>NZ_WEGL01000003.1 GCF_009604455.1 Streptomyces sp. RB17
CCAGGCCCTCGGCCACCAAGTCGCGCTCAGCCCAGCATCAGCCTGACCCTCCCGTCTCACGCCATCCGGTCCGCAAGCGGCCCGGATGCTGCCGCCTGCCCTCCCGCACATCGATTTTCCGATCAGCATCAGTGCCGCAGCGCCGAGGCCCCTGGGGCTGGGTCGATCTTCGTGACTTCGCCTAGCCCCACGGCCTCCGCCGCAGGTCGGTCCGGCAATGAGCCCTAGAGCACCTGGCCTTCCCAGCCTGGTGGCGCAACAGAAGTGGCCTGCTGTCGTCCTGGCTGCGGCGCTGAGGCGCCGGTCCCGGCCGGCAGCAGGCCACTGTCTAGATCCTCACTGTGGGAGCGTGGCTCGGGTCAGGCGGATGCAGGCGCCGAGGGACGCGCTTCACAATTCTTTGCCTCCGAGCCGGCCTGGATGAGCCGCGCTAGGAGCAGGGCCGCTTCAGGACGCACTGTGCCGAGGCGGACCAGGCCGTCACCGCGCACATTCACGTCCGCTGCGAGCCCTGGGAAGTCTGCCTCCAGCCCCAGCGCAGCGAGTTGTCCGGCGAGGCGGTCGGCGCCGCGTCGAGCCTCGCCCCAGCCTCGGACGTAGCTCACGCCGGCCGTCAAGTTCTCGGCGCGTGGGGCGATTACTCCGCGTCGGTCTGTCATGAGTTCGCTGCCCCCGGCTCGTGGTCAGTCTCGGTGTCGCGGCGAGGCTCGGCGGCACTCACCAGGGCCAGGCGCAGCAGTTCGGCCAGGTGCTCGGCAGTTGCAGGCGAAACACGTCCCAGTTCGACCAAGCCGTGGCCGAAGGCGTTCAGGTCGGCGCGCAGGTAGGGGAAGTCGCGCTCCATGCCCGCGCTGATCAAGGCGTCGCGGAGGGCCGTAGTCGCATCGCGAGCGGCGTACCAGCCGTCGCTTTCCAGCGGGGACCAGCGCGCTGTGTCAAGGCGGCCGCGGGGTTGCTCATGCACCGGAAGTCGACTCCTCCGGGTAGGCCGCCATGGCGTCAGCGGCGGAGCTGAACCGATCGCCGTAGCGGTCGACGCGTGCCAGTAGCTCGGCGGCGGCAACAAGCACTGTTGCCAGGGCGATCGGACGGAGCGGATCGGCCTCCGGGCGCCGTACCGGGGCACGGAGCCATTCGTAGCGGTCGCCGCTCAAAGGCATGGGACCCGGCACCACCACCACTGATTTGAGACCGAGGTAGCGGTACTCCGGCGGCTCGCTGGTCTCACGCCTGAGAAAGTAGGTGAACCAGTCGCGGCTGTTGGAGCTGAGGAAGAAGCCGACCCTGCGGGCCCGACGGTCGACCATGACCGGGCCGCAGGGCAACTCTCGGCGGCACGTCTGATCGAACGTCTCCAGGCCGAGCCGCTGTTCCACCGACACCACGTCGAAGAGGCGGCCGGCGGGAATCATCGACGGGCTGCGCGGGTCGTCCGCCCAGAGCGCCCGGCA
Organism: Streptomyces sp. RB17; assembly: GCF_009604455.1. GTDB lineage: Bacteria > Actinomycetota > Actinomycetes > Streptomycetales > Streptomycetaceae > Streptomyces. The sequence goes on from NZ_WEGL01000003.1 coordinate 1,452, forward strand.
CATCACCGGGTCGTCCGCCGCTGCCGACAGCCACTCGATGCCTCGCTTGGTCATCGTTTGCACGTCTTCTTCCCACCTCGGGTCGGCGACTGGCACTGACCAGGGCAGATGACGACAGGTGACGAGGGATGACGTGTGGCGCGGAGGCCCGTCACCCCCCGTCGTCCCGAAGTGGTGGCGACAAATCCCGTTCGCCGCTGCCAACGGGGTTGTCAATCGCGTACGTTCGTGATGGTCAAGGCCCACACACCACCCCCTTTGCACTGCCACGAGGAGGGAACGGCCGTCTCCTATGGATCCCGTCAGCGAGCGTTTACGCCGGGCCCGAACCGAACTCGGCTGGAGCCAACTGCGATTGGTACGGGAACTACGCAAGGCCGCAGCCAAGCGCGGCCACCAGCTCCCACGGACGACAGCATCAAGCGGCGCATCGCGAGCTGGGAGAACGGGCACAGCGTGCCGGAGGGGTTCTACGGCGCTCTGCTCGGGGACGCATACGGCGCCAGCCCACATGAGCTGGGGCTGGAACAGGACGGCAGAGAGCAGGCCGTGCTTCTGGACGCCAGCTACCCCGACAGCCCTGACGCTGCGATCAACTCGGTTGACCGGCTATGGAGCGCCGACCTGAACCGGTACGAGCCGCTGTTGCAGTCCGAGGCGTCCGAGCCAGCGTGGAACGAAGCGTCCTTACGATGGTTGGTGGCACCAGAGCCGGCGCCCCGATCCGGTCGGCCGGTGGGACTGCGTGTGGGACTTGGGGACGTGGCAACGGTGAAGACCACGGCCGACATGTTCGCCAGACTCGACGACCAGTTCGGCGGCGACCACGCCCGGCGGTCCGTTATCCAGTACCTCAGTGCCGAGGTGGTGCCGCTGCTGCGTGGCAGCTACAGCGACGCCGTGGGGAGGGCTCTCTACTCCACCGTGGCGGAGGCGACCCTTCTCGCCGGCTGGATGTCGTACGACGCCTGCCATCGCGGACTCGCCCAGCGCTACTTCCTTCAAGCCCTCCGGCTGGCCCAGGACGCCAACGACCGGCGCCTTGCCGGAAGCATCCTGTCGGCGATGAGCCATCAGGCCACCTTCCTCGGCCGGTACACCGAGGCAGCGACGCTCGCCCGTGCCGCCTTGGCCAGACCGTGATGTATCTCATGAAGCGGTCATAGCCGAGCTATCTCATAAAACCGACACAGCGGGCACTGAACCAGTCACGAATGCGCAGGAGCCAGCCCAACACGCGAGGGTCCCGCTGCCACCCGGACTGAAGCCGTGCGACAACCAGGCCGGCATACACGTCCTCGATGGATTGCCCAGGCCGTGCGGGACACGCTCGGCATGGACATAGGTGATCGAAGCGGACGAAGCAGTGACAAGCCACACAGGGGCAATCCCTTGCCTCATGGACGGCCTCGGGGTGGGATCGCAGACCACGGCCGAGCGTGGTCTAGTCCACTACGAGGAGCATCTATGCGCAGGATTCATGCGCGGCGGCGCACTGCGGTCGCCGCAGCCTGGGTCACCAGCCTCACCAGTTTCGCAGCGATAGCAGGGCTTTTCTCTGGTTCCGTCGCCGTCGCTGCACCCGTGCAACCGGCGCAAGAAGTCAAGCCCGTGCCGGCGGCCGGACAGCAGTCGAAGAGCGCGCCCGGCAGCCTGATGACCACTGCGCAGTGCCGGGAGAAGTGGGGGTTCGACTGCTACAACGCGCTCCAGTACCGCCAGGCGTACAACCTGAACCCGCTGTACAAGGCAGGAGTGACCGGCAAGGGGCGCACGATCGTGATCGTGGATCCGTTCGGCTCGCCGACCATCCAGAAGGACCTGGATGTCTACAGCGCCCGGTTCGGCATGAAGAGCACCCATGTCGACGTGGTCAAGTGGGGCAACGTCCCGCGCTTCGACCCCGGCGACGCCGACCAGCTCGGCTGGGCCGGGGAGACCACCCTCGACGTGGAGATGGCCCATGCCGTCGCCCCGGACGCGCACATCGTCCTGGCGGAGACCGGGGTCGGCCGGATCGGGGACGGCACCACCGGCCTGAAAGAGGTCATGGACGCCGAGAAGTCGCTCATCGACCGCGGCGTGGGCGATGTGATCAGCCAGAGCTGGGGCGTGGCGGAGAACAACTTCCCCGGCTTCGGCAAGGGTGACTTCTCCAGCATCCAGAACCTGCGGTACGCCTTCAAGGACGCGGCCAAGCACGGTGTGACCGTCACCGACGCTTCCGGCGACAGCGGACCCACCGACACAACCGCGAACGGCCAGAGCACCTATCCGTACAGGGTCAACGCCTGGCCGACCGACGACCCCCTGGTGGTCTCTGTCGGCGGCACCCAGCTGCACCTGGACGGCAACGGCAACCGCACCGCGCCGGACAGCGTCTACAACGACCACGGCGCCGGCGGCGGCGGCCAGTCCCACGTCTTCGCCCGTCCCTCGTATCAGAACGGGGTGGCCGGCAATCACCGCAGCACCCCGGACGTCTCCATGTCCGCCGCGCTGAAGGGCGGCGGATGGGTGTACTCCAGCTACGACCCCAAGCGGGTCGGCTGGGAGGTCTACGTCGGCACCAGCGAGGCCAGCCCGCTCTTCGCAGGAATCGTGGCCCTGGCCGACCAGGTTGCCGGGCACCGGCTGGGGGACATCCACCAGGCGCTGTACTCGCTGTACGCGAAGTCGTCGTCGAACCCGTCCACCGGGATCGTGGACGTGAAGGACGGCACGAACAACAGCTACGCGGGAGTCACCGGCTACACCGCGGTGAAGGGCTACGACATGGCGACCGGCGTCGGAACGATCGACGCGGCCCGCTTCGTCCCGGCCCTCGCCAAGCAGGGCTGACCACATTCTGGCCCCGAGGCGCAGGCGTCCGGCGTACCACTGCCGGGCCCCGCGCCGGGACGGCGGCTCGTACACGCAGACGTACGCCGCCGGACGTAGCCGTGTGACGGGGCTGTGGACGAGGCGTGGGCGGGATCTTGAAGCATCGTCGCAGGTTGCTGACTGGATCTGGCCCTGGGCTTGGCTTGACCTCACGGCAGGGCGAGTGGCGCGGCCCCAGCCGTGAAGTCCGCGGCACCCAACTGCTTAGATCGCTGACATGACGGACTGGTCCCAGCTTCACCACGCCTACGGCACGGCAGAAGACATTCCCGGCCTGCTCGACGCTGTGAGCCCGGCCCCGAAGGACTCAGGCTGGACCGAACTTTGGTCCCGGCTGTGTCATCAGGGCACCGTCTACTCAGCAAGCTACGCGGCCCTGCCTGCCCTGCGGGACATGGCACGCCGGTGGTCACCTGTGGACCGGCAGATGCCGCTCTGCCTGGCCGGCGCCATTGTGGCCGGCGTTGATCAGCCATTTGGCGATGAAGATCCCCACGTGGCCTACCCCTCGGAGATGTCCGACCTGGTGCAACTGACCGAGGAAGCTCTCCGGGAACCGGCCCTCGGCGACGACTCAGGCACTTACGTCTACTTGCTGGCCGCACTCCTCAGCTTCGAGGGGGTCGAAGTGTGGGGCGAACAGCTCGACGGACTGAACGACGACGAATACGAAGTCCCCTGCCCCTCATGCAGTACAGAGAACTTCATAGCCTTCGGCGAGTACGGCTTCTTCTCAACCACGGACAGCATGTACATGAACGAGACCGCCGCAAAGAAGATGCCGCTGCAGCCTGCGGCCGCCTCAGCCCTGGAGGGGCTGGCCCAAAGACTCCACAGTCGCGCACTCGCAGACGGCCAGACCGATGTCGCGCATAAGTTGACTTACGTTTTCGGCAAAGCACAGTGCGCCGAGTGCGATGCGGTCTTCAGCGTCGCGGAAGCCATCACGGGTGAGCATGGCTAAGGCGGCTGCCGTGCTGCATCCAGTGGCCGCCAGCGAGTAAACATCGGCCTCCAGTTCACGCTTCCTGTTCTCGGCCGCGCTCGCACTCCAGGACACGATGGCCCGGACTCACTGACGACAGTGGAGGACCGCACGGGCACGCGCTGCCACGGGGCTCAACGCGCATGCGGCCGATGTCCTGGCCGTCCTCGGGCGGGGTGGAGAGCCTTCCTCACGCCGTCCGCTTGCGTGACGCCGTCTTCTTGGCCGCCGTCTTCTTCGTCGTCGTCGACTTGGCCGCCGTCGTCTTCTTCGCCCCCTGAGCCGCCTTGGACGTCGTCTTCGCCCCCTGAGCCGCCCTGGACGTCGACTTCCGGGTCGGTTCCGCCTTCTTGGCGGTGGGTGTCTTCTTCGCCGTGGAGGTCGACTTCTTGCCGCCCGCCGCCTTGGGGGCAGCCCTCCGTGGCAGGGGTCTGACCTCGGCCGGGCCCGCGGAGGGCGCCGGTTCGCCGCGGGACTCCCGGGCTGCTCGCACGCTGTTCTCCAGCGCGGACATGAGGTCCAGCACCTTGCCGCCGGCGGCCGGCGCCGGGGTCTGCGGGGGTGCCTCGCCGGAGGCCTTCGCGGCGATGACCTCCTCCAGGGCCGCCCGGTACTCGTCGTGGAGGTCTTCCAGGTCCACCTCGCCGAGGGTGTCCATGAGGGCGTCGGCGAGATCGAGTTCCTTGTCGCGGACGGTGACGTCGGCGTCGGGGGCGACGCCCTCGGGGGCGCGGACCTCGTCCGGCCACAGCAGGCCGTGCATGGCGATGGCGTCGCCGACCACCCGGAGCATGCCGAGGCGTTCGCGGCCGCGCAGGGCGTACTTCGCGATGGCCACCTTGTTGCTGCGCTTCAGGGCCTCGCGGAGCAGGGTGTACGGCTTGGCCGCGGGGGCCCCGCCGGCGGCGAGGTAGTACGCCGCGCCCATCTGGAGCGGGTCGATCCGGTCGGCCGGGACGAAGGCCACGATCTCGATCGTGCGGGCCGTCGGGATGGGGAGGTGGGAGAGATCGTCGTCGGTGATCGGGATGATCGTGCCGTCGGCGTCCTCGTATCCCTTGCCGATCTCCGACTGGCTGACCTCGCGGTCCTCCAGCTCGCACACCTTGCGGTAGCGGATGCGGCCGTTGTCCTCGGTGTGGATCTGGCGGAAGGAGATCGCATGGCTCTCCGTGGCGTTCACCAGCTTGATCGGGATCGTGACGAGCCCGAAGGAGATGGCGCCGTTCCATATGGACCGCACGTGCCGCACCCTTCCCTTCCCTGAGCCGACACCGTCACTTTCGGCGTTATGTCTGGGATTGTCATCCTATGACGCCAATCACAGAGGTGGAGGGACGGCGCGTTGCGCTCAGCAACCTGGAGAAGGTGCTGTATCCGGAGACCGGCTTCACGAAGGCGGAACTGGTTCACTACTACGCGACCAGCGCCGAGGTACTGCTGCCGCACCTGCGCGACCGGGCCGTGTCCTTCCTGCGCTATCCGGACGGTCCGGAGGGGCAGCTGTTCTTCACGAAGAACGTTCCGCCCGGTACGCCCGAGTGGGTCACCACCGCCGAGGTGCCGCGGTCCTCGGCGGACAGTCCGGCCCGGATGGTGGTGCTGCAGGATCTGGCGAGCCTGGTCTGGGCGGCGAATCTCGTCACCGAGTTCCACACCCATCAGTGGCTGGTGCAGACCCCGGACGAGGCCGACCGGCTGGTCTTCGACTTGGACCCGGGCGCGCCCGCGACCGTCGTCCACTGCTGCGAGGTGGCCCTGTGGCTGCGCGAGCGGCTCGCGGCGGACGGCGTCGAGGCGTACCCGAAGACGGCCGGGTCGAAGGGGCTGCATCTGCTGGCGGCGGTGCGCGGGGGTTCGTCCGAGCGGACCAGCGAGTACGCGAAGGCGCTCGCGGTGGAGGCCGAGCGGGCGATGCCGCGGCTGGTGGTGCACCGGATGACGAAGAGCCTCAGGCCGGGGAAGGTGTTCGTCGACTGGAGCCAGAACGCGGCCCGCAAGACCACGGCCACGCCCTACACGCTGCGCGCCCGCCGGGCCCCCCTGGTGTCCGCGCCGGTGAGCTGGGAGGAGGTCGCCGACTGCCGTGACCCCGCTCAGCTGGAGTTCCAGGCGGGCGACATCGCGCCGCGGCTGCAGGACCTCGGGGACCTCATGGCCCCCCTGCTGGCCCCGGAGACCGCGGCCGCCCTCCCCTGAGCTACACCCTCCCCCACGTGTTCCGGTCCCGCGCCATCCCGTGCAGCGCCTCCACGTCCGCCGGCTTCAGCACCCCGCCGAACCGGGCCAGGCCCGCCAGCTCGGTGTCCTGGAGGATGCGTACCGTCCTCGGCTGAACCCGCACCGTCACCTCGGCCGGGCCCGCCAGGGCCAGGACCGGGCGCACCTCGGCGGTCAGGGCGTAGGAGGCCCGGTCGGCGACCGCGCGCAGCCGGCGCAGCAGCGGCTCGGCCTCGCGGCGGCCGACGGTGACCATCGGGTCGGCGACCAGGACCCGGGACTTGCGGGCGTACAGGGCATGTACGGCGTACAGGCCGCCGGGGCCGAGCAGCAGATGGTGGATGCGGTCGCCGCCGGGGAGGGGGACGGAGTGGAGAGCGTGCCAGCCGGCGCCCTCCAGGGCGTCCAGGGCCCCGCCGACGGTCTCCTCGGCGGCCAGGGCGCGCCGGCGCGGGTCGGGGCGCAGCCGGTGGGCGGGGCCGGGGTCGCGGTCGAGGGCGACGAGCAGGGCCTCGCCGGGGCGGTTGGGCGCCAGGTCGTCGTCGGGGTGCAGGGCCAGCCGGGCCAGTTCCGCGGGGGTCGGCACCGGTGGCGGGCCCACGGTCACCGGGCCGGTCAGGAACGGTTTCAGGGCTTCCAGTACGTCGTCCCTGCTGTCCTCGCCCAGCAGGTTGACCCGGCCCGTCTCACGGTCGTACCAGGCGGCATTGCTTCCGTCCGGGCGGCAGACGTACAGCCGCTCCCGGCCGTGCCGATAGGCCGGCACCACGCGCAGTGCGCTCATGCGCCATCACCCCTCGACCATGGGAACAGGCGGGGTGCTCCTGGGGCAAGACCGGTTACCGTGGAGGGCGGCCCCGCGAGGGGGAGTTGGGGAGGCGCCGTTGCGGATCCGCGGAAAGCAGCCCGACGTACCGGCTCCGGAGAGCCCCTGGAACGAGATCGTGCCCGGTCTGTGGATGGGCGGGCACGAGTTCCGGGGCCGCTCGGGACGGCCGGAGCTCGCTGTCGTACGTGATGAGTTCGATGTGGTGCAGACGCTGCTGCGGCTGCCGGGGTACGGCCCCGATCCGGGGGTCGAGCACCATGTGTGGCCGATCCCGGACGGCCCGCTGGACGGGACGCAGCTCGCCGGGGTGATCCGGCTGGCCCGGGCGGCGAACGAGGCGCTGGACTCGGGGCGCCGGGTGCTCGTGCGCTGCTACCACGGGTACAACCGCTCGGGCCTGGTCGTCGCGCACGCGCTGGTCCAGCGGGGGCACGCCGCACCGGACGAGGTGATCCGGCTGATCCGGGCCCGGCGCTCGGCGTGGGCGCTGCACAACGAGCTGTTCGTGGAGTACCTGCGCGCGGGCCTGACGACGGTACGGCTGCTGGAGGAGCTGGCCGAGTAGCCTCTCTCCCAGCGCTCACCCACCCCCCACGGGCGCAAAAAGGACTTACGTACGACTTACATAAGAATTTTCCTCGTCTACGAATAAGGTGTACGGGGCCTCGACCCCCGACACCCCAGGAGCACCGTGCCAGCCCGCCGTCCCGCGCGCACCGCCCTCACCGCGGCCGCCGTCGCCCTGCTGTCGGTGACGGCGGTGGCCTGCGGGGACACCGGCGAGCTGCGGGGCGCGGGCCCGACCGCGACCGCCGTCAGCCCCGCCAGGCTCTGGCCGGGCCTGCGCCCGGCGTCCAGCCCGGCCTACCCCTACGCCGTGGCGACCCGGGAGGTCGTCAAGGGCATCACGGTCCCCCGCGACGACATCCGCGCGGTGGACCCGGTGGACGTGGTCGCGGCCGAGATCAAGGCGCATCCGGACGACTACGGGTCGAAGGGGGCGTACCACGCGACCGTGGACCGGCTGAAGGACTGCCGGCCGGGCGGCGACCGGGCCCGCTGCCCGCTGCTGACGCCGTACTACCGGGACCTCACCGGCGACGGCCGGGACGACATGACGCTCGGCTTCCGGCTCTACCCGACCAACCAGACGGGCGTGCGGGTCTACACCGTCGAGAAGCACAGGCTGGTGCAGGTGCTGGCCGACAACGACGCGATCCTCGGCGTCGAGCTGGCCGGCCGGTCGCTGATCGAGCGCTCGCCGGCCGACATCTCCGGCTACGAGTACCGCACGACCTGGGTGTGGGACCCGGGTCAGCGCGCGATGGTGTTCTCCCGCGACGAGTACCTGCACACGGGTAAGGGCCGGCGCGTCAAGAAGCCCTCGCCCTCCCCCTCCCTCCCGCCGTCCGCCTCGCCTGCCGCCTCCCCGTCCGCCGCCGCCTCCTCCGCCGTCTCCCCGTCCGCCTCCTCCTCGGCGAGCGTGTGATGAGGCTCGCGCTCCCCCGCTGGGCGGGACCGCTCGCCGTGAAGGCGGCCGCGTTCATCACCGTGATGTGCTGTGCCCTGGCCGCGCTGCTGGGCGTCCTGGTGCATGTCTCGGTGACCAACCAGACCGTCGGCCAGGCCCGCAGCACGGCCCTGTCCCGCCTCGCGGACGCCACCGAGGCGTACGAGGCCGGCGACTCGCTGCTGCCGAACGCCGGGGTGGACCCCGACGGGCTGCCCGCGCCGCTGCGGACGCTGGCGGCGGCCGGCGAGCGCGGCACCATGGTCTCCAGCGACCACGGGCGGCCGACCATGTGGGCGGCGGGCCCGGTGGCCGGGCACCGGGCGCTGGCCGTGGCGGTCGACTACTCCCAGCAGTCCCGCACCATCGCCGGGCTCGACAACTCGATCCTGTGGTCGTCGGTGCTCGCGATCGGGGCGACGGTGCTGGTCGGTGTGTTCGCGGTGACCCGGGTGACCCGGCGGCTGCACGGCACGGCCCGGGTGGCCCGGCGGATCAGCGCGGGCGACCTGGACGCGCGCGTCGACGACCCCCGTACGAAGGATCCGTCCCGTCCGCAGGACGAGGTGGCCGCGGTGGCGGCGGCCCTGGACTCCATGGCGTCGAGCCTGCAGAGCAAGCTGCTGAGCGAGCAGCGGTTCACCGCGGACGTGGCGCACGAGCTGCGCACCCCGCTGACCGGGCTGCACGCGGCGGCGGAACTGCTGCCTGCGGGCCGGCCGACGGAGCTGGTGCGGGACCGGGTGGCGGCGCTGCGCACCCTCACCGAGGACCTGCTGGAGATCTCCCGGCTGGACACCGGGCGGGAGAAGCCGGCGGTGGACACCGAGGAGCTGGGCGCGCTGGCCCGGCGGGTGGTGCGGGCCTCGGGCACCGACACGGAGGTGCGCGTCCTGGCGGACGCGCGGGTGGAGACCGATCGGCGGCGGCTGGAGCGGGTGCTGGGGAATCTGGTGGCGAACGCGCACAAGCACGGGGCGCCGCCGGTGGTACTGACGGTGAACGGAGCCGTGGTCACCGTACGTGATCACGGCGCCGGATATCCCGAGTACCTGGTCGCTCATGGGCCGCAGCGGTTCCGTACGGAGGGTGGGGCCACCGGGCACGGGCTGGGGCTGACCATTGCCGTGGGGCAGGCGGAGGTGCTGGGGGCCAGGCTCTTCTTCGGCAACGCGGTCGACGGTGGGGCCGTTGCCACGTTGATCCTGCCTGTGGTGGAGGGCCGGTAGAGCCAGGGACCACCGGCGGTCTTCGGAGCGCGGGTCGTGTGTGGTTGTTCGCGCGGTTCCCCGCGCCCCTTCGGGGCGCGCCCAGCACACAAGAGGCCCTATTTGGGTAGGTTCCGGGCATGACCAAGGCCGGAACCACCGTGGCGGCGGCGCAGGCTCGCGCACCCGTCGCACGCCTCCCCCGGCGCCGTGGCATCGAACTCGCCCTGATCGTGCTGGCCGTGCTGCTGTCCGTGTACGGCTACTGCGCGGTGGGGCTGGGACGGACCGGCACCGTCCCGCCCGGCGCCGTCGGTTACGGCGCCGGGCTCGGTGTGCTCGCGCTGCTGGCGCATCTCGTGGTGCGCATCCGGGCTCCGTACGCCGACCCGCTGTTCCTGCCGATCGCCGTGCTGCTCAACGGGCTCGGGCTGGTCCTGATCTACCGGCTGGACCTGGAGACCCCGAACCGCCAGGCGGCCCCGGCCCAGCTGGTGTGGTCCACGCTCGGGGTGGCTCTGTTCATCGGTGTCGTGCTGGTGCTGCGCGACCACCGGGCGCTGCAGCGGTACGCGTACGTGTGCGTGGCCGCCGCGCTCGGGCTGCTCGCGCTGCCGATCCTGTTCCCGGCGATCAACGGCGCCCGCATCTGGATCCGGATCGCCGGATTCTCCATCCAGCCGGGCGAGTTCGCGAAGGTGCTGCTCGCCGTGTTCTTCGCCGCCTACCTGGCCGCCAACCGCAACGCACTCGCGTACACGGGCCGCCGGCTGTGGCGGCTGCAGTTCCCCACCGGGCGGGTGCTCGGGCCGATCGTGACGATCTGGCTGCTGAGCGTCGGCGTGCTGGTCCTGGAGCGGGATCTGGGCACCTCGCTGCTGTTCTTCGGGCTGTTCGTGGTGCTGCTGTACGTCGCCACGGGGCGGACCGGCTGGATCGCGGTCGGCGTGCTGCTGGCCGTCCTCGGTGCGGTGGCCGTCGGGCGGATGGAGCCGCATGTGAACCAGCGGATCGAGGACTGGCTGCATCCCTTCGCCACCATCGAGGCCGGGCAGGGCCCGAACCAGCTCTCCCAGTCGCTGTTCGCCTTCGCCGCAGGCGGCGTCCTCGGCTCCGGGCTCGGGCGCGGGCACTCCATCCTCATCGGCTTCGCCGCCAAGTCGGACTTCATCCTGGCCACGGCGGGCGAGGAGCTGGGGCTGGCCGGGCTCGCGGCGATCGTCCTGCTGTACGCGCTGCTGGTGGAGCGCGGCTACCGGGCGGGCCTCGCCCTGCGCGAGCCCTTCGGCCGGCTGCTCGCGGTCGGGCTGGCCTCGATCCTGGCGCTGCAGGTGTTCGTGATCGCGGGCGGGGTCACCGGGCTGATCCCGCTGACCGGCATGGCGATGCCGTTCCTCGCCCAGGGCGGCTCGTCGGTGGTCACCAACTGGGCGATCGTGGCGCTGCTGATCCGGGTGAGCGACTCGGCGCGCAGCCAGTACGACGGCCGGGAGGCGGATTGAGCGACTACGGGGACGGGCGGCCGATGGGGCGCTACATCCGGCACGCCTGCGCGTTCTGCACGCTGCTGCTGGCGGCCCTGCTGGCCAACGCGGCCCGGGTGCAGGTGGTGCAGTCGGCGCTGTACGACGACAATCCGGCCAACCGGCGCGCCGAGATCGCCCGTTACGCCCGGCCGCGCGGCGACATCATGGTCGGTGACGCGCCGGTCACCGGCTCCGTGGACACCGGCGAGCAGTTGCGCTACGAACGCAGCTACAAGAACGGTCCGTTGTACGCGCCGGTCACCGGCTTCTCCTCGCAGTCGTACGGCACCACGTTCCTGGAGCACGCCGGGGACGGGGTGCTCTCCGGCACGGATCCGGGGCTGTCGCCGCTGCCGCTGTGGAACGACGTGACGCGCGGGCTCGGTGCGGCCGGGAACGTCGTCACCACGCTGAACCGGGCCGCGCAGGAGGCGGCGTACCGGGGGCTGGCGGGGCGCAAGGGCGCGGTCGCCGCGATCGAGCCGACCACGGGCCGGATCCTGGCGCTGGTGTCGAGTCCGTCGTACGACCCCGGGCAGCTGTCCGGCAACGGCGAGGCGGTGGCGTCGGCGTGGGCGCGGCTCAACCACGACCCGGAGAAGCCGATGCTCAACCGGGCGGTACGGCAGACCTATCCGCCGGGGTCGACGTTCAAGGTGGTCACCGCGGCGGCGGCGCTGGACACGGGGATGGTCGCCGACGTGGACGCGCGCACCGACTCCCCCGACCCGTACTGGCTGCCGGGCACCAGGACCCGGCTGACCAACGAGGCCGACGGCTGCGGGGACGCCTCGCTGCGGCTGGCCTTCGAGTGGTCCTGCAACACGGTGTTCGCCAAGCTGGGCGTGGACGTCGGGGTGCAGAACATGGTGACGACGGCGCGGGCGTTCGGGTTCGACGACCCCGGGCTGCACATCCCCTTCTCCGTAGCGCCCAGCACCTTCGACCCGCACGTGGACCGGGCGCAGCTGGCGCTGTCCTCGATCGGGCAGTACAACACGCGGGCCACGCCCCTGCAGATGGCGATGGTCGCCGCGGCCGTCGCGGACCGCGGGCAGCTGCGCACGCCGTACCTGGTGGAGCGGACGACCCGGCGCGGCGGTGAGACGCTCGCCGGGAGCGGGGCGCACCCGGTGCGGCAGGTGATGAACCCCTCGACGGCCGAGCGGCTGAAGGAGCTGATGGCCGATGTGGTCCGGGAGGGCACCGGCACCCGCGCGGCCGTCCCCGGAGCGCTGGTCGGCGGCAAGACCGGCACCGCGCAGCACGGGGTCGGCAACTCCGGTGTGCCGTACGCCTGGTTCGTCTCCTGGGCGCAGGCCGACAACTCCCTGGATCCGCAGGTGGCGGTGGCGGTGGTGGTGGAGGACGCCTCGGCGGACCGGGGCGAGATCAGCGGCGGCGGCGACGCGGCACCGATCGCGCGCGACGTGATGCGGGCGGTGCTCGGCCGGTGAGCACCGCCCGCAGCACGTCCTGAGGGGAGCCGGGTGGTCAGCCGATGGGCGTGACCGCCTCGGAACGGACCTTGAGGGTGTTCCTCGCGGCCGCCTCCAGGTCGATGTCCGACGGGCTCTGCGACGCGAGCGGCGTGTTCACAGTGGCGACCGTGGCGCCCGTGTTGCCGTCGGCCCAGGCGCACATGGGCACGGTGAACTTCGTGCCCATCTGCTCCTGCGTCACCACCTCGCAGCTGATCGTCACGCCGCTCAGCTCGAAGTCTTTCGCGGGGACGGCGACCTTGGCGTTGCCGCCCTGGGCGGCGCCCTTCATCATGTTCCGGCGGGCCGCGTCGGTGTTCTTGAACCGGCCGTACATGCCCGAGACCACCAGGGTGCCCTTGGCCGCGTCGCCGTTCAGGTCGTAGGTGCCGACCACGCCGTGCAGGTCCTTGGCGTCCCAGGCCCCTTTGGCCTCGTCCTCGATCTTCTTGCCCTCGGAGCCGGACAGGTCCTGGGCGAGCCGGTACTTCCCGTCGAGCAGCGTCCGGGGCAGCGTGAGCTTGTTCTTCGCCTCGGGGAAGCCGCTCTCCACGGCCATCCCGAGCAGCACGAGCGCCACGACGACCGCCACGACGGCGCCGCCCACGATCCCGAGGATCAGCCCGACCCGCCGCTTCTTCGGCAGCGGGGCCATGGGCGGCCCACCCCAGCCCGGGTACGGCTGCTGGCCGTAGGACTGCTGGGGCGGATACGGGGAGCCGTACGGGCCGGGGGCGGCCTGCGGGGGCTGCTGGCCGTACGGCCCCGGGGCGGCCTGCGGAGGCGGGCCGTACGGGTTCGGCGGCTGCTGGGGGCCGTTGGGGTACGGCTGGCCGTTCGGGTACGGCTGCTGCGGCGGCGGAGGCATGGACACGCCGGAACGCTACTGCACCGGGGTGAACGCCCCGTTACTGCACCCGGGCGAAGAGCCCGCCGACTTCGGCCGCCGGCCGTCCGCCTCGACTGCCCGTCCCTCTCGCCTGCCCGTCGCCTCTGCCCTCTACCGCCCCAGCCACCCGACGCCCCAGCTCTCCGCCGCCCCGGCCGGCCGACGCCCCAGCCCTCCGACGCCCCGGCCGCCCGTCCGCCCCAGCTCTCCGCCGTCCCAGTCCTCCGCCACCACGATCACTTGTCCGCCCCAGCCACCCGACGCCCCAGCCCTCCGACGCCCCAGCTCTCCGCCACCACGATCACCCGCCGGCCCGCCACCGCCCCCGCCACCCGAGGCAACGGCCACCCGAGGCCACGGCCACCTGCCAGCCCCAGCTCTCGGCCGCCCCAGCTACCCGACGCCACGGCCACCTGACGCCCCAGCTCTCCGCCGCCCCGGCCGCCCGACGCCACGGCCACCTGTCCGCCCCAGCCCTCCGGCGCCCCAGCTCTCCGACGCCACGGCCACCCGACGCCCCAGCTCTCCGACGCCCCGGCCACCCGACGCCTCAGCTCTCCGACGCCCCGGCCGCCCGACGCCTCAGCTCTCCGATGCTCCCGACTCGATCGCCTCCCGCACCTCCGTGATCCGCTCCCGCTCCTCGGCGGCGAAGCGCTGGGCGTCCAGTTGTTCGGCCAGTTCCTCGTCCTGGGCCATCAGCAGATCCAGGCTGGCGTCCCCCATCTCGAAGACGCCCATGTCCACATAGGCCTGCTGGAGCCGCTTGCCCCACAGCCCGATGTCCTTGACGCAGGGCACGATCCGGCTGAACAGCAGCTTGCGGAACAGCTGGAGGAACTCGGAGCGCTCGCTCAGCGCCTCCGCCTCGGCCTTCGGGATGCCGAAGTTCTCCAGGACCTCCACACCCCGGAGCCGGTCGCGCATCAGGTAGCAGCCCTCGATGACGAACTCCTCGCGCTCGCGCAGTTCGGCGTCGGTGAGCTGCTTGTAGTAGTCCCGCAGGGCCAGCCGGCCGAAGGCCACGTGCCGGGCCTCGTCCTGCATGACGTAGGTCAGGATCTGCTGGGGCAGCGGCTTGTTCGTGGTGTCCCGGATCATCCCGAACGCGGCCAGCGCCAGGCCCTCGATGAGGACCTGCATGCCCAGGTACGGCATGTCCCAGCGGCTGTCGCGGAGCGTGTCGCCGAGCAGCGACTGCAGGTTGTCGTTGATCGGATAGACGAGCCCGATCTTCTCGTGCAGGAACCGGCCGTAGATCTCGGCGTGCCGGGCCTCGTCCATGGTCTGGGTGGCGGAATAGAACTTGGCGTCCAGGTCGGGCACCGACTCCACGATGCGCGCCGCGCAGATCATCGCGCCCTGCTCGCCGTGCAGGAACTGGCTGAACTGCCAGGATGCGTAGTGCCGGCGCAGCTCGCCCCTGTCCTTCTCCGTCATCGCGTCCCAGTACCTGGTGCCGTAGAGGGACATGGCCTCCTCGGGCGTGCCGAGCGCGTCGTACGGGTCGACCTCGAGGTCCCAGTCGATGCGGGTCCGCCCGTCCCACTGCTTGTCCTTGCCCTTCTGGTACAGGGCGAGCAGGCGTTCGCGGCCGGCGTCGTACTCCCAGCTGAACCGGGCGGCGCCG
This sequence comes from Streptomyces sp. RB17, assembly GCF_009604455.1. Classification (GTDB taxonomy): domain Bacteria; phylum Actinomycetota; class Actinomycetes; order Streptomycetales; family Streptomycetaceae; genus Streptomyces. The sequence continues at coordinate 16,613 of NZ_WEGL01000003.1, forward strand.
GTCGCGGGCACCTGCCAGGGGGAGTCACCGGGGCCGTTGGCGTACAAGTCATGGGTCGGCATACCTCGCAGGCTCACACGTAGACGTGAAGTCAACAAGTGGCGCGCAGGGGATTGACGGCCTTGCTGACAGGCAGTCTCATAAGAGACAGGACGACTACCCCCCGGTAACGAGGAGAGGGAGCCATGACGACCCTGACGGAAGCGGACGCGCTGGACGGTCTGCGCGATGCGCTCGGCCTGCTCAAGGACCGGGAGCAGGTGGCGGAACGGCTGCTCGTCTCCTCCGCCAAGCACTCCTTCGACCCGGACAAGGAGCTGGACTGGGACGCGCCCTTCGAGGAGGGCAAGTGGTTCTGGCCGCCGGAGCTGGTCTCGCTCTACGACACGCCGATGTGGAAGCGGATGAGCGAGGAGCAGCGGATCCTGCTCTCCCAGCACGAGGCGGCGGCGCTGGCCTCGCTCGGCATCTGGTTCGAGATCATCCTGATGCAGCTGCTCGTCCGGCACATCTACGACAAGGCGGCGACGAGCGCGCACGTGCGGTATGCCCTCACCGAGATCGAGGACGAGTGCCGGCACTCAAAAATGTTCGCGCGCCTGATCTCGCACGGCGGCACGCCCTGGTACCCGGTGAGCAGGGTTCACCAGAACCTCGGCCGCCTGTTCAAGACCATCTCCACGACCCCCGGTTCCTTCACCGCCACGCTGCTCGGCGAGGAGGTCCTCGACTGGATGCAGCGGCTGACCTTCCCGGACGAGCGGATCCAGCCGCTGATCCGGGGCGTGACGCGCATCCACGTGGTCGAGGAGGCGCGTCACGTCCGGTACGCCCGTGAGGAGCTGCGGCGCCAGATGGTGACGGCGCCGAAGTGGTCCCAGGAGTTCACCCGGGTCACGTCCGGCGAGTTCGCGCGGGTGTTCTCGGTCGCGTTCGTGAACCCCGAGGTCTACACGAACGTGGGGCTGGACAAGCGGGAGGCGATGGCCCAGGTGAAGGCGAGCGGGCATCGCCGGGAGGTCATGCAGACCGGCGCCAAGCGGCTGACCGACTTCCTGGACGACATCGGGGTGCTGCGGGGTGTGGGGCGACGGCTGTGGAGGTCGTCGGGGCTGCTGGCGTAGCAGCCGCCCCGACTCCTCAGCGCGCCCCGGGCAGGCTCATCGCCCGCACGTCAGCGCTGGACCTCGAAGACGTCGACCTTGTCGTTCCAGTCGCCGCCGCCGGGGTAGCCCAGATTCTTGAGGTTCGACCAGCCACCCGGGGGGATGAGGTCGCGCTGCCGGTCGTCCAGCGGCCACGAACGGGAGTCCCAGAGCCTCGCGGTGCCGTAGTTGAGCGGCCAGCGGGCCACCCAGTAGTAGACCGAGCTGAGCTGGTCGCGGAATCCGTAGTCGGCGAGGTTCTTCTTGCCGTCGCTGGAGAACTGCAGGCGCCGGCCCTTGTAGTCGGCGTCCGCGTACAGGCACCAGTAGTCGGAGGCGCAGTTGTCGCGCGGGTCGGAAGCGGCCGCGAGCCTGGCGGCCCTGAGGCTGTCCTTGCGGACCTTGGCGGGCAGAGCCGGGTCCTTCAGGGACTGCGCGTCCGTGTCGTAGCAGTGGAACTCTCCGCCGGGGAGTTCCGTGCAGATGTTGGCGCCTTCCCAGGACTTGGCGAGGTTGATCTTCCGCCCGTCGTACTCGGCGATCACCGGCTTGACCGGGTCTGCCGTCGGCTGGTCCGCCGTCGGCTCGGCGGTGGGCTCCTGGGTGGCCGTGGCCGGCGGCTCCGCGGTGGGTTCCGCCGCGTGCGCCACCGGGCCGGTGCCCAGCAGGAGGGTCCCCGTAGAGGCCGCCGCCAGGAGGGCGGAGGCAAGAGATCTGCGTATCAAGAGAGTTTCTCCACAGTGGTCGGAGTGGTAGAGGACGCCGAGGTCCTGGCGAAGCCGTCGAGACCGTTCCCCCGGTCGCCTGCGGACTGGCGTACACGGCGCCGGAGTGGTCAAGATCCGTCGCGCGCATGATCACTTTAGCCGTGGATACGAGGCATGTGACAACAGGCAATTTCGCTCGCAGTTGACCGAAAGACACCCGTACGGCGCCGGCGCGGCGGCCCACCCGGCCGGGATCGCTCGCCGCGGAATTGCGGTGCGCCTTCGGGCCGGCCCCGGCCGTCGCCTGCGCCCCCGCACGCCGGCGGCGATTAGGCTTCCCGGCATGACCCCGTCCGCCGCCACCCCCGCCTACCGTCGGCTCAGTGTCGAGGAGCGGCGCAGCCAGCTGCTCGGCGCCGCCCTGTCGCTCTTCGCCCACCGTGCCCCCGAGGACGTGTCGCTGGACGACGTGGCGGAGGCCGCCGGAGTGTCGCGCCCCCTGGTGTACCGGTACTTCCCGGGTGGCAAGCAGCAGCTGTACGAGGCCGCGCTGCGGTCGGCCGCCGAAGAGCTCCAGCTGTGCTTCGACGAGCCGCGCGAGGGCCCGCTGCTGCCCCGCCTGTCCCGCGCCCTGGAGCGCTATCTGAGCTTCGTCGACGAGCACGACACCGGCTTCAGCGCGCTGCTGCAGGGCGGCAGCGTGGTGGAGACCTCGCGGACCACGGCCATCGTCGACGGGGTACGGCGGGCCGCCGCCGAGCACATCTACGGCCACCTCGGCGTCGCCGAACCCGGCCCCCGGCTGCGCATGACCGTCCGGACGTGGATCACGGCCGTGGAGGCGGCCTCCCTGATCTGGCTGGACGAGGACAAGCAGCCCCCGGTGGAGGAGCTGCGCGCCTGGCTGGTGGAGCAGTTCGTGGCCGTCCTCACGGTCACCGCGGGCCGGGACCCGCAGACGGCCGCCGTCGTCGGCGCGCTCGGCGAGGAAGGCTGAGACTGGAGCGGTGAAGAGTCAGGACACCCCCTTCGAGGGCGGCCCCATGGACGGGCGCGTGCTGCCGGTCCTGCTCGGGCCCACCGGGCACCCGCCGAAGACGTACCGCATCCCCGTGCCGGACCCGGACGGCGGCCCGCCCACGGTGCTCGTCTACCGCCGGGTGCCCAGGGGGCACAGCAAGAGGCTGGGCCTGATCCAGGGGTGGAAGTACCGGTACGACCCGGACGACACCTCCGGCGGAAGGCTCCGGTGGCCCTGGTCGAAGCCGGCCGCCACCCCGCCGGGCGAGCCGGACGACACGAACGGGTGACAGGCGTGCGCCGAACCGCGCACGCCGGGCGCGCGCCCCGCACGGATACATCTGATTATCGCGGTGCCATAGGAGGCGACCAGCCCGCCCGCCGGGAGTCCCTCCCCGCATCCGAGGTGATCACGTGTCAGGAATGCTTCTGCGCCTGGCCTGTACGACCGCGCTGGCGGCCCAGGCCGTCCTCGTGCCCGCACCCGCCGCGGCCGCACCGGACCCGCAGCGGCCCGGCGCGGCTCCACAACGGCCCGTTGCCGCTCCGCAGCGTCCCGCGTCCCAACTGCTGACGGACCTTCAACAGCTGTACCGCCAGGCCGAGAAGGCCACCGAGACCTACAACGCCACCGCCGAGAAGCTGAAGCGTCAGCGCGCCGAGGTGTCCCGCCTCGACGGCCGGCTGGCCCGCGCCCGCCTCGCCCTTCAGGACAGCCGCAGCGACGCCGGCCGACTGGCCCGCGGGCAGTACCAGGGCACCGGCGGCCTGGGCCCGTACGCCCGCCTGCTCCTCGCGCCCGATCCGCAGTACGCGCTGGACGAGGGCCATGTCATCGGCGAGCTGGCCCGCGCTCAGGCCCGTACGGTGCACCGGCTGACCGCCACCGAGAAGCAGAGCGACGCCCTGGCCCGGGCGGCCCGCAAGGCCCTGGACACCCAGCTCACCCTCGCCGACCGGCAGCGCGAGCAGCGCGACGACGTGCAGAAGAGGCTGGACGACGTGACTCGGCTGCTGGCCTCCCTCACCCCGGCCCAGCTGTCCGCGGTCACCGCGCTGGAACAGCGGGGCGTCACCGCCGCCCAGCAGAAGCTGGCCACCTCGGGCTCCCTCCCCGCGGCCCGCCGCGCCTCCCCCGAGGGCGCCCGCGCGGTCCGCTACGCCATGGACCAGCTCGGCAAGCCGTACCGGTGGGGCGCGCAGGGCCCCGACTCCTACGACTGCTCGGGCCTCACCACCCAGGCCTGGGAACACGCGGGCAGGACCATTCCCCGCACCAGCCAGGAGCAGTGGCGGCGGTTGAAGAGGATCCCGCTGGGCGAACTGCGGCCGGGTGACCTGGTGGTGTACTTCCCGGACGCGACCCACGTGGCCATGTACGTGGGCGCCGGCAAGGTCGTACAGGCACCGAGACCGGGAGAGAGGATCCAGATGTCACCGCTGGCGTCCAATCCGGTACTCGGTGCCGTACGACCGGATGATCAGGCCCCGGTCACCGAGGCCAGGTAGGCGGCCGTCTTCTCCGGCTCGTAGAAGAAGTTCTCGAAGTCGGAGGGGTCGTTGAACGCGTTGGCGAAGCGGTCGGCCACGGGCTGGAGCTGGCCGGCCGCGCCGATGAGGTTCAGGATGTGCTCCGGCGGCGGCATGAGCATCGCGTTCGTCCACTTGGTGACGTGCTGCGCGGTGTTCCAGTACCGGTCGAAGGTGGCCTGCATCCACTCCTCGTCGAACGGCTTGTCACCGTGCTCCAGGATCGAGGCGAGGTACGCGGCCGCGCACTTGGAGGCCGAGTTGGAGCCCTGGCCGGTGATCGGGTCGTTGGCCACGACGACGTCCGCGACGCCGAGGACCAGCCCGCCGCCGGGCAGCCGGCCGATGGGGTTGCGCACCGTCGGGGCGTAGCGGCCGGCCAGCGTGCCACCCGCGTCGGTCAGTTCGGCCTTCGTCGCCCGCGCGTACTCCCAGGGCGTGAACTTCTCCATGAGTTCCAGGGTCAGGGAGAGGTGCTCCGCCGGGTCCTTGACGCCGTTGAAGACGTCGAGCGGGCCGCCGGGTATGCCCTCCCAGAACAGGATGTCGGCGCGGCCGGACGTGGTGAGCGTCGGCATGATGAACAGCTCGCCGACTCCGGGCACCAGGTTGCAGCGGACCGCGTCGAACTCCGGGTGCTCCGGGCGCGGGCCGAGCCCGTGGACGTACGCCACCGCGAGTGCGCGCTGCGGCTCGCTGTACGGGGAGCGCGAGGCGTCGCGGCCGAACATCTGGACCAGCTCGCCCTTGCCGGCCGAGATCAGGACGAGGTCGTACGTGCGGGAGAAGTAGTCGAGGTCGCCGACCGCCGCACCGTGGATGACCAGCTGGCCGCCGCGCTGGGCGAAGGTCTCCATCCAGCCGGCCATCTTCACCCGCTGGTCGACCGACTGCGCGTACCCCTGCAGCCTGCCCACCCAGTCGATGGCCCGCTGGGTGGGGCCGGGGTCGTGCGAGCCGGGGGCCGCGACCGAGACGCCGAGCCCTTCGATCTTCGGGGCCTGGGACTCCCAGAAGTTCAGCTGGAGATCGCGCTCGTGCTGCAGTGCCGTGTGGAACATGCACTGCGTCGACATGACCCGGCCGGTGCGGATCTCGTCCGCGGTCCGGTTCGACATCAGGGTGACCTCGTAGCCGTGCGACTGCAGGCCGAGGGCGAGCTGGAGACCGGACTGGCCGGCTCCGACGACGAGTATCTTCCGCATGCGGGTGGGGACTCCTAACGGGTACTGCTCAGGGACTACTCGGGGACTACTCGGGGGTTTCGTCCAGCGCGTGGCCGACCAGGGACAGCAGCGTCTCGATGACCGAGATACGGCGCCGCGCGTCCATGATCATGACAGGGACGTGCGCGGGGATCGTCAGCGCCTCCCGTACGTCCGCCGGCTCGAACAGCTCGCTGCCGTCGAAGTGGTTGACCGCGACGACGTACGGCAGTCCGCAGCTCTCGAAGTAGTCCAGCGCGGGGAAGCAGTCCTTCAGCCGGCGCGTGTCGGCCAGGACGACCGCGCCGATCGCGCCGCGCACGAGGTCGTCCCACATGAACCAGAACCGCTGCTGGCCCGGCGTGCCGAACAGATAGAGCACCAGGTCGTCGTCGAGCGTGATGCGGCCGAAGTCCATGGCCACGGTGGTGGTGAGCTTGCCCGGGGTGGCGGTGAGGTCGTCGGTCTCCTCGCTCGCCTCGGTCATCAGCGCCTCGGTCTGCAGGGGCGTGATCTCCGAGACCGCGGTGACCAGGGTGGTCTTGCCGACACCGAAGCCTCCCGCCACGACTATCTTCGTGGCGACGGGGGCGCGGGTGCGGTCCGTCTGCCAGGACCTGAGGTCCTCGTCGGGCTCGGTGAATCCGGCGACGAGAGGGGTGCCTCCGACGGCGGAGGCGGCGGTGTCAGAGACGACGGAGTCCACTCAGCACCCTTTCCAGCAGCGCGCGGTCCGGGCGGCCGGTGCCGTGACCGGTCCCGGTGCCGTACACACGGATCTTTCCCTGGTCCGCGAGGTCGCTCAGGAGCACGCGGACCACGCCGAGCGGCATCTTCAGCAGCGCGGCTATCTCGGCCACCGTGCGCATACGGCGGCACAGTTCGACGATGGCCCGCATCTCCGGCATGACCCGGGTGGTGAGGGCGCCGTTCGTCAGTTCCTTGCGCTCCTCCGGGGCTTCGAGTGCCGCGACGAACGTCTCCACGAGGAGGACGTGGCCGAAGCGGGTGCGGCCGCCGGTGAGCGAGTAGGGGCGGACGCGGGCGGGTTTGCGGTCGCCGCCGCGCACGGGGAGATGCTTCGCGGTGCCGCTCATCGGGCGCTCCCCGCCGACTCGGCCTCCAGGGACTTGCGCAGCTCGCTGCGGAGTTCCGGGGTGAGGACGTGGCCGGCGCGGCCGACGAACAGCGCCATGTGGTACGCGACCACGCTCATGTCGCACTCGGCGCTGCCGTGCACGCCGAGCAGCGAGCCGTCGCTGATCGACATCACGAACAGGCTGCCCTCCTCCATCGCGATCATCGTGTGCTTGACGCCGCCGAAGGCCATCAGCTTGGCGGCGCCGACGGTGAGGCTGCCGATGCCGGAGACGATGGTGGCCAGGTCGGCGGAGGAACCCCTCGGGCCCTTTGCCGGCCGCTTGTCGCGGGATGCGGCGATGGGGGTCCCCCCGCGCGAGTGGGTTCGAGCGTGGGGGAGGGTGGGGTCGGACGACAGGAGCAGCAGGCCGTCCGAGGAGACCACGGCGACGGACTGGATGCCGGGGACTTCCTCGACCAGGTTGGTCAGCAGCCAGTGCAGGTTGCGGGCTTCACTGCTCAGTCCATACGTACTGGGCGCGGTCAACTGCTTGCCTCCTCGGCTGTGCCCCCCGTGGCTGTTTCGGTACGTGCTTCGATCTCTGCCTCTACGTCGCGGTAGCCGGCCTGGGCGCCCTGGCGGAAGCCGCCGAGCCTCCTGCGGAGGGCTTCGGCGTCGATGCTCGCGGTGCGCTGGCGGGGTGGGGCGGCGGGTGCGGTGATCTTGGGTGTGCGCTTGGGGAGGCCCTTGCTGGTGAGCTGTTCCTCCGGGTCGGCTTCGCCTTCGGCGGGGATGTCGGCCCCACCCGCACCGCCCGTGCGGCTGTCGTCGTGGGGCGCGGGTGGCCCCTGCGGGGCGCGTCCGACGTCGGTGGCCGACGGGCCCGTGGGCTGCGCCGTGAGGTCCGGGAGCAGCAGTTCCATCGTCGACTCGGCGAAGGTCTCCGCCGGGGCCTTCGGGCGGGTCTCCGCGTCCTGGGCGACCGGCGCGGCCTGCTCGTGCACCGCCTGCTCCACCGAGCCGCCGGTCACCCCCCGCCCGCCGCCGAAGGCATCCCACACGTCATCCTCGGCCGAACCACCGAAGGCGTCCCGCACGTCGCGCTCCGCGCCCTCGGCGAAACCGCCTGCGCCACCCGGAACCACGTCCCCGGCCGAACGATCGAAGGACCCCGAAGCCGCATCCTCGGCCGAACCGCCGGCGGCATCCCGCACCGCGCCCTTGGCCGAACCACCGAAGGCATCCCGCACGGCGTCCTCGGCCGAACCGGCAAAGGACTCCCGCCCCGCACCCCACGCCGAACCGCCGGCGTCATCCCGCACAGAATCCCCAGCCGAATCACCGAAGGCATCCCGCCCCGCACCCCCGGCCACACCGCCGAAGGACTCCCGGACCGCATCCTCGGCCGAACCACCGGCGGCATCCCGCACCGCGCCCTTGGCCGAACCGCCGAAGGCATCCCGCACGGCGTCCTCTGCCCAACCGCCGGTGACATCCCGAACCGCATCCCCAGCCACACCGCCGAAGGACTCCCGAACCGCATCCCCCGCCGGACCGCCGGTGACATCCCGTACCGCATCCCGCGCCGGACCGCCGGTGACATCCCGTACCGCATCCCGCGCCGGACCGCCGGTGACATCCCGTACCGCATCCCGCGCCGGACCGGCGGCGGCATCCCGCGCCGCATCGCCGGCCGAGACGGCGAAGGCGCCGCTCGCCGGGTCCTTCGCCGAGGCGCCGAAGGTGTGCTGCGGCTCACCGGCCGGTTCGGCGGAGGCGGGCTGGTCGGTGAGCGTGCCGAAGGCGGTGCCGGTCTCGCCCGCGGGAGTCTGTACCGGGCCGGCGGGCTCGTCGGGCGGAGTGTCGGCGGCGCCTTCCGTGACCGGGTTCCCAGAAGCGTTCCCCTCCGTCGTACCGCCGGAGGCAGCCGCTCCCCTGACCGCCTGCTCCGCCAGGGCGACCAGCGGGTCGGTGTGCTTGGCGCGGCCGTGGAGGACGTTGGAGTTGACCTCGGCGTCGGCACCGGGGAGGGAGAAGCTGCCCGTGCCGCTCAGGGACGAGGTCTGCGGGGGCAGGGCGGTGGGCGGGGCATCGCTGAGGAGGGTGGCCGGGAGGACGACCACCGCGGCGATGCCGCCCTGCTTCTGCTCGCGCAGGTGTACCCGGACACCGTGGCGGTGGGCGAGGCGGGCGACGACGTACAGGCCGAGGCCGAGGCCGGCGTCGCCCTCGTTGTCGTAGTGGGTCTCGGGGTCGAAGCCGGCCAGGCGGGTGTTGAGCAGGTCCAGGCGGTCGGCCGCCATGCCGATGCCCTCGTCCTGGACGGAGAGCATGACCTCGCCGTTCTCCAGCAGCCATCCGGAGACCTCGACGGGCAGGTCCGGCGGGGAGAACGACGAGGCGTTCTCCATCAGCTCGGCCAGCAGGTGCGAGAGGTCGTCCGCCGCGAAGCCCGCCACGTGCGCGTGCGGGGGAAGCGCCGCGATACGCACCCGCTCGTAGCGCTCGATCTCGCTGACACCCGCCCGGACCACGTCGACCAGCGGCACCGGGCCGTGGTGCTGCTGGACGTGCTCGGCGCCGGCCAGGACCAGGAGGTTCTCGCTGTGACGGCGCATGACCGTGGCGAAGTGGTCGAGCTTGAAGAGCGTGGCGAGGCGGTCCGGGTCCTGTTCGCGTTCCTCCAGGCCCTCGATGACCGCGAGCTGGCGCTCGACCAGGCCGAGGGTGCGCAGGGCCAGGTTGACGAACGTACCGCCGATGCTGGTGCGCAGCCGCTCCAGCCGGTCGGCGGACCGCATCAGCTCGGCCTGCAGGGCCTCGCGGGCGTCGGCCATCTTCTGGCGCTGGCCGATCAGGTGCTTGCGGTCCGTCTCCAGCGTGGACACACGCTCGTACAGGGCCGCCGCGTGCGCGTGCAGGGCGTTGACCGAGCGGACGACCTGGGCGAACTCGTCGTTGCGGCCGGTGAAGGTGATCGGCTCCTGGGCCGCCGGGTCCTCGGACTGAGCCAGGCGGGCCGAACCGCGGCGCAGCACCGACAGCGGGCGGGTCAGGGTGCGGGCCATGGCCGTGGCGAGGCCGACGGCGACCAGCATGAGCGCGCCGAGCACGGCGATGCGGATCTCCAGCGCCGCGACGTCGTCGTCGCGGAGCTTCGCCAGGTCCTTGGTGCGGTGGTCGTAGAGGGCCGATTCCGCGCCGCGCATCAGGTCGACGCGGGCGGACAGGGCCGCGTCCAGCTTCTTGGTGCTGGTGGTCAGCTCGCTGTCGGCCAGTGTCGGCTGGTCGGTGAGCGTGGCGAGGTGCTTCTCCGCCGAGTTGACGTCGGAACCGGTGACCGTGGAGTCGTAGGAGTCGACGGCCGTCTTGGGCGCGGTCGCGCGGAAGTCCGCGAGGGCGGCGTCGGCGCGCAGCCGGGCCTGCTGGGCGGCGGCGGTCAGCTGGTCGCGCTGCTTCCGGTCGGCCGCGGAGGTGGTGGAGGTCGTGGTGGGCAGGCCGGTGACGGGGTTGATCACCGTCCGGGTGGAGGACGGCACGTTCAGCGCGGCGAGCAGCAGGCCGCGGGCGGCGGCGGACTGCTGGACGGCGGTGTCCAGCTCGGCGAGCGCGTGGGCGCCGGAGCCGGCCCGCGGGGGCGTCCGGTCGGCCAGCTGCTCGGCGAGCCGGTGCAGTTCGGTGATGGCCGTCGAGTACGCCTGGTGGGCCTGGAGGGCCGTGGTCTTGCCGGTGAGGGCGGCCCGGCGGACGGCGGCGATGCCGTCGAGGTCGCCGCGCAGGCTCGCCGGGGTGTCGTCCTCGGCGCGCAGGTCCTCGACCTGGCGGTCGACGCGGGCGCTGCGGTCCTCGGCGGGGGCCTTGGACTCGGGGCGGCCCGCAGCGATGTAGGAGGTGACCTCGTCGCGCTCGTCGGCGAGGGAGTTCGCGAGGGCGAGGGCGTCCTGGGTGCGGCCGGCCAGCGTCACCAGGTCCTGGGAGTCGCTGACGTCCTGGGAGGCGGTGAGCAGCGAGGGCGCGCCGGCTCCCGCGACGGCGGCGGCCACCACGGCGACGGCGACGATCAGTCGGGTGCGCACATGGGTGGGGCGGCCGGTGCCCACGGGGGTCTGCGGTTCGGTCCCCGTGGGGGCCGTCTGCCTGCCTGTGCGCCGAGGCCGCTTCTTCTGCACCGGTGCTCGCATTCCTGAACTCGACTGGCCAAGGACCCGGGTGGCGTCCCGTCATCTCGGTGCCAAGTGGTGCGTACACCCGGTTGGTACGGTTCCCGACCCTCCCAGCGCCGGTGGGCAGTGGTCTCGCATCACCTGACCCGCCACCCGAAGGAGTGAACATCGGAGGGGAGTTGGCGGGCAAGTTCCTCCGGCGCGTGCGGCGCCCTGGTGCGGCATGCCGGTTGGACGAGCGGGACAGGCTTTGACAGTATTCGCCGCCACGCCTTCCCGGAGTGGATCATTCCACCTCAAACCAGGCGGCTGACCTGCGGGGTTGTTCCAATTCGGCGGCGACTGCCAGACTTTGGCGAATCCTGTGAAGAGCTCGTGCAGACTGGCTGGATGCGAACTGATCTCGTTTCGGAACCCGGCGACGCGAACCGACCCAACGAGGACTTCGCCGGTGTCGGACTACCCGCCTCCGGACAGGGTGGTTGTGTGATCGTCCTGGACGGAGTGACTCCGCCACGAGGTGAGACGGGGTGTCTGCATTCCGTTCCCTGGTTCACCGCGCGGCTGGGTGGCGCGCTGACCGAACTGACCGTTTCGAGCGGAGATCTGACGCTCCCGGAGATTCTGTCGCGGGCGATCGGCCGCACGGCCGGGGCCCATGTGCAAACCTGTGAGCTTTCTCACCCGCGAACCCCCCAGGCGACCGTCGCCGTGGCCCGCTGGTCCGCCGAGACCGTCGAGTACCTGGTGCTCTCCGACTCCGCGCTGCTGCTGCAGGGCACCGACGGGACGGTCACCCCGGTCCTCGACGACCGGCTGGCCCGGCTCCCGCGCTCCGCGCTCGCCACCGACGCCCTGGTGGACGCCACCCTGCGCAACAAGGAGGGCGGTTTCTTCACGGCCGCCGCCGATCCCTCGGTGGCCGCCCGCGCGGTCACCGGCACGGTGCCGCGGGGCGAGGTCCGCGCCCTGGCCGCGCTGACGGACGGCGCGACCCGCTGGACGGAGAAGTTCCGCGAGGGCGACTGGCAGGCCCTGTTCGAACTGGTCGCCAAGGAGGGCGCCCGGTCACTGGTGGACCGGGTACGGCAACTGGAGTCCGCGGACCGCGAGGAACGGGCGTTCCTGCGACGCAGCAAGACACACGATGACGCGACGGCGGTGTACGTGGAGCTTTGACCCCCGCGCCGCTTCGGCCACGAGCGCGCGCCGCCTTCGGGCGCGAGGGGGCATGGGCTCCGGGTGCGTGGGCGCGTGGGCTGCGGGTGCGAGCGCGCGCCGGCTCGGGGTGCGAGGGGGCATGGGCTGCGGGTGCGCGGGCGCGCGGCTCGGGGTGCGAGCACGCATGATTCGCGGTCCGAGCGTGCATGGGCTCCGGGCGCGAGCGCACGCCGGCTCCGTCTACGAGCGCACGCCAGCTGCGGGTATGAGCACACGCCCCCTCCGACGTGAGCCGCCCGGCGGCTCCGGCTGCCGACCCCTCGCCGACGCCGGCCACCAGCCCCCGTCGACTCCGGCTCCGGGTGCGAGCGCGCACGGGCTCCGGGCGCGAGCGCACGCCGGCTGCCGACCCTGAGCCGCCCGCCGTCCCCGGCTGCAGACCCCTCACCGACGCCGGCCACCAGCCCCCGTCGACTCCGGCTCCGGATGCGAACGCGCACGGGCTCCGGGTCCGAGCGCACGCCGGCTGCCGACCCTGAGCCGCCCGCCGATCCCGGCTGCAGAACCCCCACCAACTCCGGCCACCAGCCCCCGTCGACTCCGGCTCCGGATGCGAACGCGCGTGGACTCCGGGTCCGAGCGCACGTCGGCCGCGACCGTGAGCCGCCCGCCGATCCCGGCTGCGGAACCCCCACCAACTCCGGCCACCAGCCCCCGTCGACTCCGGCTCCGGGTGCGAGCGCGCGCCGCCGTCGACCCCGGCTGTGGGCCCCCGCCGGGCCCCGGCGGTGAGCCCCCTGCCCGCCCCCGCCCCCGCCCTACTTCTCCATGACGCCGTTCAACTGGTTCAGGAGTCGGGCGAGTTCGGCGACCTCGGTGCGGTCCCAGTGGGCGAGCTGCCTGACGTAGCGGGCGCGGCGCGCCTCGCGGACCTTGCCGACCCGGCCGCGCCCCTCCTCGGTCAGGGTGACGAGCCAGGCACGGCCGTCGGCGGGGTCGGGTTCGCGGGCGATCAGGCCCAGCTCCTCCAGGGCGCGCAGCTGGCGCGACATGGTGGCCTTGCCGACGCCGATGTAGGCGGCGAGTTCCGTGGCCCGCCGGCCGCCGCACTCGTCCAGCCGGATGAGCAGGCCGTATGCGGAGGACTCCAGGTCGGGATGGACCTCGCGGGCCATCTCGCCCTGGCTGGCCCGGGCCCGCCGAAGCAGCACGGTCAACTCCCGTTCCAGTGCCAGGAATTCCTGGTCTGCACCACTGGGCGTCATCTCCTGGGCGCCGCGATGAGCGTCGCCGTTTCCGTCCTCGTGCACGTCAGCACCCCTGCTCGGTTTCGCGGTCCTGAAAGTTTCTGCCAAAAGTCGTCATTGCCGCAGCTCTGTAAGTATTTCGCAGGGCTAGACCAACGGCGGCGCCCGGACCCCCTTCCCACGCCGTCATCTACGTGCGTAGCTTCTTTACCAGGCAATGAATGGCATGCCCACGCCAGTGCGGCATCCCGGTACACGGTCACAGCCACGTTCTCCCCACCCCGCTCCCCGGAGGCACGTCATGCCCGTGCACAGACCCGGCTCCGACCGCTCAGCCCGCTCCCTCCGCCCGCGCCCCCTCGCCATCCTGGTCACGGCCCTGCTCGCGGCGCTCTCCCTCACCCTCCCGCTCACCTCCGCCCACGCCGCGACCACCCCCAGCCGCGGCTCCGCCCACATGGGCATGGGCGTCCTCGCGCACGACGGCCAGGCCGGTGCCCCCACCTCCGGTGACGTCACCCAGACCGAGGGCGTGGACGTCGCCGGCTACCAGGGCAACGTCGCCTGGTCGACCCTGTGGAACAGCGGAGTGCGCTGGGCGTACACGAAGGCGACGGAAGGCACGTACTACACGAACCCGTACTTCGCCCAGCAGTACAACGGCTCGTACAACGTGGGCATGATCCGCGGCGCCTACCACTTCGCGACCCCGGACACCACCAGCGGCGCCACCCAGGCGAGCTACTTCGTCAGCCACGGGGGCGGCTGGTCGCGCGACGGCAAGACGCTGCCCGGCGCGCTCGACATCGAGTGGAACCCGTACGGCGCCGAGTGCTACGGCAAGACCGCGAGCCAGATGGTCAGCTGGATCGCCGACTTCATCAACACCTACCACTCGCTCACCAGCCGCTACCCCGTGATCTACACGGCGACCAGCTGGTGGAGCGACTGCACCGGCAACTACGGCGGCTTCGCGGCGAACAACCCGCTGTGGATCGCCCGCTACGCCTCGGACCCGGGGACGCTGCCGGCCGGCTGGTCGTACTACACGATGTGGCAGTACACGTCCTCCGGCCCGACCGTCGGCGACCACGACAAGTTCAACGGGGCGCTCGACCGGGTGCAGGCCCTCGCCAACGGATAGTGCCGCACCCTCCCGGCCGGGGGTCCGGGGGTCGCCCCCGGACAAGCACAGCAACGGGGCGCTCGACCGGGTACAGGCCCTCGCCAACGGATAGTGCCGCACCCTCCCGGCCGGGGGTCCGGGGGTCGCCCCCGGACAAGCACAGCAACGGGGCGCTCGACCGGGTGCAGGCCCTCGCCAACGGCCGAGCCCGCCGAACGCTGAGCCCTCACAGACCCAGCGAGATCGCGATCCGCGTCAGCTCGGCCATGCTCGTGTGGCCGAGTTTGGCGCGGATGCGGCGCATATAGGTGTCCACGGTGTGCCGGGACACACCCATGGCACGGGCCGTCTGGAGATAGGTGTGGCCCGCCGCGACATGCCGGAGCGTCTCCAGTTCGCGGTCGGTCAGCGGCCGGGCCGTGACGCCAGTCATCGGGGTCCTCTCTGTTGTCACCCCCCAGCAGGATGGGTAATGCCGGAATAAGGGCATTTGTCTCCTTCACGCCAGGACACCCCCGACCGGTTGCGGACGACCGCGGATTTCTTGCCGCGGCCCTGCGTTGGTGCTCCGCGCCGCCCGGGATCATGCTGGTCAGGAGAGCCTGCCGAGCAAGGGCGAGATGAGCGGCGATGGAGCGACCGGAGCGACAGTCGACGTACACGGCCACGGCCACCATCGATGAGCAGGGCATCCTCACGGGGTGGAGCGAAGGCGCCGAGCTGCTGCTCGGCTACGACTCACCGGCCGTCGTCGGACGGCCCGCCACCGCGCTCCTCGCCACCGACTGCTCGGCGGCCCGGCGGATGCTCGCCGGCCGGGACCGCTGGAACGGCACCGTGCCGCTGCGGCACCGCGACGGCCGACTGCTGGAGCTGGGCGTGCTCGCGCACCGCCGGACCTCGGACACCGGGGCCACCGACTGGCTCGTGGTGAGCGCCGTGACGGCACGCGCGCAGCCGCCCCGGGGCGAACCGCTGGAGGAGTGGACGTTCCTTCAGTCCCCCTTCCCGCTGGCCATCTTCGACGCCGAGCTGCGGCTGGTGCGCGCCAACCGGCGGATGGAGCACGCCCTCGCCCTGCCCGAGGCCGCGATGCGCGGGCTGCGGCTGCCGCACATCGTGCCCGGCACCGCGAGCGAGGATGCCGACCGGTCGATGCGGCTCGCGCTGGAGACCGGCCGGCCGCAGCAGGTCCCGGACCGGCTCGGCGCGGAACTGGGCCGTGGTGCCGTGCTCACCCCGCTGAAGGACGCCGACGCCCGGGTGCGCGCCGTCTGCCTGTCCACGCAGACGCCCACCCAGCACTCCGCCGCCCGGCAGCGTCCGTCGGCCGAGAGCGACACGCGCGTGGGCGCGGCCGCCGACCAGGCCCGCGCCGCGCAGGAGCTCGGCGAGGTCACCGTTCCCCGGCTCGCCGACGTCATGGCGGTCGACCTGCTCGACTCCCCCCGCGCCGCGGGCGAGGAACCCGCCCCGCGGCAGGGCCCGGTCGTCCTGCGCCGCGCCGCGCTGCGCGTCGTACCCGAGGGCGTCGGACCGGCCTACGGCAGCGGCATCGGCGAGGCGGTCATCTGCCCGCCGGCCTCCCCTCCGGCCCGGTCTCTGACGGCGGGCCGGCCGCTGCTGTACGACACGGCGGACCCGCTCGTCGCCGAGTGGGCGGCGGTGGACCCGGGGGCGGCGTGGCTGCGCGCGTCCGGGGCGTGCTCGCTGCTGGCGGTGCCGCTGCTCGCCCAGGACAGCACCCTCGGGGTGGCGCTCTTCGGGCGACGCCCCGACCGGGAGCCGTTCGGCCCGGAGGATCTGCGGCTGGCCCAGGAGTTCACGGCCAAGGCGGCCGCCGGCATCCGGCAGGCCCGCTCCTACACCCGGACCCGCACCACCACCATGGCCCTCCAGCAGAGCCTGCTCCCGCACACACTGCCCGACCAGGCGGCCCTGGAGATCGCCACCCGCTATCTGCCCGCCGCGACCGGGGCCGGGGTGGGTGGCGACTGGTTCGACGTGATCCCGCTGTCCGGGGCACGGGTGGCGCTCGTCGTGGGGGACGTGGTGGGCCACGGGATCCGCGCCTCGGCCACCATGGGCCGGCTGCGCACCGCCGTACGCACCCTGGCCGACGTCGATCTGCCGGCCGACGAACTCCTCACCCACCTCGACGACCTGGTGCTGCGGCTCGCCGCCGACGAGGGCAGCACGGACCCGACCGCCGAGACCGCCGGCGGCATCGGCACCACCTGTCTGTACGCCGTCTACGACCCGGTCTCCCGCCGGTGCACCCTGGCCCGGGCCGGCCATCCGCCGCCCGCCGTGGTCACACCGGACGGCGCCGTGCGCTTCCTGGACGTGCCCGCGGGCCCGCCCCTCGGGCTGGGCGGGCTGCCGTTCGAGGCCATCGAGGCCGAACTGCCCGAGGGCAGCCTGCTCGCCCTGTACACCGACGGGCTGTTCGAGGCCCGCGAGCACGACATCGACGAGGCGCTGGACAAGATGTTCGCCGCGCTCGTCCGGCCCGCGCGGTCACTGGACGCGGTCTGCGACCACGTGCTCACCGAGCTGCTGACCCATCGCCCCGACGACGACATCGCCCTGCTCGTCGCCCGCACCCGGGTCCTGCACGAGGACCGGGTCGCCGCCTGGGAGCTGGAGAACGACCCCGAGGACGTCGCCCGCGCCCGCCGCCTCGCCTGCGACCAGCTGTCCGCCTGGGGCCTGGACGAGGCGTCCTTCCCCACCGAGCTGATGGTCAGCGAGCTGGTCACCAACGCCATCCGCTACGGCCGCCCGCCCATCCAGCTCC
This sequence comes from Streptomyces sp. RB17, assembly GCF_009604455.1. Classification (GTDB taxonomy): domain Bacteria; phylum Actinomycetota; class Actinomycetes; order Streptomycetales; family Streptomycetaceae; genus Streptomyces. The sequence continues at coordinate 33,798 of NZ_WEGL01000003.1, forward strand.
GGCTGATCCACCAGGACGCGACCCTGATCTGCGAGGTGTACGACTCCAGCGGCAGCACCCCGCACATGCGGCGCGCCCGCATCTTCGACGAGGGCGGCCGGGGCCTGCTGCTGGTCGCCCAGCTCGCCGAACGCTGGGGCACCCGGCACGACCGGATCGGCAAGACGGTGTGGGCCGAGCAGTCGGTCGCCGCGGCCACCGGCTGACTCAGCCGCTGCCACCGTCGCCCCCGCGGCCGCCGTTGCCGCCGGTCTCGCAGCCGACGCCGAGACAGATCCCGCCGTTGCCGCCCCGCCCGCCGTCGCCGCCGTCGCCCGTGCCCACGGCGGCGCCGCCGTTCCCGCCGTCGCCGCCGTTGGCACTGCCCGAGCAGACGCCGACGCAGATCCCGCCGTCGCCGCCCTTGCCGCCGGCCCGGCCCGGTGTGCCGGCCGTGCCGTCGCCGCCGTTGGCGCTGCCGTTGCAGAGCCCGGCGCAGATGCCGCCGCCCGCGCCCTTGGTGCCGTTGACGGTGCCGTTGCAGTTGCCCGCGCAGATCGAGTCGGCGATGCGGACGCTGCCGTTGCCCACGTGGATGCCGCCGTGGCCCGGATTGACGCTGCCGACGCCGGGCGGGCCGCTGCCGGATCCGCCGCCGACGGGGCCGGTGCCGGCCATCGCGGCCGGGGCCATGGCGCCCCCGGTGATCATCACGGTCGAGACCGCGAGGCCGATACCGAATTTCCAGGAGTTCCTGCGCATGCGGGTTTCCTTTTTCTCGATTCCTCAGGAAGATTCCGGTTGCAGAAATGCGAGCCAGTCGCCGTTCAGGAGCTGACGCTCCCACGCGCTGATTTCCTTCTCCGCAATCCTGTACTTCTTGGCCGCGTCGGACCGGGTCACCCGGCCGGTGAGCACGGCCAGCGCGATCCGCGCCTTGTCCAGCCGGGAGAGCTCCGACGTCGGTTTGTCGGGCAGGTCGCGGAGCGAGAAGCAGCCCGGCTTGCCGGGTTTGCCGGGCTGACCCGGCCGGCCGGGCGCGCCGCCCTTGCCGCCTTCGCCCCCCTCTCCGCAGTGGCCGGCCCGGTGGGCCAGGGCCGTGTAGCCGGTGGGGGCCGGGGCCGTACGGGTCGCTGCCTGGGCGCCGCACGCGGTGACGGTGACGAGAGCCACGGAGGCCGCCGCGAGGAGGAGCGGACGCCGGGACGGGCTTGTGAACATCGGGGTCTCCGATTCGGATCGAAGGCTGTGAGGTGGGGGGTTCCGGGGTGGAGGCCTGGGCGGCCTCCACCCCGTCGACAGTCGGAGGAGCCGGTCGCGGGAGACCGTCAGAAGAGGCTGGCGCCACCGGCCCCGCCGGACCCGCCGGCGCCGCCGAACAGGCCGCCGAAGCCGCCCTTGCCGCCCTTCCCGCCGCTACCGCCCTGGAAGACGCTGTTGCCGCCCTTACCGCCGTTGCCGCCCTTGCCCCCGATGAGGGTGCCGTCGCCACCGCCACCGCCGCTGCCGCCGCCACCGCCGGAGAGGACACCGAAGCCGCCGGCACCGCCGTCGCCGCCCTTGCCGCCGATGACGCCTTCGCCGCCACCACCGCCACCACCGCCGCCACCACCGGCCAGGAGGCCGTCGCCGCCCTTGCCGCCCTTGCCGCCGTCACCGCCGGTGCCCAGCACGCTGCCGCCGCCGGAGCCGCCGGCACCACCGCCGCCGCCGACCAGGCCGCCACCGCCGTCACCACCGGCGCCACCGGCGCCGCCGCCGTGGACGAAGGCCACCGTGGACGTGGGCATAGGGGCCGCCGTCGCGCCGGCCACGGGGAGGAGGACACCTCCGGTGACCAGCGCGGCGGAGGCGGCGAGGGTCGCGAAACGGAGTCCGCGGCGCTTCGGACGGGCGTCGTCGTGGATCTGCGCGTTACGAGTCATGAGCTTTCTCCCAATTACTGTGAGGATTTCCCGAGAGGATCACCGGAGGATTTCCGTTTCCCTCGGACCGCCTCATTTCCGTTCCGGTGAGGCCGTGCTTCAAGTAGGCCCGAACGGGAAATCGGGGTCACGTTCCGAGGACTCGGGACTTGACGCCCTCACAGGCGTCGGGTAAAGCCCGCGTAAGCGGCGCGGATCAGCCGAGGAACGGCCGGGCCCAGGCCGGTGGGTCCGGTGGCGGAACGCGGTCCACCAGGGTCGGCGTACGACGGCGGGACACGTGCTCGGCGACGGCCGCGCGCAGCGCCACGACGAACTCCAGGCAGGTGCCGTGACGGTCGTCCGGGGCCTTCGCCAGGGCCTTCTTCAGCACGTCGTCGGCGGCGGCCGGGATGTCCGGCCGCTGCTCGCTGAGCGCCGGTGGCGGGTCGTACTGGTGGGCCCACAGCAGTTCGAGCTGGTCCTCGCGCCGGAAGGGCGGGGCGCCCGTGAGCATCTCGTGGACCACACAGGCCAGGCTGTAGAGGTCGGCCCGGCCGTCCACCGGTCGCCCGGCGATCCGCTCGGGCGCCACGTAGTCGAGGGTGCCGACGAACTCCCCCGCGGAGGTGAAGCCGGTGAGCGACAGCGACTTCTTCGCCAGCCCGAAGTCGGTGAGGTAGACGTGCTCGGGGTGATCACTGTCGACGACCTCGGCGACCAGGACGTTGCCGGGTTTGACGTCCCGGTGCACCAGGTCGCGCGCGTGGGCCGCGTCCAGGGCGGAGGCCAGCTGGGCCGCGATGCGCAGCGCGACCGGCACCGCCAGCCGGCCCTCCCGGTCGATCAGGGCGCGCAGGTCCTGCCCGGAGACGTAGCACATGGCGATGAAGAGGACCCCGTCGAACTCGCCGGCCTCGAAGACGGGGACGATGTTGGGGTGGTCGATGGCGGCGGCCACCCGGGACTCCTGGGCGAAACGGCGGCGGAAGGCGTCGTTCCTGGTGTACTCGGGGGCGAGCAGCTTGAGGGCGACGGTCCGGCCGAGACGCAGGTCCCTGGCGCGGTAGACGACGGCCATGCCACCGCGACCGAGCTCGCGCTCCACCTTGTAGCCCGCGATCTCGGCCCCGATCAGACCGGAGGGGGTCTCGGGGGGCCAACTCACGCCTGAATTCTACCGAGTCATCCGTTCATGGGCACATGCCGGAGACCCCGTACGCACCCATGGCGAAGGCCCGGGCCTCCCTCAGGAAACCCGGGCCTCGCCTTTCCCGAAGCGTCCGTCACGCCGCCACGGGAACCTCCGGCGCCGCGCCGCTCGTCGCGGGCGCGAGTGCCAGTTCCAGGACCTGGCGGACGTCGGTCACGGCGTGGACGTCGAGCTTGTCCAGCACCTCGGCCGGGACGTCGTCCAGGTCGGGCTCGTTGCGCTTGGGGATGATCACGGTGGTCACCCCGGCGCGGTGGGCGGCGAGCAGCTTCTGCTTGACGCCGCCGATGGGCAGCACCCGGCCGGTCAGCGACACCTCACCGGTCATGGCGACGTCCGTGCGGACCAGGCGGCCGGAGAGGAGGGAGGCGAGAGCGGTGGTCATGGTGATGCCCGCGCTCGGCCCGTCCTTCGGGACCGCGCCCGCCGGGAAGTGGATGTGCACACCCCGGTCCCTCAAGTCGGCCACGGGTAGCTCCAGTTCGGCGCCGTGGCTGCGCAGGAAGCTCAGCGCGATCTGCGCCGACTCCTTCATCACGTCACCGAGCTGTCCGGTCAGGGTCAGGCCCGCCGCGCCCGTCTCCGGGTCGGCTAGGGACGCCTCCACGAAGAGCACGTCACCTCCGGCGCCGGTGACCGCGAGACCGGTCGCCACGCCGGGGACGGACGTACGGCGCTCGGCCGGGTCCTGAGCGGACTCGGGCACGTGGTGCGGGCGGCCGATCAGCGCGCGCAGGTCCTCGTCCCGGACGGTGAACGGCAGCTCCCGCCGGCCGAGTTCGTGCTGGGCCGCGACCTTGCGGAGCAGCCGGGCGATGGACCGCTCCAGGGTGCGCACGCCCGCCTCGCGCGTGTACTCGCCGGCCAGCTTGCGCAGGGCGCCCTCGTCCAGCGTGACCTCGTCCTCGGCCAGTCCCGCCCGCTCCAGCTGGCGCGGGAGCAGGTGGTCGCGGGCGATGACGACCTTCTCGTCCTCGGTGTAGCCGTCGAGCCGGACGATCTCCATCCGGTCGGCGAGCGCCTCCGGGATGGCCTCCAGGACGTTGGCGGTGGCCAGGAAGACCACGTCCGACAGGTCGAGTTCGACCTCCAGGTAGTGGTCCCGGAAGGTGTGGTTCTGCGCCGGGTCCAGGACTTCGAGCAGGGCCGCGGCCGGGTCGCCGCGGAAGTCGGAGCCCACCTTGTCGATCTCGTCCAGCAGGACCACCGGGTTCATCGACCCGGCCTCCTTGATCGCCCGCACGATCCGGCCGGGCAGCGCGCCGACGTAGGTACGGCGGTGGCCGCGGATCTCGGCCTCGTCGCGGACGCCGCCGAGGGCGACGCGGACGAACTTGCGGCCCATGGCGTGCGCGACCGACTCGCCGAGGCTGGTCTTGCCGACGCCGGGCGGTCCGACCAGGGCCAGTACGGCACCGCCGCGCCGGCCGCCGATGACGCCCAGCCCGCGCTCGCTGCGCCGCTTGCGCACCGCGAGGTACTCGGTGATGCGCTCCTTCACGTCCTCGAGGCCCGCGTGCTCGGCGTCCAGGATCGCCTGGGCGCCCTGGATGTCGTACGCGTCCTCGGTCCGCTCGTTCCAGGGCATCTCCAGGACGGTGTCCAGCCAGGTGCGGATCCAGGAGCCCTCCGGGGACTGGTCGCTGGACCGCTCCAGCTTGTCGACCTCCTTGAGCGCGGCCTCCCGGACCTTCTCCGGCAGGTCGGCGGCCTCGACGCGGGCGCGGTAGTCGTCGGACTCCTCGGCCGAATCCTTGGAGTCGCCGTTCAGCTCGCGCAGTTCCTTGCGGACGGCCTCCAGCTGACGGCGCAGCAGGAACTCGCGCTGCTGCTTGTCGACGCCCTCCTGGACGTCCTTGGCGATGGTCTCGGCCACGTCCTGCTCGGCGAGGTGGTGGCGAAGGTGCTGCGTGGCGAGCTTGAGCCGGGCCACCGGGTCGGCGGTCTCCAGCAGTTCGACCTTCTGTTCGGTGCTGAGGAACGGCGAGTAGCCGGAGTTGTCGGCGAGCGCGGAGACGTCGTCGATGGCCTGGACGCGGTCCACGACCTGCCAGGCGCCGCGCTTCTTCAGCCAGGTGGTGGCGAGCGCCTTGTACTCCTTGACGAGGTCGGCGACCTGGCCCGGCAGCGGGTCGGGCACGCTCTCGTCGATGCGGGCGCCCTCGACCCACAGGGCCGCGCCGGGACCGGTGGTGCCGGCGCCGATGCGCACGCGGCTGCGGCCGCGGATCAGAGCCCCCGGGTCACCGTCGGCCAGCCGGCCGACCTGCTCGACCGTGCCGAGCACACCGGTCTTCGCGTACGTGCCGTCGATGCGTGGCACCAGCAGCAGCCTGGGCTTGCCGGGTTCCGAGCGGGCGGCGGCCTGCGCGGCCTCCACCGCGGCCCGTACCTCGGCGTCGCTCAGGTCCAGCGGAACCACCATGCCGGGCAGCACGACCTCGTCGTCGAGCGGCAGCACGGGCAGGGTGAGCGTGAACGCCGGTGACTCAGTAGCCATGATCTCCCCTTCGGCAGTCAAGTTGAGCTATGCCGACTCAACCGCGGGGAAGTGGGCTGGTGTTCCCCCGGCTTGTTCGCTCTCAGCGATCAGTTGCGCCCATGGGGGTGCCAGGGAATGAGCGTGCGCGACTGCGGGCCGGCGGTGTGCACTCGCGCAGTTCGTCGCGGCCCCTAGCGGGGCGCCTTCTGCCACCGGCGTACAAAAGGCCAGCTCGCCACGCCTATCGTCAGCGCGATCAGGTGGCCCCAGTTCGTCATCGGGTCCTCGAAGGCGGCCAGGTCGTTCAGGAGCTCAGCGGCCGTCAGGGTGAGGAGGGGCCAGCGGAGCCAGGGGGGGAGCAGGCCGCACAGGGCGCCGATGCTGGCGGCGACGCCGAAGCTGATGCCGTAGTCGAGGCGGTGCAGCGAGGTGGGCGGGAGGTGGCCGGCCAGGACGGCCAGGCCCACGGGGATCTCGGTGGCGAGCGTGGCCAGGACGTGCCCGGCGAGGAAGACGCAGGCCGCACGCGCGCCGCCGGTCCGCCGCTCCAGCGCGGTGAGCACCAGCACGAACGCCAGCGCGTACGGCGAGAGGACACCGCCCGCGATCCACAGCGCGCTCGCCGGCAGCACCACCCCCGGCATGCGCACCAGGTGGGCCACATCGGTGCTGGAGTCCTGGTAGAGGGCGTGCACCAGGGCGGGGTCGGCCAGGGCCGCGAACAGGGAGGTGACGGCCAGCACGGCCGTGTAGCCGAAGGTGAACGGGGTGCCGGTGGGAGTGGGCAGCAGGCGCCACAGCCGCGGGAGCGGAAACGGGAGTAGTGGTGCGGTGGGGCGCGGATCGGCGAAGACCGGTTCGGGAGCCGGAGCGGGCGGCGCGGCATGCCGCTGGCGTGGCACACCGTCCAGCAGGTCCGCGATCGCGGGGGCCTGGACGGCGGCGGTGCCGTCCGCGAGGGTCACGCCCGAAAGGGGCGGGGACGCGGCCACCCCAGGGCCCGTCGCGGTCCGTTCCACGATGCGGCACTCCTTCCGTTCCGCCCAACCCTTCGGATTCCAGGGGCCGCTGTCTATGACCGACGCCACGCGAGACCGGATTCACAGCAACCTCCTACGTTTCGGTTGCGTCCGCCCCTCGCCCTGTACGGTGCGCACACCAGTGCGACACCTTTAATTGCCGTGAAGGTCAAGGCACGTTCAAGCAGGATGGGGGTATGACTGCCGTGTACGACTCCCCCGTGGTCCTCGACCGACGCGACGGCCCGTACGGCGAGGTGGTGCTGCGCCGGCACGGAGCGCTGTTGCAGATCATCGCCAACGGCTGCTTCCTGATGGACACCTCCGACGGGCGCTCGGAGCGGCTGCTCGTCGACGCCGCCCACCAGGCGCTGGACGGGCGGCCGGAGCCGAAAGTGCTGATCGGCGGGCTGGGGGTGGGATTCTCACTCGCACATGCGGCGGCGGATCCCGGATGGGGGCGGATCACCGTCGTCGAGCGGGAACCCGCCGTCATCGACTGGCACCGGGACGGGCCGCTGGCGGAGGTCTCCGCCGGAGCGATCGGCGACCCGCGCACCGAGATCGTGCGGGACGATCTCGTGGCGTTCGTCAATGAGACATCCGACACGTTCGACGCGCTCTGCCTGGACATCGACAACGGCCCCGGCTGGACCGTCACGGACGACAACCACACCCTGTACTCACCGGCCGGACTGGCCGCCTGTGCAAGGGTGTTGAACCCCGGCGGGGTGCTCGCGGTATGGTCCGCCGAACCCTCTCCGGAATTTGAAGGAAGCTTGCGGAATGCCGGGTTCCGGCAGGTGCGTACCGAAGAGGTGCCCGTTGCCCGGGGCGTTCCGGACGCCGTGCACCTCGCTGTCCGCCCTGGATAGCGACAGCATGGGGGATCCCCGTAATGTGCTGCCCTGACGCGGATCATTCAAGCGTCAATCGCAGTCATGGGATCACCCCACGGGTTCCGGAAAGCAACAAGCAGGGGCGGGCGATGGAGCAGACACACACCTCCCAGAGCGGCGCGGCGACGACCACCCCGGGCGCACAGCGCCGGGTACTGGTCGTCGAGGACGATCCCACGATCGTCGACGCCATCGCGGCCCGGCTGCGCGCCGAGGGATTTCTCGTACAGACGGCTTCGGACGGCCCGGCCGCCGTCGACACGGCCGAGGCCTGGCAGCCCGACCTGCTGATCCTCGACATCATGCTGCCGGGCTTCGACGGCCTGGAGGTCTGCCGGCGGGTGCAGGCGCAGCGCCCGGTGCCGGTGCTGATGCTGACCGCGCGTGACGACGAGACGGACATGCTGGTCGGTCTCGGGGTCGGCGCGGACGACTACATGACCAAGCCGTTCTCGATGCGGGAGCTGGCCGCCCGCGTGCACGTGCTGCTGCGCCGGGTGGAGCGGGCCGCGCTGGCCGCCACCACCCCGCGCTCCGGCATCCTGCGGCTCGGCGAGCTGGAGATCGACCACGCACAGCGCCGGGTCCGGGTGAAGTCCGAGGACGTCCACCTCACGCCCACCGAGTTCGACCTGCTGGTGTGCCTGGCGAACACCCCGCGCGCGGTGCTCTCCCGGGAGCAGCTGCTGGCCGAGGTGTGGGACTGGGCGGACGCCTCCGGCACCCGTACGGTCGACAGCCACATCAAGGCGCTGCGCCGGAAGATCGGCGCCGAGCGGATCCGTACGGTGCACGGCGTCGGGTACGCGCTGGAGACGCCCACCCCATGAGCGGTGACGGGCGCCAGGCCGCGCGGAGGAGCCCCGGGGAGGATCCCTGGGGCGGCGTGCGCCCGTTCTCGATCAAGACCAAGCTGGGCGCGCTCGTCGTCATCTCGGTGCTGATCACCACCGGTCTGTCGGTGATCGCGGTGCACACCAAGACCGAGCTGCGCTTCATCACGGTCTTCTCGATGATCGCCACGCTGCTGATCACGCAGTTCGTGGCGCATTCGCTCACCATGCCGCTGGACGAGATGAACGCGGTGGCGCGGTCGATCTCCGAGGGTGACTACACCCGCCGGGTGAGCGAGGGCCGCCGGGACGAGCTGGGCGACCTGGCCCGGACGATCAACGTCATGGCGGACGAGCTGGAGGCGCAGGACCGCCAGCGCAAGGAGCTGGTCGCGAACGTCTCCCATGAGCTGCGCACCCCCATCGCGGGCCTGCGTGCCGTGCTGGAGAACATCGTCGACGGGGTCACCGAGGCCGACCCGGAGACCATGCGGACGGCCCTGCAGCAGACCGAGCGGCTCGGCCGGCTGGTGGAGACCCTGCTGGACCTGTCCCGGCTCGACAACGGCGTCGTACCGCTGAAGAAGCGGCGCTTCGAGGTGTGGCCGTACCTCTCGGGCGTGCTGAAGGAGGCCAACATGGTGGCCTCGGCACGCGCGGGCATCGCCTCCGGCTCCGGCAGCCACACCCGTACCGACGTCCATCTGCACCTGGACGTCTCCCCGCCGGAGCTGACCGCGCACGCGGATCCCGAGCGGATCCACCAGGTCGTCGCCAACCTGATCGACAACGCGGTCAAGCACAGCCCCCCGCACGGCCGGGTGACGGTGCGGGCGCGGCGCGGGCCGCAGCCGGAGTCGCTGGCGCTGGAGGTCCTCGACGAGGGCCCCGGGATACCGCGGTCGGAGTGGCACCGGGTGTTCGAGCGGTTCAACCGGGGCGCGGTGACCCGGCCGCACGGGCCGGGCAGCGACGGCGGCACCGGGCTCGGTCTGGCGATCGCCCGCTGGGCGGTGGATCTGCACGGCGGCCGGATCGGTGTGGCCGAATCCGAGCGGGGCTGCCGGATCATCGTCACTCTCCCGGGACTGTCTTCCGTCTCAAGTTGACGTAAAGTTCGAACCGGAAGCACAAGATCCACGAGTGTCCGCACCGGTGCCGTGCAGCTGGACACGTGTGATCAGGAGCAGGCCCGCGCGAGCCGTCGAACGAAGACGCGCAGGGCCGGGGCCGGTGCACCCTCCCACATGCGGAACCACGCTTGTTTCCCGCCATATCAAGCCCTGAAACAAGATTTCTGATGTGACTTACGCGACGATGACCTTGCTCGACCTGACCTTCGCGGCCGGGGAGGCGTAGCCTTTATTTCCGCTGTCCATCACCTTGTGAAGCGGAAGAGGGCGGTTGCCGCCGTGTCGCCACAGTCCCCCAGTAACCCGAGCGTCTCCACCGACGACCAAGCCGGGAAGAACCCGGCCGCCGCGTTCGGTCCGAACGAGTGGCTCGTCGACGAGATCTATCAGCAGTACCTCCAGGACCCGAATTCGGTAGACCGCGCCTGGTGGGACTTCTTCGCCGATTACAAGCCGGGTGCTCCTGCCACCCCGGCCGCGGCGGGTACTGCGGCCGCGGGGGCCGCAGAGACCACCACGGCCCCTCCGGCCCAGCCCGCGGCTCCCCAGGCCCAGCCGGCCGCTCCGGCCCCGCAGGCCGCCGCTCCGGCCGCTCCGGCCCCCGTCGCGCAGGTCCCCGCCCCCGCGGCGAAGGCGGCCGCCCCGGCCCCGGTCAAGCCGGCGCAGCCCGCACAGGCGCCCGCTCAGCCGAAGCCCAAGGCCGCTCCCGCCGCCGAGGCCGCCGAAGGCCCCGAGCTGGTGACCCTGCGCGGCCCGGCCGCCGCCGTCGCCAAGAACATGAACGCCTCCCTGGGGCTGCCGACCGCCACCTCGGTCCGCGCGGTCCCGGTGAAGCTGCTGTTCGACAACCGGATCGTCATCAACAACCACCTCAAGCGCGCCCGGGGCGGGAAGATCTCCTTCACGCACCTCATCGGGTACGCGATGGTGCAGGCCATCAAGGCCATGCCGGCGATGAACTGGTCCTTCGGCGAGAAGGACGGCAAGCCGACCCTCGTCAAGCCGCCGCACGTCAACCTCGGCCTGGCCATCGACCTGGTGAAGCCCAACGGCGACCGCCAGCTCGTCGTGGCCGCCATCAAGAAGGCCGAGACGCTGAACTTCTTCGAGTTCTGGCAGGCCTACGAGGACATCGTCCGCCGCGCCCGTGACGGCAAGCTGACGATGGACGACTTCACCGGTGTCACGGTCTCCCTGACCAACCCCGGTGGCCTCGGCACCGTCCACTCCGTGCCGCGTCTGATGCCCGGCCAGTCGGTGATCATGGGCGTCGGCTCCATGGACTACCCGGCGGAGTTCCAGGGCACCAGCCAGGACACCCTGAACAAGCTCGGCGTCTCGAAGGTCATGACGCTCACGTCGACCTACGACCACCGGGTGATCCAGGGCGCCGCCTCCGGCGAGTTCCTCCGCCAGGTCGCGAACCTGCTGCTCGGCGAGAACGGCTTCTACGACGACATCTTCGAGGCGCTGCGCATCCCCTACGAGCCGGTCCGCTGGCTGAGGGACATCGACGCGTCCCACGACGACGACGTCACCAAGGCCGCCCGCGTCTTCGAGCTGATCCACTCCTACCGGGTCCGCGGTCACGTCATGGCCGACACCGACCCGCTGGAGTACCGCCAGCGCAAGCACCCCGACCTGGACATCGTCGAGCACGGCCTCACCCTGTGGGACCTGGAGCGCGAGTTCGCCGTCGGCGGCTTCGCCGGCAAGTCGATGATGAAGCTGCGCGACATCCTCGGCGTGCTGCGCGACTCGTACTGCCGCACCACCGGCATCGAGTTCATGCACATCCAGGACCCCAAGCAGCGCAAGTGGATCCAGGACCGGGTCGAGCGCGGCCACTCCAAGCCGGAGCGCGAGGAGCAGCTGCGCATCCTGCGCCGGCTGAACGCGGCGGAGGCCTTCGAGACCTTCCTGCAGACCAAGTACGTCGGCCAGAAGCGGTTCTCGCTGGAGGGCGGCGAGTCCGTCATCCCGCTGCTCGACGCGGTGATCGACTCCGCCGCGGAGTCCCGCCTGGACGAGGTCGTCATCGGCATGGCCCACCGCGGCCGCCTGAACGTCCTCGCCAACATCGTCGGCAAGTCGTACGCGCAGATCTTCCGCGAGTTCGAGGGCAACCTCGACCCGAAGTCGATGCACGGCTCCGGCGACGTGAAGTACCACCTGGGCGCCCGCGGCACCTTCACGGGCCTGGACGGCGAGCAGATCGCGGTCTCGCTGGCCGCCAACCCGTCCCACCTGGAGACGGTCGACCCGGTCATCGAGGGCATCGCCCGCGCCAAGCAGGACATCATCAACAAGGGCGGCACGGACTTCACGGTCCTGCCGGTGGCGATCCACGGCGACGCGGCCTTCGCGGGCCAGGGCGTGGTGGCCGAGACCCTGAACATGTCGCAGCTGCGCGGCTACCGCACCGGCGGCACGGTCCACATCGTCATCAACAACCAGGTCGGCTTCACCGCGGCCCCCGAGTCCTCGCGTTCCTCCATGTACGCGACGGACGTGGCCCGCATGATCGAGGCCCCGATCTTCCACGTGAACGGCGACGACCCGGAGGCCGTGGTCCGCGTGGCCCGTCTGGCCTTCGAGTTCCGCCAGGCGTTCAACAAGGACGTGGTGATCGACCTCATCTGCTACCGGCGCCGCGGTCACAACGAGTCGGACAACCCGGCCTTCACCCAGCCGCTGATGTACGACCTGATCGACAAGAAGCGCTCGGTGCGTAAGCTCTACACCGAGTCCCTGATCGGTCGCGGCGACATCACCCTGGAAGAGGCCGAGCAGGCCCTGCAGGACTACCAGGGGCAGCTGGAGAAGGTCTTCACGGAGGTCCGCGAGGCCGTCACGGCCCAGCAGGGCACCGGCCCGGTGTCGGACCCGCAGGCGGACTTCCCGGTCGCCGTGAGCACCGCGATCTCCTCGGAGGTCGTCAAGCGCATCGCCGAGTCCCAGGTCAACATCCCGGACTCCTTCCACGTGCACCCGCGTCTGCTGCCGCAGCTGCAGCGCCGGGCGACGATGGTCGAGGACGGCACGATCGACTGGGGCATGGGCGAGACCCTCGCGGTCGGCTCCCTGCTGCTGGAGGGCACCCCGGTCCGGCTGTCCGGCCAGGACTCCCAGCGCGGCACCTTCGGCCAGCGCCACGCGGTCCTCATCGACCGCGAGACGGGCGAGGAGTACACCCCGCTGCAGTACCTCGCCGAGGAGCAGGCGCGCTACAACGTCTACAACTCCCTGCTGTCCGAGTACGCGGTCATGGGCTTCGAGTACGGCTACTCGCTGGCCCGCCCCGACGCGCTCGTGATGTGGGAGGCGCAGTTCGGCGACTTCGTCAACGGCGCCCAGACGGTGGTCGACGAGTACATCTCGGCGGCCGAGCAGAAGTGGGGCCAGACGTCCGGCGTCACCCTGCTCCTGCCGCACGGCTACGAGGGCCAGGGCCCGGACCACTCCTCGGCCCGTGTCGAGCGGTTCCTCCAGCTCTGCGCCCAGAACAACATGACGGTCGCCATGCCGACCCTGCCGTCGAACTACTTCCACCTCCTGCGGTGGCAGGTGCACAACCCGCACCACAAGCCGCTGATCGTCTTCACCCCGAAGTCGATGCTGCGCCTGAAGGCCGCCGCGTCGAAGACGGAGGAGTTCACGTCGGGTCAGTTCCGTCCCGTCATCGGCGACGCGACGGCGGACCCGGCCGCGGTCCGCAAGGTCGTCTTCGTGGCCGGCAAGCTGTACTACGACCTCGAGGCCGAGCGGCAGAAGCGCGGCGTGACCGACACCGCGATCATCCGCATCGAGCGGCTGTACCCGCTGCCGGGTGCCGAGCTCCAGGCGGAGATCAAGAAGTACCCGAACGCCGAGAAGTACCTGTGGGCGCAGGAGGAGCCGGCGAACCAGGGTGCGTGGCCGTTCATCGCGCTCAACCTGATCGACCACCTGGACCTCGCGGTCGGCGCGGACGTCCCGCACGGCGAGCGCCTGCGGCGCATCTCGCGTCCGCACTCCTCCTCGCCGGCGGTGGGCTCCGCGAAGCGCCACCAGGCCGAGCAGGAGCAGCTGGTGCGTGAGGTGTTCGAGGCGTAGGCCTCCGCCGGTTCAGCCGACGCTCAGGGCCCGGTACCGAGTTCTTCCTCGGTACCGGGCCCTTTGCCTCTTCTGCCGCTTCGTGGACGTGGTCGAGAGTCGTTACTCGTCGTCCTCGTCGTCGAGCCGGGCGAGCCACGTGGCCAGCCGCTCTACGGGCACCTCGAAGTCGGGGTTGAGATCCACGAACGTGCGCAGCTGCTCGGCAAGCCACTCGAAGGTGACCTCCTCCTCGCCGCGCCGCTTCTCCAACTCCTCGATACCGCGGTCCGTGAAGTACATGGGGTGCGTCTCCTGCGTGAACATCCGTGCCGGTGATGGCTGCAACTACAGCGTATGCAATGTTCGGGGGTGGACCGTCAGGGGTCCGGAGGCTGTGGGCAGTCGTGCCTCCGCCAGGGCGGCACGGGTGCGCACTGGGGATACCCCCTCTGGCCCCGCCCCCGCTCAGGCGCAGCTCAGGGCACCCCGGAGGCCGACCGGCGGCAGCGCACCGCGCCGTGGCCCCGGGGCGCGCTGTCAGCCATGCCCGCGCATTCCCTCGTACGCCATCCCCAGCGCGCCGTGGGCCAGCAGCAGTACCCCCGCCGCGACCCATCCCGCGCTCCGTCGCCAGATCCCCCACACGGTGACCGGCGCTCCCACCCCCACCTGTGCCATCCCGAGCCACCGAGCCCGCGGATCGCCCGAACCCGGCAACCACACGCCGAGCCCGGGCTCTGCGCCGCGGCTCGTCTCACCCGGCACGGGTTCCGTCCGCACCACCGCCTCCCGCCACCCGGCCCCCTCGACCCACCGCACCCCGCCCGACGCCCCCGCCGCCGCCTCCAGCAGCCCTTCGGCGCTCTCCCCCGGCACGAGACCCGCGGGCAACGCGACACCCGCGCGCGTGAGGACGGCGATCAGCCCCCGCATCCGTGCCCGCCCGTCCGCGTCGGAGGCCGGCGCCGTCAGCCCGTCCAGGGCCTGGACGTCCAGCACCGGATCCAGCCCCAGCCGAGCCGCGAAGGTCCGCATGGCCTCGTCCTCCCCCGCCGGCCTGCCGTCGGCCAGCCAGACGTACCCCACGGGGCGCCGGAAGCCCGACGCGAGGGTGTAACCGACCCGGTCGGCGTCCCACCACAGCGCGAGCACGGGCCAGGACGACCCGACGGCGAGCGCTGAGGCCCATCCGGTGAGCACCCGGTCGACCGGGTCGCTCCCGGCACCGGTCCCCCGGAAAGGACGCCCCTCCGGTACCAGGACGGTCCAGCGTTCGCCCGCGCGCAGGAGCGCCATCCGCTCGTGCAGCAGCGGGGCGAGAAGCGCGACGGACTCCGGCTCGGCCCGGCACAGCAGCAGGGCCCCGGTGGCGGCGGCGGCCCGTTGTCCGCCCTGGAACGCGTCCGTCGGCATGCCCACACGCTAGGCAGTTCGCCCACCTCACGCCCGATATGAGGCGTGGGCACTCACGCGAAAGAGTGCCTTGACTTCCGACGGCCACGATATATCGTGTTTCACAGAGGACGCGATATGGCGTGTCATACCCGTGCCTGGCCCTAGGAGGTCTCCCATGCCCGAGTGGTCCGTCGACGAGCCCCAGAAGCTGACCTTCGACTCCCGCGTGAGCGACCTCCAGGTCCGCATCGTCAACGGAACGGTGAACGTGGTGGGCACGGACGAAGGTTCCGCCCGCCTGGAGATCTCGGAGATCGAAGGCCCACCCCTGGTGGTCACCCAGCAGGGCGACACCCTGACGGTGGCCTACGAGGACCTGCCCTGGAAGGGCTTCCTCAAGTGGCTCGACCGCAAGGGCTGGCGGCGCAGCGCGGTCGTCTCCCTGGCGGTGCCCGCCGACACCCGCGTCGAGGTGGGCGTGGTCGGCGCCGGTGCGGTCGTCTCGGGCATCCGCGGCCCAGCGGTGGTCAAGGGAGTGACCGGTGACACGACTCTGGTCGGCGTCTCGGGCCCGGTCCGCGCGGACACCGTGTCGGGCAACCTGGAGGCCCAGGCGGTCACCGGCGACCTGCGGTTCAACTCGGTCTCGGGGGACCTGACGGTGGTCGAGGGTTCCGGCCGCTCCGTCCGCGCCGACTCCGTCAGCGGCTCCATGATCATCGACCTGGACCCGGACGGCCCGACCGAGGTCAGCCTCACCAGCGTCTCCGGTGAGATCGCCATCCGCCTGCCGCACCCGGCGGACGCCGAGGTGGAGGCCAACACGGCGAGCGGCACGATCTCCAACGCCTTCGACGGACTGCGGGTGCACGGCCAGTGGGGCGCCCACAAGATCACCGGCCGCCTCGGCGCGGGCACGGGCAGGCTGCGGGCCACCACGGTCTCCGGCTCGATCGCCCTGCTGCGCCGCCCGCCGCGCGAGGAGGAAGAGGCGCACACCTCGTGGGGGACCCGGCCCACCGAGCCCTCCGGGACCCCACGGGACGCCGGCACCGCCCCCGCCGCCGGAGCCGCGGCCGCTCCGGGGGACAATTCCGTCTCCGGCCAGGGCGCCGACGCCTCCGACGGCACCGACGCCCCGGCCGACGGCACGACCGACAAGAAGGTGCTCTGACATGCCCCCCGTCTTCGCCCACGGGCGCCTCCGCCTGTACCTGCTCAAGCTGCTCGACGAGGCCCCGCGCCACGGCTACGAGGTGATCAGGCTCCTCGAGGAACGCTTCCAGGGGCTGTACGCGCCCTCGGCGGGCACGGTCTACCCCCGGCTGGCCAAGCTGGAGGCCGAGGGCCTGGTCAGGCACACCACCGAGGGCGGCCGCAAGGTGTACGCCATCACGGACGCGGGCCGCGCCGAACTGGCCGACCGCAGCGGTGAGTTGGCCGACCTGGAGCTGGAGATCCGCGAGTCGGTCGCCGAACTGGCCGCCGAGATAAAGGCCGACGTGCGCGGTGCGGCCGGCGATCTGCGCCGCGAGATGCGCGCCGCCGCGTCCGAGGCCCGTCGCGGCGCGAAGGCGGGCGGCGGCGCGGGTTCCTACGGGGAGTACGGCGACCTCGGCGACAAGGAGGCCTGGAAGACCGCCAAGGAGGAGATGCGCCGGGTCAAGCAGGAGTGGAAGGAACAGGCCCGCCGCGCCAAGGACGAGAGCCGCCGGGCCCGCGAGGAGGCCCAGCGGGCCCGCCGTCAGGCCCAGGAGGCACAGGCGCGGGCGCGGGCCCAGGCGCAGGAGGAGATGCAGCGCATCGCCCGCCAGGTCCAGGACCGCGTCCAGGACCACTTCGCCCAGGGCGACTGGCCGACGGGCGTCCGCGAGGGCCTGTCCGAACTGGCCAGGGAACTGGGCGACTTCGGCAAGGCCTGGGGCTCCCCCCGCACCCCCGGGGAACCGGCCGCGAAGCCCGCCGACACACCGTCGGACGCGCACTACGTCGCCCCCGACGAGGACTTCCCGGCCGAGTACGAACCCACCTGGGCCCACGAGGACGCCACCGGCGACCCGGCGCGCGACCTGGACCGTCTCCTGGACCGCTTCCGCGACGACATCCGCGACGCGGCCCGCGACCACGGAGTCACCCCCACCCAGCTCCGGGAGGCCCGCCGCCATCTGTCCACAGCGGCGGCCCACATCGGCGCACTCCTGCGGACACCGAAGGCCTGACGGGGAGGACGGCCGTCGGCCCGAGGGAGCAAGGTGGGCAGCCGGCCTGAGCAAGCAGGGTGGGCAGCCGGCCTGAGCAAGCAGGGCGAGCAGCCGGCCTGGGCAAGCAGGGCGAGCAGCCGGCCCGAGGAAGCAGGATGGGCAGCCCGCCCGAGGAAGCAGGGCAGGCAGCCCACCCGGGGGAGCGGGGCGGGCAGCCCGCCGGGGGGAGCAGGGTGGACAGCCGGCCTGGGCAAGCAGGGCGGGTTGCCTGCCCGAGGGCAGGACAGGCAGCCCACCCGGGGGGGCAGGGCGAGCAGACCGCCGGGGGAAGCAGGGCGGGTTGCCTGCCCGAGGGCAGGACAGGCAGCCCACCCGGGGGAGCAGGGCGAGCAGACCGCCGGGGGAAGCAGGGCGGACAGCCGGCCTGGGCAAGCAGGGCGAGCAGCCGGCCCGAGGAAGCAGGACAGGCAGCCAGAGGGAGCAGGGCAGGCAGCCAGCCAGGGCGGGCACCCCACCGGAGGGAGCAGAGCGGGCCGGCCCGAGCATGTGGGGCGGGTTGCCGGCACAGGGGAGCAGGGCGAGCAGCCGGCCTGAGCCCTGAGCAAGCGGGGCGGGTTGGCGGCGCAGGGGGGCGGGGCGGGCAGCCGGTCCGGGGGGAACGCCTGCCCATCCCCCGGCCGCTGCCTACCGCGAAGGCGGGACGGCGACCGGCCGGTGCCTCGGCCGAGCCGCGCCTCAGCCGGCCTGTGCCTCCCCCGCGCCGTACAGCACGCGGG
Organism: Streptomyces sp. RB17; assembly: GCF_009604455.1. Taxonomy (GTDB): domain Bacteria; phylum Actinomycetota; class Actinomycetes; order Streptomycetales; family Streptomycetaceae; genus Streptomyces. The sequence goes on from NZ_WEGL01000003.1 coordinate 51,709, forward strand.
TCACCGACGCGTGTGTCACCCCGTGGTCCGCCAGCACCTCGCCCACCACCCCGGGCAGGAGGGTCAGCGCCAGCAGCAGGTGCTCGTCCCCGATGTGGCGGTCGCGGTGCCCGACGGCGACCCGCAGCGAGCGCTCCAGGACGTTCCTGGCACCCCGGCCGAAGCCCGGCCGCCGTCCCGGCCACCGGCGCCGGTCCTCCGGGTCGCCGGACATCGCCCCGGCACCGTGCGCCTCCTCGACCCGGGCGACGATCTCCGACACGTCGATCCCCAGGCCCGCCAGCGCGTCCGAGTCGGCCCGCGACAGCCCGGCCCGCCGCCGCGCCTCGTCCAGCGCCTCCCGTACGGACGCCTTGCGCTCCCCGAGCCCCAGCGCTGCCAGCGCGAAGGAGGCACGGCTGCCCTCACGGTCGAGAAGGGCGAGCAGCAGGTGCTCGGCACCGACGGTCTGTTCACCCGAGCGTTCACAGTGGACGAGCGCGCCCTTCACGACCTCGCGGGCGTCCTTGGTGAAGCGTTCGAACATCATTGCCTCCCGTACTTCTTGTGCACGGCCTGCCTGCTGACGCCGAGCTCCGCGGCGATCTCCTGCCACGACCAGCCCTGATTGCGCGCACTGCGCACCTGCACCGCCTCCAGCTGCTCCAGCAGCCTGCGCAGCGCGGACACGGCCCGCAGTCCGACCCGCGGATCACGGTCGCCGGCGCGCTCGGCAAGATCGGTTGCTTCGGTCATGATGTCAACCTACGTTGACATCACCCCCATGTCAACCCCGGTTGACATGGCCCGGCATGCGAAAGGGCGGGCCCGGACACCCGGACCCGCCCGACGACCGCTGTCCCGAAGGACCTCAGGAGTTGGTGAGCACGATCTTCCCGAACTGCTCGCCGGACGCAAGCCGTTCGAAGCCCTCTCGGGCCCGGTCCAGCGGCAGCTCCTCGTCGATGACGGGCCGTACCCCGGTGGCGGCGCAGAAGGAGAGCAGGTCCTCCAGCTCCTCCTTGGTGCCCATGGTGGAGCCGACGACCTTCAGTTCGAGGAAGAAGATCCGGGTCAGCTCGGCGTGCGCGGGCCGGTCCCCGCTGGTGGCGCCGGAGATGACGATCGTGCCGCCGGGCCGCAGCGACTTCACCGAGTGGGACCAGGTGGCGGCGCCGACGGTCTCGATGACGGCGTCCACCCGCTGCGGCAGCCGGGCCCCGGTTTCCACCGCCTCCACGGCCCCGAGCTCCAGCGCCCGCTTCCGCTTGGCCTCGTCCCGGCTGGTCGCGAACACGCGCAGCCCCGCCGCCTTGCCGAGCACGATCGCGGCCGTGGCGACACCGCCGCCCGCGCCCTGCACGAGGACCGAGTCCCCGGGCCGTACCCCGGCGTTGGTGAACAGCATCCGGTACGCGGTCAGCCAGGCCGTCGGCAGACAGGCCGCCTCGGCGAAGGACAGCTCCTTGGGCTTGGGCAGCACGTTCCAGGTCGGCACGGCGACCTGTTCGGCGAAGGTGCCCTGGTAGCGCTCGGTGAGGATGGAGCGCGGCTCGTCCGGGCCGACGCCGTGGCCGGTCTGGCCGATGACGGAGTGCAGGACGACCTCGTTGCCGTCCTGGTCGACGCCGGCGGCGTCGCAGCCGAGGATCATCGGCAGCTTGTCCTCCGCGAGGCCGACGCCCCGCAGGGACCAGAGGTCGTGGTGGTTGAGGGAGGCGGCACGCACCGTGATGGTGCTCCAGCCGGGCCGGGCCTCGGGAGCCGGACGCTCCCCCAACTCCAGGCCGTCGAGCGGCTGGTCGCGGTCGATTCGGGCGGCGTAGGCAGCGAACATGCAGCCGACGATAGGTGCGCCAACCAGCCGACGGAACCGCGGGGGCCTGTGACACATGCCCTCTTGCCCACGGCCACCCATGCAGCGCAGCCCGGCACCGACCCGTCAAGGCCACCTGCGGCAGCACCAGATGCGGGCGGGAAAGAAAATGGCCCCGCCCAAACGGACGGGGCCATTCAACGCAACGTCAGCGACGAGCAACGCCCTCGGCACGAGCAGCGGCCGCCACCGCCGCGGTAACCGCCGGAGCGACCCGCTCGTCGAACGGCGACGGAATCACATAGTCGGCGGCAAGGTCATCCCCCACCACCGCGGCCAGCGCCTCGGCGGCAGCGATCTTCATCCCCTCGGTGATCCGAGTCGCCCGCACCTGCAGCGCGCCCGCGAAGATGCCCGGGAACGCCAGCACGTTGTTGATCTGGTTCGGGAAGTCGGACCGCCCGGTCGCGACCACGGCCGCGTACTTGTGGGCGACCTCCGGGTGCACCTCGGGGTTCGGGTTGGCCATCGCGAACACGAAGGCGCCCTCGGCCATGGAGGCCACGGCCTCCTCCGGGACCGTACCGCCGGAGACGCCGATGAAGACGTCCGCGCCCGCGAGGGCGTCCTCCAGCGAGCCGCTGATGCCGGCCTTGTTGGTGAAGCCCGCGAGCTCCCGCTTGACCGGGGTCAGGTCCTCCCGGTCGGCCGAGACCACGCCCTTGCGGTCCGCCACCGCCACGTCGCCGATGCCGGCCTCGACCAGCATCTTGGCGATGGCCACACCGGCCGCGCCGGCGCCCGAGATGACGGCCCGCAGCTGCCCGATCTCGCGCCCGCTGAGCCGCGCCGCGTTGCGCAGCGCCGCGAGCGTCACGACGGCCGTACCGTGCTGGTCGTCGTGGAAGACCGGGATGTCCAGGCGCTCCTGGAGCCGGCGCTCGATCTCGAAGCACCGGGGTGCCGAGATGTCCTCCAGGTTCACTCCGCCGAAGGACGGGGCGAGCCGGACGACGGTCTCGACGATGTCGTCCACGTCGGTGCAGTCGAGCGCGATCGGCACCGCGTCGACGCCGCCGAACTGCTTGAACAGGATCGCCTTGCCCTCCATCACCGGGAGGGAGGCCTCGGGACCGATGTCCCCGAGTCCGAGCACGGCCGTACCGTCGGTCACGACGGCGACCACCGACGACTTCCACGTGTAGTCGTTGACCAGCTCCGGCTGTTCCGCGATCGCGGTGCACACGCGCGCGACGCCGGGCGTGTACGCGAGGGAAAGGTCGTCCTTGTCGCGGACCGGCACGGTGGCCTGCACAGCCATCTTGCCGCCGCGGTGCAGCGCGAACACCGGATCGAAGGAATCGAGGGGCTCGGCCCCGCCGTCCTGGTCCGGTTTGCTGTCGCTGCGAGGATTGACGATCTCCGCTGCCACTTTGTTGTACCCCTTAGGTATGCATGGTTTGAGGGTCGACCACTCCTGGTGAGGGGTGGGCGGGCACCGCGTACCGCCCGATTGCTGATACGTACGGGCCATACGCGACGGGCGCGCCGCACACGCGCCCTGAGCCCCGGATGAGGGGTGTAAAGAACCTTCTTACCGGACGGACGGTGCCCACGACGAGTCCATTAGGTGCAAGGTCACATCTCGGAACCGGAAAGCCACACCGAGGTGACACGCGGCTGACAACCGCGCGGGGCGCGTGAAGACGCTGGTACGCAGGCGCCCGCGCTGACCACATCGTGAGACGTGCCGAAGATTCTCCGGCCGGATGACTGGATTCCCGCAGATGGTTCGGTGGTGAACGACCAAGGATGTACCGACCTGATGCGGTTCGGGGGTGACCCGTTATCCGATTTTGACATGTCGGCCCCCCTGGATGGCGTAGTCCGAATGGCAAGATGCGGTAAACCCACGAGGTCGCGACACCCGAAGGTGTGTGCTCTCGCTGACCATCGGCACCTTTCCCATCCGCCGGAGGAACCACGATGACCGCAAGCTCCACCCGTCGTACGAACGCCGCACGCTCCCGTCTGGCAGCGGCCGGTGTGATCGCGGTCGCGGGCGCCCTGCTGCTCACCGGCTGCGGTGACCAGACCAAGAACGACGACAAGGGCTCCAACAGCGCGTCCACGGCCGGTGCCCCCCTGGCCGACAAGCTCCCGAAGGAGATCCGGGACAAGGGCAAGATCGAGGTCGGTTCGGACATCGCGTACGCCCCGGTGGAGTTCAAGGACTCCTCCGGCAAGGCGGTCGGTCTGGACCCGGACCTCGCGGCGGCCATGGGCAAGCAGCTCGGCGTGACGCTGGAGTTCCAGAACGGCACGTTCGACGCCCTGCTCACCGGCCTGCGCTCGGGCCGCTACGACATAGCCATGTCGGCCATGACCGACAACAAGAACCGCCAGGAGGGCGTCGACCCGGACACGGGCAAGAAGGTCGGCGAGGGCGTCGACTTCGTCGACTACCTGACCGCCGGTGTCTCCATCTACACCCGCAAGGGCGACACCCAGGGCATCAACGGCTGGTCGGACCTGTGCGGCAAGAAGATCGCCGTGGAGCGCGGCACCGTCTCGGAGGACCTGGCCAAGCAGGAGGCCAAGAAGTGTCCGGGCGGCAAGAAGCTCACCATCGAGCCCTTCGACGACGACCAGCAGTCCCAGACCCGGCTGCGCTCGGGCGGTGTGGACGCGGCCTCCTCCGACTTCCCGGTCGCCGCGTACGCGGTGAAGACCTCCGGCGGCGGCAAGGACTTCCAGGTCGTCGGCCAGCAGGTCGAGGCGGCGCCGTACGGCATCGCCGTGGCCAAGAAGGACACCCAGCTGCGGGACGCGCTGCAGGCCGCGATGAACGCGATCATCAAGAACGGCGAGTACGCCAAGATCCTCCAGAAGTGGGGTGCCCAGGACGGCGCCGTCAAGGAGTCCGCGATCAACGGCGGCAAGTGACCCGCGGAAGCAGCGGAGGCAGAAGCGGCCACTGAGAGGCAACACGCGTGACTGACATCGAGAAGACGGCCGGAAAGGGCCCCGGGGAGGGCGCTGGGGAAAACCCCGTTCCCCCGGCCGGCCCGGAGGCCATCAGGGCCGTCCCGGTCCGGCACTACGGGCGGTACATATCCGCCCTCATCGCCATCGGGATACTCGTGGCGATCATCTACGCCTTCAGCCAGGGAAAGATCAACTGGCATGCGGTGCCGGAGTACTTCTTCGACCACCGGATCATGACCGGTGTCGGCAAGACCCTCCTGCTGACGGTCCTGTCGATGCTGATCGGCATCGTCCTGGGCATCGTCCTGGCGGTGATGCGGCTGTCGAAGAACCCGGTGACCTCGTCGATCGCCTGGTTCTACATCTGGTTCTTCCGCGGCACCCCGGTCCTGGTCCAGCTGTTCCTGTGGTTCAACCTGGGCCTGGTCTTCGAGTACATCAATCTGATGCCGTTCTACAAGGACTACTGGTCGAACTTCATGACGCCGCTGCTGACGGCGCTGCTCGGCCTGGGTCTGAACGAGGCGGCGTACATGGCCGAGATCTGCCGGGCGGGTCTGCTCGCGGTGGACGAGGGCCAGACCGAGGCGGCCCACGCGCTGGGCATGAGCCACGGCAAGACCCTGCGCCGGGTGATCATCCCGCAGGCGATGCGCGTGATCGTGCCGCCGACGGGCAACGAGGTCATCAACATGCTGAAGACGACCTCACTCGTGGCGGCCGTCCAGTATCCCGAGCTGTTCCGCTTCGCCCAGGACATCGGCCAGAACTCCGGCGCCCCGGTGGAGATGTACTTCCTCGCCGCGGCCTGGTACCTGATCATGACCTCGGTACTGAGCGTCGGCCAGTACTACATCGAGCGCTACTACGCCCGCGGTTCCAGCCGCCAGCTGCCGGCGACCCCGTGGCAGAAGGTCAAGGCCAACATGCTCTCGCTGGGCCGGCCGAAGGGAGCGGTGAGCGCATGACCGACGAGCTGAGCAAGGCCCAGGACACCCCGCCTCAGGACACGGTGCCGATGGTCAGGGCGCAGGGCGTGCACAAGTCCTTCGGCCATGTCGAGGTACTCAAGGGCATCGACCTGGAGGTGAAGCCGGGCGAGGTGTTCTGCCTGATCGGCCCCTCCGGCTCCGGCAAGTCGACGTTCCTGCGCTGCATCAACCACCTGGAGAAGATCAACGCCGGCCGGCTGTACGTCGACGGCGAGCTGGTCGGCTACCGCCAGAAGGGCGACAAGCTGTACGAGCTGAAGGACAGCGAGGTCGCGCGCAAGCGCCGGGACATCGGCATGGTCTTCCAGCGCTTCAACCTGTTCCCGCACATGACGGCGCTGGAGAACGTCATGGAAGCGCCGGTCCAGGTCAAGGGCGTGAACAAGGCGCAGGCCCGGGAGCGGGCCGGGCAGCTGCTCGACCGCGTGGGCCTGGCCGACCGGGCCGGGCACTACCCCTCGCAGCTCTCCGGCGGCCAGCAGCAGCGGGTGGCGATCGCCCGGGCCCTCGCCATGGATCCGAAGCTGATGCTGTTCGACGAGCCGACCTCGGCGCTGGACCCGGAGCTGGTCGGTGACGTCCTGGACGTCATGCGGGACCTGGCCGAGTCCGGTATGACCATGGTCGTCGTCACCCACGAGATGGGCTTCGCCCGTGAGGTGGGCGACAGCCTGGTGTTCATGGACGAGGGCGTGGTGGTGGAATCGGGCCGTCCCCGCGATGTCCTGACGAACCCTCAGCACGAGCGGACGCAGGCGTTCCTGTCCAAGGTGCTGTAACGGCACGCACGGCAAGGGGCGGTACGGGATCCTCGTACCGCCCCTTTTCGCGCGCTCTCGTCGTACGCCCAGCTACGGCGGCTGCCCGCTACGGCAGCAGCTGCGGCTTCAGGGCCAGTTCGCGCAGCTGCGCCCGGCTCAGCGGGAACGTCTTGAGCAGCGGGCCCTGCGAGCCCTTGCCCAGGAAGCCCGTCCAGTCACGGACGAACAGCAGGCTGCCGTCCTTGCGCAGCAGCCGGGCCTGAAGTTCGGCGCCGTAGTACGACGGCCGGGTGAGCTTCTGGGCGGGTGCGAGCCAGATGGACAGCACGCCGCCGGGCACCTTCTCGTTGCTGCACTTCAGCACCGGCGGTGTCACGTTGCCGACCTTGCAGGGATCCCCGTCGGCCTGCTTGGCCTGCACCGCCTTCGCCGGCATCACGCGCACGGTGACGTATCCGACCCCGTCTTTCCGGGCGATGGCGTAGTCACCGTCGTACGGCCCCACGTCCTTGGGCAGCGGCGCGTTCGGCACCCCCTTGATCAGCCGCAGCAGCGAGACCTCCCGGACCTTGCCCACGCCCGGCGGCAGCAGCTTGGCGAAGCCCGCCGCACCGCCGCCGAACTCGCCGGCGGTCGGCGAGGCGGCCACGCTCTGCCCGTTCCCGCCGGGCAGCACGCCGGACCCGAGGGCGACGCCCCCCGCGACCACGGCGGCGACGACACCCGTCACCGCCGCGCGCCGGCGCCGGCGCAGCCGCGAGGCCCGCACGAACACGGCCTCGCTCCCCCGGCTCTCCGGTACGGGCACGGTGGCCGCCGCCTTCCACAGCAGTTCCCGCACGACTTCGTTCTCGCTCATACGTACTCCTCCCGCACCGCGGCCTTCAGCGCCGCCAGTCCCCTCGCCGTGTGGCTCTTGACCGTGCTCTCCCGCATCCCGAGCAGCTCGGCGGTGGCGGCCACGCTGAGGTCCTCCCAGTAGCGCAGCACGAGCACCGCCCGCTGTTGGGGCGCGAGTTCCGCGAGAGCGGCCCGGACCATCAGACCGGTGTCGTTGTCCACCGGCCGGCCCGGCAGGTCGGGCAGTTCGCCGTAGGCCTGTTCGCGCCGCCAGAACCGGCGGCGGGCCGAGATGAAGGTGTTGACCAGCGTCTTGCGCGCATACGCGTCGAGGTTCTCCAGACGCCCGTGCCTGCGCGCGCCGAGGACGACCCGCACGAGCGTCGTCTGGACGAGGTCCTCGGCCTCGTCGCGGTTGCCGCACAGCAGATAAGCGCTGCGGAACAGCGCCGTGCGTCTGCCCTCGACGAAGGCGTGCAGCGTCGCTTCCGCGCCCCGCGTCATCCCTCCCCCTTTCCGCCGGTCCACCGGATACGGACCGTCTCACCCGTTCCAGTGCGGTGGGAGTCCCCCCGGGACGCAGCGGAGGCGGTACGAATTTTCGTACCGCCTCCGCCCGTCGAACCGGGGTCCAGGAGAACCGGGGGCTACTTGAGGGCGAGCAGCAGCGTGTCCGACGGCGAGCACCACACCGGCCGGGCCTCGGCGAACCCCTGCGCGAGCAGCGTGCGGGCGTGCCAGGCGGCCGAGGGCGTGTCCCCCTCCGCGTGCTCGCCGTAGATCTCGAACCGGCGGGCGGTGGGCTCGGCGAGGACCGGGTCCTCGGCCGCGAGCTGCCACCATTCGGCCCAGTCCAGGGCGCCGTCCCGCTTGGCCTGATCCATGCGGGCGTGGCGCAGGGCGCGCTCGGCGGCGTTGATCCGGGGCGTGCTGTCGTCGATCATGTGGTCCGCGTTCATGAAGACACCGCCGTCGCGGACCAGCTCCGCGACCTGACCGTAGAGGGCCGCGAGGGGTTCGCTGTGCAGCCAGTGCAGGGCCGTTGCGGTCAGGACGGCGTCGTAGGAGTCGTACGGCAGCTTCGCCCGCCAGCCGGGATCCGTGAGGTCGGCCGCGACCAAGGTGACCCGCTCGTCGCCCTCGAAGGTGCCGCGCGCGATGGCGAGCAGGGCCGGGTCGAGGTCGACGCCGGTACTGGTGGCCTCCGGGAACCGGCGGAGCAGTCGCGCCGTGATGCTGCCGGTGCCGCACGCGAGGTCGAGGACCCGCGGGGCCGTACCGACCAGCGCCTCGACCATGTCGAGCATGATCCGGAAGCGCTCCTCCCGGTCCGGCATGTACCACTCCTGCTGCCGGTCCCAGCTCTCCTGCCACGCGGCCCAGTCGGTGCCGGTGCTCGTCGTCATGGAGCCTGTCCCCCTTGTCTGCGTAATACCCTGGAAGCACGACCGGCTGTTACCCGACCGCAGACACGACCATAAAGCGCCCTCGTAAGGACTACAAGTGGAACTGGCCTATTACTCGGATTACGCCGTCCGTCTCGTCAACAGCGAGGAACCGGTCCGGGGCAAGGACTCGCTGACCTCGGTCGAGGCCGTCCGCGACCTGTTCGGTGACATGTCGGCGGCCCGCCGCGCCACCGACGCCGATGTCACGCGCTTCCGCTCGGTGCGGGCGCGGCTGCGCGGGGTGTTCGAGGCGGCCGACAAGGGCGACGAGACGCTGGCCGTGGACCTGCTGAACTCACTTCTGCTCGAGTTCCCGGTGTCGCCGCAGATCTCCGGCCACGACCACCGCGACGAGGACGGCCGCCCGCTGTGGCACATGCACCTGGCCGACCACCCGTCGAACGCAACCGCGGGCTACGCGGCGATCGCCGCGATGGGCCTGGCCTTCCACCTCACCGAGTACGGCGTCGACCGCCTCGGCCTGTGCGAGGCCGCACCCTGCCGCAACGCCTACCTCGACACCTCCACCAACCGCTCCCGGCGCTACTGCTCCGACCGCTGCGCGACCCGCGCGAACGTGGCCGCCTACCGGGCCCGCAAGCGCCTGGAGGCCGACCGGTCGGGCAGCAACGGCCTCGCCGCCGAGAGCACCCAGCGCACCAGCGCCAGCGGCGAACGCTGACCGGCGGGCAGTGGCCGGTACCGGAAGCGCGCACGCCCGAGGACGAGCTCGTCGGGTACGACGCCGTAGTCCGTGCTGTCCCCACCCGCGTACGGATTGTCCCCGAGCACCCACCAGCCGCCGTCGCGCCGCTCCACGGCTCGCTTGACGACGAGCAGGTCCTGCTGGAACGGATGCCGCAGGACGACGACGTCGCCCGCCCTGACCGACGCGCCGTACTGCACCAGCAGCCGGTCCCCGTGCAGGAGGGTGGGCACCATGGACGGCCCGGTCACTTCCGCCACCCCGAAGGGCGCCACGGCCCTCCCCCGCTCGGTCTCCTGCGACAGCTCCGGCATCCCCGGCACCTCCCCGGTCCGTTCCTCCACCAGTCTCAGTCTGACCCTGGACTTTTGTCCTAAGCCCTAGGGGGCACCCGAGAAATCGCCTTGCTCAGGGAGTAATGTCGCACCTGAGAAGACGATCACGAGGAAGGAATGCTCCATGCTTTCCCGCCTGTTTGCCCCCAAGGTCAAGGTCAGCGCCCACTGCGACCTGCCCTGCGGCGTGTACGACCCGGCCCAGGCCCGCATCGAGGCGGAGTCGGTGAAGGCCGTCCAGGAGAAGATGGCCGGCAACGACGACCCCCACTACCAGGCGCGTGCCACCGTCATCAAGGAGCAGCGCGCGGAGCTCGCGAAGCACCACGTCTCCGTGCTGTGGAGCGACTACTTCAAGGCCCCGCACTTCGAGAAGTACCCGGAGCTGCACCAGCTGGTCAACGACACCCTGAAGGCCCTCTCGGCCGCCAAGGCGTCCACCGACCCGGCGACGGGCCAGAAGGCGCTGGACTACATCGCCCAGATCGACAAGATCTTCTGGGAGACCAAGAAGGCCTGATCTTTTCTTACGCCTTCTGACCTGCGGTTTCCTTGATTGCAGCGTCACTCTGTCCGCACCCGGTCCGCAGGCCGCCGAACACGGCGTCCATGACGGTCCGGGTGCGGTCAGAAGTGGCGCAGGTCGTGGGTCACCATGTGGGGCAGCTCGACGGGCTTACGCCCCTCGCGCTCGGCTGCCTCGTCTCGCCTATACGCAAGCCCGATCCGGCGAGGGTGACGATCGCCGCGCGCATGTACGGCGGCATCACACGGGCCATGGCCTCAACCTGCGCGACCGTGGGCGGGGTGACCTCCTCGTCCGGCATGGGCCCCGTAGCCACAGTGTCCGGGACGTCACGGCGCAGTTGCAGCGGATCCTGACGGGGGATGGGCCGGCGCGATGCGATGGTCTGCTACGCGGCTGGTCAGACGATGCCTGACTCGTAGGCGGCGATGCCGAGTTGGACCCGATCGCGGGCGTCCAGCTTGGTCAGCAGCCGCGCCATGTGGCTCTTGGTGGTGGCCATGCTGATGTACAGGTGGGCGGCGATCTCGGCGTTGGACATGCCGCGTCCGACAAGGGTCAGCACTTCGCGTTCGCGATCGGTGATCCCCTTGATCTCACGTCGGCGTCGGGCCGGGGCGACGCCCCGGCCGGTGAACTCCCGGATGAGGCGGCGAGTGACGCCGGGTGCGATCAGGGCGTCGCCGGCGGCTACGACGCGGACCGCCGTCACGATGTCGTCCAGCACCATGTCCTTGATCAGGAAGCCGCTCGCGCCGGCGTGCAGCGAGGCGTGGACGTTCTCGTCGTCGTCGAAGGTGGTGAGGATGACCACGCGTGCCGGGGATTCCGTCGTGATGAGCCGGGTGGCCTCGATGCCGTCCATGACGGGCATCCGGATGTCCATCACGACGACGTCGGGGTGGACATCGGTGGCCAACCGGACCGCCTCGGCGCCGGTCCCGGCTTCACCGACGATCTCGATGTCCGGGATGTCGTTGATCAGCATGCGCAGTCCGGCGCGGACCACTGGCTGATCGTCGGCGAGGAGCACACGGATCGTCATATGGGCAGCCTAGCCGCGACCCGGAAGCCGCCTTCGGCACGCGGTCCGGAGCTGAAGTGGCCGTGGAGCAGGGCGATGCGCTCGCGCATTCCGGTGATTCCGTAGCCGTTACGCGGGTTCGTGGCCGCCCTCGCGTGTCCGTCGTCGGTGATCGCGATGGACAGCTCCTCCTCCGCGTACTCGACGCGGACGAGGCAGTGGGCGGCTCCCGCGTGACGTACGACGTTGGTCACCGACTCCTGGATGACACGGTAGGCGGCGAGCTCGATCTCGGAGGCGAGCGGGCGGCGTCGGCCATGCCACTGCACCTCCAGCCGCAGCCGGCGACGAACCGCGCGGCCGGTTCCGCGACCTGCTCGCCGCGGAACGGATCAAACTGTTCTCGCAGCGCTCGACCTACGTCCTGCTGGCACTCACTCCGGTGATCACCGTCTGCGGTGAGTGGTTCACCTGTTCGGGTGTCCACCTTGTCGGTGCGTCGGCGCATACCGCTTACGATCCGCTGAGAGGCTCCTTCAACTCCGGCACGTGGGGCTTCCTCATGGTCGGCGCCGGCATCCTCGGCACCCTGGCCATGAGCAGCGAGTACTCCAGCGGACTGATCCGCACGACCTTCCTCGCCGTCCCGAACCGTCGGCGTGTCGTACTCGCCAAGGCGGTCGTCGTCGCGAGCGTCACGTCCGTCGTCGGCCTCATCACCGCGATCGCTTCGTTCATCACCGCCCAGACGATCCTGTCCGGCGACCGACTGGGCATCCCGATCGGTCAGCCCGGTGTCCTGCAGGGCTTTGTGGCGTCCACCGCGATCCTGCCGGTGTGCGCGGTCATCGGCATGGCCGTCGGCACACTCATCCGAACCTCCGCGGCTGCCCTGTTCACGACCGTCCTAGCCCCGGTCCTGCTGGGCGCCGTACCTACCGGCGGCAACCAGTTGACGGCCGCACTGAGCAACTCGGCACCCCAGAACGCGTGGAACACCCTGACCAGCCTCGGCACCGAGTGGGACAGCGTCGGTCCCTTTCCTCCCACGGCACTCCAGTCCTGGACCGCGCTCGCCTTCTGGCCGCTCCTCACGCTTCTCGCCGCCCTCATCGTCGTGCGCCGCCGTGAGGTCTGACCGGTCCACTCGGGCGGTCGTCATCCGCGGACCGCCTGAGCTTTACGGCTCCATCTCCAGTTGAACCTCGTTGCCGCCTCCCCGGAGGCCGGATGTGAGGCATTCCGTGGGCAGTTCGCGGGGCAGCCGGGTCGGGCGTGATGAGTACCCGGCGTCGATCCGCTCCTACGTCATCGGCGCCCCTCCCTTATGGGCGAGTCCCTGTATCAGGCGCCCTTGTCCAGACGAGACAACGGGGCGGCCGCCCAGCGGCTGGGAACTCCCCTTCCGTTACACCGCCAGCCAAGCCGCCTGGTCGGGACCCAGTAGGCCGTTCGCCACAGGGCCGCTGGTCAGCAGGATCATGGTGTGGGCGGGCAGGGGACACGGCTCGGGGGAGAGGTTGACCACGCAGACGAAGCCGGGGTCGCGGTGGAAGGCGAGGACTCCGGCGGGGGTGTCCAGCCAGGTGAGGGTGCCGTCGCCGAGGGCGGGGTGCTCGCGGCGACGGCGCAGCGCGGCGCGGTAGAGCTCCAGCATCGAGGTCGCGTCGCCGGTCTGCGCCTCGACGGTGTGCGCGGCCCAGTCCGCGGGCTGCGGCAGCCAGGGCGCGGCGGAGGCGTCCTCGGGGCTGAAGCCGTACGGTGCGCTGCGGCCGGACCAGGGGATCGGCACGCGGCAGCCGTCGCGGCCGCGGTCGGTGTGGCCGGAGCGTTCCCAGACGGGGTCCTGGAGGACGGATTCGGGGAGGTCCTCGACCTCGGGCAGGCCGAGTTCCTCGCCCTGGTAGACGTAGGCGCCGCCGGGCAGGGCGAGCATCAGGAGGGCGGCGGCGCGGGCGCGCCGGGTGCCCAGTTCCAGGTCGAGGGGGCCTTCGGGTTCGTAGCGCTCGTTGGCCACCCAGCGTTTGGCCGCCCTGCGGCCGTACCGGCTGGCGTGCCGCATGACGTCGTGGTTGGAGAGCACCCAGGTGGCGGGGGCGCCGACGGCGCCGAGCATGGCGAGGGAGTCGTCGATGACCGTGCGCAGGTCCTTCGGGTCCCAACTGGACATCAGGAAGTCGAAGTTGAAGGCGGTGTGCAGGCCGTCGGCGCGGACGTAGGCCGCCAGCCGCTCGGGGGTGTCCGCCCAGGCCTCGGCGACGAAGCACCGGTCCCCGGGAAACTCGTCGGCCACCTTGCGCCAGGCCCGGTAGACGTCGTGGACCTCGTCGCGGTCCCAGTGCGGGTGGTCGAGGTGCTGCCCGCGCCGTGCGGGCCCGGCCCCAGGCGGCGGCAGGTCGGGCAGTTCGGGGTGCTTGATCAGGCCGTGTGCCACGTCGATGCGGAAGCCGTCCACGCCGCGGGCGAACCAGAATCGCAGGACCGACTCGAACTCGGCCCGTACCTCGGGGTGCTGCCAGTTCAGGTCGGGCTGCTGCGGGGCGAAGAGGTGCAGGTACCACTCCCCGTCCGGCAGCCGGGTCCAGGCCGGGCCGCCGAAGGAGGAGACCCAGTCATTGGGCGGCAGGGCGCCGTCGGAGCCGCGGCCGGGGCGGAAGACGTAGCGCTCGCGCTCCGGGCTGCCCGGTCCGGCCGCCAGCGCCGCCTGGAACCAGGCGTGCTGGTCGGAGGTGTGGTTGGGCACCATGTCGGGGATGATGCGGATCCCGTGCCGGTGGGCCTCCTCGATGAGCTGCTCGGCCTCCTCCACGGTGCCGAACAGCGGGTCGATCGCACGGTAGTCGGCCACGTCGTAACCGTGGTCCGCCTGCGGCGACTTGTACCACGGGTTGATCCACAGGGCGTCCACGCCCAGCGCCTCGAGGTACGGCAGGCGGGAGCGGATGCCGGCGATGTCGCCGACGCCGTCCCCGTTACCGTCGGCGAAGCTGCGGATGTAGACCTGGTAGATGACGGCGCTGCGCCACCAGGGTGCGGTACCGGGCATGCTGTTCCTTAACAGTGAGAGGGTCTACTTCGCGGCGCCGGCGGTCAGTCCGGCGACGATGCGGCGCTGGAAGAGCAGCACCATGACCACCAGCGGGATCGTGACGAGGACACCCGCGGCCATCTGGCTGCCGAACGGGGTCTCGTACGTCGTGGCGCCGGTGAACTTGGAGATGGCGACCGGTGCGGTCTGCATGTTCGGCCGGTTGGTCATCGACAGGGCGATGAGGAACTCGTTCCAGGCGGCGATGAACGTGATGATCGCGGTGGTGAAGATGCCGGGTGCGGCGAGCGGGATGATGATCTTGCGGAAGGCCTGGCCGCGGGTGCAGCCGTCGACCATGGCGGCGTGCTCCAGCTCGTCCGGCATCTGCCGGAAGAACGTGGTCAGGTTCCACACCGCGAGCGGCAGCGCGAAGGACATGCTCGGCACGATCATGGCCTGGTAGGTGTTGATCCAGCCGATGTCCGTGAACAGCTTGAGCAGCGGCACCACGATCGACACGACCGGGAACATCGAGGTGGCGATGATCAGGGTGAGGATCAGCCGCTTGAACCGGAACTCCAGCCGGGCCATCGCGTAGGCGGTGAACGTGGCCAGCAGCAGCGCCAGCACAGTGGTGGTGCCGGCCACGACCAGGCTGTTGAGCAGCGCCCGGGTGAATCCCTGGGAGGCGCCGAACAGCGACCGGTAGTTCGCGAACGACACCGGGGACGGGACGAGCGAGGTGTCGAAGATGTCGGAGGTGCGGCGCAGGCTGGAGACCAGCATCCAGTAGAACGGGGCCAGACAGTAGGCCACCACCGCGGCGACCCCCACGTACAGCATCCGGCCGCGCCACTTCGCCGTGGTCGTCATGCCGTCACCTCCGCACGGCGCGCGAACACGAGCCTGCCTCTCCTCCGGCGCCCGACCGAGCCGCCGCCGGCGTCGCCGACGAGGTCGGCGCCCAGCAGCCCTACGAAGGCGAGCGCGATGAGGAAGACGTACAGGAAGAGCAGGACCGCATACGCGGAGGCCGGGCCGAAGCGGACGTTGGACGCCTCGTTCTGCGCCAGCATGGACAGGGTCTCCACCGAGTTCTTCTGCGCGCCGATCAGGATGTACGGCAGGTCGAACATCCGCAGCGCGTCCATGCAGCGGAACAGCATCGCCACCAGCAGAGCGGGTTTCACCAGCGGCAGCGTGATGTGCCAGAACCGGCGCAGCGCCCTGGCGCCGTCGATGCGGGCCGCCTCGTAGACCTCGTTCGGGATCACCTGCAGTCCGGCCAGGACCAGCAGCCCGATGAACGGGGCGGTCTTCCACACCTCGGCGACGATGACCGCGACCTTGGCGTGGAAGCCCTCGGTGGTCCACAGGATCTGGTGGCCGATCAAGGCGTTGGCGATGCCGTCACTGTTGAAGATCCACCGCCACAGCAGACCGGAGATGGCCGTGGGCACCGCCCAGGGGACCAGGATGCTCGCCCGGACCAGGGCCCGGCCGCTGAACGCCCGGTGCATGATGAGGGCCATGGCCACACCGATCACCGTCTCCAGACCGACGGTGACGACGGTGAAGAAGGTGGTGTTCCAGAAGGCGTTCCAGAACCGGTCCCCGGCCGCGCCGAAGATGTCGGCGTAGTTCCTCAGCCCGACGAACGGCTCGGTGCTGCGGATGAAACCGGTCTTCGGGTCCAGCCCCTTCGGCCCGTACAGCGACTCCCGCAGGGCCATCACCGTCGGGTACAGCACGACGACCGTCAGCACCAGGAGCGTCGGGGACACCAGCAGGGCCGCCATCCGCCGGGCGCCGGCCGTGGCCTGGGTCCGGGAGCGCGGCCGCGGGCCCGTCACCGGTGCACGGGACGCGGGGTGGGACTCGCCGGCGGCGGGTCCGGGCGGGATCTCGATGTCGGTCATGGCCCCGCTCCTCACTGCGCCGTGGCCTTGAGCAGCTCCTGCTGCAGGTCCTTCAGCGCCTGTGCGCTGCTCTTGGTGCCGGTCAGCGCGGCGTACGCCTCCGCCTGGACCGCCGAGGTCACATCGCCGTACTGGACGACGCGCGGGCGCGGCGCGGCGCGCAGGATCGACTGCTTGAGGACGGGGAGGTACGGGTACTGCCCGGTCAGGGCCGGGTCGTCGTACAGGGCCGCGTACGGCGGGGCCAGCGAGGCCTTTTCGAGGAAGGTCTTCGCGGTGGCCTCACTGCTGTAGAACTTCATGAAGTCCAGGGCGGTGGCCTTGTTCTTGGCGAAGGACGACAGGGCCAGGTTGTGTCCGCCGAGGCTGGAGGCGCCGGGTCCGTTCAGGCCGGGCAGCGGCGCGACGGCGTACTTGCCGGCCACCTTGCTCTTGCCGGCGAGCGCGTACATGTACGGCCAGTTGCGCAGGAAGACCAGCTTGCCGGCCTGGAACGCCTGCCGGCCGTCCTCCTCCTGATAGGTGATGGCCTCCTTGGGGATCGTGCCGTCGCGGAACGAGCCGGCGAGGAAGTCCAGGCCCTTCCGCGCCGCGGGGGTGTCCACATCGGGCTTGCCGTTGGGGTCGGCGACGGAACCGCCGGCGGAGTTCACGGCCTCGGAGAAGTTCACCGTCAGGCCCTCGTACTTCTGGAACTGCCCGGCGTAGCAGGACGCGCCCTTGGCCTCGGGCAGCTTCTTCACCTTGGCGCAGTCGGCCTTCAACTCCGCCCAGGTCGTGGGGGGCTTGCCGATGCCGGCCCGCTTCAGCAGGTCGGTGCGGTAGTACAGCATTCCGCCGTCGGAGCTGGCCGGGGCCGCATACAGACCGCCGCGGTACTTCGCGGTCTCCACCACCGGCTTGAGCATCTTGTCCAGCGGGAAGCTCTGCGCGGGCAGCTTGTCGATCCATTGGTGGGCGGCGAACTCCGAGGTCCACACGACGTCGAGGGAGAGCACCGTGTAGGCGTCGGACTTCGTCTCCGCGTTCTGGATCATCTGCTGGCGCTGCGCGTCGGCGTCCGTCGGCAGCTGGATGAAGGTGACCTTCTCCTTGGGGTGCAGCTTGTTCCACTGGTCGAGGATCGGCTGGACGGCGCCGGTGGTGTCCTTTCCTGCCACGTAGGTGATGGGGCCGCGGCCGGTGAAGGAGGCGGACCCGGACTTCCCCGAGGCACCGCCGTCGTCGGACGAGCCGCAGGCGGCGAGGAGGAGTCCGGCGGCGGCGAACGCGGCCGAGCATCGAAGGGCTCTGGCGGTTGTGGTCTTCACTGTCTCTCCTGGTCGTGCGGAACCTGAGGCGACTCTGTTGTGAGACTGCGTTGTCACAGCAACTTCTTGATCAAACACGCAGGTCAAAGCCACTGCCCTGCACCCACAGGAATCGGCTTTGACTTGGTCGAGACAACGCTTGCACGCTAGGAGTGGGCCAAGCGGAAGTCAATGCGTTACTTCCGGGTAATGACACGACAGCAGGCCTCTGGCGCCATGAAAGCGCTGTCACGCGGAGCCTCGACAGCGGGTTCGTTGTGCTACCGTCCGTGACATGCCACCAGCTCAGCGACACCCCACGATGGCTGACGTCGCCGAACGGGCCGGGGTGTCCACGTCCACCGTCTCGCGGACCCTGCGCGGCCTGACCACCGTCTCACCGGACGTCCGCGCCCGCGTCGAACAGGCTGCCCGCGAACTGAACTTCGCCGTCTCCCGGCAGGCCGCAAGCCTTGTCACGGGGAAGACCGGGACCGTGGCGGTGCTCGTCCCCACCCTCAACGCGTGGTTCATGGGCTCGGCCCTGTCCAGCCTGGCCCCGGTGCTGCGGGCGGCGGGCATGGAGCTGACGGTCTACGTGATCCCCGACCTCGCCGCGCGGGACTCGTTCTTCGACCGGCTGCCCGCCCGCCGGAACGCCGACGCGCTGCTGGTCTTCTCCTTCGACCTCACCGCGGAGGAGACCGACCGGCTGGACACCCTCGGGATGCCGGTCATCTACGTGAGCCAGCACGTCGACGGCCGCCCCAGCGTGTACGTCGACGACGTCGCCGGCGCCCTGCACGGCACCCGGCACCTGCTCAACCTCGGTCACCGCCGCATCGCCTTCATCAAGACGGTGGGCGCGAGCGGCTTCTCGTTCAGCTCCAACGAGCGGCTGGTCGGCTACCAGCAGGCGCTCACCGAAGCGGGCATCCCGCTCGACGACGGCCTGGTGGCCGCCCTGCCGGTCCGCGACGATCGCGCCACCGCGGAAGCGCTCGGAAAGCTGCTGAGCCTGCGCGAACCGCCCACCGCGGTCTTCGCCGAACAGGACGAGGTCGCCGTCGCCGTCATCCGGGCCCTGCGCCGGACACACATCGAGGTACCCGCACAGATGTCCGTCCTGGGCTTCGACGACCAGCCGGTGGCCGACTGGTTCGACCTGTCCACCATCGCCCAGTCACCCTCGGACATCGGCCGCGAGGCCGGCCGGCTGGCCCTGAGCCTGATCGACGACTCCGAGGCGGACCACAAGCAGCACATCGTGCTGCCCACCCATCTGATCCCACGGGCCACCACCGCACCCGCCCCGCACGGCGAACGGGACACCGAGGGCGAACTCCCGCGCGCCTGAGGCCTTCTGTCGAACGAGTTCGGCAAGGGGGCCCGATCGGTTTCCCCTCGACCGGGCCCCTGCTGGTACGGACGCGCCGTCAGTGGAACTGCGGAACGATCAGATAGATCCCGTACGCCACCACCGCCGCGCAGGCGAGGAAGCACAGGCCGGCCAGGGCACGGCCCGCGGTGGCGGCTCCGGCCTCGGCGCGGTCGGCTTCGGCGCGGGACAGACCCAGGACGCCGAAGGTGAAGACGACGACCACGGCGACCGTGACGCCGAGGCTGACCGCGGCGACCTTGCCGAGGGCGGACCAGTCGACATGCATGGGGGCTCCCGGAGGTTCAGGCGGCCGTGCCGACGTTCGTCGGAGCCGGGGTGCGGAGGGTGACCTCGTGGTGGTCGTTGACGTTGTCGGCGCGCACCGGGTTGCGGCGGGACGCGGCGACGATCGCGGCGGCGAGGGCCAGCGCGACCAGGGCGATGACCGCCGTACCGAGGTTGCCGCCGTGCTTGACCACGCTCGCCGCGAGGCCGCCCACCAGCGCGGCGGCGGGCAGGGTGATCAGCCAGGCGAGCACCATGCGTCCGGCCACGCCCCAGCGGACCTCCGCGAGCCGGCGGCCCAGCCCCGCGCCCAGGATGCTGCCCGAGGCGACCTGGGTCGTGGACAGCGCGAAGCCCAGGTGTGCCGAGGTGAGGATCACGGTCGTGGACGCCGTCTCGGCGGCGAACCCCTGCGGTGACTGGATCTCCGCCAGGCCCTTGCCCATGGTGCGGATGATCCGCCAGCCGCCCAGATAGGTGCCGAGGCCGATGGCGACGCCGGCCGCGCCGATCACCCACACCGGCGGGCCCGCGTCGTGGCCGAGGGCGCCGGCCGAGATCAGGGTCAGCGTGATCACGCCCATCGTCTTCTGTGCGTCGTTGGTGCCGTGCGCGAGGGACACCAGGGAGGCGGAGGCGATCTGGCCGAGGCGGAAGCCCTTGGTCACCGAGTCCTGGCGGGCGCGGGCGGAGAGCCGGTAGGCGAGGTAGGTGGCGACCAGGGCGGCCACGCCGGCCACCACCGGGGAGGCCACTGCCGGGATCAGCACCTTGTCGACGACCTTGTCGACGTGCACGCCGTCGGAGCCCGCACCGACCCAGACCGCGCCGATCAGGCCGCCGAAGAGGGCGTGGGAGGAGCTGGAGGGCAGTCCGGCGAGCCAGGTCACCAGGTTCCACAGGATCGCGCCGACCAGCCCGGCGAAGATCATCGCTGGGCTGACCAGGGTGTCGTCCACGATCCCGCCGGAGATCGTCCTGGCGACCTCGGTGGACAGAAAGGCCCCGACGATATTGAGGATCCCGCTGACCAGAACCGCGGTGCGCGGCTTGAGCGCGCCGGTGGCGATGGAGGTCGCCATCGCGTTCGCGGTGTCGTGGAACCCGTTCGTGAAGTCGAACGCCAGTGCCGTGACGATGACGACCGCCACGAGGAACGTGATGTGGTCCATTCCCCCAGGCAAGCAAGGCCGGGCCAATGCGCGGGGAACTGAAGGCGAACGGTGTGTCGAATGTGGGGGAGCCTGTTGTGCAGTCCTGTGCGAAACCGTTGTATCTCCCGGTGTTCTCTCGCGTTCTCCCGCTGTCAGTGCCCTGTGCCAAGCTGTGGACGTGACGCTGGACGACCTCAGACGGCTGCGGCGCGTGCGCGACCGCATGGACCGTGAGTACGCCGAGCCGCTCGACATGACGGAGCTGGCCCGGGGCGCCCACATGTCCCCGGGGCACTTCCAGCGCAGCTTCCGCAAGGCCTTCGGGGAGACGCCGTACAGCTATCTGATGACCCGCAGGATCGAGCGGGCCAAGGCGCTGCTGCGCCGGGGCGACCTCACCGTGACCGAGGTGTGCCTCGCCGTGGGGTGTACGTCACTCGGCTCCTTCAGCTCCCGCTTCACCGAGCTGGTCGGGGAGACGCCGAGCGCGTACCGGGCCCGTGACCACGAGGAGAGCGCGGTGATCCCGTCCTGCGTGGCGCGTACGTTCACCCGCCCGCGCCGCCGCCCCTACTGAACGGCGCGCCCCCTGCCCCCCTCCCCTCCTACGCGACCGGGCTCACCGCCCCCGTGCACGACCGGCCTCGATGCCCGCCCGCACCGGCCCATCGGCACCGCCGCCCCAGGGTCCCCGCACTGTCGGCACCGCCGCCCTCGGTCTCCCCGAGCACCCGCCGCCCGCCCCTCCCCGTCTTCCTCCCTCTCCCGGCGCCGCTTTCCTGTCGGCTCGCGCGCTCCGGACCGGATGGGCCTAGCGTGAGCCCATGGACGTGAAACTCAAGAACTGCTTCATCGCGGTGGACGACCACGACAAGGCGCTCGCCTTCTACCGTGACGTGCTCGGCCTGGAGGTCCGCAATGACGTGAGCTTCGAGGACATGCGCTGGGTGACGCTGGGCTCGCCGCTGCAGCCGGACGTCGACATCGTGCTGGAGCCGCCCGGCGCGAACCCGGACGCCTCCCCCGCCGACCGGCAGGCGATGGCCGAGCTGCTGGCCAAGGGCATGCTCCGGGGTGTCATCTTCACCACCGAGGACTGCGACTCCCTGTTCGAGCGGGTGCGGGCGTCCGGCGCCGATGTGCTCCAGGAACCGACGGACCAGCCGTACGGGGTGCGCGACTGCGCCTTCCGGGACCCGGCGGGCAACCAGCTCCGCTTCCTGCAGCGGCCCGCGGAGTGAATGCTGCGGCCGAATTCCCTGAATCGGTCGAGGAGTCGGCACCTGCACTCCGCCCGTGATCATTCGCTGGACGTACGCCTTCGCCGACCGGCCCACCGAGCGGCCCACCGAGGCGCGCGCCTTCTGGCCGGCCGTCACCGGCACCCGGGCGTCCCGGCCCCGCGGTGAGCAGGGCGTTTTCCTGACCCTGCCGCCGCAGGGGGCGGCCGGGACGGACGCGTGCGTGAAGCTCCAGGGCGTCGCCGAGGGCGACGGCGGCGACCACCTCGACCTCTGGCGCCGAGGATGTACGGGAGTTGACCGGAGCGGCCCTGGAACCCGGCGCGGAGCCGGTGGCGGACCACGGCGACCGGGCCGTACTGCGGTCTCCGGCGGGGCAGTTGTTCTGAGCCGGGCCCTGGCACGGGGAGGCGGTACGGCCGCCGGTGGTGGGGGAAGCCGGCTGGACCGGGGGTGCCTGGACATCCCGCCGTCGGCGTACGCCGCCGAGTCGGACTTCGGGGCCGGCCTCACCGGCTGGGAGCGGCTGACGGGGCGCGGCCGGAGTTCGAGGTGCTGAGGCCGCCGGCGGGGCTGCCCGTCCGGATCCTCTCCAACGACTCGACGCCGAACGCCCCGCCGCCGCCCATGTCGACCTCGCCTGCGCGGACGTCGCCGCCGTCCGCGCCCGGCACGAGGAGCACGGCGCCGTCGTGGTGGGCGGCGGCCCGCACTGGACGGTGCTGCGCGATCCGGCGGGCGGCGTCCATTGCCTGACCGGCCGCGACCCGCGGCCGGGTGGCCTGGCGGACGGTGCTCGGCCCTTGCCGGACGCGTAAGCGCTCACCGCCACCGGTGACGGCGCCGGTCACCCCCGCCGGTCGTCACCTCCTCGCCAGTCACGCCCAGGGCTCCACGTCCACCACGGCGTCGGCCGGCACCGGCCCGTACACGTGCGGGAACTCCTCCCCGCCGGGCTCCACGGCCTCGTACTTCACCGGTACGCCGACCAGGGCCGGGTCCACGACCAGCACGACCAGCTCGTCCGGGCCGTCGTAGCCGCCGTAGAGGAACTCGGCGATGCGCGGGAGCTGTTCGCGGGTGGAGAAGTGGATGAAACCCTCCTCCTGCAGGGTGCGGCCCCGGGTCGACACCTCATAGGTGCCGCGCTCGCGCGCCGCCTCCCACAGGGAGCGCTCGGTGAGGTGGACGATGTGCGGAAGTTTCGGCATGCGGCCACGCTACGGCCTCGGCCGGGCCGCGCGTCTGCTCATGCGGCGCCGATGTCGTCGGCGGCGTCCATGATCGGCCGGATCACCACGGGGTAGGCGACCGCGCCCTCGGGGCCGGGACAGCGGGTGACACGTTCGGCGATCTCGGTGACCCGGTCCAGGCTCGCGCAGTCCACCAGCCAGTAACCGGCCGGCAGCGCGTCGGTATCGCCGTACGGGGCGTCGGTGATCACGGTCTCGCCGTCCTCGCCGCGCGCGACCAGCCGGGTCCGGACAGGCTCGGCCAAGCCCTCCGCGTCGATCAGTTCGCCGGACTCGACGAGGTCGTCGTTGATCGCGCTCATGTACAGGTACATGGCCTTGAGCTGCACCTCGGTCCAGGCAGGGGCGCGCTCGGTGGGCTTGCCGGCCATCGCGTCGTAGTCCGCCTGCGTGCCCTGCACCATCACCAGGTACTTCACGGTCCGCTCCTTCGGCTCGGAACCCCCGGCTCAGGATGTCCCGGCCGCGGATTCACCGGGGTGCGGGGGCCCGGTCCCGTCGTCGGGGGCCTCCGGTGCCGCGGGCTCGACCGGCTTTCCGTAGGCCGCGCAGTCGGGGTTGCGGCAGGGGCCCGGACCCCACACCGGTACCCAGGCGCCCAGCGTCTTGCGCCGTCCGACGACCGTGTCGACGGGCCGGCCGCAGACGGGACAGACGTGGTCCTCGCTGTCCATGTGCTCAGGGTAGGGCGGGCCGGGGTTCAGCGCTTCCTGCGGTACGTCCGCACCAGCGCGCCGTTGCCGAAGGTGCGCACCGAGTCCAGGGTGAACTCCTTGATGTCGAGGCCGGTGCCGAACATCGGCATGCCGGTGCCGTACACGAGGGGGTAGGTCTTGATGACGAGTTCGTCGATCTCCTCGAGCAGCACGCCCGCGAGCCGCGCACCACCGCACAGGTAGATGTCCAACCCCCCTTCCTCGGCCTTCAGTTCGCGCACCCGGCCGACCATGTCCTCGGCGATGACCTCGACGTTCGGGTCGGGAGAGCTGCCCAGCGTGCGCGAGGCGACGTACTCGCGCAGATGGGCGTAGGGGCTGGTGATGCCCTCCTTCAGCGCCAGCTCGTAGCTGGCCCGGCCCTGGATGACGGTGTCGAACCGCTTGTTCTCCAGGTGGTCCAGGCCCAGCGGCTTGCGGACGTGGGTGGGCAGGGTCTCCGGGAACTCCGTGGTGAGGAAGCCGAGGAACTCGTCGTCCAGGAAGCGGCGCACCATCTCTGAGGCGTCGCCGTGCTCGTCGCCGATGAAGCCGTCGAGCGAGCAGGCGATGAAGTACGTGAGCTTTCGCAAGCTTGGTCTCTTTTCGTAGGCTGCGGGGCGGCCGCCCGACCACTCCGCCTGTAGTGCTTCATTTGTAGTACTCCGGTTGTAGTGGTGGCAAGGTTTTTCAGGGATGCTGTCGGGACCGAGGACAAGTGGGAGAAGGGATTCCGTATGGCGGGCAATCCGGAACGGCGGGCGGCGCTGGTGGACGCCGGAATCGCGGTGCTGGCACGGGAGGGTGCGCGCGGGCTGACGTTCCGCGCGGTGGACGGCGAGGCCGGGGTGCCCACCGGCACCGCCTCCAACTACTTCACCAACCGCGACGACCTGCTCCGCCAGATCGACGCCCGGCTGCACCTCCGGCTCGCGCCCGATCCGGAGGTGGTGGAGAAGCTGCTGCGCGGAGCGCGCGACCGCTCCCTGGTCATGGCCTTCATGCGGGATCTCATGGACCGCGCCACCCGCGACCGCGCCGGCTATCTGGCCCTGCTGGAGATGCGTCTGGAGGCCACCCGGCGCCCCGAACTGCGGGCCTCCTTCACCCGGTCGGTGCGCGGTGACCTGGAACAGGGCATGGCGTTCCACCGCGAGAGCGGCCTGCCCGGCGGCGACGACACCGTCACCGTCCTCTACCTCGCCATGCTCGGCCTCCTCCTGGAGCACCTGACGCTGCCTGGCGTCCTGGACGGAGCTCTGGAGGGAGTGAGCGCGCCGGAAGGTCTGATCGAGCGGATCGTGACGACGATCGTCCCCGACGAGTAGGCCGCCGGGGGCCGGGGCGCCGGCTCGTAGACGACGAACATCCCCGACAGGCAGGCCGACCGGGGCCCCGGCGCATCGACTCGCACCCGCCGATCACCCCGCCAAGAAGCCCAACGGGCCCGCGCAGCCCGACGGCTCGTAGACGACGAACGCCCCCGACAGGCAGGCCGACCAGCGCCGCGGCACAACGACTCCTCCACGACGACCACCCCGACAAAAAGCCCAACGGGCCCGCGCAGCCCGACGCCCGTGCACGACTAACGTCCCCGACAACAGGGCCGATGGACCCGCGGCCCGACGGCTCGTCGCATCCCTGCGTCGGCTCGGAGAAGCGGTGAGCCCCGCGCACCGTGGGGATGCGCGGGACCCCCCGGGCCGGAGCCCCGGTGACCGCGCGGGGTCAGGAGCCGCACGGGCCCGAGGCCCCGGGGTTTTCAGGCTGCCGGTACGGGCAGAAACGCCCGGGCTCTTCCCGGCTACCCGTGCCGGCAAACGCTCCCGGGTCTTCCCGGCTGCCCGAGCCGGCAAAGGCTCCCAGCTCCTCCCAGCTGCCCGAGCCGGCAAAGGCTCCCAGCTCCTCCCAGCTGCCCGAGCCGGCAAAGGCTCCCAGCTCCTCCCAGCTGCCCGAGCCGGCAAACGCTCCCGGCTCCTCCCGGCTGCCCGAGCCGACAGAGGCTCCCGACTCTCCCCGGCTGCCCGCACCGACATACGCTCCCGGCTCTCCCCAGCCGCCCGCACCGACAGACGCTCCCGGCGCTCCCCAGCCACCCACACCGACCGAGGCCCCCAGGTCTTTCCCGGCTGCCGGTGTCGGCAGGGCTCAGTTGCTGCGGCGGGTCACGAACTCAGCGAGTGCCAGGAGGCCGCCCGCGGACTCGGGGGCGGGGACTGCGCGGGACAGCTCCTGCACGGCGCGGGCCATTCGGTCTGCCGCCTCGGCCTGCGCCCAGTCCCGGCCGCCGGCCCGCTCCACGGCCAGTGCCGTACGGGCGATGCCCTCGGCGTCACCGGGGACGTACGGCTTGGCGTACAGCTCGGTGAGTTCGGTCGCGGCCTCGGTGCCGGAGGACAGGGCCGCCACCACGGGCAGCGACTTCTTGCGGGCGGCCAGATCCGCGCCGGCCGGCTTCCCGGTGTGCCGTGGGTCGCCCCATATGCCGATGACGTCGTCGATCAGCTGGAAAGCGAGCCCGGCCTGGCGGCCGAAGCCGTCCAGCGCCGCCACGTCCTCCTGACCGGCGCCCGCGTACAGCGCGCCGAGGGCGCAGGCGCAGCCCAGCAGCGCGCCGGTCTTCGCCTCGGCCATGGCGAGCACCTCGTCGAGGGTGACCTCGTCCGGGGCCCGGTGCTCCATGTCCGTGTCGCTGTGCTGGCCGGCGCACAGCTCCACGACACAGTCCGCGAGCCGGGCCGCGGCCGGACCGGAGGCCGGGTGCGGGTCCTCGGCGAGCAGCCGCAGCGCCAGGGCCTGCAGGGCGTCACCCGCGAGGATCGCGTCGGCGTCGCCGAACACGGTCCAGGCCGTGGGCCGGTGCCGACGGGAGGTGTCCCGGTCCATCACGTCGTCGTGCAGCAGCGTGAAGTTGTGGACCAGTTCCACCGCGACCGCCGCCCGGACCGCCGCCGTACGGGCCGCCGGTCCGCCGAGAGCCGCGGCCGCCGCCAGGACGAGCGCGGGCCGTATCGCCTTGCCCGCGTTGCCCGTTGCCGGGCTGCCGTCCGCGCACTGCCAGCCGAAGTGGTAGAGCGCGACGCGGCGCATGGGGGCGGGCAGCGACTCCAGGGTCGCCCGCAGCTCCGGGTCGACGACGGCCCGGGTGCGCTCCAGCAGCGCCAGCGCCTCCTGCCCTTCGGGAAGCTCTTCCGGATGCCCTTCGGGATGCCCTTCCGGCTGCCCTTCGAGGTGCCGCCGCTCCCCCGCCGTGCCGGGGTGCGGCACGGCAGGGTAACGCTGTTCGGTCTCCGTCATGAACTCGGCCATGTCTCCCCCTCGCCAGGTCCGCGGACACCGGCAACGCCGGCCCGGCCGGACGCATATTCCGAGGGTCTACCCTCCCCGGCGGGCGGGGACACGGCCGCGAAGTGCGGAAACGTCACCTCCACCGGCCGATCTCGACGTTCTCCAGCACGCCGAGCGCGTCGGGCACCAGCACGGCGGCCGAGTAGTAGGCCGTCACCAGGTACTTGATGACGGCCTGTTCGTTGATGCCCATGAACCGCACGGACAGACTCGGCTCGATCTCGTCCGGGATGCCCGACTGCCTCAGGCCGACGACACCCTGGTCCTGCTCACCCGTACGCATCGCGATGATCGAGGTCGTGCGCTCCGGGGTGACCGGGATCTTGTTGCAGGGGTAGATCGGCACTCCGCGCCAGGTCGGGATGCGGTTGCCGCCGATCTCGATCGTCTCCGGTACCAGTCCGCGCTTGTTCAGTTCGCGCCCGAACGCGGCGATCGCGCGCGGGTGGGCCAGGAACAGCTTGGTACTGCGCCGGCGGCTGAGCAGTTCGTCCATGTCGTCCGGGCTGGGCACGCCGTCGTGCGGCTGGATCCGCTGGTCGTACTCGCAGTTGTGGAGCAGGCCGAAGTCGCGGTTGTTGATCAGCTCGTGCTCCTGGCGCTCCTTGAGCGCCTCGACCGTGAGCCTGAGCTGCTGCTCGGTCTGGTTCATCGGCTGGTTGTAGAGGTCGGCCACGCGCGTGTGGATGCGCAGTACCGTCTGGGCGATGCTCAGCTCGTACTCGCGGGGCCGCGCCTCGTAGTCCACGAAGGTGTGCGGGATGTCGGGCTCGCCGGAGTGACCGGCCGCCAGCTCGACCTCCTTCTCGCCGTACTTGTTGGTCCGCTGCTCCGGCAGTGAGCGCAGCTGTTCGAGGTGCTCGCGCAGGGTGTCCGAGCGCTCGGCGACCTGCTGGAAGTCCTGGCGGCTGAGGATCAGTACGGTGGTCGCGGTGTCCGCGCGGACGGTGTACTCCCAGATGGCGTCCGGGTCCAGCAGCGCCTGCTCGCCGAAGTAGGCGCCGTCGGCGAGGACTCCGAGGACGGCGTCGTCGCCGTAGGGGCCGGTGCCGATCTTCTCGACCCTGCCGTGCGCCAGCAGGTACACCTCGCCCGTCTGGTTGCCGAAGTCGGCGATCACCTCGCCGGGCGCGAAGTCGCGCTGGCGGCAGCGCCGGGCGAGCTCCGTCAGCACCTCCTCGTCCTCGTACGAGCGCAGGGCCGGCAGTTCGCCGAGCTCGGCCGGGATGACCTCGACCTGGTCCCCGGTCTTCACGAAGGTGATGCGGCCGTCGCCGACGCTGTACGTCAGCCGCCGGTTGACGCGGTACGTGCCGCCCTGCACGTCGACCCACGGGAGTGTGCGCAGCAGCCAGCGGGAGCTGATCTCCTGCATCTGCGGAACGGACTTGGTCGTGGTGGCCAGGTTCCGCGCGGCCGCCGTCCCGAGGGACTGCTGCGGCTTGCCCTGATCCGTGCGGACCTCTTCGCCTACCGACATAAAGAATTGCCTCCCAGGTATGCCCGGTGCCGGATCGCAGGGGACACCGGTCTCGGCATCAAGCCTTCCATCACGGTCCGCAGTCGCGCCATTACCCGAAAGAGCGGGAATGGATCATCTGATGAGCGGGCACAAAGAGGGACCTCCGTCCTGCGTGCCGTGACGTCCGCGACCGGCGCCGTCTGTCCGGATCGGCTCGCACAGCGTGCGAACGATGTGGTCCGGGACGTCCGGTTTCGGTAGATGTTTCCTGGAACATCGGCAGATCGGCACGGCACGGCACGGCACGAAGGAGGCTGCATGGCCCCACCCATGTCCGCGAGCGGGTTCCTGGACGCACTGCGAACGGAGGGCGTCACGGTCGTCGAGGTCGGCGACTGGCGGAACCACAACCGCAACCACAAGGGACCGTGGGGGCCCGTCCACGGCGTGATGATCCACCACACGGTGACCCGGGGCAGCGCGCACACGGTGCAGGTCTGCCGGGACGGCCGTCCCAGGCTGCCGGGCCCGCTGTGCCACGGCGTGATCACCAAGGACGGCACGGTCCATCTGGTCGGCTACGGCCGCGCCAACCACGCCGGCCTCGGCGACGACGACGTGCTGCGTGCCGTCATCGCCGAGAAGGGGCTGCCGCCGGACAACGAGGCCGACACCGATGGCAACCGGCACTTCTACGGCTTCGAGTGCGAGAACCTGGGCGACGGGGAGGATCCGTGGCCCCAGGCCCAGTTGGACGCGATCGAGCGGGTCGCCGCCGCGGTGTGCCGGCGGCACGGGTGGTCGCAGCGGTCGGTCATCGGTCACCTGGAGTGGCAGCCGGGGAAGGTGGATCCGAGGGGGTTCGGGATGGACCGGCTGCGGGAGCGGGTGGCGGAGCGGCTGAAGGGGTAGCGCCGTGGGGGGGGCCTTGTCATGGCCGGGCCGGGCCGGGTGCGAGTGCGCGGCGGCTGGTCGCGCCCACGCGGCGGAGCCGCACATCGACAGGGTCCCGTGCCCCTTCGGGGCACTCCCGCAGCCCGCGGGCGGCCCAGCCCCGGCCGGCGACGGCGGCGTCGGGCGACAATGAAGCAGTGACCAGCCCCGGCCCGCTCGCCCCCCGCCTCCCCTCACCTCTTCAAGAGGTCGGGGACGAGCGATTCGACAGACACGGACTGCGGCTGCTCCTGAAACGCGACGACCTCATCCACCCCGACCTCGTCGGCAACAAGTGGCGCAAGCTCGTGCCGAACATCGAGGCGGCACAAGGGCGGCCGCTGGTCACCTTCGGCGGGGCCTACTCCAACCACCTGCGGGCCACCGCCGCCGCGGGCCGCATCCTCGGGCTGCCGGCCATCGGCGTGGTCCGCGGCGACGAGCTGGCCGGCCGTCCGCTCAACCCCTCGCTGGCCCGGTGCGCGGCGGACGGCATGCGGCTGCACTTCGTCGACAGGGCGACGTATCGACGCAAGACCGAGCCCGCGGTGCTGGCCGGCATCCTGCGCGCGGCCGGGGCCGAGCAGGCGTACGTCGTGCCCGAAGGCGGCAGCAACAGCGCGGCCGTGCGCGGCTGCCGGGCACTGGGAGAGGAACTGCGCGGGCACGCCGATGTCGTCGGCGTCGCCTGCGGCACCGGTGGCACGCTCGCCGGGCTGGCCGCGGGCCTGGCCCCGGGGCAGCGGGCACTCGGCGTGCCGGTCCTCAGGGGCGGCTTCCTGGACGGGGACGTACAGGCACTGCAGGAACGTGCCTTCGGTGGCCGTACCGGCTCCTGGTCCCTCGCCGAGCGCTTCCACTTCGGCGGTTACGGCCGTACGACACCCGAACTGCACGCGTTCGCCCAGGACTTCGAGGACCGCCACGGGCTGCCCGTCGAACGACTCTATGTCGCCAAGTTGCTCTACGGACTTGTCGCCCTCGCGGAGGAGGGCGCCTTCGCGCGCGGGACGACGGTCGCCGCCGTCGTCACCGGGCGGCCGTTCCCGTAGCGCTGCTCCGCGCCCCGCAGCGCTACTCCGCCTCCCGGTAGGCCGCCGCCTCCTCCAGGTCCAGGCGTCTGAGCAGCGCGCGCAGCATCTCGTCGTCGATGTAGCGAAGGTCGCGGAGCCGTACGAAGACCTCGCGTTCGGCGCCGATCATCTCGCGCGAGAGGCGGCGGTAGGTGTCGTCGACGGACTCGCCGGTGACGGGGTTGGTCTGGCCGAGGCGCTCCCAGACGGCGTTGCGGCGGCGCTCCAGTACCGTGCGCAGACGGTCGGCGAGCGGTGGGGGCAGTTCGTTGCGCTCGTCGGAGAGGAGGTCGTCGAGGCGGCTCTCGGCGGCGCGGGAGGCCTGCGCCTGGGCGTTGGCCTCGGCGAGGGTCTCGGCCTGCGGGTCGCGGCCGGGGAACCTCATCAGGCGGATCAGCGGTGCGAGCGTCAGGCCCTGCACCACGAGGGTGCCGATGACCGTGGTGAAGGTCAGGAAGAGGATCAGGTTCCGCTGCGGGAAGGGGGCGCCGCCGTGCACCGTGACCGGGATCGAGAAGGCGATGGCCAGGGACACCACACCGCGCATGGCCGCCCACGACGTCACGATCGGCGCCCGCCAGGTGGGGTTGTCCTCGCGTTCCCGGATGCGGCGGAAGAGCAGGCGGGGCAGGAAGGCCGCCGGATACACCCAGACGAATCGGGCCACGACGACCACGAGGAAGACCGCGATCGCGTACCAGGCCGCGTCGGCACCCTGATACGCACCCAGCCCCTTGAGGACGGTGGGCAGTTGCAGCCCGATGAGGGCGAAAACCGCCGATTCCAGCACGAAGGCGACCATCCGCCAGACCGCGTCCTCCTGGAGCCGGGTGGCGAAGTCGACCTCCCACGCGCGGTGCCCGAGGTAGACCGCGACCACGACGACCGCGAGGACGCCGGAGCCGTGGAACTGCTCGGCGACGCCGTAGGCGGTGAACGGGATCAGCAGGGAGAGGGTGTTCTGGAGGAGGGCCTCCTTCAGGTGCGTGCGCAGCCAGTGGATCGGCACCATGAGCACGAGCCCGACCACGACACCCCCGACGGCCGCCCGCAGGAACTCGCCGATCCCGCCCGCCCAGGTGGCACCCTCGCCGACGGCCGCGGCGAGGGCCACCCGGTAGGCGGTGATCGCGGTGGCGTCGTTGAGCAGGGACTCGCCCTGGAGGATGGTGGTGATCCTGGACGGCAGGCCCACCCGGCGCGCGATCGCCGCGGCCGCGACCGCGTCCGTCGGCGCGACCACCGCGCCCAGCACGAGCGCGGCGGGCAGCGGCAGCCCGGGTACGACGAGATAGGCGACCCAGCCGACGACGAAGGTCGCGAAGAGCACGTACCCGATCGACAGCAGCCCCACCGGCCGCATCTGCGCGCGCAGGTCGAGGTACGAGCTCTCCGTGCCCTCCTTGTACAGCAGCGGGGGCAGCACCAGGGGCAGGACGATCTGCGGGTCCAGGGTGTAGTGCGGGATCCCGGGGACGTACGAGATCGCCAGGCCGACGGCGACCAGCAGCAGCGGCGCCGGCACCGGAGTGCGCCGGGCGGCCCCCGCGATCGCCGCACTGCCCGCCACCAGCAACAGCAGCGGCATCACGTCCATGGTCCTCGCCCACCCTCGTTTTCCGCGCGGTCACCCGCACGCCCGTCGTAATCTGGCAATCATGAAACAGTGCACGCACGCCGACGCGCTGCCGCTCCCGGAACCGGAACCGCTCGAGCCCACCTGCCCGGAGTGCCTGCGCGACGGCACGCATCCCGTGCAGCTGCGGCTGTGCCTCACCTGCGGCCACGTCGGCTGCTGCGACTCCTCGCCCGGCCGGCACGCGACGCAGCACCACGAGACGACCGGCCACCCGGTGATGCGGACCTTCGAGCCCGGCGAGGACTGGCGGTGGTGCTTCGTGGACCACGTACTCGTCTGACCCCCGCCCAACCCCCGTCCGGCCCTCTTCCGAGCGGGATCTCGGCCGATCGCATTCCCGCTCGACCGCGTTCTCGTGTGACACTGCATGCGGCGGCTGCCGCACGACGGTTCGAGCGTCTGACGTCTGGGTACGTCAACCCGGCGCGCGTTCTTCCCATTTGGGCCCGCAAACCCTCTAGACACGGAGCGTATGCACAGCTTTACTGTGAGTGACGCCAGGGGGGTCGGGGTCCCGGGACAGGACCGTTCGGAGCGCGATAGCGTCACCGCGGAACCGCGCACGCGTTACCCCGGGGGGCGACCCTCGGCCCCGTAGAGCTTGTACCACCATGGAGGTGAGGGTGTCCCAGATCGCAGGCGAGCCCGCGGCGAACCAGGACTTTGTGGAAGTCCGGCTGCCGGCCGCGGGTGCCTACCTGTCGGTGCTGCGGACGGCCACGGCCGGTCTCGCGGCTCGCTTGGACTTCACCCTGGACGAGATCGAGGACCTGCGCATCGCCGTCGACGAGGCCTGCGCGATCCTGCTCCAACAGGCTGTGCCCGGCTCCGTGCTCAGCTGTGTCTTCCGGCTCGTCGACGACTCGCTGGAGGTCACGGTCTCGGCGCCGACCACGGACGGTCACGCCCCCTCGCGGGACACCTTCGCCTGGACCGTGCTCTCGGCCCTCGCGGGCAAGGTCTCGTCCGCCGTCGACGAGGACAAGACCGTGTCGATCAGCCTCTACAAACAGCGCGGCGCGGGCCCCGGCCCGGCGTGAGGAACGGGGACGGTCCGGTGCGGGACGAAGAGCGCGGCACACGGGAGCTGCCGGCCGGGGACGGGGGTGCCCCCTGGCCGAGCCCGGACGACCTTGCCGGGGAGACTCCCCGGGACGGTTCCCGGCGCATGGCGGACGGCATCGACGGCATCCCCGAGCAGGCCAGGCCACACCCGGAGGACGACTCCGCGCGGATCGGCGCCGACGGTGCCGTGCAGGGCGTACCGCCGGAGGCGTCGGGCGGCGCCGGCTCCGCCGGCCGCACGGGGGCCAGGGCTCGGGGAAGGGCTACGGGCGGGACGATGAGCGAGCACGAGCGGAACGCCGAGGACGACACGCCGGCCGCGGAGGCCGTGCAGGCCGTACAGCACGACCCGGCGGACCGCAGCGGGGCGCGGGCGATGTTCGTGGAGCTGCGCGCGCTGAAGGAGGGCAGCCCGGAGTACGCGGAGCTGCGCAATCAGCTGGTCCGTATGCATCTGCCGCTCGTGGAGCACCTGGCGCGCCGGTTCCGCAACCGCGGCGAGCCGCTGGACGACCTCACCCAGGTCGCCACGATCGGCCTGATCAAGTCCGTCGACCGCTTCGACCCGGACCGTGGCGTGGAGTTCTCCACGTACGCCACGCCCACCGTGGTCGGCGAGATCAAGCGGCACTTCCGCGACAAGGGCTGGGCGGTGCGCGTGCCGCGCCGGCTGCAGGAGCTGCGGCTCGCGCTGACCACGGCGACGGCCGAGCTGTCCCAGCTGCACGGCCGCTCCCCCACGGTCCACGAGCTGGCCGAGAAGCTCGCGATCTCCGAGGAGGAGGTCCTGGAGGGCCTGGAGTCCGCCAACGCGTACTCCACGCTGTCCCTGGACGTCCCCGACACCGACGACGAGTCCCCGGCGGTCGCCGACACGCTCGGCGCGGAGGACGAGGCGCTGGAGGGCGTGGAGTACCGGGAGTCCCTCAAGCCGCTGCTGGAGGATCTGCCGCCGCGGGAGAAGCGGATCCTGCTGCTGCGGTTCTTCGGGAACATGACCCAGTCGCAGATCGCGCAGGAGGTCGGCATCTCCCAGATGCACGTCTCCCGGCTGCTGGCCCGCACCCTGGCCCAGCTGCGGGAGAAGCTGCTCGTGGAGGAGTGAGGCCGGTTATTCGGCGCGGCCCGGTCCCTTGATGCCGAGGGCCCGGGTCGTCTCGCCGTTGACGAGCAGGACGAGCGCGGCCACGGCGACGACCGCGATGGCGATGCCGGCCGGGATGGCCATGCTGTCGGCCTGGAGCAGGTTGTAGGCGATCGGCAGCGCCATGAGCTGGGTGATCACCGCGGGGCCCCGGCTCCAGCTGCGCCGCAGCAGCAGTCCGCGCGCGGCGAGCAGCGGCAGCAGCGCGAGGACGGCCAGCGTGACGCCGAGGGTCACGGCCTGCTGCCGGTCGTCCGGGGAGCCGGTGAGCCCGAGAACGAGCACCCACAGCCCGCCGACCCCGAGGGCGACGCCCTCCAGCCCGGCCAGCAGGGCGGCGTACGTCAATCGACGCGGCCGTGTCGCTGCGCCGGCTTCGGCGGTGTCCTGGGCGGGGTTCTGCTCGCTGCTCACCCCAGCAGGGTAGCGGGGCGGTGTCAGCGCCCCGCAGGGGCGGCCCGCAGACGGGCGGCGTGTCTACCGTCACGCCCCCACCTCTTACCTGATCCCTACCTCGCTATGGGCCCGGTACCCCCCAGTAGGTACGCTGCAGTCCATGCGTGCACTTCTCGTGGTCAACCCGGCGGCAACCACCACAAGCGCACGCACGCGTGACGTGCTGATCCACGCGCTGGCGAGCGAGATGAAGCTGGAAGCGGTCACCACCCAGTACCGCGGACACGCGCGCGACCTCGGCCGGCAGGCGGCGGACAGCGACGACATCGATCTGGTCGTGGCCCTCGGCGGCGACGGCACGGTCAACGAGGTCGTCAACGGCCTGCTGCACGCCGGCCCCGACCCCGAGCGCCTGCCCGGTCTCGCCGTCGTACCCGGCGGCTCCACGAACGTCTTCGCCCGCGCCCTGGGCCTACCCAACGACCCGGTCGAGGCCACCGGCGCCCTGCTGGACGCGCTGCGCGAGGGCCGGGAGCGGGTCGTCGGGCTCGGGCTGACCTCGGGCACACCCGGCACCGAGGACGAGGCGGTCCCGGACCGCTGGTTCACCTTCAACGCGGGGCTGGGTTTCGACGCGGGTGTCGTCGGCCGGGTGGAGCAGCAGCGCGAGCGCGGGAAGAAGTCGACGCACGCGTTGTACGTACGTCAGGTGATCCGGCAGTTCCTCGGTGAGCCGAACCGCCGGCACGGCTCGATCACGCTGGAGCAGCCCGGCGAGGACCCGATCGCCGATCTCGTGGTCGCCATAGTCTCGAACACGTCCCCTTGGACGTATCTCGGCAATCGCCCCATGTACACATCGCCTAAGGCCTCGTTCGATACCGGCGTCGACGTGCTCGGTCTCAGCCGTCTGTCGACGGCCGCGGTTGCCCGGTATGGCACCCAGTTGCTCACTTCGTCCCCCGAGCGCGGACCGCATGGTCGACATGTCGCCTCGCTGCACGATCTGGACCGGTTCACCTTGCATTCGAAGGTGCCTCTGCCCCTGCAGATGGACGGTGACCACCTGGGACTGCGTACGAGCGTGACGTTCACAGGCGTACGCCGTGCACTGCGTGTGATTGTGTGAGCGGAACAGGCAAAAGTCCTTTCACTCGAACGTTTAGGCCAGGGTCCACCCCATGGAAGTACGGCTGTGACCTAGTCGACACCGAGGAATCAAAAAAAACTTTCCGGAAGGGGTTGTATCCGTCGCCGAGGTTTGCGAGTCTCTACGTGGCGATCGGGACGGCCCGCAACACCGGCCTCCACTGATCACCGGAACCCCTCTTCAAACCAAGGACCACGCCGGGGAGACTCGGCGGTCGGCCCTTCACTTGTTGAGGGATTCGTGAAAGCGTTCACATTCACAAGCAACCTGCACGTAATACGTTCAGAGAACCTAGGAGAGGTAGCAGCCATGGACTGGCGTCACAACGCCGTTTGCCGCGAGGAAGACCCCGAGCTCTTCTTCCCCATCGGCAACACCGGTCCTGCGCTGCTGCAGATCGAGGAAGCCAAGGCCGTCTGCCGTCGCTGCCCCGTC
Source organism: Streptomyces sp. RB17 (assembly GCF_009604455.1). GTDB lineage: Bacteria > Actinomycetota > Actinomycetes > Streptomycetales > Streptomycetaceae > Streptomyces. The sequence goes on from NZ_WEGL01000003.1 coordinate 88,017, forward strand.
ATGGAGCAGTGCCTGCAGTGGGCGCTCGAGTCCGGTCAGGACTCCGGCGTCTGGGGTGGTCTCAGCGAGGACGAGCGCCGCGCCATGAAGCGCCGCGCCGCCCGCAACCGGGCCCGTCAGGCCTCCGCCTGACATACCCACCCCTGCTGACAGCCTGAGCTTGGCGGCGCGTGCAGCACGCACGCATCTCCCGCCCCCGAGCCGCAGCGCGCAGTATCCCCCGATGCCGCTAGCGATTTAGCAGAGCAGCAACGAGCACGAGCCTCGGACCAACGGCGGTCCGGGGCTTTTTGCTGTGCCCACGCTCCGTAACACAAACGGCCGCTGCCCTACGGCAGTTGGGCTACTTCTGTGCCCGCACCGGAATGTCCAGGATCACCCTGGTCCCCCGCTCCGGCGCCGGGACCATGTCGAAGGTGCCGCCCAACTCGCCCTCCACCAGGGTGCGTACGATCTGCAGGCCCAGGTTGCCCGAGCGGTGCGGGTCGAAGTTCTCGGGCAGCCCGACGCCGTCGTCCTGGACGGTGACGAGGAGGCGGGCCTCCTTCGTCGTACCGCCACGGATCGCGGAGACCTCGACCGTGCCGGTGTCGCCCTCGCGGAAGCCGTGCTCCAGGGCGTTCTGCAGGACCTCGGTGAGGACCATCGACAGCGGGGTGGCCACCTCGGCGTCGAGGATCCCGAACCGCCCGCTGCGCCGGCCGGTCACCTTGCCCGGCGAGATCTCCGCGACCATCGCCAGCACGCGGTCGGCGATGTCGTCGAACTCCACGCGCTCGTCCAGGTTCTGAGACAGCGTCTCATGCACGATCGCGATGGAGCCGACCCGGCGGACGGCCTCCTCCAGGGCTTCCCGGCCGCGCTCGGACTCGATGCGCCGGGCCTGCAGCCGCAGCAGCGCGGCGACCGTCTGGAGGTTGTTCTTCACCCGGTGGTGGATCTCCCGGATGGTCGCGTCCTTGGTGATCAACTCCCGTTCGCGGCGCCGCAGTTCCGTGACGTCCCGGCACAGCACCAGCGAACCGATCCGGGTGCCCTTGGGCTTGAGCGGGATGGCCCGGAACTGGATGACCCCGTCGTCGGACTCGATCTCGAACTCGCGCGGCGCCCAGCCGCTGGCCGCCTTGGCGAGCGCCTCGTCGATCGGTCCCCGGGTCGGGGCGAGTTCGGCGGTGGTCTGCCCGAGGTGCTGGCCGACCAGGTCGGCGGCGAGGCCCAGGCGGTGGTAGGCGGACAGTGCGTTCGGGGAGGCGTACTGGACGATGCCGTCGGCGTCCAGCCGGATCAGGCCGTCGCCGACGCGCGGCGAGGCGTCCATGTCGACCTGCTGGTCGGGGAAGGGGAACGATCCTGCCGCGATCATCTGCGCGAGGTCGGAGGCGCTCTGGAGGTAGGTGAGCTCCAGCCGGCTCGGGGTGCGGACGGTGAGCAGGTTGGTGTTGCGGGCGATCACGCCGAGGACGCGGCCCTCGCGCCGTACGGGGATGGACTCGACCCGTACGGGGACCTCTTCGCGCCACTCCGGGTCGCCCTCGCGCACGATCCGGCCCTCGTCCAGCGCCGCGTCCAGCATGGGCCGCCGGCCGCGCGGGACCAGGTGACCGACCATGTCGTCCTGGTAGGAGGTGGGGCCGGTGTTGGGGCGCATCTGGGCGACCGAGACGTACCGGGTGCCGTCCCGGGTGGGGACCCACAGAACCAGGTCGGCGAAGGAGAGGTCGGAGAGCAGCTGCCACTCCGAGACCAGCAGATGGAGCCACTCGAGGTCGGAGTCGCCGAGGGCGGTGTGCTGGCGGACCAGTTCGTTCATGGAGGGCACGTCTGCGAGCGTACCCGGACGTCCGAACATGGCCGAAAAACACCTGCGACCGACCACGGAAACACCCGCGGGCCGCGGCGCCTGGAAGGGACCCTCAACCCTCCCGGCACCGCAGCCCGGAGCATCATCGGCCGTGGGGTGTGCGGTCCCGGTCGGCCGAAGGTCGAGGAGCCGGGGCAGTCAGGGCAGAGAGCTCCGGATCCTCGATCCGCCTTCCTGTGCGGGGAAGACGGAGGCTTGTGCACGCAGATACGCTCGCGTCGATTGTGGACTAGACCACAAGGATGTGTCCATGGTCTTGTCGGCATGCACGACTGATGGCACCCGATGCCACGCAGCCTAGCCCGCCCGGCTCACCCTTGGGGCCAGATGGACAGGGCAATTTCCGCGAGCGCCTCCAGTTCACCGCGGCTCGCTCCGTCGCGGGCCTGCTGGGACATGCCCTGGATCATGGCGCCGGCGTGCCGGGCGAGGGCGGCGGCGCCGGTGCCGGCCGGGAGCCGCCCCGCCGCGACGTCCGCCCGGATCCGGGACTCGAGGGCGGCGATGCCCGCGTTGCGCCGCTCCCGCAGCAGCCGTTCCACCTCGGGGCTGGTGCAGTTGGTGGCGGCGTGCACGACCAGGCAGCCGTAGGGATGGGCGGGGTCGGTGTACTCGGCGGCGGCCTCGCGCAGCGTGCGCTCGACGGCCGCGCGGGCGGTGGGCTCCTCGGCGAGGGCGCGCTCGCCGAAGGCGCCGTAGGTGTCGGTGTAGAGCCGCACGACCTCCTCGAACAGCGTCCGCTTGTCACCGAAGGCCGCGTACAGGCTCGGCGCGCCGATGCCCATGATCCGGGTGAGGTCGGCGACCGAGGTGGCCTCGTAGCCGTGCTCCCAGAAGGCCATGAGCGCCTTCTCCAGGGCGGTGGCACGATCGAAGGAGCGGGGTCGGCCGCGCGTTCTGGAGGTCACCATGGAAGGCATTTTATAGCGGGCCTTAGAGAAATGCGGAAGCCCATCCCGGGAGCCCGGTTCTGTTAGATTGGTCTAAACCACATAGAGACGTCCAGAGCCCACTTCAGAACGGCAGGCCCAGCGTGGAAGTTGTCATCGTTCCGGACGCCGCGGCGGGCGGCGAGCTCATCGCCGAGGCCATGGCACAGCTGCTGCGACGCAAGCCCGACGCCCTGCTCGGCGTGGCCACCGGCTCCACCCCGCTGCCCATCTACCAGGCGCTGACCGCGAAGGTGCGCTCCGGCGCCGTGGACACCGCGCGGGCGCGCATCGCCCAGCTCGACGAGTACGTGGGACTGCCCGCCGACCACCCCGAGTCCTACCGCTCGGTGCTGCGCCGGGAGGTCCTGGAACCGCTCGGCATCGGCATGGACAAGTTCCTCGGGCCCGACGGCACGGCCGAGGACATCCGGGCGGCCTGCGCGGCGTACGACCGCGCGCTCGCCGAGGCGGGCGGGGTCGACCTGCAGTTGCTGGGCATCGGCACCGACGGGCACATCGGCTTCAACGAGCCCTGCTCGTCCCTCGCCTCCCGCACCCGGATCAAGACGCTGACCGAGCAGACCCGTGTCGACAACGCCCGTTTCTTCGACGGCGACATCGAGCAGGTGCCGCACCACGTGATCACCCAGGGCATCGGCACCATCCTGGAGGCCCGGCACCTGGTGCTGCTGGCGACCGGCGAGGGCAAGGCGGACGCGGTCGCCGCGACGGTCGAGGGCCCGGTCGCGGCCGTCTGCCCGGCCTCCGCGCTCCAGCTGCACCCGCACGCCACGGTGGTCGTCGACGAGGCGGCCGCGTCCAAGCTGAAGCTGGCCGACTACTTCCGGCACACCTACGCGGGCAAGCCGGACTGGCAGGGGATCTGACGCCCGATCGCCGCCCGTTGGACTAGACCAGCCTCGGTCGCCACTGTATATAGAGGAGATCACGGAGCGTGCGGGTGGAGCCCTGACAGAGGAACCCGTGCCACGATGTGAGCCGTGGCCGATGGGATGTCGGTCGCTTTCGGCATCCGGAGCCGGGAAGGCAGAGCATGAGCACCGACGTCAGCAGTGCGGAGAACGAGGCCGGGACGACCGTCCGTACGGCGCGCGTGCCCAAGTACTACCGCCTGAAGAAGCACCTGCTCGACATGACGGAGACCCAGGCGCCGGGCACGCCGGTCCCGCCCGAGCGCACGCTGGCGGCCGAGTTCGACACCTCCCGCACCACCGTCCGCCAGGCCCTGCAGGAACTGGTGGTCGAGGGGCGCCTGGAGCGCATCCAGGGCAAGGGCACGTTCGTCGCCAAGCCCAAGGTCTCCCAGGCGCTCCAGCTCACCTCCTACACCGAGGACATGCGCGCCCAGGGCCTGGAGCCGACCTCGCAGCTGCTGGACATCGGGTACGTCACCGCCGACGACCGGCTCGCCGGGCTGCTCGACATCACCGCCGGCGGCCGCGTGCTGCGCATCGAGCGGCTGCGCATGGCCAACGGTGAGCCGATGGCCATCGAGACCACCCACCTGAGCGCCAAGCGCTTCCCGGCCCTGCGCCGCTCCCTGGTGAAGTACACGTCCCTCTACACCGCCCTCGCCGAGGTCTACGACGTCCACCTCGCCGAGGCCGAGGAGACCATCGAGACCTCGCTGGCCACCCCGCGCGAGGCGGGCCTGCTCGGTACCGATGTGGGCCTGCCGATGCTGATGCTCTCCCGCCACTCCCTGGACCACGAGGGCAAGCCGGTGGAGTGGGTGCGCTCGGTCTACCGGGGCGACCGCTACAAGTTCGTCGCGCGGCTGAAGCGGCCCGCCGAGTGAAACCGCCCGAGAGCGAGGTCGGCTGGGGGTCCGGGGGTTATCCCCCGGGCAATGCAGCGTCGCGCGGCTGAAGCGGCCCGCCGAGTGAAACCGCCCGAGAGCGAGGTCGGCTGGGGGTCCGGGGGTTATCCCCCGGGGCAATGCAGCGTCGCGCGGCTGAAGCGGCCCGCCGAGCAGGACCCCGCGGACCGTCGCTGAATCGATATACCGAGATCCGGACAAGGTCTTCCGCTTCCACGACCCCGTCACCTACATTGCCTGCGCATTACACAGGTCATCAGCGAGGGGACGGAGCCGTGACATGTCCGAAACGCCTGAAGTGAGACCACCGGTGGTGACACCGGTCCGCGTGATCATCGGTCTGTGTCTCGTCGCACCCTTCGTGGCGATGCTCTGGGTCGGCTCCTACGCGAAGACGGACCCCGCCTTCGTCGGGATCCCGTTCTTCTACTGGTACCAGATGCTGTGGGTGCTGATCTCCACCGCGCTCACGATGACCGCGTACAAGCTGTGGCAGCGCGACCAGCGCGGCCGCGCCGCGCAGCAGGGCGGTGAGGCCAAGTGAAGAACGGCGTCAACGGCGTCGCGCTCGGCGTCTTCATCTTCTTCTTCCTGGCCGTCACGGTCCTGGGCTTCCTCGCCGCCCGCTGGCGCAGGGCCGAGAACGAGCACTCCCTGGACGAATGGGGCCTGGGCGGACGGTCGTTCGGCACCTGGATCACCTGGTTCCTGCTCGGCGGCGACCTGTACACGGCGTACACCTTCGTCGCCGTACCGGCGGCGATCTACGCGGCGGGCGCGTCCGGCTTCTTCGCGGTGCCGTACACGATCCTGGTCTACCCGCTGATCTTCACCTTCCTGCCGCGCCTGTGGTCGGTCTCGCACCGCCATGGGTACGTCACCACCTCCGACTTCGTGCGGGGCCGCTTCGGCTCCAAGGGACTGTCGCTGGCGGTGGCGCTGACCGGCATCCTGGCGACGATGCCGTACATCGCGCTCCAGCTCGTCGGCATCCAGGCGGTGCTGGACGTGATGGGCGTCGGCGGGGACAGCAGCAGCAACTGGTTCGTGCGGGACCTGCCCCTGCTGATCGCCTTCGGCGTGCTGGCGGCGTACACCTACTCCTCGGGCCTGCGCGCCCCCGCCCTGATCGCCTTCGTGAAGGACGCGCTGATCTACATCGTCATCGCGGTGGCGATCATCTACATCCCGATCAAGCTGGGCGGCTTCGACGACATCTTCGCCAAGGCGGGCCACGCGTTCAGCCAGATCAGCCCGGCGACCGGCAAGCCGCGCGGCGCGCTCGCGCCTCCGGAGGCCGGTCAGTGGACCTACGCCACCCTGGCCCTGGGCTCCGCACTCGCGCTCTTCATGTACCCGCACTCGATCACCGCGACCCTGTCCTCCAAGAGCCGTGACGTGATCCGCCGCAACACCACGATCCTGCCGCTGTACTCCCTGATGCTCGGCCTGCTGGCCCTGCTGGGCTTCATGGCGATCGCGGCCGGGGTCAAGGTCACCAACGGCCAGCTGGCCATCCCGCAGCTGTTCGAGGACATGTTCCCGGACTGGTTCGCGGGCGTGGCGTTCGCGGCGATCGGCATCGGCGCGCTGGTCCCGGCGGCGATCATGTCCATCGCGGCGGCGAACCTCTTCACCCGCAACATCTACCGGGACTTCATCAAGCCGGACGCGACGCCGAAGCAGGAGGCCCAGGTCTCCAAGTTCGTGTCGCTGCTGGTGAAGGTCGGCGCGCTGGTCTTCGTCCTCACCATGGACAAGACCGTCGCGATCAACTTCCAGCTGCTGGGCGGCATCTGGATCCTGCAGACCTTCCCGGCCCTGGTCGGCGGCCTGTTCACCCGCTGGTTCCACCGCTGGGCGCTGCTCGCCGGCTGGGCGGTCGGCATGGTGTACGGCACGGTCGCCGCGTACGGCGTCGCCTCCCCGACCCAGAAGCACTTCGGCGGCTCGGCGAAGGACATCCCCGGCATAGGCGAGATCGGCTACATCGGTCTCACGGCCTTCGTCCTCAACGTCGTGGTCACCGTGGTCCTCACCTTCGTCCTCAAGGCCCTGAAGGCCCCCGAGGGCGTCGACGAGACCAGGCCGGAGGACTACACGGCGGACGCGGGAGACCCCGGGGTCCAGGTGGAGCTCCCGCCGGCCACCGCGGGCGCCGGTCACTGAACAGCTGTCGTACGACGGGCCGTCGGAGGGAATTCCGGCGGCCCGTCGTCGTACCCGTCCGGCAGACTCGGTGCCATGGACATCGTGATCCGGCACGCCACCCCCGACGAGTACGGCCCCCTCGGCGAGATCACCGCCCAGGCCTACCTCCAGGACGGCCTCCTCGACTTCGGGGAGAGCGACGCCTACCTCGACGAGCTGCGCAACGTCGGCAAGAGAGCGGCCGCGGCCGACGTACTCGTGGCCGCACGGAACGACACCCTCCTCGGCGGAGTCACCTTCGTACCGTCCCCCGGCCCCATGGCCGACATCGCCCGCCCCGAAGAGGCCGAGATCCGCATGCTGGCCGTCGCCCGGGCCGGCCGTGGCCAGGGCGCGGGCGAGGCCCTCGTCCGGGCCTGCGTCGACCGCGCACGGGCCATCGAGGGCTGCCGAGCCGTCGTCCTGTCCACCCAGCGCACCATGCACGCCGCCCACCGCATCTACGAACGGCTGGGTTTCGTCCGCACGCCCGAGCGGGACTGGAATCCGCTGCCCGAGCTGGACGACATCACTCTGCTCACCTACCAGTTGACGCTCTGACACCGTCACGACACAACATCTGGGGGTGACACGACAGCCCGGCACTAGATGTATGCTCATGCTCGCTGTCGCCGCAGGGGAATCCGGTGCGAATCCGGAACTGTCCCGCAACGGTGTACTTGTGCGTGTCTGCGCTCAGGAGTCAGTCCGAGGACCTGTCGGCAGCGCACCCGGCCGTCCGGTCCGGGTGACCTTCAGACGTCCGGGCCTCGTGGAGTGGGCCGGTGGACGCGACGCCGTGTGCGCTCGTGGCTGCCCCTGCCCTCCGCAAGGCCCCCGTGCCGAGCGAGGGAGAGCCCCACGTGACCATCGCGCCAGCAGATCCGGCTTCAGTCAGCGGCACTTCGGCCACAGATCCGCAGACCGACGGTCCCGGTACCGCGCTGCTGCGGACCCTGACCGAGCTGACCGCCGACCTCCCCGACGCCGACCCCGGCCGGGTCGCCGCCGCCGCGCTGCGCGGCCGGTCTGCGCGCGCCGACGAGGCGGAGTTGCGCGAGCTGGCCACGGAGGCCGCCGCCGGGCTCATCTCCGAGGACCCCGCCTACTCCCGGCTGGCCGCCCGGCTGCTGACGCTCTCCATCCGCGCCGAGGCCGCCTCGCAGGGCGTGACGTCCTTCACCGGGTCCGTGGCCGTGGGGCACCGCGAGGGGCTCATCGCCGACCGCACCGCCGACTTCGTCCGGCTGCACGCCGAGCGGCTCGACGCGCTGATCGACCGCCGGGCCGACGACCGCTTCGGCTACTTCGGGCTGCGGACTCTGCACAGCCGCTATCTCCTCCGGCACCCGATCACCCGCAAGGTCATCGAGACGCCCCAGCACTTCATGCTGCGGGTCGCGAGCGGCCTGGCCGAGGACGACACGACCCGTTCCGTGGACGAAGTGGCCTCGCTCTACGGGCTCATGAGCCGCCTCGACTACCTCCCCTCCTCCCCCACGCTCTTCAACTCCGGCACCCGGCACCCCCAGATGTCGTCCTGCTACCTCCTCGACTCCCCGAAGGACGAGCTCGACTCCATCTACGAGCGCTACCACCAGGTGGCCCGGCTCTCCAAGCACGCCGGCGGCATCGGTCTGTCGTACTCCCGCATCCGCAGCCGCGGTTCGCTGATCCGGGGCACCAACGGGCACTCCAACGGCATCGTGCCGTTCCTGAAGACCCTGGACGCCTCGGTGGCGGCCGTGAACCAGGGCGGCCGGCGCAAGGGTGCCGCGGCCGTCTACCTGGAGACCTGGCACTCCGACATCGAGGAGTTCCTGGAGCTGCGGGACAACACCGGTGAGGACGCCCGCCGTACGCACAACCTGAACCTCGCGCACTGGGTCCCGGACGAGTTCATGCGCCGGGTCGACGCCGACGGGCAGTGGTCGCTGTTCTCCCCGGCGGACGTGCCGGACCTGGTGGACCTGTGGGGCGAGGAGTTCGACGCCGCCTACCGCAAGGCCGAGCAGGCGGGCCTGGCGAAGAAGACCATGCCGGCCCGTGAGCTGTACGGCCGGATGATGCGCACCCTCGCGCAGACCGGCAACGGCTGGATGACCTTCAAGGACGCGGCCAACCGCACCGCCAACCAGACGGCCCTGCCGGGGCACGTCGTCCACTCCTCCAACCTCTGCACGGAGATCCTGGAGGTCACGGACGACGGGGAGACGGCGGTGTGCAACCTGGGGTCCGTCAATCTGGGTGCCTTTGTCGACACGACGACCGCTGACCTCGACTGGCGGCGGCTGGACGAGACCGTCCGCACCGCCGTCACCTTCCTGGACCGCGTGGTCGACATCAACTTCTACCCCACCGAGCAGGCGGGGCGGTCGAACGCCAAGTGGCGTCCCGTCGGCCTCGGCGCGATGGGTCTGCAGGACGTCTTCTTCAAGCTGCGCCTGCCCTTCGACTCGCCGGAGGCCAAGGCCCTGTCCACCCGGATCGCCGAGCGGATCATGCTCGCCGCGTACGAGGCCTCCGCCGACCTCGCCGAGCGCAGCGGCCCGCTGCCGGCCTGGGAGAAGACCCGTACGGCCCAGGGCGTGCTGCACCCCGACCACTACGGCGTCGAGCTGACCTGGCCGGAGCGCTGGGCCGCCCTGCGCAGCCGTGTCGCCGAGGTCGGCATGCGCAACTCCCTGCTGCTCGCCATCGCGCCCACCGCCACCATCGCCTCCATCGCGGGTGTGTACGAGTGCATCGAGCCGCAGGTGTCGAACCTGTTCAAGCGCGAGACGCTGTCCGGTGAGTTCCTCCAGGTCAACTCCTATCTGGTGCAGGACCTGAAGGACCTCGGCGTGTGGGACGCCCGCACCCGCGAGGCGCTGCGCGACGCGAACGGCTCGGTGCAGGACTTCGTCTGGATCCCCGAGGACGTACGACGGCTGTACCGCACGGCGTGGGAGATCCCGCAGCGCGGACTGATCGACATGGCGGCGGCCCGTACCCCGTTCCTGGACCAGGCCCAGTCCCTGAACCTCTTCCTGGAGACGCCGACCATCGGCAAGCTCTCCTCGATGTACGCGTACGCCTGGAAGTCCGGGCTGAAGACGACGTACTACCTGCGCTCCCGCCCGGCGACCCGCATCGCCCGCGCGGCCCAGGGCCAGGAGCGGACCACGGCCCCCATCCCGGTCCAGCAGGCCGCCGACCCCGACGCCGTCGCCTGCTCCCTCGAGAACCCCGAGTCCTGCGAGGCCTGCCAGTAATTCCCGCCCGCCACCCGACCACCACCCCTGGAGGACGGCGCTTCGCGCCGACTGTCATGACTGACCAGAACCTGCTCGACCCCGGCTTCGAGCTGACTCTGCGCCCCATGCGCTACCCCGACTTCTACGAGCGCTACCGGGACGCCATCAAGAACACCTGGCATGTGGAGGAGGTCGACCTCCACTCGGACGTCGCCGACCTCGCGAAGCTGACGCCGGAGGAACAGCACCTCATCGGCCGCCTGGTCGCCTTCTTCGCGACCGGTGACTCGATCGTCGCCAACAACCTGGTGCTGACGCTGTACAAGCACATCAACTCCCCCGAGGCGCGGCTCTACCTGAGCCGTCAGCTCTTCGAGGAGGCCGTGCACGTCCAGTTCTATCTGACGCTGCTGGACACCTACCTGCCCGACCCGGACGACCGGGCGGCGGCCTTCGCGGCCGTCGAGAACATCCCGTCCATCCGCGAGAAGGCGCAGTTCTGCTTCAAGTGGATCAACGAGGTGGAGAAGCTGGAGCGGCTGGAGACGAAGGCCGACCGCCGCCGCTTCCTGCTCAACCTGATCTGCTTCGCCGCGTGCATCGAGGGCCTGTTCTTCTACGGCGCCTTCGCGTACGTCTACTGGTTCCGCAGCCGGGGCCTCCTGCACGGCCTGGCGACCGGCACCAACTGGGTGTTCCGCGACGAGACGATGCACATGTCCTTCGCCTTCGACGTGGTCGACACCGTCCGCAAGGAGGAGCCGGACCTCTTCGACGACGAGCTGGGGCGGGAGGTCACCGACATGCTGAGGGAGGCCGTCGAGGCCGAGCTGCAGTTCGCGCGCGACCTGTGCGGCGACGGCCTGCCGGGCATGAACACCGAGTCGATGCGGCAGTACCTGGAGTGCGTCGCCGACCAGCGCCTCACCCGCCTCGGCTTCGCCCCGGTGTACGGCTCGGAGAACCCGTTCTCCTTCATGGAGCTGCAGGGCGTCCAGGAACTGACGAACTTCTTCGAGCGCCGCCCGTCGGCGTACCAGGTCGCGGTCGAGGGCACCGTCGACCTGGACGAAGACTTCTGACCGGCCGTTCAGACGGGGCGGGCCGCGCCATGGTGCCCGCGGGGCCGGCTCGGCCGCCTCGTCTCCTTCGTCTCCTTCGTCTGCGTCACCTCCTCGCGCTGCGCCCTGCTGATCTGGCGGTCGATGATCTTGTCGTGGACGATGCCGATCACCGCCGGGAGGACCAGGAGGCCCAGGATCCCGATCACGGCGATCATTCCGAGCAGTCCTTCTGTCTGCGTCACGTTCATGGACACCACTCTCGCGCCGGATGCTCCTTACCGGGAGTGGCAGGACTGCCATACACCCTCGATTTACTGCCACCGGCGAGGCACACTGGCAGCATGCTGCAGAACGTGGCCGCCGTACTGCTCGACGGCGTGAACCCCTTCGAGATGGCCGTCGTCTGCGAGGTCTTCGGCATCGACCGCAGTGACGAGGGTCTGCCGGTGTACGACTTCGCGGTCGCCTCGGCCGAGGGCCCTGTGCTGCGCTCCAACGCGGGGTTCACCCTGCAGGTCGAGCACGGCCTGGAGCGCCTGGAAGCGGCCGATCTGATCGCCGTACCGGCCGGGGCCTGCTACGACTCGCGTGCGTTCCCGCCCGAGCTGCTGGATGCCCTGCGGCGCGGGGTGGACCGCGGCGCCCGGGTGCTCAGCGTCTGCTCGGGCGTCTTCGTGCTCGCCGCCGCCGGGCTGCTGGACGGCCGGCGCTGCGCCGTGCACTGGCACCATGCCGAGGAGCTGGCCCGCCAGTACCCGCGGCTGAGCGTGGAGCCGGACGTGCTGTACGTCGACGAGGATCCCGTGATCACCTCGGCCGGCACCGCCGCCGGGATCGACGCCTGTCTGCACATCGTGCGCAAGGAGCAGGGTCCCGAGGTCGCCAACAAGATCGCCCGCCGGATGGTCGTACCGCCGCACCGGGACGGCGGGCAGGCTCAGTACATCGAGCGGCCGCTGCCGAAGGGCCCGTGCGACACCGTCGGCGAGGTGCTGGTCTGGATGGAGGAGCACCTCGACCAGGAGGTGACCGTCGAGCAGCTCGCCGCCCGTGCCCACATGGCGCCGCGCACCTTCGCCCGCCGCTTCCAGCAGGAGACCGGGACCACTCCCTACCGGTGGATACTGCGGCAACGGGTGCTGCGCGCACAGGAGTTGCTGGAGGGGACCGACGAGACCATGGACGCGATCGCCTGGCGCACCGGGTTCGGTACGGCGGCGGCGCTGCGGCACCAGTTCGTCCGGGCGCTCGGCACCACCCCGAACGCCTACCGGCGCGCGTTCCGGGGCCCTGAGGCCGCCTGAGCGCGCGCCGGTACCAGCTCTCCTGCCCGGACACCGCTACCAGGGCAGCGGCCTCAGCCGCAGGTCGTGCGGGCGGAGCGTGATGCCCACACGGGTGGTGTCGTTCGACCCCGCGACCCGCTCGAAGCGGTACTTCGCCGAGATCGCCGCCGTGATCAGGCTCAGCTGGGTCATGGAGAAGTGGTCGCTGGGGCACTTGCGGTTGCCGACGCTGAAGGGGCTCATCGCGTACTTGGGCACCTGCTTGGCCCGTTCCGGCAGCCACCGGTCGGGATCGAAGTCGAGGTGGCGGTCGTAGGAGCGGGCGTCGCGCTGGATCGCGTACGGGCTGTAGACGATGTCCGCCCCGGCCGGAATGCGATAGTCACCGAGCGCCGTGTCGGTCACCGCGCGCCGCGTCAATATCCATACGGCCGGCCGGAGCCGCATGGCCTCGACGACGACATTGTTGGTGTGCGTGAGTGAGCGGACGTGTTCGAATCCGACCGGTCGGCCGCCGGTCACGGATTCGACCTCGGTCCGTACCTTCTCGGCGTGTTCCGGGTGTTCCGCGAGGACCTGCAGCAGCCACATGATCGTGGATGCCACTGTTTCGCTGCCGGGGGTGAGTATCGCGACGACCTGGTCGTGGATCTCCTGTTCCCCGATGGGGTCGCCATTGTCGTCCTTTGCTTCTAGCAATGCCGTCAGCAAATCGTCCGGCTTTTGACCAGATGCCCTCCGCTCGGCGACGATCTCATCGACCAGCAGATGCAAATCGGCCAGCGCCCGGTTGAATTCGCGGTTGGCCGGGAACGGCAGCCGGTACAGCGGTCCGAGCGGGACGACCATCCGCCGGTACATGCCGCGGAAGACGGTGGCGAGGTCGACGCTGAGCCGCTCGGCGCGCTCGTCCATGTACTCGCCGCGCAGCAGGCAGCGGGCGGCGATGCGGACGGCCACCCGGAAGGACTCCGAGGTGCAGTCGACGGTCTCGCCGGGCCGCCAGCGCTCGGTCAGCGCGTGCGCCTCCTCCTCCATGATCGGCCCGTAGTCCGGGATCGCGTCGAGCCGGAACGCGGGCTGGATGGTGCGCCGCTGACGCCGGTGCCGAGGGCCGTTGGCGGTGGCCACTCCCTCCTTGCCGAGCAGCCCTTCGAGGGACTCCCACAGGGGTCCGTCGATCTTGAAGTCGGGGTTGAGCGCGAGGGCGCCGGTGAGTTCCGGGGTGGTGACGGCGTACACCGTCTTGGGGCCCAGCTTGAGGCGTACGACGTCTCCGTGGTCGCGGAGCCGGGACATGAACGCGAGTGGGTCGCGGACCAGCTTCAGGCCGTGCCCGAGGCCCGGCACCGCGCCGCCGGCCAGCGGCGGTTCACGCAGTTCGGTGGTCCCCATGGCCTCGGGGGTCACGGGCTTCACAGACTCGACGGTCATTTCTCACCTGCCGCTTCGTTCGTGACGTACGGGGGCGTGGACCGGTCGTCCCAGGTGTCGACCATGTACCGGCCGGACTCGTGGTGGAACCAGTAGACGGAGCTGAACCAGTTCCGCATATTGCCGACGCAGGCGCGTACCGCCGCGCTCAGTTCCTTTCCGCGGACGGTGCCGTCGTCGAGGCCGTCGGCGAACCGCAGTGCGTCCTTTTCGACCTGGAGGAATTCGCTGATGCATTCCTCGACGCGCCGCCTGACTTCGTCCACCGATTCCTCGAGTGTCAGCCCTTCATGGGTGATGAGACTGATGCCGAGATTGTGGACCTCGTCGCCCGCTATTTCCTTCGGCAGCGAGCACAGGTCGTTGTACCAGGCGGCGAATTCCTGACTGAGCAGCGCGGCCCGGCGATAGGCCGGGTTTTCCCTTACCGCGTCCGGGAGTTCGAACCCGGCGCTCGGCTCCAGCAGGTCCGTCCATATCCAGTGCGCGAAGGTGTGCCGGCGCAGGGCGAGGTATTCCTCGACGCCGGGTATGTATCCCTCGGTACGGTTGCGGAACTCGCGGTCGTAGGCCTCGATCACCGCGTGGAAGTGCCGGGCGAACCGCTGGTTCCAGGTGCCCGGCAGGAAGCCGTACAGCCGCAGGACGCTGTCCGCGAACCCGGCGACCAGCGGGTCCGGGTGGTGCAGATGGTGCCGGGGTGCGTCGAGGGCCGAGTGAAGGCGGTGCCGGAGGCGCCGCCAGTCGTCGGCCCGGCCGTGGACGACGTACCGGTCGTGGCGGTCGTCCCAGACGAAGAACCATGCGCTGTAGTCGGCGATGGCCTGCAGGACCTCGTCGGGGGCACCGAGGTAGTAGCCCGCCATGAGGTCGGTGTAGCACAGTCCGTCGGCATATTCCCGCACCTTGTCCGCCGGCATGAGCCGCTTTTCCAGGAGCCACAGCCGCGTCTTCTCCTGGAGTCGCGGCCAATACGGGTGCAGTTGCCGAGGAAAGGCGGACTCGATCACCGGGAGTGCCAGTGAGGGTGGTACTACGACCGCCGTCGGCGTCGCTGTGGTGCCGTGTCGGAAAGCATGCACGTACAAACCCCTCTCCGCCGCCAGGAGCGCACACCCCTCCCGTCGTGCCAGGCGTGCGCCGTTGCGTATCCCCGCACTTACATTCAGCACCACAACTGACCGTCATGGGAACGGATTTGCTTCACTCACTACCCCAAGGTGCCGAGAATCCCCCCTCGTGTGACCGATTAAGGATCACCAGGAGCACAGAAGGGATCGGTTGTACGACGCACGGACGAGCGAGACCGGCCCGTGCGAAGGGCGCCCGACCGGGAGTGATCCCGGCCGGGCGCCCCAAGCCCCCGGTGCCGACTAGTCGTTGGCGACCACCGGATAACGTGGCTGGTTCTCGGCCATCTGTCGCAGCGCGTCCTTGCGGTCCCGCTTGGACAGCCGGTCGATGTACAGGTAGCCGTAGAGATGGTCGGTCTCGTGCTGCAAACACCGTGCGAAGTAGCCGGTGCCACGGACCTTGATCGGGTTGCCCTGCTCGTCCTGGCCGGTCACCTCGGCGTAGTCGGGACGGGCGAGCGGCGCGTACGCCGTCGGCACGGACAGGCAGCCCTCGTTGCTGTCGTCCAGCCGGCGCCGGTCGGCCGGCAGCTCCACCAGCTTCGGGTTGCACACCACGCCGGTGTGCCGCACGCCCTCGTCGTCCGGGCAGTCGTAGACGAAGACCTTCAGGTCGACACCGATCTGGTTGGCGGCCAGGCCCACGCCCTCGGCGGTGCGCTGGCTGGCGAACATGTCGGCGACGAGCTGCTGCAGCTCCTCGCCGAACTCGGTGACGTCCTTGCACTCCTTGTGCAGCACCGGGTTGCCGACGACCGTGATCGGCCGCGAGGTGCCGCGCTCGCGCCAGGCGGTCTCGCGCTCCTCGCAGCCCTCCGTGTCGACGACGTACCCCTCGTCGTCGACGGGGAGCACGCCCGCGTGCTGCTGATCGGTGTCCTGCTGCGCCATGACCGACGTACGCCTTCCTGCAAAACTGGGAGTGAATGCTGATACAGGGTACGTGGACGGGCCCTGAAGCGGCGCGGGACTGCGCCGATATGCGGCTCCGCCGCGTGGGCGCGACCAGCCACGACGGACCCGCAGCCGGCCGCCGGCCTCAGCACACCTCTTCGAGGTCCCGCCAGTCCCGCGAGTCCGGGCTGTCAGCAACCCATCCGTCCAGCAGCCCCCGCACCAGCGAAGCCGGCGCGGCCACCCCGCACTCGCGCTCGGGCACCCACAGCTGCCCGTCCGTCCGATGGCCCAAGGGCCCGGGATGCCCCGGCTCACTGTGGTCGTGCGGGTCCAGATGCAGCCCTTCACCCTCGTCGGAGGGCATGCGCGACTCGGAACACATCCGGCACAGCAGCCTGACCGACGACGACCAGTCCTCCGCGGCGAACCCCGCGTCCGCGGCGAGCTGCTCCAGCGCGTCCCGGTCCGCCTCCGTGGCCGCCTCCAGCAGAACCACCCAGGTCGGAACGGGTGAGGGCGCCCACAGCTCGATCTCGTCGAAGACCGGGTAGGCGTGCCCGGTGGAGGTCGTGCGCTCGCCGTGCGGGACACCGTCGTGCAGCACGACCTCGCCCCAGCGTCGACCGGACGAGGGAAGCGGGATGGACAGCACCTCGATCCGCGCCGGATCCAGCCTGCGGCCCCACACGACCTCGGCCTCGCCCTCCGGGGAGAGCCGCACGGCCGCGCTGCCCAGCTCCATGCCGACCGGTTCCCCGGCCACGGCGGCGCCGCCGGGCACCTTCAGCCCGTACGCCTGCCAGGCGCGGCGGGCCAGCGACCAGTCCTGCAGGGCGGTGGCGGCGATCCCGACGTTCCACCAGTCGGGCGCCCCGGCCTCCCGGTCCAGCAGCGCGACCGCCCGCAGACCGGCCGCGCGGGCCTGCTCCCAGTCGTGCCGGAACTTGTGCAGCAGGGCGAGGTTGAACCAGGACTCCGCGAGCCAGGGCTCCAGATCGGCGGCCCGTGTCAGCAGCTCGCCCGCGTCCTCGTACCGGCCGTCGCCGATCAGCGTGAACGCGCGGTCCGTGGCCTGCCGCCAGGAGGCGGAGGGCCGGTGCCGTCCCTTGCCGAAGATCCTCACGATTCCCGCCTGCCAGTTCCAGTTCCGCTCAGTGGGCTGGCTTGTGCCCCCGGACACCCTCTCCCTCGCATCCAACCACGTACGGCGGGAAAGGCGCTCATTACCCATGGGTTACCCAGCCGCGAGGGGGGTCAGACAGTGCCGTACGTCTCCCGTCGCCCACCACCGCCGCGCTCTCCCGCCAGGTCCGTGGCCGGGCCAGCACCCGGGCGAGGGACTCCACCACCTCCGGAGCGTAGTCGCCGGCGGTGCCGAGGCGCAGTTCCTCCAGCGCCCGCAGGGGCCCCTCGGGGCCCGCGTCGCGGCTCTTCTCCTCGTAGGCGTTCACGGCCCGGATGATCCGGGCGGCGAGCGGCTGTTCGCGGTAGGGGTCCGCCTGCCGTTCCACCATCACGGCGACGGCCGCGGACACGCCCGTCTGCCGTACGACGGCCCCGCCGAGCAGCGCGATCCGCCGCTGTTCCGCGGCGGGCAGTCCGGCGGTGGCGCCCGCCGGGACCGGGTCGACCAGGCTGAGCTGGCCGATGTCGTGCATGAGCGCCGCGTACTCCAGGACGGTCAGTTCACCCCCGCTCAGGCCGAGGTCCCGGCCGACGGCGAGGCCGAGCGCGGCCACGCGGCGGGCGTGCCCGGTGGGGGTGCAGCCGGCTATCTCGGTGGCCCGGGCGAGGGAGGCGATGGTCTGCCGGTAGGTGGCGCGGACGGCCGCGTACCGGCGCAGGGACAACTGGGTGAGCAGCAGGGGCAGGCAGAACACGGGCAGCGCCCACAGCCCGGCGACGGCGACCCCGAGCGCGATCACCGCGCCGGTCGCGCAGACGGCGGAGCCGATGCCGAGCAGCCCGCGCAGTTCCTCGCGCAGCAGCGGACCGAACGGCCAGCGGGTGCGGGAGTGGGCGAGGGCGGCGGCCAGGACGGCGTCGCACAGGGCGGTGAGGCAGAGCAGGGCGACGAGGAGGAGGGCGTAGGCGGGGCCGCTCCAGGAGATGAACACGCCCTTGTTGTAGAGCGGTTGGAAGCAGACGGCGGCGAAGCCGACGGTGAGCACGCGGCGGGCCAGATGGTCGAGGGTGGGGGTGTGTCCGTGCCAGATGTGCGGGACGGTGCCGAGCAGGGCGGCCGCGAGGGCGACGGTGACGACCTGCGCCGCGTCGTGCTGCCCGTGCCGTCCGGCCTCGGTTCCGAGCAGGGCGTACGACAGCGAGCCGGCGGTGGCGAGGGGGGCGGCCTGCCGTACCTCGGCGTCGCTCCACCGGGTCAGCTCGCCGACGGCTATGAGCACCCCGAAGGCGAGCGCGACACCCCGTTCGTCGAGCCCGGTCCACAGGGTGACGGCGAGAGAGCCGGCCGCGGTGAGCGCGGCGGCGCCGTGGACGATGCGCAGGGCCGTCACCGGGGTGCCCCGATGACCGGCGCCCGGCCCTGGCCCTCGTACCGCGTCCCGGCGTCCTCGGCGGTGACCGTCGGGTGCCAGCCGTAGCGGCCCAGCGCGCGGACGAGCGCGCCGACCATGCGCGGGTCGAACTGCGTGCCCGCGCAGCGCCGCAGCTCGGCGACGGCCGCCTCGACGGGCCGGGCCCGGCGGTAGGAGCGGGTGGAGGTCATCGCGTCGAAGGCGTCGGCGACGGCGACGACCCGGGCGCACTCGGGGATCCGGTCGCCGACGAGGCCGTACGGGTAACCGCTGCCGTCGAGGCGTTCGTGGTGGTGCAGGATCGCGGCGCGGGCCTCGCCGAGGAAGGAGATCCCGCGGACCATCTCATGGCCGTACTCGGGATGCAGTTCGATGACCCGGCGTTCCTCGGGGGTCAGCGGGCCGTCCTTGCGCAGCAGCCTCGTCGGGACGCCGAGCTTGCCGACGTCGTGCAGGATGCCGGCGAAGCGCAGCACCTCGACGCGGTCGTCGTCCATGCCGAGTTCACGGGCGATCAGCACGGAGGCATGGCCGACGCGTTCGCTGTGGCCGCGGGTGTAGCCGTCCTTGATGTCGACGGCCTGGACGAGGGCGCGGATGGTGGCCTGGTGGGCGGCGCGTTCCCGGTGGTACTGGGCGAAGATCCACCAGGACACGCACATCGGCAGCAGCACGAGCAGCGCGGCGACCGGGCCGTACGGGCTGCGCCACAGCACGGCCGTCATCAGCCCGGCGAGTCCGTGCACCGCGACCGGCGCGAGAGAGCGGGACAGCAGCCCGCGCCAGGCCCGGCGCAGCGGGATGCCCAGGGCGGCCGCGCGGATGCCGCCGTCGAGGACGGTGAGGACGAGGCAGAAGGCGAGGACGGCCGCGCCGGCGGGCAGCAGCGCGTACGGGAAGTCGGAGGCGACGACGGCGTCCCGGCCGCCGAGCGCCCAGTGCACCCGGGCGGCGCCCCACACGGCGAGCGCGGGCCGCGCGCCCCGCCAGACGCGCCGCAGCGGCGCGGGCCGGTGCCCGTCCTGCCCGGCGGGCGAGAGCAGGGCCGCGGGCAGCGGGACCAGCGCGGCGGCCGGCGGCGGCAGCAGGAACGCCCCGGCGAGCAGGACGGGGTAGAACGTGCCGCCGAAGCGGCGGCGTACGACGTGCTCGCAGGCGGCGTAGAGCGCGGCGAGCAGGCCGAGCGCCCACCAGGGGGTGCGTATCGTCGTCAGCGGCAGGAGGCAGAGCAGCGCCAGCAGGGCGACAGCGGCCACATAGCCGCGTGCCCTCGCGGGTACCGCCTCCATCGCGCCCCTCCCCGACCGTGCCTGTCCGGGCTGGGAGCCTAGGCCGGGGATCGGGGGGTGCGGGGTCTACGACCTGAGGATTAGCACGTTCGGGTGATGCACCCCCGGTGCTCAGCTCTCCTGCGGCGTCGCCGTCACGTCGTGCTCGGGCACGGTCTGGCCGGAGCGGATCAGGTCCAGCCGGCCCATCACCTTGGCCCGCAGGTCGGCGGGCACGTCGTCATGCCCGCAGCACCGCTTGACCAGCTTCTTCACGGCCTGCTCCAGGCCGTACTTCTCCAGGCACGGCGAGCATTCCTCGAAGTGGTGCCGGAACTTGTCGCGATCGACGTCCGGCATCTCGCTGTCGAGGAACTCGTACAGGTGGTCGAGGACCTCACTGCAGTCCGTCTCGTGCGGCTCTCCGCAGCTCATGAGCCCGAGCCTTTCGCTTCGTTCGACTCTCCGGCGCCCGCCGGGACCAGCCCGCGCTCGCGCGCGTAGTCCTCCAGCATGCCGCGCAGTTGACGGCGGCCCCGGTGCAGCCGGGACATCACCGTACCGATGGGTGTCCCCATGATGTCCGCGATCTCCTTGTACGCAAAGCCCTCTACGTCCGCGAGATAGACGGCGATGCGGAACTCCTCGGGGATCGCCTGCAGCGCTTCCTTCACGTCCGAGTCGGGCAGGTGGTCGAGCGCCTGCGACTCGGCGGAGCGCAGACCCGTCGACATGTGCGACTCGGCGCGGGCGAGCTGCCAGTCCTCGATCTCCTCCGCGGCGGAGCGCTGCGGCTCGCGCTGCTTCTTGCGGTAGGAGTTGATGAAGGTGTTGGTGAGGATCCGGTACAGCCACGCCTTGAGGTTGGTGCCCTCGCGGAACTGGTGGAAGGACGCGTACGCCTTCGCGTAGGTCTCCTGCACCAGGTCCTCGGCGTCGGCGGGGTTGCGCGTCATGCGCAGCGCGGCCGAGTACATCTGGTCGAGGAACTCGAGCGCGTCCCGCTCGAAGCGCGCAGTGCGCTCGGCGGTGGACTCGGAGTTCGCCTCCGCGCTCACGCCCTGGCCCTCGGGCTGCTCCGCCTGGCCGTTGTCGGTCCCTGCGTCGGTACCGGTGACCGGACCCACCTCCTCAAGATCCCGGGCAGGACCGAAACCGGTCCCACTCGATTCGGAGGATAGAACACGACCCGTGCCTGCCGCCCCTCGAATCGGAGCGGCCTTGGCCGAGTGCAGCACCGTCCAGTCCAGGTCAGCGCTGCGCTTACGGCTCGGGCAGATGGTCGAACCCATGCGGCGGACTTCCTCTCCCACGACGTCGGTGCCGAGGCCTCAGCACTTCTGTCCGCCTCAACAGGGGCCCGCCCCACAACATTCCCGGAGGTCACCCGAGTGGCGCGCACCACTCCACGACACCCTCGGTGATGATCTCCAGGGCCCGCTCCTGGGTGATCTCCGCTCGCTTGGGGACCGCGAAGCCGTGATCGCCGTACGGCACCTCGACCAGTGCGTACGAGCCCTCGGGGAACTCCTCCGGCTTCCCGAAGGTGTCGTTGCCGCCCTGGACGACCAGAGCCGGCGCGGCCACGCCCAGCAGTTCCTCGGCCCGGGACTTCTCCGGCTCGCCCGGCGGGTGCAGCGGGAAGCTCAGCGCGAGTACGGCGTGCGCGCCCAGCTCGGCCGCCGTACGGCAGGCGACCCGCGCGCCGGCGCTGCGCCCGCCGGAGATCACCGGCAGCCCCATCCCGGACAGCGCGGGCCAGATGCCGCGCCAGCCGGTGTCCAGGGTCTTCGGGGCGGGGGCGACCTTCTTGCCCGCGACACGCCAGGGCTGCTCCACGAGGGCGACGGTCACGCCGTGCCCGGGGAGCACCCGGGCGAGCGCCTGGAGGTCCCGTGCCTCGATGCCACCGCCCGCGCCATGGCTCACGGCCAGGACCAGGCGCGCCTTCTTCGCCTTGTGCCAGGTGATGCGTGCGGTCCCGGCGTCGGTCTCGACAATCTCGATCACGTCAGAAGAGTGTCCCTTCTTCCGGTGCCTCAAGCTCCTTCAGCAGTTCCGGGCCGTTGTTGCGGACGTTGCTGACGGCCGTGGAGACCGGGTAGGCGCGCATCAGGCCGGGCGGGGGCGGGGCCAGCAGGTCGCGCAGGCCGTCGGGGTCGGTGCGCGCCGGGTCGAGCCAGGCGTCCCAGCGGTCCGGGGTGAGCATCAGCGGCATCCGGGGGTGGATGTCGACCAGGGCGTGCGGGCCCTCGGCGGGGGCGACGGCCAGCGGCGTCCGCTCGGCCTCCGTGGTGATCACCGAGCAGGTGACCCACCAGGCCTGGGGGTGGTCGTCCGGAAGCGTCCGGTCGCGCCAGAACTCGTACAGCCCGGCCATCGCGAACACCGAGCCGTCGGCCGGCAGCACGAAGTACGGCTGCTTGCGCGGCCGCTTCTTCTTCCCCTCGGCCTCCAGCTCGCGCTCCTGCGTGCCGGTGACCCACTCGTAGTAGCCGTCGGCCGGGACGATGCAGCGCCGGGCGGCGAAGGCACGGCGGTAGGCGGGCTTCTCGTGCACGGTCTCGGCCCGCGCGTTGATCATCCGGGCGCCGCCCTCGGGCGTCTTGGCCCAGGACGGCACCAGTCCCCACTTCAGCTTGCGCAGCTGGCGAACCGGATGCGGGGAGTCCGCGTCTTTCAGGGGACGGTCGAGGACGGCGTAGACCTCCTTGGTCGGAGCCACGTTGTAGTCCGGTTCCAGGGTCTCCTCGGGCTCCCACTTGTCGATCTCAAAGATTCCTGCGAGATCCTCGGGCCTACGACTCGATGCATACCGTCCGCACATACGTGCCACACTGCCAGACTCCGTACGAGAACAGGGGCCCCTCAGACATATGGACAGCCTCGCCGCCCTCGCGCTGCCCGACCTCTGGGACCGGCTCACCGGTACCCAGCCCGATCCCGACCTGTGGGTGGTGCTCGCCACCTCGGTGGCCGCCCTCGCCGTGGTCGTCCCGCACACCGTGTGGCGGATGTCCCGCAACGCGATCACCATCGCGCACGAGGGCGGCCACGGGCTGATCGCGCTGCTCACCGGCCGCCGGCTCACCGGTATCCGGCTGCACTCCGACACCAGCGGCCTCACGGTCAGCCGGGGCAAGCCGCACGGTCTCGGCATGATCCTGACGGCGGCCGCGGGGTACACGGCGCCCTCCCTGCTGGGACTGGGCGGGGCCGCGTTGCTGGCCGCGGGCCGGATCACCCTGCTGCTCTGGGCCGCGACGGCCCTGCTGGTGGCGATGCTGGTGATGATCCGCAACGCGTACGGCGTCCTGACCGTGGTGCTGGCGGGGGGCGCCTTCCTGCTGGTGTCGTGGCTCGCGGGGCCCCAGGTGCAGGCCGCGTTCGCGTACGCGGTGGTGTGGTTCCTGCTGTTCGGCGGGGTACGGCCACCGTTCGAGCTGCAGCTGAAGCGGTCGCGGGGAGGCGCCGGGGACTCGGACGCGGACCAGTTGTCGCGGCTCACGCACGTACCGGCGGGGCTGTGGCTGTTCCTGTTCCACGCGGTGTCGCTGTGCTCGCTGATCGGCGGGGGCCGCTGGCTGCTGGAGGTGTGAACACCGGTACGGCGTGTATCCGTACACGACGGCTCCTGCCTGGTTTTCGTCGCGGTTTCGCCGCTTTTGATCGAGATCTCGGGCCGTCTTCAGCCACTAAAGTGGGGCGCATGACCGTTAACCCCGCACACACCGCCCTCTGGCCCGCCCCGCACGCGAGCGGAGCCGTCGACGCGACGGTCCACGTGCCCGGGTCCAAGTCGGTCACCAACCGCGCGCTGGTGCTGGCCGCCCTCGCCTCCGAGCCCGGCTGGCTGCGCCGCCCGCTGCGCTCCCGCGACACCCTGCTGATGGCCGGTGCCCTGCGGGCGATGGGCGTGGAGATCGAGGAGACGGTGTCGTCCAGCTCCTCCGGCGCGGGCGGCCAGGACGGCACCGGCGAGGCCTGGCGGGTGCTGCCGACGGGCCTGCACGGCCCGGCCACGGTCGACGTCGGCAACGCCGGCACGGTGATGCGCTTCCTGCCGCCGGTGGCCGCGCTGGCCGACGGTCCCATCCGGTTCGACGGCGACCCGCGGTCGTACGAGCGTCCCCTGCACGGGGTGATCGACGCGCTGCGCGTGCTCGGCGCCCGGATCGACGACGACGGCCGGGGCGCGCTGCCGCTGACCGTGCACGGCGGCGGCGCCCTGGACGGCGGCCCGGTGTCGATCGACGCGTCCTCCTCGTCGCAGTTCGTCTCGGCCCTGCTCCTGTCCGGCCCGCGCTTCAACCAGGGTGTGGAGGTCCGCCACACCGGCGCGACCCTGCCCTCCATGCCGCACATCCGGATGACCGTCGACATGCTGCGCGCGGTCGGCGCCCAGGTGGACACCCCGGAGTCGGGCGGCGAGCCGAACGTGTGGCGGGTGACGCCGGGCGCGCTGCTGGGCCGGGACCTGACGATCGAGCCGGACCTGTCCAACGCCCAGCCGTTCCTGGCGGCGGCCCTGGTGACGGGCGGCAAGGTGCTGATCCCGGACTGGCCGGAGCGGACCACCCAGCCGGGTGACCGGCTGCGGGAGATCTTCACCGAGATGGGCGGTTCCTGCGAACTCACCGAGTTCGGGCTGGTGTTCACCGGTTCCGGCGCCCTCCACGGCATCGACGTCGACCTGGGCGACGTGGGCGAGCTGACCCCGGGCATCGCGGCGGTCGCCGCACTCGCCGACTCCCCCTCGACCCTGCGGGGCGTGGCCCATCTGCGGCTGCACGAGACGGACCGGCTGGCCGCGCTCACCAAGGAGATCAACGAGCTCGGCGGTGACGTCACCGAGACCGCCGACGGCCTGCACATCCGCCCGCGCCCGCTGCACGGCGGCGTCTTCCACACCTACGACGACCACCGCATGGCCACGGCCGGCGCGGTCATCGGTCTCGCGGTCGACGGCGTGCGGATCGAGAACGTGGCGACGACGGCGAAGACCCTGCCGGACTTCCCCGAGCTGTGGACCGGGATGCTCGGGCAGTAGGGACGTACGCCATGCGCCGCTACGGCAAGCACACCGACGAGGACGACATCCGCACCCGCCCCGGCCGCCGGGGCACCCGGCCGCGTACGAACATCCGGCCCAAGCACGAGGACGCCGCCGAGGGCCTGGTCCTCACCGTCGACCGCGGCCGGCTGACCTGCCTTGTCGACGACCGGACCGTGATGGCGATGAAGGCCCGCGAGCTGGGCCGCAAGGCGGCGGTGGTCGGGGACCGGGTGGCCCTGGTCGGCGACCTGACCGGCAAGAAGGACACGCTCGCCCGCATCGTCCGCATCGAGCAGCGCACGTCGGTGCTGCGGCGCACGGCCGACGACGACGACCCGTTCGAGCGCGTGGTCGTCGCCAACGCCGACCAGCTGGCGATCGTCACCGCCCTCGCCGACCCGGAACCGCGCCCCCGCCTGATCGACCGCTGCCTGGTCGCGGCCTTCGACGGCGGCCTGGAGCCCCTGTTGGTCATGACCAAGTCGGACCTGGCCCCGCCGGACAAGCTGCTGGAGCTGTACGGCGCCCTCGACATCCCGTACGTCGTCACCAGCCGGGAGGAGCTGGAGAACGGCACCGCGGTGGCCCGGGTGCGCGAGCAACTGGACGGCAGGATCACCGCGTTCGTCGGGCATTCGGGCGTGGGCAAGACGACCCTGGTCAACGCGCTGGTGCCGGAGGACCAGCGCCGTACGACGGGTCATGTCAACGCGGTGACGGGCCGTGGCCGGCACACCACCACCTCGGCGCTCGCGCTGCCGCTGTCGGGTGGCGCCGGCTGGGTCGTCGACACCCCGGGCGTGCGCTCCTTCGGGCTGCACCACGTGAACCCGTCCCGCGTGATCCACGCCTTCCCGGACCTCGAATCCGGCACGGAGGGCTGCCCGCGCGCGTGCAGCCACGACGAGCCGGACTGCGCGCTGGACGCGTGGGTCGAGGAGGGCCACGCGGACCCGGCGCGGCTGTACTCGCTCCGCCGCCTGCTGGCCACGCGGGAGCGCAAGGAAGGCGATTGAGCCGCCTGGCGTTGTTTGCCGGGGCCCGGGTTCGGTAAGTGCATAATCGCACCGAGCCGGAGATCCGGATCAACGGGAGGACCGCACATGGCGTGGCTGCTGGTCATCGTGGCCGGGATGCTGGAGACCGGTTTCGCCGTGTGCCTGAAGCTCTCGCACGGGTTCACCCGCCTCTGGCCGACCGTCGCGTTCGCCTCCTTCGCCCTCGGCAGCTTCGGCCTGCTGACCCTGTCCCTGAAGAAGCTCGACGTCGGCCCCGCCTACGCGGTCTGGACCGGCATCGGCGCGGCCGGCACCGCGATCTACGGCATGATCTTCCTCGGCGACCTGGTGTCCACCCTGAAGATCGTCTCGATCAGCCTGGTCATCGTCGGCGTGATCGGGCTGCAGCTGTCGGGGTCGGCGCACTAGGTCCTGTCGTCGAACTCCCGTCGTCCGCCCTCACGGCGGTGGTCCGGGGTGGCGGGCTGGTCGCGGCGCAGCCCGGCGGGACCGGGGACCCGTTCTTCGGGCGGCCCCTGTGGCTGCAGACGCGTTGTGCGAGGGCACCGCGAGTCACACGAGGGCGATGTTCCCGCGGCTGCCCCGGTGGATGAAGGAGTCAGGGCACCGGGCCGAGGTGCCGGCCGGCCTGGAGCGGCTGCGCGCGCCGGCGGAGCGCTCGGCTCCGGCGGACCGGTCCGACGCCGCCCACGAGCACCGCGACCGCTCCCGGCCGTACGGCGCCCGGCACTTCCGGGGCGGACCGTACTGAGCCCCGCGGTTCACACCGTCTGGCGTGGGACGACCGCGCCGATCAGCTCCGCCATGCCGCCCTCTCCCGGTGGTGCCGCGACACAGGACAGGGCCAGGCGTACGGCCAGTTCGCAGGGGCGGGTCAGTTCGGCGGGGTCGGCGGGGACGGCGGTGGGACCGGCCAGGGCGGTGACGGCACGGTCCCGCACGATCCGTACGAAGTCGCGGGGTGTGGGCAGCGGGCCGTCCGCGCGGCGCTGGGCCGGCACCGAGGAGGAGGACGGTACGGCGGCGAGCGGCGGGGTGGGCAGCCGTTCGCTCCAGCAGCCGGTGAGCATGGCCCGTACCAGCGCGTTGTCCCGCGCGGCCGAGCGCGTCCACTCGGCGACGGCGGTCAGCCGTTCCCTCGGCTCGCCCGGCCCGGCGAGCGCACGCTCGACTCCGGCGAGGTAGCCGTCGGCCTCCCGCCGCACCAGCGCCCGCGCCAGACCGTCCTTGCTGCCGAACTCGTTGTACAGGGTCTGCCGGGACACGCCCGCCGCCGCGGCCACGTCGACCATCCGCACCGCAGACCACGGCCGGCGCGCGAGCGCCGTGTAGGCGGCGTCCAGGAGGGACTCCCGGGCAGCAGGCATCATCGCCTCCCTGGGGCGGAGCGGCTCTGCGCCCAGATTTGACGCGCTTGTATGCACTGTCAAGGGTTCGCGGCGGTTCGGGGTGCGGTTCGCGCCGCGGGCCGGGGCCGGGGTGGGGCCGGGGCTAACCGGGGCATCGCTGTCGGGGTGCGGGGCATCGCCGCCCGCCTGCGGGCCGGGTTCGCCGTCCGCGGGTGCGTCGTGGCCGGTCGCGCAGTTCCCGCGCCCCTTCGGGGCGCAGCGCCACCTCGGCAGGCAGCCAGCTGCAGCAATCACAGCCACTCGCCCGCAGCACAGGCCCCGACACCGCCCGTCCCTGCTAGTCCCCACCGACCCCGGCAGATACGGTTCCTTACATGCCGGACTACCTAGACGACCTGCGCCTCGCCCACGTCCTCGCGGACGCCGCGGACGCCACCACCATGGACCGCTTCAAGGCCCTCGACCTGAAGGTCGAGACGAAGCCGGACATGACCCCGGTGAGCGAAGCGGACAAGGCAGCGGAAGAACTGATCCGCGGCCACCTCCAGCGCGCCCGCCCGAGGGACTCGGTCCTCGGCGAGGAGTACGGCGTCGAGGGCTCCGGCCCCCGCCGCTGGGTGATCGACCCCATCGACGGCACCAAGAACTACGTACGCGGCGTCCCCGTGTGGGCGACCCTCATCGCGCTGATGGAGGCCGCCGAGGGCGGCTACCAGCCCGTCGTCGGCCTCGTCTCCGCCCCCGCCATCGGCCGCCGCTGGTGGGCCGCGAAGGGTCACGGCGCCTTCACCGGCCGCAGCCTGACCTCCGCGAGCCGTATCCACGTCTCCGGCGTCGGCAAGCTGGCGGACGCGTCGTTCGCGTACTCCTCCCTCTCCGGCTGGGAGGAGCGGGGCGGCCTCGACGGCTTCCTCGACCTGACCCGCCAGGTGTGGCGCACGCGCGCGTACGGCGACTTCTGGCCGTACATGATGGTCGCCGAGGGATCCGTGGACATCTGTGCGGAGCCGGAGCTGTCGCTCTGGGACATGGCCGCCACGGCGATCGTCGTCACGGAGGCCGGCGGCACCTTCACCGGCCTCGACGGCCGCCCGGGCCCGCACAGCGGCAACGCCGCGGCGTCCAACGGACTGCTGCACGACGAGTTGCTGGGATATCTCAACCCGCGTCACTGAGCAGGGAGGGCACGACGGTACGCCCTCAACTGACATCGCGCGCCCCCTTGTTGACCCGCGCTTTACCTGTCAGTCTGAGGCTACCCCCACTTGTGAATTTGTGAATCCGGGAACTAGCGCCTCGGATTCCTAGGAGGTGGCCCCACCCATGCTCGTCCGTGACGCCATGAGCACGGTGATCCTCACCGTCGGTCCCGCCCACACCCTCCGCCAGGCAGCCGCCCTGATGTCCGCACGCCGCGTCGGTGCCGCCGTCGTCCTCGACCCGGACGCCGGCGGCATCGGCATCCTCACCGAACGCGACATCCTCAACTCCGTCGGCCTCGGCCAGAACCCCGACACCGAACGCACCCACGCCCACACCACCACCGACGTCGTCTTCGCCGCCCCGACCTGGACCCTGGAGCAGGCCGCACGCGCCATGGCCCACGGCGGCTTCCGGCACCTGGTCGTCCTCGACCGCGGCGAGGTGGCCGGAATCGTCTCGGTCCGCGACATCATCCGCTGCTGGGCCCCGGTCCGCGAGCCCGCACCGGCGCTCTGAGCAGGTCCGAAGCCCCTGAGCACGCGGAACGGGCCGGACCCCGAGCACCGTGGGGTCCGGCCCGCCCTGGGGGTGCCCCCAGGTCTCTGCGGCCTCAGCCGCGCAGCTCCTGCACCGCCGCCTCCAGCCGCTTGCCGAAGCCGGCGTCGGCATTGCGGAAGTTGCCGATCGCGCGCTCGACGATGTCCTCGCGCGAGAC
Source organism: Streptomyces sp. RB17 (assembly GCF_009604455.1). Classification (GTDB taxonomy): domain Bacteria; phylum Actinomycetota; class Actinomycetes; order Streptomycetales; family Streptomycetaceae; genus Streptomyces. The sequence continues at coordinate 117,037 of NZ_WEGL01000003.1, forward strand.
CTGCGAGATCGCGCTCGCCAGGTTCGCGACCAGGCGCTCCTTCTCCTCCTCCGACATCAGCCGGTAGAGGGTGCCCGCCTGCACGAAGTCGTCGTCCGCGGCGTGCACCGGCGTCGGGTGGTCGCCGGTGGAGCCGTCGACGGAGACGGACTGCCACAGCGGACGGCCGGTCTGCCGCGGCCCGCCGAAGCTGTTCGGCTCGTAGTTCTTCGCCCCGCCGTGCCGGCCGTCGTACAGGAAGCCGTCACGCGCGTTGGTGCGCGCTTCGGTGGCGTGCGGGCGGTTCACCGGCAGGTGGTCGGCGTTGATGCCGACGCGGTAGCGGTGCGCGTCGCCGTAGGCGAAGAGGCGGCCCTGGAGCATCTTGTCGGGCGAGGGGCCGATGCCCGGCACGAAGTGCGCGGGGCTGAAGACCGACTGCTCGACCTCGGCGAAGACGTTCCGCGGGTTGCGGTTCAGCTCCAGCTTGCCGATCTCGATGACCGGGTGGTCCGCGTGCGGCCACACCTTGGTCAGGTCGAACGGGTTGAAGCGGTACGTCGCCGCGTCGGCCGCCGGCATGATCTGCACACCCACGGTCCAGCTCGGGAACTCCCCGCGCTCGATCGCCTCGCGCAGGTCGCGCTGGTGCGAGTCGGGGTCCTTGCCCGCGAGCACCTCCGCCTCCTCCGCCGTGAGGTTCTTGATGCCCTGGTCGGTCTTGAAGTGGTACTTGACCCAGAAGGCCTCGCCCGCCGCGTTGCTCCACTGGAAGGTGTGCGAGCCGAAGCCGTCCATGTGCCGGTACGACGCCGGTATGCCACGGTCGCCGAACAGCCAGGTCACCTGGTGGGTCGACTCCGGCGACAGCGACCAGAAGTCCCACACGTTGTCGGCTTCCGTGGAGCCGGTGTACGGGTCGCGCTTCTGGGTGTGGATGAAGTCCGGGAACTTGATCGCGTCCCGGATGAAGAACACCGGGGTGTTGTTGCCGACGAGGTCGTAGTTGCCCTCCTCGGTGTAGAACTTCAGCGCGAAGCCCCGCGGGTCACGGACGGCGTCCGCAGCGCCGAGGTTGCCGGCCACCGTCGAGAAGCGCAGGAAGACCTCGGTCTCCTTGCCGACCTCGGAGAGGAAGGCCGCGCGGGTGTACGGCGTGACGTCGGCGGTGACGGTGAAGGTGCCGTACGCACCCGCGCCCCGCGCGTGCACGACCCGCTCCGGGATGCGCTCGCGGTTGAAGTGGGCGAGCTTCTCCAGCAGGAGCTGGTCCTGGACGAGGACCGGTCCGCCGACGCCCGCCGTCTCGCTGTTCTGGTTGTCGGCGACCGGAGCACCGGCCTCCGTGGTGAGGGGTCCCTGCGTCACGCGCGCCTCCTGCGTCATCACTGACTCGTCCTGTCCCAGTCCTGTCCTGCGTTCAAAGCCGTTCTCGATCCTACATTGGACTAGTTCTAAGTCAATTCACGATCCAACTTCACACCTATTCCCGTCCTGGTCCCCCTTGCTGTTAGGCTGGTCTTCATGAGCGACCTTCTGGAACGGCTGCGTGGACGCGGATGGCGGATGACCGCGCAGCGGCGCGTCGTCGCCGAGGTCCTCGACGGCGAGCACGTCCATCTGACGGCCGACGAGGTCCATGCACGGGCTGTCGCGAAGCTGCCCGAGATCTCCCGGGCGACCGTCTACAACACGCTGGGCGAGCTGGTCTCGCTCGGCGAGGTGCTGGAAGTCTCGACGGACAAACGCGCCAAGCGCTACGACCCCAACGCGCACCGGCCGCACCAGCACCTGGTCTGCGCCCGGTGCGGTGCGATCCGCGACGTCCACCCGATGGGCAACCCGCTCGCCGACCTCCCCGACACCGAGCGCTTCGGCTTCACGGTGTCGGACGTCGAGGTGACGTATCGCGGCCTGTGCCCGGACTGCGCGAAGGCGTAGCTCACGGCTTCTTTTCGAGCCCCGGCGACCGCCGGGGCTCTTTGCATGTCACACGGCATGCCGCACGCGCGCGAAAAAACCGAGGGCCGGAACCCATCTCTGGATTCCGGCCCTCGGCCTTCAGTAGCGGGGACAGGATTTGAACCTGCGACCTCTGGGTTATGAGCCCAGCGAGCTACCGAGCTGCTCCACCCCGCGTCGGTGAACACGACATTACGTGAGGGAGGTGGGCGGAAGCAAATCAGTTACCGGGGACGTGGCGGGGCTCACGCCGAGAGCTCCTCCCGCAGCGCGTCCCGAAGCCGCCCCGCCCGCTCCGAAACCTCCGCCGGTCCCAGCTCCACCGCCCGGTCGGCCCACCGCTGCCCCTCCGCCAGCTCCCCCCGACGCGCGTAGACCAGGGCCAGCCGCAACGCCGCCCGGCCGTGCCCGGCGTCAGCCGCCCGTGTCCACCACACCGCCGCCTCCGGCTCGCTCCCCTCCCGCACCAGCAGCAGCCCGAGATTGAAGGCGCCGTTGCGCGACCCGGCCTCCGCCGCCGCCCGGTACCACCGCGCCGCCTCGACCACGTCCCCCCGCGCCGCCGCGAGCATCCCGACCCGCACCTGTGCCCGCCGGTGCCCCTGGGTCGCCGCCCGCTCGTACCACTCCTCGCACTCGGTCTTCTCGTGCACGATCTCGCCCAGCTCATGCGCCGGCTCCGGCGGCCGCCGTGCGTCGAGCAGCGCCGCCAGCCGGTACGCCGCCTCCGCGCTGCCCCCGCCCGCCGCGCACCGCAGATGCCGCTCGGCCTCCTGCTCCTCCCCCGCGCGCAGCCGGGCGATCCCGACCTGGAGCGCGGCCTCGGTGTGCCCCGCGGCGGCCGCCCGCTCGTACCAGCGCAGCGCCGTGCTCTCCTCGCCGCGTCCGGCGTAGAGGATGCCGAGGTTGAACGCGGCGTCCACGCTGCCGGCCTCGGCAGCCTTGGAGAACCACGGCTCGGCGCCGGTGGTGTCGCCGCCCTGGAGCAGCAGGATGGCCAGCGCGTTGGCGGCCTCCCTGTGCCCGGCGTAGGCGGCCCGCCGGTACCACTGCTCGGCCTGCGCGGTCCGCCGCTGCTCGGCGCAGAGCAGCCCGAGGTTGTACGCGCCGTTGTCGTCACCGGCGTCCAGCGCCGCCCGGTACCAGCGTTCGGCGGTCTGGGTCTCGCCGCGCTCGGCGTGCAGCGCGCCGAGCGCGTTGGCCGCGTTGCCGTCGCCCTCCTGGGCGGCGCGCAGCCACCACACGGCCGCGCTGTCGGTGTCCCCGGCGTCGCGCAGCAGGAAGCCGAGTGCGCAGGCGGCCCGGGGCTCACCGTCCTTGGCGGAGGTCAGGTACCAGCGCCCGGCCTCCTTCAGTTCCCCGCGCTTCTCCAGGATCGCCCCGAGGTGCAGCGCCGCACGCCGGTGGCCGCGCGCGGCGGCCTGCCGGTACCACTGCTCGGTCTCCGCGACAGCGTTGTCGGCCCCGGTCTCGTCCTCGCGCCCGGCGGTGTCGAGCGCGCGCGCCAGCCGGTAGGCCGCCTCCCGGTGTCCCCGCTCGGCTGCGGCCCGCATCCAGTGCTCGGCGCCGACGTCACCGCGGTGCTCCAGCAGGTCGGCGAGCGCGTAGGCGCCGAGGACATGACCCTGCTCGGCGGACTGGCGCAGCCAGTACTCGGCGGCGGGCTCGTCCCCGCGCTCGCGGTGGTAGCGCCCCAGGGCGTGCGCGGCGGCCGCGGAACCGGCGACGGCGGCGATGCGCCACCAGCCGGCGGCCTCCTCGGGGTAGCCGCGCTGGTGCAGCAGGACACCCAGGTTGTTGGCGGCGGCCCGGTCACCGGCCGCGGTGGCGGCCCGCAGCTGGGGTTCGGCTCCGTCGAGGTCGCCACGGCGCAGCAGCATGGCTCCGAGGACGCTCGCCGCCTCGGCGTCGCCGTTCTGTGCGGCGAGCGCGAGGCGTACCTCCTCGGCGGCGTCCCCCATGTCGGTGAGCTCGTCGCGGGACGCCTCCTCACCGGAGGGCCGCACAAATCGCCCCGACTCGAACAGAGTTGCCTTGTCCCCCATAACGTCCATCGTCGCACCACCTGCACCTGGGTACACCTGGTATACCGCAGCCCGTGAGGTCACTTCAGCGTTTTGTCGACATGCCCACAGGACGACAAGTCAAACACACACCCCTCAACTCCCCACGACGGCGCGGCCGTCCCTCCCCTCAGTACATGAGTTCGCACACCACGAAGGCCCGGATCCCTTGGGATCCGGGCCTTCGACTGCAGTAGCGGGGACAGGATTTGAACCTGCGACCTCTGGGTTATGAGCCCAGCGAGCTACCGAGCTGCTCCACCCCGCGCCGTTGCCTGTCAACCGTATCACGACACGGGGTGCCCTTGATCAACTCTTTTTTCCGCTCCCGTTCTTGCCGCCGCCGGACTGGCCGGCCTTGGTCTCCGCCTCCTGCGCCCGCTGCAGCGCGTCCTTCAGGTCCTTCTGGGCCTTGGCGTACGCGGCCCAGTCCGGTCCGTTCGGCGCCTGCAGGGCCTTCTGCCCCGCGTCGTACGCCTTCTGGGCGTCGGCCAGGGCCTGTTGGACGGTCGGGTTGGCGGACGACGGCGGGTTGCTGGTGCCGGTGTCCGGTGGCGTGGTGGTCGAACCCTGCACGCCGAACACCTTGTTGAGCGCCTCGTCGAGGGTGTCCTCGAACGCCGTCTTGCCGTTGTAGGTGACCAGCACCTTGCCCAGCAAGGGGTACTTCAGCTTGTTACCGCCGAGGACGTAGACAGGCTCCGCGTAGAGCAGTCCGCCGTCGAGCGGCACAGTCAGCAGATTGCCGTACTCGACCTTGGAATGCCCGCGGCTGAGAAGGCTGATCGTCTCCGCGATGTCCGGCCGGGAGTTGAACTGGCTCTGCACCTGTTTGGGACCGTCGGCCGTCGTGCTGGTCGGCAGTTTCAGGATTCTGATCTTGCCGTAGTCGCTGGTGCCCGGGTCGGAGTCGACCGCCATGAACGCGCTGAGGTTGTCACGTCCGTTCGGCGTGAACGTCGTCGTCAGCGAGAACGACTGCCCGCTCTGGTCGGGCATCTTCATGCTCAGGTAGTACGGCGGCACCGCGCTGCCCGAGTCGTTGGTCGGGTCGTCGGGCACCTGCCAGACCTCGCTGCCGGTGAGGAACGTCTGCGCGTCCGTCACGTGATAGCGGGTGAGCAGCTCGCGCTGGACCTTGAACAGGTCCTGCGGATAGCGCAGATGGGCCAGCAGGTCCTTGGAGATGGCGCTCTTCGGCTGCACCGTGCCCGGGAACGCCTTCATCCAGGTCTTCAGCACGGGGTCCTGGCTGTCCCACTGGTACAGCTTGACCTCGCCGGTGTACGCGTCGACGGTCGCCTTCACCGAGTTGCGGATGTAGTTGACCTGGTTCTGCTGGGCCACCACCGCGCGGTTGTTGTTGGTGGCGGTCAGCGAGTCGGCCGTCGTATCGCCCAGGGTCGTGCGGGAGGAGTACGGGTAGCCGTTCGACGTCGTGTACGCGTCGACGATCCACTGGACATGGCCGTCCACGACCGCCGGGTAGGTGTCGCCGTCGATGGTCAGCCAGGGGGCGACCGCCTCCACGCGCTCCTTGGGCGTGCGGTTGTACAGGATCCGCGAGCCCTTGCCGATCGCGCCGGAGTAGAGGATCTGCGGCTCGTTGAACGCCACCGCGTACGCGGCCCGGTTGATCGGACTGTCGAGGTTGACGCCGCTCGTGCCGGTGTAGCTGGTGGTCTTCTCGTCGCCGTTGTCCGCCGAGTAGTCGACCTCCTTCTGCGGTCCGCCGACGATGGAGTACGTGGTGGTCTTCTCGCCGTAGTAGACGCGCTGTTGGTACGTGCCGAGGTCGCCCTCGGACGGCAGGTTGGACTCGGTGAAGACCGGCTGGCCCTGGTCGTCGGCCTCGGTGCCCTTGGCGGCGACCACGCCGTAGCCGTGCGTGTAGCGGAAGTGGTCGTTGATCCAGTTGTTCTTCGGGACGCCGGCCAGGTTCAGCTCGCGCAGGCCGAGGACCGTGTCCTGCTCCTTGCCGTCCTTGGTGGGGTACCGGTCGACGTCCAGGTTGGTCGGGAAGGCGTAGTAGTTCTTCATCTGCTGCGCCTGCTGGAACGTCGGCGAGACGATGTTCGGGTCCATGATCCGGATGCTCGCCGCGTCGTCCGCGTCACTCCGCAGTGCGGTCTTGTCCGAGGTCGTGGACTTGCCGGCGTACTCGGTGACCTTGGTGTCGTCGATGCCGTACGCCTCGCGGGTCGCCTTGAGGTTCTTCTGGACGTACGGCGCTTCCTTGGTCTGCTCGTTGGGCTCGACCTGGAACTTCTGCACGATCGCCGGGTACAGGCCGCCGATGAGGATCGCCGAGAGCACCATCAGGCCGAAGCCGATGACGGGCAGCTGCCAGGTGCGCCGCCACAGCGTGGCGAAGAACAGCAGCGCGCAGATGACGGCGATGCAGAACAGGATCGTCTTCGCCGGCAGATAGGCGTTGGCGTCGACGTAGCGCAGGCCGGTCCAGTTGCCGGTCGCCTTGAAGTCGCTGGACTTCACGGCCAGGCCGTACCGGTCGAGCCAGTAGGCGACCGCCTTGAGGGCGACGAAGATGCCGAGCAGCACCGACAGATGGCCGGTCGCGGCGGCGGTCGCCCGCGCGCCGGGGCTGGTGACGCGCAGCCCGCCGTACAGATAGTGCGTGAGCGCGGCGGCGATCAGGCACAGGACGGCGGCGGCGAAGCCGAAGCCGAGCAGAAAGCGGTACCAGGGCAGATCGAAGGCGTAGAAGGAGACGTCGAGGTGGAACTGGGGATCCTTCTGGTGGAAGGGCACGCCGTTGACCCACATCAGCCAGGTCCGCCACTGGCCGGCCGCGGAGGCGCCGGCGATCAGCCCGACGAGCGCCGTGACGGCGAGCAGCAGCCACTTCTTGTACGGCGCGATGCCCATCCGGTATCGGTCGAGACTCTGCTGCTCCGTGGACATGGCGCTCAGCGGGGGCCGCAGCCGGTGCGCCAGCCAGATGTTGACCCCCACCGCGACCGCCATGACCAGACCGAAGACGAAGAAGAGGCCGATCTTCGTCCACAGCGTGGTCGTGAAAACGGACGAGTAGTGCACCGACCGGTACCACAGCCAGTCCGTCCAGAAGCCCGCGAACATGGTGAAGGCCATGCCGAGGACGGCCAGGACACCCAGCGTCATGAGCAGGGTCCGGACACCCCGGGACGGTCGTCCCGCTCTGATCCGCGGCCCCGTCGGGCCTCCGCCGCGGTCCGGCATCTGGAAAGCCAAGGTGCGCACCTCGAAGTTCGCTGTCGATCCGTCAGGCCCTCGTGTTCGCGGACCCGCCGTGGCCCCCCGTGATCGCGGACCCACACCTATGCAACTTACTCACGCTTTGCTCGGTTCCCGATTCCGGTGTGGAACGAGGCAGGATTGTGACCATGTCCAACACTCCCATGGCAGCGAGCCCGCTCACCCGGGCCGTACTCGAGATCGACGAGTACGTCTCCGGCCTCGGCTGGGACCAGCCCGCTCGCCTCTTCGCCCTTGTCGACACCGCACAGCTGCGGGCTCAGGAACCCGCGCTCGCGGCCCAGCTGGGCCTTGAGGACGAGTCCGAATCCGCCGGGCTCACCCCGATCGAGCAGGACGAGATCCCGTCCGGCAAGCCGCTGGACGAGTTCCTCGGCACCATCGCCTGGCCCGACGCGGTGGCCGGCTGCGCGCTCTCGGTGGAGCGCCTGATGCTGCCGCCGTCCGCCGAGGCACAGGTCCCGAAGAACCTGAGCGAGGCCAAGCTGGCCACGTGGGTGGCCGAGCACCCAGAGCGCCAGGAGGTGCGCATGACGGTCGCGGTGCTGCGCGGCGGCGGCCGCGAGTCGGCGCTGCGGCTGCGCGAGAAGGACACCCCGACGGAGGTCCTGACCGGCCCCGACCTGGTGCCCGGACTGGCGGCGGCCCTGGCGGCGACGTTCGAGGACTGATCCCGCCCGCTGCGGTACGGCGATGGGGGCGCCCCTGCCGTGAGGGGCGCCCCCAGCCGTGTCACCGTCGCGCGCGCGTGCCGGTCAGCTCTTGGTGGTGCACTTGGGCAGCGCGCCGGTGTTCCCGCTGCGGATGTCCTTCAGCGCGCCGAGCGCGTCGCCGATGTTCTTCACCTTGACCAGGGTGAGCCCGCCAGGGGTGTCCTTGGCGGCGGCCGCGCAGTTGTCGGCGGGCGTCAGGAAGTACTGGGCGCCCTGGTCGCGCGCGCCGACGGTCTTCATCTCGACGCCGCCGATCGGCCCGACGGTGCCGTTGTCGTCGATGGTGCCGGTGCCGGCGACGAACTTGCCGCCGGTCAGGCTGCCCGGGGTCAGCTTGTCGTAGATGCCCAGGGCGAACATCAGACCGGCGCTGGGGCCGCCGACGTCGGCGAGCTTGATGTCGATGCCGAACGGGAAGGTGTGGTCGGTCCCGGCCGAGATCCCGACGATGGCCCGCTTGGCGCCGCTGTCGTCGGACGTGGTCGTGGTGAGGGTCACGTCCTGCGTCTTCGTCGCCGTTCTGTGCGCCTTCTCGGCGGCGGCCTGCTCCTTGGCGGGGACGACGGTGAAGACGACCTTCTGCCCGGGCTTGTGCCTGGTGACGAACGTGGCGACGTCGGAGGGCTGCTTCACGGCCGCACCGTCGACCGCCTTGATCACGTCACCGGCGTGCAGCCTGCCCTCGGCGGGCGAGTCCTTGACGACGGTGGAGACGATCACCCAGGACTTCACCGGGATGCCCAGTTCGTTCAGGGCGGCGACCTTGGCGCTCTCCTGGGACTGGCTGAACTCCTCGGCGTTCTGCTGCGAGGACTGCTCCTGCGTCGTCCCGTTCGGGTACAGCGTGTCGTGCGGGACGACCTTGGTGTCGTGGTCCAGCCAGCCGTAGACGGCCTCCACCAGGTTCATCCGGAAGTCCGCGCTGGTCACCCGGACGGTCGTCATGTTCAGGTTGCCGCTGGTCCGGTACGTGTCGTGCCCGGTGATCTGGAGCACCGGCTCGCCGTCGTGGTCCCCGAGCGTGTTCACGGTCGGGCCGGGGGACATCTCCGCGTACGGCACGGGGATGAGCACTCCCGCGCACAGGAGCGCGATCAGCATCAGGGTGGAGGCGAGCATCGTCGCGGTGCGGCGTGGCATGGCACGACAGTACGGGACGGCGCTGTCAGCGCACCGTCAGGGCACCCCTCTCACGCACCGCCGGCACCCGTGTGGGACCTCTCCATGGCCTCGCGGAACCGGGCATAGCCGTCCAGCTCCGGGCCGTCACCGCGCACCTTACGAGTCCGATTGGCCCAACTGCTCCACAGTCCGCCGCCGACGGCGGCCACCAGCGGAATCAGCAGCCAGACAAGCGCCCCCATGCCGACCTCCCAACGCCACGAGCGACCGCAACTGACTGATCAGCAGATTAACCGTCCGCACTGACAACGCTCACGCGAGGGTGCCGGTTACGCAACACGGGTTCGCCCGCGTGCTCCGAGTGACGTACGTCGGCAGGCTCCGGCCCACTCCTGCGTACCGGACGTCAGCAGGCCCCGACCCACTCCTCCGTACCGTCCGAGAACGTCTGGTGCTTCCAGATGGGCACTTCGTGCTTGAGGTCGTCGATCAGCTTCCGGCAGGCGTCGAAGGCCTCCGCCCGGTGCGGACAGGCCACGCCGACGACCACGGCGAGATCCCCGACCCGCAGGTCCCCCACGCGGTGCACGGCGGCCAGCGCCCGCACCGGATGCTCGGCCACCACCTTCACGGCGATCCGCCGCATCTCGGCCTCGGCACTGGGGTGGCAGGAATAGCCGAGGGCGTCCACGTCGGCGCCCCCGTCGTGGTTGCGCACGGTCCCCACGAACAGGGCGATGCCCCCGGCCGCGTCGTCCCCGACGGCCTGGAACACCTCGTCCACGGAGAGCGCGGTCTCCCGGACGCCGATCAACTTGATGGGATCCTGCGCCGCCTGCTCACCGGGGTGCTCGTTCGCGTGTGCCATGCCTCCCATCGTGCCGCACGCCTGTGACAGCGGGGAATACGAGATTCACCAGGCACGCGCGCGGGACGTCTTGGATGCTTCTACAGCGGGCGCGGCCGCGCCCACCCGCCCGGCTCCGGCGCAGGGCCCCTCACGAGCGCCGCCGGGCCTTGCGAGCCCGCCGGACCACGGCGGCGGCCCCGAGCAGGGCCACGGTCGCCCCCGCGGCCCCCGCAGCCGTCGCGTCCTTGCGCCCGAGCCGCCGCCCGGCCACCGTATGCCGCCCGGAGACCTCCTCCAGCAGCTCCGCGAGCACCTCCTCATTGGTCCACCGCGGCCGCCACCCGGCGTCGTGCAGCCGGCTCCCGCTGACCACCCACGGGTACATCGTGTAGGCGAGATCCCCCGCCGGGGACGGGGTGAGCCCGATCCGGTGCAGCCGGGCGGCGGCGCCCAGCGCGACCGCCGACGGCAGCTCCATCCGCCGGATCCCGCTCAGCTCCTCGACCTCCTCCTGCTCCAGCCACCCGTCGCAGCCGACCGCCAGCTCCCCGTCGACCTTCTCCAGGACGGCGTACTCCAGGGCGCTGCACAGGTCCTCGACATGGCAGAACTGCCACGCGGGCCGCGACCCGGCCACGACCAGCAGCCGCGGCGACTCGAAGTACCGGGTCAGCGCGGTGTCGGTGCCTCCGACCAGCACGGCGGGCCGTACGACGGTGACGTTCAGCCCGGGATGCGCCCGCGGCGCCCGCCGGGCCAGCCGCTCGATCTCCAGCAGGTCCCCCACGCCGGTGGCCTCGGCGGTCGCGCGCAGCTCGGCCTCCTCGGAAAGGGGCAGCTCGTTGTCCGGCAGCGCGCCGTAGACCATCGCCGAGGTGCACAGCACGACCCGGTGCACGCCGGCCGCCGCGGCCGCCGTCAGGACGGTCTGTGTCCCCCGGACGTTGTAAGCGCTGCGAGCGGCCGGATCGGTCTCCAGATCCAGGTCGAGCGCGAGGTGGACGACCACGCCGGCGCCCCGGAGCTTGTCCGCGATGGCGGGGTCGCGCACGTCGAGGATGTGCCACTCCGCGTCGGCGCACTCGCCGCGCCGCTCGTCGATCGCGACGACCTGCCTGATCTCCTCGGAGGCGGCGAGCCGCTCGGTGAGCAGGGCTCCGACCCCGGTCGCGGCGCCGGTGACCGCGACGACGGGTCCGCGCGCGGGAGGGGTTGAGGGGTTTCGCGCTGCGCGAACCTGCGGATCTGGGGAACTCACCGGGCGTCTCCAGCGGTTGTCTTCAGTACGGGCGCAAGTGATGCGTCCGTACCAGGTGCATCCATCCTGCCGCAGGCCTGCTGTCGGCGAAGCACCGAGGCCCGATCGGGTCCGGGTGTCTACGCTGGGTGGTGTTGTCGGGCAGCCGCGCCGCCGGGAGAGAACCGGTGGCCTTACCAGCCGAGGAATCCCGTGAGTGACACCCCATTCGGTTTCGGCCTTCCGCCGGAGGAGCCGGAGGACGGCGACGAGGGCAAGAAGAAGGACCAGCAGAGCGGTGGTGGGCAGGGACCGGCCAACCCGTTCGGCTTCGGCGGCCTGCCTGGAGCCGAGGGCTTTGGCGGCCCCGGCGCCGACAATCCGCTCGCAGCCATGTTCGGCTCGCTGAACCCCACGGATCTGGGCGCCGCGTTCCAGCAGCTGGGCCAGATGCTCTCCTACGAGGGCGGCCCGGTGAACTGGGACATGGCCAAGCAGATCGCCCGCCAGACGGTCGCCCAGGGCACCCCGGACGGCACGAAGGACGCCAGCGTGGGCCCGGCCGAGCGCAAGGCGGTCGAGGAGGCCGTCCGCCTGGCCGACCTGTGGCTGGACGACGCGACGTCCCTGCCGTCGGGTTCCGCCTCGGCGGTGGCCTGGTCCCGCGCGGAGTGGGTCGAGGCGACCCTGCCCGCCTGGCAGGAGCTGGTCGATCCGGTCGCCGAGCGGGTCGGCGCGGCCATGGGTGACGTCCTGCCGGAGGAGATGCAGGCCATGGCGGGCCCGCTGATCGGCATGATGCGCTCGATGGGCGGCGCCATGTTCGGCACGCAGATCGGGCAGGCCGTCGGCGTGCTCGCGGGCGAGGTCGTCGGCTCCACCGACATCGGCCTTCCGCTGGGCCCGGCCGGCAAGGCCGCACTGCTCCCGGCCAACGTGGAGGCGTTCGGCAAGGACCTCGGCGTGCCGCAGGAGGAGGTGCGGCTGTACCTGGCCCTGCGCGAGGCGGCCCACCAGCGCCTGTTCGCGCATGTGCCGTGGCTGCGCTCGCACCTGTTCGGCGCGGTCGACGGGTACGCGCGCGGGATCAAGGTCGACACCGCGAAGCTGGAGGACGTGGTCGGCCAGTTCGACCCGCAGAACCCCGAGCAGCTGCAGGACGCGCTCCAGCAGGGCATGTTCCAGCCCGAGGACACCCCGGAGCAGAAGACCGCCCTGGCCCGTCTGGAGACCGCTCTGGCGCTCGTCGAGGGCTGGGTGGACGCGGTGGTCCACGCGGCCGCGAAGCCGCGTCTGTCGTCCGCCGACGCCCTGCGCGAGACCCTGCGCCGCCGCCGTGCCACGGGCGGCCCCGCCGAGCAGACGTTCGCCACCCTGATCGGCCTGGAGCTGCGCCCGCGCCGGCTGCGCGACGCCTCCCGTCTGTGGGCCTCGCTCACGGACGCGCGCGGGGTCGACGGCCGGGACGGCCTGTGGGCCCACCCGGACATGCTGCCGACCGCGACCGACCTGGACGACCCGGACGGCTTCGTGCACCGCGAGCAGCTGGACTTCTCCGAGCTGGACAAGATGCTCGGCGAGGCGGCGTCCGGCTCGCACGGCAAGCCGGACCTGCGCAAGAAGGACACCGGCAGCACGGACGCCGGCACGGACGACAACAAGGACGACGACGCCGAGTGAGCCTGTACGACGACGCGGTCCTCGTGCTGAAGGCGTACGAGGACCAGGAGGAGCTGCGCCAGGCCTACCTGGACCATCTGGCGGCCCACCCGGACGGCATGTGGAAGGCCTGCGAGGACGGGCACATCACGGCGAGCGCCCTGGTGATCGACCCGGCGCGCGAGCGGGTGCTGCTGACCCTCCACAAGAAGATGCGGATGTGGCTGCAGATGGGCGGCCACTGCGAGCCGGCCGACGCCACCCTGGCGGACTCCGCCCTGCGTGAGGCGACCGAGGAGTCGGGCATCGCGGGTCTGGTTCTGCTGCCGGGCGGTCCGGTGCGCCTGGACCGCCATCACACTCCCTGCGCCTGGCACCTGGATGTCCAGTACGCCGCCGTCGCGCCGGGCGGGGCCGTGGAGGCGATCAGCGACGAGTCGCTCGACCTGCGCTGGTTCGGTTACGGCGAGGTGGCCGAGGTCGCCGACGAGTCCGTGGTACGCCTGCTGGAGGCGACCCGCGCCAGGCTCTGACTGCGTAAGGGGTGGCCGCCTGGTCGGTCACCCCTTGCACACGGCTAGCTCCAGACGTTCCCCTGGTTCTGCCCGCGCGCCCCGTGCTGCCCCATGCCGAACTGGGCGGCGAGGCCCTGCCCGATCACCGCGTTCTGCGGCGGCAGCAGCTCGCTGGGCTGTACCAGCGCGAAACCGGAGCCCATGAAGCTCAGCTCCCAGCCCTCACCGGTGCTGCCGCGCCGGCGCCACACCCCGGAGGAATGCGTCTGGGCCTGCATCTGCACGCGCAGCCCGGTGGACCAGGCGACGATCGCGTCCGCGTCGCAGTTGACGTACTTGTCCGGCGTGACCTGCATCAGCAGCGGCGCGCCGGAGGTCATCAGCGCGACCTTGCCGCGCCCGGTGATGTTCAGCTGGTACTTCCCGGAGCCGGAGATGCCGTAGAGGCTGTCGACGGCGACGACCTCGTAGTGCAGCGAGGAGTCCATGGCGAGGACGTAGGAACTGTCGACGGTCAGCCCGTCCTGCTCGACGTCCATGATGTGCACGTGCTGGGCGAGGTTGGCGAGATACACCGTGCCCTGCCCGTGGCAGCGCATCAGGTCCAGGCCCTCGCCGGTGTACGCACGCGCGCGTGCCTGGTTGTTGCTCTGGTACTCGGCGTCGAACTCCATCAGCCCCTGGTAGGCGACCATGGTGCCCTTGCGGGCGAGGATGTCGTCATGGCCTTCCAGGGTGACGCGGAGCAGCTGCGCGTTCTGCAGGCTCCAGCGCTCCTGCGTCTGGACGTCGTTGTGCGCGAAAAGCGGGCTCTGCATGGCTTTCTGACTCCCCCTCAGCCCCGGATCCGGAGGCGGTCGGTGCTGTCCTCGCTGGGCTGGACGACGACGATGCCCTGGCCGGAGAACGCCATCTGGTAGGCCTCGCCGCTGCCCCGGCCGATCAGCGACTGCGCCTTGAAGCTGCGCTTGCCCTTCACCCTCAGGTTCGGCGACCAGGCGACGAGCGCGTCGGGATCGACGTACGTCTCGTCCTCGCCACCGCCGCAGTCGACGACGATCGGCTCGCCCCGGGAGGTCAGCGCGACCCAGCCCTGCCCGGAGATCTTCGTGTTCCACAGGCCCTGCCCGGCGAACTTCGCGAGCCCCTTGACCCGTTCCACGCCCCAGCTGAGGTGGGCGTCGAAGGCGAGCAGGTTGGTGGCGTTGACGGAGATGCCGTCGCCGTTGAGGTTGATCACGACGACGTTGGCGCCGTAGTCGGCCAGGTAGAGCAGGCCGTCCCCGGTGCACTTCATCAGGGGCGCGCCCTCGCCGGTGATCCAGTCGCGGGCGATCTGGCGGACGGCCGGCGGGTTGGGCTCGTACTGGATGAAGCCTTCGTAGGCGACCATCGAGCCCACGCGCGCGAGGAGGTCGTTCCCGGTCTGCATGGCGACCTTGAGCATGTGGCTGCCGTGGTTCTCCATGCGGGCGGTGACGGGTGCGGGAGCGTAGCCCGCGAGCGGCTGGTTCATGACGGGCTCCCTCAGACCTCGTACGGCTGGACGACGATGAAGTTGCCGGGCGCGCCCCGGAACTGGAGGTTGACGCTCTCGCCGGTGTCGCCCGCATAGGCGTTGCGGCGCATGCGGACCTGGCTGGAGACGATCACCTGGGCGGCGGCCGACCAGGCGACGACCGCGTTGCAGTCGGCGAAGGTGGTCGGCGTGACCGGCAGCACCACGGGCGTGCCGTGCGTCTTGACGACGATGGTGCCGGTGCCCTGGAACTGCATGGTGAACAGCGCGCCGCCGGGGATGCCGTGGCCCTCGATGCGGCGCACCTCGTACTGCAGGGTCTCGTCGAAGGCGAGGACGTTCTCCGCGGACACGCAGATCGCGTCGCCCTGCAGCTCGACGGGGTGCACATGGGTCGCGTTCTCGGCGAGGAACACCTGGCCGTTGCCGGTGCAGCGCATCAGCTGCATCTCCTGGCCGGTGGCGTTGCCGACGATCCGCCCGGCGAACCCGGCGCCCTTGTAGCTGAAGTCGACCTTGCCCTGGTAGAGCACCATGCTGCCCTGCCGGGCCAGCACGGGCTGCCCGCCGATGCCGAGGTCGACGCGGACGAGCTTCTTGTTCTGCTGCGTCCAGCGCTGCCCGGTCGGCGTCTCCTTGAACGCCTGGAGCGCGGCCGTCACGCCGGCACCGCCCTGCGGGGCGCCCTGCGGCACTCCGTAGCCGGCGGGCTGCTGGCCGGGGACCTGCCCGTAGCCCGGGGGCATGGGCGCGGTGGGCTGGCCGCCGTAGGAGGGCGGCTGCTGGCCGTAACCCGGCGGCAGCGGCGCGGCCGGCTGACCGCCGTAGGACGGCTGCTGGGGCGGCTGGCCGTACGGCTGCTGCTGGGGCTGTCCGTACGGTGCGGGGGCCGGGGCGGGCGGCGGGACGGTGCCGCCGGCGGGCGGGGTCATGGGGGCGATGACCGTCGGCGCGGCGTGCACGTTCGGCGCGGGCGCCGGGGCCGGTGGCGGGGGCGGCGTGTGGCCGGGCGGGGTCTGGCCGGGTTGCGGTGTGAAGCCCTGCGGGGGCGTGGCTCCGGGCGGCGGCGCGAAGGACTGGGCGGCGGGCTGCGGCGCCGGCGTGGGCGCGGGGACGGGAGCGGCGGGGGCAGCGAACGGAGGCGGGGTCGTGGCCTGCGCGGGCGGGGCGAAGCCGGGGGCGGCACCGGTCTGCGGCTGCTGCGGGGCGGCGGGCGCCTCCTCCTCCAGCACCTCGCCACCGAAGTTCTTCAGCAGCGCGTCCAGTCCACCGTCGAAGCCCTGCCCGACGGCGGCGAACCGCCAGACGTCCTTCAGGTAGATGTCGCCGAGCATCACGGCCCGCTCGGTGGAGAACTCCGTGCCGTTGAAGGAGTACCGCGCGACCTCCTCGCCGCCCGCCACGATCCGCAGGTAGCCGGGGGCGATCTGCGACATCTGCCCGGCGCCGTCGATGGTCGCGGTGAAGGACAGCTTGCGGATCTGCGACGGGATCCGGTCCAGGGTGACCCGGAACGACTCGGTGTCGCCCGCCTGGGCACCCAGCAGCTGGATGGACTCCTCCGGGGACTTCGGCTGGTTGAAGAAGATGAAGTACCGGTCGTCCGAGAGGCGCTCGTCGGCGTCCAGACCGAAGCAGCTGATGTCGAAGGTCAGCCCGGGGGCGGAGATCTGCACGCCTACGTACAGATCCGTGCCCGCCGTGAGGTCACTGATCCTGGCCTTGTGGCCGCGTTGGAATTCCCTGGCCATGCGTAACGACCGTCCCCCATCCCGAATGTGAGTGCGTCGCGCCAGGCTAACGGCAAAGTCCGACAGCGGACGCGGCCGGTACAGACCCGGTACACAACCGCGCCCGGAGGGGGACGGACGGCGCTCGGCTCACTCCCCGCGCGCCCCGGGCACATGCGGCAGCCGTTCCGCGGCGACCACCCCTTCGAGGTAGCCGCGGGCCCGCTCGGTGCGCGGGTACGCCTCCAGCAGCCGCCAGAAGTCCGGCCCGTGACCGGGGACCAGCAGATGCGCCAGCTCATGGCAGAGGACGTAGTCGACGACGTACTCGGGCATCCCCTGCAGCCGGTGCGAGAGCCGGATGCTGCCCTCGGCCGGGGTGCACGAACCCCAGCGCGTGTTCTGGTTGGTGACCCAGCGTACGGAGGCGGGGCGCGCCCGGCCGTCGAAGTACTGGGCCGACAGCCGCTCGGCACGCTCGGCGAGTTCGGCGTCGCCGAGCAGCCGCCTGCTCTCCTGGGCGGCGAGTTTGTCGAGCATGACGGTGATCCAGCGCTGCTCCTCCGCCTTCGACATCCGGGCGGGGATCAGTACGACGGTGCGATCGCCCTCGCGGTACGCGGAGACCGTCCGGCGGCGCCGGGAACTCCTGCGGACCTCGATCGCGCTCGCCCCCGAGCCGCCGGGCGGCTGACTCGTCGTGCTGCGCTGTGGATTTCCGGCGCGGTGCAGTGGGTCGGCGGGCACGCCCCGACGTTACCCGCTGCGCAGGGCCGAAGTCCCGGCTCCGGAACGGTTCGCTGCCGATCCCCCACCATGCGTTTGATTCCTATGATTCCTCCGGCTGATCCGCACATCCGGTTTACGGGGTACCGCACGGGCGGTTTGCCGTCTTCTTCTGACCCATTTGCCGCCCGTTTGACGCACTTCGTCCGGCCATTTTGTGTGACTGACACCCCCAACCTGTGGATAACTCTCGGCGCCGGACCGCCTGGCGCGGCATGCTGGCAGGCGTCGGGGGAGCGTGACCGGTTCCACCGGCGACGAGATGTTCGGGATGCTTTCCACTGATACGGGGGGCCAGTCATGCATCCGGTGATGAAGCCCGCGCTGCGGCGCGGCTGGCGTGATCGCGAGACCGCGCAGTTCGGGATGACCCCGGCGCACGCGCTGACACTGGGACCGATGGACCCCGCCACGCGGGACTTCCTGGATCTGCTCAACGGCACCCGCGGGCTGCCGCTGCTCCGCGAGGAAGGCCACCGCATGGACCTCCCGGCCGGCCATGTCGACACCCTGCTGGCACGGCTGACCCGTGCGGGCCTGGTCGACGACGCGCGCGGCGGCGGACCGGCCGCCGACGCGCTGCGCGCCAGGACGGACGTCCTGCGGCGGCTGCGCCCCGACCTCGCCGCGCTGTCCCTGACCACGACCGAACCCGGCGGCGCACTCGCCCGGCTCGCCGCCCGCCGCGCACTGCGGGTGCAGGTGCGGGGCGCGGGACGGGTCGGCGCGGTCCTGGCGTCGGTGCTGTCGGGCGCCGGGGTCGGCGAGGTCGACGTGCACGACGCGGGACGCGTGGAGCCGTGGGACGTGGCGCCGGGCGGGCTGCCCGCCGAGTCGCTCGGCGAGCGACGGGACACGGCGGCACGGGCCGCCGTGCGCCGTGCCGCACCCGACCGCCCCCCGCGCCGCGCCCACTCCCCCGGATCCGGCGCCCACGACCCCGGGCTCTCCCTGGTGATCCTCACCCACCGCGACGATGTCGCCGTGCACGCACCGGACCCGGCCGACGCCGACCCGCTCCTGGCCTCCGGAACGCCCCACCTGTACGCCGGTGTCGTGGAGAACACCGGAGTCGTCGGACCGCTCGTCCTCCCCGGCGAGTCGCCCTGCGCCCGCTGTCTGCACCTCGACCGCGCGGACCGTGACCCGGACTGGCCGCGGCTGACCGTCCAGTGGCGGTGCGCCAGGGCCCACCGGGTCCCGGCCTGCGATCTGACGCTGGCCACCGCGGTCGCCGGACTGGCCGCGGCGCACGCGCTCGCCTTCCTCGACGAGCAGTCGCCGTCCAGCACGGGCACCCGCTGGGAGGTGTCCGCACCCGGGCTGAACTGGCACGCCCGACCCGTCCGGCCGCATCCGGCATGCGGGTGCGGCGCTGCGGAGAGACCTAAAGAGGAGCACTCCTCAACCGGCGGCGACGCACGCGCGACAATGGCGGTGCAACGGCCGTCGCCGGAGCGACGACGCACAACAGGCGCGGCGCGGCCGACTGGGACTTGGAGGGCGCATGTCTGATCTTCCCCGGAAGGCGGTCACCCGGACCGCCAAGCTCGCCGCGCTCCCGCTCGGCTTCGCCGGCCGGGCCACCTGGGGGCTGGGCAAGCGGATCGTGGGCGAGTCCGCGGAGATCGTCGGCCGGGAACTGCAACAGCGCACGGCGGAGCAGCTGTTCAAGGTGCTGGGCGAGTTGAAGGGCGGTGCGATGAAGTTCGGGCAGGCCCTGTCCGTCTTCGAGTCCGCGCTGCCCGAGGAGATCGCCGGGCCCTACCGCGCCGCGCTGACCAAGCTCCAGGAGGCGGCGCCGCCGATGCCGACCCGCACGGTGCACGGGGTGCTCGAGGACCGGCTCGGTCCGGACTGGCGAGATCTGTTCGAGGAGTTCGAGGACAAGCCGGCCGCCGCGGCCTCGATCGGGCAGGTGCACCGGGCGGTGTGGCACGACGGCCGTGAGGTGGCGGTCAAGGTGCAGTACCCGGGCGCCGGCGAGGCCCTGCTCTCCGATCTGGGTCAGCTGAGCCGTTTCGCCCGGCTGTTGGGGCCGCTGATTCCCGGCATGGACATCAAGCCGCTCATCGCGGAGCTGCGGGACCGCGTCTCCGAGGAGCTGGACTACGCACTGGAGGCGCAGGCCCAGACGGTCCACGCGGAGGAGTTCGCGGACGACCCGGACGTGGTGGTCCCGGCGGTGGTGCACCAGTGCGAGCAGATCCTGGTGACCGAGTGGATCGACGGCATCCCGCTGTCGGAGGTGATCTCGGACGGCACCCGGGAGCAGCGCGATCGCGCCGGCCAGCTCCTGGCCCGGTTCCTCTTCTCGGGCCCGGCCCGCACCGGCCTGCTGCACGCCGACCCGCATCCGGGCAACTTCCGGCTGCTGCCCGGCGGCCCGGCCGGTGACGACGACTGGCGCCTGGGCGTCCTGGACTTCGGCACCGTCGACCGGCTGCCCGGCGGACTGCCCTTGCCGATCGGCATCTCGCTCCGCATGACGCTGGACGGCGAGGCCGACACGGTCTACGAACTCCTCTGCGAGGAAGGATTCGTGAAGGAGTCCATAGAGCTGGATCCCGACGCGGTCCTCGACTACCTGCTGCCGATCATCGAACCGGCCCGGATCGAGGCGTTCACCTTCAACCGCACCTGGATGCGCAACCAGGCCGCCCGCATCGCCGACCCCCGCTCTCCCGCCTACCAGCTGGGCAAGCGGCTCAACCTGCCGCCCTCCTATCTGCTGATCCATCGGGTGACTCTGAGCACGATCGGCGTCCTGTGCCAACTGGGTGCCACGGTACGGCTCCGGGAGGAACTGCAGGAGTGGCTGCCGGGGTTCGAGCCCGGCGTCCCCGGTGAGGAGCTGCCCGAGGAGGAGTCCGCGGCGGAGGCGTGATCCGGGACGCCTGGGAGGGCGTGTGGGAAGGAGTCCGCGGCGGAGGCGTCGTCCGGGAGACCCGGGAGGACGTGGTCGGGGGCTGAGGCGCGCCGTGCTGTGCGTGAAAGTGGGAGGGGTGGGCGGGGGGAGGGGGAGGGGGAGGGCCCCCGGGGAAGCGGCTCACCACCAGGACGAGTCCAGCCGCCCCTCGATCGCCCTCAGGTTCTCCCTGGAGCAGGTGTCGCAGAAGTACTGGCGGACGCCGTTCTCCACGGAGCAGGTCCAGGTGGCCGGCTGGGAGCCGATGGCGGGGGTGCCGCAGCGGGCGCACACGAGCACGCGGCGCTCCGGGGTGGAGCCGCCCTGTTCACTTCCTCCGGGAAGACTCGTCACCTGGCGACGATAACTCCGCCGGCGGCCGATCGCCCGCGCAACGCACCGCGGGGGCCGGTCCGTTCGGCCGGACCGGCCCCCGCGCGAGAAGGCTTCGCCTCCCAGGCCGGGAGGCCACCGCTTCCGCAGGTGTGATCGTTACTGCATGACCGCCATGGCGAGCGCCCGCCGGGCGCGCATCGAGGCGCGCTCGGCCCGGCGCTGCATCCGCTGGGCGACCGCCAGGCGCACGGCCCGGCGTTCCCGCACGGCGTCATGGAGTCGCTCGTCCATATGCGCACGAGCCAGGGCTTCTTGCATGAGTTGCATCTCTCGGGTCCTGTTCTGGCGCGCTTCGGTCGCGCCGGTGGTGGTGACGTCTTCAGTCGCGGAGCCTGCGGGCTCGCTGGTGGACGGCTTCATCGGGGCCTGCTTCTGGGGGTCGTGCGTGAAGGGACGGTCGATCGTTCCTGCGGTGTTCATGCCGTGACCGGGTTCTTCCTCGGGCGGCCACGCGGCCGCTTCCGGGCGACGACGACACCCTGGACGAACAGTTCGCCACCCCAGACGCCCCAGGGCTCACGCCGCTCCTTGGCGCCTGCGAGGCAGGCCTCCATCAGCGGGCAGGTACGGCAGAGGGACTTGGCGTACTCGACGTCCGCCGGCGACTCGGCGAAGAAGACCTCCGGGTCGTAGGAGCGGCAGGGGACGGGTACACCGAGGTTCTCGATGGCGTCGTCGAGCGCGGTGAGCGCGGTGAGGGGGATCAAGGTGGAGTCCTCCGTGAGGCCGGGCGGGGGGATCGTTTGTGAAGGCGGTACGGACGGGGCGTGCGCTTCGAGTTGCACGGTTGGTCTTCCTCGTCTGGTCGGTCCGGCCGGTTGACCGGGTGTCGGCTGGGTACCGGGTTCTTTTCCTGTCCCGAGGCCCCTTCGCTCCGTCGTCCCCGTTCGGGGAAAACAGAAGGGCCGCGGATCCCGGATGGGGTTCCGCGGCCCTGAAGGCGCCGGCCTGATCGGATCAGGCTGGATCACTCCAGGGTTCTGGCCCACGGAAGGCCCACATCAGGTGGTGCTGGGTCGTCAGCTTCCGGAATCCGGCACCGGCCGCCGCAAAGGCATAGGCATGTGCCTGTGCCCCTACCGCTTCCAGTGCCTTGGTCGGTCGCTCATTGCGCTCACGGACGGGAAGGCCCGCGAGAGCGACGGAGGACGCCGGACGGTCGGCACGAATGCCGGACAGACCGGTGCCCTGGTGAGAGGCGCCGAGCATGCACAGGGAGACGGCCGAGCGATCGGTCAGTTTGGCCGTGCTGATGGTGCTGGTGTTGATGCTGATCACTGGACTCGCCTCCTCTCGGCGTCTCTGGGGACTGAGGTGAATCAGTCCGTTCGGATATGCAAGTACATCACGGAGGTGGGCCCTTCGAGAAGGCCGCTGCTTCCGTGCCTAGAACCTATGGGGATTGCTGGGGCATGCGCAAACTATTTTTTCGACGAGTTCGTATCAGTCGCCCTCGTCGCCTTCCCCGGCCTCGCGGCCTGCGCAGATGGCCAGAACGTCCGTTCCGTAGCTGCGCAGCTTGCGGCTGAGGACACCGGGGATGCGGGAGAGCTCCGCGGGAGTCTCGGGCCGCGCCTCGGCGATGGCCATCAGAGTGCGGTCGGTGAAGACGCAGAAGTCCGGCTGTCCGCTGCGCTCGGCCTGGACGGCCCGCCACTCGCGCAGCCGTTCGTAGAGCCCTTCGTCCATGTCCGAGGGGCAGTCCTCGCAGCGCATCAGCTTCATCTCACCGGCGTCGGTGAGCGTGCGGCCGCAGACCCGGCAGCGGGCGGGGGTGCGCTGGGTGCGCCGGGGGGCGGCGATGGTGCCGGTGGTGGTGCCGCGCTCGATGCCGCCTGTGGCGGCGGTGCCGGTGTGGCCGACGGTGGGCGTGGTGCCGGGGCGCAGCCCGTCGAGGAAGTGGCTGGGTCTGCGGTTGGGGCGGGTGCCGGGCGACCGGGACAGCGCCCAGGAGAGGTGGAGCCGTTCCCGCGCCCGGGTGACGCCCACGTAGAGCAGCCGGCGTTCCTCCTCGATCTGCTCGTCGGTTCTGGCGTAGGTGATGGGCAGCATGCCCTCGGCGATGCCGACCAGGAAGACGACGTCCCACTCCAGGCCCTTGGCGGCGTGCAGGGAGGCGAGGGTGACGCCCTGGACGGTCGGGGCGTGCTGGGCGTTGGCCCGCTCGTCGAGTTCCGTCACCAAGTCGCCGAGGGTGGCGCCGGGCCTGGCGGCGGCGAGGTCGTGAGCGAGGCCGACCAGGGCGGCGAGGGACTCCCAGCGCTCTCTGACGGCGCCGGAGCCGGCCGGGGGTTCGGTGGTCCAGCCCTCTCCGGACAGGACGGCGCGCACCTGGGAGGGCAGGTCCACGGCGTCGTCCAGCAGGGAGTCGTTGCCGCCGAAGCGGGCCGCGCCGCGCAGGGCGATGCCGGCCTTGCGCACCTCGGGCCGGTCGAAGAAGCGCTCGGCACCGCGCAGCTGGTAGGGGACGCCGACGTCGGCGAGGGCCTGCTCGTAGGTCTCGGACTGGGCGTTCGTACGGAACAGGACGGCGATCTCGGCGGCCGGGACGCCCGCGTCGATCAGCTCACGGATGCGGCGGGCGGCGCCTTCGGCCTCGGCCGGCTCGTCGGTGTACTCGGTGTAGACGGGCTCGGGGCCGGGGGCACGCTGGGAGACCAGTTCCAGCCGGTGGTCGGCGGCGCGGCCGCGGGCCTGTGCGAGCAGGCCGTTGGCGAGGTGGACCACCTGGGGGGTGGAGCGGTAGTCGCGGACGAGTTTGACGACGGTGGCGCCGGGGTGCCGGGCGCGGAAGTCCAGGAGGTGGTCGGGCGTTGCTCCCGTGAACGAGTAGATCGTCTGGCTGGCGTCGCCGACGACGCACAGGTTGTCGCGGTCGCCGAGCCACAGTTGCAGCAGCCGCTGCTGCAGGGGGCTGACGTCCTGGTACTCGTCGACGACGAAGTGCTGGTACTGGGACCGGACCTGTTCGGCGACGTCGTGCCGGTCCTGGAGGATGGCGACGGTCAGCAGCAGGACGTCCTCGAAGTCGATCACGGCGCGGTCGCGCTTGAGGTCTTCGTAGGCGGCGTAGAGGTGGGCGATCTCGGTGGGGTCGCGGGGGGCCTCGCGGCTGGCCTTCGCGGCCGCGTACGGGTAGTCGGCGGGGATGGTCTGGGTGACCTTGGACCATTCGATCTCGGCGGTGACGTCCCGCAGCTCACCCCGGTCGAGCCGGGTGCCGAGGCTTGCGGCCGCGTCGGCGACGAGCTGGATCTTGCGGTCGATGAGCCGGGGCATGCCGCCACCGATCGCTTTCGGCCAGAAGTACTGGAGCTGGCGCAGGGCGGCGGAGTGGAAGGTGCGGGCCTGGACGCCGTGGGCGCCGAGCTGGCGGAGCCGGCCGCGCATCTCCCCGGCGGCGCGGTTGGTGAAGGTGACGGCGAGCACGCTGGAGGGCTGGAGGATGCCGGCACGCACGCCGTAGGCGATGCGGTGCGTGATCGCCCGCGTCTTGCCCGTGCCCGCTCCGGCCAGGACGCACACCGGGCCGTGCAGGGCGGTGGCCACCGCGCGCTGCTCGGGGTCGAGCCCTTCGAGCACCGCGTCGGCAGAGTCCGGTGCCTGCGGGAAGAGGGTGGAGTGCGTTGCTGCTGTCACACCGCCATGCTGCCAGGTCGCCCGGGACTGCCGTGCCGGTTGTCCACAGGCGAGCATAGATAGTCGTACTAATGCGGCAAGCGTCACAGCGGCGTGTGGACACCCAGCGTGCCAGGCCTGTGGGATACCCCGGGTGGGAATGGCGGGCGGCTCGCGTACGTTCTCCCCCTGGACGATTTTCCGAGCTGTCCGAGGAGCGCGAGAGACATGCAGGGCACTGTGACGATGTACAGCACGACTTGGTGCGGCTACTGCCGGCGGCTGAAGAGCCAGCTGGACCGGGAGGGCATCGCCTACACCGAGATCAACATCGAGCAGGACCCGGAGTCCGCCGCTTTCGTGGAGAAGGCGAATGGCGGAAACCAGACGGTCCCGACCGTGCTCTTCGCGGACGGCTCCACGCTGACGAACCCGTCGCTCGCCCAGGTGAAGCAGAAGCTCGCCGCGTGACGCTCCGCGGGTTTCCGCGGTGACCGCAGCAGGGCGGCCCCCGTGTCGGGGGCCGCCCTGCTGTGTCTCGTCGGCAGCGCTGTGCCTCAGACGAAGCTGCGCGTCGGCAGTGGCTTTCCGTACCACATCTCGATCAGGCGGGCCGCGATGGAGATGCCGTAGGGCGGCAGCACCTCGCCGGACTCGAAGGCCTCGTGCAGTTCCTCCCGGGAGAACCAGCGGGCCTCGTGGATCTCGTCCCCGTCGACGTCGATCCCGGTCGAGGTGGCGCGGGCCATGAAGCCGAGCATCAGGCTGGAGGGGAAGGGCCAGGGCTGGCTGGCCACGTACTCGACGGGGCCGACGGTGACGCCGACCTCCTCGGACACCTCCCGGCGCACCGCCTGCTCGATGGACTCGCCGGGTTCGACGAAGCCGGCGAGCGTGGAGAAGCGGCCCTCGGGCCAGTGGACCTGGCGGCCGAGCAGGATGCGGTCGTCCGCGTCGGTCACGGCCATGATCACGGCCGGGTCGGTACGCGGGTAGTGCTCGGCGCCGCAGGCCGGGCAGCGGCGGATGTGACCAGCGGCGGCGATGACGGTGCGCTCGCCGCAGCGGGAGCAGAAACGGTGGGTGCGCTGCCAGTTCTCCAGGCCGACCGCGTGCACCATGAGCCCGACGTCGCGCGGTGAGAGCAGCAGGCCGGCCTCCCGCAGCCCGGCGGGGCGTGCGGACTGGTCGATACGGCCGGGCAGTGCGTCCTTCTGCAGCGCGAAGTAGCTGACGCCGTCCTCGTCGATGCCGAGGAAGTAGCGGTGCGCCTCGGTGAGCGGGGCCTCGAAGGAGGGGGTCATGACGAGTTCGGTGCGGCCGTCCGGTGTCTCGTCGATGAGCACCTGGCCGCCGGAGACCACGAAGCAGCGGGTCGTGGGATGGCTCCAGGCCGCCGCGAGCCAGGCCTCGTCGAGCCGGTGGTGGGCGGCGCGGTCGATGCCGCTCGGAGCGGTCAGCGAGATGGGTCGGTCGGCTGTGTCGTCGGTCCAGGTGGTCACGGGTGCTTCCAACTCCCCCAGTGCAGCGGTTCGTTCGGCGGGCGGATCGGCGGGACGTGGGCGGAAGGGCACCGGGCCGGGCGCGGGTGGGACGGGCGGGGCGGTCCCTCCAGTGTGCCCCGCGCGCGATGCCCTCCCGTACGGCGCCAGCCGGTCAGGGCGTGGGACGCCAGTGCTCGGCCAGGTCACCCCACAGATAGGCGCTGGTCTCGACGCCCTTGAGGAGGAGGTCCAGCTCGACCTTCTCGTTCGGGGCGTGCCAGCCGTCGGAGGGGACGGAGATGCCGAGGAAGAGCACGGGGGCGCCGAGGACCTCCTGGAGGTCGGCGGCGGGTCCGGAGCCGCCCTCGCGGGTGAAGCGGACCGACTTCTCGAAGGCGCGGCCCATGGCGCGGACCACGGACTGCAGTGCGGGGTGGTCGAGCGGTGTCAGGCAGGGGCGTGTGGCCGCGCCGAACCGGATCTCGTGCCGGATCCCGGCGGGCACCTGCATCTCGGCCCAGGCGCGGACGGCCTTCTCCAGGTGGTCGGGGTCCTGCCCGGCGACCATTCGGAAGGACAGCTTCACCATGGCCGAGGACGGGATGATCGTCTTGCTGCCGGGGCCCTGGTAGCCGCCGCCGATGCCGTTGACCTCGGCGGTCGGGCGGGCCCAGATCCGTTCGAGGGTGCTGTATCCGGCCTCGCCGTGGGTGGCGCGGGACTTGGCGGTGTCCAGCCAGCGCTGCTCGTCGAAGGGCAGCTCGGCGAGCAGCTCGCGCTCGCGGTCGGTCAGCTCCACGATGCCGTCGTAGAAACCGGGGATCGCCACGCGCGCGTGCTCGTCGTGCAACGCGGCGACCAGGCGGGCGGCGGCGGTGGCCGGGTTGGGCACGGCGCCGCCGAAGGAGCCGGAGTGGATGTCCTGGTCGGGGCCGTACAGCTGGATCTCGCACTCGGCGAGGCCGCGCATGCCGGTGCAGACGGTCGGGGTGTCCTCGGACCACATGCCGGTGTCGGAGACGATCACGGCTTCGGCGGCGAGCCGTCCCGCGTGCTCCTCGACCAGGGCCCGGAAGTGCGGGGAGCCGGACTCCTCCTCGCCCTCGATCAGCAGTTTGAGGTTGACTGCGGGGGCGGTGCGGCCGGTGGCGGCGAGGTGGGCGCGGACGCCGAGTGTGTGGAAGAACACTTGGCCCTTGTCGTCGGCCGCCCCGCGCGCGTAGAGACGGTTTCCGCGGACGACCGGCTCGAAGGGCTCGCTGTCCCAGCCGTCCTCGCGGGCGGCGGGCTGCACGTCGTGGTGGCCGTAGACGAGGACGGTGGGCGCCTCGGGGTCGCCGGAGGGCCACTCGGCGAAGACGGCCGGGGCGCCGGGGGTCTGCCAGACCTCGGCGGTCGGGAAGCCGGTCTCCTTGAGTTTGGCGGCGAGCCAGTCGGCACTGCGCCGTACGTCGGGCACGTGGTCGGGCTGGGCCGAGACGGAGGGGATGCGCAGCCATGCGGCGAGATCGTCGAGGAAGGCGGCGCGGTGCTGCTCGATGTACGTGCGGACGGCGCTGTCCGGGGTCTGGCTCATGCTCTCGAGCCTATCGGCCCGCACCGACATCCTCGGCGGGCGGTTCGTCACACTCAGACCGCCCGGTGTGCCGTTTCGGCGTCTTCCGTGAGGAGCCGTTCCAGGGCGGCCCGGTCCGGCAGGTCACGCGGCCGTACCACCTCGCCGGTGCGCACGTACAGGAAAGCGGCCGTGACCGACTCGGGCGGCACGCCCTGCTGCTCGGCCCAGGCCAGCCGGTACACGGCGAGCTGGAGCGGGTCGGCGGTGCGGGTGCGGCTGGTCTTCCAGTCGACGATCTCGTACGTCGCCCCGTCGCCGTCGCCGTGCCGGTAGACGGCGTCGATGCGGCCGCGTACGACGCGGCCGGCGAGGGTGAGCTGGAAGGGCGCTTCGACCCGGTAGGGGGTGCGCCGGGCGTACTCGGTGCGTTCGAAGGCCTCCTTCAGGGTCTCCAGGTCCCGTTCGTCGGCGATCTCGGCATCGCTGCCCGGCAGCTCGTCCGGTTCCAGCAGGGGCAGCGTCAGTTCCTCGAAGCGGGCCTCGACCCAGGCGTGGAACCGGGTGCCCCGGCGCGCGGCCGGTTGCGGGGGGCGTGGCATGGGGCGTGCGAGTTCCTGCGCGAGCGCGTCCGGGTCCTCGGCCAGGCGCAGCAGCTGGGAGGCGGTGAGCGCGGCGGGCAGCGGGACGTCGGTGACGGTCTGCCGGGCGCGCAGCAGTTCTCCGGTGAGCGCGTCCAGGTCACGGTCCCAGGAGGCGATGGTGCGGGCCTCCTCGGGGGTGAGGGTGGTCTCGGACACGACGGTGTCGGAGGTGAGGGCGGCATCGGGTGCGGGGCCGTCGGGGGTGCGCGGGGCGCGTGCGGCGGGTGCGGGCGCCTGGTGGGGGACGGTCGGCCGCTCGGCGCTCCAGGAGTCCCACCCGTCGGGATCCTGTGCGTCGGGGCCGTCGTCGTACGGGAACTCGTCCCCGTACAGGTCCTTGTCGTACGGGCCCCCGGCGCGGGGCTCACCCTCGTACGGTTCCTCGCTGTAGGGGCCCTCACCGTAACCGTCCTCTTCTTCCGGCGGTGCGGGCCAGTCCGGGTCGTCCAGGGCGCCGGGGTCGTGGGTGGCCGAGGTGGGGGCGGTGTCCTGGGCGGCGAGGGCGTCCAGGTGGGCGAGGACGGTCTCGGCGGCGGCACGGCGGCGGGCCAGGGCGGCGGCGTCCAGCGGGAGGGGCCACACCTGGTCGGCGCCGGCCGTGTGCAGGGCGGGATTCTCCTCGTCCTCGGCGGGCTCCTCGGCCCACGCCTCGATCTCGCCGTGTCCGGCGGCGCAGTGGTCGTGGAGGGCCTGGAGGAAGTCGGAGGGGCCGCGCGGCTTCTTCTGGCTGGGCCCCCACCAGTGGCCGGAGCCGAGCAGGAGGGAGCGGGGGCGGGTGAAGGTGACGTAGCCGAGGCGAAGCTCCTCGGTGTGCTGGTGGTCCTTCATGGCCTCGTGGAAGGCCTTCATGCCGCGCGTGTCCCAGCCGTCGACGTCGGGCAGGGTGTCGGTGTCGCCGCGCAGGGCGTGCGGCACCACCTTGGCCTGCGCCGTCCACTTCTCGCGGCCCTGTGCGCTGGGGAACGTGCCCTTGACCAGTCCGGGAACGGCCACGACGTCCCACTCCAGGCCCTTGGACTTGTGGGCGGTGAGCACCTTGACGGTGTTCTCGCCGCCGGGCAGGGCGTTGTCGAGCCCCTTCTCGTACTGCGCGGCGGTGCGCAGGAAGCCGAGGAAGGCGAGCAGGGTGGCCTCGCCGTCGCCGGCCGCGAAGGACGCGGCGATGTCCAGGAAGTTGGACAGGGTCTCGCGGCGGCGTGCGGCCAGGGCGTGCGGGGACGCCGACAGCTCCACCTCAAGGCCGGTGACGGCGAGCACGCGGTGCAGGACGTCCATCAGCGGGTCGGACAGCGAGCGGCGCAGGTCGCGCAGCTCGGCGGCCAGGCGTGCGAAGCGCACGCGCGCGTCCGGCGAGAACGGCAGCGCGTCGTCATCCGCCTCGGCGTCCATGGGTGCTTCGAGGAAGGTGTCGAGGGCGTCCGCGAGCGATATCACCTCGGCCGGGTCGACCCCTTCGACGGCGGCGGCGAGCCGGCGGTCGGGGTCGTCGGTGTCGTCCACGCGCGCGTGGGCTACCAGGAGGCGGGCGCGGCGGCCCAGCAGGGCGAGGTCGCGGGGGCCGATGCGCCAGCGCGGGCCGGTCAGCAGGCGCACCAGGGAGGCGTTGGCGCCGGGGTCCTGCAGGACCTCGCAGACGGCGACGAGGTCGGCGACCTCGGGCAGGTGCAGCAGCCCGGACAGGCCGACCACCTCGACGGGGACGTCCCGGGCGACGAGGGCGCCCTGGATCTCGGCGAAGTCGGTCGCGGTGCGGCACAGCACGGCGATCTCGCCGGGGGCCGTGCCGGTGTGCACGAGGTGGGCGATCGAGTCGGCGATCCAGTCGATCTCGTCGGCGTGGCTGGGTAGCAGGGCGCAGCGGACGGTGCCGTCGTACTCGGCGCCGGGGGCCGGGCGCAGGGCCTCCACGCCCGCGTGCATGGCACGCAGCGGTTCGGCGAGGCCGTTGGCGAGGTCGAGGAGGCGGCCGCCGCTGCGGCGGTTCTCGCTGAGGGCCTGCCGGGTGGCGGGGCGGCCGTCGGCGTGGGCGAAGTGCGCGGGGAAGTCGTCCAGGTTGGCGACGGAGGCGCCGCGCCAGCCGTAGATGGCCTGGCAGGGGTCGCCGACGGCGGTCACGGGATGGCCCGTGCCGCCGCCGAACAGGCCCGCCAGCAGGACGCGTTGGGCCACGGAGGTGTCCTGGTACTCGTCCAGGAGCACCACGCGGAACTCCTCACGCAGCAACCGGCCCACCTCGGGGATGCCGGCGAGGCGGGCGGACAGGGCGATCTGGTCGCCGAAGTCGAGCAGGTCGCGTTCGCGCTTGGCCGTCCGGTAGCGGCGGACGAGGTCGGCCAGTTCGCGGCGGGCGGCGGCCGTCTCGGGCACCTTGCGCAGATCGGCGTTGGTGAGCTTGGCGCTCTGGAGGGTGCGCAGCAGGTCCGCGTCCCAGGTGCGCAGCTCCTCGGGGTCCACGAGGTGTTCGGCGAGTTCGGAGTCGAGGGCGAGCAGGTCGCTGACGAGGTCGGCGAAGGAGCGGGTCAGCGCGGGGTAGGGGCCGGGGGCCTCGCGCAGCACGCGCGCGGCGAGCTGGTAGCGGGTGGCGTCGGCGAGCAGCCGGGAGGTGGGCTCCAGGCCGAGGCGCAGGCCGTGGTCGGTGAGGAGGCGGCCGGCGAAGGCGTGGTACGTCGAGATCACCGGTTCGCCGGGCGGGTTGTCCGGGTCGATGACATCGGGGTCGGTGACACCGGCCCTGATCAGCGCCTTGCGGACGCGTTCGGCCAGCTCGCCGGCGGCCTTGTTGGTGAAGGTCAGGCCGAGGACCTGTTCGGGGGCGACCTGGCCGGTGCCTACCAGCCAGACCACGCGAGCGGCCATCACGGTGGTCTTGCCCGACCCGGCTCCGGCCACGATCACCTGCGGGGCGGGCGGCGCGGTGATGCAGGCCGTCTGCTCCGGGGTGAACGGGATGCCGAGGAGCTCGTTGAGCTGCTCGGGGTCGGTGATACGGGCGGGCATGTCGAAAGAGGCTAGCGGCGGGCACTGACAGTCGCGGACGCATCCGCCCATCGGGAAGGAAGAAGCGCAGGTCAGCCCTTGTGGTGCCGTGCGTCACCCCAGCACCTGCCGGCACTCACTCGACCACGTGCCGCCCCTCGGGCCGGGCGCTGCACGAGGCGCGGAACGCGCAGTGCGTGCAGTGCTGGCCGGTGTTCGGCGCGAACTGCTCGTCGAGGACCTTGCCGGCGGCGGTGGCCAGCAGCTCGCCGACCCACTCCCCCGACAGCGGCTCCTGGGTCTGCACCTTGGGCAGGGTGTCGCCTCCGTCGCGCTTGGCGGCGCCCTGCCTGAGGTGCACCAGTTCGGCGCCGCCGGGTTCGGGGCGTACGCCGTCGAAGGCGTCGTCGACGGCGCCTTCGTGGACGGCGAGCTGGTAGACGGCGAGCTGGGGGTGGCGGGCCGCCTCGGCGGCGCTGGGCGCCTGCTTGCCGGTCTTGAAGTCGACCACGTAGGCGCGTCCCTCGCCGTCCGTCTCCACGCGGTCCATCTGGCCGCGGATGCGGACCTGGTAGTCGCCCGCTTCGAGGGTGACGTCGAAGTCCTGCTCGCTCGCCACCGGGGTGCGCCCGGTGCGGTCCAGCACATGCCAGTTCAGGAGGCGTTCGAGCGCCACGCGCGCGTTGTCCTTCTCCTGCTGCGACTTCCAGGGCGCGTCGAAGGCGAGCGCGTTCCACACCGAGTCCAGGCGTTCCATGAGGACGTCGAGGTCGGCCGGACTGCGGCCGGAGGCGACCTCGTCGGCGAGGACGTGGACGACGTTGCCGAAGCCCTGTGCGGTGGTGGCCGGGGCGTCGGCCTTCACCTCGCGGCCCAGGAACCACTGCAGCGCACAGGTGTTGGCGAGCTGGTCGAGGGCGCTGCCCGAGAGCACGACCGGCCGGTCCCGGTGACGCAGCGGCACCTTGCTCTCCGTCGGGTCGTACATGCCCCACCAGCGGTAGGGGTGCGCGGACGGCACCAGCGGGCGGCCGTCTTCGTCGGCGAGGGCGGCGAGCCGGGCCAGGCGGCGGGCGGCGGCCTCCCGCAGGGCGGCGGACGCGCGCGGATCGACCGTGGTGGCGCGCAGCTCGGCGACGAGCGCGGCCACGGACAGCGGGCGGCGGGGGCGGCCGGTGACGTCCTTCGGCTCGACGCCGAGTTCGGTCAGGAAGCGGGAGGGCTGGTCGCCGTCGTCGGCGGGTGCCTTCACCGCGGTGACGACGAGGCGTTCACGCGCGCGTGTGGCGGCCACGTAGAACAGGCGGCGCTCCTCGGCGAGCAGTGCGCCCGGGGTGAGCGGTTCGGCGAGTCCGTCGCGGCCGATGCGGTCGGCCTCGAGCAGGGAGCCGCGGCGGCGCAGGTCGGGCCACAGGCCCTCCTGGACACCGGCGACGACGACCAGCCGCCACTCCAGGCCCTTGGCGCGGTGCGCGGTCATCAGACGGACGGCGTCGGGACGTACCGCGCGGCGCGTGAGCGTGTCGGCGGCGATGTCCTCGGCCTCGATCTCCTCCAGGAAGTTCAGCGTGCCACGGCCCCCGGTGCGCTCCTCCGCGCGCGCGGCGGTGGCGAACAGCGCGCACACGGCGTCCAGGTCCCGGTCGGCGTTGCGGCCGGCCGCGCCGCCGCGGCGGGCGGCCCGCTCCAGGCGCCCGGGCCACGGCGTGCCCTCCCACAGGTCCCACAGCGCCTCCTCGGCCGTACCGCCGCCCGCGAGCCGTTCGCGGGCCTTGCGGAGCAGCGCGCCGAGGCGCTGCGCCCCGCGCGCGTACGCCGGGTCGTGCACGGCCAGGCGCTCGGGTTCGGCGAGCGCCCGTGCGAGCAGTACGTCGGAGGGGGGCGGCAGCGGGTTGCCGGCCGCCCGCTCCTCCTCGCGCAGGGCACGGCCGAGGCGGCGCAGGTCGGCCGGGTCCATGCCGGCGAGGGGGGAGGCGAGCAGGGTGAGCGCGGTCTCGGTGTCGAGCCAGGAGGTGTCCGGATCACGCTCTGCGACGTCTTCCGGGGCGGCGTCCCCAGGAGCGACGGCCTCGCCTTCAGAGGCAGCTTCCTCGTGTGGTTCTTCAGAGGCAGTCTCCTCGGGCTCCTCCGAAGCGCCCTCACTCTGGGCACCGGACGGGCCCGCGTTGTCCCCGTGGCTCCGGGCCTCCGCCGTGGCCACCGCGCGCAGAGCCGTCAGCAGGGGGGCCACCGCCGGCTCGTGGCGCAGGGGCAGGTCGTCGCCGTCGATGTCGAGCGGGACGCCGGCCGCCGTGAGGGCGCGGCGCAGGGTCGGCAGGGTGCGGGAGCCGGCCCGGACCAGGACGGCCATCTCGCTCCAGGCGACGCCGTCCTCCAGGTGCGCGCGCCGCAGGATGTCCGCAATGTTGTCCAGTTCTGTACCAGGTGTCGGGTACGTGTAGACCTCGACGCGGCCCCCGTCCCGTACGGCGGCCGGCTCGCGATGGGCGCGGACCTTGTCGGCGGGCAGCCGGGGCAGCGGCATGCGCTGGGTGATCAGCCGGGTGGCGGCCAGCAGGGCGGCGCCGGAGCGGCGGGAGGTGCGCAGCACCTCGACGGGGGCGGGGCGGCCGTCCATGCGCGGGAAGGCCGCCGGGAAGTCGAGGATGCCGTTCACGTCGGCACCGCGGAAGGTGTAGATCGACTGGTCGGGGTCGCCGAGGGCGACCAGGGTCCGTCCGCCGCCGGCCAGCGCGTGCAGGAGC
This sequence comes from Streptomyces sp. RB17, assembly GCF_009604455.1. Classification (GTDB taxonomy): domain Bacteria; phylum Actinomycetota; class Actinomycetes; order Streptomycetales; family Streptomycetaceae; genus Streptomyces. The sequence goes on from NZ_WEGL01000003.1 coordinate 150,755, forward strand.
CGTACCTGGGCGGGGTCGGTGTCCTGGTACTCGTCGACGTACACGGCGTCGTACCGGGCGGCGAGGCGTGCGGCGTTCTCGGGGCGGCGGGCGAGCAGGACCGCGCGGTGGACCAGTTCCGCGTAGTCGATCACGCCCTGCATGTCGAGCACGTCCAGGTACTCGGCGAGGAACGCGGCCGCGGCGCGCCAGTCGGGGCGGCCGATACGGCGGGCGAAGGCGTCCAGCGCGCCGGGACCGAGGCCCAGCTCGCGGCTGCGGGCGAGGACCGCGCGGACCTCGTCGGCGAAGCCACGTGTGGTCAGGCAGGCGCGCAGTTCGTCGGGCCAGCGCACATGCGCCGGCCCGAGCCGCTGCAGTTCGGGCTGTCCGGCGAGCAGCTCGCGGACGGTGACGTCCTGCTCGGGGCCGGAGAGCAGCCGCAGCGGCTGGGTGAACAGGCCGCTGTCCTGGTGGGCGCGCACCAGTGCGTAGCAGTACGAGTGGAACGTGGTCGCGCGGGGCGCGCGGGCGGCGCCCATGCGCAGGGCCATGCGGTCGCGCAGATCGACGGCGGCCTTGCGGCTGAAGGTCAGGACCAGGATGCGCTCGGGGTCGGCGCCGCGGGCGATCCGGGCGGCCACGGACTCGACGAGGGTGGTGGTCTTGCCGGTGCCGGGACCGGCGAGGACGAGCAGGGGCCCGCTCCGGTGGTCAACCACGGCGCGCTGTGCCGCGTCCAGACGAGGGGGGTCCACGGCGGCTGGCGGGGTACGGACCAGACGGTAAGCGCCACGGCCCCCCTGCCGCACCTGGGGGTGCGGCAGGCGCCTGGTGGAGGAAGAGGAGCTCACGTGATTGGCCGGTCCTGGTGTTCGTGCTGGTGGGCGGGCGGTCACGGGTGCGGGGCGGTGGCCGCGGGGTGAGGGGGACACGTGCAGCCGACGCTACGCCGCCGCACCGGACGGAAGCAGGGCTTCCGCTTCTTCCCTCGCGGCGCTCGCGCCACGTGCGTCCCACATCCCACGAACGTACGTCATGCCACGGATGTCCCCCACGTCACCCGTACGGGCCATGGGCTCTCCCAGAGGGCATCGGATGGCGGAAGCTGTCAGGTGTGACCCACCACGCCCACCCCGCCGTCCCATCGGGCCCGCCGCATGTCGATCCGCGGCAGATGCCCCTCGGCGCTCCTGGCCGCCTCCTTCAGCGGCGTGCCCTCCGTGCGGTAGTGGGCGAGCGCGCGCAGTTCGTGGCCGGGCAGCAGCACCCCGTCGGCGCGTACAACACGCCACCACGGGACGGCGCCTCCGTACAGCGACATCACCCGGCCGACCTGGCGTGGCCCCCCTTCGTCGAGCCACTCGGCGACATCGCCGTACGTCATGACCCGCCCCGGCGGGATCCGCTCGGCGACCTCGAGCACCCGCTCGGCGTACTCGGGCAGCGCGTCCGCGTACTCCTCGGGGGCGTCCTCGGCAGGGCTCTGCTCGCTCATTCGCTCCATCCTGCCGCACCCCACCGACATCGTGGCGCGGACCGCGGGGTCGGCCCTCTCGCCCTCGGACGGCGCTTCCGGCAGACTGTGCGCCCGCGCATCCGCACCCTGATGCCCGCGTACGTCGGTCGGGCATGCCACCATCGTGCGGGCGGTGACTGGTGATACGAGACCAAGAAGAGACCATGAAGCAGCAGGGCGTGCACCCCGAAGGCGCGGCGGGCACCCCTGACGCCGCCGCGCGCCCCGACGCCTCCGGCGCGGCCAGGAACAGCGGCGACGCCCGGCAGGAGGCCACCGGTCGCCCCCGGCCCGCCGACAACGACAGCACGCGCGCGCGTGGGAACAGCCAAGCCGGTGAGAACGACGCCTCACGCACGCGTGAGGACGGCAGCGACGACACCGAGGGGGCCCACGTCCCGGAGAACACTGCTCCCGATCACGGTCCGGGCGCGGACGACGATCCGCACGCCGAGGCCGTGGAGGGCGACGAACCGCTGCTCCCCGCGCGCGTGCACCGCCCCTCCGACCTCATGCGGCTCCTGGTGGGCGTGCTCGCCATCGTGGTGCTGCTCGCCATCGCAGCGTTCGCGCACGGCACCACCTCGGGATTCGAGCAGGACATCAACAAGGGCACCGGTCAGGCCCCCGACCTGCTCATCAAGATCGCGGGTCTGGCGTCCAGCATCGCGATCCTGCTGGTGCCGGTCGCCTTCGCGATCGAACGGCTGATCAAACGCGACGGGCTGCGCATCGCCGACGGCGTCCTCGCGGCGGTCCTCGCCCACGGTGTGACCCTCGCCACCGACCTGTGGGTGGCGCGGGCCGCCCCGGGCTCGATCCAGGAGGCGCTCACCCAGCCCTCCCCGGGCGACATCCACGCCCTGACCGACCCCGTGCACGGCTATCTGGCACCCGTCATCGCCTACATGACGGCCGTCGGCATGTCCCGCAGACCCCGATGGCGCGCCGTGCTGTGGATCGTGCTGCTGCTCGACGCGTTCTCGATGCTGGTCACCGGCTACACGACCCCGTTCTCGATCATCCTGACGGTGCTGATCGGCTGGACCATCGCCTACGGCACGCTGTACGCGGTCGGCTCCCCCAACGTCCGCCCCACCGGGCAGACCCTGATGGCAGGCCTCAGGCACGTCGGCTTCCACCCCGTCAGCGCGGCCCGCGAGGAGGCCGTGGAGACGGAGAACGGCGACCGCGGCCGGCGCTACTTCGTCACCCTGGAGGACGGCCCGCCGCTGGACGTCACGGTCGTGGACCGGGAACAGCAGGCCCAGGGCTTCTTCTACCGTGCGTGGCGCAATCTCACCCTGCGCGGCTTCGCCACCCGATCCAGCCTCCAGTCGCTGCGCCAGGCGCTGGAACAGGAGGCGCTGCTGGCGTACGCGGCGATCGCGGCCGGCGCCAACGCGCCCAAGCTGATCGCCACCTCCGAACTCGGTCCCGACGCCGTCATGCTCGTCTACGAACACACCGGCGGGCGCACGCTCGACTCGCTCACCGACGAAGAGATCACCGACGAGCTGTTGCGCAACACCTGGCACCAGGTGCAGGCGCTGCAGTCCCGGCGCATCGCACACCGCAGACTCGCAGGTGACGCGATTCTGGTGGATCGTTCCGGCAGTGTGATCCTCGCCGAGCTGCGCGGCGGTGAGATCGCGGCCGGCGAGCTGCTGCTGCGCATGGACGTGGCCCAGCTGGTCACGACGCTCGGTCTGCGGGTGGGCGCCGAGCGGGCGGTGGCCTCGGCGGTCCGGGTGCTCGGGCCGGACGCGGTCGCCGACTGCCTGCCGCTGCTCCAGCCCATCGCTCTGACGCGCTCCACGCGCGCGACGCTGCGCAAACTGGCCCGGGAGCAGGCCCAGCGCGAGCGCGAGGCGGTCCTGGAGGCATCCCGGCAGACCAAGCAGGCGCGTGCGGAAGAAGACGGTGCGGAGGGCGCACAGCCCCTCGGGAAGGCCGACAAGAAGGCCGTACGCGCCCAGGCGCGGGCCGAGAAACGAGCCGTCGACGAGGCCCTCGACGAAGCCCGTGAGGAGGATCTGCTGACCCAGATCCGCCATGAGGTCCTGCGGATCAGGCCGCAGGCACCGGTGGAGCCGGCCCGGCTGGAACGGGTGCGGCCGCGCACCCTGATCAGCGTCTTCGCCGGTGCCATCGGCGCGTACTTCCTGCTGACGCAGCTCACGCACATCGAGTTCGGGCCGCTCGTGGCCAACGCCCAGTGGGGCTGGGTCGTCGCCGCCGTGCTGTTCTCGGCGGTCAGCTATGTGGCGGCGGCGATGCAGCTCCTGGGGTTCGTGCCGGAGCGGGTGCCGTTCCTGCGGGCCGTGGCGGCCCAGGTGGCCGGCTCGTTCGTGAAGATCGTGGCACCGGCCGCGGTCGGCGGCGTGGCCCTCAACACGCGGTATCTGCAGCGCTCCGGGGTCCGGCCGGGGCTCGCGGTGGCGAGTGTGGGTGCCTCGCAGCTGGCCGGGCTCGGCTTCCACATCCTGATGCTGCTGTCCTTCGGTTATCTCACCGGCACCGAGAAGACGCCGTCCCTGTCGCCGTCCCGTACGGTCATCGCGGGCCTGCTGACGGTCGCGGTACTGGTGCTCGTGGTGACCTCGGTGCCGTTCCTGCGGAAATTCGTCGTCACGCGCGTGCGGTCACTGTTCGCGGGTGTCGTGCCCCGCATGCTCGATGTGCTGCAGCGGCCGCAGAAGCTGATCACCGGCATCGGCGGCATCCTGCTGCTGACGTTCTGCTTCGTGATGTGCCTGGACGCCTCCATCCGGGCGTTCGGCGACGGCTCGGCCTCACTCAGCATCGCCAGCGTCGCCGTGGTCTTCCTCGCCGGCAACGCGCTCGGGTCAGCGGCGCCGACCCCGGGCGGCGTGGGCGCCGTGGAGGCGACCCTGACGGTCGGCCTGATCGCCATCGGGCTGCCCAAGGAGGTCGCCGCCCCGGCCGTCCTGCTGTACCGCCTGCTGACGCTGTGGCTGCCCGTGCTGCCGGGCTGGCTGGCCTTCAACCAGCTCACCCGCAAGGGAGCCCTGTAGGAGCCCCATCAGGGCACGGGGCGCCCGTACCTCGTACGGCTCGCGCCCCGCGCGCCCCGGAGTGCGCGCCTCCAGGATGGGAACATGGCGAACCCCTCCTGGCTGCGCGCCGCCGCCCTGACCACCACTGCCGTGCTGCTCTCGGCCCTGCTGGCCGGGTGCGGCGACGGCAGCAAGGCCGGCGACCTCTCGGCGCAGAAGCTGGACTGGAAGGACTGCCCTGCTCCGTCCGAGGCAGAAGGCGGCGGCAGCGCCCCGTCCCCGCTGCCGAGCGGCGGCACATGGCAGTGCGCCACGATGAAGGCGCCCCTGGACTGGAGCAGACCGAACGGCGACACCATCGGCATCGCCCTGATCCGCGCCAGGGCCAGCGGCCCGGCGAGCAAGCGGATCGGCTCGCTCGTGTTCAACTTCGGCGGCCCCGGCGGCAGCGGCGTCAGCTCGCTGCCCGCGTTCGCCTCCGACTACGCCGCCCTGCGCACCCGCTACGACCTGGTCAGCTTCGACCCGCGCGGAGTCGGGCGCAGTGCGCCGGTCGAGTGCGAGAGCGACGCCCAGCTGGACGTGTACTTCCAGCAGGACGCGACCCCCGACGACAGCGCCGAGCGCACCCAACTCCTGAACCGCACCAAACAGTTCAACGCGGCCTGCGAGAAGAACTCCAAGAAGATCCTGCCGCACGTGGCGACCACCGACGCGGCCCGCGACATGGACCTGATGCGACAGGTTCTCGGCGACGACAAGCTGTACTACTTCGGCATCTCCTACGGCACCCAACTCGGTGGTGTGTACGCCCACCTGTTCCCCAAGAACGTCGGCCGGGCCGTGCTCGACGCCGTCGTCGACCCCACGCAGAACCCCGAACAGAGCTCGCTCGGACAGGCCAAGGGCTTCCAGCTCGCACTGGACAACTTCGCCGCCGACTGCACCTCGAAACCCACGGAATGCCCGCTCGGCACCACCGCGCAGGATGTGAAGAACCGCATCGCGAAACTGCTGAACGACCTGGAGAAGAAGCCGATCCCCGGCATCGCGCCGCGCCAGCTCACCCAGACCGTCGCGACGAACGGCATCGCGCAGTCCCTTTACTCCAAGGACTTCTGGGAGTACCTCACCGAGGGCCTGGAGCAGGCGTACGCGGGCGACGGCAAGATCCTCATGCTGCTGTCCGACGCGATGAACGGCCGCAGCGAGGACGGCGAGTACAGCAACATCACCGCGGCGAACATCGCCATCAACTGCGCCGACGAGAAGCCCCGGTACACGGCCGACTACATCCAGGGGAAGCTGCCCGAGTTCCGTGCCGCCTCCCCGATGTTCGGGGACTACCTGGCCTGGGGCATGCTCAGCTGCGCCGACTGGCCCGTGGCGGGTGCCGCCGACCATCCCGACGTCAGCGCGCCCGGCTCTGCCCCCATCCTCGTCGTCGGCAACACCGGAGACCCGGCCACCCCGTACGAGGGCGCGAAGAAGATGGTGGACGCGCTCGGCAAGGGCGTCGCCGTCGAGCTGACGTACAAGGGCCAGGGGCACGGTGCGTACGACAGCAAGAACCGGTGCGTGCAGAGCGCGGTGAACGGCTATCTGCTGGACGGGAGGGAACCGAAGGCCGGCACGGTCTGCTCCTGAACGTCCCGGGCCTGAACCACCCCGGAGCCTGAAGAGAACCCCGGACCGAAACAACCCGTCGCAGCGAAGAAACAGCAGGTCATGGCGTTATCCACAGGCCGTCACGGGATTGGCCGGACGTGCCTACCATGGCCTGGACGCCCGGCGCGGCACGACGCGAAGGGCCTGTGAGGGGGGTACGTATGAGGCGATTCCTGCGCTGGACCGCCGCGGTGGCCGCGGCGCTGCTGATGGCCGGCTGCGGTGGCGGCTCGCCGGACGGGGGCGGCAAGGGGAACGGGCACAAGCGCGGCGAGAACAAGGGCACGAGCGCGGCTCCCCCTTCGGCTCCGGCGACGGACCTGCCCGCCTCCCTCACCTCCCAGCGCCTCGACTGGCGCGGGTGCAAGGCCACGGGGGACTCCCCCGCGCCGACCGGCGACTGGCGGTGCGCGACGCTCAAGGTGCCGCTGGACTGGTCCCGGCCGGACGGTGCGACGATCGGCCTGGCGCTGATCCGTGCCCAGGCGACCGGCGGGCACCGGATCGGCTCACTGCTGTTCAACTTCGGTGGCCCCGGCGGCTCGGGCCTGGAGATGATGCCGTACTACGCGGACACCGTCGCGAAACTCCGCGAGCGCTACGACCTGGTGAGCTGGGACCCGCGCGGGGTCGGCGCCAGTGAAGGCGTCCGCTGCCGCAGCGACCGGCAGATCGAGGCCGCCGAGGACGTGGACGCCACACCGGACACCCCGAGGGAGCAGAAGGCGTACCTCCAGGACGCCGCCGACTTCGGCAAGGGCTGCCAGAAGGCCGCCGGCAAACTGCTGGCACATGTGTCCACCACCGACACCGCTCGCGACATGGACCTGATGCGCCAGGTCCTCGGCGATACGCGGATGCACTATTTCGGCATCTCCTACGGCACCGAACTGGGCGGGGTGTACGCCCACTTGTTCCCGAAGCGGGTGGGACGGCTGATCCTCGACGCGGTGGTCGACCCGACCGCGGACACGGTGGGCCAGGCCGAGAACCAGACCCGCGGCTTCCAGCGGGCGCTGGACGACTACCTGAAGTCGACCGGCCAGGACCCCGAACAGGGCACCCGGAGGATCGCGGCCCTGCTGAAGCGGATCGACGCGAAACCGCTGCCGGCCACGTCCGGGCGAAAGCTGACCGAGACCCTCGCACTCACCGGGATCATCGTGCCGCTGTACAGCGAGGCCGGCTGGCCGAGGCTGACCAGCGCCCTCGGCTCCGCGGAGAAGGGCGACGGTTCACCGCTGATGGCGCTCGCGGACGAGTACAACGAGCGGGACTCCTCGGGCCACTACGGCACGACGACCCACTCCCAGCGGGTCATATCGTGCCTGGACGAGAAGGAGCGGCCGACGCCCGCGGAGACGAAGCGGCTGCTCGCGCAGTTCGAGCGGATATCGCCGGTGTTCGGGAACTTCCTGGGCTGGGACACGGCGGGCTGGTGCCACGACTGGCCGGTGCCGGGCCAGTTCACGACTCCGGAGGTCAGCGCACCGGGAGCGGCGCCGATCCTGCTGGTCGGCAACACCGGCGACCCGGCCACTCCGTACGAGGGTGCCCGCAGAATGGCCGACGAGCTGGGCAAGGGAGTCGGCGTCGAACTCACCTGGAAGGGCGAGGGACACGGGGCGTACGGCAACGGCAGCGACTGCGTCGACTCGGCGGTGAACGCCTACCTGTTGAGCGGGACGGTGCCGAAGGACGGCACAGTCTGCTCCTGACGCGGACGGGGGCCCCGGGCGCCGTACGCACCCGAGGCCCCCGCCACCCGCACCGGGGAACCGGCTCAGTAGACCGGCAAGTCAGGCCGCATATGGCGTGACCTGTGCGTTTCCTGCATACTCACCCCTCCTGGGCCGTCGTGGGGCCGTCATCGGTCTCCGGGCCGTCCGCGAAGGCACGGTTCACTGCCTCGCGGGTCCGCTTCTCGCTGCTGGGCATCAGGTGCGTGTACGTGCGCAGCGTGAAGCCCGGATCGTGGTGTCCCAGGTACTGGGACAGAGCCTTGATGCTCTCGCCCGCGTCGAGCAGAACGGACGCGTAGAAGTGCCTCAGGGCGTGCATGCCGCTCTCCCGGCCGCGAGGGATGCCCGCCGCGTCAAGAGCCGGGCGCCAGGCTCCGCGATTGAAGTGGTTGCGGTCCACTGGTCGACCCTGGCCGCCATGGAAGAGCACCGAGACGGTGACCGGCGCGCCGTCGACCGCCCGCCATGGCAGCGTCACGGCGGCGGGCGGGTGCCGGCTGATGTGCTCCTCCAACGACCGAGCGACGCTTTCCGGCAGCGGCACTGTGCGTGTCCTGCCTCCCTTGGGCAAGGCGAACACCGGGCGATTGCGGATGCGCTTGACCTGGCGGACCACGTGAACCACTCCCTCGATGAAGTCCACGTCATCGACCGCCAGACCAAGCACCTCCCCCTGACGCAGGCCGCATCCGCCCGCCAGATCCACCATGGCCCGGTGCTGCTCCGGCAGAGCTGAGCGAACGGCGAGCACGCTCTCACGGGACCATGGAACGGTCCGGCGTGGGTCGAGTTTCGGCGCACGCACGGACGACGAACGGCAAGGGTTCTCAGGGATCAGGCGGTCATCCACAGCCGCCGTCAGCATGGTCGAGAGATTCGCGAAGATCACTCGCTGATAGGCGGGCGCCACTCCCCCGTCCTGCAGCTTCCGCAGCCACTCGCGTATGTGCGTCGGCCGGAGCGAGCCCAGCGTGCGACTGCCTAGGTACGGCAAGACGTGCAGGCGGATGCGCAGCTCGGTGCCGACGAAGGTACCGGGGTCCATGGTCAGCGAGGCCAGCCATCGTTCGGCATGCTGTCGAACGGTGAGGCGACCAGCCTGCGGGTCGATGTACTGCCCGCGCGCCATGTCCGTCTCTATCTGCGAGAGCCACTGCTCAGCCAGCCGCTTCTGACGGTCGGGGAAGCTCTTGGACTTCTCGGTGCCGTCCGGCCCGATGTAGCGGGCGCGATAGCGCAGGCCGACGCCATAGCGCTCGGTCTTGACCCTGCACGGCTTGCCGTCCGGTCCGGTCTCGGTCCTGTACCAGCGGTCTTGGATATGTCCGGCCATCAGGCAGCAGCCTCCCTGAGCTGGGAGTCAACCCAGGCCCGTACGTCTTCTGGGTCGAAGCGGAGATGCCGGCCGACCCGGAAGCCGCGAGGACCGGTGCGCTTGCGGCGCCACTGGTAAACCGTCTCGACGCTGGGTAGCTCGAACATCTCGACCAAGTCTTCGGGGGTCAGGAAGCGGTTCGGCAGTGCTGTCACCATGGTCAGCGCCCCCTTTCGTCGGCAAGTTGGTCGCGTAGGGCTTCGCGGGCGGTTTCGCGGTTGAGCTGCAGATCCCGTGCGATGGACGCGGCGAGGGCGGATTCGCCGGGGGTGTGGCCGTGTCCGGCGTACTGCCAGTCGGCCAGGACGAGGACGGTGTCCGGCTCGACGTCGTTGAGGCCGAGGGCCTCGCGCTCCTGGGCGGCGCGGTAGTCGGCGCGGGCCTGGCGGAGGGCGCCGAGGGTGGTGGAGTAGCGGCGGGACTTGGAGGAGAAGTGGCCGCGGAAGCCGAGCATGTGAGCCCAGGCCCACAGCCGCCGGTCCGGGTAGAGCAGGTCGAGGTCGCGGCAGGCGGTGATCAGGCGGCGGGCGTGGTCGGGTACGCAGTGCCGGTCGAGTTCGGACAGTTCGCCGATGCGCCGGTCGAGGGTGCCGGTGTTCTCTGCGGCTTTGGTGGCGTATTTGGCGACGTAGGAGGCGACGGCCTGTTCGGTCAGGTCGGAGCCGTCGCCGAAGGCCTTCACGGGCCGCACGTCGAGCTGCTTGCCCCAGCGGAAGGTACGGGCAGGCTGGTCACCGGAGGCCGGGACGCTGACGCTGGTGTAGGAGTGCGCGGCGGCGGCGCGGATTGCGTCGGTGAGCAGGCCGGTGCTGGCCCAGGACGGCGGCGGCGAGTCGGGCCCGTCCGGTCCGTCGAGGCGGATCACGGCATGGAAGTGGATCGCGCCCCGCTTCTGGAACTCCGCGACCTTGCCGTACGACACCCGGCAGGCGTCGGCAAGCTCACGCTGTGTCAGCCCGGCACGCTTGGCGATCTCACGGCGCAGCCGGTTGGCGAAGCGCACCCACAGCTCGCCCGCGTGGTTGTTGAAGAGCACGGCGCCCGCGTAGTCGTACGAGGCCGCGTCGAGCGCGGTGCCCAGGGCGGAGTCATCCTCGGAGTGGCGTGTGCCGCAGCGGCAGGCGCCGCGGTCGGGCCGGTTGTGGACCGGGCCGAACGAGGGCGCGGTGAGGGTGGCGAACACGCGGGGGTGGTCGCGGACGGTGGCCGGGATGTCCTTGTCATTGTCCCCGGCCAGGCCTGCGCGGATCAGGTGGTAGGTGTCGCCCGCGTAGGTCCAGGCGCAGGCGGGGCAGCGGGAGGCACGGCGGTTGCCGCAGGCGACACGGAGGCGCCCGCCCGGCTCCGTCTCGGTGGAGTAGTGGTGCAGGGTCTCGCCGGTCGTCTTGTCCTTGTGCAGGACCCAGCCGCTCAGGTGGATCGGGTTGGCGCAGCCGCCGGTGCGGCGGATCTGGTCCTGCCAGCGGTCGAACCCCGGCGACCCGGCCACCCTGAGGAGGTCTCCCAGGGTGATCGGGTCCAGGCCCGCGAAGGTTGCGGGGTTGGTCACGCGGCTCCCTCCTGCTCGTCGGCGGTGATCTGGTCGAGGACGCGGGCGGCTTCGTCGGCGGCGCGCGCCAGGGTGCGCAGCGCTTCGGCGGTGCCGGCGCGGGCGAGGAAGGCGACGTCGATGCCGTCGCCGCCGATGCGGAGGCTCACGAAGGCCTCGTCGTCGTTGGTGCTGGGGAAGACGTTCACGCGGCTGGTGGTGTCCGGCTCGATGTGAGCGGAGGCGGTGAGGGTCTTCACGCGGCCACCCCCGATGCCGTGGCGCGCAGGCCACGCTGGGGCGTGGTGCCGGTGCCGTGGCAGGCCGGGCAGTGCGCGGTGATGGTGCGCAGGTGGCCGCGGGCGTCGCGACCGCCGAGGGTGATGGCCACGGCGGCGAAGCCGTCGCAGTTGGGGCAGATCCGCGCGATGCGGGTTGTGGCCGAGGTGGGGCCAGTCATGATGGAGGTTCCTTCCGGATCGTTGGGTTCGGTAGGGACGGCGCCCGGGCGGCGGAGACTTGGCGGTTTCAGGGCCGCCCGGGGGCCGGTCAGCGTCGCCGGGTCTGGGAGGCGAGCAGCGAGCGCAGGACCACGGTGCACACGGCGACCGAGGCGGCGGTGATGGCGACCGCCAGGAGCATGGAGACCAGGACGGCGCCGACGACCAGGACCACGGCGGTGCTGGCGCCGACCAGGGCGAGCGTGGTGCCGGGCGTGAGCTGGACCGTGGGGCGGGTCGGCGCCGGGGCCACGGCAGCGGGCGGCGGGGTCTGGGCGCTGGGGACGACCGTGGTCGTCTCGACGACGGCGGGCGGGGTCACACGGCCGGTCGGGGTCGGCATGGTGGGGATCTTCGGGCGAAGCATCGGTGAACTCCCTTCAGGATTGGGCTACTTGACGAAGGCGTTGATGGCGGGGGCCAGGACGCTATCCGCGAGGAGGAAGCCGCCGAGCAGCAGGACGGCGATGAGCCAGGCGGGCGGGCGGATGAGCTTTACGCCGAGGTAGCCGACGACGAGCAGCGCGAGCCAGAGCGGAACCTGCATGGCAGTGATCTCCTAGCGGACCTTGCAGCGGTGGGTGCGGGCGGCGAGCTGGGCGGCGGACTGGGTGGTGTAATCGGAGGACCAGCCGCAGCCGTCGGAGGTGCACACGGCGGCGTGCTTGCTCTGGCCGTGCCGGTCGCGATGGGTGCCGATCTGCACCGGGCCGATCTGCATCACGGAGTGGAAGAAGTCGCGGGCGGGCATGGGTTTGCCTCCTTGTCAGGCGAGTTGGGCGGCGATCGCGTCGGCGAGGTGGGGCGGGACGCCGAGGCGGGCGCGCAGGGTGTCGGTGTCGATCGGCTGGCCGGTCCGGGTCTCGTGGTCGGCGGCGACCTTGCGGGCGTGGTCGACCAGCGCGGCCGGGACCGCCACGGCCGGGGCGGGCGCCGGGTCGGCGGCGGGCAGGGCCGGGGCCGTCTCCGGCTCCAGGGCGGGAGCCGGTTCGGTCTCGGGCTCGGGTTGGGGGTCAGGGTCGGGCGCGGGTGCCGGCGGAACCGGCACCCGGTCCCCGGCCGGGTGGGGTGCGGGCGAGTGGGCGAGGAGGGTGCCGCCGAGGAAGGCGAGGGCGGGCCATCCGGCGACGCCGAGGCGGAGCAGGGCGGGCGGATCGGCCAGGTCGAGGAATCCTGCGGTGGCGATGTTGGCGCCGAGGGAGGCGACCAGGGCGACGAGGAACCAGCACCAGGCCAGCCGGGACGGCCCGTCCGAGCGAAGGCGCCTCCAGGCGGCGACCAGGAGCAGGTCAACCGAGATGGGGTAGGCCCAGGCCTTCCAGCCGGACTGTCCGGCCGCGGCGGCGAGGTCGTGCAGGTGGGCGAAGGACAGGGCTCCGGCGATGACGGCCTGGACGAGGACGGCGTCCGGGCGGATCGAGCGGGCCACGGTCACCACCCCTCGCCGGGGTACTCCGGGCCCTCGCTCGGGTCATAGCCGGGCGGGAAGGTGCCGGGCGGCGGCTCGGGCAGCGAAGCCGCCAGACACGGACCCACGGCGTCGACGAAGTCCTGATCCGCGCCGATGGTGTCGGCGTAGAGGGCGAGTTGGCCGAGCATCACCACGGTGCGGGCGAAGTCCTCGCAGTTGGGGCACATGGCGGGTGATCTCCTTGCGTTGGGCATGGCTCGGGTAGGGACCTGGCGCGAAGCGGTCGCGCCGACCATCAAGCGGGAGAGGTCAGGCCGTGGCCGGGATGGACTCCACGGCCGGGGCATCGGCCGGAGCCGGGACGCCGAGGACGGGCCGGAAGGGGGCCAGCGCGGCGAGATCCGGGGTCAGGTCGGCGTGCCGGTTGCAGGTGTTGACGGCCTGCCGCAGGGACGTGTGCGGAGCCCGGATGCGAGCCCAACCGCCGGTGGAGTCCCCGGCGATGGCGAGGCCGGGCATGTCGGTGGAGATCTGGATCGCGGCCAGCACGGCATCCGGGGCGATGTCGCCGAAGGCCATGTTCGCCGACGATTCGTCATTGACACGGTGCGCGGTCCGGCCGGTGAGCTGGGCGCGGAGCATGGTGATGCCCTTGCCGAGTTCGGAGCCGAAGCGCTGCCCGCACACCTCCAGGTAGATGCCGGCGGCACGGCCGAGCTGGGCCAGCCGGGCGAGCGCGGTAATGATGCGGTCCCGGCGCTTCTCCTCCTCCTTGGTGGCGAACAGGGCGAGTTCGGCGACCTCGTCGACCAGGACCACGACCGGCACCGGCCGCAGGTGGTCGGGCAGGTCCCAGATGTCGGCGGCGATCTCCGCATCCGGCACGTCAGCGGTGATCCGCTGCTCGGCACGGATGAGCTGGTAGACGTCCCCCATGTGGGACACCAGCGCCTCCAGCAGTTCGGCGGCCGTGTCGGGGTTGTCGGCCAGCGCGGAGAACCGACGAGCCAGCGGGAACAGCTCCACACCCTGCTTGCAGTCGATCCCGACCAGGGCGACGTTCTGTGAGGCCAGCGCGGCCACCAGGTTGCGCTGATAGACGGACTTGCCCGACTCCGTAGCACCCAGCGTCAGGGCGTGCGGGACGGCCCGGTAGTCGCGGTAGTGCACGGAGCCGTCCTCGCGCAGGGCAACCGGGACCCGCATCGGACGGGTATCGGTCTTGGCGGGCATCTGCACCCGCTTGAGCACGTCATAGCCGGTCATCCGCACCTCGACGACGCCTGAGCGCAGCTCGCGGGAGGTGACCCCGTACAGGGCGAACGAGTGCCGCAGCCGGTCACACGAGGCAGCGACATCGAAGGCGTCCTGACCAGGCCGGAGCTTCAACCGAAGAACGAGGCCCGTCCGGGTCGGCCGTATCCGCAGGATGCGCGGGGCGCGGGGTCCGGGCATCGGCCGGTTCGCCGCACGGGCCAGGGCCAGGCGCCAGCGGGAGGGCGGGACGGTCAGCCCGCAGGCGTCCATGACGGAGGCGTAGCGGACCAGGACCCGCAGCGTCGCCAGAGTGACACCGAAGGTCATCCAGTACCAGGCGGGGCGCCGCCACCGCAGGAGACCCGCAGCGGCGACGACCAGCACCACAGCGACGATCAGCCACGTCATGGCTCAGGCCGCCTTCGCCTTCGCAGCCGTCTCGACCAGCGAGGTCACGGCGACCGCGCGGAAGGCGATGCCGTGCCGCTTCTGGCCGTTGAACTCGTTCTCCCACGGCCGGGCGATCAGGCCCGTGAGCGCGACCGGCGTGCCCATGGCCAGCTCACCGGAGATACCCGGCTCGGGAACGGTAATGGACAGGATCTCGACCTCGTCGTTCGCCGCGAACATCACGTCGACCGTCATCAGCTTCGCGCCCGTCTCGGCGTCGGTGGCGATCTCGCCGGTCCGGCGGTCCTTGACCTTGGGCTGCGGGGTCTTGGCGACCATCACGGTCGCGGCGGTGGTGTCGACGGGGATCTGACGCATGAGTGCACTCCTAGAGTCGATGAACTTGACGTACTTGGTACGTCATCTGCCTTCGAGGTTGCACCTGTCCTACTTGGTGTGTCAAGTGGCTTGGTCTCGACTGCCGTCCGCGAGATGTGCTGCACTAGGTACGACAACCACGGAGAGGGGCTATGGCCGACTTCACCGCCGGACGGGCCGCGTACTTGCAGATCGCCGACGAGTTCAAGCGCAAGATCCGAGACGGGGAGCTTGCGCCGGGTGACAAGCTGCCCTCAGAGGCAAGGTTGATGACGGAGCACGGTGTGTCCCGCACTGTGGCCCGGCAGGCGATCTCTCGACTGCGTGAGGACGGCTACGTGATTTCTCACCAGGGCAAGGGCAGCTTTGCCGCACTCCCGGGTGAGGGTCCCTCAGCGAAGCGAAGCCCGGAGTTCGAGCAGATCACCGAGTACCTCTCGGAGGTTCGCCGGGACGTGCGCCGTCTCGCTGAACGGATGGACGAGCTTGAGGAGTTGGTCCGGCATCAGGTCCGAGCGCAGTGACCAACGCGTCCGCGCGGCGTGCCAGTTCCGCCACCTCGTCACCAAGCTCCCTTATCTGTTTGATCAGTTCCAGCCGTTCTACCGGGGTCAGTGCCATGACGGCCCCCTCGTTGCACTCTCGGTGTGACAGCTCCTCGGGTTGTCAGCAACGCTAGGACCGGTCCGGCTCACCACCCCGGAAAATCTCTCCGGGGCCGCGCGAAGAGGCAGGGGGACGCTCTTCCCATGCGAGGAATGACGACGAACCTGACGATCGGTGAGCGAGTTGCCTGGTACCGCCGCCGACGTGGCATCTCCCAGGAAGTCTTGGCCGGTCTCGTCGGCCGTACGGTCGACTGGCTGAGCAAGGCCGAGAACAACCGGATCGAGCTCGACAGACTGTCGGTCATCAAGTCCCTGGCCGACGCGTTGGACGTGAGCCTTGGCGATTTGCTCGCCGAGCCGACCCTCATGGAGTGGACGGCGGACAGCGGGACGCGGACGGTGCCGGCGCTTCGCTCGGCGCTGATGAACTACCGGCAGCTCACCCCGCTCCTGGGGGTGACCACCGAGGGCGAGGCAACACCCCTCGACGACCTGAAGAACAGCGTGGCCGAAGTCTGGGACGCCTACCAGGATTCCCGGTACGGGTTCGCGACCCGGCGTCTTCCCCTCGTCCTGGCCGACGCGCTCATCACAGCCCAAGCCCACGGAGGCCGGGACCGCGAGCGAGCTCACGAGCTGATGGCGATGACCTACCAGGGCGCCGCCATGGTGCTGACCAAGGTCGGCGAAACCGACCTCGCGTGGATCGCTGCCGATCGCGGATTGGCTGCAGCCCAGCAGTCCGACAACATGGCCGTGACCGGATCGCTCTTCCGCTCCGTGGCTCACTGCCTCCTCTCCAACGGCCGATTCGATGCCGCCGTGCAGCTCGTCGGCGACGCGGCCGACTACCTTCGCCCAGCGCTCAGAGACGCCGATGCGGAGTTCCTGTCGATCTACGGGACGCTCTTCCTCGCGGGATCGATCGCTGCCGCACGTGCCGACGACCGAGCCACTACCAGCACATTCCTCGCCGAGGCAGACCAAGCAGCGCAGCGGCTTGGACGAGACGCCAACCACATGTGGACGGCGTTCGGGCCCACCAACGTCGCCATTCACCGAGTCGCCGCGGCGGCCGAACTGGGAGACATGCAGGTGGCCATGGACCTTGGCCCGCAGATCGACACCAACGGCCTGCCCACCGAGCGCCGGACGCGGCACAACCTCGAAGTGGCCCGAGCACTCAGCGCGCACAACCGGACGGACGACGCCCTGTCGATGATCCTCGAAGCCGAGCAGTGGGCACCGGAACAGGTCCGCAGCCACTACCTCGCCCGTGAGCTTGTGCTCACCTGGGTCCGGAACCAGCGTGGCCGACCCAGCCGGACCCTCGCGGAGCTCGCCGACCGGCTGCACGTCGTCTGAGGTAGGTAGGCTCGACTGCATGGCAGCGAGTGAGCACGAAGCGAAGATGGCGCATCCGCGCATGGCTGCGGGTGCGCTCTTCTTTGATGCCGGCGGGCGGGTCCTCATGGTGGAACCCACCTACAAGGAGTACTGGGACATCCCAGGCGGCTACGTCGAGGTGGGGGAATCGCCGCTCCAGGCCGCTGTGCGGGAGGTGAGGGAGGAGCTTGGGATCACTCCTCCGCTAGTGCGCTTGCTGGCCGTCGACTGGGCACCGAACGATGCCGAGGGCGACAAGGTGCTGTATCTGTTCGATGGCGGTCAGCTAACGCCGGAAGCATTGGCAGGGGTGACCCTGCAGGCCGACGAGCTGAAGAGCTTCGAATTCCTGTCTCCCAACGAGATCGCCGAGCGGACGATTCCGCGCTTGGCTCGACGGATCCTTGCCGCCATTGAGGCCCGATCGTCAGGGGCTGCACCGATCTACCTCGAACACGGGCAACAGCCCGACAGTGTTGCCGCCTAGCGGCACGGGAGCCGTCCCTTGATCGCTGTGCGGTGGGAATTTCCCTACATCATCAAGGCCCGCGCACGGCGCGGGCGCGCGCCGCCTCGACGGCGCGGCCTGCCTCTGTCTTCGCCCGGCTGGCCGCGCCAGGCGGCGCGCTGCGTGCATGCGGGCGGAGGTAGGAAAACCCTCTGTGGCTGAGGCCGGTCGGCTCCACGGCTTTAGGCAGCCACTTTGGCGCGAGCCTCGAAGATCATGGCCCCAACGTCGTGCTTTACCGGGCAGGTCCACAGACTGCCCGACGCGCCGGAAGCTTACGGGGCCATGATCACTCGCGCCAAAGCAGCTCCAGCCCAAAGCCGTTCCACCGACCTCTCGGGTCCGCACCGGTGACGCACCTCAAAGTACCTTCTAATCAGATGAATTGGCAGAAACGTGTCATAGCAGCATAAAAACTCCACCATCACTAGGCTCGCCCTCGATCACAGTGAGTGATCTGCAGTCTGTCGACGGCAATACAGGCATTGCTAGCGACGGCCGCTCTAATCGCGAGGCGGAGGTGCCGGTGCTCAGACGCAAGAGCAAGCAAGGTGGGTCCTACTACGGTTCAGGGCCCGAGAAGGGTCAGCATGGGCGGCGGCCGTGGTCATGGGCATGGCTGCGAGCCTGCATGGCGGGGCTGGCCATGCTGACGGGATTGGCTTTGCCGGTCCTGGCTTCGTCCTCGGCCTGGGCCGCGCCAGGCCCGAACGCCTACGTCGCCAACTTTGCTTCGAACACTGTTTCGGTGATCGACACGGCCAGCAACACAGTCGTGGGCAGCCCCGTCCCCGTCGGCACGAACCCGGCCGGCGTGGCGATCACTCCGGACGGCAGGCACGCCTACGTCACCAACCAGACCTCGAACGATGTATCGGTGATCGACACGGCCAGCAACACCGTCGTAGGCAGCCCCATCCCCGTCGGCACGAACCCGTTCGGTATTGCGATCACTCCGGACGGCAGGCACGCCTACGTCACCAACTTTGGTTCGAACCAAGTGTCGGTGATCGACACAGCCAGCAACACAGTCGTGGACACCATCCCCGTCGGCACCTTCCCGCTTGGTATTGCGATCACCCCGGACGGCAGGCATGCCTACGTCACCAACAGGGTCTCGGGCGATGTTTCGGTGATCGATACGGCCAGCAACACCGTCGTGGGCAGCCCCATCCCCGTCGGCGTCGGCCCGCTCGGTATTGCGATCACTCCGGACGGCAGGCACGCCTACGTTGCCAACACAGACTCGAACACTGTTTCGGTGATCGATACGGCCAGCAACACGGTCGTGGACACCATCCCCGTCGGTGGCGGCCCGCAGTTTATTGCGATCACTCCGGACGGCAGCCACGCTTATGTCACTGACGGGGGTTCGAACACTGTTTCGGTTATCGATACAGCCAGCAACACCGTTGTGGGCAGCCCTATCCCCGTAGGAAGCGACCCGTACGGTGTGGCGATCGCCCCGGACGGCAGGCACGCCTACGTCGCCAACCAGACCTCGAACACTGTTTCGGTTATCGATACAGCCAGCAACACAGTCGTGGGCAGCCCCATCCCCGTCGGAACCCTCCCGGCCGGTATTGCGATCACCCCGGTCAGGCAGCCCTCCTTGACCATCACCAAGCACCACACGGGCAACTTCCACGTAGGAAGGCTGGGCACCTACACAATCACCGTCGGCAACAACGGATCTGCGCCCACCAACGGCACCACGGTCACTGTCCACGACACGCTTCCGCGAGGACTCACCGCCGTCAGCATCACCGGCTCCGGATGGAACTGCACCCGCTCGACCCTGACCTGCACCCGCAGCAACGCCCTCCCCGCCGGGAGCAGCTACCCGCCCATCTCACTGACCGTCCGAGCCTTGGGCTTCGCCCCCTCCCAGGTCACCAACACCGTCACGGTCACCGGCGGCGGCGACACCGCCACACACACCACCACTGACGTCACCACCATCACGCGCGACCCGGCATCGACTCAGGGCTACGGGGATGACGATTCCTGACCGAACCTTGCCGGCAGAGCCAGCGGACCGAATTCCTGATGCGGGTGGCCACTGCCAGTGCAGTACAGCAACGAGGTACAGCAACCCCAGCAACCGACTATGACCAACGGCACTCTGACGGACCGAATGGCGTCCGCTATGACCCCCGTTGACCGACCTCTGTAGAGCTACGGATCAGAAGGTTGCACCAGGGAGAGACGGTCTGGCTCTGTGCCAGGCCGTCTCAGTTTCCGTCTCATTCAGCCTCGTTCACGGCCGTTCAGCCGCGGCCCCAGGTCGTCTCCCCGGTAACGGCCAACCGACCATGAACGCAGGTGAACGGCCCTGCACATGGCCCCGCGAGTCACCAACAGACTTGGAAAGCGTGTGGGACGACGGCAGACGGGACGGCAGACAGGGCGAGGTGCGGCATCCGCCCGCAAGTCGGCTGACCGCTGCGTTGTGAGATCCGTTGCCTGCTGGCAGTAGCGACCGACATTATGCGGTCATGGAGACGGGTGGGGAATCTACCGGCGGCCAGCGGCACGGGCCATGGGACATAAGTGACGTTCCGGGTTGGCGCAATGAGATCGGCAGGCTTGATCTCGGTTCTCTCATAGTCTCGCCAGCCAAAGGCATGGAGGTCCGTCTCGAAGTGGCGGATAACCAAGCCGTCGCAGCGACCTTCGTGCAAGACGGAAGCCAGATTCAGCTGCAGGCATTCGCAAGCACGGTTGCAAATCTCTGGGACGATGTACGGAGAGAGATCAAGGAAGGCCTGCTGCGGTGGGCAAGCCGGGAAGCCGTGGAAGAAATCGGGAGCCTAGGGCCCGAGCTGATCGTGCCCCGCGCTGGTGACGGGGAAGCGCTCAGTTTCGTCGGGAGCGACGGCCCAGGCTGGTTCCTCAGGGGAGTCTTCAGCGGCCTCGCCGTGACCCCGGGCCCAGCCCGAGACAAGTTCGAGAACGTGTTCCGCAGCACCATCGTCGTGCGAGGCGATCGGGTGCTACCTGAGCGCGCACCACTGGTACTGCGCCTTCCGCTGGACGCCCAGATCCGGCGCCGATGACAGCTGTCGTGTCGCAGGCCGGGCCGCCTCCGGGCCGTACGAAGCCGGCCAACGCCGACCAACAACGACAGAAGCCCACGGCATCTGAACTGGTCAGAGCCGTGGGCTTCCTCTGTTGCGCTGGTCAGCGGAAGGGGTGATCAGTAGACCGGCTTGTGCGGTTCGATCTGGTTGACCCAGCCGATGACGCCGCCGCCGACATGGACGGCGTCGGCGAAGCCCGCGGACTTCAGGACGGCGAGGACTTCCGCACTGCGGACACCCGTCTTGCAGTGCAGGACGATCTTCTTGTCCTGCGGGAGGCCCTCCAGGGCGGTGCCCATGAGGAACTCGTTCTTCGGGATCAGCCTGGCGCCCGGGATGGAGACGATCTCGTACTCGTTCGGCTCACGGACGTCGATGATCTCGATGTTCTCGCCGTCGTCGATCCACTCCTTGAGCTGCTTCGGAGTGATCGTGGAGTCGGCGGCCGCCGCCTGGGCCTCCTCGGACACGACGCCGCAGAAGGCCTCGTAGTCGATGAGCTCGGTGACGGTCGGGTTCTCGCCGCAGACCGCGCAGTTCGGGTCCTTGCGGACCTTGACCTGGCGGTACGTCATCTCCAGGGCGTCGTAGATCATCAGGCGGCCGACGAGCGGCTCGCCGATGCCCGCGAGGAGCTTGATGGCCTCGTTGACCTGGATGGAGCCGATGGACGCGCAGAGCACGCCCAGGACGCCGCCCTCGGCGCAGGAGGGGACCATGCCGGGCGGCGGGGGCTCCGGGTAGAGGCAGCGGTAGCAGGGGCCGTGCTCGGACCAGAAGACGGAGGCCTGGCCATCGAAGCGGTAGATCGAACCCCACACGTACGGCTTGTTCAGCAGCACGCACGCGTCGTTGACCAGGTAACGGGTCGCAAAGTTGTCGGTGCCGTCGATGATCAGGTCGTACTGGCTGAACAGGTCCATCACGTTGTCGGCCTCGAGCCGCTCCTCGTGCAGGACCACGTTCACGTACGGGTTGATGCCCTTGACGGTGTCGCGGGCGGACTCGGCCTTGGAGCGGCCGATGTCGGACTGGCTGTGGATGATCTGGCGCTGCAGGTTCGACTCGTCGACCTCGTCGAACTCCACGATGCCGAGGGTGCCCACGCCCGCGGCGGCCAGGTACATCAGCGCCGGCGAGCCCAGTCCGCCGGCGCCCACACAGAGCACCTTGGCGTTCTTCAGCCGCTTCTGCCCGTCCATGCCCACGTCGGGGATGATCAGGTGGCGGGAGTACCTGCGGACCTCGTCTACGGTGAGCTCAGAGGCTGGCTCAACCAGGGGTGGCAGCGACACGGGGACTCCGTTGGTCGGTCAATCACTACAGTTGTTCTCCCCGTAACACTGCCACGGCCTTCTTCATTCCGAGACACCTGTTCCGATACGCGAGACGATTTCGTCCCAGTAGCCGGGCATGGTCTCCCAGGGGTCGGTGCGGCCGCCGCGGTCAGTGCGGTCGGTGAAGTAGATCGTCGCCGCGCCCTGCCAGCGGGCGATGCGCAGTGCCTCCTCCAGGTGGCCGCGGGGCACGCCGTGCACGAAGTGGCAGAAGCGGTCGGCCGGGTAGTCGGCGGTCCACTCGGCGACCTGCGACCAGCGGTAGTCGGACCAGGAGCCGGAGAAGGTCACCAGTTGATCGGCGTTCTCCGCGTAGCCGGGGTGCGGATGGCTGCCGTGACCGAGGACGATGTGGGCAGAGTCACTGATCGTCCGCAGGGTGGTGACCGTCCGGCGGACCTCGGGGAGCGCGCTGCGGTCGGTGGGGCAGCGGGCCAGCAGGAAGCCGTCGGCCCGGTACCAGTCGAGGTAGCGATGGGCGTCGGAGAGCAGGTCGGCGAGGGCGCGGGCGCCGTGGGTGAGGTCCAGGTGGCCGAGGACACGGACCCCCGCGGCCCGCAGCCGGCCCGCGGCCTCCAGGCAGTGCGGGTCCGGGCGGGCGCCGGGGCCGGCGGCCACGTTGAGAACCACCCAGTCCAGTGGGGTGCCCGGGCGGGCGAGTTCGGCCCACTGGGCGGGGGCGACGAGCGGGTGGGCGTAGCCGGGGACGCCGAGGGCGGTGCGCAGCCCGGTGCTCGCGGAGCCTGCTGTGGTGCTGGTCAGATGCGGCATGCCGCCTCCATCCAGATGTCGGCCAGGGATTCTTCGAGGTTGATGCGGGGCCGCCAGCCGAGCCGGTCGCGCGCGGTACGCACATCGGCCTGCTGCCAGCTGCCACAGCCGTCCGGGTACGGGTACGCCACCGGGGCCCCGTGCTCGGAGTCGGCGCGGGGGTGGCCGATGGCGCTGCGCAGCGGGCCGGGAGGGGCGTCGAGTTCGTGCAGGGCACCGCCGTATCCGGCCACGCGCGCGAGGACGGCGGCGGCGTCGCGGAGGCGGACGGCGCGGCCGGAGCCGATGTTGATCACGCCCTGCGCGGCGGAGAGCGAGGCGGCGTGCACGGCGCGGGCGACGTCGCGTACGTCGACGAAGTCGCGCTGCACACCGAGGCCGCCCAGCTTGAGCTCACCGTCGCCGGACTGCATCGCGCGCCGCATGGCCTCGGCGAGCCGGCCCAGCGGGGAGCCGGCCGGGGTGCCGGGGCCGGCCGGGGAGAACACCCGCAGTACGACGGCGTCCAGTCCGGAGCCGAGGACCAGTTCGGTCGCGGCGAGCTTGCTCACGCCGTACGGGCCGCCGGGGCGTGGTACGGCGTCCTCGGCGGTGGAGGAGCCGGGCTGGCTCGGCCCGTACTCGGCGCTGCACCCGATCTGCACCAGACGGGCCCCGCAGCCGCTGCGGCGCAAGGCCTCGCAGACGGTGGCGACGGCCACGGTGTTGTGCCGGGTCAGTTCGCGGGCGCCGCCGCGGATGGCGCCGGCGCAGTTGATGACGACCCCGGGGTGCACCGCGTCCAGGAAACGGGTGAGTGCGCCGGGACTGCCGGTGGCGAGGTCGAAGCGGACGTCGGCATCGTCGCCGCGGCCGAGCGCGGTGAGCTGGACGGCCGGGTCGGCGAGCAGGCGGTCGGCGACGAAGCGGCCGATGTATCCGTTGGCTCCGATCAGCAGGACCCTCATCGGGCGGCTCCCCGGGTGTGGGCGCCGACGTGACCGGCGGAGCCGATGTGACTCGCGGCGCTGGCGGTGTTCATGTAACTGGCGGTGTTCATGTGACTGTCGGCGCAGATGGGACTGGCGGGGCCGACGGGCGCCTTGGGCCGGGAGCCGGCATGGGATCGGGCGGGTGCCGTGGGCCAGGAAGGTGCGGTGGGTCCGCCCGCGCTCGCATGGCCGGCGGATCCGGTGGTTCCCCGGACTCCGGCTCCGGCGGTCCCGGCTTGTGCATCCGCGGCTGCGACTGCTGCGGACTCGCCGGAGGTTCCGGGCGCTCCGGACGCTCCGGGTCGGGAGGTGGTCATCTGGTGTTCTCCTTCAAAAGGGGTGGTGCGGTCGCCTCCGGCGGCGGTTCGGGCCGGCGGCGGACGATTCACTCGGGGGCTGCCGTGGGCGCGTGCGCCGAGGCCTGGGTGAGGGTGCGGCCGGCGTGGAACAGCAGGGCCAGTGCGGCCGTACCGCAGGCGAGTACCGGTACGGCGGCCTCGCCCCAGGCCTCCACGAGGGTCCGTACGGGGGCCGTCAGGACGGCACAGCCCGGCAGCCTTCCGGCCAGGGGCAGGACCAGGGCCGCCGCCTCCGTGACCGCCGCGGCACCGAGCACCACGGCCGGGGCGTGCCGGTGGCCGTGCACCGTGAGCAGGCGGGCGAGCAGCAGCAGGGCGCCCAGGGCGAGGGTCTGTGGGTAGGCCAGGGGTTCGTGCAGGACGGTTCCGCACAGCAGGAGCAGGGCGGTGAGCGTGCCCAGGAACAGGACGAAAGTGCCGAACAGCAAAGGTTTGGCGGCGGCTTTGAAGTCCTCCAGACCCCGGCTGCCGGCGAGCCTGCGGCGAGCGCCCGCGCCGAGCAGGTGGGCGCACCAGGCCGCCGGGGCACAGGCCACGGTCAGGGCCAGGGTGGGCGCGACGGCCGTGGGCCAGGGGCCGTCCGGGGCACCGGTGGGCGGAGCATCGGGGCCACCGGTCAGGACGGCGTGGAGGAGGCCGTCGCCGAGGAGGGCGTAACCGAGCAGCCAAAGGGTCCACGCACGCGTGCCGTGGGCCATGTGCCACGCTCGCGTGCCGGGCAGACCGGCGAGGGGGCCTCGGCGCAGTGCGGCACGCGTGGAGAGGGCGACGGCGAGGATGCCGACGGCGGCGGTCAGGAGACGGGGATGGCCGTGGGTGAGGCGGAGTCCGGCCGCGGTGGCCGCGCCGAGGGCGCCGGGCAGGAGGGTGAGCAGGATCCAGTCCGCGCGCACGCGGGGTACGGGCAGGGGCTCGGAGTCCGGGCCCTGCTCGCCCGCTCGCGGCACGCGCGCGTACAGCTCCTCGGCGAGCGAGAAGACGTCCCGGTGGCGGAAGCGGGCGGCGGTCCGGTCGGTGACTCCGTGTGTCTCCAGCCCGGCGGCGATCTCCAACGGGTCCACGGCCCGCTCGCACAGCTCACGGTGCCGGTGCAGCAGGGCTTTCACCGGGTCGGCGGCGCCACGCCGGGGCGCGGCGGCGCGTCGCGTGCTCGACTCCCCGTTGCCGGACCGGGAGTTGTCCGGCGCCTCCTCGGCGACGGCGCCCGCGGCGAGCGTTCCGGGACGACCCGGCCCCCCGCCCGGCTCGGCGCCACCGGCGGAGCCCGACTCACCGGGCACGGAGGCGAACGGCGCCGACAAGGCCTCGCCGGACAGATCCCCCTCACCGCCCCGCTCAGCCTCGAACCACTCCTCCGACCGCGAGTCCCAGGGCTCGGCAGCACTGGGCATCCCGGGCCGGTCCAGGCGGTCCAGCCCACTCACCCCCCGACCGCCGTCGCCGGCATCCCCCGGCACAACAGCCGAACCCGAGCCCTCCGCCCCGTCCGCCGCACTGGTGCCCCGCGGGCCAAGGTCTCCCGGCGCCTCCGGCACCCCGGCAGCCGAACCCGCGGCCCCCAGACCACCCGGCACCCCAGTGCCCCATGGGCCGAGATCTCCCAGCACCTCCGGCACCCCGGCAGCCGAATCCGCGTCACCCAGCCCACCCGGCACCACAGTGCCCCGCGGGCCAAGGTCTCCCGGCGCCTCCGGCACCCCGGCAGCCGAACCCGAGCCCTCCGCCTCCGCAGACACCCCAATGCCACGCGTGCCCAACCCGTCCAGCACCTCCGGCACCCCGGCAGCCGAACCCGCGGCCCCCAGACCACCCGGCACCCCAGGGCCCCATCGGCCGAGATCTCCCAGCACCTCCGGCACCCCGGCAGCCGAACCCGAGCCCTCCGCCTCCGCAGACACCCCAATGCCACGCGTGCCCAACCCGTCCAGCACCTCCGGCACCCCGGCAGCCGAATCCGCGTCACCCAGCCCACCCGGCACCCCGGCGTCGCGCAGGCCGAGGGGGCGTGGCGCGCCTCGTTCGGTCGGGTCGTTCAGCGCTCGCGTGAGGTCGTCCTGTGGGTCCATCACGCCCCCTCTGCGGCGGCCAGTCGTGTTGCGCGTACCGGTGGGGCCGTGGCCCAGCCGGGGGCGGTCCGGGGCAGGACGCGGGCCGTGGGGCCGGTCCAGCGGCCGGGGACGTGGGACTCGGCCGGCGTGGCGAACGGCAGGGGTTCGCCGGTCTCGTCGAGGACGACCCGGCGGACCGGGCAGTGCGAGACGATCTGCAGGTAAATGCCGTGAAATGCCGCGATGTTCTGCTCGACGGTGAACAGTTCGAGCGCGCGGGCGCGCGCGGCGGCGCCGAGGCGCTCACGGCGCTCTGGATCGCGCAGCAGCGCCACGCACGCCTCGGCGAGCGCCCGCGGATTGCGCGGGGGCACGACGAGTCCCGTGCCCCCGATGACCTCCACCACAGCGCCGACGTCGGTGGACACCGTGGCCCGGCCGCAGAACATGGCCTCGATCAGGCCGATCGGAAAGCCCTCGACGACGCTGGACAACACGACGACCGCTCCGGCCGCGTACGTCTCGGGCAGCGTGGGCGCGTCCGGGCCGCCGATCTCCTCGAAGGAGACGGGATTGGAACCCACCGCGTGCACGCCCTCGGCCTCGTCCGGGAAGAGCTGTGCGGCGAGCGCCCGGCAGTGACCGAGGTAGGCCTCGCCCTCGGCTCCGGACGGTGAGCCGACGATCCTGAGGCGCGCCGTGGGCTCCTCCTTGCGGACCTCGGCGAAGGCGTGCAGCAGCGAGATCAGGTCCTTGGCGGGTTCGACCCGCCCGACCCAGACCAGGGTGCCCGGGTCGGCGCGGTCCGGGGCCTCGCCGACCTCCGCGAAGCGGGTGGCGTCCATGCCCGGGTAGACCGTGCGGATCCGGGCCCGGTCGGCGCCGCACCGTTCCTGCCAGCGCCGGGCGTGGGCGTTGCCGGGCGTGAGGATCTCGGCGCGCCGGTAGACCTCGGCGGCGAGCCGGCCGTGGAAGGCGGCGAGCAGCGCGCGTACGGCGGGGGCGGCGGTGTCGGGGCCGAGGGCCAGGTAGTGCGAGCGGAGCTGCACGCCGTACTCGGTGACGAGCAGCGGCACGTCGCAGAAGTGCCGGGCGAGCAGTCCGGGGAGGGCCGCGGGGCCACCGGCGGTGGCGTGGCAGAGGTCGGCCGCGCCGAGGCCGTCGTCGTCGTACCAGTCGAGGGAGAGGGGGCGCAGGGCGCGTTCGAGATGTGCGGTGACGGTGAGCAGATCGGGTACGCGCGCCTCGCACGCCGTGCGCAGTGCGCCGGGGGCGCGGCAGGCGCGTTCGAGGGTGCGTACGGCTGCGTCCGAGCGCAGAGCGCCGACCAGGCCGCCCTCCTCACGGGCGAGTTCGGCGAGCCCGTACAGCGCGCTGCCGAAACGGTCCGCCATGTCGGTGGCCCCCTCCCCGGACGCCGGGTCGGCTCCGGCGCACACGGTCGCGACCAGTTCGCCGTAGCACTCGGTGAAGCGCCGGCGCGTGCGCCGTCCGTGGCTGAGCCCGTCGTCCTCGGCCGTCCACAGCGGCGCCGTACGCACCCGGCCGACCTGTGGCGGGAGCGCGACCCAGCCGTCGTCCTCCTGGTGGCGGCTGCGGCTGAGCGCGTAGATGTCGAACTCGTGCTGGTCGAGCCCGCGCACGAGCCGGTCGCACCAGAGTCCGGCGTCACCGCTCACATACGGGTAGCCGCCCTCCGTAAGCAGTCCGATGCGCACGTGTGCACCCCCGATCTCCCGTCCGGTGAGCCGCCGATCCCCCGGCGGCTCGCAGCGGGACGAACGTAAGGGGACAAGGCGGTGGCGCGACGGACGGTTGTCCATCGCGCCACCAAAAGGGGTGAACGGTCGTAACTTTCGCGTGCGGGTCGCGTTCGGCCGCGCTAGGGCCTCGCACGGCGATCAGCCGTGCACGAAACGTTACGCCACGGCAGGTTCGCGGCGCGCCGCGCGACGCCGCGCCGCCAGCTCCGGGTCGAGCGCCGGTACGGCCGCCAGGAGCTGCTCCGTGTACGGCTCGCGCGGGCTGTCGTACACCTCGTCGGCGGGCCCGTACTCCACGACCCGGCCCCGGCGCATCACCGCGACCCGGTCGCTGACCTGCCGTACGACGGCGAGGTCGTGCGCGATGAAGACCAGCGCGAGGCCGAGTTCCCGCTGGAGTTCGCCGAGCAGCTCGACTACCTGGGCCTGCGTGGTGACGTCGAGCGCGGAGACCGGCTCGTCGCACACGATGACCCGGGGGTCGGCGGCGAGCGCCCGGGCGATGCCGATGCGCTGCCGCTGGCCGCCGCTGAACTCGTGCGGGTAGCGGTCGTAGTGCGCCGCTTCGAGCCCCACGCGCTCCAGCAGTTCCGTCACGCGCCCCCGGATGCGCTCCTCGTCGCGGTCCCCACGCGCGCGTAGCGGGTCGGCGATGGACTCGCCCACGCTGCGACGCGGGTTGAGGGAGGAGACGGGATCCTGGAAGACCATCTGGACGGCCGGGTTCACGCCGGTGTGCGGGCGGCCCGCGTAGCGGATCGTGCCGGCGGTCGGCTCCAGCAGCCCGACCAGCATGCGGCCGAGCGTGGTCTTGCCGCTGCCGCTCTCGCCGACCACGCCGAGCGTCTCACCGCGCCGGACGGTCAGCGAGACGTCGTCCACGGCCGCGAACGCCCGCCTGCCGCGCCCGAACTCGCGCCGCACCCCGGTGGCCTCCAGCACGACCTCGTCGGAGGCCTGGGAGGCGGTGCGGCGGGTGTCCACGCGCGGGACGGCGTCGAGGAGTTCCCGGGTGTACGCCTCGGCGGGCGCCGCGAGGACGGTGCCGACCGGGCCGTGCTCGACGACCCTGCCGTGCCGCATGACGAGGATGTCGTCCACACTCTCCGCGGCGACGCCCACGTCGTGGGTGACGAGCAGCAGGCCCATGCCGGTCTCCTCGCGCAGCGTGTGCAGCAGGTCGAGGATCTGGGCCTGGACGGTGACGTCGAGGGCGGTGGTCGGCTCGTCGGCGATGAGCAGGTCAGGCTCGCAGGCGAGGGCCATGGCGATGAGGGCGCGCTGGCGCATGCCGCCGCTGAACTCGTGCGGGCGGGACCGGGACCGCCGTGCCGCGTCCGGAATTCCGACCCGCTCCAGCACCTCCACGGCACGCGCGCGTGCGCTACGGCGCGACACGCGCGTGTGCACGCGGTGGACCTCGGCGATCTGGTCGCCGATCGCGTAGTACGGGTCCAGCGAGGACAGCGGGTCCTGGAAGACCACGGCCGCCTTGGCGCCGCGCAGCCGCCGCAACTCCTCGTCCGAGGCCGCCTGTACGTCCGTGCCGGCGACGCGGACCGAGCCGGTGACCCGGGCTCCGGTACCGCGGTGCAGGCCCAGCAGGGCGCCCGCGACCGTGGACTTGCCGGAGCCGGACTCGCCGACCAGGGCCAGGGCGGCGCCCTTCCCCAGGCTGAAGGAGAGTCCGTCCACGGCCCGCAGCAAGCCGAACTCGACGGTCAGGTCCGTGACGTCCACCAGGCTCATTGGAGTACCACCCGTCGGTCGGCCACCGCGTACAGGACGTCCGCGACGGCGTTGGCAAGGACCACGAAGAAGCCGATGACCAGGACCATGCCGACGACGACCGGCAGATCGACGACGGTCACCGCGTGCACCAGCTCCTGACCGATGCCTGGCAGCCCGAAGAGGGTCTCGGTGAGGACGGCGCCGCCGACGGCCGAGCCGACGTTGTTCGCGTTCAGCGCGATCACGGGCGCCAGGGCGCCGCGCAGGGCGTGCCGCCCGACGATGGAGCGCTCCGCGACGCCGTACGCCCGGAAGGTCCGGATGTGGTCCTCGGCGAGGGTCTCCAGCATGGCGGCGCGGGTGAGACGGGCGAAGACCGCCGCCTCGATCAGGGCCAGCGAGAGCCAGGGCAGCAGCAGGTTCCAGGCCCACTGCTCGGGGTCGTCCGAGAAGTTCACGTACTGCGGGAAGGGCAGCAGCTGCAGTTCGCCACAGACGACGATCATCAGCACCAGGCCGATGACGAAGACGGGCGTGGCCGTGCCCGCGAGCGTGATCGCGGTGAGCACGCGCTCGGAGATGCGGCCACGCCGCCAGGCGGACAGCACACCGGTGCCGACGCCGAGGAGGAGCCACAGCACCATCGCGCCGAGGACGAGCGACAGGCTGACCGGCAGCTTGGTCAGGATGATGTCCAGGACCTGCTGATCGGTCTGGTACGACTGCCCCAGGCAGGGGGCGGCGCAGTGCTCGACCGCGGTGCCCGTGGAGTAGTCCTGGCCGGCGAAGAGCCCCTCCAGGAAGTGCCAGTAGCGCAGGTAGAGCGGGTCTGCGAGGTTCAGTTGCTCGGCGACCTGGTGCACCTGTGCCGGTGAGCAGCGCGGGCCGCAGGTGATCTGGGCGACGTTGCCGGGGGTGACGTAGAAGACGACGTAGACGATCACCGAGATGGCGAGCAGGGTGACCAGCACGCCCAGGACGCGGCGCAGCAGGAAGCCGCCGAAGCCGCTCATGCGATTGCCTCCTTGTCGCTCTTGTCGCTCTTGTCGCTCTTGGTGCTCTTGGTGCTCTTGGTGCTCTTGGTGCTCTTGACGTCCTTGTCGCTCTTGACGTCCTTGCGGCCGGTGCCCACGCGCAGGCGGGAGGCGGCGCGCGGGTCGAGGGCGGTGCGCACGCCGTCGCCGAGGACGGTCAGTGCGAGGACGGTGACGAACAGGGCACCGGCCGGCAGCAGCAGGTACTGCGGTGCGGCCTGGTACCAGACGTCCGCGGCGGTCAGCATCTGCCCCCAGGACGGCGTGGGCGGCTTCACGCCCACGCCGAGGAAGGACAGCGCCGCCTCGACGGAGATGTTCGTGGGCACCAGCAGCGCGGCATACGTGATGACGGGCGCCGCGAGGCCGGGCAGCAGTTCCCGGCGGGCGACCCGCCAACCGCCCCAGCCGCTCAGCCGGGCGGCGGCGACGTGGTCGAGCCCCTTCAGGGAGAGCGTCTGGGCGCGGACGATCTTCGCGATGTTGCCCCAGGCGATCAGACCGATGACCAGGGTGACCAGGACCGGCCGCGGGAAACTGGACGGCACGATGGCCAGCAGCGCCAACGACATGATCATCAGCGGCATCGAGACGATGATGTCCGTGGCCCGGCTCAACAGTTGATCAACCCATCGGTTGCCGAGCGCGGAGCCGACACCGACCGCGACTCCGATGGCGACCTGCACCACCGTGGCGGCGAGCGCGACGCCCAGCGACACCCGCGCGCCGTAGACCAGGCGGGCGAACAGATCGCGGCCGGTCTGCGGTTCGACGCCCAGCCAGTGGTCGGCGGTGATGCCGCCGAGGGAGCCGGTGGGCACGCCGCCGCGCGCTGAGTCGATCAGGGACGGGTGATAGGTGGTGGGGTCCTGGCCCTCCAGGGCCGTGAGCAGCGGCGCGGCGAGCGCGACCAGGACAAGCAGCGCGACGACGGCCGCGGCGACCAGGGCGGCGCGCTGCGCACGCAGCCGCCGCCAGAACTGACGGGCCCCCGAGGCCGCCGGGACGGACGCTGCCGTCCCGGCGGCCTCGACGGCGACGAGTGCCTCGCTCACGGCCGCTACTTCACCGCGACCTGGGAGATGTCCAGCACGCCGGTCCAGTCGCTGATGACGATGTTCTTGACGTCCTTGCCGTACAGACGCTTGTAGACGGGGTGGAACAGCGG
Organism: Streptomyces sp. RB17; assembly: GCF_009604455.1. Lineage (GTDB taxonomy): Bacteria > Actinomycetota > Actinomycetes > Streptomycetales > Streptomycetaceae > Streptomyces. The sequence goes on from NZ_WEGL01000003.1 coordinate 182,289, forward strand.
CACGACGAGGGCCTTCTCGCCGATCTTCTGGTCCAGTGCACCCCACCGCTTGGCGGCCGCGTCAAGGTCGGTCAACTTGTTGATCGCGTCAATCTCGGCGTTGACCGACTTGTCGTCGAGCAGGCCCGTGTTGAAGTTGGCGCCGTCCTTGACGATCTGCCGGCCGTCGAAGATCGGTGCCAGGAAGGGACCGCCGGAGGGCCAGTCGGCACCCCAGTGCGCGAGGAAGAAGCCGGGCTCGGTCTTCACGCCGTGGATCTTGTCCCGGTAGTCGTTGTCCTCCAGGCCCTGCAGCTTGACCGTGATGCCGGCCTTCTTGAGCGCGTCCTGGATGGCGGTCGCGATCTCCGGGCTGGTCTCGAAGTCCTTGGCGTTGGAATGGGTCAGCGTCACCGTGAGCCCGTTCTTGTGACCGGCCTGGGCGAGCAGTTCCTTGGCCTTGGCCGGGTTGCCGGACGTGCCGGCCGGGAACGGGTCGTACGGCGTGTAGCCGAAGGACTTCTGGTCGGGCAGGAAGGTGGTGGCGGGCTCGGCGAGAGCGCTGCCGCCGGCCGCGTTGACCACCGAGGACCGGTCGATGGCGTAGGCGATCGCCTGCCGCACCTTCGGGTCGTCGAAGGGCTTCACGGTCGGGTTGAACGCGATGTAGTTCGTGTAGCCGAAGTGACCCGTGCCCACGCGCGCGGCCAGTTCCTTGTCGCCGCTCACCTTGGCGAGTTCGGCCGGGCCGAGGTTGGTGTCCGTGGTGACGGACGCGGCGTCCGCTCCCTGAGACGCGGACAGCCGCTGGTTGATCACGGAGGAGTCGAGCCCGGAGCGGACGTCGATCGTGTCCGGGTAGGCCTTGCGCTGGTCGTCGACGGCCGCCGACCAGTACGTGTTGCGCTGCAGGACGAGGTGCTCGCCGTCGTTCTCGTTCTTGACGACCCTGTAGGGGCCGGACGAGATCGGGCGCTCCTCGTACTTGGTGCCGTTGTCCTTGTTCTTGGGCACCGGGGTGAACTGCGTCTGCGTGGCGAGGAACGGGAACTCGCCCTCGGGCTTGTTCAGGTGGAAGACGATGGTCCGCGCGTCCGGCGTCTCGATCGCCGAGAGCCCCTTCTTGTCCTTGTAGGGCCCCTGGTAGTCGGCCGCGCCGACCAGCCAGTCCCTCAAGTAGGGCGCGCCACCCGAGAGTTCGGGGGCGAAGGAGCGCTCGATGCCGTACTTGATGTCGGCCGAGGTGATCGGGGTGCCGTCCTCGAACTTGAGGCCCTTCTTCAGGGTGTACGTCCACACGGTCGCGTTCTTGCTGGGGCGCCCGGTGTCGGTGGCGAGGTCGGGGACGACCTTGGCGCCGGCCGCGCCGTTCGCGCGGTTGCGGGTGGTGAGGGTGCGGAAGACCAGCGAAGGGACGTTTCCGCCGCCGGAGGTGTAGAGGCGGGCGGGGTCGAAGTCGGTCTGCGGCTGGGAGTTCAGCACCGTGAGGGTGCCGCCCTTGTGGGGCGTGGAGTCGCCACCGGAGCCCTTGGCATCGTTGTCCTTCGGACCGCAGGCGGCGGCGCCCGCTGCCACGACCAGGCCGACGGATGCCGCTGCCACGCGGCGCGCTATGACGGACGGTTGACGCATCGGAATGACGACCTCTCGGATACTGAGACTGATGGACGAGGAGTGAGACGACTGCGGGCAGACGTCAGCCCCGGCGTCGGGTCGTCGAAAAGTCCGTGACTCACTTACGGACGCAAAAGAGAAAAAGAGTCGCGACGCGAACGCCAGGGGCGGCGTCAGCGACAGTGGATGTCGGCCACGCAGAGTGCGGTCACGCCGATGAGCGCCAGCTCGATGGCGGCGCTGTCGGAGGCGGCATGACTAGACCACATGCACAGGAATATGAACGACCTTGCGGCTCATGTCAATGTGGCATAAGCGGCTCCTGTCAACTCCTGGGATACGGCCAGGGGTTGGGCAGGCAGTGGATTCCGTCATGGTCGAGGAACTTGGTCTGCTGCTGCATGACAGGGGCGAGTTCGCCGTCCTTCTGGCACGTCACATGACCGTGACCGAGCCGGTGGCCGACCTCATGGTTGATCAACATCTGCCGGTAGGCGTGGATTTTGTCCCCATATGTCTTGCTGCCCTGGGCCCACCTGTATGCATTGATCATCACTCGTTCGGTGGCGGCCGAGTCGCAGGAGACGTTGTCCTCCGCGGTGTCGAGCCCGGACTTGGCGCACCACTTGGCGGTCGTACCGGGGCTGGCAAGCGTGATCACGAAGTCGGGTTTGCCGGAGGAGATCCGCTCGAAGGTGCGGGCGCCGTGGTGGGCCCAACTGCGGTCGTCGTTCAGGGTCTTCTGCACGGCCTCGGCGAAGAGTGCGCCGTCCAGGCCGAGTCCCTGCTCGATGTCGACGCGGTAGGTGTACTTCTGTCCCGTGCCGGGTGCCTTGTCGAAACCGGGCACGGCGTCGAACTTCCCCGGGCCCTTCAGCGTGGCGCTGAGCGGGTACTTCCGGTCCATCTTCTGCTCGTACGACAGCGTGACCGTGCCGGGCGAGGCGGACGGGGTCCCACCGCCGGGGGTACGGGCGTCCCGGGCCCGGTCGGTGGCGGAGCTCGGCTGTCCACCGGCGTCGTGGTGCGACCCGGTCACCTGACCGGCGACGACCACCGCGAGCACGGTGGTGACGGCGGCCGCCGCGATTCCGGTGAAGGCCCGTCCCTTGCCGCCGGAGCGCTGCGCGGGCAGGCCGACGGAGGGCTGCGCGGAGGGGTCGGCCGGGGGTGCGTCGGCGGCGTCCGCCTCCGGCGCGTCGGCCGGGTGTTCCTCGGCGGGGCGAGGCGTGCCCGGGCGGGGCGCGAAGACGTCGATGTCGTCGTCGAGGCCGACGCCGCCGCGCCCGGCGGCGAAGGCGTCGAGGTATTCCTGCCGGGGCCCGGACCCGTCGCCCGGGCCGGCCGACCGCTGCGGTGGAAGCACGACACCGGGACCGGCCGCCCTCGCGAACTCACCCCAACCACCACCGGCTTCCCGCTGCTCGGGGTGCCCACCACGCGTGGGAGCCCCCTCACGAAGCCGGGGGACACCGTGCGCGGGGGTGCCATCCGGCAGACGGGGCATGCCGTGTGCCGGGGTGCCGTCCGGCAGACGCGGCACACCAGGCATGGGGGTGCCATCAGGGAAGCGGGGCACACCGCGCGCCGGAGTGCCCTCGCCGTAACGCGGTGCTCCCTGCCCCGGCGTGCCGTCAGGGAACCTCGGGACACCGCGCACGGGCGCCCCGTCCGGCAGACGCGGCACGCCCTGCACAGGGGTGCCGTCCGGAAGCCGGGGGACACCGTGTGCGGGCGTCCCGTCGGGCAGACGCGGCACACCATGCGCGGGCACGCCATGCGCGGGCGTGCCGTCCGCGAACCGCGGCATCCCACGCGCCGGAGTCCCCTCCGCGAACCGCGGCACGCCCTGGGCGGGTGGTCCGGGTGGGAACGGCTGCGGTTGTTGCGGGCCCTGCGGCGGGTATCCGGCGTCGGTGCCGGCGCCGGACGGCGGTGCCTGTCGTTGGCCGGGCAGGCGTGGCTGCCCGTCTCGGGTGGCGCTCGCCCGACTGGCGGCGCTTATGGCCGCGGAGTCGTTCTTCGCGGACGGGCCGCGGCGGCTGTGGCGTCCCACTCCGGCCTCAGCTCCCCGTACCCGAGTCGGTGGCGGCGCCCCCGGTGTCCCCGGCACCCCCGGTGTCCCCGAGGAGTTCCCGGAACGCCGTGGCCACCACGTCCGGGTACTCCATCATCGCCACGTGCCCGGCGTCCGGCAGGGAGAGCAGGCGCGAGTCCGGGAAGGCGCGGGCGGCCCGGCGGGCCATGCGGAAGCCGACCAGCTGGTCGCGGCCACCGTAGATCAGCAGGGTCGGCGCGAGCACACGCTCGGCCTGGCGCCACAGCCCGTGCTGTCCGCCGAGCGTGTAGGCGTTGACGATCCCACGCGCGGAGCGGGCCATCGCGTCCCAGAAGTACGGCAGCTGCAGCCGCCGCTCCAGTTCCTCCACGGCGTGCTGGAACGCCTCGGGCGACACCCGCCCGGGGTCGCCGTAACAGAGCCCCAGGACCCCGCGCACCCGCTGCTCGGCCGTCCACTCCTTGGTGAACCGTGTGAACAGGGCGGCGACACCCGGCACGCCGAGCAGTGCGGTCGGCGCCGCGGTGCGCTGGATGCGCAGCTCCGGCAGGGCCGGCGACACGAGCGTGAGCGTACGGACGAGGTCGGGGCGTACGGCGGCCACGCGCGTGGTGACCGCGCCGCCGAGCGAGTTGCCGAAGAGGTGGACCGGGCCGCGCCCGGCCGCGTCGAGATAGCGGATCACCGCGCGCGCGTGCCCGGTGACGGAGTAGTTGCCGTCGTCCGGGGGCGGGGAGTCGCCGAAGCCCGGCAGGTCGACCGCCTCGCTGTCGACGACGCGGTCCAGCTCGGCCATCAGTGACGACCAGTTCTGCGAGGAGCCGCCGAGCCCGTGGACGTACAGCGCGGGCGGCAGGCCCTCGCGCGCGGGGCGGCGGGACCGGATCGACAGGGTGACTCCGGGCAGCCCCACTGACCGCAGCCGCTCGCCCTCGCCGACCCTGACGGGCGCCACCCTGGGAAGGGCACTGCTGGCGGCCGGCACGGACGGCGACTCGGTCGAAGACATGCGGCAATGTTACGAGGTGATCACGCCGTGGCTCATGTGTTCGCCGTCACAGAGTGAACCATGGGGCACGGGTGAACCGGAACCGGACCGGGAGCCGGACCGGTCGGCTACGAACGGACGAGACGGCATGGCGTCCGGTTCCGCTGTCTCCTAGGCTCGTACAGAGGGCACCCGCATGTGGCCCCTGCTTCTTCCAGGGACATTCGTAGGAAGGGAGCCCACCATGGCCTACGACCCCACCGAACCCGACACGATCGAGGACCTGGAGGCTGACACGGTCCCGGAGACCGACGTCGAAGCCAACGAGGTGGACGCCGCCGAGCAGCACGCCGACATCAATCCGGACCGTGACGACCCCATGACGGGCGTGGATCCGGACCGTGGGAACGAGGCCGATCTGGTCGAACAGGCGCGTGTGGTCACGCTCGACGAGGACGACTACCGCTGACCTTGCGGGGACTCCCGCGGCCCCACGAGGAACCCGCCCGGCTCGCGCGGAGCCCGCCTGCGGCTTTCGTCGCCGTCCGGTACGTGAAATTCTGCGCTCGCACCGCGCACACCACGGTTACCGAAAAGTACGATGGCCGCGCGGCTGACACTGCGATATGGACGACTTTGGGAGGCGGCGTGACAGCCATCGAGCAAACTGAGGCGGCCCGCCCACGTGGCACCCGTCTGCCGCGCCGAGCCCGACGGAACCAATTGCTGGGCGCCGCCCAGGAGGTTTTCGTCGCGCAGGGCTACCACGCGGCGGCGATGGACGACATCGCCGAGCGGGCGGGCGTGAGCAAGCCGGTGCTCTACCAGCACTTCCCCGGCAAGCTCGACCTCTACCTCGCCCTGCTGGACCAGCACTGCGAGTCGCTGATCCAGGCGGTGCGCAACGCACTGGCGTCGACGACCGACAACAAGCAGCGTGTCCGGGCGACCATGGACGCCTACTTCGCCTACGTCGAGGACGACGGCGGCGCCTTCCGGCTGGTCTTCGAGTCGGACCTGACGAACGAGCCTGCCGTCCGCCAGCGCGTCGACAAGGTCACCAACGACTGCGCCGAGGCGATCTGCGACGTCATCGCCGAGGACACGGGCCTGTCGCGCGCGGAGTCGATGCTGCTCGCCTCCGGCCTCGGCGGTCTCGCCCAGGTGGTGGCCCGTTCCTGGCTGCACAGCGACCGCAGCGTGCCGCGCGACCAGGCGGTGCAGCTGCTGACCTCGCTGGCCTGGCGGGGCATCGCCGGATTCCCGCTGCACGGCACCGAACACCACTGACGGCCGTTTGTTCCCATTCGCTGTTCGCTGACGGCGTTCCGGCCCGTGGCGTGCAGGTCCTCTCACCGGACTAATGTGTGCTGGGTACGGCGCGGAAGATCGCGCACATCACTGACCGTCGGAGGGACATAGCCGTGGAGGTCAAGATCGGCGTGCAGTACGCGCCCCGCGAGATCGTTCTGGAGAGCGGTCAGAGCGTCGAGGAGGTCGAGCGCCTGGTGTCCGAGGCGCTGTCCGGCAAGACGCAGTTGCTGACCCTCCAGGACGAGAAGGGCCGCAAGGTCCTGGTGCCGACGGACCGCCTGGCGTACGTGGAGATCGGCGAGCCGACCGTGCGCAAGGTGGGGTTCGGCGCGCTGTAGGCCGACGTCGTGGGAAGGGCCCGGCGGCCGTGTGCCGCCGGGCCCTTCCACTTGTGCGGTGCACACGGTTGGAGCACAACTCCTCCACGGCGGAGGATTGCACTCCGCAGGTCACGGGTATGACGGGCTACGACCGTCAAGGCAGACGTGCCGTGGGAGGGACCCGGAGATGATCCTGGAAGCGCTCGCATCCGCTGTGCTGGGTCTCGTCCTCGCCTGGGCGGCGTCGTACCGCCTGTCCCACCGCCTGCCGGCCCGCCCGCTGGTGCTCTGCACGGGCATCGCCGGCGCCCTCTTCGGCGACTTCGTCACCCACACCGCCCTCGGCCCCGGCACCGCCTGGCTGAGCCTCCTCGGCGCCGCGGCCATCTCGGCGGCTTCCCTGTCCCTGCTCATCCGCCCGGCAGGAAGACTGCGCCGATCAGCGACGGCGTAGCAACGGCACCTTCGCAGCGGGGGCGAGCAGCAACCCCTAGGGGCGCGGGGAACTGCGCGACCAGCCCCCACGCACCCGCAGCCGCGAGCATCCCCGCAACCACCCCCCAGAGCGCACCCGGCTCTCAGGCCGCGAGGCCCAGCGCAGCCATTCGCTTGGTGTGCGCCTCGGTGATCCGCGAGAACATCTTTCCGACCTCCGCGAGGTCGAACCCGTCGGCCACCCCGCCCACGAGCATCGTCGACAGTGCGTCCCGGTCGGCGACCACCCGCTGGGACTGCGACAGCGCCTCGCCCATCAGCCGCCGCGCCCACAGCGCCAGTCGGCCCCCGACCCGCGGGTCGGCGTCGATGGCGGCCCGCACCTTCTCCACCGCGAACCCGGCGTGCCCGGTGTCGTCGAGAACGGCGAGAACCAGCTCCCGGGTGTCGGAGTCGAGGCGCGCCGCGACCTCCCGGTAGAAGTCGCTCGCGATCGAGTCGCCGACGTACGCCTTGACCAGGCCCTCCAGCCAGTCCGAGGGCGCGGTCTGCTTGTGGAAGCCGTCGAGCGCGGCGACGAACGGGTCCATCGCGGCCGTCGGCTCCTCGCCGATCTCGGTCAGCCGGTTCCGCAGCCGCTCGAAGTGGTGGAACTCGGCCGAGGCCATCTTCGCCAGCTCCGCCTTGTCCGCGAGGGTGGGCGCGAGCTTCGCGTCCTCCGCGAGCCGCTCGAACGCCGCCAGCTCCCCGTACGCGAGCGCGCCGAGCAGGTCCACGACGGCGGCGCGGTACTGCGGATCGGCGGAGGCCTGCGCCCAGTCCTGGGCGGCGACACCGGTGGGTTGGGCGGAGGCGGCGGACGCGTTCTCAGGCTTGTCAGAGCTAGTCATGAGGCGCACAATAGCCCGCTTGCGTGGCGTCGGAAGGTCCCTGTGGATCAGTGTGACCACCACGACGTGACCAAATCGGCCATCGCATGTGCGCGAATCCGGGGTATGGTGGTAATGCGCCTGCGAGAGTGCGTCGACGGTGTTCGACGTCTCGGAACAGGGCGCACGCATGAGGATGCCCGGTCGGTGGCCCGATCGGCTCCGACCCGACAGCCCTCCCTGGCCGTACGGCACAGTACGTACGACGACCGGAGGGACACCCTCAGCGGTACGAGCGCTAGAGCGTCGGCAGTGGTCCCGTGTCATACGGCTTGCCCTGAGTGGCTCGCCCGTACGGCGGCCGACGTCCCCGGCACGGTCGCACATGACCCCCGCGCTCGCCTCGCGCCGCGCACACAGAAGAGGCATGACCCTGACTACCACGTTTCGAGACCTCGGAATCCTTCCCGAGACGGCCGAGGCCCTGGAGGCCGTCGGCATCATCACTCCCTTCCCCATCCAGGAGATGACGCTCCCCGTCGCCCTGTCCGGCACGGACGTCATCGGCCAGGCCAAGACCGGCACCGGCAAGACGCTGGGCTTCGGTCTTCCGCTCCTGGAGCGCGTCACCGTCCCCGCCGACGTAGAGGCCGGACGCGCCGCCCCCGAATCCCTCACCGACGCCCCGCAGGCGCTCGTCGTCGTCCCCACGCGCGAGCTGTGCACCCAGGTCACCAACGACCTGCTGACGGCGGGCAAGGTCCGTAACGTACGCGTGACCGCGATCTACGGCGGCCGGGCCTACGAGCCCCAGGTGGAGGCCCTGAAGAAGGGCGTCGACGTGGTCGTCGGCACCCCGGGCCGCCTCCTCGACCTCGCGGGCCAGAAGAAGCTGAACCTGAAGCACGTCAAGTGCCTGGTCCTCGACGAGGCCGACGAGATGCTCGACCTGGGCTTCCTGCCCGACGTCGAGAAGATCATCGACATGCTGCCGGTCAAGCGCCAGACCATGCTGTTCTCGGCGACCATGCCGGGCGCGGTCATCGGCCTCGCGCGCCGCTACATGTCCCGGCCCACGCACATCCGCGCCACCGCGCCGGACGACGAGGGCGCGACGGTCGCGAACATCAAGCAGTTCGTCTACCGCGCGCACAACATGGACAAGCCGGAGATGGTCGCCCGCATCCTGCAGGCCGACGGCCGCGGGCTCGCGATGATCTTCTGCCGTACGAAGCGCACGGCCGCCGACATCGCCGAGCAGCTCCAGCAGCGCGGTTTCGCCTCAGGCGCGGTCCACGGCGACCTCGGCCAGGGCGCGCGCGAGCAGGCGCTGCGCGCCTTCCGCAACGGCAAGGTCGACGTCCTGGTCTGCACCGACGTCGCCGCGCGCGGCATCGACGTCGAGGGCGTGACCCACGTCATCAACTACCAGTCCCCCGAGGACGAGAAGACGTACCTGCACCGGGTCGGCCGTACGGGCCGCGCGGGCGCCAAGGGTACGGCGATCACGTTCGTCGACTGGGACGACATCCCGCGCTGGCAGCTGATCAACAAGGCGCTGGAGCTGGACTTCAACGACCCGGTGGAGACGTACTCCTCCTCCCCGCACCTGTTCTCCGACCTCGGCATCCCCGCGGGCACCAAGGGCGTCCTGCCGCGCTCGGAGCGGACCCGTGCCGGTCTGGAAGCGGAGGAGCTGGAGGACCTCGGCGAGACCGGCGGGCGTGGCGCTCGCGGCCGCGGCCGTGGTGGCCGGGACGAGCGTGGTGGCCGGGACGAGCGTCGTGGCCGTCCCGAGTCCGGCACCGCCGAGCGCGAGCGTACGGACCGTACGCCGCGCCGTCGCCGCCGCACCCGTGGCGGGGCGCCGCTCGACGCCGGCGCGGCCACTGCGGTGCCGGCGTCCGAGTCGGGCGCCGCGGAGGCCACCGGCGTGGAGGAGCCGAGCGCTTCCCGCACGCTGCGCCGCCGTCGCCGTACGCGCGGCGGGGGATCGGCGCAGCCGGTGACGACGGCCGCCGAGGCCGCCGTCGAGTCGGTGGCCACGGCGGAGGGCCCGGCCCAGCTGGAGACCCCTGAGCCCCAGGAGACCCACGAGTCCGCGGAGACCCCTGTGGCCCCGGAGAAGCCGCGCCGCCGCCGTACCCGCAAGTCGGCGGAGTCGGCCGCGCCCGGCACGGCGCCCGAGGCCACCGCGTCCGAAACGCCGGAGCCGGAGACGGCGCCTGTGGAGGCCGCGCCCGTGGAGGCGCCGGAGGCCAAGCCGCGCCGCCGCACCCGCAAGACGGCCGAGCCCGCCGCCGAGACGGCCGTCGCCACGGCCGAGGGCACGGAAGCGAAGCCGCGCCGCACGCGGAAGACGGCCGCCGCCACCCCGGAGACGACCGAGGCGGCACCGGCGGACACGGAGGCGGAGCCCAAGCCCCGCCGCACCCGCAAGAAGGCCGCCACCGCCCCGGAGACGACCGAGGCCCCCGAGGCCGAGGCCAAGCCCCGCCGCACCCGCAAGACGGCCGCCGCGGCCGAGCCCGCCGCCGAGACGGCCGTCGCCACGGCCGAAGGCACGGAAGCCAAGCCCCGCCGCACCCGCAAGAAGGCCGCCACCGCCCCGGAGACGACCGAGGCCCCCGAGGCCGAGGCCAAGCCCCGCCGCACCCGCAAGGCGGCCACCGCGGTCGTCGAGGCGGACGGGGATGCCGAGGTGGCCGCGCCGAAGGTCCGGCGGACCCGCAAGGCCGTCGCCAAGGCGGTCACTGCGGAGATTCCGGCGCAGGCCACCGAGGAGCCGGAGCCGGCGGCCACGCCGCGTCGCCGTACCCGTAAGGCCACGGCTGCCGTCGAGGTCACCGAGGGCTGATCGGCACCAGCCAGCGGCTGCCCGGTCCACAGTGGTGGACCGGGCAGCCGCATTTTCGGCCGCCGCGCCGTTGTGCTGCGGGCCCGTCTCCCGACTGCGGATCCGTTCTGGCCGTTCACGCAGTTCCAGCGACCCGCCCCCGCACAGCCGCACCGCAGGCAAACCCCGCCCGATAACCTCTCCCCATGAGCAGGCCCGCCACCTTCGTCCCGCCCCCCGGTGCCCGTGCGTACGCGCTGCGGACCGCGCGCGGGGAGTTCGCCGTCGTCGACGCTCCCGTGGCCGACGGGGTGGAGCCCCGAGGGGTGGCACTGTTGCTGCCGGGGTTCACGGGGAGCAAGGAGGACTTCAATCCGCTGCACGTGCCGCTCGCGCGGCGCGGGTACCGGACCGTGGCCGTGGACGGACGCGGGCAGTACGAGTCGGACGGGCCGGAGACCGACGAATCGGCTTACGCGCAGCAGGAGTTGGCGCGGGACGTGCTGGCGCAGGCGGCGGCGCTCGGGGAGCCGGTGCATCTGCTGGGGCACTCCCTCGGCGGGCAGATCTCGCGCGCGGCCGTACTGATCGACCACACACCCTTCCGGTCTCTCACCCTCATGGCCTCCGGCCCCGCGCAGATCTCGGAACCCCAGCAGCAGCGCGTGAAGCTGCTGCGGGACGCCCTCGCGGTGATGACCATGGGCCAGGTGTGGGACGCGATGCGGGCGATGGAGACGCCCGAGGAGACCGAGACGGCGGCGCTCGACGGCGGCCTCGACGACCGCGACGACCTGCAGCGCCGCTGGCTGGGCACCAGGCCCGCCCAACTCATCGCCACCGGGCGCCAGTTGTGCGTGGAACCGGACCGGGTCACGGAACTGGCCGCGCTGCCACTGCCGTTCCACGTCCTGTCCGGCGCGCGGGACGACACCTGGCCGCTGCCCCTGCTGGACGACATGGCGGTACGGCTGAGCGCACGGCGGACGGTGATCGAGAACGCCGAGCACTCCCCCAACACCGACCAGCCCCTCGCCACGGCCCGCGCGATCGCCGACTTCTGGGACACCGCGGCCGAGCAGGGTTAGTACTGCGCCTGCAGATGGTCCCAGAAGCCGTCCCGCAGGGCGCGGCGCAGGTCCGCCTGGCCGCGCAGGGAGTACTGGAGCAGGCCCTCGGCCTCGACCAGCAGGTCCTGGTCGACGGAGCCCGGGAGGTAGGGGTGGCCGGGAAGCAGTTCCACCAGGGCCTCGCGGCCTCGGGAGACGAGCCACTTCGCGGCGATCTGGGCGCCCACGAAACGGACGTCCTCGCGGGTGGGGCGGGTGCCGGCGGTGGCGTCGTAGGCGGCGGCGGTGCGGCGGGAGACGTACGGCTTGAAGAACTCGAGGTCGAGGGTGCGCTGGCTGTCGACCTCCCACAGGAGGGGTTCCGCCTGGTTGCGGCCCTCGGGGGCCTCGATGCCCCACAGGTGGACGCGGGCGCCGTAGCCCTGTGCCGCCTCGACCGCCGAGACCAGGTCCTCGTCGCCGCCCAGCAGGGCGGCGTCGCTGATCGCGCGGTGCCTCGCCAGTGATTCGAGGTCGCTGCGGATCAGGGAATCGACGCCCTTCTGCTGGTTGTTGGCGTTGAGGTTGCCGAGGCGGACCTTGACGTCGGGGAGTTCGGCGATCGACTGCTGCTCGGCGGTGTGGATGCGCCGGCGGGCGCCGTCGTACCAGTACACGCGCAGCAGGCGGCTGTCCGCGAAGACCTGGCGGGCCCGGTCGATGAGGGCCTCGATCAGCCCCTCGGCGTCGAGGTCGAAGGCCCGGCGGTCCTCGGTACCGGCGACCAGCCGGCCCGCCGCCGCGTACAGGTAGCCCGCGTCGACGAAGATCGCGTGGGTGGAGGGCGTCTTCGCCACCTCGGCGAGCATGCGTTCCAGCAGCTCGTTCGTGCGGTCGATGCGGGCGCCCAGGGCCGCCAGGTCGTCGTTCATCGCCTCCATTGTCCCGGTGGTCACGCTGCGAACACAACCGCTCCCGATCGGTTCCGCACCCTCCGCTTACCAGTCAGTAATTAGTTGTTCGAAAAATTTCTTTAGCGTAGGGAATGTTTGTAACAAGCAGCACGTTGACTGCTCACGAGGCCGGAGAACCTCCGGCCCACCAAGTAGTTCTCCTCAGGAGGATGACCAGACGAAGGGAGAAGCCCATGCGCTTCGAAATCATGCGACTCGACGAGGTCGACGGCACCACCGTGGACAGCACCGTCGTGGACGCCGCCTCCGTCAACCGGATCGTTCAGCAGGCCGCCGCCATCGGACAGCGCCTGTGGATCCGCCCGGCCGACACCCAGGCCTCGTAACGCTCACGCGCTGCGCGCCACTCAAGCTTTCCGGGGGAGCCGAGCCGACAACCGTTCAGCTCCCCCGGATGACCTGAGTGATCCCGTTGATGATCTGCTGCACGGCGATCGCGGAGAGCATCATGCCCGCGAGCCGCGTCACCAGCACGACACCGCCGTCCTTGATGACCCGGATGATCAGCAGCGAGTAGCGCATCACCAGCCACAGCACGACATGGATCGCGAGGATCGCGGACCACACCGAGATCTGCGTGGCCACACTGTCGGCCTTCTGCACGGCCAGGATCACGGACACGATCGCACCGGGGCCGGCCAGCAGCGGCATGCCCAGCGGTACGAGCGCCACGTTCACGTCCTTGGTCTGCTTCGGCTCGTCGGTCTTGCCGGTGAGCAGGTCCAGCGCGATCAGCAGAAGCAGCAGACCGCCCGCGATCATCAGCGCGGGGACGGAGACGTGCAGGTAGTCGAGGATCTGGTGGCCCAGGACACCGAAGGTGGCGATGACCCCGCCCGCGACGCACACCGCCTGGAAGGCCATGCGCTTCTGCACCTTGGCCGGACGGCCGGCGGTCAGGGCGAGGAAGATCGGGGTGATCCCAGGGGGATCCATGATGACGAAAAGGGTCAGAAACAGAGAGCCGAAGACGGCGATGTCGAACATGAGGGAAGTACTGGCCTTGCTGGAAAGGGTGAACTACGGGCGCGGACGGGCCCCTGAGGGCCTCAGGCCCCGCCGGTCCCCGGCACGGGAAACGCCCCGGTGGCCCGCCGCGTGATCTCCCCGTACACCTCGGGGTCGGTCGTGTACGCGCCCAGCGCCACGGTCTTGCGGCTGCCGTGGTAGTCCGAGGAGCCCGTGACCAGCAGATCCAGCTCCTTCGCCAGGCCCCGCAGCCGGTCGCGCGCGTCGGCGTCGTGGTCCATGTGATCGACCTCGACGCCGTCCAGACCGGCCTCGGCCAGCTCCGCGATGCGCGCCTCCGGGACCGTACGACCCCGCTTTGCGGCGGCCGGGTGGGCGAACACACAGACCCCGCCCGCGTTCTTGACCAGCCGGATCGCCTCGAAGGGGTCCGTCTCGTGCTTCTCCACGTAGGCGCGGCCGCCGTCGGCCAGCCACTCCTCGGTGAACGCGTCGCTCACCGTCGGTACGACGCCCAGCTCGACCAGCGCCGTCGCGACATGCGGGCGCCCCACGGAACCGCCGGCCGCGATCCGCTCGACCTGCTCCCAGGTGACCGGCACGCCCAGCGCGTTGAGCTTGGCGATCATGCCCTTGGCCCGCGGCACCCGGTCGTCCCGCACCAGCTCACGCTCGGCGAGCAGGGCGGGCTCCGCGGGGTCGAAGAGGTAGGCCAGCATGTGCATGGAGATGCCGTCGACACGGCAGGACAGCTCGGCGCCGGTGACCAGGGTCAGCCCCTCGGGCAGCGCGGCGATCGCCTCGCCGTACCCACGGGTGGTGTCATGGTCGGTCAGCGCGACGACGTCCAGCCCGGCAGCGGCGGCATTGCGCACCAGCTCGGCCGGGGTGTCCGTACCGTCGGAGGCCGTGGAGTGACAGTGCAGATCGATACGCACGCAGACTCCAGGCAGTGACGGACGGAAGGGGACACCTAAGGATAGCCGGGTTTTTGAAGCCCACTGTCACACCCGCACCCGGGAAGCACCCTTTACCGCAACCCCCTCAGGGGCGCGGGGAACTGCACGACCAGCCCATCACGCACCCGCACCCGCACCCGCAAACGGCGAGCCCCCGGCACCCAGTGGGCGCTACGGCCGAAGCAAGCGCGGCGACAACGCCCCGAACGGCACCAGATCCAGCTCCGCCCCCGCGTCCCGCAGATCCGTCAGCACCAGCTCGTCGTACATGAGCAGCCCCGCCTGCTCGGGCCACATCACCGCCCACAGCCACATGCCGAGGGCCTCACCGGCGAAGACTGCCCGGTCGTCGGGGGTGCGGTAGACGTGCCAGAGCGGGGTCGGCCGGCCGGCGGCCAGCACCTTGGCCTGCGGCGGCTTCTCGACGTTCATGTACGACCCCGGGTCCGGGCCGTCGATGCCCGCGTACCGCGCGCCGAGGCCGACGCCCAGTTCCTCGGCGACCAGGATGAGTTCACCCGGGCCGCCCAGTGGGCCGGGGCCGGAACAGGCGACGACGGTCGCACGGCCGCCGCTGCGGTCGTCACCCGCGTAGGCCACGCCCGTGAAGAGCCAGCCGACCGGCAACGGCCAGGGCATCCACAACGGGACGTGCGTGCGGTGCACGACGGCAGCGAGGGCTTCCACACTGGGCGGGATCACGGGCTGCAGCGGATACACCGTGCCGTGTACATCGCACTGCCACGCATCGGCGAAGAGACCGGGCGCCCTGACCCGGCCACCGCACCTCGGGCAACTGGGTTCGCCCCTCATAGGGCTCCACGGTCCTACCCCTGCCCGCCCACGTCAAGGACGATCACCCGTCCGGCAAATTTGATGTAACATACATTAATTAGCAAAGCTAACTTGTCATGGGAGTGGTGAGTACAGATGGACCTGCTGCGGCAGCCCAAGGCGGTCTGGGCCACGGCCGGCGCCTCCGTCGTCGCCTTCATGGGCATCGGACTGGTCGACCCGATCCTGCCGTCGATCGCGCAGGGCCTGCACGCCACCGCCGGCCAGGTGTCCCTGCTGTTCACCTCGTACTTTCTGATCACCGCGGTCGCGATGCTGCTGACCGGGTTCGTCTCCAGCCGCATCGGCGGCCGCAAGACCCTGCTGCTCGGCCTCGCCTTCGTGGTCGTCTTCGCGGGCCTGGCCGGCACCTCGCACAGTGTCGGGCAGCTGGTCGGCTTCCGGGCCGGCTGGGGTCTCGGCAACGCGCTCTTCGTCTCGACCGCGCTCGCGGTGATCGTCGGCGCGGCGGCCGGGGGCAGCGCGGCGGCGATCCTGCTGTACGAGTCCGCGCTCGGCCTCGGCATGGCCTGCGGCCCGCTGCTCGGCGCGATCCTCGGCAACCTCAGCTGGCGCTACCCCTTTTTCGGCACGGCCACGCTGATGGCGATCGGCTTCCTGTGCATCACGGCGTTCCTGAAGGAGCAGCCGAAGCCGGCCCGCAGGACCTCGGTACTCGACCCGCTCAGGGCGCTCGGCCACGGCGGCCTGGCCTCGGCGGCGATCTCGGCGTTCTTCTACAACTACACGTTCTTCACGGTGCTGGCCTTCACGCCGTTCGTACTGGACATGACCCCGTACCGCTCCGGCGCGGTGTTCTTCGCGTGGGGCGTGCTGCTGGCGGTCTTCTCCGTGATCGTTGCGCCGCGCATGCAGGAGCGCTTCGGCTCGCTGAAGGTGCTCGGCGGCTCACTGGTGCTGCTGGCCGCGGACGTGCTGGTCCTCGGCTACGGCGACCACACCACCGCGATCGTCTGCACGATCCTGTCCGGCGCCTTCATCGGCGTGAACAACACTGTCTACACCGAACTGGCCCTCGGCGTGTCGGACGCCCCGCGCCCGGTGGCGAGCGCGGGCTACAACTTCGTCCGCTGGTTCGCGGCCGCCGCCGCGCCCTACTTCGCCCCGAAGATCGAGGAGTGGAGCGACATCCACACCCCGTTCGTGGTGGCAGCGGTCACGGCAGTGCTGGGCGCGGTCGTGGTCCTCGTACGGCGCCGCGCCCTCACGCTCCCCCACTCTCGACCTCGCTCGAGCGGGGGGACCCCCACGGCCGAGGAGCTGGAGACGGCGCACGCCACCGAGGACGGCGTCACTGTCTTTGCCAACTGACCGGATCCAGCCTTGCGTTGGTGAGATCCGTCACTCAGGGATCAGTCGAGCGGGACGGACCTGCGGGCGGGGTCCCTCAGGTCCGTGCCGTTCGCGAGCCACCGCTCCTGCAGGGCCTGGGCGCCGTGCACCCGCTTCCAGGCGGCCTCGTTCGGGGTCATCGGCAGCAGCGGCAGGAACCGTACGGGCTCCATGGGGTCGTCCAGCTCCAGGTCCTCGACCAGGCCGCCGGGCTCACCCACCAGGACCGAGGTGAAGGGGGCGCCGGGCCACAGCGGACCACCGACGTCCAGAGAGCCGCCCGGGGTCACGATCAGGCCCTCGACCTGCGGGGACGCGGCGAGCACGGCGAGCGGGCGGAGCACCTCGTCGGTGTCGGCGAGGCCCGCGCGGACGGAGAGGACCAGCTCGGCGCGGGGGCCCTTGACCGGGTCGGCGAGCGTCGCGGTGGGGTCGGTCATGGGGTGTGCGGACATGCCGAGGGTGGCGTACCGCAGGACGTCCCCCTCCTGGAACCGGAGCACCTCGATGCGGTCCGTGCCGAGGAAGGTGACGGCGGCACGCGCGTCCGGCGCGCCCAGCGCGGTGGTCAACCGTGCCTCGACCAGAGGAAGAACATCAACCATGCGGTGAGCATAGAACTCGTCAGTAGCGGGCAAAGCAGCACCTTGACACATCGGGCGGCTGCTACGCTGAGCCGGTGGTTCGGGGCAGCACGCAGAAGCGTCGCTATCAAGCCCCGACGCCGATAAGACTCCCTTACGAGGGACCGGCCGGAGGAGGTGGGGCTGTCATGGATCGAAGTCGACCGTGCAGTACCACTCGCTCTTCCGCCCGTTGATGTAGTCACTGGCTGGTTTCCGGCTGCTCTACACCTTCCTGTGCGCGTTGCCCTTCGGAAGAGCACTTCGTTTCGCTTTGCCTGATCCGCCTGATCATCCGATCCGTCTGATCACCCGATCTGCCGATCGCATCAGTTCTGCATCAGTAGCGAAGTCGCCACCGCGACGGTGCGGTGCTCCCCGCTTTGTGGACGTGCCAAACATCCCGCAGTCAGGACGTCCCCATTCCGGGTAGTTCCACCCGTCGCCGGCGGTCTTTCGTTGCCTGTCGCGAAGGAGCCTGCCCATGTCGATGATCCGCGACCTGCGCGCCGTGGTCCGTCCGTCCCGCGTCTCGCTGCGCAAGCCCACCAGCACATCGAGCGTGTCGTACGACACCACCCGCGACCCCGCCAGCCCGTCGGCCGTGGTCGACTGCGCCGTCTACCGCGACGGCGTGCGCGTGCGCAGCGACAAGCCGCTGAGCCCGCACGAGGCGATGCGGCTGGTGCGGCGCGACGGCGGCTTCGTGTGGATCGGTCTGCACGAGCCGACCGAGGCCGAATTCGCCGGTATCGCCGCCGAGTTCGGGCTGCACCCGCTGGCCGTGGAGGACGCGGTGCAGGCCCATCAGCGGCCCAAGCTGGAGCGGTACGACGACTCGCTCTTCACCGTCTTCAAGACCATCCACTACGTCGAACACGACCTGCTCACCGCCAACAGCGAGGTGGTGGAGTCCGGCGAGGTCATGTGCTTCACCGGCCGGGACTTCTTCATCACCGTCCGGCACGGCGGCCAGGGCTCGCTCCGGGCGCTCCGGCACCGCCTGCAGGACGACCCGGAGCTGCTCGCCAAGGGTCCCTCGGCGGTACTGCACGCGATCGCCGACCATGTGGTGGACGGCTACATCGCGGTCGCCGACGCGGTGCAGGACGACATCGACGAGGTGGAGACGGAGGTCTTCTCACCGGGCCGCAAGGGCGGGGTGTCCCGTGGCGTGGACTCGGCGCGGATCTACCAACTCAAGCGTGAGGTGCTGGAGTTCAAGCGTGCGGTGGCTCCGTTGCTGCGCCCGATGCAGCTGCTGAGCGAGCGGCCGATGCGGCTGGTCGACCCGGACATCCAGAAGTACTTCCGGGACGTCGCCGACCACCTCGCCCGGGTCCAGGAGCAGGTGCTGGGCTTCGACGAACTCCTCAACTCCATCCTCCAGGCCAACCTGGCGCAGGCGTCCGTCGCGCAGAACGAGGACATGCGCAAGATCACCGCCTGGGCCGCGATCATCGCCGTGCCGACGATGGTGTGCGGTGTGTACGGCATGAACTTCAGGTACATGCCCGAGCTGCACTGGAAGTACGGCTACCCGGTGATCATGGGCATCACGGTCGCCATCTGTCTCGGCATCCACCGCACGCTGAAGCGCAACGGCTGGCTGTGAGCGGGCGCTGGATAGGGTGGGCGCCATGACAAGCGAGCTGCCCGGCCAGGACCTTCTCGACCAGGCCCTCTTCGAGGAGGCCGCCAAGAAGTCCGGCCTCGTCTGGGTCAGGGGCGCGGGGGCCTCCGCCGCGCGTGCGCTGTGGCACGTGTGGCACGAGGGCGCGGTGTGCCTGGTCGGCGGCGGGCCCGGTGAGCAGCCGCTGGAGGGGCTGGTCGACGGGGGCACTGCCGAGGTCACCGTGCGCAGCAAGGACAAGGGTGGCCGGCTGGTGACGTTCCCGGCGACCGTGTCCGAACTGCCCGCCGGCTCCGAGGAATGGGAGGCGGCCGTCGCCGAGCTGAAGGGCAAGCGCCTGAACGCCCCCGACGGCGAGCAGATGCCGGCCCGCTGGGCCCGCGAGTGCCGGGTGCTGCGGCTGGCTCCGGCGGGGTCTGCGGTGCCGTTGCCCGCCGGCAGCCTGGCGGAGCGGCCGGTCGCGACTCCGGCGACCACGCGGATGCCGATTCCTGCGGGCTTGCCGAGGCTGCTTTCCAAGCGGCGGAAACACAAGGAGCGCCGGGGCTGAGGAGGGCCGGTTCGCGCTACGACGTCGGCAGCTGCTTGCCGTAATCCACGGTCTCACCCTTCGCGGGCTCGGCTACGGCGAAGTCCTTACCCCACTCCGAGAAACTGAGCGTCCCCGCCCCGCCGCCGCGGACCAGGCGGAGGGGGTACGGCGTGCCCTCCAGGGAGACGTCGAGGCTGCCGCCGGAGCCCTTGTCGCCGGTGATGCGGATGGTGGGGGTACCCGCGTCGTCGTGGTGGCCGTCGGTCGCCAGTGTGCCGTGCAGCGTGAGCAGTCCGTCGAGGAGGACGTCCTTGTCCGTGAAGCCGCTGAACTTCCTGTACGCGGGGTCTGCCTGCGGCACCTTGACGTACTTGCCGTCGAGCGTGGCGCCCGCGCCGTCGCCGCCCTTGCCGTCGGCCTGGTTCCAGAAGTCCGCGTCGGCCTTCAGATACAGCTGCCTGCCGACCCTCAGCAGTTTGAAGGTCGCCCCCTTGGACGTCACCGACCCGGTGCCGCCGTCGGCCTTGAGCTGCATGTCCAGCGCGTACGTACGGCCGCTGGTGACAACCGTGCCGGACAGCCGGACCGCGGACGCCGACGACGCCGCCGCCCGCGTCTTGGCCTGGATCTCGGCGGCGGGCAGCTTGCCCACGCCGTTGGTCCCCGCGTCCGGATCCTCGCCGCCGCACCCCGTCAGCACCGCCACCCCTGTCACGGCCAGTGCGCACAGTGCGGTGACCCGCGCGGCGCGGCCGGTTCGGCCCCGGGGAATCGCAGTCACAGGTGGAGCTGCCTTTCTGACGGTTCCTGAGCGGCGTACCGCAGCGTACCGGTGCCCCGGCCGTCCGGCGGAGCCGGTCCGTCCGGACGGCCCACCAGGGCGTATCCGATCAGGAAGGGCTAGCCTGAAGCGCAACCGTGCGGGCATATCCGAGCAACTCACACGAACCCCACCCAAAGGAACCACAGTCATGGCAGCCGGCGCCCCCCGGATCTTCGTCTCGCACCTCGCCGGGGTCCCCGTCTTCGACCCGAACGGCGACCAGGTGGGCCGCGTGCGCGACCTGGTCGTGATGCTGCGCGTGGGCCGCAGGCCCCCACGGCTGCTCGGGCTGGTCGTCGAACTGACCACCCGGCGCCGTATCTTCCTGCCCATGACCCGGATCACCGGCGTCGAGTCCGGGCAGGTCATCACCACCGGCGTGATGAACGTCCGGCGCTTCGAGCAGCGGCCCACCGAGCGGCTGGTCTTCGGCGAGCTGCTGGACCGGCGGGTGACGCTGGTGGAGACCCGCGAGGAGGTCACCGTCCTCGACCTGTCCGTGCAGCAGCTGCCGGCCCGCCGCGACTGGGAGGTCGACCGCGTCTTCGTCCGCAAGGGCAGGAAGGCGAGCGCCTTCCGGCGGGCCAAGGGCGAGACACTGACCGTCGAGTGGTCGGCCGTCACCGGCTTCTCCCTGGAGGAGCACGGACAGGGCGCCGAGAGCCTGCTCGCCACCTTCGAGCAGCTGCGCCCCGCCGACCTCGCCAACGTCCTGCACCACCTCTCCCCCAAGCGGCGCGCCGAGGTCGCCGCCGCCCTGGACGACGACCGCCTGGCCGACGTGCTCGAAGAGCTCCCGGAGGACGACCAGATCGAGATCCTCGGCAAGCTCAAGGAGGAGCGCGCGGCGGACGTCCTGGAGGCCATGGACCCCGACGACGCGGCCGACCTGCTCGGCGAGCTGCCCGAGGAGGACAAGGAGCGGCTGCTGAGCCTGATGCAGCCGTCCGACGCCGCCGACATGCGCCGGCTGATGTCCTACGAGGAGCACACGGCCGGCGGTCTGATGACCACCGAGCCGATCGTGCTGCGCCCGGACGCCACCGTCGCCGACGCGCTCGCCCGGGTCCGCAACGCCGACCTCTCCCCGGCCCTCGCCGCCCAGGTCTACGTCTGCCGCCCGCCCGACGAGACCCCGACCGGCAAGTACCTGGGCACGGTCCATTTCCAGCGGCTGCTGCGCGAGCCGCCCTACTCCCTGGTCAGCTCCATCGCCGACACCGACCTGCTGCCCCTCGACCCGGACGCGGCGCTGCGCGTCATCGCCGGGTTCTTCGCCACGTACGACATGGTCGCCGCGCCCGTGGTGGACGAGTCCGGGTCGCTGCTCGGCGCGGTCACCGTGGACGACGTACTGGACCACATGCTGCCCGAGGACTGGCGCGAGACGGAGTTCCACCTGGACGACGAGAACAACGAGGGGGTGGGCACCTATGGCTCCTGAGCGTGACACCGCGACCCGTGAGCGCAACCCGGTGGGCGCCACGGCCGCCACCCGGCCCCGTGCGCCCCGGCTGGACCAGCCGCGCCCGCCGCGCCGCCGGATCATCCCCGAATGGGACCCGGAGGCCTTCGGCCGGCTGTCGGAGCGGATCGCCCGCTTCCTGGGCACGGGACGCTTCATCGTCTGGATGACGATCGTCATCATCGTCTGGGTGCTGTGGAACATCGCCGCACCCCGCCACCTGCGCTTCGACGAATACCCCTTCATCTTCCTGACCCTGGCGCTGTCCCTGCAGGCCTCCTACGCGGCCCCGCTGATCCTGCTCGCGCAGAACAGGCAGGACGACCGCGACCGGGTCAACCTGGAGCAGGACCGCAAGCAGAACGAGCGGTCCATCGCCGACACCGAGTACCTGACCCGGGAGATCGCCGCGCTGCGGATGGGCCTGGGCGAGGTCGCGACCCGCGACTGGATCCGCTCGGAGCTGCAGGACCTGGTCAAGGAGCTGGACGAATGGCGACGGCACGACGGGCATCCCGGGCACGTCGTATTCCCGGCGGAACGGTCAGACCGGTCTCCGGGACGTGACACAGACGACCACTGAGGGGCATCCCGGACGCCCCTCGGTGCGCCGTACCATCGTTCTCATGGCTACGGAAGACGCGGTGCGCGAGGCACTGGCGACAGTGAACGACCCCGAGATCAACCGACCCATCACCGAACTGGGGATGGTCAAATCGGTGGAGATCGGGGATGACGGCGCGGTCGCGGTCACCGTGTATCTGACGGTCTCCGGCTGTCCCATGCGCGAGACGATCACCCAGCGCGTCACCGAGGCGGTCTCCCGGGTCGAGGGCGTCACCCGGGTCGACGTCACGCTCGACGTGATGAGCGACGAGCAGCGCAAGGAGCTGGCGGCGGCGCTGCGCGGCGGCCAGGCCGAGCGCGAGGTCCCCTTCGCCAAGCCCGGCAACCTGACCCGTGTGTACGCGGTCGCCTCCGGCAAGGGCGGCGTCGGCAAGTCCTCGGTGACGGTCAACCTGGCGGCGGCCATGGCCGCCGACGGCCTCAAGGTGGGCGTCGTCGACGCCGACATCTACGGCCACAGCGTGCCGCGCATGCTGGGCGCGGACGGCCGTCCCACCCAGGTCGAGAACATGATCATGCCGCCGTCGGCGAACGGCGTGAAGGTCATCTCCATCGGCATGTTCACCCCGGGCAACGCCCCGGTCGTCTGGCGCGGCCCGATGCTGCACAGGGCGCTGCAGCAGTTCCTGGCGGACGTGTACTGGGGCGACCTGGACGTCCTGCTGCTGGACCTCCCGCCCGGCACCGGTGACATCGCCATCTCGGTCGCCCAGCTGATCCCGAACGCCGAGATCCTGGTCGTCACGACCCCGCAGCAGGCCGCCGCCGAGGTCGCCGAGCGCGCGGGCTCCATCGCGGTCCAGACCCACCAGAAGATCGTCGGCGTGGTCGAGAACATGTCCGGCCTGCCCTGCCCGCACTGCGGCGAGATGGTCGACGTCTTCGGCACGGGCGGCGGCCAGGTGGTCGCCGACGGCCTCACCCGCACCACGGGTACGACGGTCCCCGTCCTCGGCAACATCCCGATCGACGTCCGCCTCCGCGAGGGCGGCGACGAGGGCAAGCCGGTGGTGCTGACGGACCCGGACTCCGCGGCGGGCAGCGCGCTCAGGTCGATCGCCGGCAAGCTGGGCGGCCGGCAGCGCGGGCTTTCGGGCCTGTCGCTGGGGATCACCCCGAAGAACAAGTTCTGAGGTCTCTTCCGGGAACTCGACGACGAAGGGGCGCCGACATCGGTCGGTGCCCCTTCGTTCATGCGTGAGCGGATGTCACGCGTACGCGGAGACGTCCTTCACCACGGCGAACCCAAGGCCGTACGCACTCATCCCCCGCCCGTACGCACCCAGGTGCACCCCCGCCTCGGTCGTACCGGCGAGCACCCACCCGAACTCGGACTCCCGGTAATAGAACGAGGCCGCGACCCCGTCCACCGGAAGAGAGAGCCGGTTCCACTCCGGCCCCTCGAGGTCGTCGGCCAGAGCCCACGCGGTCTCCGTCTGCTGCTCCAGCCAGTCGTCCCGCAGGCTGTGGTCCATCTGACCGGGCCAGGTGAACGACAGCAGCCCCACCCCGGCCAGCCAGGCCGCCGAGGACACCGATGTCGCCTCCAGCAGCCCCGTACCGTCGGCGCTCCTCCGCGACGGCTGCGCGGCGACGGTGACGACCACCGCGAACTTCTCCCGCGGCTCACCGGCGGCGCCGGCCTCGCCCCGCACGGACGGCTCGTCGCCGTGCCCGATCGAACCGTGCTCGACGGCACCGTCGGCCGCCGTACCGACCTGCATCAGCCAGCGCGGCCCGGTGAACGCCTCGTCGAGGCCGTACCAGGGGAAGGGTGCCTGCAGATAACCGTCGACCGTGCGCCGGGCGAAGGGGAGCTGCTGCCCGTCCTCCGCGGCCGGCGCCTGTGCGCCCACCCGACTCGTCGTCTCCATCTGCCCGGACGCCTCCTCGCTCTCGTCGGACCGGGGTGGCCCGCCCCCCTTCGGGCGTACGCGTCCGGTCCGCACAACAACTCGGCAGCATATCCACACCGGTGAGGCCCTCAGGGCAGGCGCTGGATGCGTGGGTCGCGCGAACGACCTGTTCAGGCCGTGTGCGACGGGTGCGTGCTATGAAACGCGTCACGTGCGCGCCGTACGCCCCCGTGCGCGTGTCGGCGGCGGGGGTGCGACCTAGGTGGCGTCCGCGTCGAAGGGCGGCCGCTCGTCCTTGCCGGGCTCCTCGGGCTTCTTGGTCATGTCGACGCGCGAGGCGGGCGCGGTGGACGAGGACGACGAGGAGGACGCGGACGACGAGGACGGCGCGGAGGCCTCCGTGTCGTAGCTCTTGACCGCCTCCGTGACGTCGGCCATCTCCTTCTTCAGGTCGAACCCGTTACGGATCTCCTTCAGGCCCAGCTCGTCGTTGTCCAGCTGCTTGCGGATGAACGTCTTCGGGTTGAGATCCTCGAACTCGAAGTCCTTGAACTCCGGACCCAGTTCGCTGCGGATGTCCTGCTTGGCACTCTCCGAGAACTCGCGGATCTTCCGGATCGTGCGCATGACGTCCTGGATGACCTTCGGGAGCTTGTCCGGACCGAAGACGAGCACGGCGAGCACGACGATCGTCACCAGCTCCAGTGGTCCTATGTCATTGAACACCTGACGCTCCTTGCGATGTCCTCGGTCGCTCAACGGTACCCGGGGTTCCCGTCCGACCGGTACCGTCCCGAGGTGAGACTTCTGTCAGTTCTGCTCCGCCGCGCCCAGTCGGAGCGGGATCTCCCGGTCGGTGCCGTCGCGCCGGACCGTCAGCCGCAGCCGGTCACCGGGCTGGTGGGCACGGATCTTGACGATCAGCTCCTCGGCCGTGTGCACGGGCTGTCCGTCGACCTCGGTGATGACGTCGCCCGCCCTGAGGCCGGCCCGTTCGCCGGGGCCGCCGCGGGTCACGGCGGGACCGCCGTTCGCGCTCTTGCTGTCGATACGGGCGCCGTCGCCGGTGTACGCCATGTCGAGCGTGACGCCGATCACCGGGTGGGTGGCGTGGCCGTCGTTGATCAGCTCCTCGGCGACACGCCTGGCCTGGTTCACGGGGATGGCGAATCCGAGACCGATGGAGCCGGCCTGTTCGCCGTCCGAACCGGAGCCGCCGTCGGCGGACCGGATGGCGGAGTTGATGCCGATCACCTGCGCCCGCGAGTCGAGGAGCGGCCCGCCGGAGTTGCCCGGGTTGATGGGAGCGTCGGTCTGCAACGCATCGACGTACGAGACGTCGCTCCCGTCGCCCTTCTCACCGCCGGCCGTGATGGGCCGCTCCTTGGCGCTGATGATACCGGAGGTGACGGTGTTGGCGAGGTCGAAGGGGGCGCCGATGGCGACGACGGGATCACCGACCCGCACGTCGTCGGAGTTGCCGAGGGGCAGCGGGGTGAGTCCGTGCACGCCGTGGACCTGGACGACGGCGAGGTCGTAGCCGCTGTCGCGGCCGACCACCTTGGCCTTGACGGTGTCGCCACTGCTGAACGTCACGGATATCTCGCCGCCTGACCCGGCGGGCGCGACGACGTGGTTGTTGGTGAGGATGTGCCCGCGGGTGTCGAGGACGAAGCCGGTGCCGGTGTCGCTCTGCTCGGTCCCCGTGACGTGCAGGGTGACGACGCTGGGCAGCGCGCGGGCGGCTATCGCGGCCACGCTGTCCGGGGCCCGCCCGACGGGCACGTGCCCGGCCTGCGGCAGGTGAACGTCGTCCCCCAGCCCCTGCCGCTCCACCCAGGCACCGGCCACCCCGCCGATCCCCGCGGACATGAGGGCGACGACGAGACTCCACACGACCAACGCCCGCCTCGCCCGCCGCTTGCGCTGCTCCCGCGTCAACACCCGGACACCGGTCTGCTGCAACACCCCCTGCCCGAACACCTGCTCCTTGGCCGACCCAGCGGCCCAGGGGTCATACCGCCGACTTGGCTCCGGACCGGAGGGGGACGGCGGTACCGGGGGGCCCGTGGGGGTGGGGGCGCTGGGGACGGGGATGCCTGCGGAGGGAGCACCGGGGGCGGGCGCCTCGGGGGCGGGGATGCCTGGGGCGGGGACGCTGGGGGCCGGGACGCCGAGGGCAGGGATGCCGGGGGTCGGCACGCCGACGGAGGCGGCACCGAGGGCGGGCGCCTCGGGGGCCGGGATGCCGGGGGTGGCCGCCTCGGGGGCCGGGATGCCGGGGGCGGGGGCGTCAAAGGCGGGCATACCGACGGAGGCGGCACCGGGGGCAGGCGCCTCGGGGGCCGGGATGCCGGGGGTGGGCGCCTCGGGGGCCGGGATGCCGGGGGCCGGGATACCGGGGGCCGGGATACCGGGGGCGGGGACGTCAAAGGCGGGCATACCGACGGAGGGGGCACCGGGGGCGGGCGCCTCGGGGGCCCGAACGGTGGGGGCGGGGACGCTGGGGGCCGGGACGTCGAGGGCAGGGATGCCGGGGGTCGGCACGCCGACGGAGGCGGCACCGAGGGCGGGCGCCTCGGGGGCCGGGATACCGGGGGCCGGGACGTCAAAGGCGGGCATACCGACGGAGGGGGCACCGGGGGCAGGCGCCTCGGGGGCTCGGACGGCGGGGGCGGGGACGCTGGGGGCCGGGACGTCGAGGGCGGGGATGCCGACGGACGGGGCACCGGGGGCAGGGATGCCGAGGCTTGGAGCGCCGGGGGCCGGGGCGTCGGGGGCTGAAGCGCGGGGGGCCGGAACGCCGGGGGTGGGGGCCCCGGAGATCGGAATGCCAGGGGCCGAAGCATCGGGGGCCCGAACACCGGGAGCTGGCGCTCCGGAGACTGTAAGGGCGGGAGCGTAAGCGCCAGAGGCCTGAACACCGGCGGCGAGCGTCCCGGGGGACGGTATGGGAGTGGTGCCGGTGCCGGATATGGGTACGCCGGCCGCGGAAGTGTGCGGCCCTGGTGCGGGCGCGGGTAGGCCGTGTACCGGGGTGTGCGGCCCCGGTACGGAGGTGGGCGCGGGCGCGGGTGCGTCGGCTGCCGGTGCCGGCGTTGCTGGTACGGGCTCGGGAGTCTCCGGTGCAGTACCGGGTGTGGTGCTCATTGGTGTCGCCAGTGGAGCCGTAGGGGCGGGCATGGGCGTTCCCTGGGCCGCGGTGACCGCGGGGTGCTGTACGGGCGGTGCGGGCGCCCAGGGGCCCGGCTCGCCGTACGGCGGGGTGCCGTAGGGGTCGGGGTCGTGCAACGGCTTGGGCCGCTCGGTGGGAGCTGCCCAGGCCCTGTCCCCGGCCTCGGGCGACACGCTGCCCGGCGTGGCCGTGTCCGCCCCGGCACCACCCGGCACCCCCGGCACCGGCCTGGCCAGCTGGAAGTCACCTTCGGCCGCGGCCTCGGCGGCGTCCGTCCCGGCCTGCTCCCCCTCGGAGATACGCACGGACTCCGCCGCAGCGTCCGGACGTGCCAACTCGAAGTCGGTCGGCTCAAGCCCCGCCGGCTCAGCACCCACCGAGGCGGAGTCCGTCAGCGCAGCGTCCGCCGCCCCGATGCCGCCCGGTGTCTCCTGCTGCCCGCCGCTCCCCTGGAGCCCGCCATGCTCCACCTGCCCGGCGCTCTCCCGGAGCCCACCACGCTCGACCTGCTCAGCGAGCTCCCGATGCCCGCCGCTCTCGACCTGCCCGGCCTTCTCCCGCTGCCCGGCATCGGTTCGGGCGGTCGGTGGCGTCCCCGCCGGTCCCTCCGGGTCGACCTCCGGTGGGACACGGTTCCCCTCGTTCATGCTCTCCCCACGGCTGGACGCGGCCGCCGCCGAAGCGTGCGGGCGCGGAACGTCGGCTACGCCCCCGGGTCATCGCCGCGGGAACGGCCCTCACAGGATTCAACCAGGTTCGCGGGCCGTGGCGCAGTGGCCGGTCAGGGGGTCTGGCGGGGGGTGGTGGGGGACGGTGTGGGAGGAGTGGGGGTGGTGTCGGGGACGGGGGCGGACAGCAGGCCGGAACCGGTCATTCCGGGGACTCTGGACCAGGCGGCGAGCGGGTAGACCACGGTGTCGTCGAGCGGACGTATCAGTGGGGAGACCGCGGCCGCACCGGCCATCACCGGCGCGGCAAGGCCGCGCACGGCGTTCTGGCCCTGGATGCTGCCGGTGCTGGAGGCCGGCAGTCCGGGTACCAGCGGCGCGGTCATCGAGGTCGGGACGGCCGGCGTCGGTCCGAGTGTGCCGCCCTGGGCGAGCAGCGGTCCCACCGAGCGGCGGCGCTGGCTGTCGGGCGTGGCCGCCCCCGCGCCCCCGCCGGAGCCCGTCGGACGCGCCGGAATCACATTGCTGCCGGTGCCGAAGCCGCCGCGGGGGTCCGCGTTGGTGTCACCGGGGACGGCGGTGGTCACGCCGCCGAGGGCGACCGCGGCGAGCGACACCGCCCCGGCGGCGGCGAACGCGAACCGCAGACCGCGCGAGGCGGAGCGGCCGTCGTCCGGGCGGCCGACGGGATGGATACGGAAGCCGCGCTCCTCGGCGGCCGGGACAGGACTGCCCGGATGCGCGTCCCCGTGCGGGCGCACGGGGACGTATCCGAACGCG
This sequence comes from Streptomyces sp. RB17, assembly GCF_009604455.1. Lineage (GTDB taxonomy): Bacteria > Actinomycetota > Actinomycetes > Streptomycetales > Streptomycetaceae > Streptomyces. Next base: position 211,023 of record NZ_WEGL01000003.1, read on the forward strand.
AAGCGCTCGCCGCGCCTCACTCCGAAGGCGCCGAAGACGCCGGGGACTTCCGCCCCGGTGCTCTCGTCGTCACCCGGGCCGCGGCCGAAGAGTCCCCCCGGCGGCGACATGCCGTCGCCGTCCGGGTCACCTCCTGCGGGCAGGCCCTGGAGGCGGGCCAGGAGGCTCGCCGAGGGAGGCGGCGGGGCCGCCTCCGCGAACACGTTCTTCAGCCGGCGCTGGGCGTCCGCCTCCGCCTTGCACCGGGCGCAGGTGGCCAGGTGCGCGAGGACCCGCTCACGCGACTCATGACCGAGCTCTCCGTCCACCAGGGCGGAGAGCCGGTCCCCAAGGTGCTGCTCTGCGAGGTGTGCCTCCGCAGGGTTGGGCCGGGATCCGTTCACGCGGTCGCGCCCCCTCCCCCCAGAGCGGGGACACGGGCCATGAAGGAGCGCCGCTCGGCCGCGCGGGCCTCCGGGGACCGGTGCGCGAGCGCCTTGCGGAGCTGGGAGCGGCCACGGTGGATACGGGAGCGGACGGTGCCGAGCTTCACGCCGAGGGTCGCGGCGATCTCCTCGTACGACAGTCCCTCGATGTCGCACAGGACGACGGCGGCGCGGAACTCGGGCGCGAGGGTGTCCAGGGCCTGCTGGACGTCGGCGTCGAAGTGCGCGTCGTTGAAGAGCTGCTGCGGGTTGGGCTCGCGGCTGGCCAGGCGCTCGGCCGCGTCCTCGCCGAGGGCGTCGAAGCGGATGCGCTGCTTGCGTCGGACCATGTCCAGGAACAGGTTGGTGGTGATGCGGTGCAGCCAGCCCTCGAAGGTGCCCGGCGAGTACGTTGACAGGGAGCGGAAGACGCGGACGAAGACCTCCTGGGTGAGATCCTCGGCGTCGTGCTGATTGCCCGTCAGGCGGTAGGCAAGCCGGTAGACCCTGCCGCTGTGCGTGCTGACGATCTCCTCCCACGTGGGCGGAGTCCACGCCTGCCCGTCCGCGTCGGTGGAGAAGGTCGCGGTCTGGGCCTCGCCTGCGGCGAAACCGGCGTGGTGGTCAGCAGCGGTGTCTGTCACGGATTTCGGCCTGCTCGCAGACCCGAGGAAGCGCCGCAGCACTCCACCCCGGTCTCCGGACGCGGCCGCACCTCCCCTGTCAGCTCTGGTGGTGTCCAGTGGAGCCCCTACCATAGCCACCTCGCCCGTTAGCTCCCCATAAGCGGTTTTACGAGAATTTGATCTGGGCTGATACGGCTCATACGGCTGCGTCAGCGGTTGCTCGGCGTCCTGATCCACCTCGTGCACCCCCGTCTTGCCCCGTCGCGTCCCAAGTCACCTTCTCAACCCTTTAAACGCCCGGTCCCATCAGCGGGTTCCCGGCACCAACGGATACAGTCACGCCCAGGCAACCACGGGGACAGGAGAGGGTCATTACCGGCAACCGGCAGACGAGCTGGGCGTTCGCCGACGCCTTTGTCGCCGAGGACGAAGCGCTGCGGTGGGCCCGTGACCGGGCCCGCGAGGCAGGGCTGCGCTCGGTGTCGCCCGGCACCGGCGCCGCACTGCGACTGCTCGCCGCCTCCGTGGACGCGAAGGCCGTCGCGGAGATCGGCACGGGCTGCGGGGTGTCCGGAATCCATCTGCTGCACGGCATGCGCCCGGACGGGGTGCTCACCACGGTCGACCCGGAGCCGGAGCACCAGCAGTTCGCCCGGCAGGCGTTGCGCGCCTGCGGTTTCGCCAGCAACCGGGCCCGCTTCATCCCCGGCCGCGCGCTCGACGTGCTGCCCCGGCTCGCGGACGCCGGCTACGACCTCGTCTTCTGCGACGGCGACCGGCTGGAGTACCTGGACTACCTCGCTGAATCGTTGCGCCTGCTGCGGCCGGGCGGCGTGGTGGTCTTCGAGGGGATCTTCGCCAACGGCCGTACGGTCGACTCCGGACCGCAGCCCACGGAGGTGCTGCGGCTGCGGGAACTGCTGCGCGCGGTGCGCGAGAGCCAGGAACTGGTCCCGTCGCTTCTGCCGGTGGGCGACGGCCTGCTGTGCGCCGTCAAGAGGTGAACGGCCCGCCCCGGGGGTCCGGAAACGCGACTGCCCCGGCACCGCCTACGATGCCGGGGCAGCCCGAAGGACAAGATCGCTGGGACTTCAGACGACGACCTTCTTGAGGGCGTCGCCGAGCGCCTCGGCCTCGTCAGGGGTCAGCTCGACGACGAGTCGACCGCCGCCTTCGAGCGGAACGCGCATGACGATGCCCCGCCCCTCCTTGGTCACCTCGAGCGGGCCATCGCCCGTCCGCGGCTTCATGGCCGCCATGCTCGTTCCCCTTCCTGAAACCAGCTCATCGTCTGCCGAGAGCCCTCGGAGGGCATCCGCGGTTCCGGAACGGACACGCGACACCGGCATCGAACACATTGCTTCCCAGCCATTATCCCGCATCGCAGGACCCGATGACCAACATCGGTCGGCATCGCTTGGGCAACGCGCGCGAGCAAAACCACCCAATTCGGCGATGTGGCTGCGATACTGCACCGCCGCACGGACCTCCACCGGCCTGCACCGCTCCGGTTTTCCTTGACGCAGGTCACACGTCGGGTCCGGTCCTTCGGCGGCGATCTCCGCCATGCTGTCCTTCGGACAAGGACGTACTGAGCGGTACGTCACCTGCGAACCGGAGGGGATGCGCCATGGCCGACACCGTGCTCTACGAGGTGAGCGACGGGCTCGCGACGATCACGCTGAACCGCCCCGAGGCGATGAACGCGCTGAACATCGCCACCAAGGTCGCCCTCCGGGAGGCGGCGGAATCCGCGGCCGGGGACACGGCCGTACGGGCGATCCTGCTGACCGCGGCCGGGGACCGGGCGTTCTGCGTCGGCCAGGACCTCAAGGAGCACATCGGGCTGCTCGCGGCGGACCGTGAGACGGGGGCCGGGCAGACGATGAGCACGGTCAAGGAGCACTACAACCCGATCGTGCGGGCCCTTACCGGGGCGCCCAAGCCGGTGGTCGCCGCGGTGAACGGGGTGGCGGCCGGGGCCGGCTTCGGCTTCGCGCTCGCCGCGGACTACCGGGTGGTCGCCGACACGGCGGCCTTCAACACCTCCTTCGCGGGCGTCGCGCTGACCGCCGACTCCGGGATCTCCTGGACCCTGCCCCGGGTGATCGGCCCGAGCCGCGCCACGGACCTGCTGCTCTTCCCGCGCAGCATCAGCGCCCAGGACGCGCTGGAGCTGGGCATCGCCAACCGGGTCGTCCCCGCGGCCGAGCTGCGCGCCGAGGCCGAGAAGACGGCGCGGGCGCTGGCCGAGGGCCCGACGGTGGCGTACGCGGCCATCAAGGAGGCAGTGGCCTACGGTCTGTCGCACTCCCTCGCCGAGACCCTTCAGAAGGAGGACGAGCTGCAGACCCGGGCCGGCCGGTCCGAGGACCACGCGATCGCCGTGCAGGCGTTCGTGAACAAGGAGAAGCCGAAGTACCTGGGCCGGTGAAGCAGAGCCAGGGCGGCGCGGGGCCTAGCGGGCGATGAGCAGGGCCTCCGCGCCGACCGGGCGGTAGCCGGCCGCCTGGAAGGCGCGCACGCTGCGGGCGTTGCCGGCGGCCTGTTGCGACCAGACCCACTGCCCGGGAGGCACGAGGTGCCGGGCGGCCGTGGCCAGGGCCCGGCCCAGCCCCCGGTGCCGTACGTCCTCGTCCACCTCGACCGCCGTCTCCCAGCGGCCCGCCACGCCCCGCCCGAGGACGACCACTCCGCCGTCCGTCGCCCAGACGCGGACGCCGTCCCGGCGCTTGCGTGCGCCGTGCACGCGCGGATGGTCCGGGTCGGCGAGTTCGCGCAGTTCCAGCGGGGGGTCGCCGGGCAGGGAGCCCGCCACGGTGAGCAGGTCTATGGTGTCGGTCGACCGGCCCGTGCGGTCCAGGAACGCGGCCAGGAAGCGCGGGTTCATCGCCGCCGCCAGCGCGTCGCAGTCGAGGGACGCGAGCGTGCTGCGCACCCACCGCGGATCCTCGTCGGTGAACACCACGGAGTGCGCGGTGAACGCGATCACTCCGGCGTCCCGGTGGCTCGGCTGCGGCACCACGGTCGTACCCCCGTCCGGCGCCGGGAAGCGTCCCCGCGCCGCCTCGTCCAGGATGTCGGCCAGGGTCTGGGACATGGCGGTCAGGCGCCCGCTCCTCTCGCCACGCAGGCCTCCAGGTGGTCGTCGACCAGGCCGCAGGCCTGCATCAACGCGTACGCCGTCGTCGGGCCGACGAATCTGAGGCCCCGTTTCTTCAGCGCCTTGGACAGTGCCGTGGACTCCGGGGTCACGGCCGGCACGTCGGCGACGGTCTTCGGGGCCGGGCGGCCGGCCGGGTCGGGGGCGTGGGACCAGACCAGCTCGTCCAACTCGCCCTCCGCCCAGTCGGCGAGCACGCGCGCGTTGGCGAGCGTGGCGTCGATCTTGGCACGGTTGCGGATGATCCCCGCATCCGCCAGCAGGCGCTCGCGGTCCTCGTCGGTGAACGCGGCGACCTTCTCGATGCGGAAGCCCGCGAAAGCCGCGCGGAAACCCTCGCGGCGGCGCAGGATCGTGATCCAGGACAGACCCGACTGGAATGCCTCGAGGCTGATCCGCTCGAAGAGGGCGTCGTCGCCGTGCACCGGGCGGCCCCACTCCTCGTCGTGGTACGACACATAGTCCTCGGTGGACAGCGCCCAGGGGCAGCGCAGGGCGCCGTCGGGCCCGGCGAGGGCGGCGCCGTCGGTCATCGCTGGTCCTCCGGGTGATCGGGCTTCTCCATGCGGACGTGTGCCGCCGCGGCTCTGGCGCCCGCCAGCGCCGACTCCAGGTCGGCGATGCGGGCGTCCCGTTCGGCGAGTTCGGCGCCGATCCGGCCGAGGGCGTCGTCGACGTCCGCCATGCGGTAGCCGCGCGGGGCGACCGGGAAGCGCAGGCCGTCCACGTCGGCGCGGTGCACCGGGCGGTCCGGGGGCAGCGGGTCCTGCAGCCGCTCGGGTGCCACCTCGGGCAGCGGGCCGCTCCCGCCGCCGCCCACCACGGCGAGTGTCACCGCGGCGACCACGACGGTCAGCGCGACGACCAGGAACAAGAACATCACCATGGCAGGGGTCCCCACGCTCCGTGCCGGCCGTTGTGCCGGACGCCGAATCTGTCTGGGTCCGATCGTGCCATGCGAGTCTGACAGTTAGGGTCACAGGCGGTTGTACAGCGGGACGTACGAGGAGAGGTCACAGCGGATGCTCAGGCTGGGCAGGCGGGAATTCGGGCCCCATGAGCCGGTGATCATGGCGATCGTGAACCGGACTCCGGACTCCTTCTACGACCAGGGGGCGACGTTCCGTGACGAGCCGGCCCTCGCGCGCGTGGAGCAGGCGGTGGCCGAGGGCGCCGCGATCATCGACATCGGTGGGGTGAAGGCGGGGCCGGGCGAGGAGGTCACCGCCGAGGAGGAGGCGCGCCGGACGGTCGGCTTCGTGACGGAGGTACGGCGGCGTTTCCCGGACCTGGTCATCAGCGTGGACACCTGGCGGGCCGAGGTCGGCGAGGCGGTGTGCGAGGCGGGGGCGGATCTGCTGAACGACGCCTGGGGCGGCGTCGACCCTGGGCTCGCGGAGGTCGCGGCGCGGTTCGGGGTGGGGCTGGTGTGCACGCACGCGGGGGGCGTCCAGCCGCGTACGCGACCGCATCGGGTGACGTACGACGACGTCATGGCCGACATCCTCGACGTCACCCTGGGTCTGGCCGAGCGTGCGGTGTCGCTCGGAGTGCCGCGTGAGTCGGTGCTGATCGATCCCGGGCACGACTTCGGGAAGAACACGCGGCACAGCCTGGAGGCGACGCGGCGGCTGGACGAGATGGTCGCCACGGGGTGGCCGGTGCTGGTGTCGCTGTCCAACAAGGACTTCGTCGGGGAGACGCTGGACCGGCCGGTGAAGGAGCGGTTGATCGGTACGTTGGCGACGACCGCGGTGTCCGCGTGGCTGGGGGCGCAGGTGTACCGGGTGCACGAGGTGGCCGAGACGCGGCAGGTACTGGAGATGGTCGCGTCCATCGCCGGGCACCGTGTCCCTGCGGTGGCTCGCCGGGGTCTGGCCTGACCGATCAGGCGGCTCCGCCCCCTGGACCCCCGTTCTGCCCACCACACCCGTCTCGGTCCGCCGAGAGGCTCAGGCGACGGGCTGGGGTGGGTGGGTAGAGGTACGCGACGGCACGGGGTGTGGTGGTGCGCAGCGACAAGGGGGCCGACCGAGACGGGTGGCGGGTGGGCAAGTGCCGGGGGTCCAGGGGTCCCCAGGGCGGAGCCCCCGGGGGTACGGCTGCAGCGCCGGTTGCCCCCGGGCGTCGGCCAAAGCCCCGCGCTAGCGGCCCGCCTCCTTTGACACCAGGGCCACCGCCTCCTCCACCTCGTCCGTGACGTGGAAGAGGAGGAGGTCCTTCTCGGCGGCCTTGCCCTGGGCCACCAGGGTGTTCTTCAGCCAGGACACCAGACCGCCCCAGTACTCGCTGCCGAAGAGGACGATCGGGAAGCGGGTGACCTTCTGGGTCTGGACGAGGGTCAGCGCCTCGAAGAGCTCGTCGAGGGTGCCGAGACCGCCGGGCAGCACCACGAAACCCTGCGCGTACTTCACGAACATCATCTTGCGGACGAAGAAGTAGCGGAAGTTCAGCCCGATGTCGACATAAGGGTTCAGCCCCTGCTCGAACGGCAGCTCGATGCCCAGGCCGACCGAGACGCCCCCCGCCTCGCACGCGCCCCTGTTCGCCGCCTCCATCGCGCCCGGCCCGCCGCCCGTGATCACGGCCCAGCCCGCCTCCACCAGGCCCCGGCCGAGCCGCACCCCGGCGTCGTACTCCGGCGAGTCCACCGACGTACGCGCCGAGCCGAACACACTGATGGCGGGCGGGAGTTCGGCCAGCGTGCCGAAGCCCTCGATGAACTCCGACTGGATGCGCAGCACGCGCCAGGGGTCGGTGTGGACCCAGTCCGAGGGGCCACCGGCGTCCAGCAGGCGCTGGTCCGTCGTGCTCGGCGTCACCTGTCCGCGCCGGCGGAGGACCGGTCCCAGACGCTGTTCGTCCGGCGGGATCTTCTTCCCCTCGGGGTTGCCGGTAGGCATGTGCGCTCCCTCCGCTCGGGGGTGGTTCCACCTCAGCGTAGATCCACGCCGGTTACGGAGGGGGGACATGCGCATGTCCGGCACGCGTGCGCCGTACGGGCGCCTCACGCCGCCGTGCGCGCCGTACGGCGTCCTACGCGGTGAGCCAGTTCCGCAGGCGTTCCTCGCCCGCAAGGATCTTCGCCGGCTCCACCCGCTCGTCCCGCTTGTGGGCCAAGTGCGGGTTGCCCGGGCCGTAGTTGACGGCCGGGATGCCGAGCGCGGAGAACCGGGAGACGTCCGTCCAGCCGTACTTGGGGCGCGGGGTTCCGCCCACCGCCTCGATGAAGGCCGCGGCGGCCGGGTGGGAGAGGCCGGGCAGCGCGCCGCCGCTGTGGTCGTCGACCACGAACTCCTCCACGCCGCAGTCCGCGAACACCTCGCGGACGTGCGCGATCGCCTCCTCCTCGGTGCGGTCGGGGGCGTAGCGGAAGTTGACCGTCACGACGCATTCGTCGGGGATGACGTTGCCGGCGACCCCGCCGCCGATGCCCACCGCGTTCAGGCCCTCGCGGTACTCCAGGCCGTCGATCAGCGGCCAGCGGGGCTCGTAGGACGCCAGGCGGGCCAGAATGGGCGCCGCCGCGTGGATGGCGTTGGAGCCCATCCAGCCGCGCGCCGAGTGGGCCCGCTCGCCCTTCGTCCTCAGCAGCACCCGGAGCGTGCCCTGGCAGCCGCCCTCGACCTCGCCGTCGGAGGGCTCCAGCAGGACCGCGAAGTCGCCCTCAAGCCACTCCGGGTGGGCCATGGCCACGTGCTTGAGGCCGTTGAGCTCGGCGGCGACCTCCTCGTTGTCGTAGAAGACGAACGTCAGGTCGCGGTTGGGCGCGGGGACCGTGGCCGCGATGCGCAGCTGTACGGCGACGCCCGACTTCATGTCGCAGGTGCCGCAGCCCCACAGCACGCCGTCCTCGTCCAGGCGTGAGGGCACGTTGTCCGCGATCGGGACCGTGTCGATGTGGCCGGCCAGGATCACGCGCTCGGCGCGGCCCAGGTTCGTGCGGGCGATCACGTTGTTGCCGTAACGGTCGACGGTCAGGTGCGGCAGGGCGCGCAGCGCGGTCTCGATCGCGTCCGCGAGCGGCTTCTCGGTGCCGCTCTCGGAGGGGAAGTCCACGAGCTGCGCGGTGAGCGCGGCGGCGTCGAGCGTGAGGTCAAGCGAGGTGTCGGCCATGGCGTCGACCCTAGCGCGCCGCTCGACGGGGCCGGGGTAAGCGCTGTCCGGTAACCCCACGTGAGGGTCCGTCGGGCCTCCAGTACCTTGTACGCGTGCCAGAGCCGTCCCCCACCCGTCCCAAACGTCGCGGCCGCCTCTTCCGTTTCGGCGCGGCCCTGTTGGTCCTGTGCGGCGTCGCCGCGTACCTCGTGGTGCAGTACGCCACCGGAGGCGGCGGAGCGCGCGGCTGCAAAGTGGTCTCGGCGGACGGTGACGCGACGTCGTACGAGTTCACGCCCGAGCAGGCGGTGAACGCGGCGACGATCGCCGCCGTCGGCACCGGGCGCGGGATGCCCGAGCGGGCCGTGACGATCGCGCTGGCGACTTCCCTGCAGGAGTCGGGGCTGCGCAACATCGAGCACGGCGACCGGGACTCGCTGGGCCTGTTCCAGCAGCGGCCCTCGCAGGGCTGGGGCACCGCGCGGCAGATCATGGACCCGGCGTACGCGGCGGGCATCTTCTACGCACACCTGGCCAAGGTCCCGGACTACTCCGATCTGCCGCTGACCAAGGCGGCCCAGGAGGTCCAGCGCAGCGGCTACCCGGAGGCGTACGCCAAGCACGAGCCGGACGCGAAGCTGCTGGCGGCGGCGCTGACGGGGCGCGCGGCGGCCGCGCTGACCTGTGACGGGCGCCCGGAGACCACGGCCTCGGCGACGGGACCGGACGCGGTACGGACCGCGCTGGTACGGGACTTCGGGCGGGACGCGCTGCAGGAGACCGGTGCGGAGGTGGGCGGCACGCCCGTGCCGTCGCCCTCTCCCGCGCCGAGCGTGACCGCGACCGCGCAGGGTCGGACCGTGACGGTGCCGGTGCCGCAGGGCACGAAGGTGGACGCGATCGGGCGCGGGGAGCGGCAGCGGGGCTGGCAGCTGGCGCAGTGGGCCGTGGCCAACTCCTCGGCGCTGCACATCGCGCGGGTGTCGTACGAGGGGCGGCAGTGGACCGCGGGCAGCGGCGGCGGCCAGTGGAGCACGGCCACTTCGGGCGGCAGGGCCGGGGCCGGCGGTGCGGGGGCGTCCCTGGGGGTCGTCCGGATCGTGACCGGACAGTAGTACGGGAGATCACTCCGAGGGGTTGTACGGCGCCGGTTCGGGCGGCGATCCCGACCGGCCGCGTGCCGCTTCCGGGATTCCTTGGAAAGCAAGGGCTGTAAGGATTCTGCGCGTTTTTTGGGCAGATGTTCTTTGCCCGTTTTTATCCACACCTGATAATGCGATGCGTTATCCATTCTTTACCTGGGGCGTCCGCAACCTTCGCGGGCTTCGAGCGGTATTCACGGCGTCCGAGCCACGACACGGCCCCGGACACACACCGTTCTCTCCCGTCGAATGGAGCATCATGTCCCTCCCTCTGACCCGCCGGATCGCCCGTGCCGCGCTGCTCGTCGCAGCGGGAGCGGCAGCCGGGGTCGGTGCGGCCGGCTCCGCCGGTGCGGCCACGAACCTGCCGGCGGCGACCCCGAACGTGGGTGGTCTGACCGCCCTGGACGGGGCGCACGTCGGCAACACCGTCGACGGTGCCGCGCAGACCGCCACCTCTCTCGCGGCCCACACGGGCGGCAAGGCGGTCGAGCAGACGGTGCCGGCCGCGGGCAAGACCACCGGTGGTGCCGTGAAGAAGACGGCGCCGGTGGCGCAGCAGGCCGCGGGCAGCGCGGCCGGGGCGGCCGGGGAAGTCCTCGGGGGCGCCGCGTCCAACGCGACGAAGGGCGGCGTGCCGAACCTGCCGGTGCAGGGGCTGCCGCTCGGCTGAGCGCCCGGCGTTGATGACCGGTGACGGGGTCCAGGGAGTTCCCTGGGCCCCGTCGCCCTTGTGCCTACGCCGTCAGGCGCTTCACCGCGGCCTGGACGCGTTCGTCCGTCGCCGTCAGGGCCACCCGTACGAACTTCTCGCCCGCCTTGCCGTAGAAGTCGCCCGAGGCGACGAGGATGCCCAGGTCGGCCAGGTGGGCGACGGTCTGCCAGCAGGACTCGTCCCTCGTGGCCCAGAGGTAGAGGCTGGCCTCGCTGTGTTCGATGCGGAAGCCGTGGCCCAGCAGCGCCGCCCGGAGGGCCTCGCGGCGGGCGGCGTAGCGCTCGCGCTGCTCGTGGACGTGGGTGTCGTCACCGAGGGCCGCCACGACCGCCGCCTGGGTCGGTGCGGAGGTCATCATGCCGCCGTGCTTGCGGATCTCCAGCAGCGGGCCCAGGACGGCCGGGTCGCCGGCGATGAAGGCCGCGCGGTAGCCCGCCAGGTTGGAACGCTTGGAGAGCGAGTGGACGGCCACGATGCCGTCGTAGGAGCCGCCGTTGACGTCGGGGTGCAGGACGGAGACCGGGTCGGCCTCCCAGCCCAGCTCCAGATAGCACTCGTCGGAGAACAGCAGGACGTCGTGGGCACGGGCCCAGGCGACGATGTCCGTGAGCTCCTGCTTCGACAGCACCTTGCCCGTCGGGTTGGACGGGGAGTTCAGCCAGAGGAGCCTGAGGTTCGATGGGTCCAGGTCGCGCGGGTCGTCGTAGGCCTCGTAGTCGGCGCGGGCGAGGCGGGCACCGACCTCGTAGGTGGGGTAGGCGAGGCGCGGGTAGGCCACCGTGTCGCCGGGGCCGAGACCCAGCTGGGTCGGCAGCCAGGCGACCAGTTCCTTGGAGCCGACGACCGGCAGGACATGGCGGTGGGTGACCTCGCGGGCGCCGAGACGGCGCTCCAGCCAGCCCGTGATCGCGTCGCGCAGCGCCGGGGTGCCCCAGACGGTCGGATAGCCCGGGGAGTCGGCCGCGTCGATCAGGGCCTTCTGGATCAGTTCGGGCACCGGGTCGACCGGGGTGCCCACAGAGAGGTCGACGATCCCGTCGGGGTGCGCGGCGGCCGTCTTCTTGTACGGCTCCAGCTTGTCCCAGGGAAAGGTGGGAAGCCGCTCGGAGACTGCGGACACGGGAATCAGGCTCACTTTCGTACGGTGCGGCAAACGCCGCGGTCCCGTACGGCGCCGATCGGGACGATCAGGCCGTACGGGACCGAGGCGGCGCGGCTTGCGGGCGGCCGCCTGGCGCTCAGACGGTCACTCGCCCTGCGGCGGCAGCGCGGCGATGAAGGGGTGGTCGCGCTCGATCAGCCCCAGCTTGCTGGCACCGCCGGGAGAGCCGAGCTCGTCGAAGAACTCGACGTTCGCCTTGTAGTAGTCCTTCCACTCCTCCGGAGTGTCGTCCTCGTAGAAGATCGCCTCGACCGGGCAGACCGGCTCACAGGCACCACAGTCGACGCATTCGTCCGGGTGGATGTACAAGGACCGCTGGCCCTCGTAGATGCAGTCGACCGGGCACTCCTCGATGCACGCCTTGTCCTTGACGTCGACACAAGGCTGCGCGATGACGTAGGTCACGCTGTCGTTCCTCCTCGATAGGGCGCTGGCGGGCCTCCTCAGGCTCCGCCGCCTGGCGCGCGGGAGCGCGGCGTCGTCGATGCCCGCCCCTAGTATCTCCGTTCCGGAGCATGATCCGAACAGGAGGGGTGAACTGACCAGTGGAAATCTCGGCTGCAGGACGCCTTGAAGTCCGTATCACCCCTGCTGACGTGGGAAAACGGGTGTCGGTACGGCGGTTGAGCGAACCCGGCGCGGCGTCGGAGAAGTTCACCGACACGGTGGGTGTTCTCACATCATGGGACGGTGGCGTGCTCATGATCACACGGCGGGACGGGCGGAGTGTCCGGATCGCCGAGTCCGCGCTGGTCGCGGGCAAGGTCATACCGGCCGCGCCGGCGCGCCGCCGCGGGCCCGCCGCCTCGTACGAGGAACTCGCGCGGGTCTGCTCGCGCGGCTGGCAGCCGCTGGAGACCGAGCGGCTCGGCGAGTGGGTGCTGCGGGCGTCCGGCGGGTTCACCCGGCGGGCCAACAGCGTGCTGCCGCTCGGCGACTCCGGCCTCCCCCTCGACGCGGCCCTCGCCGCCGTACGAAGCTGGTACGGCGAGCGTGGCCTGCCCGCCTACGTCCAGACGGCCACCGGAGCCGAGGGCACGCAGGAGTTGCTGTGCGCGGAGCTGGAGCGGCGCGGTTGGGTGCTGGAGGTGACGTCCGAGGTGTGGACCGGTGCCCTGGCGCCGGTCGCGGACCGGGCCGAGGGCACCGGTGTGCTGCTGTCCCGGGAGGCGGACGAGGCGTGGCTCGCCCGGTACCAGCGCAAGGGGGTGAGCGAGGTGGCCCTGCGGGTGCTCGGCGGGGGTCCGTCGGTGTGGTTCGCGACCGTGCCCGGTGCCGGCGACGAGCCCCCGGCGGCGATCGGGCGGTGTGTCGTGGACGGGCGGTGGGCCGGGTTCGCGGCGGTCGAGGTGGACCCCGGCCGCCGTCGGCAGGGCCTCGCCACCGAGGTGATGGCCGCGCTGGCCCGACGGGCCCTGGACGAGGGCGCCTCGGCAGCGTGGCTCCAGGTCGAGACGGACAACGCGGGCGCCCGCGCGCTGTACGCCGCCATGGGCTTCACACCGCACCACGCGTATCACCATTACCGGGCACCGGACACGGCAGGGTCCGACGATCGGAACGGCGAGACGGACACATCCGCGAACCGGAACCGGCGAATGGACGCAGCCACCGACTCGGCCGAAGGCCTCGACCGGGCGACGGACACGGCCGACGACCCGAACACCACCACGGCAACGGACGCGGTCGGCGATCCGGACACCACCGCGGACACACCGGGCCACCAGACCCACACCGCCGCACCCGCCGACCACCACGCCCCGGCGGCCGGCCGCGCCGGAGCCCGCACCCCCGCAACCAACGCGGCCGGCGACCGGGACACCTCCGCGGACACACCAGGCCACCCGAGCCACCGGACCCGCGCCGCCACACCCGTCGGCCGCCATGAGACGGGAGCCGTCGAGGAGCGAGGCCGGAAGTCCGAGGATTCCGGGCCGGTGGGGTCGTAGAACCCGCCGTGGGAGGGCATGAGCCTGGCATGCGTCACCCGTATCTGCCGCCGCCGTATCCGCCCCCGCCGGAGCGGTCGGCCGAGCTGCGTCGCAGGTTCGCCGAGGAGGCACGGTCCGAGCGGCCGGATCTGTCGGCGCTGTGCCTGCTGATCGGCGCCGAGGGGGACGGCACGCTGGACGAGGCCGGGATCGACGCCGCCCAGCTGGAGCTGGACCGGCTCGCGGGCGAGCTGCCGTACCGGCCGGGCGGGCCGCAGGCGTGGGCGGAGGCCGTACGGCGGCTGCTCGGGGCGCGCTACGGCTTCCACGGGACACCCGGCGACTACGACCGGCTGGAGTCCTCCCTGCTGCACGAGGTGCTGCGACGGCGGCGCGGGCTGCCGATCCTGCTGTCGGTGGTGTGGCTGGAGGCCGCGCGACGGGCGGGGGCTCCGGTGTACGGGGTCGCGCTGCCGGGGCACTTCGTGGTCGGGTTCGGCGCGGCGGAGGAGCAGGTGCTGGCCGATCCGTTCGACGGCGGGCGGGTGCTGACCGGGGCGGACGCGGAGATGCTCGTGGTGGGGGCCACGGGAGCGCCGCTGGACGCCTCGATGCTGGAGCCCGCGACGCCGCTGGAGGTCGTCCAGCGGATCCTGAACAACATCCGCGCGTGGGCTGCCGCCCGGCCGGAGCGGTCGGACGTGGCGCTGTGGGCCGTGGAGCTGGCGCTGCTGGTGCCCTCGCATCCGGCTCGGCTGCGGTACGAGCGCGGGCAACTTCTCGTGCAGCGGGGCGAGTTCTCGTCAGGCGCGGAAGAGCTGGAACACTATGCCGACCTGATCGAGGTGGTGGACGAGTCGGCCGCGCTGAAGGTACGGCAGCAGGCGGGTACCGCTCGCGCGATGCTCAACTGACCCCTCAGAGCCATCCCTTCTCCCGCGCTGTCCGTACCGCCTCCGCCCTGTTCCGTACCGCCAGCTTCTGGATGGCCGTGGAGAGGTAGTTGCGGACCGTGCCCTGGGAGAGGTGGAGGGCCTTGGCCAGTTCGGCGTTGGTGGAGCCGTCCGCGGCGGCGCGGAGCACCTCGCGTTCGCGTTCGGTGAGCGGGTTCGCGCCCTCGGCGAGCGCGGCGGCGGCGAGCGTGGGGTCGATGACCCGCTCGCCGGACAGCACCTTGCGGATCGCCTCGGCGAGCTGGGCGGCCGGGGCGTCCTTGACGAGGAAGGCGTCGGCGCCGGCCTCCATGGCGCTGCGCAGATAGCCGGGGCGGCCGAAGGTCGTGAGAACGACCAGCTTGACCTGCGGGAACTCCCGGTGGACCTGGGCGGCCGCCTCGATGCCGGTGCAGCCGGGCATCTCGATGTCGAGCAGCGCCACGTCCACGCCGTACGCGCCGACGGCCGCCAGCACCTGGTCACCGCGCGCGACCTGGGCGACGACCTCGATGTCCTCCTCCAGGCCGAGCAGCGCGGCCAGGGCCTCGCGGACCATCGACTGGTCCTCGGCCAGCAGGACCTTGATCGTGCTCGTCATGCCCCGGATCCTACGTGCCCCGAAGGGGCCGCGGGGACGCGGGCGACCAGCCGGAATCCGTGCTTGATCCGGCCCGCCTCCAGGGTGCCGCCGGCCTTCTCCAGCCGCTCGGTGAGACCGGTCAGACCGTTGCCAGGACCGCTGCCGTCGCGGCCGGATCCGTTGTCCTCGACGGAGAGTTCGAGCATCGCGCCGTCCAGCGTCTGGCGGTGGGTGAGCTGGACGAGGCACCTGTCGGCGCCGCTGTGCCGGACCACGTTGGTGACCGCCTCGCGCAGCGCCCAGGCGAGCGCGGACTCGCACTCCTCGGGGACACCGTCGAGGTGGGGCTCGGCGGGCACCTCGGCGCCGACGCCGGCGGCGGTCAGGGCGACCTGGGCGCCGGCGAGCTCGTCGGCGAGCCGGGGGCGGCGGTAGCCGGTGACGGCCTCCCGTACGTCGACCAGGGCCTGCCGGCTGACCTGTTCGATGTCGGCGACCTGCTGGGCCGCCTTCTCGGGCTGGCCGGGCAGCATCCGCCCGGCCAGCTCGCTCTTCAGCGTGATCAGGGAGAGCGAGTGGCCGAGCAGGTCGTGCAGGTCACGGGCGAGCCGCAGCCGCTCCTCGTTGGCGGCGAGCTGGGCGACGGTGGCCCGGGCCTTGCGCAACTCGACGGTCGTACGGACGAGTTGGCCGACGCCGACCATCGCGAAGCCGATGAGGACGACGAGGAGCAGGGTGTCGTCCGGCTTCTCGCCCCAGTGCCGTCCGACCAGGTACATCACCACGGCCGTCGACGGGATCGCCCAGTACGCGGCCCGGACCGGCAGGGTGGCCCCGCAGGCGACCGAGAGGTACACGAACAGGCCGAGCCAGGCGGGGCCGAGCGTGTAGGCCAGGACAGGGGCGAGGACGGCGAGGACCGCCAGCATCGAGACGACGGTCCTCGGCGAGAAGGGCCGCCCCATGTTCCGGAAGACCAGCGACAGGTAGGTGACGACGAAGGCGGTCAGGCCGAGCGCGCCGGCCACCGTGCCGCCCGTGGTGTGCCGGCCGCTGGTCAGATCGTGGAGCGGTGAGCTGAGAAAGATCAGCCAGACCCCGATCCACAGCGTCTTGACCATCAGCTCGCGCCGGTTGCGCGGCCCCTGGCCGATCTGCACCTGGTGCTCCGGCCGCCGCTCGCAGACCTGCGGGTCTTCCGTCATCATGCTCACGCCTTCAGCGTGTCCTTCCGGTACAGCCAGGCCGCGCCGCCCGCGAAGAGGACGAAGTAGACGGCGAGGATGGCGATGTCCGTCGCACTCGGCGCCTGGCTCTGTTCGATGGCCCGTCCCAGTGCAGCGTACGCGTGCGTGGGCAGCCACTTCGCGATGTCCTGAAGGGTCTTCGGGAAGGTGGTGGACGGCATCCACAGGCCGCCGAGGATCGACAGACCGAAGTAGATGATCATCGTGATCGGGCGGACCGCGTCACCGGAGGCGACGTAGCCGATGGCGACGCCGAGCGCGGCGAAGACGAGGCTGCCGGCCCAGATGACCCCGGTGAGGGCCAGCCACTGCCAGGCGTCCAGGTGGACGTGCTTGATCGCGGCGGCGGCGACGAACACCACGATGATCGACGGCAGGCTCACCACGGCGGCGCTGGCGGTCTTGGCGAGGACGTAGCCGCGCCCGGGCAGCGGGGTCAGCCGCAGCTGCCGTACCCAGCCGTTCTCGCGCTCCTTGGCGATGCGCTCGCTGTTGCCCATCAGGACGGCCGTCAGGGCGCCGAAGGAGGCCATGGAGACCATCAGGTAGGTGGCGACGGTCAGGCCGGTGCCGTCGACCTTGGAGGTGGAGCCGGAGCTGCTGGAGAAGATCAGGAACAGGATCGAGGGGTAGAGCACCGAGAAGAACAGGAACTTCCTGTTGCGCAGGGCACGGGCCAGTTCGAGCTTGATCAGGGCGTTCATGACTGCTTGGCCTCCTCGGCCTCCGTGATGGCGACGAAGGCCTGCTCCAGACCGAGACCGGCGACTTCGAGGTTGCGGGGGAAGACACCGAGGCCGTACAGGGCGTGCACGGTGGCGTCGGCGTCGGACGACTGGATGCGGACGGTCTGGCCCGATACGTCGATCGAGGTCAGGAACGGCAGGGCGCGCAGGGCGGCCTCGTCGATCTCGCCCTCCAGGTCGAAGGCGACCCGGCGGGCGCCCGCCTTGGCCTTGATCTCGGCGGCGGTGCCGTCGGCGAGCAGCCGGCCGCGGTGCAGTACGAGCACGCGGTCCGCGATGGCGTCGGCCTCTTCGAGGTAGTGGGTGGCGAAGAGGACGGTACGGCCCTGGTCGGCCTGCTCGCGCATGGTGGCCCAGAAGGCCTGGCGGGCGGAGACGTCCATGCCGGTGGTCGGCTCGTCCAGGATGATCAGATCGCTGTCACCGGCGGTGGCGAGGGCGAAGCGGACGCGCTGGGCCTGGCCGCCGGAGAGCTTGTTGACCTTGCGGTCGGCGATCTGCGTGATGCCCGCGCGGGCCATGACGTCCGCGGCCTTGTACGGCTTCGGGTGCAGCGAGCAGCCCAGCTTGACCAGTTCCTCGACGGTGACCTCGTCCATCAGGCCGCCGCTCTGCAGCATGGCCCCCACCCGCCCGGCGACGATCGCGTCACGGGGGGTGCCGCCGAACAGGCTCACCGTGCCGCCGTCGGCCTGCTTGAGGCCGAGCAGCAGGTCGAGGGTGGTGGACTTGCCGGCCCCGTTCGGGCCGAGGAGGGCGACGGTCTCGCCCGGGTACAGCCGGAGCGAGAGCCCGTCGACGGCCTTCACGCTCCCGTACGTCTTGGTCACCTGGTCGAAGCCGACCACCGGGGTGGTGGTGGCCGGTGCCGCAGTTGTCGTCATGGCATCCATGCTCGCGGCGGCGGCGGGTGCGGGGCAGTGTCGGGGGTCCTGAGTGCCGGATGACAGATGTCATACGGATCGGGTGACGGGCATGGCGAAGGGGGCGCCCGGCGGTGGGCGCCCCCTGCCGTGTCGCCGTGCTAACTGGGGTTGGTGGAGATGACCGCGACCCGGTTGGTGCTGCTGATCAGGGCCTGGCGGAGGGCGGCGTAGACGTCCTGCGGGGTGACGGGCGTCTTGCTGCCGTTGCCGCGGGTGATGAGGACGCCGTCGAAGGTCTTGCCGTAGAGCCCCTTGAGCACGTTCAGGTCGGGGCTGTCGACGAGCTTGCCGTCCACGGCCTTCACCTTGAGGAACTTCCACAGGGAGTTCCGCGGGCTGAACGCGATGAAGTGGGCGGCGTCCGTCTTCACGGTGACGTTGCCCGACATCGCCGGCTCGGCGAACTCCTTCATCTCCTGGTCGACCGCCGCGTTCGACACCGTCGGCTGCTTGGTGGTCGTCGGGACGGTGACCGGGGTCGGCGTGCCCGTCTCCACCAGGGTGCGGTAGGCCTGTTCGACCGCCTGGGTGGACTGGGCGGCGTCGATGGCCTTGCCCGCCTTGCCGTAGACGGCGACCGCCTTGCCCGGCTTGAAGTCGATGCCGCCCTCGACGACCGAGCCGGAGCCGCCGCCCGCCTGCTGGAGGGCCGCCTGGAGCTTCTCCTCGTCCACCGGCATCTCGGGCTCGATCACCCGCTTCTGCCCGAAGAGCGAGCCGATGACGTGGACCGGGTTGTAGTCGCTGGTCGCGGCCTTGCTCACGGTGGCCGGGAAGTCGAACTGGAGACCGGCGTTCTCCGGCGTGAGGGTGACCGTCCTGCCGCCCACGGACAGCTTCAGCGGCTTGTTCACCCGGCTGCCGAAGGCGTCGTCGAGCTTCTTGACGGCGTCGTCACGGGTGCCGCCGCCGATGTCCACGCCGAGGACCGTGGTGCCCTTGGGCACGTCGGTGTGGTTCATCAGCAGTCCGGCGCCGTACGCACCGCCCGCGACGACGACCACGCCGACGCCGAGCAGCACCAGCTTGCTGCGGCCCTTCTTCTTCGGCTTGGCCTGCGCCTTGCGCGCGGGGGCCGGTGCCTGCCCGGACTGCGGCTGCGTGGCCGTATCGCCGCCGGGCGTGCCGCCGAACGGGGAGTTGCCGGCGCCGGGGACGACCGGGATGCCGCTGGAGACGGTGTGTCCGGAGACGTTGTCGGCCGGACGGTAGCCGGGCGTGCCCGGTTCGGGGGCCGGTTTCTGCGGGGTGAGGATCGCGGTGTCGTCGCTGAGCCCGCCGCCCGGGCCGAGACCGGTGGGGCCGGGGCCGGCGACCGGAGCGCCGGGGCCACCGCCCGGGCGGCCGGGGCCGGCGGGCCCTTCGAGGTCGGCGATGTCGGCGAGGGCGCTGCGAGGCTGCGAAGCCTGCCCGCCGGGGAGGTCGTAGCCGCCCGTCCCGGACAGGCTGTCGAAGGGTTCACCGGCCGGCGGGACGAGGTGGCCGTCGCCGGTGACCGGGCCGCCGGTGGGGCCGGCCGGGCCCTGCGGGCCACCGGGACCGCCGTGGCCGTGCGGGCCGTTGAAGCCGCTGGGACCACCGGGGCCGCCGAGTCCGCCGAGTCCGTTCGCACCAGGGGCGCCGGGGGTCCCGGGGAAGCCGTTCTGGCCGTTCGCACCCGGCGTGTCGCCGAAGCCGTCGTGCCCGCCGGCACCGGCCGCGCCCGAACCCGCGCTGCCCGTGCCGCCGAAGTCGTCCTGGCCGCCGTTCTCCGCGAAGTACGGCAGGTCGTCGCGGCGGCGCTCGCCGCCGGCCGCGCCGGGGCGGGAGCCGCCCGCCAGCGGGCCCGCGTTCAGCGCCTCGGTCACGTCGAAGGAGCCGGTGCCGCCGCCGTGTCCGGGGGCGACGGGGCCGCCGGTGGCGCCGGGCAGGCCCTTGCCGTTGGTGCTGCCGGAGCGGGTGCCGCCCGGGACGCTCATGGCGCCGACCACACCGCCGGGGCGGCCACCCGGGCGTGCGCCGGTGGTACCGGACGTACCGGACGCTCCGGGACCACCCGGACGGGTGCCCGGCGCACCGGGGGCGGTGGTGGAACCGCCGGACGTTCCGGCCCCGTTCGTGCCGCCGCCGCCCGGACCGGCCTTGCCGGGGGAGGACTTGCGGGGCGCGAACCAGTCGCTGGTCTTCTCCTCGGCCGGGACTCCGGGTTCGGCGGGGGACTCGGCGGCGGAGGGGGCCGTCCGGTCGGCCGCGGGCCGCGTGTCGCGGGCGGGCGCATCGTCCCCGGCACCGTCGGTGTCCCCGACGGGCTTGCGCACGACGACCGGCGGGATGGGCCGGGACCCGGGGATGTTGATGCGGATCCGGGTGGTCAGCGTGGTCTCGGTCTTCTTCTCCTCCGGCCGCGTGGCCGAACGGCCGGCGTCCGTACCGTCGTCGGAAGCCATGGGGGTCCCGTACGGCGGCGTACCGGAGGGGTATGCGGCTCCGCTGCGCCCGTCGGGCCCGGAGGACGGAGTGTCAGTTTCACGACTCAAGGCAGGTTCTCCCAGTTGGCTTCGCCGCCCGTTACGACCTCAGCTAGCTCGGGCGGCTCGGCGGCGCGCACCACCATACTGGCCACTTCTGGCGTGTATCCCATGACCGCAGAGGAAACCCACACCGGACTCGCACCTGCGCCGCACGGCGAAGTGGTACGTCACTTGCCAAGTCGGGCGGGACCACCCCGGGGTTGCCGCCCGGCGCCAAGGGTGGCGCAGATCACAGCGAGGGCCATGCCGCCGAGCAGGAAGAGATAGGAGCCGAGTCCCGCGCCGAACAGGAAGTCGCCCTCGGGGCGCGAGGTGGTGAGCAGGATGACGGTGACGATCCAGCCCGCCACCGGTGCGACCGCCCCACCCCGGCCGCCCGTGGCGTACGCCCCGCCGAGGAACAGCCCGGCCGCGCCCGCGAGGGCCAGCAGCAGCCCGCCGGGGAACCAGGCGGCCTGGACGAGGGCCCCGGCGAGACCGATGACGGCGCCGAACAGGAAGAGGCCGACATAGGCGGCGATCCGCCCGGCGGAGGGGCGCTGCAGCGGCTGGGCGAGCGCCGAGCCCGGCCGGTTGTTGCTCATGCCGCCGCTGATGCTCATGCCGCCGCCTCCTCGATACCCGCGAACAGGTCGGTCTCCCCGGGCCGGCCCTCGCCGCGCACCAACTCGTAGTACTCGGTGGTGAACAGCGGCTGGGCCAGCTCGTTGGAGAGCGCGAAGTAGGGCTCGGCCACCTCGATCTGGGTGACGTGGGCGCGCATCGCGGCGGCCTTGGCGGCGGCGAAGGCGGTGCCGTCGACGGCCGTGGTGACCCGCTCGTCGTCGACCACGCCGGGCACGTCGGCCACGCCGGCGCTCTTCTCGAAGGGCAGTACGGCCAGCTCGTCCTGGAGCCGGTCGAAGGCGGCCTCGACGACGGAGCGCGGGACGCGGTTCCAGTACACCTTGTCGATCCGGTGCCCGCGCTCGTCCGCCAGCTCGACGGCGCGCATGGCGACGCGATGGGCCTGGACGTGGTCCGGGTGGCCGTATCCGCCGTTGTCGTCGTACGTCACGAGGACCTGGGGCCGGACTTCCAGGATCACCTCGGCCAGCTGCCCGGCGGCCTCGTCCACGTCGGCCTGCCAGAAGCACCCGGGGTCGTCATTGTCCGCGATGCCCATCATCCCGGAGTCGCCGTACCGCCCCGCGCCGCCGAGCAGCCGGGCATCCGTCACGCCCAGCGCGCCCACGGCGGCGGCCAGCTCCCCGCGCCGGTGCGCGCCCAGGGCGGGTCCCGCCAGATGCCGCAGTTCCGGCGGGATGACCTCGCCCCGCTCCCCGAGGGTGCAGGTGACCAGGGTCACATGCGCTCCCTCGGCCGCGTACCTGGCCATGGTGGCGCCGTTGTTGATCGACTCGTCGTCCGGGTGCGCGTGCACCAGGAGAAGACGCCGGGCGGGGAAGTCCGTCATGGGACCACCCTACGAGGCTCGGGACCCCGGTCGCCCGGAAGGTCCAGTTCGGCCCGGATCGTCTTGCGCGGGAACCGGCCCTCGGCGACGTCCCAGCGATCCTCGAGCGCGTCCAGGAGCAGCAGGCCACGGCCGGACTCGCCGAGCGCGCCCCGCGCCTGGGCCCGCGGTCACCGCGCGTGTCGCTGACCTCGATGCGCAGGGTACGGCCGGTCACGTGGAGCGCGAGGCGGAAGCTACGGCCGGGCAGGCGACCGCGGGTGACGGCGTTGGCCGCCGGCTCGGCCACGACGAGCGTCGCGGGGTCGGCGCGGAACCCCCCGCTCCGGAACTGGTCCGCCGCGAGCAGCCCGGCCAGCCGGGCGCCGCGTGGGGTGGAGGAGAGCAGGGCGGTGAAGTGGGGGGTTCCGGTGGCGAGTTGGGACTCGGCTTGGGACTCGGCGATGTTCAACAGCCAGCCGATCTCCGAGCCCAAACATCTGCGCATCCTTGAGCTGCGGTACGGCACGCACAATCCGTGCTCAGGCGCCCTCTCTGCTTCCGCGAGGTGCCTCAAGGGCGCTGCGCGTCGCCTTCGGCGATGGCTCTCCGGGCCACCCTTGACCCACCAGGGCGCGGCGGCGTCCCGGAGACCCCATGGGCCTCATCCGTCACAGCCGGATACGTGATTGGCAGATTTGGGCCACCTCGGCCGCATAGTTACTCGTCTGACCCGCTGCTTTCTGGCGGGGCAGTGGCCCAAATCTTCCAATCAGTTCCAATCACTGGAGTCAGGGTCATGCCGATGGGGCCTTGGGCCTACCTCATGGCTCCGAGTCGAGGCCGAACCCACCCGGCGTGCCGCCCCCCTGCCTGCGAGGCGCGGGCGCGACCGCGCCCCCGCAGCCGACGGTGCCGAGGCAGCGCCCTGAGGGCCCGGTACCGGGCAGGGCCACCGCTCTTCCGGGCCGCTCGCTCGCTTCTTCACCGGGCTGGAGTGAGGTGGGTCAAGGGTGGCCCCGAGGGCCATCGCCGAAGGCGACGCGGGAGTGGAGCGGAGCGGAACGGGAGCGCCCTTGACGCACCTCGCGGAAGCCCGACAATCGCCGAGAAGCGAGCGGCCCAACGGCCACGTGTCGGCGTGCGCGCAGCAGAACACCGTGACGCCCGCCGGACTTACCCCAGAGCTTTCAGAACTTGATGCTGCTGATCATGCTGGCGACGTTGGTCGTCAACTGGCTGATCGTGGGGGCGACGGTCGAGGAGGCGAGATAGAAGCCGAGCAGGACGCAGACCACCGCATGGCCGCCCTTCAGCCCTGACTTCTTGATCAGCAGGAAGACGATGATCGCCAGCAGCACCACCGCCGAAATCGAGAGTGCCACGGCGGCTCACCTCCAAAGATCGTGAGATCTAGATCAGTTGAGCAAATCCATGCGGACGCCAGCAGGTTCATACCCACACAGCGGTAGTGATCATAACTATCCGTGCTCGCGCATCGCTCGGCGCACGGCCGCACAAGGGGGCGCATGGCCAATATGGTCGGGGTATGACGACCGAGACGACCGAGTCTGACTCCTTCCCCCGTCGGTACGCCCGAACGCAGCGGTTCACGCTCGGCGCGCCGCGTGCGTTCACAGTGGCACCCGACGGTGCGCGTGTCGCGTTCCTGCGCTCCGGCTCCGGCACCGACCGGGCCAACTCCCTGTGGGTCATGGACCTTCCGGAGGGCGCGGAGCGCACGGCGGCCGATCCCGGCGCCCTCCTCGGCGGCGCCTTCGAAGAGCTCTCCGCCGAGGAGCGGGCACGCCGCGAGCGCAGCCGGGAGGGGGGCGCGGGGATTGTCGGCTACGCCACGGACACCGCCCTGGAGTTGGCGTCTTTCGCCTTGTCAGGGCGGCTTTTCGTCGCCGAGCTGCGGGCCGGTACGGCGCGTGAACTCCGGGTCCCGGGACCGGTGATCGACCCTCGCCCCTCCCCCGACGGCCGGCACATCGCGTACGTCGCGCAGGGCGCGCTGCGCGTCGTAGGCGCCGAGGGCGAGGGCGACCGGGTGCTCGCCGAGCCGGAGTCCACGGACGGACCGGGGCGGGTCACCTACGGGCTCGCGGAGTTCGTCGCGGCCGAGGAGATGGACCGTTCGCGGGGGTTCTGGTGGGCTCCGGACGGGCGCCGGCTGCTCGTGGCGCGTGTGGACGACACGCCGGTGCGACGGTGGTGGATCGCCGATCCGGCCCACCCGGAGCGTGAGCCACACGACGTGGCGTACCCGGCCGCCGGCACGGCCAACGCGGACGTGCGGCTGTTCGTGGTCGGGCTCGACGGCGAGCGCACGGAGGTCGCGTGGGACCGGTCCCGCTATCCGTATCTGGCCCGTGTGCACTGGTCAGCGGCGGGTGCGCCGCTGGTGCTGGTGCAGGCGCGGGACCAGCGCAGCCAGCTGTTCCTGGCGGTGGACCCGGACACGGGGGCCACCCGGATGGTGCACGCGGACGAAGATCCAAGTTGGCTGGAACTTTTCCCTGGAGTGCCCTGCTGGAGCCCGTCCGGGCAGCTCGTCCGGATCGCGGACGAGGGCGGCGCACGGGTCCTGACGGTCGGCGAACGGCCCTTGACCAGCGCCCAGTTGCACATCCGAGCGGTGCTGGACGTGGGCGACGACGACGTGCTGGTCTCCGCCTCGGCGGGCCCGGAGGCGCCGGCGCCGGAGATCGGCGAGGTCCATGTGTACCGGGTGAACGAGCTGGGCGTGGAGCGCGTGTCGCAGGGGCCCGGGGTCCACTCGGCGGTGCGCTCCGGCGGTGTGACCGTGCTGGTGTCCGCGGCACCCGACACTCCGGGCTCCCGTGTCCAGGTGCTGCGTGACGGAAAACAGGCGGCGACTGTCCGCTCGTACGCCGAAAGTCCCGGTCTGTCCCCCCGCGTGACCCTCACCCAGGGGGGCGCACGTCGAATCCCGTGCGCCGTGCTTATGCCACGGGACTACCACGGTGACACTCCCCTGCCGGTCCTCATGGACCCCTACGGCGGCCCGCACGGCCAGCGGGTGCTCGCCGCGCACAACGCCCACCTCACCTCCCAGTGGTTCGCCGACCAGGGGTTCGCGGTTGTCGTGGCGGACGGGCGGGGCACTCCGGGGCACTCGCCGGCCTGGGAGAAGGCGGTCCGGGACGAACTGGCGGCCGTCGTGCTCCAGGATCAGGTGGACGCGCTGCAGGCACTCGCCGGGGAGTTCCCGCTGGACCTGGGCCGGGTGGCCGTCCGAGGGTGGTCCTTCGGCGGCTATCTGGCCGCACTGGCGGTGCTGCGCCGGCCGGACGTCTTCCACGCGGCGGTCGTCGGCGCCCCGGTCACCGATCTGCGGCTGTACGACACCCACTACCAGGAGCGCTACCTCGGCCTCCCGGACGAGCAGCCCGAGGTCTACCGCCGCAACTCGCTCGTCGACGACGCGGGACTGGTCGACCCCGCCGAGCCGCACCGCCCGATGATGATCATTCACGGGCTTGCGGATGACAACGTCGTCGTCGCCCATTCCCTGCGGCTGTCCTCCGCCCTGCTCGCCGCCGGCCGCCCGCACGAGGTGCTGCCGCTGTCCGGGGTGACGCACATGACCCCGCAGGAGACGGTCGCGGAGAACCTGCTGCTGCTCCAGCTGGACTTCCTCCGGCGTGCGCTGGGCGACCAGGGAAAATGACCGGCAACTGGGTTAACACGCAGGCAACTTCACGGAAGCGGTGCCGATATACGAACGCGGGAGGCTGATCCGCGTACGGCCGTGCGGGTGCCGTGAGCGGGCCGGGGTGCGCATGTCACCCCGGCCCGCTGCCGTACCCCGTACTCCTGCGGCTCCTCCGCCCTCCGCCCCCCTACGGCTCCTCCGCCGGAACCACGTGCTTCTCCTCCGCGAAGTGACAGGCCGAGGCGTGGGCCGCCGGGCCGGAGGTGTCCCGGAAGACGGCCGGGACCGCGAGGGCCGGCACCTCCCGGGCGCAGCGCTCCTGCGCCTTCCAGCAGCGGGTGCGGAAGCGGCAGCCGGAGGGGATGTTCGTCGGCGACGGCACGTCTCCGCTGAGGATGATCCGCTCGCGCTGTTCCCGTACCTCGGGATTCGGCACCGGGACCGCCGAGAGCAGGGCCTGGGTGTAGGGGTGCGTGGGGTGGTCGTAGATCTCGGCGTCCCGGCCGATCTCCACGATCCGCCCGAGGTACATCACCCCCACCCGGTCGGAGATGTGCCGGACGATGGACAGGTCGTGCGCGATGAAGACGTAGGAGAGGTCGAACTCCGACTGCAGGCCGTCCAGGAGGTTGATCACCTGGGCCTGGATCGAGACGTCGAGCGCGGAGACCGGTTCATCGGCGACGATCACCTCCGGGCGCAGTGCCAACGCCCGTGCGATGCCGATGCGTTGGCGCTGGCCGCCGGAGAACTGGTGCGGATAGCGGTTGACGTACTCCGGGTCGAGACCGACCACGTCCAGCAGCTCCTGGACCCTGCGGCGGCGGTCGCCCTTGGGCGCGACCTCGGGGTGGATGTCGTACGGCTCCCCGATGATGTCGCCGACCGTCATCCGGGGGTTGAGGGAGGTGTACGGGTCCTGGAAGACCATCTGGATGTTGCGGCGTACGGCTTTCAGGGCCTTTCCGGACAGCTGGGTGATGTCCTCGCCCTTGAACCTGATGGAGCCGGACGTCGGCCGTTCCAGGTTGCAGAGCATCTTCGCGACCGTGGACTTGCCGCAGCCCGACTCGCCGACAATGCCCAGGGTTTCGCCCTTGGCAAGGGTGAAGTCGACGCCGTCGACGGCCTTCACGGCGCCGATCTGCTTCTTGAACAGGATGCCCCGGGTCAGCGGGTAGTGCTTGACGAGCCCGGTCACTTCGAGGATCGGCTCAGTCGTCGGGGTTGCCGCGGTCATCGAGGCACTCCCTCCAGAAGTGGCAGGCGCTGCCGCGGGTACCGGAGACCTCGTACAGCGGGGGTTCGTCGGTGCGGCAGACGTCCCTGGCCATGGGGCAGCGGGGGTGGAAGGAGCAGCCCGGCGGGATGTGCACCAGGTTCGGCGGCAGGCCCTTGATGGCGTACAGCTGCTGTCCCTTCTGGTCCAGGCGCGGGATGGAGTCCAGCAGGCCGCGGGTGTAGGGGTGGGCGGGCGCCTTGTAGATGTCGCGTACGGGCGCGGACTCGACGATCTTCCCGGCGTACATGACCGCGATCCGGTCGGCGACGTCCGCGACGACCCCCAGGTCATGGGTGATGAGAATGAGCCCCATGTGGTACTCGCGCTGCAACTCCGCGAGCAGTTCCATGACCTGGGCCTGCACGGTGACGTCGAGGGCGGTGGTGGGCTCGTCGGCGATGATCAGCGCGGGTTCCAGGGCCAGCGCCATGGCGATCATGATGCGCTGGCGCATACCGCCGGAGAACTGGTGGGGGTAGTCGCGCACGCGCTGGGCGGCGCCCGGGATGCGCACCCGCTCCATCAGCTCGACGGCCCTGCCGCGCGCGTGCTTCCTCGACATCCCGCGGTGCACGACGAACATCTCGCCGAGCTGGTCCCCCACGGAGAGCACCGGGTTCAGCGCCGACAGGGCGTCCTGGAAGATCATCGCCATGCCGGCGCCCCTGATCTTGCGCCGCTCCTCCTCTTTGAGCTTCAGCAGATCCTTCCCTTGGAAGAGGATCTGTCCGCCGGTGATCCTGCCTGGCGGCATGTCGAGGATCCCCATCACGGCCTGCGCGGTCACGGACTTGCCCGACCCCGACTCGCCGAGCACGGCCAGGGTCTCCCCCGCGTCCACCTCGTAACTCACCCCGTTGACGGCATGCGCGACCCCGTCCCGGGTCCGGAACTCCACGCACAGATCCCGCACTTCGAGCAGCACGCCACCCTCACCTCGCACGACCGTCACCTCAACTTCGGATCGAGGGCGTCGCGGACCGCGTCGCCGAGCATGATGAAGGCGAGCACCGTGAGGACGGCCAGAGCGCCCGAACGCCACAGCAAGGCGCCCCACCCGCCGCCGGACCACCCGAACATCCCGCCACCCGACCCGAACCCCGCAGCCACAACCCACACCTCCGACCACACGCCACCGTCACCTCAACTTCGGATCGAGGGCGTCGCGGACCGCGTCGCCGAGCATGATGAAGGCGAGCACCGTGAGGGCCAGGGCGCCCGAGGGCCACAGGAGGGCGTGGGGGGCGTTGCGGATGTAGGGGGAGGCGGCGGAGATGTCGATGCCCCAGGAGACGCTGGGCGGCTTCAGCCCCACGCCGAGGTACGACAGGGTCGCCTCCAGCGCGATGTAGGTGCCCAGCGCGATGGTCGCCACCACGATCACCGGGGCCACGGCGTTCGGGGTGATGTGGCGCAGCAGGATGCGGGAGTCGGAGGCGCCGAGGGCGCGGGCGGCCTGGACGTAGTCGTTCTGCTTGGCGGTGATGACCGAGCCGCGGGCGATGCGGCCGATCTGCGGCCAGCCGAGCAGCACCATGAAGCCGATCACCGGCCAGACCGTGTTGCTGGTGACCACCGACAGCAGGACCAGACCGCCGAGGACCACCGGGATGGCGAAGAAGATGTCGGTGATCCGGGACAGGAACGAGTCCCAGACGCCGCCGAAGTACCCCGCCAGGGCCCCCAGGACCGACCCGAGGACGGCCACTCCGAGCGTCGCCAGCACGCCCACCGTGACGGAGGTACGGGCGCCGTACACGGTACGCGTGTAGACGTTGCAGCCCTGGCCGTCGTACCCGAAGGGCGCGCCAGGGCCCGGGCCGTCCTGGGCCTTGGCGAGGTCGCACTTCAGGGGGCTGCCGGAGGCGATCGCCGAGGGCCAGACGGAGATGAAGACGAGGAAGAGGATCACCACGGCGGAGATCAGGAAGACCGGGTTGCGGCGCAGGTCCCGCCAGGCGTCGGACCAGAGAGAGCGCGGCCTGCCCGCCGGGCCCGTGCCCTCCGGGCCGCCGGGCGTGCGCTCCAGGGTGGCCGCCTCGCTCGCACCCAGGTCCATCGCGCCCCCCATGCCGGTCCCGGCGATCGCGCCCTCGGGCTCGTACGGCTGTTCAGGCATAGCGGATCCTCGGGTCGAGTACGGCGTACAGGAGGTCGACGAGGAGGTTGGCGACGAGGAAGACCAGGACGAGGACCGTCACGAAGCCGACGACCGTCTGGGTGTTCTGGCGCACGATGCCCTGGTAGAGCTGGAAGCCGACGCCGTGGATGTTGAAGATCCGCTCGGTGACGATCGCGCCCCCCATCAGCGCACCGATGTCGGCACCGATGAAGGTGACCACGGGGATCAGCGAGTTGCGCAGCAGATGACGGATGACGACCCGGCGTCGGGGCAGGCCCTTGGCGATGGCCGTACGGACGTAGTCGGCCCGCTTGTTCTCCGCGATGGAGGTGCGGGTCAGCCGGGTGACGTAGGCGAGGGAGACGGACGCGAGGACCAGGCCGGGCACGATCAGCTCGTCGTAGCTGCCGTAGCGCACGGACGGGCTGATCCACTGCCACTTGATGCCGAGCAGCAGCTGGAGCAGCAGACCGGTGACGAAGGTGGGCACGGAGATCACCACCAGGGTGGCCACCAGCACCCCGGTGTCGACGGGCCGGCCGCGCCGCATGCCCGTGAGCACGCCCAGCGTCACGCCGACGACGATCTCGAAGAGGATGGCGACGATCGTGAGCCGGATGGTGACGGGGAACGCCGTTCCCATCAGCTCGGTGACCTTCTGGCCGTTGAAGGCGGTGCCGAAGTCGCCGGTGAAGAGATGGCCCATGTAGGTCGCGTACTGCTGCCAGAGCGGCTTGTCCAAGCCGAACTCCCGCTTGAGCTGGGCGGCCGTCGCCGGATCGCAGGCCCGCTCGCCGCACAGGCCGGCGATGGGGTCGCCCATCACGTTGACCATGAGGAAGATCAGCAGGGTGGACCCGATGAACACGGGGATCATCTGGAGCAGCCGCCGCGCCACATAGCGCCCCATGCCGCTCAGCCCACCTTGATCTCGTTGTAGACCGGCACGCTGAAGGGGTTGAGCGCCACGTTCGAGAGCCGGGCGGTGTAGCCGGCGCTGCCGTTCTGGTACCAGAGCGGGATGGCCGCCATGTTGTCCCGGACGACCTCCTCGGCCTGCTGGAACAGCCGGACGGCCGCGGCCTGCCCGGTCTCGGCGTTGGCCCGGTCGACGAGCCGGTCGAACTGCCTGTTGGACCACTTGCCGTCGTTGGAGGAGGCGCCCGTGTAGTACAGCGGCTGCAGGAAGTTCTGGATCAACGGGTAGTCCATCTGCCAGCCGGCCCGGAAGGGGCCGGTCATCTTGTGCTGCCCGATCTGGTTGCGGAAGTCGGCGAAGGTGCCGACCGGGTTGCCCACGCAGGCCTTGTCGTTGCCGAGGGCGTTGTTGACGGAGTTGCACACGGCGTCCACCCACTGCTTGTGCGAGCCGGTGTCCGCGTTGTAGGTGATCTTCAGCTGGCCGCCGGGGATCCCGCCGCCCTCCTGGATGAGCTTCTTGGCCTGCGCGGGGTCGTAGTCGCAGGCGTGGCCGCACAGCCCGGGCTTGTAGCCGCCGGCCGCGCCGAGCACCGGGGAGGTCCAGTCGGTGGCGGGGGTGCGGGTGTTCCGGAAGATGGTCTCGGTGATCTGCTTGCGGTTGATCGCCATGGACAGGCCGGTGCGGACCTTCCGTGCCCCGGGGGTGTTCCACTTCGGGGCGTAGTACGGGAAGGCGAGGGTCTGCAGGATGCCGGCCGGGGTGTTGATGTAGCGGCCGTTCAGGTCGGTCTCGACGTTCTTGAGCTGGGTGGAGGGCACGTCGTCGACCAGATCGAGGTTGCCGGCCAGGACATCGGTGTAGGCGGTGTTGTTGTCGGTGTACACCAGCAGGGTCACCCCGGCGTTCCGGGCCTTGTCGGGGCCGGGGTAGCCGTCCCACTTCCTCAGGTTCATCGCCGAGCCCCTGGCATACGACTCGATCCGGTAGGGACCGTTGCCGACCGGCTTCTTCAGCCAGGCCGCGTGGTCGGTGAAGAAGGTGCGGGGCAGCGGGGCGAAGGCCGCGTAGCCGAGGGTGTCGGGGAAGCTGGAGAACTTCTGGTTGAGCCGGACGGTGAAGGTCAGCGGGCCGGTGACCTCGAGTCCGGACAGGGTGTCGGCGGTCTGGGCGCCGGTGTCGGGGTGGACCTTGTCGTACCCGTCGATGTAGGCGAAGAAGTAGGCGTCCTTCTGGTTGTTCTTCAGGCTCGCCCCGTAGTTCCAGGCGTCCACGAAGGAGCGGGCGGTCACCTTCTCGCCGTCGGAGAAGGTCCAGCCGTCCTTCAGCTTGATCGTGTAGTTCTGCGAGTCCCTGGTGTCGATGGACGCGGCGAGCCAGTTCTGCGCCTTGCCGGTCCTCGGGTCGTACTTCTTCAGCCCCCGGAAGATCATGTCGAGGACCTTGCCGCCCTGCACCTCGTTGGTGTTGGCGGGCTCCAGCGGGTTCTGCGGGTCGCCCCAGGAGGAGGTCAGCACCCCGGCACCGCCGAAGCCGCCGGCGTCCCCGCACGCGGTGGCCAGCAGCCCGGCGGCGATCACACAGGCGGCCCATCGGGCGTGCGTGACACCCCGCATGGCTGCCTCCTCCGCGAGTGCAGGTCCGATACCGGCCAATATCGGTTCATACGATCACATGCCGCACGCCCATCGTCGGATTGAGGGGGCCGTTGGCGGGACACGTCAGCCGAATGCGGGCAGCCGCCGGGAACGAGCGGACGATCTTGCGAGGGAACGCAATAGATCTTCGGACAACGATGCGGAAACGTTGGATTGTGACGCGTCGATGTACGCATTTCGACACACCACCGTCCGCATATCGAACTCATTGCCTGAATAGTCCAATTAGTCCGATGTGAAGCACGGATTGATCACGGCACGCTACCCGCGTAGCTACGGAATGCCCAAGTACGAGTAAAGAAAGTAAAGACGCAACCAAGGCGGGCGAGAATTTATTGACCCTGCATGAATTGCGTTGAAAAAGTCCGGCGTAGCCCGTAGGGGAGCGCCCTGCGGAGTCATCAGACCCTCCCTTGGGCCAGGAGCACCATGACCCCCCCAACTCCATCCCCGGCTGCCCCGCTTGAGGTGACCGACGAGACCGTGGCGAAGTCGACCACTTCCAGCGGTCCGAAGGGCAGCGAGAGCCGCTCTCCGGGGCGGCTCGCCTGGAAGCGCTTCAAGCGCGACAAGACGGGTGTTATATCCGCGTATGTCGTGATCTTCTTCTTCGTGATCGCGATCGCGGCGCCGCTGATAGCCAAGCTGTACGGCAAGAACCCGTACACGACGTACGCGAGCCAGGACCCGAGCCTGCTCGACGCGTTCGCGTACCCGGCGGGCCCGAACGGCGGCATGAGCTCCCAGTTCTGGTTCGGCATCGAGCCCCAGCTCGGCCGGGACGTCTTCACCTTCCTGCTGTACGGCATCCGGACCTCCCTGGGCATCGCCGTGGCCGCCACGACCCTCACCGTGGTCATCGGTGTCGTGGTCGGTATCACCGCGGGCTACCTGGGCGGCAAGACCGACTACCTCGTCGGCCGGGTCATCGACATCCTGCTGTCGTTCCCCTCCACCCTGTTCTTCATCGCGTTCATGCCGGTCGTCTACGGGATCTTCGTCGCCCCCGACGACAACATCCCGACCTGGCTGCGCGCCACCGCGCTGATCGTGGTGCTGACCACGTTTGGCTGGGCCACCATCGCGCGTCTGCTGCGTGGTCAGGTCCTGGCCCTGCGAGAGCGCGAGTTCGTCGAGGCGGCCAAGATCACGGGCGCGTCCCCGATGCGCATCGTGTTCAAGGAGCTGCTGCCGAACCTGTGGACGCCGATCATCATCCAGTCCACCCTGCTGCTCCCGACCCTCGTGACCACCGAGGCCGGGCTCTCCTTCCTCGGCGTCGGCATGATCGACCCGACCCCGGACTGGGGCGTCATGATCGCCCGAGGCGCCCAGTTCTACTCCGAGGACATCACCTTCATGCTCTTCCCGGGCATCGCCATGGTGATCTTCGTCGTCGCCTTCAACCTGCTCGGCGACTCGGTACGCGACGCGCTCGACCCCAAGTCCAAGCGGTAGCACCCCCTTCCACCGGCCCGGCTCGATGACGTCCGGCTGGCTCCGACCGTTCGAATCGACCTCTCTAGGCAGGCTCAGCATGTCCTTTTCTCGTAGAAACTTCCTGATCGCCACCGGTGTGGCCGCGGCCTCCACGACCGTGCTGAGCGCCTGCAGCAGCGGTAGCAAGAAGTCGACCGACAACAGCATCCCGTCGGTCGCCAAGGCCAAGACCATGAACATCCCGGTCGGCACCAAGGCGGACTCCACCGGTCCGGCCCCCGAGGTTCCGGGCGCGGTCAAGGGCGGGACGATCTACGGCCTCGACCAGTTCGACATGGACCACCTGGACCCGGCCCAGATCTACGTCGCGACCGAGGGCGCCATCACCCGCCCGATCCTGCGTGGCCTGACCGGCTACAAGGTCGACGACAAGGGCGGCTGCACGCTCGTCGGTGACGTCGCCACGGACGCCGGCACCATGAAGAACGGCGGCAAGACCTGGTCGTTCACGATCAAGGACGGCATCAAGTGGGAGGACGGTTCCGACCTCTCCATGGACGACGTCCGCCACACGTTCGAGCGCCTCTTCGCCTCCTTCGTCACCGAGGGTCCGCGCTACGTCCAGCAGTGGCTGGTCGGCGGCGACAAGTACAAGGGCCCGTACGACGGCAAGAAGCTTGCCTCGATCGAGATCTCCGGCAAGACGATCACCTTCCACCTCACCGAGCCGCGCTCCGACTTCAACTACACGCTCGCCATGCCGGGCTACGGTCTTGTGAACAAGAAGCAGGACACCAAGGAGAAGTACGACAAGCACCCCTTCGCGCTCGGCCCGTACAAGATCGGCAGCCGTGACATCGGCAAGTCGCTGACCTACGTGCGCAACGAGCACTGGGACCCGAAGACGGACTCCATCCGCAACGCCTACCCGGACCAGTACGTCTTCTCCTTCGGCTTCGAGCTGGTCGCCTCCACCGACCGCTACGTCGCGGACAAGGGCAACGACCAGTACGCCGTGTCGGTGTTCAACGAGGTCGCCCCCGAGCGCATGGCCCAGGTCATGACGAACGCCACGCTCAAGCAGCGCGTCCTCACGCAGGTCGACACGGTCACCTACTACTGGCCGATCAACACGACCCGCATCAAGGACGTCAAGGTCCGTCAGGCGATCAACTACGCCTGGCCGCACCAGCAGATCCAGACCATCAACGGCGGCCCGGCCTCCAGTGTGATCGCCAGCACCATCATGAGCCCGGTCACCCCCGGCTACGAGAAGTTCGACCTGTACGAGGCGACCACGAAGCCCGGTGGCGACCCGGCCAAGGCGAAGGCCCTGCTGAAGGAGGCCGGCAAGGTCGGCCAGAAGCTGGTCATCGCGTACCAGCAGTCCGACACCTCGGTGAAGATGGCCGTCGCCATCAAGAACGCGCTGGAGGCGGCCGGCTTCCAGGTCGTCAACAAGCAGGTCGACAAGTCGACCTTCTACACCCAGATCGGCAAGATCGACAACGGCTACGACCTGTTCGCGGCCGGCTGGAGCCCGGACTGGCCGAACGGCTACTCGGTCTTCTACCCCTGCTGGAGCGGCAAGAACATCGGCGACGGCCGCAGCAACTACGCCCAGCTGAACGACCCGAGCGTCAACAAGGCGATCGACGCCGCAGCCGCGCTCACGGACGTCAGCGCGGCCAACAAGGCCTGGGGCAACGTCGACCGCCAGATCATGGAGCTGGCGGCCTGCGTGCCGGACTACAACAAGATCCGCAACTGGATGCACGGCTCCAAGGTCGGCAACGTCGTGTACGACGCCGGCAACACCTGCGTCGCGCTCTGCAAGCTGTACGTGAAGAAGTAAGCGCGTAACGACCCTCCGGGGGCGGCCACGACCTGGCCGCCCCCTCCGGCCCACCCCCCTATCCCGGCGACGGCGCCCCGTCCGGAAAGTCACGCCCCATGCTCCGCTTCCTTGTCCGCCGAGTTCTCGGCGCCCTGGTCATCCTGTTGATCATCAGCGCCGTCACTTTCTGGCTCTTCTACGCCATCCCGCGTGACCCCGCCATGATGTCGTGCGGCAGGAACTGCACGCCCGACATGCTCAAGCAGGTCCGGCACAACCTGGGCATCGACCATCCGGTCCCGGTCCAGTACTGGTACTGGCTCAAGGGCATCTTCGTCGGACGCAGCTACGGCGACTTCGGCAACTGCAACGCCCCCTGCCTCGGCTACTCGTTCGCCAACCGGCAGCCGATCCTGGGCACGATCATGAACCGGCTCCCGCTGACCCTCTCGCTCGCTTTCGGCTCGGCCGTGGTCTTCCTCGTCCTCGGTGTCGGCACCGGCATGATCGCCGCGGTCAAGCAGGGCAAGTGGCAGGACAAGCTGGCCAGTTCGGGCTCGCTGATCGCCTCCTCGCTGCAGATCTACTTCGTCGGCTACATCGCGATGTACTTCTTCGTCGCCAAGCTCGGCATCCTGGACAACCCGTCGTACACCCCCATCACCGACAACCCCGTCCAGTGGGCCTCCGGGCTGCTCCTGCCCTGGCTGGTGCTGGCGATCATCTTCACCGCCAACTACACCCGTATGTCCCGCTCCCAGCTGGTCGAGACGCTCAACGAGGACTACGTCCGCACGGCCCGGGCCAAGGGACTGTCCCGCCGCACCGTCTTCTTCCGGTTCGCCTGGCGCGGTGCGATGGGACCCATCGTCACCATCTTCGGCATCGACCTCGCCACGCTCATCGGCGGCGCGATCATCACCGAGCAGGTCTTCAGCCTCCAGGGCGTCGGCCGGCTCGCGCTGGACGCCGTCAGCAAGAGCGACCTGCCGATGGTGCTGGGCGTGACCGTGCTGTCCGCCGGTGCGATCGTGATCTTCAACATCATCGTGGACGCCGTCTACGCCCTCATCGACCCGCGGATCCGGCTCGCCTGACCTCCGCCCCATCCCCGACCCCTCGCATCACCCCCCTCAGGAGCGTCCCCGTGACGAGCACCGATCAGCAGCCGTTCCTCTCGATCAAGGACCTGAAGGTCCACTTCTCCACCGAGGACGGCATCGTCAAGGCCGTCGACGGTCTCAGCTTCGACCTGGCCAAGGGCCAGACACTCGGCATCGTGGGCGAGTCGGGTTCCGGCAAGTCGGTCACCAACCTGACGATCCTGGGCCTGCACGACGCCGCGCGCACGGCGATCGAGGGCGAGATCCTGCTCGACGGCAAGGACCTGCTCACCGCCTCCGAGAGGGAGCTGGAGCAGCTGCGCGGCAACAAGATGTCCATGATCTTCCAGGACGCGCTGGCCTCCCTGTCGCCGTACCACACGGTCGGCACGCAGATCGCCGAGACGTACCGCAAGCACACCGGCGCCTCCAAGAAGGAGGCCCGGGACCGCGCGATCGAGATGCTGCGCCGCGTCGGCATCCCCCAGCCCGACACCCGCGTGGACGACTACCCGCACCAGTTCTCCGGCGGTATGCGCCAGCGAGCGATGATCGCGATGGCGCTGGTCTGCGACCCCGAGCTGCTGATCGCCGACGAGCCCACCACGGCCCTGGACGTGACGGTGCAGGCCCAGATCATGGACCTGCTGAAGGACCTCCAGCAGGAGTTCGGCACCGCGATCATCTTCATCACGCACGACCTGGGTGTCATCGCCGACATCGCCGACGACGTGCTGGTGATGTACGGCGGCCGGTGCGTGGAGCGCGGCACCAAGAAGCAGGTGCTGAGCACCCCGGACCACCCCTACACGCTGGGCCTGCTGAACTCGATGCCCAGCCTGGACGGTCCCGTGGACGTGCCGCTGACGCCGATCCCCGGCTCCCCGCCCTCGCTGCTCAACCCGCCCTCCGGCTGCCGCTTCCACCCGCGCTGCACGTTCGCCGAGAAGGTCGCCGGCGACCTGTGCTCGACCGAGCGCCCGGGGCTCGAGGTGATCGACGGCCGGGGCTCCTCCTGCCACCTCACCGCGGAGCAGAAGCAGGAACTCTTCGCCGACTTCGCCGCAACCCGGCACCACTGACGGACAGCAGACGGGACTTCACGACCATGAGCAACACGAACCCCCTCCTGGACGTCTCCGGGCTCACCAAGCACTTCCCGATCAAGGGCGGCTTCCCGATCCGCCGTACGGTGGGCGCGGTGCAGGCCGTGGACGGGCTGGACTTCCAGGTCGCCGAGGGCGAGAGCCTGGGCCTCGTCGGTGAGTCGGGCTGCGGCAAGTCGACCACGGGCCGGCTGATCACGCGCCTGCTGGAGCCGACCGGCGGCAAGATCACCTACCGCGGGCAGGACATCACGCACGCGGGCCGCAGGGACCTGGCCCCGATCCGCTCCGAGATCCAGATGATCTTCCAGGACCCGTACGCCTCGCTGAACCCGCGGCAGACGGTCGGCAAGATCGTCTCCGGGCCGATGGAGATCAACGGCATCAACCCGCCCGGCGGCCGCGAGCGCCGGGTCCGCGAACTCCTGGAGATCGTCGGTCTCAACCCGGAGCACTTCAACCGCTTCCCGCACGAGTTCTCCGGCGGCCAGCGCCAGCGCATCGGCGTGGCGCGGGCCCTGGCCCTGGAGCCGAAGCTGATCGTCGCGGACGAGCCGGTCTCGGCGCTCGACGTCTCGATCCAGGCCCAGGTCGTGAACCTGCTGCAGAAGGTGCAGAACGAACTCGGCATCGCGTTCGTCTTCATCGCCCACGACCTCGCGATCGTCCGGCACTTCTCGCAGCGCGTCGCGGTCATGTACCTCGGCAAGATCGTCGAGGTCGCCGACCGCGACGACCTGTACGGCAACCCGCGTCACCCCTACACCCGGGCCCTGCTCTCCGCCGTGCCCGAGGCCACGGTGGACGCGGAGCCGCGCGAGCGCATCCGCCTGGTCGGCGACGTGCCCTCCCCCATCAACCCGCCCTCCGGCTGCCGCTTCCGCACCCGCTGCTGGAAGGCGACGGAGAAGTGCGCCTCGGAGGCGCCGCCGCTGGTGCAGGTGGAGGGCAACAAGCCGGGCCACCTCACCGCGTGCCACTATCCTGAGACCGCGGACGCGATTCCCGCTCCGCGTCTCGCGAAAGACCCCGAGGCGGCGGCCTGACACACCCCTTTTCGTCAGCCGCCCCTTCGCGGAACGGACTTTCACCGGCCCATTGACCCGAGCCCCTGAACGTCCGCTCCAGGGAAAGAAGGCCCGCGTCTCCCCAAGACGCGGGCCTTCGGCCTACCCAGACCGTTCCTGGTACGGCTCCCACAGTTCCGACACCCCCGGGCGGCCGGTGGGCGGCGCTCGGCGGGGGGGCTCGCTTCTTCCCTGTGCTGGAGCGAGGTGGGTCAAGGGTGGCCCGCAGGGCCATCGCCGAAGGCGACGCGGAGTGGAGCGCAGCGGAACGCAGCGCCCTTGACGCGCCTCGCGGAAGCACGACACTGGCCCGAGAAGCGAGCGGCCCGACGGTTACTCGTTCACTCCTCGGTGAACAACTCCGCCGCGTTCGTGGCATGGACGGCTCGCTGGGCCCAGACCTCCAGCTGGGCCAGGTCCGTGCACGCCATGACTCGCTCGCGGGCACGGTCGGGTACCGGGATGCCGCGCCATTCGAGAATGCGGAGAGTCATCTCCTGGCGATCCTGAATCCGTCCTTGCTCCAGGCCCTGCTCCAGGCCTTGTTCCCTGCCTTCCTCGCGTACCTGCTCGGCGAGGGGGTGTCGCCAGAAGTACTGGATCGCCGTCATCAAATCCCTCCACATCTGCTTCGCCTGGGGGTCGGCCAGGCAGGAGTCGACGAACTGCACGAAGACTGCGGCACTGTCGGGGTCGATGGTCCGCAGGGCGGCGGCCAGGGACTCCAGTATGGCCGCAGCCTGCGGTCCACGCCCGTGTGTCATGGCCGAGAGCACCGCAAGGGGGACGTCCTTCTCGGCCTGCCGCTCGTCCGCGATCACCGGCACGTTGTCCGGGCCCAGCACCAGCGGCCGTACCGTCAGCGACTCCCAGCCCGGAAAGCCGAGCCGGATCGGGCGCGCGGCCCACCGCGCCGTGGAGCTGCTCTGGGTGATGACGATGAGCACCGGCTCGCAGCGGTACTTCTCGTACAAATAGGACAGGTAGTAGGGCCAGCTGCCCCGCTTGCGCTCGTCCACCTTTCCCTGGGACTCCACCACCAGCAGATACGTGCCCTCGTCCGTCTCCGCCCGCAGCAGCGTGTCCACCCGGCGCTCGACCGGTTCGATCTCCGTCAGGTCGATGTTCAGCGCCGCGATCTCCCGAGGCTCGGGGAACGGCACGCGCAGCACCTTCTGTAACGCCTTCGTCAGCAGCGTCGGATCCTTCTGGAAGATCCGGTGCAACGCCTCATGCGACGAGCCGACCATCAGCTCTCCTTTCCATCGCGATGATCAACGAGCTAGGCCGCCGCAAGTTCGCACCACACGAACTTCCCCCGGTCCCCGAACCGCGCCGTCGGCTGCCACCCCCAGTACTGCGCGCACGCCTTCACCAACCCCAGCCCCCTCCCCTCCTCCTCCAGCTCCGTCACCTGCTCCAGCGGACGCGGCGGATCCGGCGGCGCGGGATCGCTGTCCCACGCCCCGATCCACACGGTGCCCTCCGGGGTCCGGCGCACCCTCAGCGCCGCCGGCCCCTTCGTGTGCCGAACCGCGTTCGACACCAGCTCCGCCGCCAGCAGCTCCGCCGTGTCCACCAGACCGATCAGCCCATGCAGGGTCAGGATCAGGCGCAGGGTGCGGCGGCACACCGTCACCGCTCTGACGTCGTTCGGAATGTAGAGGGTGTAGTCCCAGGACTCGGTGGGCTCGTTTTCGGGCATGCGTCATCAACTCCGGACAGTGAGTGGGGATTTCGCGCGCGGTGGCATTGCCGCAGCCGTCACGGCACGACGACGCGGTGCGCTT
The DNA here is from genome assembly GCF_009604455.1 of Streptomyces sp. RB17. Taxonomy (GTDB): domain Bacteria; phylum Actinomycetota; class Actinomycetes; order Streptomycetales; family Streptomycetaceae; genus Streptomyces. Next base: position 250,649 of record NZ_WEGL01000003.1, read on the forward strand.
CCGTAGCGCATCCGGTACGTCACTGACGGTAAACCTTAGAATTAAGAGACGGCAAGCCGATCCCCTAATCTGACTTCGAACGAGTCGCTCAGTCAGGCATGTTGAACCAAGGAGCAGCCGATGGGGACCAAACGCGAGCCCACAGCGCGCCAGATGCGGCTGGCCGTGGAACTGCGCAAGCTCCGCGAGGCGGCGGGCCTGAGCTCCCGTGAGGCAGCGGCGCTGCTCGGCGTGAACTCCGTTCAGATCAGCCAGATCGAGGCTGGCACCTCAGGAGTGAGCGAGCAGCGCCTGCGTCGTATGGCTGCCAACTACGCCTGTACCGAGGGACGGTTCATCGATGGCCTGGCAGCGATCGCCGCAGACCGAACGCAAGGCTGGTGGGAGGAGTACCGGGGCCGGCTGCCCACGCCGTTCATGGATCTGCCCGAGTTGGAGCATCACGCCCACTTCCGCTGGGACGTGGAGTTCCTGCATGTTCCTGGCCTTCTGCAGACCGCGGATTACGCTCGGTCTCTCTTCTCGTACGTGAACCCGGAGTTTCCTCAGAGCGATGTCGAGCTGTGGGTCGATCACCGAATGACGCGCAGGGTCATCATCGAGCGCGCGGACCCGGTCCCGTACGAGGCCGTGATCCACGAGGGGGCACTGCGCATCAGGGTCGGAGACCGGTCCACAGCACGATCTCAGCTCGCCCGCGTCCTGGAGCTCTCCGAAGCCGACCACGTCACCGTACGCGTCATCCCCTTCGACCTGGACGACTTCGGCGGTGCGGGCAGCGCGATGGTGTACGCGGGCGGCCCCGTCCCCAAGCTCGACACTGTCGTCCGTGACGGGCCCAACGGACCGGTGTTCATCGACGCCGAAGCCCAGCTCAACCGATATCGAACGCTCTTCCGTAGGGTGGAGGCAGTGTCACTCGACCCCGACCGTTCGCGTGACTTCATCCACCGGCTGTCGAAGGAGCTGTGAGCATGCTGACCCCGGACACCTGGCAGAAGTCCTCCTTCTCCGGTGGCGGCCAGGGCGACGCCTGTGTCGAAGTCGCACACCTGGACGCCCGCATAGCCATCCGCGACTCAAAAGCACCGCGAAGAGCCACCCTCACCGTCCCGACCGCCACCTTCACCTCCTTCATCAAGGCTCTGAAACACAAGAGTTGAGAGACCCTCAAGAAGTGCACCCGAACCTGACGCACTGTTCAACATCGTGTGTCAGACTGCCGCGGTGGTAGATCATGTGTTTACCGATCTCACGCTCGCCGCGCTCTACGACCGCCTCAACCCCTGGGGGCCGGGCGACGACTTCTACCTCGGGCTGGTGCGGGAGGCCCGTGCGGTGCTGGACATCGGGTGCGGGACCGGGCAGTTGCTGCGGCGGGCGCGGGCCGAGGGGCACCGGGGGCGGCTGATGGGGCTCGATCCGGCCCCCGCCATGCTCGTACAGGCCAGACGGGCCCGGCCGGACGTCGAGTGGGTGCTCGGGGACATGCGCACCCGGGTGTGGAGCGGGGAGTTCGACCTCGTCGTCATGACCGGGCACGCCTTCCAGGAGCTGGTCGGGGACGAGGAGATCCGGCACTGTCTGCGCGGGGCCCGGGCGGCCCTCGGTGACGGCGGGCGGTTCGTGTTCGAGACGCGCAACCCGGCCGCCCGCGCCTGGGAGCGGTGGACCCCGGACCGGGTGTACGAGATCAGCACCGCCGACGGCACCACGGTGCGGGTGTGGCACGAGGTACAGGGTGGCGGGCTCCGCGCGGGCCGGGTGCGGTTCACGGAGACCTACGACGGCGACGGCTGGGCGGCCCCGCAGGTGTGCCGCAGCGTGCTGCGGTTCCTGGACCGGGAGTCCCTGGAGGGCTTTCTGGGCGAGGCCGGGCTGAGGGTCGTCGAGCAGTACGGCGACTGGGGGCGAGGGCCGGTCACCCCCGCCAGCCCCGAGATCATCACGGTGGCCCGACCCGCGTAGCCGGGTCCGGGCGGCCCAGCCAAGCCCGGGCGGCCCAGCCGGGCCCGGTCGTCGGGCTCCGGCTCGCGCCGCGGCGACAGGGGCTAGTCGGCGTCCTCCTCCAGCGCCGCCAGTGCCGGGTCCAGCACGATGTCCTCGCCCCGGGCCTCGGTCGTCGGCTCCTCCGGGAAGTGGCAGGCCGTCAGATGGCCTCCGCGGTTGCCGGAGATCTGGACCAGCGGCGGCTCCTCGGTCGCGCACTTGTCCTGCGCCTTCCAGCAGCGCGTGCGGAAGCGGCAGCCGGAGGGCGGGTTGATGGGGGAGGGCACGTCGCCGGCCAGGCGGATGCGTTCGCGTCCGCCCGAGTCCTCGTCCCCGAGGTTCACCTCGGGCACGGCGGACAGCAGGGCGTGTGTGTACGGGTGGCGCGGCCGGGTGTAGATGGAGTCGCGGTCGCCCACCTCGATGATCTTGCCGAGGTACATGACCGCCACCCGGTGCGAGAAGTGCCGGACGACGGCCAGGTCGTGGGCGATGAACACGAACGCGATGCCGAGTTCCTTCTGCACCTCCTGGAGCAGGTTCACCACCTGCGCCTGGATCGAGACGTCCAGGGCCGAGACCGGCTCGTCCGCCACGATCAGCTTCGGCTCCAGGGCCAGGGCCCGCGCCACGCCGATGCGCTGGCGCTGACCGCCGGAGAACTCGTGCGGGAAGCGGTTGAAGTGCTCCGGGTTGAGACCGACGATCTCCAGGAGTTCGCGGACCCGCTTCTCGCGGCCGCCCTCCGGCTCGATCCCGTTGATCTCCATCGGACCCGAGATGATCTTGCCGACCGTCTGCCGCGGGTTCAGCGACGAGTACGGGTCCTGGAAGATCATCTGGATCTCGGAGCGGATCGGGGCGAGCTGTTTGCGCGTGGCGTGGCTGATGTCCTGCCCGCGGTAGCTGATCGTGCCGCTCGTCGGCTCCAGCAGGCGGGTGATCAGCCGGCCGGTGGTCGACTTGCCGCAGCCCGACTCGCCGACCAGGCCGAAGCTCTCCCCGGCGTGCACGGTGATGTCGACGCCGTCCACGGCCTGCACGGCGCCGATCGTCCGGCGGATCGGGAAGCCGCCCTTGACGGGGAAGTGCTTGGCCAGTCCGGAGACCCGCAGCAGCGGCTCCCCGTCCGCGCCGGCGCTCTTCTCGCGCGGGACCGGGAGGACCAGGTCCTCTTTCATGCCGATGTCCTCCTAGGACGTACGAGCGACTACGACGACTACGAACGACGACTACGACCTAGCCCAGCCGGGGCTTGATCTCTTCGATGAAGATGGTCCGCTTCTGTTCCTCCGTGAGATGGCACGCGGAGGCCCGGTCCGGGGCGAGCAGCGGCCGCTCGCGGACACAGCGGCCCGTGCCCTCCACCCGGTCCTGGAAGGTGCAGCGGGGATGGAAACGGCAGCCGGACGGCGGGGTGAGCAGCGACGGCGGGGTGCCGGGGATCGGGGAGAGCGGGGCGCCGAGGTCGGAGTCCAGGCGCGGCATCGAGTTCAGCAGGCCCCAGGTGTAGGGGTGGCGGGGCGAGCGCAGCACCTCGTCGGTCGTGCCCCGCTCCACCGCACCGCCCGCGTACATCACCATGATGTCGTCGGCCATGTCGGCGATCACCCCCAGGTCATGGGTGATGAACACGATGCCGGATCCGAACTCCTGCTGCAGGTCCTTGAGCAGATCGAGGATCTGCGCCTGGACCGTCACGTCCAGGGCGGTCGTCGGCTCGTCGGCGATCAGCAGGTCGGGGTCGCAGACCAGCGCCATGGCGATCATGGCGCGCTGGCGCATACCGCCGGAGAACTGGTGCGGGTAGTCCTTCGCCCGCTCCCTGGGGTTGGGGATGCCGACCTTGCCGAGCATGTCCACGGCGCGTTCCCAGGCCTGCTTCTTGGAGGCGCCGGTGTGCTTCATGTACGGCTCGGCGATCTGCCGGCCGACGGTGTAGTACGGGGAGAGCGCGGTGAGCGGGTCCTGGAAGATCATGGCGACCTTGTTGCCGCGCAGCTTCTCCAGCTCGGACTCGCGGGCCGTGGTCAGCTCCCGCCCGTCCAGCAGGATCTCACCCTCGACCGTGGTGAACATGGGGTTGTGCAGGCCGAGGATGGTCAGGTTGGTCACCGACTTGCCCGAGCCGGACTCCCCCACGATGCCGAGCGTCCTGCCGCGCTCCAGGTCGAAGGAGAGGCCGTCCACGGCCCGTACGACGCCGTCCTCGGTCTTGAAACTGACGTGCAGGTCCCGCACCGAGAGCAGGGGACCGGTGCCGGCCGGGGTCGGAGCACCGGCCTCCTTGGTCAGAGTGGTCACGACAGTGCTCCTAGGCCAGCCGCACGCGCGGGTCGATGAAGGCGTACGCGGCGTCGACGATGATGTTGAACAGCAGGATCATGCTGGCGGAGAAGAGCATCACGCCGAGCAGCAGCGGCAGGTCGCTGAAGAAGACGGACTGGACGGCGAGGTTGCCGAGGCCGGGCAGGGAGAACGTGTACTCGGTGATGATGGCGCCGCCGAACAGCGAGCCGAGGTCGATGCCGAAGATGGTGACGATAGGGATCAGCGAGCCGCGCCAGGCGTAGCGGAAGAACACGTATCTGCGGGACATGCCCTTGGCGCGGGCGGTGCGGACGTGTTCCTCCTGGAGCTGTTCGATCATCGAGGACCGCGCCATACGGGTGTACTGCGCGGCGAAGATCGTGGAGAGGACGACCCAGGGGATGATCAGGCCGGTGAACCAGGTGAGAGGGTCCTGGGTGAACTCGTTGTAGGCGGGCTTGTCGAACCAGTGGGTCTGGTAGACGAGGATCGCCAGGGCCAGCGGGCCGAGGAAGTAGATCTGCAGCGAGCTGATCACCATGGCACCCGCGGTGGCCGTCTTGTCGATCAGTGTGCCGCGCCGCCAGGCGGCGAGCAGGCCGGTGCCGAGCCCGACGATCAGGAAGCACACGGCCGCGCCCAGGGTGAGCGAGACGGTGGTGGGCAGCCGGTCCATCAGGGTGCTCCAGACCGCCTCGTTGGTGTGGTACGAGTAGCCGAAGCAGGGGGCGGGGCACGGTCCCTGGGCGAACTGGTTGCTGCCCATGACGAGGTTGTGCAGGAAGATCCAGTACTGCTCGGTGATGGGTTTGTCCAGGCCGAGCACATGGTGGATGTTCGCGATGGCGTCGGGGTTGCAGGTCTTGCCGCACATCATCAGCGCGGGATCCCGGGGCACCCCGAAGAACAGCACGAACGTGACGATGCTCAGCAGGAACAGAATGACGACGGCACCGATGATCCGGCGGACGAGGAAGCGCAGCATGACAGGGCAGCTCTCAGACGTCGGCAGCCTTGGCGGTGCCCGGCGCGCCCCCTGCTCGGGAGCGCGCCGGGTACTACCGGACGGGGACGGTTACTTGATGTAGAGGCGACGCGGGTCGACCCCGCCGATCACGTCGTCGTAGACCATGCCGCCGACCTTGGAACCGGCGATCTGGACCTGCTTGTAGTACGCGGTCGGGACGACGTTGACGACGTCCTTGACGATGTACTGGTCGAGCTTCTCCCACTCGGCCGCGGACTTGACCGGGTCGGTGATCGTGTTGATCCGGTCGATCTCGCTGTTGATCTTCGGGTCGTTGACCTGCGAGTAGTTCTGCGCACCGTCGGCGATCACGCGCCCGTCGTACAGCGGCGGGATCACGGTCGAGGCGGACGGCCAGTCGGCGCCCCACGCGGTGTGGAAGATGTCGTAGTTGTTGTTCAGCTTGGAGACCTGGTCGTAGTAGGTCTCGGCCGGGATCTCCTGGCGCTGGACGTTGAAGCCGGCCTTCTTCAGGCCCGCCGCCATGGCCGTGGAGTACTGCTGGCCCTCGGGGGTGTTGATGTAGCCGAAGGTCAGCTTCATGTTGAGCTTGCCGGCCTTCTGCAGCAGCGCCTTGGCCTTCGCCGCGTCACCGCCGGGGGCCTTCTTCTTGCCCCACGGGTCGAAGGAGGGGTCGTAGCCGGAGACGGTCGGGGAGATCAGGCCGCCCGCGACCTCCATGGCGTCGGTGCCGCCGTAGGCGCGCACGAAGGGGGTGACCGGCAGCGCGTAGGCGATGGCCTCGCGGACCGTCTTGTCCTTCATGGCCGGGTGGCTCATGTTGATGTTCATCTGGCCGACGTACGGCTGGTAGCCGGAGACCGTGCGCGACTTCATCTTCGGGTCGCGCAGCACCTGGGAGAGGTTGCCCGCGTCGACCTGGTTGTTGAAGCTGATGCCGGTCTGGTCCGCGCCGCTGTCGGCGAGCAGGGCCTTGGTGGAGGTCTCGAACTGCTGGTTGAACGTGATGTTGAACTGGTCCACGTACTGGTTTCGGATCGGGTCCGTCTTCGGGTCCCAGTTCGGGTTCTTCACCAGCACCATGGACTTGCCGGACTTGAACGACTGGACCTTGTACGGGCCGGTCACCACCGGGTTCTTGTCGTACCGCTCCTTGGTGTCGCCCTTCTGGGAGACGGCCGCGTAGCCCGCCATCGCCAGCGCGTAGGGCAGGTCGGCGTGCGGCTTCTTGAAGTGGAAGACGATGGTCTTGTCGTCCGGGGTCGACAGGACGGAGTCGGGCAGGTGCTTGCCCTTGTACGGACCGTCCGGCAGCAGCTTGCGGTAGGTGGCGCCGGAGGTGTCGGCGAGCCACTGCTGCAGGTAGGTGGGGCCCTGGTTGATGAACGGCGCGAAGAGCCGCTCGATGCTCCAGCGGATGTCCTTGGACGTGATCGGCGTGCCGTCCTGGAACTTGATGCCGTCCTTCAGCGTGTACTTCCAGGTCTTGCCGCCGTCGGTGGTGGTGCCGGAGTCGGTCGCGAGGTCACCGACCACCTCGTGCTGGTGGCCGTCGTTGCCGGTGGCCTTGTAACCCGTGAGGCCTCTGTGGAGCAGCGTCGCGAGGGAGCCCTCGTCGGAGACGTAGATCTGGGCCGGGTCGAGGTGCGCGTACGAGTCCCGCTGCAGCACCTCCATGGTGCCGCCGGACTTGGCGCCGGGCACGGGGGCCGCGGGGCCGGTGGAGTCCGCCGTGCCGCCGAACTTGATCGACGCCTGCTGCCGCTTGGCGTCCTGCTGGTCCTTCTTGTCACTGGTGCCGCTGTCGCTGCCGCCCTTGCTGCAACCGGTGAGCACGAGAGCTCCGGCCGCGAGCACGGAGAGCGCGCTGTAGACGTGGCGTCCGCCCCTACTCATCACGAAATTACCCACCCATCCTTGAAACTGACGTTCCGTGTGGTTGACGTACTGCGGTCAGCGTGCGGTCTTGGGATCGAAGGCGTCCCTGACCGAGTCCCCGAGCAGGTTGAACGCGACGACGAAGATGATCATCGATACGCCGGGGAAGAACATGTAGGTGATGTCGTTCTGCATCACCAGTTCGGTGGACGCCTTGGAGAACATCTGCCCCCAGTCCGGCGTCGGTTCGACGATGCCGACGCCCAGGAAGGACAGACCGGCCTCGGCCGTCACGAAACCGGGCAGCAGGTACGTCGCCTGCACCAGCAGCGGGGTGACGACGTTCGGCAGGATCTCCTTGCTGATGATCCGCCACGACGAGGCCCCGCTGACCTTGGCCGCCTCGATGAACTCCCTCTCCCGCAGGGCGAGTGCGGTGCCGCGCAGGATGCGCCCGAGCCCCATCCAGCCCAGGAACCACTGGACGATGATCAGCGCCACCACACGGACGTAGGTGGGTGTCTCGTCGCGGGGACTGACGAACAGGGACACCACGACCGGCATGCTGGCGATGAAGAACAGCTGCGCGGGGAAGGCGAGCAGGAAGTCGATGACCCGGCCGATGAAGTAGTCGGTCCTGCCACCGAGATAGCCGGCCGCGACACCGAGCAGGATGCCGGTCACCACAACCGTGATGGTGACGGCGACCGAGATCATCAGCGAGGTGCGGATGCCGTAGATCAGCTTGGTGAAGACGTCGTAGCCGTTGCCGGGTTCGAGACCGAACCAGAACTCACTGCTGATGCCGCCGTTGGGATGCACCGGCACGCCGGCGCTGTCGAAGAGTTCCGGGCGCTCGTCCGCGTACACCGTGTACGGGTTCTTCCCGTACAGCTTGGAGATCAGCGGGGCGAACAGTCCGATCAGGAAGAAGAAGCCCACGACGTAGGCCGAGATCACACCGGTGCGGTCGCGCTTGAAGCGCAGCCACATCAGCTGGCCGGGGGACCGGCCTTCGAGCTTGACGGCTTCGCTCTTCGCCTCCGGCCCTGGTTCGCCGTCGACGACGACCGAAGTTCCGCCGCCCTCAATGTCGATAGGACTTGTCACGGTTCGTCCGTTTCACAGATATGAGTGTGAGAGGTTCCCGGGTACTCCGAGGACGCGCGGAACCGCGAGGCGGACGCGCGTAGTTCTACAGCCGAATCACACCGCTGGAAGCGACGAACTGACCCACATGGTGTTTGTGACACCGCGCATGGGGGTTCCTCCTCATGACTCCACGTGTTCACCAACAGAAGAGGGTTTCCGTCTTGCCTCCGACACCCCTGACGGAGGGCCAGACACCCTCTGGTGCTCGTGAGTCGACGCGCTGTCCCCACAGCGCGAGACCCATTGACCCGAGCGCTACGCGGCTAACTATCTGCCATGGGTCGACCACCGACCACTGCCCGTAGATCTCAATTCAGTCACGGCTCACGGCTAGACCTTCCAAAATCTGGACAAACTGTTCGCCGGAAGAAGGCGCGAAACGGACTTGTTACTTGGCTATCGGGCAGCGATCTCCGCATGTCGGACATGCGGCCCCCGAAAACGGGTTGCAAAAAGCCCGGGTGTCCCCATTCTGGGGGCACCCGGGCTCAACTGTTCCGGAATCAGCCGTGCTTGGCGCGGCTCGCGGCGCGGGCCCGCTCACGCTGGTCGAGGTTGACCTTGCGGATGCGAACGGCTTCCGGGGTCACCTCGACGCACTCGTCGTCGCGGCAGAACTCCAGCGACTGCTCCAGCGACAGCTTGCGCGGCGGCACGATCGACTCGGCCACGTCGGCCGTCGAGGACCGCATGTTGGTGAGCTTCTTCTCCTTGGTGATGTTGACGTCCATGTCGTCGGAGCGGGAGTTCTCACCGACGATCATGCCCTCGTACACCTCGGTGCCCGGCTCCACGAAGAGCACGCCGCGCTCCTGAAGGTTCGTCATCGCGAACGCGGTGACGGCGCCGGAGCGGTCGGCGACCAGCGAGCCGTTGTTGCGGGTCTGCAGCGTGCCGAACCAGGGCTCGTGGCCCTCGTGGATGGAGTGGCCGATGCCGGTGCCGCGGGTCTGGGTCAGGAACTCGGTCCGGAAACCGATCAGACCACGGGACGGCACGACGAACTCCATGCGCACCCAGCCCGAGCCGTGGTTGGACATGTTGTCCATGCGGCCCTTGCGGACACCCATCAGCTGGGTGACGGCACCCATGTGCTCCTCGGGCACGTCGATCGTCATGCGCTCGACCGGCTCGTAGACCTTGCCGTCGACGTCCTTGGTGACGACCTGCGGCTTGCCGACGGTGAGCTCGTAGCCCTCCCGGCGCATGGTCTCGACCAGAATGGCGAGCGCCAGCTCACCACGGCCCTGCACCTCCCAGGCGTCCGGGCGCTCGGTCTCCAGCACGCGCAGCGAGACGTTACCGATCAGCTCGCGGTCCAGGCGGTCCTTGACCTGGCGGGCGGTGACCTTGCGGTCCTTCACTGCCGACTTCGCGTCGGCGCCCTTGCCGGTGCCGCCACGGCCGACCAGCGGCGAGGTGTTCGTACCGATGGTCATGGAGATCGCGGGCTCGTCGACCGTGATCAGCGGCAGCGGGACCGGGTTCTCGGTGTCGGCCAGGGTCTCGCCGATCATGATGTCCGGGATACCGGCGACCGCACAGATGTCACCGGGGCCGGCCTTCTCCGCCGGCTTGCGGGTGAGCGCCTCGGTCATCATCAGCTCGGAGATCCGCACGTTGCTGATCGACCCGTCGCGCTTGATCCAGGCGACCGTCTGGCCCTTGCGCAGCTCGCCCTGCTCGACCCGGAGCAGCGCGATACGGCCGAGGAAGTTGTCGGCGTCGAGGTTGGTGACGTGGGCCTGGAGCGGCGCGTCCTCCTCGTACGTCGGAGCCGGGATGTGCTCCAGGATGGTGGAGAAGAACGGCTCCAGGCTGTCGGAGTCGGCCGGGACCGTGCCGTTGTCCGGCTTGGTCAGCGAGGCGATGCCGTCACGGCCGCAGGCGTAGACGATCGGGAACTCGATCTGCTCCTCGTCCGCGTCCAGGTCCAGGAACAGGTCGTAGGTCTCGTTGACGACCTCGTCGATCCGGGCGTCCGGGCGGTCCGTCTTGTTGATGCACAGGATGACGGGGAGGCGGGCCTGCAGCGCCTTGCGCAGCACGAAGCGGGTCTGCGGCAGCGGGCCCTCGGAGGCGTCCACCAGCAGCACGACACCGTCCACCATGGACAGACCACGCTCGACCTCGCCGCCGAAGTCGGCGTGGCCGGGGGTGTCGATGATGTTGATGGTGATCGGGTCCCCGCCGTCCTTGGGGTGGTACTTCACCGCCGTGTTCTTGGCGAGGATCGTGATGCCCTTCTCACGCTCCAGGTCGTTCGAGTCCATCATGCGGTCGTCGACGCCCTCGAGCTGGTGCGCGGCGAAGGCGCCGGCCTGCTTCAGCATGCCGTCGACGATGGTGGTCTTGCCGTGGTCGACGTGAGCGACGATGGCGACGTTGCGGATGTCGTGACGTGTCATGGACACAGCCATAGTGCGAGGAACTCCCGGAGTATGAGGATTGCCCTGCGCGTACGTCTGTGTCGCGCGGGTCCTGCCGGGCTGGACACGCCACGGCCTCACCCCATGGTACGTGGCCCCGAGGGAGTCGGCCTCCTCAGGGCCGTGTGATCATCTCCATGGAGATCAACTGGGTGAGGGGCGGCCGGTGGGAGGGATCGGGAACTTCCCGCCCTTCTTCAGGAAGCCCATGTCCTCGTAGACCGGCGTCCGGAAGCCGAAGGCCCCGGCGTTGACCAGGCTCTTTCGCACCGCGACGAGCTGAGGCCGCTGGTACAGCGGGATCGACCCGGCAGCGGCCCAGATCCGCGAGTCCGCCTTGCGGATCAGCGCCACCTCCTCGTCCTCGTCCAGGGTGGCCGCGGCCTCGTCGAACAGCTGGTCCACCTGGTCCGTGCCGACCCGTGTGTAGTTCTGCTCGACGTTGAGCGAGCCGTCCGCCGCCGGCACCGGCTTCGCGTACACCGGCCGGTCGTCCGTCGCCGGGAACGCGGAGGTCGGCCAGGAGTACAGCGCGAGGTCGTAGTCGCCGGAGGCGATGTGGTCCTTGAAGTAGCTCGCGTCCGGGACCTTGGAGATCGTCGTGCGGATGCCGACCCGCTCCAGCATGGCCGAGATCCGCTCGGCGACCGAGTTCAGCGTCTGGGAGCCGGGGCCCGTCGGGAGCACGAAGCGGAGCTGGAGCGGCTTGCCGTTCTTGGCGAGCGGCTGGACGGCCGCGGCCGCCGGCGCGGCCGTGCCCTGGGGGGCGTACGCACCCTGTGCACCCCCCTGCTTGCCCTCCCGGGCCAGATGCCGGTCGCCGCCGTCCCCGCGTCCGCCGTTCTTCTCGTCCCCGCCGACGACGTACTCGCCGTCCCCTCCGCCGTCGGACTTCTCCTCGTGGTCGCTCTTGTCGCGCTCGGGGCCGGCCGCCTTCTCGCTCTTCTTCTGCGTCTTGACCGGGCCGCCGGGCACCCAGCCGGCGTCGGTGAGCAGCGCCTGTGCCTCCTTGGGGTCCGGGCCGCCGATCGCGCCGCTGTTGTCGGCGTACGCGGCCTGCCCGGACAGGGCGAGATGGCTGCCGACCGGAACGGCGGGCAGGCCCAGCGGGGTGAGCACCAGCCTGGCCAGTTCCCGGCGGTCCAGGGCGCGGGCGACCCCCCGGCGGACGCGTTCGTCGGCGAGGGGGCCCGTGGAGCCGTTCAGGGCGAGCTGGGTGTAGGCGGGCTCCAGCGACTTGCGGACCTCGACGCCGCTCAGCGCCTGCTGCTCGTCCAGGTACTCGGAGATGGTCCTGCGCAGCTGCTTGCGGCCGGCCTCGACGTCGTCGGAGTCGAAGTCGTGCGCGCGCGCCCAGTCGCGCAGCTTCTTCACCGAGGTCTTGCCGGAGCCCTGCAAGGGGTTCGCGGCGGGGTGGGCGGCGAGCCCGATCCGCTGGGCGTCCGCGGGGTCGACGTCGGCGATGTCCACGCTGCCGTCGGCGAGCGCGGCGGCCCGCTTGTCGCGGGGTACGGCGTGCAGCACGATCTCGTCCAGCTTGGCGCGCTTGCCCCACCAGCGCGGGTTGCGGGTGAGGACGACGTCCTTCGCGGCGGTGTCGACCTTGTTCACCGTGAAGGGCCCGGCGGTGACCGTCAGCTTGCGGCGGGCGCCGTCGTTGAAGGCGCCCGGGGTGCCCATGACGTCCTTCGGGTACAGCGGGGAGAACAGCGACTTCCAGTCGGCGTAGGGGCGGGAGAAGGTGACCCGGACCTGGAGGTCGCTGGCGCCGCGCTCGATCTTCTCGATGCGGTCGTAGCCGGCGTTGCGGGCGGTCCAGTAGGCGCTGTTCTTCCCGGCCAGGGCGCGCCACTGGGCGAGGAAGTCGGCGGCGCCGATCTCCCGGCCGTCGCTCCAGACGGCCTGCTGGTTCAGCTTGTACAGCACGACCTGGCGCGGCTCGGTCTCGATGACCTTGGCCGACTCCAGGTAGGCCGGGTTGGGCACCGGCCGGCCACTGGCGTCCAGCCGGAACATCGACGGCAGGACGGCCTGGGCGACGCGGCTGGTGCCGGCGTCCGCGTCGGCCTGGAAGGTGTTCAGGGTCTCGGGCACGGCGTCGACGGCCCACTTCAGCGTCCCGCCGTCGGCGACCAGGTCACGGGCGGCCGGAGCGATGTCCTGACCGGCGAGCGGCTTGCTGACCTTTTCGTCGTGGCTGCACCCGGCGAGGAACGGCACCGCGAGCACGCCCGCGGCCAGGAAGGAGACCGAGCGGGTGACGCTCCGCTGGAAGGGCCGGGATGCGCCGTCGGTCGTCTGCCGCGCCGTCGTGGTTGCTCGCGCAGTTCCCCGCGCCCCTTCGGGACGCTGCCCAGCGCGGACGCCGTCGTGGGACATCTCTGCTACCTCCGGGAAGCCGCGGGTTTATGCTCGCATTTGTCGGTATATGGAACTGATCACCTTTGGCGGTATATGGAGCTGATCAGATCTATGCGGCCCACTGAAGAGGAAAGGATCCGGCCACACCGGGCGACACGGCGACGACGGACGGTAACCCCACCCGTGCGGCGCAACACCACCCGAGATGCACCAGTGCGCCTCCGCCAATCGCTGCACACGCCTTCACATCGGCGGGTGTGACGCGCAACACTCCAAGGCGCATGAACGTTGCCGCCCAGGGTCCGCCGGACCCGCGGAAGTGAGGGCAAGTCATGTCCGTGCACGACGACATCACCTCGGTCCAGCGTTCCCTCGACGACCTCAACCGGTCGCTGGGACGGCTGGAACACCAGCTCGGCAGCGGCGGCCTGGAGATGCGCCGGGTCCGCCTGGACGCCGACCATCTGCGCGAGAGCGTGGCGCTGCTGCGTGCGGCCGCCACCACCGGGGAGGCCCCGCGCCGCCCCGACCTCGTCACCATCTCCGACGCGCCGTACGACACCAGCCTGTGGGTGGGCTCGGACGACGAGGGCCTGGGCGCCCGCGACCGGCACGCCCCCTGATCCCTGACGACCGGAGCCTGCCTTGGCCACTGGTACGGAACCCCAACAGAACAGCGGCGGCGTACGAACCGGTGCGCGCGCCGCACTCACGGCCCCGCATCTGCGGACCGACCGCTGGTGGCTGGCGCCCGCCGTCACCGCGGCCGGTCTGCTGGCCTTCGTCGTCTACTCGACCTGGCGGGCCTTCGCCAACGCGCACTACTACGCGGCGCCGTACGTCTCGCCGTTCTACTCGCCGTGTCTGGCGGAGAACTGCAAGAACATGCCGTCCGGCCCGAACGCGGACCTCTTCGGCAGCTGGTGGGCGATCTCCCCGGCGATCATCATCCTGATCTTCCCGCTGGGCTTCCGCCTGACCTGCTACTACTACCGCAAGGCGTACTACCGCAGCTTCTGGGCGTCCCCGCCCGCCTGCGCGGTGGCCGAGCCGCACCGGGCGTACACCGGCGAGACCCGCTTCCCGCTGATCCTGCAGAACGTCCACCGGTACTTCTTCTACGCGGCGATCCTGGTCGCGGGCGTGCTGACGTACGACACCGTGCTGTCCTTCCGCGACACGCACGAGAACTGGGGCCACATGGGCCTCGGCACCGTCGTGTTCCTGGTCAACATCACGCTCATCTGGGCGTACACCATCTCCTGCCACTCCTGCCGGCACATCGTCGGCGGCAAGCTCAAGCACTTCTCCAGACATCCCGTGCGCTACAAGGCGTGGCAGTTCGTCGGCAGGCTCAACGCCCGGCACATGCAGCTGGCCTGGGCGTCGCTGCTGAGCGTGGCGCTCGCCGACTTCTACGTCTATCTCGTCGCGTCCGGGGTCTTCGCCGACCCGCGCTTCTTCTAGGAACAGGTGAGCCGTCTAATGTCCGTGGTGGACCGCCAGGAGTGGGACGTCGTCGTGGTCGGTGCCGGCGGCGCCGGGCTGCGGGCCGCGATCGAGGCGCGCGAGCGGGGCGCCCGTACGGCGGTGATCTGCAAGTCGCTGTTCGGCAAGGCGCACACGGTGATGGCCGAGGGCGGCATCGCGGCGGCCATGGCCAACGCCAACGAGCACGACAACTGGCAGGTGCACTTCCGCGACACCATGCGCGGCGGCAAGTTCCTCAACCAGTGGCGGATGGCCGAGCTGCACGCGCAGGAGGCCCCGGACCGGGTGTGGGAGCTGGAGACCTGGGGCGCGCTGTTCGACCGTACAAAGGACGGGCGGATCTCCCAGCGCAACTTCGGCGGCCATGAGTACCCGCGCCTCGCGCACGTCGGCGACCGTACGGGCCTGGAGCTGATCCGCACCCTCCAGCAGAAGATCGTCGCGCTGCAGCAGGAGGACTTCAAGGAGACCGGGGACTACGAGTCCCGGCTGAAGGTCTTCCAGGAGTGCACGGTCACCAGGGTCCTCAAGACGGCGTCCGACGGCGGCTCCCCCGCGGGGGACCGTGTCTCCGGGGTCTTCGCCTACGAGCGCGAGACCGGACGCTTCTTCGTCCTGGAGGCCCCAGCCGTCGTCATCGCGACCGGCGGTATCGGCAAGTCCTTCAAGGTGACGTCGAACTCGTGGGAGTACACGGGTGACGGGCATGCCCTCGCCCTGCTCGCGGGCGCGCCGCTGCTGAACATGGAGTTCGTGCAGTTCCACCCGACGGGGATGGTCTGGCCGCCGTCGGTGAAGGGCATCCTCGTCACGGAGTCGGTGCGCGGCGACGGCGGGGTGCTGCGGAACTCCGAGGGCAAGCGGTTCATGTTCGACTACATCCCGGACGTCTTCAAGGAGAAGTACGCCGAGTCGGAGGAGGAGGCCGACCGGTGGTACGAGGACCCGGACAACAACCGGCGCCCACCCGAACTCCTCCCCCGCGACGAGGTGGCCCGCGCCATCAACGCCGAGGTGAAGGCGGGCCGGGGCTCGCCGCACGGCGGGGTCCTCCTGGACGTGTCCACCCGGATGCCCGCCGAGGTGATCCGGCGCCGGCTGCCCTCCATGTACCACCAGTTCAAGGAGCTGGCGGACGTCGACATCACGGCGGAGGCGATGGAGGTCGGCCCGACCTGTCACTACGTGATGGGCGGTATCGCGGTCGACTCCGACACGGCGGCGGCGCGCGGGGTGCCGGGCCTGTTCGCGGCCGGTGAGGTGGCCGGCGGTATGCACGGCTCCAACCGCCTCGGCGGCAACTCGCTCTCCGACCTGCTGGTCTTCGGGCGCCGGGCGGGCTGGCACGCGGCGGAGTACGCGCAGGGGCCGGCCCACCGGCGTCCGCCGGTGGACGACGCCCAGGTCAACACGGCCGCGGCGGAGGCCCTGCGGCCGTTCTCCGCGGAGGCGGACCGGGAGGGCGAGGCGGGGCCGCCGGAGAACCCGTACACCCTGCATCAGGAACTCCAGCAGACCATGAACGACCTGGTCGGCATCATCCGCCGCGAGGGCGAGATGGAGCAGGCCCTGCACAAGCTCGCGGAGCTGCGGGTACGGGCCCGCCGGGCCGGGGTCGAGGGCCACCGCCAGTTCAACCCCGGCTGGCATCTGGCGTTGGACCTGCGGAACATGCTGCTGGTCAGCGAGTGCGTCGCCCGGGCAGCCCTGGAGCGCACCGAGTCGCGCGGCGGCCACACCCGCGAGGACCACCCCACGATGGACCGCACGTGGCGCAACGTGAACCTGCTGTGCGCCCTCGCCGACCCCACCGGCGGCCTCGCGGCGACCGACCCCGCCCGCGGCCAGATCCGCCTCACCCGCGAGACCACCGCACCCATCCGCCCGGACCTGCTCGCCCTCTTCGAGAAGGAGGAGCTGGTCAAGTACCTCGCCGAAGAGGAGCTGTACGAGTGAGCAGCTACGAGGCCCGCTTCAAGGTGTGGCGGGGTGACGTCGAGGGCGGTGGCCTGGCCGACTTCACCGTCGAGGTGAACGACGGCGAGGTGGTCCTGGACATCATCCACCGCCTCCAGGCCACCCAGGCCCCCGATCTGGCCGTGCGCTGGAACTGCAAGGCGGGCAAGTGCGGTTCGTGCTCGGCGGAGATCAACGGCCGCCCCCGGCTGATGTGCATGACCCGCATGTCGGTCTTCGACCGGGCGGAGACGATCACGGTGACACCGATGAGGGGGTTCCCGGTGGTCCGGGACCTGGTGACGGACGTCGGCTTCAACTACCAGAAGGCCCGGGAGGTCCCGGCGTTCGTCCCGCCCGCCGGGCTGGGCGCCGGCGAGTACCGGATGATGCAGGAGGACGTGGACCGCTCGCAGGAGTTCCGCAAGTGCATCGAGTGCTTCCTGTGCCAGGACACCTGCCATGTCGTCCGCGATCACGAGGAGAACAAGACGGCGTTCGCGGGTCCGCGCTTCCTGATGCGGGTCGCCGAACTCGACATGCACCCGCTGGACGCGGCCGCCGAGACCGGCCTGGACCGCAAGCGCACGGCCCAGGACGAACACGGCCTCGGCTACTGCAACATCACCAAGTGCTGCACGGAGGTCTGCCCCGAGGGCATCAAGATCACCGACAACGCCCTGATCCCCCTGAAGGAGCGCGCGGTCGACCGTAAGTACGACCCGCTGGTGTGGCTGGGCTCGAAGATCAGGAGGCGGACTTCGTAGCAGCGGGGCGACCGGGGCGCTGGGCGCGGAACTGGACCACCATCCCTCCCATCCACAGGCACCACCCCAGGGCCGGGAGGGCTTCCACCCCCGCGCCGGCGAGCGGCCCGAGGAACATGAACAGGCCCAGCCCGACCGCGCTCGCCAGCGCCCCGTACCCCCACAGCCGTGGCCGCAGCACCCGGGGAGGGAACCCCGACGGCAACCACTCCCCCAGGACGGCCACGGCGCCGAGCACCCCCATGAACGTCACCGCCAGCACGGCCGCCACCACCAAGAACATGTGCATGCCCATCATGCTCCCACCAGGGCCAGGGCCTCGGCCAGGTTGTACTCCGCGATCCCCCGCATGAACTCGGCCTGCGGGAAGTCGCCGTCGGCGAGCCGCAGCGGGCCGGCCACCAGGTTCAGGTGCATCGCCAGCCGGTACAGCCGCAGCCGGTCCTCGTCCAGGCCGGGGGCGCGCAGGGCGTCGTAGTGCGGCCCGAAGCGCAGCCGCAGGAAGACATGCTCCCACTCGGCGTCGAAGTACATCAGTCCTTCGATGTCGATGAGCGCGGGACGGCCGGCGGCGTCCAACAGGACGTGGTCCGGGCCGAGTTCACCATGGACGAGGCTGTGTTCCGCACGTGGGTGCACCGCCTCGGCCAGCGAACGCACGCGGTCCTCCAGCCGCTCCCGGGCGGCGGCGACCCGCGGGTCGCGTACGGCGGTCCCGGCGATGTCGGACAGGGCGCGGTCGGCGACGAGCCGGGCGCAGGAGGCGCCGTACGCGGTGCCGCCGCCGTCGACCAGCGCGACCTTGCCGTGGGCGGCGGAGCGGCAGCCGCGCAGGGCGTGCAGGGCGCCGGCCAGCTCCCGCAGCGCCGGGCCCGCCGCGTCCGGGTCCCGGCGCAGCGCCTCCTCCAGGCTGCCGCCGGCCAGGTCCTCGACCACGGCCGCGCTTGCTTCGGGGTCCAGGTGGAGCAGGCGGGGGGTGCGGACGCCGGCGGCGGCCAGGCGCTCGTGGGCGGCGGTGAACAGATCGAGTCCGGAGGCGTGTGAGAAGGGGTCGCGGGGGTCGGCGTCCGGCTGGTCCCAGTAGTCCTCGTCCGCCGACCAGACGTAGGCGATCGCGGTGCCGCCGTCGTCGAGGCGGAGCCGGTAGACGCCCTTTTTGGAGCCGCCGCGCAGCCGGTTGACGGCCGTGAGCGTGCGGTGCCGGCCGAGGGCGGCACGGGCAAGGGGGGCGAGGTCGGCGACGGTCCTGTGCTGTCGTGTTCCGGTCACCGGACCCAGTCTTCCCGATTCACCGGACCCAGTCCTCCCGATAGGCCGTCCAGTCCGCCTCGGTGGCCGCGAAGTCGACGTAGAGGGCGACGCCGAAGCGGGCCCGGTCCCTGGCGGTACGGGACAGGCCGAGGCGGACCCCGCGTACGGCGGCCGGGACGGTCTCGGCGCGGGCCCAGTGGCCGAAGCGGTTCTCGTGGTAGAAGGGCAGGCCCATGAGGAGATCGGTGGACTCGGGTGTGACCTCCAGGGCCAGCGAGGTCTGCTGGGCGACATAGCCGCCGTACAGGCTCTGCAACGGCTGCATGGTGTCGTACGACATCACCGCGATCTGGTCGACGCGGCGCGCGACCTGCCCGAAGTACGCCTGCGACCACCACTTGGGGTGGCCGGTGACCGTACCCCAGAAGGAGTGGAGGGCCGGGAGCGGATCGATCTGGTGGGCGGCGACGGAGAGCACGGCGTGGCGGGCGCGGGTGACGCTGCGCAGGGCGTCCAGGAGAGCCAGGTAGTTCCGGTCGCCGGAGTGCAGGGGCTCCAGGTCGAAGTGGGCGCCCTGGAAGCCGGCGTCCAGGATGCGGCGGGTGGACACCACCACGGCCGAGCGGGTCGCGGCGCGCTCCAGGTGCATGGCGTACGGCTTCTCGGGGGCGACCTCGTCGCCGAGCCAGGCCTGGATCCGGATGTGCGGCGCTCTGCTGTGCAGCGTGCTGATGAGCCAACCTGCCTTGGGGTACGCCGACGCCGGGAGCGTGCCGTCGTGTTCCAGGGGACCCGCGTGGACGTACAGGTCGCGGATCCCGGTGTCGCGCAGACGGCGGACCAGGGCGGTGACGTCGGCGTCGGTCTTGCGGCCGTCGATCCAGGCGTGGCCGAGCCAGATGGCGTCGCGGTCGCGGGTGTGCGTGCCGCGTTCCGGGGTGCCGCTGTAGTTGAGGCGGAGGGCGGTCTCGGCGGCGACGGTGGGGAGGAGCAGGAGGAGGACGAGGGCGAGCGCGGCGCGCCGCACTGCGCGGGCCCAGGTGCGTTTCCGGCTCGCACCGCCGGCGCGGGTTTCGGCGTCCGGTGTTGGCCCGTCGGTTATTGCCGTGTCGGTTACTGCCGCCTCGGCTGTTGCCCCGTCCGCCGGCGTCCCCTCCGCTGTCACCGCGTCCGCCGGCGCCCCGTCCGCCGTTGCGCGGTCGCTTCCTCTGGCGTCCATTCCTGACCCCCTGCCCATCCCGTCCCCCACCCGTATCCATCCCGCTCGCGAAGGCGTCTACCTGCCCATACGCTCCAAAATGTGACGTCCTCCCTGATCCGCGGCCGGCCCCGGCGCGCCAAGGCGCACATACGGGTGCGGGTGGTGCATGCCGTGCTGGGTGTCGTCGTCGGGGCCGGGTGGCTGGTGTTGCCGGTGATGACGGCCGGGCCGCAAGATCCGGTTCCCGTGGCGCCCACCGGCACCGTCGCGAGCGCCGCCGCCCCCCAGCAGGACGAGACGTCCACCACCGACCTCGTGCTGCCCCTGATCGCGGTGGCCGCCGCCGTGGGGCTGGCCGGATACGGCTATCTGCGCCGCACCCGCCGGGCCCGTACCCGTACGACCCCCGGGATCGTCTCTCCCGCCCCGCCGGCACCCACCCAGGCCGACTCCGAGCGTCAGGCGCGCGCCGCGCTGATCCTGGCCGACGACTGTGTGCGCACGAGCCGGGAGGAACTCCCCTTCGTCCAGGCGTACTTCGCGGAGACCGAGACCGAGCCCTTCGTCCACGCGCTGCGGGCCGCCGAGACCGAGCTGGCGGCCGCGTGCGCGATCTGGCGGCGGTACGAACAGAGGGTGCCGCAGGACGCCGCGGCCCGGCGGCAGGCGCTGGTCGGCGTGGTCGGCCGGTGCGCGGAGGCGGGACGCCGGCTGGACGCGGAGGCTCCCGCGCTGGACCGGCTGCGGGAGCTGGAGGGGCCGGGCCTGGCCGGGGCGCTGGAGGTCGCCGAGGGGCGGTTCCGGGAGCTGACGGGACGGACGCTGACCGCCGAGGACACCCTGACCGCCGTGCACGACCGCTGCACGCCCGCGGCCGTCGCGCCCGTCACCGGTTACCTGGAACAGGCCAAGGACCGGCTGGTGTTCGCCACCATGCGGCTCAACGAGGCCCGCCAGTCGGCCGACGCGGGCGACGGCGCACGGGCCGCCGCGCAGCTGCGCGCCGCCGAGGGCGCGGTGGCCCAGGCCGACATGCTCGTCACGGGGGTGGAGCGGCTCGCCGCGGAGCTGCGGGAGGCGGCGGAACTGGTACCGGCCGTGCTGACCGGCGCGGAGGCGGAGATCGCGGCGGTCCGGAAGGGGGGCGTGCCGGTCCCTCTGACCAGCGGTGAGCTGCATGCCCGGCTGGCCCACGCGGACGCCGTGCTGGCCGCCGTACGGAGGGAGCTGACGGCGGGTCCGTACGACCCGCTGGACGCCCTGCGCCGGATCGCGCGGGCGGTGGAGCGGCTGGAGACGGGCCACGCCGGTGCGCCGTCCGCCGCGGCGCTGCTCGTGGCGAGGAGCTGCGTCGCCGGGGCGGAGGACTTCGTCACGGTGCACCGGGGGGCGGTGGGCCCGGAAGCGCGGGTCCGCCTGGCGGAGGCGGTACGCGAACTGGGCGCGGGTCACGCCGGCCCGGCCGACTTCCTGGCCCGCGAGGCCCGGGACCTGGCGGAACGGAACGTCCGGGCCCACGGCAACCCGCACACGAGCGCCGACGGCGACGCGCCGGGTCTGGCCGCCGCGGTCCTGGGCGGAGTCCTCCTGGCCGAGGACCCGGACGCCGGCCCCCCGGCGAGCTACGGCGGACCACAGTCAAGGGCCCGCCGCCGCTTCTCGGCACCTGCCTGACCGGCAACGCCGCTCAGAAGAGGCTCAGCAAGGCCTCCGCCGGGTCGGTGAGCCCCGTCTCTCCCCCGGGCAACGGCAACTCGAACCACACCGTCTTGCCGCGAGGCGTCCGGCGCGATCCCCACGCCGCGCTCAGCAACCCCACCAGCTGCAGCCCCCGGCCCCCCTCGTCGGTGTCCCGGGCCCGCCGGCGCCGGGGCTGGACCAGCCCGGAGTCCCACACCTCGCACACCAGCGTCCGGTCCAGCAGCAGCCGTAGCCGTATCTCCCCCTCGCCGTACCGCAGCGCGTTGGTGACCAGCTCGCTCACCAGCAGCTCCGTGGTGTCGACCAGCGGCTCCAGATCCCAGCTGAGCAACTGCCCCCGGGCGTACTCCCGCGCCCGCCCCACACTCCGCGGCTCGCGCGGCAGCGTCCAGTCGCCGACGGACTCGGCCGGCAGTCCCTGCACCCGGGCCATCAGCAGCGCGATGTCATCCTCGCCGTGGTGGGTGTCGAGCGTGTTGAGGACGTGGTCGCAGACGTCCTCCAGCGGGCGGGAGGGATCGGTGAGCGCGCCGACGAACGCCTGCAGGCCCTCGTCCAGGGGGTGGTCCCGGGACTCGACCAGCCCGTCCGTGTAGAGCGCCAGCAGCGCGCCCTCCGGCAGCTCGACCTCGACCTCCTCGAACGGCTCCCCGCCCACCCCGAGCGGCATGCCGGGCGGCACGTCCAGCATCAGGGCCGGCTCACCGGGCTCGACCAGCACCGGCGGCAGATGGCCGGCGTTGGCGAACGTACAGCGTCTGGTGACGGAGTCGTACACCGCGTAGACGCAGGTCGCGAGGTAGACCTCGGAGAGGTCGGCGTCCCTCGGCTGGCGGGCCGCACGGGTCGCCTGCTGCACGCCCCCCGGGGTCCCCAGCCCCCGCGCGATCTCGTCCAGCGCGGACAGCACCTCCGCCGGTTCCAGGTCCAGCAGCGCCAACGTCCGTACGGCCGTCCGGAGTTCACCCATCGCGACGGCCGCCCGCAGCCCCCGCCCCATCACGTCGCCCACCACCAACGCCGTACGGTGGCCCGGCAGTTCGATCACGTCGAACCAGTCGCCACCCACCTCGGTCGCCGCGTTGCCGGGCAGATAGCGGCAGGCGATGTCCAGCCCGGAGGCCTCCGGGTCGCCCGGCGGCAGCAGCGAGCGCTGCAGTATCAGCGCCCGCTCGTGCTCCCGGCGGTACAGGCGCGCGTTGTCGATGCAGACCGCCGCGCGCGCGGCCAGCTCCACCGCCAGGTCCCGGTCGCGGTCGCCGAACGGCTCGCTGCCCTTGGCACGGGAGAACTGGGCGAGGCCGACGACCGTGTCGTGGGCGACCATCGGCACGGCCAGCGTGGACTGCACGAGGCCGCCCTCCTCAGGGGGCACCGCCTGCGGCCGGGCGGCGCGCAGGGCGTCCGCACAGGGCGAGTTGAAGGGAAAGTGGTGGACGGCGCCGACCTCGACGGGCTCGCCGGATCCGGAGAAGGGGGCGCCGGAGACGGCGCTCGCGAAGGCGACGCGGCGCAGTTCGGCGCTGCCGTCGGCGAGTCCGGGCGGGGTCTCGTCGCCGGTGAGCAGGCCCTGGTAGAGGTCGACGGTGGCGAGGTCGCAGAAACCGGGGACGACGACGTCGAGGAGTTCCCGGGCCGTGGTCTCCAGGTCGAGGGAGTTCCCTATGCGGGCGCCGGCCTCGTTGAGCAGGGCGAGGTTGCGCCGGGCGGCGGCGGCCTCGCGGGCGGCGGCGCGGCGGGCGGTGATGTCGGTGCCGAGCCAGGCGATGCCGATGGGCCGGCCGCTGCCGCTGTGCACGCGGTAGAGGTTGACGGACCAGTGCCGGCGCTCCTCGGAGCCGGGGACGTGGCCGGTGACATGCATGTCGGTGATGGACTGGCCGGTCTCCAGCACCCGCCGCAGGGTGGCCGAGACCCGCTCGGCCTCACCGCGCGCCAGATAGTCGTGAACTCCCTTGCCACGATGGTCGTCCGAGGTTCCGCCGAAGATGGAGGCGAACCGCTCGTTGACCCGACGGACTCTCAGTTCGGTGTCGATCAGCAGGAATCCGAACGGTGACTGGCCGAAAATGGCCTGCGAGGCGGCCAGATCGGTCTCGATGCTGCGCAGGGTACGGACGTCCACGACGATGCACACAGCGGCGTTGTCGCCCTCGGCGGTCCGGGTGGGCATGACGTAGACCTCGGCCAGGCCCTCCGCGCCGCGCCCGCCGTCCGCCGCGTCCGGCATCCGGAAGGGCACGACCCCGGTCCACTCCCGGCCGTCGAGGATTTCGGCCATCTTGCGCTGGCCGCGCTCGCGCAGGTCGGGGTCGATGAAGGCCTCTATCGGGTCCATGCCGACGGCGCGTGCGGCGGGGACGCCGAAGAGCTGCTCGGCGCGCAGACTCCACTGGTCGACCAGCCCGCCGGGGTTGATGGAGAAGGACGCGACCTTGATGTAGTCGTACATGGAACCGGGCGGACTGCTCTGCCACATGGCGTCGCCGGGTGCGGTGGCCTCCACGGCCTGGTTCATCGCGCCGTCCGACGGGTCCTCGGACTCCGTGGCCTTCGCTGGTATCTCGCTCACGCGAACCGTCCCCTCCAGCTCACCGCGCCCGGCACCGGTCACCGGCAGCGGCTGCCCGCAGTATCCAGCACTACGGCGCCGCACGACACGGTGTTCACGATCACAGCTCGGTCCAGATGTTTTTCGGACCGCTCCGTGAGATCACTTCCACTCTTCTAACCAGGGAACACGCCCTCGAATCACGCACCGCGAAGCCGGCCGCGCATCCGCGGCGCACGATGGACGCGACCCCGCCGGCTGTACACCCCCGTGCCCCCCGGGTGCTTCCGGCTCACCCCGGCACCGCCAGTTCGAACCAGACGGTCTTTCCGCTCGCGCCGGGCCGGGTGCCCCAGCGGCGCGAGGAGCCGGCGACGAGTTGCAGACCGCGCCCGCTCTCGTCCTCGTCGCGGGCGACGCGCTCGCGCGGCGGGTCGGGCAGCGGGTCGGACACCTCCACCAGCAGCGCGTCGTCCAGTCCGACGGGACGGACGAGCCGTACGCCGATGGGGCCGGTGGCGTGCCGCAACGAGTTGGTGACCAACTCGCTGACGAGCAATGCGGCGAGGTCGGCGAGGCAGCCGAGGTCCCAGCCGTGCAACTGGCCGCGGACCGCGGCACGTGCGGTGCGTACGGCACCCGGTTCCGCGGGAAAGGTCCACTCGGCGCAGTCGCCTTCGGTGTCGATCACGCCGATCACTTCCCAGGCCAGCGAGCCCCCACCCATGTCCGGTTTCGTGGGGTTAATGGGCACATACCCGATATCCAGGAGGCAGTACCGCGCGAGAGGGCGCACAGTGGCACGAACGGCGTAGGGGGCGCTCAGCGCAGACCGGTGACGAGCCGGGGTGAGACTTCACGGACCGCCGGGACGTCCTGGTCGAGCCAGTCCACCTCCCAGATCCGGTCCGGGGTCAGCCAGCGCAGCTCGTCATGGTCCTGGAGGGGCCTCGGCGCGGGCGAGCCGGGGCGCAGGCGGGCGGTCCACACCTGCAGGACGTACGGCTCCCGCAGCGGCCACTCCCCCGGCACGCGCTCGACCGCTTCGGCCTCGACGCCGAGTTCCTCGCGCAGTTCACGGACCAGGGCGCCCTCGGGCCGCTCGCCCGGCTCGACCTTGCCGCCTGGCAGCTCCCAGCGGCCGGCCAGGTCGGCGGGTGCGCTGCGGCGCGCGGCGAGCAGTCGGCCGCCGTCGAGCAGGGCGGCTCCCACCACCACGATCCGGTCCGGGCTGGGTGTGCCGGGCGTCATGGGCGTCGTCATGGGCCGGAGCCTACGGGAGGGCGCGCGTGGTCAGTTGCGGACGCCGTCCCCGTTCTGGCCGATGCGCTCGACCCAGTAGAGCTGTTTGTGCCCCCGGTCATCGAGGCTGTCGGCGATCCGCTGGGCCTCGGCACGGGTCGCGTACCGGCCGACGCGGTAGCGGTTGCCGTTGTCGTCCTGCCGTATCACGATCCAGGGCAGAGAGACGGTCCCCTCACTCATGGTCCCCACCACCCGAGCCGCTCCTTCTCGCACCACCCCACCCGCTTCCAGTCGAGGGCCCCCACCGTGCCCCGCCTAAGGAAACCGCAATACGCATATGCCCGAGCGTACGCCCAACCTTTACGCAGCGAACACGCCTTTTCACAAAGAGGTATGCAACCAGCCAGAACGCGGGGGGCGCACAGAAGCAAACGCGCCGTCGTGAGCGCCGCTGTCCCGAGTCGCGGGCATATCCGTGTGACCCCAGTCCACCAGGGAAAACGGCCGAATCATGGCGCCCGGCTCACCGGAGGCCGGAGGCCGCACAGCCGGACATCCGCCGCCAAGGTGGTCCGAGGGTGTGCGCTACCTCACTCAGGGGGCGCACACCTGCCCGAGCACGGCGGCGCCCCCCGGTGGAGTGATGGGCAGATCCGTTCCAGGCCATCTGCCGATTGCCACTGGTCAGAAGGCCGCCCCTGCGGCCGGACCGGAACAAGTCTGCCAATCACCACGCTCGGCGACGGGCCGGCGGCCGCGGATCCGACGGCCCCGCACTTCCGGCCTCGCCGTCCCGCACCCGCGAACCCCGGCGGTCGGCACCCTGCGCCTGTACGACCCACCGCCCGCACCTACGGCCCGCGCCGAACCCGGGGGCCTCTCCCACCCAGGGCCCGTGCCGTACGGCCCGTCCGGCTACTCGCCCCCGCTCCGGACCGACCCCCGGCCCCTGGCCCCCGGGGCCCCCGGCCCCAGTCCCACCCCGGACCGGCCCCCGCCCCGAACCCTCCTCACCGCACAGGCAAGTGATAAGCCACCCGATACCGATCCGCCGGAATCACCACGTCCGCCGTCTCCACCGGGCGGCCGGAGGCGTAGTACGTGCGCTGGACGACCACGACCACATGGCCGGGGACGCCGCCGAGCGCGTGGAGTTCCTCGGCGAGGCCGGGGCGGGCGCCGACCTCCTCGGTGACGTTGTCCACGATGACGTCGATGGCGCGCATGCGCTCGACCACGCCCATGCCGCCGAGCGGCCCCTCCTCGGGCAGCATCACGGGGGTGCGGCCGGTGACGGCGAGGGGCTCCCAGGAGGTGGAGAGCATCATCGGCTCGCCGCCCTCCCGGAACAGGTACTTGGTGCGCATGACGCGTTCCCCGGCCTCGATGCCGAGCCGCGCGGCGATGGCGGCCCCGGCCTCGGCCTGTTCGCTGCTGGACTCCCAGGTGCCGCGCACCGAGGCGTCGGCCTGCTCCTGCCGGAAGGGGGTGGCGCCGCCGGACGGGCGGTATCCGGAGCGGGCCACGCGGCGGGGCACCGGGCGCTCGCGGACATACGTCCCCGAACCGGAGCGGCCCTCGACCAGGCCCTCGGCCATCAGCACCTTGCGGGCCTCCAGCGCGACGGTGTCCGAGACGCCATACTCCTCGCGGATGCGGGCCTGGGAGGGCAGGCGGGTGTGGGGCGGCAGCGAACCGTCGACGATCTTCTTGCGGAGATCACCCGCGACACGCAGGTACGCCGGCTGCTCACCGAAAGTCACTGGCCGCTCCCATCAGGTTGTACAGACAGCAACAGCGTGGCAACCGTGGGTTGTGCCATGCAAGCGAAGGCCAGAGAATCACCCGATGTGATGACCTGGGGGATGGGAAGGCTTTACCCAGGCACTTTCTCCCTCATAGATGCGCTCACCCGGCGGTGCTCACACCTGTACGCCCCTGTGACCCCTGCGCGTGCGGGCAAGGTGGCCGATATGGCTCTTCCGGCTGGTGGGGGCCAGGAGGCGGGGCTGGGACACCGGTACCGTGCTCATGTGTCGAGCGGGGGCGGCGCGGGACCGGTGAACGGCCGGTGGCCGGGCCGACGTACGACGCGGTGAATGGCGATCGGGGCACGAACGGGGGCGGAATGCGGGGGGACACCCAGACCCGGAGCCGGGTGGGCGGCGAGGTCGTCCGGGCGGTGAACGGGCTCACCCAGCGGTGGGCGGCGACGGCACGGAACGGCACGGTCACGTCGGCGGCCGGGGTCTGGCCCCTGCTGGCCTTCCTGGCCGACGGCGCCGCCGGCCCGGCGCGGGTGGAGCTGAGCGAGGCTCTCGGTCTGCCGGCGGATCAGGCGGCCGGTGCGGCGCGGGAGTTGCTGGCGGCGCTGCGGTCGGTGTCCGGGCTGGACGCGGCCCTCGGGCTGTGGACGCACCAGGCGCTCACCCTGCGGGAGGAGTGGCGGGGCGGGCTGCCGGCCGGAACGTACGGGGTGTTCGGGGACGACCTCGTCACCGCGCAGGAGCGGCTGGACGCCTGGGCGGCCGAGCGGACCGGCGGGCTGGTGGAGCGCATGCCGGTGACGCTGACCCGGGAGGCGCGGCTGGTGCTGGCCAGTGCCCTGGCGCTGCGCACCACCTGGCGGCAGCCGTTCACCGAGTTGCCGTTGCGGCCCGGCTCCGGCCCCTGGCAGGGCCGTACGCTGCGCGGACTGCACCGCCGTAGCGTCCGTCCGGACCGGGTGGGGGTGGCAGGCACCCCGGACGGCTTCGTCACGGCGCTGACGGTCCCCGGCGACAACGGCATCGACGTCCATCTGGTGCTCGGCGAGGAGCACATGACCCCGGGGCAGGTGCTGACTGCGGGGGTGGGGATCGTGGCGCGGGCGCTGCCGCTGACCGGGGGCGGCTCGCTGCCGCACGGGCACGTGGGGCCGGGCCTGTACGTGGAGCAGCAGCCCGCCGTCGAGCCGGAGCCGCTGATGCTGGATGTGCGGACGGTGGCGTACGAGGTGCGCGCCGACCACGATCTGCTCGCCCTGGCGGGGCTGTTCGGCCTGACGGCGGCGACGGACGACCGGGTCGGGCACTTCCCGGGCGTCAGCGACCATCCGCTGGCCGTCGGTGAGGCCCGCCAGTCGGCGGTGGCCCAGTTCGGTGCGCTCGGCTTCCGCGCGGCGGCGGTGACGGCGATCGCGCAGAGGTACGGCAGCGCCCCGCCCCGGTACCGCTACGAGTCCACGGTCGTCCGCGCCGTCTTCGACCGCCCCTTCGGCTTCCTCGCCGTCGACCGCGAGTCCCGGCTGGTGCTGGTGGCGGGCTGGGTGACGGATCCGGCGCCACATCCCGTCAGGAACGTCCCGGGCGCTGTTCCTCCAGGACTCTGACACAGCGGACGGGCAACCCGGCCCGGGCCTCGCGCTCGGCGTCGGTGAACTCGGCGGCGAGGGCCCGCCGGGTCTCCAGGACGGTTCTGCCGGCTCAGCCCCGACACCCTCCTGGTCGTCCGCCCTCCCCGGCCAACTGGCGTCAGGAGCAACTGAGTTGGCACTCTACCCGCTCCTGCGACCACACCGCTACGCTGAGCGACGTGACATCGTTGGTCCGCCGGAGGTGAGCAGTTGGGCACGACAGCGCATGGCGGCAGCAACGCGCCACGGAAGGCTGCGCTATTCGTTGACTTCGACAACATCTATCTCGGCCTGCGCAAGTTCGCCACGGAAGCCGCCGAAGCCTTCGCGACGCGCCCGGCCCAGTGGATGAACTGGCTGGAGACGGGCAGCCATACGGCGACCGCTCCTCCCGGGAACCACGCCCGTCGGTTCCTCGTGCGGAACGTCTATCTCAACCCCGGACCCTTCAGCCAGTACCGCGCTGTCTTCCAGACCCGGTACGACGAGTTCGTCATCATGTCGGCCGATGCCGACTTCACCCCCGTGCTCCGGCGGCTGCGCGCACAGGACCGGTGGACGACGGTCGTGACGGCGGGACTGAGCGCCCCTGCCCTGGGCGCGAACTGCGACACGCTGGTGACACCCGAACAGCTCGTCGCGGCCGTCCTCGGAGAAACCCTCGAATCTGCCGATACGTCACTGGACTACGTCCCCGCTCCCCAGCGGGCTCCCTCCTCGCCGGCCCGCGAGTTCACCGGCGAGCGGGCA
This sequence comes from Streptomyces sp. RB17, assembly GCF_009604455.1. Lineage (GTDB taxonomy): Bacteria > Actinomycetota > Actinomycetes > Streptomycetales > Streptomycetaceae > Streptomyces. The sequence continues at coordinate 280,063 of NZ_WEGL01000003.1, forward strand.
CCGGCCGGCCAGCCGAGCGGCGACGTCGACGCCGTCGCCGTGGCGATCCGCGATGCCGTCCGAGGCACCCATCGCCCCCTCGCGGCGGCGACCGCGGCACAGGCAGCACTCACCGTGGACCCGGAGATCAAGACATCCGGCTGGTACGGCGCGGGATCGTTCCGCGCCTTCGTCGAACGCCACCTGCACGATCTGCGATACGAGCCCGCGGGAGCCGGCTACGTCTTCGATCCGGCGCGCCACTCGCCGGACGGCGTACCGAGCGACGAACGGATCGAGCCCGACCCGTACCTTCAGCGGGTCCGCACCGTGACGACCGTGACCGGCGTACCCGCGCTGCCGTCACAGGCATACGGCACCCTCTTCCGCGCCCTCACCCGGGATCTGCAGGAGCATCCGTTCCACCTCACCAAGACGTCCAAGCGGGTGCGCGACCAGACGGACCTGCAGGGCACCCCGGTCCCGCGCAACGCCATCAGCTTCGTCATCAAGGGGCTCACCTACGCCAAGCAGAACCTGACGGATTCCGCCACCGCCGAATCCCTGGCCCACGCCTGGGCCGACAACATCTACACCCTGTGCGCGAACGAACAGATGCCCCTCACGGACGACGACCGAGAGGCGATCCGGGCGTGGGTGACCGGCAACGTCGGGCCCGAGGGCACGTGACGAGGATCCGACGCGGGATCGGGAAAGGGGCCGGGCTCCGGGGAGCCCGGCCCCTTTGTACGGGGGCGCGGCGGCTCAGTCCTCCTTGTAGTACCAGTTCTCCGGCGCGATCATCCCGAAGGGGTTGACCGGACCGAAGCCGCCGATCTTGCGCGAGACCTCGAAGAGCCGGATCGGGAAGTTCGGGGTGAAGATCACCGGAACCTGTTCGGCGATGTAGTCCTGGTAGTCGTACAGCGCCTGCAGGTCGTCCGTGGTCACCGAGCGCTCGATGAGCTCGTCGGCGCGCTCGTCCGTCCAGTGGCCGAAGTTGCCGCCCGCGTCGGTCTTGAAGAGGATCTCGCCGCTGGGGTGGTGGTACACCCAGCCGCCGTTCCAGCAGCAGATCTCCCACAGGCACGGGGAGTCCGGTCCGGGCACGCACGGTGCGTCCTCCGCGACCAGGACCGAGCCGTAGACCTCCTCGAGGCGGAGTTCGATGCCGGCCTTGGCCGCGTCCTCCTTGTACTGGCGCATCAACGCGGTGAGCGAGGGTCGGCCTTCGACGTAGCGGATGAGGACACTGAGACGGTGGCCCTCCGGGATGCCCTCGCCCGCCTCGCCGGGTCCGGTGCCGGGCCGGACGCACACAGCCGGGGTGACGCCGGTGTCCCAGCCGTTCTCCTCCAGCAGCCGCTTGGCCCGTGCGGGGTCGAACCGCAGGGGGCCGTTTCCGTCGCGCAGGGCCGGCGATTCCACGCCGGTGTCCGGGTAGCGCGGCACGGGGCCGTCCTGCCGGTAGGCGTAGCCCTGGTAGATGTCGCGGAGCGCGCCGTCCTGGTCCAGGCTCAGCTGGAGCGCCTGCCGCAGGTAGGTCTGGGCGAACAGCTTGCCGGTGACGGTCGGGTTGTTGAAGTTGAGCGACATGTACCGGATGCAGTACGCGGTCTGCGGGACGAGCTGATAGGTGTCGGCCAGCGGGTTCGGGCCGCCCGTGGTCGGGTCGTCGGTGCCTCCGGAGGCGAAGCTCAGCGGCAGGTAGCCGACCTGGACGGCGTCCGGGTCGCCGCGCAGGAGTTCGTACTGCTCCTCGTCGGACATGGTCGGGATCTGCCGGAACTCGTCCAGGTAGGGCTTGTTGGGACCGGAGTAGTGCTCGTTCGGGACGAAGGTGACGATGCCTTCGAGGGTGTAGCTCTTCAGCCTCCAGGGGCCGCTGACCACGCTCCAGACCGGGCTGTCCGCCCACCGGGTGCGGTGTTCGTTGCCCTCGTCGCAGATGTCGCCCTGCTCGGCCATCAGATAGTCGTAGACGGCCTCGACGTCGTCCAGCCCGCCGGAGGCGTCGGCCGGGCCGTCCGCGGTCCGGTCCCAGGCCTTGGGCAGTGGGGTGATGGTGCTGAGCTGGTTCTTGAGCACCCACTCCTTGGAATAGACCTTGTCGAAGGTGAAGTAGACCTCGTCCTCGGCGGACTTGCCGTAGTCGGTGAGGTTGTCGGGGAAGTAGCCGGGCACGTACTCGCCGTAGAACTCGCCCTTGACGGCCATGAGGTTGACCCAGAACAGCACGTTGTCGGCGCACAGGCTCTCGCCGTTGGACCACTTCCAGGGTTTGATCTTCACGTGGACGGTCAGGCCGTCCTCCGACCACCGCGGCGGCTCGCCGATGCTGAGGTCGTAGTTGATGTCCGGAGTGCCGTCCGCGCCGAAGTAGTAGAGCGTGCGGTACATCAGGGCCTGGAATTCCAGGATGTTGCGTGTGCCCATGCGCTCGGCCGGGGTGAACGGGAAGATCACGGCGGGCGGGAAGCCGGGGGCGCAGGCCCAGGTGACGACGCCGCCCTTGCGGGGTGTGCCGGCGGTGATGTCGACGGGCGGGGTGAGTGCGGTGGTCACGGTGTGTTCTCTCCGGTCGAGGCGCCCGGGGCGGGCGCGGGGGCGGATCCCGTCGATCCGGGATCCGCGGAATCGGATGGGCCGGGCCCGTGTGCGTGGGGACCGGGGCCGGCTTGGGCGCCGGGGAGTTCCTCCAAGTACGACACGCCGCTCGCGGCGTGCTTCCCGTACCGCTGCCAGGTCTCCGTGAGCCGGATCCGCCCGTCGTCGAGGACCTCGGGGACGCTGCGGCAGCTGCCCGCGACGACCCGGCCGTCGGTGAGGACGACTCCGTAGACGAAGTCCAGTCCCCCGTCCTCGGCGACGGTGCCGGTCAGGGTGCCCCGGCGGGCGTCGCCGCCGGAGAACTCCCCCCACAGCAGGTCGTCCCGCTGGTGGTAGACCGCCTGCCGGGCCGCCTCGTGCTCGTCCGTGCCGACGGGGCGGAACCGGCGTCCGTCGTAGTCGATGGCCACCGCGTCACCCCTCGGTGGAGCCGGCGCCACCGCGGAGCTCCAGCGTGCAGCACTTCGCGCTGCCGCCGGACTTGAGGAGCTCGGTGAGCTCGACTCCGATCGGGTGGAAGCCGCGGTCGCGGAGCTTGTCGGCGAGCTCGGTGGCCTGGGCGGCCATCACGACGTTCCGGCCGTCGGAGACCGCGTTGAGGCCGAAGACCTCGGCGTCGTGGTCGGTGGCGATGACGGCGTCGGGGTAGAGCTGCTCCAGGCGTCGGCGGCTGCCCTCCGAGAAGGCGGCCGGGTAGTACATGATCTCGTCGTCGTCCAGGACGGCGAGCGCGGTGTCCAGGTGGTAGAAGCGCGGATCGACCAGGGTCAGGCCGACGACCTCGCGGCCGAAGACCTCCTCCGCCTCCACGTGGGATCGCAGGGCGGTGCGGAAGCCGGTGCCGGCGAGCACCCGGGTGCCGGTGAACAGGTAGTCGCCCTCGCCCTCGTTGACGTGTTCGGCGTCGTGCACCCGGTAGCCGCGCTCGGCGAGCCAGTCGCGGTACGCCGGTCCCTCGGCGGCGCGCTGCTCGTAGCGGAACTTGGCGGAGAGCACGGTGCCGTCGATGACGGTGGCGCCGTTGGCGGCGAAGACCATGTCGGGCAGGCCCTCGACGGGGTCGATCAGCTGCACGTCGTGGCCCAGGCCGGTGAGGATGCCGTGCAGCTCGTTCCACTGGATCAGCGCGAGCTCGGTCGCGGTGGGCTTCTCCGGACGCATCCACGGGTTGATCGAGTAGGTGACGTCGAAGTGGGTGGGGCGGCACATCAGGTAGGTGCGGGTGCGGGCGGTGCGCGTGGTGGCGGACATGGATGACCCTTCTGGGGACGTGTGTGACGGATGGTCGGGGTGAGGCCGGGCGGTCCGGGTGGGAGGCACCTCGGCACCGGCGGGGCGGCCGGGTTCCGGCCGCCGCGCCGGCGGTGATTCCTGTGGAGCGCTTGTCGCGAGTGGTGCGTCAGTCCTCGAACGTGACGGTGATCTTCTGGGCGAGGCCGGTCATCGCCGCGTAGGCGGACTCGAGCGAGTCGCCGGTGGTGCCGAGGAACCCGAGGATGGTGTTGCCGTGCGGAGGACGCTTGATGACGTCCCCCGGCCGGGCGGTGATCTTGAGGAGGAAGACCCGCTCGTCCTCGCTGACGTCGGCCGGCACCTCGACGTGGCGCACCGTACCGGCCTCGCTGATCAGGCACATGGCGGTGATGTGGGTGCCGGTGGGCGTGTAGTGCCGGACCTGCGGAAGGATCCCGGCGCCGATGTCGGCCACGGCGCGGATCGGGTCGTGCCCGGCGGTGAGCCGGGCGATGGCGTCGAGCCCGCCGCCGCCGACCCTGGCGGCGATCTCCAGGATGTACGGCTTGCCCTGGTGGAAGCGGACCTCGGCGTGCATCACGCTGCGGCGCAGGCCCTGGGCGTGGGCGGCCGCCTTGACCACCTGGTGCAGCTCGGCGAGGTCCTCGGCGCCGAGCGAGGTGGGGGCGTGGTGGACGTCGTCGTCGAAGGTCTCGCCCTCGCTGGTGATGCGGTCCACCACCGACCCGAGGTAGACCTCGTCGTCCCAGGCGACGGCCTCGACGAGGAACTCCCGGCCGTCCAGGAAGGATTCCACGAGCAGGCCCTGCGGGCCCAGGTCCAGGCCGTCCGCCTCGGAGACCGCCCAGAACATCTCACGGATGCCCTCCGCGGCCTGGGCGTAGCGCAGTTCGAGCTCCGCGTCGTCGTCGATCCGGAAGACGAAGTTGCTGCCCGCGCCCATGGTGGGTTTGAGGATGACCGGATAGCCGAATTCCGCGGCGGCCTCCCGGGCGGCCTGCAGGCTGTCGGCGAGGCGGAAGCCCGGGTGCGGCACACCGTGGCGGGCGTGCGCCTGCCGCATCAGGTACTTGTTGCGGCAGTTGACGGCGGCCTCGACTCCGATGGAGGGCAGTCCCAGGGCCTCGGCCACCGCGGCGACCGCGATGACGGCCGACTCCGAGAAGGTGATGACCCCGTCGAACCGCTCCTCGGCGTGCCAGGCGCGGGCCTGCTCGATCATCTCGTCGATGTGCTTGGAGCCGACCAGCCGGTAGCGCTCGGCCGGCCAGAAGTCCTCGGTGCCCTCCCCGTTGAGGACGTACAGCTCGACGCCGTGGTCCTCGACCTGCTGATAGCGGGAGTGGTAGTAGCTGAGGTACTGACGGGTCTCGATGGTCAGGAGCTTCACGATGTGGCTGCCTTTGCTGCGTCGGACGACCGGAGGGAGTGGGGGCGGGCGTAGAGCGAGCCGACGACCGCGACGGTCGCGAGCGTGCCGAAGGCGGCGAGGGTCGCGTAGCCCCGGACGACTCCGTAGTGGTCGCAGATGTAGGCGACCACCAGGGTCAGTACGAGGCTCACCGCCAGGCCCGCGCCGTTGGCGGCGCCGAACACCCGGCCCGCCCGGTTGTCGGGGATGTTGCGCATCAGCTCGGTACGGGCGGGCAGCCGGCCGAAGACGAACGTGAGGCCGGCCAGGAAGACGCCGGGAAGCAGGGTCCACAGCGCCAGCGGCTGGACGAAGGCGAGCCCGGCGCAGACGCCGTACCCGACCAGGATCAGCAGCCGGTAGTCGGCCTTCTCCTGGAGCCTCTTGTAGACGGCGATGCCGATGAGGATGCCGGTGCAGGCGAGGGCATCGGCGATGCCCAGGGTGGCGGCACCCTGGTGGAACCGGTCCACGACGACGACCAGCAGAAGGGTGTTGGCCACGGTGACGATGACGCTGCCGATGCTGAACAGAGCGGCCAGCCGGGCCACCGGCCCGCGCGGGAGCGCTTCGGCCGGGGCGGTCGCTTCCGTCTCCGGCGTCTCCGGGTCCGGCTCCGCCGTCCCGGCGGCCGCGGGGGCGGGCTCGGTGGCGGGCCGACGGCCCAGCGAGAACAGCAGGACGGCGGAGACCGCGAAGGTGGCGGCGTTGAAGAAGAAGAGCGGGGTCGCGCCGAAGAACTGCACGGCGAAGCCGCCCGCCACGCCGGAGAGCATGGTGCCGCCCTGGAAGGCGAACTCGTAGTTGGCGTTGAAGGGGCCGAGCCGCTCGGCGGGCACCCGCTCCTTCATCAGTGCCATGCTCGCCGGCATGAACAGGGCCGACAGCACGGCCAGCACGAGGTTGACACCGTAAGCGGCCGCGGTGCTGGTTCCGCCCAGCACCAGCCAGAGCGGCAGGAAGGCCGCGGTGAGCGTGCTGAGCACGTCGGTGGTGACGCACAGCGTGCGGCGGTCGAACTTGTCGGCCCAGCGGCCGAAGAGCACGGACAGCAGCACCTGGGGCAGTGCCACCAGGACGTAGACCCAGCCGACGGACAGGGTGGTACCCGAGTCCTTGTAGATCAGCAGCGAGGACGCGATCAGCTGGATGTTGTTGCCGAGGTTGGTCACGAAGACCGCGGGCAGCAGCAGCCGTTCGGTCCGCCGCCATGCTGCACCCGCCTCCTGCGGTGGGGTGCCGGCGAGCAAGGTGGTCATCAGCGGGTTCTCATTCCGAGGTGGGAGGTATACACCGGGCTCAGCCCAGGCGGGGCAGGGTGAAGGGGGCGATCCGCTCGGCCGGCGGGGCGGCCGGGTCGAGGTCGACGCCGGCCGCGACGGCCTGTTCGGCGGTGTCCACGAGGATCGGTGCGGCACCGGTGAGCACCGCCGCCGCCTGCGCGAACAGATTGCCCAGGTCCTGCGGGGCGGCCGCGCCGGCCAGTGCCGCCTCTGCGGCACCGCGCAGCCGGGCGATCTGCTGGACCACGGTGTCGGCGGCCTGGGCCGGGCTGAAGCTGCGCAGGCCGTAGGCGAGCGCGAAGCGGTCGGCGATGGCCGCGGCGCGGCGGCGGCCCTCCGGGCCGACCGGCAGCGTGCTGTCACCGCTCGCGCCGGCGGCCAGCTGCGCCAAGGCCGCGGCCAGGTCGTTCCACGGGGTGGTGAGGCGCTCGTCGACCAGGGCGCGGAAGTTCTTCCGGTCGAAGTTGGTGCGGTGGTGCTCGGGAGCGGTCAGCGCCAGGAAGAAGCGGGCCACGTCGCGCGGGGCGTCCAGCAGCAGCTCGGTGCTGTTGATCAGGTGCTGGCGCGAGGTGGAGAACTTGGCATGGTCGAGCTCGTAGAACTCGTTGCACACGTTGGCGGCCGGGGTGATGTAGCGGTCACCGTGGGCCAGCAGCATCACCAGGTCCATCAGGCCCCAGTGGTAGACGTTGTCGAAGCCGTGGAAGTACACCAGCTCGGCGTCCTGGTCCGCGCGCCAGTGGGCGTCGGTCTCGGTACGGATGTCACCCTGCCGACCGGCCGCCCACCAGGTGGCGTAGATCGAGGCGGGCATGGCTTCGATCCACGGGTAGAGGATCTGCCCCGGGGTCTCCTCGAACGGCGCCTCGATGCCCCACTCGCCGGGCACGGTGACCGGGATGTCCGGCAGCGGACGCGCGAGGATCTCGCGGACCAGCTGGGCGGCGTGCGGACGCCACAGCGGGCTCACCCGGGCGAAGTGCTCCTCGATGCGCTCGCGGTACTCCTCGGCCGGCAGCACCCAGATGGTGCACTCGCGGTGGCTGACCGGCTCGTCCGGGTCGAGGACGTTGTACGGGCGGAGCAGCTCGGTGAAGTTGTTGGGGTGGCCGCAGCCCTCGCAGGCGCCGGCGCTGCTGGGCACCAGGCAGACCGGGCACTCGCCGCCGACCAGGCCGTCGTACAGGAACGTGCCCGTGGTCTCGGCGTAGGGAAGGCGTACGGTGCGCAGCCGGAGCCGGCCGTCATCGTGGAGCCTGCGGACGAAGTCGAGGACGGTGGTTCGGTAGGTGTCGTCGATCGGCGGCAGGCCGTCCATCGAGATGCCCATCGCGTGCAGCGACTTCTCGATGGCGGAGGTGGCGCCGGCCACCAGCTCCCCAGGGGTGACGCCCTTACGGCGCGCGCTGGCCACGACGTAACTCTGGCTGTCGTCGGTGCAGGTGGTGAGGACGACCTCGCGGCCGAGCGCGCGCTGGCGGCGGGCGTAGATGTCCGCGGACAGGTAGGGGCCGGCCAGGTGGCCGACGTGCAGGTCACCGTTGGGCGTGGGGGTGGCGGGGATGAGGATCACGGGACGGGAGCTGGTCATCGGCCGGCTCCGTCCGTGGCTCCGGCCGGGTCCCGGCCGTCGGCCTCGGTGCGGGCGTGCCGCTCGGAGAAGCCGCGGGCGAGGTCGGCGTCCCACCAGACGGCGTACATCTCGAAGTCCTCGTCGCCGCGGTTGACCACCTGGTGGCCCTGGCCGGGGACGAAGTGGACGATGTCGCCCTTGGTGAAGGGGTGGTACTCGCCGTTCACGAACAGTTCGGCGGAGCCGGTGACCGCGATCCATATCTCGTACTCGTGGTGGGCGTGTGCGCCGGACTCGGCGCCCGGGCGCACCAGGCACCACGAGCCCTCGAAGGGGGCGTTCAGCAGCGGCCAGGGCATCAGCCGCTGGGCGGCGAGACCGTTGTCGGGCTGGAGGCCGGCGCGGCGGTCGAGCCCGCGGATTTCCATGGTCATGACGGGGTGTTCCTCCTGGGTGGGGACGGGCCGGTCAGGCGGCGCGGGCCGCGGGCGCCCGTAGGACGCGCTGGTCGGCACCGCGGGCGCGAACGGCGAGCAGGTCGGTGACGATGTCGCCGGCCCGGGCGGCCAGCACGCTCAGCAGCGAGTCGGCGATGCCGTGGGTGGCCTCGTTGACGCCCTGCAGGTGGCAGGTGGCGGTGCTGCCCTCGGGAAGCTGGAGCCGGTAGTTGCGGTCGACCGTGATCGCGGCGGGGTCGGTGATCCCGGCGGATGCGCTCAGGTCCCGGATCAGCCATGGCATGCCGCGCTCGAACCCGGTCCCGAGCAGCACGGTGTCGCAGCGGTGCTCGGTGACCTCGCCGGTGCGGCGGTCGGACAGGGTGAGGACCACCTCGTCGCCGTCCAGGACGGCGGCGGTGACGTCGGTCATGGTGACCATGCGGAGGCGCTCCTGGCCGGTGAGCTTCTCCAGGTAGGTCTGCTTGTAGAGGGTGTCCAGCATGGCCGGTGAGAGGCCGGCGTAGTTGGTGCGGTGCATCTCACGCAGCAGCTGCTCGCGGGAGTTCGGGGAGGTCCCGTGGAAGTCGTCGATGAAGGACGGGTAGAAGATCTCGTTGGTGAACTTGCTGCTTTCGTAGGAGTTCAGTCCGATGGACCGCATGATCATGGTGCACTCGGCCTGCGGAAGCCTCTGGTGAGCGGTCCACAGCATCTCGGCGGCGCTCTGGGCGGCACCGATGACGGACACCCGGCGCGTGCGGCGCTCGTCGAGGGTGGCGAAGCCCTCGGTGAAGCGGGTGCTGTGGATGGCCCGGTCGGCCGGCAGGTCCTTGAAGACCTCGGGGACGTGCGCGTCCCGGCCCACGCCGACCACCAGGTCGCGGCAGGTCAGCGCGGTGCCGTCGGTCAGGTGGACACGCCAGCCGGTGACCGCGCCGGAGGGGTCGCGCAGGGCCTGAGACCGGCTGACCCCCCGCCCGAAATCGATCTTGGTGTGGGTGAGGGACTCGGCGACCCAGGCGAAGTAGCCGGATATCTCCTGACGGTAGGGAACGGCGCTGCCCAGGTTGATGAAGTCGTCGAGCCTGCCGATGGAGTGCAGGTAGTTGACGAAGGTGAAGCGGCTGCGGGGGTTGCGCAGGGTCACCAGGTCCTTGAGGAAGGACACCTGGCTCTGGGCCCAGGGCAGCATCATGCCGCGCTGCCAGACGATGTCGTCGGCCTGCTCCAGGATCAGCGTGCCGGCCGCCACCTCGGCGGGGGCGAGTTCCTCCAGCGCGATGGCGAGGGCGAGGTTGGCGGGGCCTGCGCCGACCAGAAGGGTGTCGATGTCGAACGCGGTCACTCGGGTCTCCTGATTCGGGTGCGGGTTGCGAAGGGTGCTGCGGGGCCGGTTCGGGCGGCCGGGGCTCCGGGGTTGGGGGGGACGCCCCGGCGCCGGTCAGGTCAGCCGAACCGCCGACGCGGCCTGTGCGGCGTCCAGGACGGCGGCGCAGGACTCGGGATCGGGTCCTTCGCCCACCAGCAGGGCGTAGCGGCTGAGGTTGGCGTAGCCTCCCGGCGGCAGTCGCAGGGCGGCGCCGTCCGGGGTGATCTGCTCGGCTTCCAGCAGGCCGGGTGTGCTGCCCGGGGCGGGCAGGGTGACTGCGGCGACCGTGCCGTCCACGGGCGGGTAGCAGAAGCGGATGCCGACGGTGGCGATCCTGGCCGGGGTGAGGTCGGCGGCCCGCCCGCGGGCGGTTTCCACCGCCACGTCGGCCGGGTCGATCCCGGTGGCCAGTCGGCCCACGTACGGGATCAGGTCACCGCCCAGCCGGGCGTTGACCTCGACGATCGCCGGCCCTCGGGAGCTGAACTTGACCTCGGTGTGGGTCATCCCGGTGGAGACGCCGAGGGCACGATGGGCGCGTTCCAGGGTGTCGAGCAGGACAGGGTCGGTGAGCAACGGGTCGTCGGCGGAGACGGTGTGGCCGGTCTCCTCGAAGTAGGGCTCCAGGCCGACGGACTTGTGCGCGACGAACATCGGCCGGTACTCACCGTTCAGGACGGCGCCGTCGATGCTGATCTCGGGACCGGTGAGCATCTCCTCCACGAGGACGCCGCCCTCGAAGTCGGGGTTGCCTGCGCGGCCGGCCTGCTCGGCGGTGGCGAAGGCGGAGTCGAGGGCCGCCTCGTCCTCGACGCGGACCACTCCGATGCTGGCGCCCATGCCGCGCGGCTTGACCACGACCGGGTAGCCGAACCCGGCGGCCGCCTCGCGGGCCGCCGCGAGGTCGGTGACGAAGGCGAACCCCGGCTGGACCAGGCCGGCCTGGGTGAGCAGGGCCCGGGTGCGGGACTTGTCACGGCAGTTGAGGGCGCCCGCCACGGTGAGGCCCGGCAGCTCGAGGGCTTCGGCGATATGAGCGGTGGCGACCACGAGGGTCTCGTCGTACGACATCACCCCCGCCACCGGGCGCTCGGCGGCCACCTGCCGGGCGGCCTCGACGAGCGCGGGGACATCGGGGGTCATCCGCTCCGGGTGGAGCTGGGGGACCACGGTGTGGCCGGTGACGTGGGCCAGCTGCCAGCCGGGTTCGGCGGCGTCCAGCAGCCAGACCGGGTGCTTGCCCGCGGAGGACAGCAGGTACTCGCGGTAGCGCTGCACCCCGCTGCCGACGACCAGGATGAGGCCGTCGTCGGGGGTGGGACCGTCGGTGGTCATCGGGTCTCCAGTCCGCGCGCCGCGGTGAGGCGGCGCAGGTCGTCGGTCAGGTCGGTGAGGTTGCGGCGCAGCAGCGGGCCCAGGTCGGTGCGGGCCAGTGCGCGGTCGGCCGCACGCAGGGTGCCGGGGCCGGCGGCGTAGCGGGGGTAGAGATACCGGACGAGGAGAACCGTCAGTCCCTCGCGGCCCTCCAGCGCGGCCGGTACGTCACTGAAGAACCGGTCGGCGTACTCGGCGGTCCGGGCGGCCTGTTCGGGTTGCCAGAAGCCTTCGGCCAAGGACCAGACGGTGTGGTGCGACAGCGTCCGGTCACCGGTGACGGCCTCCCAGGCCGCCTTCTTCGCCACCGGGTCGGGCAGCGCGGCGCGGCACTTGGCCGCCCACTGGGCCGACTGGCCACCGGGCGCGGCCGCCTCTGCGGCGGCCAGGTCGTCGGCGTCCAGCCCGCCGAGCACGGCCAGCCGGTACCGGATGCGCCAGGCGAGGTCGGCGTCCAGGGGCACACCCGCGGGGAGTACGGCCCCCGGGGCGAGCCAGCCGTGCAGCAGCTCGGGGTCCGCGGTGCAGTCGACCAGAGCGCGCAGGGCGGGCAGGCCGAGGCCGGGGGCGGTGGCCGGGTCGGACAGCAATCCGCTCAGCCCCGCGCACAGGGCGGCGAGGGCCTGGTCGCGGGCCTCCGGGGCGAGGTAGCGGTCGGCGATCTCGGTCCGGGCCTGCCGCAACACCTCGGTGAGGATGGGAAGTTCGCGTTCGGTGGCGAGTGCCGCCACGGCCAGGGTCAGGTAATCGGCGGCCGGGTAGCTGCCGTCCTGGACGGAGAGCAGCAGGGAGCCCCAGACCATGGCCCGGTTGAGCGGGTTGAGGCCGGGCAGTCCGGCGGCGAGGGCGGGGGTGGCCGAGGCGTCGTAGCGGACCTTGGCGTAGGCGAGGTCCCCGTCGTTGAGCAGCAGCAGCCCGGGAGCGGGCAGGCCGGTCAGGGCGGGCAGCGGGGTGCGGGCGCCGCGGACCTCGGCCCGTACGACGGTGCGGCCCTCCGGTCCGTACAGCCCGATGTCGAGGGTGTGGTCGCGCAGGACGGGGTGGGCGGCGGGGGCGCTCTGGAGGATCTCGGCGGAGGCGATCCGACCGTTCTCCGTACGGACCACCGGTGTCAGGGTGTTGACGTCCGCGGTGGCCAGCCACTGCTCGGCCCACTCGGTGAGCCCGGCTCCGGCGGCCTCGCCGAGGGCGGCGAGGAAGTCCTCGGTGGTGGCGTTGGACCAGGCATGCCGCTCGAAGTAGCGGCGCAGGCCGGCGAAGAGGACCTCGTCGCCGAGGCGAGCGGCCAGCTGCCGGAGCACGGCGGATCCCTTGAAGTAGGAGATCCGGTCGAAGGCGAGCTCGGCCTCGTCGATGTCGGCGGCCGTGCCGGCCACCGGGTGCGTCGTGGGCCGCTGGTCGGCGGCGTAGCCCTGGCCCTTGCGGCCGACCGCGAACGACATGCGGGCGCCGGTGAACCGGGTGGCGTCGGAGGCGACCCGGTGGCCCATGTAGTCGGCGAACGACTCGTTCAGCCACAGGTCGTTCCACCAGCGCATCGTGACGAGGTTGCCGAACCACATGTGGGCCATCTCGTGGGCGATGACCACGGCCCGGTCCTCGCGGTCGGCGCCGGTGGGCTCCGATTCGAAGACGAACTGGTCCCGGATGAGCACACAGCCGGGGTTCTCCATGGCCAGGTTGCCGAACTCGGGGACGAACACCTGGTCGTAGCGGGAGTACGGGTAGCGGACCCCGAACAGCCGGTGGTACTCGTCGAGGCACTGTGCGGTGATCTCCAGGATCTCCGGATGCTCCCGTTCCAGGGCGTCGGCCAGGGAGGCACGGGCGTGCACCCCGAGCGGGATGCCGTCGTGCTCGGCGTGGTGGGAGACGTACGGCCCGGCCGCGAGGGTCATCAGGTACGTGGGCTGGGGCGGGGTGGGGGCGAACCGCCAGCGGTGCTCGTCCAGCCGTTCCGCGTGCCCGGTGCCCAGGACCCGCCAGTGCGCGGGCGCGGTGACCCGGAGGATGAGAGGGGCCTTGAGGTCGGGCTGGTCGAAACAGGCGAACACCCGCGGCGCGGCGTCGACGGCGCAGTGGGCCCAGACGTAGGTCTCCCCGTCGGCGGCGTCGACGGTGCGGTGGATGCCCTGGCCGTCTTGGGAGTACGCCATGTCGGCGACGACGGTCACGGTGTTCTGGGCCCTCAGCCCGGTCAGCCGGATCCGGCCGTCGGCGAGGGCGGCGGGATCCAGCGGGCGGCCGTTCAGGACCACGGAGTGCAGGGTGGCCGGCCGCAGTTCCAGGAACGTGGAACCGCCGGGTGTGGTCGCGGAGAACGTGACGACGGTGGTGGACCGGAAGACGGTGTCACCCGTGGTCAGGTCGAGTTCCACGTCGTAGGTCCCGAGCTTTGTCGCGGAGGCGCGCTCCTGCGCTTCCCAGTGCGTGAGGCGTGTCATGTGCGGCCCTCAGGGTCCCTCGGTTTCCTCTGCCGAAATTCCGGTATTAGTCCCAGTGGAAGTCGTCGGGTGCGGCATCCGCGGCGGTGACGGCCGGCCGGCTCGGGGATTCTGCGGCGGCCACGGCCGGCGCGGTGACGGCTACGACGGCGGCGGCACCGACGAAAAACAGAAGGACCTTGCGGAAACTGGAGTACATTTTTTGATTCCTGTCATGTGATCCATCGGCGATCCTGCCGGCGGATGGGTTCGGGCCTTTCGATGAATAGGTTTCCGGGGCGCCCCGGCACGGTCAACGAGACCGCAGGTGCATAATTTCGCGACGCACCTTCTCGCATGTTCCATCTGCCACTAAATGCCCCATAGCGGGCGAATCAGACAAGGGGCTGTACACGATGAGGCCGACCACAGAGGACGTCCGGCGGGTCGCCACCGCTCTGCCACGTACAGAAGAAGCGCTGGTCCGAGACCGGATCAAGTTCCGTGTTCGACGGATCGTCTATGTGGCGCTGTCCCGTGACGAGACCCTGATGGGCTTCGCCTTTCCGCGCGAGGAACGAGCCGACCTGGTGGCGGCGGAGCCGGACAAATTCCTGCTCCCCGGAGAGTCCGATATGCGGTTCAACTGGGTCGTCGCACGACTGGACGCACTGGACGTCACGGAGATGTCCGAACTGGTTGTGGACGCCTGGCGCATGTGCGTGCCGAAGAGCGTGGCAGCGGCCCACGCGGCTACCCTGCAACATTTCCCGGAGAGCTTGCCGGATTCCGATGCGCTGTGAAGAATCGGCACAATGGAATCAGTCGCACAAGTTCCCCAGGTCTTTGAAACGACCGCACTGTCGGCCGCGCAGGACAGGTCGGCGAAGCGGTATCTGGAATTCCTGCGGGTGCCCGCGCTCAGCGCCGGCCTGTACGTCCTGCCGGCCGACGGCACCGATCCCCAGCTGCCGCACCACGAGGACGAGCTCTACGTGGTGCTGACCGGCCGGGCCCGCCTCCGGGTGGGCGCCACGGATCACGCCGTGGCGCCCGGCTCGGTCTGCTACGTACCCGCGGAGGCGGCGCACCGCTTCCACTCGATCACCGAGGAGCTCCGGGTGCTGGTGGTGTTCGCGCCCGCCGAGACTCCCTACTCCTGAGCGGACGTTGTCAGTGCTTGCCCGCAGTCTCTCGGCGGCCGCGGCCTCAGGCCACGGCGCCGGTGACCCTGCCCAGTTCGGCGAGCTTCGCCACGCTGATCGACGTGGTCACGGCGTGGTAGTCCACCACCATGCTCATGACGGTGTCCTCGAAGGCGAGCCATTCCTCGCTGGCGTAGAACGCCTCCGAGACGGCCCGCCGGTCCTCCACGTCCTTGAACGCGCGGACCAGGAAGAAGCTGTCCTCGTCGGTCGAGGAGAGCCAGTGGCCGAGGACGTGGATGCCCCACTTCCGCATCAGCGGGACCGTCCCCTCGTCCGCCACCCGGTAGAACTCCGGCCCCGTGCCGGGCTTGAGCCTGAAGAACCGGATCTCCAGCATCCAGGGGTCGCGACCCTCGGTGAATCCCATGTGTTCCCACTCCCACGACTCGGCCCGCCGACACGCCGGTCGGCCGGCCATCCATCAGTTCCGTTGCTCGCGAGGTGATTTCACGTGAACCACTCCTCCAGCGCGGCCGGGCCCTCGCTCGCCCTGCTGCGCACCGCGGTCGCGGCCTTCGGCCGCTACACCACAGCCGAGGACTCCTGGACCGCGTTCCAGGCCGCCACCGCCCCCGGGGTGGACCCCGTCCTGCCCGGCCACCGCACCGCGCTGCTGCGCTGGCTCAATGCCGCGGGCTGCCGGATCCGCTACCCGAGGACCGGGGAACCCGACCTCTTCGGCACCGGAGTGGCCGGCTGGTGGAGGGAGTACGGCGAGTTGCTGCCCGCCGCCGAGGAGCGGCTGGTCGGCCTGGACGACGAGCGGATCGCCGCCGTCGGCGCAGCCTTCGCGGCCCTGAGCGCCACGCCGGCCTCGCTCGGCCGAAGGCCCCGTCCGCTGGGTCCGACCGCCGCGTCCAAACTGCTGCACGCGCTGCGTCCGTACGCGGTCATGCCCTGGGACGCCGCCATCGCCGCGGCCCTGCACCAGACCCGGGACGGGTCCGCGTTCGCCGCGCACCAACGCCTCGGACGCGCCTGGGGGCGGGCGGTGCTGGCCGAGGCCGGCGGACCGGCCAGGGCCATGACGCACGCGGACGCCGAGAACGAACTCGCCGCCGCCTTCGGGGCACCGGGAAGGCCGCTGGCCAAGATGCTCGACGACTACTGCTACCTGGTCTTCACGGCCGGCTCGGTGGAACCCGGGACGGACGGCACCGGCTCGGCGGGCGAAGCCGCCGCCGTACCGGCCATCGGGTAGAAGCGCTCCAGGAGCGGCCCGGTCATGAAGGTGGTGACCACTGCCATGGTGACCATGGCAGTGAACAACTTCGTGTCCAGCAGGCCCAGTTGCAGCCCCACCCCCAGGATGACCAGCTCGGTCAGCCCGCGGGCGTTCATCAGGATGCCCAGGGCCCGGGCCTCCCGGCGGGGCACCCCGGTGAGTCGGGCCGCTCCGAGGGCGCCGCCGAACTTGCCGACGATGGCGACCGCCGTGACCACCACGACCATCACCACCCCGCTGAGCCCCAGTCCCGCGAGGTCCACGGACAGCCCGGTCACGGTGAAGAACACCGGCAGCAGCAGCCTGCTGCTCTGCTCGATCCGCACGGGGACATCCGGCATCGAGCGGGCGATCTCCGCCTTCGGCACGACCGCGCCGAAGGCGAAGGCACCGAACACCGCGTGCAGGCCGATCTCCTGTGTGGCCCAGGCGGTGAGCAGGGCCCCGGCCACCAGTACGACCTGTCCCAGGCCTGCGTCGGCGATTCGTCCGCCCGGTGCCAGCAGTCGGCGCAGCGCGGGCCGCACCGCGTACACCAGGACCAGGAGCAGCAGCACCGACCAGCCCGCCATCCGCAGCAAGGAGCCCACCTCGCCGGCGCTCACCACGACGATCAGCGTGGCCAGCCCGCACCAGGCGATGAGGTCCTGCACGGCGGCACAGGCGAGCGACATGCTGCCCAGCCGTTCCCGGTGCAGTCCCCGGTCGGCGATGATCCGCGCCAGCACCGGGAACGCGGTGATGGACATGGCGGTGCCGAGGAAGAGCGAGAAGCCCAGCAGGGTGGGGGTGCTGCCGTCCGCGGTCACCGGGGTGTGCCAGGCGTACAGCCCGGCGGCCGCTCCCGCCCCGAGGGCGAACGGCAGGGCCACCGATCCCAGGGACACGGCGGTCACCTGACGGCCGACTCCGCGCAGCTGCCCTATGTCGAAGTGGTGGCCCACCCCGAACATGAAGAGCACCAGACCGACCTGAGCCAGTACCTGCAGGTACGGACGGGCGGCCGTCGGGAACAGGAGGCCCACCGGATCACCCGGGAACAGCCCGAGCAGGCTGGGCCCGAGCGCGACACCCGCGACGATCTCGCCCATGACGGCGGGCTGGCGCCACCGTTCGGCGAGCCGGCCGCACAAGAAGGCGGCGACCAGGATCAGGGCGAGCGCGGACAGCACCGGTCCGAGTACCGCATCGGCCCCACCGGCTGCCACATGGTGCGCGGGCGGGGTCATCGCTCCCCCGCCGGGGCGGACGGCACCGCCTCGTGGAACACGGCGCCCGCGTGGGCCCCGTTGGCGACGTTGACCACGCCTTCGCCGGACTCCACCGTGGTGGCCCGCGCGATGGCCCCGCCGTAGCCGTTGACCACGGTGAACACGCCCCACGCCACGGTCCACTCGCGGAGCACACCCTCGGCGTCGGGGAACAGCTCCGGGTCCGGGACGACCCGGCGCTGGAGGACGTACGGACCGTCGAGGGCCTCGGTCAGCCGCTCGCGCCAGATCTCCGGGGTGACCTCGTCCTGCCAGCCGAGCACCACGCCGTGGCCGCCGTGCAGCAGGGTCGGCTTGAGGGCGAGGTCCTCCTGGTGGGTCAGTGCGTAATCCAGGAGGTCGACGCGGCTGCCGTCCTCCAACGTGACCTCGCCGGCCCGGACCATCCGGGTCCACGGCAGGATCCGGTCCAGGCTCTCGAGCTCCTCCGCGTCGAACAGGTGGCGGTTGGCCTCGTCGGAGAGCATCGCGAGGGCGCCCTTGCTGGCGAACAGCTCCGAGTCCATCGGCGTGAAGATCTTGACCTCGCCGCGGTGGGCCGCGTCCAGCACCGGCTCCATCAGGGCCGCCGCCTCGTCGGACTCCAGCAGGTCCTCGATGAGGAACATCCGCGAGATGACGTCGACCTTGCGCTCACCGAGCCAGACCCCGCCGTCGCGTATCTCCAACTGGCCGATGTGGCAGGGGTGGGCGTCCAGGCCGAGGGCCTGCCAGCGCTCGCAGAACTGCTCCATGTACGGCGCCAGGCTCTCGAAGCTGCTGGGCCAGTCGGTGAGGGCGACCACCGGCCGCGCGCCCGGCGCGAAGCCGGTTTCCACCAACATGTTGTTGACCTGCTCCCGCATGGTGTCCACATACGTCAGGCCGCGGCGCTCGGCGTACCGGGACAGCACCGGGTGCTCCAGCAGGGCACGGGCCATGTCGGCGTTGTCCATCCCGCCGAGGGTGCTGCCCATGTTGAACTCGAGCAGGCGCAGCCCGGTGGAATCGGCGTACATGTCGGCGCGGGCCTGCCGGGTGACGGACGTGCCCCGGCTGCGCAGGATGGCGGAGACCTGGAGGTCGGTCATTCCCACTGCGGAGGCGAAGGCGGCGAGGTCGCCGCCGAAGAGCCGGTCGGGAAGGCTGACCAGGACCGTCCGCAGGTTCTCCAGGTCCGCGGCGATGCGGGCCTGCTCCTCGTGCCCGAGGAACAGCGGGCGGGAGAGAAAACGGCCCTGGTAGATCGAGTTGAGCAGCTTGGACTCAGGCTGGGAGCCGACGAGTTCCGCGGCCGTGGCGCCGCTCTCGGCCACCTCGGCCAGATACTCCTTCGTCAGGGACACGCGATCCATGAATGTGACCTCTCGTAACACCGGGATTCGACGGGGGAATTCGCTGCGTGCGCAGAAATACGATGGCACGCGGTACACATGCGGGCCCTGCGTAGATTAGGTTCCGGAACAGCAGCTCCCCAAGCTGCAACTTTTCTCCGGCCGGCCCGGCGATCCTGCATAAAAGTGCAGCACAACAACTTGCACCATCAGGGCCGTTGCACCCCGTCCGCGCACTGCAGAGACTTCAGGCGACGCCACGCGGCCTTGATCAGGCTTGAGCAGGAGAGCCCTATGAATTTCGGAATAGTCGAATTCGGCTACGCGTTCGGTGAGACGCAGGAGGTCGCCGCGGTGGCGGCCGACTACGTACCGGACCCGGAGCGCATCATCGGGTGGGGCTACACCACCTTCCACCGCGCGCCGCAGGACGTGCACGCCGTCCAACTCGCCACACAGGCCGCCGAGGAGGCCCTCAAGCGGGCCGGCATGACCGCGGCCGAACTGGGCCTGGTCGTGTACGCGACCTCCGACCACCCGGAGTACCCGCACTGGGACTCCTCCGCGGCGCTGGCCCGGGAGCTGAGCACCCCGCTGGTGCAGACGCTGTTGCTGAACGAGGGCTGCGCCTCGGGTGTCACGGGTCTGGGAATGATTGCCGGCCAGCTGGCCATTCAGCCGGATCTGGACAACGTACTCTTCGTCGCGGTGAACCGCACCAGCGAATTTCACCGGAACCGCATGACGGTCAACAATTCCGTGCACAGCGACGCGGCCGTGGCGGTGATTCTCAAGCGGGACCACGAGGACAACCGCTGGCTGACCACCTCCCAGATCACCGACCCCGACCTGTGCGATTTCTTCCGCAGCGAATACGGCGGAAGCGTCGCCCCGCTCCCGCCGCTGAGCTGGAACAGCCTGACCGCGCCGAGCGGTCTGCTGCGCGTGCAGAACCACTTCGACCGTGACCCCAAGCGGCTGAACGCCTTCGTGCACGACCTGGAGCAGCGCGTCGTCCAGGTCGTCGAGGACGCCTGCCGGCGGGCCGGAGTGGAGCGCGCCGATCTGGCCCGCGTGATCTACATCAACGACGGCCAGTCCTCCATGCAGGAGATCGCCGACGCGCTGCAGATCCCGGTGGAGCGCACCAACGCCGAACTCGCCGCTCTGCACGGCCACATGGGTGCCGCGGACCAGCTGGTCTCGCTCGGCGAGCACCTGGAGCGGGGCGAGCTCGCGAAGGGCGACCTGGTGGCCCTGTGCGGCATCGCCATCGGCATGCGCTGGTACTGCTCCCTCGTCCGGATCTGACGGACGGCGAGGACACCATGGACAACACCCACCTGACCGAAGCGGTCCGCACCGCGGTGGCCGAGGGGCGGGCGCCGGAACCCGGCACCCGGCTGGCCCTCGCCGCCGCCGAGGACCCGGCTCTGCTGCGCCGGATCGGCGCCGCTCTGAAGTCCCTGGACCCCGAGGCCCCCGGCCTGCGCCCGGTACGGCTCGCCGTCCTGGGCACGGGCACCCTAGGCGCACTGCCCGACCTGCTCCGGGCCACCCTGGTCTCGGCCGGGCTGGGCCCGCGCATCCGGACCGGGGAGTACGGCCGGTTCGAGATGGAGCTGGCCCTCGGCACCTTCCAGGAGGGGGAGCAGCAGCCCGACGCCGTGCTGTGCATGCTCTCGGAGGAGTTCTTCCTGCCGGCCGTGCCCCAGGGCATGCCCGTCAAGGAGGTCGTCGCCCACGTCGAGAGCAGGCTGGAGGAGCTGCGCGGCCTGCTCTTCGGGGCCGCCGGGCGCTCCTCGGCCGCCCTGCTGGTGAACACCGTGCCACTGTCCCGGGCGGTACGGGACTCCTTCATCGCCATCCGCGACCGGGCCGTACTGGCGCAGGCCTGGCACCGGCTCAACGGCGACCTGCTGGGGCTGGCCGCCGAGGACCCGCAACTGGTCACCCTGGACCTGGCCGGGCTGCTGGCCCTGGACGCGGTGCCCGCCCGGGACCGGCGGCTGCACTCCTACGCCGACATGCCGTACACCGACACCGCGCTGCTGCTGCTCGCCCAGGAGACCCGCCGGGTGCTCCAGGCCCGGGCCGGGCTGTCGAGGAAGGTGCTGGCGCTGGACGCGGACAACACCCTGTGGGGCGGGGTCCTCGGCGAACTGGGCGCCCACGGCGTGCAGCTGGGCGGCCTCTACCCGGGCAAGGCCTACGGGGCCCTGCAGCGGGCGGCCTTGGGACTGCGCAAGCAGGGCGTAGTGCTGGTCCTGGCCAGCAAGAACGACGCCGCCCTGGTCGAGGAGATGCTCGCCGGCCACCCGGAGGCGGTGCTGCGGCCGGACACCTTCTCGGTGCTCGCCGCGAACTGGAACGCCAAGGCGGAGAACCTGAACCGGGCGGCTGGTTCCCTGGGGCTCGGCATCGACTCGTTCGTCTTCGTGGACGACTCCCCCTACGAGCGGGAGCACGTCAGCACCGAGCTTCCGCAGGTGGCGGTGGTCCCCGCCGACGGCGATCCCGCCCATCTGGTGGAACGGCTGCTGCGGCAGGGCTGGTTCGACGTGCCGGAGCTGACCGCCACCGACCACCAGCGGCCCGATCTGTACCGCTCTCGAGCCCTGCGCAGCGAGTACTCGGGGACGTTCAGCTCCTCCGAGGACTACCTCAAGGCGCTCGGCATCAGCGTGACCGCTGCCCCGGTCACCCCGTTCACCACGGGCCGCGTCGCCCAGCTGGCCGCCCGCACCAACCAGTTCAACCTCACCAACGTGCGGTTCGACGACACCGCGACGGCCGCGATGCGCGACTCCGCCGACCACCTGGTCGCCTCGTTCGCGGTGTCCGACCGGTTCGGCGACGAGGGCATCGTCGGAGCGGCCTGGGTGGAGCGCGGGGAGCGCGAGTGGCGGGTGCTCAACCTGGTGCTCAGCTGCCGCGTCCTCGGCCGTGGTGTGGAACTGGCCATCGCTGACTGGCTGTTCGAGCGTGCGGCGGAGGCCGGCGCCGACCGCGTCACCGCACGGTTCGTGCCGTCGGCGAAGAACTCGGTCGCGGCCGACACCTGGGAGCGGGCCGGCCTGGCGCTCGTCTCCGAGGACGCGGACGGCGTACGGACCTTCGCCGTCGACCTTGCCGGCCGTCCCCCGGTCGCCCCCGACTGGATCGGCCTGACCTCCCCCGCCTCATCCCTTGATGATCAGGAGAACCTCGCATGACCACCATGGACCTCACGGACGAGACGGCCGCCCGGGTCGTGGACATCCTCAGCGGCGTACTCGGCACCACACCTGCCGCGTTGGCCGAGGAGCCGCTGCTGGGCACCTACAAGTGGGACAGTCTGAGCACCCTGGAGGCGCTGGTCGCCCTCGAGGGCGAGTTCGGCATCGAGATCGACCTGCGCGCCCTGCACTCCCAGCGCACCGCCGTCGACCTCGTCGAACTGGTACGGGCGGCCCACGATGGCCGCTGACGACTTCGCGTTCCTGCACGGCACCTGGACGATCGCCAACCGACGCCTGAAGACCCGGCTGGCGGGCGCCGACGACTGGGAGGAGTTCTCCTCAAAGGCCGTGATCCGCCCGCTGTTCGGCGGCGCTGCCAACATCGAGGAGATCCACTATCCCGCCGAGGGTGCCTACGGACTGACCCTGCGGCTGTACGACGCCGAGAAGGACATCTGGTCACTGCACTGGGCCACCAGCGAGGGCCGGCTCTTTCCTCCCGTGCAGGGTCGGTTCACCGAGGGGATCGGCCTCTTCGAGGGCGACGACGAGCACCGGGGCACACCGGTGAGGGTCCGCTTCACGTGGACTCCGGGCGGCCCGGACTCGGCGCGCTGGGAGCAGGCGTTCTCCGCCGACGGCGGTCTCACCTGGGAGCTCAACTGGGTCATGGAGTTCTCCCGGTCCGCACCGGCCGAAGGGACCGGGTAGATGCGCGTCGCGGTGGTCGGCGGCGGCCTGCTCGGCACTCTGCTGACCTGGCGGCTGGCCACCGGGCCGGGCCGGGGGCAGTGCCGGGTCGAGCTGTGGGCCGGTGGCCACCGGGAACGCGATGAGGACGCCACCACCCGGTCCGGGGGCATGGTCCGGGCGTACGCCGGCACGGCTGCGGACAGCCTGCTGGCCGCCCGCAGTCTCGCCGAGCTCCGGTCCAGCCCGACCCTGCGCACCTGGGCCGGGTACCGGGAGACGGGCTCGGTCGTGGTGCAGGCGGCCGGCACCGGGACGGCCGGATCGGGCACGGCCGCAGCGCTCGCCGTGGTCGAGGACCTGCTGCCGGGTCATGCCGCGTGCGTGGAGGCGCCGGAGCTCGCCCGGAGGTTCTCCTTCCGGGATCTGCCCGAGGGTGCCTGGGGCATCGTCGAGGACCATGCCGGCTATCTCTTCCCCGACCGGCTCCGGGACGCCGTACTGAGCCACCTGCCCGCCGACCGGGTCCGGGTGCTGCATCGCGGGGCGGGATCGGTGGATCCCGCTCCCGCGGTCCGGCCCGCGGACGGCGGACCGGCCATGGGCTACGACGCAGTGGTCCTGGCGACGGGGCCGTGGACGCCGGCCCTGCTGGAGCGCAGCGGGCTGGACGCGGCCGGCTACCGGACCAAGCAGATCCAGTACACCTGGTGCAGCGGCTGGCCGGCCGGGCTCGGCGCGTTCACGGACGAGACCTCCGGCCTGTACGGACGTCCGGCGGACGGCGGCGGCATGATCGGCGTCCCGACCGACCTGTGGGACGTGGCCCCGTCGGCCGCCGAAGTGCGCGACGGCGTCACCGACGAACTGCGCATGGCGGTGGAGCGGCGGCTGCCCGGCGCCGTGGTCCTCGGCTTGCGGACCGTGCCGGCGCTGGACTGCTACTACGAACATCCCGGCGCGGTCCTGCGGCAGGTGGCGCGGGGCTCGGCCCTGTACACCTTCGCCGGCGGCAGCGGTGGAGCGGTCAAGACCGCTCTCGCCGCGAGCCGCGATGCGGCGGCCGCCCTGCTCGAAGGGGACCCCGAAGGCCGGTCGGCCGGGCCGGCGGTTCAGCTGACCGCGGCCTGATCCTGCCGGACCCCCTGCTGCTCCCGCGCGAGGAGCACCCCGAGCTGGACCAGGTTGGAGGCGCCCAGCTCGACCTTGATGGCGGCCACATGGTTGTCGTAGGCGCGCTTGCGCAGTCCGACGCGGCGGGCGATGTACGCACCGCTGTGGCCGGCCATCAGCAGTTCTTTGATGCGCGTCCGGATCTCGGGCACGACCTCGGTGGAGGCGGCCCGGGGTCCGGTCAGGTTGAAGGACTTGCCGTGCGACCAGGCCCGTTCGTAGAGGTCGACGAGGAAGCCGACGACCCCCGGGTCGGCGATGGCGGTGGCGGTGACGTGATCGTTCGCGGTGGAGATGACGGCGACCCGCCGGTCTACGAGCACCATTCTGTCGAAGTGCGAATCCGCGACGGTGCGGAACTCACCGCCGAGTTCGGTGGCCCGCCGCACGTATTCCTTCATCGGTTCGTTGAACCGGGCGGCGTGCTGGTAAATGGTGCGTACCCGGACGCCCTTGGCCAGGCACGACTCCGTCTTCGTCAGGGCCTGTTCCAGCGCATCGGGCGTCCGTGTCCAGCCCGGTTGGGCCGACGCGATCTCGACGGTGGCAGAACTCGCCAGTTCCTCGATGTAGGCGTTGATGGACGAAGCGGGAGAAAGGGTGGTCATCACGGGGGGTCGCCCCGCTGCCCACTCGCTCTCTCCGGACATACCAATGCTGTTGTGCGACACCCTTACCCCCATATTGACGCAGCAGCGCCAAGAGCATACGGCCCCGTCTTGGCAAGCCAAATGATTAGCTCACCAATCGGCACCGTTTCTCTCGTGATTCACGTCACATAAGCAGATGGGAACCGACGGAGGGTGTCCTGTCGATTCGCCCAGCGATGCTCGACGCATAGTCCCTGGTCAGCGGCGCCCGACTCGGGATGGCGCCACTCCGCGCGCTACCCGGGACCCCGTGGCTCGCCGCCACATCATGACGCATAGTCAACTTGACGAAGTTACTGGGCATGTGGTATATGGCCGAGCGCGGTGTTTCCATGGACCCCGTGAACGGCACTCGCGCCACCAGGTGACCGCGCGAGGGGCGCCGACGCCCACCGTCATGAGGCTGCGGACGGCCGTCGACAGCCGGCCGCCGCTGCGGTGCGGGCCGCGGCGGCAGAAGCCCGGCCCGTCCTTCTTCCGCTACCGCCCTGCTGTCTACGGTGCCGCGGCATGGGCAGCCAGGGGAATATCCGCGTGCTGTGCGGCCCTCGGCACCGCCTGCAGGCCCGGTCGCGCGGGCGCCGTCGCCGGTCGGAGCGACAAGGTGCCGGTGGTGCGATCACCCACGACGACAGGACCGTCCCACGCCCAGCGGCGTCGGACGGTCGGACTGGGGTGACGTGGAGGTGGGTGCCGTCGACGGGTCGAAGGACGGTCGGCAACGCCGGCGTCACGCACCTGGGGCCGTAGCGACGTGGCGGAATCGCGCCTAGACGTTGAAGCGGAACTCCACCACGTCCCCGTCCTGCATGACGTAGTCCTTGCCCTCCATACGGGCCTTGCCCTTGGCGCGGGCCTCGGTGACGGAGCCCGTCTCGACCAGGTCGTCGAAGGAGATGACCTCGGCCTTGATGAAGCCCTTCTGGAAGTCGGTGTGGATCACACCGGCCGCCTCGGGGGCCGTGGCGCCCTTCTTGATGGTCCAGGCGCGGGACTCCTTGGGGCCGGCCGTGAGGTAGGTCTGCAGGCCGAGGGTGGTGAAGCCGACGCGGGCCAGGGTGGCGAGGCCGGGCTCGTGCTGGCCGACGGACTCCAGCAGCTCCAGCGCCTCCTCCTCGTCCAGCTCGGCGAGGTCCGCCTCCAGCTTGGCGTTGAGGAAGATCGCCTCGGCGGGGGCGACGAGGGCGCGCTGCTCGTTCTTGAAGTCCTCGTCGATCAGTTCGTCCTCGTCGACGTTG
This sequence comes from Streptomyces sp. RB17, assembly GCF_009604455.1. GTDB lineage: Bacteria > Actinomycetota > Actinomycetes > Streptomycetales > Streptomycetaceae > Streptomyces. The sequence goes on from NZ_WEGL01000003.1 coordinate 305,768, forward strand.
AAGACGTAGAGGAAGGGCTTGGTGGTGAGCAGGTGCAGGTCGTGGAGGAGTTCGCTGCGCTCGGTGCCCTGGACGATGCCGTGCGCGAAGAGCGTGTCGCCCTTCTCCAGGATCTCCTTGGCCTCCTCGACCGCCTTGACCTTCGGAGCCACGTCCTTCTTGATCCGGGACTCCTTCTGGAGGCGCGGGAGGACCTTCTCGATGGTCTGGAGATCGGCGAGGATCAGCTCGGTGTTGATCGTCTCGATGTCGTCCTTCGGCGAGACCTTGCCGTCGACGTGCACGACGTTCTCGTCCTTGAAGGCGCGGATGACCTGGCAGATCGCGTCGGACTCACGGATGTTCGCGAGGAACTTGTTGCCGAGGCCCTCGCCCTCGGAGGCGCCGCGCACGATACCGGCGATGTCGACGAAGTCGACCGTGGCCGGAAGGATGCGTTCCGAGCCGAAGATCGAGGCCAGCTTGGCGAGCCGGCCGTCGGGGACGCCGACCACGCCGACGTTGGGCTCGATCGTGGCGAACGGGTAGTTGGCCGCCAGCACGTCGTTCTTGGTCAGGGCGTTGAACAGGGTCGACTTGCCGACATTGGGCAGGCCGACGATTCCGATCGTGAGCGACACGTTGCGACTTCCCGTAGGTGAGTGGGCCAGAGGCTGCCAGGGGCCAGAGACTGACACCGGCCGATCCACCAGTTTACGGCGTCCGCGCGGGGCGGCTCCCGGGAGCTTCGAACGCCTGGCCAAGCTCTTCCCACCGGCGTGTCTGATGGGCTATTCGGCACATAAACAGACCTAAGTTGGTCCAGTGGAGCAACACGGATCGCGACCCCCGAACGACGGACCGCGACGCGGCACGCCGCAGCAGAACGCGCGCCTGCCCCCGCAGGCCCGGCGCGGGGCCGGCGGCGAGCGCAGACCGGGCCAGGGGCAGGGGACGCGCCGGCCGGGGCAACAGGACCGCGGCGCGCCACGGGCAGGAGCCGCCGCCAGGCAGATACCTCCGGGGCCACGGCTCACCGGCCTCGGCAGCGGACTGTTCTGCGTCCTCGCGATGTTCCTGCTCGGCTGCCTGGACACGCTGCTGTTCGGCGAGTCCATGAGGGTGTACGGGGTGCTGTTCCTGCCGGTGTGCGTCCTGACCGCGCTGTGGGTGCGGGCCGGGGACGTACTGACCGCGCCGGTGGTCGTACCGATCGCGTTCGCGGCGGGCATGCTCCCCGTCGCCGGCGGTGGCGGGGGGCTGCCGGGCCGGCTGATGGGGCTGTTCACCGGGCTCGCCACGCAGGCGGGCTGGCTGTACGGGGGGACGCTCGTCGCCGGGGTGATCGTGCTGGTACGCCGGGTGCAGTGGGTACGACGGCGCCGGCGGCGTTGGTGACCGGCTGACCCGGACGGTGGCCGACCGCTCCCCAGGGGGGCGGGGAACTGCGCGACCGGCCACGACGGCGCCGCGGACGGCAGAGGTCCCCAGCTACACGGCCACCCGCACCTACGCGCTCTCCTGGGCCGCTCTCATCGCCGCCCCCACGATCCCCGCGTTGTTCTGCAGCTGCGCGGGGACGATCTCGGCCTTGATGCCGTCGATGAAGTGCAGGAACTTGTCGGCCTTGCGGCTGACCCCGCCGCCGATGATGAACAGCTGCGGCGAGAACAGCATCTCCACATGCTCGAGGTACTTCTGGACGCGGTGGGCCCACTGCTCCCAGGTCAGCTCGTGGTCCTCCTTGGCCTTGCTGGAGGCTCGTCTCTCGGCGTCGTGGCCGCTGAGCTCCAGGTGGCCCAGCTCCGTGTTCGGGACGAGGATGCCGTCCACGAAGACGGCGCTGCCGATGCCGGTGCCGAAGGTGAGCAGGATGACCGTGCCCCTGCGGTCCCGGCCGGCGCCGAACTGCATCTCGGCGACGCCCGCGGCGTCCGCGTCGTTGACGACCGTCACCGGCAGGCCTCCCAGCTTGCCGCTGAACAACGCGCGCGCGTCGGTGTCGATCCAGCCCCGGTCGACGTTCGCCGCCGTACGGACCGTGGCGCCGTCGGTGATCACTCCGGGGAAGGTCAGGCCGACGGGGCCGGTCCAGCCGAAGTGGTCGATGACCTGCTTGACCCCGTCGGCCACGCCGTCCGGCGTCGCCGGGTGCGGGGTGAGCACCTTGCATCGCTCCTGGGCGAGGTCGCCCCTGTCCAGGTCCACAGGGGCGCCCTTGATCCCGGATCCGCCGATGTCCACACCGAAGATCTGCATGGCACCACGTTACGACGGACGACTGACGGTCACTCCTCGGAGGCGCCGGTGCCGCCGCGCTCGGCGACCAGGGAGACGGCCTCGTCGCGCAGGTCGCGGCGGAGCTCCTTGGGCAGCGAGAAGGTGATGGACTCCTCGGCGGCCTTGACGATCTCCACGTCGCCGTAACCGCGCTCGGCGAGCCATTCCAGCACCTGCTCGACCAGCACCTCGGGGACCGAGGCGCCCGAGGTGACGCCGACGGTCGTCACGCCCTCCAGCCAGGCCTCGTCGATCTCGTCGGCGAAGTCCACCAGGTAGGCCGCGCGGGCGCCGGCGAGCTTGGCGACCTCGACCAGGCGCTTGGAGTTGGAGGAGTTGCGCGAGCCGACGACGATGACCAGTTCGGCCTCGGCGCCCATCTGCTTGACGGCGAGCTGGCGGTTCTGCGTGGCGTAGCAGATGTCGTCGCTGGGCGGGGAGACCAGGCCCGGGAACTTCGCCTTCAGGGCGTCGACGGTCTCCATGGTCTCGTCGACGGAGAGGGTGGTCTGGGACAGCCAGACGACCTTCGACGGGTCGCGGACCTCGACCTTGTCGACGTCGTCGGGGCCGTCGACCAGCTGGATGTGGTCGGGGGCCTCGCCGGAGGTTCCGATGACCTCCTCGTGGCCCTCGTGGCCGATCAGGAGGATGTCGTAGTCGTCCTTGGCGTAGCGGACGGCTTCCTTGTGGACCTTGGTGACCAGCGGGCAGGTGGCGTCGATGGTGGCGAGGCGGCCCCGCTCGGCCTCCTCGTGCACGACCGGGGCGACGCCGTGCGCCGAGAACATGACGATGTTGCCGGGTGGCACCTCCTCCGTGCGCTCGACGAAGACGGCGCCCTTTTTCTCGAGGGTCTGCACGACGTACTTGTTGTGGACGATCTCGTGCCGGACGTAGATCGGGGCCCCGTACTGTTCGAGGGCCTTCTCGACGGCGATCACGGCACGGTCCACACCGGCGCAGTAGCCCCGGGGGGCGGCGAGCAGGACACGGCGGCCAGACGAAGCGGTCATGCGTCCCATCGTAAGGCCGCGTTCGGCGGCGCCGAGATCGCGTGCCCGGTGCCGCACGGGGAACACGGACTGCCATGTCCGACCCGGATACGACGACGCCGTCCCCGTCCCCGTCCCGGACCGACGAGCACCACCGGCTGCGGCGCAGTCTCGGCTTCCGGGACCTCGTGGTCTACGGGCTCCTCTTCATCGCCCCCATGGCGCCGGTCGGCATCTTCGGCACGCTGGACGCCCGGTCGCACGGCGCGGTGGCGCTGGTCTACGTGGTGGCGACGGTCGCCATGGCGTTCACCGCTTTCAGCTACGCGCAGATGGTGCGGGTGGTGCCGCAGGCGGGGTCGGTGTTCGCCTACGCGCGCGTGGGGCTCGGCAAGGGGGCGGGGTTCGTCGCGGGCTGGATGGCGATGCTGGACTACGTCCTCATCCCCGCGGTGGCCTACCTGTTCTCCGGGATCGCGATGAACGCGCTGGTCCCGGCGGTGCCCCGGTGGGTGTGGACGGCTCTGGCCGTCGTCGTCACCACCCTGCTGAACCTGTGGGGCGTACGCGCGGCGGCGCTCGTGGGTTTCCTGGTGCTGGCCATGGAGATCGTGGTGCTGCTGGTGTTCGTGGTCTCGGCGATCGTGGTGCTGGCGCGCGACGGGGCCGCGCGGGGGCCGCTGTCGCCGCTGACGGACGACGGCACGCAGGGGCCGTTCACGCTCTCGGCGGTGCTCGGCGCGGTCTCGGTCGCCGTGCTGTCGTATCTCGGCTTCGACGCGATCGCGACGTTCGCCGAGGAGGTCACCGGGGGCGCGGAGAAGGTGGCGCGGGCGCTGCTGTGCTGTCTGGCGCTGGCCGGTGCGCTGTTCGTGGCGCAGACGTATCTGGTGGCGTTGCTGGAGCCGGCGACGTCCGCGCGGTTGGCGGCGCGTCCGGAGCAGCAGGGGTCCGCCTTCTACGACGCGGTGGACGCCTCGGTCGGCGGCTGGCTGCACGATCTGGTGGCCGCGAGCAAGGCGATCGGGGCGGCGTTCGCGGCGCTGGCGGGGCAGGCCGCGGCGGGACGGCTGCTGTTCGCGATGGGCCGGGATCACCGGTTGCCGCGTGTGCTGTCCCGGACGGACGCCGGTGTGCCGCGGGTCGCTCTGGTGTGCGCCGCGGTGATCACGCTGATCGCGGCGGGGTGGGCGGCGCGGCGGTCCGACGGCCTGGACAGGCTGGTGTCGGTGGTCGACATCGGCGCGCTGACGGCGTTCACGCTGCTGCACGCGAGCGTGGTGGGGTATTTCGGGCGCCGGCAGAGCGAGCGGAGCTGGTGGCGGCATGTGCTGATGCCGGTGGTGGGGGCGGCGATCACGGTGGCGGTGATCGTGGCGGCGAGCGGGGTGGCGCAGGTGGTGGGGGCGGTGTGGCTGGTTGTGGGCGTGCTGGTGCTGGTGGGGCAGCGGGGCAGGGCGCGGCCGCTTGAGTAGCTGATCGACGTCTCCCAGGGGCGCGGGGAACTGCGCGACCAGCCACGACGGAGCCGCACCCGGCAGACGGCCGGAAGCCCAACGGCGCCCCCTTGTCAGTACCCCCCGTTACTCTCGAGCCCATGGCTGCACAGACCACCCCCGAAGCCCCCCTCCCCGTCGGTGAGGTCTCCCGGCTGATCGGGGGCTGGATCGATCGGCTCGGTGCGGTGTGGGTGGAGGGGCAGATCACCCAGTTGTCGCGGCGGCCCGGCGCCGGGGTCGTGTTCCTGACGCTGCGGGATCCGTCGTACGACATCTCCGTGAGCGTGACCTGCTACCGGCAGGTGTTCGACGCCGTCGCCGATGTCGTCGGGGAGGGCGCCCGGGTCGTCGTACTGGCGAAGCCGGAGTGGTATGCGCCCAGGGGCCAGTTGTCCCTGCGCGCCGCCGAGATAAGGCCCGTCGGCGTCGGTGAGCTGCTGGCCCGGCTGGAGCAGCTGAAGAAGGCGCTCGCGGCCGAGGGCCTGTTCGCGCCGGAGCGGAAGAAACCGCTGCCCTTTCTGCCGCAGCTGATCGGCCTCGTCTGCGGTCGCGCCTCCGCCGCGGAGCGGGACGTGCTCGAGAACGCCCGCCACCGCTGGCCCGCCGTCCGCTTCGAGGTGCGCAACGTCCCGGTGCAGGGCGTGCACGCCGTGCCGCAGGTCGTGCAGGCGGTGAAGGAGCTGGACGAGATCGAGGACGTCGATGTGATCATCGTCGCCCGCGGCGGCGGAAGCGTGGAGGACCTGCTGCCCTTCTCCGACGAGCAGCTCGTGCGGGCCGTGGCGCAGTGCCGTACGCCGGTCGTGTCCGCGATCGGGCACGAGCCCGACAACCCGCTGCTGGACCACGTCGCCGACCTGCGCGCCTCCACCCCTACCGACGCGGCCAAGAAGGTCGTGCCGGACGTGGGCGAGGAGTTCGAGCGGGTGCGGATGCTGCGGGACCGGGCCCGGCGCTGCGTGAACGCGTATCTGGAGCGGGAGGAGCGCGGGCTGGCGCACGCGCTGGCCCGTCCCTCGATAGAGGATCCGCACCGGATGATCGACGAGCGTGCCGACCACGTGGCCTCGCTCGTCGGGCGCAGCCGGCGGACCCTCGGCCATCTCCTCGACCGCGCGGACTCGGAGCTGACGCACACGCACGCGCGCGTGGTGGCCCTCTCCCCCGCGGCGACACTCAAGCGCGGTTACGCGGTGCTGCAGAAGACGGACGGGCACGTGGTACGCGGTCCGGACGAGGTGACGGAGGGCGAGGCGCTCCGGGCCCGTGTCGCCGACGGCGAATTCACAGTGAAGGTAGGCGAATGACCGGCAAGGTGGACGAGGCGCTCTCCTATGAGCAGGCGCGGGACGAGTTGATCGAGGTGGTACGGCGCCTGGAGGCGGGCGGTACGACGCTCGAGGAGTCTCTGGCGCTGTGGGAGCGCGGCGAGGAGCTGGCCAAGGTGTGCCGGCGCTGGCTCGAGGGGGCGCGGGCCCGGCTGGACGCGGCGCTGGCGGAGGAGGAAGCGGAAGAGGAGGCGGACGCCGAGTAGGCGACCGCGCCTTGCCCCTGTGAAGCGGGTCACCGCGCCCCGACTGTTGTTGAAGCTTGAACTTCATTGCCGTAGGGTCGGTCTCGTCAGCCGATCCGGACCGCGGTCCGGTACGTCGGATCAAGGCGCCACCCAAGGAAGTTCACGCATGTCTCTCGTTCTTGACCCCGCTGCCCAGGACCTGCTGTTCCGTGAGGCCCGCACCGCGAACAACTTCACCGACGAGCCGGTCACCGACGAGCAGGTCCAGGCGATCTACGACCTGGTCAAGTACGGCCCGACCTCCATGAACCAGTCGCCGCTGCGGGTCACCCTGGTCCGCTCCCCCGAGGCCCGTGAGCGCCTGGTGCAGCACATGGCCGAGGGCAACCAGCCGAAGACGGCCGCCGCCCCGCTGGTCGCGATCCTCTCCGCGGACAACGAGTTCCACGAGGAGCTGCCGCAGCTCTTCCCGCACTTCCCGCAGGCCAAGGACCTCTTCTTCGGCGAGCGCTCGGCGCGCGAGGGCAGCGCCGCACTGAACGCCGCTCTCCAGGCCGCCTACTTCATCATCGGCATCCGCGCCGCGGGCCTCGCGGCCGGCCCGATGACCGGCCTCGACTTCGAGGGCGTCCGCAAGGAGTTCCTGGACGACGACCACACCCCGCTGATGGTGGTCAACATCGGCAAGCCGGGCCCGGACGCCTGGTTCCCGCGCTCGCCGCGCCTGGCGTACGAGGACGTCGTCACGACCGTCTGAGCGGATCCGTACAGCAGGAGGCCCCCGGCATCGCCGGGGGCCTCCTCGCATGCGGTGCGTGGCTCACTGCATCTTCAGCGCCGCCGCCATCTTCGTCAGCTCGTCGAAGGACGCCGTGCCGGCCACCACCGTGGTGGAGCCGGGCGTGCCGTTCAGGACGAGGGCGTCGTAGCGGCCGCCGGTGTAGCGGGTCCAGGTGCGGCCGTCGATCCTCTCGGTCTTCTTCGTCGCCGACGCGCCCTGGCCGGCCTGGTCGATGAAGTCGGCCGGCTTCTGCGTGGACTGCTCGATCTGCACGTACTGGCTGTCCGGGGTCTGGAAGCCCAGGTGCCAGCTGTCGCCGTCCTCGCCCTGGAAGCGTACGGAGGTCGCCTTCCAGGTACTCGGCAGGCCCTCGGGTGCCGCCACCGGGTAGCTCGCCGCGCGACGGGCCGTGAGCAGTTCGACCCGGTAGTCGACCCGCTTGAGGTCGGGAGAGTGATCGTCGTGCGGGATGGCGAGGAAGTAGACGACCAACGCCGCCATACCGATCAGGGCCAGGGAGAGAATCATGTCCCTGGCCGTCTTCTGCTTGCCGTTCGAACCTGCCACGCCCTCTATCGTCGCAGGTGCCCCAAGCGCTCATCCGTGGGGTCCCCTGCTCATTTTGTCTGCCTAACGATAGAGTCAGGGCCAACACCCTCATCCGGCCGTCGTCGTATCAGAAAGGTGCGCTCCGATGACCGAAAATCATCACCTGCCGTCCGAGCTCGATGTTCCCTCCGAGGCTCCCGACCGCAACCTCGCCCTGGAGCTCGTCCGGGTGACCGAAGCCGCCGCCATGGCCGCGGGCCGCTGGGTGGGGCGCGGCGACAAGAACGGCGCCGACGGCGCCGCGGTGCGCGCCATGCGGACCCTCGTCTCCACCGTGTCGATGAACGGCGTCGTGGTCATCGGCGAGGGCGAGAAGGACGAGGCCCCGATGCTCTTCAACGGGGAGCACGTCGGCGACGGCACCGGTCCCGAGGTCGACATCGCGGTCGACCCGATCGACGGCACCACGCTGACGGCCAAGGGCATGCCGAACGCGATCGCCGTCCTCGCCGCCGCCGAACGGGGCGCCATGTTCGACCCGTCCGCCGTGTTCTACATGGACAAGCTGGTCACCGGCCCGGAGGCCGCCGAGTTCGTCGACATCGACGCGCCCGTGGCCGTGAACATCAAGCGGATCGCCAAGGCGAAGAAGGCCACGCCGGAGGACGTCACGGTCGTCATCCTCGACCGGCCGCGCCACGAGGGCCTGATCAGGGAGGTCCGGGAGGCCGGCGCGCGCATCAAGCTGATCTCCGACGGCGATGTGGCGGGCTCGGTCTACGCGCTGCGCGAGGGCACGGGCGTCGACCTGCTGCTGGGCATCGGCGGTACGCCCGAGGGCATCATCTCGGCCTGCGCCGTGAAGTGCCTGGGCGGCACCATTCAGGGCAAGCTGTGGCCCAAGGACGACGAGGAGCGTGCGCGGGCCATCGACGCCGGGCACGATCTGGACCGCGTCCTGACGACGGACGACCTGGTGTCCGGCGAGAACGTGTTCTTCGTCGCCACCGGTATCACCGACGGTGAGCTGCTGCGGGGTGTGCAGTACCGGTCGGAGACCGCGCTGACCGAGTCCATCGTGATGCGGTCGAAGTCGGGGACGGTGCGGAGGATCTACTCCGAGCACCGGCTGAGCAAGCTGCGGGCTTACAGCGCGATCGACTTCGACCGCGCCAAGTAACGCCTGGTCGAAGGGGGCTGCGCGGCCGCCGGCGAGTGCGGGTCGTCCGTGGCCGGTCGCGCAGCCCCTTCAGGTGGGTCCGCTCAACCTGCTATGCGGTTGGCCGCCGTCGCCCTCGCCGCCTTCTTCAGTTCCATCTCCCGCCTGCGGCGCCTCGCCAGGACCACACGGCGTTCCGCTGCCGTGAGGCCGCCCCAGACGCCGTACGGCTCGGGCTGGAGGAGGGCGTGTTCGCGGCACTCGACCATCACCGGGCAGCGGGCGCAGACGCGCTTGGCCGCCTCCTCGCGGGACAGCCGGGCGGCGGTCGGCTCCTTGGACGGGGCGAAGAACAGCCCCGCCTCGTCGCGCCGGCACACGGCTTCGGTGTGCCAGGGAGTGTCTTGGTCCCTGTCTCGCGCTGGCACCCGCTGCACCGGAAGGGCAGCTACCTGCAGGGACGAATGCGGCGGTTGCAGCACGGTCTACTCCTGACGACGGCTTCGCGAGCGAGAGACGATGCAGCAAGGCCTACCCCCTGTGCGCGCGCCTATGCACAGCGTTCCCAGTCGGGGGCGCACAAGCGGCTCGTTCGCGCCCCCGCCGGGGCGGCGGGGCAGGAGCGGAACCCTCCGGTCACCGGCGGATTCGCGACCGTCAATGCCCCAGGTGTCTGCGCAACTTCCGGTCGACCTTGTCCTGGACCCGCTCCAGCTTGCGGTCGACCTTGCTCTGCACCCGGTCCAGGATGTCCGCCACGCGCTTGCCGCGCCTCGGGCGTGCCTCGACATTGCCGAGTACGGCCCAGCCGTCGACGTAGACGACCGGGGCGTCGGACTCCACCGAGTCCAGGGTGTCCACCTCGAAGTTGCCGAGGACGCCGCCTCCGGAGCCGCGCAGCGACACGTTCTCCGGGACGCGGATCTGGACGTCGCCGAGGACCGAGACGGCCTTGATCACGACCTGCTGGTACTCGAAGATCGCCTCGCTGAGGTCGATCTCGACGCTTCCGAAGATCGAGTACGCGTGGATCCGGCGGCCGGCGCGCCAGCGCCCCCGGCGCACCGCGCTGCTGAAGACGGCGACAACGTTGGCGTCCGCCTCCTGCGGGATGGCGCCCGGGGTGGGGCGGGGAGGCACGGGTGTGTAGGCGGGGGCGGCGGGGCGCTGGTGGGCGGCGGGCAGGTCCCGGATGAAGACCTCCAGCTCGCCCACCGTCTTGGCGGTGAGGACGCCCTCGACCCGCTCGGCGTGCTCCTCGGCGGTCAGCCGCCCCTCGGCCAGGGCCTCGCGGAGAATCTCGGCGATGCGATCACGGTCGGCGTCCGAGGCACGCAGCTCGGAGACAGGTGCTTCGGTGTGCTTCTGAAGGTCCACGGAGACAGCGTACCGAAACGCGATAGATCGCGACTAGGGGCTGTGGAAAACCTCGGCGTGTCGAACTGAGCCCTACCTCACAGGTTCCGTGTCGGCGGCAGGTTCTAGGCTGGTGAGGCCCGCCAGCGTCGGCGGGCGGCCGTCCGTCAGAGTGAGGAATGGGCTGAGATGCCTGAGTTCGCGTACACCGATCTGCTCCCCCAGGGAGAGGACACCACCCCCTACCGGCTGGTGACGTCCGAGGGCGTCTCCACGGTCGAGGGGCCCGACGGGCGGACGTTCCTCACGGTGGAGCCGGAGGCGCTGCGCAAGCTGGCCGAGGAGGCCGTCCACGACATCCAGCACTACCTGCGCCCGGCCCACCTCGCCCAGCTGCGCCGGATCATCGACGACCCCGAGGCCTCCGGCAACGACAAGTTCGTCGCGCTGGACCTGCTGAAGAACGCGAACATCGCGGCGGCCGGCGTGCTCCCGATGTGCCAGGACACCGGCACGGCGATCGTCATGGGCAAGCGCGGCCAGAACGTACTGACGGCCGGCGAGGACGAGAAGCACCTCTCCCACGGCATCTACGACGCCTACACCAAGCTCAACCTGCGCTACTCGCAGATGGCTCCGCTCACCATGTGGGAGGAGAAGAACACCGGCTCCAACCTGCCGGCCCAGATCGAGCTGTACGCCACGGACGGCGGCGCCTACAAGTTCCTGTTCATGGCGAAGGGCGGCGGCTCGGCCAACAAGTCCTTCCTGTACCAGGAGACGAAGGCCGTCCTGAACGAGGCCTCCATGATGAAGTTCCTGGAGGAGAAGATCCGCTCGCTCGGCACGGCCGCCTGCCCGCCGTACCACCTGGCGATCGTCGTCGGCGGCACCAGCGCCGAGTACGCGCTGAAGACCGCGAAGTACGCCTCCGCGCACTACCTGGACGAGATCCCGGCGGAGGGCTCGGAACTCGGCCACGGCTTCCGCGACAAGGAGCTGGAGCAGAAGGTCTTCGAGCTGACCCAGAAGATCGGCATCGGCGCGCAGTTCGGCGGCAAGTACTTCTGCCACGACGTCCGCGTGGTCCGCCTGCCCCGGCACGGCGCGTCCTGCCCGGTCGCCATCGCCGTCTCCTGCTCCGCCGACCGCCAGGCGCTGGCGAAGATCACCCCCGAGGGCGTCTTCCTGGAGCAGCTGGAGACGGACCCGGCGCGCTTCCTGCCGGAGACGACGGACGAGCACCTCGAGTCGGACGGCGACGTCGTCAAGATCGACCTCAACCAGCCGATGGACACGATCCTCGCCGAGCTGACGAAGTACCCGGTCAAGACCCGCCTCTCGCTGACCGGCCCGCTGGTCGTGGCCCGCGACATCGCGCACGCCAAGATCAAGGAGCGGCTGGACGCGGGCGAGGACATGCCGCAGTACCTGAAGGACCACCCGGTGTACTACGCGGGCCCGGCGAAGACCCCCGAGGGCTACGCCTCCGGTTCCTTCGGCCCGACGACGGCGGGCCGCATGGACTCCTACGTGGAGCAGTTCCAGGCGGCGGGCGGCTCCAAGGTGATGCTGGCGAAGGGCAACCGTTCGAAGCAGGTCACCGACGCGTGCGACGCCCACGGCGGCTTCTACCTCGGCTCCATCGGCGGCCCGGCCGCCCGCCTCGCCCAGGACTGCATCAAGAAGGTCGAGGTGCTGGAGTACGAGGAGCTGGGCATGGAGGCCGTCTGGAAGATCGAGGTCGAGGACTTCCCGGCGTTCATCGTCGTGGACGACAAGGGCAACGACTTCTTCACCGACCCCGCCCCCCAGCCGACGTTCACCTCGATCCCGGTGCGGGGGCCGGGGCTGGCGTAAGTCCCTGCTGCCGTGGCCGGCGGCTCCGAGTGACTGTCGGGGCCGCCCGCTTCTCGGTCAGTGTCGTGCCTCCGCGGTCCGAGTAAAGGGCGCTGCGCGTCGCCTTCGGCGATGGCCCTCCGGGCCACCCTTGACTCGGCCCGCTCCAGCACGGGGAAGAAGCGAGCGGGCGGCCCGGAAACAGTGCCCGCCCCAGCCCCGCTACCCCTCGACTCGGCTGCGCCCGCGCCCACGGCCGGGGCGCGCGACCGCGCCTCACATGGACGCCGGGTGGGCTAAGCGGCTTGCGAGCGGTAGAGGGGTGGGGGCGCGCGGTCGGGCCTCACATGGACGCCGGGAGGGTTCAGCGGCTTGCGGGTGGTGGGGGGCCGGGGCGCGCGGGCGCGGGGTGGCGGCACGCCGGGACGGTTCAGCGGCTTGCGGGCGGTGCGGGAGCCGGGGCGCGCGGGCGCCTCTCGTATGCACGCCAGGGGGCTTGGCGGCTTACGGCCGGCCGGAGGCTGCCCCCACATGCCCCTCAGGTCACACGCGGGCCGGGGATCGGCGGTGCTTGGAAGCAATTGGCAGATCTGTTCCAACTCTCCCAGCCCCCGCACCCCTCCGACCTGCAGCTTTGCCCCTGCCCCACGGAACAGATCTGCCCAAACCTTCCAATCACGCCTGGCTGGGGACTGGTGAGGCACATGTGACGCACGAGGGCAGCTGCCCGGAACCGACAGCCCAGCGGCCAGCCATCCCCGTCCCGGAGCGCCGCACCCCAGCCCCGGAGCGCCTCAGCCTCAGATCGCCGCGGCCTCGGCCCCGGACCCGGCGCGCCCCCACTCTCGGGCCGTCTCGGTCCCCGACCCCCAACCGACCGCGCCCAGACCGGCCACCGGCCGCACCCCGACCGGCCACACGCCCCCAACCCCCCACCGCCACTCGCCGCCCCCCTCACACACCGGCCGCACGACCCCTCCCCGCCTCCCCCACCGGCCGCACGGCCCCTCCTCCCCCCTCCCCCTGCTCCCTCCCCCCACCGGCCGCTCGCCGCTAAGCCGACCCGGCGTGCTGGCGAGGCGCGAGCGCGTCCCTTCGCCGACGGGAGTGCCCAGCCGACCCCGGGGGCCACGCCGGTCGGGGCCACTGCTCTTTCGGGCCGCTCGCTCGCTTCTTCCCCGTGCTGGAGCGGGCCGAGTCAAGGGTGGCCCGGAGGGCCATCGCCGAAGGCGACGCGCAGCGCCCTTTACTCGGACCGCGGAAGCACGACACTGGCCAAGAAGCGAGCGGCCCAGAGGGTCACGTCACAACTCCGCTTCCCGCACGGCGGAAACGAACGACGACCATGCCGACCGACCGAAGACCAGTGCCGGGCCGTGAGGGGCCTTGGAGTCGCGGACGGGAAGGCCGTGACGGTGGTGGTCGAGCACCTCGACGCAGCTGCCCTCGTTCCCCCCACTGTAGGAAGACTTGCGCCATCCCTTCAGCGCGGAGGACTTGAGGATGATGTGCTGCTCAGTCATGGTGGCCGTATTCCTTCGCAATCGACCGCAGCAGAGCCAGTGAATCCCGCTGCGGCAGGGCTTCTCCCAGCACCAGATCGTAGGCGGCCTGGATGCGCTCGACCAGGGCCGGTTCGTCGTACACCGTGCCTGCGAAAGCCCCTTCTTCGTAAGCCACCGGCGGCTGATCCGCGAACCACATCAGCGTGACCATGCCGCCAAGGAGCGGGTGTCCTCCATGCCCCAACGGCACGATGTGCACCCGGATCCGCTCAGCCTGCACCAGCCCGACAAGATGCGTGATCTGATTCGCCATCACCTGGGGGCCGCCGATCGGCCGCCTCAGCACGACCTCGTCGAGCAGAGCCCAAACGATCGGCGTTCGGGCGTCCTCAAGGATCCGAGCCCGATCGAGCCGGGTCGCGACGGCCTTCGCACGCTCCTCCTTGACCAGAGGCGGAAAGGACGCGTCCCGCATCACCGCATCCGCATACCCCTCCGTCTGCAGCACCCCCGGCACGAACGACAGCGCGAACTCCCGGATCATCGCCGCCTGTTGCTCCAACGCCAGCGCCACTTCGAAATGGGGCGCCACCGGCCGGCGGTCATTGCCCGGCCGGAAGTTCGTCAGCGCGCCCCGCGTACCGAGCACCTGATCCAGCCTGCGCGCGTCCTCCTCCGACGGCACCCGCCTCCCCGCCTCGATATGCGCGATGTGCGTGCGCGACATGAACGCAGCGTCGGCCAGTTCCTGCTGCGTCATCCCCACCGCCTCCCGTTGCTGACGGAGCCAGTCACCGTACGCCGTCCCCACGAGGTACCTCCTTGCAGCCGATCCCTCACTCAGCGTAATGACAGGGAACAACCGCGCGTGCCCGATCGCTATAACTCCCATGAGCGACTACCGCATCGAGCACGACTCCATGGGCGAGGTCCGCGTCCCCGCCACCGCCAAGTGGCGCGCCCAGACACAGCGGGCCGTCGAGAACTTCCCCGTCTCCGGCCGGCGACTCGAACGCGCCCACATCGAGGCGCTGGCCCGGATCAAGGGCGCCGCCGCCAAGGTGAACGCGCAGCTCGGTGTGCTCGACAAGGAGATCGCCGAGGCGATCCAGGAAGCGGCCGCCGAGGTCGCCGAGGGCAGGTGGGACGAGCACTTTCCCATCGACGTCTTCCAGACCGGCTCCGGCACGTCCTCCAACATGAACACCAACGAGGTCGTCGCGACCCTCGCGAGCGAGCGGCTCGGCCGTGACGTGCACCCGAACGACCACGTCAACGCCTCCCAGTCCTCCAACGACGTCTTCCCCTCCTCGATCCACATCGCCGCCACCGCCGCCGTCACCCACGACCTGATCCCCGCCCTCGACCACCTCGCCACCGCCCTGGCCCGCAAGTCCGAGGAGTTCGCCGACGTCGTGAAGTCCGGGCGGACCCACCTCATGGACGCCACCCCCGTGACGCTCGGCCAGGAGTTCGGCGGATACGCCGCCCAGGTTCGCTACGGCGTCGAGCGGCTCCGCGCCTCCCTCCCCCGGCTCGCCGAGCTCCCCCTCGGCGGTACCGCCGTCGGCACCGGCATCAACACCCCGCCGGGCTTCTCCGCCGCCGTCATCCAGGAGGTCGCCCGGGTCACCGGGCTGCCGCTCACCGAGGCCCGCGACCACTTCGAGGCGCAGGGCGCCCGGGACGGGATCGTGGAGACCAGCGGGCAGCTCAGGACCATCGCGGTCGGGCTGACGAAGATCGCCAATGACCTGCGGTGGATGGCGTCCGGGCCGCGCACCGGGCTCGCCGAGATCCGGCTGCCCGACCTCCAGCCCGGCTCGTCCATCATGCCGGGCAAGGTCAACCCGGTGATCCCCGAGGCCGTCCTCATGGTGGCCGCCCAGGTCATCGGCAACGACGCCGCCATCGCCACCGCCGGCGCCGCCGGGAACTTCGAGCTGAACGTCATGCTCCCGGTCATCGCCAAGAACGTGCTGGAGTCGATCCGGCTGCTCGCCAACGTCTCCCGGCTGCTCGCCGACCGGACGATCGACGGCATCACCGCCGACCGGGAGCGGACCCGGGAGTACGCGGAGTCGTCTCCGTCCGTGGTGACCCCGCTGAACAGGTACATCGGCTACGAGGAGGCCGCCAAGGTCGCCAAGAAGTCCCTCGCCGAGCGGAAGACGATCCGGGAGGTCGTGCTGGAGAGCGGGTACGTCGAGCGCGGTGACCTGACGCTGGAGCAACTCGACGAAGCCCTGGATGTCCTGCGGATGACGCACCCGTAACCACGAGCGAACCATTCCAGCCACCCGCCCGGATCCGTGACGCGCACCGCAGCGTCGTGTGCCTACGGCACCTAATATCTGTCCATGACGGACGACGGAGCGATGACACGGGTGGAAACGGCGGACACGGCGGACACGGGAGACACCGGACCCGCGGCCCACTGGACCGCGGGGACCCCGATCCTGTGGCGCTACCGGGAGAACGCCGGCGAGCGCTTCCACATCGCCCGGCCCGTCACCGTCGTCCGTGACGACGCGGAACTGCTCGCCGTGTGGCTGGCCCCCGGCACCGAGTGCGTGAAGCCGGTCCTCGCCGACGGCACGCCCGTGCACCTGGAGCCGCTCCGGTCCCGCTACACCAAGCCGCGCTCGGTGCAGCGGGACCGCTGGTTCGGCACGGGGGTGCTGAAGCTGGCCCAGCCCGGCCGGCCCTGGTCGGTGTGGCTGTTCTGGGAGCCGGGCTGGCGGTTCAAGAACTGGTACGTCAATCTTGAGCAGCCGCTGGCCCGTTGGGCGGGCGGGGTGGACTCCGAGGACTACTTCCTGGACATCTCCGTGCACCCCGACCGCAGCTGGCACTGGCGGGACGAGGACGAGTTCGCGCAGGCCCAGCGGGACGGGCTGATGGATGCGCGGACCGCCGAGCGGGTCCGGGCGGCCGGACGGGACGCGGTGGAGGTGATCGAGGCCTGGGGGGCGCCGTTCGCGGACGGCTGGCAGCACTGGCGCCCGGATCCGTCCTGGGCGGTACCTTCTCTCCCCGAGGACTGGGACCGTACGCCCGCGCACGTGTCCTCATGAGACCCTTGATGCGCCCCCGGGCATCAAACGTAGGATCGTCCTCCGCAAACAGGTAATCAGAGTCGGTGTGAAGCACTGTCGTTGAGGGGTGGTGGTCGGGTGGCTGGCGGAAGGGCAACTCCGGGAGTACACGTCAGGCTTGACCGATCGTCACCGAGGGGCGGCAGCGCGTGAGCGAGGGGCACCAGGGCACAGGAACCACCTCTGACCACGCGGGAATTCCGTTCCTGGGGCACGTATTGCGGGTATCGGGACTTCTGCGGGAGCAACTGCGCGCCCGGCGTGCAGTGCCGTACGGATGGATGCGACACGCGTGACGGAGCAGCCCACCTCCTTCGAGCGCCCTCAGAGCGCCGACCCCGCGGAGGGCCGCGGGGCGCTCCTGCGTACCCCGAAACCGGCCGACAGCCCGGCCTTACCGGTGCAGGCCGCCCGGGCGGAGGGCGCGTCCTCCGGACCGGGCACCGCCACGCCCTGTGGCCAGGGGAAGGACGGCAAGGGGATTCAGCCCCCGGTCGGCAAGGGGAAGGAGCCCCCAGTCAACGGCCCCGAGCACTCCCAGCCCGCCACCACCGAACCCGGTGCGCACCGCCCGCGCCCCGCGCCGGAGGCCATTCCGCCGCGCCCGGCGCCGGAGGCGATCCCGCCGCAGCCCGGCGCCGAGCAGGAGCGGGGTCCGGGCGGCCAGGACCGCCGTACCGGGCGCGGCCTGCCGCCGGGCCGGCCGATGCCGATGCGGCGCGACGGCGACCGGCTGAGATTCGTGGGCGCGGCCACCCGGCGGATCGCCCGCGGACTGGACCTGGACGAGATCGTGATGGGGCTGTGCCGGGCGACCGTGCCGACCTTCTCCGACGCGATCCTGGTCTATCTGCGCGACCCGCTGCCGGTCGGTGACGAGCGGCCCACCGGACCGGTGGTGCTGCGGCTGCGCCGTACCGACCGGATACCGGAGGACCGGGACACCGACGGTGTGCTGCTGCCGCCCGCGTTCGAACCCGAGCCGGAGCCGAGCGCGCTGGCCGAGCTGTCGTCGCTCACCACCGAGCTGTGCGAGGTGCGCCCCGGCGGCGCGCTGAACGAGGTGCTGCGCGGGGTGCGGCCGGTGTTCGCCGAGTCGCCCGCCGCCCGGGCCGCACTGCCCGAGCTGCTCGGCGACTGCGCGGAGACGGTCGTGCCGTCCGGGCAGCACGCGATCCTCGCGCCGCTGCGCGGCCGGCGCCGGGTGATCGGCGCGGCGCTGTTCCTGCGCCGCCCGGAGCGGCTCGCCTTCGAGGCCGACGACCTGCTGGTGGCGGCCCAGCTGGCCACGCACAGCGCGCTGGGCATCGACAAGGCGGTGCTGTACGGCCGGGAGGCGTACATCGCCGACGAGCTGCAGCGCACCATGCTGCCGGAGACCCTGCCCCGCCCGACCGGGGTGCGGCTCGCCTCCCGGTATCTGCCCGCCGCGGAGACCGCGCGGGTCGGCGGCGACTGGTACGACGCGATTCCGCTGCCGGGCAGCCGGGTCGCGCTGGTCGTCGGTGACGTCATGGGGCACTCCATGACCTCGGCGGCGATCATGGGCCAGCTGCGCACCACCGCGCAGACCCTGGCCGGGCTCGATCTGCCCCCGCAGGAGGTGCTGCACCACCTGGACGAGCAGGCGCAGCGGCTCGGCACGGACCGCATGGCGACCTGTCTGTACGCCGTCTACGACCCGGTGACGCACCGCATCACCATCGCCAACGCCGGCCATCCGCCGCCCGTGCTGCTGCACCTGGGCGGCCGGGCCGAGGTGCTGCGGGTGCCCCCGGGCGCGCCGATCGGCGTCGGGGGTGTCGACTTCGAGGCCGTCGAGCTGGACGCGCCCGCCGGGGCCACGCTGCTCCTCTACACCGACGGGCTGGTGGAGTCCCGGCTGCGGGACGTGTGGACCGGCATAGAGCAGCTGCGGGAAAAGCTCGCCGCGACGGCCCGGTTGACCGGCCCGGACCATCCGCCGCCGCTGGAAGCCCTGTGCGACGAGGTGCTGGACATGCTCGGGCCGGGCGACCGGGACGACGACATCGCGCTGCTCGCGGCCCGCTTCGACGGGATCGCGCCGAGCGATGTCGCGTACTGGAAGCTGGAGCCGGACGAGACGGCCCCCGGCCAGGCCCGCCGGCTGGCCCGGCGCGCGCTCGCCCGCTGGGACCTGGAGGAGCTGTCGGACTCGGTGGAGCTGCTGGTCAGCGAGGTCGTGACGAACGCCGTACGGTACGCGTCCCGGCCGGTGACGCTGCGGCTGCTGCGCACGGACGTGCTGCGCTGCGAGGTCGGGGACGACGTTCCGCAGTTGCCGCGGCTGCGCCAGGCCCGGGCCGACGACGAGGGCGGGCGCGGCCTGTACCTGGTCAACAGGCTGGCCCGGCGCTGGGGCGCGACCCGGCTGAGCACCGGCAAGGTGGTGTGGTTCGAGCTGAACCGGGGCTGAACCGGGCCTGATGGAGCCGTAGCCGCGCGAAGGGCGCCCGGGGAGTCCCCGGGCGCCCTTGGTGTGTGCGCTCCTACTGGCGGACGTTCCGGCCGTTGCCCGGATCGAGCGGGTTCTGCGTGATCTGGCCCGTCGGCGTCTGCGTCGGCGTCTGCGTGGGGGTCTGCGTCGGCGTCTGCGTGGGTGTCTGGGTCGGCGTCTGCGTGGGCGTGTGCGACGGCGTCTGCGTGGGTGTCTGGGTCGGCGTCTGCGTGGGCGTGTGCGACGGCGTCTGCGACGGGGTCTGGCTGTACGTGGGGGTGTCCGTCGGCTGAACGGCGGCGCCCTGGGTGGTGTCCAGGTCGAACTTGGCCTGGTCGGTCACGCCGAAGGTGTACGCGGCCCAGATCTGCGCCGAGTAGCCGCCGCCGTTGACGCGGCCGGGGCCGCCGGTGGGACTGAGCAGGCCGCCCGCGCCCGTCAGGGAGACATGTGCCCTGCTCTTCGCGTCCTCGCCGAACAGGCCGACGGAGGTGACCAGGTCGGGCGTGTAGCCGGTGAACCAGGCGGACTTGTCCTCGTCGGAGGTACCGGTCTTGCCGGCCACCTGCTGGCCGTTGCGCAGCGGGTTGTCGGCCACGTTCAGCTTCGCCGTACCGTCGTCGACCACGCCGGTCAGCACCGAGGTCACGGTGTCGGCGGCGGTCCGGCTGATCACCTGTCCGCCGATCGGGCTGGGGAGCTGGACCGTACGGGTGCTCTGCTCGGCCGACTTGAGGATGCTCGGCGTCACCTTGTTGCCGTGGTTGGCGAGGGTGGCGTAGATCCCGGCCATCTCCAGCGGGCTGGCGCCCATGGAGCCGAGGGTCTGCGCGGGCACCGGCTGCATGCCCGTGGTGTCCATGCCGAGCTGGTTGGCCGTGCTCATGACCTTGCCCATGCCCACGTCCATGCCCATCTGCGCGAAGACGGAGTTCACGGAGTTGTTCATGGCCTGCTGGACGGTGATGGGGCCGTAGTCGTGGTCGTCCTCGTTGGGCGGGCCGAAGCCGACCTTGCTGCCGTGGTCCACGACCTGGCGGCCGCTGGTGCCGTCGTAGATCGTGTTGGCGTTGATCGGCTTGCCGTCCTGGGTGGTGGCGTTGTTCTCCAGTGCGGAGGCGAGGATGACCGGCTTGAACGTCGAGGCGGGCTGGTAGTCCCGGCGGGTGGCGTTGTTGGTCCAGTGCTTGAAGAGGTCCTCACCGCCGTACAGGGCGACGATCCTGCCGGTCTTGGGGTCCACCGAGACCGCGCCGGCCTGCACGGCGCTGTCGACCTTGCGCTTCTTGGCGTCCAGTTTGCCGGTCAGCTGGGACTTGACCGCCTGTTCCAGCTTGGCCTGCTTCTTCCTGTCGATGTTCAGCGTGATGGTCCAGCCACGGTCGACCACCTCGGCCTCGGCCTGGGAGCGGCTGATGTTCTCCTGCTTCATCAGCTGCTGTTCGAGCTGCTGGTTGGCCAGGTCGATCAGATAGCCCTTCCGCCCCTCCTGACCCGGCGTCCCCTTGGGGTCCTTGGGATACGGGAACTGCAAGGCCTGCCGCTTGGCCGGGTCCAGCCAGTGCTGCTTGACCATGTTGTCCAGGACGTAGTTCCAGCGGGCCTGCACCAGCTTCTTGCCCGTGGGGGTCGCGACGGCCCAGTCGTACTGGCTCGGCGCCTGGAGGAGCGCGGCGAGGTAGGCGCCCTGCTGGACCGTCAGCTTCTGGGCGTCGGTGTGGTAGTAGGCCTGGGCGGCGGCCTGGATGCCGTAGGCGTTGCGACCGTAGTAGCTGGTGTTGATGTAGCCGGCGAGGATCTGGTCCTTGGTCAGCTTCTGGTCGACCTTCAAGGAGATGACCATCTCCTTGAGCTTGCGGCTGACGGTCTGGTTCTGGTTGAGGTAGTAGTTCTTGACGTACTGCTGGGTGATCGTGGAGCCGCCCTGGGCGCCACGGCCCATCGCCGTGTTGTACAGACCGCGGGCCAGGCCCCTGAGGTCGATGCCGGAGTCCGTGTAGAAGGTCTTGTTCTCGGCGGCGACGAAGGTGTGCTGGACGTCCTTGGGGACGTTGGCCAGGTCCACGCTCTCGCGGTTGGTCTTGCCGACCCGGGCCATGATCGTGCCGTCGCTGTACTTGTAGATGTTGCTCTGCTGTTTGGCGGCGGCGTTGCCCTCGGGGATGTCCACCATCATGTACAGGACGATGAAGCCGCCGATGCCGAGCAGGCACAGCCCGAGGAACGTGCCGAGGATCTTCTTCCAGGTGAAGAGCCGGCGTATGCGGCCCTTGGGGGGCCGGTCGCCGGCCGGGGCACCCGCCGTGGGGGCGGAGCGGCGCCGCCTGGGCGCCGCGCGGTGGCCACCGCGCTGTCGCGCTCGTCTCTCTTCCGCTCGTCCCATGGCTTCCTTCGCTCCGCTTCCGTCTCGGGGTCAGCTCCGAAAGCTAACACCCGTCTATATGACAAAGGACGTCCGATCCGTTCTTTTACGGACGTGACAATCAGCACCTGTTTCCAAGGGAACCGACGGTTCTGGAGGTCGCGGGGTTGCTTCCGGCCGTAAAAGTGCTATCACTTAGCTAGACAGAAGATAGGTAAGAGCTGAACGGGGACGCACCATGACCGCCACCGACTCCACTCCCGACGCCCTCGACGTACCCGAGATGCCCGCGCCACAGGTACGGGAGTTCACCGCGCACAGCATCGGCGGCGGGCTCGCCCTGCTGCTCGGCCTGCTCGGGCTCGGCGGCACCGCCGCGCTGCTCGCCGCCGCCTCGGCCGTGACCGCCGCCGGCGCCAAGGCCGGGCTCATCGTCGCCGGGCTCGTCGTCTTCCTCGCCGCGGTCATCTCGCTGCGCGGACTGAACACCGTCGCACCCGGCGAGGCCCGGGTCGTCCAGCTCTTCGGGCGCTACCGGGGCACGATCCGGCAGGACGGCCTGCGCTGGGTGAACCCCTTCACCTCGCGGACCCGGATCTCCACCCGGGTGCGCAACCACGAGACGGCCGTCCTGAAGGTCAACGACGCCTATGGCAACCCGATCGAACTGGCCGCGGTCGTGGTGTGGAAGGTCGAGGACACGGCGCAGGCCACGTTCGAGGTCGACGACTTCCTGGAGTTCGTCTCGACGCAGACCGAGGCGGCGGTGCGGCACATCGCCATCGAGTACCCCTACGACGCGCACGACGAGGACTCGCTCTCGCTGCGCGGCAACGCCGAGGAGATCACCGAAAAGCTCGCCATCGAGCTGCACGCGCGCGTGGAGGCCGCGGGCGTCCAGATCATCGAGTCCCGCTTCACGCACCTCGCCTACGCACCCGAGATCGCCTCCGCGATGCTCCAGCGGCAGCAGGCCGGTGCGGTCGTGGCGGCGCGGCGGCAGATCGTGGACGGCGCGGTCGGCATGGTCGAGGCGGCGCTCGGCCGGATCGCGGAGGCGGGCATCGTGGAACTGGACGAGGAGCGCAAGGCGGCGATGGTGTCCAACCTGATGGTGGTGCTCTGCGGCGACCGGGCCCCGCAGCCCGTCCTCAACACGGGAACCCTCTACCAGTGACGGACCCTTCGCAGACTCCGCGGCGACGGCCGCAGCAGCGCAAGCAGGTGCTGCTGCGGCTGGACCCGTCGGTGCACGAGGCGCTGGCCCGCTGGGCCGGGGACGAGCTGCGGTCGGCCAACGCGCAGATCGAGTTCCTGCTGCGCAAGGCGCTGGCGGAGGCGGGACGGCTGCCGAAGGACACGGGACCGCTGCCGCGCAGGGGCAGGCCACCTGTTTCGGAACCGTGACAATCGGCTCCCACCAGCACCGCCGTACGCCCCGCCATGATCTCCACACTCCGCGTATACATGCGGCGTATACACCGTGTGTAGAGTGCCGCACATGTCCATCGGTCACACCCTTCTGGGACTCCTGGAGTCCGGCCCGCGGCACGGCTACGACCTCAAGCGGGCCTTCGACGAGAAGTTCGGTCACGACCGGCCACTGCACTACGGCCAGGTCTATTCCACGATGTCCCGGCTGCTGAAGCACGGCCTCGTGGAAGTCGACGGCATCGAGGCGGGCGGCGGCCCCGAGCGCAAGCGGTACGCCATCACCGACGCCGGCGTCACGGACGTCGAGCGCTGGCTCGGCACCCCGGAGAAGCCGGAGGAGTACCTGCAGTCGACCCTGTACACCAAGGTCGTCCTCGCCCTCCTCACCCACCGCGACGCCTCCGTCATCCTCGACGCCCAGCGCGCCGAGCACCTGCGCAGCATGCGGATCCTCACCGACCGCAAACGCAAGGGCGACCTCGCGGACCAGCTGATCTGCGACCACGCGCTGTTCCACCTGGAGGCCGATCTGCGCTGGCTGGAGCTGACGGCGGCGCGCCTCGACAAGCTCCGTGCGGCGGTGGCCAAGTGACCCCTCCCGCCGGCTCCCTGCTCGCCGCCGAGGACCTGCGCAAGGTCTACGGCCCCACGGTCGCCCTCGACGGCGCCGAGTTCTCCATCCACCCCGGCGAGGTCGTCGCCGTCATGGGCCCCTCCGGCTCCGGCAAGTCGACCCTGCTGCACTGCCTCGCCGGCATCGTGCCGCCCGACTCCGGGTCCATCCTCTACAACGGCCGCGAGCTGGCCGGCATGAGCGACGCCGAGCGCAGTGCGCTCCGGCGGTCCGAGTTCGGGTTCGTCTTCCAGTTCGGCCAGCTCGTGCCCGAGTTGACCTGCGTGGAGAACGTGGCGCTGCCGCTCAGGCTGAACGGCACCTCCCGCAAGCAGGCCGAGAAGGCCGCGCTCGCCTGGATGGAACGCCTGGAGGTGGACGACCTCGAGGGCAAGCGGCCCGGCGAGGTCTCCGGCGGCCAGGGGCAGCGCGTCGCGGTGGCGCGGGCGCTGGTCACCGGGCCCCGGGTGGTGTTCGCCGACGAACCGACCGGCGCGCTGGACTCCCTCAACGGCGAGCGTGTGATGGAGCTGCTGACCGACGCGGCCCGCACCACCAACGCGGCCGTCGTGCTGGTCACGCACGAGCCCCGGGTGGCCGCCTACTCCGACCGCGAGATCGTCGTACGCGACGGCAAGTCCCGGGACATGGAGCGCGCCGTATGAGTACCCGGCAGTGGTCCCGGGATCTCGGCATGGGGGTCCGGTTCGCCGTCACCGGCGGGCGCGAGGGCTGGGTCCGGATGCTGCTGACCGCGGTCGGCGTCGGTCTCGGCGTGGCGCTGCTGCTGCTGACGACCGCGATCCCGAGCGCGCTCGCGGTACGGGACCAGCGCAACCAGGACCGCATGGACTACACCTACGGCCCGCACCGGCCGAAGGCAGCGAACACCCTGGTGATCTCCGACGCCGACAGCACCTTCCGCGGCAGCGACGTGCGCGGTCGGCTGGTGGAGCCCGAGGGGCCGCGGGCACCGCTCGCCCCGGGCCTCACGAAGTACCCGGCACCGGGCGAGATGGTCGTCTCCCCGGCGCTGGAGAAGCTGCTCGGCTCCGCCGACGGGAAACTGCTGCGCGAGCGGCTGCCGTACCGGATCGTCGGGACGATCGCCGAGCCCGGGCTCATCGGCTCGCACGAACTCGCCTACTACGCCGGCGCGAAGGACCTGGGCGCGCGCATCAACGGCTGGCGGACTGCCCGGATCACCCACTTCGGGCCGCCGCAGGCGTCACCGGCCGACAAGGCCGACCCGGTGCTGATCCTGCTGGTACTGGTCGTCTTCGCGGTGCTGCTGACGCCGGTCGCCGTGTTCATCGCCGCAGCCGTACGGTTCGGCGGCGAGCGGCGCGACCGCAGGCTGGCCGCGCTGCGGCTGGTGGGCTCCGACAGCCGGATGACCCGGCGGATCGCGGCGGGCGAGGCGCTCGCCGGCTCGCTGCTCGGGCTGGTCTTCGGCACCGGTTTCTTCCTGCTCGGCCGGCAGCTCGCGGCCTCGGTCGAGATCATGGACATCAGCGTGTTCCCCAGCTATCTCAACCCCTCCCCGGCGCTTGCCGCGCTGGTCGCGGTCGCCGTTCCGGCGGCGGCGGTCCTGGTCACGCTGTTCGCGCTGCGCGGGGTGGTCATCGAACCGCTGGGCGTGGTCCGTACGGCCAAGCCCGCCCGCCGCCGGCTGTGGTGGCGGTTGCTGCTGCCGCTGGGCGGCCTCGGCTGCCTCGCGCCGATGATCGGACAGGGCCGGAACAACGGCACCTTCAACGAGTACCTGGTGATCGGCGGCGTCCTGCTGCTGCTCGTCGGCGTGACCGCGCTGCTGCCGTGGGTGGTCGAGGCGGTCGTGGCCCGGCTCGGGCACGGCGGGCTGTCCTGGCAACTGGCCGTACGACGGCTGCAGTTGAGCAGCGGCTCGGCGGCCAGGATGGTCAACGGCATCGCGGTCGCGGTGGCCGGGGCGATCGCTCTGCAGATGCTGTTCGCGGGGATCCAGGGCGACTACACCAAACCCACCGCGAAGGACACCGACCGCATCCAGATGCAGGTCAACCTGTCCCGCGGCCTCCCGTTCCTCCCGGTGGCCGGGAAGTTCGCCACGACCAAGGGCGTACGCCAGGTCACCGCGCTGGGCAGCACCGAACTCGGGGACGGGCGCTGGTCCCCCGATCGCGGCCCGGACCACACGGTGAGCCTCACCGTCGGCACCTGTGCCTCTCTGCGCGAGGTGGCCCGGCTGACCTCCTGTCACGACGGGGAGGCCTTCGCGGTGACGGGCGGGGAACGGGACGTCGACGTGAACACGCTCGCCCGGCCGGGCCGCACCCTCCACCTCAATATGAACGACGGCATGGGCAAGGGCCCGGACGTCCTCTGGACCGTGCCGCGCGGACTGAAGCAGGTCCGCGCCGTCACCGGCCCGATCGGGTTCAAGGAGAGCCAGGTGCTGCTGACACCGGCCGCCCTGTCCGGCCGCATGAGCAGCGCGCTGACCGGATCGATGTACCTCAGGCTCGACGAGTCGGTGCCGGACGTGCACGAGTACGTCCGCAACACGGCCGCGCGGATCGACCCGCTCGCGGACGCGATGGTGTGGTCGTCCACCGAGCAGTCGCGCAAGTTCACCTCCATCCGCACCGGTACGTTCGCCGGAGCCATCTGTGTGCTGGCGCTGATCGGCGCGAGCCTGCTGGTCTCCCAGCTGGAGCAGCTGCGCGAGCGGCGCAAGCTGCTGTCCTCGCTGGTCGCCTTCGGCACCCGGCGGCGCACCCTGAGCATGTCGGTGCTGTGGCAGACGGCGATCCCCATCTCCCTGGGCCTGCTGCTCGCCTCGGCCGTCGGGCTGACGCTGGGCACGGTGTTGCTGAAGATGGTGGGCGCGACGGTGGGCGTGGACTGGCCGGGCCTGCTGTCGATGACCGGCGCCGGCGCGGCGGTGGTCCTCACGGTCACCCTGCTGAGCCTGCCTCCGCTGCTGCGGCTGATGCGGCCGGAGGGCCTGCGGACGGAGTAGGAGCCGGGAGCGGAATCACGGCCGGCCGTGGGCCCCTCCCGTCCGGGAGCCCACGGCCGGTGCCTCACAGGCGGTGCTCCTGCCGTCGCCGATCCCTGGCGACGTGGCCGTGGCTGTCGACGGCGGTGCGGCGTGCCAGGCCCAGGCCCGCTGCCCCGCCCACCGGCGGGACGAGGACGCGAGTGGGCCGGGGCAGTCCAGCGGCCCCTCGTGCAGCATCCGTGCGACCTCGACGGTGCCGGTGTAGACCCTGCGTCCGGTGCGGAGAGCCAGGTCGCGGGCGGTACGGCGGCCGTCGGCGGGTGGGGTGCCGGTGGCCCGTTCGAGGCGTCCAACCGGCCGGCGACGGCGGCGAAGGCCGCGTCCCGCAGTGCCGGCAGGCACACCACCCGGAGCCGGGCGGCCCCCGCGTAGCCGTGCGTGATCAGCCCGGCGGCCGGCCGGCGCTTCCCGGACTCGCGCACCGGCGCCGCCCACCGCTCCCCTCGACGCGCAGGAGCAGCGCCTCGGTGCCGGAGGCGCCGGGGCTCTCAGGCGTCCGGGGCGAGCACCCGCACCGGCAGCACGCCCAGCGCACCGCGCAGGGCCGCCGCCAGTTCCTCGTACTCGGCCGACCGGGCCGCGCCCGCGCGCATGGCGAAGGCGACCCGACGGCTCGGCGCCGGCTCGGCGAAGTAGCCGGTGAGGAGCTGGCTGCTGCGGGTGGTCTCCAGCTTCAGGGCCGTACGCGGCAGCAGGGTGCAGCCGAGACCCCCGGCGACCAGCTGAACCAGCGTCGAGAGGCCGGCTGCCGTGGTGGTGACCGGCGCGCCCTCCCGTCGCCCACCACCACCCTCGACCGAGGGGCTTCGCCGCGCCCCCTTGAATCCCGGCCCCGCCTCCCGGCAGATGTCCAGGGCCTGGTCGCGCAGGCAGTGACCCTCGTCCAGGAGCAGCAGGTTGAGCTCCCGCAGCGCCTCGCGCGGGATGCCCTCGCGGCCGCCGAGCCAGTGGTCGAGCGGGGTGACGAGCACGAAGTCCTCGTCGAACAGCGGGAGTTCGACGACTCCGGGCACGCCGAGCGGCACCGCAAGCAACAGCAGGTCCAGGCGGCCGGAGCCCAGGCCGTCGATCAGACTGGCGGTCTGCTCCTCGTGCACCTGGAGGTCGAGCTGCGGATAGCGCTCGTGGACCAGCCGCAGCACGGCCGGCAGGAGGTACGGCGCGACCGTCGGGATCACCCCGAGGCGCAGGACGCCGGTGAACGGCGCCCGGACCGCCTCGGCCTCCTCCAGCAGCGCCCCGACGGCGTCCAGCACCGCCTTCGCCCGTACGGCCAGCCGCTCGCCCGCGGGTGAGAGCAGCACCTTGCGCGTCGTACGCTCGAGGAGGGTCACCCCGAGGGTCTCCTCCAGCGCCGAGACCGCGCCGGACAGGGCGGGCTGGCTCGTCCCGATCGCGGCCGCCGCGTCCCGGAAGTGCAGATGCTCGGCCACGGCGGCGAAGGCACGCAGCTGTGCGAGGCTCGGCTGCCTGCGCTTGCCGTTACTCATGGTCACTGATAACCACCTCCGATCAACATGACCGAGTGTAGCTATTTCACTAATCAATGCACCCTGTGCCAACATCGACGGCGTCCAACCCATGGGAAAGATCCTCAAAAGGGGCCTTTCCTCGCTGCAAGGAGAGCGTGTGCTCACTGTCGGTGACAAGTTCCCCGAGTTCGAACTGACCGCCTGCGTCTCGCTGGAGAAGGGCAAGGAGTTCGAGCAGATCCACCACAAGTCCTACGAGGGCAAGTGGCTGGTCGTTTTCGCGTGGCCCAAGGACTTCACCTTCGTGTGCCCGACCGAGATCGCCGCGTTCGGCAAGCTGAACGACGAGTTCGCCGACCGCGACGCCCAGATCCTCGGCTTCTCCGGTGACTCCGAGTTCGTCCACCACGCCTGGCGCAAGGACCACCCGGACCTGACCGACCTGCCGTTCCCGATGATGGCCGACTCCAAGCACGAGCTGATGCGCGACCTGGGCATCGAGGGCGAGGACGGCTTCGCACAGCGCGCCGTCTTCATCGTCGACCCGAACCGCGAGATCCAGTTCACCATGGTCACCGCCGGTTCCGTGGGCCGTAACCCCAAGGAGGTCCTGCGGGTCCTGGACGCCCTGCAGACCGACGAGCTGTGCCCGTGCAACTGGAGCAAGGGCGAGGACACCCTGGACCCGGTCGCGCTGCTGGCTGGTGAGTGACCCATGTCGCTCGACTCGCTGAAGTCCCGCGTCCCGGACTACGCCAAGGACCTCAAGCTCAACCTGGGCTCGGTCATCGGCAACTCCGACCTGCCCGGGCAGCAGCTGTGGGGCACGGTGCTGGCGACCGCCATCGCCTCCCGTTCCCCGATCGTGCTGCGTGAGCTGGAGCCGGAGGCGAAGGCGAACCTCACGCCGGAGGCGTACACGGCCGCCAAGTCGGCCGCCGCGATCATGGCGATGAACAACGTCTTCTACCGGACGCGTCACCTGCTGTCGGACCACGAGTACGGCACCCTGCGCGCGGGCCTGCGGATGAACGTCATCGGCAACCCGGGCGTGGAGAAGGTCGACTTCGAGCTGTGGTCGTTCGCGGTCTCCGCGATCAACGGCTGCGGCATGTGCCTGGACTCGCACGAGCAGGTGCTGCGCAAGGCGGGCGTGGAGCGCGAGGTCGTCCAGGAGGCGTTCAAGATCGCCTCGGTGATCCAGGCGGTCGGCGTCACCCTTGACGCGGAGGCGGTGCTGGCCGAGTCGGCCGAGTAACCCGCGCGGCGCATCACGGCCCCTGTCCACCCGGTGGACAGGGGCCGTCGTCAGTCTTGAACTCCGCCGCCCGGTGCCGCCGGTGCAGGGAGCGGGAGCCTGGCCGGAGTCCGCCCGCCACGGCCGGCTGCCGGCGCAGGACGCTAGGGCCTGTCCGGCTCCGCGCCGGTCGTCGCCGGTACCTCCCCGTTCGCTGCCTCCTCCGGAGGTACGGCCTGGTTGATCCCCGCTTCCTGGGCGTACTGGCGCAGATATCCCACCACCGTGTTGGTCACCGCCACCAGTGGTACGGCCACCACCGCGCCGCCGATGCCGGCCACCATGCCGCCGGCGGCGACCGTGAGGACGACGGCGAGCGGGTGGACGCGGACCGCGCGGCCCAGGATGAACGGCTGGAGGACGTGGCCCTCGATCTGCTGGACCGCGAGGACGACGATCAACGTCATGACGGCCGTGAAGACGCCCTGGGTCACCAGCGCCACGATCACCGCGAGCGCGCCGGAGGCGACCGCGCCGACGAGCGGGATGAACGAGAACAGGAAGATGAAGACGGCCAGCGGGACGGCCATCGGCACGTCCAGGAAGTAGATGCCGATGCCGATGAAGGTCGCGTCGATCAGGGCGACCAGGACCGTGCCGCGGACGTAGGCGGTCAGGGTGCGCCAGGCGCGCGGGCCGGCGCCGGCCACGCCCGGGCGGGCCGCGGCGGGCACCAGCTTCAGGAACCACTCCCAGATGCGCTTGCCGTCGTAGAGCAGGAACAGCGTCGAGAAGAACACCAGCAGGATGCCGGTGAGGGCCTCGATGATGACCTGAACGCCCTCCAGGCCCGCGGACGTTATCTGGTCGGCGTTGGCGCCGATCGCCTCGCGGAGGTTCTTGGCGATCTGGTTGATCTGCTTGTCGGTGACGTGGAACGGGCTCTTCAGCAGCCAGTCGCGCAGGTCGTCGATGCCGGACTGGATCTGGTTGGAGAGCGTGTCGATGTTCTCCATGACCTGCCAGGTCACGAACCAGCCCATCAGCCCGATGACGACGAACCCGCTGATCGCGGTGAGCGCGGTGGCCGGGCCGCGCGGCACGCCCCGGCGGGTGAGCCGGGCGACCGTCGGCTGCAGCAGCGCGGTGACGAGCAGGGCGATGACGAAGGCGAACACCACCAGCTGGACCGCGCTGATGACCCGCATCAGGACCCAGACGGTGCCGGCGAGGACCAGCATGCGCCAGCCGGCCTCGGCCGCGACCCGCACGCCCCAGGGGACGGCTTCCACGGGGTCGGGGCGGTGGCCGGCCGCGGGTACGGGCCGGCGGGCGGGCGGTACGGCGGCCTCGGCGACGGGGTCCGGGACGGCGGGCCGCGGCGGGGTCGGCGGGGTGTCGGAGGGTTCCGGAGGCTCCGGGGCGTGCTCGCGCTCCACCTCCGCGCGGCGCTCGTCCAGGCGCTCGCTCATCTCGGTGAGACCGGCACCGAGCCTGCCGAGCCACCCTGGCACTCGCGACATGATCCGTCCTCTTCCCCCGCGTCCCCGCGTGCTCGCCACCTCTGCTCCCCCTGGAGGCATCGGGTACGACCGTACAGGGCGAAAGCCCCTCCCCTAAGGACGGGGAGGGGCTGCGCAAGGTTGAGAGGGCCGCGGGAGCGCCCCACTTGGCCGCGGGGCCGCGTCACTGTGCGGCTCCGCCGGCCGAACCCGGCGGGGTTCCTAGTACCAGTGGTTGGCCTGCCAGAAGGACCAGGCCTGGCAGGGGCTGTGGTACCGGTCGTTCATGTAGTTGAGGCCCCATTTGATCTGGGTCGCCGGGTTGGTCCGCCAGTCGGCGCCGGCCGAGGCGTACTTGCCGGCGGGCAGGGCCTGGAAGAGACCGTAGGCACCGGAGGAGGCGTTCGTCGCCTGGTAGTTCCAGCTGGACTCGTGGTCCACGATGTTGCTGAAGCACTGGAACTGGTCGGCCGCCACCAACTGGCGCGCCATCGCCTGGATCTGCGCGACGGTGTAGCTGCTCTGCAC
Source organism: Streptomyces sp. RB17 (assembly GCF_009604455.1). GTDB lineage: Bacteria > Actinomycetota > Actinomycetes > Streptomycetales > Streptomycetaceae > Streptomyces. The sequence continues at coordinate 336,976 of NZ_WEGL01000003.1, forward strand.
GGGGAAGCTGGAGGAGTCGCGGGCACTGTCGCGGCTGGCCGCGGTCTTCGCCTGGGCGCGCTCCTTGGCCTCCTTGGCCGCCTGCTCGGCCGCGGCCTTCTTGGCGACCGCGGTCTCGGCGGCTGCCTTGCGGGCGGCCGCCTCGGCGTCCTTCTTGGCGCTCGCGTCCGCGGCGATGGCCTGGGCGTCGGCCTGCTGCGTCAGCGACGCGGACTGGACCTGTGCCTGCTGACCCGCGGGTATGTCTGCGAGGAGCGTGGTGTCGGCTGCCGTCGCCTCGGCGTCGTTGTTGTTCTGCGCGACGCTGCCCGAGGCAACTCCGACGACGCTTCCGACGGCGGTGACCGCGGTGGCCGAGGCCACTGCGAATCCCCGGACCGAAATCCGGCTCACACGGTTTCCTTCCAGCATCGCCCGCTTCGGTGACCCTGGCGGACGCAATCGTGCCCCTGGCACTGGCCTCCCAACTGCGGGGTCACGGGAGGCGCGGGCCCGGTGGGCAACTCCCCCTTCGGGGAGCGCCGCGTGGTGCTCGGGCGGCATACGACGAACTCTATGGAGTTGGTGGTGCTGCTGTGGTGCTGTACCGCTGGGGGTACAGGTGTGTCGTATGCGGGGCCTGACAGGACTGAGACTCTGCCGTAACCGGACGCCGGGTGGCAATTCTGTGTTGCGTGTGAAAGCTCACATCCCGTTTGACCCTGGGGATTTCCGGAAAGCTCCACATGCCAAGGCGCCGCCCGGCTAGGCTCTTGGCCTTTGCCGGACGGCGCCAACTGCCGTGCGAGGAGGGTCAGATGTGGCCGTCCTCCAGCATTTCGGTCACAAGCGCCGCAATCTGGGACCTCTCGGACCGGGTCAGCGTGACGTGGGCGAACAGCGGATGCCCCTTCAGTTTCTCAACGACGGCGACCACTCCGTCGTAGCGACCCACGCGAAGATTGTCCCTTTGTGCCACGTCATGCGTCAGAACGACCCGTGAATTCGCGCCGATTCGGGACAGAACGGTGAGAAGCACATTCCTTTCGAGCGACTGCGCCTCGTCCACGATCACGAACGCGTCGTGCAGCGAGCGGCCCCGGATGTGGGTGAGCGGGAGCACCTCCAGCATCCCGCGCGCGGTGACCTCCTCGATGACCTCGCGGCTGGTGACCGCCGAGAGCGTGTCGAAGACGGCCTGCGCCCACGGGCTCATCTTCTCCGCCTCGGAGCCCGGCAGATAGCCCAGCTCCTGCCCGCCGACCGCGTACAGCGGCCGGAACACCATCACCTTCTGGTGCTGGCGGCGCTCCAGGACCGCCTCCAGGCCCGCGCACAGCGCCAGCGCCGACTTGCCGGTGCCGGCCCGGCCGCCCATCGAGACGATCCCGACGTCCGGGTCGAGCAGCAGGTCGAGCGCGATGCGCTGCTCGGCACTGCGGCCCTTGATACCGAACGCCTCCCGGTCGCCGCGCACCAGGCGGACGTTGCCCTCCGCGGTGATCCGGCCGAGCGCCTTGCCGCGCTCGGAGTGGATCGTCAGCCCGGTGTGCACCGGCAGCTCGGCGGCGTCGGGGACGTACAGATGCCCTTCCTCGAAGAGGATGTCCACCTGCTCGCCGGAGAGCGTCAGTTCGGACATTCCGGTCCAGCCGGAGTTCTCCGTGATGGCGAGTTCGGCGCGGTACTCCTCGGCGAGCAGACCGACCGAGGACGCCTTGATCCGCAGGGGCAGGTCCTTCGAGACGACGGTGACGTCGTACCCCTCGGCCTGAAGATTGCGGGCCACCGCGAGGATGCGGGAGTCGTTGTCCCCCAGGCGGTAGCCGGTGGGCAGCACGCTGGGGTCCGAGTGATTGAGCTCGACACGGATCGTGCCGCCGAGGTCCCCGATCGGAATGGGGGCGTCGAGACGGCCGTGCCGGACCCGGTAGTCGTCCAGCAGGCGCAGGGCCTGGCGGGCGAAGTAGCCGAGCTCCGGATGGTGCCGCTTGGCCTCCAGTTCCGTGACCACCACGATGGGGAGCACGACCTCGTGCTCGTCGAAGCGGGTCAGGGCGTTCGGATCGGCCAGCAGGACGCTGGTGTCGAGAACATAGGTGCGCCGGTCTGACTTGTGGCGCTTTGCGCTGGTCACCACGGAAGGACGTACCCCCTCGGATGAGGTCGGGGAGCGACGAGGACGAGCTGGACCGGTCGTCGGCCGCCCTGCACGGGCCGAGAACCGGCCCTCCGCCTCTTCGTCCGTGCTGTGACCGCACGATCGGGCTGGTGCAAAGGGCCTCCCGGGCGGACGGCCCCGTGCCGCCCGCTGAGATCCGACACCCGTGGTTCGGGTGTCGACCTGTTTGCCTTATGCCCTCGAACATGCACTGCCATGCAAAAGCAGCCACCGGCATGCCGGTGAACTCCTCGTGACGTCCGCGCAAAAGGGGAGTATGCGAACGCCCCGTGGCCGTGGCGGCCGACGGGGCGTCGTCGGGTCTCAGCCGCCGTAACGGCGGTGACGTGCGGCGTAGTCGCGCAGGGCGCGCAGGAAGTCGACCTTGCGGAAGGCGGGCCAGAAGACGTCGCAGAAGTAGTACTCGGAGTGCGCGGTCTGCCACAGCATGAATCCGGACAGCCGCTGCTCGCCGCTGGTGCGGATGACGAGGTCAGGGTCGGGCTGGTCGCCGGTGTAGAGGTGACGGCCGATCATGTCGATGTCGACGGACTCGGCGAGGTCGTCCATCGTGACGCCCTTGTCGTGGGCGTCGAGCAGCATGGAGCGCACGGCGTCGGCGATCTCCTGCCGGCCGCCGTATCCGATGGCCACGTTGACGAGTATGCCGTCGATGTGGGCGGTGGCCTCCTCGGCCTCCTTCAGGGTGTGCTGCATGCCGCCGGGCAGCAGGTCCATCGTTCCGACGTGGTGCACGCGCCAGCGGCCGTCGGCGGCGAGCGTGCGGACGACGTCCTCGATGATGCCGAGCAGCGGGACGAGTTCCTCCTGCGGCCGGTCGAAGTTGTCCGTGGACAGCAGCCACAGGGTGACGACCTCGACGTCGGTCTCGGTGCACCAGCCGAGGAACTCCTCGATCTTCTCCGCACCGGCCCGGTGGCCGTGGACGGTGGTGGAACCGGACGCCTTCGCCCAGCGGCGGTTGCCGTCCATGATGACGCCGATGTGCTTGGGCACCTGAGCGTGGTCCAGGTGGCCCTCCACCCGGCGTGCATAGAGCCTGACGAGCAGGCTGCGCAGGTTGTCGCGCAGGTTCACGTGGCCCTCCGGGGGTTTGGCGGCGGGTTCGGGGTGCGGGAGTTGTTCGAGCCTACCCCGCAGGAGACTTTGGTCCCGCCCGGGGTTTGGGGACGGGGGCTTGGGGGCGGGGGTTCGGGGGCTTGCGGCCCCGCGCCCCTGTGGGTGGGGACGCTCGTCCGTAGATGGGGACGCTCGTCGTGAGCCGAGAGGTTCCTGGAGCTCCCCTCCAGGAACCTGCCGACGCCGGGCATGAAAAACGGGCCGGTCCGTGGGGGGGAGACGGACCGGCCCGAGGGGGGGTTTCCACCATAACCCTTCGTGAGGGATGGTGGGTGCATTGGCAGGACACAACTACTCTCCGAAATCGCCCGGCGACGCCCCGATGGACGCGGAAGGCTGGATTCAGGGGTGTCACATGGCCGGTTCACAGCGGAATCCAAGGGAAAACTGGTCAGCCGCGCAATGATTCGGAGAGATTCGACCGCTTTACGCCATCTGGGGGCATGTCGCCGAGTTGCCCCGGGGTCCCCCCGACGGGCTAACCGGTCAGCGAACGGTGACTTGACGGTTCCGCCACGGCGGCGACGGAAGGTCACTCGGTTTCACGGCACCGCGCAGCCCCCTCCACTGCGCGGTGCCACCCGCGCGGGTTTGCCGGCGCGAATTACCTTGGTCTGAACCTATGTGACGGATGAGGCTGATGTGAACCGCACCGGATAACGATGTGGAAACCGTTGGCAAACTCCGGGTGAATCAACCGGGCTTGCGGACGTCGAAGAGGTGCCGGGTGCTGTGCGCCACGAACGGTCCCTCCTTCTCGATCCGCTCGTGCAGCGCGCGGAGTTGGGGCTCGTACGCCTCCACCGTGAAGCCCGGCACCATCCACACCACCTTGCGCAGGAAGTGGACGACGGCGGCGATGTCGTGGAACTCCATCCGCAGCCGCTCCGCCCGCAGCCCGGTCACCTCCAGGCCCGCCGCCTCGGCGTCGGCCCGCTCGCGCTCGGGGTCCCGGCCGGAGCGCGCCTCCTGCGGCAGCGGCCCGAGGAAGTACTCCACCAGCTCGAAGACGCTGGCCGGCCCGACATGCTGGGCGAAGTACGTGCCGCCCGGCCGCAGCACCCGGGCGATCTCCTCCCAGTACGGCCGCACCGGATGGCGGCTGAGCACCAGGTCGAACGTCTCGTCGGCGAACGGCAGCGGGGCGTCGTCCACGGCGGCGACGACCGTCACCCCGCGCGGCCGCAGCAGCGCGGTGGCCCTGGCCACATTGGGCGGCCAGCCCTCCGTGGCGGCCGCCAGCACCGGCCGGGCGGGTTCGGCCCTGCCCAGCGCGAAGTCCAGCACCTCGCCGCCGCCGGTCTGGACGTCCAGCACGGCCTCGGCACGGGCCAGCCGCTCCCCCGCCGCCACGGCGTACCCCCACGAGGGCCGCTCCTCACTGGCCCGCCCCTCGAACCAGGAGAAGTCCCACCCCTCGGTGGGTACGGCGGCGCCCTCGGCCACGAGGCCCTCGAAGGAGCGGTTCACGGACATGCCCGCCATGATCGCAGGGTGTTGTCAGCGATGCCTGCTAGTTTCCGCCCGCATGACGACTTACTCCGCCGGAGAGAAGCAGACCCTGCACGCGAGCCTGAACCGGCACCGGGACGCCGTGCTGTGGAAGCTGGACGGCCTGGACGACGAGCAGCTGCGCCGGCCGATGACACCGTCCGGCACCAATCTGCTGGGCCTGGTGAAACATCTGGCCAGCGTCGAGTACGGCTGGTTCGTGGACACGTTCGGCGGCGAGGCCGAGCCCCTGTGGTTCGACGCGCACGACGACATGCGGGTCACCCCCGAGGAGACGACGGAGCGGATCGTCGCCTTCTACGGCCGCGCCCGCGCCGCCGCCGACGCCGTGATCACCGGGCTGCCGCTGGACGCCCAGGGCAGCCCGGCCTGGCGGGACATCACCGTGAGCCTGCGCTGGACCCTGGTCCACATGGTGGCGGAGACCGCGCGGCACGCCGGCCACATGGACATCCTGCGGGAGCTGATCGACGGCGCCACCGGCGACCACCCGCCGGTCACCGGCTCCCGCTGACCGTCGCGTGCACCGCCTCGTACGCCGCCTGGGCCGTGGCCGCGTCGAGGAGGCCGGCGTCCAGGTGACGGCGGGCCCCGCCCCGCGGGCGGCGGGGCCCTCGGGCACCAGGTCGTGCGTGTGCACCAGCCCCCACAGCGTCATGAGCAGGGCGCCGAAGCGGGCGAGCGGGTGGGGCGGACCGTCCAGCGGGCCCTCGCGGGTGGCCCGGCGGGCGGCGATCGCGCCGCCGACCTCCGGGACGCGCTCCGCTCCGCGCCAGTGCTCGTCGGCGGTGGCGTAGACGACGTGCGGGACATGGGCGTGGATCAGCGCCCCGCTGCACAGCAGGCACGGCTCGAGGGTGGTGTACAGGCGGTGACCGGGGTGCCTGCGGTCGGCCGGCAGCTGGGCCAGGGCGTTGATCCCGGCGTGCGCGAGATCGGTACCCGCGAGCTGTCCCGGCGGCGCGGTGGGCTCCCGGCTGCGATTGCGCCCGGCCGCGACGACGTTGCCCTCCGGGTCGTACAGCACGGCACCGATGGGTCGGCTGCCGGCCCGCAGGGCCTCCCAGGCCGGCTCGAAGGGAAGGCGCCAGGGGCCGGGGATCGAGTTCACCGGGGCGCCTCGGGACCGCCGAGTACGAGCAGGATGTGCTCGTCGTCCCCGTGCCGGACCGTGCCGGACCGCTCGAAGCCGTGTCTTTCCAGCAGGCGGACGGAGGCGGTGTTGCCGCCGAAGGGGTCGGCGTACAGGGGCCGTACGCGCTCCAGCTCCAGGAACAGTCCGAGGGCGCGGGTGCCGACGCCACGCCCCCAGTACGGCCGCCCGAGCCAGTACCCCACGAACCGCCGCTCGTCCTCCGCCGTCCAGGAGACGACGCTCCCGGCGACCTCGCCGCCCACGGTGACGGTCCGCACGAGGCAGTCGGGATCGCCGAGTACACGCTCCCGCCAGTGCGCGAGGAAGGCGTCCCGCGGCCGGGGCGTGAATCTCGACCGCCGGACGGCTTCCGGGTCGTGCTCATAGGCGAGGAGGACGAACAGGTCATCGTCCGTGACGCTCCGGAGGAGCACTTCACGGCGCTCGTCGTTGTGCGCGTCGGTCATGACAGGCAGTGTGGCAGCCGCCACTGACAACGCCCCCCTGTCACGTCAGTCCAGCAGGGGCCGGACCTCCTCGGCGGCGAACCGCACGAACCCCTCCGGGTCGGGCTCGTCCCCGGTCGGCTGCAGCACGACGGTGTCGGCACCGGCCTCGGCGAGCCGCCGTACGGCGGCGGCCACGGCGCCGGCGTCCCCCGCCACCCCGACGTCCGTGGCCGACTGAAGCCCCTCGTCGGCGAGTTCGGCCCGCAGCCGGGCGCCGGCGTCCGGACCGGTGGCGGCGAGCAGATACACGACGACCGAATGCGGCTCCCCGCGCCCCGCCTCCTTCTGCCCCTCCGCGATGAGCTGCCGGGCCTGCCGTACACCGTCCGGGGAGGTGGCGGCGGTGAGGACCGTACCGTCGGCCTTGGCACCGCAGAGGCGGAGGGTGCGCGGCCCGGTGGCGCCGGCGAAAACGGGCACGGCAGCCTCCGGCGGCCAGTCCAGGGCGACGTCGTCGAGGGAGACGTACCGCCCCCGCACGCTGAGCCGCTCCCCGCCCAACAGACCGCGCAGGGCGTCGAGATGCTCGCCGAGGAGGGTGAGCGGCGAGGCGGCCCGGACGCCGACCTGCCCCATCCAGTCCTGCACGCCGTGCCCGACGACGAGGGTGGCGCGGCCCGGGAACATCCGGTGCAGGGAGGCGGACTCCATGGCGGTGAGCGCCACGTTCCTGAGGGGCACCGGCAGCAGCCCGACACCGACCCGCACCCGCTCGGTCCAGGCGAGCGCGGCTGCGGCGGTCGTCATCCCGCCCTCCCGGAAGCAGTCCTCCCACAACCACAGTTCCTCGATCCCTGCTTCGTCCGCCGTACGGGCCACGGCCCGCAGCCGCTCGGGCGGAAGCTGCGGGCGGAACACGACACCGAGTCCGGTCATGGATCTCTTCCTAGTGGGGAGGACGGGGGGTGACAAGTGGTTTCGCACGGCGCAGAGTTGGCGGCACCGAGGGACCGCGGGAGGGGACGGACATGGGCAGACGCCGACGGGACGGGGCCGGGAGGCTGATCGTGCCCCGGGGTGAGAGAACGGAAGATCCGCTGGTCCTTCCGCTGGAGATCTCGGCCTCGTACCGGGCCCGGACGATGGGCCTGCTGGGCCGGGACGCGCTCGACGGCGCGATGCTCCTCTCCCCGGCGAGCGGTGTGCACACCTTCGGCATGCGCATCCCGATCGACGTCGCCTACCTGGACCGCCACCTGACCGTCCTCGCCGTCCGCACGATGCCCCCCGGCCGGCTCGGCCTGCCCCGACTGCGGGCGCGGCACGTACTGGAGGCGGAGGCGGGGGTGATGGCGGGGTGGGGGCTGCGGGCGGGAGTTCGGGTGAGCGTGGAGGCCGGGGGCGACGCCGACGGTGTTCGCGATCCCGGTGGCATCAGCGATGCCGGCGGCGTGGACGGCTCGTGTTGAGGGCCGTTGTCAGCGGCGCGTCCTAGCATCGCGGCATGAGGGCTTCAGGGACTTTCAGGGTTGAGGAGTTCACTCCGGCGGACGTGCGGCTGCCGGAGCCGGTGGTCGAGACGGCGGTGCCGGTCGGGGTGGCCACGATGCGGAAGCGGTACGAGGGGGAGGTCGCCGGCGTCTCGGAGATCCTGTTCACCGCGGCGTACGACCAGTCCACCGGGACCGGCACCTATGTCGCCATGGAGTCCTTCGAGGGGAGCCTCGGCGGGAGAAGCGGCAGCTTCAACGTCCGTACGACGTCGAAGACCCGACCGCGCACGACTACTGGATTCTGGCGGAAGCCAAAGGAATGGCGAACGCGGGCGACTTCATCGGCAACACCGACGCGGCCCGCAACATGGACCACTACCTCCGGGGCACCGGGACGACTCTCGACCTGGACGTGGACAGGATGCTGCACGACGACGCCGCGCTGCGTGACGTGGCCAAGGCATCCATCACGGACAACCAGGACCACTGGCGGCAAGAGGCCCTGGACGCCTACCGGAAGTCGGGCGGCAAGCCCGTGGTGATTCCGGTGGAGTCCTCGGGCACCGGATACATGCACACCGATCGCAACTGGTATCTGGCGATCGGCAGCGCCCAGACGAACACCACCGGCGTGGTCACCGTGGTACCGGGAGCCGATGGCAAGCCGAAGATCGGCCTCGACTACCAGGTCAACGTCTGGGACCGCTACAACTGGGAGCCGGGGAAGGCCACCCCGATCGGACCGACGACCGTGACCGACGCGGACATGGCCCGGCTGCACCGGACGGGCCTGGCCAAGGAGTACGACATGAGAGGCAGTGGGTCAGTGCAGCACTACGACCTGGGAACCGGGTCGGGTTCCTTGCCTTCCCCGGCCGACCCGGGACGGGACGGGACGCGTACGGACATCGGACGCAATGGAGACGCCCGGTGAGGCGCACGTCCACTCTCCCGATGCGTTCCGCGCGCCGATGCCGGGCGCTCCTCGGCGTGCTGTGTGCCGCCCTGGCCTGCTCACTGGCTGCCTGTTCCTCGTCTCCAGCGCAAGGGACCTCGGTGCGGGAGGGGTCTGAGGGCGGACGGCGCATCCCGTACTGGGTCGAAGGCACGACTCCCGCGCAGGTCGCCCGCCGTATGAAGGTGACGATTCCAGCGCGGGCCTCCGATCTCAGAGCCGCTTACCAGAGAGGGTTCCAGGACGACGGCGTGCTGCTCGCCTTCACGCTGCCCAAGGCCGACACCAAGGCCTTCATCCACAAGCTGGCCCCCGAGAGCCCCCTGTTGCACCGGAACGCCCCCGTCACCACGGGGAAGGGGCAGTCGCCGACCACCCCCTTCGCCCACCTCGGTTTGAAGGAGCCGGGGACACTCGCCGACGTCACTGAAGGGCCGGTGTGCACAGCCTGTGAGGGAGACTTGAACTGGCTGAACATCGCCGTGCACCCCGTCGACGCGCAGCACGACCAGGTGTACCTGACTGGAGCCGTTTAGTTCGGGTGCGAGGTGGGTGAGTGTCAGTCACCCCCGGGTGCGCGGGAAGGACACCTCGACCCGCCGGTTCTTCCTTCGGCCCTCCTCGGTGGAGTTGTCCGCGATCGGGTACTGCTCGCCGTAACCGCGGACCTCGAAGGTGATGTTCGGGTCGTTCAGGTCCTGGTCGAGGACGGCCTGTACGGCGTTGGCGCGCTGCCGGGACAGGACGTCGCCGTGGGCGGAGGAGCCGAGGTTGTCCGTGAAGCCGAAGACGCGGACCTGGGTCGCGTTCTGTTTCTTGATCTCCTCGGCGATGGTGGCGATACGGCCCTTCGCCTCGTCGCTGAGTTTCGCGCTGTCCTTGCTGAAGAGGACTTCGGCCTGCAGTGCGAAGGTGACGTCGGCGTTGGTGTCCTCGCGCCGCTCGTCCCCGCTCTGGTCCTCGACGACCGACTTGATGTCCAGCACCTTGGGCGCGGCGAGGGTGGCGCCTTCGGGAAGCTTCAGATCCGGGTCGGTGGGGTCGATCCTCACCGGGGCGGCGGCGGAGGGTGCGGTGTCCGGGGGCTGACTCGGGTCCGTGCCGTCGGCGCGGGCGGGGGTGGCGGCGAGGAGGAGGGTCGCAGCCGTGAGGGTGAGGGCGAGACGGGTGGTGGTCACTTGGGCCTCACCCGGAGATCTTGATGGTGGCGGAGGAGAACGTCGGCAGCTGGAACTCCACGTCGCTCGCGCTCGCGGGAGGGGCCGGGAACTGCATGAAGACGGCCAAGGTCGCGCCGGCCTTGAGTGTCGAGAAGCCGGTGGTCGTCAGCGGGCGGCCTTCGGTGTCCCGCAGCACGTAGTACCGCTTCCTTCCCTGCGGATCGACCAGCGTGGCTCCGCCCAGAGATCTGCCGTTCTTGATGATCTCGGTTTCGTTGCCGCTCAGAGCGGAGGGAATCACGACGGTCTGGGCCCCGTCGTTCTTCAATGTGCCGTTGACCGTGACGAAGCCGCCCGTGTCGCGCTGAGCCGAAATGATCTGGAGGAGGAGGCCGTCCGAACCCTTCAACTCGGCCAGCGGTTGGTCCGACTGACCTTCCTGGGCGCTCGCGTCGGAGCCACCCGTCCTGGAAGCGGACGCCGAGTGTTCCGGCTTCTTGTCGTCTCCACCGCCGCTTCCACCGCAACCGGCCACACCGACGGCCAGACCAGCCGCAACGGTCAATGCGACCATCCCCCTGCGGGCCTTCGCAGTGAACCGAATGCTCATCGCTCCGCTTCCTTCGTCGTTGTTCGTTCGCTCGTCAGTCGGCCAGGTGGACGTCGAAGAGGTCTTCGGGCTTCGGCAGCCCCGTTGTGTCGTCCGGCTTAAGGTGCCAGACCTTGCCGTTGCAGGTGAGCTCGGGCAGCGCGTCGCCACCGGCGCCCTCGTCGGGGGGGAAGGTACAGAGGGGTTGAATTTCGGCAGTGGCGGACGCCCTTGATTTGTAGTTCTCCGACCCTGGCACCACAGACCGGCCGACGGACTTGTTGGTCCGCACGTCGACCCGGTACTTCAGCAGCCCCTGCGGAGAGCAGCCGTTCAGCAAGGCATCGTTCCGCGCGGCGAGCTGGCCGGCCCGCACGCACGGGTCGTCGTCGAGCGTCGCCCTGCCGTCGAAGATGTCCTGCCACTTCTTGGGGTCAGGCAGTGCTTTCACCCACTGGGCCGCGAGCTGGTCCCGCACATCCTGGGCCGACGCAAGGGCTGCCGCATCCGCGGCTGTCTGGGCGCCGCTGCGGTTCACCGACGCCTGTCCGACCGCAAGGTAGGCCAACGCAAGAAAGAGCAGGCCCGCCACCACCGTGATGTAGATGGGGAAGGCCTGCCCTGCGTCGCGGCGTGGAGGAATCAGCCGCCGGTGACCTGGGCGATCTTGTTCGTGATCGCGTCGTAGATCGACTGCCCGATGCTCGTGCCGGTGATCGCCAACACGATCGCCACCACCACCGCGATGATGCCGAGGTACTCCACCGCGGTCTGCCCCCTGTCGCTGCGAGCAGCACGGGTCTGCAGATACGCGACGGTGGTGTTGAACCAGTTGTTCATGGTGGTCCCCTCCGGACTCGCCTCCGATCCGGACAACGTATGCCGGAACGCAGCACACCCGAGAGGGCCCCAGGACCCAACCCCGGACCCATTCCCCCCGCCGTCGGCTCCCCCGCACCCCCACCTCAAGCCACCCCCAGCCATTTCGCGGCCGCCTGGGACCTGGTGGTGGTCTGGAGCTTGGCGAAGATGCGGTTGATGTGGTTCTTGACGGTCTTCTCGGAGATGAAGCAGGCGGCGGCGATCTGCTGGTTGGTCATGCCGGACGCGATGAGGTCCATGATCTCCGCCTCCCTCGTGCTCAGCGCGAAACGTGAACGGGATGACTGTCCCATGGGGGATTGCAGTTGCGAAAGATGATGTAGCGTGTTTTTCCTCAAAAATTGCGGTGGTTCAGGTTCCGCGTGTGCAGGTGCACTTGCCCGAAGGTCCGTCAGCAACGCCTTCGTAGCACCCGGTGTCACATGCGGTCGCCCCTCCCGGACATCCCGCACCGCGCGCACCAACTGCTCCGTCGTGAACTCGCCGTGCACCAGATATCCCCCCGCGCCCAGCCGCAACGCCTCCCGCACGGTCTCCGTCTCATGGCTGTAGGTGAGCATCATGACCGGCGCCAGCCGCACCAGGTGCGGCAATGCCGAGATTCCGTCGACCCCGGGCATACGGACGTCGAGGAGGATGACGTCCGGACGGTGCCGTACGGCCGCCTCGTACGCCTCTCTGCCGTCCGTCGCCTCCGCCACCACCGTGGTGTCCTCGCGGCCCGAGAGCAGGGCCGTCAGGCCCGCCCGGACCACGGGGTTGTCGTCCGCCACCAACAGCCGCAACGGCGGTGGCGTCGGCGTGGGGGCGTCCGGCCAGGGGTCGGTGTGCCGCATGGTGCCTCCTCTCAGGGTTCCCGAGATGCGGGGTCGGAGTCGAAGTCGTGCGGGGACGGCGGGGACGACAGGGGCGACGGGGGCGGTAGGAGCGGCGAGGACCGCAGCGGGAGTTCCACGCGTACCTCCGTGCCTCGTTCGTGGCCACCCCGGCCGATGCGGATCCGGGCGCCCACCTGTGCGGCCCGCTCCACCATGCCGAGCAGGCCGAAGTGGCCCGAGTCGCGGAGCCGTTCGAGCGTCGTGCCGGACGGGAGGCCCCGGCCGTCGTCGTGGATCGTGAGGCGCAGCAGGTCCCCGTGCAGGGCCGCCCTCACCTCCACCCGGGTGGCCCGCGCGTGGCGGTGGGCGTTCTCCAGCGCCTCCGTGGTGATGGCGAGGAGGTGACGGGCCAGGGGGGCGGGTAGCGCGGGGAGGCGGGGGGCGGGGTCGGGGTCGGGGTTCGGACCGCCGCTGTCCTCGTCCCCGTCCCCGTCCAGCCAGGAGCAGGTGACCCGCAGGCCCGTGCGGGTCGTGAAGTCGGCTGTCACGTCGGACAGTTCGCGCCATACCGTCGTCCCGCCCCCGTCGAGCGCGCCCGGGCCCTGTCGGCGCAGGTCCGTCAGCAGTTCCCGCGACTCCGCCGCCGCCCTGCGGGCCGAGCGGGACACCAGGTCCGCCTGGGTCCTGACGCGGGCCGGATCGGGGGCCTCCGCCGAGGCCGTCGCCGCGAGGCCGTCCGCCGCGAGGGCGACGCCGTACAGGGTCTTGGCCACGGAGTCGTGCATCTCGCGGGCCAGCCGGGCGCGTTCCGCGCTGACCGCCTCCGCCGCCGCGAGGCGCGCCTGGACCGTCGTCAGGGCGTGGGTCGCGGCGCCGAAGCGGAGCATCAGGTTGCGCAGGGTCGAGCCCATCGCGCCGGCGATGACGCACAGGCCGGGCAGGAGGAGGGCCTCGGCGATCGGGGCGTGGCGGTCGGCCTTCAGGGTCGCGTGGACCAGGAGGAGGATCAGGGACTGGAGGGAGGCGAAGCAGGCCGCGCCCCGCCAGCTGTAGACCAGGCCTGCCAGCAGCGGGGTGCAGACGCTGACGTAGGCGAGGGTGGTGTCCGGGCCGGCCGAGACCAGGAGGAACGAGCCGAAGAGGGTGTCGGCGGCGAGGAGGCTGGGGTGGCGCAGAAGGAGCGGGCCGAAGCGTTCCCAGTCGCGGAACAGGACGTACGACACCATGAAGGTGACCACCACGGCCGCGCCCACCAGGCGCGTGCCCAGGCCGGGGGCCGCGTTGAGCAGCGCGGCGGGTGCGGCCAGGGCGATCATGGCGAGGCGGAAGCCGAAGACCTGCCGGCACATCGCCTGCAGCGCGCTGATCTGGATCTTCTCGGAGGGTTCGGGAGCGGGTGCCGTACCGGCCGTCGCCTTTCGGCGGCGTACGAGGCGGCCCGTGGCCGCCCTCGACCGTTCACGGAACCGGCCGAGGACTTCTCTCACCCTGCCGCCGAAGAGCGTCCCTCCCCCGCGCCCCGTCAGCCCCGTCACCGTCACGTCCACTCACTTCCCCGTGAGCGAGCCGAAGTCCACGCCGGAGCCGAGCAGCAGGCCGGCACCCAGCAGCAGCATGGTGGCCGGGACCATGAACGTGGTGATCATCAGCGTGGCCTTGGGCACCGCGCGGGCGGCCTTGCGGCGGGCGTTCTGGGCGTCGGTGCGGCGCATGTCCTTCGCCAGGGACACGAGCGTGTCGACGATCGGCGCGCCCAGTTCCTCCCCCTGCTGCAGTGCCGTCACGAACATCGCCACCTGTTCCGAGTCGTTCCTCCGCCGCAGCTCCGCGAAGGCCTGGCGGCGGCTCATGCCGAGGTCCATCTGGCGCAGGGTGATGCGCAGTTCGTCCGCCCAGGGGCCCTCGTAACGGGAGGCCACCCGGTCGAGGGCCTGGCGGAAGCCGAGCCCGGCGCTGACCACCACCGCCAGCACGTCCAGGAAGTCCGGCAGGGTGCGCTCGATGACGTCCTTGCGGACCCGGATCGCCGACCAGATGCCGACCTCCGTCCAGAACGCGCCGAAGAGCAGAAGCAGTACGGCCACGAACCACTGGCCGCGAAGGAGGAAGACCAGAAAGCCCACGCCGCCCAGCGCGCCGTAGACCGCCCGCCGGGCCGCGTAACGGTCGATGGTCAGGCCGCCGGGGTTGCCCGCGAGGTCGATCTTGCGGCGGTACTTGGCCACCAGGCGCGGGCCCATCAGGCGCAGCACGGCGGGGGCGTAGCGCATGCCCATCCGGTCGACGACCGAGCCGACCGCGCCGGTGCGGGTGGCGCCGACCTCCAGGGCCACCGCCAGGTCACCGGGGAGTTTCGCGTCCGCGCGGTACATGCGGATGCCGGCGAAGGCGCCCCAGACGCCCAGCCCCATCAGCAGGGCGAGCAGAAGTCCGACCATCGGTCCGGCCGCCCCCTCACACGTCGATCCGGCTCAGACGCCGGATGAGGACGAATCCGACGGCGTACATGGCGAACGCGATGAGCACGCAGGCCTGGCCGACCGGCGAGCCGGTCATGCGGGCGAGCGCGCCGTCCTTCACGGCGTTCATCAGAAACAGCGCGCCCACGCCCAGCACGGGGACGGCGTACGACGTCATCGTCACCTGACTCAGCTGGGTGCGGATCTCACGCCGGGTCTCCTTGCGTTCCTCCAGGGTCTCGGTCAGGTTCCGCAGGGCGGACACCACCTGGCCGCCGGCCCGGTTGGACAGGACCAGGGTCGTGACGAGGACGACCAGCTCCCGGGACGGCAGCCGGTCCGCCAGCTCGCCGAGCGCGTCGTCGAGGGAGTGGCCGATGGCCAGCTGATCGGCGACCTTGGCCAGTTCCTCGCCCGCCGGGGCCTCCAGCTCCTCCGCCGCCATGCCGATCGCGGTGCGCAGGGCGAGGCCCGCCTGGGTGGCGTTGGCCAGGATGCGGGCGAGTTCGGGGAGCTGGTTGATGAAGCGCTCGATGCGTTTCTGCCGCTGCCAGTTGAGGAACTGCACCGCCGCCCAGATGCCGAGGAGCCCGGCGAGCGGTCCGAAGAAGGGGGCCAGGGTGGCCTGGCCGATCAGCCAGAGCGCGGCGACCGTGGCGAGGATGTAGACGAAGAACTCGCCCGGGGTGACGTCCAGTCCGGTCGCGGCCAGGCGCAGCTCCAGCCGGCGGCCGAGGCGGGTACGGCGCAGTCGCCGGTCCAGGTCGCGGAAGCGGCGCGTGCGGCCGGTCGCCGGGGCCGGGCCGGTGTGGGTGAGCCGGCCCACGAGGGCCGCGCGCTGGGCCCGGCCCGAGGCGTAGGTGTGCGCGCCGGCCACCGCCAGGACGCAGGTCAGCAGCGTCACGCCGGTGGTGAGCTGGACGAGGGTGTGGAGTTCCATGGGTGGCCTACCTGGCTTCTCGGGTGGCGAGCTGGTCCACGGAGTGGGCGACTCCGAAGGCCTGCGGGACGGGCTGGCTCGCCATGTAGAGGCGGTCGGCGGTACGGCGGGGCAGCGGGAAGTACCGGAAGCTGCCGTACACGCGGCCGTCGGGGGTCATGGGCTGGGCCTCGAACCGGGCCACGGTCGCGATCCGGTACGGCTCCCCGCCGTGGCTGTCGAGGAGCGCGATCTCGGTGATCCGGCGGGCGCCGTCGGCGAACCGGGTGAGCTGGACGATGACGTCGACCGCGCTGTTGATCTGGTCGTGCAGGGCCACGAAGGGCACCTCGACGTCGGACATGGAGGCGAGCGTCTGCAGCCGGGTGAGCGCGTCCTCGGCGCTGTTCGCGTGCACCGTCGCCAGGGATCCGTCGTGGCCCGTGGACATCGCCTGGAGCATGTCGAGGGACTCGCCGCCGCGGACCTCACCGACCACGATCCGGTCCGGGCGCATGCGCAGGGAGTTGCGGACGAGGTCGCGGATGGTGACCTGGCCCTTGCCCTCGACGTTCGGCGGCCGTGACTCCAGCCGGACGACATGGGTCTGCTGGAGCTGGAGTTCGGCGGAGTCCTCGATGGTGATGATGCGCTCGTGGGACGGGATCAGCCCGGAGAGGGCGTTGAGGAGGGTCGTCTTCCCGGTGCCCGTTGCGCCCGAGACGATGATGTTGAACTTCGCCTGCACCAGGCCGGCCAGCAGATACACCATGTGCTCGTCCAGCGAGCCGAAGGAGATCAGCTCCTGGAGGGTGAAGGAGCGCGGGAAGCGGCGGATCGTGAGGATCGGGCCGGTCAGGGACAGGGGCGGGATGATGACGTTGACGCGCTCGCCGGAGGGGAGGCGGGCGTCCACCATCGGGTTCGACTCGTCCACCCGGCGGTTGACCGTGGACACGATCCGTTCGATGGTCTGCATCAGCTGGTCGGCGGAGGCGAACCGCAAGGGGAGCTGCTCGACGCGGCCGCCTCGCTCGACGAAGATCGCGTCGGGTCCGTTCACCATGATCTCGGTGATCGAGGCGTCTTCGAGGAGGGGCTCCAGGATGCCGAGGCCCAGCGCCTCGTCCACCACCCGGCGGATCAGCTGCGAGCGCTCGACGGTCGACAGCACCGGGCCCTCGCGGCTGATGATGTGCCCGAGCACCCGCTCGAGGCGCGCCCGGCGCTCGGCCGCGGCGAGCGAACTCATCTCCGCGAGGTCGATCTCCTCCAGCAGCTTCGCCCGGTAGGAGGCGACCAGATGCCCGTCCTCGCCCCGGCTGCCGTGCTCCTCCGGAGTGCTGATGCGCGCGCGCAGGCTCATGTCGGCACCTCCTCGGTCAGTGGTCGAGCGGCATGGTGGCCGTCTTGGTGGCGTCGCCGAAGTCCCAGATGATCTTGGGGATGTGGACTCTGGCGGTGACGGTGACCGAGCCGGCATCACCGCCTCCCCTGGCGCACGACACCGTGAGTGCGCCGCTGACCGCCTGAGCGCACGCCTGCTGCGGGTCCTGCTCCAGGGACGCGGCCCGCGCCCCCGCCCTGGCCGCCGTACTGGCCTGCTCGGCGGCGTAGGCGATGGCCCCGATCTGGATGCCGGCCATGGCCACGATCAGGAGGATCGGAATGAACCCGAGGTACTCGATGGCGACTTGGCCCGTGTCCCGCCGTCCGCGTCGGTACGGCATCTCAGCGCTTCACCTCCTCGACGGCGCCGGCGTGGCCGGTCACGTGAGCCGGGAAGTCGATCAGACCGGGGAAGAGGACGGGGACCTTGAGCCTCACATCCACCGACACGTAGCCGGTCTGGTCGCACCCGTTCACCTCGGCTCCCCCTTGCCACGCCCCCGACAGATGCTTCAGCGCCGCCTGCCGGCACACCCCGTACCGCTCCCCCCGCGGCGCCGCCGTCCCCGCTCGAACCCCCTCGTCCGCGGCATTCCCGGCGAGTGTGAAGGTGTACCCCACGAGCACGGCCTGCCACACGAGCACCAGCGTCAGGATGATCAGCGGCGTCATCCCCAGGAACTCGATGCTCACCTGACCTCGATCACCACCCCGTTTCACGGCCCGCTCACTCCTTCCGCCGCCGGAATCCGACCGGACCGCGCCCACTTCCCCGATGGCCCGCGGCCCCCTCGGCCGCCCGCACCAGCCCCAGCTCCCCCGCGAGCCCCCACAGCGCCTGTTTCACCGTGCTCCTGCTGTCGAGTTCATGGACCCGGCCGGCGTCCACAACGGCCTGAAGTTCCTTGAAGTTGGCGGGAATGGCCGTACGCGCCAGCGCCGTGCCGGTGATGCGCTGCACGAGCGCGGGCTGGATCTCCGTACTGCGGGTGAGCCGGTTGACGACCACGGTCGTCTCCTCGGCCTTGCGGATCTGCAGCCGGTCCCACATCCGTACGGTCCGCTTGGCGGCGCGGACGGCGACGACGTCCGGGGTGGTGACCAGCAGCGCGATGTCGGCCATCTCCACCACGGCGGCGCCCGCACCGCTCAGCTGGGCGCCGCAGTCGACGACGACCACCTCGTAGCGGGAGCGCAGGGCGCTGACGATCTGGCGGGCGGCGCGGTCGGTGACCTCCTCGCCGCGTTCGCCCTCGCCGGGCGCGAGGAGCAGGGCGAGCCCGGTGTCGTGGCGGAAGACGGCGTCGGCGAGGACGCGGGGCGAGATGTCGGTGATGGCGGCGAGGTCGGCCGCGGACCGCCGGAACTGGATGTCCAGGTAGGAGGCGATGTCCCCGGTCTGGAGGTCGAGGTCGACCAGGGCCGTCGCCCGCCCGGAGGCCTGTGCGGCGAGGGCCAGTTGGATGGCCGCCAGGGTGGCCCCGACTCCCCCCTTGGCGCCGCTGACCGTGACGACCGTACCGCCGACCCCGCCGAGCACGTCGGAGGCGCCGTGGCCGAGGTGACGCCGTACCCCCGTCGACCACTGGGCGACGGCCTGGACCCGGCTGGCGAGTTCCTCGTACGACAGCGGGAGCGCGACCAGGCCGCGGGCGCCGGAGTCCATGGCGGCGGACAACAGACCGGGGCCGGCGTCGGTGGTGACGAGGATGACGCCGACGGCGGGGAAGCGCAGGGCGACCTCGCGGATCAGCTCCAGGGCCGGGACCGGGCCGATCCGCTCGTGGACGACGACGACTTCCGGGAGTTCGTCCACGGACTCGGCGGCGAGCCGGGCGAGGGTGTCGACGAGCTGGGTGGAGTCGCCGACCGGCGGCTGTGGTTCGGCGTCGGGGAGCTGGCTGAGCAGGGTGGTGAGGGAGCGTACGGCGTCCGGGTCGGCTCCCGCCGGGAGGATCCTGGTAGGCATGCGGGCCGCCTCTCACTTGTCCGTCGCGAGTTCATAGGTGCGCTCCTTGTCCGGAACGCTGGTCTCGCTGCCGGGCGCCACCAACGCGAGCCGGACGCGCTGGGCGAAGGACTCGGCGTAGGTGATGCGCTGGGCGTCGAGGGTGGACAGTGCGAAGGTGATGGGGACGGCCTCGCTGGGCTGCTGCTGGTTCTTGCTCTGGTCCGGGTCGAGGGCGGTGATCTGGCCGACGTCGAGGACCCGGGCGTCGGTGACGATGATCTTCGACTGGTCGGGGTCACCCTCCTTCTTTCCGGCGAAGGTGGCGTACACGTTGACGTGCGATCCGGGGGTGATCTTCCCCGCCACGCCGGTCGCCGCGTCGATCATGATGGCGACCTCCTGCTGTCCGGGCTGGAGGGCAGGCTGGTCGACGATCATGTCGGTCTGGAGCAGGGAGCCCCTGCGCAGGGTGGTGACCGCGATCTTGCCCTGGATCTGCCGGAGATCCGTGACCGCGTTGCCGGACAGCCACCGCCTGGGCATCTCGATCTTCTCGAACTGGCCGGCGTCCAGGGTGGTGTAGGGCTTCACGTCGGACCGCACCCGGTAGGCGGTGACCTCGGGCCCGACCTTGGAATTGACGTTGCGGACGACGGAGAGCACGCCGGCGAACGCGCCGAGAGCGCACAGGACCGACAGGATCAGGAGTATCACGCCGCGGCGCTGACGGGAGTTCATGAACCGTGCAACCTCATTGGGGGAATCGGTCGAGCGGACTGGGGACGTACGGGCGGGTCAGGCGGGCGTGCGCTGCTCCAGGGCGCGGGGCGCGGCGGGTTCGTGGGCGGGCGGGGTGGCGGAGCAGAAGACACAGCGGTCACCGATGACGTCGAGTCCGCACCAGTGGCAGACGGTCTGCCGTACCGAGGTGACCAGTTGGTACAGGACGGACAGATCGGCGAGGTAGCTGCAGAACTCGGTCATGCGGCCCGTGCCCCACCACACCGGGGACTCGGCGGGCAGCGGGACCTCGCGCAGCCCGTGCACGCTCCACTGCCCGGCGAGCCCGGCGACCCAGTCACCCTGCGCCTGCTGCCCTTTGGCGACGAGCATCCAGGTGTTGAACTCGGGCCCTTTGAGCGTGACACCGGGAGCTATGCGCTCGAGCTGCGGCTCGGGATGGGCGAGCACGGCGAACTGGCTGCCGGGCACCCAGGACTTGGCGTGCGCCTTCAGCCCGACCGGCACCCGGTCCAGCTTGGCGACCGAGCCGAGCACGGCCCCGGCGTGGATGTAATGGGTGAGCAGCCGCCCGGCGGACGCGAGGACCCCGGGGCTCAGATCGCAGGAGGCGAGCTGCCGCAGCTGCCGGGCGAGCACGGCGATGCCCAGCGGGGGCAGCTCCGGCCGGAAGAAGGCGATGCGGTCGCTCTCCAGCAGCGAGCGCAGGGTGTGCAGCCGGCGTACGACGGGTTCCGGAGTGGCGGTCGAGCAGACGACGACCACATACCCGTACTGCTCGGTCAGGGTGTGCAGTTCGCTGAGCGCGTGCTCCAGGGGCCGCTGGTCGAGGCCGCCGAGCACGACGGCCGGCATGGTCCGTTCGTCCTGCGCCGGCAGTGCCATGTCGGCACTGGTCACGGCAATGGCAGTTGGCACGCGCAGCTCCCCGCTCTTCACACCCGCCGGCCCACAGAGGTCACTCCTGTACGCCGGACGACTTCACTGCGTGACTACGTGAGCACTGTATCCACGGCCGTATGACCGGAGAACAGCGTTTGTGAAGCTCGCGTGGAACTCTCTGGTCACAACTCCCGCCAAATCCGGACAGCTTGAGCGACCATCCGGAAGCCGATTTGGTCTGGACCTCTTGACACCCCAATTGGTCTGGACCAACTTGTATGCCCAACGGTGCCCAGCGCACCTCTCTTCCCTCCCTTCTCCCCGTCAAGGCTCCCTCTCCGAACTCCCCTTCCCCACCGGAGGCCCCCCGTGGACCATGCACCAGGCATACCCAGACCCCGCGGACGGCGAATCACCCTGTGGTCCGCCGCCACGGCCCTGGCCCTCTCCGTCGCAGGGCTCGCCGCAACCCCGGCCTCCGCGGCGGACGTCAACAACGTCAAGAACGCGGGCTTCGAGTCGGGTCTGTCCAACTGGACGTGCACGGCCGGCAGCGGCACGACGGTCTCCTCCCCGGTGCACTCAGGCGCCTCGGCACTGAAGGCGACCCCGGCCGGCCAGGACAACGCCCAGTGCACCCAGGCGGTCGCGGTCGAGCCCAACTCGACGTACACGCTCAGCGCGTGGGTCCAGGGCGGCTACTCCTACCTGGGCGTGACGGGCACGGGCACGACCGACGTGTCCACGTGGACGCCGGACACCACCGCCTGGAAGCAACTGTCCACGACCTTCACCACCGGCGCGTCGACGACGTCGGTCACGGTCTACACACACGGCTGGTACGCCCAGGCGCCCTACTACGCCGACGACGTCTCGGTCTACGGCCCCGACGGCGGCGGAGGCGGCGACCCGGCCCCGGCGGTCCCGGCGGCTCCCACCGGCGTGACGGTCTCCGGCACGACGTCCTCCTCCGTCTCGCTGTCCTGGTCCCCGGTCTCGGGCGCGACGGGCTACAACGTCTACCGCGACGGCACGAAGGTGACGGCGGTGACGGGAACGTCGGCGACGGTGACGGGCCTGTCGGCCTCGACCTCGTACTCCTTCCAGGTGACGGCGACGAACTCGGCGGGCGAGTCGGCGAAGTCGGCGACGGTGTCGGCCACGACGTCCTCCGGCGGCGGTGGCGGTGGCGGTGGCTCGCTGCCCAAGCACGCGGTGACCGGCTACTGGCAGAACTTCAACAACGGCGCGACGGTCCAGAAGCTGTCGGACGTCCCGTCGTCGTACGACATCATCGCGGTGGCCTTCGCGGACGCGACCGCGACGCCCGGAGCGGTGACCTTCAACCTGGACTCCTCCGGCCTCGGCGGCTACACGGTGGACCAGTTCAAGGCGGACATCAAGGCCAAGCAGGCGGCCGGCAAGAAGGTCGTCGTCTCGATCGGCGGCCAGAACGGCACGGTGTCGATCAGCGACTCGACGTCGGCGACGAACTTCGCGAACTCCGTCTACTCCCTGATGCAGACGTACGGCTTCGACGGCGTCGACATCGACCTGGAGAACGGCCTCGACGCGACGTACATGACGCAGGCGCTCCGCGCCCTGTCGGCAAAGGCCGGCTCGTCCCTGATCATCACGATGGCCCCCCAGACGATCGACATGCAGTCGACGTCGAACTCCTACTTCCAGACGGCCCTGAACGTGAAGGACATCCTCACGGTCGTCAACATGCAGTACTACAACAGCGGTTCCATGCTGGGCTGCGACGGCAAGGTCTACAGCCAGGGCTCGGTCGACTTCCTCACCGCGCTCGCCTGCATCCAGCTGCAGGGCGGCCTGGCCCCGTCCCAGGTGGGCCTCGGCCTCCCGGCGTCGACCAGCGCGGCGGGCAGCGGCTACGTATCACCCACCGTGGTGAACAACGCCCTGGACTGCCTGACGGCCGGCACGAACTGCGGCACCTTCAAGCCGGCCAAGACCTATCCCGACCTGCGGGGCGCGATGACCTGGTCGACGAACTGGGACGCGTCGGCGGGCAACGCGTGGTCGAACGCGGTGGGGGCGCATGTGCACGCGCTGCCGTGACGTGACATCCGGCTTGTCCGCCTGACGACGACGCCCGGGCCTTGGAGGAGCCCGGGCGTTGCCGCACGTCGACGCAGGTGCCACACAGGTGTGGAGGACGGCTCAGCAAGGCGACCATGGACCGGACACCGTCACGGACAACCGCTGAGGATGCGCTCACCATGCCCGCTACCACGACCGGGACATCGCCCGCCTGCCGGCGGTGGCATGGTGGGACTGGCCGGCGGAACACATCACCGAGCACGTGCGCACGATCATGTCCGGCACCATCGACGACCTGGGAGCGGCCGCCCGGGACGTCCGCCAGGCGTCACTCACCGAGGCGGACACCGCCTCGGTCCGCCTCGGTCGGTCACTCGCCGTCTTCGAAGTACGCGTCCAGCACCGCGTCCAGCTGCTCGTCCCACTCCGTGAAGCGGGACTTCGACGACGCCTCGATCTCGATGGGGTACCAGCGGCGGTCCGGGGTGTGGACGGTGATCGTGTAGCGCTTGCCGAAGCGGGGGGCCTCCGTCTCGACCGCCGCGATCTCGTCCCAGCGGAACTCGCAGGACTCCTCGTCCAGCCGGAGGCGGACGCCCTTGCCGTCGGCCACGATCCTCGCGCGACGGTCGGAGGCCTCGAAGACCGGGCCGTCCTGCGGGCCTTCGTCGCCCGCGGTCTCCTCGTTCCGCGAGGTCTCCGAGGTCTCCTCGGGCGCCTTCGAGTCCTCGGGCGCCGCCGGGTCCGCCGACACCTCCGCGTCCTGCGGCTCCGGCTCCCGCTCCGGCTCGTCGGACTTGGCCGACGCCGGAGCCGGGCCCGTGATTCCGGGGATGAACGCCGGGTCGAAACCGGCGCCCGTCACGGGCTCGGGCTTCAACGGCTCGGCCTCGGACGGCTTGCTGCTCGCTCCTATGCGCTGCTCCACGGCGGCAGTATGGACGACATCCCTGTGCCGGAACCAGTCAGCCCGTCCATCCCCGGTTTCGCTCACGTCACGTTCACACCAACAAGCTCACCGCCGCCGCCACCGCGAACCCCGCCACCGACAGCACCGACTCCAGGACGGTCCACGTCCGCAGCGTGTCCCGTTCGCTGATGCCGAAGTACTTGGCCACCATCCAGAAGCCGCCGTCGTTGACGTGCGAGGCGAAGATGGAGCCGGCCGAGATCGCCATGATGACCAGGGCCACGAAGGGCTGGGAGTGGTGGGATTCCGTCAGCAGGGGTGCCACGATGCCCGCCGTCGTCACGATGGCCACCGTCGCCGAGCCCTGGGCCACCCGCAGGACCAGCGAGATCAGGTACGACAGGACGATCACCGGCAGGCCCACGCCGTGGAAGGTGTCCGACAGGGCCTGGGCCACGCCGCTCGCCTTCAGTACGGCGCCGAAGATCCCGCCCGCGCCGACCACCAGCAGGATGTTGCCGACCGGCTTGAGCGAGGAAGTGGACACCGTTTCCAGGGACTTGCGGGACCAGCCGCGGCGGATTCCCAGGAGGTAGTAGGCCATCAGCAGGGCGATGGTCAGGGCCACGAACGGGCTGCCGAAGAACTCCAGGACCGAGCGGGTGGGAGACGGGTCCAGGGCGATCGAGGAGAAGGTGGCCGCGAGGATCAGGATCAGGGGCGTGCCGATGATGGCCAGGACCGTGGCGAGCGGGACCGGATGCTCCTGGGGTGCCACTCCCTGGGCGCGCTGTTCGGCCACCACCGCCCGCTTCGCCTCCTCCGCCGCCTCGACCATGTCCTGCGGTACGGCGACGAAGATCCGCTGTCCGATCCAGGCGGAGTACGCCCAGGCGGCCAGTACGGCCGGGATGCCGCAGACGATGCCCATGAGGATGATCCAGCCGAGCTGGACGTGGAGGAGGCCCGCGGCGGCGACCGGCCCGGGGTGCGGGGGCAGGAAGGCGTGGGTCATGGAGAGGCCGGCCAGCAGGGGGAGGCAGTAGAGGAGGATCGACTTGCCGCCGCGCTTCGCCGCCGCGTAGACGAGCGGGGCCAGGACGAAGATGCCGACGTCGAAGAAGACCGGGATGCCGAAGATCAGGCCGGTCAGGCCCATCGCCAGGGGGGCGCGGCGTTCACCGAACAGGGCCAGCAGGCGGGCGGCCAGTACCTCTGCTCCGCCGCTGACCTCCAGGATCGCGCCGAGCATCGTACCGAGGCCGATGATGATCGCGACGTGGCCGAGGATGCCACCCATGCCGGACTCGATCGTGGAGACGGCGTCGGAGCGCTGGACCGTGCCGAACAGCTCGGTGACCGACAGGCCGGCCAGCAGGCCTACGGCGATGGAGACGGCCAGGAGGGCCACGAAGGGCTGCAGCCGGACCTTGATGATCAGGAACAGCAACAGGGCGATGCCGAGGGCCGCGACCGTCAGGAGGCCGGGGGTGCCGTCGACGAGGAGGAGCAGGCCTCCGGTGTGGGGTGGGGTGGCGGGGGCGGTTGCGGCGAGCGGGAGGGATATGGGGGGCATCGGGGGTCCTCTGGGTAAGAACATCGTTCGGGGGGTCTGGGGGGTGTCCCCCCGGAGGGCGCAGCCGGGCAGGGGGGATCGCGGCACGGCGGCCCGGGTGTGGAGGCCGCCGTACCGTGAACGGACGTACGGGAGGTGAGGGATCGTCAGGGCTCAGCCGAGTACGGCAAGCGCGTCGATCTCGATGAGGAGGCCGGCCGGGAGACCGACGTAGACCGTGGTCCGGGCGGCGGGCGGCTGGGTGAGGCCCTGCTCCTCGAAGTAGGCGTTGTAGATCTCGTTCATCTCGGCGAAGTGGTCCACGTCCGTCAGATAGACGCGGATCATCATCACGTCGTCCCAGCTCGCGCCGCCCTCCTCCAGGATCGCCTTGACGTTGGCGAGGGTCTGGAGGGTCTGCGCGCGCAGGGTGGGGCCGGCCGGTGTCGGGGGCTTGCCCTCCTCGGCGGGCAGGAAGCCGACCTGGCCGGCGACCTGGAGGATGTTGCCCTTCTTCACGCCGTGGGAGAACTTGGCGGGCGGGGTGGTGTGCGTCTTCGGGGTGAGGGCGGTCTTCTCGGTCATGCAGGGTCCTTGTCTGTCATTCGGGGTCACCGACCGGCGTTCTTCCGGAGTACTCGCCGCTGATCGCGTCCGCGGTACGGCGGACCTGCGGGAGCAGGGTGAGGAGTTCCTCGGCGGTGACGACCACGTTCGGTGCGGACACCGACATCGCGGCGACCACGCGGCCGTCGGCGCCGCGGACGGGAGCGGCGACACAGTTGATGGACTCCTCGTGGCCACCGAGGTCGGTGGCCCAGCCCTGTTCGCGGACCTTCTCCAACTCCCGCAGGAAAGCGGCGGCGTTGGGGGTGGAACGGGGCGTGTACAGGGGGTAGTCGAGCGTGTCCGCGAGGGCGCGGCGCTCGGGTTCGGGCAGGTCGGCGAGGAGGAGTTTGGCCACGGCCGCGACGGTGATGGCGACGGGCTTGCCGATGCGCGAGTACATGCGGACCGGGTAGCGGCTGTCCACCTTGTCGATGTAGAGGACCTCGCCCTCCTCGTACACGGCGAGGTGCACGGTGTGCCCGCAGGCCTCGTTCAGCCGTACGAGGTGGGGGTGGGCGATCTCGCGGATGTCGAGGTTCTCCATCGCCTCCTGGGCGAGGGCGAAGAGGCGGGCGCCGAGGCGGTAGCGCTGGTCGGACTGGCGGTAGACCAGTCCGTGCTCGTGCAGGGTGCGCAGGAGGCGGAGGGCGGTCGATTTGTGTACGCCGAGGCGGTCGGCGACCTGGCCGAGGTCGGCGGGGCCCTCGGCCAGGAGCGGCAGGATGCTCAGGGCGCGGTCTACGGTCTGGCTCATGGGGTGTTCGCCTCCTCCGTGGCCCGCTCGGCCTGCGTCCAGCCGGGGGCGAGTCGAAGTCTCCCCCATGCGGTGTCGTCCAGGGCGGTCAGGCGGTCGGCGTGCTCCCGGGTCGGAGGTGTGGCCAGGTCGCCGGGGGTGGTGAGGGTGGCCGCGGCGAAGAGGTGGCCGAGCCGGAGGCGGGTCCTCAGGGGAAGGCCGCGGAGGGCGCCGGAGAGGAAGCCGGCGGCGAAGGCGTCACCGGCGCCGGTTGTCGCTACGACGTCTGCTTTCACGGCCGGCGCGAAGGTGGGCAGGGTGGGTGCGCGGTGGGTCGGCTGTGCGGTGGCCGGAGGTGCGGCGGCCAGGGGTGCGGTGGCCGGCAGTGCGGTGGCCGGCAGTGCGGTGCCCGGCAGTGCGGGGGGCGTCGCGTGTGCGCCTTCGAAGGCCGTCGCCCCCCTCTCCCCCTGCTTCACCACCAGCACCCCCGGCTCCGGAAGTGCCGCGCGGATCGCGTCCGGGCCGCCCGTGATGCCCCAGGCCTCCTCCGCCTCGTCCTCGCCGACGAAGACGATGTCGGCGCGGCGGGCCAGGTCCAGCAGCTCCAGCGGCCCCTCGGGATTCCGCCACAGGGCCGGGCGGTGGTTGACGTCGAAGGAGAGCACGGGGCGCCCCGGCCGGGGAGCCGTCAGGGTGTGCATCAGGGCTCGGCACTCGGCGGAGAGCGCTGCCGTGATGCCGGACAGGTGCAGGACGCGCCCCGCCCGTACCGCCGGCAGGTCCACGTTGGCCACCGACATCGCCGACGCCGCCGAGCCCGCCCGGTAGTACGCCACCTCGTGCGCGACGGTGCCCCGGTCGCCGGCCGTGCGGAAGTAGACGCCGGTCGGGCGGGCCGGGTCGCGGGAGACGGCTGACACGTCGACGCCGTACGCGGCGATGCGCTCCACCAGGTGGTCGCCGAAGCCGTCCGCGCCGACCCGGCCGACCCAGCGGGCGGTGTGCCCGGCGGCGGCCAGCACGCACGCCACGTTGGACTCGGCGCCGCCGATCGCGCGGTCGAAGGAGGGCACGTCCGCGAGGCGGCCCGGCCGACGGGGCAGGAAGGTGACCATGGACTCGCCGAGCGCCACCACGTCCACGGCATGCGCGGCCGAACCCTTCACGGCGTAAGCAGCGTCGTTGATGATGACTCCTGTCCGATACCCGGGTGGCGGCTCCGTTGACCCGGTGTCGGCGAGATGCTAGACACCAGTAGCAATGCACGCAATGGCCGTTGCACACACTGCAACGAACCGAGAGAGGGGCTCCATGAGCAGCAGTGAAGCGCTCGCCCGGCTGGCCGAGGAACGCGTCGACCACCGCTTCAAGGGCCTCCCGGCGGACGCCGACGGCCTCACCGTCCGCGAGCTGACCGCCCAGCGCCGCAACCTCTTCGCGGCGGCCGAGGGAGCCGGCGGCTTCACCACCCCCCTCCTCGTCCTCTCCGCCGAGCGGCTCGCGCACAACCTCGCGCTCATGGAGACCTACACCGCCCGGCACGGCCTCGCCTTCGCCCCACACGGCAAGACCTCCATGGCCCCGCAGCTCTTCCACCGCCAGATCGAACACGGCGCCTGGGGCATCACGCTGGCGGTGCCCCATCAGGTGCGCGTCGCGCGCGCGTTCGGCATCCAGCGGGTCTTCCTCGCCAATGAGCTGGTCGACGCCTCGGCGCTGCGCTGGATCGCCGCCGAACTCGCCGCCGACCCGGACTTCCGGTTCGTCTGCTACGTCGACTCCGTGCGCGGCGTCGAGCTGATGGACTCCGCGCTCCAGGGCTCCGCCCGGCCCGTGGACGTCGTGGTCGAGCTGGGCGCCGGCGACGGTGCGCGGACCGGTGTGCGCACGGAGGCCGACGCCCTGGCCGTGGCCGATGCGGTGGACCGTACGCGGACGCTGCGGCTCGTGGGCGTCGCCGGTTACGAGGGCGAGGTCCCACAGGCCGATCCGGAGCGGGTGCGGTCGTATCTGCGGCGGCTGGTGGCGCTCGCCGTCGGCCTCGACAGGACCGGACTCCTCAAGGACGCGGAGGAGATCGTGGTGAGCGCGGGCGGCAGCGCCTGGTTCGACGCGGTGGCCGAGGTGTTCGCGGAGATCCCCGGGCTCTCCCTGCCCGTGCTGAAGCTGCTGCGCTCGGGGGCGTACGTCTCGCACGACGACGGGCACTACCGCAGGCTCACCCCCTTCGCCCGGGTCCCGGAGGAGGGGGCCCTGGAGCCCGCCTTCCGGCTGTGGGCGCAGGTGGTCTCCCGGCCCACCGCCGAGCAGGCCTTCGCCAACGCGGGCAAGCGCGACGCGGCCTACGACCTGGACCTGCCCACCGCCCAGGTGGTACGCCGGAACGGTGTCGAGCGCCCGGCCACCGGGATCACCGTGACCGGCCTGTCCGACCAGCACGCCTGGCTGCGCACGGAACCCGGCGCGGACGTCGAGGCCGGCGACTGGATCGGGCTCGGTCTGTCCCACCCGTGCACGTCCTTCGACAAGTGGCAGCTGATCCCGGTGGCCGAGGCGGACGGCACGGTCGTCGAATACGTCCGTACGTTCTTCTAGGAGCCGGGGAAAGGGAGGCGGGACATGGAGGACCTGGTCATCCGGGACGCCGACGTCGTCGACGGCAGCGGCGAACCGTCGTACCGGGCCGATGTGGTGGTCGACGGCGGCCGGATCGTCGGAATCGTCAAGGAGGCCGCCGCGGCCGGCTGCCAGCGCCCGCGCGCCGTGCGGGAGCTGGACGCGGAGGGCCTGGTCCTCTCCCCCGGCTTCATCGACATGCACGCCCACTCCGACCTCGCGCTGCTGCGCGACCCCGACCACAGCGCGAAGGCCGCGCAGGGGGTCACGCTGGAGGTCCTCGGGCAGGACGGGCTGTCGTACGCACCGGTGGACGACCGCACGCTGGAGGAGGTGCGGCGGGCGATCACCGGGTGGAACGGGTACGGCGACGACATCGACTTCGACTGGCGGTCGGTCGGCGAGTACCTGGACCGGCTCGACCGGGGCATCGCCGTCAACGCGGCGTATCTCATCCCCCAAGGCACGGTCCGCGCGCTCGTCGTCGGCTGGGAGGACCGCGAGGCGACCCCCGAAGAGCTGGACCGGATGCGGCAGTTGGTCGCGCAGGGCATGGAGCAGGGCGCGGTCGGGCTGTCCTCCGGGCTGACGTACACGCCGGGCATGTACGCCCCGGACGCCGAACTGACCGAGCTGTGCCGGGTGGTGGCGTCGTACGGCGGCTACTACTGCCCGCACCACCGCTCCTACGGCGCCGGCGCCCTGGAGGCGTACGCCGAGATGGTCGCCCTGACCCGGGAGGCCGGGTGTCCGCTGCATCTGGCCCACGCCACCATGAACTTCGGCGTCAACCAGGGCCGCGCTCCCGAACTGCTGGCCCTGCTGGACCAGGCCCTGGACGGCGGCGCGGACGTCACCCTCGACACCTATCCCTACACCCCCGGCTGCACCACCCTGGCCGCGCTGCTGCCGAGCTGGGCGAGCGAGGGCGGCCCGGAGGAGATCCTGGCGCGGCTCAACGACCCGGCGACGGCCGCGCGCATCCGGCACGACCTGGAGGTGACCGGCTCGGACGGCTGCCACGGCGTACCCGTGGAGTGGGAGACGATCGAGATCTCCGGGGTCAGCGACCCGGCGCTCGGGGAGCATGTGGGCCGTACCGTACGGGAGTCGGCTGCCGCGCGCGGCGAGGCCCCGTGGGACACCGCCCGCCGGCTGCTGGTCGAGGACCGGCTCGGTACGACGATCCTCCAGCACGTCGGCCACGAGGACAACGTCCGCGCGATCATGCGGCACCGCACCCACACCGGCGGCTCCGACGGCATCCTGCGGGGCGACAAGCCGCATCCGCGCGCCTACGGCACCTTCCCGCGCTATCTCGGCCACTACGTGCGGGAGTTGGGGATCCTCTCCCTTCAGGAATGCGTCGCCCATCTCACGTCCCGGCCCGCGACCCGGCTGCGGCTGTTGGACCGGGGGCTGGTGCGCGAGGGGTACCGGGCCGACCTGGTGCTGTTCGACCCGGAGACGGTGGCGCCGGGCGCGACCTTCGCCGAGCCGCGCACACTGCCGGCCGGTATCCCGTACGTCCTGGTCGACGGACGGTTCGTCATCGAGGACGGCAAGCGGACGGACGTCCTCGCGGGCCGGTCCGTCCGCCGTACGGACGCCCGCTAGGGCTTCGGCAGGACGCAGCCGGCCGCGCCGAGGTCCAGCTTGTTGCCCGTGGTGAAGCAGGCGGGGATCTGGTAGGTCTCCTCGGCGTAGTTGATGCCCTGGTGGATGGTGACGTTGCCGTTCTCGTCCACCTCGCACGGGTTGTTCACCGTGCAGGTCTCGCCGTCCTCGTTGCCCGTGTTGTTGACGGCGACGACCTTGCCGGTGGTGGTGTCGATGACCGGGGAGCCCGAGGTGCCGCCGATGGTGTTGCAGGAGGAGGTGTAGCGGACCGAGTCCTTCCAGGTCCAGTCGCCTTCCTTCAGCCGGTACACGAAGCCGTCGACGCTGCAGCTGTAGGTGCGCTTCCAGTAGCCGGAGACGACCTTGATGGCGGTGCCGGCGGTGGGGTGGGTGTCGTTCACGGTGAGCGCGCTGATCCCGTACGCGCTCTTGATCTGCGCGTAGGTGGTGGTCAGCCGGTAGATCGTGACGTCCGTGTCGGTCATGGTCGAGTAGACGACCTGGTTGGCGCGCAGCGTGGCGACCTTGCTGCCGGAGGAGTTCAGCAGGCCGAAGGTGCGGCTGGAGGACTGGCCGGTGATGACCTCGCCGGGGTCCGGGAAGCCGGTCTCCAGGCAGTGGCCGTTGGTCAGCACGAGCGCGGGGTCGCTGTCGGCCGAGTTGGGGAAGCGGATGACGGAGCCGGAGCAGTTGCTGAGCGCGACGGTGCCGGCGAAGTTGACGGTCACCGCGGGCTTGGCGGTGCTGTGCGGCGCGGCGACCGCGGGAGTGGCACCCAGCCCGGCCAGGGCCAGGGAGGAGAGTGCGGCAAGGAGAGGCTTGTTCATGTGGGGGTCCCCTCTGCGAGATTGTCATGCGCATTCTCAGTACAGGAGAGGGGCGGGAACAAGAAGCCGGCTCAGGTCATAGGGGTTTCCCTCTGCGGAGGATCGCCTTCGGCCCGGAAGGGTGCCGGCCGCACAGCACATCCGTCGGCCAAGTGGCCCGAAATGCACGGCGGTCGGCGTGAAGGCGTCCGCCGGACACGGCGGGGCAGGGTCCACGGCATCGCCGGATGCGGAAGCCCTGCGGGGGCAGCGGAAGCCCTGCGGCGGCACACGGGCCGGCTTCCCGGCGATGGCGTTGAGGCCGGCCTCGGCGATGGCGCGTCAGTCAGTGGGGGCGCTTGGTGGGGCCGTGGCCGTGGCCCCGGCCGCTGGGGAATCCTGACGTGGCGGTGGACGGGTCGGCCGTGGGCGCGGTGGACGTGGGAGTGCCGGACGTCCCGGCGGTGGTGGCGGGGGCCGAGGTGGCCGGGCCGGCGCTCGGCTGCGCCCGGGACGCGCCGGCGGTCGGGGAGGCGGACGAGCGGGACGGCGAGGGCGAGGGGGCGCCGGCCGTCGAGGCGGCACCGGCCGGGGTGCCGGCGCCCGTACGGGGGCTCGCGGTGGCGGAGCCATCGACGACGGCGCGTTTGCCGCCGGCCGGACCGGAGCCGTCCGAGGCGGGCGAATCCGAACCGCCCACCACCGCGGCGATCACCGCGACCGCGCCGGCCACACCCAGCACCCCTGCGACGACCGCCACCCGGCGACGGCCGCCCGTGCGTCGCTCGGCCCGCCGCCGCGCGGCCCGTCCCGCACCGGACCGGGACCGGCCGTCGGGCCCGGTCACCGCCGGCGCCCCGGTCGCCCGCGTCGCCTCGATCGCCTCGGTCGGTTCGATCGACGCGCTCGGCTCGGCCGGCGGGGGCAGCCGGCGGGTCTCGTCGTAGGCGCTCGTCCAGCCGTGGGCGGCGGCGGGATCGGCGTACTCCTCGTACGCGAGGGCCGGGGCCTGCGGGAGGTACACGTTCGGCGCGGCTACCGGCGCGTGCCCGGCATGCGGCGGCCGTCCGTTCGCCTGTGCGCGCTCGGCCTCCGGCAGGGCCTGCGCCGGCTCAGTCCCGTACACGTGCGGCACGGCCTGCGGCGGCTGCACGCCCGGCAGAGCCTGCGTCGGCTCGGCCTCGTACACGTGCGGCACGGCCTGCGTCAGTCGCACAGCCGACACGCCCGGCACGGCCCGCCGCTGCTCGGTGTCGTACACGTGCGGCAGGGTCTGCGGCGGCTGCACGGCCGACGCGCTCGGCGGGTCCTGGGGGGCTTCGCCCCGTTCGCGTCTGCCGTCCCTGCCCGTGTCTCCGTGCATCCCCGCCCCACTCCACCTCGCTGTGCGCACAAGCCACCCGCTCGGGCCCGCCCCCTGACGACCCCTCCGTACCGGCCCGACCCGGCGGAACGGCACCGCATTCTAGGGACGCAAGTGGCCCCTGAGACAGTCATCGGCGATATCCGGGCAAACCGCCGTGTCTCACGTGGCGGAAAACACGGCTCAAGAGGCATGCGCGGGTCGTAAGCTCACGACATGCAGGTGATCCAGTCGACCAAGCTCGCCAACGTCTGTTACGAGATCCGGGGCCCGGTTCTCGAGGAGGCCATGCGGCTGGAGGCGGCGGGACACCGCATCCTCAAGCTCAACACCGGCAACCCGGCCGCCTTCGGCTTCGAGTGCCCCCCGGAGATCCTGGAGGACATCCTCCGCAACGTCTCCAGCGCGCACGGCTACGGCGACGCCAAGGGCCTGCTGGCCGCCCGCCGCGCCGTCGTCATGCACAACCAGACCCTCGGCATCGAGACGGACGTCGAGCACGTCTTCATCGGCAACGGCGTCTCCGAGCTGATCGTGATGGCGATGCAGGGCCTCCTCGACGACGGCGACGAGGTCCTCGTACCGGCCCCGGACTATCCGCTGTGGACCGCCGCCGTGTCCCTGTCCGGCGGTACGGCCGTGCACTACCGCTGCGACGAGCAGTCCGACTGGATGCCCGACCTCGCCGACGTCGAGCGCAAGGTCACCGACCGCACCAAGGCCATCGTCATCATCAACCCCAACAACCCCACGGGCGCGGTGTACGACGAGGCCATGCTCAAGGGGCTGACGGACATCGCCCGCCGGCACAATCTGCTGGTCTGTTCGGACGAGATCTACGACAAGATCCTCTACGACGGCGCCACCCACACCCCGACCGCGAAGATCGCCCCCGACCTGCTCACCCTCACCTTCAACGGCATGTCGAAGGCGTACCGGGTGGCCGGCTACCGGGTCGGCTGGATGTCGATCTCCGGCCCGCGCGCGCACGCCGACTCCTACATCGAGGGCCTGACGATCCTGGCGAACATGCGGCTGTGCGCCAACATGCCGGGGCAGCACGGGGTGGTCGCCGCGCTCAGCGGACGGCAGTCGATCACCGACCTGGTGCTGCCGGGCGGGCGGCTGAAGGAGCAGCTGGACACGGCGTACGAGCTGCTCACCCAGATCCCGGGCGTGAGCTGCGTCCGCCCCAAGGGCGCGCTGTATCTCTTCCCGCGCCTCGACCCCCAGGTCTTCAAGATCAGGGACGACCGGCAGATGGTCCTGGACCTGCTGCGCCAGGAGAAGATCATGGTCGTCCAGGGCACGGGCTTCAACTGGCCGGAACCGGACCACTTCAGGGTGGTGACCCTGCCGACGGTCGGCGATCTGCGGGACGCGGTCACCCGGATCGGGACCTTCCTGGACGGCTACAGCCAGCCGTAGCGGACGGACCGCGCTCCGTGACCCGACTCAACTTTAGACGAAATCCAAGCTAGGATGGTTTCCTGTCAGCGCACAGGAGGCCATCCCATGTACGAGCCGATCCGCACCAAGTCGGTCCACAGCACGATGGCCGGCACCACCTCGGAATTCCCCCACCGGTCGCGCGAGGAGGAGCTGGACATCCAGCTCGCCGGCCACCTCGCCGCGCTGCTCGCCGTGACCGACGAACTGCGCGGGCTGACTCCGTCGGCCGACCTGGACGCGGCCGCGGACCGTCTCGCCGGCGAGGTGAGCAGGCTCCGGGCGGGCCGTACGCCGGCGCGCGCGGTGCCGGCCCCGGCCGGCGAGCCGGCGCCGTTGCACCGGCGGGCGCATGCCCTCGCGG
The DNA here is from genome assembly GCF_009604455.1 of Streptomyces sp. RB17. GTDB lineage: Bacteria > Actinomycetota > Actinomycetes > Streptomycetales > Streptomycetaceae > Streptomyces. The sequence goes on from NZ_WEGL01000003.1 coordinate 371,682, forward strand.
GCCGTGCGCTGGTCGTCGCCGCGTCCCGCGCGGACACCGCCGCGGCGATCCTGGCCGCCGAGCGCATGGACGCCCACGCCGCCGCGCTGGCCGACCCGCAGGAACTCAGCGCGGCCCACTGACGCCGCCTCCGGGGCCCCCGATCGGCCCCGGTCCGCGTGCACCCGCAGCCACGCGAGGACGGCACCGCAATGCCGCCAGAGCCGCTGGGAACTGCGCGACCGGCCACAGCGAACCGGCAGCCGCAGGACGGAACGAGGCCCCTACGGCGAGACGCGGCCCCGACCCGGGGCCGGCAGACAGGCGAGGGCCTGCCGTCGTGTTCCCGCGGGGCGAGCGGGAACGTGACGACAGGCCCAGGACCCCCACGCCGTTGTGCGGGCCTCGCCGGCATGTCACCACGGCCGGCCGGGACGATCGCTGGTCAGGGCACGGCGGCCGGCCGTGGAGTCTTTCGGGATCTCTTTCGGGATCTCTTTCGAGGTGCGGCCTCAGCCCAGGCGCTCCACCAGCGCGCGGTACTGGTCCCACAGCTCCTTCGGGGTGTGGTCGCCGAAGGTGTTGAGGTGCTCGGGGACGAGTGCCGCCTCCTCGCGCCAGATCTCCTTGTCGACCGTGAGCAGGAAGTCCAGGTCGGAGTCGGACAGTTCGAGGCCGTTCGTGTCGAGGGCCTCCTTGGTCGGCAGGATGCCGATCGGGGTCTCGACGCCCTCGGCCTTGCCCTCCAGGCGCTCCACTATCCACTTCAGGACACGGGAGTTCTCGCCGAAGCCGGGCCAGACGAACGTGCCCTCGTCGTTCTTGCGGAACCAGTTGACGTAGTAGATCTTCGGCAGCTTGGACTGGTCCTTGTCCTTCGCCACGTCGATCCAGTGGCCCATGTAGTCGCCCATGTTGTAGCCGCAGAACGGCAGCATGGCGAACGGGTCGCGGCGCAGCTCGCCGACCTTGCCCTCGGCGGCGGCGGTCTTCTCGGAGGCCACGTTGGCGCCGAGGAAGACGCCGTGGTTCCAGTCGAAGGACTCCGTCACCAGCGGCACCGCGGAGGCGCGGCGGCCGCCGAAGAGGATCGCCGAGATCGGCACGCCCTTGGGGTCCTCCCACTCGGGCGCGATGATCGGGCACTGCGCGGCGGGGGTGGTGAAGCGGGCGTTGGGGTGCGCGGCGGGCTCGGCGGAGTCCGGGGTCCAGTCGCGGCCCTTCCAGTCGGTCAGGTGGGCCGGGGTCTCCTCCGTCATGCCCTCCCACCACACGTCGCCGTCGTCGGTGAGGGCGACGTTGGTGAAGACCGAGTTGCCCCACAGGGTCTTCATCGCGTTGGCGTTGGTGTGCTCGCCGGTGCCGGGCGCGACGCCGAAGAAGCCGGCTTCGGGGTTGATCGCGTGCAGGCGGCCGTCCTCGCCGAAGCGCATCCAGGCGATGTCGTCGCCGATGGTCTCCACGGTCCAGCCGGAGACCGTCGGCTCCAGCATGGCGAGGTTCGTCTTGCCGCAGGCGCTCGGGAAGGCGGCGGCGACGTACTTGGATTCGCCCTGCGGCGGGGTGAGCTTGAGGATCAGCATGTGCTCGGCCAGCCAGCCCTCGTCACGGGCCATGACGGAGGCGATGCGCAGCGCGTAGCACTTCTTGCCGAGCAGGGCGTTGCCGCCGTAGCCGGAGCCGTACGACCAGATCTCGCGGTCCTCGGGGAAGTGCGAGATGTACTTGGTGGAGTTGCACGGCCACGGAACGTCCTCCTGGCCCTCGTCCAGCGGGGCGCCGAGGGAGTGGACGGCCTTCACGAAGAAGCCGCCTTCGCCCAGCTCGTCCAGGACCGGCTGCCCCATGCGCGTCATGGTGCGCATGGAGACGGCGACGTAGGCGGAGTCGGTGATCTCCACGCCGATCGCCGAGAGCGGGGAGCCGAGCGGGCCCATGCAGAACGGGACGACGTACATGGTGCGCCCGCGCATGGAGCCGCGGAACAGGCCCTTCTCGCCGCTGAAGATCTCCCGCATCTCGGCGGGGGCCTTCCAGTGATTGGTCGGGCCCGCGTCCTCCTCCTTCTCGGAGCAGATGAAGGTGCGGTCCTCGACGCGCGCGACGTCGGTCGGGTCGGAGGCCGCGTAGTAGGAGTTGGGGCGCTTGATCGGGTCGAGCTTCCGGAAGGTGCCCTTGGCCACGAGCTCTTCGCACAGGCGCTCGTACTCGGCCTCGGAGCCGTCGCACCAGACCACCCTGTCTGGCTGCGTCAGTTCGGCGATCTCGTCGACCCAGGAGATCAGTTCCTGGTGGTTGGTGGGAACGCTGGAAGCCGAGTTGTCGCGCGCCACGGTTGCTCCTAAGTGAGGGATTTTGTCCTTGTGGCCCCGTGGGGGCTGCGACCCGGACGCTTCGAATGCTCATCCGGTGCCGACTGCACTCATTTGATCATCCGACGCCGGCGCCCATATGTCCAGGGGACCTCACAAGTGAGCGACGTGAGGAAGGCCACGGTTTCCAGGCCTGTTTGCGTTCCCTTTACGTCCAGGTTTGCGTCACCTGAAGGTCTTTTTGCGTTCGATCGACCAAGACCCGCGCTGACACCCGACTTACGGTGGCGTAGGTACCATGCCCCCCATGACTGCGTCCGTCCCCGACGCGCCCACGGACACGCCGGCCCAGGGCCGCGGTCCCGCGCTCTCGCTGCCGCAACACGTCAAGCCGAAGCTCCGCGGCTGGCTGCACCTCGGCATGTTCCCGGCCGTACTCATAGCTGGCCTCATGCTCACCGCCCTCGCCGACTCCACCAGAGGCCGCGTCGCCTGCGGGATCTACGTCCTGACGGCCTGCCTGCTCTTCGGTGTCAGCGCGCTGTACCACCGGGGGAACTGGAGCCCCCGGATGGACGGCGTCCTGCGCCGCCTGGACCACGCCAACATCTTCCTGATCATCGCGGGCACCTACACCCCGCTGACCCTGCTGCTCCTGCCCGGAGCCAAGGGCCAGTGGCTGCTGTGGGGCATCTGGGGCGCCGCCGCGGCCGGCATCGTCTTCCGCGTCTTCTGGGTGGGCGCCCCGCGCTGGCTCTACACGCCCTGCTACATCGCGATGGGCTGGGCGGCCGTGTTCTTCCTCCCCGACTTCCTGCGCACCGGCGGCATCGCGGTCCTGGTGCTGGTCGTCATCGGCGGCCTGCTCTACAGCGCCGGCGGCGTGGTCTACGGCATCAAGCGCCCGAACCCGTCTCCGCGCTGGTTCGGCTTCCACGAGGTCTTCCACTCCTTCACCCTCGCCGCGTTCGTCGTCCATTACGTCGGCATCTCGCTGGTGGCCTACCAGCACGCATAACCACCCTCACCCCTCCCTTTCCGGCCACGGCTCATCAGCCGTGGCCGTTTTCGTATGCCTGGCACCACCCCCTCATTGACAGTCACTACTTTTTGAGAGTTACTCTCATTTCATGGTTGCCGTCACTCACGCCGACGCCGAGACGCGGCGCGACCCCCGCCGCTGGTGGGCCCTAGGAGCCCTGGTCGCGAGCATGCTGGTGCTCGCCTTCGACTCGACGATCCTCAACGTGGCCCTGCCGACCATGGCCGCACAGCTCGGTGCCAGCACCGGGCAGCAGCAGTGGATGGGCGACGCGTACATCGTCGTCTTCGCCGCGCTGATGCTCCCCGCGGGCCTGCTCGGCGACCGGTTCGGCCGGCGCCGGATGCTCGTCGCCGGGCTCGCCGTCTTCCTGGCGGGCTCGGTGCTCGGCTCCCTGGCCGGCGATGTGAACGCCGTGATCGCCGCCCGTGCGGTCCTCGGCGTCGGCGCCGCGCTGATCATGCCGCTGTCCCTGTCCGTGCTGCCGGCGCTGTTCGGCCCGGACGAGCGTGGCAAGGCCGTCGGCATGATCTCCGCCGCCTCGGCGCTCGGCATGCCGCTCGGGCCCCTCGTCGGCGGCTGGCTGCTGAACCACTTCTGGTGGGGCTCGGTCTTCCTGATCAACGTCCCGATGGCCGTCCTCGCCATCGCCGTCTGCGCGTTCCTGCTGCCCGAAACCAGCGACCCCGCGAGCCCGAAGGTCGACACCGTCTCCACCGCGCTCACCGCGACCGGGCTCGGCGCCCTCATCTACGCGATCATCGAGGCCCCGGACCGCGGCTGGGGCGACGGCCTGGTGCTGGCGATGTTCGCGGCGGCCGCCGTGCTGCTCACCGGGCTCGTGCTGCGCGAGCGCCGGACGGCGCGCCCCATGCTGGACATGGGCCTGCTGGCCCACCGCGGCTTCCTGCTCAACACCACCGCCGCGATCCTGGTGATGTTCGTGCTGTCCGGCCTGATGTTCACCGTGCCGACCTACCTCCAGGCCGTCCTCGGCCACGATGCCTTCGCGACCGGTGTGCGGCTGCTGCCGATGATGGCCGGGCTGATGGTCGCCGCGAAGGGCGCCCAGCCGGTCGTCGCCCGGTTCGGGGCGCGCGCGGTGGTCGCCGCGGGCCTGGTCGTGCTCGCCTTCGCCGCCCTGCTGGGCAGCCGTACCACCACGGACTCCGGCTACGGCTTCACCGCCCTGTGGCTGTCGATCACCGGCCTCGGCTTCGGCTTCGCGGTCGTCCCGGCGATGGACGGCGCGCTCGGCGCCCTGCCCGCCGACCGGGCCGGCAGCGGATCCGGGCTGCTCATGACGTTCCGCCAGGTCGGCGGCGCCATCGGCATCGCGCTGCTCGGCAGCCTCCTCGCGAGCGCCTTCCGGGACCGGCTCGACGTGGCGGGGCTGCCGGGACCGGTGGCGCACACCGCCAGGGAGTCCGTGGTCGCCGCGCATATGGTGACCGCGCACACCGGCTCTGCCCGGCTGGCGACGTCGGCGAACAGCGCGTACGTGCATGGGATGACCGTGGTGCTGATCGTGTGCGGGATCGCCTCCATGGTGGCTGCCCTGCTCGCGGCGCTGCTGCTGCCGAACACCCCGGCGCCCCGGCACACCGGTGGAGAGGAGGCCCCGGCCATGGCCGCCCCCGTGGCGGATGCCGGACAATGACCGCATGACGGCCGCACGTTCCCCCCTCTCCCCCCTCTCCTCCGCCGACCGCCCGCAGCTGGGCCTGCGCGAGCGCAAGAAGATCAAGACCAGGGAGGCGATCCGCGCGGCGACCTACGACCTCGTCCGCGAGCAGGGCTACGACGCCACGACGATCGACCAGATCGCCGAGCGGGCCGAGGTGTCGCCGTCGACCGTCTTCCGCTACTTCCCGACCAAGGAGGACATCGTCCTCACGGACGAGTACGACCCGATCATCCTGGAGGAGATCAGGACGCGGCCGGCCGACGAACCCTGGTCCGAGACCATCCGGTACGTCCTGCACCGGGCCATCGAGCTCGGCATGACCAGCGACCTGGCGGTGTCCCGGCTGCGCACCCACCTCATGGTCCAGGTCCCCGCGGTGCGCTCACGGATGATGGAGAGCATGTCGGCCACCGGCCGCATGCTCTGCGAGGCCATCGGCGAGCGCACCGGCCGCGACCCCGACAGCCTGGAGGTCCGGGTCTACGCCATGTCCCTGATCGGCGGCCTGATGGAGACGTCCATGTACTGGGCGGAGAACGACCACCGGGACGACTTCACGGCCCTGGTCGACCGCGCCCTGGACGTCCTGGAGCACGGCCTGCCGAACGAAAACCGCTGAGGTCCCGGCGGGCTCCCGTGCGATGCTGACGGAGTGAACCGACCCGAGATCCACGTCGAAGTCGCCCCCGCACTGCACCTGTTCGTGCCGCACGCCCGGCGGGCCGGAGCCACGCTCCTGGCCACGGACGGCGTCTCGACGCTCGGCCATGTCATCGAGTCCCTCGGCGTCCCGCTGACCGAGGTCGGCACGCTCGTCGTGGACGGCCACGAGGTGCCCACGTCGCACATCCCGAAGGCCGGCGAGACGGTGGACGTGCGCCCCGTCGAGCGCCCCCAGCGGGTCCCCGGCGCCCCCCTCCGCTTCCTCCTCGACGTCCACCTCGGCACGCTCGCCCGCCGGCTGCGCCTGCTCGGCGTGGACACGGCGTACGAGTCGACCGACATCGGCGACGCGGCGCTGGCCGCCCGCTCGGCGGCCGAGAAGCGCGTGATGCTCAGCCGCGACCGGGGCCTGCTGCACCGCCGCGAGCTGTGGGCCGGCGCGTTCGTCTACAGCACCCGCCCCGCCGACCAGCTCCACGACGTCCTCGACCGCTTCGCCCCCGACCTGCACCCCTGGACCCGCTGCACGGCCTGCAACGGACTGCTCGAGGAGGCGACCAAGGAACAGGTCGCCGACCAGCTCGAACACGGCACCCGGCGGTCGTACGACGTCTTCGCCCGGTGCACGGAGTGCGGCCGCGTGTACTGGAAGGGCGCACACCACGACCAGCTGGCCGCGGTCGTGGAGCGCGCCCTGGCGGAGCACGGTTAGCGCGGTCAGCGCCTGGTCACATCCCCCTTGTCACAGGCGATCCCGTCCCGGTTCCGGTCCAGCCCCAGGGGATCGTCGGCGCCGTTCACCTTCAGCCGGCCGTAGTGGTTCTGCTGGAGCCAGGCGCACCGGGCGGCCGTCGCCTTCTTCACCTGCGGCGGGAACACCGTCGGCACGCACACGTTGGCCGAGCCGTAGTGCCGGTCGCAGCCGGAGATGGTCGGGCTGACCTGCTGTGCGGTCCGCTTCTTGCTGGGGCCCGACACCGTGCCGGACAGGGAGTCGGCGAAGGCGTGGACGTGCGGGGAGGCGGCGCTGAGGGCCGCCGGGCCCGTCAGGTGGACCCACCTGGCCACCGAGGGCACGCCGTTGGCGTCGACCGCGAAGAGCATGTACCAGCCGGGCGGGGCGATGTTCGGGTTGTTCGTGACGTTCAGGTCGACGTTGTTGCCGTCCACCGACAGCGGCAGGTCCACGAACCGCTGGTTCGGGTCGGAGGAGTGGGTGACGGCCGCGGGGCGGATCAACTCCGCCTTGGCGATGGGACGGTCGACGGTGATCCGCTGGGTGTCGCCGTACTTCCACTCCTGGTTGATCACGGAGGTGATCGTGGGGCGGGTGCCCTTGTAGAGGTAGGGCGGGGTGTAGATCGACACGTTGTGGTTCCAGCTGCCGTTGCCCGGGTTGTCACCCGTCGCCATCACCCGGCCGTCGGGCAGCAGGAACGCCGAGGAGTGGTAGCCGCGGGACTCGGGGTCGGCGGCCACGGGGTCGAAGGTGTTGCCGCCGGGGTCGTAGATCGAGGACTCGTACACCGGGTTGGCGCGGTTGTGCAGGGCGCCGCCGGTCTCCAGCACCTTGCCGTCGGGCAGCAGCACCGCGGAGACGTACATCTTGCCCTGGTTGCCGGTCTCCGGCTGGGGCCCGTTGCCGAGGTCGACCGTGCCCTGCGGGATCGGCGGCCCGGCGCCGTACGACGGGTTCGCCTGCTTGAGGTCGATCAGGTCGGTGAGGCGGTTCGCGTCCGGGTTGGAGTCGATGTTGCCGCCGCCGATCGTCAGCACCCGCTGGTCCTGCGCCGGAGGCAGCAGCACGCTCGCCGACTGGTCGCGCTCGTCCTTGTTCTGCAGCCCCGGGATCTGCGTGAGCGTGTTGGCGTCGTAGTCGTAGATCGCCGAGCCCGTGCCGGGGATGTTGTTGCCGAAGACGTGGCTGCCCGTGTAGAAGAGGCGGCCGTCCTGCATCAGGATCATCGCCGGGTACAGGCCCCAGTACGACCAGGTCTGGTTGACCTGCGACAGCGGCAGCCACTGCTGCTGCGCGTCACTGAACCTCTCCGCGGTCACCGAGCCGGTGGAGTCCTCGCGCAGCCCGCCGAAGGTGATGACGTCGCCGTTGCCGAGTTCGGTCGCCGAGGGGTACCAGTGGCCGTCGTTGAGGTCGTTGGTCTTGCTGTAGGTCTCGGTCTTCGGGTCGAAGATGTACGAGTCCTTGAACCCCTCGTAGCCGTGCCCGCCCGCGACCGGGTACGCCTTGTTGCCGCTCAGCACCAGCACCCGGCCGTCCTGGAGCTGGACGTGCCCCGCGCAGAACATGTCCTTCGGGGTGGGGATGACCTTGTAGGTGCCGGTCGCCGGGTCGTACACCGCGCTCGTGAACGTACCCGCGTTGAAGTTCTCCTCGCTGTTGCCGGAGCCGGCGATCAGCAGCACCTTGCCGTTGTCGAGCACGACGGAGTGCATGGAGCGGACCGGGTTCTGCGTCGGCAGCACCGTCCAACTTCCGTTGGCGCACTGGTCGTTCGTGCCCGTGCACTGGGCCGGCGGGAGCGGGTCCGGGACCTGGTCCATGGTGTAGTCGTCGGTGGTCGCCGAGCCGGTGCCGTAGACGGAGACGCCCCAGGTGATGCGGTCGGTGCCGGCCGGGACCTCCGGGGTGCGGACCGTGGCCCGCGTCCAGGCCGACGCCATGTCCAGGGTCTTGAGGTCGGTCCAGTACTGCCAGCCCGCGGTGGTGTCGTGCCGGAACAGGGTGATGTTGGCGTCCGGGGTGGTGGTCTTGTACCAGAGCCCGAGGTCGTACTGCTTGCCGACGGTCACTCCTGGTGCGCAGTCCGTCGACTCGGTGATCAACGCCTTGCGGTCGCCGTCGACCCGGCGGGTCAGCGTGACCTTCATGGCCTTGGACCCGGAGTGCGCGTCCGAGGTCGTCTCGAAGGTGAAGTCGTTGTCGCCCCAGCCCGACTTCTCCCAGCAGTACGGCATGCCGTCGCTGCCGGCGGTCTCGAAGCCGGGGTTCTTGATCGGGTTGGCGGCCTCCGCCGGCTGGGGCGCGGACAGGAGCAGACCGACGGTCAGGGCGCCCACCCCGGCCAGTGCGGTCCGTCTGCGGCGTCTGCGGTACGTCATCCTCACGCGGCTCTCCTTGTTCGGCTCCCCCGGCGACGGGGGAGGTAGACCAGCGCCTCGGTGCCCACGAAGCGCAGGACGAACGTCATGACCAGCGCGAGCGCGGTGGCCGGCAGGGCGCCCATGCCGAACCGGCCGACGAGCAGCGCGATCAGCGGAATGCGCAGCACCAGGTCGGCGTTGGCCAGCAGCGCGAACCGGCCGAGCCGGTCCCACCAGCGGCGGTGCGCGCGCCGGTCGCGGAACAGCAGCTGCTCGATGAGCAGGAAGTTCCAGGCGACCCCGAGCTGGTTGGCGAGGATCTCGGCGGGCAGGTAGTGCATGCCGAGGGCGGTCAGCGCCCACAGCCCGACGAGGTTCGGCACGAAGCCGCTCGCGCCGATCAGCCCGAAGCCGACCATGCGCGCGGCCGGGGAGGCGGTGCGCAGGCCCGCCAGGTGGCGCAGGAAGCGGAAGCCCTCCCGGGCGGTGGACTTGGACTCGCCGGCGAACCGGTCCTGGAAGACGAACGGCACCTCGGCAACCTGCCGGGGGCGGCTGCGGACCGCCAGCTCCAGCAGGATCTTGTAGCCGAGGGGCTTGAGGACGTCGGCGGTGACCGCGCTGCGCCGGATGGCGAAGAAACCGCTCATCGGGTCGCTGATGCCGCGCAGCCTGCGCGGGAAGAGCGCCTTGGCCAGCCAGGTCGCGCCGCGCGAGACGGCCACCCGGTAGCCTCCGGCGAGCCCCGCCCGGCTGCCGCCGTCGATGTACCGGGAGGCGACGACCAGCGCGGCGTTCGCCCGCTCGCCGGTGGCGACCAACTCCGGTACCAGGGACGGCGGATGCTGGCAGTCGCCGTCCATGACGACGATCCACTCCGAGGTCGCCGCCCTCAGCCCTTCGACGACCGCCCCGCCGAGCCCGCCGACGGGTTCCTCCCGGTGCACCACGGCCACCGGGAACGGGCAGTCCTGGGCGGCCGCGCGGATGACCTCGGGGGTGTCGTCGGTGGAGTCGTCCACGAAGAGGACCTCGCAGGGCAGCCGCGCGGGCACCGACTCGGTGATCCGGTGCAGCAGCTGCCGGATGTTCGCGGACTCGTTGAAGGTCGGTACGACGAGGGTGACGGCGCCGGGTTCCGGCACCTCGGTGGCTTCCAGACCGGGAACCGGCGCGGTGTACTCGGTCATCGGGCGCCCCCCGCTGTCTGGACCTGACGGATCTCGATGCGGTCGGGCCCGGTGCCGAAGGTGGCGACCGGGGTGGAGTGCCGGATCGCGGCCCGCACCGTGGGCAGGTCCTTGGCGTCGCGGCGGACGGTCGGCGAGGCGACGACGTAGTCGATGTCCCGCCAGCCGTGCGGCATGGTCTTCGTGACGGCCGGGTCGAGGTCGGCCTTGTAGAACCAGATGACGCCGAGCCCGGGCCGGTAGCCGTCGTGCACGAGGTCCAGCCAGAGGGCGTCGTCGACGAGCACGCGGGTGTCCTTCGGGTCCCTCACCTCGGTGCCGAGCCAGTGGGAGGCCTGCCGGTAGGGCTTGTTGGCGTCTGCGGTGACGGCGGTGCGGTCGCCGTCGTACCAGTGCGGTACGACGTAGGCGCCGGCGGCGAGGGCGAGGACGGCGGCGAGCGCGTACCGGCCGCCGGTGACGTACCGCTTCTCGCTCTCGGTCCGCCACCTCCTGATGACCGCGTGCGCGACCGAGGAGGCGCCGCCCGCCAGCACGAGGGCGAGGAAGGGCAGCGCGCCGATGACGTACATGGCGGGCAGATAGCCGCTTGGCCGCAGGGCCACGGCGGCCAGGACGGCGACGGTGAGGGCCGGTCCGGCGAGGGCGCGGGCGGTGACCGACCAGCGCCAGGTGAGCAGCAGGAGCAGGGCTCCGGCGAGGCCGCCGAGGGGCAGGACGCGGTCGTAGTACAGCCAGGAGTGCAGGACGCCGTAGGAGCCGGAGCCCTGGTCGAGGATGAATCCCGAGCCGGGCCTGGACATCTGGTAGGTGATGCCGTCCCACAGGGAGACGTGCCCGGCGCCGGGGAACAGTTCGCCCTTGAGCAGGGCGAACAGCGGGTAGGAGAAGCCGATCAGGGCGCAGCCTGTGACGGCTCCGGTGAGGGCGAACTTGCGGGTGTCGCGGTGGCTGTGCCGCCACATGGTGACGAACAGGGCGGGCAGGACGACGATCATCGTCTCCTTGGTGAGCACGCCCGCGGCGGCGGCGAGACCCGCGCCGAAGTGGTGCCAGAGGTGGCGGCTGGGCGAGGCGGCGAGGCAGAAGGCCAGCAGCAGCCACATCACGGCGATGTTGTCCAGGAAGATCTCCCGGCTGAGGACGACCGCGAGCGGGGAGAGCCCGAACAGGGCCATGCCGAGTCCCGCGGCCCAGCGGGGCAGGGAGAGCCGGCGGCCGAGGACGTAGACGAGGACCGCGCTGACGCCGGTGATCCCCAGCATGACGAGCCGCATGCTGCCGACGGTCATCGAGCCGGGGCTGATCGCCGAGGGGAGCCAGCTGAGCAGGGCGATCTGGATCCAGCCGAACGGCGGGTGGTCGTACCAGTAGGTGTAGTGGGCGAGGCCCCGGCCCTGCTGGACGGCCCAGGCCTGGGCGAGGTAGGTGCCCTCGTCGTCGCTGAGGGTGGGGTAGTCGGCGATGTTCCAGCCCTGGACGACGAGGATCAGGGTGAGCAGGGCGCCGCAGAGCAGCAGGTCGGGGCGGGAGGAGCGGAGTCGTACCGGAGGCTGTGTGCGACCGGTCGAGGGCGTTTCGGGCGCAGGTGGGCGCTGCGCGGGGACCTTCGCTGCGGTCACCGCGGGAAGTGTGGAGGTCACGCAGGAACGTCCTCTCGGATGGGCTCGGCCGCGGTGAGGTGCGCGCCGACGTGCGTGGTCAGCTCCCAGTCGTTACGGCCGCGTTGCTCGCGCCAGACGGCACGGATCGCGGCGCCGGCGAGGAGGACCTGGTAGAAGGGGCCGCCCACGATGAGCTTCACGTAGTGGACGAGGCGGACCTTCAGGCCGTACTGCTTGCCGAAGTCGTGCAGTCCGACCACCTCGAAGACGAAGGTGACGGCGGCGGTGACCAGCGGCAGGAAGGTGAGGAAGGCGACCCCGACAGGCACGTCGAGGAACAGCGCGACGGCCGCGTTGAGCGGGATGACCACGCCGGAGAAGGCCTGCATGAACGGCGTCATCAGGGTGTACCGGGCGAGCAACCGCTGCCCGAGTCCCGGGAGCTGACGCCAGTCCTTCTTCCGGTACACCTGCAGGAAGCCCTGGTTCCAGCGGGTGCGCTGCTTGAGCAGCGACATGAGGGAACCCGGGGTCTCCTCCCTGGTCACCATGTCGGAGTCGTAGGCGACGACGACCTTCTTGCCGACGCTGGACAGCCGCACGCCCAGGTCGCAGTCCTCGGCGAGGCAGTTCGGGTCCCAGCCGTCCGCTTCCCTGAGGACGCCGGTCCGCACGAAGACGGTGTTGCCGCCGAGTGGGATGAACCCCTTCTGCGCGTGCAGGTGCAGCCGGGAGCGGAACCAGAAGAAGTACTCCAGGCAGTTGCGCAGGCTGTACCAGCTGGAGTGGAAGTTGATGAGCTGGACCCCGCCCTGGACGACGTCCGCCCCGGTGGTGCGGAACGCGTGGTCGACGTGGGCGAGCAGCTCCGGGTGGACCTGGTCCTCGGCGTCGAAGACCCCGACGACGTCACCGCGGCAGTGCGGCAGCGCCGTGTTCATGGCCTTCGGCTTGTTCTTCTTCTCGTGGGTGTCGACGACGACACGGACGCGCGCGTCCCGTGCGGCGGCCCTCTCGGCCACCTCCGTGGTCTCCGGGTCGTCGTGCCCGACGATCACGATGATCTCGAAGTCGGTGTGCGTGGATTCCAGCAGCCGCTGGATGGTGTGGTCCAGCACCGCCTGCTCGTGCCGGGCGGGCAGCAGCAGTGAGAACGACACGTGTTCGTCGCCGTCCGGTCTGCCGAACCGGGTGGAGGCCAGCACCTCGGGCGTGCGCCACGCGTGCATCTGCCACCACAGAGTGAACGCCGCCATCCAGAACAGGGCCAGTGAGACAGCGGCGATGAAGACAGACGTGAGCAAAAAGATCCCCCCAGATCCCCGATTACCCCCTGTGCGGGCGACGGTGAGTCACCACCCGTCGACGCGCTGTGGAGAGACTAGGGGGGATCTGTGAAGTGCGGGAGCTCTTCTGATAAATAGCTTGTTTCGGAACGGTGGTGCGGGTAGTGGGATCTATCCGAACACGTGCTCCGTTTCGGACACTTCACACCTCCCGATGCCGGGGGTTCCGGATGCTCAGTGCCTGCTCAGGGACGCGCGGAGCCGTTCCGCATCGGTCGTCGGCGCGTCACAGGTGAAGTTACGGCAGACGTACGCGGTCGGTTCACCTTGCTGCAGGGGCCGGTCGGCGAGGAGCGGGAACTCGTCACTGTCCGCAGTGCCGACGGCGACGACAGCGCCCGGGGCGGTGCCCAGAAGGGCCGTACGGTGCAGGGCGGCCGTCTTCTCGTCCGCGACGGCGGATCCGGGTCCCGGTCCGACGACGGCGATCTCCTTGGGCCCGTCGAGCAGGGCCTCGGCGACGGCGAGCCCCCAGCCGATGAACCGGGGCACGCGCGGCCCGAGGGTCTTCACGACCCCCAACGCCCGCTCGGCGGCGGTCCGGTGCGGCTCGGAGCCGGTGTGCGCGGCGTAACTCAGCAGGGCACCGGCCGCCGCGGTCCAGCCCGACGGGGCGGCGTTGTCGGTGGGGTCCTGCGGCCGGCGGATCAGCCGCTCGGCGTCGGCGGCGGTGTCGAAGAGCGCGCCGGAGCCGGGGTCGGTGAAGCGGGCGAGCACCTGGTCGAGGAGCAGTCCGGCGAAGTCCAGCCAGACGCCCTCGCCCGTGACGGACGCGAGCGCGAGGAACCCCTCGGCGACGTCGGCGTAGTCCTCCAGCACGCCCGCGTTGGGGCCGACGCGGCCGTCCTTGCTGGTGCGGGCGAGCCGGGCGTGCTCGTCGAAATGCACCCGGACGAGCAGGTCGGCGGCGCCGAGGGCGGCCTCGACCAGGTCGGGACGGCCGAAGTAGGCGCCGGTCTCGGCGAGCGCGGCGATGACCAGGCCGTTCCAGGCGGCGACGACCTTGTCGTCCCGGCCGGGGGCGGGACGTTCGGCGCGGGCGGCGAGGAGCCGTTCCCTGACGGAGGCGATCCTGTCGGCGTCGAAGACGGTGCTGCTCTGCGGGAGTTGGAGGACGGACTGCCCGTGCTCGAAGGTGCCCTCGTCGGTCACGCCGAAGTACTGGGCGGCGAGGTCGCCGTCCGCGTCCCCGAGGACGGCGCGCAGCCGCTCCGGCGTCCACACGTAGTAGGCACCCTCGACGTGCCGCCCGCTCCCGTCGTCGCTGTCGGCGTCGAGCGCCGAGGCGAACCCGCCCTCGTGCGTGCGCATGTCGCGCACGAGGAAGTCGGCGGTCTCCAGGGCGACGCGCCGGGCGAGGTCCGATCCGGTGGCCCGCCACAGATGGGCGTACACCCGGCACAGCAGGGCGTTGTCGTACAGCATCTTCTCGAAGTGCGGCACGACCCAGTCCCGGTCGACGGAGTACCGGGCGAACCCGCCGCCGAGCTGGTCGTAGATCCCGCCGCGGGCCATCCGCTCGCACGTGTCCTGGGCCATCTGCAGTGCGCCCTCGGCGCCGGTCCGGGCGTGGTGCCGCAGCAGGAACTCCAGCACCATGGACGGCGGGAACTTGGGGGCCCCGCCGAATCCGCCGCGCTGCGGGTCGTACTCACGGGTCAGTCCGAGCAGCGCCTGGGCGAGTTCCTGCTCGTCGGGGGCGCGGTCGCCCTGCCGGACGATCTCCCGCTGGGCGAGATCGCGGACGATCTTCCCGGCGACCTCGGCGACCTCGTCATGGCGGGTGCTCCAGGCCTGCTGCACACCCTCCAGCACCTGCCGGAAGGAGGGCATGCCGTGCCGGGGCGCGGGCGGGAAGTAGGTGCCGAAGTAGAAGGGCTCGGCGTCCGGGGTGAGGAAGACGGTCATGGGCCAGCCGCCCTGCCCGGTGGCGGCCTGCACGGCTTCCATGTAGACGGCGTCCACGTCCGGGCGCTCCTCGCGGTCGACCTTGACGCTGACGAAGTGCTCGTTGAGGTAGTCGGCTGTGGCCCGGTCCTCGAAGGACTCGTGAGCCATGACGTGGCACCAGTGACAGCTGCTGTATCCGACGCTCAGCAGGACGGGTTTGTTCGTCTTGCGGGCCTCGTCGAAGGCCTCGGCCGACCAGGGCCACCAGTCGACCGGATTGTCGGCGTGCTGGAGGAGATACGGGGACGTCTCGTGAGCCAGTCGGTTCGGCATACCCCCATCCTGCCGCAGTACGGCGCGGGCGGGGCGCCAGGCCCGAACGGTGACCTCTGGTTTCGCCGGACCGGCGTCGGCAGGAGCGCGTTCTGCCGCGGTACGGCGCGGTCCGGCGCGGTCCGGCGCCAGACTGTCGCCGGCAGTGTGCCTGAGGTTCGCCACCACCACCGGTCCGGACGTCTCGAACTCGATGTACGAGCCCGAGTCGGTCGGTCCCGGCGGAGGATTCACCGTCAGCCCGTCGGTGCACCGTTCCGCTCACCCACGGACTCAGGGGGAGGTGGATTCCGGCACGACAGGTTCGGGAACGGCGTAGAAGCGCATCAGCACAGGCCGCGCCCCGTCCGGAGCCTCCTCACGCGGGTGGCCGTACCGGTCGAGCAGCGCGTGGTACTCCCGCATGAAGGCGAGGAGTTCCTCCCTGGTCAGCCAGGTGCCGTGGCGCTGCACCTGGGCCCAGCCCTCGGGGCCGCGGTACTCCTCGTGGGCAGGTGCCGCTGCGTGCTCCGCCACGACTACGGCGACCGTGACGCGGCGGACCGGGCCGGCCTGAGGATCGTCGAGAACCTTCTTCGGCCGGGCCGGCGACAGGCTCCGGCACCAAACCCTCACCGCACCCCCTGATCACCACCCCCTCGCCATCCCGCCTCCCTCGAAGGACACTCGAAGGCAAGGCAGTTGACGCCGGAGGGGGACGGGACATGCGGGACGGCCATCGGGCTGAGGCCGAGCGGTTGCTGGTGCGGGCCGTCGAGGAGGAGGTACGACGCTCGGGCGGGCGGATCGACGGGCAGCTGCTGCTGTCGCGGGCGCGCGGTGCGCTCGACGCGATGGCGGAGGCGGCCGGCGAGGAGTACGCGGTATACGTCCGCGCACTGGACGAGACCGAGGCGGGCCGGCTGACCTTCGGACAGCGGTACGCCCGCGCGGGTGCCGGAACGGCCCTGCTGGTGGCGGTGGTTGCCGCGGTGGCCGCAGCGGTGGCCGACCTCTCCCTCGGTACCGGCTCCGGCACGGCCGTCGGCGCCGGCGTCGTCGCGGGCGTGGCCGGGGCCGCCGCCTCCGTGGTGAAAGTCGCCGGCGCCCATCTGCCCGCCGCGCACCACCGCGCGGGCGCGGCCGGCCAGCCCGGCGGGTCCGAGCAGCTGCGGCTGCAGTGGCTGACCGCGCTGGAGGTGCGCGGCATCCGGCCGTACCTCGACCAGCAGCGGGTGCTGACCGCCTCGACGGCCGCGAAGAAGAAGGCCGGCCCGGCGCTGCGCGGCACGGACAAGAGCGCGGCGGCCCGCCGGCGTACGGTGCTGGAGCAGTCGTTCGGCCAACTCCCCGATGCGGAAGGCCCGTTCGCGGGTCGCCGGGCGGAGCTGGCGCGGATCCGGCAGTGGGCGCAGGCCGCCCGGGCGGCCACGGAGACCCGGCCCACGGTGGTCGTGCTGCACGGCGAGCCCGGCTCCGGCCGGACCACGCTCGCGGTGCGCGCGGCGCACGAGCTGCGGGACCACTTCCGCGGCGCGGTGGTCGTGGATCTGCGCGGCGGCCCGCGGGAGGAGGCGCCGCTTGCGACCCGGGACGCCCTGCTGCATCTGCTCAACCGGCTCGGTGCGCCCCGCGAGCAGCTGCTGTTCCGGGAGCGGTCATCCCCCGACCAGCAGGTCAAGCGGCTCGGTGAGCTGTACCACCAGCATCTGTCCGGGCTCCCGGTGACGATCGTGCTGGACGACGCCTCGGACGCGGAGCAGGTGCGGGCGCTGGTGCCCGAGCGCTCCGACAGTCTGGTCCTGGTCACCGCCCGGGGCGCCCTGGACCTGCCGGCGGATCTGCCGGCCTGGGTGCACGAGCTGCCGGTCGAGGCGCTGGACGCGGCGGGTGCCGAGGAACTGCTCGGCGCCGTCGCGGAGGACACGTCGGGCCCGTACGACGCCGAGTCCGCCGACCGGATCCGGGAGCTGACCGGCGGGCTGCCGCTGGCGCTCAGGATCGCGGGTTCCGCACTCGGCCCGCGTTCGCCCCGGCAGCTGGCCACGGACCTGGGCGCGTACGGCCCGGTGGAGCCGGTGGAGCGCGCCCTGTGGCTGCGCTACACCGACCAGCCGGAGCCGGCGCGCCGGCTGCTGCGCCGGCTCGCGCTCGCGGGCCGGGCCTCGCTGGGCGCCGCGGCGGCCGCCGCCCTGCTCGCCACGGACGAGGCCGAGGCCGCGCGGCAGCTCGCCGACCTCGCCCGGGACGGCCTCCTCGACCATGTGCGCGGCAGCCGCTACCGGCTGCACGACCTGGTGCGCGCCTTCGCCCAGGCCCGGCTGCTGGACGAGGAGGACCCGGCCGAGCGCACGGCGGCGCAGGAACGGCTGATCGTGAACTACGCGGACCTGGCCGACTCGGTGCTGCGCCTGGTCGACGGGAACATGTCGACGCGCTCGCACCAGTTCGGCTCCCACGGCTTCACCTCGCTGGACGAGGCGCTGCGCTGGCTGGACGACGAGTCCAGCTTCATCACCGCTGCCCTGCGCCACGCGGAGGGCGTGAACCAGCGGGCGGTGCAGAACCTGCTGGGCGCGCTGTGCGACTACTGCCTGCTGCGCGGTGACCTGTACCGGCTCGGGGAGATCAGCGAGCTGGCGCAGGCCGTGGACCAGGGGCTGCTGGTGCGTTCGGTGCAGTGGCGTACCGGGATCGCGGCCCGGCAGCTGGGCGAGCTGGACAAGGCGCGCACCACGCTGGCCTCGGTGGTGGACCTGTACCGGGAGGCGCACCATGACGCGGGGGCGGCCCGCGCCCTGTGCTCGCTCGGGATCACCCTGCACCACCAGGGCAATCTCACCGAGGCCGCCGCCAAGCTGCAGGAGGCGCTGGGTCTGCAGGCGGCGCCGGAGCTGGCCACGGACCGGGCCTGGACGATGCACGCCCTGGCCGCCGTCCAGCGGGACCGGGCCCGCCTTGCGGAGGCCATGGACCTCCTCACCCGTTCGCTGGTCCTGCACCGCGAGGGCGGCTCGGTGCACGGCGAGGCCTGGGCGCACTTCCAGCTCGGCCAGCTGGCGCTGCGCAGGGGCGACGTGCCGCGCGCGGAGACCGAGCTGCGGGCCGCGCTGGAGCGGTACGGCAGGACGCACGACGCCCGCGGCGAAGCGTGGGCGCTGACCCAGCTGGCCCGGGCCCGTCTGGTGGCCGGCGACGCCTCACCGGCCGTGGAGAGCCTCAGGCAGGCCGCCGCCCGGCACCGAGAGAACGAGGACGCGCGCGGCGAGGCGTGGACGCTGTACTACCTGGGCCAGGCGCTGGAGGAGGCGGGTGACCTCCACCTGGCGGTGCGCGACCTGGAGCGGTCCCGCACGATGTTCTCCCGGATGCGGGACGTGTACGGCCTGGCCTGTGCCCGGCACCACTCGGCCCGGGTGACCCGCGACCAGCGGGCCGCGCAGACCGGCTCGCTGCGCAACTCCGGCTTCGCCCGGCAGCTCCTGATGGACGCCCGCGCCGACTTCCAGCGCATCGGCGTCGCCCACGGCGAGGCGTGGACCTGCCTGGAGCTGGCGGTGGTCGACGCGGGCAACGCCCGTACACAGGCCGCGCTGGCCCTCGCCGACGAGGCGCTGGACCTGTTCGTCTCCTACGGCGACCTGCGCGGCGAGGACTGGGCCCGCTTCCTGCGCTGCACCCTGCTGCCGTATGCGGCGCCCGGCGGGGTGGAGGTGGGTACGGCGGTCGCCCAGGAGGAGCTGGCCCAGCTGGCCCGCGCCGGCCATCCGCTGCGGGACGGGAAGCTGGCCGACTCCATCCCGGCCTACGCCCTGCTGCTGGAACGCGGGGTCAGCCTGGAGGACGGCTGGCAGGCCTGGCGGCTGCGCATGACGCCGGACCGCCACGCCCGGGAGGTGATGGGGGTGGCGGTACCGGCGGGGCGCTGAGGTGTCGGGTCAGCCCCGTCGTGCGGCGGAGTCGGCCTTGCCGGCCTTGTCGGCCTGCTCGGCCTCGGGGTCCGGGGACTCCTTGAAGTCGACCTTGTTCATGTGCTTGCTCATCGACTTCATCAGGCCCCACACCGCCACGGCCATCACCGCGAAGACGATGAAACCGAGGACACCGGGGGTGACCTTGTTCTCGTCTACCTCCTTGGCGAGGGGGACGAGGTGCGTCACTGCCAGGCTCACGCTTGCGCTCATGTCAGGCATTGTCCCGGATGCCCGCGAAGAGGTCGTCCTCGGGGAGGGAGGTGTCGACGAGAGACTTCGCCAGCTCGTACTCCTCCGTCGGCCAGACCTCCTTCTGCAGCTCCATCGGCACCCGGAACCAGCCGCCGTCGGGGTCGATCTGCGTGGCGTGCGCGATCAGCGCCTTGTCGCGGATCTCGAAGAAGTCCGCGCACGGAATGTGCGTGGTCAGCGTGCGCTCGGTGCGCTCCATCTCGCTCCAGCGCTTGAGCCACTCCCCGTACGGCGACTCCAGGCCGCGGTCGAGCATCGCCTGGTGCAGCGCCTCGGTGCGGGGGCGGTTGAAGCCCTGGTTGTAGTACAGCTTCTGCGGCTGGTAGGCGGGGCCGTACTCGGACTCCGGGTACTTCTCCGTGTCCGCCGCGCCCTCGAAGGCCACCATGGAGATCTTGTGGGTCATGATGTGGTCGGGGTGCGGATAGCCGCCGTTCTCGTCGTAGGTGGTGATCACCTGCGGGCGGAAGGCGCGGATCCGGCGGACCAGCTCACCGGCCGCCTTGTCGACGTCCTCCAGGGCGAAGCAGCCCTCGGGCAGCGGCGGCAGCGGGTCGCCCTCGGGCAGGCCGGAGTCGACGAAGCCGAGCCAGTCCTGCTTGACCCCGAGGATCTCGCGGGCCTCGTCCATCTCCCTCTTGCGTACCTCGTGGATGTGCTCCTCGATGTACTTGTCGCCCTGGAGCTTCGGATTGAGGATGGACCCGCGCTCACCGCCGGTGCAGGTCACCACCAGCACGTCCACCCCCTCGGACACGTACTTCGCCATGGTGGCCGCGCCCTTGCTCGACTCGTCGTCGGGGTGCGCGTGAACGGCCATCAGTCGCAGCTGGTCAGTCAAGACTCAATCCTCGGTAAGTCGGCGCCCCGTGTCTTCGGCGCGATCGGCGGCTTCTATAGTGACGGAATCGGGGGGCGAATAATTCCGGGTCCGGTTCTGCCGAGAGGACGATCATGAGTACGGCGAGCGCGCGGCTGCCCGAGGGCCGCTACGGCCGTTCCTCGGACGAGCGTGCGGACCGCAAGCTCAAGATCGCCGGTGCGGTGCTCGGCACGGCCCTGCTCGCACTGGTCGGTTACTTCGCCTACCACTATGTCGTCGAGAGCAAGATCAGCGCCCAGGTGATCGCCTTCGACGCCACGGACAACGCGGTCGACGTGCATCTGGAGGTCCACAAGGACTCCGGTACCTCGGGCTACTGCACCCTGCGCTCCCAGGCGGCGGACGGCTCCGAGGTGGGCCGGGCCGACTTCCACTTCACCGGGTCGGCCACGCGTATCGACAAGGTCGTCACGCTGCGTACAACGGCGAAGGGCACCACGGCCGAGCTGCTCGGCTGCCATACCGGCTGACCGGGGGCCGGCCGGACACTCCTGGCTTCACCCGGAATACGTACACGCTGACCTGCGTTGTTGTGATTCTCAGGGCTTATGTCCTCCCCCTTCCGGCCTTGAATTGTTAGGCTCGTGGTTTCGCCCATCCAAGAGGGAACATTCTTCTGGGTAGGGCGATGCTTTGTATTCCCAGTACCGACGAGGAGCACCCTGTGACCCAGACCAGCGAGAACGTCACCTGGCTGACCCAGGAGGCGTACAACAAGCTCAAGGTCGAGCTTGAGTACCTTACTGGTCCTGCGCGCACGGAGATCGCCGCCAAGATCGCGGCCGCGCGCGAGGAGGGCGACCTGCGTGAGAACGGCGGGTACCACGCGGCCAAGGAGGAGCAGGGCAAGCAGGAGCTGCGCGTGCGGCAGCTGACCCAGCTTCTCGAGAACGCCAAGGTGGGCGAGGCCCCGGTCTCCACCGACGGTGCCGTCGCGCCGGGCATGGTCGTCACGATCGCCTTCGACGGTGACGAGGACGACACCATGACGTTCCTGCTCGCCTCCCGCGAGTACGCGAGCGCCGACATCGAGACGTACTCGCCGCAGTCCCCGCTCGGCACCGGCGTCATCGGCCACAAGGTCGGCGAGGACGCGGAGTACGAACTGCCGAACGGCAAGAAGGCCATGGTGCGGATCCTGAAGGCCGAGCCGTACTCGGGCTGACCCCACCCACCGATGTGACCTCGAGCCCCCGGCGCCCGGCGGATCCCGCCCGGCACCGGGGGCTTCGTCGTGCCCTGGGTCGTCCCCGGAGTCCTGCCCGGAGCCGTCAGGCGGTGGCCGAGCGGTACTTGCGGACCGCCAGGCTGCGGAACACGGCGATGATCAGGACCGAGTAGATCAGCGAGGCCCAGACCGGGTGCTCCATGGGCCAGGCGTGCGAGGTGGACCGGCCGGGGTTGGCGAAGAGCACGCGGCAGGCCTGCGCGGTGGCGCTGAAGGGGTTCCACTCGGCTACGTGCCGCAGCCACGGCGTCATATGGGCGGGGTCCACGAAGGCGTTGGAGATGAACGTCACCGGGAACAGCCAGATCAGTCCGCTGGACGTGGCCGCCTCGGGAGTGCGCACCGACATGCCGATCAGGGCGCCGATCCAGGTGAACGCGTAGCCGAGCAGGAGCAGCAGACCGAAGGCGGCGAGCACCTTGCCGGCGTTCGTGCCGCCGTCGGATCCCACGCGCCAGCCCACCAGCAGGGCGACCACGGCGAGCACGACCAGGGTCACGGCCGTCTGCACCAGGTCGGCGAGGGTGCGCCCGGTCAGCACCGCGCCCCGCGCCATCGGCAGGGAGCGGAACCGGTCGATGAGCCCCTTGTGCATGTCGTCGGCGATTCCGGCGCCGGAACTTGCGGTGGCGAACGTGACGGTCTGCGCGAAGATGCCCGCCATGAGGAAGTTCTTGTAGTCGACGGCGCTGGTGCTGCCGCCGATCTGCATGGAGCCACCGAAGACGTAGGTGAACAGCACCACGAACATGATGGGCTGGATGAGCCCGTAGATGATCATCTCGGGGATCCGCGACATGCGAATGAGGTTGCGCTTCGCCACCACCAGGGAGTCGCGGACGGAGCGGCTGATGGGGTTGCCGGGCGGGGCCACCCGCACGGCTTCGCTGACGGCACTCATTTCACGGCCTCCTTGGCGGTCGCCTCGACGTCCTGGGCGGGGATCTCGGCCACGTGTCCCGTCAGCGACAGGAAGACGTCGTCGAGGGTGGGGCGGCGCAGCCCGATGTCGTCTATCTCGATCCCGCGGGTGTCCAGTTCGCGGATGATCTCGGCGAGCAGCTTGGCGCCGCCGGTCACCGGGACCGTGAGCTTGCGGGTGTGCTCCTCGACCGTGACCTCGCCCTTGCCGAAGCCGCGCAACACCTCGGCGGCGCTCGCGATGTGCTCGCGCTCGTGCACCACGACCTCGACGCGCTCGCCGCCGGTGCGGGCCTTGAGCTGGTCGGAGGTGCCCTTGGCGATGACCCGGCCGTGGTCGACCACCGCGATGTCGTGGGCGAGGTGGTCGGCCTCCTCCAGGTACTGCGTGGTGAGCAGCAGGGTCGTACCGCCGGAGACGAGCTGTTTGATGACCTCCCACAGCTGCTGGCGGTTGCGCGGGTCCAGGCCGGTCGTCGGCTCGTCCATGAACATCACCGGCGGCGAGACCACGAGGGCCGCGGCGAGGTCGAGCCGACGGCGCATGCCTCCGGAGTAGGTCTTGGCGGGGCGGTCGGCGGCGTCCGCGAGGTTGAACTGCTCCAGCAGTTCCACCGCGCGTGCCTTGGCCGCCTTGCTCTTCATCTGGTACAGCTGGCCGACCATCTGCAGGTTCTCCCGGCCGGTCAGATACTCGTCGACCGCCGCGAACTGGCCGGACAGGCCGATCGAGCGGCGGACGGCGTCGGGGTCCTTCAGCACGTCCACGCCCGCGACGGCCGCCTTGCCGCTGTCGGGGCGCAGCAAGGTCGTCAGGCAGCGGACGGTCGTCGTCTTGCCGGCGCCGTTCGGCCCGAGGAGGCCGAGGACCGTGCCTTCGGGCACGTCCAGGTCTACGCCGTCGAGTGCCCTTACGTCACCGAAGGTCTTCACCAGGCCTTCGGCATGGATGGCGCCTGGCATGTCTGTCTCCACGTCGTCGGGGGATCGCCGTCCGGGATTCTCCGGACGGGATTCTTCGGAAAGGCTAGGTTTGCGCGCCCCGGTCCGCCCGCGGTTTTTCCTGCGGGCAGAGGACCGGCGGCATCCACACCATAACGCGATGTATCGCGTCTCTCAATGGGATGGATCGGAGATTGACTCGAACGAGTGGCCGACAGGGTTCCAGCCCCGCGAGCCGGGAGCAGGTGCCGCCGGCCGGGAGTCCCCAGCCATGAGCCGGGAGCCGGGGCTCTCAGGCGATGACCGTGTAACCCGCGTCCCGCAGGGCCTGGCCGACCTCGGCGCAGTGCACCGGGCCCTTCGTCTCGAGGTGCAGCTCCACCTCCGCCTCCGTGAGCCCGAGCCGTGGGTCGGTTCGTACGTGGCTCACGTCGAGGACATTAGCGTCGACCACTGACAACACCCCGAGGAGCGTGGCGAGGGCGCCCGGGCGGTCCGTCAGCCGGAGCCGAACGGCCAGGTAGCGGCCCTGCGCGGCCATGCCGTGCCGCAGCACGCGCTGCATCAGCACCGGGTCCACGTTGCCACCGGAGAGCACCGCGACGACCGGCCCCTCGAAGGTGTCCGGCGCGGCCAGCAGCGCCGCGACCGGGCTCGCCCCGGCCGGCTCCACGACCAGCTTGGCCCGCTCCAGGCACAGCAGCAGCGCGGCCGACAGCCGGTCCTCGCTGACCGTGCGCACCTCGTCGACCAGGTCCCGGACGATCCCGAACGGGACCAGGCCCGGCCGCCCCACCTTGATGCCGTCGGCCATCGTCGCCGGGTTCTCCACCGACACCGGGTGCCCGGCGGCCAGTGACGGCGGGTACGCCGCCGCGCCCTCCGCCTGCACACCGACGATCCTGACGTCGGGCCGGATCGCCTTCACCGCCACCGCGATTCCGGCCGCGAGCCCGCCGCCGCCGATGCCGACGACGATCGTGCGCACCTCCGGGCACTGCTCGAGGATCTCCAGGCCGACCGTGCCCTGACCGGCGATGACGTCCGGGTGGTCGAAGGGGTGGATGAACACCGCCCCCGTCTTCGCCGCATACTCCGCGGCGGCGGCCAGCGTCTCGTCGACCACCTGGCCGTGCAGGCGCACCTCGGCGCCGTAGTCGCGCGTCGCGCTGATCTTCGGCAGCGGGGCGCCCTTCGGCATGAACACCGTGGAGTGCACCCCGAGCAGCGAGGACGCCAGCGCGACGCCCTGCGCGTGGTTCCCGGCGCTCGCCGCCACCACACCGGCCGCCCGCTCCTCCGGCAGCAGCCCGGCGATCCGCACATAGGCGCCGCGCAGCTTGAACGAGCCGGTCCGCTGCAGGTTCTCGCACTTCATATGCACCGGCGCGCCGACGAGTTGGGACAGGTGCCGGCTGCCCTCCATCGCGGTCACCCGTGCCACGCCCGAGAGCATCTTCTGGGCGCCGCGCACATCGTCGAGGGTGACGGAACGCAAGGAGTCAGCCGTGCCGTAGCTCATGACTCCAGCATCGCAGTTCACGGTCGTACACGACGGCTGTGACCAAGCTCCGAGACCGGTTTGTGCAGCGCCGGTACGGCCCGCCGCCGGGCCGCGTACCCTGTCCCCCAACCCAGCAGCCCTTCATGAAGCGAGCCTCCGGCCATGCCCACAACACCTGAAATGTCGATGGACATGACGACCGTCGGTGACACCGGTCTCCTCGACACCCTCCAGCACGAGGTGGCGGTGTTCGCCCGCCGTGCCGAACAGACGCGGCTCGGCGGGGTCGGGCAGGTGCGCAACTCCATGGACCGCGCGGCATACCTGCTGCTCAACCGCCTCGACAAGGAGGGCCCGATGGGTGTCAAGGCGCTCGCCGCGAGCATGGGCATCGACTCCTCCACGGTCACCCGGCAGGTGGCGCCCCTGGTCGACACCGGGCTCGTCAAGCGCACCTCGCACCCCGAGGACGGGCGAGCGGTGGTCCTTCAGCTGTCCCCGCGCGGGGTCGCGCGGCTGGAAGAGGTGCGCTCCTCCCGGCGTCAGCTGATGGCCGAGCTCACGCAGGACTGGGCACCGGAGGAGCGCGAGCAGTTCTGCTCGCTCCTGACCCGGTTCAACGGCGCGCTGTCCGCGCGGATGACGGTGCAGGGGACCACTGCGACGGAACAGCCACCGGCGTCCTGAGGGCGGACACCCCGCCGCACACGCTCCGCCGCGGACGCCACCGCGGTACGCACGGGTCGGTGCCGGAGTCGGTACGCACGGGTCGGTGCCGGAGTCTTGACCCCGGGCCGTCGCTGGCCTCATATGAGACCGGGTCCTGCGTCGTACGCGGTTCACCTGTCCCGTACCGGACAGGGCCCCTCTAGGGGGAGGCGTGGTGCGTGATCGGCAGGGGTCCCGAGGAGCCCGCCGGGCCCGGGAGTTCGAGGCGTTCGTGGCGGGCGCGGCCGGACGCCTCCTGCATGCCGCAACGCTGCTGACCGCGGAGGCACCGGAGGCCAACCCACGCGCGCGGCGCCTGCTGACGCTCGCGCTCGCCCACACCTACGCGCGCTGGGACCGGCTGCACGGGGAGGATCCGTACGACTGCGCCCGCCAGTACCTCGCCACCCGCTTCGCGCGCACGACCTGGCACCAGTACGGCGCCTTCGGCCGCACCCGCCCGGATCCCCGCAGCCCGCTCGCCGCACTCACCCCGCAGGAACGGCTGATCCTGGTGCTGCGCCTCTACGAAGGCGTCGCCGAGCAGCAGGCGGCGGCCCTCCTCGGCCTCCCACGGGAGCGCGTCCACACCATCTGCGACCGCGCGACAGCGACGCTGCTCCACCCACCGAGCCGCCCCACACCACGGACTGCGGGCAGGAAGGTGGCGCCTTCATGAGGGGGCGGGGCGTGGACGGCACAGGGAGTGCCCGGGCCGTGGGGAGCGGGCGGAGCGGGAAGTTCGTCAGAAGCGCGGAGAGCACGCGCATCGGGAGGGCGGCGTGAACCGGCCCCAGCGGGAGGCTGCCGCGCGGCAGATCATGGAGCAGGCCCCGGCACCGGTGCCACCGGACCTGTGCGCGGAGGCGGTGCGCCGTGGCGAGCGCCTGCTGCGGCGCGGGCAGCTCGCCCGCCGCGTGCTGTGGCTGCTGGCCTGCGCCGCGGTCGTCGCGTTCAGCGTGTGGGCGGCCCGGGTGCACCCGTGGACGGAGCCGCCCTCCCAGACGACTCCGTCGATCACGGGCTGGTGAGCCGCGGGCCGATGGCGGCGGTTGCCGATACGGCCGTGAGCCGACGCCCCGCGGCAGGCGTGCGCCGGCGTCAGCCCAGCGCCTGCTGGAGGTCGGCCAGCAGATCGCCGACGTTCTCGATGCCCACGGACAGGCGCACCAGGTCGCCGGGGACCTCCAGTGCGGAGCCCGCCGCGGAGGCGTGCGTCATCCGGCCGGGGTGCTCGATCAGGGACTCGACGCCGCCGAGCGACTCGCCGAGCGTGAACACCTTGGCCCGGTTGCACACCTCGACCGCGGCCTCCTCGCCGCCCTCGACGCGGAACGACACCATGCCGCCGAACGCCTTCATCTGCTTCGCGGCGACCTCGTGACCGGGGTGCTCGGGCAGGCCCGGGTAGAGCACGCTGGTCACGCGCGCGTGCCGGGTCAGCATGTCGGCGATCTTCTCGGCGTTCTCGCTGTGCCGGTCCATCCGCACCGCGAGGGTCTTGGTGCCGCGCAGCACCAGCCAGGAGTCGAAGGGACCGGCGACGGCGCCCATCGCGTTCTGGTGGTAGGCCAGCTCCTCGCCGAGACCCTGGTCGGAGACGATCAGCGCGCCGCCGACCACGTCCGAGTGACCGCCCATGTACTTGGTCAGGGAGTGGACGACGACGTCCGCGCCCAGCGACAGCGGCTGCTGGAGGTAGGGCGTGGCGAAGGTGTTGTCGACGACGAGCTTCGCGCCCGCGTCGTGCGCGACCGAGGCGACGGCGGCGATGTCGGTGATGCCGAGCAGCGGATTGGAGGGGGTCTCCACCCAGACGGCCTTGGTCTTCGGGGTGATCGCGGCCCGTACGGCGGCCGGGTCGCTGGTGTCGGCGACGGACCACTCCACGCCCCAGCGGGTGACGACCTTGGCGAAGAGGCGGAAGGTGCCGCCGTAGGCGTCGTTCGGGATCACCACGTGGTCACCGGGGCTGAGCAGCGTGCGCAGCAGGGTGTCCTCGGCCGCCAGGCCGGACGCGAAGGCGAGGCCGCGACGGCCGCCCTCCAGCGCGGCGAGGTTCTCCTCGAGGGCGGTGCGGGTGGGGTTGGCGCTGCGGCTGTACTCGTAGCCTCCGCGCAGCCCGCCGACGCCGTCCTGCTTGTAGGTCGAGACCTGGTAGATCGGCGGGACGACCGCGCCGGTGAGGGGATCCGCGGTGTTGCCCGCGTGGATCGCGAGGGTCTCGAAGTGCTGACTGATGTGCCTGTCGCTCATGTGCACCGAGCGTAGTGCGCTTGGCCGGATGCTGACGCCCGCCGGGCTCGGGCGGCACCGGCCGAAGGGTTTTCCCTGCGTGAACCCCGTCCGGACGCCGTCACCGGAGTGGCCTGTCATGAACGGCTACGGAGTTTTCCACAGCCTCGCGGCGGGGTTGGCCAATTGTCGGCGGCGTCTGGTTCGCTTGGGGCATGGCGATTCTCTGGCTGGTCATGGCGCTGCTCATGCTGAGCTTCGTGCTGCTGTCGATCGCGCGACGCAGGCGCGGGGTGATCGAGCAGGTTCCCCCGGGGCACCCGGACGCCGCCGACCCGGCGGCCTACGGCTTCGTGCGCCAGGAGGAGCTGGACCTGCGCATGCCCGGCCCGGACCAGGATCTGCTGGACGTCCTGGAGTTGGTGCAGCGCACGCAGGACTATCGCGCGGCCTCCCAGCTGCTGGCCGGCACCGAGACCGAGGGCGAGCTGCGCTGGCAGCGGGTGCAGGCGTTCGCGGGCGCGGCGGCGCTGGAGCTGCAGCAGCGGCCCGGCGGGGTGCACGAGACGCCGGGCGGCCAGTGGCTGCGGGTGTGGCGGGCCGAGCAGCCCAAGGACGCGGGCTGCGCCGCCGTCTACGCGGAGTTCCTGGTGCAGCAGGCCTGGCGGACGGCGACGCCGGGCACGGACGACTTCCGGATCATCATGGAGGAGGCCCGGGACGCGTGCGGGCAGGCGGCCCTGCTGGCCCCCGGGGACCCGGTGCCGTACATCGTCGAGCTGTCCATCGCCCGTGGACTCGCCTATTCCCAGGCCGAGTTCGACCAGCTGTGGCTGAAGATCCTCGACCGCGCCCCGGACCACATGGGCGCGCATCTGGCGGCGCTGCACCACTGGTGCGAGAAGTGGCACGGCTCGCGCGAGCAGGCGTACGCCTTCGCCGAAGCCGCCGCGGCCCGCGCGCCGCAGGGCTCGCTGCTCGCCGCGCTGCCGCTGTTCGCGGTCTTCGAGCACCTCCCCGAGGTGAACCTGGTGGCGAGTTTCTACCAGAGCGAGGTCGTCACCAAGGCGATGCACGGCGCCCTGCACGCTGTGCACGCGGCCCGCCGCGACGACCCGATGCTCGCGCACGTCCGCCACCTGCTGATCTTCTTCCTGGTCCGCGCCGAGCGCTGGCAGGAGGCCATGCGCCAGCTGATACACGTCGACGGGCACGTCGGCGCACTGCCCTGGACCCTGTCCGCCGACCCGGCCGCCGAGTTCGCCCTCTACCGCGCGCTGGCGGTGGCCGGTTACGAGGCGAACGGCGGCAACCCGGCCACCCTGCCCGGCTGACCCAACGGCACCAGGCCCCTCCCCCTCGCAGCACGGTGCTCCTCGCCCGGGAGCTGCGCCTGCGCGCATCGCCCGAAGGGCCGACCACCGTGTGCGTCACCCGTACGGCGGCCCTGGCGTGCAGCCGATTGCCACAACCGGAAGCCTAGGATCCGTCACTGGGCAGCAAGGAAAACACCTGCTTTGTCCAGGTAAGGGCGGATCGCGCCATGACCGAAGGAGACGGGATGTCGCACCGCGTCGGCAAGACCCGTTGGCGGCGCTTTGTGGCAGTGCTGGTGCCCAGCGTCGCAGCCTGCGCGGTCCTCGGCATCGCCATGGGACAGGGCGTACTGGCCGCGTCGTTCCTCATTTCCGGCAAGGAGTTCCAGGTCACCGCGGACACGCTGACCGCTCGCGGGCTCAGCGTCTACAGCGTGGTGGACGCGACCAGGCAGGGCGGGCGTGTGCCGGTGACGGTCAACGGATCCCGGCACTCGACGATCAGCCGGCTGTGCCAGTCCGTACTGGTCGAGGTCCCGGTGCTGGGCGTGCAGACGCTGAAGATCACCGGCGGAAACGAACGACCGGTCGAAGCGTCGAACCTGTTCCTCGACACGACATTCCAGTCGGCCGGGCAGGCGGAGTTCAGGGGCCTCCAGCAGGGAATCGCGCAGGGGGACATCACCAAGGGTCCGATCGAGCCGGGCGACAGGAACTCGCCCCTCTTCGACCCCAACGGCTTCGGGCAGCAGGCGTCGTCGGTGACCCTGACCGACGTGCGCCTGACCGCGGTCGCGCTCTCTGCCGGTACGTTCACCATCCCCGGCCTGCGCGTGCAGATCGAGCACGGCCGTCACGAATGCTTCTGAATCCCGGGCGGGCCGAACCTGCCGAACGCCCCCACAGTTGCCCCGCACGACCCGTGCGTACGCCGCACCGCTGATCAGGAAGGCACGTGATCACCAACCTCTTGGGCAGACACCCCCGACCACGCGTCACCGCAGCGCGCGCCCGGCACAGATTCAGAACCTGGCGTGCCGAACGTCCCTTCTGGGCGGGGCTGTTCACCCTGGCGGCAGGGTTGCCCATCCTGTACTGGCCGTACGCGAATCTGGACCTGGGCGGAATTCCGCTGGCGCTGTCGACCACGTCCGGTGCCGCAGCCCTGATCATCGGAGTCCTGCTCATCACGCTAGGGTTCACCCTCTGGTACCAACCGCATCTCCGCGTGTTCGCCGGGATTGCCACTCTCCTGCTGACCCTCATCTCCTTCCCCGTCGCGAACTTCGGCGGCCTCTTCCTCGGACTGATCACCGGTCTGATCGGCGGCTCCCTGGCCTGCTCCTGGACTCCCGTCGCCACCGAACCGTCGACGGCGCCGACGGACCGCGCCGCCACGGCCGTCCCACCAGGAGAAACTCAACGTGACACCTGACCACGCCGGTTAGCCGTGGGATCAGTCGAACGCCACTACCAGGCGGACACCGTCATCACCGAAGCGGCCTGCCAGAGTCGCCGTCGTAGTAGTCGGTGTCGACGCCGGGGTGACGAAACTCGATGCCGCCATGGATGTGCTCACGACGCGGCACCGTAACAGCGCCGGCCCGGACGGGCACCTGAGTTCGTCGGCAGATCAGCAACGGAGGTTGCCGGTGAGGAAAGCCGGTGGCTCGCAGACGGACCGGCAGCGCGCCTGCGGCGTCAGCGCGGGATGCCCGCATCGTCCAGGTACTGGTGCATGGTTTCCGGAGGAAGGCTTGGGTTGCTCAGGGCGCGGGAGGCGGTTTCCGGATTCCGGCAGCTTTGGAGGATGAGGTCGACCGGCAGCGCGGGGTGCGCGGCGGCCATGGCACGAACACGCTCGTCGGGGTCGGCGAGCAACCGGACCACTGCGTCGACGGGCGCTTCGGAGTCGAGTCCCACCAGCCCCCGTTTGCCCGGGTCCGGGTCGTCGGCGAAGCGCTGTCCGTTGCCCGTACGCGGGAAGTTCGGGTGGCGCAGGAGATCGCCCTTGGTGATGACCTTGCAGTCCAGATACGTCTGCAGCACCACCTCGCCGTCGACGGTCGGTTGGTTCTCGCACAGCAGGAGGCGCACGGGGTAGTCGTCGTCCTTCGAGAGCAGGTCGACGGCGTCGGCAGGCAGATGCCGGCTGCAGGCGGCGCTGCGCCGTAGCAGGGTGTTCGCCGAGCCGGCGCACCGGCGCAGGACGTCGGGATCGGCGCAGAGGCGTACCCATTCGACGGGAGGGAGCCGGTCGGACTGCTTGACGGTGATGTCGATGGCGGTGCGTTCGGCCTCTGTCAGTTCGGGTCGCACGGATACCGCCAGCCGGACGCTGTGCGCGTCGTCGTTCGCCAACGTCCTGACGATGTCGATGGGAACGTTGAGGTTGGCCGCCAGCTCCCGCCGGTCCTCCTCTTCCGCGCTTGCCGCGAGTCGTTCCGCGGTCGCCGCGGTCATGGCGCCGTACCGGATCACATCCTGCCTGGCGAAGCGGCCGATGTCTGCGCTGAGAAGAAGGTCGGTACAGCCCGCGTCGTCGCGGCAGGTCTCCGTCATGGCCGCCTGGCGTACTTCGTCATCCGCGTCGCGGAGCAGACGGCTCCGGGCGTCCTCGGAAAGCAAGGCCCACTGGCCGCAGGCGGCCCGGCGAAGGTCCGCGTCCTGGTGGTCGGCGAGCCCGGCGACCAGGCTCGGAGCTGTGTGGCGACAGAAGGCTGCGCTGCGGCGGACCCGCGGTTCCGGATCGGCAAGCAGGCGCTGCTGGACGGACAGGGGCAGCGACTGCACAGGGACGCGGAACCAGTCGGGTCCGACGGCCAGAGCATGGCGGACCCGTGGATCGGGATCGTCCACGAGCCGGGCGCGTTGTTCCGCCGTCACCGCGGGGTTCGCAGCGAACGCCGTCCGCAGCCTGCGGTCGGGATGCGCGACGACGGCGTTCACCACCTCGTCCGGCAGAGCGCGCCAGGCGATCATGTCCCAGGCCGCTTTCGCTTCCTCGCACAGCAGCCGGATCAAGACCCCGGCCGGCGCCGCGGGATTTCGCGCGAGCGCAGCGATGGTCCCGCCGTGACCGCAATTGCCACACATGGTGCCCCTCCCCGTGCGCCCCCCGGCGTCACGGACCGACCGTACACACTCGCCCGGAAGCCGGCTGCCATCTCCGGTACGCCGTAGGCGGTGAGCGACGGTGTACGGCCGGCCGTCACCTTGGCGGATGGGATGGAGGTCAGGTCGGGTTCTCCGCCGGTGCCGCCGTCGCCGCACGGCGGGCCGTGGTCGGCGGGTGGCTGGTGGACGGGGTGCCGGTGTGCCCGGGGGAGACCGGGGAGGACCTGGCGGAGGTCGAGGTGCGGGCGGGGCTCGGGCTGGTGCCGTTCGCGGTGGACGTCCACGCCGCCCGGTGGGGGACGCTCGCGCGGCTGGTCACGGTGGTCGGGCGGGGCGCGGCGCCGTACGGGGTCGCCGTGGACGAGAACACCCTGCTCCACGTGGCGGACGGCGAGGTCCGGGTGGCGGGTCCGGGACGCGCCCATGCCGTACGGCCGGACGGGGACGGGGGCGTGCGCGTGCGGTCGTACCGCGCGGGAGAGGGGTTCTCGAGCGACTGGGCCGGATTGCACACCCCGTCGGCATCGGCTGGGCCGATTGCACACCCCCGTCGGCGGGCCGTACCTGCTGTGGTTGCCGGTACGGCCCTGTGGCGGGCCGGTCAGATCGTCGCCGTGTCGATCACGAAGCGGTAGCGGACATCGCTGGACAGCACCCGCTCGTACGCCTCGTTGATCTCCTCGGCGCCGATCAGCTCGATCTCGGCGCCCAGGTGGTGCGCGGCGCAGAAGTCCAGCATCTCCTGGGTCTCGGCGATGCCGCCGATCATCGACCCGGCGAGGGTCTTGCGGCCGCCGATCACCGAGAACAGGTTCAGGGCGATGGGCTCCTCGGGCGCGCCCACGTTGACCAGCGCGCCGTCCACCTTCAGCAGCGACAGCAGCGCGCCGAAGTCCATCGGTGCCGAGACGGTGGAGACGATCAGGTCGAAGGTGCCGGCCAGCTCCTCGAAGGTCTTCGGGTCGCTGGTGGCGTGGTAGTGGTCGGCGCCCAGCTTCAGGCCGTCGTCCTTCTTGCGCAGGGACTGCGAGAGGACGGTGACCTCGGCGCCCATCGCGTGCGCGATCTTGACGGCCATGTGGCCCAGGCCGCCCAGTCCGACCACGGCGACCTTCTTGCCGGGGCCCGCGTTCCAGTGCTTGAGCGGCGAGTAGGTGGTGATGCCGGCGCAGAGCAGCGGGGCCGCCACGTCCAGCGACAGGCCGTCGGGGATGCGCACGACGTAGTTCTCGTCGACGACGATCTTCTCGGAGTAGCCGCCGTAGGTGGGCTCGCCGTCCCTGCCGACGGCGTTGTAGGTGCCGACCATGCCCTTGAGGCAGAACTGCTCCAGGCCCCCCAGGCAGTTCTCGCACTCACGGCAGGAGTCGACCATGCAGCCGACGCCCACCCGGTCGCCGACGGCGAACTTCGTCACACCGGGGCCGACCTCGGAGACCACCCCCGCGATCTCGTGGCCGGGCACCATCGGGAAGATGGCCTCGCCCCAGCCCTCGCGGGCCTGGTGGATGTCGGAGTGGCAGATGCCGGCGAACTTGATGTCGATCAGGACATCGAACTCGCCGACCGCGCGCCGCTCGATGGTGGTCCGCTCCAGCGGAGCCTTCGCGGCGGGCGCGGCGTACGCAGCAACAGTGGTCATGCCGGGGTTCTCCTAGCAGGTGCTTCCGTGCCCGGTTGCCTTCCACCGGGTACGGCCCCAGCCTGCCGGAGTCCGCGCGGGCCACCCAGACCACGCCTTTGCGTACGACCGCTGTGCCTACCACTGGCGGGGTCAGGCTCCTGCGCGTACGACCAGGAATACTGGACGTATGGACCACAGGGACTCAGAACCGCGGGCAGCGGCCGCCGCCGGGCGGTCGCTGGACCGGCGGGCCGAGCTGAGCGAGTTCCTGCGCAGCCGGCGGGCCCGGCTGAAGCCGGAGGACGTGGGGCTGCCCGACTTCGGGCGGCACCGGCGGGTGCCCGGGCTGCGCCGCGAGGAGCTGGCCCAGCTGGCCGGGGTGTCGGTGGCGTACTACACCCGGCTGGAACAGGGCAACGGACGGAACGTCTCGGCGGAGGTCCTGGACTCGATCGCCCGGGCGCTCAGGCTGACGGACGCCGAGCACGCGCATCTGACGCATCTGGCCAAGCCGAAGTCGCACAAGAAGAAGCCTGCGGCGCGGCAGCAGCAGGTCCGGGTCGCGCTGCGGCAGCTGCTGGACACGTTGGACGGCGTACCGGCGTACGTCGTCGGGCGCCGCTCGGAGATCCTGGCCTGGAACCGGATGGCGGCGGCGGTCTTCGGTGACTGGGCGGAGCTGCCGGCGGGCGAGCGCAACTGGGCCCGCCTGGTGTTCCTGCGCCCGGACTACCGCGAGCTGTTCATCGACTGGGAGCAGAAGGCGATCGACATCGTCTGCGCCCTGCGCATGGACGCGGGCTGCCACCCGGACGACCCGAAGCTGTCCGCACTCGTCGGCGAGCTCTCCGTCAAGAGCGAGGAGTTCCGCCGGCTGTGGGCGACGCACGACGTCAAGGAGAAGAGCCATGGCGTCAAGCGTCTGCACCACCCGCTGGTCGGCGATCTCGCCTTGAACTTCGAGTCCTTCCGCCTGCCGGACGACTCGGAGCAGTCGCTGATCACGTACCACGCCGAGATGGGCTCCCCGTCCGCCGACTCCCTGCGCCTCCTGGCCAGCTGGGGCACGGACGCGACCCGCGCGGTGCCGTCGGCGTAGGGCCTTCGTACGACACATTCGTACGACGCATTCGTACGACGAAGGGGCACCCGGAGCCTGTGCTCCGGGTGCCCCTCGCTCATTCAGCGGGCGCTGCGGCTCACTTGCCGAAGTACGCGTCGTAGATCGTGATCTCCGACGTGTCGCCCTTCCTGTCGGTGATCTTGGAGCGGAACGAGACGGACTTGCCCTTCGCCGGGTTCTTCACGGTGATCCTGCCGTTCCGGACGTCGACCTTGGTGAAGGTCTTGCCGTCGTAGGAGACGTACACCGCGAGGGACTTCAGGTCGCCGCCGGCGGCCGAGCCCTCGACGGTGACCGGGAAGGTGACCGTCCGGCCGGCCGTGACCCGGCTGTCCAGGTCGGTCGTGGCGCCGTAGTGCAGGACGGAGGCCGGGAGCTGTACGGCGGTGCCGGACTCCTTCTTGGAGCGGAAGGTCCAGGTCGCGTCGATCCGCGAGGAGGCCCGGGCGACCTGCGCCGAGCGCCTGACCGAGGTGGTCAGCCGGTACGCGGCGTCACCGGCCGGGACCTTGAAGGTCGCGTCGCCGAACAGCGGGTCCTCGGTGGAGCCGACCTTGGTGCCGTCCCGGTACAGGGTCGTGTGCACCGAGGTGAACTCCGAGTACCCGGCGTGCCTGCCGGAGTCGGCGAACAGCGGCAGCGAACCGTAGATCTCGTTGCCGTTGCGGAACAGCCCGAGGTCCTTGTCGACGTGCGGGCCGAAGACCGCGGTGTTGACCGTCCTCGTGTAGCTGTGGCCGGCCTTGAAGGAGGACTGGCCGAGGGTGTAGCCCGCGTCCTGGACCGGGAAGCCGTCCTGGTCGCGCCCGCCGTACTGGCTGAAGTCGAGGTCCCACAGGACGCCGCCGACCGCGGACACGTGCAGGGTGCGGGTGCCGGGCAGCTGCTGCGGGATGTCGACGGAGGAGGCGCCGGAGCTGCCGGGCAGCCAGCCGGTCGCGGCGATCGAACCGGTCTTGCCGCTCGCGGCGGCACCGAGCCGGGCCTTGACAGTGGCCAGCTCGCTCGCCTTCCAGTGCTTGGTGTAGCCGGTGGCGAGCTGCCTGACCGGGCCGCCGGAGGTGACGTCGTACTCCTCGCTCGTGCCCTTGCTCCAGTGCCCGTCCCACTGCTGGAACAGCTCGCCGGCGGGCAGCCGCGGGCCCAGGTGGGCGGTGCGGAAGTTCTTGTACGAGTCCAGGAACCAGTTGTAGCTGTACCAGCCGTCGTCGAGCGTCAGGGTGTACCCCGGCGCGGCGAACTCCGATTTCACGCCGGAGGCCGGGACGGTGACGTCCACCGGCTTGGCCTTGCGTGCGTCGATCGTGACGGTCTGCTTCTTGGAGACGGTCAGCTTCGGCGCGGCGATCCAGTCGGTGCCCTTGGTGCCGTTCTTGTCCACGAAGACGGCGGAGTTGAGGATGTACGTGCCCTTGGGCGCGCGCACCTTCACCGTGCCGGACTTGTCGTACGGGCTCAGCTCGGTGCCGCTCGCCAGACCGGACACACCGCTGAGGTCGGCGGTGTAGTACGGGGCCGGCCTGCCGTCACGGCCGATCACCTTCAGCGTGATGTCGTACGACTCCACCTCGCGCTGCACCGCGGCGGCCGTGCGGACACTCTGGCCGGCGCCGGTCGCGGTGACGTACGCGGAGTAGGCGCCGTCGAGGGTGCCGCCCAGCTTGGTGTCGACCGTGAGGCCGACGGAGGCCTTGCCGTGCGCGGGGACCGTCAGTTCGGTCGCGGCGAGCTTGAAGAAGCCCGACGGGGCCGCATGGCCCTTGGGGTCGAGGGCGGTGCTGCTCAGGGTGAGCGTGACGTCCTTGTCGCCGAGGTTGCGGTACGTCACCTTCCTGGTGACCGGCTTGTCGTCGGTGTGCGGCCACTGCTGCATCCCGAAGTTCACCGAGACCGGGTCGGCGATCACGGTCTGCCGGTAGGCCCTGTCCACCGCGATACGGCCCGAACCCTGCTGGTACGGCGTGTAGTTGCCGCCCTTGGCGGAGCCGGTCAGCGCGCCCTTCAGCTCGGCGTAGCCCCAGTCGGGGTGCTCCTGCTTGAGGATCGCGGCGGCGCCGGCGACATGCGGGGTGGCCATCGAGGTGCCGGAGATGGTCAGGTAGCCCTCGGGCTTCTCGCCGACCTCCTTGTCGATGACGCTGCCCTTGGCCGCGGCGGCGGTGATGTCCACGCCGGGCGCGGTGACGTCGGGCTTGATGGCGCCGTCGCCGAGGCGCGGGCCGGTGGAGGAGAAGTCGGCGAGCTTGTCCTTCTTGTCGACGGCACCGACGGTGAGCGCGGCGTCCGCGCTGCCCGGTGAACCGATCGACTGCGGCCCGTCGTTGCCCGCGGCGATCGCGAACAGGATGCCCTTGGTCGCGGACAGCTTGTTGACCTCGGCCTCGAGCGGGTCGATGCCGGGGCTGTCGTAGCCGCCGAGGCTGAGGTTGACGACGGAGGCGCCCTGCTGGGCCGCCCACTCCATGCCGGCGAGGATGCCGGAGTCGTCACCGGAGCCGGTGTCGTCCAGGACCTTGCCGTTGAGGATCTCGGCGTCCGGGGCGACACCCTTGTACTTGCCGCCCGACTTGGCGCCGGTGCCCGCCACGATGGAGGCGACGTGGGTGCCGTGGCCGTAGTGGTCGGTGGCGTCGGCGGCGCCGGAGAAGTTCCTGGACGCGATCACCTGGTCCTTGAGGTCCGGGTGGCTGGTGTCCACACCGGTGTCCAGGACGGCGACCTTCACGCCCTTGCCGGTGTAGCCGGCCTTCCAGGCGACCGGGGCGCCGATCTGCGGCACGGACTTGTCGAGGGAGGCCTTGCGGACGCCGTCGAGCCAGACGTGCGCGATGCCGGAGGCGGTGGTGTTCCCGTCGGTGACGGCGTGCCAGAGCGCGGCGGTGTCCTCGACCGGCGTCTGCACGGCGTCGGCGTCGAGGGCCGCGAGGCTGCGGCGCAGATGGCCGGCGCTACGGACGTCCGCCTTGGCGGTCCGGGCGGAGCCGTTGTACCCGACGATGACCTTCAGGCCGTTCTTCTGGGCCCGGCGGTTCGCCGCCTTGTTCAGCTCGGTGACGTCGAACAGGCGTTGGTCCAGCTTGCCGGAGGCGATCAGGTGGGCCGCGTCGACCGGGACGACCAGCGTGTGGCCCTCGGTCCTGCGGACCTGGACGGGTATGTGCTCGCGGCCCTTGGCCCGCTGGAGGCCGACGATCCGGCCCTTGGCGTCGAGGGCGACGCGGTCACCGGTGATGAGCGTGACATGGGTCTTCGCTGTGAGCGCGGAGGCGGCGGCCGGGCTGCGCTCCGCGGGCTTCGCCGACGCCGGGCTGGTCATACCCGCTGCGAGGGCGACGGCTGCGGCCGTGGCCACACCGGCCGCAGCAGCTCTTTTCACTTGTCTGCGCAAGATCTCCCCCTGGAGATGAGGTACCGGGCGAATTCCCCGTTCACCCGGCCGGGGGTGGTCTCGTACGCATATACGTCGCCCCCCGGATCACGCAGTATGCCGGGGGGCGATCAGACGGCTCAATGGATGAGAGGACGGTAAGAAGGAGCGACGGGAAACTGTTACGCCGTGGCCGGGACACCGTTACACAACCGCGAAGTGCGGTGACTGCGAACGGCGTTGTGGACCGTCAGGCGCCCGCGTTCTCCCTCACAGTGATCCTTCCCTTGCGGATGGTGGCCACCCGCGGGGCCTTCTTCGCGATCGAGGAGTCGTGGGTGACCATGATGAAGGTCAGCCCGTGCTCCTTCCACAGGCGTTCGAGTACGTCCATGATCTCGTCCCGCATGCCCTCGTCGAGGTTGCCGGTCGGTTCGTCGGCGAGCAGCACCTTGGGCTTCTTCACCACGGCCCGGGCGATGGCGACGCGCTGCTGCTGCCCTCCGGACATCTCGCCGGGGAGGTGGGAGAGGCGTTCACCGAGGCCGACGGACTTCAGTGCGTCGGCGGCGAGTTCGCGGCGTTCCTTGACCTTGATGCCGAGGGGGACGAGGGCCGTCTCCACGTTCTCCTGGGCGGTGAGGGTCGGGATGAGGTTGAAGGACTGGAAGACGAAGCCGATGTTCTCGCTGCGGACTCGTGTCAGCCGGGCCTCACTGAGCTTGGCCAGGTCGATGCCGTCCAGGACGACTTCGCCGGAGGTGGGGCGGTCCAGGCCGCCGAGCATCTGCAGGAGGGTGGACTTTCCGCCGCCGGTGGGTCCTTGGATCACCAGTCGGTCGCCGTCGCCGATGACGAGATCGACTCCGTCGAGGGCGTCGACGGTGTCCTTGCCTCGGGTATAGCGCTTGGTCACGTTTCTGAGGTCGTACATGGGGGCTCCTGGGGAGGGTTCGGGGTGGTGCGCTTCAGGGCCGGCTTCGGCTACTCGACTCGGCGCAGCGCGTCCGCCGGACGGAGCCTCGACGCGCGCCAGCCGCCGAACGCGCCGGCGATGAGCCCACCGGCCACCGCGAGGCCCACCGCCAGGGCGATCGTCGTCAGGCTCACCGGTGCCGTGAGGGCCACCTCGAGGGTCTTGGCCGCGCTTCGCCCCGGCCCGCCGAATCCGCCACCGCCCGCCGGTCCCCCGCCGAAGCCGCCACCGCCGCCCCCGCCGCCGCCCAGCTGGGCCTGCAGCGTCGGGCTGATCGCCGTGACGGCGTACGCGCCCGCGAGCC
Source organism: Streptomyces sp. RB17 (assembly GCF_009604455.1). Taxonomy (GTDB): domain Bacteria; phylum Actinomycetota; class Actinomycetes; order Streptomycetales; family Streptomycetaceae; genus Streptomyces. Next base: position 411,283 of record NZ_WEGL01000003.1, read on the forward strand.
CCAGGGCGATGCCGAGCGCGCCGCCGACCAATCCGTTGACGACGGCCTCGCCGACCACCTGCCGGGTCACCCGGCCCGACTTCCAGCCCAGCGCCTTCAGCGTGCCGAACTCACGGACGCGGCGGGAGACCGCGGAGGAGGTCAGCAGGCCCGCGACCAGGAACGCGGCCACCAGCACCGCGATGGACAGCCACTTGCCGACCTTGGTGGCGAGGGAGGAGGCGGTGGACAGCGAGCCGGAGACCGTCTTCGCCAGGTCGGAGGAGGTGGTGACCGTCGTACCGGAGACGTTCTTCTGGATGGCGCTCTTGACGGAGTCGATCTTCTGGGAGTCGGTCGCCTTGACGTAGATCGTGGTGACCTTGTCCTTGTTGTCGCTGAGCGTCTGCGCCTGCTTCAGCGGGACGTAGAGGTTGGCCGCCGCGTCGCCGCTGTTCGCGGTCGCGATGCCGATCACCTGGTACTTGACGTTCTTGATGGTGACCGTGCTGCCGACCTTCAGCTTCTTCTCCTTGGCGTACGCCGAGTCGGCGACGGCGACCTTGGCATCGGTCTCGGTGGTCCTGAAGGCACGGCCGCTGGTGATCTTCGAGGAGGTCAGCGGGCCGAGCGCCGGCCGGGTGACGTCGGTGCCGTAGACCGAGTACTGGTTGACGTCGAAGTCGGCGCCGCCGCCGACGACTTTGCCCTGCGGGGACTGGCCGCCCTGGCGCCCGAACTGCTTGCCGCCGCCGCTGCCGTCCTGCTGGAACTTGCCGCGGGTGAACTGGCCGTCGACCTTCACCACGCGCAGGCTCAGACCGCCGACGGCGGACGAGACGCCCTGCTGGTCCGCGACCTTGGTGACCGTCGAGGTGGGCAGGGTGGTGAAGCCCTGCGCCATGACCAGGTCGTTGCTCTGCGACGAGTCGTCGCCGGAGCCCTTGGCGTCGAACTTGAAGTGCGGCCTCTGGGCGCCGGAGCCGTCCGGGCTCGCCGCCTTGGTGACGGTCATGTCCGTACCGAGGCCGTACAACGACTGCAGGACCTTGTCCTGGGCCTTCCCCATGCCGCTGGACACGGAGTTGACCACGATGACCAGCGCGATGCCGAGCGCGAGGCCGGAGGCGACGACGAGGGCCGCCTTTCTGCGGCGGCGCAGTTCGCGCCTCAGGTAGGTGAAGAACATGGCCCGCAAGCTAGGGACGGACCGTGACGGCACCCTAAGGCCGGCATAAGAGATGGATGAGAAGGCTGTTCCTGCGCCCATGAAGCGCCCGGAGAGGGCTCAGAAACGCCGGTGCCGCCCTCGGAGGGCGGCACCGGGAAGCTGTGGGGGAACCGTCAGACGGCCGAACCGGCCTTCCACTGGGCCCAGTCCATGTTCCAGCCGTTGAGGCCGTTGTCCGGGGCGACGGTCTTGTCGCCGGTGTTCTGGACGACCACGACGTCACCGATCAGCGAGTGCTCGTAGAACCACGCGGCCGGGGTGCTCGGGTCGCCGGCGCCCTTGGCGTCCTGCAGGCCGACGCAGCCGTGGCTGGTGTTGACGCTGCCGAAGACGGACGGCGCGCCCCAGTAGTTGCCGTGGATGAAGGTGCCGGAGGTGGTCAGGCGCATGGCGTGCGGCACGTCCTTGATGTCGTACTCGCCCTTGCCGTCGGAGTCCTTGAAACCGACGGTCGCGCCGTTCATGCGGGTCTGCTTGAACTTCTCCGAGATCACCATCTGGCCCTCGTAGGTGGTGTGCTCGGGGGCGCCGGCGGAGACCGGGATGGTCTTGACGACCTTGCCGTCCTGCGTGACCTTCATCTGCTTGGTCTTCGCGTCGACGTAGGAGACCTGGTTGCGGCCGATGTGGAAGGTGACCGTCTTCTGCTGGACGCCGGTGACGCCGGGCGCGCCCTGGACGCCGTCGAGCGCGAGCTTCAGGGTGACGGTGGAGCCTTCCTTCCAGTACTGCTCCGGGCGGCAGTCCATGCGGTTGGCGTTGAACCAGTGGCAGGCGACCTCCTGGCCGCTGCTGGAGGCCACCGTGACGCCCTTCTGCACGGCCGCCTTGTTGGTGATCGCCTTGTCGAAGTTGATCGAGACCGGCATCCCGACGCCGACCGTGGAGCCGTCGTCCGGGGTGAAGGTGCCGATGAAGCTGTTGGCCGGGGAGACGGTGGTGAAGGACGCGTTCTCGTTGGCTATGCGGCCCTGGGTGTCCTTGGCCTCCGCGGCGACCTTGTAGGTCGTGGAGCGCTGCAGCTGGACGGTGGGCTTCCAGCTCTTCTTGTCGGCGGAGAGCTGACCGGCGACGGCCCTGCCGTCCTCGGTGGTCATCGTGACGCCGGTGAGCGTGCCCTTGCTGACCGTGACGGCGGCGGAGTTGTTGATGGACGCGTTGTCGGAACCGTCCTTCGGCGTGATCGTGATCTGCGCCTCGGAGGACTTCTTCGCGGCCGCCGCGTCGGCCTGAGCCTGCGAGGATTCCCCCTTGTCGGACGCCTTGGCCTTGCTGCCGCCGGAACAGCCCGTGAGGGCCAGGACACCACCGAGCAGTGCGGACGCGGCCATCAGGCCCTTGCGCCGCTTACTGTCCGTCATCACACGCTTCTCCATCGTCGCCGATCGCCGAAAAACCCCAAGATCCCCCGTAAGAACCTTCAACGCCACGGCCGTGCCGTCCCGTTCCAGATCCTCTGGATCTGTGGGGCACACCACGTCCGCGGTGCGCGGGTGGTGCGAGGGTCGGTCCGTGCGTCCCCCTGGGACGACGAAACCCCGGACGGCGGTTGCCGTCCGGGGTTGCAGGTGCCCCGAAACGCTCAGCCGATGCCGTCCTCTTCTTCTTCGTCGCCCTCCCCATCTTCCTCATCCAGGTCCCAGTCCGGCGAGTCCGGGTCGTAGTCGATCCGCTCACTCGACCAGGACGCCTGCTGGAGCTCCACCCCGGGCACCTCGCTGACCAGGTCGAACGGGTCCACCAGATACGCCAGGGCCTCCGCGGTGTCTTCCGTCACAGCGGCCTCGGCCTGGGCCCGCTCCGACGCCGGCAGCTCCGGATCGGTGGCGAGCCGGCGCAGCGCGGCCTTGCCGACCGCGTCCTCGTCCTGCACCTCGAGGACCAGCTCCACCCGAAGCCGCACAAAACGTGATGTGTCTTCAGCACTCATGGCGGGAGCGTACGACTGAAACCTCCCGTGACTTTCCCGTGACCCGCGACTTTCACTAACATCACTGCCCACGGCCAATTCGCCAGCGTCACAAGGGGATCGATATTCCGTGTCATCCGCTCGCCGTCCGCTGCTGACCGCCACCGCGGCGGCCACTCTGCTGTGCGCCCTGTGGTTCGTCCCGTCCGCGAACGCGTCGCAGGACTCCTCCGGCAGAGCGGGCACGGACGCCTCCGCCACACACCTGACCCAGCAGGCCAGGGCGGTGTCGCAGGCGACCGCCGAGACCGCACGGGAGGCGGCGGACGACACCCAGCTCGCCGACACCGGAAGCATCGACACCACGCCGTACGTCGTCGGCGGCACCCTCTTCCTCGGCGTGGGCGCCGGCTTCGTGGTGTATTCGGTGCGCCGCGAACGCCTGGGCTTTTAATTTCCCTTGACGATCCTTTGACGGTTCCCACATAGTTCGCCCATGAAGAGATCATCGGGCGTACGGCTGTGCGCCGCAGCGGTTCTTGGTGCACTGTCGTTCGCCCTTGTCACGGGCTGCTCCGGCGGGGGTTCGGGCGGGGACGCGAAGGACCCGGGCACGGCCGCGAAGGCGCTGAGCGCCGCGGAGTTGAAGAAGCTGATCATCGCCCAGGGCGAGGTGCCCGGGTTCAAGGTGGGGGCGGTGCCGGCCACCCGGTCCAGGGCCATCACCACCGACAGTGCGTCGTGCCGGCCGCTGGCCCGCGTGATGAGCGGGCTTCCGCCGGTCGACGCGGCGGCCAGGACCGACCGTATGGCCATGGAGAACCAGAAGAAGTCCCCCACGGCCAAGCCGACCTCCCTGGACGACCTCGACGAGGGGAAGTTCGAGGAGGCGATGCACAAGTCCCTGGACCGGGACGTCACCACGGTCACCCTGGCCTCGTACGACGGGGACGGCGCCGAGAAGGCCCTCGCGTCGGTCGCCACCGCCGTCAAGGGCTGCGCGAACGGCTTCTCCGGCAAGCAGGCCGGCACGACGGCACGGTTCACCAAGGTCGCCGAGGAGAAGGCGACGGGCGCCGGGGACGGGTCGGTGGCGTTCACCGCGACCATGGACTCGGACGACGGGGACGCGGCACCCGTCCACGCCGAGGTGGTCCGGCTGGGGAACACCCTCTCGGTCTACTTCACCTCGAACCTGGGCGCGATGATGGCCAAGAAGACCTACACGGTGTCGCCGGAGGTCGTGAGGGCCCAGCAGGCCAAGCTGAAGTGACGCGGCGACAGGGCCCCGCACACGGCAGGGCCCTGTCCTCGCGCGGAGACGTTACTGCAGCGGGCCGGTGACCGACTCCACCGCGGCGACGAGGTGCCCGCCGCGCACGAACGCGTCGGCGGCGGCCAGGTCGGGCGCCAGGAACCGGTCCGGGCCCGGGCCCTGCACACCGGCGGCACGCACGGCCTCGATCACGGCCTGGGAGGCGGGCGCCGGGGTGAGGCCCTCGCGCAGCTCGATGGCGCGGGTGGCCGCGTACAGCTCGACGGCGATGATCCGGGCGAGGTTGCCGACGGCGGTGCGCAGCTTGCGCGCGGCCGACCAGCCCATGGACACGTGGTCCTCCTGCATGGCGGAGGACGGGATGGAGTCCGCGGAGGCCGGTACGGCGAGCCGCTTCATCTCGCTCACCAGCGCGGCCTGCGTGTACTGGGCGATCATCAGCCCGGAGTCGACACCCGCGTCGTCGGCGAGGAACGGCGGAAGCCCGTGGCTGCGGTTCTTGTCCAGCAGCCGGTCGGTGCGGCGCTCGGCGATGGAGCCGAGGTCGGCCGCCGCGATGGCGAGGAAGTCCAGGACGTAGGCCACGGGCGCACCGTGGAAGTTGCCGTTGGACTCCACGCGGCCGTCGGGCAGCACGACCGGGTTGTCGACGGCGGAGGCCAGTTCGCGCTCGGCGACCAGCCGGGCGTGCGCCATGGTGTCGCGCCCGGCGCCGGCGACCTGCGGGGCGCAGCGCACGGAGTAGGCGTCCTGGACGCGGGGGGCGTCGTCCTGGTGGTGGCCGGTGAGCTGCGAACCCTTCAGCACCGCCAGCATGTTGGCGGCGGAGGCACCCTGCCCCGGGTGCGGGCGGATGGCGTGCAGCTCGGGGGCGAGCACCTTGTCCGTGCCGAGCAGCGCCTCCAGGCTGAGGGCGGCGGTGACGTCGGCGGACTTGTAGAGGGTGTCGAGGTCGGCGAGAGCCATGACCAGCATGCCGAGCATGCCGTCGGTGCCGTTGAGCAGGGCCAGGCCCTCCTTCTCACGCAGCTCGACCGGCTTGATCCCGTGCGCGGCGAGCAGCTCACCGGCGGGCCGTACGACACCGTCGGGGCCCTCGGCGTCCCCTTCCCCCATGAGGGCGAGGGCGCAGTGGGAGAGCGGGGCCAGGTCGCCGGAGCAGCCGAGGGAGCCGAACTCGTGCACGACCGGGGTGATCCCGGCGTTGAGAACGTCCGCCATGGTCTGCGCGACCTCGGGCCGGACGCCGGTGTGTCCGGAGCAGACGGTCTTCAGCCGCAGGAACATCAGGGCCCGTACGACCTCGCGCTCGACCCGCGGGCCCATGCCGGCGGCGTGCGAGCGGACGATGTTGCGCTGCAGCTGGGCACGCAGCTCCTGGCTGATGTGCCGGGTCGCCAGGGCACCGAAGCCGGTCGAGACGCCGTAGACCGGGTCCGGCTTGGCCGCCAGCGCGTCCACGATCTCGCGGGCGGCCGCCAGGGCTGCCACCGCCTCGGCCGACAGCTCGACGCGGGCACCGCCGCGCGCCACGGCGAGCACGTCGGACGCCGTGACACCCGACGTCCCCACCACCACAGTGTGCATATCCATATTCAGGAGCGTACGCATTGAATGCGGAGATGTCACTAGTGGAGTACGGGAGCGACCCTTACCGATCCGTGTGGCCTTCGCCTCAACCACGGAACTACGGCCGGCGCCCCCGGAACCGGCGCCGCTCGGCGGGCGACACGTGCGGCGGCTCGTCGGCCAGCCGTACGACGGGATCCTCCCGCCCGCCCCGGCCCGCGACCACGGGCCGGTCGGCGCGCAGGGCCTTGGCACGGTACTGGGCGGCATCGGCGAGCCGGAACAGCCGCCGCGCGTCCCCCACCTCGCCGATCGGATCCTCGGTCGAGGCGACCCCGCACGCCACGCCTTCCCCCAACTCCAACTCCCCCGCCCTGCGGCACAGTTCATCGGCGGCCTTGACCACGTCGTCGGCGGGCGGCCCGACGGCCAGCAGACAGAACTCGTCCCCGCCGAGCCGCGCGACCAGCGCGCCCGGCACCATGGCGCCGCACAGCGAGAGCACCGAGCCGAAGCGCTCGAGCAGCCGGTCCCCGACGGCGTGCCCGAGGGTGTCGTTCACCCGCTTCAGCCCGTTGAGATCGCACACGACGAGGCTGACGACCACGCCCTCCGCGCGGTGCCGCTCGACCGCCTCCTCCAGGCGCACGTCCACGGCCCGGCGGTTGGCGAGACCGGTGAGGGCGTCGGTGTACGCGAGCCGCCGGGCCTCCTCCAGCCGCTCGGTCTGCGCGAGCCCGGCGGCGGCGACGGCGGCCAGGACGGTCGCGAAGTCGGCGTCGCCCCGGTCGAACACGGGGGCCTTCACGGGCCGCGCGACGTACAACTCGCCCCAGGCCCTGCCGTGCAGCAGAACCGGCGCGACCACGCAACACCCCCGGCCGCGGCGGCGCAGGGCGGCGACCCGCCGATGGAAGTAGCCCGGGGTGCCGGCGGCCGTCCCCTCGGCGGTCTCCACCCATGCGTTGGGTCCGCCCCCGCCGGCCCACCGCTCGTGCAGGAACTCGGTGATCTCCGGGAACTGGTGCACCGGGTAGGCCTCGGACTCGGGGAACTCCTCCTCGTCCGGGCGCCTGTCCCCCACGTTCACGAGAACGCGCAGCCGGCCCAGCTCACGCTCCCACACCGACAGCGCGGCGAAACTGCCGTCCAGCGCTCGGCAGGCGCCGAGTGCGGCGGCCTGCCATGCCCCTGCCGGGGTGTGCGCCGCTGCCATGCCTTGCGCCAACGCCACGACTGCGGCCAGCCGCTTGTCCTCACCCATTACTCCAGATTAGGGAGGATTTGGGGTAATCGGGACATTGGTGGGGCGATCAGGTGGGATGTTCGGCCACGAGCTCGGGAAGTGCGGACCACCCCTCCAGGGCGCTGCAGTACACGGCGTTTTTACTCGCCGGGCCACTCCGGCTTGCGCTTCTCGTTGAAGGCCGCCACGCCCTCCGCCCGGTCCCCGGAGAACGCCACGGTCCGCCATGCCGCGTCCTCGACTTCCAGGCCGGCCCGCAGATCCAGCCCCTGCCCCAGCCGCAGTGCACGCTTGGCCGCCCGCAGCCCGACCGGGGAGTTGCCGGCGATGGTGGCGCCCAGGGCGAGCGCCTCCTCGCGGTCGCGGCCCTCGTCCACGAGCCGGTCGACCAGCCCCAGCCCGGCCGCCTCCGCAGCCTCCAGCCGCCGCGCGGAGAAGATCAGCTCGGCCGCACGCGCCGCCCCGACCCGGCGCGGCAGCAGCTGCGTACCGCCACCGCCGGGGATCACGCCCACGGACACCTCCGGCAGCCCCACCACCGCCGTACGGTCGGCCACGATCAGGTCGCAGGACAGGGCCAGTTCGAAACCGCCGCCGAGCGCGAACCCGTGCACCGCCGCGATCGTCGGCATCGGCAGCTCCAGCACCCCGGTGTACGCACCGCGCGTCACCGGCCGCTGCCGCAGCAGATCCGCGTCGCTGAAGGAGTTCCGCTCCTTCAGGTCCGCGCCGACGCAGAACGCCCGCTCGTGGGACGAGGTCAGGACCACCACGCGCGCGTCCCGGTCGGCGGCCAGCGCCGTGCACGCGGCGGAGAGGGAGCGGGCCATCTCCGTCGAGACGGCGTTCATGGCCTTGGGCCGGTCCATGACCAGCTCCGCGACATGCCCGTGCCGCCGCACCAGCACGAACTGACCGAACCGCTCCTCGCTCATGACACCCTCCGGCTCACGTGTTAACGCGGGTTAACTCCCTGTCGGTCCGATCATCGCAGTCGTACCCGATCCCGGGAAAGTCCAGGGGGCTACGCCCGTTCGAGTGACATCCCGGCCGTCTCACCCCACATCACCCACAGGACCGCATAGCGTGCGTCCGCGACTGCGGGGAGGGAAAACCATGACACCGATACCGGACGATGCCGCAGACACCGATGTGACCGACGGGTCCATCCTGCGGCGCGGGCGGCACCGCAAACCGCGCCCCCGCAAGGTCCTGCTCGCCGCCGGCGGTCTCGCCCTCGCGGCGGGCGTGCTCAGCCTGGTCCGGGTCTCGCCGGAGTCGGGCGTCGGCGCCCCGGGCACGGCGGAGGCCGAGCCCCGCGTCGGCGCGGGGGGCGGCGCCACGGACCACGCGTCGGACACCGCCGCGACCGTCTCCGCCGACCCCACCGCACTGCCCTCGGCGACCTCCGTCATGGGCGGCAGAAGCCCCGCACCGACCCCCACAAACTCACGCTCAGGGCCGGCCGCTTCCGGGACATCGGCGGACGGCACCGCCGTACCGACCGCGACCACCCTGCCGACCGCTCCGGGCTCCACCCCGGACACCGCACCACGACCGTCGGCGTCCACGTCCGCCCCGCGCCCGGCCCCCACCACTGTCCAGCCCGCGCCGACCACCCCCGCACCCACCCACAGCTCGACGGACCCGGGCCCGGGCGGGCTGTGCGTACCGGTGCTCGGCCTGTGCGTGGACGTACTCGGCGGCGGCCACTAGAGGGGCTCTGCGGCGCTAGGGCTGCCCGTCGCGGCGGGCCAGCAGCCAGGGCTCGACCACGCCGAGACCACGTACCGGGCGCTGCCACATGGGCTGGAGCCCGAAGCGGTACTTCGGCGGCTCCTCGCCCTCCTTCTCGGCGGCCGCCGCGGCCTCGGCCGCCTCCGCCTCGGAGGCGGGTGCCTCGCCGGTGCGGATCAGCTCCTCGGCGAAGGCACTGTCCACCAGCACGGCGTCCCGGGGCGCTATAGACGTCAGCCGGGAGGCCAGGTTCACCGTCGTACCGAACACGTCACCCATGCGCGTGGTGACCGTGCCGAACGCCATGCCGACCCGCAGCTCCGGCATCGTCTCGTCGTTCGACAGCGTCTCCACCAGCCGCAACGCGATGTCGGCCGCCGTCCCCGCGTCGTCCGCCGCGTACAGCACCTCGTCGCCGAGGGTCTTGATGAGCCGTCCGCCCCGCGCGGCCACCAGGTCGGCGGCGGTGGTCTCGAAGGCCTCGACCAGCTCGCCGAGTTCCTCCTCCTCCATCCGGCGGGTCAGCCGGGTGAACCCCACCAGATCGGCGAAGCCGACGGCGAGCCGCCGGTCGACCATCTCCTCGTCGTCCGCCGACTGCACGACCCGCCCGGCCGACGCGGCGAGCTGGCGCCGCCACACATAGACCAGAAACTCCTCCAGCTCGGGCAGGAGCAGCTCGACGATCGGGTACGTCACCTCGGTGCGGGTCATCCCGGGCTCGGGCGGCTCGGTCAGGCCCTCCAGGAAGGAATCCATCTGCCACTCGGCCAACCGGGCGGTGGTCTGCCCCGTGGACCGCGCGACCTGCACCGCCATGGCCTCGCTGAGCAGCCCCGCCTCCACAAGACCCGCGAGCCGGCGCAGGGCCAGCACATCGGCCTCCGTCAGCGCCTTGGCCTGCCCGATGTCGGCGAACCCCATCGCCCGCCAGAACCGGGACGCCAGCTCCATGGAGACACCGGCGCTGCGGGCCGCCTGGAACGGCGTGTAGCGGCGCTCGGCGCCCAGGATGAGCTGTTCGAGGCGCAGGGCCAGCGGGTCCTCGCCCGGGTCGGCGGCGTGGGCGTCCCCCCGCTCCTGGGGAGGCTCCACCCGGCCGTCCGCGTCCGCGCCGGAGCCCGTGTCGTCGACGGTCACGCCTGCTGCCCTTCCGATCTGCCGCGGTCACGTTTCGACCGGCCTCAACTCTACGGCAGGTGTGCGCCAGCTCACTCCGTCGGGTTCGGCCGACGACTCACCTCCCGGTACCGGTTGCGCACCGGGGGCTGCGCCCCCCAGCCCCCCACATCGGGACAGGTCCGGGGCCGCCCCCACCATCGCCGCCCGCGCGTCCATCGCGGCTGATCGCGCAGTTCCCCGCGCCCCTGACGGGGCGCTGCACCGCCGTCGACCTCGTGGCCGTGCGGCGGCGCCGCAGCCGCCCACGGCGGGAAGAGGACGCCTCGGGGGGTGTCCGCCCGCAGCGGTTGGCGCGTCCACACCGGGGCCTCTACGGCCGACCGATTCCGCGCCGTTCCGAGGACGGACACCCCCGGCGCGGCCCCGACCCCAGGCCCTCTCTGGGCGCTACGCGCACCCCCACCCGGCCGCAGATGCGCCGCAGACACCCGCCCCCCAGCCGCACACGCACCGCAGACACCCGCCCCCCAGCCGCACACGCACCGCAGACACCCGCCACCCAGCCACGCACCGCAGACACCCCCTCACGCAAGCCCCGGAGACACCGCACGCACCCGCCCCAGCCGCACACGCGCAGCACCCCCCACCCACCCGCGCGCCGCGCGCACCCCCTCAGGCAGGCCGCAGATGCACGATGTCCCCCGCCCCCACGGGCTCCTGCACACCGGCCTCCGTCGCGATGACCAGCCGCCCGTCCCCGTCGACCGCCACCGCCTCGCCCACGATCGACCGCTCCCCCGGCAGCTCGGCCCGCACGGTGCGCCCCAGCGTCGCGCAGCCGGCCGCGTACGTCTCCTGAAGGCCACTCACCGCGGGATCACCCCCGGCGCCCCGCCACCGCCCGTACCAGTCCTCCAGCGCCCGCAGCACCGCCCGCAGCAGCGGATCCCGGTCCGTGCTCACCGCCTCGGCCAGCGCCAGCGACCCCGCCTGCGGCACCGGCAGTTCCTCCGCCCGCAGCGTGACGTTGATGCCGACCCCGACGACCACACCGTCCGCCCCGGCCCGCTCGGCGAGGATGCCCCCCGCCTTGCGCTCCTCGCCCGCCACGGTCACCAGCAGGTCGTTCGGCCACTTCAGGGCCGTGTCCACACCCGCCGCCCGGGACAGCCCGGTCGCCACGGCGACACCCGTGAGCAGCGGCAGCCAGCCCCACCGGGCCACGGGCACCTCCGCGGGCCGCAGGTACACGGAGAAGAACAGGCCCGAGCGCGCCGGCGCCGTCCACCGGCGGTCCAGTCGCCCCTTGCCCGCGGTCTGCTCCTCCGCGACCAGCACCGCCCCCTCGCCCGCCTTCCCGGCGGCGACCGCGGCGACCAGGTCGGAGTTGGTGGAGCCGGTGCGCTGCACCACGTCCACCGCGCTGTACAGGCTCCCCTCCCGAACCAGCGCGCGCCGCAGCGCCGCGGCGTTCAGGGGCGGACGGTCCAGGTCGGACCACCGGCTGTCACCGGAACCACGACTGTCATCGGAACCACGGCTGTCATCTGATGCATTGTGCGGCGTCATGCAAGTCACCCTAGGTGTGGGAAACGCCGCACTGCCGACCACCGGGCCCAGCACTACTCTACGGATGAGTAACCGTCCCCCCTTTTGAGCAGGCAGGGAGCCGCATCCCGATGTCCGAGCCGGAAGAGATCGACATTCACACCACCGCGGGCAAGCTCGCGGATCTCCAGCGCCGCATCGAGGAGGCGACGCACGCCGGCTCCGCCCGCGCCGTGGAAAAGCAGCACGCCAAGGGCAAGCTGACGGCCCGTGAGCGCATCGAGCTCCTCCTCGACGAGGGTTCCTTCGTCGAGCTGGACGAGTTCGCCCGGCACCGGTCCACGAACTTCGGACTGGAGAAGAACCGGCCGTACGGGGACGGCGTCGTCACCGGCTACGGCACCGTGGACGGACGCCCCGTCGCCGTCTTCTCCCAGGACTTCACCGTCTTCGGCGGCGCCCTCGGCGAGGTCTACGGCCAGAAGATCGTCAAGGTCATGGACTTCGCGCTGAAGACCGGCTGCCCGGTCATCGGCATCAACGACTCCGGCGGCGCCCGCATCCAGGAGGGCGTGGCCTCCCTCGGCGCGTACGGCGAGATCTTCCGCCGCAACACCCACGCCTCCGGTGTGATCCCGCAGATCAGCCTGGTGGTCGGTCCGTGCGCGGGCGGCGCGGTCTACTCCCCGGCCATCACCGACTTCACGGTCATGGTCGACCAGACCTCGCACATGTTCATCACCGGTCCGGACGTCATCAAGACCGTCACCGGAGAGGACGTCGGCTTCGAGGAGCTGGGCGGCGCCCGCACCCACAACACCGCCTCCGGCGTGGCCCACCACATGGCGGGCGACGAGAAGGACGCGATCGAGTACGTCAAGCAGCTCCTGTCCTACCTGCCGTCCAACAACCTCTCCGAGCCTCCGGTCTTCCCGGAGGAGGCGGACCTCGCGATCAGCGACGAGGACCGCGAGCTGGACACCGTCGTCCCCGACAGCGCGAACCAGCCGTACGACATGCACACGGTGATCGAACACCTCCTGGACGACGGCGAGTTCTTCGAGACCCAGGCCCTCTTCGCGCCGAACATCCTCACCGGCTTCGGCCGGGTGGAGGGCCACCCGGTCGGCATCGTCGCCAACCAGCCGATGCAGTTCGCCGGCTGCCTCGACATCGACGCGTCCGAGAAGGCCTCCCGGTTCGTGCGCACCTGCGACGCCTTCAACGTCCCGGTACTGACCTTCGTCGACGTCCCCGGCTTCCTGCCGGGCGTCGACCAGGAGCACACCGGCATCATCCGGCGCGGCGCCAAGCTGATCTACGCCTACGCCGAGGCCACCGTCCCGCTCATCACGGTCATCACCCGCAAGGCCTTCGGCGGCGCCTACGACGTCATGGGCTCCAAGCACCTGGGCGCCGACCTCAACCTGGCCTGGCCGACCGCCCAGATCGCCGTCATGGGCGCCCAGGGCGCGGTCAACATCCTGCACCGCCGCACCATCGCCGAGGCGGAGTCCGCCGGAAACGGCGAGGACACCCGGGCCCGGCTGATCCAGGAGTACGAGGACACCCTCCTCAACCCCTACGTCGCGGCCGAGCGCGGCTACATCGACGCGGTGATCATGCCGTCCGACACCCGCGCCCACATCGTCCGCGGCCTGCGTCAGCTGCGTACCAAGCGGGAATCCCTGCCTCCGAAGAAGCACGGCAACATCCCCCTGTAAAGGAGCCGCTGTGACGATCAGAGTCGTACGGGGCAACCCGACCCCGGAGGAGCTGGCCGCCGCCCTGGCGGTGGTCCGCGCCCGCGCCGCGGCGGCAGCAGCGACACCGCCCGGCGCGAAGGGCCCGAGGGACGCGTGGTCCGACCCGAGCAGGATCGCCGCCGCCCACCTGCCCAAGCCCGGGCCGGCGTCCTGGACTCGCACCTACTGGCCGAGCTGAAGCACCGAGGGGCGCGGGGAACCGCGCACAGTGGCACAGCTCAGGGCGCCATTTGAGTACCGGTACTCAGGCGCCCGCCCGCACCCGGCCGCACGCTGGACGAATGCTGTGGTCAGACCCGGAAGACGAGCCGCCGAAGGAACTGCGCGACGCGCAGGACATGCTTCGGCGGCTCGGCTTCCTCATGGCCCTGGCCATGATCCTGGCCATGGTCGTGATCGGCCTGAGCTAGCGCAGCGACGAGGCTAACCTGGCCGCATGACTGCCAAGCCACGCCGCCGCCTGATCCTCGCCTCCCGGTCCCCCGCCCGCCTGGGCCTCCTGAGGCAGGCCGGCCTCGATCCCGAGGTGATCGTGAGCGGCGTCGACGAAGACGCCGTCACCGCCCCCACCCCCGCCGAGCTGGCGCTCGCCCTGGCCGAGGCGAAGGCCTCGGTCGTGGCGGCGAAGCCGGAGGTGCAGGGCGCCCTGGTGATCGGCTGCGACTCGGTGCTGGAGCTGGACGGACAGGCCCTCGGCAAGCCCGCCGACGCCGAGGAGGCCACCGCCCGCTGGAAGGCGATGCGCGGCCGGGCCGGAACCCTCCAGACGGGGCACTGCATCTGGGACACGACCGCCAAGCGGTACGTCTCCGGCACCGCCTCCACCGTCGTCCGCTTCGGCGAGCCGACCGACGAGGAGATCGCGGCGTACGTGGCCTCGGGCGAACCCCTCTACGTCGCCGGGGCCTTCACCCTGGACGGCCGTTCGGCGCCGTTCATCGAGGGCATCGAGGGCGACCACGGCAACGTGATCGGCATCAGCCTGCCCCTGGTGCGCAAGCTGTTGGCCGAGTTGGGCGTCGGTATCACGGAGTTGTGGTCACCGGACGAGTGACCTGGGCGGGCACGGTGTCCTGCGGCTCGTCGTCCCCGCCCTGCGGCTCGTCCGTACGCGGGGCCGGCAAGGACGCCGCATCCGGAGCCGTGACCGGCCCGGGCTCGGCCTCGGCCTCCGGGCCGCCGCCCTCGCCCGCGCCGTCCCCGGCCGCACCCGCCTCCGCGCCCCCGTCACGGTCGTACGTCATCAGCAGCAGGACGACGAGGCCGAGCACGACCACCATGAACAGGAACGCCGTCCAGCCGACCAGGCCCCAGACGAAGGCGCCCAGCAGGCCGTGCACGACCGCCACGCTGATCAGCAGGACGCGGCCGAAGCCCGCGGGGGCGCGGTCGCGTATCGCGACCAGGACGGCCACCAGCGCGCACAGCACGAAGTACAGGCCGAAGACGACGCCGCCGATCTTCGACGACGTCGACATCACGTGCGGATCGAGTCCGGCCAGGGACATCTGCTGCCGGTCGACGACCACGCCGAGGAACCAGTTCAGCGCCGCGACGAAGACCGCCTCCGCCAGAAGGACGATCGCCACGACCCATGCCACCGGTCTGCGCACCACCGGTCCCCACCCACTCTCGAGCCTCGCCGCTGTTACCCCAGGTACGTAAGAGTCGTCATGAACGCTACTAACGGGTAAACCGTGGGACAAGGGTTTGCGCGGCAGCAAAGAATCATTGGGCCATTCGTAGGGACTCGACAAAGAAACAGAGTGGGCCGCAGCACGCTCTCACAGAGACCTTGACCACATGACGGGGCTAGGGTTTCCCGGAGGAGCCCTGCGTACGACCGTGCGACAAGGGTTTTCGCGGGTCGAGCGAGCCTCGAATCACGCTCCGTGTGGGCAAGCTCACCATTGGGGACGGGTCGAAGTGCCGTGTCGGCAGTCCCTAAACTCGGCTTGTTTCAAGGAGGGAGCCTCAATCGTGCGCAAGGTGCTCATCGCCAACCGTGGCGAAATCGCTGTCCGCGTGGCCCGGGCCTGCCGGGACGCCGGGATCGCGAGCGTGGCCGTCTACGCCGACCCGGACCGGGACGCTCTGCATGTCCGCGCCGCGGATGAGGCGTTCGCCCTGGGCGGTGACACGCCGGGCACCAGCTATCTGGACATCGAGAAGGTGCTGAACGCGGCGCGCGAGTCCGGCGCGGACGCCATCCACCCGGGGTACGGCTTTCTCTCGGAGAACGCCGACTTCGCCCAGGCGGTGCTGGACGCGGGCCTGATCTGGATCGGCCCGCCGCCGCAGGCCATCCGCGACCTGGGTGACAAGGTCGCCGCCCGCCACATCGCGCAGCGCGCCGGCGCCCCGCTGGTGGCCGGCACCCCGGACCCGGTGAGCGGTGCCGAGGAGGTCGTGGCCTTCGCGGAGCAGCACGGCCTGCCGATCGCGATCAAGGCCGCCTTCGGTGGCGGCGGCCGCGGCCTGAAGGTCGCCCGCACCCTGGAAGAGGTCCCCGAGCTGTACGACTCGGCGGTCCGTGAGGCGGTCGCCGCCTTCGGCCGCGGCGAGTGCTTCGTCGAGCGCTACCTCGACCGCCCCCGGCACGTGGAGACCCAGTGCCTGGCGGACCGGCACGGCAACGTGGTCGTCGTGTCGACCCGTGACTGCTCGCTGCAGCGCCGCCACCAGAAGCTGGTCGAGGAGGCCCCGGCGCCGTTCCTCTCCGAGGAGCAGGTCGCCGAGCTGTACCGCGCCTCGAAGGCCATCCTGAAGGAGGCCGGCTACGTCGGCGCCGGCACCTGCGAGTTCCTGGTCGGCCAGGACGGCACGATCTCCTTCCTGGAGGTCAACACCCGCCTCCAGGTCGAGCACCCGGTGACCGAGGAGGTCGCCGGCATCGACCTCGTGCGCGAGATGTTCCGCATCGCCGACGGCGAGGAGCTGGGCTACGACGACCCGGCGCTGCGCGGCCACTCCTTCGAGTTCCGCATCAACGGCGAGGACCCGGGCCGCAACTTCCTGCCCGCCCCCGGCACGGTCACCAGGTTCGATGCCCCCTCCGGCCCCGGTGTCCGCCTGGACGCGGGCGTGGAGTCGGGCAGCGTGATCGGCCCGGCCTGGGACTCCCTGCTGGCCAAGCTGATCGTCACGGGCCGTACCCGCAAGGAGGCCCTGGAGCGGGCCGCGCGTGCCCTGGACGAGTTCCAGGTCGAGGGCATGGCCACGGCGATCCCCTTCCACCGCGCGGTGGTCAGGGACCCGGCCTTCGCCCCCGAACTGACCGGCTCCACCGAGGCGTTCACGGTCCACACCCGCTGGATCGAGACCGAGTTCGTCAACGAGATCAAGCCGTTCGCCGCCCCCGCCGAGGCCGAGGCGGAGGAGGACGCGGGCCGTGAGACGGTCGTCGTCGAGGTCGGCGGCAAGCGCCTGGAGGTCTCCCTCCCGTCCTCCCTCGGCATGTCCCTGGCCCGCACCGGACTCGCGGCCGGCGCCAAGCCGAAGCGCCGCGCGGCCAAGAAGTCCGGCCCCGTCGCCTCCGGCGACACCCTCGCCTCCCCCATGCAGGGCACGATCGTCAAGGTCGCGGTCGAGGAGGGCCAGGAGGTCAAGGAGGGCGACCTGGTCGTCGTCCTGGAGGCCATGAAGATGGAACAGCCCCTCAACGCGCACAAGGCGGGCACCATCAAGGGCCTGAGCGCGGAGGTCGGCGCGTCCGTCACCTCCGGCGCGGCGATCTGCGAGATCAAGGACTGAGGTCCAGCCGTACGAAGCCGAGTTGGCCCCCGGTGCACACCGGGGGCCAACCGTCTTTCCGGGGCCCCGAGCCGGCCGCGTGGACTTCGTCTTCACGGTCACCAGCGCCGGCCCCGATCGGGTCGCCGAGGTGCTCCGCCGGCTGATGGATGCGGCACCACAAGGCTCTCTCCGCGTGGTGGACGGACCGGACGGCGTGGGCTTCCAGGTCAGTGGCGAAGGTGACTCGGCCGCCCGGATCGCGGTGTTGCTGATCGTCTGGTGGACCACGGTCGGCTCGGCCGGCCCGCCCGTCACCATCAGCGTGGACGTGCCCGGCGGCGGGCGGCAGGTCATGACCACCTCCCGGCCGAGCGACATCGACAAACCCCTCTCCCTGATCGAACAGTTGGGGGCTGCTGGGCGCGGGACGCGGAGGAGTCGTAGGCCGTGGGAGACATCGCCAAGGGCGTCCTCGGCGGCGGCTGGACGCTGCTCGTCGGCTGGATCCTGCCGACCGCGCTGAATCTGTCCGTGTTCCTGTTCGCGGTCGCGCCCAGCCTGCACGGACCCTCGGCGCTGAGCCGCCACCGGCCGACGTCGGCGGGCCACTCCGCGCTGCTCCTCCTGGTCACGGCCCCTCCTGCTCGGCCTGGTCCGCAACGCGCTCCAGACCCCCCTCTACCGCTTCCTGGAGGGGTCCACGCTGTGGCCGGCCGTGGCGTACGAGCGTGGCTGCCGGGTGCAGCGGGCCCGGCGCGGGCGCATCGCCGACCGGCCGGCCGGCGGCCACCTCAACGCCATCCGCCGCTTCGAGGAGTACGGCCACGACCGCTACCGGCTCGACACCCAGGTCCTGTGGAACGAGCTGACCAGCGTCGCCCCGGAGTGGACGCGCAAGGAGAACGACACCGTCCGCACCAACGTCGACTTCTTCGTGGCCTCTGTACGGCCATGCGGCGGTGGCAGTTTCGGCGCTCGCCGCGCTGGCGTCCGGCCGGGCCGACCGCCCGGTGCTGGTGGTCACGGCCGTCGTACTGACCGCCCTGATCCCCGTCCGGTACCACGCGGCGGTGGCCGCCACCGACGAGTGGGCGGCGGCGGTACGCGCCCTGGTCAACCTCGGCCGCAAGCCCCTGGCCGAGACCCTCGGCCCGGTCCTGCCGGCCGACCTGGAGGAGGAGCGGACCATGCGGCAGCTGGTGACCCGCATGTCCCGCCGCCGGTACGCCCCGGCGGCCCGGTCGGCCCTGGCCCCTTACCGAGCCCAGCCACCCGCGCCCTGAAGGGGCGCGGGGCTGTGTTCGATATGCGGCTCCGCCGCGTGGGCGCGAGAAACCACGACGTACCCGCACCCGCCCAACCACTCAAGCCCCTACGGCGATCAGGCACCTCAGCGCCGCCGCAGATCAGCGACGCGCCCCCGCTCGGCCCCCGCCTGCTGGTCCCCCAGCATTCCACGCAGCCCACCTCCAGGGACCCCCCGCCTTGGCCCCGGCAGGGATGCGCGCCGCGCCGGGGCCTGCTCACCCCCCGGAGGGGCCCCGTTCGCCCCGGCCACGGCGATCTGCACCCCCTGGTCGGCGAGCGCCTGCAGTTCGGTGGCGGCGCGGTCGTCGTGAGTCGGGGGCTCGTCGGTGACCAGGCGGGTGATGAGGTCGGTCGGCACGGTCTGGAACATCGTGTCCGTGCCGAGCTTGGTGTGGTCGGCGAGGACCACGACCTCCGCGGCGGCCTGCACCAGCGCCCGGTCGACGGACGCCGAGAGCATGTTGGACGTGGACAGCCCACGCTCGGCGGTGAGCCCGCTCCCCGACAGGAAGGCCTTGGACACCCGCAGCCCCTGCAGGGACTGCTCCGCGCCGGAGCCGACGAGGGCGTAGTTGGAGCCGCGCAGGGTGCCACCGGTCATCACGACCTCCACGCGGTTGGCATGGGCCAACGCCTGGGCCACCAACAAGGAGTTGGTGACGACGGTCAGCCCGGGCACCCGCGCGAGCCGGCGGGCCAGCTCCTGCGTGGTCGTACCGGCCCCGACGACGATGGCCTCGCCCTCTTCGACGAGGCCCGCCGCGAGGTCGGCGATGGCCGTCTTCTCGGCGGTCGCGAGATGAGACTTCTGCGGAAAGCCGGATTCTCGCGTGAACCCGCCCGGCAGTACCGCACCGCCGTGCCGGCGGTCGAGGAGTCCTTCTGCCTCCAGTGCCCGCACGTCCCGCCGTACGGTCACTTCGGAGGTCTGGACGACGCGGGCGAGCTCACGGAGCGACACGGCACCGTTCGCTCGCACCATTTCGAGGATCAATTGGCGACGTTCAGCAGCGAACACGAAACTGACAGTAACCCCAGCGACCGTCTGGTTTCAGCAGTTTGCGCCGAATAAACGAAGTTGTTCGCATGGCAGGTCGGGAAGTGGTATAGGACCTACCCGCCCCGACTATGCCGTGCGCACACGCGGCAACTCCCCGTGACCAGCGGGAAGTTGGATCCGGCCATCAGGCCTCCGCGCCGGCCTTGCGGGTGTGGAGCTGCCGGGCCACCTCCGCGATCGACCCCGAAAGGGAGGGGTACACCGTGAACGCGTTCGCGATCTGTTCGACCGTCAGATTGTTGTCGACGGCGATCGAGATGGGGTGGATCAGTTCCGAGGCGCGCGGTGCCACGACCACACCGCCGACGACGATCCCCGTACCCGGCCGGCAGAAGATCTTCACGAAGCCGTCCCGGATGCCCTGCATCTTGGCGCGCGGGTTGCGCAGCAGCGGGAGCTTCACGACCCGGGCGTCGATCTTGCCCGCGTCCACGTCGGCCTGCGTGTAGCCGACGGTCGCGATCTCGGGGTCGGTGAAGACGTTCGAGGAGACCGTCTTCAGGTTCAGCGGGGCCACCGCGTCGCCGAGGAAGTGGTACATGGCGATACGTCCCTGCATGGCCGCTACGGAGGCCAGGGCGAAGACTCCGGTCACGTCACCGGCCGCATAGACGCCCGGAGCGGTCGTCCTGGACACCTTGTCGGTCCAGATGTGCCCCGAGTCGCGCAGCTTGACGCCCGCCTCCTCCAGGCCGAGCCCGGCGCTGTTCGGGATGGCGCCGACGGCCATCAGGCAGTGGGTGCCGCTGATGACCCGGCCGTCGGCCAGCGTCACCTCCACCCGGTCCCCGACCCGCTTGGCGGAGGCGGCGCGGGAGCGGGCCATGACGTTCATGCCACGGCGCCGGAAGACGTCCTCCAGCACGGCGGCGGCGTCCGGGTCCTCACCCGGCAGCACGCGGTCCCGGGACGACACGAGCGTGACCTTCGACCCGAGGGCCTGGTACGCGCCGGCGAACTCGGCACCGGTCACACCGGAGCCGACCACGATCAGCTCTTCCGGCAGCTCGGTGAGGTCGTAGACCTGGGTCCAGTTCAGGATGCGCTCGCCGTCGGGCTGGGCGTCGGGCAGCTCGCGCGGGTGACCGCCGGTGGCGATGAGGACGGCGTCGGCGGTGAGGGTCTCCTCGGTGCCGTCGGCGGCGGTGACGACGACCTTCCGTGACCCGTCGAGGGCCTGCATGCCGTCCAGCCGGCCACGGCCGCGCATGACCCGGGCGCCGGCGCGGGTGACGGAGGCGGTGATGTCGTGCGACTGGGCGAGAGCGAGCCGCTTCACACGCCGGTTGACCTTCCCGAGGTCCACCCCGACCACCCGGGCCGCCTGCTCCAGCGGCGGGGTGTCGTCGGCGACGATGATGCCGAGCTCTTCGTACGACGAATCGAAGGTCGTCATGACCTCGGCCGTAGCGATAAGGGTCTTCGACGGCACGCAGTCGGTCAGTACCGACGCTCCGCCCAGACCGTCGCAGTCGGCGACGGTCACCTCCGCCCCGAGCTGGGCGGCCACCAGGGCCGCTTCGTATCCGCCGGGTCCGCCACCGATGATCACGATCCGAGTCACGTACTCCATTGTCCCGCACGCTTCAAGGTGCTACTGCCCGGGGGCGCGCGGAAGCTTCTCCTGGGACGGAAGTGACTCGCGTTCCCCCTGCCGTACCCTCTCCCCATGTCGCTCTATGCCGCTTACGCCGGCAACCTCGACGCGCGTCTGATGTCCCACCGCGCCCCGCACTCCCCGCTGCGCGCCACGGGCTGGCTGAACGGCTGGCGGCTGACGTTCGGCGGCGAGCACCTGGGCTGGGAGGGCGCGCTCGCGACGATCGTCGAGGACCCGCTCGCGCAGGTCTTCGTCGGCCTGTACGACATCGCACCCCTGGACGAGGAGTCCCTCGACCGGTGGGAGGGCATGGGGCTGGACCTCTACCGCCGGGTACGGGTGCGCGTGCACACCCTCGACGGCGAGGAGGCCGCGTGGACGTACGCCCTCAACGCGTACGAGGGCGGACTTCCGTCGGCGCGTTACCTCGGGGAGATCGCCGACGCGGCGGAATCCGCGGGAGCGCCCCACGATTACGTGATGGAGCTGCGGAAACGGCCCTGCTGAGCGGGCGCCGACCATAAAATCGAGTGCACCGACGCACCAACGGGAGAGCGCATGGCCCCCACGACCACCTACGACGTCTATTACACGGTGCAGGCCGCGGCGGCCCGCGACCGCCTCGACGACCGGCAGCGGAACGCGTTCGACAAGGGCATCGCCATGCTCGCCCGCGACCCCTTCCTCCCGGTGTCCCGGCCCATAGGCTCCACCGGCGACGACCGTACGATCCGCCTCACCCAGAACATCCTGGTGGAGTACACGGTGAGCCGCGGCCGTCTGCTGATCTTCATCGTCGAGGTCTTCAACGACAAGGACGTCCTCATCACCGACGAGTGACGGACCGCCCGCGGCGTGGTTCTCGTCGGAAACGACAAGACAACGATCGCATTCCCGTGACGTCTGTCATCTACGCGCGTAGGCGAAGAGCGGCTACCCTCGACCCCGTGAACGCATCTCTTCTTCCGGACGACATCCAGGGCGACCCGTACGCCGCCGCCGACGCCGCCGCCGCGCGCCTGCGCGAACTCACCGGCGCCGAGACCCACGACGTCGCCCTCGTGATGGGCTCCGGCTGGGCTCCGGCCGTCGACGCCCTTGGCGCACCCGATGCCGAGTTCCAGGTCACCGAGCTGCCCGGCTTCCCGCCGCCGGCCGTCGAGGGGCACGGCGGCAAGGTCCGCTCGTACTCCTTCGGTGACAAGCGGGCCCTGGTCTTCCTGGGCCGCACGCACTACTACGAGGGCCGCGGCGTCGCCGCCGTCGCCCACGGCGTGCGCACGGCCGTGGCCGCCGGCTGCAAGACCGTGGTCCTGACCAACGGCTGCGGCGGCCTGCGCGCGGGCATGCGCCCCGGCCAGCCGGTCCTGATCAGCGACCACATCAACCTGACGGCGACGTCCCCCATCGTCGGCGCGAACTTCGTCGACCTGACGGACCTCTACTCGCCCCGCCTGCGCGCCCTGTGCAAGGACATCGACCCCTCCCTGGAGGAGGGCGTCTACGCCCAGTTCCCCGGCCCGCACTACGAGACCCCGGCCGAGATCCGCATGGCCCGCGTCATCGGCGCGGACCTGGTCGGCATGTCCACGGTCCTGGAGGCCATCGCCGCCCGCGAGGCGGGCGCCGAGGTGCTGGGCATCTCCCTGGTCACCAACCTGGCGGCCGGCATGACCGGCGAACCCCTCAACCACGAGGAGGTCCTCCAGGCGGGCCGCGACTCGGCGGCACGGATGGGCCAGCTGCTGGCACAGGTGCTGGGCAAGCTGTAAGGAACAGGACACCAGACCGGCCCGGCGGGGGCGGCGCGGATGCGGGGGCGGCGCGGGTGCCGGGGCGGCGACGCCGAGGGCGGCGCGACCTCCGGGGCAACGCGGATGCCGAGGCGCCCCCGGATGCCGAGGTGGCGGGGGTGCCGGGGCGGAGCAGACGCCGGGGCGGAGCAGACGCCGAAGCGACGCGGATGCCGAGGCGGCACGGTGCCGGGGCGGGATGGTGTCGTGTCGACGCGGATGCCGGCTCGATGCGGGTGCCGGGGCGGCATGGTGCCGGGGCGGCATGGTGTCGTGTCCACGAGGATGCCGTGTCGATGCGGGTGCCGGGGCGGCGCAAACGCCGAAGCCGCACGGTGCCGGGGCGACGCGGTGCCGGGGCGACGCGGTGCCGGGTCGACACGGATGCCGGCTCGATGCGGGTGCCGGGAGCGGCGCAGACGCCGACGCGGCACGGATGCCGACGCGGCACGGATGCCGAGTCGGCACGGATGCCGAGTCGGCACGGACGCCGAGTCGGCACGGACGCCGAGTCGGCGCGGTGCCAAGTCGGCGCGGTGCCAAGTCGGCGCGGTGCCGAGGCGGCGCGGGCACCAAGGCGGCGCGGTGTCGGAGGCGGCGCGGTGTCGGAGGCGGTGCGGTGTCGGAGGCGGTGCGGTGTCGGAGGTGGCGCGGATGCCAAAGCGGCGCCGGGTGGGGCGCGATGGTGTCGGATGGTGGGGCAAGTCCCTGTCGCCCACCCTCCAGCCGACCGAGTCGGGTGGGTGGGTGGGCGAACGGGGGTCTGGGGGCGGAGCCCCCAGTGGACCAGGCAAACACGGAGAGGTTGACCCCAAGGTGCACGACGATCTCATCAGCAGGGCCAAGGCTTGGCTCGCCGAGGACCCCGACGCGGAGACCCGTGACGAACTCGCCAAGCTGATCGACGCCGGTGACACAGCGGAGCTGTCCGCCCGCTTCAGCGGCACCCTCCAGTTCGGCACCGCCGGCCTGCGCGGCGAACTCGGCGCCGGCCCGATGCGCATGAACCGCAGCGTCGTCATCAGGGCGGCCGCCGGCCTCGCCGCGTACCTGAAGAAGAACGGCCACGCCGGTGGACTCGTGGTCATCGGCTACGACGCCCGCCACAAGTCTGCCGACTTCGCCCGCGACACCGCCGCCGTGATGACCGGCGCCGGCCTGCGCGCGGCCGTACTCCCCCGCCCGCTGCCCACCCCGGTCCTGGCGTACGCCATACGGCATCTCGGCGCGGTCGCGGGCGTGGAGGTCACCGCCAGCCACAACCCGCCCCGGGACAACGGCTACAAGGTCTACCTCGGCGACGGCTCCCAGATCGTCCCGCCCGCCGACGCGGAGATCGCCGCCGAGATCGACGCGATCGCGAGCCTGCACGACGTCCCCCGCCCCGACGCCGGCTGGGAGACCCTGGACGACTCGGTCCTCGACGCCTACCTGGCCCGTACGGACGCCGTCCTGGCCGCCGGCTCCCCCCGCACGGCCCGCACGGTCTACACCGCGATGCACGGCGTCGGCAAGGACGTCCTGCTGGCCGCCTTCGCCCGGGCCGGCTTCCCGGAGCCGGTGCTGGTCGCCGAGCAGGCCGACCCCGACCCGGACTTCCCGACGGTCGCGTTCCCGAACCCGGAGGAGCCGGGCGCGATGGACCTGGCGTTCGCCCGGGCCCGTACGACCGGCCCGGACCTGATCATCGCCAACGACCCCGACGCCGACCGCTGCGCCGTGGCCGTCAGGGACGGCGCGGACTGGCGCATGCTGCGCGGCGACGAGGTCGGCGCCCTGCTCGGCGCCCACCTGGTCCGCCGGGGCGCGACCGGCGTGTTCGCCGAGTCGATCGTCTCCTCCTCCCTCCTCGGCCGGATCGCCGAGAAGGCGAACCTGCCCTTCGAGGAGACGCTGACCGGCTTCAAGTGGATCGCCCGCGTGGACGGCCTGCGCTACGGCTACGAGGAGGCCCTCGGCTACTGCGTGGACCCCGAGGGCGTGCGCGACAAGGACGGCATCACGGCCGCACTGCTGATCACGGAGCTGGCCTCCGTCCTCAAGGAGGAGGGCCGTACCCTCCTCGACCTCCTCGACGACCTCGCCGTGGAGCACGGGCTGCACGCCACCGACCAGCTGTCGGTCCGTGTGCAGGACCTCTCGCTCATCGCGGACGCGATGCGCCGCCTGCGCGAGCAGCCGCCGACCGAACTGGCGGGCCTGGCCATCACCGGCGCCGAGGACCTGACCCGGGGCACCGACAGGCTCCCGCCCACGGACGGCCTGCGCTACACCCTCGACGGCGCCCGCGTGATCGTCCGCCCGAGCGGCACCGAGCCGAAGCTGAAGTGCTACCTGGAGGTCGTCGTACCGGTCGCGGACCACACGGCCCTCCCGGCCGCCCGCGCCCGCGCGACGGAGCTCCTCACCGCGATCAAGCGCGACCTGTCGGCTGCCGCCGGCATCTGACCCGTACGACACCGATGGGGTGCCCCCGGCCCGGGGGGCACCCCATGTCGTCGTCCCCTCAACTCGCCGCAGCGGAACCGCCGTTCCTCCCTGGCACCGCGGTCGCGCCCGCCGCGGCCGACGGCACCGGGGCGGCGCACTCTCTAGCACGCCTCGCCCCTGACGGCCGCGGCGACACGCTGCGGCGCGCGGCGACACACTGCGACACGACGGAAGTGAGTGCGCGTCAGAAGATCCGTCAAAAGGGTTAATAGTCGGTCAATCTTCTTTTATGTTCGGCCACTTGATGGGCCATCGACGCCTCCGGGGAGCGGTGCATGGCGTCAAAAATACCCCTATCGGCCCTCCGTACCGGTCTTCCTATATGACCGATATGACTGGTGTGGGTACTTTTACTGCCAAGCCGGCTGACGGGCCGGTATCTCTGAAACCGGAGACAGGAGAAGCGACATGAAGCTCCCCCGTTCCACCGTCGTCACCGCTGGTGTCGCGGCCGCCTCTGCCTTGGCCGCGACCGGAATCACCTACGCCTCGGCGGCCTCCGCCCCGGCGCCCCAGTCGGCCCCTGCACCCCAGTCCGCTCCGGCCGCTCCCGTCGAGGCTCCCTTCGGCGGCAACGCCGGGCCGGGCAAGGGCAACGAGGGTGGCGGGCGCAGGGGTGGCGGCCACGAGGACTGGGGCCGGATCGAGATCAACGAGCGCTCGTACTCCGCCCACCCCGGTGACTGCATCACCGTGATCAGCGGCCTGGGCGCCCGGACACTGAACATCCGCAACGACAGCCGCAAGACCGTCGAGGTCTTCCGCGGGGTGGTCTGCGACAACGGCGCTCCCATCGCCACCGTCGGGTCCCACAGCTCCGCGGAAGGCGTGCGCGTCGGGCACGTCGAAGGCATCCACATCAAGGACGGTGTGGTGGCCAGCTTCCGCGTGGTCCGGCACTGGGACGGGGACGGGGACTGGGGCGGGCACGGCGACGGGGACTGGGACTGGAACTAGTCCCGCGTCGAGTGCACCCGTGGTGCTCCGGCCTGCCGGAATCGGGCCGGAGCCCCAGTTCCCGCAGCCATTGTCCGACGGCCCGCGCCCCGGGCGCATCCCGCCCGGGCCGGGCACCCGGCGTCGTACGCCTGGTGTCCGGGGCGGCCGTCCCTGCGTTCACGGGCCGAACCGCCCGGTGCTGTCCGCCCGAGCGGCTTCCGTCGGCGCCTGTCCCGGCGCGGCGGCCGTGGGCTTCCGTCTCGTCGTTTCCCCACCGCCGAACGGGTGAGGAAGCAGCGTGACACGCATGCCGAGGGCCCCCGGTCCCTCACCTGGGCGGGATCGGGGGCCCGACCCAGGAGCATCCGTTCGCGACACTGCGGGGTGAGTGAGATGAGTGTGGACACGGTCGAGGACATCAGCGACGACACCTACGTCCTGGACCTCCTCACCATCACGCTGACCCCCGCGCTGCCGTGGCTCGGGCACCAGGTCCGCTGCGAGATGGACGGCCACCTCAAGGAGGCCGTCGACCTGACCCGGGTCAGCTGCAATGTGATCATGAAGTTCGGTCCGGTGAAGATGCTGGACCGCTGGTACCGGCTGCCCGATCTGCTGGCGCGCATGGGCGCGCGGCTGCCGGGTGACACCACGCCGCCCGCCGGGCCGTGGAAGCAGGCGTGGATCCTGCGGCTGCCCGAGGCGGTGCCGGTGGCCGAGCACCGGATCCGCCTGCGCGCGCGGACCGGGAACGGGAAGAACTTCTTCGCGCTGGACATCCCCGTGGACTTCCGCCGCCGATTCCATCCGTCCAGGACGAACGGCGGCGGAGGCTCACGCAGGTTCCACAGCCGGCGCTTCAGCTCGGTGACCCCCGGCTGACGCCGGCCTGTCCCTGCGACCGGGGTCCCGGTCGTCCACGCCAGGAGGCCCCGCGGAACCTCACCCGGTGACCAGCAGGATCAGCAGCAACACCGCACCCGCCAGCGCGGGCACGATCACCTCGTACGCCCAGCGCACGGTGACCTCCCCCTGCGCCGACTCCGCCTCGCCGCGCCGCTCCAGCAGGTCCCGCAGATCGTCCATGACCTGGTCGGTCTCCGCACGGGTCGGCCCCGACGCGGTGCCGGCACCGCCACCGGCTCCGAAGCCACCCATGCCGCCGAAGCCGAGGCCGCGCCGTGTCTGCTCCCCGCCCCGCGCCGCCTCCGCCGCCGCCCGCGACTTGCGCATCTCCGCCTTCTTGCGGGCCCGCAGCGAGACGGGAACCGACCACAGCTGGTACTTGCCGCCGGACTTCGCGACGACCTCGTTGGAGTAGCCGGAGCGCAGCGCGGCGACCTGCCCCCAGGGCAGGCTGATCACCCGGAACGGGTTGCGCACCCGCAGCCGGTCGTCGCCCGCGAAGACCGCCGGACGGAGTGTGAAGGCGGTCACCAGCGGCACGATGAGGATCATCGCGGCGAGCGCCAGCCACGGCGTGCGGCCATGGCCCTTGAACAGCGCGTCGAAGCCGAGCCACCCGACGACGAGCAGCAGCAGCACGCCGCCCAGGAGTGCCATGGGCGAGCGGTAGATCCGGTCCTTGGCGGTGGGGACCGGGGGCTGTGACGCGGGAGACTGGTGGTCCGGGGTGGTCATGGGCCCAGTCTGCATGACACCGGCGGCACTGCCGCCACGCGCCCCGGAACCGGCGCTCAGCTGTGATCTCCGGGCGGGAGGGGAGCACGGGGGCTGTACAGCCGCTACGCGCGTAGATATGCTCGTCTGGTGACCATGCCCACCACTGCACCCACAGCACACGCTCTCGCTGACGTCACCGCGTCCGACAGCACGCTGCGCCGCTTCCTGCACGGGCTGCCCGGCGTCGACGCGGTCGGCCTGGAGGCGCGCGCCGCGTCCCTCGGCACCCGTTCCATCAAGACCACCGCGAAGGCGTACGCCATCGACCTCGCCATCTCGATGGTCGACCTGACGACGCTGGAAGGCGCGGACACCCCGGGCAAGGTCCGGGCGCTCGGTGCCAAGGCGGTCCATCCGGACCCGACGGACCGGACGGCCCCCACCACCGCGGCCGTCTGCGTCTACCCCGACATGGTGGCCGTCGCCAAGGAGGCCGTCGCCGGCTCCGGCGTCAAGGTCGCCTCGGTCGCCACCGCGTTCCCGGCCGGCCGTGCCGCCCTCGACGTGAAGCTGGCCGACGTCCGCGACGCCGTCGCCGCCGGCGCCGACGAGATCGACATGGTCATCGACCGGGGCGCGTTCCTCGCCGGCAAGTACCTGAAGGTGTACGACGAGATCGTCGCCGTGAAGGAGGCCTGCGGCGACTCCGCCCGCCTGAAGGTCATCTTCGAGACCGGCGAGCTGTCGACGTACGACAACATCCGCCGCGCCTCCTGGCTCGGCATGCTCGCGGGCGCCGACTTCATCAAGACCTCGACCGGCAAGGTGGCGGTCAACGCGACCCCCGCCAACACCCTCCTCATGCTGGAGGCCGTACGGGACTTCCGCGCCCAGACCGGCGTCCAGGTCGGCGTGAAGCCGGCCGGCGGCATCCGCACCTCCAAGGACGCCGTCAAGTTCCTGGTCCTGGTCAACGAGACCGCGGGCGAGGACTGGCTGGACAACCACTGGTTCCGCTTCGGCGCCTCCTCGCTGCTGAACGACCTGCTGATGCAGCGTCAGAAGCTGGCCACCGGCCGCTACTCCGGCCCCGACTACGTGACGGTGGACTGATCGATCATGGTTTTCGAGTACGCACCGGCGCCCGAGTCCCGCTCGGTCGTCGACATCGCCCCCTCCTACGGCCTGTTCATCGACGGCGAGTTCACGGACGCGGCCGACGGCAAGGTCTTCAAGACGGTCAGCCCCAGCACGGAAGAGGTGCTCTCGGAGGTCGCCCAGGCCGGCGCCGAGGACGTCGACCGGGCCGTCAAGGCCGCCCGCAAGGCCTTCGAGAAGTGGTCGGCGCTGCCCGGCTCCGAGCGCGCGAAGCACCTGTTCCGCATCGCCCGGATCATCCAGGAGCGCAGCCGTGAGCTGGCCGTCCTGGAGACGCTGGACAACGGCAAGCCGATCCGGGAGACGCGGGACGCCGACCTGCCCCTGGTGGCGGCCCACTTCTTCTACTACGCGGGCTGGGCCGACAAGCTCGACCACGCCGGCTTCGGCGCGAACCCGCGGCCCCTCGGCGTGGCCGGCCAGGTCATCCCGTGGAACTTCCCGCTGCTGATGCTGGCCTGGAAGATCGCCCCGGCGCTGGCGACCGGCAACACGGTGGTACTCAAGCCCGCCGAGACCACGCCCCTGTCGGCCCTGTTCTTCGCGGACATCTGCCGCCAGGCCGGCCTGCCCAAGGGTGTCGTCAACATCCTGCCGGGCTACGGCGACGCGGGCGCCGCGCTCGTCGCGCACCCGGACGTGAACAAGGTCGCCTTCACCGGCTCGACGGCCGTGGGCAAGGAGATCGCGCGGACCGTCGCCGGCACGCGCAAGAAGCTCACCCTCGAACTGGGCGGCAAGGGCGCCAACATCGTCTTCGACGACGCGCCGATCGACCAGGCCGTCGAGGGCATCGTCACCGGCATCTTCTTCAACCAGGGCCAGGTCTGCTGCGCGGGCAGCCGTCTGCTGGTGCAGGAGTCGATCCAGGACGAGCTGCTGGACTCCCTCAAGCGCAGGCTCTCCACCCTCCGCCTCGGCGACCCGCTGGACAAGAACACCGACATCGGAGCGATCAACTCCGCCGAGCAGCTGGCCCGGATCACCGCGCTGGCCGAGCGGGGCGAGGCGGAGGGCGCCGAACGCTGGTCCCCGGCCTGCGAACTGCCCGCCTCCGGCTACTGGTTCGCCCCGACGCTCTTCACGAACGTCACCCAGGCGCACACCATCGCCCGCGACGAGATCTTCGGCCCGGTGCTGTCGGTCCTCACCTTCCGCACGCCGGACGAGGCGGTCGCCAAGGCGAACAACACCCAGTACGGCCTGTCGGCGGGCATCTGGACCGAGAAGGGCTCCCGCATCCTGGCGGTCGCGAACAAGCTCCGCGCGGGCGTGATCTGGTCCAACACGTTCAACAAGTTCGACCCGACCTCGCCGTTCGGCGGTTACAAGGAGTCGGGCTTCGGCCGCGAGGGCGGCCGCCACGGCCTGGAGGCGTACCTCGATGTCTGACCGTTTGAGTGTCTTCAAGACCTACAAGCTGTACGTCGGCGGGAAGTTCCCGCGTTCCGAGAGCGGCCGGGTGTACGAGGTGACCGACGCAAAGGGCAACTGGCTGGCCAACGCACCGCAGTCGAGCCGTAAGGACGCCCGGGACGCGGTCGTGGCCGCGCGCAAGGCGTTCGGCGGCTGGTCCGGTGCGACGGCGTACAACCGCGGCCAGGTCCTCTACCGCGTCGCGGAGATGCTGGAGGGCCGTCGCGAGCAGTTCGTGCGCGAGGTGGCCGACGCGGAGGGCCTGTCCAAGTCGAAGGCGGCGGCCGTCGTCGACGCGGCCATCGACCGCTGGGTCTGGTATGCCGGCTGGACCGACAAGATCGCCCAGGTGATCGGCGGCGCGAACCCGGTCGCGGGGCCGTTCTTCAACCTCTCCTCGCCGGAGCCGACGGGTGTGGTGGCCGTCCTGGCCCCGCAGGAGTCGTCGTTCCTGGGCCTGGTCTCGGTGCTCGCGCCCGTGATCGCCACCGGCAACACGGCGGTCGTGATCGCGAGCGAGAAGTCCCCGCTTCCGGCCCTGTCCCTGGCCGAGGTGCTGGCCACGTCGGACGTCCCGGGCGGTGTGGTGAACATCCTCTCCGGCCGTACGGCGGAGCTCGCGGCGCCGCTGGCCGCGCACCAGGACGTCAACGCGATCGATCTCGCCGGTGCGGACGAGGAGTTGGCGAAGGAGCTGGAGATCGCGGCGGCCGACAACCTGAAGCGGGTCCTTCGTCCACAGGCTGTGGACCACGTCGAGACGCCGGGCATCGACCGGATGACGGCGTTCCTGGAGACCAAGACGGTGTGGCATCCGACGGGGGCGCTGGGCGCGTCCGGCTCGTCGTACTGACGGCCTGACGGCCACGACGGCCGAGAGCCGCGCCGCCCCTCCGTCCAGGGGCGGCGCGGCTCTCTCGTCCGCCTGCGGTCAGCCCTGGCCTCCGCCTCCGCCGCCGAACACTCCCCCGAGCCCTTCCGCCAACGGGACCGCGCCGACCGGTCCCATCCGGGCGACCGGTCCGGTCAGGCCGCCGAGGTCGCCCTCGTCCCCCGGCACGACACGGGTGTGGGCGACGGGCGTGTACTGGAGGGCCTGGACCGGGATGGCGGCGTAGTCGGTGAGCCCCGGCACCTGGGCGCCGGCCTGCGGGGCCGCCGTCCCGAGCGAGGCGGGCCGCGGAGGCACGTCCGGGACGCGAGCGGCGTCCGCGGACGCCGTCGCCACGCCCGCACCCAGCGCTGCCGAGGCGGTCGCGAGGACGATCAGGGCGCGCCGCGCGGTGTGGTTGCGGGGGGACGTGTGTCGTGTCATACGGGGTCACCTTCTGATACTCAGGGTGAAACTGTCGACACCGAGGGTAGTTGAGGCGGGAGTCACGCTCAAAAGCCGACCCGCGGGGTCGGCAGGGGCGCCGCCATACGTCAAACTGGTGTTCCGTGAGCATTCATCCCCCGTCCCCCGCCCGCGTCGTGCTGCTGTGCGGCCCCTCGGGCTCGGGCAAGTCACTCGTCGCCGCCCGCTCCGGGCTCCCCGTCCTGCGTCTGGACGACTTCTACAAGGAGGGTGACGACCCGACTCTGCCCTTGGTGGAGGGGAGTTCGGACATCGACTGGGACCATCCCGAGTCGTGGGACGCGGATGTCGCCGTCGCGGCCATCACCCGGCTGTGCGCCACCGGTTCGACGCCGGTGCCGGTGTACGACATCGCGCTGAGCGCCCGCACCGGCGAGGAGACGCTGCACATCGGGCGCACCCCGCTGTTCGTCGCGGAGGGCATCTTCGCGGCGGAGATCGTCGAACGCTGCCGGGAGCTGGGCGTGCTCGCGGACGCGATGTGTCTGACCCGCGGCCCGGTCGTCACCTTCCGCCGACGGTTCCTGCGGGATCTGAAGGAGGGCCGGAAGTCGGTGCCGTTCCTGCTGCGCCGCGGCTGGCGGTTGATGCGCGCCGAGCGGTCGATCGTGACCCGCCAGGTGTCGCTGGGCGCGCATCCGTGCGACCGCGACGAGGCGCTGGGGCGGCTCGCGGCGGCAGCGGCGGGACGGCAGTCGCGTCAGCAGACGGCGGCCTGATCACCGTACGGGGAAGGAAACGAAAAACGGGACTGGACAGGCCCCCCGACCCTCCAGTCCCGCTTCTCGCGCTCCCCCGTTTCCCCCGTTTCCCCCGTGTCCCCCTCCGTTTTCCCCCGTGTCCCCCCGTGGGTCACCCACCGGTGACCCCTGGCCCTCAGGCGACCAGCTCGCCGAAGGCGTCCTCCTCGTCACGGCCGAAGCTGAGGACCTCGTCCTCGCGCAGCCGGCGCAGCGAGCGCCAGATGCTGGACTTCACCGTGCCGACGCTGATGTCGAGGATCTCCGCGATCTCCGGGTCCGTACGGCCCTCGTAGTAGCGCAGGACCAGCATGGTGCGCTGGAGTTCGGGCAGCCGGGCCAGCGCCTGCCACAGGACCGCGCGCAGCTCGGTGCCGCGCATCGCGTCCGTGTCGGTGGGCGTCTCCGGCAGTTCCTCGGTCGGGTACTCGTTGAGCTTGCGGCGCCGCCAGGCGCTGATGTGCAGGTTGGTCATGGTGCGGCGGAGGTATCCGCCGACGGCGGCCTTGTCACTGATCCGGTCCCACGCCTTGTACGTCGAGAACAGCGCGCTCTGCAGCAGGTCCTCGGCCTCGAAGCGGTCGCCGGTCAGGTGGTAGGCGGTGGCGTACAGGGAGGCGCGGCGCTCCTGGACGTAGGCGGTGAACTCCGCCTCCGTCAGGGAACGGCGCTGCTCCCCCGAGTCCTCCCCGTACGCGGATCCCCCGTGCGTGTCCCCCGTGTGTGCGTCGACCACCGTCATGTACGTGGTGTGCTGACGCCCGGCGCCGCGAGCGCACCCCCGCCCGCTCACGGCACCGGACTTCTCGGAACCCCGGTGCATGTCGTGCAGACGCGTGACTACGGCGCTGGTGCTGATGCTGTGCAGCGTGTTCATCTCGCGCTCCCCGTGGTGGACTTCCGGTGGTTCGGTCTCGCCGGGCCGGCTCTCGGCTCCCCGTCCGGCCCGTGACCAAAAGACTGCCGGGGCGACTTCATCGCCGTGTCCGCCGACTGTCACAGACCTGTCACAGGGGTCCGGGCGGGCGTCGTCACAGGAAGTGCACAGATGGTGGCGGTAGGGAAGGC
The DNA here is from genome assembly GCF_009604455.1 of Streptomyces sp. RB17. Lineage (GTDB taxonomy): Bacteria > Actinomycetota > Actinomycetes > Streptomycetales > Streptomycetaceae > Streptomyces. The sequence goes on from NZ_WEGL01000003.1 coordinate 444,953, forward strand.
CCGGTGTCGGCGGGTCGTACGACAGCCCGTCCATGGGCCAGAATGAGCCCGTGCCTTCCCTGTTGCTGATCGAGGACGACGACGCCATCCGCACGGCCCTGGAGCTCTCCCTGACGCGCCAGGGCCACCGGGTGGCGACCGCTGCCAGCGGTGAGGACGGTCTGAAGCTGCTGCGCGAGCAGCGGCCGGACCTGATCGTGCTGGACGTGATGCTGCCCGGCATCGACGGTTTCGAGGTGTGCCGTCGCATCCGGCGCACCGACCAGCTGCCGATCATCCTGCTGACCGCGCGCAGTGACGACATCGACGTGGTGGTCGGACTGGAGTCCGGCGCCGACGACTATGTCGTCAAGCCGGTCCAGGGCCGGGTGCTGGACGCCCGGATCCGGGCCGTGCTGCGGCGCGGGGAGCGCGAGTCCAGCGACTCGGCGACGTTCGGCAACCTCGTCATCGACCGGTCGGCGATGACCGTGACGAAGAACGGCGAGGATCTGCAGCTGACCCCGACCGAGCTCCGGCTGCTGCTGGAGCTGAGCCGGCGGCCCGGCCAGGCGCTGTCCCGGCAGCAGCTGCTGCGGCTGGTGTGGGAGCACGACTACCTCGGTGACTCGCGGCTCGTGGACGCCTGTGTGCAGCGGCTGCGCGCGAAGGTCGAGGACGTGCCCTCGTCCCCGACGCTGATCCGTACCGTCCGTGGTGTCGGCTACCGCCTGGACACGCCTCAGTGACCGACACGCAAGGGGGGCTGCGCGGCTGGGCCGCGGGGCGCAGGGGAAATCTGTCGCGGCTGAGGTTCACCAGCCTCAGGCTGCGCCTGGTCGTGGTCTTCGCGCTGGTGGCTCTGACGGCCGCCGTCTCGGCGTCCGGCATCGCCTACTGGCTGAACCGGGAGGCGGTGCTCACCCGCGCCCAGGACGCGGTGCTGCGCGACTTCCGGCAGGAGATGCAGAACCGCGCGGGCGCCCTGCCGGCCCACCCCACCCAGGACGAACTGCAGCGCGCGGCGGGCCAGATGGCCGCGAGCAGCCAGCACTTCAGCGTGCTGCTGGTCGCCCAGGACGCCGACGGCAAGACCGTGTACGGCAACTCGGGCGGCATCAACGGCTTCTCGCTGGAGGACGTGCCCAGGTCGCTGCGCACGGCGGTGAACAAGCAGCAGGCGGTGACCGACTCCAACAAGGAGCCGTACCACCTGTACTGGCAGCGGGTCGTGGACCACGGCACGCCGTATCTGGTGGCCGGTTCGCGGGTGATCGGCGGCGGGCCCACGGGTTACATGGCCAAGTCGCTGGGGCCGGAGGCGAAGGACCTCAACTCGCTGGCCTGGTCGCTGGGCATCGCCACCGGGCTCGCGCTGATCGGCGCCGCGCTGCTCGCGCAGGCCGCCGCCACGACCGTGCTGAAGCCGGTGCACCGGCTGGGGGTCGCCGCCCGGCGGCTGGGCGAGGGCAGGCTGGACACGCGGCTGCGGGTGTCGGGGACCGACGAACTCGCCGATCTGTCCCGGACGTTCAACAACGCCGCCGAGGCGCTGGAGCAGCGGGTCGCGGAGATGGCCGCGCGGGACGAGGCGTCCCGCCGGTTCGTGGCCGACATGTCGCACGAGCTGCGGACGCCGCTGACCGCCATCACCGCCGTGACGGAGGTGCTGGAGGAGGAGCTGGAGGCCGAGTCCGGATCCATGGATCCGATGATCGAGCCCGCGGTCCGGCTGGTGGTGAGCGAGACCCGGCGCCTGAACGACCTGGTCGAGAACCTGATGGAGGTCACCCGCTTCGACGCGGGCACCGCCCGGCTGGTCCTGGACGACGTCGACCTCGCCGACCAGATCACCGCCTGCATCGACGCCCGCGCCTGGCTCGACGCGGTCGACCTGGACGCCGAGCGCGGCATCCACGCCCGTCTCGACCCGCGCCGGCTGGACGTCATCCTCGCCAACCTGATCGGCAACGCGCTCAAGCACGGCGGGTCGCCGGTGCGGGTGTCGGTGCGCATAGACGGCGAGGACCTGGTCATCGCGGTGCGTGACCACGGGCCGGGGATCCCCGAGGACGTGCTCCCGCACGTCTTCGACCGCTTCTTCAAGGCGAGCGCCTCCCGGCCGCGCTCCGAGGGCAGCGGGCTGGGCCTGTCCATCGCCATGGAGAACGCCCATATCCACGGCGGTGAGATCACCGCCGCCAACTCGCCCGAAGGCGGCGCGGTGTTCACCCTGCGGCTGCCACGGGACGCCTCCCGGCTGACGGAGGAGACCGACGAGGGCACAAAGACCGACAAGGACGCTTCCGGGAACTCCGGAAGCCCGGGAAGTTCAGGGAAGGAGGGGTGATGTCCGTACGACGCCTGACCGTGCGACGCCTGCTGGCGCTGCCCCTCCTCGGCCTGCTGCTGTCCGGCTGCGGCATCCGGGCCACCCAGGTGCCGACCGACTTCGGGGCGGCGCCGTCCCGGGTGCCGTGCTCGCTGGCCGGGCCCGACCTGGCCACGCAGTCCCCGCAGGGCGTGCCCGTGCAGGTCTTCCTGCTGTGCGGGGCGTCCCTGGTGGCCGTCGACCGGACGGTGCGCGTCCCCGAGGGCACCCCGGACGCGTGGCGCCGCGTGATCGTGGCACAGGGGCTGCTGGACCAGCTCGCCGCGTCCCCGTCCGCCGCGGAGCGCTCCGCGGGCTACACGACGTACGTGCCGGGCGGCCTCACCGTGCGCGGGCCCGGCCCGAAGGACCCCGAGGACACGCTCCACCTGAGCACGGCACCGTCCCGGCTCACCTCCTACGCCCTCGCCCAGCTGGTGTGCACCCTCTCCGACTCGGCGGCGACAGAAGGCGACGGCTCGGTCGTCCTCGGCGGCCCGGACAACGGTCCCCTGCGCCGCTACGCATGCACGGACGACGTCCGCGACCGCCCCGGCAGCGTGGAGCCGCCGTCGAGCGAGGTGGCGAGCCGGTAAGCGGGTGCGCGCCCATGGGTCCGCGGGGCGGTAGCGCCCCGAAGGGCGCGGGGAACTGCGCGAGCAGCCACGACGGACCAGCACTCCGCGACGGACAGGACCCCTACGGCGAATCCGCTTCGGCAGCGGAGCGCAACCGCTTCCACCGCGCAGGGCAACCGGAGGGTTGCGGGGCGGAACCGATCGGCACCGCCGCTGCGTCTTGGGGATCGTGCAGCGTCAAGGCTCCATCGGCGGCAGCGCCGCGATCCGTATCCGGGTGACAGGGGGTGTCCTCCTCGTCGTCCACCTCGCCCTCGTCGCCTGGCTGATGCTGCGGCCCCTGGACGTCCCCTGGGTCACACCCCCCAACCTGCACCCCTTCGCCGGCATCCGGGCCGACCTGGCCCTGGGCTGGCCGGAGGCCGCCAGACCCATCGGCGAGGGCCTGGCCCTGCTCGCCCCGCTGGGCGTGCTGCTGCCGATGGCACACGGCAGGCTCACCGCCTCCCCGGTCGCCTCGCTGATCCGTACGACAGCCGCGGGCGCCCTGATCTCCCTCGGCATCGCCCTGCTGCAGACCGGTGTGCCCGGCCGGGTCGTGGACGTCGACTCGCTGCTGCTGAACGCCACCGGCGTCGCGCTGGCCCACCTGGCCGTCGTACCGGCGGGCCGCGCCTGGCTGCGCCGCCAAAAGGCGCGGCCGGACGCCGGGGCGGAGCCGCCCGTCACCGTGCAGGAGGAGCTGTCTCAGGGGCGTACCCCGACGATTCCCAGGGTCGGGATCGCCCCGTAGAGCGACGCTTCGCCCGCTTCGTCTGCCTACCGTGGAAGACAGTCGAGGGACGCCATCGGGGCGGCCCCGACCCCGGCTCGCCGAGCGAGCCGACGACCACGGAGGAGTCGCCATGTCCGCCCTTGCCCGCCCCACCCACGGCCGCATGATCGGCGGAGTGTGCGCCGCACTGGCACGGCGCTTCGGCACCTCCGCGACGACGATGCGGGTGATCTTCCTGCTGTCCTGCCTGCTGCCCGGCCCTCAGTTCCTGCTCTACATAGCGCTGTGGATCCTGCTGCCGGCCGAGGACAAGACGCGTACCGCCTGGTGACCGCTGTAACGCCGTGATGCCGTGTCCGCCGTACGCGGAACGCCGTCGGGGCGCCCCCGGACCTGACCGGGGCGCCCCGACGGCGTCGTACGGCAGCCGGTGTCAGCCGAGCGCGATCCCGTTCACCGGCAGGCCGTGCACGGGCGCGCCCTGTACGGGCAGTCCGCCGATGCGGCTGTGCAGGGGCCCGGTCGGCCCGCCGTGCAGCGCGTTCTCGACGGCCGGCTGCGTGGCGGCCATGCCGGCGCCCAGGGCGTCCTGGCCCCGGCTGAGGGCGTCGGCGGCAGCCGGCTGGGCCATGCCCGCGTCCCCGGCCGGCAGCGTCCTGCTGACGGTGTCCAGCGCCGGGGCGGTGTCCGGTAGGGCCGGGACCGCCGCGTTGGCCGCGCCCGCACCGACGGCGGCGAAAGCGGCACCGAGGGCGGCGACACCGAGAGTCCTGACGGCAGAGTGCTTCATGGTGAATGCGTCCTTGAAGTAGGGGACGGAGAACAAAAACGATGAACGGTCCTCGACCGTAAACACGCCCGATCGCCCGCCGCAAACACCGAAATGCGGACGGGTTGTGAACCGCCTTTCACAACCCGCCCGCCCGCCGGGCCGCCGTTATCCCGCCGAACCGGCAGATCCGCTGGTGGAGGCCGTCTGCCGGAACAGCCATTCGGATTTCAGCTCCGCATATCCGGGCTTGACGACGTCATTGATCATCGCGAGGCGTTCATCGAAAGGAATGAACGCTGATTTCATTGCGTTGACCGAGAACCACTGCAGGTCGTCGAGCGTGTAACCGAACGCCTCGACGAGATGCTCGAATTCCTGGCTCATGCTGGTGTGCGACATCAGCCGGTTGTCGGTGTTCACGGTCGCCCGGAAGTGCAGCCGGCGCAGCAGCCCGATCGGGTGCTCGGCGTAGGAGGGCGCCGCCCCGGTCTGCAGGTTGGAGCTGGGGCACAGTTCCAGCGGGATCCGCTTGTCGCGGACGTACGACGCCAGCCGGCCGAGCGTGACCGAGCCGTCCTCGTGGACCTCGATGTCGTCGATGATCCGCACGCCGTGCCCGAGCCGGTCGGCACCGCACCACTGCAGCGCCTGCCAGATGGACGGCAGCCCGAAGGCCTCGCCGGCGTGGATGGTGAAGTGGTTGTTCTCGCGCTTGAGGTACTCGAAGGCGTCCAGGTGCCGGGTGGGCGGGTAGCCGGCCTCGGCGCCCGCGATGTCGAAGCCGACGACTCCGGAGTCCCGGTAGCGGTTGGCGAGTTCGGCGATCTCCAGGGAGCGCGCGGCGTGCCGCATGGCGGTCAGCAGGGCGCCGACCCGGATCCGCCGGCCGTTCTCCCGGGCGAGCCGCTCACCCTGCCGGAACCCCTCGTTGACCGCCTCGACCACCTCCTCCAGGGTCAGCCCGCGCTCCAGGTGCTGCTCGGGGGCGTACCGCACCTCGGCGTAGACGACCCCGTCCTCCGCGAGGTCCTCGGCGCACTCGCGGGCGACCCGGACGAGCGCCTTCCGCGTCTGCAGCACGCCGACGGTGTGTCTGAAGGTCTCCAGATACCGTTCCAGCGAGCCGGAGTCGGCGGCCTCGTGGAACCAGATGCCCAGCTTGTCCGGATCGGTCTCGGGAAGCTCCGAGTAACCCGTCTCCCGGGCGAGTTCGACGACGGTTCCGGGGCGGAGCCCGCCGTCGAGATGATCGTGCAGCAGAACCTTGGGCGCCCGGCGGATCTGGTCCGGCGTCGGAACGGCCCCACTTGGTGCAGTCTGGCTCGTCATTTCCGCACTGTAACGCCTACGCGCGTAGAGGGCCGGGAATCGACGACATCGCTTTTCCGTCGATATGCAAAGGTGACCCCACGTACGGGTTTCGTACACCGCTCCTTCTGACACTGTTCTGCCATGGGACAGCAAGCGACGCCGGCCCGAACGGCCAGGCTGGGAAGGGCAGTCGGCCAGGAGCCGACGGCGGTGTGCGCAGCGGTGGTGCTGCTCCCCGGCGGGGAGGAGGTCTCCGACCGCGAACCATCCCTCGTCCGGGGGGCGACCGCCCTGCGCTCGCTGGGCCGGCGGATCGCCCGCGCGGGGCGGGAGGAGGGGCTGGCTGTCCACGCCCTCCACTACCGGTACCGGGGCTGGAACGGCAGCGAGGCCCACCTCGCGAGGGACGCGGAGTGGGCGGCCGACGAGGTCGTACGACGGTACGGCGACGTTCCCGTGTGCCTGGTCGGAGTGGACATGGGGGGACGGGCGGCGCTGCGGGCGGGCGGGCACGAGGCCGTCAACTCCGTTGTCGCGCTGGCTCCCTGGCTGCCGGAGGACGACGTCGCCGCGCCTGCCGAGCCGGTGAAGCAGCTCGTGGGGCGGCGGGTGCTGATCGTGCACGGCACGAACGACGAGCGGACCGATCCCGAGCTGTCGTTCCGGTTCGCGGCGCGGGCGAAGAAGGTGAACCGGGAGGTGTGCCGGTTCGAGGTGCATTCCGACGGGCATCGGCTGCACGGGTACCGGGACGAAGTGGCCTGGCTGGCCGTGGATTTCATGATGGGGGCGCTGTTCGGGCACTCCGTGTCCCGCCCTGTCGAGGATGCGCTTGCGGCTCCGCCGCCGATCGGGCTTCGGATGCCGTTGGCCGCGGGATTCGGTAAGTCGTTGAGGCGGTAGAGGCCCTCTGGGCCGGCGCCGCTCAGGCCGGCAGCAAGTTGCCCCTTCTCGAGAGCAGGAACTTCTTGAAGGCGGCTACTGGCGGGGTGTCGGGGCGGTCCGCCAGCCAGGCGACGCCGATCTCGCGGACCGCCCTCGGGGCGGTGACCGTCAGTTCCACGACCCCTGGCCTGGGGACGGTCGGCGGTGGCAGGAGGGCGACCCCCAGCCCAGCGGCCACCAGACCCCGCAGGGTCTCCGCCTCCTCGCCGTCGAAGGCGACCCTCGGGCGGAAGCCGGCCTCGCGGCACAGGGCGTCGAAGATGCGGCGCAGGCCGTAGCCGGGCTCCAGGGTGACCCAGGATTCGTCGGCCGCCTCGGCGAGGCGGACGCGGCGGCGGCCGGCCAGGCGGTGGTCGGCGGGGACGACCAGACGGAGTTTCTGCTCGTCCAGGCGGCGGGCGACCAGATCGGGGGCGTCGGGCACGGGCGAGGTGAGGCAGAGGTCCAGTTCGCCGGCGCGCAGGCCCTCCAGCATGGCCTCGCCGTAGTTCTGGACCAGGCTGAAGCGGACGCGCGGGTGGTCCTCGCGGAAGGCGTGCAGCAGGCCGGGGACCGTCTCGGCGCCCATGGTGTGCAGGAAGCCGAAGGCCACCTTGCCGGTGGCCGGGTCGGCGTCGGCGCGTACCTCCTCGGCGGCCCGCTCGATCTCGGCAAGGGCGCGTTCGACGGAGGTGAGGAAGGTACGGCCGGCGGGGGTCAGGGAGACCGTGCGGCCGTGCCGGGCGAACAGGTCGACGCCCAGGTCCTGCTCCAGGCGGGCCATCGCACGGGAGAGGGTGGACTGCGGGACGTTCATCTCCTGGGCGGCCCGGGTGACGTGCTCGGTGCGGGCCACACCGGCGAAGTACGCGAGGCGGGGAGCGATCACCCGTGACATCGCGGACATGTCTTCTGTGTCACTGTTCGGTGACAGACGAGGCTGTGAGCTCTGCTGATGCGGCATGGGAACGATTATGGCGATTCCATGCATTGGACGGATGAGACAGGCCCTACCTACGGTCGAGACATGTCTCCCGCCAGTACCGGGGCGTCCACCACCGTGGGCGCCGCACCGACCGTCTCCGACGCCTCCGCCTCCGACACCGCCGCCTCCGACTCCCGTATGACTCCGGGCGGGCCCGGCTACCGCCGGATGAGCCTCGCCCTCTTCCTCGCCGGAGTCGCGACCTTCGCCCTTCTGTACTCCACGCAGGCCCTGCTGCCACTGATCTCCGGCGAGTTCGGGGTCGCGGCGAGCGAGGCGAGCTGGACCGTGGCGGCCGCGACCGGCGGACTGGCCCTGTTCGTCCTGCCGATGAGCGCGCTCTCCGAGCGTTTCGGCCGCCGTACGATGATGACGGCCTCGCTCGCCGTGGCGGTGACCGTGGGGCTGCTGGTGCCGTTCGCGCCGTCGCTCGGCGCGCTGGTGGTGCTGCGCGCGGTGCAGGGCGCGGCGCTGGCCGGTCTGCCGGCCTCCGCGCAGGCCTACCTGGCCGAGGAGGTCCGGCCGAAGGCACTGGTCACGGCGATCGGCCTGTTCGTCGCGGGCAACAGCGTGGGCGGCATGAGCGGGCGGGTGATCACGGGCTGGGTGGCCCAGGAGTGGGGCTGGCGGGTCGCGGTCGGCGTGATCGGCGTGATCGCGGTGGCCTGCGCGATCGCCTTCCGGCTGCTGCTGCCGACGCCGAGGCACTTCACGGCGGGCTCGCTGCGGCCCCGCATCCTGCTCGGCACGGTCCGCGACCACCTCGCGAACCCGCTGCTGCGGCGCCTGTACGCGATCGGCGCGCTGTTCATGACCGTGTTCGGCGGTGTGTACACGGTGATCGGCTACCGGCTGACGGGCGCACCGTTCGGGCTGCCGCAGGGCATCATCGGCTCGATCTTCCTGGTCTACCTGGTGGGTACCGTGTCGGCGTCCACGGCGGGCCGGCTGGTGGGCCGGCTCGGCCGCCGCGGCGCGCTGTACCTGGCGGGCGGGACGACGGCGGCCGGGCTCCTGCTCTCGCTGGCCCCCTCACTCCCCCTGGTCCTGCTCGGCCTGGTGCTGATCACGGCGGGCTTCTTCGCGGGCCACGCGGTCGCCTCCTCGGCGGTCAGCAAGACGGCCACACAGGGCCGCGCCCAGGCCTCCGCCCTGTACCAGTCCATGTACTACATCGGCTCGAGCGCCGGCAGCACGGTCGGTGCGCTGGCCTTCCACACGGACGGCTGGAGCGGCACGGTCGGTGTCGGCCTGCTCGCGGTCGTCGGCGTCGTGACGATCACCGTGCTGGGCACGCGGGCGGCCCGGGTGGCGGCCCGGCGGGAGCTGGTCGCGGCGCACTGACCTCGTGGCTGAACCCCCTGCTCGGGGCCGGTTGTCAGTGGACGCCGATAGCGTCCGCCGGACAACTGTCCATCGACGCGGGGGGTTTGCCGTATGGAGTTCAGGATCGCGCGCGGGGAGCTGGCGGAGGCGGTGGGGAGGGCGTCGCGCGCGCTGCCCGCGCGGGCGCCGGTGCCCGTGCTGGGCGGGCTGGCGCTGGTCGCGGAGGCGGGGCGGCTGACGGTGTCCGGGTTCGACTTCGAGACCGCGGTCCGGGCGGAGGCGGTGGCCGAGGTGTCGGCGGCAGGCCGGGTGCTGGTGCCGGGGCGCAGACTGCTGGACGTGTGCCGGGTGGTGCCCGAGGGGCCGGTGAGTTGCGTGCTGGAGGGGACGCGGTTGGCCGTGGAGGCGGACGGCACCCGGTTCGGGCTGTCGACGCTGCCGTACGAGGAGTACCCGGCGCTGCCCGAGTCGCCCCCGGAGTACGGCGCGGTGGACGCGGAGACGTTCGCGACGGCCGTCGGGCAGGTCGCGGTGGCGGCGGGCCGCGACGACACGCTCCCGGCGCTCACGGGAATCCAACTCCGCCTGACCGGCGAGGAGATGACCCTGTCGGCGTGCGACCGGTACCGCTGTGCGGTACGGCAGCTGGAGTGGAAGCCGCAGGCGGGGGCGGCCGGGGATGCGGTGGAGGTGCTGGTGCCCGCGCGGCGGCTGCTGGAGGCGGCGCGGGCGCTGGCGCGGGGCGGGTCCGTCCGGATCGGGCTCGATCCGCGGGCGCGGACCGGCGGGGGCGTGATCGCGCTCGAGGGCGGGTTGCCGAGCGGGTTCCAGGCTGGGAGCGTGCGGACGGTGCTGCGGCGGCTGGAGGGTCGCCTGCCGGGGTACGGGTCGCTGTTCGAGCTGGCGGGTGCCTCGGTCGCCGAGGTGGACGCCGGGGCGCTGGCCGAGGCGGTACGCCGGGTGGCGGTGGTGGCGGAGGCGAACAGCCCGGTGCGACTGGACTTCGCCGCGGCCGAGGGATCGCTGCTGGTGCGGGCGGGCTACGGCGACGACGTGGCGGCACAGCGGCTGCCGGCCGTCCTGCGGGGCGCGCCGGAGGTCACGGTGGCGTTCAACCCGGCGTATCTGCTCGACGCGCTGACCTCGTTCGAGGACACCCGGCTGCGGGTGGAGCTGCTGGGGGCGGGGCAGCGGGTGCTGCTGGGCGGCACCGGGGCGGCGGAGGGTCACCGGCATCTGCTCATGTCCGTGAAGCAACTGGTCTGAGCTGGGCTTTTTCGGACTTGGGGGGCCGTTGTCAGTGGGGTGCGGTAGCTTCCGAAGTGCTGGGGCGCGAAGGAGCGCTACAGGACGGCCACAGGGGTGGGTGGACGATGGGCGACAGCACGGCGACGGCGGATCTCGACGTCGCACTGGAGAAGCACCGGACCGAGCTGACCGGGTACTGCTACCGCATGCTCGGCTCCTCCTTCGAGGCGGAGGACGCGGTGCAGGACACCCTGGTGCGGGCCTGGCGGAGCTACGACAAGTTCGAGGGCCGCTCCAGCCTGCGCTCGTGGCTGTACCGGATCGCGACGAACGTGTGCCTGGACATGCTGACGGCGGGCAACAAGCGGGCGAGACCGATGGACCTGACGGAATCGACCCCGCTCGCGCGGGCCGCGCTCTCGCCCCGCCCGGACCACACCTGGCTGGAGCCGGTGCCGGACGCGCGCGTGCTGCCGACGGTCGACGATCCGGCGGAGGCCGCGGTCGCGAAGGAGTCGATCCGGCTGGCCTTCATGGCGGCCCTCCAGCAACTGCCGCCCAAGCAGCGGGCGGTGCTGATCCTGCGCGAGGTGCTGGCCTGGAAGGCGAGCGAGGTCGCCGAGCTGCTGGACACCTCGGTCGCCTCGGTCAACAGCGCGCTGCAGCGGGCACGGGCCACGCTCGCGGAGCGCGCGGACGCGAGCCCCGAGGGCGCGGTGTCCGATCCTCTCGACGAGGAGCAGCAGAAACTCCTGGAACGCTATGTCAAAGCCTTCGAGGGCTATGACATGACGGCGCTGACGGCGCTGCTGCACGAGGACGCCGTCATGACGATGCCGCCGTTCGACCTGTGGCTGCGCGGCCCGGCCGACATCACCGGGTTCATGTCGACGCTGGGCGCCTCCTGCGCCGGCTCGCGGCTGCTGCCGGTGCAGGTCAACGGCCTGCCGGGGTTCGCGCACTACAAGCCCGACGAGGAGAAGGGCGGCTTCAGTCCCTGGGCCGTGCAGGTGCTGGAGCTGTCAGAGGGCCGGATCACCGGTTTCCACTGCTTCCTCGACACCAAGCGGTGGTTCCCGCTGTTCGACCTGCCCCTCCACCTGGAAGCGGAGGCCGACGAGGTCGAGAAGAGCGGGTAGCGCGGGATCGGGGTCCCGCAGCCGGATCCGCCCGCCGGCCCGGCGGGCGGCCAGCTCCAGCCGGGCCAGCAGGTCCACGGCGGCCAGGCCCGGGGGCCCGAGCCCGCCCACGTCGCACACGACGACGCGGGCGCCCCTGCCCGCCAGCAGCGTCCGCACCCGGGCACACAGCCCCGCCACCTCGTCCCGGGTGACGGGGCCGCGCAGCACGAGCACGGCGGGTTCCTCGGCGTCCACGTGCGGTAGACCGGCGGGCCGGGCGGAACTCATCGCACGGATCATCATCGGCACGGACGCCCACCGGCACAGATCACATTGACCAGTTCCCGCTTCTCCTCGGAGGGTTGGTCGTGTGACGGGGGTGCTGAGCGGGTTCGCGGTGATCGCGGTCGTGATCGGGGTGGGCTATGTGCTCGGGCGGCACGGGACGCTCGGGGCGCAGGGCGGCGAGGTGCTGACCCGGCTGGCCTTCACGGTGGCGGGTCCCGCGCTCCTCTTCACGACCCTCGCACGCGCCGACCTGTCGCTGCTCTTCTCGGCGCGGCTGCTGGTGACGGCGCTGAGCACGGCGGCCGTCGCCGGGGTCTTCGTGGCGGTCGGTGCCGTACGCCGCTGGGGTGTGGGCCGTACGACCATCGGCGCCCTGTGCTCCGGTTACGTCAACTCGGGCAACCTCGGCATCCCGATCGCGGCGTACGTCCTGGGCGACGCGTCCCTGGTGGCACCGGTGCTGCTCTTCCAGGTGGTCCTGGTGACCCCGGTCGCGCTGACGGTCCTGGACCTGTCCGGCATGGGCGAGAAGGGCACGGTGTGGCGGCGCCTGCTGACACCGCTGCGCAATCCGATAGCAGTGGGCACGCTGTCGGGGGTCGTGGTGTCGGCGGCGGGCTGGACGCTTCCCGGCCCGCTGATGAACCCCCTCACCCTGATCGGCAACATGTCCGTCCCGGCGGCCCTGCTGGCCTTCGGCATGTCGCTGCACGGCAGTTCGGCCCCCGGCCGCGGCCGGGACCGCCAACTGGTCCTGCTGTCCGTGGCGCTGAAGTCCCTGGGCCAGCCGCTGGTGGCGTGGGCGCTGGCCAGGATGGTCTTCGGCCTGCACGGGGCCCCGCTGCTGGACGTGGTGGTGACCTCGGCCCTCCCGGCCGCGCAGAACCTCTTCACGTACGCCGGCCGCTACCGCGTGGCCGAGGGCCTGGCCCGCGAGTCGATCCTGTTGTCGACGGTGGTGTCGGTGCCGGTGCTGGTGGGGGTGGCGGCGCTGCTGGGGTGACGCAGGGTCGGTCAGCCGACGGTGAGCCCGAGGCGGATGCCCCGGAACTCGTCCATCGGCCGTCCGGCATGCCGAACGGGACCGGCGGCGCTCCACCGGTCCCGTTCACTCGAACGAGCCGTTGCATCAGCGGCCTCCGGCCGCGGGCCCCAGGTCAGGCGATGCGCTCCAGCACCACCGGCGACGGCGTGAAGTCGGTCCCCGCCGCCGCGATGTCGTACGAACCCTCCACCGCCTGCAGCGCGTACTCGAAGCGCTCCGGGGTGTCGGTGTGCAGGGTCAGCAGCGGCTGGCCCTGCGTCACCGTGTCGCCCGGCTTGGCGTGCATCTCGACGCCCGCCGCCGCCTGCACCGGGTCCTCCTTGCGGGCGCGGCCGGCGCCCAGGCGCCAGGCGGCGATGCCGATGCCGTAGGCGTCGAGGCGGGTCAGCACACCGGAGGCCGGCGCCTTGATCACGTGCTGTTCCTTCGAGGTGGGCAGCTCGGCGTCGGGGTCGCCGCCCTGCGCCGCGATCATCCGGCGCCAGACGTCCATCGCCGAACCGTCTGCCAGGGCCTTCGCCGGGTCGGCGTCCTTCACCCCGGCCGCCTCCAGCATCTCGCGCGCCAGGGCCAGCGTCAGTTCCACCACGTCCGCCGGGCCGCCGCCCGCCAGGACCTCCACCGACTCGCGGACCTCCAGCGCGTTGCCCGCCGTGAGGCCGAGCGGGGTGGACATGTCCGTCAGGAGCGCCACCGTCCTCACGCCGTGGTCGGTGCCGAGGCCGACCATCGTGGTCGCCAGTTCGCGGGCGTCGTCCAGGGTCTTCATGAAGGCGCCGCTGCCCACCTTCACGTCCAGGACCAGCGAGCCCGTGCCCTCGGCGATCTTCTTCGACATGATGGACGAGGCGATGAGCGGGATCGCCTCGACCGTTCCCGTCACGTCCCGCAGCGCGTACAGCTTCTTGTCCGCCGGGGCCAGGCCGTCGCCCGCCGCGCAGATCACCGCGCCGGTCCCCTCCAGCACGGACAGCATCTCCTCGTTCGAGAGCAGCGCGCGCCAGCCCGGGATCGACTCCAGCTTGTCCAGCGTGCCGCCGGTGTGGCCGAGGCCCCGGCCCGAGAGCTGGGGGACGGCGGCGCCGCACGCGGCCACGAGCGGGGCCAGCGGGAGCGTGATCTTGTCGCCCACGCCGCCCGTCGAGTGCTTGTCCGCCGTCGGGCGGGACAGGGTGGAGAAGTCCATGCGCTCGCCGGAGGCGATCATGGCGGCCGTCCAGCGGGCGATCTCACGCCGGTTCATGCCGTTGAGCAGGATCGCCATGGCGAGCGAGGACATCTGCTCGTCGGCGACCTCGCCGCGGGTGTACGCGTCGATGACCCAGTCGATCTGCTCGTCGGTCAGCTCGCCGCGGTCCCGCTTGGTGCGGATCACGGAGATGGCGTCCATGGCCATGGCTGGTGGCTTCCTTCCGGGAGGTGCGAAGTGTGCGGCCCCCCTGCGAGCGGGGCAGGAGGGCCGTACGGGACTTACTTGGTGAGATGGTCCGGGCCGAAGGCCTGGGGGAGCATCTCGGACAGCGTCAGGACGCCCGCGGGGGTGTCCAGGAGGAGGTCCGGGCCGCCGAACTCGTACAGCAGCTGACGGCAGCGGCCACACGGCACCAGCAGGCCGCCGGTGCCGTCGACGCAGGTGAAGTGCGTCAGGCGGCCTCCGCCCGTGCGCTGCAGGTCCGACACCAGGCCGCACTCGGCGCACAGGCCGATGCCGTAGGAGGCGTTCTCCACGTTGCAGCCGGTGACGGTGCGGCCGTCGTCGACCCGGGCCGCCACGCCGACCGGGAAGCCCGAGTAGGGGGCGTACGCGTGGGACATCGCCTCGCGCGCCACCTCCCGCAGCGCCTCCCAGTCGAACCCGGCGGCTTCCTGCGTCACTTGCCCTGACCCTTCCGGTAGCGCATGCCGTCCGCCTTCGGCATCCGCAGGCGCTGCGCCGACAGCGACAGCACCAGCAGGGTGACGACGTACGGCGTGGCGCCCACGAAGTCGCTCGGGACCTCGTCGGTGACCAGGTACCAGAGCAGGACGAGCGCGGCCACCACGAGGCTGATCGCGCCCTGCCACAGCGACGTGCGGTACAGCTTCCAGCCTGCCAGGACGACGAGCAGGATGACCAGCAGGAGCAGCAGCGCGTGGACGGTCGTACCGCCGTTGCGCAGCTGGAGGGCGTCGGAGTAGCCGAACAGGCCCGCGCCCATCGCGAGGCCGCCCGGACGCCAGTTGCCGAAGATCATCGCCGCGAGGCCGATGTAACCGCGGCCGCCGGTCTGGCCCTCCAGGTAGGTGTGCGAGGTGACCAGCGCGAGGAAGGCGCCGCCGAGGCCGGCGAGGCCGCCGGAGACGGCCACGGCCGCGTACTTGTACGTGTAGACGTTGACGCCGAGGGACTCGGCGGCCGTCGGGTTCTCGCCGCAGGAGCGCAGCCGCAGACCGAACGGGGTGCGCCACAGGATCCACCAGCTGGCGACGAAGAGCACGGCGGCCAGGATCGTGATCACGGACAGGTTGGTGATCAGACCGCCGAGGATGCCGGCCAGGTCGGAGATCAGGAACCAGTGGTGGTTCTCCAGCGACTGCAGACCGTCGGAGAGGCCGGGCACGGTGACCTGCGGCAGCGAGTCCGCCGGGGGGGACTGCTTGGGGTTGCCGCCCGCGTTCTCCGCCGCGCCGCCCGCGAAGAACAGCTTGGCGAGGTACTGCGTGGCACCCAGCGCGAGCAGGTTGATCGCGACACCGGAGACGATGTGGTCGACACCGAAGGTGACGGTGGCGACGGCGTGCAGCAGGCCGCCGACGACGCCGAAGCCGATACCGGCCAGCAGGCCGAGCCAGGGGCTGGACTGCCAGCCGACCCAGCCGGCGCCGAAGGTGCCGAGGATCATCATGCCCTCGAGGCCGATGTTGACCACACCGGACCGCTCGGACCACAGGCCCGCGAGGCCGGCGAGACCGATCGGCACGGCGAGGCCGAGCGCGGCGCTGACCTGGCCCGCGGAGTCGAGCTGCTGGGAGCCCGTGATCATGCGGACCGCGGCCAGGAGCAGCAGCGCGCCCGCGACGAGCAGGAGGATCTGGCCGAAGGAGCGGCCCGAGCGCTGCGCCGCGCCCTCCGCCTTGGGCGCCGCGGGCGGCGGCGTGTCGGTCATCGTGGCAGTCATCACGCCACCTCCTGCTTCTTCGTCGGGGCGGCGGCCTGCGCGGCGAGTTCGGCGCCGACCTTCTGCTGCTGGCGCTTGAGGCCGTAGCGGCGTACGACCTCGTAGGCGATCACGACGCACAGGACGATGACGCCCTGGATGACGCCGAGGATCTCCTTGTCGTAGCCCTGGAACTCCAGGTGGTTGGTGGTGCGCTCCAGGTAGCCCCAGAGCAGGGCGCCCAGCGCGATGCCGATCGGGTTGTTGCGGCCGAGCAGCGCGATGGCGATGCCGGTGAAGCCGATGCCCGTCGGGAAGTCGGTGCTGTACTGGTAGCTCTCGTTGAGCAGGGTCGGCATGCCGATCAGGCCGGCCACCGCACCGGAGATGATCATGCTGGTGGCGATCATCTTCTTCACCGACACACCGCTCGCGGCGGCCGCGCTCTCGGACTGGCCGACGGTGCGCAGGTCGAAGCCGAAGCGGGTGCGGCCGAGGACGAACCAGTACGCGATGCCGACGGCGGCGGCGATGAAGATGAACCCGTCCAGCACGCCGGCCGGGCCGGTGTCGATGCTGAAGAAGTGCGACGCCGACGGCAGCGGCTTGGTGGCGACGACGGTGCCGCCCTGGTAGAGCTGCGCCAGCTTCCCGGGCTGCAGCAGGTAGGCGATGATCGCGGTGGCGATCGCGTTCAGCATGATGGTCGAGATGACCTCGCTGACGCCGCGGGTCACCTTGAGGATGCCGGCGATGCCCGCCCACAGGGCGCCGGTCGCCATGGCGCAGATCAGGATCAGCGGGATGGCGAGCCAGCCGGGCACGGTCAGCGCCCCGCCGAGGACGGCGGCGAAGAACGCGGCGAGCCGGTACTGACCGTCGACACCGATGTTGAACAGGTTCATCCGGAAGCCGATGGCCACCGAGACACCGGCCAGGTAGTACGTCGTCGCCTTGTTGAGGATGTAGACCTGGCTGTCGCTGGCGAAGCCGTAGGTCACCATGTCGTTGAAGGCGGGGCCGGGGTTCTTGCCGGTCGCGGCGATCACCAGGGCGGTGACGACGAGCGCGGCGACGACCGCGAGCACCGGCGCGGCGATGCCGAGGAGCAGCCGCTCCTTGTCGATCCGTGAGGTCAGCTTCTTCATCGCTCGTCGTCCTCTGTGTGCTCCAGGTGGCCGGTGGCCGCACCCGTCATGGCGGAGCCCAGCTCTTCGGGGGTGATGGTGGCGGGGTCGGCGTCGGCGACCAGGCGGCCGCGGTACATCACCCGCAGGGTGTCGGAGAGGCCGATCAGCTCGTCCAGGTCCGCGGAGATCAGCAGCACGGCCAGGCCCTCGCGGCGGGCCTCGCGGATGTAGTCCCAGATCGCGGCCTGCGCGCCGACGTCCACACCGCGGGTGGGGTGGGCGGCGATGAGCAGCTTGGGGTCGTGGCTCATCTCGCGGCCGACGATCAGCTTCTGCTGGTTGCCGCCGGACAGCGAGGCCGCGGTCACGTCGATGCCCGGGGTGCGGACGTCGTACGCCTGCACGATCCGCTCGGTGTCGGCGCGGGCCGCCTTGATGTCGATGAGTCCGCCGCGCGCGTTGGGCCGCTCGGTGACGTGGCCGAGGATGCGGTTCTCCCACAGCGGGGCTTCCAGCAGCAGGCCGTGGCGGTGGCGGTCCTCGGGGATGTAGCCGATGCCGGCCTCGCGGCGGTCGCGGGTGGGGGTCTGGGAGATGTCGGTGCCGTCGAGGGTGACGACGCCGGCGTCCGGGTGGCGCATGCCCATGATCGCCTCGACCAGCTCGGACTGGCCGTTGCCCTCCACACCGGCGATGCCGAGGACCTCGCCCTTGTGGATGGTGAAGGAGATCTGGTCCAGGATGATCCGCTCGATGCCCTCGAGGTCGGTCTGCGCGAGGTGCAGCCCCTCCACGGTGAGCATGGGGACGTCCGTGACGGTGGACTCCGCGGTCTCCGGGGTGGGCAGCTCGCTGCCGACCATCAGCTCGGCGAGCTGCTTCGGGGTGGTGCCCTCGGGCGAGACCGTGCCCACCGTGGTGCCACGCCGGATGACGGTGATCTCGTCGGCGACCGACAGCACCTCGCCCAGCTTGTGGGAGATGAAGATGACGGTGAGGCCCTCGGACTTCAGGTCGCGCAGGTTGTCGAAGAGCGCGTCGACCTCCTGCGGCACGAGCACGGCCGTCGGCTCGTCGAGGATGAGGGTCTTGGCGCCGCGGTAGAGGACCTTGAGGATCTCCACGCGCTGGCGGTCGGCGACGCCCAGCTCCTCCACCAGCACGTCCGGGCGGACGTTCAGGCCGTACGCGTCCGAGATCTCCTTGATCTTGGTGCGGGCCTTGTTGCCGATGCCGTACAGCTTCTCCGCGCCGAGGACGACGTTCTCCAGCACGGTGAGGTTGTCGGCGAGCATGAAGTGCTGGTGCACCATGCCGATGCCGCGGGCGATGGCGTCGCCGGGGTTGTGGAAGGTGACCTGTTCGCCGCCCACCGTGATGGTGCCCTCGTCCGGCTGCTGCATGCCGTAGAGGATCTTCATCAGGGTGGACTTGCCGGCGCCGTTCTCACCGCACAGGGCGTGGACGGTGCCCGTGCGGACCGTGATGTCGATGTCGCGGTTGGCGACGACGCCGGGGAAGCGCTTGGTGATGCCGCGCAGTTCGACGGCAGCGGGAGGGCTGGACGCGTTGATGGCGCACTCTCCTCGGGGAAAGGGGCTGCGTAGGGGAGGGCTTGGGCGTCGGCGACGCTAGCGCGGCAACTCCGCGCTACACGCGTAGAGTTGGCACATTGTTATGGCTCGGCGGGGGCCCCGGAAGCGCCCCTGCGCCGAGCCTCAGGTCCACGGTACGGCCGGACCGCCGGTTGGACGGTCCGGCCGTACCGGTCGGGTCACGGGGTCGTCTTGACCTTGATCTGGCCGGAGACGATCTTCTGCTTCGCCGCGTCCAGCTTGGGCTGGATGTCGCTGATGAAGCCACCGCTGGTGGCCAGCGAGACACCGTTCTTGGCGAGCGAGTAGACGTTGTTGCCGGTCAGCGGCTTGCCGTCCTTGACGGACTTGATGAAGTCGTACACGCCGACGTCGACGTTCTTCACCATGGAGGTCAGGATCGAGCTCTTGTACTTGGCCAGACCCGGGATGTTGTACTGGTCCGAGTCGACGCCGATGGCCCAGGCGCCCTTCTTGCCGTTGACGGCCTCGATCGCGCCGTTGCCGGAGGAGCCGGCCGCCGTGTAGACGACGTCGGCGCCGTTGTCCAGCATGCCCTGGGCGGCCTCCTTGCCCTTGTCCGGGCTGGAGAAGCCGGACAGGTCGGTGCCGTGGCTCAGGTACTGGACGTCGACCTTGACCTTCGGGTTGGTGTCGTGGACGCCCTGGACGTAGCCCGCCTCGAACTTCTTGATCAGCGGGGTGTCGACACCGCCGACGAAGCCGACGTGCTTCACCTTGGTCTTCAGCGCCGCGGCGACACCGGCGAGGTAGGAGCCCTGCTCCTCGGTGAAGGTGATGCTGTCGGCGTTGGGCGAGTTCACGACCGAGTCGACGATGCCGAAGCTGGTCTTCGGGTTCTGCTTCGCGATCTTCTCCACCGCGGCGGCGTAGGAGAAACCGACCGCGACGACCGGGTTGTAACCGGCCTGGGCCAGGTCCGACAGCCGCTGCTCGCGGTCGGCCTCGGTGTCGGAGTTCTTGGCGGTCAGCTCCTTGATGGAACCGCCGAACTCCTTCTCGGCCTTGTCGGCACCGCGCGCGGCGGAGTCGTTGAAGGAACGGTCACCACGGCCGCCGACGTCGTAGGCGAGACCGATCTTGATGCCGCCCTTGGCGCCGCCCGAGGACGAGGAGCTGGCGTTGTTGTCGGAGGACGTGCTGCCACACGCGGTGGCAGTCACGGCGAGGGCTGCGGTGGCGATTGCCGCAGCGGAAAGCTTGGCTACCCGGCGCACGGGAGGCTCCTTCACCTGACCTGAGCGCCGTGTCGGCGCTTGATGTGAGCACCATGCCAGTGCTCGAGCCGAAACGCCCCGGCGGCGTCGGCTTCGCGGCATCGTAACGCGCGTAGATGTCGCAAAAAACCCTCTCGCGAAGCCGTTATCGATTCGAGGCAAACAGCGTTTGAACTCGGTATCCCGGTCCTCTCATGGCGTTGTTGCACAGCGTGTACGAATGGCTTACGAGTGTGTTGCGCCGGCCAGGGCAACGGTCTCCGAGGCCCGCGGAGGTCGGTCACGGGAACGTTTCCGAGGCCCGCGGAGGCCGGTCGGGGCATGGTCTCCGGGGCCGGCGGGGCCGCGAGGCTCAGCCCTGGATTCCGTTCGGCTCCAGGAAGGCCGCAGCCGTGAACATCTCCACGCCGACCGTGATCGCGTGCTCGTCGGCGTCGAAGTCGCCCTGGTGGAGATCGCGGACGGTGCGCTCGCCGGGCGTCCGGACACCCAGCCGGGCCATGGCGCCCGGGACGTGCTCCTGGTACCAGGAGAAGTCCTCGCCGCCGAGGCTCTGCTCGGTGCTCTCGACGGCGTCCCGGCCGCGGCGCGCCGCCATCGCCCGGCGCAGCAGATCGGTGGACTCCCGGTCGTTGACCACGGGCGGCACTCCGCGCACGTACGTGATCTCGGACTTGGCGCGGTGCATGCTGGCGACCTCGTCGATGGCCGCGTGCACGAGGTCGGGGGCCTGCCGCCAGGCCTCCAGGTCCAGGCAGCGCAGGGTCCCGGACAACTCGGCGTGCTGCGGGATCACGTTCGGGGCGTGCCCCGACTCGATCCGCCCCCAGGTCAGCGCCAGCCCGGCCCGGGTGTCGACCCTGCGGGCGATCAGCGCGGGCACGTCGACGGCGACCCGGGCGGCGGCGGTGACGAGGTCGGTGGTCAGATGGGGCCGGGCGGTGTGTCCGCCGGGCCCGTCCAGAGCGATCTCCAGCCGGTCGCACGCGCTCGTGATCGCACCGTGCCGCAGCCCGATCTTCCCGGCGTCCACGCGGGGGTCGCAGTGCACGGCGAGGATCCGCTCGACCCCCTTCAGCGCCCCGTCCTCGATCGCGTCCAGCGCGCCGCCGGGCAGCACCTCCTCGGCGGGCTGGAAGAGGAGCCGCACCGGACGGGGCAGCAGGCCCTTGGCGTGCAGGTCGGCGAGCACGAGCCCGGCGCCGAGCACGACGGTCGTGTGCACATCGTGGCCACACGCATGCGCCCGATCGGGCACGGTCGACCGATACGGGCAGTCACTCTTCGTGTCCGGGATGGGCAGGGCGTCGATGTCCGCGCGCAGGGCCAGCAGCGGCAGGGCCGGCCGCTGTCCTTCCGGGAGCCCGATGTCGCACACGAGTCCGGTTCCCTTGGCGAGCACCCGGGGCCGAAGCCCCGCCTGCTCCAGCCGCTCCTTGATCGCGGCGGTCGTACGGAACTCCTGATTGCCCAGCTCAGGGTGCATGTGCAAGTCGCGACGGAAGGCGACGAGCTCGGCGTGCAGGGCTTCGCTCAGCACGCCGGGGAGCACATCCCCCGCGAGGCCGGACTCGGACTCTAGGGACATCAATTGCTTCACCCTCTGAAGGGTAGGACGCCCGGCTGGTCAACTACCCCTCGATCAACAAAAGTTCAGCCCGTTAGGGGAAGAAAATCTGACCGGCGGACGCATGGCGGCGGACACTGATGGGTAAACACCTCTATTTCTGCATACCATGCCTCCCCGCAGTCACGCGCGCCATGTCCACGAACCGGACCACGCCCCGCACCCCCGGCCGGTAGGGTCCGCACCCGTGACGGATGCGACCGAGACCTTCCTGCAGACGACCCGCACCTCCTACGACGCGATCGCCAAGGACTACGCCGCCCAGTTCCCGGCCGGCGGCCGGCATCCCCTGGACCGCACCGTGATCACCGCCTTCGCCGAGCTGGTCGCCCGGCGCGGCACGGCCCCCGTGGCCGACCTGGGCAGCGGCCCCGGCCATGGCACCGCGCTCCTGGACGAGCTGGGCGTGCCGGCCTTCGGGGTCGACCTCTCCCCCGCCATGGTGGCGCTGGCCCGCGACACCTATCCCCAACTGCGCTTCCACATCGGTTCGATGACATCCCTGGACCTGCCGGACGCCACCCTGGGCGGCATCCTCGCCCTGTACTCGACGATCCACGTCCCCGACGCCCACCTGCCGGCGGCCTGCGCCGAATTCCACCGCACCCTCCAGCCCGGCGGCCACGCCCTCCTCGCCTTCCAGACCGCCGAAGCACCCGGCCATCTGCACCTCCCGGAGCGCTTCGGCCACGAGATCGACCTCGACTACTACTGGCGCACTCCGGAGCAGGTCGCCGCGGCGACGACGGCGGCCGGGCTGGAGCTGGTGGCGACGGTGCGCCGGGAACCGGCCGAGGAGGAGACCCGGGCACGTGCGTTCGTGCTGGTCCGCAAGCCCGCCGACGAGGCGTGAGCCCCGTCCGGCGGCCCGGCGCGAGGACCTGAGCCACGGCGATGGGCAGATCTGTACCAGCCCTGTGCGCCAAAACCGCAGGTCAGCCGCGACCGACAGAGCGACCGCGCCACCGAGCGGAACGGCTCCGCCCATCACCGGCCGTCAGGAGGACCAGCACCACCGGCCACGGCCGGCGTGCCTCGCGCCAGGACGTCATCACCGGCCCCGAGCTTCCTCGCCCACCTTCGCCGCGCTCTGCACCGAACGACGCTCCACGCCCCCGCCCGGTTTCCGCAGCCGAACGACGCACGGAAGCCTCACCCGGCCGCCCCGGCCGAGGGACGCTAGCCCAGCCACGCCCGCGCAGGCGCGCAGGGACGCTCATCCCCCGTCCAGCCACGCCAGCCTAGGGACGCTCAACCCCCAGCCCAGCCACGCCCGCGCAGGGACGCTCAACCCCCAGCCCGGCCACGCCCGCGCAGGGACGCTCATCCCCCAGGCACAGGCACCCCAGCGCAGGGACGCTCAGTCCCTCAGCCCGGCCGCCCCAGCCGAAGGACGCTCAGCCCCCACCCCAGCGGCACCCCAGCCGATCGACGCTCCGGGCCCCCGTCCAGTCGGCCGGCTAGGCCAGGCTGGAGACCGCCGCCAGGCGGTGGACATCCCGGGCCGTGCCCGTCACGCCGGACAGGAAGCCCTGCGCTCGCGGGGACGCGTTCTCCGTGAGCCAGGCGGGGTCGATGTCGCACACCGCCACCCGTACGCCCGTGCCCGCGAGGGCCAGCGGCAGGGTGTGGACGACGGTCGACGGGAAGCTGAGGATCGTACGGCCGATGGGACCACGGCGGGCGATCAGCTCCAACGGGAGATCCGGGCGGACTATCTCCAGGCCGGTCTCGGCGGCCAGGCGGTGCAGCTTGTCCGCGCTCTCCCTGCGGTGCGCGAAGTAGCGCGTCGCACCGTGCGTCTTGGCCAGGTGACGGACCGCCTCGAGGTAGGCGTCGCCGTCCACGACTCCCGTCTCCACCAGGGACGTTCCGACCATGTCCGCGCTCTTGGTGATGCGCGGGGGACCGAAACGGGCGCGGGTCCAGCAGAAGTCGTTGGCCGTGACCGTCACCCCGTCCGGGGTCTCCGTCACCGGCATCGAGGAGAAGACCTCGACCTTCCGGCGCGCGCTCGGCGTCAGCCGGCGCCGGGCCGAGGACGACACCGGGGCGAACAGCAGATCCCGTGCCCCCGGTCGGCCGCCCTTGCGGTGCCAGCGGACCAGCCGCTCGCCCCGGGCCAGTTGGGCGACGAACTCCATCGTCGCCGTGCCGTCGTCGACCACGACCAGGTCCTTCGCCCGGGTGATCGTCAACAGCAACTGCACATACCGCGAGAAGGGGTCGCCCATCACGATCCGGTCGGCCCGGCGGAGCGGTCCCGCCAGGCCGCCGATCGTGGAGAAGGGCGCGGCCGGGCCGCCCCGCGCCTCCTCCCAGCGCACCCGGTACCCCTCGTCCCGGGCCAGGTCCGCCATGCGGCGCAGCTGGCCCCGGGTCATGGGGTCGGTCGGGGACAGGACGACGACCGTGAGCTCCGCGCCGGCGCCTGACGGGTCGCCGGCCACCGTTCGCCGCACCTGCGTGGGCACGGACGGAAGCGGGTCCGTGCCCGGCAGCGGGTCGGGCTCCGCGCCGCCCAGTCCGTGCAGGTGCGCCCACTCCAGCACGTTGAGCAGCTGGACCGGGCTCTCCACGAAGGCGAGCGTGCGGGGAGGGCGGCCGGCGTGACCGGCGCGGGGGCTCATCGGCGTACGACCGTCCCGTCGTAAGGGGATCAAAACACTCAGACCGTGACCGGCTCGCCCGCCGCCGCGGCGATCTCCGCCTCGGCGACGGCACCGGCGACGCGGCGCAGCTTCTTCATCGGGCCGAGCTCGGAGTCGTAGACCTTCTTGACGCCGTCGCCGAGGGAGGACTCGATGACGCGGATGTCGCGGACCAGGCGCTCCAGGCCCTGCGGCTCCACCGACGCGGCCTGGTCGGAGCCCCACATGGCGCGGTCGAGGGTGATGTGACGCTCGACGAAGGCCGCCCCGAGCGCGACCGCGGCGAGGGTGGTCTGCAGGCCGGTCTCGTGGCCGGAGTAGCCGATCGGGACGTTCGGGTACTCCTTCTCCAGCGTGTTGATCACGCGGAGGTTCAGCTCCTCGGCCTTCGCCGGGTAGGTGGAGGTGGCGTGGCACATGAGGATGTTGTCGCTGCCCAGGACCTCGACCGCGTGGCGGATCTGCTTGGGGGTCGACATGCCCGTGGAGAGGATGACCGTGCGGCCGGTGGCGCGCAGGGCGCGCAGCAGCTCGTCGTCCGTCAGGGAGGCGGAGGCCACCTTGTGGGCGGGGACGTCGAACTTCTCCAGGAAGGCGACGGCCTCGGTGTCCCACGGGGAGGCGAACCAGGCGATCCCCTTCTCCTTGCAGTACTCGTCGATCTGGCGGTACTCGTCCTCACCGAACTCCACGCGGTGGCGGTAGTCGATGTAGGTCATCCGGCCCCAGGGGGTGTCGCGCTCGATGTCCCACTGGTCGCGCGGGGTGCAGATCTCCGGGGTGCGCTTCTGGAACTTGACCGCGTCGCAGCCGGCCTCGGCGGCCACGTCGATCAGCTTGAAGGCGTTCTCCAGCTCACCGTTGTGGTTGATGCCGATCTCGCCGCAGATGTAGACGGGACGGCCGGGGCCGACCTCGCGGGAACCGAACGTACGCAGACGGGAGTTGGTGCTCATCAGGGGATGTCCTTACTTGGGGAGGGAATCGAGAGAGGGGCCGAGGATCCAGCTGGCGATCTCTCGGATCGCGCCGTCACCGCCGGGGAGGGTGGTGACCGCGCGTGCGGCGCCGCGTACGACGTCGTGGGCGCTCGCGACCGCCACGGGCCAGCCGACGAGGGCGAAGCACGGCAGGTCGTTGACGTCGTTGCCGACGTAGAGCACGCGCTCCGGCGCGATGCCCTGCTCCTCGCACCACTGCTTCAGCGCGAGGTCCTTGCGGTCGATGCCGTGCAGCACCGGGAGCTTGAGCTTCCGGGCGCGGGCGGCGACCACAGGGTTCTGTTCCGTGGACAGGATCAGCATCTTCAGGCCGCTCCTGCGGAGGGCCGCGATGCCGAGTCCGTCGCCGCGGTGCACGGAGACGAACTCCCGTCCTTCGGAGTCGATCAGCACCCGGTCGTCGGTCTGGGTGCCGTCGAAGTCCAGTACGACCGCGTCGATGTCGTCGGCGGTCGGCAGCGAACCGGGGAGGTCCGCGTCGAAGAGGGGCGCCAGGGCGCGGGCCCGGGCCAGGTCGTGCGGGTCGTCGATCTCCAGCACGCGCGCGGGGTCGGTGCGGACGAGTTCCGTACGGCCGAAGAAGCGGTGCTGGTGCTTGCGGAAGCCGGCCGCGTCCATCGCGTAGGCGGCGCCGGTCTCCAGGAAGTCCTGGGGGCGGTCCTGGCGGCGGGGGCGGTAGGACTTGTCGTGGTTGACGCCGCAGCCTCCGGCGGTCGGCGCGGGAACGGCCTGGCCGTCGGTGACCGCGCCGGTGGCCGACGGCCCGCCGTGCGCGGCGAGTTCGTCGACCGCCTCCCGCCAGACGAATCCGTGGAACGGCGCGACCGTCAGCGCGGTGTCCGCACCGTCCTCGATCACCGCCGAGGCGACCCCGTCGATGTCCTCGCGGACGATGAACGGGCTGGTGCACTGCACGAGCAGGACCGCGTCGACCGCCGCGCCGTGCAGCGCCTCGTGCGCGTCCATGGCGTGCAGGACCGCGGCCTCGGAGGTCGCCGTGTCCCCGGCGATGGCGGCGGGCCGCAGCACGACCTCGGCGCCGGCCTCCCGGGCGGCGGCGGCGATGGCCTGGTCGTCGGTGGAGACGACGACGTCGGTCACCAGCCGGGTCGCCCGGCACTCGCGCACCGCGCGCGCCACCAGCGGGACTCCGCCGACGGGGGCGAGGTTCTTCGCGGGCACGCCCTTGGAGCCGCCGCGCGCGGGGATCACCGCGAGCACGCGGCGCACGGTCGCGCCTTGGCCCGCTTCCGGGTTGGACATGGGGTCTCCTTGGATGGTCACAGCTCCCCCATCCGGCGGATCACCGGAGCGACCCGCTGCACGCCGTGGCGGTAGGCGCCACGCGCGGCGCGGCGCACGATCTGGCGGACCGGTCCGGGCTCCTTGTCGGCGGCGGGCGCGCCGGGCAGCGGGACGCCGTCGGGGCCGAGGTGGTGCCGGGCGAGGATGCCGGGCAGATAGCCGGGCGCGGTCTCGGGGGTGTAGTAGGGGTTCAGGGGCGGCAGGCCGCCGGGGCGGTCGAGCAGCTCGGCGATGCGTTCGCGGGCGGTGTCGAAGGCCGTGTCGTACGAGCCGTCGGCGCAAACGCCCTGCCGGGCCACCCACTGCGCGTCCGGCACCGGCCGGTGCCCGGCGTCGAGCTGGTCCCAGGAGGCCAGGCACCCGGAGCCGGTGAAGTGGTGGTTGCCGAGCACCTCGCGCACGCCCAGGTCGGTCAGGATCACCGTGGGGACGCGGCGGTGCAGGGCCTCCAGGGCGGCCGTGGAGCTGACCGTGACCAGCAGGTCGGTGCGGTCCAGCACCTCGCCCATGTGGCCGTACACCAGGCGGAAGTTGGCGGGCAGGTCCTTGCCCTGCGCCAGCTTCTGGTACGGCAGCTCCTCGATGTGGGTGGTGTGCTCGCCGGGCCTGGAGCGCAGCTTCAGCAGCACCTCGCGC
Source organism: Streptomyces sp. RB17 (assembly GCF_009604455.1). GTDB lineage: Bacteria > Actinomycetota > Actinomycetes > Streptomycetales > Streptomycetaceae > Streptomyces. Next base: position 471,996 of record NZ_WEGL01000003.1, read on the forward strand.
TCGGGGTGCTTCCGGGCGTGCTCGATCAGCCGGTCGAGCAGGTACGTACGGTCCTTGCGGCTGTCCGGGACGGACGGCTGGGCGGCGAAGACGACCGTGTACGGCTCGTGTTCGCCGGTGTACGGCGCCCCGCCGAGGAAGGGCAGCGCGACCTCGGTGACCGAGGAGGCGTCGGCGCCCACGCCCTCGTACACGGCCCGGAACCGGTCCGCGTCGTGGCGGGAGTTGGCGAGGACGAGGTCCGCGCCGTGCCGCAGCAGCAGGCCGTCGGCGAGCTTCTCGTAGACGACACCGACGTAACCGGTGACGACGACGGGGCGCTTGCCGGCGCCCGCCCAGGTGGCGCGCAGTCCGTGCAGCATGGCCTGGACGCCGCCGCCGACGAGCGCGAGGATGAGGACGTCGTACGGGTCCTCGGCGGCTCCGCCCATCGCACGCAGGAACTCGACGCCGGTGACCTCGCGGAGGGAGTCCGCCCGGACGCCGACCTCCTTCAGCTGGCGGGCTGTCGGGGTGGCGCGCCCCCGCAGGAGGTAGCCGTCGAGCCGGATCTCGGCGTCCGCGGGAGCGAGGCGCTGCGCGGTGAGCGCACCCCACTTCCATCGGGTGTCGGAATCGGCGAGGACGGCGACCCGCAGGGACTTCGTAGCACTTGCTGGCACGCCGAAGACGCTAGGAAGCCATTCCGAGGATCCGCCCAACCCGAATGCAACAAACGGTTAACAGCACATCGCCGAATGGCGAATCAGGGCGCGAGAGCACGGGAAAAAGGCCCGGTTCACAGCTTCGCCATGTGCCGTTCACCCGGCATCAAGCAGCCGGTCAAGACGAATGACGGGCTTCGCCCTAACGTTCAAGCCGTGGTCAAGCTCTCCGTCATCGTGCCGTTCTACAACGTGCAGCAATACGCGCCCGACACGCTCAGGAGCCTGAAGGCGAACGCGCGTGAGGACTTCGAATTCATTCTCGTCGACGACTGTTCACGCGACGGGACACCAGAGATTCTCGCGCGCGCGGAGCGCGAGCTGCCCGGAGCGGTCTACGTCCGGCACGAGCAGAACGGGGGGCTGGCGACCGCCCGCAACACCGGTATCGACCGCGCGCGCGGTACGTACCTGACCTTCCTGGACGGCGACGACTGGCTCGCCCCCGGCTACTTCCCGCAGCTGGTCGAGGCCATGGATGAACTCGGCTGCGACTTCATCCGCACCGACCATGTGCAGTGCACGGCCCGCTCGCGCACGGTGAACAGGGTGCCGGTCGGCCGGCGCAACGTGGTGATGGACCCGCGGGAGGCGATCCTGCCCGCCGACCGGTCCACGTCCGTCGACTACGCGTACGCGTGGGCGGGCGTCTACCACCGGCGGCTCGTGGACAAGGGGCTGCTGCACTTCACCCACGGACTGCGCACGGCCGAGGACCGGCCGTGGATCTGGAAGCTGCACCGGGAGGCGGAGTCCTTCGCCGCGGTGAGCATGCTCGGGGTGTTCTACCGGCGCGGAGTCGCTTCCTCGCTCACCCAGATCGGCGATGTCCGGCAGCTCGATTTCATTCGCGCGTTCGACCAGGTCGTCGCGGAAACCGCCGAGGACCGGGACGCCGACCAGCTGCTGCCGAAGGCCGTCCGCACCTATTGCGCCATCATTTCCCATCATCTGGGATCCATCGAAAGGTTCGAGCCCGCGGTGGCGAAGAAACTGAAATCCATGAGTGCCGCGGCCCTGCGGCGCATGCCGCAGGACGTGCTGGACGAGGCGCTGGACTCCATGGACCTCCAGCGCGCCACCAAGCTGCGCCGGCTGCGCCGCCGTCCCGCCTCCGCGGGGGCCGCCGCGTGACCACCCAGATCTTCCAGGCGTCGACGCTGTACGGCACGGCCACGCTCGCCGCCGCCCTGGACTCCGGCTGCTTCCGCCCGGCCGACCGGCGGATCCTGCTGGTGTGCAACAACGCGGCCACGCCCGAGACCACGCCCGCGCTGGACGAGGCGCCCGGTTTCGAGAAGCTGCGCGACCGGTTCGACGAGGTGATCTCGTACAACGAGACCATCTTCCCGTTCCATCCGGGCGGCTGGGCGCCCCGCGGCGACGACCTGCCGCTGTGGGAACGCTTCCTGCGTCATGAGTGGCGGCTGGGCGACGAGGACGTGGCACTCGCCGTCGAGTCGATCCAGGTCAACCCGGCCCTGGCGCTCGCGCAGATCTTCACCGGGGCCCCGGTGACGGTCTACGCCGACGGCCTGATGAGCTACGGCCCCACCCGCAACAAGATCGACCCGCTGGTCGGCACCCGCGTGGACCGGGTGCTGCACCTGGACCTGGTGCCGGGCCTGAAGCCGCTGCTGCTGACCGAGTTCGACGTACCCGGCGAGGTGCTGCAGACGTCCGCCTTCACCAAGGTGCTCGCCGAACTCGCCCCGTCGGGCGCGGAGTTGCCGGAGGTCGAGGAGCCCGCACTGCTGCTCGGCCAGTATCTGTCGGCGCTGGACATCCTCACCGCCGAGCAGGAGGAGAACCTGCATGTGCGGATGCTGAAGGGCGCGGCCGCGCTCGGGCACACCAAGGTGGTGTTCAAGCCGCACCCGTCCGCCCCGGCCCGCTTCACCCGCCTGCTGGAGCAGGAGGCGGAGCGGCTGGAGGTCGAGCTGACCGTGCTCGACACCCCGGTCCTCGCCGAGGTGCTGTACCAGCGGATGCGTCCCGCGCTGGTCGTCGGCTGCTTCTCCACCGCCCTGCTCACGGCGCAGGCCCTGTACGGCCTGCCGGTCGCCCGCATCGGCACCGAGCTGCTGCTGGAGCAGCTGACGCCGTACGAGAACAGCAACCGCGTCCCGGTGACCATCGTCGACGCGCTGCTGCCCGACCTCCGCGACCGCGCCGCGGTGACCGAGCAGCGGGCCGGCATGGACGTGGAGGCGCTCGGCGCACTGATCCGCGCGGTGGGCTTCGCGATGCAGCCGAAGATCTACCCGAGGCTGCGCGCGCAGGCCGAGACCTGGCTGGCGCGGAACCTGAACCAGCGCACCATGCGCTACTTCAAGCGCCGGCGCCTGTCCTCGCTGGCCCTGCCCGGCGGGGTGCCCTCCCAGCTGGCGTTCATCCCGCGCAACGCGACGGTCCGCCGGGTGGCGAAGAAGGCGCGGAGCCTGCGCAATTCCGTACGACGCTGAGGCGAGGCGGGCCCGCGGTCGGGCCCGCCCTCCCCGTTCACCCGGATGTCAGCTCAACTACGCAGTCATTTCAGGTACTTTCACACAAAATACCGAGATGATCAGCGTTTGTTCGGGTAGGCGCCGGACACCATGGCTGTTTCAACCCCCACCCTCGCCGCCGTTCCCGCTTCCCCCACCGCCGGAACGGCCCCCGCCCCCAGACCCCGGAGCCGGCTGCTCGCCCTGGACGGTCTGCGGCTCGTCGCCGCGCTGATGGTCTGCCTCTACCACTACACCGGTCGCGGCGGCACGGTCTCCGCGTCCTGGCACGGGAGCCCGGCCCACCTGTTCCCGACGCTGTCCCGGGCCGCCGTCTATGGCAACCTCGGTGTGCAGCTCTTCTTCGTCATCAGTGGTTTCGTGATCTGCATGAGCAGTTGGGGCCGCACCCTCGGCGACTTCTTCCGCTCCCGGATCGCACGTCTCTACCCCGCCTACTGGGTGGCCCTGGTCCTGGTCACGGGGGCGTCCCTCGCCCTGCCCGTCGTGGTCCACCCGGTCCGCCTCGACGAGTTCCTGGTCAACCTGACGATGCTCCAGCAGCCGATGGGCGCGACCCGCGTGCTGGGCGTGTGCTGGACGCTGTGGGTCGAGGTCCGTTTCTACGCGCTGTTCGCGCTGCTCGTCGTCCTGCGCGGGGTGACCTACCGCCGGGTGGTGCTGTTCGCGTGCGTCTGGACCCTGGCGGCCGTCCTGTGCCACTCGTCCGGCAACGAGCTGCTGAACCAGGTCGTCATGCCCGAGTACGCCCCGTTCTTCACCGGCGGTCTGGCGCTGTACCTGGTCCACCGCTTCGGCGGCGACCTGCTCGCCTGGGGCATCGTCGCGATGTCCTGGCTGCTCGCCCAGAGCGAGGCCACGCGCGGCCTGTGGGGCCCGCACCCGCACCGTGACCCCTATGTCGTCGTCCTGATCGTCACCGTCGCCTTCGCGGCCGTCGCCACCGTGGCGCTGGGCTGGACGCGCTGGGCCTCCTGGCCGTGGCTGGTGACGGCGGGCGCGCTGACGTACCCGTTCTACCTGGTGCACGAGCACCTCGGCTGGTTCGTCATCCGGGTGCTGCACCGGGGGCTCGGGCTGCCCGCGTGGCCGACGCTCGGGGTGACGGTGGTCTCCATGCTGCTGCTCGCCTGGCTGATCCACCGGTTCGTGGAGAGGCCGTTCGGGCCGCGTCTGAAGCGGGCGCTGAAGGAGCGGAAGTTGGGCGTGCGTTCATCTCGTCTTGGGTTTTGAACCGGCACCTCGGGCAGGCACCGTAGAGCCCTTGCCACCCCCAGGCCGCACAGGCTTTCCGCAGGGATCCCACAGACGCCGTACCGAGGGAGTGCCCACCCCGCATGGCCACCATCCAGGAAACGACGCGACAGCCCCACCGTCTCGACGACGTCGCCGGCTGGTTCCCGGTGCTCGACCAGTTGCTCTTCGACTGGTTCCTGAACCGGCAGGAAACCGCGGAGATGCGAGGTGATCTGCTGGAAGTCGGGGTCTACATGGGAAAGAGCGCGATCTTCATCGGCCGGCACCAGCAGCCGGGCGAGCGGTACACGGTGTGCGACCTCTTCGAGGGCGACGCCCCGGACGACGCCAACCAGGCCGAGTCCTCGAAGTCGTACGGCGCGCTGACCCGGCGCGTCTTCGAGGGCAACTACCTCTCCTTCCACGACGAACTGCCCCGTGTGCTGCAGGGCCCCAGCTCGCTGGTGCCCGCCGAGGTCGAGCCGGACTCCTGCCGGTTCGTGCACATCGACGCGTCCCACCTGTACGAGCATGTGCACGGCGACATCGGCACCGCCCGCGATCTGCTGCTCCCGGACGGAATCGTCGTCCTGGACGACTTCCGCTCCGAGCACACCCCCGGAGTCTCGATAGCCACCTGGGAGGCCGTGCTCAACCGTGGCCTGCGCCCCGTCTGCCTGAGCACCCAGAAGCTCTACGGCACCTGGGGCGACCCGGAGCCGGTCCAGGAGGAGCTGCTGGCCATGGTGCGGGAGCGGTCCGACTGCCATCTGAGCGTCCAGGAGGCCGCCGGACACCGGATCGTCCGGCTGAAGTCCAAGGGCATGCGGGCGCCGGAGTTCCCGCCCTCCAGGCACGCGGAGGCGGCCGCGCTGCCGCAGTCGCAGCCGGAGCCGCTTCCGCGGGAGACCCCGACGCCCGCGCCGGTGCGGCCCGTACCGCGCCGTGGCGCGAGCCGGGTCCGCCGGGTCGCCGTCGACCTGCTGCCGCCGGTGGTCACCCGGGCGATCCGCAACGCCCGCGCCGCCCGGAGGTGACGGCTCAGCCGATCCCGTACCGCGCCCCGACACCCGCGATCACGATCGCCAGGCCCTCCTCGAACTGCTCGTCGTAACCGTCGAAGAGCAGCTGTCCCACCTCGGCGGCGAGCGGGAACTCGGCCATCCGCCGGGCGCGTTCCCCGACGTCGTACCCCTCCCGGCGCTCGCCCGGGAGGGGCTGCACGCCCTGCTCCTCGGTGACGAAGCCGATCGTGTACGCGTTCACCGTGCGGCCCGCGTGGACCGCCTGGGCGAGCGTGAATCCGGCTTCCGTCAGCAGCCGCAGGTTGGCCTCCAGCTGGGGCGCGTGGTCCGTGCCCGTGAAACGTGACCCGCTGAACACCTTGGCGCCGTCGCGGTAGCCGAGCAGCGCGGCCCGCAGTCCGCGGCCCGCTTTCAGCAGTCGCTCCTGCCAGGTGTCGGCGGGATCGAGCTCGGTGCCCGCGACCGTCCGCCGGTACATCTCCGTCGCCATCTCGTCCAGCAGCGCCTGCTTGTCCTTGAAGTGCCAGTACAGCGCGGGCGCCTTGACGTCCAGCTCCTTCGCGATGGCGCGCAGGGTCAGGCCGTCCAGGCCGACCTCGTTCAGCAGCCGCAGCGCGGCGTCGGCGACGCGTCGGCGGTCCAGGGGTGCGCGTTTCTCGGGGCTCACGCTTGACAGCTTAACAGCGTTAAGGGCAGGCTCATGGGCAACGGAGCTTAACGACGTTAAGGAGATATGCGATGGATGTTCTGATCGTGGGGGCGGGTCCGACGGGCCTGACACTCGGCATCGACCTCGCCCGGCGCGGCGTGGAGGCCCTGATCGTGGAGCGGGCGGAGGCACTGTTCCCTGGCTCGCGCGGCAAGGGGCTCCAGCCGCGCACCCTGGAGGTCTTCGACGACCTCGGGGTGCTGCAGGCGATCCGCGCTGCGGGCGGCCCCGTCCCCATGCGGATGATCTGGAAGGACGGCGAGCGGGTCGGCGAACAGCCGATGTTCGACAAGGCCGAGGCGGACGCGGGCACTCCGTACGCCGAGCCGTGGATGGTCGCGCAGTGGCGGACGCAGGAGATCATGTACGCGCGACTGCTGGAGCTGGGCGGCCGGGTCGCCTTCGGGCACGAGGTGACCGGCCTGGAGCAGGACGCGGCGGGCGTGACCGTGCGGTTCGCCGACGGTACGACCGCTCGCGCGGGGTACGTCGTCGCGGCCGACGGCGGTCGCTCGGTGGTCCGGCGCGCGGTGGGCGTGGGCATGACCGGCGAGCCGGTGGACCCCGCGCCGTTCCTGGTCGCGGACGTACGGCTGCGGGGCCTGGACCGGGGCCACTGGCACGCGTTCCCGGGACCCGAGGGCAGCGGGGTCATGCTGTGCCCGCTCCCCGCCACGGAGGACTTCCAGCTGGCGGGGCGCTTCCCGGAGGGCACGGACCTCGACCTGTCCCTCGACGGCGTCCGCAAGATCGTCGCCGAGTACACCCACCTGGACGCCGAGGACGTGACGGAACTGCGCTGGGCATCGGACTTCCGTCCACGCGCCGCCCTCGCGGACCGCTTCCGGGTCGGCCGGGTGTTCCTCGCCGGCGACGCGGCCCACGTGCACTCCCCGGCCGGCGGCCAGGGCCTGAACACCAGCGTCCAGGACGCCTACAACCTGGGCTGGAAGCTGGGCGCGGTGCTGCGGGCCGGGGCGCCGGACTCCCTTCTCGACACCTATGCGGAGGAACGCCGGGCGAACGCCGCGGCCATGCTGAACCTCTCGACGGGGGTGCACCGCGGTGAGGTACGGCGCGGGAAGGCGACGATGCAACTGGGGCTGGGCTACCGGGAGTCGTCCCTGAGCGTGGAGACGCGCAGGGACCCGACCGGCGTCCGGGCGGGCGACCGCGCCCCGGACGGCACGGTGTCCGGGGTCCGCCTCTTCGACGTGTTCCGCGGCCCGCACTGGACGCTGCTGGGCGCAGACGCCCCGGCCGTTGGCGTGCGCGCGCTCCCGACGGCGCCGGCGTCGTACGGCCCGGGGGTCTTCCTGATCCGCCCCGACGGCTATGTGGGCTGGACGGGCGAGGCGGCGGACGGGGTCGGGGCCTACCTGGCCGGGGTCGGCGTCTGACCCCGCCCTACGCGCTGGCCAGCGTCAGCTTCACGGCAAAGCCCAGGAACAGCGCGCCCGCCGCCGAAGTGGCCGTCGCCGACAGCCGCTTGCGCCGCCGGAACGCCGCGGCAAGGCGGGTGCCGCTGAATATCAGCGCGCTGAGATAGAGGAAGCTCGCCAGCTGGGCGAACGCGCCGAGGACGACGAAGGACAGGGCCGGGTAGGCGTAGTCCGGATCGACGAACTGCACGAAGAAGGCGACGAAGAACAGGATCGCCTTGGGGTTGAAGAGGCTGACGACGAACGCCCGCCGAAAGGGCCGCTCGTCTCCGGTCCCGAGCGGGGTGTCCTCCTCCGCGGCCTGCTCTCTCCGGGTCCGCCACATCTGCCAGGCGGCCCGCAGCATCCCGATCGCCAGCCAGGTCAGATACCCGGCACCGGCGTACTTCACGATCCCGAACAGCAGGGCGTTGGCCTTCAGCAACGAGGCGACCCCGGCGGCGGACAACGTCATCAGCACGGTGTCGCCGCACCACACCCCCGCGGCAGCGGTGTAGCCCGCCCGCACTCCGCGCCGCGCGGCCACGGAGAGGACGTAGAGGGAATTGGGCCCGGGCAGCAGGACGATCAGGACGAGTCCTGCCAGATAGGTGGGAAGGTCGATGACGCCGAACATGGGTGGAGTGTCGCACGGGGGTACGACACTCCGGTCCGGGTGGGTCGGGGGTCGCCGTCCCGGAGGTCAGAACACCTCCGACGGCTCGTACGCCCCCCAGACCCCGCGGAGCGCGTTGCACACCTCCCCCACCGTCGCCCGCGCCCGCAGCGCCTCCTTCATCGGGTACAGGACGTTGTCCTCCCCCTCGGCCGCCTTCCGCAACGCGTCCAGCGCCGCGTCCACCGCCCGCTGGTCGCGCTCGGCCCGCAGCTTCTCCAGCCGCTCCGCCTGGCGGGCCTCGATGGCGGGATCGACGCGGAGGGGCTCGTACGGTTCCTCCGCGTCCAACTGGAAGCGGTTGACGCCGACCACCACCCGGTCCCCGGAGTCCGTCTCCTGGGCGATCCGGTAGGCGTTCCGCTCGATCTCGGACTTCTGGAAGCCCCGCTCGATCGCCGCGACCGCCCCGCCCAGGTCCGCCACCCGCCGCATCAGGTCGACGGCCGCCTCCTCGACCTCGTCCGTCATCCGCTCCACCGCGTACGACCCCGCGAACGGATCCACCGTCGCCGTCACGTCCGTCTCGTGCGCCAGCACCTGCTGGGTGCGCAGCGCCAGGCGGGCGGACTTGTCGGTCGGCAGGGCGATCGCCTCGTCGAAGGAGTTGGTGTGCAGGGACTGGGTGCCGCCCAGCACCGCGGCCAGGGCCTGTACGGCGACCCGGACCAGGTTCACCTCCGGCTGCTGCGCCGTCAGCTGGACGCCCGCCGTCTGGGTGTGGAAGCGGAGCATCAGGGACTTGGGGTTGCGCGCCCCGAACTCCTCCCGCATCACCCGCGCCCAGATCCTGCGGGCGGCACGGAACTTGGCGACCTCCTCCAGCAGCGTCGTACGGGCCACGAAGAAGAAGGACAGGCGGGGCGCGAAGTCGTCGACGGACATACCGGCCGCGACCGCCGTACGGACGTACTCGATGCCGTCCGCCAGGGTGAAGGCGATCTCCTGGACGGGCGACGCCCCGGCCTCGGCCATGTGGTAGCCGGAGATCGAGATCGTGTTCCACTTCGGGATCTCGGCGGTGCAGTACTTGAAGATGTCCGCCGTCAGGCGCAGGGACGGCTTCGGCGGGAAGATGTACGTCCCCCGCGCGATGTACTCCTTCAGCACGTCGTTCTGGATCGTGCCGGTCAGCTGGCCGGCCCGCGCTCCCTGCTCCTCCGCCACCAGCTGGTAGAGCAGCAGCAGGAGGGCGGCCGGGGCGTTGATGGTCATCGAGGTCGACACCTGGTCGAGCGGGATGCCGTCGAACAGCGCCCGCATGTCCTCGACCGAGTCGATCGCCACGCCGACCTTGCCGACCTCGCCGTGCGCGAGGGGCGCGTCGGAGTCGTGGCCCATCTGGGTGGGCAGGTCGAAGGCGACCGACAGGCCGGTGGTGCCGTGGGCGATCAGCTGCCGGTAGCGGGCGTTCGATTCGGCGGCGGTGCCGAAGCCGGCGTACTGGCGCATGGTCCAGGGGCGGCCGGTGTACATGCTCGGGTAGACCCCGCGGGTGAAGGGGTACGTGCCCGGTTCGCCCAGTTGCCCGGCCGGGTCCCAGCCCTGTAGGTCCTGCGGCCCGTAGACCGGCTCGATGGGCAGTCCCGACTCCGACTCACGCGTCATGGATGCCTCCGGGGTGCGTTCTGTCACCCCTCACCATGCCCCGTCGTTCGGCGGCGGTCACGCGGGGAAGCATCCCGGCATGAGGATCTCGGGAAGACCCGCCGCCCTGCTCGCCTCGACCGCCGCCCTCGCCGCCCTGTGCGGCTGCACCGTCCAGCCCACGGACTCCGACGGCAAGGCCCGGGCACCGGGGCAGGTCCCGGCCCAGGGGCGGGCTCAGGGACAGGCTCAGGGACGGGTCCCCGGCCAGGCACAGGAGCGGACCCCGGGAAACGGCCGGGCACGTCCCACCCGGACGGAGCAGCCGCCCTCGGCCGCGCCCGCTGCCCGGGTGCTGTACGCGCGCGGCGACAGCGGGGCGGGCGTACGGGAGCTGCAGGCCCGGCTGCGCCAGCTGGACTGGCTGTTCGACGGGCCGACGGGGTCGTACGACGATCTGACCGAGCGGGCCGTCCGGGGCTTCCAGGGCAGGCGCGGGCTGCCGCAGACCGGGCGCACGGACACCGTCACCTGGGAGCGGCTGGTGCAGATGACCCACACGCCCGGCACGTGGGAGCTGTACCTGATGGGCGGTCAGCCGGCCGGCGCACCCGACCCGCGCTGTATGACCGGGCGCGTGCTGTGCATCGACAAGACGACGCGGACGCTGCGCTGGATGGTCGACGGGCGGACGCTGTCGACGACGGCGGTGCGGTTCGGGGCGCAGTACACGCCGACCCGGGAGGGTGTCTTCCACATCTACTGGAAGGCCCGGGACTGGGTGTCGACGCTCTATCACTCGCCGATGCCGTACGCGATGTTCTTCAGCGGCGGCGAGGCCGTGCACTACTCGTACGACTTCGCGGCGCGCGGATACGCGGGGGCGTCGCACGGGTGCGTGAACGTCCGGGACGAGGCCGCGATCCAGCAGCTGTTCGCTCAGGTGCGGGTGGGCGACAAGGTCGTCGTCCACTGGTGACGCGGGGATGTGCGGGGCGCGGGCGGGACCGGGGGAACGTGTCCCGCCCGCGCCAGGTGCACGAGCCGTGGGTACGGGGGGAACCCCGGCTCAGTGCGACGGCCGATGACCAGTCGGCTCACTCAGTACTGCGCGCCGGGCTCCAAAAACGTCACACCCCACGCGGAAAATTTTTCGCGATCTACGAAACCGCAGGTCAGAGGGATTTCACGGTGCGGGTTTCGGAGCGGCCGACGGATCAGAGCGCCGTGTAGGTCGGGCTCGGCATGGGGCCCAGAATGGTGCCGGTCGTCCGCCGGGCGGGGTGGGTCGCGGCGTTGGCCGTGGGAGCGAGCGCGGCGCCGTCGCCGTGCCGGCCCCTGCCGCCGCCGTTGCCCTTGCCGTGGCCGCCGCCCTCGCCGGGGTGGCCGTCGCCGCCCCGGCCGGGGTTGCCTTCCTCGTCGCCGCCCTTGCCCTTGTTGCCGCCCTCGTCGCCCTTGCCGCCGCTCGTCCCGCCGTCGCCCGAGTCGGCGACGGACAGCACGACCTTGCAGTACCGGCTGACCCGGGCGCTGCCGCCCGCCAGGTTCTCCAGAGCGCGCCGGCGGCCGGCGTCCAGTTCCCTGCCGTCCCGGATGTCCCGGCAGGCCGCGTCCCGCCACCGGCCACCGGGGGTGCCGGAGGAGTCGCCGGCGCCGGGCGCGGTGCTCCTGCCGTGACGGTCGTCCGGTGTCACCGCCCTGCCGGAGGCGCCGCGGCTGGTGCCGGTGCTGCCGCTCGGCACCCCGGGCCCCGCGGTCGGACCCGGGGTGCCCTGCGGGACCGAGGCGAGCGGCGCCCTGGAGGTCGGGCCGGTGGAGACGGAGGTGGCGGGGCGGGGGTGCTCGGGCCCGAACGGCGTGGGCAGCACCCCGGTTCCGGCGGCCATGGCGACCCCGCCGACCGTGCCCACGGCCACCGCCGCGGCCAGCGCCAGGCGCACCGGGCGGGCCCAGCGGGGCCGGCGGGCCGTGATTCCGGTACGCGACCGGGCGCCGATGCGGACCAGGCCCGCGTCGGCGCCGGGTACGGGCAGGGCGGAGGTGGCGTCGGCACGGCCGACGGCGGTGCGTTCGGTGCCGGCTGCCTCGCGGGCCTTGCGGAACGCGGCCAGGGCGGCCTGTTCGCCGGGGAGTTCACCAGCGGCGGGGGCGGCGTGCGCGGTCAGTGCGCCGAGTGCCTGGGAGAGGCGTTCGGCCTGGTCACGGGCGGAGGCGTCGACGGCTTCCAGCGACTCACCGCGCAGCAGGCGTTCCGCCGTCTCACGGTTCAGCCACTTGTCCTGCTCGTCGGCCATCACATGTCCTTCTGCGTCCGCGCACGCGTATCCGTCACAGTTGCGGACGACACCGCGCGACCGCGCGGTTCTCGCTGGGGCGGCAGAGCGTCGAGCGCGCCCGCCGATTCCGGATCCTCGCCGAGCAGTTCCGCGAGCCGCTTCAGACCGCGGTGCGCCGCGGTGCGTACGGCACCGGCGCGTTTGCCGAGGGTCTCGGCGGCGCTCTTGGCGTCGAGGCCGACCACGACGCGCAGGACGACCGCCTCGGCCTGGTCCTGCGGGAGCCGCGCGATGAGCGAGAGGGTGCTGTCGGTGGTCAGGGCCTCGATGGCCTCGCCGGCCGTGTCGGACTCGGCGGCCCGGCCGGTCAGCTCCGTCTCGTCGCCGCCTATGGCGGGGCGGCGGCCCCGCATGCGTATGTGGTCCAGGGCGCGGTTGCGGGCTATCCGGGCGGCCCAGCCGCGGAAGCGGTCGGCGTCTCCGCTGAACCGGTCGAGGTCGCGGGCGATCTGCAGCCAGGCCTCGGACGCCACGTCCTCGGCGTCCGGATCGCCGACCAGCGTGCGCACATATCCGAGCAGCCGTGGATGCACCGCGCGGTACACAGTACGGAACGCGGTCTCGTCTCCGTCCTGCGCCGATCGCACCGCGGCGGTCAGCTCCGCGTCGTCCCCCAGCACCTGACTCCCTTTACGCCTGTTTCCCGGTCGGCGCGAAAGGCACGTTACGGCGTCAAACCGTTCCCCGTCCATGTCCGTAGAAGATGCAACTAACTCGTGACCGGGTGCGGATGTGCGCAGGGTGAGGATCGGCGGTGGCCGGGTGTGACAGAAACAGCACGCACGGCGCTGTAGAGGATACGGGCCGTACGCGGCCCGACCGCGCGACGGCCGGGGCCTCTCCTGTGGGGGGTGGCGGCCCCGGCCGTTGCCCTTCGCGGCATGCCCGGGTGACGAGGATTACTTCTTCCCCGATGCCCGATGGTCCGAATTGCCGCTATTGTCGGCCTTCTTCCCCTGGGTGGCTGCCACTTGGGCGGCGCGGGCGGCCGCGAGGTGCCGGGGCGGACTCCCCCAGCGCCCGGGTGCCGGTATCCGTCACGGCCTCGTCCGCCGGGTCAGGGGCGCCCAGTTGCCGGGCGAGGCGTTTCAGTCCGCGGTGCGCCGCCGTGCGGACGGCGCCGGGGCGCTTGCCGAGGACGCGTGCGGCGCCGGGACCGTCGAGGCCGACGACCACCCGGAGCAGTACGGCCTCGGCCTGGTCGCGCGGCAGGATGCGCAGCAACTCCAGCGCCCGTGCGGTGGACAGCGACTCCAGGGCCTGGTCGTGGGTGTCGAGCCGGCCGGGCAGCTCCAGCATCTCCTGTTCCAGCGGCGCGGCCTGCGGCCGTACCCGTCGGCGGCGCAGATGGTCCAGGGCACGGTGCCGGGCGATGGTCGCGGTCCAGCCGCGGAAGCCGGCACCGTCGCCCTTGAACCGGCCCAGGTCGCGGGCGATCTCCAGCCAGGCCTCGGACGCCACGTCCTCGGCGTCCTCGCCGACCAGGCCCCGCAGATAGCCGAGCAGGCCGGGCTGCACGATCCGGTAGGCCACCGCGAAGGCGGTCTCGTCGCCGTCCTGGGCCCGCGCGACGGCCGCGCCCAGTTCCCCGTCCCGCGGCTGCGGGCGACGGGGTTCCCCTGCCTGGCCCAAGACGTCCTCGTTCGCGCCGCGTTCATGGCCACTGCGTGGCACGCCTCTCACGGTCCGACACGCTCCGGCCGTGTCTCCGCCCTCCACGGTGATCAGCGCCGGACCTCACAGAAGTGTCACAGCGAGGCGATGTGCCTTGCCATGGCCGGCCAGTGCGTCCCCGTGCGGGCCGGCCGTCAGTGGGCGGAGCCGGTCGCGTCCCGGCAGAGCAGGCGCAGCGAGCCGTTGCCGTCGTAGGCGCGCCGGGCCTCCTCGATGGGGTCCCAGAGCCGGCCGTCGGGGGTGCGCACCCAGTGGTCACGGCCGGTCGCCCACCACTCGGCGCCGCTCTGCCGGACGATCACCTCACCGGCGTAGGCGCCGAAACCGCGCAGCACGCTCTCGACGGCGGCGTACGGCGGTCCCTCGCGCCGGATCTCCTCGATCATCCGGTCCACCCGCCACAGGCTCTGCGCCGAGTAGTCGAGGCGCACCCGGGCGCCCTCGCGCATGGTCGCCACGGTGTCCGCGGCCCACCGCACGGGCTTCGCGGCGGCGTGCGGCCTGGTCTCCTGCTGTGCTGTCACGTACTGGGCTGTCACATAGGGAAGAGCGACCGGGACGAGGCAACCGTCACCGCATTCCGAATCGATTCGCCAACCGTCGCAGGACTAGCCCAGGTCCACCTCGGGACACTCACAGGACTCGCCCACACAGGGGGGTTTGAACGTCCGTACGGGCACTTCTCAGGACCCGGCGCGCTCCCGCCGCGACACCACCGCGCGCAGCACCCGCCGCCCCTCGATGGAGAGGTCGAGCGCCCGGCGCAGGCCATGCGGACCGTGCTCGGCCAGGACGTCCAGCACCGCCGTCTGCCGGCGCAGCTCCGCCGCGACCAGCGGAGGCAGGTCCGCCGTCTCCCCCGACCGCCCGGCGTCGAGCCCGTCGGCCGCCGACGTGCCGTCCGCCGCCGGGTCCAGCAGCCGGTGGATCCGCAGGGAGGCGACCGAGCAGGCGTCGGCCCAGGGCCGCAGCGCGTCGTCGGTGCGCTCGGCCGGGGCCGCGTCCAGCATGCGCCGGACGAGCAGCGCGGCCTCGTCGTCCGGCTGCCCGGCACCGAGCGCGTCGCGCGCCTTCTCCAGGCTCACGCCCCAGTCGGAGCCGTCGGCAAGGCTCGCCCACAGCGGCCGCAGCAGCTCGTCGTCGGCGCCGAGCAGCGGCAGGCACCGATCCAAACAAGCCAGCCCGCTGGCGGCCAGTCCGCGTGCGTCGGCCTGTGCGATCCGTTCCACCAGGCTCATGAAATGTCTCCCTCGCCGGGGCACCGACCGTTACGGAGCCCGCACTTCCCTTTACTGCGTGAGACGGCGCGCGAGTGTCACAGCGGATGATTTCAGCCAAGAACCGGAGCCGGCACCGGACCCACGAGGGCCTTGCGTACCTGCATCCGGGTCAGGCGGACGACGACCACGATCGCAAGTACGGCGGCCCCGATGTCGACCGCGTCGGAGAACAGCATCTGCCCGGCGGCATTGTGCAGCAGTCGCTCCGTGTGGGCGTGATTCCAGCTCATGGAGGCGAGCCGGCCGGTGAGGATGCTGATGATCCACAGCGTCCACCAGGCGTTGACCGGACTGTGCCGGGCCCGCGCGCCCCAGGGCACGCTCGTGTCCCAGATGTTCAGCACGATCCGGCGCGGAAACCACAGGTTGACGATCGGGCAGAACCAGCCGCCGATCGTCCAGCCGCGCCCCATGACGTGTGCGGACCGGTCGAACACCTCGGCGTTCACCCGCACCCGCCACAGCCAGCACAGGTAGACGACGGCCGTGGCGAGCAGCGTCCACGCCTGGGTGAAGCCGGCCCAGTGGTAGAGGGTGTCGGCGTGCTCGGCCCGGTGCAACATCCCGGCGCCCGTGGCGCCGTCTGCGATGTCACCGGCGGCGTTCATCTCCAGCAGGTCGGCGTAGCAGCCGAACACGTCGGCGGCGATGACGACCCCGAGCAGAACGCCGACGGCCCGGCCGAGCCCCACGGGCGAGCGAAGCACGGCACCGGGCACGAACGGTGGTGCGGGCGTGGACGTGGTCATGAAGGGATTCCCCCCGAGGTGACGATGGCGCCGCGCGGCACTCCCCCGGCCGCACACGCGAACACCGGAACATATGGCCGCCCGGCACCGTACGTCCACCAGGTTGCGATCGGCCCGGTTCCGCAGGCCCGTCAGCCCAGCCGGTTCGCGAGGTTCCGGAAGTCGGTCCAGGACAACGCGGGTGTGCCCGGGGCCCACAGCTTCTGCGCGGTGGCCCGCAGCGGCATCCGGATGCCGGCCGCGACCTGGCTCTCGGTCTGCGCGTTCGGGAAGTCGCCCCACACCGCGAACGAGCCGCCGAGGATCTGCCCGTCGTAGTGCGCCGGCACGGCGGTCGTGCCGCGCAGCACCCGCGGGTTCCACTGCTCGTAGATGCGCTGTCCGGTCGGATAGACGAAGGTCTGCGGCTGGCCGAGCACGTAGTAGAGGAACTCGTCGTTGTAGTTGATGACCTTCCGGCCCGCGCTCAGATGGTCGACCGGCTGCCGGGCGCCGATCTCCTTGCCGGTCCAGTAGGCGACCTGGAGGTCCTTGGCCGGCTGCACGGACGTACCGCGGTAGAAGCCGTCGTTCCAGGCCCGCATGGTCCTGTCGTGCGCGCGGACGGTGGCGGCGCGGTCGTTCAGCCAGCCGGTGGTGAGGTCGGCGACCGTGCCGCCGGAGCCGTACTTCTGCCGGGCCGCGGCCGCGAGCTGCGGATAGGAGGCCTGCGGGTCCTTCACGGTCAGCGCCTGGTACTCGTCGCCGCCGAGGTGCCACTGGTTGCCGGTGAACAGCCCCGCGTACTCGTTCAGCAGATCGTCCACGAGCTTCGCGGAGGCGGGCCTGGAGATGTCGATGGCGCCCTTGGTGGCGACCCCGCTCGCGTTGCGCAGTTGCAGGTCGGGGTGGGCGGCGAGGACGGCGCCCAGATGCCCCGGCGAGTCGATCTCGGGCACGACGGTGATGTGCCGGCTGTTCGCGAGGTCCACGATCTTCTTGACCTGCGCCTTGGTCAGATGGTCCGTGGAGACGATCTCGGGGTGGGTGCTGGACTCGATCCGGAACGCCTGGTCGTCGGAGAAGTGCAGCCCCAGCTCGTTGAACTTCAGGTCCCCCAGCTCCCGGATCCGGTCCTCGATCCAGGACTCGGAGAACGGTTTGCGCGCGATGTCCAGGTTGAACCCGCGCACCGGCTTGGCCGGCTCGTCCCGCACGACCCCCTCCGGGGCCGTACCGCCGCCGTGGACCTCCTGCTTCAGCGTGCGGGTGCCGTAGAAGACGCCGGCCTCGCCGGGCCCGCTGATGTCGACCCGCCCCGAGCGGACGGTCATGGTGTAGGACTCCTGGTTCCCGTCCCCGCCGCCGAGCGCCAGCCGGACGTCACCCGCGCGCACGTCGTCCTTCTCCCCGGCGTAGGTCAGCCCCAGCTCCCCCGCGATCAGCTGCCCTTCGTCGGCCAGTTCCCCGTCGCTGATCACCACCCGGTCCGCCTTCTGCGGTTTCCAGCCGGGCCCGCGCGCCGGGGTGTGGGAGCGCACCGCGGGGATCGTGCGCGGCGCCTGGGACAGCGGATAGGAGCGCGTCGGACTCGCCGAGGGCGTGGCCGCCCCGTCGGAAGCGCTGCCGGACACCCGGCCGGGCGACGACTGCCGCGCGCCCCCTTCCCGCGTCCCGCCGCCCCCACCCGACGAGGCCCACACGCCGACGCTCGTGCCGATCGCGACGGTCCCGACGACCGCGGCGGCCACCACCGCCCGCTTCCGCATCACCTGCTGCGCCGGAGCACGGCGCTTGTGCTGGGTCACTCGACCAACGTACGACCGATCCGCACCGCGTCCGTCATCCAGGCATTCCGAAACTCTTCCGTCCGGGTGAATTTCAGGCACCACGCGGACACACGGTGACCAATCTCGATAGCCTGACGACACACCTTTCACAGCATCCCCTGCCACGCCCCCTGTGACGCGAGGACCCACGCTGCCCGCCCACCGTCTTCCGTATCTCCCCAAGCCCCTCGACGCCTTCAACGCGGCACCGGCCGACGAGGCGCGCGCCCTCCTGCTGCGCTGCCTGCACAGCCTGCGCTGGTCCCACCGCGTCGCCGACCACCGCCCCTACCCCGACCTGGACTCCCTCCTGGCCGCGGCGGACGAGGCGGCGTACGACCTGTCGCCGACGGATCTGGCGGAGGCTCTGGCGGGAGAGTCCCTTCCCGACCTGCCGGCGGACACGTACTCCGCGGCCCACATGGCGCTGAGCGCCGCCCATGCGGCCTACGAGGCGAGATTCGGACATGCGTTCGTCATCTACCTGGGCGACACCCACCCGGACGAATCCCTCGATCGGACCCTCGAAGCAATCCGATCACGATTGACAAACGATCCCGAGGAAGAGCGGGTCATAGCGGCGGAGCAACTCCGGCGCCTTGCAAGAAGCAGACTGGGCACCTGCCTAGGGGGCGCGAGGCTGCATCCATCAGCGGCTCCGCCGCGGGGCGCGACCAGCGACAACGCACCCGCACCCGGCAAATAACCGGACACACCACCCCAGTAGCCGTCCGGCGCCTAACCCATCCGGTGCCAATTTGATCACACAAGGTAGGCCCCCCGTAAAGCACAGCGCAGCGCATGGCTACGATGCTGGGGGCCGGTGGACCGTACCCGGCCGGGCCCGACCGACACCGAAGCCGGCGCGGCCCTAATCCCCGCTCCCGGAGGGTTCTTCCGTGCCGGCTGGAACGCTGTACCGCGGCCGGGAAGGAATGTGGTCCTGGGTGGCTCACCGAGTCACCGGCGTCCTCATTTTCTTCTTCCTGTTCGTTCACGTGCTGGACACCGCTCTCGTGCGTGTCTCCCCCGAGGACTACGACAAGGTCGTAGCCACGTACAAGACGCCGATCGTCGCGCTGCTGGAGTACGGCCTCGTCGCCGCCATCCTCTTCCACGCGCTCAACGGCCTGCGCGTCATCGCCGTCGACTTCTGGTCGAAGGGCCCGCGCTACCAGAAGCAGATGTTCTGGACCGTGATGGGTGTCTGGATCGTGCTGATGCTCGGGGCGATCTACCCGGTGCTCGGCCACGCCGCCCGCGTTCTGTTTGGGAGCTGACGCCGATGTCCACGACTGAAACCGCCGCGTCCGGAGTGGGCCCCGTCGAGGGCGCCCCCGTCTACACCGTCGACAACCCGGCCCCGCTGATCGAGGCGCCGCGCAAGCGCACCAAGAAGTCCCCCAAGTCGACGCGGGGCAACTTCGAGCTGGCGGCCTGGCTGTTCATGCGCCTGTCCGGCGTCGTGCTGGTCGTCCTCGTCATCGGCCACCTGCTGATCCAGCTCGTGCTGGACGGCGGTGTCTCCAAGATCGGCTTCGCCTTCGTGGCCGGCCGCTGGGCGTCCCCGTGGTGGCAGGTCTGGGACCTGCTGCTGCTGTGGCTCGCGATGCTGCACGGCGCCAACGGCCTGCGCACGGTCATCAACGACTACGCCGAGCGTCCGGCCTCCCGCATGTGGCTGAAGGCCCTGCTGTACACCGCCACGGTGTGGACCATCCTGCTGGGCACGCTGGTGATCTTCACCTTCGACCCGAACATCCGCTAGGCACGGGGCTGCGAGAATCATGAAGATCCACAAGTACGACACCGTCATCGTCGGCGCCGGTGGCGCGGGCATGCGTGCCGCCATCGAGGCGACGAAGCGCAGCCGCACCGCCGTGCTGACCAAGCTCTACCCCACCCGTTCCCACACGGGCGCCGCGCAGGGCGGCATGGCCGCCGCGCTCGCCAACGTGGAGGAGGACAACTGGGAGTGGCACACCTTCGACACGGTCAAGGGCGGTGACTACCTGGTCGACCAGGACGCCGCCGAGATCCTGGCGAAGGAGGCCATCGACGCCGTCCTCGACCTGGAGAAGATGGGCCTGCCGTTCAACCGGACGCCCAACGGGACGATCGACCAGCGCCGTTTCGGCGGTCACTCCCGCAACCACGGCGAGGCCCCGGTCCGCCGGTCCTGCTACGCCGCGGACCGCACCGGCCACATGATCCTCCAGACGCTGTACCAGAACTGCGTCAAGGAGGGTGTGGAGTTCTTCAACGAGTTCTACGTCCTGGACCAGCTGATCACCGAGGTCGACGGCGTCAAGAAGTCCGCCGGTGTGGTGGCCTACGAGCTGGCGACCGGCGAGATCCACCTCTTCCAGGCGAAGGCGGTCATCTACGCCTCCGGCGGCTGCGGCAAGTTCTTCAAGGTGACCTCCAACGCGCACACCCTCACCGGTGACGGCCAGGCCGCCGTCTACCGCCGGGGTCTGCCGCTGGAGGACATGGAGTTCTTCCAGTTCCACCCGACCGGCATCTGGCGCATGGGCATCCTGCTCACCGAGGGTGCGCGCGGCGAGGGCGGCATCCTGCGCAACAAGGACGGCGAGCGCTTCATGGAGAAGTACGCTCCCGTCATGAAGGACCTGGCGTCCCGTGACGTCGTGTCCCGTTCCATCTACACGGAGATCCGCGAGGGCCGCGGCTGTGGTCCCGAGGGCGACCACGTCTACCTCGACCTGACCCACCTGCCCCCGGAGCAGTTGGACGCCAAGCTGCCCGACATCACCGAGTTCGCGCGCACCTACCTCGGCATCGAGCCGTACACGGACCCGATCCCGATCCAGCCGACCGCGCACTACGCGATGGGCGGCATCCCGACGAACGTCGAGGGTGAGGTCCTGGCGGACAACACCACCGTCGTCCCGGGTCTGTACGCGGCCGGCGAGGTCGCCTGTGTCTCCGTGCACGGCGCCAACCGCCTCGGCACCAACTCGCTGCTGGACATCAACGTCTTCGGCCGCCGCGCGGGCATCGCCGCCGCGGAGTACGCCCACACGGCGGACTTCGTCGAGCTGCCGGAGAACCCGGAGTCCCTCGTCGTCGAGCAGATCGAGCGGCTGCGCAACTCCACCGGCAACGAGCGGGTGGCCACGCTCCGTCGCGAGCTGCAGGAGACCATGGACGCCAACGTCATGGTTTTCCGCACCGAGCAGACGATCAAGACGGCCGTCGAGAAGATCGCCGAGCTGCGCGAGCGCTACAAGAACGTGGCGATCCAGGACAAGGGCAAGCGGTTCAACACCGACCTGCTGGAGGCCATCGAGCTGGGCAACCTGCTGGACCTGGCCGAGGTCATGGCCGTCTCGGCGCTGGCCCGCAAGGAGTCCCGCGGCGGTCACTACCGCGAGGACTACCCGAACCGCGACGACGTCAACTTCATGCGCCACACCATGGCGTACCGCGAGGTCGGCGCCGACGGCTCGGAAACCGTCCGTCTCGACTACAAGCCGGTCGTCCAGACCCGCTACCAGCCGATGGAGCGTAAGTACTGATGGCTACCCCCGTTCTGGACAAGGAAGAGGCGGCCGGCAAGCCCGAGCCCGGTTTCGCCGACTCCCCCTACATCACGGTCACCTTCCGGGTCCGCCGGTTCAACCCGGAGGTCTCGGCGGAGGCGGCCTGGGAAGACTTCCAGCTGGAGATCGACCCGAAGGAGCGCGTCCTCGACGGCCTCCACAAGATCAAGTGGGACCTCGACGGCACCCTCACCTTCCGCCGCTCGTGCGCGCACGGCATCTGCGGCTCGGACGCGATGCGGATCAACGGCAGGAACCGCCTCGCCTGCAAGACGCTGATCAAGGACATCAACCCCGAGAAGCCGATCACGGTCGAGCCCATCAAGGGCCTGACGGTCCTGAAGGACCTGGTCGTGGACATGGAGCCGTTCTTCCAGGCGTACCGGGACGTCATGCCGTTCCTGGTCACCAAGGACACGAACGAGCCGACGCGCGAGCGTCTGCAGTCCGCCGAGGACCGTGAGCGCTTCGACGACACCACCAAGTGCATCCTGTGCGCCGCGTGCACGTCGTCCTGCCCGGTGTTCTGGAACGACGGCCAGTACTTCGGTCCGGCCGCGATCGTGAACGCCCACCGCTTCATCTTCGACAGCCGTGACGAGGCGGGCGAGCAGCGCCTGGAGATCCTCAACGACCGTGACGGCGTGTGGCGTTGCCGTACGACCTTCAACTGCACGGACGCCTGCCCGCGCGGTATCGAGGTCACCAAGGCGATCCAGGAGGTCAAGCGCGCGCTGATCACGCGTCGCTACTGATCGTCCCGGCACCTCCCGAGAGCCCTGCTTCCGAGCGTTCGGAAGCAGGGCTCTCGGGCGTTTTTGTCGGATTTCAGCGCTCGACGGTTCTAATGTGACGACATGTCAGACGATGAGTCGTACGAACTGCTCGGTTTCGACAACGTGCTGCTCCCCGTCGGCGACCTCGGCGAGGCCGTCGGGTTCTACGAGCGGGCCGGGTTCAGAGTCGAGTTCCGGTTCGAGGAGGGCGGGATCGCCCTGCTGAAGATCGGCAAGGAGACCCCCGGGATCCTGCTGTGCGCCGAGGAGACGCTGGGGCGCCGGTCGCCGCCCTGGCCCGCGCCGCGCATCTGGCTGGAGGTGCCGGACGCGCGAGCGGCGGCGCGGAAGCTGACCGCCGCCGGTATCGCGCCGCTGGACGAGGTGCTCCCGGTGGCCACCGGCTGGACCGTGGAGATCGCCGACCCCTGGGGCAACGTCCTCGGATTCACGGACTACACCAAACGCCCGGAGCTGGGGCGCAGAAGCTGAGCGCCATTGAGTTGAACATGTTCAAAAGCGAGGCTACAGTCACCCCCGTCAGCGTTTTGAACGCGTTCAACAAGGGGTGGGGTATGGACCGCACGGTCATCGCCTACGTCATCTACCTGGTCGTCAGCATCGGGCTGACCGTCTGGGTGGCCCGCACGCTCAGCCGCAACGGCCGGATCTTCCTCGCCGACGTACTGCGCGGCAACGAGAAGCTCGCGGACGCCGTCAACCACCTCCTGGTCGTCGGCTTCTACCTCGTCAACCTCGGCTTCGTGGCGCTGTACCTGAGCGGGGACGAGACGATCGAGGACACCCGCGGCATCTTCGAGGCCCTGTCGACCAAGCTGGGCGTGGTCCTGCTGGTGCTCGGCGTGATGCACCTGGGCAACGTGTACGTGCTCAACCGGATCCGCCGGCGTGGGATCATGGAGCGCGAGGAGCGGCCTCCGGTCGGCCCGCAGGAGTGGATCACCCCGGCGGCCGGAGCGTGACCGCCATGACCACCACGAAGGACCGGGGCGTCACGGGGGGCGTCCCGGTCCGCCGGCTCACCGTCCTGTACGACGCCGAGTGCGGGCTGTGCACCCATCTGCGCGGCTGGCTGGTACGGCAGCCGCAGCTGGTGCCGCTGGACCTGGTGCCGGCCGGCTCGGAGCGGGCCCGGACCCGCTTTCCCGGGCTCGACCACGCCGCCACGCTCGACGAGGTCACCGTCGTCGGCGACTCCGGGCAGGTCTACCGGGGCTCCCGCGCCTGGATCGTCGTGCTGTGGGCCCTGCGCGAGCACCGGCCCCTCGCCCACCGGCTGAGCACCCCCTCCGGCGCCCGGCTCGCCCGCGGGGCGGTGCTGGCGGCGGCGAAGTGGCGGGGTGCGCAGCGGCGCGACGCCGGGTGGAACTGGGGCGGGACGGCGTACCGGAGGGCGGACATCAATGGGGGCGGCGCGCAGCGCCTCGTTCAGGGGCGGCGGTCGGGCGACGGGTGGGTATACCGTCCGGAGACCGGCTGGCGTTACGAGCCGTCCTCCTGCTCCGGCGGAGCCTGCTCCACCGGTTAGGCCCTCGGGCCGCACTCGTTAGGCTCTCCTACCGTGCCCGCGAAGAACGACGGCCCCGAGACGGCCGGCTCCCCCAGCAGCAAGTCCGAGCAGACCCGCGCGCTGATCCTGGAGACCGCGATGCGGTTGTTCCAGGAGCGCGGGTACGACAAGACCACCATGCGGGCCATCGCCAAGGAGGCCGGGGTCTCCGTCGGCAACGCCTACTACTACTTCGAGGGCAAGGAACACCTGATCCAGGGCTTCTACGACCGGATCGCCGCCGAGCACCAGAGGGCGGTCCGCGAGGTCCTGGAGAAGGAGACCGACCTGGAGGCGCGGCTCGCGGGCGTGCTCACCGTCTGGCTGGACATCGCCCGGCCGTACCACGAGTTCGCCGTGCAGTTCTTCAAGAACGCCGCCGACCCGGACAGCCCGCTCAGCCCCTTCTCCCCGGAGAGCGAGCACGCCCGTGAGCAGGCCATCGCGGTTCACCGCGAGGTGCTGGCCGGCTCCAAGTCCAAGGTCGCCCCCGAACTCCGGGACGTCCTGCCGGAGTTGATGTGGCTGTCCCAGATGGGGCTGGTCCTGTACTGGGTCTTCGACCGGACCGAAGGGCGCGAGCGCAGTTACCGGCTGGCCCGGCGCGGGGCCCGGCTGACCGCCCGCGGGGTGGCGCTCGCCCGGTTCCGGGTGCTGCGCCCCCTGGTCCTGGAGGTCCATGAGCTGTTCACGGACTTCCTGCCCGGCATGACGAAGGCACTGCCGGATCCACGGTCCGAACGGACCAAGGGGCGCGAGAAGAAGAGCGAGGGCTGATCAGAGCCACTGCAGGCGCCACAGGCGGAAGACGCCCGTGCCGTCGTCCAGGTACTGGCTGCCGCCCACGTCCTCGGTGCTGACCACGTACTCCTTGCGCTGCCACAGCGGGATCAGCGGGACGTCCTGGGCGACTGCCGCCTGGATGGCCCTGAAGTCGTTGTCGACCTGGCTGCGGTCGGCGTACTGCTGGCTGTGCAGGATGAGATGGTCGACCAGCTTGTTGCTGTAGCCGGTGCTCATCGTGGAGCCGGTGCCGACGAGCGCGGAGCCGAAGGTGTCCGGGTCCGGATAGTCGGGCACCCAGCCGACCGCCCACGCGTCCATCTTCCCGGTGGCCCAGCGCTTCTGGAAGTCGGTCCACTCGTACCCCTGGACGTCCACCTTGAACAGGCCGCCGGCCTCCAGCTGCCGCTTCAGCGCCGCGGCCTCCTGCTCACCCACGCCCCGGTTCTTGCCGTAGCCGAAGGTGAACCGGACGGGCAGGGACACCCCGGCCTGGGTGAGCAGCGCCCGCGCCTTCTGCACGCTCTGCGTCGGGTAGTCGTCGAAGAACGACGTGGTGTGGCCGGTGATGCCGGTCGGGATCAGCGAGTACAGCGGGTCGACCGTGCCCTCGTAGACCGACGAGGCGAGCTGCTCGCGGTTGACCAGCCAGGCCATCGCGCGGCGCACCCGCACATCGTGCAGAGGCGAGTTGGCGCGCGTGTTGAGGTACAGGTTGCGGGTCTCGGCGCTGTCGGACTCGGTGACCCGCTGGTTGGGGTCGCTCGGGTTCAGCGCCGAGAGCACGCTCGGCGGCAGCTCCCGGGTGGCGACGTCGACCTGCCCGTCCTTCCAGGCGCTGTCGAGCTTCGCGGAGTCGGCGTAGTAGCGCAGGTCGATCGGGCGGCCGGTGCCGCTGAGGTAGCCCTTGTAGCGGCTGTTGGGCTGGAGAACCGCCTTCTGGTCCTTGGCGTACGACGTCAGGGTGTACGGGCCGGTGCCGTCGACGCCGGTGTCCTTGCGCAGTGACTCGGCCGGGTACTTGTCCTTGTCCACGATCGCCCCGGCGCCGGTGGCGACCTTCAGCGGCCAGGTGGCGTCGGGGGACGACAGATGGAAGGTGACGGTCGTCGCGCTGTCGGCACTCACCGAGGCGAGCGTGGAGAACAGCGACGCCGGGCCGACATCGGAGTTGATCTTCTTGACCCGGTCGAAGGAGTACTTCACGTCCTCGGCCGTCATCGTGCGGCCGCTCGGGAAGGTGATCCCGGAGCGCAGAGTGCATTGGTACGTCCGCAGACCGCTGCCCTGGAAGGCACAGCTCTGTGCCGCGTCCGGGACCGGCGCGACGCCGCCCGGCTCGAACGTCAGCAGCGACTGGAAGACATTGCTGAACAGCGCCCAGGAACCGGCGTCGTAGGCGCCCGCCGGGTCGAGGTCCGTGACGGCGTCCGTCGTACCGACCGTGATGGTCTTGTTCTTGTTTCCCTGCGACGGCAGTAGCTGCCAGCCGCCGATTCCCGCGATCGCGAGCACGAGCAGTGTCACGAGAACGCGCATGCGAATCGATCGCATGGTGGTGCCCTCCCCAGGCCCCTTCAAAGGCCCTACCCCTGACCAGCACGATTTCGCCACTCCCCTCGTGGCGCGGCTCACCTAATCACACGGGTTTCGCCTGGGGGAAGGGCTTTCTGACCAGATGGTGAAAGAACTTACCGAGGCGTTGTTTCCCCCGGGTTTCACAGCGTCTTCACAGGAGTGGGAGCGGTTCCCGCCAGGAGCGGTGCGGGTCGGTCACGCGCGCGCGGCGGCGTACGGCGGCTATGGCGTGCGGACGGCTAGGGTGCGGGCGGCTATGACGCGCGGCGCAGTGCGCGCAGTCCGCGCAACCCGATGACCCCGATGACCGTCCCCAATACGAAGGAAACGACCGCCAGCAGCAGGTGCACCCAGAAGTACGCCGTCGGGTGACCGTTGTCGAAGGCGAGCCCGCTGCTGTCCTTGACCAGGTTCTTGACGAAAGTGACCCAGATGACCCAGGACCACACCCCGAAGGCGAGCAGGAACCAGGAGACCGGGCGGCTGAGCTTCATGCGACCAGTATTGCCGTTCGCCCTTCGGTTCTGTGCCGGGGGTGAGGTGGGTCATGGGATTTCATGGCCGACAAAAGGTACGTTCTCGACCGTGTCTGCACTGAAGAAGACCGGTCGGCGATCCCTGCTGGTCACCTCCGCCACCCTGCTGTCCCTGTCCGTGACCGCGCCCGCCGCCCTCGCCGCCCCGGCCCCCTCGACGAGCCCGACGGTCACGCCCCCGGCCGGCATGTCGACCGTGGGCGGCGTCCGGCTGGGCCGGCCGGGCACACAGGTCAATCTCGCGCCGGGTGTCCCGGTGCTGCCGAAGGACATCACCGCGCGTTCCTGGATCGTCACCGACGCCGAGTCCGGCGAGGTGCTCGCCGCGCACAACGCGCACTGGCGGCTGCCCCCGGCGAGCACGCTGAAGATGCTGTTCGCCGACACCCTGCTGCCCCGCTTCCCGAAGGAGGAGAAGCACAAGGTGGTGCCGTCCGACCTCGCGGGCATGGGTGTCGGCTCCAGCGTGGTCGGGATAAAGGAGGGGCACACCTACTCCGTCCACGATCTGTGGCTCGGGGTCTTCCTGCGCTCGGGCAACGACGCCGTGCACGTGCTGTCCTCGATGAACGAAGGTGTCGCACAGACCGTCAAGGACATGCAGGACCACGCCGACGAACTGCAGGCCCGGGACACACACGTGGTCTCGCCCGACGGCTACGACGAGCCGGGTCAGGTGTCGTCGGCGTACGACCTGACGCTGATCGCGCGGTCCGGGCTGCAGAAGAAGGACTTCCGTGACTACTGCTCGACCGTCAGCGCCAGGTTCGAGACGGGCGAGATCCGCAACACCAACCGGCTGCTGAGCGGTGACACCGACGTGCCCGTCTACCAGGGCATCGCGGGCGTGAAGAACGGCAACACCACCAACGCGGGCGCCACCTTCACCGGGGTCGCCGAGCGCAACGGCCGAGTGCTGCTGGTCACGGTGATGCATCCGGACAAGCCCGAGCACAACGAGGTCTACAAGGAGACGGCCAAGCTGTTCGACTGGGGCTTCCAGGCGGCCGGCAAGGTCAACCCGGTGGGCGAACTGGTGCCGCCCAGGAGCGCCCTGCCGAGCCCTGACCCCGGTGCCTCCGCCGGGAAGTCCGCGGGGAGGGGCGGATCCGAGGCCAGGCCGGTGGCCGGTGCCACCGCCGGCTCCGGCTCCGGCGTCGGCACCGCCGCGGCCATCGCGGGCGGGGCGGTGGTGCTGCTCGCGGGCGCCGCGTTCCTGATCAATCGCCGGTGGCCGCTGCCGGACCTGATGCGCCGTCGGACGCGTCCGTGACGTCGGCGGCGGGCTCGGCCTCCGCACTCCGCGTCGCCGTCCAGGACGCGCAGAACAGCACGAGTTTCGCGGTGAAGTTGATCCAGAGGAGCAGCGCCACGGGGACGCCGAACGCGCCGTACATGCTCTTCGCGGCGACTCCCTGGATATAGCCGCTGAGCAGCAGTTTCAGCAGTTCGAAGCCGACCGCGCCGAGCAGTGCGGCCACCACCAGGCGGCGGCGCGGCGGCTCGACGCCGGGCAGCAGGGTCAGGACGTAGAGCAGGACGAGGAAGTCGGCGAGCACGGCGACGGCGAACGCGGCGATCCGCAGCAGCGCACTGCCCCAGCCGTGCTCGGCCAGGCCGAGGTTGCGCGACACCACTCCGACGGCGGCCGAGGCGAGCGTGGACGCGGCGAGCGTGACCAGCAGGGCGCCGCCGAGGCCGAGGAGGATGCCGGCGTCCTTGGCCTTGGCCACCACCGGGTTCTGCTGCTGGTCCGGCAGCTCCCACACCGCGCGCAGACAGGACCGCATCTGGCCGACCCAGCCGATGCCCGTCACCAACAGCAGGGCGCCCGCGATGACGCCGACGGTGCCGGCGTTGTGGACGAGCGAGGTGAGGTCCAGCCGGCTGGAGAGGACGCCGGGGAACTGCTCGGCGATCTTGTGCTCGACGGTCTTCTGCCGGGCCGGGCTGAGCGTGGCGGCGCTGACCGCGGCGACCAGGGTCAGCAGCGGGAACAGCGCGATGAAGCTGATGAACGTCATGGCGGCGGCCAGCCGCGTCCACTTCACCCGGTCCAGACGTTCGTAGCAGTGCCACGCGTGCGTCTCCATCAGCCGGACCACGATCGGCCCGATGCCGGGGAGTCTCTTCAGCCAGTCCATGATCCGCTCCTGCCCCTGACCGCGCGCTCGTAAGACATCCCACTAATCACCCATTGTGTGGAGCGGGCGAATGTTCAGTAACTAATCCCTCATATAGGGACGATACGGTCACCGACATGCCTCCGGATCCCCGCTAGGAGCTGATGTGAAGGACGCTTTCGGTCTCCCCCAGTCCCTGCTCGTCCTCGGCGGCACGTCCGAGATCGCGCTGGCCACCGCGCGCCGGATGATCGCCCGTCGCACCCGCACGGTGTGGCTGGCGGGCCGCCCCTCACCGGCCCTGGAACAGGCCGCCGAGAGCCTGCGCGCACTCGGCGCGGACACCCGTACCGTCGCCTTCGACGCCCTCGACCCCGAGTCCCACGAGACCGTCCTCGGCAAGGTCTTCGCCGAGGACGACATCGACATGGTGCTGTTCGCCTTCGGCATCCTCGGCGACCAGGCCCACGACGAACGGGACCCGGTACGCGCCGTCCAGGTCGCCCAGACCAACTACACCGGGGCCGTCTCCGCCGGCCTGGTCGCCGCCCGCGCCCTGCAGACCCAGGGGCACGGATCCCTCGTGGTCCTGTCCTCCGTGGCCGGCGAGCGGGCCCGCCGCGCCGACTTCATCTACGGCTCCAGCAAGGCCGGCCTCGACACCTTCGCCCAGGGCCTCGGCGACGCCCTGCACGGCACGGGCGTGCACGTCATGGTCGTACGGCCCGGGTACCTCCGGGACGGGGGGCCGCTTTCGACGACTCCGGAAGCGGTGGCCACGGCCATCGAACTGGGCCTGCGCAGAGGCTCGGAGGTGGTGTGGGTGCCGGGGGCACTACGGGTGGTGATGGCGGCGCTGCGGCACACGCCGAGGGCACTGTTCCGGCGCCTTCCGGTGTAGCGGCCCCGCCACTACGACACCGCGCTGCTGCGGCCCGCCCCTCGCAGCGCACCGGCCTGCGGAGGCACCACAGATCCCCCGAACGTGTACTCCCGCAACTTCCGCCAGACCCCGTCGGTCCCTTGCTCGTACAGGGCAAAACCCGTACACGGCCACTGCGCGTCGAACCCGGCCAGCTCCTCGAACGCGCGGTCCATCGCCGCCTCGTCGATGCCGTGCGCGACGGTGACATGCGGGTGGTACGGGAACTGCAGCTCGCGCGCCACCGGCCCCGAGGCGTCCCGCACCCGCTGCTGCAGCAGGGTGCAGTCCTCGGCACCCTGGACGACACGGACATAGACCACCGGGGACAGTGGACGGAACGTGCCCGTGCCGGACAGCCGCATCGGGAACGGCCGCCCGCCGGCCGCGACCTCGGTGAGGTGCGCCTCGACGGCCGGCAGCTCGCTCTCGTCGAGCTCGGTCGGCGGCAGCAGTGTGACGTGCGTGGGGATGCCGTGAGCCGCGGCGTCGCCGAAGCCCGCGCGCCGCTCCTGGAGCAGGCTGCCGTGAGGCTCCGGGACCGCGATCGACACGCCGATCGTTACGGTCCCCACGTCGTCTCCTGTCGTGTGTCTGTTTTTGTCACGTCCGTCGGCTATCGACTGTACGGCTATGGCTGTCCTGTGGGCAGGCGCGGCGGAAGTGATGTGCAGCGCTCTGCCCACCCGGACGTGCGTACGGTCGTGCGCCTCGGTGCCGGTCCGTGCGTCTCAGTGCGTAGCCGTGCGTCTCAGTGCTTCGCCGGCAGGAAGCCCACGCGGTCGTACGCCTGCGCGAGCGTCTCCGCGGCGACCGCGCGCGCCTTCTCCGCGCCCTTGGCCAGGATCGAGTCGAGGGTCTCGGAGTCGTCCAGGTACTGCTGGGTGCGCTCCCGGAACGGCGTCACGAAGTCGACCATGACCTCGGCGAGGTCGGTCTTGAGGGCGCCGTACATCTTGCCCTCGTACTGGCGCTCCAGCTCGGCGATCGACGTGCCGGTGAGCGTGGAGTAGATGGTGAGGAGGTTCGACACGCCCGGCTTGTTCTCCGCGTCGTAGCGGATCACGGTGTCGGTGTCGGTGACGGCGCTCTTGACCTTCTTGGCGGTGGCCTTCGGCTCGTCGAGCAGGTTGATCAGGCCCTTCGGCGTGGACGCCGACTTGCTCATCTTGATCGACGGGTCCTGCAGGTCGTAGATCTTCGCCGTCTCCTTGAGGATGTACGGCGACGGGATCGTGAACGTGTCGCCGAAGCGGCCGTTGAAACGCTCGGCCAGGTCACGGGTCAGCTCGATGTGCTGGCGCTGGTCCTCGCCGACCGGCACCTCGTTCGCCTGGTAGAGGAGGATGTCCGCGACCTGCAGGATCGGGTACGTGAACAGGCCGACGGAGGCGCGCTCGGCGCCCTGCTTGGCGGACTTGTCCTTGAACTGGGTCATCCGGCTGGCCTCGCCGAAGCCGGTGAGGCAGTTCATGATCCAGGCGAGCTGGGCGTGCTCGGGGACGTGGCTCTGGACGAAGAGTGTGCAGCGGTCGGGGTCCAGACCGGCCGCGAGGAGCTGGGCGGCGGCCAGGCGGGTGTTGGCCCGCAGCTCCTTCGGGTCCTGCGGGAGCGTGATCGCGTGCAGGTCGACGACCATGTAGAACGCGTCGTGGGTCTCCTGCAGGGCCACCCACTGGCGGACGGCGCCGAGGTAGTTGCCGAGGTGGAACGAGCCGGCGGTGGGCTGGATGCCGGAGAGCACGCGAGGTTCGTCAGCAGTGGCCATGTTTTTTATTGTTGCAGAGAGCTCGGGGGCTTCTGTGCATGGGGAACTGCGGACCGTGGTGGGCCGGTCGCGCCCCGCGGCGGGGCCGCACATTGATGCGGCCCCGCACTCCTTCGGGGCGCTTCAGCCCAGGTCGACCTGCGGATACAGCGGGAAGCCCGCCACCAGGTCCGTGGCCCGCTGGGCGATCTCCTGCGACACCTTCTCGTCCAGGACGTGGGCCGCCTTGGAGGGGGCACCCGACTTGGTGGTGCCCGGCTCCGTGGTGGTGAGGACGCGGTCGATGAGGCCGGCGACCTCGTCCATCTCGGCGGCGCCCAGACCACGGGTGGTCAGGGCGGGGGTGCCGATGCGGATGCCGGAGGTGTACCAGGCGCCGTTGGGGTCGGCCGGGATGGCGTTGCGGTTGGTGACGATGCCGGAGTCCAGCAGGGCGGCCTCGGCCTGGCGGCCGGTGAGACCGTAGGAGGTGGCGACATCGATGAGGTTGAGGTGGTTGTCCGTGCCGCCGGTCACCAGGGTCGCGCCGCGCCGCATGAGGCCCTCGGCCAGGGCGCGCGAGTTGTCGACGATGCGCTGGGCGTAGTCCTGGAAGGCGGGCTGCCGCGCCTCGGCGAGGGCGACGGCCTTGGCGGCCATGACGTGCGGCAGCGGGCCGCCGAGGACCATCGGGCAGCCGCGGTCGACCTGGTCCTTGAGGGAGTCGTCGCACAGGACCATGCCGCCGCGCGGGCCGCGCAGCGACTTGTGGGTGGTGGTGGTGACGATCTGGGCGTGCGGGATCGGGTCGAAGTCGCCGGTGAGGACCTTGCCGGCGACGAGGCCCGCGAAGTGGGCCATGTCGACCATGAGCGTGGCGCCGACCTCGTCGGCGATCTCGCGCATGATCCGGAAGTTCACCAGACGGGGGTACGCCGAGTAGCCCGCCACGATGATCAGCGGCTTGAACTCACGGGCCTGGGCGCGCAGCGCCTCGTAGTCGATGAGGCCGGTGGCCGGGTCGGTGCCGTAGGAACGCTGGTCGAACATCTTGCCGGAGATGTTCGGGCGGAAGCCGTGGGTGAGGTGGCCGCCGGCGTCCAGGGACATGCCGAGCATGCGCTGGTTGCCGAAGGCCTGGCGCAGCTCGGCCCAGTCGGCCTCGGAGAGGTCGTTGACCTGGCGGGCGCCGGTCTTCTCCAGGAAGGGGGCCTCGACCCGGTCGGCGAGGACCGCCCAGAAGGCGACGAGGTTGGCGTCGATGCCGGAGTGCGGCTGGACGTAGGCGTGGCGGGCGCCGAAGAGCGCCTTGGCGTGCTCGGCGGCCAGGGACTCCACCGTGTCGACGTTGCGGCAGCCGGCGTAGAAGCGGCGGCCGATGGTGCCCTCGGCGTACTTGTCGCTGAACCAGTTGCCCATCGCCAGCAGCGTGGCCGGGGAGGCGTAGTTCTCGGAGGCGATCAGCTTGAGCATCTCGCGCTGGTCGGTGACCTCCTGGCCGATCGCGTCGGCGACGCGCGGTTCGACGGCGCGGATGACGTCGAGGGCGGCTCGGAAGGCGGTGGACTCGGTGGAGAGGGACTGCTGCTCTGGCATGAGGACCTCCGGACGGCGTGTACAGCGTTCACGTTCGGCCCAGGCGCACGGCACTTTCCCGCTGGGGCCGCTCCCCGATGGTCCGTCCCATCCTGGGCTCTGCCGTCACATTCCCGCCTGCACCGCGACGCCTGGCACGCACATCTGCCGCGTTGTCGTCGGTCGCCGACGCTCCGCGTCGGCTCCCTCCTCCGCCTTGCAGCTGCACGCACCGGACGCCGCGGTGCCCGCCCTTCGGGCGGACGACGGGAATGTGACGGCAGAGCCCCGCGCGCCAGTCACGGCCCGCTGATCAGCCTACCGGGCGAGCCGGACGGCGCAGGTCCCCCGTCCACCATGCGAGCGACGGTAGGAAGGAGGTCACCGTCGTGTTCCCGAAGTGTTCTCGTCGGATCCGGGAGAGGCCATGACCACTGCAGAAGACCTCATCAGCGCCGCAGAGGCGCACTGTGCCCCCACCTACCGTCCGCTGCCGGTCGTCGTGGCCACGGCGGAGGGGGCGTGGATGACGGATGTGGAGGGGCGGCGGTATCTGGATCTGCTGGCCGGTTACTCGGCGCTGAACTTCGGACACGGCAACCGGCGGCTGATCGAGGCGGCGAAGGCCCAGCTGGAGCGGGTGACGCTGACGTCCCGCGCCTTTCTGCACGACCGGTTCGCGGCGTTCTGCACGGAGCTGGCCGAGCTGTGCGGGATGGAGATGGTGCTGCCCGTGAACACCGGCGCGGAGGCGGTGGAGAGCGCGGTGAAGACGGCCCGGAAGTGGGGGTACCGGGTGAAGGGGGTGCCCGCCGAGATGGCGAAGATCGTGGTCGCGGGCGGCAACTTCCACGGGCGTACGACGACCATCATCAGCTTCTCCACGGACCCCGAGGCCCGGGCTGACTTCGGGCCCTACACGCCGGGGTTCGCGATCGTGCCGTACGGCGATCTGACGGCGATGCGGGAGGCGCTGACGGAGAACACCGTGGCGGTGCTGCTGGAGCCGATCCAGGGCGAGAACGGCGTGATCGTGCCACCGGCCGGCTATCTCCCCGCGGTCCGGGAGCTGACCCGCGAGCGCAACGTGCTCTTCGTCGCCGACGAGGTCCAGTCGGGTCTCGGCCGCACCGGGCGGACCTTCGCGTGCGAGCACGAGGGGGTGGTCCCGGACATGTATGTGCTGGGCAAGGCGCTGGGCGGCGGGATCGTGCCGGTCTCGGCGGTGGTGTCGAGCGCGCAGGTGCTCGGGGTGTTCCGGCCGAACGAGCACGGCTCGACGTTCGGCGGGAATCCGCTGGCCTGCGCGGTGGCACTGGAGGTGATCGCGATGCTGCGCACGGGCGAGTTCCAGGCGCGGGCGGCCGAGCTGGGCGAACGGATGCACCGGGCGCTGGGGGCGCTGCTCGAGACGGGCGCGGTGACGGCGGTGCGCGGGCGTGGGCTGTGGGCGGGCGTGGACATCGCGCGGAAGGCCGGCACGGCGAGGGAGGTCTCGGAGCGGCTGATGGACCGCGGGGTGCTGGTGAAGGACACCCACAGCGCCACCGTACGGATCGCTCCGCCGCTGGTGATCAGCGAGGAGGACCTGGACTGGGGGCTGGAGCAGTTCCGGGCGGTGCTGAGCGGCTGAGCGCAGGGGCCAGAGGATCACGTCCAGAGGATCACGTGCGGCAGGAAGCGGGCGTACTCGTCGGTGATCAGACCGGAGGACTCGCGGATGCCGAGGCCGGCGGCGGCCGGCAGGCCCACTCCCCCGTGTCTGTGCCTGCGCTCGCGTCTTCGTCTGCGCGGCCCGATGTCCGCCGTCGGCCCTAGAGAACGGTAAGAGCGCAGGCCACTGGGGGTGGCCGGATCAGCCGTCTCCTAGAGTCCCTTTGTGGTCTTTGGAATGGTGTGCGCCCTTGGCGCGGCGGTCTGCTTCGGCACCGCGACGGTGTTGCAGGCGGTCGCGGCGCGTGAAGCCGGTACGGGCGAGGGCGGCGAGGCGGCCCTGCTGCTGCGTGCGCTCAGGCAGTGGCGGTACATCGCCGGACTGGCGCTGGACGGGCTCGGCTTCCTGTTCCAGATCGCGGCGCTGCGCTCCCTGCCGATCTATGCCGTCGGCGCTGCCCTGGCGTCGAGTCTCGCGGTGACCGCGGTGGTGGCGGCGCGCCTGCTGCGGGTGCGGCTGAGCGGCACGGAGTGGAGCGCGGTGGCCGTGGTGTGCGCCGGGCTCGCCATGCTGGGGCTGGCGTCCGGGCCGGAGGGCAAGGAGGTCGGCTCGGCCGCGCTGGGTTATGTGATGCTCGGCGTGGCGGTCGGGATGCTGCTGCTCGCCCTCGCGGGCGGGAGGCTGTCCGGCCCGGGGCGGGCGCTGGCGCTCGGGCTCGGGGCCGGGTTCGGCTTCGGGGTGGTGGAGGTGACGGTCCGGCTGATCGACAGTCTGGCGCCACTGGATCTCCTGGCCAACCCGGCGGCCTACGCGCTGCTGATCGGGGGTGGCGCCGCGTTCATGCTGCTGACATCGGCTCTTCAGCGGGGGTCCGTGACGACCGCCACCGCCGGCATGGTGATCGGCGAGACGATCGGTCCGGCGGCGGTGGGCGTGGTGTGGCTGGGCGACCGTACGCGGGAGGGGCTGGCCTGGCTGGCGGTGCTGGGGTTCCTGGTGGCCGTGGTAGGGGCGCTGGCGCTGGCACGGTTCGGGGAGGCGCCGGCGGTGGCCGAGGAAGGCTGAGGCCCCAACAGGGACGCCCTCATCAGGCGGGCCCCCACCCGAGGAAATCCTCTCGGGTGGGGGCCCGCCTTGTGCCGGACCGGCCGGCGCTCGGGGTCTTACCCCTCGCCGGTGGTACGGCGGCGCCTGAACCAGAGCAGGCCGATTCCGGCCGCGAGGAGTACGGCGGCGATCCCGGCGGCGGTGAGTACCTGGGTTCCGGTGCTCGCGAGGCCGCCGCCCTTGTCGTCATCGGCGGGCGGTGTGTGTCCCCCCGCCGGGGTGGAGTGTCCCGGGGCCGGGGTGTGGCTCGCCGGGGGTGTGGTGGGCTGGTGGGTGGGGGTGCCGGTGGGCGTGGGGGCCGGGGTCGGGTTGCCCCCGGTGCCGGTGGACCCGGTGCCGCCGCCGAGGAGGGCCAGCTTCGGGTTGTCGGCGCTCTCCGCCTGGGCCTGAGTGGCGATCCTGGTCGTCTTCCTCAGGTGCGGGTGCTCGACCTGGAACTCGACACGGGTGATGTTGCGGCGCGGTGCCTTGCCGAAGTCGACGCCGCCCATGACGCACATCTTCTGCTGGCCGCCGAACTCGCAGGGATAGGAGTAGTCGCCCTTGGTGAAGGACACCATGTACTCGTCCCAGGTCTTCTTCGGCGTCCACGTGGCGTTCGGGGCGCGCAGCGGCCACCGGGTGATGTTGCCGCTGTTGATGAGGGAGTGGTAGTCGGTGGCCTGCTGCGCGTCCTGCTGGCGGACGTACTCGGCGGCGACGCGGGCGCTGTAGACGCGGCGCAGGTCGGCGTACTGGGGAGCGGTGTTCACCTTCTCCTCGACGCCGGGCACGATGTACTGCTTGAGCAGGTTGTTCGCGGTGGTCTGCTGGGCCTTGGTCAGGGTGCAGGTGCCGTTGGGGTCGGGGGTCTTGCGCTCGATGTGGGCGACGTTGACCTTCAGCGGCGTGTCGAGGATGTAGAGGCCGTCGTCGTCGGCGCGGACCTTGGCGGTCCTGGGCGTGATCCACAGGCGGATGGTGTCTCCGCAGTCGAGTCCGGCGGCCCGCATGGCGTCCCAGTACTTCTTGCCCGGGTCCTTGCGGGGGTCGACGTCCTTGGCGTAGTCGTGCTTCATCTGGAGGTCGGCCTGCAGCAGCACGCGTCCGGCGTCGGTCTTGCCGAACGTCCTGTCCATGATCGTGTCGGGCTGGTCCGGGTTGAGGTTGACCCAGAACTTGTCCGGGGTGAGGGCGAGCCAGGTGAAGAAGGAGTCGGAGATCAGCTGGGCCTTGGCCTTGCCGCCCCAGCCGTAGTCCTTGCTCTCGTCCTGGATCCGGTTCGCGGAGAAGGCGTAGGGCAGGCCCTTGCCCTTCACGGGCTTGCCCACGTAGGAGAGGTCGAGGGTGGAGAAGTCCACTCCGCCCGGCCCGCGCACGCCGAAGTTGGCAGCGCCGTTCCTCCCGATGCGCTGGAGCTGCCGCTCCATGTCGAGGGGGGTGGCCGGGGACCGGCTGATGGTGCGGGAGGCGCCGCCGGCGGCCCGGTTGTCGCCGTTCACGGCGAAGTTCGGGTCCGCGAGCGTCGAGCCCGACACGTTCTTGTAGGCGACGGACTTGTACCTGGGAACGTCGGTGGACAGGTGCTCGTACGCCCGCACGCGGGACTGGCCGTTCGCGTCCTTGTAGGCGTCGGCCATGCGGCCGAGGTACTTGGTGGTGGCGGAGTCCTTGGACTGGCCGTTGACGTAGGCGATCCTCCCGTTGTTGAAGCGGGGGTCTTCCAGGAACTTCTGGTTCGCGAAGTCCTGCCCGGTGTCACGGCCCGGGCCCGCCTTGAACTCCAGGAACTGGCCCGTCTTGTAGTTGACGGCGTCGAACTTGCGGACCAGCGGCTTCATCCGGCCGGTCTTGGGGTCCTTGACCATGACGGTCTTGCCGTCTTTGTCCTTGATCTCGATCTCTTCCTGGCACAGCCAGTCCTCGCCGACCAGGCCGAGATCGTTGATCACCTTCGTCTCGAAGGCGGCACCGCGCTTGTTGTTGTTGTTCGGCAGGATGTACCCGTCCGACAGCCACTTCGAGAACGTCGAGTACTTCGGCGTCCTGCCCTGGTTGTCGGCGAGGTACTTCTTGTAGCGGGCGTAGACGCGCTCTTCGCTGTTCTCCGGGTACTTCGTGTAGGGCTTGTCGAACGTGTCGAGGAAGGCGTCCCGCTGCTTGATCTGCTCCTCGGTCGGGTTCTCCGCGTCCCCTGGCAGCGTCAGGCCGTCGAAGGTCTGCCGCGGGGCGTCGAAGGGGTAGGAGTCCCAGTCGCCCGGGGCTCGGACGTGGATGTTGCGGTCCCACGGCAGGTTGTTCGTGCCCGGATTCGTCGAGGTGACGCCGGGGAGGCTGTCGCAGCGCTTGCCCTTGGCCGCGTACGCGGCGTCGCCCGGCAGGCCCGGCAGCCCGGTCAGGGTCAGAACACCCGCCGCGGCTAAGGCCAGTACGGCACGCGCCCACACGCCCCGACGGGGCGCACCTATCTGTTGAGTCACGAGGTTTCTCCACTGGGAGCCCACACCATGTGGGTTCTCGTACGGCGCCAGGGGCCCCCGTTGCATGTGTGGCGCCGCAGGAAGCCTCACCCTATGCACCGAGCCGGTTGACGCGGGCCCGTCAACTCGCCCCGCACACAGGATCGTCACAACCTGGCGCACCCGCCGGTCGTAGAGTCACGGGCATGCGTCCCATCGACGACCCGTCCTACCGTGACAACCCGCACCTGACCGCCTGGCTGGACACCGCCCGCGCCGACTTCGTGGCCCTCGCCGAACGGACCGGCGGTCAATGGGACTTCTCCCCCGCCTCCCTCCCCCGCCTCGAACGCCTCGTCCTGGACCGCTACGCCACCTGGGAGGAGCAGTACGACGACCGGCGGGGCCCGTTCCTGCGGGCGGTCGCCTGGTACCTGGGCGAAGTCCTCGTACGGCACCACGACGCGGTCTGGGTGTGGGCGCCCGACACCCCCTGCCCGAGCCGGGAACGGTCGTGCCCGTCCCTGACCTACCCGTACGACCGGCTCACCGAGCGGGAGGCCGAAGCCGTCGCCGCGTCGGAGGAGGAGGGCGAGTCCCTGCTCCCGGCCGTCGATCCGCACCAGCTCGTCGGCGCCCTCTACCGGGCGAAGGACTCCCATCTGAGCGTCGCCCTGGAGCACTTCGAGGGCTGGCGTGCCGACCTCGCCCCCTGGATGCCCTCGGACACGTGACCGGGCCACGGCCCGCACCGGCGCCCTACGGCAACACCCTGCACAACGCCTCCAAGGCCCCCGCCCACGCGCTGTCCGGCAGGGTCGCGTACCCCACGACCAGCGCGTCCAACGGCTCGGCGACGGCCTGTTCGTGGCGGTGGCGGGCGAGGCCGTGGAGGGCCAGGCCCTGCCAGGCCGCGGCCTGGATCACCGACTGTTCCAGGCCGGTCGGCAGGCGCAGCACCGCGTGCAGGCCGGCGGCGATGCCGGTGACCGTCACCTCGGGGGCGCGGGCGGAGACGGCGGCGGCGAGGGCGTCGCGACGGCGCCGGTAGCGCAGCCGGGAGGAGCGGACGTGGCGGTCGTACGCGCCGGAGGTGATGAACTCGGCGAGGGTGAGCTGCTCCAGCACCCCCACGGTGTCGGTGCCGCCCTTGACCGAGGCCGCCTCCTCCGCCAGGGACGGCGGCAGCACCATCCAGCCCAGTCGCAGTCCGGGGGCAAGGGACTTGCTGGCGGTGCCGAAGTAGATCACGCGGTCGGGGTCGAGGCCCTGGAGGGCGCCGACGGGCTGGCGGTCGTAGCGGAACTCGCCGTCGTAGTCGTCCTCCAGGATCAGCCCGCCGGTGCGCCGCGCCCAGTCCACGACGGCGGCCCGCCGGTCGGGGTGCAGGAGCGTGCCCATGGGGAACTGGTGGGCCGGGGTCAGCATGACCGCACCCTGCTCGCCCAACGCCCTTGTGTCGGTGCCGAGTTCGTCGTACGGGAGGGCCGGTGTGGCCAGTCCGGACCGCTGGAGCAGACCCCAGTAGGCGTCGAGGCCGTACGACTCGACGGCCACCGTCCGCACCCCGCGTGCCCGCAGCAGGGTGCCGGTGAGGTGCAGCGCGTGGGCGAAACCGGAGGTGATCAGCACCCGCTCCGGGTCGGTGCGGACGCCGCGTACCCGCGCGAGATAGCCGGCGAGGGCGGTGCGCAGGTCGGGGTGGCCGCGCGGGTCGCCGTAGCCGAGGGCTTGGTACGGGGTGGTGGTGAGGGCGCGGCGGGCGGCCTTGAGCCATGCGGCGCGAGGGAAGGCGGCGAGGTCGGGGACGCCGGGGACGAGGCTGTACGTCGGGCGGGCCGGCTCCACGCGGCGCGGGGCCACTCCCCTGCCGGGCACCTGCCCCCTACCGGACGGCGGGACGGCCGCGGCCCCTTCCGCCACCCGGGTGCCCGAGCCCTGCCGGGCCGTGAGCCAGCCCTCCGCCACCAGCTCCGCGTAGGCCTCGGCGACGGTGTTGCGGGCGATGCCGAGGTCGGCGGCGAGGGAGCGGGAGGAGGGCAGCCGGGTGCCGGGGGCGAGGCGGCCGGTGCGGACGGCCTCGCGCAGGGCGTCGGTCAGGCCCCGGCGCAGCCCGCCCGCGCCGGTCGGTTCGAGGTGCAGATCGACGCCCAGAGTGGCCCAGGATTCCACCATGGAAATGGACCATACTCCTGGGCTGCCTTGCCTCTAGGGTCGAAGACATGAGCACAGAGACCAGCATCCGGAAGACCGACGCGTACGTCCCCGAGCACACCCCCCGCATGAACTGGGCCGAGCACGCCCCCGAGGTGTTCAAGGCGATGATCCGGCTCGACGCGGCGGCCCGGCAGGGCCTCGACCCCACGCTGTACGCGCTGGTGAAGATCCGCGCCTCGCAGATCAACCACTGCGCCCTGTCCCTGGACATGCACACCAAGGACGCACTGGCCGCCGGCGAGAGCGTCGAGCGGATCGTGCAGCTCAGCGCCTGGGAGGAGTCCAAGCACTTCTACACCGCGAAGGAACTGGCCGCGATCGAGCTGACCGAGGCGATCACCGTGCTGACGGAAGGGTTCGTGCCCGACGAGGTGTACGAGAAGGCCGCCCAGCACTTCGAGGAGGCCGAGCTGGCCCAGCTGATCGCCGGGATCACGGTGATCAACACCTGGAACCGGTTCGGTGTCAGCACCCGCCAGGTGCCCGGCCACTACCAGCCGGGGCGGCACAAGTGAACCGTACCCAGCTGCTGGACCCGGAGGTCGGCCGGGCGATGTCCGCGCTCAGCGCGGCCGCGAAGCGGGGGCTCGGTGATCCGGTCCTCGCCGAGCTGGTGATGATCCGGGCCTCTCAGATCAACCACTGCGCGTTCTGCCTCGACATGCACCTGGGGCTGGCGCGGAAGAACGGCGAGTCGGAGGACCGGATCCAGCTCCTGGCCGCCTGGGAGGAGACCGAGGACCTCTACAGCGAGCGTGAGCGCGCCGCACTCGCGCTGACCGAGGCGATCACCGTGCTGACCGAGGGCTTTGTGCCGGACGAGGTGTACGACAGCGCCGCCAAGGTCTTCGACGAGTCCGAACTCGCCCATCTCGTCGGCCTGATCACCGTCATCAACGGCTGGAACCGGATCATGGTCAGCCGCCGCATCCCGCCCGGGGGGTATCAGCCGTGAGCAAGGTGGACGTTTTCCGCGCGCTGCATCTGCGGCGTGCTCAGGATGACCCGCTGGTCCTGCCCGGCCCCTGGGACGCGGCGAGCGCGCGCGCCTTCGCGGAGGCCGGGTTCCCGGCGCTGGCCACGCCGAGCGCCGGGGTGGCCGCCTCGCTCGGGTACGCGGACGGGGCCACCCCGGCCGACGAGATGTTCGCCGCGGTCGCCCGGATCGCGCGGGCGGTGGACGTGCCGGTGTCGGCGGACATCGAGGGTGGGTACGGCCTCGCGCCGAAGGAGATCGTGGAGCGGCTGCTGGAGGTGGGCGCCGTCGGCTGCAACCTCGAGGACTCGAACGGCGGTGTCCTCAAGGACCCGCACCAGCACGCCGAGTTCCTCGCCGAGGTCCGCTCGGCCGCCGCCGACCGGCTGTTCGTCAACGCCCGCGTCGACACCTTCGTGCACGGCGACAAGGACCCCGAGCGCGCCATCGAGCGGGCGGCGTCGTACGTGGCGGCGGGCGCGGACTGCGTCTATCCGATCCTCGCCCCCGCCGCCGTACTGCCCCTGCTGCGGGCCGGCGTCCAGGGCCCGCTGAACGCACTGGGCCGCCTGGACGGCGAGGGCCCCTCGCCCGCCCGGCTCGGCGAACTGGGGGCCACCCGCGTCACCTTCGGACCGGGATGCCAGCGGCGGGCCACCGCGGCGGTCCAGGACATCGCCGACGCGCTCAGGACATAGAGGCGTTCAGGAAAGCCACCGCTTCCACACGTCAGGGTGGCTGTCCACCCACTTCTTCGCCGCGTCCTGGGGTGACAGCTTCTGGTCGGCGATCATCAGGGAGACCTCGTTCTGGTCCTCGGTCGTCCACCGGAA
The DNA here is from genome assembly GCF_009604455.1 of Streptomyces sp. RB17. Taxonomy (GTDB): domain Bacteria; phylum Actinomycetota; class Actinomycetes; order Streptomycetales; family Streptomycetaceae; genus Streptomyces. Next base: position 514,109 of record NZ_WEGL01000003.1, read on the forward strand.
CTTCTTCAGGAAGGCCGCCGCCTTGCCGCCGGACCTGGCGAAGCCGGCGTTGAGGTACTTCTGCAGCGGGGTGTGCGGGTAGGAGCAGGCGACCTTCGCCGCGTCCGCGTCGCAGCCGTCCTTGTAGGGCGGCAGCTTCACCTCGGTCATGGGGACCTTCCTGAACAGCCACTGGGGGGCGTACCAGTAGGTCAGGAAGGGCTTCTTCTCCTTGGCGAACTGCTTCATCTGGGTGATCTGGGCGGCCTCGGAGCCGGCGAAGACGACCTGGTAGTCCAGGTTCAGGTTCTTCACCAGGGCCTTGTCGTTGGTGACGTACGACGGGGAGCCGTCCATCAGCTGGCCCTTGCCGCCGCTCTCCGCGGTGCGGAAGAGGGAGGCGTACTTGTCGAGGTTCTTCCAGTTCGTGATGTCCGGGTGCTGCTTGGCCAGGTAGGTGGGGACGAACCAGCCGATGTGGCCGGTGACCCCGAGGTCGCCGGCCCGCGCGATCGTCTTCTTGTCCTCGACGTACCGCTTCTCCTGGTCGGGGTGGCCCCAGTCCTCCAGGATGGCGTCGACCCGGCCCTGGCTGAGCGCGTCCCAGGCGGGCACCTCGTCGACCTGCACGGTGTCGACGCGGTAGCCGAGCTCGTGCTCCAGGAGGTACTGGGCGACGGCGACGTTGGACTGCGCGCCCACCCAGGACTGCACGGACAGGGTGACCGACTTCGCGCCCTGGGCGTTCGCGAACGGCGAGGCCTGCTTGGTCATGTCGGCGGCGCCGCAGCCGGTGAGCAGGGCGAGCGCGGATGCTCCGGCGGCCACCGTGAGTGTCGTACGGAATCGCATGTCACGCTCCCTTCGTCGTGCGTCGCTCGGTCGGCTGGGTCACCCGGTCCAGCATCAGGCCCAGGCAGACGATCGCGGCGCCGGCCACCAGACCGGTCGCCAGGTCGCCCTGGGCGAGGCCGAAGGCCACGTTGTAGCCGAGGGCGCCACCGCCGACCAGGCCGCCGATGATGACGACCGCGAGGACGAGGACCACGCCCTGGTTGACAGCGAGCAGCAACGACCGTTTGGCGAGCGGGAGTTGGACCTGCCACAGCTGCTGCCGGCCGGTCGCGCCGAGCGAGCGCGCCGACTCCAGCGCGGCCGGGTCGACCTGGCGCAGACCCTGCGCGGTGATCCGGACGACGGCGGGCAGCGCGTAGACGACAGCCGCGGCGACGGCGGGGGCGCGGCCCACGCCGAACAGGGCGACGACCGGGATCAGGTACACGAACTGCGGCATGGTCTGGAACACGTCCAGGACCGGGCGCAGCGCGCGTTCGACGCGGTCGCTGCGGGCGGCGGCGATGCCGGTCGCGAAGCCGAGGACCAGGGTGACGGCGACGGCCGCGAGCACCTGGGACAGTGTGTCGAGGGCGGGCTCCCAGACCCCGAGCACGCCGATCGCGGCCATGGCGAGGACGGCGGTCAGGGCGGTGCGCCAGGTGCCGATCGACCAGGCCAGGGCGGCCACGATCAGCAGCACCGTCCACCAGGGCAGCCACTGCAGTCCGCCGCGCACGGGGTCCAGGACCCAGGTGGTGAAGTGCCCCGCCCAGTCGGCCGTACCGCCGATGACCGGGACGCCGGAGTAGAGGTGGTTGGTCATCCAGTCGACGGCGCGGTTGACCGGTTCGGCGATGTCCAGGGTCCAGCCGGAGGGCCAGTCGAGGCGGCCGAGGAGCCGGGCGGCCAGGGCGACGGCCACGGTGACGGCGAGGGCGTACGGCCAGCCGATGGTCTTCGGGCGCGTGGCGCCGGTGCCTGCGCCCGCGGCTGCGGTCACCCGGTCCAGGACGATCGCCAGCAGCACGATCGGGATGCCGGCGGCGAGGGCCTGGCCGACGTCGACCGAGGCGAGCGCCTGGTAGACGCGGTCACCGAGGCCGCCGGCGCCGATGACCGAGGCGATGACGGCCATGGACAGCGCCATCATGATCGTCTGGTTGAGGCCGAGGAGGAGTTCCCCCCGGGCCAGCGGGATGCGGGCGGTCAGCAGCCGCTGGCGGCGGGTCGCGCCGAGCGACTCCACGGCCTCCAGGACTTCGGGGTCGGCGCCGCGCAGGCCGAGCGCGGTGAGGCGGGCCATCGGCGGGGCGGCGTACACGACGGTGGCGAGCACCGCCGCGGGGACGCCGATGCCGAAGACCAGGACGACGGGGAGGAGGTAGGCGAAGGCCGGGAGCACCTGCATGGTGTCCAGGACCGGGCGCAGGGCGCGGTCCAGGCGGTCGGACAGGCCGGCGGCGAGGCCGAGGAGCGCGCCGACGACCACGGAGGCGAGGACGGCCACCACCATGAGCGCGAGGGTCTGCATGGTCGGGACCCACATGCCGAGGGCGCCGCAGGCGAGGAAGGCGACCGCCGTGCCGGCGGCCAGCCGGGGGCCGGCGACGCGCCAGGCGAGCAGGGCGCCGAACGCCGTCACACCGGTCCAGCCGGCGGCGAGCAGGGTGAGGTAGACGGCTCGCACGGACAGCACGACCGCGTTGCTGATGTAGCCGAAGAAGTACAGGAACAGCGGGTGGCTGTCGCGGTTGTCGATGACCCAGTTGCTGGCGCTGGTGAGCGGCTTGTCCAGGCTGACGGTCAGGTGGTGGGGCCACGAGCCGCCGTGGAGCAGGGGCAGCAGTACGGCGGTGACGAGCGCGAGCAGGAGCAGCTTTGCCGCGGTCCGGCTCTTCAGCAGGCGGAGGGTGTGCGCGCGGGAGGAGGTCGCGACGGTGAGCGTTGCCATCAGACGGCCTCCGGACTGGTGCGGGGGCCGGGTACGCACACGTCTATGCCTGCCACGACATCCAGCAGCAGCTCGTGGTCCACGGTTCCGATGCAGTTGCCGCCCTCCACCACGCACGCGGGGGTGCCGGTCTCGGCCACGGTCCTGATCGCGTCCGCGACCACCGCGTCCGGGGTGAGGGCGCCGGGGTGCTCGGAGCCGCCGCAGTCGCCCGGCTTCATCGCCGTACGGACCGTCATCACCTGCTCGCGCGGGACGTCCCGCACGAACTCGCGGACGTAGTCGTCGGCCGGGGAGCCCACGATCTCCTCCGGCGTGCCCAGTTGGACGACCTTGCCGTCGCGCATCAGGGCGATGCGGTCGCCGAGCTTGAGGGCCTCGGAGAGGTCGTGGGTGATGAAGACCATCGTGCGGCCCTCCTCGCGGTGCAGGCGGGCCACCTCGTCCTGCATGTCACGGCGGATGAGCGGGTCGAGGGCGCTGAACGGCTCGTCGAAGAGCAGGACCTCGGGGTCGACCGCCAAGGCCCGCGCGAGCCCGACCCGCTGGCGCTGACCGCCGGAGAGCTGGGCGGGGCGGCGGTGTTCCATGCCTTCGAGGCCGACCTTGGCGACGACGGCGGCGGCCCGCTCGCGCCGCTCGGCCCTGCCCATGCCCTGGATCTCCAGGCCGTACGCCACGTTGTCGAGGACCGTGCGGTGCGGGAGCAGGCCGAAGTGCTGGAAGACCATGGCGGCCCGGTGCCGGCGCAGTTCGCGCAGGCGGGACTTGTCCATCGCGCGGACGTCCTCGCCGTCGATGGAGATGCTGCCCGCCGTCGGTTCGATCAGCCGGGTGAGGCAGCGGACCAGGGTGGACTTGCCGGACCCGGACAGGCCCATGACCACGAAGACCTCGCCCTTGCGGACGTCGAAGGAGACGTCACGGACGGCGGCCGTACAGCCGGTGCGGGCGCGCAGCTCGGCGGGGTCGAGGGCGCCGAGTCCGGGGTCGGCGGGGATCCGCTGCGGCTTCGGGCCGAAGACCTTCCACAGGCCGTCGACGGAGAAGACAGGGGCGTTGGTGGTGGGCGGCTTGCGGGTGGGGACGGTGGGGGTCATCGGGCGTCACCTCCGAGCAGGTCGACGGCCTTCTCCCCGACCATGAGCACCCCGATCATCGGGTTCACGGCGGTCATCGTCGGGAAGACGGACGCGTCGGCGATGCGGATGCCGTCGAGGCCCCGGATCTTCAACTCCGGGTCCACTACGGCGCGTTCGTCGTCGGCGGCGCCCATCCTGCAGGTGCCGGCCGGGTGGTAGACGGTGTGCGCGACCTTGCGGGCGTACTCGCCGAGTTCGGCGTCGCCCTGGATCTCGGGGCCGGGGCAGACCTCGCGCTTGAGCCAGCTCGCGAGCGGCTCGGTCGTGGCGATCTCACGGGCGATGCGGATGCCGTCGACGAGGGTCCGGCCGTCGTAGTCGTCCTCGTCGGTGAAGTAGCGGAAGTCGAGGGCGGGCTTCACGGACGGGTCGGCGCTGGTGAGGTACAGGCGTCCGCGGCTCTTCGGCTTGGGGATGTTCGGGGTCATCGAGACGCCGTACCGCGGGCGTTCGTAGCCGAGGCGTTCCGGGTTGTCCGTGAACGGGACCTGGTAGAAGTGGAACATCAGGTCCGGGCCCGCGTGTCCGGGGTCGCGGCGCACGAACAGGCCCGCGTCGGAGTCCATCGCGGAGTTCTCCGGGATCGGGCCGTGGGTCTCCCAGACGATGACCGACTCGGGGTGGTCCAGCAGGTTCTCGCCGACGCCCGGCAGGTCGTGGACGACGGGGATGCCCAGCCCTTCGAGGTCTCCCCGGGGTCCGATGCCCGAGTGCAGCAGCAGGCGGGGGGAGTCGACGGCGCCCGCGCACAGGACCACCTCGTTCCGGGCCCGGACCAGCAGTTCCTCGCCGTCCTTGGTCCGCACATGGACACCCTCGGCACGGGTGCCGTCCAGCTGGAGCTTGTACGCCCAGGTCTCCAGCAGGATCGTCAGGTTGGGGCGCTCGTCCATCACGGGGTGCAGATACGCCACCGACGCCGAGGAACGCTTGTTGTTCTCGGGGTGGTAGGCGAGGTCGAAGAAGCCGACGCCCTCCGTGAACGGCTTCTTGTTGAAGCCCTCGACGCGGGGGACGCCGAGCGCGGCCTGGGCGGCGTCGACGAAGTCGCGGGCGATGGCGTTCCGGTCCTTCTCGTCGACGGAGACGATGTTGTTCTTCAGGCGGGCGAAATAGGCCTCCATGGGGACGGCGCCCCAGCCCTTGGCGCCGGCCTCCTCCCACTCGTCCCAGTCGGACGGCAGCGGCTTGAAGGAGATGAGGGTGTTGTGGGAGGAGCAGCCGCCGAGGACGCGGGCGCGGCTGTGCCGGATGTGGGAGTTGCCGCGGGGCTGCTCCACCGTCGGGTAGTCGTAGTCGAGGTCGCCGCCGAGCAGGCCCATCCAGCGGCGCAGGGTGAGGACGTCGTCGCGGCCGACGTCGCTCGGGCCGCCCTCGATGACGGCGACGGTGACGTCCGGGTTCTCGGTGAGGCGGGAGGCGATGACGGAGCCCGCGGTGCCGCCGCCGATGACGACGTAGTCGTAGACGTGGGGGGTGTGGGACATGGGGGTACTACTCCAGGGGTGTTTCCGGGGGGGAGCCAGGGGGTGTTCGGGGGGCTCAGCCGGCGAACCAGCGCACCGGCTTCGGCGCGAGGTTCTGGTAGACGTGCTTGCTCTCGCGGTACTCGGCGAGTCCGGCGGGCCCCAGCTCACGGCCGGTGCCGCTCTTGCCGAAGCCTCCCCACTCCGCCTGCGGCAGGTAGGGGTGGAAGTCGTTGATCCAGACGGTGCCGTGGCGCAGCCGGCCGGCGACGCGGCGGGCCTTGCCGGGGTCGCTGGTCCAGACGGCGCCGGCGAGGCCGTACTCGGTGTCGTTGGCGAGGAGGACGGCTTCCTCCTCGGTGCCGAAGGTCTCGACGGTGAGGACCGGGCCGAAGACCTCCTCGCGGACGACCTTCATCTCGCGGTGGCAGGCGTCGAGGACGGTCGGCTCGTAGAACCAGCCGGTCTCGGGGCGCTGCGGTGACGGCTCCGGCCGCTTGCCGCCGCAGCGCAGTACGGCGCCCTCCGCGAGCGCGGAGGCGACGTACGCCTCGACCTTGGCGCGCTGCTGCTCGGAGACGAGCGGGCCGCACTCGACGCCGTTCTCGGTGCCGCGGCCGAGCCTGATCTTCTGGGCCCGGCGGGCGAGTTCGGTGACGAAGCGCTCCCTGACGGACTCCTCGACGATGAGCCGGGCGCCGGCCGAGCAGACTTGGCCGCTGTGGATGAAGGCGGCGTTGAGGGCCTGGTCGACGGCGGTGTCGAAGCCCTCCTCGGTGGCGCAGGCGTCGGCGAAGACGACGTTGGGGTTCTTGCCGCCGAGCTCGAGGGCGACCTTCTTCACGGTCGGGGCGGCGGCCTGGGCCACCTTGGTGCCGCTGATCAGGCCGCCGGTGAAGGAGACGAGGTCGACGTCGGGGTGCTCGGCGAGCCGGGCACCCACGGTGTGGCCGGGGCCGGTGACGAGGTTGGCCACTCCTGCGGGCAGACCGGCCTCCGTCAGCAGCTCGATCAGCGCGACGGTCGTCATCGGGGTGATCTCGCTGGGCTTGACGACGAAGGTGTTGCCCGCGGCGAGGGCCGGGGCGATCTTCCAACTGGCCTGGAGGAGCGGGTAGTTCCAGGGTGTGATCAGCGCGCAGACGCCGACCGGCTCGTGCACGACGACGCTGTGGACGTCGGGGGAGCCCGCGTCCACGACCCGGCCCGGCGCCTCGGCGGCCACCACGTCGGCGAAGTAGCGGAAGGCGTCGGCGACACAGTCGATGTCGATCCGGCCCTCCTCGACGGTCTTGCCCGCGTCCCTGCTCTCCAGCAGGCCGAGTTCCTCGCGGTCGCGTACGAGGAGGTCGGCGACGCGGCGCAGCAGGGCGGCGCGTTCGGCGACCGGGGTGCGGGGCCAGGGGCCGTGGTCGAAGGCCTGCCGGGCGGCGGCCACCGCGCGCTCGGCGTCCTTCTCGTCGCCCTCCGCGACCACGGCGAACGGCCGGGCGTCCGCGGGGTCGAGGATCTCGCGCGTCGCGCCGGAGACCGCTGTCAGCCACTCGCCTCCCGCGTGGATGGTCGCCTGGGCCTGTCGTGCCGTTCTGTCCGCCATGATCGGTGTTGCCTTCCGTTCCTGATCCGTGCCCCTGTGTCACACGTGTGCCACGCTCGGGGACCGTCGCCGCCTGCCCAGGACGCACACCTCGCATGCACAATCGACGGCCGAAAGTGCGCGGTGTCACATCGAGCGGCACTAGATCACTCAACCCGTCGACCATTTAATTGCAGTATTCACGGAATATAATTGCCTGCGTATTTACAATTCCCCCGAACGCCCCAAAGCCCATCTCCACCGATCGTCGTTAGGTGACCGTGACGCGATTGGACTGGCACACAGCCGAGGATCATCGGACGAGCATGCTGCGCTGGAGCGGTGAAGTGGACCTCACGTCGTGTTCGGACCTGCTCGATGATTTCCTGAAGAGAATCAAGACAGTGGAAAATGAATATCGGCGGACGATGACAGATCTGTACCAGGCTTCCTGAGGCGGGGTAAGGAGGTAAATCGATGGACACCTGGAACGTCCCGGAACCGGACATCGCGTCGAACGACTGGGACCCGGTCGAAGAACTGGCCCAGATACTGTCCACGCCGACCAGCGTGACCCCCGTCACCACCCCGCTGGACATTCCGTCCCCGCGCAGGAGCAGCCGCCGACGGATCCGGCAGGACTCCCATCTGCTCGACGGCGGCCGGCGCTTCACCCACATCACGCTGCTGATCGGGACGGTCACGCTGTGCGCGGTGGGCATGCTCGCCTGGTCCGTCTGCTATTCCTACGGGCAACTGCGCGGGATCGCCTCCTCGGTGCTGCCCACGGGACTGGCGCAGTGCTGGCCGCTGACGGTGTACGGGCCCTGGTTCGTGGCGGCGCTCTCCGTCGTGCGGGCCACCGCTCAACGCCGGAGCGCGCGGCGGTCCTGGTGCGTCGTGCTGGCCGCTTCCGCGATGGCCGTGGCGCTGTGCGTCAGCCACTCGTCCCATGCGCTGCTCTCGTTAGTGATCTTCGGGATCCCGCCGGTCACCGCGCTGGTGTGCTTCTGGGAGCTCGTCGGCCAGATCTCGACCAGGAGCCGGCCGAGGCATGCCACCCACAGCGATCCGGGGCTACAGTCGAAGGATGGAGACCTTTGACCGGAGTCAAAGAACGGCTGTACGAGCGGAGGACGTCGCCGCCTTCCGCCGCTTCAACCGGTACTTCACGCGCCGCATCGGCGTCCTGGACGACCACTACCTCGGCCAGGACCGCCCGCTCGGCGAGGCCCGGCTGCTGTTCGAGATCGGTGAGGGGGCGTCCCTGCGGGAGCTGCGCGGGCGGCTCGGCCTGGACGCCGGTTACCTGAGCCGGATGGCGAAGGCCCTGGAGGCGCAGGGCATGGTCCGGCTCGCGGTGCCCGAGCACGACAACCGGCTGCGGACGGTCGAGCCGACCCCGGCCGGCCGCGCCGAGGTCGCCGAGCAGCAGCGCCGCGCGGACGCCCTCGCCGCCGGTCTCCTCGAGGGACTCACCCCCGCCCAGCGGGCCGAGCTGACCGGGGCCATGGCGACCGCGCAGCGGCTGCTGCGACTGGCCGGGATCACCGTGGAGAGCGTCGACGGCGCCTCGGCGGACGCGCGGGACTGTCTGGACGCCTACGCGGCGGACATCGACGCGCGCTTCCCCGAGGGCTACGACAAGGCGACCCTGGTACGCCCCGAGGAGGTGACCGGGGACGCCGGCGCCTTCCTGGTGGCGTACGAGGAGCGGCGGCCGGTGGGCTGCGGGGCCCTCAGGCGCCTCGCCCCCGGGATCGGCGAGATCCGGCATGTGTGGGTACACCCCGAGGCGCGCCGGCTGGGACTCGCCCGGCGGCTGCTGGCCGGCCTGGAACGGGAGGCGTCGGCGCGCGGCCTGGCGGTCGTACGGCTGGACACGCACGCCGTGCTCACCGAGGCGCAGGCGATGTACCGGGCGTGCGGGTACACCGAGATCCCGCGCTACAACGACGACGTCTACGGCGGCCACTGGTTCGAGAAGCGGCTACTTTCCGAGGGCGGCGCCTGACGCCTCGGTCATCGACTCCCGTACGCACGCGCGCAGCCAGGCGTGGGCGGGGTCGGCGTCGTGCTGTAGGTGGTGATCAGCCCGATCAGGTCGGTCTCGCGCGGCACGAACAGCGAGGCCGGAAAGGTGCCGACGCTGGCCACCACCCGGCGGCCGAGGCCGAGTTCGGCCAGGGCGTCGTCGATCGGACCGTGCTGCCTGCCACGCCGGGAGACGACGAGACGGCCGGCCTTCCCGGCGAACCGCTCGGGCGTCCACTCCCCCTCAACGGCACGGTGCTCGCGGCCCACACCGACCTGCTCCATGGCATGGGACCGGCGCTGCGGACCGTGGCCGTGGTGGTCCTGGCGGCGACGGCACCGGTGATCGCCGGGTACGGAAAGCGCCCCGAAGGGGCGCGGGGAACTGCGCGAACAGCCACGACGGACCGGCACGCGGCAGCAAGCGCGCACCTCTACGGCGGCTGGCCGGAACGCACCCGCACACGGCGAAAGCCCGGCACCCCCACGGCGGGATGCCGAGCTTGCCGTGACTCCGGAACTGCTAGATGAGGCCGAGGCCGCGAACCGCCTCGCGCTCCTCCTCCAGCTCCTTCACCGACGCGTCGATGCGGGCACGGGAGAACTCGTTGATGTCCAGGCCCTGGACGATCTCGTACTTGCCGTCCTTGGTGGTGACCGGGAAGGAGGAGATCAGACCCTCCGGGACGCCGTAGGAGCCGTCCGACGGGATGCCCATGGAGGTCCAGTCACCCTCGGCGGTGCCGTTGACCCAGGTGTACACGTGGTCGATCGCGGCGTTGGCGGCGGAGGCGGCCGACGACGCGCCGCGGGCCTCGATGATCGCGGCACCGCGCTTGGCGACCGTCGGGATGAAGTCCTCGGCCAGCCACTTCTCGTCGTTCACGACCTCGGCGGCGTTCTTGCCGGCGACCGTGGCGTGGAAGATGTCCGGGTACTGGGTGGCGGAGTGGTTGCCCCAGATGGTCAGGCGCTTGATGTCGGCGACCGTCGAACCCGTCTTCTTCGCGAGCTGGGTCAGCGCGCGGTTGTGGTCCAGGCGGGTCATCGCGGTGAAGCGCTCGGCCGGGACGTCCGGCGCGGCGGCCTGCGCGATGAGCGCGTTGGTGTTGGCCGGGTTGCCGACGACCAGGACCTTGATGTCGTCCGCGGCGTGGTCGTTGATGGCCTTGCCCTGCGGCTTGAAGATGCCGCCGTTGGCCGAGAGCAGGTCGCCGCGCTCCATGCCCTTGGTGCGGGGGCGGGCGCCGACGAGGAGGGCTACGTTGGCGCCGTCGAAGGCGACGTTCGGGTCGTCGGTGATGTCGATGCCCTGGAGCAGCGGGAAGGCGCAGTCGTCCAGTTCCATGGCCGTGCCCTCGGCGGCCTTGAGCGCGGGCGTGATCTCCAGGAGGCGCAGCTTGACCGGAACGTCCGCGCCGAGCAGCTGGCCGGAGGCGATGCGGAAGAGCAGGGCGTAACCGATCTGGCCGGCCGCGCCGGTGACGGTGACGTTCACGGGAGTGCGGGTCATGGCGTTCTCCGTATGACAGCTGGCGGTGGGGCGTCCCTGCCCCGGGCGGATGATCGATCTCTTGGCGTCAAGAGATCGATCCAGCGGTCAGGCTATCGCGCATCCGGCATGCGAGACGTACAGGGCCCTGTGGCTCACCCCACAAGTCGGACACGTGGCGAGCGAAGGGGCGGCCGCCCGTCCGGGAGAGGGGGAGAGGACGAAGGCGGCCGCCAGGTGGGGGTACCGGATCGCCGGACTCCCGTGGGGGGTACTGGGCCGCGTGCCCAGAATCCGACCCGCCATGCACACGGCCCCGGAATTTCATCCTCCCGATCTCCCACCCGCCGCCGTCCCGAGGCACCGCACCCCTGTACGGTCCACCCGCCCGCCCTGCTCACGGCGTTGCCGCGGCTCTCGTCATGGCCGCCCTACTTGGTGCACCCCGTCCGCCCGGAGGCCAGGGTCGCGCAGGCCTTGGCCTCCGCCGCGTTCTTCACGGCGACCATCGGGGTGTAGGCGATGGTGTCGCCGACGCCGGAGGTCTCGCCGGTCTGCCGGGCCTTCCCGGCGGAGACCTGCACCTGGTCGCCCGCGGCGGCACCGGTGATACGGCCCCACGCGGTGCCGCAGGCCTTGCTGTAGCGGACCTCCAGCGTGGTGGTGCCGACGGTGGCGGTCTTGGCGGTGGTCACCAGGTCACCGCTGCACCCCATGGCCTCGGCGTCCTTGCCGTCACAGGCGGAGCCGGTGCACTTGACCCCCGGCGGCGGGGTCGCGTGCGTGGTGGCGCTGGGGGACGGCGGCTTGGTGGCGTTCTCGTGCTTCGCGCCGCCCCGGTCGGTGAAGAAGTAGACGGCACCGATGACGACGAGCACGCCCACCAGCCCCGCCAGGAACATGATCACCCGCTGCCGGCCGGCGTTCCCCGGGGCCGGGGCGCCCTCTCCGGAGGGGATGCCCCCAGCGGGCCGGGGCTCCTGCGTCCCGCCGTCGTACGGGTTCGGGGTGTTCGGGGTCCAGCCGGAACCCTCGGGCGGCGAGCCGGCGGGGCGCACGCCGTTCACAGCAGTGGCGTCGGCCCCCGCGCGCACCCCGGCACCGGGGCGGGCGCTCGCCTGGGACGGCCCCTGATATCCGGCCAGCCCCCAGGAGTTGCCGCCCCCCGAGTTCCCGCCACGCCCGGCCCCGTCCCGGCCGACCGTACCCAGGCCCGCTCCATCGACGGGCCCCAGGCCCGCTCCGTCAGCCGTACCCAGGCCTGCGCCATCGGCCGGCCCCCGGCCCGCACCGTCACCGGCGCCAAGACCCGAACCATCGACCGCCCCGTGCCCCGAGCCGTCGCCCGGACCACGCCCCGAGCCGGCACCCGGTCCGCGCCCGGAAGCACCGCCCGGCCCCTGCCCCACTCCGTCGGCCGGGCCGCGACCGGAACCGTCGGCCCGATCACGGCCGTCGGCCCGATCACGCCCCGCCACCTCCCGTGCGTCGGCGTCGGGAGCCGTCGGCTGGGCGGGGATCGTCGGGGAGACACCCCCCGGACCGGCGATGCCCGTGGCCGCGCCGGTGCCCGTGCGGCCGGACGGGCCGCGGGTCGCCTCCGCCGCGCCGAACTCCCCCAGCGCGGCGCGTGCCTGGGAGATGCGAATCGCCTCCATGGTGCGGTCGTGCCGCATCTCGGCCCGGCTCCAGGCGCGTTCGGCCAGCTCCCACATCGTGGTCAGATGCACCAGGTTGGTGCCGGTGACCTCGGCGAGCGCGACGATCGCGCCCTTGGGCGCGAGAAGCCGGCCGCCCAGGTAACGCTCCCAGGACGTCTTGCTGTAGCCCGTGCGGTCGGCGAGCGCCGCGACGCTCAGGCCGCTGCGGTCCACGAGCCGCCGCACCTGCTGGGTGAACTCCTTGATCTGCGGGTCCAGGTCCTCGGGCAGATCTTTCCAGCGAGGCATCGCTTCCCCCCTCTTGCTTTCCCCCGGCTTTTCCCCGTCCTGGCTACCCACATGGATGCGCCGACCCGGGATCCCAGTTCCCGGAGTGGGGGCGCACGGGAGCACCACTGCCGCCGGTCATGCCCCAACGTATCCCCAACTGTCAAGACATCGACACGGTGAGGACACATGTGGCAGTGCGGGGACACGGTAGCGGAACGGTCACTTCCGTGCCACAGCGCACGGACAGGCGTTGAACAGGCAGTTCCCGTCAGGGAAGGCTGAGTTGGGACGGCGGCCCGCCCCTCATCGGGGGAGGGGGCGGGCCGCCGTTGTGGCGTCACTTGCTGCTGAGCGTGACGTGCAGGAGGTCCTTCAGGAACGGTATCTGCAGCCACGGATTCGGCTGGGCCATCATCGCCAGCAGGACGATCGCGAGGCCGAGGACGCCGTAGGTGGCGATGTCCGTGAAGCGGGAGCGGACGGCGAGCATGCCGACGCCCGGCAGTATCCAGCGCATGACCGCGCCGGCCAGCAGGGCCGCGCCGATCAGCAGGGTGCCGGCGCGGAACGTGCCGAGGGCGGTCAGCAGCAGGCCGAGCGCGACCCCGCCGAGCACCACGAGCAGGGGCCACTGGCGTGCCGGGGCCGGGGCGTCACCGGGCGCGGCCCGGCCGCCGCCCTCGGGGCGCGCGGTGTCCCTGGTGATACGGGGGAAGCGACGCGTCGTCCTCCGCCCGGGGTCTTCCCCTGCGCTCTGCGTACCGCGGGTGGCCCCCGCCCGGGCTCCCTCAGTCGGCACTGCGCTCCGCCGCCTCGACCACGTTGACCAGCAGCTGCGCCCGGGTCATCGGGCCCACGCCACCGGGGTTCGGGGAGATCCACGCGGCCACCTCGGCCACGTCCGGGTGCACATCGCCGACGATCTTGCCCTCGGCGGTGCGGGAGACACCGACGTCCAGGACGGCGGCGCCCGGCTTGACGTCCTCGGCACGGATCAGATGCGGGGAGCCGGCCGCGGCGATGACGATGTCGGCCCGCTTCAGGTGGGCGGAGAGATCGCGCGTGCCGGTGTGGCACTGGGTCACGGTGGCGTTCTCGCTGCGCCGGGTGAGCAGCAGCGGCATCGGCCGCCCGATGGTCACGCCCCGTCCGACGACCACGACCTCGGCACCCTTGATCTCCACGCCGTGGCGGCGCAGCAGGGTCAGGATGCCGTTCGGGGTGCATGGCAGCGGGGCCGGCTCGTTCAGCACCAGCCGGCCGAGGTTCATCGGGTGCAGTCCGTCGGCGTCCTTGGCCGGGTCCATCAGCTCCAGGACGCGGTTCTCGTCGATGCCCTTGGGCAGCGGCAGCTGGACGATGTAACCGGTGCAGGCCGGGTCCTCGTTCAGCTCCCGTACGACCGCCTCGATCTCCTCCTGGGTGGCCGTGGCGGGCAGCTCGCGCTGGATGGAGGCGATGCCGACCTGCGCGCAGTCGCGGTGCTTGCCGGCGACGTACTTCTGGCTGCCGGGGTCCTCCCCGACCAGGATCGTGCCGAGGCCGGGCGTGACGCCCTTCTCCTTCAGCGCCGCCACGCGGGCGGTCAGATCGGACTTGATCGCGGCTGCGGTGGCCTTGCCATCGAGAATCTGGGCGGTCATGCCCCCATCCTCGCGGATGACCCGCCCCGGGTTCCAATCCGGGTGGCCGGACGCCGTATCCCGATGTCCGGCAGATGGCCGTACCGCAATGTCGGCAGATGATCGACGATGTTGCACTTGCACAACACCTGCGTCATCCGGCTGGACAAGTGAGTAACCGGTCAAGAACCATGAGCAGCACAGTGCAGCGGGCAGCTCGACGGGGGGACGGACCGCATCTGTAGAAACTCTCCTCCGTGCAGTGCCGCGCCTCGTCCCCAGCACTCGATCGACGGAGGAAAACACCGCCATGAGCTTCGGTGACCCGAACAACCCCTACGGCCCGCCGCCCCAGCAGCAGGGCTACGGCCAACCGCAGGGCCAGCAGCCCGGTTACGGCTACCCGCAGGCCCCGCCCGTCCAGCAGCCGTACGGCGCCGTCGCCCCGATGACCGCCATGCCGGGCAATGTCAGCGCGGCCCGCGTGATGCTGTGGGTGATCGTCGGTCTGCAGGTGATCGGCGTGGTGATCTTCGCCATCGCCGGTGTGGCCATGAAGAAGGCCAGCGACAACAGCAACCTCCCGTCGACCCTCCGGGACTACCCGGCCGGCGTGATGTGGGCCTTCGCGGCGCTCGCGCTCGCCTGGCTGGTGTGGGCGGCCGTCCTGGCGTCGAAGTTCACCACCGGTGGCAACGGCCTGCGCGTCACGACGCTGGTCTTCGGCATCATCACCGCCGTGCTCGCGCTCTACCCGTTCACGATCGCGGGCATCATCCACCTGGTGCTCGGCATTCTGATCGCCTGCTTCGTCGGCGGCTCCAACGGCAAGGCCTGGTTCAACCGCCCGCGCTACTGAACCCGCCCGCGCGACGGAACAGTTCGCGCCATTTCCGCACCACGGGCCGTGTCTCACCCGTCCAGGGGGAGGCACGGCCCTGGTGTGTCCCCCTAGTCTGACGGGGTCGGCCGTTGCGGCCGTCGGGCACGGGGAGACGTACCTTGTACAGCATCATCGTCGTACCTCCGCCGACCTCGGAGGACCGACAGCACGGCACCGCCCGGATCCGGCTCGCCCCCGGTGAGCGGCTCAGCTTCGGGCGGGCGCCGGACAACGACCTGACGATCCCGCACGACGGGGTCTCCCGCCGGGCCGGCGAGCTCAGCGCCCAGGGCGCGTTCTGGATACTGAGCAACCTGTCCGCGCGGCAGACCTACGTCGTGGAGAACCCGGAGGGCGCGGGTGAGCACATCAAGGTCGGCCCGGGCCGGCTCGACGCGCCCGTCCCGTTCGAGTTCTCGCGGATCGTGCTGCCCGCCGCCGGGGACCTGCTGACGATCGAGGTGTGGGCGCCGCGCCACGACTATCTGCCGGAGGGGGCCGGGCCGGACGGTGACACCACCGCGCCCGCCTTCTCCGTCGACCGCACCAAGCGCTACTTCGCGGTCCTGGCCGCCCTGTGCGAACCGCGGCTGCGCGGCGACCCGCACGCCGCGCTGCCCACGGTCGACCAGGTGGTGGACCGGCTGCGCCCCGCCTGGCCGGCCGCCTCGCGCACCTCGGTGCAGTGGAACATCGACTACCTCGCGGTGAAGCTGCGGCTCAAGCCCGGCCCGGAGACCGCCGACACCGGTCCGCGCCTCAACGGCAAGAAGGAGTCCCTGGTGTCCCTGGCACTCCGCTTCGACCTGGTACGGGAGGACGACCTGGTCGTCCTGTCCGCCGCCGACGCGAGCCGTACGACGCGGTGACCGAGCCGTACGCCGTGCCGGTGCCGCGGGGTTACCGGGTCGGCGCCTGGGAGGTGCGCGAGCCGATCGCGACGGGCGCCTTCGGCAGCGTGTACACGGGCCGGCGCGCGGGCGGGAAAGACGCCGGCCTGCCGCGCACCGCCGCGCTGAAGTTCCTGCCGACCGGCACCGGCACCCCGCGTCAACTGGCCCACCTGCGCGACCTCATCCAGCGCGAGATCGACCTGCACCGGCGGCTCAGACGGCCGCGGCTGATCCGGATGTACGAGTCGCTCGTCGTCGACGATCCGGACCGCCCCGAGCTCGACGGCGCCACCGTGCTCGTCCTGGAGCGGGCCGAGGGCTCCCTGTCCGCCCTGCTCACCGCCTCGCCCCGCCCGGCCGCGGGGCCCACGCTGCTCGCCCAGATCTGCGAGGGGCTGGCCCAGCTGCACCGGGCGGGCTGGGTGCACGGGGATCTGAAACCGGCCAATGTGCTGCTGATGCCGGACGGTTCGGCACGGCTCGCCGACTTCAACATGGCCGCCGAACTGGAGGGCACCCACGCCTACACCCCGGCCTTCTCCACCCCCGACTACACCCCGCCCGAGCTGCTGTGGGCGGAGATCGGCGAACGCGGCCGGCGGATCCGGCCGTCCGCCGACGTCTGGGCCTTCGGTGTGCTCGCCCATCTCGTCCTCACCGACTCCTTCCCGCTGTCCGGCGCCACCCCGACGGCCCGCCGCGACGCGGCCGCCGCCTATGCGCGCGGCACCGACGAGCTGCGCCTGTCGCCCGAACTCCCGGACGCCTGGCGCGAGATCGTGCGGGACTGTCTGGCCCGGACGCACGAGGCACGCATCGGCACCGAGGCGCTGCTGCGCCACGTCGAGGCGGCCGCCGGCACGGGCCGCTCGCCGCGCCTGCCCCGGCTGTTCCCGCGCCGCGCACGCCGGCGGACGCTGATCGCCGGCGCCGCTGCCGCCACCGCCGCCGTCGCGGCCCTCGGCTACGGCATCACCACCTGGGCGGGCACCCCGGGCGGCGGGCACGGACACGGGCCCGGCGACGACATCGACCGGGCGGCCCTCGCCTCCTACGGTGCCGGGGAACTCCGTACCGACCGGGGCGTACCGGCCGGCTACCGCAAGCTCATCGTGGACTCCGCTCACGCCTGCTCCCAGCCGGACGTCACGCCCGCGCTCATCGCCGCGATGCTGAAGGCGGAGAGCAACTTCGACCCCGACCTCTCCGACCCCGGGAACCAGGAGTTCGGCATCGCCCGCTGGACCCCCGCCGTGCTGCGCTGGTGGATGCGCGACGACGGCGTCCCCGCGTCGGCCACGCCCACCCCACCGTTGACGCCCTCCGTCTCCATCCCCGCCATGGGCCGCTACCTCTGTTACATCGATCCGCGTCTGAAGGCCGGCCTGCCCGGCGACAAGCGGGTGCTGATCGCCGCGTCCTACCGGACCTCGTACGGGAAGGTGAACGACACGGGCGGAGTTCCCCCGAAGTGGCGCGACTACTGCGCCCGTGTCGCCCACTACCTCAAGGAGTACACGCCCCAGGGCAGTTGGTGACCCTCAGACGTCCGAGGTACCGGCGCAGGGACACGGCTGCGACGGTGGAACCACTCCGCCACGGACCGTTCCGGCCCGGCGGAGCGACCACACCGCTCGTTCACATGGGGGAACACGTGAACATCGCCAAGCCCGCCGCACTGCTCGTCGCGGCCACCGCCCTGCTCGCCGGCTCCACGGCCGCGGCCACCGCCGCCGCCCCGGACGGCACCCGGGTCACCGGCGTCCAGCAGGTCGCCGACCAGGTCCTCGCGGGCCACCCGAAGCCGCTCTCGGCCTCCGCCGACGAGGTCCGGTACGACGGCCTGACCCTCACCAAGGCCCGGCAGGGCAAGATCGCCGCCAAGGACCTGGACTGTGCCTACGGTCACCTCTGCATGATCGTCAGGGGCACCAAGTTCGACTTCTACAAGTGCCAGACCTGGGCGGTCCACAACTGGACCGGGAACGGCCCGTTCACCAACAACCAGACGCCGGGCACGATCGCCCGGTTCTACAACCAGGACGGCAGCGTCCGCTGGACCTCGACGGCGTACCAGGCCGGCACGGCCACGTGGGACCCGATCTGGTCCCTGCGCCCCTGCTGACCCGGTCAGGCCGACGGCCTCCGGCTCCCTCGGGGGAGGGCCGGAGGCCGTCGCTCGCATGGGGCGTATCAGATGCCCAGATGCTCAGTGGAAGAAGTGGCGCGTACCCGTGAAGTACATCGTCACGCCCGCCTTCGTCGCGGCCTCGACGACCTGCTCGTCACGGATCGAGCCGCCCGGCTGGACGATCGCCCGGACGCCGGCGGCGATGAGGATCTCCGGGCCGTCGGGGAAGGGGAAGAACGCGTCGGAGGCGGCGTAGGAGCCGCGCGCCCGCTCGTCGCCGGCCCGCTCGACGGCCAGCTTGCAGGAGTCGACACGGTTGACCTGGCCCATGCCGACGCCGACCGAGGCGCCTTCCTTGGCGAGCAGGATCGCGTTGGACTTCACCGCGCGGCACGCCTTCCAGGCGAAGGCGAGCTCCTTCAGCTCCTCGGCGGACAGCGCCTCACCGCTGGCCAGCGTCCAGTTCGCGGGGTCGTCGCCGTCGGCCTGGAGCCGGTCGGTGACCTGGAGCAGGAGACCGCCGTCGACCTGCTTGGCCTCGACCCGGTTGCAGGGCTCGCCCGGAGCCTTCAGCACCCGGATGTTCTTCTTCCTGCTGAGGGCCTCCAGGGCCCCCTCCTCGTAGTCCGGGGCGACGATGACCTCGGTGAAGATCTCCGCGACCTGCTCGGCCATCTCCCGGCTCACCGGCCGGTTGACGGCGATGACACCGCCGTACGCGGAGACCGGGTCGCAGGCGTGCGCCTTGCGGTGCGCCTCGGCCACGTCCGAACCCACCGCGATACCGCAGGGGTTGGCGTGCTTGATGATCGCGACGCACGGCTCGTCGTGGTCGTACGCGGCACGGCGGGCGGCGTCCGTGTCCGTGTAGTTGTTGTACGACATCTCCTTGCCGTGCAGCTGCTCGGCGTCCGCGAGCCCGCCGCTGCCGTCGACGTACAGGGCGGCCGGCTGGTGCGGGTTCTCGCCGTAGCGCAGGGTGTTCTTGCGCTCGAAGGTGGCGCCGAGGAAGTCGGGGAACCGCGACTCGTCCACCGGCGCGTACGAGGAGGCGAACCAGGAGGCGACGGCCACGTCGTAGGCGGCGGTGTGCTGGAACGCCTCGGCGGCCAGACGCTTACGGGCGGCGAGGTCGAAGCCGCCGTCCTTGACGGCTCCGAGCACGTCGGCGTACCGGTCGGGGCTGGTGACCACGGCGACCGACGGGTGGTTCTTGGCGGCGGCACGCACCATGGACGGGCCGCCGATGTCGATCTGCTCCACGCACTCGTCGTCCGAGGCGCCGGAGGCGACCGTCTCGCGGAAGGGGTAGAGGTTGACCACGACGAGGTCGAACGGCTCCACACCGAGCTCGGCGAGCTGCTGCCGGTGGCTCTCCAGCCGCAGGTCGGCGAGGATGCCCGCGTGCACCCTCGGGTGCAGGGTCTTGACCCGGCCGTCCAGGCACTCGGGGAAGCCGGTCAGCTCCTCGACCTTCGTGACGGGGACGCCGGCGGCGGCGATCCGGCCGGCCGTGGAACCGGTGGAGACGAGCTCGACACCGGCCTCGTGCAGCCCGCGCGCGAGGTCTTCCAGCCCGGTCTTGTCGTAGACGCTGACGAGCGCCCGGCGAATGGGCCGCTTGGTGCTCTCGGCGGTGGCGGTCACTGGATAACTACCTTTCGTCCCTCAATGCGATGGCCGTTGCGGGCGAGCCGCCCCACGACCTCGACGAGCAGCCTTCGCTCGACTTCCTTGATGCGCTCGTGCAGCGCGCTCTCGTCGTCCTCGTCCCGGACCTCCACCACGCCCTGGGCGATGATCGGGCCGGTGTCGACGCCGTCGTCGACGAAGTGGACGGTGCAGCCGGTGACCTTGGCGCCGTACGCGAGCGCGTCACGGACTCCGTGGGCCCCGGGAAAACTGGGCAGCAGGGCGGGGTGCGTGTTCACGAACCGCCCGCCGAACCGCGCGAGGAACTCCTTCCCCACGATCTTCATGAACCCGGCGGAGACCACGAGGTCCGGCTCGTACGCGGCGACGGCCGCGGCGAGGGCGGCGTCCCACTCCTCGCGGCTCGCGTGGTCCTTGACCCTGCACACGAAGGTCGGCAGCCCGGCCCGTTCGGCACGGGCGAGCCCCTCGACGCCGGCGCGGTCGGCCCCTACGGCGACGATCCGGGCGCCGTACCGCTCGGCTCCGGTGCGCTCGATCTCGTCCAGGAGCGCCTGCAGATTGGTGCCGGATCCGGAGACCAGCACGACGAGGCGCTTGACCGCTGGGCCGGCGGGGGTGGCGGCCACGATGGGGCCCTTTCTGGGGTGGCGACGGTTCCGGCCGGCGCTTTGTACATTCGTACGAATGCGTTACGCCCCTCGATACAGGGAAGTCTACGAAGCGGTCGACCGTCAGCAACGATACCGGCACATGGGAAGGCCCCCACGGGACGGGTGCGGGGCCGGAAGGTAGCGTTCGCAAGGAATCACGGAGGGCAGCCTCGGGAACGCGGTCGTCGTGCGGTGCGTTGTCGGGGAGGAAGCTCATATCGGACAGTCGTTTTCGCAGCCGTGTTCACAGCCGTAAGCACAGCCGTATTCGCCTAGGGGAAGACGCTCTTTTGATGCCCGTTCGCAGCCTGCGACTCCTCACGTTCCCTCCGAGCCCGGCCCAGGGAGGCGAGCGTGGCACCGTGCTGCGAGAGCGGCCGACCTCGCCGCCAGAGGCTCCTCGGGGTGGACACGGTGGTCAGGGTGGACAGGCCGGGCATGGCGGGCCTGCCGGTTCTGGAGGATCTGCCGGTTCTGGAGGGCCCGCGGGGCACGGCGGCCGCGGGGGTGACGGACACGGCGTAGACGGACACGGCGTAGACGGACACGGCGGTGGGCGGCAGGACGACAACCCCTTCGCGCCGCCGCCCGAGGGCACCCCGGACCGGCCCTGGCAGCCGCGTCATCCCGAGGGTTCCCAGGGCTCCGGTCACGGGACCGGCTCCGGGGGCGGCTCTCCGTGGGGCGACCAGTGGAGCGACCGCCAGCCCGGGCGCTCCCCCGACGGCTTCGGCGAGCGGCCCGGCGGCGGTCCCCAGGGCCCCGGCGGACCGGCCGGTCCCGGCGGCATGCGCTGGGACCCGACCGACCCCGCCCAGCGCCGCGCGCGCTACGCCCTGCTGTCCGGCATGTGGGCCGTCTTCTTCGCCCTGTTCAGCTGGCCGTACGTGGCCCTGCTGCTGGGCGCGCTGGCTCTTTACTGGGGCGTCAGCGCGCTGCGCGCCAAGCCGGGCAGGCCGAACCCGGACACCCCGGCGCCTCCGCCGGGGACGGGCCGGCCCCAGGCGACGGCGGCCATCGGCGGCCTGGTCACGGCATCCCTGGCCCTGGTCCTGGTGGCCTCGACCTTCACGGTCCAGTTCGTCTACCGCGACTACTACACCTGTGTGAACGACGCCCTCACCCACGAGGCCAAACAATCCTGCGACCAACTGCTGCCGAAGGAGCTGCGGGGGGTTCTGGGGGTCGGGAACAGCTGAGCCGGCGGGTCCTCAGCGCGGTCATTGAGCCGTGTCCGGGGGTTCTGTGGCTCCCGGCGGCGGGTCGGTGAGGTCGGGGCTCGCCCCGGGGCCCGACGGGTCGCGTGGCGCCGCAGCCTCTCGCAGGGCCGCCCAGCGTGAGGCGCGTGCCAGGTCGTCGTGCCAGTCCGGGGGGAACGGATCGTCGGTCGGGAGGAAGTCGTAGGGCTCCTCGTCGTCGGGCACGAGCTCCGGTAGGGCTGCGGGAGTCCTGCCGGTACCCGAGTCCTTGCCCTTGCCCTTGGCCGAGTCCTTGCCGTTGACCCAGTCCTTGGTCTTGCCCGCGTGCTTGTCCTTGGCCTTCGCGGTCTCCTCGGCCGCCTGACCCGCCTCCTCGGCCTCGGCCGTGTCCTCCGCCTCGGCCGTGTCCTCCGCCTTGGTCTTGCCCGTCGCCTCGGCGGTGTCCCCCGGCTTCGTCGCGTCCTTCGTCCTCGAGGCGTCCTTCGTGTTGCCCTGGCCCTGCGTGTTCCCGGCGCGCCCTGTCCCTGGCCCCGTCCCCTGCGAAGGGATCTCCCCACGCCGCTCGCGCTGCCTCCACAGCCGCCACAGCCGCACGGTCTGCGCCACCGGCATCCCGCACAGCGCCGTCCACGCCCACGCCGCTCCCCCGGTCTGCCACCACACCGGTCCGAAGCGGGCCAGCGCGGACACTCCCAGCGGGCCGCCGGCCAGGACGGCGAGCAGGGCGAGGACCGCCGCGCAGAGGGTCGCCGTCAGCAGCACCATCCCGGCGGTACGGACGGCCGACCAGCGGGGCGGTGCCGGTGCGCCCGGCTCCGGCCGTCGTACGGCGCCGCGCGCCACGAACCACCCCGCCGTCACCCCGGCCGCCACCGGCACCAGTCCCGTCGCCCAGTTCTGCGGCGTCCCGGCACCGGCGTCCGGCACCGCCGCCAGCAGGGGGAACGGCGGCAGCAGAGGGGCCGGATCGGAGACGGAGGGCTGCACCACATGCCCGACGCCGAGGAGGAAGCCGGGGCCCAGGGCGTAGGACGCGGCCCACACCGCCCCGTTGGGGATCAGCGCGACGCCGAGCAGGAGTACGGCGAACCGTCCCGTCCATCCCTCCGTCAGCTGGACGAAGGACGCCCGTGCCGCCCCGCCGTGCCACACCAGCGACACCGCGAGCAGCAGCGCCCCGCCGCCGAGGAACACGGCCGTGGCGGCACCGGTGGCGCGTACGGCCGTACCCAGCCGGGCGCGTTCGTCCGCGCCGAGCACCAGCCGCCGCACCGCCCCGGGAACCACCGCCAGCGCGCTCAGCACCGGCTCGCGCGGACGGCCGTACGCCGCCCATACCCCGGCCGCCGCCGAGCCGGCCGCGACCAGGGGCAGACACAGCGTCACCCAGATCCAGTCGGGCCGCAGTTCGCCGCGCGAGCAGTACACCGCGAGCCCGCAGCCGACGCCGAGGTAGCCGAGGACGACCCCCGTCCACACCGTGCGCGCCGGTACCGGCGGCGGGCCGTCGGCGTCGGCGGGCGCGTCCACCGCGACCCTGGCGGCCCGGTACACCAGCCACACGGGCAGCAGGAGCGGCAGCAGCGGGGTCACCCCGACCGGCATGGGCGCGCCGGAGAGGCTGTCGGTGCGGACCAGTTCGACGCCGTGGGCCAGCAGCCACAGCCCGGCGGCGACATGCAGCGCGCCGCCCGGACCGCTGTCGGGATACGGCGAGCTGACCCACAGGACCATCACCAGCACGGCGAACGAGCCGAATCCGAGTCCGGCCGCGACGGCGCCGCCGAGCAGGCTCGCGGCGAGTCCCGGCTCGCGGTCCCGCATCCGGGTCAGCAGGGGCGACAGCGACGGCAGGCGAGCGCTCATCAGGATCACGCACGCCATGCTCCCAACGACACGCGCATTCCTGTCGCAACAGGGGAACTTCCGTAGTGTCGCTCAATATACGTTCATGTTCTTTTTCGTACGGAAAGGCGTACGGTGACTCCGCAGAACACCACCGATCCCCTGACGCCCGCTCAGGCCTTCGACGAGCTGTACACGTTCTGCGCCCCCGCCCTCGTACGCCAGACCTATCTGCTCACCGGGCGCCGGGAGCCGGCCCGCGAGGCCGTGGAGCGGGCCTTCCAGCTGGCCTGGCAGCGCTGGCCCCAGGTGGCCCGGGACCGGGATCCGGGCGGCTGGGTGCGGGCGGCGGCGCACGACTGCGCGCTCTCGCCCTGGCACCGCTTCCGGCCCCGGTACCGGCACCCCGAGCCGCCGCCCGCCGATCCGGCCGACCGGGCGCTGCTGGACGCCCTGCTGGAGCTGCCGCCGACGTACCGGCGCACGCTCGTCCTGTACGACGGTGTGGGCCTCGACCTGCCGGAGACCGCGGCGGAGACGGAGGCGAGCACACCGGCCGCCGCGAACCGGCTGACCCACGCCCGCGAGGCGCTGGCCGCGCGGCTGCCGGAACTGGCCGACCCCGTCGAGCTGCATCACCGGCTGCGGGCGCTGGCCTCGGCGGAGCGGGTGCGCGCGGCCCGGCCGGAGCCGGTGCGGCGGGCGAGCGAACGGCGGAACACGTTCTGGACGCGGACGGCGATCGCGTTCACGGCGGCGATCATCGGCGCGACGACGCTCACGGTGCGGTCCGCGCCGACGCACTACGAGGCGCCGATCGCTCCGGCACAGGCGGTGCAGGGGGTTCCGCCGGTGGGGGTGATGGGGCCGCTGTCGCGGAAGGAGCGGGCGTTGCGCTCGAAGTTGCAGGCGAAGTTGCGGAGCGCTGCCGCGCGGGGGCCGGATCGGGTGACTCCGGAGGCGCGATAGAGCGGTGAGCGCGGCAGGACTGTGAGCGAAACGTCGCTGGGCCCGCCCCGGCGAACGGGGCGGGCCCAGCGACGGTCAGCTGAGAAGCTCAGCCGCCCAGGATCTCGCGGGCGAGCTTCGCCGTCTCGGTCGGGGTCTTGCCGACCTTGACGCCCGCGGCCTCCAGGGCCTCCTTCTTGGCCTGCGCCGTGCCGGAGGAGCCGGAGACGATGGCGCCGGCGTGACCCATGGTCTTGCCCTCGGGCGCGGTGAAGCCCGCGACGTAGCCGACGACCGGCTTGGTCACGTTCTCCTTGATGAACGCGGCCGCGCGCTCCTCGGCGTCGCCGCCGATCTCACCGATCATCACGATGAGCTCGGTCTCCGGGTCGTCCTGGAACGCGGCCAGGGCGTCGATGTGGGTGGAGCCGATGATCGGGTCGCCACCGATGCCGACGGCCGTCGAGAAGCCGATGTCACGCAGCTCGTACATCATCTGGTACGTCAGCGTGCCGGACTTCGACACCAGGCCGATGCGGCCCGGCTTGGTGATGTCGCCCGGGATGATGCCGACGTTGGACTGGCCCGGGGTGATGATGCCGGGGCAGTTCGGGCCGATGATGCGGGTCTTGTTGCCCTTCTTGCCGGCGTACGCCCAGAAGGACGCCGAGTCGTGCACGGCGATGCCCTCGGTGATCACGACGGCCAGCGGGATCTCGGCGTCGATGGCCTCGACGACCGCGTCCTTGGTGAACTTCTCCGGCACGAAGATGACGGAGACGTTGGCGCCGGTCTTGTCGATGGCCTCCTTGACGGTGCCGAAGACGGGTACCTCGGTGCCTTCGAAGTCCACGGTCTGACCCGCCTTGCGCGGGTTCACGCCGCCCACGACGTTGGTGCCGTCACCGAGCATGAGCTTGGTGTGCTTCATGCCGGTGGAGCCGGTCATGCCCTGGACGATGACCTTGCTGTCCTTGTTGAGCCAGATAGCCATGGTGTGTTGGTGTCCTCGTCCTGAGTGCTTACTTGGCGGCGGCCAGCTCGGCGGCCTTGTCGGCCGCGCCGTCCATGGTGTCGACGCGCTGCACCAGCGGGTGGTTGGCGTCGGTGAGGATCTGCCGGCCCAGCTCGGCGTTGTTGCCGTCGAGGCGGACGACGAGCGGCTTCTCGACCTTCTCGCCGCGGTCCTCCAGGAGCTTCAGGGCCTGCACGATGCCGTTGGCGACCTCGTCGCAGGCGGTGATGCCACCGAAGACGTTGACGAAGACGGACTTGACGTCCGGGTCGCCCAGGATGATCTCCAGGCCGTTCGCCATGACCTGGGCGGAGGCGCCACCGCCGATGTCCAGGAAGTTGGCGGGCTTGACGCCGCCGTGCTTCTCACCGGCGTACGCGACGACGTCCAGGGTGCTCATCACGAGACCCGCGCCGTTGCCGATGATGCCGACCTCGCCGTCGAGCTTGACGTAGTTGAGGTTCTTCTCCTTGGCGGCGGCCTCGAGCGGGTTGGCCGCGGCCTTGTCGTGGAGCTCCTCGAAGTCGGGGTGGCGGAACTCGGCGTTGTCGTCGAGCGACACCTTGCCGTCGAGGGCGATGACCTCGCCGGAGGCGACCTTGGCCAGCGGGTTGACCTCGACCAGGAGGGCGTCCTCCTTGATGAAGGTGTCCCACAGGCGGACGAGGACGTTCACGACCTTGTCGGCGACCTCGGCCGGGAACTTGGCGGCCGCGACGATCTCGCGGGCCTTGGCCTCGTCCACACCGTCGATCGGGTCGATCGGCGTCTTGGCGACGGCCTCCGGACGGGTGGCCGCCACCTCCTCGATCTCCACGCCGCCCTCGACGGAGGCGATGGAGAGGAAGGTGCGGTTGGCACGGTCGAGGAGGAAGGAGACGTAGTACTCCTCGAGGATCTCCGGAGCGGTCTCGGCGATCATGACCTTGTGGACCGTGTGGCCCTTGATGTCCATGCCGAGGATGTCCGTCGCGCGGGCGACGGCCTCGTCCGCGGAGGCGGCCAGCTTCACGCCACCGGCCTTGCCGCGACCACCGACCTTCACCTGCGCCTTGACGACGGACTTGCCGCCCAGACGCTCGGTGATCTCGCGCGCCGCCTCAGGCGTGTCGATGACTTCACCGGCCAGCACCGGTACATCGTGCTTGGCGAAGAGGTCCCTCGCCTGGTACTCGAACAGGTCCACGCGCTTCCGTCCCTATCAGTGATCTCGCGGTTCGTTGGATGCGTGGGCGTGCCGCGAAGGGCAACGTGACGTCCGCTTGTCACAAGGGGGGCGCACACGGTGTCCGAGCGCGCGGCATGTCCGTCTCGCAGGTTATCGCCGCTTGCGGGGGCTCCCTAAATCGAGGGTCACACGCGAGCGGTGATACCTGTCACATGATGCCGGGTTTCCTGACACGCCGTGCCGCAATCGCAGTGATGTGCGAGGCCTCACCGGGCTGGGGTTGACCCGGTGAGGCCCCTGGGGCGGCCCCGGTGGTGCCGGGGCCGGGGCGGTTGATCCCCACCCCAATGGGGACCACCCGCCCGGGCCGCGGGGCACCCGGCCGGACGCGCCGACGGCATTCGGCCATCCGGATCCGGACACCCCGCGGAGCGGTCGGGGCACTCAGCGCCCGCAGGCGCTCAGCCCTGCTGTCGCATGCCCTGTACGGCGCCCGGCACGCCGTACCCGTCCCGGACGTGCTGGAAGCCGGGCATGTCCTGGACGTCCTGGATGTCCTGGACGTACGCCGGTACGGCCGTACGGGCGACCCCTTCGACCCCGCCGACGGCGTGCCCGGCGAGCGAGCCGCCGGTCTCCCGGACCGTGCCGTGGAGGGCGTCGACGAACCCTGCGGTCGGCCGGACGACCGGCGCGGCCGCGGACTCGGCGATCCCGGCCGCGAAGGGGGACACCGGGGCGGTGACGCCCTCGGCGAAGACCCCGGTCCGCGTGGTCACACCGTGCGCGAGCGGGGGTACGGTGCCGACGACACCGCCCGCGAAGGGCCGGACGTCACCGGCCACGCCGTGGCCCAGGGCGCCCGTGTCCGCGACGGCCTGCCCGGCGACCGGCACGGCCCCGTGCACGGCACCGGCGGCCACGGGCGGCAGTACCGCGTCCGTGGCGTCCCGCGTGACCTGCCCGGCCGGTCCGGCGGCGTACGCCGTCGCCCCAGCGGCCACCGGCGGCACATCGCCGACGGCGTCCCTGGCGACCCCGTGAACCCCGGACGCGGCGCCCTCGGCGGTCCCATACGCACCGGACGCGGCGTCTCCGGCCGTCCCGTACACAGTGGGGGCGGTGTCCGTGACGGTTCCGTACGCAGCGGGGCACTGTCCGCGACGGTTCCGTACGCCCCCGACACGGCCGCCTCGGCGGTCCGGTACACACCCGACCCGGCGCCCTCGGCGGTGCCCAGCGCCCCGGAGACCGCACCACCGGCGACCCCGTGCACGGCGGGGACGGTGTGCCCGACGGTTCCGTACCCGCCCGCCGCCGCGTGCCCTGCCGTGGCCTGTACGCCGGCCACCGCGTGCCCTGCCGTGGCCTGTACGCCCGTCGCAGCGCGGCCGGCGACCGGCACCGCGCCGTCCAGCGCCGCGGAGGCCACCGGCGGCACGGCGGCGGCGGTCGTCTCGTCCACCACCGGCGTGACCGCACCGGGCACGGCCCGGACCGTGCCGACGACGCGCTGCCCGGCGACCCCGGCCGTACCGGTGGCCTGCGCGGGCACACCGGCGACGGAGGCCTCGGCCGCGCCGGCCGCCCCGGCCACCGTGCCGCTCACGGCGTTCGCGGCGTTCGCGGCACCGGCGGTGCGACCCTGCGCCGCGGCGACGGCCTGCCGCGCCGTCGTCCGTACGGCACCCTCGACACCCTGCGCCTTCAGACGGGCGGCCGTCTGGGTGGCCTGAAGCTTGGTCTGGGCGGCGGCCAGGGCCTCCTCCACCTCGGGCGCGAAGGAGGAGAGCGGGCCGAAGAGGTAGTCGATCTCGTCCTGCGGAGTGGTGTGGGGGAGGGCCCGGGAGGCGGTCGAGGCGGCGTGCGCGGCCGCATGTACGGCGTAGTGGGTGCCGTGTGTGCCGTCGGTCTGGACGCGGGCCTGGACGTGCCCCTGCGCCGTGCGGGCGGCCTGGGCGCCCCTGACGGCCTCGGCGCCGCGGATCCTCGCGGCGGTCGGGACCTTGGCGCCCACGTGGCGACGGGCCTGGTCGGCGGTGCCGGTGGCGGCGTCGGTGGTGGGCGCCGTCGAGGTGAGCGAGGTGGAGGCGGCGGCCGGGGCTGCCGGGGTGGCCGTGCCGGTCAGGCCGGAGACGGTGCCCGTGACGGTGTTCTGGACGCCGGAGACGGTGTCGTGGACGCCGGTGAGGACGCCGTCGACGGTGCCGGCGACGCTGTCGGTGGTGCCGCCGGCCTCGGTGCCCGCGTCCGGCGCGGAGACGGTGGCGGACAGCTCGTCGGCGCTGGCGACGGCCGAGCCGAGCGCCCACGCACCGGTGACACCGGCGGCTATCACGATCGAGCGACGGATGTTCTTGTTCATTGTGTGCGTCAAGTCCTTCGGAAGTGGCCGGAAACGGCCGGAAACGGCTGGGGTTTCCGTCCGGAGAGCGCGGAACGCCGATCGCGGTGAACGCTTCGACGGCCCGCGGCGACGATCACTGGGGGTCGGTCCGGACGGACGGGCAGACCTGTTCCGCCCCCGCGCGACAGGTCCGTGGCGGGGAGGTCGGCCTGATGCCTAGCCGGGGAAGACGGGGATGTCCCGGTACCGGTCCCGGGTGTGGGGCGCGTCGACGCGCGCGGCGGCGCCGGGCACGAGCCGCAGGGGCGCCCGGTCGTCGAGGGTGACGGCGTACGCGTCACCGTGGCGGGACGCACTGCCGTCGGCGGCCTGCTTGCCGAGCACGCCGTCGGAGTCTCCGGTGGGCGCGGGCCGGCCGGGGACGCCCACGGCGGCCCCGTGGCGCGCGAAGGCGTGCGCAACGGGCCGCGACACGGGGGCACACTCCAGGCCGTATGCGACGACCGGCGCGGATGCGCCGACGGCGTCACGGCCCAGGGCGCGGGCGTGCCGCTGCGTCTTCTGCTCCGTCGGAGCGGGCGCCGCGGTACCGCTGTACCGCTGCGGGCCGGACTCCGACGACTTCTGCTCCGGCGTCAGCTGGGCGGGTGCGTCCGTGACCTGAGCGAGGTCGGGCAGGGGCAGGGAAGGCGCCGAGGTCCGGGACCCGTCGACCACGGCGTGCGCGGCCGCGGTCTCGACGGTCCGCGAAACGGTGGTGAGCACGTCCCGCACGGGAGTGACGGCCTGTTCGCCGGTGCTGTGGACCTGAGTGGCAACCCGCTCGGTCGCCGCGCGGACCACCTGCACCGCAGATGCGTCCTCCACGCCCGGTACGGCCCGCACCGCCCGTACGGCCTGCACCGCCCGTACAGCGTGTACCGCTCGTACGGCCCGTCCCGCGTCCTCGTGCCCCGCGGTCCCCACGGCTCGCACCGATGCCGCCTGCACCGGCACCGGGGCCCCGTCGGCCGCGTGCGCCTGCTCGCCGCAGAGGAAACCCAGCCCGAACAGTCCGCCCACCAGCAGCACCAGTTGGAGCGCACGCCGCCCGGCCGCCGTACGCAGCACGCGCACGGTGGGACCAAGGAGGGCTGCTGGGAAGGTCAAGGAGCTGGACATCCTCGGCTCGGTACGACACGGGCTCCGCCGATCCTTGCACGCCACGCCCGAGACCACGCAAGCCCCCTGTTACCGATGGGTAGTCATGTCCCCTTTCCCGTCCCTTTCATGCGCGGCGTCACACCGTGTCCGGTATCGGCAGCGGCCGCTTCTCCAGTGCGGCCGCCATGACCTCGGGGAACAGGTCGGGCGTACAGGCGAAGGCGGGTGCGCCCAACGCGGCGAGCGCGGCCGCGTGTTCCCGGTCGTACGCCGGCGCGCCCTCGTCCGACAGCGCGAGCAGCACCACGAACTGCACCCCGGACGCCTTCATCGCCGCCACCCGCTTGAGCATCTCGTCGCGGATGCCGCCCTCGTAGAGATCGCTGATCAGCACGACCACGGTCTCGGCGGGCCGGGTGATCTGCGACTGGCAGTAGGCCAGCGCCCGGTTGATGTCCGTGCCGCCGCCCAGTTGGGTGCCGAAGAGGACGTCGACCGGGTCGTCCAGTTGGTCGGTGAGGTCGACCACCGCCGTGTCGAAGACGACCAGCCGGGTGCTGATCGACCGCATGGAGGCGAGGACCGCGCCGAACACGGACGCGTAGACCACGGACGCCGCCATCGACCCGGACTGGTCGATGCAGAGCACGACCTCCTTCTTCATCGACTGCGCGGCCCGCCCGTATCCGATGAGCCGTTCCGGCACGACCGTGCGGTACTCGGGCAGGTAGTGCTTGAGATTGGCTGCGATGGTGCGGTTCCAGTCGATGTCGTGGTGGCGCGGGCGGCTGATCCGCGCGCTGCGGTCGAGGGCGCCGGTGAGGGCGGCCCGCGTGCGGTTCGCGAGCCGCTTCTCCAGGTCCTCGACGACCTTGCGCACGACCGCGCGTGCCGTCTCCTTCGTCGTCTCCGGCATCGCCTTGTTCAGCGAGAGCAGCGTGCCGACCAGGTGCACGTCCGCCTCCACCGCTTCCAGCATCTCCGGCTCCAGCAGCAGGGCGGCGAGGCCGAGCCGGTCGATGGCGTCGCGCTGCATGACCTGGACGACGGAGGACGGGAAGTACGTGCGGATGTCCCCGAGCCAGCGTGCCACCGACGGCGCCGAGGCGCCGAGTCCCGCCGAACGGTCCCGTCCCGCCTGCGGCTTGTCCCCCTTGCCGTAGAGCGCGGCGAGCGTGCCGTCCATCGCCGCGTCCCGGCCGGACAGCGCGCATCCGGTGCCGTCTGCCTGGTCCCCGCCGAGCACCAGCCGCCAGCGCCGCAACCGCTCCCGCGCCGGGTCCTCCACCTCCAACGGCATCGATTCGTCCGTCATCCCCCCACCCCCGCAAGGCTGTTGTCCTCGGTCGTGTCACGCCGCGCCGCGACTCGCTCGCCGTCACCCGGCCCGACCCTTCCCACCTCAGGTCCCCCCAGCCCGGGCTCTCCCGCCCCGGAGATCCCCACCGCGAGGCACCCCGACCCTGGTTCCCCCGGCTCCGGATTCCCCGCCCCGGAAACCCCCGCCGCGAGGGTTCCCGCCTCTGGTTCCCCTGGCTCCGGATATCCCGCCCCGGGAGGCCCCGCCGCGAGGGTTCCCGCCTCTGGTTCCCCCGGCTCCGGATTCCCCGACCCGGGAGGCCCCGCCGCGAGGCACCCCGATCCTGGTCGCCCTGGCTCCGGACTTCCCGATCCTGGTCGCCCTGGCTCCGGACTTCCCGACCCTGGTCGCCCTGGCTCCGGACTTCCCGATCCTGGTCGCCCTGGCTCCGGACTTCCCGACCCTGGTCGGCCTGGCTCCGGACTTCCCGACCCGGGAACCCCCGCCGCGAGGATCCCCGCCCCTGGTTCCCCTGGCCCCGCATCACCCGCCGCGAGGATCCCCGCCTCTGGTTCCCCTGGCTCCAGATCACCCGACCCGAGGCTCCCCGATCCTGGTTCCCCTGGCTCCGGAATTCCCGCTCCGGGAGACCCCGTATCGGAAGTCCCCGTGTCGGCAGTCCCCGCCTCGGGATTCCCCCGCGCGGCCGGCTCGCACCCGGTCGCGCCACGCCGGACCGGGGCGCGCTTGGCCGATTCGCGCCGAGTCCTTTGACGCTCGGCCGAGTCTCGCGGGGCTCGGTCGGCCAGGCCGAGCAGCAGGTGCAGCACCGGCAGTACGGCGTCGGCGCGCTCGGTGTCCGCTTCGGCGCCGAAGCCGAGTGCCATGGCCCCGTCGGCCGCCCGGCCGGCCGACCGGTCTCCCGGGCCGCGCCGGACCAGTTCGCCGAGCGTTCTGCGCACTCCGGGCTCATACGCCGCGAACGTACGGCGGAGCAGCGGCAGTACGTCCGTGAACGCCTCCGCCGAGACCCCGGTCAGCCAGCCGTCCACGAGGCCGAGCAACCGCTCGTCGTGCACCAGCAGCAGCCCGCCCCCGCCGCCGACGAAGCCCTCGATCCAGGCGGCCGCGTCGGCTGGCGGCGTCCCGGGCGACAGCGCGAGCCCCATCAGCCGCGCCGCCTCATCGGCCGCCAACTCACCGTCGTCCAACAGCAG
This sequence comes from Streptomyces sp. RB17, assembly GCF_009604455.1. GTDB lineage: Bacteria > Actinomycetota > Actinomycetes > Streptomycetales > Streptomycetaceae > Streptomyces. Next base: position 546,534 of record NZ_WEGL01000003.1, read on the forward strand.
CCGCACCGCCCGCCCCCGCAGCACACCGGGCACGCGGTCACGCAACGACAGTGTCCGCAGCACCGCTCGCCAACGGCCGCGCAGATCACCGCGCCCGGCACCACCATCCCGACCGACACCGGCACGCCGTCCGGCCCCGGCACTCGCGGCGGGGTCTCCCGTCGCCAGGGCAGCGCCCCCGCCACCGGCACCACCCCGCGCGTCGGCACCGGCACGGTCACCGGGTCCGGCTGGGCCAACGGCACGCTCGCCCTCACCGCCCCTCATATCCGGGCCACCAGGATCACCGGCCTCGCCACCGGGACCACCGCCCGCACCCACACCGACACGCCCACCGGCATCCACGCCCGGCCCGGCTGCGCCACCGGCATCCGCACCCAGCCCGACCGAACCACCGGCACCGGCACCGGCACCGGCACCGGCACCGGCAGGCTCGCCCGAGCTCGGATCCGCGACCCCGCCGGCCCCGGCACCCGCTGCGGCCAGTGTCTCCGTCAGCAGTGCCACCGCCGTGTGCACGCCGTCCACATGGGCGCGCATCTCCTCCGCCGCGTCGGTGTCGAGCGCGGCGCACGCCGGGGGCAGGCCGACGAAGATGCGTTCGGCGAGGCCCGCGGCGACGCCGGCCAGCGCGCCGGTGTCGGTGCCGCGCACGTCGCCGTAGCGTAGGGAGCGGACCAGGGCGGGCAGGGCCTCGGCGAGATGGCCGACATCGGCGTCGAGCGCGGCCCGGTCGGCGAGGACCCGCATGACCACGGGCAGGGCGTCCGGCAGTCCGGCGAGCAGGCACTGCTCGGCGAGCGCGGTCACGTCGGCGAGCGTGCGCGCGGCCGTGGCGTCCGCCTCGGCCTTGGTCTGCGCCGCGCCCATTACGGTCGTCCCCCACACGCCCGCCTCGGCGACCCGCACCGACAACTCCGGCTCCCAGCGCAGCCGCCACGTCTCCCGGAACGTGCCCGTGCTCCCCCGTGAAGCCGCGGGCTCTCCCCAGCCGACGCCGAGCAGTCGGAGCCGGTGCAGCAGCCTGCTGCGGTCTGCGTCGGTGTCGCCCCGCAGATCCAGCTCCAGTTCGCGCTCCAGCGCCTCGGGTTTGAGCCGCAGCGAGCGCTGTTGCCGGGTCAGGTCCCGCTGCAGCGGCACCGCGGGCGCCGACTCCGGGACCTCACCGAGGACGTCCCCGACCACCAGCCGGTCGTGCACCAGCGCCAGCGGCACGTCCGAGCCGTCGCCCATCACCGCGCGCACGGCGTCGGTGGTCTCGCTCAGTCCCGGCAGCGGGCGCCCGCGCAGTGCCGCCAGGGTCTCGGCGAGCCGGACGGCCTCGATGACATGCGCGGAGGACACGAGCCGGTCCTCCTCGCGCAGCAGCCGCGCCACCTTGGTCAGCCACCGCTCGACCGGCCGGTCGGGGGCGTGGAAAAGATGGCGGTACCAGCCCGGCGAGTCGATGCCCGCGCCGTACCCGCTGGACCGGGCGAGCCTGCGGTGGGTCCAGGGCACCCAGGTCAGATCCGCCTTGACCTTGGGCAGCCCCTTCAGCAGGGACCGGTCGGCGGTGACCGTGGTCTTCTTCCGCAGCGCGGGGACGTGCCAGGCACCGCAGACCACGGCCAGTTGGTCGCCGTACTCCTTGCGGGCCGCGCGCAGCCGGAGCCGCATGTGCGCCTCGCGGACCAGGTCCCGGGAGTGCCCGCCGGCGCCGTACCGCTCGCGGAGTGCGTCCATCGCCTCCTCCAGCGCGGCGAAGGGGGCGAAGGGGTCCCGCTCCCCCGGGCCCCGGTGCTCGACCACGTCCTCCCACCAGCGTTCGGGATCGTCGTATCCGGCGGCCTCGGCGAGCACGGCGAGCGGGTCGACCCGGACCTGATCGCCGCCGTCCAGCCTCTCATCGCCGTCCCAGCCGAAGTCGCCGTCCCGGCCGGCATCGGCGTCGTCCACACTCTCATCGCCGTCCCGGTCCGCACCGGCATGCTGCGGGTCCGCCGCGGTTCCCTCGGCGCCGGGTCCGGCGGACGAGCCCGGTCCGGCAGGAACTCCCCTCTTCTCCTCCCCTTCCGCCCCCTTCTCCCCTTCCTCCCACGCGAGCGTGTGCGCGGCCGGCAGGTCGATGAAGTGGGCCGGGGCGCCGTGTTCCAGGGCCCAGCGGATCGCCACCCACTCGGGGCTGAACTCGGCGAACGGCCAGAACGCCGAGCGGCCTGGCTCGTCCACGGCATGGGCGAGCAGGGCGACCGGGGGCCTCAGCTCCGGGTCGGCGGCCAGCGGAATCAGCGCGTCGGCCTCGGGCGGGCCCTCGATCAGGACGGCGGCGGGCCGGGCTGCGTCCAGGGCGCCGCGCACCGCACGGGCTGAGCCGGGGCCGTGGTGCCGCACGCCCAGCAGCAGCGGTCCGCAGTCATGGGCCTTGGGCCAGCGGCTGTCGTCGGTCATGCGCTCACCTCCCGGCAGGCGCGGTAGAAGTCCGTCCATCCCTCGCGCTCGCGGACGACCGTCTCCAGGTACTCCTGCCAGACGACCCGGTCGGCCGCCGGATCGCGCACGACGGCACCGAGGATGCCGGCGGCCACATCGCCCGGGCGCAGCACGCCGTCGCCGAAGTGCGCGGACAGGGCAAGGCCGCTGGTGACGACGGAGATGGCCTCGGCAGTGGACAGCGTGCCGCTGGGGGACTTCAGCTTGGTGCGGCCGTCGGCGGTGATGCCGTCGCGCAGCTCGCGGAAGACGGTCACGACCCGGCGGATCTCCTCGATGCCGTCGGGCGCGGCCGGCAGGTCGAGGGAGCGGCCGATCTGCTCGACCCGGCGGGTGACGATGTCGACCTCGGCGTCGGCGCTCTCCGGCAGCGGCAGCACCACGGTGTTGAAGCGGCGGCGCAGCGCGCTGGAGAGGTCGTTGACCCCTCTGTCCCGGTCGTTGGCGGTGGCGATGAGGTTGAACCCGCGGACCGCCTGGACCTCCTGGCCCAGCTCCGGGATGGGCAGGGTCTTCTCGGACAGGATCGTGATCAGCGTGTCCTGCACGTCGGCCGGGATCCGGGTCAGCTCCTCCACGCGGGCCGTCATGCCCTCGGCCATGGCACGCATGACGGGGCTGGGCACGAGGGCGGCGCGGCTCGGGCCGTGCGCGAGCAGCTGCGCGTAGTCCCAGCCGTAGCGGATCGCCTCCTCCGGGGTGCCGGCCGTGCCCTGCACCAGCAGGGTGGAGTCCCCGCTGACGGCGGCGGCCAGGTGCTCCGACACCCAGGTCTTGGCGGTGCCGGGCACGCCGAGCAGGAGCAGGGCGCGGTCGGTGGCGAGCGTGGTGACGGCGACCTCGACGATCCGGCGCGGGCCCACGTACTTGGGTGTGATCACCGTGCCGTCCGGCAGGGTGCCGCCCAGCAGGTACGTCGCCACCGCCCATGGCGACAGCTTCCAGCGGGCCGGGCGCGGGCGGTCGTCCTGCGCGGCGAGCGCGGTGAGTTCGGTGGCGAAGGCGTGCTCGGCGTGCGGGCGCAGCGCCTGTCCGCTCCCGGATGCACCCTCGCCGTCGGTCGGTTCGGCGGTCGTCGGTCGCACGGACGCAGACGTGGCTGACGCAGACATGGCTGACATGGCTGAGGCCCCCTCCAGCTCGGCCGGTTCGGATCTGGCATCCACCGTGCACCACGCCACTGACAATCGCTCTGACCTGCACGAACGCCCGCTCCGGACGGATTGTCAGTGGCGGGGCCTACCGTCGGAGACATGACTGAGCAGGGGGTGCGCTGGACCGCGGACCAGGTGCTGTCACTGGCGCCTGACGCCGCGTCACGCAAAGCGGGAGGCAGGCTCGGCACGGCCGGTCCGTGGTCCGAGGCGGGGAGCGGAGAGAGGACGGTGTGGGGGCTGTGCAAGGGCAGCGGCAGCAGGCCGTACCAGACGGTGGTCGATCTCGCCGACGCGGCCGGACCGGCGTACAAGTGCAGTTGTCCGAGCCGTAAGTTCCCGTGCAAGCACGCGCTCGGACTGCTTTTGCTGTGGGCGGGCGACAACGGCTCGGTGCCGGCGTCCGCGGAGCCGCCGGACTGGGCCGAGCAGTGGCTCGTGGGCAGACGCACCCGCGCCGTGAGCAAGCAGAGCCGGAGCGAGAGAGGTCCCGGGAGCGGGTCCGCGGATCCGGAGGCGGCCCGGCGGCGGGCCGAGCGCCGGGCCGAGCGGGTCACCGCGGGCGCGACGGAGCTGGAGCAACGCCTCGCGGACCTGCTGCGCGGCGGCCTGGCCGCGGCCGAGCAGACGGGGTACGGCCTGTGGGACGAGACGGCGGCCCGCATGGTGGACGCCCAGGCGCCCGGACTGGCCGCGCACGTACGGGAGTTGGGGACGATCCCGGCGTCCGGTGCGGGCTGGCCGGCCCGGCTGCTGGAGGAGTGCGCGCTGCTGCACCTGCTCGACCAGGGCTGGCTGCGCCGCGACCGCCTGCCGGACGCCCTCGCGGCCACGGTCCGCTCCCGTCTGGGCCTGCCCGCCACGGCGGACGGTGTGCCGCTTCGCGACCGCTGGCTGGTCCTCGCCCAGTACGACACGGTGGACCCGAAACTGACGACCCGCCGGATATGGCTGCACGGAGCCGCCTCGGGCCGCACCCGGCTGCTGCTGTCCTACGGCGCGGCCGGCCGGGCTCCCGAGCTGTCCCTGCCGGTCGGGCTGGCGCTGGACGCGGAACTGTCCGCCTATCCGGGGGCGGGTCAGTCCCGGTCCGCCCTGGGCGAGCGGTTCGCCCCTCCCGCGCCGGCCGCGTTCCGTCCACCGGGCACCGGCACGGCCGAGGCGGCGGCCCGCTACGGCGCGGCGTTGTGCGACGACCCCTGGCTGGAGTCCGTGCCGGCGACGCTGGACCGGGTGATACCGGTCCCGGACGGCGACCAGTGGCAGCTCGCCGACGCCGACACGGACTCCGCCCTGCCGCTGACCCTGGCAGCCCGCTCCCGCCCCGGCCTGTGGCGGCTGGTCGCCCTGTCCGGCGGCGCCCCCGTCACGGTCTTCGGCGAGTGCGGCCACCGCGGCTTCACCCCGCTCACAGCCTGGCCGGAGGACTCGCGCGAGGCGGTGCCGCTGTGCTGACCGGCATGCCGAGAGAGGGCGGACACCTGCGGACTGGTCGGGGCCGCCGGCCGAGTGGGTGGTGGGTGGGCGAAACGGGGTCCAGGAGGCGGGGGCGGAGCCCGTGGACAGGTCTGGGGCGAAGCCCCTGCTACTGGCCTGCCGGAAGGCGCCGGCACTCCTCGGACGCTCCCAAGGAAGGAAACGCGATGAACGGCACGACCCCGACCGGCGTGACCACCACGGCACCCGCACGCTCCTGGGAAGACCTGGTCACCACTGCCCTCCTCGGCACCGACCGGCGCCCCGCCGCATACGCCGGATCCGGCCGGGAGGCACCCCTGGCACTGCTCGACGAGGCCGCCGTGGCGACCGTACGGCGGCGGGCCGGGCTGCGGCCCGCGCGGGCGGCGAGCCGGCCGGACCCGGCGCCCGAGGATTCCCGTCCGGCCCTGCCCCCCGCGGCGGCCCGCAGACTCACCGCGCTGCTGGCCGACCGTTCCGGTGGCGGAAACGGTGGCCGTCGGGGCAGCTCACCGGATCTCATGGAGCTGCTCCCACAGTGGCTCGCGGCAGCCAACGCGCACGGCTACGCGGCACCCCCGCAGACCCTTCCCGCCCTGCTGGACGCGGCCCGGGGCCGAACGGACCTGCGCCCGGCGGCGCTGGCGTTCGCGGGCCCGCGGGCGCCGTGGCTGGCCCGGCTGAACACGGACTGGCGCTTCGCGCTGCGCGCGGCTCCCGGCGGCGGTGCCACGCTGCCCGGCCCCGGGGACACCGAGGCGGTGCGCAGGCTGTGGCTGGAGGGATTGTTCGCCGAGCGGGTCGCCCTGCTGGGCGCGCTGCGCGCCGGTACGCCCGCGCTCGCGCGCGAGTTGCTCGCGTCGACCTGGCCGACGGAGCGGGCGGAGGACCGGCTGATGTTCCTCGACTCACTGCGCACGGGCCTGTCCGCCGAGGACGAGCCGTTCCTGGAGCAGGCGTTGGGCGACCGCAGCCGCAATGTACGGGCGACGGCGGCCGAACTGCTGTCGGCGCTGCCCGCTTCGGCGCTCGCCGCGCGCATGGCCGTACGGGCCGCGGCGTGCGTGGCCCTCGACCGCACGGGGAACTCGCCCGCGATCGCGGTGGAGGCGCCGCTCGAGTGCGACTCCGGTATGGAGCGCGACGGTGTGGTGGCCGCACCTCCCGCAGGCAGAGGGGAACGCTCATGGTGGCTGGGACAGTTGGTGGAGGCCGCCCCGCTCCGCACCTGGCCGGAACGGCTCGGCGGACGGACGGCGGAGGAGATCGTGGCCCTGCGGGTGACGGACGGCTGGCAGGGCGAGCTGCACGCGGCCTGGTGCCGGGCGGCGGTCCGGCAGCGGGACGCCGAGTGGTCGAGAGCGCTGCTCGGCTCGCCCTCGGCGCCGGAGGCCGGCGGGCCGGGCGCGGTGTCGCTGGCGGAACGCGCGAAGCTGCTGGCCGCCCTGGACCCGGCGGAACGGGCCGCGTGGGTGGCCGGGTTCATCGCCACGCACGGGCTGTCGGAGGCCTTCCAGCTGCTCGGGGTGTGTGCGGTGCCCTGGGCCGGACCGCTCGGCAGGGCGGTCGTGGACGCGCTGAACATCGCGCGGGACGCGGGCAATTACCCTTGGAGCTTCAGCGGGGTGATGGGACTGGCAGAGCGCTGCCTGGACCCCACGGAGGCCGCCCGGCTCGAGGCGCTGCTGGCGATACCCGACGAACGGGAGGACGCCGCGCCGGGAGCCGGGGGCTACTGGGCGGAGGCGTTCCAGCGGCTGGTGACCACGTTGCGGTTGCGGGCGGAGATGGCCCGCGAGTTGGCGCCGGCCGGCATCACCAGCCCGTCCGGAGTCCAAGGACGAGGCCGGCAGGCCGTCCGGGGGTCCGGGAGCCCAGTCCCCAGGGACGCCGGCCCCCGCTCACCGCAACCGTCGGCTCAGCCTCAGGAGGCGGCCGGCTGACGGACGTTCTCCCGCACCCACTCCACGATCGACGCGGTCGTCGCGCCCGGCGTGAAGATCTCCGCGACGCCCTTCTCCTTCAGCGGCGGGATGTCCTCGTCCGGGATGATGCCGCCGCCGAAGACGAGGATGTCCTCGGCCTCGCGCTCCTTGAGCAGGTCGATCACCGCCGCGAACAGCGTGTTGTGCGCGCCGGAGAGGATGGACAGGCCGATCGCGTCGGCGTCCTCCTGGATGGCGGTGTCCACGATCTGTTCCGGCGTCTGGTGGAGCCCGGTGTAGATGACCTCCATACCGGCGTCGCGCAGGGCCCGCGCGATGACCTTGGCCCCCCGATCGTGGCCGTCGAGCCCCGGCTTGGCGACGACCACGCGGATCGGACCGGCTGCCACACCCATCACTGCCTCCATCAAACGACCCCGGAAGCGGTCGCTTCCGTCCGTAACGACAAGTACCGCACTTTTGGCGCGTTCCGCCACCCGTCGCGAAGTGAACGAACGTTATCTCCAGCATCCCGCAACCGGCAGTTTTACGGTGCGCAGCGAGGGGGAAATCACATGGTGGGACATCAGGGCACACGGGGGACCGAGCCGTCCTCCGGCGTGCCGACAGGAGGTCGGCCCATGAAGGTCACCGGGGTACTGCCACTCTTTCTCCCGTTCTGCCGGCGCCTGTGGCCCGGCAGACTCGCCGGAATCTCCGTGGCGTTGCTGAAGGCGACCGCCCTCGAGGCCGTGATCCTGGCCGGCCACCTCCTGCTGTACCCGACCGGTCTCACCCAGGAGCGCCGCGCCCCCGCCCTGCCCGCCCGTGACGGCACCGCCCAGCTGCCGGTCCGGTCCGGCCCGCCGGTGGTGCTGCTGCACGGTTTCATCGACAACCGCTCGGTGTTCCTGCTGCTGCGCCGCAACCTCGCCCAGCACGGCGGGCAGCGCGTCATATCGCTCAACTACTCTCCGCTGACCTGCGACATCCGCACCGCCGCCGAGTTGCTCGGCCGGCACATCGAGGAGATCTGCGAGCGCACCGGCAGCGACCAGGTCGACATCGTGGGGCACAGCCTCGGCGGGCTGATCGCCCGTTACTACGTGCAGTGCCTGGGCGGTGACCTGCGGGTGCGCATCCTCGTGACACTGGGTACACCGCACTCGGGTACCAGCGCGGCGCCACTGGCCAACGCCCATCCGATCGTGCGCCAGATGCGGCCCGGTTCGGGGGTGATCGAGCAGCTGGCCCGGCCCGCGCCCGGCTGCCGTACAAGGTTCATCAGCTTCTGGAGCGACCTGGACTCCGTGATGGTGCCCCTGCAGACGGCCTGCCTGGAGCACCCCGACCTCGACGTGCAGAACGTCCGGGTGACCGGCATCGGGCATCTCGCCCTGCCCGTGCACCCGGCCGTCGCGGCCGGAATACGCGAGGTCCTCGACTCCCCGAGCCCCGGGGACCGGGTCGCCGGCGGTCTGACGGTGGCGTGACATATCCGGCGGCGGAGTGACGTACAGGTGACGAACAGTCGCCGTACATCGAACGCCAATCGAACTCTCGGCCAAACTCGTGTCCCGCGCCCCCCGAAACGCCGCTGAATGCCCGTTTACGGCGGGCGCGAAACCAGCCGAAGATTGTCGCGCCCAGGTACCGGCGGGTACAGTCACCGCACTGCTCTGGCAGCCCCTGTTGTCGAGGCGAAAGAGAAGTTGGTGAACGACCGTCACCCGTCGGGGACCATGACCTCCCCGGCCCCGGCTTCCGACGCCTCTGCCGCGCACTACGCGCCGTACGGGACGAATGGAGCCCCTTACGGCGACTTCACCACGTACGACGGCTACGGCACCACCGGATTTCCGGACGGCACCGGCACCTTCTCCGCGGACCCGCTCTTCGGCAGCATGCCCGGCGAACAGAGCACCGGCGCGTACGACAGCACGCAGTGGCAGACCGGCCAGGCCCTGAGCCACGACCCGTACGCGGCCCAGCACCACGCCGCCTACGACTCGGGCGCCTACGACGCCACTGGCTGGACCATCCCCGCTCAGGCGACGGGCAACGACATCAGCGGCCAGTGGGACGCCGGCGCCTGGCTGCAGCCCGACCAGTCCGGCATCGCCGAACCGACCCAGCAGTGGGCGTGGGGCACCCAGACCTTCGAGTCGGGCACGTTCGACGCCACGCAGTGGAATTCCGGCGGCCAGACCGTGCCGGCGGAGGCCGAGCAGGCCGGCGAACCGTTCGACCAGCCGGCCACCGCCCTGTTCGACCAGGTCGGCGGCCCGCAGGCGACCGCGGCCTTCCCGCAGGTGCCGTACCAGCACCAGGGGCCGTACGCGGACGACGCGCCCTATGCGAACGACACGTCGTACGAGGGCGATACGCCGTACACGGACACGGCCTTCGACGAACCGGGGGCCGGGGACGACGAGTCGGTCACCACGGGTGAACAGCCCGGCCCCGCCCAGCTGCTGGACGAGCAGGAAGAAAGCGCGCCGGCGCCCCGCACCGGCGCGCGAAGTGCCGCACGCTCCCGCCGTCGTACGACCGCCAAGCGCTCCGCGCTGCTGACCGTCGCCGTGCCCTCCGCCTGTGTCATGGGCGTTGCCGGGATCGCCGCCGCCTCGGTCGGCGCGCTGACCGACGACGGCCAGGACACCACGGCCTCCGCCCCGGACGCGCACACGGTCAAGGCCTCGGTCGCCAACAGCAGGCTGGACACCCAGCTCAACACCCTGTCCGCCGGCGCGCACGACTTCGCCGACCGGGCGAGCCGTACGCAGGAGCGGATCGACCTCAGGAACCAGCAGGAGCTGGAGAAGAAGAAGGCCGCCGCGGAGGCCGCGCTCAAGGAGCGGCTGCGCCCCAAGTTCGTGCTGCCGGTCACGCAGAAGGGGCTCAGCGCCTACTTCGGCCAGGCCGGTGTGAACTGGATGTCCGTGCACACGGGCATCGACTTCCCGGTCGCGTACGGCACCACGGTGATGGCCGCGACCGACGGCGTCGTCTCCACCAAGTGGAACAGCGCCTACGGCAACATGATGATCGTGACGGCGAAGGACGGCACGCAGACCTGGTACTGCCACCTGTCCAGTTACCGCGTCCCCGCCGGGACGTCCGTCAAGGCCGGCCAGCCGATCGCCTACTCCGGCAACTCCGGCAACTCAACCGGTCCGCACCTGCACTTCGAGGTACGGCCCGCGGGCGGAGCGGCCATAGACCCGCTGCCGTGGCTGCGCAGCCACGGCCTCGACCCGACGTAGGGTCCGGGGGCTTCCCGCCCCCCAGTCCCCTACGGCTTCTCCCCTACAGCCTCTCCACCGGCGCGTACCGCAGCAGCAGCCGCTTGGGCTTGGCGTCGCCGAAGTCGATCGTCGCCTCCGCGTTCGCGCCCGTGCCCTTCACGGCGACGACCGTGCCGAGCCCGAACTGGTCGTGGGTGACCCGGTCCCCGACGGCGAGGGCGACCACCGGCTTCTCCGTGGTGCGCCGCGTGGCGAACCCGGAGGCGCCCGACGCCGAGGAGCGCGAGCGGGTCGAGGACAGCGAGGCCGCGATCCCGGAGGCCGGGCCGGAGGACACCGGCGCAGCCCCTCCCGTCCGCTTCCAGTCCACATGGGTCGCCGGGATCTCCTCCAGGAAGCGGGAGGGCGGGTTGTACGACGGCTGGCCCCAGGCGCTGCGCAACGCCGACCGGGTGAGGTAGAGCCGCTCCCGCGCGCGCGTGATGCCGACGTACGCCAGGCGCCGCTCCTCCTCCAGCTCCTTGGTCTGGCCGAGGGCGCGCATGTGCGGGAAGACACCGTCCTCCATGCCGGTCAGGAAGACGACCGGGAACTCGAGGCCCTTGGCGGTGTGCAGGGTCATCAGGGTGATGACGCCGGAGCCGTCCTCGTCCTCGTCGGGGATCTGGTCGGAGTCGGCGACCAGGGCGACCTGCTCCAGGAAGTCCGCGAGCGTGCCGGTCTCTCCCTCGGCGCGCTCCTGCTCGAACTCCAGGGCCACGGCCGCGAGTTCCTGGAGGTTCTCGATGCGGGTCTCATCCTGCGGGTCGGTGGAGGCCTGCAACTCGGCCAGATAGCCGGTGCGTTCGAGCACCGCCTCCAGGACGGTCGCGGGGCCCGCGCCGGACTCGACGATCGTGCGCAGGTCCTCCATCAGCGTGTTGAACCGCTTGACGGCGTTGGTGGAGCGCGCGGCCATGCCGTACGCCTCGTCCACGCGCTTGAGCGCCTGCGGGAAGCTGATCTTCTCGCGCTGGGAGAGGGCGTCGATCATCGCCTCCGCGCGCTCACCGATGCCCCGCTTGGGAACGTTGAGGATGCGGCGCAGCGGCACCGAGTCCTCGGGGTTGGCGAGGACGCGCAGATAGGCCAGGACGTCCCGGACCTCCTTGCGCTCGTAGAAGCGGACACCGCCGACGACCTTGTAGGGCAGGCCGACGCGGATGAAGACCTCTTCGAAGACACGGGACTGGGCGTTGGTGCGGTAGAAGACGGCGACATCGCCCGCCTTCGCCTCGCGCGCGTCGACCAGGCGGTCTATCTCGTCGGCGACGAACTGTGCCTCGTCGTGCTCGGTGTCCGCGACGTAACCGGTGATCCGGGCCCCCTGGCCGGCGTTGGTCCACAGGTTCTTCGGACGGCGGGACTCGTTGCGCTCGATGACCGCGTTGGCGGCGGACAGGATGGTCTGCGTGGAGCGGTAGTTCTGCTCCAGCAGGATCGTCGTCGCGTTCGGGTAGTCCTCCTCGAACTGGAGGATGTTGCGGATCGTCGCGCCCCGGAAGGCGTAGATGGACTGGTCCGCGTCACCTACGACGCACAGTTCGGCGGGCGGGAGGTCGTACTCGCCGGGCGGGGTGTCGGCCTCCTCGGCGGAGGGCTCACCCGTGCCGACGAGTTCGCGCACGAGCGCGTACTGGGCGTGGTTGGTGTCCTGGTACTCGTCGACGAGGACGTGCCGGAAGCGGCGGCGGTAGTGCTCGGCGACGTCCGGGAAGGCGCGCAGCAGGTTGACCGTCGTCATGATCAGGTCGTCGAAGTCGAGCGCGTTCGCCTCGCGCAGGCGCGACTGGTAGAGCGCGTAGGCCTGAGCGAGGGTCTTCTCGAAACCGTCGGTGGCCTGGGCGGCGAAGTCCTCCTCGTCGATCAGCTCGTTCTTCAGGTTGCTGATCTTCGCGCTGAACGACTTCGGCGGGAAGCGCTTGGGGTCGAGGTCCAGGTCACGGCAGACCAGAGCCATCAGGCGCTTGCTGTCGGCGGCGTCGTAGATGGAGAAACTGGAGGTGAAGCCCAGCTTCTTGCTCTCCCGGCGCAGGATGCGCACGCACGCGCTGTGGAAGGTCATCACCCACATCGCGTTCGCGCGCGGGCCGACCAGCTGCTCGACGCGCTCCCTCATCTCGCCCGCGGCCTTGTTGGTGAAGGTGATCGCGAGGATCTGGCCCGGATGCACATGCCGCTCGGCGAGCAGGTGGGCGATGCGGTGGGTGAGCACGCGGGTCTTGCCCGAGCCGGCACCGGCGACGATGAGCAGCGGGGAGCCGGCGTGCACGACCGCGGCGCGCTGGTTGTCGTTCAGCCCCTCCAGCAGGGCCGCCGAGTCGAGGGCAGGACGTGGGGCGCCGTCGCGGTAGTACACGTCCCGGTCCTGCGGCACGTCGAACTTCCCGCCGAACAGATCGTCCGGAACCGGCTCCGGAGCATGATCGTCCTCGGGCGGTGGCGGGGGCTCCTCCTCGCGCCCGCGAGGGGCCTGGAGGTCCGCCAGGAAGCTGTCGTCAAAGAGGCTGCTCATCGCTCTACGAGTCTAGGGCGCCCCACCGACAACCGGTCGCCGTCCCCGGAACATGGCCGGTCCGGAACGGAGTTGATCTTAACCGCCCGACGGGCCCGCGACCTGCTCACGCAGGGGAACCGTGCGATGACACAGAGAAGAAACCCGCCTCAGGTCACGAAAATGTATCGGACATATCACGCACCAACCTTCACAGGAGTCACACGAGTTGGCTAGCGTGCGTGCGGGCCGTACGACCCCTACCGGCGAGCCTCGCCGGGTCGCGCGGCCTCCGCCGAGTCCGGCGCGCCGCGCATGGCGCCCGGAGCCGGGGACCCACCGACTTTGGGGTGAATCGGTCGGCTCCCATCCGGGACGCCGCCGTAGGGCAACCCTTCCGAACCACCGCCCGAACCCGACAGCTAACCCGGTAGGCGGCCCATTGGAAGGAGTCGCCTCCCTTGGCGTCGCACCGCAAGCCGCGCCCCGGCGGGACCATCGGAACGGGCCTTCGCACCCCCGCCCTCGCCACCGCCGCCCTCACCTCCATGGCCGTGTTCTCGCAGACCGCAGAGGCCGCCCCGAGTACCGATCACGCCAAGCCGAGCCTGGAGGAGGTCGAGAAGAAGGTCGACGAGCTCTATCGCCAGGCGGAGTCGGCGACCGAGAAGTACGACGCGGCCAAGGAGCGGACCGGCAAACAGCGGGGCCGCGTCGACGCCCTGCGCGACGACGTCGCCCGGCGCACCGCACGCCTCAACAAGGCCCGCGAGGAGCTGGGCTCCTTCGCCGCGGCCCAGTACCGCACCGGCGCCGCCGCTCCCGACACGGCCACCTTCCTGCTGGCCAATGACCCGCAGGACTACTTCGACCAGACCCAGCTGATGGGCCGGCTGACCTCGCGGGAGAAGAGCGCGGTCGACGACTACATCGGCGAGCAGGCCGCGACCATGAAGAAGCGGCGGCAGGCCGCGGAGAGCCTGCAGACGCTGACCGACTCCCAGCACGACCTGCAGACCGCCAAGGCCACCGTGCAGAAGAAGCTGGCCTCGGCACGCGAGCTGCTGTCGCAGCTGACGGCCCAGGAGAAGGCGCGGCTGGCCGCCATCGAACGGCAGAAGGAGCAGGAAGCGGCGCGCAAGGCGGCCGAGCTGGCGAAGCAGCAGGCGGCTCAGCAGCAGGCCGACTCGTCGTCCGCGTCCACGGGGTCCGGGTCCGGTTCGGCGGGGTCCGGCTCGACGGGGTCCACCACCGCGTCCAGCTCCTACGACACCAAGGCCGAGAAGGCGATCGCCTTCGCCCGCGCGCAGATGGGCAAGCCGTATGTGTGGGGCGCCACCGGGCCGGACTCCTACGACTGCTCGGGCCTGACCCAGGCCGCCTGGAAGGCCGCCGGCGTCACGCTTCCGCGCACCACGTACGACCAGGTCAACGCGGGTACCACGGTCTCACTCGCCGACGCGCGGCCCGGCGACCTGGTCTTCTTCTACGACGACATCAGCCACGTCGGCATCTACATAGGCAACGGCATGATGATCCATGCCCCGAAGCCGGGCGCGTACGTCCGCGAGGAGTCCATCTACTACGGCGGCGAGTCGATCATCCACAGCGTGGTCCGCCCCGGCTGACCGCCGGCCCGGCACAACGGCGCGCCTCTGCCCTTCCCGCTCCACGCGCGCGTGCCGCCGCATCGGATGTGCACACGCGCGTGCGGGAGTCGTGGGCGCCGCGCCCGGGGCCGCCGACTCACAAGCCCGTGCACGGCGTCCGGGCACCCGCGCCCCGCGCGCCGCCTTCCCTGTCCCGACGTCCCGCGCGCGGCCTCCCCACCCCCGGAGCCGCGCCCTCTCCCTTGCCCCCACGCACGCGTACCGGCGTTTTTGCTCTTCACGCGCGCGTGCCCTTCCGGAGGGGACCGCACGGCTGCCTAGCATCGGGCGCATGCCCGGCATCTCAGGTCCACGCGTGTGGTGGGCGGAGCCTTCCCCCGCGGCCGGGGCCGCCGTGATGGCGACCGGCATCGTGTCGGTGGGGCTGCACATGACCGGCGACGAGACGGTCTCCCGGGTGGTGCTGGCGATGGCGTGCGTCGCCTGGGCCGCGCTGGCCGCCGAGTTCGTACTGCGGCTGGTCGGTGACCGGCAGCGCTGGGTGACCGAGGCGGAGAGTCCGGGCGGGCTCACCTCCGTCGCCGCGACCACGGTGCTCGGTACCCGGATCTCGGCGGTGGGCGCGCAGACCGCGGCCGAGGCCTTGCTGGCGCTCGCGGCGCTGCTCTGGCCGGTGCTGCTGGTCCTGGTCGTACGGCGCTGGAGGCGGCGCATGCCGGGGGCGGTGTTCCTGTGCTGCGTGGCCACCGAGGGGCTTGCCGTACTGGCCGCCACGCTGGCCACGGCCGAGCGCGCGGCGTGGCTCGCGCACACCGCGCTGGTGCTGTTCTGGCTGGGTCTGGTGCTCTACGTCCTGGCGCTGACCCACTTCGATCCACGACAGGTGCTGGAGGGGGCGGGTGACCACTGGATCGCGGGCGGGGCGCTCGCGATCTCGGCGCTGGCCGGGGCGAACCTGCTCATCGCCGGGGACGCCGGCATGTACCTGTGGAACGCCGACGACCGCGGGGTGCTGCGGAACGTGACGGTCACGCTGCTCGTGCTGGATCTGGTCTGCTACGTCGTACTGCTGGCCGCCGAGGCGGCGCGGCCCCGGCCCGGCTACCACGTGCTGCGGTGGGCGACGGTGTTCCCGATGGGAATGACGGCGGTGGCGACGTTGTCCGTCGACACCGCCCTCGGCGTCCCGTGGCTCACCTTGCCGGGACGGGTGCTGCTGTGGGCGGCGGTGGCGGTGTGGCTCGCGGTCGCCGCCGGTGCGCTGCTCGCGGCCCGCACTGGCGAAGGGGGCGGTTGACCGTCAGGTCCACAGGACGGCGATGAAGATGTTCGCCATGGTCAGCAGGCCGACCAGCCCGAACGCGCCCTTGTCGATCTTCTCCTCGTCGCGCTTCACGTAGACCAGCCCGAGGATCACGATCAGCACCGCCAGCTTGACGCCGATCTTGACGGTGTTGACGTGGTGGTCGTCGGCCTGGTTGAGGCCGACCAGAGCCACACCGGTGACCAGCATGGTCAGCGCGCCGTGCAGCATCGCGGGCACGAACCGGGCCGTGCCCTGGCCCATCGCCTTCATCTGGGTGAGGAAACCGCCGAGCAGCGCGGCGATGCCGATGATGTGCAGGCCGACGAAGAGATGGATGAGTACGTCCATGGGCTCGGAGCCTAACCAGGGGCCCCGGGGCCTCCTGCCACCGGCCCCCGGTCACAGTGGTCGGCGACGGCGGGGTGATCTTGCATATATGCGCCCCATAGCACCCCACGCCTCCCGTCCGTCCCGCTTTCCGCGCTTCGGTCACCTCGCCGTGTGAAGGCGACGACTCCGGAACGGCCATGCGGTCACTTGCGGTCACACCCCGATCGCTCGAGGCCAGTTCCGTACACTGCGTTACCCACTCGTCACAGTCGGGCCTAGCGTCCTCCCCCAGGTGACCGGCTTCCCACCGCCGCCCGGGCCAGGGGCGGCCGTCGGCCACCACCGCCGAGAAGGGTCCGGCGGTGACCCGCTTCCCCTGTGCGGGCCGCCGCCGGACGGACCTCTCGGGCGTGCGAGTCGTACGGAAGGACGTGACGGTCCAGGTGGCAGCGCACCGTAAGCCCCGGCAACGCTCGATGGGCGGCCATACGGCCCGCACCGCCGCCACGCTCGCCCTGGCGGGCGCGGCCACCGCGACGGGGTTCGACGGGACCGGACACGCCGAGCCACAGCTGACGCCGGCACAGGTGAAGGCCAAGGTGGACAAGCTGTACCAGGAGGCGGAGGCAGCGACCGAGAAGTACGACGGGGTGAAGGAGAAGGCGGACACGACGCAGCGGCGGCTGAACGCGCTGCGGGACGAGACCGCCCGCAAGCAGCAGAACCTCAACACCGCCCGGGACGCGCTGGGTTCGTTCGCGGCGGCGCAGTACCGCGAGGGCGGCTTCGCGCCGACCTGGCAGCTGGCCCTGTCAGGCGACCCCGACCGGTATCTGGACGACGCCGCGTTCATGGAACGGGCCGACGACCGGCAGGCCGCCGCCGTGTCCCGGGTGCGCGGACAGCTGCGGGAGATCGAGCAGTTGCGGGGCGCGGCACGCCTCGAGCTGACGTCGCTGCGGTCACGGCAGGCCGAACTGCAACGGCAGAAGAAGACCATCAACGCCAAGCTGGACGAGGCCCGGCGGCTGCTGGCGGGACTCACTCCGCAGCAGCGGTCCGAGGTCACCGGTGACGGCAGCGCACGAGGCCGTGCATCCCGCTCGGCCTCGGACACCCGGGACCCGCTGGAACAGGCCGGGTCGGCCGCGGCCCCGAACGCGCGCGCCGAGGCCGCCGTCGAGTACGCCTACGCCAAGCTCGGCAGCCCCTACGTGTGGGGCGCGGCCGGCCCTAACGCCTTCGACTGCTCGGGCCTGGTCCAGGCCGCCTACCGCTCCGCCGGCATCTCCCTGCCCCGCACCACCTACGCCCAGATCGACGCGGGCCGCCGTGTCTCCCGCTCCGAACTCGAGCCCGGGGACCTGGTGTTCTTCTACTCCGGCATCAGCCACGTGGGCATCTACGTGGGCAACGGGCAGATCATCCACGCCCCGAACCCCTCGGCCCCGGTCCGGCTGGCCCCGGTCGACCTGATGCCGTTCGCGGGGGCGACCCGGGTGTCCTAGGCCCTGTCGTCAAACTCCAGCCGTCCGCCCGAAGGGCGGGCCCTGCGGCGTCAGGTGCGTGCTCTCGGCGTGCCGGACCCTGGCCCTCGTACTGGATGTACTTGGGCCTGGGTCCGGTGCGGCGAGAGTGCGTGCATGGCGTCGCGGGGCAGGAGGGAGTTTGACGACAGGGCCTAGGGCGGGCCCGTAGGGGTCAGACCAGCCGACGCGCCGTCGCCCAGCGGGTCAGTTCATGGCGGTTGGACAGCTGGAGCTTGCGCAGGACCGCCGAGACATGGGACTCGACCGTCTTCACCGAGATGAACAGCTGCTTGGCGATCTCCTTGTAGGCGTAGCCACGGGCGATCAGGCGGAGCACCTCGCGCTCGCGCTGGGTGAGGCGGTCCAGGTCCTCGTCCACGGGCGGAGCGTCGGTGGAGGCGAAGGCGTCCAGGACGAACCCGGCCAGGCGCGGGGAGAAGACGGCGTCGCCCTCCTGGACGCGGAAGATGGAGTCGACCAGGTCGGTACCGGTGATGGTCTTGGTGACATAGCCGCGGGCGCCACCGCGGATCACACCGATCACGTCCTCCGCCGCGTCCGACACGGACAGCGCGAGGAAGCGCACGGGCCGCTCGGCGTCCGCCATCAACGCCGCGCACCGGCGCAGCACTTCGACGCCGCCGCCGCCCGGCAGATGGACGTCGAGGAGGACCACCTCGGGCCGGGTGGCGGTGATGACCGTGACCGCCTGGTCGACGTCCGCGGCCTCGCCGACCACCTCGACGCCGGTCTCGGCGGTCTGCCCGATCTCGGCCTGGACGCCGGTGCGGAACATCCGGTGGTCGTCCACGAGCACCACCTGTACGTGCCGTCCGCCCGCGCCGCCGTCGGCAGCTCCGGGCCCGGTCCCCTCGGGGACGCCCGCCGTGCCGTTCGCCTCGGTCGCGTCGCTCATGACGTCTTCTCCGCCCTCTCCATCTCCAGCTCGACCTCCGTGCCGCCGCCCGGCACCGACCGCAGCCGGGCCGTGCCGCCGTTGCGCTCCATGCGGCCGATGATCGATTCTCTGACGCCCATCCGGTCGGCGGGTATCGAGTCCGGGTCGAAGCCGGGGCCACGGTCGCGCACGGACACGAAGACCGTCCTCCCCTCGACTTCGGCGTAGACCTGTACGGCACCGCCCTCGCCACCGTACTTGGCGGCGTTCACCATCGCCTCGCGCGCGGCCTGCATCTGCGCGCCTGTCCTCTCGTCCAGCGGGCAGTCGCCGACGACGACGACCTCGATGGGCACACCGTGCTTGTCCTCCACCTCGGCCGCGTTGCGCCGCACCGCCTCGGCGACCGTGTCCGGCTCGTCGGCCTCGTCCTTGCCGGTGCCCTCCGGCTTGTACAGCCAGGTGCGCAGGTCGCGCTCCTGGGCTCGGGCGAGGCGGCGCACCTCGTTCGCGTTGTCGGCGTTGCGCTGGATCAGGGTGAGGGTGTGCAGCACGGAGTCATGGACGTGGGCGGCGACCTCCGCACGCTCCTGGGCGCGGATGCGCATCAGGCGTTCCTCGGACAGGTCCTGGGTCATGCGGACCAGATACGGGCCGGCGAGCAGCGTGATGCCGACGAGGACGGCGAGGGCCGCCTGGAGGACCGCGCCGAGATGGGCGGCCGAGCCCTGCAGCCAGAAGATGGCGGACACACCGGCCGTGACGAGCAGGACACCCCCGGCCGCGCGCAGCAGGGTGAGGGTGCGGCGCCGGCGGCCGGCCTCGACCCAGCGGGCCCGGCGGGCGTTGTCCGCCTGGCGCCAGACGAGGGCGACACCGGCCGCTACGAGGACGGCGGGCAGCAGATACGCCTTGGCCGCGCTGGTCAGGTTCACGCTGCCCACGAAGACGATGGACACGATGACCATGAGGAGCAGCGCGACGATCTGCCCACGGTCCGGCTTGCGGGCCACAAGTCTGCGGCGGCCGCCGGCGCCGCTCTCGGTGGCGACCAGCGCAGGCTTGTGGTCTCCGACGCCGCCGACACCGAGGGGGACGAAGAACCAGAACGCCGCGTACAGCAGCGCGCCGAGACCGTTGGCCATGAACAGGCCGACGAACGCGAGCCGGACCCAGATGACAGGCAGCCCGAGATGCCCGGCGAGACCCCGCGCCACTCCGCCGAGCCAGCGTCCGTCGCTGCTGCGGTAGAGCTTGCGCGGCGGCCGCGGGTCGTCGACTGGCAGGCTTGCGGCTTCCGGCATGCCAACGATGGTCACATGCCCGGCGGGGCCGGGCATCAGGGTCGGCCCCCGAGACACCCCTGATCTTCCTCGGGGCCGGTCGGGGAGCGCCGGACAGGGCCGGCCGGGGGCGGCTCGAACGGTTCCCCGCCTCGTCTCGGGGCCGATTTCAGGGTTCGGCCAGGGTCGTCCCGACTGCCGCCGCGGCGGCCGGGCGGTCACCATGGACACATGACGGATCACGAGCACGCCGCGACGGGTCCGGGATCCGGCACCGGCCCGCGCCCGGCCCCGGGCACCGGACCGACGGATGCCGCGCCCGCCTCGACGGAGAAGTCGGGAGCGGCCGGCGCCGGCGCCGGTACGCACGCCGACGCACAGCAGCAGGATCAGGAGCAGCAGCCGGGCGCCGGAGCCCCCGAGCCGTTCCGGCGCGACCGCGGGCACAAGATGATCGCGGGCGTGTGCGCGGGCCTCGGCCGGCGTACCGACATGGACCCGGTGATCTTCAGGATCACGCTGGCCGTGCTGTCCGCGACCGGCGGCATCGGCCTCATCTTCTACGGCTTCGCCTGGCTGCTGGTGCCGTACGAGGACGAGGAGGAGAACGAGGTCCGCAAGCTGCTGACGGGCCGGGTCGACGGTCAGGCGCTCGCCGCCGTGCTGTTCGCCCTGGTCGGCTGCGGAGTCTTCCTGACCATGCTGAGAAACGGCGGGGTGCTGGCCTTCGCCGTGGTGCTCTCCCTGCTGCTCGCCGGCGCAGGGTACTGGTCGCGGCGCCGCGGCGCCCCCGACCCCGACCCGCTCGCCGCCCAGGCGGCTGCCGACGCGCCACCGGAGGCCAAGGCTCCGCCCGTCGTCGCCATCTACCCGTCGTGGTGGCGGGACCCGATCGTCAAGGACGGCACCCACGTCGGCGGCACCGGCTATCTCTGGGGGCCCGGCGACGCCCGCAACCGGGACCTCACCTCGGTGGTCGACGTCGGCATCGCCACCCCCTGGACCCACCACGGTCACCAGGGCTCCACACAGCCGCGGCCCAGTGCGCCTCCTCCGCGACCCCGCGGCCCGCGCTGGATCGGCGGCTGGGTGTTCCTGCTCGCCCTGGTGGCGGGCGGCCTGGGCACCGGGCTGACCTGGGACACGCACCCGTTGGGCACCAGTCTGCAGACCGGCCTGGCGTGCGCGCTGGCGGTCTTCGGCCTGGGCATCACGGTCAGCGCGTTCCTGGGCCGTACGGGAGCCGGGACGGTCTTCCTGGCGATCGTCACAGCGGCGCTGCTCGCCGGGGCCGCGGCCATGCCCAAGGACATCACCACCCACTGGAGACACACCTCCTGGACACCCGCCGCGACGGCACAGGTACAGCCGACGTACGACCTCGGCACGGGGCGCGGCACGCTGGACCTGAGCCGGGTCCATCCGGGCAAGGGACGGACGGTCGCGACGGACGCCCACGTGGGTGCGGGCCAACTGAAGGTGATCGTGCCGGCGGACGCGACCGTGCGGATGAACATCGAGGTGGGCGTCGGCGACATCCGGTTGCCCGGGGACAGCAGGAAGGACGTGGACGTGCAGCCGCGCAGGCTCAAGAACGTGACGCTGGCACCGGCCAAGGGCGCCAAGGACGCGGGCACGCTGGACCTCACGCTGAAGGTCGGGGCGGGACAGGTGGAGGTCGATCGTGCTGCGTCATGAGTTCCAGCCCGGGAGGCTGGTCGCCGGGCTCTTCCTCACGGCCACGGGCGTGGTCTTCGCGGGAGACGCGGGCCGGCTGTGGGAGACGCCGTGGTTCGCGGTCGTGCCGCTGATCGTGGGCGGCCTGTTCCTCGCCGGTGCCACGGCAGCCGTGGCCCGGGGGATACGCAGGCGGGGCGACGTCGGAAGCGGCGAAGTCCGGTGAGGTGTCGCGCCCCGTGAGGGCGCGGGATACTGCGCGACCAGCCCCCACCGGCCCGCGGGTTCATCACCGCGGGTTCAACACCGCGCTTCGGCGGAGCGCCTAGCGGTAGCCGCCCAGTCGCTGTCGGCGGCGGGCTCGCCAGGCCGCGTCGACGGAGAGGTAGGGGGCGCCGGCGAGGATCAGGGGGATCCAGGCCATCAGGTAGGCGAGGTCGTTGCCGTAGTAGTAGGGGGTCGTCGACCAGCTCACGGTCATCCAGAAACTGAACGAGATCAGCGCGCCGCCGAGCGCGGCCAGCCGGGCGAGGATACCGAGCAGGGTGGCGATGCCGACGGCCAGCTCGCCCAGGGCGATGGCGTAGCCGAAGCCGACCGGGGACTTCAGGGCCAGGTCGACCAGGGCCGGGATGGCGGCGGAGTCGCGGGCCGAGCGCATGGTGTCACCGATGGATCCGGCCCCGCCCGACTTCAGGAAGGAGCTGCTGGTGAGCTTGTCCAGGCTGGCGTAGATGAAGGTGACGCCGAGGAAGACGCGCAGTGGCAGGAGGGCGTAGTGGCCGGCGGCGTCCCGCCAGCCGCCGGAGCCGTTCAGCCGGTTCATGTGCGTGTCCGTGCGAATGCCATGACTCATCGTCGCAAACCGCCCCTCTCGCCCGCCGTCCCGCCCCTCACTTGACCATACGTATGACGAGGGCGCGCAGTTCAATCCCAACCCGGATGTTTTTCCGGATTTCGGTCCCTGGTGCGAAGAGGCCGGAAAAGGCCCGTCGGACCTCGTTCAGATGCGGGCCAGGATCTGCCGCACGGGATGGCCGAGGGCGCGGGCGACGGTGGTGAGTTCCTCGGGGGTGAGCGGGGGGCGCTGTGGATTCCAGGCGGCGATCTCGAAGCGGGCGTACCCGCACGGCCAGTCGTAGTCCAGTCGGTCCAGGGAGGTGGCGGTGGAGCAGCACGGGGTGGTGATGTCGAGGGTGGGCAGGCCCTCGCCCCGCTCGTCGTACGCGTCGAGCAGGTCCCGGTACCACTCGGGGTCGAGGGATCCGGCGCAGTGCGGGCAACGGATGCTCAGCAGGTTCGAGCCGCAGTCGACGGCGGTGATCGCCTCGTACCAGTCGACGTCCAGTCCGACGTCGCCGGGGTCGGTGTGGGCGTCGTCGGGAGAGCCGGAGACCAGTTCCAGGACCAGGGCCGCGGCGCGCTTCCCGGCGTCCGGTGCCGGCTGCCAGTGCGGGTCGGTCGGTATCACCGACAGGATGTCGTCGCCCACCGGTCCGCCACTCCCCCGCCGCTCACTCCGTCACCTGGACGATACAGCGGTTGGTCGCCACCCCGGCCGCGGTGACCACCTGTACCTCCACCGCGCCGGGCTCGACATCGGCCGGTACGGGCACGGTCAGGACGCTGTCGGTGGGGTTGCTGAAGCCGCCGGTGACGGGGACCAGCGGGACGTGCACGTCGACGCTGCCGATGCGGACCACCATGCGGGAGAGCCGGTCGGCGCTGTGGGCTCCGGGCGGCACGAAACCGGCGCCACGGATCTCGATGTCGTCGCCGGTGCGGATCGGCCCGTCCAGGTCGCCGGGTTCACGGGCGCGGACCACGGAGAGGACGACCGGGCGGCCGCCCTCGGCGTACTTGCCCGCCAGGTAGGTAGCGGCCGAGATCAGTACCATCACGCCCAGACCCCAGGGCAGGTCGGGCAGTTGGTCGGGGCGGCGGGCCAGCCGTACGGCGGCGAACAGCAGGGCGACGGCGCTGACGGCGACGTACTGGATGTCGGTGAAGGCGCCCCGGCCGGAGTCGTCGGTGAGCAGGTCGGCGGCGCGCGGCCGGTGCGCCGGCACCTTCTGCAGCCGCTGCCCGAGGATGCGCAGGCCCACCACGCGGCGGACCAGGACGGCGATGCCGCACACCACGGCGAGCACGGTCACCACGCCCGCGCCACGCGCGAGGCCGAGGCCGGAGATCAGCGCGTCGCGTTCGGTGTGGTGGGAGGCGGCGGCCAGCCGGACGGCCAGCAGCAGGACGGCGTAGCCGATGAACAGCAGCCAGCAGGCGGCGATCGTACGGGAGGTGGACATCCGGTTGTCCTCGCCGACCACCGGGGCCAGCGCCCCGCCGCGCGCCCGGTGCAGCCAGGAGGCGGCGCTGAGCACACCGGCGACGACGAGCGCGGCGGTCAGGGCCGCGGTGCGGGCACCGGTCCAGCCCGCGCCGACCGCGGTGAGCGCCTCGCCCAGCAGCAGCGCGAGCACCGCGCCCCACACGACGCACACCGTCCGCAGCCACAGCCGGGCGAGCCAGGCCTCGCCCTCGGCGCGGCCTCGTGCGGCGACGGCATCCGCCCGCTGGGTCAGTTCCTCGGAGACCCACTGGCGGGACGCCGAGGCCGAGTGCGCCACGGCCGCCGGCAGCCCCTGCCCGGCCGCGAACTCGTCACGCCGGCGCAGGAACGCGGCCACGGCCCGCCGGTGTCCCTCCCGGGCGCCGTGCGGGCAGTCCCCACAGGTGCAGCCGCCCTCGTGGATCCCGTCGGCACCCGTGCCCTGTCTCGCCTCCTGCACCGCCACGACCGACGCCCGCCTTCCCCACGACCTTCCGGCACGACCGGCGGGTCCCCGATGGAAGGACGCGCCGCCACGCAACTGCGCTGCGTCGACAGCGAATTGTGCCCTACGCCGGGCCGTCCGGGACCGCCGGGCCGGGTCACGGCGGGTGAAGTTCGAGCCACCGTGTTGACCCGGCTGCGAGAATCTCCCTATGGCCGAGATCATCCAGCGGGACGGGACCTGGGCCTTCGACGGCAGCACGATCCGGATCACCCCCGGACTGCACCGCTGCGTGCCGCTGTTCCGGCAGACCTACGGGGAGATCTCCGTGCCGCTGGAGGCGGTCTCGGAGGTGGTCTGGGAACCCGAGCGCAGGCGTGGCCGGCTGCGGATGAGGCTGCGCGAGGGCGCCGACCCGCTGCTGCAGGCGACGGGCGGGCGGCTGCCGGACCCGGCCGACCCCTACCGGCTGACGGTGGACGCGGACCGCGGCGGGGTCGCGGAGTACGTCGCCGAGGAGATCCGGCACGCCCTGCTCCTCGACCGGATCCCCAAGGAGCCGACGACCGCTTATCTGCTGCCGGGACCGCCGGTGCCGGTGTCCGTGCGGTCCTCCGACGGCACGGTCTCCTTCGACGGCACGCACGTGCGCATCGACTGGGCCGACACCTCCGACCGGGTCAAACGCGCGACCGGCCCGCGGATCATCGCGCTCGGCGACCTGGTACAGGTGGAATGGCTGCCCAACTCCGGGTACGAGGACGGCTTTCTGCGGTTCGTGACCCCGGAGACGGTGTTCTCCAAGCTGCCGCCCGAGCGGGACCCCTACACCCTGGACCTGTGGGGCAGCGTGCGGCGCGATCTGCTGACCGCGCTGGTCGCGACGGCCGTCACCGCCCGGCTGCCGCATCCCTCCACCCGCACGGGTGCCGGGTGCGACGGCCGGGACCACCGGCGAGCGGCCGTACCGGGACAGGCCGACCACCATGACGTACTGCTGCGCCGGCTGCGGGAGTTGGGGCAGCTGCACCGGGACGGGGTGCTCACGGACGAGGAGTTCGCGATGACCAAGGCGGCGGTGCTCAGGGGGTTCGGCTGAGCCCCCGGAGGAGCCCCTGGAGGACTCGGCTGAGCAGGCCCCCGGAGGATTTCGGCTGAGCAGCCCCGGAGGGTTCAGCTCAGCAGGTCAGGTTCGCTGCGGCTGATGTCCTGCCACAGGGGCTGGTAGTTGATCCAGGCCACCAGGTCGCCGCCGAGCTGTTCGCGGGTGGCGACGGCCAGCTTGTGGTCGATGAGGACCGGGCGGCCGGCCGCCTTGGCCGTCAGCTGCACCTGGCAGGAGCGTTCCATGGACAGGAACCACCAGGCGGCGGCGTCCACCGAGTCGCCGACGGTGAGCAGTCCGTGGTTGCGCAGCACGAGCGCCTTGCGGGAGCCGAGCGCCCCGGAGATCCGGCGGCCTTCCTCCACGTCGACGGTGACGCCGGAGTAGGCGTCGTAGAGCGCCACGTCCTCGTAGAAGGCGCAGCTCTCCTGGGTGATGGGGTCGATCAGCTCGCCGAGCGCGGCGAGGGCGCGGCCGTACACGGAGTGACAGTGGGCGACGGCGACGACGTCCGGGCGGGCGGCGTGGACCTGGGCGTGCACGGTGAAGGCGGCTTGGTTGACGTGGTAGCGGCCCTCGACGACCTGCCCGTCCTGGTTGGCGAGGACGAGATCGCCGACGGTGACGTGCTTGAACGGCATCCCGAAGGGGTTGACCCAGAAGCAGTCGGAGAACTCCGGGTCGCGGGCGGTGATGTGCCCGGAGACCCCGTCCTCGAGCCCGGCCCGCCCGAAGATCCGCAGGGCACCGGCGAGCCGCTCCTTGCGGTGCCGGCGCTCGTCCGCCACCGAGTCGAACATCGGCGGCATGGCGAACTGCAGCCGGTCGGTGGGCAGCGGCAGGGGAGGGGTGGGCCCGTGCATAGGTCCTCCAGCGCTGGGATTGCTGTACGGGCCGGAAGCTACCGCCGGTCAGCGCAAAAGGGCAGAGCTGATTTGTAAAGATGACGTACGCGGCGGATACACGACAGAGGATGTCCGGTTTGCCGGTGAGACTGGCCCGCATGACATCGGTGAACTGGGCGGCCTTCGCCGCCGCCGAACCCGGTACGGCGCGGCTCGTCGAGGAGCGTTTCGGCGCCTTCCGCCATCACGTCCTCGCGACCCTGCGCAAGGACGGCTCGCCGCGCACGTCCGGTCTGGAGGCCGACTTCCGCGGCGGCGAGCTGTGGCTCGGCATGATGGCTGGCTCGCTGAAAGCCCTCGACCTGCGGCGCGATCCCCGCTTCGCGCTTCAGGCGAACCCGGGCGAGGGCACGGGGACGGACGGCGGGGACGTACGGATCGCGGGGCGGGCGTACGAGGTCGAGGGCGAGCGGAAGTCCGGTTACGTGAAAGAGGCGGAACCGCCGCAGCCGTTCCACCTCTTCCGCACCGAGCTGACGGAGGTCGTGCGGACCTACGTCGAGGACGAGAAGTACCTCGTCATCCAGGTCTGGACGCCCGGTGAGCCCCTGCGCACGCTCAGGCGCACGTAGGGACTACTCCCACTCGATGGTGCCCGGCGGCTTCGAGGTCACGTCGAGGACGACCCGGTTGACGTCGCTGACCTCGTTGGTGATCCGGGTCGAGATGCGGGCGAGGACGTCGTAGGGCAGCCGGGACCAGTCGGCGGTCATGGCGTCCTCGGAGGACACCGGGCGCAGCACGATCGGGTGGCCGTAGGTGCGGCCGTCGCCCTGGACGCCGACGGAGCGGACGTCCGCGAGCAGCACCACCGGGCACTGCCAGATGTCGCGGTCGAGGCCGGCGGCGGTCAGCTCCTCGCGGGCGATCGCGTCGGCGTCGCGGAGCAGGTCCAGGCGCTCCTTGGTGACCTCGCCGACGATGCGGATACCGAGGCCGGGGCCCGGGAACGGCTGGCGCTGGACGATCTCGTCCGGCAGGCCCAGCTCCTGGCCGACCATGCGGACCTCGTCCTTGAACAGCTTGCGCAGCGGCTCGATCAGCTTGAACTCGAGGTCCTCGGGCAGGCCGCCGACGTTGTGGTGCGACTTGATGTTGGCGGTGCCGGTGCCGCCGCCGGACTCGACCACGTCCGGGTAGAGGGTGCCCTGGACCAGGAACTCCACGGCCGGGCCCTCGTCGGCGATGATGTCCGCCTGCGCCTGCTCGAAGACGCGGATGAACTCGCGGCCGATGATCTTCCGCTTCTCCTCGGGGTCCGAGACACCCTTGAGCGCGGTGAGGAAGCGCTCCTCGGCGTCCACGACGACCAGCTTGACGCCGGTCGCGGCCACGAAGTCCTTCTCGACCTGCTCGGTCTCGCCCTTGCGCATCAGGCCGTGGTCGACGTACACGCAGGTCAGCTGGTCGCCGATGGCCCGCGCGACGAGGGCTGCGGCCACGGCGGAGTCCACACCGCCGGACAGACCGCAGATCGCGCGCTTGTCGCCGACCTGCTCGCGGATCGCGGCGACCTGCTCCTCGATCACATTGCCGGTCGTCCACTCGGGCTTCAGGTCGGCACCCCGGTACAGGAAGTGCTCCAGCACCTGCTGGCCGTGCGTGGAGTGCATGACCTCGGGGTGGTACTGGACGCCGTAGAGGTGCTTCTCGTCGTTCTCGAACGCGGCGACCGGGACGACGTCCGTGGACGCGGTGACCGTGAAGCCCTCGGGGGCGGCGGAGCAGGCGTCGCCGTGCGACATCCACACGTGCTGCTCGTCCGGGGTGCCCTCGAAGAGGGTGGAGGACGTCCTGGAGACGTGCAGGTCGGTACGGCCGTACTCGCGGGCGCCGGTGTTGTCGACGGTGCCGCCGAGGGCCTGCGCCATCAGCTGGAAGCCGTAGCACATGCCGAAGACGGGGACGCCGGCCTCGAAGATCTCGCGGTCGAGACGCGGGGCGCCTTCCTCGTACACCGAGGAGGGGCCGCCGGAGAGGATGATCGCCGCGGGGTTCTTGGCGAGCATCTCCTTCACCGGCATGGTGCTCGGCACGATCTCGCTGTAGACCCGCGCCTCGCGGACGCGACGGGCGATGAGCTGGGCGTACTGCGCGCCGAAGTCGACGACCAGGACGGTGTCGGGGGAGGCGGCAGTGGAAGTCGCTGATGACACGGGGTGCCTTCTGGTGGTCGGGCGGGGTCTGTGCTAACGAGTCTAACGGTGTGGCCGGGGAGGCTTCTCCTGGACGTCTCCGGGACCTCGCGGCTCGTGCTGGACGTCGCCATGGCATACTGAGCGCCATGCGCAAGCACTCGACCTTCGTCTTTACCTATGGCATCCGGCCCGCCGGCTGCCATGGTCGTGCTGCTTGAGCGAACCGCCAAGCGACTTCCCAGGCGCCCCGGGCCGACAAGGCCCGGGGCGCCTGTCGTTTCCGGGTCCTGCCGTTCCGGGGCGTCCCAGCCACCTTCCTCAGGAGCCCCCGACATGACCACCACCACCCCGGAAGAGACCACCTCGACCCCGGAAGAGACCATCGCCGGCGCCCGTGAACGCATCGACGTGCTCGACGACCGGATCATCGGTCTCATCCAGGAGCGGATGGCCGTCTCCGCCGTCGTCCAGCAGACCCGCATCGCCTCCGGCGGACGCCGGGTGCACCTCTCCCGTGAGATGGAGATCCTCGGCCGCTACCGCGAGGCCCTCGGCAAGCCGGGCACCGGTCTCGCGATGACCCTGCTGGAGCTGTGCCGGGGCCGCATCTGAGCGTCGCATCCGAGTTCGAGCGCCGTCTCACCCGTACGGCGCGTGACCGGCTCGCGCGGCGCTTCGTTGAGCGGGTTGTCCGTGCCAGCCAGGGGCGGGCCCGACAGAACCACGCGTGGCTCGCTGGAGCGATGAGGCGTACGGGTCGTGCCGTACGCCGTGGGACCTCGCTCCAGGGATGTGACCGGACGGCAGGGGACAGCAGCCCGGTCACCCAAGAGAACGGTCGGCCCCGGGGACGCCCGGGGCCGACCGGCGGAAAACCGCACAGACGCACCAGTGCCGGGTCACCTGCCAGGTCCCGCGCCGACGACGGCACTGCTGCTCACACCGTCCGCCCCTCGGGGCCAGGACCGATGAACCAGCGGCGCAACCCCCCGGCGCCGCCCCCAGGCACCGGCGCTGCCCTGACGCCGGTGCTGACCGAAAGAAGGGCCCCGCGGTCTCTCCGTCCCGCGGGGCCCTTCGTCATGTCCGGGGCGCTCGCCATGTCCCGAACCTCGCCACGCCGAGGTCGAATGTGACCCGCTTCACACGGGCCTTCCGCCGGTCGGCGCACAACCCTCCTCACGGGTCACGGGTCTCACCTGTGCAACCAACGGCCATGCCCGTGCCCCACACACGGAGGCCTCCGACCACGTGCTGCCGCACCGCAGCACGCGAGCCCCACAGAGGTCCTCAATGAAGCTTCGCCGCGCCATGATGACCGCGGCCGCGACGGCTGCCCTCGCGCCGCTCGCCCTGGTCTGCGCTCCTGCCGCGTTCGCCGACGACTCCCCGAGCCCTTCGGTCAGCAGCTCGACCACGACCGAGACGACTCCCGCGGCCGACCCGAGCACCAGCCCGGCCGCCGACGAGAGCTCGCCCGCGGACCAGACGTCGGAAAGCCCGTCCCCCTCCGACTCCGCGAGTGCGAGCACGTCGGCGTCCGCCTCCACGTCCGAGTCGGCATCCGCCTCCGCGTCCACGTCCACCTCACCCAGCGAGAGCGCCGAGCCCAGCGACGAGCCGACCACGCCGTCCGGGATCTGCGAGGAGGACGACGCCGGCTACAAGTCCAAGATCCACGCCTCGCTCAGCGGCCTGCCCGGCGAGATCGCCGTGGGCAGCGGCTGGCACCCCTTCACGCTCGGCGTCAAGAACCCGACGTCGGCCGACCTCAAGGACGTCATCTTCTACGCGGGCGTCGGACCGAGCGACCCGAACGCCGAGTACGCGTTCAAGACCAGCCAGGTCCAGCTCCAGGTGAAGTACGACGGCGCCTGGTACGACGTCGAGGACGGCGCCGGCCACTCCAACGGCTACCTCGACCTCGCCGACATCAAGGCCGGCCAGACGGTCAACTACCAGCTCCGGCTGAACGTGAAGGCCAACGCGCCGATCGGTCAGGGCCTGACCATCGGTGGCGGGATGTACTTCGACGACGAGGAGAACTGCATCGGCTCGGACCAGGCCAGCTACCTGATCAAGATCGTCAAGGCCGGCACCGACACCGGCGGGACGAAGCCCCAGGAGGGTGGCAAGGTCCCGGTTCCCACCCAGAAGCCGAGCAAGACCAACACCCAGGACGTCACCGGCTCGCTCGCCGAGACCGGTTCCAGCTCCATGCTGCCGACCATCGGTCTCGTCGGCGGTGTCGCCGTCGTCGTCGGCGCCGGAGCGGTGTTCGCCGTCCGCCGCCGCAAGGGCGCCGGTTCGAACGCCGCCGCGTAAGCGACAACCGCATAAGTGGCAACCGCACAAGCGGCAGCCGCACAAGCGCCGTCGCACAGCCGAAGGGGCCTGCACCAGGAGGGGGGTGCAGGCCCCTTCGGCGTACTCGCCCTACTGCTTCGGCGGCACCGCCGGCATCCCCAGGAACGGCAGGCGCAGCGCGCCGAAGGCCTCCGCGGGTACCGCCGGGGCCTGCGGCTCCACCGGCTTCAGCCGCTCATACGCCGCTCCCGGCGTCGGACGCGGATCCGCCTCGCCCTTGTTCGGCCAGAAGGACATCGCGCGCTCGGCCTGTGCGGTGATCGTCAGCGACGGGTTCACGCCCAGGTTCGCCGAGACCGCGGCGCCGTCCACGACGGAGATGCCCGGGTGGCCGTAGAGGCGGTGGTAGGGGTCGATCACGCCGGTCTCCGGGGAGTCGCCGATGGGACAGCCGCCGAGGAAGTGCGCGGTGAGCGGGGTGCCCATCAGCTCGCCGACGTTGCTGCCGGCGAAGCCGTTGATCTCGGCGGCGAGCGCGGAGGCGGCCTCCGTGGCGGCCTTGATCTGCTTGGGGTTGGGGGCGCCGTGGCCCTGGCGGGCGGTCAGCAGGCCCTTGCCGACGCCGTCCGGTTTCAGGTACGTCGTCAGGGAGTTGTCCAGCGACTGCATGACCAGGCCGATGATGGTCCGCTCGGACCAGCGCCGGTTGGACAGGGAACGCAGGACCAGCAGCGGGTGCCGGGCCGCGTTCGCCAGCCACGCCAGCGCGCGGGACGAGCCCTCGGCGTAGGGCACCTGGAGTATGGACAGGCCGCCCATGGAGTTCGAGCCCTTGCCGTAGCGGACCGGCTCGATGTGGGTGTTCTCGTCCGGGTGGACCGAGGAGGTGATCGCCACGCCGCGGGTGAAGTCGGCCCTGGCCTCGCCGGTCGCCTTGCGGTAGCGGCGGTTGTCGGTCTGCGCGCCGACCAGCGCCTCGGAGTTGGTGCGGGTCAGGTCGCCGAGCCGGGCGGAGAGATACGGCAGCTGACCGCCCGTCTTCATCCGGTGCAGCAGGGTCTGCGTGCCGTAGGTGCCGGCCGCGAGGACGACCCTGCGCGCGGTGAAGAGCCGGCC
This sequence comes from Streptomyces sp. RB17, assembly GCF_009604455.1. Lineage (GTDB taxonomy): Bacteria > Actinomycetota > Actinomycetes > Streptomycetales > Streptomycetaceae > Streptomyces. Next base: position 578,302 of record NZ_WEGL01000003.1, read on the forward strand.
CTCGCCCTTCTTCCTGCGGTCCGTCGGCAGGGTCGCCACCGCGTAGCCGCCGCGCGAGTCGTCCGTGACGGACACGACCGTCGTCAGGGGGTGGACCTCCGCGCCCGCCTTCTCGGCGAGGTAGAGGTAGTTCTCGTTCAGGGTGTTCTTCGCGCCGTGCCGGCAGCCGGTCATGCACTCGCCGCACTCGGTGCAGGCGTTGCGGGACGGACCGGCGCCCCCGAAGTACGGGTCGTTCACCTGCTCGCCGGGCCCGGCCTGCGCCTTGCCGTCCGCGTCCTTGCCGTCGCCGAAGAAGACGCCGACGGGGGCGAGGTGGAAGGTGTCGCCGACGCCCATCCGCTGCGCCGCCGCCTTCAGATGGACGTCGGAGGGGGTCATCGTCGGGTTGAGCCGTACGCCGAGCATGCGCTGGGCCTGGTCGTAGTACGGCTTCAACTCCTCCTGCCAGTCGGTGATGTTCCGCCACTGGGGGTCGTCGAAGAAGGCCTTCGGCGGTACGTAGAGGGTGTTGGCGTAGTTGAGCGAGCCGCCGCCGACGCCTGCGCCGGCGAGGACCATGACGTTGCCCAGCAGGTGGATGCGCTGGATGCCGAACATGCCGAGCCTGGGGGCCCAGAGGTAGTTCTTCAGGTCCCAGGAGTTCTTCGGCAGGGAGTCCCGGGTGAAGCGGCGGCCGGCTTCCAGGACGCCTACCTTGTAGCCCTTCTCGGTCAGGCGGAGGGCAGATACGGAACCGCCGAAACCGGAGCCGACGATCAGGACGTCGTAGTCGTAGGCGTGGGCGTCTTGCGGCACGGGTGTCTCCTCGTTGAGTTTCGCGTGCGGGCCGTCGGTGGCTGGGCGCGCAGTTCCCCGCGCCCCTGAGGTCGGTTACCTGAACCGGAATGCCTTCATCAGCCGGAGACTCGTGCTCATGAAGCGGGCGTAGCCCTCGTCCGTCATACCCAGCGAGGGTGCCATCGGCAGCACGCGCTGCTGGGCCACCGTCTGGGCCTCCGTGTACTTGAGGATGCCCTCGGAACCGTGGCGGCGGCCGAGGCCGGAGTCCTTCATGCCGCCCATCGGGGACTGGACGCTGCCGTAGGCGGGTGCGTAGCCCTCGTTGACGTTGACCGTGCCGGTGCGCAGGCGGGCGGCGACGTTCCGGCCGCGCTGGGCGCTCTGCGTCCAGACCGAGGAGTTGAGGCCGTACGGCGTGGCGTTGGCGCGCTCGACCGCCTCGTCCTCGGTCGTGAACCGGTAGATCGAGACGACCGGGCCGAAGGTCTCCTCCTCGCACACGGCCATGGAGTCCTCGACGCCGTCGAGGATGGTCGGCTCGAAGAAGTAGGGGCCGATGTCGGGGCGGGCCCTGCCGCCCGCGATCACCGTGGCGCCCTTGGCGACGGCCTCCTCCACATGCCGCTCGACGGTCTTCAGCTGGCGCTCACCCACCAGCGAGCCCATGTCGGCGCCGTAGGCGAGGGAGTTGCCGAGCCGCATGGCCTTCGTGCGGGCGGCGAAGCGCTCCAGGAAGGCGTCGGCGATCGACTCGTGGACGTACAGCCGCTCGATGGAGATGCAGAGCTGTCCGGCGGAGGAGAAGCAGGCCCGTACGGCACCGGCGGCGGCCTTCTCGATGTCGGCGTCGTCCAGCACCAGCATGGCGTTCTTGCCGCCGAGTTCGAGGGAGACGCCGACCAGGCGGGCAGCCGCGCCTTGCGCGACCTCGCGCCCTGTGCGGGTGGAGCCGGTGAAGGAGACGTAGTCGGCGTGCTTGACCAGCTCCGGGCCGACGACCGGGCCCTCGCCGAGCACGACCTGGAAGACGCCCTCGGGCAGACCGGCCTCGATCAGCAGGTCGCGCGCCCACAGGGCGGTCAGGCAGGTCTCGGTGTCCGGCTTCATCACGACCGCGTTGCCGGCGACGAAGGCGGGCAGCGCGTCGCCGACGGACAGCTCCAGGGGGTAGTTCCAGGGGGCGATCTGGCCGACGACGCCGCGCGGGTGGCGGAGTTCGGTGACCTTGGTGAGCGTGGGGACGGCGCCGGTGTGCCGCTTGGGCCGCAGATAGGCGGGGGCCTTGCGGCCGTAGTGACGGGCCGCGACGGCGACGGCCTGCACCTCCTCGTGCGCGTGCAGGCGGGCCTTGCCGGTCTCCAGCTGGATCAGGTCGAGCACCTCGGCCTGCCGCTCCAGCACCAGGTCGTGGAAGCGCAGCAGGACGGCGGCCCGCTGCCGTACGGGAGTCTTCTCCCACACCGCCTGGGCGGCGCGGGCGGCCTCGAAGGCGCCCCGGACGTCCTCGGGGGTGGACTCGGGCAGGTCGGCCAGCTTCTCGCCGGTGAACGGGGTGTGATTGGCGGTACGGCCGGAGCCGGCGACGCCCTTGGTGAGCTGGGCCACCAGTTCCGGGGTGACCACGTCGGCGGCGGTGCGCACGCCCTCGGGGGCGGGCGCGAGGGGGTTGGTGCCGGTGCTGTCCGGGGCCTGCGTGTCCGTCATGACGCGCAGGGTATGCCCGGGGGCAGCCTTTGTGTACCCGTCGGTAACGGGGATTCACCGACTGCTCACATACTGCCAGTGATCACTGGCAGTGAATGTGCTGATCAGCGCGTGGGCACGGTGGCGGCCAGAAGGATCATTCGAGTCCGGCTTTTTTCGCGAGGAGGAGGCCGAGTGCGGTGCGCGGGGTGCGGCGTGGGGGGTCGGAGGGTGCGGACGAAGAAGGGTCGGGGGCTGGCGGCGAAGGGGGCTCGGGGGCGGCTTCGGGCACCGGGTCCGGTACGGGTGTGAGGCCGAGGTAGTCCTGCAGGGCCGCCGTGACCTCCGCCGCGCCGGGGCGTGCCTCCGGCTCGTGGGCGTGCAGCCGGTCCAGCAGGGGGGCCAGCGGGCCAGGGTCCGTGTCCGCGAGGGCGGTGCGCAGCAGGGCGCCGAGGGACCACAGGTCGGAGGCCGGGCCGGCACCGGGGCCCGCGGCACGCTCGGGGGCGACGAAACCGGCGGGCGCGTCCGTGGGGTGTCCGTCGCCGGTCCCGAAGTCGGTGACGACCACCCGCCCGGTGCCGGACTCCAGCAGGACGTTGGCCGGTTTGACGTCCCGGTGCACGATGCCGACGGCGTGGGCGGCGCGCAGGGCACCGAGGACTGCGAGCCCGATCCGGGCGGTCTCGGCGGGCGGGAGGGGGCCGCGCCGCAGGACCTCCCGCAGCGACTCGCCCGTCACCAACTCCATGACGATCCAGGGGACATGGCCGTCGGTGACGACGTCGTACACCGTGACGGCGGAGGGATGGCGCACCCGGGCCGCGGCGCGGGCCTCCCGGTAGAGCCGGTGGGCGATACGGCGGCTGTCCTCGTCGTCGGCCGGATCGCCGGGCAGCAGCGGCTCCTTGACGGCGACCTCGCGGTCCGGCTCCTGTTCGTCCAGGGCCCGCCAGACGGTCCCGGTGGGCCCGGACCCGAGGCGGCCGGCCAGCCGGTAGCGGCCACCGATCAGAGGTGCGTCGGGCGGGCGTTCGCCGTCTCCACTCATGTCACATGAGTACCGCGAGCACCAGGCCCTTGTCGAAGCGGGACCCTCGGAACCCGGCGGTCACAGCTTGTTGATGTCCAGGTTGGCGATCGCCGCCTTGGCCACGTCCCGGCCGCGGGCCGTGAAGTCGCCCTTGCCGGGGTAGCTGATGGTGAGTGCGTACATGTCGCCCGAGGACGTCCTGTAGTAGAAGACCTGTGTCTCGCGCGGGCGCGGGTTCTCGCTGTCGGTCGTGGTGTAGGAGACCGTGTTCTGGGCCGCCGGCTTGCCGTGGTAGGTGATGTTGTCGTCCGGAGCCGTCCTCGGTCCCGCGGGCATCGACATGTCGTACTCGCCGTCGCTCTTGAACTTCTCGTTGTCGGCGTACATCTGGGCCGCCGCCGAGTTCTTGATCTCGTGGGAGGAGTCGTCGGCCTTCTTCGACAGTTCCAGGAGAACCCAGATGCCGCCGCTCCAGTCGGTGTACCTCACCCAGTTCTTGTCGCTGTCGTCCTTGGCGGGCCTGGTGACCTGGTAGCCCGCCGGGACGGCGAGGGTGGCGCCCAGCTTCGGGTCCGGGCGTTTCGCCCAGCCGTCGGGGAGGGGGCCGGCGAAGGGATCGGCGAGGACGAGGTACACCGCCAGCGCCGCGGCCACCAGTGCCGCGCCCAGGCCGATCCAGACCCTGCGCCCGAGGCGACCGACCGGGGTGGCGCGGGCGACCACCTGGACGGGCTGGGTGGGTACCGGCGGTGCCGGGGGCTCGGCCGCCTCCTCCAGCAGCGCCCGTACCCGGTCCGCCTGGGGCCGGTGCGCGGGGTCCTTGTGCAGCAGCCCGTTGATGACCTCGGCCAGCGGGCCGTCGGCGGACGCGGGCGCGGCCGGGGTGGAGTTGAGGACCGACTGGAGGGTGGCCGGGGTGTTGCTGCGGCGGAACGGCGAGACGCCCTCGGTGGCCGTGTAGAGCAGCACGCCCAGGGACCACAGGTCGCTCGCCGGGCCGGGCCGCTGCCCCAGCACCCGCTCCGGCGCGATGTACTCGGGCGAGCCGACGAAGCCGCCGGTGTCCGTGAGCCGCGTGTCCCCCTCGATCTGGGCGATCCCGAAGTCCGTGAGGACCACCCGGTCGTGCCGGCCGAGCAGGACGTTGTCGGGCTTGACGTCCCGGTGCAGGACGCCCGCCGCGTGCGCCGCCTGCAGCGCACCGAGCACCTGCAGGCCGACCCGGGCGGCCTCGCGCGCATCCAGCGTGCCCTCGCGCAGGACGTCGCCGAGGCTGCGGCCGCGCACCAGCTCCATCACGATCCAGGGCCGGTCCTCGACGATCGCGACGTCGTGGACGTTCACCACCGCCGGGTGGTCGAGACGAGCCGCCGCGCGGGCCTCACGGCGCATCCTCTCGAAGGCGTTGGCGCGTTCCCGTTCGGGAAGGTGGTCCGGTACGCGTGGCTCCTTGACGGCGACCTCCCGGTCCACCGTCTCGTCCTTGGCCCGCCACACGGTGCCCATCCCGCCGTGGCCCAGCTTGCCGAGCAGCCGGTACCGGCCGGCGATGAGCCGCCCGGCGCCGGGATCCTGGGTCGCCAGGGGCTCCGCAGCCGGCCGCGGGATCGGGTGCGCGCGCGGCTGCGGCGGTTGCAGAACAAAACTCGTCGTGTCGTCGGTCCCGTGACCGGCTCCCCCGTCACTGCTCATGCATCATCCATATCGCGCCACCGGCTCCGACAGCCACAGGGAATACGAACCGGTCACAGACCCGTGACCGAGCGGCCGTTCAGGAACCCGCCCGGAAGGTGTCGACCGCCACGTCGAAGTACTCCCGGGCCTCCCGCACCTTGCCGACCGGCGCCGACACCCACACGTCGTACATCCGCCCGCCCTCCTCCCAGCACAGGTCGTAGGTGTGGCGCGGTCCCTCCGCCGCGCTGAAGCCGTTCCAGGTGAACTCCCAGAGTGCCGCCGGGTGTCCGCCGTGCGAGGTGGGGGTGACCCGGCCGTCGTGGTAACCGGGATTTGTGGCCGGGCCGTTGGCGGCCGACCTGTCCATCACCGCCTGCGGACCACCCGGTTGGGGATCAGCGGCCTTGATGCCGAGGCGGAAGGTCTCACCGGGTGAGAGGTAGAAGACGCGCTCGCCCTGCGGACTGCGGGTGAAGTCCTCCGGTACGGCGAGGGAGAAGCCGGCCGGGTCCCAGGCCGTGCGGTATCCGGAGGGCGCGGTGTGCGAGCCGGCCGAGGCCGTGGGGCGGGTCCCGCTGGGCGACGGGCCGGTGGGAGTGGGCGAAGGGGACGGGGACGGCGGCGCGGACGGGCTCGTTCCGGTCCCGGTCGCCGGGGAGGTCGCCGTCCCGCCGGGGCTGCCACCGCCGCCGTGCCCGCTCCCGTGCAACAGCAGCGCCGCCGCCGACACACCGGCCCCCGCCAGGGCGGCGACGAGCAGGGCCGCGACCAGCACCCCGCGCGTGGACGTGCGGGCCGGGGGCTCCGCCGCGGCCGCCGCGGTGGGCGGCGGCTGGGGTCCGCCGAGCGGAGGGTCCTGCCGGGTCGGCGTGTGGGCTGCGGCGCCCTCCGGCGTACGGCTCCGGGCCGCATCGGCCCACGGCGCAGCCCCCGAGGCCGCATCCGGCCTCGGTACACGCGGCCCGGCCGCGTCGGACCCGGACGTACGATCCTGGGCCGCCTCGGAACCCGACGTACGGTCCTGGGCCGCCTCGGAACCCGACGTACGGCCGTGGGCCGCCTCGGACCCCGAACTGGGCCCCTGCGCCGCATCGGATTCCGATGGACGGCTCCCCGGCGGCCCGGACCCCGGCGTACGCCCCTGCACCGCATCGGACCCCGACGTATGCCCCCGGGCCATATCGGACCCCGGCGTACCGCCCTGCGCCGCATCGATCGCCGGCGTACCGTCCGGGGCCCCATCGGACCCCGATGGACGGCCGTGGGACGCATCGGACCCCGACCTACGGCCACGGGCCGCATCGGACCCGGGCGTGTGCACCTGCGCCGCATCGGATTCCGATGGACGGCTCCCCGGCGCCCCGGACCCCGGCATACGGCTCCCCGCCGCCCTGGACCTCTGCGTCCAGCCCCCCGCCACTCCCGGCCTCGGTGCCCGGCCCCCGCCGATCCGGTGGCCTCGCCCGGGGGCCGGCGCGCCCGGCGCCTCCGGGGTCCGCCCCGTCTCGAGGAACGCCCACAGCATCTGCTCGGCGTCGGCCGCACCGAGGCGCCGGTCGGGGTCGCGTTCCAGCAGCCCCCGTACGACCGGCAGCAGCGGCTCGGCCTCGACGGGGGGCCGGATGTCGGCGGCGACCACGGCGTGCAGGATGCCGCCGAGCGAGTCGCGCCGGAAGAGCGACTCGCCGCTGAGCACCGTGCACAGCAGCGCGCCGACCGACCACAGGTCGGACTCCGGCCCGGTGCGGACACCGGACATCCGCTCCGGCGCGGTGTATTCGGGCGAGCCGACGAAGGAGCCGGTCTCGGTGAGTGTGGTGGCGCCCGCGACCTGCGCTATACCGAAGTCGGTCAGCACGACCCGGCCGGTACCGGACTCGATCAGCACGTTCGCGGGCTTGATGTCCCGGTGCAGCACCCCCGCCTCGTGCGCGGTGCGTACCGCGCCGAGCAGGGCGATGCCGATCCGCGCGGCCTCGCCGGCGTCGACCGGGCCCTGCCGGGAGATGCGGTCGGCGAGCGAGCCTCCGTCGACCAACTCCATGACGAGGTAGGGGCGTTCGTCCTGCTCCACCACGTCGTGCACGACGATGATGTGCGGATGCCGCAGCTGGGCGACCGCCCGTGCCTCACGGAACGTACGCTCCCGGCGGCGCCGCGCGTCCTCCTCGGGGAGGGAGTCGTCCGGGAGGAGTTCCTTGACCGCGACGCGTCGGCCCAGGACCTGGTCCACGGCCCGCCACACGACGCCCATGCCGCCGCGCCCGATACGTGCCTCCAGACGGTAACGGCCCGCGATCACCCGGAAGTCGGCGCCCTCGGTCCCCATGGGCCCCATCATGCCTCACCGGACCCGGGCCCTCCGGGGCGCCGATCGGCCAAGCAGGGCCGATCGACCAGCCATTTTCGGCCGTATGAGACGCCGTCAGCAGTGCTTCCGGCCGCCGCCGTCCGAGAGAACGGTCACTGCGGCTCTTGCCAGCCCTGCAGCACTGCTGTGAATTGCTTGCTCGTCTTCGCCCAGTCCGCCGCGGGCGACGAGATGTAGATCGCGTACTCGGTGCCCTCCCGGGACATGTACGTCTCCTCGACGGCGCGCCGCGGTCCCGGGAAGGGCGTGACCTTCGGCAGGTCGGTCCAGGTGCACTCCCAGACGGAGCCGGCGAGATCACGGTAGATGTTCTTCTCCAGCCGGACGCGGTGATAAGCGACCAGCCGCTTCGAGAGCTGTACCTCCAGAGAGAGCTGGTGCGAGTAGGCGTCCTTGAAGTCCGGCGAGGTGTCGATGGCGATACGGACGAAGTGCTTGCCGCCGTCGGGCGTGTAGTCGACCTGCCGGAGACCGTCGGCACCGCCCGGGACACCGACGACCTTCCGCTTCCACCCCTTGGGCAGGTAGACGGTGAAGCCCCAGGGGTCGGGGTAGGCCTTCCACGAGGCGGGCACGGTTCCGTTGCGGCCCGGCGTGGCGCTGCCGCTCGCCGAGGGCGAGTCCGTGGCCGGGCCCGCGCCCCCGCTCGACCCGGTGTTCTGCGCCCTGCCGCCCCACTCCTGGAAGGCGACCGCCGCGCCACCGCCGAGCACCGCCGCGGCGGCGACGACGAGGGCGAGGGTGCGCAGCCGGCGGCGGGGCCGGGGCCGTACCGGCGCCGGGCCCTGCGGCGTGGGCGCCACGGCCGTCGGCCCGGTCATGGGACGGCCCGGACCCCCCGGTGCTCCGGGGCCGTGGCCGTGGACGGTCCCCGTGGAGCCGTAGCCGGAGGTGGGTCCCGTGGGGCCGTAGCCGGAGGTGGGGCCCGTGGGGCCGTAGCCGGAGGTGGGGCCCGTGGGGCCGTGACCCGAGGTGCCCGGCCCGCCGGTGAGCAGGCCCGAGCCCTGGGTCGGGATGAACGCGTGGGCCGTGTGCGGGCGGCGGCCCTCCGCCGCCTCGGCGAGCATCTGCTCGGCCTCCTCCGCGCTCGGCCGGCGCTCCGGTTCCTTGCGCAGCAGGGCGGATATCACGAGGCCGAGCGCACCGGCGTGGCGCGGCTCGTCGGCCTCCTCCTCGACGACCGCCTGCATGGTGCTCAGCGGTGAGGTGCGGCGGAACGGCGAACGGCCCTCGACCGCCGTGTACAGCGTGGCGCCGAGCGCCCACAGGTCCGAGGCCGGGCCGGGGTCGTGGCCGCGCACCCGCTCGGGCGCGAGATAGTCGACCGAGCCGACGACCTCTCCGGTGCGGGTGATGGTGGAGTCGCCCTCGATCTGCGCGATGCCGAAGTCGGTGAGCAGGACCCGGCCGTCCCGGCCGAGGAGGACGTTGCCGGGCTTGACGTCCCGGTGCAGCACCCCGGCGGAGTGCGCGGCGCGCAGCGCCCGCAGCACCCACAGCCCGATACGGGCGGCCTCCCCCGGCTCCAGCCGCCCGCGCTCCTTGACCTCGTCGGCCAGCGAGTTGCCCTCGACCAGCTCCATGACGATCCACGGGCGGCCGTCGTGTTCGAGGACGTCGTGCACGGTGACGACGGCGGAGTGGTTGATGCGCGCGGCGGCGCGCGCCTCGGCCCGGGTGCGGGCGAGCAGCACGGCCCGGTCACCGTCGGAGACGTAGAGCGCCGCGGTCAACTCCTTGACGGCGACCGTCCTGTGCAGCACCTCGTCGTGGGCGCGCCACACCCGGCCCATGCCGCCGCTGCCGATGGAATCGGCGAGCCGGTAGCGGCCCGCTATGAGCAGGCCCTGCATCTGATTCACGTTGCCCCGCAATGCTCTTGACAGGGTCAGACTAAGGACCGGTCAACCGACAGGGAACCAGCGGGGTACCAAGGTGACAGCACTGTGACGCTTGTCGCCGCCGGAATCGGCCAGGACCGGTCGACCGGTATACAGGGCGCTCAACCCGTGTAGCGGTACGTCGCCGTGGCCTGCTCGTAGAGCTGTGTCACCTCGTCGCGCTGAGCCTCCGGGCCGCGCACCTGGATGAGGTGGTAGCGGCCGTTCAGCAGGATCGCCATGTTGCGCACGAACAGGTCGCGGCCCTGGCCGTCGGTCCAGGTGAACTGTCCCTCGGCCATGGTCCGCCCGCCCACCTCGATGGTTCTCAGACCGGTGGCCGTGGCCCAGCTGGAGTCGCGGTACGGCTGCAGCTCGCTCTCCTTGTCCCGCTGGTAGCTCATCGGGTCACTGCCGTACGCCGCCGCGCTGTCCCTGCCCGGTACGACGATCAGCTCGAAGTTCCCGTGCGCGTAGATCACCTGGCCGCTGCCGTTCTTCGGGGTGCGGCCCCAGCCCTTGGCGACGGCGATCTGGAACCCCTCCGGATCCTTGCGCAGGGTGAAGCCGTCGGCGACGGACGCGTCGCCGCCGGTCTGGGGCTGGGTCTCGGTGGCGGGCGCGGACGCGGAGGGGCTGCCGCCCTGCTCGGCAGGGGGCTGGTGGGTGGCCGGGGGCGCGGGACCGGCCTCCCCCGCGCTGCCCGTGCGGTCCGTGCTCCCCGCCGCCCCGCTCTCCCCGTGCTTGGGCATGAACAGCATCGCGTAGGCGATCGCGCCGGCCAGCAGAAGCAGAATCAGCAGGAGCAGGGTCCGCCCGAGACTGCGCGGCGAACGCGCCTCCTCCCGGGCGCGCTTGTGCCGGCCGTGCGGATGGGTGTCGGGCAGCCCCACACGCCGGCGCCGCACCAGCTCACCGCGGCGCCGGACGATCGGCAGCCGGCTCGGGTCGGCGGGCGGCACCGGTACGACATGGGTGCCGGCGTCCGGCTCGGGCGCGGAACGCACCAGTGAGCGCAGCCAGCCGCTCAGCTCCTCGACGTCCAGGCGCTCGGTGGGGTCCTGGCGCAGCAGCGACTCGACGACCGGCCGGAGCGGGCCGCACTCCTCGGCGAAGGCGGGCGGCTCGGCACACACCAGCTGCACCAGCTCGGCCGTCGACTCCTCGGGGTAGGGCGCGTGCCCTTGCACGGCCCGGAACAGCAGCGCGCCCAACGCCCACAGATCAGTGGCGGGCCCGATCGGCGCCGCCAGCTGCCAGTTCTCGTGCACGGGCCCGGCCTGCTCCGGCGCCCACCGCTCGGTCACCGGCCCGACGACGGTCATCCGCACCTGCCGCGCCCGCTCGGCAGCCAGGGCGGTCCCGGGATCACGCCGGACACCGGCCGCTCCGGAGGCGGTCCATTGGGGGTGGGTGGGGTGGAGGCCGCTGTGGTGGGTGGTGCCGGGGGCCCTGTGCTGTTGTCGGACGGGGCCGATGTCGCGCGACGGCGAGTCCGGGAGGTGAGCCGGGCCGGTGGCACCCGAGGGCGGGGTCAGGCCCTGGCGGGCCGGACCGGTGCCGTAAGGGGGCAGATCGGAACCCCGGCGGGCGGGGGTGGCGGGGTCAGGGGCGGGGGCCTGGCCGGGGACGGTCGGGTGGCCGTGGCTCGGGTTCGCCGAGGGGAGTCCGGGGCGCTGTGGGGCGCTGCCCAGGGCCCGGGAGGCGCCTCCGGCAGCGGGGCGCGGTGAGGCGCCGTGCCAGGGGGCACCCTGTACTCCGTAGGGGTCGGCGATGCGTCCGGGCGGGGTCGTACTGCCCGGACCACCGGAGTACGGCGGCTGCGGCGTGCCGTCGGCCCGGGCGGCGCCGGCGTCGCCCTCGGCGGGCGGCCGGGCCCCGGGCAGGGCTGCGCGCCCGCTCTGCCGGGCCTCCTGCACCCGGGCGGCGGCCCGGGCACCCGCGCGGTACGCGGCGATGGCGCCGGCGCGGGCGGCGCGGATGTCCGTACCGTTCTCCAGGGGCCCTTGCCCCGCCGGGCCGGGCACCCCGGTCCCGCCGGACACCCCGTTCGCTCCCGGTACCGGCAGCCCTCCGGCCGCCCGTGCCTGGATCGCGGCCCGGCGTGCAACCTCGGGGTCGACGTGCGCGGACGGCACACCGCCCGCTGCGGCCGCATCACCGGCCATACCGCTCGGCCGGTCGCCAATGCCGGGGGAGTCCCCGGGGGCTCCGGCAAAGGGAGTCCCACCCGGGCCCCGGCCTGCTCCCGGACCACCCGGCCCCGGAGGCACATCCAGGCCGCCGCCCGCCCCCGGAGGAACGCCCTGGCCGCCGGCAGCCCGAACGGCCGCCCCGGGACCGGCATCTGGAACGGCGCCCGGACCGGTCGGCCCGGCCTCCGTCCCCGCTCCCCCGCCGGCCGCCTCTTCCTGTCCCTCCTGGGCGGGCACCGGGTCGTACCCGCACAACGCCTCCTCCGCGGCGCCGACGGCGAGGCCGGTCAGCATCACGCGGCCGTCGTCGCAGACGAGCACCGTGCGGGCGGTGATGTTGCGGTGCACCCAGCCATGGCCGTGCAGCACCCGGAGCGCCATGAGCACGTCGGCGGCGACCTCGGCCGCCCGGTACGGCGACAGCGGCTGCTCGGCGAGCAGCGCGGCCAGCGGGCGCGCGGCCACCCACTCGCTGACGATCCACAGCGAACCGCCCTCGGCGAACACGTCGAAGACCTGGTCCAGGCGCGGGTGGTCGGGGATGCGGGCCGCGGCCTGCGCGGCCTCGACGGCACGCCGCACGGCCGGGTCGGCGGGCCGCCGGGTGGCGGTCCGGGCGTCCGGCGTCCGTCGGCCCCCGGCCCCGCCGGCCCCGCGCTCACGCGCGGTGAACCCCTCGGGCAGCCCCTCCGCGTCGAGCACCTCCGCCTCGACGACCTCCGGCAACGGCACCTGCCGGACGAGCACCTCCTGACCGCTGTAGGTGTCGAAGGCGCGGGTCTCGGTGAGTTCGTACTCGTCGGAGGGCAGCGACGGCAGGCGGTAGCGGTCGGCGAGCACCCGACCCGCGTAGTCGTCCACGTTGCCTCCCCGGCCGCCCGGTCGGTCACATCCGTTCGCCTCGCGACCCGTTTCGCACACACTTCCGGCTGCGTACGGTCTGCAACCATTCACGATACGTGCCGGAGGCAACCCGCACCGAGTGGATGACGGATTCTCACGCCCCGAACCGGGGCCAGGCTCCTACGCCTTGGGCTCGAAGGAGGCCGTGAGCGTCTTCCAGGTGTCCTTGCGCAACCCGCTGTCCCAGTTCGCGGCCTTCGCTGTGTACATCAGTCCGTAACCGAGATGGCCGTTGACCACGAACCCACGGTCGATGGTGCGGTACTTGGTGCCGCCGTCGGCATAGGTGAACTCCCAGTCGGCCGTGTTCCAGCTGCGGTAGTCGACCTTCTCTATCCGGATCTTGTGGTACTGGGAACGCACCATGTAGCGCTCCTGGTTCTCCCAGTCAGCCACCGGGTCGCTCTTGGGGCTGCTGGTCCAGCCGATGAGCAGCTTCTGCCCGTCGGGACCGGTGTAGCGGTCGCCCGCGGCGCCGGTGGACTGGTACGACCAGCCCTTGGGCAGCCCGATCGAGTAGCCCTGGCCGCCCTTGCGGGTCGAGACCACGGGCGCGCTCCCGCCGTTCTTGGCACCGGACTTGCCGGAGTCGGCCGAACCCGAGTCGTCGGTGGACGCGCCGGTGTCGACGGCGGTGCCCGAGGCGGAACCGGTCCCGGACGACGACGGGCCCGACCCATCCGCCCGCGCCCCGCTGCCGGTGCTCTTGTCACCCTTGTCCTGCTTGGTGGACGCACTGGTACTCGCCGCCGCCCTGGCCCCGCCGCTCTTGCCGTCCTTGCCGCCGCCGCTCAGGGCGATGGCCAGGACCGTGCCGAGCACGGCGAGGGCGACGACGACCGCGATGATCACCAGCGTGCGCTTGGGCACGACATCGGTCAGCGGCGCCCTCGGCACCTGCCGCGTCCGCAGGTCCAGGTCCGGCGGTGGCACCACGGGCCAGCCCGAACTCGGCTTGTTCGCGCTGGAGTCCGGCACGCCGGAGGCACCCGAGGGGCCGGAGGCGCCGACGGCAGGACCCGCCTGTCTGCCGGCGGATCCGGCGCCGGACCCCGTGGCGGAAGCGGGCCGAGCCCCACCGGAGGTGGCCGGCCGTGCTCCACCGGAGGTGGCCGGCCGAGCCCCGCCCTGGGCGGCGGGACGTGACCCGCCGGCGGCGGCACCGCTCGCACCCGTGGCTTCACCGGCGCCCGGCGCGGCCGTGTCGCCACCGCTCTTCGTCCGGGCGGACGCGGCTGCCGTCGCCGCCCCGGCCGCCTTGCGGACCGAACGCAGCGCGCCGCGCAGCTTCTCCCCGGCCTCCTCGCCCCGCCTGCCCTCGGACGAGCCCGGCTGCGGCGGCAGCGGCACCACCCGCGTGGCGTCCATCGGCTCCGGCTCGGGCCGGTGGATCACGGCGTTGAGCATGGCCCGGGCGCTCGCGTCGTCGAGCCGCTCGGCCGGGTCCTTGGTGAGCAGGCCGTAGATGACGTCCTTGAGCGGGCCCGCGTTCTTGGGCTCCTCCAGGGGCTCGGTCATCACCGCGGTGAGGGTGGCGATCGCCGAGCCCTTGTCGTACGGGGGCACGCCCTCGACCGCCGCGTACAGCAGGCCGCCGAGCGACCACAGGTCGGCCGCCGGCCCCGGCTTGTGGCCGCGGGCGCGCTCGGGGGAGATGTAGGAGGGGGCGCCGACGAGCATGCCGGTGGAGGTGATGGACGGGTCGCCCTCGACCTGCGCGATGCCGAAGTCGGTGAGCACGACCCGGCCGTCCTCGGCGATGAGCACGTTCGACGGCTTCACGTCCCGGTGCAGGATGCCCTCGCGGTGCGCGGAGCGCAGCACGTCGAGGACGGCGAGCCCCACCTCGGCGGCGCGCTTCGGTTCCAGCAGGCCGTCCTCGCGGATGGCCTCGGCGAGGGACTTGCCCTCCACCAACTCCATGACGATCCAGGGCCGGTCGTCCTCGTCGACCACGTCGAAGACCGTCACCGCGCTGTTGTTGCGGATCCGGGCGATGGCCTTGGCCTCGCGCAGGGTGCGCGTGATCAGCCGCCGCTTCTCCTCCTCGTCGATGTTCGACGGGAACCGCAGTTCCTTGACGGCGACCGTCCGGCCCAGGGTCTCGTCCTCGGCGCGCCAGACCGTGCCCATGCCGCCGCGGCCCAGCACGTCTCCCAGCCGGTACCGCCCGGCGAGGAGACGACGCTCGCTCCGGTCCTGACGAGTCCCCTGACGAGATGTGCCCGCCCGCTCCGCCTCCGACATGCGTCCCCTCATACCACCCGCCCTGACAGAGCCTCCATTGTCTCTCACTCGACAAGTGGCCAACGCCCAGGGGGCCCTTCGCCGCGGGCGGGAGCCGGTGCACCGGTTTCGATGAAATGCGCCTGGTTTCGCCGGGGGTGACGGGCGTTCGGCTGCCGCCGGGCACCCGCTCGCGCCGGTTTCAGCCGCGCCCCGTCATGTGAGCGGGACAATGTCCGGCGCTCCCAGCCTCGCCGCGTCCGCCGTCAGGTCGTCGGGCTGGCGCTGGGACTCGCGCTCGGCCTCCACCCGCTTCTCGTAGTGCTCGACCTCGCGCTCGACCTGGTCCTTGTCCCAGCCGAGGACCGGTGCCATCAGTTCGGCCGCCTCCCGGGCGCTGCGGGTGCCCCGGTCGAAGGTCTCGATGGAGATGCGGGTGCGGCGGGTGAGGACGTCGTCCAGGTGCCGGGCGCCCTCGTGCGAGGCGGCGTACACCACCTCGGCGCGCAGATAGTCGTCGGCCGCCTGCAGCGGCTCGCCCAGGCCGGGGTCGGCGGTGATGAGGTCCAGGACCTCCTCGGCCAGCGAGCCGTACCGGTTCAGCAGGTGCTCCACACGGGCCACGTGGAGCCCGGCGCGGGCGGCTGTGCGGGCCCGCGCGTTCCACAGTGCCTGGTAGCCCTCCGCGCCCAGCAGCGGGGTCTCCTCGGTCACACTGTCGGCGACCCGCATGTCCAGGCCGTGCACCGCCTCGTCGACCGCGTCCTTCGCCATCACGCGGTAGGTGGTGTACTTGCCGCCCGCCACGACCACGAGTCCCGGTGCCGGATGAGCGACCGTGTGCTCCCGGGACAGCTTGCTGGTGGCGTCGGACTCCCCGGCGAGCAGCGGGCGCAGACCGGCGTACACGCCCTGCACGTCGTCGCGGCCGAGCGGCACCGCGAGCACCGAGTTGACGTGCTCCAGCAGGTAGTCGATGTCGGCGCTGGACGCGGCCGGGTGGGCCTTGTCGAGGTTCCAGTCGGTGTCGGTGGTGCCGACGATCCAGTGCCGGCCCCAGGGGATGACGAACAGGACGGACTTCTCGGTGCGCAGGATCAGGCCGGTGGTGGAGTGGATGCGGTCCTTGGGCACGACGAGGTGGATGCCCTTGGAGGCGCGGACGTGGAACTGGCCCCGCTCCCCCACCATGGCCTGTGTGTCGTCGGTCCACACCCCGGTCGCGTTGACGATCTGCTGGGCGTGGATCTCGTACTCCCCGCCGCCCTCCACGTCCTGCACCCGGGCGCCGACCACTCGCTCGCCCTCGCGCAGGAACCCGGTCACGCGCGCGCGGTTGGCCACCTTCGCGCCGTAGGACGCCGCCGTGCGCACCAGGGTGGCCACGAAGCGGGCGTCGTCCATCTGGGCGTCGTAGTACTGCAGGGCGCCGACCAGGGCGTCCTTCTTCAGGCAGGGGGCGACGCGGAGGGCCTGACGGTGGGTCAGATGGCGGTGCAGGGGCAGGCCCCGGCCGTGGCCTCGGGCCATGGACATCGCGTCGTAGAGCGCGACGCCCGAGCCGGCGTAGAGCCGCTCCCAGCCCTTGTGCTGCAGCGGGTACAGGAACGGCACCGGCCTGACCAGGTGCGGGGCGAGCCGCTCCAGGAGCAGTCCGCGCTCCTTCAGGGCCTCGCGGACGAGCGCGAAGTCGAGCATCTCCAGATAGCGCAGACCGCCGTGGATCAGCTTGCTGGACCGGCTGGAGGTGCCGGACGCCCAGTCGCGGGCCTCGACCAGACCGGTGGACAGTCCGCGCGTGACAGCGTCCAGCGCGGTGCCCGCGCCGACGACTCCGCCGCCGATCACCAGCACGTCCAGCTCCCGCTCCGCCATCGCCGCCAGCGCCTCGGCGCGCTGCGTCGGCCCCAGAGTCGCTGTCCTCACGCTGCCTCCCGCTGTCGCAGACTCGCTCGCGTGGGCCGCACCCCGGTGGGCGAAGCCCGGCTACTCCCCTCCTCCTGCCCAAATTCTGACCGGCTTGCCCGACTTGAGCCACCGCGCGTTCCCAACCTGTGGACAACTCGCACGCAACCGTCGGAAGACACACGAACAGAATCACACATAACAGTCATATGTGTACCTAGTCTGACATTGCACGCGCTGATCCTGTTCACAGCGGTTGCGTGCCTGTCCCGCTTCGGCTATCGGGAAGGACGCCCCACGCCATGCCCGCAGACCTCGCCGTCATCGGACTCGGCCCCTACGGCTTGCCGCTCGCCCAGACCGCTGTCGCGGCAGGCATCCCCACCATCGGTTACGCCACCGGCCCCGAGGCGGGCTCGCTCAGCCCCGCCGAGCTGCGCCGGATGCACTCCGGAGGGTTCCGGCCCGGCACCGACCCGGCCCAGCTCGGCCGGGTGCGCACGGCGGTGATCTGCGCGCCGACCCCGCGCGGCGCCGACGGCGGACTCGACCTCGGCCAGGTGGAGGCGGCCGCCCGCGCCCTCGCCGAGCAGCTGCGCCCGCACACCACGGTCATCCTTGAGTCGCCGGTGCTCCCCGGCACGACCGAGGAGTTCCTGCGCCCCCTGCTGGAGGAGGGCTCGGGGCTGCGCGCCGGCCGCGACTTCCACCTCGCCTACTCGCCCAGCCGGGTCGACCCCGGCAGCCGCGACCACGCCCGCGCCAACACCCCCAGGGTCATCGGCGGCCTCACCTCCGCCTGCACCGAGTCGGCCGCCGCCTTCTACGGCCGGCTCACCGACAAGGTGGTACGCGCGCGTGGGCTGCGCGAGGCGGAGACCGTACAACTGCTGGAGACCAACTTCCGGCACGTCAACATCGCGCTCGTCAACGAGATGGCCGTGCTCTGCCATGAGCTGGGTGTCGACCTGTGGGACGTCATCCGGTGCGCGGAGACCAAGCCCTTCGGCTTCCAGGCGTTCCGGCCGGGCCCGGGCGTCGGCGGGCACGGCGTGGCGCAGGACCTGACCGGCCACGCCACCCGCACCCTGCGGATGGTGGAGCTCGCCCAGCAGGTCAACAGCCGGATGCCCCGGTACGTCGTCCAGCGCGCGGCCACCCTTCTCAACGAGCACGGCAAGTCCGCCCGCGGCGCGCGCGTGCTGCTGCTCGGCGTCACCTACAAGGCCGACCTCGCCGACCAGCAGGGCACACCGGCCCAGGAGATCGCGATCCGGCTGATGGAACTGGGCGCCTCGGTGAGCTATCACGACCCGTACGTGCCCGCGTGGAACGTCCTGGACCGGCCGGTCCCGCGCGCGGACTCGTTCTACGAGGCCGCCGCCGACGCCGACCTGACGATCCTGCTCCAGCAGCACCGCACCTACGACCTGCAGGGGCTGTCGGTGAAGGCCCAGTTGCTGCTGGACACACGCGGGGCCACCCCCACGGGGGCGGCGCACCGGCTCTGAGCCGGTCACGAACGGAAAACAGCCTGGGGCGTTGTCGTCCCCGGCTGTTAATCTCCCCCGGACTCGCCGCACACGCGTGTGCCGGGGGTTTTCCGTTTTCCGTTTTCCGTCTTCAGTCGTGCTTCACATCGGGGGGATTCCTGTCATGAGCCAGTCAGCTCCACCGCCGCAGTCGCCGCAGCCCGGTCCGGTCGACGGCAACCCGTACGCGCAGCAGGCCGCGGCCGGCGCGCCGTACCCGCCCCAGGCGGGCGCCCCCGTTCCCCAGCCCGGCGCTTTCGCCCCGCCCGCGCCGCCCGCACCGGGCCAGAACAACCTCGTCCTCGGGCTGGTCGCCGCGGTCGTCGCCGCCGTGGCCGCCGCGGCTCTCTACGGCGTCATCATCGGCGCCACCAAGCACGAGATCGGCTACGCGGCCGTCGGCGTCGGCTTCGTCGTGGGTGTCGCGGCGGGCAAGGCTGGTGGCCGCAACCCTGCCCTGCCGGTGGTCGCCGCCGTCCTCGCGCTCGGCTCGGTCTACGTCGGCCAGCTGGTCGGCGAGGCCATGATCATCGCCGACTATGTACACGCGGGCTTCTCCGAGGTCTTCTTCGATCACCTCGGCCTGGTCCAGGAAGCCTGGAAGAAGGACGCCGACCCGCTGACCTTCCTCTTCTTCGGCATCGCCGGGTTCGCCGCGTTCTCCGGCACCAGGAAGGCCGCCGCGTAACGCTTCCCGCAAGCGGCAGGGCCCGGCCACCTCCTCGGTGGCCGGGCCCTGTACGTCGTCCGCGTCAGCGGCGGTGCTGGCTGTCCGCGACGGTCACCTCGACCCGCTGGAACTCCTTCAGCTCGCTGTAGCCGGTCGTGGCCATCGCGCGGCGCAGGGCGCCGAAGAAGTTCATCGAGCCGTCCGGGGTGTGGGACGGGCCGGTGAGGATCTCCTCGATGGTGCCGACGGTGCCCAGGTCGACCTTCTGGCCGCGGGGCAGCTCCTCGTTGACCGCCTCCATGCCCCAGTGGTGGCCCTTGCCGGGCGCGTCCGTGGCGCGGGCCAGCGGGGAGCCCATCATCACCGCGTCGGCGCCGCAGGCGATCGCCTTGGGCAGGTCGCCGGACCAGCCGACACCGCCGTCCGCGATCACGTGCACGTACCGGCCGCCGGACTCGTCCATGTAGTCACGGCGGGCCGCCGCCACGTCCGCGACCGCCGTCGCCATCGGGACCTGGATGCCCAGCACGTTGCGCGTGGTGTGGGCGGCGCCGCCGCCGAAGCCGACCAGGACGCCGGCCGCGCCGGTGCGCATCAGGTGCAGGGCCGCGGTGTAGGTGGCACAGCCGCCGACGATCACCGGGACGTCCAGCTCGTAGATGAACTGCTTCAGGTTCAGCGGCTCGTGCGAGGACGAGACGTGCTCCGCCGAGACCGTCGTACCGCGGATGACGAAGATGTCCACACCCGCGTCCACGACCGCCTTGGAGAACTGGGCGGTGCGCTGCGGGGAGAGCGCGGCCGCCGTGACCACGCCGGAGTCGCGCACCTCCTTGATGCGCGCGCCGATCAGCTCCTCCTTGATGGGAGCCGTGTAGATCTCCTGCAGGCGGCGGGTCGCCTGCTCGGCCGGCAGCTCGGCGACCTCGTCCAGCAGCGGCTGCGGGTCCTCGTACCGCGTCCACAGACCCTCGAGGTTGAGCACACCGAGGCCGCCCAGCTCGCCGATGCGGATCGCGGTGGCCGGGGAGACGACGGAGTCCATGGGGGCGGCCAGGAAGGGCAGCTCGAAGCGGTAGGCGTCGATCTGCCAGGCGATCGAGACCTCCTTCGGGTCCCGCGTACGGCGGCTGGGGACGACGGCGATGTCGTCGAAGGCGTACGCCCGGCGGCCGCGCTTGCCGCGCCCGATCTCGATCTCAGTCACGTCTGTAGGCCTTTCCCTATGCGTTGCAGCGCCTTCCAGTATCGCCGACGGGTACGACAGAAGCCCTCCGCAGGTACGACAACGGCGGCCCCGGGGATTCCGGAGCCGCCGTCGATGTCCGTCACGCGCGCGTGGGGACGCCGTTTCAGCCCTGACCGCTGTAGTTCGGCGCCTCGACCGTCATCTGGATGTCGTGCGGGTGGCTCTCCTTCAGGCCCGCCGACGTGATCCGTACGAAGCGGCCCTTGGACTCCATCTCCTCGATCGTGGCGGCGCCGACGTAGCCCATGGTCTGGCGCAGGCCGCCGACGAGCTGGTGCAGGACGTTGGCGAGCGGGCCGCGGTAGGGCACCTGGCCCTCGACGCCCTCCGGCACGAGCTTCTCGTCGGCGGTCACGTCGGCCTGGAAGTAGCGGTCCTTCGAGTACGACCTGCCCTGGCCGCGGGACTGCATGGCGCCCAGCGAACCCATGCCGCGGTACGACTTGAACTGCTTGCCGTTGATGAAGAGCAGCTCGCCCGGCGACTCCTCGCAGCCGGCGAGGAGGCTGCCCAGCATCACCGTGTCGGCGCCGGCGGCCAGCGCCTTGCCGATGTCACCGGAGTACTGCAGGCCGCCGTCGCCGATCAGCGGGATACCGGCGGGACGGGCCGCGAGGGATGCCTCGTAGATGGCGGTGACCTGCGGGACGCCGATGCCGGCGACCACGCGGGTGGTGCAGATGGAGCCCGGGCCCACGCCCACCTTGATGCCGTCCACACCCGCGTCGATCAGCGCCTGGGCGCCGTCGCGGGTGGCGACGTTGCCGCCGATCACATCGACGGACACGCTGGACTTGATCTTCGACATCCAGCTCAGCGCGTTGCTGTTGTGGCCGTGCGAGGTGTCCACGACCAGGAAGTCCACACCGGCCTCGGCGAGCGCCTGGGCACGCTCCAGCGCCTCCGGGCTGGCGCCGACCGCGGCGCCGACGAGCAGCCGGCCCTCGGCGTCCTTGGCGGCGTTGGGGTACTGCTCGGCCTTGACGAAGTCCTTGACCGTGATCAGGCCCTTCAGGACGCCCTCGTCGTCGACCAGCGGCAGCTTCTCGATCTTGTGCTTGCGCAGCAGCTCCATGGCCTCCGGGCCGGAGATGCCGACCTTGCCGGTGACCAGCGGCATCGGGGTCATGACCTCGTGCACGCGGCGGCTGCGGTCGCTCTCGAAGGCCATGTCGCGGTTGGTCACGATGCCGAGCAGCTTGCCGGCCGGATCGGTGACCGGAACACCGCTGATGCGGAACTTCGCGCACAGGGCGTCCGCCTCGCCGAGCGTCGCCTCTGGATGCACCGTGATCGGGTCGGTGACCATCCCGGACTCCGACCGCTTCACCAGGTCGACCTGGTTGACCTGGTCCTCGACGGACAGGTTGCGGTGCAGCACGCCGACACCGCCGAGCCGGGCCATCGCGATCGCCATGCGGGACTCGGTCACCTTGTCCATCGCCGCCGACAGCAGCGGGATGTTCACCCGGACGTTGCGGGAGATGCGGGACGAGGTGTCGACCGCGTTGGGGAGCACCTCGGATGCACCCGGCAGCAGCAGCACGTCGTCGTAGGTCAGCCCGAGTGTCGCGAACTTACCGGGCACTCCGTCGACGTTTGCAGTCATGACACCTTCCCCAAATGGCCTTGATCGGTGCGGATGTCCATGCTAACGGGAAGCATCGCTAGCAAATTCCACGGTACGGGGTGACTTCAGGCTTCGTATGTTCGTACGGAAGCGGAAGCATGCCTGTTCAACAAAGGGAGCTGCGGAGGCTCCGGACAAGGGTGTTACTGCTCGGCGAGCGCGCGCAGGCGGCTCAACGCCCGGTGCTGGGCGACCCGGACCGCGCCGGGTGACATTCCCAACATCTGCCCCGTCTCCTCCGCGGTCAAGCCCACGGCGATGCGCAGCAGGAGCAGTTCGCGCTGGTTCTCGGGCAGGTTGGCCAGCAGCTTCTTGGCCCACTCGGCGTCGCTGCTGAGCAGGGCGCGCTCCTCGGGGCCGAGGGAGTCGTCCGGCCGCTCGGGCATCTCGTCGGACGGCACCGCGGTCGACCCGGGGTGGCGCATCGCGGCCCGCTGCAGGTCGGCGACCTTGTGGGAGGCGATGGCGAAGACGAACGCCTCGAAGGGGCGGCCGGTGTCGCGGTAGCGGGGCAGCGCCAGCAGGACCGCGACGCAGACCTCCTGGGCGAGGTCCTCGACGAAGTGACGCGCGTCGCCGGGCAGCCGGGACAGCCGGGTCCGGCAGTAGCGCAGCGCCAGCGGGTGGACATGGGCGAGCAGATCGTGCGTGGCCTGCTCGTCCCCGTCGACGGCGCGATGGACGAGCGCACCGATCGCCCCATGGGCCGTGCCCGCCTCGTCGTCGCGCATCGGTCCATCGTGCCTTGTGGCCGTCCGGTCCGTCGCATTGTGCTCGTGGTTGTGCACCGAAGCGTTATGAGCAGGCGCGCCGGCACTCATCTCCTGCGCCCTCCCCTTCCGCTCGACCGACTCGTCCCCGAGAGACTCCACACCTCAAGGATGCGGCATCCGCGCCGAAACGAGCAGCGCGCGTCCGGCGGGCCGCCTTGCGCACCACCCGCCCACCCGCCCCGTGGAGTCGTAGGCGGGGGACGCCCCGCACCTCCCCGGGCGCCGCCGACCACGGCCGACGACGACGTGGACCTCCACTCGCACACCCGGCCGGCCACCCGGCCGACCGCCTGCCGCGCGGCTCCCCGAATGTGACCGGGTCCACCCCGCGACCACACCTCACGGCCCTCTCCACGGCCAACCGGAACCCCCGCCAGGGCATGTCACCCCACCTCCCCGACTCCTCGAACAGCCCGGGACACGCGGGTACGACACCGGCTCCGCCGACGGTCGGCCGTCCGCACCACGCATGACGCTCGCATGGGCGATCGTGCTCCGCGTGGGAGCCCCGTCCCGCATGGGCTGCTCGTCCGCACACGCGTGGGCGCCAGGCCCCCGCAGGGCGGTAATCCATGCCACGCACCGCAGGGCTGGGCGCGCCGCACCGGTACGGCAGCTGAGCCGAGGAGCGCTGCCGCCCACCCACGCAGCGGCGATCGCCCACACCACGCACCGGCGGGCGCCCATGTGTCCCGCATGCGCGACCGGACCATGCCACCGCCACGCACCACAGGATCGGGCGCGCCACGCCCGTACGGCAGCAGAACCGAGGAGTGCCGCCACCCATGCCACACACCGGCGGCCGTCCACATCCCGCATGGGATCGGTCCATGCCACCGACACCACGCACCGCAGGGCCCAGCAGAACGCGCCCGTACGGCGGCGGTGCCGCAGGGCGGCTCCGTGCACGCGTGCGTGCCGCACGTCCACGTCCCGCATGCGGGTCGGTCCATGCCACCGCCACGCGCCGCAAGGCCGGGCAGAACACACCCGTACGGCGGCGGTGCCGCAGGGCGGCTCCGTGCACGCGTGCGTGCCGCGAGGGCGCGCCGATGCGGCCCGGGGCCGATCGCACCGCCGAAGAGCGCGGTGGTCCGGCGCCGGGCAGGGCCAGGGCACGGTCCTCCGGCGCCTGAGCGCGGCGCGGTGCCGTACATGCGTCGCGTTCGGGTCGGCGGTCGGACCGGGGGCTCCCCGAGGGCCCGGTGACGCATCCCGCTGCCGCCAGGGAGGCGACACGCGTCCGGCTCCATGAGTCGCGCCCGGCGCCGGGCCGGCCCCGCCCCGCAGGGCTGGGCACGGTCTACCGGACCAGTCCCCAGCGGAAGCCGAGCGCCACCGCGTGGGCCCGGTCCGAGGCACCGAGCTTCTTGAACAGGCGCCGCGCGTGCGTCTTGACGGTGTCCTCGGAGAGGAAGAGCTCGCGGCCGATCTCGGCGTTGGAACGGCCGTGGCTCATGCCCTCCAGGACCTGGATCTCGCGCGCGGTGAGCGTGGGCGCGGCGCCCATCTCGGCCGAGCGGAGCCGACGCGGGGCCAGTCGCCAGGTCGGGTCGGCGAGGGCCTGCGTCACCGTCGCGCGCAGCTCCGCGCGCGAGGCGTCCTTGTGCAGGTAGCCCCGGGCGCCGGCGGCGACCGCGAGGGCCACGCCGTCCAGGTCCTCGGCGACCGTGAGCATGATGATCCGCGCGCCGGGGTCGGCGGACAGCAGCCGGCGCACGGTTTCCACGCCGCCCAGGCCGGGCATGCGCACGTCCATCAGGATGAGGTCGGAGCGGTCGGCGCCCCAGCGGCGGAGGACTTCCTCGCCGTTGGCCGCCGTCGTCACACGCTCGACACCGGGCACGGTCGCGACCGCGCGGCGGAGCGCTTCTCGGGCAAGCGGGGAGTCGTCGCAGACGAGGACGGATGTCATGACCGCCCTCCGCAGCTGATGCGCGTCACCTTGAGCCTCCAGGCTGGTACGGAATCGTCACCTGTGCGGTCGACCGTCTCGGACGCCTGCCCGAGCGCTTCTGTTTTCAACCGCCTCCGCACTCTCAACGACGGTCACTCGAAAGAGTTACGGGGCTACGTGCCGTCTTCGGCACTCTACGTGAGGGCCTCGACACGGTGCAGACATGAACAACGGACCCACAAGTTTTCATCACAACTATGCCCCTTTTGGCCGCTTTTCTTCCCGTTTCGAGGTGTCCGAGGCTAGATTCGCAATGAGTCATATTTTCATCTCCTTAGACCGGAGATGTACGGTCGTTGGCACCGTATCCGCTCAGAACGGCTACAAGGGGTCACGTAATGGCAGATTTCTCCCGCCTTCCCGGACCGAACGCGGACCTGTGGGACTGGCAGCTGCTGGCTGCCTGCCGCGGCGTGGACAGCTCGCTCTTCTTCCACCCCGAGGGCGAGCGCGGGGCGGCTCGGAGCGCTCGCGAGAACTCGGCCAAGGAGGTCTGCATGAGGTGCCCGGTCCGCGCGGAGTGCGCGGCGCACGCGCTGGCGGTGCGCGAGCCGTACGGCGTCTGGGGCGGCCTGACCGAGGACGAGCGCGAGGAGTTGATGGGGCGCGCGCGCAACCGCCTGGTGACCGCTTCGGCCACCGGAGCGGACACCGCCCCGAACCACTGAAGGAACGTTTCAGCATCAAGAGCCCGCTGGGCGCGCTCCACCCACCAGGGCACGCCGCTTCACCACGCGCGTGCCCTTGACTCTGCCGGCGCCCGGCCCCGGGGCGCCTATTCGCGGGCCTGGCCGCGCCCCGTCGCTCGGGCCAGCTGCTCCAGCGTCGCCGCCACGGCCGGCACCTGGGCCAGGTCGGGCAGGGTGAGGGCGACGATCTCGCGCCGTACCGCCGGTTCCAGCCGTACCGTGCGCACGCCCCTGGGCCGTACCGACTCCACCGCCAGCTGGGGCAGGACGGCGACGCCCAGGCCCGCGCCGACCAGGCCGACCACCGCCGGATAGTCGTCCGTGGCGAAGTCGATGCGCGGGGTGAAACCGGCCCCCTCGCACACCTCGACCAGCTGGCCGCGGCAGCGCGGGCAGCCCGCGATCCAGGGCTCCTGGGCCAGCTCGCCGATGGCGACGCTCTCCGCGCGCGCGAGGCGGTGCCGCTCGGGCACCAGCGCCACCAGGCGGTCCGTCAGCACGGGTCGTACGACCAGGTCGTCCCAGTCCTCGGCGACGGCCGCCCCCTCGTAGCGGAAGGCCAGGGCCAGGTCGCAGTCACCCTCGCGGAGCAGCTCGACGGACCTCGGCGGCTCGGCCTCCTCCAGGGAGACGCGGGTGCCGGGGTGGGCGGCGCGCAGGGCGGCCAGGGCGGTGGGGACCAGGGTGGAGCTGCCGCTGGGGAAGGAAACCAGCCGGACCCGGCCGGCCCGCAGGCCCGCGATGGCGGCGACCTCCTCCTCGGCCGCGGTGAGCCCCGCGAGGATGCCGGAGGCGTGCCTGAC
Source organism: Streptomyces sp. RB17 (assembly GCF_009604455.1). GTDB lineage: Bacteria > Actinomycetota > Actinomycetes > Streptomycetales > Streptomycetaceae > Streptomyces. The sequence continues at coordinate 604,261 of NZ_WEGL01000003.1, forward strand.
GAGGGCCTCCCCGGCCTGGGTCAGCCGCATCTCGCGGCCGCTGCGGACCAGCAGCGGGGTGCCGACCGAGGTCTCCAGGGCCTTCATCTGCTGGCTGACGGCGGGCTGGGTGCAGCCGAGTTCGCGCCCCGCCGCCGAGAAGGAACCGGTGGCGGCGACGGCACGCAGGACGCGAAGATGACGGGCCTCTATCACCCTTCGAGCATAAGGGTAACTTGGGGATGAGGCGTGATATTCGCTCGACGCTTTGAGGTGGGGTCGCGTAGCGTGCGCTCATGAAGCTTCTCTCGGTCAATCTGGGCCGTCCGCAGCCGGTGCCGTACACGGACCAGGCGGAGGGCGTGACGGGCATCGACAAGAAGCCGGCCGACGGGCCGGTGCGGGTGGCGGCGCCGGGTCCCAAGGGGGTCGGCGGGAGCGGGCTGGCCGGGGACGCGGTGTGCGAGCTGCGCCATCACGGCGGGGACGACCAGGCGGTGTACGCGTTCGCGCGCGAGGATCTCGACGACTGGGAGCGCGAACTCGGACGGTCGCTGGCCAACGGATGTTTCGGGGAGAACCTGACGACGGACGGTCTGGACGTCTCCGGGGCGCTGATCGGCGAGCGCTGGCGGATCGGTTCCGGGGTGGTCCTGGAGGTGACCTCGGGTCGTATCCCGTGCCGTACGTTCCAGGGCCATATGGGCGAGCGCGGCTGGGTCAAGAGGTTCACACAGAAGGGCGCAACGGGTGCCTACCTCCGGGTGATCGAACCGGGTGAGATACGGGCGGGCAACCCGATCGAGATCGTGCACCGGCCGGGCCACGGGGTGACGGCGGCGATGCAGTTCCGCGCGGTCACCACCGAGCGGGAGCTGCTGCCGCGGGTGCTCGCGGCGGGCGAGGCGCTGCACCCGGAGACGCTGAAGAAGGCTCGCACCTACGTGTCCGGGCAGGAGGGCTGAGGGGCGGTCGGCCTCGCGCAGGGCGGAACGCCCGCCGGCCGGGTGGACCCGGGCGGCAGTGCGGGGCACACGCCGCGCCGGCGCACCCCCGCCAGGGCCCCCCACACGCCACCCCACGGGCCACCGCCCGGGACCGGCACCGGCCAACTCCCGTGGCCGAGGGGAGCGGACGCGCTCGCTCCGGGTCAATACCCTTGGGCCATGACAACGGCTCTGATTACGGGATCGACCGCGGGGATCGGTGCCGCGTTCGCGCGGCGGCTGGCGGCTGACGGGCACAACCTCGTCCTGGTGGCGCGGGACGCCGGACGGCTGCGCGAACAGGCGACCGAACTGCACGACCGGCACGGCATCGAGGTGGAGGTGCTGAGCGCCGACCTGTCCGAGGACAAGGGCATCGAGACGGTGGCCGACCGCCTCGGCGACCGGAAGAACCCGGTCGACCTGCTGATCAACAACGCCGGGTTCGGCAACAAGGGCCGCTATCTCGACGTGCCCATGGCCGACGAGCTGAGGATGCTCAAGGTGCACTGCGAGGCGGTGCTCCGGCTGACCTCGGCGGCGACCGGGGCGATGCGCGAGCGGGGCAGGGGCGGAGTGGTCAATGTCGCCTCGGTGGCGGCCTTCGTCCCGCGGGGCACCTACGGCGCTTCCAAGGCGTGGGTCGTGCAGTTCACCCAGGGCGCGGCGAAGGACCTCGCCGGCAGCGGCGTCCGCCTGATGGCCCTGTGCCCCGGTTTCGTGCGCACCGAGTTCCACCAGCGGGCCGGGATGGGCACGGACAACATCCCCGGCTGGATGTGGCTGGACGCCGACAAACTGGTCGCGGCGGCCCTCGCCGACCTGGCCCGCGGCAAGTCCCTGTCCATCCCCGACCCCCGCTACAAGGCGCTGATGGGCCTGGTGAAGGTCACCCCGCGGGGGCTGCTGGGCGGCATCACGTCGAAGACGGGGCGGAAGTACGGGCCGCGGTAGCGGACAGGTGGCGCTGCCGTCCCGGTGCGAAAATGAGCGTGACACAGACCGGGCCAGGGGGGCCGGGAGGCGGCGTCATGACCTTCGTACAGCTCATCGAGTGCAGGACCAGTCGGCTGGACGAGATGAACCGGCTCATGGACGACTGGGTCGCGCAGACCAAGGGGAAGCGGACGGCGACGCACGCCCTGGTCGGCAAGGACCGTTCGGACGCGTCGCACATCGTCGAAATGGTGGAGTTCCCGTCGTACGAGGAGGCGATGCGGAACTCGCATCTCCCGGAGACCGACAAGATCTTCCAGGGGATGGTCGCCCTCTGCGACGAGACGCCGACGTTCATCGATCTGGACGTCGTACGGGACGAGCGGCTGGCCGAGGACACGGTGCGGCGGTTCTTCGCGGCGCTGCAGACCTCCGGTGAACTGCCGCCACTCAACGACCTGCTGGACGAGGACATCCACAGCCACGATCCGGTGAACCCCCAGGACACCATCGGGCTGGACAACGCCCGCAGCGAGTTCCGGATGTGGCGCGGGGGCTTCGGCTTCACGTTCACGCTCGAGGACGTGCTCACCCAGGGCGACCGGGCCTGCGCACGGTGGACCTGGAACGCCACGCACAACGGCGACTTTCTCGGCATCCCGCCCACCGGGAGGCAGGTCACCATGACCGGGTTGACCCTGTTCCGCCTCACGGACGACGGCAAGATCGCCGAGATGTGGTGGCAGCACGACCAGCTGGGGCTGATGCAACAGCTGGGTGCGCTGGACGAGTTGGAGCAGTAGGGGCACCACGTCCCGCACAGACCACGTCCCGCACAGGGCGAAGGCCCGGCACCGCGAGGGTGCCGGGCCTTCGTCAGGAGCACTTGGCTCAGTGGGCGTGGCCGTGGCCGTGGCCCGCGGCGGCCGGCTCTTCCTCTTCCTTCTTCTCGACGACCAGGGTCTCGGTCGTGAGCAGCAGGGAGGCGATGGAGGCTGCGTTCTCCAGGGCGGAGCGGGTGACCTTGACCGGGTCGATGACGCCGGCCTTGATCAGGTCGCCGTACTCGCCGGTGGCGGCGTTGTAGCCCTGCCCCTGCTCCAGGTCCTTGACCTTGGAGACGATGACGTAGCCCTCCTGGCCGGCGTTCTCGCCGATCCAGCGCAGCGGCTCGACCACGGCGTTGCGGACGACCGCGACACCGGTGGCCTCGTCGCCGGCCTTGTCGAGGTTGCCCTCGAGGACCTTGGAGGCGTGCACCAGGGCGGAGCCACCACCGGAGACGATGCCCTCCTCGACCGCGGCGCGGGTCGCGGAGATGGCGTCCTCCAGACGGTGCTTCTTCTCCTTCAGCTCCACCTCGGTGGCGGCGCCGACCTTGATCACGCACACGCCGCCGGCCAGCTTCGCGAGGCGCTCCTGGAGCTTCTCGCGGTCCCAGTCGGAGTCGGTGTTCTCGATCTCGGCCTTGATCTGCGCGACCCGGCCGGTCAGCTCCTCCTGCTTGCCGGCACCCTCGACGATCGTGGTGTCGTCCTTGGTGACGGTGACGCGGCGGGCGGAGCCGAGCACGTCGATGCCGACCTGGTCGAGCTTGAGGCCGACCTCCTCGGAGATGACCGTGGCGCCGGTGAGGATCGCCATGTCCTGCAGCATCGCCTTGCGGCGGTCGCCGAAGCCGGGGGCCTTCACCGCGACGGCGTTGAAGGTGCCGCGGATCTTGTTGACGACCAGGGTCGACAGGGCCTCGCCCTCGACGTCCTCGGCGATGATCAGCAGCGGCTTGGAGGCGCCGGCCTGGATGACCTTCTCCAGCAGCGGCAGCAGGTCCTGGATGGAGCTGATCTTGCCCTGGTTGATGAGGATGTACGGGTCGTCGAGGACGGCCTCCATGCGCTCCTGGTCCGTCACGAAGTACGGCGACAGGTAGCCCTTGTCGAAGGCCATGCCCTCGGTGAAGTCCAGCTCCAGACCGAAGGTGTTGGACTCCTCGACGGTGATGACACCGTCCTTGCCGACCTTGTCCATCGCCTCGGCGATGAGCTCGCCGACCTGCTGGTCCTGGGCGGACAGCGCGGCCACGGCGGCGATGTCGGACTTCTCGTCGATCGGACGGGCGGAGGCCAGGAGGGCCTCGGAGACGGCGGCGACGGCCGCGTCGATGCCCTTCTTCAGGGCGGCCGGGGAGGCACCGGCGGCGACGTTCTTCAGACCCTCGCGGACCAGGGCCTGGGCCAGCACGGTGGCGGTGGTGGTGCCGTCACCCGCGATGTCGTTGGTCTTGGTCGCCACCTCCTTCACCAGCTGCGCGCCGAGGTTCTCGTACGGGTCCTCGATCTCGACCTCGCGGGCGATCGTGACACCGTCGTTGGTGATGGTGGGGGCGCCGAACTTCTTGTCGATGACGACGTTGCGGCCCTTGGGGCCGATCGTCACCTTCACCGTGTCGGCCAGCTTGTTGACGCCGCGCTCAAGGGCGCGACGGGCGTCCTCGTCGAACTTCAGAATCTTCGCCATGACAGCGGAAGCCCTCTCGGAAATCTGTGGGAGTAAAGACAACTGCGCCCCGGGCGCCCGGCTTCGTTATCGGTCGCGGGGGCCAGGGGCGCAGCTCAAGAGCAAAATGTGCTCGAGGTGATTACTTCTCGATGATCGCGAGCACGTCGCGCGCCGAGAGGACGAGGTACTCCTCGCCGTTGTACTTCACCTCGGTGCCGCCGTACTTGCTGTAGAGGACGACATCGCCGACCTTGACGTCGAGCGGAAGGCGCTCGCCGTTCTCGAAGCGGCCCGGGCCCACGGCGAGGACGGCGCCCTCCTGGGGCTTCTCCTTCGCGGTGTCCGGGATGACCAGGCCAGAGGCGGTGGTCTGCTCGGCGTCGAGCGGCTGGACCACGATGCGGTCCTCGAGCGGCTTGATGGCAACCTTGGAGCTGGTGGTCGTCACGATCCGACCTCCCCCTTCGGAGATCTCACGGGGTTATCTGTCTGAGGTGGCGACCAGGTCGATCCGTCGTCGCGGGTGCCGGACCTGCCCGTCGCTTTGTTGGCACTCTCACGCGTCGAGTGCCAGAGCCGAGACTATGACCGCGATTAGCACTCGGTCAAGCGGAGTGCCAATGCCGTGCGGCGCGTCGCGGATACCGGCCCGGCAGTCCCCCTGTGCGCGGTCACCTGAAACCCCCTACAGGTAGTCCTCCAGCCGCCCCACCGTCAGTCCCCTCTGCTGAACCCTCCGCAGTACCTGCGCCGTGCGTTCCCGAAGGCTCGGGCCCGTCGTCTCGTCCGGGCCGACCAGGATGATGTCGCCGGGGCGGAGGTGGTGCTCGCCGTGGGTGTAGACGAGGTCGGCCGGGGTCATCGCGGCGCGCCAGAGGACGATCGTGGCGATGCCGCAGTGGGCCGCCGCGCGCAGGGTGGTGGGGTCGTACGAGCCGTACGGCGGGCGGAAGAGGCGGGGGTGGACGCCCAGGCGGGAGCGGAGGCGGTTCTGCTGGCCGCAGATCTCGGCGCGCTGTCCGGCGTACGGCAGGCCGGAGAGCGCGCGGTGGTCGAGGGTGTGGTTCTGGATGCCGGCGCCGAGCCCGTGCAGGCGGGCGAAGTGGCCGTAGTCGGGGCCGACGATGCTGTCGGTGAGGAACATGCTGACCGGCAGCCGGAGTTCGCGGACCATGTCGACGAAGCGGGGGTCCTTCTCGGCGCCGTCGTCGTAGGTGAGGAACACGACCCGGTCGTGTGTGGGGACGTGGTCCACGACGCGGGGCAGGGCCCGGCCCCCGGCCTGCGGGGAGAGGGCGAGGGGGTCGGCGGGGTGCAGGGGCGGGCGGGCGAGGGGCTCGGTCAGGCCCCAGCGGCGGTAGGCCTGGTCGGGGCCGGGTCCGTGCGGGTGCACTTCCTCGGCGGCCTTTCTGCCGAGGCGTTCGATGGGGTCGACGGACTGGGCGCAGCCGGTGAGGAGGAGGACCGAGGCGAGCAGCGCGACGGAGTACCGGCCGGGGCGGCGCCGCCCGGATCCCGCTCTTCGGTGCCCCGCGGCCCGCCTCACAGGTAGTCCTCCAGGCGGGCGACGGCGTAGCCCTCGCGCGTGACCTTGTCCAGGAAGCGGCGCATGTCGTCGACCATCGTGCCGTTCCAGTCGGAGCGGCCGCGGAAGTGGGTGAGGACGATGTCGCCGCGGTGGAGCTTCTGGTCGTCCTCGCGGTACTCCCAGTGGTCGACGTAGACCTCCTCGTTCCAGATCGGCGCGTACCTGATGCCGCAGGACCTGGCGGCGCGCAGGGTGTCCTGGTTGTAGTTGCCGTAAGGAGGGCGGAAGACCGTCGGGCGCCTGCCGAACTGCTTCTCCATGATGTCCTGCATGTCGCAGATCTCGGTCTTCTGCTGCTCGTAGGACAGACCCGGCAGGTACGGGTGGTGCAGGGTGTGGTTGTTGAGGGTGTGGCCGTAGGACTGCATCGTCCGGAAGTAGCCGTAGTCGTCCTTGACCAGGTAGTTGCTGAGGAACGCGGTGTACGGGATCTTCAGGTCCTGCATCATCCGCAGGAACTCCGGGTCCTTCTCCGAGCCGTCGTCGATGGTGAGGAAGACGATCTTCTGCTCGGTGGGGATCGTGGTGAAGACCGGCGGCAGGTCCCAGTCCTCCTGGTGCTTCACCTCGAAGCCGGCCCGCGCGGTGATCTCCGGTTTCCGCTCGGGGGGCGGGGGCGGCGTCAGCGGGACCTGCGCCAGCCGCCAGCGTCTGGCCGCGGCGACCAGGCGGGCGTGTTCGGCGGCCTGGCGGGCCTGGGGAGTCAGGCCCTGTGCGGGACCACCCTGTCCGGAATCGCGGCGGCTCGCGTCGGGGCCGGCATGGTGGGACGCGGGGCGGGGCGCGCCGGGGCCGGCCTGGCTGGACGGGTGCCGGGACGCGTCGGGCCCGGCGCAGCCGGCCAGAACGGCGCAACAGGCCAGCGCGGCGGCTCCGCGGCCGAGGGCCAGACACCCACGACCGGCCTGTTTTTTATCGTTTTGTCCGACTGCTCGCATGATGTCGGATCCTCCCAGGCCCCGCCCCGGAACCCGGGGCGACACCGCCACCGGGGGCGAACCATCCACCGACTGGCCGACAATGACCCGGTGAACGACCTCGCTCTCCTCCTCACCCCCGAAGGCCGCGCCCTCCTCGACGAGGTCCGCGACACCGCCCCGGCCGACGAACTCGCCGTCGCCACCCGGCTGCGCCGCGACCACCCCGCCGAGCTGGTGTCGGCCGCGCTCGGCCAGGCCCGGCTGCGGCAGCGCGCGGTGGCGAAGTTCGGGGCGGCGGACGCGGGGCGGATGTTCTTCACGCCGAACGGGGTCGAGCAGTCGACGCGGACGAGCATCGCCGCCTACCGGGCCGAGCGGTTCAGGAACCTCGGCGTGACCTCGGTCGCCGACCTGTGCTGCGGGATCGGCGGCGACGCGATCGCGTTCGCGCGGGCGGGGATCCGGGTGCTCGCCGTGGACCGGGATCCGGTGACCGCCGCCGTGGCACGGGCGAACGCCGAGGTGCTGGGACTGGGCGAGCTGATCGAGGTGCGCGAGGCGGACGTCACGCAGGTGGACACGGGCGGGTACGACGCCGTGTTCGTGGACCCCGCCCGGCGGGGCGGGCGATCAGGAGGGGCCGCGCGACGGGGGTCCCCCCAGGCTTTCGGCACGGGCGGGCGGATCTTCGACCCGGAGGCGTACTCCCCACCCCTTTCCTGGGCGATCGAGGCCGCCCGCACCGCACCCAGCGCGGCGCTGAAGGTGGCGCCCGGCATTCCGCACGAGGCCGTGCCCGCCGACGCCGAGGCCGAGTGGATCTCGGACGGCGGGGACGTCAAGGAGGCGGTGGTGTGGTTCGGCACCGAGCCGGGCCTGGTCCGCGCCACCCTGCTGCCCGGCCCGCGCACCCTCCTCGGCAAGGGGCTGCCCGACCCACAGGTCCGGCCGGTGGGGCGCTATCTGTACGAGCCCGACGGCGCCGTCATCCGCGCCCATCTGGTCGCCGAGGCGGCCGAGCAGCTGGACGGCGGCCTGATCGACCCCACCATCGCCTATGTCACCGCCGACGACCTGCGCCCCACCGGGTACGCCTCCGCCTACGAGATCACCGACCGGCTCCCGTTCAACGTCAAGAAGTTGAAGGCCCTGCTGCGGGAGCGCGAGGTCGGCACGCTGACCGTGAAGAAGCGCGGGTCGGCCGTCGAGCCGGAGGAACTGCGCAGGAAGGTCAAGCCGCAGGGGCCGAACGCGGCGACCGTGTTCCTCACCCGGGTCGCGGGGGCGCCGGCCATGCTGATCGGGGCCCCCGCGACACCGCCCGCGGCTACTGCGCAGCCGTAGCGCGCAGCGCGCCCAGGGCAGTGGCGACGCCGGTTGCGTGGCAGCCGCGCACCTGTGAACCGTCATTCATCAGCAAGGGAATGCAGTTTCGAGAGCAACAGCTGCCGCTCGCGTGCGTTGCGCGTGAGCGCCACCGCCCGCTCGAGCTCCGCCCGTGCCTCCGCCGTACGGCCGAGGCGGGCCAGGAGGTCGCCGCGGACGCTGGGCAGCAGGTGGTAGTCGCGCAGGGCGGGTTCGGCGGTCAGGGCGTCCACCAGCTTCAGGGCCTCGGCCGGACCGTCGGCCATCGACACCGCGACCGCGCGGTTCAGCTCGACCACCGGGGACGGGGCGCGGGCCGCCAGCAGGCCGTACAGGGTGGCGATGGCACGCCAGTCGGTCTCCTCGTAGTGGTAGGCGTGCGCGTGGCACGCGGCGATGGCCGCCTGGAGGGCGTACGGGCCCGGGGCGCCGCTCGCCGTGGCACCGGCCCGGTCGAGGGCGCGGATGCCGCGGGCGATGAGCATGCGGTTCCAGCGGCGGCGGTTCTGGTCCTTCAGCAGCACCGGCTCGCCGTCCGGGTCGGTGCGGGCGGCCGTGCGGGACGCCTGGAACTCCAGCAGCGCGGTCAGGCCGTGCACCTCCGGTTCCTTGGGCATCAGCGCGGACAGCACGCGGGCCAGGCGCAGCGCGTCCTCGCACAGGCCGGGGCGCAGCAGGTCGTCGCCGGCGGTCGCCGCGTACCCCTCGTTGAAGATCAGGTAGATGACGTCAAGGACGGAGCCGAGGCGGGCCTCGCGGTCGGGGCCGTAGGGCACCTCGAAGGCCACGTTCTGCTTCGCCAGGGTGCGCTTGGCGCGGACGATGCGCTGGGCGATCGTCGGCTCCGGGACGAGGTGGGCGCGGGCGATCTCGGCCGTGCTCAGGCCGCCGACCAGGCGCAGGGTGAGCGCGATGCGGGCCTCGCGCGACAGCACCGGGTGGCAGGCGGTGAACACCAGCCGGAGCAGGTCGTCGTCGATGTCGTCCGGGTCGGTGGGCTCGTCGTACGAGACGGGGGCCGACTGCGAGAGATCCCTGCCGATCTCCTGCAGCTTGCGGGCGTAGGTCTCGCGGCGCCGGATCAGATCGACGGCGCGGTGCCGGGCGGTGGCCATGAGCCAGGCCCCGGGGTTGCCGGGCACGCCGTCGCGCGGCCATTGCTCCAGGGCGGCGACCAGCGCGTCCTGCGCCAGCTCCTCGGCGAGGCCGACGTCCCGGACGATCCGGGCGACGCCGGCGATGACGCGGGGCGACTCCAGGCGGAAGACGGTCTCGATCGCGTGCGCCGCCGTGGGCGCCGTGGTGGGCTGTGGTTCCACAACCCACCATGCAACACCCCCGGGCGCCCCGGGGCCAGGTACGGCTCAGCCCTCGGCGATCTCCCGCACCTCACAGGTCACGGTCCAGAAGTCCTCGTGGACCTGCAGGAACCGCTTGGCCCACTCCAGGGCCTCGGCCTTGTCCTTGCACTGCATGATCGCGTAGCCGCCGACGGCCTCCTTGGTCTCGGTGAACGGCCCGTCGGTGACGGAGATCTTGCCGCCCTCCCAGCGCACCCTGGCGCCCTGGGCGGTCGGGGTGAGCCCGGCGGTGTCGAGCATGACGCCGGCCTTGGTGACCTCCTCGATCAGCTCGCCCATCCGCTGCATCAGCTCGGGACTGGGGCCCTCGGCGGGGACGGAGGACTCGTCGATGCGCACGAGCGACAGGTAGCGGGGCATGGTGGCTCCTTCGGTCGGGCGGCGGGGCCTCTCCCCGCCACTCACCCATGCGTCGAACGGGAGACACCCGGATCGACACGCTCAGCGGAAATTCTTTCCGCCATCCGTGATCACTTCAGCTCGAAACCGAATCCGGCCTTCACGTACGGCGCCCCGACCGCCCTCGGCCCGATGACCAGGGCCGCGTCCGTGACCAGGCCGGCCGGGCGTCCGCGCAGCACCCAGACCGCGCCGTCGCCGCCGTCCTCACCGGTGGCCGAGGAGGCCAGGTCGGCGTACCCGTTGCCGCTGCCGGTCAGCCCGGAACGACTGCCGCGCAGCACGTCGACCACCCCCTCGGACCTGTTCTCACCGGGCGCGCCGATCGCCACGTCGTCGATGCCGTCGCCGTTGACGTCGCCGAGCACGGCGCTGTCGCCCGTCGTGTGCCAGTCGGCGGGCTGCGCGAGGCCGGCGGGGCCGCTCCCGTAGAGGCCGAGCCGTCATGGATGTCGATGTACTGGAGGTGCTCGGGGTCGAGCGGGGTCCGGGACACCGGGGTGCCGGTGCGCGTGAGCGGGCCCTTCCAGAGGGCGGCGGTGATGCCGTGTGGGTCGTCGCCGGGGGCGAAGCCGGTGCGGAACACGGCGAGGTCGAGGCGCCCGTCGCCGTCGAAGTCGCCGGTCTGGGTGTCGGTGGCGGCGATCGGCGCGCCGCCGGACAGGCCGTGCGGGCCGCCCCCACACCACGACCGCGTCGGCGGACGCCGAGCCGGTGCCGACGACGAGGTCCGCGTAGCCGTCGCCGTCCAGGTCGCCCTTGGACAGCTGGAGGCCGAACCTCTGTCCCGCGGCCGGGCTGCCGGGTATGGCGCCCGTGGCCCGGCTGAGGATCGTGCGCCGGCCGGTGGACAGGCCGTGCGGGCCGCCATGCATGACGGTGACGCAGCCCGCCGCGGACCGGCCGTCGATCGTGCCGTTCGGGGCGGCGACGGCCAGGTCGGGGTATCCGTCGCCGTTGAAGTCGTCCCGGACGGGCGCGACCGTCTTCGAGGCGTACGCGGTCGGACCGCGAGCCCGAGGGCGGTGAGGGCCAGGGGCAGCGCCCAGCGGGCGGGTGAACGCAAGCAGAACACCGGAAGGCTCCCTGTCGTACGGCGACCCGGTCACCGCAGCGGACCCGTGGGACACCGGCAGGGTCGTACGGGTCAGCGCAGGGAGGCCCACAGGTCGCTCGCCGCCGGTTCTTTCGCGATCACCCGGTTGTGGTCGGAGGGGGCGGTGACGACCGGCATCATGACCGTCCTCACATGGTCGGCGGTCAGGTCCTTCAGGCTCTGGCCGAGCCGCATCAGCTCGCCCAGGGAGTCCAGGCCGGTGTCGGTGGTGAGGCTCGCGGTGACCGCGTCGGCGACCCGGTACAGCCTGGCCGGGTCGGTGAGCAGGTTCGTGGCGGCCATCTGCTCCAGCAGGGCCTTGACCAGCATCTGCTGCAGCCCTATGCGGCCGAGGTCGCTGCCGTCGCCTATGCCGTGCCGGGTGCGGGCGAGCGCGAGGGCCTGCTTGCCGTCGAGGTGGTGGAGGCCGGCCTTCAGGTGCAGATGACTCATGTCGTCGTCGATGTCCTGCGTGGTGGTCACGTCGACCCCGCCGAGCGCGTCGACCAGCCTGGCGAAGCCGGAGAAGTCGATCTCGACGTAGTGGTCCATGCGGACGTCCGTGATCGACTCGACGGTCTTCACCGCGCACACCGGCCCGCCCACCGCGTAGGCGCTGTTGAACATCGCGCCGTAGGCCACCGCCGAGGAGCCGCCGGAGGCGAGCGGGCAGGACGGGCGGGTGACGAGGGTGTCGCGCGGGATGCTGACGACGGTGGCCCTCGTACGCCCCGCGTCGATGTGCACCACCATCGCCGTGTCCGAGCGGGCACCGGAACTGTCGCCGCCGCCGAGCTCCTTGTTGGCCTTGCCGCTGCGCGAGTCCGAGCCGAGGACCAGGATGTTCAGGGAGCCGGTCGGCAGCGGGGAGGCGGCGGCCGAGGCGCTCGCGGACGGGGTGGTCACCGCACGGGCGGGCCGGTCGTCACCGAGCGCGCTGTTGATGTCGACGCTTTTGATGTTGTGGTTCAGATGCCAGTACGCCCAGCCCACCGCAGCCGAACCCAGCACCAGGGCGCCCGCCAGAGTGAGGCCGACGATCTTCAGCGCTCCCGACCGCCGGCCCACTTGTCTACCCGCTTCGCCGTGCTCCTCGTGGTGCTCCATGTGTCGCGTCACGCCAGGAACGTAAGTCCGAATTATTAGGGGACTGTTAGCGGAAGCGGTGAGATTCGGTTTTCTTCGGATTTTCTCATCCCAGCGTCACCGTGGGTACCGGATTGCCGCCGCTCCAGGCCGCGTTGACACCGAACGTCACCGAACCACCGCCCGGCACCGGCCCGTTGTACGGGGCTTTCGGCCACCGCGTCACACGGCCGCGGGCGCCGCCGTGCTGCTGCGGACGACGAGGCTGGTCGCCAGCTCCACCCGGGTCGCCGCCCGCTCCTCCTGCTCGCGGCCCAGCTCCAGCACCAGGCGGGCCGCGGCCTCGGCCATCTCGGTGAGCGGCTGCCGTACGGTCGTCAGCGGCGGGCCGACCCAGCGGGCCACCGGCAGATCGTCGAAGCCGACCACGCTGAGGTCCTCCGGGATGCGCAGGCCCAGCTCACGGGCGGCCTCGTACAGGCCGAGCGCCTGCAGGTCGTTGCCCGCGAAGACGGCCGTCGGCCGGTCGGGGCGGCGCAGCAGCGTCAGGCCCAGCCGGTAGCCGGCGTCGTGGTGGAAGTCGCCGACCACGATCAGCGAGGGGTCGACGGGCAGGCCGGCCGTCTCCAGGGCGGCGCGGTAGCCGTCGACCCGGGCCCGGCTGCACATCATCCGGGACGGCCCGCTGATCGCACCGATCCGGGTGTGGCCGAGCTCGACCAGATGGCGGGTGGCGGCGAGCCCGCCCTGCCAGTTGGTGGCGCCGATGGACGGCACGTCGGGGCCCGGGTCGCCGGCCGGGTCCATCACCACGAACGGGATGGAGCGGCTGGTCAGCAGGGCCCGCTGGGACTCGTCGAGCCCGGAGAGCACCAGCACCACACCGTGCGGGCGGCGCGCGGCCACCTGGTCGGCCCAGGTCCGTCCCGGGGTGAGCCGGCCGGCCGACTCCGACAGCACCACGCTCAGCCCGGCGTCCCGGGCCACGTTCTCCACGCCCCGGATGACCTCCATCGCCCAGGCACTCTCCAGCTCGTGGAAGACCAGGTCGATCAGCGGGGAGCGGGAGGCCTCGGCGCGGCGGCGCCGGTAGCCGTGGACGCGCAGCAGCTCCTCGACCCGGGTGCGGGTCGCGGGGGCTACATCGGCGCGGCCGTTGAGCACCTTCGAAACAGTCGGAGCCGACACCCCGGCCTCACGGGCGATCTCGGCGAGGGTCGCCGTCTGCGGTTCTGCGGGCTTCGAAGGCTTCATGCCCGCGATCGTAACGCCGCGGGCCCACCGTGACGAAGGCCTGCGGACTTCCTCAGGTTTCCCGGAACATTCGGTAACTGGGTCGAAATATTCGGGAGACCGGAGTTGAGTCGGATTGGGCCCCCAGCGCGAACCCTGGCAAAAAGCAAGCCCTGTGCGGCGCGTGTTCAGGATGCGTTCAGGTTGCCCTTGGAAGGGTCGATGATCACCTGACACCCCCTCACAGGAGCAACCTTGACGACGTCTTCGGCGAGCACGAAATCCGTCATGAAGAAGCTGCCCGAGGTCACCCTCGCGTTCTGGATCATGAAGATCGCGGCGACGACCCTGGGCGAGACCGCGGGAGACCTGTTCTCCCAGACGCTCAAGCTCGGCTACTTCCTCACCACCATCGCCCTGTTCCTCGTCTTCGTGGTGACACTGGTGATCCAGCTGCGCGCGTCCCGCTACAACCCGTTCTTCTACTGGACGGTGATCCTGTCGACCTCCATGGCCGGCACCACGATGTCCGACTTCATGAACCGGGACGCCAGCGCGAAGTACCTCTCGGACGGCGCGACCAGGCTGGGCTGGGGTCCGCAGGGACTGGGCCTCGGCTACCCGGAGGGCGCCGCGATCCTGATCTCCATCCTGCTGCTGATCTTCCTCGGCTGGAAGCTGAGCGGGATGACCTTCCAGATCACCGAGATCGTCACCTTCCGGGGCGAGGCCCTGTTCTGGTCGGCGATCCTGGTCTCCAACACCCTCGGCACCTCGATGGGCGACTTCCTGTCCGACAGCTCGGGCCTGGGCTATCTGGGCGGTGCGGCCCTGGTGACCGGCCTGCTGCTCGTCCTGGTCGCCCTGATGAGGGTCCCCGCCGTGCCGAACGTCCTGCTCTTCTGGATCGCGTTCGTGCTGACGCGTCCGCTGGGCGCCACGGCCGGCGACCTCCTGACCAAGCCGGTCGCCAAGGGCGGTCTGAACCTGGGGACCGCCGGATCCTCGGCGGTGCTGCTCGCGGTGCTGTTCGGCCTGATGGCGTACGCCCATCTGAAGGAGCGGCGGGCCACAGCACCGGCGTTCGCGGACGGTGAGACGGAGGCGGTCCGGCGGGAGGAGGCCGGGCGCAGGTGACACGAAACCCCGCCCCGGATGTCCCGGGGCGGGGTTTCTGTGGAGCGCCGGGCAGGCCTTGCACCTGCATCTCCCCGCAGGAAGCGGGACGTCTTTCCTTGGACCACCAACGCACTGCGTTCGCACCGTTTTCCGGCCGTTCGCTGTGTGATGATCATAGCCCAGTCCGGCCGGACATCTCAACTCCAGTCGTCGGCCACCGACTCGAACCGCCACCGGTGCACCGCCCGGGTCACCAACTCGGGCTCGGGTTCGGGAAGTTCGGGGATCCCGGCGTCGTACGGCGCGTCCCACCAGGTGATGACCAGCACCCGGTCCCCGGGCGCGCGCAGGGTCTCCCGGCGCAACGGCTCCGGGGCCAGCGGCTGTTCCCGCACCCAGGCCAGCAGTTCCCCGCCCCGGCCCGCGACGGCCCGGGCCTCCCACATCAGCGCGACGGTCACGAGTACAGGTTCTCCTTGCTGACCTCGTGCACATGGTCGTGGTTGCCCGGGACGTGCGCGTCCGTGACCGGCAGGGAGGAGTCGGCCGACAGGTCCAGGCCGGAGGTGGCCCGGCCCCGGGCGACCATCTCGGCGCCGAGCGCGGCCACCATCGCGCCGTTGTCCGTGCACAGCTTGGGGCGGGGGACGCGGAGGCGGATGCCGGCCTTCTCACAGCGCTCCTGGGCGAGTGCGCGCAGCCGGGAGTTGGCCGCGACACCGCCGCCGATCATCAGGTGGTCGACGCCCTCGTCCTTGCAGGCGCGGACGGCCTTGCGGGTCAGGACGTCGACGACGGCCTCCTGGAAGGAGGCGGCCACATCGCGGACCGGGACCTCCTCGCCGGCCGCGCGCCTGGCCTCGATCCAGCGGGCCACGGCAGTCTTCAGACCGGAGAAGGAGAAGTCGTACGCCGGGTCGCGGGGGCCGGTCAGGCCTCGCGGGAAGGCGATCGCCTCCGGGTCGCCCTCGCGCGCGTAGCGGTCGATGACCGGGCCGCCCGGGAAGCCCAGGTTCAGCACGCGGGCAATCTTGTCGAAGGCCTCGCCGGCCGCGTCGTCGATGGTCGAGCCCATCGGGCGGACGTCGGAGGTGATGTCGGAGGACAGCAGCAGCGAGGAGTGGCCGCCGGAGACCAGCAGGGCCATCGTCGGCTCGGGCAGCGGGCCGTGCTCCAGCTGGTCGACGCAGATGTGCGAGGCGAGGTGGTTGACGCCGTACAGGGGCTTGCCGAGGGCGTAGGCGTACGCCTTGGCCGCCGAGACGCCGACGAGCAGGGCGCCCGCGAGACCGGGCCCCGCGGTCACGGCGATGCCGTCGAGGTCCCTGGCGGAGACACCGGCCTCCTTCAGCGCCCGGTCGATGGTCGGCACCATCGCCTCCAGATGGGCGCGGGACGCCACCTCGGGGACGACACCGCCGAAGCGGGCGTGCTCGTCGACGCTGGAGGCGACGGCGTCCGCCAGCAGGGTGGTGCCGCGGACGATGCCGACGCCGGTCTCGTCGCAGGAGGTCTCGATGCCGAGGACGAGGGGTTCGTCAGTCATGGGTCTCGGTTTCTCGTACTGAAGCGGAAGGGTCGCTCAGGCGCATGACCAGGGCGTCCACGTTGCCCGGCTGGTAGTAACCGCGCCGGAAGCCGATCGGCTCGAAGCCGAAGCGCTCGTAGAGCTTCTGCGCGCGGACGTTGTCCACCCGGCATTCGAGCATCACCTCGTGGCACTCGAAGGCGGTCGCCGCGCGCAGCAGCTCGGTGAGCAGACGGGCGCCGAGGCCGGTGCCCTGGTGGTCGCGGGCCACCGCGATGGTCTGGACGTCGCCCTGCTCGCCGGCGGCGACCAGTCCGGCGTAGCCGACGATACGGCCGTCGGTCTCGGCCACGAGATAGCGCCGGGTCGCCTCGGCGCCCCGGGCGTGGGCCAGCTCGGACCAGAACATGCCCCGGGACCAGGTGTCCTCGGGGAACAGGTCCTTCTCCAGCTCCAGGACCGGGTCGATGTCCCACCAGCGCATCTCGCGCAGTCGTACGGTCACTTCGGGGTGACCACCTTGTAGTTCTTGGGAACCTGGGCGTCCGGGCGGCGCAGGTACATCGGCCGGGGGGCCGGCAGCTCCTCGCCGGCGGCCAGTTTCTCCACGGCGAGCGAGGCGAGGGCGGCGGCCGAGACGTGCTCGGGCTCGTGGGCGCTCGGGAACGTGTCCGGGTAGAGCAGCGCGCCCGCGCCCACCGCCGGGAGGCCCGCGACCCGCTCGGCGATGTCGGCCGGCCGGTCCACGGCCGGGCCGGTCAGCCGGGTGCGGGAGTCGGCGTACGTCGCCCAGTAGACCTCCTTGCGCCGGGCGTCGGTCGCCACGACGAAGGGGCCCTTCTCGATGTCGGTGGCGTAGGCGAGGCCGTCCAGCGTGCACAGGCCGTGGACGGGGACGCCGAGCGCCAGACCGAAGGTGTCGGCGGTCATCAGGCCGACGCGCAGGCCGGTGTACGGGCCGGGGCCGATGCCGACGACGACGCCGGTGACGGCGTCCAGCTTGAGCCCGGTCTCGGCGAGCACACGGTCCACGGCCGGCAGCAGCAGCTCTCCGTGCCGGCGCGCGTCCACCTGGCTCGACGAGGCGATGACGTCCGTGCCGTCGTGCAGCGCGACGGTGACGGCGGGTGTTGCGGTATCCAGAGCGAGCAAGAGCACGCGAACAGCCTACGGCGCCCGCGCCGCGTACATCGCCGTCCTGGGCGTACGGTCACCGACTGCTACGGTCTGTACGAAGTACGACATATGACGCGAGGCATATCGCACCAGGCAGAGGTGGGGCGCACGTGGCAAGGACCAGCTCGGCGATCGTGGCCGGCCTCACCGCGGCGGCCCTCGGAGCCGTGGGCTTCCTCGCCTACCAGGCCCAGGCGACCGCACCGGCGAGCCTGGGCGGCAGACCCGGGCCGAACGCGTCCCCCTCGCTTCCGCGGTACCGGCACGACCCGGCGACGGTGCCCGTCGGGTCCGGTACGGGTGAACGGGTCGTGTACTCGGTGGACGACGACCGGGTCTGGCTGGTCGACCGCGGGAACTACCTGGAGCGCAGCTTCAAGGTCACCCCCGGCTCGGTGGATCCGCTGCCGGGCTCCTACTGGGTCACGTCCCGGTCGAGCGCGACCACCGGCACGGACGGGACCCCTGTCGAGCACGTGGTCCGGTTCACCAGCGTGGACGGGCTGGTGATCGGCTTCAGCGCGGCACTCGCTCCGCGGACGGCCGCCGACCCGAACGTGCGGACCGGGGGGATCCGGGAGACCCGGGTGGACGGGGAGGCGATGTGGGCGTTCGCGACCATCGGGGTGAAGGTCGTGGTGATCCGCTAACCGCCGTGCCGCGACGTGCCGTCCGGCGGCTGCGGGTTCGCCGTGGCCGGTCGAGCCCCCGCGGCGGTGGCCGGATGTTCGGCACGGCCCCGGGCCTGGGGGCGCGCTTCCGGGTCCCGGGGTGGACAGGAGACCGTTTTCGCCGCCTCGCACGACGCCAGCAGGTCGTGCATGGAGACCCCGGTGGGGCTGGTCGCGGTCATGGCGCCTCCTGACGTACGGGGGCGGCGTAGTTAGGTACGCCTAACTACGGGCTGGATACCATGTGACCACGCCCGGGACCTCGTGCGCAACATGTTGCCGACGGCCTGTCGGAATCCTGGCGCGGCGCTCAGGCCGCCAGCGTCTCCAGGCCGGCGTCCGCCCAGCGCTCCCCCAGCCCGGTCACGGTGACGTGCCGTACCTCGTCCGTGGTGTCTCCGACGGCACGGTGGATGACGACCTGGAGCCGGTCCTCGGTCAGCTCCTCGACCTTGCCCTCGCCCCATTCCACGACCATCACCGAGTCGGGCAGGTTGACGTCGAGGTCGAGGTCCTCCATCTCGTCCAGGCCGCCGCCGAGCCGGTAGGCGTCCACGTGGACGAGGGGCGGGCCGTCGCCCAGGGAGGGGTGCACCCGGGCGATCACGAAGGTGGGCGAGGTGACCGCGCCGCGCACGCCGAGCCCCTCGCCGAGCCCGCGGGTCAGCGTGGTCTTGCCCGCGCCGAGCTCACCGCTGAGCATCACCAGGTCACCCGCGCGCAGCAGCTTGGCCAGCCTGCGGCCCAGCTCGCGCATCTGCTCGGGCGAGGTGATCGTCAGCCGGGTCTCAGCGGGGTTCCGCGGTGCTGCTGGTGCTTCCATAGCCCATAACCGTAGCCCCTGCGGGTACCGCACCCGCGCGGGTGAGCAGGTCGGCGAGGCGGTCGGTGACCACTTCCGGGTGTTCCAGCATGACCAGGTGCCCGGCGTCCGGGACGAGGACCAGTTCGGCGTCGGGCAGCAGGTCGGCTATGGCCTCGCTGTGCTCGCTGGGCGTGACCAGGTCCTGGACGCCGGCCAGCACGAGCACCGGCTTGTCGCGGAAGCAGGCGAGCGCCTCGGTCTTGTCGTGGTCGGTGAAGGCCGGGTAGAACTCGGCGACCACGTCGATCGGTGTGGACTCGATCATCCGCTCCGCGAACCGCTCGACGGCGGGGTCGACGTCACGCCCGGCGAACGAGTACCGCTTGATGATCCCGGCGAACAGATCGGCGGTGGCCCGGCGCCCCTTCTCCACCAGCTCCGCCTGCTGCCCGAGCGCCTTCAGCACTCCGGGCAGGATCCGGCGCACCGCGTTGACGCCGGCGAGCGGCAGCCCGAAGTTGACCTCGCCGAGCCGCCCGGAGGAGGTACCGACGAGGGCGGTGGCGACGACCCGCTCCCGGATCAGCTCGGGGAAGTGGGCGGCGAGCGCCATGACCGTCATGCCGCCCATCGAATGGCCGACCAGCACGATCGGGCCCTCGGGTGCGGCCGCGTCGAGGACGGCCTTCAGATCGCGGCCGAGCTGGTCGATGGTGAGCGGCACCCGGTCCCGGGCCTGGGCCACGCCCCGTCCGGAGCGGCCGTGGCTGCGCTGGTCCCAGTGCACGGTCCGGACGACCCCGCGCAGGGCCGCGCGCTGGAAGTGCCAGGAGTCCTGGTTGAGGCAGTAGCCGTGGCAGAAGACGACGGTGACCGGGGCGGGGGCCTTGCGGCCGAAGAGCCGGCGCCGGCGCGGGGAGACGTTCGGCCCCGGGTCGGGCTCGACCTCGTCGACCTCGTAGTACAGCTCGGTGCCGTCGTCGGCGATCGCCTTGCCCGGGGTGCCGCGCAGGGTGCCGTAGGGGCCGGCGGAGTCCAGCGCCAGCCGGGCCTTCCTGCGCATGCCACGGCCGACCGTCATCCGCTCGATGGCGACTCCGGCCGCCGCGCCCGCGGCGAGCACGCCTATCGCGGTGCCGGCGATGCCGGTCGCCCTGCGCCAGCTCCCGGCCGCCCCAGCGGCGGAGGCGGCGGCCGCCGAGGCGACGACGTCCGCCACGGCCTCCGCACTGCTCTCGCTCACGTACCGCTCCTCTTCGCCGTACTGCAGTTCGCTCGATGGTGCGACCGATGGTGCCTGTGCTGCCGCCGTAACAGGTATGACCGGAGTTACACGTGATGCGGGTCGCGCTCCCGAGCGGGTTACCGGACTCCTTCCCCGCTCATGTGAACGCGGTCACCCCTTCAGACGGACTCGTTCACATAGACGCGCGGAACCCGGATTCCGATGCGCGTGACGATCTCGTATGCGATCGTGCCGCAGGCCTGCGCCCAGTCCTCGGCGGTCGGCTCACCGCGGTCGCCGGGCCCGAACAGCACGGCCTCGCTGCCCACCTCGGGCTCGTCGCCGCCGAGGTCCACCACGAACTGGTCCATGGCCACCCGGCCCGCGACCGTGCGCCACTTGCCGTCCACCAGCACCGGACCGGTGCCGGAGGCGTGCCGGGGGACGCCGTCGCCGTAGCCGATGGGGATGAGGCCGAGGGTGGTCTCGCCCGGCGTGACGTAATGGTGGCCGTAGCTGACGCCGTGCCCGCCCGGCACGTGCTTGACCAGCGCCAGCGAGGCGCTGAGCGTCATCACCGGGCGCAGCCCGAAGTCGGCCGGGGTGCCCAGCTCCGGGCTGGGCGAGATGCCGTACATGGCGATGCCGGGGCGGACGAGGTCGAAGTGGGTCTCCGGCAGGGTGAGCGTGGCGGGCGAGTTGGCGATGTGCCGCACCTCGGGGCGCACGCCCTGCTCCTCGGCGTACGCCAGCATCTCCCGGAACTGGGCGAGCTGGGCGGCGATGGAGGGGTGGCCGGGCTCGTCGGCGCAGGCGAAGTGGGACCACAGCCCGGTGACGCGGACGAGTCCGTCGGCTTCGGCGCGCAGGGCCTCCCGGACCAGTTCGGCCCAGTCGTCGCCCGGCTGGCAGCCGTTGCGGCCGAGTCCGGTGTCGGCCTTGAGCTGCACGCGCGCGTGCCGCCCGGCCTCCCGGGCGGCCGCGACGGCCTCCCGCAGCGCCCACATGCCGCTCACCGACACGTCGACGTCGGCCTCGACGGCCTGCCGCCAGGGGCCGCCCGGCACCCACAGCCAGCACAGGATGCGACCCGGCAGCCCGGCCGCGCGCAGCGCGAGGGCCTCCTCGGGCGTGGCCGTGCCGAGCCAGGTCGCGCCCGCCGCGAGGGCCTCGCGGGCGCACCGCAGCGCCCCGTGGCCGTAGCCGTCGGACTTGACGACGGCCATCAGGGCCGCGTTCGGCGTCCGGGCGCGCAGGGCACGCACATTGGCCCGCAGGGCGCCCAGGTCGATCTCGGCGCGGGCGCGCAGGGGGGCGGTCGGCACAGTCGCAGTCTCACTCATCGCGCCCCCAGTCTCTCAGAGGGCCGTCCCGGCCCCGGTCGCAGTCTCAGCAACCTCAGGTACCCGGCCGCCTCCCCCACACGTAGACGTGGTCGCCCTTCTTCAGCACGTTCCACAACGTGGCCGCATCGGAGAGCTTCAGGTTCACGCACCCCATGGAGCCGACGGTCGTGTAAATGCTGCCGTAGACGGCGTGGAAGGCCTGGCCGCCGTCGAAGAACTGGGCGTACGGCATGGGTTCGTTGTAGAGGGTCGAGACGTGGTTCTTGTGCCGCCAGTAGATGGTGTGCCAGCCCTTGCGAGTGATGTAGCCCTTGCGTCCGCTCCGCATGGGCACCGGGCCGAACACCACCTTGGAACCCTTCTGCACCCAGGTGAGCTGACGGTCCAGATCGACGCAGGCGACCTTGTACGACCGGACGGGGCACTTCTTGGCGGCGTTCGGGTTCTTCCTCGCCGACACGAGCACCATGGTCGACCAGGTGACGGGTCCGGCGAACCCGATGGCGGGCTTGATCTTGTGCTTGACCTGGAACGCCCGGATGGCCTTGCAGTCCGCGGCGGACTGCTTCCCGTCGACCCTCAGCTTCAGCCACCGCTCGACCTGCCGCTGATACGGCCCGGTCTGCTTGCTGCACGCCACCTTGGCGACGGCGCCGGTGGGCGGCACGTACTCGACGAGGTCGTACGTCCCCGGCGCCGCGGCCCTGGGCTCTGCGGCGGTGGGTGTGTACGCCTTCGGCGGCAACGCCCGGTCGGGCGTGTCGATCTGCCAGGACTGCCCGGCCCCGGGGGCGACACCGGGGACAAGGCCGGGGGCGGGGGCGGAGGGCGTGGGGACGCGGGCGGCGGGGGCGCCGACCGCGGGGGAGGCCATGGCGGTGCCGGCCGCTGGAAGGGTCGTCGCGGTGGCGAGCAGCACGGCGACGCCCCTGGACGCGATTCGTCTGCTGATCATGCGATCAGCCAAGCGTGGGGCTCCGCCGGATCAGCGGGTGCCACGCGGTGGGATCACCCTAGGGGCGGATCGGGGTACGCCCGCCGTGGTCGCCCACCGTCTCGGGGCGCGCGGTGGTCTGGCGACCGCGGGTACATCGTGGCTGGTCGCGCCCACGCGGCGGAGCCGCATATCGACAGGGGCCCGCGCCCCTTCAGGGCGCTGCCGTGCCGGCGGCTACAGCGTGTGCACGTCCCTCCAGGCCTCCGGGATGTGCGCAGCGACGTCGTGTGCCCCCGCCGGTGCCCCGTCCGACGCGAACCTTCCGGCCAGGCCGTGCAGATACGCCGCCGTACTCCCCGCGTCCAGCGCGGACAACCCCGCCGCCAGCAGGGATCCGGCGAGGCCCGACAACACGTCGCCGCTGCCCGCTGTGGCCAGCCAGGACGTCCCCGTGGCGTTCACCCGCGCGGCACCGCCCGCGGCGTCGGCGACCAGGGTCGTGGAACCCTTCAGCAGTACGGTCGCCCGGTACACCGCCGCCAACTCCCGCACCGCGGCCAGGCGAGCCCCCTCGACCTCCTCCCGCCGTACCCCGAGCAGCGCGGCCGCCTCCCCGGCATGGGGCGTCATCAGGGTCGGTGCCGTACGCGCGCGCACCGCGTCCCGCTCGGCCAGCCGCAGCCCGTCCGCGTCGATCAGCACCGGCACGTCCGCCCCGAGCACCTCGGCCACGGTCGCCGCGTCCTCCCCGGCCCCCGGCCCGACCACCCAGGCCTGTACGCGCCCCGCCTTCGCCGGCCCCCGGTCGGACACCAGTGTCTCCGGGAAGCGGGCGATGACCGCCTCCCCGGCCGGCCCGACGTACCGCACGGCCCCCGCACCGCCCCGCAGCGCCCCGGAGACGGCGAGCACGGCGGCGCCGGGGTAGCGGGCGGAGCCGGCGGCGATGCCGACGACCCCGCGCCGGTACTTGTCGCTCTCCGCGGCCGGCACCGGCAACAGCCGTGCCACGTCGGCATGTTGCAGGGCGTGCAACTCGGTCTCGGCGGGCAGTTCGAGACCGATGCCGACCAGCCGCACCACGCCCGCGTACTCCCGCCCCGGATCGATCAGCAGCCCCGGCTTGTACGTCCCGAAGGTCACCGTCAGATCGGCCCGGATGGCGGCTCCCCGCACCTCTCCGGTGTCGGCCTCGACGCCGCTCGGCAGGTCCACGGCCACCACCGCGGCCCGGGAGCGCTCGGCGGCCTGGGCCAGGGCCTCGGCCTCGGGCCGTAGCCCGCCCTTGCCGCCGATTCCGACGATCCCGTCCACGACGAGGTCGGCCCGCTCGATCAGCCCGCCGGCGGAATCCGCCGCGGCGACCGCTCCCCCCGCTCGCCGCAGCGCGGCCAACCCGCCCGGGTGCGCCCGTTCGGGCGTCAGGAGCACGGCCGTGACCCCGGCCCCGCGCCGGGCCAGCCGCGCCCCCGCGTACAGCGCGTCCCCGCCGTTGTCGCCGCTGCCGACGAGCAGCACCACCCGGCTGCCGTACACCCGTCCGAGCAACTCGGCGCTTGCGGCGGCCAGTCCCGCGGCGGCCCGCTGCATCAGCGCACCCTCCGGCAGCCGCGCCATCAGTGCCCGTTCGGCCGCCCTTACCGTCTCCACGCTGTACGCACTCCGCATGGCACCGAGTCTGCCCCGGAACGGCCGTCACCCACACCCGGTGCTCAGCCCTCGGCGACCACCACGGCCGAGGCGACGCCCGCGTCATGGCTCAGCGAGACGTGCCAGGACGTCACCCCCAGTGCCGCCGCCCGGGCGGCGACGGAGCCCGTCACCCGCAGCCGGGGCTGACCGCTGTCCTCGACGAACACCTCGGCATCGGTCCAGTGCAGACCGGGCGGCGCCCCCAGCGCCTTCGCCAGGGCCTCCTTGGCGGCGAACCGGGCCGCGAGCGAGGCGATCCCGCGCCGCTCCCCGCTGGGCAGCAGCAGTTCACTCTCCACGAACAGCCGATCGGCCAGCCCGGGCGTCCGCTCCAACGACGCGCGGAACCGGTCGATCTCGGCGACGTCGATCCCCACTCCGATGATGCTCATGCCGGGCAGCCTACGATCGCGGACCCGGCGACACCCGCCCACCTGCCGATATCCGGCTGCCGGGCCGGACGCGTGCGGTCTACGCTCCGTCCATGACGTCCCGGGCCTATCTCTCCGAACTCTTCTCGCTGGACGGCCGTGTCGCCATGGTGACCGGAGGCAGTTCCGGCATCGGCCGGGCCGTCGCCGGGGCGCTGGCGCGGGCCGGCGCGAGGGTGGTGGTCGTGGCCCGCACCGAGGAACAACTGGCCGAGACCGTCGGCGAGTTGACGGCCGAGGGCTGCCGGGCCGGCTGGGTGGCTGCCGATCTGGGCACGCGCGACGGTGTGCGTGCGGCGGCCGAGGAGGCGGCCGGTGTCTTCGGTGAGCCGGACATCCTCGTCAACTCCGCCGGGATCAACCTGCGGCCGCCGATGGGCGAGCTGGGCGAGGACGTGTGGGACACCACCATGGCCGTGAACCTGGAGGCGCCGTTCCTGCTGGGACAGCGGTTCGGGCCCGGCATGGCGGAGCGCGGCTTCGGCCGGATCATCCACATCACCTCCCAGCAGGCCCACCGCGCCTTCGTGCAGAGCGGGGCGTACGGCGTGTCGAAAGGCGCGCTGGAGTCGCTCGCCCGCTCGCAGGCCGAGGCCTGGTCGCCGTACGGCGTCACGGTCAACACCCTGGTGCCGGGCTTCGTGATGACGCCCCTCAACCAGCGTCTGTCGTCCGACCCGGAGAAGGTGGCCGCCCTGGCCGCCCGCACGATGACCGGCCGCAACGGCCTCGCCGAGGACTTCGAAGGCGCGGCCGTCTTCCTCGCAAGCCGCGCCTCCGCCTACGTCACCGGCCAGTCGATCTCCGTGGACGGCGGCTTCTCGGTGCACTGACCGCGCCCCGAAGGGCTACTCCACCGTCACCGACTTCGCCAGATTCCGGGGCTGATCCACCTCGTTCCCCCTGGCGGTGGCCAACTCGCACGCGAAGACCTGGAGCGGCACCGTCGCCACCAGCGGCTGCAGCAGGGTCGGCGTGGCCGGGATGCGGATCAGGTGGTCGGCGTAGGGGACCACCGCCTCGTCCCCCTCCTCGGCGATGACGATCGTGCGGGCACCCCGCGCCCGGATCTCCTGGATGTTGGAGACGATCTTGTCGTGCAGGACCGAGCGGCCGCGCGGGGAGGGGACGACGACCACCACCGGCACGTCCTCCTCGATCAGCGCGATCGGACCGTGCTTCAGCTCGCCCGCCGCGAAGCCCTCGGCATGCATGTAGGCGAGTTCCTTCAGCTTGAGCGCCCCTTCGAGGGCGACCGGGTAGCCCACATGGCGGCCCAGGAACAGCACCGTGTTCTTCGCCGCCAGGCTCCGGGCCAGCTCGCGCACCGGCCGCATCGTCTCCAGGACCCGTTCGACCTCCACCGAGATACGGGACAGGTCCTTGATCACCGCCTGGATCTCGTCGCCCCACTTGGTGCCGCGCACCTGGCCCAGGTACAGCGCCACCAGGTAGCAGGCCACCAGCTGGGTCAGGAAGGCCTTGGTGGACGCGACCGCGACCTCCGGCCCGGCGTGCGTGTACAGCACCGCGTCGGACTCGCGCGGGATCGTCGAGCCGTTGGTGTTGCAGATCGCCAGCACCTTGGAGCCCTGCTCGCGGGCGTGCCGCAGCGCCATCAGGGTGTCCATGGTCTCGCCGGACTGGGAGATGGCGATGACCAGGGAGCGGCCGTCCAGGATCGGGTCCCGGTAGCGGAACTCGCTGGCCAGCTCCACCTCGCAGGGGATGCGCGTCCAGTGCTCGATGGCGTACTTGGCGATCAGGCCGGCGTGGAAGGCCGTACCGCACGCGACGATGACGACCTTGTCGATCTCGCGCAGCTCGGAGGGCGAGATGCGGACCTCGTCCAGCGTCAGCGAGCCCGAGGGGTCGATACGGCCCAGCAGCGTGTCGGCGACCGCCTTGGGCTGCTCGGCGATCTCCTTGAGCATGAAGTAGTCGTAGCCGCCCTTCTCGGCGGCCGACGCGTCCCAGTCCACGTGGTAGCTGCGGACCTCGGCCGGGCGGCCGTCGAAGCCCGTCACCGTGACCCCGTCGCGGCGCAGCTCCACCACCTGGTCCTGGCCCAGCTCGATCGCCGAGCGCGTGTGGGCGATGAACGCGGCGACATCCGAGGCCAGGAACGCCTCACCCTCGCCGACGCCCACCACCAGCGGCGAGTTCCGGCGCGCGCCGACCACCACGTCCGGCGCGTCGGCGTGCACCGCGACCAGCGTGAACGCGCCCTCCAGCCGCCGGCACACCAGCCGCATGGCCTCCGCGAGGTCCGCGCACGAGGAGAACTCCTCGGCGAGCAGGTGGGCGACGACCTCGGTGTCCGTCTCGGACGTCAGCTCGTGGCCGCGCTCGGCGAGTTCGGCCCGCAGGACCGCGAAGTTCTCGATGATGCCGTTGTGGACGACGGCGACGCGCCCCGCGTTGTCGAGATGCGGATGGGCATTGGCGTCGGTCGGCCCGCCGTGCGTGGCCCAGCGGGTGTGGCCGATGCCCGTCGAGCCCGTCGGCAGCGGCCGTTCGGCCAGCTCCTTCTCCAGGTTGACCAGTTTCCCGGCCCTCTTCGCCCCGGCCAGCCCGCCGTCGGCCAGCACGGCGACACCCGCCGAGTCGTAGCCCCGGTACTCCAGCCGCTTCAGCCCGGCCATCACGACGTCGAGCGCCGACTGTGACCCTACGTATCCAACGATTCCGCACATGAGCCGCAGCCTACGACCCGGGAACGGCCCGAACTGGGCGCCGCCTGCCCGATATCGGAAATTCCCACCGTCGTACGAAGGCCGTTTCTGATCGAATAGGCCTTCGACGGCGACCCACAGGGGGAACTCGGTGCGGGGTCGGGCAGCGTGACGGACCCCACCCGCCGTCGTGTTCAAACTCCGTTAACAATGGACTGTGATCTCACCGGTCTCCTCGATGCCCCGGAGCGCCCACCGGCACAGGCCGGAGGCGACTCCCTACGTCGACCTCACCCGCGCCGAGTGGAGCGCGCTGCGCGACAAGACGCCGCTGCCGCTCACCGCCGAGGAGGTGGAGAAGCTGCGCGGTCTGGGCGATGTGATCGACCTGGACGAGGTGCGGGACATCTACCTCCCGCTCTCCCGGCTCCTCAACCTCTACGTCGGCGCCACGGATCGCCTCAGAGGCGCGCTGAACACCTTCCTCGGCGAGCAGGGCTCCCAGTCCGGCACCCCGTTCGTCATAGGCGTCGCCGGCTCGGTGGCCTGCGGCAAGTCCACCGTCTCCCGCCTGCTGCAGGCCCTGCTCTCGCGCTGGCCCGAGCACCCGCGCGTGGAGCTGGTGACGACGGACGGCTTCCTGCTGCCCACCCGGGAGCTTCAGGCACGCGGCCTGATGTCGCGGAAGGGTTTTCCCGAGTCGTACGACCGCCGGGCCCTGACCCGCTTCGTCGCCGACATCAAGGCCGGGAAGGACGAGGTCACGGCCCCCGTCTACTCCCACCTCATCTACGACATCGTCCCGGACCAGAGGCTCACGGTCCGCCGCCCCGACATCCTGATCGTCGAGGGCCTGAACGTCCTGCAGCCCGCCCTGCCCGGCAAGGACGGCCGCACCCGGGTCGGCCTCGCCGACTACTTCGACTTCAGCGTGTACGTCGACGCGAGCGCCGAGGACATCGAGCGCTGGTACCTCAACCGCTTCAAGAAGCTGCGCCAGACCGCCTTCCAGAACCCCGACTCGTACTTCCGCAAGTACACCCAGGTCTCGGAGGAGGAGGCCCTCGACTACGCCCGCACCCTGTGGCGGACGATCAACAAGCCCAACCTGGTCGAGAACATCGCCCCCACCCGCGGCCGGGCCACCCTTGTGGTCCGCAAAGGCCCGGACCACAAGGTACAGCGGCTGAGGCTGCGCAAGCTGTAGTCCGTCCGGTTGGATGGGCGGCATGCTGCATCTGCGCCTGATCACCCCCGCCGAGAAGACGGACGAGGTGGTGCGGCTGATCGAGAAGACGGTCGGCACCACCCACCTCGTGGTGCTGCCGGGAACCGCCCGCGATCCCGCCGGTGACGTCGTCCTGTGCGACGTTGCGCGCGAGGCGGGCGACGAACTCATCCACGGACTGCGCCGGCTGGGACTGGACGAGACCGGCGCGATCGCCGTGGAGGACATCGGCCTGATGCTCTCCCGGCGCGCCGACAAGGCGGAGGAGGAGGCGCCGGGCGAGGGCGTGGACGCGGTGCTGTGGGAGGGGCTGACCGAGGCGACCCACGAGGAGTCGACGCTGTCGGTGACCTATCTCGCGTTCATCACCCTGGCGACGATGATCGCGGCCTGCGGTGTCGTCCTGGACAACGCCATCCTGATCGTCGGCGCGATGGCGGTGGGCCCGGAGTTCGGTCCGCTGGCAGGTGTGTGCACCGCCCTGGTGCGGCGGCATCCGCGGCTCGCGCTGCGCTCGCTGACCGCGCTGCTGGTGGGCTTCGGGGTGGCGATGGCGGTGACCGTCGGCTTCAGCCTCTTCATGGACGCCGTCGGCCTGTTCGACAAGTCACAGCTGGAGGGCAAGCGGCCCAACACGGCCTTCGTGTACGCCCCGGACGCCTTCTCCTTCATCGTGGCGGTCCTGGCCGGCATCGCGGGCACGCTCTCGCTGACCTCCGCAAAGTCGGGCGCCCTGGTGGGCGTGGCCATCTCGGTGACGACGGTCCCGGCCGCGGCCAACGCGGCGGTGGCCCTCGCCTACGGCGACACGAGCCAGACACTCGGCTCGACCGACCAGCTCCTGCTGAACCTGCTGGGCATCGTGCTCGCCGGCACGCTCACGCTGCTGGCTCAGCAGTGGCTGTGGGCCAGGCAGCGTGCGCGTACGGCGAAGGCCGGCGGATTCTAGAACACCCTTTCGCAGCCCACGACGGTGTCGCCGGGGTCGCGGTACACCGTGTCGGCACCGCCGGTCGGCTGCACGCCGCAGTTCACGTTGTCCATAGGGGCGTTGTCCTGCACGCTGACCGTGTCGCTGCCGCCGCCGGTGACCACGGAGTCCTTGCCCGTGCCGGCGTCGACGATGCTGTTGACGCTGACCGCGGACCCGTTGTAGGTGTCGTCCCGGTCGCCCAGCTGGATGCCGATCCGGGTGACGGTGGCGAGGCTGCCGCAGTCGACGCTGGTGGTGGATCCGGTGATCCGGGTGCAGCCCGGGCCTGCCGCGATGCCCGCCGTGTCCGAGAAGATCAGATGGGCACCGGGCTCAGGACCGGAAGGGCTGGCTGTGACGTTGTTGTTGAAGCCATTGTTCGCCTGGACCCCGGCGAAGCCGCCGAAGATCCGGTACGCCGTGGAGCCCGGCGTCTGGGCGGCGGCCGGGGTGGCGGTCGAGGCGACGACAAGACCCGCCACCAGGACGGGTCCGGCCGCTCGCTTCAGGGTGTTGAGCACGGTCTTCATGATCTGCCGCTCTTCCGTCGAGGAGGGTGCCGCGCGGTGCGGCCTCGATCACAAGAGAAACAGCCTGTCGTCGATGGTGCACTCTGCGTTACACCCTGGGGTTCACCCCAGCGCCGACTTCACCGCGTCGGCCAGCCGGCCGGCCACCGACCGCGCCTGGTCGATGTCCGCGGCCTCGACCATCACCCGTACCAACGGCTCGGTGCCGGACGGCCGGAGCAGCACCCGTCCCGTCTCCCCCAGCTCCCGCTCCGCCTCGGTGACGGCGGCCGCGAGCTCGCCCGAGGTCCGTACCCGGGACTTGTCCACGTCCGGCACGTTGATGAGGACCTGCGGCAGCCGCTCCATCACGGACGCCAACTCCCGCAGCGTACGGCCGGTTTCGGCGACCCGCGCCGCCAGCAGCAGCCCGGTCAGCGTGCCGTCACCGGTGGTCGCGTGGTCGAGGACGATGACGTGCCCGGACTGCTCGCCGCCGAGCGCGTACCCGTGCTCCTTCATCTCCTCCAGCACATACCGGTCGCCGACGGCGGTCTGCACCAGGTGGATCCCGGCCTTCTCCATCGCCAGCTTGAAGCCCAGGTTGGACATCACGGTCGCGACGACGGTGTCGGAGCGCAGCGCGGAACGCTCCCGCATCGCCAGCGCGAGCACGGCGAGGATCTGGTCGCCGTCGACCTCCTCGCCGGTGTGGTCCACGGCCAGGCACCGGTCGGCGTCGCCGTCGTGCGCGATGCCGAAGTCCGCGCGGTGCTCGACGACCGCCTCCTTCAGCCGGTCCAGATGCGTGGAACCGCAGCCGTCGTTGATGTTGAGCCCGTCCGGCTCCGCGCCGATCGTGACGACCTCGGCGCCCGCCCGGGAGAACGCCTCCGGCGAGACCCCCGAGGCCGCGCCGTGCGCTTCGTCCAGGACCACCTTCAGTCCGTCGAGCCGGTTCGGGAGGACGGACAGCAGGTGGACGACGTAGCTCTCGAGGCCCTCGTCGTACGACCGCACGCGGCCCACGCCCGCGCCCGTCGGCCGCTCCCAGGGCTCACCGTGCCGGTGGGACTCGTACACCGCCTCGATCCGGTCCTCCAGCTCGTCGGCGAGTTTGTGGCCGCCGCGGGCGAAGAACTTGATGCCGTTGTCCGGCATGGCGTTGTGGCTGGCGGAGAGCATCACGCCCAGGTCGGCGCCGAGTGCGCCGGTCAGATGCGCCACCGCGGGCGTCGGCAGCACACCGACGCATCGCACGTCCACGCCGGCGCTGGCCAGGCCCGCGACCACGGCCGCCTCCAGGAACTCCCCGGACGCCCGCGGGTCCCGACCGACCACCGCCGTCGGCTTGTGGCCCTCGAAGGTGCCCGCCTCGGCCAGCACGTGGGCCGCCGCGACGGACAGCCCGAGCGCCATCTCGGCCGTCAGGTCCGCGTTGGCGACACCGCGCACGCCGTCCGTGCCGAAGAGTCGTCCCACTTGTCCTCCTGAGGAAACTGCGATCACACAAGCCGTTGAGCGGCTCAGCGTCTCGTGTCGTTATACGCCCTTGCCTGGGATAAACGAACGCCCCGACGGCACAGGTGGCGTGCCGCCGGGGCGTTCGGAGTACGAGCAGGCGACGCTTAGCGCTTGCTGTACTGCGGAGCCTTGCGGGCCTTCTTCAGACCGGCCTTCTTGCGCTCGACCGCACGGTCGTCGCGCTTGAGGAAGCCGGCCTTCTTCAGCGGGCCGCGGTTGTTGTCGACGTCGGCCTCGTTCAGGGCACGGGCGACACCGAGGCGGAGGGCACCGGCCTGACCGGAGACACCGCCACCCGCGATGCGGGCGATGACGTCGTAACGACCCTCGAGCTCGAGCACCTTGAAGGGCTCGTTGACTTCCTGCTGGTGCACCTTGTTCGGGAAGTAGTCCTCGAGGGTGCGACCGTTGATCTTCCACTTGCCGGTGCCCGGAACGATCCGGACGCGGGCGATGGCGTTCTTGCGGCGGCCCAGGCCGGCGGCCGGCTGGGGCTCGCCGAAGCGGGAGGCCAGGGACTCCGAGGTGTACTCGCCCTCGACGGGGACCTCGGACTCGGTGGTGTAGCTCTCGATGTCGATCTCTTCGATCGGCTGCTCGGCAGTGGTCTCGGCCACGATTCTCCTCAGATTCTCTTCAGTCTTAGGGGGTGGCCGGACTTACTGCGCGACCTGGGTGATCTCGAACGGCACCGGCTGCTGGGCAGCGTGCGGGTGCTGGTCGCCCGAGTAGACCTTCAGCTTGGAGAGCATCTGACGGCCCAGGGTGTTCTTGGGGAGCATGCCCTTGACGGCCTTCTCGACGGCCTTCTCGGGATTCTTCGCGAGCAGCTCGTCGTAGCGGACCGAGCGCAGACCACCCGGGTAGCCGGAGTGGCGGTACGCCATCTTCTGGGTCCGCTTGTTGCCGGACAGGTGCACCTTGTCCGCGTTGATGATGATGACGAAGTCACCAGCGTCGACGTGGGGGGCGTAGATCGGCTTGTGCTTGCCCCGGAGAAGAGTGGCAGCAGTGGTGGCGAGACGACCCAGGACAACGTCCTGAGCGTCGATGACGTGCCACTGGCGCGTCACATCGCCGGGCTTGGGGCTGTACGTACGCACGGTTCGTAGCCTTCGCTTCGAGTGAATGGTCCTGAACAGGTCACCGAAACGATCACGACAGCCTTGACCGCACGGCGGCGACGCATACCGCGTACATGGGGTCGCTGGTCATCGGCCCGGTGGACCGGTGTAAGGGCCCGTCCCGTGAGAATGAGCAAGCCAATACACAACGAACAAGCAGAATACCGGGGTCGTCGGTGAGGGTCAAAACGAGCGATCGGCGTGCCCACTCCCGGCCGCCGTCTAAGATGCGCCCCATGAGTTACGGGCAGGGGGGACCCCAGTCTCAGTGGGATCCCTGGAAACCGCATTCCCAGCAGTCCTGGAACACCGGCGGTGACGACGGGACCCCGGACTGGGCCGCGCTCGCCGAGGCCTCGGAGACCCGCAACAAGCGCCGCAAGCTGCTCTTCGTCGTCGGCGGGGCGGTCGCCACGGTCGCGATAGGCACCGCGGTCGCGATGGCCGTCGTCTCCGCGAACGGCGGCGGCGACCCGGTGGCCGGCCCCAGCAGCCTGCCCGCCAGCGCCTCCCTGCCCAGCGGCTCGGCCACGCCGTCCTTCGCGCCCACCAGCGCCCCGCCGCCGCTGGACCCGAGGGACTTCATAGCCAGCGCCAAGAAGGACACGGCCCCGCTCAGCGCCGACACCCTCTTCCCGGGCACCCAGCTGACCATGGGCGACACCGTGTACAAGAAGGGCGCCACGGCCGACACCACGAACTGCGCCTCCGCCGCCGGCGGCAACCTGCCGAAGATCCTCACCTCGGGCCGCTGCACCCGGCTGATCCGCGCGACCTACACCAACGGCGGCGTCGCGTTCACCGTCGGCGTCGCCGTCTTCGACGACCAGGCGCAGGCCACGACGGTCAGGCAGCAGGCCAAGAAGAAGGCCATGGTGCGCTCCCTGCCCGGCAAGGGCGTGAAGAGCTTCTGCAACAGCGCGGTCTGCCTGACCACCACGA
The DNA here is from genome assembly GCF_009604455.1 of Streptomyces sp. RB17. GTDB lineage: Bacteria > Actinomycetota > Actinomycetes > Streptomycetales > Streptomycetaceae > Streptomyces. The sequence continues at coordinate 637,614 of NZ_WEGL01000003.1, forward strand.
ATTCCGTCGGCCGCTACGCCTACTTCACCACCGGCGGCTTCCTCGACGGCAAGAACGTCACCAGCAAGGACACGAAGGTCTTCTCCGCCGGCAACGACCTGCAGCAGTTCATCTTCAACCAGATCTACCGCCGCGGCCAGGCCCAGGCGTCGGCGGCGGCGAACCGGTGAGCCAGGACACCCCTGCTGCTTCCCCGGAGACGCCCCAGAGGGGTTCGGAGGGCTCGGCCGGCGAGTCGGGGAAGGCGGGGGCCCGGCCGCGCGAGACCACTGCCGTACGTTCCGGTGGGCGGGCGGCCGTCCTGAAGACCCACGTGCGGTAGGACCAGAAGCGGAACAGGGTCGCGATGCCGATGCCGAAGAACTTGCAGACGTTGTTGGCGAGCGCGCCGTCCCAGCCGAATCCGTAGGTGGCCAGGTAGAGGACCGCGTTCTCGATGACCAGGCCGATCCCGCTGAAGAAGAGGAAGAGACCCAGCTCCTTCCTCCGGCCGGCCCGGTCGTCCTGACCGCGGTCCCGGTACGCGAAGTACCGGAGGCCCAGGTAGTTGCCCATGATGGCGACGGCCGTCGCCACGACACTCGCCCTGACCGGCTGCCAGTGGGCGACGCTCCTGATGATGTTGAAGGCCGCGAGGTTGAGGACGAATCCGGAGAGCCCCACCAGGCCGAACTTCGCGATCTCGCGGTAGAGGTTCCCCAGCCGCGAGGGAACCGCGTGCCGTCCGCCCATGGAGACGTCAGCCCCGTCGGTCGCGCAGCCGCAGTCGCAGCGGCACCAGCGCCGACTCGATCTGCGTCGCGAGGTTCATCTTGGACACGCCCTCCGTGCGCTCCTCGAACCGGATCGGGATCTCGACGGCGCTGTGACCGGCGCGGACGGCCTTGTACTTCAGCTCCACCTGGAAGCTGTAGCCGCCGCTGTCCAGGGTGGAGAGGTCGACGTCCCGGAGGGTCCGCGCGGACCACAGGTTGAAGCCGGCGGTGATGTCCCGGATCTTGGTGCCGAGCACGGCGCGGGCGTAGCGGTTGGCGAAGCGGGACAGCAGCACTCGGTGCCTGCCCCACTCCTCGTCGAGCGCACCGCCCTCGACGTACCGGCTGCCGATCACCAGGCCGACACCGGAGGCGACGGCCGTACCGAGCATCCGCGGCACCGCCTCCACCGGGTGGCTGCCGTCGGCGTCCATCTGGACGACGTACTCGGCGCCCTCCTCCAGCGCGGCGCTCATGCCGGCCACGTAGGCACGTCCCAGCCCGTCCTTCTCGGTGCGGTGCAGCACGCTCATCCGCCACCGGCCGTCCCAGTTGTGCTTCTCGGCCAGGTCCTCGGCGATCCGCCCGGTGCCGTCCGGGCTGGAGTCGTCGACGATCTTCAGGTGCAGGCCGTCCAGCGGCAGCCCCAGGACCGCTTCGGCCATGCGCGGCAGATTCGCCGCCTCGTTGTACGTGGGCATGACCACGGTGACCCGCGCGGTGCGGTACGACGTGTCCATTCAGACTCCCTCCCCTGCCGGCACCGGTCTGCCCAGTGCCCGGAACTGCCAGCCCGCCGCCGTCCACCTGTCGGCGTCGAGCACCCCCCGCCCGTCCACGATCCGCGGACGGGAAACCAGCGACCGGGCCCGCACCGGGTCGATCTCCCGGAACTGTGGCCACTCGGTCAGATGCAGCACGAGATCGGCCCCGAGCAACGCCTCCTCGGCCGACATCGCGTACCCGAGGAGGGGGAAGGACTTGCGGGCGTTGTCCATCGCCTCGGGGTCGTGGACCGTGACATCGGCGCCGTCGAGCTGCAGGCGCGCGGCCACGTTCAGCGCGGGCGAGTCGCGGATGTCGTCGGAGTCCGGCTTGAACGCCGCCCCCAGTACGGCGACCCGGGCGCCCAGAACGGCTCCCCCGCACAGCTCGCGGGCCAGCTCGACCACCCGGTCGCGGCGCCGCATGTTGATCGCGTCGACCTCGCGGAGGAACGCGAGGCGGACCCCCAGCTCGTCGGCGCGGTGCGCGAAGGCACGGATGTCCTTGGGCAGGCAGCCCCCGCCGAACCCGACCCCGGCCCGCAGGAACTTCCGGCCGATCCGGTCGTCGTGTCCCAGGGCCTCGGCGAGGATCCCGACGTCACCGCCCGCGGCCTCGCACACCTCGGCCATGGCGTTGATGAAGGAGATCTTGGTGGCGAGGAAGGCGTTGGCGGCCGTTTTGACCAGCTCGGCGGTCGGGAAGTCCGCGGTGACGAGCGGGGTCCCGGCGGCCAGGACGGGGGCGTACACCTCGCGCAGGACCGCTTCGGCTCGCGCGGAGGCCACCCCGAACACCAGCCGGTCCGGCCGCAGCGTGTCCTCGACGGCGAAGCCCTCCCGCAGGAACTCCGGGTTCCAGGCGACCTCGATGCCATGCGTGTCCGCCAGCCGCCGGGCCGTCCCCACGGGCACGGTCGACTTGCCGACCAGCAGCGCGTCCTCGGCCGCGTGCGCGGCGATCGCCGCGAAGGCCGCGTCGACGTACGTCAGGTCGGCGCCGTCGGAGCCCGCCCGCTGCGGGGTGCCGACGCACACGAAGTGCACCTCGCCGAAGGCACCGGCCTCCTCGTACGACGTGGTGAACCGCAGCCGCCCGCTCGCCGTGTGCCGCGCGATCAGCTCGGGCAGCCCCGGCTCGTGGAACGGCACGCGTCCGGACCGCAGCGCGGCGACCTTGTCCGGGTCGACGTCGACCCCGAGCACCTCGTGCCCGAGTTCCGCCATGCAGGCGGCGTGGGTGGCACCCAGGTAGCCGGTGCCGATGACGGTGAGCCGCATGGGACGGCCTTTCGTGTACGGGGCGGAAGGGAGGGCGGAGTCAGGAGGTTCTGACCCAGATCCGGTACGTGCCGGTGGCGCCGGAGCTGAGCCGGAACGGAATCCTGCCGACCAGCCGGTAGTGGCCGCTCGCGGTCACGTGCCGCTCGATGGAGGCGTCCTGGTCCGGGGTGCCGACACCGTCCAGGACGACGAGGTCGAAGTAGCCGTCCCGCAGAGCGAGGCGGTACCCCTCGTCGCCGTGGTGGACCACGCCCTTCTTGTCCGCGTAGCCGATGCCGTAGGTGGAGGTCCACTGGGAGTGGTTGGTCTTGTCCCGGAGGTAGTAGACGGGCACCTCGTAGGTCTCGCCGAGGTAGTGGCCCCCGGGACTCAGGTGCGGCTCGATCGCCTTGACCACCGCCGTGGAGTCGGGCCACAGCCCGTACCGCCACTCGGACTGCGCCACGCCGAGGCACAGCGCGGTGACCCAGAGCATGATGCCGAGCTGCGGATACCGGAAGTGCTTGCCGACCAGGCGGATCACGCCGATGCCCGCCATGGGCGCGGCGAACAGCAGACCGAAGTCCAGGTGCTTGTAGAGCGAGACGGAGGTGTGCAGATGGATCTGGTACGCCGGGGCCAGCAGCGCGGTGCCGGTCAGGGTGACGCCGAGCAGGGCGCGCCAGCGCCAGCCTGGGCCGTCCAGGCCGTAGGAGCGCGGTGACTCGTTCATCCGCCCGCGCAGCGCGTACGCGACGGAGCCCGCGACGGCGACGGCGAACATCAGGCCGCCCCATTCCAGGGACTTCTCCAGCAGCGCGGACGCCGTGTCGGTGCCGTGGGCGCGATCGGTGGTGGTCTGCCGCACACCGGCGAGCACGTCGGTGTACATGAGGCCGAGCCCGGCCAGCCCAGCGGTGCCGGCACCCAGCAGGAGCGCACGCGGCAGGCAGCGCAGGCCGCGGTGGTGCCAGGCGGTGAGCGCCGCGAGGACGAGCAGGGTGGGCACATACAGGGCGGAGGCGTACTTCACCGCGACCGCCAGCACCATGACCGGTGCGGCGAGCAGCACGGCGGCCACGGGGGCACGGCCGGTGCGGACGATGATCCACGCGGACAGCGCGAGCAGGAAGATCGCCGGGGCGTCGTAGGTCGCGAACCAGCCCAGCACGATCGTCGGCTGGGTCACCGCGAACAGCGCGGTCGCCACCAGCGCGACCCGCTCGTTGAACAGGCGCCGGGTGAAGGAGTACAGCAGTGCGGAGGCCCCCAGCAGGCACAGCAGGCTGAGCGCCCGTGCCCCGGTCAGGCCGAAGTGGCCGTCCACAAAGGCCGCCAGCACCGGGTACAGCATCGGTGAGCCGGAGAAGTAGGAGTCGTAGCCGCTGTGCAGCGGGGTGCCGTTCGCCCAGTGATCGATGATGTTGTGCCCGGCCGCCAGGTACAGCGCCTCGTCCTGGAAGGCGGTGTTGGACAGCCGCAGGGACAGCAGCGCCTGGATGACCAGCAGGACGGCGAGCAGACCGCGGCTCAGCCACGCCCGGCGGCGGCTCGGAGTGTCGTCCCAGCCCGCGTCCGGCGTCTCGGGTACGTGGTACTCCGGCTCCGCCGCCCTCTCCGGTACCGCCACCGTCCGCAGGGCGAACGTCTGCTGGTCCGCCAGTTGCTGGTACGGGTAGGTCCGGGTGTCGTAGTCGTACGTCTCGGGGATGTCGTAGCCCTGCGGCTGCCGCGGGATGTACCCGTCGGAGTTGAACCAGCCGTCCTGCGCCGCTTCCTCGGCGTACGGGTCGTACGGCTGGGGCGTGTAGTGCTCGGGTCGAGAGGTCATGACGGCTTCCGAACGTCGAAGCCGAAACGGTCGTCGGCGGCCAGGCGTTTGAACTCCTGCAGTGCCAGCGGGCTCGCCTCCAGCCGCCAGTCGGCGCGCTTCTTGTAGTCGAACCAGATGAAGCCGATCATGTCGTCGTCCGCCTCGACGCCCGCGAACAGGTTGCGGACATCGGCGCGGCGCCGCTCGCCGGGCATGGCGGCGGTCTCCAGCAGGAGCATGGGCTTCTTGGTGAAGGTGCGGATCTGGTCGCGGGTGGGCCCGAAGACGCTGTCGAAGGCGTTGTCCTGGCCGAGGGTGAAGTACCCGATCAGTCCGACCCAGTCGACGTAGGCGTCACCGGGGTAGTAGGGCTTCAGTTTCACGTTCCGGACCGGGTTGACGATGTTGGGCGACCAGGCCCAGATCACGTTGGTGGCGCCGGCGTCGACGAACGTGTCGTGGATGTGCCGCCAGGCGGCCACGTACTGGGCGGGGGTCACGTGGTCCGTGCCCCACTTCTCCCATTGGCCGTTGAACTCGTCCGCGAAGTCGATCACCACGGGCAGGTTCAGCCTGCGGACCGCGGTCGCGTACTCCTTGAGGTAGGCGTCCGACTTGCCGGCCGCGATGTCGGCGACCGTGGTGCCGAAGGGCTCCCAGGACATCAGCGTCAGCGCGCCCTCGGCCCAGGCCTTGCGCACGCCGGTGGCGTCGAAGCCGTCGCCCCAGCCGGCGTAGTACTCCAGGAGGTTCGGCTGCTTGCCGGTCGTCCTGGTGTACGCGTCGACGTTCTTCATGGAGGTCGGGGCGTCCTGCACGGCCGCCCCGTAGTACTTCTTCGCCGGCTTGAGCAGCGGTGTGACGTCGTAGGGGACGTCCTTGCCGCCCGCGGGGTGCTGCGCGGTCGCCGGGCCGTCGGACGGTGACGCGTCGCCGGCGTGGTCGCCGAGCAGCGAGCAGCCGCTGAGGGCGAGGACGCCGACCAGGCAGCCGGCCAGGGCCGCGCGCAGCGTGCGGAAACGTTCCTTCAGCCCCATCAGGCGGCCACCTCCGCGCGCGGCTGGACCAGCACGCGGCCCACCACCAGCGCGTAGAACAGCCCGGACGACAGGACCAGGGCGAAGTCCGGGGCGTTCATGGTGAAGGTGCGGTACACCGCCGCGGTGACCCAGACCAGCGCGGTGCCGCCGCTCCACACCCACATGCCGATCCAGAAGCGCCGCGTCTTGTTCTTCTTGGCGCCGGACGAACCGGTCGGCTGCCAGCCCATGCGGTTCCTGCGCAGGATGTCCCAGATGGCGAAGACATGCGCCCAGCCGTACATCATGCGCGCCGCCCAGGCCTCCAGGCGGTAGGGCGCCCGGTGCCACATCGGGAAGATGATCGTGGTGTAGAGGACGCTGGGCAGCACCAGGAGCAGATGCTCGACCTTGAGCTTCTCCGGCATCAACAGCAGCAGCACGATCGGGATGACCGGCGCGGCGAACGTGAACAGCGCGGTGTGGATGTAGTAGAAGAACCCGGACATGTAGCACAGGCGGCTGGAGAGCCTGATTCTCGCCTTCCAGAACTTGCCGCTGCCGAGCAGGCTCATCGAGCCCGAGCACCAGCGGTACTGCTGGTTGAAGAAGGCGCCCGCGCTGTCCGGGCACACACCGGTGGACACCGCGACCGGCACATACCGCAGGTCCCAGCCGAGCCGCCGCAGGTCGAAACCGGTGTGCACGTCCTCCGAGTGCTCGATCAGCGTCGTACCGCCGTTGGTCTCCAGGGCCGCCCGCCGGTAGATCGCGCAGGAGCCCACGCAGATCGCGCCGTCGCTGCCCTGCCGGGACACCTGGACGGAGCGGTAGAACAGCTCCTGCACCGCGCCCGCCCCGCGCTCGATCCAGTTCTGCGAGTCGAGCACGCGGAAGTACTGCGGGGACTGGACGATCCCGATGCGCGGGTCGGCGTCCATGTACGGCAGCAGCTCCTCCAGCAGATCCGCCCGCGGCGTGAAGTCCGCGTCCAGGATGAGGATGAACGCCCCGTCGGACCGCTCGAAGCCGTAGTGGAGGTTGCCGGCCTTCTTGAACCAGCCCCGGTTCTCCCTCGTGCCGTAGCGGAACCCGAAGTCCCGGGCCATGGCCGCCAGTTCGGGACTCGCGCCGTCGTCCAGCACGAACGGCACGCACACCCCGGGGTACCGGTCGGCCATCGCCCGCACATGCCGCCAGGTGTTGTGCAGCACCTCGATGGGCTCCCCGCACACCGGCAGGAACACGTCGACCGAGGGGTAGACCTCGGGCCGCCAGTTCTGCACCAGCCGCCGGTGGTGGTTGATGTCGAAGTCCCGGGTGAAGCCGTTCACCCGCAACGACACCAGGTAGTAGATCACCGTGAAGACCAGCAGCGGCGTGTAGATCCACAGCACCGGTGTCGACGCCGCCAGCTTGAACTGGCTGACCACCAGGCAGCAGAAGCTGACCAGCGAACTGATCGTCAGGATCCACAGATACCGGTGGGCATAGGAGTACTTCTCCCGGTCCGTCGGCGGCACCGGCAGCAGCCCCAACGGGGCGCCGCCCCGGCCCGCTCTCCGCCGCCCGCCGCCCTGACGCGCGGCAGCCCGGCGCCCCCCGGTGCGCGCGGCACCAACTGATGTCATGAAAAATCCAACCCCCGGGCCGACAACGGCCCGTTGAAACCCCCACCCTTACCCGGCCGCCCCTGTCGAACACATGGCCAGGAAACGCGAGGTTATATGAGCAGTGTGAATTTCGTAAGGGATTGAAGGAGACTCATGTCCGCTATGCCCCGCAAGGCCGGACATCTACCTGCAACATGCAGGTTAATTGTGAGTTTCACCTCCGCTTCCACCGGGCAGAAGCGAAGGTTCAGCAGCAGCCCGCGCCGGGCAGCGTGCGCTTGTTCCGCGCCTCCTTGCTGCGGGCGGCCAGCAGCTCGTCGGCGGGGTAGCCGACCTCCTCCAGGGTCAGCCCGTGCGGCCGTACGACATGCACGGCGGAGTCCCGCACCCCCGCGGCCAGCACCTTCCCGGGCCACTCGGGGCCGCGGTGGCCGTCCCCGACGAACAGCAGCGCGCCGATCAGCGAGCGCACCATGTTGTGGCAGAACGCGTCGGCCCGGACGGTGGCCGTGATGATCCCGTCGGAGCCGCGCACCAGGCTCAGCTCCTGCAGCGTGCGAATCGTGGTCGCCCCCTCCCGCTTCTTGCAGTACGCGGCGAAGTCGTGCTCGCCGAGCAGCGCCCGCGCGGCCTCGTTCATGGCGTCCACGTCGAGCGGCCAGTCGTGCCACAGGACGTGGTTGCGCAGGAGCGGGTCCACTCCCCCGGGGTTGTCCGTGACCCGGTAGGCATAGCGCCGCCAGATCGCCGAGAAACGCGCGTTGAAGCCGCTCGGCGCCTCCCTGAGCGCCCATACCCGCACGTCCTTCGGCAGCCGCCCGGCGAGCCGCTTGAGCAGCTTCTCGTGGTGCTCCCGCCAGACCCCCTCGGGCAGATCGACGTGCGCCACCTGCCCGCGTGCGTGCACCCCGGCGTCGGTGCGTCCGGCGACGGTCAGCTCGTACGTCTCCCGGGACCGGGTGACGGTCCGCAGCGCGTCCTCGACCTCCGCCTGTACGGTCCGCCGGCCGCCGGCCTGCTTGGCCCAGCCGGAGAAGTCGGTGCCGTCGTAGGAGAGGTCGAGGCGGATACGGACGAACCCGGGCTGTACTTCTTCGCTCACGTGGAAATCCTCTCAGGTACGCGAAAGCGGGCCCGCCCCGAAGGGCGGACCCGCTTCCAGCGTCAGGCAGAGCCTCAGGCGTCCTTCGACTCCTCGGCAGCGGCCTCCTCGGCCGGCGCCTCGGTGGTCTCCGCAGCCTTGGCCTCGTCGGCCTCCTTGACCGCACGCTTGGTGGCGGCCTCGGCCTCGCCCACGGCCTTCTGCTGCACCGTCAGCGCCTCGACCAGCTCGATGACGGCCATGGGCGCGTTGTCGCCACGGCGGTTACCGACCTTGGTGATACGGGTGTAGCCACCCGGACGGTTCTCGTACCGCGGGCCGATCTCGGTGAAGAGCGTGTGGACGATGCCCTTGTCCGTGATGACCTGGAGCACCTGACGGCGGTTGTGAAGGTCGCCCTTCTTCGCCTTGGTGATCAGACGCTCGGCGTACGGGCGCAGGCGGCGGGCCTTCGCCTCGGTGGTGGTGATACGGCCGTGCTCGAAGAGGCTCTTCGCCAGGTTCGCGAGGAGCAGCTTCTCGTGCGCGGCGCTGCCGCCCAGACGGGCACCCTTGGTGGGCTTCGGCATTGTTCTTCTCCTGTGTGTCTGCCCCGGCCGTGTCAGGTACCGGGGTCAGTATCCGAGCAGGCGGTCGCCTGTCGAAGATCCGGGGTCCGCCGACGCGAACCCCGGAGGTGGTGGAGATCAGTACTGCTCGGTCTCCACGAAACCCGCGTCCGCGTCGTCGTCCGCGCCGAAGGCGTCCGCGGCGGCGGTCGGGTCGAATCCGGGCGGGCTGTCCTTGAGGGCCAGGCCCATGCCGGCCAGCTTCGCCTTGACCTCGTCGATCGACTTCGCACCGAAGTTGCGGATGTCGAGCAGGTCGGCCTCGGAACGAGCCACGAGCTCACCCACGGAGTGGATGCCCTCGCGCTTGAGGCAGTTGTACGACCGAACGGTGAGCTCCAGCTCCTCGATCGGCAGCGCCAGGTCGGCGGCAAGGGCGGCGTCCGTCGGGGACGGGCCCATGTCGATGCCCTCGGCGTCGATGTTCAGCTCGCGGGCGAGACCGAACAGCTCGACCAGGGTCTTGCCGGCGGAGGCCATGGCGTCACGCGGACGCATCGCCTGCTTGGTCTCGACGTCGACGATCAGCTTGTCGAAGTCGGTGCGCTGCTCGACACGCGTGGCCTCGACCTTGTACGTGACCTTCAGAACCGGCGAGTAGATCGAGTCGACCGGGATACGCCCGATCTCCTGGCCCACCTGCTTGTTCTGCACGGCGGAGACGTAACCGCGGCCACGCTCGACCGTCAGCTCCATCTCCAGCTTGCCCTTGCCGTTCAGCGTGGCGAGGACGAGGTCGGGGTTGTGCACCTCGACACCGGCCGGGGGCGCGATGTCGGCGGCGGTGACCAGACCCGGGCCCTGCTTGCGCAGGTACATCACGACCGGCTCGTCGTGCTCCGAGGAGACGACCAGCTGCTTGATGTTGAGGATCAGGTCGGTGACGTCCTCCTTGACGCCCGGCACGGTGGTGAACTCGTGCAGGACACCGTCGATGCGGATGCTGGTGACAGCAGCGCCGGGGATCGACGACAGGAGAGTACGGCGGAGGGAGTTGCCGAGGGTGTAGCCGAAGCCCGGCTCCAGCGGCTCGATCACGAACCGGGAGCGGAACTCGTCGACGACCTCTTCGGTCAACGAGGGTCGCTGAGCAATCAGCATGTGTGGATCAGATCCTTCAGTCGTGGACGCCCGCTATATGACGCCCGACGGAACCCGTGCCCGAGAAACACGGGGGTACTGCAAGGGTACGGGCGGTACGACCCTTTTACGGAGCCGTACCGCCCGAAAAGCCCTGAAGCAGCCGGTGCGTCAGACGCGACGGCGCTTCGGCGGACGGCAGCCGTTGTGCGGGGTCGGGGTGACGTCCTGGATGGAGCCGACCTCGAGGCCCGTGGCCTGCAGGGAGCGGATAGCGGTCTCACGACCGGAACCCGGGCCCTTCACGAACACGTCGACCTTGCGCATGCCGTGCTCCTGGGCGCGGCGGGCAGCCGACTCGGCGGCCATCTGCGCGGCGAACGGCGTGGACTTCCGGGAGCCCTTGAAGCCGACGTGGCCGGCGGAGGCCCAGGAGATCACGTTGCCGGACGGGTCCGTGATGGAGACGATCGTGTTGTTGAACGTGCTCTTGATGTGCGCGTGGCCGTGAGCGACGTTCTTCTTTTCCTTGCGGCGCACCTTCTTGGCAGCGCCCTGACGTCCCTTGGGGGGCATCTACTAACTCCTACGGGAGGTGGTCGGTCCTACAGCGAAGACCGTGGACAGGTGTCCGCTGCGGACTACTTCTTGCCCGGCTTCTTCTTGCCGGCGATGGCGCGACGCGGGCCCTTGCGGGTACGGGCGTTGGTGCTGGTGCGCTGACCGCGGACGGGCAGACCGCGACGGTGACGGAGACCCTGGTAGCAGCCGATCTCGACCTTGCGGCGGATGTCGGCCTGGATCTCGCGACGGAGGTCACCCTCGGTCTTGATGTTGTTGTCGACGTACTCGCGGATCGCGACCAGCTGCTCTTCGGTCAGGTCACGAACGCGGGTGTTCGGGTCGACGCCGGTCGCAGCCAGCGTCTCCTGCGAGAGGGTCCGGCCGATGCCGAACACGTAGGTGAGGGCGACCTCCACGCGCTTTTCGCGCGGGATGTCAACACCGGAAACGCGTGCCATTCAATGGCTCCTGGTGATCTTCGGAGGTCTTCCGCAGAACCGGTTCCCGGCCGCCGTATCAGGTACGAACCGGGTCCCCGGCCTCCGAACCGGGGGTGTCGAGCTGGTGTGGCTCGGGTTCTGCGTATGAACATATTCAGCTCGCGTCGCGCGAATCCCTGCGATAGAGGTGCAGAGGGTTACGGTCGTGCGTCAGCCCTGGCGCTGCTTGTGGCGCGGGTTCTCGCAGATGACCATGACCCGACCGTGACGGCGGATCACCCTGCACTTGTCGCAGATCTTCTTGACGCTCGGCTTGACCTTCATTGGATTGAGGTTCTCCGGGTCAGTGCCACCACCCCGTGTGAGCGGGATGCGGGCAAGATCTACTTGTAGCGGTAGACGATCCGGCCACGGGTCAGGTCGTACGGAGACAACTCCACCACGACCCGGTCGTCAGGGAGGATACGGATGTAGTGCATACGCATCTTGCCGCTGATGTGTGCCAGGACCTGGTGGCCGTTCTGGAGCTCGACCTTGAACATGGCGTTCGGCAGAGACTCGACGACAGTGCCCTCGATCTCGATGGCACCTTGCTTCTTGGCCACGCTTCGCCCTTCGAATCGACTACCTTGATCGACTCACGTCACCGTCTCACGCTTGAAGGCATGAGGGTGCACAAGAGCCGACGAGTCAGTCTACGACGGCGCACTGCGAAAGGCGAATCGAGGGAGTCTGCCCCACGCGCGAGATCACTATGCAAGCGGATCGGGGACCGCCGTCAGCCGAGCGGGTCCGGGGCGGTCGTGATGCCGTGTTCCGCCAGCTTGGCCTTGCCGCAGTCGGGGGCGGTCAGGACCAGGGGGCCCTCCGTGGTCAGGGCGACCGAGTGCTCCCAGTGCGAGGACCAGGTGCCGTCCGTCGTGATGACCGTCCAGTCGTCGGAGAGCACCTCGGTGCGCGGGGTGCCGAGGGAGACCATCGGCTCGATCGCGAGGCAGAAGCCGGGCACCAGCTTGGGGCCCTTGCCGCGGCGCCGGTCGACGTAGTTCAGCAGATGCGGGTCCATGTGCATCTCGGTGCCGATGCCATGGCCGCCGTAGTCCTCGATGATGCCGTACCGGCCGCCGCCCGGCTTGGGCTGGCGGCGGATGTACGTCTCGATCGCGCGGGAGACGTCGACCAGGCGGTTGCCCTGCTTCATCGCCGCGATGCCGGCCCACATGGACTCTTCCGTCACCCGGGAGAGCTCGACCAGCTCCGGAGCGTGGCCCGAGCCCACGAACGCCGTGTAGGCCGCGTCGCCGTGCCAGCCGTCGACGATCGCGCCGCAGTCGATGGAGATGATGTCGCCGTCCTTGAGGACGACGTCGTCGGAGGGGATGCCGTGGACGACGACGTCGTTCACTGACGTGCAGATGGTCGCGGGGAAACCGCCGTACCCCAGGAAGTTCGACTTGGCACCGTGCTCGGCGAGGACCTTGCGGGCGACCTCGTCCAGGTCCTTGGTGGAGGCGCCGGGCACCGCGGCCTCACGGGTCGCGGCGTGGACGGCGGCTACGACCAGGCCCGCCGCACGCATCTTCGCGATCTGCTCGGGCGTCTTGATCTGCACCATGGGGGCCTGCGCTCTCCGTCACTCACATCGACTGGGGTATCTGTACAACAGTACGGCCGCGGCACCCGGGGAGGGCGCCGCGGCCGGAAGAGCCGGGCTGTTCAGCTCTCGGCCTTCTCGCGCTTGAGGGCCTCCAGGGCCCGCTGCGTGATCTCGTCCACGGGGCCCAGGGCGGAGATCGTCACGACCAGGCCCTGCGCCTTGTAGTAGTCGATGATCGGCTCGGTCTGCGTGTGGTAGACCTCGAGCCGCTTGCGGACGGTGTCCTCGGAGTCGTCGTCGCGCTGGTAGAGCTCACCGCCGCAGACGTCGCAGACGCCCTCCTTCTTCGGCGGGCTGTACGTCACGTGGAAGACGTGCGACGACTCGTTGCGGCAGATGCGCCGGCCGGCGATCCGCTTCACGACCTCGTCCTCCGGGACCTCCAGGTCCAGGACGGCGTCCAGCGTGATGTCCTCGGTCTCCAGGAGCTGATCCAGCGCCTCGGCCTGCGAGACGTTGCGCGGGAAGCCGTCCAGCAGGAAGCCCTTCTCGGCGTCCGGCTGCTCCATGCGGTCCTTGGCCATCGCGATGGTGACCTCGTCCGGGACGAGGTTGCCCGCGTCCATGTAGGACTTCGCGAGCTTGCCCAGCTCGGTCTGCCGGCTGATGTTGGCCCGGAACAGGTCGCCCGTGGAGATGTGCGGGATGGCCAGCTTCTCGGCGAGGCGGACGGCTTGCGTTCCCTTACCGGCGCCCGGCGGCCCGACGAGGACGATACGCATCAGCGGAGGAACCCTTCGTAATTGCGCTGCTGGAGCTGGCTCTCGATCTGCTTCACCGTCTCGAGACCGACACCCACGATGATCAGGATGCTGGTACCACCGAACGGGAAGTTCTGGCTTGCCCCGAAGCCCACCAACGCCATTGTCGGTACGAGAGCGATCAGACCCAGATACAGCGAACCCGGCCAGGTGATCCGGTTGAGCACGTAGCTGAGGTACTCAGCGGTCGGTCGGCCAGCCCGGATGCCCGGGATGAAGCCACCATACTTCTTCATGTTGTCGGCGACTTCTTCGGGGTTGAAGGAGATCGCCACGTAGAAGAACGCGAAGAAAACGATGAGCAAGAAGTACGAAACGATGTAAATCGGGTGGTCGCCCTTGGTCAGATTGTCCTTGACCCAGATGGCCCAGTTCGATTTGCTCCCCGCGAACTGCGCCACGAGTGCCGGGATGTAGAGCAGCGACGAGGCGAAGATGACCGGAATCACACCGGCCTGGTTCACCTTGAGCGGGATGTACGTGGACGTACCGCCGTAGGACCGACGGCCGATCATGCGCTTCGCGTACTGGACCGGGATGCGGCGCTGGGCCTGCTCGACGAAGACCACGAGCCCGACCATGACCAGGCCGACCAGGATGACCGTGCCGAACTCGATCCAGCCGCCGGCCAGGGTGCCCTGCTTCTTGATCGCCCACAGCGCGGACGGGAAGGTCGCGGCGATCGAGATGAACATCAGGATCGACATGCCGTTGCCGATGCCGCGGTCGGTGATCAGCTCACCGAGCCACATTACGACGGCCGTACCGGCGGTCATGCAGATGACCATCGTGATGGTCGAGAAGATCGCCTGGTCCGGGACGATGCTCGAGGCGACGGAGCAGCCGTTGAAGAGCGCGCCGCTGCGGGCGGTGGCGACCAGGCCGGTGCCCTGCAGAATGGCCAGGGCCACGGTCAGGTAACGGGTGTACTGCGTGATCTTCGACGTACCCGCCTGGCCCTCCTTCTTGAGGGCTTCCAGGCGCGGGATGACCACGGTCAGCAGCTGAAGGATGATGCTGGCCGTGATGTACGGCATGATGCCGAGCGCGAAGACCGTGATCTGCAGCAGCGCACCGCCACTGAACATGTTCACGAGGCCGAACAGGCCCTGGTTGCCCTGTGCCTCGGTCACGCACTGCTGGACGGCCTTGTAGTTGACGCCGGGGATCGGAATGTGGGTACCGACCCGGTAGACCACGATGATGGCCAGCGTGAAGAGCAGCTTCTTGCGCAGGTCGGGCGTCCTGAACGCCCGGGCGAACGCGGTGAGCACGGTGCCTCCTGCGACCCCCGCGCAAGTGCGTCAAGGGTGACGGTCTTGAGGTTCGACGGATACAGACGAATAGCTAACGGTCAACTGCCGCTCAGGGTGCCCCATGGGAAGCACCCGATGAAAGTAGGCAGTGCTGGCCACCTTACCGGCGAGAGCACCCCCCTAGGAACGACCGACCGGGGATACCCCTTTTGTGGAGTATCCCCGGTCGGGATCGTTCATGTCATCGAAAGACCTGAGGGACTCAGACCAGCTCGGTGACCGTACCGCCGGCGGCGGTGATCTTCTCCTTGGCGGAGCCGGAGACGGCGTCGACCGTCACCTGCAGCGCCACGGAGACCTCGCCCTGGCCGAGGACCTTGACGAGGCTGTTCTTGCGAACGGCACCCTTGGCCACCAGGCCCTCGACGGTGACCTCGCCACCCTCGGGGTACAGCGCGGCCAGCTTGTCGAGGTTCACGACCTGGTACTCGGTCTTGAACGGGTTCTTGAAGCCCTTCAGCTTCGGGAGGCGCATGTGCAGCGGCATCTGGCCACCCTCGAAGCGCTCCGGAACCTGGTAACGGGCCTTCGTACCCTTGGTACCACGACCGGCCGTCTTACCCTTCGACGCCTCACCACGACCGACACGGGTCTTGGCGGTCTTGGCGCCGGGGGCCGGACGGAGGTTGTGGATCTTGAGCGGGTTCTGCTCCGCCATGATCAGTCGACCTCCTCGACCGTCACGAGGTGGCGGACGGTGTGCACCATGCCGCGGAACTCGGGGCGGTCCTCCTTGACGACCTGCGTGTTGATGCCCTTGAGACCAAGGGAGCGCAGGGTGTCACGGTGGTTCTGCTTGCTGCCGATGTAGGACTTGACCTGCGTGATCTTGAGCTGCGCCATGATTACGCACCCGCCCCGGCACGCGCACGGAGAAGAGCCGCGGGGGCGACGTCCTCGAGCGGCAGACCACGGCGGGCCGCGACCTCCTCGGGACGCTGCAGGCCCTTGAGGGCCTCCACGGTCGCGTGCACGATGTTGATCGCGTTGTCGGAGCCGAGCGACTTCGACAGGATGTCGTGGATACCGGCGCACTCGAGCACGGCACGCACCGGACCACCGGCGATAACACCGGTACCCGGGGACGCGGGCTTGAGCAGCACGACGCCGGCAGCCTTCTCACCCTGGATCGGGTGCGGGATGGTGCCCTGGATCCGGGGGACCTTGAAGAAGTGCTTCTTGGCCTCCTCAACGCCCTTGGCGATGGCGGCCGGCACCTCCTTGGCCTTGCCGTATCCGACACCCACGGTGCCGTCACCGTCGCCCACCACGACCAGCGCGGTGAAGCTGAAGCGACGACCACCCTTCACAACCTTGGCGACGCGGTTGATCGCGACAACGCGCTCAACGTACGCGGTCTTCTCGGCGGCAGCAGCGCCGCCGTCACGGCCCTTCCGGTCCCGCCGCTCGCCGCCACCGGCACCGCCACCGCGGCGCTGGGGTCCAGCCATTGGAATTACCTCTCTCTGTTTCCGCTAGCTACGGAACCGTGGCTCAGAACTTGAGCCCGGCCTCGCGGGCGGCGTCCGCCAGAGCCGCGATGCGGCCGGCGTACTGGTTACCACCACGGTCGAACACGACGGCCTCGACACCGGCGGCCTTGGCACGCTCGGCGACCAGGGCGCCGACCTGCTTGGCCTGCGCGGACTTGTCGGCCTCGCCACCGCGGATCGATGCGTCCAGGGTGGACGCCGACGCGAGGGTGTGGCCCTTCAGGTCGTCGATCACCTGCGCCACGATGTGGCGGTTGGAGCGGGTCACGACCAGACGGGGGCGCTCCGCCGTACCGGAGATCCGCTTGCGGATCCGGATGTGACGGCGCTTGATCGCGGCGCGCTTGTAGGCGTCGCCCTTGAGGATCTTCTGCCCGTATGCCATGGCTTACTTACCCGCCTTTCCGACCTTGCGGCGGATGACTTCGCCCTCGTACTTGACGCCCTTGGCCTTGTACGGGTCGGGCTTGCGCAGCTTGCGGATGTTGGCCGCAACCTCGCCGACCTTCTGCTTGTCGATGCCCTCGACCGAGAAACGGGTCGGGGTCTCCACCTTGAAGGAGATGCCCTCGGGGGCCTCGACCAGGATCGGGTGGCTGTAACCGAGAGCGAACTCCAGGTTCGAACCCTTGGCGGTCACTCGGTAACCGACACCGCTGATCTCGAGCTTCTTCACGTAACCCTGGGTCACGCCGGTGATCATGTTCGCCACCAGCGTGCGGGAGAGGCCGTGCAGGGCCTTGCTCTGACGCTCGTCGTTCGGGCGGGTCACCTGCAGGGTGCCGTCCTCGCCCTTAGCGATGTCGATCGGAGCCGCGACGGTGTGGGTCAGCGAGCCCTTGGGGCCCTTGACCGAGACCGTACGGCCGTCGATGGTGACGTCCACGCCGGCGGGAACCGCGATGGGGAGCTTGCCGATGCGCGACATAGCTGTTTCCTCCGTTCCCTTCTGCTACCAGACGTAGGCGAGGACTTCCCCACCCACGCCCTTCTTGCCGGCCTGCTTGTCGGTGAGGAGCCCGTGGGACGTGGAGATGATCGCCACGCCGAGGCCGCCGAGCACCTTCGGCAGGTTGGTGGACTTCGCGTACACCCGGAGACCGGGCTTGGAGATCCGCTTGATGCCCGCGATGGAGCGCTCACGGTTGGGGCCGAACTTCAGCTCCAGGACGAGGTTCTTGCCGACCTCGGCGTCCTCGACCTTCCAGCCCGTGATGAAGCCCTCCTGCTGGAGGATCTCCGCGATGTGCGACTTGATCTTCGAGTGCGGCATCGCCACGGAGTCGTGGTACGCCGAGTTCGCGTTCCGCAGACGCGTCAGCATGTCTGCGATCGGATCAGTCATGGTCATGAATTGGCCTTCGGCCTCTCTCGCCGGGGTTTCCTGGTGCGCCATCCCTCTCCCCGATCCGAGACGGGACGGGTGCGGCGCGGTGGACCTACGGCGTAGTAAGTCGTATGGGCGGCGACAGACGCCCAACCCCACAAGCCTAAGGCATGCGGGCTGGGCGTCTGACCGCCCTATCTACTTACCGAGAGCCTTGGTGATCCCGAATTACCGGGACTACCAGGAGCTCTTGGTCACGCCCGGCAGCTCGCCACGGTGAGCCATCTCACGAAGGCACACGCGGCAGAGGCCGAACTTGCGGTACACGGAGTGCGGACGGCCGCAGCGCTGGCAGCGGGTGTAGCCACGCACACCGAACTTGGGCTTGCGAGCAGCCTTGGCAATCAGAGCCTTCTTCGCCATCTCGCTCACGCCTCCTTGAACGGGAAGCCGAGGTGACGAAGGAGCGCACGGCCCTCAGCGTCGTTGGTCGCCGTGGTGACCACGGTGATGTCCATACCCCGGGTACGGTCGATCTTGTCCTGGTCGATCTCGTGGAACATGACCTGCTCCGTGAGACCGAAGGTGTAGTTGCCACGGCCGTCGAACTGCTTGGGGGACAGGCCGCGGAAGTCGCGGATGCGCGGGAGCGCGAGCGACAGGGTGCGGTCCAGGAACTCCCACATGCGGTCGCCACGGAGCGTGACGTGGGCACCGATCGGCTGACCCTCACGCAGCTTGAACTGCGCGATGGACTTGCGGGCCTTGGTGACGGCCGGCTTCTGACCGGTGATGGTGGTCAGGTCGCGGATCGCGCCCTCGATCAGCTTCGAGTCACGGGCGGCGTCGCCGACACCCATGTTGACCACGATCTTGACGAGGCCGGGAACCTGCATGACGTTCTCGTACTTGAACTCGTCACGCAGCTTGCCCGCGATCTCGTCGCGGTACTTCTGCTTCAGACGCGGAGTGGTGGTGGTAGCCATCAGATGTCCTCACCCGTCCGCTTGGCAACGCGGATCTTGTTGCCCTCTTCGTCGAAGCGGTAGCCGACACGCGTGACGACCTTGTTGCCGTCCTTCTCCACGACCAGCTGGACGTTGGAGACGTGGATCGGCGCCTCGGTGGTCACGATGCCGCCGGCCTGCGAACCGCTGGCGGTCGGACCGGCCTTGGTGTGCTTCTTGACCCGGTTGACACCCTCGACCAGGACACGGTCCTCGCGGGGGTAGGCCGCGATGACCTTGCCCTGCTTGCCCTTGTCCTTGCCGGTGATGACCTGGACCAGGTCGCCCTTCTTGATCTTCATGCTTACAGCACCTCCGGAGCCAGCGAGATGATCTTCATGAACTTCTTCTCGCGCAGCTCACGCCCGACCGGGCCGAAGATGCGGGTGCCGCGAGGGTCGCCGTCGTTCTTCAGAATGACGGCGGCGTTCTCGTCGAAGCGGATGTACGAGCCGTCCGGACGGCGGCGCTCCTTGACGGTGCGAACGATGACCGCCTTGACGACGTCACCCTTCTTCACGTTGCCACCGGGGATCGCGTCCTTGACGGTGGCGACGATGACGTCACCGATGCCCGCGTAGCGGCGACCGGAGCCACCGAGCACACGGATGCAAAGGATCTCCTTCGCACCAGTGTTGTCGGCGACGCGCAGTCGCGACTCCTGCTGGATCACGTCTATCTCCTGATCGTCTGCCGGTTCCCCGGGGGCCGTCTTTCAACGGCCCCCGGAGCCTGGCGGAACTGACCTGCGGGTTTGCCCCGCAGGAATTACTTGGCCTTCTCGAGGATCTCGACGACGCGCCAGCGCTTCGTCGCGGACAGCGGCCGGGTCTCCATCAGGAGGACGCGGTCGCCGACACCCGCGGCGTTCTGCTCGTCGTGCGCCTTGAGCTTGTTGGTACGGCGGATGACCTTGCCGTACAGCGCGTGCTTGACGCGGTCCTCGACGGCGACGACGACGGTCTTGTCCATCTTGTCGCTGACGACGAGGCCCTCACGGGTCTTGCGGAAACCGCGCGCCTCAGTGTTCTCAGTCACGTTCTTCTCGCTCATCAGGCGTTCTCCACCGTCTCGATGCCGAGCTCACGCTCACGCATGAGGGTGTAGATCCGGGCGATGTCCTTGCGGACCGCCTTCAGACGGCCGTGGTTCTCGAGCTGGCCCGTCGCCGCCTGGAAGCGGAGGTTGAACAGCTCTTCCTTGGCCTCGCGGAGCTTCGCCAGAAGCTCCTCGTTGCCCAGTTCGCGCAGCTCGGACGCCTTGGTACCGACCGACATCACGCTTCACCTGCCTCGCGCTTGACGATGCGGCACTTCATCGGCAGCTTGTGAGCCGCACGAGTGAGAGCCTCACGCGCAATCTTCTCGTTCGGGTAGGACAGCTCGAACATGACCCGGCCCGGGTGCACGTTCGCGATCCACCACTCCGGCGAACCCTTACCGGAACCCATGCGGGTCTCGGCCGGCTTCTTCGTGAGCGGGCGGTCCGGGTAGATGTTGATCCAGACCTTGCCGCCACGCTTGATGTGGCGGGTCATCGCGATACGAGCCGCCTCGATCTGGCGGTTGGTCACGTACGCCGGCGTGAGGGCCTGGATGCCGTACTCGCCGAACGCGACCGTGGTACCGCCCTTGGCCTCACCCCGACGCTTGGGGTGGTGCTGCTTGCGGTGCTTGACCCTACGGGGGATCAGCATGTCGGTCAGGCCTCCGTTCCGGTGCTCTCAGCCGGAGCGGCGGGAGCCTCGGCCTTGGGGGCCTCGGCGCCGGCAGCCTGCTGCGGCTTGCGACCGCGCCGCTCGCCACCGCGGCCACCACGGGCCGGGCGGTCGGCACCACCGCGGGCCGGGCGGTTACCCGCACGGGCCGCAGCGTTCTCGGCGCGGACCTCGGCGATGTTCTTGACGTCGCCCTTGTAGATCCAGACCTTCACACCGATGCGGCCGAAGGTCGTCTTGGCCTCGAAGAAGCCGTAGTCCACGTTCGCGCGGAGCGTGTGCAGGGGCACACGGCCCTCGCGGTAGAACTCCGAGCGGGACATCTCGGCGCCGCCGAGGCGGCCACCGCACTGGATCTTGATGCCCTTGGCGCCGGCCTTCATCGCCGACTGCATGCTCTTGCGCATGGCACGGCGGAAGGAGACGCGGGAGGAGAGCTGCTCGGCAACGGCCTGGGCAACCAGCTGAGCGTCGGTCTCGGGGTTCTTGACCTCGAGGATGTTCAGCTGGACCTGCTTGCCCGTGAGCTTCTCGAGGTCGCCGCGGATGCGGTCGGCCTCGGCGCCACGGCGGCCGATGACGATGCCGGGACGAGCGGTGTGGATGTCCACACGCACGCGGTCACGGGTGCGCTCGATCTCCACCTTCGAGATACCGGCGCGCTCCATGCCGGACGTCATCATCCGACGGATGGCGACGTCTTCCTTGACGTAGTCCTTGTACAGCTTGTCGGCGTACCAACGCGACTTGAAGTCGGTCGTGACACCGAGCCGGAACCCATGCGGGTTTACCTTCTGGCCCATTACCGGGTTCCTTCCTTGCTGCTGACGACCACGGTGATGTGGCTGGTCCGCTTGCGGATCCGGTAGGCACGGCCCTGGGCACGCGGACGGAACCGCTTCAGGGTCGGACCCTCGTCGACGTACGCCTCGGAGATGTAGAGGCTGTCGGCGTCGGTGTGGTCGTAGTTGTGCGCGGCGTTGGCGATGGCGCTGTCGAGCACCTTGCCGACCGGCACGGAGGCTGCCTGCGGAGCGAATCGCAGAACAGCCTGGGCCTCCGTGGCGTCCATGCCACGGATGAGGTCCACCACGCGGCGGGCCTTCATGGGCGTGACGCGGATGTACCGCGCCTGGGCCCTGGCTTCCATGGTTGTCCCTTCAGTTACTTACGTGTCTGAATGCGATCCGCTACTAGCGGCGCTTCGACTTCCGGTCTTCCTTGACGTGACCCCGGAAGGTGCGCGTCGGCGAGAACTCGCCGAGCTTGTGGCCGACCATCGACTCGGTGACGAACACCGGGATGTGGGTCTTGCCGTTGTGCACCGCCAGCGTGTGGCCCAGCATGGCCGGGACGATCATCGAGCGGCGGGACCAGGTCTTGATGACGTTCTTGGTGCCGGCTTCGTTCTGGGCGTCCACCTTCTTGATCAGGTGGTCGTCGACGAAGGGCCCCTTCTTCAGGCTACGAGGCATCTCAACCCGTCCTTAGCGCTTCTTGTTCGTCTTGCGGCGGCGGACGATGTACTTGTTCGACGCCTTCTTGGGCGAACGAGTACGGCCTTCCTTCTTGCCCCACGGGGACACAGGGTGGCGGCCACCGGAGGTCCGGCCCTCACCACCACCGTGCGGGTGGTCGACCGGGTTCATCACGACACCACGGACGGTCGGGCGGACGCCCAGCCACCGCTTACGGCCGGCCTTACCCCAGTTGATGTTGCTCTGCTCGGCGTTGCCGACCTCACCGACGGTGGCGCGGCAGCGGACGTCGACCAGGCGGATCTCGCCGGACGGCATGCGGAGGTGGGCCATCGAGCCCTCCTTCGCGAGCAGCTGCACGGAGGCACCGGCGGAGCGGGCGAACTTGGCACCGCCACCGGGACGGAGCTCGATCGCGTGGATCGTGGTACCGACCGGGATGTTGCGGAGGGCCAGGTTGTTGCCCGGCTTGATGTCGGCCCCGGGACCGTTCTCCACGGTGTCGCCCTGCTGCAGGTTGCGCGGGGCGAGGATGTAGCGCTTCTCGCCGTCGGCGTAGTGCAGCAGCGCGATGCGCGCGGTGCGGTTGGGGTCGTACTCGATGTGCGCGACCTTCGCCGGCACGCCGTCCTTGTCGTGACGACGGAAGTCGATCACGCGGTAGGCGCGCTTGTGTCCGCCACCCTGGTGGCGAACGGTCACACGACCGGCGTTGTTACGGCCGCCCTTGCTGTGCAGCGGGCGGACCAGCGACTTCTCCGGCGTGGACCGCGTGACCTCGACGAAGTCGGCGACGCTGGCGCCACGACGGCCCGGCGTAGTCGGCTTGTACTTGCGGATTCCCATTTCTCAGTCCTCGTCCGATATCGGACGATCCGGACCGCCCTTAGGCGGTCGGACCGCCGAAGATGTCGATACGGTCGCCCTCGGCGAGGGTCACGATCGCGCGCTTGGTGCCCGCGCGCTGGCCGAAGCCGGTGCGGGTCCGCTTGCGCTTGCCCTGGCGGTTGATCGTGTTGACCCCGGTGACCTTGACGTCGAAGACCGCCTGGACGGCCTGCTTGATCTGGGTCTTGTTGGCGTTCGGGTCGACGATGAACGTGTACTTGTTCTCGTCGAGGAGCGCGTAGCTCTTCTCGGAGACGACCGGCTTCAGCAGGACGTCACGGGGGTCCGTGTACGACTTGCTCAGCGGGGTCTCGACGGTGTTCTTGCCCTCGGTGGCGTGGCGACGCGCCTTGGCGACGCGCGCGGCCTTGGCGGCCTTGGCCGCCTTCGAGGCAATGCTCGGGTGACGCGTAGCCATCAGGCCTCGCTCCCTTCGGTGTCAGCGGCCTTGGGGCCAGACACGAAGGACTCGAAAGCGGCCTGGGTGAAGACCACGTCGTCCGAGACGAGAACGTCGTACGTGTTCAGCTGGCCCGGCTCCAGGATGTGGACCTGGGGCAGGTTGCGGGCGGAAAGCCACGCGGCCTCGTCGGCGCGGTCGACGACCAGGAGCAGGTTCTTGCGCTCCGAGATCTTGCCGAACAGCGACTTGGCGGCCTTGGTGCTGGGGGTCTCGCCCTCGACCACGCCGGAGACGACGTGGATGCGGTTGTGACGCGCCCGGTCGGTGAGGGCACCGCGCAGGGCGGCGGCCTTCATCTTCTTCGGGGTGCGCTGCGAGTAGTCACGCGGCTGCGGGCCGTGGACGACGCCACCGCCGGCGAACTGCGGCGCGCGGGTCGAACCCTGACGGGCGCGACCGGTGCCCTTCTGGCGGTACGGCTTCTTGCCACCACCACGGACTTCACCGCGGGTCTTGGTCTTGTGCGTGCCCTGACGGGCAGCGGCCAGCTGCGCGACGACGACCTGGTGGATCAGCGGAACGCTGACCTTGGCGTCGAAGATCTCCGCGGGGAGCTCGACGGAACCGGCCTTGTCGCCCGCCGGCGAAAGGATGTCAACAGTGCTCATCGGTTACCTCAGGCCCCCTTGGCCGCGGTGCGGACCAGGACGAGGCCGCCGTTCGGACCGGGAACCGCGCCCTTGATGAGCAGCAGACCCTTCTCCGCGTCAACGGCGTGGACGGTCAGGTTCTGGGTGGTGACCCGCTCGTTGCCCATGCGACCCGCCATGCGGAGGCCCTTGAACACGCGGCCCGGGGTGGCGCAGCCACCGATGGAACCGGGAGAGCGGTGCTTGCGCTGGGTGCCGTGTCCGGCGCCGAGGCCCTTGAAGTTGTGACGCTTCATGACACCGGCGAAGCCCTTGCCCTTGCTCTTGCCGGTCACGTCGACCTTCACGCCGGCCTCGAACACCTCAGCGGTGATCTCCTGGCCCAGCGTGTACTCGGAGGCGTCCGCGGTGCGGATCTCGACGAGGTGGCGACGGGGGGTGACGTCGGCCTTGGCGAAGTGGCCCTTGAGGGGCTTGTTCACCTTGCGCGGGTCGATCTCGCCGAAGGCGATCTGAACGGACTCGTAGCCGTCCACGTCGTTCGTACGGACCTGGGTGACGACGTTCGGGCCGGCCTTGACGACGGTGACCGGAACAACACGGTTGTTCTCGTCCCACACCTGCGTCATGCCGAGCTTCTCGCCCAGGATGCCCTTGATCTGCTTAGCCATTCTCAGCCCACCAGCCTCAGAGCTTGATCTCGATGTCGACACCGGCCGGCAGGTCGAGTCGCATCAGAGAGTCAACGGTCTTGGGGGTCGGGTCGAGAATGTCGATCAGGCGCTTGTGCGTGCGCATCTCGAAGTGCTCGCGCGAGTCCTTGTACTTGTGCGGCGACTTGATGACGCAGTACACGTTCTTCTCAGTGGGCAGCGGCACCGGGCCCGCGACCGACGCACCAGTGCGGGTCACCGTCTCGACGATCTTCTTCGCCGAGGAGTCGATGACCTCGTGGTCGTAGGCCTTGAGCCGGATGCGGATCTTCTGTCCCGCCATGGCTACTCAGTAGTCCTGTCTCTCTATGGCTCTGGAACCCGGCGGATTCCTTCTGCTGCCTTCGTTTCTCCGACCCACGCGGTCGGGCGTGTCGCGCTCCCGCTGACACAGATGTCCCTTGTTCGAACATCCCTGCAGGAATGCGCACGGCCCTTCCGGAACCGCGGACCGGGGACCTCGGGCCCACCGGGCGCCTGGCCGGTGCCGCGCCCACGCTTCCCGGAAGATTCCCGTACGTCCGCCCCAGTGCTGCCCGTGGGCAGTTAGGGCGACGAGTACTGTGGGACTCGCTTCCAGTCCTCCCGGCGGGAGGCGCGCAGCATCAACACTCGACCGAGCAACTCGGACAGTCTGCCATATCGGGCGGGGCGGATGCCAATCGGGCCGGAGAGAATACCCCCAAGGTGACGTAGGTCAAACCGGGACCTCGTCAGGTGCGGGTGACCGTCCCGCAGCCCTTGTCATGGTCGTCCGTCACGGACTTGCTGCGGTCGTACGGGTCCACGGCGGGGCCCGTGGCCGGGGCGCCCGTGGGGGCGCCGTCCGGGAAGACGGGGTGGTAGTAGCCGTCGTGGACGTCGCACTCGGTGTTGTAGAACTCGCTGTCGGACGACCGGACCCCGAGCTTGCCCTCGGTCGAGATCCACTTGCGCGGGTCGAGCAGGACCATGGTCAGGTCGCGGCGGATGATCGTCCGTGCCACGACATCGTCGGCACCGGCGCCGCCTCCCTTTCCACCGGCCCGGACCAGCGGGTAGACGAAGGTGTAGTCCGCGTGCACCCGCACCTCGCCCGCGGCACCGGCGGAGAACGTCATATGGCCGCGCACCTTGATCACGTCACCGGCGAGGGCCACTTCCGCCGGGTCGAAGCGGGTCACCAGATCCAGGGGGTTGCGCCGGCGGTCCGGGGTGCGCAGCGAGCGCCGCAGGCCGGACAGCGTGTGCGGCTGCTGCGGGTCGAGCAGGGCCAGCGCCGCGTCGGGCTGCCCGCCGCGCAGCACGGCCGGGTCCAGATTGGTGTCGACCAGGAACTCCTTGGTGCGGCGCAGGGCGAGGGCCACGTCGTCCTGGCTCATCCCGGCCACGGCCTTCGCGTGCGGCACCTCGATGGCGTCCGCTCCGTCGGCCCACCGCACGGCGGGCGAACCGCGGAACGGTTCGTTGCGGGTGGGCAGTCCGGTGTGGTCGACCGTGCCCGGAGCACCGGACGGCAACGCCGTCTCGGCAGGCAGCGGCGAGGCCGAGGACCCCGAGTCGTGGCTGCGGCCGGGAAGCCGGTCCAGCAGCGAGGGCCGTACGGCTACGACGGCCACCGCCACCGCCAGCACCACTCCGATCGCCGAGCCCACGGCACGGCGCCGACCGCTCCGCCCGTTCGTCTCCCGCCAGGCCGGACCGGTGCGCCATCCCGGCGGCAGCGTGGGCTGCGCCTGCTTCCGCCGCCACCGCCGACGACCGCCCTCGGCAGCCTGGTCCGGTACCGCCTGCAGCCGACGCGTCACCATCCGCGCCCGCGCGGACGGCTCCTTCGGCGCGTTCCTGCCACCGTCCTCGGCGGCCTCGCGCAGGAACGCCTCCCACTGCTCGTCGGGTATGGAGGACTCGTCGGGGTGGTCGGAGGGTGGGACGGCGCTCACGGCTTCACTTTCGGTCGGACAAGATCGGTGGCGGTGCCGGTGGCGTCAGAGTGCACGTACGAACTCCGACCAGGCCTCCGGCGCGAGGGCGAGGCGGGGGCCGGTGGGGTTCTTGGAGTCGCGGATGTGGATGGTGGTGGGGGCTTCGGCCACCTCGACGCAGTCGTTGCCGTTGCTGCTGCTGCTGTAGCTGCTCTTGTGCCAGGTGAGGGCTACCTCGAGGCAGTCATTGCCGTTGCTGCTGTCGCTACAGCTGCTCTTGAACCAGTGGAGTTCCGGGGTGCTCATAGTTCTCCCAGTGCCTGCTCGATGAAGACCAGAGACTCCTCTGGCGTGAGCGCCTGAGCCCGGATGATGCCATAGCGCAGGTCGAGGACACGGAGCTGCCTCGGGCTCGAGACGGGGCGGCCTGAGAAGTCACCGTCGGTACGGCCAACTCCCGTCCCGTCCACGAACTTCAGCACTTCGATCAGACCGGCCGTCCCGGGGTGGTTCGCGCGGGCGGTCGGCATCACCTGAAGCTCCACGGAAGGCAACTGCGCGACCTCCAGCATGTGTTCGAGCTGTCGGCGCAACACCATTGTGTCCCCGACCGGGCGACGGAGCGTCACCTCTTCCTGGACGAAGCTGAACTCCGGTGCGGGCGAGCGCTCGAAGACGGACTTCCGGGCTACGCGAGCGGCCACCATGCGCTCCAGCTGGTCCGGCGAGTAGGCCGGACGCCAGGTGCGGAGCAGCGCTCGCGCGTACTCCTCCGTCTGCAGCAGGCCATGGATGTTGTGGTGGCTGTACAGCAGCATCTCCACCGCCCGCCCCTCCAGCTCCGCCAGCTCGCGCACCTTCTTGGGATACCGGGCCTTCCGCATGTCCTCCATGAACGCCCGCAGATGCCCCTGCGCCTTCAGGATCCGGTCCGCCCGATCCAGCAGCTCCGGCCGAGGGATCCGCGCCCCGCGCTCGATCTTGCGGATCATGTCCTCGCCGTAGCCCAGGGCTTCGGCCAGGTCGGCCACGCTCATCCCGGCCGCCTCCCGGCACACCTTGAGCAGGCGCCCCACCGCCTGCACCACCGGCTCGATCTCGTCCCCCGGCTCGACGTCCCAACCCGCCTCGTCCACACCGTCGCCCATGACCCCTCCTCCGACGCGCACTCGTACCCGTACAACGCGCGAGACAGCCGAGACAGCCGGGACAAAAGCCGGGACAGTCACCGTACGTGCAGGCGTTGTGACTCACCCACGGAAGCACACACGGCCACGCTGAGTGACATGAATCAGGAAACCGCCGAGGCTGCCCACGCTCCGGCCGAACTCGCCAGCCCCATCCCGAACTTCACGGTCCTCCTGTCCCCCACCCGTCGCGGCGCACGCCTGGCTCGCCTCCTGACCACGGAACAACTCCGCAACTGGGGACTCCCGTTGGACCCGGCGGCGCACGTCGTGGGCGAGCTGGCGGCCAACGCCGCGACCCACGGCCGGGTGCCCGGAAGGAGCTTCCGGCTCACGCTCTACGTCGTCGGCGAGACGCTCCGCATCGAGGTGACCGACACGCGCGGTGACCGCATGCCCCGGACGCAACCCCCTTCGGCCGAGGCCGACTCGGGCCGGGGACTGGTCCTCGTGGAGGCCTTGGCCGACCGCTGGGGCGTCTCGCCGGGCAGGCCGCCGCGCAAGACCGTATGGGCCGAGATCACCGTCCCCGGCGCCACGGTGAAACAGGTGTCGCGCTAGGACATCGGGCCGGCCGGGGGCCACGGACCGGGACCGGAGGGCGGTGCGCCCCACTGCTGCGGTGCACCCCACTGCGGCGGAGGGGCCGACGCGGCGGCCAGCCGGCGGCGGTGGCTGCCGCGGCGAACCGCGGTGACGACGGTGATGGTCACGGTCGCGGCGAGCGCGGCGATGAAGCAGCCGATGCCCACGGCGATGCTCCCGACCGTGTCCCCCACCCGGGGCTTGTCCCCCAGCGCGAACTCGGCCGGCAGCTCCGAGGTGCAGGTGAGCGTGTAGTCGCCGCTGCTGCCGGGCTTCACCTCGAGCACGCGGTCCCAGGTGCGGGAACCGAGGGTGATGCGGAAGGTGCTGCTCGGCCGGGTCATCGACCCGGACCGCATCTGGGGGATCCGGCAGACGACATGGCCCTGCCCGGACTGCGAGACGTAGATCGCCTTGGTCTCCCCCTGGACGAAGCGGAACGTCCGCGAGTCACCGCTGGAGAAGCTGTGGGCGGTGTCGATCGAGTCCACGATGCTCTTCCCCGCCACCACGATGAAGGCGATACCGGCACCGGCCAGTACGAGCCCCAGCAGCGCCGCCACCACGTACCAGATGCGCCGAGGCCGCACGTCCTTCGCCGGGATGTTCACCGGCGAAGGCGGCGGGCCGCCGTACGGGGGTCCCCACGGATACGGATTCTGTATCGCCATGAGGGCGCATCGTACGGCAATCGCTATACGCGCCGGCTCTCCACCGGGCCCAGATACAGCTCGGGCAACCCGCCCGTATCGATCACCAACCGCTGCACCACCACCGTCGGATCCACCATCCAGAACGTCAGCCGGTGCACCGCGGCCGACCCCACGGAGTGGCGGGTGGCCGTGCGGTTCACGTTGTCCGACGTGTTGCGGGCCCAGACCGTGTTCAGCGCGCCGTCGTCCGCGCCGGCCGTGATGTCCACCGTCCGGATCGGGCCGTCGTCCAGCGAGACGCCGTAGGACAGGCCCGTGACGCCCGGCAGAGCCGGGTTGCGCGGCGAGACGTACGCCCACACCGTCACCTCACCGGGATCGGACGGCAGGCTCACCTCGTACTCCAGGCACGGTGAGGAGCCTCCCGGCGTGCGGCTCGGGGACGTCACCGGCCACGGGGTCATGCCCGCGCCGGTGCGCCCGATGCCGTCGAGCCGGCGCCAGCCGCCCACCGCCCGGTCGTAGTGCTCAGCGTCGATCGCCACATAGCCGCCCGCCTCGACGAAGCCACGCAAGCCCCGGGCGGAAGGTCGCTCCGCCACACACCTCACCGTCACCGAAGCCCCCGCCCCGTTCACCGTCAGCGTGCCCTCCGCGGGGCCTGCCGGAGCCTTCGTCCAGTCCACCCGGACCTCCAGCCGGACCTGCTGTTCCACCCGGCCACGCGGGTGGTCCACCACCAGCCAGGGTGCCGAGGACCGCACCTCGTAGTCGAAGGGCGTACGGCCCCTGTTGAAGACCTCCACGTACTGCTGCGGCCGCGTCTGGTACGGGCTGAACGACGGCAGGGACGCGTCCCTGGCAGAACCACCGGGCCACCACTCCCCCGCGTCCTCCGCCCCGTCCACCGACACGCCCAGCTCGGCGCCCGAGGGCACCTCGATCCGCCGTACCGCCGGGAACAACACGTCCGGCAGAGCCACGTTGTCCTTCTCCGGCTGCTGCCAGGGCGCGTTGGGGCCGTACCGGTCCACATCGCCGTAGTCGATGTGCGGCTGGGTCTGGAAGCCTTTCCATTTTCCCTTCGCCACGGCCGAGTTGAAGCGGTCCGCAAGCGCGAAGTCCCTCGCCAGGGCCGCCTCCGCCGCAGCCGCCCGGTCGTTCGTCGCCGCTCTGCCCTGCCGCGCGTACAGCAGGTTCTCGAACTCCGCCGCCCGCAGCGCGTACAGGTTCGCGGTCGCCGTCACCTCGTAGCCGGCCAGCTCGAACCAGGCATCCTGCCGTTCGGGGGGCAGCCGGCGCGCGATCCGCTCCGCGCGCCCGCCCAGCTCCCGCCACTCTCCCGTCACCCGCTCCAGCTCCCGGTGCGCGAAGTAGTACGGGCTCTGCTGGTCGTCGTAGACCACCTGGCCGTCGGCGGACAGGGTGATGCGGCGGTTGAGCAACTCCGGCTTGCGGCGGGCCTGGAGGCGGCCGTACGCCGACAGGACCGAGGCGATCTCCCGGGCCGACGTGTCGCCGAAGTTCTGGCGGGCGTAACGCTCCTCCCACTCACCGAGGCGTTCCAGCGGCCAGCCGTCCGGATTCCAGGCGTACGTCAGGAAGAACTCCGTCGGCAGCTCGTTGCCCTTCAGATCGCCCACGTTCGCCACCCACAGACCGTGGTTGCCGTAGGCGTGCGCCTGGTGGAGCTGGTCCCAGACGTTGCGGATGTTCGCCGTGTCCACCCACTTGTAGTTGCGGCCCGCGCCGACGTAGTCGAAGTGGTAGTACAGGCCGAAGCCGCCGCCCCGGACGCCGTCCGGATGCTTGCGGATGTTCGCCCAGTTGTCGTCCGTGAGGACCACCGTGACATCGTCCGGCGCGCGCAGGCCCCGGTCCCAGTACCGCTGCACCTCCTTGTAGAGCGTCCAGACCTGCGGAGTCTCGGCGGCCGGTCTGCCCGTCACCTCCTCGATGATCCGCCGCTGGTCGGCGATGATCTGCTGCATCAGCTCGATGCCGTCGCCGTCGGGCAGGCTGGTGTCGCCGTTGCCGCGCATGCCGAGGGTCACGACTCCCTCGAAGCCCTGGTCGACCATGCGCTGGATGCCGGCGCGCCAGTACGCGCGCAGCGCCTCCGCGTTGCGGCGGTACGACCATTCGCCCGTGCCCCCGTAGGGGTCGTGCCCCGGGGTCGCGTGGCGGTTCCACTCCTCGATGCCACGCATCATCGGCGCCTCATGAGAGGTGCCTATGACGACGCCGTACTCCGCGGCCCGCTGGTGGTTCTCCGGGTCGTCCTCCGCGAAGGCCCGGCCCCAGACCGCGGGCCAGAGGTAGTTGCCCTTCAGGCGCAGCAGGACCTCGAACACCCTTGAGTAGAAGGCGGAGTTGAAGCCGTCCGGGTGTCCGGGCGCCTTTCCGGGGCCGAAGTACGCCGGCGCCCAGGTGCCGAGCGCCGGGTTCTCGTCGTTGATGAAGAAGCCCCGGTACTTCACCGCCGGGCTGCCCTGGGTGAACCGGCCCGGCCGCACCCACACCCCGGTGCGCCGCACCGGCGGCACGTCGTCCCACCAGTGCCAGGGCGAGACGCCGATGCCGTACGAGACGTCGTACGCGCCGAAGATCGCGCCTCGCGGATCGCTGCCGGCGATGACGAACGCCCGCTCCACGCCGGGCATCGGATGCTCCACGACCGTCTGCAGCGAGGTCTCCCACCGCCCGCGCACGCCTGTCACGTCCAGTTTCCCGGAGCTGACCAGGCCGTCGACCAGCGGGCTGCGGCCGATGGTGCCGAGGATGACCGGGAACCGCCCCATCGCCGAGCCCGGGCGGACGCCCGTGACGCGTTCGAGGTCGTCGCGCAGGTCGCCCGCGACCCGTACGACGCCGGGGTGATCCTCGGGGCTGACCACCACGGGCGCGCCGACCAGGGCGAACGCCCCGCCTGTGAAGGAGATGTACGACCCCGGCTCCGTCACCTCCGGGCCGTCGCCCCCGGCGCCCCACGCGACCCCCGACGTCAGCACCGGCACAGCGGCAAGCCCCGCCCCGAGCACCGTTCTGCGTGCCATGGACATACGACAGCCCCTCCACTCCCTATTTGCTCAGCGGCATGACAAATACTGGAGAGAGGGAGCGCCGCGGGGAACGGGTCGTACGCGACGAATACTTTCGAAGGCCCGAGCGCCAGAGGGTGCTATCCAACGACAAAGAGGCCCGTACGACCGAAGTCGTACGGGCCTCTTCCAGGTCGGAGACCTCAGGTCAGGTGACCCTCAAGCAAGCGGAACTTACTTGACGATCTTGGTGACCTGGCCGGCGCCCACCGTGCGGCCACCCTCACGGATGGCGAACTTCAGGCCCTCTTCCATGGCGACGGGCTGGATGAGGTCCACCTTCATCTCGGTGTTGTCACCCGGCATGACCATCTCGGTGCCCTCGGGGAGGGTCACCACGCCGGTCACGTCCGTCGTACGGAAGTAGAACTGCGGACGGTAGTTGTTGAAGAACGGCGTGTGGCGGCCACCCTCGTCCTTGGACAGGATGTAGGCCTGGGCCTCGAACTCGGTGTGCGGGGTGACCGAGCCCGGCTTGATGATGACCTGGCCGCGCTCGACGTCCTCGCGCTTGATGCCACGGAGGAGGAGACCGACGTTCTCACCGGCCTGGCCCTCGTCGAGCAGCTTGCGGAACATCTCGATGCCGGTGACCGTGGTGGAGGTCTTCTCGGTCTTGATGCCGATGATGTCGACGGTCTCGTTGACCTTCAGGACACCACGCTCGATACGGCCGGTGACGACCGTACCGCGACCGGTGATCGTGAAGACGTCCTCGATCGGCATGAGGAACGGCTTGTCGACGTCGCGCTCCGGCTGCGGGATCGACTCGTCGACGGCGTTCATCAGGTTGAGGACGGAGTCCACCCACTCCTTCTCGCCCTCGAGGGCCTTGAGAGCGGAGACCTTGACGACCGGAACGTCGTCGCCGGGGAACTCGTACTCGGAGAGGAGCTCACGCACCTCGAGCTCGACGAGCTCCAGGATCTCCTCGTCGTCCACCATGTCGGCCTTGTTCAGGGCGACCACGATGTACGGAACGCCGACCTGGCGGGCCAGGAGCACGTGCTCCTTGGTCTGCGGCATCGGGCCGTCGGTCGCGGCGACCACCAGGATCGCGCCGTCCATCTGGGCGGCACCGGTGATCATGTTCTTGATGTAGTCCGCGTGACCCGGGCAGTCGACGTGGGCGTAGTGACGCGCCTCGGTCTGGTACTCGACGTGCGCGATGGAGATGGTGATACCGCGCTGGCGCTCCTCGGGCGCCTTGTCGATGTTGTCGAACGGGGTGGCCTCGTTCAGGTCCGGGTACGCGTCGTGCAGCACCTTGGTAATGGCGGCCGTGAGGGTCGTCTTACCGTGGTCGATGTGACCGATGGTGCCGATGTTGACGTGCGGCTTAGTCCGCTCGAACTTCGCCTTCGCCACTGGGGTCCTCCTGTGGAGTGGTTCTGTACGCCTTACTTCATCGGCGCCAGGTGATCTTTGCTGTAAAGGCCCGGAACCCGGGGCATTCCTCCGCGTTTACGGCGGAATGCCCCTTGAGGCTCCGGAGTCAAGCCTACGGCGTGTGAACGCGGTGCGTTACTCGCCCTTGGCCTTCGCGATGATCTCCTCGGCGACGTTCCGCGGAACCTCGGCGTAGGAGTCGAACTGCATGGAGTAGCTGGCCCGGCCGGACGTCTTGCTGCGCAGGTCGCCGACGTAACCGAACATCTCCGAAAGGGGCACGAGGCCCTTCACGACGCGGGCACCGGCCCGCTCCTCCATGGCCTGGATCTGGCCACGGCGGGAGTTGATGTCGCCGATGACCTCACCCATGTAGTCCTCGGGCGTGGTGACCTCGACGGCCATCATCGGCTCGAGCAGCACGGGGCTGGCCTTGCGCGCGGCCTCCTTGAAGGCCTGCGAACCGGCGATCTTGAACGCGAGCTCGGAGGAGTCGACCTCGTGGTAGCCACCGTCGATCAGGATGACGCGCACGCCGGTCATCTCGTAGCCGGCGAGGATGCCGAACTGCATGGCCTCCTGCGCACCGGCGTCCACCGAAGGGATGTACTCCTTCGGGATACGGCCACCGGTCACCTTGTTGATGAACTCGTACGAGGCGTCGCCGCCCTCGATCGGCTCGATCGCGATCTGCACCTTGGCGAACTGACCGGTACCACCGGTCTGCTTCTTGTGGGTGTAGTCCACGCGCTCGACGGCCTTGCGGATCGTCTCGCGGTACGCGACCTGCGGCTTGCCGACGTTGGCCTCGACCTTGAACTCACGGCGCATACGGTCGACCAGCACCTCGAGGTGCAGCTCGCCCATACCACCGATGATGGTCTGGCCCGTCTCCTCGTCCGAGTGGACCTGGAAGGACGGGTCCTCCTCGGCCAGGCGCTGGATCGCGACGCCCAGCTTCTCCTGGTCGCCCTTCGACTTGGGCTCGATGGCGACCTGGATGACCGGCGCCGGGAAGTCCATGGACTCCAGGATGACCGGGTTCTTGTCGTCGGACAGCGTCTCACCGGTGGTGGTCTGCTTCAGGCCCATGACGGCGACGATGTCGCCGGCGCCCACCGACTCGATCTCCTCACGCTTGTTGGCGTGCATGCGGTAGATCTTGCCGATGCGCTCCTTCTTGCCCTTGACGGAGTTCAGCACCGAAGAGCCGGACTCCAGGCGGCCCGAGTAAACCCGGACGAAGGTGAGCTTGCCGAGGTGCGGGTCGCTCATGATCTTGAACGCCAGCGCCGACAGCGGCTCGTCGTCGGACGGCTTGCGCTTGACGACCATCTCCGGGTCCTTGACGTCGTGGCCCTCGATGGCCTCGATGTCAACCGGGGAAGGCAGGTAGCGCACGACCGCGTCGAGCAGGGGCTGGACGCCCTTGTTCTTGAACGCGGTACCGCAGAACACCGGGGTCACAGTGGTGCCGGTGCCCTTGCCGGACGCGATGGTGATACGACGGATCGCGGCGTACAGCTGCTCCACGGAGGGCTCGGTGCCCTCCAGGTACAGCTCCATGATCTCTTCGTCGTTCTCGGCCACGGCCTCGAGCAGCTTGCCGCGGTACTCCTCGGCAGCCTCGGTGTGCGTGTCCGGGATGTCGACGACGTCGTACATCTCGCCCTTGGTGGCCTCGGCGGACCAGACCAGGGCCTTCATCGTCACCAGGTCGACGACGCCCTTGAAGTCGGCCTCGGCACCGATCGGCAGCTGCATCACGATCGGCTGAGCGCCCAGGCGGTCAGAGATCATGTCGACGCAGCGGTGGAACTCGGCACCGGTCCGGTCGAGCTTGTTGACGAAGCAGATACGCGGCACGCCGTAGCGGTCCGCCTGACGCCACACCGTCTCGGACTGGGGCTCCACGCCGGCGACGCCGTCGAACACCGTCACGGCACCGTCGAGCACGCGCAGGGAGCGCTCCACCTCGACGGTGAAGTCGACGTGACCCGGGGTGTCGATGATGTTGATCGTGTGGTCGACGTCTTCCAGCGGCCAGTGGCAGGTGGTGGCAGCAGAGGTGATCGTGATGCCACGCTCCTGCTCCTGCTCCATCCAGTCCATGGTGGCAGCGCCGTCGTGGACCTCACCGATCTTGTAAGACACACCGGTGTAGAACAGGATCCGCTCGGTGGTGGTCGTCTTGCCCGCGTCGATGTGGGCCATGATCCCGATGTTGCGGACCTTGGCCAGGTCAAGTGAAGTGGTAGCCATAAGGCTTCAGTCTTCTCTCGGTCTCGATGTGGGTAGCGACTACCAGCGGTAGTGCGCGAAGGCCTTGTTGGACTCGGCCATCTTGTGCGTGTCCTCGCGCTTCTTCACAGCGGCACCCAGGCCGTTGGAGGCGTCGAGGAGCTCGTTGAGCAGACGCTCGGTCATGGTCTTCTCGCGACGGGCGCGGGAGTAACCGACGAGCCAGCGCAGCGCGAGGGTGTTGGCGCGACCGGGCTTGACCTCGATCGGAACCTGGTACGTCGCACCACCGACACGGCGGGACTTGACCTCGAGGGTCGGCTTGATGTTCTCCAGCGCGCGCTTCAGCGTGATGATCGGGTCGTTGCCCGTCTTCTCACGCAGACCCTCCATGGCGCCGTAGACGATGCGCTCGGCGGTGGAGCGCTTGCCGTTCAGCAGCACCTTGTTGATGAGGGAGGTCACCAGAGGAGAACCGTAGACCGGGTCGATGATGACCGGGCGCTTCGGGGCGGGGCCCTTACGAGGCATTCTTACTTCTCCTTCTTGGCGCCGTAACGGCTGCGAGCCTGCTTGCGGTTCTTGACACCCTGGGTGTCGAGGGAACCGCGGATGATCTTGTAGCGAACACCCGGCAGGTCCTTCACACGGCCGCCGCGCACGAGCACGATGGAGTGCTCCTGCAGGTTGTGTCCCTCACCCGGAATGTAAGCGGTGACCTCGATGCCGCTGGTCAGTCGCACACGCGCGACCTTGCGGAGGGCCGAGTTCGGCTTCTTCGGGGTGGTCGTGAACACACGCGTGCAGACGCCACGACGCTGAGGGGAACCCTCGAGTGCGGGCGTCTTGTTCTTCTCGACCTTGTCCTGCCGGCCCTTGCGGACCAGCTGCTGGATCGTAGGCACTACTTCTCCGGTTTCTGTGTGCCGATGGGTACAGCTAACCTGGAACTTCGCCGACCCACGCGGTCGGGTGTGTCGAATCCGGCGGATTCCCGCCGCGAGGCGAAAAGAGCACAGATTACGGTGGCCGCTCATGACTCGCCGTGCGGTCTGAAGGCACGCACGAGAGCCAGGGCACACCCCAGGCACAAGGTCTGAGCGTACCTACCTCATTCGCTGTGGTCAAAACAAATGGGCTCCGCCTCTATCACGTCGGCCGCGCTGTCAAGGCCTTCCGTCGTGTCACCCCTTGCTCCTTGCCGGAATCCGGCAGCCGAAACGGTGGAAACATGGCCGAATCGGCCACTGCCATCGCCGCCGGGCCCGGCGCACGCTCAGCACGGGGGCGCCGGGCAGGTCCGGCCGCCCGCCACGGGTCAGGTATCTGCGCTACGGGCTGCTCAGCGGGCTGCTCAACTTCGTACTGCTGTACACCGCCGGGAACCTGCTCTCCGCGGGCGTGACGGCGTGTCTGTGGTACGCGTCCCTGGTGGCGGCGCCCGCGCCGGCCGCCCGCCGGTTCTCGGCGGCACCCCGGACCGTACGGCGCCGGTCGGTGCCGCCGTCCGTGGACGCCGCGCCCGAGCGGGTGCGGGCCGAGGGCGCGGAGCGGGCGCAGCAGGCGGCCCAGCAGGCCGTCACGTCCTACGGCGAGCTGCTGCGCCTGCACCCGTACACACCGGGGCCGTCGGCCGACCCGGACGACCTCGCGGACTTGCGCACCGCGGTGGAGGCGTACGAGGAGGCCCGGCGGAGCGCGCCGGGCCGTGTCCCGGACCTGCTGGAGGGCGGCCGCGCGGCCCTGGAGCGGCTGGAGACGGCCCGCCTCGCCGGCACCGACGTCTCCTGGACCCGCGGCACGGGCTCCACCGAGCTGCGGCTCGCCGTGCCACCCGGGGGCCGGGCCGGCGCTGCTGGTGTCCGAGGCGGCGCCCTGCGCCTACTCCGTGGCCGTCGCGGGACGGTCCGGCGTCCGGTGGCGGAGGCTGGTCTCGGGACGCTCCATGAAGGCCCCGTCCGGGTCCGGGTCGCCGTGCCCGCGCCGGTCGGCGGCGAGCTGCCCTGAACGTCCGTGCACCCGGCCGGTGGCGGATCGCGGTACGCCCGGCGGGTGAGGCCCGGCTCCTGGAGCCGGAGCTGCCGCTGAAGGGCCTGGGCACCGAGGTGGTCCGGCGGGACGGCCCCTCCCGCGCGCTGGAGTTCGAACACCACGGCGGCGGCCGGTTCACCGTCCACCTGCTCACGCCGGACCTGCACCCGGACCACCCCCTGGCCACCGGGCGGGGCAGGGCGCGGCTGAACCTCGCCGCCCCGGAGCGCCGTGCGGTACGGGGCGACGCGGACGGGCACTGGACCCTGCGCGAGCCGCGCGCCTGAACGGCGTTCCGGGAACGCCGAAGGGCGGCCACCCCACGGGGTGACCGCCCTTCGGTTCAAGCTGCTCGCTTACTGGTTGTACGGACCGTAGTCGTAGTCCTCCAGCGGAACGGCCTGGCCGGAGCCGGTGCCGAACGGCGAGTAGTCGATGTCGTCGTAGCCGACGGCCGAGTACATCGCGGCCTTGGCCTCCTCGGTCGGCTCGACCCGGATGTTGCGGTAGCGGGACAGGCCCGTACCGGCCGGGATGAGCTTACCGATGATGACGTTCTCCTTGAGGCCGATGAGGCTGTCGGACTTGGCGTTGATCGCCGCGTCCGTCAGGACTCGGGTCGTCTCCTGGAAGGAGGCGGCCGACAGCCAGGACTCCGTCGCCAGCGAGGCCTTGGTGATACCCATCAGCTGCGGACGACCGGAGGCCGGGTGACCGCCCTCCTGGACCACACGACGGTTCTCGGTCTCGAACTTCGAGCGCTCGACCAGCTCGCCGGGCAGCAGCTCGGCGTCGCCGGACTCGATGATCGTCACGCGGCGGAGCATCTGCCGGATGATGATCTCGATGTGCTTGTCGTGGATCGACACACCCTGCGAGTTGTAGACCTTCTGGACCTCGCCGACCAGGTGAACCTGGACGGCACGCTGGCCCAGGATGCGCAGCACGTCGTGCGGGTTGGTGGCACCCACGGTGAGCTGCTGGCCCACCTCGACGTGCTCGCCCTCGCTGACCAGGACCTTGGCACGCTTGGAGATCGGGAAGGCCGTCTCGTCGCTGCCGTCGTCCGGGGTGACGACGAGCTTCTTGGTCTTCTCGGTCTCCTCGATGCGGACGCGGCCGCTCGCCTCGGAGATCGGGGCGACACCCTTCGGGGTACGGGCCTCGAAGAGCTCGACGACACGCGGCAGACCCTGGGTGATGTCGTCACCGGCCACACCACCGGTGTGGAAGGTACGCATCGTCAGCTGGGTACCGGGCTCACCGATGGACTGGGCGGCGATGATGCCGACCGCCTCACCGATGTCGACCAGCTTGCCGGTGGCGAGCGAACGGCCGTAGCACATCGCGCAGGTGCCGACGGCGGACTCGCAGGTCAGGACCGAGCGGGTCTTGACCTCCTCGACGCCGTGCTTGACCAGCTCGTCGATGAGCACGTCGCCGAGGTCGGTACCGGCCGGGGCCAGCACCTTTCCGTCGACCACGATGTCCTCGGCGAGGCAGCGCGCGTACACGGACGTCTCGACGTCGTTCGCCTTGCGCAGCACGCCGTCCGCGCCGCGCTCCGCGATGTGGAGCTTGAGGCCACGGTCGGTGCCGCAGTCCTCCTCGCGGATGATGACGTCCTGGGAGACGTCGACCAGACGACGGGTCAGGTAACCCGAGTCGGCGGTACGCAGGGCGGTGTCCGCCAGACCCTTACGGGCACCGTGCGTGGAGATGAAGTACTCCAGCACGGACAGACCCTCACGGAACGACGCCTTGATCGGACGCGGGATCGTCTCGTTCTTCGCGTTCGACACCAGACCACGCATACCGGCAATCTGACGCATCTGCATCATGTTGCCTCGTGCACCCGAGTTCACCATCATCGAGACCGGGTTGGTCTTCGGGAAGTTCGCGTTCATCGCCTCGGCCACCTCGTTGGTCGCCTTGGTCCAGATCGCGATGAGCTCCTGGGTGCGCTCTTCCTTGGTGATCAGACCGCGCTCGTACTGCTTCTGGACCCTCTCGTCCTGGGCCTCGTAACCCTTGACGATCTCCTTCTTCGCGTCGGGGACGACGACGTCGGAGATGGCCACGGTGACGCCGGAACGGGTGGCCCAGTAGAAGCCGGACGCCTTCAGGTTGTCGAGCGTCGCCGCCACGATGACCTTCGGGTAGCGCTCGGCGAGGTCGTTGACGATCTCGGAGAGCTGCTTCTTGCCGACCTCGTAGTCGACGAACGGGTAGTCCTCGGGCAGCAGCTCGTTGAAGAGCGCACGGCCCAGCGTGGTGTTCAGGCGGAAGCTGTCACCCTGCTGCCACTCCGGCTCGCCCTCCTCGCGGGCCGGCGGGGTCCAGCCGCGCGGCGGGATGGTGCCCACCGGGAAGCGGATGTCCACGCGCGACTGCAGCGAGAGCTCGCCGGCGTCGAACGCCATGATCGCCTCGGCCACGGACGCGAACGAGCGGCCCTCGCCCTTGACGTCACGCATCTCGCCGTCGGTGGTGAGGAAGAACAGACCGAGGACCATGTCCTGGGTCGGCATCGTCACCGGACGGCCGTCGGCCGGCTTGAGGATGTTGTTCGAGGACAGCATCAGGATGCGGGCCTCGGCCTGCGCCTCCGCGGACAGCGGCAGGTGCACGGCCATCTGGTCACCGTCGAAGTCCGCGTTGAACGCGGTGCAGACGAGCGGGTGGATCTGGATGGCCTTGCCCTCGACCAGCTGCGGCTCGAAGGCCTGGATGCCGAGGCGGTGCAGGGTGGGAGCACGGTTCAGCAGGACCGGGTGCTCGGCGATGACCTCTTCGAGGACGTCGTACACGACCGTACGGCCGCGCTCCACCATGCGCTTGGCGCTCTTGATGTTCTGCGCGTGGTTCAGGTCCACCAGGCGCTTCATCACGAACGGCTTGAACAGCTCCAGCGCCATCGCCTTGGGCAGACCGCACTGGTGCAGCTTCAGCTGCGGGCCGACGACGATGACGGAACGCGCCGAGTAGTCGACACGCTTGCCGAGCAGGTTCTGACGGAAGCGGCCCTGCTTGCCCTTGAGCATGTCGGACAGCGACTTCAGCGGACGGTTGCCGGGGCCCGTCACCGGGCGGCCACGACGGCCGTTGTCGAAGAGCGCGTCGACAGCCTCCTGGAGCATGCGCTTCTCGTTGTTCACGATGATCTCGGGCGCACCGAGGTCGAGAAGGCGCTTCAGTCGGTTGTTGCGGTTGATGACACGGCGGTACAGGTCGTTCAGGTCGGAGGTCGCGAAGCGGCCACCGTCCAGCTGCACCATCGGACGCAGGTCCGGCGGGATGACCGGGACGCAGTCCAGGACCATGCCCTTGGGGCTGTTGGACGTCTGCAGGAACGCGGAGACGACCTTCAGCCGCTTGAGGGCACGGGTCTTCTTCTGGCCCTTGCCGGTGCGGATGATCTCGCGGAGCCTCTCGGCCTCCTCCTCGAGGTCGAAGGACTCCAGGCGCTTCTGCAGCGCCGCGGCACCCATCGAGCCGTCGAAGTACGTGCCGAAGCGGTCACGCAGCTCGCGGTAGAGCAGCTCGTCGCCCTCGAGGTCCTGGACCTTGAGGTTCTTGAACCGGGTCCACACCTCGTCGAGGCGGTCGATCTCGCGCTGCGCACGGTCGCGCAGCTGCTTCATCTCGCGCTCGGCACCCTCGCGCACCTTGCGGCGCACGTCGGCCTTGGCACCCTCGGCCTCCAGCTCGGCCAGGTCGGCCTCGAGCTTCTTGGCGCGGGCCTCCAGGTCGGCGTCGCGGCGGTTCTCGATCTGCTGGCGCTCGACCGAGACGTGCGCCTCCAGGGAGGGCAGGTCGCGGGTACGGCGCTCCTCGTCCACGTACGTGATCATGTACGCGGCGAAGTAGATGACCTTCTCGAGGTCCTTCGGCGCCAGGTCCAGCAGGTAGCCGAGGCGCGACGGGACACCCTTGAAGTACCAGATGTGGGTGACGGGCGCGGCCAGCTCGATGTGGCCCATCCGCTCACGGCGCACCTTGGCGCGCGTGACCTCGACGCCACAGCGCTCGCAGATGATGCCCTTGAAGCGGACGCGCTTGTACTTGCCGCAGTAGCACTCCCAGTCCCGGGTCGGACCGAAGATCTTCTCGCAGAAGAGTCCGTCCTTCTCGGGCTTGAGGGTGCGGTAGTTGATGGTCTCGGGCTTCTTGACCTCGCCGTGGCTCCACTGACGGATGTCGTCAGCGGTGGCCAGGCCGATCCGGAGCTCGTCGAAGAAGTTGACGTCGAGCACTATGCGTCAATCCCTCTCAGGGTCGAAAGTCTTTGGTCTGAAACGGGGGCCTGGGGGTCGGCGGGGGCCTCACGGTGGTGAGGCCCCTGCCGGACTCCCGTCAGACCTCTTCGACGCTGCTCGGCTCGCGCCGGGACAGGTCGATTCCGAGCTCCTCCGCAGCGCGGAAGACGTCCTCGTCGGTGTCACGCATCTCGATGGACATACCGTCGCTGGACAGCACCTCCACGTTCAGGCAGAGCGACTGCATCTCCTTGATGAGCACCTTGAAGGACTCGGGGATGCCGGGCTCGGGGATGTTCTCGCCCTTGACGATGGCCTCGTAGACCTTCACGCGGCCGGTGACGTCGTCGGACTTGATGGTCAGCAGCTCCTGGAGGGCGTAGGCGGCACCGTAGGCCTCGAGGGCCCACACCTCCATCTCGCCGAACCGCTGGCCACCGAACTGCGCCTTACCACCCAGCGGCTGCTGGGTGATCATCGAGTACGGACCGGTCGAACGGGCGTGCAGCTTGTCGTCGACCAGGTGGTGCAGCTTCAGGATGTACATGTAGCCGACCGAGATCGGGTCCGGGAACGGCTCACCGGAGCGGCCGTCGAACAGCCGCGCCTTGCCGGACGGGAGCACCATGCGCTCGCCGTCGCGGTTCGGGATGGTGTGCTGCAGCAGACCCGCCAGCTCGTCCTCGCGGGCACCGTCGAAGACCGGGGTCGCGACGTTGGTGCGCGGGGCGACCTGGTCGGCGCCGATGGCCTGCAGGCGCTGGGCCCACTCGTCCGCGAGGCCGGAGACGTCCCAGCCGCGGCTGGCGAGCCAGCCGAGGTGGATCTCCAGGACCTGTCCCGGGTTCATTCGGGACGGCACACCCAGCGGGTTGAGGATGATGTCGACCGGGGTGCCGTCCTCCAGGAACGGCATGTCCTCGATCGGCAGGATCTTGGAGATGACACCCTTGTTGCCGTGACGGCCGGCGAGCTTGTCACCGTCGGTGATCTTGCGCTTCTGCGCGACGTAGACGCGGACCAGCTGGTTCACGCCCGGCGGCAGCTCGTCGCCCTCCTCGCGGTCGAAGACGCGCACGCCGATGACCTTGCCGGTCTCGCCGTGCGGCACCTTCAGCGAGGTGTCACGGACCTCACGGGCCTTCTCGCCGAAGATCGCGCGCAGCAGACGCTCCTCGGGGGTCAGCTCGGTCTCACCCTTCGGGGTGACCTTGCCGACGAGGATGTCACCGGCGATGACCTCGGCACCGATGCGGATGATGCCGCGCTCGTCGAGGTCGGCGAGGACCTCCTCGGAGACGTTCGGGATGTCCCGGGTGATCTCCTCGGGGCCGAGCTTGGTGTCACGGGCGTCGACCTCGTGCTCCTCGATGTGGATCGAGGAGAGGACGTCGTCCTGCACGAGGCGCTGCGACAGGATGATCGCGTCCTCGTAGTTGTGACCCTCCCACGGCATGAACGCCACGAGCAGGTTCTTGCCGAGGGCCATCTCGCCGTTCTGGGTGGCCGGGCCGTCGGCCAGGACCTGGCCGGTGACGACGCGGTCGCCCTCGTTGACGATGACCTTCTGGTTGACCGAGGTGCCCTGGTTGGACCGGGAGAACTTGGCCAGGCGGTACGTGATGTACGTGCCGTCGTCGTTGGCGGTGGTGATGTAGTCCGCGGAGACCTCCTGGACCACACCGTCCTTCTCGGCCTTGACCACGTCGCCGGCGTCGACCGCGGAGCGGTACTCCATGCCGGTGCCGACGAGCGGCGCCTCCGACTTGATCAGCGGCACGGCCTGGCGCATCATGTTCGCGCCCATGAGGGCACGGTTGGCGTCGTCGTGCTCGAGGAAGGGGATCATGGCGGTCGCGACCGACACCATCTGGCGCGGCGAGACGTCCATGTAGTCCACGTCCTCGGGGCCGACGTAGTCGACCTCGCCGCCACGGCGGCGGACCAGCACGCGGGCCTCGGCGAACCGCATCTCCTCGTTCAGCGGCGCGTTGGCCTGCGCGATGACGAAGCGGTCCTCCTCATCGGCGGTCAGGTAGTCGACCTCGTCGCTGACCTGACCGTCGACGACCTTGCGGTACGGCGTCTCGATGAAACCGAACGCGTTGACCCGGCCGTAGGAGGCGAGCGAGCCGATCAGACCGATGTTCGGGCCTTCCGGCGTCTCGATCGGGCACATACGGCCGTAGTGCGAGGGGTGCACGTCACGGACCTCGAAGCCGGCCCGCTCACGGGAGAGACCACCCGGGCCGAGGGCGTTCAGACGACGCTTGTGCGTCAGCCCCGACAGCGGGTTGTTCTGGTCCATGAACTGGGACAGCTGCGAGGTGCCGAAGAACTCCTTGATCGACGCCACGACCGGGCGGATGTTGATCAGGGTCTGCGGCGTGATCGCCTCGACGTCCTGGGTGGTCATGCGCTCGCGCACGACGCGCTCCATACGGGCGAGACCCGTACGGACCTGGTTCTGGATCAGCTCACCGACGCTGCGGATACGGCGGTTGCCGAAGTGGTCGATGTCGTCGGTCTCGACCATGATGGAACGGCCGGACTCGCCGGTCGTCTCGGTCTCGCCGGCGTGCAGCTTCACCAGGTACTTGATGGTGGCGATGATGTCGTCGGTGGTGAGCACGCCGGCGTCCAGCGGCTCGTCCGCACCGAGCTTCTTGTTGACCTTGTAGCGGCCGACCTTGGCGAGGTCGTAACGCTTCGGGTTGAAGTACAGGTTCTCCAGCAGCGTCTGCGCGGCCTCACGCGTGGGGGGCTCGCCCGGACGCAGCTTGCGGTAGATGTCGAGCAGCGCGTCGTCCTGGCCCTGGGTGTGGTCCTTCTCCAGGGTGGCGCGCATGGACTCGTACTCGCCGAACTCCTCGAGGATCTGCTCGGTCGTCCAGCCGAGCGCCTTCAGCAGCACGGTGACCGACTGCTTGCGCTTGCGGTCGATGCGGACACCGACCATGTCGCGCTTGTCGATCTCCATCTCCAG
Organism: Streptomyces sp. RB17; assembly: GCF_009604455.1. Lineage (GTDB taxonomy): Bacteria > Actinomycetota > Actinomycetes > Streptomycetales > Streptomycetaceae > Streptomyces. The sequence goes on from NZ_WEGL01000003.1 coordinate 682,381, forward strand.
CCAGGCGCCCCGGGACGGGATGATCTTGGCGGAGAAGATGTCCTTGTCGGACGTCTTGTCGATGGTGGAGTCGAAGTAGACACCGGGGGAACGGACCAGCTGGGACACCACGACACGCTCGGTGCCGTTGATGACGAAGGTGCCCTTGTTCGTCATGAGCGGGAAGTCGCCCATGAAGACCGTCTGGGACTTGATCTCACCGGTCTCGTTGTTGGTGAACTCCGCGGTGACGAAGAGCGGGGCGGCGTACGTGAAGTCGCGCTCCTTGCACTCGTCGATGGAGTTCTTGGGCGGCTCGAAGCGGTGGTCCCGGAACGTCAGGGACATCGACCCGGAGAAGTCCTCGATCGGGGAGATCTCCTCGAAGATCTCCTCCAGACCGGACTTGGTGGGGACGTCCTGACCGTTCTCCAGAGCCTCCTCGACCCGACTCTGCCAAGCGGTGTTGCCGAGCAGCCAGTCGAAGCTCTCGGTCTGCAGCGCGAGCAGGTTCGGAACCTCGAGAGGCTCCTTGATCTTTGCAAAGGAGATGCGCAGCGGGGCGGTGCTGGCGCCGTTGTTCATATTCGCGGTCGAGGCATTGCGCGAGGCGGCCAAGAGGGGGTCCTTCCGAGGGCTCGGACTCACTACACGCGTACCGGCCCCTCCCCCGTACACAGAGACAGAAACCCCAGGTCAAAGGAGCTTTTGTCGTCAGTGCTCGAGTGAGGGCAGACCCCTGGTGACGGGCAGGGGACAGCTAACAGGCAGCGCAAAGGGTCAGTGTAGCCACTTGGCACACTGATGTCCAGTGCGGGTTTGTCGAGACCCTCGCTGTGCTCACCGCTCTTGTCAACGCCCTCGGCATGCCTGCCCTCAACGCACGTTCATACTGCCCTCTTCGCCGTCGATCCATGCCTCGGATTCGGATCCTTGTGACGACGCGTCCTGAGAATTGCGCGCTGCGTGCGGTTCGTCAAGGGTCTCCAGCCGGAACCCCTCCGTCCGGAGACACGGCGAAGATCACCTTACCCCTCACGAACACAGGTGCAAGGCAGCCCATGCCGGGCCCCGGGGAACGCCGAAGGGCGACCACCCAGATGGATGATCGCCCTTCGGTGCGTTCGCGTTACAGCCCCAGGGGGGACGTTCTCACGTCCGCGGCCCTAGGAGGCCGTCTCTGCGGTCGCGAAGGTCTTACTTGACCTCGACGGAGGCGCCGGCGCCCTTGAGGGCCTCGGCGGCCTTGTCGGCGGCTTCCTTGTTGACCTTCTCGAGGACCGGCTTCGGGGTGCCGTCGACGAGGTCCTTGGCCTCCTTCAGACCCAGCGAGGTCAGCTCACGCACGACCTTGATGACCTGGATCTTCTTGTCACCGGCGCCGGTGAGGATGACGTCGAACTCGTCCTTCTCCTCGACGGCCTCGGCGGGGGCGGCCGGGCCGGCCGGGCCCGCGACGACGGTCGCGGCGGCGGCGGTGACGTCGAACTTCTCCTCGAACGCCTTCACGAACTCGGAGAGCTGGATGAGGGTCATGCCCTCGAACTCGGCGAGCAGTTCGTCCTGGGTGAGAGCCACGATGGCTTTCCTTCCATTGATTCGGCAGGTGCCGGATGTACATGACTGGCGGGCGTACGTTCGGCCCGCTACGACCACTGCCTCAGGCGGCGGTCATGATGCGAGCCGAATTACTCGGCACCGCCCTGCTCGGCCTGCTTGGCGCGCAGCGCGTCCACGGTGCGGACGAGCTTCGACGGGAGCGCCTGGAAGAGCTGAGCAGTCTGCGTCTGCTTGCCCTTCATGGCGCCCGCCAGCTTGGCGAGCAGAACCTCGCGGGACTCGAGGTCCGCAAGCTTCTTGATCTCGTCGGCGGACAGCGCCTTGCCGTCAAGGACACCGCCCTTGATGACGAGATTCGGGTTGTCCTTGGCGAAGTCACGGAGACCCTTCGCCGACTCCACCGGGTCACCGGTGACGAAGGCAACAGCCGTCGGACCAGCGAAGAGCTGGTCGTCCAGCGTGATCCCGGCCTCGTTGGCCGCAATCTTGGTCAGCGTGTTCTTCACCACGGCGTACTGGGCGTTCTCACCGAGCGACCGGCGCAGCGTCTTGAGCTGCGCCACGGTGAGACCGCGGTACTCGGTCAGCACGGCGGCGTTGGAGCTGCGGAACTTGTCCGTCAGCTCGGCAACCGCGGCAGCCTTTTCGGGCGTCGCCATAGAGCCTCGGCCTCCTTCCGGGTGATTCGGACCGCGCGGACCCGAAGGAGGACTGGGGAAAACGAAACGCCCCGGCGCAGGCGCTCGGGGCGAACTCGACCGGTCGCACACGCGCTCGGCGCGCGCACTCCGGGAGTACTTCCACTTCACCTGCGCGGGTCGCCCACTTTTCAGCGGATCCTTCGGCCACCGCGCCCTCGTTCGAGCGCACGGCAACGACCAGCGGTCTTTGGCTTCGGGAAGAGAGTACGGGAGCGGGGCAGCGTCGAGCAAATCGGGCTCTACGACACCCCGGTCGCGCGAGGACTCAGGAGCTGATGCCGGTGCCGGCCCCGGGAACGCTGGTGGCGGAGCCGCTCGACGTGTTGCCCGAGCCGGGGACGCCGAGGGACTTCATCAGGTCCTTGAAGTCCTTGGTGTCACCGGCCGGCGGCGCCTCGGCGGAGACCGGCACGCCGTAGTCGCTGTAGTAGGCGGTGCTGGTCAGGGTGCCCTTGGCCGTGTCCGCCCGCTCGGTCTTCTTCATCAGCAGGTTCTGGTCGTTGATCCAGATGTCGACGGTGTCGGTGGTGATGCCCGCCTGGTCGAGCTGCTTCTTCAGGGCGGCCAGCTGGTCCGCGCTGAGGTTGCTGCTCTTGCCCGCGAAGTCGGCGACGTTCACCGTGCCCACGTAGTGCGTCGTACGGACGCCGGAGACGGTCTCCTCGCCGACCTTCTTCACGTCGTGGGAGGCCAGCAGCAGCTTCACCGACTGGTTCGGCGTGGAGTTCTGGAACTGGTCCTTCACATACGAACCGGAGGCGCCGCCGTACTTGGCGAGGTCGGCGTACGCGTACCTGACCCAGTGCTTGCCGCCCGTCTTCTGGGCGAAGGTGTCGCTCATGTGCGCGTAGTACGCGTCCGGCAGATACCGGGCCTCCATCGTCGACGTGCCGGCCGCGCGCATCATCTCGGCCATCTGACCGCCGGTGTACGTGAGGGTCATGTTGCCCTTGAGACCGTGGGCCCAGGTGAGGGCGCCGGTTCCGGTCGCCGACATCAGGTTGCCGAAGGACATCGTGGAGCGCACCTTGGCCGAGTCCGCCTTGTCGGTGGACTGCTCGGTGGTGCGCAGCACCGCCGCGATGGGGCTGACATGGATCGCGCCGCCGTCGGCCGCCTTGTCGCCCTTCGAGGAGCCGCAGGCGGCCACCCCGGTCAGCGCGGCCACCACGGCCACGGAAAGGGCCGTCCGGCGCGCCGTCGTGCTCTTCATCTTGTCTACCCCCATGCAAGTCGAGTGCCTGCCACCGTAGCGCCGGCGACTGACAGTCGTCCGAAAGGCCGTACAAAGAAAGCCCGTACGAAGAAAGGACGGGCCCCGCACCTGGAAGGTTGCGGGGCCCGCCCTCTACTTACGCGTACCTGACGCGGCTACCGGGGTGAGCGGGGGGCTCAGACGGCGGCCGGGTCCTCCTCGACGAGGAGGTTGCGGGTGCGGTTGGAGTCGACCGGAATGCCGGGGCCCATCGTGGTGCTGATGGCGGCCTTCTTGATGTAGCGACCCTTGGCTGCGGACGGCTTCAGACGGAGGATCTCCTCCAGCGCGGCGCCGTAGTTCTCCACCAGCTTGCTGTCGTCGAAGGACGCCTTGCCGATGATGAAGTGCAGGTTCGAGTGCTTGTCGACGCGGAACTCGATCTTGCCGCCCTTGATGTCGGTGACGGCCTTGGCGACGTCGGGGGTGACGGTGCCGGTCTTCGGGTTCGGCATCAGACCACGCGGGCCGAGGACGCGGCCGAGGCGGCCGACCTTGCCCATGAGGTCCGGGGTGGCGACGACGGCGTCGAAGTCCAGGCGGCCCTTCGAGACCTCGTCGATCAGCTCGTCGGCACCGACGATGTCGGCGCCCGCGGCACGCGCGGCCTCGGCACGGTCACCGGTCGCGAAGACCAGGACCCGGGCGGTCTTACCGGTGCCGTGCGGAAGGTTCACGGTGCCACGGACCATCTGGTCGGCCTTGCGCGGGTCGACACCCAGACGGAAGGCGACCTCGACGGTGGAGTCGAACTTGGTCGTGGAGGTCTCCTTGGCGAGACGGACGGCCTCGAGCGGGGCGTACAGCTTGTCCCGGTCGACCTTGGCGTCCGCAGCGCGGAGAGCCTTGCTGCGCTTGCTCACAACTTGCTCCTGTGTGTTCTGAAAGGAGTCGTGGTCCCTGGGCCGAGCAGGCCCTGCCACGTGCGACCGGCTACGGCCGCATGACTGCTAGGGGGTTTGGGGTCAGCCCTCGACCGTGACGCCCATGGAGCGCGCGGTACCGGCGATGATCTTCGCGGCGGCGTCCAGGTCGTTCGCGTTCAGGTCGGGCATCTTGGTCTGGGCGATCTCGCGGACCTGCGCCTCGGTGATCTTGGCGACCTTGGTCTTGTGCGGCTCGCCGGAGCCCTTCTCGATGCCCGCGGCCTTGAGGATCATCTTCGCGGCCGGCGGCGTCTTGGTGACGAAGGTGAAGGAGCGGTCCTCGTAGACCGTGATCTCCACCGGGATGACCCAACCGCGCTGCGACTCGGTCGCGGCGTTGTAGGCCTTGCAGAACTCCATGATGTTCACGCCGTGCTGACCCAGCGCGGGGCCGACCGGCGGGGCCGGGTTGGCGGCACCGGCCTGGATCTGGAGCTTGATGAGCCCCGTGACCTTCTTCTTCTTGGGAGGCATAGCTCTCCGGGTCCTTTCATTCGGGTCCATGCCCGCACAAGGATCGCGATCCTGACGCAGGCATACCGCACAACGATAGCGGGTATAGATGTGCGGCCAAAAACCGCGCAGGTCAGACCGGCTGAGACAGCCCGCCTGACCTGCGCGGAAGAGCGACGTCCAGAATTGGACTAGTTCTTCTGGATCTGGTCGAAGGACAGCTCGACCGGCGTCTCGCGGCCGAAGATCTCCACCAGGCCCTTGACCTTCTTCGAGTCGGGGTTGATCTCGTTGATGGTCGCCTGCAGCGTGGCGAACGGGCCGTCGGTGACGGTGACCGAGTCGCCGACCTCGAAGTCCAGCACCTGGACCTCGACCTTGCGCTGCGGCGCGGGCTTGCCCTCGGCCTCGGCGGCCTCGCGGGCGGCCTTCTCCTCGGCCTCCGGGGCGAGCATCTTGACGATCTCGTCCAGGGTCAGCGGGTACGGGTCGTAGGCGTTGCCGACGAAGCCGGTGACGCCCGGGGTGTTGCGGACGACGCCCCAGGACTCGTTGGTCAGATCCATGCGGACCAGGACGTAACCCGGCAGCTTGTTCTGCTTGATCGTCTTGCGGTCGCCGTTCTTGATCTGGACGACCTCTTCCTGCGGCACCTCGGCCTGGAAGATGTAGTCCTCGACGTTCAGCGAGACGGCGCGCTGCTCCAGGTTGGTCTTCACGCGGTTCTCATAGCCGGCGTAGGTGTGGATGACGTACCACTCGCCGGGCAGGGAACGCAGTTCCTCGCGCAGGGCCTGGACGGGGTCGACGGGCGCGGCCGGCTCCTCCTCGGCGGCCTCTTCGGCCTCGGCCTCGGCGGCGGCCTCTTCGGCCTCCTCCGCGTCCCCGTCCTCGTCCTCGACGTTCAGGGCAGCCTCTTCGGCCGGCTCCCCCGCCTCGGCCTCGGCAGCCTCGAACTCGTCCTGCTCGTCCGCGCCCTCGACGATGTCGAGCTCGTCGTCCACCATCTCGGCAGCGGTCGCGCGCGACTCGATGGCGTCGTCGTTCAGGTTCGGGTCAGACACGGTGGCTGCTTCTTCCTGGATACATAGGGGTGGAACATGCGAAAACGGGCGCCGGTACCACGGCGCCCTTCGCTCTTGGCTCAGCCGAAGACGTACTTGGCCGCGTGGTTGAGCCCATAGTCAATCACGGTCACCAGCGCGATCATGATGGCGACGAAGAAGATCACCACAGTGGTGTACGACGTCAGCTGGTTGCGCGTCGGCCAGACGACCTTGCGGAGCTCCGCGATGATCTGGCGGTAGAAGGTGGCGAGACGCTTCAGCGGGCCCTTCTTGGCGCGCTTACCGCCCTTGCGGGCCTTCTTCTTGGCCTCGACCGCCTCGTCCTGGGCATCAGGCGTGTCGATGGAGCCCACGGCGTCCGTCATAGTCCTCACCTGGTCCCGGGTCGTGGCCGTGCCGCGCCCGGTTTCTGAGCCGCACGGCGGTGCATTGCTGTACGTACACGCGCACACATCCTGGCGGTGTGTGTAGCAGGGCCGGAGGGACTTGAACCCCCAACCGCCGGTTTTGGAGACCGGTGCTCTACCAATTGAGCTACGACCCTTTGTGTGTCCCCCAACGTACCGCATCCGGACGGGTGCGCGGTGTGCACCGGTTTCGGCGGCGGCTTCTGAAGGCCAACGAGGTGAGAGTGTACGTGGTCCGGGCCCCGGCGTCGAACAGAAAGTGCCCGTCCGGGGCCACTTGACCAAAGATCGTCCTGGCCGGCGGCGGGATTCGGACCCGTGTTCACGTCTCGACTCCTCCTTGTTCAGTCTGTGAAACCCACGTGCCGGGGACATTTCCGGTCTGGAACGATGGGCTCCATGAGCGCTGCAACCCCACCCACCGAGCGCCGGGTCTCCGCCCGAGTCGGCGCGATCTCCGAGTCCGCCACCCTCGCCGTGGACGCCAAGGCCAAGGCCCTGAAGGCCGCCGGGCGTCCGGTGATCGGCTTCGGCGCCGGTGAACCCGACTTCCCGACCCCGGACTACATCGTCGAGGCGGCCGTAGAGGCCTGCAAGAACCCGAAGTACCACCGCTACACGCCGGCGGGAGGCCTGCCCGAGCTGAAGGCCGCGATCGCCGCGAAGACGCTGCGCGACTCCGGCTGGGAGCCGGACGTCTCGCAGATCCTGGTCACCAACGGCGGCAAGCAGGCCATCTACGAGGCGTTCGCCGCGATCCTCGACCCGGGCGACGAGGTCATCGTCCCGGCGCCGTACTGGACGACGTACCCGGAGTCGATCCGCCTGGCCGGCGGTGTCCCGGTGGAGGTCGTGGCCGACGAGACCACCGGCTACCGGGTCTCGGTCGAGCAGCTGGAGGCGGCGCGCACGGAGAAGACGAAGGTCGTGCTCTTCGTCTCCCCGTCCAACCCGACCGGCGCGGTCTACTCCGAGGCCGAGACCGAGGCGATCGGCCGCTGGGCCGTGGAGCACGGCCTGTGGGTGCTCACCGACGAGATCTACGAGCACCTGGTGTACGGCGACGCCGCCGCGGTGTCCCTGCCGGCCCTCCTGCCCGAGCTGCGCGACAAGTGCATCGTCGTCAACGGTGTGGCCAAGACGTACGCCATGACCGGCTGGCGCGTGGGCTGGGTCATCGGCCCGAAGGACGTCGTGAAGGCCGCGACGAACCTGCAGTCGCACGCCACCTCGAACGTCTCCAACGTCGCCCAGGTGGCCGCCCTGGCCGCCGTCTCCGGCGACCTCGAGGCCGTGGCGAAGATGCGCGAGGCCTTCGACCGGCGCCGCAAGACCATCGTGCGGATGCTCAACGAGATCGACGGCGTGGTCTGCCCGGAGCCCGAGGGCGCGTTCTACGCCTACCCGTCGGTCAAGGCCCTGCTCGGCAGGGAGATCCGCGGCAAGCGCCCGCAGGACACGGTCGAGCTGGCCGCGCTGATCCTGGAGGAGGTCGAGGTCGCGGTCGTCCCGGGCGAGGCCTTCGGCACGCCGGGCTATCTGCGGCTGTCGTACGCGCTGGGCGACGAGGACCTCGTCGAGGGCGTGAGCCGCATCCAGAAGCTGCTGGCGGAGGCCAAGGCCTGAGCCGGTCCGTTTCTCGTCCATTTTTGGACTGGGGCACCCCCTGGACGTTCGGGGTGCCCCAGTTCGTTTGTGCGAGCAAGACCACGTACGGGGAAACGGCTACCGATGTGCCGGGTGCGTACGGCAGGATCCTGGGATGGAGCGTGTACGTGACCTCTCTGAGCTGCCGAAAGCCCATCTGCACCTGCACTTCACCGGTTCGATGCGGCCGGGGACCGTCCTGGAACTGGCCGACAAGTACGGCGTACGCCTGCCCGATGCCCTGACGGAGGCACTGACCAGCGGCGAACCGCCGAAGCTGCGCGCCACGGACGAGCGGGGCTGGTTCCGTTTCCAGCGGCTGTACGACGCGGCGCGCTCCTGTCTGCGCGCACCGGAGGACATCCGGCGTCTGGTCCGGGAGGCCGCCGAGGAGGATCTGAAGGACGGCTCGCGCTGGCTGGAGATCCAGGTGGACCCGACGTCGTACGCGCCCCGGCTGGGCGGGCTGATCCCGGCACTGGAGATCATCCTGGACGCGGTGGAGACCACCTCCCGGGAGACCGGGCTCGGCATGCGCGTGCTGGTCGCCGCCAACCGCATGAAGCACCCCCTGGACGCCCGTACGCTGGCCCGCCTCGCGGTGCGGTACGCGGACCGGGGCGTGGTCGGTTTCGGGCTCTCCAACGACGAGCGGCGGGGCATGGCGCGGGACTTCGACCGGGCCTTCCACATCGCGCGCGAGGGCGGGCTGCTGTCGGCCCCGCACGGCGGCGAGCTGACCGGCCCGGCGTCGGTGCGCGACTGCCTGGACGACCTGCACGCCTCGCGGATCGGGCACGGGGTGCGCGCGGCGGAGGACCCGCGGCTGCTGAAGCGGCTCGCCGACCGGGGCGTGACCTGCGAGGTGTGCCCGGCCTCGAACGTGGCGCTCGGCGTGTACGAGAAGCCCGAGGACGTGCCGCTGCGGACGCTCTTCGACGCCGGCGTGCCCATGGCGCTCGGCGCCGACGACCCGCTGCTGTTCGGCTCCCGGCTGGCCGCCCAGTACGAGATCGCACGGCACGCGCACGGCTTCTCCGACGCCGAACTCGCCGAGCTGGCACGCCAGTCGGTGCGGGGCTCGGCCGCCCCGGAGGACGTCAGGGCGCGGCTGCTGGCCGGCGTGGACGAGTGGCTGACCCGCCCGGTCGGCTGAGGCCGGCGGCGGGGCCGGCCTGCCGTCCGAAGGGCTCGCCCGGCCGTCTGAAGTGGGCGTAGGGCGGATAGGCCTTGAAGCAGATCAGCACGTCGACGGGGTGCCCACCGCCGGGCGGCTGCACCAGCGCCGGGATCTCCCCCGTCATCCGCATGTGCCCCTTGGCGACGCCCTGCTGGTACGGCCCGTGGCCCGCCGCGCGCGCGAACCAGGTGGCCGTCTCGGCGAACACGTCCCGGCTGCCGAAGAGGAAGAACGTACGCGCGTGCGTGGCGTGCCGCAGCTCGTCCCGGAAGCCGGCACGTCCCGCGCGTTCACGCCAGGCGGCGGCGTCCCGCGCGGTGCGCGACTCGTCCGTCCGGACGGTCAGCGGGCTCCCGTCCCGCAGCTTCCGGCGCAGCTCGGGCCACTGGCCGGCGCGCAGGCCGAGCGAGTGGTGGACCAGAACGAGGTCGACCAGCTCGCCGACCCCCTCGTCGGGCGGGACGCCGTCCCGCAGCGGCACATGGACGATCGTGTGCCGGGAGTAGGCGGCGAAGGAGAACAGGCCCGCCAGCCGGTTCAGCCCGTCGTGATCGCCGAGCAGGTACCCGATGGGTTCCGGGGCACGCAACGAGGTGTGGCGCAGGGAGTGCCAAGGCTGGACGACCCGGTGTTCGCGCGCACCGGTGCGGGGGCGGAACTCGCGCAGTCTCAACCGCATACGGCCGTGCTCCCGGAGCCGATGGTCATGCCCCCAGCTGCGGCTCAGGCGGAGGCCGGCGCAACGGAGATTCCGCCCAGCAGCGTCTTCGCGAGCCGCGCGGCGAACGCGTCGACCGGCGGTCGCTCCCCCGTGTCGGTCATGTCGTAGGCGAACGCGCGCTGCGCGCAGGCGCCCAGCAGCAGGGAGGCGGCCGCGAAGGTGTCGGCGTCGGCGCGGACGCGGCCGACGGCCTGTTCGGCGCGCAGATAGGCGTCCAGGTCCTGGATGGGCCGGTGCGGGCCGGAGCCGAGGGTGCGCAGGGCGTCGTCGTGGCGCCGCTTGAGCTGGGTCTCGGCGTACAGGGAGGCGGCGATCGGGAAGCTCTGCTCGTAGAAGAGGGCGGCCTCGCGGGCGATCTCGGTGAGGTTGCCCTCCAGGGTGCCCTGTCCCGGTTCGGCGGCGAGGCTGTTGAGCAAGGGTGTGAGCCGGGGCAGCCGCTCGGCGAGCACGCGCACGAACAGCTCCTCCTTGCTGTCGAAGTACTTGTAGAGGGCCGCCTCGGAGCAGCCGGCCGCGCGGGCGATCTCCTTGGTGGTGGCGCGGGCGAGTCCGACGGTGAGCATGAGCTCGTGGGCGGCGTCGAGGATGCGGACACGCGCCGGCTTCGGCTCCATGGGCGTCCAATCGGGCTTGACGGGTGGGTGAGTACTTACCCACTCTAGAGGTCAACAGGGGTGAGTGAATACTTACCCACCCATCATCCCGAGCACGGGAGCACACATGAACCTCACCGTTTTCGGCGCCACCGGCGGCATCGGCCGCGAGATCGTGCGCCAGGCGCTCGGCGCCGGCCACCGGGTGACGGCCGTGGTCCGCGATCCGGCCCGGCTCGACGTCACGGGGGACGCGCTGGAGGTGTTCCGCGCCGACCTCGCCGATCCCGAGGAGCTGCGCGCCGCCGTCAGTGGCCGGGACGCGGTCCTGTCCGGCCTGGGCGCGCGCAGCCGCAAGGACGCCGGGGTCGCCACCCGGCTGACCCGTACGGTCCTGCGCGCCATGGAGGCGGAGGGCGTACGACGGCTGCTCGTGGTCAGTGCCGGACCCGTCGGCCCCGCTCCCGAGGGCGACGGCGCGCTGGACCGTGCGATGCGCGGCCTGGTGTCGGCCGTCCTGAAGGACGTCTACACCGACCTGCGCGGGATGGAGGCCGAACTGGCCCGCAGCGGCACGGACTGGACGTCCGTACGGCCGCCCCGCCTGCAGAACAAGCCGCTCACCGGCCACTACCGCACCGTCGTGGGCGGCTTCCCGCGCCAGGGCCGCTTCATCGCGCGCGCCGACGTCGCGCACGCGATGCTGGCGATGATCGACGACGGGGGGACGGTGAAGCAGGGGGTGGGGGTGGCCTACTAGACCCGCCTGTCTACAGGCTGACGCCGACCGTCACCGGCTCGTTGACGAGCGTGATCCCGAAGGCCTCGCGGACGCCGGCGACCACCTCGCGGGCCAGGGCCAGCAGGTCCTCCGTGGTGGCGGCGCCCCGGTTGGTGAGGGCGAGGGTGTGCTTGGTCGAGATGCGGGCCGGTCCGGTGCCGTAGCCCTTGGTGAAGCCCGCCCTGTCGATCAGCCAGGCCGCGGAGGTCTTCGTACGGCCCTCCCCCGCCGGGTAGGCGGGCGGCTCGACGCCGTCGCCCAGCCGCTCGCGCACGCGCGCGTGGAACGCGGCGAACTGCTCGTCGGTGAGGATCGGGTTGGTGAAGAAGGATCCGGCGGACCAGGTGTCGTGGTCCTCGGCGTCGAGCACCATGCCTTTCCCGGCGCGCAGCTTCAGCACGGTCTCGCGGGCGGCGGGCAGCGGCACCCGGTCCCCCGGCTCGACGCCGAGCGCGCGGGCCGCCTCGGCGTACTTCACGGGCGCGGAGAGCCCGCCCGCGTCCTCCAGCTCGAAGCGGACGCGCAGCACGACATAGCGCTCGGGGTCCGCCTTGAAGCGGCTGTGGCGGTACGAGAAGGCGCACTCCTCGTTCGTCAGCGTGACGGTCTCGCCGGCGCGCCGGTCGTAGGCGATGACCTCGGTGATGGTGGAGGAGACCTCCTGACCGTAGGCACCCACGTTCTGAATCGGCGTGGCGCCAGCGGATCCGGGGATGCCGGCCAGGCACTCGATGCCGGCGAGCCCCGCCTCGACCGTGCGGGCGACGGCGTCCGTCCACACTTCTCCGGCCGCGAGCTCCAGCGTCGTACCACGCAGCTCGACACCGCGCGTGGCGATGCGCAGGGCGGTGCCGTCGAAGCCCTTGTCGCCGATCACCAGGTTCGATCCGCCGCCGATGACCAGCAGCGGCGTCCCGCTGTCGTCGGCCTCCCGGACGGCGGCGATCACCTCGGCGTCGGTCACCGCAGTGACCAGCCGCGTCGCGGGACCGCCCAGCCGGAAGCTGGTCAGCGGGGCAAGGGGGGCGTCGTGGAGTACCTGCACGGGCCCAAGACTACGAGACACCTCCACCGGCCCGGCATCCAGACGGGCGGCGCCCAGCAGCCCCGGCCCACCCCACCCGCGCGAGCCGACACGCGCGTACGCGTGCGTGCGCTCCTGATGTCCGTCGGCCCCTGGCATACGCGTACACGCGCGCGTGGTCTCCTCTCGAAGGCCACGCGCGCGTGCACGACGTACCGGGACCGCCGACCACGGTCTACGTGAGCCGCCGCTCCGCCTCCTCCCAGCTCAGCGGCAGTTGGTCGGCGGAGGTCTGCCAGGTGGCGAAGGCGACGTCGCGCATCTGCGAGGCCAGTCCGCGGGAGGCGGGCCGGTGAGCGCCGGAGCGGGCGAAGGCCTTCAGAGCGTCGGCGGACTCCCAGCCGGACAGCGTCCAGAAGGTCCGCCGCAGGGGCTGTGCCTTGAGGGTGGCACCGTAGGCGCCGGGCGCCTTGCCGACCTGCCGCCACACCGCCGGGGTGCGGGCGAGAAAGCGCAGGGCGCCCCACAGGGAGCGGGTCTCGAAGCGCGAGGCGAAGACGTGCACCTCGGTGCCCTGCGGCGGGGTGTTCGGCACGATCCAGGGAAGAGCGGGCATCGCGAACTCCTTGGGGCGAGGGTGGTGAGGTTCCGGGCCGGGTCTCAGCGGGCGGTGCTCTCCAGGGCGGCGGTCGCCGCGGCGGGAGCCTCGGTGGCAGCGGCCTCCAGGCCGGTCGCGGGCGTCGGCCCGTCCCCCGCCGCGAGGCGGGCGGCGCTGCGCCGGCCCGGGATCAGCAGCGCCGCGACCGCGGCGAGGGCGACCACCGCCGAGCCGGTGACCAGGGCGGGCCGCAGACCGTCCACGAAGCTCTGCGCACTCTCGTAGCCGCCCTGTGCGGAGAAGATCGACGACATCACCGCGATGCCGAGCGCGCCGCCCACCTCGCGCAGCGCATTGTTGGCCCCGGAGGCGATGCCCTGCTCCTGCGGGCGGACGCTGGACATCACCAGATTGGCCGCCGGCGCGAAGTACAGGGCCATGCCGACCCCGCTGACGACCAGGGCGGGCAGCTGGGCGGCGTAGGAGGCGTCCGTGGTGGCCACGGCGGCCATGTAGCCGAGACCGACGGCCTGCAGGAACAGGCCCGCGGCGACGACCGGGCGGCCGCCGATGCGGTCGGAGAGGATCCCGGCGATAGGCGCGACGAGCATCGGCATGCCGGTCCAGGGCAGCATCCTTAGGCCGGCCTCGGTGGGCGAGTAGCCGAGCACGCCCTGCATGTACTGGCTGAGCAGGAAGATCGAGCCGAACATGCCGACGAACATCAGCAGGCTGGCCGCGTTGATGCCGGAGAAGGCGCGGGACCGGAACAGCCGCATCGGCAGCATGGGGTTGGCCGCGCGGGAGCTGTACAGGACGAACCCGGTCAGCAGCGCGCCGCCCGCGAACAGCGCGGTCAGGACCACGGTGTCGGTCCAGCCGTCGGCGGGGCCGCGGACCAGGCCGTAGACGATCCCGAAGAGGCCGCCGCTGGCGAGCAGGGTGCCGGGGACGTCGAGCCGGGCCCCGGTGCCGTGGGACTCGGCGAGGCGCAGCCGGGCGAGCGGCAGCGTGATCAGGCCGAGCGGCACGTTCAGCCAGAAGATCCAGTGCCAGGAGACGTGCTCGGTGAGGCTGCCGCCGATGAGCGGTCCGGAGGCGACGGCGAGCCCGTTGACGGCACCCCAGATGCCGTACATCATCCCGCGCTTGGCGGCGGGCACGGCCGCGGTCAGCAGGGTCAGCGTGAGCGGCATCATCACGGCCGCGCCGACGCCCTGGACCGCGCGGGCGGCGATCAGGGAGCCGATGCCGGGGGCCATGGCCGCGGCGGCCGAGGCGCCGGTGAAGACGGCGAGTCCGGCGATGAAGAGCCGGCGGCGCCCGAAGCGGTCGCCGAGCGCCGCGCCGAACATCAGCAGGACGGCGAAGGTGAGCGTGTAGGCGCTCACGGTCCACTCGAGGTCGTCCAGGGCGCCGCCGAGGTCCTTGCGGATGGAGGGCAGGGCGGTGGTGACGACGAGGTTGTCGAGGGCCGCCATGAAGCCAGCGACGCTGGTGATGACGAGGGCCCAGGCGGCGCTCGCGCGGCCGGGGCTCGGTGCGGTCTCGCCCGGTGCGGTCTGCTGTGACATCTCTCCCCCAGAGAGCGATCTAGTTAGTTATTGATAACTAACTTTTGCGGTCATGAAAGAGGCGGGCCGCCGCCTCGTCGCGCTACTCCTCCGGCCGCCCGGATGGCCGGGCCTGCGTGTCGATCCCCTGCCAGACCCGGTGTTCCGGCGGAAACCCCATGGCGGTCAGGGTATTGATGAGCATCCCGTACGCCAGGAAGGTCGTGGTTTCGCCGTCGTCCGCCCCCAGCGGCAGGTGAACGGTGTCCCAGAGCTTCATCCAGGCGGTCCGTACGGCCTCACCGAACTCGTGGTCGCCCTCCGCCTCGGCGGCCGCGACCGTGATGTACGTCTGCATCTGCATCTGGAGCTTCTCGGGCTGCTCCGTGATCAGCCGCACATAGGCGTTCGCCATGGCCTGCAGGGCCTCCTCGCCGCGCAGCCCCTCGGCGGCTTCCTCGAAGACCCGGCAGGTGTCCTCCACGCACCGGAGGGACGCAGCGGCGAAGATCGCTTTCTTGCCCGCGAAGAGCCGGAAGAGGTACGGCTGCGACACGCCGACGCGGCTGGCGATCGCCTCCGTGGACGTGCCGTAGTAGCCCTTCTGCGCGAACTCGGCGATCGCCGCGCGAATGACGCTCTCGCGTCGCTCCTCTGCACTCATCCTGACCACGAGGAGTAAGTTAGTGCTCAATCACTAACTTTGCAAGGCCCCTCGCCCGGACGCATGTAAGGGGCGCCCCACCAGGGAGGACGCCCCTTACCTCACCGCTACCGCTTCAGCCGTCAGGCCAGCCGTACGACCGCCCGGGACATGCCCAGCACCTTCTGGCCGCCGCTGGTCACCGTCAGGTCCACGCGGACGGTGTTGTCGTCCAGCTTGGCCGCGACCTTGCCGCTGACCTCGATCAGCGCACCCTTGTCGTCGTTCGGCACGACGACCGGCTTGGTGAAGCGGACGCCGTACTCCACGACCGCGCCCGGGTCCCCGGTCCAGTCGGTGACCACGCGGACCGCCTCGGCCATGGTGAACATGCCGTGCGCGATGACGTCCGGCAGGCCGACCTCCTTGGCGAACTTCTCGTTCCAGTGGATCGGGTTGAAGTCCCCGGAGGCACCCGCGTAGCGCACGAGCGTGGCACGGGTCACCGGGAAGGTCCGCGCCGGCAGTTCGGTGCCGACCTCGACGTCGTCGTACGCGATCTTCGCCGTCATCAGGTCCTCACGCCTCCTCGGCCGCGCGGGCCACGAGCTTGGTCCAGGCGGTCACGACGTGCTCGCCCGCCTCGTCGTGCACCTCGCCGCGGATGTCCAGGATGTCGTTGCCCGCGAGCGACTTGATGCCCTCGATGGTGGAGGTGACCGTGAGCCGGTCGCCGGCGCGCACCGGGCGGCTGTAGGCGAACTTCTGGTCGCCGTGCACCACGCGGCTGTAGTCGAGGCCGAGCTGCGGGTCCTCGACGATCTGCCCCGCGGCCGGGAAGGTGATGGCGAACACGAAGGTCGGCGGGGCGATCACATCGGAATGACCGAACGCCTTCGCGGCCTCCGGGTCCGTGTAGACCGGGTTGGTCTCGCCCACCGCCTCGGCGAACTCGCGGATCTTCTCCCGGCCCACCTCGTAGGGCGCTGTGGGCGGGTAGGTCCGTCCTACGAAGGACTGGTCGAGCGCCATGGCCCGGCACCTCCTGATGTCTGCTGTGATGGCCCCAAATTAGCCCGAATCCCGCCGGGGAATGCGCGGGGGGACGGTCGAGGCGCGCCCGCCGAAACGCGGGTGAAGCCGAAGCGCCGCCGAAGCCGAGCGCCCGTACGGCACGAGGCACCGATGGAGCGGTGGGGCGGTGGGGCGGTGAAACGCCGCGAGGCCGCCCCCTCGGAAGGGGACGGCCTCGCGGACGAGCCTGTTTATCGCGTCTCGCGGTGCGCGGTGTGCGCATTGCAGCGAGGGCAGTGCTTCTTCATCTCAAGGCGATCCGGGTTGTTACGCCGGTTCTTCTTGGTGATGTAGTTCCGCTCCTTGCACTCCACGCAGGCCAGCGTGATCTTCGGGCGGACGTCGGTGGCAGCCACGTGAGTGCTCCTAAGACGAACGGGTGGACTAATTCAACGCAAGAAAGAGTAGCCGATCGAAGGACCGACCCCGCAATCGGCTACTGTGAGTAGCGGTGACCGGACTTGAACCGGTGACACAGCGATTATGAGCCGCTTGCTCTACCGACTGAGCTACACCGCTGCGGTGCGATCGGGCTCCACCTTTCGGCAGGTACCTCTCACACCAGAGCCCCAAAACGGAATCGAACCGTTGACCTTCTCCTTACCATGGAGACGCTCTGCCGACTGAGCTATTGGGGCGAGCGATGAAGACATTACACGGTCCGCCGCCGTTCACCCAAATCCGTATCCGGCAGCCCGCGACAACGCCCTCCCAAGGTCCGCAGCGGCCTCATGAGCCGCAGGCGGGGCGGACGGGCAGGAGGCGATCGCCCAGGGCCGGCGGGCGTGGACCGATCGCCGAGTGCCCCGTGGCCCGTGGCCCGTGGAACGAAAGCGACGGCACACGCGCGTGGACGTCGTCGGGAAGGTCGTCGGCGGGTGGGCGGCGGGCGCCACGCGGGTGGGCGACAGGAGTCACGGTGGGTGGGCCACACGTGTACGCCAAGGGTGGACCACACCGGTACGACTATTGCGCCCTTGCGCGCCCGGCGCCGCTCGCCACCCTAGGCTCGACTCGCTCTGCGTGATCTTGGCGCCCGCGCCCCCGGTGTCTCACGCAGGCCCGCCCGAGCCCCCGCCCCCATCCTGGAGCGCGATGCCCGACAGTCAGCCGCAGCCCCACCCGCCGTCGAACTCCTCGGGATCCTCGGGCCAGTCCGACCCGGCCGCCCTGCTGCTGTGCGGGGCGCAACTCACCGACGGCCGGACGGTGGACGTACGGCTGGGCCGCGGGCGCATCGAGGCGGTGGGCACGGCCGGCAGTCTGGCGCCGGGCCCCGCCCGGACGGGCGCCACGCGCGTGGACCTGAACGGCTATCTGCTCCTGCCGGCCCCGGCCGAACCGCACGCCCACGCTGATGCCGCACTGTCCGCCGAGCGCTCCGGGCCGGTGTCGTACGCCCCCGGGGACGTCCAGCGCCGGGCGACGGAGGCGGCCCTGCTGCAGCTCGGCCATGGGGCGACGGCGGCACGCGCGCACGTGCGCGTGGGCGACGTACAAGGGCTCGGCGCGCTGGGCGCCGTCCTGCAGGCGCGGCGCTCGCTGCGGGGGCTCGCCGAGCTGACGACGGTCGCGATGCCAAGGCTGCTGACCGGGGTGGCCGGAGCCGACGGGCTGGCGATGCTGCGCGACGCGGTCAAGATGGGCGCGTCCGTGGTGGGCGGCTGCCCCGACCTGGACCCCGATCCCACGGGCTATGTGGAGACCGTGCTTGAGGTGGCCTCCGAGCACGGCTGCCCGGTGGACCTGCACACGGACGCCTCCGACCCGGCCCGGTTGTCCCGGCTCGCGGCCATGGCCGGGGGCCTGCGCCCCGGCGTGACGATCGGTCCGTGCGCCGGTCTCGCCCGCCTCCCCGCCGAGGCCGCCGCCCGCGCCGCCGACCAACTCGCGGCGGCAGGTGTGATGGTCGTATGTCTGCCCCAGGGCGGCTGCTGCGGAACCGACCGCCGGGGCGCCGCCCCGGTACGGCTGCTGCGCGCGGCCGGGGTGCGCGTGTCGGCCGGCAGCGGCGCCCTGCGCGACGCCTCCAACCCCGTCGGGCGCGGTGACCCCCTGGAAGCGGCCTACCTCCTCGCCTCCGCCCACGGCCTGCGCCCGGAGGACGCCTACGACGCCGTGAGCACCTCGGCCCGCGCGATGCTGGGCCTGCCGGAGGTACGCGTGGAGGCCGGCTTCCCCGCAGACCTCCTCGCCGTACGCGGCAACCGCCTGGCCGGCGCCCTGTCCCTCGCCTACAGCCGGATCGTGGTCCACCGGGGCCGAGTGGTGGCCCGCACGAGCGCGGTACGCGAGTACTGCAACTCGGCGGCCACCGCGGAACTCGGGTTGCCGCGACAGGGGCGGGGCGAGTTGTCGTGAGGGGGCGCGGTCGGAGGCGCGTGGTGAGGGGGTGGCGGTTGAGGTGGGTGCGGTCTGAGGTGGGGGCCGGGGGCGCGCGGGTGAGTGTGCGCGCCGGGCGTGATCCCGTGGGCCCACGGCGCAGGGGTGTGGGTGCATGGGCGGGCGTGTGGGTGCACGGCGCGGGCCCGTAGGTGCACGGCGTGGCACGGCGTGGCCCTGTGGGCACACATGGGCACGCGCCCGGCGCGTTCCTGCCACGCCGGTCAACTCGTGCGGCGGATGCGCACCTTCCGGCGTACGGTCGGATTCATGCGCATTGTCATCGCTGGTGGTCATGGTCAGATCGCGCTGCGGTTGGAGCGCCTGCTCGCCGCGCGCGGGGACGAGGTCGCGGGGATCATCCGCACGTCCGAACAGGGCGACGATCTGCGGGCGGCCGGTGCCGAACCGGTGCTGCTCGACCTGGAGTCCGCCTCGGTGGAGGAGGTCGCGGCGCACCTGCAGGGCGCCGACGCGGCGGTCTTCGCGGCCGGCGCGGGCCCGGGCAGCGGGGCGGCCCGCAAGGAGACGGTGGACAGGGGCGCGGCCGTGCTGTTCGCGGACGCGGCCGTGCGCGCGGGCGTGCGCCGTTTCCTGGTCGTGTCCTCGATGGGAGCGGATCCCGCGCACCAGGGCGACGGTGTCTTCGACGCGTATCTGCGCGCCAAGGGCGAGGCGGACACGTACATCACCCGCCAGACGGCCCTGGACTGGACGATCCTGCGCCCCGGCTCGCTGACGGACGACGCCGGTACCGGTCAGGTCCGTCTGGAGGCGCACACCGGGCGCGGCGCGATCCCTCGGGACGATGTGGCCGCCGTACTCGCGGAGTTGGTGGACACCCCGGCGACGACCGGCCTGACGCTGGAGCTGATCAGCGGATCGGCGCCGGTGTCGGTCGCGGTCAAGTCGGTGGCCGGGAACTGAGGCCGGTCACCGGCCGTTGAACGGACGGACCCCGCCACCGAGCCTTCACCACCGACCGCCTGTCACACCGTCAGATCCATCCCTCTCCCCCGAATCGACCCACCCACACGCGAGTCGGCCCCCTCCGCCCCTGCGCACACTCAGAACAGAGGCAGCTGCCCGGGAAACTCCGGTACGGCGTAACCGTCCAACGCCGGCTGGACAGCTTCGAGTTGGGCCTGTCGCCGTGACCCGGCGCAGGAGACGAGCTCCCCGTTCTCCCGCGCCCCGGGCGGGTCGTGCCGCGCGTAGCGTCCCGCGACGACGGCGATGTCGCGGTGGCACACAGGACAGCTTCTGCGTCGGGAGGACATGCCGTCAGTGTGCCCGCACCGCCGCCGGACGCGACACCGCTGTCACGTACGGGTCTCGGCTTCCCAGCGGTCGGGGCCCGCCCCACGCCAGTCGATCAGCGGCGAGTCGGCCACCTGCTCCGGCTCGATCTCCAGCCCCGCGCGGCGCAGGAACTCCACCAGGTCCCCCACGTTGTGGGCCAGGCCGAGGATCTCGCCGTCCACCCGGACCCGGCGGCCGCCGGTCGGGGACGGCAGGTGCACGATGATGGGTCGTTTCCCGGCCATGGCTCCAGCATCGTCCGGACCGCCCGGGCCCGCACCCGGACCGGTCATTCCAGTATTCCCAGTGCGGTGTCGGGGCGGCACAGCGGGCATGGGTCGACATCTCCTTCGGTGAGGGCGTGTACCGCCTCGTCCCGGCTGATCCCCTTGGCGCGCCCGCCGGCGCTCGTACAGCCGCCGACGTGGACGTACACCGTGGTGCGGCCGTTCAGGCCGCGCTCGATCAGCCAGTCCGGAGCGGCCTGCCGGACGGTGAGGCGGCGCTGCCGTTCGGCCTCCCGGCGTTCTTCGTCCGCGATCCACCGGTCCATCAGGGCGAGCTGCCGCGCGGCCTGATGTTCGACGACGCGGCGGGCGAAACGCAGCATGTCGAGACGCGTCAGCGGACGTTCATCGTTCACGTGTTCGATTCTAGTGAAGAGACCCGGAAGTGCGACCAGTGGGATGCGGCCACTGCGACCGTCCTGCGGCAACGAAGGCTGAGGAACTCGCGCCGGCCCACCCGCCGACGGGGTGGCGTTCTTGCACCTCGACGACGCCACTCGCCCGGCGGCAGTGAACCTGCGGTAGCGCCCGCTCGCGGCGAGCTGACGGAGGCCGGGCGAACACTGCCTCGATCGTTGAGACGCAGGTCACATCCGTTCCTGTCACAGGGTGCGGGGCCGCCCTGTCCTAGAGGGCGTACGAACCGGCAACCACCCAGGAGTACACCGTGGAAGCTCGTCTGAACGTCATGGCCGCACCGGTCGCGGCCAAGGCCATGAAGCACATCATCGCCGCGGGCATGGCGCTCTCGGAGTCGACCGTGCCGGCCTCGACGCGCGAACTGATGATGCTCCGCGCCAGCCAGATCAACGGCTGTGCCGGATGCATCGACATGCACACCAAGGAAGCCACCGCGGCCGGCGAGAGCGCCGTACGCCTCCACCTGGTCGCCGCCTGGCGGGAGGCCAAGGTCTTCACCGACGCCGAGCGCGCCGCGCTGGAGCTGACGGAGCAGGGCACCCGCATCGCCGACGCGGCCGGCGGCGTCCCCGACGAGGTCTGGGCGAACGCGGCCAAGTACTACGACGAGGACCAGCTCGCCGACCTGGTGGCCCAGATCGCCGTCATCAACGCCTTCAACCGCGGAAACGTCATCACCCAGCAGCCCGCCGGCGACTACGAGGCGGGAATGATCGCCAAGTTCCACTGAAGGGCCCGCAACGATGAGAGCCCCGTGACCTGCTCTCGCAGGTCACGGGGCTCTCATTACCGTGTGGCGGCGCCAGGATTCGAACCTGGGAAGGCTGAGCCGGCAGATTTACAGTCTGCTCCCTTTGGCCGCTCGGGCACACCGCCGGGTCGGCCACCAGATCGAACCGCTCCTCGGCGGTGCTCCCTGGCGACGACGTAAACAATACCCGATACACGGGGGTGCTTCGCCACCCGATTGATCTCCGCCCCCGGCTCGTGGGGTGGCTAGGCTGGTGCGGATGCGGCCCGGCGCCCTGCCGGGTCCGGCGGCCGCCCCGCGCACGCCGGCACGCACCCGATACGCACCCCGATACAAGGAGCCACAGGACATGGCCGACTCCAGTTTCGACATCGTCTCGAAGGTCGAGCGGCAGGAGGTCGACAACGCCCTCAACCAGGCCGCCAAGGAGATCTCGCAGCGCTACGACTTCAAGGGCGTGGGTGCCTCGATCTCGTGGTCCGGTGAAAAGATCCTCATGGAGGCCAACTCCGAGGACCGGGTGAAGGCTGTCCTCGACGTCTTCCAGTCCAAGCTGATCAAGCGCGGCATCTCCCTGAAGGCGCTGGACGCGGGCGAGCCCCAGCTGTCCGGCAAGGAGTACAAGATCTTCGCGTCGATCGAGGAGGGCATCTCCCAGGACAACGCGAAGAAGGTGGCGAAGATCATCCGCGACGAGGGCCCGAAGGGCGTGAAGGCCCAGGTCCAGGGCGACGAACTCCGCGTCTCCTCCAAGAGCCGTGACGACCTGCAGGCCGTGATCGCGCTGCTGAAGGGCAAGGACTTCGACTTCGCGCTGCAGTTCGTCAACTACCGGTAGGACTGCCGATAGGAACTACCGGTAGGAGTGCCGTAGAAGCGCCGGTTGAACTGCCGTACAAACACCGGCAGAACGGCCGTACGACCACCGGCAGGAAACCGGCAGGACATCTGCGGCAGCACGGAGGGGCGGGCGCCCCCGAGCGGTGCCCGCCCCTCCGTGCTGCCGTCGCGTGCGTTCATCGCCTGGTGACCGCGTGTTCGTGGCCTGTTGACGAGGACGATGTCAGCGGTCCAACACCCGGTTGCGGAGGTCAGTACGGTGCATCGCATGACACCTTCCGGCACCGCACTGCGACGCACCCTCGGCGTGCGGGACGCCGTGGTCGTCGGGCTCGGCTCGATGGTCGGGGCCGGCGTGTTCTCGGCCCTGGAGCCCGCCGCGCGCGCGGCCGGATCGGGGCTGCTTCCCGGGCTGGCGCTCGCGGCCGTCGTGGCGTACTGCAACGCCATGTCCTCCGCCCGGCTCGCCGCCCGCTATCCGGCCTCCGGCGGCACGTACGTGTACGGACGGGAACGGCTGGGCCCCTTCTGGGGCTATCTCGCGGGCTGGGCCTTCGTGGTCGGCAAGACGGCGTCCTGCGCGGCCATGGCGCTCACCGTGGGCGCCTACGTCTGGCCGGGGCAGGCGCACGCGGTGGCGGTCGCGGCCGTGGTGGCCCTGACGGCCGTGAACTACGGCGGGATCCAGAAGTCGGCGTGGCTGACGCGCCTGATCGTGGCGGTGGTGCTGGCCGTGCTCGCGGCCGTGGTGGTCGTGTGCCTGGCCTCCGGGCGGGCCGACGCCGGACGGCTGGGCATCGGGCTGTCGTCGGGCGCGGGCGGGGTGCTGCAGGCGGCGGGGCTGCTGTTCTTCGCGTTCGCCGGGTACGCGCGGATCGCGACCCTCGGGGAGGAGGTACGGGATCCGGCGCGCACGATTCCGCGTGCGATCCCGTTGGCCCTGGGGATCACGCTTGTGGTGTACGCGTGCGTGGCCGTCGCGGTGCTCGCCGTCCTCGGTACGGACCGGCTGGGGCACGCGACGGCGCCGCTGGCCGACGCGGTACGGGCGGCCGGCGTGCCGGAGCTCGTGCCGGTGGTGCGGGCCGGGGCGGCGGTGGCGGCGCTCGGCTCGCTGCTCGCACTGATCCTCGGCGTGTCCCGTACGACGCTCGCCATGGCCCGGGACGGGCATCTGCCGGGGACACTGGCGGCCGTACACCCGCGTTCCCGGGTGCCGCACCGGGCGGAACTCGCCGTGGGCGCGGTGGTCGCCGTAGTGGCCGCGACGGTCGACGTGCGCGGTGCGATCGGCTTCTCCTCCTTCGGCGTGCTCGCCTACTACGCCGTCGCCAACGCCTCGGCGTGGACCCTGAGTCCGGCCCCGTCGGCCCGCGCGACGCCCGTGCTGGGCCTGCTGGGCTGCGCCACGCTCGCCTTCGCGCTGCCCGCCGTCTCGGTGGTCGCGGGGGCGGGCGTGCTCGCGGTGGGCGTCGCGGCCTACGGCGTACGCCGGTGGGCGCGGCGACGGCACACCGAGTGACGCCGAACGGGATCGTCTCCGAACGTTCCCGATCACGCCACAGGGGTGCTGCGGTTCTGCCCGAACGCCCGACGCGCTGATACTTGTGGCAGCAGGCATGCCGGCGGACCGACCTGGAGAGGTACCGATCATGAAGGTGTTCAACCTGCTGCTCAACATCCTGTGGCTCGTCTTCTGCGGCTTCTGGATGGCGATCGGTTATCTCATCGCTGCCCTGATCTGTTTCGTCCTGATCATCACCATCCCGTTCGGCATCGCGTCGCTGCGCATCGCCGGCTTCGTCCTGTGGCCGTTCGGCCGGACCACCGTGGACCGGCCCGACGCGGGGGCGGGCTCCTTCATCGGCAACGTGATCTGGGTGATCTTCGCGGGATGGTGGCTGGCGCTGGGCCACCTGATCACGAGCATCCCGCTGTTCCTGTCGATCATCGGGATCCCCTTCGGCTGGGCGAACCTCAAGCTCATCCCGATCTCCCTCATGCCGCTCGGGCGCGAGGTCGTGCCGTCGGACCAGGGTTTCGCAGGCCGCTGACCTCCTGCCACGGCCGCTGACCGCGTGCCACGGCCGCGCTGACCATCTGCGACGTCCGCTGATCGCCTGCGCCGGTCGCCGGTCACGGCGGAAGCAGTGTGCCCAGCGGTCCGAGGTCGATGTTGAGGTCGGCCAGGGTGAGGCCGTAGCTGTCGCACAGTTCGGCCATCCGGTCGTGCAGCAGCATCAGGGTCAGGCCGAGACGTTCCTCCTGCTCCTCGGTCAGGTCACCCTCGTCCACGCGGCGCAGGGCCTGTCGCTCCATCAGCTGGCGCAGCAGTTCCACGATGGTCAGCACGAGCCTGACGAGGTCCCGCTCCACCGTGTCCGGGTCGGCGCGGAGCCGGCGCGCGGCGCCCCGGACAGGGCCGGTGAGCGACGGGGAGACCTCTTCCGGGCGGGCGGGCAGCAGCGAGAAGGCCCGGTCCGCGGCGTCGGCGATCTCGCGCAGTCGATCGGGGGACGGGCGGTCAGCGGGGCTCGTCACCGGAACCCCCGTGTCCCCCCTGTCCGCCCTGTCCGCCCTGTCCGCCCTGTCCCTGGTATCCCTGATATCCCTCGTATCCGTCGTATTCCCCGGGCCCCCCAGGCCCCCCGTGATCGTCTGTCAGCGCCTGCCGCGGCGGAACGAACGTCGCCCACTGCTCGTCGAGTTGCTCGCGGACGGCGACCACCACGGCGCGCAGCGAGATCCTCACGAGATCGATGTCGGCGATGGACAGGACGAGATCTCCGGTGAGCACCACACCACCGCTCAGCAGCCGGTCCAGCAGGTCGATCAGGGCCACCTGCTGCTGACGGACCGGACGGTCGTCGTACGCGCCGTACTCGCTCACCGCCGCCCGGCCTCCCCCACCTGCACGCCGGGCCCGGGCGGGGTGGTGAAGGAGTACGGCGCCCAGGGCCCGGTGACGTCCACGCGGACCCCGTGCAAGCCGTCCGCGGCGTGCAGCATCCGGGTGCGGAACGTCTCGGTCAGACGGCGCGGGACCAGATAGGCGTCATTGGCGACGTTCACGCCCGGAACCTGGGCCAGTGTGCCCTCCTGCGGCCGGTGCCGGGTGCGTTCGACCGCGAGGCCGCGGGCCTGCTCCTCCGTGCGCCGGACGGCCTCCTCGGCGAGCCGCCACGCGTCCTCCCGCTCCTGCCGCTGGTGCCTGCGACTGCGCAGATAGGCGCGTCCGGGGTTCACCGATTCGTTCGCCGCGTCGGCCGGCCCGCCGGCTTGCGCGGGGACGGGCTCAGACGTGGGCGGCACCTCGGCGTACACCTTGACGCCCCATTCGTCGTGGTCGGCGAGCCGGTTCAGCAGCGTGGTGAGGGACGCCTCCTGCTCGCGCAGCATGTCCCGGACCCGGTTCTCGTCGAGATACACGGTCGCCAGCCGCAGGGGGAGGACCGTGCTGTACCGGGCCAGGGTCTCGATCACCAGGTGGTGGGCCCGGGCGGTCGCCTCCAGCCACCGCATGTCCTCCAGACCGGTCTTCAGCGCCGCCTCCGAGAACTCGTCCCGGGGCACCGCGCTCACCGCGGCGGCCACCCCACCCGTGCGGACCAGGGTGACCGGGGCGTCCGCCACTCCCCGGACAGCGGCGAGCGCCGTCCGCTCCGGCGTGGCGGACGATCCGACCACGGCGTACGCATAGCACAGCGGCTCGTCCACCGTTCTCAGCTCCGGTCCTCGTCGCGCTCGTCTCGCTCGTCGTCCTCGTCGTCCTCGTCGTCCTCGTCGTCCTCGTCGTCCTCGTCGTCCTCGTCGTCCTCGTCGCCTTCGACGTCCTCGACGACCTCGACGTCATCGACGTCCTCGGCTTTACGGCGTTTACGGCGCGGCTCGGCACGCGTCGCTCGCCGGGCCTGATCGGCGTCACCCGCGACACCGGCGTCACGGGACCGGCGACGGCTGCCGGATCCACCCTCGGGCAGTTCCGACCGGGACTCACCGAGCTGTCTGCGCAACACGTCCACTTCTTCGCGCAGGCGCTCGTTCTGCTCCCGGAGGCTGCGTCGGCCGTCGGCCCGGGACGAAAGGGCGGGGTCGTGCTCCCACCAGTCGATACCGATCTCCCTGGCCTTGTCGACGGAGGCCACGAGAAGCCGGAGTTTGATGGTGAGCAGCTCGATGTCGAGGAGGTTGATCTTGATGTCGCCGACGATGACGATGCCCTTGTCGAGCACGCGTTCCAGAATGTCGGCCAGGTTCGCGCTCGATCCCTGATCGTACGGCGACAGGGGGTGCAACGACCTCGGGACGGCGGGCTCGTGCTCGGTCACGGCATCTCGACCTCGTTTCCCTGGGCGGCCCGGCGCTGCGGGAGGCCTGCGGCTCACGCATCTCGGCGGCGGGATCTATCCGCGGCGCCGGCGGGTCTCGGCGGAGCGGCTCTCGGCGGGTTCCTCCTCCGCCTCGTCGTAGTAGCGGTCGTCGTAGGAGCGGTCGTCGCTCTCTCCGCCTTCCGCCTCCGCGTCTTCCTCCCCTTCCTCCTCCTCGTCTTCGTCCTCGTCTTCGTCCTCGTCGTAGGCCTCCTCGGGCTCCTCCTCTTCCGCCTCTTCCTCTTCGCCTTCCTCCTTGTCCTCGTACTGCTCCTCAGCCGCCTCGGCCTCCTGCGGACCGCGCACGACCTTGCCCTGACGGATCTCCCCGCGCCAGGCTCCGGTGGCCTCTCCGCGCATCATCACGAAGGTGCGGAAGAGCTTCAGATCCAGCCGGGCGCGGCGCCCCTGGGCCCGTACCAGGCCGCCGACCCGCTCGACCACGCCCTTGGGGAAGTACTCCAGGACGAGCAGCACCTTGGTGAGGTTCTCGCCGAGGGGATGGAAGGTGACGACGCCCTTGGTGGTGGCCTTCTCCCCCTCGGACGTCCAGGCGATCCGTTCGTCGGGCACCTGCTCCGTGATCATGCCCCGCCAGCGACGGCCCGCCCTGGCGATCCTCACCTCCCAGTGGGTGGTGATCTCGTCCTCCTGCTCGACGTCGACCACGCCCTTGGCGAACCGCTCGAACTCCGTGAACTGCGTCCACTGGTCGTAGGCCTCGCGTACGGGCACGCCGATGTCGATGTCCTCGATGATGGTCAGGCCCCTGCCGGTGCCCGGGCTCTCCGGGGCCTTGTCGTGCCGCTTCTCGGCGACGTCCTTGGCCTTGTCCAGGAGTGTGTCCTTGGCGTGGGACGCGGTCGAGGTCAGCGCCTGGCCCGACGGCGCGTGCTCGAGGAGCTTCTTTCCGCTCCTGGCCGCGGCGGTGGTGAGCGCGCGGGGACCGAGGTGTATCTCGGTCAGTTTGCGTGCGCCTTCGCCGAGACGATGGCCCACGCCCTCCAGCATCAATTCGAGCCGGGCTTCCAGGTAGTGCTCGACCTCTTCCTTCAGCCGGTTCGCGCCAGGGTTCTGCAGTGCCTGTTCACGGACCTTGCCGAGGGTCCCGGTTCCGCCCGAGCCGCGTTCCGGCGTCTTGCCGTCCGCCATCGTCAGGCCTCCTCGCTCATGCGCTGCCGCTCTTGGAACGGCTCGGGGCCCCCGTCGTCCTGGACGTCGTCCTCCTGCGGCGCGGCTCGCCCCCGTCCTGAGCCGACTCGCGGTGCTGCGTCTTCCTTGCGCGCCCCTCGCTCCGGCGGGCCTCACCCTTGTGGCCTTCGCTCCGGCGCTCGCCGGCCGCGCGTGTCTCCGCCCGGCCGGTCTCGTCCTCGCGTGTCTTCTCCCGACCGCTCTCGTCCTCGCGCTCCTCGTCCTCGCGCTCCTCGTCCTCACGGGATTCGTCCTGGCGCGGCTCGGTTGCCGGTTCTGCCTCGTCACGGTGCCTCTCACCGTCCGGATGCGCCTTTCCGTGCAGTCCCGCGGTGCGTTCGTGGAGGGCGTCGGCCAGGCTGTCGGCCTTCGCCGTCAGCACGGACGTCGCCGCGGCCTTGCCCGCGCCCGTCAGCTCGGTGCGCATCTGCTCAGTGATGTTGCTGAGGAAGGGGGAGTCCTGTACGGCCCTGACGAGCTGTCCGGGCCTGATCCGGGATCCGGCCAGCAGCGCGGCCAGGCTCAGGGCGAACTTGGCCTTCTTCGTCCGGCCCAGCACGTATCCGCCGAGGACTGCCGCGCCGATCTTGGCATTGTTCATAATTGGACTTCTTTCCTCTCCGTCGCCTCACAGCCCCCTCTGCCCGCCGCGCCGCAGGTCGTAGGCCCGGATCTCCTCCAGGCGGTGCATCAACTCCTCCTCGCGCCGGGCGAACTCCTCTTCGTCGATACGACCCTCGGTGCGCCCCTCCTCCAGGCGCACGAGTTCCTCCTGAACGGGCGTGGGGTCGTAGTACTCGTCCTCGGCGGCGCGTACGACCTTGTCGAGCACCCACCAGACCCCCCGCACGGGGGCAGCCGGGAGTGCCAGGATCTCGCTGATCAGTCCTCCCATACCGCCTCCTCGTGCTGTCCGTTCGTGCCGGCCGGGCAGGTCATGGGCAGCCGGTCAGGCAAAGCTGTACGGCGGCAGCGGCCCCCGTACCCGCATGTCGACGTCCTCCCCGTACCGCTCGGCCAGCTCCTGCGCGGTACGGGTGAAGTCCTTGGACCGCTCCTCGTCCACCAGGAAGGAGACGTTCACGAAGTACTGCTGGGAGGGCTCAGCGATTTTCTCGGCCAACGCGAGAGGCCGCAGGGCGGCGAGCACCTCGGTGGCGAGCGCGTTCTCCCGGGTCTGCACCTCCTGGGCCAGGAGCTCCCCGAAGGCCAGCCGGTCGTCGTAGGTCCCGCCGCCGTCGCGGGTCGCCTCGTTCAGCGCGCGGGCCTGCTCGGACGTCTGCAGGACGGCGCGCAGCACCGAGTCCTCGTCGTACGTGCCCTTGACGTTGAACTCGGCCCGTCCGGTGAGCTCTTCGAGGCGTTGCGAGAACGCCTCGGCACGCGCCTCCAGTACGGCGCGTACGGCGTCCTCGTCCGAGGCCACGTACCCGAAGCTCAGCGGCAGGACGGCGCCGCCGCCCCACAGGTGACCGAGAACCTCCTGGTGCGCCGCCAGGTCCCGGCGTGAGACCGCGAGGTCGTCCGGGGTCTCGCTGACCACGGCGCACAGCGAGTCGCCGCGTACCGTGCGCAGTTCGGCGGGCGATTCGCCCACGCCCTTGATGCCGGCCAGGTCCAGCGGATGCGAGCTCTTGGTGATCGCGTACACATACAGGGACATCCGGGTGCTCACTCCTCCCGCTCCCTGGAGGAACGACGGCCCGAGCCGCGTTCGGTGTGTTCGTGCTGCTTCTCCCGGTCGCGTCCGGAACTCCGCTCGTCCTCGTCCGCCTGACCCTTCTGGAACGAGTCGGTGAATGCCTGGACCGCCCCGGTCAGCGCCCCTTTGCTCTTGCCGCGGGCGCCGCCCTCGGAGAGCTTCTCCGCCACGTCGGTCAGCTGGGCGGGGGCCTTGCGGCCCGTCTCCAGATCCAGCCGGTTGGCGGCCTCGGCGAAGCGCAGATAGGTGTCGACGCTGGCCACGACCACGCGAGCGTCGACCTTCACGATTTCGATGCCTATGAGGGACACGCGGGCGAACGCATCGATGACCAGTCCTCGATCGAGGACCAGCTCCAGCACGTCGTACAGGCCTCCGGAACCTCCGGCCGGCCCGGCAACGGCGCCACCGCCCTGCGGCACAACAGTCACGACTTCTCTTTCCCTTCGAACGAAGGGGAAGGGCTCAGCGGGTGTCCTGTGGTCCCAAGGCAGCCCTAGCCGCGGCCCTCTCTGTCGACCTGCGCGCGGGTGTAACGGTGTATGCGCTCGTACCCGAGCAGCTTGCCCGCGGGGTCCAGTACGACCTGGTAGCCGGCCATGACACTGCTCGTCTCCGGCACGCGCTCCAGCTCCACGACTTCGACTTCGGCTTCCCAGCCGACATCGGTCGGTTTCAGCGCCGAAACCGACTCCGGAGCCCGCCCCAGCAACTCGGCGAGCTGCTCCATCGCGCTCCGCATCGCATCGGGCGCGGACACGCGTTCCGGCGCGGGCTCCTTGCCCGACGGGGTACGTGCTGTGTCCGGCTTACGGTCGTTCGTGATCAGTCACCTTCTACCTCTTCTTCAACTTTACGCCTGGCCATGCCCATCTCCATCAGGGCTCGGGCCTCACCGGTTGCGGCCTGCCATCTGCTCGAGCCGGGCGATACGTTCCGCCATCGGCGGGTGCGTGGAGAACATCCTGGTCATCCCCTGGCCCGCGCGGAACGGGTTCGCGATCATCATGTGGCTGGCGGTCTCGATCCGTGGCTCGGGGGGCAGCGGAAGCTGCTGGGTGCCGGCCTCCAGCTTGCGCAGGGCACTGGCGAGGGCGAGCGGGTCGCCGGTGAGCTGGGCGCCGGAAGCATCCGCCTCGTACTCGCGGGAGCGGCTGATGGCCAGCTGGATGAGGGTGGCGGCGAGCGGGCCGAGGATCATGATCAGGAGCATGCCGAGCAGGCCGGGGCCGTCGTCGTCGTCCGAGCGGCCGACCGGGATCAGCCAGGCGAAGTTCACCAGGAACATGATCACCGAGGCGAGCGCGCCGGCCACCGAGGAGATGAGGATGTCCCGGTTGTAGACGTGGCTCAGCTCATGGCCGATGACACCGCGCAGCTCGCGCTCGTCCAGCAGGCGCAGGATGCCCTCGGTGCAGCACACGGCCGCGTTGCGCGGATTGCGGCCCGTGGCGAAGGCGTTGGGGGCCTCCGTGGGCGAGATGTAGAGGCGCGGCATGGGCTGGCGGGCCTGCGTGGACAGCTCGCGGACCATGCGGTACAGCACGGGGGCCTCGAACTCGCTGACCGGGCGGGCACGCATCGCGCGGAGCGCCAGCTTGTCGCTGTTCCAGTACGCGTACGCGTTCGTCCCGAGGGCCACCAGGACCGCGACGATCAGGCCGGTGCGGCCGAAGAGGCTGCCGATGACGATGATGAGTGCGGACAGTCCCCCGAGGAGTACTGCGGTCCTGAGCCCGTTGTGCCGGCGGTGCACCGTGCGCCCTCCAAGTCGTGCAGCTGGGGAACACTTTGGTCCAGTGGACCCTCCCGCTTGTGACAACGCCAGGCGGCGGCTGCGAGTTCCCTGGTGGGTGCGGCTGCGCGCCGGGCCGTACGGGTGACGGGGGCGCGTACGGCCACGCACGCGTGGGGTCTGCGGGTGTCCCACGCGCGCGTGGCCGAATCCTCAGAACAGTCCGGTGGCCGCGAAGCGGAGGACCAGCTGGGGTGCTCCGGACAGGGCGACGCCGAGTACGCCGGTGAGGGCGAGGGCCGCCGTGAGGGGGGCCGGGACCCGGTGGCGGGCGGGTTCGCCCTCGGGGGCGCGGAACAGCAGAGCCGTCCACTGCAGGTAGTAGAAGAGGGCGATCACCACGTTGACTGCCATGACGACGGCGAGCCAGCCGAGGCCCGCGTCGACGGCCGCCGAGAACACGGTGACCTTGGCGAACAGCCCGATGACACCCGGCGGCAGCCCGGCCAGGCACAGCAGGAAGAACGCCAGGAGGAGGGCCGTCAGCGGATTCGTGGCGTACAGGCCCCGGTAGTCGCTGACGCGGTTCAGGGCCCGGCTACGGCCCACCACGCCGGCCACCGCGAACGCGCCCAGGTTCACGGCGCCGTACATCAGCGCGTACGCCACCGTGGAGCCGATCGCCTTCTGCGGGTCCTTGGCGTAGCCGGCGGCGGCGATCGGCACCAGCAGGTAGCCGGCCTGGCCGACGGAGGACCAGGCGAGCAGCCGTACGGCACTGTACGCGCGCGTGGCCTGTTGGCGCAGGGCACCGACGTTACCGACGGTCATGGTGAGCGCGGCCAGGGCGGCGAGCGCGGGACCCCAGACGTCGGCGTACGACGGGAACGCGACGACAGTGACGAGGATCAGCCCGGAGAAGCCGACCGCCTTGCCGACGACCGACAGGTAGGCGGCGACGGCCAGCGGCGCGCCGACGTAGGTGTCGGGCACCCAGAAGTGGAAGGGGACGGCGGCCGTCTTGAAGGCGAAGCCGATCAGGGTGAGCACGACACCAGCCTGGGCGAGCGTGTGCAGCTGTCCGCCGACGTGGGGCAGTCGCTGGGCGACCTGGGTGAGGTAGAGGCTGCCGGTGGAGGCGTAGACGAAGCTGACGCCCATCAGGCTGACGGCGGTGGCCGTCACCGAGGACAGGAAGAACTTCAGGGCGGCCTCGGAGGACCGCTTGTCGCCGTGCCGGATGCCGACGAGGGCGAAGGCGGGCAGGGAGGCGACCTCCAGGGCGACGATCAGGGTGGCCAGGTCGCGGGAGGCGGGCAGCAGGGCGGCGCCGGCCGCGGAGGACAGCAGCAGGAACCAGAACTCGCCCGGCGGAACGCGCCGCTGGTCGTCCTGGAGGTTCGTGACCGACAGCAGCGCGGCGAGCAGCGCGCCGCCGAGGACCAGGAACTGGACGACGAGTGTGAAGTGGTCGGCGGTGTAGCTGCACGCGCGCGTACCGCCGCCGGTCAGGCAGAAGGTGCTGCGGTCGCCGTCCAGGAGGGGCAGCAGCATCAGCGCGGCCACCGCCAGTCCGGCGACCGAGACCCAGCCGAGGACGGCCTTGCGGGCCTCGGGCAGGAACAGGTCGGCGACCAGCACGACGAGTCCCACCGCGGCGGCGATGACCGGCGGGGCGACGGCGAGCCAGTCGACGGACTGCACCAGCGACTCGGCGAGGGGCTGGGCGCTCATCGGGTGCCTCCTGCGAGGAGCTGGTGCACGGCCGGGTCGGTCAGGCCGAGCAGCGCCCTCGGCCACAGTCCGGCGACGACGGTGAGGGCGACGAGCGGGGTCCAGGCCGCGAACTCGTACCCGCATACGTCGGCGAGCTTCGGGACTTCCTGTTCGACTCCGCCCATGCAGACCCGGCGGACCACGATCAGCATGTACGCGGCCGTCAGCAGGGTGCCGAACGCGCCGATCGCCATGAAGGTGAGGAAGGCCGGCCGGCTGAGGTCGGCGGCGGGCTTGAACGCGCCGAACAGGGCCAGCATCTCGCCCCAGAACCCGGCGAGTCCGGGCAGCCCGAGCGAGGCGACCGCGCCGAAGGCGAGCAGACCGCCGAGGCGCGGGGCCCTTCCGTACAGCGCGGCACCGGTCTCCTCGGCCAGGGTGTCGAGGTCGGTGGTACCGGTGCGGTCCTTCAGGGCGCCGACCAGGAAGAAGAGGAGGCCGGTGATGAGGCCGTGGGCGATGTTGGCGAACAGGGCGCCGTTGACGCCGGTCGGGGTCATGGTGGCGATGCCCAGCAGGACGAAGCCCATGTGACCGACGGAGGAGTAGGCGATCAGCCGCTTCAGGTCGCCCTTGGCGCCGCGCTTGGCAAGGGCCAGGCAGGCCAGGGATCCGTAGATGATCCCGACCACGGCGAAGGCGGCGAGGTACGGCGCGAAGGTATGGAAGCCGTGCGGGGCGATCGGCAACAGGATCCGGACGAACCCGTACGTACCCATCTTCAGCAGGACGCCGGCCAGCAGGACCGAGCCGACGGTCGGCGCGGCGGTGTGAGCGTCGGGCAGCCAGCTGTGCAGCGGCCACATCGGCGACTTCACGGCGAGCCCGATCCCGATCGCGAGAACGGCGATGACCTGCACGGATGCGGGCAGCGACCGGCCGTTGTCAGTGGCGAGTGCCACCATGTCGAACGTGCCCGCCTTGATCCCGATCAGGAGCAGGCCGAGCAGCATGACGACGGAGCCGAGCAGCGTGAACAGGATGAACTTCCACGCGGCCCGGGTCCGGCCCTCGCCGCCCCAGCGGGCGATGAGGAAGTACATCGGGATGAGCACCATCTCGAACGCGAGGAAGAACAGCAGCAGGTCGAGGACGGCGAAGGTCGCGAGGGTGCCGGACTCGAGCAGGAGCAGCAGCGCGACGAACGCCTTCGGGGAGCCGCCCGCGGGAGGCTTGAAGTAGGAGTACAGCGCGCAGAGGAAGGTCAGCAGCGCGGTCAGGACGACAAGGGGGAGGGAGATGCCGTCGATGCCGAGGTGGATCCGCACGTCGAGCGCGGGGATCCAGCTGATGTCGGTCGTGGCCTGCATCCTCGACGGATGGCCGTGGTCGAAGCCGAGCGCGAGGACGATCGCGGCGACGAGAATCGCGCCGGTCACGGTCACACCGTGCCGCAGCACGGCCTGCTCGGGCGACTTCCCCTTCAGCCCGGGCGGGGCCGGGAGGAGGGCGGCGACGGCACCGAGGAGCGGGCCGACGACGACGAATGCCAGAAGGAACTGCATCACGGACTCGTTGATATCGATCACGCCTGCTCACGCTCCCGTGGCGACGAGGACGACGGCGACCGCCAGGACGACGGTGCCGGCGAGCAGAGCGCTCACATAGGTCTGCACATTGCCGGTCTGCGCCCGCCGTACGGCGGCCCCGAGCAACCGGGGCAGGGCGGCCGCGCCGCCTACGTAGGTCTCGACGACCTCACGGTCCAGGAACCGGACGAGGCTCGCTCCGGCCTGGACCGGGCGGACGAACAGCGCCGCGTACACGGCGTCCAGGTGGAAGCCGGCGGCCGCGTGGCGGCGCAGCGGGCCGAGCAGCAGCCGCGCCGGGTCCGCCGGGTCGGGCGCGTAGGCGATGTCGCCGTAGGCCGGCGCATGGGTGGCGATGGCCTCGGCCTCGACCAGCCCGGCGTCCTCCTCCGGGTGGGCGGCGACCGCGCCCAGCGGGACCCGGGCGGCGAGCTGGGTGGTGCGCTGCCAGGCGCCGTAGGTGAGCAGCCCGCCGACCACGGCGAGGCCGGTGCCGAGGACGGAGGTGAGCAGGGTCGGGGTCAGGTCGCGGCCGTCGAACCAGCCGGGCAGCGCACGGTAGGCGAGCCCGCCGAAGGCGAGGGACGGCACGGCGAGGACCCACAGCACCACGGTCATCGTCAGCGGCTGGCGGCCGTGGTCGGGCGCCTCGGCGCCCCGGCCGCGGAAGGCCAGCAGCCACAGCCGGGTCGCGTAGGCGGCGGTGAGGAGGGCGGTGAGCAGTCCGGCGACGAGGACGATCCAGCCGGCGGCGAAGGGGGCGTGCTCCGGGTGGCCGTCGACCACGTGCTCGGCGGCGCCGAGCACGGACTCCTTGGAGAAGAAGCCGCTGAACGGCGGGATCGCGGCGAGCGCGAGGAGCGCCACGGTCATCGTCCAGTAGGCGTCCGGGACGCGGTCGCGCAGGCCGTGCATGCGCGACATGGCGGCCAGTGAGTTGGTGCCGGCGGCGTGGATGATCACGCCGGCCGCGAGGAACAGCAGCGCCTTGAAGGCGCCGTGGGACAGGAGGTGGAAGACGGCGGCACCGCGGTCGCCGACGGCGAGGGCGCCGGTCATGTAGCCGAGCTGGCCGATCGTCGAGTAGGCGAGGACCCGTTTGATGTCGTCCTGGGCGAGCGCGGCGAGACCGGAGCCGGTCATGGTCACGGCGGCCATGACGGCGAGGACGACCATCGCGGCCTGGGAGGCCTCGAACACCGGAAGGAGACGGGCGACGAAGTAGACACCGGCGGCGACCATCGTCGCGGCGTGGATCAGCGCCGAGACGGGCGTGGGGCCCGCCATCGCGTCCGGGAGCCAGGTGTGCAGCGGGAACTGTGCCGACTTGCCCGCGACGCCCGCGAGGAGCAGCAGGGCGATCACCGTCGGGTGGTGCAGGTTGCCGGCGGCGACGGCGCCGAGGACGCGCGTGATCCGGAACGAGCCGGCGTCGGTGGCGAGCGCGAACAGGCCGATGAGGAACGGCACGTCACCGAGCTTGGTGACCAGGAAGGACTTCAGGGAGGCGGCGCGGGCCTCGGGGGTCTCCCAGTAGTGGCCGACCAGGAAGTAGGAGCAGATGCCCATGACTTCCCAGCCGACCAGCAGCACGATCAGATCGCCGGAGTAGACGACCAGGAGCATCGCGGAGGTGAACAGGGAGACGAGGGCGGCGTATGAGGGGTAGCGCGGGTCGTCGCGCAGATAGCCGGTCGAGTAGATCTGCACGCAGGCCGCGACGAACGCGACCAGGATCGCGACGAGCGCCGCGAAGCCGTCGATGTACAGGGCCAGCTCGATCGGGACCGAGCCGGTGGGCGTCAGCTCGGCGTGGGCGGTGATGGCCTGGCCACCGCCCTGACGTGCGGCGACCAGCGCGGCCAGCACGAGAGAGGCCAGCGGTGGCAGCACGGCGAGCGGGCGGACCAACCCGGGCGCGGTGCGGCCGAGCAGCAGTCCGGCCGCGGCGCCGAGGAACGGCAGAAGGGGGACGAGGGCGGCGAGGGTGGTCGTGGTCACGCGGTGGCCTCAGCCTTCTCGGCCGCGGAGGAGCCCGGTCCCTCGGTGCCGGGGCCCTCGGCGGTGTCGCGGAGCTTGTCGATGTCGGAGGTGCCGCGGTTGCGGTAGACGGCGAGCACGATCGCCAGGCCGATGCCGATCTCTGCAGCGGCGATGGTGATGGTGAACAGGGTCAGCGCCTGGCCGGAGTGCAGGGTGTCCTTGGCCGCCCGGCTGAGCCAGACGTCGAAGGCGACGAGGTTGAGGTTGACGGCGTTGAGCATCAGCTCGACCGACATCAGCACGAGGATCGCGTTGCGGCGGGCGAGAACGCCGTACAGGCCGGTGCAGAACAGAAGGGCGGAGAGTACGGCCGGGTAGGCGAGGTGCATCAGCGGGCGCCTTCCTTCTCGCCGGGGGTGACCACGACGGCCGGGGGTGTGGCGCTCTCGTCCGCCTTCGCCTTGCGGGACAGCACGATCGCGCCGACCAGGGCCGCGAGGAGCAGCACGGACAGCGCCTCGAAGGGCAGCACCCAGTTCCGGAACAGGCTCTCGCCGGTGACCCGGGTGGAGCCCGCTGCCGGGCCGTTCAGGTCGATCCAGGTGGTGCGGAAGGCGTCGACGACCACCCAGACCAGGGCGACGGCGGCGGCGACCGCGACGGTCAGCGCGGCCCAGCGGTTGCCGGAGTCGGCGTCCGGGGAGCGGCCGATGGGGGCCTTGGTGAGCATCAGACCGAACAGCAGGAGGACGACGACGGAGCCGACGTAGATCAGGACCTGCACCCAGGCGATGAACTCGGCCGTGAGCAGCAGGTACTCCACGGCGAGACCGCCGAGCGCGACCACCAGCCACAGGGCGGCGTGCACCAGCTGGCGGGTGGTGACGGTGACCAGCGCGGCGCCGAAGGTGACCAGGCCGACGAGGAGGAAGGCGATCTCGACGCCGGTCGGGGACAGGAAGCCGTGCGCGGCCGCGGCGAGGTGCACGCCGGGGTGACCCGCGGCCGGAACGGTGGTCGAGGCGAGGGTCATGACGCGCCCTCCCCCGGTTCGGCCTGGGCGGCCGCCAGCTTCTCGGCGGTCTTGCGGGCGGCGGCGATCTCCTTCGGCTCCTCGGCGGCGGGGTCGAGGGCCGGCGGGGCCGGCACGGTCCACATCCACTCGCGAAGCTTGTCCCGCTCGTGGGTGAGGTCGCGGATGTCGGTCTCGGCGTACTCGAACTCCGGGGACCAGAACAGCGCGTCGAAAGGACAGACCTCGATGCAGATACCGCAGTACATGCACAGGGAGAAGTCGATGGCGAACCGGTCGAGGACGTTGCGGCTGCGCTCGCGGCCGCCCGGGGCGGCGGGCGGGACCGTCTCCTTGTGCGAGTCGATGTAGATGCACCAGTCGGGGCACTCGCGGGCGCACAGCATGCAGACCGTGCAGTTCTCCTCGAACAGGCCGATCACGCCACGCGTGCGGGGCGGCAGTTCGGGCTGGGCGTCCGGGTACTGCTCGGTGACCGTCTTCCTGGTCATCGTGCGGAGGGTGACGGCCAGGCCCTTGGCGAGGCCGCTGCCAGGGATCCGGGGCCGGGTGGGCGGAAGAGACTCAGCCACTAGGAGATCACCACCTTGACGATGCCGGTGAGGGCGATCTGGGCGAGGGAGAGCGGGACGAGGAGGGTCCAGGACAGCTTCTGGAGCTGGTCCTCGCGCAGGCGCGGGTAGGTGACGCGGAGCCAGATGACGAGGAAGGCGAGGATCGCGGCCTTCAGCAGGGTCCACAGCCAGCCCAGGCCGTCGTGGGCCCACGGGCCGTGCCAGCCGCCCAGGAAGAGGACGGTGGTCAGGCCGCACAGGACGACGATCCCGGCGTACTCGGCGAGGAGGAAGAGTGCGAAACGCAGTCCGGTGTACTCAGTGTACGCGCCGAAGATGATCTCCGAGTCGGCGACCGGCATGTCGAACGGCGGGCGCTGCAGCTCGGCGAGTCCGGCGACGAAGAAGACGACCGCGCCGGTGATCTGCCAGGGCACCCACCACCAGTGGAAGGCGTGCAGGATGCCGGGCAGGGAGACGGTGCCCGCCGCCATCGCGACCGAGGCGGCGGCGAGCAGCATCGGCAGTTCGTAGGCGAGCAACTGGGCGGCCGTGCGCAGGCCGCCGAGCAGGGAGAACTTGTTCGCGCTGGCCCAGCCGGCCATGAGCGAGCCGAGCACGCCGACGCCCATCACCGCGAGCACGAAGAACACGCCCGCGTCCAGGACCTGGCCGACGGCGCCCTTGCTCGGGCCGATCGGGATGGCGAGCAGCACGAGCAGGTACGGCAGCAGGGCCACGGCGGGGGCGAGCTGGAAGACGCGGCGGTCGGCGCCGGCCGGGACCACGTCCTCCTTCTGCGCGAACTTCACGCCGTCCGCGATGAGCTGGGCCCAGCCGTGGAAGCCGCCCGCGTACATCGGGCCGAGGCGGCCCTGCATGTGCGCCATCACCTTGTGCTCCGTCTGACCGACGATCAGCGGGAAGGTGAGGAAGACGACGAACACGACCAGGAGTCGCAGGGCGACGTCCAGCACGCCGTTCACTGCGGGCCTCCTGCGGGGTTGTCGTCGTCGGAATCGGGGTCGGCGTTGGTGCCGGGGTCGGGGTTCGGGCCGGTGTTGTCGGGGGCGGCGGGCTCGTCACCGGTGGTGGCGGGACGTCCGGGTTGCTCCGCTGTCTGCCCGGGCTCGGCGGGGGTTCCCCCGGGCCCGGCCGGCCTCCGCTCGGGTTCCGCAGTCGTCGGCTCCGGTTCCGCCGGGGCCTGTTCGGGCTCCGCAGCGGTCCGCTCCCGCTCCGCCGGGGCCTGTTCGGGCTCCTCGAAGGCCGGGCGGGCGTGGTGCCACGGGGCGTCCGAGCTGCGCGGGGCCGTGCTCCGGCGGTCGGGACGTGCGGCGCTGTCCGGCGCCGCCGACTCACCCGTGGCCGGTGCCTTCGACTCACCCATAGCAGGTTCCGTCGACTCGTCCGCAGCCGGTGCCGTCGGTTCCGGAGCCTCGGCCAGCTGTGAGGCCGAGCCCTCCGACGCGCTGCGGGCGCGGCGCGGACGGGCCGGGACCGGACCGGGCTCATGGGCCACGGAGGCCTCGGCAGCCGGGCCCTGCACCGCAGCCGACGCGGCACTGGTCGCGTCGCCCTCGGCCGCGGTCCGCTTGAGTTCGGCCGCGTCCTGAGGTGCCCGCGTCTGGCTCGCCGAGCCCTCGCTCGCGCTCCGCATCCGACGCGGCCGGGCACCGGCAGCACCCTCAGCCCCGGAAGCCCCGCCAGTCCCACCGGTTCCGACAGCCCCGCCGGCCCCAGCGGCTCCAGCATCCGCCCCCTCAGCCCGGCCGGCCCCAGTGGTCCCAGGAGCCCCCGCCGCCTCACCGGCCTGGCTCGCCGAGCCCTGTGCCGCCGTGCGGGTTCGCCGTACCGGACGTTCGCCGGCCGCACCCGCGCGAGCTGCCGGACGCTCGCCCGCCGCGCGGCCCGCGCCCCGTGCCGGGCGGGCCGGGGCAGGGGGCAGCTGGCCCTTCAGGGGACCCCACTCGTTGGGGTCCGGTACGCCCGGGGGGAGCATCTGGCGGCGCTTCGGGCCGCCGTGCTCGGATTCGCCCGGCTCCTTCGCACCGGGCCAGGCCTTGGCGACACGCGCGGCGAGGACGAAGTCCTTGCGCAGCGGGTGGCCCTCGAAGGTCTCCGGGAGGAGCAGGTGCTCCAGGCCCGGGTGGCCCTCGAACACCACGCCGAACATCTCGTGCGTCTCGCGCTCGTGCCAGGCGGCGCCCGCGTAGACGCCGACGGCGGAGGGCAGCGTCGGCGCCTCGTGCGGGACGGTCGTACGGACGAGGAGGCGGCGGACCGGGCCCAGGGCGACGACGTGGGCGGAGACGCGGAAACCCGTGCCCGGTTCGTCGACCGCGCTCAGCCAGTCGAAGTAGGTGCAGCCCAGGGTCGTACGGGCCGTCTCCAGGGCGGTGAGCCAGGAGGACGGCGGTACGTCCACGGTGAGGAGCTCGTACGACTCCTCGGCCGTGGCGTCCGTACCGAAGAGCTCCTCGACCGGGGCGGGCAGCCAGCCGGCGGTCACCGCGCATCACCTTCGGCGGCCGGTACCGGAGGCTTTACCAGGTCGCTGGTCAGGGCGGCCGCGGACGGCCGGGCGGAACCGGAGCCGTACCGCTCGCCCAGCGACTCGCGGGCGATCTTCTCCTGGAGCTTGAGGATGCCCTGGAGCAGCGCCTCGGGGCGCGGCGGGCAGCCGGGGACGTACACGTCCACCGGAATGATCTGGTCGACGCCCTTGGTGACGGAGTAGGAGTCCCAGTAGGGGCCGCCGCAGTTGGAGCAGGCGCCGAAGGAGATGACGTACTTCGGCTCGGGCATCTGCTCGTACAGGCGCTTGACGGCCGGTGCCATCTTGTCCGTGACCGTGCCCGACACCACCATCAGGTCGGCCTGGCGCGGGCCCGGTGCGAAGGGGATCACGCCGAGGCGGATGAAGTCGTGGCGGGCCATCGACGCGGCGATGAACTCGATCGCGCAGCAGGCGAGGCCGAAGTTGAAGACCCAGAGCGAGTAGCGGCGGCCCCAGTTCAGGACCACCTTCATCGGCTCGGGGGCCAGCCGGGCGAGCGCGCCCAGCCGCTTCGGCTCCGGGAGCGGGACAGGGGTGGGGGTCACGTCCATGCCAGGACGCCCTTCTTGTATGCGTACAGCAGGCCCACGGCGAGGAAGCCGAGGAAGACGAACATCTCCACGAGCGTCGTCGCGCCGTAGCCGGGGGCGGCGAAGACCGTCGCCCAGGGGAACAGGAAGACCGAGTCGATCGCGAAGATCACGTACAGGAAGGCGTAGACGTAGTAGCGGACCTGGGTGTGGGCCCAGCCCTCGCCCACCGGGTCGACGCCGCACTCGTAGGTCAGGAGTTTCTCCGGGGTCGGCACGACCGGACGCAGCAGGCGGCCCGCGCCGAAGGCGACCGCGACGAACAGCACGCCGACGAGGGCGAGCAGGCCCACCACCGAGTAGGACTGGAAGTAGCCGGCCGCGATGACGTTCGCCGCGGCGGCCGTCGAGTCCCCCAACGTCTCCCGCACCGTCCGACCTCGCTCCCTGACATCATTCGACGTTCTGTACGCACGGGAGTCTAGGCCCTGATAAAGAACCGGTAAGCAGCCCGTCACGGCGTGAGACACCGAGACCGGACCGGGGTGGGGTTTTCCCCCGTCGGCGGAGGGCGGCGTACCGCATGGCGCGCAGCGTGCCCGGCACGGCAGGCTGACCGGTATGACCGCTACCAGCTCCGCCGCCGGCCGGCCCGACGGCACCGACCGCCTGCCCCCGATCCGGCCGGCGTACGCCGCGCACACCTGGAAGGAGATCGCGTATCTCCTGCTGAACCTGCCGGTGACGGTGTTCGGCTTCGTCTACGCGATCACCGCGCTGTCCGTCGGCGGGTCCCTGACGATCACCGTCGTCGGCCTTCCGCTGCTGGCGCTCGGTCTGCTGGGCGCCCGGCAGCTGGGGAAGCTGGAGCGGGCTCGCGCGCGATGGCTGCTCGGGGTCCGCGTGGAGGAGCCGACGCCGCTGCCGCTCGCGAAGAGCGGCGGGCCGATGCAGCGGCTGTGGATGGCGCTGAAGGACCCGGTGGGCTGGCGGACGCTGCTGTACGACGTGATCCGGCTGCCCTGGGGCATCCTCACCTTCTGCACCGTGCTGACCTCGCTGTTCGTGCTGTGGCCGGTGCTGCCGTACCTGGCGCGGGGCCTGGCGAACGTGGACCGCTTCCTGGTGCGCGGGCTGCTGTCGCCCTCGGACGAGCTGGAGCGCCGTATCGCCGAGCTGGAGTCCGACCGCGGGGTCGTGGTCGACACGGCCGCCGCCGATCTGCGGCGCATCGAGCGGGACCTGCACGACGGCGCCCAGGCGCGGCTGGTGAACCTGGCCATGGGGCTCGGTCTGGCCAAGGAGAAGCTGCTGGAGGATCCCGACACCGCGGCGGCGATGGTGGAGGAGGCGCACGGCGAGGTGAAGCTGGCCCTGCAGGAGCTGCGCGATCTCGCCCGCGGCATCCACCCGGCCGTACTGACCGACCGGGGCCTGGACGCGGCCCTGTCCTCGGTCGCCACCCGCTGCACGGTGCCGGTGAAGGTGACCGTGGACCTGCCGTACCGCCCGGCTCCGGCCATCGAGGGCATCGCCTACTTCACGGTCTCCGAACTCCTGCAGAACGTCAGCAAGCACAGCGGGGCCCGGTCCGCCTCGGTGGACGTGTGGCGCGCCGAGGACCGGCTGCTCATCCAGGTCCACGACGACGGCCGGGGCGGCGCCCGCCTCGATGGCGGCACCGGCATGCGCGGCCTGGCGGACCGGCTGGGCGCGGTGGACGGCCTGTTCGTCCTCGACTCCCCGCCCGGCGGCCCGACGGTGGTCACAGCGGAGCTGCCCTGGCGCGACCGAACGGAGTAGCCGACACCTCCGCACGCGCGTACATCGGCCACGGCTCCCATGCGCGTACGACGGCCACGGCTCCCATGCCGGCACGACGGCCACGGGGCCCATGCGGGAGCGACGGCCACGGGACTCCCCCATGCGGGAGCGACGGCCACGGGACTCCCCCATGCGGGCGCGGCGGCTACGGCTCCCTGCGGGCACTGCGCCTACAGCTCCCCTGCGGACGCGGCCGGCGGCAACCCCCCAGGGGCGCGGGGAACTGCGCGACCAGCCACAACACCCCCGCACCCGCCCACCGGCAGCACCCCCTGCGGCGATCGCACACCACGCCCCCACAAGCCGACCGCACCAACAAAGCCGCCGGCACCAGGCAACCGGCCGACCGCCGGAGGCAAGTGGTGGGGAAAACCCCCGCCCCAAGACGCCGACGACCTCCATGGCCCGCAGACCCCCGCCGCACGACCCTGGAGACACGGCTGAACCGCCGCTCACACGACGAGAACGGGACGGAATCGATGGCCACGGAGTACGGACACGGGTACGGGTACCGGCGGGAGGACGGACGGTCCACCGGAACCGGCCACCGGCTGCCTCCCGCCCTGCGGGCACCGTTCGAGGCGCGCAGCTGGCGCGAGTTCGGCTACGTCCTGCTGAGCCTGCCGCTCTCGATCGTGCTGTTCACCTGGACGGTGACCATGGTGTCGCTCGGCGCGGGCCTGCTGGTGACCTTCCTCGGCGTCCCGGTGCTCGCGGCGGCGCTGGCCGGCTGCCGCGGCTTCGGCGCGCTGGAACGGGCGCGGGCGCGCGGGCTGCTGCGGCTGGACGTGGCCGAGCCCGAGCCGCTGCGGATGCGCAAGCCGGGAGCGCTGGCCTGGATGGGCGCCGTACTCAAGAGCGGCACCTCCTGGCGGAACCTGCTGTACGCGCTGGTGCAGTTCCCGTGGGCGGTGTTCTCGTTCTCGGTGGCGGTGACCCTGTGGACGATGGGCTGGACGCTGCTGACGTACCCGCTGTGGTTCTGGGTCTTCCCGGCGTACGCCGGCCAGGGCGGCATCCAGCTGTACGGCGACGCGCACCACAGCGTCTATCTCGACAACCCCTTCGAGATCACCGTGACCGCGCTGGTCGGGCTGCTGATCACGCTGGCCGCGCCGTGGATCGTACGGGCCCTGACGACGGTGGACGGCCTGCTGGTCCGGGGCCTGCTGGGGCCGTCGCCGCTGTCGGCTCGGGTGGTGGAGCTGGAGTCGGACCGCGGAGTCGTGGTCGACGCGGCCGCCGCCGATCTGCGGCGCATCGAGCGGGACCTGCACGACGGCGCCCAGGCCCGGCTGGTCAGCCTCGCGATGGATCTGGGGCTGGCGAAGGAGAAGCTGCGGGAGGATCCGCAGGCGGCGGCGCGGATGGTGGACGAGGCGCACGGCGAGGTGAAGACGGCGCTGCAGGAGCTGCGCGATCTCGCCCGCGGCATCCATCCGGCCGTGCTGACCGACCGGGGTCTGGACGCGGCGCTGTCCTCGGTCGCCTCCCGCTGCACCGTGCCGGTGCGGGTGGAGGTCGATCTGCCGGCCCGTCCGGCGCCGGCCATCGAGGGCATCGCCTACTTCACGGTCTCCGAGCTGCTGCAGAACATCAGCAAGCACAGCCGGGCCCGGTCCGC
This sequence comes from Streptomyces sp. RB17, assembly GCF_009604455.1. GTDB lineage: Bacteria > Actinomycetota > Actinomycetes > Streptomycetales > Streptomycetaceae > Streptomyces. The sequence goes on from NZ_WEGL01000003.1 coordinate 726,930, forward strand.
CTCGGTCGACGTGTGGTGCACCGAGGACAAGCTGATGCTGCAGGTGATCGACGACGGCGTGGGAGGCGCGGACGTCTCGCGGGGCTCGGGTCTGGCCGGTCTGGCCGGCCGCCTGGACGCGGTGGACGGCGTCTTCGTGGTGGACTCCCCGGCAGGCGGCCCCACCCGGGTGATCGCGGAACTGCCCTGGCGAACCTGACGCGGAAGACCCCGCTTCACCGGCGGCAGCACGCTCGCGCCCCACCCCGGATGCGGGATTGTGCCGACGCGGCGGGCGACGGACACCGGATGCTGGAATGCTGGACCTCCGTACGGGACCTGCGTAGGGACTTTTGGGGGGCCAGGAGATCGTGGAGGACAGGGTGCGGGTGGTCATCGCCGAGGACTCAGTGCTGCTCAGGGAGGGCCTGACCCGGCTGCTGACCGACCGCGGGCACGATGTCGTGGCCGGTGTCGGGGACGCGGAGGCGCTGGTCAAGACGGTCGCCGACCTGGACGCACAGGGCGGGCTGCCCGACGTCGTGGTGGCGGACGTACGGATGCCGCCGACGCACACCGACGAGGGCGTGCGGGCGGCCGTACGGCTGCGGAAGGCGCATCCGGGGCTCGGCGTGCTGGTGCTGTCGCAGTACGTGGAGGAACGCTACGCCACCGAACTGCTGGCCGGTTCCAGCCGGGGCGTGGGCTATCTGCTCAAGGACCGGGTCGCCGAGGTGCGCGAGTTCGTGGACGCGGTGGTGCGGGTGGCCGAGGGCGGTACGGCGCTGGACCCCGAGGTGGTCGCGCAGCTGCTCGGCCGCAGCCGCAAGCAGGACGTGCTGGCCGGGCTCACCCCGCGGGAGCGCGAGGTGCTCGGGCTGATGGCGGAGGGGCGCACGAACTCGGCGATCGCCAAGCAGCTGGTGGTCAGTGACGGGGCCGTGGAGAAGCACGTCAGCAACATCTTCCTGAAGCTCGGGCTGGCCCCGAGCGAAGGCGACCACCGGCGTGTTCTGGCCGTACTGACCTATCTGAACTCCTGACCCGAAGACACTGTGCCCACAGGGCGTCCGAAGGCCAGGCCCCTACGGGAGGACCGGGTACCCGGAGGGAGGACCGGAGGAGACGACCGGGGAAGGACGCCCCGACACCTCAGCGCCATGCCGACCGGAGAGCGCCACAGGCCGACTCGATGTCGTCCATTCTGTGGATCGCATCGGGAAGGCGACCCTAACCGACGTAGGGTTGATCCTGGGATGGTCCGTGGGACGACCACGCCCCGGACAGCCGCCTCGAAGGAGGTCCAGTTCAGTGACCAGCCAGGTCAGCAGCCAGGCGGAGCAGGCCGACGGAGCCGTCGTCGGAGAGCAGCGCAAACCGGGCGGCGTCAAGGACGTACGGCGCCTGGACCGGGTGATCATCCGGTTCGCGGGGGACTCGGGTGACGGTATGCAGCTCACCGGTGACAGGTTCACCTCGGAGACCGCGTCCTTCGGCAACGACCTCTCCACCCTGCCCAACTTCCCCGCCGAGATCCGCGCTCCCGCCGGCACCCTGCCCGGCGTCTCCAGCTTCCAGCTGCACTTCGCCGACCACGACATCCTCACCCCGGGTGACGCGCCGAACGTCCTGGTCGCCATGAACCCGGCCGCGCTGAAGGCGAACATCGGCGATCTGCCGCGCGGCGCCGAGATCATCGTCAACACGGACGAGTTCAGCAAGCGCGCCCTGCAGAAGGTCGGCTACGCCGCCTCCCCGCTGGACGACGGCTCGCTGGACGGCTACAACCTCCACCCGGTGCCGCTGACCACGCTCACGGTGGAGGCGCTGAAGGAGTTCGACCTCTCCCGCAAGGAGGCCGAGCGCAGCAAGAACATGTTCGCGCTGGGTCTGCTGTCGTGGATGTACCACCGGCCGACCGAGGGCACCGAGACGTTCCTGAAGTCGAAGTTCGCCAAGAAGCCGGAGATCATGGCGGCCAACATCGCCGCGTTCCGGGCGGGCTGGAACTTCGGCGAGACCACGGAGGACTTCGCGGTCTCCTACGAGGTCGCCCCGGCCGCCAAGGCCTTCCCGGTCGGCACCTACCGGAACATCTCCGGCAACCTCGCCCTGGCCTACGGCCTCATCGCCGCGTCCCAGCAGGCGGACCTGCCGCTGTTCCTGGGCTCGTACCCGATCACCCCGGCCTCGGACATCCTGCACGAGCTGAGCAAGCACAAGAACTTCGGCGTGCGGACCTTCCAGGCGGAGGACGAGATCGCGGGCATCGGCGCGGCGCTGGGCGCGGCGTTCGGCGGGTCGCTCGCGGTGACGACGACGTCCGGTCCCGGTATCGCGCTGAAGAGCGAGACGATCGGCCTCGCGGTCTCCCTGGAGCTGCCGCTGCTGGTCGTCGACATCCAGCGCGGCGGTCCGTCCACGGGTCTGCCGACCAAGACCGAGCAGGCGGACCTGCTGCAGGCGATGTTCGGCCGCAACGGCGAGGCCCCGGTGCCGATCGTCGCGCCGAAGACGCCGGCGGACTGCTTCGACGCGGCGCTGGAGGCGGCCCGGATCGCGCTGACCTACCGCACCCCGGTGATGCTGCTGTCCGACGGTTACCTGGCCAACGGCTCCGAACCGTGGCGGATCCCGGACCTGCACGAACTGCCCGATCTGCGGGTGCAGTTCGCCTCCGGCCCGAACCACACCCTGGACGACGGCACCGAGGTCTTCTGGCCGTACAAGCGGGATCCGCAGACCCTCGCCCGGCCCTGGGCGATCCCGGGCACCCCGGGTCTGGAGCACCGCATCGGCGGCATCGAGAAGCAGGACGGCACGGGCAACATCTCCTACGACCCGGCCAACCACGACTTCATGGTCCGCACCCGACAAGCCAAGATCGACGGCATCGAGGTCCCCGACATCGAGGTCGACGACCCGCACGGCGCACGCACTCTGGTGCTGGGCTGGGGCTCGACGTACGGGCCGATCACCGCGGCGGTACGACGGCTGCGGGCGGCCGGCGAGGGAATCGCGCAGGCCCATCTGCGCCACCTCAACCCCTTCCCGCGCAACCTCGGCACGATCCTCGAGAGGTACGACAAGGTGGTGATCCCCGAGATGAACCTCGGGCAGCTCGCCACCCTGATCCGGGCGAAGTACCTGGTCGACGCCCGCTCCTACAACCAGGTCAACGGCATGCCGTTCAAGGCGGAACAGCTCGCCAAGGCTCTGAAGGAGGCCATCGATGACTGACGCCGGCAACGGGCTGCTGCAACTGGTCCCCAAGGCCGAGGCCAAGCAGTCGATGAAGGACTTCAAGTCGGACCAGGAGGTGCGCTGGTGCCCCGGCTGCGGTGACTACGCGATCCTCGCCGCCGTGCAGGGCTTCATGCCGGAGCTGGGGCTGGCCAAGGAGAACATCGTCTTCGTCTCCGGCATCGGCTGCTCCTCCCGCTTCCCGTACTACATGAACACCTACGGGATGCACTCCATCCACGGCCGCGCCCCGGCGATCGCCACCGGCCTGGCCACCAGCAGGCGGGATCTGTCGGTGTGGGTGGTCACCGGTGACGGCGACGCGCTGTCGATCGGCGGCAACCACCTGATCCACGCGCTGCGCCGCAACGTCAACCTGAAGATCCTGCTGTTCAACAACCGGATCTACGGCCTGACCAAGGGCCAGTACTCCCCGACCTCCGAACTCGGCAAGATCACCAAGTCGACGCCGATGGGCTCGCTGGACGCGCCGTTCAACCCGGTGTCGCTGGCGATCGGCGCGGAGGCGTCCTTCGTCGCCCGCACCATCGACTCCGACCGCAAGCACCTGACCGAGGTGCTGCGCGCGGCCGCCGACCACCCGGGCACCGCGCTGATCGAGATCTACCAGAACTGCAACATCTTCAACGACGGCGCCTTCGACGCCCTCAAGGACAAGCAGCAGGCCGAGGAGGCCCTGATCCGCCTGGAGCACGGGCAGCCGATCCGCTTCGGGGCCGACGGTGCCCGCGGGGTCGTACGCGATCAGGCCACCGGTGATCCCAAGGTCGTCACGGTGACGCCGGAGAACGAGGCGGACATCCTGGTCCACGACGCCCAGGCCGCGTCCCCGACCACCGCCTTCGCGCTCTCCCGGCTCGCCGACCCCGACACGCTGCACCACACCCCGATCGGTGTCTTCCGCTCGGTCGACCGGCCGGTCTACGACACGGCGATGGCCGACCAGCTGGACACCGCGATCGAGCAGAAGGGCAAGGGCGACCTGGCCGCACTGCTGGCGGGCGGGGACACCTGGACGGTCGTCGGCTGAGAGCGCCCTCGGTTTGGCTATGAGGCCCGGGACCTGACGTCCCGGGCCTCGTCGTATGCCCGGCGGGCGCTGAGCACGTCGTCCATGCGCTGCTCGGTCCACCGGGCCAGCGCGCGCACCTGTTCCGCCGCCTCGCGGCCCAGCCCGGTCAGGGAGTAGTCGACGCGTGGCGGGATGACGGGCTTGGCGTCCCGGTGGACGAGACCGTCGCGCTCCAGGGTCTGCAGGGTCTGGGTGAGCATCTTCTCGCTGACGCCACGCCCGCCGAGGCTCCCGATCGCCCGGCGCAGCTCGCTGAACCGGTACGGGCGGTCCAGGAGCTGGATCAGCACCAGCACACCCCAGCGGCTGGTCACATGCTCCAGGACCAGGCGGTGGGGGCACATGGCCTCGCCGTCGCCCTTCCACTCACTTACCGACATGCAAGTACCTTACTTCAAAGTGGGTACTTTCACTTGGTTAGTGCCCCTCCTAGGGTGAGTGCCATACGAGAGTCGCATCCCCAAGGAGTTCTGAACCATGAGCATCGTCGTCACCGGAGCCACCGGACACCTCGGCCGGCACGTCGTGGAGCAGCTGCTGGATAAGGTTCCGGCGGAGCGGATCACCGCCGTCGTACGGGACGCGGCCAAGGCCGCCGACTTCGCCGCCCGCGGAGTGAAGCTCGCCGTCGCCGACTACAACGCGCCCGAGACCTTCGACGGCCTGTTCGCCGCCGGCGACAAGGTCCTGCTGGTCTCCGGCAACGAGTTCGACAAGGGCAGGGTGCAGCAGCACAAGGTCGTCATCGACGCCGCACAGGCCGCCGGCGTGGCGCTGCTCGCCTACACGAGCGCCCCCGGCAGCCTCACCGCCGCGCTCGCGGACGACCACCGGGCGACGGAGGAGGTGCTGCTCGCCTCCGGCCTGCCCTACACCCTGCTGCGCAACGGCTGGTACCACGAGAACTACACCGAGAACCTGGCCCCGGTACTGGAGCACGGCGCGGTCGTCCAGGCCGCCGGCGACGGCCGGGTCTCCTCGGCCGCCCGCGCCGACTACGCCGCCGCCGCGGTCGCGGTGCTGACCGGCGAGGGCCACGAGAACGCGACGTACGAGCTGGGCGGCGACGAGGCCTGGGGCTTCGCCGAGTACGCGGCCGAGCTGAGCCGGCAGACCGGCAAGGAGATCGTCTACAACCCGGTCTCCCCGGAGGCCTTCGCCGGCATCCTGGCCGGCGCCGGTCTGCCCGGACCGCTGGCCGCGATCCTGGCCGGCGTGGACGCCTCGGCAGAGAAGGGCGAGCTGGTTGTCTCCTCCGGCGACCTGTCGCGGCTGATCGGCCGGCCCACCACCCCGCTGGCGGAGGCCGTCACCGCCGCCCTCAAGGGCTGACCCGTCCGCCCCTCCGGCCTGTCATGACCGTATGGCGATACGGGCATGACAGTCGGGGCCGCTCGGCGCTACCTTCCTTCTCGCGTGCCTGAAGCGAGAGGGAGGGGCCCATGGCCGGGAAGTCCAACGGTGAGCACCGAATAGGCCTGCTGAACGGCTTCGCCGCCTACGGCATGTGGGGCCTGGTGCCCCTGTTCTGGCCCCTGCTGAAGCCCGCCGGTGCGGTGGAGATCCTCGCCCACCGCATGGTGTGGTCCCTGGTCGTCGTCGCCGTCGCCCTGCTCTTCGTACGGCGCTGGGCGTGGGCCGGAGAGCTGCTGCGCCAGCCGCGCCGGCTCGGGCTGATCACCGTGGCCGCCGCCGTCATCACCGTGAACTGGGGCCTCTACATCTGGTCCGTGAACTCCGGCCACGTGGTCGAGGCCTCCCTCGGGTACTTCATCAACCCGCTGGTGACCATCGCGATGGGCGTGCTGCTGCTCAAGGAGCGGCTGCGGCCCGTGCAGTGGGCGGCGGTCGCCACCGGCCTCGCCGCCGTCGTCGTCCTGACCGTCGGCTACGGCCGTCCGCCGTGGATCTCGCTCGTCCTCGCGTTCTCCTTCGCCACCTACGGCCTGGTCAAGAAGAAGGTCGCCCTGGGCGGCCTGGAGTCGCTGGCCGCCGAGACCGCGATCCAGTTCCTGCCCGCGCTCGGCTATCTGCTGTGGCTCGGCGCGCACGGCGACGCCAGCTTCCTCAACGACGGGACCGGGCACGCCGCCCTGCTCGCCTCCACCGGCCTGGTCACCGCGCTGCCCCTGGTGTGCTTCGGCGCGGCGGCGATCCGCGTGCCCCTGTCCACGCTGGGCCTGCTGCAGTACCTGGCGCCCGTCTTCCAGTTCCTGCTCGGCATCTTCTACTTCCACGAGGCCATGCCGCCCGAGCGCTGGGCCGGCTTCGCGCTGGTCTGGCTGGCGCTGACGCTGCTCACGGGCGACGCGCTGCGCTCCGCGCGCAGGCCCAGGAAGCCGCTCGACCTGCCCCGGGTGGACACGCAGAACTCGGCGGCGGCGGTGGAGACCTGAACAGGCGGGTCTGTGAAGCGGGGGGGGTGCCTGAAGCGGGAGGGTGACTGAAGCGGGGTGCCCGAAGCGGGAAGGTGCATGAAACGGCGGCGGTCCGCTCCGGTGGGTGTCCGATCCGGTGAGCGCCGCCGTTGTCGGTGCTCGCCGCTATAAGTGGTGAGCATGTTGACTCAGTCACCCACCGAGGCCCCTGCCCCGCTGCACTGGAAGCTCGTCGTCGACGCCGCCGACCCGCACGCCCAGGCCGACTTCTGGGCCGCCGCGCTGCACTACACCGCCGAGGACAACGGCGCCCTGATCGAACGGCTGCTGTCCCTCGGCGCGCTGCCCGGCGAGGCCACCGTCGAGTACCACGGCCGGCCCGCCTTCCGTGACCTGATCGCCGTACGGCACCCCGACGACCCGTGCGACCCGGAGACCGGCACCGGGCTCGGGCGCCGGCTGCTGTTCCAGCGCGTGCCGGAGGCGAAGACCGTCAAGAACCGGCTCCATCTCGATCTGCACGCCGGGGCCGGGCAGCGCGCCGACGAGGTGGCACGGCTGCGCGGGCTGGGTGCGTGGGTGCTGCGCGAGGTGAAGGAGCCCGCCGGCGAGTGGGTGGTGATGGCGGACCCGGAGGGCAACGAGTTCTGCGTGCAGTAGGGCTGCCGCCGGTTACGGCTGTGCGGCGCGGGCCGCCCGGTCGGTCAGGCGGACCATGCGGGCTCGGGCGGACTCCAGCGGGCGCGGGTCGTCGGCGGCGGGACCCGGCTCGGAGGTGAGGTCCGCCCACAACTCGATGAGGTCGCGGCCCAGCCGCAGGCCCTCCTCGGGATCGCGCACCGCACGCCACGCGGTCGCCGCGCTCTGGACGTTGCCGTACGCGGCCTCCGCGTCCCGCGCCTGCCGGCGCAGCCGGGCGAGGTCCAGTGACTGCCGGCAGGCACGGACCGGGTCGCCTCCCAAGTAGGCGATGTAGGCGGACAGTTCGCGCAGGTGCAGCACCTCGGCATGGCCGGGGCCAAGCACGGTGGCCGCCTCGGTGACCGTGCGGTCGGTGAGTTGCGCCGCCGCCTCGATACGGCCGGACCGCACGGCCTCGTTGATCCGCGTCATCGGCTCGGTGAGCAACTCGGCTCCCTCCGCCGTCTCGGTCACGGGCTCGTCCCCGAGCACCTCCTCGGCGACGGCGTCGAAGCCCCGGGCGGGGGTGGGAGCCGGGGTGGTGGGGGCGGGCTCGGGCTCGACCACGTCGATGACGGGCGCCGGGGCCCTGGTGGCCGACAGGACGGGTGCCGGGGTCTCCGCGACCGACATGACCGGCGCGGGACCGAACTGTCCCGTCGGCGCCTGCACGGTCCCGGCCGGCACGGGCGCGGGCCGCTTCGCCGGGGGCACATCCCGCATCCCTTGCGGCGAAGCCACGCCCGCCGCGCCCGACTTCGCCTGCGCGGCCACGCGTACCGCCTGTCCCGTGACCCGGCTGGAGCCGTCCGCCGAGACCTCCAGGGGAACCACGCAGCCCGCGAGGTCGTCGTGGATCGTGGCGCGTATGGGCGCACCGATGCTGATGGCCAGGCGCTGGAGGTGATTGAGGACGGCCTGCTGGATCTCCTCGCCCGGCGCCGCCACCACCGACGTCCCGCCCACCGACGCGCCTCCCGCGCCGAACACCCGGACCGCCACCACTGCCGGATGCGCCACGGGCTGCTGCGCCCGCTTCTTCTCGAAGCTGACTCGAGACATCGGTCTTCCCTCACTCCCCCGGCGTCGCGATCCGGTCGTACGCGCCCTGCCGACCAGTGTGTCGGCTCCCTACGGTTTCCGCGTCACCGCAGCGTCACAGCCTCGCACCAGCCGCACCCTGGCGCACCTGGACGCACCCTGGCGGCGCACTCTGGCGCGAACTTCTTGCGTGTGCATAAAATGCATGAGTCTTTATTCAGTGATGCGACAGCACGCCTCCGGGGGACCCATGAGTCGTCGTTTTCTTTTCGTCCTGGGCAGCGCCCGCGCCGAGGGCAACACCGAACTGCTGGCCCGCGCGGCGGCCGAGCAGCTGCCCGGTGACGTCGAACAGCGCTGGATCCGCCTGGCCGAGCACCCGCTGCCCGACTTCGTGGACCTGCGGCACGACAGCGACCACGTGCGGCCGCCCTCCGACAGCGCGACCGGTCTGCTGCTGGATGCCACGCTGGCGGCCACCGACATCGTGATCGCCTCGCCGCTCTACTGGTACTCGCTGTCCGGCCTGACCAAGCGCTACCTGGACTATTGGTCGGGCTGGCTGCGCACCCCGGGCGTCGACTTCAAGGCGACCCTGGCCGGGCGCACCCTCTGGGGCATCGCCGCGCTCGCCCATGACGAGCCGTCGGTCGCCGACCCCTATGCCGGCACGCTCAACAACTCGGCCGCCTACATGGGGATGCGCTTCGGCGGCGTGCTGCTGGGCAACGGCAGCGCTCGGGGTGACGTACTGAAGGACGCCGACGCGCTGGCACGTGCGAAGACCTTCTTCGCACAGGACGCGCCCTTCGCACGCTTCCCGTACGAGACGTCTGCCGGCCTGCCCTAGGCGCTGATGTCCTTCGTCGTGAACCGCGCCCAGGCCGCCGAGCCGAACACGGCCGCGTACAGCCCCTGGAGGCCGAGGTTCTTCACCAGGTCGTCCCAGTAGACGGGGTCGCGCACCAGGTCGGCGAAGGACAGCCAGTAGTGCGAGAAGAGGTACGGCCGCAGCGCGTGCAACTGGGGTATCTGGTCGAGGATCTGGACCGTGATGAGTATGCCGACGGTCGTCGCCATGGCCGCGATGCCGCTGTTCGTGAGGGTCGACACGAACAGGCCGAGCGCCGCCAGGCCGACCAGTGAGGCGGCGACCACCAGTGCGATCAGCAGGGCCCGGCCGAGCCCGTCGGCGTAGCTGATCCGGGTGCCCGATATGGTCGTGAGGTCGCCCAGCGGGAAGAGCAGCGCGCCCACGACCAGCGCCGAGCCCGCCACGACCAGCGTGGCCAGCACACAGAAGGCCAGCACCGTCGTGTACTTGGTGAGCAGCAGCCGGGTACGGCCGGCCGGGGCGACCAGCAGATAGCGCAGGGTGCCCGCGCTCGCCTCGCCCGCTATCGCGTCGCCCGCGACGACCCCGACGGCCATGGGCAGGAAGAACGGCAGGGTCGCGGCCAGCGCCGTGAACACCAGGAACAGGCCGTTGTTGGTGATCTGCGTCATGAACGCCGGGCCCTGCCCGCTGTGGTCCGGCGTCCTGCCGCCGCCCGTCTGGATCTTCACCGCGATCCCGACCAGCACCGGCACGGCGGCCAGCACCCCGAGCAGGGCGAGCGTGCGCCAGCGGCGAAGGGTCGTGACGAGCTCGCTGCGCAGCAGCCCGAACACCCACAGGGGGCTCGGCCGACGCACGGCGGCGACCCCGGGGGCCGTCCCGGCCCCGGGGGCCGTCCCGGCCCCGGGAACCGTCTCGGATCCGGAGACCGTCTCAGCCGGCGACATCGAAGCCCTCCCCCGTCAGTGCCACGAACGCGTCCTCCAGCGAGGCCCGTTCGACCGTGAACCCCCGGACCCGGACTCCCGCAGCGACCAGGGCCGCGTTCACCTCGGCGAGGTCCCGCGCGGGTGGTTCGCCGGTGACCCGGTCGCCGTCGGCGGTGACGTCCCCGACCCCCTGTTCCTTCAGCACCCGGGCCGCCTCGGCCGGATCCGGGGTGGTCACCACCAGCCGGCCGCGCGCCCCTGCCGCCAGGTCGGCCACCGCACCCTGGGTGACGAGCCGGCCCCGCGCCATGACCGCCGCATGGGTGCAGACCTGCTCGATCTCGTCGAGGAGATGGGAGGAGAGGAAGACCGTCGTGCCATCGGCGGCCAGCTCCCGGATCAGGGAGCGGATCTCCCGCATGCCCTGTGGGTCGAGGCCGTTGGTGGGCTCGTCCAGGACGAGCAGCCGGCGCGGCTGGAGCAGCGCGGCGGCCAGACCGAGGCGCTGTCTCATGCCCAGCGAGTACGCCTTCGCCTTCTTGCCGGCGGCGGCCGCGAGACCCACCCGGTCCAGGGCGGCGGCGACGCGGGCGCGCCGGGTACGGGGGTCGGCGGTCGGGTCGGCGGCGTCGTAGCGCAGCAGGTTGTCGCGGCCGGAGAGGAAGCCGTACAGCGCGGGGCCCTCGATGAGCGCGCCGACCTGCGGGAGGACGGACCGGGCCGCCCGGGGCATCGGGCGGCCCAGCACGCGTGCCGTGCCGGCCGTGGGCTGGATCAGGCCCATCAGCATGCGAATGGTGGTGGTCTTGCCCGAGCCGTTCGGACCGAGGAAGCCGAAGACGCTGCCCGCCGGGACGGTCAGGTCGAGGCCGTCGACGGCGAGCTGTCCGCCGCGGTATCGCTTGGTGAGGCCCCGGGTGGCGATGACACTCGCCTCCACCTGCCCCGGGGCAGGCTTCCCCGCGTCCTCGACCTCCCCTGGGGCACGCTTCCCCGCGCCCCCCGCTTCCCGCTCCGTCGCGGACGGTCCGTCCATCGGCTCCCCCTCGATTCGTGCTCCCGTGAAGGGTCAACGCACGGTCACGGTCCGTAGTGCCCGGACAGGATCACTTCCCTTCGTTCGCCGCCTTCACCAGGGCGTCCTTGGTGACCGCGCCGGCGTACACCTTGCCGTCGTCGGTGATCAGGGCGTTGACCAGGCGGGTGGAGAAGACCGTGCCCTTGCCGAACTTTCCGGAGACCTTGTCGCCGAGCGAGCCGAGGAAGCCGCCGAGGTCACCGCCCCGGGAGCCGGTCGGCAGGCCGCCCTTGGCGCCGGTGTCGAAGGTGGCGATGGACGTCCAGCCCTTGCCGAGGACAGCGGAGCCGTTCATGCCCCGGCCGAAGTCCTCGCCGGACGCGGGCGCGTGCTTGCGAGCCGCCGAATCCTGCTTCTCCTGCGTCACCTTCGCGCCCTTGGGCGGGGTGAAGGTGAAGGTGGAAGCGGCCGGCTCGGCGAAGGAGACCTGGGTGAAGCCCACGTCGAGGACGGCGGCGCCGCCGCTCTTCGGTGTCAGCGTGAACTTCAGCGGCATGCCCGTCTTCGCGTCGACGGCGATACTGACGGCGCCGACCGTGGTGCCGGACTGCCTGGGCTTGATCAGCAGCTTGTAGGCGTCGCGGCCGGCGACCCGCTCGGTGCCGTCGACGGTGACCGACGTGGTGCCGTCCACCGACTTCAGCGCCTGGTCGGCGAAGTCCTTCGGCGTGGCCGGCGGCTCGGCCCGGCGCTCCTTGCCGGCGTCGGCCGAGGTGCCGTGGTACACCTCGTTGGTCTTGCTGTTGTAGCCCCACACGTTCTTGCCGTTGTGGATGAGGCTGTACTCGGAGCCGCTCTCCAGCAGCGACAGTTTCTGCTTCTCGGGGCCGTCGGCGGCGACGCGCAGCGTGTGCGTGCCGGAGACCAGCGAGGTGAGCTGGGACTGCGGGTCGGCGGAGGAGCCGTCGCCGGAGCCCTTGGCGACGCCGGAGGCCAGGCTGTTCTCCAGGCCGCCGAGGTCCGGCAGGCCGAGGTCGGTGTCGATCCGCACGGTACCGGACAGCTGCTGCACGTCCGACTTGGCGATCTTCTCGATGAGCTGCTGTGCGGTGATCCTCGGCAGGTCCGGGTCGCCGGAGGCGGCGAGCGCCGGGACCAGACCGATCGTGGCCGCCGCGACCCCCACCACGGCGACCGGGACCGCGTAACGGGCGGCCCTGCGGCGTCCGGCGCGCCGCTCCTCGTCGCGCGCGGCGTCCACTGTGTCGTCGGATTCGTACGGTGCCATGTGTGCCTTACCTCCGTCGTCGGCGGCGGCTGTTCTCACTCTGGTCCACCTGAGCCGCCATTCTCACCCGAATCGGTGAGGAGTGGTGATTTCCGTGGTTTCCATCTCACCAAATGAGCCATGAAGATGCGTCAGACCTCGGAGCCAACTCCGCATACGCCTGCGGTATGACATGAAGGCCCTGGAACTCCACCGACCCGTAGGGGTGTCACCGGAACGGAGGGGGGCGTACGGGGGTGCAAGGGGTGCAGGGAGCGTACGGATGCACCGGCCGCTCGGCCCTGAACGGGGCAAGGAGCACGGCCGGACGCGCCGAGAGGCGCACAGCCGGCAGCGGGCCCCTCGTACGGCCGGAGGCGTGGTCCGGTCCGGTGGGGTGCGGCAGGCGGCCGGATCAGCCGGCGCGGTGGACCACCGCGTCGCACAGCTCCATCAGTGCGGCCTTGGCGTCGCACTCCCGCAGCGGAGCCAGCGCGGACCGGGCCTCCTCGGCGTACCGGACCGTGTCCCGGCGGGCCTGCTCCAGCGCGGGGTGGGTGCGCAGCGCGGCCAGCGCCTCGGCGTGCCGGGCGTCGTCGCTGAGGTCGGAGTCCAGCAGTTCGCACAGGGCGATGTCCTCGGCCAGCCCGAGGCGGGCGGCGCGCTCGCGCAGCCGGAGCACGGGCAGGGTCGGGACGCCCTCGCGCAGGTCGGTGCCCGGGGTCTTGCCGGACTCGTGCGAGTCGGAGGCGATGTCCAGGACGTCGTCGGCGAGCTGGAAGGCGACCCCGAGCCGCTCGCCGTACTGGGTGAGGACGTCGACGACCGTCTCGTCGGCACCGGACATCATCGCGCCGAACCGGCACGACACCGCCACCAGCGAGCCCGTCTTGCCGCCGAGCACGTCCAGGTAGTGATCGACCGGGTCGCGGCCGTCGGAGGGGCCAGCGGTCTCCAGGATCTGGCCCGTGACCAGCCGCTCGAAGGCGAGGGCCTGCACCCGGACCGCCTCGGGGCCGAGGTCGGCGAGGATCTGGGAGGCGCGGGCGAACAGGAAGTCGCCGGTGAGGACCGCGACGGAGTTGCCCCAGCGGGTGTTGGCGCTGTCCACGCCGCGCCGCACGGCGGCCTCGTCCATGACGTCGTCGTGGTACAGCGTGGCCAGGTGGGTCAGCTCCACGACCACGGCCGACGGCACGATGCCCGGCGCGTAGGGGTCGCCGAACTGGGCCGCGAGCATCACGAGCAGCGGCCGGAACCGCTTCCCGCCGGCTCGCACGAGGTGCTGCGCGGCCTCCGTGATGAACGGGACCTCGCTCTTGGTGGCCTCGAGCAAGCCTTCCTCGACAGCCGCCAATCCGGCCTGGACATCGGCTTCCAGAGCCTGGTCCCGCACGCTCAGCCCGAACGGCCCGACGACGGTCACGAGGGGTCTCCTGTCTGCTGGTGTCTGCTGGCGATTACACGGTTTGTCGATAGGTCGCTGCCATCACTCAAGTCAGCGTATCCGGTCCTGTTTCGATCACCGATAGCGCCCACCGGTCCAGCCTGGGCGGTATCGGATCACGACCGGTATGTTTTTGATCAAGTGATAAGAACAGATATGTATCGACTTAACAGGAACTCGCACGGTTTGTCGCGAGCCGGGGGCGAGCGGAGTAATGGGTACATCCCGGACAACGACAGGCACCACGTCACGGGTTCCGCCACCCGCCGACCGATCCACGCGAACCCCTCATGTCCGGTTTGAACTACTTTGTTATTTCGTGAATTGGGTCACGGTGACCTCCGGCGCCGAGGGCACGTCAGGTCAGCCTCTCCCCTTGCCCGGTCCGCGAGTTGAGCGTTGGCAACCGCAAAGGATCAAGTACCACATACGGCACAGACAAAGGTCAAACAGTGCTTTGTGTGCATCAGGTACTTGTTCCTGACATGTGCTCTCGCATACGTTCCGGGCCATCAGGCGGACGCCGAATCCTGCCGCCGCCTGCAAGACCCATCGACGAACTCATTCGTACGGCAGGAGCGGGGGACCCAGGTAAGTCCGCCGGGCCGGTCGGCACACGCCGCACCGGAACGGCTAGGGGTGAAGCCGTGCCTTCACACGAAGGCGCGGCCGGGCACCTCCCCGCCCGAACCCGACAGCTCACCTCGCAGGCGCCGGAGAGGACTTCGCCATGCCTGCTACTGCTCGGCACCGCCGCCCCCGCACCAACCGCTTCGCCCGTGTGCTCGCCGTCGCCGGCACCGGTGCCGCCGTCCTCGCCCTGCCGCTCATCGGCGCCACCAGCGCCTCCGCGGCCACCGGCACGACCTCCACGACGGTCTCCACCAGCCCCGCCGGTTACTCGAACAACCTCGACGGCTGGATCCGCGAGTCCCTCGCGATCATGACCCAGAAGGGTATTCCGGGCACCTACAACGGCATCTACCGCAACGTCATGCGGGAGTCCTCCGGCAACCCGCGCGCCATCAACCTCTGGGACTCCAACGCCGCCAAGGGCATCCCGTCCAAGGGACTGCTCCAGGTGATCGACCCGACCTTCAACGCCTACCACGTGGCCGGCACCTCCTTCGACCCCTACGACCCGGTCGCCAACATCACCGCAGCCTGCAACTACGCCGCCGCCCGGTACGGGTCGATCGACAACGTGTCCAGCGCGTACTGACGTTCCCGCTGACCGGCACGGCATCGGCCGCCCGGCTGTTCCCACACCTGACGGACGGGCACACCGGGCGGCCGTCGCTGCTTCCGTGGACGGCCGAGTAGTGACCGGGGACGGCCGACCGGACGGGTACTGACCGGAGACGGCCGGCCGCTGACCGGGGACGGCGGCCGGTACTGACCGGGGACGGCGGTCGGGTACTGATATGCCGGTCAGTCGGTCGGGAACAGTCTTTCGAGGACGACGGCGATGCCGTCGTCCTCGTTCGACAGGGTGATCTCGTCGGCCGCCGCCTTCAGTTCGGGATGCGCGTTGGCCATGGCAACCCCGCGTCCGGCCCAGTCGAACATCGGGATGTCGTTGGGCATGTCGCCGAACGCCAGCGCCTCCCCCGCCGCGATACCGAGGCGCTCCGCGGCCAGCGCGAGACCGGTCGCCTTGGTCACCCCGGACGGCTGGAGCTCCACGGTCCCCGGCCCGGACATGGTGACCGTGGCCAGCGAGCCCACCACCGCGCGCGCGATGGCCGCCAACTCGTCGTCAGACAGGGCGGAATGGCGTAGCAGCACCTTGCTGATCGGCGCGCACCACAGGTCGTCGCGCCGGCCGACCCGTACCGCGGGCAGGGTCGGGTGCGGCATCCGGTACCCGGGCTCGATCAGCGTGAGCCCGTCGGCCCCGTCCTGGTCGACGGCCGCGTACACCTGCCCCACTTCGGCCTCGATCTTGCCGAGGGCGGTCTCGGCCAGCTCCCGGTCCAGCCGGACCGACCACAGCAGGCGGCCGGTCCCGGCGTCGTAGACCTGTGCGCCCTGCGCACACACCGCGAGCCCCGTGCAGCCCAGGTGCGCGAGGAGCTGCCGTACCCGCGGGGCCGGGCGGCCCGTCACCACCAGGTGCCGGGCACCGGCCCGCGCCACCCGCCCGAGCGCGGCCAGCGACCGGTCGGAGACGGTGTCGTCGCCGCGTAGCAGTGTTCCGTCCAGGTCGGTGGCGATCAGTGAAAATGCGGGGGAGGCTGCCATGATCAGAGAATACGGATACCGAGCCCCGCCGACTCATCCTGTCGCCCTGCGCACTTACGTACTGGTCCGCCCCAAGTGATGTCCTCCCCCTCCTCGTTGATCAGCGCCGGCGAAGGAGATCCGGGCGCCGGGCGGCCTCAGCCGTGGGCCGACGCCAGGTGATTCGTCAGGCGCGGCGAGGCGAACTCCGTACCGCAGACGAAGCGCATCACCGGGCCGTACGACGACGCCGCCGGCAGACCGGTGAAGTACAGGCCGGGAACGGACGAGACGAAGCCGGGGCCGAGCTTCGGCGTACCGCGGCTCACCGCGAGCCGGGTGCGCAGCTCGTGCCCGAGGAAGTCCATCGCCGCGATGTCGACGCGGTAGCCGGTGGCGGCGATGACGTGGTCGGCGGTGAGCCGCTCGGGGTGCCCGCCGTGGGTGCGGACGGTGAGGACGGGGCTGCCGTCCGGAACCTCGGCGGCCAGGACGCGCTCGACGTCCTGCACCTGCACCGCGCTCTCGAAGCGCTCGCGCAGCCACCAGGCGCCGAGCGGTCCGAGGACGCGGCGGACGAGGAAGTGGCGGGTGGCCTCGGGCAGGTATCGGTAGGGGTGTGGGTAGTAGCTGAACGCCCACAGCGACCAGGCGCGGCCGAACGGGGACTCCGGGCGCAGTTTGGGCTGCTTCCAGGGCGGGGCACCGAAGGCGACCCGGCCGCGGCCGCGCGCGACGACACGCACGCGTGCCCCCGCCTCGGCGGCGAGCGCCGCCGTCTCCAGCGCGGACTGGCCGGAGCCGACCACGATCAGCTCCTTGCCGGCGAAACGGCTCAGGTCGTGGTGCTGGGAGCTGTGCGAGACCGGGCCGGTGGGCGCCGGTCCGTCGGCTGCGGCTCCCGCGAGCTCCGCCGGCAGGTGCGCGAGGCCCGACAGGCCGGTGGCGACGACAACCGCGCGCGCGGTGAACATCTCCCCCGAGTCCAGTTTCAGTTCGAAGCCGCCGCTCTTGTCGCGGTCCACGGAGACGACCCGTACCCGCTCCAGGCCGGGGACGAGCTTCTGCTGGAACCACTCGCCGTAGGCGATGAACGTCTCCACCGGGATGATGTCCTCGTCGCTCACCAGACGGCGGATCCCGGCCGCGTCACAGTAGTCGGCGAGCGTGTGCCCGGGCTGCGGGCAGTCGAGGTTCGAGGCGGCCGGGGTCGACTTCAGGAGCATGCCCTCGGGCATGTGGTCACGCCAGCTGACCATGGGGTCACCGAAGACGCGGACGGGGACGCCGCGCGCCCGCAGATGGGCGGCGGTGGACAGGCCGAACGGCCCGGCCCCGATGACTGCAACCGGTCGAGTCACGAAGTCCCTCCCCAGGACATGGTGCGCCACTCTTGGCGTGGCTTTGCCTACTTCGTGGAGGTGCCGCTGCCGCGGCGGTTGGTCCGCCACAACTGATAGAGGTGCTTCGCGCCCGGGCGCACGAAGCGGGCGAGCATCGTGAGGAACGGCAGCGGGTCGTCACCCGCGAGCCAGGCCAGCTCCGTCCCGCTCGCCTTCGCCGGCGCGTGCGGCGTCGTATAGCCGCTGCGGCGGTAGGCGAGAAGGGCGGGGAGGTCGATGTTCTCCACGATGTAGCGGTGGCCGGCGCGCTGTTCCCCCTCCGGAACGGGGCGGCCGGTCAGATTCAGGTGCATGGCGCGTACGACGTCCACACCCGACTCGTTCTCGAACAGCCGGAACTGGGCGCCCATGCGCGGGTTGAAGTCGAGAAGCTTGTACTGTCCGTCGCGCCGGTCGAAGCGCAGGTCGAGGTCGATGATGCCGCTGTAGCCGATCTGTTTGATGAAACGTGCGGCGAGGTCGGTGAGTTCCGGGTTGTCGACGACGTACGCGTTCGCCGTCATGCCGGCGTGCGGCGGCCACGAGCGGACCTTGACGCCGGTGAACAGGGCGAGGGGGCTTGCGTCCTGATCGAAGCAGGCGTGCACGATCCAGTCCTCGGCCTCCTCGCGCGGCAGGTACTCCTGCAGGATCACGCCCGGCCGCGCGCCCCAGTCACGCGCGAGGGTGAGCAGGCCCTCGCGGGTGGCGATCCGCGTGGTGCCGTTGACGGCGGGCTGTCTACGCCGGACGAACGCCTCCCGGTTCTTGGCCACCACCGGGAAGCGCGCCGTCTCGGCGAAGGCGACGATGTCCTCGTACGACTCCGGGAACGCCGACGCGGGGCTCGCGACGCCGTGCTCCACGCACAGTTCGTACAGGCCCTGCTTGCTGGCGAGCCGGCGCGGCAGCGCGGGATCGACGCGCGGGAAGAGAAAGGCACCGGCAAGATCGTCCTGGTGCTCGGCGATCAGTACGGCGGCCTCCTCGTCGGTCGGGACGAGGACGGCGGGGCGGCCGATGCGACGGCCGATGCGCAGCAGGCCCTCGACCAGGTGGCCCGGGTCCTCCGCCCCGGTCGTCGGCCACACGAAGGCCTTCTTCAGATAACGGGAGGATGCCGCGGGCGTGTACGCGTCCTCGGTGATGGCGTACATGGGCACGCCGAGCCGGCCCAGGCTGCGGATCGCGCCGACGCCGCCGTGGTGCAGCGGATAGTCGCCGAACTTGACGATCAGTCCCGGTACGTCCCGGTCCACCTCGAACGGCACACCGACGGTGTCTCCGGCCACGGGTCCCCCCACGTGTCCCCCCATTGGAACGGACCCACCCCGTCCGTGTCCCCAAAGGACGCTAAGCCGGAATTGCCGCCTCCGACAAGGCTTATCCGGACATTGCGAACTCTTTAGACAGGGTGCGAGCAACCTTTCGAAGGCCCTTCGACACACACCTTTCGGACACCGTGGCGGGTGCGGCAGGAGGCTCTGCCCAAGACACGCATCACGGCCGTAACGTGTGGCGCGACCACATGGAACGAGCGCCATGCACGGCCCGGATGAGAGTGAGGCAGCACCCCATGCCCCCCTTCGACGTCCCCGAGGGCGACCCCTTCGGCCCGCACAACCTTCCCTATGGCGTGTTCGCGCCCGCCGGCAGCACGGAGCGCAGGGTCGGAGTCCGGCTCGGGGACCACGTCCTCGACGCGGGTGCCGCGGCCGCCGCCCTCGGCGCACCGCACCACGCGCTGCTCGCGCGGCCCACCCTCAACGCGCTCCTGGCCGCCGGCCGCCCGGCCTGGACGGAGGTACGGCGTTCCGTCACGGCCTGGGTCACGGACCCCGAGCACCGGGAGACGCTGGAACCGCTGTTCCACCCCCTGTCGGAGGTGAGCCTGCACCTGCCCTTCGAGGTGGCGGACTACGTCGACTTCTACGCCTCGGAGAACCACGCCCGCAACGTCGGCCGGATCTTCCGCCCGGACGCCGAGGACTCCCTCACCCCCAACTGGAAGCACCTGCCGATCGGTTACCACGGCCGCTCCGGCACCGTCGTCGTCTCCGGCACGGACGTCGTACGGCCGTCCGGGCAGCGCAAGGCACCGGCCGACCCGGCGCCCCTCTTCGGCCCGTCGATCCGGCTGGACATCGAGGCCGAGGTCGGCTTCGTCGTGGGCGTGCCGTCCGAGCTGGGCCGGCCGGTCGCGCTCGGCGACTTCCGCGACCACGTCTTCGGGCTGTGCCTGCTGAACGACTGGTCCGCGCGGGACATCCAGGCCTGGGAGTACGTGCCGCTCGGCCCGTTCCTCGGCAAGTCCTTCGCGACCTCGGTGTCGGCGTGGATCACCCCGCTGGAAGCGCTGGAGCACGCGCGCGTGGCGCCTCCGGAGCGTACGCACCCGCTGCTGCCCTACCTGGACGACTCGGCACCCGGCGTCGAGCCCGGCGGCTACGACCTGCGGATCTCCGTCGCCATCAACGGCCATGTGGTCTCCGAGCCGCCTTTTTCCACCATGTACTGGACCGCCGCCCAGCAACTCGCCCACATGACGGTGAACGGCGCCTCGCTGCGCACCGGCGACCTGTACGGCTCGGGCACCGTGAGCGGCGCCGACGAGCGTCAGCGCGGCTCGCTGCTGGAACTGACCTGGAACGGCCGCGACCCCCTCGAACTCCCGGACGGCAAGCGTGCCTTCCTGGAGGACGGCGACGTGGTGACCCTGTCGGCCTGGGCCCCCGGTGCGGACGGGCGCCGGGTCGGGCTGGGGGAGGTGAGCGGGCGGGTCGTGGCGGGATGAGAGGCGCCGCAGTGAGGGCGGCCGGGTGAGCGACGCCGGGTGACCGGCGCCGTGCAGCAGGAACGTGCGGGACCGATCACCGCCGAGGGCTGACTCTCGCCGCCCCTCACCGTCATACTGGGCAGGCACGCACGCGACGCGCCCCCGGCGCGTCGCTCCGCACCACCCGGCACGCGAACAACTCTCCGACCAGGAACCGGAGCCCCGGCATGACCGTCTGCCTGCTCCTGCTGAGCGTCGTCGCCCTGACGGCCGCTCTGCCGGCTCCGCGCGCGCTGACCCGTGCCGCCTGGCCCGAGCGGGAACCCGTCGTCGCGTTGTGGGTGTGGCAGTGCCTGGTCGCCACCGTCCTGCTGTGCTGCCTGACCGCACTGGTCCTGGGCGCGGCGGCCGTCTTCCACACCGTCCGCGACCGCGTGTTCGCCCCCGCACCGCCCTCCGTCACCGCCGCCTACGACCTCTCCTCCGCGCCGGTGTGGGCCGCCGTCCTCACCGTGCTGCTGGCCTGCGGGGCCGCCTGGACGACGGCGATGCTGGCACGAGAACTCGTCGAGGCCCGCCGCAGCCGTGGCCAGGCCCGCGCGCAGCTGCGGGAACGCGCCCCCGACCTGCCGGCCGGACTGCCGGCGGCACGCGGCCCGATGCTCGTACTGGAGGACGAGTACCCGGACGCCTGGTGGATGCCCGGACACCCGCCGCAGCTGGTCGTCACCACCGGCGCGCTCCACCGGCTCACCGACCACCAGCTGGACGCCGTCCTCACCCACGAGCGCGGGCACGCGCGTGCCCACCACGACTGGCTGCTGCACCTGTCCACCGCGCTCGCCACGGGCTTCCCGCGCGTGCCGCTGTTCGCCCACTTCTGCGACCAGACGCACCGCCTGGTCGAACTGGCCGCCGACGACACGGCGTCCCGGCACTGCGGCCACCTCACCACGGCCCTGGCGCTGATCGAGCTGAACCAGCACCGGGGCGTCCTGTCCTGCGACTCCAGCCGCCACCTCCTCGGCGAACGCGTGGACCGCCTGCTGGAACCGCCGCCACGACTGCTGCGCCGGCACCGGGCCCTGACGACGACAGCGGCCGCCCTGGTGCCGCTGCTACCCCTACTGATCACGTTCGCCCCGGGGCTGACGGCACTGTCCTGACGGGCCGGCCGGGTGGCAGATCTTCCCGGCCGGAGCGGAAAACCCGCAGCTCAGGGGCGCGTCCAATGTTCCCTCACCTGGCGCAACACTTCGGCAACACGACTTTCCCTACTGCATCGGTATGGTTCCAGCCATGCCACCCACCGACCGCCCCCGCGACCACGCCGGTCAGGGCGCCGCGACCACCGTCGCCGCCCACCGCGCGCGTCGTAGGCTGCGCGCGGACCGGGCCCGGCAACTCGCCGATCTGCTGCGCCGCCAGATCCTCACCGGCGCCTTCCAGAACGGCCCCCTCCCCCACGAGTCCACCCTCGCCACCGACTACCGAGCCTCCCGCAACACCGTCCGTCAGGCTCTGGACCTCCTCAGGGCCGAGGGCCTGGTGGAACGGCTGCCCGGCGTCGGCACCGTGGTCGTCGCCCGGAAGTACCCGCACGGTCTCGACCGTCTGATGGGCCTCGCGGAAACCCTCCGCGAACACGGCCGCGTCACCAACGAGGTCCGCACCATGGGCCCCGCCCCCGCTCCCTCCCCGGTGGCCGACCGCCTCCACGTCCCCGCCGGCGCCGACGTCCTCTACATAGAGCGCCTGCGTCGCCTGAACGGCCTGCCCCTCTCCCTCGACCTCACCTACATCCCGCTCGACATCGCCACCGCCCTGCTCGGCGCCGACCTGGAGAACACCGATGTCTTCCGCCTCCTGGAAGCCATCACCGGCCGGCCCCTCGGCCACGCCGAGATCACCCTGGAGGCGGTGACGGCGGACGCCCACTCCGCCGCCGTGCTCCAGGCTCCGCGCGGCGCCGCCGTACTGATGCTGGAACGCCTCACCCACCTCGCCGACGGCCGCCCCGTCGACCTGGAGTTCATCCGCTTCCGCGGCGACCGGATCACCATGAGCGGCCTGCTCCACCGGTCGTAGAACACCGCCGCACACACCCCTGCCTGCACGCTTCCTGGAGACAGCCATGCCCTTGGCACCCCAGCGGGCCGACGTGCCCGTGACCATCGACGAGTCGAAGTGCATCGACGGCTGCACGCTCTGCGTGGACATGTGCCCGCTGGACTCCCTGGCCATCGACGAGACCAACGGCAAGGCGTACATGCACGTCGACGAATGCTGGTACTGCGGCCCGTGCGCGGCCCGCTGCCCCACCGGAGCCGTCACCGTCAACATCCCCTACCTGCTCCGGTGAGAGGCACAACCACCATGAAACGAACGGCAGCCGCCGCATCCGCCGCCGCGCTCCTCCTTCCCCTGTCCGCCTGCGTCGGCAGTGCCGAGGCGGGCAGCGGCTCCACGGTCACCGTGACCGTCGGCTACCAGTCCAAAACCATCAACACCGTCACCGCCGGCACGCTGCTGCGCTCCCTCGGCTCCTTCGAGAAGCAGCTCAACGCCCTGCACGACGGCCACACCTACAAGGTCGCCTGGCAGGACTACGCCACCGGCGCCCCGATCACCGCCCAGATGACCGCCCAGATGACCGCCGACAAGATCGACATCGGCTCGATGGGTGACTTCCCGCTGCTGCTCAACGCCGCCCGCGGCAAGGAGCTCGGCCGCCCCACCCACCTGGTCTCGGTGACCGGCTACAACCTGCGTGGCGGCCTCAACACGGTCGTCACCGCACCCGGTTCGCAGCTCACTTCCCTACAGGACCTGAAGGGCAAGAAGGTCTCCACGAGCGTCGGCTCCGCCGCGGACGGCACCCTCGTACGGGCCCTGCAGCGCGCCGGCATCGACCCGGACAAGGGCATCTCCGAACTCAACCAGCAGCCTGCCGTCGGCGCCTCGGCGCTCTCCTCCAGCGGCGTGGACGCGCTGTCGCAGTTCGTCGCCTGGCCGGGCCTGCTCGCCTACCAGGGCAAGGCGAAGGCCCTGTACGACGGCGCCCAGCTGAACCTGCCCACCTTCCACGGCGTCACCGCCCGCGAGGACTTCGCCAAGCGGCATCCGGCCGTCCTGGAGGCCTTCATCAAGGCCCAGGCGGATGCGACGGACTACCTCAACGCCCACCCCGTGCCCGCCGCCGAGAAGGTCGCGAAGGCCACAGGCCTGCCCGCCGAGGTCGTCTACCTGTACAACGGCGCCCACGGCATCGCCACCTTCGACCCGGCCGTCAAGCCGCAGCTCGTCTCCGCGCTGAAGCAGGACGTCTCCGTGCTGAAGGCCGCCAAGCTGACCGGCGACATCGACGTGGACTCCTTCGTCGACGACCGGTACGTCAAGAAGGCCCTCGGCGCCTCCTACGCCAAGCGGCTCACTTCCGCTCCCGCGCCGGCCGCGAGCGAGGTGTGGCCCAAGGAGAGCGAGAAGACCGTCTCCTTCAAGTCCGCGAAAGCGCTGCTGGTGTACGTGGCCGGGCACCAGGGCGGCATCCGCGCCGCTTACGTGCCCGACGCCACCACCGGCACACTGTGGTTCGCGGACAAGGCGGTGTGGGTGGCCGATGGCGACCAACTGCTGCCCTTCGTCACACCGGCGACAGCGCAGGCCTACGTCACCGCCCACGGCGGCGCCCGCACGGTGTCGTACCGCGAGGTCCTGGAGCGGGCCTCATGACCCGGTGGCCCCTCCCCCGGTATGCGCTGCGGACGGTTTCCCTGGCCGCTTTCCTCGGGCTGTGGCAGCTGCTGACCAGCCTGAAAGTCGATCTGTGGCTGCGTTTCTCGCAGTTCCCGACGGTCACCGACGTGGCCCGCGCCTTCAGCCGCCGACTTTCCGGAGGCGACTACTGGACCGACCTCACCGACAGCCTCACCCGGATCCTCACCGGCTTCGCCCTGGCCGCCGTCCTGGGCGTGGTGACCGGCGTGCTCGTGGCCCGTTCGCGCCTCGTCGAAGGCCTGCTCGGCTCGGTCCTGGAGGTGATCCGCCCGATCCCGGCGATCGCCCTCGTCCCGGTCGCAATCCTCCTCTTCCCCTCCAACGAGCAGGGCATCGTCTTCATCACCTGCACCGCTGCCTTCTTCCCCGTGCTGGTCTCCACCCGGCACGCGGTCCGCGCGCTGACCCCCGTCTGGGAAGAGGCGGTGCGCACCATGGGCGGTGGGCGGCTGCGGATCCTCGGTTCGGTCGTGCTGCCGGGCGCACTGCCCGGCATCTTCAGCGGGCTGTCGGTCGGCATCGGTGTGTCGTGGATCTGCGTGATCTCCGCCGAGATGATCTCCGGCCAGTACGGGGTCGGCTACCGCACCTGGCAGGACTACACGGTGGTGAACTACCCGGGCGTCTTCGTCGGCATGGCCACCATCGGCGTCCTCGGCTGGATCACCTCCACGGCCGTGGAACTCCTCGGCCGGCGCCTGACCCGCTGGCTGCCCCGCACCTCGTACGTGCCCGGAGGCCGCACCCGCGTGCCCCGGCCTGTCGCCGCCGTTCGTGCCGACGGCGATTCCGAGCACCAGGCCCAGCCCGAGCAGCAGGGCCAGAATCACACCGAGGAGGCCCGCGATGAGCACCTCGTCTGAGACCGTCACCGCTCCCGCCACGGGGGAAGCGGGCGCAGCAGCGGGCACCCGGCTCACCTTCCGGGACGCCGTGCTCGGCCGCCCGGACGCACCGGTGCTGTACGACGTCGACCTGGACGTCTCGCCCGGCGAGATCCTCACCGTCGTCGGCCCGTCAGGCTGCGGCAAGTCCACGCTGCTGCGCACGCTCGCCGGGCTGCTGCCTCCGCTGGGCGGCGCGGCCGAAGTGGACGGCGTCCCGCTGACGGGGCCGTCGGCCGACCGCGCGCTCGTCTTCCAGGAGGACGCGCTGCTGCCCTGGCGCACCTTGCGCGGGAACGTCGAACTGCCGCTCGCCATCAGCGGCGTACCACGCTCCGAACGCCGTTCCCGGGCCGAGTCCTGGCTCGCCCGCGTCGGACTCAGCGAGCAGGCTGGGCAGTTGCCGCACCGGGTGTCCGGCGGGCAGCGCCAGCGTGCCCAGTTGGCCCGTGCGCTGGCCGACAGTCCGCGTGCCGTCCTCATGGACGAGCCTTTCGGCGCCCTCGACGCCCAGACCCGCTCCGGCATGCAGGACCTGCTGGTGGAGGTGTTGCGAGGGACGGGCGCGACCGTCGTCTTCGTCACGCACGACGTCGACGAGGCCCTCTTCCTCGGCGACCGTGTGGCCCTGCTCGGCTCCGGCCGGGTGGCCGCCGTACGGGACGTGCCCGGACCGCGCGATCGCCGGGCCGTGGAGAACCCGGCCCGCATGGTCCTGCGCCGCGACATCCTCACCTCGCTCGGCTCCTGAAAGGCACCCCGGTGACCACTCCCGCGTCCACCCCCCTGGAGATTCCCGCCGTCGCCGACGCCGATGAACTGACCTGCGACGTCCTCGTCATCGGCGGCGGAACGGCCGGCACGATGGCCGCCCTGACCGCCGCCGAGCGCGGCGCCGACGTCCTTCTGCTGGAGAAGGCCCACGTCCGCCACTCCGGCGCGCTCGCCATGGGCATGGACGGCGTCAACAACGCGGTCATCCCCGGCCGCGCCGAACCCGACGACTACGTCGCCGAGATCACCCGCGCCAACGACGGCATCGTCGACCAGTCCACCGTCCGCCAGACCGCCATCCTCGGTTTCGCGATGGTGCAACGGCTGGAGTCGTACGGCGTCAAGTTCGAGAAGGACGAGCACGGTGAGTACGCGGTGCGCCAGGTGCATCGCTCCGGCTCGTACGTACTGCCCATGCCAGAGGGCAAGGACGTCAAAAAGGTCCTGTACCGGCAGTTGCGGCGGCGCGAGATGCGGGAGCGGATCCGGATCGAGAACCGGGTGATGCCGGTCCGGGTCCTGACCGCCGAGGGGCGGGCCGTGGGCGCCGCCGGCTTCCACACCCGTACCGGCGCCTTCGTCACCGTCCGCGCGGGTGCGGTCATCCTCGCCACCGGCGCGTGCGGCAGGCTCGGCCTGCCCGCCTCCGGCTACCTCTACGGCACCTACGAGAACCCCACCAACGCCGGCGACGGATACGCCATGGCCTACCACGCGGGCGCCGAGCTGACCGGCATCGAGTGCTTCCAGATCAACCCGCTGATCAAGGACTACAACGGCCCGGCCTGCGCCTACGTCGCCAACCCCTTCGGCGGCTACCAGGTCAACCGGCACGGCGAGCGCTTCGTCGACTCCGACTACTGGTCGGGGCAGATGATGGCCGAGTTCGCCGCCGAGGTGGCCGGCGACCGCGGTCCGGTCTACCTGAAGCTCAGCCACCTCCCCGAGGAGTCGATCTCCGCCCTGGAGTCGATCCTGCACTCCACCGAACGGCCCACCCGGGGCACCTTCCACGCCGGCCGCGGACACGACTACCGCACCCACGACATCGAGATGCACATCTCCGAGATCGGCCTGTGCGGGGGCCACTCCGCCTCCGGCGTCCGCGTCGACGACCACGCCCGTACGACCGTCCCGCGCCTGTACGCCGCCGGCGACCTCGCCTGCGTCCCGCACAACTACATGATCGGCGCCTTCGTCTTCGGCGACCTCGCGGGCGCGGACGCCGCCCAGTACACCGCGTACACCGGGGAGCTTCCCCTGGACCAGGTGCGCGAGGCGCACGAGTTCATCTACCGCCCGCTGCGCAACCCGGACAGCCCGCCGCAGCCCCAGGTCGAGTACAAGCTGCGCCGCTTCGTGAACGACTACGTGGCACCGCCGAAGTCCGGTGCCCGGCTCTCCCTCGCTCTGGAGGCCTTCGAGCGGATGCGCGCCGACATCGCCGCCATGGGTGCCCGCACCCCGCACGAGCTGATGCGCTGCGCCGAGGCCGGCTTCATCCGTGACTGCGCCGAGATGGCCGCCCGTGCCTCGCTCGCCCGCACCGAGTCCCGCTGGGGCCTCTACCACGACCGTCTCGACCACCCCGGCCGCGACGACGTCTCCTGGTTCCACCATCTCGATCTGCACAAGTCCCCCTCTGGTGCGATGGAGTTCACGGCCCGTCCCGTGGCTCCGTATCTGGTCCCGGTCGAGGAGTTCGCACCGGTCGGCGGCACCTCCCGCCGGCTGGGCGAGGTCCGTCCCGAGGACGTGGCCACGGCCGGGCCGCGCGAGGCGGCCCCGGTCGCCACGGGACCGACGCCCGCGCGTGCCACCGACTCCGCCGACCGGGCCGACCTGGCAGGTACCGCCTCGCCACGGCTCCTGGAACTGCTGGAGCTGGCCGAGGCGGAACCCGAACTCACCTTGATCGAGCCCTACTTGGCCGACCCGGACCCCGCCGTCCGCCGTACGACTGTCGCGGTCCTCACCGAGACCGTGCCGCCCGGCACCGGGCAGGCCCTGGCCGGCGCCCTGTCCGATCCCGACGCCGAGGTCCGCGCAGCCGCCGCTGCCTCGCTGCGCGAGCTGGTCGAGACCCTGCCACCCGATCCCGCCCTCGGCACCACTCTCACCGACGCCCTCACCGCGGCCGACCCCGTGGTCCGCGCCGCCGCCCTCGATGTGCTGCGCGCCCTGCGCCTCGGTGGGGCCGGGGTGTTCGCGACAGCGCTGGACGACTCCGACATCTCAGTCCGCACCGAGGCCGTACGGGCGCTCGTCTCCGTCGACGCGGTCGGGCCGCTGGCGGATGCCGCGGACGATCCCTCCCGGGAGATCCGGGTCACGGTGGCCAAGGCCCTGGCCGCCGTCGGCTCGGCGTCCCCGACCGCAGCCGACCGGAGGCTGCTGACCGGCGCCCTGGACCGGCTCACCGAGGACAGCGATCCCCTGGTGCGTGGTACCGCCTTCGCCGCGCTGGCCGGCACCGGCTGCCCGGTCCCGCTCACCGACCGCGCCGTGGCCGCGCTGACCGACCGGGCATGGCAGGTCCGTTCCGGCGCCGCCACCGCGCTGTCGGCCGCGTCGGCCGAGACCGCCGTGCCCGCCCTGGCCAAGGCGCTGACCGACCCCAACGCCGACGTGCGCAAGGCGGCGGTGCTGGCCCTGACCCGGCACCGGGCCACGGAGGAGGCCCGCGCCGCCCTGGCAACGGCCACGGCCGACTCGGACGCGGACGTCAGGGCGTACGCGGCTCGGGGGCTGTGACAGCCGCTCCGACCGGCGGGCAGTGGGCTATATCCAGTCGTCCGGCCCCGGCTCCTCGGTCGGCTCCGGCCAGTCGGCGTCCGGCGCGTCGCCTGCGGGCGGGGCCGGGTCGTCCAGGGCCGCCAGTACGGCCAGCACGCCCTCCCCGTACGTCGCCAGCTTCTTCTCGCCAACGCCGCTCACCGTGGCCAGTTCGCGCACCGAGGTGGGCCTCAGGGTGACGATCCCGCGCAGGGTGGCGTCGTTGAAGATGATGTACGGCGGGACGCCCTGCTCACGGGCCTGCTCGGTGCGCCAGGCACGCAGGGCCTCGAAGGCGGGCAGCAGCTCGGCGGGCAGCTCGGCCGCGGCGTCCTTGGTCTTGCGCTCGCCACCGGAGGGGCCGGCCGACCGGGACCGGGAGGCGGCCGGCTTCTTCGGCTCCTTGCGCAGCGGCACCTCCCGCGCGCCCCGCAGCACGGTGGTGCTCGCCTCGGTGAGCACCAGAGTGCCGTACTCCCCCTCGACCGCGAGCAGCCCCTGTGCCAGCAGCTGGCGGATGACGCCCCGCCACTCGGCCTCGGTGAGGTCCTGCCCGATACCGAAGACGGACAGCTGGTCGTGGTCGAACTGGATGACCTTGCCGGTGCGCTTGCCGAGCAGGATGTCGACGATCTGCACCGCGCCGAACTTCTGCCCACGCTCCCGCTGCAGCCGTACCACCGCCGACAGCACCTTCTGCGCGGCGATCGTGCCGTCCCAGGTCTCCGGCGGGGTGAGGCAGGTGTCGCAGTTGCCGCAACCCGCCGCATCGGGATCCTGGCCGAAGTAGGCGAGCAGCTGCCCACGGCGGCAGCGGGCCGTCTCGCACAGCGCGAGCATGGCGTCGAGGTGGGCGGTGGCCCGGCGGCGGAACGCCTCGTCGCCCTCACCGGACTGGATCAGCTTGCGCTGTTGTATGACGTCGTTCAGGCCGTACGCCATCCAGGCCGTGGACGGCAGTCCGTCGCGGCCCGCGCGGCCGGTCTCCTGGTAGTAGCCCTCGATCGACTTGGGCAGGTCCAGGTGCGCGACGAACCGTACGTCAGGCTTGTCGATGCCCATGCCGAAGGCGATGGTCGCCACCACGACCAGGCCGTCCTCGCGCAGGAACCGGGCCTGGTGGGCGGCGCGCATGCCCGCGTCCAGCCCCGCGTGGTACGGCACCGCGTCGATGCCGTTGGCGGTCAGGAACTCCGCCGTCCGTTCCACCGAGTTGCGTGACAGGCAGTACACGATGCCGGCGTCGCCCGCGTGCTCCTCGCGCAGGAAGGCGAGCAGCTGCTTCCTGGGGTCGGCCTTGGGCACGATCCGGTACTGGATGTTGGGCCGGTCGAAACTGGCGACGAAGTGGCGGGCCGCCGGCAGGTTCAGCCGCTGGGTGATCTCCTGGTGGGTGGCGTGGGTGGCCGTGGCGGTGAGGGCGATCCGCGGGACGTCCGGCCAGCGCTCCCCGAGCAGGGACAGGGTGAGGTAGTCGGGGCGGAAGTCGTGGCCCCACTGGGACACGCAGTGCGCCTCGTCGATCGCGAAGACGGAGATCTTGCCGCGCGAGAGCAGGTCCAGCGTGCCCTCCAGGCGCAGCCGCTCCGGCGCCAGGTACAGCAGATCCAGCTCGCCGGCGAGGAACTCGGCCTCGACCATGCGCCGCTCGTCGAAGTCCTGCGTGGAGTTGATGAAGCCGGCGCGAACGCCGAGGGCACGCAGGGCGTCCACCTGGTCCTGCATGAGCGCGATCAGCGGCGAGATCACCACGCCCGCACCCGGTCTGACCAGGGCCGGAATCTGGTAGCACAGCGACTTTCCGCCGCCGGTGGGCATGAGGACGACGGCGTCGCGGCCCGCCACCACATGCTCGATGATCGCTTTCTGCTCGCCCCGGAAGGCCTCGTACCCGAAGACCCGGTGCAGCGTGGCCAGCGCCTCGCTGTCGGCCGCGCCCGGCCCCTCGGTCACCTGTGGCATCTCGCTGATCCCGCCCGTCGCACCCATCGTCCTGGCCCCCGTCGGTCCCCCGTGTGTCGCTCCTCGACCACTGCCTCCACGATAGGGGGCGGGACCGACAGCCTCGGAGTTATCCACAGGCTCGGTCGTTCTCCTGTGTAACCGGACGCCAACGTGTAGCGACTGCCGAGGCAGAGTTGATCGACGCGACCCTTGTCCTCCCGTTGTCGGAGTTCGAGGTCATCCATCGTTTCACCGTCGGCCTCGAACGGGTCGAGAACGAGAAGGCCGAGCTGCCGCTGGAGCAACAAGAGTCAGTGACCTCGGCAACACGCCGCTGCCCGGCCCTCGTCTGAACAAGGGTGCCGGGCAGCGGCGTTTGCAAGGGAACCTCAGCGCACGAACACTCCTGCCTGGCTCGCCAGGTCCAGGAAGTACTGCGGCGCCACACCGAGCACCAGCGTCACCGCGACGCCCACGCCGATCGCCGCCGTGGTCAGCGGGGACGGGACGGCCACGGTCGGGCCTTCCGGCCTCGGCTCGCTGAAGAACATGAGCACGATCACACGGATGTAGAAGAACGCGGCGATCGCGGAGGAGATCACACCGATCACGACCAGCGGGGCCGCACCGCCGTCCGCCGCCGCCTTGAACACGGCGAACTTCCCGGCGAATCCGGAGGTCAGCGGGATGCCGGCGAAGGCCAGGAGGAAAACGGCGAAGACCGCCGCCACCAGCGGGGAGCGACGGCCGAGACCCGCCCACTTGGACAGGTGGGTCGCCTCGCCGCCCGCGTCGCGCACCAGCGTGACCACCGCGAACGCGCCGATCGTCACGAACGAGTAGCCCGCCAGGTAGAAGAGGACGGACGAGACGCCGTCCTTCGACGTGGCGATGACACCCGCGAGGATGAATCCGGCGTGCGCGATGGACGAGTACGCCAGCAGCCGCTTGATGTCGGTCTGGGTGATCGCGATGATCGCGCCGCCGAGCATGGTGATGATCGCCACTGCCCACATGACCGGCCGCCAGTCCCAGCGCATCCCGGGCAGGACGACGTACAGCAGCCGCAGCAGAGCGCCGAACGCGGCCACCTTCGTCGCCGCTGCCATGAAGCCCGTCACGGGCGTCGGCGCGCCCTGGTAGACGTCCGGTGTCCACATGTGGAACGGCACCGCGCCCACCTTGAACAGCAGGCCCATCACGATCAGGGCGCTGCCGAGGAGCAGCAGCGCGTCGTTGCCCATGGTGTTGGCGAGTGCCGGGTCGACGTTGGTGACCGTGCCGTCGACGACCTGGGCGATGCGCGCGTACGACACCGAGCCCGAGTAGCCGTAGAGCAGGGCGATGCCGAACAGCGTGAACGCGGAGGCGAACGCGCCGAGCAGGAAGTACTTGACCGCGGCTTCCTGCGACATCAGCCGCTTGCGGCGGGCCAGCGCGCACAGCAGGTACAGCGGCAGGGAGAAGACCTCCAGGGCCACGAACAGGGTCAGCAGGTCGTTGGCCGAGGGGAACACCAACATGCCGGCGATCGCGAAGAGGAGGAGCGGGAAGGCCTCCGTAGTGGTGAAACCCGCCTTCACCGCCGCCTTCTCGCTGTCGCTGCCCGGTACGGAGGCGGCCTGCGCGGCGAAGGAGTCGACGCGGTTGCCGTGTGCGGCCGGGTCCAGGCGCCGCTCGGCGAAGGTGAAGAGGCCGACGAGACCGGCCAGCAGGATCGTGCCCTGCAGGAACAGGGACGGGCCGTCGACCGCGATCGCCCCCATGGCCGCGATGTGCGCCTTGGTGGTGCCGTAGCCGTCGGCGGCCAGCGCGACCACCGCGGCGAACGCGGCGCACAGTGCGACGACGGACACGAACACCTGGGCGTAGTAGCGGGACTTGCGCGGGACGAACGCCTCGATCAGCACCCCGACCAGCGCCGCACCGACGACGATCAGCGTCGGTGACAATTGTCCGTATTCGATCTTCGGTGCCGGGATCTTCGCGATCGGGTCGGCCGCGGTTGTCCACAGGCTGTGGACGACTGTTGCGCTCACTTGGCCGCCTCCACCGAGGGCTTGGGGTCGGTCTTGTGTACGTCGGACATGGTCTGCTTGACCGCAGGGTTGACGATGTCCGTGACGGGCTTCGGGTAGACGCCCAGGAAGATCAGCAGCACGATCAGCGGGGCGACAACGACCAGTTCACGCGCGCGAAGGTCGGGCATCGCCGACACCTCGGGCTTCACCGGACCCGTCATCGTCCGCTGGTACAGGACGAGGGTGTAGAGCGCGGCGAGGACGATGCCGAAGGTGGCGATGATGCCGATCGCCGGGTAACGCGCGAACGTGCCGACGAGGACCAGGAACTCGCTGACGAACGGGGCGAGGCCGGGCAGCGAGAGGGTGGCGAGGCCGCCGATCAGGAAGGTTCCGGCGAGCACCGGCGCAACCTTCTGCACGCCTCCGTAGTCGGCGATGAGCCGCGAGCCGCGCCGGGAGATCAGGAAGCCGGCGACCAGCATCAGCGCGGCCGTGGAGATGCCGTGGTTGACCATGTAGAGCGTCGCGCCGGACTGGCCCTGGCTGGTCATCGCGAAGATGCCCATGATGATGAAGCCGAAGTGCGAGATCGACGCGTAGGCGACCAGACGTTTGATGTCCCGCTGGCCCACGGCGAGCAGTGCGCCGTAGACGATGCTGATCAGCGCCAGGACGAGGATGACGGGTGTCGCCCACTTGCTGGCCTGGGGGAACAGCTGGAGGCAGAAGCGGAGCATCGCGAAGGTGCCCACCTTGTCGACGACCGCGGTGATGAGGACGGCGACCGGGGCGGTGGCCTCCTGCATTGCGTTGGGCAGCCAGGTGTGCAGCGGCCACAGCGGAGCCTTCACCGCGAACGCGAAGAAGAAGCCCAGGAACAGCCAGCGTTCGGTGCTCGTCGCCATGTGCAGCGAGCCGTTCGCGCGGGCCTGCGCGATCTCCTGGAGGCTGAAGTTTCCGGCCACCACGTAGAGGCCGATCACCGCGGCCAGCATGATCAGGCCGCCGACCAGGTTGTACAGGAGAAACTTCACGGCCGCGTACGACCGTTGCGTCGAGGCCGCTTCCTCGCCCTGCGCGTGGGCGCGGTCTCCGAAGCCGCCGATGAGGAAGTACATCGGGATGAGCATGGCTTCGAAGAAGATGTAGAAGAGGAACACGTCGGTGGACTCGAAGGAGATCAGCACCATCGCCTCGACGGCCAGGATCAGCGCGAAGAAGCCCTGGGTGGGGCGCCAGCGGCGGCTGCCCGTCTCCAGCGGGTCCGCGTCGTGCCAGCCGGCGAGGATGATGAACGGGATCAGTACGGCGGTCAGGGCGATCAGCGCCACCCCGATACCGTCGACCCCCAGCTCGTATCTCACCCCGAAGTTCTTGATCCAGGCGTGGGACTCGGTGAGCTGGTAGCGGGCGCCGCCCGGGTCGAAACGGACCAGGACGGTGATCGCCAGGGCGAGCGTGGCGAGCGAGACGAGCAGCGCCAGCCACTTGGCGGCGGTGCGCCGCGCGGCCGGTACGGCGGCCGTGGCGACCGCGCCTACGGCCGGGAGCGCCGCCGTCGCTGTCAGGAGAGGAAAGGACATCGGTATCAGACCGCCCTCATCAGCAGGGTCGCGGCGACCAGGAGTGCCGCACCGCCGAACATCGAGACCGCGTAGGAGCGGGCGAAGCCGTTCTGGATCCGGCGGAGCCGTCCGGACAGGCCGCCGAAGCCGGCCGCCGTGCCGTTGACGACACCGTCGACCAGGGTGTGGTCGACGTAGACCAGGGAGCGCGTCAGATGCTCGCCGCCGCGTACCAGGACGACATGGTTGAAGTCGTCCTGGAGCAGGTCGCGGCGGGCCGCGCGGGTGAGCAGAGAGCCGCGCGGGGCGACGGCCGGGACGGGCTTGCGGCCGTACTGTGCCCAGGCGATGCCGACGCCGATGACCAGGCAGACCATGGTGGCGCCGGTGACCGCCGCCGCGCTGACCGGGGAGTGGCCCTCGCTGTGCCCGGTGACCGGCTCCAGCCAGTGCAGGAAGCGGTCGCCGAGGTTGAAGAAGAAGCCGCCGGCCACCGATCCCACCGCCAGCACGATCATGGGGATCGTCATGACCTTGGGCGACTCGTGCGGGTGCGGCTCGGCGTGCTCGCCGTGGATCTCGGCGGCGGGCTCCACGCTCGGTTCGGCGGGGGACGGGCTCGGGGCGTGCCGCCAGCGTTCTTCTCCGAAGAACGTCATCAGCATCACGCGCGTCATGTAGAAGGCGGTGATGGCCGCGCCCAGCAGGGCCGCGCCGCCGAGGATCCAGCCCTCGGTGCCGCCCTTGGCGAACGCCGCCTCGATGATCTTGTCCTTGGAGAAGAAGCCGGACAGGCCCGGGAAGCCGATGATGGCGAGGTAACCGAGACCGAAGGTGACGAAGGTGATCGGCATGTACTTCCGAAGGCCGCCGTAGCGGCGCATGTCGACCTCGTCGTTCATGCCGTGCATGACGGAACCGGCGCCGAGGAACAGCCCGGCCTTGAAGAAGCCGTGCGTCACCAGGTGCATGATCGCGAAGACGTAGCCGATGGGGCCGAGGCCGGCCGCCAGCACCATGTAGCCGATCTGCGACATGGTCGAGCCGGCCAGCGCCTTCTTGATGTCGTCCTTCGCGCAACCGACGATCGCACCGAAGAGGAGCGTGACGGCGCCTACGACGGTCACGGCCAGCTGGGCGTCGGGGGCGGCGTTGAAGATCGCGGCGGAACGGACGATCAGGTACACGCCCGCGGTCACCATCGTCGCCGCGTGGATCAGGGCCGAGACCGGGGTCGGGCCCTCCATGGCGTCCCCGAGCCAGGACTGCAGCGGGACCTGGGCGGACTTGCCGCAGGCGGCGAGGAGCAGCATCAGCGCGATGGCGGTGAGCTTGCCCTCGGACGTGTCGCCGGCGTGTCCGAAGACCGGACCGAAGGCGAAGCTGCCGAAGGTGGTGAACATCAGCATGATCGCGATCGACAGGCCCATGTCGCCGACGCGGTTGACCAGGAAGGCCTTCTTCGCGGCCGTCGCGGCGCTGGGCTTGTGCTGCCAGAAGCCGATCAGCAGGTACGACGCGAGGCCGACGCCCTCCCAGCCGACGTACAGCAGCAGGTAGTTGTCGGCGAGGACGAGCAGCAGCATCGCGGCGAGGAACAGGTTCAGGTAGCCGAAGAAGCGGCGGCGGCGCTCGTCGTGCTCCATGTACCCGACCGAGTACAGGTGGATCAGCGAGCCCACGCCCGTGATGAGCAGGACGAATGTCATCGACAGCTGGTCGAGGCGGAAGGTGACGTCCGCCTGGAAGCTGCCGACCGAGACCCATGTCCACAGATGCTGGGTCAGTGTGCGGTGTTCGGCGTTCTTTCCGAGCAGGTCGGCGAAGAGGATCACGCCGAACACGAAGGACGCGGTCGACAGGAGCGTGCCGATCCAGTGGCCGACGGCATCGAGCCGTCGGCCGCCGACCAGGAGGACGGCCGCTCCGAGCAGGGGCGCCGCGATGAGCAGCGCGATCAGGTTCTCCACGATTCTTCCGACCCCTTACAGCTTCATCAGGCTGGCGTCGTCGACCGAGGCCGAGTGGCGGGTACGGAACAGCGACACGATGATCGCGAGGCCCACCACGACCTCCGCGGCGGCGACGACCATCGTGAAGAAGGCGATGATCTGGCCGTCGAGGTTGCCGTGCATCCGGGAGAAGGTGACGAACGCGAGGTTGCAGGCGTTCAGCATCAGCTCGATGCACATGAAGACCACGATGGCGTTGCGCCGGATGAGTACGCCGGTCGCGCCGATCGTGAACAACAGGGCGGCGAGGTAGAGGTAGTTGACCGGGTTCACTTCGACGCCTCCTCGGGCCGCTTGAACGTCGCCGGCTCGATCGCCGTGCGCTCCAGACGTTCCTGTGCGCGCTGCTCCAGCGCCCGCAGGTCGTTGAGCGCCTCCGCCGACACGTCACGGATCTGGCCGCGCTCGCGCAGCGTCTTGCTGACGGTCAGCTCGGACGGGGTGCCGTCGGGCAGCAGGCCCGCGATGTCGACCGCGTTGTGCCGTGCGTAGACACCGGGGGCGGGCAGCGGCGGGACGTTCTTCCCGTCGCGTACGCGCTGTTCGGACAGCTCACGCTGGGTCTTGGCGCGCTCGGTGCGCTCGCGGTGGGTGAGCACCATGGCGCCGACGGCGGCGGTGATGAGCAGGGCGCCGGTGATTTCGAAGGCGAAGACGTACTTGGTGAAGATGAGGGAGGCGAGGCCCTCCACATTGCCGTTGGCGTTCGCCTGGCCGGTGCCGGCGAAGTCCTTCAGGGAGGCGTTCCCGATGCCTGCGAACAGCAGGACTCCGAAGCCGACACCGCACAGAAGGGCCAGCCAGCGCTGGCCCTTGATGGTCTCCTTCAGCGAGTCCGCGGCCGTGACGCCGACGAGCATCACCACGAACAGGAACAGCATCATGATCGCGCCGGTGTAGACGACGATCTGTACGACCCCCAGGAAGTAGGCGCCGTTGGCGAGGTAGAACACCGCCAGGACGATCATGGTCCCGGCGAGACAGAGCGCGCTGTGCACGGCCTTCTTCATGAAGACGGTGCACAGGGCGCCGATCAACGCGACGGTACCGAGGACCCAGAACTGGAAGGCCTCGCCTGTGGACGTGGTGTAGGCGGCGAGCTGCGTCGTCATCAGCCGATCACCTTCTCCGAGGCCGGTTCGTCCTCGCCGAAGGTCGACGCGGCCTCCTGCGGGACCTCGCCCTTGGACAGGGCGACCTGGCGGACCGTGCCGGGCGCGGCCTGGGTGACCAGACCCCGGTAGTAGTCCTGTTCGTCGGTCCCCGGGAAGATCGCGTGCGGCGTGTCGACCATGCCCTCTTCGAGGCCGGCGAGGAGCTGTTCCTTCGTGTAGATGAGGTTGGCGCGGCTGGAGTCGGCCAGCTCGAACTCGTTGGTCATCGTCAGCGCGCGCGTGGGGCACGCCTCGATGCACAGGCCGCACAGAATGCAGCGGGCGTAGTTGATCTGGTAGACGCGGCCGTACCGCTCGCCCGGCGAGTAGCGTTCCTCGTCGGTGTTGTCGGCGCCCTCCACGTAGATGGCGTCGGCGGGGCAGGCCCAGGCGCACAGCTCGCAGCCGACGCACTTCTCCAGGCCGTCCGGATGGCGGTTGAGCTGGTGCCGTCCGTGGAACCGCGGAGCCGTGGTCTTCTTCTGCTCCGGGTACTGCTCGGTCAGCCGCTTCTTGAACATGGCCTTGAAGGTCACGCCGAAGCCGGCCACGGGGTTCTGGAAACCGGGCTTGGTCTCCTTGGGCTCCTCAGCCATCCGACGCCTCCTTTCCATCCGAAGATCCGTCACTGACAGTGTCCGCCCCGCCACTGACAATCAACTCTCGCTCGCGGTGCGAGCGGCGCCTGGGCACCGGCGGCAACTCCTGTCCGGGCAGTGGTGGTACGGGGAATCCGCCCGCCATCGCGTCGAATCCGGCCGGCTCGGCGGCGGGCTGTTCGGCCGCCTTGGCCTTCTCCCGGAACATGTCGACGACGAAGGAGATCACCACCAGGGCGAGAACTGCGCCGAGGACGGGCAGGGCGATGCTCGGGAAGTCGTAGTGCTCGTTGCGCAGGGCCCGTACGGTCGCCACCAGCATCAGCCAGGTCACGGAGACCGGGATGAGGACCTTCCAGCCGAGCTTCATCAGCTGGTCGTAGCGGACGCGAGGGAGCGTGCCGCGCAGCCAGATGAAGAAGAACAGCAGCAGCTGGACCTTGATCACGAACCAGAGCAGCGGCCACCAGCCGTGGTTGGCACCCTGCCAGAAGGAGCTGATCGGCCAGGGGGCGCGCCAGCCGCCGAGGAACAGCGTGGTCGACACGGCCGACACCGTCACCATGTTCACGTACTCGGCGAGCATGAACATCGCGAACTTGATGGACGAGTACTCGGTGTTGAACCCGCCGACCAGGTCGCCCTCGGACTCCGGCATGTCGAAGGGGGCGCGGTTGGTCTCGCCGACCATCGTGACGATGTAGAGGATGAACGAGACCGGCAGCAGCAGGATGTACCAGCGGTCGTGCTGCTGGGCCACGATCGTGGACGTCGACATCGATCCCGAGTACAGGAACACGGAGGCGAACGCCGCGCCCATGGCGATCTCGTAGGAGATCATCTGCGCGCAGGAGCGCAGGCCGCCGAGGAGCGGGTAGGTGGATCCGGAACTCCAACCCGCCAGGACGATGCCGTAGATGCCGACGGAGGCGACCGCGAGGAGGTAGAGCACCGCGATCGGCAGGTCGGTCAGCTGCATCGTGGTGCGCGTGCCGAAGATCGAGATCTCGTTGTCGGCCGGGCCGAAGGGGATCACCGCGATCGCCATGAAGGCCGGAATGGCCGCGACGATCGGCGCCAGGACGTAGACCACCTTGTCGGCGCGCTTGACGATGAGGTCTTCCTTGAGCATCAGCTTCACGCCGTCGGCGAGCGACTGGAGCATGCCCCAGGGGCCGTGCCGGTTCGGGCCGATGCGCAACTGCATCCAGGCGACGACCTTGCGCTCCCAGACGATGGAGAACAGCACGGTCACCATCAGGAAGGCGAAGCAGAACACGGCCTTGACGACGACCAGCCACCAGGGGTCGCGGCCGAACATCGAGAGGTCTTCAGCTGCGAGGTACGGGCTCATGCCTCCACCTCCTTGGGGGCCTGTTCGGCGGATGCCGCCGGGCCGATGCGGACGAGTGAGCCGGGCCGTGCCCCGGTGTCGGAGGCGACGCCGGCGCCGACGGAGTTCAACGGAAGCCAGACCACCCGGTCGGGCATCTCGGTGATCCGCAGCGGGAGTTCGGTGGTGCCGGCAGAGCCGGTGACGGCGAGGGCGTCGCCGTCCTTGACGCCCGCCTCGGCCGCCGTCGCCGCCGACACGCGCGCGTGCGCGGCGTGCCGGGTTCCGGCGAGCGCCTCGTCCCCCTCCTGGAGGACGCCCTGGTCGAGCAGCAGCCGGTGCCCGGCGAGCACGGCCTCGCCGGCGGCCGGGCGGGGCAATACGCCCGCGGACTCCTGGGGGTCCACGGCGCGCGGGCCGTCCCAGGGGCCGAGCCGGTCGATCTCCGCGCGCGTGGTGCGCAGATCCGGCAGGCCCAGGTGGATGTCCATGGCGTCGGCCAGCATCTGCAGCACGCGCGCGTCGGTCGGTGCCAGGCGGCGGGTCATCTGGTCGGGCTTGAGGGCGGCGTCGAAGAAACGCACCCTGCCCTCCCAGTTGAGGAAGGTGCCGCCCTTCTCGGCGACCGCCGCGACCGGCAGGACGACGTCGGCGTGCTCGGTGACCTCGCTGGGCCGCAGCTCCAGCGACACCAGGAAGCCGACACTGTCGAGTGCCTCACGCGCGCGTGCCGGGTCGGGCAGGTCGGCGACCTCCACCCCGGCGACCACCAGCGCGGACAGTTCGCCGGTAGCGGCGGCCTCGATGATCTGGTGGGTGTCGCGGCCGTAGCGCAGCGGGAGTTCGGCGAGCCCCCAGACGGCGGCGACCTCTTCCCGCGCGCGTGGGTCGGTCGCCGGGCGGCCGCCCGGCAGCAGCGACGGCAGCGCGCCCGCCTCGACGGCGCCGCGCTCGCCGGCCCGGCGCGGGATCCACACCAGCTGGGCGCCGGTCGCCGCGGCGGCGCGTACGGCGGCGGTGAGGCCGCCTGCGACCGTGGCGAGCCGCTCACCGACGACGATGACGGCGCCCTCGGTGCGCAGGGCCTCGGCGGCGCGGGTACCGGGCTCCTCCAGGCCGACGCCGCTCGCGAGGGCGTCCAGCCACTCGGTCTCGGTGCCGGGCGCGGCCGGCAGCAGGGTGCCGCCCGCCTTCTCAAGGCCCCGGGTCGCGTGTGTGGCCAGCGCGAACACCTTCTGCTTGCGCTTGCGCCAGGCCTTGCGCAGCCGCAGGAAGACGCCGGGCGCCTCCTCCTCCGACTCGAAGCCGACCAGCAGGACCGCGGGCGCCTTCTCCAGAGAGGTGTACGTGACGCCCGTGCCGTCGAGGTCACGGCCG
Organism: Streptomyces sp. RB17; assembly: GCF_009604455.1. Taxonomy (GTDB): domain Bacteria; phylum Actinomycetota; class Actinomycetes; order Streptomycetales; family Streptomycetaceae; genus Streptomyces. The sequence continues at coordinate 767,443 of NZ_WEGL01000003.1, forward strand.
CGGCCGGCCACCCGGGAGGCCAGGAAGTCAGCCTCCTCGCCGCTGTGCACGCGCGCGCGGAAGTCGATGTCGTTCGTGTCGAGCGCCACGCGCGCGAACTTGCTGTACGCGTAGGCGTCCTCGACGGTCAGCCGACCGCCGATGAGGACACCGGCCCGGGAGCGGGCGGCGGCCAGGCCCCGCGCCGCAGCGTCCAGGGCTTCCGGCCAGGACGCGGGCTCCAGGACGCCGTCGGCGCCCCGGACGAGCGGGGTGTCGAGACGATCCTTCTGCTGCGCGTACCGGAACGCGAAGCGTCCCTTGTCGCAGATCCACTCCTCGTTGACCTCGGGGTCGTTCTCGGCGAGCCGCCGCATGACCTTGCCGCGCCGGTGGTCGGTGCGGGTGGCGCAGCCGCCGGAGCAGTGCTCGCAGATCGACGGCGAGGAGACGAGGTCGAAGGGGCGGGAGCGGAAGCGGTAGGCCGCCGAGGTGAGCGCGCCGACCGGACAGATCTGGATGGTGTTGCCGGAGAAGTACGACTCGAACGGGTCGCCCTCGCCGGTGCCGACCTGCTGGAGTGCGCCACGCTCGATGAGCTCGATCATCGGGTCGCCCGCGATCTGGTTGGAGAACCGGGTGCAGCGGGCGCACAGCACACACCGCTCGCGGTCGAGCAGCACCTGTGTGGAGATCGGAACGGGCTTCTCGTACGTCCGCTTCTTGCCGTCGAAGCGGGACTCGGCGTTGCCGTGCGACATGGCCTGGTTCTGCAGTGGGCACTCGCCGCCCTTGTCGCAGACCGGGCAGTCCAGCGGGTGGTTGATGAGCAGCAGCTCCATCACACCGTGCTGGGCCTTCTCCGCGACCGGCGAGGTGAGCTGGGTCTTCACCACCATGCCGTCGGTGCAGGTGATGGTGCAGGACGCCATCGGCTTGCGCTGGCCCTCGACCTCGACGATGCACTGACGGCATGCACCGGCGGGGTCGAGCAGGGGGTGGTCGCAGAACCGCGGGACCTCGATGCCGAGCTGTTCGGCGGCCCGGATGACCAGGGTGCCCTTGGGCACGCTGATCTCGACGCCGTCGATCGTCAGCGTGACGAGGTCCTCCGGCGGGACCGACGCCTCTCCCCCACCCGTGGGAACACTGGTGGTCACGGTCATGCGTTCACCTCCGGGCGGTCCGCCCAGGCCGTCGACTTGGCCGGGTCGAAGGGACAGCCCCGGCCCGTGATGTGCTGCTCGTACTCCTCGCGGAAGTACTTCAGTGAGGAGAAGATCGGGGACGCGGCGCCGTCGCCGAGGGCGCAGAAGGACTTGCCGTTGATGTTGTCGGCGATGTCGTTGAGTTTGTCGAGGTCGGACATGACGCCCTTGCCGGCCTCGATGTCCCGTAGCAACTGCACCAGCCAGTACGTCCCTTCGCGGCAGGGCGTGCACTTGCCGCAGGACTCGTGGGCGTAGAACTCGGTCCAGCGGGTCACCGCCCGCACCACGCAGGTCGTCTCGTCGAAGCACTGCAGGGCCTTGGTGCCGAGCATCGACCCGGCGGCGCCGACGCCCTCGTAATCAAGCGGGACGTCGAGGTGCTGGTCGGTGAACATCGGCGTCGAGGAGCCGCCCGGCGTCCAGAACTTCAGGCGGTGCCCGGGCCGGATGCCGCCGCTCATGTCGAGGAGCTGGCGGAGCGTGATGCCGAGCGGGGCCTCGTACTGGCCGGGGCTGGCGACATGGCCGCTGAGCGAGTAGAGCGTGAAGCCCGGGGACTTCTCGCTGCCCATCGACCTGAACCAGTCTTTCCCGTTTTTCAGGATCGCGGGAACCGACGCGATCGACTCGACGTTGTTCACAACAGTCGGACAGGCGTAGAGGCCTTCCACCGCAGGGAAGGGGGGACGGAGCCGCGGTTGACCACGGCGGCCTTCGAGCGAGTCCAGCAGTGCGGTCTCCTCACCGCAGATGTACGCGCCGGCGCCCGCGTGCACGGTGAGCTGGAGGTCCAGCCCGCTGCCCAGGATGTTCTCGCCGAGGTAGCCCGCCGCGTAGGCCTCGCGCACGGCCTCGTGCAACCGCCGCAGAACGGGGACGACTTCACCACGCAGATAGATGAAGGCATGCGACGACCTGATGGCATAACACGCGATCACAATGCCCTCGATGAGGCTATGCGGGTTCGCGAAGAGGAGCGGGATGTCCTTGCAGGTCCCGGGCTCCGACTCGTCGGCGTTGACAACTAGATAGTGCGGTTTTCCATCACCCTGCGGAATGAACTGCCACTTCATTCCGGTCGGGAATCCCGCGCCGCCGCGGCCGCGCAGACCGGAGTCCTTGACGTACGCGATCAGGTCGTCCGGTGACATGGCGAGCGCCTTGCGGAGCCCCTCGTACCCCTCGTGCCTCCGGTAGACGTCCAGAGTCCAGGACCGGTCCTCGTCCCAGAAGGCCGACAGCACGGGTGCGAGCAGCTTCTCGGGGCTCGAGTCCTTGAGTTCGGGTGCCACGGTCATCACTCCCCCTCCTCTGCAGTAGGCCCTGCGGGGTGAGCCGGGTCGGAGGCCGATGTGTCCAGCGGCGCGTCATGGGAACTGAGGTGCTCGGCCGGCGACGGCTCGTGCACCCTGTCCTGCGGTTCCCCATGCGGACCTCCGCGCGGATGGACCACGCGCGCGGGTGCGGCCTCTCCCCTTGCCAGGCGAAGGCCCACCAGCGACGCGGGTCCCGCACCGCCGCCCTCCTCGACGGCCCCGGGCCGCTCGTCGGGGAAGCCGGCGAGGATCCGCGCGGTCTCCTTGAACGTGCACAGCCGCGCCCCGCGCGTGGGCTGTACGGGCCGTCCCGCGCGCAGATCGTCGACCAGGCGCTTGGCGCTGCCCGGCGTCTGGTTGTCGAAGAACTCCCAGTTGACCATCACGACCGGCGCGAAGTCGCAGGCCGCGTTGCACTCGATGTGCTCCAGGGTGACCTTGCCGTCGTCGGTGGTCTCGCCGTTGCCGACGCCCAGGTGTTCCTGGAGGGTCTCGAAGATCGCGTCTCCGCCCATCACCGCGCACAGCGTGTTGGTGCACACGCCCACCTGGTAGTCGCCGGAGGGCTTGCGCCGGTACATGGTGTAGAAGGTGGCGACGGCGGTCACCTCGGCCGTGGTGAGGTTCAGCATGTCCGCGCAGAACTGCATTCCGGTGCGCGTGACATGGCCTTCCTCCGACTGCACGAGGTGGAGCAGCGGGAGCAGGGCGGACCGGGAGTCCGGGTAGCGCGCGATGACCTCGCGCGCGTCCGCCTCCAGCCTGGCCCGGACGTCGTCCGGGTAGGCCGGCGCGGGCAGTTCGGGCATGCCCAGGCTGACGCCCCGCTCCGAAGAAGAGGTGGTCACCGGTCGACGCCTCCCATCACGGGGTCGATGGACGCGACGGCGACGATCACGTCGGCGACCTGGCCGCCCTCGCACATCGCCGCCATGGCCTGCAGGTTGGTGAAGGACGGGTCGCGGAAGTGGACCCGGTAGGGGCGGGTGCCGCCGTCGGAGACGGCGTGGACACCGAGTTCGCCCTTGGGGGACTCGACGGCCGCGTACGCCTGTCCCGGCGGGACGCGGAAGCCCTCGGTGACGAGCTTGAAGTGGTGGATCAGGGCCTCCATGGAGGTGCCCATGATCTTCTTGATGTGGTCGAGGGAGTTGCCGAGTCCATCCGGTCCGAGGGCGAGCTGGGCGGGCCAGGCGATCTTCTTGTCGGCGACCATGACCGGGCCGGGCTGGAGCCGGTCCAGGCACTGCTCGACGATCCTGAGCGACTGGCGCATCTCCTCCAGGCGGACCAGGAAGCGGCCGTAGGCGTCGCAGCTGTCGGCGGTCGGGATCTCGAAGTCGTACGTCTCGTAGTCGCAGTACGGCTGTGCCTTGCGCAGGTCGTGCGGCAGACCGGTGGAGCGCAGGATCGGGCCGGTGGCGCCGAGGGCCATGCAGCCGGCCAGGTCGAGATAGCCGATGTCCTGCATGCGGGCCTTGAAGATGGGGTTCCCGGTGGCGAGCTTGTCGTACTCCGGGAGGTTCTTCTTCATCTTCTTCACGAACTCGCGGATCTGGTCCACCGCGCCGGGCGGCAGGTCCTGGGCGAGTCCGCCGGGGCGGATGTACGCGTGGTTCATCCTGAGGCCCGTGATGAGCTCGTAGAGGTCGAGAATCATTTCACGATCACGGAAGCCGTAGATCATGATCGTGGTGGCGCCGAGCTCCATGCCGCCGGTGGCGATGCACACCAGGTGGGAGGACAACCGGTTCAGCTCCATCAGGAGCACTCGGATGATCTTGGCGCGCTCGGTGATGTCGTCCTCGATGCCGAGGAGCTTCTCGACGGCGAGACAGTAGGCGGTCTCGTTGAAGAAGGACGTCAGGTAATCCATGCGCGTGACGAAGGTGGTGCCCTGCGTCCACGTGCGGTACTCGAGGTTCTTCTCGATGCCGGTGTGCAGATAGCCGATGCCGCAGCGGGCCTCGGTGACCGTCTCGCCCTCGATCTCCAGGATCAGCCGGAGCACCCCGTGGGTGGAGGGGTGCTGGGGACCCATGTTGACGACGATGCGTTCGTCGTCGGCGCGGGTCGCGGACTGGACGACCTCGTCCCAGTCGCCACCGGTGACCGTGTAGACGGTGCCCTCGGTGGTCTCCCGCGCCGAAGCGGCCGACGCGGCGGATGCTGACTGCGTGCTCACGAGTACGACCTCCGCTGGTCCGGAGCCGGGATCTGGGCGCCCTTGTACTCGACGGGGATGCCGCCGAGGGGGTAGTCCTTGCGCTGCGGGTGGCCCTGCCAGTCGTCCGGCATCATGATCCGCGTCAGGGCCGGGTGACCGTCGAAGACGATTCCGAAGAAGTCGTAGGTCTCGCGCTCGTGCCAGTCGTTCGTCGGATAGACGGAGACGAGGGACGGGATGCGCGGGTCGGCGTCGGGGGCGCTGACCTCGAGGCGGATCAGCCGGTTGTGGGTGATCGAGCGCAGGTGGTAGACGGCGTGCAGCTCGCGACCCTTGTCGTGCGGGTAGTGGACGCCGCTGACGCCGGTGCACAGTTCGAAGCGCAGGGCCGGGTCGTCGCGCAGGGTGCGGGCGACGCGGAGCAGGTGCTCGCGTTCGATGTGGAAGGTGAGCTCGCCGCGGTCGACGACCGTCTTCTCGACGGCGTTCTCCGGGAGCAGTCCCTGTTCCTCCAGGGCGCCCTCCAGTTCGTCGGCGACCTCGTCGAACCAGCCGCCGTAGGGGCGGGTCGCCGGTCCCGGGAGTCGGACCGAGCGGACCAGCCCGCCGTAGCCGGAGGTGTCGCCGCCGTTGTTGGCGCCGAACATGCCGCGCTGGACGCGGATCTCCTCGCCGCCCTGGCCGCGCCGGCCGGGGAGGTTGGAGGCGGAGAGGTCCTTCTCGGGGTTCACCCCGTTCGCGGACCCGTTCACGCCGCCCGTGCCGTTGCCGTTCGCGTCGCTCACCGCAGCAGCCCCTTCATCTCGATCGTGGGCAGGGCCTTGAGCGCCGCCTCCTCCGCCTCGCGGGCCGCTTCCTCGGCGTTGACGCCGAGCTTGGAGGACTGGATCTTCTGGTGGAGCTTGAGGATCGCGTCCATCAGCATCTCGGGGCGGGGCGGGCAGCCCGGCAGGTAGATGTCGACCGGGACGATGTGGTCGACGCCCTGGACGATCGCGTAGTTGTTGAACATGCCGCCCGAGGAGGCGCAGACGCCCATGGAGATCACCCATTTCGGGTTGGGCATCTGGTCGTAGACCTGGCGGAGCACCGGCGCCATCTTCTGGCTGACCCGGCCCGCGACGATCATGAGGTCGGCCTGGCGCGGTGAGCCGCGGAAGACCTCCATGCCGAAGCGCGCCAGGTCGTACCGGCCGGCGCCGGTGGTCATCATCTCGATGGCGCAGCAGGCGAGGCCGAAGGTGGCCGGGAAGACGGACGCCTTGCGCACCCAGCCCGCGGCCTGCTCGACGGTGGTCAGCAGGAAGCCGCTCGGCAGCTTTTCTTCGAGTCCCATGTCCTAAGGCCCCTCAGTCCCATTCCAGGCCGCCGCGCCGCCATACGTACGCGTACGCGACGAAGACGGTGAGCACGAAGAGCAGCATCTCCACGAGCCCGAAAATCCCCAGGGCGTCGAAGGTGACGGCCCAGGGGTAGAGGAAGACGATCTCGATGTCGAAGACGATGAAGAGCATCGCCGTCAGGTAGTACTTGATGGGGAAGCGCCCGCCGCCGGCCGGCGTGGGGGTCGGCTCGATACCGCACTCGTAGGCCTCGAGCTTGGCGCGGTTGTACCGCTTCGGACCGATCAGCGTGGCCATGACCACGGAGAAGATCGCAAAGCCTGCCCCGAGGGCTCCCAGTACGAGGATGGGCGCATACGCGTTCACCGCTCCTCGCTCCTCTCAGTCGGCGCTGACTGCTGGCGGTTGCACTGGTGCACTGCACTCACTTCCGCCTCACCGGTCCCACAAACCCCGCCGTCCCGGGCGAAGATCGAGAACATGTGAAGCAGGTCACAAGCCCAGTTGCCACGCATCTTATGCCCGCGGCTCTGTGATCTGCGACACGGGGTATTGCACGAGCTTTGTGATCTCCACCACCTGACGAAGGATCATGAAGTCGGATGATGAGTGATCTTCATACGCGAAGCGTTCAGTTGATCACCAGAAGTGACATTCTCGCTCGTCATCGCAGGCCGGAGGATGCGTCTCCATATCAAGAGAGTTCCGCTGCATGCAAATTGGCGTGGGACGCAGGCGCCTGCTAAATGGGCGCGTTCACACATCAGAGGGAGGTGCGGGACGCGATGTGGACGCGGGTCCGAACGCGTGCACGCGTTCACGAGCCCCTCACGCGCGGGACGCCACGTTTCCGGTGACCGTTCCGTGACCTCCGCCACATCAATGAGAGGACTCTGAGAACCGGGCTTGGCCAATGACCTCAACCGATGGTAGGCGGGGGGCAATTCGGGCGTAATGATCAAAGACCGTGATCAAGCCCTTGATCACCGACGTCCGCAATGTCCGTTACGGCGTCAATAAAGAGCGACACGCCTGGGATTCCAGGTCTCGATTGAGCAACTGTGGCGCAGCACACGTTTCTTGAAGATATGAAGGAGCCCCTGGTACCGCTTATTCCCATGTCCCACACCGCTCACATACGCAGCCACCGGAAGCCCCGCCGCAGCGCGTCGTCCCTCGCGATGCGGGCCGGAGTTGCCGGTGGCGTCCTCAGCACCCTGGCAGTCGCCGGGGCGTCCGGCTCGGCGAACGCGGCCGAGCCGGTGACGCAGACCCTCGAACTGCCCACCCTGACGGCCGACCTGGCCGCCCAGGCGGCCCAGTCCGCGGACGCCACCCAGCAGGCCGCCGCGAACTACCAGCTGCAGGCCGAGCGTGACGCGGCCGCCGCAAAGGCCGCGAAGCAGGCCAAGGCGGACCTCGCCGAGGCGAAGCAGAAGGCCGCCGAGGCCAAGAAGAAGGCCGAGGAGGCCGCCCGCAAGGCCGCCGCCGAGCGTGCCTCGCGCAACGCGGAGCGGACGACGCTCGCCGCCACGGACACCGGGAGCACGTCCACGGCCACCGGTTCGGCCGCGTCCGTCATCTCCTTCGTGAAGGCGCAGATCGGCAAGTCCTACGTCCTGGGCGCCTCCGGCCCGAGCGCCTACGACTGCTCCGGCCTGGTGCAGTCCGCCTTCAAGCAGATCGGCGTCAGCCTGCCGCGTGTCTCCCAGGACCAGTCGACCGCCGGCACGCAGGTCTCGCTGAGCAACCTGCAGCCGGGCGACATCCTCTACTGGGGCAGCGCGGGCAGCGCGTACCACGTGGCGGTGTACGTCGGCGACGGTATGTTCGTCGGAGCGCAGAACCCGTCCACCGGCATCGTCGAGAAGCCGCTGTCGTACGACCCGCCGACCGGCGCCGTGCGGGTGCTCTGAGCACCTCGCACACCTCTCAACGCGCATAGGGCCGCAGCCGCTCGGGGGCAGCGGCCCTGGCGTCGTTCCCGGCGCGCCACAGGGCCCTTCCTGGCATGCTCTGCGCGGGCCGCCGTACGGCGGTCCGTCCATGAGCGAAGGAGAGCGCGTCATGCCACGCGTGTTCGTACAGGGAAGGCCCGCCGACCGCTACCCCCGCCACGCCCCCGAGGCCGGGCGTGGTGCGGTGCGCCGGATCACCGAGGTCGGCGAGGAGGTCCTGCACAAGCCCTGCCGGGACGTGACGGAGTTCGGGCCCGACCTCGCCGCGCTCATCGACGACATGTTCCTCACCCTGTATGTCGCCCAAGGGGCGGGACTTGCCGCGAACCAGGTAGGGGTCGATCTGCGGCTGTTCGTGTACGACTGCCCCGATGACGACGGAGTCCGGCATGTCGGACACATCGTCAATCCGGTGCTCGAAACGCCCACGAGCGGGCGGCGGTTGCTGGAGGAGGGCGAGGGCTGCCTGTCGGTGCCGGGTGCCGTGATGGCCGTACCGCGGCCGGACCGGGCCGTTGTGCGTGGGCAGGACAAGGACGGCAGCCCGATTGCCATCGAGGGCAGGGGGTACTTCGCGCGCTGCCTCATTCACGAGACCGACCACACCAACGGGTACATCTACCTGGATCGGCTCTCCAAGCGGGAGAAAAAGGATGCCCTGCGGCAGATGGCGGACCGACGGGACGAGGTGTTCGCCCGCCGGGCCGCCAGGGCCGAGGAGCTGAGCCCGGCCTAGAAGAGGCTCACGCCTTCGGGGCCACCTTGCTCAGGCCGTTGATGATGCGGTCCATCGCGTCGCCGCCCGTGGGGTCGGTGAGGTTCGCGAGGAGTTTGAGGGTGAACTTCATCAGCATCGGGTGCGTGAGACCCCGCTGGGCGGCGATCTGCATGACCTTCGGGTTGCCGATGAGCTTCACGAAGGCACGGCCGAGCGTGTAGTAGCCGCCGTAGGTGTCCTTGAGGACGCGCGGGTAGCGCTGCAGGGCGATCTCGCGCTGGGCGGGCGTGGCCCGCGCGTGGGCCTGGACGATGACGTCGGCGGCGATCTGGCCGGACTCCATGGCGTAGGCGATGCCCTCGCCGTTGAAGGGGTTCACCAGGCCGCCGGCGTCACCGACGAGCAGCAGGCCGCGCGTGTAGTGGGGCTGGCGGTTGAAGGCCATGGGGAGGGCGGCGCCGCGGATCGGGCCGGTCATGTTCTCCGGGGTGTAGCCCCAGTCCTCCGGCATGGAGGCGCACCAGGCCTTGAGGATCTCGCGCCAGTCCAGCTCCTTGAAGGAGGCGGAGGTGTTCAGCACGCCGAGGCCGACGTTCGAGGTGCCGTCACCCATGCCGAAGATCCAGCCGTAGCCGGGCAGCAGCCGGTCCTGGGCGCCGCGGCGGTCCCACAGCTCCAGCCAGGACTCCAGGTAGTCGTCCTCGTGGCGGGGGCTCTCGAAATACGTCCGGACCGCGACGCCCATCGGACGGTCCTCGCGGCGGTGCAGGCCCATCGCGAGGGACAGGCGGGTGGAGTTGCCGTCGGCGGCCACCACGAGCGGCGCGTGGAAGCTGACCTCGCGCTTCTCCTCGCCGAGCTTGGCGGTGACGCCGGTGATGCGGCCGGTGCGGTCGTCGATGACGGGGCCGGAGACGTTGCAGCGCTCGAACAACCGCGCCCCCGCCTTCTGGGCGTTGCGGGCGAGCTGCTCGTCGAAGTCGTCGCGCTTACGGACCAGTCCGTAGTTCGGGTAGGCGGCGAGATCCGGCCAGTCCAGCTGGAGGCGGGAGCCGCCGCCGATGATGCGCAGGCCCTTGTTGCGCAGCCAGCCGGCCTCCTCGGAGATGTCGATGCCCATGGCGACGAGCTGCTTGACCGCGCGCGGGGTGAGGCCGTCGCCGCACACCTTCTCGCGCGGGAACTCGGTCTTCTCCAGGAGCAGGACGTCGAGGCCGGCCTTGGCGAGGTGGTACGCGGTCGTGGAGCCGGCCGGCCCCGCGCCCACGACGATCACATCGGCGGTGTTCTCGGAGAGGGGCTCGGTCTCGACGGTCACGGCGGGATCTCCCCAGTTCGAAATCTGTGTGCCGACCGGCACTGGACATGGGCAGTCTATTCAGCAGAATTGATCACCCGGCTGAAGGGCTGCCCTGTGAACCGACCACTCCCCGCGGTACGGCTGCGGGTTCCCACCCACGAGGACGCGATCGCCTGGCACCGGGTCTTCGACGACCCCGAGGTCATGGAGTTCTACGGCGGCAAGCCGGCGGCCCTGTCGGTCTACGAGGAACTCACCGCGCGGCAGCGGCGGCACGACGCCGAGCTCGGCTTCTGCCTGTGGACCATGCTGGACGAGGCCGGCGAGGTCATCGGCTTCACCGGGGCGCAGCCCTGGCGGCCGGACTGGGGGCCGGTGGGCGAGATGGAGATCGGCTGGCGGCTCGGCCGCGCGCACTGGGGCAAGGGGTACGTCACCGCGGCCGCGCGCGAGACGCTCGAGCGGGTGCGGACGGCCGGGGTCAAGGAGGTGGTGGCGATGGTCCGGCCGGGCAACGAACGGTCGATCGCGGTGACCCGGCGGCTCGGTATGCGCCCGGCGGAGAGCTATCCGCATCCCACTCTGGACGAGGACGCCCTCTGTTTCCGGCTGAGCCTCGGCGACACAGAGTAGTCATCTGTCACAGAAAGACACCGGCTCCTTCCGGCCGGGGCGCACGGGAGTTACCCTTCCAGTACCGCTGGGGGTGACATCTGTGCGCATAACACCCAAAACACCCGAAGTGCGCGTGCCGCGGCTGGTCGGACTGATGGCCGTGGACGCGCGCGAATCGGCCCGGGCGCAGGGCCTGTTCCTCAATGCGCCGGACCGCCCCGACTTCCACCTCGCGGTCGTGGACTACGTCGTACGCCAGTACCCGCAGCCCGGCGCCGAGGTGCCCCGGGACTCCATGGTGTACGTGTGGTTCGACTTCGGTGAGGGCGAGGGCGGCGGTGGCGTGCGCGAGCCACGCATCCCACGGCCGCCCACGGGCGGACTGCAGCGCGAGCTCGGTGAGCCCGGGGACGCCTTCGAGACCATCAACCGCTAGCCCCCGTGCAGCGCCTCAGCTCTCCTTGAAGCCCCGGTGCAGCGCGACCACACCCCCGGTGAGGTTGCGCCAGGCCACCTTCGACCAGCCCGCCTTGCGCAGCCGCTCGGCGAGGGCGGGCTGGTCGGGCCAGGCGCGGATGGACTCGGCGAGGTAGACGTACGCGTCCGGGTTCGAGGACACCGCCCGCGCCACCGGCGGCAGCGCCCGCATCAGGTACTCGGTGTAGACGGTCCGGAAGGGCGCCCAGGTCGGGTGCGAGAACTCGCAGATCACCACCCGTCCGCCGGGCCGGGTCACCCGGTACATCTCCGCGAGGGCCGCGTCCGTGTCCTGGACGTTGCGCAGCCCGAAGGAAATCGTCACCGCGTCGAAGGTGTCGTCCTTGAACGGCAGCCGCGTCGCGTCGCCGGCCGTGAACGGCAGCCAGGTGTGCCTCTTCTTGCCGACCTGCAGCATCCCGAGCGAGAAGTCGCACGGGACGACGTACGCGCCCGTGCGCGCGAAGGGCAGCGAGGAGGTCGCCGTACCGGCGGCCAGGTCGAGGATCTTCTGCGCGGGGCGCGCGTCGACCGCCTTCGCCACCTCCTTGCGCCACACCCGGTCCTGGCCGAGCGACAGCACGTCGTTCGTCAGGTCGTACCGTTCCGCCACGTCGTCGAACATCGAGGCGACTTCGTGCGGCTGCTTGTTCAGGGAAGCGCGGGTCACCCGCCCATTGTTGCAGCCCGCTCTCGCGGGAGGAGCCTGGGCTTCTCCCGTGCCGCGACATCCTCCACCCGGCCGCACAGGGAGGCGTTCGCGGGGGAGGCCGTCGACGGAGTCAGCGGCGTCTGAACACCAGTCGGCCTGCCAGCACCGTCGCCACGCACGTGCCCGCTCCCCGTTCGGTCAGTTCCTCCTCGTCGCGGACGTCGAAGACGGCGAAGCGGGCGGCCGAGCCCCGGTCGCGGGCAGGGGCGAACACCGCCGGTACTCCGGTGGCGAACGGGTCGAGGGACGGGACACCGGCCGGGCGAGCGGCACGGCCCGCGAGCACCAGTCCGGTGCGCCGTGCGGCGTCGATGACCGCCTGGTTGCGCAACGGTTCGCAGGCCGCCGCGACCGTGCCGTGCGCCAGCATGCGCTGCACGCCGCGCCGGGCGCTCGCGCCCCAGCGGGCGTCGTCGAGCGCGAGCGCCGTGAGGGCGTCGCCGGTCAGCGGTTCGGTGCCCAGTTCGTCGACCTCCCGGGGATCCGGGTGGTACGACTCCTCCAGCAGCTCGGTGCCGTGCTTGTTGACGAGCCCGGGGGTGAGGATGCCGGGCCAGGTGCGCACGCGCGCGTGCGGGTGGGCGGCGACCAGCTCCTCCAGCGGGCCGGCGCCCGCGATCAGCTCGCCGTCGACGGCGAGGGCGTGGCCCCTGGAGTCCCCGTGAATCGTCAGCAAAACTGCCTCAGTTGGTTGCCAGCAGCTTCAGTTCGGGGTGGGCCGTTCCGCCCTCGATGGCCGTGGACGAGATGTGGGACATCACCCGCTCGTCGACGGGGTCGTTCGCCGGGTCGTCGTGGACGACCAGGTGCTCGTACGTCGTGGCGCGCTGCGCCGGGACGCGGCCCGCCTTGCGGATGAGGTCGATGATCTCCAGGCGGTTGGAGCGGTGCTTGGCGCCGGCCGAGGAGACCACGTTCTCCTCCAGCATGATCGAGCCGAGGTCGTCCGCGCCGTAGTGCAGCGACAGCTGGCCGACCTCCTTGCCGGTGGTCAGCCAGGAGCCCTGGATGTGCTGGACGTTGTCGAGGAAGAGGCGGGCGATCGCGATCATCCGCAGGTACTCGAAGAGCGTGGCCTGGGTGCGGCCCTTCAGGTGGTTGTTCTCGGGCTGGTAGGTGTACGGGATGAAGGCGCGGAAGCCGCCCGTGCGGTCCTGTACGTCCCGGATCATCCGCAGGTGCTCGATGCGCTCGGCGTTCGTCTCACCCGTGCCCATCAGCATGGTCGAGGTGGACTCCACGCCCAGCCGGTGTGCGGTCTCCATGATCTCCAGCCAGCGCTCGCCGGACTCCTTGAGGGGCGCGATGGCCTTGCGGGGCCGCTCGGGGAGGAGTTCGGCGCCGGCACCCGCGAAGGAGTCGAGGCCGGCCTCGTGGATCCGGGTGATGGCCTCTTCCACCGACACGCCGGAGATACGGGCCATGTGCTCGACCTCGGAGGCGCCGAGGGAGTGGATGACCAGCTGGGGGAAGGCGTCCTTGATGGCCTTGAAGTGCTTCTCGTAGTACTCCACGCCGTAGTCCGGGTGGTGGCCGCCCTGGAACATGATCTGGGTGCCGCCCAGCTCGACCGTCTCCGCGCACCGGCGCAGGATGTCGTCGAGGTCGCGGGTCCAGCCCTTCTCCGTGTCCTTGGGAGCCGCGTAGAAGGCGCAGAACTTGCACGCCGTGACGCACACGTTCGTGTAGTTGATGTTCCGCTCGATGATGTACGTCGCGATGTGCTCGATGCCGGCGTACTTGCGGCGGCGTACGGCGTCTGCGGCGGCGCCCAGCGCGTGCAGGGGGGCGTCCCGGTACAGGTCGAGGGCTTCCTCGGGCGTGATGCGTCCGCCCGCTGCGGCTCGGTCGAGCACGGACTGGAGGTCGGCCTTCTCGGTCACCGGGCGTCCCTTTCGTCAAGGAAATTGGAAGGTGCGCGCGAAGCGCTCGTACAAGGGTGGTGGTGGGCGACGGGTGGGCGGACCGAACCAGCCTACGCCAGCGCTTTCACCGTAAAGACGTCAGGCCGCGTACGCGCCGACCAGCAGCCCGGCGAGGGCCCCGGCCAGCAGGAAGGGGCCGAACGGGATCGCGGTCTTCCGTCCCGCCCGCCGTACGACGACGAGCACAGCGCCGTACAGCGCGCCGAGCAGGAAGCCGGCGAAGGCGCCGAGCAGGACGGTGGGCCAGCCGTACCAGCCGAGTACGGCGCCCATGCCGACGGCCAGCTTCACATCGCCGAAGCCCATGCCGGCCTGGTTGATGAGGTACAGCGCGTAGTAGCCGGCGCCGAGCACGAGGGCGCCGTACAGCGCGGTGAGCCAGTGGCCGGCGTGCTCGGGCAGGAGTGCGGCGAGGCCCAGCAGGGCGAGCGCGGAGGCGGCGAGCGGCAGGGTCAGCGGGTCGGGCAGCCGCTGCACCCGGAAGTCGACCACGGCCAGCAGCACCCCGACCGGCGCGAGCAGCAGCCAGACCGCCAGCTCCGGCCGGGTGCCCGTGGCGGCGGCGAGGGCGGCGCACGTCAGTGCGGTGACGAGGGAAGCGGGGAGGGCGGCGGCGGGAGGTACGTCCCCACGGCGGATCTCTCCCCCGCACGCGCCGCACGCGAGCCGGCCGATCCAGCCGCGGATCGGATGGCCGTCCGGGCAGTGGTCCCGCCAGGGCTCACCGGACGGTACGGCGAAGCGGTAGGCGGCACGGGGCAGCAGGGCGCCCACGAGTGCGCCCCACAACGCGGCGACGGCCGCCAGCGCCCCTGTGCCCATCCGGTCCCCCCGCTCCCGTAGCGCCCACCGTGCCCCATCGCGTCGTCCCGGTGTCCGGACGCGCCGGCACGGCAGCCCGTGGGCCCGGTCCCGGCTGCTTGCGGGGCCGGGCCCATGAGTCCGTACGACTTCCTATGCTGCCCTAGTAGTACGGGTTGTACGTCTTGCCGCTGTAACAGGTGGCCAGCGGGCTGGATCCCCGGACGTCCTCGACCTGGATGCGGGCGCTGACGATGCCGTCCTTGTGCGTGGCGGTTCCGGGGAAGGTCTTGCTCTTGCCCTTGCCGTCGCGGTTGTTGTGCCACGGGTAGTCGTAGCGGTCGCCCTTGCCCGTCGTGATGTCGAGCCGGACCCGCACGTAGGCGGTGTCCGCCGCCTTGTCCACGACGGTCTGCTGGACGGCGATCTCCTTCCTGCTCTTCCAGTTCCACACCATCGCGCCGAGGGCTCCCCCGTCGGACGTGGTGCACCTCTTGACCTCGGTCGCGGCCGAAGCGGACGAAGCACCCGTCATCGTCAGCGCGGCAGTGACCGCGGCTGCCGCGAACACGACGCCGTAGCGACGCATCAGATCCCCTCCCTGGAGTCGATCAACGACCTGACGGTAATCGAACAGGGCACCGGGGGAAGGGATTTGAGCGAGGGCCGCCGTGGGCTGCCGGCCGCCTACGGCGCCAGCAGGTCCACCTTCACGTCCGCCGGGAAGCCGGTCGTCGGGCCGACACGGCGGGCGAACTCGGCGACCGCCTCCAGCTGGGGGCTGCCGAAGCTGAAGTCGAGGGTGGTGAAGTACTGGGCCAGGGTCGCCTCGTCGAAGGCCTCCCAGCGGGCAGCCTGTTCGGCGACCTTGCCGACCTCCTCCAGGGAGAGGTTGCGGGAGGCGAGGAACGCCTCGTGGACCCGGCGGGTGATGAGCGGCTCGCGCTCCACGTACTCCCGGCGGGCCGCCCAGACCGCGAAGACGAACGGCAGGCCCGTCCACTCCTTCCAGAGCGCGCCGAGGTCGTGCACCTCGAGGCCGTAGCGCGGGCCGTCCAGCAGATTGGCCCGCAGCGCGGCGTCACCGATGAGGACGGCGGCCTCGGCCTCCTGCATCATCAGGCTCAAGTCGGGCGGGCAGGTGTAGTAGTCGGGCTGGACGCCGTAGCGCTCGGCGAGCAGGAGCTGGGCCAGGCGGACGGAGGTGCGGGAGGTCGAGCCGAGGGCGACGCGGGCGCCGTGCAGGCGGTCGAGCGGGACCTGCGAGACGATCACGCAGGACATCACCGGGCCGTCGCAGCCGACGGCGATGTCCGGGAAGGCGACCAGGTCGTCGGTGTTGCGCAGGAACTCGACCAGGGTGACGGGGCCGATGTCGAGGTCGCCGCGCACGATCTGCTCGCTGAGCTTCTCCGGGGTGTCCTTGGTGAGCTCGAAGTCGAGTAGGGTGCCGGTTCTCGCGAGCCCCCAGTAGAGGGGCAGGCAGTTCAGGAACTGGATGTGGCCGACGCGCGGCCGGGTGCGAGAATTGTCCACATCGCGAGACTAGACCCCGTCCTGTACGGTGCCGGGACCGGCCCCACCGTCAGCCCGCCGTCAAATGGCGCAGCGGATGTTCAAACATCCGAGTGACGTGATCTTGACCTCTATTGCTTTCCGCTGCGCGGATGCTAGGCTTGCTCGCAAGTTGCAGTTTGGTTTCCCTTGCAGTACAGAGCCTGCGGAGCATGTAACCGCAGGCTCTCGTCGTTTTCAGACGTATGCAGTTGTGCAGCACCGTTTCACACTTGCAGGTTCTGGAGCAGGGCAACCCTTTTGAGCCCAAGGAGGGCTTATGGCTACCGGAACCGTTAAGTGGTTCAACGCCGAAAAGGGCTTTGGCTTCATCGCCCAGGAGGGCGGCGGCCCCGACGTCTTCGTTCACTACTCCGCGATCAACGCCTCCGGCTTCCGCTCCCTCGAGGAGAACCAGCAGGTGAGCTTCGACGTGACGCAGGGCCCGAAGGGTCCGCAGGCGGAGAACGTCACCCCCGTCTGATCACTGCCTGATCGCAGAACCTGAGAGCAGTACCCAAGGAGCCCCGCGCCGTTCCGGCGACGGGGCTCCTGCCTTTCCAGCCGACGCGGTATGTGAATTCTGGGGGAATTCTCGGCGTTCGCCGCGTCCTGTTACGTGTGCTGCATGACGAGGACGAAGGTCGTGCCCGGCTCCAGCGCCTCGTACGAGTGCGGCACATCGCCCCGATAAGTCATGTAATCACCGGGACCGAGTTCGGCCTCCTCCCCCGCCGGACCCGCCTTGACCCGGCCCGAGCCGACGATCAGATGCTCGACCGTGCCGGGAATGTGCGGTTCCGAACTGCGCACCGCCCCGGGCTCGGTGCACAGGCGGTAGATGTCCCGCCGGGCCCCGGGAGGGCTGGCGGACAGCAGGGTGGCGACATACTCCGCCTGCCCCGAGGCGACCGACGGGCCCTCGCCGGCCCGGATCACCTGGACACTCGACACCGGCGGCTCCACCAGTGCGCTGAACGGCACCCCCAGCGCGACCGCGAGCGCCCAGAGCGTCTCCACGTTCGGATTCCCGCTCGCCGCCTCCAGCTGGGAGAGCGTGGACTTCGCGATTCCGGCACGTTTGGCCAGTTCGGACAGGGACAGGCCGGTGCGGGTGCGCTCGCGCTTGAGCGATGCGGCGATCCACTCCAGCGGGAGCCGGGCGGGAGGCTCGGACATGCTGTTCGCTCCATCGGTACGATCGTTCGGCTTGACGCACGGCCACTCTCCGTACCAGTGTAGAAAACATGCGTTCGGCACAACGAACTCGAACCCCTCGGCTGTCCGACGGCACCTCCCTGGTGCGCGACAGCTCACTCGTCTGGCTCGCCAGCGGCGTCGTCGGCGTCTCCTTCGGCGCCGTCTCGGTCGCCGGGGGGCTGCCGGTGTGGGTGCCGGTGGTGATGTCCCTGGTGGTGTACGCCGGCTCGGCCCAGTTCAGCGCGGTGGGTGTGCTGCTCGCCGGGGGCGGGCCGGCCGCCGCCGCGGCGACGGGGCTCCTGCTCAACACCCGTACCGCCGCGTTCAGTCTGGCTGTGGCGGACATCATCGGCACCGGCCGGGCGAGCCGTCTCCTCGGCGCCCATCTGGTCACCGACGAGACGGTCGCCTTCGCCCTCGCCCAGTCCGATCCGGTACGGCAGCGGAGGGCGTTCTGGATCTCCGGGCTCGGTCTGTTCGCCGTCTGGAACATCGGGGTGCTGGGTGGTGCGCTCGCCGGGGGCGCGCTGGGCGACACCACGCGGTACGGACTCGATGCCGCGTTCCCCGCGGTGCTGGTGGCGCTGGTGCTGCCGCAGGTGCGGGCGGACGCGGTGGTACGGCGGTGTGCGCTGGCCGGGGCGGCGGTGGCTCTGGCGGTCACGCCTGCCGTGCCGCCGGGGGTGCCGGTGCTGCTCGCCCTCGCCGGACTCTTCCTGCACCGGCGGCGGTCTGTGGAGTCCGTGGGGGCCGCCGGATGAGCGCCACGGTTGTCGTCGTTCTCGCGCTGGCCGTGGGCACGTACGCCTTTCGGCTGGTGGGGCCGGTGCTGCACGGGCGGGTCGCGATACCGGCACGGGTCCAGGAGCTGGCGTCGGCCGGGGCGGTGGTGCTGCTGGTCGCCCTGTTGGCCACGGGGGCGTTGACCGAGGGCGGGGGTTTCGCCGGGTTCGCTCGGCCGGCCGGGGTACTGGTGGGGCTGCTTCTGGCGTGGCGCAGGGCGCCGTTCGTCGTCGTGGTCGTGGGGGCGGCGGCGGTCACGGCGTTGCTGAGGGTGGCCGGGGTCGCCTGATTGTCAGTGGGGTTCGCTAGCGTCCGGGGCATGCGCGATGCTTCCGACTTCCTTGCCGCCACCCGTGACTTCTACGACGCCATTGCCGAGGACTACGCCGAGCACCTCGCGGATCACCTCACGCACAGGCCGTTGGACCGGGCGTTGCTCCGTGGGTTCGCCGAGATGGTCGGCGAGGGAACCGTGGCCGACCTCGGGTGTGGTACCGGTGCGGCCACCGCGTACCTCGGCTCCCTCGGCGTCGACGTCTTCGGCCTGGATCTCTCGGCGTCCATGCTCGCCATCGCCCGCCGACGCCATCCGGACCTGCGCTTCGAACAGGGCTCGATGCTGGACCTGGCCATCGCCGACGCCTCGCTGGCCGGTGCCGTCTCCTGGTACTCCAGCATCCACACCCCGGCCGCTGAACTGCCAGCGCTGTTCGCCGAGTTCCATCGGGTGCTGCGCCCCGGCGGGCACCTCCTCGTCGCCTTCCAGGTGGGCGAGGAGCCGCGCCGCCACGACCGGCCGTGGGGCCGCCCCGTCGTGCTCGACTTCCAGCGGCGCCGCCCCGAGCGGATCGCCGCGCTGCTCGGCGACGCCGGGTTCGCGCTCGGCTCCACCACCGTGCGCGAACCGGACGAGCAACTCGGCGAAGCGGTCCCGCAGGCCGTCCTGTACGCCCGTAAGCCGGGCGCTTCCGCGGGTCCGGCAGGCGCGTAAGGCTACGAGCGCTTGGCCGCCGCCGTGAGGAAAGCGGTCCATGTGGCGGGGGTGACGGTGAGGTGGGCGGCGGGTTGCTTCGAGTCGCGGATGTGGATGGCGGTGGTGTGGGGGGCTACCTCCAGGCAGTCGCCGCCTTCGCCGCTGCTGTGGCTGGACTTGCGCCAGTTGTAGGCGAGTTCGAGGCACTGTCCGCCTTCGCCGCTGCTGTAGCTCGACTTGAACCAGGTCAACTGCTCTATGGTCATCGCTCTTCCAGCATCTTCTCGATCAGGTCCAGGGACTCGTGCGGGTTGAGAGCCTGAGCACGGATGATCCCATAGCGAGCGGCGAGAACGCGGACCTCTTCCCTGTCGGTGATCAGACGTGGGTAACCCTGACTCTCCATGTAGCACACCTGCTCCTTCCCCTTCGGCGTCAGCAGGGTGAACGAGTTGTCCAGGCACGGATGTTCCGCGCGGCCCGTCGGCATCACCTGGAGCTGCACGTTCCGCATGCGGCCGATTCGCAGCAACTGACGGAGCTGCTCCGCGTGCGCCTCCGGGCCACCGATGGGTCGTTCCAGTACAGCCTGTTCCATGACGAAGCTGAACTCCGGTGGCGGCCACTGCTCGAAAATCTGCTGGCGCGAGAGCCTGTCCGCCACCCGCTTCTCGATGGTCTCCTCGCCCAGGGGCGGGTGTCGCTGTGTGAACACCGCCCGTGAGTACGCCTCGGTCTGAAGCAGCCCCAGCACGCCCATGGTGCTGTAGTCATGAAGGGAGACCGCCTGGGCCTCCAGCGCCGCATACCCCCGGTACCACTCCGGATGCCTCGTCCGCGCCTTGGCCATCGCCTCCTCGACCTGCGGGATGACCTCGATGAACAGCCCCCCGGCGTTGAGGATTTCGTCCGCCTTCCGCAGGAACTCCGGCCTTGGTGTCCGTACGCCCCTCTCCATCGCCGAGATCTGGTCGGGGCCGTAGCCCACCAGGTCGCCGAACTCCCGCTGGCTGAGCCCCGCCCGCTCCCTGAGCAGCTTCAACTGTTTGCCGATGACGACGAAGACACCCATCGCCCCGTTGACCTCCGCAGGCGTCTCCGGCCTCCGCTCCTGCTCCCCTGTCACGCCACCCTCCGACGACTCGTACAGCAAACGAACCGCACCCGTACGACTACCCTCAGTCGCCGGCACTCCCCTGGTCAGCGTAGGGAGAACCGACCACTCTCGGTGACGTGAATCTGGAAATCTCCACCCCCACGACCGAGACCACCGAACTCGTCCAGCGCCTCAGCGCCACCCCGCTCGGCGCCCGGCTGGCCCGGCGGCTCGTCTCCACCCAGCTCGCCACCTGGGGATACCCCCACGACAGCGACCCGAACTGCACCGCGCAGCTGATCGTCGCCGAACTGGCCGCCAACGCCGTCACCCACGGTCGTGTGCCCGGCCGGGACTTCGAGCTGCGCCTGCGACTGCTCCCCGAGAGGGACACCGTGCGTATCGAGGTGAGTGACGCCCGTGGGGACCGGGAACTGCGGTTCCTGGACGGCGGGCTGGAGGACGAGAACGGTCGGGGGCTCGTCCTCGTGCTGGTGCTGTCGAGCCGGTGGGGCGTGACCCAGCGCACCGTCGGCAAAACGGTGTGGGCCGAACTCTCGCTCAGCCCGCCCCGGCGCCCGCGATCCCGGTCCGGAACTCCGCGACCGTGTGCGCGAAGGCCCGGGCCGGAGGGCTGAGGGAGTCCCAGCGGCGGACGGCCCAGCCGACGGGCAGCGGGCGCAAGCCCGGTAGCGGGACGAGCCTCAGCTCGCCCGTCCCCGGGATCGGCAGCCCCGGTACCGCGGGGACGACCGCCCGGCCCACCCCCAGCTCGGCCAGCAGCAGCGCCGTGTCCCAGTCGGCGACGCTCGTGTCGTAGGTGAAGCGGACGCCCAGTTCGGCGCAGGCCGCGTCCAGGTGGACGGCGGAGGTGGAGTTCGGGGGCAGCCGGATGAGCCGTACGCCGGTCAGGTCGGGCGCGTCGAGATGGGGCCGCCCGGCCAGCGGGTCGTCCGCGGGGACCGCGAGCAGCCACGGCAGTTCCGCGACCGTCCGCTGTTCGATGCCGCGCACCGGGGAGCCGACGGTGATCCAGGCCAGGTCCAGGGTGCCGTCGGCCAGGGCGTCGAAGGTGCCGCGCCCCGAACTGACCGTGCGGAACTCCAGGTTGACCTCGGGGTGGCGGCGGCGGAAGGCGACCACCGCCTCGGACATGAAGTGCCGGACGGTGGTGGCGCCGGTGGCGACACGGACGTACCCGCTGTGGCCGGCGAGGAGATCGCGGAGCTGCCGCACGGCGAGGTCGAGGCCCGAGATCCCCTCGGCCGCCGCGGCCTCCAGTATGCGCCCGGCCTGGGTCGGTACGACGCCCCTTGGCAGCCGTTCCAGAAGTGCCACCCCCGTCTCCCGCTCCAGCCGCTTCACGTGCTGGCTGACGGCGGACTGGGTGCAACCGAGGTCCCTGGCGACGGAACTGAGGCTGCCGGCGCGGCACACGGCCACGAACACACGGAGGTCGTCGAGAGTCACAACACCCAAGTTAACGCTTGGGGTTGGCGAGGAAACCAAAGGATTGACTGGAATCAGGGCCCGTACCAGGATCAGTGCCTGGGAACGGCCGAACCCAGGCGGCAACCCGCTTCGCGCGCGAGGAGCGGGTGCCGACCCTCGGCCCTCAGGGCCCCGCGGTCGGGCCGTAGAGGCCCTGAACCTCGGGTGCGAAGTCGGTCATGATCTGGGTGCGGCGGAGTTTCATCGACGGCGTCAGGTGGCCGGCCTCCTCGGTGAAGTCCACGGGGAGTACGGCGAAGCGGCGGATGGACTCGGGGCGCGAGACCAGCTTGTTGGCCTCGTCGATCGCGCGCTGCAGGACGGCGGCCAGCTCCGGGTCGTCGACCAGCAGTTCCGGCGGTACGGGGTGCTTGCCGATCATCTGGCGCCAGTGCACGATGCCGTCGAGGTCGAGGGTGATGAGGGCCCCGACGTACGGGCGGGCGTCGCCGACCAGCATCACCTGGGAGATCAGCGGGTGCTGGCGCAGCCAGTTCTCCAGCGGGGCCGGGGCCACCGACTTGCCGCCGGCCGTGATCAGCAGCTCCTTCTTGCGGCCGGTGATGGTGAGATAGCCCTCGTCGTCCAGTTCACCGATGTCTCCGGTGGGCAACCAGCCGTCCCGCGTCGCGGGGACGACTCCGCCGGCCTGTGGGTCCCAGTAGCCGCGCAGGACGTGGTCGCCGGAGACGAGGATCTCGCCGTCGGCGGCGATGCGGACGCGGGTGCCGGGCAGCGGCCAGCCGACCGTGCCCAGACGGGGTTTGAGGGGCGGGGTGACGGTGGTGGCGCCGGTGGTCTCGGTCAGGCCGTAGCCCTCGAAGATCTCGATGCCCGCTCCGGCGTAGAAGGCGGCGAGGCGGCGGCCGAGCGGGGAGCCGCCGCAGATGGCGTACCGGACGCGACCGCCCATGGCCGCGCGGAGCTTGCGGTAGACCAGCGGGTCGTGGAAGGCGCGGGCCGTCTTCAGGGAGCGGCTCGGGCCGCCACCGGTGCCGGTCTGCCGGGACTCCAGCGCCTCGCCGTAGCGGACGGCGACCGCCGCGGCCCGGTCGAAGGCGGCGACCCGGCCGCCCGACTCCGCCTTCGCGCGGGCCGAGTTGTACACCTTCTCCAGCATGTACGGGATGGTCAGCAGGCACGTCGGCTTGAACGCGGCGAGGTCCGGCAGCAGGTCCTCGGCGGCGAGGCTCGGCGCGTGGCCGAGGCGGACGCGGGCCCGGACGCAGGCGATGGCCACCATGCGCCCGAAGACATGGGACATGGGCAGGAAGAGGAGGACCGACGGCTCCTCGTCCTTGGCCTTGAAGACCGGGTAGAGCAGCTCGATGGCGTTGTCGACCTCGGCGAAGAAGTTGCCGTGCGAGAGGGCACAGCCCTTGGGGCGGCCGGTGGTGCCCGAGGTGTAGATGAGGGTGGCGAGGGTGTCGGGGCCCAGCATGCCGCGGCGTACGGCCACTTCGCCGTCCGGCACCTGCACTCCGGCCTCGGCGAGCCGGGTCACGTGCTCCTTGTCCATCACCCACAGATGGCGCAGGTCGGGCAGGTGCTGGAGTTCGGGGCCGAGGGCGGCGGCCTGGGGGGCGGTCTCGGTGATCAGGGCGACCGCGCCGGAGTCGTGCAGGATCCACCGGGTCTGGAAGACGGAGGAGGTCGGGTAGATCGGCACGGTGACCAGGCCGGCGGCCCAGGCGGCGAAGTCGAGCAGCGTCCACTCGTACGTCGTACGGGCCATCACGGCGATCCGGTCGCCCGGTACCAGGCCCTCGGCGATCAGTCCCTTGGCCACGGCGAGGACCTGTTCGGCGAAGTGGGCGGCCGTGACGTCCGTCCAGCGGCCGTCCTGCAGTCTGCGGCTGAGCACGATCGCGGCGGGGGCGGCGTCCGCGTTGTCGAACGGCAGGTCCGCGAGCGAGCCGTGCTTCACCGGAGGCACGAAGGGCGGTACGGACGCCTCCCGTACGGCGCCGTCCAGGCGTTGGACCCAGGGCTCCACGAGCACCGGGCGGCCGTCGTAGTCGATGGCGGAGACGGGGGTGCCGGAGGAGACGGGGGTGTTCGGGATGGGGGTGGACACGGGCGGCTCCTCTGGCGGTGCGTGTACCTGCGGTGCCTTGGCGGAAAGGGGTTACCGCAGGTTAGGGAGGTGATCGTACGGGGCCTCCGTGAGGGGGTTGTGCGGGTTCGGGGGTGGTACGGGGCCGGGGGTGTGCAGCGTCGGGGGTTATGTGACGGGGGCTCACTTTTGGGCTTCCCGCCGTGGCGGCTTCTCGTCATTGCCTGGTGCGGGTGCGTGGTGGTTGCTCGCGCGGTTCCCCGCGCCCCTTCGGGGCGCGACTCGTGCCGTAGGCTTACCGGCGGTAACATTACTCCAGAGTAAGCAGGATGGGGCTGGACGTGGTGGGTCAGTTGCTGCATCTCGCGGGTGGCGTGTTGCGTTCCCCCTTCAAGCGGCCGTCTCCGGAGGCGGAGTTCCCGCGAGAGCGGTTGGTGCTCGGCGGGGTGCGGGTCGATCAGGGGCGGCTGGTTGCCTATGAGCGGGTGTGCGGCTTTCCCACCGGCTCGGCCGACGGCGCCCTTCCCGTCACCTACCCGCACCTCCTCGGCTTCCCTCTGGCCCTGCGGCTGATGAGCGACGGGGCCTTCCCGCTGCCGCTGCCGGGGCTCGTCCACACGTCGATCGAGATCGTCCGGCACACCTCCCTTCCGGCGAGCGGGGAGTACGAACTCGCCGTGCACGTCGAGGGGCTGGCCCCGCACCGGCGCGGCACCGAGGCCACGGTGGTCACCGGGCTGCGGGCCGGCGGGGAGGTCGTATGGGAGTCGCGGAGCACGTATCTCGCGCGGCATCGCACCGGCGGGGCCGGCGAACCCCGGGCGGAGCAACGGGTTCCGCTGCCCGTCGTCGCCGAGTGGCGGCTCGCCGCGGACGTGGGCCGGCGGTACGGCGCGGCCTCCGGTGACCGCAACCCCATCCATCTGCACCCGCTCACCGCCCGCCTCTTCGGCTTCCCGCGGGCCATCGCGCACGGCATGTGGACGGTGGCCCGCTGCCTGGCCGCCCATGGCACACCCGACGCGACCGAGGTCCGGGCCCGGTTCCGGGCGCCGGTGCTGCTGCCCGGGACGGTGGCGTACGGCACGGACGGCGCCGGCCGGTTCGAACTGCGGGGTGCGGGTGCCCGGCTCCACCTGTCGGGAGAGGTGCGGCCGCTGCTTGGAGAACGCCGACCGGTGTTCGACTGAATCCCGGGTGACCAGGCTGCCTTTAGGGCGAGTTGAGGGCGTTGCTCGCGCCCACGCGGCGGAGCCGCATATCAAGCACGGCCCCGCGCCCCTCAGGTTTCTCCCGTCGGCGGAGTCCATCGGTGGCCGCTCATCAAATTTCCCAGCCCCGCCCAGGCGAAGTTCATCAGGGTGGTCGCCGCTTGTCGGGCGGTTGCACCCGGCGTTGCGTTGGCCCACGCCGCCAGGGACTCCGCCGCGCCCACCAGGGCCTCGGCGAGGCCGGCGACCTCGTGCTCGGGGAGGTCGGGGTCGCGGTGAGCCTCCCTCGCCGCTATCGCGACCAGGCGGGTGACGAACGCGACGATCTCCTTGCGC
The DNA here is from genome assembly GCF_009604455.1 of Streptomyces sp. RB17. Lineage (GTDB taxonomy): Bacteria > Actinomycetota > Actinomycetes > Streptomycetales > Streptomycetaceae > Streptomyces. The sequence goes on from NZ_WEGL01000003.1 coordinate 792,665, forward strand.
ATCGTGGCGACCTCGGCCGCGAAGGGCTCGCCGTGGGTGCGGGCGTGGAGGTGGAGCACGGACCAGGCGTCGGGGTGTTCGGCGGTGTGGGCGAAGAAGGCCCCAAGGCCGTCCCAGAGCTGGCGGTCGGCGGGCAGGTCCGTGCGTACGCCGGCGCGGACCGCCTCCGTCAGGGCGGTTGCCTCGCGCCGGATGCAGGCGGTGAAGAGGTCTTCCTTGGAGTTCAGGTACAGATAGACCAAGGGCTTGGAGACGCCGGCGAGCTCGGCTATCTCGTCCATGGAGGCGGCCATGTAGCCGCGCTGCCCGAAGATGCGTACGGCGGCGTCGAGCATCTGCTGCTCCCGCACCGCACGCGGCATCCGCTTGGTCTTCGCTGCCCCTGCCCCACCCATGAGGGCAAGACTAGTTGGACGCGGCCGCCTCGCCCTGCGCCCTCGCGGCGTCGTCGACGGCGCCGTCCTCCTGGCTGCGGTTGGCCTCCAGGTTGGCCTTCATCCGGTCGACCCTGGTCACGATCTTCACGGAGGCCCGGTCCCGCTCCTTGCGCAGCGCCACCCAGCTGATCGGCGCCGACAGGACCAGGGCGAGCAGCAGCACCCACAGGCCGTTGGAGCTGCCGAAGCCGCGCGGGAAGATGCCGGAGTAGACGGCTCCCCAGACGACCACGAGGCAGCCGGCGAAGATGCCGAGGCGCATCAGCGTGTAGCGGAGCATCTCAATCCACTCGTCCGATTCCAAAAGGGGTCGTCGTCCAGTGAAGCACGGACGGGGAGGGATCTTGCAGCGGGGTCAGCGGAGTCAGTGGAGGGGCAGGAGCATGATGATGTCGTCGCGGTCGTCGCCGTGCGCCACCCGGATGGCGCCGGGGATCCGGCCGACCTCCTTGTAGCCGCAGGAGCCGTAGAACCGCTCCAGGCCGAGTCCGCCCCGGCAGGTCAGCCGGATCGCTTCGATGCCGTCGAAGGTGCGGGCCGCGTCCGCGGCGGCCGCCAGCAGGTCACGGCCGTACCCCTTGCCCTGGTGCCTCGGGTCGACCATCACCGTGTACAGCCACACCCAGTGCTGCTGGAGCCGGTGCGTGTTGAAGGCGAAGAACGCGGTCGCGGCCGGGGCGCCCGACTCGTCGCAGCCGACGAGCAGCCGGTTGCGCCCCTCGGCCATGGCCGCGAAGTGCTTCACCAGCTCCGGCCGGACGTCCTCCCGGCTCACCGGCGGTACGAAGCCCACGGCGCCGCCCGCGTTCGAGACGTCCGTCCACAGGTCGAGGATGCCGTCGCGCAGGGCCGGGGTGATGGCGGGGTCCAGCGTGAAAGTAAGTGGCATGCGGGCAGTGTAGCCATTACCCGAGGGCGCGTGCAGCCACTTTCAGATCGGCGACCAGCCCCTGGTACGCGGCCTTCCTGTCCTCGTCGTCCTGCGCCCGCAGCACGGAGGACGGGTGCACGGTGGGCACCAGCCGCTCGGGCCGCCCGTGGATCTCGCGCTCCAGGACGGTCCCGCGCACCTCGCCCACCCGGAACGACGACCCCAGCAGCGCCTTCCCGGCCGTCGCGCCCAGCACCACGATCAGCTCGGGCTCGACCAGCGCCAGCTCCGCCGCGAGCCAGGGGCCGCAGGCGGTCATCTCGCGCAGGCTCGGCGCCTTGTGGATCCGGCGCTTGCGCGGCTCGGCCCGGGTGAACTTGAAGTGCTTGACCGCGTTGGTCACGTAGGCGTCGCCGGGATCGATACCGGCTTCCGCGAGCGCCTTGTCCAGCAGCCGCCCGGCCGGACCGACGAACGGCTTGCCCTGCCGGTCCTCCTGGTCGCCGGGCTGCTCACCGACGAGCATCACGCGCGCGTGCGCGTTGCCCGCCCCGAACACCGTCTGGGTGGCGTTCTCGTGCAGGGGGCAACCACGGCAGTCGGCAGCGGCCTTGCGCAGGGCGGTGAGACCGGCGCCCTCAGGGACGAAGGGGGCGGCGGTGTATGCGTCCTCGGGGGCCTTCGTAGCAGCCATGCGTGCCGGGTACCCCCGCCGAAAAGTCAGACCCGCATCGGCTGCGGCGACTCCCTGCGCGCCGGGTCGGGGCCGTCGTACTCGCGGATGATCTCGTACCGCGTGTTGCGCTCCATCGGACGGAAGCCGGCGTCGCGGATCAGGTCCAGCAGATCCTCGCGGGTCAGCTTGTTCGGGGTGCCGTAGTTGTCCGCGTCATGCGTGATCTTGTACTCGACCACCGAGCCGTCCATGTCGTCCGCGCCGTGCTGCAGGGCCAGCTGGGCGGTCTGCACGCCGTGCATCACCCAGAAGACCTTCACGTGCGGGACGTTGTCGAACAGCAGCCGGGAGACCGCGAAGGTCTTCAGGGCCTCCGCGCCGGTCGCCATCTGGGTGCGGGCCTGGAGGGTGTTGCGTACCTTGCCGTCCTTCATGTCCACGAAGTCGTGCTGGTAGCGCAGCGGGATGAAGACCTGGAAGCCGTTCGTCTCGTCCTGCAGCTCGCGCAGGCGCAGGACGTGGTCCACGCGGTGGCGGGGCTCCTCGATGTGGCCGTACAGCATGGTGCACGGGGTCTTCAGACCCTTCTCGTGCGCCAGGCGGTGGATGCGGGACCAGTCCTCCCAGTGGGTCCGGTGGTCCACGATGTGCTGCCGGACCTCCCAGTCGAAGATCTCCGCGCCGCCGCCGGTCAGCGACTCCAGGCCCGCGTCGATCAGCTCGTCCAGGATCTCCGAGGCGGACAGGCCGCTGATCGTCTCGAAGTGGTGGATCTCCGTAGCCGTGAAGGCCTTCAGGGAGACGTTCGGGAGGGCGGCCTTCAGCTCGCGCAGCGAGCGGGGGTAGTAACGCCACGGCAGGTTCGGGTGCAGGCCGTTGACGATGTGCAGCTCGGTGAGGTTCTCCGACTCCATCGCCTTGGCGAGCTTGACGGCCTCCTCGATGCGCATCGTGTACGCGTCCTTCTCGCCCGGCTTGCGCTGGAAGGAGCAGTAGGCGCAGGAGGCCGTGCACACGTTGGTCATGTTGAGGTGCCGGTTGACGTTGAAGTGGACCACGTCACCGTTCTTGCGGGTGCGCACCTCGTGGGCGAGACCGCCGAGCCACGCCAGGTCGTCCGACTCGTACAGCGCGATGCCGTCCTCGCGGGACAGCCGCTCACCGGAGCGGACCTTCTCCTCCAGCTCGCGCTTGAGCCCGACGTCCATGCCAACACGCCCTTTCTACGACAGCCCGACCAACGGTATCCCTAGACCTCTTCGGGCAGTTCCCCGACCCGGTTCTCCCACTTGGTGGAGAGCACGATCGTGGTACGGGTGCGCGAGACGCCCTTGGTGCCGCTGAGCCGGCGGATGATCCGCTCCAGGCCGTCCACGTCCGCGGCCCGCACCTTGAGCATGTAGGAGTCGTCGCCGGCGATGAACCAGCAGTCCTCGATCTCCGGGAGGTCCCGCAGCCGCTGGGCCACGTCCTCGTGGTCGGCGGCGTCGGAGAGCGAGATGCCGATCAGCGCGGTGACGCCGAGGCCGAGGGAGGCCGCGTTCACCGTGGCGCGGTAGCCGGTGATGACACCGGCCGCCTCGAGACGGTTGATGCGGTCGGTGACGCTGGGGCCCGACAGGCCGACGAGGCGCCCCAGCTCCGCGTACGAGGCCCGGCCGTTCTCCCTCAGGGCCTGGATGAGCTGCCTGTCCACCGCGTCCATGCGATCGAAGCCTTCCACTGAAGAGGTCTGAAGAGTTCCTGAAGTGATGAGACGTACTGCCAAGACGTACCGCGACGTGCGCTACCGGTCCGTGCCGCCGCCCAGTTCGCCCTTCCAGCGCCGGTACAGGCCGTGCCCGACGCCCGCCGCGTCCAGCACCCGCCCGGCGACGAAGTCCACCAGGTCCTGGATGTGGGTGGCCCCCGCGTAGAAGGCGGGCGAGGCCGGTACGACGCTCGCCCCGGCGTCGTCCAGCGCCACGAGGTGCCTCAGGGTCTGGCCGTTCAGCGGGGTCTCGCGCACGGCCACGACAAGGGGGCGGCGCTCCTTGAGGGTGACGCTCGCCGCCCGCTGCAGCAGATCCTTGGACAGGCCCAGCGCGACACCCGCCACACAGGCCGTCGAGGCGGGCACGATCAGCATCCCCTTCGCCGGGTACGACCCCGAGGACGGCCCGGCGGCGAGGTCGCCCGCGCTCCAGTACCGCACCCCGCTGATGTCCACGTCGAAGGTCCCGGGCTTGCCGTCGGCCCCCCGGGCCAGCCATTCCCGCAGGTCGTCCTGCCAGTGGGCGTCCCGGAACGAGATGCCCGTCTCGTCCAGCAGCGTCAGCCGCGAGGCGCGGGAGACCACCAGATCCACGCTCTCCCCCGCAGCGAGGAGCGCACGCAGCACGGCGGCGGCATACGGGGTGCCGGATGCGCCGGACACCCCTACGATCCAAGGCGTACGCGACGTCTCTCCTGGCTTGACTCGGTTCACGACACCGAGCCTATCCGGCGTCGCAAGGCGGGATCGATCCGGCCGAGGGGGGCCGGGCCCGCCGCAGACGCACACGGACGAGGGGTGGGGATGGTCATGCCGGGCACCGGGCTGGAGTGGTCGCAGCGGGACCGCGCGAAGGCGGCCGCCAAGCTGATGCTGGGCTGGGTGGCGCTGTTGTGGCTGCTCGAAGTGGTCGACACGGTCAGCGGCCACGCCCTGGACGGCTTCGGGATCATGCCGCGCACCGCCTCCGAACTGATCGACATCGTGCCCGCCGCCTTCGTCCACTTCGGCTTCGGCCATGTCGCCGCCAACAGTGTGCCCCTGCTGGTCTTCGGCTTTCTGGCGGCCCTCGGCGGTCTGCGCCGGTTCGCGGCGGTCTGCGCCCTGGTCATCGTGGTCGACGGCCTGGGCGTCTGGCTCGTGGCCCCGGCGCACAGCAACACGGCGGGCGCCTCCGGACTGATCTTCGGCCTCTTCGGCTTTCTGCTGGTCGGCGGCTTCGTCGAGCGCCGGCCACTGAACATCCTGGCCGGCCTGCTGGTCGGCGCCGTCTGGGGCACCTCGATCCTCACGGGGCTCGCCCCCTGGCAGGCCCACGTCAGCTGGCAGGGCCATCTCATCGGGCTGGCGGCGGGTGTGGCGGCGGCGTTCCTGTTCCGGCGCCGGAGGGGAAGCGAGCGCGCCGAGCTCGTGCCGTAGTGGCGCCGGCGCCGCCGGTCAGAGGCTCAGCCCCCGCACCAGCAGGTCGAGCAGCGCGCACACGAACAGGGCGATGCCGATGAAACCGTTGACGCTGAAGAAGGCCCTGTTCAGGCGGGAGAGGTCGTGCGGCCGGACGATCGAGTGCTCGTAGAGGAACGCGCCCGCGACGATCAGCAGGCCCAGCCAGAAGAAGGCACCCGCGCCGGTGGCGACGCCGTACCAGACGAACAGCGCCGTCGTGATCGCGTGGCAGGCCCGTGCGCCCCAGATGGCCGCCGGGATGCCGAAGCGGGCCGGGACCGACATGACGCCGATCTCGCGGTCGGTCTCGATGTCCTGGCAGGCGTAGATCAGGTCGAAGCCGCCGATCCAGATGCCGACGGCGAGGCCCAGGATGGCCGCGTCCCAGGACCAGGTGCCGGAGATGGCGAGCCAGCCGCCGACCGGGCCCATGGCCTGGGCGAGGCCGAGGATCGCCTGCGGGAAGTTCGTGAACCGCTTGCCGTAGGGGTAGATCACCATGGGGATCACCGCCACCGGCGCCAGGGCCAGGCACAGGGGGTTGAGGAGGGCCGCCGCGCCCAGGAAGATCACCAGGGCGATCAGGGCGCCGGTCCAGGCGTGCCGTACCGACATCGCGCCGGTCACCAGCTCGCGGTGGGCCGTACGGGGGTTCCGGGCGTCGATCTCGCGGTCGATGATCCGGTTGACCGCCATCGCGAACGTGCGCAGGCCGACCATGCAGACGGTGACCAGCAGCAGCCGGCCCCAGTGGATGTTCCTGTCCCACTCGTACATCGCCGTGAGGGAGGCGATGTAGGCGAAGGGCAGTGCGAAGATCGAGTGCTCGATCATCACCAGGCGCAGAAAGGCCTTCGTGCGTCCCGGCTGGGGGATCGCGGCGGAAGCGCTGCTCACAGGCCGTACTCCTTCCAGCGGCGGTCCACCAGGGCCGCCGTAGCCGGGTCCGACAGGACCATGTCCGGCCAGCCCCCGTCGCGGGTGTAGCCCTCCTCGGGCCACTTCTTCGTCGCGTCGATGCCCGCCTTGCCGCCCCAGAACTGCTGGTAGGAGGCGTGGTCGAGATGGTCGACAGGGCCTTCGACGACGGTGAGGTCACGGGCGTAGTCGGTGTTGCCGAGGGCACGCCAGGCGACCTCGTGCAGATCGTGCACGTCGCAGTCGGAGTCCACGACCACGATCAGCTTGGTCAGGGACATCATGTGGGCGCCCCAGATCGCGTGCATGACCTTCTGCGCGTGCTTGGGGTACTTCTTGTCGATCGAGACGATCGCACAGTTGTGGAAGCCGCCGGCCTCGGGCAGGTGGTAGTCCACGATGTCCGGGACGATGATCTTCAGGAGCGGGAGGAAGAAACGCTCCGTCGCCCGGCCGAGGGGCCCGTCCTCCGTCGGCGGGCGGCCGACCACGATCGACTGGAGCAGCGGGCGCTTCCGCATGGTCACACAGTCGATCTTCAGCGCCGGGAAGGGTTCCTGCGGGGTGTAGAAGCCGGTGTGGTCGCCGAACGGGCCCTCGGGCAGCATCTCGCCCGGCTCCAGCCAGCCCTCCAGGACGACCTCGGCGTTCGCCGGCACCTGGAGCGGGACCGTCTTGCAGTCGACCATCTCGATCCGCCTGCCCGCGACGAACCCGGCGAACAGGTACTCGTCGATGTCGCCGGGGAGGGGAGCGGTGGAGGCATAGGTGACGGCGGGCGGGCACCCGAAGGCGATGGCGACGGGCAGCCGCTCGCCCCTCTTCGCGGCCACCTGGTAGTGGTTGCGGCTGTCCTTGTGGATCTGCCAGTGCATGCCGATGGTGCGCCTGTCGTGGCGCTGGAGGCGGTAGAGCCCGAGGTTGCGGACGCCCGTCTCCGGGTCCTTGGTGTGCGTGAGCCCCAGGTTGAAGAAGGAGCCGCCGTCCTTCGGCCAGGTGAACAGCGCCGGGAGCCGGTCGAGGTCCACCTCGTCGCCGTGCAGGACGACCTCCTGCACGGGGGCGCTGTCGGATTTGACCTTCTTCGGCGGCACGTGGGTCATCGCGCCGAGCTTGCCGAAGGCCTCGCGCACACCGACGAAGCCGTGCGGCAGCTCGGGCCGCAGCAGGCCGCCGATCTTCTCGGAGATCTCGCCGTACGACTTCAGGCCGAGCGCCTTCAGCAGGCGGCGGTCGGTACCGAAGACGTTCATGGCGAGGGGCATCGCCGAGCCCTTCACGTTCTCGAAGAGCAGGGCGGGGCCGCCGGACTTCTGCACCCGGTCGACGATCTCCCCGACTTCCAGATACGGGTCGACCTGGGCCTTGATGCGTTTGAGGTCGCCCTCGCGCTCCAGCGCCCGCAGCAGGGAGCGAAGATCGTCGTAAGCCATGCGGTCAAGTATCGCCGACCGAAAGAAACGGACGGCGACGGGGCGCTCGTATACGCTGCACGCCATGCTCAGGTATCTGCCGTTCCTGCTGGTGCTGGCGCTGTGGATCTATGCCTTCGTGGACTGTCTGAACACCCCTGAGGAAGAGGTGCGGCATCTGCCGAAGGTGATGTGGGTGATCATCATCCTGCTCTTCGGGGAGGTGCTGGTCGGACCGGTGGCCTGGCTGATCACCGGCCGGGCCCGGCAGCCGGTCCCGGCGGGCGCCGCCGCGCCCGGGCAGTGGATCGCCCCCGACGACAACCCCGAGTTCCTCAAGTCCCTGAAGAAGGACGACCCCGAGCAGGGCTGATGGAACTCCGGCTGCTCCTCACCTTCGAGAAGGTCGCCACGGTGCTGAGCTTCACCCAGGCCGCGGCCGAGCTGTCGTACGCGCAGTCCAGCGTGACCGGTCAGATCCGCACCCTGGAGTCCTCCCTCGGCGTCGAGCTGTTCGACCGGCTCGGCAGCCGGATCCGGCTCACCGAGGCCGGTGAGCGGCTGTTGCCGTACGCCCGGCAGATCATCGAGCTGACGGAGGAGGCCCGGGCGGCCGTCGTCGAGCCGGAGGAGCCGTCCGGCACCCTCACCGTCGGCACCATGGAGTCCCTGACCTCCTACCGGCTGCCGCCGCTCCTGGAGTACTTCCACCACCGCCACCCCAAGGTGCGGCTCGCGCTGCGCACCACCATCGGCGACGAGACCCGCCAGGCACTGCGTCAGGGCACCTACGACGTCGGCTTTCTGATGGAGGAGGAGACCGAGCACCCGGGGCTGGAGTCCGCCGTGCTCGCGGTGGAGCCGCTGGCGCTGGTCGCGGCGCCGGGGCACGCGCTGAGCGACTCCCCCGTGACGACCGCCGGCCTGACGGGTCAGCCCCTGCTGGCCACCGAGCCCGGCTGCGCCTACCGGGACCTGTTCGAGCGGGAGCTCACGTCCGTCCGGCACGTGGACTTCATGGAGTTCGGCACGATCGAGGCCACCAAGCGCGCGGCGGCGGCCGGCCTCGGGATCGCGCTGCTGCCCGAGGTGACGGTCGCCGCCGAACTCGCGGAGGGTTCTCTCGTACGACTGGACTGGGAGCCGCCGTTCACGCTTCGCACGCAGCTGGCGTGGCGGGCCGGGAAGCGGCTTCCGGCGCATGCACGGCTGTTCGTGGAGCGGGCGCGGACACTCGTGGCCGAGCAAGCGTGACCTTCAGGCTCGCCGTCACGATCAGCGGGACGCCGAGCGCCTGGACGAGCCCGATGTGGTGGCCGTAGACCAGCCAGTCCATCAGCATCGCCACGGCCGGGTACACGAAGGCCAGTACGGCGATCTTCGCGGTCGGCAGCTCGGCGTACGCGGCGTACATGAGGACGTACATCACCCCGGTGTGGATCAGCCCGAGTCCGACCAGCCAGCCCCAGTCCCAGCCGGTCCCCCGCATCGCGCCGAAGTCCGCGAAGGGCAGCAGCAGCGGGATGCCGACGAGGACCTGGACGAGGGCGATCAGGTGCGGGCGGACACCGGTGATCCGCTTGGTGACCAGCGTGGACAGGCCGTAGAGCAGGGCGGCGAGGAGGGCCTGGCCGATGCCGAGCAGGTACGAGCCTCCGCTCGTGAAGTCGCCGGGGGTGACGCCCGAGACCAGGACCAGCCCGGCGAAGGCCACGGCGATCCAGCCGACCTTCGCGGCGGTGAGCCGTTCGCGGAACAGCAGGGCGCCGAGGACGACCACGTAGAAGGGCTGCGTGTGGTAGACGACCGTGGCCACCGAGATGGACGTGTTCCGGTACGACGAGAACAGCAGCACCCAGTTGAGGACGATGAACACCCCGCCGAGCACGGCGAGTCCGAGCGTGCGGCGCGTGAAGCCGTGGTCGCGCAGCCAGCCGCGGGCGGCGACATAGCCGCCGAGCGCGAGCGCGCCGAACAGGACGCGGAAGAAGACGACGTCGAAGGGCGAGGCTCCCGACTCGACGACGAACACGCCGAGGGTGCCGGAGAGCATCATGGCGGTGGTCAGCTGGGCCGTGCCCCTGGTCTCTGAGGTCATGCCGATGACGCTACGAACAGCCCCCGGCTCCGGTCCACGCGCCAGTGCGGGGCGCTGCCGATGGGGGTATCGGCCGTGCCGATACCCCCAGTTCACTGGAAGACGGCCACCGGGTACTGGAGCACGACCTCGCGGGTGTCGGGACGCCAGGTCGTCACCTTGCCCAGGCAGTGGGCCTGGAACTGGCCCTCGGGCAACTGCCGGTCCGCGGTGCGCAGTCCGTCGACGCGCAGGACGACCCGCAGGTGCGCGGACTGCGCGCCGTCTCCGTAGGGGGCCCGCATCACCAGGGTCTCACCGTGGGCGCCCTGCGCCTCGAACCGGCCGTTGATCATGACGAACTCGCCGATCTCGCTGAGCGCCACCTCACCGGCGACCCCCGTCCCGAGCAGGGCGCGGTTCGGCGTGACCGTCGCGGAGCCCGGCCGCAGCCGCACCTGCGCGAGCGCGTCCTTGCGCTGCAGAACGGACAGCAGCAGGCCGAGCACCGAGATCGGCTCGGCCTGCTCCACGTACGTGGCGACGACCTCGGTGGTCCTGTCCCCGGACAGCTGGAACAGCAGCGACACCAGCGGGATCACCGCCAGGCAGCCGGTGTTGCGCACCCGCCGCTCCTCGACCTCCCTGCGCAGCGCCGACCGGTAGTTGCCCATCTTGAACAGGCCCATGACGGCGTCCGTGTCCAGGTACAGCGGAAGGTAGTTGGGGTCCTCGGGTACCTTCCTGATCCGCCCGAGGGCCTGCCGTACGACGAGCACGGCCAGCACGAGAAGGCCGGCGAAACCCACCAGCCACCATGTCATCGCGCCCCACCAGGCGCTCCACCAGGTGCCGTCAAGAACAGCCACGGATCTCCTTGAACGCGGTCGACAGGGACGAGTGCCGGGCGTCGACCATGCGGCCGCCGGTCACCGAGGCGACCTGGCGCAGTTCGGTCGCGTCGGCGTCACCGAAGTGGACGGGGTAGGTGTGCACGGCGCGGGCGTCGGCCGGCCGGGCCCGGTAGCGGCTGACGAAGGTCGCGCGGTCGATGCCCGCGTTGTTCTCGCCGTCGGTCATCAGCACGACGGCCACGGCCCGCCCCGGGTCCTCGCGCAGGGTCGTCTCCGCGGCGCCGTAGCCGTGGTCCAGAGCGGACCACACGGCCGTCGAGCCGTCGTAGCCGCCGTCGGCGACGAAGTCCGTCAGGGCCCTGAGGTCGGCGTCGCCGTGCACGGTGACGGTGCGCTCGTCCAGCGGGCGCCCGCCGAAGCGGATCACGGTCAGCTTCTCGCCCTGGTAGAAGCGCACGAACTTGCCCGTGGCGGAGGAGTCCGCCCCGCTGAGCCCCGCGAACGCCGCCCTGAGCGCGGTGGTCCGGGAGCCCCGCATGGAGGCGGAGAAGTCCAGCAGGAAGATCACCTGGTCGGCGACGCGGCGCCGGGGGTCGCCGTAGTCGGCGAGGAGCCGGTCGAGGACGGCCGGGTCGTCCGGGAAGTACAGGGCGTTGTCCAGGGGCGCGGTGAGCCGGGGGTCGCGGGGCACCTCGGTACTGACCGGGCGGCGCAGCGTCCGCCGCATGATCTCCCGCTGGTGGTCGGCGGCGGTCAGCCACTTCACCACCCGGTCGTAGGCGTCCCGGCCACGCTGGTCGAGCAGCAGCAGCGGATAGTCGGACAGCACCATGCCGTCGGCCGGGTGGACGATCTCCAGGGGCTGCTTGAGGCGGCCGGAGGCGTTCAGGGTGAGCAGTTCGGACTCGTAGGTGATCAGGGCGTTGGTGCGGCCGGGGTGCTCGGCGAAGGAGTCCAGCAGGGCGTGGGAGCTCTCGGCCGTCAGGGTCTGCCCGGAGCGGAAGCCGCGCAGCCGGTCGCAGCTGACGTCCTGCGGGCGCAGCGCGCTGCCGGTGCCGGCCGCGGCGGTGGCGACGCCGACCAGCGCCGAGAGCCCGCTGTTGCTGTGCCGGGGGTCGGCCATGCCGAACCGTACGGTGCCGGTGGCGGCGGCGTCGGCGAGGTCCGCCCAGGACAGGCGTCCGCCGGGCGCCTTGGCGCGCAGCGTGCGGGCCACGTCGCGGGTGAGGCCGACGACGACCGGGGAGCGCATGATCGAGGTGCTCTGCACGACGGTGGCCGGGTGGCTGCCCGCGGCGGCCTTCTTGGCCTTCAGCCGGAAGTAGCGGTCGGAGGACAGCCAGGCCAGGTCGTAGGAGTGGCGGCCGGTCAGCAGGGTGTCGCTCGCATCGTTGGTCGCCCGGTAGTCCATGTCGAGGCGGACCCCGGTGTCCTGCCGCAGCTGGTCCAACAGGGGCCGCATGTCGGTGAGTTCGTCGCTGGCCAGGACGTGCAGGGTGGTGTCGGGGCCGTCGCCCCCGCCGGAGCAGGAGACGAGACCGCCGAGCGCGGCGAGCAGGACCAGGCACAGGGCGGCCCGCAGTCCACGGGCGGCCATGGCGCCGCGGGCGGTCATGATGCCGCGGGCGGTCATGGTGCCTCCCCGCCGGCCGCCGACTGTGCCACGGGGTCGCAGTCGCCGACGATCTCGATCATCTTCTCCAGCAGATCGAGCCGGGGCAGCACCGCCTTGGTGTCGTCGTCCGACAGGACGGGCGCCTGGATGTGGTGGTCGGTGAGGAACCGGGTCAGCGAGTCGCTGGTGGCGGAGGCGCCCTCGGCATCGCGGACCCGGAAGCCCAGCTCCATCGCCCGCTGCTGCAGCGCCGGGTCCTTGCTGATCAGGTCGCCGAGCCGGTCGCCGTCCGGGGTGAGCGCGATGAGCTGCGGCTCGGTGATGAACCGCGCCGACGGGTAGAGGAGCACGCGCTCGCTGTCGACATGCCCGGTGTCGGCCTGGGTGGCGATCTGGTGAGCCAGGAACTGGTGCTCGTAGATCACCGCGATCGGCGCGATGCTCTTGCCCTCGGCGGAGACGTAGGTCTCGTTCTTCTCGGAGGACGGCATGCCCTGGTCGTTGAGGAGGAGCCTTATCCGCTCGGCGAACCGGGTCGCCTCGGCCGCGTCCTGCGGGATGTTGTCGTGGTTCCAGACGTAGGAGACGAGCCCGAGATAGGTGCCGGCGGAGTTGGCCTCGCAGATGTCGGAGGTCTGGGCGAGCACCTTGTTGCCGTTGTGGATGCCGTGCCGGTCGATGCCGACGCGGTGGCCGTCCCGGCCGGTGCCGAGCGTGTCCCAGCGCCGGTTGTCGGCGGTCGCCTGCAGGAACTTCTGCATGTTCAGCGAGTAGTAGAGCGGCTTGGATCCGGCGGGCACCCCCGGTAACGGGGTGGCGATCCCGGCGTCCTGCAGCGTCTCGGCGTACTCGCGGTAGGTGCCGAGCACGACCGGGCTGACGAACGGGCGGTACGTCGTCGCCGGGTGACCCTCGGCCGCGCGCTTCCTGGTGATCAGGTCGGCGGCGGGCTGCCCGGAGGGGAAGACGACGTCGTAGCCGTCGTAGCTCTGGGCGGCGATCCCGCGCGAGCCCATGCGGGTGATGTGCACGCGGAAGCCGTGCCGCACGAGCAGCCGCTGGACCTCGGGATCCTCGAAGTAGTCGGCCTTCGAGGCCATCTTGGCCTCGATCGTGACGATGTGGGTGAGGGGCAGGCCGACGTGGCCCTGCGCGAGGACGACGATCGCGCACAGGGCGGTGACGGCGGCGACGGCGCGCGGGAACCACCGGCGCGCCGTGGCGACCGGCGCGCGCGCCGGCTCCCCGACCCGCAGCCGGGGCTCGCCGGTCTGACGGGGTCTTTCGGTCTCGGCTCTGTGTGTGGCCACCCGTGTCTCCTGCGTCAGCGGGGACAGGATCGTCCGCCGACCGGACGATGACCGATGGAACGCCCAACCAACCCTGGGCAAAGGAAATGTGAAGAACCGTCAGGAGGGCTGGTCGGCACGCAGCACGAGGCCGAGCAGCCCCGGGAAGCGGGCCTCGAACTCGGCCCGGCGCAGGCGGTTGACCCGCCGGGGCCCCTCGTCCCGCTGCTCCACCAGGCCGGCCCCGCGCAGCACCGCGAAGTGGTGACTGAGGGCGGCCTTGCCGACCGGCACGTCGAAGCTGCCGCAGCTGCGGGTCCAGTCGCCGGAGCCGGCCAGCTCCCTGACCAGGGTCAGGCGCACGGGGTCGGCGAGGGCGGCGAGCGCCGTGAGGACGGGCACGTCGTCGGGGTGGGTGTGCTCCGGGGCGGCCCGGTGACTGCCGGCGGCCACGTCACGCTCCCCTCTTCCGCTTCTTCCGCTTCTTCCGCATCTTCCGTATCCGCTTGCCGAGTGTTCGATGAAAACCATACACTCACGAGTGTTCGCTTTTGATTGAACAGTCGGACCGAGCAGTCGAGTCGAGCCAGGGGTGTGTCATGCGCGCGGTGGAGTTCCCGGAGTACGGCGGTCCCGAGGTGCTGCGGCTGGTGACGGCCGAGGTGCCGGAACCCGGCCCGGGGCAGGTGAGCATCGACGTGGCCTACACCGGCGTGAACTTCGCCGACCTCAAGGCCCGCGCGGAGGGCTACCGGGTGCCCGCACTGCCCTACGTGCCCGGCCTGGAGGTCTCCGGCCGCGTCCGTGCGCTCGGGGCCGGCGTCACGGACCTGGCCGTCGGCCAGGAGGTGGTCGCGCTCACCGAGGGCGGCGCGTACGCGGAGGTGGCGGTGGCCGAGGCGTCGACCGTCTTCCCGGTCCCCGCCGGCCTGGACCTGCGCACCGCCGCGGCCCTGCCGACGGTCCTGCCCACGGCGTACGCCCTCGTCCACACCGTCGGCCGGCTCCAGCCCGGCGAGTCGGTCCTCGTCCAGGGCGCGGCCGGCGGGGTCGGCACGGCGGTCGGGCAGCTCGCGCGGGCGGCGGGCGCCGGGGCGGTGTACGGGGTGGTGTCCTCGGCCGCGAAGGCCGCCCACGCCAAGCAGCACGGCTACGACGAGGTGTTCGTCGGCGCCTTCCAGGAGCCGGTGCGCGCGGCGACCGGCGGGCGCGGCGCCGACCTGGTGCTGGACCCCGTCGGCGGCGACACCCTGCGCGCCGGACTGGCCTCGCTGGCGGTCTTCGGACGCCTGGTCTCCTACGGCAACGCGAGCGGCGCCGAGCCGTGGAGCGTGGGCCAGCCCGAGCTGTACCCGCTCGGCGTCTCGGTCTCCGGCTTCTCCATCCTGAGCCTGGCCCGCACCGCGCCGGACGCGCTGCGGCGGCTGACGGAGCGAGCGTTGGCGAGGGCGGTCGACGGCACGGTGACCCTGCCGGTGATGGCCGAGTTCCCGCTCGCCCGGGCGGCGGAGGCGCACCGGCTGATGGGCGGACGGTCCAGCACCGGGAAGCTGCTGCTGCGCGTGGCGGACTGATCCTTCGTCAACTGTTCCCGAATCCTTCGCACTTCGCCGCCCATAACGACTTGCCATCCCCCACCACGGGTGTCGTTAATGGTCGTCACGAGTTGCGAGGGATCATCCGACCTCTGGGGGACAGAAGCAGATGCAGAACGGCCAGCCGCCCGAGCGCCCGGCCCAGGATCCGCCACCCGCACCCGCGCGGCCGACATCCACACCCACCGTGCCGGCCCCGACATCCCAGCCCACCGCACCGGCCGCCGGGCCCGCCGCGGCGCCGGGCATGCCGGACGTCCCCGCGCCGCCGGCGCATCCGGCGCCGGTCCGGCTCGACCTGCGGGTCAGCAAGCGGATCCTGTGGATCGGGGCGGCGGTGTACCCGCTGGCGAACATCGCCCGCGTGTACACCTTCGTCATGCGCCCCAAGCGCAAGGAGGCGGTGCTGCGGTTCCTGCGGTACACCGCCGTCACGATGATCGTCGGTTTCCTCGCGATGCTGCCGGGACTGCTGGCCTCCATCAACGCGGGCGGAGGGGGCGGCAACTCCGGCGCCGCCGGCTATGTCGTGTTCGTCTGGATCGTTGCCGCCGCCGCCGAGATCTACTTCCTGATCGAGATGATCGGCGTCCTGACCGCCGCCCCTCAGCACGTCCTCGCCATCGAGACCTCGGGCGCGTCGACCGCGCTCGTCACCAGCCAGGACCCGCGCTACCTGGACCAGATCGTCGGCCAGATCTCCTACGCCATCGATCATCCGGACGTCGAGTTCAAGGTCACGGTGGAGAGCCTCACCGTCTCGCCGAAGAACTACTACTTCGGCGACAACGTCAACATGTACGGCGGCAGCGGAAACGTGGGGATCGGCGGATGAGCGGCGGCAACTACTACTACGGCGACAACGTGAACATGTACGGCGGCCAGGGCAACCAGGGCATCGTCAAGAACCAGGTGGGCGGCGGAGCCGGGCCGGACCCGGCCCTGGTCGCCGCCCTCGCCGAACTGCACCGGCTCATCGCCGAGTTGCGGGCGCAGGTGCCGGCGCCCAGCGCCCAGCTCCTGGACGAGTCCCTGCCCGCCCTCAGCCCCGACACCGCCGTGCCCGCACAGGAGCGGCACCGGGCGCTGATGGCGATCGCGGGCATCGCCGCCACCGTAGGGGCGGTCGGCCAGCCCGTGGCCGAGGCGGTACGGGCGGTCATCGGGATGATCGGCGGATAGCGGCAAGGCACGGCGGACCCCTCGATGCACGCCACGATGCACGCCTGAGGCACGCCACGATGCACGCCACGAGTGGCCGGCCGAGCACGGCGTGGAGATCCTGGTCCGGAGGACCCCGAGCTGTGGAACGAGGACATCGGTGACCGACGCGCGTGTTCCCACCATCGACCTGCGGCCCTGGCTCGACGGCGAGGAGGAGAGCCGCGCCACCCTCGCCCGTACCGTCGACCAAGCGCTGCAGACGGCCGGTTTCCTGCTGGTGACCGGGCATGGCGTGGAACCGGAACTGCGGGCCGGGATCCGGCGGGCGGCGCGGCGGTTCTTCCTGCTGCCCGTCGAGGTCAAGCAGCGGTACGAGGCGAAGGTCGGCGGCCGGGGCTGGCTCGGGCCCGGCGCCGAGGCCAACGGGTACGCGGAGGGCACCGAGACACCGCCCGACCTGAAGGAGTCGCTGACCTTCGCGACGGACGAGCCGTTCGAGGACCCGGTCGTCGACGCCGAGTGGTACGCGCCCAATGTGTGGCCGGCCGAGGTGCCGGAGCTCCGGATGCTGTGCCGGACCTACCTGTCGCGCATGGCCGCCCTGGAGAAGGAGCTGCTGTCGCTGCTCGGGTACGCGCTGGGGCTCGAACGGGACTTCTTCTCCCGCCACATGGACCGTCCGACGTACGGCTTCAACATCAACTGGTACCCGGGGACGGACGTCGTCGGCGAGCCGCTGCCCGGGCAGTTCCGGATCGGGCCGCACACCGACTTCGGCACCCTGACCGTCCTCGACCGGCAGGCCGGAAAGGGCGGACTGCAGGTGTACACCGACGCCGGCGGCTGGCAGGACGCGCCGTACGACCCGGACGCATTCACCATCAACGTCGGTGACCTGCTGGCCCGTTGGACCGGCGACCGGTGGCGGTCCGGGCGGCACCGGGTGCTGCCCCCGCCCGTCGACGCGCCCGCCGAGGAGCTGATGTCGCTCGTGTACTTCGGCGAGTGCACCCCGGGCACCCGCGTGGAGTCCGTGCCGGCGCCGGTGGGCCGGGTGGCGTACCCGCCGGTCGACTCGCACGTGTACCTGCGCGAGAAGCTGGACTCGATCAGCGTCGGATGAACCCTCGCGCCGACCGGACCCCGGCACGTCACCGTCCGCATTCGCTTCCCCGTTCGATCCACCACCCGTTCCGTTGAAATGAACCCGACGGGCATGTCCCGGCCGCGTCCCACGAGATTGCCCTTGAAGGGGGCCCGCAACCAGGGGCCCCTTCTTCGATGGGAGACGTGTGCGAATCACCGACATCCAGCGCTGCGAGGTCCGGCCGGGACGGCTCGTCGAGTGGACGCTGAGTCCGGCGACCGTGGCGGCGGCGACGGCACTGCCGGAGGACTCCCGGCCGCCCGCCTACATCCAGGAGTCGCACATCAGGACCGCCAGGTGCGTCCGGGAGGACGGGCTGTTCGTGCCGACCTGGCTGGGCACCGCCTTCGACCTGCCGGGTCCGGTCGACCTCGACGTGCTCCAGGAGGCGCTGCGCGCCTGGACAGTACGGCACGAGACGCTGCGCAGCGGCTTCCGCTGGGCGGGCCCCACGGGAGGCGAACTGCGCCGGTTCACCCTGGACGCCGCCGACGTGTCCCTGCACCGGGAGGAGGCCGGCGACTTCCCGGACGCGGACCAGCTGGTCCGGCACCTCCAGGACCGTTTCGACACCGTCGCGGACGCGCTGCGCTGGCCGAACCTGATCTACACGGCGGTCGTACGGGACGACGGCGCCAGCGTGTACATGGCCTTCGACCACAGCAACGTCGACGCCTACTCCCTGACCCGGATCGCCGCCGAGGTGCACGAGCTGTACGCCGCGGGCCTCGCCGGCACCGACCCCGACTCCGCCGGCCCGGTGGCCAGTTACGTCGACTTCTGCGAGATCGAGCGGGCCGACGCGGACGGCATCGACGCCCGGCACGCGATCGTCGCCCGCTGGCGCGCGTTCATCCAGCGCTGCGACGGCATCCTGCCGGGCTTCCCGGTCGACCTCGGCCTGCAGCCGGGCGGCCCGCTGCCCAGGCAGCGGATGCTGTGCGAGCCGCTGGCGGACGCGGCCGAGGCGGCGGCGTTCGAGGCGTACTGCAGGCCCTACGGCGGCAGCCTGGTCGGTCTGCTGGCCGCGACCGGGCTGATCGTGCACGAGCTGGGGGGACAGCCGGTGTACCGGACGGTGGTGCCGTTCCACACCCGGGTGAAGTCGCGCTGGAGCGACTCGGTGGGCTGGTACGTGGGCGGCGCCCCGATCGAGGTCCCGGTGGGCCCTGCGGCGGGCTTCCCGGACACCCTGCGGGCGGTGCGCGCGGAGCTGCAGGCCAACCGGTCGCTGGCCCGGATGCCGCTGGCCCGCGTGCTGACCCTGCTCGGCGCGGACTTCCGGCCGACCTCGCCGGACCTGTACTCCATCGTCTCCTACGTCGACACCCGGACCGTCCCCGGCGCCCTGCGCTGGGCCGAGCAGCGGGCGCACGCGCTGCTGCGGGTGTCGTACGGCGACCAGGTGTGCGTGTGGGTGAACCGGCTGCACGAGGGGCTGTGGCTGGCGAGCCGGTATCCGGACACGGACGAGGCGGCGAAGAACCTGCGGCTGTACGTCGAGCGGCTGCGGGACCACATCGCCTCGGTGGCCCACGGCAGCCTGTCCGCGGTGTCCTGAGCGCCTGCGCCGCCCTAGGTGAGCTGCCCGGGAAGGGGCTCCGAAGGCTCGGAGGGCTGCGGGGGCCGCTGTGCGGTGAGACCCTGCGAGGACTCCAGGACTTCAATCAGGCGTTCGAATCTGTTGCGCCAGCCCGACTCCGACGCCCCCTCGCCCCGGAACTCGTGGGTGAAGCGCAGCACGCTCCCGGTGTCGCCGCCCCTCTCCAGATGGAACCGGATCCGGCCACCGTCCTCGACGGTGTACTCCGCGACCCGGTCCACGTCCCAGGCGGTGACCCGGCCGGAGCCCAGGTCACGCAGGGTGACCGCGCCGTCGAGGCGGGGCTGCAGAATGTCGACGGCGGTGCACCACGCCCCGAGTCCCTCGGGGGTGGCCACCGCCGGCCAGACGTCTTCCATGGGCCTCGGGAGCCGCACCAGGAAGTGGAGTATGTGCGTGTTCCCGTGGGTCTGGCTGGTGCCCTGTGCGATGGAACCGCTCATGACACCAGTGTGGGCGCCTCTCGGCTCACACGCCCGCGTAGGAGTGCTTGCCGCTGACGAAGATGTTGACGCCGTAGTAGTTGAACAGCCAGCAGCCGAAGGCGATCATCGCCAGGTAGGCGGCCTTGCGGCCCTTCCAGCCGGCCGTCGCGCGGGCGTGCAGGTAGCAGGCGTAGGCGACCCAGGTGATGAAGGACCAGGTCTCCTTCGGGTCCCAGTTCCAGTAGCGGCCCCAGGCGTCGCCGGCCCAGATCGCGCCCGCGATGATCGTGAACGTCCACAGCGGGAAGACGGCCGCGTTGACCCGGTAGGCGAACTTGTCCAGCGAGGCGGAGGCGGGCAGCCGCTCCAGCACCGAGGTGGCGAAGGCGCCCGGCTTGCCGCCGGTCTGCAGCTTGGTCTCGTACGCGTCCTTGAACAGGTACAGGATCGTGGCGACCGCGCCGACGTAGAACACCGCGCCGCAGAAGATCGCGGTGGAGACGTGGATGTACAGCCAGTACGAGTGCAGGGCGGGGACCAGCTGGTCGCTCGCGGTGTACAGGACGGTGACGGCGAGGCCCAGGTCCAGCAGGACCGTGGTGATCAGGAACAGCCCGAGCCAGCGCACGTTCTTCTTCAGGGCCAGCAGCGTGAGGTACACGCCGACGGCCACCGTGGAGAAGGTGATGTTGAACTCGTACATGTTGCCCCACGGCGCCCGCTGCACGGAGGCCGCGCGGGCGACGACGCCGGCCAGCTCCACCAGGAAGGCGAGCACGGTGAGCGAGACGGCGATGCGCCCGTAGAGGTCGCCCTGCGCGTCCCCGCCGTGCGCACCGGGGCCGTCCGGCACGTCGCGGGCACCGGAGGCCGAGCGGACGACGACCTTGGGCCGCTCCAGCACGGCGGTGCCCCCGGCCTTCTTCACGGTGACGGCGGGGGCCTTGGCGGAGGTCTCCGTGTCCGCCGTCAGCGCGGCGGCCGTGCGGGCCACCTTGCTGCGGCTGCCGAGGAGCCATTCGAAGATGTACGCGAAGAAGGCCAGGGTGTAGACGGCCATCGACGAGTAGATCAGCGTGTTGCTGATGCTCGCCAGGTGTTCGTTGGTTGCGGTGGCGAGATCGGTTGCGGCGGCGAGAGTCACTTCTCAGCCCCTTCGGCAGGTACGACTGGGGTGTCGGGGGATTCTGAAGGGTCGTCGTCGGGGTCGGGTGCCCCCGGCGCCTGGTCGTAGAGGATTCCGGCGAGATCGCCCAGCTCCTCGGGCACCTTGGCGGACTCGCTGCGGCCCAGCCCGGCCATCTCGACGACGGTCACGCCGTCGGGGCCCTGCACCGCGCGCACCCAGACCCGGCGGCGCTGGATGAACAGGGATCCGGCGAGACCGAAGATCGCGGTGAGGGCACCACCGAGCGCCCAGCCGCTGCCGGGCTCCTGGACGATCTCGAAGCCGGCCCATTCCTTGATGTCCTTCTCGAAGGTGATGGACCCGGCGCCGTTGGGCAGCGTCATGGTGTCGCCCGGCTGCAGGAGCTTCTTCAGCAGCTGGCCCTTGCCGTCCTTGAACGCCTTCATGTGCGTCTTGTCCAGCTGGTACACGCTCTGCGGGATGCCGGAGTCGACACCGAGGTCACCGTGGTAGGCGTTGACCGCGAGCAGCGGGTTCACCAGCGCGGGGAACTGGGAGAGCATCGTGCCGGCCTTCGGGTCGAAGGTGGGCACGAAGAAGGCCTGGAAGCCGAGCTGTTCGTTCTGGCCCTGGGCGTTCTTGTAGCCGTCCATCACCTTGATCACACCGTTGGAGGTGACGTTCCCGTCGAGCGGCAGCAGCGGCACGGCGTCGTGGAAGACCTCCTTGCCCTTGCCGTCGCGGACCGTGATGACCGGTGCGTAGCCGTGGCTGACGAGATAGACCTTGGAGTCGCCGATGTGCAGCGGCTGGTTGACCTTGACGGTGGTCGACTTCTGCTTCCCGTACGCGCCCTGGCTGTAGTCGATCTTCGCTTCGTAGGTGCGCGGCGTGCCCCGGTTGGGGCCGCTCACCTCGTAGGTGCCCGTGAACTTCTGCAGGTCGAAGCTGAACGGCACCAGGTCGTCGTTCTGGAACAGGCTGCCGGACTTGAAGTCGTCGTACTGCGACAGCGCGTTGGAGAAGCCGTCGCCCTCGACCACCAGCTTGGTGCCGTCCGACTTGTACAGCTGGCCGGAGGCGAAGGCGACCAGCAGCACGATCAGGGCGATGTGGAAGGCCAGGTTGCCCAGCTCGCGCACATAGCCCTTCTCGGCGGCGACGGCGTCACCGGCGATGTGGGCGCGGAAGCGGCGCTTCTTCAGCAGGGCGAGAGCGGCCTCGCGGACCTGCTCGGGGTCGGCGTTCGTACGCCAGGTCGTGTAGGCGGGCAGCCGGTTCAGCCGCTTGGGGGCGCCCGGCGGCCGGCCGCGCAGCTG
Organism: Streptomyces sp. RB17; assembly: GCF_009604455.1. Lineage (GTDB taxonomy): Bacteria > Actinomycetota > Actinomycetes > Streptomycetales > Streptomycetaceae > Streptomyces. The sequence goes on from NZ_WEGL01000003.1 coordinate 814,392, forward strand.
GCCGACGAACTGCCAGGTGCGCGGGACGATACAGCCGATGAGGGAGACGAACAGCAGGATGTAGATCGCGGAGAACCACACCGAGCTGTAGACATGGAACAGGCCGAGCTTGTCGTAGACCGGCGCGAGCGTCTTGTGGGCCTTGCGGAAGTCGTCGACCTTGTTGAGGTCGGCGCCGGTCTGCGGGATCAGCGAGCCGGGGATCGCGCCGAGGGAGAGCAGGAGGAGCAGCAGCAGCGCGACCCGCATGGAGGTCAGCTGCCGCCAGAACCAGCGGGCCCAGCCGATGACGCCGAGTCCGGGCGCGGCGGACAGCTCCTCGCGCGGGGCGGTGGACAGCTGGGAGCCGGCCGCGCCGAGGTCCTCCTGGTCGCGGCTCGCCTCGTCCTGGCTGTTGTCGGTTTCGGTCTTGCTCATCGATCAGATCCCCACAGTGAAGCCGTCGGACCAGGTCTGCACCTGCTGCACCAGACTGTCCCAGGCCCCGGTCAGCAGCAGCACACCGGTCGCGATCATCATCGTGCCGCCGATGCGCATCACCCAGACATAGTGGCGTTTGACCCAGCCGAAGGCACCGAGGGCCTTGCGGAAGGCTATGGCGGTGAGCACGAAGGGGACGCCGAGGCCCAGGCAGTAGGCGACGGTCAGTATCGCGCCCCGGCCGGCGCTCGCCTGCTGGGAGGACAGGGCGATCACGGAGGCCAGGGTGGGGCCGATGCAGGGCGTCCAGCCGATGCCGAACAGGGCGCCGAGCAGGGGCGCGCCGATCAGCCCGGCGGTCGGCCGCTTGTGGAACCGGAACTCACGCTGGGTCAGCCAGGGCATCAGTCCCATGAAGAACACGCCCAGCAGGATCATGAGCACGCCGAGCACCTTGGACAGCGTGTCCTTGTACTCCTGCAGGGTGGAGCCGAAGAAGCCGAAGAGCGCCCCGCCGGAGACGAACACGGCGGTGAAGCCGACGACGAACAGCGCCGCGCCGGTGGCCATCCGCCCGCGTCGGGCATCGGCGAGATCGGTGCCCGCGACGCCCGTCACATAGGAGAGGTATCCCGGGACCAGCGGCAGCACGCAGGGCGAGAAGAACGAGACGAGCCCGCCGAGCAGCGCGACCGGCAGGGCGATCAGCAGGGCGCCGCTGCGCACCGTCTCGTTCTGGCCCGTCGCGGCCAGCGTCACGAGTGCGCTCACGTCACTTCTCCGCGAGGACCGGCTTGAGCATCTTCAGCAGGGCGGTGTCGTCGAGCGCCTCCAGGGCCCGCGCGGCGACCTTCCCGTGCTTGTCGATGACGAGCGTGGAGGGGATCAGCTGCGGGTTGAGGGTGCCCTTCTGGAAGCGGAGCATCAGCTTGCCCGTGGGGTCGTACAGGCTCGGGTAGCTGATCCCGTGCTCCTTCTCGAAGGCGACGGCGGGAGTGGTGCTGGTGTCCCGGGTGTTGATGCCGACGAACTGCACGCCCTTGCCCTGGTACTGCTTCGACACCTTGGAGAAGTACTGCGCCTCTTCGCGGCACGGCCCGCACCACGAGCCCCAGACGTTGATGACGACGACCTGGCCCTTGTAGTCGGCGACGTCCAGGGTCTTGCCGTCGATGGTCCTGCCGGACAGGTCCGGGGCGCTCGCGCGCTTGCCCGCCGCGACGGTGGCGATGCCGTTGTGGCCGGTGACGAAGTTGGTGTTGCCACCGCCGCCGGAGGTGCCGCCCTTGCCGCACGCGGACAGGGTCAGGGCCGCTGCGGCGGCCATGGCGCTGAGCAGGAGGGCGCGGCTACGGGTACTCATGTGAAAAGTTTCGCATGTCCGTTCCGGCGATCTGTGGCGCCCCCCTGCCGGGCGGAAAACCGCATTTCAGGGCGTATTTACACGGGACATTTCCGACAGGGGCGCCGCCGAGAGGCTAGGCCAGGAAGGTCTTCCAGCCACCGGCCGGCGTCTGACCCGGGGCCAGCGTGCGCAGCTTGGCGAGGATCTCGGGCTTCTGTACGTCGATCCAGTCGACGAACTGCCGGAAGGAGACCAGCCGGACGTCGGCGCCCTTCTCCTTCTCGCGGGCGATGTGCTTGAAGGCCTGCTCGACGGAGTCCATGTAGATGCCGCCGTTCCAGTGCTCGAAGTGGTTGCCTATGAAGAACGGCGCCCGGTTTGTCTCGTATGCCCGCTTGAAGCCGGCGATGTACGCCCCGGCCGACTGCTCACGCCAGGCCGGGTAGTTGTAGGCCGGCGCCTTGGTCGAGTTCTGCGACTGGTTGTACATCATGTTGTAGTCCATCGACAGGACCTGGAACTTGCGGCCGGGGAAGGGGACCTCCTGGAGCGGCAGGTCCCACAGCCCGTGCCTCTTCACCGGCCACATCTGCAGGCCGCCGGGCGAGGAGGCGTCGTAGCGCCAGCCCAGTTCACGGGCGGTGGGCAGCAGGTTGTCCTGACCGAGCAGACAGGGCGTACGGCCGCCGACGAGTTCCTTGTCGTAGTCGAAGGGCAGCGCGGGCAGATCGTGCCAGCCGGTGTTGGTCTTCCAGTTCTTCACGAAGGACTTGGCCTGCTCGATCTCGCTGTGCCACTGCTGGGGCGTCCACCACTTGACCGAGGTGCGGGCCTCGCCGCAGAAGTGGCCGTTGAAGTGGGTGCCGATCTCGTGACCCTCGAGCCAGGCCCTGCGGACATTGGTCAGGGTGGCCTTGACGTGCTCGTCGTTGAGGTAGCCGATGTCGGAGGCGCCGATCCTGTTGTTCGGCGGGGCGTACAGGCGCTTCTTCGACTCGGGCAGCAGATACAGCCCCGAGAGGAAGAAGGTCATGGAGGCACCGTGCTCCTTGGCGAGGTCCAGGAAGCGCGGGAAGAGTCCGTTGCCGACCTCGCCGGCCCCGTCCCAGGAGAAGACCACGAACTGCGGCGGGGTCTGGCCGGGCTCCAGCGGCTCGGGCTTGACCGGCTGGTGCGGCTGCTTGCCGGTGAAGGACGTGGAGCCGTCGCCGATGAGGCGGCCCTGTGGCGCGCCGCTCGCGTCGCCGCCCTTGCCGCCGCTCTTTCCGCCGCTTTTTCCGCCGCCGGAACCGTCCGAGGCCCCGGTGCCGTCCGACGACGTGTGGCTCCCGCAACCGGCGAGGGTGGCGGCGGCCGCGGCACCCGCGCCGAGGCCGAGTATTCCCCGGCGGGAGAAGGTCCGGGAGACGGTGCGCATGGAGTTCCCCGATCATCGCGCCTGTTGGTGGTCACCCACTGAGAGGACACGACGATCGGAGAGGTTCCGATAATTCTTATGTTTTTCGCAATAGTTGCGGCAAAGGCAACCTAAGCAACACCAAACGGACCGTCAGAAAACGGCGCCCGGGCCTGCTCAGGCCCCGAAGGCCTTCCCCTGGGCGGCCCCCTTGCCCTTCTGCGGCTTGGCACCGGCCCGCAGATGGGCCGGGACCAGATCGATGGCGGGCTCGCTGTAGCCGACCGACACGATCTTGTCGCCGAGGTAGGTGAAGGACGTCAGGGAGGCCAGCGTGCACTGCCGCTTGCGCGGATCGTGCCACAGCCGCCGCCGCTCGACGTACGACCGCACGATCCAGATCGGCAGCTGATGGCTGACCAGCACCGCCTCATGGCCGCGCGCCTGGTCCTTCGCCGCGTTCAGCGCGGCCGTCATCCGCACGACCTGGTCGACGTACGGTTCACCCCAGGACGGCCGGAACGGGTTGACCAGATGCTTCCAGTTGCCGGGGCGCTGCAGCGCGCCGTCGCCGACGCCGAAGGTCTTGCCCTGGAAGACGTTGTCGGCCTCGATGAGCCGCTCGTCGGTGTCGAGGTCGAGACCGTGCGCCTTGGCGATCGGGCCGGCCGTCTCCTGCGCCCGCTCCAGCGGTGAGGCGCAGACGTACGTCACGTCCCGCGGGGCGAGGTGCTCGGCGACCCGGTCGGCCATCCGCCGCCCCAGCTCGGACAGGTGGTAGCCGGGCAGCCGCCCGTACAGGATCCCGGTCGGGTTCTCGACCTCGCCGTGCCGCATGAGATGGACGACCGTGACGTCCTTGTCCCTGCTGCCGTCGCTGTTGCCGATGCTGGTGCTCACGCGGTGGCCTCCGCAGCCGCCCGGGCCGCCGCCGGAAGGGCGTCGGCGATCTTCTGGACGGCCCGCTCGTCGTGGGCCGTGGACACGAACCAGGACTCGAAGGACGACGGCGGCAGGTAGACGCCGTTCGACAGCAGCGAGTGGAAGAACGCGGTGAAGCGGAACGACTCCTGGCGTCTGGCGTCGTCGTAGTCCCGGACCTGCCGGTCGGTGAAGAACACCGAGAACATGTTGGAGGCGGTCTGCACCCGGTGCGCGACGCCCTCCTTGCTCAGCGCCTCACCGACCAGGCCCTGGATCTGCGCGGACACCGCGTTCACCGTGTCGTACGCGGCGTCGTCGAGCAGCCGCAGCTGGGCGAGCCCGGCGGCGGTGGCGACGGGGTTGCCGGAGAGGGTGCCGGCCTGGTAGACGGGCCCCGCGGGCGCGAGGTGCGCCATCACATCGGCGCGCCCACCGAAGGCGGCGGCCGGGAAGCCGCCACCCATGACCTTCCCGAAGGTCATGAGGTCGGGCTTGACCCCGTCGACCCCGTACCACCCGGCGCGGCTGGTCCGGAACCCGGTCATCACCTCGTCGGAGATGTAGAGCGCGCCGTTCTTGTGGCAGGCGTCCCTGAGCCCCTGGTTGAACCCGGGGTCCGGCGGCACGACGCCCATGTTGCCGGGGGAGGCCTCGGTGATCACGCACGCGATCTCGCCGGGGTGCCGGTGGAAGGCCTCCTGCACGGCCTCCAGGTCGTTGTACGGCAGCACGATCGTGTCGCCGGCCTGGGCACCGGTGACACCGGGGGTGTCGGGCAGCGCGAACGTGGCGACCCCCGACCCGGCGGCAGCCAGCAGCGCATCCACATGCCCGTGGTAGCAGCCGGCGAACTTGATCACCTTGGACCGCCCGGTGAACCCGCGGGCGAGCCGAATGGCGCTCATGGTCGCCTCGGTCCCGCTGCTGACCAGCCGGACCTGCTCCACCGGCTCGACCCGGGCGACGATCTCCTCGGCGAGCGCGACCTCGCCCGCACCGGGCGTGCCGAAGGACGTACCGCGGGCGACGGCCTCCTGGACGGCGGCGATGACCTCGGGGTGCGCGTGCCCGAGGATCATCGGCCCCCAGGAGCAGACGAGGTCGACGTACTCCCGGCCGTCCGCATCCGTCAGGTAGGGGCCGCGGCCGGACACCATGAAGCGGGGGGTGCCGCCGACGGCGCGGAAGGCGCGCACCGGGGAGTTCACACCGCCCGGGGTGACGGCGGAGGCGCGGTCGAAGAGCGCCTGGGAGGCGGGCGCATCGTAGGGATAGGGCGTTTCGCTCTGGGCGCTCATGACGTGCGACTTCTCCGACTTCTCGGACTCCGGTTGCTTGGGTGACCTCCTCAGGGTAGGCCGCGGCCCGGCCGTACCGCGGCCGACCTCCGGTCCGCAGCGTCGCGCGCGTGCCATCTGCGAGACTGAGACGTGATACACACAGCTCTTACGCACGTAATGATCGGAAGATACTCAGGGGCCGGGAAGAACCCGTGGACTGTTGTTCACCCGCACGTTTCGGCGGGCGGCCGTGGGGGAGGTCACTGACACGATGATCGGGTTGCGCGGCGGGGGCCACGCGTCCTAGAAAAGCAGTCGGGTGGAGATATGCATCGCGGTGGCGGACTGGGCGAGGGGACTGATGACCTGGGTCCTCGGCGTGCCCGGCGGGGAAGGCACCGGCGCGACGCGGAGGAAGCGACCGAAGCACGGCAGAGTGACGCACGTCAGACACAGGGTGTACCGGGTGAGCCCGAGAGGTACGACCGGCAGACGGACCGGCAGCTGGACCGCCAGCTGGAGCGGCCCGTCGACCGCCGGCTCGACCACCGGGCCGACCGCCTGAGGGCGGGGAGCAGAAATGGTGGTCGGGTGGGGGTGACGTACAAATACTTCGGCGCGCCGGACGGCGCGACCGCGGCCCGCGTGCCCATCTCCATGCGCCCCGAGGAACTCGGTGGCGACGAGCTGGGCATGAACGGCATGTTCACCAAGATCAAGCCGGAGACCATGGCGGCCATGGTGCTGACCGGCATCGAGGGCGTCCCCCTGCACAAGGTCCCACCCCTGGAACTCGTCGTCCTCCACCCCGACTACGCGGTCGTCAAGCTCCCCATGACCGTCGTCGACCCCCTGCGCGGCATCGGCGAGGAAGCGGTCGGCGCGGCGGCCTTCATCTGGTCGACGGTGCCGGACCGGGGCGGGCCGCGGGACGCGTTCAATGTGTACCAGTTGCTGCACGAGTGGCAGGACTTCTCGCATCGGCTGCATGAGGCGGGGCATCAGCCGTATTGCCTTGTTTGGCCCTGAGCTGGGGTTTCACGGTGTATAGGCGGGGTTTTCGGACCCCGCCCTCGTCATGTGCGCAGGAGGGCCGTCAGGCCGCCAGGGCACATTGAGGGCATAGGGGTTTCTCCCGCGGGGACCATCCCGGACGGCCCCGGGGGCCGAGGCCCCGGTGGTGGGGTGCGGCGTGAGGGGGAGAGCGGCATGGTGGAGGACGTGAGGCCCGGCGGAGACCACGAGTGGCGGCTGTCGGCGGCGGAACCGGGACTGTGGCAGCGGGTCGTCGAGCAGCTGGGCACGGCCGTGATCGTGGCCGACCCGGCAGGGCGGATCGTCGCGGTCAACCCCGCCGCCGAGCGACTGCTGGGCCGCGCGGCAGCGGCGATGTACGGGCAGGACCTGCACGACCTGTGCCACCGGGATCCGGGAGGCGCCCGGATCCCACGCGAGCACTGCCCACTGCTGCAGGCACTGGCCGAGGGGCGTCCGGCGCGCGGGGACGACGACAGGTACCTGCGGGGCGACGGACGGCTGATCCCGATCTCCTGGTCGGCCACTCCTCTGACGCGGGACGATGTCCCCCTGGGCATGGTCGTGCTCATCGTCGAGACCGCTGCGGACCGCCGCGCCCACAGGGAACGCGCGGAACGTGCCGGGCCGGCGGAGGAACCTGCCGAACAGGCGGAACGAGCCGCTCGTACGACCGCTCTGGAGAGCCTCGCCGAGCGGTTGACGCTCGTCGCGGAGATCACCGAGGTGCTCGGTCAGACCCTGGAGGTGGACGAGGCACTCGCCCGGTTGAGCCGGCTCCTGGTTCCCCGATTCGCCGACTGCGCGGCGGTGGACCTGCTGGTCGGCTCCCGTCAGGTACACCGGGTGGCCGTGACCGGCACGGAGGGCCGCGACGCCGGGCAGGAGGACTGGCGCGGCCACCTTCCGTCGCCGGCCGGGGAGGCGGCCCGCTCGCCCCTGGTCCAGGTGCTGAACGGAGGCGGTCCCGTCCTGCAGGACCGTTCGGACATGAAGGAACCGCCCGACTCCCCGTTGGCCGCCGTCCACCACGCCTTCCTCGAAGCGACCGGCGCGACCTCGGTCATCACGGTGCCGCTGAGCGCCAGACGGGAGGTCACCGGAGCCCTGACACTGGTGCGCAGCGACCCGGCACGGCCCTTCGACACCGGCGATCTGGACGTGGCGAGCGACATCGGCCGCCGGGTCGGCCCGGTCATCGACAACGCCCGCCGGTTCGGCCGGCAGCGCGAGGTCGCCGAGGCCATGCAGCGCAACCTCCTTCCCCCGCTGCCCGAGCACGGCCGCATCCAGCTGGCCGCCCGGTACCAGCCCGCTCCGGCCGGCTCGCAGGTCGGTGGGGACTGGTACGACGCGTTCACCTTGCGGGACGGCACGCTCGCCCTGGTCATCGGCGACGTCGTGGGCCACGATCTGACCGCCGCGGCCGGCATGGCGCAGTTGCACGGCATCCTGCGCTCCCTCGCCTGGGACCACACCGGGCCGACGGGTGCCGTCGTGGACCGGCTCGACGATGCCATGCACGCCATCACGAGCGTGCCGATGGCCACCCTCGTCCTCGCCCGGGTGGACGGTCCGGACACCGGCCCCTGCACGCTGCACTGGACCAGTGCCGGGCACCCGCCGCCCCTTCTGCTGACCCCCGACGGAAACGCGCAGTACCTCGAAGCCGGTCAGGGACTGATCCTCGGAACCCACGTGAGCGGCATTCACCGGCCGAGCGCCGCCCACGCCCTGGCGCCGGGGTCCACGCTCCTGCTCTACACCGACGGCCTGATCGAGGTTCCCGGCAGCGACCTGGACACCGGGCTCGGCCGACTGCGCCGCCACGCCCTCGCCCTCGCGCACGAACCCCTGGACACCCTCTGCGACCAGCTGTCCGCCCGGATGCCCCCGGGCAGCACGGACGACATCGCCCTCCTCGCCCTGCGCCTGCCCATGCCCTGACCTGGGCCGAGGCGTGATGGACGACGGCAGTGCTCACGTCCCCGGAGCCAGCACCAGAACGCGGAACGGGCAGGGCGGCAAGGCCGTGAGAGTGTCGTCTCCGGCGCTCCGCCACCCCCAGGACCACAAGGTTTCAACGGCCCCGTCGTCCCGCGAGTCCGCCAGCGTGACACCGAGCGCGGCGCCGTCGTCGGCGAGCAGCCGACGCTGCAGGCGCCGCGCGAGGTTCCACGCACGGTCCTGGTACTCCCGGCGCACACGGGACGGGACGACGATCCCGGCGACGACGAAGAGCCGCCCGGGGGCGACGCGGCGGAGCAGGCTCCCCCGGACGTGCCCGTCGAAGCCCGCCCACCAGGGGCCCGCGCCGCCCGCGCGAAAGCCGTAGGCGCATCCGGTCAGGGCGGTGCTCTCGGCGATCAGCAGCGAGAACCCCGGCCGTCGTGCGTCGGCGGAGAGATGCCGCAGAAAGGCGGCACGCGCCTGGTTCCACGCCCATGGGCCGCCACCGGAGACCTCCGCGTACAGGTCGCCCAGCTCCTGCAGGCGGTCACCCACCTGACCGCGTGTCAGTGGGTGGATGCGTTCGCCCTCGTACGGCGAGGATCCCTGCTCCCGCTTCGGCCGGCCCGGAGTGCGCCTGCGCCGCATGCTCGGTGCGGGCCGGGACGCGGGGAGGTCCGAGGTCGTCGGGGCCGCCGGAATCGTCGGGAGGAGCATGTGCGCGGTCATGGGGCAGACCCTGCCCCCGGTGCGACGATGGCCGCCCCGGTGTCGTCGATCCCCGAGAGCGGCACCGGTGTCGGAGCCGGTGCGCGGCATGCCCTCGGTGTCTCCACGGTACTCCCGGCCGGCAGCAGGCACGGCCGCGCTCACCCGGCATACCCTTCAGAAGAGGGGCGCCGTGGAAACACGTCGCTGCCCCGCCACCGTCGCTCGGCGTCTCGGACAGCGACCGCACTCGTGGTGCGTACCCGTCGCCTGCCAGGAGGTCCGTATGGAGCACAAGCCCTTGCCCTCCGAGGACCACGCCGAGGTCCGCATCGTCGCCGCGACCCCGGAGGTCGCCCGTCGCGTCGCCGAAGTCCTCCGCCGCTGTTTCGCCTCGACCGAGCAGCGCAGCTACCCCGCCGGCGGCGGAGAAGGCACCCGGCTCCATCTCACCCTCGACACCGCGCGCGCCGCGGAACCCGCACAGTCCTGGCTCGCGGCCAGCACCTCGAAAGAGCAGGCACAGGCACATGTCGACGAGGTGTGACCCGGGTCCGTGAGGAACGACAGCATGACGAAACTCCGCGAACGCAAGAACAACCGGAAGGCGGTCCTGCGATCCCTGTACGAGGCCGTCGAGCACAACCGTCCCGAGGTCAGCGGATCGACGCTCCGTGCCGCGCTGGGCCTGCCCGACGAGGATCTCTCCGCCGCCTGCGAATACCTGGCCGACGAGGGCCTGATCAACGTGGAATGGACCTCGCACCGCACCCCCGCCGCCGTCTCGCTGACGCACGGGGGCATTCGCATGATGGAGGAGCAGGAGGAGGAAGAGGAGGAGGAACAGCAGGGCCGGGCGAAAGCACAGGAGGCACCGTCGGAAGACTGACCGCTTCCGCTCGACCAGCGGCACGGCCGCGCTGCGACGTGCCGGAACACGAACTTCCCTCGCTCATCGGCTCGTTGCAGCCGGACTCGGACAGGACGGTACGGGTCACCGCATCAGCCGTACTGCCCCGTACTGCCTGGTCCGGCCCTGAGCCGGGATCCGCCGGGGAGCCGCACGGCGTACCAGGCGGCGACGGACCGCCTGTAGCCGTCCGGCATGGTCAGGTGCGGCACTTCCTGCGCGGTGAACAGGCCCGCCTCCCGGTGCTCGTGGCTGACGGCCGGCCGCCGTTGCGGGGTCAGGACCGTGCAGCCGTAGGTCACGATCAGTACGCGGCGCCCCGGGATCGGTTCGTGGATCCACACGCCGCCGTCGATGAGCGGACCGGTGACGACCTCCCAGCCGGTCTCCTCCCGGATCTCGCGCTCCAGGGCCGCCTCGGGGTCGGTGTCCGGCGGTTGCGCAGCGTCACCGGTGCCGATCTCCAGGCGGCCTCCGGGCAGCTCCCACTCGTCGCGCTCGTTGCGCAGCAGCAGCACGCGATCGCGCGCGTCGAAAGCGACGCCTTTCACGGAGACCGGCCAGAGCGGCGGGGTGTACGGCATGACGCCCAGTGTCGCCGGGGAGACGGGACCGGAACACCGTTGTCTCCCACCCGTTGGGAACCGGCCCCGGCCGGTCTATCGTCGGAATTCTCAGGTCAGAACGAGGAGGACGGCCGGTGATGCCGCAGGACGAGGCCGTGGTCGGCTGCATGGGCAAGGTGCTCATCGGAACGCGGGGATCCGCGGGGCCCGGTGAGGTCCTGGTGCGGGTCAGAGGCGGCTCCGAGACGTTCCTGGCGTGGTCCGAGGATCCCCTGCCCGCGGGCGCTACGGTCCTCGTGATCGAATCACGGGGATGCCGCGAGGTCGGCGTCATCGAGTGGGTGGATCCATTGGACGCGCTCGGCGCAGACGCCGCCGGCGCAAGCTGAGGAGTACAGGCATGTTCGGATACCGCGTTCCCGCTCCCGACGAGGCGATGTTGATCTCGGGGGGCCGGCGGGGGCTGGGGGGCGCTCCGTTCCGCGTGGTCACCGGCCACGGGAAATTCGTGCTTCCGGTCTTTCGCAAGGTCCGCTTCCTCACCCTGTCGATGTGTGAGGCCGAGGTCACCGAGACCTGCGTGACCAAGCAGGGCATCTCGCTGCACGTCCGCGCGGTCATCGCGTTCAAGGTCGGCAACGACCACGAGAGCATCATCAACGCCGGTCAGCGCTTCCTCTCCGACCAGGAGCAGATGTCCGTGCTCACCGGCCGGATCTTCGCCGGCCACCTGCGGGCCATCATCGGCTCGATGACGGTCGAGGAGATCGTCACCGAGCGGCAGAAGCTCGCCGCCGAGGTGCTGGACACCTCCAAGGTGGAGATGGCCAAGATCGGCCTGATCGTGGACTCGCTGCAGATCCAGTCGATCGACGACGGCGACACGGGCTACATCGCCGCGATGTCCGCTCCGCACAAGGCGGCGATCCAGCGGCAGGCCCAGATCGCCCAGGCCCAGGCCACCCAGGCCGCGGTCGAGAAGGAGCAGGAGGCGGCCCGTAAGCAGGCCGAGTACGCCCGGCAGACCGCCATCGTCAAGGCCGAGTACTCGGCCGAGGTGGACCGCGCCCAGGCGCAGGCCGCGCAGGCCGGACCGCTGGCGCAGGCCCACGCCCAGCAGGAGGTGCTCGCCGCCCAGACCGAGCTGGCCGAACGCCAGGCCAAGCTGCGCCAGCAGCAGCTGGTGGCCGAGGTCGTGAGGCCCGCCGAGGCCGAGGCCGAGCGGGTCAGGATCCTCGCCGCCGCCGAGGCCCAGCGCATGAAGATCCAGGCGGAGGCCGCGGCCTCCTACGACCGGGTCGCGCTCGACCGGATGCTGATCGACCAGCTCCCGCAGATCGTGAAGGAGGCCGCCGGCGGCCTGGCCGGCGCCAACGTCAACGTCCTGAACGGCGCCGACGGCCTCGGCGAGATCGCCGCCGGCCTGGTGTCCCAGGGTCTGACGATCCTCGACTCGGTCCGGCAGGGCCTGGGCCAGGACAAGGACGGCCAGGGCGGCCAGGGCACCAGGGGCGACGTCAACGGCCTGCTGCAGCTGCACTCCGGCAAGGAGCGGAAGTCGGACGACGGTCCCGTGGACATGGACTAGCGGTCTGCCGCCACGACCGTGATGTGGCGGTCCGGCCCCGGACGCTCCAGCTCGTCCAGCACCGCCACCGCCAGGTCCTCGGCGCTGACGCGGGACTCCCCGTCGGCGCCGAGGAGCAGGGTGTCGGTGCCGCGCCGGTAGCGGCCGGTGCGTTCGCCGGGTTCCAGTACGGCCGGCGGGCTCAGGTAGACCCAGTCGGCGCCGGTGTGGGCCTGGCAGGTGTGCAGTTGGGCGACGCCTGCGCGCGCCACGGCGCGGTACGCGTCGGGCACGTACGCGGGGTTCTCGGCGACCGGCAGGTCCCGGTCGCCGGGGCTGCTCAGGGCGCCCGCGCCGCCGATCACGAGAACACGGGTGCCGGGCCGGGCGGCGGCGTCCAGCACCGCGCGGGTGGCGCCGACCAGGAACTCCTGGTCGGCGGGGGACGTCCGCACGGCCAGTACGACGGCGTCGGAGCCGGTCAGTGCCCGCTGTACGGCGTACGGGTCGGTCGCGTCCACCGCGACCGGCGTCACCTCAGGGTCGTCGCTCGCCGGCGGCTTCCGGGACAGCGCCAGCACGCGGTGTCCGCGCCTCCTCGCCTCGCCGACCACTCGGCCGCCGACCATCCCGGTGGCTCCGAGGACGGCGATCGTCATGCCCTTCGGCATTGCGGAACTCCTCCTTCGTCTCGGTCTTCTTCCGTGCCGCCGGGCCGAGTTGCGCGGCCACCAGCGCGATCAGCGCCAGGGCGAAGCCCAGCGCCTGCGGCAGGCTCAGCGATTCGCCCTGCGCGATGCCAATGGCGGTCGCGACCAGCGGTGACAGCAGCACCAGCGGCGCGGACGCGGCGACCGGCAGCCCGCCGATCCCGCGGAACCACAGCGTGTACGCGATCAGTCCGCCCATGCTGCCGAGCCACAGATAGCCGCCGGCGGCGCCCGCGTCGATCCGCTGCGGCACCCCCTCGACCGCGAGGGTGAGAGGGAGCAACAGCAGCCCGCCGACGGTCAGTTGCCAGCCGGCCAGGGTGAGCGGGCCGACGCCCGCAGGCCGGCCCCAGCGCTTGGTGAGGACGACCCCCGCGGCCATGGTGGCCGTGTGGCCGAGGCCGGCGAGCACGCCGACGGCGTCCAGCCGGGCCTGTGGTCCGAGCACGACGAGCCCGACGCCGAGCACGCCGAGCACGCCCCAGGTCAGCCGCCAGGCCGTGGGCCGGTCGTGCAGCAGCGCGAGGCCGAGGCCGGCGACCAGCAGCGGCTGGGCGGCGCCGAGGGTGGCGGCCACTCCGCCGGGCAGGCGTTCGGCAGCCACGAACAGCAACGGCATGGGGCCGATGTTGAGGACGCCGAGGACCACGGTCTTCCACCACCACTCCCCGCGCGGCAGCACCCGGGTGATCGCCAGCGCGAGCAGTCCGGCGGGCAGGGCCCGCATCAGGCCCGCGAACAGGGGGTGCCCGGGCGGGAGCAGCCGCGTGGTGACCACATAGGTGGTGCCCCAGGACGCGGGGGCGAGCGCGGTCAGCAGGACGGTCGCCGCCTGGGCCTTGTACCGGTGCATGGGGGAAGTGTCGGCCGGGCACCACCATGATTCCAAAGCATGGTTGTCATCGCAGCCATGAACCAGCACGATTGATCCGTGGACCTTCAGCAGCTGCGGTACGTCGTCGCCGTCGCCGACACCCTCAACTTCACCCGTGCCGCGGAGCGGTGTCAGGTGGTGCAGTCCGCGCTGAGCCACCGGATCGCCGCGCTGGAGCGGGAGTTGGGGGTGCGGCTGTTCGCCCGGTCCAGCCGCCGGGTGGAACTGACCGGCGCCGGCGCGGCGTTCCTCGTGGGCGCGCGCGAATGCCTGGCGGCCGCCGACCGCGCGGTCGCGGACGCCGCCGCCGCGACCGGCGTGGTGCGCGGGCGGCTGGCGGTCGGCGTGATCGTGACCACGGCAGCCGTCGACGTACCCGACCTGCTGCAGCGGTACCGTGCCCGGCATCCGGAGGTCAGCGTCGTGCTGCGGTCCGGACGCAGTGACGAGATGGCGGCGGCGATCCGCGCCGGGGAGCTGGACATCGCCTTCCTGGGCCTGCCGGAGGGTGAGCGGCCGGCCGGTGTGGAGACCGTCGTGCTCGATCACGACCGGCATGTCCTGGTGGTGTCGGCCGGGCACCGGCTGGCGGGCGCCGCCCGGGTCACGCTGGCGGAGATCGCCGGCGAGACGTTCGTGGACTTCGTGGCCGGGACGCCCGCCCGCGCCCAGTCCGACCGGGCGTTCGCCGCCGCGGGTCTGTCCCGTGACGTGGCGTACGAGGCGGGCGTCGTGGAGCTGATCACCCGGCTGATCGGGCGCGGGCTCGGCATCGCCCTGCTGCCGTCGGCGTTCATCCGGCCGCTCGCCGCGGACGATCCCCGGCTGGCCCTGGTCCCGGTGGTCGACGGACCACGGCGGCTCGAGTACCTGGCGTGGAGCCGGTTCAATCCGAGCCCGGCGACCCGCGCGATGCTGGAGGTCCTCGGGGTCAGACACCCGCCGGCGGGCTCCTGACCGGGTCCGGCACCGCACCAGCCAGCAGGCGCAGGGCCGCAGGGGTCAGACAGCCACCGACGCGCTCCCGACCGGATCCGGCACCGCACCAGCCAGCAGACGCAGGGCCGCAGGGGTCAGACAGCCACCGACGCGCTCCCGACCGGATCCGGCGCCGCACCAGCCAGCAGACGCAGGGCCGCAGGGGTCAGACAGCCACCGGCGCGCTCCCGACCGGGTCCGGCGCCGCACCGGCCAGCAGGCGCAGGGCCGCGTCGGACGGGGAGCCGGGCTCGGCCGTGTAGGCGATGAGACGCTGCCCCGAGGCGCCGGGCAGGCACAGGTTCTCGAAGCTCAGCTCCAGTGTGCCGACCGCCGGATGGTGCAGGGTCTTGGCGCCCGAGGTGCAGGTGCGGACCGGGTGCCGGGCCCAGAGCGCGGCGAACTCGCGGCTCTGGATGGACAGTTGCCCGATCAGTTCGGCCAGGGCTCGGTCGTCGGAGTGCCGGCCCGCGACCAGGCGCAGGGAGGCGACCGCGAGCAGCGCCTCCTCCTTCCGGTCGGCGTACAGGTCCCGGTACCGCTCGTCCAGGAACAGCATGCGGATCAGGTTGGGGCGCTCGCCGGGGGTGTCCGGGGCCTCCCAGGACAGATGCGGGGCGAGCAGGGCACGGCCGAGCCGGTTCCAGGCGAGGACGTCACCGCGCCGGTCCAGGATGAGCGCGGGGACGTCCGTCATGGCCGCGAGCAGCTGCCGGGCCGAGGCGGTCGCCCGTTCCGCGCGGGGTACGGCGGCGGGGCGGCGGGCGCCTGCGGGGCGGGCCAGGTCCCTGAGGTGGGCGGTCTCGTCCTCGCTGAGCCGCAGGGTGCGGGCGATCGCCTCCAGCACGGAGTCGGAGACGCCGGCCGCGCGTCCCTGTTCGAGGCGGGTGTAGTGGGTGATGCTGACCCCGGCGAGCAGGGCCAGCTCCTCGCGGCGCAGCCCGGCCACCCGGCGACGGCTCGGCGCGGTCGCGAGCCCGACGTCCTCCGGCCGCAGCGCGGCCCGGCGGGACTTCAGGAAGTCCCCCAGCTCGGACGGGGCGTCCATCGGTGCCTCCCGGATGTCGGGCGTGCCCTGGTCGTGCGGGTCGCGTCGGTTTCGGTGTGCTGCGCGGTGACGCCGGTCGCGGTGCGGCCGTTCCCCATCATGCCCGTCGGGACGAGTGGCCGGGAGCCGTGAGGGTGGTCATGCGATGACCACCCTCACGTCGGCCCGTCAGCGGACGGTTCTGGCTGGGGCGGCCGGGCCGGGCGAGTCTCGTTCTCCGCAACCCCTGTCGGAGAAAGGACCACGTCATGTCCACCCTCGCCGGGCAACGGGCGGGCACCGCCGCCCCCACCGTCCTCACCCCTCGCCTCCGCCTGGTGCTGGTGGTGCTGCTCGCGGCCCAGTTCATGCTGGCCGTGGACTTCTCGATCCTGAACGTGGCGCTGCCGGTGATCGGCGCGGGTCTGGGCTTCCCGCTGGCGCGTCTGCAGTGGATCGGCACCTCGTTCGCGCTGTGCGCGGCCGGGTTCACCCTGCTGTCCGGGCGGGTCGCGGACCTGTTCGGCCGCCGTCGGCTGTTCCTCGGCGGGCTGGTGGTCCTCGGCGCGGCCTCGCTGGCGGGCGGGCTGGCACAGAGCCCCGAGGTGCTGATCGCGGCCCGCGTGTTCCAGGGCCTGGCCACGGCCGCGGTGACCCCGGCGGGCCTGTCGCTGCTGACCACGTCCTTCCCCGAGGGCCCGCTGCGGGAGAAGGCGCTCGGTCTCAACGGGGCGCTGATGTCGGCCGGTTTCACCACCGGCGCGATCCTCGGCGGGCTGCTGACGGACCTGCTGTCCTGGCGGTGGTCGTTCTTCATCAACGTGCCGGTCGCCCTCGCCGTCCTGCTGGTCGCGCCCGCCGTCGTCGCCGAGTCCCGGCCCGAGACGCGGCCGAGGCTGGACGTGCCGGGCGCCGTCACCGTCACGCTCGGTCTGCTGGCCGTCGTCCTCGGTCTCACCCAGGCCGGCGAACACGGCTGGGGCTCGCCCGCGGCCCTGCTGCCGCTGGCCGCCGGGGTGCTCCTGCTGCTCGTCTTCCGGGCCGTCGAACGCCGGGTGCCGGAGCCGCTGGTGCCGCTCGGTGTACTCGGCAGGCGGACGGTGGCCTGGGGCAATGTCGCCGGACTGATCGCGTTCGTCACGGAGACGTCCCTGGTGTTCCTGCTGACCCTCTACCTCCAGGAGGTGCTCGGCTTCTCCCCGCTGGCCGCCGGGCTGTCGTTCGGGGTGCTGGGCATCGGCACGGTCGTCGGCGGCGCGATCGCCCCGCGGGTCATCGGGCGGACCGGCGCGACGGCCGCGCTGGTCGCCGGCGGGCTCGTCCAGGCGGTGTTCACGGCGGCCCTGCTCGGCCTCGGCACCGGCCGTTCCTCGCTCTGGCTGCTGCTGGCCGCCACGTTCGCCGGGGGTGTGGGCAACATGCTGGTGATCGTCGGCTTCATGGTCACGGCGACGTCCGGTGTGGCCGACGGCGAGCAGGGGCTGGCCACCGGGTTGGCCACGATGACCCAGCAGATCGGGATCACCATGGGCACGCCGGTGATGAGCGCCGTCGCCACGGCCGCCATGTCCGGCGCGGGCGCCGCGGGTGTGCTTGCCGGACTGAAGACCGCGATCGCCGTGAACGCGGGTCTGGTCCTGCTCGGTGCCCTGGCCGCAGGGGTGTTCCTGCGGCGGCGGGTGCGCTGAGCGGCGGCCGCCTCCGCGCCGGCGCCCGAGGAGTTCCCGCTCATGGCCGAGACCGCGGCGCACGCCCGACGGATCGACGTCGAGCGGGACTCCTCCGGCGGCCTTACTGCCGTGCGGCCCGGCGCCCTGAGCGTCTCCCGGCTCAGTCCAGCTGGAGCCGGTCCGCCAGTCCCGCCTCCTCGAACGCCGCCACCACGTCGTCGCGGGTCTCGGTGAAGTGGGCCCAGCTGTCGCAGTGCGCCGGGACCACCCGGCGGGCGGCGAGCAGCCGGGCGGCGGTGGCCGTGCCCTCGCCGTCGAGGACGAGGAGGGCGTCGTCGAGGACGGGCATCCGGGGTGCGCCGGCGAAGAGGACGGCGGTGTCGACCGGGGCGTACCGGTCGGCGATCTCCTGGACCAGTTCCAGGGAGGCGTTGTCGCCACTGACGTAGACGCCGGGCAGGTCGGTGGAGGTCAGCAGGAAGCCGGTGACCTCGCCGACGAGCGGCTCGGAGCCCTTGGGGCCGTGCAGGGCCGGGGCGGCGGTCACGGTGACCGCGCCGCCGTCGGGGCGGGGCAGGTCGACGGACTGCCAGGGGGTGAGCGGCTCGGTGGTGCCGCCGAGCCGGGCGGCCGCCGCCGGGGTGGTGAGGGTGCGCGGGGTGGCGGCGAGCACGGCCCGGCCGGAGTGGTCGAGGTTGTCGGCGTGCTGGTCGTGCGAGAGCAGGACGACGTCCACCGGGCCGAGCTCGGCGGCACTCGTGCGGGGCGGGGCGGTCTTGGTGAGGGTGCGGCCGCTGGGGGACGGGTAGTCGCCGGGGTCGTCGAAGGTGGGGTCGGTGAGGAAACGGAGTCCGCCGTACTCGATGAGGACGGTGGGGCCGCCGAGGACGCGAACGGGAATCAGCTCACCGGAATCATCGGAGCGGGCAGCAGCCATGGCGGTACACCTCACGGATAGAAGGATTGTCATCCGTGATGGACGCTACCGGTCTCTCACGGATGAGGGCAAGCCGTACCATGAGAACCATGAGTCGAGTGACCCCCGTCGAACAGAGCGCGGAGCCGGCCCTGCCGCCCGCGCCCGGCGCCGCCCAACACCCCGCCCTCGACCTGGCCAACAGCGCGCTGGTCCTGCCGGGCGGACAGCGGGCGGACCTGCTCGACACGCCCGGCGCGGCCCAGCGCTGGCTGGTGGACCGCGGCCTCGCCCCGGCCGACGCCGAACTGCGCGACACATGCGCGAGCCGACTGCGCTCCCTGCGCGAGCGGATCCGCCCCCTGCTCGCGTCCCGCATCGAGGGCCGCCCCGCCCCCGCCGACGCCCTCGCCGCCGTCAACGAGGCCCTCACCCTCGTCCCGGCCGCCCTGCTGCTGCAGTGGTCGCCCGAGCACGGCCTGTACCGTTCGACGGCCCACCCCACCACCCAGATCGTCGAGCACGCCCTGGCCACCCTCGCCGCCGACGCCGCCGAACTGCTCACCGGCCCCGACGCCGACCGCCTCACCGCCTGCGGCTCGGCGCCCTGCAACCGTTACCTGCTCCGCCACGGCCGCCGCCACTGGTGCTCCACCCGCTGCGGCGACCGCGCCCGCGCGGCCCGCGCCTACGCCCGCCGGACGGGGCGTACCGAGGAGGACTGAGCGAAACCGGCCGGAGACCCGCCACGCCGTCGTCAGCACCCCCGGCGGACCCTACGTATTGTAGGTTCCCAACCGCCAGCGGTCGCAGGGCTGTTCATTCGTCTGTTCATCGGGGGATCCCATGCAGGGCACGGAAACGAAAGCCGGCGGGGAGGTCTGTGTGCGCAGTCTGGCGCCGACCCTGATCCTGCTGGCCGTCAGTCTTCTCGTCGCCGCCGTCGGCGTGTACGAGCTGTGCGGGTTCGGGCTGCACAGCCTCGACCGGCGGCCGCATCTGTTCAGCGACGGCCTCGCGACCGGCGGGGTGATCGTCGCCGTGGTCGCGGCCGGCGCGGCGGTCGGCAACCTGGCCTGGCACCTGGCGGCGGCCCGGCGCGGCGAGGGAAGCGCCGGGTAAGAGGCGCGGCACGGGAAGGGCCGGGTAAGAGCGGTTGTCGGTACGCTCCTCTCCCGAACACCGCCCGACCGGGCTACCTTACAGACTGTAGGGTCAGGATGGCCCCGGCCGGGGCCGTCCCGTCCCCCTTCCCCCTCAAGGTGACCAGTCACCATGCCCGCTCAAGCGCAGACCCTGCCCTCCCCACAGGTCCCCGCACAGCGCGGCACGCGCCGCGCGCCGCAGCTGCCCGTGCCCGGCCCCCGCCTGCGTGCGCGGGCGGCCTCGGCCACCGTCTGGTACCTGCGGCTGATCGCCGTCTTCAACATCATCGCGGTCATGTCGCTGCCGTTCCGCAAAGAGGTGCAGGAACACAACGACGGCAAGCTCTTCACCGCCCGCCACGTGCATGCGCACGTGCACCACGCCGGTCAGTTCTTCACGCCGTACCTGGCCACCGCGGGCCTGGTCTCGGCCGCGGCGGCGATCTTCCTGGCGCTGGTGATGCGGCGCGGGAAGCGGGCCGCCTGGGTCGTCAACCTGCTGTGCGCGGGCCCCCTGTTCGTGCTGTACGCCCTCGCGCTCACCCAGCACCCGTTCCGCGACCACGCCTTCAACTGGGTCTCCACCGCCCTCACCGGCCTCTTCGTGGCCGCGCTGCTGGTCGGCCGCCGTGAGTTCAACGCCGTCGGCGACCCCTCCAACCCCAAGCTCGCCCTCGCCGTCGGCGCCGGCGGGATCCTGGTGACCGGCGGTGTCGGCACGCTGCTCGTGCACGCCACCAACAAGCTGCCCCACGCCCCCTGGGGCGAAGAGCTCGCCTACACCCTGCTGCGCGGCATCAGCGTCGGCCCGCTCGCCGACCGGGTCGACTCCGTGCACGCGCCCCGCTGGGCCGACATCGTCGTCAACGTCCTGCTCGCCGCGGCCTTCTGCCTGGTCCTGTACGCCTGCTTCCGCTCCCCGCGCGGCCGGAAGCTGCTCACCGAGGAGGACGAGGCCCGGCTGCGGGCCCTGCTGGAGAAGCACGGCGCCCGGGACTCCCTCGGCTACTTCGCGCTGCGCCGCGACAAGGCCGCCGTCTTCTCCCCCACCGGCAAGGCGGCCGTCACCTACCGCGTGATCGGCGCGGTCTCCCTCGCCTCCGGCGACCCGATCGGCGACCCCGAGGCCTGGCCCGGCGCCATCGACGCCTGGCTCACCGAGGCCCGCCGGCACGCCTGGACCCCGGCCGTCATGGGCGCCGGCGAGGAAGCCGGCACGATCTACGCCCGGCACGGCCTGGACGCGCTGGAGCTGGGCGACGAGGCGATCGTGGACATCGCGGACTTCACCCTCGAGGGCCGGGCGATGCGCGTGGTCCGCCAGGCCCACAACCGGGTCAAGCGGGCCGGCTACACGGTCCGCATCCGCCGCCACGAGGACATGCCCGCCGAGGAGATGGCCCAGCTGATCGAGTGCGCCGACCGCTGGCGCGACGGCGCCACCGAGCGCGGGTTCTCCATGGCCCTCGGCCGGCTCGGCGACCCGGCGGACGGCCGCTGCGTGATGCTGGAGTGCCGCGACGCGAACGACGAACCACGCGCCCTGCTCAGCTTCGTCCCCTGGGGCGAGCACGGCCTCTCGCTGGACCTGATGCGTCGCGACCGCGACTGCGAGAACGGCCTGATGGAGTACATGGTCGTGGAGCTCCTGCTGCGCGCAAAGGAACTGGACATCAAGCGGGTGTCGCTGAACTTCGCGATGTTCCGCTCGGTCTTCGAGCGCGGCGCCCGCCTGGGCGCGGGCCCGGTGCTGCGCCTGTGGCGCTCCACTCTCACCTTCTTCTCACGCTGGTGGCAGATCGAGTCCCTCTACCGCGCCAACGCCAAGTACCGCCCGGTGTGGGAGCCGCGTTTCCTGTTGTTCGCCAAGAGCAGCGACATCCCGAGGATCGGCCTGGCGAGCGCCCGCGCGGAGGGCTTCCTCACGCTGCCGGGGATGGGCGGCCGGAAGTCCTGAGCCGCAGCGACCCGCCACCCACGGACCCACACCCGGCGACGGCCGTACCGGCGCCGCTCATCCACCCACGGTAAAACCGATCACCGCGCCGCCCCCCTCCCGCCGGAAGGCGAACGGCGCTCCCCCGTGCGCCATGGCGACCTCCCGGACGATGGACAGACCCAGCCCGGACCCCGGCAGGGAGCGCGCGTCCGCGGCGCGGTAGAAGCGGTCGAAGATGCGGATCAGGTCGCCCTCGGCGATACCCGGCCCCCGGTCCAGCACCTCCACCCGCACGGTCCCCGGCCGCACCGGCCCGGTGATGCTGAGCTCGATGGGCCCCTTCCCGTCCCGGTCGAACTTGGCCGCGTTCTCCACCAGGTTCGACATGGCCCGCTGCAGCATCCCGGGCCGCCCGTCGGTCGTCGTGTCGCCGCTGGTGCGCAGCACGATCTCGCGTCCGGTACGGCGTTTGGCGAGCCCCACGACGTCCTCGGCGATGTCGGCGAGGTCCACCCGCTGCGGCGGCTCGGTGTCGGACTGCCCGGCCGCGAGGTCGACCAGCTCGTTGACCAGGTCGGTCAGCTCGCGCGCCTCCTGGGTGAGGTCGGCGACCAGGTCGTCACGCGTCGCGGGCGGGAGTTCGTCGATGCGGCGCAGTAGCGAAATGTTGGTGCGCAGGGACGTCAGCGGGGTGCGCAGCTCGTGTCCCGCGTCCTGCACCAGCCGCCGCTGGTCCTCCTCGGACTGCGCGAGCCGGCCCAGCATGCGGTCGAAGGCGCGGCCGAGGCGCCCCACCTCGTCCAGCCCGGCCACCGGCACCTCGATGCCCAGCCGGCGGGTGCGGGCCACGTCCTCCGCGGCGGAGGTGAGCATCACCAGGCGCCGGGTGATCCGGCGGGCCAGCCACCAGCCGAACAGACCGGCCGCCACCACGACCGCCGCCATCAGGATCAGCGTCCGCTGCTGCAGCGTCCGCAGCAGATCCTCGGTGTCGCTGAACTCCTGCGCGACCTGGACCGCGCCCCGACCGTCGCCGAGCGAGACGGTGGCGATGCGGAACAGGTCCCCGTCCACCGGTACGTCCTTGTGCTCGACGACCTTCCCGGCCGTCGTCGCCAGCGCCATCGCCTTGTCACGGGAGGTGACGGGCAGACTCGGGTTGCCGTGGTCCACGATCTGGCCCTGCGCGCCCAGCACCTGCACATCGGTGCGGGCGGGCCGGACCAGGTCGTGCCCGGGACGGGAGGAGGAGAAGTCCTCGGGGACCATCTCGTGCTGCCGTACCTCACCCTGGACGTCCTGCACGACCTGCGTGAACACCGACTGCTGGTCGACCCGGACGAGCCGCGCGGCGCTGCCGTACGACAGGATGCCGACGAGGATCGTGACGGCGGCGGTGACGGCCGCGAAGGAGACGGCGAAGGTGGTGCGCAGGGAGACCAGCTTGGGCCGGCCGGGCGCCAGCAGCCGCCGCAGCCGGCCCATCTAATCCTCCCGGAGCACGTAACCCACGCCCCGCACGGTGTGGATCAGCTGCGGGGCGCCGGGCTCGTCGAGCTTGCGACGCAGGTAGCCGACGTAGACGGCGAGGTTCTTCGAGCCGGGCCCGAAGTCGTACCCCCAGATGCGGTCGTAGATCGTGGAGTGGTCGAGGACGATGCCCGCGTTGCGCACGAGCAGCTCCAGCAGCTCGAACTCGGTGCGGGTCAGCTCCAGCTCGCGCTTGCCGCGCCAGGCCCGGCGGGCCTGCAGGTCCATGCGGATGCCGGCGGCCTCGACCTGCCGGTCGGAGAGCTGGGGCTCCCGGCCGCCGTTCTCACCGCCGGCGGCGCCGCCGCCCACGGGCACCGGGCTGGTGCGGCGGAGCAGGGCGCGCAGCCGGGCGAAGACCTCCTCGACGTCGAACGGCTTGACCACGTAGTCGTCGGCGCCGGCGTCGAGGCCCGCGATGCGGTCGGCGGTCTCCACGAGCGCGGTGAGCATGAGGATCGGGGTGCGGTCGCCCTCGGCGCGCAGCACGCGGCACACCTGGAGGCCGTCGATCCCCGGCATCATCACGTCGAGCACGAGGACGTCCGGCGGCGTCTTGTGGGCCTGCGCCAGCGCCTCGACGCCGTCGGCCACCGCCGTCACCTCGTACCCTTCCAGGGTCAGGGCACGCTCCAGGGCGTGGCGGATGGCACGGTCGTCTTCAGCGAGCAGCACAGTCTGGGGCACGCACCCAGTCTGCCAAGGCCTTCGGCCGTTCGGTCGGGGCGAGCGGACCTACGATCACCCTTTTTACCCCCCTCTCACCGTCACACGGGCAACCCGGCCCGCCGCCCTACCGTCTTCTCACCCTGGCCGAGCGCCGGGGTCTGGGCGCCGAGCCGGGCGAGCTGTTCCTCGAACGGCACGACCGGCGGCTCGGCCTCCCGCTCCGGCGCGGCCGCCCGCAGCCCCGTCATCAGGCCGGCCAGCTCCCCCGCCGCCCGCTCGATCCGCCCGGCGAGCCCTTCCTCGCCCCAGTCCTCCGACGCCGCGTACACCCCCGTGGGGACGATCACGGCCCGCAGATGGGCGAACAGCGGCCGCAGCCCGTGCTCCAGCACCAGCGAGTGCCGGGCCGTACCGCCGGTGGCCGCGATCAGCACCGGCTTGCCCACCAGCGCGTCCTTGTCCAGCACGTCGAAGAACGACTTGAACAACCCGCTGTACGACGCCGAGAACACCGGTGTGACGACGATCAGCCCGTCGGCCCCCGCCACCGCCTCCTGGGCGGCGGCGAGGCCCTTCCCGGCGAACCCGTTGGTGAAGTTGTGCGCGATCTCGACAGCGAGATCCCGCAGCTCGATCACCTCGATGCCGACCGGCGTCCGCCGGTCCACCGCGGCGGCCAGCCGGTCGGCCAGCAGCCGGGTGGAGGACGGGACGCTCAGTCCCGCGGACACGACGACGAGCTTCATGCGGCGGTCACCTCCTTGGACGCCTTCAGGGAAGCGTGGGTCGGCGCCTCGGGAACGTCCGCCGGGCGGCCGCTCGCGAACTCCTTGCGCAGCACGGGCACGACCTCCTCGCCGAGCATGTCGATCTGCTCCAGCACGGTCTTCAGCGGCAGCCCGGCGTGGTCCACCAGGAACAGCTGGCGCTGGTAGTCACCGGCGTACTCGCGGAAGGACAGGGTCTTCTCGATGACCTGCTGCGGGGTGCCGACGGTCAGCGGGGTCTGGTCGGTGAAGTCCTCCAGGGAGGGCCCGTGGCCGTAGACCGGCGCGTTGTCGAAGTACGGGCGGAACTCGCGCACCGCGTCCTGGGAGTTCCGCCGCATGAACACCTGGCCGCCCAGGCCGACGATCGCCTGCTCGGGCGTGCCGTGCCCGTAGTGGGCGAACCGGGTCCGGTACAGCTCGACCATGCGCTTGGTGTGGTCGGCGGGCCAGAAGATGTTGTTGTGGAAGAAGCCGTCGCCGTAGTAGGCCGCCTGCTCGGCGATCTCCGGGGAGCGGATGGAGCCGTGCCAGACGAAGGGCGGTACGCCGTCCAGCGGGCGCGGCGTGGAGGTGAAGCCCTGCAGCGGGGTGCGGAACTTGCCCTCCCAGTCGACGACGTCCTCGCGCCACAGGCGGCGCAGCAGGGCGTAGTTCTCGATGGCGAGGTCGATGCCCTGCCGGATGTCCTGGCCGAACCAGGGGTAGACCGGCCCGGTGTTGCCACGGCCCATCATCA
The DNA here is from genome assembly GCF_009604455.1 of Streptomyces sp. RB17. Classification (GTDB taxonomy): domain Bacteria; phylum Actinomycetota; class Actinomycetes; order Streptomycetales; family Streptomycetaceae; genus Streptomyces. The sequence continues at coordinate 839,457 of NZ_WEGL01000003.1, forward strand.
GGTCGACGCGCCCGTCGGCCAGGTGCTGGAGCATCGCGAAGTCCTCCGCGATCTTCACCGGGTCGTTGGTGGTGATCAGGGTGGTGGACGTGGAGAGGACCAGCTTCTCCGTCCGCGCCGCCACGTATCCGAGCATGGTCGTCGGGGACGACGGCACGAACGGCGGGTTGTGGTGCTCGCCGGTGGCGAAGACGTCCAGGCCGGCCTCCTCGGCCTTGAGCGCGATGGCGACCATGGCCTTGATCCGCTCGCGCTCGGTCGGCGTGCGCCCCGTGGTGGGGTCCGGCGTGACGTCGCCGACCGTGAAGATCCCGAACTGCATGGCCGTTCACCCTCCAGATTGTTGACGGTTCAACTATATCCGCCTGAACGGTCACCCCGGCCGGGTTATTCCGGACCCCCGCGAGCCCTCGCTCCCAAGGTCAGGGCACGAGAACCAGCCGCCCCCGCACCCCGCCCTCCGCGAGCCGCGCATGCGCCTTGGCCGCCTCCTCCAAGGCGTACGTCCGATCCACCCGCAGCGTCAGCACGCCCTCGTCCACCAGCCGGACCAGCTCCGCGAGCTGCGCACCGTCGCCCCGCACCCACACGTTCGCCATCCGCACCCCACGCTCCGGCTCGGGCAGCGCCCCGTCACGGACCGCGACGAACGCGCCCCCGTCCCGCACCCACGCCAGCGCGGGCTCCCCCAGCACAGCGGCGTCCAGCACCGCGTCCACACTCCCCGGCTCGGCCCCGTCCGCCGTGAAGCGCGCGGCACCCAGCGAGCGCACCAGCTCCTCGTCGCCCGCCCGGGCATGCCCGGTCACCTCGATCCCCCGATGCGCGGCCAGCTGCACCGCGAACCCGCCGACCGCACCCGCGGCCCCGGTCACCAGCAGCCTGTCGCCCGGCGCGAGGCCCAGCAGGTCCAGGGCCTGCAGCGCGGTCAGCCCGTTCAGCGGCAGGGTGCCCGCGTGCACCGCGTCCACCGAGGCGGGCGCCGCGGCCACGGCCTCCGCGTCCACGACGACGTACTCGGCATGAGCGCCCAGCGGATCCGCGACCCCCGCCACCAGCGCCACCACCGGATCGCCGGCCTCCCAGGAGGCGGGCGCACCCACCGCGTCCACCGTGCCGGCCACGTCCCAGCCGAGCCCGAGGGTCTTGCCGGCCCCGCCGAAGACGCCGGCACGCACGGCCGCGTCCACCGGGTTCAGCGCACCCGCGGCCACCTTGATCCGCACCTGCCGCTTCCCCGGCTCCGGCACCGCGACGTCCGCGATCTCCACGCTCTCCGGCCCGCCGAACGCCCGCACCACAGCAGCACGCATGACAACTCTCCCCAATCACAACCCAGTTGATGACTTCACGGCACCGTTCCGCCGCACCGCCAACCGTAGGAGAGCTACTATCCATGAGAAAGTAGTTACCTCAGAGTGCGTAGCTGCCCCGAAGGGAAGAGCCCATGGCGACCATGACCGCCGCCGAGCGCCGCGAGCAGGCCCGCGCCGACTATGACGCCTTCCTCCGCGAATGCCCCTCCCACCAGCTGCTCGGCCGGCTCAGCGACAAATGGGTCAGCCTGGTCATCGCCGCCCTGTCCGGCGGCACCAAGCGCTACAGCGACCTCGGCCGCACGATCGCCGGCGTCAGCCCCAAGATGCTCACCCAGACCCTGCGGACCCTCGAACGGGACGGCATCATCAGCCGCACGGTCACCCCGTCCGTCCCCGTCCGCGTCGACTACGAGCTCACCCCGCTCGGCAGCAGCCTCGCCGGCCTGCTGACCGCCGTGAAGGACTGGGCCGAGACCCACTTCGAGGAGGTACGGACGGCCCGCGAGCGCTACGACGCGGAGGACCCCGCCTGACCGGCGAGGCGAGGCCGGGCGGGGCCGAGCCGCGCCGGGCCCGGCCTGGCGCCTGGCGGGGTCGGGCTGGGCCTCAGAAGGCGTACGAGTCCCCCGTGTCCAGCACCAGCACCTGCATCCGGTCGTTCGCGTGATCCCTGTCCGTCGTGCCACCGACCCACGCCGCGCCGACCTCCAGCGTGACCTCCGACGGCTCCTCCTTCAGCCGCACCGGCACATCCAGCCGCTCACCCACCCCGCTCGCGGCCAGCCGGCCCGTCCCGCACACCACCGTCCGGTCGTCCTCCCGGGCACACCGCGCGGGCAGCTGCTGTTCCCCGGCCAGCGGCACCGACCAGCGCAGCCGCACGGTCGCGTCCGGCACGGCCGCCGGGCCGCTGTTGCGCGGGGTCAGCCTGACCACCACCGTGTCGCCGTTCATCACGGCGGTTCCGTGAAAGGCGAGGTCGGCCTCCGGCACGGGCTCCGGGGCGGCCACGGCGGCCCCCGCCCCCAGCACCACACCGGCCAACGCCCCCGCCACGCCCCAGGTCCGCATCCGCACGCCGCTCACCACTCCACACATCCGATCCGACTGCCGTACGGATGTATGCCACGCGGACCGGCCACCAGGCGCCGTCCAACAGGTGACGTCCAAAGAGGCGACAGGCCGCGCCCGGGCTCCCGCGCGCCGCATGCCAAGCTGCTGACCATGTCGATCCTCCGCTCCGCCGCCCTGTTCGTCGTCGCCGCAGTCTTCGAGATCGGCGGCGCCTGGCTGATCTGGCAGGGCGTACGCGAGCAGCGGGGCTGGCTGTGGATGACCGGCGGGGTCCTGGCCCTCGGCGCGTACGGCTTCGTCGCCACCTTCCAGCCGGACGCCCACTTCGGCCGCATCCTGGCCGCCTACGGCGGCATCTTCGTCGCAGGCTCACTGCTCTGGGGTGCGATCGCGGACGGCTACCGCCCCGACCGCTACGACATCGTGGGCGCGCTGATCTGCCTCGCCGGGATGGCCGTGATCATGTGGGCCCCGAGGAACGGCGCCTGAGCCTCACTTACGCTGGACGGAGCCCCGCCACCCGACCCTCCCCGAGGAGCTGCCCATGGCCCCCGCCTCCCGCATCGCCGTCGTCACCGGTGCGAGCAGCGGCATCGGCGCCGCCACGGCCCGGCAGCTCGCCGCGGCCGGCTACCGCGTCGTCCTCACCGCCCGCCGCAAGGACCGCATCGAGGCACTCGCGGAGGAGCTGACCACGGCGGGCCACTCGGCGGTCGCCTACCAGCTGGACGTCACCGACCGCGCGGCCGTCGACGAGTTCGCCACGGCCTTCCAGACCATCGGCGTCCTGGTCAACAACGCGGGCGGCGCCCTCGGCGCGGACCCCGTCGCCACCGGCGACCCGGCGGACTGGCGCACGATGTACGAGACGAACGTCATCGGCACCCTGAACCTCACCCAGGCCCTGCTGCCCAAGCTGGTGGCGAGCGGCGACGGCGTGGTGGTCGTGGTCTCCTCCACCGCCGGCCACGGCACGTACGAGGGCGGTGCCGGTTATGTCGCCGCCAAGCACGGCTCCCACGTCCTCGCCGAGACCCTCCGCCTGGAGATCGTCGGCCAGCCCGTCCGGGTCATCGAGATCGCCCCCGGCTTGGTGAAGACGGAGGAGTTCGCCCTGACCCGCTTCGCCGGCGACGAGGCGAAGGCGTCCAAGGTCTACGAGGGCGTGGCCGACCCCCTCACGGCCGACGACGTGGCGGAAACCATCACCTGGGCGGTCACCCGCCCGAGCCACGTCAACGTCGACCTGCTCGTCCTGCGCCCCCGCGCCCAGGCGTCCAACACCAAGATCCACAGGGAGCCGTGATGCCCGAGTCTCCCGAGACCCCCGTCTCCGCCGACTCCCTGGAACAGCGCCGCCTGGCCCAGGAGACCAGGGACGAACGCAAGGTCTGGTACTTCCTGGGCTACTTCCTCTTCGGCATCCACATCGTGGCCTTCGTCATGATCTACGCGGTCCGCCACGCGAAGTGACCCACGATCAACCCACACGGGCGAGAGCCCGACTGGACAGGCTGAGGGGCGCAGCGAACACTCGCCGCGCCCCTCACCGCACCTAGCCCTTCACGCAGACGACCTGCTTGAGCTTCGCCACGACCTGCACCAGGTCCCGCTGCTGGTCGATGACCTGGTCGATCGACTTGTAGGCGCCCGGGATCTCGTCCACGACGCCGGAGTCCTTGCGGCACTCCACACCTCGGGTCTGCTCCTCCAGGTCCTTCGTGGAGAAGCGCTTCTTGGCCGCGTTGCGGCTCATCCGCCGACCCGCGCCGTGCGAGGCCGAGTTGAAGGCCTTCTCGTTTCCCAGGCCCTTCACGATGTACGACCCCGTGCCCATGGAACCCGGAATGATCCCGTACTCGCCGGAGCCGGCGCGGATCGCGCCCTTGCGGGTCACGAGCAGGTCCATTCCGTCGTACCGCTCCTCCGAAACGTAATTGTGGTGGCAGGAGATCTCCGGCTCGAAGGTCGGCTTGGCCTTCTTGAACTCCTTGCGGATCACGTCCTTCAGGAGCGCCATCATCAGCGTGCGGTTGTACTTGGCGTACTCCTGCGCCCAGAACAGGTCGTTGCGGTAGGCCGCCATCTGCGGGGTGTCCGAGACGAAGACCGCCAAGTCACGGTCGACCAGACCCTGGTTGTGCGGGAGCTTCTGGGCCACGCCGATGTGGTGCTCGGCGAGTTCCTTGCCGATGTTCCTGGAGCCGGAGTGGAGCATCAGCCACACGTCACCCTGCGAATCTATACAGAGCTCTGTAAAGTGATTCCCCGATCCGAGCGTCCCCATCTGCAAAGTCGCCCGCTCCCGCCGGAACTTCACAGCATCGGCGACCCCGTCGAACCGCCCCCAGAACTCACCCCACCCAGCGGTCGCCAGACCATGGAAGTCCCCCGGCTCCACGGGATCCGCGTGCATCCCCCGTCCCACCGGAATCGCCTGCTCGATCTTCGACCGCAGCCGCGACAGGTCACCCGGCAGATCATTGGCCGTCAGCGACGTCTTCACCGCCGACATCCCGCACCCGATGTCCACCCCCACCGCCGCCGGGCACACCGCGCCCCGCATGGCGATGACGGAGCCGACCGTCGCGCCCTTGCCGTAGTGCACGTCGGGCATCACGGCCAGGCCCTTGATCCAGGGAAGGGTCGCCACGTTCTGGAGCTGGCGCAGAGCCACGTCCTCGACCGTCGCCGGGTCGGTCCACATCCGGATCGGGACCTTCGCGCCCGGCATCTCCACGTACGACATACGTTCCTCATTCCCCCGAAAACGACAACAAAGGACTTACGCAAGGCTTATAGGCGACAAAAAGAAAAGTGAGACCAGGGCCGGTGAAAGCGGACAAGGAACCGGCGGCCACAGCAGCGCGTGCGATACACATTGTCTCCAGGGGACGCCCCGCTGCGGCAAGCGAATAACCAGCGGGGACACTTGAGCACCGAGCGAGCGCACACCCGAGAGGAGCCCGACCGTGCAGCGGAAGGCGTACGTAACCGGCACCGCCGCCCTCCTCGCGGCACTGCTGCTGGCCGGCTGCTCGAGCGGCTCGGCGAGCGACAGTACGACGGACAACGCCAATCCGGGCGCCGCCGGTTCGGCCACGGCCGTCGCCCAGCCGGGCAAGTACCGCACGCTCCCGGAGCCGTGCGGCGCGGTCGGTCACGACACGCTGGACTCGTTGCTGCCCGGCATCAAGCAGATCGCCGATCCCGCCCAGCGGGACAAGGCCTATCAGGGGCAGGCCGCCCTCACTTACGACACCGATCGCAAGGTCGGCTGCCGCTGGAAGGTGGAGTCCGCGGATGCCACCGACCGCCTCTCGGTCGACTTCGAGCGCGTGGTGTCCTACGACAACACGGTCAGCGACGACGATCAGGCGAAGAACCTGTTCGAGGGCGAGGAGTCGGCCGCCGACCTCCCCGCGCCGACGCCGACGTCATCGCCTTCACCCAGTGGCTCGCCCTCGTCCAGTGAGTCCCCCTCGTCCTCTGCGAGTGGCGGCGCCACTCCTTCAGGATCGCCTTCCGGCTCCCCCTCCGGTTCCGCCGCGGCCGATCTGCAGCCGCGCGTGCTGTCGGATCTCGGTGACGAGGCGTATATCGACGACCAGCTCGGTTCGTCCGGTTCGACCGTCGAACAGCGGACGGTGACTGTGGTGTTCCGCACGTCCAATGTCGTCGTCACCATCGAGTACGAGGAGCAGCCGACGGCGGTCGGAACGGTCCCGGACAGCAAGGAAATGCAGGACAGGGCCCGTAAACTGGCCTCTCAACTGGACGACGCGCTGGGCGGTTGACGGCCTCGGGCGTCGCTCGCCGTGCCGTGCGCAAAGCGCCCGAACGGAAACCGCACAGCTCCTTCACCGCGTACCGTGGGCCCCCGCAGGAACCCGCACGAACACAAAGCGTCATGAGTGAAGGAACCATGCAGCGAGCAGCCCAGCGAGACGACCGTGCCAAGCGAGGAATGCGTGGCAAGCGCCTGAGCCGTGTGCTTGTCTGCGCGGCAGCCGTGCCGGCGGTGCTGATCACCGCCGCCTGTTCGTCGGACTCGGGCGATGCCAAGGGCAAGGGCTCCGACGGCGGCGCGCAGCAGTCCGCGGGTGGGAGCACCAAGCCCTCGGCGAGCGCGTCCCCGACCGTGCAGGCGGCCGCGTACACGAAGCTGCCCGATGCGTGCGCGGTGCTGTCGAAGAAGACCCTGACGGATCTCGTACCGAAGGACACGTCGGGCAAGAAGGGCAGTTCGGACGATCCGTCGTCGCGTGCGTCGTGCTCGTGGAGCAGCCTGGACAACAACGGGGTGAAGGGCTCGCAGTTCCGGTGGCTGAACGTGTCCCTGCTCCGTTTCGACTCGGACAGCACGCGCGGTGCCGGTGACACGCAGGCCCACACGTACTTCGGGCAGCAGGTCAAGGACGCCGCGGCGGTGGCCGGCGCACAGAACGCCAAGGAGATTCCGCTGTCCGGCACGGGCGCGGAGGCGACGGCCGTGCGCTACGACCTGAAGAAGAAGGAAGGTCTGTTCAAGCAGCAGACGGTGGTCGCCCGGGTCGAGAACGTGGTGGTCACGCTCGACTTCAACGGCGCCGGTCTCGCGGGTGAGAAGACTCCGGACGCCGACGACCTGACGAAGGCCGCGGAGGGCGCGATCAAGGAGGTGGTCGGGGCGGTGTCGTCCGCCAACGACGGCTCGTCGTCGGGGGGTTCCGCGACGTCGGCTCCGTCGAAGTCGGCTTCCCCCTCGAAGTCCGCCTCCACGTCCCCGTCCAAGTCGGCCTCTTCCACCGCTTCTCCGTCCAAGTCGGCCGCGGGGAAGGGCTGACCCGGGGGCTGATGCCCTGACCGGTACCACGTTCGCCGTTCGCGTGTGCCACCCTGTTGCGCGCAACAACTGGCAAGGGGAGGGGAGTACGCGTGGCCGCGCCACCGCAGCTGTCTCGGATGCACCGCGTTCTCATCGGCGTGGTCGTGAGCGGCGCCTTGATCATCGCCGGGATCGGCTTCGCCGGCTCCTATGCGGCCGTCCGGGCGCTGGCGTTCAAGAAGGGTTTCGGGAACTTCTCGTATGTGTTCCCGGTGGGCATCGACGCGGGCATCTGTGTCCTGTTGGCCCTGGACCTGCTTCTGACCTGGATCCGTATCCCCTTCCCGCTGCTGCGTCAGACGGCGTGGCTGCTGACGGCGGCGACGATCGCGTTCAACGGCGCGGCCGCCTGGCCGGACCCGCTGGGCGTCGGCATGCACGCGGTGATCCCGGTGCTGTTCGTGGTCGCGGTGGAGGCGGCCCGGCACGCGATCGGGCGGATCGCGGACATCACGGCGGACAAGCACATGGAGGGCGTCCGCCTGACCCGCTGGCTCCTCTCCCCCGTCCCCACCTTCCTCCTCTGGCGCCGTATGAAGCTGTGGGAGCTGCGTTCCTACGACCAGGTGATCAAGCTGGAGCAGGAACGTCTCGTCTACCAGGCCAGGCTCCGTTCCAGGTTCGGCCGCGCCTGGCGCCGGAAGGCTCCGGTGGAGTCCTTGATGCCGTTGAGGCTGGCGAGGTACGGCGTGCCGTTGGTGGAGACGGCCGCGGCGGGGCTTGCGGCGGCGGGCATAGAGCCGACTCTGATACCTGCCGTGGCTTCGGGTGGTCGTCCCGCTGGGGCGGCGCTCGTCCCTCATCAGGCGGCACCTTCCGGCGAGCAGCGCCCGGAACTGACCGGCGAGAGCCCCGGGCGGCCGGGGAGCGTCGAGCCGGACGAGAGCCCCTGGTTCCAGACCCCGCGCCAGGTCGACTACCACGGCGGCTACGACCCCGCCTACGACCCGATGATGCAGGAACCCCAGTACGCTCCCGACGAGCAGTACGAGGAGTGGTACGAGGACCAGCAGCCGGCGGACTTCCAGCAGCCCTCTTCCGAGGAGACCGGCAGCTTCCCCATTCCGGTGGGCCCGAACCGCACCCGGGAGCTGGGCGAGGGCGGTGGCCCCCCGGAGCCGGACGAGGAGGCCTACTACCAGGTCTTCCGCCAGTCGATCGACGGCAGCTACCCCACGCCCCGGGTCCTTGGCGACAACATCCAGGCGACGTTCGGGACGACGCTGAGCCCCAGCGAGCTGAAAGCCCTCGCGGAGCGCTTCCAGCAGCGCCACTCCGCGGAACTCGAAGAAGACCACATCGCGTGACGCGCAGGAGGCCGTGACGCGTACGAGGAGGGGGCGCCCGGTGTCACCGGGCGCCCCCTCCTCGTACGTCGCGGCCTACTCCCCGAGCAGCCGCCGCACCCGCTCCTGCCCCACCGCGAGCAGCAGCGTGGGCAGGCGCGGCCCGGTGTCCCGCCCGACGAGCAGGTGGTAGAGCAGGGCGAAGAAGGACCGCTGAGCGGTCTTGATCTCGGGCGGCAGCTCCTTCGGGGTGGCGTCGGCCGGGAACCCGGCCTGCACCTTGGGCACGCCGTAGACGAGGTGGGTCAGTCCGTCGAGCGACCAGTGCTCGGCGAGTCCGTCGAGCAGCAGCCGTACGGACTGCTGGGAGGCCTCGTCGAGGGACTTCAGGAGCTCGGCGTCGGGCTCGTCGCGCACGATGGTCCGCTGGTCGGCGGAGACGTGCGTGTTGATCCAGGCCTCGGCCCTGTCGTACCGCGGCCGTGCCTCGTCGAGGGACGCGAGCGGCCGCTCCGGGTCCAGCTCGGAGAGGATCCGCAGCGCCTGGTCCTCGTGGCCGGCGGTGATGTCGGCGACCGAGGCGAGCGTGCGGTACGGCAGCGGGCGCGGCGTCTTCGGCAGCTCACCGGCGGCCGTGCCGACCGCGCGGGTGTAGGCGGCGATGTCGGCCGGCAGGGCGGAGCCGTCGGCGACCTTTCCGGCGAGCTTGTCCCACTCGTCGTAGAGCCGCTGGATCTCCTGGTCGAAGGCGATCTTGAAGGACTGGTTGGGCCGGCGGCGGGCGTAGAGCCAGCGCAGGATCTGCGGCTCCATGATCTTCAGCGCGTCGGCGGGGGTCGGGACCCCGCCGCGCGAGGAGGACATCTTCGCCATGCCGCTGATGCCCACGAAGGCGTACATGGGTCCGATGGGCTGCTTGCCGTCGAAGATGCCGACGATCTGGCCACCGACCTGGAAGGAGGAGCCCGGCGAGGAGTGGTCGACGCCGCTCGGTTCGAAGACGACGCCCTCGTAGGCCCAGCGCATCGGCCAGTCGACCTTCCAGACCAGCTTGCCGCGGTTGAACTCGCTGAGCCGGACGGTCTCGGTGAAGCCGCACGCGGTGCAGGTGTAGGCCAGCTCGGTGGTGTCGTCGTCGTACGAGGTGACGGTCGTCAGGTCCTTCTCGCAGCTGCCGCAGTACGGCTTGTACGGGAAGTACCCGGCGGAGCCGGAGCTGCCGTCGTCCTCGGACGCGGCGCCCGAGCCCTCCTCGGCCTCCAGCTCGGCCTCGTCGACGGCCTTCTGCTGCTGCTTCTTCGGGGCCTTCTTCGTGCGGTACTGGGCGAGGATCGCGTCGATGTCGCCGCGGTGCTTCATGGCGTGCAGGATCTGCTCGCGGTAGGCGCCGGAGGTGTACTGCGCGGTCTGGCTGATGCCGTCGAACTCGACGCCCAGCTCGGCGAGCGAGGCGATCATGGCGGCCTTGAAGTGCTCGGCCCAGTTCGGGTACGACGATCCGCGCGGCGCCGGCACGGAGGTGAGCGGCTTGCCGATGTGCTCGGTCCAGCCGTCCTCGTCGACCCCGGCGATGCCCTTGGGCACCTTGCGGTAGCGGTCGTAGTCGTCCCAGGAGATCAGGTGCCGGACCTGGAATCCGCGGCGGCGGATCTCGTCGGCGACGAGGTGCGGGGTCATGACCTCGCGCAGGTTGCCGAGGTGGATCGGGCCCGACGGCGAGAGTCCGGACGCGACGACGACCGGTTTGCCCGGGGCCCGGCGCTCCGACTCCTCGATGACCTCATCCGCGAAACGGGAGACCCAGTCGGTGGTCTCGGTGCTCTGAGCCACGATCGGCACGTCCTTCTTTCTGAACGGGGTGGCACTCCGTCTGATCGGGGTGACACTCCATTCTCACAGACCGGGATGCGACGGCGAAAACGGCTTTACCTGCCGTGGGATACTGGCTGGGTCTATCCATCCCCACGAGGAGAACGGCACCCATTCCTATGGCCTCGGTCACGTCCCTCAACGACAACGTCCAGCAGCACCTCGCGTCCGCCCTCTCGGCCACCCTGCCGGAGGCCGCCGGCGCGGACCCGCTGCTGCGACGAAGCGACCGGGCCGACTTCCAGGCCAACGGGATCCTTGCGCTGGCCAAGAAGGCGAAGGCGAACCCGAGGGAGCTGGCGACGCGGGTCGTCTCCCAGGTGGTGACGGGTGACGAGCTGATCAAGGACGTCGAGGTCTCGGGCCCCGGCTTCCTGAACATCACGATCGCGGACCGGGCGATCACCGCGAACCTGGCCGCGCGGTACGCGGACGAGACGGGCCGCCTCGGCGTGCCGACCGCCGAGCGGCCGGGCACGACGGTGATCGACTACGCGCAGCCGAACGTGGCGAAGGAGATGCACGTAGGTCATCTGCGGTCGGCGGTGATCGGCGACTCGGTGGTCCAGCTCCTGGAGTTCACCGGCGAGAACGTGATCCGCCGCCACCACATCGGCGACTGGGGCACTCAGTTCGGCATGCTCATCCAGTACCTGGACGAGCACCCGCACGAGCTGGACCACAAGGCGTCCACCGAGGACACGGCGGCTTCGGGCGAGGAGGCGATGTCGAACCTCGACCGCCTCTACAAGGCCGCGCGGAAGCTGTTCGACTCCGACGAGGAGTTCAAGACGCGGGCCCGCCGCCGGGTGGTCGACCTCCAGGCCGGCGATCCGCGCACCCTGGCCACGTGGCAGAAGTTCGTGGACGAGTCGAAGATCTACTTCTTCTCCGTCTTCGAGAAGCTGGACATGGAGATCAGCGACCCCGACATCGTCGGCGAGTCCGGCTACAACGACATGCTGGCCGAGACGTGCCGGTCGCTGGAGGAGTCGGGGGTGGCCGTCCGCTCGGAGGGCGCCCTGTGCGTGTTCTTCGACGACATCAAGGGCCCGGACGGCAACCCGGTCCCGCTGATCGTCCAGAAGTCGGACGGCGGCTACGGCTACGCGGCGACGGACCTGTCCGCGATCCGTGACCGCGTCTTCAGCCTGAAGGCGAACACCCTGCTCTACGTGGTGGACGCCCGCCAGGCCCTGCACTTCAAGATGGTCTTCGAGACGGCGCGGCGGGCCGGCTGGCTGAACGAGGACGTCACCGCCTTCCAGCTGGCCTTCGGCACGGTCCTCGGCAAGGACGGCAAGCCGTTCAAGACGCGTGAGGGCGAGACGGTCCGCCTGGTCGACCTCCTCGACGAGGCGATCGACCGCGCCTCGGCCGTCGTACGGGAGAAGGCCCAGGACCTGTCCGAGGAGGAGATCGCCGAGCGGGGTGCCCAGGTGGGCATCGGCGCGGTGAAGTACGCGGACCTGTCGACGTCGGCGAACCGGGACTACAAGTTCGACCTGGACCAGATGGTGTCCCTGAACGGTGACACGTCCGTCTACCTCCAGTACGCCTACGCCCGGATCCAGTCCATCCTCCGCAAGGCCGGCGAGACCCGCCCGGCCGCGCACCCGGAGCTGGAACTGTCCGACGCCGAGCGCGCCCTCGGGCTGCACGTCGACGCCTTCGCGGCGACGGTGGCGGAGGCGGCCGGCGAGTACGCCCCGCACAAGCTGACGGCGTACCTGTACCAGCTGGCGTCCCTGTACACGTCCTTCTACGACAAGTGCCCGGTCCTGAAGGCCGAGACGCCGCAGCAGGTGGAGAACCGCCTCTTCCTGTGCGACATCACGGCCCGCACTCTGCACCGGGGCATGGCCCTGCTGGGCATCCGGACGCCGGAAAAGCTCTGACGCACGCCTTCCGGGTCTGTCCCTGGGCAGCGTTTTCCTCGGCAAGCCGGCGCGCATGGCGCTCCAGGGCCTGTCGTACCGAGTCCGGCTGGAGGACTCGGAGGGGTGAGCCCAGGGTGAGGAGGTAGCGGGCGAGGCCGTCCGGGTCGGGGCCGCCGATGTCGATGACGGTGGCATCGGGGCCGTCGGGGCGGTGGGTGCCGATCGTGGCGGGGACGAGTCGGAGTGCCTCCCGCATGGGCAGCGGGAGGCGGATGGTCGCGGACAGGGGATAGGGGCCGTTCGCGATGTTGCGGGAGACCAGCTGGGCGGGGTCCGGCGGGTCGGTGAGGTCGGCGGGGTGGCCGGTCGGCTGGAAGCGGTCGATACGGTCGGCGCGGAAGGTGCGCCACTGGCCCCGGGCCACGTCCCGCGCGACGACGTACCAGCGCCGGGCGGCATGGACGAGTCGGTAGGGGTCGACGTCCCGGACCGTGGTCCTGCCCTCCCCGTCGGTGTACGACAGCCGGGCGCGCTCGCGACGCCGGCACGCCACGGCCAGTTCCAGCAGCAGGCCCGGTCGCATCTGCGGTCCGTCGGGGCCGGGCAGGCGTACGAAGGCGTCGTCCAGGTCGCCGAGGCGGTCCGCGATGTGCCTGGGCAGCACCTGACGCAGCTTCAGCAGCGCCGAGAGGGCCGCCTGGTCGCCGCCGAGCGCGTCGCTCAGCGCGGCCTCGCGCAGGCCGACCGCCACGGCCAGCGCCTCCTCGTCGTCGAGGATCAGCGGCGGAACGCGGGAACCTGCGCGGAGGCGGTAACCGCCCCAGGGGCCGGCCTCCGAGTCGACGGAGTAGCCGAGGTCCCGGAGCCTCGCTATGTCCCGGCGGACCGTACGGTCGGTGACCTCCATGCGCTCCGCCAGTTCGGTGCAGGTCCAGGAGGGACGGGAGGACAGCAGGGACAGCAGGCGGAGGAGGCGGGCGGAGGAGCTGAGCACGGCGGGAAGTCTGGCACAGGATCGACATGACCAGGACCGGAACTGTCCTGGTCATGCCCTAGCGTCCTCCTCATGACCACAGAGACCTCGTCCACACCTGCGTTCCGCTACGCCGCCGTCACCTTCGACTGCTCCGACCCCGCCGAAATGGCCCGCTTCTACGGCGAGTTGCTCGGCATGTCCGTCCTCTTCTCCAGCGACGACTTCGTCTTCCTCGGCAAGGAGGGCTCGACCGGCCTCGGCTTCAACCGCCTCGCCGACTACCGCCGGCCCACCTGGCCGGACCCGGCCCAGGAGAAGCAGGCGCACATCGAGCTGGGCGTGGACGACCTGGACGCCGCCGAGAAGCGGTTGCTCGAACTGGGCGCGGACAAACCCGAGTTCCAGCCGGGCGGGGAGCGGTGGCGGGTGCTGCTCGATCCTGCCGGGCACCCGTTCTGCATCACGACACTGGTTTGACACGAGGGCTCTGTGAGTGTCCGCCCCGTCACGTTGGCTGCTCTCCCCTCCCCTCCCAAGTGACCGTTGGGCCGCTCGTCAACGCCGGGAGAGCAGAACGCCGGCTCCGGTCAGTTGTTGATGAGGGTGTCGTGAACGGGATCGCGGCGTGCTCGGCGTCCCCGGCGGTCGCCGCGTGGTGTTCGTTGGGGCCACAGCAGCACGTACGCCGCCGCGCCGATGCAGAACGCCAGGCGGACGAAGCCCCGGGTGGAGGCCGACGGGATCACCAGCGCGCTGCCGTAGAGGGAGATCAGCGCGATCCAGCTGACCCACGGGACCAGGCGGCGTTGGCCGATGGAGTCCCAGAGCAGGGTGCCCAGGAGGACCGAGGCGTTGTAGTAGGTGTACACGCTGGGGTCGAGGAGGATGCGGGCGTCGGCCGCCAGGAAGACCACCGCCGGCCAGCGGCCCCGTCGTACCGCCAGGGCGCCCAGGCCCATGCCGAGCGCCATCTGGGCGGGGCGGTCCCACCAGGGGGTCGCGGGGTCGTCCACGCCGAACCAGCGCAGGGAGGACGCGGGTTGGTTGGGGATGGTGAAGCGGGCCGCGTGCAGGGTTTCCAGGTGGGTCAGGTAGAAGGGGAGCCAGGCTGCCGCCACCAGGGCCACGGTCCAGGTGGCGGAGCGCAGGCGGGACGGGCGGGGCAGGGCGAGCAGCAGCGGCAGGAAGCCGACCGCCCAGGGTTTGGAGTCGACCGCCAGGGCCAGGAAGACGCCCACCGCCGTCGCCTTGCCCCGGACCAGTGCGCGGACCGCGAGCGTGGTGAAGAACAGGGCCAGGACGTCGTCGAGGTGGGCGAAGCGGACCGCGACCTCGACCCACATGGGGATGAAGGCCGCCCCGGCGACCAGGACGCGTTGCTGGAGGCGTCTGTGGTTGACGCCTGTGCCGAGGTAGTGGTCGGCGGCGGCGCGGCCGATGAGGACGAGCATGTACAGGCCGAGGCCCGACATGAACGCGTCGGCCAGCTTCTCACCCAGGTCGGGCGGGAAGGGGGCGAAGAGTCCGGCGACCAGGAAGCTGACGGGGCCGATCTGCAGCTGGGGGTGGTTGGCGTAGAGGGCGAGGCCGCCACCGGAGGCCTGGCCGAAGAGCAGCTGTTCGCCCTGGCGCAGATAGTGCCAGGACACGGCCGCGTGGCGCTCGGCCACCGCGAACCAGACGGCCGTCCACAGGGTGAGCAGCACGATGTGCCACCGCACCGGGTAACGCCCGATCCGCACGTTCCTCCGTCCTTCCCGTCACGCCGGTCACCGTGTCCACGCCCATCACAACACCATCCGGTAAGAGCGGCTGCGGGCCCCCTGGGTTCATCGCAGACGCAGCTCAACGGCGTTGTCAGTGGCGGGCCTTACAGTCACGGGCATGGCGACTCTTCCCAACCCGCTGCCCAGGCTGGCCACCGACCCCAGCGGCCGTTCCCTCGGACTTCAGCTGCCGCCCGGCAGGCTCGTCGACCTGACGTACGACGGCCCCTGGCACGAACCCCTGCTGTGGCACGCGCAGAAGCCCGCCGCGCCGGGCACATGGATGGCGCTGGGCGCTCCGGCGGCGCGCGCCGGTCTGCTGCCGGTGCTGGTGGACCTGGCCGCCTCGCGGGGCGGCATGGCGGACTGGGTGCTGCTGCCCGGCGAGACGTCGTACCCGGGCGATCACGACGCCGAGGACGTCCTGGCGGAGTACTGGGAGGAGGAGACGGAGGACGGCGAGCTCGCGGAGGAGATCGATCCGTTCGGGGACCGGTGGCCCGGCCTCGCGCCCGCCCACGCCGCCCTCTGCGCGGACCCGGACACCCGCGCCGCCCAGGTCGCCGACGTGCTGGCCCGCGATCCGGGCCCGGAGGTCGAGCAGGCGCACCTCGCCCTGGTCCCGGCCCGCCGGTCCGCCGACATACCGGCGGCGATCGGCTGGACCGGGCCGGTGAACTACGAGAGCGACGTGGCCCGGATCTGCGCGGTGCTGCGTTCCTGGGAGGACCGGTTCGGCATACGGGTGGTGGCCCTCGGCCTGGACACCCTCGTCGTGTCCGTGGCGGCCCCGCCGACCACACAGGAGGACGCCGAGGCGGTGGCGGCGGAGCACTTCGCGTTCTGCCCGGACAACGTCCTGCAGGGCGAGCGGGACACCCTCCGCGGGTACGCGAAGGACCTGATCGGCGCGCCCGCCTGGACCTTCTGGTGGGACTGACCCCACCTCCGTAGACGTGCGGCCCCCGGGCCGGCCCCAGTCCGGGCCGGCCCGGGGGTCACAGCGTGTCCGCACTCCGGCTCAGCGCAGCTTCTGCGCCGCCTCGGTCGCCCAGTAGGTGAGGATGTTCCGCGCCCCGGCCCGCTTGATGCCGGTCAGGGTCTCGAAGATGGCGCGGTCGCGGTCGACCCAGCCCTTCTCGGCGGCGGCCTCGATCATCGAGTACTCGCCGGAGATCTGGTAGGCGGCCACAGGCACGTCGACGGCGTCCGCGACCCGGGCGAGGATGTCCAGGTACGGCCCGGCCGGCTTGACCATGACCATGTCCGCGCCCTCTTCCAGATCGAGGGTCAGCTCCCGCAGGGACTCACGCCAGTTGGCGGGGTCCTGCTGGTAGGTCTTGCGGTCGCCCTGGAGCGAGGAGGCGACGGCCTCGCGGAAGGGGCCGTAGAAGGCGGACGAGTACTTGGCGGTGTAGGCGAGGATCGCCACGTCCTCGCGCCCGATCTGGTCGAGCGCGTCGCGGACGACGCCGATCTGGCCGTCCATCATCCCGCTGGGCCCGACGACATGGGCACCGGCGTCGGCCTGCACCTGGGCCATCTCGGCGTACCGCTCCAGGGTCGCGTCGTTGTCGACGCGGCCCTCGGCGTCCAGGACGCCGCAGTGCCCGTGGTCGGTGAACTCGTCCAGGCACAGGTCGGACATGACGAGCAGGTCGTCGCCGACCTCGGCCCGCACGTCGCGCAGAGCGACCTGCAGGATCCCGTCCGGATCGGTGCCCGCGGTCCCGAGGGCGTCCTTCTTCCCCTCCTCCGGCACACCGAACAGCATGATCCCGGAGACCCCGGCCTGCACGGCCTCCAGCGCGGCCTTCTTCAGGCTGTCGCGGGTGTGCTGGACGACTCCGGGCATGGCGGCGATCGGCACGGGCTCGCCCACGCCCTCCCGGACGAACGCCGGGAGGATGAAGTCGGCCGGGTGCAGGCGCGTCTCGGCGACCATGCGGCGCATGACGGGCGACGTGCGCAGCCGCCGGGGACGCGTACCGGGGAAGGATCCGTACTTCGTCATGCCTTCTACGCTACGCCCGCCCGGCCCCCGTCTTTGCCGACGCCGTGTCGGCCCGGTCACCGGCTCATAGGCAGCCCGCAGTAGGCCCATTCACGGGCAAACCGGCGCCTCCATACGAAGACTTTGCGCTTCCCTGGCGATCCCTGGATCCGCGCGCCTCCCCAGCGTTCTACGCGCGTGGTGTCATGCCCGCGCCACCCCCTCCCCGTGCGCTCACCTAGGAGTCACGCATGCTGCGGAAGGTTCTCACCCGCGCGGCCATCGCCCTGACCGCCGGTACCGCCGTCGTCGCCACGGCCGTCCCCGCCAACGCCGCGAGCTACTCGGCCTTCGCCTTCTCCCAGACGGGCAGTCAGCCCACGATCTACGACTTCATCAACTCGGCCACCAGCACGCTCGACATGACCATGTACGAGCTGGAGGACACCACGGCCGTCAACGACCTCATAGCCCTGAAGAACAAGGGCGTCACGGTCCGCGTCATCCTCGACCGCCAGCACCAGAGCGCCAACAACTCGGCGTACACGTCCCTGAAGAACGCGGGCATAGGCGTGGTCTGGTCGTCCTCCGCCTACGTCTACACCCACCAGAAGACGATCACCGTCGACGGCGTCAAGTCGCTGGTCATGACCGGCAATCTGACGGCGCAGTACTACACGACCAGCCGCGACTACGGCGTCTTCACCGACGACACGCGCGACGTCGCCTCCATCGAGAAGGTCTTCAACGCCGACTACACGGCGACCTCGATCACCCCCACCGACGGTGACCACCTGCTGTGGTCCCCCACCGACTCCCGCAACCGCCTGGTGTCCTTCATCAACTCCGCCACCAAGACCCTGGACGTGGAGGAGCTGGAGTTCAGCGACAGCACGGTGGTCAACGCGATCGTGGCCCGCGCCAAGGCCGGCGTGAAGGTCCGCGTGGTCCTGGAGAGTCCTTCCAGCTACTCCAGCGAGGTCTCCGCCGTCAAGGCCGCCGGCGGCACCGTCGTCGGCTACTCCGACCCCAACGGCTTCTACATCCACGCCAAGGCCATGGTCGCCGACTACGGCCTGTCCACCCAGGAGGTCGAGGCCGGCTCCATGAACATCAGCAGCAACTCCCTGAGCAACAACCGGGAGCTCGGCATCATCCTGACCGGCACGGGCGTGGCCGAACCGGTGGCCCAGACGATCGAGACGACGTTCAACAGCGACTACGCGGGCGGCACGGCGGCCTGACGGGCGCGAGCGGCAGGCAGATGCCGTCTGGCACCCGCCTGCCGCTCAGCGTTCACCGAGATCCTCGAGGATGCGATCGATCAGCTCGACCCGGTCGGGGGCGTGCCGCATCCGGGAACGGCAGTCCTCCAAGCGCCGCACCACACCGAACGGAACATTTTCCGCTCCCACGTCCTCCACGCCTCTCCCGACGGCCTGCAGCCCCCAGTACTGGTTGAAGGGGAGCGGTTCGCCGGTCACCGCGTCGACCAACGCGTCCAGCACCTCGGGCTCGGGCAGCACATACAGGCGCGCATAGGCGGCCAGGCGCAGTCCGGCGTCCTGGGATCCCAGCAGCGCGCCCGCGTCGAAGTCCCGCACGCGCTGCGTCGCGCGCACCAGACGGGCGAAGACCTGGTCCATCCGGCGGGTCCGCGCCCGGCCGCTGGACAGCTCCAGGCGTACGTTCACGTACTCGGCGGCCAGTTCCTTGACCATGTCCCAAGCCGCGCTGTCGTCCACTGCGCCGCCCTCGGGACCGTCCCCGACGAGAGCCGCGTTCGCCGTCCGCTGGACGGCCTCGATCCTGCGCTCGATCTCCCGGAACTCGATCCTTCCGAGACCCGGCACCTCGATACTGCGGAACAGCTCTCCGAGCCACGGCACCGCGGCCACCACCAGCAGCATCACCGTGATGCCGTCGATCTTGAGATCGGGTTCCAGGACGTGCAGGACGGCGGTTCCCACCCCGACACACGTCAACACCATCGCGGCAGCACGCCGCCGTAACCAGCGGGCCGCACCATCACGTCGTCGATCTTCCCCACCCATGCCGATCAGCATCGCAGACGCGCGCTGACGAAGAAGATGATTCGGTCAGGAGTGGCCCCGGAGAGGCAGCGGGCAGATGTCCCAGGAGAAACGGCGTAATCGCGCCTGGGCGACGTGCTCGGCCGTGTCGCCGTAGTCGATGCTGAGGAGAGGCCACGGGCCAGGACTGCAGGCTCATGCGGCGCATTCGTCCTCGCCTGGCACCCACCGGTCAGCACGACAGTCACGGCAGCGGCCGGGGCGCGGGGAGCGGAAGGCGCGCTCGCAGCCGTCGCAGTTCTGAAGAGGATCGGATCGACGGGCGGGGCCGCTCCCCGGCGTGACGTTCGGTGAGGGCGTGGGACGGGCGGGGAGCGGTACGGGCAGCAGCTCATCGAGACGGTAAGCGATCAGCTTCGCCGGATTCCTCAGCACGGCGGGAAGGCCCTCGGTCAGGGCGCGGTGGATGACGGCTGCCGTCGCCCCGCCGTCGAACCAGGCAGCGACGGCCGGCGCGAGCCTGTCCACGTCGTGGCGGGAGAGGATGAGGCGGTTATCGGCACGGCGGAGGCCTGCGAGGAGGGCAACGGCCCGGTCGTTCCGCTGGTCGCGGCGGCCCCTCTGTGTCGACGTCGTGGATGCTGCTGTGGGCGCAGGAGGTTCGGTGCAGTCGGCAGGGGTGTCCGGCGCGGGCGGCCGCACGAGCGCGGGTACGGGTTCGGGAGGCTGCGGATGGAGGGCTCGGTCGCCCTCCTCGGGCGCTGCCTGTACGTCCGTACCCGCCACTGGCCGACGGTCGCGGCTACGGGTCGTCGCGGGGCGCCCGGCCACACGAAGGGGAGCGGGAGAAGCGGCACCCGAGGCGGCGGCAGGTGCGTGGTGGACGTACGTCCGTGTGATCAGACGGCCCGACTCCGTGTGCTCGCGGACCCGCGCCAGATAGCCGTGCGCCTCCAGCTCGCGCAGTGCGGCCGCGATCCGGTCCCGCCCCTCGGGGAAGCGTTCGGCGAGGCTGCGGATGTCGACCGGGGTGCCCTCGGGCACCGACAGGATGTGGGTCGCGAGCCCGATGGCGGTCAGCGACAGCTCGCGGTGCTGGGCGAGGTGGTTGCCCACGACCACGTACTGGCCGGACTGGTACGTACGTACGTGGGTGACACCGGAGTGGGTGGTGGATCGCCGAACACCCTGAATCGGGCGCGGAGCAGCGTTAGGCTTCTTCTCAGCCATAGGGAAGGGTTTGCTTCCTCGTTGGTCAGGCCCTCGCACTGGGATGCCAGTCCCGGCGGGGGCCGATGCATGTGTGGGCTTGTGGAGTTGTGACGGAGGCAATTGCCTCGGGGCGAGACTGCACGCCCGAGCCGCCGCCGCGCCAGCCAGACCGACCTGTTTCACCCGCGCGAGTGACCTACGCGGGGTTTGGTTTGGTTGGTTGGTTTTTTTCCAGGGTTCTTTGGTCTTTTACCGCCCGCAGCCCCGGCCCGCGTGCGACCGGGACACGTACTTCCCGGCGCCGGTCGCCAGGTCCAGTTCCGCCCAGACCGTCTTGCACGGCACCGGTCCGCTGCGCACACCCCATCGATCCGCCAACTCCTCGACCAGTAGCAGGCCGTAGCCGCACTCGGCCGGTCCGGTGGCGGCGGTCTGCGGAACGGGCAGTACGTCACCACGCGTGTCGGTGACCTCGATGCGCAGAACTCCCGCGGCCGTCACCGCGAGAGCGAGCCGGAAGCTCCGGCCGGTAACCCGGCCGTGCAGCGCGGCGTTCGCCGTCAGCTCGGAAACGATCAGCCGCGCGGGGTCCAACGGCAGCCCCCAGGAGCGCAGTTGCTCGGTTGCCAGCAGCCTGCCGAGGCGTGCGCCGCGCCGGGTCGCGGAGAGAGGGACGCAGAACTGACGCGCCGGAATGTGGAGGGTGGAGATTTGCTCGTTCACGTCACTCAGCGTGTCCAAGCGTGCTTAGCCTGTGAAGAACGGCGGCCCGTGCGGACGGGGGCTGTCCGTGTGGTGTCCGGTTCCGTCCGGGCCGTACGGGGTGAGTGGTGACGGGAGGACGGCTTACGTGAGCGACTGGGACGCGGGGCTGGAGGACGACGAGGCAGGGGCTGTGATGCGGACGGTCTCACGGCAGCTGAAGTTGTGGCGGGAGGCGGCCGGCCTCACCCAGGCGGAGTTCGGGACGGCCATCGGGTACGGCGAGGAGCTGGTCTCCTCGGTGGAGCGGGGGCGGCGGATTCCCCGGCCGGAGTACTTGGACGCGGCGGACGAGGTGCTGGGCGCGGGCGGCAGGGTCGCCGCGATGAAGAAGGACTTGGCGGAGGTCCGGTACCCGAAGAAGGTGCGGGACCTGAAGAAGCTGGAGGCGGATGCGGTCGAGCTGTGCGCCTACAACAACTCGGTCGTTCATGGGTTGTTGCAAACCAAGGAGTACGCGCAGGCCGTGTTCAGCGCTCGCCGGCCACCCTTCACCGCAGAAGAGTTGGACCAACGATTGGCGGCCCGAGTCGCACGTCAGGAGATCGTCAACGAGACCATGGCCCGGCCTGTCTTCAGCTTTGTCCAGTGCGAGTCGACACTCCGCCGGCCCATCGGCGGCAGGATGGTCATGCGAGCGCAGCTGGAACGACTGCTGGAGGTCTCCGAGTTCCGCAACGTCGACCTCCAGGTACTGCCACTTGGACGTGAGCAGAACTCAGGCCTTGCCGGGTCGTTCAGGTTACTCAGGCTCAAGGACGGCACCACGGTTGGGCACGTAGAGGTGCAGCACATCAGCCGGGTGATCGCCGCCCCGAAGGAGGTGCAACTCCTCGATATGCGTTATGGAATCATCCGGGCACAGGCTCTCGACCCACGGGAGTCGATGGCCCTCATCGAGAAAGCGCTTGGAGAGACATGAAGCTGGAGTGGATAAAGAGCAGCTACAGCACGGACGAGGGCCCCGACTGCGTCGAAGTGGCAACCATTCCCGACCAGATCCTCGTCCGCGACTCCAAGAACCCCACCGGCCCCCGCCTCGCCCTCACTCCCACCGCGTGGGCGACCTTCCTGCCGTACGCCTCCGGGCGCTGACACACCAGCGGGCGACCGTGCCCTCGAATCCGCCGCCGTGGCTGCGAGGGCACACCCCTGTTGATCAGGCCAGGCCCTCCGCCATCTCCTCCGCCTGCTTCAGCACTCGCTCGATCGCCGCAGGCCGCTTGCCCGGCGGATAGCCGTGCTTGCGCAGCAGACGCAGCACTCGGGCCATGATCCGGTCCCGGGCCTGCTCCTTCACCTTCCAGTCGACCGTAACGTCCTTCCGAATCTGCTCGTACAGCTCGTGAGCGATCTTGGCGAGGACGCTGCCCTCCATCTCCTCCAGCACAGAAGGGTCGGCGGCGAGGGCGTCGTAGAAGGCGAGTTCGTCCTCGCTCAGACCGAGCTTCTTCGCCCTGCCGCGGTCGGCCGACACCTCCCGCGCCAGGTCCACCAGGAACTTCATGAACTCGGCGGCCGTGAGCAGGCCGTTGGTGTACCGGTTCATTGCACGCTTCATCTTCTCGGTGAAGGTGTGCTGCCGGGTGATGTTGTTCGGGTGGGCGTCCTTGATCTCCTTCATCAGTGCGCGCCGCAGTGCCGCGATGGCGAGGTTGGGGTGCTTGCTGGCCTGGAGGTCGCGCAGCACCCGGTCGTCCAGGTGGGACAGGTCGGGCTTGGTCAGGCCGGCCGCGTCGTAGATGTCCACCACGCCGTCCGTGGCGACGACGGACTCGTTGAACTGGGCGATCAGCAGGCGTACGTCAGCGGCCGTGGCGAGTCCCTGTTCCTCCCTCTCGTCCATGGCGTACTTCTCGCGCGAGGTGCGTACGGCCTCGAAGAAGCGGATGTCGGGGAGCAGGTCCTGCACACGCCGGTCGGTCGGGCAGAGGGAGAAAGCCTGGCGCAGCAGGTTGGCGTGGTGCATGAACCGCTGCCTTCGGGTGGCCTTGCCGGGTTCCAGTCCTGGTTCCGGCGTGATCAGGAACTCCAGCGTCTCCGTCAGGGCTTCCCGGTAGGCGCTGGGCCCGCCCGCGTCTCGGATGCTCCGCCAGGCGCAGTCGGCGAGGAGCGCGTCGATGTGCTGGTGACTCTCCCGTACGAGCTTGACGGCCCCATCGAGGTCCGCGCCGAGCATCGGGTGCTTCTGATCCTGCTCGGAGTACTCGGCCAGGGCTTCTTTGATCTCACGGATCACGCCCTGGAAGTCGACGACCAGGCCGGACGGCTTGCCGGGCCAGGTGCGGTTGACGCGGGCGATGGCCTGCATGAGCGCCGCGCCTCGCATGCGCTTGTCGAGGTAGAGGGTGTGCAGCGGCGGAGCATCGAACCCGGTCAGCCACAGGGACTGGACGATGACGAGTTCCAGTTCGTCGTCCGCGTCGGTCACCCGCTGCTGGATCTTCTTGAGCTGAGTGGGGGTGCGGACGTAGTCGGCGACCTCCTCGTCGTCCTTGGCCGGATTGCCGGTGAACACCACCCTGATCCGGCCGCTGCCGTCCGTCAGCAACTGGGTCTGCGGGTCTCGCTCACCCTCCCAGTCACGCCGCTGGCGGATGATCTCCTCGAAGAGCCGAGCCGCGATGACCCGGGACGCGCAGACGATCATTCCCTTGCCCCGGTGACCGGTGAGCTTGACCATCTCGCTGCTGCGCGCGTCCCAGTGGGCGAGCACCTTTCCGGCGAGTTCCCTGATCCGATCCTGAGCGCCGATCAGGTTCTCGTACTTCCCGAACTCCCGACGAGCCTTGCGTTTCTCCTCCTCCGACAGCCCCTCTATCAATCCTTCAGCGCGTGCGTCCAGGTCATCGAGGTCGACGTCGGCGGGCAGGCGTACCCGGACCAGGTGCGGCTCGTAGAAGACGGGGACGGTCGCTCCGTCGTCCACGGCCTGGGTGAGGTCGTAGGTGTGGATGTCCTCACCGAAGACACCCCGGGTGCTACCGACGCGGTTCTCGATGGGCGTGCCGGTGAACGCGATGAAGGTGGCGTTGGGCAGGGCGTCACGCAGGTTGCGGGCGTAGCCGTCGATGAAGTCGTAGTGGCTGCGGTGGGCCTCGTCGACGACCACGATCACGTCGCGGCGGGGGGAGATGAGCGGGTGCCGGACACCGGCTGCTCGCTCCTCTTCAGTGAGGCGGAATTTCTGCAGCGTGGTGAAGATGACCCCGCCGGCCTGCCGTTGGAGGAGTTGCCGCAGTTGGCCGGCGTCGTCCGCCTTCTCCGGCGGTTCGCCGATGACCTTCTCCAGAGTGCGGCTGGTGGTGAAGGTCTTACGGAGCTGGGTGTCCAGGTCGATGCGGTCGGTGAGGAGAACGAACGTCGGTTTGGCCAGCTCAGGACTCCGCGTCGCCTTGACGACGTAGAACAGCATCTCCTCACTCTTACCGGCGCCCTGTGTATGCCAGACAACGCCTGCACGACCGTCGGTCGCCACAGCGGACTCGGTGGCCCGCACGGCGGCATTGACGGCGATGTACTGGTGGGCCTTGGCGAGCTTGACCGTGTCGACGGCGCCGGACTCCGGAGCGGAGTAGGACAGGAAGTTCGCGATCAGGTCCAGAAAGCGGTTGGGCTCAAACGCGCCGTAGATCATCCGCTCCAGGGCACGACCGTCCTGTCGCTCGTCCTTGCGGAGCATCACGTCGTGCTCGTCGGCGTGCCAAGGGGCCATGTGCTGCCAGGGCGTGAACGGGGTGCCCATGCGGGCGGTGATGCCGTCGGAGACGAGGGTGACGAGGAGCGTGTGGAAGGTGCCGGTCTCTTTCAGCTCACGCCGGTAGCCCTGGAGCTGGTCGTACGCGGTTCGGGCGTGGTCGTTGCTGTCGGCCTTCTTCAGCTCGACGACGGCGAGGGGCAAGCCGTTGACGTACAGAACGATGTCGAAGACGAAAGTCCGGTTCTTGGTACTGCGCACCCGTACCTGGGAGGCGGCCACGAGGTCGTTGCCGTGCGGGTCGGCGAAGTCGACGGGGCGGATGGTGGCGTGCCGCTTCTCGCCGGTGGCGGGGTCGTCGTAGGGGATGCGGACCCCGCCGGTCAGACGCTCGTAGAAACGGTGGTTCTCGCGGAGGTCGTTCCGGGTGTGCCAGCGCAGCAGTTCGGTGAGGGCGTCGTCGGCGACGTGGTCGGGCAGGCGCGGGTAGCGGCCCCGGATCGCCTTGAGCAGGCGGGGGCGGAGGATCAGATCGTCCCAGTCCGCCCGCACGCCGTAGGCGGGGCCGAGCTCCGGCCCCGGAATGTGCTGCCACCCGTACTCGGCGAGCAGTTCGAGCGCGTGCGACTCCAGCTCCTTCTCGGTGAGCCGATCTATCCGCGGCTCACCGAGCGGCGGCTCGGCACCTGCGGTCATACGGCCTCCTCGACGGTTCGGACCGCGTCCTTGACGCGGAGCTTTCCGGAGAGCAGTTGAGGGAGGAGGGTGTCGCGGAGGTCGGCGAGGGTGCGGTTCTCGTTGGCGCCCTGTGCTACGGAGGCGTGCAGCACGTCGAGCTTTCCGGACAGTCGCTCTCGCGCTCCTTGAGCGGGCAGCGAAATGCGCCAGCCAGGCATCTCCTTGAGTGGCAGTCGGTCGACTGTAGCGCCGTGGACGGTCCTCCGCTTGATCTCCTCTTGGAACGCAGGACTGAGGTATGCATGCAGCAGCAGGGAACCGCTGACGGTAGCGGACTTGCTGCGCAGCAACGCCATCCGACGCCCGAGGCTGCTACGAATACCGGACGGCATGAGCGCTGCATCACCGAGCCGCGTTTCGTAGGAGAAGAGAACATCTCCGGCTTGCGGTTGCACGCGCCGCGTCCAGCGGGGGAAGTCTTCTTCGGAGAGATGCGCCGACTCGGAGAGGTCGAGATAGCCGTTCTTAAGGCTGCTGATACTGAGGAACCAGGGGCCAGTCTCCGTCTTGTGTGGAGTGGCGTGCGGACCGTCGAAGAGATCGGCGAGGTCACCGATACGCTCCGGCTCATCGCCGATCCCGGCCGCCTCGTAACAGGCACTGGCTAGACCCAGAGTGGTCTCACGGATCCGCTCGTTGAGCGCGATCTTGTCGTCCAGGGCGCCGAGCACTTCGGCGATGGCTTGCTGCTCTCGAAGAGGCGGCAGGAGGCACCTGACCGCAGCGATGCGCTGCGGCGAGGTGTGAAGGATCTTCGTTCCCGAAGCACTGGACACCAGTTGACTCTTCACTTCAGGCGTCAAGAATAGATAGTAAGCGAACCGCTCACTAAGCGATTCACCTCGAAGGCGAACCCTACCAATTCGTTGATTATGCAAATAAACCCTGCCGTCATCGGGAATAATCCCCGGAATTCCGAGAATTTCCCCGCCAGCTGTTTGGCAGGTCATCACGACGACCAGATCGCCGGGATTGAGTTCGAATTCAGCCGGGTACTCCGCCCTATATTCGCGAACTCTGGTACTAGAGAAGCGAAACCCCCCCGAGTAAGAGAAGTTCCCGATGCTCACAATGACCGGCTTACCGGTCAATTCATCGTGCATTGCCGGACCGAGAAAGGCGTACCCGTGATCAACGGACAACACATCACCGAGGATTGACTCCCGCCACTCCCCCATCAAACCCTCCCCAACTGCGAATCCACAACCTTCGCCAACCGCTCCGACTCCGCGAACTGCTCCCGCAGCAGAGCCGTCAGGCGCGCGATCTTCTCCTCCACCGGCTCCGCGTCCGGATCCACCTCCGCCTCGGCCGTACCCACGTACCGCCCCGGCGTCAGCACGAAGTCGTGCTCGGCGATGACGTCCAGCGAAGCGCTCACGCAGAAGCCCGGCACGTCCTCGTAAGGGCCAGCCCCCTCCACGCCCCGCCACGCACGCACCGTGTCGCCGATCCGGTGGACGATCTCCTCCTCCGTCAGCCTTCTCAGCGTGCGGTTCTCCATCTCACCGAACTCGCGCGCGTCGATGAACAGCACCTCGCCCTTGCGCCCCGGCGCCCACGCCGAGTGCCGCCCCTTGCCCTCCGCGAGGAACCAGAGGCAGGCCGGGATCTGAGTGGACCGGAACAGCTGGCCCGGCAGGGCGATCATGCAGGCCACGAGGTCTGCCTCGACGATCGCGCGGCGGATGTCGCCCTCGCCCGACTGCTTGCTGCTCATCGAGCCGTTCGCCAGGACGACACCGGCACGCCCACCCGGAGCCAGCTTGCTGATCATGTGCTGGAGCCAGGCGTAGTTCGCGTTGCCGACCGGTGGGGTGCCGTACACCCACCGCTTGTCCATGCCGAGTAGTTCCCCGCCCCAGTCGGAGATGTTGAAGGGCGGGTTGGCCATGACCACGTCCGCCTTCAGCTCCGGGTGCTGGTCGTTGCGGAACGTGTCGGCCGGCTCGTCGCCCAGCTTGGCCTCGACCCCGTGGATCGCAAGGTTCATGTGGGCCAGCTGCCAAGTGGTCTGGTTGAGTTCCTGGCCGTAGACGGCGACGTTCAGTGGGTTGCCGCCGTGTGTCTCGATGAACTTCTCCGCTTGGACGAACATGCCGCCCGAGCCGCATGCCGGGTCGTAGACCCGCTCGCCCTGCTTCGGTTCCAGCACCTCGACCAGCAGCTTCACCACGCTCTCGGGGGTGAAGTACTCGCCGCCCTTGCGGCCCTCCTTCAGGGCGAACTCGGCGAGGAAGTACTCGTAGACCTCGCCCATGATGTCCCGCGCGCCCTTGCGCCTGCCGTCCTCGCCCAGCTGTTCCTGGAAGACCAGCCGGTCCAGCAGCTTCACCAGGCCGGCGAGGCGTTCCTCATCCACCTGGCCGCTGTTGTAGATCTTCGGCAGGGTCCTGTTCAGCGCCGGGTTGAACTTCTCGATGGCGCGCATGGCAGCGTCGATGGTCTCGCCGACGCTCTCGCCCTCGACCGTGCCCTTCGCCCGCTCCAACACGCTCTCCCAGCGGGCGGCCGGCGGCACGTAGAAGATGCCGGAGCCCGTGTACTCGCGGCGCTCCTCCAGCGTGGCGAGGATGTCCTCCTCGCTCCAGCCGCCCTCCTCGCGCAGCTCGGCCTCCAGCTGGGCCCGCTTCTCGGCCATGGCGGCGGAGACGTACTTGAGGAAGACCAGGCCCAGGACGAAGTGCTTGTACCCGGCGGCGTCCAGACTGCCGCGCAGCTTGTCCGCCGCCGCCCAGAGCACCTTCTTCATGTCCTGGGGTTCAGCCGTCTTCTTCTTCCGTGGCGGCACGGGTGCCTCACTTCTTTCCTGATCGTGGTGTTCTTCGTCGTACGCCGTAGTGGACGGCGCTGCCGTGATGTTCATCGACACGCCCTGCAGCGCCTCAGATACTGCTGGGTCTGCGGCGCAGCGCCAGGTCCCCGTCGGCGACTCCGGCCGCCAGCCGCAGGGCCAGGTTGTCCAGCGCCGCCAGTTGCCGCCGTACGTCGGCTCGCTGCCGGTCCGTCTCGGTCAGGATCGCCTCCAACTCGGCGACCTCCTCGGGCGGCAGCTCGGGCAGGTCCATGTCCCGCACGCTCACCCTGCGCACCAGCGAGCCGCTGCCACGATGCTGGTTGCGCGGGGCTGCGAGCAGTTGGGCGAGCGGGTGCGGGCGCATCCACACCTCCTCGGGCAGTACTTTCCCGGCCAGGAACTTCCGGTACGCCGGGATCCGTAGCCCTTGAACGGGTGCGAGCAGTACACAGCCGCCCGCATCGTCCACCAGCGTGCGTACCCCGTGCTCGGTGAGCAGGAAGACGTCGCCGCGCTCGGTGGTCTGGGCCTGCGGGTACTCGGCTAGGTCTTCCAACGCGATCCGCCGCTGCCCGAGCGGCAGGGCGCCGAGCATCTCCTCGCGGCCAACGACCATCAGACCGGCGTCCCCTATGTCCGACTCGCGGATCCGGTGCCCGGCCAGCAGCCTGAGCTGGCCCGCCCGCAGATGCTCGCCGACCCTGCGGTGTGCCACTTCGGTGCCGGGGACCCGCCTGGCGACACCGAGATCGCCGATCCACTCCTTGAGCTGGGGCAGAGCCGTCGCGGCTTCGCGTCGTGCGTCCCGGGTGGCGGAGAAGTGGTCAAGGCCCTGTTCCTTCGTGCCGAGCCGGTGCGCCGGCAGGACCGATCGGCCGTCGAGAAGGGCTTCTCCCCTCGGGCCCGTGGCCGATACGGGAAAGTCCCTGGCCTCCTCGGCCACGGGTGACCTTCCGTCCTCCAGCACTTTCGCGACGTACGCCGGCCACGCACCTCCGACCCGGCGGGCGATCCGGTCGGC
Organism: Streptomyces sp. RB17; assembly: GCF_009604455.1. Taxonomy (GTDB): domain Bacteria; phylum Actinomycetota; class Actinomycetes; order Streptomycetales; family Streptomycetaceae; genus Streptomyces. The sequence goes on from NZ_WEGL01000003.1 coordinate 868,747, forward strand.
ATCGACCAGCAGCACCCGGCCCTGGTTCTTCGGGGCTGCCTGGCTGCGCAGCACGAGCAGCGCGTGTTCCGCTCCTGTGCGGAATCGGTGAATACGCCGCGGCAACTGGATGACCGCCGCGACCACGTCCTGGCTCAGCAGTTCCTCGCGCATCCGCGCATTCGGTGTGGGCGTCGTGCCACGCGGTCGACTCAAGGTCCAGGACGGTACGACGACCAGGCCCCGGCCGCCGGGGTTCAGGCGGCGCACGGCTTCGAGGGCCCAGCTGAGCGATCCCTTGTCGTCGAATTCCCGCTCGCCCGCGGCATAGGGCGGGTCGGCGAGGACGACCTCACCGGACGTGGTATCCCAGGGGTGTTCCGGATCCAGGTCGGGGTCCCGCCGCACAGACGGCCGCAAGGTATCCAGTTCCTCGGGGTCCGCGCAGACGTTCACGCCAGTGCAGTGGTGCGCGAGGAGCCGGTAGCTGATGAGTTTGCGGCGCAGCGGATCGGGCTCCACCGCGAGGATGCCTTCGTGCCCACGGATGTCACCGAGGCCGAACAACAGCTCCCCGGTGCCGGCGCACAGGTTGATCACCGTGGGGTGGTCGGGACCGGGTGACACGACGTCCAGCGGGCCGGCCAGTATGCTGATCAGCTCCGCGAGCGTGGGCGGCGTCGAGTCCGTGATCAGGTCCGACTCCAGCCGCTCGGCCAGACCCAGCACCGTGTCAGCGGCGGCTCCCGGCGAGCCCAGTTCCTGGATGAGCTGCCGTACCGCACGGGCAACACGTGGGTCGGCGGTTTCCACATCCGTCAGCAACTCGTCCGAGAAGGCCTCCGCGTGCCGGTCGTCGCCTTGCGCTGCCATGGCGCATACGGCCAGCGCGTCGGTGATGAGCCGCTCCGCCGAGCCCAGTTCGTGACGCAGGGCGACGAGTCCGCGTAGCCGCAGGCCGCGTCGGAACCGGTCGCCGTAGGTCGGCAGGGAGCCGTCCTCGCCGGGCTCCGCGTCCGGGACGGGCCGCAAATCCAGCCAGGCCGCCACGTCCTCCGCGTCGAAAAGGGGCCTGCTGTCGCTGCCACCCACCGGATCCGGGAACGGCGGGCGCCTGTCGCCCCCCACCTGAGGAGAGTCCTTGGAGAACCTGCGCCTCCAGTTGCTGACGGTGGGCCGGCCGACTTCAGCGAGTTCCTTGATCTCGCCCAGGGAAACCAGCGAGACCCCCTCCGCTTCACCCAGCGCCCGCGTGCTCACACTAGCTCCCATCCCATCAGCTTGCGTCTTCCTCGTGACGGCCTTTGCCGTCGACGTTCGCGGCTGTCACAACCGCACAGGCTCCTGACCCGACAGCACCGCCCTCCTGCGCGCCAGCACCTCGGGCACCTGGCCGTACTTCTCATGCCGTTCGGCCATCTCCGGCGACACGTACCGCAGCAGCGTCAGCGCAGTGTCCAGGTCCTGCTCGAGGTGCCGCTGGAAGATGCACTCGTGGTGGGCGATCCGGTTCCGCAAGGTGAGCATGAACTGGAACTTCTTGTACAAGTCGTCCCGACCACCGCGGTGGGCACGGAACAGATGGCGCAGCGAGGAGTTCCAGTACTTCATCTCGTAGTTGTCACTGCCGCCACGCCCGAGAAGGCTGACCCAGAAGCCGAACGGAAGCTGCGCCACAATGTCGCATGGACCGAAGGGACGGTACGGGCGCCTGTTCTCCAGCGTCTCTCGCGCGCTCTCCAACATGTCCTGGCCCTTGTAGTTGGGCCGGGCTTTCGGCACATCCCACCAGGCCTCCTGACCATGACGGCCTACGAGCTGGCGGTGGAGCCGGTTCCGCAGGCTGACCTCCAAGTCACGCAGGGGACTCTGCAGGGCCCTGGCCACTTCGGAGTCCCACGCGTACAGGCGCAGAGCACGGGTGCGGTCGCCTCCGCACTTGTGCAGGAAAGGCTGGAACCGCTCGGGAGAGATGGCCTCGATTAACCGGCCCTGCTCATCCGCCCCACGCTCACCCTGCGTCATCGCGCATCCTTTCCCCCGTGACCCGTCCGTGGTAGGGTCTGTCGAGTAAGCCTTGGACAACTGTCACTGCATCGCATACAGCCCTTGGCAGTGCTTGGTTGTGACCCTCGATCCGCCTGCTCGACTCAGGCGGACTCGGGGGCACAACTGCTTCTAGGGCAAGGCAAGTTGCGCTGACGCCGCTTCGCCGCACCGCCCACGAACCAGAGTAGTAGTCCGGCAGGGCAGGGTCAACGCATTCGAGTGCGGCATGCCTGAGAAGCCCGGTTCTCAGGCATCGCTCACTCGGATCGCACGGAATGAAAACCTTTCGAGGACCGCATGCGACACAAGAACGCCCCGCCGTATCCCCTGAGGGACGGCGGGGGCGTTCATCGATCTGCTCACGGCAGACCATCACCCATGGGGCTTCATGTGGTCGACCGGCGCCTCCGCGCCCCCGGCCTTCGCTCGCTCGGCCGCGTCACAGGGTCGCCGTTCTCCAGCGCGGCGGCCCGTCGCTTCAGCCCGAAGTCGGCCAGCGCCTCGGCCAGCTTGTGCACGGCCGGCTCCGGTGCCATGACGTCGACCCGCAGACCGTGCTCCTCGGCCGTCTTCGCCGTGGCCGGGCCGATGCAGGCGATCACCGTCACGTTGTGGGGCTTGCCCGCGATGCCGACCAGGTTCCGCACCGTCGAGGAGGACGTGAAGAGGACCGCGTCGAAGCCACCGCCCTTGATGGCCTCCCGGGTCTCCGCCGGCGGCGGCGAGGCGCGCACGGTGCGGTAGGCCGTGACGTCGTCGACCTCCCAGCCCAGCTCGATCAGACCGGCGACCAGCGTCTCCGTCGCGATGTCGGCGCGGGGCAGGAAGACCCTGTCGATCGGGTCGAACACCGGGTCGTACGGCGGCCAGTCCTCCAGCAGACCGGCGGCCGACTGCTCGCCGCTCGGCACCAGGTCCGGCTTCACGCCGAAGGCGACCAGCGCCTTGGTCGTCTGCTCGCCCACCGCGGCCACCTTGATGCCCGCGAAGGCGCGGGCGTCGAGGCCGTACTCCTCGAACTTCTCCCGCACCGCCTTCACCGCGTTGACCGAGGTGAAGGCGATCCACTCGTAGCGGCCGGTGACCAGGCCCTTGACGGCACGTTCCATCTGCTGGGGCGTGCGCGGCGGCTCCACCGCGATCGTCGGGACCTCGTGCGGCACCGCGCCGTAGGACCGCAGTTGGTCGGAGAGCGACGCCGCCTGCTCCTTCGTACGCGGCACGAGCACCTTCCAGCCGAACAGCGGCTTGGACTCGAACCACGACAGCTGGTCGCGTCGGGCGGCGGCGGAACGCTCACCGACCACGGCTATCACCGGCCGGCCGCCGTCCGGCGACGGCAGCACCTTCGCCTGCTTCAGGGTCTGCGCGATCGTGCCGAGCGTCGCCGTCCAGGTGCGCTGGCGGGTCGTCGTACCGGCGATCGTCACCGTCAGCGGGGTGTCCGGCTTGCGGCCGGCGGACACGAGTTCACCGGCCGCCGCGGCCACCGAGTCGAGCGTCGTGGAGACGACGACCGTGCCGTCGGACGCACCCACCTCGGTCCAGCAGCGGTCCGAGGCCGTACGGGCGTCCACGAACCGGACGTCCGCGCCCTCGGCGTCCCGCAGCGGCACACCGGCGTACGCGGGCACACCGACCGCGGCCGCGACGCCCGGGACCACCTCGAAGGGCACCCCGGCGGCGGCGCAGGCGAGCATTTCCTCGGCCGCGTACGTATCAAGTCCCGGGTCCCCGGACACCGCACGGACGACCCGCCTGCCGCCCCGCGCAGCCTCCATGACAAGATGAGCGGCATCCCGGGCAGCGGCCGGGACAGCGGCGGTTGTTGACGTGCCGTCAACGACCGTCAGCTGGGGCGTGCCCGTGCCCGGCGGCGAGACCGAAGAAGGGTCTGCGTCCGTCTGGACCACGGAGACGCCCTGTCGGGCGTGCGTCCGGATCACGTCGAGCACCTCGTGCTCGGCGACCAGGACGTCCGCGTTCGACAGCGCCTCCACGGCGCGCAGAGTCAGCAGTCCCGGATCTCCGGGTCCGGCACCGAGGAAGGTGACGTGCCCGTGTTCAGGACCGGCGGCAGGAAGGGCGGTGGGGCTCAATGTGCTCGCTCCCCCATCAGACCGGCCGCGCCCTGGGCGAGCATCTCGGTGGCGAGTTCGCGACCGAGTGCCCACGCCTGGTCGTGCGTCTGGGGCACGGGACCGGTGGTGGACAACTGCACCATGCGGGTGCCGTCGGTCGTGCCGACGACGCCCCGCAGGCGCATTTCCTTGACAAACTGCCCGTCGGCCAAAAGGTCGGCCAGTGCACCCACAGGGGCGCTGCAGCCGGCCTCCAGGGCGGCGAGCAGTGACCGTTCGGCGGTCACGGCGGCCCGGGTGAACGGGTCGTCGAGTGCGCCGAGCGCCGCGATCAGGTCCGCGTTGCCCGCGGCACACTCGATCGCCAGGGCCCCCTGGCCGGGGGCGGGCAGAACCGTGTCGACCGACAGGAAGTCGGTCACCTCGTCGATCCGGCCGATCCGGTTCAGTCCGGCGGCGGCCAGGACGACGGCGTCGAGTTCGCCGTCGTGGACGTACTGGATGCGGGTGTCGACGTTGCCGCGTATCGGGACCGTCTCTATGTCCAGCGCGTGGGCGCGGGCGTACGCGTTCAGCTGCGCCATGCGGCGCGGCGAACCGGTGCCGATGCGCGCCCCGCGCGGCAGGTCCGTGAACTTGAGGGCATCGCGCGCGACGATCACGTCCCGCGGGTCCTCGCGCACCGGTACGGCGGCCAGGACCAGTTCCTCGGGCTGCGTGGTCGGCAGGTCCTTGAGCGAATGAACCGCGAAGTCGACCTCGCCCCGTACCAGCGCGTCGCGCAGCGCCGTGACGAACACGCCGGTGCCGCCGATCTGCGCGAGGGCCTCGCGGGAGACATCGCCGTACGTGGTGATCTCGACCAGCTCGACCGGTCGCCCGGTCACCCGGCGGACGGCCTCCGCCACCTGCCCGGACTGGGCCATGGCGAGCTTGCTCCGCCTGGTCCCCAGTCTCAGTGCCTTCTCAGTCATGCCGGTCGGTCCTTCGTGTCTGTGCTGTCCCCGGCCCGGGAGACGGAGGCGACCGTCTCGGGGTCGAGGTCGAACAGGGTGCGCAGCGCGTCCGCGTACCCGGCGCCGCCGGGCTCGGCCGCGAGCTGCTTGACCCGTACGGTCGGCGCGTGCAGCAGCTTGTCGACGACCCGGTGCACGGCCTGGCGGATCTCACCGCGCTGGCGTTCGTCCAGGTCGGGCAGGCGGCCGTCGAGCCGCGCGATCTCACCGGCGACGACGTCGGCGGCCATGGTGCGCAGCGCGACCACGGTCGGCGTGATGTGCGCCGCCCGCAGTGCCGCGCCGAAGGCCGCGACCTCGTCGGAGACGATACGCCGGACCTGGTCCACATCGGCCGCCATCGGCGCGTCGACGGAAGCGTCCGCCAGCGACTCGATGTCCACAAGGCGCACCCCGGCCAGCCGGTGCACGGCCGCGTCGATGTCCCGGGGCATGGCCAGGTCGAGCAGGAAGAAGAGGGGCGCCGGGCGCTCGGCCGGCGGCTCCGGCCTGCGCCGCTCGGGGATCCGGCCCACCGTCGCGGCGGTCGCGGCGAGCGCCGTGATCAGCTCGGCGTCCGCCTCGGGGGTACGGCGGCCCGGGCGGGCGGTCGTGCCTCCGGCGGCCCAGGCCGCGTGCTGCTCCAGGGTCGCCGCGTCCATGCCGGCGACGGCGGCCTCGCCCATAAGGGAGAAGCCGGGCTGCACGGCGGCCAGGTCCAGCGGGCAGTTCTCGTCGCTGCCGACGCCGGCGGGCGGCAGCGGCGCCACGGTGGCCTTCGGGGCCGTACGGGCGCTGCCGTCACCGGTCGTACGGGCGCCGCGGTCATCGGTCGTACGAGCGCTGTCGGCGGCCTCGGCGACGGGGGCGCCGGTGCGGCCCTCGACCGCCTGGGCGATCGTCTCCGCCGTGAGCACCAGGCCGGTCGCGCCGGTACAGGAGACGACGACGTCGGCACGTGTCAGCTCGCCCGGCAGGGCGTCCATCCGTACCGCGCGGGCGGTCACCGCGTTGTCGTCGGCCTCGGCCAGGCCCTGTCCATACTGCTCTTCGAGCAGGTGCGCGAGCCGGTCGGCGCGCTCGAAGGTGCGGTTGGCGACGACGACCTCGGCGACCCCGGCCCGCGCCAGCGTCGCGGCGGCCAGCGAGGACATCGACCCGGCGCCGATGACCAGCGCCTTCTTGCCCCGGGCCCAGTCCTCGACGGCCCCGCCGACGGCCAGTTGCTCCAGGCCGAAGGTGACCAGGGACTGCCCGGCGCGGTCGATGCCGGTCTCGGAGTGGGCACGCTTGCCGACCCTGAGGGCCTGCTGGAACAGGTCGTTCAGCAGCTTGCCCGCGGTGTGCAGGTCCTGCGCCTTGGCCAGGGAGTCCTTGATCTGGCCGAGGATCTGCCCCTCGCCGACGACCATCGAGTCCAGGCCGCAGGCCACCGAGAACAGGTGGTGGACGGCCCGGTCCTCGTAGTGCACGTACAGGTAGGGGGTGAGCTCCTCCAGGCCGACACCGCTGTGCTGGGCGAGCAGCGTGGACAGCTCGGCGACACCGGCGTGGAACTTGTCCACGTCGGCGTACAGCTCGATGCGGTTGCACGTGGCGAGCACCGCGGCCTCGGTGGCCGGCTCGGCGGCGACCGTGTCCTGCAGCAGCTTGATCTGGGCGTCCGCACTCAGCGCGGCCCGCTCCAGCACGCTGACCGGCGCGCTGCGGTGGCTCAGCCCGACGACGAGGAGACTCATGCCGGCATCACGGCGGGTACGTCCCCGTCCGGCCCCTGGTCGGCGGAAGCGTCACGGGTGGCGGCGGGCAGGGAGCCGACGTCACCGGCCGCGGTCTCCTCGCCGGCCTTGCGCTGCTCGTGGAAGGCGAGGATCTGGAGTTCGATCGAGAGGTCGACCTTGCGCACGTCGACGCCGTCCGGGACGGACAGCACGGTCGGCGCGAAGTTCAGGATGGAGGTGACCCCGGCGGCCACGAGCCGGTCGCAGACCTGCTGGGCGGCACCGGCGGGGGTGGCGATGACGCCGATGGACACCCCGTTGTCCTTGATGATCTTCTCGAGGTCGTCCGTGTGCTGCACGGGGATGCCCGCGACCGGCTTTCCGGCCATCGCCGGATCGGCGTCGATCAGCGCGGCCACCCGGAAACCACGGGAGGCGAACCCGCCGTAATTGGCCAGGGCGGCGCCGAGGTTACCGATACCGACGATCACGACCGGCCAGTCCTGGGTCAGACCGAGTTCACGGGAGATCTGGTAGACGAGATACTCCACGTCGTAGCCGACACCGCGCGTTCCGTAGGAGCCCAGGTACGAGAAGTCCTTGCGCAGCTTGGCGGAGTTGACCCCCGCCGCGGCCGCGAGCTCCTCGGAGGAGACCGTGGGTACCGAGCGCTCCGACAGTGCGGTCAGGGCTCGGAGGTACAGCGGAAGCCTGGCGACGGTGGCCTCGGGAATCCCTCGGCTACGGGTCGCCGGTCGGTGTGTTCGGCCAGTTGCCACGGTGCTCCTGCGGGTAGAGCGGGGCTGCAGGCGGTCATACGTCCCCAGACCGCCCCGTCGACAGCAGGCTATGTCTTTGTGAACGCGTGCACAAAGATGGTGTCCGATTTGCCCGGCAGAAGTGACCGGGGTCACGCACCTTTCGCGCCCTCGACGGGAACCGGCGCATACGCACCGGCGTTCCTTCGTTACTGGGGGCAAAACCGCACACTCTCCTCATGAATCCCGCCCCCGAGATCAGACCGCCGTCGATCCTAAGCGACTTTCCGGCCGGTTTGGACTAGTCGGTCAGTGCCCGGCGCAGCCGCTCCTCGTTCACGCGCCAGAAGGTGTGCTGTTCACCATCGATCAGTACGACCGGGATCTGCTCCCAGTACTGGTCGTGGAGAGCCCGGTCCTCGGTGATGTCCTTCCGCTCCCAGGACACGCCCAGTTCTCCGCAGACCTTCTCGATCACGACCTGTGCGTCGTCGCAGAGATGACAGCCGGGCTTGCGGATCAGCGTGACGAGCCGGTCACGGGGATCGACGGGGTCGGCCTTGCGCCGGAAAAGGGGACTCATACCGGCCATTGTCGCGCGCACTGCGCACACTTCGGATCGGCTTCGGATCAGCCCTTTAACGGCCCGGTCGCGGAGAGTTCACACGCATCCAACCCCGCCACTGCCGGAAGCACCGAACAAACTGGCTATGCTCACGACATGGCCGCTCTCGGATGGCTCACTCCCCGTAGGCGCTCCGCCACGGCGCGCAGCGTGTTGGCAGGCGAGGCCTCGGCGGAGGCTGCCCGCAAGTCCTCGCAGGAGGCTCCGCCGGTGACACCGACGGAGCCGGAGTTCCCGGTGATCGGTGACGACAGGGCGGCTGCCTTCTTCGACCTCGACAACACCGTCATGCAGGGCGCCGCACTGTTCCACTTCGGCCGGGGCCTGTACAAGCGGAAGTTCTTCGAGACCCGCGACCTCGCCAAGTTCGCCTGGCAGCAGGCCTGGTTCCGGCTGGCCGGCGTCGAGGACCCCGAGCACATGCAGGACGCCCGCGACTCGGCGCTGTCGATCGTCAAGGGCCACCGGGTCGCCGAGCTGGAGTCGATCGGCGAGGAGATCTACGACGAGTACATGGCCGACCGCATCTGGCCCGGCACCCGCGCCCTGGCCCAGGCCCACCTGGACGCCGGACAGAAGGTGTGGCTGGTCACGGCGGCCCCGGTGGAGATCGCCCAGGTGATCGCCCGCCGCCTGGGCCTGACCGGCGCGCTCGGCACGGTGGCCGAGTCGCTGGACGGCGTCTACACCGGCAAGCTGGTCGGCGAGCCCCTGCACGGGCCGGCGAAGGCGGAGGCGGTCCGCGCCCTGGCGGCCGCGGAGGGCCTCGACCTCTCCCGCTGCGCCGCCTACAGCGACAGCCACAACGACATCCCGATGCTGTCCCTCGTCGGCCACCCCTACGCCATCAACCCCGACGCCAAGCTGCGCAGGCACGCGCGTGAGAAGGACTGGCGGCTGCGGGACTACCGCACCGGCCGGAAGGCGGCGAAGGTCGGCATTCCGGCGGCGGCGGGCGTCGGAGCGGTGGCCGGTGGCACAGCGGCGGCCATTGCTTTGAGCCGACGACGCCGATAGGTCCCGGGTCGGCTGACGCGGATCACCGCCGCAGGACCAACGGCCGTCCGGCGGGTGCGGGTCCGTCGTAGCCGGTCGCGCCCACGCGGCGGAGCCGCACATCGACACAGCCCCGCGCCCCTTCGGGGCACTGTCCCGCCGCGCCCGGATTATGCCGCGGCCACTTCAACACGCGCTGTACCTCACCGAAACCGGCCAGATTCTGGTCACCAAGCGATCAGGCTGCGGCACTTGATGAGGCGTCAATCGGTAACAGAAGCGACGCAATCGATGATTTGAGCAACTCGGTGTAGCAGTGCCTGTACGAAGCGTTATTCTCCTCAGACGCAAACCGGTACCCCTCCGTCGCTACGACGGGTGAACGGTCCCGCACTGCACGTGATGGAAGCTCTGCCTCTGGGAGTCCCGTGTACCCACACGTCGGGGTTGACGCCTCGGGCCTGGCTACGCTGCGCGCAACAGTCGCCGCGGCGAGAGAGACGCTGCGCGGCCTCGTCCCCACCGCGTACGCCGTCCCCGCCTTCGCCGGCGCCGCGCCCGCAGGCCCGTGCTACGCACTGGCCGAGAGCGGCGCGGCCGTCGGCAGACGAGGGCGCTCCGCCGGCGCCACCGCCCGCCGTCCGGCCGCCGACAGCGACAGCGCCCGGATGATGGACCTGGTCGAGCGGGCCCAGGCCGGCGAGGCCGAGGCCTTCGGCCGGCTGTACGACCAGTACAGCGACACGGTCTACCGGTACATCTACTACCGCGTCGGCGGCCGGGCCACCGCCGAGGACCTGACGAGCGAGACCTTTCTGCGGGCCCTGCGCAGGATCGGCACCTTCACCTGGCAGGGCCGCGACTTCGGCGCGTGGCTGGTGACGATCGCCCGTAACCTCGTCGCCGACCACTTCAAGTCCAGCCGCTTCCGCCTGGAGGTCACCACCGGCGAGATGCTCGACGCCAACGAGGTCGAGCGCTCCCCGGAGGACTCCGTCCTGGAGTCCCTGTCGAACGCCGCGCTGCTGGACGCCGTACGCCGGCTCAACCCGCAGCAGCAGGAGTGCGTGACGCTCCGCTTCCTCCAGGGCCTCTCCGTCGCCGAGACGGCCCGCGTCATGGGCAAGAACGAGGGCGCGATCAAGACCCTCCAGTACCGTGCCGTGCGCACGCTCGCCCGTCTGCTGCCGGACGACGCCCGCTGAACAAGGCGACTCTCGGCAACACTCAACTCACGTTCCGTGAACGCCCGTTGCCTTTACGATCCGGGCATCCGCCGTCCGTAACCCAAGTGCCGCGCCAGTCGTTGTGCGGGATACAGGCTCCCTGTGGTCACGTCCTGGCCGACCCTGATCGCTCGATCGTGTGAAGTGGTCGCGGGCGTGCAACCCTCAGGACCCCCTGGGGAGTCGACCGTCATGACGAGAGGAGGTGCCGCCAGTGATCGCGAACGTATCGGCGCACCGGCGGGCGAACGCCTTCGCCCAGGCCCTGGAAGAACAGTCCGACCGGGACACGGCGGCCGAGCAGTCCGTAGGCCCGGCGGGACCCCCGCCGACCGCCGAGGAACAGACCGAACGGGGCGAGCTGCTGGCTCTGGCCGCGGACCTCGGCGCGCTGCCGAAGCCGCAACTCGACCCCGAGGTCAAGGTCGTGCAGCGGGCCCAGCTGGTGGCCGCGATGGAGGCCATGCTCCAGGAGGGCACGGGGGCGGCGGACGCGTCGGTACCGGAACAGCGTTCCCGGTCCCGGGGCGCGCACCGGGCGAGCCCGCTGGGCAAACTCCGCCCGCGGTCCCGGCTGACCAAGGGGCTCGCGGCGGGCGGGCTCAGCGTGGGCGTGGCCGCGGGAGCCTTCGGCGGAGTCGCCGCCGCCAGCTCGGACGCCCTGCCCGGTGACTCCCTCTACGGCCTCAAACGCGGCATCGAGGACTTCAAGCTCCACTACCTGACCGACGGCGCCGACCAGCGCGGCCAGACCTACCTCGACCAGGCCTCCACCCGGCTCAACGAGGCCCGTCGGCTGATGGAGCGCGGCCGCGGCGGCCAGCTCGACCACGAGTCCATCAGCGAGATCCGCCGCACGCTCTCCGGCATGCAGCAGGACGTCTCCGAGGGCCATCGGCTGCTCCACGAGGCCTACGAGGCCGACCCCGGCTCCCTCGGCCCCATCCAGGCGCTGTCCACGTTCTCCCGCTCCCACCGCGAGGCGTGGACCGCGCTGAGCGACAAACTGCCCGTGCAGCTCGGAGACGTCAAACAACAGGTCTCGTCGGTGTTCGACGCCATAGACCAAGAGGTCGCCCCGCTGCAGTCCCTGCTCCCGCAGCCGCCCGCCAAGGGCGGCGACGGCAAGCACCAGGGCTCCGGCTCGGCATCCGCCGGCTCCTCCGGCGGCCACCGGTCGACGGCACCCAGCTCTTCCGGAACCACCCCGTCCTCCGGCAAGCACGCACGCCCGGGCGACCCGAGCGGCTCGGCCACCGGCAGCAGCGGCGAGGGCCTGCTCGGCGGCAGCACGGGCGGCCTGCTGGAGCCGCCGAAGACGGGCACGGGCAGCGGCACCCCGTCCACCAGCAAGTCCCCGGCGCCGGCCCCGGACGTCACCCTCCCCCCGCTCCTCCCCGGTCTCCTCCCGGGCCTGGGCATCGAGGGCGAGGACACCCACTGACACCGCCACGGATACGGCACCGGGGGCACCCCACCCGAGCGGGGTGCCCCCGGTGCCGTATCCGGACTACGAACCGACCTTCAGCGGGACGCCCGACGAGGTGAAGGCCTACCTCACGGAAAACCCGCCTGGCGACACCGAACTGGTCCGCGCCAGCCTGCTCGCGCCACTCGCCGAGCCGCCCGGCCGACGGCCGGCGCCGCAAGGCCGGGCGCCCGACGACGCCGCCTGGCGGGTCAGCTCGCCTTTCGGGTGCCCTCCGAGCCGACGGTCACGGGCTGTCCCAGGCCGACAAATCACGGGTGGTCCGAGTCCGGCAGTTGTGCGCAGGCCGAGCCCGGCAGTCGCGGGTGGTCCCAGGCGGCAGTCGTGGGCAGGCCGAGCCCGGCAGTCGCGGGTGGTCCCAGGCGGCAGTCGTGGGCAGGCCGAGCCCGGTACTCGCGGGTGGTCTCAGCCTGACAGTCACGGGCGGTCCCAGTCCGACAGTCACCGGCGGTCTCAGCTCGACGGTCGCGGGTGCCCTCCGAGCCCGGCAGTCACGAGTGGTCTCAGCCTGACAGACGTGGGCAGGCCGAGCCCGACAGTCACCGGCGGCCCCGGCACGACGGTCACAGGTGCCCTCTGAGCCCGGCAGTCACGAGTGGTCTCAGCCTGACAGACGTGGGCAGGCCGAGCCCGACAGTCACCGGCGGCCCCGGCACGACGGTCACAGGTGCCCTCCGAGCCCGGCAGTCACCGGCGGCCCCAGCACGACGGTCACGGGCGGTCCAAGTCCGACAGTCACCGGCGGCCCCAGCACGACGGTCACAGGTGCCCTCCGAGCCCGGCAGTCACCGGCGGCCCCAGCACGACGGTCACGGGCGGTCCCAGTCCGACAGTCACCGGCGGTCTCAGCACGACGGTCGCGGGTGGTCTCAGCACGACGGTCACGGGCGGGCCGGTGGGAAGCCCGGCAGGGCACCCGCAGCGCCCGGACGCCCCGACAGCGCCGAGCCAGCAGGGTGCCCTCTACGGTGACCTTCCAGCCGACCGAGTCGGGTGGGCGGGTGGGCAAAGGAATCAGAAGAACACCGAGCGTCGCTGCACCAGCAGCTTGTACAGCGTGTGCTGAATCTGCTCCCGCACCTGATCCGTCAGGTTGAACATCAGCATCGGATCCTCGGCCGCCTCCGCCGGATACCCGTCCGTCAGAATCGGCTCCCCGAACTGAATCGTCCACTTGGTCGGCAGCGGAATCGCACCGAGCGGCCCCAGCCACGGAAACGTCGGCGTCAACGGGAAGTACGGAAACCCCAGCACCCGCGCCAGCGTCTTCGCGTTGCCGATCATCGGGTAGATCTCCTCCGCCCCCACGATCGAGCACGGAATGATCGGCGCCCCCTGCCGCAGCGCGGTCGACACAAAGCCGCCCCGCCCGAACCGCTGCAGCTTGTACCGCTCGCTGAAAGGTTTCCCGATGCCCTTGAAACCCTCCGGCATCACACCGACCAGCTCACCCTGGGCCAGCAGCCGCTCGGCGTCCTCCGCGCAGGCCAGGGTGTGCCCCAGCTTGCGGGCCAGCTCGTTGACCAGGGGCAGCACGAAGACCAAGTCGGCCGCCAGCAGTCGTAGATGACGGTCGGCCGGATGGTGGTCGTGCACCGCGACCTGCATCATCAGCCCGTCCAGCGGCAGCGTCCCGGAGTGGTTGGCGACGATCAGCGCCCCGCCCTTCGCCGGGATGTTCTCGATGCCCTTCACCTCGACCCGGAAGTACTTCTCGTACACCGGCCGCAGCAGCGACATCAGGACCTGGTCGGTCAGCTCCTCGTCGTAGCCGAAGTCGTCGACGTCGTAGTCCCCGGTCAGCCGGCGCCGCAGAAAGGCCAGCCCGGCCGCCACACGCCGCTCCAGGCCACCGTCCCGGCCGCCGTCCTGCGCGTCGGCACCCGAGCGCTCCAGCGGCTTCTCCGGCTTCTCCTCGCGGCTCACAGGCCCATCTTCCCGTGCCCGGCCCCGGCCCGGCAGGGGCTGGACCTCACCCATCTCACCGGCCCCTGACTCGCCGAGGGTGCCGCGCCGGCTGCCCGTGCCGCGGCGCCGCGCCGGGCGCTGTGCGGCGCTCCCACGGGACCGGTCGTCGTCGAACGGAATGACCTTGGCGTCCGCCATCGTTGCTGCGCTCCTCGGTTGGCGCTAGTCGGCGCTGTGCGTCGTGGGCCGGCCGCCGCCCCTCGCGGCCAGCGCGGCGATCCGGTCGACGGCCCCCCCGAGGACCTCCGGCGGCACCAGTCCGGGGCCCTGGCCGCGTGCGAAGTCCGCGAACGTCTCCGCCGTCGTGTACCTGGGCGTGAAGCCCAGCGTGTCGCGCATCTGGACCGTGTCCACCACCCGTCCGTGCGTGAGCAGCCGGATCTGCTCCGGCGAGAAGTCCGTCATACCGAGCGTACGCACCAGCGAACCCGCCCAGGTGACCGCCGGCAGCAGCAGCGGCACGGTCGGCCGCCCGAGCCGCCGGGAGCACTGCGAGAGCAGCAGCACTCCGTCCCCGGCGATGTTGAACGTGCCGCTGTTGAGGGTGCCCCGGCGCGGTTCGTGGGAGGCGATCCTGAGCACCTCGACGACGTCGTCCTCGTGCACGAACTGCAGCCGCGGGTCGTAGCCGAACACGGTCGGCAGGACGGGCAGCGCGAAGTAGGAGGCGAGCGGGGTGTCGGCGGCGGGCCCGAGGATGTTGGCGAACCGCAGCACGCACACGGCGACGTCCGGCCGCCGCCGGGCGAACCCGCGCACATATCCCTCGACCTCGACGGTGTCCTTGGCGAACCCACCGCTCGGCAGCGACTTGGCCGGGGTCGTCTCGGTGAACACGGCCGGATCCCGCGGCGCGGACCCGTACACGTTCGTACTGGACTTGATCACCAGTCGCTTCACGGTCGGCGACTTCTGGCAGGCGCCGAGCAGCTGCATGGTGCCGATGACGTTGGTCTCCTTGACCGTGGCCCGGTTTCCGCTGCCCAGCGCCGTGCCGGTCACGTCCATGTGGACGACCGTGTCGGCGCCCGTCTCGGCCAGCACGCGGGCGATGGTCGGCTGCCTGATGTCGGCCTGGATGAAGTCCGCGCCGCCCAGATGGTGCGCCGGCGACACCGCGTCCACGGCGATCACCCGGTCGACCTCCGGATCTCGCTGGATCCGCCGTACGAACCGGCCGCCCAGTTGCCGGGCCACTCCGGTGACGAGCACGACCTTCCCCAAGATCAGCGCCTTCCCTCGTACGTGATGCGTACGGCCAACCTAGCGGGTCGATGTTGCGCTGTGATGACCGCCCGATGCACGAAGTGACGGAAATTCACTCATCGGCACATGCCGGGTTCCCCGGGCATCGCCCGGTTCCCCGGATATGCCTGTGGCCTCCCATCGTGCCGATGGGAGGCCACAGATACGCGTGACACGCTCTCGCGACGCCGCTTACTTCTTGTTGCGACGCTGAACGCGCGTGCGCTTGAGCAGCTTGCGGTGCTTCTTCTTGGCCATCCGCTTGCGCCGCTTCTTGATAACAGAGCCCACGACTACCCTCGCTCACTTCTCATCACTCGGTTGTTTGGGCGCCATGGGCCCACACGACCTACGAGGGGCTAGCCTACCCAACCGAGCGCTGAGGTCGTAATCGAGGGGGGCACCCCGGGTCACCCGGCGGTCACCGCGGGGTCGCCGTCAGACCGTCTCCACCCCCACATAGCTGTCACGGAGGTACTCGTGTACCGCTTGCTCCGGGACACGGAACGACCGCCCGACCCGGATCGCGGGCAGATGACCGCTGTGCACCAGGCGGTACACGGTCATCTTCGACACTCGCATCACCGAGGCGACCTCCGCCACGGTAAGGAACACGACCTCGTTCAGAGGCCTCTCGTCAGCTGCAGCCATGACACACCTGAACCTTCCGCACTCGACGGCCCCCGGCTTCCCCTTCCGGTGACTCTTCGTCGTTGCGTGCTCACTCCCCAATGTAGGGGCGGGTGATGCAAGTGGGGAAGAGGTGCACCCATCGCAGGCCTACTGTGACAGACACGCTCGTTTGAGTACGTAGCGGATGAGCGGCCGGTAGTACTCAGACCGCACGCCGTCATCAACCGGAACGACGGCGGACACGCGCCCCTCCGCCTCCCCCACGAACAGTGCCGGATCGTCGGTGTCAGCGAGCCCGATGGCCTCGAACCCCAGCTGACCAGCACCGCAGACCCACCCGTGATCCCCGACGACCAACTCGGGCAACGGCCCTCCGCCCTCCGCCGCGGCCTCCAGCACGACCCGAACCGGCAGCGGTGAATGACTGTGCACGCCCGGCTCACAACCGGGGCGCCCGGCGTCGATTTCCCGCACCAACCCAACGCGCCGTGCGTAGCCGAGGTGATACGTACGTAGACCGAACCGGGTCAATATGTCGACACAGTGACCCTGCGCGGGGGTGAGCACGTCACACCCCGCCGCCGAGAGCGCGTCCGCCAAGCCGGCGTAGAACCCGAGCAGCCGCTGCGGATGCCCGGTCCCGAACAACACGGGCGCGCCGCGCCCGGCCACCTCCCGGATCCGGCCCGCGAAGGCATCCAGCGCGGCCAGCGTCCGCTCCGGATCGATCACATCCGGCCCCGAAGTGTGCCGAGGATCGCCCGAAACACCGCACTTCTCCGCCATCAGCTCAAGCAATTCCGGCTGTCCCCAGGCTCCTTCGGGATCAATCCCGATCAGCACTCGCGGATCCCGGGCCGCGAACAGCCGATAACTCCGCAGACTCTCCTCCCGAGAGGTCCCCACCTCCCCGGCAAGCCGAGCAGCCAGCAGATGCGCACGCAGAGCTCCGCTGGTCGACATGGGTGCGATGGTGACGCATCGGAGACGGGGAGGGGCCGGAATCCGGAGAAATGCGCACGGTTGGCGTAAACAACTGCGGTGCCCTGCCGCTCGGCGGGGGCCACGCGCACATGCGTCTCCTGCTCCCCCAGCCCTCTGGTTGGTTCAGGGCAGCAAGCCCCGCAGCGGGAACACCGCCCGCCGAGTGGCCCGTACCGCCTGATCCAGCCGATCCGCGGGGTCGTAACCCGACTCCCACGAAGCCCAGTTCACCGGCCACCGCCCATCCGTCATCCGCTGCGGCCCCAACTGCCGGGTCCGAGCGAACACCTCCTGACGCCACCCGTCGGGAATCACCGTCTCCGGCGCCACCGGCCTCCCCGCCGCGATCCCCACCAGATGCGTCCACGACCGCGGCACGACCTCGACCACCGCGTACCCACCGCCCCCCAGCGCGACCCACTTCCCCCCGGCGTACTCATGCGCCAGCTCATGACACGCCACCTGCACGGCCCGCTGCGCGTCCAGCGACACCGCGAGATGCGCCAGCGGATCCTCGAAGTGCGTGTCCGCCCCGTGCTGCGACACGAGCACCTGCGGCCCGAACTCCGCCAGCAACTCCGGCACCACCGCGTGAAACGCCCGCAGCCACCCCGCGTCCCCGGTCCCCGCCGGCAGGGCGACATTCACGGCCGCCCCCTCACCGGCCCCGGCGCCCGTCTCCTCCGGCCACCCGGTCTGCGGGAACAAGGTACGGGGATGCTCGTGCAGCGAGATCGTCAGCACCCGCGGGTCCTCCCAGAACGCCGCCTGCACCCCGTCCCCGTGATGCACGTCGACATCCACGTACGCGACCCGCTCGGCCCCCAGTTCCAGCAGCCGGGCGATGGCCAGCGAGGCGTCGTTGTACACGCAGAACCCCGACGCGCCCCCGGGCATCGCGTGATGCAGCCCGCCCGCGAAGTTCACGGCGTGATCGGCATCCCCCCGCCACACCGCCTCCGCCGCCCCCACCGACTGCCCGGCGATCAACGCGGACACCTCGTGCATCCGCGCGAACGCCGGATCATCGAGAGTCCCCAGCCCGTACGACCCATCGGCCCCCGACGGATCGGCCGACGCGGCCTTCACGGCGTCGATGTAGTCCTGCCGGTGGACCAGCCGCAGCGTCGACTCCCCGGCCGGCTTCGCCGCGACGACCTCCATCTCCCGGTCGAGCCCGAAGGCGCCCACCAGTTTCCGGGTCAGTGCCAGCCGGACCGGATCCATCGGATGGTCCGGGCCGAAGTCATAGCCCGTTACTGCCTCGTCCCACATCAGCTGTGCGCGGCCGCTCATGACCGCCACCGTATCGGTCCGGTTGAGCGGCGAACGATCTGGCGTACACCAACGTCACCAGTACCAACACCATCGGCACGAGCATGGCCCCCCGATAGCTCCAGGCATCGCCCAGCGCCCCCACCAACGGCGAACCGACCAGAAAACCCACGTAATTGAAAATATTCAGACGCGCGACAGCAGCATCCGAAGCCCCGGGAAACAGCCGCCCCGCCGCCGCGAACGTCTGCGGCACCAGCACGCACAGTCCCAGACCCAACAGCGTGAACCCGAGCATCCCGACCCAGGCCCCGGGCGCCGAGGCCACCACCGCGAACCCCGCGGCCGCCACCAGCGTCCCGAGCCGTACGACCGCCACGGCCCCAAACCGCCGCACCCCGAAGTCCCCGATGGCCCGCCCCAGCAGCGTGGTCACCATGTACACGTTGTACGGCACCGTCGCCAGCTGCTCCGAGCTGCCCAGCACGTCCTTCAGATACTTCGCGCTCCAGTTGGAGACGGTCGAGTCACCGATGTAGGCGAAGGTCATCACCAGACACAGCGGCAGCAGCAGCTTGAACACGACGCCCCCGCCCTCGCCGCCCTGCCGTTCCTCCAGGGGCGCCGGATCCCCGTCGACGTACCACCGGCTCCCCACGAGCGTCGCCGGCAACAGCACGGCCACCACCGGCAGGTACGACACCCACAGCGCGAGATGCCAGTGCGCCCCGACCCACGCCAGCGAGGCACCCAGGATGCCGCCCAGACTGTACGCGGCATGGAAACTGAGCATGATGCTGCGCCCGTACGACCGCTGCAGGCTCACCCCGAGCATGTTCATGGAGGCGTCAAGCGCGCCCACGGCCAGCCCGAACGCGCCCAGCGCCACCGCCAGTTCCGCGATGTCCCCACCCGCCCCGGCGCCGAGCAGCGCCAGCAGCACGACCGGCTGGGACCACCGCAGAAGCCGGCTGGGCCGTATTCGCTTCACCAGCTGCTCGGTGGTCACGCTGCCGACACCGGCGAGGATCGGCACGGCGGCCAGGAAGACCGGCAGCAGCGCGTCGGAGACGCCGTACCGGTCCTGGATGGCCGGGATCCGCGTCACCAGCAGGGCGAAGGTGGCGCCCTGGGCGAAGAAGCCGAACGCCAGCGAGGCCCTACCGCGCCGCAGCACATCAGTCATGGCGGCGAGCGTAGGGCCCCGGGCTACCTGTGGGTAGATTCAACCAAAGGTGAATTTCCTTCAGCTTTGCTTTCGTCGCGTCAGGCGGCGACGGCCACTTCGGCCTTGCCGGCGTCGACCTCGGCGGCCAGCAGCTTCTCCATGGGCTCGGCGGCCAGGCCCCCGCTGATCACGAACCCGAGCACCATCGCCCCGACGAGGAAGACGCTGCCCAGCCACACCATCGTGTCCACGGGAATGGTGTACGCACCCACGACCCGGGCGACACACTCGGCGAGCAGCACCAGCCCCCAGACGACCGAGAACGCCTTCTCCTTGCGCCGGAAGGCCCCGGACCGGACCGACGCCCCGCACACGAGCCGCTCCCAGGCGGCCTCCTTGGCCGTGTCGCCCTTCACCAGGAACGGCTTCATACCCGCGGTCATCATCGGCCGGCCCAGCCAGACGGAGGCGAGGATCCCGAAAGCGATGACACTGCTGACCCCGCTGTCCTTGGCGAGCATCAGCCGCGGGTCACCGGAGACGAAACTCAGCAGCAGGGAGACGACGTTGACGACCAGGATGAGGCTGGCCAGGGCGTTGGTCTTCCGCTCCTTCACCAGCCCCCACACGGTCCGCACCGCCGGGACCACACTGCTCCAGGCGAGCGCCGCGAACGTGCTCATCCCGAAGGCGTCCTTGAAGACGTAGTACGAGCCGAGCGGCACCGCCACGTCCAGGAGAAGCGGCTTGAAGTTGTCCAGCACGCTCGGGTTCTGCTTCTGCTGCTGCTCGGTCCGGCCCTGGGCCCCCGTGGTCTTCGTCATGCCCTCAGCTTCTCCGCCGGCCGGGGTCCGCCAGTAGAAACGATCGTCCGGACGTCCGCATGACAATTGTCAGGCACCGGACGATGGCTTCCGTCAGACGAGCAGATCAGCCAACTCGCCCATGGAGGAGAAGAGTTGGTCGGCGCCCGCCAGCCTCGCCGCCGGCGTCATCGCGGTGAACCCGTAGACGGTCATCCCGGCCGCCACGCCCGCCTGCACGCCCAGCGGCGAGTCCTCCACGACCAGGCACCGATCCGGTGCCGCCCCCATGCGCTCCGCCGCGTACAGGAAGAGATCGGGCGCCGGCTTGCCCCGCCCCACGTCCTCGGAGCTGAAGATGCGCTCCTCCGGGAACCACCGGTCGAGCCCGGTCGTACGGTGCCCGACCCGTATCCGCGCATGACTCCCCGAGGAAGCCACGCAGTACGGCACCCCGTCCGCGGCCAGCTTCTCCAGTACCCCGGCCACGCCCGCCACCGGCTGCAACTCCCGCTCGAACGCGGCGAACACGCGCGCGTGGAAGACGTCATCGAAGTCGTCCGGCAGCCGCTGCCCCGTCCGCTCCAGCACGAGCTCATGGACCCGGTGCATCGCCGAGCCCATGTAGTCCCGGATGGAGTCCTCGTACGACGTCGGGTGCCCCAGCTCGGTCAGATAAGTGGCCAGATGCCGATTGGAAATGGGCTCGCTGTCGACGAGCACCCCGTCGTTGTCGAAGATGACAAGGTCATAGCGCATACAGTCGAGCATAAACGCAGAAAGGCCCACGCCTGTGGCGTGGGCCTTTCTCAAGAATTGTTCGGCGGTGTCCTACTCTCCCACAGGGTCCCCCCTGCAGTACCATCGGCGCTGTGAGGCTTAGCTTCCGGGTTCGGAATGTAACCGGGCGTTTCCCTCACGCTATGACCACC
>NZ_WEGL01000030.1 GCF_009604455.1 Streptomyces sp. RB17
GTTTCGACCTGGACGCCGTCGACCCGGTGGAACCAGAGGTCGCGAAGGAACGTGTCACCCATGGCCGTTCATGATCGTGGTTTCGGTGACCGTCCGTGGTGCTGGCACGGAAAGTGAGCCAGAACCACGGTTCAAGCGACGCCGACAGCTCAGTGGATATCTGCCGATGGTCTGCGCGCGGGGACCACTCCTGGGGGTGGGACAGAGGGTGATCCAGGTGGAGATGAGACGGCTTTGCCGTGTGCCACAGGCGGCGACGAGCACGAGCGTTCCGGAGCGGCACGAAGGTGTCTCTTCCCCGGCGGTCGCGGCGCAAGAGGGCGGCCAGGTCGGCAACCGGTCCGGACAGCGCTGTGCCCGAGCGTCTGGCAGACAGTGCGAACGGTTCGGTTGCGCCTGCCGGTTCAGTCGCCGGAGGGGTCCGGCAGGAGTTGAGCCGCGAGCGATCGCGCCGTGGCAGTGAGTGTGGCCGCGTCCAGCCCGGTTCGGCTCATGAACACGATCCCTTGCTGCGCGGCCAGCAGGGCCCGTGCCAGTGCGATCGGATCCGTTCCGGCCGGCAGGTCGCCCTCGCGTTGGGCGCGGGCGACGCAGTCGCCGATCAGCGCGGTGGACGTCTCGTAGGCGCGGTGAGCGTGAGCGAGGACTTCCGGATCGGCGTTACCGAGTTCGCAGGTGCTGTTGGCCAGCAGGCAGCCACGCCGCGTGCCGGCGTCGGCCGGGTCGCCGATCGGTGCCTCGAGGAGCATGCGCAGCGCGTCCACAGCCCGTGGAGCCTCGGTGAGGGCCTCCCGGAGATGGCCATGGTTGTCGTCGGTGTAGCTGTGCAGCGCCCGGAGGAAGAGCTGACGCTTGTCGCCGAACGCCGCATAGAGGCTGCCTTTGCCAAGCCCGCTGACCCGCATCAGGTCTTCCAGCGAGGTCGCGGCGTAACCGGCATCCCAGAACTGCTCCCGGACGGCGTCCAGTACCTGCTTCTCGTCGAACGCTCGCGGACGTGCCATGCGACTCAGGATACGGATTATTGACCGTCCGGTCCACCACGCTTACTGTGGACCGAGCAGTCAAGAACTCCGTTGCGTGTAGAAAGTGGAAAGCACATGGGAAAGCTGGACAACAAGGTGGCGATCGTGACCGGCGGATCGCGGGGAATCGGGGCGGCATCGGCTCTGGCGCTGGCCAACGAAGGAGCCGACGTCGCGATCAGCTACTCGTCCTCGGCGGATCGGGCCAAGGCCGTGGTCGCCGACCTGGAGGCAAAAGGAGTGCGCGCGGCGGCCTTCCGGGCCGACCAGGCGGATGCGAAGCAGGCGGCAGGCCTGATCCACGGCGTGGTCGAGCGGTTCGGAAAGCTGGACATTCTGGTCAACAATGCGGCCACGGGTGGTGGCGGCCTCATCGACAGCGACATCGCCGACGAGGCCGCCCGCGAGCGGCAGCTCGCCGTCAACTACACCAGCGTCGTGGCCGGGATCCAGGCGGCGTTCCCGCTGCTGCCTGATGGCGGGCGGATCATCAGTATCAGCTCGGGTGTGGCAACACGGGCAGGTTTCCCTGGGATGGCGTACTACACGGGCACAAAGTCGGCCCTCGAGGGCTTCAGCCGTGGCGCAGCCCGCGATCTGGCGCACCGGGGCATCACGGTCAACGTCGTCCAGCCCGGGTTCGTCGACACCGAAGCAAACCCCGCCGACGGCCCGGCCGCAGCCACGTTCCTTCCGACAACGGCAATGGGGCGCTACGGCAGGCCGGAAGAGATCGCCGCAGGCGTCGTCTTCCTCGCAAGCCCGCAGGCCTCCTACGTTACCGGCACAGTGCTGAGGATCGACGGTGGATACAGCGCATAGCCCGACCGCGCAGCCTCGGCGAAGCCACGGACAGCGGCCGGCCATGGACGGCGGTGACGCAGGAGTGAAATGACACCTACACGTCGAACGCCTCCTGACTTGGCCAGGGCTGCTTCAAAGTCCGAGTGATGCTCCGAAGTCGCAGGTCACGGTGGCGTGACGACTGCCGGTCGCCCCGTCTCGTACACAACGAAGCTCCGGTTGGAGCGGGTGACCTCTCAAGTCGCCCTGCCGAACCGGAGCTTCGATGTGCCGTCAGTCTGCCAGCGTCTGCCTGATCAAGTCGCCCTCGCGTCAGCACCGCGCACTGCCGGGACTGCCGCAGCGGCTGGCCACGCTGGCCGATCCGCGGCACCGGCGCGGGAAGCGTCACCCGTTCGTGAGCGTGCTGCTGATCGCGTGCTCGGCCGTGCTGAGCGGAGCGCGTTCATTCGCCGCGATCGGCCAGTGGGCCAGGAATGCCCCGCAGGAGGCTCTCGCCCGGCTCGGTGCCCGCACCACCAGGTGTTCGCCGTCCGCGTCGCGCCGAGCACGGCGACCGTCCGCCGGATCATCAACCGCACCTGGGCCTTGTCCCTGTGGGGTGGACACCTGTTCGTGTTGTTATGCGGCGAGTGTCAGGGTAGCTGACTGTTGCTCGTAGGCGATGGGTGCCTGCTGTCCGTTCGCCGAGTGCCTGCGGGCGGGTGTTGTAGCGGGTGGTCCAGCGGAAGACGGCCAGGCGGCAGGCGCGGGCCCCGTCGAAGCGGCGGGCGCCTTGGAGCGTCTCGCGTTTGAGGGCCGCGTTGAAGCTCTCGGCGAGGGCGTTGTCCGCGCTCGTGCCGACCGCGCCCATGGACTGCCGCACTCCCAAATCGGCGCAGATGTCTGCGAATTGGCGGGAGGTGTACTGCCCAGGTTCAACCAGTCGTTGCAACACCCCAGATCAGAGAGGTGTGTTGTGGGGCGACCAGCGGATTGGATGACGGAGTTGACGGGGCGGTTGCCCATGAAGTCGCCGGGACGGCCCTCGACCCGGCGGGAGGTCGAGAGACTGTTCTGGCGAGAGATCGCCAAGGGACTGACCAGTGAGGATGCCAGCACGAGCCGGCCGGGCTGAACCGTCGGGCCCGTCTGGAGGGCCGAGCCACCCCGCGCCCGGTCAAGACGGTGGACCGGCCCCGCGAGGAATGGATCGGCATCCCGGTCCCCGCGATCATCACCTCCACGACCTTCGAACGCACCGCGAAGCGGCTGCAGGACAACAAACGCTTCGCCTCCCGCAACACCAAGGTCCCCTCTCTCCTGCAGGGCATAGCTGCCTGCGTGAGCTGCGGATACGGCTACTACCGCACCTCGACCCGCACCACCAACAAGAAGATCTACTACTACCGGTGCCTGGGCTCGGACGACTACCGCTACGAGGGCGGCCGCGTCTGCACCAACAAGCCGGTCCGCGCCGACTACCTCGACACCCTCGTCTGGGACCACGTCACCAGCCTCCTCGCTGACCCAGCCCTGATCCGCACCGAGATCGACCGTCGACTGGAACAGGCCTGCACCGCGGACCCGGCCCGACGCGAACGCGCCCGCCTGGAAACCGCCCTGGCCACAGCTGCCCGTGGCATCACCCGCATGATCGAGGCATACCAAGAACAGCTGATCACCATCGACGAACTACGCGCCCGCATGCCTGACCTGCGAACCCGCGAAGTCGGCCTGCGCAGCCAACTCGACGCGCTTGAGGCCCAGCTCGCCGACCGCGACACCTACCTCAAACTCGCCCACGACCTCGAGGGCTTCCTCGCTCAACTCCGCGCCGGCGCGAGGACCGCCGACGTCCCCGAACGCCAACGCGTGCTCCGACTCCTCGTCCACGACGTCCTCATCGGCCCGGAGAAGATCACCATCCGGCACCGCATCCCGATCCGCGAGCACACCCCCGCCAACCACGGTCAGTCACCAGACTCCGACGCCGAGGACGACATGCGCCCGGGTTATCTATTGCGTTGGAGGCGTGATCAGCCCCCTCCTGCTCAACATGGCTCTCCACGGAATGGAAAAGGCTGCCGGAGTCCGCTACTACATCGGCGGGAGCCATGCCGGTGAAACAATGCCGGGCTCGCCGGTGCTGATCAGATACGCCGACGACCTGCTTGCCTTCGCTCACTCCAGAGCCGAAGCGGAGCAGATAAAGGAGCGGCTGGCCACCTGGCTGAAGCCAAGAGGTCTGGCCTTCAACGAGGACAAGACGAACATCGTCCATCTCAATGAAGGCTGCGACTTCCTGGGCTTCAGCGTCCGCCGCTACCGCGGCGGGGCGGTGCTGCTGATCAAGCCGAGCACGGCAGCCGTGCGACGCATCCGGAAACGGCTGGCGGCCGAGGTCAAGGCCCTGCGCGGGGCCAACGCCGAGGCGCTGATCCACAAGCTCAACCCGATCATTCGGGGATGGGCGGCCTATTACCGGAGCGTGGTGTCCAGCCGCACCTTCCATGCGCTGGACGCCTACGTGTGGAAGCTCGTCTACAAGTGGGCGACCCACACGCATCCGAACAAGCCGAAGCGCTGGGTCAGCGCCCGTTACTTCGGCATGTTCAACAGAGCCAGGCGAGACAGGTGGGTCTTCGGTGACCGCGACAGCGGCCACTACCTCGCCAAGTTCTCCTGGACGAAGATCGTCCGGCACCAGATGGTCAAGGGCAGCGCGTCCGTCGACGAACCCGCCCTTACCGACTATTGGGCCGGGCGACGTCGCAGATAGAAACCAGCACCTTCGCATGCCTGCGAGCCCCCGGGCTTGCTTGAGCCGTGTGCTCGGACAACGGGCCCGCACGGTTCTGAGGGGGGACCGCCGCAGCAATGCGGCGGTCCTACCCGACCAGGCCGCGAAGAACGAGTGCGGCCTGGATGAGTACGAGGTCCGCCGCTACGTCGGCTGGTATCGGCACATCACGCTGGCCATGCTTGCGCACTGCTTCCTGGCGGCGATGGCCGCCCGCGCCTTCGAAAGGGGGGTCGCAGAAACGGTCCAGGCAGCCTCGTTCCCCTCACCGTGGCAGAAGTGCGACGGCTCCTGGATCTTGCCCATGTCCCGACAGGCAGACCGCAACCACCCCAGCGCCGGCTCCACTGGTCGCACTGGCGCCGACGACACCAAGCCGTCGCTCGGCACTGCCACTACCGGCGCCGCACGCACTTCGATCGGGTGAGTCACGAACCACCGCCCCCATGATGGGGCGTCAGTCAAATAGACTCGAAACCGACGCGCTGACCAGCACAAATGGAGAAACGCGACTGGAGTACTAAGCAATCACTTTCGTGGTACCACCCCGTCCCGATACCCCGTGGCCCTCGCCCCTGGATGTGGCGCCGTCCCCCGCACCACCGCCAAATCACCTCAGAAATTCCCGCCGAACCAGCGTGCTCCCCAGCGCCGCCGCAGCAGCACGAACCGCCGTCGCCTGTGCTTCGGGGTGGAACCTGCTGGTGGGTCCGGCCACACTGATCGCGGCCACAGGCTTGTCCTCGTGGCCGAGGACGGGCGCGGCCACGCACACCAAGCCAACCGCCGACTCCTCGCGCTCGAACGCGACGCCCGTCTCCGTCACCCGCTGCAGCTGTCGGCGCAGGATGCCCGGCGCCACAACGGTGTGCGGCGTGCGGCGCTCCAGCGGCCCGGTCAGCACCTCGTGCCGCAGCTCCGCGTCCGCGCGTGCGAGCAGTGCCTTGCCGATGGCGGTGCAGTGCAGCGGCATCCGCCCGCCGGTGCGGGAGGGCACCCTCGCCTGGCGGTGTCCGCCGATCTTCGCGACGTAGACGACGTCATGGCCCTCGCGCAGTCCGAGGTGCACGGTCTCGTGGGTGCGCTCGTAGAGTTCCTGGAGGAAGGGCATCGCCACCTCGAGCAGACTGCGCTCTAGTGAGGCGAGCATGCCGAGCTCGAACAGGCCGCCGCTGAGGCGGTAGCCGCCGGCGGCCCGCTCGAGCAGCCGGTTGGCGACGAGTTCGCCGGACAGCCGGTACACCGTCGCCTTGTGCAGGCCGGTGCGCTGCACCAGGTCAGCGAGGCTCACCGCGTGGTCGTCGGGTTTGAAGGCGCGCAGGATCGTCACCGCCTTGCCCAGCACCGTGTTCAGGTCGGCCGTGTTAGCCATGTCCGCCAGCGTATCGCTCAGCGATACGAAGTGCTGGTTCGGAGTCCTGGCCGGCCGCACTGTGAAGGCGTGAACGAAAGCAATCGACTCGCCACCGCGAGCTCCTCCGACATCGCGACCGCGGCCGAGCGCATCGCCGAGGCCTTCGCCTCCGGCGTGCCGTGCGCACCCGTGCGCGACCTGATCGGGCGGGACGACCTGGCCGCCGCCTACGCAGTGCAGGGCACGCTCACCGAGCGCCGGCTCGCTGCGGGCGCGTCGGTCGTCGGCCGCAAGATCGGTCTCACCTCCGAGGCCGTGCAGCGGCAGCTCGGCGTTGACCAGCCCGACTTCGGTGTCCTTTTTGACGACATGGCCTGCGCCGACGGCGGCACGATCCCCTTCTCGCAGGTCCTGCAGCCCCGTGCCGAGGCGGAGATCGCCTTCGTGCTCAGTGCCGACCTCGCCGAGGGCCCGCTCTCGCGCGAGCAGGTCCGCGGCGCGATCGCGTACGCGGTGGCCGCGCTCGAGATCTGCGGCAGCCGGATCGCGGGGTGGGACATCAGCTTCGGCGATACCGTCGCCGACAACGCCTCCGCGGGGGCGTACGTGCTGGGGACGAAGCGACTCGGGCTCGACGCGTTCGACCCCGTGGCCGTCGAGATGTCGATGAGCATCAACGGTGAGGAGGTCTCCGCCGGGTCCGGAGCGGCCTGTCTCGGCGACCCGGTCGAGGCGGTCGTCTGGCTCGCCCGCACCGCCCGCGAGTTCGGCGAGCCGTTGCGCGCCGGCCAGGTCGTGCTCTCCGGCGCCCTCGGCCCGATGCGTCCGATCGCCGCCGGTGACGCCGTCACCGCCACGCTGTCCGACCTCGGCGCCGTGACGGCCCGCTTCAGCGAGGGAACAGCATGAGCAGGACGAAGGTCGCGATCATCGGGTCGGGCAACATCGGCACCGATCTGATGATCAAGGTGCTGCGCGGGTCGCGGCACCTTGAGATGGGCGCCATGGTCGGTATCGACCCCGCCTCGGACGGCCTGGCCCGCGCCGCCCGCCTCGGTGTGCCCACCACCCACGAGGGCGTCGACGGGCTGATCGCCCTGCCGGGCTTCGACGACATCGAACTCGTCTTCGACGCGACGTCCGCCAAGGCCCACGAGGCCAATGCCGCCGCTCTGCTCCCGCTCGGGAAGCGGCTGATCGACCTGACCCCGGCCGCGACCGGACCGTACGTCGTCCCCGCCGTCAACCTCGACCAGCACCTGGACGCGCCCGACGTCAACATGGTCACCTGCGGCGGCCAGGCGACGATCCCGATCGTCGCCGCGGTTGGCCGCGTCGTACCCGTCGAGTACGCCGAGATCGTCGCGTCGATCGCGTCAAAGTCGGCCGGCCCCGGCACCCGCGCCAACATCGACGAGTTCACCGAGACCACCTCGGCCGCCATCGAGCGAGTCGGCGGTGCCCGCCGCGGCAAGGCGATCATCGTCCTCAATCCGGCCGAGCCCCCGCTGATGATGCGGGACACGGTCTTCTGCCTCGTCACCGCACCAGACCCGGCGGCGCACGACGAGATCCGCCGGTCGGTCGAGAAGATGATCGCCGAGGTCGCCGCTTACGTCCCCGGGTACCGCCTCAAGCAGCGGGTGCAGATCGCTCCCGTCCCCGCCGGGCAGCCCGTGGAGACTCTGCTGCAGGGCGACGGCGTCCGGCCCACTCACCAGGTGTCCGTCTTCCTCGAGGTCGAAGGCGCCGCGCACTACCTCCCGGCCTACGCCGGCAACCTCGACATCATGACCTCTGCCGGCATCCAGGTCGCGGAGCGCATCGCCGCACGGAAGGCAGGCCGCTGATGGGCACCCCAATCTTCGTCCAGGACGTGACCCTACGCGACGGCATGCACGCCGTACGCCACCGGATCACCCCCAAGGACGTCAAGCGCATCGTCTCCGCGCTCGACCGGGCAGGCGTCGATGCGATCGAGGTCGCGCACGGCGACGGCCTCGCCGGCGGGTCGGTCAACTACGGCCCCGGTTCGCACACGGACTGGGAGTGGATCGAGGGGGCGGCCTCCGTGCTGAAGCGCGCCCGCCTCACCACGCTGCTGCTGCCCGGCGTCGGCACCATCCACGAGCTGAAGCGCGCCTACGACCTGGGCGTGCGCTCGGTCCGCGTCGCCACGCACTGCACCGAGGCCGACATCGCCGCCCAGCACATCGCCGCCGCACGCGAACTCGGCATGGACGTGTCCGGCTTCCTGATGCTCTCCCATATGGCTCCGCCCGAGGAACTGGCCCAGCAGGCCAAGCTGATGGAGTCCTACGGCGCGCACTGCGTCTACGTCACCGACTCCGGCGGACGGCTCACCATGAACGACGTGGCCGCGCGCGTACGGGCCTACCGCGACCACCTGGACGCGGATACCGAGATCGGCATCCACGCCCACGAGAACCTCTCACTGTCGGTCGCCAACTCCGTCATCGCCGTGGAGAACGGCGTGCGCCGGGTCGACGCCTCGCTCGCCGGGCACGGCGCGGGGGCGGGCAACTGCCCGCTGGAGGCGTTCATCGCAGTCGCGAACATCTCGGGCTTCGAGCACGGCTGCGACCTGTTCCAGCTCCAGGACGCCGCCGACGACATCGTCCGGCCGCTGCAGGACCGTCCGGTGCGCGTCGACCGGGAGACCCTCACCCTCGGGTACGCGGGCGTCTACTCGTCGTTCCTGCGGCACGCGGAGGCCGCCGCCACGCGCTACGGCATCGATGTGCGCGAGATCCTCATGGAGTGCGGCCGACGCCGGCTCGTGGGCGGCCAGGAGGACATGATCGTCGACGTAGCGCTCACCCTCCTCGCGGCGCACGGGACGCGCTCCGTTGCCTGACCAGATGCCCGGAGCCCGGTTCAGCGCCCGGCGAGCAGCGCCTCGCCGAGCGTCGCCACGGCGTCGGCGAGTTCCTCCTGCCCGATCGGCTAGCCGTCTGCCGACCGGCACGAGACGAACGGGCCGTCGAACCCGGCCATGCCGAAGTGCGCGAGGGCGTCCGCCACCTTGCCGGCGGCGGCCTCGCCCTCCCCCGCGAACGCGGAACGGATCAAGTGCCGCATATGGTCGCGGCCCTCGTCACACACCACCTGCACGGTCTGCAGCGCCTCCGGCGCCTCGGCGGCCTCATCGGGATTCCTCCGTGGATACCCCCGCCTTCGGGCGGGGGAGGAAACGGACTCCTGCGGAGCAGGGCAGGGAAAGCCGGTTCGCCGCCAGGGCGGATCGGCGTCCGCCGCCAACGGCCCGCAGGAGACTGGTAGTTTGTAGGCCGTCCGGCCGGTGATAGCCAAGCCGGCCGGGCCTACCGCCGGGCCGGCGGGATGTCAGGTCTGTGGAGCCGGCGTAAGACTGCTGGGCGTACCCACGTCCCTTGCCGTTAGTTCGGGGCAGCTGCTGTCTGAGAAGCAGAAAGCTCAACCCGCGAGGGAAGAATCCCCCTGCTTCAGCTGGGGGAGAAGTCAACACCAGGACGAGCAGGAGCCGTAGGAACTCTTCCCGGTTCTCGATGACGTCGCCGGTCCTGCTCATCAAAGAGCGTTTTGTCCCGCTGAGGTTGGGGCCTTGACCGGTCAAGGCCCGTCCGTGTCGCGCAGGCACTCAATGTCGTGGAGCAGGCCGGCCATCGTGGCGCCGGCGGCGGGGTCGGTGACGTGGTCGGGCAGTTCGGTGTCGACCATGCCGGGTTCGATAGCGCTCACCCGTACGTTCTTCCGGCCCAGTTCGACGCGGATGAGACGGGTCAGGTGTCTGATGTAGGCCTTGGTACCGGAGTAGATCGAGTACTTCTCCAGAATGCGCGTCGCCGCGATGGAGGAGGCGTTGATCAGGTCGGCGGCAGCTCCCCGGTCGGCGGCGGCGGTCAGGTGCGGGAGGAAGGCGGCGATCACGTTCATCACTCCCTTGACGTTGAGATCGATCTGCCGCTGCCAGTCGTCGACCCTGAGCTCGTCGATGGCGGAGATGAGCTGGACGCCCGCGTTGTTGAACACCAGGTCCGCCGGACCGAGTGTGTCCGCCACCTGGTCGGCCGCCGTGCGGACGGCTGCACGGTCGGTGACGTCGACGGGCAGGGAGAGGACCTGTCTGCCCCTCGAGGCGATGTCGTCGGCGAGCGCTTCGAGCTTCTCCTGGCGGCATGCGACGACGGCGACGGCGGCTCCGAGTTCGGCGAGCCGGCGAGCAGTGGCCGCACCCATTCCGCTGGAGGCGCCGGTGACCACGGCCACGCGGCCGTTCGGTCAGCAGGAATGTCATGGCTGGGGTACTTCTTGTTCTCAAAAGGCGCCGCTGAAGGCGATCAGAGGGCGTCGTCGCAGGCGGTGGCGGCGGACTTGTCCTGCCAGGCCACGAGGTCGTCCTGAAGGCTCTGGATCTTGACCAGCTGGCGTTCGATCGCGTCACGGCCCAGGGCCAGATGCCCGGGGAGCTTGTCGCAGCCGACGACCTCGTGGATCAGGGCGGCGCCCTTGACGGGGTCACCGAGCTGGTGGTGGTTGGCAGTGCCGCTCCAGTCCAGGGTGACGTGGGCAGGGGTGCCGTCGTAGGCGGGAATGCGCGCGGCCGGGGTCGAGAGCGAACTGGTGTCGAGGAAGTCGGTGCGGAAGACGCCGGGCTCCACGACCATGCTCTGGATCCCGAACGGCTCCAACTCCACCGCCAGTGCCTCGGCGATGCCGGCCACCGCGGCCTTCGAGGCGCTGTACATGCTCACCCCGGGCTCGCCCTCGAATCCGGAGCGGGAGCCGATGTGCACGATCTTCCCCGCTCCGGCCGCCCGCATGACGGGCAGGACGGCGCGGGTCATGTTGATCAGCCCGAAGACATTGAGGTCGAACAGCGAGCGCGCCTCGGCGTCCGTGATCTCCTCCAGCGCCCCGAGCAGGCCACGGCCCGCGTTGTTGACGAGAATGTCGATCGTGCCGAAACGCTCCACGGCCGCTTCGACGGCAGCCGTGATCTCCTCGCTCCGGGTGACGTCGAGGGCGACACCGAGAACCCGGTCGGAGGCCCGCAGCTCCTCCGGCAGTTTCCGCGGATCCCGCGCGGCGGCCACGATCGTGTCGCCGCCCCGCAGAGCGGCCAGAGCGATCTCCAGACCGAGCCCCCGCGCCGCACCGGTAATGAACCAAGTAGCCATGAGAAGCCTCCATACGTTGGTCGAAAGGTGCCCCGGCCACCACGTCCGGCGGTGAGGCCCGACATCCACTGAACCAGCTGCGAACAGGCACAGGAGGCTTGAAAATGGCCCACCCCATCGGGGGACGAAGTGGGCCACCCTCCCGCCGCCGCACCCCCGGCGCATGCGCGATGCTGGAGACATGGACCGTGAGCACCCCACCAGCGCGTCGATGGCGGAATTCCTCCGCTCCGCGCGCTCGCGCCTTACCCCGCAGGAGGCCGGACTCGACGACCCCGGCCTCGGCCGGCGCCGGGTGTCCGGCCTGCGCCGCGAGGAACTCGCCCGGCTGGCCGGAGTGAGCGTGGACTACTACACCCGCCTCGAACAAGGCCGCAGCCCCAGCGCCTCCGCCGAAGTCCTCGACGCCCTCGCCACCGCCCTGCACCTGGACGACGCCGAGCGCAGCCACCTACACACACTCGCCCGGCCCCGGCCCGCCCGCCGCCGCAGCCGTCCCCGCCCCCAGCGCGTCCACCCCGCCACCTGGGACCTCCTGGACACCCTCCAGCAGACCTGCCGCCCCGCCTTCGTCCTCGGGCGGCGCCTCGACGTGCTGGCCCACAACCAGCTCGCCGGACGGCTCATCACCGACTTCCGGGCGCTCCCCGCGGCCGAGCGGAACCAGGCCCGCTTCGTTTTCCTCGACCCGCACGCGCGCGAGCTGTACCGGGACTGGACCCGCGTCGCCGCGGACACCGCCGCCATGCTCCGCCTCGACGCCGGCCGCCACCCCGACGACCCCGCCCTCAGCGCCCTCGTCGGCGAACTCTCCATACACAGCCAGGAGTTCCGGCGCTTCTGGTCGGACAACAAGGTCCACCGGCGCACCACCGGCACCAAGGACTACCACCACCCCCTCGTCGGCGACCTCACTATCACTTACCAGGCCCTCACCCCCGCCGACGACCCCGACCAGACCCTCTTCGTCTACGGCACCGAACCCGGCAGCCCGTCCGAAACTGCCCTCCGCCTCCTGGCCGGATGGGGCGCGGAGGCAGTCGGCACCAGGGGCGTCACCGCACGAACCCCGGGAGCACGCTCGAAGACGGACGATCTCCGGGAGGGGCCCAGGCCTCCTGAGGATCTGTCCGGCGACGCCCCGGGGTGACGGCGGCAGAACTGTGGACGGGCCGGAAGAGCCCGCTTCCCGGTCAAGGGAGCCTTACAGGCATCTCGACCGCCCTGAACACCTCCTCGGCACCCTTCAGGGCCGACTCCACCGCGGAACGTCCGTGACGTCCACCGAGCCCGTCATCGGGATTACTCCGTGGATACCCCCGCCTTCAGGCGGGGGAGGAAACGGACTCCTGCGGAGCAGGGCAGGGAAAGCCGGTTCGCCGCCAGGGCGGATCGGCGTCCACCGCCAACGACCCGCAGGAGACTGGTAGTTTGCAGGCCGTCCGGCCGGTGATAGCCAAGCCGGCCGGGCCTACCGCCTAGCCGGCGGGATGTCAGGTCTGCGGAGCTGGCGTAAGACTGCCGGGCGTACCCACGTCCCTTGCCGTTAGTTCGGGGCAGCCGCTGTCCGAGAAGCAGAAAGCTCAACCCGCAAGGGAAGAATCCCCCTGCTTCAGCTGGGGGAGAAGTCAAGCCTGCCACCTCGTCGCCCCACGGGGCCGACGGCAGGTCCACGGCCAGCGTCTTGATCCCCTGCGTGCGCAGCATCTCCACGAACGGGGCCCCGTGCCGCTGGAGGCTCGGACCACGACCGCGTGCTGCTCGGCGGGAGCCCCGTCCCCGGCCCCGGCCACCCGGCTCGCGCTTGCTGGTCTGCCGCCATGGTTGCTCTCCCTGCGTGAGCGTCCTCGTCCGCCGGCCACTGGGACGGTCTCGCCCCGGCCGTGGTGTGGCGGTAGGCACACTTGCGTTGTCAGCAAAGCATTCACGGAACGGTTGCGCAGAACGCAATGAGAGCATGGCGGTGCAGAGCCGCCGAGTTGGAGGGGTAGATCCGGTCCGTGCCGTGTTCGGCAAGACCTGGTGGACCGGTCCCGGATTGCAACCGGGAATCACCAGCGTCGAGAACTCTCTCCGGTATGTCGGCTGTCCGGACCCGGTGCCATGACGCGATCGACAGCACACGATCCGTCCGCGCGACGAGCTCCGAAGACTTCGCACGTCGCAGTTGCGGCCGTGTTCGAATCTTGAGCGAAAACATGAAAGTGTCTTCTCGGCCGGAATGACGAGACCCGTCCGGCCTCTGTCACCACAGCAGGAAGGCACTTTCCGCACGCGTCGTAACGGGGACGCGCCGCAAACTCATCGTCTGGGCCGAAGGCCGGGGAGTGGTCAGCTGCGGACCCGTCGGTCAGGTGGCTTCAAGCTCCTGGATGAACTGCGGGGAGCGTGTCGGCTTCGTCGACACGCGCCGCCGTCCGGTGGCCGTCCGGCTACGAAATTGATCGCCCGGACAATTTCTCGTCGGTGAAAGGTCCGCGTTGCCGCGTTGCCGCGTGCTGGAGGACGGGAACGTCTGGCCCGTCGTGGGGGCCGGCCGGTGCGGTAGCGGCCCGGAGAGATGCCGTAGTTGCGGCGGAAGGCGGTGGCGAAGGAGAACTCGTTGGCGTAACCGGACTGACGGGCGATCGCGGCCAGTGGTGCGTCGGTCTCGCGCAGCACACGGGCGGCGGTGCTCAGCCGCAGATCTCTCACGTAGGCCATCGGGGGTTTGCCGACAAGGACAGTGAATCGCCGGGTGAAGGCCGTGCGGGACATTCCCGCCTGAGTGCTGAGGAGTTGGACGACGGCTTCCTCGCCTCCAACCCGGGCCTGGCCTCCCGGTTCTCACGGCACGTGACGTTCCCCGACTACAGCTTTGAGGAACTGGTCACCATCGTCCGGCAGCACGCCGACGCCTCGGGCTACACGTGCGCCGCCGACGTATCGCAAGCGCTGCTCGCGTTCTTCCAGGCCCAGCCCCGCGACCAGTCCTTCGGCAACGCGCGGCTCGCCCGGTAGACCGTCGAGCGGATGGCCACCCGGCAGGCCCGGCGACTGGCCGCGATGGACTCCCCAGGCATGGCGGACCTCCAGACCCTGCTGGTGGCGGACCTGCCCGAACTGCCGTCCGCGGCGGCCGGACACCAGGGGGTGTCTGACAAATGAGCGCGTAAAGGGAGGAACTTCACACTACGCGGGCCGATCGACCACCGCACCAAGATGATCTCCGGCGGGCGACGCACCGCTGAGGGGCCTGGCCGGGCTGCCGATACCGATGTCGCGTCCAGAGTTTGACCGTTCGACGCCTCGGAAGGCCGTCACGTCTTCTCGACGACCTACTCGCAGATCCTGTGTGCCCAGCACAGCCAGCAGCTCCAGCTTCTCCGCCGTGTCCGTGCCGGACACCGGGGTGAACCACAGCAGGCGTTGACGGCCGTCCTCGCTCAGCAGATTGAGGCAGTTGACGTCCAGGATCCCCAGGGAGGGGTGACAGATGCGCTTGCGGTCGGTGTGCCTGACTGCCACTTCGCGCTCCGCCCAGAGGCGGGCGAACTCCTTGCTGCTCTGTTCCAGCTCGCTGATCAGTTGTGAAGCCTCCTGATCGCTGCGACTGCGTCGGCCGACGGCCGCACGCAGGTCCGCAACGAGGGTCCGGGAGTGGTGCTCGTGATCGTCCTCCGGGTACAGGGCCCGAACCCTCGGATCATCGGTGAACCACTGGTGGATAAAGCTGGCCCCCGGCCCCGCGGCGGGGACGATCGGGCCGAAAAGGGCATCGGCGAGGCGGTTCTGCATCAGCATGACGTGCAGGTCCGTGCAGACGAAGGCCGGCATGGCGGAGAGGCGGTCCAGCAGGTCGAACATGGCTGGATGGAGATGTGCCGACGAGCCTCCGAAGGGTGGCAGCGGTCGGCCCGCGAGGCGGTAGAGGTGGTCACGCTCGTCGTTCGTCAGCCGCAGCGCGCGGGCCAGCGCGCTCAGCATCTGCTCCGACGGTTGGGCCCCGCCGCGCTCGATCTCGATGTAGTAGTCGGTCGAGGCCCCGGCCAGCATGGCGACCTCGTCGCGACGTAGCCCCGGAACCCTGCGCCGGGGCCCGGCGGCCAGGCCGACGTCCGAGGGCTGGACACGATCGCGTCGGGACCTGACGAACTTACCCAGCTCGGCCAGATTCATCCTTCCAGTATCCGCGCCAGGGACCGCCTCAACCAGGGGTTCCCACCCCCTGGGTAAAGACCCACTGGTTGCCGTCGACCCGCGGTCCCATGGTGGAGGTGTCAGCGAGGGACCACCGGCAGAGGGAACAAGAAGGAACCATGTCCACCACCACGATCGCCCTAGTCACCGGCGCCAACCGCGGCATCGGCC
This sequence comes from Streptomyces sp. RB17, assembly GCF_009604455.1. GTDB lineage: Bacteria > Actinomycetota > Actinomycetes > Streptomycetales > Streptomycetaceae > Streptomyces. The sequence goes on from NZ_WEGL01000030.1 coordinate 15,496, forward strand.
GCTCCATCGTCGAGGCACTCGCCGCCGACGGCAGGGACATCATCTTCACCTACAACTCCCACGAAGGGGAGGCGAAGGAGGTCGTCGACGCCGTGGCCGCGCAGGGCGGCGTCGCCGAGGCGATCCAGCTCGATACCACGCGGCCCGCTGCGTTCCCCGGCTTCGCCGACGCCGTGCGGCAGGCCCTGCGTGCCCGCTGGGACCGCGAGTCCTTCGACATCCTGGTCAACAACGCCGGGTTCGCCCTGCACACCCCGATGGGGGCCACCGACGAGGAGAGCCTGGACCAGCTCTTCGCCGTCCACTTCAAGGGCGTCTTCCTCCTAACCCAGGCCCTCGCCATGGCCCCCGAGGGCACCGCGCCCCTGCTCGCCGACGGCGGCCGGATCATCAACTCCTCGACCGGCCTCGCTCGGTTCGTCACCCCTCCCTACGCCGCTTATGCGGCGGTCAAGGGAGCGGTGGAGGTACTGACCCGTTACTGGGCGGTGGAGCTCGGCGGGCGGGGCATCAGCGTCAACACCATCGCGCCCGGCCCCGTGAACACCGACTTCGACGGGGGTTACCTCCGCGACGAGAACCTTCAGCAGATCTTCAGCGGGCTCGCCGCCCAGGGCCGGGTCGCCCACGCGGACGACATCGGCCCGGTCGTGGCGGCCCTGGTCCGCGAGGGCACCAACTGGATGACGGGGCAGCGCATCGAGGTGAGCGGCGGCTTCCGCATGTGACGTCGTGTGCCGACAGCGGCCGACCGAGTCGCCGGGTGACCGGGCCCAGGTGCCGTCCGACTCGTGGTGCACGGCCCGTATCCGGGCGGCGAGGCGAGCGTCGGCCGCCTGCCGGGCGGCCCGGTCCGCGGCCGTCCGACGCCAGTAGTAGAAGCTGGAGCGGGCGATGCCAAGGATGGTGCACAGCCGATTCACGCCGTATCGGCGGTGGTGGTCGGCAACGAACTGGAAGCGGTTCACCAGCGCGTCTCCCCGGCGAAATACTTCGCCGCCTTGCGCAGGATCTCGCGTTCCTCCTCCAGCTCACGGACCTTCTTGCGCAGAGCCGCGTTCTCCGCCTCCAGCGGTGTCGGCGACTCGGTCGGCACCTCCGCCCGGCGTCCCCGCGGCCGGCTCGCGCCGGCTGCCCGCACCCAGTTCCGCAAGGTCTCGGGATTGATTCCCAGATCGGCAGCGACCTGCCGGATCGTCGCCTCGGGCCGCGACTGGTACAGCGCGACCGCGTCCGCCTTGAACTGCGGCGGATAGTTCTTCATGACCACGAGATGTCCGTTCTCAGATCCTCAGGATCCAGTGTCTCGTGTGTCCAGGATCAAGGGTCAAGGCCCCACTTGAAGCCCCAACGCCTGCACGCCGACAAGGCATATGACATCCCCCACCTGCGGAAATGGCTACGCGGCAAACGCATCGGCGTGCGCATCGCCCGCAAAGGCATCGAGTCCAGCGAACGCTTGGGCCGCCGAAGGTGGGTGATCGAGCGGACGATGTCCTGGCTGTCCGGCTACCGCAGGCTCAGCCCCCGCTACGAGCGCGATCCCCGTAACTACCTGGCCTTTCTCGGCTTGGCCGCAGCCATCTGCTGCTACAAGCGACTGATCCGCCTCACCACATAGGACACCGTCTAAGAACTCCTAACAAAGTGCGAGGTTCTTGAGTCGGCGCCAGCAGATGATGCTGCAGGCCAGGCTGAGGAAGGCTTCGTGGATGTCGTCGCGGATCTCCCAGCGGATGCGTAACCGGCGGAACCAGTGCAGCAGCGCGAAACTCTGCTCGACCACCCAACGGTGTACGCCGAGTCCTGATCCGTGTTCGGTGCCGCGCCGCGCGATGACCGGGGTGATCCCGACCGCGCGGACCTGCTTGCGGTACTTGTCGTGGTCATAGCCGCGGTCGGCGTAGATGGTGTCCGGCCGTCGGCGGGGCCGTCCGCGCCGGCCCCGCACTGGCGGGACGGCCTCGATCAGCGGCATGAGCTGGGTGACGTCGTTGCGGTTGCCGCCGGTCAGTGACACTGCCAGCGGAATGCCGTGCGCTTCGGTGATCAGATGGTGCTTCGAGCCTGCTCGGGCACGGTCGACCGGGCTCGGTCCGGTTTTAGGCCGCCCTTCATGGCCCGCACGTGAGAGCCGTCGATCACCGCCCGCGACCAGTCCAGAGCGCCTGCGGCGTGCAACTCGGCCAGCAGCGACTCGTGCAGACGCTGCCAGACACCTGCCTCGTTCCAGTCACGCAGACGCCGCCAGCAGGTCATCCCCGAGCCGAAGCCCAGTGCCTGGGGCAGGAACTCCCACGGAATGCCCGTATAGAGCACGAACAGGATCCCGGACAGCACCTTCCGGTCATCCAGACGCTTGCGGCCCCGGCGTCACTACATGCGTCCAGGCGGCGGCCTCCAGGTGCGGCGATGGTTGGCCCGCCGCCGCACCCCGAGGTGAATCGGCCGGCATCAGCGGCTCGATCCGCTCCCACGCAGATCAGTGATCACCGGCGGGACACGCCCATCCGATCAACGGTTCTGAGCATCGTGTGGACGACGTCGGACAGCTTCGGCGACAGGTGTCGTGCGACCGGCACGTCCGTGCGTTCCGCCGTGCGGCGGGTGACATCGCCGTCCACGGTGACTCCGTCGGCGGCGAGTTGCTCGGTGAACACCTGCCCCGCGTCGAGAGAGGTGTCCATGGACTGGTGCCCGTCGACCACGAGGGCGCGGACCGGGGCGACGGAGGCCGGGTAGTACCCGTCGTTCCAGCCATTGGCGACGGAGGGGACCAGCCGCTGGCGCACTGTACATGGGCAGGGCGTGCGCCCCGGTGGGCGAGGCACGACCGCACCCCGTCGGGGAAGTGGCCACAGGCGTCTGCGGCCCGGCCGGTGGAGCAGGGTGATGCGGACGCAGCGCCTATGACGAGTGCGCCGTCCCCGGGTTGCGCCTGTTGAGGGGCGGATCTTCCCGGGGTACGGTCACGGTCGGCCTGCGCGGTTCAGTCGGTGGCTTCAGACACGGGTCGCGTTGAGGATCTCTTCCAGACGACGTTCGCCCTCACGTGTTTGGGCTCCAGCCGCGAGCAGCTTCTGGGCGAGCGTGGCGGCGTCAGGCGTGAACAGACTGGTCAGCACCTCGTTCTCGATGGTCAGCCCTTCCTCCGTGACTGGGGCGGCCGCGGCGTTGACGGCAGTCTTGACCGCAGCGACGATCTCCGGACGCAGTCGCGCGATGCGGCGGGCCAGAGTGTCGACGAAGTCGTCGAGCTTGTCGGCCGGCAGGGCTCGGTTGACCAGCCCGTAGGCCGTGGCGAGCTCGGCGTCGACGAGCTCGCCGCCAAGGATGAGCTCCAGGGCCCGGGCACGCCCGGTGAGCTTGGTGAGGTACTGCGTACCGCCGCCGCCGGGGATGATGCCCATGAGTGTCTCCGGCTGGGCCTGTCCGGATTTGCCTATCGCGGCGAACCGCATGTCCAGGGCCATCAGGAACTCGTTGCCGCCGCCGCGGGCGAGGCCAGCGAGCTTGCCGATAGTGACCTGCGGCAGTGAGCGCACTTCCTCGTGCACCACCTGCATGAGGTTCATCGTCGGCGGCACGGCTGCGTCGGGAACGGCCGCGATGGCCGCGCCGGCCGCCTCGACGGCCGTCTGCGGGTCGATGATGAAGCCCATGTCACCGTGCGCTACGAAGAAGTCGGGGTCCGCGCTGTCGAACACGACCACCCGGACATCGCTGTCGTGTCGTACTCGGGCGATGAAGGCGCGCAGCGACGGCAGCAATGTGGCGTCGGCCAGGTTCAGCGGCGGGTTGTCGATGGTGACGGTCGCAACACCGTCGGAGAGGGTCACGTGGATCCCCGCCAGCTCTTGGTACGACATGGCGAACTTCTCTCTGTATGGGCAGGCCCGGGCCGTCTTCGGCCCTAATGGACGAATGTTCATTAACGTTATGCCATTAATGGTCGGGTGTACAGTAAGGTCCATGCCGCAGCCAGCAACGACCAGGAAAAGGACCCGGGACCCCGAGGCCAAGAGGGCGGCGATCCTCGACGCGGCCCGCGCGACCTTCGCGGAACTGGGCTACGAGAGAGCGACGATCAGAGAGATCGCCAAGCGGGCAGGTGTCGCCAACGGCCTGGTCACGCTCCACTTCTCCAGCAAGGAGAACCTCTTCATCGTCGCGGCGGCCCCCCAGCAGATCGTCCAAAACGTGGCCGGCGACCTGGAGGGGCTCCCGCGACGGGTCGCGAGCACCTTCATCCAGCAGATGGAGTCGGGTGAACTGGCAGAGTCCTTCACCGCGTTGCTGCGCAGCTCGACCAGTGACCGCGCCGTGGCACAGGAGTTGCAGCGGGCCATGCGCGAGCAGAGCATCACCGCCTACCGGCAGGTGTCCTCTGACGATGACGCGGAAGCGAAGGTCGAAATGATCGTCGCCGTCCTTAACGGCGTCGCTCTCGGCCGCTACGTGCTGGCCGACGGCCTCCTGGCCACGATGAGCCCGGAGGAAGTCATCGATCGCACCACAGAACTGCTGCGCACCGTGGTGCTCGGATAAGACCCGCTCAGCACGCGGCGGCGGATGTCCTCTACGTGCACTTGACTGCCTCGTTCTCGGCACCGGGTGTCCGGGGCCGCCTCTACGAGGACCGCCCATGATGGAGGGCGGCCACGTACGAGATATGCCCCCCTGGTCCGCCCGTCGACGGGGCTCGGACCTGCGTTCGCCCCCTCGTCGGCCTTCACGTGGGTTCACGGCGATCCACCGCCGCACGTCCGCCGGCGTGTCGTCGTAGTACCCGGCCGCGGCGTCCCGGGCCCGCTCGGCCTCGAGCGCATGGTCCGCGTCGTACAGCACCGTCATGTACAGCTTCTGACGCCGTTCAGCGCCACCCAGGCCGCCTCCGCCTTAGAATTACTAATAGAAATGCGCTTTTTGCCTTGGAATAGCGGCTCCTGGTGGAGCGTTAGCCTTCATGTGAGAAGAGGTGAGCAGCTGCCGTGGATCGTGTCCGACGAGCTGTGGGCACGGATCGAGCCGTTGCTTCCGGTGGTGCCGCGCCGTGCGGATCATCCGGGCCGCAAGCGTCTGGATGACCGGAAGGTGCTGTCCGGGATCCTGTTCGTGCTCTATACGGGCATTCCGTGGGAGTTCCTGCCCCAGGCACTGGGCTTCGGCTCGGGGATGACCTGCTGGCGGCGTCTGCGTGACTGGAACGAGGCAGGTGTCTGGCAGCGTCTGCACGAGTCGCTGCTGGCCGAGTTGCACGCCGCAGGCGCTCTGGACTGGTCGCGGGCGGTGATCGACGGCTCTCACGTGCGGGCCATGAAGGGCGGCCTAAAACCGGACCGAGCCCGGTCGACCGTGCCCGAGCAGGCTCGAAGCACCATCTGATCACCGAAGCGCACGGCATTCCGCTGGCAGTGTCACTGACCGGCGGCAACCGCAACGACGTCACCCAGCTCATGTGAACAGTTCACCCCACTGGGCCAGCACATTGCCGTCTCCGCTGTCGGCCTGGTGCAGGTCCTGCCCCAGGCCGTAGAGGGCGATCTTGTCCTGGATCTCGATGCGGTCGAGCAGGTACTGGATGCGGATGTCGTCGGCCATGGCCCGGTCCTCGCACTGGATTCCGTATTTCCAAGTCTATGGAAATATGGCCTTACGCTGGCATGCGGGTGTGGCGCGTGACCCCCGGACATCGACCCCTCTGCCCTTGCCGAGCCTGGACAAGGTCTTCGCCGCGCTCGGTGACGAAAGCCGCCTGGCCATCGTCCGGTTGCTGCTCGACGGACGGCCACGAACCGCCGGCGAGATCGCCGCGCAGGTGTCGCTACCGGCCTCGACCTGCTCCTATCACCTCACCAAGCTGCTCAACGCCAGCATCACCGTATGCGTCGCCGACGGCACGCTGCGCCAACCGATACTGCGTCGTGAAGCGCTCGCTGACAGACTCCCGGGACTGCTCGCCTTGATCCGTCACGGCGTACCTTCGTCCGTGGAGAGCCCTCCTCCCTCAGCTCCGGGAAAGGGGGCCACCGGCTGACATCGGACCACAGACGCGGCCTTCGGCCCCTTCGCAGTCGGGGGGAGGCCCAGGGCGCTTGCTTTGGAGGTCATCTCATTCGGGCAGGGCCGACACGACGGCCGGGAGCCGGTCGGTGAGGCCGGTGACGGTCTTGCGGGTGAGCGCGAGGTGCTGAACGGCGACGTAGGCACAAAGGGCAACATCGAGGTCCGGCTCGATGCCCTCACGTCGCAGCGCGCCGTAGCTAGACTTTGATCATGACAATCTCACTGTCCGCGCTGGATCTTGTGATCGCGGAATCCAACCGCACCGCCGCCGAGTCGCTCGACGTGACCAGCCGGACCGTGCTTCGACTGGACGAACTCGGCTACCGGCGGGTCTGGTTCGCTGAACATCACGGAGTCGAACTGGCGGCGAGCGTGGTACCGGCGGTTCTGATGGCCCACTTCGCGGCCCTGACCAGGCGTATCCGGCTCGGGTCCGGTGGCGTCCTGGCGCCCAATCACGCGCCACTGGCGATCGCGGAGCAGTTCGCCACCCTGGCGACGCTGCATCCGGATCGCATAGACATGGGCATCGGCCGCGGTCCAGGTACGTTCGACCCATCGATCGTGCGGGCGTTGCGTCGGGGCGGCGAGCGGACCACGGATGCCGAGTACACCGAAGACGTAGCCGCGATCCTGAAGTACCTTTCCGGCGAAGGCGGAGTACATCTGATAGCCGGCTGGCAACCGGACGATGGAGGGGCCTGCCCGTGGCTGCTGGCGTCCAGCCCGGCCAGCGCGGAGCTGGCGGCTGGGCTGGGACTGCCGATCGCGCTGGCGCACCACATTCGGCCGGATCAGAGCGTCGCCACGGTGGAGCGCTACCGGGAACGCTTCACACCGTCGCGGTGGGCGGACCGGCCCTACGTGATGGTCGCGGTCGAGACGGTCGTGGCCGACACGGACGAGGAGGCCGCACGACTGGCGCGCCCGGCCGACGTCGCGAGGTCCAAGCCTTCGGCGCTGCTCTCCCCGGAAGAGGCGGCTCTGCACGAGATTCCGGGGGAGGCGGGCGGCACTGTGCAGGCGTTCGCCGCGGCGCAGGCGCGCGGCGCGGTGGAGACGGTGCGACGCCGGTTCGCGGAGATCGTGCAGCAGACCGGCGCGGACGAGTTGATGCTGTTCACCCCCGTGTACGACGCCGACGCACGGATCCGCTGCTACGAGCTGGCTGCGGAGGCCGTCGAGTAGAGCGGCGCAGGAAGCAATAGCCGACGGAACCCCCACCCGGCCTTGCTTCCACCCCCAGTCGGAAACGGACATCACCTCACGACCACCCACTTGCAAGGGGCCGAACTGCCGGCCGGACGAACTTGCCATCGGCTGGATCCGCGGCGTTCGGCAGCGACCCTGCCGCGCACCTCGTCGGTGGCTTCGCTGGTCGGTCAGGGCCACTACCTGGTTGGCCGGTCAGGTGGCACGGTGATCGCGGCATTCTGGGACTTGCTGAAGGGGGAGCGATAGAGGGTTCGACGGATGGGGCCGGGAGGGAGCGTGTGCGGCCGGGAGGTCACGCGGTCGTCGCGCGGTCCGCTCCGGAGGTCTCCGCGGTCGCTCGCCTAGATCATCTTCAGGGCGTCGTGGGGAACAACGCCGTCGTACGCCTGCTGGGTGAGCAGCCCGCATGTCGGACCAGCTCTCCGAGTGAGCCCCGCCGTTCATCCCGTGGACTTCGTGTGCGCGGGGGTTTCGAACCGCTCAGCGAGGCCGTCCACACGCCTGCGCACCCCTCCGACGAGTTCGGCATGGACCGGCGGCAGCAGGCCGCGCCGGTCCAAACGGCCCCACAGCCGCAACAGTTCACGCCCGTGCACCACAACGGCGTGGTCGTCGTCGAGCCGTTGCCAGGCGGCCGCCGCCCGCACCATGTCCTCGGCCGCCCGCGGGTCCCCGGCACGACGCCGGGCCCCCGCCACCCCCAGGGCCAGCACGGTGGCTTCGTGGGGGTCACCGCGCAGGTGCGCGAGGTACGCCTCCAGGGCCAGTGCCTCCACTGTGCGCGGGTCGCCGGGCCCCGCCGCGTCGGCCAGGTTCTCGCGCGGTGCGGTCGCGAGAGCGTACGCGTCGTCCAGTCGGCCGTCGGCCGCGAGAGCGTTGACGCGGCCGATCCGTCCGGCGAGTGCGGAGGGGAGGGGCGCGGCAAGCGCGTCAGCGACGGCCGTGGCACCGGAGCCGGTGGTGACATCAGGTTCTGGCATGAGGGCGGGCTTCGACTCCGGCCCGGGCAAGGAATCGGCGACCGGCGCCCCGGTGGAGGTGAGGAGCCGGCTGGAGCCGTCCGGGGAGACCTCCAGCACGAAGTGGCCGGAGGCGAGGCCGTCATCCATGGCCGCCTGGACCGGGCCGCCCTGTTCGTCGGCGCGGCGCCGGAGTTGGTCCAGCACCGCCTCGTGCACGGACTGGCCAGGTGCGGGGACCAGGGGTTCCCCGTCGATCGTGGCAGGTCCCTCGCCGGGAATGAGCACCTCGTAGCGGGACACGACTGTTCTCCTCATGAGGTCGTGACCGGTCGGGGAAGCCGGAGGGCGGGGAGCCAGAAGCCGGTGGGGACGCGCGAGACCAGGCCGGTGGCTCTTGCGCAGCCGGCGGACTGGGCGGGAGGCACTGCCTGTGGTGCGGCGCCGCTCTCGTCCGCCGTTTCAGCGTTCACGGGTGTCCACCCCTCTCTCTTCGAATCGCTGTGCCGGGACGGCCCGTTGTGCCGTCCAAGCGCTCGACAGATGGAAACGGGCCTGGTGACGCATTGGTTCAAACCGTGGAAGCCGAACGAGTGGAAGGGGCAGCCGTACGAGGCGGAACGCGTTCTGGGCGCCAGCCTTGACCACCAGCGGCCCCAGTCTCGGCCACCAGGCCGCGGCCTGGCTGCAAAAGCGAAACGGCTCCCGGTCGCCCCGCGGGACCGCTCGGAGCCCCTGGACAGACCAGTCTGTCTGCTGCTAACGTCGTCCGGACAGACCGGTCTGCCTGGAGGAGGGTCAGTGACATCCCGCAGCGTCGGCTCGGCCACGTCGCTTGAGTTCCCCGCACCCCGCCAGAGTGGACAGGACGCCCCTGGCGGAACGGGCACGCTCGCGAGTTCCCTCGTCGTGTTCTTCCTCGCGAGCGCGAACGCGCCGAGCCCGTTGTACGAAACGTACGAGTCGGCGTGGCATGCCGGTGCGCTGACCGGGACGGCCGCGTTCGCGACCTACGCGGTAGGGGTCGTCGGCGGGTTGCTGTGGCTGGACAGGCTGTCCGAGCGTTTCGGGCGCCGAGCGGTCCTGCTCAGCTCCATCGGTGGCCAGGTGATCGCCCTCGCCCTGTTCGCCCTTGCCGGATCCTTCGTGCCGATCTTCATCGGCAGGGCGCTGCAGGGGCTGGCGTCAGGGGCCGCGTTCGGCACCCTGTCGGCCCTCATGATCGAGTCCGACCAGGTGCGCGGCCCGATCGCCAGCGCCGCCTCGCCGGGGACCGGCAGTGGGTTCGGGGCCCTGCTGAGCGGCTTCCTCATCCAGTTCGCGCCCGGCCCCACGCGCACGGTCTACCTGGTCCTGGGCTCGGTACTCCTGGTCCAAGGTGTGCTGGTTATGCGCCTGATCCCGGACACGGTCCGGCGGCCGGGCCCGGTGATGTCACTCAGGCCACGTATCGCCGTGCCCCCGTACGCCCGTGCCGCCTTCGTCGGGTACACACCCGTGGTCTTCGTGGTCTGGGGCCTGTCCGGTTTCTACGCGGCGCTGAGTCCGGCCCTGTTCCGGACGCTGGCCCGCGGAGCCTCCGGATGGCAGAGCGCGCTTCCGCTGTTCACCCTGCTGGGCACCGCGACGGTGATGACGGTGGCGTTGCGCCACGTCAGAGGCAGGGCGGTCACCGTCGTCGGCCTGGTCCTGACGATTGCGGGCCTCGGCGTGACGGTCGCGGCGCTCGCGCTGAGCTCGGCCGGTCTCTATCTGGCGGCCAGCGTGGTTGCGGGCATGGGGTACGGCGCCGGCTTCCAGGGCCCCGT
>NZ_WEGL01000031.1 GCF_009604455.1 Streptomyces sp. RB17
GACAACCAGAAACGACCCGGCTGAGGCAAACAGAGCCGACCCGTGCACTCGTGCGGGTCACCCCTATCCAGAGAAGCGATTCCTCCCGGGCGTGAACGCCCGGGGTTCCTCGCTAGATCACGCTGAACAGGGCAATGGAGCGCCGCGTTCACCGATGAGCGGCCAGCACGGCCGCGAGGCCCTCTTGCAGGTCCTTGACGAAATACTCGGGAACCTCCAGCGACGGGAAATGTCCCCCGTTTTCGGGCGAGCTCCATCGGACGATCTGCCGGTACCGCTCCTGCGCCCAGGGGCGCGGACACTTCTCGACGTCGCGGGGATACATAGTGATTGCTGACGGGACGTCGACCCGAAGTTCGGGGTCCAGCGAATTGTGGCTTTCGTAGTAAATTCGGGCCGCCGATGCGCCGGTCCGCGTCAGCCAATACAGGGTGACGTCGTCAAGAACGCGGTCCCTGGAAATCGTCTCGAACGGGCTGTCTTCGGTGTCTGACCACTCGGCGAACTTGTCAAGAATCCAGGCAAGAAGCCCGACCGGTGAGTCGACGAGCGAGTAGCCGATGGTCTGCGGTCGGGTCGCCTGCTGCTTCGCGTACGCCGCGCGGTGGCGCCAGAAATCGCGGGTTTCCTCGGTCCACTCGCGCTCGACCGCCGTCAGCCCGTCCGTTGTCAACCCGGGCGGTCCCTCCGCGAACGTTGTGTGGATGCCAAGAACGTGCGCCGGGAACCTGCCGCCGAGAACCGTGGTGATATTGCCTCCCCAGTCGCCGCCGTGGGCTGCGAACTCGCTGTAGCCGAGCCTTCCCATCAGTTCCACCCATGCGGCCGCGATCTTTTCGGTTCCCCACCCGGTGGTGGCCGGCTTGTCGCTGTAACCAAAGCCTGGCAGCGACGGGACCACGACGTGGAACGCCGGCGCGTCTGCATCTTTCGGATCTGCCAGCTCGTCTACTACATCGATGAACCGAGCGATGCTGTCTGGCCAGCCGTGCGTCAAGATCAGAGGAGTGGCATCTGCGCGCGCGGAGCGACGGTGCAGGAAGTGGATTCCCAGATCATCAATGGTCGTGCGGAACTGGCCGATACGGTTGAGGCGCTCTTCGAACGACCGCCAGTTGTACCCGGTGCGCCAGTAGTTCACGACCTCGACGAGGTCGGCGAGCGGAACGCCCTGTTCCCATCGGCGAGGGTCGGGTGCGGCGCGATAGACCGTCTCGGCCTCCGGTAGTCGCGCCGCGGCCAGGCGCGCGCGCAGATCGTCGAGGTCAGCGTCAGTTGCGTGGGCTTCAAATGCTTGCACGTCGCTGGGCAGACGGGGCATGAGACCTCCTGGCCATCGCGGAACCGGCTAAGACGGTTCTAGCAGTCGTGCGAGCCACACTGCAACCGGCTAAGCTGGTTCCATGCGTGCTGGATTCCCTGACTTCCGCCTCGGCAACGTGCTGGCGACCAGCTTCACGGGGACTCTGTCGGAGCGTCACGGCAACGCTGTGGAGCGCATTCCCACGCCGCACCGACTCGTTGACTGGCTGACGGTGAACGGCCTCGCCGTGGACTCCTGCACCACTGCACAGCTCGACCTCGCTCGGGAACTGAGGGAGTCGATTCACGCCGCCGCGACAGCGGCCGCGATCCACGAGGCTCTACCTGCGTCTGCTGTCCAAGTCATCAATGACTGCAGCGCTCAGGGCCGGCCCGCAGCGATCCTGACGCCCGAGGGTAAGCGGCAATGGCGGCTCAGCTCGGCTTCCTGTGTGGAAGATGCCCTCAGCGTGATCGCCGCCGACGCGATCAGCATCATCGCAGGCGAACGAGACGGAAGATTGGCCTTGTGTGCATCACCAACCTGCCAAGCCGCCTTCTTCGACACCAGTCAAAGTCGCACCCGCAAATGGTGTGACATGAACACGTGCGGGAATCGTCAGAAGAAAGCGCGCTTCAATGCCAACCAGCGCAAAAACCCCGGATCAGCGAAGCCCTGAGAGAGAAGGATCCATCCGCTCAGCGCCCGCGCCTGACCGAGATCCGCGACAACCTCCTGGCCCGGATCACCGAAGCCGAGCGCGAGGGCTGGCTGGGCTAGATCGAAGGACTCGAAGTCGGCCTCGCCGATGCCCAGGACAAGTTCGCGCAGCTGGATGCCGAACAAGCCCGTAGCCGGCAGATCTTCCATCTCGAGATGCCATCCGTCGGCCACCCGACAGGACGCACTTTTACGGCCGCTCTCCCCTGAACTGTGCCTATTCGAACATGGCCTTGATCGAGCCTGACGGCGATCAGGCTCGATGAGGGGAGCCGGGGACGCGACGGTCCGGCTTCTACGCCACCCGGCCCGACGAGCTCGCTTGCTTCCTCGACGCCGTCGACGGTGAGCCCTACGAGGTCCTCACCCCGGGGCTGGGTGAAGAGCTGATCCTCTGAACCGCCGCCCCCGGCAGAGATCGGGATGACCCTGGCAAGCCAGGGCAGTCACGGCCAGGTTCGCGGTTCGTTCATGATGGTGGCCTACGGCGTCAAAGGCCATGCCCGCTACGCCCCTGACCAGCCCATCCTCAGGAAAGTACCGCCGTGGAACTGGAAGAGATCGTGGAACTGCGCACCATGTACGTCTTCACCCCGCCGCGCGGGCAAAGTTGGGGCCTGACCTTCGAGGGATTCGAGGCACGGCTGCGTGGGCGGAACCCGGATACATTCATCCGTATCGATGACGAGGGAGAAGGCCCGGTCCGCGGATCATTGATGATCTTCGGGATCACTTTCGACGACGAGATCCTGGAAGGCTTTGTCAGCCTGGAACCCGAGGGCGTGTCCGTCCTGGACTGCAATGGCCACATCGCAGCCCGGGTCGCCCTCTGGCTCCGGAACAGCGTGGCGACGGATGACGTGCCCGTCATGTTCAACACGGACTGGGGAATCGAGGAAGGCATGGAACCCACGCTCCTCCCCGACGCCACCCGCCCCCGGATCGTGGCAGCACTCGTCCAGCACGTCGAAGCGACCGGTGGCCTCGACTGACAGCGCCCCCCAATACGGTTGCCGCAGACGCGCCCACCACTGCCAATCGCCACCGGTGCCACGGCGTGGCTGCGGCTGGTGCCCCCGAGGACAGGGCGGGTCGCCCGGAGTGCCGCTGTCGCTGACCGGTAAGCGCGTGATCGGCCGAGCACATCCGCCGCTTCTGCGAATACTCCACCCACGAACTCGGCCTTGAGCCCGAGGCGTACGACCCACACTCGGAGGTTGGCTTTAGCTCGCTACGCGGCGACGGCCTGCCCGCCCCAGTCGGCCTGATCAGATGAAGCCGGGCGGCACTACAAAGGCGACCCTGCGGCCGGGCTCTGTGCCGTCGGGCCGGTTCCCGGCGCCGGTCAGGCGGATTCGAGGATGGGGCGGACCTTGACGGTCTCCGGGGTGGGGAGGTTCTTGGCCAGTTCGAGGGTTTCCGCGCGGTCGGCCACCTCGACGATGAACCAGCCGCCGAGGGTCTCCTCGCTGGCGTGCGCGGGCCCGTCGGTCACCGTCGACGCCGCGTCGGCCGCAGTGCGCACTGTCGCGGGCGCGATGCGCTCGGTCTCCAGGGCTTCGCCGCCGCCCAGTTTCCCGGCCGCGGCGAGGCCGCCGATCCAGCCCTCGTGCTCCTTGTGGTACGCGGCCCGGTCGGCCTGGATCCGGCGGCGCGATTCGTCCGTGTGGAAGATCACGAGTGCGTATTTCATGGGATTTCCTCACCGGCCGCCGTACGGGCGACCGCTGCTGACGGTAGGGGAGGGGGGTGGTTTGTTCAGGCGGTGCTGTCCGGCGGGGTGATGCGGGCGAGTGCACCGATCTCGAGCGCGGTCCACAGGGCGCCGTCGGGACCGACGGTGATGCCGTGCGGTTCGGAGCGGGGGGTGGGCAGGTCGTGGACGGTGACGGAGCCGTCGGGGGTGATCGTGCCGACGCGGTTGCCTCCCCATTCGGTGAACCACGCGGTGCCTTGTCCGTCGACGGTGACGGCGTGCGGTCGGGCGGCGCGGTCGGGCAACGGGAACTCGGTGATCCGCCCGTCGGGAGTGATCCGGCCGATCTGGCCGGCGGCGATCTCGGTGAACCACAGCGTTCCGTCGCGGCCTGAGGCGATCCCGACCGGCCCTGCCGCCTGCGTCGGCAGGGGATGGAGGGTGACCGCACCGTCCATGTCGATTCTCCCGACGGTGTTGCCCTGGTTGAGGGTGAACCACATCCCTCCGTCGCTGCCGGCGGTGATCGTGGACGGGAACGTGCCGGTGACGGGGAGCGGGAATTCGGTGACGCTGCCGTCGATGGTGATGCGGCCGATGCGGTCGGCGGCGGTCTCGGTGAACCACAGCGTGCCGTCGGGTCCCGCCGCGATACCGAACGGCCCGCAGCCGGAGCCGGGCACGCCGAACTCGTCGATCACGCCGTCGGTGGTGATCCGCCCGATCCGGTCCGCCCGGTACTCGGTGAACCACAGCGCGCCGTCCGGGCCGGGTGTGATGACGGTCGGTCCGCTGTCGGGGGCGAGCCGGTGGCTCGTCGGCTCCTCGCCGGGGACGAGGCGGCCGATCCGACCGCTGTGGACGAGGGTGAACCACAGGGCGCTGTCCGGTCCCGTGGTGAGGGCGTAGGGTCCGGCCGCGTGGTCGGCCACCGTGTGCTCTTCGATGGATACCTGGGTCGCGTGGTTCAAAGGGACTTCCCCTGTCCGTGCTCGGTGGCGATGCGTTCGATGTCGGCGGGTGTCCCGGACATGAGGGTGCGGGCGTGTTCGGTGACCAGGTCGGCGGGCCAGTCCCACCACGTGGCGCGCCGCAGCCGCTCGACGTCGGCGTCGTCGAAGCGCTGCCGGATCGGTCTGGCCGGGTTGCCGCCGACGATCGTGTAGGGCGGGACGTCGGCGGTGACCACGGCGCTGGCCGCGATGATGGCGCCATCGCCAATCCGTACGCCGGGCATGACGGTCGCCCGGTACCCGAACCAGACGTCGTTGCCGACGACTGTGTCGCCGCGGCTGGGCATGGCGGTGACGATGTCCAGCGTCTGCTCGGCCCACCGGCCGCCGAACATGGTGAATGGGTACGTCGACACCCCCATCGTCGGGTGCTCGGCGCCGGCCATCAGGAAGGTGGTTCCGGTGGCGATCGCGCAGTACTTGCCGATGGTGAGGCGCTCCGGCCCGTAGGCGTAGAGGACGTTGCGGTGCTCGAAGTCCGTGGCGCCGTCCGGGTCGTCGTAGTAGGTGTACTCGCCCACGGTGATGTTCGGTGAGGTGACCAGCGGGTTGAGGAACACCACGCGTTCGTGGGCGGGCAGCGGGTGCACGGTGGTCGGGTCAGGGGACAAGGTCGGGGTCCTTTGCGTGGTTGCGGGATGTCGCACACGGCCCTGGTGGGGCGTCGCCGGGCCAGGGCCGGATCACCCTGGCCGGGTGGGGCTTCAGGTGTTCTCGGGGTTGGGTGACCCACTCGATGAACTGGACGATCACGCCGCTGGGGTCGGTGACCTGGAAGTAGCGTTCGCGCAGGGGTCCTCGGCAGCGGCGTGGTGATGTCGACGCCCTCGGTGCGCAGCCGCTTTTCCCGGCCAGGGCGGTTGTTATTGTCAACGGCTGTTCACGGATGCCTCGTTCGAGGTGGTGACATCGGTGGAACGTTGCGGCGCCGCGGAGCCTTCCGCGGGCTTGGACCTGGCCAGCCACAGGCCGGTGAACACGGCGGTGGCCAAGGTGACGGTGCCGGCAGCGAGGAAGGCGCTGTTGAGACCGGTCTCGAAGGAGGCGCCGCCGGATTGCCGGGTGCGGACGATGGCTCCGAGTACCGCCACGCCGAGCACCGCGCCGATCTGCCGGGTGGTGCTGCTGATGCCTGATGCGAGGCCGCCTTCCTGCGGGCTGACTGCTTGGATGGCGGCGCCTGTCAGTGGGGACATGGTCAGGGCGAAGCCGATGCCGGTGAGTCCCAGCCGCCACCACACGTTCCCGTAGCCGGTGTCGGCGTGCACCATGCCGAGCGCCAGCAGTCCCAGGCCGGCCAGGGCCAGGCCGGCGGTGACCACGATTCGGAAGCCGTGCCGGGCGGCGAGTCGGCCCGCGTACGGGCTGACGATCACCATGGCGAGGGATACCGGCAGGGTCTGCAGGCCGGCGCGCAGGATTGAGCTGCCCTGGACGTACACGAAGAACTGGGAGAAGAAGAACGACGAGCCCATGAGCGCGAACCCCACCACGACCATGGCGGTGTTGGACACGGTGAACAGGCGCTGCCGGAACAGGCGCAGCGGCAGCATCGGAGCGGAGCGACGGGCTTCGACGGCGACGAAGGCGGCGAGGAGGATCACCGCGGCGGCGAAGCTGCCCAGGATGACCGGTGAGGTCCAGCCGCGGGCACCCCCCTCGATCAGCCCGTAGGTCAGTACCCCCACCGCCAGAATGGACAGCACCGTGCCCGGGATGTCGATCGCGGGGGCGCTCGGATTGCGGGACTCGCCGAGGTGGCGCAGGCCGACCAGCAGCAGGACCACGCCGATGGGCAGATTGACGAGGAAGATGGCGGGCCAGCCGAAGGCTTGGGCCAGCACGCCGCCGGCCACGGGGCCTGCGGCCAGACCGATTCCGCTGAGTCCGGCCCACAGCCCGATCGCCTTGATTCGTTCCTGCGGCACGGGATGGGCGGCGGCGAGCAGGGCGAGCGAGGCAGGGCTCAGCGCCGCGGCCCCGATGCCCTGCAGTACCCGGCCGGCGACCAGCCAGCCGAGCGAGGGCGCGAGGCTGCACAGCAGCGACGCGGCGGTGAACACCGCCACGCCGGTCAGGTACACCCGCTTGCGGCCGAATCGGTCGGCGAAGACACCGCCGGACAGCAGCAGCATGGCGACCAGCAGTACGTACGCGTCGACGATCCATTGCAGTCCGGTCAGCTGAGTGTGCAGCCGATGCTGCATATCGGGCAGTGCCGCTCCAACGATCGTGTTGTCGAGCAGGACCATGAATTGGCCCAGGCAGGTCACCGTGAGCAGCACGGCCCGGTTTGATCGACTGCCTACGGTCGCATGCGATGCAACCACGGGATCCCCCTCAATCGTAAGTTGCGCCCGGTCGCGGTCGACGCGGATGGCGATACACCCGAGCGCCCTAAAGCAGTCAGTGACTGCGTTAGGTGACTATAGGGAGGGTTGCCCCGCAAACGCAAGTCCCGACTGCGTTAAGGTGGGGGCATGAACGAGCGACAGCGAGCCCGCCGGCCCGGCGGGCGCAGCGCCCGCGTCGGCGCGCAGGTACACCAGGCCGTCACCGACCTGATCAGCGAGCGCGGCTACGGCAACTTCACCGTCGGCGACGTCGCAGCCCGCGCAGGTGTAGCCGACAGCAGCATCTACCGCCGGTGGGGCAACCTGGAAACCCTGCTCACCGACGTGGCGCTCACCCGCCTCAATGCGCAGTCGCCGATGCCCGACACCGGGAGCCTCGCCGGCGACCTGCGCACTTACGCCGCCCAAGTGGCCCGCGAGATCACCGGACCCGAAGGTCCGGCGGTGCTGCACCTGGCCGTCGCCCTGTCGAGCAGCGGTCAACAGGGCCTGCAGGCCGGCGCCGACCTCCGCGCCGAACGCACCCGGCAACTGCAGTCCATGCTCGATCGCGCCCGCGACCGTGGCGAGCCCGCACCCGACGCGTTCGACGTGCTGGACCACATCCTGGCCCCGATGTATATCCGCGTCTTGTTCGGCATGGTCCCGCTCACCCCGGACTACGTCGACGGGTTGGTCGACCGATTGCTGTGACCTCAACCCGTTCCCCGCGATCAGCCCTCGGACGCGGTGCCAGCGCTTCGCAAGGTGCTCGCCGACACGCGCCCGGCCAGCTCAGGCATCCGGCCCTTGGCTGGCTCACGCGGCCTGGCTGAATCCGGCGGTGGGCGGGCCGTCGCCGCGGATCAGAGTGAAGTCGACGTGCAGCTGCGGGTCGTAAGCGTCAGGTTCGTCGGCGGCCATAACATCGCATTCCGCGTGCAGACCTTGGAGGCCGGGCCCGAGCCCCGCCAGGGGCCGGAGGTCGGCATCGACGCCGGAGTGAACGTCCCCCGCGCCCTCTCCAACGAGGACCACCAGGAGCACGGACGTCCGCCCCGTCTCCCGGAGGGAACCGCTGACCGGGACAAGTGGCTCACCGAGAAGGAGAAGGCCAAGCTCCTCACGCTGGAGCGGCAGGCCGCGCACCAGAAGTCTTTCCGCAAGAAGGGGGAGAAGACCTCCCGCCGTTTGCAGCACACCTACGACCAGATCAAGCAGCTCCGAGCAAAAGCCACGCGACGAGCCTTGGACTGGCAGCACCAGACGACCACCTACCTCGCCTGCACCTACGGCACGGTCGTGGTCGAACAGCTCAACATCCTCGGCATGACCAAAGCGCCCAAGCCGAAGCCCGACCCCGACAACGAAGGCAATTACCTGCGCAACGGGGCCAAGGCCAAGGCCGGTACGAACCGCTCCATCACGCAAGAGGCGTGGGGGCGGACGGTCATGATGCTGACGTACAAGCTCGCCCGGTGCGGCGGCGAGCTGGTCAAGGTACCGGCCCCGTACACCTCCCAGCGATGCTCAGCGTGCGGCTTCATCACCCAGGCAGCCGAGAGACCCAAGAGCTGTTCGCGTGCAAGAACACCGAGTGTGGGTGGACCGGAAACGCCGACGGGAACGCGGCCCGGAACATCCTGCACCTGTATCGGATCGGCCACGTCAGCATGGAGATCCCGGCCGCCGGAAGGCGCGGTCGTAGGGCGGGTAAATCCGTCAAGCCTGTCGCCGAAAGGTAGACGGGAATCCCCTTCCTGAGCTTGTCAAGGGAGGGGAGAACTTCAAAAAGAACCGAACACCGTCGAGCGCCTGATCAACAAACTGAGGGCCTGGCGCGGCATCGCGGCTCGATACGGCAAGACACCCGAGAGCTACCTCGCCGGCCTCCACGTGCGTGCCTCCATGATCTGGATCAACGACCCCTTGAAGACAACTGGCCGACCACAACATCACACAGGCCCAGGGCTCCACAGCGGCCGCCCCCGCCCCGCTCTCCTCGCGGCGGGCGAGGCGGCGCTACGTGGACGGTTGCAGGCCCAGGCATCCACCGACTCTCACCGTCCGTGACGACCCATGCGGCACCGCGAGGCCGGCGGGAAAATTTATGTCGTTCTTGCGGGCATTTCAGATGTGAACAACGCGCATCTATCGAATTAAGTGGCATATATGGAACGGTCGCGGAAGGCTATTGCCCTTGCCATTTCGGTGGGCTGAGTCCATGATCGTCATCGCGCGGGAATCGCGTCCACAAATATGGGCGACCTGCGGAATGTAGCGTTCCTCTCATTTCATCGTGCTCCCGCACGGGTCAAAATTCAGGAGCCATACCAATGCGCGTGCGTATGATCACCGTATCGGCAGTCGTGGCCGCCGCGACCCTGGGTCTGGCGACCCCGGCGCTCGCTTCCCCGACTCCCCGCCCCGCGTCCGCTCAAACCAGCAGCTGCGCGCTGCTGCTCTGGTACAACTCCAATGAGCAGGGGTCCAGCGCCTGTTACAACAACTCGGACGTCGCCAACTTCGCCGGGGACGTCTTCACCTCGGCCGGTGCGGGTCAAGGCTTGCCGGTCAAGAATGACGCTGCGTCCGCCACCGACAAGCTGGGCTACACCACCACCTGGCCCACCGCGCGAATATTCTTCAACTCGAACTGGGGCGGCGTCTACGACGACGTCGCCCCACAAAGCAGCCGTAACCTTTCGAATACCTACAACAACAACGCCTCGCTGGAATGGGTTCTCTGAGCGGGCGATGCCCGACCGAGCAATAACATGACGTCGACCTTGCCCAATACGCCTGGACCGGGTCGGCGTCTTCCCACACGGACGAACGGGTCAGAGGCATGCCTTTCCATTCCGTGAGCCCTTCCCGCGCCTTCGGCGGGATCGGCGGCGGTGTCGTCGCCGCGGCCGTCAGCGCCGTTCTGCTGACAGCGGCGACTGGCTGCTCGGCGGGCCGGGCGAACACCGCGGTGCCTGCCGCCGCGCCGGCCGGACGCGCGCCGGTAGTGCTGAGCAGCGTCGACCTCAAACTGCCCATCGAGCGCTACCTCTTCTCGGCGTCCGAGAAGCAGAGCCTCGTAAAAGCAGTCCGGATCCTTGTCCAGCAGTGCATGGACCGGTATGACGTGCCGTACCGGCCCGCGCCGATCGGCCCCTCGCTCGGCGTCCGCAGCCTCATGGACCGTAGATACGGGATCACCGACGAGCGCGCCGCACGGGCCGACGGCTATCACCTCGGCGACCGTGACCCCCGCACCCACCCGGGGCCGCCGCCCGCGCGGCCGACCGGGACCTCCCTGCTCGTCCTCACCGGGCGAACAGGGCCTGCGGCGTCCAGCGCGACGACTGCGCCCGCCAGCCCTCCGCCCGTCGTCAATGGCCAACGGGTCCCTGCGGGCGGATGCGCCGCACAGGCGGAGGCCGCCATCGCCGGCTCGGGGCGGCTCGGACCCAGCGACCTTGCGCAGGACCTCAACGACCGTAGCTTTCTCACCACCAAGGCGGACGCTCGGGTGACCGGGGTGTTCCGGGCCTGGTCCCGGTGCATGAAGGGAAAGGGATTCTCCTATCCCGATCCTTTGAACGCGATGAGCGACCGCCGGTTCCAGGGCGCACAGCCCACCCACCAGGAAATCCAGGTCGCCTCGGCCGACGTCGACTGCAAGCGGCAGACCAACCTGGTCGGTATGTGGTTCGCGGTCGAGACCGCCTTCGAGAAAGCCCAGATCCGGCAGAACGCACCGGAGTTGACCGCCGTACTCAAGGCGAAGCAGTCCCAACTCAGGGCGGCCGCGGCCGTCCTCGCGACCGACTGAACCCCGTCCGCACCGACTGAGGGTGTCCGGATAATCCCAGGTCAGCGCTGTGATGCGTTGTGCTTCCGGCAGGATTCGCACCTCCAACACCCGTTTCAGGAGCGCCGAGCCGAGCCATGGCGAGACGCAGCAATCGTCGACCGACTCACCTTCAACGGCACCATCATCGAGACCGGCACCGCGTCCTACCGCCTCGCCCAGACCAGGGCCAAGCAGCAGCAGACGAAGAAGTAGTCCCGAGGCCAGCTGGCGGGTGGAATCTAATCTCTGCTGCCTCGGGCCTGGCGGTCCAGGAACTCGATCAGCCGCGTTTCCGAATGTGCAAGCCTCTCCCGTTGTTCGAGGGGAAGCGAAGCGAGGGCGTCGACCAGGATCCGCTTTCGCGGGACGTGCACCATGTTGCCGGAGTAGATCCGGCAACTGGAACACCAGGCGAGTCCGATGCACCGCTCGAACATGGAGGACTCGGGCGGATGGAATCGGTACTGGTACGAGCGGACGGGCGTTCCGCAGGCGGCACAGATCCGGCGGTCCCCGTCACAGACCGTGTCCCAGGTCCCGACCTTGCGCCAGAGCCTCCGCACGGCCGGTGCTCTTCAAGTCGTCATGCCCAACATTCTCTCCCACAGCGAGTCGCCCGGCACAGCCATCCCAGCGAAGCTGGAGCCGGAGCAGACCGGAAGCCGGGGCCACTTCAAGCCGGAACAATCGCCTCACCAGCCCCGAAGTGGGGCCAGTTCGGGCCGGAAAAGCGGGGCCAGTTCAGACCGTTAGCGCCAATCGACGTGCCCGCCATCGACGCCGTCATCTTCGCCACCGGCGCCGGCAAGAAGGCCACCCTCGTCGTTCCCTCTACTTCACCCCCGGCGACGACCCCAACGACCTCCTCGGCGCCGATGGTGCCGGACCGTGCGCTGCGGGTGCTGGGGGTGGACGAGTCGCCTTCCGCAAGGGCTGTACCTCGCGGCCGGGCTCAAAGGGCATCGCGGAGCCGAGATGATCTGCCGGGACCGGGCCACCGCCTACACAGAATCGGCCACGCCGAGGGCGTTGAATTGGGCACGCGGCGACTCCGCGGCAGCCTTCCGTGGCACGTCCAGGCTGTCCAGCCATTCCTGCCATGCTGGTTGAGGATTACTCACCGCAACAGCATGCCCTACGGTCGGGAGACGGGACGATCGGCGCATCTGTCTCTGCTGGCGCACCAGGCTCTGTGGTTCACGGAACTGCGGGCAGAGCCTTGAAAACGGCCGGGTGCGCTCGTCGCCCCACTTGGTCCCGTGTCATCGCCTGAGGCGGCGTTCGGGGCCAGGGTTCCGGTCGACTTCGCGTACCTGCTCCTTCGGCAGGCCTGGCGGATAGGCTCGACAACGTGTCGCGAGATCACCAAAGCCCTGGTTCAGGGCACCGAGAGTCGTCCATGGACCACCCGGACCCGCGGTATGCTGCGCGGCTCGCCGCCTATGGGACCGTGGCCACGTACCTGTCACTGCTGAGTGACCGTCGGCTCGGCGAGGTGGTGGCCGCAGCCGACCCGCTCGGGTCCGGCATCGGCGGCAGGTCGGCGGAGCTGGACATCGACGGCACGCGGGTGTTCGTCAAGCGGATCCCTCTGACGGACACCGAGTTGCGGCCGGAGAACGCGCGGTCGACGGCGAACCTCTTCGGACTGCCGATGTTCTATCAGTACGGGGTGGGCTCAGCGGGGTTCGGGGCCTGGCGGGAGCTGGCCGTGCACGTCATGACCACCAACTGGGTCCTCGGGAACGAGTACGAGGGCTTTCCGCTGATGTACCACTGGCGCATCCTGCCCGACTCCCCTCCCGAAGGGGTCGCCGACGAGTTCGGGGGCATCGACGGGGCGGTCGTGCACTGGGAGGGATCATCGGCCGTGCGCGGGCGGCTGGAGGCTATCGGCCGGTCCTCGTCCAGCCTGGTTCTCTTCTTGGAACACGTCCCGCAGACACTCGCCGACTGGCTGCACGACTACCGGACCGCCGCGCCGGAGGGCGAGGAGAGCTCACCTTACCCGTGGGTGGAACAAGCCCTGGCGCGCGGCACCGCCTTCATGAGCTCGCACGGACTCGTCCACTTCGACGCACACTTCGCCAATGTCCTGACCGACGGTCGACTGCTGTACTTCGCGGACTTCGGACTCGCCCTGAGCTCCGGCTTCGAACTGTCAGTTGCCGAAGCGGAGTTCCTCTCCGACCACCTCGTGTATGACCGCTGCCACACTGTGAGTCATCTGCTCCGCCACCATCTGCCCGATGGCCTGCTCGGCGGTATGGAACACGAGGCGTTCCTGCGCGAGTGGATCGCCGGCCACCGGCCCGGTGACGTCTCGCGCGAGATCGCCGCGATCATCGACCGGCATTCCCGAGCTGCCGTGGCCTTCGGCGAATTCGCCCGTCGTCTGCTCACCGAGAGCAAGCGGACGCCATTTCCGGCCGCCGAGATCGAGCGGGCGTGGGGCACTGCGGTCGCGGCGCCCCACTGAGGCCAGACTTCAGGGTGCAGGCGGAACGGTCCGTCTGCCTTACCGCGGCCGATGGGACAGCCTCTGCACCGGCCAGCAGGCCGTCAGCCGGTCCCACGCAAAGATCCGCGCACGGGTCATCGCCACCCTCAAGTCCTGGCGCGTCCTGCGCAAACTCCGCTGCTCGACGACCCGCACTTCGTCCGAGCCGTCCTGGTCCTCCAGCTCGCCGCCACGGGCTGCGATCAGAAGCCGTATCTCAACCGAACGTGATCCGTTGATTTCTGCTGGTCAGGCATGGTGTAGCTCGGAATGAGAGAGACATCCGGCGTCTTGCTCCCGCTCCGTGCGCGAGGGGTGCGCGATGGCGTCGGTGCTGGGAATGCTGGAGGAGCGGGAGACAGCGGCCCGTGTGCGGGTGGAAGGGCTACGGGAGGAAGTCGCCCGGTTGGCTGAGGTGTTGGAGGCCGCCGAGATCAAGCTGGACCGGCGGGTGATCGCGCGGGAAGAGCTGGTCGAGGCCCTGGCAGCCTCGGCTGCCGAGACCACCGCCGGGACCGAGGCCGAGGAGAAAGCGGTGCTGTCGCTCGCGCCGGTGCCGGGCTCGGCGGTGCCGCCCTGGCGGGAAGGGCTGCCGGTGACGGTTTTGGCGCCGGACTATCAGCGCATTCTGGGCGTGCTGGAACGGCAGCGATCCACGGGTCATGGACCGCTTCGGGCCAAGGAGATCGCGGTGGAGCTGGGCCTTGACGCGACGCCAGCGAAGGTCGAGGGGCTGCGGTCGAAAGCCCGGCGCCTGGCGGAGCGCGGGTGGCTCCTCCTGGAGGCGTCGGGGGCGTTCAGTGCCGTCCGGCGGACCGTGGCCGTCCCAGACGCCGACTCATCCGCGTGACCATCGACCACCGGATCATCGCCTCGCTGGTGGCGGGCAGGGTCTCGTAGTCCCGGGCCAGACGGCGGGAGTTCATCAACCACGCGAACGTGCGCTCTGCCACCCACCGCCTCGGCAGCACCACGAACCCTGCCATGTCGTCGGTGCGCTTGACGATCTCCAAGGTCAGGGCGAGTTTGTCCCGGCACCAGCCGACGAGGGAGCCGGTGTAGCCGCCGTCGGCCCACACGAGGGTGATGTCGCGGTGCAGACGGCGCAGCCGCATCAGCAGGCCCGCTGCGGCGTCCCGGTCGCCGATGTTCGCAGCCGTGACCGCGACGGCCAGGAGCAGGCCGAGGGTGTCGGTCACGATGTGCCGCTTGCGGCCTGGCACCTTCTTCCCGCCGTCGTAGCCGCGTGAGGCGGCCGGCACCGTCGCGGTGGCCCGCACCGACTGCGCGTCGATGATCCCCGCTGTGGGCTCGGCCTCACGGCCCTCGCGCTCACGGACCGTCCCGCGCAGCCGGTCGTGGAACTCGGCAATCAGCCCGTGCTCGCGGCAGCGGCGGAAGAATGCGTAGACCCGGGCCCATGCGGGGAAGTCCGAGGGCATCGCCCGCCACGAGATCCCGCCCGCGACCAGGTAGCGGATCGCGTCCAACAGCTGCCGGTGGCAGTAGCCCTCGGGCCGTCCACCCCGCCCCTGGAACCAGGCCGGCACCGGCAGCAACGGCCGGACGGCCGCCGACTCCGCGTCCGTCATGTCCGACGGATACCGGCGCACCCGGTCCGGATGGTCCGCCGCGTTGCCGTACACGTGCGCGAGGCAATCGCACGACACGGCGGGCGAGTTGAAGGCAACATGCTCGGGAACGTACAACAAAGACAACAGGGCCTCCGGGAACCACTCGGAATGGGATCGCACCCCCGAGCTACCTGGAGGCCCTGCTTTCACGCGCGGAAACCGCCGCAGTCACCCGATCGAGACTCCCGTTCGATCGACAGCCTTCGAAATCGGTACGAGGAACAACCACTTACGTGTCGGGATGCTCCGGCAGGGCGAGCCAGTCCGACCAGGAGATCTCGCGGCCGAGGAAGCGCGGCTGCTCGAACGGCCAGTCGGCGGCGATCCACTGCGGCACCAGCGCGTCGAGGGCCTGCTCGACCTTGCTGCCCACCAGCTCGTCCACCACCCACCAGGAGATCTCGCCGTCCGCGCCGGCCCTCTCCGGTGGGTCGATGTAGACACAGCCGAGCAGAGCTGTCTCCGCCGCGTCGAACAGCGCGTAGTTGAAGGACTGGTGTGCGGCGATCTCCTTCTCGTGCCGCAACAGGTCGGCCTGGTCGGCCTCGTAGGTCATGGTGGCCGCGGGCCAGCCCCAGGCCGGGCCGAAGATGGTCCACAACCGCTCGCGCGAACCCATCACAGCCGGATAGTCGAGCGGGGTGTCCGCCTCCCGGATCGGCCGCAGGTGATGGCCACCGCCCGGCAGCGGTACCAGGACGGGGTGGACGAAGTCATCGGGAAGCCAGCTCATGGCGCCCGACCGTAGCAGCGCGCGGCCGTCCGATCCCCTGGATTTTCCCCGTATACCGCCAGGCCCTGCTCTCATGCCGGGCAGGGCCCGCGATCACCCGATCGAGACTCCAGTTCGATCGACAGACTCCATGATCGGTATGGCAACGGCTTCTCAACCCGCAGCATTCGCCAGGTCCGTCAATTCGGCCTCGGTCGTTCCCGCCCGCAGACGAACGTCGAAGGTGTAACCCTCATCGCAGAACACCAGGTCAAGGTCCAGAGGTGGAGGCAGGTACCGTCCTCGTGCAGATACGCCGCACCCGGACCCTTCTCCGTCTTGAACTGCCATATGAGGCTGCGCACTTCGCTGCAGTGCATCGAGTCGATCTCGACCCCAGACCACCGGGCACGGATCGCGTCTGTCAGCGCATTCCGATCGATGCGCCACCCGAGCGCATCACCCTCGACCACCGCCAAGAACGTCATAGCCAGGGTCTACCAGATGTCCGTGACACAGCGCCGTTCGACTGCCGCCAGAAGTTGGAATGATCTCAATGGCGGTGTGAATGTGATGTCGCTGCGTGTCTGCCACAGTGTTGGTGGTGAGCGAGGGTGCGGCTCGCCGGGGCCGTCAGCCTGGCCACGGCTCCTGGCGGTAACCGCAGTTCCCCGGAACGAACTTGCCCACAGGTTCGCCTTCGCTTCTATGGTGGGCGGGGTGCTGTGCTGTCTTGTCCAGGAGGAACGGTCAGTTATGGCGAACACGGATGAAGGTGTGGCTCGGGTCCGTGAGGTGCGCCGCCGTCTGTCGCAGGAGGGTCCGCCTCGGACGCGAGACCACGAAGGAGACTTCGAGACCGTCACGGTGCCCGAGCAGCACTGCGATCAACTGCGCGATCTGATGGTCTTCGAGGGAGTCGAGAAGGTTGTGGAGATCGGTCTCGCCTACGCCAGCTCAGCGCTCGCCATCGGAGAGGCGCTGGCAACCGTCAACCGTCCGCTTCCCCAGCACGTCATCATTGACCCGTTTCAAGAACGCGAGTACTCCAACGCCGGCTGGGATCTACTGTGCTCTGCTGGTCTGGACGCGATCGCCACGCTCATCCTCGCTCCTTCGTCGATCGCGCTTCCGCAGCTGCTGAGCGAAGGCTTCGTTGCCGATGCCGCCTTCGTGGACGGCAGTCACCGGTTCCATGAGGTTTTCGTCGATCTCTACTTCTTGCGCAAGATCGTCCGCCCTGGTGGCCTGATTGTTGTCGACGATGACTGGTGGTCGTCCGTGCACACGGCCGTGCAGTACTACGAGCGGAATCTGGGATGGACGGTGATCTCGGATGCCTTCCCCGGTGAGGCGGTCGGCGTCGGACCTCAGGGCAAGCAAGAGGCCCGGTGCAAGGCGTATCGATTGCCCGACCCCTCGTTCGAGCCCTCTTTCGAGGACTTCCGGACGTTCTACTGAGCTCTTCGGGTTGTTGTCGGTTGGTGTGTGAGTGTGAGCCCGGTGCCAGTGAGGCAGCCGTCGATGAGGTCGGGGCGGAGCTGGATGTGGTGCAGGCCCCGGCGGAGGGTGCGTTCGAGGTGTTCGTCGTCGGTGAAGGCGGTGTTGGCCGATGGGCCACGCCGTAACAGCGACCAAGCTCCCTCGACTGGGTTCAAATCCGGTGCACATGAGGCAGTTGGACGATGGTCAGCCAGTTGTGTGCGGCTGCATACTCGCTCATCCCGGCGGGCCGGGCGCCTTGATCCTGGACGCACGAGACACTGGATCCTGAGGATCTGAGAACGGACATCTCGTGGTCATGAAGAACTATCCGCCGCAGTTCTGAGGCGGGCTTCGCGGTCCCGGTTGCCCTGAGCGCCGCTGCCTGGGCGGACTGCGTGCAGTGGAGCGACGGGGACAGCAACCGACAGACCCCGTGGACGAGCCCGGCCGACTGTGGGACGTCCTGGTCATGGCCCGCGTCGCCATCCAGCGCAGCCGGGGCAGCGGGGGACCGCGTCACGGTCGTGCTGTACCGGGTCCCCCGAGGCGGCCGCGCCGTCAGCCCCGCCGCGTCCAGCTCGCCGCCCACATGGTGCCGGCGGCAACGCCGAGCCGGTCTTGACGATCATGCAGCCGGGCGAGGACTGACCCCACCGGACACGGCCAGGGGCGCGTGTGGCGACCGGACAGTGCGGCTGGAGCCCCCAGGGCGCTCATTGCGCCCGCGGCCGAGCGGCGCCTCCGGATGCGGTGCGGGTCCGGTGCCTCAGCCAGAGTGGGCAGTTCGGGCAGCTCCGCAGGTGGACACGGCAGCACGACGTCCTTGAAGTGGTGCACGAGCATGCTGGTCGGGGAAGGTGGCACGCGAACGCGACTGCCTGTTCGTGATCTTCGGCTTCGACAACCTTGATCTTCAGGAATCGTGTTCGCTGCTTCCGGTCGGGGCGATCGGCCGCACCCACTCTGTCAGGACGAACCACTCATCACGTCATCTGAGAACGCGCCTGCCCTGGCAGCCAGGCCGCGGTGAAGCGTTGGGCGGCCTGCCAGAGCTCACCTTCGCGCTGTGGGTCGTAGGACTCCTCCGACGAGCGGTCCACACGGTTGCGGTCGATGTAGGAGCCGGTCGGCGCCTGGATTGTGCCGAGGACGACCTCGGCGAGGCAGCGGCCCGCGGCGTTGCGACTGGTGGCGAAGGGGGTGAGGGTCATCACCGGCAGGATGCGCCGCATCGTGAACCGGGAGATGGGGTTTGCGTTGCGGGCGAGGCCGGTGCCGGGGACGAAGCCGGGGTTGTAGGCGACGGTGTCGATCCCGGCCGGCAGTCGGCGCGCGTACTCGTGGACGAGGTAGATGGTGGCCAGCTTGCTCGTGGAATATGCGGTGCGGCCGGCGGCCATGGTGTGCGGCCTGGGGAAGGCGCCTGTGCGGGCAAGGACGTCGGGGGACTTCCAGGCCGGGCCGGGCACCATGCCCATGTTGTGCTTGAAGTCGCCGAAGTGGGTGTCGCTTGTGGTGATCACGATCCGGGCGGGAGCAGTGAATCGGTCTTGGAGCAGGCGGACGAACAGGTGGTTGGCGAGCACGTTGACGGCGAAGGTGGACTCGAATCCGTCGGGTCCCTCGGTGAGCGCGTTGGTGTGCTGAATGCCCGCGTTGCCCACGAAGCCGCGCAGCGGCGGGAGTTCACCGCGTTCCAGCCGGTCGTGGATCTCGGTCGCGGCCGAGCGGACCCTCTCCAGCGAGCCGAGGTCCGCTACGACGTGCGAGACCGCGTGCCCGCCCGCGCCGAGCTCGTCGGCCAGCCGTGCGCCGGAGGATCCGCGGGCGACGACGAGGAGGTGCACGTTGGGCGACTGGCACAGGATGTGCTGTGCGGCGACGCGGCCGATCCCGCGGCTCGCGCCCGTCATCACGATGGTGTGATGCATGGGGAACTCCTCAATTGGTCAGCCGATGGCGCCCCGTCTGGGCGCATCAACACGTTCACCGGTCGCGCAGGCGCCGGCCAGTGCCGTCCCCGTCACTAGGACTGGCAGTACCCAGGCTCATCGGGTGCCGCGTGGCGAGAATGAACCCATGGCTTCCTCCCGCTCCGACTTCGCCGCGCTCCTGCACGCGTGGCGCGACCGCCTGTCCCCGGCCGACGCCGGCTTCACCGTGGCGGTCGGCCGTCGTGCCCCGGGACTGCGCCGCGAGGAGCTCGCACAGCTGGCGGGGCTCTCCGTCGACTACGTCCTGCGCCTGGAACAGGGACGTGCGAAGAACCCCTCGGCCCAGGTCGTCGGCGCTCTCGCCCGAGCCCTTCAGCTCTCCCGCACCGAGCGTGACCAGCTGTACCGCAGCGCCGGGCTCCTGCCGCCCCAGGATGGGACGGTCAGCACCCATGTGCCCCCGGGGATCCAACGGCTCGCCGCCCGCCTGAGCGAGGTGCCGATCGGGGTGTTCACCGCTGACTGGTCCCTGGTGTGGTGGAACACCACGTGGAGCGCCTTGCACGGCGACCCTTCCGTCTTGCCCACCGCCGAACGAAACCTCGCCCGCGCACTCTTCGGCAACGGCGCCGCACATGCCCTGATGCTTCGCGTCCGGTCCGAGCGCGGACAGGACGCCTTTGCCGCGTCGATCGTCGCCGACCTCAAGGACGCAGTGTCGCGCTACCCCGGGACGCCCAGCTCGATCGCCTCGTGCGGGAACTGCGAGAAGTATCCGACGCCTTCGCTCATTACTGGTCCACGCAGACGGCCGCCACCCAGCACACGACTGACCGCAAAACTATCGAGCATCCCGAAATCGGCGACATCCTGCTCGACTGCGACGTCCTCATCGTCCCCGGCGCAGACCTGCGCATGGTCACATACACGGCAGCAACCGGGAGCGACGACGCGGGGAAACTGGACCTTCTTCGCGTCACAGGCGGCCGCACTGCCACCGAGCTCCCCTGACCGCGGCTGCTCGGCGGTTCCCCCAAGCCGACCGAGCGAACTCCACCGCTGCGGCCGACCGCTATCGGTCACGTCCCGAGCGCGCGCTTTTCCCAGCGGCCCCAGACCCCCGTACAGGGCGGCGTGGAAGGCGGCGGCGAGCTCGCGGGCTCGCTCTTCGCTCGGCACGCCGTGCAGCATGAAGTACACCGGGCCCGCAAAGGCGTCCGAGCCGGCCTCCCGCTCGCGGACCAGGCGGACGATGGCGGCCCGCAGGGCGACGTTCACGGCGTCGTCGACGACGTGGTCCGGGCCGGCGGTCAGCGCATCCGCCTTCACCGTCCGCCGTTCACCCTCGCGTTCTATGCCCACGAACACGGCAGACTGTGCCTTGGCCGCCCGGTAGGCAGCATCGAACCGATCGGTGGCGTCCGGGATCAGATGGCTGGCCGGGGCACGGGGTAGGCAGCTGCTGCATAACGGGCATCGTGCGAGGAATCAGCATGATTCGTCGCAGGTGTTCCGGAGTGCGGACGAGGGGTCCGTCGATGCTCTGCAGTTCGCGAACGCTCAGGCTCCGGGGGATGTGCCGGGGTCAGCCTGCAGCGGACCTGGGGGCCTGTTGGGGCCGTTCGCGGGTTGGGCTGAGCTGGGGCTTTGACAGAGCTCAAACCGCCGTTCCCAATCGAGCGGAGATCATTCCCCGACTGTGTGCATAGCGCAATCACGTAGGCCTCCGGGCCCTCCGAAGCAGTGCCGTCCGCCGGCCTGGTTGGCTGCAGCGTCATGGGTTTTCTCGTTACTCCACAGCGCGGCCGATGAGTTTGTGGCTACCGACCGGTCCAAGCTCGTGACACCCAAGGAAAGGACACCGCCGTGTCGGAGCTTCTCGTCGACTTCATCACCTCCCTCGACGGCTACGCATCGGGAGAGGGATGGCCCGGGTTCTGGGGCCTCGAGGGCCCGGAGTACCTCGCATGGCTCGGAGAGCAGCCCGAGGCCACCTACCTGATGGGAGCGAACACCTACCGCCTGATGTCGGGCTTCGCCGCAGGCGAGGTCCCGAATGGCCAAGACGAGTTCAGGCCCGAGGAAGAGGCGTCCGTCGACGAGCTCACGCAAGCGTCCAAGGTGGTGTTCTCCTCCTCCCTCGAGGAGCCACTGACGTGGGCCAACTCCACGCTCGTCCGTGACGATGCCGTCGAGGCGGTCCGCGCCATGAAGTCGAGTGGCTCGGGTCTCCTCAGCACGATCGGCAGCCTCAGCCTGTGCCGGTCCCTGCTACGAGCCGGACTCGTCGACCGCTTCCGGGTCGTGATGTTCCCGGTGATCACCGGGGCCACGGGCGAAGAACGCATCTACGACGGCTATCCGGACGTTGCCCTCGAGATGATCGAGCACCGCACCTTCGACGGCCGCATCCAGCTGGTCGAGTACAAGCCCCGCGTGCTCGAGCACCCGCCGCTCGGCGTCCCTGCGTGACGTCGCCCCGTCCGTCGGTCTGGACGCCGCAAGGCCGGCGCCGGCGGGCGCGGAGCAATTCAAGTAGTGCCCGGCCGACGGGGTCTGCGAATGCGCTGATCCGCCTCGCCTTGCACGAACACGCACTGCCGCCCGCGGCGCGAGGCGGCGATACCCGGCTCAGCGCACTCCGGCAACCGGTACAGGCTGGACATGACCGACTATGCGGAGACTCCGACAGGATCCGACAAGCGACTTGCCTAAGAGCCATCACGTAATGCGGGCAGGAAACTGTTGCCCCGCGACGGGGTGCTTCGGTTACCGAATGTCGAGCTTGAGGTTGTGGAGTGCGGCGACACCGGCGACGGCGTGGTTGACCGCCTCGCC
>NZ_WEGL01000032.1 GCF_009604455.1 Streptomyces sp. RB17
ACGACCCTCCATAGGATGTGATCCCGCTCGCATGGCCGACATCACGCCCAGACCCCCCGCACCCACCCCCTCACCCCCGGCCCCGAGCAGAGCCGCAGCCGGACACAGAGACAGACCATCCGCCCGGAGACGACCCGACCGGCAGGGGACCCGGCCACCGCGGCACCGGCAGTGCCCCGAGCCCCGCGGGCAGCACCGGCGTCACAGCGAGTCCTCGCCGGGGCACGGCAGGACGAACCGGAGGACTCTGAGGACTCAGGTGTCATCCTCACCGTGTTCATGCCGGGCCCGCACGGCGCCGGCCTCCCCCGCCGGGCCCCAGAAAGTCACCGGCCGGACGAGGCGAAGACCACGGCTCAGGGCCGGCCGGACACGGCCCCCGCCGGACAGCGCCGGACAGCGCCGGGGCTGCCGCACACCCCTGCGCGGCCAGGCCCGGCACGACCCAGGACCCCTACAGAGGCGTACCGATGAAATGGGGCTGTGTGGGTGACGAAGCGCAGACCGCCGTCGGCCGGGCGATTGGGCTGACGCCGATCCCACCGAAGGCGGCTCCCGTGTGCGGGAACTTCTGCGTATCTGCGCGGGATACACGCCCTGCTGGACTTGCTGGCCCACCATGCCAGCGCATTGCGCCGGTGGCCCTATCGCCCATGTGCATCGGCGCGTAGTACCGCTGGCGAGCTTCCTTGACGTCCTCCGGGAAGGCGTCCACCAGGCCGAAGTCGGTGATCGAGTTGTCGAGCTTCTCAATCACCGTGTGCACTCTGGAGGTTCGCCGCGGTCCCAGTCTCGGGCAGTGCGGCCTCGCGCCGATGGTCGGCGGCTCCTTACTCTCCCCCGTCAGCGGAATGGAGCTGGAAGTCGACGACGACGCAACCCACCTGTCCGTCATCGGTGCGGCCGATCCAGACGGGGTAGACCCCGTCGCCCCGGCCGGCACGGAAGGCGATGAGGTTCGGCTCGAGCCCCGTGCTGGGCAGCTCGACGGTGAAATGGCTGTCGAGGGGTATGAACAGGTCCTCGTCCAGCTGGTCTTCGATCACCGTCCGAGTCGCATCCATGAAAGCCGCTGTGCCGGTATCCACGCCAACCCCGTAGAACTGGCCCTCGCCGAGCAGCCCCAGATCCTCGTCGGGCCGGAGGGCCATTTCCCACTCGCGGGGCGGGATGTCCAGGAACGTCACCCTGGCCGCGGCGACACCGGCCCCGCGTGTCGTGCGCAAAAGCGACAGCGTGACCGGGAACTCGCCCGGTGGCACAGCGACGGTCCGCGGGGTCTCTCCGATCCAGCCGGGGTCCGAGACCGCCAGCTGCCCTGACGTGATCCGCAGCAGGCCGGCGTCAACGGGCTCGACGACGCCCGGCCCATCCGGAGTGTCGCACGCGCCCGGACTGAACAGTTGCTCGATTCCGGTGGCGCGCAGCGGTCCCGATCCTTCGTCCACCGACACGTCGCTCAGGACCACGGGCGTGGCGGGCTCGTGGCCCTGCTGGGCGAGGAACGGCGCGAACACCTGCCAGTCGCCGAATTCCGGTACGGGGCAGAGAAAGCTTTCGACGGGCGCCGGGAACCGCCGCACGGGGACGCTCGACGGGCCGGATGTTCGAACGTGCAGTGGCTCCGTCGACGCTCCCCTCGGCCCGGCGAACTCGGACCTCACCTCGACCTGCCCGTCGGCCGAGACGGTCGTGGTCTCCTGAACATCCCACTTCCAGGACGAGTGCTCCTGCTCGTTGGAA
This sequence comes from Streptomyces sp. RB17, assembly GCF_009604455.1. GTDB lineage: Bacteria > Actinomycetota > Actinomycetes > Streptomycetales > Streptomycetaceae > Streptomyces. The sequence goes on from NZ_WEGL01000032.1 coordinate 1,744, forward strand.
AACTGCCATCGGGTGTTCCGGTGAGCCAACAACATCCCCGTGCTGTGCGGCTTGAGGTCGATCATCTGCATGCGCCAGGACCTGTCGTCGAACAGATACACGCGCCACATCCGGCGCGGCCAGTATTCGACCAGTGCCAGCGGTCGCTCCCGCCGGGACAGCAGAACCGCGTACTCCATCCCGGCAGCATGTCTGCGTGCCGCGACCGCGCGCGACATCGGGTCCGGATGGGTCATTCCCTGGTGGGAACCCCACATGTTGCCGTACGACACATCAAGACTGTCGAAGATCACAGCCGCGCATCTCCCCCCGTGGCACCAGCCGCCCCCGAGCAGTGGCGCTCGACGGATGACCCTGCCGCATCGCCCTGCCCTTCCGGAGCTTCGTTGGGCCGCCAGTCTGCCACTTCGGTGTGACACATAGGATCGTGGGAGGCCAGCAACCTGGGGTTACCGACGAAATGGGCCGCCCCAGGTGACGAAACACAGTCGGTTCGGCGGGCCCCATCGGTGATGCGTGCGTTCGCGTCAGCGCCGACGCTCAAGGGCGGGAACGTGGGCACTCCTGCGCGGGAATCCAACCCGGCGGAAGCCACGTTACGGCTGGTCAACGAATTCCGTCGGTTGCCCCTGACCGCGTGGCTCGCCGTGTGGCTCCTGGTCACCGTGTTCACCGTCGCGCTGATCGCGGTCGGTGCCGGACCGGGCCGCACCCGTCGACCGGCACTGACCGCGCTCGTCCTCGTGACCGGCGTTGTCCTGCTGACGGCGCTGCCCTGGCCGCCCTGACACCAACGTGGGTGGGGCCGGTGATGGAGGTCAGCCCGCACGCGTGGAGATGCCGAGCAGCAGCCCGCCCAGTCAGGCGGAGGGGCGCCGCCTGGTGCCGCCGCCGCTGCCGTTCAGCGGGATCAGGGTTTCCAGATGAGCGCCCTTGACCCAGGAGCCCAGCAGGTCGCGGTGCATGGCCACGATGTCCTGGCGCAGCGCCAGGCCCAGTGCAGCCTTCGTGAACGTGCGGCAGGTGGTGACGAACAACGCGACGTCCGCGCCGTGCTCGAGACGGGCGGTGCCGACGAACTTCTGCATGTCCTGCGAGGGCACACTCCGGTGCGGCGCATACTTCTTGACCTGGACCACCAATTTGCGGCCGTCGGCCAGGTAACCGACGACATCCGCGCCCAGGTCGCCGCTTTTTCCGCTGACGATGACCTTCGTGCAGCCGTCCCGTCGGCACAGGTCCGCGACGTACGTCTCGAACTCCTGCCACGACAACGCGTCGACCTCGGCCATCGACAACTCCCGCGCCCTGGGCTCCTCCTGAGCTCGCCAGGCCCGGTCCTGGCCGACCGCGAGACGGTGCGCCCCCAACAGTGCCCATCCGGCCCCGCCCACCACGGCCGCGGCGAGCACGGCCACCAGGACAGGCCACAGCACCGACCAGTGCCCGGCCACCCACACCACGACGGCCACCGCCGCCACCGCACCCCAGCCCTGCAGCTGCCTGCGCGTCCGCTTCTTCAAGCGCCGGCGCCGACGACGTGCCGCCATCACTCCCCCGCTCCGCAACCCCGTGCCCCGACGGGCGCCGTCCGGCCCGTACATGTGCGGGGGCTCATCGGCCGGCCTGGGTGACGCCGCTCGCAAGCTGTCCCACGATGTTCAAGATCCCCTGGCCCGCCGGGGTGGGTGCGATCAGGACGCCCAGCGCCAGGACGATGACGACGGTCAGCTTCTCGTCAAAACGGCTGCGGGCCTCCGTACGCCGTCGCAGTCGCCAGACGACGATGACTGCGAGCAGCACCGCCACATTGATGGTCAGCAACCGTTCCCAACCTCCCCCACCGACCGGCCATCACCACGCGGGGACGGCAGCACGCCACCCCAGCCTCCTTATGTAGCCGGGCCGCAGTGATGTTGGGACCGGGTTGCCGACGAATGGCACAAAGCCATCGGACCTGGCCGAATACCGCACGGCGGGCCAGCCGTGGACGTGCACGGCGACGTATACGAACTTCAGAAGCCGAGCTCCGGCAGACAGCCCGAGGCCCCCGGCGCCGCTGTGGCACAGCTGAGCTGACGGCCCCCTGAGAGCAAAGCCTTCCGCCAGCACCGCTCCGCAGCTGGGTGATCATCTCGCTGACACGGCCTCAGCCCTCGTGGCAGGGTGCGGTGATCGGATCGGCGCGAGGAAGGGGGCTTCCGTGGAAGCACGGATGTGGAACGGCCTGGTGGGCGTGATGAAGGAGACGTACACCGCATCGCTGGCCGAGGGAGCCGTGCCGCGGCCGGTCATGATGCCGCTGGTGCGTGGCGAGTTGGTCGGGCTGATCTGGGTCCGGCCCATCAAGGTCGGTCAGGACGCGCTCGCCGGGATTGCGGAACTCGCGAATATCGCCGCGGCGGCCGGCACGGACGAGGTGGTCCTCGCCTGGGAGACCCACGATGTCGCCACCGCCTGCGAGCTGCCGATCGTCGGCCCGGCACCGTGCCTGAACATGGTGCTCGCCACGCGCATCGGGCATGTCCTGCACCAGTTCCCCTACGGCGAGCAGTTCCTGTCCCGCAGCCCCGAGGGCTGGGCGTCGGTCGCCCCGGACTGGAGGCCGGCCCTGCCGCCGCAGCCCGGCGGTGAACTGGTGTCGCCGATCCAGGCCGCGGTGAACTTCTCCTTCACCCCGACCGAGCTGGTCCATCCCGACCCGTTCGGCGTCACCGTCGTGCTGATGGAAGAGGACGGCTACAGCGTGCGCCTGACCGAAGCGTTCGCCCGCTGACCCGGCCGCAACGGGCTCAACTCGTCATGCCGCCAGGGTGGTTGCCGTCGGGAGGGGACCGATCGGCTCTCTGTCGTGCGCGCCGCCTGCGGATCTATCGTTGACCGTGGGCGATTGGGGTCGTCTTAGTGCGGGACACGCGGCTGGTGCAGACGGCAGTGATCGGGGATGAGCATTCGGACGTGCCCGTGGTGCTGCCGACCGAGGCGATCGAGCAGGACGTCTTCCGCCGCACGCACGCCCACGCCACCTTCTCGTGCGGGCTGCTCCTGGGCGGCTGCGGCGACGCCGGCCGCAGCAGGGCGTCAATCAGATGATCGGGGTTCTGGTCGGCGGTCGAGACCCGCGCGTAGCCGACGAGCACGAGCTTCGGGCGGGACGCCTTCGCGCCGCTCGCGGTGTCGGATTCAATCGGGCGGAATGGCCTGCGGTTGAGGTCGTCAGATACCACGCGAGGCGTACATGATCACGTCCATTCCTGTGAGGCGGACGAGGGCTCCGATGACGTCGAAGCGATCGGGGCGGTATCCGTCGGCGATCATGCCCCAGGCGATCGACCCGGCACCCACCCGAAGGCGGTCTCGGACCGGGCGGTGTGGTGGTGCACGCCCGGGGCCCCTGCGAGCGAACCGGTGTGCTGACGGCCGCCCGGCGGATCCGTACGGGCCTCAGGACATGCTGCCCCGGCACACCGTCCCCGGGGCCGGGGTGCGGCCCGTGCGGAGGTATTGGTCGACCGTCTCCGTGACGCAGCGGTTCTGCGGGTATGTGCCGTGGCCCTCCTCCTCGGCCGTCAGGAGCACGCCGACACCGTCGCCCAGGGCGCGGGCCATGTGGCGGGCGCCGGGGTATGGGGTAGTCGGGTCGCCGGTGCCGCCGACCACTAGGACGGGGGCCGCGCCGTCGGCGTTCACCTGGGGCGTGGCGCGCTCGCCGCCGAACGGCCAGTCGTAACAGAGGTAGACGCCGGTGGACCAGGCCGCGCCGAAGACGGGTGAGGCGGCTTTGATGCGGGCCTCGTCCCTGTCGAGGCGTTCGAAGCCGGGCCGCAGGCTGGAGTCCGCGCAGGTGATCGCGGTCTGGGCGGCGCGGCTGCTGTCGCGCGGGGTCGCCGCGCGGTCGGCGGAGCCGATGTCGTCCGCGCCCTTGCTCAGCGGACGGCCGTCGTTGTGGTCGATCAGCGCGGTGAGGGCCTTGGCGAGCGGCGACCAGCCGTCTGTGCCGAGGTCGAGATGGTCGCTGACGGCGTACGCGAGGTCGTCGGCGTCGAGGTTCCTTCCGCCGCCGGCCGGAGCGGGCTTCTTCTCCAGGCGGTCGGCCAGGCGCGCCATGCGTCGCGCGGCCTCCTCGGGCCCGTCGCCGGTCGGGCAGTGGCGGATACGGGCCGCGCAGTGCGCAGCGAACCGGTCGAACGCCGCCTGGACCGCCTTGACCTGCGACACCTGCTCCTCGTCGAGGTCCTCGGTCGGTTCGACGGACGCTTCGAGGACGAGCCGTCCGACGTGCGACGGGTACAGGTGGGCGTAGACCGCGCCGAGCGCCGTTCCGTACGAGACGCCGAAGTAGTGCAGCCGCTCGTCGCCGAGGAGGTAGCGCATCAGGTCCAGGTCGCGCGCGGTGTGCAAGGTGCCGATGTACGGGAGGAGCGCCCCGGAGTGCTCGGCGCAGGCGTCGGCCCCGTCGTAGCCGGTGTCGTCCGCGGTCTTCCCGCAACGCACCGGGATGGTCGCGCCAACGCCGCGCGGGTCGAAGGAGACCAGGTCGTAGCGGTCGAGGAGCGGCTTGTACTGGTTGAGGCGTTCGGGCAGTCCGCTCACGCCGGACACGCCGGGACCGCCGAAGTTGAGGACGAGCGAGCCGATGCGCCGGGCGTTCGGGCCGGTGGCCTTGCGGCGGATCAGGGCGACGTCGATCGTCCTGCCGTCTGGTTTCCGGTAGTCGAGGGGGGCCTTCATGACGGCGCATTCGTAGCCCGTGCGCGCGGTGGGCGGCGAGGTGCAGCGGGACCAGTGGAGGTGCTGGCCGGTGGTGAGCGCGGTGGGCAGACCGGCGGGCGGGTTGTTCGCGGTGAACTCCGTACGCGGTTCCGCATTCCGGCCGGGAGCGTCGTGCTGGAGCCAGGCGCCGACGGCCCCGATCGCGGCGAGGACGACCCCGGCGATGATGCGCGCACCGACCGAGAGGCCCGGTCTGCGGCTTCGTATCGGATGTGCGTCACTCATCGAAATCCCCGCGCTCCCGCCCCTGGACGCCCGCTGCCCGCATGACCGTACCCATGATCGTCCGATCGTCGAATGAGTGCAGGGTACAAGCCGCCTCCGACAGCACGGCTCGCGAGAGTGCCCAGAAATTTGGACCGCCCCGTGCTCACGCGACTCCTCCTGCGGTCCGGCCCGGCGTGTGCTGGACGCCGGGCTGCTGGGTGTGCGGCGGCGAGGCCGTCACCGGGGCGGGCTGTGGCCGGGGGCCGCGGGCGGTCATCATCCGCCCCGCCCGACGGGGCGGATGTAGTCGTCGACCACCACCTGCACGATCTGTTCGTCCAGGCCCGGCTGGTGAGGTCGGCCGCGCAGGGCGTAGGCGAGGGGACGTCGGGCTCCGGGAGGACCGGGCCGCCGTATGACGGCGCCGCCCCGGCGGTCGGGGTCGCACACCTGGCATTGCGTCCCGGCCTGGTGCACCAGGCGCAGCCGCTGCAGGAGCGCCGACAGCTCTCCCGGCTCGTCGGCCGGCGGGTGCGCGGCCACCAGCTCGTGCAGGACCGCCCTCTGCTGGGCGCAGCCCCCGGTGCGGTGGGCGTAGTCCAGGCTTGCCGGGAGAAGCGCCCGGGCGTACGGCAGGCCGAAGGACGCCGCGAGGCTCGTCAGCGCGGCCCGGCACACGTCCTTGTCGTCCAGCTCGATACGGCCGCAGGCACACGGAGCCAGACGACCGATCAGCTCGTAGATAGGTTCCTCGGGTTCACCCTCTAGCGGTTCCCATTCGCGTCACAGTCCATGAACGCGAAGGTGACCGCCTCGGAGAACTCCCGCGACGGCTGGCCGACCTGCCCGTGGGCCGCCGGTTGAGAAGCGAACCCCGGAACCTACTGGCGGGTTACCTGTCCCCTGGTGTCCGGGCTAGGACTCCGGGGCCTACGCGGGCAGCGGCCCCTTCCTCGAAAGCTTGGATGCCGCAGCCCGCGTCGAAGGAGAGCAGGCACTTGAGGAGGCACGGGCATGGCTGGTCGGCCATGAGGCCTACCAGCAGCGGGTCTTCGGCCGACCTCGCCAAGGCAGTCGCCGAGAAGCGGGCCTGGGACGTCCGCTCCCAACTGCAGACCGCCACGACACTCACCCGGCGCGGCGCCAGCGCATCCGAACAGCGCGTCCTGGCCACGGCCCGCGCTTTCCTTCCCTCGTTCCAGTCGGCACCTGGTGGCCGATGCGCCGGACGAGTGCTAGGCATGGCGTGTGCCGGGCCGCCCGTTCAGTGCCTGGGCGGATCCGGAGATGTCCCCGCGAACCCGGTCGTCGTTGCCGCTGCCATGACACGGGAACCCTGTCTGACTGGCAAACGCCCCGGCCGACACACCGGGTCTCCGTCCGCAGGCCCGTGGCCACGCGCCTCGAACGAGAATCTGACCCATGTCCCGTGAACCAGACGCTTACACACGCCAGACGCTGTGCAGCAGCGGCTCGCGTTCCCCGCTGCGTACCTTCTTGCGCACCGAGACCGGCGGCGCCGCCGTCCTGGTCGCCGCCGCGATCGCCGCACTCGTCTGGGCCAACGCGGCACCCTCGGCATACACATCGTTCTGGGATACCCGCCTGTCTGTCCGCCTCGGCACGTACGGGATCTCGCTCAGCCTGCGCGAGTGGGTCAACAGCGGCCTGATGACGCTCTTCTTCTTCGTCGTCGGTCTGGAGGCCCGCCGCGAGTTCGACATGGGAGAACTGCGCGAGCGCAAGCGGCTCGCGCTGCCGCTCGTCGCGGGGCTCGGCGGCATGATCGTGCCCATCGCCATCTACCTCGCCATCAACGCCGGCCACGGCAGCGAGCAGGGCTGGGGTGCGGCGATGTCCACCGACACCGCGTTCGCCCTGGGCGTGCTGGCCGTCGCGGGCCGCGGCATGCCGCCCGGGCTGCGGGTCTTCATCCTCCTGCTGACCGTGGTCGATGACTTCCTCTCCCTCGGCGTCATCGCCTTCGTCTACAGCGACCGCATCACCGCGCCCGCACTCGTCGTCGCCATCAGTACCCTCGCACTCGTCCTGCTCAGCCGGCGACTCGGCGTACGCCACGGCAGCCTGTACGCGCTGCTGGGCGTCGTCGCCTGGGCCGCCCTGCTCGAGTCGGGTGTGGACCCGGTCGTGATCGGTCTCGCCCTGGGGCTGCTCACCTACGCCTACCCTGCCTCGCGCACCGACCTGGAACACGCGAGCGGCCTTTTCCGGCTGTTCCGCGAACAGCCCACCCCGGAGCTGGAGCGGTCCGTCCGCGCCGGCATCGCCTCGGCGATCTCCCCCAACGACCGCCTGCAACGCCTCTACCACCCCTGGACCAGCTACCTGGTCGTCCCGCTGTTCGCCCTGGCCAACGTCGGCATCGAGATCAGCGGCGATCAATTGGCACGAGCCTTCACCTCGCCCGTCACCCTGGGCATTCTCATCGCCTACGTCCTCGGCAAGCCACTGGGCATCGTCGGGGCCTGTGCGCTCACCACGCTCGCCTCCCGCGGGCGGCTGCGCCTCCCGGTCGGCTGGGGAGCGGCAACCGCCGGCGGCGCGCTGTGCGGGGTCGGGTTCACCGTCTCCCTGCTCATCGCGACCCTCGCCTTCCACGGTGGACGCCTCGACCAGGCCAAGCTCGGCATCCTCGCCACACTGGTCTGCTCCTTCCTGACAGCCCGGTTCGTCACGGCGGCGATCGGCCTTCTGCCGCCTCCGCTGCGGCTCCGGGCCCTGCTCGGGAAGGCGGAGACGATCACCGACCTGGCCGTGCCCGTCGACCCCGACCGCGATCACATCCGAGGGCCACACCACGCCTCTGTGACCGTCGTGGAGTACGGCGACTACGAATGCCCGTACTGCGGGCAGGCCGAGCCCGTCGTCCGTGAACTCCTCGCCGACTTCGGCGACCTGCGCTACGTATGGCGCCACCTGCCCCTCACCGACGTGCACATCCACGCCCAACTCGCCGCCGAAGCCTCCGAAGCAGCCGCACGCCAGGGCCGCTTCTGGGACATGCACGACCTGCTGCTCAGCCATCAACAAGCCCTCCGCATCGAAGACCTGCACGCCCACGCGGCCTCCATCGGCCTGGACACCGAGCGCTTCGAACGAGACATGCGCGCCCACACGGGCGCAGCCCGCATCGCCCAGAACGTCGAATCGGCCGACCTCAGCAGCATCGCCGGCACCCCCACCTTCTTCATCAACGGCCGCAGACACCACGGCGCCTACGACCTCACGAGCCTCACCGCCGCCGTCCGCGCTGCCCGGGAGCGCGCCTCCGTCGCCACGTGACGGACCACGGCAGAGGGGCCTCGCCGTGACTCGGGCTGACACAGATCACGAGCGCCATCGAACGCGAACCGAGTACCGCTAGGCCGCTTCTGATGGCTCTCGATGGGCTGGGGGGATCAGCTCTTGGGCTGGGCAGACGCGTCTCATGGTGCGGCGACATGAGCTCACGGACACGCAGTGGCAGAAGATTGAGCCGTGACTGCCGCCAACGGCAAGCCTGGCGGGTGGTGGGCCGATCACCGCAATGTGATCAACGGAGTGCTGTTCCGGGCCCGTACGGGGTGCCTGGCCGGACCTGCGTGTGCGGTATGGCCCCTGGCAGACCGCCTGCGAACGGCATCGCCGCTGGTCGGCGGATGGAACATGGCGGCGGATCCTGGCCGAGTCACGGATTGAGGCCGACGCCGCCGTCCCGACAGGGCTGGCCAGGGCGGCCGGGGAGGAGACGGTGCAGCGCAGGCGGGAATGGGCCCTGAACATCGACTCCACCTCCTGCCGGGCACATCAACACGCGGCCAGGGCCCGGCCTCGGCCGCCGCGTGACTTCCCGCCGGGGGGCAGTGCGCGTGTGGAACCCGATGGGCGAGAGGCGCTGGGGCGCTCACGAGCGGACTGACCAGCAAGACATCTCATGTCGTCGGCGGGTCAAGTTGAGCCGCCGACGATCGGGAGCCGGGCCTCCTGTGCTTCGCCGCACGGTTGAGGAAGGCGGTAGCGTCCCCGGCATGCTGGATGGTCCTGATGTGTCGGTGGCTCTGCGCGACGGAGTGTGTACTCGCTCCCATACCTGGGAGTTCGTGCGCTGGTTCGCCGACGCATGGATGAGCCGTCCGCTGGAGCGGGAAGACGGCTGCACCGCAGACGAATTGGCAGCTGCAGAGGCTGATCTTGGCTTCGAGCTGCCGACCGCTTTGAGTGAGGGCTACGCGCTCTTCGGCTGCCGGGACGACCTGACCCGGCGGCAGGACCCTCTGGTCAAGCTAGCTGGCCTCTACATCGATGACGCCCTGGGCGGCGTCCTGGTCTTCCGCCGCGAGAACCAGGACTGCGCCTCCTGGGGAATCCGCCTCGCCCAGATCGAGGAGGACGATCCACCGGTGTTGGTGGAATCACATCAGGGTTGGATTCCCTTTCTCGATCGGATGTCCCTGGCGTGGGTCGAACTGGTGCTGAGCGAGTCGCTCTTCGCGGCGGACAGTCTCTATGACGCCTGCGAGCTCCCCGACGCGCTCATGCCGGATCTCCACGCCCGCTATGCCCGGGTCGGCCTGCCCGACCATCCCATGTGGGCGAGCGAGGACGACTCGCCGGTTCGCTGGTACGCGGCTCCCGGCCGGTTGGTGCGCCGGGACGGCCTTCAGGACCAGTCCTGGATCCACGCGCGTGGGCACACGATTTCCGATCTTGAGACCATCCGTGAAGAACTCCCGGGCCTCTGGGGCGGCTGAAGGCACGCCCACCGCCAGTGTGGGCATGTTCGTGATGCCGATCGGGCAGACGTTCAGGCAGCGAGCACGGCTGAGTGCGCAAAAGCGAGTGCGGGATCGTGGAGGGTGCGCGCTTGCAGGCAGTATAGAGACGGCCGAGGAGCTTGTTGAACAGGTTCCGCAGGGCTGCGGTGTGTGTTTCGCCGTTGGCGCGTCGGCCGTCGTAGTACTCACGGGGTTCGTGTGAGCGCAGGGCGGCGAAGGCCCACATGTAGCCGACAGAGGCCAGCCGTTGGTTCTTGACGGCCCTGGCGACCACGACTCGGCTGCGGCCTGACGACCGGGTCACCGGGGCGGCGTCGGCATATGCCTTCAAGGCCCGGAAATCAGCGAATCGCTTCCGGTCGTCGCCGATCTCGGCCGGAACACAGGCTACGGACATCGCCGACAGCCCGAGGAAGCTGGTGATGATCTCCGAGTCGGGATGGGCGAGGAAGCCTCCTCGGTGGCCGTCGCGAGGTCCTCGACGTTCTGCCAGGTGGCGTCGAGCTGCCGGATGAGGCCCTGGGCTTGCTCGCCCATGGCCTGCTCGACCTTCGGCAGCTGGTTGCAGGCAGTCTCTGCGCAAGATCTCACGGCGCCGTTCGACCTCGGCATCGATCCCGCGACGAAGTCGTCCAGCGCGGTTGAGCAGAGCACGCAGCTGGCTGCGGGTCAGCCGGGCCGCTGCTGCCGGGGTGGGTGCCGCGGCCAGGACCGCGCGGGCAGGGCTGGAATCGAGGCCAAGCGTGCCGGCTCCGTGGAACGGCTGGAGGGCGGCGGGGTAGTACTCGCGCAGGTGGGAGCCGAGTCTGTTGACCATCTGGGTCTTGTCCCAGATCGCGTCTTGATGGTGTGGGCGGGCAGCGGCCGGTGGGCGGCCACGTCCGTACGAAGGATGTTGGCCAGGACGCGGGCGTCGGCGGCATCCGACTCGGCTCGGGTGACGCTGCTGCAGTCGCGGTAGCGTGCGGCGGCCAGTGGGTTCATCGCGTAGACCTTCTGCCCGGTGGCCCGCAAACTGGCCACCAACAGGCCGCGCGGAGTCTCGATCGCTACCGGTATGGCCTCCTCGGAGCTGTCACCGTGGCGGGTCCGCGACGTATTCGGCGCTCACCCGCTGACGACACCGACCGTACGAAGACCTCTGGGAGTTGGTGCGCGCGTGGGCGAAGAACCAGCACCCACCTGACCGGCTGACGGCCGCTCAGCCCCTTGCCGAGAGTTGCCACTCGACGGACCGAGGTAGCGTGGTGCAATGACCAGCCGACTCATCGCAATCTCCTTCGACGCGCACCAGCCGGAGCGCCTATCGCGTTTCTGGTCCGGGGTCCTGGGCTTGGAGAGAGCCGACGACTCCTCCGACGGTGTCGCCCTGATGTCCGGGAATGACGCCGGCTACCGCCTCGGCTTCCGTCCCACCCAGGCGCAGAAGGTCGGCCAGAACCGGCTGCACTTCGACCTGACCAGTTCCTCCCTGGAGGACCAGCAGGAGACCGTGGCCAGGGCACTCGGCCTCGGCGCGCGGCACGCCGATGTCGGCCAGGGACCGGACGCGTCCCATGTGGTGCTCGCCGACCCCGAGGGCAACGAGTTCTGTGTCCTCGAGCCGGGCAACAAGTTCCTCGCCGACTGTGGCTTCATCGGAGCGCTCGCCTGCGATGGTTCGCAGGCCGTGGGCTACTTCTGGAGCGAGGCGCTGGGCTGGCCGCTGGTCTGGGACCAGGACGAGGAGACCGCCATCCAGTCGCCGAACGGCGGTACGAAGATCACGTGGGGCGGTCCGCCGCTGATGCCGGACCCCGGCAAGGACCTGCACCTCGACCTCGCGCCGGACGGCGATCAGCAGACGGAGATCGAGCGCCTGCTCTCCCTCGGGGCGAAGCGTCTCGACTCCGCCCACGGCGAGGACGGCGCGGTGCTGCTGGCCGACCCCGACGGCAACGAGTTCCGCGTGCTCACGCGCCACTGAAGCCGGAACGCCACGGGAGCCGCGGTCGGCGGTTGTCACTGCTGCTGGGAACACAGCAGAGATTCGGGCAGCGGATGGTCACGCAATTCACATGATCGTCCACTGGGCAGGTTCTCCATCGCCGATCCGGCAGCTCAACGCTTCCCGCCCGGCGAGCCACACCCGTGTGGTGGCTGCTCGCTGCAGGCTGGCCGGTCGGCTGGTCGTTCGGCGGAGGCAACGCAGAAAGGGCCCGCGCTTGCGGGCCCTTTCTTCTGGTAGCGGGGACAGGATTTGAACCTGCGACCTCTGGGTTATGAGCCCAGCGAGCTACCGAGCTGCTCCACCCCGCGTCGGCATGGTGAACTGTACGGCATAGATCCGGCTGGGCCGAATCCACTGTCCGACCGGAGGTGATGGCGCTCTCTGCATTTGGCTCTGACCGCAGCTCCGTGAGGGTGCAAGTCAGCGGCGCGAAAGCGCCAAATTTCGCCTGCATGTGTCATTCCGTGGCGATCAATGCGGTCCATGGGCAGCGGTCGGTTGCCTCGTGATGATCCGACGGCCCAGCCGGTTCACGCCTCGAACTCGGTGAGATCGATAGTGTGAACGTGCAGCGGATAGCCGTACACCGGGTGTACCGTCGTGCGCTCCGGCACCATACCGAGCTTGCGGATGATGTTCTCGGAGGCGTCGTCACCCACCCGGTTGATGCTGATGACACGATCAAGGCCCCGGTCCTGGAGCGCAAACTCCAGCGTGGCTTGGGCGGCTTCGGACGCGTATCCCTGGCCCCAGAACTGTGAGCCGAACCGCCAGCTGATCGCCACGGCGGGCAGTACCTCCGGCAGGAACTCGGGCACGGACAGCCCCGTGAAGCCGGCCAGTTCGCCCGAGGCCAGCAACTCGACGGCGAAGAGGCCGAAGCCCTCCTCGTCCCACTCCTCCTCCCACCGCTCGATGTCCCCGGCCGTGCGGTCCAGGTCACGCACCGCGCCGTCGTCGATCCAGCGCATGACCTGCAGGTCCGCATGGATGTCCGCCATCGGCGCGAGGTCGTCGTCATGCCAGCGGCGAAGGAGGAGGCGGGGGGTGCGGATCTCGGTCATGGTCCCCATCCTGCCGGAGGCAAGAGCCTCATCGGTAATCGGCGCTCGCCTGTGCTGGTACCGGCGCTCGCCCCGAATGCTCATGATCGACCGGCACGGCCGCTGTGATGAGGATTTTCTGGAATTGGCTCTGACCGCAGTTCCGTGATCCGGGCCTGGTTGTCAGCCGCGCCTACCCCGATTCGGCGCTGATCGAGGGGGAGGTGCGGAAAGTCTCCGCGACCGTGATGTTGGCAGCCGTCACGACCGCCATGGCGCCTGCCGCGACGGGGTGCCCCACTCCGTACAGAGCGGCGGCGCCACCGCCGAGCACCAGCGCCTTCACCACCAGGACGAGCGGAAGCCGCGGTCGCCATCGCGCCCGGGGCGCGGCGAACAGCGCCCAGACCACGACGGCCAACAGGGGTGTCCCCAGGCCGAGCAAGATCCGGAGGACTCCCTCATGCCCCGCTCCGAATCCCCACCAGCCCAGAAAGCCCAGCGCGGCAAGTTCGAGCAGAAATGCCACGGCTTCATTCGCGGCATACCAGGGCCGCGCATCGAGCCCGGCTACACCACTACTGCCCCCCGCCATGTTTCCCCTCCCGCTGCTTCGGTGTCCCAGCATGACACGGCGGTCAGAGCGCAGCCGCGGTGATCACGAAACCGCGGCCAGTGCCACATTCACCCAGCTTCGTCAGCGTCACCAGGTGAGGGCGTCGTCCATCGACTGCTGCCAGTACGTGACCTTGAGGGAGTCGTCGACGTAGACGCCCTTCGCGGGCAGCGACGGGCGAGCGCCTGCGCCGACGCTCTCGTTGCCGGAGCGGCCGTGGAAGTAGACGGTCAGGGAGTTCACGGGGTGGCCGTCGGTAGCGCTGCCGTCGGCGGCGGACAGGTTCACCGAGGCGTAGCCGGACTCGCCCGGCGCGAGCGTGACGACTGCCTGCGGCTGCGAGTCCTCGATGACCGGCGGCACGGCCTGGGCCTCGCCGAAACGGACGGCCGGGTAGCCGTAGAGGAAGCAGGTCTTGCTGCCGGTGTTGGTCACCGTGATCAGCATGTGGTTCACGGGGCGGTTCAGCGGGGCCGCGACCGTCTTGGTGTTGGAGCCCTCGCAGGTGACCGGCTTGCCGGACGAGACGGTCCCCTTCGACGCGGAGGCGTTCGCCGCTGTCCTTGAGGTGCCGCCGGTGGCGGGCCTGGCCGCCGGGGAGGAGGACTTGGAGCCGGGGACGGAAGGCGAAGCGGCGGAAGAAGAGGTCGCGGTCGGCGTGGTGGCCGCTGAGGCACCCTCGGCGTGGACGCCTGTGCCGTCGGTGCACGCGGTCAGGGAGAGCGCGGCGAGAACGACGGTCGTGGCGGCGCCGACGAGACGGGTGCGGGAGGTGTGGAGGCTGGACATGTGGCTGTGCCCCTTCGGTGTTCGGGTCGGGGTGGTGATTGGATGACCGAAGCTTGTGACGCGATCTGTCCCAACTGCCGTGCCCAGCGAGCAGTTGGGGACGCCGGAACAGCGGAACGCACTCTGACCAGGGGGAAGGCAATGGCCCTGGAACGCGGGACTGGGATACGAGGGGACGGGAAATCGGGTGCCAGGGGCAACAGGGGGCGGCGGAACGGAGGCGTTCGCGCAGCTGCTGCAGGAGCTCAAGGACCGCTCGGGACTGAGCTACGGGATGCTTGCCAAGCGGCTGCACATGAGCACGTCGACACTGCACCGCTACTGCAATGGCACAGCGGTGCCCGTCGAGTACGCACCGGTGGAGCGCCTCGCAAGGGTCTGCCGGGCAACGCCGGACGAGCTGGTGGAGCTGCACCGCCGCTGGATCCTGGCGGACGCGGCACGAGGGAGAAGGACGGAACAGGGCACGGCGGCGCCCAGGGCGCCTCAGCCGGTCGGTTCGCCCAATGCCGCTGATGCAGCGCAAACGGCAGCTCCAGGCTCGCCTGCATGGCACGGCCAGGGCGAAGGCGGGAGCGAGGACGAGAACGGTGGGCCGGGTGAGGAGGGTGTCGTCGACGGGCCGCGCGAACTCGCGTCGCCACGTCGTCGCCGTAGCGTCCTGATCGCCGCCGTCGCAGTGGCCGCCGTGCTGGGAGCCGTCGCGCTCACCGTGCCGTTCGGTGGGGGGAACGACACGGGCGGCCAACAGGCGGCCGGTGACACCGCGACGGCCATCGGCACGGCGGACGACGGGAAGCCGTCCGCCTCCCCCTCGCCGAGCGCGCAGGCACACAAGCCGTCCGCGTCCGCCTCCGTCACCCCCACCGGGTCCGAGGGCACTTCGAAGGACAGCGGCAACCGGGGCGGGGGCCGGCAGGCCGACGGCAGCGCCACCGGCGGCGTCCCGCTCACTGTCGGCACCCGTCCCTACGTCTACGACAGCCCGTGCAGCCAGCGCTTCCTCGTCAACAGCGAACCCGCGCAGGTCGGCCCGCCGGCGAGCGAACAGGACGCCCCGCGCTGGGCCGCCGCGTACGGGGCGGTGTCCTCGGGCGCGCAGGAGATCGCCCTCACCGTCCAGGGCACCGGCCAGGAGACAGTCGTCCTGGAGGCGTTGCATGTACGCGTCCTCACCACAGGCGCGCCGCTCGCCTGGAACGACTACGCGATGGGCGACGGCTGTGGCGGTGGCGTCGACACCAAGTCGTTCGACATCGACCTCGACAGCGGCAATCCCACGGTCACCGTCAAGGGCGGCCAGCGCGACTTCCCGTACAAGGTCAGCGAGTCCGACCCGGAGGTCTTCTACGTCATCGCCCACACCAACGCCCACGACGTTCGCTGGGACCTCACCCTGGACTGGTCCAGCGGCAGCCGCTCCGGCACCGTCCACGTCGACAACAACGGCACCCCGTTCCGCACCTGCACCAACGTTGGCCGCCCGGCCTACGTCTACCCGCTGGGCGGCAGCGAATGGATCAAACGGAACAGCTGACAGGATCCGGGAGGCGGCCCCGCGCCACGGATCTCGGCCTTGGACGGTGTACGGCCCGGCCCCTCGAAGGTGCGGGAGAACAGTGGCTCACGACGACTCGTATTCCACATGTCCCGACGTCGGCGCGGTCACAGTACCTGGCGAAGCGGGCCGCAAAGGCACCCGTTCCCAACACCTGTTGGGGCACTCGTTGCGCACCCTGGACGCCCCGCGCCCCGCGCCCGGGGAGCTGGGCCGCCCGCTCCTGCTGGGAGCGCGCACCAGTTCCCCGGCTGCGCGGCGGATCAGGGGGTGGTCGGTATGGTTCGGGGCGGGGCCATCTCCAGGACCTTCGCTGCTCGTTGGCCGCCGGGGGCCGATGGGCGAGGAGGCGGCCGATCGAGGGTGGGTGTCAGCCTTTTCGGCTGGGGAGCATGGCCAGGGCCTGGGAACGCTGTGCGACGAGGTCGTCGTAGGTGCCATGGCGTTCGGCCCAGCGGTGCACGAGGACGCCCTTCACGAGAATTTCGTGAGGGGTGGGGTCCTTGGAGAGCAGTTGCATGACCTCGGTGGTGAAGTCGTCGAGCGGCAGCGCGTGCGGGTTCACCTTCTCCTGGCCTGCTGTGGCGACGGCCGGCGGGACGAGCTCGACGACGCCGACACCGGTGCCGTCGAGCTGCGCGCGCAGTGCCTCGGAGTAGGCGTGCACCGCAGCCTTGGACGCGGCGTATGTGGGCATGGGCGGGAACGGCAGAAAGGCGATGCCGGAGGTAACGGTGATGAAGGTGCCGGCGCCCCGCCGGACCAGGTGCGGGGTGAAGGCGTCGATGACCCGGATGGTGCCCACCAAGTTGGTGTCGATCGTCGTCTGTGCCGCCTCGAAGTGCGCAGGGTCGCGCAAGTCCTCCAGGAGCATGACGCCCGACATCGTCACCACCGTGTCCAGCTCGGGGTACCGGGCGAGCACGGCGTCACGGACCGACGCGACGGAGGCGCTGTCCGTGACGTCGATACTGAACGTGCCGAACCCTTCCGCGGCGAGTTCCGAGAGCGCCTCTGGGCTGCGGCCGCCGACGGCCACGGTGCTGCCCGCCGCGACGAACCGCCGGGCCAGCTCCCGCCCGATACCCGAGGTTCCGCCGACGATGAGAACGGTGCGGTTGGAGAGATCCACGAGATCTTCCCTTCAGTCCAGGGCGCCGACGGCGTTCAAGCCCGCGGCGCAGACAGTGATGCTCTCTGTCTCTTTCGAAACAGTGCTATCGCAGTCTTGACGGCATCCGCCGGGTGTGGCAGAGCCCCCGTCTTCCCTGGTCCTGACAGGGCCCCCTGTGAGATACACGGACCGCATTACGGTGTCGGTATGAAGGATGAGGAATCCGGCAACCGGCTCGGCAGCTACCTCCGTGCACGGCGTGAGCTGGTCTCCCCGGCGCAGGCGGGACTCCCGCCCGGCGGCAACCGCCGCGTGCCCGGCCTGCGCCGGGAGGAGGTCGCCCTGCTCGCCGGGATCAGTCCCGACTACTACCTGCGCCTGGAACGGGGCCGTGACAAGAACCCCTCACCGCAGGTACTCGAGTCACTCGCGCGTGTCCTGCAGCTCGACGACATCGAACGGACGTACCTCCTCGGCCTCACGGCGGCGCGCCCCAGGGCACCGCGCCGCAAGCGGCCCGAGCACGTACCGGCCCGGGTGCACGAGCTGCTCGCCCACCTTCAGATCCCCGCGTTCGTCGAAGGGCGCGCGTTCGACGTCCTGGCCTCCAACCCCATGGCCCTCGCGCTCTCCCCCCGCCTGCGGCCCGGCCAGAACCGGCTGCGTTCTCTCCTCCTCGATCCCGAGGAACAAGCCTTCCACCAGGACTGGGCGAAAGCCACCGCCGATTTCGTCGCCGCCCTGCGCACCACCATCGGGGACGACACCGACAACCCCCGGTTCGTCGAACTCGTCGGAGAACTCGCACTCTCCAGTCAGCGGTTCCGCACCCTGTGGGCCCGCCACGACGTCCGCAGCCTCGACGGAGGCACGACCACGATCCACCACCCCGTCGTCGGTGAACTACGCCTCCACCGCGACAAGCTCCCCATCGACGACGTCATCCTCGTCGTCTACTACCCCGACAAGGACAGCGACAGCGACGAGAAACTGCGGCTCCTCGCCGCACTCTCACACACCGAGTCCGCCGGCACGGCACACGACAAGCCCACGGACGCCCTGCACCCAAAGACGCCCTGACGAACCTGGCCCCGGAGTCCCAGCCCCGACACCAGCCTCAGCCGCAAGAACGATCCGTTGCCCGCGAGCAGCATCACCGCAGGCTGATCTGCATGGCACGTGACGACAATCAGCTCGGTTCCTTCCTGCGCAGCCGCAGGGAGAAGATCGACGCTGCCTCCGCCGGGGTCGTCGACAACACGCGACGGCGGGTGAAGGGGCTGCGCCGCGAGGAGCTGGCGCTGCTCGCCGGGCTCAGCCCCTCCTACTACACCCGGATCGAGCAGGGCCGCGACCGGCGTCCCTCCCTCGAGATCCTGCAAGCTCTGGCCCGTGCGCTGCGCCTGGACGACACCGAGCGGTCCTACCTGTGGTCCCTGGCGATACCGTCGCCGGAACCGGCGGAAAACGACATGGTGACCGCCCGCACTGTGCGGCCCGGGGTGCTGCAGCTCCTGGAGCGGTGGGCCGACCTGCCCGCGTTCATCGTCGGCCCCAGCCGTGACGTCCTGGCCGGCACCGCACTCGCTGCCCGGGTCAATCCCGCCTGGGGCCCGGGGCACAACCTGATCGAGTTCACCTTCCTCGATCCGACATGCGCGAGCGCAGCGAAACGTTCCGGGCTCTGTGGGACTCCCACGACGTGTACGAACGCACGATGGGCGCGAAACAACTGCGCGTCGACGGCATCGGCATCCTCCGCCTCAAGTTCGAGACCTTCGCGCTCACCGGCCCCGAGGGCCACGTCCTGTACGTGTACCTCCCCCAGCCCGGCAGCACAGACGACGAAGCACTGCGCAGCCTCACCTGAGAGACCCGGCCGACAGCGAAGAGCATTCGGGCCACTGACCATTCCCGGGCGTGAGTGGTCGAGGTACAGAAAGTGCTGCTGCGATTGCTCTTGCTGGCGTTGGCCTACTTCGTCAGCGCTTCGAGGTGACGGGGGACGACGCCGGCGCTTCAGCGCGGCGGGCAGCGCGGGGCCACGCCAGGTCCGCCTCGCCGCGCACCGGAGGTGAAGACGAAGTACCAGCCCATTTCTGGGAACCCCACCGCCTGCGGAACATGAAGCAGCCCGCAGACCCCGTCGGCGGACCGCCATGCAAGATCGCGGCTAGTACTGCAACGGTGCTTGCCGTGACTGATGGCCAGGTCAGTCGTTGGTGTCGTTATGGGTGGGGACCTTGCCGATGTCAGACTCTGGGCGCGTGAACTGGACTTGGTGCACGAGCGATTTGTGCACCG
>NZ_WEGL01000033.1 GCF_009604455.1 Streptomyces sp. RB17
CGGTGCACAAATCGCTCGTGCACCAAGTCCAGTTCACGCGCCCAGAGTCTGACATCGGCAAGGTCCCCACCCATAACGACACCAACGACTGACCTGGCCATCAGTCACGGCAAGCACCGTTGCAGTATTAGTCCCTGCCGTCGACATCGACCTCCGTCCGGGCTGTGTTCGCGGCCGCTCGTCTCTACCGTGGTGGTGAAGGAGGGGGCAGATGGGCTCGCTGTTCGAGGAGTTGGAAGCCCGCGAGGCAGCGGCTCGGGCTCGGGTGGAAGAGCTGGAAGCCAGCTTGCCCGCCCTCACCGCTTGACCGCGACCTTCACTCGAAACGAACCGCACCCAATTCCTTTTGAGGGTTTCGGACACCAGCTGTACGAAGCCGTCCGGTTCGTTGCTTAGCCGTGCGACACGTGCTCGCTCACACTGACGGGAGTGGTCGCATGCTTCTGGGGAGACCGCGGCCGCGACCTCGCTCTCACGGGACAACTCCGCTAGGCCCGGTCAGCGCGTCGAGAGGCGGTGGTCGTCGTCGATGGCGCCTCGCCGTACGCTGTCATCGAGCGAGTGCAGCCTGGCCTCGAGTAGACGGCCCCCTCGTGACCAGCACAAAGACGCCGATGCTGCTGGCCGCCACCGCGGACTCCTCCGGCCCCAGCGGTGACTTCGGCGCGAGCCCGCTCGGCCCCTCGGCCACGTGGGAGGCGGGCGGCAGCACCGGCGACTTCAACTGGAGTTACCCGCTGCGGGTACCGCCAGCCACCGCCGGCCCGGCGCCCAACCTCGCCATCTCCTACAACTCGGGCTCCGTCGACGGCCGCACCTCCTCGGAGAACAACCAGACCTCCGTAGTCGGCGAGGGCTTCGGCATCACTGAGTCCTACATCGAGCGCAAGTACGGGTCGTGCAAGGACGACGGCAACGACGGCAAGGGCGACCTGTGCTGGAAGTACGCCAACGCCACCCTCGTCCTCAACGGCAAAGCGGCCGAACTCGTCAACGACTGCGCCGACGCCACCGCCTGCGACAGCGCCGAGAAGTCTCAGGCCGCTGGCGGCACTTGGAAGCTGAAGAACGACGACGCCACCAAGGTCGAGCACCTGACCGGCAACACCAGCAACGGCGACGACAACGGCGAGTACTGGAAGGTCACCACCACCGACGGCACTCAGTACTACTTCGGCAAGCACCGTCTGCCCGGCTGGAGCGACCACGGCAGCGATGCCGACGACCCGGTCACCAACTCCACTTGGGCCGTCCCCGTCTTCGGTGACGACGCAGGCGAACCCTGCCACGACACCACCTTCGCCTCCTCCAGCTGCAACCAGGTCTGGAGGTGGAACCTCGACTATGTGGTCGACACCCACGGCAACGCCATGACCTACTGGTACGGCCGGGAACGCAACAACTACGCCAAGAACGGGGTCGATGACCCTGCTGCCAACTACGTCCGCGGCGGTTACCTCAAGCGGATCGACTACGGACTGCGCAGCGACAGCCTCTACACCAAGCCCGCCGCCCAGCAGGTCACCTTCGACTACGCCCAGCGCTGCACTGCTAGTGACTGCTCCAGCCTGACCAAGGACACCAAGCAGAACTGGCCGGACGTACCCTTCGACCTGATCTGCGCCGACGGCACTGCCTGCACCGGCCGGATCGGGCCGTCCTTCTTCACCCGCTACATGCTTACCGACGTCGCCACCTCGGTGTGGACCGGCAGCGGCACCACCCGCCGCAACGTCGACAACTGGCACCTCGAGCACAGCTTCCCCGACTCAGGAGACGCCTCCTCGCCCAGCCTGTGGCTGAAGTCAATCCAAAACACCGGCAAAGCCGACACCACCGACGTCAGCCTGCCCGCCATCACCTTCGACGGCATCCAGATGCCCAACCACGTCGAAGGCGGCGGCGACACACTGCGTTACATCAAATGGCGCGTACGCCAGATCACCAATGAGACCGGTGGGGTCCTGACGGTCAACTACTCCGACCCGCAGTGCATCCGTGGCACCACCATGCCCTCCTCGGAGGACAACAACTCTCTGCGCTGCTTCCCGGTGTACTGGTCACAGTCCGGGGCCACACCCGAACTTGACTGGTTCCACAAGTACGTCGTCACCTCCGTCTTTCAGGAGGACCTCTACGGCAGCGACACCCAGGAGACCCGCTACAGCTACGACGGCGGCGCCGGCTGGGGCTACTCCGACGACGACGGCCTGACCAAAGACAAATACCGCACCTGGAACGAATGGCGCGGCTACGGCAAGGTCACCACGACCAGCGGTGACGACAACGGCCCCACCAGCAAGATCGTCGACCTTTACATGCGGGGTCTGAACGGCGAGAAGGAGAAGGACGGCAGCCCCCGCGTCGCCAAGGTCACCGACTCCACTGGCACCAGCATCGACGACGACCGCCAGTATGCCGGTTTCGTCCGCGAGACCATCGCCTACGACGGCGACAGCGAGGTCAGCGGCACCATCAACACGCCCTGGTCGCTGCGGACCGGCAGCCACAAATACGACTGGGGCACCACCGAGTCGTACTTCATGCAGCCGGCCACGATCACCAACCGGACCAAGACCTCCACCGGCACCCGCATCACCCAGAGCACCACGACCTACGGCACCACCTACGGCATGCCGCTGAAGGTGGACGACCAGGGCGACATCTCGAAGACCGGCGACGAGATCTGCACCAAGACCACCTACGCTCGCAACACGGCGGACTGGCTGGTGCAGTTCCCCTCCCGCGTAGAGAGCTACGCAGTCGGCTGCGACAAGACGCCGAGGCTGCCCGACGACACCATCTCCGACAACACCACCGGGTACGACAACCAGGCAGTCGGCGTGGCGCCCACCAAGGGCGAGGTGACATCGTCATACCGCATCTCCGGCTACGACGCCCAGAACCAGCCCACCTACCAGAAGGTCTCCACCTCCACCTACGACGACTGGGGCCGGTCGGAGACCACGACCGATGCGGACAACCGGACGACCAAGACGACCTACGTGCCGGACGACACCGGCTACGGTCCCCTCACCCAGTCCACTGTCACCGATCCCAAGCTGTACACCGTCACCACGGACGTGGACCCGGCCTGGGGTCAGGTGACCAAGCAGACCGACCGCAACGGCAAGGTTACTGAATGGCAGTTGGACGGGCTCGGCCGCGTCACCTCGATCTGGAAGCCGAACCGCTCCCGTGCGCTGAACGACGCGGCGAGCATCGTCTATGCCTACGGCATGGCCAAGGACAAAGCCCCATGGGTCCGCACCGACGCCCTCAAGGCCGACGGCAAGACGTACAACACCTCCTACGAGATCTATGACGCTCTGCTGAGGAAGCGGCAGACGCAAAGCCCGGCAGTCGGCGGCGGACGGGTCATCTCCGAGACACTCTACGACGACCGCGGTATGGCCTACCTGAAGAACGACCAGGTCTACGACAACATCAGCCCCACCAGCGCGCTGGCCAACACCCTGCCCGGCTCGGTACCGGCCTCCACCGAAACCGTCTACGACGGCGCCGGACGCCCCACTGACACGATTTTCCGCGTCAACGGCCAGGAACGCTGGCGCACCAAGACCAACGACCAGGGCGATCAGGTCGCGGTCACCGCAGCCAAGGGCGGCTCCGGCACACTCGCCATCAAGGACTCCCGCGGCCGCGTCATCGAACGCCGCGAGTACGCCGGCCCAAACCCGACCGGCAGCGACTACACCCGTACCAAGTACACCTACACGCCCACCGGCAAGCTCGATACGGTCACCGGCCCCGACAACGCCGTCTGGCGGCACACGTACGACATCCGCGGGCGCGAGACCCAAACCGTTGACCCGGACAAGGGCACCACCACCCTCACGTACGACGACGCCGACCAGCCCCTGACCGCCACGGTCACCAAGGACGGCACACCTCGAACGCTCATCAGTGACTACGACGAGCTGGGCCGCAAGATCGGCACGTGGGACGGCATCAAGGACGACGCCCACCAGCTGACCAAGTACACCTACGACTCGGTCGCCAAGGGTGAGTTGTCCGCAGCCATCCGTTACGTCGGCGGCACCACCGGCAGCATCTACGCCACCCAGATCACCGCCTATAACAACCTCTACCAGCCCACCACCACGAAGACCGTCCTCGCCGCCACCGACCCGCTGGTGCAAGCCGGCGCACCGCAGACCTTCACCACGACCACGGCCTACAACCTCGACGGCACGGTCAACAACACCATCCTGCCGGCCGCAGGCGGGCTGCCCACGGAGACGGTCGCCTATACCTACAACGCCCTCGGGCTGGTCGACACCGTTTCCGGAAGCACCAACTACATCCGCGGCATCGGCTACACGCAGTACGGCGAACCCCAGCAGACCACACTCGCCACCTCCTCGACCGCCAAGCAGCTGCAGATCTCCAACACCTACGAGGAGGGCACCCGCCGACTGCTGAACAACCACACCCTCGACCAGACCAACACTGGCTACACCAGCAACGTCGACTACAGCTACGACGACAGCGGCAACGTCCTGTCGATCAAGCAGAAGGCCGGCCAGGTCGACAACCAATGCTTCACCTATGACGGTCACCAGCGTCTGAGCGAGGCCTGGACACCGCAGTCCGGCGACTGCTCCGCCAGCCCGTCGGTATCCACCCTGGGCGGGCCCGCACCGTACTGGACCAGCTGGACATACACCGCCGGCGGGATGCGGGACACCCAGACCGTCCACACCGCCACCGGTGACACCAAGACCACCTACGCCTACCCGCCCGTCGATGACCAGGGCGCCGGCCAGCCGCACACCCTGACCTCGACCACCAGCGGAAGCACCGCCACCAACTACAAATACGACGAGCAAGGCAACACCACCCACCGCCCAGGCGCCTCCGGCGACCAGACCCTGACCTGGAACATCGAGGGACAACTCGACACCCTCACCGACAGCGGCAAGACCACCAGCTACCTCTACGACGCCAACGGCCAGCTCCTCCTTCGCCGGGGCCCCGCCGAGACCGTGCTCTACCTCGACGGCCAGGAACTTCACTACGACCCGGCAGCCAAGAAGTTCACCGCGCAGCGCTACTACGGCGCCGGTGACGGCACCGCGCTGCGCACCAACACCGGCCTCTACTGGCTCGTGAACGACCGCCACGGCACCGCCACCATGGTCGTCGACGCGGCAACACAGGCCATCACGCGCCGCTACACAAAACCATTCGGGGAGGCCCGAGGCAGCACACTCGCCTCATGGCCTGACGACAAGGGATTCCTCGGCAAGCCGGCCGACGCCCAAACCGGCCTGACGCACATCGGTGCACGCGAGTACGACCCCACCATCGGACGGTTCCTGTCGGGCGACCCCGACTTCTCCACCGACGACCACGAATCCCTCAACGGATACACCTACGCCGACAACACCCCCGTTACGAAGAGCGACCCCACCGGCCTGCGCCCCATCACCGCATGCGAATACGGCTGCAGCGACGGCCACGGCGGCTACTACGTCGACCACCTCTCGCCCAACGGCAACGGCGGCTGGAAGTACAACTACACCGACACCTACGCGACCAAGGTGAATTCCGGGGGCATACACGGCACCCTCTCCACCACCGTCACGAGCAGTGGGTCCTACGTAACCATCAGGATCACCTTCAAGAAGGGGCCAAAGCCTGAGCCGGTCGAACACAAGGGAAACGCTCCTTATGTAAATGGGGTTTGTGTATATGCCGCGGCAGGGAACTGCGGCAGTTCAGCCGAAACGGATGAGGCATCTGCCAAAATTCCTGAGCTCGGGTGCGCGAAAGATGATGGGCTCTGCGGCGTACGAAATTCCCTGTTCAAAACGGCCATCGTCTCAGGAATGCTCGGTGGATCGCTCGGAGTATTCTCCATACGGGCTGGCTGCAGCTTTGCCGCCTCGACGCTTGTCCTACTCGCGCACGGCAAAACCAAACCGATCAAAAAGATCAGACCAGGTGACAAGGTAGAGGCAGGTAATGCCAGCACCGGGAAGCACGTCGGGGCCCGCACCGTTACGGCCACCCTCGTCAATCACGACCACGATCTGATCGACCTGACCGTACGCGTCCGGAGCGGCAAGGCAGCCGTCTTGCACACGACGTCCGAGCACCCCTTCTGGGACGACACGAAGCACTCTTGGATACCGGCAGGTCAGCTCAAGCCCGGGCATGTGCTGAATACCGTTCGCAACCGCCATGCCCTCCTCAGTGCCGTTCGCGTGCGGCCCGGCAAGGCCGCCATGTACAACCTGACGGTCAACGAGCTTCACACGTACTATGTGCTGGCTGGAACGACACCAGTCCTCGTCCATAACACCTGTGGCGACCCAATTGAGGCGATTGAGTCTGTTGCAGATGGCCTTTCCGGAAAGAAGATCACTACCGGCCAGGTAATTGATGATACAGGGGCGAAGGTCGGTCCGACGGTATCCAGTGGAGAGGAAGGCTCCTGGGCAGATATTGCATCGTTCCTCGAGTCGTCCGGATTGCAGCATCCACCCACCGGGGAATTTCCGGCCGCATCTCACGTCGAAGCAAAGATCGCCTGGGCTATGCGAAATAGAGGCATCCAGAGGGCTACCATTGTGATCAACAAAAAAGAGGGAGTTTGTGCTGGTCCATATTCGTGCTCCGCGGCTGTGCCAGCGATCCTTCCGGCGGGATCAAGTCTGACCGTCTGGTATCGAGGGACCTCAGGAAGCATCGAAGGAGTTTCGATACTAGGCAGGGGGTGAACGTTCACTTGAATGGGCGAACTGTCGACCCCCCGACACATCTATAGAGGGCTTATCAATTCGGCTTATCCCTCGCCGGATCTGCCATTTAATGGCGCCACAATGGCGGCGAATATTTCGGCATTCCGGGCCCCCTTTCCCAGGAAAGGGGGCCCGGATTCATCGGTCAGCCGGCAAGGGCTAGCCCACGGAAGGCGACATAGACACTACGGCACTGGCCTCGACCCGCAGACTTGCAGTCGAGGTGATATTGTGTCATGAGCGGCTGGAGCCTCATTAACGCCCTCCGGCCATGCGCGCCTTGCATGCAGGCGCACGACCTCAAGGAGTCGGACTTGATTCTGAATATATTCATCAATGGTCAAATATACCATTCCGCGGAATGGTCAGTTGCTCAGCGAATCATCGACGAGGTTTTTGGAAATCTTCGAGGGGGCGGTGATTCGGCCATGAACTCGGCGGGCGAGGGGGTGACTGTCGAGTTCACGCTGTCCAAAGGTCGAGCGAACCGAATCGACGCATTGCAGAATTTTGATAGCTATCTACACGCCGCCGTCAATCATCAGACCGGATACGGCGCCCTGAAGTGGTTGCTTCCTCCAGGTTCTGCCGTTTTTATCGACGCCGCCATCGCTGAGCATGTCTGGATTTCCGATAATCCCACACCGCCCGACATGGATCCACATGTCATTTCGGATCCAGACCTACCGCGATATCACCACGTACGTAGCACATTGCCCATGCATGCAGTTCGAGCTGCGGTGGAGGAGTTCTGTCGAACTGGCACTGGAATGAGGCCGTCGTGTATCGACTGGACTCCTGGTGATCTCAGTGGTAGGCGTCTTGACGTTCCCGATTCAAGGATTTCCGCTGCCTACTGCGACGACCCGTGGTGTGATAATTCAGAACCTGGCCACCCATGCCACTGAGGGGGTTTAGATCCAGGATCAATCCACGTGCCGCAGTCAGTCTTGGTACCCTCAAGTGATCAACGTACCACCCACGGATGATCATGTGGTCGTGGAGGAACAGGTGCGTGACTATGGGTTTTCGCCGGCTCTGATGGACGAGATCTGGAGACGCTGGCGTGAGGGGCAATCGTTCAGCATTGATGGGACGGGCTCTCGGGGCGCCGATGCACCACGTCCGGACGCCC
The DNA here is from genome assembly GCF_009604455.1 of Streptomyces sp. RB17. GTDB lineage: Bacteria > Actinomycetota > Actinomycetes > Streptomycetales > Streptomycetaceae > Streptomyces. Next base: position 7,906 of record NZ_WEGL01000033.1, read on the forward strand.
AGCTCGATCGCATCGTGCGGGAACTGCGAGAAGTATCCGACGCCCATGCAGGCGGCCGCCACCCAGCACACGACTGACCGCAGAACGATCGCGGATCCCAGTTGGACCAGCGCCCAGATCAGTGCAGCGATGCCGACGGCGGCCTGGATGGAGGCCCCGACCAGCTGTCCCGCATCGGGGCTGTCCAGCAGCTAGTGTGATGTGCCAGAAATCCTGAGGGTTAGTTCTGCTCTGTTTTCTGACGATGTCGTCCTCCAGGGCCTTCACGGAGGTGTGGACGCCGCGGCGGATGAGCTTGTCGGTGAGCAGGCCGAACCACCGCTCGACCTGGTTCATCCAGGAGGAGCCGGTGGGGGTGAAGTGGACATGGAAGCGGGGGTGTTTGCCGAGCCACGTCCTGCTCTCGGCGGTGTTGTGGGTGGCGTAGTTGTCACAGACGAGGTGCACGTCGAGCCCGGCGGGCACCGCTTTGTCGATCCGGGTCAGGAACTTCTTGAACTCGATCGCCCGGTGGCGGCGGTGCAGTGCCGATATGACGGTGCCGTCGGCGATGTTGAAGGCGGCGAACAGACTGGTGATGCCGTGCCGCAGATAGTCGTGGGTGCGGCGTTCGGGCATGCCCGGCATCATCGGCAGTACCGGCTGCGAGCGGTCCAGCGCCTGGATCTGGGACTTCTCGTCCACGCAGAGCACGACCGCCTTCTCGGGCGGGTGGTGGTACAGGCCGACGACGTCGACGACCTTGGCGACGAACTGCGGATCGGTGGACAGCTTGAAGGCATCCTGCAGGTGGGGCTTGAGGTCGAACCGCTTCCAGATCCGCCCGATGGTCGACTTCGACAGGCCGGTGCGCTGGGCCATCGAGGCCCTCGACCAGTGCGTGTCCTGGCCCGGGAGCGACTCCAGGGTGGCCACGACGACCTCCTCGACCTGGTCGAGGAGGATTGAAGGCGGCCGGCCCGAGCGCGGCTCGTCCTGCAGACCATCAAGGCGTTTGGCGATGAACCGGGCCCGCCAGCGGTCCACGGTCGACCGGTCGATGCCGAGGTCGGCCGCAGCCTGCTGATTCGTCCCGCCCTCCGCGCAGCGCAGCACGATCTTGGCCCGTAACGCCAGGAACTGGGCGGTCTTGGCCTGCCGCGCCCACTGCTGCAGCTGTCTGCGCTCAGCATCGTCGAGGACCAGGTCGGCCTTCGGCCGGCCAATCCAGCCGGCGTCCTCAAGCCCGGCCATCCGCTCTGCGGCGAACGCCCGACGCCACTTGCCGACCGTCTTGGCCTGGACCCCAACGAGCCGCGCGACAGCCGCGTTCGACATGCCGTCAGCACACGCCAGGATGATGCGGGCCTTCTCGGCCGAGCGCCGGTGCGGCATGTTCGTCCTGCGCACCAACTCGGCACGCTCAGCCTCGGACAACATGATCGCCACAGCAGACGGGCCCGAATGCGACATGACAACAGGGTACTTACTAACCTCGCGCTTTCACGAGTGGGCCTGTCCGAGTCTTGATCAAATAAATGGAGAGTGCTGCTGACCTGCAACGATGGGACTTGTCGAGGGTCCTGTCACTGCAAGGAAAGAAGCACTCTCCAGGT
>NZ_WEGL01000034.1 GCF_009604455.1 Streptomyces sp. RB17
TCCCCGCCTAGCGGGGAGAGGCAGATGTGACCCGTGACCGCCCTGTCGTAGGGGGCAGTCGGGAGCATAAACGGAGCCGTCACGATCCGAGTCAGCAAGCTCGGTCGTTCATGGCCGAGTAGTTGACTCGCGCCTTCCGACCCTAGGATGAACAGGTCAAGCTGGCCCCATGTCAAGGTAATGCAAAAGCGATGTTCGCTGGCTATGGCTTGAAGCGGTGCCTTCACGCCAAACGGATCGCGCCGAACGGACCACCGTTCTGCCGGGCACGGACTTCTAACCAATCGACGGCCGGTTGAACCTCCGGAACCACTTCACCGAGGCCAGCGCGTCGGTCCCCCAGGGAGATCAGCAAGGATCCAGCCACTGCCGTCCGGGAACCGAAAGCACCCGAGAGCCTGACGAACCCGATCAGCATGCTCAGGGACATGCGGCAGTTGCTCCCGCCCAACGATGCATCGTCGTCCAACTCATCGGCACGGCGGCCCTCGACACTCGTCGTTCCGCGGCCAGTTACTCGCCCCTGCCGCCTGGCTCCGTTGCCCCGTCTTCCTGAGCCTGGTCGAGAAGATCAACGCTCTGGGCGATCCAGCGCACCTCGCCCACCCAACCGTCCACTGAACCAGCGGCGTGAACCGGGCCGAGGAGCCCGGCTGGCCTCAATAAGCTGCGGCAGGCTGGTCCTGGCTTGCGATGTCCGGGTTGTCGCGGATCCAGGACAGACCACCAAGATCCAGTCGCTGGCGGGTGCGGGTCACGGCCACGTAGGCCAGGCGGGCTTCGGCGTCATCGACCGGATAGTTCACCGCCGGGCTGCTGTGGTCTTCCAGTTGGCGGCTTTGGGGCCGGCGGAAGTCGTCGGCAATGAGTACGCAAGGCCATTCGCGTCCTTTGGCCTTGTGGGCGGTGGAGATGGTGACTTGGGCGTGCGGCTGGGGGACGAGCTGGGCGACGGCTGCGAGGATGACGTCGGTGCCGTGGGCGTCGACGACGTTGACCAACGGCTGCAGGTCACGTCCAGCTGGGTCGTGGGCGGCGTAGTCCTGCAGGTCGCCCCAGGAGGGAAAGAGGACCAGCTCGGGATGGTGGGTGTGCCGGCCTTCTTTGAGGTCACGGGCTGCCTGGGCCAGGGCCCGCAGGCCGTCTCCTCCCCCAGCCAGGGCGACGCGAAATCCGGCGGTCATGAGCGTCATGACCTGGGCCATGGCCCCGACGTTGGTGCGGCACAGCACAGCGTCAGGACTGGTGACGGGACCGATTTCGGTGGGCACGGTGGGGCTGCCGGTGAGTCGGATAGGGGCGTCGGCCAGGCGGAGCCAGCGATTGGCTTCCTCGGCGAGGTGGGGGCCGAAGCGGAAGGACTGCGACAGGGTGAGCTGGGCGCCGTGAAAGTCGGTCATGACGTCTTTTGCTCCGCGCCATTGGTAGATGGCCTGGGCGGAGTCGCCGACCATGACGAGCTGGGCGTGGTCGCGTTGGGCGAGGAAGACCTGTTCCACGACGGGGTTGGTGTCCTGGGCCTCGTCCAGAAGCAGGTAGTCGGCGTCGAGTTTCGGCCGGGTGAGGGCCCAGATCTTCAGGTAGTCGTCGTGTTCGCAGCGAACGCAGCCGTCGTCGGGGTTTTGCAGGTCCGTCCAGGCTTTGCGGGCGGCGGGGACGATGTGGGTGGCGAGTTCGCGGTGCAGGTCTGGTCTTCCAGCCGTTGCACCCTTCTCTACGCGCGCGTGAAGCTGATGCGACAACTCCCCCACTCGCCCTCACCCACACCTCACGGGTCCAGACGCGCATGGAGCACAGCGCGGGAGACGTCAAGGGCGAAATCCCTGTTCAAGGGATGGTTGGCGAGCGTAACCGGCGCGGCTGGTGTCCGTTGCGCCCTGCATGGGCGAACCTCTCGATCCCGCATTCGGTATGCCGGAGTCCGCGCCGCTGGGGGGCGTCTTCACGCGCGCTAAGCGGTGAGCCGCACTCGAAGAGTGGCCCACCAACGAGCGCGCGCTCACCGGCCGGCGGCGTCCGGAATGCTCAACGCAATCGCCACCCCATTCTCCCTCGGTGAGAACGACGGTACGACAACGGTGGATGCGAAGAGCCGGTACGCCCACTGGTCGGCGCTCTCTGGGGCTGCGCCGGCGCCGGTGACAACGCCGCGTAGCAGCCAGTCGGGGCCGTCGTGTCCTAGGAATCTGACCTGCATGACTTTCGTAGATCCATCAGGTCGCGTCGTCGGTACATTCGCCCGGATCTCCACGCCAGCGGGACCAGACCACTCTTTCGCGGATCCACCGCCTCGCATCATCTTCCCGTACAGCTCGCCACGGATCACATCCCAGTTCCGGCCGGGGATTGCGTGGAAAGCCTGTAGTTGGAGAGCCGTGGAGCCTCGGACCACAGTGACTCCGCATACACGGCCTTCACTGCGCACGGCGTGCAGCGTGAAGTCCGTTCCCGCGGGGATTCTCAGTCCGCCGAGATCAATGGCGGGCAATTCCTGAGACGCTGAGGCTTTTCCAACCTGCGCCGGTGGCTGTGCAGGCAGCAATCGCCGGGCTGCTCCCGAACTCAACTTCCCTCGGAATCCAGCCGCTCAGCGGCTTGGAGCAGGTACTCGGGGAGCTTCGACGTGGCGGCTAGGACCTCGATGCCGATGAGACGGCCTTGCTCGTCGAAGTCGAGGTTGATCATGCCGTCGACATCGATCGGATCGCAGGGATAGGTATGTGCCGATCTCACGCTGACCTGCGGGTCGGTGAAGTATATGTACGCCGCATTCACGGTCTTGTCGTAGGTGACTTTGACGTCAGGCACGATGCTGGGTCCCTTCCGTGTTGTTGATCCCGGTCTCGTCAGTGCGCTGCGGGTTGCAGGGCGAGGATGGCCTTGACGATGGTGGTGATGCGGGTCGTACTGCAACGGAGTTTGCGCAGGAGGCGCCAGGTCTTGAGGGTGGCCATGGCCTGCTCGCCGAGGGCTCGGATCTTGGCGTGGGAGGTGTTGACGGCTCACTGGCCTTCGGAGAGTTTGTCCCAGCGACCGCGGTAGGGGACACGGACGGTGCCGCCTGCTCCTTGGTACGCCTTGTCCGCCCAGCAGCGGACGCCAGCTTGGGCCAAAGCGGCCGGGATGCCGTGGGAGCGGGCGGCCTTTATGTCGTGGACCGCTCCCGGTAGTGCGGGCGAAGCCCAGAGCAGGCGGCCGAAGGGGTCGGTGATGACCTGCACGTTCATGCCGTGCTTCTTGTGTTTGCCGGAGTAGAAGGGGCGGTCGGCGGCGATGCGGTCGATCGGCAGCAGGGGGCCGTCCAGGATCACGAACGCTTTGGTCGCCGCGGTGCCGACGGCTTGTTCAAGCGTGGGGGCGAGGGCGGCCAGGACGTCGACGGCTTCGCGGATGTAGCGGTAGACGGTGGCGATGCCGACGTTGAATGCCGCGGCGAGCTGGCCATAGGTGTCGCCGCATCGCAGGTGCGCAAGGGTGAGGAGTGCCTGGCGTCCCGCTGCCAGGCGTCGCCACCGGCTGCCGATCTCACGGCGGCGCTGACGCAGGTGACGGGCGAGGAACCGCAGGGTCGAACTGGACAGGTCGATCCCGGACGGGTAGACAAGCACGGAAGCTCCTGGCGGACTACGGGTGATCTTGGTCGTGAACCCGTCTACCGGGAGCTTCACTGGGTTGTACAGACCTCCGCGACCAACTAACCACCCTCACCAGGAGGTTGGAAAAGGCTCGCTGTCTCCGTCACATCCCTCGGCCCTCCTCGGTCCCCGGAACGCACTATTCGCAGCGTTTCGTCCTGGAACTCCTCAGCAAGGTCGAGGAGTTCATACGCCGCCGCCTCGGTCACCCCTTCGCCGTCCAAGAGTGAGCGGAGCAAGGTGACGAGGGTCCGGATGTTCAGGAGACCGTGCTCGTCACGCGCACTCCGTACAGCTTCGATGTCACCGAGACACGCCTGAATGAGCAGCACCTTCTGCGTTCTGCTCAGCTCACGAGCAGGGACACGCGCCACGACACGGTCGATATCCCCGTGCTCCTCCTCCCACATGGGGCGGATCATCACTTGAGCAGCCGCGAACACGGTGACTGCAGGCGACTCCGGGTCATCGATGGCTGACGAGTCATCCAGATCGACGAGCCGCTCCCCTTCGTTCAGCGAGCCGCTCCGCCGAAACTCCGTGATCAGTTGCCAAGCTGTGAATTTAACGGACACCGCGGACACCCTGCCACCATCTCCTTAGCTTCTGATACCCCCGAGCCGCAACGATGCCAACTGTGATGGCACTGCTCACGGGGCTCACGTCTCCGGCCGCGCCTTGAGCATGCATCTGCCCTCAGTCCTTGGCCATCGTCGTCCCAGCACCAGGTGCGCCCGAGAGGGAGCTGGAACGCGTCTTGGCCACGTCCGCCGCCTCTTCGCTGGCCCTCCGAGTCTGGCCCCGCTCCGCCGATCCCAGATTTGGCGGATTGTAACTCCCAGAATCCGGGTCGAAGAGGTCCGTGACATCCAGATGAGAACTACTGATGACACTGAAACGAGAAGCCGCAACCAGGACCTGGACTGCTCGCTCGAGACGGAAACCACCCAGCTCATCAACCAGCTCCTGGGCGGCCCGGACAGTACGCATCTAAGATCCGCAAAAGGGTGAGCAATTCCAGGCGATCACGAACATTGACTACGGTCAGTAGTTGCGGTTTATCGGGCTGTTGTGATCTTTCGCAGCGGTTGCGCACCAGCGCTCCGTACCCTTCCGGCCATGGACGCAACGCAGCGGGAGCAGATCCGGTGACGAGGAAGCAGTGCCCGCCGCAGCTGCTTGTAGACCTCCACCGACACCCCAGGGGTATGCAGGGATGTCGGCGAGCATCCTGAGCCGGACCCGACTGCCCACACCTCGGGCCTACGCCTCGGGCTGTTCCAACCGGTCCCGGTCCTACTCGCCCATATGCTCCTCGCGCAGCAGCTGGCGGCCGAGATCGTCCGCCCACTCCTGGGCCCAGGACAGCAGGTCATCGATCAGTTCCGGGCTCGCGCCATACGCCTCGAATTCGGCGTCGTCGATCCAGGCGAGTCCGGTCAGACGGGACTGCAGGGACTCGAGATCGAAGCGGTCGCGGGCGTGGCGGCGGCCGAAGTCCTCGAGGTCGGTGGTGGTCCAGCGGCGCGAGGCGGCGAAGACGTCCAAGGCGTCGCGAGCCAGGCCTCGCTCGGCGAGTGCGCGGACCTTCGTGCCGACGACATCCTCCTCCGCGAGCACCGGCCCGTAGGCGCTCGCGGCGACCGGCCTGGAGAAGACTTCCTTGAGAATGTCCACCTCACACGTGTCCCCGCTCTCAGGGCGGAGGTCCGTGGCGTTGAGGCGTGCGGAGAGCGGGGCGATCTCGATCACCTGGATGTGCCAGCCGCGTGCAGTCAGCCCATCGGTGAGGGTACGGACGATTTCATCCATCGGTGCGGGGCTCTCGGTGGCGACATCAAGGTCCTGGCTCGGGCGTGAAAGGAGTTCATGGGCCTGGACGGCGTAGCCGCCGGTGATCACCAACGGGTAAGGGGAACCGATGGCCAAGACGTCCGCCAGCAGGCGGGCGTGCAGGGCGGGGAGTTTCACGCGGCCGCCGCACCCCGGTGTGCGCGCCGTCGGGCGGGTGGGCGGGCAGCCGGAGCATCGGCCAGAGCCTGCAGCTCCGGGAACGCCTCTTCCCACACACCGCAGACCGTGGTCGACACCAGGCTGCGCAGTGTGGGCCACAGCTGCAGGAGGGTGTCGCGGTCCAGCAGGCTGCACAGGTCCTCACGCATGCCTTCGGCGAGGACGGTGCGGTACAGGCTCATGCGCTGGCGCTCGTTGCCGAGGTCGAAGGCGCGCAGTCCAGACCAGACAACGGTGCCTGGCGGCTCCACGACTCCGCGGACGGGACCTCGCAGTTCCGCCAGGGAGTCCGGCAGCCGGCGCCGGAACTTCTCCCGGTACAGCTCCACGTCCGCGCCACTGGGGCCCGCGGTGGCGCGGACGGAGGCCTGCGCGGGAGCGGGGTACTGCGGCGTGGCTGACATGCCCCCATTATGACGGCTGCCGCGCAAGGTCGGAGGCAGGAGGAGGGAATGCCACCGATCGGTCGGGGAGAGTAAGCGCAAAGAGCGACATCCGTCCCAGCCCTCGAACGATCTCTGCATCCGACTGCGCCTGCCTGGGGACAGACCGCTCGTCGGCGATCCGGTGACCTCGGTTGCGCAGACGAAGTCAGGACCAGCCCAAGGGCGAGGACAGCGAGACAGCGACCAGCCGTCGGCCCTGGGCCAGCCACGCGCACGGGCCGCATCGAACGGGACGGCGAGGGCGACCGCCAGGAGGTTGCCGCTGCTTAAGAAGTCATCTCATTTGGCGAGTCGGCGGTAGCAGATGAGGGTGCAGGCGATGCTGGTGAAGGCCAGGAAGTGGTCGGCTTTGCGTTCATAGCGCCGGTGGAGTCGGCGGCAGCCGGCGAGCCAGCTCATCGTGCGTTCAATGGTCCACCGGTGTCGTCCGAGTCGCTGCGAGGTCTCGACGCCCTTACGGGCGATGCGGTGCCGGATACCGCGCTGGGATAACCATCGCCGCAGGTGGTCGTAGTCGTAGCCCTTGTCGGCGTGGAGCTTGCCGGGCTTGCGCCGCCGGGGGCCTCGTCGGGAGCGGACCGGCGGTATGCCCTTCACCAGCGGGATCAGGGCCTGGCTGTCATGGACGTTGGCGCCTGAGATTCCGACGGACAGGGGCAGGCCGGTCCGCTCGGTGATCAAGTGGATCTTCGAGCCGTACTCGCCGCCCATTAGGATTCGGGCCTGTCAGGTCCCCCTTTTGAGGGCTCGCATGTTCACCGAGTCGATGGCGCACCTCGACCAGTCCAAATCGCCCCGCGAGCCCAGTTCGTCGAGTACCAGGCGGTGCAGCTTGGCCCACACCCTGGCCTTCGTCCACTCGGTGAACCTGCGGTGGGCCGTTGCCCCGGACGGCCCGAACGAGGCCGTCGGCAGTTGCTGCCACGTGCAGCCCGACGTGGCCACGAACACGATCGCGGCCAGCACTTCACGGTCGCCATGCCGCCGTCGGCCACCGCCCTGAGGCCGTGTCGGTGCCTCAGGCACGATCCGCTGGAACAGTTCCCACAACTCATCCGGCACAAGCCGCTCAACGATCGCCACCACGGCCAACAGCCTACCGAACCAAATGAGATGACTTCTTAAGCGGCCACAGCAGGGGTTCGAGCTGCTCGTTGGACAGCTGCCCGCCGGCCGCGGTGGCAAGGCCGTTGCCCTCTTCTTGACGCTGTCTCCCGCATACGAGCAGTGCGAGGCCAGCCCCGAAACAAGCCCAGGAGGTTGGACGCCGACCGCGGCTACGCCTTCGACAAGGCGAGCCTGCGCAGCCGGTGCAGCTCTTCGCGCTCGGCCGTCGTCAGCTCTCCCGGCGCCCCCTGCCCACCGTCGATCGTGTCCTACTTGACCCAGTTCCGTAGTCCCTCGGCACTGATCCCGATCTCCCGGGCCACCTCGGTGACGGTCTTCCCGGAGGAGCGAACGAGCGCGACCCCGTCCCGTTTGAACTCCTCCGTGTACCGCCTGCTGCGGCTGCTCTTACTTCCCACCTGGCACTACTTCCTCTGGAACCCTCAGTGGCTGTTGTCGTTCCGATCTTGAGGGGTGGCCCTCGAACGGGAGTCTCGATCGGGTGATCGCCGTCGGCTGTGGGCATGAAGGCAGGGCCTCTTGGTAGCTCGGGGTTGCGAAGCCAACCGAGA
>NZ_WEGL01000035.1 GCF_009604455.1 Streptomyces sp. RB17
ACGACGGACGGCATCCGCAACCTCCCGGGGAGCGACGACACGACATGCCACCACTCCCACCGGGTCACCCACGCTATGCCTGACCAGCGAAAACGCCGCCCTCAGATTCGGAACGACAACAGCCACTGAAGCATCGCGCCCCGGATGTGCATCACCGAGGTCACGGACTCTGCTACGGATGCGCTCTGCCCTTGCGCTGCCCCCGCCAGGATCCAACGGGCGATCGTTCCCGACGTCTAGGCGCAGAAGGAGGCGCTCACCTGCCATCGGGCAAGCCCGCGGCGGCGACCGAGCAGGTACGCGGGAGACGGCACCCATTCGGGCGACGCGGCCCGGTGGGGGTCCGTGCCCGCACAATGGCCCCCGTCCGTCCTCGTTTCCATGTGGGGCAGTCGAGCCCATCGGCCAGCGCCCGAATGGCACGAAAACGGCGAAGAATAGCCCCCGTGTCTCCGGCGAAACTGGCTCGGATAGCGATCATGAAGAAGCGGGGAGACGATGAACCGTCCACGCGAAGCGGAGACGTGCACGTTCTCAGGTGTGCCGCTTGCTGGGACACTCTTTCCCGCAGCTCGTGCACGGCTGTCGAGCTGCCTTGCATGTAATAACAGAGTCGGCCAGGAAGCACAAAGCGTGATCGCGAGGGCCTGAGCTCCGGTCTCCTGGAGAGGAAATTATGCTTTTCACTCACCGCAATCCTGAGATGAAGCTCGACAAGGAGCGCACCGCTCTGGTGGTGGCGGACCTGCAGAACGATTTCCTCAGCGAGGACGGCAGCTACTACCCGCTGATCGAGGACAGCCTCAAGGCCCACGGTACGGCCGAGCACATCGAGCAGCTGCTGAAGTGCGCGCAGGAAAACGAGTTCTTCGTCGTCCACTCGCCGCACTACTACTACCCGACCGACGGGCAGTGGGTCGCCCCGCCGGGGGCGATCGCCGACTACCTGGCCGGGGTCGACTTCGTGCGTCGTGCTGATCCTGTCAGCCTGGAGGGCTTCGCCGGCTCGGGTGCCGACTACCCGGAGCACCTGAAGAAGTACCTCATGGACGGCAGGACCGCGAACACATCCCCACACAAGGGCATGTCGTCGGACTCCAACGACCTCATCAAGCAGCTCCGCCTGCGACGCGTCGAGAAGGTGATCATGGCGGGCCCGGTGGGGAACCTGTGCCTGGAGGCCCACATGCGGGACATCTTCGAGGCGGGGTTCGAGATCGCTATGGTGCGGGACGCGGTCTCAGCCGGGCGCAACGAAGAAGGCGACGGTTACCAGGCTGCGATGGTCAACTACCGGTTCATCGCCAACGCTGTGTGGACCACCGAAGAGACCGTGAAGCGCATGAAAGCGGCTGCCGCCGCCTGACCTTCTTCAGCCGCCGTGGGGTGGAGCCCGAATGCGGGTTGCCCCGACGGCCGGTCCTGAGGGTCAGTCCATACCCGCCCTCGTCAAGTGGGAATCGATCAGAAGAAGGCATGATTGTGAGCGATGATCGCAAGGTAGTCGTGGTGACCGGTTCGTCGCAGGGTCTGGGCGAGGCGTTCGTCAAGGCATACCGGGAGCGCGGCTGGCGCGCGGTAGGCAACGGACGGTCGATCGCCCCGTCCGATGATCCGGACTACGTGACGGTGGTCGGCGATGTCGGTGAACCGGAGGTCGCGCGGCGGGTTGTCGAGGTCGCGCTGGAACGGTTCGGCCGCATCGACACTCTGATCAACAACGCCGGCATCTGGCGCCCGAGCCCGATCACCGAAATCTCCGAAGAGCTGTACCGGCGGGTGATGGCCACCAACGTGGACAGCGTCTTCTTCGCCACCCAGGCGGCGGTGCCCGCCATGCAGCGGCAAGGCGGCGGCCACATCATTCAGGTCAGCAGCAGCCTTGTCGAGCACGCACTCCAGAACGTGCCGGCGGTCCTCGCGTCCTTGTCGAAGGGCGCCTGCGTCGCCGCCACCCGCGGCCTGGCGATGGAACTCGCCAAGGACAACATCCGCGTCAACGCCGTCTCCATCGGGATCGTGCGCACGCCAATGCACGAAGGTGACTCCGATGAGGACATGAAGGCATTCTCACCGCTGAACCGCATCGGCGAGGTCGTCGACGTCGTGCGCGCCGTCAACTACCTCGAGGACTCCGACTTCGTCACGGGCGAGATCTCCTACATCGACGGAGGCCGCACCGCCGGTCACTAGCCCCGCGCTTTCACGAGGCTCGTTGTCCGATGCTGGATCAAATAAACGGAGAGTGCCCCTGAACTGCAACGATAGGACTTGTCGAGGGTCCCCTGTCAGCTGCAAGGGAAAGGCACCCTCCAGATGAAGAAGGGCAGCGGGTCGCCTTGTCACTGGCGGCCCTGGAGGCCGTGCGCAGGAATCGCAGTGGTACGCCTTGGGAGCCAGCGGTGGGCGGAAGCGGTCACGGGACGGGGTTGGGCCCGGAGAAGTTCAGGCTGAGTCGGGGGCCGGCCGGTTGTTTCTGCTTGGGGACCATGTGCTGGTAGTCCCGTTGGCATCGGCCGCCCATGACCACGAGGTCGCCGCCGTGTACGACCAGCGCCCGGCTGGCGCCTCCCGGGACCGGGCGGATGAGGAAGCGGCGGGTCACGCCGAGGCTGAGGACCGGGATGATCGCCTCGTCCAGCTTGTTCGCAGGCCGGTCGGCGTGCCAGCCGGTGCCGTCGTTGTTGTCGCGGTACCAGTTCATCCACAGCTGGGTGTACGGGCGTCGGTAGTGTGCCGACAGCGTGTCCGCCAGGTACATCAGCACTGGCTGCGGAGCGTCAGCGATGACGGGGTACTCGGCAGTCAGTCGAGGCTCCTCCACGGTGCGGGTGTACATCCAGCGGGAGCGCTGCTCCCAAACAGCCTGCTCCATCAACAGACGCATCAGTACGTCGTCTCCGGCAAGCCAGCCCTGGACGTAGTCCACCCAGGAGGTGGCGTCGAGATGGATGCGTGTGGCGGTGGAGAAATCCGGGTCTGCAACCACGTCCAGGCCGCCGGTGCGGGTCCTGTCAGGTTCGGCTCCTCCGGCCGGGAAGAGGGTGGGTTCACTCATCATGCGGCTTCCTATGTGCCTGCCCGGTGGTATTCGGGCGGCTGTCTGCTGATCGTCTGAGGTGTGAAGAGCCCGCCGGGGTCACCCCGGCAGCAGTGCTGGTGCCAGTCGGTCGAGTTGGTCGACGGTGGTGCCGAGGTCGCCGAGTGGTTGGAGCAGGACGTGGTCGGCGCCGGCGTCGAGGTGCTCGTGGATCCGGCGGGCGATCGCGGTCTCGTCGCCCCAGGCCACGAGGGCGTCGACGAGACGGTCGCTGCCGCCGCTCTCGAAGTCGTCGTCGCTGTAGCCGAGCGCGCGGAGATTGTTTCTCAGGTTGGGCAGCCGGAGGTAGAAGTCCACGTGCTCGCGGGCGATGCCGCGTGCTTCCGTGGCATCGGTGGCCAGCACGACGGCCTGCTCGGGGATCACCAGCCGGTCCGGCCCGAGAACTGCCCGGGCCAGCGGCGTGTGCGATGCGGGGACAAAGAACGTGTGGACGCCGTCGGCCTGGTCGCAGGCTACTTCCAGCATCTTGGGGCGCAGCGCCCCCACCAAACGTGGAAGGGGCAGTTCGCAGACGGGTCCGCCGCCGGACGCGGCGTCCATGCCGGCCAGGTAGCGGCTCATGTGATCGAGCGGTTTGTCGTAGGCCAGGCCGCTGCTGTTGACCGCTTCGGCGTTGCCCACGCCTACGGCCAGGACGAACCGGCCGGGCCAGGCTGCGTTGAGTGTGGCGGCGCCTTGCTGCATGACCGACGGGTGGCGGGTCCAGATGTTCGCGATACCGATGCCGGTCACGATCTTGGAGGTGGCCGCCATCAGCACCGCGGACTCAGCGAAGGGCTCTTTGCCACCGAGCCTCTCGCCGGTCCACAGCGAGCCGTAGCCGAGTTCTTCGACTCGCTGGGCGGCGTATCGCCCGGCGTCGGCGCCGGCTGTCCGCAAGGCACCGAACCACACACCGACCCGACCGAGCCGCTGCCTGACGGCGGTCACCGTATCCGCTGTGGTCATGGTGCCTCCTGGAGGATCAGCGCGAAGAGAATGCGCCGTTGATCGAGCCGAAATCGTCGGCGCCCTCGAGCACGTCGTAGGTGCCGGAGGTGAGGATCTCGACCGCGGCCCGGCGCGCCAGGGAGTACGCCGACTGGGCGATCGCCTGACCCACGGTGACCCGGCGCACGCCCGCCTGCCGCAGCGCCTCCACACTGGGGGCGCCGGGGCCGGCCATCGCGTTGACCGGCAGCGACACCTTGCCGGTCAGCTCGGACAGGACGTCCAAGTCCAACAGCCCGGGGACGAAAAGACTGTCCGCGCCCGCCGCGGCGTAGGCATCAGCCCGCCGCAGAACGTCGTCGAGCCGGCCTGCGGGCTCCCCGACCTGGAACAAGAACACGTCGGTGCGGGCGTTGATCACCAGGCCGGACAGGCCCGCGGCGGCCGCGGCATCCCGGCCGGCCTTGATCCGCGCAGCCTGCGCGTCGGGGCTGTACAGCGTCCCGTCAAAACTGCGCGAATCCTCCAGATTGATGCCCACAGCGCCGGCTTCGACGACGGCGCGGACGGTGGTGGCCACCGCTTCTGGGCTATCGCCGTAGCCGCCCTCCACGTCGGCGCTGACCGGCAGATCGACAGTGGCCGCCACACGGGCGATCACGTCGATCATTTCCTCACGGGTCAGGCGCTCACCGTCCGACCTGCCCAGCGACCAGGACACGCCCGCACTCGTGGTACTGACGGCCTGAGCCCCGGCAGCCGCGACCATCGCCGCACTGCCCGCATCCCACGCATTGGGCAGAGCGAAAATCCCCTCATCGTGCAGGGCGCGAAACGCCTGGGCCTTGGCCTGCTGTCGGTTATCTATCATTAGACCGGTCCTTTCTGTGCTGCTGTTTCCCAACCGGACGCACCGTGATGTTCCACGGTGGACATCCGCTCATGTGCTGCGATTCCCCCGCTATGTCCCACGCCCGGCCTCCCGCGTTCGCTGGACCGCCGACGGCCAGCTCATCCTGAGAACCACGCGCAGGTCCGGGATGGTCGGTACAGCGCCGTCGTGGACGCCGAGGAGGTTCTCACCGGCGAAAGCGTCACTGCGACAGACGCCGCGCGCTTCGACGGCGAAATGGACCTGCCCGCGACCAGGCTCGGCGGACGGGTGGGCGACCAGTTCGTAAGGTGTCATCGGGATGGTTCTCTTTCTTGCAAATTGTGTGCTGGAGGTCATCGCTCGGGCGCGTGCGTCGGAGTCACGACCAGCACCGGTCGTGACGTGTGTGCGAGACTTCCCGGGACACCGAACCCAGCAGCGCGCCCTTGAGCGGGCTGCGGCCGCGTGAGCCGATGACGATCGATGCCGCGTCGACCTCGTCGGCGACCTTGAGGACGGCCTTCCAGACGAACTCGTCGGCTTCTTCGACGCGCGCCTGCGCGTGGCCACCGCCGGCATGCGCGATCGCGGCCCCGCGGGCCGCAGCGGCGCGGGCCTCTTCTTCCGCGGCCTGGTCGGCCGATTCGTGCGCCACGACCGCCATCGCACCCAGGCTTCCGGCTTCGGCGAGCCGATTTGCCACCGACTGCCAAACGGACAGGACGACGAGGTCGGTGGATGCCAGGAGTGTCTGCGCCACATCAAGGCCCCGCCTCGACGCGGTGGATCCGTCGAAGCAGACGAGCGTCACCGGCGGGGTCATGTGGCACCACCCGCCGCGTTGGCGCCCGATACCCGCCATGCGGCTGGGCCGCATGCCCGAGAGGCGTTTTCGGTCAAATACATCACGCCTCAAACGTGCCGGAGATACCGGCGACCGACGAGAGGCAGCGCGGCCAGCGCTCATCGAATTGCGGCCAAGGAACTTCCGGTCCAGTCGCCGTAGCGACTTGCCGCGGCAACGGCCGCGATGCACCGGCGGCACCGCGGCGGTGCGGGAATACAGTCGCGGCACAGCACACCGGTCACGGGGGTCTGGGACAGCCTGCCGAGTGCCCTCACGGAGGCCGCGGCGTAAAAACGCCTACCATTGGTTTTGTGCCAGCACCGCATCGCGTCGTCACCCTGATACTGCCGTCGGTCCTCCTGCTCGACATGGCCGCGCCCACGCAGATCTTCGGGCAACTGGGTGGGGACCGGTACCAGTTCGAACTCGCGGGCCTTCGCAAGGGGCGGGTCGCGACCTCGACGGGCCCGGAGATCCTGGCCGAGCGAGGCCTTGAAGCACTTCAGGACGCGGACTCGATCGTCGTGCCGGGTCTGGACCACTACTCCACCGCGGCCAGCTACCCCGAGGTCGCCGCCGCACTGATTGAGGCGCACCACCGTGGCATCCGCATCATGTCCATCTGCACCGGCGCCTTCGTGCTCGCCGATGCAGGCCTCCTCGACGGCCGGCGCGTTACCACGCACTGGTCGGCGGCCGCGGAGCTCGCCTCAAGGTACCCGAAAGTCGAGGTCGACCCAGCGGTTCTGTACGTGGACGAGGGCTCCATCATGACCAGTGCGGGCGTCGCGGCGGGCCTGGACCTGTGTCTGCACGTCGTGCGCCAGGACCACGGCGCCGCAGCCGCCGCTGACGTGGCGCGATGGACGGTGATCGCCCCCTACCGCGAGGGTGGGCAGGCGCAGTACATCCCCCTGCCCGCCCGTGTCACCGAGGGCTCTGCGTCGGCCGGGGCGACCGAGCCTGCCCGGACCTGGGCGCTGTCCCATCTTGACGACCCGATCTCGGTCGACGACCTCGCCGACCGGGCGTTGATGTCCAGGCGGACCTTTGCCCGCAAGTTCCGCGCTGAGACGGGGATGACACCCGCGCAATGGCTGCTGGAACAGCGGCTGAGGGTCGCCCAGTCCCTCCTGGAGACCACTGATCGCCCGGTCGAGGACATTGCGCGGCGGACTGGATTCGGTAACGCGGCCGCGCTGCGGTCCCACTTCAGCCGCCGGCTCCACACCACCCCCACGTCCTACCGGCGAACTTTCAGCGGCCGGTCATCCCAGTAGTTGACCGTCTCCGCGCGCCGTGCTTCACCACACCCTCGCATCGCGCCGGAGGCTGTGATCGTCTCGCAGAGGCCTGCCGCACCGCGTCCGTGCCGTACACGCGATCTAACCTCGCGCTTTCACGAGTGGGCCTGTCCGAGTCTTGATCAAATAAATGGAGAGTGCTGCTGACCTGCAACGATGGGACTTGTCGAGGGTCCTGTCACTGCAAGGAAAGAAGCACTCTCCAGGT
>NZ_WEGL01000036.1 GCF_009604455.1 Streptomyces sp. RB17
ATCACATCCTGCACTGGTCAACCTGGCGTCGACGGCGCCAACACCAGGCCCGCATCAGCCACTACAAACGACGCGGACACATCCCCTGACCTGGCCATCAGTCACGGCAAGCACCGTTGCAGTACTAATGCTGCGTTCCTCAAAGGATGTACATATAGCGGCGGCGTGAGCGCCTGGTGGGGGGTGCGGGTCTGCCCCAGATCCAGGGTCGGGCGCGGGCGTTGAGCTGGGCTGTGGCCACTTCGGTGGCGTGGGTGATGTGGTCGCGGTCGCCGAAGGAGCGTCCGGCCAGGGCGGTCTTGCGGAAGATGCGCCACCAGCCCTCTTGGAGGTTGAGCCAGCAGGCGCCGACCGGGATGAACACGTGCCTGATGCGGGGATGGTCCTCCAGCCAGGTCCGGGTGGACACGCTGTTGTGCGAGGACAGATTGTCGGTGATCACATAGATGTCCCCGACGGGGTTGGCGTCCTCTACCAGCTGAAGGAACTGCTGGTAGAAGACGCTGTTGCGGGAGGTGGCGGTCATCGTGAGCTCCTGGCCGTCGCGGATGCGTAAGGCGCCGTAGACCCAGGTCTTCTCCGGTCCGCGGGAGTAGTCGATCTCGTTCTTGATGCGGTGTCCGTCCGGTGACCAGCCCGGTGCCGGCCGGAAGGTGCGAGGGATCACGGGGCCGAGCTCGTCGGCGCAGACGACCGTCGCGCCGGCGGGCGGGCTGGTGTAGAGCTCGACGATCCGCGTCCTTTTCCCTCGAAGTCCGCATCTCTCGAGCGTGTCCACGAGCGCGTGCGCCGCCAGCGCACGCCCTCGGCCAGCAGGATCCGGCGCACCTGGGAGCGACTGACCTCGATGCCCCGGTCCCGGGCCCTGGCAGCCAGTGTGTCCAAGGTCCACTCCGAGGGCCCTGACTCGTCCGCGGCCCACATCTCGTTCGACGGCTGCACTTCCAGCCGGCCGGGCGGGGTCTGCTTGACCAGCGCAATGATCCGGGAGCGTTCGGCCTCGGTGATCCTTCGCTTGCGGCCCTGCCCGCCCAGATCCTCCAGGCCCTCAAGCCCCGAGCGGTTGAAGCGGTGCAGCCAGCGACGCACCGTCTTCTGACTGCACCTCACCTCGTCAGCGATCTGCGGGACCAGCCAGCCGTCCCAGCTCAGCTCGACCATCCGGCACCGCTCCACCAGCACCTTCGGCGCCTTCCTGGCAGCCGCCAGGCGGTGAACCACCGCTTGCTCGCCCTCGTCACGGCCCGGCCGTGCCCTTAGCACCATGACCCAGCACCCGCCCCCGAGCACCCGCAACCACCCCGCTACCAGCAGCTATACCCACCGAAAGCGGAATCCAGCACTAGCCCGAACGAGGTGTCGGCACCGGTGTAGGTGAGCACGCGATCGTTGCCCGTAAGAAAGCCGCGCAGGTTGTCCAGCAGCTGAACGACCGAGAGGTAGATCATCATGCCCTGATCGGGGACGTGGCCGACCGAGTCATCCGTGCCGAAATCCCCGGTGACGACCATGTCACCCATATCGAACCCGTGGGGGTCGCCTTGGCCGGGCCGCACGGTGAACTGGAAAGTGATCACGGGCTCAGCTCGCGTCCCCCCACACGGCTTGCAGATCCTCGCACCGGACGGTGATCGACGCGTCGGTGAGCGCGATTTCGTGCAGGCACCCGCCGTCCTCGTCGGGCAGGATCTCGTCGAGGAGGACGGTGTCGACCAGCATCCAGTCGATGGAATGCCTGTAGTCGATGGAGAAGTGCGTCACGCCGGAGTAGCTGATACGCAGCCCGGTGTCGTGCTTCCACTGATTGGGGGCGAACTCCAGGGTCAGCCCTCCGCTTTTGTCGGTGGCCACCTGAATACCGGACAACTCCAGATCCTTCACACAGTGACTGTTTCCGTAACCCAACGCATAATGCGCCGGATCGGTTGCGAATTCCCTTGCCCCCTCGGGCAAGCGGTCACGAAACTTGGGGAGTTCGGCCAGATAGGCCCTCGGATCCACGAAGAACCCGCCATCATCCCAGACGGCAGTGACGAACTTCATTTGCAGCCTTCCGCGGCGAGAGGCGGTCGCCTCCACTTGTCTCCGCTGATGTCCTCGGTACCCTTGGGGCCGATGCGGCCGATTTTCCGCAACTCGTAGATCATCCGCCCCTTGATGGCGTTCTCCACACTGGGCGGCACCTCGACCTCCGAGCCCTTGATGCCGTGCTTATTGAACCATCCCTGACTGTTGAACACCCCGACTTCGCGCATGGACTTGTCGTAGACGTGGATTTCCACGTCCATTCCCTTGTTGCCCACAGGGAAGGGATCACGCCGGCCTGTGTACCCCTGCCCGAAGTTCAGCGGGTTCGAGGGCCCCGTCGGGCCCTTTCCGGCGAGGCCGAGGTGGTCGCTCCAGCCCAGCGGGTTCGGCACGTACGCGTGATGATCGGGCGCGGGGAGTAGACCGAGCGGATCCGCGCTGATGTACCGCGCCGTCTCCGGGTCGTAGTACCGGTGCACGTTGTAGTGCAGACCGGTCTCGGGATCGGCGTACTGCCCGGGGAAACGCAGCGGGCAGTCCACCGGCGACGCGTCCTCGTCCGGGGCCGGGACCTGGGTACCCCACAGGCCGGTACGGAGCTGCCAGACCAGCTCTCCGTTCCCGGTGACCAGTTCCGTGGGCGTGCCCACGGCGTCGGTGACGACGGCGTGGAAGCGGGGTTCGTCGTCGGGGTCCGACTGCCGGGCCAGCTGGGCCAGGAAGGACGTGTTGGCCGACGGCGCGGTCGGGCGGTGCGTGGTCTGCGCGACCGGGCGGGCAGCGTCGGGCGCGTAGTCCCAGGTGGTGACCCAGCCGTCCGGCGCGGTCCGCTCGGCGAGGCTCAGGTCGTCCCAGACGAAGTCCGTATGGTCGGCCACCGTGCCGTCGTCGGCCACCCGGTGCTTGGACAGGCGCCGGCCGAGCGGATCGTACGTGTAGCGCCAGTGGCTGCCGTCCGGGGCGGTCACGTCGGTCAGGCGGTCCTCGGCGTTCCACGCGAAGGTCCACACCAGGGTGCGTCCGTTGAGGAGCTTGCGGGTCCTGCGGACGAGGCGGCCTTCGGCGTCGTACGCGTACGAGGTGCGGCCAGCCGAGCGGACGAGCGTGCCGTCGAACCGGCGCTCCCCCGCCGCCTCGTGGTCCGGCGAGGTGGCGTGCACGAGGTTGCCCGCCGGGCCGTACGCGTAGGTCTCGCTCCAGCCGTGGGCGCGGACACCGGTGACCCGGCCGGCGCCGTCCAGCTCGAAGCGGCGGGTGCCCGAGGTCAGCTCCCGGATCTCGGTCACCTGGCCGTCGGCACGGTGGGCGTACGTCCGGTGCTGGAGGAGCCGGTCCGCGGCGGCGGTCAGGCGCTGCGCGGTCAGCAGCCCCGTCGCACTCCAGCTCTGCGTCAGCCTCACCGGCGTCCCGAGGCCGCCGAGGCCGCGTCCGGTCTCGCGGCCGACGGCGTCGTGGGTGAAGTCCAGCGCGCCCACGGACGAGCGCAGGGCGAGGGGGCGGCCCGCCGGGTCGTACGTCCAGTCCGAGGCCAGGCCAGACGGCGTCACCCGCCGGGTGCGGCGGCCGGCCGCATCGTGGGCGTACGTGGTCGTGCGGCCGTTCACCGTCTCCGCCAGCACCCGGCCGAGGCCATCCCGTTCCCACGCCACCTCGGCGTCGGCGTTCGCCGCGCGGCACAGCACGCCGTCGGGGCCGTAGCCGAACGTCGTCACCTCGCCCGCCTGCGAGCGCTGCTCCACGACCCGCCCGAGCGGGTCCCTGGTGAGGCGCAGGGTCTCCCCGGCGGCGTTGGCGCGGCCGGTCAGCCGCCCGTTGCCGTCGTGCGTGTAGGTGAGGGTACGGCCGTTGAAGTCCGTCTCCGCGGTGAGCCGGCCCGCTTCGTCGTAGGTGTAGGACCAGGTCAGTCCCTGCGGGTTCGTGACCGTCGTCAGGCGCAGCTCGGTGTCGTAGGTGAACGCGTACCGGGCACCGTCCGGGTCGGTGCGGGTGGCTGGCACGCTGAAGTGGCCCACCGTGTGGTATGTGGTGCGGCCGGTGGGGTCGGTGTGGGTGAGCAGGTTGCCCTGGGCGTCCCAGGTCCAGGACTCCTCGGTGCCATCGGGCAGTTGGCGCCAGGACGGGTTGCCCTCGGTCGTCCAGCGCAGGCGGGTGGTGTGGCCGAGCGGGTCGGTCGTCTCGACGACGCGACCGAAGGTGTCGCGACGGACCGTCGTCGTGTGGCCCAGTTCATCCGTGAGGGCGAGGGGCAGGCCTGCCGGGTCGTAGGTCACGGTGCGGGTGTGGCCGAGGACGTCGGTGATCATGGTCGGCCGGCCCGCGTCGTCGAGCGTGTACCGGGTCTCGGCGCCCAGGGGGGTGACGGTCGTGAGCAGGTTGCCCCGGTCGTCGTAGGTGTGCCGCCAGACCGCGCCGCCCGGCTCGACCACCTCGATCGGCAGGCCGAACGCGTCGTAGGCGGCCCGGGCCACCGAGCCGTCGGGCAGGGCGACTTCGGTGACGTTGCCGGCGTCGTCGTACGTGTACCGGGTGGTGTGGCCGAGGGGATCCGTGACCGCGACGGGCTGGAAGCCGTACTCGTCCCACTCCGTGCAGGTGACATGCCCCAGCGGGTCCGTCTCCTCCACCACCTTGCCCTCGGCGTTGTACCGGTGGACCGAGGCGTGGCCCTGGGAGTCGGTGTAGGTGGTGGTGCGGGTGGTGTCGCCGTAGGTCAGGGTGCCGGAGAGGATGCCGTCGACGCCCTCGGTGCGGACGACCCGGCCGCGGTCGTCGTAGACGTAGCCGAACCAGGTGCCGTTGCGGTCGGTCCAGCGGGTGACGCGACCCTCGGCGTCATAGGTGAACCGCAGTGGCTCGCCGCTGGAGTTGATGATCTCGGTGAGGTTTCCGGAAGTGTCGTAGCCGTAGCGCATGACGACCGTGCCCTCGTCGGTCGCGGTGCCCGGGCGGTAACGGGATGGCGGCTCGTCCAGCAGGCGCAGGGCTGTGATGCGGGGGCCCTGGGCGTCGACGGCGACGTAGTAGCCGCCCGAGTGGCGGATACCGTACGGGATGCCTTCGTCATCGCGTTCGACCTCGATGCGGTTGCCGTTGCGGTCGCTCCAGGAGTCGAGGGCCAGGTGGAAGACGCCGAAGGTCGGGGAGGGGACGGGGGCGGCGAAGGTGCGGGTCATGCCCGTCGACGGGTCGGTGACCGTCATCGCGCCGTCCGGCTTGCCGTCCCACTCCAGCGGCCAGCGGGCGCCCTTGACCGGCATGGTGGGTACGCCCGGTTCCGGCACCGGGTACACCAGGCGCATGCCGTCAGCCGCGGCGAAGACGACACCCTCGCCGTCGATCTGAAGGCACTCGTCCAGGGTGGAGACCCAAGTGGGGCCGAAGCAGACGCCACCCCGGTAGGAGGAGAGGTGGGTGCGCGTGAACTCGAAGGGCAGAGCGGCCGGCAGGGACAGGTCCGTCTGCGTCATCAGCATCGCGCCGGTCGCCACGTCGATCGGCTCACCCACGCACGGCGTGCCGTCGGCGTTACGGGCCGCCGGGCCCAGATCAACCAGGTCCGGGCGGAGCGACGGCGGGCGCAATAGTAGCGGGGTGGTGTCGGCGAGGCCGCCTTCCATGCTCGCCTTCAGCAGGCCGCCGCCCGCTCCGAGCGCGCCGCCGAAGATCATGCCGTCCTTGGCGGCCTGGTTGACCTCGTCCAGGCTGAAGCCGTGCTGCAGACCGGCCATCATCTGCAGCGGCTGGGCCACGGCAGCGTCGATGGTGACCGACTCGACGCCGCCGAACGCGACGCCGGCGAAGGCACCTCCGATGATGTCGGCCACCACGGCGGAGACGCCGACGCCTATCGTGGCGCCGAACTCGATGACCGCGTCCGCCGCAGCTGCCGCCGCTCCCGAGGCGATGCCCGCGGTCATGATGGCCAGCGTGATGCCGCCCGCGATCACGACCGCGTCGATGGCTATCCGCGTCCACAGCTTGTTGATCGCGTCGTCGATGGCGCCGGCGAACTTGTCCAAGGCAATGGCCATGTCCCGCGAGGACTTCGCGAGGTCGCTCAGCCAGCCGCCGTCCTTGCCCTTGGAATAGCGGTCCCAGAACTTGTGGAACGCCTCGATCGACTCACCCGTGTTGTTGTGGATGATCCCGGATGCACTGCGGTTCACAGGGGCGCGGACGTCGTCCACCGAATCGGCGAACGCGCGCCACGCTTTCGCCGCGTCCCGCAGCTTGTCGGGGTCAGCCTCCGGCCACCACAGGCCCATCTTGAGAAGGATGTGGCGGGCCTTGTCCTCAACGCTCACCGGCACCGTCGCTCTGCTTGTCGGTCTTCACTTCCGTGAACATGCCGGCGACGAGCTTGTCGTTGTCCACATGCCCGTCCGACATGTCCACCATGGCCTCGTGAATGCTCGTCAGCCCGAGCACCAGGATGCCCGCCGCGCTCTCGATCGACTTCTGGTGCGGCTTGTAGACGCCGCCGAACTGGTTGCCCTGCTCATCGTGGCCCCAGGGTTCACCGAGGCCGTCCAGGGTCTTGATGAGAGTGGTCAGGGCCGTGCTCAGATCGGTGGCGCCCTTCTGGAAGGCCGGTGCCGCCGCCTTGATGTCGGCGGTCTTGATGTCCAGCACCTTGCCAGGGACCTTGCCGTCACCCATCTATGAACCCCCGTTTCAGCGTGATCTAGCGAGGAACCCCGGGCGTTCACGCCCGGGAGGAATCGCTTCTCTGGATAGGGGTGACCCGCACGAGTGCACGGGTCGGCTCTGTTTGCCTCAGCCGGGTCGTTTCTGGTTGTC
>NZ_WEGL01000037.1:1936-5213 GCF_009604455.1 Streptomyces sp. RB17
GGCCGGGCACGCTGTTGGGTGTCTGAGGGAACGAACTTTCCTCAGCTGCCGGCCCCAGTGCACTCGAGCCATTGGTTCGGGGTGATGGGTGGCTGGTCGTTGTTTGAGAACTGCACAGTGGACGCGAGCATCTGTGGCCAAGTTTTTAAGGGCGCACGGTGGATGCCTTGGCACCAGGAACCGATGAAGGACGTGGGAGGCCGCGATAGTCCCCGGGGAGTCGTCAACCAGGCTTTGATCCGGGGGTTTCCGAATGGGGAAACCCGGCAGTCGTCATGGGCTGTCACCCACTGCTGAACACATAGGCAGTGTGGAGGGAACGCGGGGAAGTGAAACATCTCAGTACCCGCAGGAAGAGAAAACAACCGTGATTCCGGGAGTAGTGGCGAGCGAAACCGGATGAGGCCAAACCTACGACGTGTGAGACCCGGCAGGGGTTGCGTCGTGGGGGTTGTGGGATCTCTCTTCTGTCGTCTGCCGGCGACAGGACGAGTCAGAAACCGTTGATGTAGGCGAAGGACATGCGAAAGGTCCGGCGTAGAGGGTAAGACCCCCGTAGTCGAAACGTCAGCGGCTCGTTTGAGAGACACCCAAGTAGCACGGGGCCCGAGAAATCCCGTGTGAATCTGGCGGGACCACCCGCTAAGCCTAAATATTCCCTGGTGACCGATAGCGGATAGTACCGTGAGGGAATGGTGAAAAGTACCCCGGGAGGGGAGTGAAATAGTACCTGAAACCGTGTGCCTACAAGCCGTGGGAGCGTCGGAAGCATTTTGGTGCTTCTCGTGACTGCGTGCCTTTTGAAGAATGAGCCTGCGAGTTTGCGGTGTGTTGCGAGGTTAACCCGGGTGGGGAAGCCGTAGCGAAAGCGAGTCCGAACAGGGCGCTTCAGTAGCACGCTCAAGACCCGAAGCGGAGTGATCTAGCCATGGGCAGGTTGAAGCGGAGGTAAGACTTCGTGGAGGACCGAACCCACCAGGGTTGAAAACCTGGGGGATGACCTGTGGTTAGGGGTGAAAGGCCAATCAAACTCCGTGATAGCTGGTTCTCCCCGAAATGCATTTAGGTGCAGCGTCGTGTGTTTCTTGCCGGAGGTAGAGCACTGGATAGGCGATGGGCCCTACCGGGTTACTGACCTTAGCCAAACTCCGAATGCCGGTAAGTGAGAGCGCGGCAGTGAGACTGTGGGGGATAAGCTCCATGGTCGAGAGGGAAACAGCCCAGAGCATCGACTAAGGCCCCTAAGCGTACGCTAAGTGGGAAAGGATGTGGAGTCGCACAGACAACCAGGAGGTTGGCTTAGAAGCAGCCACCCTTGAAAGAGTGCGTAATAGCTCACTGGTCTAGTGATTCCGCGCCGACAATGTAGCGGGGCTCAAGCGTACCGCCGAAGTCGTGTCATTGCAGCATAAAGGGCCAACGCCTGTATGGATGGGTAGGGGAGCGTCGTCTGCCGGGTGAAGCGGCACTGGAAGGTAGTCGTGGACGGTTGACGAGTGAGAATGCAGGCATGAGTAGCGATTCACACGTGAGAAACGTGTGCGCCGATTGACTAAGGGTTCCTGGGTCAAGCTGATCTGCCCAGGGTAAGTCGGGACCTAAGGCGAGGCCGACAGGCGTAGTCGATGGATAACCGGTTGATATTCCGGTACCCGCTGTGAAGCGTCAAACATCGAGCCCATTAATGCTAAGGCCGTGAAGCCGTTCCGGACCCTTCGGGGAAAGGAAAGTGGTGGAGCCGCCGGACCAAGGTGGTAGTAGGTGAGTGATGGGGTGACGCAGGAAGGTAGTCCATCCCGGGCGGTGGTTGTCCCGGGGTAAGGGTGTAGCCCGAGTGGTAGGCAAATCCGCCACTCATGCAGGGTGAGACCCGATGCCGAGCCGATTGTGGTGAAGTGGATGATCCTATGCTGTCGAGAAAAGCCTCTAGCGAGTTTCATGGCGGCCCGTACCCTAAACCGACTCAGGTGGTCAGGTAGAGAATACCGAGGCGTTCGGGTGAACTATGGTTAAGGAACTCGGCAAAATGCCCCCGTAACTTCGGGAGAAGGGGGGCCACGCTTGGTGATCCGTTTTGCACGGTGAGCTGGGGGTGGCCGCAGAGACCAGCGAGAAGCGACTGTTTACTAAAAACACAGGTCCGTGCGAAGCCGTAAGGCGATGTATACGGACTGACGCCTGCCCGGTGCTGGAACGTTAAGGGGACCGGTTAGCTCACTTTCGGGTGGGCGAAGCTGAGAACTTAAGCGCCAGTAAACGGCGGTGGTAACTATAACCATCCTAAGGTAGCGAAATTCCTTGTCGGGTAAGTTCCGACCTGCACGAATGGCGTAACGACTTCTCGACTGTCTCAACCATAGGCCCGGTGAAATTGCACTACGAGTAAAGATGCTCGTTTCGCGCAGCAGGACGGAAAGACCCCGGGACCTTTACTACAGTTTGATATTGGTGTTCGGTTCGGCTTGTGTAGGATAGCTGGGAGACTGTGAAGCATGCACGCCAGTGTGTGTGGAGTCGTCGTTGAAATACCAGTCTGGTCGTGCTGGATGTCTAACCTGGGTCC
The DNA here is from genome assembly GCF_009604455.1 of Streptomyces sp. RB17. GTDB lineage: Bacteria > Actinomycetota > Actinomycetes > Streptomycetales > Streptomycetaceae > Streptomyces. The sequence continues at coordinate 4,500 of NZ_WEGL01000037.1, forward strand.
GTGATCCGGATCAGGGACAGTGTCTGATGGGTAGTTTAACTGGGGCGGTTGCCTCCTAAAGAGTAACGGAGGCGCCCAAAGGTTCCCTCAGCCTGGTTGGCAATCAGGTGTTGAGTGTAAGTGCACAAGGGAGCTTGACTGTGAGACCGACGGGTCGAGCAGGGACGAAAGTCGGGACTAGTGATCCGGCGGTGGCTTGTGGAAGCGCCGTCGCTCAACGGATAAAAGGTACCCCGGGGATAACAGGCTGATCTTCCCCAAGAGTCCATATCGACGGGATGGTTTGGCACCTCGATGTCGGCTCGTCGCATCCTGGGGCTGGAGTCGGTCCCAAGGGTTGGGCTGTTCGCCCATTAAAGCGGTACGCGAGCTGGGTTTAGAACGTCGTGAGACAGTTCGGTCCCTATCCGCTGTGCGCGTAGGAGTCTTGAGAAGGGCTGTCCCTAGTACGAGAGGACCGGGACGGACGAACCTCTGGTGTGCCAGTTGTTCTGCCAAGGGCATGGCTGGTTGGCTACGTTCGGGAGGGATAACCGCTGAAAGCATCTAAGCGGGAAGCCTGCTTCGAGATGAGGACTCCCACCCACTTGATGGGGTAAGGCTCCCAGTAGACGACTGGGTTGATAGGCCGGATCTGGAAGCCAGGTAACTGGTGGAGGTGACCGGTACTAATAGGCCGAGGGCTTGTCCTCAGTTGCTCGCGTCCACTGTGTT
>NZ_WEGL01000038.1 GCF_009604455.1 Streptomyces sp. RB17
CCACCGCCAGGCGGTCTGGTAGCTCACGCCCTGCCGGCGCGCCCACTCCGAAAGCTTCACACGATCAAGATACACAACAAGAGATGTCTACAGATGACTAGAAAATTTGTAGCAGCTATCACCCCCCATGCAGACCAGTCCCTCCCGCTGGAGGCGGGCCGCGAACTGGCCAGCGGGAGTTGCGCCTCGAGCGCCGAGATGAGGTACCAGCGGGGCCGCCCAGTCGGTGACCAGGACGACAGGACGGAACCTATGCACAATTCCTTACCCACCAACTACACGGCCGCAGAGGGCGTGTTCGGCGGCCTCGACTGGGGCGAGCAGCATCATCAGCTCTGTCTCCTCGATGGAGCCGGCCAGGTGCTGCTTCAGCGTCGGTACGCGCACACTGCTGACGGCCTCGAGCACCTGGAGCGGCAGCTGCGCCGCCACCTCCCCCTGGCCGGCATCGCCATCGAGCGCGGTGAAGGTCTGCTGGTCGAACGCCTTCAGGCAGCGGGGCACACCCTCTACTGCGTCTCCCCGAAGATCTCTGCCCGGGCACGCGAACGCTACCGGATGGCGCCGAAGAAGGACGGTGCGTTCGACGCCTTCGTCCTGGCCGACAGCCTCCGCCACGAGCACCGTCACTGGAGGCCGCTATCTGCAGCGTCGCCGCAGCTGGCCGAGCTGCGCGCGGTCATCCGCGACCGGGAACGCGTCATCTGGAACCAGCGTGACCTGGAGAACCAGCTGCGGGCCATCCTGCAGGCCTACCATCCCGCCGTGCTGCACTTGTTCTCCTCGCTCGACCGGGACATCAGCCTGGCGTTCCTGCGGGACTATCCCACCCCTGAGCAGGCCCGTCGCGTCGGTCCCGAGCGGATGAAGGCGTTCACCGGCCGGCACGGATACTCAGGCCGCACCCGTCCGGAGGTGCTGGTGGAACGGCTGCGCACCCATCTGCTGGCCGCGGCACCGGGCACGGTCGCGGGCAAGGAGCTGACCGCCGTGCTCTTCGCGGAGCAACTCGCCCTGCTCAACGACCACGTCCGCATCCTCAACAAGCGAGTGGACAAGCTGCTGGCCACCCATCCCGACGCGCCGATCTTCCTCAGCTTCCCCTGCATGGGCCGGGCCTGCGCGGCCATGCTGCTGGCCGAGATGGGTGAGGATCGAGACCGCTTCCCCACCCCGGCCGCCCTCCTGGCCGAGACCGGCGTCGCCCCGGTCACCCGGGCCTCCGGCCGCAGCCGGCAGGTCCGCTTCCGCTACGCGGCCAACAAGCGCATGCGCCACGCCGTGGACTGGTGGGTCTTCAACATGACCCGCGAAGTTCCCTGGGTCCACGAGGCATATAAGCAGGCCAGGGCCCACAAGCAGCCGCACCATCGCGCCATCCGCGGGCTCGGCGCCCGCTGGGTCCGCATCCTCTGGCGCTGTTGGCAGGACCGCACCTGCTACGACTCCGCCCAGCACAACAGCGCCCGCCCGGAGGCCAGCCTGACTGACTGAGGAGCTCCAACCAGCCTCCAGCATCCGAGGGACGATCACGCCCTGACCCCTCGGCCCCTCGGCATGCCCTCAAATTGACCCAGTTCGATCAGCCACCCAGCAACATCCAAACCACGGAGGTAGACAGGGGGAGTCTGCGTCGTTCACCTGCTGAGGAACAGCTTCCGTTACGCGGCCCGGCAGGACTGGGCTCCCGCACCACCTACACCCAGATCCACGACGGCAGCGCCATCCCCGCCGATGCCAGGCAACTCCAACCCGGCGACCTCGTGTTCACCGAAGGAACCGCCTCCCGGCCGGAACACGTCTCGATGGCGATCGGTGACGGCCTTGTCGTCCAGGCACCACGCCCAGGCCGAGTCGTCGACGTGGTCAAGGTTGCCGAAAACGGGACGATCCTTGCCGTCCGGCGCATCGCATAGCCGCGAACTACGCAATACGGTCGAACGGGCCATCAACAAACTCAAGCAGTCCCGTGCCGTGGCCAGTCGCTACGACAAGCGCGGCTACGTCTTCCTGGGCACCGCCACCGCCGCGGCCCTGGTCATCTGGCTGCAGAGCGGAGTCCCGGCCTCACAAAGCGATCGGTCCATACGCCAGGGCCTGATCGACTACCTCATCAGCCGAAAGCTCCCGCTCCGGCGGCCAGAAGATCAAGCCACTGACGCGGCCAGACGGACATGCCAAGGCTCTGTCGAGCCTGTCCAACCAGCCGGCCGCCTCGTTGTCGGAGGCGTAGTCCGCATCCATGATGCGCTGCACGAGCGCGACCGCCTCCGCGCGGATCATCTCCACTGCACTCATCAGGCCCCTTCGTCACGGCCACCCTAACGGGACGCGCGATCGCCCGGACAAGTCCCAAGAGCTCCACGAACAAGGGCCGTTACCCTCCTGCTCCCCCCAGTAGTGACCGGCCGGATCTCGCCGTTGTTCTCACGAGAGAGTCAATGATGTGATCATTACATGAAGAAGATCGCATTAGGCGCATCAGCGCTCATAGCCGTGGCCTCCCTGTCGGCGGGGTCTGTCGCCTCTGCGGCCCCCATGCCCGCACAGCCGCACCCCTGGGATCACCGCATCAAGTGCCAGGCCAAGGACCCCCAGGGCCGAAAGATCGTCACCCGGTACGGGAACTCCGAGTTCGGCTGGCAGCACTTCACCGGCCGCCACAACATCAAGAAGTGCGGAACGATCGCGGCCGTCGTCAACGAGCACCCCGAGAGCGACGACCATCACGGCCGCCTCGTGTACGGCGGGGTAGAGTTTGAGACCGGCGTACCCCGGCCTCGGATGGTGAAGATCGTGGTCATCGTTCAGTACTCACGCAAGACAAAGGACCAGCGATACGACGCCGGCAGGGGGCAGACCATCGGCGTCATCAACGCGTTCTGCAAGAACCAGCCGGGGAACAAGTGCCCGGCCTGGGCGAAGCTGTGACAGCTCCAGGCCAGGCCCACCACCAAGGGGTCTTCGAGCGTCTGCCCGGGATCATCCGCGCCCTGGTCGCCGATCACACGCCGGACCTCCCCGTCTTCAAGGGGCTGGTGATCACCGGCAGCGACCGTATGCGGCTGTACCTCACAGCCCCTGACGGCTGCCTCACCTACGGGGCCGACGTGATCATCAGCCACACGGGCCCCGGCTTGCTCTCCGGAATCACATCCGGCTACCTCGACAACGAGCATGACCAGAAGCCGACCGACGATCCCCTGTGTGATGTCGTCGTAGACCTGACCAGCTACTGAACGGCCGCCAGGGCGAGCACACCAGGATCACGAGCGGCCCCCAGAAGACATCTCCCGCGGGCCGCTCGGCCCTTTCATCCAGAACGTTGAAGGCGGAGGCAGAGAAGGGGTGTGGCACCAATTCCTTTGGGTGCAGTTCCTTCGAAGGGAAGGGTTGGTAGGTCGCTGTGCGTGGGGCGGGCCAGGGTCACAGCCCTTGATCATCGAGTTGCCTCTCGCGTTGCTCAAGCCACTCGAGGTACCAGCTGCGGAAGGTGTGACGGTTTCCGTTTGCATCGACGTACGGCTCGAAGGGCGGGTTGACCGCGCAGTCCCGGTCGCGGAGTTCCCCGCGATGCGGGCCGACGATGATGAGCCAGCCGGTCATCCCGCATCCGTTGTCGCTGATGGGAATCGCACCCCGCCCGCGTTCCAGGAACCAGGCATCGTCGCCAGCGTCGCCGAAGACCTTGCGGTAGTCGTCCAGATAGTCCTCGTCTTCGTCACGTGTGGTGGGTTCGTACCCGGCGGCGCGAAGGGTCGCAATCTGCTGGTCTGCCCAGTCTTCCGTCTCGACGAACGGCCCACTGGGGTCCAGCAGCCAGGGATGGTCCTCGTCGCTCTCCCAGACCCATCCCCACTTCCCGTCGATTCGGCGCAACGACATGAGCTCGAGTGCCGGTCCGGGGCCACCGGCTCCAACCTCCGCCAGAAACGTGCGGTACTCGTCGGGGAGCGCGACACCGAACTGCGCTTCGACCTCGGCAATGGCGGCAGGAGTCAGGACGTTTTCGAACGTCGGGTATCGAGACGGCCCACGGCCACGGGCTCGACGCTCGGCCTCCTCCACTGCGATGACGCGTTCCCGAACTCCCGACCAGTTCACGCGCGTGTTCACGGCTCTCCTATCGACGGCGTGCACGGACATTAGTCCCTGCCGTCGACATCGACCTCCGTCCGGGCTGTGTTCGCGGCCGCTCGTCTCTACCGTGGTGGTGAAGGAGGGGGCAGATGGGCTCGCTGTTCGAGGAGTTGGAAGCCCGCGAGGCAACGGCTCGGGCCCGGGTGGAAGAGCTGGAAGCCAGCTTGCCCGCCCTCACCGCTTGACCGCGACCTTCAATCGAAACGAACCGCACCCAATTCCTTTTGAGGGTTTCGGACACCAGCTGTACGAACCCGTCCGGTTCGTTGCTTAGCCGTGCGACATGTGCTCGCTCACACTGACGGGAGTGGTCGCATGCTTCTGGGGAGACCGCGGCCGCGACCTCGCTCTCGCGGGAAAACTTCGCTAGGCCCGGTCAGCGCGTCGAGAGGTCTCACGGTAGTAGTTGACGGCAACCTCAGCGGACGGGTGCCGCACAAGGTGGCGGATCGTCGCCTCCGTCGGGCTCTTCAGTGGACTCCGAGGGGCCACGGAGGGCGTGGCCAAGGAGGGCGATGACGGCGCGCTGGAGGCGGAGTCGGACGTGGGCGTACACCGTCGTGGCATTGCCGATGTGGGCGTGACCCAACAGCTCCATCGGCTCGACCCCACCGAAGCGGTCCCGGTGCTCGTCGATGAAAGCTATGAGCCCGTAACACGATCTTGCGAGCTGGTGCAGGTCAGCCGTAACCGGTACGACGATTGAGCCGTTCGTGAGGACGTGAGCGTCAAGCCGTGGGTCGTGGACGACGGGTTGTGGGCGATGATCGAGCCGTTGCTGCCGCCCTCGCCTGAGCGCTCGCCCGGGCCCAAGCCAGTGCCCGACCGGCTGTGCCTGCAGGGCATCCTGTTCGTGCTCTACACGGGGATCCCGTGGCAGCAGTTGCCGTTGGAGCTGGGCTTCGGCTCCGGTCAG
>NZ_WEGL01000039.1 GCF_009604455.1 Streptomyces sp. RB17
ACCCGCAACTAAGCGGCACAAGGCCCACGTCGGAACAACCGGCCGTACGAAGCAGTCACGCCACCCAGGCACGCCGGCTCCGTACAGACATCGGGTGGGCATCACCTCATTACGTGATGACTCTTAGGCACGACCGCTGCGGACCTGCTCCCGCCCCCATGCCAGAACCGCCCCTCAACGAGGCCGAGGTCGTCGCGGCAGGGCACGAGTTCGGCGAGTCCTTTCCCGAGAAGCACCAGGTTTCTCCGCGCGAGGTGGGCGTGGGTGAGAACCCAGCGCGGTCGGTGGTGACCCGGCGAGGTGGAGGGGCGGCGCGCGCTCGTGGCCCCCACCTCCCGCACCCGTACCGAGGCCGCCGGCCCCGTCGATCACGGTCGGCCGGGTTCGGGATAGGTGATCACCAGCATGGTGACGCCGTCCGGGGAGGTCCAGGGGCCGTGCGGCATCCCGGGCGGCCGGCAGGCGTACATGCCCGCGGTGAAGGTCCGGCCGAGCGTCAGGTCGTGCAGTGCGCCCTCTACGAGGTAGACCTCCTCCCAGAAGGCGTGGCGTGTCACGCCGTCTGCCGAGGTGTTGGTGCCTGGCGTCCAGCGAACGAGCACCGTACGGGATCCGCGCTCGGGGTCGTCGGCCAGGACGCGCTCCTCGACGCCCGGGCCGGCGCCGACCGGGGTCTGCCACGGCCCGCCGGGGAGGTGGAACTCCAGCTCGGGCTTGCTCACTGCCACACCTCCGGGCGCCTGTTGGCCAGCACGGAGGTTTGCCGCCGGACCGCGGCGACCTCGGCGATGTCCAGGTCGGCCACCAGCAGCTCGGGCTCGGCGCCCAGAGCGTGCCGGACGGTCCCGTCGGGTCCGATGACGCGACTGTGCCCGACACCTGTCGGGGCAGGACCTGGTCCGGTGCCGGGATCGGCCTGGTCGACGGCGGCGAGCCACACGGTGGCGTCCAGCGCACGGGCCCGCACCAGCAGGTCCCACTGCTCGCGCTTGCCGGGCCCGGCGCCCCAGGAGGCGGCCAGCAGCGTGGCGGCGGCTCCGGCGTCGGCGTGTGCCCGGAACAGCTCCGGGAATCGGATGTCGTAGCAGGTGGCCAGGCCTAGCCGTACGCCGTCCACGTCGATGACCGTTGGGGCGGACCCCGCGGCGACGGTGTCTGACTCGCGGTAGCCGAAGGCATCGTAGAGATGGATCTTGTCGTACGACGCCTCGGTCCCGGGCCCGGTGGCGAGCAGGGTGTTGGCCACCCGCCCCCCGCGGACCGGGGTGAACATGCCAGCCACGACGACCGTGCCGGTGGCGTGGGCGATCGCCCGTACGCCGTCGGCCCACGGACCGTCGAGGGGCTCGGCGAGCGGTGCCAGCGGGGTGCCGAAGCAGGCCATCGACGCTTCCGGGAAGACGACGACACGGGCACCGGCGTCGGCCGCGCGTTGGGTCCATTCCTTGACGAGCCGGAGGTTCTTCCCGGGGTCGGGGCCGGTGGTGAGCTGGCTCAGGGCGATCCGCACGATGGGGTCCTCCTTCGAATCACGAATCACGAATTACGAACATCCGAGTCAGTGGGGGGCAGCGGGAGGGGGCGGCGTCCGCCGGATGGGGCGCGTTCGGCGCGGCGAGGGCGGCGTCCTCGTCGACGGCGGCTTGGGGGTCACGCCCCAGACAGACGCCGACGAGGGAGACGGTGGAGGCGAGGGCGATGTACACGGCCAGCGGCGCCCAGCTGCCGTAGGCGCTCAGCAGGCTGGTGAACATGAGCGGGGCGACGGCGCCGCCGATGATCCCGGCCAGGGTGTAAGCCAGGGACGAGCCGGTGTAGCGCAGTCGGGGCGCGAACTGTTCGGCGATGAAGGCGGCCTGCGGACCGTACAGACAACAGTGGATCACCAGGCCCACGACGATTCCCGTGGCGAGCGGCAGCCAGGTGCCGCCGCCGATCATCGGGAAGAATACGAAGGGCCACACACCGGCGGCCACCGCTGCACCGCCGTACAGCAGACGGCGGTTGACCCGGTCGGAGAGGGCACCGGCCAGCGGCATGAGGAAGACCTGGACCGAGGAACCGATGAGCACGGCCGCGAGGGCGGAGCCGCGTGACATGCCGAGCTCCTCGGTGGCGTACGTCAGGACGAACACGGTGAACATGGCGTACAGCACGTCGGGGCCGACGCGGCAGAGGGTCGCGGCGAGCAGGGCGCGGGGCTGCGTGGTGAACACCTCGCGGACGGGCGCCGCCGGCCGGGAGTGCTCGGCCTCCATCGCCTTGAACACCGGAGTCTCCTCGAGCTTCGCCCGGATCCACAGCCCGAACGCGACGAGAACGCCGGAGAACAGGAACGCCACACGCCAGCCCCACGACTCGAACTGTGCCTCGGTCAGCAGCGCGCCGAGGGCGGCAAGGACGCCGTTGGCTAGCAGATTGCCGGCGGGCGGGCCGACCTGGGCGGCGGAGGCGTAGAAACCGCGGCGGCGTGGGTCCCCGAACTCGCTGGACAGCAGGACGGCGCCGCCCCACTCGCCGCCGACGCCGACGCCCTGTGCGAAGCGCAGCACGACCAGGGCGATCGGGGCGGCCACACCGATCGTCGAGTACGCGGGCAGGACGCCGATCAGGAACGTGGCAGCGCCGATGAGGACCAGCGTGGCGATCAGCACCTTCTTGCGTCCGATCACATCACCGAGGCGACCGAAGACGAACCCGCCAAGCGGGCGCGACACATAGCCGACCGCGTACGTGGAGAACGCCAGGAGCGTGCCGGTGAGCGGGTTCTCCGAGGGGAAGAACAGGTGGCCGAAGATCAGAGCGGCCGCGGCGGAGTAAACGGCGAAGTCGTACCACTCCAGGGCAGTGCCGGTCAGGCTCGCGACGAAGGCTCGGCGGACGCCGGAGCGCCGATCGAACGTCTTGACGTCGTCCTTCGAGGTGTCGGGCATGGTTCCCATCCTTGCTCGGAGACATCGACCTTCCGGCATACTTCTTGTATACAGGTCGTATGCGCAAGCCCTTGCGCGAGAACTTCACCGCGGCAAAATCCGGACAAACATGAGCGTAGGGGAGCGTATCGTCGCCGCGGTCCCGTCACCCGATCTCTGGGAGTGCCTCATGGCCGTGCTGACTTTCGAACTGCCCGACGGATCGACACGCGAGGTCGACGTCGCCCAGGTCCTCAACGCCGGGTACGCCGGACGTAGCCAGGAAGACGTCGCCGCCCACGTCGCGGAGCTCGCCGCGCTGGGCGTGCCCGGCCCGTCCGTGACGCCCGCCCTCTACCCCGTCTCCCCCTACCTCGCCCAGCAGACCGACCGGGTCCACGCGCAGCACGGGCACACCTCGGGCGAGGCGGAATGGGCGCTCATCGTTGCGGACGGCGGCGAGTTGCTGCTGACCGCCGCCTGCGACCACACCGACCGCGACCTGGAGGTGCACGGCGTGGCCTGGAGCAAGAACGCCGGCCCCGACGTCCTCGCCCGCCGCGCCTGGCGCCTGGCCGATGTGGAATCCCGTATCGACGACCTCGTCCTGCGCGCCTGGGTCACCCACGGCGGCACACCGACGGAGATCCAGCACGGCACCCTCGCCGAACTCCTCACCCCCACCTACTGGGTAGACGTCCTGCGCTCGCGCGGCGCGCTCACGCCCGGCACTGTCCTCATCTCCGGCACCATCCCCATGGTGCCCGCCGTCGACCAGTTCGCCGACGGCTGGAGCGTGGAACTGGCCGACCCCGCCACCGGCGACACGATCCGCCTCCATTACGACGTCCAGCCCATGCCGGCACCGATCGGCTGACGCGACAGCCCGGCGCCGAGGGCGGCAGAGCGCGCACGAAAGCCCCCACCGGTCGGCTGACCCGCGATGGCCACGGAGCCGCGCACAGCCCGGTCACCACGCGCTTCTTTGGGCACCAGCCCACCAGCGTTTCGTGGCTCCACTGGTACCAAGTTGATCTGGCTCCACCGGTATGACAAGGCAGTTCGGGCGGGGTTCCGGCTGGTCTGTGCAGCGCGTCCTGCTCGTGATCGAATAGGGGATGACTTCGTTCTGGACTGGTAAGCGGGCACGTCTGCGCGGCATCGAGCCTGAGGACTGGACGGCGTTCATGGGCTTCGCCGTCGACGAGGAGCGGTTGGGAGACCTGCTGCATCCGCCTCGGTCTGCCGAAAGGTTTCGCGCCTGGGCGAAGGAGCAGGCCGTCGCGAAGTCCGACGGCGACTGCTTCAGCTTGGCCGTCGAAGCCTTGGACACGGGGGAGATCGTCGGGGCTGTCGGCTCGCATCAGGCAGATCCGCGTGCGGGGCGGTTCGAGTGTGGCATCACGATGGGTGCCGGGCACCGACGCAAGGGCTATGCGGCAGAAGCCGTGGTGATACTGCTGCGGTTCATGTTCGCGGAGCGGCGGTACCACAAGTGCGAAGCGCGGATCTTCGGGCACAACGAGGCATCGCTGGCACTGCATCGCCGTCTCGGCTTCGCCGAGGAGGGGCACTTGCGCGATCACGTGTTCTTCGCCGGCCGACACCGTGATCTGGTCGTGATGGGCATACTCGCTGACGAGTTCGCGCAGCTGCACTCGATGAGCGAACTTGAGTGAATGCTGGGGGCACTGCTGCAGGGTTCGGTGTCACGCTGTCACCCGATCATGCAGCAGTCCCGAGGGCTTTGGGGCCAGAGCCCGTTCCGCCAGGGGGTGTTGTGGTAGTTCGCCTTCGAACAGGGGGTGCTGTGGCGTACACCTGAAGCTTCCCCGTGATCTTGGACACTCGATGCTTACGCTGCGAGGGAGTGTCCTTGCTCGTGTCGCTGTCGGGTCTCCAACGGGGTGAGGTAACCACAGACCGGATGCCTGCGCAGTCGCTTGCGG
>NZ_WEGL01000004.1 GCF_009604455.1 Streptomyces sp. RB17
ACCGAAGACGGGGTATCAACATATCTGGCGTTGACTTTTGGCACGCTGTTGAGTTCTCAAGGAACGGTCGCTTCCTTCGTACTCACCCTCTCGGGCTTTCCTCCGGGCGCTTCCCTTCGGTGTTTCCGACTCTATCAGATCTTCTCTCGATCCGATTTCCTCGGTGCTTTCCAGGTTTCCGCGTGTTTCTCGCGGTTTCCTTTCCGGCGGTTCCGACTCTATCAGATCCTTTCGGCGTCTGACTCCCAGTCAGGGGGGCTTGTCTTCCGGGCCGTTGGGCCGTTCCGACGTCTCAAACCTTAGCGGATCCGCTCGGCGATTCCCAATCGGGCCGCCGGGCTTCCATTCGAATTGAATTCGGGCACGCCGAAAACAACCCGTCCGGGAGATCGTGCTGCAGGTGTGAGGGGTGCCGCTCGAAGCGGCTGAGGTGCTACCGAGGAACCGTTACGGCTCCGTGGCAACCCGGAGAACTTTACGGATCGCTCAGGGGCGTGTCAACACTCCCCTGTCAAGATCTTTTACGGCTGCCTCAGTCCAAGTCGCTGAGTCGGCCGCCGGCGTCCGGCTGGGCGTGCTCCACCCTGCGCAGGAGCCTGGTCAGAACCTCGCCGAGCACCGCGCGCTCGGTCGGCGTGAGGTCCTGGAGCAGGTCCTCCTCGAAGACGGTCGCCAGGCGCATCGCCTCCAGCCACTTCTCACGACCCTCGGGGGTCAGCTCGACGATCACCCGGACTCGGTTGGACTCGTCGCGCTCCCGGGTGACGAGTCCTTCGGCGACCATGCGGTCGATCCGGTGGGTCATCGCGGCCGGCGTGAGGCCGAGCCGCTTGGCGAGGTCGCTGGGGCCCATGCGATAGGGGGCACCGGAGAGAACCAGCGCTTTGAGCACCTCCCACTCGGCGTTGCTGATGCCGAGGCCTGAGGTCTGGCGGCCGTAGGCGACGTTCATGCGGCGGTTGAGCCGGGACAGCGCCGACACGATCTTCTCTACCTGTGGATCCAGGTCCTGGAACTCGCGCTGGTAGGCGGCGATCTGCTCTTCGAGCGTCGGCTCTGTGACGTCGGGGGCGGTGTCGGCCATGGCCGCAGTATCGCACGCAGGCGCTTTGCGTTGAAGTCCTTCCATGTGTAGTCTTTAGCTTCGAACTTTAGCTTTGAAGTCTTCAGGTCTAACTAGTGAGAGAGGTGAACGTGACCAGGGCGATGGGCGCAGCGATGCGCCGGATCCACGTGGGCAACGCACTCAGCGCGTTCGGGCTCGGCTTCACCGTCCCGTACCTGTACGTCTATGTGGCGCAGGTGAGGGGCCTGGGAGCCATGACGGCGGGACTCGTGCTCGCCGTCTTCGCCGTGGCCGCGCTGATCGTGCTGCCGTTCGCCGGCAGGGCGATCGTGCGGCGCGGCCCGCTGCCGGTCCTGCTCGCCGCCCTGGTCATGGCCGCTGTCGGTGCGCTGAGCCTGGGGCTGGCGGGCAGTGCCGCCGCCGTACTGCTGTCGGCCGCGGCGCTCGGTGCCGGGCAGGCCGTGATGCAGCCCGCGCTGGCGACGATGATCGTGGACTGCTCCACGGCCGACACGCGGTCGCGTGCGTTCGCGATGCAGTTCTTCCTGCAGAACCTTGGGCTCGGTACAGGGGGCCTCATCGGCGGTCACCTCGTGGACACCACGCGCGTGTCGTCGTTCACCCTGCTGTTCGCGATCGAGGCGGCGATGTTCCTGCTGCTGGTCGCGGTGATGGCGACCGTGCGGATGCCGCACTCGCCACGGATCGAGGACGCCCCGGCCCAGTCGGCGAAGGCCGGCTGGAAGCGGCTGCTCGGGAACCGGGCGATGGTGCAGCTGTGCGTGCTGGGCTTCGTGCTGTTCTTCGCCTGTTATGGCCAGTTCGAGTCCGGGCTGAGCGCGTACGGCGTCGAGGCCGCCGGGATATCCACCTCCGCGTTGGGGACGGCCCTGGCCGCGAACACGCTGATGATCGTGGTCGCCCAGTTCGCGGTGCTGAAGTTCGTGGAGCGCCGGCGGCGGTCCCGGGTCATCGCCGGTGTCGGTCTGATCTGGGCCGTGGCCTGGCTGACCGCCGGGTATGCGGGGCTGGGGCACGGCAGCCGGGAAATGGCGACGGCCGCGTTCGTGTCGACGTACGCACTGTTCGGGTTGGGCGAGGCGATGCTGTCGCCGACGGTTGCTCCGCTGGTCGCCGACCTTGCTCCCGAGGGGCTGGCCGGGCAGTACAACTCTGCGTTCGCGCTGGTCAAGCAGTTGGCGTTGGCCGTCGGCCCGGCGGTGGGGGGGCCTCTGGGTGCCGAGTTGCACGGGCTGTACGTCGCGACCTTCCTGGTGTTCTCGTTGGGGATCAGCGTGCTGGCGCTGCGGCTGGGTAAGCGGCTCACCCCAGTGCAGGACCGGCCTTGGCTGGCGCGCGGGACCCGGGTGGTCGCCCGCGGTGGGGCGCCGGCGGAGTCCCTGGCCGCGTAGTCGTGCGGCGCCCGGTGCGGGTGCTGGCCGGGGGTTGGGCCGCTTTCCGGCGCTGGCAGGGTGCCGGGAACTGCGCGAGCAACCCACCGCGCACCCGCACCCGGCAACGGCGAGCCGCCCCCGCGGCGCCTAGCTCTTCGGCAGGACGAACTCGCACCACACCGCCTTGCCGCCGCCAGGCGTGCGGCGGCAGCCCCAGTGGGAGGCGATGGTCGCCACGATGGCGATGCCCCGGCCCGACTCGTCCCCTGGTTCCGCGCGGCGGCGGCGCGGGAGGTGGTCGTCGCCGTCCGTCACCTCGACGATCAGGCGGCGGTCGGTGCGGCGGAGCCGCAGGCGCATGGGCGGGGTGCCGTGCTGGAGGGAGTTGGCGACCAGCTCGCTCGCGGCGAGGACACCGAGGTCGTGCAGCTCGGCCGGGAAGCGCCAGCTCGTCAGCACGCCGGAGGCGAACGCTCGGGCGCGCGGGGCCGCCTCCACGCCCCCGAGGAGTTCCAGGGCCGCGTTGCGGAAGAGGTCGCCGTCGGGGCCCGTACGGGCGGGGTGCTGAAGGACGAGGACGGCCACGTCGTCGTCGTGGTCGGCGGTGACGCCGGCCGAGCGGACCAGGCGGTCGCAGACGACCTGCGGGCTGCCCGTGGCGCCGGCGAGGGCGCCCTCGAGGGCCGCGATGCCCTCGTCCAGGTCCTCGTCGCGGCGTTCGACCAGGCCGTCCGTGTAGAGGACGGCCGTGGAGCCCGGGCCGAGGGCGATGGAGCCGGAGGAGTGGATCCAGCCACCGGTGCCGAGCGGCGGGCCGGTGGGCTCTTCGGCGCGGGAGACCGTGCCGTTCTCGTCGCGGACCAGGATCGGAAGGTGGCCTGCCGAGGCGTAGACCAGCCTGCCCTCGTTCGGGTCGTGGACGGCGTAGACGCAGGTGGCGATCTGGTTGGCGTCGATCTCGGTGGCCAGGCCGTCCAGCAGCTGGAGCACCTCGTGCGGGGGGAGGTCCAGGCGGGCGTAGGCGCGGACGGCCGTACGCAGTTGGCCCATGACCGCCGCCGCTCGCACGCCCCGGCCCATGACGTCGCCGATCACCAGGGCCGTGCGGCCGCCGCCGAGGGTGATCACGTCGTACCAGTCGCCGCCGACCGCGGCCTCCGTGCCGCCGGGCTGGTAGGTGGCGGCGATGCGCAGGTCGTCGGGCTGTTCCAGTTCCTGCGGGAGCAGGGAGCGCTGGAGGGTCACCGCCGTCTCGCGCTGGCGGCGCTCGCTGGCGCGCAGCCGTTCCGCCGCCTCGGCGTGGTCGGTGACGTCGGTGGCGAAGACGAGCACGCCGCCGTCGCGGTCGCCGTCCTCGTCGACCGGGGTGCAGGTGAAGGTGTACGAGCGGCCGTCCACGGCCTTGCGGGACTTCAGGGTGCGGGGCTTGCCGCTGCGCAGCACCTGGTCGAGGAGCGGGAGCAGGCCCAGTTCGGCCAGTTCCGGGAGCGCTTCGCGCGCGGGCGCGCCCGCCGGTCGTACGCCGAAGGCCGCCGCGTAGGCGTCGTTGACGTAGGCGATGCGGTGGTCGGGGCCGTGCACCAGGGCGACCAGGGCCGGGACGCGATCGAGGACGTCGCGCGCGGGCAGTTCGTCGACGGCGGGCACCGGGGCTGTGCCGTCGGCCGGCTGTCCGGCGCGGGCCGCGGGCACGCAGCCTTCCCCCCGCCGGTCCGGGGAGACCGGGGTCTCGGTCCGCGCGGCGGCGCGGCGCTGCGTTCCGGGGAGCCGGGCGCTCCAGCGCGTGAAGTTCACTTGGGAAGAAGCCTCGTGGGTGCTTAAGGGCGGGCGGGTGGCCCGTCCGAGGACATGGGGCAGTCTGGCAGGGGCGAGCCGCGGCGACATCCGTCAGACGCCTGGGCGGGCCGGGGAGTTCCTGGGTCCGGTCAGGACGACCCCTTCGGGTCGCCCGAGGGGCTGTGAGGAGGCTTTCCACCGGCAGCGAGTTCGAACTCCGCTCGCGGATGTTCGAGCGAACCGAGCGAGACGATCTCCCTCTTGAAGAGCCCGGCGAGGGTCCATTCCGCCAGGACACGGGCTTTTCGGTTGAAGGTGGGCACCCTGCTGAGGTGGTAGACGCGGTGCATGAACCAGGCAGGGTAGCCCTTCAGCTTGCGCCCGTAGACCTGGGCGACGCCCTTGTGCAGGCCGAGGGAGGCGACCGAGCCGGCGTACCTGTGGGCGTACGTCTCCAGGGGCTCGCCGCGCAGTGCGTGGGCGATGTTGTCGCCGAGGGTCCTGGCCTGGCGGACGGCGTGCTGGGCGTTGGGGGCGGTCTCGGTGCCGGGTTCGGCGGCGGTGACGTCGGGTACGGCTGCCGCGTCTCCGGCCGCCCAGGCGTGTTCCGTGCCGTCGACGGTGAGCTGGGCGGTGCATTTCAGCCGGCCGCGCCCGGTGAGCGGCAGGTCGGTGGCGGCGAGCAGGGGGCTCGGCTTGACGCCGGCCGTCCACACGACCGTACGGGTCGGGAAGCGCTGGCCGTCGCTGAGGACGGCGACGCGGTCGGCGCAGGAGTCCAGGCGGGTTTCGAGGAGCACCTGGATGTTGCGGCGGCGCAGCTGGGTGACGGTGTAGCGGCCCATTTCCTCGCCGACCTCGGGGAGGATGCGGTCGGAGGCCTCCACGAGGATCCACCGCATGTCCTCGGGGCGGACGTTGTGGTAGTAGCGCGCTGCGTAGCGGGCCATGTCCTCCAGCTCGGCGAGCGCCTCCACGCCCGCGTAGCCGCCGCCGACGAAGACGAAGGTGAGGGCGGCGTCGCGGATCGCGGGGTCGCGGGTGGAGGAGGCGATGTCCATCTGCTCGATGACGTGGTTGCGCAGTCCGATGGCCTCTTCGACGGTCTTGAAGCCGATGCCGTACTCGGCGAGGCCGGGGATGGGCAGCGTGCGGGAGATGGAGCCGGGGGCCAGCACGAGCTCGTCGTAATCGAGGAGTTCGGCCGGTTTTCCCTCCTCGGCGGTGGCGAGCGTGCGGACCGCGGCGGTGCGCACCGCGTGGTCGATGGAGGTGACCTCGCCGACGACGACATGGCAGTGGTCCAGGACCCGGCGCAGCGGTACGACGACATGGCGGGGCGAGATCGAACCGGCGGCCGCTTCGGGAAGGAACGGCTGGTACGTCATATAGGGGTCCGGAGTGACGACGGTGATGTCGACGTCACCCCGCCTGAGCTCGCCCTTCAGCTTCCGCTGCAGACGCAGTGCCGTGTACATCCCGACGTAGCCGCCGCCGACAACCAGAATGCGCGCACGTTCCTTCACCATCCCATGACGCACCCGGCGCTGGTGTTTGTCCACAGCCCCGGCAATTTGTGTGACCGGCGGCCGGGTGTGAGCGGGACCGGGCACGGTGTCGGGGCGGGACGAAAGGGGGCAGGTCAGCGCGGTCGGGCCAGGGGCCGTGAAAGTGAGGAAACGGGACGTACGAGACCCGTACTCCGATCGGGGGGCGCACTGTGCGGAACCTGCCCCTTCTGAATTGACTCCCTCTCAACTATGTTCGTGTGTCAACGGGGTGTAGGGAATGTGGTCGAACCAGTGCCGCGACAGGCGGAACCGGTCGAGAACGGCATCAGTTCCACGCACTTCGGATCACAGGCGGGGAGTCTCCGGGGGGAGACGTCATTACCGGGGGAAACACATGCATGTTCAGGACACGCATTGGTCATCTGCAGCCGCCGTCGCACCGGGTGGCGGGACGATGAGCGCGGCGATGGGCAACGGACGCGCGGACGCAGCGCGTACGGCCCCGCTGCGGGTGGACGCACAGCGCAACCTGGAGCACGTGCTGCGTGCGGCGCGTGAGGTCTTCGGCGAGCTGGGGTACGGCGCGCCGATGGAGGACGTGGCCCGGCGGGCCCGGGTGGGTGTCGGCACGGTGTACCGGCGCTTTCCCAGCAAGGACGTGCTGGTCCGGCGGATAGCCGAGGAGGAGACCGCACGGCTGACCGAGCAGGCGCGGGCCGCGCTCGGGCAGGAGGACGAGCCGTGGTCGGCGCTGTCCCGGTTCCTGCGGACGTCCGTGGCGTCGGGGGCGGGGCGGCTGCTGCCGCCGCAGGTCCTGCGCGTCGGCTCCGCCGGTTCGGCCGAGTCGGGTGGTTCCGTGGGCTCGGCCGAAGAGGCTCGGGTGCCGCAGCAGCGGGTGCAGCCGGCGAGCGGGGAGCTTCGGCTGGTGCCCGGGGAGTCCGCGGCCTCGGAGGACAGCGGGGTCGGGGCGCTGCTCGATGTGGTCGGGCAGCTGGTGGAGCGGGCTCGGACGGCCGGTGAGCTGAGGGCGGACGTGTCCGTGGGGGACGTACTGCTGGTGATCGCCACGGCGGCACCGTCCCTGCCGGATGCTGCGCAGCAGGCGGCGGCGTCGGCGCGGTTGCTGGACATTCTGCTGGAGGGGCTGCGGTCGCGTCCCGCGTAGGCGGGGATGGGTGGACCCGTAGTCGTCGGGCTGCGGGTCCGTCGTGGCTTGTCGTGGCCACGCGGCGGAGCCCCATGTCTGACACAGCCCCGCGCCCCTGGGAGAGTGCGGCTCACTCGTTCGGGTGATGGCCGTACCTCTGTACCGACAGCGGCCCTCGGATGAGTGGATGCCGTGAACATGGGGGCCTTGGCCAAAAGGCAATGTGGCACCCTGAGCCGGTGACGGGTTGGGCTGGGGCGGTGTCGGGGGCTTTCCGCGATGGGCGTTGACGGGTGGGACGAGTCTCGCGGTGACGACGCGGGCGCGGAGGCTGCCGCCGGCCGGACCCCGCCCCAGGTGCCGCACCAGGGTGGGCGTCCGGAGTCCGCCGGCGGGCGGAGCGAGAAGAGCGTGCCGGCCCAGCGTGAGGGCAGCGTGCTGCCGCCGCCCCGGGCGACGCCGCTCGACGACGGCGAGCTGATCCAGCGGATGCGCGGCGGGGACGACTCCGCGTACGAGGAGCTCTATCGGCGGCACGCGGACTCCGTACGGCGGTATGCGCGCTCCTGCTGCCGGGACGGGCACACCGCCGACGACCTGACGGCCGAGGTCTTCGCCCGGATGCTGCAGGCGGTGCGCGGCGGATCGGGGCCCGAGCACGCCGTACGGGCCTATCTGCTGACCTCCGTGCGGCGTGTCGCCGCGCACTGGACCAAGTCCGCCCGGCGCGAGCAGCTCGTGGACGACTTCGCCGTCTTCGCCCAGCAGGTCTCGCGCGCCTCCGAGGCATCCGATGACGACACACTGGACCTCGGCGCCGATGTGCGCGCGCTGCACGAGGCCGAGCAGTCCATGGCCATGCAGGCCTTCCGCTCGCTGCCCGAGCGCTGGCAGGCCGTGCTGTGGCACACCGAGGTGGAGGACGAGTCCCCGAGCGAAGTGGCCGTGCTGTTCGGGCTGGACGCCAACGGCACCCGGGTGCTGGCGAGCCGCGCCCGCGAGGGGCTGAAGCAGGCCTACCTCCAGGCCCACGTCAGCGCCTCCCTCGTCGGTGACGAGGAGTGCGCCCGCTACGCCGACCAGCTCGGCACGTACGCCCGCCGCAAACTGCGCATCCGCGCCGAACGGGGCCTGCGCAAGCACCTGGAGGAGTGCGCCAAGTGCCGGCTGGCGGCCGCGCAGATCGAAGAGGTCGCCAGCAGTATCCCCGGTGTCGTGCCGGTCGCGGTCATCGGCTGGTTCGGGGCCGCCGGGTACGCCAAGGCGCTCGGCATCATCGCCGGCGGCGCCGGGGCCGGGGCGGCCGGTGCCGCCGCGGCGGCCACCGGGTCGTCGTCGGGCGGGGCCGGCGGTACGGGCAGTGCCGCGGCCTCGGAGGGGCTCGGGGCGCCGGTGAAGGCGGGGATCGCGGCCGGTGTGGTCGCGGTGGCCGCCGCCGCGGTGGCTCTGGCCCTCGTGAACGACAGCCGTCCGCCGGCCAGGGAAGTCGCCAAGCCGTCGCCGTCCGCGCCGGTCGTGCAGCCCCCGGCGCCGAAGCCGACCCCGTCGAGGAAGAAGCCCTCGCCGGAGCCGGTGGTGCTCGCGCCCGAGCCGACGCCCACCCCCACGCCCACCACTCCGAAACCGACGCCCACGCCGACTCCCCAGCCCACCCCGACGCCGACCCCCGCGCCGACACCGACCCCCAAGCCGACACCGAGGCCCACTCCGCCGCCTGCGCCCACCCTCTACGAACTGAGCGACCTCAGTTACGACGTCGACGGCGACGGCACCAAGCCCGAGATCCAGCTCGGCGAGAGCAGCTGGGTGTGGCAGCGCCACGGCATGTCGATCGGCGGCAAGCAGTACGCGCGCGGGGTGACCGTGCACGGCGAATCGTCCGTCACCATCGCCCTCAACCGGCAGTGCAGCTCCTACGACGCACTGGCAGGCGTGGACGACATGACGCTCGGCCTCGGCAAGGTGTCCTTCTCCGTCTGGGCCGACGGGGTCCGGCTGTGGCAGTCCGCGATGGTCAAGGGACGCGACCATGCCGTGCCGGTCCATGTGGACCTCACCGGGCGCAGGACCGTACGGCTCGTCGTACGGCCGCACAGCAACGTCTTCGACCAGGCGGCGCTCGCGGACTGGGCGGAGTCCCGGTTCACCTGCCGGTAGGCCGGAGGGACGGTACGCCTGGAGGACGGTAGGCCGGGGGGAGTCGGCAGTGTCACCGGCCGTGCTCGACGGCCGTCTCCGCGGCACCGAGTTCCCGCAGCACCTCGGCCACGCCGAGGGACGCGCCCCGGGAGCGCTCGGCCGCGTACCGCTCGGGCGGCAGGTCAGTGCGGGCGTCGGCCTGCACCCGGTCGGCCTCGCTGCATTCCGGCTCGGGACGCGGGTTGCCGTCGCGCCAGTGGTCCGCGGCGGCGAACAGCCGCACAGCGCCGCCCAGATCGCCGCACCGGGCCCGCAGACCGGCCGCTACGTCCACCAGCCCCGCCGTGATCGACTCGGCGCACCGCTGGACCACGGCATGGCGCAGGGCCTCGGCGATGATCGGCAGCCCGTAGGCGGGGCCCGACTCGTCGGCGGCGAGGAGTGCCTCGATGCTGCGCAGGGCCGCCTCGAACTGCGGTGGCGGGGTGCCGCCTCGGGCCACCGCGCGGGTCTCCTCGTACAGCTCGCGGGCACGGGCGGTCTGCCCGTCGTGCAGGGCGATGTGGGCGAGCAGCAGCCGCACGAAGGCACGCGACTCCGGCACCGCGTACCGGTCGGCGGCCGCACCCGCCTCGTCCAGGGCGGCCAGCGCGGTCTTCGGGTCGCCGGAGCGGTAGGAGATCTCGGCGAGCCGGGCCAGCAGGAACGGCGACTCGGCGTAGGCCCCCACCTCGTACGCGAGGCGCAGTGCCTCCTCGTACTCGCCGCGCGCCTCTGGAAACCTGCCGCGGGCCATGGCCGCCTCGCCGGCCGCGCTGCACACCTGGGCCCGAATCCAGCGGTCCCCGACACGCCGGCTGAGCGTCCGCAGCTCGGCCAGGTCCTCGTCCACGCCTCGCAGGTTGCCCGGGGAGTCGACGATCACATGGGTGCGGAACATCAGGGAGACGCCGATCTCCCAGTCACCGCCATAGGCCCGGCAGTTGGCCACGGCCATGGCCATGTCCGGGCCGATGTCCGCCGGGCCGCCCAGGTAGTAGGAGGTCAGCGGCCACACGATGCCCGGGAGCCGGGCGGCCTGGGGACCACCACGCTCATAGGCGGCACGCACGCGCGCGATGTACTCCGGGGCGCGCGGGTCGGCCGCGAGGTGCTCGGTGCTCGATTCGGAGGTCAGGAACAGATCGAGCATCCGCAGATCCATCCGCAGCTCCCGCAACGGATGCCCGGCCTCACCGTCGGGCACGGCGACAAAGGCGCCGACGGGGTCGGCCGCCTCCACCAGCGACATCAGCTCGTCGGCGGCACCGGAGGCGGGCGGAGTCGTCGGGGGTTGGGGGAAGGCTGGGGGCGCCGATGACGCCGGGCGTGCCTGGAGCGACGGGGACGCTGGGGGTGCTTGGGATGCCGGGTGTGCTTGAGATGCCGGGGGTGCTTGGGGCGTCGAGGGTGTCTGAGACGCTGGGTGCACATGGGATGCCGGGGACACCTGGGGTTCCGAAGATGCCGAGCGATTCGGGGGCGCGGAGGGCGGCGGAGCCGAGGACCTCTGGGGAGCCGGGGGAGCCAAGGGATCCCGGGCCACCGAGGGATCCGCAGCTGCCGAGGGATCCGCAGCTGCCGAGGCATGAGGGGCCGCAGGGGCAGGCGGGGCCGTCAAGGTATCCGGAGCCTCCGAAGGATCCCGGGCCACCGAGGGATCCGCAGTTACCGAGGCGTGCGAGGCCCCATGCGGGGCCGTCAAAGTATCCGGATCCGCCGAGGAATCCCGGGCCGCCGAGGGATCCGGGGCGGCGGCCGGGCCCTCCGGTGTCGCCGGGGCCGGCTGACTGCCGGGGGTCGCCGAGGTGTCGGAGGTGGCCGAAGTGTCGGAGGTGGCCAGGAGGCCAGAGGTTGCCAGGGGGCCGGACGTCGACAGGGTGTCCAGGGCCACGCCCAGGCGTAGGACCAGGCGGACCCAGGTGACCGCTTCCTGGCGGTGGTTGCGTAGCCACCAGAACCAGCCGATGGCGAGGACGATCGCGCCCGCCTCCGGCTCGTCGCCGGCGTGCACGGAGCGGTCCAGGGCCGCACGGATGTTGTCCAGCTCGGTCTCCAGGCGGAAGATCCAGGGCAGTTGGTCCGCCGACCGCAGGCGCGGCTCGGCCTCCTCGACCAGCGCCCGCACCCACGCACGATGCCGGCGCTCGGCCGTGGCGCGCAGTCCGGGGACCTCGGCCGCGCGCTCGGTGGCGTACTCGTGGATGGTCTCCAGCATGCGGTAGCGCATGCCACGGCCGGAGGCGTCCGGAGCCGCGACGACCAGGGACTTGTCGACGAGGGCGCCGACCAGGTCGGCCGCCGGGCCGGTGCACACGGCCTCGGCCGCCGCGAGGTCCCAGCCGCCGGCGAACACCGACACCTCGCACAGCACCGTGCGCTCGCGCTCGTCCAGCAGGTCCCAGGACCAGTCGACGACCGCGCGCAGGGTCTGCTGGCGGGGCAGGACCGTACGGCTTCCGGAGGTGAGCAGGCGGAAGCGGTCGTCGAGCCGGTCGGCGATCTGCCGCGCGGTCAGGAGCCTGAGCCGGGCCGCGGCGAGCTCGATGGCGAGCGGCAGCCCGTCCAGCCGGCGGCAGATCTCGGCCACGGCCCCGGTGTCGGCGAGCACCGCGTCGGCGTCGGGACGGACGGCCTTCGCGCGCTCGGCGAACAGGCGGTGCGCCTGCTCCGGGACGAGGGGCTCGACCGGCCGCACCGACTCACCGGGGACGCCGAGGGGTTCACGGCTGGTCGCGAGGATCGTGAGCCCCGGGCAGTGGGTGAGGAGGGTCTCGGCGAGGACGGCGGCCGCGCCGATGACATGTTCGCAGTTGTCAAGGATCAGGAGTTGGCTGCGCGGGGCGCAGTACTCGATCAGCAGGGCGACGGGGCCGGCCTGCGGGGTCGCCAGCTCGTTGGTCAGCAGCACGGTCTCGCGCAGACCGAGCGCGCTGACCACCGCGCCGGGCACCGCCTCCGGATGGTCGAGCGGGGCCAGCTCGACCAGCCATGCCTGCGGCAGTCCTGCGGCGGCTTCCTCGGCGAGGCGGGTCTTCCCCGAGCCGCCCGGTCCGGTAAGCGTGACCAGGCGGGCCCTGTGCAAGTCGGAACGAATGGCTTCGAGTTCTGGTTCCCGCCCGACGAAGGACGTCAGGCGGGGGCGGAGATTTCCGGTGCGTTCTGGAGGCTGGACCGGGGTCGGGGACGGCTCGGAAACCCTCGGCGGCTCCGGTTCCCGCTGCCTGAGCAACGACACGTGCAGGGCTCTGAGTTCCGGGCCCGGGTCGGTGCCGAGGGTGTCGGCGAGGGTGCGGCGGGCGGACTCGTACGCGGCGAGGGCGTCGGCGGGGCGGCCGGTGTCGCGCAGGGCGCGGATGAGCAGGGTGTGCAGGGCCTCGTCCAGCGGGTGCGCCGTGGTGAGTTCGGTCAGCTCCGGTACGACGTCCGGGGCGCGGCCGAGGTCGAGGGCGGCGGCGGCACGGGCGCGGGAGGCCTCCAGGCGCCGGGCCTCCGGGCGGGTGGCGGCGGTGCGGTCGGGGAGGTCGGCGACGGCGGGGCCGTGCCAGAGGGCGAGGGCCTCGGTGAGGGCGCGGTGGGCGGTGGCCGGGTCGCCGGTGGTGAGGGCCTTGGTGCCGGTGTCGACGAGGCGTTCGAAGACGTACAGGTCCACGTCGTCCTCGGTCGCCTCCAGGCGGTATCCGCCCGGGGCGGAGGCGATGGTGTGGTGGCCGAGGGTGCGGCGGAGGCGGCCGACGAGGGCCTGGAGGGCGGCGGGGGCGTCGCTCGGGTGGTCGTCGGCCCATATCTCGTCGATGAGGGTTTCGGGGGTGGCGGTGCGGCCCGGGCGGCGGGCCAGGGCGGTGAGGAGTGCGCGGAGGCGCCGACCACCGATGGGTACGGGGGCGCCCTGGTCGTCCGCTGCTTGGGCTACGCCCAGGATTCTGTACCGCACCTGGTCATTGTCGCGGGGGCGCGGGGCGGGGGCGACGGGGTTTCACCGGCGAGGCTCCCTCAGCACCCGGTGCTGCGGCTGGGCAAGACCGGGCGCTGCTGGCTGAGAAGTGCCGCTGCGCCCACCCGTGCCGACCCAGCGGCACGACTGCCCGCAGCGACGACGGCAGGACGACGGCTCGCAGGCGACGACGGCGATGAGCGCCCCGTAAGGGGGCGGGAAACCGCGCGAGCGGCCACGACGCAGCCGCAGCGGCGCACGGCGGGAACCACCCCAGCGGGGGCCTGGGGGCGGCAGCCCCCAGCAGGGCAGGGACAGCACCCCCACCCTTCACGCACCGGAAGCCAAAGCGTCCCGGCGCGGCTGAATCCCGGAGGGCACCGCACGCGCCCGTGCCGGTGTCCCCGTCCAGCACGTCCCCCGGCGGGACAACAGGCGGCGGAGCCAGAGTTCCAGGGAGATCAGGTCGGCCAGGCCGTCCAGGGGCAGGGATTCCCCGGCGGCCCCCGCGCGGAGCGCCTTGCGGACGACGCGGGCCTCCACCAGGCCGGCGTCGGCCAGGAGGGGGCTGGCGAAGAGGTCCTGGAGGGGGTCTGCCGCCACGCGCAGGCCCGCGCGTGCGGCCGCCGCCGAGGAGGCGTGGGACGGGGCGCCCCAGCCGGGCGGGAGGTCGGTGACGCCGGCGCCCTCCAGGACCGTACGGAGGATCGAGGAACGGGCGCCCGGCTGGACGCGGAGCGCCTCCGGCAGGGCGCGGCAGGCGCGCACGACCTGGTTGTCGAGGAACGGCGTGTGCAGGCGCTGGGAGCGGATCTCGGCGGCCTGTTCCAGGACGCGCAGGTCGGCGGCGTGGCGGGCGAGGGCGGCACGCGCGCGGTACTCGCCGGGACGCTGCACGCCGGTTGCCGAGCGGTCCGCCTCCGCCTGCAGCAGAACCGATACTTCGGCCAGGGCCTCCCCCGTCAGCCAGCGCGCCGCCGGCCCGGGTCTTGCCCAGGTCAGCGCAGCGAGGGACGCGCCGACCGCTCCCCCGGGCTCGTCGAAGTGGCGCCGCATCAGCCGCTCGGCCAGCACCTCCAGGCCGGCCCGGTAGGGCGTGCGGGCGAGCCGGCGGGCGGCGCCGTACACGCGCGCGGGGACCATCACCGAGCCGTCGGCCTTGGCGAGCGCGGCGACCGGGCGCACCAGATGGCGCCGTTTGCGGTCCATCAGGAGGTCGGCGAGGCGGGCGGGGTGGGCGTCCAGGACCTGGCGGGCGCCGTGGCCGGTGAAGTGGTCGGCGCTGCCGGCGCCCAGCCGGGCGCGGTGCCGGGCGGCCAGTACCAGGGAGGGGCCCGGCTCGTCGGTCAGCGGGCCGTCCAGATCGGCGTACGGCAGGGTCTCCTCGGCGCCGGTGACGACGACGTGGTGCAGGCGCGGGTTGGCTGCCAGGGTGCCGGCGCGTTCCAGTTCGGCCTCGCGGCCGCCCACGGCCAGGTCGTTGAAGGTGACGGCGAGGAGCCGCTCGCCCGCGCCCGTGCCGTGGCCGAGGAGCGTGCCGGGTCTGCCGGGCAGCCCGGCGGCCAGCAGCGCGAGGGTGCCGGAGGCGGGGCCGCCGGAGAGGTCGGCGCCGATGCCGGGCACGGGCATCCCGCGCCGGGCCCGCCGCTCGGCGGGTCCCATGCCGGGCACCGGCCCGGGGTCGAGGTCGGGCACGTGCCGCGGCGCCGACAGACGCGCGCGTACCGCCTCCACCAGCGCGTCCCGTACGGCGTCCACGGCCCGGTCGGGGTCGGCCGGGGCCGCGGCCACGGCGAGGGAGGCGACCGGCTCGTACCCGGCGATCTCGCGCGCTCCCGCGCGCAGCACGAGCGCGTGCCCCGGCGGGATGCGCCGTACCCCCTCGTACGGGGTGGTGTCGCGCAGCGCGGCCGGTACGTCCGGGGCGGCGAGCAGGGCGGCCAGGTGGCCGAAGTCGAGGTTGGCCTCGATGAGGTCGGCGAGGGGCAGCGCGGCGGTGGCGTAGGCGGTGCCGCCGGCCCAGGGGGTGTGGAACACCGGGCGGGCGCCCGCGAGGTCGCCGCAGACGGTGATGCGGCGGCCGACCTTCACGACGGCCGTGTAGCTGCCCGGCCAGGCCGTCAGATGGCGCAGTGCGCCCCCGCGCGCGGTGAACAGGCCGCGCCGCAGCTCCTCGTCGGAGGCGCCGCAGATACCGAGGACGGCGATGCGGTTGTCCGCGTCGGCCTTCACCACGCGCACCTCGTCCGGGCGCCAGTCGCCGACGGCCCACAGCGGATCAGGGTCGCCCCACAGGAGCTGGGAGCCGACCGGGTGCAGGGTCTCGCCGTCGTAGCCGGTGGCGCCCGCGGAGCCGATACCGGCGATGCCCGCGGCGGTGCTGCTCCAACCCACCAACCACCGCATCGACGCCTCCACAGGCTGTGGACAACAGTGCACCGTACGAACCGGATCCCCATGCTGCCATGAGAGGCGCGTTGTCGAAGGTCGGCGGCACCGCCTTCGATCGAGGGAATGCCCGGCGGGCATGCGGGCGGTGCGACTCGAATGCGCCCCCAGTACGCTCCCTCAAAACGCCCTTCGCGCCCTCAAGTTGCATGGTCGGAGCACATCTCAAGCGCGACAGGCGGGAGCGATTTTCAGCCAAATATGCTGAACGGAACGGGAGATGAGCACGCTCCGTACAGGCCTGCGGAGCGCGCGGCGGCGCGGACACGCGCACAGTCCGGGAGGCGGGCATCGCCTCCCGGACCGGTCCGCCACCCGCGGGGATGAAGGTGGCGGTGTCCCCCAGCCCACTGGATCCAGTACAGCGGGCCGACCCACGCAAGAGCCATGGAACCGCTCCCCCGGTGGCCGGAGAAGAGCGCACGGACGGGCGCACGGCCACACGCGCGGGGGCACGCGGCGACAGGCCGTGCACGGTGCGTACTGGACCGTACTTCCGTACGGACCACAATCCCGCCATCCGGAACAATGCCCCTTAACGCTTGGGATGCGGCGAACTACGCTGGGTTTACGAATGCCGCGTGGTTATGCCAGCGCGGCAGCCGTCTGTGTCGAGGGGTGGCGCATGTCCAGGGAGCAACGCGGGCCGAACGAAAAGCTCGGCGCCGTTCTCGCCCTCGCGGGAATCAGCAACGCAGGACTCGCCCGGCGCGTCAACGATCTTGGTGCGCAGCGCGGGTTGACTCTTCGCTACGACAAGACCTCGGTGGCGCGCTGGGTGTCGAAGGGGATGGTGCCGCAGGGCGCGGCACCGCACCTCATCGCGGCCGCCATCGCCCAGAAGCTCGGCCGCCCGGTACCGCTCCACGAGATCGGCCTGGCGGACGCAGATCCCGCGCCCGAAGTGGGCCTCGCCTTCCCCAGAGACGTCGGACAGGCGGTGAAGTCGGCGACGGAGCTGTACCGTCTCGACCTCGCCGGGCGCCGGGCCGGCTCCGGCGGCATCTGGCAGTCGCTCGCCGGCTCGTTCGCAGTGAGCGCATACGCAACGCCCGCCTCGCGCTGGCTGATAACCCCCGCCGACAGCTCGGTCGCACGGGAGGCCGGCTCCGCCGACGGCTCAGGCGCACCGATCAAAGTCGGCCACAGCGATGTGCAGAAGCTGCGGGAGGCCGCCGAGGACGCCCGGCGGTGGGACTCCAAGTACGGGGGCGGGGACTGGCGTTCGTCGATGGTGCCGGAATGCCTGCGGGTGGAGGCGGCGCCGCTGCTGCTCGGCGCCTACTCCGACGAAGTGGGCCGCGCGCTCTTCGGGGCGTCCGCCGAACTCACCCGGCTCGCCGGGTGGATGGCCTTTGACACCGGCCAGCAGGAGGCGGCACAGCGGTACTACATCCAGGCGCTGCGCCTCGCGCGCGCGGCTGCGGACGTCCCGCTGGGGGGCTACGTCCTGGCCTCCATGTCGCTGCAGGCGACCTACCGCGGCTTCGGCGACGAGGGGGTCGATCTGGCGCAGGCCGCGCTGGAGCGCAACCGCGGGCTGGCGACCGCGCGCACGATGAGTTTCTTCCGGCTGGTGGAGGCGCGGGCACACGCGCGTGCGGGGGATGCGCAGGCGGCGGGTGCGGCACTGAAGGCGGCCGAGGGATGGCTGGAGCGGTCCCGGGAGGGCGACAACGATCCTTCATGGCTTGG
This sequence comes from Streptomyces sp. RB17, assembly GCF_009604455.1. GTDB lineage: Bacteria > Actinomycetota > Actinomycetes > Streptomycetales > Streptomycetaceae > Streptomyces. The sequence goes on from NZ_WEGL01000004.1 coordinate 17,150, forward strand.
TTTCTATGGATATGACCGTTTCGCTGCGGATGCGGCCGAGTGCTACCGCGATCTGAAGGCCCCGCGACAGGTGCGGAGGTTCACGGAACAGGCCTTGTCCAAGCCGACGGAGGAGTTCGTACGGTCGCACGGGCTGCGGCTGGTCGTCTCGGCCGTCGCCGAGCTGGAGTCCGGGAACCTCGACGCCGCCTGCGAGCAGGGCGTGCGGGCCGTGGAGGTGGCCGGGCGGATCTCGTCGGCGCGCACGACCGAGTACGTGCGGGATCTGCTGCACCGGCTGGAGCCGTACGGCGACGAGCCGAGGGTGGTGGAGCTGCGGGAGCGGGCCCGCCCGCTGCTGATGGCTCCCGCCTGAGCGCCGGCCCGAGAACCGTCACACCCGCGTTTGAAGGCGTTGTCAGTGGCGCAGTGCACTATCGAGGTGGGAGGTGGTGCAGGTGCCGGTCGGGGCGTACGACTGTGATGTGCTCGTGGTCGGTGGGGGGATCGTCGGGCTGTCCACGGCGTATGCGATCACCCGGTCCGCGCCGGGTACGGCGGTCACCGTGCTGGAGAAGGAGCCGGGTCCGGCCCGGCACCAGACGGGGCGCAACAGCGGGGTCATCCACAGCGGGATCTACTACCGGCCGGGCTCGCTCAAGGCGCGGTACGCGGTGCGGGGCGCTGCCGAGATGGTCAAATTCTGCGCCGAGTACGGCATCGCGCACGCCGTCACCGGCAAGCTGATCGTCGCCACAGAGCGGGAGGAGCTGCCCCGGCTGCACGCGCTGGTGCAGAGGGGGCGCGAGAACGGCATTCCGGTGCGGGAGCTGGGAACCGCGCAGATCGGTGAGTACGAACCCGAGGTGCGGGGACTGGCGGCGATACACGTCGGTACGACGGGGGTGTGCGACTTCGTCGGCGTCGCCCGGCAGCTGGCACAGGCCTCCGGGGCCGAGATCCGGTACGGCGCCCGGGTCGTACGGGTCGACCGGCGCCCCGAGCGGGGCGTGGCCGTCCTCACCTCGGGCGGGGACGTCGTACGCGCGCGCGTGCTGGTGAACTGCGCCGGGCTGTACTGCGACGAGATCGCGCGACTGACCGGGGACGAGCCCGAGGTGCGGATCGTGCCGTTCCGCGGGGAGTACTACGAGCTGGCGCGCCCCGAGCTGGTGCGTGGGCTGGTGTATCCGGTGCCGGACCCGGCCTTCCCCTTCCTCGGGATCCATCTGACCCGGGGCATCGACGGAGGCGTGCACATCGGCCCCAACGCGGTGCCGGCCCTGGCCCGTGAGGGGTACGGCTGGGGAGTCGTACGACCCCGGGAGCTGGCCGGGACCGTGACATGGCCGGGGTCGTGGGCGATCGCCCGGCGGCATTGGAGATACGGCGCGGGGGAGCTGCACCGCTCGCTGTCGAAGGGGGCGTTCCTGCAGGCGGTGCGGAGGTTGTTGCCCGGGGTGGAGGCGGACGACCTGGTGCCGGCCCCTGCCGGGGTGCGGGCGCAGGCGGTGTTGCGGGACGGGACGCTCGTGGACGACTTCCTGATCAGGGAGGGGGCGCGGGCTGTGCATGTGCTGAACGCACCCTCGCCCGCGGCTACCGCTTCGCTGCCGATCGGGCGGGAAGTCGGGCGGCGGGTGTTGTCCATGCTCGGGTCCCTGTAGTCGTCTCGGTCGGCCAAGAGGGCACCCTCGTGGGGCACCGTAAAATCGGAAGCACTGTGTCTGATTTCCTCAACGCCCCCGAAGCCCCCTCGCCGACCCCCCACAGCCCCGGCGAGTCCGTCCGGCACACCCGGGCCAAGGGGGAGCCGCGGTTTCCGGACGGGCCCAAGGCCGATCCGGCCGGTTCGCACTTCGAGCGGCGGATCCGGAGTTTTCAGCCGCGGCGCAGCCGGGTGACCGCCGGGCAGGCGGACGCGCTGCAGCGGCTGTGGCCCACGTGGGGACTGGACATCGACGGGCAGCGGGTCATCGACCTCGGCGAGCTGTTCGGGAACGACAGGCCCGTGGTCCTGGAGATCGGCTTCGGGATGGGCGAGGCCACCGCGCAGATGGCCGCCGCCGACCCGGACACCAACATCCTCGCCGTCGACGTGCATACCCCCGGACAGGGCAATCTGCTGGCTCTCGCCGACCGCAGCGGGCTGTCCAACGTCCGGGTGGGCAACGGGGACGCGATCATCCTGCTCCGGGAGATGCTCCGCCCCGACTCGCTCGACGGGCTGCGGGTGTACTTCCCGGACCCCTGGCCCAAGAAGCGGCACCACAAGCGGCGGCTCATCCAGCCCGAGTTCCTGACGCTCGCCGCGACCCGGCTGAGGCCCGGTGCGCTCGTGCACTGCGCGACCGACTGGGAGCCGTACGCCGAGCAGATGCTCGAGGTGCTCACCGCTCATCCCGACTTCGAGAACACGCAGACGGACGGCGGTTTCGCCACGCGCCCCGACTTCCGGCCGCTGACCCGTTTCGAGGGGCAGGGACTGGACAAGGGACATGTGGTGAACGATCTGCTCTTCCGGCGCGTACCGCATCAGGGCCGGTAAAACGCTCCAGCCCCTCGTCCCGTCACCGTTAGGGTCGATGCCGTGGCCACCAGTCCTCCGTTTCCGACGTATCCGCCGGGCCCGCACGGCCCCGTGCTGCTCCGCCATCCGCACTGGTGGCAGCGCAGGTGGGTGCGGTACGGAGCACTGATCACCCTGCTCGCGCTGTCCGGTCTCGTCATCCTCGCGCTGGTGCGCAGACAGACCGGTAACGAGGGGTTCCTCGTCGGGCTCGGCCTCGCCGTGCTGCCCGTGCCGTGGCTGATAGCCGCCTTCCGGTGGCTGGACCGGGTGGCGCCGGGCCCCTGGCGGAACCTGGTCTTCGCCTTCGCCTGGGGAGCGTGCGCGGCGGCGCTGATAGCCATCGTCGCCAACAGCTTCGCGACCAAGTGGATAGCCACCGCCACCGCGGATCCGGCCAGTGCCGACACTCTGGGCGCCACCGTGATAGCGCCCATCGTGGAGGAGTCCGCCAAGGCCGCCGCCGTCCTGCTCGTCTTTCTCTTCCGCAGACGTGACTTCACCGGGATCGTCGACGGGGTGGTGATCGCGGGCATCACCGCCACCGGGTTCGCGTTCACCGAGAACATCCTCTACCTGGGTACGGCCTTCGGGACCGACCAGCTCAGCGGCGGTCGCGGCATCGCCTCCGTCACCGCCGCGACCTTCTTCGTGCGCATCGTGATGTCCCCGTTCGCGCACCCTCTGTTCACCACCCTGACCGGCCTCGGCTTCGGCATCGCCGCGCTGTCCGCCCCGCGGCAGCGTGGCCGGCGGATGCTGCTGCCGGTCTGCGGTCTGCTGCTCGCGATGAGCATGCACGCCTTCTGGAACGGCTCCTCCACCTTCGGCGAGTTCGGCTTCTTCGCCGTGTACGGCGGATTCATGATGCCCGTGTTCGGGCTGCTGACCTGGCTCGCCATCTGGACGCGGCAACGGGAGCTGCGGACCGTGCGGGAGGAGCTGCCGGCGTATGTGCTGGCCGGGTGGCTGGGGCCGGCCGAGCCGCTCGCGCTCGGATCGATGCGGGCGCGGCGGACGGCCCGTGACTACGCCCGGCACCACGGTGGCCGGCCGGCGGCGCGGGCGGTGGCGCAGTACGAGGCGTCCGCGACCTCGCTCGCCTTTCTGCGGCACCGGGGGCGCAGCGGGAAGGCCGGGGCCGACTTCGTCGTACGGGAGCGGGAGCTGCTGGACGAGCTGTGGCAGCGGAGGGAACTGGCCCGGCCGGCGTTGGAGTACGCGGCGCGAGTGGCTCCGCCGGTTCGGCCGGTGTACGCGGCGCCGGTGCCTGCGGCGTACTGGCCGGGTTACGGCTATCCGGCGACGCAGATGCCTACGGCGTCCGGGCCGGCGTACGGGTATCCGGCGGTGCCGTATTCCGCGTACAACCCGTATCGGTCGTAGCCGGCCGGGTTGCGGCGAGTTCGGCACCGCCGGATTGCGCCGTTGTGGCTGACCGCCGTCGCGGCGGAAAGGAATTCTGCGGCAGTCAGAGCCACGCGGCAGGAAAGGCTACGCGGACGCCGCCGTCAGCTTCGCCGCCTCCGCCTCCGTCAGGCTCAGGTCCGCCACACCCAGCAGGGCCGGCAGCTGTTCCACCGTGCGGGCCGAGGCGATCGGGGCCGTGATCGTCGGCTGCGCCGCGAGCCAGGCGAGGGCGACCGTGGCGACGGGGGCGTCGTGCGCGGCGGCGATCTCGTCCAGGGCCGTCAGGACCTTCTGGCCGCGCTCGGACTCCGCGTATCCCTGGGCCCGGCCCGCGCGGGCACTGTCGACCGTGGTGCCGGGGCGGTACTTGCCGGTCAGGAAGCCCGCGGCGAGGGAGAAGTACGGGACCGCGGCGAGGCCCTCCTTGGCGGTCAGCTCCTGCAGGGGACCCTCGTAGGTGTCACGGGAGACGAGGTTGTAGTGGGGCTGGAGGGCGACATAGCGGGCCAGGCCCTCGCGGTCGGAGAAGTCGAGCGAGGCCTTCAGGCGCTCGGGGCTGATGTTGGAGGCGGCGATGTGCCGGACCTTGCCCGCCTGCACCAGCTCGTCCAGCGCGCCGATGATCTCCTCGACCGGGACCTCGGGCTTGTCGAAGTGGGTGTAGTAGAGATCGATGTAGTCGGTGTCCAGGCGGCGCAGGGAGGCGTCGGCGGCGGCCTTGATGTTGGCGGCGGACAGGCCCTGGAACTCGGGGTGCTGGCTGACCTTGGTGGCGATGACGACGCGGTCACGGTTGCCGCGGGCCTTGACCCACTTGCCGATGACCGTCTCGGACTCGCCGCCCTTGTGGCCCTCGATCCACGCCGTGTAGGAGTCGGCGGTGTCGATGAAGTTGCCGCCGGCGGCCGTGTAGGCGTCCAGGACGGCGAAGGAGGTCTCCTCGTCGGCGGTCCAGCCGAAGACGTTGCCGCCGAGGCAGAGCGGGAAGACCTCGAGGTCGGAGGAACCGAGTCTGCGCAGAGAAGTCATGCTCAACGACAACGCCGGCGGTGGATGATCGCATTCCACCGCCGACGTCAATGTCGCCCGAACGGAGGCGTCAGGGGTTGAGGCCCTTCTCGCGCAGCCACGGCGCCGGGTCGACGGCGGTGGCCTGGCCGTTCGGGTGGACCTCCAGGTGCAGGTGCGGGCCGGTGACGTTGCCGGTGGCGCCGACCCGGCCGATGACCTGGCCGGTGGAGACCTTCTGGCCGACGGAGACGTTGATCGAGGACTGGTGGCAGAACCACAGCTCGGTGCCGTCGTCCAGGGTGATGACGGTGCGGTAGCCGTAGGCGCCGGCCCAGCCGGCCTGGGTGACCGTGCCGCTGTGGACGGCCTTGATGAGGGTGCCGGTGGGGGCGGCGAAGTCGAGGCCGGTGTGGTAGCCGGAGGACCACATCGCGCCGGGCTGCCCGAAGGTGCCGGTGATCGTGTACGACGCGACCGGCAGCGTGTATTCCTTGGCCAGCTCGGCCAGCCGCTTGGCCTCGGCGGCCTTCTTGGCGTCGGCCTCCGCCTTCTCCTTGGCGGCGGCGGCCTTGGCGGCGGCCTCCTTCTCCGCCTTGGCGGCCGCGTCGGCGGTCTGCTGGTCGGCCGCGGCGATCGCGGCGGCGGTGGCCTTGCTGCTCGCCTGGCCCTTCTGCTGCTCGGCCTGGGCCATGATCCGGTTGCGCAGGGCCTCGCCGGCGTTGCCGCTGTCGGCGCTTTCGGTGGTCGCGCCGACCTTGCTGAGCCCGCCGGCGGTGGCCTGGTGCGTGGCGGGGGAGCCGCCGCCGAAGATGTGCTCGACGGAGTCCAGGTCCGGCAGGGATATGGAGACCGGCGGCTTGCCGGTGTTGGCGCTGGCCATGCCGCCCGCGCCGACCGCGGCGATCACGCCGACGCCGAGGACGGTGGAGCTGCGCGCGAAGCCGCCGCGCTGTTTGGCGACGCGGTGCCGGCCACGGTTGGGAGCGACGGAGTCCTCGGTGGGGTTCCACTCCTCCCAGGGCCCCTCCTCGGCGCGGTAGGCGCCGTAGCCGAAGGTCTCCGGCTGGGCTTGCGCGGGCATGAACGGGGCTTCTGGGGCGGGCCGGTTGGACGCCACTCGGGCGTACTCCTTTCCTTCCTCCGCCTACCGGGTTAGCTGACGGGTTCGGAGCAGGAAGGTCTCCTACGCGCGTATACGGGACGTGGACTCTGCGAGTTCACGACAGCATCCGCGTGATTCACCCCAAGGTGGTGGTTCCCCGGTTCCCTTGCGGGATTCGGCGCGTGCGCACGGAGCCGCCTCTTGTGACGGCTGGGACGACCGCGCTGCGTTATCGAACGTTAATAGACCTGGGAGTCACTTTCCAAGCCGTTCGGCTTGATCATTAACCTTTTCCGGCCCGGACTTACCAGTCATGAGTACGGCAAACCGGGCGAGTTGGCCGCCGTTCAGTAGTGTCGGTGTTTTTGATGGTGCCTCAGATGTTATGCGGAGGGCGGTCGTCCGGTCACTGTGGGTGAAAGTGATCAGGCACCCCGGGGAAGCCGTGTGCATGCAGCCCTGAGCATGGGGTACTCTGGAGTCACAACGACGCGGGGTGGAGCAGCTCGGTAGCTCGCTGGGCTCATAACCCAGAGGTCGCAGGTTCAAATCCTGTCCCCGCTACTGAAGGCTCAGGGCCTGGAATCCAATGGATTCCAGGCCCTGAGTGTTTTGGGAAGCCGAGTGGCGGACGGGCAGGCGGGCTCAGCCCAGCAAGTGGGCGTTCGGCGCCTTGGCGGGTCCCTCCAGCTCGGGCAGGACGGCCACCTCGGCGCCCCCCTTGACCAGAACCCCCGTCCCGTCGGCCCCGGCCACGAACGTGTCCGGCTCCTGCCATGCGGTGACCACCCTGCGCACCCCTGCCCGAAGGATCAGCTCGGCACAGGGCGCCGGCCGCGATGCGCGCCGGGCGCAGGGCTCCAGGCTGCTGTACACCGTGGCGCCGGCCAGCCGGGGGTCCGCCGGGTCGACCTTGGCGAGCGCGGCCTCCTCCGCGTGGACCACGGGATCGTCGCCCTCCCGCGAATGCCCCCGGGCCAGCTCCGTACCGTCGGCGGCGACCACCACCGCCCCGACACTGAACGCCGTCTCCGAGGGCGGACACAGCGCGGCGAGTTCACAGGCGGTGCGCAGCCAGTGACGGTCCGCGGCGGTGGCGACCGCACCCGCGCCGGGGGCGGTGGGTTCGTAGCGCATGAGGACCACGTCCTCGATACGGCGGGTCTCGGTCAGCCGCAGCCGGCCGCCCTGGTAGCCGCCCGGCCCGAACAGGCGCGGCGCGGCCGGGTCGCCCACGAACAGCGGCGCGAGGACCAGCTGGAGTTCATCGGCGAGGCCCAGTTGCAGCAGCTGGGTGTGGACCGTGCCGCCGCCCTCGACCATCAGCCGCTCGACCCCGCGCACGTCGTGCAGGTGGGACAGCAGGGCGCGCCAGTCGAGGTCGGGACCCATCGGGACGATGTCGGCGGCGTCACCGACGCGCCGGACCGCCCGCTCGGCGCCCTCGTCGGTCGTGTAGACGAGCCTGTCGCCACCGGTGTGCCAGAAGTTGGCGTCGGGGTCGAGGTCGCCGGTGGCGGTGACGGTCACCTTCAGCGGGTACTCCGGCCGGCCCGCCCGGACCCGGGCCGCGCGCCGCTCGGCGGAGTTGACCAGCAGCCGCGGGTTGTCGGCGCGGATCGTGCCGGCGCCGATCAGGATGGCGTCGACGGAGGCCCGTACCGCGTCGACCCGGTCGAAGTCGGCCGGGCTGGACAGCAGGAGCCGGTCGGGGCCGGTGTCGTCCAGGTAGCCGTCGAGGGAGACGGCGGCGGACAGCAGCACGTACGGGTACGACATCGGCGCGGTCTCCCTGCGAGGTCTGCGGAGCGAGGCTTGGTTCAAGTTTGAATCAAACTTACACTGGCGGCATGACGACCCGCTGGCTCAGCCCCGAGGAGCAGCGCGCCTGGCGCGCGTATCTCGCCGCGACGCACCTCCTGGAGGACGCGATCGACCGACAGCTCCAGCAGGACGCCGGCATGCCACACCTGTTCTACTCCGTGCTGGCCAACCTCTCCGAGGCGCCCGACCGGCGACTGCGGATGACCGACCTCGCCGAGACGCTGAAGATCACGCGCAGCAGGCTGACGTACGCGGTGACCCGGCTCGAGCGGGACGGGCTGGTGCGCCGGGAGGAGTGCCGCTGGGACAAGCGGAGCAGCATCGCCGTGCTGACGGACGAGGGGATGGCCGTGCTGGAGCGTACGGCGCCCGGGCATGTCGAGACCGTGCGCGCCACCCTGTTCGACCGGCTCACGCCGGAGCAGGTGGGGCAGCTGGCGGAGATCTGCACGGGGATCGCGCGCGGGCTGCAGGGCGACGAGGCCGGGGCGGAGGACGTGCCCTGGCGGCGCCGGTCGTCCTGTTCGTGATCGCGAGCCGGGAAATCTGATCGCCTTGAATCTGATTGCTTTAACTTTGAAGCACGAGGTAGGGTCCTTCCCTGTGTACCGCTGCTTCAAATATGAAGCAACAGCCTCCGGAGGGATCCGCATGCCCGACACCCCCGCCGCCACGCCGCGCGCCCGCGTCCGGGTACCGCTGCGCTTCCACGACGGCTACAGCGTCGACGCCGACCTCGTCACCTTCCACGGCCTCGCCGACGGTCAGGAGCACGTCGCCGTCGTCCTCGGCGACCCGGCCCCCGGCACCGTCCCGCTGGTGCGTCTGCACTCCGAGTGCCTGACCGGCGACGTCTTCGGTTCGGCACGCTGCGACTGCGGACCCCAGCTGCGCGAGGCGGTCGAGCGCATCGCCGCCACCGGGGGCGTCCTGCTCTACCTCCGCCAGGAGGGCCGCGGCATCGGTCTCTACAACAAGCTGGACGCGTACGCCCTCCAGGACCAGGGCCTCGACACCTACGAGGCGAACGCCGCGCTCGGCCTGCCGGAGGACGCCCGCGACTACACGGCCGCCGCGCAGATGCTCGCCGCCCTCGGCATCGGGGAGCTGGACCTGCTGTCCAACAACCCCGACAAGGCCGAGCAGCTGCGCGCCCTGGGCGTCGTGGTCCGGGACCGGGTGCCGACCGGTGTCTTCACCACGGCCCACAACGTCCGCTACCTGCGTGCGAAGGTCGTCCACACCCGCCACACCCTGTCCCTGGCCGAACTGAACGTGGGCTGAGCCCGGTGGACAGCCGGGTGATCGGCAGACCCGTTCCACCCTTCCGGCTTCCTCGGTCCGCCTGAGCTGCGGGTTCGCGTGCGCCACGTGAAACGAATCCGCCGATCACCGCACGTGCCGACGGCCCGGGAGCGGGAGGGCCGGTATGACCGCGGGGGCCGGGGGGCCGATACGACTGGCGGGGCCAGGGGGCGGCGGTACGACTGGCGGGGCCAGGGGCCGGTACGGCCGCGAAGCCAGGGGGCCGGTACAGCCGCGAAGCCAGGGGGCCGGTACGGCCGCGAAGCCAGGGGGCCGATACAGCCGCGGGGCCAAGGGGCCGGTACAGCCGCGGGGCCAAGGGGCCGGTACGGCCGCGGGGCAAGGGGGGCGCGGGGCCAGGGGGGCGCCGCCACGGCGTACGTGGTGCGGAAGCCGGGCGGGTACGGGCCCGACGCGCCCAGCACCACCCACCGCGCGGCCGTACCGACCCGACGCGCTCAGCCGGGCGGTGATGCTCGGCGCGGTGTTCTTCGCGGCGAGCGGCGCTACGGACGGGTTCCGGCCGTCAGGGGGTGCGGCGGGATGCCGAGGTCCGTGAGCAGGGCGCGTACCCGGTGTTCGACGGCGTCCCGGATCGGGCGGACCGCCTCGACCCCCTGCCCGGCGGGGTCGTCCAGCTGCCAGTCCAGGTAACGCTTGCCGGGGAAGACCGGGCAGGCGTCACCGCAGCCCATCGTGATGACCACGTCCGAGGACCGCACCGCCTCGGTGGTCAGGACCTTCGGTGTCTCGGCGGAGATGTCGACGCCCACCTCCGCCATGGCCTCGACGACGGCGGGGTTGACCGCGTCGGCGGGGGCGGAACCGGCCGAGCGGACCTCGACCCGGTCGCCGCCGAGGCGGGTGAGGAAGGCGGCGCCCATCTGGGAGCGGCCGGCGTTGTGCACGCAGACGAACAGCACGGAGGGGCGCGGGGCGGCGGAGCTCATGGCGGGTGTCCTTGCGGGCGGAGAGACGGTCAGGAGGAGGCGGGCTCGGGTTCGCCGTGGGGGACGACGACCTCGCCACTGGCAGGGGCAGGACGGCCGTACACGGCGACGACGGCGCCCAGGCCGAGCGCGGCTCCGGCCAGCTGTGCGGCGATGAACGGCACGACGGAGGCGGGGGCGATTCCGGCGAAGGTGTCGGTGAAGGCCCGGCCGATGGTCACTGCCGGGTTCGCGAACGAGGTGGAGGAGGTGAACCAGTAGGCGGACCCGATGTACGAGGCCACGGCCACCGGCGCCAGGGATGTGCGGCCGATGCGGCCGAGGCCGAAGATCAGCAGGATCAGTCCGGCCGTGGCGACCACCTCACCGAGCCACAGGTGCGGGGTGGACCGGTCGTGCGTGGACCACTCGGCCAACGGCCTGCCGAACATGGCGTCGGCGAGGACGGCCCCGCCGATCCCCCCGACGATCTGGGCGGGCAGGTACGCGGCCACCTCCCCCAGGGTGAGGCCGTCGGCGTCACGGCGGCCGGTGAACCAGGCGGTGAGGGTGACGACGGGGTTGAAGTGCCCGCCGGAGACCGGCCCGAAGAGCAGGATCAGGACGCCGAGGCCGAGAACCGTGGCGAGGGAGTTGGCGAGGAGCTGCACGCCCACGTCGTGCGACAGCTCGGTGGCCTGGATGCCGGAGCCGACGACGACCGCGACCAGCAGCCCGGTTCCGAGGGCTTCGGCGGCGAGCCGTCGGCCCAGGGACGCGGTCACGCGGTGGCTCCGGCGGTCCTGGGCGTGGTGAGGAATGCGGCGAGCTGGTCGAGGACGCCGGGCAGCACCCAGTAGTAGACCCATGTCCCGCGCCGCTCGCAGTCGATGAGACCGGCCTGGCGCAGGAGCTTGAGGTGGTGGGAGATCGTCGGCTGGGACAGGTCGAAGGCCGGTGTCATCTCGCACACGCACACCTCGCCGCCCTCCCGTGAGGCGATCATCGACAGCAGCCGCAGTCGGACCGGGTCCCCGAGGGCCTTGAACACCTTCGCCAGCTCCGCCGCCCTCTCATCCTCCAGCGGCGCGGACGCGAGTCCCTCGCAGCAGGCGCCGGCCGGGTCCTGGCCGATCACCTCAAGCTCTTGTTTCGACATGCCTCTATGTTGACGTTTTTCGATTCACGGCGCAAGGTTGCATCAACGAACGTCAATACAAGCCGTTCCGGGGCACCGCCATGCCCCGTCACCCAGGAGTGAAGTCATGAGCGAGCAGTACACCGACCTTCGCGAAACCGTCCGCCGGCGCTACGCCGCCGCAGCCGTGCAGGTCACCGCAGGCGGCACCGCCTGCTGTGGCCCCCAGCCCGTCGAGGTCGACGAGAACTTCGGTTCCACCCTCTACGCCGCCGACGAGCGCGACGCCCTTCCCGCCGAGGCCGTCGCCGCCTCCCTCGGCTGCGGCAACCCCACCGCCGTCGCCGAACTCCACGAGGGCGAACGCGTCCTCGACCTCGGCTCCGGCGGCGGCATCGACGTCCTGCTCTCCGCTCGCCGTGTCGGCCCGACCGGCAAGGCGTACGGACTGGACATGACCGAGGAGATGCTCGCCCTGGCCCTCGCCAACGCCGAGAAGGCGGGCGCGACGAACGTCGAGTTCCTCAAGGGCACCATCGAGTCCATCCCGCTGCCCGCGAACACCATCGACGTGGTCATCTCCAACTGCGTGATCAACCTGTCCGTCGACAAGCCCGCCGTCTTCGCCGAGACCTACCGCGTCCTCAGGCCCGGCGGCCGTATCGGCGTCTCGGACGTCGTCGCCGACGACACGCTCGCACCTGAACAGCGTGCCGAGCGCGGTGACTACGTCGGTTGCATCGCCGGGGCGCTGTCCTTCGCCGAGTACCGCGCCGGCCTGGAAGCCGCCGGCTTCACCGGCATCGAGATCACCCCGACGCACGCGGTCGCGGACGGCATGCACTCGGCGATCGTCCGGGCCACCAAGCCACGGCAGACCCGCTGACGCATCGCTCGGGCGAGCGTGAGGGACGGTCCGGATGAGCCGACGGTGCGGCACGGGCCGCTCGGCGGTTGAGGTACGCCGGCACCGCGAAGACGGACCGTTCGGCGCGGACCGGTGCAGGGCACTGCCGGTGGTGTCCACGAACTCCCCCGGGATGGCGTCAGCATCCGGGCGTGCCTCCGCGGTTCGCGGTTCTCGGGCTCGCCTGTCCATTCATGGGCGGCGAAGACGACGGTAAGGAAGCGGGCGAACTTGGCGTTCCGGCTGCGCTGAAGGAGGACGATCCGGTTGGCACCCTGGACACACGTGGGGCGTCCCCGGCCCGTCCGCTCACGCATCGCTCACGCACGCGACCAAGGAGACGGAGCGCCCCGACCAGTCAGAGTCGGTCGGGGCGCTTCGCAGCAGGTCAGAGGGCATGTAGCCCGCCTGCGCACCGTAGGCCCTGTGGGACTCGAACCCACAACCAATGGATTAAAAGTCCACTGCTCTGCCAATTGAGCTAAGGGCCCGGGCGATGTTGCCTGTCCGAGCATAGCCGGACGAGGCCGTGTCTCCGATCGGGTATCGGTGACCCGGCCGCGTCGGGAGGGGAGCAAGGAACCGGATGGTCACTTTTCGACCGGGTTCGGGGCCGGGGTGCGGTCCGTGCTGAGGAACCAGTGGCGGGCCGAGGCCAGCCACCAGGTCGCGGCGAAGCCGAGGACGACCAGTACGGCGACGGGGGCGTAGTTGAAGGTCTTCCAGGTGACCGGGGAGACCTGCGGGAGCATGAAGAGGATCGTGATCACGACCACCCAGGTCACGGAGACGACGCCGATCGGGACGGACCAGCGGCCCAGGTGCCAGGGGCCGCGTTCGAAGGCGGCGCCCCTGCGGACCCGCAGGTAGGTCGGGACGACGTACGCGATGTAGAGGCCGATGACGGCGATCGAGGTCACCGCCGCGTACGCCGTCGAGTTGATCAGGTAGGGCAGGCCGAGGGCCAGGGCGGCCAGCGCGGCCAGCCAGACCGCGGCCACGGGGGTGCGGGTGCGCGGGCTGACCGTGTGCCAGACGTGGGAGAAGGGCAGCGCGCCGTCGCGTGAAAAGGCGTAGATCATACGGCTGTTGGCGGTGACCGACGCCATGCCGCAGAAGAGCTGGGCACCGATCACGACCAGGAGCAGCAGCTTGCCCGTCGTCGCTCCCAGCGCGTCCAGGAGGATCTGGGCCGGGGGCGCGCCCGTCGGCGACGTCAGTTCCCTGTCGTACGACTGGATCGCGAACGTGAAGCCGAGCAGGAGCACGAAGCCGGCGATCCAGGAGGTCCAGATCGAGCGGACGATGCCCTTCGGGCCGGCCGTGGAGGCGTCGTGGGTCTCCTCGGTCATGTGGGCGGAGGCGTCGTAGCCGGTGAAGGTGTACTGGGCCATGAGGAGGCCCAGGAGGACGACGTACGTACCGCTGCCCCAGCCCGTCTCGTTGACGAACTTCGTGAACACGAACGTAGCCGACTGGTGGTGGTCGGGGACGAGGGCGAGCGTGCCGACGATCACCGCCACGCCCAGCACGTGCCACCACACGCTCACGTCGTTCAGGAACGCGACGATCCGCACGCCGAAGGTGTTCAGCAGGCCGTGGAGGATCAGGATCGCCGCGAACAGGAGGACCGTGCGGCCCGGGGTCACCACGAAGTCGAACTGGAGGTTCAGGTACGCGCCGAGGAAGGCGGCCGCGCCGAAGTCGATGCCCGCGGTCACCGCGACCTGGCCGAGCACGTTGAACCAGCCCGTGAACCAGGCCCAGGCCGCCGCCGAGCGCGCGGGTGCCAGGCGGTGCGCCCAGAAGTACAGGCCCGCCGAGGTGGGGTACGCCGAGCAGATCTCGGCCATGGACAGGCCGACGAACAGTGTCATCAGGCCCACCGCCACCCAGCCCCAGGTGATCACCGCGGGCCCGCCGGTGGTCATGCCGAAGAGGTAGAGGGTCAGGCAGCCGGACAGCACCGAGATGATCGTGAAGGAGACGGCGTAGTTCGAGAACGCCGACATCCTGCGGGCCAGGACCTGGGTGTAGCCGAGTTGGGCCAGCCGCTCCTCGTCGGACGGCAGGCCGCCGTCCGGCAGACGGTTCGTTCCGCTGCCCGCTCTTGCTTCATCTGTCATGGACCCAGCAATTCCCTCCCATGCCCGGTGATATGCGTCACAAGCCTCGCGTCCTAGCGTGGATTCGGGGTCCGCGGTTCCCGCTCTCCCGTCCCGCCGCCGCGGGGTCGCGGACTCCCTGGTCAGACCGGGCACAGACATGCCGCTCAGCGCACCCCGCCCCCCGCCTCCCGCACCGGGGCCGGACCTCGGCATGCACGAAAACCGCCGCTCGCGGCCGTAGACGTCAGGAAGTACGGATGAACACACGCGTGGATCTGCTCACCAAGGAATTCCCGCCCGCCGTCTACGGCGGCGCCGGCGTGCACGTGACAGAACTGGCCCGGCACCTGCGCACCCTGGTGGACCTGCGGGTGCACTGCTTCGGCGAACCGCGCCCGGAGCCGGGGGTGTCCGCGTACCGGGAGCCGCGTCTGACGGACGGCGCCAATCCCGCGCTGCGCACCCTCGCCACGAACGTCGAGATGGGAGCCGGATGCGAGGGCGCGGACCTGGTGCACAGCCACACCTGGTACGCCAACTCCGCGGGCCAGCTGGCCCGGACGCTGTACGGCATCCCGCACGTGGTGACCACGCACAGCCTGGAGCCCCTGCGGCCCTGGAAGGCGGAGCAGCTGGGCGGCGGCTACCGGCTCTCCTCGCTGGTGGAACGCACCGCCGTCACCACGGCGGACGCGGTGATCGCCGTGTCGCACGGCATGCGCGAGGACGTGCTGCGCGTCTATCCGGACGTCGATCCGGAGCGGGTGCACGTCGTGCACAACGGCATCGACACCGAGGTGCACCGGCCCGATGCGGGCACGGCAGCGCTGGAGCGGTACGGCATCGATCCGGACCGGCCGATCGTGCTGTTCGTGGGGCGGGTGACCCGGCAGAAGGGGCTGCCCCATCTGCTGCGGGCCGCCTTCGAGCTGGATCCGGCGGCGCAGCTGGTGCTGTGCTGCGGCCGGCCGGACACCCCCGAGATCGCGGCGGAGACGGCCGCGCTGGTCGACGAACTGCACCGGAACCGGGCGGGTGTCGTCCGCATCGACGGCATGCTGGACGTGGCCACGCTGCGTCAACTGCTCACCCATGCCACGGTGTTCGTCTGCCCTTCGCTGTACGAGCCGATGGGCATCGTCAACCTGGAGGCGATGGCCTGCGGTACGGCCGTGGTGGCCACCGCCACCGGGGGGATCCCCGAGGTGGTGGACGACGGGGTGACCGGACTGCTGGTGCCGGTGGAGCAGGAGCAGGACGGCACGGGCACCCCGCTGGATCCCCAGCGCTTCGCCTCCGACTTCGCCGCGGCCGTGAACCAGTTGCTCACCCAGCCGGAACGGGCCCGTGCGATGGGCGAGGCCGGGCTGGCGCGGGCCCGGGACCGCTTCTCCTGGCGGGCGGCGGCCGAGCGGGTGCTGGACGTCTACCGCGAGGTCCTGGCCTAGCGAGCGGTGCCGCAGCCTTCACCGGCTCTCCGGATCCGGCCGCGTCCTTCCCGCCCGGCTCTCCGGGCCGCTGTTCCCGACGTACGGCGCGGCCCGGCCGGCGCGTGCGCGGGGAGGCCCCCGGTCCTGTCGAGACGGCCGTCGGCATCCTCGCCGGGCCGTCCCTGCTCGGCGCGGACGGGGGCCGGTTCAGCGGGGAGGGGCGTGTGGGCGAGACCGTCGCCGCCGTCGGGGTGGTGTCGTTCGGGGTGCCCATGGTGGACGGGGCGCTGCTCGCCCCGGGGCCCGCGCGCCAGTTCGCCGGGGCGCACGGCAGTCCCTTCGGGTACGCCCTCTGGTGGCCCCCAGTGCCGTACGGGCCACCCGGCTGCTGCCCGTGGGCTGCGGCCTTGCCGTCGTCGCCGGCCGGGCTCGCCCTCCTGACGGCCGGCGGGGTGCAGGTCGGCGGGGTCTCGACCAGGGGCCGGCCGCGCCTACGGGCAGCGGCTCGTGCTGGGCGTGTTCGGCTGGAGTCGGGCGGCGCTCGTGGTCGGTGCCGCCGTGGTGGTCGGGGCGTGCCGCGTGAAAGCGGGCGCCGTGGCGCCGTGGACGCGGCGCGGGGACCAGAGCGCCACGGAAGGGCCGCGCATCGCGGCGCCGATGCACTCCCGTGGGCCGACCGAGCTGGTGACGCTCTCCGGGGCCACCAGGCCGGCCCGGTCGACCGCACCGCGCTGCTCGCCCCGCTGGAGCGGGGCGGCGCTCGTGGTCGGTGCCGCCGTGGTGGCCGGGGCGTGCCGCGTGAAAGCGGGCGCCGTGGCGCCGTGGACGCGGCGCGGGGACCAGAGCGCCACGGAGGGGCCGCGCATCGCGGTGCCGATGAACTCCCGTGCGCTGGTGGCTCTCTCCGGGGCCACCAGGCCGGCCCGGTCGACCGCGCCGTACTGCTCGCCCTCACCCTGGTGGCGCCGGCCGGCACGTCCGGGGGCGGGGGTCTCGGCGGTCCGGGGGCGAGCCGGGGGTCCTGGGTGTCACCGGACTCACCGGAGTGCTCAGGCCGCCGAACCCGCCCGGTCTCAGGTGCTGTGCAGGGTGTGGGGGACCTCAGGGGCCCGGGTCTCGATCAGGATCTGGCAGGACAGACCGACCACCAGCGCGCCCTCCAGGAGCAGTACGGGCAGATCGTCGCCTGCCACGCCGAGGAGCGCGAACGTCGCCGCCAGGCCGAGCCGTGACCAGGCCCGCAGGTCCCCCCGCAGGCCCACGTTGAGCAGGTGGATGCCGCCCACCCCGAGCAGGAACGCGGCCATGCCGAAGCACAGCACCGGACCGCCGGCCAGGGCCACGTGGCCGTGGCCGTGCCCGGTGGCGTTGGCCGCCTGTGCGGCGAGCAGCCCGCCGACGCCGGTCACGGTGATGCCGCCGTGCACGAACAGGTGGCCGTAGACGTACGCCTGGCCGGTCAGCCGCCACTTGCGCAGCGGTGAGGCGTCGACGTGGTCGAAGACCAGCCACCACTGGCAGGCGGCGATCAGGAAGGAGCCCGCCACCACGGCCAGCGTCTCGGGCCGCAGCCCGCTGGCGGCGATGCCGATCGCGTTGAGGGCGACGACCTCTCCGAGCACGATGATGGTGAACAGGCCGAACCGCTCCGGGATGTGCGAGGCGTTGAACGGCACCCGCGCGACCGCCGAGGCGGACAGGATCGGAGTCAGCAGCTCGGCCAGCAGGCCCACGGTCCACAGCGCGTAGCAGGAGGGCGCCGGCAGCAGGGCCGACGCTCCCCACACGGCGGCACCGAGCCCGTACCCCTGGAGGTAGCGCCGAGTCAGGGTCCGGGCGCGGGGCACGTGGTAGTGGGCCCGCAGGTACAGGCCGAGCAGGATCAGGCGTACGACGAAGTAGCCGAGGGCGAAGCGTTTCGCCCCGGCGGTGCCCGAGAAGGCCTGCGGCACGGCCACCGACACCGAGAGAACCGACATCATCGCGATGATCATGATGAGCCGGTAGATCCGGTCGTCGTTGTCGAAGCGGTCGGCGTAGAAGGTGTAGCAGACCCAGGTCCACCACATCGGGACGAACAGCGCCCCGAAGCGCAGCACACCCGCCCAGGTCGGGGCGTGCAGCAGAACCTGGGTCAGCTCCGCGACGGCCACCACGAAGACCAGGTCGAAGAACAGCTCCAGGGGCGAGGCGGCCCGGTGGTGCCCCTCCTCGGGCACCCTGAGCCGCACCCGCCCCCGGTGCAGGCGCACCTTGCCGGTGTACGTGCCGCGCGCCATGCCCGCCTCCGGTGCACCCAGTGCCCCCCGCACGCCGATCAGCCCTCGGCGACCTGGGTGTGGGCGTCGTCGTGGTACCCCTTGATCTCGGTGATCAGGCCGTCGTCGCGGACCCGGAAGGTGTCGATGCCGCGGTCCTCCACGACCCCGCCGTCCTTCTTGTGGGCGGTGATGTGGAAGGAGAACGCGGCCTCGTCCCCGCTGATCACGAGGTCGGTGACGCGGAACTCCACGCGGTCGATCACCTCGAAGACGCCGTCGAAGAACGCGGTCACTGCGGCCCGGCCCCGGTTGACGGGCCCGCCGACCGGCTCGTACTGGACCACCTCCTCGGCGAGCAGGGCGGCGAACCGCTCCCGGTCCTGCTTCGCGAAACTCTCCGCGTACCCCTCGACGGCGGCGCGGATCTGCTGCTGCTGTGGCATGACACTTCTCCGTACGTAGGGATGGGTGGTGTGCCCGGGGTCAGGCGGCCGCCTCGATCTCGCGGACGAAGGCGGCCATGAACTCCCGGGTCACCTGTGGGTGCTTGGCCGTGATCAGGTCGCCGTCGATCACCAGGTCCGCGGTGCCGTTGCCCGCGTAGACGATCTCGGCGCCGGCGTTCTCCACGTCGCAGACGATGTTGTGGGCGCAGGTCACCCTGCGGCCCTGCAGCAGGGCGCGGTCGGCGCACAGCAGCCACAGCGAGTGGCAGATGGTGCCCACCTTGAAGCCCGGCGCGGCCATCGCGGCGCGCAGGAACTCCACGGCGGGCGCCTTGTTGCGGCTGCCGGGGCCCGCCACCTCGACCTGGTAGCGCAGCCGGTCCATGGCGTACGCGCCGATCAGGACCACGCCCGCGTAGTCGGCCAGGTCCAGCGAGCCCACCTCGATGGTGACGGTGACGTGCTCCTCGACGTACCCGTGGTCGGGGTTGCTGCCGAAGGTCAGCGAGGGCTGGCCCCACAGGTGGGAGACGTAGTCGACGGCGTAGCCCTGCGTGGGAAAGTACGCGTTGAAGTCGCGGAACTCCGACGGGTCGAAGTGCTCCTCGATCAGGACCGCGATCCGGCCCTTGGGCTCCGGCACCGGTTCACGCTCCCAGGCCGAGCGGGCCGAGCAGCTGACGCGGGTCGAAGAAGGCGTGGACCTCCTTGATGCGCCCCTCCTCGATCCGGAAGATGTTCATGCCGCGGACCGTGATGCGCTCACCGGTGGGGGCGGCGCCCATGAACACACCGCGGTGGGTGCCGGTGATGGTGAAGGACGCGGCGACCTTGTCCTCCTGTTCCAGCAGCTCGTCGATGGTGAAGACGCGGTCCGGGAATCCGCCGTACCAGCGCAGCGCGAACTCCTTGTACGCCGGCAGGCCGTGGATGCCGTCCGGGGAGATCGGGTTGTCGAACACCACGTCGGGGGCGAGGATCTCGTCCGCGATCCTCAGATCGCCGGGAGCGGTCAGGAACTGCTCGTAGTACGTCCGGACGAGCTTGGAGCCCTCGTCGGAAAGTTCGGCCATGGTCAACTCCTTTGGCTTCATGGGTCAGCGGGTCCGGACCGCTCGGGACTGTGCCGGCGGTCCGGACCCCCGGGCCGGGTGGCTCAGGTGTGCTCCCAGACGTCCGCTCAGGCGTCCGCGAGGAACCACTCGGCGGCACGCTCGCCGATGACGTAACAGGTCAGGTTGGGGTTGGCGCTGACGTGCGTGGGCATCACGGAGGCGTCGACCACACTCAGGTTCTCGATGCCGTGCACCCGCAGCCGCTGGTCCACGACCGCGCTCTCGTCGCTGCTCGGGCCCATCTTCACGGTGCCGACCGGGTGCCACAGGGTGGCGGAGTTCTCCCGGATGTACTGCAGCAGCAGGGCGTCGTCGTTCACCTGGCGCTGCGTCAGCTTCTCGGACAGGCCGCTGGAGAGGTCGCGGATCTGCTTGGAGTTGGCGATGTCCCAGGCCTGCCGGACGCCGTCGAGGGCGATCCGCCGGTCGGCGTCGGTGCCGTAGGAGTTGAGGAAGATGTCCGGCTGGACGGTGGGGTCGGCGCTGGAGAGCGAGACCCGGCCGCGGCACTCCGGCTTCTGCAGCACGCTCATCACGCTGATCGGGCGGTGCGTGACCTCGACGTAGCGGCTGACGAAGTACATCTGCATGTCGTTGAAGTTCTGCGAGCCCGGATTGGTGTACCGGACCAGGACCTGGACGTCGGGGTCGTCCGGGTCGGTGACGCCCTCCTTGGGCAGCAGGCCCACCGTGATCTGCTGGTGCTCGATCAGGTTCTCGCCCACGTACGGCTGGTCGAGGACCACCTCGATGCCGAGGGCGCGCAGCTGCTCCTTCGGACCGACGCCCGAACGCAGCAGGATCGCGGGCGAGTTGAGGGCGCCCGCGGAGAGGGTGACGTGGTCGGCGTAGACCTTCTCCAGCCGGCCACCGGTCTCCACCTCGACGCCGACCGCCCTGGTGCCCTCGAAGAGGACCCGGTGCACGGTGGCGCCCGAGCGGATGGTGAGGTTCTTCCGCCCGCGGGCCTCGGTGAGGTAGGCGATCGCGGTGGAGATCCGCAGGTCGCCGCGGCGGTTCATGGGGATCATGCCGACACCGGTGGACTCCGGGTCGTTGTGGTCCTCGACGTAGCCGAAGCCCATGTCGAGGCAGGCCTCCAGGTAGGCCGCCTGGAACGGGACCAGCTGGTCCCGGGTGTGCCGGACGATCGGGGTGGGGCCGCCCTTGCCGTGGAACGGGCCGTCGAAGTCCTGGTCGTCCTCGATCCGGCGGAAGTACGGAAGGAGTTCGCGCCACGACCACGAGTCGTTGCCCAGCTGGGCCCACTCGTCGTAGTCCGCCGGGATGCCGCGCAGCGCGATGGCGCCGTTGACGGCCGAGCAGCCGCCGGCCACCTTGCCCCGGGCGTACGTCAGCGAACGTCCCGGCACGGCCTCGGCCGAGTAGCCCCAGTCGTGCTCCTCCACGGACACGGTCCGCGCGTTGGTCAGGTCCGCGGGGATGTCGGAGTTGTCGGCCCAGTCGGGCCCGGCCTCCAGGAGCAGCACGTTCACGGCCGGGTTCTCCGTGAGCCTGCCCGCGAGGACGGCACCGGAGGATCCGGCACCGACGACTATGTGGTCGTAACGCATGGAACAGTTCCCTTCCGGGTCCACTGATGAGTTGCGCCCGGGTCGCGTCCCGGGGCTTCGCGGCGGGCTACTCGGATTCCAGGCCGCCGGGGTAGATGCCGGTGCGCACCCATTCGTCGATGGGGCCGCGGTCGCCGGTGTCCACGTACTCGATGCGCGCGCCCATCAGGTCGGGCGCCGTGATCACTGCGAACGGGGTGGAGCCGGCGTCCTTGCGGAAGGCCGCGTCGATGCCGACGCCCTGCTTCTTCAGCAGTTCGAGCCGGCCCGCCATGTCGTCCTCCCAGACCCCGTAGTAGAGGATCTGGCCGGCGTTCTTCGCCGAGACGATGCCGTCGCCGTCGGCCTGGATCAGCTCGTAGTACGGCGCCCCCGTCTTGGAGAACGCGCACACCAGCTCGAAGGGGTGCGGGTCGGGGTCCTCCAGGCGCGGCACCTTGAAGGTGGCGGGCTCGGTGAACTCGATGCCGAACACCTCGGAGTAGCGGGCGATGGCGGCTTCCAGGTCGGGCACCACGATGCCGACGTGGAAGAAGGAGTCGGGCAGGTCCGGGCCCGGGGTGACGTCACGGTAGACGTGCACCTCGGGGAATTCCTCCAGGCATTCCAGCAGGTTCGGAATGAAGTCCCGGAGATAGTCCGTCGACCTGTGGAATTCCAGCGCCGCGTCGTCGCGGTAACGCTCGACCACGAGACGGCTGTTGCCGCCCTCTTCCGGCTTCAGGTAGTCGAAGCCCACACAGCCCGGCTCGTTCGCGCGGATCTTGGCGGTGAGGCCGGCCATCAGAACCTCGACCTCTGCCTCCTTTCCCGCCTTGACGACCTGGCGGGCGGTCACCGTGATCATGCCTGACCGCCCCGGCCCGGCAGCAGCATGGGCTCGAAGAAGTCCGTGAACTTGTCCTCGAGTTCGGGGTGCTGGTAGAACTCTGGGCCCGCCTGCTCGAAGATCTGCTCGCCGATGCCGCCGTAGGTGTCGAACATCATCGAGACGATGGTGCCGACCTCCTTGCCGAAGTAGTGGGCGACCAGCGCGACGGTGGAGCCGTTGACCCCGTACGAACCGGTGGTGGTCCAGATCTTCTTGTCGGCGTCGTGCAGCCACATCCGGCGCGGCGAGGGGACGTTGGTGCCCTCCGCGCGCAGGCCGCGGGCGATCGCGGCGACCAGGGTCACCGGGGTGTCGCCGAGGATGCCGGAGCGGGAGAGGATGCCGATGCCGGAGCAGTTGCCCGCGACGATCCTGCCGTTGACGTGGTGGTGGCGGATCGCGTCGAGGACGCGTCCGTCCTGGGTCATCTTTCCGGAGCCGACGCCGCCGGGGACGTAGAGGATGTCGAAGAGCTGCCCGTCCTCCAGGACCGCGTCCGGCACGACCTGGGTGCCCATCTGCATGACGACGTTGCCCTCGTCGACCGACACGAACTTCACGTCGAGTTCGCGGGGCTCCTCGGCCAGCGGCCAGGGCGCGATCTGGTGGGCGAGCACCATCGCGGTGCCCTTGAAGATCTCGAGCGGGGTGATGGTGTCCTGCTCGCTGCAGCTCTCGTAACCGAGAACGGCCACGGTTTTGATCTCGGCCATTTCTGAAGCCTCCTGGAATTTCGGCGAGTACCGGGAAGCTAACAGCGGGGAAATCGCCGTCCCGCATCAAGCGGTACGACTTTCTGAACTTCGCATCACTTCAAGAAGTCGCCGAGGTCAGGAAGTCTCGGGGAAAGAGTTGGGCGCGCACACGCCCGTGCACAACCCTGCCGGGTATGACTACCGAGAGCGTCGACGTCAGTTCCGCTGCTGGCGCCGGGAACGCGAAGCAAGCGGCGAAGTCGCGCACCGCCGGCCGGTTCCTCGGTATCGCGGTGGGCAACTTCCTCGTCCTGATGGACGCGTCCATTCTGAACGTCGCCCTGCCCGACCTCCAGCACAGCCTGCACGCCTCCACCGGCGCCCTGGCCTGGACCGTCGACGCCTACACGGTCGTCTTCGCCGGTCTGATGCTGGCGTCCGGCTCGTTCGCGGACCGCCTCGGCCCGCGCCGGGTCTACCGCGGCTCGCTGCTCGCGTTCGGCGTCGTGTCCCTCCTGTGCGCCCTGGCCGGCTCGGCCGGACTGCTCATCGCCGGCCGTGCCCTGCTCGGCGTCGCCGCCGCGGGCCTGGTGCCGGCCTCGCTCGCGCTGCTGTCCGGGCTCTACCCCGACCCGGCCAAGCGCTCGCGTGCCGTCGGCGCCTGGGCCGCGGTCAGCTCGCTCGGCCTGGTCTCCGGGCCGGTGCTCGGCGGCGGCCTGGTCGCGCTCGGCGGCTGGCAGCTGGTCTTCCTGGTCAACCCGCCCATCGCGCTGGTCACCTGGCTGGCGGCACGCGGCTTCGCCGCCGACGGCGAGCGCCCGCACCGGCCGATCGACGCGGCCGGTCTCGTGCTGTCCATCGCCGGGCTCGGCGCGCTCACCTTCGGTCTGGTCGAGGGCGGCACCTCCGGCTGGGGCGAGCCCGGGCCGGTGATCGCCGTGATCGTCGCCGCCGTCGCCTTCCTCGCCCTCGCCCTCGTCGAGCGGAAGGCGCCGTACCCGGCGCTGCCGCCCGCGCTCCTGGTCCGGGCCCGGGTGCAGGCCGACATGATCGCCGGCTCGGCCGCCTCCTTCGTCTTCTACGGTCTGCTGTACGCGATGACCCAGTGGATGGTGAACGAGCGCTCTCTCAGCGCGCTGCAGACCGGCCTCGCCTTCCTGCCCATGACCGTGCCGCTGGCGGTGCTCCCGCTGTTCACGGGCCGACTGGTGGCCCGCATCGGCACCCGCCCGCTGATCCTGTTCGGCCTGGCCTGCGGGGTGCTCTCCGGAGTGATCCTCGCCTTCTCCGGCACCCACACCCCGTTCGTGCTGCTCATCGCCGCCCAGCTGATGCTGGCGCTCGGCTCCACCACCGCGATCCCCGCCTCCACCGCCGACATGGCGATGGCCGCGCCCGTCGAGTACGCCGCGACCGCCCAGGGCGCGCTCAACGCGTCCCGGCAGGCCGGCTCCGCGCTCGGTGTCGCCGTGCTCGGCACCTTGGTCTCCATGCACCGCATCGGCCTCGGCGTCGTCGTGTTCGCGGCTGCGGCGCTCGTGATCGTCCTCGCCCTGCTCGGCCGCGCCCGCGGCCAGGAGGCCGAGAGCTGACCCCCTTCGGGGATGTCCCTGACCCGGGCGGATCCCGCCGACGTACCTCCCGCAACCGAAAGGAACACCGCGATGACCACCGCCCAGCAGGAGACCGCACAGGCTCCGGTCCGGCGATCCGTCGGCTGGATCCGCGAGGCGCTCCAGACCGCGATCGCGCTGGAGCACTCCACCCTGCCGATCTACACCTCGGCCATGCTCTCCCTCGAAGTGCAGAACTACACCAGCTACAACACCATCCGCAGCGTGCTGATGGAGGAGATGGTCCACATGGCCATCGCCGCCAACATGCTCGCCTCGATCGGCGGCCGCCCGCGGATCAAGGACCTGGACCCGCGCTTCCCCTCCCACGGCCTGCCCGGCGGGGTCGAGCCCGACCTGCACATCGGCCTGGCCTCGCTGTCCAAGCCCCAGCTGCGGAACTTCATGCGCCTGGAGTCGCCGCTGTTCCTGTTGCCGGAGGAGTACAGCCACGAGAGCTTCCCGACCATCGGCAAGCTCTACACGCAGATCAAGGACGCGATCACCGACAACGCCGAGGAGCTGCGCGCGGCGGTCAAGGGCGGCGGCATCGCCAACCAGGTCGGCGACAACATCGGCTTCAAGACCATCGTGCCGACCCCGGGCGTCGACCCGGTCGACCAGCTCCTGGAGGGGATCACCGAGATCCTGGAGCAGGGCGAGGGCGCGACCGGCGGCACCATCCAGGCAGGCGCGGCCTTCCAGCACGAGGAGTCGCACTACGGGAAGTTCGCGGAACTCTGGTACGGGCGGGAGTACCGCACGCCCGAGCCGGCGCTGGAGCTGAGCCCGGAGACCGAGGCCGTGCACTTCCAGGGCAGCAGGATCGACTGGCCGGACGTGGTCAACACGCTCGCCGTGCCGTCCGACGGCTACGCCAAGATCCTCGCGGCCGACCCCGACGGGGCCGAGGCCGAGAAGGAACTCCTCCAGTTCGACGAGACGTACACGGGCATGATGGTCCACCTCGACGAGCTGTGGAACGGGCCGACGGCCACCCAGTGGCCGACCTTCGGCGAGGCCGTCCACCACATGGTGAAGTTCCGGGTCTTCTCCTGCTTCACCTTCATGCGCCGGCAGATCCCGCAGTCCGTCATCGACGACCTGCCGCGCCTGTACCCGGCCGAGTTCGGCTTCCTGAACACCTACACCGACCTGAACCGGCCCGTCTTCTACGGCCCCCGCTTCCGCAACCTCGCCGCCGCCCAGGCCTGAAGCCCCCCGCAGGAGACTGACCATGTCCCGTACGAAAACGGTCCTCATCGTCCTCACCAGCCACGCGGAGCTGGGCGACACCGGCCGCGCCACCGGCTACTACCTGCCCGAAGTCGCCCACCCCTGGAAGGTGTTCACCGATGCCGGCCACCGCGTCGACCTCGCCTCGGTGCGCGGCGGCCGGCCCCCGGCCTCCGGCGTCGACCTGAACGACAGCGTCCAGAAGGCCTTCCTCGAGGACCCGGAGATGAGCGCGAAGCTGGCGGACACGCTCCGCCCCGAGGACGTGGACCCGGCCGCATACGAGGCGGTCTTCTTCGCCGGCGGCCACGGCACCATGTGGGACTTCCCCGGCAACGGGACCCTGGCCGCGCTCGCCCGGGACGTCTACGAGGCGGGCGGCGTGGTCGCGGCCCTGTGCCACGGCCCTGCGGCGCTGGTCGGGGTGCGGCTCTCCGACGGCCGCCCGCTGGTCGAGGGCAAGCGGCTGACCGGGTTCAGCAACGCCGAGGAGGCCGCGGTGGGCCTCACCGACGTCGTGCCCTTCGCGCTCCAGACCGCCCTGGAGGAGCTGGGCGGCAAGCACGAGAGCGCCGCCCCGTTCGCCGCCCACGCGGTGACCGACGGCCGCCTGGTCACGGGGCAGAACCCGGCCTCGGCCACGGACACAGCCATGGCGACGGTCCTGGCCCTGGCGTCGTCATGACGGCACCGACGACCGGGGAGACGGTCGGGGCGGCCGATCCGTACGCGCCGCCTGTCACCGCACCCGCAGGCCGCGCCCGCTGGTTCGTCCTCGCCGTCGGACTCACCTGCACCTTCCTGGTCGTCGGCGGAGTCTCCATCGCCAACCTCGCGATGCCGTCCCTGCAGCAGACCCTGCACGTCGGCTTCGGCGCCGTGCAGTTCGTCGTCGCCGGATACGGGCTGGTGTACGCCGTCTTCCTGATCACAGGAGGGCGGCTCGGGGATGTGCTGGGCCGCCGCCGGGTGCTGCTCGGCGGGCTCGTCCTGTTCACCGCCGCCGTGCTGGTCAGCGGCCTCGCGCCGAACGCACCCGTGCTGATCGGCGCCCGCCTGGTGCAGGGCTTCGGCGCCGCGCTGATCTACCCGCAGATCCTGTCGATCATCCAGGACACCTTCGAGGGCGCCGAACGCAACTTCGCGCTCGGCCTGTTCGGCGCCACCATCGGTGTCGCCATCGTCGTCGGCCAGCTCGTCGGCGGCGCGCTGATCCAGCTGGACCTGGCCGGGCTGGCCTGGCGCCCGGCCTTCCTGGTGCTGGTCCCGCTCGGCGCCGCCGCGCTGCTCACCGGCCGCCGGGTCATGGCACCGGACCGGCCCGCCGGCCGCCCGCACATCGACCTCGCCGGCACCGGTCTGCTCGGCGGCGCCCTGCTCCTGCTCGTCCTGCCGCTGCTCGTCGGCCCGGGCGCGGGCTGGGCCTGGTGGACCTGGGCGATGTTCGCCGCAGCCCTCCCCGCGTTCACCCTCTTCGTCCGCTACGAGCAGCACCTGGACCGCACCGGCCGCACCCCTCTGCTGCGCCCCTCCCTGTTCCGGCAGCGGGCGTTCAGCGTGGGCATCGCGATCGGCGTCCTGTACTTCATCACCATCGTCGGCCTCGCCGTGTACACCTCGCTGACCTTCCAGGTCGGACTCGGCCTCGACCCGCTGCAGGCGGGCCTCGCGTTCGCCCCCGTCGGCGTCGCGTTCTTCGTCTCCTCCCTGCTGGTGCCCCGGCTCGTGCCGCGGCTCGGCCGGTCCGTGCTGGTGCTCGGGCACGTCCTGCTGCTCGGCGGCCTGATCGCCGCGTGGGCCACCGTGCGCGGTGCCGGCTCCGGTATGTCGGCGGGTGAGCTGGCCCTGCCGCTGCTGCTGATCGGCACGGCCCAGGGCCTGACGATGTCCCCGCTGATCGGTGTCGTGCTGACCGGCATCCGCCCCTCCGACAAGGGCTCCGCCTCGGGCGCGCTGACCACCGCGTTCCAGATCGGCCAGGCCCTCGGGGTGGCCGGAATCGGTACGGTCTTCGCCGTCCTCGGCGCCCGCCCGGGCGCGGCCACAGCGTCAAGCCGTTACCAAGTCGCCTATCAATCAGCCCTGTTGCTCATGGCGGCGCTTACGCTGGTGTCGTTCGTCCTGGTCTATGCACTTCCGAACCCGCACGACAGCCGGCCCCACCACCACTTCCTGTGGGTACGGCACGGCCGGCGGACCGGGCTCGCGCACGCGTTCTACCTGCTGACGGGCGGCCACGCCGTGGGCCGCCGGCTCAGCCACTGGTTCCACCACCACGAAGGGAAACACTGATGCGTCAGGTCGCTCTGGGCAGCCAGGGTCTGCAGGTCTCCGCACAGGGACTCGGCTGCATGGGCATGAGCCAGTCGTACGGAGTCGGCAACGACGAGGAGTCGATCCGGACCATCCACCGGGCCCTCGATCTGGGCGTGACCCTGATCGACACGGCCAACGTGTACGGGGCGACCGGCCTGTACGGCGTCGGCGCCAACGAGAAGCTGGTCGGCTACGCGCTGCGCGAGCGCCGGGACGACGTGGTCCTCGCCACCAAGTGCGGCATCGTCGACGTGCGGCCCGGGACGGGCATGGTGCTGCAGGCCGACCCGGACTACATCCGCCGCTGCATCGACGAGTCGCTCCAGCGCCTGGGCATCGAGTACGTCGACCTGTACTACCTGCACCGGGTCGACCCGAAGACGCCCATCGAGGAGTCCATCGGCACGATGGCGGAGCTGGTGCAGGCCGGCAAGGTCCGCTACATCGGGGTCTCCGAGGTGTCCGCCGACGAACTCGAGCGCGCGCACGCCGTGCATCCGATCACGGCCGTGCAGAGCGAGTACTCGCTGTGGACCCGCGACATCGAGGCGGAGGTCCTGCCCACGGCCCGCCGGCTGGGCATCGGCGTGGTCCCGTTCTCGCCGCTCGGCCGGGGCTTCCTGACCGGTGCGGTCACCAGCCGGGACACCTTCGACTCGAACGACATGCGCCGCAACATGCCGCGGTTCTCGCAGGACAACCTGGACGCCAACCAGAAGGTCGTCGACGTGATCCGGGAGATCGCCGCCGCCCACGACGTGCTGCCCGGCCAGATCGCGCTGGCCTGGGTGCACGCCCAGGGCACCGACCTCGTCCCCATCCCGGGCACCAAGCGGATCAGCTACCTGGAGCAGAACACGGCCGCCGCGGACATCACCCTGACCGCGGACGACCTGTCCCGCCTGGCCGAGGCGGCCGCCCAGATCCAGGGCGCCCGCCGCTGACCCTCGCCCGGCTCAGTCCGCCTTCAGCTCCGGCGGATGCAGGAAGTAGTTGGCGGCCGACGCCGCCTGCGCCCCCTCGTGGACGGCAGCCGTCACCTGATGGGAGTGCAGCGCGGTGAGGTCGCCGGCCGCGTAGACGCCCGGCACGCTGGTCTTCTGCTCGGAATCCACCTGGACGTATCCGGTGGGGGCGAGCCGGACGCCCAGCTGCCGGGCCAGCGTCGTCTCGGGTGTGGCGCCCTGGATGGAGAAGAGAGCGTCCAGCTCCAGCCGCCGGCCCTCGCGGGTCAGCACCGCGGAGAGCATGCCGTCCGCGCCCTCGACCTCCCCGATCCGGTCGTGCACCACCGGAATGCCGGCGTTCTCCAGACGGCGGCGGAACTTCGGGCTGATCTCGTCGCTGCCGCTGTTGGTCAGCACCCGCACCCGGTCGGTCAGGCTGTGCAGCTGCATGGCCTCGCCGGCGGCCGCGTCGGTGTGGCCGACGACCAGGATGCTCCGCCCCCGGTTCTCGTAGCCGTCGCAGGTGATGCACCAGAACATCGACCGGCCGACGTACGACTCCCAGCCCTCGAAGTGGGGGAAGTGGTCGAGGACGCCGGTGGCCAG
Source organism: Streptomyces sp. RB17 (assembly GCF_009604455.1). Lineage (GTDB taxonomy): Bacteria > Actinomycetota > Actinomycetes > Streptomycetales > Streptomycetaceae > Streptomyces. Next base: position 46,542 of record NZ_WEGL01000004.1, read on the forward strand.
CACCAGCGCCCGGGCCCGCCAGGAGTGCCCCTGGGAGCGGACCGTGAAGCCCCGCTCGGCATCGCCCTCGGCGTGCGTGATCAGGTGGTGCAGCACCTGGACGCCCGCGTACCGGGAGAGCTGCTCCCGGCCGAGCTTGCGCAGGTCGACGGTCGGAACGCCCTCGGGGAAACCGAGGTAGTTGTGGTTGGTCTGGTGGTGCGTCGAGCGCCCGTGGCCCGTGTCGAAGACCAGGACCTCACGGTTGTAGCGGGCCAGGTAGAGCGCCGCGGAGAGACCGGCCGGGCCGCCCCCCACGACGATGGTGTCGACGAGCCTCATGCGTACGTCCCCTTCTCACTCGAGTGGTGCGGCTCTCACGTGGTGCGGCTCAGTGCCCCGGCCAGCTCCAGTTCCGCGTGGACCGCGCCGAGGCAGCGGTTCATGACGACGCGCAGTCCGCCCGCCTCGGCGATCTCCCGTGCCTCGTCGGACACGATGCCGAGCTGGAGCCACAGCGCCCGCGCCCCGATCTGCAGGGCCTGCCGGGCCACGGCGGGCGTCTCGGGCGCCGGCCGGAACACGTCGACGACGTCGACGGGTTCGCCGATGTCGAGCAGCGAGGCGAAGGCCGGCCGGCCCAGTACCTCGCGGTGGTGCGGGTTGACCGGGATGACGGTGAAGCCCTTGCGCTGGAGGTAGGCCGGGATCTCGTGCGCGGACTTGCCCGGCTCCGCCGAGGCGCCCACCACCGCGATGGTGCGCGCCCCGCCGAGGATGCGGCGGTATTCGTCCCACAGGTACTCGGTCATGCGTACGTCCCCTCGTCGTGTCGTTCGCCGTCCCCGGCCCGGTGCCGCGGCCGCAGCCAGATGACGCCGAGGGGCGGCAGGGTGACCTCGGTGCTCCACTCCTGGCCCTGCCAGGGGACCGGAGTGGCGTGCAGCGGCGCGGAGTTGACCACGCCCGAGCCGCCGTAGCGGTCCGCGTCGGTGTTGAGGATCTCGGTCCACTCGCCGTCGCTGGGCAGGCCGATGCGGTAGCCGTGGCGCACGGTCGGCTGGAAGTGGTGCACACAGACCAGGGGCGTGCCGTCGGCGTCGTGGCGGACGAAGGCGTACACGTTGTCCTCCGCCGCGTCCGCGTCCAGCCAGCGAAAGCCCTCGGGGTCGGCGTCCAGGTCCCACAGGGCGGGAAGCCGCAGGTAGTGCGCGTTGAGGTCGCGGACCAGGTCGCGCACGCCGGCGTGCGGGGCGTGCGCGAGGGCCCGCCAGTCGAGGCCCGCGTCGTGCGACCACTCGCTCTCCTGGGCGAACTCCTGGCCCATGAAGAGCAGATGCTTGCCGGGGAAGCCCCACATGAGGGCCAGGTACGCCCGCACGTTGGCGAACCTCTGCCAGGTGTCGCCGGGCATCTTCCCGAGCAACGAGCCCTTGCCGTGGACCACTTCGTCGTGGCTGATCGGCAGCAGGTGGTTCTCGGCGTACGCGTACACCATGGGGAAGGTCAGCGCGTGGTGGTGGTACTGCCGGTGCACCGGGTCCTTGCCCATGTAGACCAGCGAGTCGTGCATCCAGCCCATGTTCCACTTGAAGCCGAAGCCGAGCCCGCCGTGGTCGGTGCGCCGGGTCACGCCCTCCCAGGCGGTGGACTCCTCGGCGATGGTGACCACGCCGGGGCAGTTGCGGTAGACGGCGGCGTTCATCTCCTGGAGGAACTCCACCGCCTCCAGGTGCTCCCGGCCGCCGTACGCGTTGGGCAGCCAGCCGCCCTCGGGCCGCGAGTAGTCGAGGTAGAGCATCGAGGCGACGGCGTCCACCCTGAGGCCGTCGACGTGGAACTCCGTGCACCAGTACAGGGCGTTGGCGACCAGGAAGTTGCGTACCTGGTCTCGCCCGTAGTCGAAGACGAGGGTGCCCCAGTCGGGGTGCTCCCCGCGGCGCGGGTCCGGGTGCTCGTACAGGGGGGCGCCGTCGAACCGGGCCAGCGCCCAGTCGTCCTTCGGGAAGTGCGCCGGCACCCAGTCGAGGAGCACGCCGATGCCCGCCCGGTGCAGCGCGTCGACCAGGTGGCGGAAGTCGTCGGGGGTGCCGAGCGCGGCCATGGGCGCGTAGTACGAGGTCACCTGGTAGCCCCAGGAGCCGCGGAACGGATGCTCGGCGACGGGCAGGAACTCCACGTGGGTGAAGCCCAGCGCCTTGACGTAGCCGGGCAGTTCGGTGGCCAGCCGGCGGTAGGTCAGGCCCGACCGCCAGGAGCCGAGGTGCAGCTCGTACACGCTCATCGGTGCCCGTTCGGCGCGCCGCCGGCCGCGTGCCGCCATCCACTCGTCGTCCGTCCAGCGGTGGCGGGAGGTGAAGACGACGGAGGCGGTGCCGGGCGCGGCCTCGGCCGAGCGGGCGAGCGGGTCCGCCTTCTGCCGCCAGGTTCCGTCGGGCCCGAGGATCTCGAACTTGTACCGGCAGCCGTCGCCGACGTCCGGCACGAACAGCTCCCAGACGCCCGAGGCGCCCAGCGACCGCATGGGGTGCCCGGCGCCGTTCCAGTGGTTGAAGTCCCCGACCACGCGCACGCCACGGGCGTTCGGCGCCCACACCGCGAACGCGGTGCCGGTGACGGACCGGTGCTCGCGCACCTGTGCGCCCAGCACGGTCCACAGCCGCTCGTGCCGGCCCTCGGCGATCAGGTACAGGTCCAGCTCCCCCGGCACGGGCGGGAAGCGGTACGGGTCGTCCGTCTCGCACGCGCACTCGGCGTAGCGCGCCCGCAGCCGGTAGTCCGAGGTGCCGTCCGGCAGCAGCCCGGAGAAGACGCCGCCGCCCTCGTGAGCCAGCTCGGCCAGGACGTTCCCGGCCGTGTCGATCGCCCACACCGTCTCGGCGAGCGGTTTGAGGACGCGCAGCACCACGCCGTCCGGCCCCGGGTGCGGGCCGAGCAGCGCGTGGGGGTCGCCGGCCTCGCCGGTGGTCAGACGCCTGAGATCGGTGGCCGGCAGCCGAGCGGGGGCCGTCCGGTCGAGGCGGGGGGAAACCGGCGGGTTCACGAGAGGTGCGTCCTGTCCGTGATGATGTGGGCGACCTGGTGCTGTGGATCGAGACGTACGTAGTTCTCGCGGCCCCAGCGGTACGTCTCGCCGGTCAGCGCGTCGTGCGCGTCGAAGGTGTCGGCGCGGTCGAGGCCGAGGGCCGGCAGGTCGAGGTGGACCGTCGCCTCCCGGACGCTGTGCGGATCGAGGTTGAGGACCACCAGCACCCAGTCGTCCCCGACCCGCTTGGAGAAGCAGACCACCGCGTCGTTGTCCGCCCGGTGGAAGCGCAGGTTGCGGAGCTGCCGCAGGGCGGGGTGGTCCCGGCGGAGCCGGTTGAGCGTGGTGATCAGCGGGGCGAGGGTGTCACCGGAGGCGTCGGCCGCCTTCCAGTCCCGGGGCCGGTACTGGTACTTCTCCGAGTCGAGGTACTCCTCGCTGCCGGGTCCGGCGGGCACGTTCTCGTACAGCTCGTAGCCCGCGTAGACACCCCAGGTGGGTGCGGCCGTGGCGGCGAGCACGGCACGGACCGCGAAGGCCGCGCGGCCGCCGTACTGCAGGAAGGCGTTGAGGATGTCCGGGGTGTTCACGAACAGGTTCGGCCGCAGGTAGGCCGCGCTCTCCTCGCCGCCGAGCCCGGCGAGTTCGGAGAGGTAGGACTCGACCTCCTCCTTGGAGTTGCGCCAGGTGAAGTAGGTGTAGGACTGGTGGAAGCCGACCCGCGCCAGGCTGTGCATCATCGCGGGACGGGTGAACGCCTCGGCGAGGAAGAGGACGTCGGGATCGGTGGAGTGCACCTCCTCGATGAGCCGCTCCCAGAACCAGACCGGCTTGGTGTGCGGGTTGTCCACGCGGAAGATCCGCACCCCGTGCGCCATCCAGTGCCGCAGCAGGCGCAGGCACTCCGCGTACAGCCCCTCGGGCTCGGCGTCGAAGTCCAGGGGGTAGATGTCCTGGTACTTCTTCGGCGGGTTCTCCGCGTAGGCGATCGACCCGTCCAGCCGGTGCCGGAACCATTCGGGGTGCTCGGTGACCCAGGGGTGGTCCGGGGAGCACTGCAGCGCGAAGTCCAGCGCCACCTCCAGGCCGAGCTCGCCGGCCCGGGCGACGAAGTGGTCGAAGTCGTCGAGGGTGCCGAGGTCCGGGTGGACGGCGTCGTGGCCGCCGGCCGGGGAGCCGATCGCCCAGGGCGACCCCGGGTCGTGCGGGCCTGCGGCCAGGGTGTTGCCGCGGCCCTTGCGGTGGGTGGTGCCGATGGGATGGATCGGCGGCAGGTACACCACGTCGAAACCCATCGCGGCAACCGCTTCGAGGCGCTCGGCCGCGGTCCGCAGGGTCCCCGAGCGGGGCGGCTCCAGGACGCCGTCCGCGTTCACCGAGGCGGGCACGGCCCCCTCGGAGCGCGGGAAGAGCTCGTACCAGGCCCCGAACAGCGCCCGCTCCCGGTCGACGCGCAGCGGCAGCTCCTCGGAGCAGGTCACCAGCTCGCGCAGCGGATGGGCGGCCAGGGTGCCGGTCACCTCGGTGCCGAGGGCGGCGGCGAGCCGGTCGTCGGGGGCGAGCGTGCCGTCCAGGAGCCGGTCGCGCGCCGTCTCGAGCACCTCCCGGGCGCGCTGCGGACCGTCGGCCGGCAGCTTGTGCAGCGCCCGCTCCAGCAGCAGCGCGCCCTCCGCCAGCACCAGCTCCACGTCGATCCGGGCCGGGACCTTGATCCGCGCGGTGTGCCGCCAGGTGGCCAGGGGATCGGTCCAGGCCTCGACCCGGTACGTCCATTCGCCCTCCCGGTCGGCCGAGACCTGCGCGGCGTACCGGTCGGTGCCCGGGGCGATGAGCCGCATGGGCGTGAAGGGTCCGGGCACACCGTCCGGGCCGGTCAGGACGACGTTCGCGGCGACCGCGTCGTGCCCCTCCCGGAAGACCGTGGCGGACACCTCGAACAGCTCGCCCGGCACGGCGCGGGCGGGCCGGCGGCCCGCGTCCACCTGGGGTCGGACGTCCCGCACGGGTATCCGGCCGACGGTGGGGGCCGGCCGACGGACGTCGGGCTTGCCTTGCATGGTCATGCCTCCTGGCACCGAAGTAAGAGCCTGCGTCACATCGGCTCTGAGGTCGTGGACCCGGCTCTGGCGGGCACCGGGGTCAGGGCAGGGAACGGGGATGCGGCGCAGGCCGGCGCAGCGCCGTGGTCCCGTTGCTCACGGCGGCGATGATGCTGCGGTAGCCCGCCACCAGCGGGTGGTGCGGATAAGCCGTGCTGAACAGCCGCTCCCCGGCCAGCGAGGCCATCTCGGGGGCGTAGGGCAGCACCACGCTGATCCGGGTGCCGAAGGCGCTTTCCACCTTCGCGCGCAGCGGCTCCGGCGCCGTTCCGGCCGGCACCAGGTTCACCGCCACGCTCAGCCGCCCGCAGCCGAGACGGTCGGCGAGCGACATCGTCTCGGCGGCGCCCGCCATGTCCAGCCGGTCCGCCCGGGTGACCACCACCAGGGCGTCCGAGCTGGCCATCGAGGTCACCGTCTCGTTGTTGAAGCCGGCGTGGGTGTCGAGGAGCAGCACGTCGAGGGCGAGCGAGTCGATCAGCCGGTCGAATCCCTCCCTGAGCAGCCCGACGTCGTAGCCGCGCCCCATGATCTCGTTGATGCCCGTGGCCCGGCTGCGGGCCGGCACCACGAAGAAGCCGTCGTGACCGGCGTCCGCCTCCGCGGCGTAGGCGGCGTCCTCGATCTCGCACCGCCCGATCAGGTAGTCGGTCAGGGAGCGCCGGACGGTGCCGAGCGCGTCCCCGAACAGGACGTCCAGAGCGGGCGTCTGGATGTCGGTGTCCACCAGGGCGACCCGGTGTCCGGAGGAGGCCAGCAGCACCGCCAGGTTGGCGGCCGTGCTGGACTTGCCCGTGCCGCCCCGGTACGAGTGCACGGTGATGATCTGCGACATGGTCTGCCCCCGGTTCCGTCAGGAGGCGCGCCGGTGCACGGCCATCATGGTGATGTCGTCCGACTGCTCGGCGGGGCCGACGAACGCGCCCAGTACGCCGTCCATGTGGTCGAGGAGTTCCTCGCCGCGCATCGCCGCCTCGGTCAGCTGCTTGATCATCAGGTCGTTGCCGAAGAACCGTCCCGTCTCCGAGCGCGCCTCGGTCACGCCGTCGGTGTAGATGAAGAGGGTGTCGCCGGGGCTGATCTGCGTGTAGCCGAGCGAGAAGGTGACATCGGGGATGACGCCGACGGCCGGCCCGGTCGGTTCGAGGAGCACCGGTTCGGCCCCGTCGGCGCTGACCAGGACCGGCGGGTTGTGGCCGCCGTTGATGTAGACGAGGTTGCCGGTGAGCGGGTCGAGCACGCCGAAGAAGAGGGTGGCGAAGTAGCCCTGCCTGATGTGGTTGCGGGTCAGGTAGTTGTTGGTGCCGACCACCGCGTTGAGCAGCGGGGTCGCCCCGACGACGGGGATCGCGCGGGTCTGCTCCTCCCACACGGTGGCCTCGTTCAGCACATCGGCGGCGATCAGGTTCTGCAGCCCGCTCTGCTCAGCGGTGTGCCGCAGCAGGCTGCGGATCAGCGCCATGAACAGGGCGGCGCCCACCCCCTTGTCGCAGACGTCGGCCACGACCAGGGCCAGCCGGCGCCGGTTGACCAGTTCGAAGACGTCGTAGAAGTCCCCGGCGACGGTGCGGGCCGGCCGGAAGCGGACGTCGATCTCCCAGTGGTCGGGGCTGGGCAGCGTGTCCGGCAGGAAGCCCAGCTGGATCTCCCGGCCGATCTCCAGCTCCCGTTCGTAGCTGAGGAGTTCGGCGTGGGCGGCCACGTCCTCCAGGGTCCGGCTGAACTCGGCGTGCTCGTGGCAGGTGCGCAGCCGGGCACGGACCAGCTCCGGGTGGAACGGGGGCACGAGATAGTCGGTGCCCGCCTGGACGTGTCCGCCGAGCAGGTGCAGATCGTGGTCGGCGAACGCCACGACGGTCGGCTGCTGTCCCTCGTCGTCGAGCCGCCGTACGACGGCCTTCACCGTGGCCGGTGCCAGCCGGGCGGAGACGAGCAGCACCTCGGTCTCGCCGAGCTGGCCCGGCGCCAGTGCGAGCGCCTCGCCCGGGGTACGGCGGCGGACCTCGAACCGCAGCGTCTCCAGCGCGGCCAGCAACTCGGCCGGAGCACGGCGGTGTTCGTCAAGGAGCAGCACCTTCGTGTGTGACATCTCGTCTCATCTATTCGTGGTGGTTGCGGTGGATCGTCAGCACGCTGACGTTGCGCCCCGCCACCAGCTCGTAGTCGAAGCGGTCCACCGCCGTCAGCGCCAGGAAGACCCCGAGTCCGCCGACGGCGCGCCGGGCCAGCGGCACCTCCAGGTCGGGCGGCTTCATTCCGCCGCGCGGGTCGAAGGCCGGGGCGTCGTCGGCGAAGCGCACCCACACCCGGTCCGGGGTGACCCCGCCGTCCACCCAGATGTCGCCCGGCGCCCCGCGGTAGCCGTGCATGACGATGTTGGTCGCCAGTTCGTCGGCCGCCAGCCGCAGCCGGTAGGTCTCGCTGCCGCTCAGCCGGCCCGACCGCCCCAGCTCCAGGACGAACCCGGCGACCAGGTCCAGGGATGCGAGGTCGGCCGGGATCCGCAGCCCCCCGACGGGGGCGGCGAGCGGCGTTCCGGCACAGCCTGCCTCGCACCAGTCGTGCCCGGCAGTGTGTTTGGCCGACGCGGCCCCGGAGTCGATCGCCATCTTCCGCCCCTCTCAGGCGTCGATCAGCTCGATGCTGTGGTCGAAGCCGGCCAGCCGGATGGTCCGGCTCACCGGCTCCGTGGCCCCGATCACGGCGATGCGCACCTCGTCGCCCATCTTCTGGCGGGCGAAGACCAGCGAGCGCAGTCCCGCGCTGGACAGGTAGTCGAGGGCGCGCGCGTCTATCTCCAGGCGCACCGCGCCCTCCTCGGCGGCCTGGTCGACCAGGTCGTGGAAGCGGGGCGCGGTGGACGCGTCGAGTTCGCCCTTGATCTCGATGGTCGCGATGCCCTCGGTCACGCTGAGGATTCCGTCGAACGACATGAACAGCTCTCCTTCTGTGAGGCCTTGCGTGGTGCGGCGTGCGGGCGGCGGATCAGCCGGTGCGCCGGCCGCGGCCGACGAGGATCACCAGCGCGTGCGGGCCGAGGTGGTACCGGCCCGGATGGTGCAGCTCGCTCTCGCCGCCCACCTCGGCCAGGCCGTCGGGCGCGGCGAGCGAGGTGTCGGCGAACAGGTGCCAGGCCTGTCCCTGGGGCAGACCGGGCAGCTCCAGGTCGTGCGGCTCCCAGTGGGCGTTGACGGCGACGTAGACGTGGTCGTCGACGACCGTGCCGCCCTTGGCGTGCCGTCCGCACCGCATCAGGCCGAGCACCCGGCTGTGCGCCGACCAGTCCGGCTCCCAGGCCCGCACGCCGTGCCAGCTGATGTCGGGATAGCCGCTGCCGACCCGGTCGGAGCCGACGGGGTGGTCGGCCGAGCGCAGCACCGGGTGGGCGTGCCGGAAGGCGATCAGGCGCCGGCTGAACTCCAGCAGTTCGGCGTTGGCCTCGACGAGCCCCCAGTCGAACCAGGAGAGCTCGTTGTCCTGGCAGTAGCCGTTGTTGTTGCCGAGCTGGGTGCGCCCGACCTCGTCGCCGGCCAGGATCATCGGAACGCCCTGGCTGGTGAGCAGGATGCCCAGCAGGTTCTTCATCTGCCGCATCCTGAGGCCGCGGACGTGCGCGGAGGCGCTCGGCCCCTCCTCGCCGCAGTTCCAGCTGTGGTTGTCGTTGGCGCCGTCGCGGTTGTCCTCGCCGTTGGCCTCGTTGTGCTTGTCGTTGTACGACACCAGGTCGTTGAGGGTGAATCCGTCGTGTGCGGTGATGAAGTTGACCGACGCCGAGGCGGTACGGCCCCGGTACAGGTCGGGGGAGCCGGCCAGGCGGGTGGCCAGGTCGCCGACCAGGCCCGGCTCGCCCTTGACGAACCGGCGCACCGTGTCCCGGTACTTGCCGTTCCACTCCGACCAGCGGCCGTAGTTCGGGAACGCGCCCACCTGGTAGAGGCCGGCCGCGTCCCAGGCCTCGGCGATCAGCTTGGTGTGGCGCAGGATCGGGTCGTGGGCCAGCTGTTCCAGCAGCGGCGGGTTGGGCAGCGGGGTGCCGTCGGGCGCCCGGTCGAGGATGGCCGCGAGATCGAAGCGGAAGCCGTCGATGTGGTACTCGGACACCCAGTAGCGCAGACAGGACAGCACGAAGTCGCGGACCACCGGGTGGTTGCAGTTGACGGTGTTGCCGGTCCCGCTGAAGTTGTAGTACTCGCCCCGGGGCGTGAGCATGTAGTAGGTGGCGTTGTCCAGGCCCCGGAACGAGATGGTCGGGCCGTGCTCGTTGCCCTCGGCGGTGTGGTTGAACACCACGTCGAGCACGACCTCGATGCCGGCCCGGTGCAGCTCCCTCACGAGGGTCTTGAACTCGTCGGCCTGCATCCCGAACCGGCCCGTGGCCGCGTAGCCGGCCTTGGGCGCGAAGAACGAGACGGTGTTGTAGCCCCAGTAGTTGTGGAGCCGTTCGCCGGTGGCCGGATCGGTACGCGGGTTGTCCAGCTCGTCGAACTCGAACACCGGCAGCAGCTCGACGCAGTTGACGCCGAGGTCCTTCAGGTAGGGGATCTTCTCCCGCAGGCCCGCGTAGGTGCCCGGGGCGCTCACCCCGGACGAGGGATGGCGGGTGAAGCCGCGGACGTGGGTCTCGTAGATCACCAGGTCCGCGGTGGGGATGCCGAGCGGGGTGTCGTCGCCCCAGTCGAAGTCCTCGTCGAGGACCTTGGCCCGGTAGGGGTAGACGTCGTCCCAGTCCGGCTCGCGCCCCCATACGTCCCGGCCGGAGATCAGCCGGGCGTAGGGGTCGCTGAGCACGGCGCCGGCGTCGAACCGGTCGCCGGCCTCCGGGTCGAAGGGGCCGTCGGCGCGGAATCCGTACTCCAGGTTCTCCGCGTCGAGGTCGAAGACCGTCATCGCGTACACGCTGCCGATGCGGAACTCCGGTGGGAACTCCAGTTCGGCGGTGGGGCGGCGGGCGCCCTCCTCGAAGAGGACCAGCCGCATGGAGGTGGCCCGGTCGGAGTAGACGGAGAAGTTGATTCCCCCCGGGACCGGATGGGCGCCGTACGGGAAGGGCCGTCCGGCCCGGACCCGGTAGCCGCCGATCCGGCGGGTGGGGAACGCGTCGACGCGCTCACGTGTCTCCTGGACGGTCATCGGCTCGTGCGTTCCCGTGCCGCGTCCAGGTCTTCCTCGATCTGGAAGAAGTCCAGGAACCCGGTGGCGGACATCACGAACCGGACCTCCTCCGACAGGCCGACCAGGGTCACCGCGGTCTGCAGCTGCTGGGCCCTGCGATGCACGATCAGCAGGGTGCGCAGACCCGCGCTGGAGACGTAGCTGACCCCGCTGAGGTCGATCAGCAGCCGGCTGCCCTGTCCGACGAACGGCAGCAGCTGGGCCTGGAGCCCGCCGGACGTGGTGGAGTTGATCTCTCCTTCGAGGACGACCACCGCGGTGTCGCCCTCGGTGCGGGAACTGAGCTTGACGGTCATGCCGCCACCTCCGTACGGGCCACGGGGGCCAGCCGGACCTTGACCTTGACCCGGCCGGACGTCTCGGGCAGGTGCACGAGCAGGTCCTCGGCGTCGAAGGCGGTGTGCGGCTCGCCATCGATCTCGACGGACTCGATGCGCACGGATCCGCGCGGCAGCAGGTCCGGCGCCACGCGCAGCACCCGGCCCTCGACCAGGGCGGGGTCCGGCTTGAACCAGAAGTCCATGGCGCTGCCCCCCAGCAGCAGGTTGTTGTAGACGGCCGCCAGGTAGCACAGCTCGGCCGAGTGGTACATCGACATCGAGTGGCTGCCCTTGAGCCGCTCGACCCCGAGCAGGTACGGCAGCCCGTTCGCGAGCACGTTGAAGTAGACGGCGCCCTCGTCGTGGTCGAGGAAGAAGGCGTTGTAGAAGGCCTGGGCGTCCCGGGCCTCGCCCTGGAAGTCCGCCCGGCCCGTGATGCCGTGCAGGATGAGGTAGGCGAGGATCGCCTGCTCCTGCTGCCACCACGCCTTGCGGTCGTGCCAGGTGAACCGGTGCCTCTCCTCGCCGTCCACCCGGACCCGCTCCAGCACGTCGTACCAGCCGCCGCGCTGCCGGTCCGCGCCCCACTCGGGCATGGTCTCGCCGAGGGTCGTGGCCAGCTCCAGATAGCCCTCCTTGGGACGCAGCGAGTGCATCCGCATCAGGTTCCAGGCGATCTTGAGGTTGTGGCCGACGACCGCCCGGTTCTGCTGCCAGCCGTGCGTGGTGTCGTGGGACCAGTCCTTGTGGAACCGTTCCTGCACGAAGGGGCTGTGCTCCGGGTCGGGGAAACGGGTGGTGATGGTGTCGAAGGTGTACTCCAGCATGTCGGCGTACGTCTTCTCACCGGTGGCCAGGTACAGGTTGATCAGATAGGCCGGTGCGTGGTCGCCGACGGAGTTCCAGTTCTTGCGGGCCCGGTTGGGGCCGAGCGACTCGTGCTCCGGGCTGAGCAGGATCGGGTCGATGTGCGAGAAGTAGCCGCCGTGCTCCGGGTCCAGGTAGAACCGGTCGAAGAGCCGGATCGTGGCGTCCGCGTCGGCCTTGATCCGGGGGTCGCCGGTGATCCGGTACGTCTGGACCGGACCGGCCAGCGCGTAGATCTGCTCGTACGCGGGCAGCGCGTCGTAGTCGTCGGAGAACTCCGAGGTGAACAGCTTGGTCTCGACGTCCCCGTCGACCTTGAGGCCGTGGTACCAGTACACGACGTTCTCGTCGGCGTCCACGAACCGCATGTGCTCGCGCAGGTACTCGGTGCCCCGCTCGGCGATCTCCAGGTACTCGTCGTCGCCGGTCAGCAGGAACGCGGACGCCATGCCGTACACCAGCCGGGAGATGGTGTCCGTCTCCTGGACGTGGCTGGCGGTCTTCTCGCCGCTGAGCCGTATCTCCGTGCGGTACCGGGTGAAGTCGATGGGCCCGTCGCCGAACTGGGCCTTGCGGTAGAAGGCGGCGATCTCGCGGATCTGCCGGACCCACCAGCCGGCCTCCTCGAACCGGTGGTCGTCCGCCTGCCGGCCGGTGAAGACCAGCCGCTTGGCCTCGAACCGCAGCCCGTCCGCGTGCGGGTAGAAGACGCCGTACGCCAGGACGTAACGGCCCTCCTCCAGCAGGGAGTCGATGTGGCCGCTGGCGTCCTGGTAGGGCTCCCCGAGGTTGTGCAGCAGCTCGGCGCCGGGACCGCCGTCCAGGGAGACGTCGAAGGGGCGGCCGTCGGCGGTGACGAGCGTGAAGACGCGCGCCTCGCGGTCGAATCCGGCCACCCGGCCGGCGATGGTGTCGGAGAACGTGAAGTTGACGGTGTCGGACATGGTCACACCCTTCGCATTATGATTTTGAATTCGTCCGGGACTGATGAACCATCGAATCTCCCGTTCTTGACATTCCGCGAACTGTCACATCTTCAGCGGGCTCGTATCCGCAGGACAAAGAGCGGTCGCGGACTTCCTGAACTTTCAATACTGTTGCCGGATCTCTTCGGTGAGACGGCGGACCGCGGCGAGCGGAATGGGCAGCCAGGCGGGCCGGTTGTGGGCCTCGTACACCGCCTCGTAGACGGCCTTGTCCGCCTCGAAGGCGCGCACCAGCAACGGGGCGCGGCGCGGATCCTGGCCGCCCCCGGCGGCGTAACCGGCGCAGTACGCCTGCCGGTTGTGCACCGCCCAGGCCGTGGCCCGGCGGGCCCACCCGGCCGCACGCGGCTCGTCGGGTCCCGGCTCGCCGGGCGGCCGTCCCAGCACCTCGGACAGGGCGTGGTGGGCCGCGTAGTCGAAGGAGCGCAGCATCGCCGCCACGTCACGCAGGGCCGGCTGCGGCCTGCGGCGTTCCTCGGGCGAGTGCCCGGGTTCGCCCTCGAAGTCGATGAGCACCCAGCCCTGCTCGGTGCGCAGCACCTGCCCGAGGTGCAGATCGCCGTGGATCCGCTGGACCAGCGGCGGCCGGTCCCCGAGGACGCTCTCCCGCAGCCCCTCGTGCAGCGCCCGCAACGCGTCGGCGTACGGAGCCAGGTCGGGCACCGCCCGCAGTCCCTCCGCCAGCCGTTCGCCCAGCAGGTCGAGCAGGGCCGTGCCCTCCGGCCCGCCGATCGGCCGGCTGCCCAGCTGCTCGGCGAGCGCGGTGTGCACCCGGGCGGTGGCGAGGCCCAGCCGGTACGACTCCTCGGCGAAGCCGCCGAGCGGTGCCTCGGTGCGGTCGCCGCCCGTCAGGCAGGCGCGGGCCTGGCCGGTGGCGGCCGCCCAGCCGTCCCCGCCCGAGCGCACGAACTCCTGCACGATGCCGAGGGTGAGCGCGCCCACCGGCGACTCCGCCGTGGTGTGCACCTGGGCGAGCGGCGCCGCGCTCGGCACGGAGCCGGCCCGCTGCAGCGCGCCGAGCAGCTCCAGCTCCGGGCTGGTCCCGGGCACGGGCCGGCGCAGCACCTTGAACATCGCCCGGTCCGCGAAGGCCACCGAGGTGTTGGACTGCTCCGCCGTGCTCGCCACTCCGGGGACCCCGAGCGGCAGTTCGCTCCCCGGCAGGCACTCGAAACGCACCGGGCCGTGCCCGTCCGCGCCGAAGCGTTCCAGCAGCCTGGTCATCAACTCCGGCTCCTGCGTCGCCTCGTACAGTGTCAGGGCCGGCCCGCCGGGCGCGGACAGCCGTCCGATCACCGCCTCGGACGGCACCGGGGCAGGCCCCCGGCACATCCCGATCAGCGCCTGGTACGGCCCGTCCGCCCCGGCGTCGAACACCGCGACCAGGAGCGCCGGATCACCGGGCAGCACCCGCTCCAGAAGCCGTGTGGTGACGAGCGGCGCCCCGGCGTCCTTGCCCGCGAACCAGCGCCGTCCCGGCAACCAGCCCGCAAGCAGCCCGTCCAGCGCCACCCGCACCCGCTCCAACTCCGCGTCCACGAGAGTCGTCACGCCACCCACACCCCCATCCGCACCAGCGGTGGAATGACACCGAGGCACGCGCCCACCGGCAGCAAGCCCCGCACCGCGCACGCCCGCTCCGTATCCATCAGGTTCGTCACGCCGCCCGCGCCCCCGACCGCACACGAGGCACAGACATCCGCACCGGCGGCGGGAAGTCCCCGAGGCACGTGCCCACCGGCAGCCGAGCCACAGCACACGCCCGCTCCAGCTCCGTATCCACGAGATGCGTCACGCCGCCCACACCCCCGACCGCTCATGTCGCTCAGGCACCGCCACCGATGACGCGAAGGCACCGAGGCACGTGCCCACAGGCAACCCGCCGCGCACCGCGCACGCCCGCTCCGTGTCCACCAGGTTCGTCATGCCGCCCGCGCCCCCATCCGCTCGCGAGGCGCGGGGATCCGCACCGGTGGCGGCCAGGCCTCGGTGTGCGGGGCCGTGGACAGGACCGTGGCCGCGTGGGCCAGCGAGACCATCGTCATGTGGTGGTGCCAGCCGCGGAAGGAGCGGCCCTCGAAGTCCCGGATGCCGAGCCCCTCGCTGACCTCTGCCAGGTCACGCCTGACCCGGTGCCCGAGCATGGCGGTGCGGTAGACCGTGCCGAGCTGGGACTGCGGCAGGTTCGACAGCCAGTACTCGCTCGGCGTGCGCCGCGCCGGATCCCGCCAGGCGCCGACCAGGATCAGCTCCTGCTGGTCGGCGGGGACCGGCCGGGGGGCGCCTGGGCCCGTCCGGCGCAGCAGGACCCGGGCGGCGCCGACCGACGTGGCCCGCAGGGCGTCCGCCTCGTGGTCGTACCACTCCACCGGCAGGCACTGCCGGCTCAGCTCCGGGACCAGGGCGAGCGGGGAGCCGGGCGGGCACGGCGCGCCCGTGTCCTCGGCCACCGGCTCCGGCCGTCCGGCGCGCGGCGAGGGCCGCAGCGCCCGCAGCGCGACGCCCCGGGCCGCCGGGTCGATCCGCACCACGAAGGGCATACGGCGTTCCAGCAGCATCGCGCAGATGCCGTACGCGTCGCTCTCGCGCAGGTCCATCACCACCGGCCGGTGCGGCAGACCCCAGTCCCCGGCCATCGCGGACACCGCCTCCACCGCGCACTGCTCGGGCGGGCAGGAGCCGACGTCCGCCGGGATGCAGGCCCGGCGGCGCAGCGCGGCCTCGCCCGCCCAGCTCTCGGGCAGCGCGAGCCGCCAGTCGACCGGACACGATCCCCGGTCGGCGGCGAGCCACACCCCGACCGCCTGCTGACAGTTGACGACCCGTCCGTACTGCGAGACCCACCGTCGCTCCACGCCCACCGAGTGCTGACCCACCTTGGAGATCACCAGCGGGTGGACCACCCAGGCGCGCGGCTCCAGCCGCAGCAGCAGGTCCGCCAGCTCCCGGCGGACCGGCTCGGCGGCCCACGGGGACTTGGTGATGAACTGGTAGAGGCTCTGTTCCACGCCGCCGCCGGCACCGTCGGCGATCGCCCGCATCGTCTTCCTCCCGGAGACGGAGAGCAGGCCTCTCACATAAAGCTCGCCCCAACGCCTCTGGTCGCTGCGCGGAATGGATCTGAACGTGCGGGAAATGATCTCGGAGATCACGGTCTCCGAGATCACGTTTTCGGAGATCACAGTCTCGGAGATCGCGGTCTCGGAAATCTCGGCGGACTCCACCATTTGACGTTCGCCGGGCATGACTCGGCCCTCTCTGGAATGCGTGAGGTTTTCGCCCGGGGCCGGCGCCGCGGACGCGGTGTGCGTCCGCCGGGGCGCCGGCCCCGGCAGGGACCCGCCGGCTCAGGGGGGTGGAGCCGACGGGTGTGCGGGACGGGGCGGGCGGTCGGGGGTGGACCCGCCTCGTCGTCCGTGCGGCCCCGGACCGGGGCCGCGCTGTTCGGGCCTGCCGGACAGGCCTACGGCCGCAGGGCCGGCAGCGGGTCCGGGCTCAGCCGGCGGAACAGCGGTTCCCAGTCCGCGGGGGCCGCGCCCGGCTCGTTGTAGACCTCGAAGGTGCGGTCCACGGCCGCCGGGGAACCCAGCGCCCGGACACACGCCTCGGCCACCGCGGCGCGCGAGACCCAGCCGTCACCGCGGTCGTCCTGCTCCAGCCGGACACCCGTGCCCGCGCTGCCGTCGTCGGCCAGCCAGCCCGGCCGTACGACCGTGTAGGCGAACCCCGAGTCCCGTACCGCGTCCTCGCCGCGCAACCGCCAGTCGAGCAGCCGCCCGTAGGCGTTCATCGGATGCTCACGGCGGGTCACGAAGATCTGGCTCACCAGCACGAACCGCGGCCGGACCGGATAGTCGGCGACCGCCGCCAGCACGTTGCGCACTCCGCTGTGCACGGTGCTCTCCGGAGAGTCCGGACCGGAGTCGGCGGTACCCGGCTCCACGCTGAACACCACGGCGGCACAGCCGCGCAACGCGGGCACCAGCGTGTCCGCGTACCGTACGTCCGCCTGCCACAGCTCGGTCCCCGGCGGCGGGGCAGCTCCTCGTTCCGGGTGCCGGCTGACCACCCGGACCCGCTCGCCCTCCTCGGCCAGTCTCCTGGTCACGAGGGAGCCGAGCCGGCCGGCTCCGCCGATCACCGCTATGGGGCCGTGCATGTGCATGATTCCCCCTATGTGTCTGACACCTGTCGTCCCCCGCCGGGTCACACCCAGCGCAGGACGTCGTCGGCGCTCGTCAGCGCGGTCGCCGCGGGCACGCCGGTGAGCGTGGGCACCCTCAGCCGCGGATAGACGGTGACGCCGCGGAAGCGGGACCCGGGACGCAGTACGGCGCCGTCGCCGATCGCCGTGAGCCCCTCCAGCCGGGTGGGCCGGCCGCGTTCCGAATGGATCACCGCCATCGGCCCGACGTAGCTCTCCGAGACGTCGGCGTGCGCGCCGATCACCGCGGACTCGCCGACGGCGGAGTGCACGAGCGTGCTGCCCTCACGGATCTCGGCCCCGTCGCCGACGTCCGTGTGCTCCAGCCGTACGCCCGGTCCGATCTCGACGTCATGGCCGATGCGCACCCCGGGGCCGATCAGTACCGACCCCTCCTCGATCTTCTGGGCGAGAGTGGTGCCGGTCAGGTCGTCCTTCGTCTGCAGGCTGCTCTCGTGGATCAGCCGGTGCGATCCGGTCTGCCCGGACCGCACCATGAGCCGGTTCATCTGCTCGTACTCCCCGTCGAGCACGAGCCGCAGCGTGTGCAGATAGTCCTGTACGTTTCCCAGGTCGCCGAGTCTGCCGATGGCGTGGGCGGCGACCGGGTGGCCGTGCCGGGCCAGCCAGGGCAGCAGGTCCCCGCCCCAGTCCAGCCGCTGGTGGGACTGCCGGAACAGCTCAGGTTCCCGGGCCAGCAGCCGCAGTCGGCCGCAGTCCACCAGGTACATACCGGCGTTGGTGGGCAACGTCGCCCGCCCGTCGGCGACCGCGTCCGGGAACAGCTCGCTCAGCCGGGCGGCGGCCGGCTTCTCGACGAAGTCCGTCACCAGCCCTCGTGCGTCGGTGTGCATCACCCCGTACTTGCCGGCGATCTCCCGGGCCGTCCGCTCCACCGCGGCCACCGTCACGACGGCTCCGCGCCGCTCGTGCGTGGCCCGCAGGGCCTCCAGGTCGAAGTCGAAGAGCGAGTCGACCGGCAGCACCAGGGCCTGGCCCTGGAGATCCCACTGTTCGAGGTTGTGCAGCGTGGCTCCGGCCGAGCCCACGTTGTAGCGGTCCAGGCGCGAGCGGGAGTATCTGACGTCCACCCCGTGCCGCTCGCCGTGGCCCAGCAACAGCTTGATCTGATGACGGTTCTCCAGACCGTGGGCCACCACATAGAAACGGCGGATGCCCTGGTCCCTGCAGGCCTCCACGACCCATTCGATGAGCCGCTTTCCGACGAACGGAATGAGTGCCTTGCTGCGAATGTAGTCGGACGATTCAAGAGTGATGGGCTTGGCCCGCTCACCCCTGCCGCCCGCGAGAATGATGCCGACGGTCTCCGGATTCCGACGAGGCACTTTCGCTTCCCCCTGTGAGTGCGTCGGACGTCCGCCCGGACCTTCGGTCAGCCCCATTCCGGGTCGTGGTCAGGGACGTTGGCCGACATTGCGGTCGACGTGACGTGCCCGGCCTGCTCGGCCGACTGGGCACCGAGTCCGAGGAGGAGCATGAGAGCGAATATCGCGCCGAATCGCTTGACAGTCGTTCCTTTGGAATTCATGAGGATTCCCTCCCAGGTGGCTGATAGGTGTTGTTGCCTTCGCCTCGAGAAGCATGACGCAGTGACCGGCCGGATTTCTTCGCTTGGTAGCCTCGTGATCGCGCATTGCGCATTTCTGAAGGGGGAACGAATGTGCAGGAAGTCGGACAATCTCTCCCATACCAATGTGGTCAGGCTCTGCGACGAAGGTTTGGCCCGCTACCGGGAAGCGCTCTCGAAAGGTCCGATTGATGGCGATGTCCCTGACTGCCTCGTCGAACTGGGCCTGATGCGGCCCCTGGCCGAAAATCCGCGGATCATGGGCGTGGTGCCGCCCGACATCGCGGTGAGCGAGTTCTGCCGCCCCATCGAACGCGCCATCCTCGTCCAGCAGCAGGCCGTGGCGGCCGTCCGCGAGGCGCTGAGCGCCGCGGAGGACGTCTACCGCGAGGAGCAGGGGACGGCCTCCGCGGACATCCGTCTGCTGCACGGCGAGGACGTCATCAGCGCGGCACTCCAGAAGTCGGCGGACGCCTGCCGTACGGAACTGCTGACCGCCCAGCCCGGCGGCGGAAGGGCGACCGCCCTCCTCAGCAAGGCCCTGCGCCGCACCCTGGAGCTGTCCGAACGGCACATCCGCCAGCGGACGCTGTACCAGCACTCGGTCCGCACGCAC
Organism: Streptomyces sp. RB17; assembly: GCF_009604455.1. Taxonomy (GTDB): domain Bacteria; phylum Actinomycetota; class Actinomycetes; order Streptomycetales; family Streptomycetaceae; genus Streptomyces. Next base: position 65,398 of record NZ_WEGL01000004.1, read on the forward strand.
GGCCCCACCCTCGGCTACATCGAGCAGGTCACCGCCGTGGGCGTCGAAGTACGCACGCTCGACGAGCTCTTCGACCGCCTGATCATCTTCGACCGCAAGATCGCCTTCATCCCCGATCCGCGGCACGACCTCAAGACCACGGCCCTGACGATCGAGCATCCCGCGATCGTCCACTACTTGGCCACGGTCTTCGACCACGCCTGGCAGCGCGCGGAACCGCTGAGCATCACCCAGGAACAGGCACGGCCCCCGCTGATGACCGACGAGACCCGGCGCACCGTCCTGCGCCTCATGATCGAGGGCCACACCGACGCGGCGATCGCCAAGCGCCTGGGCATCAGCGCCCGCACGGTCTCCACCCACATAGGCCGGGCCTCGGAGGCCCTGAACAGCAAGAGCCGAGCCCAACTGGCCTACGCCCTGGCCCAGTCCCGCCTCCTGGAGGACCCCCTGGCCTGACCCCGCCCCCGGACCCGCCGGCCCCCGACGGCGAGTCCACCCCGCGGGAGCAGCACAGGTGCGGGTGAGAACCGCATCCCGAACGGCCCGGACCTCATCCGGCGAAGCCGAGGCCGAGGCCTGCTACCCGACCGCCGCAGCGGCCAGCACCTCCGCCACGTCGGCGCCCCCGCCCCCCACCGCCGCCGGAACTCCCCGCACGGAGTCCTCCGGCAGCCGATCCCGCAGCGCCCGCACCACCGGCCCCAGCAGCCGCGGCGCGGCAACCACCACCGACGTCCCCGTCCACGCGCCGAGTTCCGCCACCGCGGCGGACAACCGGGCGTCGTCCAGGTAGACGAGGTGCGCATGCCCCAGCCCCGGCGCCGCCGCGCGCGCGGCCAGCGCCAGCCGCGTACCGGCCTCACCGACGGAGATCAACCGCGCCGCGGCCACCGAAGGCTCGCTCGACTCCCAGGAGAGATCCGTCCCCGGCCCGCCGCCGAGCACCAGACAGTGCGGCCGCCCGGACCGCACCGCCTGCCGCACCACGGCCCGCGTCTCCTTCTCGCCGCAGGGCACGGCCAGCGGTATCCCGGACAGCCCCCGCACCTCGTCGTACCCCTCGGGGAACTTCTCGGGCGGCATCACCACCGTGGCGCCCGCCTGCAGACAGTCCCGCCACAAGGTCCGCGGCACCGCCACCCGGCCCTCCACCGCGCCCGGCGTGACGACCACGAACGGCCTGAAGCCCGCCGCCCCCAGCCCCGTCACCATCTGCGTCAGCACGGAGCCCGCGTTCGGCAGCGAGAAGTAGCGGTCCGGATGGGCCGCTTCGAACGGATGGTCGTTCCTGTTGCGGGGCAGCGTCTCCAGGCAGACGACCCGGCCGTCCCGCCCTGCGACAGCCGTCAGCTCACTACGAAAGGCGTCCCGTCCGGAGAGGGTCACCACCACACCACTTTCCCCCGTCTGCGGGCCCCGGCGGCCGTGTCCGGCCGCACCGTGCCCGCGTTCAACTGCTCGCAGAGCGACCGGCAGCGGGACATGCACACCCCGCCCCTGCGGTCACCGGGCCGCCTCCCGCCCGGCATCGGAACGCGCCCCGCCGGCCGACAGGCCACACGCGGCGATCGCCCGGATCGCGCGCCCGGCGGTCATCACCGGCACTTCCGGCAGCCGTCACCGGCGCTGTCGGCAGCCATCGCCGGCACTTCCGGCAGCCTTGACCGGCATTCCCGCCAGCCGTCATCGCACTTCGCCGGTCAGCCGCGCCCCGCGCCGTCGTCCGCGCCGATCTCCAGCAGCAGGTGCTCGACGACGTCGTCGCCGTACTCCCCCTCGACCAGCTCCACGGACCCCACCACCTCCAGGTGCCGCCCGTACTCCCGGGCGAACTCACGCAGTTCGCCGAGGACACCACGACTGCTGAAGTGCAGCAGCGCCCGACCGCCCGGGGCGAGCAGCAACGGGGCCTCGGCGACATAGCGCCGGTGCGCGCGGTAGCCCGGATCCACATAGGCGCGCTCGTGCATGGAACCGTACGTGTAGTCCTCGGGCGCACGGACGTAGTTGGAGCTCCAGAAGACCGTGTCGAAACGTTCCTCCCGAAGTTCCGAGAACAGATCGCTCCGTACGGCCCGCACCCGGTCCGCCACCCCGTGGCGGGCCGCGTTGAGCGCCGCGTTCTCTACCGCCCGCGGGTTCACGTCGGCGGCGACCACCCGCTCGCACCCGGCGAGCGCGGCGCACACGGCGATGACACCGGTACCGCAGCCGATCTCCAGGAACGAACCGCTCCAGCCGCCCCGGCCCGCCTGCCCGAGACCCAGCAGATCGAGCGCGACCGCCGTCGACGGAGAGAAGACGGGGGCAAACACTTCGTCAAGAAGGTCCCACCGCAAGCCCAACAACTCGAACTCAACCGGCCGATCCGGGCGCGTCAGCGACAACCTGCTGCGCTCCAGCGACCGTACGAAACTCTGTGTTCCCACCATGTCTCAGTCCCCCCGCCGGACATTCCGTGACCGCGGCACCGTCGACTCACCGGCCCGCTGTCCTGGCTTATTGTCGGGTCACCGAGCGCGACGTGGGAATGTGCAGGGGTAACCGCTGCACACCGGGCGGATGGTGCTCCGGTCACAGCGGGATGGACCCAGGCAGGCAATTTCAGCCAAAGATCAGCTCAATAGTACTGGTTCCAGCCATCATTGACGCCTGTCATGCACGCAATCTAGGTTCACGGAGGTTCCGGAGAGCCACGCGCTGCAGGCGCCGCGGATCAAACAGGGGGTGGGGTCTATGCGGCACACGGACGACTTCGTACAGGACGAACTACTCAGACTTCTCGAACTGCTCGCCGGCGAAGCCCCGCCCGACCGCTTCGAACCTCCCCCCAAGACCGCCGCCGGCCCGCCGGTGCCGCCCGAGTCCCTGGCCGTCCTCGACCGCGCGCGGACCCTGGCCCTGGACGTCCACGGCCTGTTCGCCCGCCGCCAGCAACGCGAGGCCGCGCTCGCGGCACTCGTGGACACCGCACGCGAACTCACCCTCCCGTACGACGTGGACGCGCTGCTCCAGGTGATCACCCGGCGGGCTCGGCTGCTCCTCAACTTCGACATGGCGTGGATCACCCTCCAGGACGCCGACGGCCTGTCCTACGTCCGGGAGTCCGACGGCCATGTCTCCACCATGACCCCGGGGTTCGCGGTCCCGGCCAAGGGCGGCGTCGGCAACGCGGCGGCCGACTGCTCCGCCCCCTTCTGGACCGCCGACTACCTCAACGACGACCGCTTTCCGCACTCGCCGGCCACCGACGAGGTGGTCTTGTCGGAGGGCTTGCACGGTGTGATGGCGGTGCCCCTGAAGGAGGGCAGCGACACCTTCGGCGCGCTCTACGGCGCCGACCGCTCGGTGCGCCATCTCACACCCGACGAGATCACCCTGATGTCCTCCCTGGGCGACCTCGCCTCCCTGGCCATCAAGAAGGCCCGGCTGCTCGCCCAGACCCGCTCCGAGATCAGCGAACGCGAACTCGACGCCTCCCGGGCACTGGAATCCGCCACGGCCGAGCGCCTGGTCAACAGCGTCCACACCCGGCTGATCGACATGGTGCTGAGCGGCTGCGAGCTCGGCGAGGTGACCGCCCGCGCCGCGGCCGAGCTGGGCGGCGCCCTGATGGTGCGCGACGCCACCGGCCGGACCGTGGCGGTCACGGACGGCTTCCCGGACTTCGACGAGGCGGAGCTGTTCCAGCGGACGCTGGACGCCCACGCCGAACTCGCCCCCATCCGCTCCGCGGACGGACTGTGGCTGTGCCCGGCCACCGCGGGCCGCGAAGTGCTCGGCACGCTGATCCTGGCCACCGACGGCCCGGCCATCGACTACCAGCTACGGCTGCTGCGGGCCACGGCCCAGTCCACCGCGGTCCTGCTGCGCATCGAGGCCGGTGCCGAGACCTCCGCCGACGGGGGCCGCAGCCGGCTGCTGCAGGACCTGATCACCGACTCGCCCCGCTCGCCCGAGCAGCTCGCGGTGCACGCCCGACGCCTCGGCGTCGCCCTGGACGACCCCCACGTGGTGCTCATCGCCCGGCCGGACGGCGGGGCGAGCGGCCGCGCCCTGGTCTGGGCCTCGTCGTACGCCCACCGGATGGCCGGACTGCAGACCATCGTGAACGACTGCCTGGTCCTGCTGATCCCGGGCACGGACTCGGGGGCCGCGGGACGGGCGGTCACCGCCGAGCTGACCTCGGTGACCGGGCGCCGGGTCACGGTCGGCTCGGCCGGACCGGTGGCCCGGCCGAGCTCGGTCCACGCCACGTACGAGGAGGCCAGGCGGTGCCTGGAGGCGCTCACCGCGCTCGGCACCGACGGGGGCAGCGCCTCGGCACAGGAACTGGGCTTTCTCGGTCTGCTGCTCGCGGACAACCCCGACATCACGGCCTTCGTGCAGACCACGATCGGCCCGGTGATCGCCTACGACGGCCGGCACTGCACCGATCTGGTGCACACCCTGGAGGCCTACTTCGCGTCCGGCGGCAGCCCCCGCCGCGCCGCCGAGGCCCTGCACGTGCACCCCAACACGGTCTCCCGGCGCCTGGAACGGATCACCGACCTCCTGGGCCCCAGCTGGCAGGAACCCATGCGGGCCCTGGAGGTACAACTGGCCCTGCGCCTCCAGCGCACCCGGCACGCGGTCCGCTAGCCCCCCTGTCCGCCTGATGAATCGGTCCACCAGGCGCCTGGCGAAACGAAACGGCTGCGGGCCCCGGATGATCCGGGGCCCGCAGCCGTGTTCGTTCACCGGCGCAAAGGCCGGTCACTCAGCACTCAGTCGTTCCGTCAGCCGTTGCGCTTCCAGCGCGGCTTGTCCTCGCGGCGGCCGACGGAGCCGTTGCCACGGTGGTCGTCACGGCGGCCGTAGGGGCGCTCGTGGCCGCCGGCGCGGAAGCCGGGACGGTCGTCGCGGCGGTCGCGGTTGAAGGGACGGTCGCTGCCCCGGTGCCCGCCGCGCTCGTCCCGGCGGAAGCCGCCACGGTCGTCACGGCGCTCGAAGGAACGGCCACCACGGTCGTCACGACGGTCACGGTCGAACGGACGGCGGTCGTCGCGGTCGAAAGGACGGCGGTCGTCACGGCGCTCGAAGCCGCGCCCACCGCGCTCACCGCGCTCACCACGGTCGTCACGGCGCTCGAAGGAACGGCCACCACGGTCGTCACGACGGTCACGGTCGAACGGGCGACGGTCGTCGCGGTCGAACGGACGGCGGTCGTCGCGGCGCTCGAAGCCCCGGCCACCACGGTCGCCCCGCTCCTCACGACGCTCGAACCCACGGTCACGGTCGAACGGACGGCGGTCGTCACGGCGGTCGTCGCGCCGCTCGAAGCCACGGCCACCGCGGTCACCGCGGTCGTAACCACCGCGCTCGCCCCGCTCACCACGGTCCCGGTCGAAGCCGCCGCGCCGCTCCCGGCGCTCGTACGGCGCCGAAGCCGCCGGACGCTCCTCGCGCTCGGCCTCCCGCCGCTCCGGCTCCTCGGCCACGGCCACGAGCTCCTCCGCCGCCGTCGCCTGGGCCTCGGCCACCGCGGCCTCCGGGTCCTCGCCGCGCTCGCGGGCGACCCGGGCGACCAGCCGGTCGGCCTCCTCGCGCAGCTCGGTCGCACGGCGCTGGGCGCGCTCCAGCTGCTTGGTGAGCTGGGCGACCTCACGCTCGGCCTGCTGGGCGGCGTTGGCGGCGGACTCGGACTGGACCTCGGTCATGGAGCGGGCGCCGGTGATCTCGGCGACCTCCGGGTCGAAGGCGGCGCCGCCCTGGATGATGTGGCGGGCCGCGTCGACGCCGGCGTCCTCCATCAGACGGAAGATCTGGCGCCGCTGGTGCGGCAGGGAGAGCGACACGACCGTGCCGGTACGGCCCGCACGCGCGGTACGGCCGGCCCGGTGCAGGTAGTCCTTGTGGTCGCCGGCCGGGTCCACGTTCAGGACCAGGTCGATGCCGTCGACGTGGATGCCGCGGGCGGCGACGTCGGTGGCGACCAGGACGTTGACGTAACCGTCCTTGAAGTCGGCCAGGGTGCGGGTACGGGCGCCCTGGGTCATGCCGCCGTGCAGCGCGTCGGCCTTCACACCCGCGTCGCGCAGCTGCTCGGCGACGCGGTCGGCGCCCAGCTGGGTGCGGACGAAGATGATCGTGCGGCCCTTGCGGGAGGCGATCGCGGCGGTGACCGGCGCCTTGTCCTTGGGCTTCACGATGAGGATGTGGTGCGACATGGTCGTCACCGCGCCCTGCGCCGCGTCCACCTCGTGGTGGACGGGGTTGTTCAGGTAGCGGTCGACCAGGGTCTTGATCTCGTTCTCCATCGTGGCGGAGAAGAGCATGCGCTGGCCGCCGGCCGGGACCTGGTCGAGCAGCTCGGTGACCTCGGGCAGGAAGCCCAGGTCGGACATCTGGTCGGCCTCGTCGAGGACGGCGATCTGGACGTCCTGGAGGGAGCAGGCGCCGCGGTTGATGATGTCGCGCAGGCGGCCCGGGGTGGCGACGAGGATGTCGACGCCGCGCTCCAGGGCGTAGATCTGGTTGCCCATCGAAGTGCCGCCGCAGACGACCTTCATCTTCAGGCCGACGACGTCGCCGTACGGCTGGAGGGCGTCGGCGACCTGCATGGCCAGCTCGCGGGTCGGGGTGAGGATGACGGCACGGGGCCGCTTCTTCTCGGTACGGCCGCCGGCCAGCTGGGCCAGGGTCGGCAGACCGAAGGAGAGCGTCTTGCCGGAGCCGGTGCGGCCACGGCCGAGGATGTCCTTGCCGGCCAGGGCGTCCGGGATGGTCGCGGCCTGGATCGGGAAGGGGGTCGTCACGCCGTTCTGCGCGAGCTTGCGCACCACGCCCTCGGGCAGGCCGAGGTCGGCGAAGGTGATCTGGGGGGTCTGGGTCTGGGGGGTGTCAGCGGCCTCGGGGGCCTCGGTGACCTCGCCCGTCGCGTCGGTGAGCTCCTTGTCGAGCTCATCGAGCTCGTTGAGCTCGTTCTCGGACACGACGAACTGATCAGTACTGGACACGGACATGCGAATGCGAAACCTTCCGGAGTCTCGTCGGCACGCGCCCGTCAACTCCGTGATTCGCTCACGACCGCCTCAATGCGGTCCGCCACGGCAAGGGAGAGTACGCGCCACACGGCGCGCTCTGTGGTGGCGCCGGGCAAATGGGATCAAACGATCTACCACCATACGCACCCACCACCCCTGAAGGCAAACCGGCTCCATATCCGCAGGTGAGCCCCGTCCCCGGCACCGCCCGGGATCACGCCCCGACGCCCTCACCGGGTGCCGGCGCCGGTTCGCGCTGGACGAGCTGGGTGCCCGTCGCCTCGTGGGCCGAGGAGGACGGCTCGGCCGACGGGGGCTCGGAGGTCGCCGGCGGCGGGGTGGAGGCGGGCGGCTGGGGCGGAGCGGAGGTGGCGGGCGGCGTCGGCGGGGCGTTGGTCGGTGCCGGATCCCCCGGGTCGGAGGTCCTGCCGGGCTTGCCGGGCTTCGCCGAGGCCGCGGGCGAACTGCCCTCGCCGGACGGGGCGGAGTCCGACGGGGAGGCCGACTCCTCCCCGGGCTTCTTCTTGCCGTCGTGCTTGTGTTTGCCGTCACCGGCCGCGCCACCATGCCCGCCGAAGCCGCCGGCACCGTCCACCGGGCCGCCCTCGGGCGCCTGGCCACCGTGCCGCCCCGCCGAGTGCGGGGGCCGGGCCCGGCCCGCGTCGTCACCCACGTTCACACAGCCGGCGGCAGCGGCGAGGGTCAGCACCGTGACGGTGAGCCGGACGGGTACGGACAAGGGGCGCACGGCGGCCACCTCCGGAGGCAAGGAAAGGAGTCAACCTCCCCAACTCCCGCCGCCCACAAGAGGACACGCGCCCCGCAAGCCTCCGACGCGGACGCCCCACCCTCACCCGTACCCGAGGGTGTGCAGCCGGGCGTCGTCGATGCCGAAGTGGTGAGCGATCTCATGCACCACGGTCACCTCGGTCTCCACGACGACGTCCTCGCGTGACGCGCACATCCGCAGCGTCGGCCCGCGGTAGATGGTGATCCGGTCCGGCAGCACACCCGCGTACCACTCGCCCCGGTCGGTCAGCGGCGTGCCCTCGTACAGTCCGAGCAGCTCGGGGTCGCCGGCGGGCGGTTCGTCCTCGACGAACACCGCCACGTTGTCCATGAGCCGCATCAGCTCCGGCGGGATCCGGTCGAGCGCCTCGGCGACCAGTTCCTCGAAGTCCTCGCGCGTCATCTCCAGCACAGGGCCATTGTCCGGTACAGGACCCCGTACGAGAGCGGTACGGCGCCGCATATCCGCCCCGGTCCATGGGCATACGGCACCAATGGTCCGCGTCCCTGTCGCAGCCCTCCGCACGATGACGAACCGCATGCGCAGCACGGCGAACCATCTGCGCCCCCGCCGCCGCGGCGCCCGCCCGCTTCCCGTGCTGGAACTCGCCGCCCGGCCCCGCCCCTGGCTGCGCGCCCTCGGCCTCACGGCCGTCGTCCTCCTCGGCGCCTGGCTCGGCCTGCTGATCGTCGGAAACGTACGGGCCCCGGTCGGCCCCATGAACACGACGATGGCGCTGCGCCCGTCACTCACCGGCGGCACGAAGATCAACGTCTCGCCACTGGGCGCGCTCACCCTGGACAGCCATGTGGCGCCCGTCCGCCTGGACGTCAACGTGGACCAACTGGACCCGCTCCGCGCCCAGGCCCTGGTCGACCACCCCGAGCGGATCTCCGGCCTGCAGGACGAGGTCGCCAAGGACGTCGAGCACGGCACGCTGGACCTGGCCGTGCGCTCCTGCATCGCCGTGGTCGCCGGCGCCACGGCCCTCGGCCTCGCGGTGTACCGCAGCCCCCGCCGCGCCCTGGCCGCCGGCGGTCTCGCGCTGGCCCTGCTCGCCGCGTCCGGGGCGAGCGCGTACGCCACCTGGAACCCGAAGTCGGTCCTGGAACCGAAGTTCTCCGGGCTGCTCAGCTCGGCGCCGGCGGTGGTCGGCAACGCGCGCAGCATCGTCACCGACTTCGACGTCTACCAGAAGGAGCTGGCCCGCCTGGTGACGAACGTGACGAAGCTCTACGACGTCACGTCCACACTCCCGGCCTACCAGCCGGACCCCTCCACCATCCGGGTTCTGCACGTGTCGGACATCCACCTCAACCCGGCGAGCTGGAAGATCATCGCCTCGCTGGTGGAGCAGTACCAGGTGAACGTGATCGTCGACTCCGGCGACACGATGGACCACGGCATCGCGGCGGAGAACGGCTTCCTGGACCCGATCCGGGATCTGGGCGTGCCGTACGTCTGGGTGCGCGGCAACCACGATTCCCGGATCACCCAGCGCTATCTGGAGCGGATGAAGAACGTGCACGTCCTGGACGACGGCCGAGCGCAGACGGTCGCGGGGCTGCGGTTCGCGGGCATCGGCGATCCGCAGTTCACCCCCGACCGCTCGGTGGTGCCCGGCGGGGACGCGGCCGAGCGGCTGGCGGGCGACCGGCTGGCCAGCGCCCTGCGCGACCAGCGGGCGACCGGCACCCCGGTCGATGTCGCGATCGCCCACGAGCCCTCGGCGGCCCGTGAGACGGACGGCGCGGTGCCGCTGGTGCTGTGCGGCCATCTGCACCACGAGGGGGACGAGATGCTGCCGTACGGCACCCGGCTGCGCATGGAGGGTTCCACGGGCGGGAGCGGGCTGCGGGCGGTGGAGCACAAGTACCCCGCGCCCATCGAGGCCTCGATCCTCTACTTCGACCGCGACAGCCACCGTCTCCAGGCCTGGGACGCGATCAAACTGGGCGGACTGGGGGAGACGACGGCCGAGGTCAGCCGCCATCTGGCGGACGAGAACCGACCTCGGACCATGCCTTCCCCGGGCACCCCGTCCCCCTCTTCCCCCACCTCGTCCGCCCCCTCGCCGTAAACCGTTTTGGCGATACTCCCCGCCATCCCATATGCTTCTCACGTCCCCGACGCGCTGAGAAGCGCCCAGGCGGGCCGATAGCCCTCATCGTCTAGCGGCCTAGGACGCCGCCCTTTCAAGGCGGTAGCACGGGTTCGAATCCCGTTGGGGGCACGCAATACCGTGTGCGACACTGTTGCACGCAAGCTTGGTCCTGTGGAGCAGTTTGGAGTGCTCGCCACCCTGTCAAGGTGGAGGCCGCGGGTTCAAATCCCGTCAGGACCGCTGGTGTTTCACGTGAAACACCATGGCTGGGTAGCTCAGTTGGTACGAGCGTCCGCCTGAAAAGCGGAAGGTCGCCGGTTCGACCCCGGCCCCAGCCACAGCCAGAAAGCCCCGTTCAGCCGAACGGGGCTTTCGTTGTCTTGGGACTCGGGGAGGCAACGGTGGGGGACACCGACCTGGAGAAGGTCCGGGCGCGGTACGGACTGCTCGCGGTCATCGTCAGCAATCTCGCGATCGTCGCGGTCGCGACCGTCGGGGTATGGCGGCTCGACGGGGACAAGTCCGTGATCGTCGGCATCCTGACCGCCGCGTTCACCGCCATGAGCAGCATGACGACCGCCTACCTGGGCATCAAGGCCGTCGCCAACACCGCGAAGTCGATCGGCCTCAGCGGCGCGACGCCCCCGCGGCAGAGCGAACCGGCCCCCTCCGCAGCGCCCGCTCAGCGCACTCCCTAGGCAGCGCGGGCAAATCGTTCGCGTGTTTTTCCGGCGGGGTGCGATCCTGGATCCCGTATGTCTACGCATCCCGCCCCCGTTCTCGGCACCCTCGCCCCCCGTCTGACCGAGTTGTCGCTGCGCGACGCGCATCGGCTCGGCCGGCGGCTCGAGGGCGCGCGCAAGATCCGTAAGCCGGAGGCCCGCGCCGCCGTCCTCGCCGAGATCGAGGCGGAGGTCGGTAAGGCCGAGGTCCGTATGGCCGAGCGGCGTGTCCGCGTGCCCGCCGTCTCGTACCCCGAGCAGCTGCCGGTCAGCCAGAAGAAGGACGAGATCGCGGCGGCCATCCGCGATCACCAGGTCGTCATCGTGGCCGGTGAGACCGGTTCCGGAAAGACCACGCAGATCCCGAAGATCTGTCTGGAGCTGGGCCGGGGTGTGCGCGGCATGATCGGGCACACCCAGCCCCGGCGGATCGCCGCCCGGACGGTCGCCGAGCGCGTGGCGGAGGAGCTGAAGACGCCCCTCGGTGAGTCCGTCGGCTGGAAGGTGCGGTTCACCGACCAGGTGAATCCGGAGGCCACCTTCATCAAGCTGATGACGGACGGCATCCTGCTCGCGGAGATCCAGACCGACCGCGAGCTGCGCGCCTACGACACGATCATCATCGACGAGGCGCACGAGCGGTCGCTCAACATCGACTTCCTGCTCGGTTACCTGGCCCAGCTGCTGCCGAAGCGGCCGGATCTCAAGGTCGTCATCACCTCGGCGACCATCGACCCCGAACGCTTCTCCCGGCACTTCGACGACGCGCCGATCGTCGAAGTCAGCGGGCGGACGTACCCCGTGGAGGTGCGCTATCGCCCGCTCCTCGAAGAGGACTCGGACGACACCGACCGGGACCAGATCACCGCGATCTGCGACGCGGTCGAGGAACTCCAGGCCGAAGGCCAGGGCGACATCCTGGTCTTCCTCTCCGGTGAGCGGGAGATCCGGGACACGGCGGACGCGCTGGAGAAGAAGAGGTACCCCCGCGCCGGAGGCGCTCATTGGCAGGGCACGGAGATCCTGCCCCTGTACGCCCGGCTGTCGCACGCCGAGCAGCACCGGGTGTTCCAGCCGCACACCGGGCGCAGGATCGTTCTGGCCACGAACGTCGCCGAGACCTCCCTCACGGTCCCCGGCATCAAGTACGTCATCGACCCCGGCTTCGCCCGGATCAGCCGCTACAGCCACCGCACCAAGGTCCAGCGGCTGCCCATCGAGCCGGTCTCGCAGGCCAGCGCCAACCAGCGCAAGGGCCGCTGCGGCCGTACGTCCGACGGCATCTGCATCCGGCTGTACTCCGAGGACGACTTCCTCGCCCGCCCGGAGTTCACCGACGCCGAGATCCTCCGTACGAACCTCGCCTCCGTCATCCTCCAGATGACCGCGGCCGGCCTCGGCGACATCGAGAAGTTCCCCTTCATCGATCCGCCGGACCATCGCAACATCCGGGACGGCGTACAGCTGCTGCAGGAGCTGCACGCGCTCGACCCCGCGCAGAAGGACCCGCGCAAACGCCTCACCGACACCGGCCGCAAGCTGGCTCAGCTGCCCGTCGACCCGCGCCTGGCCCGCATGGTCCTGGAGGCCGACAAGAACGGCTGTGTCCGCGAGGTCATGGTCATCGCGGCCGCGCTGTCCATCCAGGACCCGCGCGAGCGCCCGGCCGACAAGCAGGCCCAGGCCGACCAGCAGCACGCCCGCTTCAAGGACGAGACCAGCGACTTCCTCGCCTACCTCAACCTGTGGCGGTACATCCGCGAGCAGCAGAAGGAGCGGGGATCGAGCTCCTTCCGCCGGATGTGCAAGCAGGAGTACCTGAACTTCCTGCGCATCCGTGAGTGGCAGGACATCTACACCCAGCTGCGCACGGTCGCCAAGCAGATGGGCATGCACCTCGAGGAGCCCGCGGCGGGTACGGACGCCCCCGCCGACCGCATCCACACCTCCCTGCTCGCCGGCCTCCTCTCGCACGTCGGGATGAAGGACGTACGCGACGGCAACAAGAACGAGTACCTGGGCGCCCGCAATGCCAAGTTCGCGATCTTCCCGGGCTCGGCGCTGTTCAAGAAGCAGCCGAAGTTCGTGATGTCGGCCGAACTGGTGGAGACGAGCCGGCTCTGGGCCCGGGTCAACGCGAAGATCGAGCCGGAGTGGGTCGAACCGCTCGCCGAGCACCTCCTCAAGCGGACGTACAGCGAGCCGCACTGGGAGAAGGACCAGGCGGCCGTGATGGCGTACGAGAAGGTCACGCTGTACGGCGTCCCGATCGTCGCCCAGCGCAAGGTGAACTACGGTCGCATCGACCCGGAGACGAGCCGCGAGCTGTTCATCCGCAACGCGCTGGTGGAGGGTGACTGGCGCACGCACCACAAGTTCTTCGCCGACAACCGCAGACTCCTCAGCGAGGTCGAGGAGCTGGAGCACCGGGCGCGGCGCCGGGACATCGTGGTCGACGACGAGACGCTCTTCGACTTCTACGACCAGCGGGTGCCCGAACACGTCGTGTCCGGCGCGCACTTCGACTCCTGGTGGAAGCGGATGCGGCACGAGCAGCCCGACTTCCTGGACTTCGAGCGGGAGATGCTCATCCGGGAGTCGGCGGAGGCGGTCACCAAGGCCGACTATCCGGACGTCTGGCGGCAGGGCAACCTGAAGTTCAAGGTCACCTACCAGTTCGAGCCGGGCGCGGACGCGGACGGCGTCACGGTCCACATCCCGCTCCAGGTCCTCAACCAGGTCACGGACGAGGGCTTCGACTGGCAGATCCCGGGCCTGCGCGAGGAGGTCGTGACGGAGCTGATCCGCACCCTCCCGAAGCCGATCCGCCGCAACTACGTACCGGCGCCGAACTACGCGAAGGCGTTCCTGGAGCGGGCGGTGCCCCTGCAGGAGCCGCTGCCGGTGACGATGGCCCGCGAGCTGAAGCGGATGGTCGGCGTCCCGTTCGAGGCGGACGACTTCGACTGGTCCAAGGTCCCGGACCACCTCAAGATCACCTTCCGGATCGTCGACGAGCGGCGCCGGAAGCTGGCCGAGGACAAGGATCTGGAGGCGCTGAAGCTCAGCCTGAAGCCGAAGGCGAGGAAGGCCCTGTCCCAGGCGGCGGCCGCGACCGCGTCCCGCGAGGGCGGCGAGTCCCTGGAGCGCAGGGGCCTGACCGACTGGACGATCGGAGCCCTCACCCGGGTCTTCGAGACGCGCCGGGCCGGCCAGCCGGTGAAGGCGTACCCGGCACTGGTGGACGACGGCGACACGGTCTCCGTCCGCCTCTTCGACACCGAGGCCGAGCAGGCCGAGGCCATGTGGAAGGGCACCCGGCGGCTGATCCTGCGCAACATCCCGGTGAACCCGGCGAAGTTCGCGTCCGAGAAGCTGACCAACGCCCAGAAGCTGGCGCTCTCCTCGAACCCGCACGGCTCGATCCAGGCGTTGTTCGACGACTGCGCGATGGCGGCGGCCGACAAGCTGATCGCGGACTTCGGGGGCCCGGTCTGGGACGAGGAGTCGTACCGGAAGCTGTACGACAAGGTGCGCGCGGAGATCGTCGACACGACGGTCCGTACGGTCGCCCAGGTGCAGCAGGTGCTGGCGGCCTGGCAGGCCTGTGAACGCCGCCTGAAGGCCGTGAGCAGCCCCGCGCTGCTGGCGAACCTGACGGACGTGCGCAAGCAGCTGGACGCCCTCGTGAAGCCGGGATTCGTCACCTGGGCGGGCACAGGGCGTCTGCCCGACCTGATGCGCTACCTGGTGGCCGTGGACCGGCGCCTGCAGCAGATGCCGACGAACGTCCAGCGGGACACCACGCGCATGGAGAAGGTCCACGAGATGCAGGACGAGTACGCGTGGCTCCTGGAACAGCTCCCCAAGGGCCGCCCGGTTCCGTCCGCGGTCCTGGACATCCGCTGGATGCTCGAGGAGCTGAGGGTCAGCTACTTCGCCCACGCCCTCGGCACCGCGTACCCCGTCTCCGACAAGCGGATCGTGAAGGCGATCGACGCGGCCGTGCCGTAACCGTTCGCGTACAGGGGGTGAGTTCGACCAGGCGGCCTCACCTCCTGTACAGTCTCTTCTCGCAGCGCAGTGCACGAACCAAGCACCGCGAAACCTGGTCCTGTGGAGCAGTTTGGAGTGCTCGCCACCCTGTCAAGGTGGAGGCCGCGGGTTCAAATCCCGTCAGGACCGCATCAACGAAGGGCCCGCATCCGACAACGGAAGCGGGCCCTTCGGCATACCCCCTCTGCCGCAGCGCAGATCACCCCCACACCTCAGCGTCCATCCCCCGGCCAGCCGGAGGCCGCGCCCGCGGCGGAGCCGCAATCAGACACAGCAAATCCCGTCAGGACCGCATCAACGAAGGGCCCGCATCCGACAACGGAAGCGGGCCCTTCGGCATACCCCCTCTGCCCCGGCGCAGGCCCACCCCCACACCTCAGCGGGCCCTTCCGCATGCCGTCGGCTTCTCGGTGCCGCTCTGCGCATCCAGCCCGTCCGGCGATGGAGGACAAGGACCGTTCAGGGCCGTGCGGGGGGCTGGGAGCGGCAGCCTCGAGGGGGACCCCGGCCGAACCGGCGGAGCCGCCCGCCCTTGACGACGTCTCTTTCCGCCGGTACCCAGGGACCAGGGCCCGTTCCCCTGTGCGGTCCGCGGAGGTGGCGTATGGCGGCATCGGTCCGGCACGAGACGCGGGCGCTGCTGAGGGCCCATCTGGCGGCCGCCTCGTCCTACCGGCATCTCACCCGCCACTGCCCCATCTGCCATCACCTCCTGCGGCTGGCGATGGACGCCGTCCCCCGAGTCCCCGAAGCGAGCGACGAGGAAGGCGAGGACGAACGTCCCCGCACCGCGTGACCGCCGCCGGCCCCAACGGCCCGCTCCACGTGGGACGCTGGAACAGGCCGCTCCACTAGCGCACCCGTGCCGTCGGCAACAACCGCCGGGGTGTGTGACGGGAGTCACCGCATGAGTTTTTGAAAGGGCGGTACTTACCCCTGTCATACAACTGGTCAATTTAATATGTGCAATTGCACCGGCCTCAGAGCCCACGCACAGCCGTACCGACAGCCCGCCCAGACTCCGACAAGGCCGCTCACAGCGGCCCACCCGGCCCCCGACCAGCGCACAAAAAAGATCGCGCTGGACCCGGCGGAGTCCAGCGCGATCTACGACGCACCCTGTGTCGCTGCCTACAACGTTCTCTTCGGCTTGGGCGAGGGGCCTGTTGGGGCAGGTCCCGCGTCGCTTGGAGCTAGGGTTCGGGCGCCTCGGCCGGTTGGGGGACCTGCCGGATTTGCCCGGTTATTCGGTTGTTCAGGCCTCGCTGCGCTGCTGCGGGATGCCCGCGAGCAGTGCGCGGACCTCGGCCTCGCGGTAGCGGCGGTGCCCACCGAGCGTGCGGATGGACGTGAGCTTGCCGGCCTTCGCCCACCGCGTGACCGTCTTCGGGTCGACGCGGAACATCGTGGCGACCTCAGCCGGGGTCAGCAGCGGCTCGGCATCAGGGGTGCGAGCGGTCATGAGCGGCCTCCTCGGGAGAACCGAACCTTCTCGGTTCTTTCCTCTAAATTCTGCACCTTGACCCGCGTTGCCCGAAATGGCGGACGCGAGTCGAGTCGGTTATAGGACGAACGGCTTGTCCTCGGCACTACAACTACACCATCTGTCCAGCCGCGTCGGCCAAACCGATGGAATTGCCCTCCCAGGTGTTCATCAGCGACGGAAGCCGATGGACCATGCCATAGCGGACAGTCACGCCACTGTGACGATCAGTCACAGGGCGATCAGGAGTCACAAGACCCCCCAAAGCGTGCAATGCCGAGAATCCGCCCGCAGTGGAGCATAGTTGGACGGAAGGAACCCTCCCCGGACTCCTTGTCCTATTTTGGCATGAGGGGTGGCAAGAGGCGCAAGGGCCGTGTAAGTGCCGTCCATCACCCTTGGGGCAAAAGTCCAGATCGGGACCAACGTCCCGTCACATGGTCAAGTGGCCTAGACCGTACGTCGTTCGACGCCGTTTGGGCCGTGACGTACGTCACTCTTCAGGCGTTTCAGGAACTTCAGTTCGCCGAACGCCTGTCCCGGACCGCCCGCCACCGCTCCACGAGCCGCACATAGGCCTCCCCGGCCGCCGCGCCGTCGCCCCGGCGCAGCGCCGCGATGCCCTCGGCCACGTCCGCCGCCGAATGGTCGCCCTCCAGCTCACCGGCCGGCAGCACATGCACCAGGCCGCCGTAGTCCAGTTCCACCAGCGAGCGCGGGTGGAACTCCTCCAGCCAGCGGCCGACGTCCACCAGGCCGTCGATCAGCGGCCCCTCGTCGATGGCGTCCTTCAGCGTGCGCAGCGCCCGCGCCACCCGCCGCCGGGCCTGCACCATCGGCGTGCGGTAGCGCAGCAGCGGCGGCACCTCGGCGGTGCCCTTCTCGTAGCGCCGCTCCTCGTCGGAGACCAGCACGAACCAGTTCAGCGGCACCTGCCAGGTCGCCGTGCGGATCCACGGGCGGGCGTCGGGGTTGCGGTCGAGCCAGCGCTCGTAGTCCTGGGCCGCCTGGCGCCGTACGACCGGGGGCAGCACCGCGTCCAGGACCGGCGCCGGAAGCTCCTCGGCCAGCTCGCCGAGCGCCTGCCAGCCGCGCAGCCGGGTCCGCCAGGGGCACACGCAGACCACGCCGTCGACCTCCAGCACGAAGGCGTCGCTGCTCTCGTGCACCGGCACCGCGATCGGCGGGGTGGGCAGCAAGCCTGCCAGGGAGCGGCGCAGTTCGTCCTGATACGAGGGGCGGTCGGGGCGGCGGGCGTAGCGCGCCCAGTGGCCGCGCTCCGGCTCCGGGAAGGCGCCCAGCGGCTCGTACACGCGCAGGTACGCGGCATAGGGGACGACCACGGAGGACACCTTCGGCACGCCTGCTCCCTCCCCATCGGGCCCGGCTCGAAACCACTGCAAATCGTGCCATGGTCATGCGTGCGCACGAGGCACGGGAGAGTGATCCTGAACACTGCACGGATGGTGGTCGTGCCAAGGCTCTACGCTCATGCCACGGCACCCCGCCACCCGTACGGGGTTCCACCCCACCCGCCGCTCTTTACACAGGAGTCACCACAGTGACCGACGTAATTGGCGCATCTGCTGATGTCCTGCAGACCCTGTTCCACTCGGACCAGGGGGGCCATGAGCAGGTCGTGCTCTGCCAGGACCGCGCCACCGGCCTCAAGGCCGTGATCGCCATCCACTCCACCGCCCTGGGCCCGGCCCTCGGCGGTACGCGCTTCTACCCCTACGCGACCGAGGCCGAGGCCGTCGCCGACGCCCTCAACCTCGCGCGCGGGATGTCGTACAAGAACGCCATGGCCGGCCTCGACCACGGCGGCGGCAAGGCCGTGATCATCGGCGACCCGGAGCGCGACAAGACCGAGGAGCTGCTCCTCGCCTACGGCCGCATGGTCGCCTCGCTCGGCGGGCGCTACGTCACCGCCTGCGACGTCGGCACGTACGTCGCCGACATGGACGTCGTGGCCCGCGAGTGCCGCTGGACCACCGGCCGCTCCCCCGAGAACGGCGGCGCCGGCGATTCCTCCGTGCTCACCGCCTTCGGCGTCTACCAGGGCATGCGCGCCTCCGCCCAGCACCTCTGGGGCGACCCCTCGCTGCGCGGCCGCAAGGTCGGCATCGCGGGCGTCGGCAAGGTCGGCCACCACCTGGTGAAGCACCTGATGGACGAGGGCGCCGAGGTCGTCGTCACGGACGTGCGCGCGGACGCCGTCCAGCGGATGGTCGACCAGTACCCCGGACGGGTGACGGCGGTCACCGACACCGAGGAGCTGATCCGGGTCGAGGGGCTCGACATCTACGCCCCCTGCGCGCTCGGCGGCGCCCTGAACGACGTCAGCGTTCCGGTGCTCACCGCCAAGGTGGTGTGCGGCGCGGCCAACAACCAGCTCGCGCACCCGGGCGTGGAGAAGGACATCGCGGACCGCGGGATCCTCTACGCGCCGGACTACGTGGTGAACGCCGGCGGCGTGATCCAGGTGGCCGACGAACTGCACGGGTTCGACTTCGACCGGTGCAAGGCGAAGGCCGCGAAGATCTTCGACACCACGCTGGCAATCTTCGCACGTGCGAAGGAAGACGGGATTCCGCCGGCCGCCGCGGCCGACCGGATCGCCGAGCAGCGGATGGCCGAGGCGCGCGGCAGCCACGCTGCGCACTGAGTCGGTCGCACGCGTGAGCGGTACCCGCCGGTGGGGAGTTGGAGAGAACTCTCACTTCCATCGGCGGGTCGTTCCCCGATAAGTGGTTAAAATCGC
The DNA here is from genome assembly GCF_009604455.1 of Streptomyces sp. RB17. GTDB lineage: Bacteria > Actinomycetota > Actinomycetes > Streptomycetales > Streptomycetaceae > Streptomyces. Next base: position 84,345 of record NZ_WEGL01000004.1, read on the forward strand.
CACTGACCAGCGAGGACGGGGCGCCTCGAAGGTCCAGGGCACACGCGCGTGCTGCGGGCGACGTACCGTATGGGCGCGGGCTCAGGTACCGTGGAAGCCCTACGGACCGGCCTCTCCACGGAGGGTCCGTTCCGATCATGAACGCGTGTCAGACTCTGGGGCCGTCAAGCCCCGTCACCGAGGGGGTCGAGCCATGGGGCGCGGCCGGGCCAAGGCCAAGCAGACAAAGGTCGCCCGCCAGCTGAAGTACAACAGCGGTGGGACTGACCTGTCACGTCTGGCCAGTGAACTGGGCGCATCGACTTCGAGCCAGCCGCCGAACGGCGAGCCGTTCGAGGACGATGAGAACGACGAGGACGATCTGTACTCTCGTTACGCCGACCTCTATGAGGACGACGACGAGGACGAGGACGAGGGTCCCTCACAGCACCGTCGCGGCGCTTGACCCAGTACTCAGCACCCGCCCGGTCGGTGGCACTGCCACCGACCGGGTTCTGTGCTACCCCGCAGATTCAGCTCGCGTAGTCCCCGACCAGCTCCGCGCCGGTCTCCTTGGCGCCGCGGTCGGCGATCTCGCCCGCGACCCAGGCATCGACCCCGCGGTCGGCCAGCGTGGCCAGGGCCACCTCGGTGGACTCCGGCGGGACGATCGCCATCATGCCGACGCCCATGTTGAGGGTCTTCTCCAGCTCCAGGCGCTCGACGTTCCCGGTCTTCCCGACCAGGTCGAAGATCGCGCCCGGGGCCCAGGTGGAGCGGTCGACGGTCGCGTGCAGCGTGTCGGGGATCACGCGGGCCAGGTTGGCCGCGAGTCCGCCGCCGGTGATGTGCGAGAACGCGTGCACGTCGGTGGTGCGGGTCAGTGCCAGGCAGTCCAGCGAGTAGATCTTCGTGGGCTCCAGCAGCTCCTCGCCGAGGGTGCGGCCGAGCTCCGGGATCTGCGTCTCCAGGGCCAGGCCGGCCGTGTTCAGCAGGACGTGGCGGACCAGGGAGTACCCGTTCGAGTGAAGCCCGGAGGACGCCATGGCGATCACCGCGTCACCCTTACGGATGCGATCCGCGCCGAGCAGCCGGTCGGCCTCCACGACTCCCGTACCGGCCCCGGCGACGTCGAAGTCGTCCTCGCCGAGCAGACCCGGGTGTTCGGCCGTCTCGCCGCCCACCAGGGCGCATCCGGCGAGCACACAGCCCTCCGCGATGCCCTTCACGATGGCGGCGACGCGCTCCGGGTGGACCTTGCCGACGCAGATGTAGTCGGTCATGAACAGCGGCTCGGCGCCGCACACCACGATGTCGTCCATGACCATGGCGACCAGGTCGTGGCCGATGGAGTCGTAGACGCCCATGCGGCGTGCGACGTCCACCTTCGTGCCCACGCCGTCCGTGGCGGAGGCGAGCAGCGGGCGCTCGTAGCGCTTGAGGGCGGAGGCGTCGAAGAGCCCGGCGAAGCCGCCGAGGCCGCCGAGGACCTCGGGGCGCTGGGTCTTCTTCACCCACTCCTTCATCAGCTCGACGGCGCGGTCGCCCGCCTCGATGTCGACGCCCGCCGCTGCGTAGCTGGCACCAGTTGTCTCAGACATGACTGTGAGAGCTTTCGTGTCGTACTGCGGTGTTACGGGCGACGGATCGCGTCGGCCGCGGCCGTGGCGGCGGGACCGGCCGCCAGCTCGGTCTCCAGCAGCTGCTTGCCGAGCAGCTCGGGGTCCGGCAGCTCCATCGGGTACTCGCCGTCGAAGCAGGCGCGGCACAGGTTCGGCTTGGCGATGGTGGTCGCCTCGATCATGCCGTCGATGGAGATGTAGGCGAGCGAGTCGGCGCCGAGCGAGGTGCCGATCTCCTCGATCGTCATGCCGTTGGCGATGAGTTCCGCGCGCGTGGCGAAGTCGATGCCGAAGAAGCAGGGCCACTTCACGGGCGGCGAGGAGATCCGGATGTGGACCTCGGCGGCGCCGGCCTCGCGGAGCATGCGGACCAGGGCCCGCTGGGTGTTGCCGCGCACGATCGAGTCGTCCACGACGACCAGGCGCTTGCCCTTGATGACTTCCTTCAGCGGGTTCAGCTTCAGGCGGATGCCCAGCTGGCGGATGGTCTGCGAGGGCTGGATGAAGGTCCGGCCGACGTACGCGTTCTTCACCAGACCCGCACCGAAGGGGATGCCGGAGGCCTCCGCGTAGCCGATGGCGGCCGGGGTGCCGGACTCCGGCGTCGCTATGACGAGGTCGGCCTCGACGGGGGCTTCCTTGGCCAGCCGGCGGCCCATCTCCACGCGGGAGAGGTACACGTTCCGGCCGGCGATGTCGGTGTCCGGGCGGGCCAGGTACACGTACTCGAAGACACAGCCCTTGGGCTTCGCTTCCGCGAATCGGGAGCTGCGCAGGCCGTTCTCGTCGACGGCGACGAACTCGCCCGGCTCGATCTCGCGGACGAAGCTGGCGCCGCAGATGTCCAGTGCGGCACTCTCGGAGGCGACCACCCAGCCGCGCTCCAGCCGGCCGAGGACCAGCGGACGGATGCCCTGCGGGTCACGGGCGGCGTAGAGGGTGCCCTCGTCCATGAAGACGAGGGAGAAGGCGCCCCGCACCTTCGGGAGGACCTGGTGGGCCGCCTCCTCGATGGTCAGCGGCTTGCCGTCCTCGTCGACCTGGGCGGCGAGCAGCGCCGTCAGCAGGTCGGTGTCGTTGGTGGCCGCGACCCGGGTGGAGCGGCTGTTGTTGTCGTTCGGCAGCTCGGCGACCATCTCGGCGAGCTGCGCCGTGTTGACCAGGTTGCCGTTGTGGCCGAGCGCGATCGAACCGTGCGCGGTGGCGCGGAACGTCGGCTGGGCGTTCTCCCACACGGAGGCGCCGGTGGTCGAGTAGCGGGCGTGTCCGACCGCGATATGACCCTGGAGCGAACCGAGCGAGGTCTCGTCGAAGACCTGGGAGACCAGGCCCATGTCCTTGAAGACGAGGATCTGGGAGCCGTTGCTGACCGCGATTCCCGCGGATTCCTGACCCCGGTGCTGGAGGGCGTAGAGCCCGAAGTACGTGAGCTTTGCGACCTCTTCACCCGGAGCCCAGACACCGAAGACGCCGCAAGCGTCCTGGGGGCCCTTCTCGCCGGGAAGCAGATCGTGATTGAGTCGACCGTCACCACGTGGCACGCCACCGAGTGTAGGCGAGGTCGACCACTGGTCCGAATTGGGGATTCGTGCCCTCACCTACTCCGGTTTTGCCGATCAGCTTGTCGGCTTCCGCGTTTGCGCTGGTCAACGGAGTGTCCGGGGGCTCTGGGCGTCGGTGGCGGCGCTGTGGGCGGCGGTCGCGCGGCCGGTTGCCGGGTGCGCGAGTGAGGTGTCGCACATCATCCGGGCGCGTTGCGGCTGAGGTGGATGTGGTCGCCGTCGCCGTCCGTGAGCGTGAGTTTCGCCTGGTCCGTCCGGGCGACGAGGGTGCCGGTGGTGAGCGCGCGGGCGAGTGCACGCTCGAAGTCCATCCGGTCCGGGCCGCAGGCCATCCGGGTCGTGCGCAGGTCGCCGAACGTGAGGTGGTCGCCGTGGACGGTGACCCGGGCGCTGAACTGGTTGCACCCGAGGTTGCCGGCCGCCTTGCCGCCCTCGTCGATGCGAAGGCGGGCGGAGGCGGGCGCGTGCCGGGTCGTAGCGCCGACGGTGAGGCTGTCGATACGCCAGTCGATGCCGGTCACGGGCTGGGGGACGGTCACCGCACCACTGTCCGCCCTCCCGCTGCCGCACGCCACTGTCAGCACGGCCAGCGTGGCGGCCACCGGCGCGAGGATCATGCGCTGCTTGTACCGGTTCATGGCGATTCGACGGTAGACCCGTCCTGCCGGTTCCGCTACGACATCAGCGGCAGCAGCCCCCCGATGTCCGCCCGCTCCCCACTGGCGCTCACCTTGGCCTCCTCCAGCGCGTCCTTCCAGCTCAGGCGGCCGGTGGCGAGCCGGACCCAGGTCAGCGGGTCGGTCTCCACGACATTGGGCGGGGTGCCACGGGTGTGCCGGGGCCCCTCGACGCACTGCACCACGGCGTACGGCGGCACCCGCACCTCGGTGGAGCCGCCGGGCGCCTTCACGGCGAGGGCGTCGGCGAGCAGCCGGGTGGCGGCGGCCAGGGCCTGGCGGTCGTACGGGATCTCCAGGCCGGGCACCGCGGTGTTCAGGTCGTCGGTGTGGACGACGAGTTCGGCGGTGCGGGTGACCAGGTAGTCGTCCAGGGGCAGCGCACCTGCGCTCGTCTGCAGGATCCGGCTGCCGGAGTGCTCGGCGAGCAGGGCGCGCATGGACCGGTCGATGTCCGTGAGGTAGGCGTCGAGGTCGGGTTGTCCGGCGGACAGGTTCCGGGTGAACTCGTCGATGGCGGCGGCGTTGGCCGCGGTGGCGAAGGGCCAGTCGAGCAGGACGGCGTCCGCCTTGGCCGGCTCGGGCAGGGCGAGCGAGCGGTGGACGGCGGTGAGCGCCATGCCGATGTGCGCGATCAGGTCCCGTACGGTCCACTCGCCGAGCCGGGTGGGCAGCGCGAGCTGCTCCTGGCCGAGGCCGCGCACGGCCTCCCGGACGTTTCCGAACTGGGCCAGCACCGCGGCGCGGGTCTTGGCGGGGTCATAGCTGCGGGCACGCTTCTTCGCCGGTGGCATGGCGGTGAGCCTATGTCCTGACCGCATGGTCCTTCAGGCCCTTTTCGATCAGCTCGAACGCCTGCAGCGCGCGTCCGGCGGCGTCGACGGTCTCCTCGATGAGCAGGCCGCCCAGTTCCCGCGCGCCCTTCCACCATCTCCAGGACTGCCGGCGCACCTCTCGGCACTGGACACGCTGTTCCTGTGCCGGGCCGGGCCGATGCCACCGTAGTAGTACGCCCCACGGCCACTTGCGAACGCCGGCCACGAAAGCCGATGGTGCGATGGAACAGGCGGCGCGCATGACTCGGCCCCGCCTGTCGGAACAGGCGGGGCCGTCAGCCTTGTCGGGGACACCGACTCCTGGCTACGCCAGCAGCGCCGGGATCGTCCCCTCGTGCGCCGCACGCAGCTCCTCCAGCGTGAGCGCGAACTCGCCCTGGACCTCCACCACTGCTTGCGCGTCAGACGCCGTACCGTCCACGACGCCGATCCGCGTGGCCGGCAGCCCCCGCGCACCGCACATGTCGTTGAAGCGGACCTCCTCCGAGCGCGGCACCGCGACCATCGCGCGGCCGGCCGACTCGGAGAACAGGAACGTGAACGCGTCCAGGCCGTCCGGTACGACCAGCCGCGCACCCTTGCCGCCGAGCAGCGCGGACTCGACCACGGCCTGGATCAGGCCGCCGTCGGACAGGTCGTGTGCGGAGTCGATCATGCCGTCGCGGGAGGCGGAGATCAGGATCTCGCCCAGCAGCCGCTCGCGCTCCAGGTCGACCTGCGGGGGCAGACCGCCGAGGTGGTCGTGGACCACCTGGGACCAGGCCGAACCGCCGAACTCCTCGCGCGTGTCGCCGAGGAGGTAGATCAGCTGACCCTCCTCCTGGAAGGCGACCGGCGTGCGGCGCGCGACGTCGTCGATCACGCCCAGGACCGCGACCACCGGGGTCGGGTGGATGGCCGCCTCGCCCGTCTGGTTGTAGAGCGAGACGTTGCCGCCGGTCACGGGCGTGCCCAGCTGCTGGCAGGCGTCCGCCAGACCGCGCACGGCCTCCGCGAACTGCCACATCACGGCCGGGTCCTCGGGCGAACCGAAGTTCAGGCAGTCCGACACCGCGAGGGGTTTGGCGCCCGTCGTCGCCACGTTCCGGTAGGCCTCCGCCAGGGCCAGCTGCGCGCCCGTGTACGGGTCGAGCTTGGCGTAGCGACCGTTGCCGTCCGTGGCGATCGCGACACCGAGGCCGGACTCCTCGTCCACGCGGATCATGCCGGAGTCCTCCGGCTGGGCGAGGACGGTGTTGCCCTGTACCAGGTGGTCGTACTGCTGGGTGATCCAGTTCTTGGACGCCTGGTTGGGGGAGGCGACCAGCTTCAGGACCTGGTCCTTCAGCTCCTCCGAGGTCGTCGGACGCGGGAGCTTGTTCGCGTCGTCCGCCTGCAGGGCGTCCTGCCAGTCCGGGCGGGCGTACGGGCGCTCGTACGTCGGGCCCTCGTGGGCGACCGTGCGCGGGTCGACGTCCACGATCTTCCCGCCGTGCCAGAAGATCTCCAGACGGTCGCCGTCGGTCACCTCACCGATGACGGTGGCGATGACGTCCCACTTCTCGCAGATCTCCAGGAAGCGGTCGACCTTCTCCGGCTCCACGACCGCGCACATGCGTTCCTGCGACTCGCTCATGAGGATTTCCTCGGGCGAGAGAGTCGAGTCGCGCAGGGGGACGTCGTCCAGCGTCACGCGCATGCCGCCGGAGCCGTTCGACGCCAGCTCGGAGGTGGCGCAGGACAGGCCCGCCGCACCCAGGTCCTGGATGCCGACGACCAGCTTCTCCCTGAAGGCCTCCAGGGTGCACTCGATGAGCAGCTTCTCCTGGAAGGGGTCGCCGACCTGGACCGCCGGGCGCTTGCTCGGCTTGGCGTCGTCGAAGGTCTCGGACGCCAGGATCGACGCGCCGCCGATGCCGTCACCACCGGTCCGGGCCCCGTACAGGATGACCTTGTTGCCCGCCCCGGAGGCCTTGGCGAGGTGGATGTCCTCGTGCCGCATGACACCGATGGCACCCGCGTTGACCAGCGGATTGCCCTGGTAGCAGGCGTCGAAGACGACCTCGCCACCGATGTTGGGCAGGCCCAGGCAGTTGCCGTAGCCGCCGATGCCCGCGACCACGCCCGGGAGCACACGCTTGGTGTCCGGGTGGTCCGCCGCGCCGAAGCGCAGCGGGTCGACCACGGCCACCGGCCGGGCGCCCATGGCGATGATGTCGCGGACGATGCCGCCGACACCCGTGGCCGCGCCCTGGTAGGGCTCGACGTACGACGGGTGGTTGTGCGACTCGACCTTGAAGGTCACGGCGTAACCCTGACCGACGTCGACGACACCCGCGTTTTCTCCGATGCCCACCAGCAGCGCATCGCTCTCGGGCGCCTTCTCGCCGAACTGGCGCAGGTGGACCTTGGAGGACTTGTACGAACAGTGCTCGGACCACATCACCGAGTACATGGCGAGTTCGGCACCGGTGGGGCGGCGGCCGAGGATCTCGACCACGCGCTCGTACTCGTCCTTCTTCAGGCCGAGTTCGGCCCAGGGCAGCTCGACGTCGGGGGTCGCGGCCGCGTGCTCGACCGTGTCCAGAGGCGTCCGGCTCATGCGTTGACCAGCTTCTTGAGGATCGAGGTGAAGAACGGGAGTCCGTCGGTACGACCCGTACCGACCAGCGGCTCGACGGCGTGCTCGGGGTGCGGCATGAGGCCGACGACGTTCCCGGCCTCGTTGGTGATGCCGGCGATGTCGTTGAGCGACCCGTTGGGGTTGCCGCGTTCATCGGCGACATCGTCGCGGGCGAGGTACCGGACCACGACCCGGCCCTCGGCCTCCAGCTTGTCCAGCGTGTACCGGTCGGCGACGTACCGGCCGTCCATGTTCTTCAGCGGGATGTGGATCTCCTGGCCGGCGCGGTAGTCGCTGGTCCAGGCGGTCTCCGCGTTCTCCACCCGCAGCTTCTGGTCGCGGCAGATGAAGTGGAGGTGGTCGTTGCCGAGCATCCCGCCCGGGAGGAGGTGGGCCTCGGTGAGGATCTGGAAGCCGTTGCAGATACCGAGGACCGGAAGACCGGCCTTCGCCTGCTCGATCACGGACTCCATCACCGGCGAGAACCGGGAGATGGCACCGGCACGCAGATAGTCGCCGTAGGAGAAACCGCCGGGCAGGACCACGGCGTCGACCTGCTTGAGGTCCTTGTCCTTGTGCCACAGGGCAACCGGTTCGGCGCCGGCGAGGCGGATCGCGCGCTGGGCATCCCGATCATCGAGGCTGCCCGGGAAAGTGACGACGCCAATACGAGCGGTCACTTGGCCGCCTCCGCGACTTCCGTGGCCTCTTCCACCTTGACGATGAAGTCCTCGATCACGGTGTTGGCGAGGAAGGATTCCGCGAGCTCGTGGATGCGGGCGAGCGCGGCCGCATCGACCGGCCCGTCAACTTCGAGTTCGAATCGCTTTCCCTGACGTATGTCCGAGATCCCTTCGAAACCCAGGCGCGGCAGCGCACGCTGGACCGCCTGGCCCTGGGGGTCGAGGATCTCCGGCTTGAGCATGACGTCGACTACGACGCGTGCCACTGGCACTCCCGGTGTGTGGTGCTGAGCAGGTCCCTTCAGACTACCCGCACAAAATTTCTACGCGGGTAGAGTTGTAGGAAACTACGTGAGGCACATCACGATCGGGTGTCGAAGCCGTACCACCGCGAAAAGTTCTGGGAAAGTTCCCCAGTCCGCCCCGTTCACCTATTGTCTTCGGACACGCGGACGGATTTAGTCGGGCTTCACTTTGCATTGCCGAGCACTGTACAAATGAATTGGCAATAGCCGATACTCGGCACGTCATCGCCGGTGAGCTGTATCGACGTGCCGCACGAAGGGACCGATATTCGTGGCGCAAAAGGTCGTGGTCACGCTCTTTGACGACATCGACGGCTCGGAAGCGGCGGAAACGATCGCCTTCGGACTCGACGGGAAGTCGTACGAGATCGACCTGAACGAAACCAACGCCAAGAAACTGCGCAAGGCGCTCGCGCCCTACGTCGAGGCCGGCCGCAAGCGGTCGCGGTCCGGTAAGGCGTACAAGCAGACGGAGGTCGCCCCCGACCCGGCGGCCGTCCGCGCCTGGGCCCAGGCCAACAAGATGGACGTCCCTGCCCGCGGACGCATCCCCAAGAAGGTCTACGAGGCGTTCAGCGCCGCGCAGTGAGGCGCAACCGGGAGCCGTTGCGAGCGGCCGCCCGCCTGAGCCCGCGAAGGGGCAGTCCTCAGGGTCCGTCAGCGGACCCTGAGGGCCGCGCACTTGGGCATACCGGGCACCAGGGGAAGCCGACTTGCGTCACCCCCCTGTTGATCAGCTAATGTCTGGGGCACGCCGAGGGGCCAGGCCGAAAGGCCGGAACCCCGAGGAGCGTGCGGGTGTAGTTCAGTAGCAGAACATCCCCCTTCCAGGGGGAAGGCGCAGTGTGCGATTCCTGTCACCCGCTCCGGCACCGGTCGTCACGACCACTCTTGTGGATCAGGTAGGCTGGTGCTCGCACCGATCGGTGGGAGCCGGTCGGGAGCAGTGCGGACGTAGCTCAGTTGGTAGAGCGCAACCTTGCCAAGGTTGAGGTCGCGAGTTCGAGCCTCGTCGTCCGCTCGGGATAAAAGCCCCGGTCCACTGGACCGGGGCTTTTTCGTTGCCCGGGGATCCGCTCCGACCTCTGTCGTACCGAGCAGGACCCCGGCGTCGGGTGGAGGCCACGGGACGAGGAAGACGGGACCGGCGTCACTCCCCGAGTGGCCGGGCGGCCGTCGCAGCCGCCCGGATCTTCGGATGCCGGGCCTCGGCGGTGTGAAGGCCGCCACATCTCTGCGTGTCGAACTGCCCGTCCGTCACATGCTGATCGTCACCGGGCGCGGGTGGCCCGGCCACCTGAAACGGGCGCTCGTGGCCGGTGCGCGCGGGTTCGCACCGAAGACCGTCAGTGCCCGGCGGCCCGCCGGGATCACGCGGGCCGTGCCTGCCGGAAAACGGTGGGCGGCCTCGGAGTTGGCCGTCGACGCGATCTCCGCCGGGGGACTGCTCACCGACCGCGCGGGAGGCCGAGGGGCTGGAGCCGGCGGCGGGCGGGGCGCCGGTCGCGGAGATCGGCGAGCGGTCCGCGGCGCCCCCGCGGACCGAGCGGGACCACCTCTTCCCGGCCGTCACGAAGCCCGGCGCGGAGAACCGTCGCGCGGCAGTGCGTCTCACACGCGAAGGAGGTTGCTATAGTTGCTCTCGCGCCACGGCGCAACGCGGACGTAGCTCAGTTGGTAGAGCGCAACCTTGCCAAGGTTGAGGTCGCGAGTTCGAGCCTCGTCGTCCGCTCGGGAAAAAGACCCCGGTCCACTGGACCGGGGTCTTTTCGTGCTGCTAGCTCCAGCTCAGGCCCGTGAGGCGCTCGTACGCCTCCACGTACTTCTGCCGGGTCTGCCGGACGACCTCGTCCGGCAGCGGTGGCGGGGGCTGCTCGCTCCTGCGGTCCCAGCCGGAGGCGGCGGAGGTCAGCCAGTCGCGGACGAACTGCTTGTCGTACGACGGCTGGGCGCGGCCCGGCTGCCACTGGTCGGCCGGCCAGAAGCGGGAGGAGTCCGGGGTGAGGACCTCGTCCGCGAGGACCAGGGAGTCGCCGTCGAAGCCGAACTCGAACTTGGTGTCCGCCAGGATGATCCCCCGGTCGCGGGCGATGTCCCGGGCCCGGGAGTACACGGCGAGGGTGGCCTGGCGCAGCTGGGCGGCGGTGTCGGCGCCGACCTGGCGGGCGACCTCCTCGTAGGAGACGTTCTCGTCGTGCTCGCCGACCTCGGCCTTGGTCGCCGGGGTGAAGATCGGGGCGGGGAGTTCCGAGCCGTCGACGAGGCCTTCGGGGAGGGCGAGGCCGCAGACCGTACGGGACTCGTCGTACTCGACCAGGCCGGAGCCGGTGAGGTAGCCGCGGGCCACGCACTCCACCGGGACCATCTTCAGGGACTTGCAGACCAGCGTGCGGCCCGCCCAGTCGGCGGGGGCGCCCTCGGGCAGCTCGGTGCTGATCACGTGGTTGGGGGCCAGGTCGCGCAGCTGGTCGAACCACCACAGGGACAGCTGGGTGAGGACACGGCCCTTGTCGGGGATCTCCGTGGGCAGCACCCAGTCGTACGCGGACATGCGGTCGCTGGCGACCATCACGAGGTCGCCCGCCTCGTTCTGGTACAGCTCGCGCACCTTTCCGGTGTGCAGGTGCACCAGGCCCGGAACCTGGATCGGCTCGGGCTTTTCTACGAATCCGGACACGGTTCCTCCCCGTGGTTCTGTCCAAGTGCCTCGATTCTCCCTTATGGGGGTGATGGGTTTCGGCCAGGGGGTCGTGTCGTTCCTGGTGATCAGTCGCGTTTGCAGATGCGGTCGAGCAGGTTCGCCGTGGCGCGCTGGATGCGGGGGTCCACATGGCCGGGTCGGTCCAGGGCCGGGGACCAGGCGAAGGTGCCGGAGGCGAAGACCCAGGCGCCGGAGGGGGCGCGGTAGAGGGAGGTCTCCTGGTGGCGCAGGACGCCGTCGTTGTCGGTGTACGGGGAGTGGGCGAGCAGGATGCGCTCCTCGTGCGCGGGCAGCGGGGTGCGCGGGAAGTACCGGTCGGCCTCGCCGGCGACCAGGCCCGCGATCTCGTCGCCCTCGTGCGCGCCGGTCGCCTCCCACAGCCAGTGGCCGGCGTTGCGGACGACCAGCGGATGCGGCTCGGGCACCCGGCCCGCGTACTGGATGCCGACCAGTTGCTGCTCGGGCCGGTCGATCTCGCGCCAGAGGACCGGCTTGCCCGGCCCCTTGCGTTTGCGGCAGGTCAGCAGGCGGTCCGGGACACCGGACGGGGACGGGCCCAGCTCCACCTGCCAGTACATGGTGTTGGCGGAGAGGAAGACCAGCGATGTGCCCCGGTCGCGGGCGTCCTCGACGGCGCGGCGCATCGGCATCGACCAGTACTCGTCGTGGCCGGGGAAGACCAGGCCCCGGTAGCGCCCGGGGTCGACGCGGCCGGCGTGCAGGTCGCGCGCGTCGGCGTAGGCGAGGTCGTAGCCGTACCGCTCGGCCCAGCGGATGAAGTCGTAGGCGTGTCCGACGTGCAGGGGCAGGCCGGCGCCCGCGTAGGGGCGGTCGAAGGAGACCGTGGTCGCCGCGTCGGCCTCGCCGAGGAGGCGGCCCTTGTCGTCCCAGGCGTGGTAGAGGCTGGCGCCGGTGCGGCCGTCCTCGGGATACAGGTTGTACGCCTGCCACGTGATGTCGGGCAGCAGCAGGAGCAGGTCGGCGGGGTGGTCGTCGCGAACCGTGAACGGCACGTGGGAGCGGTAGCCGCCGGCGGTGGTCAGGACGGCCACATAGGCGCCGACGGGCCAGTGGACGGGCACCTGGAGACGCCAGGACAGCCACCAGTGGTGGCAGGAGACCGTGCGGTCGACGGCCAGCGGCGGGGGCTGGACGATGCCGGACAGGCGCGGGCTCGTGGTGATCTTCGCGGCGCCGTCGCCGCCGTAGTGGCCGATGCGGTAGATGTCGACGCCGAACTCCTGAGGCGGGTCGACCGTGATGTGAAAGTCGATCGCCTGGCCGGGCGTGACCGCGCCGGTGGAGGTGAAGCCCTTGATCTGGCGGTGCACGTCGTCGGCCGAGCGGGGTCCGGGCACGCGCGGGGCGGGACCGACCCCCTTGAGCGGCTGCGGGCTAGGGTCGACGTACCAGGGCACGACGTGACCCGTGTCGTCGAAGTACGTCTCACTGCCGCGCAGCCAGGGCACCGGGCCCTGACCGAAAGGGTCCGTGACGGCGTGCGCGAGCGCTCCGGACTCCCAGCGGCGGATGTGGTCCGAGGCCATGGTCGCTCCCCTCCCTCAAGCCCCCCGTGTCGTCCTGTCTCGGTGGTGCTCGCCGTGCTCGCTGTTCTCGCTGTTGCTCGGTGGTACGCGCGGTGCTCGGCCGTGCTGTCGTATGTCGCACGCCCTTGCCAGGTGCTTGGTCGCTCCCAGCACATCACATAACGCACGGGGTCGGTCACTAGTCGTTGCGAATTGACCTGAAGTGGAAGACAGAGCTCCCGTTTGGCGAGCGGTACGGGCTTCTGCACGGGCTTGCAGACCGGCTTCTAAAAGGGCTTCTTCCGCACGGGTTCCTAGACGAGCCGTACGGGCTTCTCGGGGCGTATCCCGGACGCGGCCAGCCAGTCGCGCAGCGGGCCCGGGTCTCCCTCCTCGATGAGGCTGAGCACCCTGGGCGTGAGGTCGGCGGCACGCTCACCGCCCAGCAGCAGGGAGGGGCCGTCAAGCCAGTCCAGGGCGGGGACCGCGTCGGCGGTGTCGACGGCCGCGCAGCACACCATCGCCGTGACGTGCTCGGTGAGCAGGTCGCGGGCGGTGCGTGGGGGTTGCAGCGGGAAGAGCGGCAGGCCGGTGTCGTCCCACAGGGCGCTCTCGGGGCTCCGGCCGGTGGCGGTGGCGCCGGTTCTCGGCGCGCCGGCCTCCTCGCGGGCCAGCGCGGCGCTCAGGCCTGCGGCGAGGGCGGCGCTGCGTTCAGTGCCGGGGTCGTCGGTGGCAGGGTCCGCCTCGGCCTCGCGGGTTGCCTGCGGCGCTTTGGCGGCGCGGAATGCCTCCGCCTCGGCTGCGGCTGCGGCTGCGGCTTCGGCGGCGCGGGACGCCTCCGCCTCGGCTGCGGCGTCCGGGTTCCCACCCGGACCAGGACCATCGGTGCGGCTTTCGTCGTCGGCTGCGAGTGGCCCCTCTGCGGCGTCCTCGCCGTCGATGGCTTGCGGGACGGGCGGGACTGCGGGGCCATGCTCGCCGTCGATGGCTTGCGGGGCTCCGGGGCCGGGCTCGCCGTCGATGGCTTGCGGGACGGGCGGGATTGCGGGGCCATGCTCGCCGTCGGTGGCTTGCGGGGCTCCGGGGCCGGGCTCGGCGGCGGTGGCTTGCGGGACGGGCGGGATTGCGGGGCCATGCTCGCCGTCGGTGGCTTGCGGGGCTCCGGGGCCGGGCTCGGCGGCGATGGCTTGCGGGACGGGCGGGATTGCGGGGCCATGCTCGCCGTCGGTGGCTTGCGGGGCTCCGGGGCCGGGCTCGGCGGCGGTGGCTCGGGGAGTGTGGTGCGGGGATTTCGGTATCGCCGCTTCCGTGGGGCGTTCGGTGAGGTGGTCCAGGACGCGGGCCAGGGTCGGGCCGCCGGGGTCGGGGGTGGCGGGGTCGAGGGAGGGGCGGACGCCGAGGGAGTCCAGGACGCGGTGCAGACGGGCGGCGTCGGCGCGCCAGGTGCGGTCCACGACCTCCTCGGGATACGCCTGCCAGTCCACCGGCGCCCAGTCCGGACGGGACTCAGCGGGGCCGCCGTGGAAGAGGCGGGCGGCGAGCAGGGACGCGGCCTCGTCCACGGCACCCGGCTCCTCCAGGAGGTCGCAGGCCGGGCGCTCGCCGAGCCGGGAGGTGAAGCCCTCGGCCAGGCGGTCGCGCCGGGACAGCTCGGTGAGCGCCGCCACCACGCCCGCGTCCAGCCGCGAGGGCCAGCGGCCCATGCGCCAGGCGGGCAGCGCCACTCTGGTCAGCAGCCGGTCCCAGCCGGCGTAGGCGAGTCCCACCTGCTCCTGGGCGACGATCCGCAGGCCGTAGTCGACGGCCTGGGCCCGCTCGGCCGCCGCCGCGGCCACTCCCCGCTCCATCTGTGTCGCGTGCTCCCGGCAGCCGCGCAGCAGCAGCCGGGCCACCCAGCCGAGGGCCGCGCACACACCGCGTGTCGCCGGGCAGCGGCCCGGTGTCGAGGCGACCGCGACCGCCGCGTCCAGGCCGCGTACGAAGCGCCGGGCGGCGGCTATGTCCGGATGCGCCGAAGGGCCCGTACCGGCGATGACCGGGGCCAGCACCGCGCGCAGTTCGCCGACCCGCATCCACCACAGGAACGGGGAGCCGATGACGAGCACCGGCGCGAGGGACGCTCGGCGGCGGCCCGGACCCGCCAATTCGTCCTCGCCGGGCGCGGGGCGCGGGGGTGGGCCGTGGGCCGAGTGCGTACGGTCCTCCAGCCAGCTGTCACAGTCCGGGGTGAGCGCTATGGCCGAGGGGGCCGGCACGTCCAGCCGGTCGGCGAGGTCGCGCACCATCCGGTACAGGTCCGGGGCGGACTCCTCGGGGACCGGCACCGTCGGGCTGACGGCGGGGCGGGCCCGGGCCACGACCAGGGCGATGCCGGCGGCGCCCAGCAGCACCAGCACGGCGAGCAGGCTCACGATCCAGCGGGCCACGTCCCAGCCCCGGCCCACGAAGTGACCGGTGGGGCCGCCCGCCAGCAGGATCACCGCGGCGGCCGCCGGCAGCAGGGCCACGGCCAGCGCCCGGCCCCGGACCCGCAGTACGGCGAGGGCCCGGGAGCGCGCGGCCTGGGCTCCGATCTCCACACCGATTCCGGTCACGTCCCGCCCTCACCCCCTCGCTGCCGATGCCGTGCTGTCCTGGTTGTGCTCACTCCCCCACTGTGGCACCCGCCACTGACATCGCAATGCCGGTGGGCCAAGTGCCGGAACGCTTGCGCGGCACCCTAGTTGGGGCCCCCGCCCCCGTCAGCCGTATGGACCATTGCTCACTCGATGGAATGGCTTTGGTCAGAGGTGGGTGACAGACAGCAAAGATCAGGCCCCGGATTGTGGGTCCGGGGCCTGGGTGCGGCTGTGTCGCGGAAGGGCAGGTCAGGCGGTTGTCGCCCGGTCGGCCTGGTCGGCCCGGTCGGCCTGGGCCGCCTTCGCGGCGATGTCCGTGCGGTGCTGGGAGCCGTCCAGATGGATCCGGCCCACCGCCCGGTACGCCCGCTCGCGCGCCTCGGTCAGGTCCTTGCCGCTGGCAGTGACGGACAGCACCCGCCCGCCCGCACTGACGACTGCGTCGCCGTCCCGCCTGGTCCCGGCGTGCAGCACGTACGCGTGCGGGGCGTCCTCGGCGGCCACCTCGTCCAGACCGGTGATCGGGTCGCCGGTGCGGGGGGTGGCGGGGTAGTTGTGCGAGGCGACGACGACTGTGACGGCCGCGTCCTCGCTCCAGCGCAGGGGCGGCAGATCGGCGAGGTTGCCGGTGGCGGCGGCCATCAGGAGGCCGGCCAGCGGGGTCTTGAGCCTGGCCAGCACGACCTGGGTCTCCGGGTCGCCGAAGCGGGCGTTGAACTCGATCACCCGGACGCCGCGGCCGGTGATCGCGAGGCCGGCGTAGAGCAGACCGGAGAACGGGGTGCCGCGGCGGTGCAGTTCGTCCACGGTCGGCTGCAGAACCGTCTCCAGCACCTCGTCGACCAGCTTCGGGTCGGCCCACGGCAGCGGCGAGTACGCGCCCATGCCGCCGGTGTTGGGGCCCTCGTCACCGTCCAGGGCACGCTTGAAGTCCTGGGCGGGCTGGAGCGGTACGACCGTCTGCCCGTCGGTGATCGCGAAGAGGGACACCTCGGGGCCGTCGAGGAACTCCTCGATGACCACGCGCTCGCAGGCGGCGGCGTGGACCCTGGCGGTCTCCTGGTCGTCGGTGACGACCACGCCCTTGCCGGCGGCGAGGCCGTCGTCCTTGACGACGTAGGGGGCGCCGAAGGCGTCCAGGGCCTCGGCGACCTCCTCGGCGGTCGTGCACACGTAGGAGCGGGCGGTCGGCACCCCGGCCGCCGCCATGACGTCCTTGGCGAAGGCCTTGGACCCCTCCAGTTGCGCGGCCTCCCCGGACGGGCCGAACACCGGGATGCCCGCCGCGCGGACGGCGTCGGCCACACCGGCGACCAGCGGGGCCTCCGGGCCGACGACGACCAGGTCGGCACCGAGGCCTGCGGCCAGCTCGGCGACCGCCTTGCCGTCGAGCGCGTCGACCGGGTGCAGCTCGGCGACCTCGGCGATGCCGGCGTTGCCGGGGGCGCAGTGCAGCGCGGTGACGTCGGGATCGAGGGACATGGAGCGGCACAGGGCGTGTTCGCGGGCGCCGCTGCCGATGACGAGGACCTTCACGGGGTCAGCCTACTGGCAAGGTCGCCGAAGGTTGGGGGCCGGGTTTGTTGGGCTTTCCTCCAAGGCGCCGGGTGTCGGTGCGGCCGTCCCTGGGGGCTGCGCCCGCAGCCCCCGACTTCGCCTACCCGCCGACCCGACTCGGTTGGCTGGGAGGGTGCTGTTTGGGGTGGGGGTGTAGGGAGAGGGCGGTGCGGGCACCCCGTCCCTTCAAAGTCGACCAACCGCAGTGCCACACCGGCCCGGTCAGCTACCCGCCGCACCACACCGCTCCGGTCGGCTGGGCGGGTGCCCCCTCAGGAGAGAGGTGAGGGGTGCGGGGCCGCGCGGGCCCGAGGAGGAATCAGCTGGCTCGGCTGAAGGGTGACGACCTCCTGGCCCGACAAGCCAGTAGCGACACCACCCCACCCCAGCAGGCCACCCGCAGCACCGCGCCGTCCCGGTCGGCCACCCGCGGCGCCACCCCGTCCGGGGCGGCTACTCGTTGGAGAACTCCTCGACCACCGTCGCCCCCAGCTCCCGCACGATCAGTTCGTGGCCGGAGAGGGCCGACTCGTCCAGGTCGGGGTCGTCGTCCTCGGGGATGTCGTCCTCGGGGGCCACCGGAGGCGGCTCGGGCGCGGCGGCGGGCTGGCGGGCAGGGGTGGGCGCGGCAGATCCGCTACTGGTACCCGATTGCGGAGGCGCGGGCGCCTGTGGGACCGACTGGGGAGCCGCGGGGCGGGGTGCGGCCGGAGCGCCGTAGCCACCGGCACCGGCAGGAGCGCCGTAACCGCCGCCCCCGCCGAAGCCCGAGCCCCCGGCGGGCGGGGGTGCCGAGCCGCCACCGGACGGGTCGACGGCCGCCTCGATCTTCCACTGCACGTTGAACTGCTCGGCCAGCGCCGCCCGCAGCACGTCCTCGCTGCCACTGCTGACGAAGTTGTCACGGGCACCGGCGTTGACGAAGCCGAGCTGGAGGGTGGTGCCGTCGAAGCCGGCCACCTGCGCGTTCTGGCTGAGCAGGATCCAGGTGAAGCGACGACGGTTCTTGACGGCCTCCAGGATGTTCGGCCAGAGCATGCGGGGGTCGAGGCCGCCGGCGGGGGTAGCCGCCGGCACTGCCGGAGCCGCGGGGGACGCCGGGGGCTGCTGCTGGGCCGGGCCACGGGCGGGGGCCTGGCCCTGGGATGCGCCGCCCGCCGGTGCCGCCGGCGTGGGCCAGCCACCGGGGCGTCGACCGCTTCCCGCGGCAGCGGCGGTGGGCCAGGCGCCGGGAGCGGCGGCCGGGGCGGGGGCACCGGCCGCCGGCTGAGCGCCGGGGGACGTGGAAGGCGGCGCCGGGGCCGGGGCGGCAGGGGCAGCCGCTGCGGGAGTCGGCGCGTGGGGGACTGCGGGAGCCGCGGGGGCCGTGGGAGCCGTGTGTGCGGGGGCGGCCGGAGCCGGACCGCCGGCACCGGGGCCGCCGACACCGGGATCACCAGCATCCGGACCACCCGCACCCGGACCACCCGCACCCGGACCACCCGCGACGGGACCACCGGCACCAGGCCCAGCAACACCCGAACCACCAACACCAGACCCACCCACACCAGGCCCACCAGGCGCTCGCACTGCCGCGCGGGCCGCTGCCGGGCCGGTGCCGGGCGGTACGGGTGGCGTGGAGGGCATGGGGGCGCCGGCGCCGTGGGCCTCCGGTCCGGGGACGTAGCCCAGGGTGGGCGCACCGGATCCGGCCGAGAAGTGGACGCCGCGCTCGAGACGGTCCAGGCGGGCCATCATCGACCGCTCGTCGCCGTAGGCGGCGGGGAGCAGCACACGGGCGCAGATCAGCTCCAGCTGGAGGCGGGGCGAGGTGGCGCCGCGCATCTCCGTCAGGCCCGCGTTGACGAGGTCGGCGGCGCGGCTCAGCTCGGCCGCACCGAAGGTGGAGGCCTGGGCCTGCATGCGTTCCAGGACGTCGGCCGGGGCGTCGAAGAGCCCCTTCTCCGCGGCGTCCGGCACGGCGGCGAGGATCACCAGGTCCCGGAGCCGCTCCAGCAGGTCGGCGACGAAGCGGCGCGGGTCGTTTCCGCCCTCGATGACACGGTCGACGACCTCGAAGGCGGCGGCCCCGTCACCGGTGGCGAAGGCCTCGACGACGGAGTCGAGGAGCGAGCCGTCGGTGTAGCCGAGGAGAGAGGTGGCCATGGCGTACGTCACACCGTCCGGGCCCGCACCGGCGAGGAGCTGGTCCATGACGGACATGGAGTCACGCACGGAGCCCGCACCGGCGCGCACGACGAGGGGCAGCACGCCCTCCTCGACCGGGATGTTCTCCTTCTGGCACACCTCGGCGAGGTAGTCCCGCAGGGTGCCGGGCGGCACCAGCCGGAAGGGGTAGTGATGGGTCCGCGACCGGATCGTGCCGATGACCTTCTCGGGCTCGGTGGTCGCGAAGATGAACTTGAGGTGCTCCGGCGGCTCCTCGACGACCTTCAGCAGCGCGTTGAAGCCCGCCGACGTGACCATGTGGGCCTCGTCGATGATGTAGATCTTGTATCGGCTGCTCGCAGGGCCGAAGAACGCCTTCTCGCGCAGCTCACGGGCGTCGTCCACACCACCGTGCGAGGCCGCGTCGATCTCGATGACGTCGATCGAGCCCGGGCCGTTGCGCGCCAGGTCCCGGCACGACTGGCACTCGCCGCACGGCGTCGGAGTGGGACCTTGCTCACAGTTCAGGCAGCGGGCGAGGATCCGCGCGCTGGTCGTCTTGCCGCAGCCGCGCGGACCGCTGAACAGGTACGCGTGATTGACCCGGTTGTTCCGCAGCGCCTGCTGCAGCGGGTCGGTGACATGCTCCTGCCCGATGACCTCGGCAAAGGTCTCCGGGCGATAGCGGCGGTACAGCGCGAGAGACGACACGCATACGAGGTTATAGGCGCCCACTGACAACCGGCCCCGCCGCGGAACCCGGCCCCCGACCACGGATGCCGCCCCAGGAACGCAAGGGCCCCCCACGCACCCGCCAGAGCCGACCTACCCTTGCTGCCTTCCGGCCCTGGGGGAGTTCAGTCAGATAGCGCCGCGTGAGGGGCTGCGCCCCACAGTACCCGATCGCGGCCCGCGGGCCGCAACCGACGGGGGCCTGCGGGAACGAGTTCGCGAGCACTCCCCTCGGTCATGTAATGTTTCCGGCGGAGGATTCGCCTAGAGGCCTAGGGCGCACGCTTGGAAAGCGTGTTGGGGGCAACCCCTCACGAGTTCGAATCTCGTATCCTCCGCCAGTGCCTCACCGGGCACGATGTCGAAGGGCCCCCTGGAAACAGGGGGCCCTTCGTCGTTGTCGCCGTGCCCTTGAGACGAGTCGCGCGGCATACACGGCGGTACGCAGCGGGTGGTGTCCGGCGACAGGGTGTAGTGACGGTGGCGGCCTGCCCTTCGACTTGCGCTGACCTATTGATCAGAACGGTGCAGATTCCGATCACCAGGGGGTGGTCTTCACCAGAGTCGCCTGGTCCGCCTCGGCGGTCCTGGCCGCCTCGACTGCCTCCCGGAAGGTGACGACCGCCTCGCCGTTCTCCCGCGCCCATGCGGTGAGCATCCTGATGGGCTCCTCCAGGGTTCGCCCGAGATCGGTCAGGCTGTACTCCACGCGCGGCGGCGCCTCGGCGTACGCCTGCCGCTCGACGAGTCCGTTGGCTTGGAGCCGGCGCAGCGTCTGGGTCAGTACCTTGCGCGAGATGCCACCGCTCAGCTCGACCAGCTCGCCGTGACGCAACGGGCCGTCGGTCAGCGCGAAGAGCGTGACCATGGACCACTTGCTGGCAATGATCTCCATGGCCAGGAGAGCGGGGCAGTCGGCGAGGAAGGCAATTCCGGGTCGCAGGCTCATGCCCCGAAGGTTACCTGGAGGTACCTGACGGCCGACTAACGTCGTCGAGGTGCGCACGCCCCTTACTCGCATCTCGCATGATTGAGGTTTCATCCGTGTTCGTCTCCCTCGCCGTCCTCACCGTGTTCATGTCGGCGGTCCTCCTGGTATCGGCTGGGGCCAAGTCTCTGCGGACACGGCACATCACCGAGCAGATGTCCGCCCTCGGAGTGCCGCAGAGCATGATGGCTTTCCTGATCGGCGCCCAGATCGCGGGCGCGGCCGGTGCGATCGCCGGGCTCTGGTGGGGGCCCATCGGAATCGCCGCCGCGATCGGCCTGACGCTTTATTTCGCCGGGGCGGTCGTCTCCCACCTGCGCGTCGGCGACCACAAGGGCGCGCCTCCGGCGGCAGTCCTCACCGTGGCCTCCGTTGCCCTGATCGTGCTGGGCGCCGCAACCCTCTGATCCGCTGTGACGACGTGGACCGGGCGGCACGGATCGGCGGTCGCCGCCGCATGTGGACCGAGCCGTCGCACGCGTGTGCTGCGGAAGTCCCACCGCCTCCGCGCTGAGAGCAGCGTCAACGGCCCCTGACCTGGGTTTCCAGGTCAGGGGCCGCTCTCGTTACCAGTAACGGCGACCGGTTGGGGCGTTGCCCCGACCATGACCCGGCCGGGTGGTCACCGTGCCGAGATCGGCTCCGGTGCGTTGTGGGCGCGACGGTAGGCCAGTGGTGACAGGCCCAGATACGTGTGGAAGTGCTTGCGCAGGGCGACGGGGTCGCCGAAGCCGCAGGCGGTGGCGATCCGTGCGACGGTCAGGTCGGTGGACTCAAGGAGCAGGCGCGCGTGTGCCAGCCGGCGTTGTGCCAGCCACTTCAGCGGGCTGCTGCCCACCTCGCTGCGGAAGCGCCGGGTGAAGGTGCGCACGCTCATGTGTGCGTGCCGGGCCATGTCCTCCAGGGTGATCGGCTCGGCCAGCCGGTCCAGCGCCCACTGGCGGGTCGCCGAGGTGGAGCGGTCGGTGTCCTGCGGGACCGGGTGCTCGATGAACTGTGCCTGCCCGCCCTCGCGCCACGGCGCCACCACGCAGCGCCGTGCGGCGGCCGAGGCCACCGCCGCACCGTGGTCCAGACGAACCAGGTGCAGGCACAGGTCGATGCCGGCCGCTCCGCCGGCGGACGTCAGGATGCGTCCGTTGTCGACGAACAGCACGTCCGGATCGACCTCGACGTCGGGGAACAACCGCGCCAGCGCGTCACACAGCGCCCAGTGCGTGGTGGCCCGCCGGCCGTCCAGCAGACCGGCCGCCGCAAGCAGGAAGGCCGAGGTGCACAGGCTGACGATGCGGGTTTGCGGCCCTATCCGGTTCAGCGCCGCGGTGAGTCCCTCGGGGAGTCTGCCGGTCGCGAGCAGGTGCTCGGTGGGCTCCTGAGTGGCGAGAACGACGGTGTCCGCGGTCTGCAGCGCCGACTCGTCGTGGTCGACGACGAGTTGGTAGTCCTCGTGCGTACGTACCGGACGGCCGCCGAGGGAGCAGGTGCTGACGGAGTACAAGGGGGTCCCGTCCGGCTCGCGGGCCTCGTTGAACACCCGGGCCGGGATGCCCAGATCCAGCGGCAGGACCCCGTCGAGGGCGAGAACGGCAACACGATGCGGCATGGCTGGAATGGTACGACAGATGGCCTCCCGGCCACTCACCCGCCCTTGCGAGCACACGCGAGTCTTGTCTTCACCGGGACCGCAGTCCCGGCCCGAGCAAGAGCGATACGTACATGAGCGAGGACAACATGAGCGAGAACACCATGCGGGCAGTCACCACCCGGGAGTTCGGAGGGCCGGAGGTGCTGACCATCGAGGAGGTTGCGCGCCCGGTGCCGCTGCCGACCGAGGTGCTGGTGCGGGTGCACGCGGCCGGCGTCAACCCGGTGGACTGGAAGACCCGCGAGGGCCAGGGAATGGCGGGGCTGCAGACGTTCCCGCTGATCCTCGGCTGGGACGTCTCCGGTGTCGTCGAGGAGGTCGGCTTCGGTGTGACCACGCTGAAGGCCGGCGACGAGGTGTACGGCATGCCGTGGTTCCCGCGCGCCGCCGGCGGCTACGCCGAGTACGTGACCGCACCGGCCCGCCAGTGGGCCCGCAAGCCGGCCGCCCTTGACCACGTGCACGCGGCCGCCGTACCGCTGGCGGCGCTGACCGCCTGGCAGACCGTGGTCGACACCGCCCACGTGCAGGCCGGCCAGCGGGTCCTGATCACGGCTGCCGCCGGCGGGGTGGGCCACTTCGCGGTCCAGTTCGCCCGGCACCTGGGTGCCCACGTGATCGCCACCGCCAGCGCCGCCCGTCACCCCTGGCTCAAGGAACTCGGCGCGGACGAGACCATCGACTACACCACCACCCGCTTCGAGGACGCCACCAAGGACATCGACGTCGTCATCGACCTGGTGGGCGACGCCCACGACAACACCAGCACCCGCTCGCTCAAGGTCCTGCGCCCGGGCGGCCTGCTGGTCGCCGTCCCGTCCGGCGTCTCCCCGGAACTGGCCAAGGCCGCCGAGGCGGCCGGCGCCCGCTTCACCGCCTACCTGGTCGAGCCGGACGGCGAGGCGCTGACCACGATCGCAGACCTGATCGACGAGGGCGAGGTCGCCGTCGAGGTGGAGGAAACCTTCCCGCTCGAGCAGGCCGGCGCGGCCCACGCCCGCGTCGAGGCCGGCCGCACCCGCGGCAAGGTCGTCCTCACCGTCACCGACTGACCCTGCCCGCAAGCAGTTCGGAGCAACAGCATGTACTACGAGATCCGCCGCTACCAGGCGCAGCCCGGGCGCCGCGAGGAGTGGGTGCGCTACATGGAGGACGTGGTCATTCCGTTCCAGGCCTCGCTGGGCATGGATGTGACCGCCTCCTTCGTCGACGCCCAGGACGAGGACGGCTACGTGTGGATCCGCCGGTTCGAGGACGAGGCCCAAAGTGAGGCCCTGTACGCGGCCGTGTACGAGCACGACCGCTGGAAGAACGAGATCGGTCCGGCCGTCCACGGCCTGCTGATCCCCGAGAAGACCGTCGTCACCCGCGTGGTCCCCACCCCGGCCTCACCCCTGCGATGACCGGGCTCACGGCCGCTTCCTCCACCGCCGCACAGCACCGCGGCGAAGGAACCGGTCATGAGCACCGGCACGTCGCAGGCGTCGGTGCCGCCCGCCGGTCGCCCATGCCGCCGTCCCGGTCAGCGGCGGTACACCCCGCCGCTGACCGGGACGGCTTCGCGGCGGCCACCGCTGTCACCCGCCAGGGCGTGCGGCTGAAGGCATTCGGCCGCCCACAACCCGAGGGCCCAAGAGCCCGGCCACCGCGCCGGGCCCTCGGCATGTCCGGCAGCCGACGACAGCCCCACGACCTCGGGAACAGGGATCACCCCAGGTCAGCTGACTCGAACAGAAACGGAAACGCTAAGGTCGGCTGCCATGGGCATCGTGGAATCCGTCAACATCGGCAGCAGCCGGGTCACCGTGCACTCGAGCGCCGGGCGCACCGGCATCGACAAGCGGCCCGTCTCCCACCCGGTCGCCGTGTCGGCACCCGGCCCCCAAGGGGTCAGCGGGATGGCGGGTGACTCCGTCTGCGACGCACGCTTCCACGGCGGCGACCACCAGGCCGTCTACGCGTACGCCCGCGAGGAGCTGGACCTGTGGGAGCAGGAGATCGGACGGGAACTCCCCGCCGGTGTGTTCGGCGAGAACCTCACCACACGCGGGCTGGACGTCTCCGGCACCGTCATCGGCGAGCGCTGGCGGGTGGGCGATGTGGTGGTGCTGGAGGCGTCGGCCACCCGGATCCCCTGCCGCACCTTCGCCGGCTGGCTGGAACAGGAGTCCTGGATCAAGCGGTTCAGCCGGCGCGCCATGCCCGGGGTGTACTTCCGGGTGGTCGTGCCCGGGCACATCGCGGCCGGCGCCCCTGTGACGCTGCTGTCGCGGCCGGACCACGGGGTGACGTCGGCGATGGTGCTGCGCGCACTGACCGGTGAACGCGAGCTGGTGCCGCGCCTGCTGGAGGCCGACGCGCTGTCCCCGGCGCAGAGCGCGGCGGCCCGCAAGCGGCTGGGCCTGCCGACCCGGGCCTGATCAGCTCCGTCACCGGCCCGCCGGCCGCTCACCCGCACCCGTCCTCGCCCGACCACTCGCCGCTCCCCCCGCACCGGCCGCCGCGGCCGGACCCCCTTCGCCCGCGCGGCCGCGGCGGGGCGCCACGGCAGCCGCACGGCGGGGACCTCGGCACCCACGGCGGGAACGCCGGAGGCCCGGCACCACGTGTGTGGTGCCGGGCCTCCGGCCTAGCGGGGCGGAGCCCGATGTGGCCCCGGTGACCGGTGCGATCCCGCTGTTCATCGCTGTCCCTGCCGGCTCGGGAGCATCGCCAGGGCCTGCGAGCGCTGAGCCACCAGTTCGTCGTAGGCTCCGTCGCGCTCGGCCCACCGGTGCACCCGCACGCGATCGACGAGGATCTCGCGCGGAGTGGGCTCGGTCCCCAGCAGGTCCATGACCTCGGTGGCGAAGTCGTCGAGCGGCAGCGCGTGCGGGTTGACCTTTTCCTGTCCTGCCGTGGCGACTGCCGGGGGGACGAGCTCGACGACGTCGACACCGGTGCCGTCGAGCTGAGCGCGCAGTGCCTCGGAGTAGGCGTGCACCGCGGCCTTGGACGCGGCGTATGTGGGCATGGGCGGGAAGGGCAGGAAGGCGATGCCCGAGGTGACGGTGATGAAGGTGCCGGCGCCCCGCTGGACCAGGTGCGGGGTGAAGGCGTCGATGACGCGGATGGTGCCGAGCAGGTTGGTGTCGATCGTCGTTTCCGCCGCCTCGAAGTGCGCGGGGTCGCGCAAGTCCTCCAGGAGCATGACGCCCGACATGGTCACCACGGTGTCCAGATCGGGATACCGGGCGAGCGCCGCGTCACGCGCGGATGCGACGGAGGCGCTGTCGGTGACGTCGATGCTGATCGTGCCGAAGCCTTCCTCGGCGAGTTCCGAGAGTGCCTGCGGGCTGCGGCCGCCCACGGCCACGGTGCTGCCCGCCGCGACGAACCGCCGGGCCAGCTCCCGCCCGATACCCGAGGTTCCGCCGACGATGAGAACGGTGCGGTTGGAGAGATCCACGAGATCTTCCCTTCAGTCCAGGGCGCCGACGGCGTTCAAGCCCGGCACAGACAGTGATGCTCTCTGCCTCATTCGAAACAGTGCTCCTGCAGTCTTGACGGCATCCGCCGAGTGCGGCAGGGCCCCCGTCTTCCCTGGTCCTGACAGGGCCCCCGTGAGACACGCGCACCGCATTACGGTGTCGGTATGAAGGATGAGGAATCCGGCAACCGGCTCGGCAGCTACCTCCGTGCACGGCGTGAGCTGGTCTCCCCGGCGCAGGCGGGACTCCCGCCCGGCGGCAACCGCCGCGTGCCCGGCCTGCGCCGTGAGGAAGTCGCCCTGCTCGCCGGGATCAGTCCCGACTACTACCTGCGCCTGGAGCGGGGCCGTGACAAGAACCCCTCACCGCAGGTCCTCGAGTCACTCGCGCGTGTCCTGCAGCTCGACGACATCGAACGGACCTATCTGCTCGGCCTCACGGCGGCGCGCCCCAGGGCCCCGCGCCGCAGGCGGCCCGAGCACGTACCGGCCCGGGTGCACGAGCTGCTCGCCCACCTGCAGATCCCCGCGTTCGTCGAAGGACGCGCGTTCGACGTCCTGGCCTCCAACCCCATGGCCGTCGCGCTCTCCCCCCGCCTGCGGCCCGGCCAGAACCGGCTGCGTTCTCTCCTCCTCGATCCCGAGGAACGGGCCTTCCACCAGGACTGGGCGAAAGCCACCGCCGATTTCGTCGCCGCCCTGCGCACCACCATCGGGGACGACACCGACAACCCCCGGTTCGTCGAGCTCGTCGGAGAACTCGCCCTGTCCAGCCAGCGCTTCCGCACCCTGTGGGCCCGCCACGACGTCCGCGGTCTCGACGGAGGCACGACCACGGTCCACCACCCCATCGTCGGTGAACTACGCCTCCACCGCGACAAACTCCCCGTCGACGACGTCCTCCTCGTCGTCTACTACCCCGACAAGGACAGCGACAGCGACGAGAAACTGCGGCTCCTCGCCGCACTCACGCTCACCGGGTCAGCCGACGCGGCACACGACAGACCGGCGGACGAACCGCGCCCGAAGACACCCTGACGGACAGTCGATGAAGAGGACCGGGTAGACCGCTTGAGTTCTATCGGTGGTTACGAACGCCCCGATGAAGGGATGTTCGGATGCCGAGGTACGCCCCCAACAAGATGCCGACGTCGATCAAGAAGCGTTTCTTTCTCAACCGCCTCGGACGAGACGATCACGTCGTTCATCAGGTGCTACTTCCATGATCGGGAGTCACACCGTTGACCACACCCGTTCCTGGTGGCCGACGCGGTCGCCGACTCCTCCCTCGATCGCCGATCACTGCGACAACTGCCGCGCTCGGTCGGCGTGCGGACGGCACGCCGACGCCGCCCCCCGGCGAAGCCGGGGAGCGGCGAAGTGTGAGGCCGTGGCTCCGGCGCTGCACGGTCAGCTGCCCTCCAGCCCCGCGAGGTTGATCCGGCCACCCTGCAGCTGCGCGTGGTGCGGGGCGGCAAGCGATGCGTCGGTGACGTAGAGCTCGGTGCCGCGCACGGCGGTGGCGGTGGGGCTGGCCAGCCCGTCGGCCGCAGTGAGCACGGTGACCTTCGTGCCGTTCGGGTAGACCACGTCCACCTTGTCCTGGGTGTTCACCGCGGCGAACACGATGTCGGAGCGGGAGGACAGGAAGTTGAAGTCGTCAATGCCCACCTCACCATCGGCCACCTGATGGATGCGGCCCGGCTCCCCGGCAGCAGTCACGGGAACCCGCAGCAAGGTGCCCTTGTTGAAGTTCGTGACCCACACCGCCCCGTTGTGGTAGCGCAGCCCGTTGACGCCTATCGGCACCGAAGCCGTCGGGACCGGCGCGAGAGCCTGGTCGGTCAGCCACGTCCTGGCTTGGCCCCCTGCGACCGGGACGGCCCAGATCGTGCCCTTGTAGCTGTCGGTGACGTAGAGCGTCTGTCCGGCAGGGTCGATCGCGAGCCCGTTCGGCAGGCCGTCCGCGGGCAGGGCCGCGACGCGGCTGGGGTGGCCGCCCGGGGGCAGCTTCCACACTCCTGCGCGCGAGGCGTCCTTGGACCACACGTTGTAGTAGATGGTCCCGTCGCTGCCGCGGGTGCTCCCGGTGAAGCCGTCACCGAGGACGCCGGTCACCAACACGGTCTTGTGCTGCCCGTTGGCGCTCAGGCGGACCAGCTCCGGCCGCTCGCCGGCGTAGCTGCCCAGCATGGAGACGGTGAGCGTGCTGTCCGGGTTGACTGTGATGTTCTCCGGCACCTCCCCGGCGGACCAGTCGAACGAGGCGACGGTCTTGACGGCAGTGACGACCGGCTTGGGGTGTTCCTGCCCCGCGGCGGCCGACGCGTAGGGGGTCGACACGAAGACGGCCGCTGCGGCAGCTACGGCCGCGGCGAGGTTGAGGCTCTCGCTCATGGCTTGGGTTCCTTACTCTTGCTCTTTGCGCGTCGGGGACCGCGTCCCCGCTGCACAAAGAGTGGCGTGTGCCGGGCGGGGCCGGTGAGTGGCCGGGGGGCCACCTATCGCGCCATTCCGGCCATGTCGCATCGCGTCGCTGTTCTCGCCCTCGACGGAGTCCTCCCGCTGGACCTCG
The DNA here is from genome assembly GCF_009604455.1 of Streptomyces sp. RB17. Taxonomy (GTDB): domain Bacteria; phylum Actinomycetota; class Actinomycetes; order Streptomycetales; family Streptomycetaceae; genus Streptomyces. The sequence continues at coordinate 112,570 of NZ_WEGL01000004.1, forward strand.
GCATCCCGGCCCGGGTGTTCAACGAGGCCCGTGAGCCGGACGGGACCCCTCTGTACTCCGTTGTCACCTGCGCCCTCGGCGGCCAGCCGGTGCGCACGCACGAGGACTACCGACTCGTCGTCGACCACGACGAGTCGGTGCTGGAGAGCGCCGACAGCATCGTCCTCGACACGCAGGAGCCCGGCGAGCACCCGCTCGCGACCGGCGCGCTCCCCGAGGAATTCACCGCGGCGCTGGACCCTGTCTTCATGCCGTGGCCAAGGCGGGATCACCCGAACCAGGAACCAAGGGCGAACACACGTCCAACTCCCAAGCGCCGGTCACGGTTTGCAGATCGCTTCTGAGTCCGGACCGACCGGGATATGGGTGACGAAGGGGCCGGCCGTACCGGTGATGAGCGCGACGACGACCGAGGACAGCGGTTCAGCGATGCGGTTGACAGCGAGCACGACGACCGGATGAGGGCCCACAGGTTGAGGGAACGCGCAAGCCCATGCCTCGCCGCGCATGGCGACGCCCGGCGCCACCACTGCATCTCGTCCGCTTCGCTCAACTCAGCCATCCAAGGTGAAGCCGACCTGGGGACGCTGAGCCCCCTGGACACGGGGCCTCGAGTCCACCATCAAGGGTTGCAGTTCGGGTTGCGTTCAGCCCCGTTCAGAGGGGTCCGCGAAGGGCGTGATCAGGCGTTCCGCCGCAGGTCAGAATGCTGATGGACCTGGCTGGACAGGAGGACGAACAGTTGGAAAGCGTGTTGGGGGCAACCCCTCACGAGTTCGAATCTCGTATCCTCCGCAGCCGCCTCAACCGGCGAACGAAGACCCCGGACCGCTTCAGCGGCCGGGGTCTTCTGCATGGCCTTGGTCTCGGTTCCAGCGGGCAACCGAGATCAGCATCAGGTGCACGGCAGCAGGGACAGGTCACCGTGTCTTCACCTCGGACGTGGACGACCTGGAGAAGCTGGTGCCGGACAGGATCGTGTTCAGGCAGGTGTGACCCGACCCACGCCGGTCTCGGTTCCGGTCTCGTTTCCGGCGTCGCCCTGCTGGTGCCCATCTCCGGTTCCACCGGTGCCGCCTAGGCGGTCCGGCTCACACATCACCGCGTCACCCGCACCGCCGCCGACACCGTCGCCTGGTCCAGGTCCGAGACCCGGACCGTCGCCTTCATCGTCCAGGTGCCCGGGAGGGGGAGGTCGAAGGAGTCGCTGGACCAGTAGCCGCCGTGGTCGGTGATGCGGGTGTCGAGGGGGCCCAGGTGCCGGGCGGGCAGGGTGAGGGTGACGCGGAGTTCGGGGACCGTGGACAGGCCGCCGTCGGGGCCGTAGACCACCGCCTGGACGGAGGTGCGGCCGACGCGGCCCGGGTCCAGGGTGATCTGTACCTTGCCGTGGCCGCCGGGGATGCCGACGTCGAAGGGGATCGTGGTGACGGAGACGGTCGGGATGCCGGCCGCCGGGGTTCCCCCCGCCGCGGCCTCCTCGGCCGCACGGCCGGGCACCGTGCTGGTCAGCAGGGTCGTCAGGGCCAGCACCAGCACGCCGGCGGCCACCTCCGCCAGCACCGAGCGGCGCAGGATGTGGAAGGGCGGGGGTGGGGGCGGCGTGGGAGGTTCCGGGGGGACCGGGGGCAGGGGGCGTGGGGGGACCGTGGCCGGGTCGGGGGTGCGGGCGACGGCGGCTCGGGGCTCTCGGGCCAGGCGGCTGGTCCAGGCGCGGGAGCAGGCCGCCGCCAGCAGCAGCGCGGTGACCGCCGCCAGTTTGGCCAGCAGGGTGCGGCCGTACGTCGTGTCCGTGAGCGCCTGCCAGGAGCCGAGGCCCCGCCAGGACTGGTAGACGCCGGTCAGGACCAGCACCGTCACCGAGGCGAAGGCCAGGCGGGAGAAACGGGCCAGGGTGGCGAGGGAGGTGCGCCGCAGGGTGCGCAGCAGGGCCGCGAGACCGCCGAGCCAGGCCGCCATGGCCAGCAGGTGGAGCGTGGCGGAGGCGATGGCCACGGGGACCTGGATGCCCACCGAGGCGTGTTCGGCCGCCGTCCAGGTCAGGGCGAGGGGCAGGGAGACGACCCCGGCCACGATGAGCGTCGTACGGCGCGGGAGCCTTCTGCGGCGGGCCCGCAGGAGCGCCACCGCGGCGCCGGACAGGAGCAGCAGCGTCAGGCGGGCGAGCAGGAGGGCGCCGGGGCGGGTCGTGGCCGTGCGGGTCAGGGAGCCGAGGGAGAACGCGGGCGATGTGCCCTCCTCGTAGGGGGTCCGCAGGAGGTACAGCGCCGCCGTCGTGGCCAGCAGGGTCCAGGCGGCGCCCAGGACCGGGGCGCGCAGCGGTGCCGCCGTCGGCGGACGGCAGTACGCCACGAAGGCCGCCGTGCCGAGGAGCAGGGCCAGGGAGAGGTAGGCGAGGTAGCGGGCGATGGAGTACAGGGCCGCCGTGGCGGGGTTCTCCGTGTCGTCGGGGGCCGGGCTCGCGGTCGTCGCCGTGCGGGTGCCGACCGAGAAGGTGAGCGCGCCGGACACCGGGTGGCTGTCCGCGGACACCACCCGCCAGGCGACCGTGTAGGTGCCGTCGGCGAGCTTGGCGGGCAGGGAGACGCGGGCCGTGTCCGAGCGGCCGGGGGCGTGCTCGGCGGGCCCCGTGCGCAGCGGGTGGTTGGTGGGGTCGTAGACGCGGAAGGAGTCGGTGAGCAGGCCGACCGACTCGGTGAAGGTCAGGGTGACGTGCCGGGGGGCCGTGCGCAGGAGGGTTCCGTCGGCGGGGTCGGTCGTGCGCAGGGCCGCGTGGGCGGAAGCGGGGGCCGCCGTGCCGAGCAGGAGGAGCAGGAGGCCCGCACAGAGCAGGGTCAGCCGTCGCGCCCGTCGCCGGTGTCGGTCCCGCTGCAGCACCAGCACCTCGTCTCCTCGCTCGCCGCATGCCCTCCCTATGAGTACGCGGCGACCGGCCGGAGTGCTCACCGGGCCGGCCCTCCCCGAAATGTTCGACTTCACTCGGACCCGGGGGAGTCGTCACCCGCCGACGGCCACCTCCCCTTCCAGAACAGCCAGTTGGGCGTGCTCCACCCGGGAACGGCCGGAGGAGCGGGTGACGCACAACCATTCGCGCGACTCGTGTGTCCTGTGAGCAACCGGCGTTCGCCCGGGCGCAATCCGGCGTCCGTGGCACCGCCTCGAGTCGAGGAGCCCCGTTGCGCAGAGTCCTCACGGTGGCAGCCGTGGTCACCGCGGTCGTCGCCGTTCCGCTCACCCCGGTCGCGTCCGCCGCCGCGCCCTACAAGGGGGCCAACACGGCAGCCGTACAGGACGACTTCAACGGCGACGGCTACCGGGACCTGGTCGTCGGAGCGCCGTACGCGGCCAACGGCTCCGTGGAGGGGGCCGGCGCCGTGGTGGTGCTGTACGGCTCCTCCGCCACGGTGAGCGCCACGCACCGCACAGTGATCACCCAGGCCACCGCCGGCATCCCCGGGGACCCGGAGGAGTACGACCGTTTCGGCACGGCGGTGGCGAGCGCCGACCTCGACCGGGACGGCTACGCCGACCTGATCGTGGGCGCCCCGAACGAAGGTGTGGCCGACAAGCTCTCACGGGGTTCCGTGACCGTCGTGTGGGGCGGTCCGAAGGGGCTGAGCGGCGGCGCGACCGTCGCGCCGCCCAAGGGGTACGGGGACGGCCGGACGTACTGCCGCTTCGGGATGTCCCTGGCCACCGGCGACATGGACGGTGACGGCGCGCCCGAACTGTCCGTCGGCTCCGACTGCGAAGCGACGGCGTACGCCGGCCCGTTCAGCCGCACGGGGCAGGCGGCCGGTGTCGAGAGGCGCCGGGACATGGGCGACACTCGCGGTGTGGTCATGGGAGACGTCGACGGTGACGGCAAGGCGGAACGGTTCTGGCTCCCCGGGCCGACGGACGGCGACCTGCGCGGACCGGTCCGGTACGACGACGGCGACGGCGGCTTCGGTATCAAGCTCCCCTACGCCGACGGCCATGCCGGGCAGATCGGCGATGTCAACGGTGACGGCTACGGCGACCTGATCACCGGCATCGCGGAGGACGACTACCTCGCGAACGAGACCGGCGCCGCCCACCGCGGCGGCGAGATCCAGGTCCTCTACGGCGGCCCGCGCGGCATCACCGCCGACCAGCATCCCCAGGTGTTCCACCAGGACACGCCCGGCGTCCCCGGGACCGCGGAGAACGGCGACGCGTTCGGCCAGTCCCTCAGCGTGGCCGACGTGGACGGCGACGGATACGCGGACGTCCTCGTCGGCTCCCCCTGGGAGGCGGTCGGCACGCACAAGCTCGCCGGCACCGCCGTGCTGCTGCGCGGCTCCGCCTCCGGCCTGACGGCCACCAAGGCCGTCGGCTACACCCAGGACACCGCCGACGTGCCGGGCGCGGTCGAGACCGGCGACCAGTTCGGGGCCGCGGTGCACCTGGCCGACCTGAACCGGGACGGAAAGGCGGAGACGGTCGTCGGCGCGCCCACGGAGAACAGCGACGGCTGTGTCTGGGTCGCCCGGGGTTCGGCTTCCGGTCCGGTGGCCAAGGGCTCGTTCAACGTGTGCGGCAAGAGCGCCGGCATCGGCGTGTACAACGTGAAGGGCTACTTCGGCGCGGCCACGACCAGCGCTCACGTGGAGCTCTGACCCCCGCCGGGGCATGATCGGGGTCATGGACGTCACCCTGCACCTCGCCCAGGACCCCGACGCCGACGCGCTGCTCGGGCGGTCCCCGCTCGCCGCACTCACCGGCATGCTGCTCGACCAGCAGGTCCCGATGGAGTGGGCGTTCAAGGGACCCCGGACCATCGCCGACCGGCTCGGCGCCGGACCGGCCGGGGATCTCGACGCGCACGACATCGCCGCGACGGACCCGGAGGCCTTCGCCGCGCTGCTCGCCGAGAAGCCGGCCGTGCACCGCTACCCGGGCTCGATGGCCAAGCGCATCCAGCAGCTGTGCCAGTACCTCGTCGAGCACTACGACGGGGACGCCGAGGCGGTCTGGCGGGACGTGCCGACCGGTGCCGAGCTGCTGAAACGGCTGGAGGGCCTGCCCGGGTTCGGCAAGCAGAAGGCCCAGATCTTCCTCGCCCTGCTCGGCAAGCAGCTCGGCGTCACGCCCGAGGGCTGGCGGGAGGCCGCGGGGGCCTACGGCGAGCGCGAGTCCTTCCGGTCCGTCGCCGACATCACCGGGCCGGAGTCGCTGGCCAAGGTCCGGGCGCACAAGCAGGAGATGAAGGCGGCGGCGAAGGCCTCCGGCAAGTCGGGCCGATAGGCGGGGAGGGTGGGGCCGCGCCCCTTTCGGGCGCTTCACCCGACCGGCCTCTTCCTGGTGGCCGCCCCGTCCCCGCCGTTCACAGCATGGACCATGACCGAGGCACCGAACACCGGTCCGGAGTGGGGCCGTGAGTACGACGACCGGAACGTGCACGCGGCCGCGCCGCCGGGCGAACGCCGAGAGCCCGAGCCGCCGTTCGAGGGTCCCCTGCACGCCCTGTCCCGGGCCGCCTGGCAGGTGGTCCTGGTCACCGGCATCGCCTCGCTGATCCTCGGTGTCCTGGTGCTCGTCTGGCCCGGCCCCTCCCTGCTCGCCGCCGGCATCCTGTTCGGGCTCTACCTCCTGATCAGCGGCATCTTCCAGCTGGTCGCCGCGTTCGGCACGCACAAGACGACCTCTTTGCGCGTGCTGGCGTTCATCAGCGGCGCCCTGTCGATCCTGCTCGGGCTGTTCTGCTTCCGTGGGCCCATGCAGTCGATCCTGCTGCTCGCGCTGTGGATCGGCATCGGCTGGCTGATCCGCGGGATCACCCAGACCATCGCCGCCGTACAGGACTCCCGGACGCCCGGCCGGGCCTGGCAGATCTGTCTGGGGGTGCTCACCTTCATCGCCGGGATCGTGCTCATCGACTCGCCGTTCCACTCGGTCGCCGTGCTGACGCTCGTCGCCGGCGTCTGGCTGCTGGTCGTGGGGATCGTGGAGATCGTCACCGCGTTGAGCATCCGCGGCCGGGCGAAGGCGATCCCGCGGACGCTGTGAACACCGGCGTCAACCGGCGGAGGCGCACCTACGCCGAGCGGGCGGATCTCGGGCCCGGCGCGCTGCACACCCCGCGCGCCCGGGGACACATCTGACGTGAGCAGGACCGCGAGCGTCCCCCGGAGCCGTACCTGGCTGCGGGCGCTCGCGCTGCTCCTCGCCCTGTGGGTGCCCGGCGCCCATGTGCAGGCCCAGGCCGCCCCCGCGCTGGGCGCGTCCGCCGGGACCTTCGAGCACGACGTCCTCGACACGCTCGTACGGCCGCCCGCCCCCGCCGTCCACCGCGCCGGCGTACCCGAGCGCCCCGCACCCCTCCCCGCCCCGGCGTCCATCCGGCCGGCGGTACGAGCCTGCCCCGCCACACCGCGGGTGCCGTACGCCCCGCCCCTGCTCCGCACGGTGGTCCTGCGCTGCTGACAGACCCGCGTTCCCGCGAAAGGCCGGTCACCGGTCAGTCAGACGCAAGGAGCAGACGCAAGGAGCAGCACAGCCATGCCCATGGATCCCTACGCCGTCCTGCGCGCCCTGCTGCGCGCGGAAGCCCGGCGGGTCACGGCACCCGAGCCGGAGCAGAAGCACAAGGGCAAGGACGAACCGCAGCGGCCGCCCGAGGAACGGGACCGCTGACCCGGTACCGGCGGAGGCGGGCCACGCCTCCGCCGGGCCGTGCCGAACGCCCCTCGTTCCCGGACCCCGGCTGCCGGTAGCAGCGCATATGACCCGTTTGCGGCATCTTTTCAAGTGGTGCACTACGCCGCCATGGCTGCGCCCGGAAGGTCTTGACCGGTAGGCTTTCCGTGTGATCTTCAAGCGCATCGGAAACGGCCGGCCGTACCCCGACCACGGCCGGGAAAGCACCCGGCAGTGGGCGGACGTCGCGCCGCGCCCGGTCCGCCTCGATCAGCTCGTGACCACCAAGCAGCAGCTCGACCTGGAGACCCTGCTGGCGGAGGACTCGACGTTCTACGGCGACCTCTTCGCGCACGTCGTGAAGTGGCAGGGCGACCTCTATCTGGAGGACGGGCTGCACCGCGCGGTCCGCGCCGCCCTCCAACAGCGCCAGGTGCTGCACGCGCGCGTGCTCGAACTCGACTGACCCGGCGCGACACGACCACCGGTCCTTGACCCTTTCGGGTTCCGCTGAGCGGCATCGACTGATCATCTGATAGGCAGCGCCGCTCGTGCGCACTACGCTGCGCCCATGAGCATGCTCACTCCCCCCGGCATGGGCGGCCAGTACCGGATCACGGGGGACAAATACCCCCGGATGCGTCCGCCGCGCCGACGCGCCCGGCTCGTGGCCGCCGTGGTGGCGTCCGTCGCCGTGCTCGCGCTGATCGGCTGGGGCACCCTGCAGCTCATCGACGTCTTCACCGGCGGCGCCAAGAAGAGCACGACAGCCGGCTCGAAGACCGCCTGCCACCCCAAGGTCGACACGGCCGCACAGGTGAAGGCCCTGCCGAAGCCGGCCCAGATCACCGTGAACGTCTACAACGCCACCGCGCGCACCGGGCTCGCCAAGTCCACCGCCGACGAGCTGAAGAAGCGCGGCTTCAAGATCGGCAACGTGGGCAACGCGCCCGGGGAGTACGACAAGAAGGTCAAGAACGCCGGGATACTGCTCGGACCGCCCTCCGCCCAGAACACCTCGCTGACCGTCCTGGGGGCGCAGCTCGCCGGCGCCGAACAACGCGCCGACGGCCGCAAGGGCACCGATGTCGACCTCATCCTGGGGGACGGCTTCAAGACCCTGGCCACTCCGGCGGCCGCGGAACAGGCGCTGACCAGGCTGACCGCACCCGCACCGACGGCATCCACGAAGAAGAGCTGCTGACAAGCGCCCCGAAAGGGGCGCGGGGCCCTGCCCGTATACGGCTCCGCCGCGTCGTCGCGATCAACCACAACGGACCGCGGCCGCCGGACGACCAGCGGCCCCCTATTCAGCCGCGCCGTAAAGACGATCCCCCGCGTCCCCCAGCCCCGGCACGATGTACCCGTGCTCGTTGAGGTGGTCGTCCACAGCCGCCGTCACGACGGTCACCGGCGTCCCCGCCAGCTCCCGCTCCATGAGCTCGACCCCCTCGGGAGCCGCGAGCAGAACAACCGCCGTCACATCGTCCGCACCGCGCTTGATCAGCTCCTGGATCGCCGCGACCAGCGTGCCGCCCGTGGCCAGCATCGGGTCCAGGACGTACACCTGGCGGCCCGAGAGGTCCTCCGGCATGCGGGAGGCGTAGGTGGAGGCCTGCAGCGTCTCCTCGTTGCGGATCATGCCCAGGAAGCCCACCTCGGCGGTCGGCAGCAGCCGGACCATGCCGTCCAGCATGCCGAGGCCGGCGCGCAGGATCGGCACGACCAGCGGGCGCGGGCGGGCGAGCTTGACGCCGGTCGTCCGGGCGACCGGGGTCTGGATGTCGACGGCTTCGGTGCGCACGTCCCGCGTGGCCTCGTAGGCGAGCAGGGTGACCAGTTCGTCGGCGAGCCGGCGGAAGGTCGCGGAGTCGGTGCGCTGGTCGCGCAGCGTGGTGAGCTTGTGGGCGACCAGGGGGTGGTCGACGACGTGGAGACGCATGCCCCTAACGGTACCCGCGGCAAAACCCCGCCCGCCCCGGCGTACCCACGACCGGAACCCCCACCGCCCCGGCGTACCGCCACTGGCCCCCTCGACCCGCCCGGCGTGCCCGCGACTGAAACCCTCGGCCGCCCCGGCGCACCGAAACCCCCACCTGCCGTAGCCGCGACCGCAACCCGCACCGCCCGGCCGTACCCACAACCGCAACCCGCACCGCCCCTGCCTACCCGCCACCGAAACCCCACCTGCCCCGGCACAGCCACGACCGGCCCCCACCGCCCCGGCATACCCGCGACCGAACCCCGCCACCCACCCCGGCGCGCCCACCACCGGCACTCCTCCGGCCCTGGCGTCGACGCGGCCGTACGAGGGAAAGTGGGAGGGACGGAACTGGGGTGGTGTGACGTGCCTGGCCGGTCTGACCTTCCTGGGAACTCACCCGGGGACGCCCAGGAAACCGAGGGCGCCGGAGAGCCCGCGATACGCGGTGCGGCCGTACCGGAGACGGACGCCGAGCGTCGGCGTCGGCGCGCCCAGTTCCTGCGTGACCTCGCCGAGGCCCGTGAGCTGCGCGCCCGGGTCCAGCCGCGACGCGCCAAGGCCGCACGGCTGCGCCACGCGATGCGCATGCGGACGTTCCGCTGGTAGACCGACTGCGGGAGGAACACGCTTGGGAATCCTCTTGGCAACCCTCTGGAGCAAGAACCCGCAAGGAAGTTCTGCTGGGTGAGGAAGATCCGCGCCCACACCGGGGTTTGGCAGGTGGGGCGTGCGTGAGCGGCTGCAAAAGCCGCGTACGATCCGCAGGTGGCTGCAAGACACAGGGCGCCGAAGACGTCCCCTGAACGCCTTGTTTCTGCCACGATTCCGAGTGGGTGGGGCTCGGAGCCCAGCTCTCCCCGCCCATGTACCTCCGCCGGGGGGACCCCCAACCGGCACGCCTATGACCAGTGGGAGAGTCACGGTGTACTTCGCCGCACTGCTCGCGCGCACCGAAGACGGGTGGGAAGCGAGCGACACAGAGCTCGACGATGTGGAGACCCTGTCGGATCTTGCCGACCTGGCCCGGGAAGCCTCTCCCGAGGAGGACACGGTGCTCGTGCTGATCGAGCAGGAGGACGCGTGGTTCGGCGTCGTCCGCGTGGACGGTGAGGACGACCCGCGGATCTACGTCTCGGACGCGGCCGCCGCGCAGCGCAGCGCGTACGGCGAGCTGCTGCTCACCGACGAGTTGCTCGGCCGGGAGCCGGGCTCGGACGACGGACCCGACCTGGACTCCCTCGACCTCGACGGCACGGAGGACGGCGAGTCCGAGTCCGACGAGGACGACGAGGACGGCACCGCCGCCGACGCCGTTCCGCACAGCCCGGTGGGCGACAGCCAGATCCTCGACGACCTGGGCATCAGCGAGAAGGAGCTGCGCTCGCTGGACGCCGAGGACGCGCTGGGCACGATCGCCGAGGCCCTGGGCGCCTCGGAGGTCCTGGAGACCGTCCGCTGACGACCGAGAAGCCGTCCGCCGCACCGGACCCGGTACGCGACCGCTGGCGGGCCGCGATGCGACTCGCCCTGGCCGAGGCCGAACGGGCCGTCCGGGGCGGGGACGTCCCCGTCGGCGCCGTCGTGCTGTCCCGGGACGGAACGACGGTGCTCGCCACCGGGCACAACGAACGCGAGGCCACCGGTGATCCCACGGCCCACGCGGAGGTCCTCGCCGTCCGGCGGGCCGCCGCCCTGCTCGGGGAGTGGCGGCTGACCGGCTGCACGCTCGTGGTCACCCTGGAACCGTGCACGATGTGCGCGGGCGCGATCGTCCAGTCCCGCCTCGACCGGGTCGTCTACGGCGCCCGGGACGAGAAGGCCGGCGCGGCGGGGTCGCTGTGGGACGTGATCCGCGACCGTCGGCTCAATCACCGTCCGGAGGTCGTCGAGGGCGTCCTCGCGGCGGACTGCTCCCGGCTCCTCACCGACTTCTTCCGGGACCGGTGACGGGTCCACTGCCGGGACCGGTGCCGGGACCGGTGAATACCGATTTCGGAGCACGCCCCCCTGTGCTGTAAGGTCTCCCTCGGTAGCGTGTCCGAGCGGCCGAAGGAGCTCGCCTCGAAAGCGAGTGTGGCGCAAGTCACCGAGGGTTCAAATCCCTCCGCTACCGCTTGTGGAAGGGCCCCGTCGAGAGACGGGGCCCTTCGTGCATCCTGGGGACCGGACGCGCGGACCCGGCAAAAGACCTCCGGTGGCGGGCCGTTGGTCCTTGAAAAGGGCGTGAAGCTACACTCGCGCCCGGCAGCAGGGGCTCACAAGGCGCAAGCACAGGGGAGGCCGCGGTGGCGGTGAACGCCAAGAAGATCGCCGTATACGCACTCGTGGTCTTCGCGCTGTACGTGATCATCACGGACCCGGCCAAGGCGGCCGACTACGTCCAGATAGGCTTCGAGGGCATATCGGACGCGGCCAAGGCCATCGGCGACTTCATGACCTGGGTCGCCAACGGAGGAAAGAGCTGAGGTACACCCCATGATCCGCCACCTGGTCCTCTTCAGGCTCAACGAGGGCGTCGAGCGCGACGATCCGCGGGTCGTGGCGGGAGTGGAGGCCTTCAGGGCCCTCGGCGGCCGGATCGAGGAGCTGCGCTTCTGGGAGTGCGGCTGGAACATCAGCGACCGGCCGATCGCCTACGACTTCGCGATCAACTCGGCGGTCGAGGACGCCGACGCCCTCAAGCGCTATCTGGAGCACCCGGCCCATCAGGCGGGCGTCGCGCTGTGGCGCGAGTTCGCCACGTGGGTGATCGCGGACTACGAATTCTGACCACTTCCACCCGGGAGCCCCCTGCCGCAACGGCGGGGGGCTTTCGTGCGTCTCAGTCCCCAACTTGGTGGCGTTTGAACTCAACACGACGTTATCCGGTGCTTGCACACAGTGCACATGTCTTGTGATGCTATGACCGCTTTTGACCGATCATTGAGCGATGAAGAGGTGGCGTTGACTGTGTCGGCCAGCACTGCGCCGCCCCAGGAGGAGGCGGCCACACCCGCCCCCGCCACCACTGACGAGACCCCCGAGAAACGGCGAGGCTCCGACACCCGAGCCCTCACCCAGGTCCTCTTCGCCGAACTGAAGGAACTCACCCCGGGCACGCCGGAGCACCACCGGGTACGCGGGGCGCTGATCGAGGCGAACCTCCCGCTCGTGCGCTACGCCGCCGCCCGCTTCCGCTCCCGCAACGAGCCGATGGAGGACGTCGTCCAGGTCGGCACCATCGGCCTGATCAACGCCATCGACCGGTTCGACCCGGACCGGGGCGTGCAGTTCCCCACCTTCGCCATGCCGACCGTGGTCGGCGAGATCAAGCGCTACTTCCGGGACAACGTCCGCACCGTCCACGTGCCGCGCCGGCTGCACGAGCTGTGGGTGCAGGTCAACAGCGCCACCGAGGACCTCACCACGCTCTACGGCCGCTCCCCGACCACCGCCGAGATCGCCGAGCGGCTCAGGATCAGCGAGGACGAGGTGCTGAGCTGCATCGAGGCGGGACGCTCGTACCACGCCACCTCGCTGGAGGCCGCGCAGGAGGGCGACGGACTGCCCGGCCTGCTGGACCGGATCGGCTACGAGGACCCCGCCCTGGACGGCGTGGAACACCGCGACCTGGTCCGCCATCTCCTCGTCCAGCTACCGGAACGCGAACAGCGAATCCTTCTCCTGCGCTACTACAGCAATCTCACCCAGTCGCAGATCAGCGCGGAACTCGGCGTCTCCCAGATGCACGTATCCCGCCTCCTCGCCCGCAGTTTCCAGCGGCTGCGCTCGGCGAATCGCATCGACGCATAGAACGCCCGGGGCGGAGCACAGCGGGCGCACGGAAGCACGCCCGGGATCACCCCCTGCATCGCAAACCCGATCGATGCCTCACCATCGAGAGCGAATCGCTCACCAGCACAGATGCCGACAGTTGCGCCCTTAAAGAGTGTCAGACCCCGTCTTTCCAGGGCCGATTCACTTCTCACATGTCGACATGTCACTACAGCGTGTTGCCGACATGTGACATTCTGCGGGAGACGCGTTTGCCGGGCCTTCGGCGCCGGTATTCAGGTGAAGGCTGCGTTGCTCGTCAAGACGGCGCCGCCACGACCGTCCCGCGACCCAAAGGGGGTGGCATGTCCGCAGACCAGGGCAGCTCGAAGGTGCTGACGCCCGCGCCGAGCGAGGCAGCGCCCAAGGAGCTCGACGCACTCGACGTCCTCGACGGCATCGAGGGCGTCACGGCCCTCGACGCCGTGCCGGCCCCGACCGCTCCGGCGGCCGCCGACCTCCCGGCTCCGCCGGCCTCCGGGGACATCGACACCCGGACCCTGTCCCGCTCCCTGTTCCTGCGGCTCGCCGCGCTGGACGAGGACAGCCCCGAGCGGGCCTATGTCCGGGACACCCTGATCGAGCTGAACCTGCCGCTGGTCCGCTACGCGGCCGCGCGCTTCCGCTCCCGCAACGAGCCGATGGAGGACATCGTCCAGGTCGGCACCATCGGCCTGATCAAGGCGATCGACCGCTTCGACTGCGAACGGGGCGTGGAGTTCCCGACTTTCGCCATGCCCACGGTGGTCGGCGAGATCAAGCGCTTCTTCCGGGACACGTCCTGGTCGGTGCGCGTCCCGCGCCGCCTGCAGGAGCTGCGCCTGGCCCTCACCAAGGCGAGCGACGAGCTGTCCCAGAAGCTGGACCGCTCCCCGACGGTCACCGAGCTGGCGGCTGTGCTCGGCGTCTCCGAGGAGGACGTGGTCGACGGCCTCGCGGTCGGCAACGCCTACACCGCCTCCTCCCTCGACTCCCCGGCCCCCGAGGACGACGGCGGCGAGGGCTCGCTCGCCGACCGGCTCGGCTACGAGGACACGGCCCTGGAGGGCGTGGAGTACCGCGAGTCGCTCAAGCCCCTGCTGGCCAAGCTCCCGCCCCGGGAGCGCCGGATCATCATGCTCCGCTTCTTCGCCAACATGACCCAGTCCCAGATCGGCGAGGAGGTCGGCATCTCCCAGATGCACGTCTCGCGCCTGCTGACCCGGACGCTGGCGCAGCTGCGGGAGGGCTTGATCTCGGACTGAGGGTTCGTCCGGGAGCCCCGTTCAGGCCTGCGCGAGGGTTCCCATCTGACGTGGTGTCAGCCACCATGGCCCGATGCTGCGTACGACGACATGGACTCATGGCCGCCGGGGCGCCGTTACGGCAGCGTCGGCGGCCGTCGTCGTCCTGGGCGGGGTGCTGGCCGCGTGCGGGGCGCACGGCCCGGGCGGCGGATATGTCGCGGTCGGCTCGGGGCAGCGCGTGCCGGGCTCCGTCACCCCGACGGGATCGGTGACGCTGGTGCCGCTCGACGGAGGGAAGAACACGAGCGGGGGCGGCCGTACATCCCCTGGCGACGCCGCGGCTTCGGGCGGCACAAGTGCCTCGGGCAGCCCGGACGCTCCGGAGCGGACCGCAACCGGCCCCGGCGGTGACGGCTCCCCCGCCACCCCCGGCCCGACCGGCACGGGCGGTCGTACGACACCGCCCGCCACCTCGCCCGCCCCGGCCCCCAGCCCCGGCCGCAGCAAGGCGCCCACACCCGCCGACCTCTCCTGGGGCGACCCCACGACAGAGCCGGCGGATCAGCGCTGGTGCCAGAAGGTGACCGTCGGCTTCGAGAACTCCGGGGGCACGGCCGTGCGTTCGGGATCGGTGACCTTCGGGACGCACGTCATCGGCGCGCTCGGTATCGACTGGGGGACGGTCGACTCGACGGTGGACCTCCCGGTGCCGATCGCGCCGGGCGCGCACGAGGACCACACCTGGACGGTGTGCGTCGACGCCTGGCGCGTGCCGCTCGGCATGCACATCGAGACGCGGGACGTGTCCGTCCGGTGGAAGTGATCGCCGGAAGCCGGTCCTACTTCATCGCCAGCCAGGCGACACCGGCCACCACGGCGATGGCCACGATGACGCCGATGATCAGGCCGATGCGCGGGCCGGAGGGGGCCGCGGCCTGCTGCTGGCGGCCCTGGGGGGCCTCGTCGACGAACGCGCGGAACATCTGGGTGCTGCCGGCGGGGTCGTAATTGCCCTGGGGGCCCTGGGTGTTAGCCATGGCCCGAGACCTTAGCGAAGACGGGCCGGGCCGCCCAAGTGGGGGGCCACCGGGACAGAGGGGGGCACCTCACCCGCACCGACCTGCATATTTACGGATGCAATACTTGCCTTTGCCAAGTTTTTACGCCGCCGGACCCCTCGTTTATTTGCCTGCAGCAACCAAACACGCCTATGGTTGCCTCAAGCAACGAACACGGGAGGTGTGATGGCCGAGCAGGCGCAGTTCGAAGAGCTGGCACGTCAGCTCAGCGCCGTCGGAGCCGTGAAACGGGACATGGGCCGGATCCTGCCGCCCGACTGTCCGGCCGGCTCGGCCGCCGTGCTGACTCTGCTCGGCCGCCACGAAGACATGCGCATGAGCAAGCTCGCCGAGCTGCTCGCCGTGGACATGTCGGTCACCAGCCGCCATGTCGCGCACGTCGCCGCACGCGGCTGGATCGAGCGGCACCCGGACCCCGCGGACAAGCGCTCGCGCATCCTGCGCCTGACGCCCACGGGCCTGGAGCAGCTGCACGAGCTGTCCCGGCGGACCACGCATCTGCTCGCCGAACGGCTCGCCGACTGGACCGACGACGAGGTCGCCCAGCTGATCCGGCTGATGACCCGCCTGCGCGCGTCCTTCGGCGACTGCCGGTCCGTCCCGGTCCGGCTCCCCGCGCCCGCGGTCCAGGAGAGCACTCCCGTGGTCGAAGAGACCACCCGTACACCCGCAAACTCGTAGGAAAAGGAAGCCCATGGCAACGACCACACCAGCCGGTGTGCGGGCTCACGCCAAGCACGGGGGAGGCGCGGACGCCAACGCCCCGATGACGCACCGGCAGATCATGGAGGCCCTGTCCGGGCTGCTGCTCGGCATGTTCGTGGCGATCCTGTCGTCCACGATCGTCTCCAACGCCCTGCCGCACATCATCGGGGACCTCGGCGGCGGCCAGTCCGCCTACACCTGGGTGGTCACCGCCGCCCTGCTGTCGATGACCGCGGCCACTCCCCTGTGGGGCAAGCTCGCCGACCTGTACAGCAAGAAGGCTCTCGTCCAGATAGCCCTGATCATCTACGTCGTCGCCTCGATGGCGGCCGGCCTGTCGCAGAACCCCGCCATGCTGATCGCCTGCCGTGTGGTGCAGGGCATCGGCGTCGGCGGCCTGTCCGCCCTGGCGCAGATCGTCATGGCGGCGATGATCGCCCCGCGTGAGCGCGGCCGTTACTCCGGCTATCTGGGCGCCACCTTCGCCGTCGCCACCGTCGGCGGCCCGCTGCTCGGCGGTGTCATCACCGACACCTCCTGGCTGGGCTGGCGCTGGTGCTTCTACGTCGGTGTCCCCTTCGCGGTCATCGCGCTGATCGTGCTGCAGAAGACCCTGCACCTGCCCGTGGTCAAGCGGGAGGTCAAGGTCGACTGGGGCGGCGCCACCCTCATCTCCGCCGCCGTCTCCCTGCTGCTGATCTGGGTCACCTTCGCCGGGGACAAGTACGACTGGATCTCCTGGCAGACCTACGCGATGGTCGGCGGTTCGATCGTCCTCGGCGCGCTCTTCGTGCTCGTCGAGGCCAAGGCAAGCGAGCCGATCATCCCGCTGCGCCTGTTCAAGAACCGCACCATCACGCTGGCGTCGCTGGCCTCGCTGTTCGTCGGTATCGCGATGTTCACCGGCACCGTGTTCTTCAGCCAGTACTTCCAGCTGGCCCGCGACAAGTCCCCGACGATGTCGGGCGTCATGACCATCCCGATGATCGGCGGTCTGTTCGTCTCCTCGACCGTCTCGGGTCAGTTCATCACCCGCACCGGCCGCTGGAAGGCGTGGCTGGTCAGCGGTGGCGTCCTGGTCACGGCCGGCCTGGTGCTGCTCGGCGGCATCCGGTACGACACCGAGTACTGGAAGATGGCCATCTTCATGGCGCTGCTGGGTCTCGGCATCGGCATGATGATGCAGAACCTGGTCCTCGCCACGCAGAACCAGGTGGCCCCCTCCGACCTGGGCTCGGCCAGCTCCACGGTCACCTTCTTCCGCTCCCTCGGCGGCGCGGTCGGCGTCTCCGCGCTGGGTGCGGTGATGTCCCGCCGGATCACGCACTACGTCCAGGACGGCGTGTCCGCCCTGAGCCCCAAGTACCGGGCGGCCCTGGCCGGCAGCTCGGGCTCGACCGACAGCATCCCGGACATGAACAAGCTCCCGGCGCCCATCCGGACGCTGCTGGAGAGCGCCTACGGCCACGGCATCGCCGATGTCTTCTTCATCGCCGGCTGCCTCGCCGCCGTCGCCTTCCTGATCACGCTGTTCATCAAGGAGGTCCCGCTGAGGACCAAGGGCGCCCTCGCGCAGGCCGCCGAGGGCGAGGCCCGCGTGGCCGACCCGACCGCCGCCCCCGTCGAGACCACCCTGGAGAACGCCGTGCAGGAACCCGCCGAGGAGAAGAAGGTGCCCAGCTGGGCCGAGCCCGTCGTCTCGGCGGACCGCTTCCAGGACGCGGCGTCGACCGCGACCGCCACCCGGCAGCTGACCGCCGTCGCCACGATCGCCGAGCCCGGCACGGGCGCGGGCGGCGGCACCCCGGTGCACGGCTTCGTCCGCGGCGCCGAGAGCGCCCCGGTCCCACAGGCGGCGGTCACCCTGATCTCGCTGTCCGGCCGCCAGCTGGGCCGCGCGGTCGCCCAGGCCGACGGCTCCTACTCCGTCGACGCCCCAGGCACCGGGTCGTACGTCCTGATCGCCTCCGCCGACGGCTACCAGCCGCAGGCCTCCACCGTCGTGGTGGGCGAGGAGCCGTTGTCGTACGACATCCTGCTCAGCGGCACCAGCGGGCTGACCGGTGTGGTCCGGGCCGCGGGGAGCGCGCTGCCCGTCAAGGACGCCATGGTGATCGTCACCGACGTGCGCGGCGACCTGCTGGCCACCGCCGCCACCGGCGAGCAGGGCGACTTCGCCTTCACCGACCTGGTGCCCGGCACGGTGACCATGGCGGTCAACGCGAGCGGGTTCCGGCCGCGCGCCGTGCCCGTCGAGATCGGCGGCACCGGCCTCACCCGGATCGAGATCGACCTCGACGCCGGCGCCCGCCTCCAGGGTGTCGTCAGGGCCCCGCACGGTCCGCTGGCCGACGCCCGCGTGACCCTCGTCGACCAGGCGGGCAACGTGGTCGGCACCGCCACCACCGGCGTGGACGGCGCGTACGCCTTCACGGACCTGGACAGCGGCGAGTACACCGTCATCGCGACGGGCTACCCGCCGGCGGCGACGGCCCTGACCGTGGCCGGCGCCGGAGTGGACGGCCACGACATCGAACTCGCCCACCCCGGCGAGTAGTTCGGCCCACGGCCCGTGGTGCGCGCCGCCGCAGAGTGGACGGCGCGCACCACGGGCCGATTCGATATGACCAATGTGTAAGGCTTTGCAGGGAGAAAACGGGATGGGACTGACCGCGAAGATCCGCACGCGGGACGGGTGGGCCGTGTCGCACGCGGTCGTCACGGTGACCGACATGACCGGTACGCAGGTGCTGCGCGCCGAGGCGGACGCCGAGGGAGCCGTACGGGATGCCACCGAGCTGGCGCCGGGGGCGTACACGGTGATCGTGACGGCCGTCGGATACGCGCCCGTGGCCTCCTCCGCGATCGTCACCGCCAGCGGCCGGGCCGAGGTCGGCACGGTCACACTGGCCCGGCAGGGCGGCACGGAGCTGCCGCCGCCCGGGCCCTGGACCATCGACCCGGTGCACTCCTCCGTCGCCGCGGTCGCCCAGCACCTGGGGATCTCCAGCGTGCACGGGCGGTTCACGGAGTTCGGCGGCACGATCGAGATCGCACCGGACGACGTCACCAAGTCCCGCGTGGAGGCGGTGATCAAGGCCGCGTCCATCGACACGGGCAACGGCATGCGCGACGGGCACCTGAAGTCCGCGGACTTCCTCGACGTCGAGCAGCACCCGGAGATCACCTACCGGTCCACCGGGCTGACGGCGGCCGGCTCGGACCGCTGGACCGTCCACGGCGAACTGTCCATGCACGGGGTGGTACGCCCCGTCGACCTGGACCTCGCCTACCTCGGCACCGGCGCCGACCCCTGGGGCGGCACCCGGGCCGCGTTCCGCGCGACCGCCGAACTGCACCGCGAGGACTTCGCGATGAACTACAACCAGGTTCTCCAGGCGGGCATCGCGGCGATCGGTACGACGCTGAAGGTGGAGCTGGACATCCAGGCGGTGCAGGGCGACACGCTGCCCCAGGCGTAGGCACCGCAGGGTCAGCCACAGGGGCGCACACTGCCCCTAGGCTGCCCCCATGGCACCGAACATCGCTACCAACACCCGTGTATCGCTGAACGAGCTGCTGGACTTCGTACGGCCCCGCCACCGCGCCCTGCTGATCACCCGCCGCGCCGACGGCGGACCGCAGGCCTCCCCGCTGACCTGCGGGGTGGACGACTCGGGTCGGATCGTCGTCTCCACCTACCCCGAACGGGCCAAGACCCGCAACGCCAAGCGGGATCCCCGGGTCAGCCTGCTCGTCCTGAGCGACGAATGGAACGGCCCCTGGGTCCAGATCGACGGCACGGCCGAGGTCATCGACACGCCGGAATCGGTGGAACCACTGGTCGAGTACTACCGCAACATCGCCGGCGAACACCCCGACTGGGACGAGTACCGAGAGGCCATGGTCAAGCAGGGCAAGTCCATCATCCGGGTCACACCGGAGCGCTGGGGCCCGGTGGCCACGGGGGGATTTCCGGCACGGCTGGCATCCGGCGGGGAGTGAACACCGGCCCGCCGGAACCGACGGACGGAGTCCGGCCCAGCGCCTCGAAGCCTGCGAAGCAGTGCGAGGGGCGCAGGCAAGAAGGGGCCCGAGAGGCCATGGTCAAGCAGGGCAAGTCCATCATCCGGGTCACACCGGAGCGCTGGGGCCCGGTGGCCACGGGGGGATTTCCGGCACGGCTGGCATCCGGCGGGGAGTGAACACCGGCCCGCCGGAATGTGGGGGCCGGTGGTGACCGGAGGGTTTGCGCACGGCTGGTGGCGGACGAGGGGTAGGTGGGGGTCAGCCTCGGTCGACCATCGTCTCGATGCCGGCGATCAGCAGGTCCAGGGCGAAGGTGAAGTCCCGGTCCATCATGTCGGCGACCGTGTCACCGCCTCGGGCCGCCATGAGGTCCTTCGACTCCTCGACGACCTCGGCGGTCGCCGGGGCCTCGGTCACCATGGCCATGGCCTGCTCGTAGTACTCGTCGGGGCTCAGCCCGGTGTCCGCGATCCGGGCGAAGAAGTGGCCCTCGATCGTGCCGAAGCCGTACACGAACTGGAAGACCGCCGAGATCGCCCCCGTCACCCCGTGCGCCGGCAGCCCCGCCCGGCGCACGACCCGCTGGACCGCGCGGGAGAACGCCAGCGCGTTCGGGCCGATGTTGAGGTAGCGCCCCGCCAGCGGCGACAGCCAGGGGTGGCGCACCAGCAGCGCCCGGTACTCGACGGCCAGCCCGCGCAGCTGCTCGCGCCAGTCCTCACCCCCGGCGTCCGGATCCGGCAGCCGCAGCTCTCCGAAGGCCGCGTCCAGGGCGAGTTCGAGCAGGTCGTCCTTGGTGTCGACGTACCAGTACAGGGACATCGCGGTGACATGCAGCTCCGCCGCCAGCCGCCGCATGGAGAACTTCGCCAGCCCCTCGGCGTCCAGCAGTCGTACGGACGCGTCGGTGATCCGCGTCCGGTCGAGCCCGGAGGGCTGGCCGCCGCCGCGACCGCTCCGTCGGGCCTTGTCCTCCAGCCACACACTGGCCCGCGCCGACCGACCTGCGTCCTTCACCACGGGCGCACCTTTCTCGATTCCGCCCACTGCACCAACCTAAGGGGCGCGGGGCTGTATCGATGTGCGGCTGTCACCGCGCGGGCGCGGGAAAACACGTCGAACCCGCACCCGCGCGCATATCCATACCCCCGCCTCTGCAGGATCCCGCCTGTCAGCCGCTCTTCTTCTGCGTGAGGTCGTAGAAGGTGGCCGAGCCGGCCGTGACCTTCTTGAAGTTGCTCTCGACCCACGAGGTGATCTGGGACGACGTACCGCTGCCGGTGCCGCCCGTGCCACCGCCCATGCCTCCGCCGGCGATGAAGTAGTGGATCTTCCCGTCCGTCACGTACTTCTTGAACTGCGCCGGCGTCGGGGACGGGTCGGTGCCGTTGAAGCCGCCGATCGCCATCACCGGGTCACCGGTGGCGAGCTGGTAGCTGGCCGCGTTCTGGGAGCCGATGGACGCGGCGACCCAGGTGTACATGGCGGCGTCCTTCTCCAGCAGCTGCCTGGCGGCGGAGGAGACATTCGCGCCGTTCAGCAGGCCGCCGACGCCACCGCCGCCCATACCGCCTTCGCCCCTCTGGCCGGCACCGGGGAAGCCGTTGCCGTTCTGGCCCTGGCCCTGGCCCTGCCCCTGACCCCGGCCCTGCGTGCTGCCGTTGCCCTGCTGCTGGTTCTGGCCCGGCATGCCACCGCCGATGCCACCGCCACCAGGGAAGCCGTTGCCGTTCTGCTGGCCCTGCCCGCCCTGACCCTGCTGCCCCGGCATCGCACCGCCGAACCCGCCGCGCGTGCCGCCCCCGTTGCCCCCGCCGGGCCCCCGGCCGCCGCCGAAGCCCATCATGCTCGCGCCCGCGGGACCGGCCGTCGGGATGGAGCCGGTGTGCGCGGAGTCCACCGTGCTGAGGGTGTACGCCGTCGGACCGGCGAGCGCGGCCACCAGGCCCACCGCCGCCGCCCCGAGGGCCGGCCGCCGGGAGATCCGGCCCGCGAAGATCAGACCGAGCGCGGCCGCCATGCCGCCGATCAGCACCAGCCACTTCAGCCAGGGGAGGTAGCCGGAGGTGCGGTTGAGCAGGACGTACCCCCAGGTGGCCGCGGCCACCACGGACGCGGCGAGGGTGGTCGACGCCCAGGTCTCCGTGCGCCGCTCCCACAGCAGCCCGGCGCCCATGCCGACGACGGCCGCGAGGTAGGGCGCGAGCGCCACCGTGTAGTACTGGTGGAAGATGCCCGCCATGTAGCTGAAGACCACGATGGTGATCAGCAGCGAGCCGCCCCACACCAGGAACGAGGCCCGCGTCACGGACGTACGGCCCAGCTTCCGGGTCGCCCACAGGCCCGCGACCAGCAGGATCAGCGCGGCCGGGAGCAGCCAGGAGATCTGGCCGCCGATCTCGGAGCTGACCATGCGGTCCCAGCCGGTGGCGCCCCAGCGGCCCGAACCGCCCGCGCCGCCACCGCCGCCGACGCTGCCGGTCTCGTCGCCGTTGATGCGGCCGAGGCCGTTGTAGCCGAAGGTCAGCTCCAGGAAGCTGTTGTTCTGCGAACCGCCGATGTAGGGGCGGGAGGAGGCCGGCCACAGCTCGACGACCGCGACCCACCAGCCGCCGGCGACGACCAGCGCGACCGTGGCGAGGGCGAGTTGACCGAGCCGCTTCCGCAGCTTCACCGGACCGCAGACGGCGTACACGATCGCCAGCGGAGGCAGGATCAGGAAGGCCTGCAGGGTCTTGGCGAGGAAGGCGAAGCCGATCGCGGTCCCGGCCCACACCAGCCACCTGCTCCGGCCGTCCTCCACCGCCCGTACGACGAAGTAGCAGGCCAGCGCCATCAGCAGGGCCAGCATCGCGTCCGGGTTGTCGAACCGGAACATCAGCGCGGCGACGGGGGTGAGCGCGAGCACCGCGCCCGCGATCAGACCCGCGGCCGGGCTGAACCGGCGCCGTACGGCCGCGTGGACGACGGCCACCGTGCCCACGCCCATCAGCACCTCGGGCGTGAGGATGGCCCAGGAGTTCAGGCCGAAGATCCGCACCGACAGCTCCATCGGCCACAGGAAGGCCGAGGGCTTGTCGACGGTGATGGCGTTGCCCGCGTCCAGCGAGCCGAAGAAGAACGCCTTCCAGGACGTGCTGCCGGCCTGCACGGCCGCCGAGTAGAAGGAGTTGGCGTAACCGGAGGCGCTGAGGTTGTAGAGGTAGAGCAGCAGGGTGGCGGCCAGCAGGCCGAGGAAGGCCGGGCGCACCCAGCGCGGATCCTCGGGGCGGCCGCGCCACAGTCTGCGGAGGAACGGCTCCTTGGGCTCACCGGCCGCCCGGTGCGGGTGCGGGGGTGCCGTGGGCGGCGGCCCCCAGACGGTCGTACCGCTCTCCTGGTGGATGGTCATCGGGGATCCCCCGGATCTGTGTCGTGAGGGCGCACCGGCTGCAGTCGCATCGTCGCGTCCCTCCAGCGGCCGTCCGCGGCTTCACCGGCGCGGACCTGGGTGGTCTGGTGGGGCTGCCCGTACGACTGCTGGTACGGCACCGGGCGCTGGGGCAGCGGTGCGTACGGGGCGTTCGTGCCGTACGGCGGGGTCGTGCTCGTGTCGTAGGTCGGCGAGGAGAGGGTGTGGGAGGCGACGACCGTCGAACCGCTGCCGGATGCGACCGTCGAGCCCGCGTCGGACTCACCGCGGTCCGGGAACACCCAGGCGCGGAAGAGCAGGAACCGCAGCACGGTCGCGGCGAGGTTGGCGGCGATGAGGACCGCCAGTTCGGTGGAGTGCGCCGGGTGGTCGCCGGCCGCGTCCAGGGCGGCCAGGGAACCGCTGGTCAGGGCGAGACCGATGCCGAAGACGACCAGGCCCTGTGCCTGGTGCCGTACGGCGCCGCCCCGGCCGCGCACCCCGAAGGTGAGCCGGCGGTTGGCGGCCGTGTTGGCGATCGCGGAGACCAGCAGGGCGAGCGCGTTGGCGATCTGGGAGCCGGAGAACTGCCGGAAGGCGCTGTAGAGGAGGAGGTAGAAGAGGGTGGACAGGCCGCCGACGACGCAGAAGCCGACGAGCTGACGGGCGAGTCCCCTGGGCACGTTGGTCAGATCGCGGTCGCGCGGATCGTCGCCGAAGGGCCGGGTGAGCCGGTCCAGCGGGAGCGAACCGGTGGCCAGCGCCTTGCCGACCCGCCATACGCCCCTGAGGTCGTCGGTCGCGGTCTTCACGATGTGCACGGTGGAGTCCGGGTCGTCGACCCAGTCGACCGGCACCTCGTGGATCCTCAGGCCCGCCCGCTCGGCGAGCACCAGCATCTCGGTGTCGAAGAACCAGCCGGTGTCCTCCACCAGCGGCAGCAGCAGCTGCGCCACATCGCGCCGGATGGCCTTGAATCCGCACTGGGCGTCGGAGAACCGGGCCTGGAGCGAGCCGCGAAGGATCAGGTTGTAGGCCCGGCTGATGAACTCACGCTTGGAGCCGCGCACGACCCGGGAGGTGCGGGCGAGCCGGGAGCCGATCGCGAGGTCCGAATGGCCGGAGATCAGCGGCGCCACCAGCGGCAGCAGGGCGTTGAGGTCGGTGGACAGGTCGACGTCCATGTAGGCGAGGATCGGCGCCTCGGACGCGGACCACACCGTCCGCAGGGCCCGCCCCCGGCCCTTCTGCTCCAGGCGGGAGTTGGCGACCTCGGGGATCTCCGCCTCCAGCCGCGCCGCGACCAGTGGGGTGCTGTCCGTGGACGCGTTGTCCGCGATCGTGATGCGGAAGGCGTAGGGGAAGGTGCGCGTGAGGTGCTCGTGCAGTCTGCGGACGCACGGCTGGAGGTCCTTCTCCTCGTTGTAGACGGGGATCACTACGTCCAGGACAGGCGTACCGGCGTCTCCGGCCGGGAGGTGCTCCCGCGCCGGCAGGGTGCCGGGAGAAGTGTCGGTTCGCATGGAACCGACTCAACTCAAGCGCCCTGTCGCACCCATGTGGTGGCACTGTGCTGTGCCTGTGAGTGTGATTGCCAGTCCGTTTCGGGCGCGGGCCGCGGAACGGCCGGTGCGAGCGCGGGCAGATGCACGGTGAACACGGTCCGCCCGGGCACGCTGTCGACGGTGACGGCACCCCCGTGCGCGGCCGCGACCGCCTGCACGATGGCCAGTCCGAGCCCGGTGGACCCCGTCGCCCTGGACCGCGCGGAGTCCCCGCGCGCGAACCGCTCGAAGACGTGCGGCAGCAGATCCGGCGGGACGCCCTGCCCGTTGTCCTCGACGTCGACGCACATCCACGGCCCGCGCCGCTGCACGCGCGCGATCACGGTCGTACCGGGTGGTGTGTGCTTGCGGGCGTTGCCGAGCAGGTTGACGAGCACCTGCTGGATGCGTGCCGCGTCGGCGGACACGAGCGCCGGCTCGTCGGGCAGGTCGAGCCGCCAGTTGTGGTCCATGCCGGCCGCGCGGGAGTCGCTGACCGTGTCCACGACGAGCGGGACGAGATCGGTCTGCTCGAACTGCAGCGGCCGGCCGGCGTCGAGGCGGGCGAGCAGAAGCAGATCCTCGACGAGGAGGGTCATACGCCCGGCCTCGGACTCGATCCGGCCCAGCGCGTGCCGGGTGTCGGGGCCGACCTGTTCCCGCCCGCGTCTCGTGAGTTCCGCGTACCCGCGGATGGACGCGAGCGGGGTGCGCAGCTCATGACTGGCGTCGGCGACGAACTGCCGTACCCGCATCTCGCTCCGCTGCCGGGCGTGCAGGGCGCCGTGCACATGGTCGAGCATCCGGTTGAGCGCGGCACCGACCTGGCCGACCTCGGTGTGCGGGTCGCACTCGGACTCCGGCACCCGCTCGCTGAGCTTCACCTCGCCGGTGTGCAGGGGCAGTTCGGAGACACGGGTGGCGGTGGCGGCGACCTTGCGGAGGGGGCGGGTGGCCACACCGACGATCACGGTCCCCGCGAGGGTGGCGGCGATGAGACCGGCGGCGGTGACGCTGATCTCGACGAGGATGAGGGTGTTGATCGTGCCGTCGGCCTCCTTGGTCGGGAGGGCGACGTAGTAGCCGCTCTTGTACTGGACGCGGTACGTGCCGAGCCCCGGAAGCTCCGCACTGTGCGCCTTGCCGTCCTGGACGACCTCGCCGAGGGCGGTCTTCTGGGCGTCGGTGAGGTCCCTGGCGCTCATGTCGAACGTCGACGTGGACTTCTTGCCGACCTTGCCGCCGGTGACGGAGCCGCCCACGACCGTGGCCGCGACCGTGCCGCTGGGCTGGGGACCGTGCTTGACGAACTCGCTGAGGTCGGTCGCCTTGCGGCGTGGGTTCTGCTGCATGCCCTGGCCGAGCAGGCCGGCGTCCTTGTCCGGGCCGGGCGGCGCGAAGTCGCCCGACGCACGCGCCACGGCCTCACGCAGCTGCCCATCCAGCTGGTCGTACAGATGAGTCCGCAGCGCCAGCGTCGTCACCGTCCCGATCACCGCACACACGACGGCGATCAGCACCACGGAAGCGACGACGAGCCGCGCCCGCAGGGTGCGCGGCTGTCCCGCTCGTCGCTTCCGCGGACCCGGCCGTCGTCGCCCGCTCATGACGCGGCGGGCTTGATCAGGTAACCCGCCCCACGCCGGGTGTGGATCATCGGCTCACGCCCGGCGTCGATCTTCCGCCGCAGATAGGAGATGTACAGCTCGACGACGTTGGCCTGCCCGCCGAAGTCGTACGACCACACCCGGTCCAGTATCTGCGCCTTGCTGAGCACGCGCCGCGGGTTGCGCATGAGGAAGCGCAGCAGCTCGAACTCGGTGGCGGTGAGATGGATGGACTCCCCGTCCCGCGACACCTCGTGGCTGTCCTCGTCGAGGGTCAGATCGCCCACGACGAGCACGGAGTCGGACCGTCGGTCGGCGGCCCCGGACCGGCGGATGAGCCCCCGCAGCCGCGCCACGACCTCCTCCAGGCTGAACGGCTTGGTGACGTAGTCGTCACCGCCGGCCGTGAGCCCGGCGATACGGTCCTCCACCGCGTCCTTGGCGGTCAGGAAGAGCACGGGCACGTCCGGCAGTTCGCGCCGCAGCCGCCCGAGGACGGAGAGCCCGTCCATGTCGGGCAGCATCATGTCCAGCACGACGGCGTCGGGCCGGAACTCACGGGCGGCCTGGATGGCTCCCTGCCCGTCCCCCGCGCTCCTGATCTGCCAGCCCTCGTAACGAAGAGCCATGCTCAGCAGTTCGGTGATCGACAGCTCGTCGTCCACCACAAGCACTCGGACGGGGCTCCCGTCCGGCCTCAGCAGTTCGGTGCGCCCCTGGGGCGAGGTCGTGGTCATGGTGGACACCCTGTCCGGGTCCTCTGAGAAGAGGCTTTCCCCCATCTGTGATTTCCCTGAGAAACACACAGGCACCTCTCAGGCAGCCCCTGGGAAACACTCACTCCCGCGCGAAGACGCGCCGCCCGCTCGACCCTGGCGATGTGGATCGCGTACCGCTCGTACCAGCGCTCTCGGCCATGCCGCTTGGCCGCGAGGTGCGCCGGGTGATCCCGCCACCGCTCCTCAGAACAGGCCCTCCGGCTGTTGTCTGAACTCCCGGACAGGGAAGGTGAGTCCACTCGTATCCGCATCCGAAGCGGCCGGTGGCACCAGACCCCACCCGGTCATGAGCCGGGTGTCGAGGACGACGACCCCCGGTCGGCCTCCGGCGACCGTCAGATGCAGATCGGGCCCGGCGGCCGCGACCAGCTCACCGCTCACACCGCTCCCCGGGACGAGCTCCACCACCTCCCCAAGAGCGCCCGGACCATCGGCGAGCCCGAACACCCCCATGTGATCGACCACTTCACAGGGTTCCGGCCGCAGGGACTCGGGCCATCCGCTGAGCGCCACGGCCCGCGCATGCAGCTCCCGCACCTCCGCCGCCCGCTCCTCCCCGGTCCCCGGCAACGCCGAACGCACCGCGCGCTTCTCGGCGTACGGAATCCGGTCCGGCACGTTCAGCGCGGCCCGCAGCAGTTCCTCCGTGCGGCGGGCGGCCATCAGCGGGCCGGTGCCGAGCCAGCTGAAACAGACGGCACCCTGCTCCAGCAGCCGGGCCGAGCCCCGCTCGACCGCGGTGATCCCGACTTTCACCATCCCGGGCCCGAACCACGCCAGATACACCCGGTACGGCCGCGGGTCGTCGGCGATCGTGTCGGCGGCCACGGAGTGCGCCCGGTCCAACCGCGCACACTCCTCGCACCGAGCCCCCGTACTCCGCCCCGGCACCACGGCCCGCACCGGACAGGCATGCCCCCGCGCCCCCACACACGTCCGCACACCCCCTTCCGGCACGGCGAAACCGACCCGCTTCCCCCAGTGCAGCGCACTACGCCGCCCGCCGTCCCACACCAGCACGGGGCCGTCGGGCGACCAGCGAAGTCCGGTGCACTTCCATGCCTGTACCTGTGCCATCACTCGTCAGGGTATGGGTTGGGTCTGACAACGGGTTCCGGGCGGCAAAGAGGCTTAGGGTGTGCGAAGGCCCGAAGCCGCAACCTGATTTTGCGACTTCGGGCCTGCCTGCCATCGGCTCTGCGGCACGCGCTCTACGGCAGGACGTACACCGGCACCCCTTCCGCAGCGACCCCGGCCTGTCGCACGCACCCTCGCTTGATCAGCATGCGCACGCAGTCATGGACCCGGTCCAGCGTGAGCCCCGTACGCTCCGCGACCTCCTCCAGCCGACAGTGCACCGGCCCGCGCACCAGCGCCGGGGCGAGATACGCGGCGACGGCGTGCACGTCCTCGGTGACGACCAGGTTCTTCGCCCGCCAGGTGGCGAAGAGACGCTGGGGGGTCATGGTCTGCTGGGGCGGTGCCGGGCTGGAGGGCCGCAGCCGGTCGGCGACGAGGTCGAGGGTGTCGGCGATCCGACCGAGCACGTGGTGCACACCGCCGACGCGGTCGGTGAGGACGGCGAGGTGGTCGTTGGTGCGGCCGAGGTGGTCGTTGGTGCGGCGCATCTCCTCGATCCGCTCGACCTGCGCGACGGCCAGGGCCTCGTCCGCCCGGATGTTCCGCTCCTCCAGCCGGACGATCGCGTCGGCGACCTGCTGCGGCATGAGGTAGGCGGTGGCCCCGTCCGGAGCGGGTTGCACGGGGGCGGGGTCGAGGCTGTAGGAGCCGTCGCGCTGGATGGTCTCGATGATGTGGGAAACCCACGCCTTGAACGGAGCCGACTCCGGCTTCGTGCAACCGTTGACCAACCGGATCAAGCCCTGAAGATTCACGAGATTCATGTCTCGCCGCCACTCCCGACCTGCGGGAATGCTGAGACTGTGCTTCTGGAGCACACTCTCGGCACGGGCGAAGTTGGTCGCGTCGGCCACATTGCGCAGAGCGGATCCCACATGCGCGTATCCCAGGTGCCTGCACACGTCGCCGGCCGGGAACCAGTGGGTGCCGTCGGGCATGGTCAGTCTCCGCAGCCGCGCCCCTGTGGCCGCGTACACGAAGTCACTGATCTCGATCGCGTCCCGCTTCTGAGCCACCGGCTGCTCCGTCTGCTCCGACAGGCTCTCGTTCTGCTCGTACATCGAGCATCACCTCCACCCCGGAAGCTAGGGACAGCGATCACCAACTTCCGTTCGCCGAAAGCACATTCACTCGATAGGTGACAGAGGTATCGATTCACCAGCCGTCGGCCGCCCCGCCCCCGCAGCCACTACGACCGCCCTCCGCCCGCGCCCCGCCAGCCGACAGCTGACGCACCCGGGATGCCCGTTCCGAGCCTGCGCGTCGCGGACCCGCATCCCCCACTGCCCCCGCAGCCGCGCCCCCGGCGGCTTGCCCCAGCCGGCCAGATGCAGGACCCACGTCACCAAGACGCTCACGGCCACCACGGCGAGCCCGCCCGCGACCAGCGGGAGCGAGGCCGTACACACGCCCACCCCCACCGCACCGCTTCCCACCGTCGCGATGCCGAAGCCGGTCCAGCCGGCGACCGTGTGACCCTCGTCGTACAGACTCATACAGCACCCCCGGGAACGAGAACCAGACAGATCAGATTCCCTCACGGACTAAGAAGTTCTCTCAACCGAATATCTCACGAGCTAAGGGATTCCGAAAGATGCACGGCATGCCGCGACCACCCGCCACTCCGGCACAGGCGCTGTCGGCGATGGACCACCTCATCGCCGCCCACCTGATCGGACAGCAGGAGCTGGCCCGGCGGCTGGGCCTGAACATCACGGACCTGACCTGTTTCGGCTTCGTCCTGGAGGCCGGCGACGACCTGCTGACGGCCGGCGACCTCGCCGCCCGCGCCCACGTGACCACCGGCGCGGTGACCGGCATCCTCAACCGCCTCGAACGCGCCGGTTACGTCACCCGCCGCCCCGACCCCGCCGACCGACGCCGGGTCCGCGTGGCCGCCGTACCGGATGCCGTCACTCGCGTGGAGGCGGTGTACGCGGGCCACTACAAACGCCTGACGGCCCTGTTCGCCGACTACTCCCCCGCAGAACTGGCGGTCATCACGGACTGGTTCACCCGGGCCACGACGCTGGCGCACGAATATCTGGAGAAGCTGAACCGGAACGACCCCGACGAGGAGTGCTGACCGAGGGTGCGGCGAATTCGATCACGCAGTTGCCGTAGCGGTCGCCCGCCACGCCCGGCCGAAACGCCAGAGGCCCCGGATCTCTCCGGGGCCTCTAACCTGTGTGCACTCGGCAGGATTCGAACCTGCAACCTTCTGATCCGTAGTCAGATGCTCTATCCGTTAAGCTACGAGTGCTTGTTCTTTTGTTCTTGTCTCCGTTTCGGCCCTTTCGGCCCGTCCCGGCGACAGGAAGAACATTACATGACTGCCGCCGACATGTGAAATCCGTTTGGCAAACCCCTTGTGACCTGCGGAAACGCCC
The DNA here is from genome assembly GCF_009604455.1 of Streptomyces sp. RB17. Taxonomy (GTDB): domain Bacteria; phylum Actinomycetota; class Actinomycetes; order Streptomycetales; family Streptomycetaceae; genus Streptomyces. The sequence continues at coordinate 142,917 of NZ_WEGL01000004.1, forward strand.
AGATCCGGGGTGGGGCGTGGTCGAGGGCGGGAACGCCGAAGCCCCGGTCCTGGGGACCGGGGCTTCGGGATCGGTGCGGAGGCGGAGGGATTTGAACCCTCGATGGGCTTTAAGGCCCAAACCGCATTAGCAGTGCGGCGCCATAGACCGGACTAGGCGACGCCTCCAGCACAACCGCTCACGCGAGCGCGCGAGTGGTGCGTGCAGATGATGACACAGCCACGCGGCCTGTCACCAATCGGCTCCCACGGTACTAGGCAGTCGGGTCACAGGGCAAAGGGCTTCCGCACGGCGCGGCGCAGACGCAACGTCCGGGGGGCCGGGGCGTTGGTCAGGGCATGGTTTCTCACCTTCAGCCGGGTCAGCAGCGGGGGCAGGGGCGCAGAGCACGTCAGCGGGATGCGGGGCGTGCCTTTCGTGGTCGGGGGTGGCGTGTGCATGGCGGTGGCTCGCCCGCCCTCGCCGCCGTGTCCGCTCTCTCCGCCGTATCCGCCCTGACCGCCCTGACCGCCCTCTGCGCCGTGCCCGCCGTCGCCGCGCCCGTCGTGCCGCCGCCCGTGCGGCCCGAGGACCGGGCCGGTGATCACCTCACCGTCGTCGTGCAGCATGCCGGGTCCGGGCAGGACGGGACGTACGAGCTGTTCTGTCATCCGGCCGACGGGACACGCCCGGACGCGGCGGAGGCCTGCCGGGCGCTGGACGAGCACACGCGGTGGGGGCGGGACCTCTTCGCCCCGGTGCCGCCCGGCACCCTCTGCACCATGCTCTACGGCGGACCGGCCACCGCCCGGGTGACCGGCACCTGGGCCGGACGCAGCGTCGATGCCGCCTACGACCGCAGCAACGGATGCGAGATCGGACGGTGGGACCGGATGGTGCCACTGCTGCCGAAGCCGGGTCCGGCGACGTAGGCCCATAAGCCTGTCAGCCAGCAAGCCCGTAGGCGGCCCACCGGCCCACCGGCTCACCGGTCCGCACCAGCCCCCACCAGTTCCCCACCAGCCCAACGACCCACAGCCCCGCCCCGCCCGCACCGCCGGTCACCCCCAGCGGGCCGGCTCGCAGGCTTGCCCGGCGAAATCACCGGTCCCGTAAAGGTCCCGCGAAGGTCTCGCGGAGTCGGAGGCCGTGGCCGGCGTGTGGTGGCCGGTTCGGTGTCACTTCGTCGTGGGACCTCTCTCTCATCCGGCGTCGCGAGCGCAACGTGTGCCCTTAGACTCCCTCGCGTGACACGTCGCGGGCCGGTTGGCAAGATGGCCCGAGCGGTCGGCAAGATGCGGTAACAGGGAGGAAGGCGTCTCGTGAGCAGCAGGCCATCCCGAGGCGCTGCTCGCCTCGCAGCCATACTCGACGCGCTGCCGGACGCGTTGGTCCTGGTCAACGCCAACGGAACCGTCGTCAACGCCAACACCATCGCGCTCGAGGCATTCGAGGCGCCCGGTACGGCTCTCGTGGGGCGTGGGCTGCTCGATCTGCTGCCCGAGTTCGACTCGCGGCTGATCCCGGGGTCCATGCGGCGGCCCGATCACATGGATCCGCAGGGGCGGACCAAGCCCACGCGGATGGTCGCGCGACGGACCGACGGGTCCGAGTTCCCCGTCGAGGTCACGAGCGCGAACCTGGAGAACGGTCAGCAGGCGTACGACGGTTACGGCTACACGGGCGATGAGCTGCTCATGCTCGTCGTCCGGGACCTGTCCGGGACCGTCGACACCGAGGCCGAGCTGGCGCGCTCGCAGCGGCAGACGGAGATGATCCTCCGGGCCGCCTCCGAGGGTGTGGTGGGGACGGACACCGGCGGGCGGATCGTGCTCGTCAACCCGGCCGCGGCCCAGATTCTGGGGTACCGGGCCGGGGAGCTGGGCGGCAAGGAGCTGCACACGCTGGTGCTGCACTCCCGCGTCGACGGGTCGCCGTTCCCGTACGAGGAGTCGCCGCTCGCCGACACCCTGCGCTCCGGGCGCAAGCACCGGGTGCGCGGGCAGGTGCTGTGGTCCAAGGGAGACGAGAAGGTCTCGGTCGATCTGACCACCGCGCCGGTGCGCGACGGGGACCAGCTCGTCGGTGCCGTCATGACCTTCACCGACCGGCGGCCCTACGACGCCCTCGCCGAGGAGAAGGCCGCGCTGGAGAAGGCGCACGCGGAGGAGGTCGAGCGGCTCTCCGAGAAGCACGCCTCCGACCTGACCGCGCTGCGCCAGCAGCATGTCACCGAGGTCGAGGAGCTCCGGGAGAAGCACGACGAGGAGCTCGCGGCCGGCGAGGAGCGGTACGCCGCGCTCGCCGAGCGGGAGAAGGACCGGTACGAGGCCCTCACCGGGCGGCACGAGCAGTTGCTGACCCTGCTCGGGCAGTCGCTGCGCGGACCGCTGGAGGAGCTGCGGCGCGAGCTGGCCGCCCTGGCCGCCGACGACGCCGGGCAGCTGTGGCCCGAGGCCAACCAGGTCCTGCATCACCTTTCGGCCGGATATTCGCGGATCACGACCCTTGTCGACAACGTCCTCGGGTACCAGCGGCTGGACGCGGGCGCCGAGGACATCACTCGTACAAAAGTGCTGTTGGACGCCGTCGTCGCCGCCGGTGTGGACGGCGCCGTCGAGCTGATCGGCCCGGGACGGGTGCAGTTCGCCGTGCACGCGCCGCCCATCGAGGCCGAGGTCGACCCGCAGCGGCTCGCCACCGCGCTGGCCCATCTGGTGGCGGATGTCGCCGGTGTCGACGCCACCGGGAACTCGCCCGTCTCCGCGGGCGGTTACCTGGACAACACCGTCGTGGTCGCGGCCGCGCAGCGCGGTGAGGTCGCGCGGATCGAGGTGCGCGGGCCGTACGCCGGGGGAGACGCGGTGCACGAGCCGATCGTGCGCGGGATCGTACGGGCCCACGGCGGCGTGCTGCAGACGCACGAGGTGCCGGGCATGAGCGGCAGTGCGTATGTGCTGGAGGTGCCGCTCGGCGGTGGCGCCGGGACGGTCGGCGGGGCGGGTGCGGGGCAGGTGGCCGCCGCCGAGCTTCCGGCCGCCGCGCCGGACGCGGGCGGCCAGGTCTCCGGTGCCGGTGAGGTGGCCCTGTTCGAGGCCGGTGCCGCCGAGCAGTCCGGTGGTGGACGGCGGCGAGCCCGTCGGTCCTCCACCGACGCCTTCCTGGAGAGTGACGTTCCCGGTGCCGGGGAGGCCGACGGGAACGCGCCGACCGGGCGCCGCCGCAGGCGTGCATCCGCGCCCGCCGACGAGACCGGCGCGGTCCCGGCCGAGGGAGCGGAGGCCGCGTCCGGGGGTACCGGGCGACGCCGTGGCCGGCCCGCCGAGGTCGGCGCCGGTGCCGGTGAGGGTGTGAGCGAGGGCGCGGTGGTGACCGCGGCCGAGCATGCGGCGGGGGCCGCCGCCTCCGGTACGGGACTGGGGCCGACCGTTCCGCCGCATGGCGTGCCCGCGCCCACGGGCCGGCGCGCCCGCCCCGACTCCGGCGCCCCGCAGGCCGCCCTGCCGCCCGCACTGCCGGCGGCGGGCAGCGAGCCGGCGCCGGGTGCGCAGGCCGCTGCGGGTGCGGAGGCCGTTCCGACCGGACGGCGCCGGCGTGCGCTGGCCGCGGCGGCGGAGCGTGCCGCCGCCCAGGAGGCGGGCGGTGCGCGTACGGTCTTCGCCCTGCCGCCGGCCGAGGCCGACCGCTCCCCGCAGTCCGCGGACGCGGCGACCGGAGTGGGTACGGTCCCGGCGGCCGGCGGCGTTCCGGGTGCCGGTGTGCCGGTGGGGCCGGGGGGCGCTGTGCCGGTCGGTCCCGGTGCGGGTGCTGTTCCTGGCGCCGAGGGGCAGCCGCAGAGCGCGGGGCCGATTGCCGGTCCCGGCCTCGTCCCGGGTTCCGCTCCCGTTCCCGTTCCCGGTCAGGCTTCCGGCCCGGTGCCGGTCCCCGCTCAGCTGCCGCTGTCCGCCGCGGGGGCACCGGGTGACGACGGCCGGCACGACGCCGTACCGCTCGACCAGGCCGCGGACCACACCCCGCCGCAGCCGCATCCGACCAGCGCACCGACCGGCCGGCGCCGCCGGGCCGTGGCCCAGTCGGCGGACCCCGCTCAGCCGGCCCCGGTATCTACGCCCCCGTCCCAGGCCGCTCCGGGCCAGACCGTTCCCGCGCAGCCGGCCCCGGCGCAGGGTGTTCCGGGGCAGGTGACTCCCCCTCAGGGGGTTCCGGTCGCTCCCGGGCAGGCCGGCCCGCACCCGGTGGGAACGCCGACTCCCGGTCAGGGCACGCCGGTTCACGGTGTTCCGGCGCAGGGTACGGCCGGGCAGAGCATCCCCGTCCAGGCCGGTCCCGCGCAGACGCCGGCTGCGGCACCCGGCACACCGGCCGGTGTCGCCGCGCCCGGTCAGCAGGCGGCCGTACCTCACCCCGCCGTACCGCACCCCGCCACACCCGCGCATGACACCGTCGGCCGGCCGGTTCCGGGGGCTCCCGGACGGGCCGGCCCGGCCCAGCAGCCCACGACGACGGCAACGGCCGCAACGCCGCCCGGTGGTACGCCGGGCGCCCAGCCGCTGCCCGCGGAGGCCGGTGCCGGACCGGTGCCGACGGGCGTCCAGGCGACCGGCGTGCCCCGGCAGTGGCCCGGCGCCGGCGCCGATGACACCTCGGGTGCGGGCACGCCCGTACCGCCGACCGGCACCCCGGCCCCCGGCACCCCGCTCCCCGCGGGACACGCCGGAGCCCAGGTGCCACGGGCCGCGCAGCCGTTGCCGTTGCCCGCCGAGAACGGCGCCGATCCGAACTCGACGCAGAGCCGGGCGATCAGCGTGCGCACGCTCGGGCAGGGTGTGCCGTTCTCGCGGCAGGCCGCTCAGGTGCAGCAGCCGACGCCGACCCCGCCGCCGCACGCGCCGGGCGGTTCCGGCCGCCGGCGCAAGCTGGGCACGCCGCCCGACCCGGCCAAGCGCCCGGAGCAGCAGCCGGGGCAGGCGGCCGAACAGCCGACGACCGGGCATCCGTCCCTGGCCGGGCAGTCCCGGCTCGCCCCCGGCACCGAGGGCGGCGGACGGTCGTACGCCATAGGCGCACCGGACGCCAACGCCGCCGAAGGCCCCGAGCCGCTGGACGGCCCCGGGGGTGCCGTCGAGATCTCGGACGCCCCGCGTCCGCAGCCGCTCGACGACGAACTGCCGCCGGAGCCGCTGGACAACCCGCGCCGGCTGCTGGTGTGGCCCGCGCCGGACGCGACGACCCAGCAGGCGCTGAGCGACCGTGGCTACCGGCCGGTGATCGTGCACTCCCGTGAGGAGGTCGACGCGCAGATCGCGGCGTTCCCGGCCGCGCTGTTCGTGGATCCGCTGACCGGGCCCATCACGCGTACGGCCCTGCAGTCGCTGCGACAGGCCGCCGTCGCGGCCGAGGTACCGGTGCTGGTGACGGCCGGACTCGGACAGGCGACACGCGAGGCGGCGTACGGCGCCGATCCCGCCGTGCTGCTGAAGGCGCTGGCGCCGCGGGACAGCGAGCAGCATCCGCCGCGGGTACTGCTCATCGAGGAGCACGCGGAGATCGCGCTGGCGCTGACCTCGACGCTGGAGCGGCGCGGGATGCAGGTGGCGCGGGCCGCGAGCGACGGCGACGCGGTGACGCTGGCGGGGCAGTTCCGGCCGAACCTCGTGGTGATGGACCTGATGCAGGTGCAGCGGCGGCAGGCGGGGGTCACCGGGATCATCGACTGGCTGCGCGCGAACGGGCAGCTCAACCGGACCCCGCTGGTCGTCTACACCGCCGCCGTCGACCAGGCCGACCTGCCCCGGCTGGCCTCGGGCGAGACGGTCCTGTTCCTCGCGGAGCGTTCCACGAGCTCCGAGGTCCAGAGCCGGATCGTGGACCTGCTGGCGCGGATCGGCACGAACTAGGCGTACGCCGGGCGGAGGTTCGGGGGACAGGCAGGTTCGGGGGGCAGGCTCGGGGGCTCGTCGTGCGGGCGGGTGCGGGTGCCGTCGTGCCCGGTGGTTGCGGGTACCTGGGGGCTGTTCCCCCCGGCGGTTGCGGCCGGGCCCCGCACCGACAGGGCCCGTCGAAACCGCCGCGTGCGTGTTGGCCGCCGTCAGAGCCGGGTGACGTCCAACTGGCCGTCCGCGTACTGCCTGCGCAACACCTTCTTGTCGAACTTGCCCACGCTCGTCTTCGGCACCGACTCGACGATCGTCCAGCGCTCGGGCAGCTGCCAGCGGGCGATGCGCCCCTCCTCGGCGAGGAAGACGCGCAGGGCCTCGAAGTCGGCGGTGGCGCCCGCCCGGAGGACGACCGTGGCCAGCGGGCGCTCACCCCACTTCTCGTCGGGTACGGCGACCACCGCGGCCTCGGCGACGTCCGGGTGGGACATCAGCGCGTTCTCCAGCTCCACCGAGGAGATCCACTCGCCGCCGGACTTGATGACGTCCTTGGCGCGGTCGGTGAGGGTGAGGTAGCCGTCGGGGGAGATGGTCCCGACGTCACCCGTCTTCAGCCAGCCGTCCGCGCTGAACTTGTCGGCGGGGCGGAGGGGTTCGGCGTCGGGGCCGTTGTAGTAGGCGCCGGCGATCCACGGGCCGCGCACCTCCAGCTCGCCCGCCGACTCGCCGTCCCAGGGGAGGCGTTCACCGCCGGGGCCGGTGAGCCGGGCCTCGACGCCGGCCGGGAAGCGGCCCTGGGTGAGGCGGTAGGCGAACTCCTCGTCCGTGCCGGCCGCGTGGGCCGGGGGACGCGCGACGGTGCCGAGCGGCGAGGTCTCCGTCATGCCCCAGGCGTGGCACACGCGCATGCCGAGCGTGTCGAAGGCCTCCATGAGGGAGGGCGGGCAGGCGGAGCCGCCGATCGTGACCTGGGTGAGGGAGGAGACGTCACGGGGCCTGTTGTTCAGTTCGGCGAGCAGGCCCTGCCAGATGGTCGGGACGGCCGCGGCGTGCGTCGGCCTCTCGCGTTCGATCATCTCGGCGAGCGGCACGGGCTGGAGGAAGCGGTCCGGCATCAGCATGTTGACGCCGGTCATGAAGGTGGCGTGCGGCAGGCCCCAGGCGTTGACGTGGAACTGGGGGACGACGACCAGTGAGGTGTCCCGGTCGGTCAGGCCCATCGACTGGGTCATGTTGACCTGCATGGAGTGCAGGTAGATCGAACGGTGGCTGTACACCACGCCCTTGGGGTCGCCGGTGGTGCCGGAGGTGTAGCACATGGCGGCGGCCTGGCGTTCGTCCAGCTCCGGCCAGTCGAACGTGGTCGGCCGGTCCGCGATCAGCTCCTCGTACTCGTGCACCCGTGCGGCGGCGCCCCGCAGCGGCGCACGGTCACCGGGACCCGACACGACGATGTGCTCCACCGTCGGCAGCTTGGGCAGCAACGGCGCGAGCAGCGGGATCAGCGAGCCGTTGACGACGACGACCTTGTCGGCCGCGTGATTGACGATCCACGCCAACTGCTCGGCGGGCAGCCGCAGATTGAGGGTGTGCAGCACCGCGCCCATGGACGGGATCGCGAAGTACGCCTCCACGTGCTCGGCGTTGTTCCACATCAGGGTGGCCACCCGGTCGTGGCCCCGCACGCCGAGTTCGTCGCGCAGGGCGTTCGCCAGCTGCACCGCGCGCGTCCCGGCCTCGGCGAAACTGCGCCGCTGCGGCTCGGCCTCTCCGGTCCAGGTGACGATCTGGGACCGCCCGTGCACCAGCGTCCCGTGCGTCAGGATGCGGGTGACGGTCAGCGGTACGTCCTGCATGGTGCTCAGCACGGAGTCCTCCCGGGGCGGCACTGCCTACGCGGTGGTAGAGGGATGCGCTGATTCTGCTCACATACCGCGCGGTATGTCACTAGGGAGGAGACAATCAGCCTGTCCGGGGGCAGCCCCAGCAGGTCAGCCGCACCACCGGGCCACTAGCGAACCCACTGGCGAACAAGGACCAGCTCGGGGTCCTCGCGCAGCTTGGCCAGCGCACGCGACACCGCCGACTTCACCGTGCCCACCGACACCCCGAGCACCTCGGCGGTCTGGGCCTCGCTGAGGTCCTCGTAGTAGCGCAGGACGACCATCGCCCGCTGCCGCGCCGGCAGTTTCGTGATCGCCCGCCACATGGCGTCGTGCAGCGCCTGGCGCTCGGCCGGGTCGTCGTCGCCCGGCACGGGCTCCGGTTCGGGCAGCTCGTCGCAGGTGAACTCGTCCACCCTGCGCTTGCGCCACTGCGAGGTCCGGGTGTTCAGCAGCGCGCGGCGCACATAGCCGTCGAGCGCCCGCTGGTCCTCGATCCGCTCCCAGGCCACGTAGGTCTTGGCGAGCGCGGTCTGCAGCAGGTCCTCGGCGTCGCTCAGGTTCGCGGTGAGCGAGCGCGCGGTGCGCAGCAGAACCGGCTGACGAGCGCGCACATACGACGCGAACGTCGGATATGTCGGAGCCTCCCCGCCCGGCCGGAGCCGGGAGTGCGGGAGAGTCTGCCGCCTTGGTGCGGCGGCGGCCGAGGCGCTGGTGCAGACGGGTGTGGTCATGGCTCCACGCTAGGAGCGGACCCCCTCCGGCGGATCGCCCCCAGGTCCCGAAGCGGCGTCCCCCTCAGGTTGTAGGGGTGGGGCTGGCTCCACCTCCTGAAGGTGGACGGCGGGTGCACCCCGTCTGCGGGTACGACCCTGACGCCACCCCCAACGCACCTGACTCCGCCCACTGTCCGACCCTGAGACCGAGACGAGCCGACCCGCTCCCGGCACGGTTCAGCGCCGCCGGTCAGCGGCTCGGGGGAGGGGAAGCCGACGTGTGATTCCGGGGGTGGGAGCCGACCCGCGATTCCGGGGGTGGGAGGCGACCCGCGATTCCGGGGGTGGGAACCGGTCGGCGCCTCGGGGGGGGAGCCGGTCGGCCCCTTTGGGGGTGGGAGCCGGTCGGCCCCTTTGGGGGTGGTCGCCGGTCGGCAACTCCAGGGGCTGGGAGCCGGTCGGCGACTCCGGGTGTGGAGCACCGGTCTGCGCCTCAGGGGGTGGGGTCAGCCGGCAACTCCGGGTGTGGAGCGCCGGTCGGCGCCTCGGGAGGGCGAGCCGGTCTGCGACTCCGGGTGTGGAGAGCCTGTCAGGGACTCGGGAGGGGGGAGTCAGTCAGCACCTCGGGGGCGGAGCCGGTCGGCAACTCCAGGGGCTGGGAGCCGGTCGGCAAGTCCCGGTGGCGCCGATCCGCACCGGGGCGAGGAAGCCGGGCCGCGATTCCGGGAACGGGAGCCGGTCGGTAACGCCGCAGGCGGCAGGCGGTCGTCGGTCAGTCGGCTGTCGTCAGGATCAGCCCCGAGGTGGGCACCCCGGTGCCGGCCGTCACCAGGGTCCGGGTCGCGCCCGGTATCTGGTTCACCGCCGTGCCCCGCAGCTGGCGTACCGCCTCCGCTATGCCGTTCATCCCGTGCAGATAGGCCTCCCCGAGCTGGCCCCCGTGTGTGTTGAGCGGCAGCCGCTCCTCGGCCACGAAGTCCGCCGCCTCTCCCTTCCCGCAGAATCCGAACTCCTCCAGCTGCATCAGCACGAACGGTGTGAAGTGGTCGTAGACGATCCCCACGTCGATGTCCGCGGGGCCGAATCCGGACGACCTCCACAACCGGCGGGCCACCGCGCCCATCTCCGGCAGGCCGGTCAGATCGTCCCGGTAGAAGCTGGTCATCTGCTCCTGCCCCCGACCGGCGCCCTGGGCGGCCGCCGCGATCACCGCAGGGGGGTACCGCAGGTCCCGGGCCCGCTCCACCGAGGTGACGACGATCGCCTGCCCGCCGTCGGTCTCCTGGCAGCAGTCGAGCAGCCGCAGCGGCTCCACGATCCAGCGGGACGCCGTGTGTTCGGCGAGGGTGATCGGGCGGCCGTGGAAGTACGCCGCCGGGTTCGTCGCCGCGTACTTGCGGTCCACCACGGCCACATGCCCGAAGACCTCCGGCGTCAGCCCGTACGCGTGCAGATACCGCTGGGCCGCCATCGCCACCCAGGAGGCCGGCGTGAGCAGCCCGAACGGCAGCACCCAGCCGAGCGCGGCGCCCTCGGCCGACGGCTCCCGGTGCTGCACACCGGCGCCGAACCTGCGGCCCGAACGTTCGTTGAAGGCGCGGTAGCAGACCACGACCTCCGCCACGCCCGTCGCCACCGCGAGCGCCGCCTGGAGCACGGTCGCGCAGGCCGCGCCGCCGCCGTAGTGCACCCGGGAGAAGAAGGACAGCTCGCCCATCCCACAGGCCTGGGCCACTGTGATCTCCGGGTTGGTGTCCATCGTGAACGTCACCATCCCGTCCACGTCCGCCGGCGCGAGCCCCGCGTCGTCCAGCGCGGCCCGCACCGCCTCCACGGCCAGCCTCAGCTCGCTGCGCCCGGAGTCCTTGGAGAACTCGGTGGCCCCGATCCCGGCGATCGCGGCGCGCCCGGCCAGGGTGTCGCGCACCCGGGCACTCATGAGCGGCCCTCCGCGCCCGGGTCCGTCGGGACCGTGACCGTCACCGTGCCCGTCACATGCCGGCCGAGGGAGTTGGCGCCGACGACCCTGACGGTGGCGGTGTCGCCGTCGACCGCCTCGATCGTGCCCGTCAACACCATCGTGTCTCCTGGGTAGTTGGGCGCTCCGAGCCTGATGGCGACCTTGCGGAGTACCGCCGTCGGGCCGAACTGGTCCGTGATGTACCTGCCGACCAGGCCGTTCGTCGTCAGGATGTTCATGAAGACGTCCTGCGAGCCCTTCTGCCTGGCCGACTCGGCGTCGTGGTGCACGTCCTGGTAGTCCCGCGAGGCGATCGCCCCTGCCACGATCAGCGTCCGCGTGACCGGGATCTCCAGCGGGGGCAGCTCGGCTCCCGCCGTCAGTGCCGTCGTCGGCGCGGTGTTCATGGCTGACTCCCCACTCGTGATCAACTCCTGTGCAGATGCCGTCCGGCATGCACCATGTAGGCATCGGTGGCGCGGAGTTGGACGGTCTGCCAGTCCATGTCAGGCCTCGCCCTCGCCGTTTCCTTCGACGACCCGGAAGACCGGGAGGATCTGCGCGCCCTCCGCGTCCTCGTAGGTCCGGAACTCCACCCGGACCGGCAGGCCGATGCGCACCTTGTCGTACGGCACCCCGATCACATTGCTCACCATCCGCACGCCCTCGGCGAGTTCGATCAGACCGACCGCGTAGGGCCCCGGCGCGTCGGCGGCGTGATCGGACTCGGTGAAGGCGGGGAAGGGCGGGTGGTGCATCACCACGTACGAGTACACCGTCCCCTCGCCGCTCGCCTCGACCGTGTCCCAGTCCAGGCAGCCGCACGCGTTGCAGCCCGGCAGCCAGGGGTGGCGCAGGGTGCCGCAGTCCGTGCAGCGCTGGATGAGGAGTCGCTGCTCGGCCACGCCCTGCCAGAAGCCGGCGTTGTCCCGGTTGACCACCGGGCGGGGGCGCCGGGCCGGGGGTTTCCGGCGCGCAGGGGCGTACTTGAGGATGCGGAAGCGGTGCGTGCCCGCGAGGGCGCCGTCGACGCGGACGTCCGTGCGGGTCGTGACGAAGTACCCGGCGCCCAGTCTCGTCGTCTTGCGGGCGGAGACCGATTCGATCACCGAGTCGAAGGTGACCTGGTCACCCGGGCGCAGGGACCGTGGATACTCCTGCTCGCAGTCGGTGGCCACCACGGCCGTACAACCCGCGGCGTCGAGGAGGGACAGCAGCTCGTCGTAGGCCCCCGTGCGGCCCTCGTGTCCGGACAGGCCGCCCATCGTCCAGGCCTGGAGCATGGTGGGCGGGGCGATGGCGTCGGGGCCGGAGTAAGCCGGGTTGGTGTCGCCCATGGCCTCGCACCAGTGCCGGATCATCGGCGCGTTCACCGGGTCCTTGCCCGCCCCGGCGACGGCGGCCGGCCGCCCCTCGTACGCCTTGAGCCGCGCGCCGAGTTCGTCGAGATCCGCACCGCCCGCATCCCCGGCCCGCGGCCGCATGCCCTCCGTGCTCACCGCCGCCCCCTCGTCATCCCGAGCCGCATCGTCACGACGATCTCCCGCTGCACCTCGCTCACCCCGCCCCCGAACGTATTGATCCGTACCGTCCTGTTCAGCCGCTGCCGTTCGCCGTCCCCGAAGGCCCCCGGGAAGCCGGAGCGGATCAGGCCCGCCTCGCCGGCGATCTCCTGACACATGCGATACGTCGCGACAGCCGATTCCGTTCCCGCGGATTTCACGCCACTCGCCTCGCCCAGGGGCGGCCGGCCCGCCCCCACATTCGCCAGTAAACGCCGGCTGAGCAGGCGTTTTGCCGCCGGCCCGACATGCGCCTCGGCGCCCCTGAGACCCACCCACGGCTCATCGATGCGGCATCGCAGATTCACCTGATCGGGTGTACGGGCGGCGGTGAGCACGGCGGCGAGGACATCCTCGGCCCGCATGCCGAGGGCGGCGAGCGCGACCCGCTCGTGGGTGAGCCGGCCGGCCATCAGCGACCAGCCCTCGCCTTCGGGCCGGGTGCGCAACGGGGCCAGGGCGGTGCCGGTGGACGGCTCGGTGCAGCCGATCGCGAAGGCGGCGTCCCTGCCGAGAATGCGGGGCAGAAGGTGGGCGTTCTGCCGCTCGCTGCCGTACTTCATGAGGATGGGGCCCACGGTGTTGGGCGCGACCGCAAAGACACCGGCGGCGCCGATGCGGCGCACCGGAGCGCGGGCATCGGTGGCGCCCGCCTGTCCGCGGTGATCGCGGTGATCACGATCATCACGGTGATCTCGGCGGTGGCAGCGGTCGCGGTGGTCCGGCAGCACCGCCCGGAAGCAGCCGCGGAGTTCGGGGCGCGGGCGTTGCTGCCGCTCCGTGGGGGCGAGGTGCACGGCGGGGGCCCTCCCGGCCTCGCGTACCTGACAGGACAGTTTCTGACTGTCCGTCAGATCCAGGTGGCTGTCAAGGTCGAAAACGCCTGCGCGGCGGCACCGAAGTACCGCCGCGCAGACGTGTTACGACCCCGAAGCACGCCCCACGAGGACCCTCACCGGGAGGGGCCTCGCCCGAGGGTCACCACAGGCGGGTGAAGTGGATGGCCACGTTCTCGTTGCCCTGCTGGATGGCCGTCCAGGCGGAGCCGTTGACCTGAGCGGTGTTGCTCTGGTTCGAGGCACCGTTGCCGACCGCGTTCTGCTGCGTGGTGGACGAGTTGCCGTAGTTGTCGTGGCCGACTCCGCTGCCGATGATGCCCGCCACACCGGTGTTGGCGCTCGATCCGTCGTCCGCGAAGGAGCCGTTGTCGGCGGCCGCGACGCCGCTGAACAGGGCGGCTGCGAGCGGGAGCGCTGCGACGGCGGCGAGAACGCGGGCGGTGCGGATGCTTGCCATGTTGTTCCTCCAGAACCGAGAACTCTGCGGCCCTAGGGCCGGAAGTGCGTGAAGTGCGGCTTGTGTCAGGGCAGTTGGCCGACCGCTCTGACCGTGGTGGACGACGTCGCGAGATCAGAGTTGCCCACCGAATCCCCGGCGAACCACCCCGGAAGACCCGATTCGCACGCAAGCGTGATGACAAGTCGATAAACCCCTATCGCCACCTTTCGTCACTTCACTCACCGAGCGGGATCAGATGGCGCTTTCCCTCACCAAGCGACACAAGGGGTGAATCGTTCCCTCACATATCCGGCCAATTTCTCGGCTCCCGGCGCGTCACCACCGACCCCTCTTCACTTTTTCGAACGTACGTACGAACATGGAGGCATGGCCTACACCGACCGTCAGGCCACGACGCTGGCCCTCGCACACGCTCTGTCAGCCGCCGAACGCGGCCTGGCCGTCATCCCCCTGTCCCGTACCAAGCTCCCGGCCCTGCGCTCCCCCCACCGCGACGGCCCCGACCCGGCCGGACCCCGCTGCCACGGCGAGTGCGGCCGCTTCGGCCACGGTGTGTACGACGCCTCGACCGACCCCGTCCGCATCCGCGAGCTGTTCGCCGCCGCGCCCTGGGCCACCGGCTACGGCATCGCCTGCGGGCTGCCGCCGTACCACCTGATCGGTGTCGACCTGGACACCAAGTCGGGCACGAGCTCCTCGACCGCGCTGCGCGAACTGGCGCTGCGCCATCTGTTCACCATTCCGGAGACGGTCGTCGTACGCACTCCGAGCGGCGGCCGTCACCTGTGGCTCACCGGCCCGCCGGACGTCGTCGTACCGAACTCCGCCGGGCGCCTCGCCCCAGGCATCGACATCCGCGGCGCCGGCGGCTACCTCGTGGGCCCCGGCTCCCGCACCGACCACGGCGCGTACACGACCGCCCCCGGCACCGCACACCTCGCGCCCGCCCCCTGCCCGCCGTCCCTGCTGCGCCTGCTGGTGCCACCACCCCGGCCCCCGCATCCGCACCCGGACCCCCCGGTCCCCGTCGACCACGGCCGCGGCCTGGTCCAGTTCGTCCTCTCGGCGCACGAGGGCCAGCGCAACACCCGCCTCTTCTGGGCGGCCTGCCGCGCCTACGAGAACGGCATCGGCGCCGCCCTGGCCGACCCCCTCACCGAGGCCGCCCTGGGCACCGGCCTGTCCGAACGCGAGGCCCGCGCGACGATCGCCTCGGCCGCACGGATGACGGGCCACCGACCGTGACAGCGGGACGCCGCCGGAACACATGAAAAGGGCGCCCCCTCAGGGGGCGCCCCTTTCCAACATCCGCGGTGGGTGTGGGATTTGAACCCACGGTGACTCGCGCCACGACGGTTTTCAAGACCGTTCCCTTAGGCCGCTCGGGCAACCCACCTCGTCCCCGCCCACCTGGGGCGGAGCGGGTACAGCGTACCGGGACCGGACGTCCGGCGGGTGGCGTGGTCCGTGGTGGAGCCTCGGGAGCCGGTACGGGACCCGGGGTGGCCGCCGGCAAGGGCGCCCCTCCCAGGAGAAGCGCCCCTACGCGTGCGTGCCGGTCGGGCCGGTCAGTTGTCGCCGGCCCGGGAGCCCAGGGTCAGCTGGGCCGTGTGTTCCTGGCCGCCGCGCTTGTAGGTGATCGTGACCTTGTCGCCGGGCTTGTGGGTCCAGATGTCGCCGATCAGGGTCGGGCCGCTGTCGATCACCATGTCGTCCAGCTTGGTGATCACGTCACCCGGCTTGAGGCCCGCCTTGTCGGCCGGACCGCCCGGCTCGACCGCGGCGGAGCCGGCCGCGCCCTGGTCAGTGATCTTCGCTCCGCCGGTGGAGTCCTCCAGCGAGACGGAGGCGCCGATCTTGGCGTACACCGGCTTGCCGGTCTTGATCAGCTGCTGGGCTACGTACTTGGCCTGGTTGATCGGGATGGCGAAGCCGAGGCCGATCGAGCCGGACTGGCCGGAGCCGCCGAAACCGCCGCCGCTGCTGGTCGACTGGATCGCCGAATTGATGCCGATGACCGCGCCGGAGGCGTCCAGCAGCGGGCCGCCGGAGTTGCCCGGGTTGATCGACGCGTCGGTCTGCAGCGCGCTCATGTACGACGCCTTGCTGGAGGAGCTGCCGTCGCTGGAGGCCACCGGACGGTTCTTGGCGCTGATGATCCCGGTCGTCACCGTGTTGGACAGGCCGAAGGGGGCGCCGATGGCGATCGTCTCGTCACCGACGGCCACCTTGTCGGAGTCGCCGAGGGCGAGGGGCTTGAGGTCGGACGGGGGGTTCTTGAGCTTGATGACCGCCACGTCGTAGCCCTGGGCGTGGCCGACGACCTCGGCGTCGTACTTCCTGCCGTTCGGGAACGTGGCGGTCAGCTTGCCGCCGTCGAGGGCGTCCGCCACCACGTGGTTGTTGGTGACGATGTGGCCCTGGGTGTCGAAGACGAACCCGGTGCCCGTGCCGCCCTCGCCGTTGGTGCTCTCGGCCTCGATGGTGACGGTGCTGGGCAGTGCCCTGGCGGCCACGTTGGCGATCGTGCCGGGCGCGCGCTTGACCTGAGCGGCGCTGCCGTCGGAGGCGGAGACGGTGGTGGAGCCGTTGTTGTCGTGGTCCTTGGCCAGGGTGTAGCCGAGGCCGCCGCCCAGGCCGCCCGCGACCAACGCGGCCACCAGGACCGCGGCGACGAGCCCGCCGCGCCCGTTGCGCGGCTTGGGGGCGGGTTGCTGGTACGACGCTCCCCAGCCGCCGCCACCGCCCGCGCCACCCGCACCGAAGCCGGCGGCACCGGCACCGGCGTCACCGTAGGGCGCGCCCTCGCCGTAGGGCGGGTTGGCCGGCGGCGGAGGCGGCCAGGAGCCTTCGGGGGCCGAACCAGGGGCGGACGGGCCGGAGGCGTGCGGGGTGGCGGCGTGCGCGGTGGCGGGCCGGCCCGGCTGGGTTTCGGCCGCGGCCGGGGCGTCCTGCGGTACGGGCGGGAGGGCGGCCGTCGGCTCGTTGCCCCCGGGGGTGGAGCCCTGCGGGGAAGTGGCGGGAGCGGCCATCGGCACAGGAGGCGCGGACGGGGCCTCGGGTACCTCGTTGCCCTCGTTCTCGGTGCTCACAGCTCTTCTCCTCGGTCCACGGCTGTTCTTCTGGGTCGCACTCGGTCACGCTCGGCAGCTGTGCATGGTGCTGTGGTCAATCATCGCTGTTCCGTTTGTATGCAGTCAGCTTTTCCCACGAGCCGTCAGAGCACCATAAGCGGTGGCTGTGGGTCCACGGCGAGTCTTTACATAGGGCCTTTACTGGCAAAAGTTACATAAACGGGCACCGGGTGCGCCCGGGCCGCCCCTCGTACCCCCGGACGGTGGCACCATGACGCGGTGACCCACGCACTACAGCGCTCCGTCCAGGTCGTCGCCCACCGAGGCGCCTCCGAAGACGCGCCCGAGCACACCCTGGCCGCCTACAAGAAGGCGATCGAGGACGGCGCCGACGCCCTCGAGTGCGACGTACGGCTGACCGCCGACGGCCATCTGGTCTGCGTCCACGACCGGCGTGTGAACCGTACCTCCAACGGCCGCGGTGCCGTCTCCGCGCTGGAACTGGCCGATCTCGCCGCCCTGGACTTCGGCTCCTGGAAGCCGCGCGAGAGCTGGCACGGACGGGACGAGGAGCCCGACTGGGAGCACCGGCCGGAGGACCGCGAGGAGACCTCCGTGCTCACTCTGGAACGGCTGCTGGAGCTGGTCTCGGACGCCGGGCGGCGGGTGGAGCTCGCCATCGAGACCAAGCACCCCACGCGCTGGGCCGGCCAGGTCGAGGAGCGGCTGCTGACGCTGCTGAAGCGGTTCGGCCTGGACGCTCCGGCCTCGGCCGCCGAGTCGCAGGTCCGGATCATGAGCTTCTCGGCGCGCTCGCTGCACCGCGTGCGTACCGCCGCGCCGACGCTGCCGACGGTCTACCTGGTGCAGTTCCTTACGCCGCGGCTGCGCGACGGACGGCTGCCGGCGGGCGTGCGGATCGCGGGCCCCTCGATCCGCATCGTGCGCAACAACCCCGCCTATGTGGAGCGGCTGCAGCGCGCCGGTCACGGGGTGCACGTCTGGACCGTGAACGAGCCCGAGGACGTCGATCTCTGCGTGAAGCTGGGCATCGACGCCATCATCACCAACCGCCCGCGCGCGGTCCTGCGTCAACTGGGACGTGTGTGACCTCAAGAGGCCGGTAAGGAGCCGTGCCTGTCCCTTGACCCCGCTGTGCGGCTGGGTGAATTCTCCCCTCTTGGCCACACCATTGAAATCCAGCCATACGACGACCGGAGGAAAGGCCTTCGTCACAGGGAGTGCTCCGGCGCGTTCGCTCCGTGCAGGGCCGTTGCGAATGCGTCACCGGAAGCGGATTGGCCGGTTTCCGGTACAGGCCAATGGGGCATCCACACCGTGGCGTGGGGCAAAGGAGGTCTCGGGGGTGGCGTTGGTGGTGGCACAGGAGGTGCCCACGTCGTCGAGCATGGCCGTACCCCATGGCCCTGCGGGCGTGGGGAAGGCGAGACACCGGATGCGTTCGCAGTTGCGCAGCGGTGGCGTGTCCGAATCGGTCGTCGACGATGCCGTACTGATCCTTTCCGAACTGCTGAGCAATGCCTGCAAGCACGGGCGGCCCCTGGGCGACGCGCCGGCCGGTGACGGCGATGTGCGCGCCTCGTGGCGGGTCGACGCGCGGGGCCGGCTCATCGTCGAGGTGACGGATGGCGGCGGCCCGACCCGCCCGGCACCGGCCACCCCGTCGGTGACAGCGCACGGCGGCCGCGGGCTGAACATCATCACGGCGCTCGCCGACGACTGGGGCGTCCGGGACGACGTCCACGGCGAGGTGACGGTCTGGGTGGTGGTCCACCAGGACGTACACGATCCCGATGCCGGGTACCGCCGGGACGGTTTCGCTACGCGCGTCACGTCCCCCGCGCGCCCGGCCCTGCCCGAGCTGGACTTCGCGGACGCGTTCGACGACCTGGACTGACGGACAGTCCGGGGGGCTTGTAATCACGGACACGGTCGAAGAGCTGGGCCGGCGGACGCAGTGCCAGGTCCGACCCGACGGCCGTACGACGGCTCGGCCGGGAGGGCTCGGACCGCGCCGCCGGATGCTCCGAAGTCGTCCACAGGTTCACACCGTTGGAGTCGAGCGGGCGTGCGTTGTCCACAGGTTCCCGCCGGTCATGGCCTGAACGGCTAGGCTCCCGCCCGTACGAGAAGAGCCGTAACCGGGAGACACCCACGATGGCCAAGAAGCGACCCCAGACGAAGGCCGAGCGGCCGCAGCTCAGCGATGCGGAGGTCCCGGTTGTCGGCGCCCGCGAGCCCTGCCCCTGCGGCAGCGGCCGGCGCTACAAGGCGTGCCACGGCCGGGCCGCGGCGCACGCGGTGACCGAACTGGTGCATCGCCCGTTCGAGGGGCTGCCCGGCGAGTGCGACTGGGTGGCGCTGCGCGAGCTGGTGCCGGCCGCGACGGTCGAGCTGACCCTCAAGGACGGCCTGCCCGAGGGCGTCCCGTCGGTCACGCTGGCCACGGTGCTGCCGATGGCCTGGCCGGCACTGCGCCGCGACGACGGCGCGGTGCTGCTCGGCCT
This sequence comes from Streptomyces sp. RB17, assembly GCF_009604455.1. GTDB lineage: Bacteria > Actinomycetota > Actinomycetes > Streptomycetales > Streptomycetaceae > Streptomyces. The sequence goes on from NZ_WEGL01000004.1 coordinate 161,794, forward strand.
GCAGAACGACACGTCGTCCGGTGACCTCAGCCGCGACCTCGCGGACACCCTCCAGCGCGCCCTCACGGCCGAGCCCGGCACCCCGGTGCAGGGCCGCCGCGCCCCGGCCGACGGTCCGCGGCTGCAGGACGTGCTCGACCTCCAGGCTCCGTTCGAGCCGGAGGTGCAGAGCGGCTTCGAGTTCTGGGTGCCGGACGCGGAGAACGCCACGCCCGAGGTGACCGCCTCCCTGGAGCGGGCCAACGCCGCCGCCATCCCGACGGCGAGGCTGACCGGCGTGGACGCCGCGTACTGGTGCGAGACCCCGGAGAAGAACCACCTGCGCTGGGTGATGCCGCATCCGGAGGAGCAGCTTCTGGACGCTCTCGCGCGGCTGCACGCGGCGGGCCGTTCCCACCTGGGCGAGGGCACCCGGCTCGTGGGCTCCTTCCGAGCTCACGGCCTCACCGTGCCCGTCTGGGACCTGCCGAGCGGGGTCACGGCGGACGACGTGGAGAAGCCGGCCGCCGAGTTCGCCGAGCGCCTCGCCGCCGCCCTGGCCGCCACCGAGCCGCTCACGCCGGAGGAGCGCCGGGCGCGTGGCGGACTGACCAACCGGCAGGTCACGCTCAGCTGACGCCGCCGCGCGCGTCTGGCGACTGAACGGTCGGTAAGGCGTGCGCACGGCCCGCGAAACAGGTGACTCCTGTCACAACTCCCGCTGATGACAGGGAAATCGGTGGCCGAATGCCCCAGACGGAATTTGCGAACCGCCGATCTCTTGTTACCGTTCCAGTAGCCCGGTTGCTGGTGCATCCCCCGTCGCCAGCAACCGGGTCTTTCCATGTCCGCGTACCGGGCACAGCCGGTCGCGCAGCGTCAACTCCCGTCGATTGACCCGGAGTTGCCGTCGGCGCCCATCGAGTTGCTGCCGGAGCGCAGCAGCAGCGCGCCGTCGGACCCGTGCGCGGCGAACTCGGTGACGGCCGTGTAGGCGTCCATCCCGCCCCGGCTGTGCTCACGGGGTGTCTCGCAGGTGGCGGGCTCGTCGTCGGCGCCCGTGACACACCGCATCTCCAGGCTGTGGCCGCCCGGGCCCATCAGGCTGAGCACGGAGTCCAGCGGCTTGCCGGTGGAGTTGCGGTAGTAGGTGCGGGCCCAGGTGTCGGCGCCCTGGGCCAGCACACAGGTCTGCGCCTCGATGCCGTCGGGGGAGGTGAGCTGGGGGCCGCACCGCGCGGCGGTGGCCAGGCCCAGCCCGAGCAGCCGAGTGGGCCCGTCGAGCGACGGCAGCTTGGCGTCGGTGGACCCGGCGGCAGCCTCGGACCCGGCGGCGCCCCGGCTTCCGGAGGCGCCTGAAGGCCCCGGGGACCGTACGGCGTCCCGCGGCTTCCCGGCCATGGCGTGCCGGGCCGCCTCGCCCACCGGCCCCGCGGACGCCACGGCCAGCGGCAGCACGACCGCGGCCGTCACGGCGACCGCGAGCGCGAGCAGCCGTAGCTTTCGGGGATCCCGCTCGCGCGACAGCGCCGGCCACAGCACCGACGGCCGCAGCCCGGCGGCCCGGCCCCCCGTCGCCCGCGCCGCGTGCCGCGGCGACCGGCGGCCGTGCCGTCCGGGCCCCCGACGGCCATACCGTCCGGAAGAACCCTCAGAGCCCCCGCGGCCGGAAGCCCCCTCGGATGCCCTGCCGCCAAACCCTCCGGCAGAACCTTCGACGCCCTCGCGGCCGTACGCCGCGGAAGACCCCTCGGAACCCCCGCCGCCGTACCGTCCGGAAGCCCCCTCGGAATCCCGGCCGCCGTACCCCCCGGAAGTCCACCCGGAGAACCGACGGCTGTGCCCCCCAGAAGGCCTACCGGAGAACCGACGGCCGTGTCCCCCATGTCCCCCAGACATTCGCAGCATGTGCGGAAGATAACGAGCGAGCGGGACGCGCGGCCCCACCCGCGCCGGACACCCCTACAACTCGGGCGCGCTCACACCCGTACGAGTGAGGGCGTCGACCACGGCGTCCACCACGGCCTCCACGTCGGGCACCCAGGGCGCGGCCGAGCCCGGCAGCGGGGCGCGCTCCCAGCGGACGGCGCCCTGGCCTGTCTCGGACGGGGGCAGGGCGAGGTAGCCGCCCTCACCGTGGAAGCGCAGGGAGCCCGGGACGAAGTCCTTGGCGTAGAGCAGTTCGCCCAACTGCTCCATGGAATACGGCTTCACCAGCAGCGCCCAGCGGGTCGGGGAGGCGATCACCGGGCCGAGGCGCATGCCCCGCCGGTCGAGCAGGGCGAGGGCGCGGGAGGCGGCGAGGGCGGGCAGGCTGACCGCGCAGGGCGCCTTGCCCCCGGTGGCGAGGATGACCGGCGCGCTGGGCCGGTTGGTCCACCACCAGCGGACCATGCGGGCGTCGGTCGTGGCCGCGAGCAGGCCGGGATCGAAGGGGTGCGCACCGGGCACCGTGCACTCCGGGTCGGGGCAGGCGCAGCGGGCCCGCCCCTGCGGGTCCGGGGCCACGCCCGGGAGTACCGGCCACTGCCACTGGGTCGCGAAGGTCAGGGCCGCGCCGACCAGCTCGGGCCTCGCGTCGTTCCGCCTGGGCCTCCCGTCGTTCCGCCTGGACAGGAGCCTGCGTCGCCTTCCGAGGATCTCGCGCATGAGCGCTCGTTCCTTTCCGTTGCACCGCTGGCAACACCGTGGTCCACATCACACCATGTGTCGATCACTTCACTGTGCGTACCTATTGGCGCATCACACCCCTGCGCAGGGCAGGGGGAACCCCAAGGGGTCGAGCAAGGGCCGCGTCCGCGTCCATAGTGCGTCGTTCACAAGCACGGCTGCGGCGCGGGGGTGGCGAAGTATGGCGTTTTGCCGTCGCGCGTGTTTCTCTCCGCCTCCGCCAGGGAGGATGGGGCTCGGCCGTCGGTGGCTATGACGCCCGGGTCCGTCGCCAGGTTCCGGGCGGCCCCCAACCACCCCTGGCCTTCACCGAGTACGTACCCATCACGACCGCTGTGACGCTCCGTGGAGCAAGGCCAGTCGACCGCAATGGACCGATACCTGGTGCAGTTTTCAGCCAACTTGGCAGTAAGGCAAGGGGTTCGAGGGAAACCTCGTCCGGCTCATGGACACCAGGAATCCCCGCAGGACAATGCTGGACATCCCCTCACGAGTGCGTGTACATGTGGAGACACTGCTAGCGGCGCAGAATGCCATGGGGGTTTGCGATGCTTTTCAGCAATACGCACCGGTCGGAAAGCCGGACGCCATGAACGCCCCGCACCCTCCGAAAGTGGCTGGAATCGATCCAACGGTTCCGACGCCCGCACACACTGTCGCGCCCACTCCCCCCGCCGCCGACGCCGGTGCCGCCCAGGATCCCGCTCCCGTCCCCGCCCCGCACACCCCCGCGCCCGGCGCCCTCCTCCAGGACCGGCTGGCCGGCTGGGTCTCGGACCTCACGACCCTCCACGAACTCACCGAGCGCCTGTCCCGCACGAGCGCACTGGAACCGGCCCTCCACGAGCTCCTGCGCGCCGGAGCCGCCCTCGTCGGCGCCCGCCGCGGCCTGGTCGCCCTGGAGCCCGGCGACGGCCTCGGCCCCCGCACCACCCTCGGCCTCGGCCTCGGCCGCGCCGACCTCGGCCACATCGAGACCGTCCCGCGCGGCGCGCTGCCGTACGACACGAACACGGCCACCGAGATCGTCCACCCCGACCTGCCGGCCGAGGAGGGCCTCGACCCCCGGCACCGGGAGGTGGCCGCCCGCCTCGGCTATGCCGCCAGCTACGCCCTGCCTCTCGCCACCGACACCGCCGGACGTCTCGGCGCCGCCGTCTGGCTCTACGACGAACCGGCCGAACCTCATGAGCGGCAGCGCCACCTCGTCGGCCTCTACGTCCGGCACGCCACCGAGCACCTGGCCCGGCTGGTGGAAGTGGAGCGCACGCGCGCGTGCGTGGCGACCATCTCCGAGGAACTGCTGCCCACCCGGCTGCCCCGCGTGCCCGGCGTCCAGCTCGCCGCCCGGCGCCGCACCGGCCCCCGCGGCGGCGGTGACTGGTACGACGCGCTGCCGCTGCCGGACGCCGCGCTCGGCCTGTCCGTCGGCTCGGTCACCGGCTCCGGGCCGAGCGCCGTGGCCGCGATGGGCCGGCTGCGTGCCTCACTGCGCGCGTACGCCGTGATGGAGGGCGAGGACCCGGTCGCCGTCCTGTCGGACCTGGAGCTGCTGCTGCGGCTGACCGAGCCCGCCCGTTCGGCCACCGCCCTGTTCGCCTACTGCGAGCCCGCTCTGCGCAAGGTCACCCTGGCCGGCGCCGGGCACAGCCCGCCGCTGCTGATCGGCGAGCGGCGCACCGAGTTCGCCGAGACCTCCGTCTCCGCGCCGCTCGGCATGCTCGCCTGCTGGGAGGCGCCGAGCGTGGAGATCCAGGCGGAGGCCGGGGAGACGGTCCTGCTCTACACCGACGGGCTGCTGCACCGTACCGGCGACCCGACGGACCGCGCCTTCGCCCGCCTGCACGCGGCCGCCGCGAGCATCCCTCGCGCGCTGCGCCACGACCCCGGTGCCGTCACGGACCACGTGCTCCGCACCGTCCTGCCCGACGGTCTGGACGCGGCCCACAGCGAGGAGGACGTGGTGCTGCTGGCGGCCCGCTTCGACTGACCCCCCGCCGGCATGAGGGGGCATAGCAGGCCATCCGTCCCTGGCTCCCGCCCGGTACGACCGTACGATGATGGAGGTCCCCGCTCGGCCACAAGCAGGAGCGTCGCGGGCCCGGGGGAGATCACATGGCGTATCGAGGAGGATCACGTGTCCGACGAGCTCAACCCGGCTGTGCCCGACTCTGCTACCGCAGAGGGCCCGGAGACCGATGCCGAGGAGACCGTCAAGCAGCGGAAGAACGGCCTGTACCCGGGCGTCTCCGACGAGCTGGCCGAGAACATGAAGTCGGGCTGGGCCGACACGGAGCTGCGTGACCTCGAGCCGATCCCGCAGGCCGCCGAGACCGCGCGCCGCCGCGCCGCGCTGTCCGCCCGCTACCCGGGCGAGCGCCTGGTGATCCCTGCGGGCAACCTGAAGACCCGCTCGAACGACACCGAGTACGCCTTCCGCTCCTCCGTCGAGTACGCGTACCTCACCGGCAACCAGACCGAGGACGGCGTCCTGGTCCTGGAGCCCACCGCCGACGGCCACGAGGCGACGATCTACCTCCTGCCCCGCTCCGACCGCGAGAACGGCGAGTTCTGGCTCTCCGGCCAGGGCGAGCTGTGGGTCGGCCGCCGCCACTCCCTCGCCGAGTCCGAGGCGCTGTACGGCATCCCGGCCGCCGACGTGCGTGAGCTGGCCGACAAGCTGCGCGAGGCCACTGGCCCGGTGCGCGTGGTGCGTGGCTACGACGCCGGCATCGAGGCCGCGCTGACCGACAAGGTCACCGCGGAGCGGGACGAGGAGCTGCGCGTCTTCCTCTCCGAGGCGCGGCTGATCAAGGACGAGTTCGAGATCGGCGAGCTGCAGAAGGCCGTCGACTCCACGGTCCGCGGCTTCGAGGACGTCGTGAAGGTCCTCGACAAGGCCGAGGCCACGAGTGAGCGCTACATCGAGGGCACGTTCTTCCTCCGCGCGCGCGTGGAGGGCAACGACGTCGGCTACGGCTCCATCTGCGCCGCCGGCCCGCACGCCTGCACCCTGCACTGGGTCCGCAACGACGGCCCGGTCCGCTCCGGCGACCTGCTCCTGCTGGACGCGGGCGTGGAGACGCACACGCTGTACACGGCCGACGTCACGCGCACGCTGCCGGTCAACGGCACGTACAGCGAGATCCAGAAGAAGATCTACGACGCCGTGTACGAGGCCCAGGAGGCCGGTATCGCGGCCGTGAAGCCGGGCGCCAAGTACCGTGACTTCCACGACGCCGCCCAGCGCGTGCTCGCCGAGCGGCTCGTCGAGTGGGGCCTGGTGGAGGGCCCGGTCGAGCGCGTCCTGGAACTGGGCCTGCAGCGCCGCTGGACCCTGCACGGCACCGGCCACATGCTCGGCATGGACGTCCACGACTGCGCCGCCGCGCGGACGGAGACGTACGTGGACGGTGTCCTGGAGCCGGGCATGGTGCTGACGGTCGAGCCGGGCCTGTACTTCCAGGCCGACGACCTGACCGTGCCGGAGGAGTACCGGGGCATCGGTGTCCGGATCGAGGACGACATCCTCGTCACCGAGGACGGCAACAGGAACCTGAGCGCCGCGCTGCCTCGGCGGTCGGGCGAGGTCGAGGCGTGGATGGCCGCGCTGAAGGGCTGATCTGCGTTTGAATGGCCGGGTACCGGAGGGTGCCCGGCCATTCGTCTGCGCGCGGTGGGCGGCTGGTCGCGCCCACGCGGCGGAGCCGCATATCGACACGGTGCCGTGCCCCTTGCGGGGCGCGTTGCACTCACGGGGGTGGAGAAGTGGACGACGACTTCTGGGCCGGGTTCGGTGTCGATCTGCATGTGGAGCCGGACTCGACCGACGGGCGCCGTGCCGGGCTCGAACGGGCGCTGCGGGACGCCGTACGGGACGGGCGGCTGGCCCCCACGACGCGGCTGCCGGCCACCCGGCGCCTCGCGACCGAGCTCGGGGTCTCGCGGGGCACGGTGAAGGCGGCGTACGACCAGCTCGTCGCCGAGGGGTATCTCACGGCGCTCCAGGGCTCGGGCACCCGGGTCGCCGAACTGCCGCCCGTCGCCTCGGCGGAGCCCGGAACGGCGGCACACACGCTTGCCCCGCGTTTCGATCTGCGCCCCGGGAGCCCGGACGTCGGCGCGTTCCCGGCGGCGGCCTGGCTGCGCGCGCTGCGCCGGGCCATGGCGACGGCGCCCCCACTGGCGTACGACTACGGCGACCCCCGCGGCCGGATCGAGCTGCGCACGGCGCTCTCCGGCTATCTGGGCCGGGCACGTGGGGTGCTCGCGCCGCCGGAGCGGATCGTCGTCACCTCCGGATACGTGCAGGGCCTCGCGCTGCTCACGCGCGTGCTGGACGGCGCCGCCGTGGCCATGGAGGACCCCGGGCTGCCGTTCCACCGGGAGATCGTGCGGCGCAACGGCGGAACGGTCCGGCCGGCGCCGGTCGACGCGCGCGGGGTGCGCCCCGAGGACCTCGGTGATGCCGCCGCCGTCGTGGTCACACCGGCGCACCAGTACCCGACCGGGGTGACCCTGCACCCGGAGCGGCGGCGGGCGCTCGGCGACTGGGCACGCGCGCGTGGCGGGCTGATCGTCGAGGACGACTACGACGGCGAGTTCCGCTACGACCGCCAGCCGGTGGGCGCGTTGCAGGGCATGGCACCGGGCCACGTGGTCTACCTGGGCACCGCCTCCAAGACGCTCGGCCCCGCGCTCCGCCTCGGCTGGATGGTGCTGCCGCCGCACCTGGTCGACGCGGTCGCCGACGCCAAGCTGCACAGCGACCACCACACCGAGACCATCGGCCAGCTCGCGCTCGCCGAGCTGATCGACAGCCACGCGTACGACCGGCACGTGCGCGCGTGCAGGCTGCGCTACCGGCGCCGCCGGGACCGGCTCCTGGAGCGGCTGGGGGCCGCTCGGAGCGTGCACGGGATCGCGGCCGGCCTCCACGCCCTGATCGACGTGCCCGACGAGGCGGAGGTACTGGCCCGCGCGGAGGCGGAGGGCCTCGCCCTCGGCGCCCTCGGCGACCACTGGCACACGGTTGCCGAGGGCCGGCCGCAGGGGCTCGTCGTCGGCTACGGGACGCCGCGGGAGCGGGTGTATCCGCAGGCGCTGGAGGTGCTGGCGAAGGTGCTCGGGTGACGTGCGGGGTCGCGCCGTGGGGCACGGGCCTGCGCAGAAACGTCCCTCACAGGACCGGATCGTGGTCGTGCAGGATCCGCTGGAAGAGCCGGCAGTCCCGCCACTCCCCGTCGATGTGCAGGTACTTCGGGGCCGTGCCGATCGGTTCGAACCCGCATTTCGCCAGCACCCGCTGGGAACCCGTGTTCCCGAGCAGTGTCGACGCCTCGATCCGGTGCAGCCCCACCGTGTCCCGCGCGATCCGGCAGACCCGCTCCAGCGCGGCGCTGGCCAGGCCACGGCCCTGCTGGTCCGCGGCCACCCAGTAGCCGACGAACGAACTGCAGAAGGCCCCCCGGACGATGGCGTTCAGGGTGATGGTCCCGACGATCCGCCCGTCCGCCGCCTCGAACACCAACGGCAGCAGGCCGCCGTCGGAGTACGACCTCAGCTGGCTGTCGATCCGCTCCCGCTGCCCCGCCTCGGTGAAGAAGGACTCCGGCCGGCGCGGCTCCCACGGCCGCAGGTGCTCACGGTTGTCCACGTAGGCCGCGCTCAGCGCGCCCGCGTCGGCCCGCGCCAGCAGCCGCAGCGTCACCCCGGCCGCTATGTCACCGCTCTCGATCCCCATGCCCTCACTATGCCGTCAGCAGCGAGGGATCCTTCGTCCATTTGAGGATCTTGTCGAAGCTGACCACCGTGCCGGCCCGGCCGGGCTTGGCGCCGATGTGGACGTGGTCAGCCAGTTCCCGGATGAGACAGAGCCCGCGGCCGTGCTCGGCGTCCGCGCGGGCGGGCCGGATCTCGTGGGCACGGGAGAACCCCGGTCCGGAATCGGCCACTTCGATACGGCACTTCTCGCCGTCGAGATACGCGGTCACCCGGTACGCCTCCGAGGAGCCGCCGTACGGCGTGTTCCCGCCGTGTTCGACGGCGTTGGCGCAGGCCTCGGTCAGGGCGACGGACAGGTCGTAGGAGACCTCGGGGTCGACGCCCGCCGTCTCCATGGTGCCGATCAACAGCCGCCGGGCGAGCGGCACGCTCGCGGCCTCGCGGCGCAGATGGAGTGACCACCAGATGCTCATGCTCCAGCCTCCTGGCCGCGGCTCGACATACCGATACGTATTGCCGCCCGTAGGGGGCCGTAAGCACACAGTTGACGTGACTCCGCCCATACGGCAGATGCGCCGAGGGAGGAATCGGTGTATGACGGACGATCCCACGGCCCTGCCGTAGGACGCCCGTAAGCGCAGTGCGATGATGAGCCCGCCATGACTGCCCCCCACCCGCGCACGGCGCGTCCCGGAGCCGGGCTCCGGATCCTGCGGGCCGCGGTGTTCGCCGCGGTCTGCGTCGCGCTGGCCGCGTGCGGGCACACCCTCGCCTCGTGCGCGAGCGTGCCCCTGTGGACCCTGGGCGCGGGCTTCGTCGGCTGTCTGCTGCTCGTGGTGCCGCTCGCCGGGCGGGCCCGCTCGCTGCCGGGCATCGCCGCGCTGCTCGCGCTCGGCCAGATCGCGCTGCACACGCTGTTCGGACTGGGCCAGCACGGAACCGCCATGGCCGCGGGCGGGACGGCGATGGGGACGATGGGATCGATGGAGTCGATGAACTCCACCGGCTCGGCGGCCTCCTCGCTCAACGACACCGCGCTGGTCGAGCAGGCCGCACGGCTGCTGTGCGGGTCGAGCCCGGCCGCCCTGACCCCGGGGCACGCCTACCACCTGCTGCTCGCCGCGCACCTGGTCGACCGTTCGGGCCGGCCCGCGGCGGTGACGGGCGGCATGCACCACGCGTACGCCGCCACCGGCTCCTCCGCCGCGCTGCTGCCCTCGCTGCCGATGCTGCTCGGTCACGTCCTCGCGGCCGTCGCCGCGGGCTGGCTGCTGCGCCGGGGCGATCTGGCGCTGCTGCGGCTGATCGAACTGTCGGTGCACGGAGTCGCAGAGGGGGCGCTCGTACGGTCCCTGCGCGCCGCGCTCGCGCTGGCGCGCGCCCTGTGCGCCGGGCTGCTGCCCGACACCGAGCCCCTTCCGCGCGGCCGCCGTACCGCCCGGGACGAGGCACCCGACCCGCACACCACCGCGCTCCAGCACACGGTGATCCGGCGCGGCCCGCCCGCCGCCGGCTTCCGTCTCGCCGCCTGACGCGACGCGCGCCACCACTTCACGGGTTCACGGGAGAGGCCGCCGCCGTCGCGCGGCACGCGCGCGTGCGCGTACCTCTCTTCGACATCAGAACTCTCAGAGTGGAGTGCTCCTGCCATGCAGGCTTCCCGTATCGCTTCTCGTGTCACCGCTGCCACCGCCGTCGCGGGCACGGCCGTACTGGCGCTGTCCGTCCCCGCCTTCGCGCACGTCACCGTGCAGCCGGAGGGCCCCGCGGCCAAGGGCGGCTACGCGGTCGTCGACTTCAAGGTCCCCAACGAGCGCGACAACGCCTCGACCACCGAGATCGAGGTCAACTTCCCGGCCGACCACCCGCTCGCCTCGGTCATGCCCGAGCCCGTCGCCGGCTGGAACGTGAAGGTCACCAAGGCCAAGCTGGACAAGCCGCTGACCGTGCACGGCGAGAAGCTCGACGAGGCCGTCACCAAGGTCACCTGGACCGCCGCCGACGGCACGGGCATCCGGCCCGGCTACTTCCAGAAGTTCCCGCTCTCCCTCGGCGCCCTGCCCGAGAACACCGACCAGCTCGTCTTCAAGGCGATCCAGACGTACTCCGACAAGGAGGTCGTGCGCTGGATCGAGGTGCCGCAGACCGGCCAGGACGAGCCGGAGAACCCGGCCCCCGTGCTGCAGCTGTCCGCCGCGACCGACGACCACCACGGCACGGCGGGCCCCGAGGACGCCTCCGACAGGACCGCGAACGCGTCCGCCGATTCCGGAGCCGGCTCCCACGACACCGACACCACCGCGCGCGTGCTCGGTGTGGTCGGCATCGTCGTCGGCGTCGCGGGCGTCGCCTACGGCGTCCTCGCCGGCCGCCGCCGGACCGCCTAAGCCCCTTCCGGACCGCGCACCGGGGGTCGTGCGGCGCGTGCGACGCTGTCGTTGCCCTCGTCAGCCGCCGTACGCCCCCGGTGCGCGCCGGAGAACTCACATCTGGGACATTTTTCTATGCGCAAGAAGACGTTCGCCGCGGCCGCGCTGGTCGCCGCCGCCACCCTCACCCTCTCCGCCTGCGGCAGCGGGAACGACGACAAGTCGCCGGTCTCCGTGGTCTCGGAGGAGTCCGACTCGGGCAAGGCCGCCACCGTCCTCGACCAGCCCTTCCAGAAGCCGGACCTGGTCCTGACCGACACGCACGGCAAGAAGTACGACCTCCGCCAGGAGACCAAGGGCCGTCCGACCCTGCTGTACTTCGGCTACACCCACTGCCCCGACATCTGCCCGACGACGATGAGCAACATCGCCGTCGCCAAGAAGGCGCTGCCCAAGGCCGAGCAGAACGACCTGAGGGTGGTGTTCGTCACCACCGACCCCGGCCGTGACACCCCGGCCGAGCTGGGCAAGTGGCTCAAGGGCATCGACCCGCAGTTCATCGGCCTGACCGGCGACTTCGCCACCATCCAGGCCGGTGCCCGCTCCGTCGGCATCTCCGTGGAACCCACCACGAAGGACAAGAACGGCAAGCTCGTCTCCGTCCACGGCACCCAGGTCATCGTCTTCTCCCCGAAGACGAACGGCGGTTACGTCCTCTACGGCGAGGACGCCACGGTCGACGACTACACCAAGGACCTGCCCAAGCTCGTCAAGGGGGCGAAGCCGTGACGCGCCGCCCCTCCGTCGTGACCGCGGCCGCCGCGCTCGCCGGCGCCCTGGCCCTCGCCGGCTGCTCGGGCTCGGGGTCGTCGGGCTCCGGCTCCTCGAAGGCCGAACTGTCGGTGAGCGGGCCGTACATGCCGCAGCCGGTCTCCGCCGACATGGCCGCCGGCTTTCTGACGGTCATCAACCACGGCGCCGCCGCGGACGAGCTGACCGCGGTGACCAGTGACGCCGCCGGCCAGGTCACCATGCACAGCAACATGGGCGGCGCCATGCAGGAGAAGAGCTCCTTCGCCATACCCGCCCGCGGTCAACTCGTGTTCAAAAGCGGTGGCAACCATCTGATGTTCGAGAAGCTGAAGCGCAAGCCGAAGCAGGGCCAGACGGTCACCGTGAAGCTCACCTTTGCCAAGTCGGGGCTCCTCACCGTCGAGATGCCGGTGAAGTCCGCCACGTACAACCCGTCGACCGGCCACTGAGGGAGGGACCCACCACCGTGACGCGGACCATCACCCCCACGGGACACCGGGGCAGCCTGCGCACCCTGGTGCTGCTGCTCCTCGCCGCCATGGGCGCGCTGCTCGCGGGCGCCGGACCGGCCTCCGCACACGCGGCGCTGACCGGCAGCGACCCCGCGCAGGGGGTGGTGGTCAAGCAGGCGCCCAGCCAGGTGTCGCTCACCTTCTCCGAGAAGGTGGCGATGAACGACGACTCCCTGCGCGTCCTCGACCCCCGGGGCAAGCCGGTCCAGACCGGCACACCCGCCAACGTGAGCGGGACCACGTACGCGGTGAAGCTCAGGAGCGGGCTGGGCAAGGGCACCTACACGGTCACCTACCAGGTCGTCTCGGCCGACAGCCACCCCGTCTCCGGCGCCTACACCTTCTCCATCGGGGCGCCCTCGCAGACCGTGGTCTCCGGCACCGGGCCGGTCGCGGGCGGCGGAGCCGTGGGCGCGCTGTACGCCATCGGCCGGTACGCCTCGTACGCCGGGTTCATCGTGCTCGCCGGCGGCGCGGCCTTCGTGCTCGGCTGCTGGCGGCGCGGCGCGGGCGTACGGGCCCTGCAGCGGCTGGTGGTCGGCGGCTGGCTCACGCTCACCGCGGCCACCCTGTGGCTGCTGCTCCTGCGCGGCTCCTACACCACCTCGGGGAAACTCGCGGATGTCTTCGACCTCGGTCTGCTGGGCCAGGTGCTGCAGACCAAGACCGGCGCGGCACTCGTCTCCCGGCTGCTGCTGCTCGCCGCCGCCGCGCTGTTCATCGCCGTCCTCTTCGGCGCCTACACCAAGCGCGAAGAGGGCCAGGAGAAGCGCGATCTGACCTTCGGGCTCGCCATCGGCGGAGTGGTCGTGGCGGCGGGGCTCGCAAGCAGTTGGGCGATGGCCGAGCATGCCTCGGTCGGGCTCCAGCCGGGCATCGCCATGCCCGTCGACGTCGTCCATCTGCTCGCCGTCGCCACCTGGCTGGGCGGGCTCACCGCGCTGCTGGTCGCCCTGTACCGGGCGCCCGTCGAGACACCGGTGCAGGCCGCCGCCGTCCGCCGCTTCTCCCGGTCGGCCTTCGCCTCCGTCGTGGTCCTCGTCGCCACGGGTGTCTACCAGTCCTGGCGGCAGCTGGGCTCCTGGTCGGCGTTCACCGACACCCGGTACGGGCAGTTGCTGCTGGTCAAGATCGGGCTGGTGGCGCTGCTGGTCGGCATCGCCTCGATATCGCGACGGTGGACGGGGCGGCTCGCCGACGACGCCGACACGGTCGCCACAGGGGAGGCCGAGCAGCCCGAGCACCAGCGCGTCTCCGCGGCGAAGGCGGCCGGGAAGAGCACCGGCTCCGGGGACTCGGAGCGTGCCGCCCAGCTCGCCCGGCAGCGGGCCGCGGTGGACGCAGCCCGGCAGAAGCGGTTGCGGGACGGCGACGCGAACCGCTTCGGGCTGCGCCGTACGGTGCTCGCGGAGGCGGGCGTCGCGGTCGTGCTGCTCGCTGTCACCACCTGGCTGACCCAGACCGAGCCCGGACGCACCGAACTGGACGCCAAGGCCGCCTCCTCGTCCTCCTCCAGTTCGGCCACGGCACCCTCGAACGGCGCACTGACCCTGGACATGCCCTTCGACACCGGCGGCACCGACGGCAAGGGGGTCGTCAGCATCGACCTCGACCCCGCGCGCGTGGGCGGCAACGAGATGCATGTGTACGTCCAGCGGCCCAACGGCCGGGCCTTCGACATCCCCGAGGTGAAGGTCGAATTCACCCTGGAGGCGAAGAAGATCGGCCCGCTTCCCGTGACTCCCGACCACATCACCACCGGCCACTGGTCGGCGAGCGGAGTGCAGATTCCCATGGCCGGCGACTGGAAGATCGCCGTCACTGTGCGGACCTCCGACATCGACCAGGTGACCGTCTCCAAGAACGCGCAGATCGGCTGAACGACACCATGCCCGACCAGTCCCTCCCTCAGGCCCGTACCTCCATCGAGGTGTCCGAGCCGTCCGAGTCCGCGGGCGGCCACGGCATCTCCCGGCGCGCCCTGCTCGGCACCGCGGGCGCCACCGGGCTCGTGCTCGGCGCGGCCGGCGGTGCCGTGGGCTACTCCGCCGCGCCCGCCCCGGCCACCCCGCTGACGTCCGTGGGCTCCGACCGGGCGATGTTTCACGGGAAACATCAGCCCGGCATCACCGAGGGCCTCCAGGCGCGCGGTCATCTCGTCGCCTTCGACCTGGTGGCGGGCGCCGGCCGCAAGGAGGTCGCGGCCCTGCTGCGCCGCTGGTCGACGACGGCCGAGCGGCTGATGGCGGGCGAGGCGGCACCGCACGACGACACGGATGTGGCCCGCGACGCCGGGCCGTCCTCGCTGACGATCACCTTCGGCTTCGGGCACGGCTTCTTCGGCAAGGCCGGTCTGGAGAAGCAGCGGCCGAGCGCGCTGGACCCGCTGCCCGACTTCTCCTCCGACCATCTCGACAAAGCGCGCAGCGACGGCGATCTCTGGGTGCAGATCGGCGCGAACGACGCCCTGGTCGCCTTCCACGCCCTGCGCGCGATCCAGAAGGACGCGGGCGGCGCGGCCCGGCTGCGCTGGCAGATGAACGGCTTCAACCGCACCCCGGGCGCCACCGCGCATCCCATGACCGCCCGCAACCTCATGGGCCAGCTGGACGGCACCCGCAATCCGAAACCGGCCGACGCCGACTTCGACCGGCGCATCTTCGTGCCCGCCTCGGGCGAGCCGGCCTGGATGGCGAACGGCTCCTACGCCGTCGTACGCCGTATCCGCATGCTCCTCGACGACTGGGAGAAGCTGCCGGTACCGGCCCAGGAGGCGGTCATCGGGCGCCGGAAGTCCAACGGGGCGCCGCTGTCCGGGGGCGGCGAGACGACCCCGATGGACCTGGAGAAGACCGACGCCAAGGGCGAGTACGTCGTTCCCCTCAACGCCCACGCCCGGATCACCCGGCCGGACAAGAACGGCGGCGCGGCCATGCTGCGACGTCCCTTCTCCTACCACGACGGCTTCGACGCGGACGGCACGCCCGACGCCGGTCTGCTCTTCGTCTGCTGGCAGGCCGACCCGCTGCGCGGCTTCGTACCGGTGCAGCGCAAGCTCGACCGGGGCGACGCGCTGTCGCAGTTCATCCGGCACGAGGCGAGCGGGCTGTTCGCGGTGCCGGGCGGAGCGGCGAAGGGCGAGTACGTGGGGCAGCGGCTGCTGGAGGGGTAGACCGGGATGTGACGGCGGTAGGCGTTCGAGCGGGTCAGGCGTCTGCCGGGGTTACGCGTTTTGCGGGCTTTCCGGGCTCAAACCACCCGGTCGAGTGGCTGTGGTGAGACACGCGAGCCCGGGCGGCCTGCGGCCATTAGGGTGAGGACATGCCAGCGAGCTATGCGTATCTCGGCCCCGAGGGCACCTTCACCGAAGTCGCCCTGCGGACCCTCCCGGAAGCGGCCACCCGGGAGCTCGTCCCGTACGTGTCGGTGCAGTCCGCGCTGGACGCGGTGCGGGCCGGCGAGGCCGAGGCCGCGTTCGTGCCGATCGAGAACTCCGTCGAGGGCGGCATCACCACCACCCTGGACGAGCTGGTCGCGGGCGCACCACTGACGATCTACCGCGAGGTGCTGCTGTCGATCACCTTCGCGCTGCTGGTGCGGCCCGGCACCGAGATCACGGACATCAAGACGGTCTCCGCCCACCCGGCGGCCCAGCCGCAGGTGCGCAACTGGATGCGCAAGCACCTCCCGGACGCGCACTGGGAGTCGGCCGCCTCCAACGCGGACGCCGCCCGCCTGGTCCAGGAGGGCCGGTACGACGCCGCCTTCGCGGGCGAGTTCGCCGCCTCGCGGTACGGCCTCGAGGCGCTGGAGACCGGGATCCACGACTTCCCGGAGACCGCGCAGACCCGGTTCGTGCTGGTCGGCCGCCCGGCCCGGCCCGCCGCGCCGACCGGCGCCGACAAGACCTCGGTGGTGCTGTGGCAGCGCGACGACCACCCCGGTGCGCTGCGCGACCTGCTCGGCGAGTTCGCCTCGCGCGGCATCAACCTCATGCTGCTGCAGTCGCGGCCGACCGGCGCCGGCATCGGCAACTACTGCTTCTGCATCGACGCCGAGGGCCATATCTCCGACCGGCGGATGGCGGAGGCGCTGATGGGTCTGAAGCGGATCTGTCTGCAGGTGCGTTTCCTCGGCTCCTATCCACGTGCGGACATCGGGCCGGCCGAGGCCCCGGCGACCCGGCCGGGGACGTCGGACGAGGAGTTCATGGCTGCGGCGGACTGGGTGGCCCGCTGCCAGGACGGCCGGTTCTGAGGCGTCCGTAGACTCCTTCCGGCCGGTACTACCTGCATATCTTCGTTATCCACAGAAGTTATCCACAGGTCCGCTTCTCGACCTGGGGACAAGTCGACAAGGGTGGATGAGTCGGTCGACAAATCGCCCCTCACGCCCCCGATGCGGCCACTATCCCGCACCTCACCCTTCGTCCACTCGTTTCCATTGATTCATCTTTTGGAGGGACCCCTTTCCACTCAAAAGTGGGTGTGAACCGGGTTTGCCCTGGGAATTCTCCAGTCCGGCGCGATGTACCGGAGTGATCAATTCCGAAATCCACAGACCTTCCACACAGCCTGTGGATAACTCTTCGGGGCGGTGTGGATCGCTGTGGACAGCGGGCTCACGAAGTCCGGTTCTCCATAAGGAAGTCCGGTCAATCCGGCGCCGGAGCACTGCCCCGTCCCAGGGAGTGAGACACTCTCCCTTGACGCGATCCGCGTTCCCGCGCGTACCGGCGCACGCGGACACATGTCGACACGGTGCGCAATTCGTGATTAACGGAACGTAAGCGACAAAAAGTGGCGAAACCGAACTCCGTGGAATAGTGATTCGTGAGCGGCAAGCCCGCACCGGTAGCCTTGGCCTCGTGATTGACCTTCGCCTGCTCCGTGAGGACCCCGACCGTGTGCGCGCTTCCCAGCGCGCCCGTGGAGAGGACGTCGCGCTCGTCGACTCCCTCCTGTCTGCCGACGAGCGGCGCAGGTCCTCCGGCGTCCGCTTCGACGAGCTGCGCGCCGAGCAGAAGCAGCTCGGCAAGCTCATCCCCAAGGCCACCGGCGACGAGAAGGCCGAGCTGCTGAAGCGGGCGAGCCAGCTCGCCGCCGACGTCAAGGCCGCCGACGCCGAGCGCGACGCCGCCGACGCCGAGACCCAGGAGCTGCTGCTCCAGCTCGGCAACCTCGTCCACCCCGACGTGCCCGTCGGCGGCGAGGAGGACTTCGCCACGCTGGAGACGCACGGCACGATCCGGGACTTCGGTGCCGAGGGCTTCGAGCCCAAGGACCACCTGGAGCTCGGCCAGCTGCTCGGCGCCATCGATGTGGAGCGCGGCGCCAAGGTCTCCGGCTCCCGCTTCTACTTCCTCACCGGTGTCGGCGCCCTGCTGGAACTGGCCCTGGTGAACGCGGCGATCGCGCAGGCCACCGCGGCCGGCTTCACCCCGATGCTCACCCCGGCGCTGGTCCGCCCGCAGTCCATGGCCGGCACCGGCTTCCTCGGCCAGGCCGCCCAGGACGTCTACCACCTCGACAAGGACGACCTGTACCTGGTCGGCACCTCCGAGGTCCCGCTCGCGGCCTACCACATGGACGAGATCATCGACGCCGACAAGCTGCCGATGCGGTACGCGGGCTTCTCGCCCTGCTTCCGCCGCGAGGCCGGCTCGCACGGCAAGGACACACGGGGCATCTTCCGTGTGCACCAGTTCGACAAGGTCGAGATGTTCTCGTACGTCGCCCCCGAGGACTCCCAGGCCGAGCACCAGCGGCTGCTGGAGTGGGAGAAGCAGTGGCTGACCTCGCTCGAGCTGCCGTTCCGCGTCATCGACGTCGCCACCGGTGACCTCGGCGCCTCGGCCGCCCGAAAGTTCGACTGCGAGGCGTGGATCCCGACCCAGGGCAAGTACCGCGAGCTGACCTCGACCTCGGACTGCACCGAGTTCCAGTCCCGCCGCCTGTCGATCCGCGTCCGCGACGGCAAGCAGGTCAAGCCGCTCGCCACCCTCAACGGCACGCTGTGCGCCGTCCCGCGCACGATCGTGGCGATCCTCGAGAACCACCAGCAGGCCGACGGCTCCGTCCGGGTCCCCGAGGTGCTGCGCCCGTACCTGGGCGGCCGGGAGGTCCTGGAGCCGGTCGCCAAGTGACCGACTTCCCCTACCGGCTGATCGCGACCGACCTCGACGGAACGCTCCTGCGCTCCGACGAGTCGGTCTCGCAGCGCACCCGGGACGCGCTCGCCGCGGCCACCGCGGCGGGCGCGGCCCATATCGTCGTCACCGGCCGCGCGGCCCCGTGGACCCGGCACATCCTGGACGACCTCGGCTACGAGGGACTCGCCGTCTGCGCCCAGGGCGCGCAGGTCTACGACGCCGGGGCGCACCGCCTGCTGACGTCGGTCACCCTGGACCGGCAGCTCGCGGGCGTGGCCCTGGCCAAGATCGAGTCCGAGGTGGGTCCGCTGTTCCTGGCGGCCAGCCGGGACGGCCTCGACGGCGAGGTGCTGGTCGGCCCGGGCTACGCGGTCACCGGCAAGCTCCCGGCGACCCCCTTCACGGACGCGTCCGCCCTCTGGACGGCCCCGCTCAACAAGATCTACATCCAGCATCCGACGCTGGGCGACGACGCACTGGCGGACGCCGCCCGGCAGGCCGCCGGCGGTTTCGTCACCGTGGCCATGGCGGGCGAGGGCATCGTGGAACTCCTCCCGCTGGGCCTGTCCAAGGCCACGGGGCTGTCTCTCGCCGCCCGCCGTCTCGGTCTGAAGGCCGCGGACACGATCGCCTTCGGCGACATGCCCAACGACATCCCGATGTTCGCCTGGGCCTCCCGGGGGGTGGCCATGGCCAACTCCCACGAGGAGCTTCGCGCGGTGGCCGACGAAGTGACCTCCTCCAATGAGGAGGACGGGATCGCGGTGGTACTGGAGCGGTTGCTGGGTTAGCCGCGGGGCCGCGCCATGGGGCTGAGGTTCGTCGCCGGGTGCGGGTGAGTGGTGGGGGGTCGCGCAGTCCTCCGCGCCCCTACGGGGTTGCCGTACGGGCGCCTTCGAAGCACCGCGGCCGCGCGCGGGAAAGCGACCCACCGCGCCCCGGCCACAGCACCGGGCGTCCTTCCAGGTATCCCCCGCCGGCAAGCCGGCCAAGTCCCAGTGACAACGTCTCGCGGAGGATGCACGGATCGAACGTGCGCGGGCTTTCCAGGCCCGACCTTGGCTTAGCAAGCCAGTGCCTTACCACTCGGCCAATCCTCCGGGTGGGCGGCCCACGCGAGAGCGACATCGCGTGCTCGAAGCGGCCGCCCCGGGCAGCTCCTCGAGCTCCACGGTGGGGTAACTACACCGGAGCCGGCCTCGGGCTGCCCTGTCGGGAGCTGGGCGTACTGCCGTGCATGGACATCGCCCAACTCCTCTCCCAGTAAGCGGCGCCGGGACGATCCCGGCGGATGGGGCACAACCACTCTGCCCCACCGCCGAGTTGAGCGCGACCGAATTACCGGCGGCGCCACCTGCGCCTGCGCGCCTTGCTGAAGAACCAGCCCGCCGGCGGCTCGTCGGAGCGCCACGGCTGCGGCTCGGGCTCCCCGGCCCGCCAGCGGGCGGCGAGCATCCGGGCCCGGGCCGACGGCTCGGAGGTCCGGGCGCCCTGTATGAAGTCCTCGTCCAGGTCCAGCCCGTCCCAGACGTCGCTCCCGGACTCCTCGGACCGCCCACGCCCGTCGTTTCGCGGCATCTCCTGTGCCATGACCGGCCTCCTAGCCATACATCCGCTTTGCCCAGTCTGCCCGGACCCGGGTGAAGTCCCTGTCAAAGCCGCAAGCCGCCGACGGCCTACTCCTCGCCCGCCAGCTTCAGCGTCCGCAGTTTCTGCCCGGCGTACCAGGTGGCCAGCACGGTCACCACGACCAGCAGCACCGTGGCCGTCGGCAGGCCCACGTCCGAGGTCACCAGGTCACCGCCGGCGACCTTGTGGGCGACGGCCAGCGACCACTGCTGGACGCTGAGCGTGCGCGCGCCGGGCACCAGCGAGCCGAACAGCGCCTCCCAGACCAGTGCGTAGACGAGTCCGAAGACCACCGCGTGCCGGGAGACCGTGCCGAGCAGCAGGAACAGCGCCGAGTAGGCGATGGAGGAGACCAGCGCGGCGACCGTGTAGGCGACGGCGACCTGCTGGCCGTTGCCGTTGAGGATCAGACCCGCGATCAGGGTGGGCACCGCCGAGAAGACCATGGTCACGGCGATGGCGACGATCAGCTTGGTGAAGATGATCGCGGGCCGCTTCAGCGGCTTGGACAGCAGATAGACCACGGATCCGTCGTCGATCTCCGGTCCGATCGCGCCGGTGCCCGCGATGACGCCGATGAGCGGCACCATCGTGGCGATCGCGAAGCCGCCGAGCACGTCGGAGGCGGTCTGGTCGTCGGCTCCGGTCAGGCCGCGTACGGCCACGGAGATCACGATCAGCAGCAGTGGCAGCGCGCCGAGGATGAGGGCCCTGCGGCGGCCGAGCAGGGCGCGGTAGGTGAGCCGGGCGACAGTGGGGTCGTACATCTTCGGCCTCCTACGCCGCGACCAGATACGAGAAGACGGACTCCAGGGACTCGTCGGACGGCGAGACCGTGAGCAGCCGGATGCCGTGGTCGCGGGCGACCCTCGGCAGCAGGGCGGTGAAGCGGCCGAAGTCGACGGCCTGGATGCGCAGCGCGCCCTCGGCCAGGTCGACCTCGATGCCGGCCGTGGAGGGGTCGGCGATCAACGCGGCCGCGAGGGCGCGGTCGTCGCTGGAGCGGACCAGGTAGCGGTGCGGGCGGTCGGTCATCAGTCGGCGGATCTTGCGGAAGTCGCCGCTGGCCGCGTGCCGTCCGGCGACGACGACCTCGATGTGCCGGGCGAGCTGTTCGACCTCTTCGAGGATGTGCGAGGAGAACAGCACCGTGCGGCCCTCGTCGCCCATCTTCCGCAGCAGGTCCATCAGTTGCATGCGCTGGCGCGGGTCCATGCCGTTGAACGGCTCGTCCAGCAGGAGCAGCGACGGGTCGTGGACCAGCGCGCTCGCCATCTTCACGCGCTGCCGCATGCCCTTGGAGTACGTGGAGATCTTCCGGTCCTGCGCGTACTCCATCTCGACCGTGGCGAGCGCCTTCTGGGCCGCCCTGGCGCCGAGACCGTGCAACTCGGCGTTGGCGACGACGAATTCGCGGCCGGTGAGGAAGTCGTACATCGCCTCGCGCTCGGGGACGATGCCGATGTGCCGGTAGATCTGCTCGTTGCGCCACACCGGCTGCCCGTCGAGGGTGACCGTGCCGGTGGAGGGGGCGAGGAAGCCGCCCATCATGTTGATCAGGGTGGACTTCCCGGCGCCGTTGGGGCCGAGCAGGCCGGTGACCCCGGGGCCGATGGTCATGGTGATGTCGTTGACGGCGACCACGTTGCCGAACCAGCGGGAGACGTGGTCGATGCTGAGGGTCGTCACAGCCCCACCTTCTTGTAGCGGCGGATCAGCAGGCCGTAGCTGCCGGCGATCAGGGCGAGCACGACCAGGACGTACACCACGCCCTGCCCGGCCGAGGGGTCGACCGCGCCGGGGTTGCGGGCGGTCGCGCCCAGGAAGGCGGACTGGACGCCGTCGATGAGCGTGATGGGCGAGAACAGGCCGATCCAGGGGATGGCGGAGGTGTGGTTCTGCACATTGGCGATGGCCTGGAGCGTGCTGACCGCTCCGTAGGAGATGACCATCACGGCGATCACGGCGGCGATGCCGAAGCCGCGGCGCGGGGTGACGGCGGCGATGACCAGGCCGATGCCGGCGAAGAGCAGGGAGAGCAGGGCCACGGAGACCAGTCCCTCGGCGAATGCCTTCGTCTGGTGGGCGAAGCCCAGCTTGGACAGCAGCGCACCCACGTACATCACGAGCAGGGGGGCGGCGGTCAGGACGAAGATCGCCGAGGCGAGCGCGGCGAACTTGGCGCGTACGTAGTCGGCAGTCTCGATGGGCCGCGAGAAGTACAGCGGTACGGTCTTGAAGCGCAGGTCGCGAGAGACGGCCTGGGGTGCCTGCGCGGCGACGTACAGGCTGATCACGGCCTGCAGCATGATCGCGTAGCGGGTGTAGGTCACCGGCAGGTCGTGCGCCTTGGTGAAGACCGTGACGGCCACCATGATGGCGGCGGGCACGCACATCACCGCGAACAGCAGCATCGGCAGCACCTTGGACTTGACCGAGCGGCCGAGGCCGTAGGAGCCGCGCAGCGACTGCGAGTACAGCGAGCGGCGGGCGTAGGCGCGGCCGAGGCGCGGGCCGTCGTAGCCGCGGTAGCCGATGTCGTGGATGCGGGTCTGGTCGCCCGCGGCCGGGGTCAGGGGCTGCAAGGGGTGCTCAACCGCCATGGCGGACGGCCTCCTTCCGCTGCTCTTCGCCGCTGTGCTCGGCGCTGCTGGTGAACACCTCGGAGATGTGGTGCCGGCGCTGCTCCATGCGCACCAGGCCGAGGCCGAGGTCGGCGACGACATCCCGGACCAGGTCGTACGTCTCCTCGCCCTGGGCGGTCAGCAGCAGGATGTGTCCGGCGCCGGGCAGTCCGGCGCCCTCGTTGTCGGTCTCCACCCCGCGCGCGTGGAGCGCGTCGCGGACCGCGCGGGTGCCGTCGGGGTGGGTGTCGCTGTCGGTGACCTCGATCGCGAGGGTGGTCGTGGTCTGGGTGAAGTCGTTGGTGGAGCTGGAGCGCAGGAGCTTGCCGCCGTCGATGACGACGACGTGGTCGCAGGTCCGCTCCAGTTCGCCGAGGAGGTGGGAGGTGACCAGGACCGAGATGCCGAACTCGGTGTGGATGCGCCGGATCAGGCCGAGCATCTCGTCCCGGCCGACCGGATCGAGGCCGTTGGTCGGCTCGTCCAGGAACACCAGCTTCGGGTCGTGCACCAGCGCCTGGGCGAGCTTGACCCGCTGTTTCATGCCGGTGGAGTAGCCGCCGATGGGGCGGTAGCGCTCCTCGTACAAACCGACGTGGCGCAGGGTGTCCGCGGTGCGCTCGCGCGCGGCGGTGGGCGGCAGGCCGGACATGCGCGCCATGTGGACGACGAACTCGGTGGCCGAGACGTCGGGTGGCAGGCAGTCGTGCTCCGGCATGTAGCCGACGCGCTCGCGGATGGCGCCGCCCTTGGTGGCGACGTCGAGGCCGAGCACCTCGGCGCGGCCCTCCGTGGCGGGGGACAGACCCAGCAGGATCTTGATCAGGGTGGACTTGCCGGCGCCGTTGGCTCCGACGAGTCCGGTCACACCGGGCCCGATGTCCACGGACAGCCGGTCGAGCGCGGTCACCCGGGGGAACCGCTTGCTCAGGCTTTCGGTCGCGATCACAGTCACGCCTACGACCGTAGTGACTCGGGCCACGCCGGTCGTCAGACCTCAGAGCCGTCTTCGCGTCAGACCCAAGTATTACGGGACCCTAGGGGATGCCACGCCTAAGGGTTACCCCGGGTTTTCCACAGCCGCCACCCCTCCTATTGACGCCGCCTCTAACAACTGCCACATTCACAGGGTCAAGTTACGGACGAGTAGGCAGTCCACAGACGGGTCGGCGCATCGACGGGACGGGTCGACGGCGCGACGGGACGGGGCGGCATGACGACGGCAGTGAGCAGCGAACTCTCCGTGGAACTACGGGGGTTCAGGCGGGTGCAGCGCCTCGCCTACGAGTGCGCGGAGGCGGTCGCGGCGCGGCTGGAGCCGGGCGTGACCGAGCGCGAGGCGGCGCGGATGCAGCGGGAGTGGCTGCGCGAGCGCGGGGTGCGGGACTGGTTCCACCTGCCCTTCGCCTGGTTCGGCGACCGCACGGCGTTCGTGAACTTCCGCATACCCCTGCAGTTCTTCCCCACCGACCGCGCCCTGGAGCCGGGGATGCCGTTCATCCTGGACATGGCGCCGGTCTACGGGGGCTGCACGGCGGACATCGGCTACTCGGGCTCGCTCGGCGTCAACCCGGTGCAGGACCGGCTGATGGCCGACCTGGAGGCGCACCGCGAGCTGATCCTGCGCGAGGTGCGCGAGCGGCGCCCGCTGCGCGAGATCTACGAGGACGTGGACCGGCTCATGGTCCGCCAGGGCTACGCCAACCGGCACCGCGCGTATCCCTTCGGTGTGATCGCCCACAAGGTGGACCGCGTGAAGCAGCGCCGCTTCTCCCCCCACCTGTTCGGGTTCGGCACACAGTCCCTGAAGGGACTGGCCGCCGACGCGCTGCACGGCCACCGCGAGGGCTGGTCGCCCCTGTGGTCGCCGTACCGCTTCTCCGACCATCCGCCGC
This sequence comes from Streptomyces sp. RB17, assembly GCF_009604455.1. GTDB lineage: Bacteria > Actinomycetota > Actinomycetes > Streptomycetales > Streptomycetaceae > Streptomyces. The sequence continues at coordinate 186,160 of NZ_WEGL01000004.1, forward strand.
AGCCGGGCCTGTGGGCGGTCGAACCCCACCTCGGCTTCCGGGGTACGGGCGCGAAGTTCGAGGAGATCCTCGTGGTCACCGACTCGAAGGACCCCGAACAGAGCGCGTTCTGGCTGGACGACGATCTGCCGCACGTGCGGCGCTGGGCGGAGGACAAGTGACGGCGGGCAGGCCGGGAGGAGTGACGGCGGACGTGACGCTGAAGGGTGCGCGGGAGCGCCGGGTGGCGACCGGCGGGGTCGAGCTGTGCGTGGCCGAGCTGGGCGATCCGGAGCAGCCCACGGTGGTGCTGGTGCACGGCTACCCGGACAGCAAGGAGGTCTGGTCCGAGGTCGCCGCCCGCCTCGCCGACCACTTCCACGTGGTCCTGTACGACGTCCGGGGCCACGGCCGCTCGACGGCACCCAAGCCGCTGCGCGGCGGCTTCACGCTGCCCAAGCTCACCGACGACTTCCTGGCCGTCGTGGACGCCGTGAGCCCGGACCGTCCGGTGCACCTGGTCGGCCACGACTGGGGCTCGGTACAGTCCTGGGAGTTCGTCACGGTCGGCCGCACGGAGGGCCGTATCGCCTCCTTCACCTCGATCTCCGGCCCGTCCCTTGACCACTTCGGACACTGGATCAACGCGCGCGTGAAGCGTCCGACGCCCCGCCGGGTGGGCCAACTCCTCGGCCAGGGAGCCAAGTCCTGGTACGTGTACCTGCTGCACACCCCGGCCCTGCCGGAACTGGCCTGGCGCGGCCCGCTCGGCAGGCGCTGGCCGAAGATCCTCCAGCGCGTGGAAAAGGTCCCCGGCGGCGACTACCCGACCTCCTCCCTCCCCTCCGACGCGGCGCACGGCGCCTGGCTGTACCGGGACAACGTCCGCGCCCGGCTGCTCCACCCGCGCCCCGACGCGTACGCGCACGCGCCCGTGCAGCTCATCACGCCCCAGGGGGACGCGTTTCTCTCGGAGCGTCTGTACGACGACCTGGAGCGGTGGGTGCCCCAGCTGACCCGGCGCACGCTCCCGGCCAAGCACTGGGTGCCACGCACCCGTCCTGACCAACTTGCTTCCTGGATCGAGGAATTCATCATGTCCGTGGACGGCGGCCACCCCGAGCCCACGGCCTCCGGTCGGCACGCCGACCGTTTCGGCGGCCAGTTGGTCCTGATCACCGGCGCCGGCAGCGGCATCGGCCGAGCCACGGCGTTCGCGTTCGCGGAGGCCGGCGCGCGCGTGGTGGCCGTCGACCGCGACGCCGAGGCCGCCGCCCGCACCGCCGAACTGTCCCGGCTGATCGGCGCGCCCGAGGCCTGGGCCGAGACGGCCGACGTCTCCGACGAGCAGGCGATGGAGAAGCTCGCGGAGAAGGTGCACCGCGCCTACGGCGTGCTGGACGTGCTGGTCAACAACGCGGGCATCGGACTGTCGGGCTCCTTCTTCGCCACCACCTCCGAGGACTGGCGCAAGGTGCTGGACGTCAATCTCTGGGGCGTCATCCATGGTTGCCGGCTCTTCGGCGCGCGGATGGCCGAGCGCGGCCAGGGCGGTCACATCGTCAACATCGCCTCCGCGGCGGCGTTCCAGCCTTCCCGGGCCCTGCCCGCCTACAGCACCTCCAAGGCCGCGGTGCTGATGCTCTCCGAGTGCCTGCGCGCCGAACTCGCGGGCCGGGGCATCGGGGTGAGCGCGATCTGCCCCGGCATCGTCAACACCAACATCACCTCCACGGCCCGCTTCGCCGGTGCGGACGAGGCGGAGGAGCGCCGCCGCCAGAAGAAATCGGCTCGTCTGTACGGCCTGCGCAACTACCCACCGGAGAAGGTCGCCGAGGCCATCCTGGACGCCGTGGCCCGCAACAGAGCAGTGGTACCGGTGACACCGGAAGCGCGGGGCGCGCACCTGCTGTCGCGTGTGCTGCCCGGGGCGCTGCGCCGACTGGCCCGAGTGGAGCCGAAGTTGTGACATTCCTGGCGAACTGGCGGTTTTACATACGAACGTTGGCGACCCGGCTTGCACGGAGAGCTAGTTGCCCGGGACCGCGCTCACAAGTCCATCGTGTCGACAACTGAACGCGAGCTGGAGACACATGCCTTGGACCTTCTGGCCTCATGTACTGGTCAATCTAAGGAACTTCGCGAATCACCCTAATCTGCCCGCCATTTGTCCACAGATTCGTCAATTGGCCTGTGGATAACACCAGTTGGTTGTGGATCAAACCTGCGAACAAAAAAACCTGCGTGATCCACGCCTCTCCCTCATCCTGGGCCCATGGACGAAAGACGCACCGTGAAGGTGTCGAAGTACCTCTCGAAACATCTGCGCCACCAGCCGGAGCGCATCGGGCTCACACTGGAACCGGGCGGCTGGGTGGAGATCGACACGCTGATCGCCGCGGCCGCCGCCCACGGCTTCCGGCTCACGCGCGAGGAACTGGACCACGTGGTGGCCGCCAACGACAAACAGCGCTTCGCGATCGATGGAAGCCGGATCCGCGCCAGCCAGGGCCACAGCGTCGAGATCGACCTCGGCCTGCCCCCGGCCACCCCGCCGCCGTACCTCTACCACGGGACCGTCGCCCGCCACCTGGACGCGATCCGGGCAGAGGGCCTCAGACCCATGGACCGGCACGACGTCCACCTCTCCGCCGACCGCGAGACCGCCACCCGGGTCGGCGCCCGGCGCGGCCGCCCCGTGGTGCTCACCGTCGACGCCGGAGCCATGCACCGCGACGGCCACGTCTTCCACGTCAGCGCGAACGGGGTCTGGCTGACGAAGGCCGTACCCCCGCGCTACCTGCGACTCCCGGGGCCGCACTGAAGACGCCGGCCCACGCTCGCCCGACCCCGGCTGACACGGGCACCGGCCCGCCGTCATGATCACCGGTATGGACCACTCGCCCCACCGTCCCGAACACCTGCCGACCACCGAGGCCGCCGTCACCGCGCTGCGCGCCCTCGCCGCCCGCTTCGCGCGCGATATCGAGGTGACCCACGACATCGGCGCCGACCAGACCTCCCGCCGCAGCACCGCGGGCATCGGCGTGACCACCGATCCCGACGGCTCCCTGCCGCACGAGGCGTACGTCGAGTTCGGCGGCGCACCCCGGGTGAGCGTCCGTCTCTACCCGGAGGACGACGCGCTGATCACCGTCGAGGGCATCGAGTGCCCCGACATCCCGCGCGACGACGTGCCCGCCTTCCTCCGCTCCGTCTTCGAGGGCCTCGCCCACGTCAAGGCGCGCCGCTTCCCGCCCGGCTACCGCCTGGTCGTCCCGCTGCCCGGCGACCGCACGTACAAGGAGTACGTACCCATGGCCCTGCTCACTCCGTGGCTGAGCAGCCGCGTACGGTGACCGTTTTGGCCGGTTGTCGATGGGGCCGCTCACTCTCGGACGCATGAGTCTGCGACTGAGCACGGTGATCCTGCCGTACCGCCGCTGGAGCGAGGGCGGCCGTTCGGCCTGGGTGCGGGCCGAGCAGCTGGGCTTCCACACCGCGTACACCTACGACCACCTGTCCTGGCGCAGCTTCCGTGACGGCCCGTGGTTCGGCGCGGTTGCGACGCTGACCGCCGTCGCTGCCGCCACCGAGCGGCTGCGCCTCGGCACGCTGGTGACCTCAGTCAAGCCTTATTCGCCCATCGCATCCTGACCAGGGAAAACAGACCGGCCCACTTGTCGGCGGGAACAGCCCGAACGATGCCTGCGGCTCAGACGCAATCGCGCGAAGGGGCCCTGCCGTCCAGCGGGGCGGTTCGCCGGCGACCTGCCGACGTCGCCTCCGTCGATGAGTAGTGCTCAGGAGGTGCCGACTCAGCACAGCTGGGCCGAGGCTTCCATGGCGATCTGCTCGAAGACCTTCTCGTCGGCGGCGAAGTACGTGTCGGGGATGGGCCAGTGGATCACGATCTCGGTGAAGCCCAGTTCCCGGTGCCGGCCCGCGAAGTCCACGAACGCGTCGAGCGACTCCAGTGGCCGGCCGCGGTCCGGGGTGAAACCGGTGAGCAGGATCTTGTCCATGGCGGCCACGTCGCGCCCGATCTCGGCGCAGGCGTCGGCCAGCTTCTCGGCCTGTCCGCGAATGGCTTGAATTGACTGTTCGGAGGTGCCGTTCTCGTACAGCTTGGGGTCGCCGGTGGTCACCCACGCCTGTCCGTGCCGGGCGGCGAGCCGTAGCCCGCGTGGACCGGTGGCCGCCACCGCGAAGGGCAGCCGGGGGCGCTGCACGCAGCCGGGGATATTTCGCGCCTCGTGCGCCGAGTAGAAGTCGCCCTCGAACGACACCGATTCCTCGGTCAGTAGCCGGTCGAGCAGCGGCACGAACTCGGCGAGCCGGCTGGCCCGCTCCCGTGGGGTCCACGGCGCCTGGCCGAGCGCGGTGGCGTCGAAGCCCGTACCGCCAGCGCCGATGCCGAGGGTGATCCGGCCCCCGGAGATGTCGTCCAGGGAGATCAGCTCCTTGGCGAGCGTCACCGGGTGTCGGAAATTGGGCGACGTGACGAGTGTGCCCAATCGCATACGGTCAGTGACACTGGCAGCGGCAGTCAGCGTTGGCACGGCACCGAACCACGGCCCGTCACGGAACGGAACGCGCCAGGACAGATGGTCGTAGGTGTACGCGGTGTGAAACCCGAGTTGTTCAGCGCGCTGCCATGCCTCGCGGCTCCCCTCATGCCAGCGGCGGTAGGGGAGGATCACGGTGCTCAGACGCAGACTCATGACTCAGAAGCCTACGTGGCTGCGCGATGAGTCCGGGAGGGCCGCAGATCGTGTGCTCCATCCCGCTGTGGATCGGATCTCGCTTCCCCTGTCTTGCGAGACTGCTCCAGCAACGCTCGATGGAACCGACACACGCCCTCCCGCGCCGGGCTGATCACCAACGGAGCCGCAGTGGCGGCAGGCTCCGGGGGCGTTCAGGGAGGAGACCGCCTCGGATTGGAGCGCGTCGGCAAGACGGTTGTCAGCCCGACCGGTGACGCAGCTCCGGCGCGAGGCATTGACCCGCGCTGCTGCCGAGCTGCTGTGGGAGCGGGGGTACACGGGCACCAGCCCAGCCATGATCTTGGAGCGCGCGCACGCGGGCCAGGGGAGCATGTATCACCACTTCTCCGGCAAGGCGGAGCTGGCAGCCGCGGCCATGGCACACATGAGCGATCAACTTCGCTCCCGTACGGAGGATGCACTGGCCGCGGCGGAGTCGGCCGTCGCTCGCATCAATGCCTTTCTTGATCTGGAACGCGACCCGCTCGCCGGCTGTCGCATGGGGCGATTGGCCCAGGACCACGAGATCGTCGCCGACGATGGCCTTCGTGTGACTACGGCGGACTTCTTCACTTGGCTCGGTGACCGCCTGTCCGCGGTCCTTGCCGAGGGGGTGCGCGCAGGCGAGTTTCGGCCCGAAACCGACCCGGACGTGATGGCATCACTGATCATGGCGACGGTCCAGGGCGGCTATGTCCTGGCACGCGCCCATCAAGACCCTGCGGGGTTCCGCCGGGCGGTCGCCGGTGCGAAGCAGGTTGTGGCGAGTCTCGTGGTCGGCTCCGGTCAGCGCTGACCGACCATCTTGACCGTGTCCCTCGGCGCCACCGACAAGTGGGCAGCTGCGCCGTGCTGGTGTGGCGGGATGACCTTCCGAGCGAAGAGTACGCAGGCAGCAGCGGCTGTTCCGGCAGCTGTCAGAACCCACCAAGAGGCGATGGGGCTCACGGCGGTGAACAGCAGGCCACATGCCAGTGGCCCGGACGCGGCTCCCAAAGAGACCCCCATCTCGCTGTATGCCGTGGCCCGTTGCTCCCAGCCGGTGTAGGGCAGTCCGATGACGTAGTGCAGTAGGCCCGCCCAGCCCCAGCCGCCGCCATAGGCGAGCAGAGCACCCACCGTGATCACCGTGAGGTCCGGTTGGGTCAGAAGCGCAGTACCCGCCGCACCGGCGATGAACAAACCCGTCAGCGCCCTCCATGCCGCACAGGGCATCCGGCCGACAAGCCAGCCCGCGGCGAGACGGATCATGATGTTGAGCGCGGCCCCCGCGGTCGCCACGGCGCTGGCGACCGACAGCGACGCTCCCCCTGTTGTCAGCGCAAGCACCAGGAAGCCGCCCAGCCCGTTGCCCCACCATCGCACCGAAGAATCCGGCGGAGCTCAGAGCTACCAGACAGGCGTCCGCACGCAGGGGCACGTCGCGGCTCTGGTCGGTGACCACAGAGGGTCCGTCTGTGAGCCCTTTCCGCGCGAGCAGAACGCCGCCCATGCTGCACGGCACTGCGGCAGCGATGAACACCATTCGCCAGCCGACCGGTCCGGCCAGCAGCGGCATCGCTCCACTTGCCAGCAGGGTGGCGGCTGGCACCGCGGCTTGCTTCAGGCCGAAGGCGAACGCGCGCAGCCTGGGCGGGCACCGCCGCATGAGCAGGGCGTTGGTGTGTGGCTGGGTATAGCCGTAGGCCGCGCCCCCGACCACTGAGCTGACCCACAGGCCCACAACGGGCGTCGCCGCGGCTGCGAGCACCCCCAGGCAGGTGCCGAAGAGCGCGACGGCCAGCGTGCGTTCCAACACTCGGGGCAGCGCGGCCCGCTTGCTCAAGAAGGCACCGGACAGGGACGCCAACCAGTACACGGCCAGGATGGACCCCATCCGCACCGGACTCCACCCGAGCTGGTCGAGGCCCTGCGCGGCCAGGTCGCCAAGCTGTCCGAGGCCTGCGCGGACGCCGGGCGCGACGTGACCGGCCTGGACAAGGTCCTGCTCACGGGCTTCACTCCGGACCGTCCCCGGCCGCTTCAGCCCCTGGACGCGTTCGTGGACTTCGCCGGCCGGCACCGGCAACGGGGCTTCACCGAGATCGTGATCCACTGGCCCATCCCGGACTCCGACTTCGCCGCCGACGAGAAGGTCTTCGAGCAGATCGCCATGGAGGCCGCCGCCCAGCTGGACTGACCGGTGCGGCGGCCGGGGCCGGGCGTCATCTGTGTCTCATCTGTGCGGAGTTCCGCACGACCGTGCGGGCATATGCGCGAGAATGACCCGGTGACCTCAGCGACCAGACAACCCGGGACTCCGTCCGCCGCCGCCCTACGGCCGCGGCTGATCGCCACCGACCTCGACGGCACTCTGCTGCGCGACGACAAGTCGGTCTCCCCGCGGACCGTGGCCGCGCTGACCGCCGCCGAGGAGGCGGGCATCGAGGTCTTCTTCGTCACCGGCCGCCCGGCCCGCTGGATGGACGTCGTCAGCGAGCACGTCCACGGCCACGGCCTGGCGATCTGCGGCAACGGCGCTGCCGTGGTCGACCTGCACGGCGGCCCCGGCGCCCACCGCTTCGTGAAGGTGCGCGACCTGGCGCGCGAGAATGCCCTGGACGCGGTACGGCTGCTGCGCGCGGCGGCGCCCGGCACGGTGTTCGCGGTGGAGCAAACGTACGGCTTCCACCAGGAGCCGGACTATCCCAAGCTGCACATGGAGATACCGGACAACCTGCTGCCCGCCGAGCGCCTTCTCGCCCCCGACGGCCCGGACGCCGACCAGCCCGTGCTCAAGATCCTGGCCTACCACCCCGATCTCGACCCGGACGCCTTCCTCACCCTCGCCCGCCTCGCGATCGGCGACCGCGCCAACGTCACCCGCTCCAGCCCCAGCGCCCTGCTGGAACTGAGCGGCCCCGACGTCTCCAAGGCCAGCACGCTCGCCCTGTGCTGCGCCGAGCGCGGCATCTCGCACGAGGAGGTAGTCGCGTTCGGCGACATGCCCAACGACGTCGAGATGCTGACCTGGGCCGGCCAGTCGTACGCGATGGGCAACGCCCACCCGGACGTCATCGCCGCCGCGTCGGGCCGTACGGTCGCCAACAACGAGGACGGCGTCGCGGTCGTGATCGAACAACTGCTCGCCGGCCGCTACTGAAACACCCGGGGACTGGACCGCTACCGAAACACCCCGGGGACTGGCAGGAGCCGTAGAGCGAAGTGCCGGTCACCGCGCTCCGACCAGCGACTCCGCCTCCGCCTCCCGTCGCGCGAGCGCCCGCAGCGGCCCGTCCACCGCGAGAAGGTCCGCATAGGTTCCCCGCTGCACCACCCGGCCCGCGTCGAGCACGATCACCTCGTCCACGGCCTCCAGCCCGGCCAGCCGGTGCGTGATCATCAGTGTCGTACGGCCCTGGGTGGCCGCCAGCAGATCGTCGGTCAGCGCGTCGGCGGTCGGCAGGTCCAGATGCTCGGCGGGCTCGTCGAGGACCAGGACGGGGAAGTCGGCCAGCAGGGCGCGAGCCAGCGCCAGCCGCTGTCGCTGACCGCCGGACAGCCGGGTCCCGTGCTCGCCGACCAGCGTGTCCAGGCCGTCGGGCAGCCCGTCCACCCAGTCCAGCAGCCGGGCCCGGTCCAGCGCCCGGCGCAACTCGGCCTCGGTGGCGCCCTTCCTGGCCAGCAGCAGGTTCTCGCGCACCGAGCTGTCGAAGAGATGCGCGTCCTGCGCACACAGCCCGACGAGCCGCCGTACGCCGTCACCGGCCAGCGCGTACGCGTCCACACCGGCGAGCGTGTACGAGCCCTCCCGCGGGTCGAGGAAGCGCAGCAGCACCTGGGCGAGGGTCGTCTTGCCGGCACCGGACGCGCCGATCACCGCGACCCGCCGCCCCTCCTCCAGGGTGAGATCGAAGCCGGCCAGGGCGTCCCGCCGCTGCCCCTCGTACCGCGCGGCCAGCCCCTTGACCACCACCGGGAACGGCGAGGCGGGCGACTGCCGGGGCCGCTCGGGCTCGCGCACGGGCTCCGGAGCGTCCAGCACCTCATGCACGCGCTCTGCGCTGTGACGTACCCGCTGCCGGTGGCGCACGGCGAGCGGCAGCCCCAGCACGGCTTCGAAGGCGGCCAGGGGAGTGAGCACGACCACGGCCATCGCCACACCGCCGAGCCGGCCCGCGGCCACCGCCTGGGCGCCGAAGAGTGCGGCCGCGGTGACGGTCAGGCCGGAGATCAGCGCGGTCAGCCCGTCGCCGAGCGCGGTCACGGCGGCGGCGCGCGAGGCGATCCGGGTGAGGGTGCCGTCGGCTCGCCGGGCCGCGGCCGTACGGGCGGGCAGCGCGCCGGCGACGGTCAGCTCGGCAGTGCCGGTGAGCAGATCAGTCACGCGGGTGGCGAGGGCGCCCCGGGCCGGGGCCAGCCGTCGCTCGGTCCGCCGCGCCACCCTCGCCGTGACGAGCGGGACACCGATGCCGGCCGCCACGAGACCCGCCGCGAGGGCAGCTCCGGCCTCGGGGAGCAGCCAGGCCGTGAAGCCGACGGAGGCGGCGGAGACGGCGACGGCGACCGACGCGGGCAGCAGCCAGCGCAGCCAGTAGTCCTGGAGCTCATCCACGTCCGCGACCAGCCGGGTCAGTAGATCGCCGCGCCGGGCGGTCCGCAGCCCTGCGGGGGCAAGCCTCTCCAGCCGCCGGTACACGGCGACCCGCGTATCGGCGAGCATCCGCAGCACGGCGTCGTGCGACACCAGCCGCTCGGCGTACCGGAACACCGCCCGCCCGATCCCGAAGGCCCGCGTTGCCGTCACCGCCACCATCAGATACAGCACCGGAGGCTGCTGCGATGCCCGCGAGATGAGCCATCCCGAGGTCGCCATCAGCCCGACGGCACTACCGAGCGCCAGGCTGCCCAGCACCAACGCCAGCACCAACCGCCCCCGCCGCGGCCCGGCCAGCGCACGAACCCGCGCAAGCACCCGCCGCGACCGCACCGAAGCTCCCGCGACCGAGCCACTTTCCAACTGCCCGCGTAGAGGCCCCGCCGGACCGCTCTGCAGCGAAGGGTCACCATCCAGCCCACCGAGCCCGGACGCCGGGGGGCCGCCATCGAGCCCACCGAGTCGAGTGGCGGGTGGGCGAGGACGGGGGTCCAGGGGTCGGAGCCCCGTAGCAGGCCGGCCGCAGCTCCGGGCGCTCGACAACTCGGCGCTCGACGACACCGCGCTCGACAACGCCCCGTTCTCCAGCCGCACCACCCTGTCGGCAACCTCCAGCAACGCCGGCCGATGCACGACAAGCAACACCGTCCGCCCGGCAGCCAACCGCCGCACCGCCGCCACGACCTCCGCCTCCGTCCCCCCGTCCAGCGAGGCCGTCGGCTCGTCCAACAACAGCACGGGCCGGTCGGCGAGAAAGGCGCGGGCAAGAGCCAACCGCTGCCGCTGCCCCGCCGACAGCCCCGCCCCGTCCTCCCCGAGCACGGTCTCCGTCCCCTCGGGCAACGCGTCCACGAACTCCAGCGCACCCGCGTCCCGCAGCGCCCGCCGTACGGCACGTTCGTCCGCGTCGGGCCGCGCCAGCCGCACGTTCTCCGCGATGGTGTCGGCATACAGATGCGGCCGCTGCGGCACCCATGCGATCCGCGACCGCCACTCCTCCAGATCGAGTTCCACAAGATCCGCTCCCCCGATCCGCACCCGCCCCTCGCTGGGCAGGACGAACCCGAGCAACACGTTGAGCAGCGTCGACTTGCCCACCCCGCTGGGCCCCACCAGCGCGACCGTCTCTCCGGGCTCGACGCTGAACGACACATCCGTCACGGCGTCCACCGAGCGACCGGGGTAGCGAACAGTGACCCCCTCGAAGGCCACGGCGCCCGACGGCACCGCACCCGTACCCGACGCCGGAACCGGCGTCTGCAGCACGCTGAAGATCTCCTCCGCGGCAGCCAGCCCCTCCGCCGCCGCGTGGTACTGCGCACCGACCTGCCGCAACGGGAGGTACGCCTCGGGCGCCAGCACGAGGATCACCAGGCCGATGTACAGATCCATGTCACCGTGCACGAGTCGCATGCCGATCGTCACCGCGACCAGAGCGACCGACAGTGTGGCGAGCAACTCCAGCGCGAAGGAGGAGACGAAGGCGATCCGCAGGGTCCGCAGGGTGGCCTGCCGGTACTCTCCGGTGATCCGGCGGATGGACTCGGCCTGCGCCTTGGCCCGGCCGAACACCTTCAGCGTGGGCAGTCCGGCGACCACGTCCAGGAAGTGCCCCGACAACTGGGACAGCAACCGCCACTGACGATCCATCCGGGACTGGGTGGCCCAGCCGATCAGCATCATGAAGAGCGGGATGAGAGGCAGGGTGCCGACGATGATCGCAGCCGACACCCAGTCCTCGGTGACGATCCGCGCCAGCACCGCCACCGGAACGACCACCGCGAGCCCCAGTTGCGGCAGATACCGCGAGAAATAGTCATCCAGGGCGTCGACCCCGCGCGTGGCCAGCGTCACCAGCGAACCGGTGCGCTGCCCGGCCAGCCACCCGGGACCGAGCGCCGCCGCCCGGTCGAGGAGCCGCCCTCGCAGTTCCGACTTCACCGCCGCGCTCGCTCGATGGGCGGCGAGTTCGGTGAGCCACGCGACAACCGATCGGCCAACGGCCACGGCGGCCAACAGCAGCAGGGGAGTGCGCAGTTCAGTGACGGACTGCCCGTGCTGGAACGCACCGACGACGACCTCGGCGATGAGCATCGCCTGGGCGATGACCAGCCCCGCACCGACGGCCCCCAGGCCGACGACCGCCGCGAGGAACAGACGCGTGGCGCGGGCGTAGCGCAGCAGACGCGGATCGATTGGTTTCACGTGAAACGTGCCCTTCGGCCCAGGGGGTGTGTTTCACGTGCAACACACCCCGACGGACTCAGTGCGCGGCGCCGGCCGCAGCATCCGGAGCGATGTGCTGCGTGCCGATCCGCTTGCGGAAGACCCAGTAGGTCCAGCCCTGGTAGAGCAGGACGAGCGGCGTGGCGATGGCCGCCAGCCAGGTCATGATCTTCAGGGTGTAGGGGCTCGACGAGGCGTTGGTGACTGTCAGGCTCCAGTCCCCGTTGAGCGTGGACGGCATGACGTTCGGGAAGAGCGAGAGGAAGAGCATCGCCACGGCGGCCACGATGGTGACGCCGGACAGCGCGAACGCCCATCCCTCACGCCCGAACTGGTTGGCCACCAGCGCGGTGGCCAGCGCGGCGACCGCCACGACGAGTGCCACCAGGCTCTTGTCGTCACCGCTGTCGGCCTGCGTCCACAGCAGGAAGCCGAGCGCCACGACGGCCGTGGCGAGACCGACCCACAGAGCCAGTTTCCGTGCCCGTACCCGGATGTCCCCCATGGTCTTGAGCGCGGTGAACACGGCTCCGTGGAAGGTGAACAGCGTGAGCGTCACCACACCGCCGAGGAGGGCATAGGGGTTGAGCAGGTCCCAGACGGTGCCGACGTACTCGAAGTGCTGGTCGATCTTCACGCCCCGCACGATGTTCCCGAAGGCCACGCCCCACAGGAACGCCGGGATCAGCGAGGTCCAGAAGATCGCCGTCTCCCAGTTGCGCTGCCAGTTCTCCTCGGGCCGCTTGGCCCGGTACTCGAAGGCGACTCCCCGGACGATCAGGCAGACCAGGATGACCAGCAGCGGCAGGTAGAAGCCGGAGAAGAGGGTGGCGTACCACTCCGGGAACGCGGCGAAGGTCGCGCCACCGGCCGTGAGCAGCCACACCTCGTTGCCGTCCCAGACGGGTCCGATGGTGTTGATCAGCACCCGTCGCTCCGGCCGGTTGCGGGCCAGCAGCTTGGTGAGGATGCCGACCCCGAAGTCGAACCCCTCCAGGAAGAAGTAGCCGGTCCACAGGACCGCGATCAGGACGAACCAGACGTCGTGAAGTTCCATGACTGTTCCCCCCGGCCTAGTACGAGAAGGCCATCGGCTTGTCGGCGTCACGCGTGTCGCCGCCGATCTTCGTGGGCGGGTTGAGGTCGGCCTCGGTCAGCTCGGGCGGGCCGGCCTTGACGTACTTCGCGAGCAGCTTGACCTCGACCACGGCGAGGATCGCGTACAGCGAGGCGAAGACGATCATCGAGGTGAGGACCTCTCCCTGGGAGACACCGGGGGAGACCGCGTGCCGGGTCTGCAGGACGCCGTAGACGGCCCACGGCTGGCGGCCCATCTCGGTGAAGATCCAGCCCCAGGAGTTGGCGATCAGCGGGAAAGCCAGGGTCCAGATGGCGACGCGCCAGAACCAGGGCGTGAGCTTGGGGCTGAGTGCCTTGTTCTTGAAGAGCACCAGGTGCGGCACCTCGTCCTCGCCGACGCGCAGATGCTGCGGAAGCATGAACTTCTTGCGGGTCAGCCACAGTCCGGCCAGGCCGATGGCGAACGAGGCCATGCCGAACCCGATCATCCAGCGGAAGCCCCAGAAGGCGACGGGGATGTTGGGCCGGTAGTCGCCCGGACCGAACTTCTGCTGCTCGGCCTTGTTGACGTCGTTGATACCAGGGACGTACGAGGTGAAGTCGTCGTCGGCGAGGAAGGACAGCAGGCCGGGGATCTCTATGGCCACGGTGTTGTGGCCCTTCTCGACATCGCCGTAGGCGAAGATCGAGAAGGGCGCCGGCTTCTGGCCGTCCCACAGCGCCTCGGCCGCCGCCATCTTCATCGGCTGCTGCTTGAACATGACCTTGCCGAGGGTGTCCCCGCTGACCGCGGTGAGCAGACCGGCGATGACCACGGTGACCAGGCCGAGCCGCAGCGAGGTCTTCATCTCGCGGATGTGCTTCTTGCGGGCCAGGTGATAGGCGGCGATGCCCACCATGAAGGCGCCGCCGGTCAGGAAGGCCGCGGACAGGGTGTGGAAGGCCTGGCTCAGGGCGGTGTTCTGGGTGAGCACGGCCCAGAAGTCGGTCAGTTCGGCCCGGCCCTTCGCCTTGTCGATCTTGTAGCCGACCGGGTGCTGCATCCAGGAGTTGGCCGCGAGGATGAAGTACGCCGACAGGATCGTGCCGATCGAGACCATCCAGATGCAGGCCAGGTGGATCTTCTTGGGCAGCTTGTCCCAGCCGAAGATCCACAGGCCGATGAAGGTGGACTCGAAGAAGAACGCGATCAGCGCCTCGAAGGCGAGCGGCGCACCGAAGATGTCACCGACGAAGCGCGAGTAGTCGGACCAGTTCATGCCGAACTGGAACTCCTGCACGATGCCCGTGACCACGCCCATGGCGATGTTGATCAGGAAGAGCTTGCCCCAGAACTTCGTCGCTCTGAGGTACTTCTCCTTCTCCGTGCGCACCCAGGCCGTCTGCAGCCCGGCCGTGAGGGCGGCCAGGGAGATGGTCAGCGGGACGAACAGGAAGTGGTAGACGGTGGTGATGCCGAACTGCCAGCGCGCCAGTGTCTCCGGCGCCAGAGCCAGGTCCACGTCGTCACTCTCCTTACTACGGCGTGGTACAGCGGCGGTTTGCCCTGTTTATCGCGCACATACAGGGCGAACGGGGACGCGCTTGTGAACGCGTTCACATTCACAAGCCATTATGACGCACTGATTTTCGGCCTAGTAGGGCGGGGTGGCCCTATCGCCACCGCGTCAAGACCTTGGCAGCGACTTCAACATCTTGTTGAATTGCGCGCCATGCAGATACGTATCTCCTGGCCCACGGGCAACATCACCGCGACCCTCGACGCCGACACACCGACGGCACAGGCCCTCGCCAAGGCGCTGCCATTCACCTCCAGCGCCCACACATGGGGCGAGGAGGTGTATTTCGACACAGGTGTCGCTGTTTCACGTGAAACGGACGCCCGGCAGGTCGTGGAGCCGGGCACGGTGGCCTTCTGGACGGACGGCGACGCGCTCGCCCTCCCCTACGGCCCGACCCCGATCTCGCGAGGCGACGAGTGCCGCCTCGCGAGCCCCTGCAACATCCTCGGAAGCCTGGACGGGGACGCCCGAGCGCTGGCGACCGTACGAGACGGCGACCCCATCCGTGTGGAACTGATCGACGAGTAGAGCCTGCGCCGGGCTACAGCTCCTTGCGGAACGCCTCCGTCACCTTCAGGAAGATGTCGTTCGCCTCGGTCTCTCCGACCGTAACCCGCACACCCTCGCCCGGGAACGGCCGGACCACCACACCGTGCTGTTCACAGGCCTGAGCGAATGCGACCGTACGCTCCCCCAGCCGCAGCCACACGAAATTCGCCTGCGTCTCCGGCACGGTCCAGCCCTGGCCGCGCAGTGCGTCGACCACGCGCGTGCGCTCGCACACCAGCGAGCCGACCCGGCCGAGCAGCTCGTCCTCGGCCCGCAGCGAGGCGATCGCCGCCTCCTGCGCGAGCTGGCTGACACCGAAGGGCACCGCCGTCTTGCGCAGTGCCGCCGCGACCGGCTCATGGGCGATCGCGAAACCGACACGCAGCCCGGCGAGCCCGTAGGCCTTGGAGAAGGTGCGCAGAACGCAGACGTTGGGCCGGTTCCGGTACAACTCGACGCCGTCGGGCACCTCGGGGTCGCGGATGAACTCGCGATAGGCCTCGTCCAGCACCACCAGGACATCGCCGGGCACCCGGTCGAGGAACCGCTCCAGCTCGGCCCGCCGCACCACCGTGCCGGTCGGGTTGTTGGGGTTGCAGACGAAGATCAGACGCGTCCGGTCGGTGATCGCCTCCGCCATCGCGTCCAGGTCGTGCACATCGCCGGACGTGAGCGGCACCTGCACCGACCGGGCGCCGCTGATCTGCGTGATGATCGGGTACGCCTCGAAGGAACGCCAGGCGTAGATCACCTCGTCGCCGGGACCGCTGGTGGCCTGGATGAGCTGCTGGGCGACACCGACCGAGCCGGTGCCGGTGGCCAGGTGGGAGACCGGGACGCCGAAGCGTTCCGACAGCTCGGTCATCAGCCCGGTGCACGCCATGTCCGGGTAGCGGTTGAAGTCGCGGGCGGCCGCCGTCACGCTCTCCATCACGCCGGGCAGCGGCGGGTACGGATTCTCGTTGGAGGACAGCTTGTAGGCGACCGGCCCGCCGGCCGCGGCGGGCTTGCCCGGCTTGTAGGTGGGGATACCCTCCAGCTCGGCGCGCAGCTTGGGGCTCGTCTCGCTCACCGCAGTCCTCCTCGCGACCACCGGCGGTCCGTCGACACCGCCGGCTTCCAATACTCCTCACCTTATGAGGATTCGGCCCGGGTGCGTACAGGTGGCGGCCCGGCAAAACGTGAACCGCATCCGGCCCGACGCCATCCCGGGGCATCACGTACGAAGGCGTGCGTTTCAGGGGGCGCGCCGTACATATATCTACGCGCCGGTAGCTCGCGCCGTGGCGCGCATCACCCGTGCAGGTGAGTTGAGACCTCTTCGAGACATCGAGCAGTTGGCAGGTTCATACGCGCCACCACGCCACGTCCTGCTGCAGGATCGTTCAACTGACTGTCTTTCTAAGGTAGTTGATCCCCAACGACCATGCAGAAACGTGCCTGTCAACGCGTGCATATGCGTCCGCACTACCCCACCGCATGAGCCCTACTATCGGCTCGCCATGACAGCAGCAGGGAAGCACCAGGTGAGCCGCGCGGAAACCTCACGTCGAGGCAGTCGGCCGGGCCGGGCGGGCATCAGAGACGTGGCCGCCGCCGCCGGAGTCTCCATCACGACCGTCTCCGACGCCCTCAACGGGAAGGGCCGGCTCCCGGACGCCACCCGGCGCCATGTCCGCGAGGTCGCCGACCGGCTGGGATACCGTCCCTCCGCCGCCGCCCGCACCCTCCGTACCGGCAAGTCGGGTCTGATCGGCCTGACCGTGACGACGTACGGGGATGAACCTTTCACCTTCACGGAGTTCGCGTACTTCGCCGAGATGGCACGGGCCGCCACCTCGGCAGCGCTCGCCCGCGGCTACGCCCTCGTGATCCTGCCCGCGACCTCCCGCCACGACGTGTGGTCCAACGTCGCGCTCGACGGCACCGTTGTCATCGACCCGTCCGACCAGGACCCGGTGGTGACGGAACTCGTCCGGCAGGGACTGCCGGTCGTGTCCGACGGCCGCCCGGCGGGCTCGCTGCCGGTCACCGCCTGGGTGGACAATGACCACGAGGCCGCGGTCCTCGGCATCCTCGACCACCTCGCCGCCGCCGGCGCCCGCCGCATCGGCCTGCTCACGGGCACGACGACGGACACGTACACCCATCTGTCCACCACCGCCTACCTGCGCTGGTGCGAGCGGGTCGGCCAGGACCCGGTCTACGAGGCCTACCCGGCGCACGACCCGTGCGCGGGCGCCGTCGCCGCCGACCGGCTGCTCGCCCGCCCCGACCGGCCCGACGCGGTCTACGGCCTGTTCGACCCCAACGGCACCGACCTGCTCGCCGCCGCCCGGCGCTACGGGCTCCGCGTCCCCGACGACCTGCTGCTCGTGTGCTGCAGCGAGTCCATGGTGTACGCCAGCACCGAGCCGCCCATCACCACACTCTCCCTCAAGCCCCGCCGCATCGGCACCGCGGTCGTCCAGCTCCTCATCGACGCCATCGAGGGCGTCGAGTCGGACCAGCCGGTCGAGCAGGTGATACCGACCGAGCTGATCGTGCGCACCTCGTCGCAGCGCCGCCCGCCGCGGACGACGGTCAGCCCGCCGCGGACGCCGGACGAGCGATAGGGCCGGAAAGCGGGGCGCTCACCCCGTGCGCGCTCCGGCCGAGGGAGGGGGCTCGGCGGGCCGACGACCGGCGGGCCGGGTGTTCGGTCGGGGCGGATCCGGCCGAACACCGGCCCAAACGGTGCGAAAGCCGCGGTGAACTGGAGTCCTGTTCCGATTCACCACCCCTGGGTCATCACACGGCGCGACGCGCATTCCTATGATGGGCCCACGACACCGCGGACCGCTGCGACCAGGCAGTCCGAAGCGGTGCAGATGCGGCGCGATGGTGGAGGGGTCTGATGACTCAGGGGGCCGGTCAGGGACCCGAAGTGGAGCGGACGGCGACGCTGCGCGACTTCCGGGTACCTGCGTACGTCCACGAGACCGGTCCGTACGGCCGCACCACCCACCCGGGCGACACCGCGCCGCCCGCCGACGAGTCGTACCCCGACGACTACACGCCCACCCAGCGCGACCTTCCCGTCGTCAACCCGACGAAGACGCTCCAGGTCCCCGTCGAGACGGCACCCGCGGCCCCGGGCGCACAGCCCGCGACCGGGCCCGGACCGCTGTTCGTCGTCGGAGACGTCCACGGGTACCTCGACGAACTGGTGGCCGCACTTCAGGAGCAGGGGCTGATCGACGCCTCCGGCCAGTGGTGCGCCGGCACCACCCGGCTGTGGTTCCTCGGCGACTTCACCGACCGCGGGCCCGACGGCATCGGCGTCATCGATCTCGTGATGCGGCTGTCCGCCGAGGCCGCGGCGGCCGGCGGCTACTGCAAGGCCCTCATGGGCAACCATGAGCTGCTGCTGCTCGGCGCCAAACGGTTCGGCGACACCCCCGTCAACTCCGGCGCGGGCACCGCCACCTTCCAGGCGGCCTGGCTGCTCAACGGCGGACAGAAGACCGACATGGACCGCCTCCAGGACCACCATCTGCAGTGGATGGCCCGCCTCGACGCCGTCGAGGAGGTCGACGGCTATCTGCTCGTGCACTCGGACACCACCGCCTACCTCGACTACGGCGATTCGATCGAGGCGGTCAACGACACCGTCCGCGAGACCCTGACCCGCAACGACGCGGACGAGTGCTGGGACCTGTTCCGCAAGTTCACCAAGCGCTTCTCCTTCCGCGACGAGGGCGGCGCCGACGCCGTACGCTCCCTCCTCGATACGTACGGCGGCACCCGCATCGTTCACGGGCACAGCCCGATTCCCTACCTCCTCGGCGAGGTCGGCTCCGAGGACGGCGAAGAGGGCACCGGCCCGGCCGTGGAGGGACCCCACGTCTACGCCGACGGGCTCGCCATCGCGATGGACGGCGGAGTGACCATGGCCGGAAAGCTGCTGGTCCGCCAACTCCCCCTGACTACCTGACGGTTCCGCGGGCAGGCGCCCCCTGACGCGTGCACGCAGGCCTGAGGGCAATTTCCGGCAACCCCCTGTCACCGTGTGCCGTCACGGCTCTACCATCGGCTTATCCGTAGCAGGCTCCCCTCCGTTTCTGCCCGACGGCTCGCCGGCGTGCGAGCCCCAAGCCCTACGGAGCATCGGGGGATGCACATGAACAGCGTTCCGCAGCACCTGCAGAGCGAGGACCGCCAGGAATTCGAGCGGCTCCTCGATGAGGCGCTGCGCTCCGCACCACAGCGGCCGGAACTGGCCGCTGTCGGACAGCGGCTCAATCCCGAACAACTGCGCACCATGGCGCTCAACGCCACCGCACTGATAACGGCCGCCGCCGCGGCCGAATACCAGCACTATGTGAAGGTCCGCCAGGATCTGCGTCAGCCCGCGATGACCCCTTCGGCCTCCGGTGACTCCGCTCCCGAGGACCGGAGTTCGGCCACCGACGGGCTCGTCACCACCTTCGGCGAGGCGGCCGAGAGCACCGGCGCGGGCGCCGTCGCGGTCATCGCCGTACTGGCTCCCGTCCTCTCCGGAACCGCCGCGGCGATCTTCCTGCTCGTCGGCTACATCCTGAAGACACTGAGCCCCGGCCAGGCCTTCGCCCAGACCATGCTCACCGCCGGGTGGGTGTTCGGCGCGGTGACCGCGGCCACGATCCTCGTCGCCGCCGTCGGACTGCTCCTCACCGCCCTGCGCAACGGCAGTTCGCCACAGGCCCAGGCGCTGAACGCGGCGCACCGGGAACTGGACAGCGCCAGAGAGGCCTGGCGGGACGCCCTGCTGGAGCGCGGCATCCTGCCGTTCCTCACGGAGGCCCTCGCGGAGCCCGGACCGGCCTCCCTGCACCGCACGGCCCCATCCTCCCCGCGCGGTCGCATGCCCCGCCTGGGGTACGACCGGCCCGGTTTCAGCAGTCCCGACGACGGCACCCAGTCCGGCCGGCCGAGCTTCACCAGCCCCGACTACACGAGCCCGGACTTCGGCGGCCCGGAGCACCAGCCCGAGTAGCCCCGCGGCAGCCCGGACACGGCTCGCGCCCCGGCCGACGTGGGCCGACCGGGCGGCCCATCGGTGTGCCGCCGTCCAGGTCAGCCGACCTCAGCCGGCTGTCGACCGACCCGGACGGCACGGTCGGCGTCATGCCGTTTCCCTACCAGCGGCCGAAGACCGCGACGCCCAGACCGGCACCGGCGGCATGGCAAAACACCTCGAGCGGGCCGTCCAGCAGTTCCTCCGCGGCGAACTCCGGTGCGTCGCCCATACCCGTCGCCCAGTCGCTGATCCGGCTCAGCGCCGTGGCCCTGTGCACACCATCGATCCGCAGTGCCCGCTCGGCGTCGTCCCAGCCTCCTGCCACCCGGCGAGTGTCTCCGCGTGGCCGCCAGAGTGCTTCCACGGCGCTGCACGAGGACAGACCCCGACCCCTTCGCGTACGACACCAGTACGGCGCGTCCGTCGCCCACCATCACAATCCCCCTACGAACCTCACCAGTTGCTGCGCTGCAACGAACCGTAACGCCCGCGACTGACAACGACGCGGGGCCGCGGCAGCCGAGGCCTGGCACCTGTGAGCGCTCCTTGGGACCTTCCGGGCCCTGTCCTCCGCGACCTCGGCCCGGCTGCCGCCGTACTCGCGGCGGGTCTCCTGCGAGATCTTCATGCCGTCGGCATCAACCCCCCGCTCGCCTCACCACCGAGACGGCCCACGAACCTCGACCTGGCGCACGCAGGGGTCCAGCGCATCCACCCGCCGGCCGAAGCCGCCGGGGCACACCGGTGTCGTCGAGGCCGAGCGCACCAGCGGCGAGATCGTCCGGTGCCCTGGCCGACGCCGGCAAAGTCCGCGCTTCACGTGATGCCTTGCGGCAGCTCGGAAACGCGGACCGCTTGCGCCGGGCTGTCAGTCCGCGATCGGCAGGTACACCCGGTTCCCCGCCTCCGCGAACTCCTTCGACTTCTGGGCCATGCCCTCCTCGATCTCCTCCTGGTTGCTGCCGTGTTGGCGGCGGATGTCCTGGGAGATCTTCATGGAGCAGAACTTCGGCCCGCACATCGAGCAGAAGTGGGCCGTCTTGGCCGGCTCCGCCGGGAGGGTCTCGTCGTGGAACTCCCGTGCCGTGTCCGGATCCAGGGCGAGGTTGAACTGGTCCTCCCACCGGAACTCGAAGCGGGCGTCGGAGAGCGCGTCGTCCCATTCCTGGGCGCCGGGGTGCCCCTTGGCGAGGTCGGCCGCGTGCGCGGCGATCTTGTAGGTGATGACGCCGGTCTTGACGTCGTCACGGTTGGGCAGACCCAGGTGCTCCTTGGGTGTGACGTAGCAGAGCATCGCCGTGCCCCACCAGGCGATCATCGCGGCGCCGATACCGGAGGTGATGTGGTCGTAGGCCGGTGCGACGTCCGTGGTCAGTGGGCCGAGCGTATAGAACGGAGCTTCATCGCAGATCTCCTGCTGAAGGTCGATGTTCTCCTTGATCTTGTGCATCGGGACGTGTCCCGGGCCCTCGATCATCGTCTGAACATGGAAACGCTTGGCGATCTGGTTGAGTTCCCCGAGCGTGCGCAGTTCGGCGAACTGTGCCTCGTCGTTGGCGTCCGCGATCGAGCCCGGCCTGAGGCCGTCGCCCAGCGAGTACGTGACGTCGTAGGCGGCGAGGATCTCGCACAGCTCCTCGAAGTTCTCGTACAGGAACGACTCCTTGTGGTGTGCCAGGCACCACGCGGCCATGATCGAGCCGCCGCGCGAGACGATTCCCGTCTTGCGGTTGGCGGTGAGCGGCACGTACGGCAGCCGCACTCCCGCGTGGACGGTCATGTAGTCCACGCCCTGCTCGGCCTGCTCGATGACCGTGTCCTTGTAGATCTCCCAGGTCAGTTCCTCGGCCTTGCCGTCGACCTTCTCCAGAGCCTGGTAGAGCGGCACCGTGCCGATGGGGACGGGGGAGTTGCGCAGCACCCACTCACGGGTCGTGTGGATGTTGCGGCCGGTGGACAGGTCCATGACCGTGTCGGCGCCCCAGCGGGTCGCCCAGGTCATCTTCTCGACCTCCTCCTCGATGGAGGACGTCACCGCGGAGTTGCCGATGTTGGCGTTGACCTTCACCAGGAACCGCTTGCCGATGATCATCGGCTCGATCTCCGGGTGGTTGACGTTGGCCGGCAGCACCGCCCGGCCCGCCGCGATCTCCTCGCGGACCACCTCGGGAGACACGTTCTCCCGGATGGCCACGTACTCCATCTCCGGGGTGATCTCGCCCCGGCGGGCGTACGCGAGCTGCGTCACCGCCTCGCCGGACCGGCCCCGGCGCGGCTGGCGCGGCCGACCGGGGAAGACCGCGTCCAGGTTACGCAGGCCGCCGCGCGGCGAGGTGTGCTTGATCCCGTCGTCCTCGGGACGGACGGGACGACCCGCGTACTCCTCGGTGTCACCGCGGGTGATGATCCAGTTCTCCCGCAACGGCGGCAGGCCCCTGCGGACATCGGTGTCGACGAGTGGATCGGTGTACGGGCCCGACGTGTCGTACAGCGTGACCGACTGCCCGTTGGTGAGGTGCACCTGGCGGACCGGCACGCGCAGGTCGGGGCGCGAGCCCTCGACGTACGCCTTGTGCCAGCCGATGGACTTCCCGGCCTCCTGGGACTTCTCGTCCTGAACGGAGGCAGGCGTGCGTGCGTCCTTGTTGGTCATGAGACCTACTCCCTACGCCGGCATTACCCGGTAACAGGTTCGGCGGTCGACGCAGCGGCTTCCGTCTGCCGACGTTTTCCGCGGAACATCGGCTGTTCCACGTGAAACATCGCGTGTACGGAGGTCAGCGCCCTCTCAGCCCGGTGCTCCGAGCTCCCGCGTGTGCAAAGGTGCCTCCACGCTAGCGTCATATGTGGCGCGGTGAACAGTGGGCCCCTGCCGATGTTGCAATGATCTGCCGGTGACCAGGATGGAGCAGTACCCGTATCGGCCGACGGAGCCGCACCGCCGACCCAGCACGGGGCAAGGCGCCGACCACGCCCCCGAGTGGAACGGCAGCCGGGACGACCACCGCGGTCACGGCCACGGGCAGGCACAGGATCCCCTCCACAGGCACCGTCATGGGCAAGACCGTGGCCACGGGCACGGTCACAGCCACAGCCACGGGCCCGCCGCCCCCGTCTCCAAGCACCTGCGCAAGGTCATCGCCGCGATCCTGGTCCCGTTCACCGTGGCGGTCGTCGTCGGTCTGGTGGTGCTCTGGCCCGGAGGAGCCCCGCCCCACAAACGCAGTGGCGTCGGCTTCGACCGGGAGACCCAGCAGGCCACGGTCACCAGGGTCGTCGAGGTGAGCTGCGCGTCGGTGAACGCCTCCGGTGGCACCACGACCGGTGACGCCACCACCACGGGGACCTCGGCGGATCAGTCGGCGAAGGGAAGCTGCAAGAAGGCGACCGTCCGGGTCGACACCGGGAAGGACATGGGCCGTACGTTCACCGAGATCGTGCAGCCGGACCAGAGCCGGCAACTGCACCAGGGAGAGAAGGTGGTGGCCGCCTACGAGCCCTCGGCGCCGAAGGACCTTCAGTACTCGGTGACCGACGTGAACCGGACGTTCCCCATGACGCTGCTCGCGGGGATCTTCGCGCTCGCCGTCGTGGGGGTCGGCAGACTGCGCGGCCTGATGGCGCTCGTCGCACTGGCCGTCAGCTTCCTGGTGCTGACCCTGTTCATCCTGCCCGCGATCCTCCAGGGTTCGAATCCACTGCTCGTGGCGGTGGTCGGATCTAGCGCCATCATGCTGCTCGCCCTGTACATGTGCCACGGTCTGTCGGCCCGCACCTCGGTGGCGGTGCTCGGCACCCTGGTCTCGCTGCTGCTGATCGGCTTCCTCGGCTCACAGTTCATCGGCTGGGCCGCCCTCACCGGCAACACGGACGACAGCACCGGCCTGATCCACGGCCTGTACCCGAAGATCGACATGAGCGGTCTGCTGCTCGCCGGCGTCATCATCGGCTCGCTCGGTGTCCTGGACGACGTCACCGTGACGCAGACATCAGCCGTCTGGGAACTCCACGAAGCCAACCCGACGATGGGCTGGCGCGGGCTGTACCGGGCGGGCATCCGGATCGGCCGCGACCACATCGCCTCCGTGGTCAACACTCTTGTCCTCGCCTACGCCGGTGCCGCGCTGCCGTTGCTGCTGCTGTTCTCGATCGCGCAGAGCAGCGTCGGGACCGTGGCCAACAGCGAACTGGTGGCCGAGGAGATCGTGCGCACGCTGGTGGGCTCGATCGGTCTGGTCGCCTCGGTCCCGGTCACCACCGCGCTCGCTGCCCTGGTGGTCTCGGCCGACCGCTCCGGCCAGGGCACCCCGGAACCGGCCGGGGCGCCCCCGGTCCCCGCACGCGGCGGCCGGGGGCGCCGCAGAAAGCGGTAAGAGCCTGCCCGGCGACGCGAACGGCAGTAGGCCCACCTGAAGCCGACTCAATCAAGCGAGCCCGCCTGAAACCGACCCGCGGATGCAGCGAGCCCGCCTGGGGGCGCCGAGGCGCGGTGAGCCCGACCGAGGCGCGGTGAGCCCAACCGGAACACGGTAAGTCGGACCACGTCTCGACTCTCCGCGCAGAAGCGTTCCTGCACGATCCCACGCAGCGTGGTGGAGCGCACGGCGCCCCGTGCCGTAACGCTTCAGCCGGCGCTCTGCTCTTCGGCCAGGATGCGGTCCAGGGCCTCTTCCAGATGGGCGTCGAAGTCGGCCAGCGCGCCCTCCTGGCCGAGCGGCACGAGTTTGTCCGTGCGGTCCAGGAAGGCCACGAGCGGCGGCGCGGAGGAGCGGAACAGGGCCTGGTCACCGCCGACCTGAAGCCTGATCAGAACCTCGCCCAGCACCTCACAGTCGGCGGGAGCGATGTGCACATCCCCTTCCCCGCACGGCCGGCCGACACCGTCGATCAGCAGCTCACGCCCGAACGCCCAGGTCACCGGGGCGTCACCGGGCAGATGGAAGGTGAGCCGGACGGCATAGGGATCACTGGTCTCGTAGCGCAACTCCACCGGGATGCGGAAGGAGAGCTCCTCCGACACGAGAAAGCTCATCATGACTTCTGCCTGTACGGACTCGCGCATCGTCTACCCCGTCGTATGGACATCGACTGGCCGGGATTGATCTCTCTAGCCTGGTCAAATCTTGCTGAACGTACACGGGAGATCACAAGGAGTAAGTTTTCAGATACTGATAGAGAAGGTGAGTGTTCCCAGATGCCGTCCGATCTCCGTCTGCAGCCGTCGTGCCGCGGGCAGCAGCCGGTCGGCCTGGTGGGCGGGCAGCGACATGGCCATCGTGGCCACGGTGGTGCCGACCGTGATCGGGACCGCCGCGCACACCGTCCCGAGCGCGTACTCCTGGCGCTCCACCACCGGCTCCATGCGCGGCATCCGGGCCAGCCGCCGCAACAGGGCGTCGTTGTCACGCACCGTGTACGGGGTGATGGACTGCACGGGGTAGCGCGCGAGATGGTCGCGGCGGGCGTCCTCGTCCAGCTGGGAGAGCAGACACTGCCCGATGGCGTGCGCGTGGCCGGTCTCGCGGAAGTCGGCCCACTCCTCGACCGCCGGCGCCTCGGGGGAGTCGGAGACGCACATGACGTCGATCTCGCCGTCCCGGTACATCGCGTAGTACACCGGCACACCGATGGAATCGCGCCAGTGCGCCAGCGTGTCCTCCACCGCGCTGCGACGTTTCTGCTGTGCTCCGCTGCTGCCCAGCCGCTCGGCCGCTTCACCGAGGAAGAACAGCCCCTTCTCGCGCCGCAGATAGCCCTCGTGCACCAGGGTGCGCAGCAGGTGGTACGTCGTCGGGAGGGCGAGACCGGTCTCGCGGGCGAGCCGTTTGGCGGGGGCGCCGTACACATGCGCGGCGACGGTCTCCAGCAGGCGCATGGCGCGCTGGACGGATCCGATGAGCGTCGCGGCGGCCGGCGGGCCGGCGTCGACGGAGTGCGGCGGGCCGGGAGCGTCGACGAGATGCGGCGGCCCGGGGGCGTCCGTGGGGTGGGGTGCCCCGGGGCTGTCGATCGGGTGCGCTGGTCCGGAGGCGCCGGTGGGCTGCGGTTGTTCAGGAACCGCGACGGAGGGCGGCCGCTGGGCGGGGGGTGCGCAGGAACGCGGTGGACTGGGGGGTGCGTGCGGCTCTGCTGGTGCGGTGTCAACCGTGGCCAAGGGTCACTCCCGGAGCGCGAGGGGGCAGCCCGTGCGGGGGTAGAGCACGGAGGGGGATCTGCGCCGCCCGCGGAGCCGGACCCCGCGGGATTTCCGGACTCTAATCGTCCGCCGCCGCACGCAGTCGGTCTCACGGGGAAACTTCCCTCGCGCGAGGGAAACCGGTGATGAGCTTTGCCGGGAACCGGTGATGCTGTTGTCGGTCACCCGTTCCCGGGGTCGTCACCAGTCGCTGCGTGACGAGGAGTTCGACATGAACTTGCGCACGACGTAGATGAGTCCGCCGACCAGAGCGACGAAGACCAGCGCCTTGAACAGCAGGCCGATCACGATCCCGACCACGGTCGCTATCAGGCCGCCGAACACGACCAGGGCGATGACCGGCACCGCGACCCACTTCACCCACCACGGAAGTCCCGCGAAGATCTCTCGCATCGTCCTCGTCCTTTGCGTTCTCGTACGTCAGAGTGCTCGTACGCCTTTTCACGTACGGCGTTGATGTTCTGCCCTCGATGCTAGGGCCGCGAGAGGTCCCGCGGGGGCCTCGCGCCCCTTGTCCTCCCCTGACCCGTCCCCTAGGGAACCTCAGGGTCCGGGCTCACGCCTCGGGTGGAGAGAAGACGACGAGAACCCTCAGGTCCTCGCTGATGTGGTGGAACTTGTGGGCGACCCCGGCCGGCACGTAGACCACACTGCCCCGTGCCACCTCGGTCGTCTCCAGTCCCACCGTGATGGACGCGCGGCCGCTGACGACGAAGTACACCTCGTCCTGGTTGTGCGGCTTCTGCGGGTCGTGCTCGCCCGCGTTGAGGGCGTACAGGCCGACGGACATGTTCCGCTCCCGCAGGAACTGAAGGTAGGCCCCCTCGTTGGCGGCGCGCTCCGCCTCCAGATCGTCCAGCCGGAATGCCTTCATCGCCGCTGTCGCCCTCGCCTCACTGTTTCGGTACCGATCCGGTCTGCCACGATCAGACACATGAAGAATTTCGTAGTCAAGACGATCGCCAACGCGGGCGCCCTGGCGGTCGCCGTGTGGCTGTTGGACAAGATCACTCTGACGGGTGACAGCACGGCCAAGAAGGCCGGCACGCTTATCGTCGTCGCGCTGATCTTCGGCCTGGTGAACTGGCTGGTCAAGCCGATCGTGAAGGTGCTCACCTTCCCGCTGTTCATCCTGACCCTGGGCCTGATCACCCTGGTCGTGAACGCGCTGATGCTGCTGCTGACCTCCTGGGTCTGCGGCAAGCTCGACCTGAGCTTCCATGTGCAGGGCTTCTGGACGGCCGTCATCGGCGGTCTGATCATCTCCGTCGTCTCCTGGGCGCTGCACGTCGTCCTGCCCGACGAGGACTGAGCCCACCATGACCTACCGCGTCTGCTTCGTCTGCACCGGCAACATCTGCCGCTCCCCGATGGCCGAGTCCGTCTTCCGCGCGCGTGTGGCGGAGGCCGGGCTCGATGACCAGGTGGAGGTCGACAGCGCCGGCACCGGCGGCTGGCACGAGGGCGAGCCCGCCGACCCGCGGACCGTCGCGGTCCTCCAGGAGCACGCCTACGACAGCGATCACGTCGCACGCCAGTTCCAGCCGTCGTGGTTCTCCCGCCTCGACCTGGTGATCGCCCTCGACGCCGGTCATCTCAAGGCCCTGCGCCGCCTCGCGCCCACCTCGGAGGACGCGCGCAAGGTCCGCCTGCTGCGCTCCTACGATCCCGCCGCCGGTGACGAGCTCGACGTGCCGGATCCGTACTACGGGCACCGGCACGGCTTCGAGGAGTGCCTTGAGATGGTGGAGGCGGCGAGCGTCGGTCTGCTCGCCGCCGTACGCGAGCAGTTGGAAGGACGGGCCGCATGAGCGACATCCCCAAGGACCAGGGGCGTACCGGCGACGGCACGCGCGCGGTACGCGCCGGACTGCCCGAACCGGTCAAGCACGAGCCGACCCTGCCCGGACCGGTGTTCGCGGCGCACTTCCATCTGCCCGGCGAGGCGACGGGCCCGTACCTCTACGGCCGTGACGAGAACCCGACCTGGACGCTGCTGGAGCATGCCATCGGCGAGCTGGAGGCGCCCGGGCGGGAGGACGTCGAGACGCTGGTCTTCGCCTCCGGCATGGCGGCGATCTCCTCCGTGCTGTTCTCCCAGCTGCGCGCCGGTGACGCGGTCGTGCTGCCCTCCGACGGCTATCAGGTGTTGCCGCTGGTCCGCGCCCAGCTGGAGGCGTACGGCGTCGAGGTGCGCACTGCCCCCACCGGCGGCGACGCCCAGCTGGAGGTTCTCGACGGCGCCCGGCTGCTGTGGATCGAGTCTCCGTCGAACCCGGGGCTCGACGTGTGCGACATCCGGCGGCTGGTGGTGGCGGCCCACGCACAGGGCGCCCTGGTGGCCGTGGACAACACCCTCGCCACTCCGCTCGGGCAGCGCCCGCTGGAGCTGGGCGCCGACTTCTCCGTGGCCAGCGGCACCAAGCAGCTCACCGGCCACGGGGACGTGCTGCTGGGCTATGTGGCCGGCCGCGACGCCGAGGCGATGGCCGCCGTACGGCGCTGGCGCAAGATCGTCGGGGCGATCTCCGGGCCCATGGAGGCCTGGCTCGCGCACCGGTCCATCGCCACGCTCCAGTTGCGCGTCGACCGGCAGAACGCCACCGCCCTCGCGGTCGCCGAGGCGCTGAAACAGCGGCCCGAGGTGTCCGGCCTGCGCTATCCCGGACTGCCCGACGACCCCTCGCACAAGACCGCCTCGCAACAGATGCGCCGCTACGGCTGCGTGGTCTCGTTCACGCTGCCCACACGCGCGCGTGCCGAGCGTTTCCTCGAGGCCCTGCGTCTGGTGGAGGACGCCACGAGCTTCGGCGGGGTGCGTTCCACGGCCGAGCGGCGCCGCCGCTGGGGCGGGGACGCGGTACCGGAGGGCTTCATCCGCATGTCCGTCGGCGCCGAGGACCCCAAGGACCTGATCGCCGATGTGCTGCGGGCCCTGGACGAGTCCGCCGGGTGAGCCCGTCGTCGTCCGGCCGACGGCGCACGACGGTCCGAGCCTCCCCCCTCGTGGCTCGGACCGTCTTCGGTTCCTGCGCGAAGAACCGCGCGAACAAGGCTAGTTGACTCCCTGTCAGTGTCCAATCACGCTAGCGACAGAGACCTATCGACTTATTTATAGTTGGGGCCTGCCTGGGGGCCGGAGGAAGGCAGGGATAGGGGAGCGGACGCCATGGACCTGGCTTTGCTGCGCACTTTCGTCACGGTGCACCGGGCCGGTTCCTTCACCCGCGCCGCCGCTCTGCTCGGCCTCTCCCAGCCTGCCGTCACCTCGCAGATCCGCACGCTGGAACGACAGCTGGGCAAGCCTCTCTTCCTCCGCCAGGCGCGCGGGGTGACCCCGACGACCATCGGCGACGAACTCGCGCACAAGGCCGCTCCCCACCTCGACGCCCTGGTGGAGATAGCCGAGAGCGGCCTGGACGACGAATCCTCGCTCAGAACCCTGCACCTCGCCGGCCCGCCCGAGTTCACCGCCGAACGCGCCCTGCCCGCCCTGACGGAGCTGACCGGCGACGACGGCCAGGGATTCGCGCTCCGCGCATCCTTCGGGACGGCGGAGGAGACGCTGGAGGGGCTGGCTTCCGGGCATCATGATCTGGCCATCAGCACGGCCCGGCCGCGCGGCGCGCTGCTGACCGCGACTCCGCTCTGCGACGAGGAACATGTGCTGGTCGCCGCTCCTCGCTGGGTGGAGCGGATCGGTGCGGAGGCACTGCGCCTGAAGGGGGCGCCCGCGCTGGAGGATCTGCCCGTCGTCGAGGTCCACGAGTCGCTGCCCTTCGTCTCGCGCTACTGGGCCTCCGTCTTCGATTCACGTCCAGCCACCTCGGGCACGGTCATCGTTCCGGATCTACGCGCGGTGCTCGCCTGCACGATCGCAGGTGCCGGACTCGCGGTGCTGCCCCGCTACCTGTGTGCCGCTGCCCTCGCCGACGGCACCATCGCGGCGCTGCATGATCCGGCCGTGCCACCGCTGCGCACCTACTTCCTGGTGGTTCGCACCGGCACTCTCGCCATGCCCCATGTCGCGCGGGCCCATGAGTGGCTTCAGCGCGCGGCCACAGCCTGGTGCTGAGCCCCTCCAGCACACTGCCCACGCGCGGCGATCACACGGTGACTCTTTGCGATGTTTCACGTGGAACCAGCCGGGCCACATCTCTCCCATGACCGTCCGACCCGTGGTCAAGCGCACCGCCCGTGCCGTTCTTCTCGATGGTGACGACCTGATCCTGATCAAGCGCACCAAGCCTGGTGTCGATCCCTACTGGGTCACTCCCGGTGGCGGGGTCGAGCCCGGGGACCCGACCGTCGTGGACGCCCTGCACCGGGAGGTGTCCGAGGAACTCGGTGCCAAGATCACCGATGTGGTGCCGTGCTTCGTGGACACCGTCGAGCACATCGGTGAGGACGGCGGCGCGACCGGCGTGAAGGTGCAGCACTTTTTCGTCTGCCGGCTGGAGTCCATGGACCCCGCCCTCCGGCACGGCCCCGAAGTGGACGAGCCGGCCGGTGAGTACGAGATCGTCCGCGTCCCCTTCACCCGCGTCGGCATCGCCTCCGTCCACCTGGTCCCGTTGTCGCTGCGCCACTATCTGGACGGCAACATCGAGGGGGTGCGCGCCATGCACGCTCCCGACCTCGGTTAGCGCGCTCAGTTCCCGGCGACGAGCAGTTCCTCCACCGAGTCATGCCGTATGCGGCTCGACGGGACACCGACGTCCCGGAGCGTGTCGATGCCACTGCGGATCATTCCGGGCGGGCCCGAGAGATAGGCGTCGTACTCGTTCCAGGGGCCGTAGTCGCGCAGGGCATCGGGGAACTGGATGTGGGTCCGCTGGTCGATGACCGCCCGGACCGACAGCCAGGGGTGGCTCCGCTGGAGCCGGAGCATGGTGTCGATGTCGTAGAGGTCGTGGTCGGTACGGGCACCGTAGAACACCTCGACGGGCCGACGCTCTCCACGCTGGGCGACGTCCTCGACCAGGGCCCTGATGGGCGCTATGCCGGTGCCGCCGCCCAGACAGAGCAGTCCGCTGTCGGTCGTATGGTCGACGGTCATGGAGCCGGTCGGTGGCCCGAGGCGTATGACGTCTCCAGGCCGGGCACGGTGCACCAGCGCACGCGAGACCCAGCCGACCGGTACGGCTTTCACATGGAACGTCAGCAGACCGTCCGAACGCGGCGCGGAAGCGAACGAGTAGTGCCGCCACACCCGTGGCCACCACGGTGTCTCCACGCTCGTGTACTGGCCTGCGAGGAAGGGATAGGGCTGGTCGGGCCGGACGGTGAGGATCGCGACGTCGGGGGTTCTGAGGTCGTGGGTGACGATCTCGGCGTGCCACCAGGCCGGAGCCCGCAGTTCGTCCGTCGCCGCGGCATCGATCATGACCTGGGACATCGTCGTGTACGCCCGGACCCAGGCCGCCTCGGCCTCCGGGCTCCAGACGGTGGCGGCGTACTTGCTCAGCGCGCCGATCAGGCATTCCCCGACGGCCGGGTAATGCTCGGCGCGTGTGCCGTACTTGCGATGTCCACGGCCCAGGTTCTGCAGGTAGTCGACGAGCACCGCGGTGTTGTCCACGTGCTCGGCCGCGGTGAGCAGTGCCTTCAGCAGGCGCTCCCGCTGGATGTCCATCGCGGCCGGGAACAGCGCCCGCAGCTCGGGGTGGCGGACGAAGAGCAGCGCGTAGAAGTAAGAGGTGACCGTGTCGGCGATCGGGCCTATCTCGGCCATCGTGCGACGTATGAGCATGGCGTCCGCGGACCGCTCCTGGGCGGCCGACGCCGGCCGCTGAGCCGGCACGCGCTCCAGGCCGTCCGGCGCCGGAGCCGACGGTGCCGTGTGCGCCGTGAACCAGCCGCCCCCGCCCGACATGCCGTTCTCCCCCGACATGGTGGTCGGAGCATCCATGGTGTGCCCTCGCCTCGAACGTCTTGCGGTCGGTCTGCGCACCTTCTCCCGAAGAAGGTGCATGCTTCCCCCCGCTGGGCGACCTGCCGTCCGTCCCGTCAGGCTGCCGGCCCTGCTCTCGGCCCGCACGGGACATGTGGAATCCATCCCGGACGTGAACCGGAGTCGACCCTACCGCCCGTCGCCGTGCACACAACTCCCCCATTCATTCCTCATGAATCGAGCAAGGGTACGAACCTTGAAGCCTGACAACTATCGGTCAGGACGAACCAATCCATAGGCATCCCACAGATCCCGCCCCGTGTAGGTGTGCGTCGCGAGTCCTGCCAGGTGGGCGTCGGCATTGACCGCCACGGAAACCGGTACGACAGCAAACAGGTCCATGTCCGACAGTGAGTCGCCGTACGCCACACAGTCCGCCCGTGCCACTCCGAATTCCTCGCAGAGCCGGTCTGCGACGGTCACCTTGGCGGCGGCACTGAGCACGCCGGACGGATCCACGGGCTCGGTGAACGGAACGGCCGGGAAGCGGGACCCATGCGCCGCGTGAGCGCCCCAGCCAAGAAGGCGTTCCACGAAGAAGGATGGTGAGAGCGACACCACCGCGCAGTATTCGCCGGCGTCCCTGATCGCTGCCCACACCTCCCGGATACGAGCCAGCCAGGGAGCCGCCTCGAATGCGGCGCTGACATGCGCCTCGGTCAGGTCGGACCACAGGTCGTACACCTGCGCCGCGTACTCGGGCGGACCGATCCGTCCGTCCGCGATCGCCCGGTCCAACGCCACGGTCTCCGCTTCCAGCCCCAACTGGCGGGAAATCTCCACCGGAGCCGTACCACCGTGCAGCAATGTGCCGTCGAGATCGAAGAGGTGAAGTCTCGCCATGGCCCCCGAGACTAATCGCCTGCCGATGTTTCACGTGAAACACTCCCGGCTGTCCCTAGGCTGTACATAGGGCCACGACATGGCCAAAAGCACGAGTGTCCGCATGGAAACGGGTGGACGTCAAGGGTCCCGATCGGACAGCCTGACCTGCGTGTCGACTCCTTCCCTCGCCGCTCTGCCCATCCGCCGTCTGACGCTTCGTGACCTCACCGCGTGCTCCGACTTGTCCGAGGACCGGGGGTGGCCACGCGAGGAACACAAGTGGGGATTCCTCCTCACCGCCGGAAAGGGCTTCGGCATCGACGACCCTCAGGGTGGTCTCGTCGCCGCATGCGTCGTCACCGAGTACGGGCCATGGGGACGTCCGGATCTTGGGGCCATCGGCATGGTCCTGGTGGCTCAACGCCATGCCCGCCAAGGTGTCGGGCGCCGCTTGATGCGTCATGTCGTGTCGGCCATGGGGACCACTCCGCTCACCCTGCACGCCACACCCAACGGCCGTCCCCTGTACGAGGAGCTGGGCTTCAAGGTGACGGGCCGGGCGGAGATGCTCAGTGGCCCTTTCACTGCCGACGGGCCGGAACCGGGCGTGTTCACCCGTGCCGCCACCGCGGAGGACCTGACCGCGATCCTGCGTCTCGACGAGGAGGTGTTCGGCGCCGACCGCACTCCCCTGATCACCCGCCTGCCAGCCTTCGCCGACCAGTTGCGGGTGGCCGCGGACGACAGCCGGATCATCGGCTACGCGGCCGCGTGGCCCAACATGGACACCCATGTCGTCGGTCCCCTGGTGGCCCGGGACACGGAAACGGCCAAGGCTCTGATCAGCTCGCTGGCGGCCCATACGGACCGTCCACTGCGCACCGACATCGATGTGCGCCATGAGGGACTGCTGACATGGGCCAAGGCACGGGGGCTGGCCTCCGTGGCCTTCAATACCGTGATGACGTACGGCATCACGGAACTCCCGGGGGACTGGACCCGCCGGTTCGCACCGCTGACCGTCGCCGCGGGCTGAGCCGTCGCGACGAACGCGGTCCCGCCGCGTCGTGCGGCGGGACCGGCGTTGTCCGCGGGGCGTGGTTCAGACGAGTGCCCGCACGGCCGCAGTGGCGAAACCGTGGTCCTGCTCCGGCGCGCCCCCGCCCACACCGATCGCGCCGATCAGGCGTCCGTCCCGGTGGACGGGCACTCCGCCCGCGATGAACAGCAGGGGCCGGTCGAGGGCGGTGGGCAGCGTGTGGAAGAGGCCGCCCGGCTGTACGGCGTCGACCAGGTCGGCGGTGGGGGTGTTGAGCTGGAGTGCCGTGTATGCCTTGCGGGTGCTGGTCTCGCCGGAGATCAGCACGGCCCGGTCGTCCCGGCGGAAGGCGAGCAGGTGGCCGCCGGCGTCCAGGACGGTGACGCTGACGGTGACCCCGGCGTCATGAGCCGTGCGGCGGGCCGTGGCGACGAGCAGTTCGGCATCCTCGATGGACAGCGGGGCGACGGCGGTGGTGCTCATGGAGCTTCTCTCCTCGGGTGTTGCTGAGAGGGGGTGCTTGCCGTGCCGGGAATGAGAACCCCGGCACGGAGGCCTTGGGGATGCGGGGTGAGGTCCCCTGTGGTGCGAGGGACTCAGTGATGGACCGGTGTCTGCCGGCCGACGGGCGTTCCGGCGGTCACCACGGTGCTGCGGGCGCCGTCGCGGCGCTCCAACGCCGCCGACAGAACGGCGAGGACCAGGGCTGACGCGGCGAGGGCGGCACCGACCCAGTTGGGGGCCGTATAGCCGAAGCCGGCCGCGATCACGATGCCGCCGAGCCAGGCGGACAGCGCATTGCCCAGGTTGAAGGCGCCGATGTTCACGGCCGACGCCAGCGTCGGGGCGCCGTGTGCCTGGTCGAGCACGCGCTTCTGCAGCGGCGGTACGGTCGCGAAGCCCAGGGCGCCGATCAGGGCGATGGTCACGGCCGCCGCGATCTTGTTGTGCGCGGTGAGTGTGAAGAGCGCCAGGACGAGGGCCAGGGCGCCCAGGGAGACGTACAACATCGGCATCAGGGCGCGGTCGGCGAACTTGCCGCCGATGAGGTTGCCGCCGACCATGCCGAGGCCGAACAGGACCAGCAGCCAGGTCACCGAGCCGTCGGCGAAACCCGCGATGCGGGTCATCATCGGCGCGATGTAGGTGATGGCCGCGAAGACGCCGCCGAAGCCGAGGACGGTCATCGCCATGGCGAGCAGGACCTGGGCGTTCTTGAAAGCGGCCAGCTCGTGCCGCAGATGCACACCCTCGGGCCTCGGCAGCTCGGGTACCAGCTTGGCGATGCCGGCAAGGCCGACGACCCCGAGGGCGGCGACGATGCCGAAGGTGACGCGCCAGCCGACGTGCTGTCCGATGAGCGTGCCCAACGGGACGCCGATGACATTGGCGACGGTCAGGCCGGTGAACATCATGGCGATGGCCCCGGCCTTCTTGTGGGGCGCCACCAGCTCGGCCGCCACGACGGAGCCGATGCCGAAGAAGGCGCCGTGCGCGAGCGAGGCGACCACGCGCCCGATCAGCATGATCGAGAAGGCGGGGGCAACCGCGGAGAGCAGGTTTCCGGCGATGAAGAGGCCCATCAGGAGCATCAGCATGCGCTTGCGCGAGACCTTGGTGCCGAGCACGGTCATCAGCGGGGCGCCGATGACCACGCCGAGCGCATAGCCCGTCACGAGCAGGCCCGCCGTGGGGATGGAGACCCCGAAGTCGCCCGCGACCTCGGGCAGCAAGCCCATGATCACGAACTCGGTCGTTCCGATTCCGAAGGCCCCGATCGCGAGGGCCAGGAGCGCGAGAGGCATGGAGGGGTACACCTTCCAGACGATTGCAGGGGCGCTTTGCGTGCGTTCACAATAGTTGCAGACGCGGGCTAAGTGCAACCGCGCACTATTGCGGGCTTGCTCTACTCTTGATGCAGCCGCTCCGGGACGGAGGAGAACGCCAATGACAGCGACGGACCCCGCACTCACCGCTCTCGCGCAGGGCTGGTGCGCCCTCTCTGCCCTGCACGGCAGGATCGAGGCGCACATCGAGCGCGCCCTGCAGGCGAAGCACGACCTGAGCGTGCGCGAGTACTCGCTGCTCGATGTGCTCAGCCGCCAGCACGACGGCGAAGGGGGGCATCTGCAGATGAAGCAGGTCGCCGACGCGGTCGTCCTCAGCCAGAGCGCCACCACACGCCTGGTGACCCGGCTGGAGGACCGCGGCCTGCTGGAGCGCTACCTGTGCCCCACCGACCGGCGCGGCATCTACACCAATGTCACCGAGGCGGGCCTGCGACTACTGGAGGAGGCGCGCCCCACCAATGACGCCGCCCTGCGCGAGGCTCTGGACGAGGCCTCCAGGAACCCCGAACTGGCCCCGCTGGTACGGGTCGTGGAGTCGCTCAACGTACCGGCATAGGGTGCGCGCATGGGAGATCTTGAAATACGGCCTGCGACCGCGAACGACCTTGCGGAGATCGTCGCGATGCTCGCCGACGATCCGCTCGGCGCCCAGCGCGAGTCCCCCGGCGACATGACCCCGTACCGGGCCGCGCTGGGACGCCTGGAGGCCGACCCGAACCAGCACCTCGTCGTCGCCGTCCGCGAAGGCCGCGTGATCGGGACCCTCCAGCTCACGATCATTCCGGGGCTCTCCCACAAGGGAGCGACCCGCGCGCTCATCGAGGCCGTCCGCATCCACGCGGATGAGCGGGGCAGCGGGCTGGGCAGCCTGCTGATCGAGTGGGCCATCGACACCGCCCGTCGGCTGGAGTGCCGGATGGTTCAGCTGACGTCCGACAAGACACGCACCGACGCCCACCGCTTCTACGAACGGCTCGGCTTCAGCGCCACACACGAAGGCTTCAAGCTGCGGCTCTGACAGCACCGCGGGACCAGGAACACCACAGGGGGGTGCGTTTCACGTGAAACACACCCCCCTGTGCCGTGGTGACCTAGCCGATCCCCCGCCATCCCTCAGGGTCGACACCGCCGGGGACTGGTGCCTCGGGGTCGTACGGCAGCCGCGTGAACACGAATGAGCCAAGGTCGAGATGGCTCACGGCCCCGTCCGTGCGCCGTACCGGCCGCAGCGGCTCTCCGGCGAAGTATCCCTCCAGCCCCGTCCAGCTCCCGTCACCGTTGGAACGGAAGCGGGAGCGCCGGCCGCCGCCGGTCAGTGGACTGAGCGCGAGAAGGCCGTCGGCGGTCACCCGAAGACCGAAGGCATTGGTCCCCCAGTACCACTGTCCCGCCAGCTCCAGGACCGCCGGGTCGACCTCGCGCAGAGGCCTCCAGGGCTCCGGGATCCGCGGCTCCGCCTCGGCGACGATCCGCACCAGGTCGGCGCCCACCGCCCCCAGCTGCGGTCCACTGGTGCAGTTGGCCAGCACCACCGCGGCCACGTCGTCCTCGACGCTGACGGTGAGGTTCGCCAGGAAGCCCGGCAGCGAACCGGAGTGGCCGACCAGGAGCCGGCCGTCACGGCGCTGGATCTGCAGACCGAGTCCGTAGGTGGCCCCGTCCAGCACGTCCGCCGCCTCGGCGGGTGCCGCAGGCGTGCGCATCTCCCGCACCGACTCCGCGTTCAGCACCCGGTCGTCACCCACGGCCAGAAA
Source organism: Streptomyces sp. RB17 (assembly GCF_009604455.1). Lineage (GTDB taxonomy): Bacteria > Actinomycetota > Actinomycetes > Streptomycetales > Streptomycetaceae > Streptomyces. Next base: position 223,616 of record NZ_WEGL01000004.1, read on the forward strand.
CGCGGCGAACCGCGCCAGGTCCCCCGTGGTCGACCACAGTTGGCCGGCCGGTGCCATCCTGCCCAGGTCCTCCAGCGGCTCCGGCAGCATCGCATCCGCCCACGGATGCACGGCCCACCCCCCGGCATGCGGAGCCTGCGGCTGGGTGCTCGTACGCTGCAGTCCGAGCGGCTCGAGGATCTCACTGCGCAGCACCTCCTCCCAGGGAGCGCCTCGCAGCTCCTCCACCAGCGCGCCGAGCACCGTGTAGCCGGGGTTGGAGTAGTGGTGCCGTCGGCCGACGGGGTGCAGAAGGGGCTGCTCGCCGAGCACATCGCTGAGCTCCGGGCGCAGGGTGCCCGGGGTCCGCTCCCACCAGGGCCCGGGCGACTCGGCCGCCAACCCCGCGGTGTGCGCGAGCAGTTCGGCGATCGTCGCCTCGCCGGCGCCGGTGCCGGGCAGATGCTTCTCCAGTGGGTCACCGAGGTCGAGCAAACCCTCTTCGCGCAGCCGCATCACCAGGACGGCGGTGAAGGTCTTGGTGATGGACCCGATCCTGTACTGCACGTTCTCGTCCGGCCCGTGCCCGTCCACCGAGGTCCGCGCCCCGTGCCACACGGCCTGTCCGCCCCGCACCACGGCCGCGACCAGCGACGGCGCTCGCCCTTCGGCCTGGGCGACGGCGATCCGGTGCAGCAGGGCGCGGCGCGTTGCGGGGAGCAGCTCTTCCTGAGATGACGTCATGCGCTCAGTTCATCTGCTCGGGCGGCGGACGTCGAGTTCATTTGCCCGAGCCGAGGCAGTCCCGCGGGCCGGCTTCCTGATCAGGTCTGGGCCATGTCCACGAAGCGGGAGTAGTGGCCCTGGAAGGCGACCGTGATGGTGGCCGTGGGGCCGTTACGGTGCTTGGCCACGATCAGGTCGGCCTCGCCCGCGCGCGGGGACTCCTTCTCGTACGCGTCCTCGCGGTGCAGCAGGATGACCATGTCGGCGTCCTGCTCGATGGAGCCGGACTCACGCAGGTCCGAGACCATCGGCTTCTTGTCCGTGCGCTGTTCGGGGCCACGGTTGAGCTGGGAGAGCGCGATGACCGGGATCTCCAGCTCCTTGGCGAGCAGCTTGAGGTTACGGGACATGTCCGAGACCTCTTGCTGACGGCTCTCGGCGCGCTTGGAGCCGCCGGACTGCATCAGCTGGAGGTAGTCGATGACGACCAGCTTCAGGTCGTTGCGCTGCTTCAGGCGCCGGCACTTGGCACGGATCTCCATCATCGACAGATTGGGGGAGTCGTCGATGTAGAGCGGTGCGGCCGAGACGTCCGGCATACGGCGGGCGAGCCTGGTCCAGTCCTCGTCGGTCATCGTGCCGGACCGCATGTGGTGCAGCGCGACCCGGGCCTCGGCGGACAGCAGGCGCATCGCGATCTCGTTGCGGCCCATCTCGAGGGAGAAGATGACGCTCGGCAAGTTGTTCTTGATCGAGGCGGCCCGCGCGAAGTCCAGCGCCAGCGTCGACTTACCCATGGCGGGTCGGGCGGCGATGACGATCATCTGGCCCGGGTGCAGACCGTTCGTCAGCGAGTCGAAGTCGGTGAAGCCGGTCGGCACACCGGTCATCTCGCCGCTGCGCGAGCCGATCGCCTCGATCTCGTCGAGGGCGCCTTCCATGATGTCGCCGAGCGGCAGATAGTCCTCGCTGGTGCGCTGCTCGGTGACGGCGTAGATCTCGGCCTGGGCGCGGTTGACGATCTCGTCCACGTCGCCGTCGGCCGCGTATCCCATCTGCGTGATGCGCGTGCCCGCTTCGACCAGGCGGCGCAGCACCGCCCGCTCATGGACGATCTCGGCGTAGTACTCGGCGTTGGCCGCCGTCGGCACGGTCTGGACGAGGCTGTGCAGATACGCGGCCCCGCCGACCTTGTTGATCTCGCCGCGCTTGGTGAGTTCGGCGGCGATGGTGATCGGGTCGGCCGGCTCGCCCTTGGCGTAGACGTCGAGGATCGCCTGGTAGATCGTCTCGTGTGCGGGCTTGTAGAAGTCGTGGCCTTTGAGGATCTCGACGACGTCGGCGATGGCGTCCTTGGACAGCAGCATGCCGCCCAGCACGGACTGTTCGGCGTCCAGGTCCTGCGGCGGCACCCGCTCGAAGGAGGAACCCCCGCCATCCCAGGCGGTGTTCTCCCGGCCCCGGTCGTGCTGTTCGTCACGACCCCGGCCGCCGTCACCGCGCCGGCGGGAGGCCGGCAGACGATCACTGGGTCCGGCATCGGCCCACGGATCGTCCAAGGGCTCGGAAATACTCACCGAGCCACCTCCTCCCGTCCGCACGGCGGACCTCGCCGTGCCCTCTTTTGTACGGCACGACACTGACAAATGAGAGGCCCGGCTCCGGTTCCGACGCGTCGGATTTGCGATGCTTCCCGGACCGCGGAAAGGGCGCTTTCCGGGCCGAGGGAAGGAGCGGGCGCCGGACAACGGTAGGCCCGTCGGCACCGTCAGCCAATCTGGTTATCCACAGGCCATGTGGACGAGCGCCCGGATGCTGTGGAGAACTCACCGAAACCTGTGCACGACCCGGTGGACAGCCCTGTGAACAAGCCCTCTCTCCCGCTCACAAGATCGCGTTGACCTGCGTCTTTACCGTCCACCGGCTGTGCAGAAGAAAAACTTCCCCAGTCGGGCCACGTTCGCTTCGAACGGTGCGCGAAAGGACGCGCCCAGAGCGGAGAGGTAAGGGTCACTCAGTGATTGCATCACTTACCTGTGGACGGTTAGATTAGTGCTCATGACACAGGCTCCCGCGATACCCCAGGCCACCCGACGGCGGCACGACCGAGAGATCGTCGCGCTGGCCGTCCCGGCCTTCGGCGCGCTCGTCGCCGAGCCTCTCTTCGTCATGGCGGACAGTGCCATCGTCGGCCATCTCGGGACCGTGCAGCTCGCCGGTCTCGGTGTTGCCTCGGCCCTGCTCACCACCGCGGTGAGCGTCTTCGTCTTTCTCGCCTATGCCACCACCGCCGCCGTGGCCCGGCGCGTAGGCGCAGGCGATCTCCAGGCCGCGATCCGCCAGGGCATGGACGGCATCTGGCTGGCGCTGCTGCTCGGCATCGCCGTCATCGCCGTCGTCCTTCCGCTGGCCCCCGGCATCGTGGACCTCTTCGGTGCCTCCACGACCGCCGCCCCTTATGCCACGACGTATCTGCGCATCTCCTCGCTCGGCATCCCCGCCATGCTCATCGTCCTCGCTGCGACGGGCGTGCTCCGCGGTCTGCAGGACACCCGAACCCCGCTCTGTGTCGCCGTCGCGGGCTTCATCGCCAACGGCGCCCTCAATGCAGGACTCGTCTACGGCGCCGGGCTCGGCATCGCCGGTTCGGCCTGGGGTACGGTCATCACCCAGTGCGGCATGGCGGCCGTCTATCTGGCCGTGGTCGTCCGCGGGGCCCGTCGGCACGGGGCTTCGCTTCGCCCGGACGCCGCCGGAATCCGGGCCTCGGCCCAGGCCGGCGTTCCGCTCCTGGTCCGCACCCTGTCGCTGCGGGCGATCCTGATGATCGCAACGGCGGTCGCGGCACATCTGGGCGACGCCGAAATCGCCGCCCACCAGATCGTCCTGTCCCTGTGGAGTCTGCTGGCTTTCGCTCTCGACGCGATAGCGATCGCGGGACAGGCCATCATCGGCCGGTATCTCGGGGCGAACGACGTCCAAGGAGCGCGTGAGGCCTGCCGTCGCATGGTCCAGTGGGGCATCGCGACCGGCGTGGCCCTCGGTCTTCTCGTGGTGGCCGCCCGTCCGCTGTTCCTGCCGCTGTTCACCGGAGACTCCGTGGTCAAGGACGCTGCGCTGCCCGCGCTGCTGATGGTGGCTCTCTCGCAACCCATCTGCGGGATCGTCTTCGTGCTGGACGGAGTCCTGATGGGCGCCGGCGACGGGCCGTACCTGGCTGGGGCCATGGTCGTCACCCTCGCGGTGTTCGCTCCGGTCGCCCTGCTCGTGCCCACCCTCGGCGGCGGTCTCAGCGCGCTGTGGGCCGCGATGACGCTGATGATGGCCATCCGCATGCTGACCCTGTGGCTGCGTACACGCTCGGGTCGCTGGATCGTCACCGGCGCCACCCGCTGAGCGGACGGGCAGAGTCACACGGTCGCGGTTTCACGTGAAACATGCAGCACCTGCGCGCCGCGTTGTCCGGCACTCCATGCGAAGAGGGGCCGCCCCGCAAGGGACGGCCCCTCTCTCAGCTGCTCAAGCCGAGCGCAGCGTCACGCTGCGATGACCTCGATGTTGACCTTGGCGGCCACCTCGGGGTGCAGACGCACGGACGTCTCGTGGGCGCCCAGGGTCTTGATCGGAGCAGTCAGCTCGATGCGGCGCTTGTCGACCTCGGGGCCACCGGAAGCCTTGATCGCGGACGCGATGTCGGCCGGGGTGACGGAACCGAAGAGACGGCCGGAGTCGCCGGAGCGGACGGCCAGACGGACCTTGACGCCCTCGAGCTGGGCCTTCACCTGGTTGGCCTGCTCGATGGTCTGGATCTCGTGGATCTTGCGAGCGCGACGGATCTGCTCGACGTCCTTCTCGCCACCCTTGGTCCAGCGGATAGCGAACTTCCGCGGGATCAGGTAGTTGCGAGCGTAACCGTCCTTGACGTCGACGACGTCGCCCGCGGCACCGAGGCCGGAGACCTCGTGGGTGAGGATGATCTTCATGAGTCGGTCACCCTTCCCTTAGCGCGCGGTGGACGTGTAGGGCAGCAGCGCCATCTCACGGCTGTTCTTGACGGCCGTGGCGACGTCACGCTGGTGCTGCGTGCAGTTGCCGGTCACGCGGCGGGCACGGATCTTGCCGCGGTCGGAAATGAACTTCCGCAGCATGTTCGTGTCCTTGTAGTCCACGTACGTGACCTTGTCCTTGCAGAAAGCGCAGACCTTCTTCTTCGGCTTGCGCACAGGCGGCTTCGCCATGGTGTTTCTCCTGTGTGATCAAGAAGTTTGGGTACGACCCACCCTCGGTCCGAGGACCTAGAAGGGGGGCTCGTCCGAGTAGCCGCCACCGCCGCCGGAGCCTCCGCCCCAGCCACCGCCGGCCTGGCCGCCGCCCTGGTTGCCACCGGCGGGAGCGCCGGTCGCCCACGGGTCGTCGGCCGGAGCACCGCCGCCCTGCTGGCCGCCACCGGGGCCACCGCCCCAGCCGCCGCCCTGCTGGCCGCCACCGCCGCCGTAACCACCCTGGCCACCGCGAGCGCCACCGGCGGTCTTGGTGACCTTGGCCGTGGCGTTGCGCAGGCTGGGGCCGACTTCCTCGACGTCCAGCTCGTAGACCGTGCGCTTGACGCCCTCACGGTCCTCGTAGGACCGCTGCTTCAGCCGGCCCTGCACGATGACGCGCATGCCTCGCTGGAGCGACTCGGCGACGTTCTCCGCCGCCTGACGCCAGACCGAGCAGGTCAGGAACAGGCTCTCGCCGTCCTTCCACTCGTTCGTCTGACGGTCGAAGGTGCGGGGAGTGGACGCGACACGGAACTTCGCGACCGCCGCACCGGACGGGGTGAAGCGCAGCTCGGGGTCGTCGACAAGATTGCCGATGACCGTGATGACGGTCTCGCCTGCCATGGGGGAACCTCTCGGCGGGTTTGCTGCTGGCTGCTTGGTGCTGCTACTCGAATCCCGAGATCAGCTGAGCGCGAAGGCTCAGTGCATCTCGGGGCGGAGGACCTTGGTCCGGAGGACCGACTCGTTCAGGTTCATCTGGCGGTCGAGCTCCTTGACGACCGCAGGCTCGGCCTGCAGGTCGATGACCGAGTAGATACCCTCGGGCTTCTTCTTGATCTCGTAGGCGAGACGACGACGGCCCCAGGTGTCGACCTTCTCAACCTTGCCGCCACCGTCACGGACGACGGACAGGAAGTTCTCGATCAGCGGGGAGACAGCACGCTCCTCGAGATCGGGGTCGAGGATGACCATCACCTCGTAGTGACGCATGTGGAACCCACCTCCTTTGGACTCAGCGGCCACGGTCGTTCCGTGGCAGGAGGGTTGTGATGCGTACGCAACGGTATCGGCCGCCACTGACAATCGGGATCCTCTGAGGGATCCCGCAGTGTTACCTGGACAGGGGTGGGCAGACACCAGTGCAGACGGTACAGACTACCCGCACACCCGCTTCCGGTTGAAATCCGCCCGCGAGGACCGTCACCCTGTATACGTCGGGTGTGTACGGCGCTACTGTGCGCCGTCTTCCGCAGGAGGTGCCCATGGCACAGGCATTGCATCCCAACGTCGCCGGTTCCCTCTTCGCCACGGACGGCAAGCGCCGTCCGCTGCAGGACGCCCTGATGGGGGGCACGCTCATGCTCGGCGTCCTGTCCTTCATCACGTCCTTCTTCGCCGGCCTGCACCTGCTGTCGTCGTGGACGGGGCTGGTGGGGCTGCTCGTCGGCATCTACGGACAGTGGATCTCGGTGACCACGCGAGAGCGCTTCGGGCTGGTGGTCGGTATGGGCGCCTCCGGGGTCGGTTTCCTCATCAGCATGGCGAACGGCGGATTGTTCGGCGGCCTCTTCTAAGCCGTACGCCCAGTCGGGGCGCTCGCACGGCGCAGTAGGCTTCGGCGCGAGAGCCGGAGCCCCTGTACCCATGGGGACACACCAGCCCGAGGAGCGCCCCGACATGAGCCTGACCCTGAGGACCATCAGCCGCGAGCAACATCTGGCCTACATCCAGAGCCTGCCGGCGGCGAGCCACATGCAGGTTCCGGCCTGGGCCGATGTGAAGGCGGAGTGGCGCTCGGAGAACCTCGGCTGGTTCGACGACCGCACCGGCGAACTGGTCGGTGTGGGCCTGGTCCTCTACCGTCAGCTGCCCAAGATCAAGCGCTACCTCGCCTACCTCCCCGAGGGCCCGGTCATCAACTGGTACGCGCCGAATCTGGACGACTGGATCCAGCCGATGCTGGCGCACCTGAAGCAGCAGGGCGCCTTTTCCGTGAAGATGGGCCCGCCGGTGATCATCCGGCGCTGGAACGCCGAGACGATCAAGAAGGGCATCCAGGACCAGGACGTCAAGCGTCTGCGCGACCTGGAGGCCGACCTCATCGAGCCGCGCGCCTTCGAGGTGGCCGACAAGCTGCGCCGTATGGGCTGGCAGCAGGGCGAGGACGGCGGCGCCGGCTTCGGCGACGTACAGCCCCGCTACGTCTACCAGGTGCCGCTCGCCAACCGCTCCCTGGAAGAGGTCCACAAGAACTTCAACCAGCTGTGGCGACGCAACATCAAGAAGGCCGAGAAGGCCGGCGTCGAGGTCGTCCAGGGCGGCTACCAGGACCTGGCCGAGTGGCAGCGGCTGTACGAGATCACCGCTGTGCGCGACCACTTCCGGCCCCGCCCGCTGTCGTACTTCCAGCGCATGTGGACGGCCCTCAACACCGAGGACCCGAACCGGATGCGGCTGTACTTCGCGCGGCACAACGGCGTGAACCTGTCCGCGGCGACGATGCTGATCGTCGGCGGGCACGTCTGGTACTCCTACGGCGCCTCGGACAACATCGGCCGTGAGGTCCGGCCCTCGAACGCGATGCAGTGGCGGATGCTGCGCGACGCCTACGCGCTCGGCGCCACCGTCTACGACCTGCGCGGCATCTCCGACTCGCTGGACGAGACGGACCACCTCTTCGGCCTGATCCAGTTCAAGGTCGGCACCGGCGGTCAGGCCGCCGAATACCTCGGTGAATGGGACTTCCCGCTCAACAAGCTGCTCCACAAGGCACTCGACATCTACATGTCGCGCCGCTGAGCCACGGGCGTTTGGTTCCATAGGGTTCACAGCTTTCGCACCTCTGATACACCGCAGCCACGAGAAAGGTTCCGGGTCCGGCCATGGCGCTCACGCTCTACGTCGACACCGCGCGCTGGCGGGCGCACCACAAGCACGTGCAGGAGCAGTTCCCGGGCCTCGTCCCGGTCTGCAAGGGCAACGGCTACGGCTTCGGGCACGAGCGGCTGGCGGAGGAGGCCACGCGGCTGGGCTCGGACCTGCTCGCCGTCGGCACGACCTACGAGGCCGCGCGCACCAAGGACTTCTTCGGTGGTGACCTGCTGGTGCTGACGCCGTACCGGCGCGGCGAGGAGCCCGTGCCGCTGCCCGACCGGGTGGTGCGTTCGGTGTCGTCGGTCGACGGCGTGTACGGCCTCGTCGGCGCACGCGTCGTCATCGAGGTGATGTCCTCGATGAAGCGGCACGGCATCAGCGAGCAGGACCTGCCGCAGCTGCACCAGGCCATAGAGAACGTCCGGCTGGAGGGCTTCGCCATCCATCTGCCGCTGGACCGTACCGACGGCTCGGACGCCGTCGAGGAGGTCATCGGCTGGATGGACCGGCTGCGCGCGGCCCGGCTGCCGCTGCACACGATGTTCGTCAGCCACCTCAAGGCCGACGACCTCACCCGGCTCCAGCAGCAGTTCCCGCAGACCCGGTTCCGCGCCCGCATCGGCACCCGGCTCTGGCTGGGGGACCACGAGGCCACCGAGTACCGCGGTGCCGTCCTGGACGTCACGCGTGTCGCCAAGGGCGACCGGTTCGGCTACCGGCAGCAGAGGGCGGCCTCCGACGGCTTCCTAGTGGTCGTGGCGGGCGGTACGTCGCACGGGGTGGGCCTGGAGGCCCCGAAGGCCCTCCACGGCGTCATGCCGCGCGCCAAGGGCGTCGCACGGGCCGGCCTCGCCACGGTCAACCGGAACCTTTCTCCGTTCGTCTGGGGCGGCAAGCAGCGCTGGTTCGCCGAGCCGCCGCACATGCAGGTGTCGATCCTGTTCGTCCCCTCGGACGCGCCGGAGCCGAAGGTCGGCGACGAACTGGTCGCCCATCTGCGGCACACCACCACGCAGTTCGACCGGCTCGTGGACCACTGAGTCAGGCCCATGACAGCGCGAAGGCCGTACACGCACCCCGCGTGTACGGCCTTCTTCATGGCCTTCCGACGGTGCGTTCGCTCAGAGCGAACGGTCCTCGAGGGACGGCGGTTCCGGTCTCCCCCAGTCCACCTGAGGTCCCTCGAAGTGGGCGGCGTGCCGCGGCGGATGGGCTGCTGCGCCGAGCACGAAGACGTCCTGCGCGCCGTCGAGCACCCCGCCCGAGGGGTCGTCGTCGCCCGACCGTCGCACCACGTCGCGCTCCGGCATGAGAATGTCCCGTACGACGACGGCACACAGGTAGAGCGTGCCCACCAGGTGCAGCACGATCGCCCAGTGGTAGCCCTGCGTCGGCAGGCCCTTGTGGGCGTCGCCGCTGGTCGTGTAGGCGAGGTACATCCAGATGCCCAGGAAGTACGCCACCTCACAGGCCTGCCAGATCAGGAAGTCGCGCCACTTGGGCCGGGCAAGGACCGCGAGCGGCACCAGCCACAGGACGTACTGCGGTGAGTAGACCTTGTTGGTGACGATGAAGGCCGCCACGATCAGGAAGGCCAGCTGGGCGAAGCGCGGCCGGCGCGGCGCGGTGAACGCCAGCGCGGCGATCCCGAGGAAGCACAGCACCACCAGCACCATTGCGACGGTGTTCACAAAGCCCGTGCTGGGCGGGTTGGTGGAGTTCTGCGCCCAGATCAGCCAGAACGAGCCGAAGTCGACGCCCCGTTCCTGGCTGAACGTGTAGAACTTCGACCAGCCCTGGAAGGCGAAGAGCATCACCGGCAGGTTCACCACGAGCCAGGCGATCAGCGCGCCGCCCACGGCCTGGGTGAACTCCCGCCACTTGCCGGCCCGCCAGCACAGCACGAGCAACGGGCCCAGCAGGAACACGGGATAGAGCTTGGCGGCCGTGGCGAGGCCCAGGAGGACACCGAAGGCGACGGGACGACTCCGGGACCACATCAGCATCGCAGCGGCCGTGAGTGCCACCGCCAACAGGTCCCAGTTGATCGTCGCGGTGAGCACGAGGGCGGGCGCCAGGGCGACCAGCAGGCCGTCCCAGGGGCGCCGGCGGTGGGTGCGGGCCACGCAGACGGCGATGACGGCCGCGCACACCATCAGCATCCCGGCGTTGACGAACCAGTACCACTGCTCCTGGTGCTGGATGGAGCCGCTGTGCGGGGTCAGCCAGGACGCCACCTCCATGAACACGCCGGTCAGCACGGGGTATTCGAGGTAGCCCATGCCGCCGGACATGTCGTCCGGGAGTCTGTCGAAGTACGGCACGAGATGGTCGGCGAACCCGCGACCCTGGTAGAGGTGCGGGATGTCCGAGTAGCAGGCCTTCGTGTACTGACTGCTCGCGCCGAAGAACCAGGCGCTGTGGTAGCAGGGCGCCTTCTGGACCAGGCCGAGGGCGAACATTCCGATGGCCACGAGCGCGACCACCCGGACGGGCGTCCACCAGGAGGTCCCGAGGAGGGCGCGCCGCCCCAGGGGACCGCCGATCAGCTCACTGCCGGCCCGGGCGATCTCGTCCTCACTGGTCGGCCGCACCGGCTCTGCCGTGGCGGGCCGCACGGGCTCGGGCTCGTGCATGCTCGCGGGCGTCATCTCTGCACTGGGCATGGGCCACATCCTGCCGTACCCGCCTAGGAAAACGCCGAGGGCCGCCGCACCTGGTAGGTGCGGCGGCCCATGTTTCACGTGAAACACCCTTGGCGGGCCATATGGCCGCCAACCGGTCAGGCTCGGTGGCTAACCGGTCGGACCGGCGAAGATGCCTCCGTTGCCGTTACCCCGGGTGTTGCCTCCGGTCCCGGACGTATCCGTGACGGAGGGCGACGGGGAGGTGCCTCCGTCAGTGCCGCCCGTGTTCGTGCCCCCGGTGGTGTCGCACTTCCAGCTCCAGCCGTTGCACGTCTGGCTCGCCGACGGCGAGGGCGATGTGGACGGCTCGCTGGCCGAGGGGCTCGGCGACGGACTCTGCGTCTGACTCTGAGTGACCGAAGGGCTCGGCGTCGGGCTCGGGTCGGCGTTGATCACCTTGCCGATGGGCTGCGGAGGCGGGAAATTCTTCACCGGCTCGCCCTGCAGCGCCTCGGCCATGTAGTCGTGCCAGATCTCGGCCGGGAACGAGGCACCATGGATCTTCTCCTGGCCACCGGTCCCGTACATCTCCAGGAACTTCCGCTGCTTGTTGTTCGCGTTGTCGTCCAGGCGGAACATGCTGATCGCGGTGGACAACTGCGGGGTGTAGCCCACGAACCAGGCGGACTTGTTGCCGTCCGTGGTACCGGTCTTACCGGCCACCTCACGGCCCGGAAGCTGCGCGTTGGTACCGGTTCCCTTGTCGACCACCGTCTTCAGCACGTCGGTGACGTTGTCCGCCACCAGCGGGGTGAAGGCGTCCTTGGGCGCTGCCTCGTGCTTGAAGACCTGCCCATCCTTGCTCTCGACCCTTTCGACCGAGTAGGGGTCGTTCTGCTGGCCACTGGCCGCGAAGGTGGCATAGGCACCGGCCATGCGGATCGCGCTCGGGTCGGAGGTACCGATCGAGAACGACGGGAAGTGGGAGCTGGCGAGGCTGCCCTTGAGGAGGCCCGCGTCCAGCGCCGTCTGCTCGACCTTGTCCAGGCCGACGTCCATGCCCAGCTGGACGTACGCGGAGTTGACCGAGAGCCGCATGGCCTCACGAAGGTCGATCTTGTAGCTGGGCGGATTGACGGACTCGTTGCCGTCGTTCGTCTGGAGCCACTCCTTGCCGTCCTTGTCCGTCCAGACCGACCCGTCGTACTCCTTGATCTTGAGCTTGTTCTTACCGCTGTAGATGCTCTTGGGGGAGACCTGGGTGCGCTCGTCCTGAGCCTGCTCCTTGGGCCCATCCGGATTCCGCACGCCCCACTTCATGGCCGCCGCCAGCACGAACGGCTTGAAGGTCGAACCCACCTGGGCGCCGGTCGCGTCGGCGTTGTCGGTGAAGTGCCTGGTCGCGTCCTCACCGCCGTAGATGGCCTTGATGGCACCCGACGACGGGTCCACCGAGGCACCGCCGAACTGGACGTGTGTGTCGGTCTTCGGTCGCTGCTTGGGCTTGATGTTCGCCTTCTGGACGTTCGTGACCGCGGTCTCGAGCTCCTTGACCTTCTTCTTGTCGAAGGTCGTGTAGATCCGGTAACCGCCCTGCTGGAGCTTGTCCGCTGTGATCCCGGTTTTGTCGCTGTTGTTGACCAGGTAGGACTTGGCGAGGTCGACCAGGTAGCCGATCTGGCCGCTCAGCCGGCTGTTCGAGCGCGGGTTCTGCACCTGCGGGAGAGTGGTGTACTGGGCCCGGTCCGCGGCGCTCAGATGGCCGTACTTGACCATCTTGTCGAGGGTGTCCTGCATCTGCGCCAGGGCACGCTTCTTGTTCGCATCCGGAGTGGCAGACGGGTCGAGCGAGGTCGCGCCCGCCGGGTCGTAGTACGTGGCACCCTTCAGCATCGCCGCCAGGAAGGCGCACTCGCCCGGGTTCAGGTCCTTGGCGTCCTTGTTGAAGTAGGCGCGGGAGGCCGCCTCGATACCGTAGGCGCCCCGGCCGAAGTACGCCGAGTTCAGGTAGCCGGCCATGATCTGGTCCTTCGGGACCGTGGCGCCGACCTTGATCGCGACGAAGATCTCCTTGAACTTGCGGGTGATGGTCTGGGACTGGTCGTCCAGCATGGCGTTCTTGACGTACTGCTGGGTGATCGTCGAGCCACCCTGGGTCTGACCGCCCCGGGCCATGTTGAAGAGGGCGCGCGCGATCCCGTTCGGGTCCACGCCGCTGTCGGTCTCGAAGGTCTTGTTCTCCTGCGAGATGACGGCGTAGCGCATCTCCTTGGGGATGTCCGCGTAGTTGATGATCTGGCGGTTGACCTCACCGCCGGTGGCGACCATCACCGAACCGTCGGACCAATAGAAGACGTTGTTCTGCGCCGTCGCCGTCTTCGCTATGTCGGGCACGCTGACCATCGCGTACCCGATGCCCGCCACGGCCACCAGGCTTCCGATGAAGCCGATGAACAGACCCGACACGAGCTTCCAGGACGGGACCCAGCGCTGCCAGCCGTACTTGTCGGCCCTGGGGTAGTCGATGATCCGCTTTCTGCCGGGTGCCGTCGTCGCGCGTCCTCTGCCGCGCCCGGGCCCGGTCGGGCCGCCTCGCCGACCACCCGGGCCCGCGTTGTCTGCGCCTCTGCGGCGGCTGCCTTTCTGCGCCGCCCGGCGGGCCTCGGCTCGGCCGCCGTAGGGACGCTCCTCACCTCCCGGACCGCTGGCACCCGACCTATAGGAACTGGACCCATAGGAGTCGGCTGGAGACCCGGTGGCGCCTCGCGGTGCCGCACGGCGACCGGAGGACGAACCGGACTGGCCGCGTCGGGCCGCGGCACGTCCGCCTCCCTGCGGCTGCGGCGGTTTGCGACGGTGCTCGCTCATCGAACGACTACTCCTCGGGCAGGCGCATCCGTGCGCGCCTGGAACGGCGGCTGGTTTCCGGTCCCCCCGAAGTACGGATGTGGTCGGTCCTGCATTCACCCGTACTGCACCGGGGACGATGACGCTCCCCGGGCGTCACTCGGTTCCCGGTGGATTGCATGCCGCACAGACTACGCACCGCCAAAACCCGCCGAGCCCGAAGTTCACCCCAAAACAGGCAACCCGCACCGTGTGAATCGGTGATGTGATCCCGTTCACCACCGTCCCTCTTGTCGCCCGCGGACGGTCGTTCTATCGTCGTGATGTATCGAGTCGATACATCAGCGCGAGATAAAGACGCTGAGAGGCACTGCGAGACCCGCATGAGCGATCAGCGGGACCGAGAGGAGGCGACGATGAGCCGACGTTCCGGCATCCTCGAGTTCGCCGTGCTCGGCCTGCTGCGCGAGTCCCCGATGCACGGCTATGAGCTGCGCAAACGACTCAACACGTCCCTGGGTGTGTTCCGGGCGTTCAGCTACGGAACGCTGTATCCCTGCCTGAAGACGCTGGTCGCCAACGGCTGGTTGATCGAGGAACCGGGCAGCACCCATGAGGACCCCGCTCCGCTCGCCGGACGCCGAGCGAAGATCGTGTATCGATTGACGGCAGATGGTAAGGAGCACTTCGAGCAGCTGCTCTCGCAGACCGGCCCCGACGCGTACGAGGACGAGCACTTCGCCGCACGCTTCGCCTTTTTCGGGCAGACGTCGCGCGATGTGCGTATGCGCGTGCTGGAGGGCCGGCGCAGCCGCCTCGAGGAGCGCCTGGAGAAGATGCGGGCCTCCCTGGCGCGCACGCGGGAGCGCCTCGACGACTACACACTCGAGCTCCAGCGCCACGGAATGGAGTCCGTGGAGCGCGAAGTGCGCTGGCTGAACGAGCTCATCGAGAGCGAGCGGGCCGGGCGGGATCTGAAGGGTTCCGCGTCCGGGGGGTCCGCTCAGCAGGACACCACCACTGGATCGACGGGCGGCCTGCCCCGTCGCGGGGACACCCCCCGGACGGATCCGCCCGGCGACACCGCCACGTGAGACCCACTCAGGGCCTCACTCGTACACACAGGGAGCAACCGGAATGGGTTCGGTTCGCGTAGCCATCGTCGGCGTGGGCAACTGCGCCGCGTCGCTGGTGCAGGGAGTCGAGTACTACAAGGACGCCGACCCGGCGTCGAAGGTCCCCGGCCTGATGCACGTGCAGTTCGGTGACTACCACGTGCGCGACGTCGAGTTCGTCGCCGCGTTCGACGTCGACGCCAAGAAGGTCGGCCTCGACCTCGCGGACGCGATCGGCGCCTCCGAGAACAACACGATCAAGATCTGCGACGTGCCCAGCACCGGTGTCACCGTGCAGCGCGGCCACACCCTCGACGGCCTCGGCAAGTACTACCGCCAGACGATTGAGGAGTCCGACGCCGAGCCGGTCGACGTCGTCCAGATCCTGAAGGACAAGCAGGTCGACGTCCTGGTCTGCTACCTGCCGGTCGGCTCCGAGGACGCGGCGAAGTTCTACGCCCAGTGCGCCATCGACGCCAAGGTCGCCTTCGTCAACGCCCTCCCGGTCTTCATCGCCGGCACCAAGGAGTGGGCGGACAAGTTCACCGCGGCGGGCGTCCCGATCGTCGGTGACGACATCAAGTCCCAGGTCGGCGCCACCATCACGCACCGCGTCATGGCGAAGCTGTTCGAGGACCGCGGTGTCATCCTCGACCGCACGATGCAGCTGAACGTCGGCGGCAACATGGACTTCAAGAACATGCTCGAGCGCGAGCGCCTGGAGTCCAAGAAGATCTCCAAGACGCAGGCCGTCACCTCCCAGATCCCCGACCGGGACCTCGGCGAGAAGAACGTCCACATCGGCCCGTCCGACTACGTCGCCTGGCTGGACGACCGCAAGTGGGCCTACGTGCGCCTCGAGGGCCGCGCCTTCGGTGACGTCCCGCTGAACCTGGAGTACAAGCTCGAGGTCTGGGACTCCCCGAACTCCGCGGGTGTCATCATCGACGCCCTGCGCGCCGCGAAGATCGCCAAGGACCGCGGCATCGGCGGCCCGATCCTGTCGGCGTCCTCCTACTTCATGAAGTCCCCGCCGGTGCAGTACTTCGACGACGAGGCCCGCGAGAACGTCGAGAAGTTCATCCGCGGCGACGTCGAGCGCTAGCTCGACAAGGCCTGGCGCGCTAGCTCGGCAAGGCGTGGCGCGCCAGTTCGACAAGGCGTGGCGCGCCAGTTCGCCGAGGCACTGCGCGCCACGACGCCTGATGGCGATCGCTCGCACGAGAACGCTCCTGCCAGGGCTGTGAAGGTCCCCGGGTTCCCTGACCCGGGGACCTTCCGCATGTGTGAGGCTGTGCCCCATGCCCGTCGTCCGTGACCTGCGCGTCCTGTTGCGTCTGCGGTACTTCCGACGCCTGCTCTCCATCCGCCTCCTGTCCCAGGGCGCCGACGGCGTCTACCAGGTCGCGCTCGCCGCGTACGTCGTGTTCTCCCCGGAGAAACAGACCTCGGCCACCGCCGTCGCCTCGGCGATGGCGGTCCTGCTGCTCCCCTATTCGCTGGTCGGCCCGTTCGCGGGCGTGCTGCTGGACCGCTGGCGACGGCGGCAGGTCTTCGTCCACGGCAATCTGCTGCGTGCTCTGCTGGCCGCGGTCACCGCCGTGCTGATGGTCAGCCAGGTCCCGAGCTGGCTCTTCTACGTCTCGGCGCTGTGCGTCACGGCCGTCAACCGTTTCGTCCTCGCCGGGCTGTCCGCCTGCCTGCCGCGTGTGGTGGACCCCGAGCGTCTGGTGCTCGCCAACTCCCTGTCCCCGACGGCCGGAACACTCGCCGCGACCGCGGGCGGCGGTCTCGCCTTCGCCGTACGGCTCGTGGCGTCCGGCTCCGACGCCGCGGTGGTACTCCTCGGCGCCTTCCTCTATCTGTGCGCCGCTCTGACATCCCTGACCATGCCTCCTGCGCTCCTCGGTCCCGACCGGCAGCCGACACGGCCGCGCATGGCCACCGCCCTCACCGAGACGGCACGCGAGCTCACGGCAGCCGTCCGTCATCTCGCTGCACCGCGACGCAGGGAAGCGGCGTGGGCGCTGGCCGCGATGACACTGATGCGTTTCTGCTACGGCGCGCTCCTGGTCCTTCTGCTGATGCTGTGCCGGTACGCCCTCTCCGCGAGCCCCGAAGGCGGGCTCCGGCTGCTCGGCCTCGCGCTGGCACTGTCGGGTGCGGGATTCTTCGCGGCGGCCGCGGTGACGCCGTGGGCGGCGGGACGCCTCGGCCCGGGGCGCTGGATCGTGGTGTGCTCCGGCGCCGCCGCCGTGCTGGAGCCCGCCCTCGGCCTCCCGTTCGCCACCGGGCCCCTCTTGGTCGCGGCCTTCGTCCTGGGGCTGATCACCCAGGGAGCAAAGATCTCCACGGACACGATCGTCCAGGCCACCGTCGACGACGGCTTCCGCGGCCGGATCTTCTCCGTGTACGACGTGCTGTTCAACGTGGCCTTCGTCGGGGCGGCCGGAGTGGCGGCCTTGATGCTGCCGCCGGACGGGCGCTCGGCGACGCTGGTCGTCTCCGTCGCCATCATCTACGGCGCAGTTGCTGGGGCTATGGCCCGCTTTGCACGCCGGTGAGTGTCACATCAAAGCCACAGAGTCCCCCTGAGCTACAGGAGTGCCAGGAGAGCCCGGTAATTTACGTGCGTCTTACGCGCCGCTTATGTGCGCTGCTCACCAACTCTCCTAGGGGGACCCCCAAGTGACGACTCCGCCGCCCCAGGGCCAGAACCCATTTGCACAGGGCCAGCAGGCGTACGGCCATCCGACGGCTCCGTACCCTCCGCAGGGCGGTTACCCGCAGCAGCCGGGCCAGCCCGGGTTTCCCCAGCAGGGCACCCCAGCGTATGCGCCGGTGCCTCCTCAGCGGCCGAAGCGCAGCGTCCGGCAGTACCTGCGCATAGCCGGTGTCGTCGTCGGCCTCATCGTCATAGCCGGCGGCTGGTACTTCAACCGCCCTGACGACACCAAGAAGTTGGCTGTCGGTGACTGCCTGACGAACAAGGGATCCGACAGCGACCCGAAGATCGAGCAACTGGACTGCGGCGACGCGAAGGCGGACTACAAGGTGCTCAAGAAGGACGGCAGCACCAGCATCGCCCAGCTCGCGTGCCAGTCGGTCAAGGGAACGACCGCGGCCATCGAGTGGAAAGAAGACAGCGACTCGTTCGTCCTCTGCCTGGGAGACAACAAGTAGCGCTTGAGTATGCGGAGGGGGTGATGTTTCACGTGAAACATCACCCCCTCCGGTGCGCTCGGTCCGGGCCGGTGTTTCACGTGAAACATCGGCGAACCCGCCCAGCAGAGATCAGCTCTGCTCGGCCCACCAGTCCTGAAGAGCCTTCACCGCCGCGTCATGCTCCATCGGCCCGTTCTCCAGACGCAGCTCCAGCATGTGTTTGTACGCCTTGCCGACGACGGGTCCCGGGCGGACCCCCAGGATCTCCATGATCTGGTTGCCGTCGAGGTCCGGGCGGATGGCGTCCAGCTCCTCCTGCTCCTGCAGCTGGGCAATGCGCTGTTCCAGGCCGTCGTAGGCCCGGGACAGCGCGGCCGCCTTGCGCTTGTTGCGGGTGGTGCAGTCCGAGCGGGTCAGCTTGTGCAGGCGATCCAGCAGCGGGCCCGCGTCACGGACATAGCGACGCACCGCCGAGTCCGTCCACTCCCCGGTGCCGTAGCCGTGGAAGCGCAGATGCAGTTCGACCAGCCGTGAGACGTCCTTCACCAGCTCGTTGGAGTACTTCAAGGCGGTCATGCGCTTCTTGGTCATCTTGGCGCCGACCACCTCGTGGTGGTGGAACGAGACCCGGCCGTCCTTCTCGAAGCGACGCGTGCGCGGCTTGCCGATGTCATGCAGCAGCGCGGCCAGCCGCAGCGTGAGGTCGGGGCCCTCCTGCTCCAGCGCGATCGCCTGCTCCAGGACGATCAGTGTGTGGTCGTAGACGTCCTTGTGCCGGTGGTGCTCGTCCCGCTCCAGGCGCAGCGCCGGCAGCTCGGGCAGCACATGGTCGGCGAGTCCGGTCTCGACGAGCAGGGCCAGCCCCTCGCGCGGGTGCGCGGAAAGGATCAGCTTGTTCAGTTCGTCCCGGACCCGCTCGGCCGAGACGATCTCGATACGTCCGGCCATCTCCGTCATCGCGGTGACGACCTCGGGGGCGACCACGAAGTCCAGCTGGGCGGCGAACCGGGCGGCCCGCATCATCCGCAGCGGGTCGTCCGAAAAGGACTCCTCGGGCGTGCCCGGCGTCCGCAGCACGCGCGCCGCGAGATCCTCCAGGCCACCGTGCGGGTCGATGAACTCCTTCTCCGGCAGCGCCACGGCCATCGCGTTGACCGTGAAGTCCCGGCGGACAAGATCCTCCTCGATGGAGTCGCCGTACGACACCTCGGGCTTGCGCGAGGTGCGGTCGTAGGCCTCCGACCGGTAGGTGGTGATCTCGATCTGGAACTGCCAGTCAGTGCCTCCGACACGGGCAGCCTTCTGCGCGCCGACGGTGCCGAAGGCGATGCCGACCTCCCAGACGGCGTCCGCCCAGGGACGGACGATCTTCAGTACGTCCTCGGGGCGGGCGTCGGTCGTGAAGTCCAGGTCGTTGCCGAGCCGGCCGAGCAGCGCATCCCGCACCGACCCGCCGACCAGGGCAAGGGAGAATCCTGCCTCCTGGAATCGACGGGCAAGATCGTCGGCGACGGGGGCCACCCGCAGCAGCTCGGCGACCGCGCGGTGCTGCGCCTGACTCAGGGCGGAGGGAGTGTCTTCGTTGGGGTTCGGCACAACAGAACAGGGTACGTGCCCCGGCGACCAGGGGCGCCCTCCATTTGGCCGAGGGGCGGCCCGCCGGCACCGGCCCTGGACAGCTCCCTTCATACCCCCCGTAAGCACTGCCCTCGCGGCGTACGGAAGCTCTCCACTCGATACTGGATATAGAGGACGGGACGCCGGTGTTCTTCGATCTTGTGACGTAGACCGCGGCACTTCCCCTCAGCGCGCATCGTTACCATGCGTGGACGCACATTCCGACGACCACTGACGACGAGGGACGGGCGAGCGCGTGGCCGAGGCGGCTGAATTCCAGGGGATTGGTGCCTCACCTGCCCGCCGGTGGCTGCGACGCGCCGGCGCGCTGCTCGCTGGTGCGCCGCTGCTGGCCGGGCTGCTCCAGTTGCCCGCCGCGGCGCCCGCCCAGGCCGCCTCCTCGGGCACGGTGTCCGTCTCCCTGGACTCGCTGACCCCCAGCGCCCCCACGGACGGCGACACGCTGACCGTGTCCGGCACCGTGACCAACAACGGCAAGCAGACGGTCACCGGCGCGCACGTGGACCTGCGGGTGGGCCCCATGCTGACCACCCGCTCGGGGATCGACTCCGTCGTCCAGCACTCCGACGACCTGGTGGGCGAAACCGGCTCCGAGGTCGGCGGCTCGTACGAGGAGAAGTTCGCGAAGCTGTCTCCGGGCGTCGCGGAGCACTTCAGCATCTCCGTCCCCGTGGACAAGCTCGACCTCGGCAACGACGGCGTCTACGCGTTCGGTGTCTCCCTCTCCGGCCAGACCGCCGCCCAGCCCTGGGACCAGATGCTCGGCATCCAGCGGACGTTCCTGCCGTGGCAGCCGTCCGAGGCCGACACCAAGACGAAGACGACGTACCTGTGGCCGTTGATCTCCACGGTCCACATGACGGCCAAGACGGGCGCCGGCGAGCTCCAGACGCCGGTGTTCCGCAACGACGACCTGGCCAAGGAACTCGCGCCGGGCGGCCGACTGGCCCAGATGGTGGACCTGGGCAAGGACCTGGACGTCACCTGGGTGATCGACCCGGACCTGCTGGCCTCGGTGGACGCGATGGCGACCGGTAACTACCGGCTGCCGGGAGGCGGGGGCACCACCACGCCGGGCCCGAAGGAGCACCAGGCGCTCGCCAAGCAGTGGCTGGCGAACCTGCAGAAGGCGGTGACCGGCAAGGAGGTCGTCGCGCTGCCCTTCGCCGACCCGGACCTGGCATCTCTCGCGCACAACGGCACCAGCGTCACCGGCTCGCTCAGCCATCTCAAGGACGCCACCGACGTCGCCGCCACCACCGTCAAGACCGTGCTCCACGTCACGCCGAGCACCGACTTCGCCTGGCCGGTGGAGGGCGCCGTGGACCCGGCGATCATGAAGGTCGCGACCTCCGCCGGGGCCGACCGCGTGATCGCCCGCAGCGACAGCCTCCAGGAGACCGCCGGGCTGCCGTACACGCCCTCCGCCGCCCGACCGGTCGGCGGCGGCACCACGGCGGTGGTCTCCGACGCCCGGCTGTCCACGGCCTTCGAGGGTGACCTGACGAAGGCGGACTCGGCCACGCTCGCCGTGCAGGAGTTCCTGGCGCAGAGCCTCGAGGTGAACGCGCAGACCGACAAGCAGCGCAGCATCGTGGTCGCCCCGCAGCGCATGCCCACTGCGAGCCAGGCACAGGCGATGGCGGCGGCGCTGAAGGCGGTCCAAGGCGGGAACTGGTCCCAGTCCCAGGACCTCTCCGCAGCGGCCAAGGACAAGCCGGACCCGAACGCCACCACGCGTATCCCGTCGGGTTCCGCCTACCCCTCCTCGCTGCGCTCGCAGGAACTGCCGCGAACGGCCTTCGAGCAGATCGCGCGCACCCAGGACAAGCTCGACAGCTTCCAGGTGATCCTCTCCGACCAGTCCCGCGTCGTCACGCCGTTCGGGCGGGCCATAAACCGTGAGATGTCCACGTCGTGGAGCGGCAGGAGCGGTGCGGCCGAGAGCTACCGGGACGGCGTGGAGCAGTGGCTGGACGAGCTCGCCGACCAGGTCAAGCTGATCGACAAGTCGGAGACCAAGCTCTCCGGGCGCAGCGCCACCATCCCGGTGACCGTCCAGAACAACCTCGTCCAGCCGGTCGGCCATCTGGTCCTGCGCCTCACCTCGACCATGCCGACCCGTCTGAAGATCGGCGGCAAGCCCTACTTCGAGCAGCCGGTGGAGATCTCCGGCGGACACAGTCAGTCCGTGAAGTTCACCACGTCGGCCAACGCCAACGGCCGGGTCACGGTGATCGCCCAGCTGTACACCGAGGACGGCCAGAAATACGGCGACCCGGTCAGCTTCGATGTGAAGGTCACCGAGATCACGCCCACTGTCATGCTGGTCATCGGCGGCGGTGTGCTCCTCCTCGTCCTCGCCGGTTTCCGGATGTACACCCAGCGCAAGCGCGCCTCCGCCCGCCAGGAGGAGGAGAACGGCCCCGACGCGGAGGAGCAGGCAGCCGAGGAGCCCGGGAACCCCGACACCCCCGCAGACCGTCTCCCGGAGGAACCGGAGGATTCCGGCTCTCCGACCGGGGCAGACGACCCGGAGCACCCGAGTGACCCCGCGCCGGACACCGCACCGGAAAGCCCCGACCCGTCCGGGACGGGTGAGAGAGTGGACCGTTGAGCGATGTCGTGGCCGCTGGGCCAGGGACGATGAGGTGGGGTAAGCATGAACGCGCCGTACGACGGTGATCGCGGCCAGGGCGCGGCCGGCTCGGGCTACCCCGAGACGCCGGAGCCCGGCCAGGTACCGCCGCAGCAGGCGGACATGTACCTCCAGGACGCCTACGACCAGGACCCCTACCGGGGGCACGACCTCGCCGCCCAGGACCCGGTCGCCGAGGCGCTCTACGACCGCGCCGCGCACCCGCCGCCCCCTCAGGGCGGCTACGGACAGCAGCCGCTCTATGGACAGCCCGCCCAGTCGCCGTACGCGCCCGACCCGCAGGTCTGGGCGCAGACGCCCGCGCCGGAGCCGGACGGTAAGGCCCCGCACCTGCCGTACGGCGACGATCCGCGCACGACCCAGTACGTGGGCGTGGACGATCTGGTCACGCACTCGGGCGAGGAGTACCACGAGCCGGACGCCTTCGCGCATCTCTTCAAGGACCAGCAGCAGGGCGGCGGGCAGGGGCCCATGGATCCGCCTGGCTACTCCCAGCCGACCGCCCCTGCGGGCACCGCGTACGGTCCCGCCGGCCAGTTCCCGGCGGCACCCGGCCAGGGCCCCCAGCAGGGCAACCCGTACACCGCTGCCGCCTACCCGGCCGCCCCGGGGAACCCGGCGCAGCCGCCCGTGCCCGCCCCGGCCGCCGCGCCGGATCCCGCCGGTCCGTACCGGGAGGCGGAGCCCGAGCCGGCGGCGGCTCCCACAGCGCCCGCCGCACCCGCGAAGAAGGGCGGCAAGGCCGGCGGGCTGCTGAAGTCCAGCGCCGTGATGGCGGCGGGCACGATGGTCTCCCGCCTCACCGGCTTCGTCCGCTCGGCGCTGATCGTCTCGGCGCTCGGCCTCGGCTTCCTCGGCGACTCCTTCCAGGTCGCCTACCAGCTGCCGACGATGATCTACATCCTCACCGTCGGCGGTGGTCTCAACTCGGTCTTCGTGCCGCAGCTGGTGCGGGCGATGAAGGAGGACGACGACGGCGGCGAGGCCTTCGCCAACCGCCTGCTGACCCTGGTGATGGTGGCCCTGGCCGCGCTGACCGCTCTCGCGATGTTCGGGGCGCCGCTGCTGGTGCGCCTGCTGTCCAACTCGGTCGCCTCCAACCCCGCGGCCAACGACGTGGCGGTCACTTTCACCCGCTACTTCCTGCCCTCGATCTTCTTCATGGGCGTCCATGTGGTGATGGGTCAGATCCTCAACGCCCGCGGGAAGTTCGGCGCGATGATGTGGACGCCGGTCCTGAACAACATCGTCATCATCGTGACGCTCGGCATGTTCATCTGGGTCTACGGCACCGCCGCGAACTCCCACATGAAGGTCACGAACATCCCGCCCGAGGGCCAGCGCCTGCTCGGCATCGGTGTGCTGCTCGGTCTGGTCGTCCAGGCGCTGGCGATGATCCCGTACCTGCGTGAGACGGGCTTCCGGATCCGGCCGCGGTTCGACTGGCGCGGCCACGGCCTGGGCAAGGCCGCGATGCTCGCCAAATGGACGGTCCTGTTCGTCCTGGCCAACCAGGCCGGCGCCATGATCGTCACCCAGCTGTCCACAACGGCAGGCAAGGAATCCGGCGTCGCGGGCACCGGCTTCGCCGCCTACGCCAACGCCCAGCTGATCTGGGGCCTGCCGCAGGCCATCATCACGGTGTCCCTCATGGCCGCCCTGCTGCCGCGCATCTCGCGCTCGGCCGCCGAGGGCGACGGCGGCGCGGTCCGCGACGACATCTCCCAAGGCCTGCGGACCACAGCGGTCGCCATCGTGCCGATCGCCTTCGGCTTCCTGTCGCTGGGCATCCCGATGTGCACGCTGATCTTCGGCTCCTCGGGCATCGGCGAGGCCACCAACATGGGCTACATGCTGATGGCCTTCGGTCTCGGCCTGGTCCCGTACTCGGTGCAGTACGTCGTCCTGCGCGCCTTCTACGCGTACGAAGACACTCGCACCCCCTTCTACAACACCGTCATCGTCGCCGCGGTCAACGCGGGCGCCTCGGCGCTCTGCTTCTTTCTGCTGCCGGCCCGCTGGGCGGTGGCCGGCATGGCGGCCGCGTACGGCCTGGCCTACGCGATCGGTGTGGGCGTCGCCTGGCGACGGCTGCGCAAGCGGCTCGGCGGTGACCTGGACGGCGTTCGGGTGATGCGGACGTACGCGCGCCTGTGCATCGCCTCGGTACCGGCGGCCCTGCTCAGCGGCGCGGCCTGCTACGGCATCGGGCACACCCTCGGTCAGGGCGTCATCGGCTCCTTCGCGGCGCTGATCGCCGGCGGGGCCGTTCTGCTCGGCATCTTCTTCGTCGCCGCCCGCCGGATGCGCATCGAGGAACTCAACTCGCTCGTGGGCATGGTCCGCGGGCGTCTGGGCCGCTGAGGCGGGGGTAGGCGCACAACCATCGTCCGCCGCCGTGTGTCGTGCATAGCGGCGGACTGTGGGCACAATTGGTTTCGGCGTCGGACAGCGTGCAACGGATGGGGAGGCAGGGACGACGGTGGCGGAACGGAGCACGGCTGCCGTCGACGTGGCAGACAACAGCGGTGAGCAGCCGCTGACCGCCAAGGCGGACCAGTCCACGGCCGACGGGGTGGCCAAGAACCCGGAGCGGGACACGGACAGCGACGAGGCACAGGGGAGCGGCGGGACCGAGGGTTCCGGAAAGAAGGCCTCGCCGCCCGAACTGCACAGCGGTCACAAGCTGGCCAGACGCTACCGGCTGGAGGAGTGCGTCACCCGTCTGGACGGATTCAGCAGCTGGCGTGCGGTCGACGAGAAGCTCCGTCGTGCCGTCGGCGTCCACATCCTGCCCGCACAGCATGTGCGGGCCCGTTCCGTCCTGGCCGCCGCCCGTTCCTCGGCGCTGCTCGGCGACCCGCGTTTCGTCCAGGTCCTCGACGCCGTCGAGGAGAACGACCTCGTCTACGTCGTGCACGAATGGCTGCCCGACGCCACCGAGCTGACCACGCTTCTCACGAACGGCCCACTGGAACCGCACGACGCCTACCAGATGGTCAGCCAGATCGGCTCCGCCATGGCCGCGGCGCACCGTGAGGGCCTCGCCCATCTCCGGCTCAACCCCAACGCTGTCCTGCGTACCTCGAGCGGCCAGTGGCGCATCCGGGGCCTCGCCGTGAACGCCGCGCTGCGCGGCATCAGCACCGACACCCCGCAGCGCGCCGACACCGAGGCGATCGGCGCCCTGCTGTACGCGGCGCTGACCCAGCGCTGGCCGTACGAGAGCGACGCCTACGGCCTGTCAGGGCTGCCCAAGGGCGTCGGCCTCATCGCACCGGACCAGGTGCGGGCCGGTGTTCACCGGGGCCTGTCCGAACTCTCCATGCGCGCACTCGCCAACGACGGAGCCACCGCCTCCCGTCACGAGGCCCCGTGCACCACGCCGGAGGAGCTGGTGAAGGCGATCGGCGAGATGCCGCGCATCCGGCCGCCGGAGCCGGCGTTCACGGCCCCTCCGGAGTACCAGCGCACGACCTATCAGCAGGGCACGTACGGCCGCCCGGCGCCGCGCCCTGGTGCCACCCAGCCCATCACCACCCCGCCGCCCCCGCTGCAGAGCCGTACCGGCAAGGTGCTGAAGTGGGCGGTTTCCGCCCTCCTCATCGCGGCCCTCGGCCTGGGCAGCTGGCAGTTGGCGGACGCTTTGATGGACCAGGGCGGCAAGTCCGACGACACCAACAAGAGCCAGCAGACGGACGACGGTGACAAGGGCGGCGCGAAGCCTGCTTCCGGCCGCCCCATTCCCATCAAGGGCGCGCGGGACTTCGACCCGTACAGCGACGACCACTCCGAAAACCCCGAGGACGTAACAAAGGCCTTCGACAACAACCCGGCCACCAACTGGGAGACGAGCTTCTACCTGAGCCCGGAGTTCGGCAATCTGAAGCCGGGCGTCGGCATGATTCTCGATCTCGGCAAGGTCCAGCAGGTCGGAACGGTGACCGTCAGCTTCGTGGGAGAGACCTCCGTCGAACTACGTGCCGCCGGGGCGGATGCGGGGTCGGAACCGACGTCCTTCGACGCCTACACCAAGGCTGCCAGCGGCTCGGGCACGACGGTGACACTCAAGCCCAACAAGTCCCTCAGGACCCAGTACCTCCTGGTATGGCTGACCAAGCTGCCCTCGGACGGGGGAGGCCACTGGCGAGGCAGAATGGCAGAGGTCAAGGTGACCAGCTGAGCTACGCACAAAGGGTGGGGGTTCCCTCAGTTAAGGGAACCCCCACGCTTTGTCAGGAGGTCAGCGGGCCTCCGTTCAGGCCGTGGTCATAATGTGCGCACTCGCCAATACTGCTGCGGCACCGAGAGATACCGCCCTCATAATCCCGCAAGAAACTCGCACCTCAGCCCGCATACAGATGAACCAAGCGGAACCAAGAAGACCCTAAAATCAAGTGGATCTTGCCATCAACTTCAATTGACGGGGCGTGAATCGGAGACCTTGACTCGCTCCCCGGCAGGACAAAAACTGTGTCCGTGACGGCACGGTCGCGGGGTGAGGGGTGATCACATCGACGCCGGGGTAACGGATGCGGACCTGCTCGCCCGCCATGTGGAAGGCGACCCCGACGCCTTCGGTGAGATCGTACGGCGGCACCGGGATCGGCTCTGGGCGGTTGCGCTGCGGACACTGGGGGACCGCGAGGAGGCCGCCGACGCGGTCCAGGACGCCCTGGTGTCGGCCTACCGGGCCGCCCATACCTTCCGGGGCCAGTCGGCCGTCACAACGTGGCTGCACCGCATCACGGTGAACGCCTGTCTGGACCGCGCCCGCAAGGCGGCATCGCGCAAGACCTCACCGGTCGATGACACCGAGCGGCTGGAACAGCTTCTGGAGCCGCACGAGTCGGCCTCGGCGCCGGCCGAGCGCAACGATGTGCACCGCCAGCTCCTGGAGGCTCTCGGCACCCTTCCGCGCGACCAGCGGGCCGCCCTGGTTCTGGTGGACATGCAGGGGTATCCCGTGGCCGAAGCGGCCCGGATCCTCGATGTGCCGACAGGCACGGTGAAGAGCCGATGTGCCCGAGGCAGAGCCCGGCTGCTGCCGCTCCTCACTCATCTACGGCCCGAAGGCTCCGGAAGCGGTAAAGAACCCGGCGCGGGACGGAACCGGGTGGAGGGGACATCCGTCCCACCGGCAACGGGGACTCCGAGCGAGAAACCCGAGGACACGGGACCGAGCGATTCAGCCGTAGTGAAGGGCGGAGGTGGGCGAGCGTGACTTCGACGACAGACACGGCCGGGCACCCGGACGTCGCGGAGATCTCCGACCTCACCGAAGGCCTTCTCCCACCGGACCGCAGCGCGGACGTGCGACACCATCTGGACACCTGTGAGCTGTGCGCGGATGTCCGTGCGTCGCTGGAGGAGATTCGGGGGCTGCTGGGGTCCGTATCGGGAGCGGAGCGCATGCCGGCCGACGTGGCCGAGCGCATTGATGCTGCGTTGGCCGCCGAGGCACTGCTCAGCTCCTCCGCAGCGGAACCGCTGAGCGTCCAGGTCTCTGCGGAGACCCAGCTGGGACACGGGGGCGGCCAGGGTCATGTTTCACGTGAAACATCGCTTCCCTCGGACCGGCCCGCAGGGCGCCCTCAGGCGGCGACCGGTCCGGGACGCAAGGGGCGCGAGCGAGGCCGGAGCCGGAGGAGTGTGGCCCTGGGCGCTGTCCTGACCGCAGCCTTCCTGGGGGTCGGGGCACTGGTGCTGCAGACGCTGGGCGATCACTCCTCCAACACCACCACCGCCCACGGAAAGCCGACGCCTTCCGTCGGGCCCTTCGCCGGTGCGAGTGTCCAGAGCCAGGTGAAGGATCTGCTCACCAATAAGAAGAACTCGCAGCAGGGCCAGCGGCCTCGGTCGGGCCTCGAGTCCGAGCAGAACACCCCCCGCTCGACCGAGAGCGCGAACACCCTGATCCAGACCAACATCGCCGTCCCCGACTGCGTCCGGGCGGCGCTCCACCGGGGCGACGATGTCCTGGGTGCCAAGACGGGGACGTACGCCGGGAAGTCCGCCTATCTGGTCGTGGTGCCCGATGCCGACGACAGCGCACGCGTCACGGTCTACATCGTCGACTCGGCCTGCATCCGGCAGCAGCCCGGCTCGGTCGGCACGGTTCTTCTGAAGCATTCCTTCGCACGTCCCTGAGCTGCTCTCCCCTGAGCCTGGTCCGTCTCTGAGTCCGCCAGTCTCTGAATCCGCCCACCGGTGCGTCTGCCGGGCCGCTCCCGCTGTCACCCGACGCATGCGTGTGCCCCGGCACACCGGGAATGCGCGCCCCGTAGGATCCGTTGGGTGGGGTGAGAGTCCTGAAAGGGTCTCCCACCGGTCGACTGACGCAGACCAGAGACGAGGAATCAACCCGTGAGCGACGTCCGTAACGTGATCATCATCGGCTCCGGGCCCGCAGGCTACACGGCGGCGCTCTACACCGCGCGCGCGTCGCTGAAGCCCCTGGTGTTCGAGGGTGCCGTCACCGCCGGTGGCGCGCTCATGAACACCACCGAGGTGGAGAACTTCCCGGGCTTCCGCGACGGCATCATGGGCCCCGACCTCATGGACAACATGCGGGCGCAGGCCGAGCGCTTCGGCGCCGAGCTCGTTCCGGACGACATCGTCTCCGTCGACCTCAGCGGTGAGATCAAGACCGTGACCGACACCGCAGGCACGGTCCACCAGGCGAAGGCCGTCATCGTCACCACTGGTTCCCAGCACCGCAAGCTGGGCCTGCCGAACGAGGACGCCCTGTCCGGTCGCGGTGTCTCCTGGTGCGCCACCTGCGACGGCTTCTTCTTCAAGGACCAGGACATCGCTGTGATCGGCGGCGGTGACACCGCCATGGAGGAGGCCACCTTCCTCTCGCGGTTCGCCAAGTCCGTGACGATCGTCCACCGCCGGGACACGCTGCGCGCCTCGAAGGCGATGCAGGAGCGCGCCTTCGGCGACCCGAAGATCAAGTTCGTCTGGGACAGCGAGGTCGCGGAGATCCAGGGCGAGCAGAAGCTCTCCGGTCTCAAGCTGCGCAACGTCAAGACCGGCGAACTGTCCGAGCTGCCCGTGACCGGTCTGTTCATCGCGATCGGCCACGACCCGCGCACCGAGCTGTTCAAGGGTCAGCTGGACCTGGACGAGGAGGGCTACCTGAAGGTCGCCTCCCCGTCCACCCGCACCAATGTGACCGGTGTCTTCGCCGCCGGTGACGTGGTCGATCACACCTACCGCCAGGCGATCACCGCGGCCGGCACCGGCTGCTCCGCCGCTCTGGACGCCGAGCGCTTCCTCTCCGCCCTCGCGGACGAGGACAAGGCGGAGCCCGAGAAGTCCGCCGCCGTCTGACCTACCCCTTCCCCCGCCCCACCGCACGATCGACTAAGGAGCCCGCCGTGGCCGGCAGCCTGAAGAATGTGACCGACGATTCCTTCGAGCAGGACGTCCTCAAGAGCGACAAGCCCGTCCTGGTGGACTTCTGGGCCGCCTGGTGCGGGCCGTGCCGCCAGATCGCTCCGTCTCTGGAGGCGATCGCTGCCGAATACGGCGACAAGATCGAGGTCGTCAAGCTGAACATCGACGAGAACCCGGGTACGGCCGCCAAGTACGGCGTCATGTCCATCCCCACCCTGAACGTCTACCAGGGTGGCGAGGTCGCCAAGACCATCGTCGGCGCCAAGCCGAAGGCCGCGATCGTTCGCGACCTCGACGAGTTCATCGCCGAGTAAGGCGAGAACCGAGCGGTGCCGTCCGGGCGACGGTGCATGTTTCACGTGAAACACGAATGGGTCAGCCCCCGCGGGCTGGCCCATTCGCGTGCAGCCCCCAGCCGATGTCAGCTCCTGCGACGGTGCTGCTACAGCGGCCTCAGGGCCGGTTCCTTCTGGACCGCTCCGAGAAGCCGGTCGAGCGCCATCTCCACGTCTTCCTTCCAGGAGAGCGTAGACCGCAACTCCAGCCGCAGTCGGGGATGCGTGGGATGCTGCCGGACCGTCTTGAAGCCGACGGCCAGGAGATGATCCGCCGGAAGCAGGCAGGCGGGCTCCTTCCAGCGAGCGTCACCGAAGACCTCGATCGCTTTGAAGCCTCGGCGCAGTAGATCCTTGGCGACCGTCTGCACAAGCACCCGGCCCAGCCCCTGCCCCTGATAGCCGGGCATGACGAACGCCGTCATCAGCTGCACGGCGTCCGGCGAGACGGGACTCGTGGGGAAGGCCGTCGAGCGCGGGACATAGGCCGGAGGGGCGTAGAGAACGAAACCCACCGGTACGTCGTCGACGTACACCACCCGGCCGCACGAACCCCAGTCCAGCAGGACGGCGGAGATCCAGGCTTCCTTCTCCAGTGCCGAGGTCCCTGCCCTTACCGCCGCTTCACCGCTGACGGGGTCCAGCTCCCAGAAGACACACGACCGACACCGTGGGGGGAGGTCCTGAAGGTTGTCCAGCGTGAGCGGCACCAGCCGACGCCCCATGAAGGCTGTTCCTCGCTTCCTTCGCCCGCCGCATCACGCGCGGCTGTCAGAGCGCTCCGTTCCCTGAGCAGGCTGCCGACGAATCCGCCGACCGCTCCAAGGCTCAGGCCCGCGCTCACCAGTCCGCTGCGGCTCATCGATCGCATGGCCCCCGTCTCCCCACTCAGAGATGCAGATGCTGTCCGGTGGATGCGCCATACCCGTTCGCATCGTATCCACGATGTGATTCGCTCGATACCGACCCAAAGCAAAGAGCGGGCCGTGTTCCGGTACACACCGGACACGGCCCGCTTTGTAGACGGCCCAGTGGGCGGACCGCGATCAGTCGTCTTCGTCCTGCGCCTCGTTCTGCAGCTCCTGGTGCAGCACTGGACCTTCGCCCGGAGCGAGCGAGCTCAGGATCCGCTGAAGATCGTCCACCGAGGCGAACTCGACGGTGATCTTGCCCTTCTTCTGGCCGAGGTCGACCTTCACCCGTGTCTCGAAGCGGTCCGACAGACGGGTCGCCAGCTCGTTCAGGGCCGGGGAGAGCCGGGAGCCGGCGCGCGGCCCCTTAGGACGCTGAGGCTTCTGGGGTCGCGAGCCCATGAGGGTCACGATCTCCTCGACGGCTCGTACCGACAGCCCCTCGGCCACGATGCGGTGAGCCAGCCGGTCCTGTTCCTCCGAGTCCTCGATGGACAACAGTGCCCGAGCATGCCCTGCGGAGAGGACACCGGCAGCCACCCGCTTCTGGACGGCCGGGGACAGCTTCAGCAGACGCAGCGTGTTGGAGACCTGAGGCCGGGAGCGCCCGATCCGGTCGGCCAGCTGGTCGTGCGTGCAGTTGAAGTCCTTCAGCAGCTGGTCGTAGGCGGCCGCCTCTTCCAGCGGGTTCAGCTGCGCGCGGTGCAGGTTCTCCAGCAGCGCGTCCAGGAGGAGCTTCTCGTCCTCCGTGGCCCGAACGATCGCCGGGATGGCCTCCAGACCGGCCTCGCGGCAGGCCCGCCAGCGGCGCTCGCCCATAATGAGCTCATAGCGGGCAGGCCCCAGCTGCCGTACGACGACCGGCTGGAGGAGACCGACCTCCTTGATGGAGGTGACCAGCTCGTGCAGCGCATCCTCGTCGAAGACATCACGCGGCTGGCGCGGGTTGGGCGAGATGGCGTCGAGAGGGATCTCCGCGAAATGCGCGCCCATCGGGGGAGCCGGCGTCTCCATACCGGAGCCTGCAGGGGCCTCCTCGGTTTCATGTGAAACAGGCGGCAGCGTGGCCACCTTCGCCGCGGCCACCCCGCGGTCTGTCGTCAGCACCGGGACGGCTGCAGGGGAGGCGGAGGCGCCTCCCCCCAGCGCGGCCGGGGCCGGGTTCTTCTCCGTCGGGGCAGCGGGGATCAGTGCGCCAAGACCACGGCCCAACCCCCTCCGTCGCTCGCTCACTGGATCCCCTCCACCATGCTCGGGTCGTTCTGGGCGCCGATGTGGGCCTGGCTCGCGTCATAGCTGATGCCGATGCCCTTCAGCGCGATTTCTCGGGCCGCCTCAAGATACGAGAGGGCACCGCTCGATCCAGGATCGTAAGTCAATACCGTCTGCCCGTAACTCGGCGCCTCGGAGATACGGACCGAGCGGGGAATGCTCGTTCGCAGCACCTCGTCGCCGAAGTGGGTGCGCACCTCTTCCGCGACCTGGGAGGCGAGACGCGTCCGGCCGTCGTACATGGTGAGCAGGATGGTCGACACATGCAGCGTGGGGTTGAGGTGCCCCCGCACCAGGTCGACGTTGCGCAGCAGCTGTCCCAGGCCCTCGAGTGCGTAGTACTCGCACTGGATCGGGATCAGGACCTCCTGGCCCGCCACCAGCGCGTTGACCGTCAACAGGCCAAGCGAGGGCGGGCAGTCGATGAGGATGTAGTCCAGCGGCTGCTCATAGGCCTGGATCGCCCGCTGCAGACGGCTCTCACGGGCCACCAGGGACACCAACTCGATCTCCGCACCGGCGAGATCGATAGTGGCGGGGGCACAGAAGAGACCCTCTACGTCGGGGACCGGCTGGACGACCTCGGCGAGAGGCTTGCTCTCCACCAACACGTCATAGATGGAAGGGACTTCGGCGTGGTGGTCGATCCCGAGGGCGGTGGACGCGTTGCCCTGCGGGTCGAGGTCGATCACCAGGACCCGGCCACCATGCAGTGCGAGCGAAGCAGCAAGGTTGACGGTGGTCGTCGTCTTGCCCACGCCGCCCTTCTGATTGGCGACCACGATGACTCTGGTCTGCTCCGGCCGTGGCAGGCCTTCGCCGGCGCGGCCCAAAGCCTCTACCGCCAGTTGGGCCGCACGACCGATCGGAGTGTCGTCCATCGGAGGCGGTGTTTCACGTGAAACATCCGCCCCCATCGACTCGGTACGGGGACCGGGGACCGGATCGGTCATCGGTCCCGCGATGTTGGCGTCGGACCGCAAGGATTCACTCTCCTCGACTTCAGGCTCGCAATGAACAGAGCCTCCCATGTCTTCGGGGTCGTGAACCAGTGAGGCCTGGTGTTCTGTGGAGAAATCCACCTCTGTGGACAACTCCGTGACCCTGGAGAGGGACGGAATGCCCTGTGGCAGGGATGGAGTGCTCTGGGAGACGGGATCCTCTCCCAGGGATCCGAGGGGCTTGCGGTCACGAGGTTCGGCCGCAGCCCGGCCTCGACTGATGATGCCGTGGAGCAGTGAGCGACGTTTCACGTGAAACACGATGCACAGCGGCGGCTGCCGAACCTTTGCGACACTCCGGCCTGCGTAGGTTTGGCAGCTTGTGTGGAGTACGTCTCGTCGTCAGGACGGATCAGGGACGCCCCTGCTCCCACCCCTGCCCGTACTCAACGGCGACGGCGGACACGGCCCGTCCGGGCCGCCTTGGCACGTTTGGCCGCGAATCGCACACCGCCCGGGCTCTCCCCGACCTCGACCCGCACCACGGTGGACATCGGGTCCACGATGCCCTCACCCACATGCAGGATCGACGTCTCCACCGCGCCGAGCTTGCTGAGTGCCGTGGCCGCGGCCTTCAGCTCCTCCTCGGCGGTGTCACCCTTCAGGGCGAGCATCTCGCCGTAGGGACGCAGCAGCGGGATGCCCCAGGCGGCCAGTCGGTCCAGCGGGGCCACGGCCCGTGCGGTCACCACATGGACCGGCGGCAGCTTCCCCAGAACCTCCTCGGCACGGCCCCGCACCACCGTGACGTGATGCAGACCGAGCAGCTCGACGACCTCGGTGAGGAAGTTGGTGCGCCGCAGCAACGGCTCCAGCAGGGTGATGTTCAGGTCATCCCGGACCAGGGCCAGCGGGATGCCGGGCAGCCCGGCACCGGAGCCGACATCGCAGACCGTCACTCCCTCGGGGACGGCCTCGGAGAGCACCGCGCAGTTGAGCAGGTGCCGCTCCCACAGGCGGGGCACCTCCCGCGGGCCGATCAGGCCACGCTGCACGCCCGCCTCGGCGAGCAGCTCCGCGTAGCGGACCGCATCGGCGAAGCGATCACCAAACACTTCCCGCGCCTGCTCGGGCGCGGGGGGAAGCTCCGCTGCCTCCGTCACGGGGACCGTCCTTCCGTACAGCGCCGGCGCTTCGCGCACCGGCCACCAGAACTACCAGGCTGACAAAGTTCGGCCCCGTCTGCTCAACAGACGGGGCCGGTGAAACGTGGGGCCGATCAGGCGGGCAGCACGACGACGAAGCGCTGCGGCTCCTCGCCCTCGGACTCGCTGCGCAGCCCCGCGGCCTTGACCGCATCGTGCACGACCTTGCGCTCGAACGGGGTCATCGGCTTGAGCCTGACGGGCTCACCGGTGTTCTTCGCCTCGGTGGCGGCCTTGGCGCCGATCTCGGACAGCTCGGCCCGCTTCTTCGCCCGGTAACCCGCGACGTCCAGCATCAGCCGGCTGCGGTCACCGGTCTCCCGGTGCACGGCCAGGCGCGTCAGCTCCTGCAGTGCCTCCAGCACCTCGCCGTCCCGGCCGACCAGCTTCTGCAGATCGCGGCCGCCGGTGTCGCTGATGATCGACACGGAGGCGCGGTCGGCCTCGACGTCCATGTCGATGTCGCCGTCGAGGTCGGCGATGTCCAGCAGACCCTCCAGGTAGTCCGCCGCGATCTCACCCTCCTGCTCCAGGCGGGTCAGGGCGTCTGCACCCTCGGCAGCGGAGGTGGTGCCTTCCGTCACGGGATGGGCTCCTTCTTACTTCTTGGACGGGGACTTGGGCCGCTGCGGGCCACCCTTGCGCTGGCCGGACTGGGCCTTGCTACGGGTGCCGGAGCCGGGCTTCGAGGCCTGCTGGGCAGCGGCGGGCTTGGCGTCCTGCGGCTCGTCGGACTTCTCCAGCGAGGTCGACCCACCCGCCGGCTTGGCCCCGCCGGACTGACGCTGGGCCTTGGACTGGCGCTTGGGCTGCTGGCGCCGGGCCGCTGTACCGGCACCGGCATCGGTACCGGCCGCCGTGGTGGTCTCCGCACCGTTCGCGGTCTGCGCCGCGGCCTGGGCCGTGCTCTGCACCACGGTGCCGTCGGCCTGGGCGGCGAGACCGGCCTTGTTCAGCGCGTTGACGAACTTGCGCTCGAACTCGTTACGGTCACGGCCCTTGGCGACGATCGCCTTGACGATGGTCTTCTCGCTGCGACGGCTGACCTTGCCGGCGTGCGTGACGTGCTTGGTCAGGCGCTCCAGGTAGGCGGCCTGGGCCTTGGAACCCGGGGTCGGGTTGTTGCGGATGACGTACATCTGCTGACCCATGGTCCACACGTTGGTGGTCAGCCAGTAGACGAGGACACCGACCGGGAAGTTGATGCCGAAGACGGCGAACATCAGCGGGAAGACGTACATCAGCATCTTCTGCTGCTGCATGAACGGCGTCTTCACCGTGGTGTCGACGTTCTTCGTCATCAGCTGGCGCTGCGTGTAGAACTGCGACGCCGACATCAGGACGATCATGAGCGCGGTGACGACCCGCACATCGGTGACCGTGGCACCCAGGGCGTGGACTGTGGCGGAGCCGTCCTTGAACTTCGCCGCGAGCGGGGCCCCGAAGATGTGCGCCTTACGCGCGCTGGCCAGCAGCGAGTCGTTGATGACGCCGATGGTCTTGCCCGACGCGATGCCGTTGAGCACGTGGTACAGAGCGAAGAAGAACGGGGACTGCGCCAGGATGGGAAGGCACGAGGAGAGCGGGTTGGTGCCCGTCTCCTTGTACAGCTTCATCATCTCTTCGGACTGACGCTGCTTGTCGTTCTTGTAGCGCTCCTGGATCTTCTTCATCTCCGGCTGGAGCGTCTGCATCGCGCGCGTCGACTTGATCTGCTTCACGAAGAGCGGGATCAGGCAGATGCGGATCAGGATCACCAGGGACACGATGGACAGGCCCCAGGCCCACCCGGTGTCGGCGCCGAAGAGCGCGCCGTACATCTTGTGGAACTGGACGATGACCCATGAAACGGGTGTCGTGATGAAGCTGAAAAGGCTGGCAATCGTGTCCACTAATCATGCTCCTTGGGCATGGGACGAGGTCTCTGCGGCCGGGCTCGGAGGAAGCTCGGAAGAAGGACTCTCAGGCTTCGCTTCGGTGGCCGGTTCGGCGGCGGAGGGCCCCGCCTTGCGTGCGCGCCAGGCGTCGCGCAGCATTTCGTGCCACCGCGGGCGCTTGCGCGGCGGAACGTGGTCCACACCACCCAGCGACCACGGATTGCACCGGAGGATGCGCCAGGCGGTGAGCGCCGTTCCCTTGATCGCACCGTGCCGGTCGATGGCCGTGTAGCCGTAGTGGGAGCACGACGGGTAGTACTTGCACACCGGCCCCAGCAGTGGACTGATCGTCCACTGGTACAGCTTGATCAGAGCCAGCAGCGGGTACTTCATCGCGCGCCCCCTCCCAGCAGCCGCTGAACGGCGGCATCCAGGTCTCGGGCCAGCTGTGCGTGGTCTGCGTCGCCCGCTCCGGGCAGCGCTCGTACGACTACCAGGCTACCGGGGGGAAACAGGTCGACTCGGTCACGCATCAGATGACGCAGTCTGCGCTTCACTTTGTTGCGCACGACCGCACCACCCACGGCCTTGCTCACGACGAAACCCGCACGCGTCGGGGGAGCGCTCTCCCCAGGCGCGTGCGGGTCCGTGGCACCGCTACGAAGGTGGACGACGAGGCTCGGGCGTCCTGCCCGGCGACCTCGTCGGACCGCGGTCGCGAAGTCCTCGCGCCGCCTCAGCCGGTTCTCGGTGGGCAGCACGACGTCATGACCTGATCGGAATCAGGCGGACAGGCGGGCGCGACCCTTGCTACGGCGGGACGCGAGAATCGCGCGGCCGGCACGGGTGCGCATACGCAGCCGGAAGCCGTGGGTCTTCGCGCGACGACGGTTGTTCGGCTGGAAGGTGCGCTTGCTCACTCGGGGGCTCCAGAAAGATATCGGTAGTGGCGGGGTGCCGTCTTGGCTGTCACCGTGCGCCCACGAGTAGCTCGCGTCACGCCCGAGTGCACCGCTTCCCGATCACCTGACGTGATCTGTGCCCATCGGAGGCAGGCGGCAGCAGCCATCGACAACTCGACCTGGTTACGGTACGCGGGGCGGCGCCATCCGGTCAAACCGGGGGTCACAGAGAGACACTATCCACAGGCTGGGGACAACAACTTGAACCGCACCCGCCGCGCTGACTACCGTGGCTGAACTCCGATTCGTTCTTTTGTCCCCCGCCCCGGCGGGTTTGACCCACCGAACACCCGAAGTACCCCCCGACCCGTTCCGCGATCACACGTTCGTGGGACCTGTGAGAGAGCGTGCCCTGTGGCTGACGTACCCGCCGATCTTGCCGCAGTGTGGCCGCGAGTACTGGAGCAGCTCCTCGGAGAGGGCCGCGGACAGGGTGTCGAGGCGAAGGACGAACACTGGATCCGGCGCTGCCAGCCGCTCGCGCTGGTCGCGGACACCGCCCTGCTCGCCGTACCGAACGAATTCGCGAAGGGCGTACTGGAGGGCCGTCTCGCACCGGTCGTCAGCGAGACGCTGAGCCGAGAGTGCGGCCGCCCCATCCGTATCGCGATCACCGTGGACGACTCCGCGGGCGAGCCGCCGGCCCCCGCGGCGCCGGTGCAGCAGCCGCCCAAGCCGCGCTACGAGGAGCCGGAACTGCCGTCCGGCCCGTCGTACGAGGAGCGGCCGTACGAGGAGCGGCCGTACGAAGAGCGGTCGTATGAGGGCTACGGTCGTCACCGCGCCGCCGACCAGCCGCCGACCGAGCCGCAGCCCCGCCCCGACCAGCCGCCCACCAGCCGCGCGGACCAACTCCCCGTCGTACGCCCCGCGTATCCCTCCGAGTACCAGCGCCGCGAGCCCGGCACCTGGCCGCGGCCCACGCAGGACGAGTACGGCTGGCAGCAGCCGCGGCTCGGCTTCCCCGAGCGCGACCCCTACGCGTCGCCGTCGTCCCAGGACGCCTACGGCTCGCCGTCCTCGGACTACCGCTCGCAAGGTAGGGACCGGCCGTCGTACGACCAGCGCGGCAACTACGACAAACCGCGCGCCGACTACGACTCGGGGCGCCCGGACTACGACTCCGCACGCCCCGAGTACGACCCGTCCCGCACCGAATACGACCAGCGCGACCCCGTCCGCCGTGAGCTGCCCGAGCAGCCGACGGGCGGCGGCCCCGCGCACCGCGGCGGGCACGGCCGACCGGACCTGCCCACGACCGGCGCCCCCGGACCGCTGGCCGCGCAGCCCGCGCCGGCGAGCGGTCCCGGCGAGCCGACGGCACGGCTGAACCCGAAGTACCTCTTCGACACGTTCGTCATCGGCGCCTCCAACCGGTTCGCGCACGCGGCTGCGGTCGCCGTCGCCGAAGCACCGGCGAAGGCGTACAACCCCCTGTTCATCTATGGAGAGTCGGGGCTCGGCAAGACGCATCTGCTGCACGCCATCGGGCACTACGCGCGCAGCCTGTACCCGGGCACGCGCGTGCGCTACGTGAGCTCGGAGGAGTTCACCAACGAGTTCATCAACTCCATCCGCGACGGCAAGGGCGACAGCTTCCGCAAGCGCTACCGCGAGATGGACATCCTGCTCGTCGACGACATCCAGTTCCTCGCGGACAAGGAGTCGACGCAGGAGGAGTTCTTCCACACCTTCAACACGCTCCACAACGCGAACAAGCAGATCGTGCTGTCCTCCGACCGGCCGCCGAAGCAGCTGGTCACGCTCGAGGACCGGCTGCGGAACCGTTTCGAGTGGGGGCTGATCACCGACGTCCAGCCGCCCGAGCTGGAGACGCGTATCGCGATCCTGCGCAAGAAGGCGGTGCAGGAGCAGCTCAACGCGCCGCCGGAGGTGCTGGAGTTCATCGCCTCCCGGATCTCGCGGAACATCCGTGAGCTGGAGGGTGCGCTGATCCGGGTGACGGCGTTCGCCTCGCTCAACCGGCAGCCGGTGGACCTCGGCCTGACCGAGATCGTGCTGAAGGACCTGATCCCGGGTGGGGAGGACTCCGCGCCCGAGATCACGGCGACCGCCATCATGGCGGCCACCGCGGACTACTTCGGGCTGACGGTGGAGGACCTGTGCGGCACGTCGCGCGGCCGCGCGCTGGTCACCGCGCGGCAGATCGCCATGTATCTGTGCCGGGAGCTGACCGATCTGTCGCTGCCGAAGATCGGGGCGCAGTTCGGTGGGCGTGACCATACGACCGTGATGCATGCCGATCGCAAGATCCGCGCCTTGATGGCCGAGCGGCGGTCGATCTACAACCAGGTGACCGAGCTGACGAACCGGATCAAGAACGGCTGACGGCAGCTGCGCCTGGCCTGCGCCGACGTCGAGGGCGTCTTCGGGATACCACTCCTGGGGGCGCCCTTCGGCATGGTCGCTGCCCGCGGCGGCGGGTGCCGGGGCCGGGCGACCGGTGCTGGTGGCTGCGCGGAGGTCAGGTCACTCACTGACGCCGGCGAGATGCCGCCACGCCCGCCTGTGCGCCGGCGGTGGAGCTTCCCCGCTCGCCATCGGGTGTTCGATTTCCTGCCTGGTTACGGCCATCCTCCACAGATTCGCCGACTTTCTTCCGTCCACATCCTGGGGACTGTGAAGTTGTCCCGAACGGCGTCCACAGGGAGCCTGCCCATAGGGCGTTCGCCCAGCTCAGCTGGCTGTGGAATCGTGGACGAACGATCTCCACAGGCTGTGGAGAAGGAAAAGATCCACAGGCTGTGCACGGAGTTGTCCACTGACCACCCACAGACTGGAGCCGGTTGTCCCCAGTGATCTCCAGCTTCTCCACATGGCTGTCCACTGTTCGGCAACGCGACGCACCCGCTCACCGCGTCGAGTGAAAGGCGTCACACGAAGGTGCCGGATTGGGGTGTGGGAAACGTGGGTAAACCTGGGGACGCAGCTGGGGAGAACTGCCCTCGGGCTGTGGGCGGCGTGTGCAGAACTTTCCGTTCTCCACAGATGACCCCGGTTGTCCACCGCCGCCACCCACAGGGCCAGTGGACAAAATCTTGGCTCTGAGCTGGGCAAACGAGGTTATCCACGGTATCCACAGGCCCTACTACTACTCCCGACTAGAGAGAGTTCGGGAATAGCTTTGAAGCGGGGCCTGTGCACAACTCGCTCTCTCGTGCCCGGCTGCCTCCCGGAGCGACTTGACCCCGACGGGCACCTACTGTCAGTGCGGTGCGTCAGACTGGTCCCCGGTGTCCTTCCCTTCGCAGTGGGCGGTGACACCGAGTCGGAGGACTCAGTAGCAACAGCAGGAGGCGGCTTACGGTGAAGATCCGGGTGGAACGCGACGTACTCGCGGAGGCAGTGGCGTGGGCGGCACGCAGCCTCCCGGCCCGTCCGCCGGCGCCTGTCCTCGCCGGCCTTCTGCTCAAGGCCGAGGACGGCCAGCTGAGCCTGTCGAGCTTCGATTACGAGGTCTCCGCGCGCGTGTCGGTGGAAGCCGAGGTCGAGGAGGAGGGCACCGTCCTCGTCTCCGGCCGGCTGCTCGCCGACATCTCGCGCGCTCTCCCCAACCGGCCGGTGGAGATTTCCACAGACGGTGTACGGGCGACCGTGGTCTGTGGATCCTCCCGGTTCACCCTGCACACCCTGCCGGTGGAGGAGTACCCGGCGCTGCCGCAGATGCCGAACGCCACCGGCACCGTCCCCGGCGAGGTCTTCGCGGCCGCCGCGTCCCAGGTGGCCATCGCCGCCGGCCGGGACGA
The DNA here is from genome assembly GCF_009604455.1 of Streptomyces sp. RB17. Classification (GTDB taxonomy): domain Bacteria; phylum Actinomycetota; class Actinomycetes; order Streptomycetales; family Streptomycetaceae; genus Streptomyces. Next base: position 264,185 of record NZ_WEGL01000004.1, read on the forward strand.
CACGCTGCCCGTGCTCACCGGTGTGCGCATCGAGATCGAGGGCGACACGGTCACCCTGGCGTCCACCGACCGCTACCGCTTCGCCGTCCGCGAGTTCCTGTGGAAGCCGGAGAACCCGGACGCCTCCGCGGTCGCCCTGGTGCCTGCCAAGACGCTCCTGGACACCGCCAAGTCGCTCGGTGCCGGTGACAGCGTGACGCTGGCGCTGTCCGGGTCGGGCGCGGGCGAGGGCCTGATCGGTTTCGAGGGCGCGGGGCGTCGTACGACCACGCGGCTGCTCGAGGGTGACCTGCCGAAGTACCGCACGCTGTTCCCGACCGAGTTCAACTCCGTCGCCGTGATCGAGACCGCGCCCTTCGTGGAGGCCGTCAAGCGTGTGGCGCTGGTGGCCGAGCGGAACACTCCGGTGCGGCTGAGCTTCGAGCAGGGCGTGCTGATCCTGGAGGCCGGGTCCAGCGACGACGCACAGGCTGTGGAAAGGGTCGACGCCCAGCTGGACGGCGACGACATCTCCATCGCCTTCAACCCGACGTTCCTGCTGGACGGTCTGAGCGCGATCGATTCCCCGGTGGCTCAGCTGTCGTTCACGACGTCCACGAAGCCGGCGCTGCTCAGCGGGAAGCCGGCGGTGGATGCCGAGGCCGACGACGCGTACAAGTACCTGATCATGCCGGTGCGGCTCAGCGGCTGACCGGTTGTCCACAGCTGTTGACAGTGCCGGGTATCTGTTGTGGGTGCCCGGTGCTGTTGCAGGGCGGCGGTCCGCGAGACTGTCCACAGCTGCGAAATCCGCAGGTCAGGGGCCCAACGCATGAGCGCGTATGCCCACAACTGTGCGTGACGGGGCGGGTTTAGGCTCGCCTTCGGCACCTCGTGCCTCTCACGCCACAGCGACCTTAAGGAACACAACTGATGGAGCTCGGTCTCGTCGGCCTCGGCAAGATGGGCGGCAACATGCGCGAGCGGATCCGCCGCGCGGGCCACACCGTCATCGGATACGACCGCAACGCGGACCTCGCGGATGTCCACAGCCTGGAAGAGCTGGTGGGCAAGCTCAGCGGTCCGCGCGTGGTCTGGGTGATGGTCCCGGCCGGCGAGCCCACCCAGACGACCATCGACCAGCTGGCGGAGCTGCTGGAGGCCGGTGACGTGGTCGTGGACGGCGGCAACTCCCGCTGGACGGACGACGAGAAGCACGCCGCGGAGCTGGCTGCCAAGGGCATAGGCTTCGTCGACTGCGGCGTCTCCGGCGGCGTCTGGGGCCTGGAGAACGGGTACGCGCTGATGTACGGCGGCGACGTCGAGAACGTCGCCAAGGTGCAGCCGATCTTCGACGCGCTGAAGCCGGAGGGCGACTTCGGTTCGGTGCACGCGGGCAAGGTCGGTGCGGGCCACTTCGCGAAGATGGTCCACAACGGCATCGAGTACGCGATGATGCAGGCCTACGCCGAGGGCTGGGAGCTGCTGGAGAAGGTCGACTCCGTGGAGAACGTCCGCGAGGTCTTCCGCTCCTGGCAGGAGGGCACCGTCATCCGCTCCTGGCTGCTCGACCTCGCGGTCAACGCGCTGGACGACGACGAGCACCTGGAGGGCCTGCGCGGTCATGCACAGGACTCCGGTGAGGGACGCTGGACTGTGGAGGCCGCGATCGACAACGCGGTGCCGCTGCCGGCGATCACCGCGTCGCTGTTCGCGCGGTTCTCCTCGCGCCAGGAGGACTCGCCGCAGATGAAGATGATCGCCGCGCTGCGGAACCAGTTCGGCGGGCACGCCGTAGAGAAGAAGTAATCCACAGGGATCCGCGGGGATCCACAGGGATCCGCAGGGCTCGCCCCCGCGAGCCTCCCGATCCACAGTCCATCAGCACTCTGGGGAAGGCCGGCGAAACGACCATGCACGTCACGCATCTTTCGCTGGCCGACTTCCGCTCGTACGCCCGGGCCGAGGTTCCGCTCGACCCGGGCGTCACCGCCTTCGTCGGCCCCAACGGGCAGGGCAAGACCAACCTGGTGGAAGCGGTCGGATACCTTGCCACGCTAGGCAGCCACCGGGTCGCCTCCGACGCCCCCCTCGTGCGCATGGGCGCCGAGCGGGCCGTCATCCGGGCGCAGGTCCGGCAGGGTGAGCGGCAGCAGCTGGTCGAGCTGGAGCTGAACCCCGGCAAGGCCAATCGCGCCCGCATCAACCGGTCCTCGCAGGTCAGACCGAGGGACGTGCTGGGGATCGTACGGACTGTGCTGTTCGCGCCCGAGGATCTCGCCCTCGTCAAGGGCGACCCGGGCGAACGGCGACGGTTCCTCGACGAGCTGATCACGGCCCGGTCGCCGCGCATGGCCGGGGTGCGTTCCGACTACGAGCGGGTTCTCAAGCAGCGCAACACGCTTCTCAAGACGGCGGCTCTCGCGCGCCGGCACGGCGGGCGGTCCATGGATCTGTCCACGCTCGACGTCTGGGACCAGCATCTCGCGCGCGCGGGCGCCGAGTTGCTCGCCCAGCGGCTGGACCTGATCGCCGCGCTGCAGCCACTGGCCGACAAGGCGTACGAGCAGCTGGCCCCCGGCGGCGGGCCGCTGGCGCTGGAGTACAAGCCGTCCGCGCCCGGCGAGGCCCACGCGCGCGAGGATCTCTGCGCCCAGATGATGGCGGCGCTGGCGGAGGCGCGTAAGCAGGAGATCGAGCGCGGTGTCACCCTCGTAGGTCCCCATCGGGACGATTTGGTTCTCAAACTCGGTCAGCTGCCCGCCAAGGGCTACGCCTCCCACGGCGAGTCCTGGTCCTATGCCCTTGCCCTGCGCCTGGCCTCCTACGACCTGCTGCGGGCCGAGGGCAACGAGCCGGTGCTGGTCCTGGACGACGTCTTCGCCGAGCTGGACACGCGCCGGCGGGAGCGGCTGGCCGAGTTGGTCGCGCCCGGCGAGCAGGTGCTGGTCACCGCCGCCGTGGACGACGACGTACCGGATGTACTTGCGGGGGCGCGGTACGCCGTGTCCGGCGGGACGGTGGAACGCGTATGAGCACCGTCGAGCCCACCCCGCAGAACCCGAAGAAGCAGAACCCGCAGAACTCGCAGAAGACCGGCGACGAACCCTCCGGTGTCGACCTCGCGCGCGTGGCGTTGCGTGCGGCGAAGGAACAGGCACGCGCGCGTGGTGACGCGGCGCGGCAGAAGAAGCAGGCCCGGCGCGGGGGCGGACTGCGCTCCGGCGCGCGCGCCGACGGCCGCGACCCGATGGCGCTGGGCGCCGCGATCAACCGGCTGCTGACCGAGCGCGGCTGGGAGACCCCTGCGGCGGTGGGTGGGGTGATGGGCCGCTGGCCGCAGATCGTCGGTGAGGACCTGGCCAAACACTGCGTGCCGCAGCGGTACGACGAGGACGAGCGCGTGCTGGTCGTGAGCTGCGACTCGACGGCCTGGGCGACCCAGCTGCGCCACCTCGCGCCCGCGCTGGTCGCCCGCCTCAACGAGGACCTGGGGCACGGCACCGTACGGTTGATCAAGGTGCTCAATCCGGGCGGTCCGGCCCGGCGCTACGGCCCGCTGCGGGCTCCGGGGAGCTCCGGGCCCGGCGATACGTACGGGTGACGTACATCACGTCGAAGGGTGGGGCCGCGCCGTCGGCGGGGCGCCGTATCACGGGTGCGGAGGGCCGCCGCGGCACCGGCGGAGCGTCATCTGACCCCCCAGTAGCCAAGGGTTGACGGCTCGAAGCGCTGAGTGCCGCTGTGAGCCCCTCGGAGCCCCCATCCATATATCGGGACCCGGTAGAGGCTGGTTCAGGGCGGCACATGAGGACTCAGGTACCGGCAAACCCCCATCGATGTCAGACCTACCGGTAGACTGGAAGTCAATCCCGCCCCACTGTGGGGACCGCCCGGGAAAAGCTGAGCAACGCTGATCAAGGCTTACCACCGCAACATGCCGCAGCCGCTCCGGCAACCCTCCTTCAGAGGGGGTAACCCCAGGAGCCCGGCTCGTGCTGTGCCAGAAAGGGCGCTTCGTGGCCGATTCCGGCAACCCCAACGAGAACATCCCGTCCACCGACGCCGGCGTGAACGGCGAGCCCGCCGAGGCCCCCGTGAACAGCGAGGCCGCAGCTTCTGCCTCCTACGACGCCAGCGCCATCACCGTGCTCGAAGGGCTGGACGCGGTCCGCAAGCGGCCCGGCATGTACATCGGTTCCACGGGCGAGCGCGGTCTGCACCACCTGGTGTACGAGGTCGTCGACAACTCGGTCGACGAGGCGCTGGCCGGGTACGCGGACACGATCGACGTCACGATCCTCGCCGACGGCGGCGTCCGGGTCGTCGACAACGGCCGTGGCATCCCGGTGGGCATCGTGCCCTCCGAGGGCAAGCCGGCGCTCGAGGTCGTGCTGACCGTGCTGCACGCGGGCGGCAAGTTCGGCGGCGGCGGTTACGCCGTCTCCGGCGGTCTGCACGGTGTGGGCGTGTCCGTCGTGAACGCGCTGTCCACGAAGGTCTCCGTCGAGGTCAGGACCGACGGCCACCGGTGGACGCAGGACTACAAGATGGGCGTCCCGACCGCCCCGCTCGTCCAGCACGAGGCGACCGAGGAGACGGGTACGTCGGTCACCTTCTGGGCCGACCCGGAGATCTTCGAGACCACCGAGTACTCCTTCGAGACGCTGTCGCGGCGTTTCCAGGAGATGGCGTTCCTCAACAAGGGCCTGACGATCAAGCTCACCGACGAGCGTGAGTCGGCGAAGGCCACCAGCGGTGCGGACGAGGCGGGTGCGGACGAGAAGGCCGAGGTCAAGACCGTCACGTACTACTACGAGGGCGGCATCGTCGACTTCGTGAAGTACCTCAACTCCCGCAAGGGAGATGTGGTCCACCCCACCGTCATCGACCTGGAGGCGGAGGACAAGGACAAGAGTCTGTCCCTCGAGGTCGCGATGCAGTGGAACAGCGGCTACAGCGAGGGCGTGTACTCCTTCGCCAACATCATCCACACCCACGAGGGCGGTACGCACGAAGAGGGCTTCCGGGCCGCGCTGACGTCGCTGATCAACAAGTACGCGCGCGACAAGAAGCTGCTCCGGGAGAAGGACGACAACCTCACCGGTGACGACATCCGCGAGGGTCTGACCGCGATCATCTCGGTCAAGCTGAGCGAGCCGCAGTTCGAGGGCCAGACCAAGACCAAGCTGGGCAACACGGAGGCCAAGACCTTCGTGCAGAAGGCGGTCTACGAACACCTCAACGACTGGCTGGACCGCAACCCGGTCGAGGCGGCCGACATCATCCGCAAGGGCATCCAGGCGGCCACCGCGCGCGTGGCGGCCCGCAAGGCCCGCGACCTGACCCGCCGCAAGGGCCTGCTGGAGTCGGCGTCCCTGCCGGGCAAGCTCTCCGACTGCCAGTCGAACGACCCCACCAAGTGCGAGATCTTCATCGTCGAGGGTGACTCCGCCGGCGGCTCGGCCAAGTCCGGCCGGAACCCGCAGTACCAGGCGATCCTCCCGATCCGCGGCAAGATCCTCAACGTGGAGAAGGCCAGGATCGACAAGATCCTGCAGAACCAGGAGATCCAGGCGCTGATCTCGGCCTTCGGCACGGGTGTGCACGAGGACTTCGACATCGAGAAGCTCCGCTATCACAAGATCATCCTGATGGCGGACGCCGACGTCGACGGTCAGCACATCAGCACCCTGCTGCTGACCTTCCTGTTCCGTTTCATGCGGCCGCTGGTCGAGGCCGGGCACGTGTACCTGTCCCGTCCTCCGCTGTACAAGATCAAGTGGGGCCGGGACGACGTGGAGTACGCCTACTCCGACCGCGAGCGCGACGCCCTGATCGAGTTGGGCCGCCAGCGCGGCAAGCGCGTACGCGAGGACTCGATCCAGCGCTTCAAGGGCCTCGGCGAGATGAACGCCGAGGAGCTGCGCGTGACCACGATGGACCAGGAGCACCGGGTCCTCGGCCAGGTCACCCTGGACGACGCCGCCCAGGCCGACGACCTGTTCTCGGTCCTGATGGGCGAGGACGTCGAGGCGCGTCGCCAGTTCATCCAGCGCAACGCCAAGGACGTCCGCTTCCTCGACATCTGAGTCGGTCTCGGCTGACCGCACCAGGAAGGATCTTCACCAGCAATGGCCGACGAGAACACTCCTCAGACTCCTGAGACCGAGGGCGGCGAGCTCGCGATGCGCGTCGAGCCCGTCGGGCTCGAGACGGAGATGCAGCGTTCGTACCTGGACTACGCGATGTCCGTCATCGTGTCCCGTGCGCTGCCCGACGTCCGGGACGGCCTCAAGCCCGTCCACCGGCGCGTGCTGTACGCGATGTACGACGGCGGTTACCGCCCCGACCGCGGCTTCTACAAGTGCGCCCGTGTCGTCGGTGACGTCATGGGCAACTACCACCCGCACGGCGACAGTTCGATCTACGACGCCCTGGTGCGCCTCGCGCAGCCGTGGTCGATGCGGATGCCGCTGGTGGACTCCAACGGCAACTTCGGCTCGCCCGGCAACGACCCGGCGGCCGCCATGCGGTACACCGAGTGCAAGATGGCGCCGCTGTCGATGGAGATGGTCCGCGACATCGACGAGGAGACCGTCGACTTCACGGGCAACTACGACGGCCGGTCCCAGGAGCCGACCGTCCTGCCGGCCCGCTTCCCGAACCTGCTGATCAACGGTTCGGCCGGTATCGCGGTCGGCATGGCGACCAACATCCCGCCGCACAACCTGCGCGAGGTCGCGGCCGGTGCCCAGTGGTACCTGGAGAACCCGGACGTCTCGCACGAGGAGCTGCTGGACGCGCTCATGGAGCGCATCAAGGGCCCGGACTTCCCGACCGGCGCCCTGGTGGTGGGCCGCAAGGGCATCGAGGAGGCGTACCGCACCGGGCGCGGCTCCATCACGATGCGCGCGGTGGTCGAGGTCGAGGAGATCCAGGGCCGGCAGTGCCTGGTGGTGACCGAGCTGCCGTACCAGGTCAATCCGGACAACCTGGCACAGAAGATCGCCGACCTGGTGAAGGACGGCAAGATCGGCGGCATCGCGGACGTCCGGGACGAGACCAGCTCCCGTACCGGCCAGCGCCTCGTCATCGTCCTGAAGCGGGACGCGGTCGCCAAGGTCGTGCTGAACAACCTGTACAAGCACACCGACCTGCAGACGAACTTCGGCGCCAACATGCTGGCGCTGGTCGACGGTGTGCCGCGCACGCTGTCGCTGGACGCGTTCATCCGTCACTGGGTGACGCACCAGATCGAGGTCATCGTCCGCCGTACGCGCTTCCGGCTGCGCAAGGCCGAGGAGCGGGCGCACATCCTGCGCGGTCTGCTGAAGGCCCTGGACGCGATCGACGAGGTCATCGCGCTGATCCGGCGCAGCGAGACCGTCGATGTCGCGCGCACGGGCCTGATGGGCCTGCTGGAGATCGACGAGATCCAGGCCAACGCGATCCTCGAGATGCAGCTGCGGCGCCTGGCGGCCCTGGAGCGGCAGAAGATCGTCCAGGAGCACGACGAACTCCAGGCGAAGATCAGCGAGTACAACGAGATCCTCGCCTCCCCGGTCCGTCAGCGCGGGATCGTCAGCGAGGAGCTGACCGCGATCGTCGAGAAGTACGGCGACGACCGCCAGACCAAGCTGATCCCGTACGAGGGCGACATGTCCATCGAGGACCTGATCGCCGAGGAGGACATCGTCGTCACGGTCACGCGCGGCGGCTACGTCAAGCGGACCAAGACGGACGACTACCGGGCGCAGAAGCGCGGCGGCAAGGGCGTGCGCGGCACGAAGCTGAAGGAAGACGACATCGTCGACCACTTCTTCGTCTCCACCACCCACCACTGGCTGCTGTTCTTCACCAACAAGGGCCGGGTGTACCGGGCGAAGGCGTACGAGCTGCCCGAGGCCGGCCGGGACGCGCGCGGCCAGCATGTGGCGAACCTGCTGGCCTTCCAGCCGGACGAGGCGATCGCCGAGATCCTGGCCATCCGTGACTACGAGGCGGCGCCGTACCTGGTGCTGGCCACCAAGTCCGGTCTGGTCAAGAAGACGCCTCTGAAGGATTACGATTCGCCCCGCTCCGGCGGCGTGATCGCGATCAACCTGCGCGAACGCGAGGACGGCAGCGACGACGAGCTGATCGGTGCCGAGCTGGTCTCGGCCGACGACGATCTGCTTCTGATCAGCAGGAAGGCACAGTCGATCCGGTTCACCGCCTTCGACGAGACCCTGCGCCCGATGGGCCGCGCCACCTCCGGCGTGAAGGGCATGAGTTTCCGTGAAGGCGATGAACTTCTGTCGATGAATGTTGTTCGACCCGGTACGTTCGTGTTCACTGCCACCGATGGCGGGTACGCGAAGCGGACCGCTGTCGACGAGTACCGCGTCCAGGGCCGCGGTGGCCTCGGTATCAAGGCCGCCAAGATCGTGGAGGACCGTGGTTCGCTCGTCGGGGCGCTGGTCGTCGAGGAGACTGACGAGATCCTTGCGATCACCCTCTCTGGCGGTGTGATTCGTACGCGAGTCAACGAAGTCAGGGAGACGGGCCGTGACACCATGGGCGTCCAACTGATCAACCTGGGCAAGCGCGATGCCGTGGTCGGTATCGCCCGTAACGCCGAGGCGGGGCGCGAGGCGGAGGAGGTCGACGGCGAGGCCGTGGACACCGCCGAGGGTGCTCAGGCCGCCGGCACGGACGAGGGTGAGGCGCCCTCGGCCGAGTAGCACGAGGAGAGAGTCATCGTGAGCGGAGCCACGGGCGCCGGATCGGCCGGTACCCCCACGGGTACGGACACGGACGGCGGCGGCCGTGGCTCCGCCGCGCACGGGGCGGGTGCGGGTGGCGCGACCGACCCGCACACGACCAACCTGCAGCCGGTGAAGGTGTCCTCGAAGGACTCCGCCGGCACGTCTGGATCCCAGGGGGGAACTGTGACGGACACCCGAGGCCCGGCCGCGGCCGGCGAGGCGCAGTCGTCGTCTCCGCTCCCCGGTGAGCGGCACCCGGAGCAGCCCTCCGGGCCGTACCACCCGCCGCAGGCCTATCCCGCGCAGCCGCCCGCCGGAGCCGTACGACGGCCCCGTACCGGTGCGCGTACGGCTCCGCGCACCCGTAAGGCGCGGCTGCGGGTGGCCAAGGCCGACCCGTGGTCGGTGATGAAGGTCAGCTTCCTGCTCTCCATCGCGCTCGGCATCTGCACGATCGTCGCCTCGGCGGTGCTGTGGATGGTCATGGACGCGATGGGCGTGTTCTCGACGGTGGGCGGCACGATCTCGGAGGCGACCGGCTCGAACGAGGGGAACGGCTTCGACCTCCAGGCCTTCCTTTCGCTCCCCCACGTCCTGACGTTCACGACGATCATCGCGGTCATCGACGTGGTCCTGGCCACCGCGCTCGCGACGCTCGGCGCGTTCATCTACAACCTCTCCGCGGGCTTCGTGGGCGGCATCGAACTGACCCTGGCCGAGGACGAGTGACCCGTCCACCGGCACGCTTGTGATGGTCCCCCGACAACCGATTTTGGGACTGCCGTGGTCGTGCGCTAATCTTCAGGAGTCAGCGCGCGGGACACACACCGCACAGCGCGGCGGGGCTATAGCTCAGTTGGTTAGAGCGCATCCCTGATAAGGATGAGGCCACAGGTTCAAATCCTGTTAGCCCCACCAGCACGAAGACCCCCGGTCCGGATGGATCGGGGGTCTTCGGCGTATACGGCGGAAGAACGCCGTATGAGAAAAGGCCCGACCGCTGGCGACGGGGGATGCACCAGCGATCGGGCTGTGGCCAAGGGTAACAAGCCCGGAGGCCTCGCGGGGGGAAGTCGGGCGGGAATAAGTCAGGTTGGCCGATCAGTGCTCGCACGGAGGGTCGTAGGAGAGGCGGGGCAGGTACTCGTGCCACTTCGGTGGGGTCAGTACGCCCTGGGTGACCGAGCAGATGTGCTCGATCGCCGCGCCAGAGTCCAGGCTCCACAGGCGGACCGTGTCCGTGCCGCTGGAGACCCCGAGGACGCGGCTCTTGGGGCTGAAGGACAGGAACGTGCCCGACTTGGCGTTGGGGCTCATCGACTGGCCGATGGGGGTCGCCGAGGCAGGGTTGCCGACGTTCCACAGCCGGACCGTGTTGTCGTTGCCGCCGCTGGCCAGAACATGCCCGTCGCGGCTGAACGTCAGCAACTTGACCGCCTCGGTGTGGCCGGTGAGCGGCGCGCCCAGCGCGGTCGCCGAGGCGGGGTTGCGGACGTTCCACAGCCGGACGGTGTCGTCGTCACTGCCGCTGGCCAGAACCTGGCCGTCCGGGCTGAAGGCGATCGTGTTGACCGGGCCGGAGTGCTTCGTCAGCCGGCCGAGCCCGGTCGGCCGGGACAGGTCGGTGACGTTCCACAGGCGGATCGTGCTGTCCGCGCTGCCGGAGGCGAGCGTGTGGCCGTCGGGGCTGAACGCGAGCACGTTGACGTAGCCCCGGTGGCCCGTCAGCGGTCTGCCGAGCGCCACGGGGTGCGCGGGGTCGGCGATGTTCCACAGCTGAATGGTGGTGTCGTCGTAGGCGGTGGCCAGGGTGCGGCCGTCCGGGCTGAAGGTGAGCGTGCCGGGTCCGGCGAAGCGCGTCCGCAAGTGGATCGGTGAGCCGGCGGCGACCGGGTGGGACGGATCGCTGACGTTCCACAGATACAGCGACTGGTTGTTGGTGAGGACGGCGAGTGTGCGGCCGTCGGGGGAGAACATCGGCGCGCGGTGGCCGCCGTCCGCCTGCATGAACGGCCTCCCCAGCGGCACGGGCCGCCCGGGCTCCGTCACGTTCCACAGCCGGAGCCTGCCGTCCCGGGCCGCCGTGGCCAGCACCCGCCCGTCCGGCCGGAACGCGCCGGTGCGGCCGATGATGTCCGAGGTCGGCAGCGACCACAGGCGCACCTTGCTGTCGCCGCTGCCGGTGGCCAGGGTCCGCCCGTCGGGGCTGAACCCGAGGGCGTACATCTCCCCGCTGCTGCCCGCGAGCGGCGCCCCGACCTGCGAGGGGGACGACGGATCGGTCACGTTCCACAGGCTGGCGGTGCTGTCCGCACTCGCGGCGGCGAGCCGGTTGCCGTCCGGGCTGAAGGCCACCGACCAGATCGGGCCGGTGTGTCCGGCCAGTGGCGAGCCGAGCGCGGACGGGTGGGCGGGGTCGGTGACGTCCCACAGCCGGATCGTGTCGTCCGCGCTGCCACTGGCCAGCATGTGCCCGTCCGGGCTGAACGCCACCGAGTGCACGAGGTCCGTGTGGCCCTTCAACGCGGTGGGGTACGGCTTCGCGCGGCGCGGGTCGGCCACGTTCCACAGCCGGATCGTGTCGTCGTCACCGCCCGCCGCGAGGGTGCGCCCGTCAGGGCTGAACGCGACGCTGCGCACGGCTGCGCTGAACCCGCGCACGGTGCCGACCTCGCTCGGGCGGCGCGGGTCGGCCACGTTCCACAGCCGTACCGTGTGGTCCTCGCCGGCCGAGGCCAGCGTGCGTCCGTCGGGGCTGAAGGCGACCAGGTAGATCGTGCCTCGGTGCCCGCTGAGCGGCCTGCCGAGCGGCTTGGGACGGGCGGGGTCGGTGACGTTCCACAGCCGGATCGTCCCGTCGTCGCCGGCGCTGGCGAGGGTGTGCCCGTCGGGGCTGAAGACGGCGCTGCTCACCCAGCTGGTGTGGCCGGTCAGCGGCCTGCCGAGCGGCTTGGGGTGGTGCGGGTCGGCCACGTTCCACAGCCGGACGGTCCGGTCGTAGCTGGCGGTGGCCAGCGTCCTGCCGTCGGGACTGAAGGAGGTGAGGTAGACGGCACCGGTATGGCCGGTCAGGGGGGTGGCCAGCGGCGCGTTCACGATCGAGATGAGCCTGCTGTACGTCCCCTCGTTGCCCGGGCGCAGATGGTGGGCGACCAGATCGAGCTGGGCGGCCAGGGACGGATCCGTGCGCTCGACCCGGTCGGCCTCGGCGAGGACCTGCTCGAAGACGGCGTCGTCCCGCTGCTGCCAGGCGATCACCGCCGAGCCGCCCGCGACGAGGGACAGCACCACCAGCGCCGCCACCGCGGACCGGCTGATCCACACCGTGCGCTTGCGCAGCCGGACCGCGGCGGCCAGGAACTCCACCGCGCTGCGGGTCAGATACGTGTCCCCGGCCGACCGCGCCCAGCTGCGTGCCTGCTCCAGCCGGGAGCCCCGGTAGAGCAGCGAGTTGTCCCGGCCCGAGTCCTCCCAGGCCCGGCCGTCCTCCTCCAGCCGCTGACGCAGGAGATGGTCGTTGCGGTCGTCGTCGATCCAGTGCCGCAGCCGGGGCCAGGCGTGCAGCAGCGCCTCATGGGTGATCTCCACGGTGTCCGAGTCCAGCGTCACCAGCCGGGCCCGTACGAGGGCCTCCAGGGATTCCTCCGTCTTGCCGGGGTCCGCCGACTCCTCCGCCAGCTGCCGCCGGGTGCCCCGCCGCCGCGTGGCCTGGGTGTCCTCGCCCAGCCGGACCAGGCGCAGCAGGAGCAGCCGGGCCGCCGCACGGGCCGCGGGGTCCAGCCCCGACCAGGCGCGCTCGGCGGTCGCCGCGACCGCCCCCTGGATCCCGCCCGCCGCCCGGTAGCCGGCCAGCGTCAGCCGTCCCGCCTTGCGGCGCTGCCAGGTGGCGAGCAGGGCGTGCGAGAGCAGCGGAAGCACGCCCGCGTCATGTGCCCCGCGCGGTCCGTCGGCGCTGACCTCGCGGACGATCAGCTCGGCGAGTCCCGGTTCCAGCTCGAGACCCACCGCCTTGGCCGGACCGGTCACTGCGTCGCGCAGTTCCGTGCTGGTCAGCGGGCCGAGGACCATGTGCCGGTGCTGGAGCGCGTCGGCCAGTTCCGGATAGCCGAGGCACTGCTCGTAGAAGTCGGCGCGGATGCCGAGGACGACGAGCACCGGCGCCGGCTCGTCCGAGTCGGCGGGCGGGGTGCAGGCGGCGTGCAGGAGCTGGATGAACGCACGCCGGTCCGCCTCGTCGGGGCAGAGGGTGAATGCTTCCTCGAACTGGTCCACGACGACGACCGGGCGGCACTCGGCGGACCCCTCGCGGCGGGCCCACTCCGACACGGCCTCGCGGGCCGCCCGGGACACCAGGGGGGAGTCGGAGCCGGGAACCGCCGGATTCTCCGTGGCCTCCTGTTCGGCCCGGCGCGCGTCGGCGGCGACCGTGCCGAGATCGGGGATACGGCGAACCAGCTCACCGAGGGGGTCGGCGCCGGGGACGAGGTGCAGGACGCAGTCGGCGGTGGTTTCTTGCGGAGCCTGGGGTGGTGCGGCGCTTGTGGGCGGTGTGCCGGTGCCGGGTCCGTCGCGCAGCGCGCCGCCGCGTACGGCGGGGACCAGGCCGGCGTTCAGCAGGGAGGACTTCCCCGCTCCCGAGGCGCCCACCAGCATCACCAGGCCGCCGGTCCGCTCGGCTGCGCGGAGCTGGTCGATGAGCGCGCCCGTGCTCCGTTCCCGGCCGAAGAACCACCGGGCGTCCTCCTGCCGGTAGGGGGCGAGCCCCCGGTAGGGGCAGACGCCTCCGGAGACGGGCGGGGCCTGAGCGGGAGACCGCCGGTTCTCCTCGGGGGGCGGCGCGGGACGGTCGCCCACCGGGTCGGCCAGCGCGCGCTCCCACAGCCGCTGCCAGTGTGCGAGGTCGTACAGGCCTGTGGACACCGGCGCGGGCCGCAGCCGTCGTGCCTCCGGTATCAGGATGTGCAGCACGGCCGCGAGGGCGGTGAACTGGGCCGGCACGTTCTTGGCCCGGCGCCAATCGCTGATCCGCTGGGCGGACACCCGTACGGCCCGCCCGCGCTCATCGACCCGCTGCAGCCGTACGACCGCCTCGGCGACGCTCTTGAGGGGAGGATTTCCAGCCTCCTTGTACAGCAGCGCGAGGCGCTCGGCGAAAGCTGTGCGTGCCCCTGAGTCGGAACTCAAGGTCCCACCCCTTTACGTTCCCCCCGCATCTGGACGTCCGGACCGGAAAACCCACCTTATACGCCTGACCTGCGGATAAGAGCCGGACCGGATGCCATGGTCTCCTCGCCGCGGGCTCCAGATGGCAGGATCCGGACCCGGTAGCGGTCCCGTCACACACCGTCCGGACAGGCCACGGCCCCGCGCCCGGACGGACAGCCCTTGGCGCCGAAGGATCTCGGCCAACTTCAACGAAGACTCGCGAGCGATGTTCGGCGAGGCCGTACGAGCCCTCCGGACCGGCTCCGTTCTTCGACCTGTGCCGAGCCGGCGCGGCACGGGTTGGGGCACCTCGCACCGTTCGGTACCGGTCCCCACGAGGGGAGGGACCGGTGCCGGGCGGGCGAGGGCAGCGGTGGGGTGTTCGGGGCCGGCCGGTGGATGTTTCACGTGAAACACCGCTCCCATGAAACACCGTGCGATATCGGACGCGCGCGGCCATGTGTCTCTCTCTGCCATCGCTTCCGCTTCTGTGTCAGCTGGCCGTCGTGTGCACCTCGAGCCACCCGGCCGTGCGGGCCGTGGCCACCGCGTGACGTGGCGCTCGGTCTCCTCCGTGACTGTTCCGGCCGCCGCTTCCTGGAAGCGCGGCTGTGGTCCGGGCCTGGCCTGGATATCTGACGGCCCGTCAGTTACGGTGCCTGTCGGTGGCTGTTCCCGAAGGTGAGCGTCCCGTTCCGAAGGGGTGAGTGTCATGCACAAGCGTCCCCCGTGCCCGCGACCGCCCGGCGCTCCGCGCTGGGTCGCGATGTTCCACCAGCCCGCACAGGGCTCCTGGACGGTCGGCGCCGAATCCCCCGACCGGGCTCCCGTGCTGTACGCCATCGGAGACATGACACAGACCGTACGAGCGCGCGGCGAGGAGGTGACGGTCGCACTGTGGGGGCCCGAGGACGGTGGCTGGCACCTCTTCGACACGGCCGCCGGTACGGCCTCCGCTCCCGCCCCGGCCACCTCGGCCGGTCGGCCCGCGCCCGGCGCCGGTGCACCGGCCAAGCTCGCGGAACGTATGACGGACCGCCGGCACCAGGTGCTCATGGCCGGTCTGAGCAAGGCGGGCCTGTACGAGCTGAGCGCCGAGGACGGCGAGGCGGTGCGGACGATGGCCGACCTGCTCGACGAACCCACGGTCCGCCGGGTGGCCCACTGGCTCTCGATCGCGGGCGGGGAGGGGTAGCGCGGGCAGGCCGGTCCAGCTGGCGGTAGCGCGAACAAGGCCGGTTCAATGGGCGGTTCGCCGGGCAGTGACGTCCAGGAAGCCACCGTCCAGGGCTGGAGGACACATGAAGGTCTCCGTCGACCGCTCCCTGTGCTACGGCTCTGCCGAGTGCGCGCACCGGGCGCCGGCCGTGTTCGCGTTCGAGGACGGCTACGGCGTCGTACGGCCCGGCACGGACGAGCACGCGGACGACCCGCAGGTCCGGGAGGCGGCCGAGAAATGCCCCTCGCAGGCGATCGTGCTCACGGAGTAGGAACCCGGAGGGCACTCAGGGAGTGGCTCACGCGGTGGACGGCGTGGTGACCGGCCCGGCCGGGTAGGACCACGCGAAGTCGGCCAGTGCGCGGGCCCGGGCCTCGGCGACCGCCATCCGGGCCGTGCGCTCGACGGGGTCGACATGGGACGCCTGGCCCGTGACCTGCCCCTCCCACTTGCGGTACAGCAGGCCGACCTCCGCCGAGAACCAGCCACGGCTGACCGCGTCCAGCGCCAGCAGCAGTCCCGTGTCCTCGGACGCCGGCAGGGCCATCCAGCCGCCGAGTGCGATGAGCAGCTCCCGCCGGACGCACAGGGTCGCCGGATGGACCGGTGCGCGGAAGTCGTTCCGCTTCCAGTGATCGAGGACGAGACCGCGTTCGAGCGGGCCGTCGCCCGGATCGCCGGGGAAGCCCACCGTCGAGCCGTCCGGCAGCAGGTCCACGGCCCGGGACGTCGTCCAGCCGACGGTGTGGTGCGCCTCCAGCACGGCCACGTCGCGGGCCAGTGCGCCCGGCGTGAGCCGGTCGTCGGCATCCAGCACCTTCACATACGCGCCCCCGGCGCGCGCCAGCGCGATCGTGCGGGCGACTCCGGGCCCGCCCGGCCGGCCCTGGCCGAAGCTCACGCGCGTGTCGTCCGGGACGTACGGGCGGACCTCGTCCGTCGTACCGTCCTGCTGGATCACCCACTCCCACTCCCAGCCACCGGGAAGCCGCTGCTCGCACAGGGACGCGTAGGCGTCCGGCAGGAAGCGCGCGGACGGGCCGTGCACAGCGGTGACAACGGTGATGCGCCGGGTCACGGCAGCACTCACCACCTTTCCGGGGTGTTGTCGGTCATCCTCCCAGTCATACGCCCCCACAACAGCGCGAGACCCCCGGCCGAACCCGGCCGGGGGTCTTTTTCGTGTCGACTGGTGCGTACGCAAGTCGCCTGGTGTCGAGACGTTGCGGTACTGCGGCGGGCGGGGCTCAGCAGTCGAGCCTGGCCGCCGAGGACTCATCGGAGGTGGTCGCGGTGTCCGCCTGGGTCTCGGTGAGGGGACGGTGCCGGCAGCTGGGGGACTTTCCGTGGGCCTCGGCCCGGATCCGCTGCTTCATCGTGGGGGGCAGGGCGCTGGCGTGGGACCAGGACCAGTGACGTGGCGCCGGGATCATCGGGATCGTCGGGATGGTCCGGTGCGCGGTGCCGGTGCTGGGGCCCTCGTTCTTGGGAGCGGCCGCCGCGGTCGTGGCGGTCGTGGTGGTGACGAGTCCGAGCGCCGTGCACAGCGCGAGGAAGGCGGTGACGATGGCGGTCCACAGCTTCATGACCTTGTTCTGGGTCATGGCCCCTCACTTTCGGGTTGGGCGATTTGCGTACTTTGTTCATGATGTGTATGTGGGCCGCGAAGTGGTGGACCGACGCCCGTGGCGCGTCGATGTTCCGATGAACACCACCCGGATGGCCGCAAGAGGATCGGGAAAGCCCCAAAACGTGGTGAGGGCGAGCGAAGGGGGAGCAAAGTAACCGTCCGTGGGGATGTGATCACCCTCCGATCGGAATGGCGCCGGACCTGGCCTAATGCGCTGCCGGGGGCGGGAGTTGGGGCCCGGCGCAGGTCACCGATCGATATCGGTCGGTGTGTATAGTCGGGCGGCAGAGGTCCCCTACGTCAACGAAAGACGAGGTCGCGCGGTGAAGAAGCTGCTCCTGGTCGCACTGGCCGCCATCGGCGGGCTCCTCGTGTACCGCCAGATCCAGGCGGATCGCGCCGAGCAGGATCTGTGGACGGAGGCGACTGACTCCGTGCCCACGGGTTCGTGAGTGCCGATACCAGAATCTGAAACAGGCCCCGACCGCCGTTCGCGGTCGGGGTTTTGTGTTGTCCGGGGTCGCGTTCAGACGTGCGGCGAGGCCTCGTGTCGCCGGTCTTCGACAGGTGGTGTACGCGTCTCCCGGCGGTGCCCCACAGATGAATCCGACGGTGCGGGCGTTTCGGACGGCCGCGCGGATTCCCCGGATGGCGCAGGGGCCCTCGGGGCAGGATGGGCCACGGCCGGACACGCGGGTGCGGAGGGGGCGGCAGGTGCGGAGGCGAGGGCGTACGACGCGGTGGCAGCGGGGTGGTCGGCCGACGGGTGCCGGAGCCCGGGTCGCTGTCGTGACCGCCGTGCTGTGCGCCGTGGCCGCCATGCCGGGCGGGACGGCGGCCGGCGGTGAGCAGGGGACGTACTCGGGGGTGAACGCGGCGGCGTCCTCGGGGGCATCACCGGGGACGTACGCCTTCGCTCCGGACGCCCGGTCGGTCACGGGCGCGGCAGGCACAGCCGACGCCCCGCGGCTGGAGGCCGGCCGGACCTACCGCAGCTCCCTTCCCGGGAACGGCAAGCTGTACTACCGCCTCGACCTCGACGCCACGTCCGACGCGTACGGCTCCGTCACCGCGATACCCCGGGCGGGGACCGAGGTTTCCGCCAACGACGGCATCAAGGTGTCGCTGCAGGACGCCGACCACAGCTCGTGCTCCGTCCAGGCCACACGGTTCGGAACGAGCCGCAGCGCGCATCCGGTCGCCGCGTGGGGGACGCGCGAGGCCTCGCGTGGCAGTGTGTTGTGCCAGGGCGCCGGCACCTACTACTTGGTCGTCGAACGCGCTGATGCGGCGACGGCGTCCCCCGACGCCTGGGACCTCGAGATCGCCGTCGTCACTGAGCCCCGCCTGAAGTCGGCGGAAGCGCCGAAGGCGCCCGAGGGCTGGGACTCCGCCTCACCACAGCCCATGACGGGCGACCCGGTGGAACGCCCGGGCGGGGCCGGGTTCGCCAGCGCACGGCCGCTTGGACAGGGTGTATGGCGCGACGACCTCACGCCCGGGCAGACCGCCTTCTACAAGGTGCCGGTCGACTGGGGACAGCAGCTGTACGCCACGGCCGAGCTTGGTGGTTCGAGCGGCGCGAGCGGCTATGTGAGCGGTGCGCTGACCATGACGCTCTACAACCCCGTGCGCGGTTACGTCCAAGAGAGGAACACCGGTTATGACGGCCGCCAGGTGTCGTACGCCCTCGCCGTCCTGCCGCCGGTCAGGTACGCCAACCGTTATGCCATCCCCGAACAGGTCAGGACGATGCGCTTCGCCGGCTCGTACTACCTGGTCGTCCATCTCGCCGCGCAGGTTGCCGACGAGGCGGGCCAAGGTCCCCGCCGAGTGACGCTGCACGTGCGGGTCCGGGGTGCGGCGCAGGCAGGACCCGGGTACGCCGGGTCGTCCGAGCCGCGGGGCGTGTTCGACGTCACGGCAGGGGACTTGGTGGCGGCGGGAGGTTCAGGCGGTGACCGCGGCAGTGACACCGTGATGACGGCTGTCGCCGTGTCTGGGATCGGCGCGGGAACCGTGCTGCTGGGCGCGCTCGGAGTGTGGACCGTGGCGGCCCGACGGCGTTCACGGGAGTGAGTGACGAAAGGATCCGTCTTCTGCTCGTCGCTCACGAACTGGGCCGGTCAGGACGACATCACGGCGTGCGGCCATACGTCTGCTTGGTGGATTCAGGCCGACATCGGGCGTTGGATCGCCAGGGCCCGCCTCAAGGTGACCTCATGCGGCACGCGAGTTCCTTCCGCTCGGTACGGGTCGAGGGGAGCGGGGAAAGCCCAGCCGCGCCATGACCAGAACCGGGATCGCCACCTTCGGGGGGCGGTCCCGGTCGGCGTCGCGGGGCTGTGAGGGCGAGGACGGAGCACGTGGTCTCCCCGATGCCGCGCTCAGATGCGGGTCAACGCCCAGATCCCTATCGCGTAGCAGGCGAGCGCGAGGAGCAGCACCGGGATCGCCACCTGCGCCGGGGGGCCGGGGCGACGGCGGGTGAGGCGTCGGGCACGGTGCCGGGCGGGGAGCTGAGGGGCCGGCTGTGGAAACGGCTGTGGCATTGCCCGCGCGGATCGTGGAACCTGTGGGTCCCGAGCGGTGTACGAAGCCGTGGAGGCATCGCCGCCGGGCGCTTCCGGAGCGGGAAGCGAAGAGGTCGCCGGGACGGGGTGCCAGGGAGCGTACTGCTGGGGGGACGACCGTGGAGGCGCGGGGGCGTCCGGAGAGGCGGCAAAGGCCCCTGTGGTGGGGATGGGCGGCCCCCCGGCGGGGTGTGAGCCGTGCCGTGCCTGCTGTGCGTACGACTGGGGACTCGGGGTCGGCTGTGGGGGCGGGAGATGGAAACTACCGGTGTCCGACATCGAGGGAAGCGGGGTGTGCTGCGTCCCGTTGCCGCTCAGACGGGGGTCGGCCGGCTTCTCCGTGCTCCCCGTGCCGTCGGTGTCCGTGGCCGACTGCGCCTCCCGCACGTGTATCCCGGAGGCGCGCTTGAGCGGGCCGTCGGGACCGAACCCCGGTGGGAGCCGGCCGAGTTGGTCGAAGATCTCGATCAGCTCGTCGTCGGGCTCCGGCTCCGGCAGGACTTCCGCCGCGGAGGCGAGCGCCTTGCGCGCACCCGTGGCGGTGCCGAAGCGCGCGGCCGGGTCGGGCTGGAGCAAGGTCGCCACGACCTGCCACAGCGGTTCCGGGATGCCCTTGGGCGGCCCGGGCGTCCCATTCTCCACGAAGTGCTGCACGAGCGCCTTGGCGTCGGGCTTGGCGCCTTCGAGCAGATACAGCGCGACCAGGCCCACGGCGAACAGGTCGGCGGGAAAGTCGGGTTCGGCGCGGAGTATCTGCTCGGGCGCGAGGTAACCCGGCGTGCCCACCACGAGGTTGGTCTCCGTCAGACGGGGCTCGCCGAGCCGCATGGCGATGCCGAAGTCGGACAGCCGCAGCCGCGGCCGACCGGTCCCGGTCGCCTCGAGCAGGATGTTGGCGGGCTTGATGTCCCGATGGATGACACCCTCGGCGTGCACGGCCGCGAGACCGGACAGCAGCTGGTCGAGCAGGGTGCACACGAACGCCGGCGGCAGCGGGCCGTAGTCACCGACGAGGTGGACCAGGGAGCCCCCGGCGACCAGGTCCATGGTGAAGAGCACCTTGTCGTCGTCGGCGGCCCAGCTGGCCGGCGCGAGGACATGGGGGTGGTCGATCCGCAGGGCCTGCTCCCGTACGAAGCGCAGCAGGGAGTGGGCGTCACGCTGCTGAAGCACCTTGGCGGCCACATAGCGCCGTCGGCGGTGGTCCCAGGCACGCCACACTGCGCCCACGCCCCCGCGTCCGATCGGGTCGGCCAGCTCGTACCGGCCGGCGAACACCTCACCCATGGCAGCCCATCGCTCCTCCCCCGGAACCAGCGCCGGTCCCCTAGCCCCTTGCTTCCCCCCGTTCCCCCGGTCTCCCCCTGGTCACCCCTGTGATGAGTGACTGATTTCCCCCGTGACGAGCGATACGCCCCCGCTCCCCGTTCGAGGACCGGCCCGCCCCCATGGACCGTCTCGTGCCCAGTCCCCCCGCACCGGACTCGGCGCCGGCCCGGCCCCCGGACCCCCTCCGTGGACCGGGCCGTGGACCCTAGTTCTGGTGGGACTGGTAGTGCGCGACGGCGTCCGAGGTGCGGCCGGCGCCGTAGACGCGGAGGAACTCCGCCAGCTCGGGATGCGCCGGCGCGAGGCTGTCCGCAGCGTCGATGATGTCGCCCGCGGCGGCCACCGACCGCAGCAGCGACTGGATCTCGCGGACCACCCGCTTGACCGTCGGCGCCCCCGAACCGCTCGTGGTCTGGGTGGTGTTGTTGAGCACAGAGCCCCCCTGCGACTTCTTGATCTCGTCCATGCGCTCGGTCGCCTCGGCGGCGCTCACACTGCCGTCCGCGGCCTGCGCCGCCAGCTCCTGCAGCAGCTGCACCCGCTGGACCACAGCGGGATTGCCGATCTTCGCGCGCTGGCCGCTCATCAGCTGCGAGAGCATCGGAGCGGACAGTCCCAGCACCGCCGCGAGACGGGCCTGGTTGAGCCCGAGATCGTCGATGAGCTTACGGAAGAGCGCCCCCAACGGCTCCCCGTACCAGTTCCGCTGCAGCTCCCGCGCTCTCGCGGTGGCTTCCTGCTGTGCGGCGTCCATTGCGTCTCCCCATCGCTTCCCCTAAAGACCGCGCGGTTCGCTGTAGCGAACCACGTCGAGCATCTTACGGAGCGTGGTCATGCACGGGGACCCCCAATCTTTTTGCGGGATACCGGGGGTGACCCGGTACTCTGGTCTGCGGCGCCCACCGGAACGCGAGATCTCCGGCCGGCCGCTGCATCCCGGGGCCTTAGCTCAGTTGGTAGAGCGCCGTCTTTGCATGGCGGATGTCAGGGGTTCGACTCCCCTAGGCTCCACCCGGAAATGCCTCCCGACCTGCGGAAACACAGGCCTGGGAGGCTTTTTTCAACTCTGGGCCGCCGACTGTACTCACTGTGTTGAGGCGGTGACACACGGGAAGCGGGCCCGCTGCCCGAACGGCCGAGGATCCGGGTCGGCGGCCGCGGCGGACAAGCGAGTCACCGAGGACGAAGTCCGGTTGCCACACGGGCTGCCAGCCATCGGGCGGCGGTTTCACGTGAAACAGACCGTGGGTCAGACGAGTATCAACTCGACTGACCCACGGCCTGTTTGACGGCCGACGTGATGTGATTGCGTCCGGTACTACTGCTGGTCGTCCTGGTTCGCGGCGTCGTCCTCGGCCTGCTTCGCCTGGACCTCGGGGTCCAGGGCCGACGCGCCGCTGCCGTCCACCGAACTGATCCGGCCGCCCGACTCCGGTACTTCCGTAGCGGCAGGCGGTTCGACCAGCCAGTCAGGATTGGCCTGCTTGTCCCACCACTTCCAGGCGGCGAAGGCACCGCCGGCCAGCAGAGTCAGCAGTGCCAGCCCCTTCACGGCCCGGCCGGCCCTGCACCGACGCTCGTGCCGGCGGGCCAGCTTCTGGATCTCCTCAGCCGAGACCTGACCACGCAGGGCGGCCAGGGCGGCTGCGCCACGCGCGGCGGCCTCCTCACGGACCGGAGCGGTGGCGGCCACGGCCTGCTCGATCCTCGGTCGCGAGTACTCGGCCGCCTGACGCGAGTACTCGGCGGCCTGCCGTGCAGCCTTGCGGGCCCGGACGGCGGCCTCCTGCGCCGCCAGATCCACCTTCGGCGGCACATGCGCACGAGCCTGTTCCAGACGCGGGACGAGCCGGGCGTCGTACTGCATGCGGGCCTGTTCGGCTGCCTGAGACATCACGGGGGCAAGCCGTACGCGTGCCTCCTGCGCGTAGAGCGCGGCACGCTCCTTGGCCGTGTCGGCGTAAGGCGCCACCACTTCCGCGGCGTGCAGCACGCTGTCCTTCGCCGAGCCGGTCGCGGCGCGCACGCTGTCGATGCGGGTCACGGGTTCCTCCTCCTCGGTGGCGTACGGTATTTCGACTTTCCACCCTTTTACGGATCATGCCTGCCGACGGACCACGCGGCATGCGAGGGCGGGCATATGGGTGCTGATTGCTCCCTTCGGAGCCATTCCGGTAATTCCCGGGCAACACGATCCTGCCGTCGACACTGCCACGAATCACCGGCGAGCGCTGCCTTACGGGCGGAACTCGTGGCCGCCGGGCGACGTACGGGCCCGACCGTGCGAGGATCGGGGAGTCACAGGAAGACAACGGAAGGCAGATCGTGGCCGAGCAGCTTTACGCCACCCTGAAGACCAACCACGGCGACATTGTGGTCCAGCTTTTTCCGAACCACGCGCCGGAAACGGTCAAGAACTTCGTCGAGCTGGCGCAGGGCGAGCGCGAGTGGACCCACCCCGGCACGGGTGAGAAGAGCAAGAAGCCGCTCTACAACGGCACGATCTTCCACCGTGTCATCAGCGGCTTCATGATCCAGGGCGGCGACCCGCTGGGCACCGGCATCGGCGGTCCCGGCTACAAGTTCGGGGACGAGTTCCACCCGGACCTGTCCTTCAACAAGCCGTACCTGCTGGCCATGGCCAACGCCGGCCCGGGCACCAACGGCTCGCAGTTCTTCATCACCGTCGCCCCGACGACGTGGCTGAACCGCAAGCACAGCATCTTCGGCGAGGTCACCGACCCGGCCAGCCAGAAGGTCGTCGACGCCATCGCCGCCCTGCCCACCGGTCGCAACGACCGCCCGGCGAAGGACGTCGTGATCAACGAGGTCGTCGTCGAGAAGCGCGAGGGCTGAGCCCACCGCTCCCCGAACCGTCCCCCAGGCAGGCGCCGGGAAGCCCCGGAACACCGGAACCTCCCGCAGGGAACAAAACGCCCCGCTCGTCCGTACCAAGGATGAGCGGGGCGGGGCATTGCCGGGGGCAGCCCCACGACGACCGACAAGGGGAACCGATGGACCACGCCGAAGGCAGCACGCAGGACGCCGCCCACCGCGTGCCCGTGTGCTACCGGCACCCGGACCGTGAGACCGGTGTGCGCTGCACCCGATGCGAGCGCCCCATCTGCCCCGAGTGCATGGTCAGCGCCTCGGTCGGCTTCCAGTGCCCCGAGTGTGTACGCGGCGGCAGCGGCACCGGACACCCACCGACGGCGTCCCGGCCCCGCACGTTCGCCGGCGGCCCGGTCACAGCCGACCCACGGCTGCTCACCAAGGTGCTGATCGGCATCAACCTCGCCGTGTTCCTGGCGCAGCTGGCCGTGGGCAACAGCCTTGCCGACCGGTTCGAGCTGATCGGCAGGGCCCAGTTCTCCCCGTTCAGCCCCGTCGAGGGCGTTGCCGAGGGGCAGTACTACCGCCTGCTGACCTCGATGTTCCTGCACGGCGGCTATGCCCACATCCTGTTCAACATGCTCAGCCTGTGGTGGATCGGCGGCCCCCTGGAAGCGGCCCTCGGCCGCGCCCGCTATCTCGCGCTGTACTTCGTCTCGGGCCTGGCGGGCAGCGCGCTGACCTACCTCATCGCCGACCCCACCCAGCAGTCCCTCGGCGCCTCCGGCGCGATCTTCGGCCTCTTCGGCGCGACCGGCGTGCTGATGCGCCGGCTCAACTACGATCTTCGTCCGCTCGTCGCCCTGCTGGTGATCAACCTGATCATCACCTTCACCCCGGCCATGCACATCGCCTGGGAGGCCCACATCGGCGGGCTGGTCGCCGGTGTCGCCGTCGGCTTCGCGATGATCCACGCTCCGCGCGAGCGGCGGTCGCTCGTCCAGTACGGCGCCTGTGCGGTCGTACTCGCCGTCGTGGTGGTTCTCACGCTGGTCAGGACCGCTCAGCTCACCTGATGCCGAACCGTTGTCCACAGGGTGTGGCGGATCTTGTGCACCCTGTGGGGGCACAGCTGTGCCCCCTGTCGCTCGGATGCGTTTTCGCAGGTCGGGCAGGGGGCGAACAGATGTATGAGGGTCGGTTGGCCGGTCACACCGGCGTCAACGCCCGATGAGTTATCCACAGATCGTAGTTTCTTTTCCCCAGGGAGATTGTGGACAGCTTCCTGGCCTGTGGATAACTCGGCGGATAGCCCTGGGCAGAGCTACTTCCACTGGGTGGAGACACCGAAGCCGGCGGCGATGAAGCCGAAACCGACCACGATGTTCCAGTTGTCCAGTGCGTCGATGGGCAGCGAGCCGCCGGTCACGTAGAAGACGACGATCCAGGCCAGTCCGATGATGAACATGGCGAGCATGACAGGCGCGACCCAGCCGCGGCTGCCCAGCTTGATCGCCTGCGCCTGCTTCGCCGGCGGCGGCGTGTAGTCGGCCTTCTTGCGGATACGTGACTTCGGCACGAGGGTCTCTCCTGTCGATGCGCTGCGTGGCCGCGCAGGTAACCAGTTCGGGCTCGGGGCAGCGTACAAGGGGCCGACATGGCGGCTCTGTGTGTTCCCCCGGGCGTCCGTTAGCGTAGTGCTTCCGCGGCGCCGAAGGAGATAAGGGTACGTTGAGCAATTCTGCCGACTCCCCCGGGACGGGGGCAACGGGTTCCGGCCCTGGCCGCGGCCTGCGTGTCCGCCCCGTGCGGATGCTCACGGCGGCCGTCTTCGCCCTCGCGGGGCTGATCTTCTTCACCAGCTTCAACACGGCCAAGGGCACCGACATCCGGCAGGACGGCTCCCTGCTGAAGCTGTCCGACCTGATCCAGCAGCGCAGCCGCAAGAACAAGGAGCTGGACGAGTCCGACGCGGCCCTGCGCGGGAGCGTGGAGTCCCTCGCCGAGAGCGACGACGGCAGCAGCAAGGCGCAGGACCGCAGGCTCAGCGGGCTGGAGAAGAGCGCCGGTACCCAGAAGCTCACGGGTCACGGCATCACCGTCACCCTCAACGACGCCCCGCCCAACGCCACCGCCAAGCTCCCCGGCTATCCCGAGCCGCAGCCCGACTACCTGGTCATCCACCAGCAGGACCTGCAGGCCGTGGTGAACGCCCTGTGGCAGGGCGGCGCCCGGGGCATCAAGGTCATGGACCAGCGGCTGATCTCCACCAGCGCGGTGCGCTGTGTCGGCAACACCCTGATCCTCCAGGGCCGGGTCTACTCACCGCCGTACAAGATCACGGCGGTCGGCGATCCGGACACGTTGCAGCAGGCGCTGGCGGCGAGCAAGGCGATCCAGACCTACATGGTGTACGTCAACGTCTACGGCCTCGGCTGGAAAGTCACCGACGACGGGACGGTGACTCTTCCCGGCTACTCGGGCACAGTGGATCTGCACTACGCGAAGCCCGTGCAGTAGCCGGCAGCAGCCCTGCGCCGGCCGTCCGCCAGCCGTCCGTCAACGGAGGCGCCGGTGCGCGTGATCGTCCGGACCGTCAGCGAGCTGTGCATCACCGTCGGCACTCTGATCGTGCTCTTCGTCGCCTATGTGCTGTTCTGGACGGGAGTGCGGGCCGACGGCGCCATGAACGACCAGATCGACCAGCTGCACCGGCAGTGGTCGAAGGGGAGCGTGGGGCCGACGACCGTCCCGGGCAAGAAGGCGAGCGCCGAGGGCGAGCAGACGGTCTCCGTGACGAGACCCGAGCCGTACCGCTACGGCAAGGCCTTCGCGATCATGTACATCCCGCGGCTCGGTTTCACGTGGAACAAGCCGGTCCTGGAGGGCACCGGCCGGGACGTGCTGGCGAAGGGACTGGCCCACTACGCGGGCACCGCCCAGCTCGGCCAGGAGGGGAACTTCGCGGTGGCCGGTCACCGGCGCACATACGGCGACCCGTTCCTGGACTTCCCGAAACTGCGGCCCGGGGACGCCGTCGTCCTCACGGACGGGACGACCTGGTTCACGTATCGGATCGACAAAGGGCCCTACAAAACCGCGCCGACGGACGTTGAGGTGATCGACCCTGTGCCACGTAAGTCCGGGTACACGCGTCCCGGCCGGTACCTGACGCTGACCACGTGCGATCCGGAATGGGGGCACAGTCACCGGCTGATCGTCTGGGCGCACCTGGACTCCACGCAGTCTGTGGAGGCAGGCGAACCGAAGGCTCTGCGCCGTTAGTCTGGTGGCGTACGGCGTGAGTCAGGTGCCGTGGGGATACGGAAGGAACGGCATGTACGGCTGGATCTGGCGGCATCTGCCGGGCAACGCGTGGGTGAGGGCGCTGATCTCCCTCGTCCTGGTCCTGGCCGTGATCTACATCCTCTTCCAGTACGTCTTCCCGTGGGCCGAACCGCTGCTGCCCTTCAACGATGTGACGGTGGACAACCAGTGAGTGCGCGGATTCTCGTCGTCGACAACTACGACAGCTTCGTCTTCAACCTCGTCCAGTACCTGTACCAGCTGGGTGCCGAGTGCGAGGTGCTGCGCAACGACGAGGTGTCGACAGCGCATGCCCAGGACGGGTTCGACGGGGTGCTGCTCTCGCCCGGTCCGGGGACGCCGGAGGAGGCGGGCGTGTGCGTGGACATGGTCCGGCACTGTGCCGCCACCGGTGTGCCGGTCTTCGGCGTGTGCCTCGGCATGCAGTCGATGCAGGTGGCGTACGGCGGTGTGGTGGACCGGGCGCCCGAGCTGCTGCACGGCAAGACCTCGCTGGTGGAGCACGCGGGCAAGGGCGTCTTCGCGGGCCTGCCCACGCCCTTCACGGCGACCCGCTACCACTCCCTGGCCGCCGAGCCGGCGACGGTACCGGCCGAGCTGGAGGTGACCGCCCGCACCCACGACGGCATCATCATGGGCCTGCGGCACCGTGAACTGCCGGTCGAGGGAGTCCAGTTCCACCCCGAGTCGGTACTGACCGAGCACGGGCACCGGATGCTGGCCAACTGGCTGGTGGAGTGCGGCGACCAGGGTGCCGTGGCGAGGTCGACGGGGCTTGCCCCGGTGGTGGGCAGGGCCACGGCGTGACCGCGCTGCGCCCGGAGCGCGAGACCGATGCCTCGTACGGGGATCAGTCGTACGGGGCTTCCGGTGCGCTTGGGGACTGGGACGCGCTGGGCGCGGCCGGTTCGGTGGGTACGGGCGGTGCGGCGGGCGCGGGGGGTGCGGCGCGCCAGGGGTCGTACGCGGGCTCCTACGGGGGATCGTACGAGGAGTCGTACGAGGGGTTGTACGACGAGCCGTACCGGTCCGCGCGCGTTCTGGACGACGAGACGATGGCGCTGCGGCTGCCCGAGCCGCCGTCGAGCCCGGAGAGCGAGCCCAGAGGCGCCTCACGGGCCGCTGTGGCCTCTTCCGGCTCCTCCGCCAACGATCCCGCGGTCGGTGGCCGCGCCGCCCGCAGAAAGGCCGCCAAGCGGCGCGGTGGGCGTCATGGCGGCGGACGGGAGGCGGTGCCCGCCGGGACACCGGAGCCCGGCCGGCCGTTGTCCCGGGTGGAGGCGCGGCGGCAGGCGCGGCTGCGCAAGCCGAGCCCGGGCGTGATCGCGAGCCGGGCGATCGGTGAGGTGTTCATCACGACCGGTGTGCTGATGCTGCTGTTCGTGACCTATCAGCTGTGGTGGACCAATGTCCGCGCCAACGCGCAGGCGGGCAGCGAGACGCACCAGCTCCAGGACGACTGGGCGAGCGGCAAGCGCAACCCGGGGGTCTTCGAGCCGGGGCAGGGCTTCGCCATCCTGCACATCCCCAAGCTGGACGTGGTCGCGCCGATCGCGGAGGGCGTCAGCACCGAGAAGGTGCTCAACAAGGGCATGGTCGGGCATTACGGCGAGGCGCCGCTGAAGACGGCGATGCCCGATGCGAAGACCGGCAACTTCGGTCTGGCCGCGCACCGCAACACGCACGGCGAACCGTTCCGGTACATCAACCGGCTCAAGCCCGGTGACGCGGTCGTGGTGGAGACGCAGGACACGTACTTCGTGTACAAGGTGACCTCGACGCTGCCGGTGACCTCGCCGACCAACACGAGCGTGCTGGATCCCGTTCCGAGGGGTTCGGGCTTCACCAGGCCCGGCCGCTACATCACCCTCACCACCTGCACGCCGGAGTTCACCAGTAAGTACCGGCTGGTCGTCTGGGGCAAGATGGTCGAGGAACGCCCGCGCAGCAAGGGCAAGCCGGACGCGCTCATCGAGCAGGGCTGAAGCGAGTAAGGGCAGAGGCAGAGGAAACTGTGGCAGCGACCGCCGACGACACCGAAGAACACACGGACGCGTCCGACCCGGAGCCGGCCGCGCGCCGTCGGCGTCCCGGGCGGATCGCCATGGCGGTCAGCGTCCTGGGTGAACTCCTCATTACCGCAGGCCTGTTGCTGGCCCTGTTCGTCGTCTACTCGCTGTGGTGGACGAACGTGATAGCGGACCGCAAGGCGGACAAGCAGGCCGACAAGGTCCGCCAGCACTGGGCGCACTCCACCGACTCCGCTCCGGGTGCGCTGGACACCAAGGACGGCATCGGCTTCCTGCACGTTCCGTCCATGAAGAACGGCGTGGTGCTGGTCGAGAAGGGCACGAGCACGGACGTCCTGAACAACGGCGTGGCCGGCTACTACACGGACCCCGTCAAGGCGACCCTCCCGATGACCGGCAGGACCGGCAACTTCACCCTCGCCGCCCACCGCGACGGGCACGGCGCGAAGTTCCACAACATCGACAAGGTGAAGAAGGGCGACCCGATCGTCTTCGAGACGCGGGACGACTGGTACGTCTACAAGGTCTTCTCGATCCTGCCCGAGACCTCGAAGTACAACGTCAAGGTCATCGACCAGGTCCCGAAGGAGTCCGGCGAGAGGAAGCCGGGCCACTACATCACGCTGACGACGTGCACGCCGGTGTACACCTCGGAGTACCGGTACGTGGTGTGGGGCGAGTTGGTCCGCGTGCAGAAGGTGGACAGCAAGCGGACGCTGCCGAAGGAACTGCGCTGACAGACCCCCTTGCAGGGGGTCTGTCACTTAGCATGACGAAGGCCCGAAGCCGCAACTACGCTTTGCGACTTCGGGCCTCTTCGCGTCAGGCCGTGCCTATTCCAGGACCTTCAACGGCTCCCTGGCGCTCCATTCCTGGCGATCACGGTGACGGGTGAGCCGGGGAAGGGCGACCGGGGCTGACGGGGTCTTCCGGGGGCGCCTGGGGCTTCGGCATGGCCGGGGCCCGAAGCCGTGACTTTCTCTTACGGCTTCAGGCCCTTGGCGTAGTGCTGTGACCGTCAGGACACGCGGGGGCGGACGGCGGCGTCAGCCGGGGACACCGCCGAAGAGGTTGCCGCCGTTGTTTCCACCGTTGTTGCCATTGCCGCCCTGGTCGACGGTGATCAGGTTGACCGCGGTGCCCCGGTTGACCGTCGAGCCCGGAGTCGGGTCCGAGGCGAAGACGACCGCGTTGTCGTCCTGCGGGCCCTGGATGTTGCCGACCTGCAGGCCCGCCTGCGTGAGCAGATTCGTGGCGTCCTTGAGCTTCTGGCCCTGGAGGTTGCCCGGCACCTGGACCTGGCCGTTCTGGAACTGACCCACGTTGATGGTGATCGGCGTGTTCTTGTTCACCTGCTGGCCCGCCGGCGGGTTGGTTCCGGTGACCTTGCCGTCCTGGCTCTGGTCGGTGGTGGGGGTGTTGTTGCAGGTCGGCGTCAGGCCCAACTGTGTCAGCTGGTTCTTCGCGTCGTCGCAGGACCGGCCAGTGAGGTCGGGGATCGTGACCTTCTCCGCTGCCTTGGCGACGGTGAGGGTGATCGTGGTGCCCTTCTGCTTGCTCGTACCGCCCCGCGGGTCCTGGGAGATGACCACGCCGGGCGTTTGGGACGACACCTGGGTCTTCTCCTCGACCTTGAAGCCCTTGTCCGTCAGCTGGGACTGGGCCTGGTCGAACTGGATGCCGCGGACGTCCGGTACCTGGACCTTGGGCGCGCCCGTCGAGACCACCAGGTTGACGGTGCTGCCCTTGTCGACCTTGGTGTTCTCCTGGGGGTCCTGCGTGCAGACATTGCCCTTGGGCTGGGCGTCGCAGGGCTTCCTGGTGACCGACACCTTCAGGTCGACGTTGTCGGCCATCTTCCTGGCCGAGTTCTCGGTCTGGCCGACGAACGTCGGTACCGGCACCTTGCCATTGCCCGTGTTGCCGCCGCTGGCGACCCACTTGCCGATCAGGATCGCGCCGATCAGGACCAGGATGCCCGCGACGACCAGGAGGATCGTGGAGGTGTTGGACTTCTTCTGGGGCTGGCGGCGGCGGCTGGTGGGTTCGTCGTAGCCGTAGCCGCCGTCGTCGGGGTTCATCGGCGGGAGCATGCTGGTCGCTCCCGCGCCGGCGTCCGGGCGCAGGGCCGTCGTCGGCTGGTCGTCGGGGTAGCCGCCGTAGCCCACGGCGCCCATCGCGGCCGTCGCCGCGACGGGCTGGCCGTCCAGGCAGGCCTCGATGTCGGCGCGCATCTCGTCGGCCGACTGGTAGCGGTAGTTCGGGTCCTTGACCAGGGCCTTCAGGACGATGGCGTCCATTTCCGGGGTGATTTCCGGGTCGAAGACCGAGGGAGACTGGGGCTCCTCGCGGACGTGCTGGTAGGCCACCGCCACCGGTGAGT
The DNA here is from genome assembly GCF_009604455.1 of Streptomyces sp. RB17. Lineage (GTDB taxonomy): Bacteria > Actinomycetota > Actinomycetes > Streptomycetales > Streptomycetaceae > Streptomyces. Next base: position 295,442 of record NZ_WEGL01000004.1, read on the forward strand.
CGCCCACGAAGGGGGGCCGTACCGTCAGCAGCTCGTAGAGGAGACAGCCGGTCGAGTACAGGTCCGAGCGTGCGTCGACCTGCTCGCCCTTCGCCTGCTCCGGCGACAGGTACTGGGCCGTGCCGATGACCGCCGCTGTCTGGGTCATGGTCATGCCGGAGTCGCCCATGGCGCGGGCGATGCCGAAGTCCATCACCTTGACCTGGCCGTTGCGGGTCAGCATGACGTTGGCCGGCTTGATGTCGCGGTGGACGATGCCGTTGCGGTGGGCGTACTCCAGGCCCTGGAGGATGCCGATGGTCATCTCCATCGCGCGCTCCGGCAGCAGCTTGCGGCCACTGTGAAGGAGCTCACGCAGGGTGGAGCCGTCGACGTACTCCATCACGATGTACGGGATGGAGACCCCGTCGATGTAGTCCTCGCCCGTGTCGTAGACCGCGACGATCGCGGGATGGTTGAGCGAGGCGGCCGACTGGGCCTCCCGGCGGAAGCGGGCCTGGAAGGAAGGGTCGCGCGCGAGGTCCGCGCGCAGCGTCTTCACCGCCACGGTGCGGCCGAGGCGGGTGTCATGCGCGAGGTAGACCTCCGCCATGCCACCACGGCCGAGCACCTGGCCCAGCTCGTACCGGCCGCCGAGGCGACGCGGCTCTTCCATAGCTACCTACCAGCCCTCTCCGTCGGTCCCGGCCGCACAGTGGTGTGCGGCCGGAGGCTGCCGTCCGGGCCTACCGTACCCGGCTCGCTTTGTATGACCTGGCCAAGCCCGGAACCCGATACAGGACCGGTATCGCAACGTGCGGTGTTGTGAAGGAGACGTGAGCGGCGTCACTTCCTGGGGGCAAGGTCACTTCTTGGAGTTGATGACCGCCTCCATGACGTTCTTCGCGATCGGTGCGGCCAGGCCGCCGCCGGAGATGTCGTCGCGATTGGCCTGGTCGTCCTCGATCACCACGGCCACGGCGACCGGCGAGCTGCCGTCGGGCAGCTTGGCGAAGGAGATGAACCACGCGTACGGGTTGGCGCTGTTCGCCACGCCGTGCTGCGCGGTACCGGTCTTGCCGCCGACGGTGACACCGCCGATCTTCGCGTTCGTGCCGGTGCCCCTCTCGACCACCGTCTGCATCATGTCCTGCAGGATCTGCGCGTTGGCCGGCGACAGCGGCCGGCTCATCTCCTCCGGCTGGGTCTTCTGGACCGGGTCGAGGTTGGAGGACTGCAGTTCGTCGACCATGTACGGCTTCATCAGCTTGCCGTCGTCGGCGACCGCCGAGGCGACCATGGCCATCTGCAGTGGGGTCGCGGCGGTGTTGTACTGGCCGATGGAGGACAGCGCGGTCTGCGACTGGTTCATGTTGTCGGAGAACACCGACGCGTTGGAGCGGACCGGGGTGAACTGCTCGGAGTCGAAGCCGAACTTCTTCGCCTCGGCCAGCATCTTGTCGTTGCCGAGGTCGGAGCCGATCTTGCCGAAGACCGAGTTGCAGGAGTACTGCAGGGCGGCCCGCAGAGTGGCGTCCTTACACGGGATGTTGCCCTCGTTCTTCAGCGGGGTCGTGGTGCCCGGCATGATCCATGGCAGCGGCGAGTTGGTCTTCTCGTCGGCCGACTTGTACAGGCCGTTCTCCAGCGCGGCGGCCGCGGTGACGACCTTGAAGGTGGAGCCCGGCGGGTAGGTCTCGCGCAGTGCGCGGTTGAGCATCGGGTCGGCCGGGTTGTTCGCCTTCTGGAGCTTGTTCCAGGCCTTGGCGTCGCTGTCGGAGTAGCCCGAGAAGGACGAGGGGTCGTACGACGGGTAGGAGGCCAGCGCCAGGATCTTGCCGGTGGACGGCTCCAGGGCGACGACCGCGCCCTTGCCGCCCCGCTGGGCCAGCCCGCTGTACGCCGCCTTCTGCGCGGCCGCGTTCAGCGTGGTGACGACGTTGCCGCCCTGCTTCGGCTTGCCGGTGATCATGTCGAGGGTGTTGCGGAAGAAGAGCCGGTCGTCGTTGCCGGTGAGGATGCCGTCGTCGATCTTCTCCAGCTGACTGCCGTCGAAGGCCTGCGAGGAGTAGCCGGTGACCGGGGCCCACATGGCCCCGTTCTTGTAGGTCCGCTTGTACTTGAAGTCGCCGCTCTTGGACATGGCGGAACCGGTTATCGGGTTGCCGTCGACGATGATGTCGCCGCGCGGGTGGGCGTAGCGCTCGATGGCGACCCGGCGGTTGTCCTTCTCGCTCGCCAGCTGGTCGGCCTTGACGTACTGGAGGTAGTTGTCGCGGATCAGGAGGGCCAGGATGAGCAGGCCGCAGAAGATCGCGATCCGGCGCAGGGGCTTGTTCATGACGGGCGGACCACCTGGGTCATCTCGGCGTCGGGGTTCGTGGCGGGGGAGGGCGCCGGGCGGCGGGCGGTGTCGCTGATGCGGATGAGGATGCCGATCAGCGCCCAGTTGGCGACCACGGAGGAACCGCCGGAGGCCAGGAACGGCATGGTCATACCGGTCAGCGGGATGAGGCCCATCACACCGCCGGCAACGACGAAGACCTGGAGTGCGAAGGCGCCGGACAGGCCGACGGCGAGCAGCTTGCCGAACGGGTCGCGGGCGGCGAGGGCGGTGCGTACGCCGCGCTCCACTATCAGGCCGTAGATCAGCAGGATCGCCATGATGCCCGCCAGGCCCAGCTCTTCACCGAAGGTCGCGAGGATGAAGTCCGAGTTGGCGGCGAAGCCGATCAGCGCGGAGTGGCCCTGACCCCAGCCGGTGCCGAGGGTGCCGCCGGAACCGAACGCCCACAGGGATTGCTGCAGCTGGTCGGAGTGGAGAATGCCGTCGTGGGTGACCTGGCGGCTCAGCTGGTACTCGCGCATCGGGTTGAGCCAGGCCTGCACACGCGTCTGGATGTGCGACTCGAAGCTGGCCACGCCGACGGCGCCGACCGCGGACATCAGCAGACCGAAGACGATCCAGCTGGTCCGCTCGGTGGCGACGTACAGCATGATCACGAACATGCCGAAGAACAGCAGCGAGGTGCCCAGGTCGGTCTCGAAGACCAGGATGAGGATCGACATCGCCCAGACGACCAGGATGGGACCGAGGTCACGGCCACGCGGCAGGTACAGGCCCATGAAGCGGCGGCTGGCGAGGGCGAGGGCGTCGCGCTTGACCATCAGATAGCCGGCGAAGAAGACCGCGAGGACGATCTTCGCGAACTCGCCGGGCTGAAGGGAGCCGAGGCCGGGAACCCTGATCCAGATCTTGGCGCCGTAGATGTCGGCCCCGAGGCCCGGCACCAGCGGAAGGAGCAGCAGGACCAGGGCGCAGACCATGGAGATGTACGTGTAGCGCTGCAGGACTCGGTGGTCCTTGAGGAAGATCAGCACCACCGCGAACACGGCGATGGCCAGCGCCGTGTACAGCAGCTGCCGGGGCGCGGCCGGGGCGAAGTGGGGCAGCGACTGCAACTGCTTCGACTGGTCCAGCCGCCAGATCACCACGAGTCCGAGCCCGTTCAGCAGCGTGGCCAGCGGCAGCAGCAGCGGGTCGGCGTACGGCGCGAACTTCCGTACGGCGAGATGGGCGACGCCGGCCAGCAGACCGAGACCGAGGCCGTAGGACAGCAGCCCGGTCGGCACCGAGTTGTTGATGGCCAGGCCCACGTTGGCGTACGCGAACACCGGGATGGCCACGGCGAAGACCAGCAGGGCCAGCTCGGTGTTGCGGCGGCTCGGCGCGCCGATCGCGCCGATCGTGGACGTGTGGTGCGTCGGCGAGTTAGTCGTACTGCTCATCGTGTGACAGGGCCTCTCGCGGCTCGGCTACTGCTTGCCGCACTGATCGACGACCTTCTGCTCATCCTCGGAGAGGCTCGGGCCGGGGTTCGGAGTGGCGGACGCGGACGGCGGCTTCGAAGAGGTCTTCGTAGCGGGCGCCGATCCGGATGGGTGCGGAGTCGGTGTCGATGTCGCCTTGGACGTGAAAGCGGTACGGGTGGTTCCCGTGGTGCCTCCGGCCTCGCCCTGGCCCGTCTTGGCGTTCCGCTCGGACTCGGCGGCCGTACGCTCCGCCTGCTTCCTGCACGCGGAGGCCTGCACCGACAGAGCCTCGATCTTCGCCTGCGCCTGCTGCAGACCACCCGCGGCGATCGTGTTCTTGACCTGCTTCTGCTGGTAGGGCGGCAGGTACTTGAGTTCGATCTCGGGGTGGTCCCTCTCCACCTTCGACAGCGACACCCAGGCCAGATCCTGGCTGATCCCGCGGTACAGCGCCACGTGCTCGTCCTTGACGCCGACGTAGTACTGCGTCTGCGTCCAGCGGTAGCCGCCGTAGAGACCGCCGCCGATGACGGCGAGGGCGAGGACGCCGTAGAGGGATCTCTTCAGCCACCTGCGTCCGCCGCGCGGCTTGGTGAAGTCGCCGTCGGCGTAGTCGCCGAAGCTGCCCGCCGGGGCGTACCCGGTGGTGTCGCCGGAGCCGGGCGGGCCGAACTCGCCGCCGCCGTGCCCGGACTGCCGGCGGCCCAGGTGGGAGGCGCGGCCGGCGGGGGTCTGCATGATGCCGTTGTCGTGCAGATGGTGCTGGTTCTCGGCGACCGCGCCGACCACGACCGGCTGGTCGGACAGCTGCCCGGCGAGGGTGTCACCGGTGTCCAGGTCCAGGACGTCGGCGACGATGACGGTGATGTTGTCGGGGCCGCCGCCGCGCAGCGCGAGCTGGATCAGCTCCTGCACGGTCTCCTGCGGGCCCTGGTAGCTGGCGAGGGTCTCCTCGATCGTCTGGTGGGAGACGACGGCGGACAGCCCGTCGGAGCAGATCAGATAGCGGTCGCCGGCCCGGACCTCACGGATCGACAGGTCGGGCTCGACGTGGTCGCCGCTGCCGAGGGCGCGCATCAGCAGGGAGCGCTGGGGGTGGGTGGTGGCCTCTTCCTCGGTGATCCGGCCCTCGTCGACCAGCCGCTGCACCCAGGTGTGGTCCTGGGTGATCTGGGTGAGAACCCCGTCGCGCAGCAGATAGGCGCGGGAGTCGCCCACGTGCACCAGGCCGAGCCGCTGGCCGGTCCACAGCAGGGCGGTGAGGGTCGTCCCCATGCCCTCCAGCTGGGGGTCCTCCTCGACCATGGCGCGCAGCTGGTCGTTGGCGCGCTGCACGGCCGCGCCGAGGGAGGTGAGGATGTCGGAGCCGGGCACGTCGTCGTCGAGCGTGACCAGGGTGGAGATCACCTCGGAGGAGGCGACCTCGCCGGCCGCCTGGCCGCCCATGCCGTCGGCGATAGCGAGCAGCCGCGGACCGGCGTAGCCCGAGTCCTCGTTGCCCTCGCGGATCATGCCTTTGTGCGATCCGGCGGCAAAGCGCAGTGACAGACTCATGCGCACCTCGCCCGTCGGCTCCGAATGCAGCCGGTCGTGTCGAGCCACACTGCCCACCCTCCGGTCGGGAGCGCGCCGGAGGCCGGGGTGTGGCCTGCTTCTGCGTGCTCGCTCCGCTCGCTCATTGTCGTACTACTTCCGCAGCTCGATGACGGTCTTGCCGATGCGGATCGGCGCGCCCAGCGGGATCGGCGTGGGAGTCGTCAGCCGGGACCGGTCCAGGTAGGTGCCGTTGGTGGAGCCGAGGTCCTCGACGATCCACTGACCGTCGCGGTCCGGGTAGATCCTGGCATGCCGGCTCGAGGCGTAGTCGTCGTCCAGCACGATCGTGGAGTCGTGCGCACGGCCCAGCGTGATCGTCTGGCCCTGCAGCGCGACCGTCGTGCCGGTCAGCGTGCCCTCGGTCACCACCAGCTTGCTGGGTGCGTTGCGACCGCGCCGCCCGCCGCCCTGCTGGCCGCGCTGCTGCGGGGGCGCGGACTGCTGCCGGGCCGCCTGCTGCCGGCCCTGCTGCTGGGCACGCCCGGCCTCCCTGCGCGCTCCGCGCTGGGTGACGCGCGTACCGAACAGGTCGCTCCGGATGACCTGTACGGCCACGATCACGAACAGCCACAGTACGGCCAGGAAACCCAGCCGCATGACCGTGAGGGTCAGCTCTGACATTGCCCCCGCTTCACCCTTCGGCTTGCCTATAGATAACGGTGGTGCTGCCCACGACGATCCGCGAGCCGTCGCGGAGCGTAGCGCGGGTGGTGTGCTGCCCGTCCACCACGATGCCGTTGGTGGAGCCGAGATCCTGGATCGTCGAGGGCGTTCCGGTCCGGATCTCGCAGTGCCGGCGGGAGACGCCGGGGTCGTCGATCCGCACGTCGGCGTCGGTGCTGCGGCCCAGCACCAGCGTCGGGCGGGAGATCTGGTGGCGGGTGCCGTTGATCTCGATCCAGTAGCGGGTGCGCCCGCCGCTCGTCGGGGCGGCCGCGGGCCGCTGGGTGGCGGGCTGGGGATAGCCGTAGCCGCCGGGGCGGGCGCCGGGCGGCGGCGCGGACGGCATCGGGGGTGCGCCGGCGGGCGTGGCGGGCGGATATCCGTAGCCGCCCTGGGCGCCCTGCGCGGGACCGGGACGGCCGGGGGCCGGGGCCGCGGGCGCGTGCGGGGCCTGGGGTGCCGCCTGCTGGCTGCTGGAGGAGGCGAGGGTGCGCGAGCGCACCCGGTACAGGCCGGTGTCGAGGTCGTCCGCCTTCTCCAGATTGACCTTGATCGGGCCCATGAAGGTGTAGCGCTGCTGCTTGGCGTAGTCGCGCACCATGCCGGCCAGCTCGTCGCCGAGCTGCCCGGAATACGGGCTGAGGCGCTCGTAGTCCGGCGCGCTCAGCTCCACGATGAAGTCGTTCGGTACGACGGTCCGGTCGCGGTTCCAGATCGTGGCGTTGTTGTCGCACTCACGCTGGAGCGCGCCGGCGATCTCCACGGGCTGGACCTCGGACTTGAAGACCTTGGCGAAGGTGCCGTTCACCAGACCTTCGAGACGCTGCTCGAACTTCTTCAGGACTCCCATGGGGCACCTCCTCCGTCCCTGCCGTTGTCTTGCCCTGCTGTGTGGCCGCTGCCTTGCCTGTACTGCTGGTTCCGCTGGTACTGCTCACTGATCGTATCTACGCGCCCGGCAATCAGCCGGTTCCCCCAGCGGCTCCCCTTCGAACTCATGGTGCGCACTCCTGCTGCCAAGGATCGTAAAGGGGGTCGCAGACCAGTGTCCCGCACCTGGCTGTGGACCCGGCCCGCCTCCTGGGGAGATGCCGGGGACCGGTACGAGGTTGATACGTGAAGCGGGTCTCCTTGATACGTGGGGTGGGGTTGGGGTGGGTAGGAGGGGAGGTTTAGGGGTGGGTGGGGCTGGGGTTGGCCCTGCTCTGGGTCTTGGGCTCGGCTGGGGCTGCGGCTGTCGTGCGCGGGGGCGGTTACGGCAGAAGCAGGGCGCGAGGCGGGGGCGGCGCTTGGGCGTGGCGGGAGGCGTGGTTGAGGCGCGGTGGCCTGGGGTGGGCAGGGGTGCGGGCGGTCTCGGGGCGGAGGGAAGGGATGTGAACCCGCCCCGTACGACGTGCTAATGTTCTGGGTGTCGGAAGGGGCCAGCCCGAAAGGGACGGGACCGGAAGGCACACCCAATGCGCGGGTGGCGGAATAGGCAGACGCGCTGGATTCAGGTTCCAGTGCCCGCAAGGGCGTGGGGGTTCAACTCCCCCCTCGCGCACAGAGACGAGACGGGTCTCTGCCGGTGACGGAAGTCACGGCAGGGGCCCGTTTCGCGTTGTGCTGACATCTGGCTGGCCGGCCCCGGAGGACCAGCCGCGATCCTTCCGTGAGATAGCTCACCGACGGGCTCGGGACGGGCGGCTCGGCTGGGTGGGCTCGGTTCGGCTGGGCTTGGTTCGGCTGGGCTCGGTTCGGCTGGGCTTGGGTCGGCTGGGCTTGGGTCGGCTGGGCTTGGTCGGCTCGGTTCGGCTCGGCCTGGTCCGGGCCGTCCGTCCACAGGTTGGGCGATCTGAGGGTGAGCTGGCTGGTCGGGGTGCGGTGGCCGGTCGGGGGCGGCGCGGCGGTCGGGGTGCGGTGGCCGGTCGGGCCGGAACTTCGGTTCGCGCGGAGTTCAGGACTCGCTCGGCTGGCACTGCGGGCACCACACGGTGCCGCGGCCTCCCAGCCGGGAGCGGCGCAGGTGAGTGTGGCAGCGGGGGCAGACCGGGTCGGGGTCGTCACGGTGGCCGGTGAGCCACCCGTCGCGCGGCGGCACGCAGCCTGCGGTCACCGCGGAACGCAGCGTGCGCCGCATGTGGGAGTACAGGTGCCGGCGTTCGCTCTCCGTCACATCGACGGCCCGGGTGCCGGGGTGCAGCCCGGCACGCCAGAGGATCTCGTCGGCGAGCAGATTGCCGAGACCGGCCACGACGGACTGGTCGGTCAGCGCGGTTTTGATGTGACCACGGCGTGCGCGGAGCGCGGCCTCGAAGTCCTCGCGGTCCACTGCCAGCGCATCGGGACCCTGACGATCCAGCAACCGGGCCACGCCGGAGTCGTCGTCGGCGAGCCAGATGCCCTGGAGCTTGCGCTGGTCGCGGTAGCGGAGCTGGTGGTCGCCGCTCAGACCGAACAGGACGCGGTCATGGGGCTCGACCGTGTCCTCGGGACGGGCGCAGAGGAGCCGGCCGGTCATGCCGAAGTGCAGCAGGAGGGTGGGGCCACCGGTGTGGGCGAGCAACCACTTGCCGTGCCGCTCCGGCTCGGTGAACCGCCGGCCCTCCAGCGCGTCGCGCAGCCGCCGTACGCTCACCCCGTGCAGGACGCCCGTGTCGCGCACGTCGACGCTGCGGATGGCCCTGCCCTTCGCGCAGGACACGAGCACCCTGCGGAAACCCTCGACATCCGGCAGCTCAGGCACGGCGGACATCCCTGGGCCGGCTCACTGCGCCCGGTGCGTGACGAGGGGACGCCGTTGGCGATGGTGCTGACACCGGCGCGGGAGCCGGAGCGGGTGTGGTCGCGGACGCTCGTTTCTGCGGCAGGTCCATGGCGGCCTCCTCGCTGGGCCGGTGCCGGTGCCGGTGCCGAGGCGGTGTGGATGCGGGTTCGGGTACGTGGTCGGGTACGTGATCGGGTTTGGGGCGCGTCGCGCCGGGCTCGCGGCGGAGCATGGCTACGGAGCCGTTGCCGTCGGTTGTTCTCCCGAGTGCCCTGCGCGTTGCCGCTCGTACCGTTCCTCTCCTGCCGGACGGCTGCCGTACCTCCGTCAGGACACCTGCCGCACTCGGGCTGATGGAGGAGAGCTTCCTCACATGCAGGTCGGTGGCTCGCTCCGCGACGCGGATTGTCCGCGAGGCGTCATCCACAGGGCGCGTCATCGACAGGGCGCGTCGTCCACAGGTCGCGTCGTCCACGGGGCGCGTCGTCCACAGACCGGTCCTCCACAGAGCGGTCCTCCACAGAGCGTCATCCACAGGCCTGACGCGCTCGGGGCGTCGGCTGTACGGTCTGCACGAGTTGATGTTCGTGTTCGTGTCGATGTTCGTGCCCAAGGGCGTTCGGGGGAGGCGGTCGCTTTGACCGGAACCGGTCGGGAAGTGCTGGCGGACGCGGTGGACCGGGACAAGCGCAGGCTGCCGTGGGTACGCGGGTTCGCCCAGTGGCCGCGGCAGGGTTCGCCCAAGGAGGAGGGCAAGGCGCTGCGGGCGAGCGTGCCGCGCGGCGCGCACCGCGCACTCGACCTGGACGCCTCCCGCCCCGACGCGGTGAGCGCGGTCATCGAGTCCAACGCCGGCCGTATAGAGGAGCTGACCCCCATCCGCGTCGGACGGATGGCCGCGACCCCCTTCGCCTTTCTGCGCGGCTCGGCCGGACTCATGGCGTACGACCTGGCCCGCACCCCTATGACCAGGATCGGCACCCAGATATGCGGAGACGCGCACGCGGCCAACTTCGGCCTCTACGGCGACCACCGCGGCGACCTCGTCATCGACCTCAACGACTTCGACGAGACCGTGCACGGCCCCTGGGAGTGGGATCTGAAGCGGCTCGCCGCCTCGCTGGTGCTGGCCGGGCGGGAGGCCGGGGCCGACGAGGACACCTGCCGTGCGGCCGCACGGGACGCGGTCGGCGCCTACCGCCGCACCATGCGTCTGCTCGCCAAGCTGCCGGTGCTGGACGCGTGGAACGCCATCGCCGACGAGGAACTGGTCTCCCACACCGACGCCCACGACCTGCTCGGCACCCTGCAGCGGGTCTCGGAGAAGGCCCGCGCCAACACCAGCGGCCGGTTCGCGGCGAAGGCGACCGAAGCGGCGGCGGACGGCGGACGCCGCTTCGTGGACGCCTCGCCGGTCCTGCGCCGTGTCCCGGACGCCGAGGCGGCGGCAGTCGCCGCGTCCCTGGAGGAGTACCTGACGACGCTGTCCGAGGACCGGCACCCCCTGCTCGCCCGGCACGCCGTGCACGACGTGGCCTTCCGGGTGGTCGGCACCGGCAGCGTCGGCACCCGGTCCTACGTCGTCCTGCTTCTCGACCACCGTGAGCAGCCCCTGGTCCTTCAGGTGAAGGAGGCCCGCCCCTCCGCGCTCGTCCCGTATCTGGCCACGGCCGGCTTCGAGGCGCCGCCGGTGGACCACGAGGGTCGCCGGGTCGTCCTCGGCCAGAAGCGGATGCAGGTGGTCAGCGACATCCTCCTCGGCTGGACCACGGCCGGTGGCCGTCCCTTCCAGGTCCGCCAGTTCCGCAACCGCAAGGGCAGCGTCGACCCCGCCGCCCTCGCCGCCGACCAGATCGACGACTACGGCCGCATGACCGGCGCCCTGCTGGCCCGCGCCCACTCCCACAGCGCCGACCCGCGCCTGATCGCGGGCTACTGCGGCAAGAACGAGGAGCTGGACGAGGCGATAGCCGCCTTCGCCGTCACTTACGCCGACCGCACCGAGGCCGACCATGCCGACCTCGTCACGGGGATCCGGACGGGACGGGTCGCGGCGGAGGCGGGGGTGTGAGGCGCGACGGGGCTTTCCGAGGGGTGGAACTGCAACGTCTCGTCGGCGGCACGGGGAACTGCGCGAGCAACCGCGTCGGACCCTCAGCGGGCAGGTCACCGGTAGCCCTACGGCGCCCGGCCGCCTCTCCACCGCCTACCCTGTTCGCGTGACGACCCCGGATGCCGAACAGCCCCCGCGCCCCGAGGAACGGCTCGAGCAGGCCGTACGGGCCGCCGAACAGGCGTTGATCGAGTACGAGATCGCCGTGGAGACGTTCCGCGTCGAGGTCGAGAACTTCTCTCGCCTGCACGAACAGCGCCTCGGCCCGCTCTACGCCCGCATCGAGGTGCTGGACGCCGAGATCGCCGAGGCCAGGGCCACCCGCACCGGCGACCCGGAGGACATCCGCCGAGCCGAGGAGGCCCGCGCGCGGATCCTGCCGATCCCCGGTGTGGAAGAGCTGCTGCACGGCTGGATGGACGGCCACGGCCTGTTCCCGGAAGCCGCCGCCATGCTCACCGACCAGGCCGTACGGCCCCCGGAGCGGGTGCGGCCCAGCGAGGAGGCCCGCAAGCTCTACCGCGAGCTCGCCCGCAAGGCGCACCCCGACCTCGTACAGGAGGAAGAGGAGCGGCAGCGGCGTGAGGAGTTCCTCACCCGGGTCAACGCCGCCTACGCCCGTGGCGACGAGACCCTGCTGAAGGAGCTGGCCGAGGAGTGGGCGGCCGGCCCGGTGCCGCCCGAGCGGCGCCCGAGCCCGGCCGAGGAGCTGTACGCCCGCCTCGAGTGGCTCGCCGAGCGCAAGGAACTGCTCACCCTCGTCGCCCGCGAACTGGAGGAGGGCGCGATCGCCGGCATGCTCCGGCTCGCCCCCGACGACCCCGACGGGCTGCTCGAGGAGATCGCCGCCAAGCTGCGCTCCGACATCGCCCAGCGGGAGACGGAACTGGCGGCCCTGCTGGAGCAGGGCTGAGCCGAGGCTCGTGTCGGCCGGCTCCGGGGACCTTCGGGTAGCGTCGGGGACATGAGTTTTGGAGCTGGTGTGCCCACGGTCGAGGTCACGGACCTCAAGGACGGCGACTTCCTGCTGGACGTCCGCGAGGACGACGAGTGGCAGGCGGGCCACGCCGAGGGAGCGCTGCACATCCCCATCAGCGAGTTCGTGGCCCGATACGGCGAGCTGACCGAGGCCGCCCCACAGGACGGCCGCGTCCACGTCATCTGCCGCTCCGGCGGCCGCTCGGCGCAGGTCACCATGTACCTGGTCCAGCAGGGCATCGACGCGGTGAACGTCGACGGCGGCATGCAGGTCTGGCAGGCCGCGGGCCGCCCCGTGATCGCCGACGACGGCCGGCCCGGCTTCGTCCTGTAGTCCGATCCCGGTCCCCGGCCGCTCCGGGGCCGCGTGGTCAGCCCAGCGGATGGGCGGCGAGCAGGTCCCCGAGCCTCTCCTCGTACGCCGCCGCCGGGCCGAGCGCCAGTTCCAGGTGCTTGGCCCACGCGTGATAGCGGTGCAGCGGGTAGTCGGTGTCGGCGCCGAAGCCGCCGTGCAGATGCTGTGCCGTCTGCACCACCCGGCGCACCCCCTCCGCCGCCCAGATCTTCGCCACCGCGACATCCCCGGCGGCGGGTAGCACGCCCGTCGCCCCTGAGGCGATCCGCCAGGCGGCCTGCCAGAGGGTGGCCTCCATGGCGCGCAGATCGATGTAGCGGTCCGCGGCCTGCACGGCCACCGCCTGGAAGGTCGCGATCGGATACCCGAACTGCTCCCGCTTTCCGGTGTACTCGGCCGTCATCCTCAGCACCCGCTCGCCCAGCCCGAGCGCCAGCGCGCAGGTGCCGGTGGTGAGCAGCGCGTGCAGCCACTCCCAGGCGCCGTCGGTCTCGATGACGTCGTCCGCGGCGATCCGCACGGACGCCAGCCGCAGCTCGGCCAGCCGCTCCCCGCTGGTCGACACCTGCTCGGCGAGCGTCACCCCGTCCTGCTCACGCGGGATCAGCGCGAGTACGGTCCGCTCGGCGGCCGTGCCCTCGAGGTGCGCCGGTACGACGACGAGGTCCGCGTCGTACGCCCACGGCACCGCCGTCTGTACCCCGTCCAGCACCCAGACGGGACCGTCCCGCCGTGCGCCGACGGCCAGTTCGGCCGGGTCGTGGCCGGTACGGCCGTTCGCCGCGACGGTCAGCACCAGCTCACCCCGCCCGGCGCGCGCGAGCACACGGTCCGCGAGCTTCGCGCCGCCGTAGGCCTGTACGGCCGCTGCCGCCGCGCTGTGCTCCAGCAGCGGCACCCGGGCGAGCACCTTGGCGGACTCCCGCAGCACCAGGCACAGCGCGATCGCGTCCAGACCGGAACCGCCGTGTGCCTCGTCGAGCAGCAGGCTCAGCAGATCCGCCTCGGCCAGCCGGGACCACAGCTCCCGGTCGAAGCCCTCGGCCACGACGCCGGTGGTGAGCGCCGGGCTGGGCACCGCGTCCGGTTCCACCCCGGCGAACACCCCGCGCGCCGCCTCGGCCGCTGCCCGCTGCTCCTCGGTGAAGGTGAAGTCCACGGCCTGTCCTTCCGACGGGTCGGTGAGCTGACGGGGCGTCAGGGTAGAACAGGTTCTAGGAGAAGGGAATGGCGTGGGAGGGGGGCCGGGGGCTCCCGGCGGAGTTCTGGTGTTCCTGGGGGGGGGCCTCCCCCTCCCCCCTCCCTCCCCACCCCCCTGCTGAGTTGCCCCCTCCCAGTCGGCCCACGCCCAAGCCTCAGCGGTCGAAGTCCAGCTCCACCTGCTCCGTCAGCGGATGCGACTGGCAGGCCAGTACATAGCCGGCTTCCGTCTCCTCCGTCTCCAGGGCGAAGTTGCGGTCCATGCGGACCTCACCGGAGACCAGGAAGGCACGGCACGTCCCGCACACGCCGCCCTTGCAGGCGTAGGGCGCGTCGGGGCGGTTGCGCAGGACCGTCTCCAGCAGCGTCTCGCCGTCGCGCACCGGCCAGGTGCCGCCTCGTCCGTCGAGCCGGGCGGTGACCGCGCTGTGCGCGGGGGCCTGGGCGGTGCCGGCCGGGGGCGAGCCCGCGTCCACATGGAAGATCTCCTGGTGGATGCGGGACCTGTCCACGCCCAGCTCGCGCAGCGCCTGCTCCGCGCCCCGTACCAGCCCGTACGGCCCGCACAGGAACCAGCCCGCGACCTCGCCGACCGGCAGCAGCGCGGGCAGCAGCCCGGTGAGCCGCTCGCGGTCGAGCCGGCCGGACGGCAGACCCGCCTGCTGCTCCTCGCGGGAGAGCACGGTCACCAGCTGAAGCCGCTCGGGATAGCGGTCCTTCAGGTCGGCGGCCTCCTCCAGGAACATCGTCGAGGCGGCCGTGCGGTCGCTGCGTATCAGGCAGAACCGGGCCGCCGGCTCGCGGGACAGCAGGGTGGAGACGATGGACAGCACCGGGGTGATGCCGCTGCCGCCGACGACCGCCGCGTACAGCCCCGGCGCCGGTTCCAGGGTGAAGCGGCCGGCCGGGGTCATCACCTCCAGCACGTCGCCGACGTTGATCTCCTTCAGCGCGTAGGCGGAGAAGGCTCCGCCCTCCACCAGCCGCACGCCCACCCGCAGGGTGTCGGGGCCCGCGCCGGCCGGGTCGGGCGCGGGGGAGCAGATGGAGTAGGTGCGTCGTATCTCGGCGCCGTCGACCTGCCGGCGCAGCGCCAGATGCTGGCCGGGTGCGTGCCGGTACTCCTCGCGCAGCTCGGGCGGGACGGTGAAGGTGAGGGCGACGGAGTCGTCGGTGATCCGGTCGACCTCGGCCACCGGGAGCGGGTGGAAGCGCGCCATCACAACTCCTTGAAGTGGTCGAACGGTTCACGGCAGGCGAGGCAGCGGCGCAGTGCCTTGCACGCGGTGGAGGAGAATCTGCTGAGCAGTTCGGTGTCGGCGGAGCCGCAGTGCGGGCAGCGGACGGGCTCGATGGTCGCGTCCCCGGTGGGCGCATCCGCGGTGGGCGTGTCTGCGGGCCGGGTCGGGCCGAGGGTCAGCGGGACCGGGCCGGAGGCGGCGCGCACGCGCGGGGGAGCGATGCCGAACTCCCGGAGCTTGCGACGCCCTTCGGCGCTGATGTCGTCGGTCGTCCAGGCGGGACTGAGCACCGTGCGGACCGTGACCTCGTGCATGCCGTGGGCGCGCAGCACCCGTTCGATGTCCACGCTCATCGCCTCGATGGCGGGGCAGCCGGTGTAGGTGGGGGTCAGCTCGACCTCGACCGTGCCAGGGCCGTGGAGACGCACCGCGCGCACCACGCCCAGCTCCTGGAGCGTGAGCACCGGCAGTTCGGGGTCGGGCACCGAGCCGGCCAGCTCCAGCAGCTCTGTTTCCAGGGCGGTGGCGGTCACCATGTCGCCCCCGGGTGGCTGCGGTGCAGATGCTGCATCTCGGCGAGCATCCGACCGAAGGGTTCGGTGTGCAGGCCCTGCCGTCCGGCGCCGGCCGACCAGGCGCCGGTGCGCGGTCCCTCGGGGAGGGGGAGAGTGGCCCGGCCGAGGACGTCCTGGACGGACTCCTGCCAGTGCTTGTCCAGTCGGGTCCAGTCGGCGTCGAGGCCCTCCACGGGCTGGAACATCTCACCGGTGAACTTCCACAGGCCCGCGATGGCGCGGCGCATCCGTTCGTGGCTGGTCTCCGTGCCGTCGCCGAGGCGGAGCGTCCACTGCTCGGCGTGGTCGCGGTGGTAGGCGACCTCCTTGACCGCTTTCGCGGCGAGAGCGGCGAACGGGCCGTCGCCTGATGCAAGTTCGGCGTACAGCAGCTGCTGGTAGGTGGAGAAGTACAGCTGGCGGGCGATCGTGTGGGCGAAGTCGCCGTTCGGCTGCTCGACCAGCTGGAGGTTGCGGAAGGCCCGCTCCTCGCGCAGGTAGGCCAGTTCGTCCTCGTCGCCGGTCAGGGACAGCAGCACGCGGGCCTGGCCGAGCAGGTCGAGGGCGATGTTCGCGAGGGCGACCTCCTCCTCCAGGACGGGGGCGTGCCCGGCCCACTCCCCGAGCCGGTGGGAGAGCACGAGGGCGTCGTCGCCGAGGGCGAGGGCGGCGGTCACCGGGACGGTGTCGGGGCCGGTGGCGGTCACAGGTGCTTCACCCCTTCCGGGATCTCGTAGAAGGTCGGGTGCCGGTAGGGCTTGTCGGCGGCCGGCTCGAAGAACGGGTCCTTCTCGTCCGGCGAGGACGCGGTGATCGCGGCGGCCGGGACGACCCAGATGGAGACGCCCTCGCCGCGGCGGGTGTACAGGTCGCGGGCGTTGCGCAGGGCCAGTTCCGCGTCGGGGGCGTGCAGGCTGCCGGCGTGGGTGTGGGAGAGGCCGCGCCGGGAGCGCACGAAGACCTCCCACAGGGGCCAGTCGGTGGTGCTCATGCTCGCTCCGCTCCTGTCGCGTGTGCTGACTCGTTACGTGTCTCACCGGTGCCGGTCGTGCCGGGAGTGGGGCCGCCGGTTCCGCCGGTGTGCTTGGCCGCGTAGGCGGCGGCCGCTTCCCGCACCCACGCGCCCTCGTCGTGGGCGCGCCTGCGCTGGGTGATCCGCTGTTCGTTGCACGGGCCGTTGCCCTTGAGGACCTCCCAGAACTCCGTCCAGTCGATCGGGCCGAAGTCGTAGTGCCCGCTTTCCTCGTTCCACCGCAGGTCCGGGTCGGGGAGGGTGAGGCCGAGGGACTCGGCCTGGGGGACGCAGATGTCGACGAAGCGCTGGCGCAGCTCGTCGTTGGAGTGCCGTTTGATCTTCCATTCCATCGACTGCGCGGAGTGCTGGGACTCGTCGTCGGGCGGGCCGAACATCATCAGCGAGGGCCACCACCAGCGGTTCACCGCGTCCTGCGCCATCGCGTGCTGCTCTGGTGTGCCCTTGCTGAGGGCCAGCAGCGACTCGTAGCCCTGGCGCTGGTGGAAGGACTCCTCCTTGCAGATCCGCACCATCGCGCGGGCGTACGGGCCGTAGGAGCAGCGGCACAGCGGGACCTGGTTGGTGATCGCGGCGCCGTCCACGAGCCAGCCGATCGCGCCGACGTCGGCCCAGGTCAGGGTCGGGTAGTTGAAGATCGAGGAGTACTTCTGGCGGCCGCTGTGCAGCTTGTCGAGCAGCTCGTCGCGGCCGGTGCCGAGGGTCTCGGCCGCGCTGTACAGGTACAGGCCGTGGCCGGCCTCGTCCTGGACCTTGGCCATGAGGATCGCCTTGCGGCGCAGGGAGGGCGCGCGGGTGATCCAGTTGGCCTCCGGCTGCATGCCGATGATCTCGGAGTGCGCGTGCTGGGCGATCTGCCGGACCAGGGTGGCGCGGTAGGCATCGGGCATCCAGTCGCGCGGTTCGATGCGTTCGTCGGCGGCCACGGCCCTGTCGAAGGCGTGCTGGAAGGCCGCCGTGCCGGCGGTGTCCGGTGCGCCGTCCGCCTTCGTGCGGGCCGTGCGCTGCGCGGCTGCTGTGGCCATGCGGTCCCCCTGACCTCGGGCTCTGCGATGGGACTCTCCCGACCGATCGTTCGGTCCATGCGCATCAATGGTGTGCCGGGCCGACGTGGGGTGTCAACCGCTGTGGAAAACTCCGGCGGGCAGCCTGTGGACAACCCGCGCGAGGGCGGCTGGGGCGGGGTTCCGGCCGTACCGCGTGGCGAGGACCACGGCCCTTGGGGCGTACCCGGGGCTGCGCCCGGTGGCCCGGGCTGAGTACCGTTCCGTGCGTATCGCCGAGCAGTGGCGTACGTGAAGGGTGGGGCGCTCGTGGCGGGCGCCGCGTCACGGAGCCGCGCCACTGGACCGAATGACTGAGCCGAAACGGGGGACGGGGCGGAATGGACGCGTACGACGAGGACCCGGGGGCCCGACCCGACCCCGGCGGGTCGGCCCGGGCGCGTCGCCCGGAGGCCTCCCCGACCGGCATGGACTCCTCGGCAGGGATGGATTCCCGAGCCGACGTGGACTCCTCGGCAGACGTGGCTTTCCGGGCCGAAGCCGAGTCCTCGGCCGACGCGGCGTCCCGGGCGGACGTCGAGTCCCCGGCCGCCGCCGAATCACGGGTGGACGCGGATGCCGCCCGCAGTGAGAGCTCGGTGGCCTCGGGGGCCGACCTCCCCGTCCCGCCCCCCGCGCCCCGTACGGGTGTGGCCGCTCTCTCTCCCCGCTACCAGGTCGCCGCCGCGCTGGCGCTCGCGGTCGTCGGTGTCGCGGCCTGTGTGCATCTGCTGATGGTGTTCCTCAGTCTCGCCCCCGCGAACACGGTGACCAAGCAGCACGGCAAGGCCGTCGAGGAGTGGGTGTTTCCCGAGTTCGAGCAGAACTGGAAGCTGTTCGCACCCAACCCGCTGCAGCAGAACATCGCCGTCCAGGTGCGCGCCGTCGTGCGGGCGAAGGACGGCGGGCTGCGCACCACCCGGTGGACCGACCTCTCCGCCCAGGACGGCGCCGCCATCGACGGCAACCTGGTGCCGAGCCACACCCAGCAGAACGAGCTGCGCCGCGCCTGGGACTTCTTCACCGCCACGCACAGCGCCGACAACCAGTCGGTGGGCATGCGCGGCTCCCTCTCCGAGCAGTATCTGCGCCGGATCGTGGTGATGCGCCTGTACCGGACCTACCCGGCCGGCCGCGACGGCGTCATACAGCGCGTCCAGATCCGTTCCAGCACGACGAATGTGCAGCCGCCCGCGTGGAGCGGTGAGCGCGTGTCCGACAAGCCCGTCTACCGCGTGCTGCCCTGGTGGACCGTGACGGCCGACGAGGCAGCGGGAGGTGTGCGGTGAACGGGCTCTCCCTGACCCTCTCCCGCGGTATCGCCAGGGTCACCGAATCGGCTCTGGGGCCGTACCAGAGCGCCGTCATCCGCATCGGGTTCGCCGGGACCTGGCTGCTGTTCCTGCTGCGCGAGTTCCCGCACCGCCAGGAGCTGTACGGCCCGGCCGGGCCGTGGGGCTGGAACCTCGCCAAGGAGCTGACCGCCGACAACCACGCCTTCACGGCCCTGCTGTGGTCCGACGGCCAGCTGTGGTTCGAGTGCTGCTACCTGCTGGCGCTCCTGGCCGGCGCGGCGCTGCTGCTCGGCTGGCGCACCCGTACGGCGGCCGTGCTGTTCATGGTGGGTGTGCTGTCGCTGCAGAACCGCAGCGTCTTCATGGGCGACGGCGGCGACAACGTCCTGCACCTGATGTCCTTCTACCTCGTGTTCACGCGCTGCGGACAGGTGTGGTCCCTGGACGCACGGCGGGCGGCGCGCGCCGAGGCGACACGCGTGCGTGGGGAGCGGGTCTCCGCCGACCGGGTGGGACCGGGCCTGTGGGCGGTGTCCGGTCTGGCGCTGCTCATGGCGACGTTCACCGGCCGGTTCGACAACGGCTGGCTGATCCCCGCGCTGATGTGGACGGCCTGGGCGGTACTCGGCCTGTGGTGGGCCGTGGACCGATGGGCGAGATCGCAGCAGCCGCGGATCCTGCTGGACGTCATCGCCAACGTCCTGCACAACGGCGCCCTGTTCGTGATCATGGCGGAGGCCTGCCTGATCTACGCGACGGCCGGCTGGTACAAGATCCAGGGCTCGCGCTGGCAGGACGGCACCGCCGTCTACTACCCCCTCCACCTGGACTACTTCTCGCCCTGGCCCGGACTCGCCGACCTGATGTCCTCCAGCGGCACGATCATGATGGTCGTCGCCTACGGCACGGTCATGGTGCAGGTGGCCTTCCCGTTCACCCTGTTCGACCGGCGGGTCAAGAACGTCCTGCTGGTGCTGATGATGACCGAGCACGCGGTGATCGCGGTCGTGCTCGGCCTGCCGTTCTTCTCGCTGGCGATGATCACCGCGGACTCGGTCTTCCTGCCGACGGCGTTCCTGCGCCGGGTCGGTGCGCTCGTCGCACGCGCGCCTGGGCGGATCGTCCGGCGTGGCGGGCCCACGGTGCCCGCGCCGCGCTCCCCCGAAGCCGGCCCCGAGGGGAGCCCGCAGGGCCGATGGGGGTCACCCCGGGCGAGCGCGGCCGAGCGTGGGGGAGGCTTCACGGCATGACCGACCCGCTGACCCGCTGGCGCGAGCACGCCGAGGACGCCGTGCTGCTCGACGGCTTCCACGCCCTCAAGCACGCGCTGCGCTTCGGCGCCGAGGTCCCGGTGGCGATCACCACCGACCGGCGTGCCGCGCTCGCCCTCGCCGAGGAGCTGGCCGGGGACGTACGGGACGCGCTGGACGCGCTGCTCACCCAGGTGCCCGCGCAGACGTACGCCTCGCTCGTCCCGCGGCCCCACCCGACCGGTGTGGCCGCGCTTGCCGTACGGCCGTCCCGCGAGGCCAACCTGCGCAGGCTCGCCCACTTGCCCCGCACCGCGCCCGTCGTGGTCCTGGACAACCCCCGCAACCTGGGCAACGCCGGTGCCGTGATCCGGCTGGCCGCCGGTTTCGGGGCGACCGGCGTGGTCACCACGGGCACCCTCGACCCCTGGCACCCCACGGTGGTGCGCGGTGGCGCCGGCCTGCACTTCGCGACCGCCGTGGAACGGCTGGGCGTCGACGAGCTGCCCCCGGGGCCGGTGTTCGCGCTGGACCCCGAGGGCGACGACATCCGGGGCGTGCAGCTCCCGGACGACGCCGTCCTCGCCTTCGGCTCCGAGCGCAGCGGCCTTTCGGCAGAACTACGCGCGCGTGCCGACCACTTGCTGTCCCTGCCCATGCGCCCCCAGGTGTCCAGCTACAACCTGGCAACGAGCGTGGCGATGACGCTGTACCACTGGAGTGCGACCGGGGGCGCGCCTACGGCTTCCTAGGCCTCGCGGCGGACCTCCACCACCCGGAACCGGCTGGCCACGAACGCCCCGTCGCACAGAGCGGCGTTGGCCGCCGGGTTGCCGCCCGAGCCGTGGAAGTCGGAGAACGCGGCGGTCTGGTTCACATACACCCCGCCGGTCAGGTTGAGCGACAGCTGGGCCGCCTCCTCCAGGCACACCTCCTCGACGGCCTGCTCCACCTCGCGGTCGGCGGTGTAGGCGCCGACCGTCATCGCACCCTTCTCGCGGACCGTACGGCGCAGCAGCTCCACCGCGTCGGCCACCGAGTCGACCGCGACGGCGAAGGAGACGGGGCCGAAGCACTCGCTCATGTAGGCGGCCTCGTCGTCCGGCTTGGCGCCGTCCAGCTTGACGATGACCGGGGTGCGCACGACCGCGCCCGGGAAGTCCGGGTTGCTGATCTCCCGGGAGGCGAGGGCCACTTCGCCGAGGCCGGCGGCGGCTTCCAGGCGGGCCTTGACGTCCGGGTTGACGATCGCGCCCAGCAATGCGTTCGCGCGGGCGTCGTCGCCGAGGAGGCCGTCGACCGCGCGGGCGAGGTCGGCGGTGAACTCGTCGAAGGTCTTGGGGCCCTGGTCGGTGCGGATGCCGTCCCGGGGGATGAGCAGGTTCTGCGGGGTGGTGCACATCTGGCCGCTGTACAGGGACAGCGAGAACGCCAGGTTGGACAGCATGCCCTTGTAGTCGTCCGTGGAGTGCACGACCACCGTGTTGACGCCGGCCTTCTCGGTGTAGACCTGCGCCTGGCGGGCGTTGGCCTCCAGCCAGTCGCCGAAGGACGTCGACCCGGTGTAGTCGATGATCTTGACTTCGGGGCGGGTGGCGAGGGTCTTGGCGATGCCCTCGCCGGGGCGCTCGGCGGCCAGCGCCACCAGGTTCGGGTCGAAGCCCGTCTCGTCGAGCACCTGGCGCGCGATCTGCACGGTGAGGGCGAGCGGCAGCACCGCGCGCGGGTGGGGCTTGACCAGGACCGCGTTGCCGGTGGCGAGGGAGGCGAACAGGCCCGGGTAGCCGTTCCACGTCGGGAAGGTGTTGCAGCCGATGAGCAGGGCGAGGCCGCGCGGGACCGGAGTGAACTGCTTGGTGAGGGCCAGCGGGTCACGCTTGCCCTGCGGCTTGGTCCACTCGGCCGTCTCGGGCGTGCGGACCTGCTCCGCGTACGCGTACGCCACCGCTTCCAGGCCGCGGTCCTGGGCGTGCGGGCCGCCCGCCTGGAACGCCATCATGAAGGCCTGGCCACTGGTGTGCATGACGGCGTGCGCGAACTCGTGCGTCCGGTCGCCGATCCGCTTCAGGATCTCCAGGCACACCAGCGACCGGGTTTCCGCGCCCGCGTCCCGCCAGGCCCGCTGCCCCGCCTTCATCGCCGGGATCAGCGCGTCCACGTCCGCGTGCGGGTAGCTGACGCCCAGCTCGATGCCGTACGGCGACACCTCGTCGCCCACCCAGTCGTCGGTGCCGGGCTGGCCGAGGTCGAGGCGGGTGTTCAGCAGGGCGTCGAAGGCGGCCTTGCCCGCAGCCGCGTCCAGGCTGCCGTTCTCGCCGTAGGCCTTCGGGTGCTCGGGGTGCGGGGACCAGTACGCGCGCGTGCGGATCGTTTCCAGCGCCTGGTCGAGCGTGGGCCGGTGCTTGGCGATCAGCTCGTCGGCGGTCAGTTCGGCGGCCATGCGGGACCAACTCCTCGTCTGGAGAACTCATCGTCGAGTTCGTCGACCTGGCGGAAAGAGCAGCGGGATCGGGCGGTCAGAGCTAGAGTAACCGAACGATCGGTCGGGACAAGGGGGCCTGCCGCATCTGTGGAAAACGCCGTGCGGGAGGATCGCGCACATGACAGCACTCGACCTCAGCAGCCCTGTGGCCGTCGTCGGCACCGGCACCATGGGCCAGGGCATCGCCCAGGTCGCTCTGGTCGCCGGTCACCCCGTGCGGCTCTACGACGCAGTCGCCGGGCGTGCCCGGGACGCGGCAGCGGCGATCGGCGCCCGCCTCGACCGGCTCGTGGAGAAGGACAGGCTCGGCGCCGCCGACCGGGACGCGGCCCGCGCCCGTCTCCGGCCCGCGGAGAGCCTCGCGGAGCTGGCGGACTGCTCCCTGGTCGTCGAGGCCGTCCTGGAGCGGCTGGACGTCAAGCAGCAGCTCTTCGGCCAGTTGGAGGACATCGTCACCGAGGACTGCCTGCTCGCCACCAACACGTCCTCGCTGTCGGTGACGGCCATCGGCGGTGCCCTGCGCCGGCCCGGCCGGTTCGTGGGCCTGCACTTCTTCAACCCGGCACCGCTCCTGCCGCTGGTCGAGGTCGTCTCCGGGTCCGCCACCGACGTCACGTCGGCCACGCGCGCGTACGAGACCGCTCGGGCCTGGGGCAAGACCCCGGTGGCCTGCGCCGACACCCCGGGCTTCATCGTCAACCGGATCGCCCGGCCGTTCTACGCCGAGGCCTTCGCGGTCTACGAGGCCCAGGCCGCCGACCCGGCCACCATCGACGCCGTCCTGCGCGGGTCGGGTGGCTTCAAGATGGGCGCCTTCGAGCTGACCGACCTGATCGGGCAGGACGTCAACGAGTCCGTCACCCATTCGGTGTGGCAGTCCTTCTTCCAGGACGTGCGCTTCACCCCGTCCCTCGCCCAGCGCCGACTGGTCGAGTCCGGCCGGCTCGGCCGCAAGACCGGGCACGGCTGGTACGACCACGCCGAGGACGCCGAGAAGCCCGAGCCGCACACCGCCGACAAGGAGCAGCCGCCCGCCTACGTCGTCGCCGAGGGCCGCCTCGGCCCGGCGGCCGAGTTGCTCACGCTGATCCGCGAGGCGGGCATCCAGGTCCGCGAGGAGGACGAGGACAACGGCACCCGCCTGGTGCTGCCCGGCGGCGGCCAGCTGGTGCTCGCCGACGGCCAGACCTCCGTGGAGTTCCGCGACGTCGTCTACTTCGACCTCGCCCTCGACTACCGCGCGGCCACCCGCATCGCCCTGTCCGCCTCCCAGGACACCTCGTCGCACACCCTCGCCGAGGCCACCGGCCTCTTCCAGGCCCTCGGCAAGGACGTCAGCGTCATCGGTGACGTCCCCGGCATGATCGTCGCGCGCACGGTCGCCCGGATCATCGACCTCGCGCACGACGCCGTCGCCAAGGGCGTCGCCACCCAGGAGGACATCGACACGGCCATGCGCCTCGGGGTGAACTACCCGCTCGGCCCGTTCGAGTGGGACCGCAGGCTCGGCCGCGAGTTCGCCTTCGACGTCCTGGACGAGATGCACGAGCGCGACCCCTCCGGACGCTACGCGCCGTCCCTCGCGCTCTACCGCCACGCGTACGCCATCGACGACAAGCGGGAGGGCACCTCATGACCACGGCCAAGCGCGACACGTACACGCCCGAGACGCTGCTTGCCGTGGCCGTCCAGGTGTTCAACGAGCGCGGGTACGACGGCACCTCCATGGAGCACCTGTCCAAGGCGGCCGGCATCTCCAAGTCGTCGATCTACCACCACGTCAGCGGCAAGGAGGAGCTGCTGCGCCGGGCCGTCAGCCGCGCCCTGGACGGCCTGTTCGCGATCCTGGACGAGGAGCACGCGCGCGTGGGGCGGCCCGTCGACCGGCTGGAGCACGTCGTACGGCGCATGGTCGAGGTGCTCACGGGAGAGCTGCCGTACGTGACGCTGCTGCTGCGGGTGCGCGGCAACACCGCCACCGAGCGGTGGGCGCTGGAGCGGCGGCGCGACTTCGACCACCGGGTGGCGGAACTGCTGAAGGCCGCGGCGGCCGACGGGGACGTACGCGGTGACGTCGAGGTCCGGCTGGCCACCCGGCTGGTCTTCGGAATGATCAACTCGATCGTGGAGTGGTACCGGCCGGACCCGCGCGGCACCGGCGAACGCGAGGTGGCCGACGCCGTGGTCAGACTGGTCTTCGCGGGCCTCAAGCAGAGCTGAGATCAGGCCTCCGGCACGCCTACGGTCACGGCTCCGGCTCCAGGTCCTCCTCCTCGAACACCAGCAGCGTGCGCGTGCTGAGCACCTCGGGAATCGCCTGGAGCCGGGTGAGCACCAGCTCGCGCAGCGCCCGGTTGTCGGGCGTGTGCACCAGCAGCAGCACGTCGAAGTCGCCGCCCACCAGCGCGATGTGCGAGGCGCCGGGCAGCTGCCTGAGCTGCTCGCGGACCGTGCGCCAGGTGTTCTGGACGATGTTCAGCGTGACGTACGCCGAGGTGCCGTGCCCCGCCCGCTCGTGGTCCACGCGCGCGCTGAAGCCCCGGATCACCCCGTCCTCGACGAGGCGGTTGATGCGCGCGTAGGCGTTGGCGCGCGAGACGTGGACGCGTTCGGCGACGGACCGTATCGAGGCGCGGCCGTCCGCCTGGAGAATCTTCAGGATGTCCTGATCGATGGCGTCGAGTGGGCGCGGCGGCGGCAGCGGGGCGCCGTCCACGGGCCGCGGGGGCGGGAGCACGCTGCCGTCCTGCGGTCCGTCGGCCATTTGTTCAGATGCCATTGCCCCCCGCTCCCTCTCCGTGGACGTCCTGCGTTCATTCCAGGCTGTGGAGAACCGTTTGTCCACAGCCTGGAGGTGCCTGTAGCCAAAATGTGCTGGCGACCGAACAATCGGTTGGTGAGGCGCCTCACAGCCGACGCGTCTCCCGTAGCCGCTCCCACGAGGAGGTGCCGTCATGACGGTCATGGAGCAGCGGGGCGCGTACCGGCCATCGCCGCCGCCCGCCTGGCAGCCCCGTATGGACCCCGCGCCGCTGCTGCCCGACGCCGACCCCTACCGCGTCCTCGGCACCGAGGCGGCCGCCAAGCCCGACCCGGACCTGCTGCGCCGGCTCTACGCCCAGCTGGTGCGCGGTCGCCGCTACAACACGCAGGCCACGGCGCTCACCAAGCAGGGCCGCCTCGCCGTCTACCCCTCCAGCACCGGCCAGGAGGCCTGCGAGGTCGCCGCAGCCCTGGCCCTGGAAGAGCGGGACTGGCTCTTCCCCAGCTACCGCGACACTCTCGCCGTCGTCGCCCGGGGCGTCGACCCCGTCGAGGCTCTCACCCTGCTGCGCGGCGACTGGCACAGCGGCTACGACCCCTACGCCCACCGGGTCGCCCCCCTCAGCACCCCGCTGGCCACCCAGCTGCCGCACGCCGTCGGCCTCGCCCACGCCGCCCGCCTCAAGGGTGACGACGTCGTCGCGCTCGCCATGGTCGGCGACGGCGGCACCAGCGAGGGCGACTTCCACGAGGCCCTGAACTTCGCCGCCGTCTGGCAGGCCCCGGTCGTCTTCCTCGTGCAGAACAACGGCTTCGCCATCTCCGTCCCGCTCGCCAAGCAGACCGCCGCCCCCTCCCTGGCCCACAAGGCCGTCGGGTACGGCATGCCGGGCCGGCTGGTCGACGGAAACGACGCGGCGGCCGTGCACGAGGTCCTCAGCGACGCGGTACGGCACGCGCGCGCGGGCGGCGGCCCGACCCTGGTGGAGGCGGTGACCTACCGGATCGACGCCCACACCAACGCCGACGACGCCACCCGCTACCGCGGCGACGCCGAGGTCGAGGCCTGGCGTGCGCACGACCCGATCGAGCTGCTGGAGCACGAGCTGACCGAGCGCGGGCTGCTCGACGAGGCCGGCATCGAGGCCGCCCGGAAGGATGCCGAGGCCATGGCCGCCTCCCTGCGCGAACGTATGAACCGCGACCCCGAACTGGACCCCATGGCCCTCTTCGACCACGTCTACGCCGAGACCACCGCCCAACTGCGCGAACAGCGCGCCCTGCTGCGGGCCGAGCTGGAAGCCGAGCACGAGCGGCACGACGAGCAGGAAGGCGGCGCCCGATGACCACCGTCGCCGTCAAGCCCGCCACCATGGCGCAGGCCCTCACGCGCGCGAT
Organism: Streptomyces sp. RB17; assembly: GCF_009604455.1. Lineage (GTDB taxonomy): Bacteria > Actinomycetota > Actinomycetes > Streptomycetales > Streptomycetaceae > Streptomyces. The sequence continues at coordinate 321,944 of NZ_WEGL01000004.1, forward strand.
GCGCGACGCGATGGCCGCCGACCCGGCCGTGCACGTCATGGGCGAGGACGTCGGCACCCTCGGCGGTGTCTTCCGGGTCACCGACGGCCTCGCCAAGGAGTTCGGCGAAAACCGCTGCACCGACACCCCGCTCGCCGAGGCCGGCATCCTCGGCACCGCTGTCGGCATGGCCATGTACGGGCTGCGCCCCGTGGTGGAGATGCAGTTCGACGCCTTCGCCTACCCGGCGTTCGAGCAGCTGATCAGCCATGTCTCCCGGATGCGCAACCGCACGCGCGGCCGCATGCCCCTGCCCATCACCGTCCGCGTCCCCTACGGCGGCGGCATCGGCGGCGTCGAGCACCACAGCGACTCCTCCGAGGCCTACTACATGGCCACCCCGGGACTGCACGTGGTCACGCCCGCGACCGTCGCCGACGCCTACGGCCTGCTGCGCCAGGCCATCGCCTCCGACGACCCGGTCGTCTTCCTGGAGCCCAAGCGGCTGTACTGGTCGAAGGACTCCTGGAACCCCGAGCACCCCGCGGACGTGGAGCCCATCGGCCGTGCGGTGGTGCGCCGCCAGGGCCGCAGCGCCACGCTGATCACCTACGGCCCCTCCCTGCCGGTCTGCCTGGAGGCCGCCGAGGCCGCGCAGGCCGAGGGCTGGGACCTGGAAGTGATCGACCTGCGCTCGCTGGTGCCGTTCGACGACGAGACGGTCTGCGCGGCCGTACGACGCACCGGACGCGCGGTCGTCGTCCACGAGTCCACCGGGTTCGGCGGGCCGGGCGGCGAGATCGCGTCCCGGATCACCGAGCGCTGCTTCCACCACCTGGAGGCGCCGGTGCTGCGCGTCGCCGGCTTCGACATCCCCTATCCGCCGCCCATGCTGGAGCGGCACCACCTGCCCGGCGTCGACCGCATCCTGGACGCCGTGGCCCGGCTGCAGTGGGAGGCCGAGGGCTGATGGCACAGGTGCTGGAGTTCAAGCTCCCCGACCTCGGAGAGGGACTCACCGAGGCGGAGATCGTCCGCTGGCTGGTCCAGGTCGGTGACGTCGTCGCCGTCGACCAGCCGGTCGTCGAGGTCGAGACGGCCAAGGCCATGGTCGAGGTGCCCTGTCCGTACGGCGGTGTGGTCACCGCCCGCTTCGGTGAGGAGGGCACCGAACTGCCGGTCGGCGCGCCCCTGCTGACGGTGGCGGTGGGACCGCAGGCCCCGGCGGGCGACAGCGAGGGGTCGGGCAACGTCCTGGTCGGATACGGCACCTCGGAAGCCCCGGCCCGGCGCCGTCGGGTCCGGCCGGCGACCTTCGTGACGGGTGCCGCGAACGGCAGCACCGGTGCCGACGGAGCACGGACTACGGGCGTGCCCTCCGGCCCGGGCCCCGATAGGCGGCAGAACCCGGCCGCGGCCTCCGGTGCGGCCCGGCTGGACGGAACGGCCGCCACCAACGGTATGGCGACCACCAGAACGGCCCACGCGCGCGTGGACGCGCTCCACGCCGAGGGGCCGGTGCCGGTGATCTCCCCCCTGGTCCGCCGGCTCGCCCGCGAGGGCGGTGTGGACCTGCGGCAGCTGGCGGGCTCGGGCCCGGACGGGCTGATCCTGCGCGCCGACGTCGAGGGCGCCCTGCGGGCCAAGGCCACCCCGGCACCCGCGGTGCAGGAGCCGGTCCGCGCCGCGGCCTCGCCGGCACCCGCCGCCGCTGCGGCCACCCGCGGCGCGGGCACCCGCATCCCCCTCAAGGGCGTGCGCGGTGCCGTCGCCGACAAGCTCTCCCGCAGCCGGCGGGAGATCCCGGACGCCACCTGCTGGGTCGACGCGGACGCGACGGAACTCATGCGCGCGCGTGCCGCCATGAACGCGACCGGCGGACCGAAGATCTCCCTCCTCGCGCTGCTCGCCCGGATCTGCACGGCCGCTCTCGGCCGGTTCCCCGAGCTGAACTCCTACGTCGACATCGAGGCCCGCGAGATCGTCCAGCTCGACCAGGTCCACCTCGGGTTCGCCGCGCAGACCGAGCGCGGGCTGGTGGTGCCGGTCGTCCGGGACGCCCATGCGCGCGACGCCGAGGCACTGACCGCCGAGTTCGCCCGGCTCACCGAGGCCGCCCGCACCGGGACGCTCACGCCCGGGGAACTCACCGGCGGGACCTTCACGTTGAACAACTACGGCGTCTTCGGCGTCGACGGCTCCACGCCGATCATCAACCACCCCGAGGCGGCCATGCTCGGCGTCGGCCGGATCGTCCCCAAACCCTGGGTGCACGAGGGCGAACTGGCGGTACGTCAGGTCGTCCAGCTCTCGCTCACCTTCGACCACCGGGTGTGCGACGGCGGCACGGCAGGCGGCTTCCTGCGGTACGTGGCGGACTGCGTGGAACAGCCGGCGGTGCTCCTGCGCACCCTGTGACGCCCGCGGGCCCGGAACAAGGGGCCCCGCGGACGACACGAGCGGGGCCCCTCGGGACATACTCGGGGGGTGACCGACAACGCCCCCGCCGCCCCCGGGACGCCCGTGCCGTACGACGCCGTCGTGCTGGCCGGCGGCGCCGCCCGGCGGCTGGGCGGGGCCGACAAGCCCGGTCTGCGGGTCGGCGGCCGGGCGCTGCTCGACCGGGTGCTCACGGCCTGCGCGGACGCCGGGACAACCGTCGTGGTGGCCGACCGGCGGCCCACCGCGCGGCCGGTGCGCTGGGCGCGCGAGGAGCCTCCCGGCGCCGGACCGGTCGCCGCGCTGGAGGCCGGCCTGCGGCACACCACCGCCGAGCACGCGGTCGTCCTCTCCGCCGACCTGCCCTTCCTCCGGCCGGCCACGCTGCAGCGGCTGTTGACCGCCCTCAGCGACACCGGCACCGACGGCGCGCTGCTCACCGACGCCGACGGCCGCGACCAGCCGCTCGTGGCCGCCTATCGCACCGCCGCGCTCCGCCGTGAGCTGGCCGCCCTCGCGGCCGGACCCGACGGCCTGGCCGGACTGCCCCTGCGCCGGCTGACCGGCGCCCTCAGCCTCACCCGCGTCCCGGACCCGCTCGCGTCCTTCGACTGCGACACCTGGGACGACCTCGTCAACGCCAGGGCACGCATCAGGGAGCATGGGCACGTGTTGGATGAATGGATCTCCGCAGTCAAGGACGAGCTGGGCATCGACCTGGACGTCGACACCGGCGTCCTGCTCGACCTGGCCCGTGACGCCGCGCACGGCGTGGCCCGTCCCGCCGCCCCGCTGACCACCTTCCTCGTCGGATACGCCGCCGCCCAGGGCAAGGGCGGCCCCGAGGCCGTCGCCGAGGCCGCCCGCAAGGCGGCCGCGCTCGCCCTGCGCTGGGAGGAAGAGAGCAACGCGGGCGGCGGGAAAGAGAACAGCGGGGGCCCGAGCGCCCCGGACGCCGGATGAGCGCCCCCGGAACCCGGGCCGCAGCGCCCGCCGAGGACAGCGACGATCTCGATGTCGAGGAGGCCCTGGCCCTCGTGAGAGAAGCCAAGGACGACCGCGCGGACCAGGTCCCCTCTCCGGCACCCGAAGCGCACGGCGAGCGGCACCGGGCCACCCCGTGGGCCCAGGCCCGCGAGATCGCCGCCCGCGCCGCACGCGCCCGGGTCCGCCGCACCCCCGTCTCCGTGCCGCTCGGCGACGCCCTCGGCCTGGTCCTGGCCGCCTCGCTCGACGCACTCACCGACCTGCCCTCCTTCGACACCTCCGCGATGGACGGCTGGGCGGTCGCCGGGCCGGGACCCTGGGACGTACGGGACGAGGGAGTGCTCGCCGGGCACGCGCAGCCCGGGCCGCTCACCGACGGCGAGGCGGTCCGGATCGCCACCGGCGCCCGCATCCCGGCCGACACCACCGCCGTTCTGCGCAGCGAGCACGGCCGTACCGACGCGCAGGGGCGGCTCCACGCCACGCGGGAGGTCGCGCACGGCCAGGACATCCGTCCACGCGGTCAGGAGTGCCGCAGCGGCGACCAGTTGCTGCCCGTCGGCACCCGGGTCACCCCCGCCGTCCTGGGCCTTGCCGCTGCGGCCGGATACGACACCGTCACCGCCGTACCGCGGCCCCGTGCCGAAGTCCTCGTGCTCGGCGACGAACTGCTGGCCGAGGGACGGCCGCGTGACGGGCTGATCCGGGACGCGCTCGGCCCCATGCTGCCGCCGTGGCTGCGCGCGCTCGGCGCCGAGGTCGTCGCGGTGCGCCGGATCGGTGACGACGCCAAGGCCCTGCGCAGGGCCGTCACCGGCTCCGAGGCCGACCTCATCGTCACCACGGGTGGCACCGCGGGCGGACCCGTCGACCACGTCCACCCCATCCTGGAACGCATCGGCGCCGAACTCCTCGTCGACGGCGTCAAGGTGCGCCCCGGCCATCCCATGCTGCTGGCCCGCACCAAGGACGCCCAGCACCTCGTCGGCCTGCCCGGCAATCCCCTTGCGGCTGTCTCCGGCCTGCTCACGCTTGCCGAACCGTTGCTGCGCACCCTGGCCGCCCACCCGGCCCCCGAGCCGTACACACTGCCGCTCAGCGAGGCGGTACAGGGGCATCCGTACGACACCCGGCTCATCCCCGTGGTGCTGCGTGGCGACGGTGCCGTACCGCTGCACTACAACGGTCCGGCCATGCTCCGCGGCATCGCCGCCGCCGATGCCCTGGCTGTCGTACCGCCCGGCGGGGCTCGGCAGGGCGAGGAGACGGAACTCCTGGACCTGCCGTGGGCGACCGCCGGGATCGAGGTGTGTTTCACGTGAAACGTCCGGGTCGTGACGTCGGCGCACCCCAGGCGGGGGGCTGCAGCCGACGGACCGGCTGATCAGCATCGTGCGGGCGCGTTCGGGGAGCCCAGGTCACCCCCGCAAGGTCGCACCGGAAGGGCACCCCGCACACCCGGCCCTCGGCCCGCGGCTGACGCGGCGTCCCGGAGGTCCCTCAGCGAGCGGGTCTGCCCCGGAGATGGCATCCACGGGGAGTAGCGTCACGGGCATGCATGCGATCACGATTCCCGAACCTGGTGGCCCCGAGGCGCTGGTGTGGGCGGAGGTCCCCGATCCGGTGCCCGGCGAGGGCGAGGTGCTGGTCGAGGTGGTGGCCAGCGCCGTCAACCGTGCCGACATCCTGCAGCGGCAGGGCTTCTACAACCCGCCGCCCGGGGCCTCCCCCTACCCCGGCCTGGAGTGCTCCGGCAGGGTCGCCGCGCTCGGATCCGGAGTGTCGGGCTGGGCCGTCGGCGACGAGGTGTGCGCGCTGCTCGCGGGTGGCGGATACGCGGAGAAGGTCGTCGTACCGGCCGGGCAGCTGCTGCCCGTGCCCGAGGGGGTCGACCTCAAGCAGGCGGCCGCGCTGCCCGAGGTGGTCTGCACGGTCTGGTCCAACGTGTTCATGATCGCCCACCTGCGGCCCGGTGAGACGCTGCTGGTGCACGGCGGGTCCAGCGGCATCGGGACCATGGCGATCCAGCTCGCCAAGGCCGTCGGGGCCAAGGTCGCGGTGACGGCCGGCACGAAGGAGAAGCTGGAGCGGTGTGCCGAACTGGGCGCCGACATCCTGATCAACTACCGCGAACAGGACTTCGTCGCCGAGATCGAGCAGGCCACCGGGGGTGCGGGGGCCGACGTCATCCTCGACAACATGGGCGCGAAGTACCTGGACCGTAACGTTCGGGCGCTTGCCGTCAGCGGGCGGCTCGCGATCATCGGCATGCAGGGTGGGGTGAAGGGGGAGCTGAACATCGGCACGTTGCTGAACAAGCGGGCCGCGATCAGTGCGACTTCGCTGCGGGCGCGGCCACTGAGCGAGAAGGCGTCGATCGTGGCGGCCGTGCGGGAGCATGTGTGGCCGTTGCTGGCCGGGGGGCATGTGGGGCCGGTGGTGGATCGGGAGGTGCCGATGGCGGAGGCGGCCGAGGGGCATCGGGTGGTGGAGGCCAGTGGGCATGTGGGGAAGGTGCTGCTGGTGACGGCGTGACGGCGTGACGGCGTGACGTCGTGACGGCGGGAGGTCGTAGCGGCGGGGAGCTGGCGCGGTGCGGCGTGTGGGTTCGGGGGTGCCTCGTTCCGGGTGCCGCTGTGCCCGCCCGTGCCGCCCCAGCGGCACGACTGCCCGCAGCTGAGTCAGTCCTTGCGGAGTCTGAGGCCCAGGAAGGCCAGTGCCAAACCCAGGCCTATGAGGATCAGGCCGCTGCCCAGGGGAAGGATCTGCATGACCGGCTCGGAGGCTTGCCCGCTCTGGTTGGTGTTCTGAGCCGGGGGGTGGTTGAGGCCGGCCTCGTCGGGGGTGGTGGTCGAGGCCGTCGGCGTCGCGGTCGGGAGGTCCGTGGTCTCCGGTTCCTCCGCCTGGCCGGTGCCGGGAGCCTGGGTGGGCATGGGGTGGTCGTCGCCCTCCATGTCGGCCGCGGGTCCGTCCGGTCGGCCCGGTCGCATCCGTCCCTCGCCTGCCCGGCTGCCCGCACGGGTCGGCTCGGCAGTCGGCAGCCGGTGCGGGGCGGAGGCGGAATCTGAGGGCACGCGAGGGACGGCCGACATGGGGGAGATCGGGGCGACGGGGGCGACAGGGACGATGGGCGAGGGCCCGACGGCCGGTGCGCCGCTGTGCCTGTGATCGTGACTGTGCGTCTGGCCCTGACTGTGAGTCTGGCTCTGACCCTGCCCCTGACCCTGACCGTGATCGTGACCGTGATCGGGGCCGCTGATGCTCTGGGGCTCTGGAGTGGCCCCGTCGAGGGGCTCGCGGCCGCCGTGCGCTGAGTGTTCCGGTCGGCCGGGGTGGGCCGGGCGGCCCGTGTCTTCGGGGGCGGGCTGGTCCGCGACTCCGGATATGAGATGGTCGGCGACCCCGGGTATGAGGTGGTCCGCGACCCCGGGTATGAGGTGGTCGGCGTCATCGGGCATCGGCTGGTCCGGGGAGCCGGGGTCGGTGGGGCTCGTCGTCCCGGGCTCGGTGGAGTTGCTCATGCCGGACTCGCTGGAGTCTCTCGTCCCAGGCTCGGTGGAGTTCCTCGGCGCGGGCTGGGCGGAGCTTCTCTGGGCGGGGCCCGTGCTGTACGCCGTCGTGGGGTGCTCGGTGGTGATGTCGTACGCGGGCATGGTCACCGCGAGGACGAGCAGCAGCCGTATGCAGCGGCGTTTTATGCGCAGCCATGGAGTCACGTCGGTGACCTCCCGGAGCCCGGATGTGTGATCGATGGATGACCGACAAGAAATAACCCTCACATTCGTAGGCGAAAAGGGCATTTCAGGTTAGGCCGTCGGGTCTAAACGGTGGATCAGTCCCATGAGGGGGCACCACGGTGATGAGGTGTACGGGTGCGAGAGAATGGCGGCATGGAGATGCCGAGGAACGAACGGTTGCCGGAGAACCCCCAGATCCTCGTCGTGGGCCAGGACGGGATGGCGCTCGGCGGCGGCAACGGGGACGACGAGTCCCGTGAGACCCCGGTCACGGAGCAGGTGGAACAGCCGGCCAAGGTCATGCGGATCGGCAGCATGATCAAGCAGCTCCTGGAGGAGGTGCGTGCGGCTCCTCTGGACGAGGCGAGCCGGGTGCGGCTGAAGGAGATCCACGCCAGCTCGGTGAAGGAGCTGGAGGACGGCCTCGCGCCGGAGCTGGTCGAGGAACTCGAGCGGCTCTCCCTGCCGTTCACCGACGACGTCACCCCGAGCGACGCGGAACTGCGCATCGCACAGGCGCAGTTGGTGGGCTGGCTGGAAGGCCTCTTCCACGGGATCCAGACGACGCTGTTCGCCCAGCAGATGGCCGCGCGGGCCCAGCTGGAGCAGATGCGCCGTGCGCTCCCGCCGGGCGTGACCGGCCACGAAGGCGGCGACGACCCCCGTACCGGCGGCCGCTCCGGTGGACCGTACCTGTAACCGCCGTACCTGTACCGCAGTACTTCGACCGACGAGCGGAGCCCGGCACGGGATCGTGCCGGGCTCCGTCTTTCGCCGGTGACTACGCGGGCTTGCCCGTCGAGACGGTCAGTTCGATGGTGCCCGGGTTCTTCGGGTCGATCTCCGTGTCCGCGGAGGGGAACTGGTCCAGGACGGTGCCGTCTCCCCAGGTGTTGTCGTTCTGGGGCGTGGTCTTGTACTTCCAGTGGGCGGCTTGGAAGCATGCCTTCACGGAGTTGATGTCCTTGTACCGGAAGTCCGGCAGCAGGACCTTCTTCTCGTCGTTCCAGGACTCAGTCGGATCCGTGCACTTGGTCTTGTCGATCACCCGGGTCCGGTCGGGGCCGCGGTAGCCCGCCGGGTGGGAGACGGACGCCGAGGTGCTCGCGCCGCCACTCCCGCCCTTGTCGTCACCGCCGCCGCTGTTCAGCGTCAGCGCGACGATCAGGGCGACGACCGCGACGAACGACACCGCGACCGAGCCGATGATCACCGGCTTGTTGCTCTTGCCCCCGCCCGAGCCGGGAGCGGACGGCTGCACGCCCGGCTGCGGTGAGATGACGTACGGCGGCGGGGTCGGCACGGCCTGCGGAGCCTGCGGCCCGTAGCCCTGCGGGGGTGGCGTCTGGTAGCCGCCCTGCTGCCCTTGTTGCGGATAGCCGTAGGCCGGGGCGGGCGTCTGCGGGGCGCCGTACGGGCCCGACTGGTACGGCGTCTGGACCGGCCCGGGGGCCGGCTGGGCCGTCCGGTCGACCGGCGGGAACACCGCGGAGCCGACGCCGGCGCCGCTCTGCGTCGGCCCGGTGCCCGGCACGATGCTCGGCGCGGCCGCCTGGAAGGACGCGGCGACGCGCAGACACTCGTCGCGCATGGCCTCGGCGGTCGGGAACCGCTCGTTCGGGTTCTTCTTCAGCGCGCGGGCGACCAGCGCGTCCACCGCGGGCGGCAGGGAGCGGTTGATCGAGGACGGTGCGACCGGCTCCTCCTGCACATGCGCGTACGCGATCGCCAGCGGGGAGTCCGCGTCGAACGGCAGCCGCCCGGTGACCAGCTGGAACAGCATGATGCCCACGGAGTACAGGTCGGAACGGGCGTCCACGCCACGGCCGAGGGCCTGCTCGGGCGAGAGGTACTGCGGGGTGCCGACGACCATGCCGGTCTGCGTCATCGACGTCACACCGGACTGCATGGCTCGCGCGATGCCGAAGTCCATGACCTTGACCACGCCACGCTTGGTCACCATCACGTTGCCCGGCTTGATGTCGCGGTGGACCAGCCCCATCTCGTGGCTGATCTCCAGCGCGGCCAGCACGTCCGCGGTGACCTTCAGCGCCTTGTCGGCGGGCATCGCGCCGTACTGGCGGATGTCCTGCTCCAGGGCCGACCCCAGCGGGCGGCCCTCGACATACTCCATGACGATGTACGGCGTCGTCAGACCGCCCAGATCGTCCTCGCCGGTGTCGAAGACCGACACGATGTTGGTGTGCGTGAGTTTCGCCACGGCCTGGGCCTCGCGGCGAAAGCGCTCGCGGAACGCCTGTTCCCGGCCGAGTTCCGTGTGGAGGGTCTTGATCGCGACCTGGCGGTCGAGCACGGCGTCGTACGCGAGGTGCACCGAGGCCATGCCGCCCTCGCCGAGCAGGTCCCGCAGCTGGTAGCGACCTCCGGCCAGCGACTGCCCCGCGTACCGGCCGTGTGCGCCGTCCTGGCTCATCTCTCCGTGTCCCCCACTGGCCGTCCGGCGCCTTCGCTCATCGCACGGGCCTTGATCGAATGTGTCATTCCCGGCCAAGTCTGCCCGAGGGCACTGACACGTCAAGCGCGGTGCCCGTTCCGTGACCGTACGCGCAAGAAGCGTCGCGCAAGCGTTACAGGGGGCGTACGACCGGTCCACAGAATTTGCACGACAGCGCGTGCTACAGGTTTCATGGCCGGTCAGGCTTCGGGCCGGTCCGGGTTCCGGTTCCGAACCGGTGGCCCGCGCCGAGGCTGTAGCGTGGCCGACGGAGACCGTGACAACACCGCGCGCACCGCGGGCAGAAACGACGGCGAGGACTGATGGCACAGACGCAGCGCGCCCAGGGCCCGTCCGACCCCGAGGCGAGTGGCGGCGGCATGTCGGACGCGCCGGAGTTGTGGGGCAACGGCGGGCTCGTCGGCGACGGCCGGTACCGGCTGACGCACCGGCTGGGCCGCGGCGGCATGGCCGAGGTGTTCGCGGCCGAGGACGTCCGTCTGGGCCGTACCGTCGCGGTGAAGCTGCTCCGCGCGGACCTGGCCGAGGACCCGGTCTCCAAGGCCCGCTTCACGCGCGAGGCGCAGTCCGTCGCCGGCCTCAACCACCACGCGATCGTCGCCGTGTACGACTCCGGCGAGGACTTCGTCGGCGGCCAGTCCGTGCCGTACATCGTGATGGAGCTGGTCGAGGGCCGCACCATCCGCGACCTGCTGCTGAACGCCGAGGCGCCGGGTCCCGAGCAGGCCCTGATCATCGTCTCCGGCGTGCTGGAGGCGCTCGCCTACTCGCACCAGCACGGCATCGTGCACCGCGACATCAAGCCCGCCAACGTGATCATCACCAACAGCGGCGCCGTCAAGGTGATGGACTTCGGCATCGCGCGCGCCCTGCACGGCGCGTCGACAACGATGACACAGACCGGCATGGTCATGGGTACGCCGCAGTACCTTTCCCCGGAGCAGGCGCTCGGCAAGGCCGTGGACCACCGGTCCGACCTGTACGCGACCGGCTGCCTGCTGTACGAACTACTCGCGCTGCGGCCCCCGTTCACCGGCGAGACCCCGCTGTCGGTGGTCTACCAGCACGTCCAGGACATCCCGACCGCGCCCTCGGCGGTCGCCGGCGGCTGCCCGCCGGAGCTGGACGGCCTGGTCATGCGCTCGCTCGCCAAGGATCCGGACGACCGGTTCCAGACGGCCGAGGAGATGCGCGGTCTGGTCCAGTACGGCCTGCAGATGCTGTATGAGCAGGGCGGGCACACCGGAACCTGGAACACCGGCCCGGTGGAGGCGCACGACGGCCGGCACACCCCGGCGGGCGGTTTCGCGGGGACGACCGCGATGCAGCACCCGGGCGACTTCGGTTCCGGGACCTCGCAGATCCCGCAGCCGATCCTGCCGCAGGGCTACGGCAACGGCGACGACGGCGGCTTCGAGGGACACGGCAACAGGGGCAGCGGCCGCGGCAGGCTGTGGATCCTCGCCGTGCTCGCGGTCGTCGCGATCGCGGTGGGTGTCGCGTTCGCCCTCAAGAACACGGGCGGCGGCACCGGCGGCGGTACCGATACCCCGCCGCCGGCCACGCATTCGACGTCCACGAAGGACCACTCGGACTCCCCGCCTCCGTCGGACGACACCACCGACCAGCCTTCGGACACCAGTACCGACGACGGCTCGGACCCGGGTACGGGCGGTTCCGGCTACACCCCCTCGGACCCGCAGACGTCGCAGTCGCAGACCACGGGCCCGACCGACAAGCCCACGGACCCGCAGACCTCCCCGTCGCCCTCCTCGGACGCCGCCAACGGCGGTACGAGCACCGGTACGACGAACGGGGGCACCACCACGGGTACGACGAACGGCGGCACCACGACCGGTACGACGAACGGTGGCACCACCACCGGTACGACGGACGGTGGCACCGACACGGGCGTCACGACGGACGGCGGCACGGGCGGCGACCCCACCGGTTGAAGGACACCGCCCCAGCCGGTGACGGCGACCCCCTGAGCGGTTCCCGCAGTGGCGCCGTCACTCGGTGAACGCGTCGCACACCGCGTCGTACGCGCGCGTCCACCACACCACGAGCGCGGAGGCCGCCGGGAACTGGCAGTCCGCGCGCGTGTCCCCGCGTTCGTAGTGCCAGCGCAGCATCCAGAAGTCGTTCAGCCGCTCCCACCACACCCGGTGCACGGCCGCCGCCAGCTCGGCGGGCCCGGCGTCGGCCGCGCGCCGGTACGCGCGCGCGTAGGCGCGTACCTTCGGCAGGTCCAGGGCGCCCGCGGGGCGTACGAAGAAGATCGCGGCGGCGCGTACGGCCTCCTCGGCGCGGGGCTGCACACCGAGCCGGTCCCAGTCGACGATGGCCGCCGGGGTGTCGTCCTTGTAGAGCACGTTGAACGGGTGGAAGTCGCCGTGCACCCAGCCCACCGAGCCGCCGCGTGGTGGGCGCCGGTCCGTGTGCTGCTCCAGGAGCGCGCGGCGTTCCAGGAGCCGGTGCCGGGCCAGCTCGTCAAAGGCGTCGGCGGGGCGGCGCCGGCGCACACGGGCGAGCAGGTCGTCGATGAGCGTGAAGGTGTCGGCGGGGTCGGCGCTCTCCACGGGATGGGGGCTCGTGGCGGGGCGCGTGCGCCCCTTGGGTGGCATCACGCGCTCCAGACAGGCGTGCACGGCGCCCAGGAGCGCCCCGAGTCGTGCGCTCTCCCCGCGCGTGAGCTGTCCGCCGTCGCGGTGCCTGCCGTCGATCCAGGGGTGCAGGGCGTAGGCGTGCCCGCCGACGACGGCGACCGTACGGCCCTCCCGGTGCGCGAGCGGCACCGAGACCGGGACGCCGAGGTCGGCCAGGCGCTGGGTGGCGCGGTGCCGGCGCTCGATGGCGGCCGGGTCGGCGGTGTCGGGATCGAAATGGTGCTTGAGGAAATAGCGGCCGCGGGTGGTGCGCAGCCGGTAGCCGCGGTTCAGCAGTCCCTGGTCGACCGGCTCACAGGTGAGGGCGCTACCGGCGGCGTACAGGCGCAGCAGGGCGCCCAGAGGGGGCGCGTGGGACACAAGGGGTGGTACACATGAGCGCGGCACGCCGCAGATGTTAGGGCACGAAAAACCGCCGTGAGCTGGGGCTTGTCACAGGCGGTCATCGGCGATCGCTTTCGGTCACGCTGCGAGCATGCCGTGGGCTTTGGCAAATGATTCCGCCGACTGCGTTCTTCTCGGCCTGGACACGGATGGCATAAGCGGCGCAGCGATCTCACACGCAAACATTTCGACTCTTCCCGTGACACGGGTGAGCGGGTTAACGTTCCGTTGCTTCGGCGTTGAAGCAGGGCTGTGACCAGCACGCTTCCACACCTTCTCGATTTACTTGGAAATCCAAGCAAAATCGCAGGTCAGGTGGGGTTTCACAGAAATGTGGAGCTGTGGGTAACGTGATGGTTGCAGGGCGCTCGCCGGGGCACCTGTCACGCCTGTTCCCGGCCGAGTGGCACCCACCCCGTGCCCGGTGGTCGAAACAGGTGAGCCGCACTGGCCTACCGGCAACCCCGGGGGCCGGAACGACGGAGGAGCACACGTGACCGTGGACAGCAGTGCCGCGCGCAAGCCGCGACGCAGCGCCGCAGGCAAGGCCGGCACCACCGGCAGCAAGACCACCCGCACCACCCGCGCCGCCGCGAAGAAGAGCACCGAACCGGAGCTCGTACAGCTGCTGACGCCCGAGGGCAAGCGGGTCAAGAACGCCGAGTACGACGCCTACGTCGCCGGCATCACCCCCGAAGACCTGCGCGGCCTGTACCGCGACATGGTGCTCACCCGCCGCTTCGACGCCGAGGCCACCGCCCTGCAGCGACAGGGCGAGCTGGGCCTGTGGGCCTCCCTGCTGGGCCAGGAGGCCGCCCAGATCGGCTCCGGCCGGGCGCTGCGCGACGACGACTACGTCTTCCCGACCTACCGGGAGCACGGTGTCGCCTGGTGCCGCGACGTCGACCCGACCAACCTGCTCGGCATGTTCCGCGGCGTGAACAACGGCGGCTGGGACCCCAACAGCAACAACTTCCACCTGTACACGATCGTCATCGGCTCCCAGACGCTGCACGCCACCGGCTACGCGATGGGCGTGGCCAAGGACGGCGCCGACAGCGCGGTCATCGCCTACTTCGGCGACGGTGCGAGCAGCCAGGGGGACGTCGCGGAATCGTTCACCTTCTCCGCGGTCTACAACGCGCCTGTGGTGTTCTTCTGCCAGAACAACCAGTGGGCGATCTCCGAGCCGACCGAGAAGCAGACCCGGGTGCCGCTCTACCAGCGCGCGCAGGGCTTCGGCTTCCCGGGCGTGCGCGTGGACGGCAACGACGTGCTGGCCTGCCTCGCGGTCACCAAGTGGGCCCTGGAGCGCGCCCGCAACGGCGAGGGCCCCACCCTGGTCGAGGCGTACACCTACCGCATGGGCGCCCACACCACCTCCGACGACCCCACCCGCTACCGCGGCGACGAGGAGCGGCTGGCCTGGGAGGCGAAGGACCCGATCCTGCGCCTTCGCCGGTACCTGGAGGCCTCAAACCACACGGACGACGGATTCTTCGCGGAACTCGAGACCGAGTCCGAAGCGTTGGGCAAACGAGTGCGCGAGGCGGTCCGCGCCATGCCCGACCCGGACCACTTCGCCATCTTCGAGAACGTGTACGCGGACGGGCACGCGCTCGTCGACGAGGAACGAGCGCAGTTCGCCGCCTACCAGGCGTCGTTCGCCGACGCAGCTGAAGGGGGTCGCTGAGATGGCCGAGAAGATGGCGATGGCGAAGGCCATCAACGAGTCGCTGCGCCGCGCCCTGGAGGAGGACCCCAAGGTCCTCGTCATGGGTGAGGACGTCGGCAAGCTCGGCGGCGTGTTCCGGGTGACGGACGGCCTCCAGAAGGACTTCGGCGAGAGCCGCGTCATCGACACCCCGCTGGCGGAGTCCGGCATCGTCGGCACCGCGATCGGCCTGGCCCTGCGCGGCTACCGTCCGGTGGTGGAGATCCAGTTCGACGGCTTCGTCTTCCCGGCCTACGACCAGATCGTCACCCAGCTCGCGAAGATGCACGCGCGCTCGCTGGGCAAGGTCAAGATGCCGGTCGTCGTCCGCATCCCCTACGGCGGTGGCATCGGCGCGGTCGAGCACCACTCGGAGTCCCCCGAGGCCCTGTTCGCGCACGTCGCGGGCCTGAAGATCGTGTCTCCGGCGAACGCGTCGGACGCGTACTGGATGATGCAGCAGGCCATCCAGAGCGACGACCCGGTGATCTACTTCGAGCCGAAGCGGCGTTACTGGGACAAGGCCGAGGTGGACGTCGAGGCGATCCCCGCCCCGCTGCACAAGGCGCAGGTCGTCCGCGAGGGCACCGACCTCACCCTGGCGGCGTACGGCCCGATGGTGAAGCTGTGCCAGGAGGTCGCGGCGGCCGCGGCCGAGGAGGGCAGGTCCCTGGAGGTCCTGGACCTGCGCTCGGTGTCGCCGCTGGACTTCGACGCCATCCAGGCCTCGGTGGAGAAGACCCGCCGGCTGGTCGTGGTCCACGAGGCACCGGTGTTCTTCGGCTCCGGCGCGGAGATCGCCGCCCGGATCACCGAGCGCTGCTTCTACCACCTGGAGGCCCCGGTCCTGCGGGTGGGCGGGTACCACGCCCCCTACCCGCCGGCCCGCCTGGAGGAGGAGTACCTGCCGGACCTGGACCGCGTGCTCGACGCCGTCGACCGCTCGCTGGCGTACTGAGGAGAAGGTCGTGACGACGATGACGGAAGCGTCCGTACGCGAGTTCAAGATGCCGGACGTCGGTGAGGGACTCACCGAGGCCGAGATCCTCAAGTGGTATGTCCAGCCGGGCGACACGGTCACCGACGGCCAGGTGGTGTGCGAGGTCGAGACCGCCAAGGCGGCCGTGGAACTCCCCATTCCCTACGACGGCGTGGTCCGCGAACTCCACTTCCCCGAGGGCACCACGGTCGACGTGGGCACGTCCATCATCGCGGTGGACGTGACGGGCGGTGCGGCGGCCGAGGCCCCGGCGGAGCAGCCGGAGCCGGCCGCCGAGGAAGCGGAGCCCGAGGCCAAGCCGCAGGGCCGGCAGCCGGTCCTCGTCGGCTACGGCGTGGCGACGTCCTCCACCAAGCGCCGCCCCCGCAAGGGCCCCGAGGTCACCGTCCCGGCGCCGGCCCAGGCGATCCAGGCGGAACTGAACGGCCACGGCCACGACACGGTCGCCGACAGGCCCCGCCCGCTGGCCAAGCCGCCGGTGCGCAAGCTGGCCAAGGACCTCGGCGTCGATCTGGCCACGGTCCACCCGTCCGGTCCGGACGGCATCATCACGCGCGAGGACGTCCACGCCGCGGCCACACCCATGCCGGCCGAGCAGCCGGCTCCGGTCGCGACGGTCCCGGCGGCGGCACCGGCACCGGTCGCGTCCTACGACGGCACGCGCGAGACCCGCATTCCGGTCAAGGGCGTCCGCAAGGCCACGGCGGCGGCGATGGTCGGCTCGGCGTTCACGGCGCCGCATGTCACCGAGTTCGTGACGGTCGACGTGACCCGCACGATGAAGCTGGTCGAGGAACTGAAGCAGGACAAGGAGATGCAGGGCCTGCGGGTCAACCCGCTGCTCCTGATCGCCAAGGCCCTGCTGGTCGCCATCAAGCGCAACCCGGGGATCAACGCGTCCTGGGACGAGGCCAACCAGGAGATCGTGCAGAAGCACTACGTCAACCTGGGCATCGCGGCGGCCACCCCGCGCGGACTGATCGTGCCGAACATCAAGGACGCGCACGACAAGACGCTCCCGCAGCTGGCGGAGGCGCTCGGCGAACTGGTCGCGACGGCCCGCGAGGGCAAGACGTCCCCGGCCGCCATGCAGGGCGGCACGGTGACCATCACCAACGTCGGCGTCTTCGGCGTCGACACCGGTACGCCGATCCTCAACCCCGGCGAGTCGGCGATCCTGGCGGTCGGCGCGATCAAGCTCCAGCCGTGGGTCCACAAGGGCAAGGTCAAGCCGCGTCAGGTGACGACCCTGGCGTTGAGCTTCGACCACCGCCTGGTCGACGGCGAGCTGGGCTCGAAGGTCCTGGCAGACGTGGCGGCGATTCTGGAACAGCCGAAGAGGCTGATCACCTGGGCGTGACGGTCCGGGGCCGGTAGCGTCGGAAAGCCTGAGGGGCGGCCGCAACTTCGTCTTGCGACCGCCCCTCTGTTCTTCGGGGTTCTTTGAGGACTGGTTCAGCACATACACAGGCGCACCGTCCCCGGCGCCACCGCGTGAGCGGATACAAGCGTGCTGGCGCGGCAGGCGCAGACATTCGTTGACGCGGTGCACGGAGAGTCCCGTACGCGCCGCAAGTGACTCGAGCGGCTCGCGTAGTTCACGTTTCTCGACGAGGACGGGTGCGATGACTACGGCCACGGCCCATACGTCCGCCGTGACCGAGAGACGTTGCCGCCACCGGACCGGCTCGACGCCCTGGTACTGGGCCCTCGGATCTCTGCTGGGCACGTCGACATGCTGCCCACCACGGAATCCGTACCGGCGCAGACGGCGGCCCGGAGCCCACGGACACCACCGGTCGTCGACGGGAGCCGCCCCGAGCGGACGTACACCCGTTGCCGGCCGGCCAGTTTCTTCGTCACCGGCGACAACTCATAGCACCGCCGGACAGGCGGTGGAGGACGGTGTCGACGCCCTTTTCACGGACGGCGTCCCGACGGGAGGGCGCCGGTTGCGACGGCTGCTCGGTAGGAGGGTCGGCGGCCCGGCTCGCTGTCGTAGTGCGGACAGACGGAGCCGGAGAGCAGGCCCAGTCCGTCCTGCAGAAAGGTGAGCGGTCCGAAGGAGTCGGTGTGGGAGCCTTCGGCCCAGCAGTTGCCGACGGCGTCTATCTGGTGCTGGCCAGGATGCTGAAGGTCGGCGAACTCCGCCGGATCCGGATTCCGGGACTCGGCTGACGGCTTCTCGCAGTAACAGGGCTGCCGTCACAGGTCCCCTGACGTCACATCAGGGATCGATCAGGGTTGCGTCGGGGACGTCACGGATGGTGACGGAGTGGCTGCGGCGGCACGCTGGTGCCATGACGAAATCCGCTGCTCCTGTTCCTCGCTCCGGTCCCGCCGCCCCTTTCCGCCGCGCCGCCGTCCTCACGGGCGCCGCCGCCGTCCTCGCCGGTACGGCGGCGGTATGCCTGCCGGGTGCCGCATACGCATCGTCCGGCGGCCGCGTTCCGTCCGTGACCACTGTGTCCGAGACCGACTTCAGTGACTGCCCGGCACTCCCCGACGGCGTCGACCCGGCCCGGTGGAGATGCGAAGTGCACACGGCCGCCCCGCGGTTGACCATGGGCAAGGTCACGGCGGACCTCGCCCCGATCACCATGACGCACGCCGAAGGCCCGATGCCGGACGGCAGCAAGGGCCAGGTGTGGGGAGCGATGCACAGCTCCCCCACCGCCATACCCGGGGGACTGACCGGCACACCGGCCGGCGATCACGCGGCCGTCCTGGGGCTGGCGATACAGCCGGAGTACGGCGGCCGGTCCGACTTCTACACCGGGCAGTTCAGCCTCCGCTTCCGGCTCCTCGGCGCGCTGGTGCCGCACGGCTGCACGATCGGCGCGGGCGACCCCGTCGATTTCCAGCTGAAGCGCTCCGGCCCCTCGACGTGGGTGTCCCAGAACCCTCCGGTGATCGAGTTCTCGGCGTACGACGACACCTTCACCGCCCCGGCCGCGGCACACTGCGGACCGCTCACCGGACCCCTGAACCGACGCCTCGGCCTGCCGGCGACCGAAGGGAACCTGCTGTCGTACGACGCCTCGTACACCTTCAAGACCTACGACCAGCTCCCGACGGCCGGCCTCCACAACGAGACCTGACAGTCAGGCTTGCGGGATCGAGGGGAGACGCGAACGGGCCCGCCGCTGTTCGCGGCGAGCCCGTCAGTGTGCGGTGGGGCGTCAGCCGAGCTTGGCGAAGCCGTACGTCATGAGCTTCTTGGCGTCCGACTCGCGCTGCGGGATGGAGGTGGAGGCGAGGACGGTGCCGATGACGGTCTTGTTGTTGCGGGTGGCGGCGAAGACCAGGCAGTAGCCGGCCTCCGGGCCGGAGCCCGTCTTCACGCCGATGGTGCCGCTGTAGCTGCTGAGCAGACCGTTGGTGTTGGTCCACGGGGCCATCGTGCGGGTGCTGCCCGTCTTGGTGATCGTCTTCGCGGTGTACGACTTCGTCTTGACGACCGAGCGGAACGTGGAGTTCTTCATCGCGCTGCTGGCGATCTTCGTGAGGTCGCGCGGCGTCGAGTAGTTGCTGCCGTTGCCGATGCCGTCGAAGGAGTCGAAGTGGGTGTTCTTCAGACCAAGGTTCTTGGCGGCTGTGTTCATCTTGCCGATGAAGTTCGACACGCGGGCGGCACGGGTGGAGCCGGAGCCGTAGGTGTCGGCGAGCGCGTAGGCGGCGTCGCAGCCGGACGGCAGCATCAGGCCGTACAGCAACTGGCGGACGGTGACCTTGTCGCCGACGATCAGGTGCGCCTGGGAGGCGTTGTTCTTGACGACGTAGTCGCTGTACGCCTTCTGGATCGTCACCTTCTTGTCGAGATTGAGGTTCGACTGTGCGAGCACGACCTTGGCGGTCATGATCTTGGTGGTGGAGCCGGTGGAGCGCCGGGTGTCCGCCGCCTTGGTGTAGAGCGTCGTACCGCTCGCGTTGTTCATCACGTAGCCGCCCTTGGCCACGATCGAGGGCGTCGTGACGGCCTGAGCGGGCGCCGCGGTGAGGGCACCCGTCGCGAGCAGCGCGCCGGAGGTGACGGCGACGGCGGCGGCTCTGCGGACGCGGGTGCTACGGATGCCCTTAATGCCGGTAATCAAAGTGATGTACCCCGATTTTCGTAAATGCCCCTGGATGCGGCCAAGTTGAGGTGGCAAGAGCAGAGGGCCGCACGTGTGAGACACGTAAGTAGCACAGAAGGTTGTGAGGCTGCTGCAGGGGATCTGCGTCACAGTCGCCGGCACGTCCGGATGCTGGACGCCGCTGCCGCTTGCGTACGTGTTGTATCTATCCTGTGGGCATGAAGACGGCCGTCCAGCAGCCCGCCCGCCGAGACCCCAAGCCCCCGCCCGCCGCCGACCGCGTGTACGCCCATGTCAAGCAGGGCGTCCTCGATCGCCGCTACGAGGGCGGCACCCTGCTCACCGAGGGTGAGCTGGCCGAGGCCGTCGGGGTCTCCCGCACGCCCGTGCGTGAGGCGCTGCTGCGGCTGGAGGTCGAGGGCCTGATCCGGCTCTACCCGAAGAAGGGCGCGATGGTCCTGCCGGTCTCCGCGCAGGAGATCGCGGACGTGGTGGAGACCCGCCAGCTGGTCGAGGAGCACGCCGCCCGCAAGGCCGTACCCGCCCCGCCCGGCCTGCTCGACCGGCTGACCGAGCTGCTGGAGCAGCAGAAGGCGCAGGCCGCCGCCGGTGATCTGGCCGCGGCCGCGGTGACCGACCGCAACTTCCACGCCGAGATCGTGCGCAGCGGCGGCAACGCGATCCTGTCCCGGCTCTACGACCAACTGCGCGACCGGCAGCTGCGGATGGGCGTCGCCGTCATGCACTCCCACCCCGACCGGATCGCCAAGACGCTCGCGGAGCATGAGGAGATCCTGGACGCGCTGCGCGCCGGGGACGCGCAGGCGGCCGTGGGGGTCGTACACCGGCATGTGACCTGGTTCGAGCACCTCGCGCGAGGTGAGGTCCGATGAGCGGCACGGGGAGCAATGTCACCCTTCCGGGTGATCCACCGGGCGGCCGGCGCGCCGTCACCGTGTGGTCCATAGGCGTCGCCGTCTACTTCGTCGCCGTCATCTTCCGTACGTCACTCGGTGTGGCGGGGCTGGACGCCGCGGACCGCTTTCACGTCAACGCCTCCGCCCTGTCGACGTTCTCCATCCTCCAACTGCTGGTCTACGCCGGCATGCAGATACCCGTCGGCCTGCTGGTCGACCGGCTCGGCACCAAGAAGGTGCTGAGCATCGGCGCGGTGCTGTTCACGGCCGGGCAGCTGGGCTTCGCCTTCTCCCCGTCGTACGGCACCGCCCTCGCCTCCCGTGCCCTGCTGGGCTGCGGTGACGCGATGACCTTCATCAGCGTGCTGCGGCTCGGCACCCGCTGGTTCCCGGCCCGGCGCGGGCCGCTGGTCGCGCAGCTGGCGGGGCTGGTCGGCATGGCGGGCAACCTCGTCTCCACGCTGGTCCTCGCCCGGCTGCTGCACGGCATCGGCTGGACCCCGGCGTTCGCCGGCAGCGCGCTCGCGGGTGTCGTCGTCCTCGTGCTGACGCTGCTGTTCCTGAAGGACCACCCCGAGGGGCACGAGCCCGAGCCTGCCTCGCACCAGGGCGCGGCGTACGTCCGCCGGCAGATCGCGGCGGCCTGGCGGGAGCCGGGGACACGCCTCGGGCTGTGGGTGCACTTCACCACTCAGTTCCCGGCGATGGTGTTCCTGCTGCTGTGGGGCCTGCCGTTCCTGGTCCAGGCGCAGGGGCTGAGCCGGGCAATGGCCGGCGAGCTGCTCACCCTGGTCGTGCTGTCCAACATGGTGATCGGCCTCGTCTACGGCCAGATCGTCGCCCGGCACCACGCGGCGCGGCTGCCGCTGGCGCTGGGCACGGTCGGGGCGACGGCGCTGCTGTGGGCTTCGACGCTGGCGTATCCCGGTGCGCATGCGCCGATGTGGCTGCTGGTGGTGTTGTGCACGGTGCTGGGGGCGTGTGGGCCGGCCTCGATGCTCGGATTCGACTTCGCGCGGCCGGCCAACCCGCCCGAGCGACAGGGGACCGCGTCCGGGATCACCAATATGGGTGGTTTCGTCGCCTCGATGACGACGTTGTTCGCGGTGGGGGTGCTGCTGGATGCCACCGGGGACGACTACGCGGTGGCTTTCAGCGCCGTGTTCGTGCTGCAGGCGCTGGGCGTCAGCCAGATCCTGCGGCTGCGGGGACAGGCAGCTCGGCGCGAGCGTGAGCGGTTGGTCGCCAGCCGGGTGGAGACGGTGCACGTGCCTGCGTGACGGTGCCCTGTGCTGGTGCGGGCCTCACTGGGGGCTGCCGCCCCCAGCCCCCCGCTCGGCCCTGAACGGGTCTCGTCCTCAAGAGCCGGACGGGCTGACAACACTCACCGGCACTACGGCGTCACCACGAAGTTCCTCAGGATCGCCGCCGTCAGGTCCGGGTCGCCCTCGGTCTTCACCCGGTCGGCCACCGCCTCCGGTGTCACACGGCCGCAGGCGAGGCGGACGTAGGTCTCCCAGTCGAGGGTGAGGGTGGCGGCGGGGCCGAGGGCCGGGGCGGTTTCCAGGGTGCCGCGGCCCTGGATGTCGACGCGGATGGTGCGCAGGAACTCCACCGGGCCGTGCACGTCGAAGACGACGGCCGAACTGCGCGGTGCGTCCGCGTCCTTCGCGACGACCTTGGGAAGGGCCTCCAGGAGGGCGTCCCGGGCCACGTGCGCGCCCGGTGAGTCCAGGTTGCCGGGGCGGCCCAGGGCCGTACGCAGGTCCTGCTCGTGCACCCACACGTCGAAGGCGCGGGCGCGGTAGGCCTGTTCGACCGTGATGTCCCTGTTCAGCGGGCCACGGACCGTGGCGCCGGGGTCACGGGACTCGTTGCGCAGCTGGCGGTTGCGGCGGATGACCGTGTACTCCAGCTCGGCCGTCATCTCCGGCGCCGTGTGGTGGCGGCGCACGTCGACCTGCATCTCCATGTACCGCTGGTGCTCGGTGGTGACGTGGAAGAGGTCGCGGGGGAGGGAGTGGATCGGGCGCGGGTCGCCGAGCATCTCGCACTCCATGCCGATGATGTGCGACACGACGTCCCGGACCGACCAGCCGGGGCAGGGGGTCCGCCGGTTCCACTCGCCCTCCGCGAGCGACTGGACCATCTCGGATATCGCTTCGATGGCATGCGTCCAGGCGTCGGCGTAGGGCTGGAGGGTGGGATGCAGACTCACGGAACGGGACCCCTCGGCGGTCGGTACACGGGCAGGTTGTGGCGGCGTTGCCAGCGGGCGGCGGCGGCACGGCGGCGGGTGTCTGAGTGGCTAAGTTACGCTGCCTTCAGGCACCCCGGCAGTGCTTTCGTGTGACGATCGTAGGCCTGTGTGGACGACTCGAATGCCAGGACGGTGGTAGTGTGCGCGCCTCGCTGATCCAGATCGCCGTGAACGAGGACGAATCGGTCGACTCCCGGCGGCAGCGGGTGGCCGCGCTGGTTCGGGAACAGGCTGGAGCCGACCTGGTCGTTCTGCCCGAGCTGTGGACCACGGGTGCCTTCGCCTACGAGGAGTTCGGCCGCGAGGCCGAGCCGCTCGAGGGGCCGACCTACGAGACGATGGCCAAGGCCGCGAGCGACGCGGGCGTGTGGCTGCACGCGGGGTCCATCCCGGAGCGGGACCCTGACGGTCCGCTCTACAACACCTCTCTCATCTTCTCCCCCTCCGGTGAGCCGGCCGCCGCCTACCGCAAGATCCATCGCTTCGGTTTCGACAAGGGCGAGGCCGTGCTGATGGGCGCCGGGCGGGACCTGGTGACGGTCCGGCTGCCCTGGACCACGCTCGGCGTGGCCACCTGCTACGACCTCCGTTTCCCCGAACTCTTCCGTTCCCTGGTCGACGCCGGCGCCGAGACGCTGGTGATCCCGGCGGGCTGGCCCGAGCGGCGACGCGCGCACTGGACGCTGCTGGCTCAGGCGCGGGCGGTGGAGAACCAGGCGTTCGTGCTCGCGTGTGGAACGGCCGGGACCCATGCGGGAGTTCCGCAGGCGGGTCACTCGATCGTGGTGGATCCGTGGGGCGAGGTGCTCGCCGAGGCGGGCCCGGACGAGGAGGTTCTCACCGTCGACTTCGACCCGGCGAAGGTGGCGGCCACCCGAGAGCAGTTCCCGGCGTTGAAGGACCGTGTGCTGGGCCTGGAACCGCCGCGGCGGTAGAGAGCCTCCTTCACGCGGCGGTAGAGAGCCCCCTTCAATCGTCCTCCCGCTCCTTCTGCGCCAGGTGGATCACGCACACCGCCACGGCGATGAGCAGTGCCGGGTCGGCGTCCTCGCGGACGATGTCGACGCCGTAGGTGTCCCGCAGGCGCAGCCAGCGGCGGGAGATGACCGCGAGGAGTTCGCCGTCGTACTCGATGGCGAACTCGTGGTCGAGGATCTTGCCGCTGACGTCCAGCACCGTGCCGTCGGCCAGGGACACCCGGTAGTGGTTGCGCAGCAGGGACAGCCGTTTGCGCTTGATGGTGGCCAGGCCCTCGCCGTCCCGCTCGATCACCATGGTGTCGCGCAGCGCCAGCATCTTCTGGTGGATGTCGATCAGCACGCGCCCGTGGGCGTCCTTCAGCTGGAAGGTGTCCCGCAGCCGCATGGCCTTGCCGTCGACGAGGAAGACCTTCCGGCCGTGCTCGTCCTCGATCCAGTAGTCGTCGCCGATGCCGAGCAGCCGGTCGTGTACGAGAAGTCTCATGCGGGTACCGTTCCCCGCCGCGGCGCGATCATCACGGAGCCGGAAGAGGGCGACCGCGGCCCGAAGCGCCTGCGGTAGTCCGACGGGCTCAGCCCCGTCTCCCGGCGCAGCCGCGCCCGCAGGTTGGCCGCCGTACCCAGGCCGCTGCGGGCCGCGACGACGTCCAGGCGCTCCTCGCCCCGCTCGATCAGCCGGCAGGCCAGCGCCACCCGCTCCCCGGTGAGCCAGGCCAGCGGGGTCGTGCCCAGTTGGGCGCGGAAGCGGCGGTGCAGGGTGGCGGGGCTGACGGCCGCGCGGGCGGCGAGGTCCGCCACGGTCAGCGGCTCGCCGAGCCGTTCCTGCGCCCAGGCCAGCAGCGGGCCGAGCGACTCGTCGGGCACGTCGGGCACCGGACGCTCCACGAACTGCCGCTGGCCGCCGTCGCGGTGGGCGGCGAAGACCAGGCGCCGGGAGACGGCGTTGGCGAGTTCGGCGCCGTGGTCGCGGCGCCAGAGGTGCAGTCCGAGGTCGAGCGCGGCCGCGCTGCCGGAGGCGGTGAGGACGTCACCCTCGTCGACGAACAGCACGTCCGGCTCCAGCAGCACCCGGGGATGCAGGTCCCGGAAGGTGTCCGCCCACATCCAGTGGGTCGTGGCCCGGCGCCCGTCGAGCAGCCCGGCCTCGGCGAGGGCGAAACTGCCCGTACAGAAGCTGACGATGCGCGCCCCGCGCGCGTGGGCGCGCCGGATGGCGTCGAGGACGTCGGCGCCGCGCGGTACGACGTTGTCGGGGCGGCCCGGTACGACGAGGGTGTCGGCCTCGTCCACCGCGTCCAGGCCGGGCACGCCGGTGAGGGTGAAGAAGCCGTGGTTCATCCGGATCCGCGAGGCCGGCGCGCACAGTGTCACCGC
This sequence comes from Streptomyces sp. RB17, assembly GCF_009604455.1. Classification (GTDB taxonomy): domain Bacteria; phylum Actinomycetota; class Actinomycetes; order Streptomycetales; family Streptomycetaceae; genus Streptomyces. The sequence continues at coordinate 346,936 of NZ_WEGL01000004.1, forward strand.
GTACAGCGGTCCCGGAAAGCCCAGTTCGGGTCTGGGCAGCCCGAACAGCTCCGTCGCGACACCCACCTCGAAGGGGTTGGTGCCCTCGTCCACGATCACGACGACCCGGTGCGGCGACTGAGAGGATCCTTGCGGCATATGCGATTCCTAGCACTCGTGGGGCCGTACCGGAACCCCGCACGATGACCTCATGGAACCCAAGGAACCGATCTCCCTGGACAAGGCGCTCGCCTCCTTCGCCGACTGCTGGAGCCCGCGCATCGTCGCCACCGTCAACGACTACGACGTCCGGATCGCCAAGTTCGAGGGCGAGCACGTCTGGCACGTGCACGAGGACACCGACGAGTTCTTCCTGGTCCTCGACGGCGAGGTGCACCTGGGCCTGCGCGAGCCCGCCGGTGAGCGCACGGTCGTGCTGACCAGGGGCTCGGTGTTCACCGTCCCGCGCGGCACCTTTCACAAGCCGGCCGCGCCCCGCCGCGCCGAGGTCCTGCTCTTCGAGCCCAGCGGCACGCTCTCCGTCGGCGACCGGCACGAGGAGGTCCCCGGCCATGTGGACGTGACCACGGGCCACGCGCTGACCTGACCGGTCACGGCCGCCGACCTGACCGGTCACTGGAATCCACCGTACCGAGGGGTGTCGTACGGGTGAACATCCTCTTCGAGTAAGGGAGTTGGCCAACCAATGGCGGTGCCTCCGAGTCGGACGTCGAGTAAGGGCACCACTCCCCACGCTCCTCCCGGAGGACCCGTCATGACCCGCATGCCCTCGGCACGTGCCTTCGCCCTGGCGCTCGGCGCTGCCCTGGCCGTACCGCTCACGTTCGCCGGTACGGCCGGCGCGGCCACGCCCTCGGCCACCGCCGCGGTCAACCAGTACGACTGGCAGCTCACCTACAAGGCCGCCCCCGGCCAGACCAACAAGGCCACCGTCACCGCGTCCCTCACCGCGGACCGCACCGGCATCGCCTATGTGATCGACGACGTCGTCCCCATCAAGGCGGGCCACGACTGCGCCCACCCCGACGGCAAGGACCGCACCAAGGTCTCCTGCACGGTCACCCTCGTGGACAGCCAGGACCCCTACGCCGCCCTGATCGCGGACCTCGGCGACCGCAACGACACGCTCGCCTACGACAACCGCACCGGCCAGGTCTACTCCTACGCCCAGATCTCGCTGGGCGCGGGCAACGACCACGCCACCGACTCCGGCCGCCTGGACGGCGCCTACGTCTCCGGTGACGCCGGCGACGACACCCTCACCGTCGGCGCGGAGGGCCTGGCCTGGGGCGGTGACGGCAACGACACGATCGACGCGAGCGGCGGTGACAACATCGTCCAGGGCGGCAAGGGCGACGACGCGCTGCACGGCGGCTCCGGCGCCCAGTACCTGTCCGGCGACGACGGCAAGGACACCATCACCGGCGGAACCGGCGACGACACCCTGTACGGCGGCACGGGCAACGACGTCCTGTACGGCAACAGCGGGAACGACAAGCTGTACGGCAACAGCGGCAACGACAAGCTGTACGGCGGCCCCGGTCGGGACACGCTCTCCGGCGGCCCCGGCACGGATGTGATCCACCAGGACTGAGCGGCTTCACGACGTACACCGGCTTTACGACGTACACCCGGCTTCACGACCGAGCGCGACTTTTCCACAGGCGTCCGAGCCGGTCCGGCCGGTCGGCGGGGGTTGTCCACAGGCGCCCGGAACGGCTGTCGGAGTCGGGTGGCACTCTTGGAGCCATGACCGACTCCGCATCCCGACGCGCCCGCATCCGCGCCCCCGAGCTGATCGGCAAGGGCGGCTGGCTGAACACGGGCGACAAGCAGTACACCCTCGCCGACCTGCGCGGACGCATCGTCGTCCTGGACTTCTGGACCTTCTGCTGCATCAACTGCCTGCATGTCCTGGACGAGCTGCGCGAGCTGGAGGAGAAGCACCGGGACACGGTGGTGATCATCGGCGTGCACTCCCCGAAGTTCGTGCACGAGGCCGAGCACCAGGCGGTCGTGGACGCGGTGGAGCGGTACGGGGTCGAACATCCGGTGCTGGACGACCCGGAGCTCGCCACCTGGAAGCAGTACGCGGTGCGCGCCTGGCCGACCCTCGTCGTGATCGACCCGGAGGGGTACGTCGTCGCCCAGCACGCGGGCGAGGGGCATGCGCACGCCATCGAGCGCCTGGTCGAGGAGCTGGAGGCGGAGCACGAGGCGAAGGGCACCCTGCGCCGCGGCGACGGTCCGTACGTGCCGCCGGAGCCCGAGCCGACGACCCTGCGCTTCCCCGGCAAGGCGCTGCTGCTTCCGTCGGGGAACTTCCTGGTCAGCGACACCACCCGGCACCAGCTGGTGGAGCTGGCCGAGGACGCCGAGAGCGTCGTGCGGCGCATCGGCTCCGGCACGCGCGGGTTCGCGGACGGCGTCACGGAGCAGGCGTCCTTCAACGAGCCGCAGGGTCTCGCGCTCCTCGATGACGGCTCGGTGGTCGTGGCCGACACCGTCAACCACGCCCTGCGCCGCCTCGACCCGGCCACGGGCGCGGTGACCACCCTGGCCGGCACCGGCAGGCAGTGGTGGCAGGGGTCGGCGACCTCCGGCCCGGCCCGCGAGGTGGACCTCTCCTCCCCCTGGGACGTGGCGGTCTTCGGCGGCACGGTGTGGATCGCCATGGCGGGCGTCCACCAGCTGTGGACGTACGACCCCGCGGCGGGCACGGTCGCCGTGGCGGCGGGCACCACCAATGAGGGCCTGGTCGACGGCCCCGGCGCCGAGGCCTGGTTCGCCCAGCCCTCGGGTCTCGCGGCGACCGCCGAGCGGCTCTGGCTCGCCGACTCCGAGACGAGCGCCCTGCGCTGGGTGGACCTGGACGGGCACGTCCACACGGCGGTCGGCAGCGGCCTGTTCGACTTCGGCCACCGGGACGGCGCCGCCGGCCAGGCCCTGCTCCAGCACCCGCTGGGCGTCACCGCCCTGCCCGACGGCTCGGTCGCGGTCGCCGACACCTACAACCACGCCCTGCGCCGCTACGACCCGGCGACCGGCGAGGTCACGACGCTGGCCACCGACCTGCGCGAGCCCAGCGACGCCGTGCTCGTCGGCGAGGACATCGTGGTCGTGGAGTCGGCCAGGCACCGGCTGACCCGGCTGCGGCTGCCCGAGGAGGCGGTGCGGGTGGAATCGGTCGCCCACCGCACCCAGCGCGCGGCGACCGAGGTCGCCCCCGGCAGACTCCGGCTGGACGTCGTGTTCCAGGCCCCGGCGGGCCAGAAGCTGGACACCAGATACGGCCCCTCGACCCGCCTGCTGGTCTCCTCGACCCCGCCCGAGCTGCTGCTCAAGGGCGAGGGCGCGGACACGGACCTGAGTCGTGACCTGGAGCTGAACCCGGAGGTCACGGAGGGCGTCCTGCACGTCTCCGCGATGGCCGCGAGCTGCGACGACGATCCGTCTGGGGGAGAATACCCCGCCTGCCACGTCCACCAGCAGGACTGGGGCGTCCCGGTCCGTCTCACCGAGGGTGCGGCGGACCGCCTGCCGCTCGTCCTGGCGGGGATGGACGAGCAGTAGGCAGACGGTACGTCAGATGCCGTAACCGTCGCTGTAGCCGTCGACGCTGTGACGGTGGTGGTGGGGGTCTTCCTCCACCACCGGAGTCGGTGGCATCACGACGCGGCGGCGCCGTGCGATGCCGCTGAAGGTCGCCACCCCGATCAGCCCCACGGCCATCAGGATCAGGCCGACGACCGTGAGGTTGACGCCGTGCATGTGCCAGTCGGTCGCGAACGTGAGGATGGCCCCCACGGCGATGAGGATGATGCATCCTCCGAGCCCCATGAGAAGTCGCCTCCCCTTTCGGTTCCGGAATCTCCGGAGCCGTCCGGGTACCCGGTGCGGTCGCGCCTAGCCCTCGGCCGGCCCAAGACCGGCCTTCGACTAGCCCTCCAGAAACGCGGTCAGGGCGTTCGCCAGCAGGAACGGGTCGTCGGCGCCGCACAGTTCACGCACGCTGTGCATGGAGAGGAGCGCCACGCCGATGTCCACGGTCCGGATGCCGTGCCGGGCCGCCGTGATCGGGCCGATGGTGGTGCCGCAGGGCATGGAGTTGTTGGAGACGAACGACTGGAAGGGCACGTCCGCCTTCTCGCAGGCCGCGGCGAACACCGCGCGGCCCGAACCGTCCGTGGCGTAGCGGTTGTTGACGTTGACCTTGAGGATCGGACCGCCGTTGACCCGGGGGTGGTGCGTGGGGTCGTGCCGCTCCGCGTAGTTGGGGTGGACGGCGTGGCCCGTGTCGGAGGACAGGCAGACGGTGGCGGCGAAGGCCCGGGCCCGGTCCTCGTACGAGCCGCCGCGCGCGAAGACCGAGCGCTCCAGGACGGATCCGAGCAGCGGGCCGTCCGCGCCGGTGTCCGACTGGGAGCCGTTCTCCTCGTGGTCGAAGGCGGCCAGCACGGGGATGCGGGTGAGCGGGGCGCCGGAGGCCGCGACAGCGGCCAGGGCGGCGGCACCCGCGTGCACCGACAGCAGGTTGTCCATGCGCGGACCGGCCACCAGCTCCCGGTCCCGGCCGAGGTAGGCCGGGGGTTCCACCGGGTGCGTCATCAGGTCCCAGCCGGTGACCGAGCCGGCCGCGAGCCCCGCCTCATGCTCCAGGAAGGCGATCAGATCGCCGTCGCCGACGTCGTCGCCGAGGCCCCAGACCGGCTGCAGATGACGCTGCTTGTCGAGCTTGAGCCCCTCGGTGCTGACCGAGCGGTCCAGGTGGATGGCGAGCTGGGGCACGCGCAGCAGCGGCCGGTCCACGTTGACCAGGACCGAGGAGCCGTCCCGCAGGCTCAGCCGGCCGGCCAGGCCCAGGTCGCGGTCCAGCCAGGAGTTCATCAGCGGGCCGCCGTAGATCTCGACGGCGACCTGGCGCCAGCCGTGCGCCCCGCTGTCCGGCCGCGGCTTGATCCGCAGGTTCGGGGAGTCGGTGTGCGCGCCGACGATGTGGAACGGCGTGTGCGGCTCGGCGCCCTCCGGGACGTACCAGGCCACGATCGCGCCGCCGCGCAGCACGTACTTGCCGCCGCTCGAGGAGTCCCAGGCGTCCGTCTCGGCGACCTGCCTGAAGCCCGCCTTCTCCAGCCGCTCGGCGGTGTTCGCCACGGCGTGGTACGGCGACGGGCTCGCCGCCAGGAAGGACATGAGGTCGTCGGTGTGGCCGCGGTCGAAGCGGGCTGGTGCGCTCATGGGTTCACCTTAACGACGTGCACGGGCCCGCTCCCGGAAAGGGAGCGGGCCCGCACACGGAATCCTCATGTACCTGTCGGAACGAATCCGCACGTACCTTCTAGAACGCGGCCTCGTCCAGTTCCATCAGGTCCAGCTCCACTCCGGAGGCGACCTTGCGGGCGAGGGTGACGCCCGGCAGGACGTTCGCCGCGAAGAACTTCGCGGCGGCGATCTTGCCGGTGTAGAACGCCTTGTCCTTGGCGGAGGCCGTGGCGAGCTTCTCGGCGGCGATCGCGGCGCCCTTGAGCAGCAGGTAGCCGACGACGACGTCACCGGAGGCCATGAGCAGGCGGGTGGTGTTCAGGCCCACCTTGTAGATGTTCTTGGTGTCCTGCTCGGTGGCGGCGAGGTCGGTCAGCATCAGGCCGACGATCGCCTCCAGCTCCACGGCCGCCTTGGCCAGGTGCTCACGGGCGCCCGCCAGCTCCTCGCCGCCGGTGCCGAGCGCCAGGAACTTCTTGATGTCCTCGGCGAGGGAGTTCAGCGCGGCGCCCTGGTTGCGGACGATCTTCCGGAAGAAGAAGTCCTGGCCCTGGATCGCGGTGGTGCCCTCGTACAGGGTGTCGATCTTGGAGTCCCGGATGTACTGCTCGATCGGGTACTCCTGCAGGAAGCCGGAGCCGCCGAAGGTCTGCAGCGACTGGGCGAGCTGCTCGTAGCCCTTCTCGGAGCCGTAGCCCTTGACGATGGGCAGCAGCAGGTCGTTCAGCGCGTGCTCGGCGGAGGCGTCCTCACCGGCCGCCTCCTTGATCTGGATGGCGTCCTGGACGGAGGCGGTGTGCAGCACCAGGGCGCGCATGCCCTCCGCGTACGCCTTCTGCGTCATCAGCGAGCGGCGCACGTCCGGGTGGTGGGTGATGGTGACCTTGGGCGCGGACTTGTCCATGAACTGCGCCAGGTCGGGGCCCTGGACGCGCTCCTTGGCGTACTCCAGCGCGTTCAGGTAGCCGGTGGACAGCGTGGAGATCGCCTTCGTGCCGACCATCATGCGGGCGAACTCGATGATGCGGAACATCTGGCGGATGCCGTCGTGCTTGTCGCCGATGAGCCAGCCCTTGGCGGGGTGCTGGTCGCCGAAGGTCATCTCGCAGGTGTTGGAGGCCTTCAGGCCCATCTTGTGCTCGACGTTGGTGGCGTAGACGCCGTTGCGCTCGCCCAGCTCGCCGGTCTCGAAGTCGAACTCGTACTTCGGGACGAGGAAGAGGGAGAGGCCCTTGGTGCCCGGACCGGCGCCTTCCGGCCGCGCGAGCACGTAGTGGAGGATGTTCTCGGACATGTCGTGCTCGCCGGAGGTGATGAAGCGCTTCACGCCCTCGATGTGCCAGGAGCCGTCCGCCTGCTGGATCGCCTTGGTGCGGCCGGCGCCCACGTCGGAGCCCGCGTCGGGCTCGGTGAGCACCATCGTGGAGCCCCACTGCTTCTCCACGGCGATCTTGGCTATGTGCTTCTGGACCTCGTTGCCCTCCTCGAAGAGGATGCCGGCGAACGCCGGGCCCGAGGAGTACATCCACACGGCCGGGTTGGCGCCCAGGATCAGCTCGGCGTAGGCCCAGATCAGGGAGCGCGGCGAGGTGGTGCCGCCGATCTCCTCGGGCAGGCCGAGCCGCCAGTACTCGGAGTCCATGAAGGCCTGGTAGCTCTTCTTGAAGGACGCCGGGACCGGCGCGGTGTTGGTCTGGGGGTCGAAGACCGGCGGGTTGCGGTCGGCGTCGGCGAAGGATTCGGCCAGCTCGTTCTCCGAGAGGCGGGTCAGCTCCTCCAGGACGCTCTTGGCGGTGTCGACGTCCATCTCCTCGAACGGGCCGGTGCCGTACACCTTGTCGCGCCCCAGTACTTCGAAGAGGTTGAACTCGATGTCGCGGAGATTCGGCTTGTAGTGCCCCATGGCGACGGCTCCGTAGAGGGATCGGCGAGGCACTGACTCCTCGCACCTAGTTCACGTACCAACAAGTAGCTCCGATGATGCTACCCGCCGGTAATAAGAAGCAACCCCTGCCCGGGCAAGTGTGAGAAGGGTCTACTCGCCGCGCTGGTGAACAGGGCCGCCACCGGTCCGTGTGCTCGACGAAAGGCAGGCGACCGCCCGGTATCCCCACCAGCCGGGCGCCCCGTATCCCCTTCGCCAGGGCGTGCGCGAGCAGGAACCGTCCGGTGGCCGCCATCACGTCAGCAGGCTCGTCCAGTTCGAGGGGCCGGTCGCTCGCGGGCCCGCGCCCGTACCCCGGTGGTCGGGCCGATCGCCCGGTACCGGGCCGTCAACTCGTCGTCACCCTCTCCGCCCCCGTCCCTCGGTACTCTTGCGCCATGTACGGCTACGACCAGAACGTTGGCGCTCAGCAGCAGTACGCCCAGCCGCAGCAGCCGGGCGGTGTCGGCGGGTACGGCCAGCAGCCGCCGCTCTACCCGGAGCCGTCCCCGCCCTCCCTCGCGGACGCGGTGCGCGCCTTCACCACCGGGCAGATGTCCGCCGAGGACTTCCAGCAGACCTTCGCCACGTCGAAGGTGTACTGCCCGCGCGGCGACACCCCCGGCTTCCTCGCCCTGCACAACACCCAGCAGCCGGTGATCCCGATGTTCACCTCGCTCAAGGAACTGCGCCGGTACGCGGGCAAGGAGTCCAAGTACTTCGTGATCACCGGCGCCGAGGTGATCGACCTGCTGCCCACCGGCTACGGCTTCGTCCTGGACATGGAGGGCGAGCACCGGATGGTCTTCGACGCGAAGGCGGTCGAGCAGATGGTCGACTTCGCCATGCGTCGGATGTACGGCTAGCCGCCGTTGTCGCGCAGGGGGTGGGCCGGCGCGGGCGTCGTCGCGCTGACGTCGGGTGTGCTGGGGGTGGCCGGCGGGGTGGCGCCCGTCGGGATGTGGCTCTTCGCCCTCGCCGTGGGCGCTGTCGGCTGGTGGTCCGCCCGGGCCGGCTGCCGGCTGGTGGGGGCCGTCGTGGTGCTGCGCCGGCGGGGGACCGTGGCGGAGGGGCGGCTGGAGTCGTCCCGTGTGGAGAGCGTCGAGGACGCTCTGGTGACGCGGCATGTCTACTCCTACACCGACCTGAGCGGGGAGCGGCGCACATGCACGGGTACCGACACGCGCGGCACCCCGTGGGCGCCGATCCTGTACGACCCCGCGGACCCCGACGGAACCAGCCAGGTCGGCACCCGCACCGCCGGGATGTTCGTCCTCGGCGCCGTTCTGCTGCTGATGTTCGGGATTCCGGTGCTGGGCGGCTGCGCGATGGCGGCCGGACTCGCCGTCTCCATCGCCTTCGCGTGACGTCCGCTCCTCGGGGCCCGGAGGGAATTCCCTCCGGGCTCGTTCCGTTGGGACTGGCAGAAAGTTCAACGCTCAACTAAAGTGAGCGCACAAGGAGGTCCGACCATGCCTGCAGTGACCGTCGAGAACCCGTTGACGCTGCCCCGCGTGACCGCTCCCGCCGACGCCGTGGCGCGTCCGGTGCTGGCGGTCGCCAACGCCCCGAGCGGGTTCGAGGGCGAGGGCTTCCCGGTGCGCCGGGCGTTCGCGGGGATCCACTACCGCCACCTCGACCCGTTCATCATGATGGACCAGATGGGCGAGGTGGAGTACGCGCCGGGCGAGCCCAAGGGCACCCCCTGGCACCCGCACCGCGGCTTCGAGACCGTCACCTACATCATCGACGGCGTCTTCGACCACCAGGACTCCCAGGGCGGTGGGGGCACCATCACCAATGGCGACACCCAGTGGATGACGGCAGGGTCGGGCCTCCTCCACATCGAGGCGCCGCCGGAGTCCCTGGTCGTGTCCGGCGGCCTCTTCCACGGCCTGCAACTGTGGGTGAACCTCCCGGCCAAGGACAAGATGATGGCCCCGCGCTACCAGGACATCCGCGGCGGCAGCGTCCAGCTGCTGACGACCCCGGACGGCGGTGCGCTGCTGCGCGTCATCGCGGGCGAGCTGGACGGCCACCAGGGTCCCGGCATCACGCACACCCCGATCACCATGATCCACGCGACCGTCGCCCCGGGCGCCGAGGTCACCCTGCCCTGGCGGGAGGACTTCAACGGCCTGGCCTACGTCCTCGCGGGCCGCGGCAGCGTCGGTACGGAGCGCCGGCCGATCCACCTCGGCCAGACCGCCGTGTTCGGCGCCGGCTCCTCGCTGACCGTCCGCGCGGACGAGAAGCAGGACTCCCACACGCCGGACCTGGAGATCGTGCTGCTCGGCGGACAGCCCATCCGTGAGCCCATGGCGCACTACGGGCCGTTCGTCATGAACACCAAGGAAGAGCTCATGCAGGCGTTCGAGGACTTCCAGAAGGGACGGCTGGGGACGATTCCGGCGGTCCACGGGATGTCCGCGGACGGTATGTGACCGGGGACAGGCCGTGGACCCCGGGGTCCACGGCCTGTCTCTGTTCACAACGAGGTGACCTGCGCAGAGAGGTCACCTTCAGGGAGAGGTCACCAGCACAGCGAGCTGATCGTGTGGGTGTCGCATACGTGGGATCCGCCCTCCCCCGCAGAAGCTGCGGGGGCCGCAAGAACGGTGAGAAGCGCGGCGGCGAAGAACGCGGCAATGCGTCGCATGGTGAACGATTCCTTCCTGAGTTCTCCGGCAAGACGGGTGTCTTGGGGAATGCCCTCAGGCTTGCGTGGATCGTCACAGGCTGCATCTCGAACGCACACACGGAGTGAACCGACCGCCGGCCGTGACCCCGGTCTGCTTCGCCTCACAGGGGAGGCGCGGGCATCCTGGCCGAGGCGTCCTCCTGAGCGATGCGGCGCAGCGCGGCCATCGCGGCGTCGCCCAGCACCGTGCCCAGCACCACCGCCTCGACCCTGCCGTCCACGGTCGGTACCCGGGCCACGGCGGCCAGTTCCGCTCCGGCGAGCCGGCCGGCCGCCGAGGCGTACTCGTCGAGCAGCGCCAGCAGGTCCTCCCGGTCCAGGTCGCGGTACGTCACGACGAGCTGCACCAGCGCCGCCCGGCCGGGGTTCTCCGGTGTGACCCGCCAGCCGTGCCGGCGCACCAGCTCGGCCACCTCCGCCTCGGCCCGCTCGCGGTCCTGCGGGGTGCCCCGTTCCGCGGCGCTCCGGCTGACGGCGGGCCGGGCGGCGCCGAGCATCCCGTGGACGGTTTGGTCCGGCGCGTCCATCCGGGCGAGCACCTGTCCGACCGTGGTCACGGACATGCCGCCGACCTCCAGCATCGCCCGGATCAGCTTGAGCCTGCGGACGTGGGAGTCGTCGTACCGGGCCTGGTTGGGGCTGGTGCGCGCACCGGGCGGCAGCAGGCCCTCCCGCGTGTAGTACTTGATCGTCGGAACCGGAACTCCCGTGCGCCCCGCCAGCTCTCCGATACGCATGCGGCGAGGATATGAGCCCCCACCAGCCCCGGCCCGCCGCAGCCGCGCACCTCACCCGCCCGGCCCCGCGCGGCAGGACACCCGTCGGCGGCCATGATCCGCTGGACGCGTGCAGCTGTTGCCCGAACCCGTTCGACGCCTCGCCGCCTGGTGCGCAGTGCTGCTGCTCGTCGCCGGGGTGGGATGGGTCGGGGTGCGGCTGTGCGGGGAGTTGCGTACGGCCGTCACACCGGTGCTGCTCGCCCTGCTCGGCACCGCGCTGCTCGGCCCGTTGCACCGGCGGCTGGTGCGGACCGGGGTGCAGGCGTCGGTGGCGGCCGGGCTCACGTGTGTCGCCGTGGTGGCCGTTGTCGGCGGTGCCGTGTACATCGTCGTCGCCGCGCTCATCGACACCGGCGACCAGATCATCGCCTCGCTGCGGAGCGCCGCCAAGGGTGTCTCACAGCATTTCGGGGCGGCCGGCACCGGGCTCGACGACCTTGCCGTGAACGCGCGCAAGCTGCTGAGCAGGTTCGGGGGCACGGCCGCGTCCAACGTCATCAGCGGGGTCAGCGTCGTCGGCGAGTCCATCGCGATGGCCGTGCTCGCCCTGCTGCTCGTCTTCTTCTTCCTGCGCGACTCCCACCGGGCCGTGGAGATCCTGCGGGCCGTCGCGCCCGGCGGCACCGCCGACACCCTGGAGGCCGTCGCGCGGCGCGCCTTCGAGGCGGTCGAGGGGTTCATGCGCGGTACGACCCTCATCGCGCTCATCGACGCCGTGTGCATCACCGTCGGCCTGCTGATCCTCCAGGTGCCCGGCGCGGTCGGGCTCGGCGCGCTCGTCTTCGTCGGCGCCTACATCCCCTATCTCGGCGCCTTCATCTCCGGCGCGGTGGCCGTCCTGGTCGCCCTGGCCGACCGCGGCTTCGTCATCGCGCTGTGGGCGCTCGGGGTCGTCCTCGCCGTGCAGGTGCTGGAGGGGCATGTGCTGCAGCCGGTCATCCAGAGCCGGACCGTGCAGATGCACCCCGCCGTGGTGATGGTCGCCATCACCGCCGGGGCGTCCGTCGCGGGCATCCTCGGGATGCTGCTCGCGGTCCCGCTCACCGCGGCCGCCTTCGGGGTCGTACACGAGCTGCGGACGCGTTACGCAGCGCCCTCCGACTCATCGGCGTCCAGCTCAGCGGCCTCCGCCGCCTCGCCCTCCAGCGCGCCACCCGCCAACTCACCGCCGCCCGGCGCGTCGCCCGCCAGTGCGCCGCCTTCCGCCGAGCGCCCTGCGGATGCGCCGCCTTCTGCCGAGGGCCCTGCGGATGCGTCGCCTTCTGCCGAGGGCCCTGCGGATGCGTCGCCTTCTGCCGAGGGCCCTGCGGATGCGCCGCCCTCCGGCGAGCGCCGCTCGGATGCGCCACCCTCCGGCGCGCGTCCATCCACCGCGCCGCCTACTGCCGCGTCCCCCGAGTCGCCTCCGGCCGCAACCCCGGAGTCGGCGCCCGCCGAGCCTCCCGAGTCGCCTCCGGCCGCAACCCCGGAGTCGCCGCCCGCCGAGCCTCCCGAGTCACCTCCGGCCGCAACCCCGGAGTCGCCGCCCGCCGAGCCTCCCGAGTCACCTCCGGCCGCGTCCCCCGGGTCGCCCCCCGACAGACCGCCCGCCGCGCCCCCGGACGCGCCGCCCGACGCCGCCCCCGGCTCGTAGAGTTCGAACCAGATGCTCTTGCCCTCGCCCCGTGGGTTCACCCCCCAGGCGTCCGCGAGCAGCTCGATCAGCATCAGGCCGCGGCCGGAGGAGGCCAGTTCGCCGGGGCGGCGCCGGTGCGGCAGGTCGTCGCCCGCGTCGGTGACCTCCACCCGCAGACCGCGCGCGCCGGTCTCGCCGGTCACCTCGGCGAGCAGCAGCGCGTCGGTGTCGGTGTGGACGAGGACGTTGGTGACCATCTCGGAGACCAGCAGCACCGCCGAGTCGATCTGCTCGGGGGAGGCCCAGTCGTGCAGCAGCTCGCGCAGGTGCCGACGGGCCTCGGCGATCCGGTCCGGCTCGTCCTGCGCCACCGACAGCAGGGTGCGCCGTATCGCGGGCCGTATGGCGCCGTCCAACGGCCGGCCCAGCAGCACCAGCGCGATGTCGTCCTCGCGGCGGTCGGCCAGGGGACCGGTGGTGTGGTGCGAGGACGGTCCGTGCACGCCCTGCACCAGCGCGTCGGCCAGGGACTCCAGATCGACCCCGTCGTCGTCCCCCGGGTGGGCCTCGAGGATCGCGCGCAGCCGGTGCCAGCCGCTGTCCAGGTCGTGCCCGCCGGTCTCGATCAGGCCGTCGGTGCAGAGCATCAGCGTCTCGCCGGGCTGCAGGGCGAACCGGGTCGTCGGATAGTCCGCGTCCGGGTCCACGCCCAGCGGCACCCCGCCCGCCGTCGGCCGCATCATCACCGTGCCGTCGGCCATCCGGATCGCCGGGTCCGGGTGCCCGGCGCGGGCGATCTCCAGCATCCCGGTCGCCGGGTCGGCCTCCACGTACACGCAGGTCGCGAAGCGGATGTCGGTCATCTGGTCGTCGTGGGTGATGCCGTGCAGGAAGCGGGCGGCGCGGGAGAGCACGGCGTCCGGACGGTGCCCCTCGGAGGCGTAGGCGCGCAGGGCGATGCGCAGCTGGCCCATGAGGCCCGCGGCGCGTACGTCATGGCCCTGGACGTCGCCCAAGGCCAGCGCGAAGCGGCCGGAGGGCAGCGGGATCATGTCGTACCAGTCGCCGCCGACCTGGAGTCCGCCGCCGGTCGGGATGTACCGGGCGGCGACCTGTATGCCGGGGATCTCCGGGAGGAGCGAGGGGAGCATGGAGCGCTGCAGGCCCTCCGTGAGCTCCCGCTCCGACTCGGTGGCCTCCGCCCGGGACAGCGCCTGGGCGAGCATCCGGGCCACCGTCGCCAGCACGGCCCGCTCGTCCGGCGTGAACGCCACCGGATAGGCGAAGCCCGCCATCCAGGCGCCCATCGTCCGTCCGGCCACCGTCAGCGGCAGGAAGGCCCATGAGCGGCGGCCGAAGGGCTGGGCGAGCGGCCAGGTCGCCGGGTAGCGCTCCTTGTACTCCGCGGGCGAGGACAGATACACCGCGCGGCCCGTGCGGACGACCTCGGCCGCCGGATAGTGCGTGGTCAGCGGCATGTCGGAGAAAGGGTTCATGTCGCCGGGCTGGTGGCCGTGCTCGCCGGTGATCGTCAGCCGGTCGCCCTCCACCCCGAACACCACGAGCCCGTCCGGGGAGAAGCCCGGCATCGACAGGCCGCCGGCCACCCGCAGTACCTCCGCGGTGGACTGTGCCTCCGCCAGCGCCCGGCCCGCGTCCAGCAGGAACGCCTCCCGCGAGCGCCGCCAGTCGCCGGTGACCGCGCTGCGCGCGGCCCGGGTGCCCGGGGTGGGCTCGGTGACCTCCTGGAGGGTGCCGATCAGCTCGTACGCCCGCCGCTCGGGGTCGAAGGACGGCTTGGACCGGCTGCGGACGACCCGCAGGACGTTCCCCTGCTCGTCCATGATCCGGATGCGCACCTCGGCGAGCGTGCCCTCGTCGACCGCCAGCGGGATCACCCCGGTGATCTCGTTCCAGTCCTCCGGGTGCAGCCGGGCCCGGGTCTGGACCTCCGTGAGGGTGGTCGGCTCCGCGGGCAGCCCGAGCAGCCGCGCCGCCTCCGCGTCCACGGTGACCAGTTGGGCGGCTGTGTCCCAGTGCCACAGCCCGGTCGCGAGGGCGGCGAGGACGTCTCCGACGGACGGAAGGGGCTCGCCTGTGCGCATTCGCCCACTTTAGGAATGTCTGACCGATAACTGCCACCGTAGGAAAGGAGAATCCCGCCCCCTTCGGACTCGGAGGATCCTCCAGTGCGGCGCGGGAAAAGGTGGGGAGCCGATCTTGGGGTGCCCGGTACCCTTGATGGGTCCGGGCCCCGTGCCCGTTCTCGCCGGGGAGAGCACCCCTCCCCCGCAGACCCACACACGAAGGACGATGAACGACGATGCATCGGTACAGGTCCCACACCTGCGGCCAGCTCCGCGCCTCTGACGTCGGCACCGACGTCCGGCTGAGTGGCTGGCTGCACAATCGGCGCGACCTGGGCGGCATCCTCTTCATCGATCTGCGCGATCACTACGGCATCACGCAGCTGGTGGCCCGCCCCGGCACGCCGGCGTACGAGGCCCTGGACAAGGTCTCCAAGGAGTCCACGGTCCGCGTCGACGGCCGCGTTGTTTCACGTGGAACCGAGAACATCAACCCCGACCTGCCCACCGGCGAGATCGAGGTCGAGGTGTCCGAGGTCGAGCTGCTGGGCGCCGCCGCGCCGCTGCCGTTCACGATCAACACCGAGGACGGCGTCAACGAGGAGCGGCGCCTGGAGTACCGCTTCCTGGACCTGCGCCGCGAGCGCATGCACCGCAACATCATGCTGCGTACGGCGGTCATCTCGGCCATGCGCCAGAAGATGTCGGCGATGGGCTTCAACGAGATGGCGACGCCGATCCTGTCCGCCACCTCCCCCGAGGGCGCTCGCGACTATGTGGTCCCCTCCCGCGTTCACCCCGGCAGGTTCTACGCGCTGCCGCAGGCGCCGCAGCAGTTCAAGCAGCTGCTGATGATCTCCGGCTTCGACCGCTACTTCCAGATCGCGCCCTGCTTCCGCGACGAGGACGCCCGCGCCGACCGTTCGCCGGGCGAGTTCTACCAGCTCGACATCGAGATGAGCTTCGTCGAGCAGGAGGACATCTTCCAGCCGGTCGAGAAGCTCATGACCGAGCTGTTCGAGGAGTTCGGCAACGGCCGCCATGTCACGTCTCCCTTCCCGCGCATCCCGTTCCGCGAGGCGATGCTGAAGTACGGCTCCGACAAGCCGGACCTGCGCGCCAAGCTGGAGCTGGTCGACATCACCGATGTCTTCGAGGGCTCGGAGTTCAAGGCGTTCGCCGGCAAGCACGTGCGCGCGCTGCCCGTCCCGGCCGTCCAGGACCAGCCGCGCAAGTTCTTCGACCAGCTCGGCGACTTCGCCGTCTCGCTCGGCGCGAAGGGCCTGGCCTGGGTCCGCGTGGGCGAGGACGGATCCCTCTCCGGCCCGATCGCGAAGTTCCTCACCGAGGACAACGTCGCCGAGCTGACCAAGCGCCTGTCCCTGGCCCCCGGCCACGCGGTCTTCTTCGGCGCGGGCGAGTTCGACGAGGTCTCCAAGATCATGGGCGCGGTGCGGGTGGAGGCGGCTCGCCGCGCCGGCCACTTCGAGGAGGGCGTGTTCCGCTTCTGCTGGATCGTCGACTTCCCGATGTACGAGAAGGACGAGGAGACCGGCGCGATCGACTTCTCGCACAACCCCTTCTCCATGCCGCAGGGCGGCCTGGAGGCCCTGCAGACCCAGGACCCGCTGGACATCCTGGGCTGGCAGTACGACATCGTCTGCAACGGTGTCGAGCTGTCCTCCGGCGCCATCCGGAACCATGAGCCGGAGATCATGCTCAAGGCCTTCGAGATCGCGGGCTACGACCGCGAGACCGTCGAGGAGAAGTTCGCGGGCATGCTCCGCGCGTTCCGCTTCGGCGCCCCGCCGCACGGCGGCATCGCCCCCGGCGTGGACCGCATCGTCATGCTCCTCGCGGACGAGCCCAACATCCGCGAGACGATCGCCTTCCCGCTCAACGGCAACGCCCAGGACCTGATGATGGGCGCCCCCACCGAGCTGGAGGAGGCCCGCCTGCGCGAGCTGCACCTGAACATCAGGAAGCCGCAGCCGAAGTAGTACGGCGCCGTTCGTCAGTCCCCCGCGTCGGGGCCGGAGTCCGTGTCCGGCTCGACGTCGGGGGACGCGCCGTCTTCCAGGAGGCGCTCGGCGATGTCGTCGGACCAGCGCTGGGCCCAGGCGCGCAAGGCCATGACCTGTTCCTCCGCCAGCCCGTACCGGAGGAAGTCCGCGTCGGAGTAGAAGTCCGTGCCCGTCAGCCGGGACTGCAGGGTCGGCAGGTCGAACGGGTCATGGGCGTGTCGACGGCCCAGCTCCTCCAGATCCGGCAGGGAGAACCGGGCCGCGGCGGCCCGCGCGTCGATCAGGTCGACGGCCGCGCCCCGGTCGTACAGCGCCCGGATCTTCGTACCGACGGCGTCCTCCAGGGAGAGGGCCGGCCCGTACTCGGTGAGCGCCGGCGGCTGCCAGAAGGCCTCCTTGTGCAGCGCGAGGGCGCAGGGCTCACCGGTCGGCGGATCGGTGACGGTCAGCTGGGCGGTGAGTGCGTCGGCGGTCCCGAGCCGCACCTGCCGGCCGCGGGCCTCCAGGGCCGCGTCGACGGCACCGGCGATCCGGTCCAGGCCCTCGGAACTCTCCGTGGCGAAATCGAGGTTGGCGTGCGGGCGTTGCAGCAGCCCGTGCGCCTGGAGGGCGTATCCGCCGGCGAGGACCAGCCCGTACGGGCCGCCAGCCGTGACGACATCGGCGAGGAGGCGCCGGTGGGGTTCGGGAAGGTTCACGACACCGGTACTTTGCCAGACCGGGGGCGTGCGGCACGGCTGCCCCGCCCCCGGTTCACTCAGGCCGACGCCGCGTCCGTGTCCTCCGGCCCCTCGGCGAAGAGGTCGTGCACGCACTGCACGTGAGGCGTCCGGTCCAGCCAGCGGTTGAGGAGCTCCAAGTCGGTGCAGCCGGCGATGCGTTCACGGGCCTCCTCGGGGACGGGGATGCCGCGCGCCGCCAGGAAGCGGAGGATGGCCTTGGCCTCGCCCTCGGCCTCGCCCTCGGCTTTGCCCTCAAGGTAGACCTCTTCCAGCATGGTGCCCCGGCCGGGGAAGAAGTTGGTGAAACCCATCAGCTCTCTCCATGTCTCGCGGGCCGGAGTGTCCCCCAGGCCGATCTCCAACAGGCCGCCGAGGTGCTGGGCGGTCTGGCTGTCCTCCATTGCTTTCAGAGCGTCGGCCGTGGCCTCCAGTATGGCCGGGGCCTCTGGATCCCGGCCATGTGTGATGGCCGAGAACACCGCCATCGCGGGGTCCCTGGCTGCTGTGCGCTGGTCGGTGATCTTCGGTACGTTGTCCGGGCCCAGGACCAGGGGATGTGTGCTGTGGGTGGTCCAGCCGCGGACCTCGCAGGTGAACGGCCCGGTCGCCCAGCGCGCGGTGCGCCGGTCCGTGCAGGTGACGAGCAGCAGTACCGGCAGGCAGAACTTCTCCCGCAAGTACGCCACGTAGTACGGCCAGCTCGTCGTCTTGCGCTCGTCGCGCTTCAGCTGCGTCTCGATGGCGAGCAGGAAATGGTCCCCGTCGGACGGTTCGACGCGCAGGACGGTGTCCGCTCGTCTCTCCAGGGGCTGGATCTCCGTCACGTCGGCGCTGAGGACCGCCACCGATGCCTTGGCGGACATCGGGACTCCTAAGAGATCGAAGACCGGGGTGAGGATCTCCGGCCGGTCCTGGAAGATCCGGTGGGAGGCCTCGTGGGTGGATGTGACCATGTGCGCAACTTATGAGCGGCGAAAGGCCGGTTGAGCGGTGATGCGGATGCGTTCAGTCATTCGAGTGAGGCAGAAACGTTCTTCGTTCGCGAAGATCTTTTGAGGTGCTGTCACACTCCTCCCGCGCCGCGGTGTCAGAGAGATGTCCGACTCCGATCGCGTCCCTCCGGGAGCCTCTCATGCACATCGCCCACATCGTCGTCACCCTGCTCGCCGCGCTGATGGCCGGGTTCTCCGGGGCCGTGCTGCTCATGCGGGCCGACTGGATCGTGAAGGCCCTGACCGACTACCGGGTGCCGCAGTCGTGGTGGACCCTGCTCGGCGTGGCCAAGGCCGCCGGGGCCGTGGGGCTGGTGGTCGGGCTGTTCGTGCCGGTGATCGGGGTGCTGGCCGGGATCGGGCTGGTGGTCTACTTCCTCGGGGCCGCCGTCACCGTGGCGCGGGCCCGCTGGTACTCCCACATCCCGTTCCCGCTCGTCTACGCCGCACCGGTCGTCGGCGCGCTCGTCCTCGGCCACGCCTCTTGACTCATGCGAAAGGGCGCCGAGCATGTGCTCGGCGCCCCGTCCGCGGATCATTCCGGCCGGCTCAGCCTTCCTCGCCGCCGAAGCGCTCCTTGTACGCCGCCAGGTCCTCGTCGGTCAGCTTGGCGAACAGCACCGGCGGGACCGTGAAGGGGGTGCCGGCGGGGACCGAGGTCAGGGACTTGGCCTCGGCCTCGGTGATCCAGGCGGCCGTGTCGTCCGGCAGGTCGAAGGCGCCGCGCATCACCTTCGCCGTCGCCGGGATCAGCGGCTCGGAGACCACCGCGTACAGGTGGATCAGGTTCATAGCCGTACGCAGGGTGAGGGCCGCGGCGTCCTTGTCGGTCTTGATCTGCAGCCAGGGGGCCTTCTCCTCCAGGTAGGAGTTGCCCGCCGACCACAGGGCGCGCAGGGCCGCGGCGGCCTTGCGGAACTGCAGGGTCTCCATGTGGCCCTCGTACTCGGCGAGGAGTTCGGCGATCTGCTCACCGAGCTTGGCCTCGGCCTCGCCGGGGGTGCCGCCCGCGGGGACCTCCTCGCCGAAGCGCTTCTTCGAGAAGGACAGCACGCGGTTGACGAAGTTGCCGAGGGTGTCGGCGAGGTCCTTGTTGACCGTGGCGGTGAAGTGCTCCCAGGTGAAGGACGAGTCGTCCGACTCGGGGGCGTTGGCGATGAGGAAGTAGCGCCAGTAGTCGGCCGGGAGGATGTCCAGGGCCTGGTCGGTGAAGACACCGCGCTTCTGGCTGGTGGAGAACTTGCCGCCGTAGTACGTCAGCCAGTTGAAGGCCTTGACGTAGTCCACCTTCTTCCACGGCTCGCGCACGCCCAGCTCGGTGGCCGGGAACATCACCGTGTGGAAGGGGACGTTGTCCTTCGCCATGAACTCGGTGTAGCGGACGGGGTTCTCACCGGAGTCCGCGTCGTACCACCACGACTTCCAGTCCCGGTTCTCCGGGTCCTGGTCGGCCCACTCCTTCGTCGCGCCGATGTACTCGATCGGCGCGTCGAACCAGACGTAGAAGACCTTGCCCTCGGCGGCCAGCTCCGGCCAGGTGTCGGCCGGGACCGGGACGCCCCAGTCCAGGTCACGGGTGATCGCGCGGTCGTGCAGGCCCTCGGTCAGCCACTTGTGGGCGATGGAGGAGGCGAGCTGCGGCCAGTCCTTGTCGTGCCGGGCCACCCACTCGCGGACCTCGTTCTCCAGCTTCGACTGGAGGAGGAAGAGGTGCTTGGTCTCGCGGACCTCCAGGTCGGTGGAGCCGGAGATCGCCGAGCGCGGGTTGATCAGGTCGGTCGGGTCCAGCACGCGGGTGCAGTTCTCGCACTGGTCGCCGCGGGCCTTGTCGTAGCCGCAGTGGGGGCAGGTGCCCTCGACATAGCGGTCGGGCAGGAAACGGCCGTCGGCGGGGCTGTAGACCTGGCGGATCGCCCGCTCCTCGATGAATCCGTTCTCGTTCAGCTTGCGGGCGAAGTGCTGGGTGATCTCGCGGTTCTCCGGGGAGGAGCTGCGGCCGAAGTAGTCGAAGGCGAGCTGGAAGCCGTCGTAGACCGCCTTCTGCGCGTCGTGCGCCTGGGCGCAGAACTGGTCGACCGGCAGGCCCTGCTCCTTCGCGGCCAGCTCGGCCGGGGTGCCGTGTTCGTCGGTGGCGCAGATGTACAGGACGTCGTGGCCGCGCTGGCGCAGGTACCGGGAGTACACGTCCGCCGGGAGCATGGACCCCACCATGTTGCCCAGGTGCTTGATCCCGTTGATGTACGGAAGGGCGCTGGTGATGAGGTGTCGAGCCATCGTGGCTGCTCCCAGGTCGCTGCTTTTCTGCGGTTTCGAACCTTGAAATCGTAGCCGACATGGGTGGGCCGCCCGCTTCCCGTTTTGCAGGGTGGGAAGCGTGCGGCCCGGTGTCACTGAGTGTGACGGTCCGTGGTGGTCCGTTACGGGCGCCAGGCGGCGAGGACGCCCTCGTACAGCTCGGTGTCCGTCAGCTCGCGGGGGGTGGGGCCCGCGTGGAAGAAGGACGTGTTGTCGGACTTCACCTTGCGGAGGTAGTCGAAGGCCTTGTTGTCGTGCTCTCCGAAGGCGACGAAGGAGAAGAAGACGGCGGGATGGGACTGCGCGGCTTCGGTCAGGGCCTGGGTGGCGGGGGTCTTCGCGTCCGGGGCGCCGTCGGTCTGGAAGACGACGAGGGCGGGGGTGGCGGGGGTGGCGTCCTTCTCGTACGCGTCGTAGTGGGCGAGTACGGCCGCTACGGCGGCGTGGTAGCTGGTACGGCCCATGCGGCCGAGGCCGGCGTGGACGTCGTCGATCTTCGTCTCGTGGTCCGGGGTGAGGGTGAGGTCGGTGGTGCCGTCGATCTCCGTGGAGAAGAAGACGGTGTGGACCGTGGCCTCGGGGTCCAGGTGGGCGGCGAGGGCGAGGGTCTGGTCGGCGAGGGCCTGGGCGGAGCCGTCCTTGTAGTACGGCCGCATGCTCGCGGAGCGGTCGAGCACGAGGTAGACCTTCGCTCGGGTGCCGGTGAGGTCGGTCTTCTTCAGGGTGGTGGTGGCGGCCTTGTAGGCGGTGGCGAGGGAGGGGGTGCGGGACTTGACCTTGGCGAGGGTGGTGGCGGGGCTCTTCTTGTCCGCCTCGGCTTCGCCTTCGGCGGGGATGTCGCTCCCACCCGCACCATCTGTGCGGGTCTCGTCGTCGGCTGCGGTCGCCTCCGGCGTGGGGGCCGGTGCGTCGTTCGCCTCGGCTTGGCCTTCGGCGTCGGTGTTCCCGCTCGGACCATCTGTGCGGGTCTCGTCGTCGGCTGCCGGTGGCCCCTGTGGGGCGTCCTCGCCGTCGGCGGCTTGCGGGGCCGTCGTCTCGTCGGACGGTACGGCGGTCTCCTCCGTCACCGACACCGCCTCGACGACCTCCCGCACCTCAGCCTCCGGTTCGGCCTGTTCCTGAGCCTCTGTCGGCTCCGTGACCTCCGGCTCGGCCTCTTCCTTTGCCTCTGCCCTCTCCAAGGGGAGAATGTCCGGCTCGCCTTCCGCCGGGTGGGGGACCTTTACGTTGTTGAAGGCCGCTGCCACCAGGTCGTGCTCCCCGGGGGAGGAGCGGCGGGGCTCCGGGACGGTGGGGTCGGCCGCCGGGGCCGTGGGCTGGAGGGTTTCCGGTTGCGCCGGCAGGCGGTCCGCACCCTCTGCCTCGGTGGCTCGTCCCTTGCGGGCGCGGCTGAATGCGTTCCGCAGGAGAGTGAGAATGCCCATGTGTGCAACCCTTCGCGTGAGTTGATCCACGTCGATCCCTGGCCAGGACGGACACGTAAGGTTAGCGAAGCTCTCAGTGGGGAGAAGCGATCGCCCGGGCCGCCGCGACTTCCTGGCGGAGCGGCTCCAGGACGCTGCCCGCGGGGCCGGTGAGGTCCGTGCGGACCGGGGTGAGCGTCTCCGCGTTCCGTACGCCCTCCGACAGCTCCCGGAGTTGCAGTACCACCTGCGCGATCTCGGGCGAGGACGGGGGCGGTGTCCCGTGCCGCACGCGGACGCGGGCGGCCGTGGTCGCGTCGACGATACGTTCCACCGCCACGACCAGCGGCCACCACGCGGCGGCACGGCGGCCGGTCGGCGGTGGTTCGGTCAGGGCCCGCTGGAACTCCGTACGGATCACCGACAGGTCGCGGTAGAGGCGGCGGCGCATGCGGGCCCGCTCGGCGGGGTCCCCGTCGGCGGCGAACGCCGTCTCCACGTACCGCGCCGTGTCCGCCACCGCGTCGGCCAGGCGGTCGCCGACCCTGGTGCGCCAGCTCTCCGGCCACAGGAGGTAGCCGGCGGTCAGGGCGATCGCGCAGCCGAGGAGTGAGTCCGCCAGGCGAGGGAGGAGCAGGGCTGTTCCCTGGTGGTTCAGGATGTCCGACAGCAGGAGGATCACCGGGGTGATCGCTGCCGTCTGGTAGCCGTAGCCGCGGGGGGTCAGCGCCGGGATCAGGGGCGCCAGGAGCAGCATCACGAGCACGTCCCACCAGCCCAGCGGGACCTCCGCCAGGACCACCGCCGCGATCACCAGGCCCGCCACCGTGCCGAGGGCCCGTAGCAGGGCGCGGGAGAAGACCGAGCCGAAGTCCGGCTTCAGCACGAAGGTGATCGTCAGGGCCACCCAGTAGGACCGGGGAACGGGGATCAACGACACCAGGGCCTGGGCGATGCCGATGCACAGCGCCAGGCGCAGGCCGTAGCGCCAGGAGTTGGCCGACAGTACGACGTTGCGGGCCGCCCGCGCCGTGCGGATGCCCAGTGCGGCGGGGCGGCCCAGGCGGTCGTCGATGCCCCGGGGGTCCACGTCGGGGGCCGTCACCACCTCGGCCATGTGGCGCAGGGCGTGGTCCACCGCGCGGGCCGTCTCCGTCGTCGGCACCGGGAGGTCCAGGGCCGGCGGACCGGTGTGGCCCGTTTCCACCGCCCGGGCCAGGTGGTGGACCGCCTCGGGGATTTCGAGCGGCAGGGGGCGGGCTGCCAGATGGGCCGCGGGGGCCACCTCCAACACCGGCGTGATGGCGTTCAACTGGGCCAGCAGACGGGTGAGGTCGCGGCTGCGGCCGTGGTGGCGGGCGCGCCGGGCCAGGATCAGGTCGTAGGACTGGTTGAGGGACTGGGTGACGGTACGGCGGGCCTCGTCGTACTCCTCGACGTGGTCCGTGCCGGAGACGGCGAGGAGCCCGGCGACGGCGCGGTAGGCGGCCGCCACCGCCGTGCGTTCGGGTACGCCCGAGCGGAACGGCCAGGCCAGCAGGGCGAGGAGGAGGACCAGCAGGCCGCCGCCCGTCATCAGGGCCGGGGCCAGCCACCAGGGGTGGGGGAGCGGGAGACCCGCGCCGATCACGCAGTTGAGCAGGAGGAGCAGGCCGGAGACCGAGGCGACCGCGCCGATCGTCGAGATCATGCCGGAGAGCAGGGCGATCCCGGTCACCACGGCCACCGCGTACCAGCCGTGGCCGTACACCAGCGCGCCCAGCGTCACACCGACCGCGCCGAAGAGCTGCGGGACGGCGATGTTGAGGATGCGCATGCGGTAGGCGTCGGCGGTGTCGCCGATGACGCCCGACAGGGCGCCCATGGAGGCGAGCGCGCCGTACGCCGGGTGGCCGGTGGCGAGGCCGGCTGCCAGGGAGAGGGCCATCGCCACGGCGGCGCGGGCGACGGCGGCCTTGTTGACGGGGGCCTGCTGGGGGCGGAGGTTCCGGACCAGCCAGTCGGGAGGGGTGAGGCCGATGGGGAACTCGCGCGACATGCGGCCATTATCGCCGGTTCGCTCCGGACCGACCGGAGTCGTCCCAGGCCCACGGCCTGGTCCGGCGCGGGTCGTCCGTGGGTTCCGCGTCCTGGTCCGGTGCGGGCCGTCCGTGGGTTCCGTGTCCTGGTCCGGCTCGGGTCGTGCGCCCCTCTCCCGTGCTGGTCCAGTCGGTCGTCCGCCGGTTTCTGTCCTGGTGCACCTGGGGGGCGTGGTCCCCGGTCCCCGCTCCGGCCCACCGGGGGTCGTGCCACGGTCCCCGCTCTGGTCCATGAAGGCCGTCCGCCGGTCCCCCGGTCTTCCTGGCCTCTGTCCCTGAACCCGCCCCCGGTCCTCCCGGCCTCCGTTCCCGACCCCGACCCCGCCCTCGTCTTCCTGGCCGCCGACCCCGCCCCACCCTCGCCCCCGGAGTCCTCCGCAGGCCCACCCGAAGTCCTCCGCGGTCCACCGGAGTCATCCGCGCCGGTGGAGGGTGACGTCCACGACGAGGGCGCGGTGGTCGCTCCCGGGGACGCGGAGGAAGCGGGCGTCGGTCGCGGTGAAGTCCGGGGAGAGCAGGACGTGGTCGATCTGGGTGCCGACGACGGAGGCGGTGCGCGCGGGCCAGCTGGCGGTGTGGTCGTGTCCGGCGAGACGGGCGGCGTCGGTCAGGCCGGTGTCGAGGACGCGGCGGAAGGCCGCGTGGTCCTGGGTGGCGTTGAAGTCGCCGGCCAGGATGGTGGGCGTACGGCGGTCGGCGGCCGCGAAGGCGCTGAGCCTGCCGAGTTCGCGCTGCCACAGGCCGACCTGGTCGGGCAACGGCGGCATGGGATGGGCGAGTTGGAGGCGTACGGCGTGGCCGTGCACGTCGGCGACGGCGCCGGGCATGCCCATGATGCCGGGGACACCGGCCGTCGGCGTCAGGGGATAGCGGCTGAGGATGAGCGAGCCGTGGGAGCCGGCCGCGCGGACCGCCTGCCGGTACGGGTAGACGGTCGCGAAGTCGCCCTCCAGCGTGGCCTGGCAGCTGAACTCGCACTCCTCGACGAAGACGATGTCCGGGCGGCGGTCCCGGATCCGCGGGACGAGGGCGGGGGTGCCGCGCCCGAACTCCACGTTGGAGGTCAGCACGCGCAGGGTGGCGAGCGGCCTGCCGCCGGGGCCGGCGGTGTCGTCGTACGGCTGGAGGTACCAGGTGAGCACGCCGAGTACGACGGCCCCGCAGACCAGGCCCGGCCACCAGCGGGTGAGCAGTGCGCAGAGCAGGGCGAAGCCGGTCGGCACGAGCAGCCAGGGCAGGAAGGCGAGCAGCTGGGGTACCGGGGTGACGCCGTCGGTGTCGGCGACCCGGCAGCCGATGACCACGCCGACCCCGGCGAGCAGCAGTCCGGCACACCAGATACCGAGCCTGCGTCCGGGGTGACGGGTCACGGGCCGAGCCTACGGCGGGCGTTCCACCGCGCGCCAGGAAACGGTTCACGGCCGTCCACGCGTCGGCGAACCGGTCCCCGAAGTCCCAGGCTTGGCGGCGGACTTGCACCTCGCCCCGGTAGCGCCGCCGCCACGGTGTCTCCGGGGTGGTGTCGGGTCGTACGCGCCGAACCCCCGGCGGATATCCACAGGCTGGGGACGGTGTGTGCCGGAGGTCCGCCTCAGGCCTGGGCTTGGGTCGGCGTCGGGGTCGGAGAGGAGCTGGGGGACGGGGGTGACGCCGGCGGGGCGGAGGGGGGCGTGGGGCGGGGCAGGTGGAGGCGGCGGGTCAGCCATGTGGTCAGCCCCACCGTGAGGCCCAGGCCGAGCAGGAGCCAGGCCACCGTGCGCAGGGTGCCGGTGAGGGCGTCGTAGACCGCGCCGGCCGCCGGGTGGGGGACGCCGGCGGGCAGGCCGGCGAGGGTGAGGCTCCGGCCGACGGCCACGGCCAGGGCCAGCGCGCCGCCGCCCAGGGCCGTGCCCAGCGCGGTCGCGGCGACGGCGTGACGGCGGTGGACGGCGAGGGCGATCCCGCCGGCGGCGAAGGCGACGGCCGCCACCGGCAGCCAGAAACCGGCGACTTCGAGCACGTGGAAACCCTTCCGGAATGAGGCGAGTTCGCTTGCGGGGAGGACGGAGACCGCGGTGTGCTCCACCGGGATGCGCGCGGCGAGCGGCACATGGTCCCGGGTCAGCTGACGCTTGACCTGGTCCGTGACGGGGGCGAAGTCGATGGTGACCGCCCGTCCGGCCGCAGCGTCGCCCTCCTCCTCGCGCAGGGCGCGCAGGACCGCGTCGTGGGTGACCCGGTTGCCGGTGACCCAGGCCAGCCGGAAGGCCTCGGTCCGGGTGAAGGAGCGCACCGCGTCCCGCACGAAGGGGCGGAGGGAGCCTCCCCCAGAGGGGGTACCCCCAGCCGGGCGGACGTCCAGATGCTGGTCCACCGCGCGCAGGATGCCCTCACCGACCGTGTCCGCGACGGCCTCCCGCACGTTCGGGTCGGCCGCCAGCGGCGCCATCGCGCTGACGTACCGGCCCGTGTCGGCGAGCCCGTACGCCGCCCAGGCCGCCAGCGCGCCGAACGGCACGAGGAGGCAGGACAGGGCGAGCAGTACGGCCGACAGGGCGCTCCTGAGACGTGGGGGCACGCTTCCAGACAACGGCCCCGCGGGCGTGGACGCGAGCGGAGCGCGTGCGTTCGGGGCAAGACCCGCACCCCTTGGCGGAACTGGGGATTCCGATCTCCGGTGGAGGGTTCACCCGAACGGGTGTTTCCTGGTGTGGGGGAGGAGACCGGTGCAAGGCCGGGTGAGGGAAGTGGGGAACACGGGGGAGGCGTGGGCCCCGGCCCGCCGGGACCCACGCCCACAACCCCACACAACCCCCCACAACGCCCCTCAACACCCGCCGCAACACCCGCGCGGCCCGCCCGGGTCAGCGGACCCGGTTCCCGAACGCGTCCTCGCGCGTGTAATAGCGGTAGAAGAACGTGCCGAAGGTGCACCCCGCGACGAGCAGCGACATCATCACGGTCCGCCAGACCGAGTGCGGCGTCTGGATGTACAGGAAGCCGAACGCGATGCCCACGAATGCCGACCACAGCAGCGCGTGCACCTCCCTCGCCATCCGCGGGGCCAGCCTCAGCAGGGCGATGGACACCACCGCGAACACCAGCGCGCTGAGCCAGCCGAGCAGCAGGTTCCCGCCGGTGATGGAGCCGCCCTGGCGGGCGTCGGCCGCGACCCAGTAGCCGTAGACCAGGCCCAGCAGGACCGGAACGGCGAAGTGGGCGACGCGGTGGGTGCGCGCGTCGAAGACGTCGGGCGGGTGCGTGCGCCGGCCACCGGGAACCCGTTCTCCGATCGCCCTGCGGCCGGGGCGGGACATGCCGCCGGGCGCGGGTGCCGCTTGAGCCATGAGAGCACTCCTCTCTCTCCTCGCCCCCGCCTTCCAGAGCACACCTGGGGGCACGGCCTGGCAAGTCGGCCAGGAGAGTGACGAGTGCCCGGATGCGGCGGGTTCTCTCCCGTGTTTCGCTGGGAGACGCCGAGAGACATGGAGGGCTGTCCGCCGTGACGGACATCGAGTACGGCCGGCGGCGCCAGCTCCTGCGCGTGCGCGGCCGGAACGTCGGCTGGGTGCCGCCCCTGCTGCTGCTCGTCGGCATCGTGCTGGTGGACTTCAACACCAGCGAGCACTTCCGGATCATCACCTGGATCGTGCTGGTCCCCGGCACGGCCGCCGCGATCTGCGGGGTGCGGACGACGGGCGCCTTCGCCGTGCTGGCGGTGGTGACGTACGTCGCCGCCGACAGCGCCTGGCCGGGCCAGTACCAGGCCGGTCTCGGCGACTTCGTGCTGGTCGCCGTCGGCGGCCTGCTGGCCGTGGTGGCCTGCGCGGTGCGGCTGCGCAAGGAGCGGCAGACCCTGCACATCCAGGACATCGCCGAGACGACCCGCCGTACCGTGCTGCGTCCGCTGCCGTCGCCCTGGGCCGGAGTGGAGCACGCCGGGGTGTACCTGGCGGCCGACGTCGACGCCCGGGTCGGCGGCGACTTCTACGACATCCAGCCCAGCCCGCACGGCACCCGCCTCTTCGTCGGCGATGTGCAGGGCAAGGGGCTCGGCGCGGTGGAGACCGCCGCCGCGCTGCTCGGCACCTTCCGCGAGGCCGCCTACCACGAGGCGGACCTCGCGACCGTCGCCGAGCGCCTGGAGATCCGGATGCTGCGGCACCGCATGCACACCACCGCGCTCGGCCGTGGCGACGGCGACCGGTTCGCCACCGCCGTGCTGATCGGCTTCCCCGACGACGCGGCGGAGCGCATCGAGGTCGTCAACTTCGGGCATGAGGCCCCGCTCGCAGTCGGCCCGCGCGGAGTGCGTGAGCTGCCCAGCGGCGAAGGGCTGCCGCTCGGCTTCGCCGACCTCTTGGGCGGTCTGCCGCCCGTGCACCGGGTGCCGCTCGCCGCCGACGAGACGCTGCTGCTGGTCACGGACGGGGTGACCGAGGCCCGCGACCGGCGGGGCACCTTCTATCCGCTGGCTCTGGAGCTCGCGCCCGAGGTCGCCGCCGGGCCGGAGCACACCGACCCCGCGCGGCTGGTCCGGTGGGTCCGCGACGGTGTGTTGCGGCACAGCGGCGGCCGGCTGAACGACGACACCACGGTGTTCGCCGTACGGAGGGTGCGGGGGGAGTGGGGGGAGCGGGGGGTGCCAGGGGTGGTGGGCCGGGGCGGCGACGAGGGACGGTCGGGGTCCTGACGCCTTCCTGTGCCTGCCTGTGTTCTCCTGAGGCGCGCGTTTGCAGCCGCAGCGGTTACGGTGCTGGCTGGAGAGCGTGGATATAGGGGGAGGACCACCGATGCCCGGGACCGTGCTGCTGCTCGCTGCCTCGCCGCTGGGCCGGGGGCGCCTGGTGGACGCGGCCGGCGTGCTGCCGGTGCTGGCCGCCGTCGCCCCCGCCGTGCTGTCCGGCACCGACACCGCGAACGTCGTCGAACTCGCCGACCCGCTGGAGCCGCAGGCCGTGCTGACCCGGCTGCGCGCCGCCGCGGCCGCGCCGGGACCGCTGACCTTGTACATCGCCGGGCAGCTCCAGCTGGACCGGCGGCAGCGGCTGCCGCATCTGGCGCTGGCGCGGACCACCGCGGCGACGGTGCGCTACACCGGGTTCCCGTGGCACTGGATACGGGAGGAGCTGCGGTTGCGCTCCGCTGTGGACACGGCGCTGGTCGTGGATCTGCATGCGGAGGGGGAGGCGTGGCGGTACGTGGCCGAACGTGGGCTGGAGTGCGGTGCGCATGCGGCCGTTTACGGTCGTGTCGCGCCGGGGGGTGGGCGGCGGGGGGTGGCTGAACCGGGGTACATGAAGGCCGTGGCCACGTTGCTGCGCAGTGGGTACCGGCCGCCGCTTCCTCGGTTGCACGAACAGGCGTTGGGGCGGATCGCCGAGTCCAGTGCGGGGCGGGACCTGGTGCTGACCGTTCCTGGGGGCTCCGCCCCCAGACCCCCGTTCTCCCACCCGCCCACCCGACTCGGTCGGCCGGAAGCCCAGGCCCCCGCCACACCCGGCACCGAGCAGCCCCCACATGCCGTCACACAGGTCCCGGCACCATTCGAGGCCACGCGGGCCTCGACCGCCGCCGAGCAAGTTCCGGCCGGGGTCAAGCGAGCCCCGACCGCCCTCGAGCAGGTCCAGCCCGGGGTCGAGCAGTCTCCGCCCGGCGTCGAGCAGACCTCGCCCGGGGTCGAGCAGTCTCCGCCCGGCGTCGAGCAGGCCCCGCCTGGGGTCGAGCAGGTCCAGCCTGGGGTCGAGCAGGCCCCGCCTGGGGTCGAGCAGTCTCCGCCCGGCGTCGAGCAGGTCCAGCCCGGGGTCGAGCAGTCTCCGCCCGGCGTCGAGCAGACCTCGCCCGCCACCACCAACCCCGACCCTTACGCCGTCAGGCGACTTCCCCGCGCCGTCGGTCAGGTCCCGGGCGCCGGTGAGCAGGACCCGGCTGGCGTCGAGCAGGTCCGGCTCGCCACCGACCCCGACCCTTACGCCGTCGTGCGGGTCCCTCGCGCCGTCGGTCAGTTCCCGTACGCCGGTGAGCAGGACCCGGCTGGCGCCCAGCAGGTCCCCCGTGCCGGTGAGCAGGTCCCGCCCGCCACCGACCCCGCCCCTTACGCCGTCAGGCGGGTCCCCCGCGGCGGTGAGCAGGACCCGCCCGCCACCGACCCTTACGCCGTCAGGCGGGTCCCCCGTGCCGGTGAGCAGGACCCGCCCGGCGCCCAACAGGTCTCGCCCGCCGCCGACCCCCGCCCCCGCCCCCGCCCCTATCCCGCCCAGCGAGCCGCCGGCGCCGGCCGTCGGGATCCGCACGCCGTCATCAGTGCCGCCGTGCAGGACGGGCGGCATGGTGATGCTGATGGGCTGGCCGCCGAGCAGGAGCGGCTTGCTGTGCGGGACCATGGGCCGGCCTCCGACGAGGCTCTGCACTGGGCCGAAGTCCGGGCGGATCTCGCGATGTTCGCGGGGGACGCGGTGCGTAGTTGCCGGGCTTGGCTCGGCGTGGCCGGGGTGCGGCTGGCCGCCGGGCAGGCGGTGGACGCGCCCGCCGTGGAGGCGGCCGTGGACCGGGCGCACCATCAGTGGGGCCGGATCGCGGACGCGGCGCGAGCCCGTGAACTCGGGCCCGCGCTCGCGGAGTTGCGGCTGCGGGTGCCGGGCCGCCGGCAGGGCGCGCTGGAGAACGTCCGGCGGCAGCTGCGGCAGCTTCAGGCCGCCCGGTAGGGCCCGGAAAGCAGCAGTAGGCCCCCGGAGGGTCCCTGTCCCGGGATCACGCCGGTGACAACAGCGCCAGGGCGCCGGAGACGAGGGTGCGGACGCCGGGGGCGATGACGGATAGGTCGGGGGCGAAGTGCGGGCTGTGGTTGCTCGGTACTGCCGCGAACTTCTCCGGGAGGGTGCCGCCGGGAGCCTTGTCCCACACCTCGGCGGGGGTCGTGGTCACGAACCAGTACGAGTACGGGATGGCGCCGTCGAGCGCCAGCGCGGGGAAGTCCTCGCTGCCCATCGCCGGACCCGGGTCGAACACCGTGCCCGCGCCGAAGACCTCCCCGTGCACCGCGGCCACCGTGGCGTCGGTGGGCGCGTCGTTCATGGTCACCGGGAAGGTGTTGCCGATGGCGACGTCGGGTTCGCGCGGGCAGCCGGCGGCCAGGCACTCGCCGTGCGCGATGCGCCGGATCGCGGCCAGCATCCGCTGCCGTACCTCCTCGGACTGGCTGCGCAGGTTCAGCGAGATGCGGGCCTCGGACGGGATGATGTTGTGCCGGGTGCCGGCCTCGATCCGGCCCACGGTGAGGACCGCGGACTCGCCCGCGGCGAGCTCCCGGGAGACGACCGTCTGGAGGCGGGTGACCAAGTAGGCGGCGGTGACGACGGGGTCCACCGTCGCCTCCGGGCGCGAACCGTGCCCGCCACGGCCGTGCACCACGATGTCCACGTCCGTCGCCGCCGACATGATCAGGCCCGGCGCGTGCGGGTACAGGCCCGCCGGGCCCGGGGCGGCATGCTGTCCGAGCAGCACGTCCGGCCGCCCGAACCGCTCGTACAGCCCGTCCGCGATCATCCGCGCGGCGCCCTGCCCGGTTTCCTCGGCCGGCTGGCCCACCACCAGCAGGGTGCCCTGCCAGGTCTCCCGCCCGGCGGCCAGGGCCTCGGCGGCGCCGGTCAGCCAGGTGACGTGCAGATCGTGCCCGCACGCGTGCATCACCCCGTCCGCCTGCGAGGCGTACGGCAGCCCGGTGGCCTCCTGGACCGGCAGCGCGTCCATGTCGGCCCGCAGCAGCACGGTCGGCCCGTCGCCGTTGGCCAGCCGGCCCACGATCCCGGTGCCGCCGACGCCCTGTGCCGTCTCGTACCCGGACTTCGCCAGCCGCCCGGCCAGTGTCCCGGCGGTGCGGTGCTCGCGCAGGGACAGCTCGGGGTGGCGGTGCAGGTCGCGGTAGAGGTCCTCCAGGTCCGGCACCGGGAGGTCGGAGGTCAGGTCCAGGGCGGTACGGGCGGCGGCAGAGGTCATGGCGCGAGCGTAGGCCTCCGGCGGTTACGCCGACACCCCCACCTGCGCGGAGTCGGGCCGTCCCGCTCGGGAGCAACGTGGATCCGGCCGGGGGAAAGCGGGCGGCTCGGGCCCGCCCGCGGGCCGGGGAGGGCCCCAGATCATTCTCCCCTGGTGGCCGGCCGGCCGGGCGGCGACGCGGACGGGGATTGGTGGATCCGTTCCGGCGGCTGGACGGGACGGCCAGGTCGCGTGTGCCCGGGGTGGAACAGATCTGCCGATCGCTGGAGCCGGTCCGTCAGCGGTGGGCTGTCGGGGCCGGGGACGTGGCGTGTGTGCGTGGGGGTGTGGACGCCGCGCGGGCCGGGCCCGCGTTCGCCGCGAGGAGCAGGGCTGTCGTGGCGATCAACGCGGCGGTTACGGCCCTGCGGGCGGTGGTGTTTCCGTAGGGTGCGGATGTACGTCCGGGCACGGCGACCTCGCAACACGACAGCGACGTATTAAGCAGACTTAATCCGCCGTTTAACCTAGGGGCTGAACGGGCCGAACGGCAAGGGGTGCCAACGGAGTTGGGGTGAGCGGGGTAATGCGCGAACGGGACGACCCTGCGGTCATCGGGCGGCGGGTACAGGAATTGCGCACCCAACAAGGGCTGACGCAACGACAGTTGGCGGAGCCCGCCTACACACCCGCCTACATCTCCACCGTGGAGGCCGGCCGGGTGCGGGCGTCCGACGAGGCGCTGCGGCACATCGCCGGTCGGCTCGGCGTGGCCTTCGAGGAACTGGCCGTCGGGCAGCCCGCCCACCTCGCCACCGACCTCAGGCTGCGGCTCACCGAGGCCCAGCGGCTGCTCGCGGACGGCAGGGCCGAGGAGGCCGCCGGCCAGTACGCGGGGCTGCTGGCGGAGGCGGAGACCCATGGGCTGGGCTGCGAGCAGGCCACCGCGCTGCTCGGTCTCGGCGAGTGCGCCCTGGAGACCGGCGAGCTGGAGAGGGCCCGGGAGTTCTTCGAGCGCGCCGAGGCGCAGCTCGCGGACGAGTCGTTGCCGGTGCGTGTGCCTGCCCTCCGGGGGCGAGCCGTCGCCCACT
The DNA here is from genome assembly GCF_009604455.1 of Streptomyces sp. RB17. GTDB lineage: Bacteria > Actinomycetota > Actinomycetes > Streptomycetales > Streptomycetaceae > Streptomyces. The sequence goes on from NZ_WEGL01000004.1 coordinate 379,862, forward strand.
ATCTCGCCGGTGAACTGCGGTACGCGGTCTATCTTCTGGAGTCGACGCTCGACGAGCTCAACCGCGGCGGACTGCACGATCCCGACGCGCTGCTCCTGCTCTACGCCAGCGTCATCGGGCCGTACATGGACATGGGCGCGCACGCCCGTGCCGCCCAGGCCGCCGAGTTCGCCCTCGCGCTCGCGCCGCAGGCCGGCGATCCCGCGCTGATCGCCCGGATGCACCGCTCGGTGGCCCGCACCCTGATCGCCGAGGGCCGGGTCGGCGAGGCCGACGCCTCGCTCGCCAAGGCGGCCGAGCTGTACCGCCGGCTGCGCTTGCGCACCGAGCTGGCCAACTGCCACTGGATGCGCGGTTACGTCTGCGTCCAGAACGGCGAACTGGAGCGAGCGGAAGCCGAGTTGCGCCAGGCGTACGCCATGCTCTCGGAGAGCCGGGCCGCCCTCTACCGCAGTCAGGCCGCTGTCGAACTGGCCGATGTCCTGCACCGCCGTGGCAAGTCGGAGGAGTCCGCCGTACTCCTGGAGGGCGTCCTCGGCGACTTCTCCTCCGAGCGCGGCGCGGTCCACGCGGCCGCGGCCCACCGCCTGCTCGGCATCATCGCCGAGGACGCCCGGGACACGGAGGCCGCCGAGGAGCACTACGTCCGCGCGCTCAGCCTGCTGGAACGCGCGGGTGCCGCCGGCGACCTGGCCGACCTGTGCCGCCTCCTCGGCGACCTGTTCCGCCGCACGGGTCGTGTCGAGGCGGCGCTGGACGCCTACCGCACCGGTCTCGGTCACCGTACGGCGCCGGGTACGACGACGCTGGGTCCGGCACCGGCGCAGCCGCCGCTGTAGGACCCGGCGGGTCAGACCTGGGCCCGTCCCTGCTTGCGGATGTCCGCCAGGCGCAGGGCGCCGATCTGGACGGCGGCCTGGGTCGCGTCGTTCGGTACGTCGCCCAGGCCGCCGTTGGTGAGGGTGAACGCGTCCTGGCCGACCCGGACGGCGGCCACGTCCAGCGTGAGCACGGCGTGCCGGTCGTCGGAGTCGGTGGCGGCGATGCTGACCCGCAGGCCCTGGCGCGCGTCCCCGACCGCCGGCAACGGGGCCTCGGTGACCTGGACGTCCTCCGTGATGCCGGTCTGCGTGCCGGCCGTGAACCGCGCGCACCGCGCCGGCATCGTCTTCAGCCAGGCGAGCGCCGCGTTCACGTCGGCGGGGCGGCGGGCGGCGATCTGGTAGCGCAGCTGGGCGTCGGTGTCGGCGTCGTCCAGGCCGATGGCGACGCGGCCGGGGCCGCCGAGGAGTTCGTCGGTGTAGAGGGCGTCCAGCAGCCGCTGGCACTCGCCGGCCGAGGTGTTCGCCTTCAGCAACTGGTCCCGCCAGGTGGCCGCGCCGCGGGTCGCCGTCCAGGGGGCGCCGAGGTCGGACTGGGTCAGGAGTGCGGCCTGCGCCTGCTCGTCGGTGAGGGTGGAACCGTCGGCCCGCGTGGACGCCTTCGCCGACGGCGACGGCTTGTCGATCGTCGGGAGGGGCTGGGGCGCGGTCTCCGGCTGCTTCAGACCGAAGGCCGCGCAGCCGCCCATGGCGAGGAGTCCGGCGACGATCAGCCAGAACAGGAGGCTGCGGGGGCGTATCGCGTCGGTCATGGAGGTGCCTCCTGGGCTGCGGGCCGGCGGCGGGTGGCTTCTGGGCTCCTGCCGGTGGGGTGCCTGCGGATGTGGTGCCTGTGCCTGCTGATGCGTGCCTGATCTCACGGCACCACCGCCCCGACCGGCCCACCAGCGCTCCGGGCCCGTCCGGGTGAGCGGCCCGGGGGATCCGGGTGGGCGGCCCGGCGGATCCCGGTGAGCTGCCCGCGGAAAATGCGTCGAGCCGGTGCTTCGGCGCTGCTACGGTTGCCGTATGCAGCGCGCCCAGCAGTGCCCGAAGAGCACGACGACGCCGGAGACCGTCCCGGCGCGCTGACACCTGACCAGCATCGAAGCCCCGGGGCGAACGCCCCGGGGCTTCTGCGTGCCGTGGGCGTTCGCTCCCTCAGTGAGGAGACCCCCCATGAACGCGAACGCCCCACTCCCCGACCACCGCCGCCTCGGCCGCGAGCTCGGTCTGTTCGACACCGACCCGCTGATCGGCGCGGGCCTGCCGTACTGGCTGCCGGACGGCGCGGTCGTGCGGCACACCCTGGAGGAGTACATCCGCGAGGCCGAACGCCGGGCCGGGTACCGGCACGTGTACTCGCCCGCGCTCGGCAAACGGGAGCTGTACGAGATCTCCGGGCACTGGGACCACTACAGCGACGACATGTACCCGCCGATGAAACTCGGTGCGGAGGAGGTCGTCCTGCGGCCCAGCCTGTGCCCCCACCACGCCCTGATCTACCGCTCCCGCTCCCACGGCTACCGGGAACTGCCCCTCCGCATCGCCGAGTTGGGCGGCATGCACCGCGCCGAGCTGTCGGGCGTCCTCGGCGGGCTGACCCGGGTGCGCGCCATCCAGCTCAACGACGCGCACATCTTCTGCACCCTGGACCAGGCGGTGGACGAGGCCCGCGCCGCGCTGGAGCTGATCGCCCGCGCCTACGCCGACCTGGGCATCGAGGCCGTACGGCACCGGCTGTCGCTGCCCGGGGAGGGCGGGAAGTACGTCGCCGACCCGGAGCTGTGGCGCCGGGCCACCGAGCTGCTGCGGGAGGTGCTGGACGCGTCCGGCGTGGAGTACGAGGAGGCGGAGGGCGAGGCCGCCTTCTACGGCCCGAAGATCGACGTGCAGATCGCCGACCCGGCCGGCCGCGAGTCCACCCTGTCCACCGTGCAGATCGACTTCCACCAGCCGGCCCGCTTCGACCTGCACTACATCGGCGCGGACGGCGCCAGGCACCGGCCGGTCATGGTGCACCGCAGCATCATCGGCAGCGTCGAGCGGGCCGTCGCCCACCTGATCGAGGCGCACGCCGGCGCCTTCCCGGCCTGGCTGGCGCCGGTGCAGCTGGTGGTGCTGCCGGTCGCCGAGGAGCAGGTGGAGCAGGCGGCGGCGGTCGTGCGCGCGGCGGTGGAGCTGGGCCTGCGGGCCGAGCTCGCGGGCCCCGAGCAGGGCAGCCTCGGCGCCCGCATCCGCGCCGCGCGGCTGGTGCCGTACCAGGCGGTGACCGGCGCGCGGGAGGCCGCGGCGGGCCAGGCCGCCGTACGGCTGCGGGACGGGCGTAGGCCCGGTGAGCTGCCGGTGCCCGAGCTGCTGCGGCGGATCGCCGCACGGGTGGCCGCACGCGGCACCGCCCTGTGGGAGTGACCGTACGGATCCGCACTGATCTAAGGTCGGCTCGACGGAAGGAGTCAGCCGTGACCGGTCAGCCCATCCCCGTGATCATCGACTGCGACACCGGTGTCGACGACGCCCTCGCCCTGCTGCTCGCCGTGCGCCACCCGGGCCTCGATCTGCGGGCGGTGACCTGCGTGGCCGGGAACACGGACGTCGACGGCGTGGTCCGCAACACCCTGACCGTGCTGGAGCGGGCGGGCGCCCCGGACATCCCGGTGGGCCGGGGCGCCGAACGCCCGCTGATCGAACCGGCCCGCTCGGCGCAGCACGTGCACGGCTCCGACGGCATGGGCGACCTGGGCCTGCCCGCACCGCGACGCACCGCGTCCGAGCTGGACGCCGTGACGCTCCTGCACCGGGAGATCCTGGCCTCCCCGCGCCCGGTCACCCTGATCCCCACCGCGCCCCTGACGAACATCGCCCTGCTCCTGCGCACCCATCCGGAGGTGACCCGCAACATCGAGCGGATCGTCTTCATGGGCGGCGCGGTGAGCGTCGGCAACGCCACGCCGGTCGCCGAGTTCAACGTGTGGCACGATCCGGAGGCGGCGGCGATCCTGCTGACGGCCGGGGTGCCGATCACGATGTACGGGCTCGACGTCTTCATGCAGGTGGTCGTGCCCGCCCCGGAGGTCCACCGATTGCGCACGAGCAGCGACCCCGGGACCCGCCTGGCCGGCGAACTGCTCGCCCACCGGCCGGCCGCACAGGGCGAGGCCCCCGAGGCGGAGGAGGCGGGCGGCCTCGGTGACGCGGGCGCGGTCTGTGCGGTCGCCGACCCGCAGGGCATCACCACCCGTCTGCTGCCGGTCGAGGTCGCCCTGGCACCCGGCCCGGGCCGGGGCCAGACGATCGTCGACCGCCGCCCCCGCCCCGGCGAGTCCGAGATCCACCAGGGCAGACGCGAACAGCCCCTGGTGGACGTCGCGTTGGAGGTCGACGCGGGCCGCTACGTGAAGCTGTACCTGGAGACGGTGGAGCGGCCCTGAGCCGCGCTGCGCCACAGCGGAGCGGCACGCCCCCTCAAGGTTCCTTTTCCGGGCAATGTGGACAGATTCCCTGTATCGTCGTCCACCCCCCGAAGGGATCACGTATGGCAGACCGCTCCCCGGACCTCTCCTCCAAGAACCCCGACTGGTGGCGCCAGGCCGTCATCTACCAGGTCTATCCCCGCAGCTTCGCCGATGCCGACGGCGACGGGCTCGGGGATCTGCGCGGGATCACCCAGCGTCTGGACCACCTCGCCGGCCTCGGTGTCGACGCCCTGTGGCTGAGCCCCTTCTACCCCTCGGAACTGGCCGACGGCGGCTACGACGTCGCCGACCACCGGGACGTCGACCCCCGCCTCGGCACCCTGGACGACTTCGACGCGCTGGTCGGCGAGGCCCACCGGCTCGGCCTGAAGGTCGTCGTCGACATCGTCCCGAACCACACCTCGCACCGGCACCCCTGGTTCCGGGAGGCGCTGCGGGCCGCGCCCGGCTCCCCGGCCCGCGAGCGGTACGTCTTCCGCCCCGGCCGGGGCGCACACGGCGAACTCCCTCCCACCGACTGGCAGTCCGTCTTCGGCGGCAGCGCCTGGAAGCGGACCCCGGACGGCGAGTGGTACCTGCACCTCTTCGCCCCCGAACAGCCCGACCTCAACTGGGACGACGAGGGCGTCCGCGCCGACTTCCGCACCACCCTGCGCTTCTGGTCCGACCGGGGCGTCGACGGCTTCCGCGTCGACGTCGCCCACGGCCTCGCCAAGGACCTCGCCGAGCCGCTGCGGGACATCGGGAACATCGGCGCCACCGGCGAGACGGCCCTGCCGCTCGTCACACCGGGCAGCCACCCGTACTGGGACCGCGACGAGGTGCACGAGATCTACCGGGACTGGCGCAAGGTCTTCGACGCCTACCGTCCCCCGCGCACCGCCGTCGCCGAGGCCTGGGTCCCGGGCCCCCGCCGTGCCCTGTACGCCCGCCCCGACGAACTCGGCCAGGCCTTCAACTTCGAGTACCTGGAGGCCCGTTGGGACGCCGGTGACCTCCGCCGGGTCATCACCGACGAGCTGGCCACCGCCCGGGCCGCCGGCACCACCGCCACCTGGGTGCTGTCCAACCACGACGTCGTACGCCACGCCTCCCGCCTCATGCTCCCGCCCGGCACCGATCCGGCCGCCTGGCTGCTGTCCGGCGGCAGCGCACCCGCGATCGACACCGGGGCCGGGCTGCGCCGGGCCCGCGCGGCGACCCTGCTCATGCTGGCGCTGCCCGGCTCGTCGTACCTCTACCAGGGCGAGGAGCTCGGCCTGCCCGAGGTCGCCGACCTGCCCACCGACGTGCTCCAGGACCCGATCTGGGAGCAGACCGGCCATGTCCGCAAGGGCCGCGACGGCTGCCGGGTGCCGCTGCCGTGGACGACGACCGGGCCGTCGTACGGCTTCGGGCCGGGCGCCGCCTGGCTGCCGCAGCCGTCCTCCTTCGCGGCGTACGCCGTGGAGGCGCAGACGGAGGTGGAGGGCTCGATCCTGGAGCTGTATCGCACGGCCCTGCGGCTGCGCCGCAAACTGCTGGAGGGCGAGACGCTGACGTGGACGCCGGACGCCCCCGCCGGCGTGCTGGACTTCACCCGCTCCGAGGGCTGGCGCTGCGTGACCAACCTCGCCGACGGGCCGGTACCGCTGCCGCCGGGGGACGTGTTGCTGGCCAGCGCGGCCCTGCCCGGCACGCGGACGCTGCCACCGGACACGACCGTCTGGCTGGCCTAACCCACCGTCGGACTCGGGCTCGGCCCCGCCGAGGGGTTGCCGCCGGTCAGCCCGCTGAGGTCGACGGGGGTCGACGTGGCGTTCGGGGGCGGGGTGAGCACCACCTCCGGCTGGCCGGCGGCCGGGGGCGGCGGGGTCAGGTCGGAGTTGGGCAGCTTGGGCGGGGTGGTCTGCTGGAAGATGGTCTGGTCGAAGTCGACAAGACCGGTCTTCTCCATCACCGTCATATGGTCCAGCACCGTGTCGTTGGCCTGGTCGGCGAGAGCGCGCACCAGCGAGTTCTTGGTGGTGGACCGGATCTTCGAGATCGTGTTGAAGATCGAACCGTGTGTCATCCGCAGGATGTTGGCGAAGTCGCTGTCGAACTTCTTCCCGCTGTCCGCCTTCAACTGGCTGACGAAGCCCTGCTGCTGGGGGCTGGGCAGGTCGGGCAGCGTGATGTTCAGCATCGGCGCGATCTTGCGGCAGGTGGTGTCCAGCGCCGCGTGCCCGTCGACCAGGTGCTTGCTGGCCGTGATGACGCCCGGTGTGGTGCCCTTCTGCAGCCCCATCTGCCCCACCGGGTACTCCCACAGACCGGCGGCCCGCACCTTCACCACGAAGTCCCGGTCCTGCTCGGTGAGCGGCCCCCACTGGGTGTTGGAGATGACGCGGTCCTGCGCGGTGGACACCTTGCCCAGGCCGAGCATGCTCGGGTAGGCGAGTGCCACGAGGGTCATGGCCATCGCACCGCCCACGAAGAGCGTTCCCGTCGCGTTCCGCGAAAAGCGCACCGTGCCTCCTGCCCGGTCGTGGATCCCGCCCGCGGCGTCGGCGCAGGGCGGTTCGGACGCACAGCAGTACGGATGCGGGGGCCGTTCGTATCGGTGCGGCAGGTAAAGAAGAGTTGACCATTCCTCGGCAGCGGCGGGACGAGACGTTGGCATAGATTCGCCGCATGCCCCCACAGCCACCAGCGTCCCGCATGCCGGCCGGCCGCGCCCCGGCTCCCGCCTCCCTTCCCGTCCTGCCCTACCGCAAGCCCACCAAGGGCCGCGACTACTGGGTCTTCGACGACGTCCTGCCCGAGGCGGACGCGGTGCGGGAGCGCTGCCTGGCCAAGGACGACTGGGTCAAGGGCTACCCGTACACCTCCGAGACCTGGCCCGGCCTGCGCGCCATGCCCGGCCTCGAGCCCGGTGAACTCGCCCGCGTCGAGAGCCTGGTGAAGCAGGCCACCGGGGCGAAGGAGCTGTGGGTGCAGCAGGCGCCCGGCGGCGGCACCCTCAACCACAACTGCGTCCAGGTGGTCGGCGAGGGCGAGAGCGAGCCCCGCCCGCACACGGACTCGCGGGCGCTGTGCCGGTACGCGGCCGTGCTGTATCTGAATCCCGGTGTCCCCAAGAACTGCGGCACCGCCTTCTACCGCCAGTCACTGCCCGGCGGCCGGCTCGGCGGCAACATCGTCCAGGCCCCGCACAACAACCTCGTCGAGGCCCTCGGCACGAGGTTCGTCCCGGCGAACCACTTCGAGGAAGACGTCCGGGTCCCCCACAAGTACAACCGTCTTCTCCTCTACAACGCCAACCTGGTGCACAGCGCGACGGGTTACTGCGGCACCACGCTGGAGGACAAGCGCATGACGGCGGTCTTCTTCTGGATGGCGTGACGCGCCCTACGGCCGTGCCGGACTGCGGGAGACCGCTGGACCGCGGAGTCGAGGGGCGGGAACATCGCCTGTATGGCCACTCTGATGGTGCTGCCGGTCCTGGTGCTGGTGATGTTCGTCTTCGGCGTGCTCGGCGACCGGCGCACACGACGGCGTGGCGATGCGAACGTTCCGGACGGTGGCGCCGGTCCCCGTCACAGGAGCAGTGACAGCGTCGCCATCGCCAGGCAGCCCGCGCACACCGCGAGGGTGACGGCGAGGCAGCGGCTGCGCAGTTCGCGGTAGCGGTGTTCGTACTCGGCGCGCAGTGACATGCAGCGGGCCGCGATGCGTTCCAGGTCGGCCCGGGCCCGGGTCAGGCCGTCGGCGACGTACCGGCGCTCGATCTCCTCGCGCTGCGCGGTCGTCAGCCACTCCAGGGGCCCGGTGAACTCCCGTGCGCGCTGCTCCGCCTCGGCGATGCGGGCCTGCCAGAGCAGGTATCCCTCGACCTCGTTGGCGAGTGCGTCGTCGGCTCCCTGCCGCGGCGGACCACTCACGCCTGTCCTCGGTCGGGCCGCGCCGGGAGCGGGTGCTCGTGCTCTCGCATCGCGATGTCGGGGTGGTGCAGGTCGAACGCCGGGGATTCCGAACGGATACGGGGGAGCGTGAGGAAGTTGTGCCGCGGGGGCGGGCAGGAGGTCGCCCACTCCAGGGAGCGGCCGTAGCCCCAGGGGTCGTCCACGGCGACCGGCTTGCCGTACCTGGCCGTCTTCCAGACGTTGTAGAGGAACGGCAGCATCGACAGGCCGAGCAGGAACGAGCCGATGGTGGAGACCGTGTTCAGGGCGGTGAAGCCGTCGGCCGCCAGGTAGTCGGCGTAGCGGCGCGGCATGCCCTCGGCACCGAGCCAGTGCTGGACCAGGAAGGTGGTGTGGAAGCCGATGAAGAGGGTCCAGAAGGTGATCTTGCCGAGGCGTTCGTCCAGCATCTTGCCGGTCATCTTCGGCCACCAGAAGTGGAAGCCCGCGAACATCGCGAAGACGACCGTGCCGAAGACCACGTAGTGGAAGTGGGCCACCACGAAGTACGAGTCGGAGACGTGGAAGTCCATCGGCGGGGAAGCGAGGATGACGCCGGTCAGGCCGCCGAAGAGGAACGTGACCAGGAATCCCACCGACCACAGCAACGGCGTCTCGAAGGAGAGGCTGCCCTTCCACATCGTGCCGATCCAGTTGAAGAACTTCACTCCGGTCGGTACGGCGATCAGGAACGTCATGAAGGAGAAGAAGGGGAGGAGGACGCCGCCCGTGACGTACATGTGGTGCGCCCACACGGTGAGGGACAGGCCGGCGATGGAGATCGTCGCGGCGATCAGGCCCATGTAGCCGAACATCGGCTTGCGGGCGAACACCGGGATGATCTCGGAGACGATGCCGAAGAACGGCAGAGCGATGATGTACACCTCAGGGTGGCCGAAGAACCAGAAGAGGTGTTGCCACAGCAGCGCCCCGCCGTTGGCCGCGTCGAAGACATGGGCGCCGAACCGGCGGTCCGCCTCCAGCGCGAACAGGGCGGCGGCCAGGACCGGGAACGCGAGCAGGACCAGTACGGCGGTCAGCAGCACGTTCCACACGAAGATCGGCATGCGGAACATGGTCAGTCCCGGAGCCCGCATGCAGATGATCGTGGTGACGAAGTTGACCGAGCCGAGGATGGTCCCGAAGCCGGAGAAGGCCAGGCCCATGATCCACAGGTCGCTGCCGACGCCCGGCGAGTGGACCACGTCCGTCAGCGGGGAGTAGGCGAACCAGCCGAAGTCGGCCGCACCGTCCGGGGTGAGGAAACCGCCGACCGCGATGAGCGAGCCGAACAGGTACAGCCAGTAGGCGAACATGTTCAGCCGCGGGAACGCCACGTCCGGCGCGCCGATCTGCAGCGGCATGATCCAGTTGGTGAAGCCGGCGAACAGAGGTGTCGCGAACATCAGCAGCATCACGGTGCCGTGCATGGTGAACAGCTGGTTGAACTGTTCGTTGGAGACGATCTGCAGGCCCGGCCGGGCCAGTTCGGCGCGCATGATGAGCGCCATCACGCCACCGATCAGGAAGAACGCGAAGGACGTCGCCAGGTACAGCGTGCCGATCGTCTTGTGGTCGGTGGTCGTCATCCACTTCACCATGACGCCGCCGGGCTGCCTGCCCCTGACCGGCACCTCGCTCTCGTAGGCGTCCTCGGCCGCGGCACCATGGGGTTCGTTGAGGATGCTCACAACTCGTCTGTCTCCTGATGCTCGCGGTCCGCGCATGACATGAAGTCGGCTACTTGCCATCCTTCGCCGCGCAACGGTGCACGCGTCGCCCGACGCGCGGCCGACCGCGTGACGGATGCACCCGGTCGGCGTAACGGCGCCTCGCCCCCGGAGTCCCTGGTGGCGCGCCGCTTTCGTGCGGCAGGATGGCGCGGTGACCGAAGAACAAGATCAGTCCGCTGCCCACTGGCTCACGTTCCGGCCGGTTCAGGTGACCGGGCGGCTGGCTGCCGGGGGACTGCTGCTCGCCGGGCTCGCCTGGCTCGTGCGAGCGGTGTGGGAGATACGGCTCGCCGTCGCGGGGGAGCCGGGCGACGGGCCGCCGGACCAGGGGAACGGGGTGCACCGGCCGCTCAACTCCCTGGAGGACTCGTACCACTGGGTGACCTCGCTGGGGGCCGGGCTCGCCCTGGTCTGTGCGCTGCTGTTCCTGTCCTGGCTGTGGCGGCTGCGGGACAACGCGCGGGCGCTGTCGGGGGAGACGCCGAAGTACCTGGGGTTCTGGGTGTATCTCGGGTGGGTCCTGCCCGTGTTCAATCTGTGGATTCCGCGCGGGATCGTCGCCGACGCGTTCCGCAGCAGCGCCCCCGGGCGCCGGCTCCCCCGCTCCGTCAACGTGTGGTGGGTGCTGTGGGTGCTCGGGACGTACGGCGGGGCGGGGGTCGTCTACCGCGACTCCACCGATGAGCTCATCGGACGTGCCTACAGCGAGGTGTGGCCGCTGCTCGCCTGCGACGCCGCCGTGGTGGGTGCCGCCGTCGCCGGCGCCCTCGCCGTGCGGGCCGTCACCGCCGTACAGGTGGAGCGGATCCGCGCGATCCGTGCTCAGGTGGCCGAGTCCGAGCCCGTGTAGCGCACCGGCTCGGACACGTCCGTCCCCACGCGGGCGTCATGGCGGGGGCCGGTGTGTGTGGAGGGGTGGCGGGTGCGGTACGGATGGTCGGTATGAGCAGTATCGCCATTGTGGGCGCGGGGTCCGGGCTCGGGGCCGCCGTCGCGCGGCGGTTCGGGCGGGAGGGATTCGCGGTGGCCCTCTTCGCCAGGGAACAGGAGCGGCTCGACGCGCTGGTGCGGGACCTCGACGGCAGCGGAGTGTCGGCCCGGGGGTTCGTCGCCGACGTGCGCAGGCCGGAGGAGCTGGCCGCGGCTCTGGGGCGGGCGGCGGCCGAGCTGGGGACCGTCGAGGTACTGCAGTACAGCCCGGTGCCGCACCGGGACTTCATGCGGCCCGTGCTGGAGACCAGGCACCGGGATCTGGTCGGGCCCATCGAGTTCTCCGTGTACGGCCCCGTCGCCGCCGTGCAGCAGGTGCTGCCGGGGATGCGCCGGCTGGGGCGCGGGACGATCCTCCTGGTCAACGGCGGGACCGCCGTCGTACCGCACACCGAACGGGCCGGGACGTCCATCGCGTTCGCCGCGGAGAGCGCGTACGGCCATCTGCTGCACGAGCGGCTGGCCGGCGAGGGCATCCATGTCGCGCAGCTGGTGATCCCGGGGGCGATCACTCCGGGGCACGCGCGCAAGGATCCGGCCGTGCTGGCGGAGACGCTGTGGGGCATGCACCGGGACCGGCACGGATTCCGGCACTTCGCCGACGATCTCGACAGCTGACCCGGGGCCCCGGGGCTGACAGGGCACTGTCACCCTGCGGGGTGTGGGTTTGTGGGCGAACATGGTGATGTTGGCCGTATTGCTCTCTTCAAGGGGGCCTCCGTGGCTGTCGACATCCCCGCGCTCGTCAAGCCGTCCCGGCTCAGAAGCCGGGGCGGACTGCTGGGCGAGTGCCTCGCCGAGTTCCTCGGGACCTTCGTGCTCATCTGCTTCGGCTGCGGCGTGGTCGCGATGGCGGTCGCGGCACTGCCCGGTTCGGGCCGCGCCGCGACGCCCACCACGATCTTCCTGGCGGCCGGTGACTGGCTGCTGATCAGCTGGGGCTGGGCGTTCGCCGTCGTGTTCGGCGTGTACGTGGCCGGCGGCGTCAGCGGTGCCCACATCAACCCGGCGGTGACGCTGGCCATGGCCGTGCGCCGCGGATTCCCCTGGGCGAAGGTGCTGCCGTACTGGTTCTCGCAGGTCGTCGGCGCGCTCACCGGCGCCGCGCTGGTCTACCTCGTGTACCACCAGGCGATCAGCGCGTACGACGCCGCCTCGCCCGCGCCGAAGGTGAACGGGCGCACGAACGCCACGTTCTCGATCTTCGCCACCTTCCCGGCGGCCTACTTCCACGGCGGGATCTGGGGGCCGCTGATCGACCAGATCGTCGGTACGGCGTTCCTGCTGATGCTGATCGCGGCCGTCCTCGACGTGCGCAACCAGGCCGTGAAGGCCAACCTCGGCCCGCTGGTCGTGGGCTTCGTCGTCGCCGCCATCGGGATGTCCTACGGCGCCAACGCGGGCTATGCCATCAACCCGGCCCGCGACTTCGGTCCGCGCCTGCTCACCTATGCGGAGGGCTGGGGCAGCCTCGCCTTCCCGGGCAGTGTGTCCGGCGTCTACAGCGGCTACTGGTGGATCCCGATCGTCGGGCCGCTGATCGGCGGCGTGATCGGGATCGTCGTGTACGACCTGTTCATCGGGGACGTCCTGCTGGTGCGGGCGGAGACGGCCGAGCTGCCCGAGCCGGGCCGCGTCCGGCCGGTGATCGAGGTCGACGAGGAGTGACCGGGTTCAGCCGCAGCCGCTGTCGGCTTCGGTGGCCGCCCGGCGGGCCGTCACCGCGATCTCCGCCGGCGCCGCCGGACGGCGGGCGAGCGCCCTGCGGCCGGTGAGCCCGAGCGCGGCCCAGGTGCGCGGGCGCTTGCCGAGGTGGCCCTTGGGGATGCTGACGTACCCCGTCTTCTCCAGCGCGGAGACGGTCTTGCTCAGCGTGGAGCCGCAGACCACGCCGCGTGCGGGACCGGTCATGCGGTGCGGGCCTGCTGCCGTGTCGCGCGCAGGACGTACTCCACGCCGGAGGCCGGGCCGGTCGGCCGGGCCCGCGGTCCCGGCTGAAGCAGCGTGTCACCCCGCCGTGGTGGGCGCCCTGCCACAACAGCACCAGGAAGGTGGTCAGGCGCCCTGGCCCATGGCGCAACCGCGGGGCCGGTCGCGTTCGCCGGCCTTGCGCGGCGCGCTCCGGGCCTTGCAGGCGGCGGCGAGCGCCACTGGGCGTCCACCGGTTCCCCCGTGCTTGCGAGCGCTTTCAGAGCGAGCGGTTCGGCCAGTCCAGGAGGCGGGCGCCGATCACGGCCGTCTGGAGCATGTACCGGTGCGTCGGGTCGGCGGGGTCGGCGCCGGTGAGTTTGTGGATGCGTTCCAGGCGGTAGGTGAGCGCGCGGACGCTGAGCGAGAGCCGGCGGGCGGCCTCCGCGGCCACACAGCCGGAGTCGAAGTAGGTGCCGAGCGTGTCCAGCAGGGGTGTGGCTCCGCCGCGGGCCCTGGTGAGCGGGCCGAGCGTGTGCGACACCAGGTCGACCAGCGCCTGCCGGTCCCGGGCCAGCACCGGGTAGACGAGCAGGTCGGCGGCCCGCAGCACCGGCCCGGCCAGGCCGAGCCGGGTGGCCATCTCCAGCGCGGCGAGGGCCTCTTCGTACGACTGCACCACCCCGCCGGCGCCGTGCTGCGGGCGGCCGATCGCGACCCGGCCGCCGTCCGTCGCCGCGTACGCCTGCTTGGCGAAGTGGAGCAGGATCTCGTCCTCGTCGCCGGGTGCGACGCACAGCAGCCGGCCGTTCTTGGTGGTGAGCAGGATGCTGCGGGAGTCGAAGCGGGCGAGCACGGCGGCCTCGACCCGGCGGGCGACCGTGCCGCCCTCGACGTACGCGGACGGCCCCTCGGCGACGGCCACCGCGTGCGCCCGGGACAGGTGCAGGCCGAAGCGTTCGGCGCGCTCGGCGAGGCGGCCCAGGTCGCTGCGGCCGTAGAGCAGGTCGTCGATGAACTCCCGGCGTGCGGCCTCCTCGCGGCGTACGGTGAGCCGCTGCGCGCGTTCGTAGCCCTCGGCGAACGCGTCGATCGCCTGCTCGACTGCGGCCAGCGTGGCCAGGCCGCTCTCCGCCGGGCCGGGCACGGCCGGCCAGGCGGCACGGGTGGCGGCCAGATGGGCCACGATCAGCGCGCGCAGTCCGTGCCCCGCCTCGGCCGCCTGCTCGCCCAGGGTTCGCCGGGCCTTCAGTTCCTCCCGGGTCAGCCGCCGGCCGGTGGCCGAGACCTCGGCCAGCGTCCGGGTGAAACCGTCCAGATAGCGCTCGGCCGTGTCCCGTATGTCGCGCCTGTCCCCCATGCCGGCCCCCGTCCCCCGTCCCCCGTGCCCCGTGCTCCCGCGATCTTGACGCGCCGGTGACGTCTTCTTAGCGCCTGTCCGGCATGCAGACCCTAGTGAACACTGCCGGACACCGGCAATGCGCGGGCGTGTGCCCTGGCCGCACCATCGTCCGCGGGGAGCACTACGGAGGGTCGCGGTGCCGGGCACCGGCAGAGCGCCGGTACGGAGGACCGGCACGGGGGTCCGGTACACGGTCCGGCACCGCGATCCCGGGGGGCTCCGTACCTCATCGTCTGACGCAAGGACGTATGCCATGGAAGTCCTCGGCGCGCTCGTCGCCGCCTGCCTCGTCGTCGTGCTGCTCGCGCTGCTCGCGTTCTCGCGGCTGTACCGCAAGGTGGACCAGAGCCAGGCCCTGATCGTGTCGAAGACACGGCGGGTCGACGTCTCCTTCACCGGCCAGGTCGTGCTGCCGATCCTGCACAAGGCCGAGGTCATGGACATCTCGGTGAAGACCATCGAGATCAGCCGCTCCGGACGGGACGGACTGATCTGCCGGGACAACATCCGCGCCGACATCCGGATCCTGTTCTTCGTGAAGGTCAACAAGACCGTCGCGGACGTCATCAAGGTCGCCCAGACCGTGGGCACCGAGCGCGCCAGCCACCAGGACACGCTGCAGGAGCTGTTCCACGCGAAGTTCTCCGAGGCGCTGAAGACCGTCGGCAAGCAGATGGACTTCACGGACCTCTACACCAAGCGCGAGGAACTCCGCTACCACATCATCGAGTTGATCGGCATCGACCTCAACGGCTACCACCTCGAGGACGCCGCGATCGACTACCTGGAGCAGACCCCGCTCACCCAGCTCGACCCGGCCAACGTCCTCGACGCCCAGGGCATCCGCAAGATCACCGAGCTGACGGCGATCGAGCACGTGCGCACCAATGAGGCCCAGCGCACGGAGCAGAAGGAGATCACCCGGCAGGACGTCGACGCCCGCGAGGCCATCCTGGAGCTGGAGCGCCGGCAGGCGGACGCCGAGATCAAGCAGAAGCGGGAGATCGAGACCTCCCGGGCCCGCGAGGAGGCCGAGACCGCCCGCGTGGTGGAGGAGGAACGGCTGCGCGCCCAGGGCGCCTTCCTGCGCACCGAGGAGCAGCTGGGGGTCCAGCGGGAGAACCAGGCCCGGGAGATCGCCGTCGCCGCGAAGAACCGCGAGCGGGTCATCGCCGTCGAGAACGAGCGCATCGAGAAGGACCGCCTCCTGGAGGTCATCGCCCGGGAACGGGAGACCCAGCTGACGAAGATCGCCGCCGAGAAGGAGGTCGAGGCGGAGAAGCGGGAGATCGCCGAGGTCGTCCGGGAACGGGTCGCGGTGGACCGTACGGTCGCCGAGCAGGAGGAGTCCATCAAGAAGCTGCGCGTGGTCGAGGAGGCGGAGCGCGAGCGGCAGGCGCTCGTCATCGCCGCCGAGGCGGAGGCGCAGGAGAAGCTGGTCAAGGACATCAAGGCCGCCGAGGCCGCCGAGCAGGCCGCCACGCACCGCGCTGCCGAGGAACTCACCCTGGCCGAGGCCCGGTTGAAGACCGCCGACCTCGACGCGCGGGCCAAGCTGCGGCTCGCCGAGGGCGTCCAGGCGGAAGCGGCGGCCGAGGGACTGGCCGCGGTCCAGGTCCGGGACAAGGAGGCCGAGGTCACCGTCAAGGCCGGGCGCGCGGAGGCGGAGGCCACCGAGGCGCGGCTGCGGGCCGAGGCCGAGGGCACCCAGGCCAAGGCGCTCGCCGAGGCGCAGGGCGCACGGGCGAAGGGCCTGGCGGAGGCCGAGGGCGCGCGGGCGGCGGCCGAGGCCACCGAGGCGCGGTTGAAGGCCGAGGCGGAGGGTGCGCGGGCCAAGGGGCTGGCCGAGGCCGAGGGTGCCAAGGCGAAGGCGCTCGCGGAGGCCACCGCCATCGGCGAGAAGCTGAAGGCCGAGGCCGAGGGGCTGACCGAGAAGGCCGCCGCGATGGCCGCGCTGGACGAGGCCTCGCGCGGGCACGAGGAGTACCGGCTGCGGCTGCAGGCGGAGAAGGAGATCCGGCTGGCCGGGCTGGAGACCCAGCGGCAGGTGGCCGAGGCGCAGGCGACGGTGCTGGCGACCGGCCTGGAGCACGCCGACATCGACATCGTCGGCGGGGAGTCCGTGTTCTTCGACCGGCTGGTGTCCTCCATCGCCCTCGGCAAGGGCGTGGACGGCTTCGTCGACAACTCCCGTACCGCCCAGGCCCTGGCCAAGCCGTGGCTGGACGGCTCGGGGAGCTTCACGGAGGACCTGAGCAGGGTGCTGGGCTCGCTGGGCTCGGCGGACGTGCGGAACCTGACGGTGTCGGCGCTGCTGATGAAGCAGATCAGGGGCGGCGGCCCACAGGCGGGCCAGCTCCAGAAACTCCTCGAGAGGGCGAGCGAACTGGGCCTGTCGGACACACCGGTGACGGCACTGAACGGCAGCGGCGCGGGGAGCTGAGGCCGGCCGGGGGTGCGGCAGCACCCCCGAAGCCGACGGGACTGCAGTTCCCCAGGGGCGCGGGACTCTGCCGATGTGCGGCTCCGCCGCGTGGGCGCGACCAGCGCCACGCACCCGCAGTCGGCGGACGACCCGCAGCCCCGAGCTCGTAGCCGCACAGTCCACGAAGGGAAACCCATCCGCCATGGCAACCGATGGTGCTCTGGATGCCGGTACCTACGAGGTGCTCCGCGACCGGCTGGCCGGGCACGCCGCGGAGCTCGCTCGGCGGGCCGAGGATCTCAACGCCCGCCGCGCCGAGGAGTTCGGCTCGGCGCGCCTCGACCTCGCGCGCACCGCTCGCCTCCGCACCGCGCACGCGTGCGTTCCGAGCGACATCGCGGCCGTAGGAGAGACCCTGCTCCTCGGCGCAACCGGCGGAGCAACGGACGTACTCGCGCTGTACGACCGTGACGGCGCGCGGCTGCCCGAGGACGCCGTACCCGGACTCCTCGACGACCCGGCGTTCGTCAAGGAGTTCACCGCGCTGCACCGCTACTACCGCGAAGCGAGCCTGCTGCGGCTCCGCCGGGTCGACGGCCGCCTGCTCGCGGTGTTCCGCACCGGCGAGAACGCCGAGGACGTCCGCGTCCTGCGCTGGTCCCTCGCCGAGGACGGCCGCGTCGCGTTCCTGGACGCGCGCGGCGACCGCGACGACGTCTTCCCGCCGGCCCAGGACGTGACCTGGACGGAGACCACCCGCGAGGATCACGTCCTCGACCGCGACAGGCCGTATGTCGGCGTCCCCGGTGGGCTCGGGATCTCGACCGTCGGCGGGACACTCACCGTCCGCACCCCGGACGGCGAGGAACTGTACGCCGAGCCCGTGCGGGAACCGCTGCAGGCGCTCGCGGACGCGGCGGTCGGGCATGCCCGGGTCGGTGCGCTGGTGCTGCTGCGGGTGCGGCCGTACAAGGAGGAGGACGACCGGTACCTCGTGTTCGACACGCTGTCCCGGACCGTCGTCCGGCTCGACGGGATCGGGCAGGCGTGCCGGCGGCTGCCCGAGGAGCAGGGCATCGTCTTCCCCGGCGGGTACTGCCTGGCCGGGGGCGGGCACAAGACGTATGACGTCGACGTGCACGGGCTGGAGTTCGAGCGGGAGGTCCGCGCCCCGAACGGTGAGGACGTGCTGTACGCCTTCCGGTCCCGGGCCGGGGGACGCACGCTGCTGCTGTCGTACAACACCCTGCGCAAGGAGGTCGCGAACCCGCTGCCGTGCCGGGGCTGGGCGCTGTTCGAGGACGGCGCGCTCGCCGTGCTGCGCGACGGGGGCGCGGAGCCCGCGCACACCCATCCGGTGCAGTGGTGGACCTCGCCGTACGTCTCCGACACGCACGCCGCCGCGCTGCGCACCGGCACCGGCGCCTTCGCCCGGGTCGGCAACGCGGACCTCGTGCGCGGGCTCGCCGACTGTCTGTCCGTGGCCCGGCTGGTGACCGACGGCATCGAGACGAGCGAGGGGTACCGGGCGCTGGTGGCGGCCTGTGTGCGGGCCGCCGACGTCCATCACTGGCTGACCGAGCCCGAACTGGGGGATCTCGCCGGACCGTTGGGCGAGGTCAGGGTCACCGCCGAGCAGGTGCTGGGCGAGTTCGAGACCGTACGGGAGCTCACCCGGCACGCGGCGGACGCCCTCGACGAGGCCGAGGCGCGGATCGCGGCCGTGGTGCGCCGGCTGCGCGGCGAGGCCCCGCGCGAGGCCGCCGCCTGGGTGCGCGGACTGACCGAACTCCGGCACGCGCACGGGCACCTGCTGACCCTGCGGGAGCTGCGGTACGTCGACGCCGCCCGGCTGGATGAGCTGGCGGGCGCCGCCGAGGCCGACCTCGCCGGGTTCGGGCGGCGCGCGGTGCAGTTCCTGGCCCGCGAGGACGCCTTCGCCGGGCAGCGGGAGGAGGTCGAGCGGCTGGTCGGCCAGGCGGCGGCCGTCCAGACCGTGGCCCAGGGCGCGCCGGTCGCCGCCCGGCTCGACGAGCTCACCGACGGGCTGCGCACGGTCACCGAGGTCGTGACCGGCCTCGACATCGCCGACGCCACCGTCCGTACGGCCGTCCTGGAGCGGATCGCCGAGGTGCTGGGCGGCGCCAACCGGGCCCGGGCGACCCTGGACGCCCGCCGCCGCAGCCTCCAGGACCGCGAGGGGCGGGCCGAGTTCGCCGCCGAGACCGCGCTGCTCGCCCAGGCCGTCACCGCCGCGCTCGCCGGGTCCGGCACGCCGGAGGAGTGCGACGACCAACTCGCCTCCGTGCTGGCCCGGTTGGAGGACCTGGACGGCCGGTTCGCCGAGATCTACGACTTCCTCGCCGAACTCGCCGAGCGGCGCGCCGAGATCTACGAGGCGTTCGCCGCCCGCAAGCAGTCCCTCGCCGACGCCCGCGCCCGCCGCGCCGAGCAGCTCGCGCTCTCGGCGGGGCGGATGCTGGAGACGGTCGCCCGCCGGGCCGCCACGCTGGCCGACGCCGACGCGGTCACCACGTACTTCGCCTCCGACCCGCTGGTCGCCAAGGTCCGCCGCACCGCCGACGAACTGCGCGCCCTCGGCGACAGCGTGCGCGCCGAGGAGCTCGACGGCCGGCTGAAGTCCGCTCGCCAGGAGGCCGCCCGCGCCCTGCGCGACCGCGCCGACCTGTACACCGAGGACGGCCGCACCCTGCTGCTCGGCGGCCACCGCTTCGCCGTCAACACCCAGCCGCTCGACCTCACCCTCGTCCCGCACGGCGACACCCTCGCTTTCGCGGTGACGGGCACCGACTACCGCCGCCCGGTGACGGACCCGGATGTCGCCGGGACCCGCCCGTTCTGGGACCGCCATGTGCCGTCCGAGTCCCCCGAGGTCTACCGCGCCGAGCACCTCGCCGCCCGCCTGCTCGCCGAGCACGGCCCGGCCGCCCTCGCCGCCGCCGACGACCTGCCGGACCTGGTCCGCCGGGCGGCGCAGGAGTCGTACGACGAGGGCTACGAGCGCGGAGTCCACGACCACGACGCGACGCTCGTGCTCCAGGCCCTGCTGCCGCTGTACGACGGCGCCGGCACCCTGCGCCACGAGCCCGCCGCCCGCGCCGCCGCCCAGCTGTTCTGGGCGCACGGCACGACGGAGGAGACCCGGACGGCCTGGTCCCGGCGAGCGGCGTCGCTGGCCCGGGCCCGGGACGCCTTCGGTGCCGTACCGGCCATCGGGGAGCTGGAGGGGGAGCTGGCGGCGGCGATCGAGGCCTGGGACGTGCGGACGGCGGGCGGGGCGGCCGCCGCGTACCTCTTCGAGGAGCTGACCGGCGGCCCGGAGGGTTTTGTGCTCGGGGTCGCGGCACGCACCCTGCTGGAGAAGTTCCGGCACGCGGACAGGAGTTACCGGGGTGATCTGGAGGGACTGACCGACCTGGCCGCGCGCCGCCAGGTGGTGCACGCCTGGCTCGCCGCGTACGCCGCCGCCACCGGCACGGAGGCCGGACCCGGCGAACTGGCCGAGGCGGTCGCCGCCGAGCTCTGCCCCGGCCTGCCGCGCTACGACGGCGACGCGCCGCTGACGGCGACGGCGGAGGGACTGCTGGGCACGCACCCCCGCGTGGCCGGGGGCCGACTGCCCCTCCGCCTGGACGAGTTCCTGTCCCGCACGTCCCGCTTCGCCGCCTCGGACGTGCCCGCCTTCCGCGCCTACCAGCGCCGCCGTACGGCCCTGGTGGCGGCCGAACGCGACCGGCTCCGCCTGGACGACCACCGCCCCCGGGTGATGTCGGCGTTCGTCCGCAACCGCCTCGTCGACGAGGTGTACCTGCCCCTGATCGGCGACAGCCTGGCCCGGCAGCTGGGCACCACCGGCGCATCGAAGCGCACCGACACCGGCGGACTGCTCCTGCTGGTCTCCCCGCCCGGCTACGGCAAGACGACGCTCATGGAGTACGTCGCCGACCGGCTCGGCCTGATGCTGGTCAAGGTCAGCGGCCCGGCGCTCGGCCACACCGTCACCTCGCTGGACCCGGCCGACGCCCCGGACGCCACCGCCCGCCGCGAGATCGAGAAGATCAACTTCGCGCTCGCGGCCGGCAACAACACGCTCCTGTACCTGGACGACATCCAGCACACCTCGCCCGAACTGCTGCAGAAGTTCATCCCGCTGTGCGACGCCACCCGGCGGGTGGAGGGCGTGTGGGACGGCGAGCCGCGCACCTACGACCTGCGCGGCAAGCGCTTCGCGGTCTGCATGGCCGGCAACCCCTACACCGAGTCCGGCGAACGCTTCCGCATCCCCGACATGCTCGCCAGCCGCGCCGACGTGTGGAACCTCGGCGACGTCCTCACCGGCAAGGAGGACGTCTTCGCGCTCAGCTTCGTCGAGAACGCCCTCACCGCCAACCCGGTGCTGGCCCCGCTCGCCGCGCGTGACCGCGCCGACCTGGACCTCCTGGTCCGGCTGGCCGACGCCGACCCTCGCCCGGACTCCGTCCGGGGGGACCCCCATCTCGCTGCGCTCGGGGGTGCCGACCGTCTGACCCGGCCGATGCCGCCGGCGGAACTTCAGGCGGCGGTGGCCGTGCTGCGGCATGTGAACGCGGTCCGCGAGACGGTGCTGAAGGTGAACGAGGCCTACATCGCCTCCGCCGCCCAGTCGGAGGCCGCCCGCACGGAACCTCCCTTCCGTCTCCAGGGCTCGTACCGCGACATGAACCGGATCGCCCAGCGTCTGCGCCCGGTCATGAACGACGCCGAACGCGAGGCCGTCGTCGACGACCACTACACGGCCGAGGCCCAGACCCTCAGCACGGGTGCCGAGGCCAGCCTGCTGAAACTCGCCGAACTGCGCGGCTCGCTGAGCCCGGCGCAGGCCGCCCGCTGGACCGAGGTCAAGACCGCCCACGCGCGCGCCCGCGCCCTCGGCGGACACGAGGAGGATCCGGTCGGCCGGGCGGTGTCCGCGCTGGGACTGCTGGCGGACCGGATCGCGGCGGTGGAGTCGGCGATCCGCTCGGCGGGGGAGGGGTGAGGTCGGCTGCCGGGTGCGGGTGTCTACGGCGCCGTCAGCAGCCCGTGCTCGAGGAGATGGGCACGAACGTCACGCGGGTGTGGTCGTCGGCGTCCAGGGTGTGGTTGTAGTCGACCCGGTCCACGCGGTACCAGACGTCGTCCCGCTTGCGGTTGCCGTTCACGTCGTCCAGGCGGACGCACCACCGCTCCGGGCGCAGTTCCCTGCGGTAGCGCTCGGTGCCGTACTGCACCTTGTGGCAGTCCTGGTAGTGCTCGGTGGTGTACCAGGTGCGGGTGCTGCGGTGGCTGCCGGAGCCGGAGCGGGAGGTGTGGCGGACCTGGTGGGTGCCGGTGGTGCACCTCTTGACCATGTGCGGCCGGGTGGCCTGCGTGGTCTTCCTGGTGACGTGGCGGAGCGAGTCCTTGAGGCCGTAGACGGGGTCGGGGCCGGAGTCGTCCCCTCCGTGGCCGCCGCCGCACGCGGCGAGGGCGGCCAGCAGGAGCGCCGTCACACCGGCCGTACGCAGTCGCTTGACGGACTTCGTGTCGAACATGTGTCTCTCCCCCCGTCGCCGGACGCGTAGCGTAGCCGATCGACGGGGGACGCCTCTCTGGGGGAGTTCGTCAGCCGAGGCAGAGCAGGACCAGGCAGAGCTGGTTGGAGGGGGTCGACGCAGGGGACGTCGGTGAGGTGGAGGTCCCGCTGTTCGTCCCGGTGTTCGTCCCGCTGTTCGTGCCCGTGGAGGGTGTCGGCTGGGGCGCGGTGCCGGAGGTGCCCGTGCTCGTGCCGGACGAGGTCGCCGGGGTGCTCGCCGGCTGCGGTGCGGCCGGGGCCGCCGGTGCGGTCCGCTGCGGGGCCGCCACGGCGGTGTGCGGGTGGGCGGCGGACCGGGCCGCGTCGGGCGCGGGGGCGAGGGACTGCTGCCGGGGGGCGTTCGCGGCGGGCGTCCGTGCCGCCGTCGGTGTGGCGGGGGTGTGCCGGTGTGTGGTGGCGGGCGACGCGGGTGTGGACGACGCCGGGCTGCTGGGCGCGGCCGACGGCTCCTCGGTGAGGCCCATGCTCCGGTTGTCCGGCGCGGTCGCCGCCTGGGCGCGGTCGGCGTTGCCACGGTCCAGCGAGGCGAGGGTCAGGCCGCCGCCGACGAGCGCGACGGCGGTCGCCACCACGGCCCGCCGCTGGCTCTTCTTCCAGCGGGCCCGCTGCCGGCGCCGTGCGGCGCGTCCCTGCGGGGCGGCCGGCGCGTCGGTGACGTCGGCGGGCGGTACGTCCGTGGCCGTGTCCGCGATGTCGTCGCCGGGCAGCTCGGCGGCAGGTTCCCCGGCACCGAACCAGCTGTCCGCGGCGAATGGTGCCGCCGTGCGGCCGGTGGTGGAGCGGGGCGGGGCTATGTCCGGGGCGTAGGCACCGCACCCCGGGCAGACCAGGGCGCCATTGAGGTGCCGGCGGCACGAGGAGCAGTAGTCCATGTGTGGTCTTCCTGAGTCCAGGGGGAGCGGGCGACCGTCACGGTAACGAGCCTTTCGAAAGGCTGTGTGCAGCCCGTGTGGCACTCCTGCACAGATTCGGCGGGTCTTTTCCTGTGTCCCGGCCGGGTCCGGGCCGTGCACCTCGGCATAGTGGCGGGCGGCTCGCACACCGGACCGGCAGGAGGAGACGCATGCTCGGCACACATTTCCGCACCGGCTCGCCCATCTGGATCGACTTGGGCAGCCCCGACACCGAGGCGGCCGTCGCCTTCTACGGCGCCGTCTTCGGCTGGGAGTTCGCCTCGGCGGGCCCGGCAGGCGGCGGCTACGGCTTCTTCCAGAAGAACGGCGGCATGGTGGCCGGCCTCGGCCCGCTGACCGAACAGGGGGCGAGATCCGCCTGGATGACGTACTTCCGCACCGACGACGCCCGGGCCACGGCCCGGGCCGTGACCGACGCCGGCGGCAGGCTGCGCGCCGAGCCGGTCAGCATGGGCGAGACCACCTTCGCCCAGTTCACCGACCCGCAGGGCGCGCAGTTCGCGGTGCTGCAGAACGGGCAGGGCCTGCAGCGGGCGTCGGAGGTCGGCGCGCTGGTGTGGGCGGAACTGCACGTCGGCGACCCGCAGGCGGCCATCGGCTTCTACCGCCACCTGTTCGGCTGGCGGTCGCAGGAGATGCAGGCGCCGGGCATGACGTACCAGGTCCTCAGCATCGGGGAGGGCGACCAGCAGGAGGGTTCCTTCGGCGGTGTGGCCCCGCTGCAGGACGACCGGGAGGACGCCCGCTGGGTGCCGTACTTCGCCGTGGCCGACGCGGACGCGATCGTCGCGGCGACGGGCGACAGCGGCGGCTCGGTCCTGATGCCGGCGGCGAACGTCCCCGGCGTCGGCCGCATCGCCTGGCTCTCCGACCCGGCCCGGGCGGTCTTCGCCGTACTCCGTCCGGATCCGCGTCAGACCTGACGTCGACTGGGCCGCTGCCGCGTCAAGGTGGGGCACCTGGGCCGGCCGGCGTTGTTCCACCCTCCCGGGCCTCCTCGGCCCGCTTCGACGCCGGGTGGGAGGGACGCGGGTTCCGGCGCAGTGCAAACCGCGCACAGGAGGAGTCGGCAGGCCGGCTACCGGCAGCCGACGCGGACGCGATCGTCGGTGGCCCTCCGTCCCCACGGCTTGAAGACGGACAGCACGACGATCGAGAGGTACAGCAGCAGCGCGACGGACGGCACGATCACGGTGTTGTAGCGGATGACCCCCAGGTGCATGGCCGCGATCGAGCCGGTCGGGTGCCGGGCCACGGCGTGCACCGCGTCGTGCAGCCGGGCGGTGAGAGCGAAGACCGAGGCCGCCGTCGCCGCCAGGGTCAGCCAGAACTTGGTGGCGACCCAGTAGTGGCGGAACAGGCCCCAGGGCGTGCCGAGGCTCAGCACCACTCCGCTGAGCAGGGTGAGCAGGCTCAGCGGGACGATCAGCGCGTCGCCCAGCATTCCCATCGCGCGGTACGCGGTCCGCAGTGTGTCCGCGTCGTCGGTTGTCAGTGCTGTGGCCCCCAGGGTGAGCAGGCAGAGCATCAGCGCCAGCCAGCCGACGGAGACGACCACATGCACGACGATCCAGCTCTTGCGGGCCCTCGGTGACAGTCGACGGCTCACTTCACTTCCTCCGGGTCCGGCTACGGGCGCCCGTCCAGCGTCCCCGGCCGGCCGGCCCGCCGCGTCCGCCGGCGGAAGCAACGTCGGCTGCGCCGAGCCGAGTACCGCCAACACCGAGCGCCCGTGCTGCCGCTCAGGCACCGCCCTTTGTTCACCCACTGTTCGAACGCGCTTTCCGGTGCCCCCCGCGCTTCATCACATACGGTCCTGCTGCCGACGAGTGATCGCTGTCACCCGGAGCGCAGCGCGATGCGCAGGCACGCGCGCGCCGAAGTCGCCCGGTCCGTGCACGAGTTCGCGAGGGGCGCGAGGGGGCGGGGCGCTCGCGGCGGTCAAGCAGGCACTCTTCAGGGGGGCTTCTCGTTGAGATCTCGCACGCGCCGTCGTCTCGCGGCGCTCACGTCGGCCGCATCGCTTGCGGCCGGCCTGCTCGGTGCGGCGGCGCCAGGCGCGCAGGCCGCGGCCGGGACAGATGATGTAACGGCTGGTCAGATCGGCTTGTACGGCGGTTCCTCGGGGGTGGAGACCGTCAACGCGGATGGGACGGGGCTGCGGTCCGTCCCCAACATCCCGAACTTCGGATACACCCCGAACTGGGCGCCGGACGGCAGCAGGGTCGTGGCCGGCTGGAGCCAGTTGTCCACCGGCCGGGTCACCGGCACCACCTCGCTCGTCACGCTGCCGTGGGCCACCAAGGTGCGCTCCAGCGCGTCGTACGAGGACCCCACGTTCTGGCTGGACGGCCGGTACGTGGTGTTCAGCACGGGCGGCCAGCTCGCCTACGGGCCCTCGGACGGTTCCTGGGCGCCGGAGCCGCTGCTGACGGACACCCAGGAGCCGTCGACGGTCTGTGACATCCACCCGACGGCGAGCCCGACGGGCACACTGGCCTTCGAGCGGCAGCACAACTACGGCTGCTACGACAGCCAGGGCATCTGGACCTACGACCCGTCCACCAAGGCGCTGAAGAACATCATCGCCTCCGGTTCCTCGCCGGTGTTCTCGGCGGACGGCAGCAAGCTGGTCTTCACCCGCGAAGTGGACGGCTGGACCCAGCTGTTCACGGCGAACGCCGACGGCAGCGACGTCAAGCAGGTCACCACCGACGCCACCGACCACCTGTCCCCGACCTGGGACCCGGCCGGCGGACGGATCGCCTACGAGGCGCACAGCTCGCACGCCGGCTGGTCCGACGACGTGCAGACGGTGCGCGTCCTGGACCTGGCGAGCGGTACGTCGGCCGAGGTCACCGGCGCCGGCAAGGGCGCCAAGCCGGCCTGGCAGCCGCTGCGGAAGAACAGCCTGGTCCGGGTCTACGGCACCGGGTCCGTCGGTATTGACGGCGCCGCCTCGCGCTGGACGTTCGACAAGGTGGGTGCGGCGCACGTACCCGGCCTGCTCACGGCCAAGTCCGCGGTGCTGGTCAACAAGGGCAACGCCACCTACTCGGCCCCCGCGATCGCGCTGGCCGCCGAGAAGCAGGGCCCGGTCCTGCTGACCTCCGGCAGCGGCCTGGACTCCGCCGCGGCCACCGAGCTCAAGCGCTCCCTGCCCAAGGGCAGCACCGTCTACCTCAACGGAAGTACGCGCATCCTCGGCTCCAAGGTGGCGAGCCAGGTCCAGGCGCTCGGCTACAAGCCGCTGCGTCTCGACGCCCCCGACCTCTCCTCGCTGTCGGCCCGCGTCGCCAAGCAGATCAGCGCGACCCCGAGCTGGATCTTCGTCGCCGACGGAGCCGACTACCACGACCCGATCGCCGCCTCCACGGCCGCCGGCGCGCTGGGCTACCACGGCACCGGCGTGGTCCTGCTGACGAACGGCAAGACGGTTCCCACCTCGGTGAAGAACTACCTCAACGCCCTGAACCCGGCGACCACGAACATGGTGACGGTCGGCTACAACGCCACCCAGGCGATGGAGCACGTGACCTTGAACAAGTCGTGGAGCTTCTGGACGATCGGCGGCAAGACGCATGAGGACGTCGCCGCCAACCTGGCCCGTTTCTGGTGGACCTCGCCGACGCAGGCCGCCGTCGAGGACACCTGGACCTGGCAGAACGCGGTCGCGGGCGGCGCCGCCACGGCCACGTACGGCCCGATGCTCTGGTCGGGCGAGTCCACGCTCTCGGCACCGGCCTCGTACTACCTGGGCCAGGAGGCCGCGAGCATCTGGGTGGTGCAGACCTTCGGCGGCAACACGTCGTACCCGCCGGCCAACCGCACCGCCATCGCCTCGGCGATCGCCGCGAGCAGCGCCTGGACCACCACCTACTGGGCGGCGAACGGCGATCTGCCGTCGGCGACCGCCAAGGCCGCCCAGTCCTTCGGGACCGAGTCCGTCCCCGCCACCACCGGCACCCGGCCGGCACCCGACCCCACCGTGGTCCCCGGCCGGCACCTGCCCGCACCGGACGCGCACACCGCCCGCTAGCCGGCGGGACGGTCCGCGCTGCGCAACCCCCGGCAACCCCCGGGTCCTCCCCGGCCCGGGGGTTGCGCACGGGTCCGGCGGCCGTGATGCGCCCGTCCCCGCGCCGCGCGCGGGCTAGGATCCCGGGCATGGCCCTGACCATGAGCGACGTGGACCGGTTCGAGGCGTGCAGGCCCCGGCTGGAGGCCATCGCCTACCGACTGCTGGGGTCCGCGAGCGAGGCCGAGGACGCCGTGCAGGAGACGTTCCTGCGCTGGCAGGACGCCGATGTCGAGCGCATCGAGGTGCCCGAGGCATGGCTGACGAAGGTGCTCACCAACCTGTGCCTCAACCAGCTCGCCTCCGCCCGCGCGCGGCGCGAGACCTATGTGGGCCAGTGGCTCCCCGAGCCGCTGCTCGCCGGGGACCCGATGCTCGGGCCGGCCGACACGGCCGAACAGCGCGAGTCGGTGTCGTACGCGGTCCTCGCCCTGCTGGAGCGGCTCTCCCCCAATGAGCGGGCGGTGTACGTCCTGCGGGAGGCCTTCGGCTATCCGCACCGGGAGATCGCCGGGATCCTCGACCTCACCGAGGCCGCCAGCCAGCAGATCTTCCACCGCGCCAAGAAGCACGTCGCCGAGGGCAGGGCCCGTACCGAGATCGACCGGGCCGCGGCCCGGCGGGTCGTCGAGGAGTTCCTCGCCGCCGCCACCAGCGGGAGGACCGAGCCGCTGGTACGGCTGCTCACCGAGGACGCCGTCGCGGTCGGCGACGGCGGCGGGAAGGTCCCGGCCCGGGCCAAGGCGTTCGAGGGCGCCCTCGCGGTCGCGAAGTTCATGCGGGGTCTGTTCAAGCCCAGCGAGGCCAAGCGCCGCTTCGTCGGCGGCTCGGCCGAGGTGTACGCCACGACCGCCAACGGCGACCCCGCCCTCGTGGCGGTCTTCGACGGCCGGGTCATCGGCGTCATGTGCCTGGAGATCGGCGCCGAGGGCATCGCCGGGTTCCGCAACCAGGTCAACCCCGACAAGCTCGAACGCGCGAGCCGGCGGTGGGCCGCCGCCGACCACGGCGAACCCCTGCTCCGCGCCTTCTGATCCACATGTGATCCGCTTCACACCCGACTCCTGTCAGGAATCGGCGGGCCGTCCGGTTCAAGGGGCGAATCCGCAGAAGGCGGCAGCTGAAAGACAGCCGCTGATCACAGCCGCTGAAAGACAGCAGCAGACAGGAGCCGGGAAATGCAGCACCGCATCGTCGTCCTCGGAGCCGGATACGCCGGAGCCATCGCCGCCGGGCGCCTCGCCAGGCGGCTGCGCCCCGAGGACGTCGCCGTCACCCTCGTCAACCCCGACCCCGACTTCGTGGAACGCGTCCGGCTGCACCAGCTCGCGGTCGGCCGGTCCCTCAGGCCCCGCCCCTTCGCCGAGATGTTCGCGGGCACCGGAGTCGAACTGAAGCTCGCGCGGGTCACCGGGATCGACGCCGACCGCAGGACCGTCGCCGTCACCGGCGTGAACGGAGCGGAGGAGCTGGCGTACGACACCCTCGTGTACGCCCTCGGCAGCGGCTGGGACGACCAGGGCGTCCCCGGCACCGCCGAGCACGCCGAGCAGCTCGCGAGCCGCGCCGGAGCGCTCCGGCTGCGCGAGCGCCTGGCAGCCCTGGACGCCGGCCGGCCCGTGGTCGTGGTCGGCGGCGGCCTCACCGGCGTGGAGGCCGCCGCCGAGATCGCCGAGGCCCGCCCGGACCTCGACGTCGCCCTCGTCGCCCGCGGCGGCCTCGGCGACTGGCTCTCCCCGAAGGGCCGCACGCACCTGCGGAAGGTCTTCGGCGGGCTCGGCATCACCGTGCACGAGCACACCGCCGTCACCGCCGTCGAGGCCGGCCACGTCGTCACGGCCGACGGCACGTCCGTACCGGCCGCGGTCACCGTGTGGACCACGGGCTTCGCCGTGCATCCCCTCGCCCGGGCCACCACCCTGGAGGTCACGGACGACACCGGCCAGATCGTGGTCGACCGGACCATGCGCTCGGTCTCGCACCCGGACGTGTACGCCGTCGGCGACGCGGCCATGGCGATGGGCCCCGGCGACAAGCCGCTGCGGATGTCCTGCGCCTCGGGCGGCTTCACCGCGTGGCAGGCCGCCGACGCCATCGCGGCGCGCCTGACCGGCGGCAAGCTCCCGAACGTGGCGATCCGCTACTTCAACCAGTGCATCTCGCTGGGCCGCAGGGAGGGCCTGATCCAGTACGTCACCGCCGACGACCGCGCCGTCCGGGCGGCCCTGACGGGACGGGCCGCCGCCGTCTACAAGGAGCTGGTCTGCAAGGGCGCGGCCTGGGGCGTCGCCAATCCGATGCTCGGGATGCCGACCCGGCGCCGCCGCGTCGTACCGGAGCCGGCCCGGACGGGTGCGACGGCCACGGCCCGGGCCTGACTCCCCGCCGCACACCCCCCCATCCCCAACGTCCTTTCACCGCAGCATCGTTGTCCGGACACCGGATCTGCCCGTGGTGCTGCTCACCGGCGGCCCGGGCATGGGCAAGGGCCGGCTGCCGCGGGCCGTGCGGGACCGGTTCGCCACCAAGGTGCCGGTGATCTACCTGGACCGCGGTTCACCGGTGTACGCGGACCGGGCGGAGCCGGAGCCGGGCGCATGCTCGGCCACGACCGAGGTCCTGGCCGAGGCCGCCCGGCGGCCGGCCGGCCGGCAGGGGACGGGCGGCTCGTTCGCCTTCCCCCGGCTCTTCGCGGGCCTCGCGATGATCGCGACCGGGGTCACGGAAGGCACCCCCGAGGCGGTCGCGGCGGAGGTGGAACGCTACGAGGAGGTGGCCCAGAGGCAGCGCCTGCGCGGCCTGGGCACGGGTGACTTCTGGCGGGGTGCGCCGCGCGGCGCCCTGCGCAACCTGCTGACGACCCTGTCCGGGCAGGCGCTCGACCCGTACGCGGCCTCGGTGAGCACCGCGCTGCTGGACGCCATCTTCGCGAGCCCACCGCGGACGAGCTCCCCCAGTACCTCACCGAGCCCGCGGCGGCCCCGGACCGCCTGAAGAAGCTGATCGGCGCCACGAAGGACACGGATCTCGGCTCCGCCCCGAACCTGGAGGACTCCCGGACGATGCTCGTCCACGACGGCCTCGTCACCATCGGCACGGCGCTGCACCAGGTGCAGAGCGGTGGCGCCGGGACGACGCCGAGCCTGGACGACGTCGTCGGGGAGTGGTCCCAACTCCAGTCCCGGCACCGGGTGCAGGGCACCAGCGGCCTGATCTGCCTGACCGGCGCCGGCAACCCGTACGACAGGCCGGTGGCGGTGGTCGAACTGGATCCGGGCCGGTCGGGCGAGGGGACGCTGAAGTTCGTCGGCCTCGGCCGGCCCACCGGCCACCCACAGCCGAAGAACTGCGTGATCCCCAGCGGCACGCCCTGACGGAGGCGGGGCCCGCAGCGTGCGGCTAGTGCTTCCCGCCGCTCCGGCCGCCGCCCGTCTTACCACTCCCGGACGTGTTGTCCGTGCCGCCGGAGGTGCCGCCCGAGCTGCTGCCGGACGTGCCCTTGCCCGACGAGCCGTTGCCGGAGGTCCCGGTCCCGCTGGAGGAGCCGTCGCCCGAGGTGCCCTTGCCGGCGGTGCCGGTTTTGCCGCCCGAGGCACCGTCGCCGGACTTGCCCGTGCCGGCCGGGCCGCTCGGCGTGGCGGTCGCCCGCGCCAACTGCTCGGAGCAGTACGCGGCGACCTTGTCCTTGCCACCGGCGGCCGTGACGAGCCGCTGCCAGGCCGTCGCGTCGAGCGCCTTGCCCCGGCCCTGGACGTGCTCGTAGGCGCGGCAGTGGGCCTCGGTGTCCTGGGCGGACGCCGGCCGGCCCGCCGGCCGGGACCCGTCGAAGGGAGCCGAGGACGCCGTACCGCCCGGCCGTTCCGAGGCGACCGCCGAGGGGTGCCCGGCCTTCGGGCCGGCACCGGAACCGTGCGTCGACGACCCGGCGGAGCCGATGGCCGCGACGGCGACCCCACCCAGGGCGAGGCTCGCGAACACCGCGCCGAACGTCAGTCTCACCGGGCGCCGGGCCCGCCGCTGGGCGGCCGGCCGCCAGTCGTCCCGCCGCCGGGTACGCGCCCGGTGCGCGCCCGTGGCGTGGGCGTCGCGGAACGCGGCCACGGCAAGCCGCTCGGCCCGCGGGTCGAGCTCGCCGGTGCGCAGGACGGTGGCCAGCACCGTCTCCAGCGCGGCGGCCTCAGCCGTGTCCGGCGCGCCGGACACGGCGCCGGGCCGCACACGTCGACGGCCCTGGACTCCGTCGCCGCTCAGCCGTTCACCCATGTCCGTTTCCGTTCCCGTCCGTTCCTGTCCGGCCGTGTTCGACGCGTTCCGTGCAGGAGTCGTTCATGTCGACTCCCCCAGCGCGCGGGAAGCCCCATCCGTCACACCCTGCTCCGCCTCGCCGCCGACGCCGAGCTGACGCGCGAGGCGTTTCAGGCCCCGGTGGGCCGCCGTACGCACCGCTCCGGGGCGCTTGCCGAGGACGCGTGCGGCGGCGGGACCGTCGAGGCCGACCACGACCCGCAGCAGCACCGCCTCGGCCTGGTCCCGGGGCAGCCCGCGGACCAGTTCCAGGGCCCGCTCGGTGGAGAGGGACTCCAGGGCCTGCTCATGGGTGCTGTGCGGACCGGGCAGGTCGAGGACGTCCTGCTCGGTCCCGCCGGCCCGGGGCCGCACCCGCTGGCGGCGCAGATGGTCCAGCGCCCGGTGCCGCGCGATGGTCGCGGTCCAGCCGCGGAACCCGGCGCCGTCGCCCTTGAACCGTCCGAGGTCGCGGGCTATGTCCAGCCAGGCGTCGGCGGCCACGTCCTCGGCGTCGTCGCCGACGATGCCGTGCAGATAGCCGAGCAGTCCCGGCTGCACGAACCGGTAGGCGATCGCGAAGGCGGCCTCGTCGCCCTCCTGGGCCCGGGCGACCGCCGCGCCGAGTTCCCCGTCGTACGCCTGTACGCGCCGGGGTTGCCGTACCTGGCCCAAGATTGTCCTCGTCCGCACCGGTTCATAGCGAGCTCGTGCCGTCCGCCGCGCTTCGGTCGCATCGACGGCCCCCACAGTGACCAGCGTCCGCGCTCACAGAAATGTCACAACGCGCCGGGAGGCCGGCACGGCGGCGCCGGTGACCTGCGGCCCGGCCGGGTGACGTTTCCCGTGGGCCGTGCGCTGGGTGGGTGCCGGGTGCGGTACCGCGTGGGCCGCCCGCCCGTCTGCGCCGGTGCCGCGTTCCGCTCCGGACCCCTCTCCGCGGCGCCCGCGACTCCCCCCTTGGGCGGCGCGGAGAGGGACGGGCGGCCGGTGGCGGATCGGCGTCCGGCCCCTGCGCCCTGCGCCCGTCCGGCCCGTGACGCTTCCGCACCTTCGTGCGCTCCTCCTGGCATGAGCGCGTACCTCCGTCTGCGAGCAGTGCCGCCGCCGGCCCTGCGCAACAGCTCGACCTGGCTGGAACGGCTCTTCGAGGGCGACTCGGAGACCGTCCGCCGCTACCGGGACCAGGAGCGCATCTACGCCGGCGCTTCCCCTCATCCCCTCACCCAGGACCGGCCCCAGACCCAGGTGGTCCTCGGCGGCCGGCCCGTGTTCCGCGCCGACCGGCACAAACCCCCGCTGCTGGTGCTGACGGCGGCCCAGGCCCGCCGGGTGTCCGGGTTCCTGGCGACGGCCGACTTCGACGCCCTGTGGGATTTCGCCCGGGACGCCCTGCTGCCGCGCTATGGCGGCGTGCGGGCCGAGCCCGAGACGTGGGGCGCGTTCGCGGCGGCGCACCAGGAGCTGAAGGCGTTCTACACGCACACCGCCGAGCGCGGGGACGCGGTGGTGAAGTGGCTGGCCGAGGAGTGAGGAGTGGCCACTGAGGCGTGAGGTGTAACAGTTCCGGGCCGCCGCGCTCTGTCCATGCGGACGACCGTGTCGGTCGGCCGGGACAGGGGGCACGACTCGTGCAGTGGACGGACGACAGCGGCAGAACGTACGGCGAGGAGCCGTACGGCGATGCCGGGTACGTGTATGCCCACGGCCCCTCGGCCAACGGCACCTTCACCGACACGGCCACACTGCCCTGGGACGCCGGACAGAGCTGGGTGACGGAACCGGCCTGGGACGCCGGACAGAGCTGGGCCACGGAACCGGCCTGGGACAGGGAGCCGCGCACGCCGGTGAGCGAGCCGGAGCGGCCCGTCTTCGTGGACTCCTCGGGGCGACGCCAGCGCCGCGTGCTGCGCGCCGCCCGGCTGCTGATGATCCCCGCCGGCGGCTATGTCGCCCTGCTGCTCAGCACCCTGCTCGGCGGCCCGAGCATCAGCGCCCCGTTCGTCCCGCGGCCGGACGGCACGCACCCGGCCGCTCCCCGCGTGACCAACCCCGACTCCCCGTCCGGCACCGGGCGCCCGGCGGGGAGCGCGAACCCCGCCGCGGTCCAGGCGAGCCCCCGCCCCACGGCCCGGAAGACGTCCGGCCGGACGGCGGCGGCCGCAACCGCCCCCAGAGCCACCGCCGGGCCCACCGCGGCGCCCACCAGGACCACCGCCGCGCCCTCCACCTCCGCCCCTGTCCCCTCCTCGAAGGGTCGCGCCCTCGGCTCGTCCCACAAGCCCGTGAAGTGATCCAAGGCCTGCCGTGACCGACCGCCGACGCCGCGCCGCCCCCTCCCGCCGCAAGGCCCCCGCCCGCCGCCGCACCCGCCAGATCGCCCCCCGCACCCACTGGCTGCTGCTGAGCGTGCTCGCGGTGACCCTGTCGACGGCCCTGCTGCTGCAGGGCTACACCCACCACATGTTCGGGATCACCTCGGACGACGTGACCGCTGCCCCCGGCCGGAACGACGCGGTGCCCGGCCGGGTGACCCACGGCGGCCCGGTGATCGCGGACGCCGCCACCTCCGCGCACACCGTCCGGGTGAAGGACCGCACCATCGCCCTCACCTTCGACGACGGCCCCGACCCCGTCTGGACCCCGCGCATCCTCGACGTCCTGCGCCGCAACCACGTGCGCGCGACCTTCTTCGTCGTCGGCACCGAGGTCGTCGACCACCCGGAACTGGTCCGCCGGATGGTCGCCGACGGCCACCAGATCGGCATCCACACCTTCACCCACCCCGACCTGACCCGCCTCGCCCCGTGGCAGCGCTCGCTGGAACTGCGCGAGACACAACTGGCGGTGGCCGGCGCGGCCGGGGTCACCACGGCCCTGCTGAGGCCGCCGTACTCCTCGTCGAACGCCGCGCTGGACGACGCCGACTGGTCCGTCCTCAAGCAGGCCGACCGGGCGGGCTATGTCACGGTGCTCTCCACCCAGGACGCCGAGGACTGGCAGCGACCCGGCACCGCCCGCGTCCTCGCGAACGCGACCCCGCACGGGCGCCCCGGGCAGATCCTGCTGATGCACGACGGCGGCGGTGACCGCTCCCAGACCGTCGCCGCCCTGAACACCCTGATCCCACGGCTCAAGGCGCACGGCTTCCGGTTCGCGACGGTCGGCGCGGCGGTCGGCATGGCCGGCCCCGTCCAGCGCGCCGGCCTCGGCGACCACCTCCAGGGCATGGCCCTCATCGCGGTGCTGGGGACCGGCGAATGGGCCGTACGGCTGCTGGGCGTGCTGATGTACGCGGCCGGAGCGATCAGCGTGCTGCGCGCGGCGGTCGTGCTGGTCGCGGCCCGCCGGCACCGAAGGCTGCGGACGGGGCGCCGGGGCCGTTCCTGGGGGCCGCCGGTGACCGGACCGGTCAGCGTCATCGTCCCTGCGTACAACGAGAGCGCGGGGATCGAGGCCGCCGTGCGGTCCCTGATCGCCTCGGACCACCCGGTGGAGGTCATCGTGGTGGACGACGGCTCCACGGACGGCACCGCGGACCTGGTGGAGTCGCTGCGGCTGCCGGGCGTGCGGGTGATCCGGCAGGAGAACGCGGGCAAACCGGCCGCGCTCAACACCGGGCTCGCCGCGGCGAGTTGTGAGCTGGTGGTCATGGTCGACGGCGACACGGTCTTCGAACACGACACGGTCCGCACGATCGTGCAGCCCTTCGCCGACCCCCGGGTGGGTGCCGTCTCGGGCAACGCCAAGGTCGTCAACCGCGGTGGTCTGCTGGGCCGTTGGCAGCACATCGAGTACGTGATCGGGTTCAACCTCGACCGCCGGCTGTTCGACCTCGCCGAGTGCATGCCGACCGTGCCGGGCGCGGTCGGCGCGTTCCGCCGCCGGGCCCTGCTGGGCCTCGGCGGCGTCAGCGACGTCACCCTCGCCGAGGACACCGACCTCACCATGGCGCTGTGCCGCGGCGGCTGGCGCGTGGTGTACGAGGAGGGCGCGGTGGCCTGGACCGAGGCACCGGCGTCCCTGAACGCCCTGTGGCGGCAGCGGTACCGCTGGTGCTACGGCACCCTGCAGGCGATGTGGAAGCACCGCGGCGCGCTGGTGCAGCGCGGCGCCGCCGGCAAACTGGGCCGCCGGGGCCTGGTCCACCTCCTCATCTTCCAGGTCCTGCTGCCGCTGCTCGCGCCGGTCGTGGACATCTTCGCCGTGTACGGCCTGGTCTTCCTCGACCCGCTCCGGATCGCCGGCCTGTGGCTGGCCTTCCTGCTGCTGCAACTCGGCATGGGCCTGTACGCCTTCCGCCTGGACGGCGAACGCCCCGGCCCGCTGTGGAGCCTGCCGCTGCAGCAGTTCGTCTACCGCCAGTTGATG
Source organism: Streptomyces sp. RB17 (assembly GCF_009604455.1). Taxonomy (GTDB): domain Bacteria; phylum Actinomycetota; class Actinomycetes; order Streptomycetales; family Streptomycetaceae; genus Streptomyces. The sequence goes on from NZ_WEGL01000004.1 coordinate 415,843, forward strand.
TACCTGGTGGTGGTCCAGTCCGTCTTCACCGCCGTGTCCGGCTCCCGTCTGCGCTGGCAGCGCATGGAGCGCTACGGCAGCCTGCAGGCCCCGCCGGCCCCGGTCCGGACCGGCCAGCGGCAGCCCGTCCCCCACGACACCACCCAGCGGTACTGAGAGGAAAGTGATCCGAGCCCATGAGCGGAACCCGGCGCCGACCGCCGCAGCGCACCGGCTCCGGCAGCCGTGCGGCGGCCGGCCGCGGCCGGCGGCGCCGTGGCGGCGCGCGGAAACGCTGGATCGACTATCCGCGAGCGGACCGGACGGGCCCGCGCCGCTGGCTGCCGTCCTGGCGGCAGGCGCTCGCCTCGTTCCTGTTCTGCGTCGGCGGGGTGGCCGCGGCCGTCGGGTACGCCTACGCCACGGTCACCATCCCCGACCCGAACCCCTCCACGCTGCTCCAGAACAACGTCTACTACTGGTCCGACGGCACCGTGCTGGCGACCGACGGCAGCGTCAACCGGGAGAACGTCACCCTGGCGCAGGTCCCCGCCGACGTGCAGGGGGACTTCATCGCCGCCGAGAACGCCTCCTTCTACACCGACCCGGGCATCGACCCGCAGGGCATCGCGCGCGCCGTCGTGCACATGGCCGAGGGCGGCTCCGTCCAGTCCGGTTCCACGATCACCCAGCAGTTCGTCAAGAACACCTACCTCGACCAGTCGCAGACGCTCTCCCGCAAGTTCAAGGAACTGCTGATCTCCGCCAAGATCGGCGCGAGCATGAGCAAGCAGCAGATCCTCCAGGGCTATCTGAACACCTGCTACTTCGGCCGGCAGGCCAACGGCATCCAGGCTGCCGCCCGCGTGTACTACGGCCTCCCGGTCGAGAAGCTCACCGTGAGCCAGGGCGCGTTCCTCGCCGCCGCGGTCAACGAGCCGAGCCTCTTGCAGTACGCGGACACCGACCCCCGGGCCCGGAAGCAGGCGCAGGCCCGCTGGTCCTGGGTGCTCGACCGGATGGTCACGACGGGCAGGCTGACGCAGCAGCAGCGCGCCCGCGTCGCGGCGGCCGGCTTCCCGGCGCCCAGGAAGTGGGCCCCCGGCTCGGGGCTCACCGGCCAGAGCGGCTATCTGGTCCAGCTGGCCCGGTCGTACGTCCAGGCGCACGACCCCTCCGTCACCGACAGCGCACTGAGCCGGGGCGGCTACCAGATCCGCACCACCTTCGACCGGAGGAGGACGGCGGAACTGGCCAGGGCCGTCGCCAAGGTGCGTGCGGACCGCCTCGATGCCGCCCACCGGGCCGCCGACCGGGACGTCCAGGTCGGCGCCGCCTCGGTGGATCCGGCGACCGGCCGGATCCTGGCCGTCTACGGCGGCCCCGGCTACCAGCAGGCCCACTACTCGGACAACGCCGACACGTCCGGCGTCCCGGTGGGGTCGACCTTCAAGCCCGTCGTCCTCGCCTCCGCGCTCCAGTACGGGGCCGTCCTGAAGCCCGGCACGCCCCCGGCGCCGATCACCCCGCGCAGCAGGTTCGACGGCGACGACGGCATCCAGATCAAGGACCGGCAGGGAAACTACGTCACCGACGACAAGGACCCCACCGGACTCCTCCACCAGCACAACGACACCCCGCACCGCTGGGGGTACATCACGCTGCGCCAGGCGATGGAGCAGTCGGTCAACACGCCGTACGTGCAACTGGGCGAGGACGTCGGCTACGGCGACGTGGCCCGGACGGCGAAGACCCTGGGCCTGCGCCCGGAGAGCCTCGCCGCACCCAGTGCGGGCTTCTACATCGGCACCTCCACCCCGAGCGCCATCCGCATGGCGGGGGCGTACGCGACGTTCGCCGCCTCCGGGATGCGGGCCACGCCGTACTCGGTGACCAGGGTGACGCACGACGGGGCGGTCCTGCCCGGATTCACGGCGCCCGCCCCCGTACGGGCCCTGCCGGCGGCCGTCGCCGACAACGTGACCGACGTCCTGCGGGGCGTCATCGCCCGGGGCACCGGAACCAGGGCCCAGGCCCTCGGCCGTACGGCGGCGGGCAAGACCGGAACGACCGACGACTACCGCTCGGCCTGGTTCATCGGCTACACCCGCCAACTCGCCACGTCCGTCGTCCTGTTCAAGGAGGACCCGGCCCACCCGCAGCTGCAGTCCCTGGCCGGCGTCGGCGGTCTGCAGAAGGTGTTCGGCGGGGACATCCCGACCGAGATCTGGACCCGGTACATGCGCGACGCGCTGACCGGCCTGCCCGACCTGCCGTTCCCCGCCCCGGCGTCCCTGGGCCACGGCAGCGACGAACCCGGCCTCCCCTCCCCGAAGCCCACCCCGGCCCCCACCGGGCATGCCGGCAAGCCGGGCAAGCGGACGACCACCACGGTCACCCCCAGGCCGGGTCTTCCTGCATCGGGCCCCAAGTGCCACGGGCACAAGTGCCGTTGACAGCACTCCGCCCCGCCGGGAGACCGGCGGGGCGGAGCGGTGTGTCCGGTTCTCGTGCTACTTGGTGAAGGCGGCGACGCCGTTCGGGGTGCCGAGACCCGTCGGGCCGTCGTAGCCCTTGCCCGCCGTGCAGAGGTAGTTGCCGCAGGACCCGTTGGAGCCTGCGGTGACGTCGTTCAGCTTGTCCGGGTGGGCGTAGGGGTAGGAGGCCGGGACGTCACCGGTGCCCGGGGCGCCCGCGAGGGCGTAGACACCGGCGATGAACGGCGCGGAGGCGCTGGTGCCGCCGTACACGTTCCAGCCGCTGGCCTGGTAGGTGTCGTAGACGGCGAGACCGGTGGCCGGGTCGGCGACGGCCGCGACGTCGGCGACGGCGCGCTTGGCGCAGCCGGTGTCCTTCTGCCAGGACGGCTTGGCGTCGTACTGCGAGCAGCCCGAGCCCGCTCCCTCGCCGCCGGCGGACGTGCCCCACACGGACTCGGACCAGCCGCGGGTGCTGCTGTCCTTCTTGAGCGAGGTGCCGCCGACGGCCGTCACGTACTGCGAGGCGGCCGGGTACTCGGTGCCGTAGCCGCTGTCGCCGGAGCTGACGGTGATGGCGACGCCGGGGTGCTTGAAGTACTGGTCGTCGGCGGAGGTGTCGTTGGCCTCCTCGCCGCCGCCGTAGCTGTTGGAGACGTACTTGGCGCCCTGCTTGACGGCCTGGTTCACGGCCGCGCCGAGGTCCTCCATGCTGGCGGACTTGGCCTCGACGAGCAGGATGTGGCACTGCGGGCAGGCCGCGCTGACCATGTCGACGTCGAGGGAGATCTCACCGGCCCAGCCGGCGTCGGGCGCGGGGTAGTTGGTGCCGCCGTCCTGGTCGGTCTTCTTGAAGCAGCCGTTGCTGGTGCTGCACTCCGGCAGGCCGTACTGGGAGCGGTAGGCCGCCAGGTCCTTCTCGGCGTTCGGGTCGTCGTTGGCGTCGACGATGGCGACGGTGGCGCCCTTGCCGCCGTCCTTGGGGAGGTTGTAGGCGGCCTGCAGATCGGCCGGCCCGAAGCCCTTGGGCGCGGCGTGCCGGCCGAGGGACTTCTGCGGGGCGAGGTCGGTGCGGACGACCGCCTGGCAGGCCATGTAGCCGGGCTTGCTGGGCTCCGCGCACAGCGGGCGGGTGTGCACGGCGGAGGCGGTGGACGAGGCGGTGGTGGTCGCGGCCGATGCGGCGGTGGTCGTGGCGAAGGCCGACGTCTGTGTGGCGACGGCCAGGCCGCCGGTGATCAGAGCCGCTGCAGACAGGAGCGCGGGCGCGCCGCGGCGTATCGGGTTCCTTCTGCGATGAGACTGCAATGAACTGCCCTCCGTGGGGGGATGGGTGGCTCCGCACCGACGGCCGGAAGCGTCTGTCGCCATGCCCATGACAAACGCTTTCCGCTGGGGGTGGCCGGGCGGAGTCGATTCGGGCATCCTTCTGATGCTGCCACCCCGGTCAGTGGTGGCTACAGACGAGGCTATGGACAATTTGCCGAAGAGAACAGAGCCGGTTGGTAAAATCCTTCGGCTCAACTCCCGGCACGGCCCACTAGGTTGTGCAGCCATGGAGCTTGAAGACGGAACCATCAACGACCTGATGTCGCTGGGCCTGGCCCGGTATGAGGCACGGGTCTACCTGACGCTCATCAGGCGTGGTTCTTACACGGCCGCCGAGGTCGCCCGGGAGGCGGACGTACCGCGCCAGCGCGTGTACGACGTGCTGGACGCCCTGGTACGACGGCATTTGGCCACCACCCACCCCGGGCGGGTGGCCACGTACTCCGCCGTCACGCCCGAGCTGGCCCTCGCCCGCCTGATGGCCGCGCAACGGGAATCCGTCGACCGACTTGACCGGGTGTCCCAGGACTTGGCCGGTGTGCTCCAACCCCTGTGGTCCCAGGGCCGGGACCACACCGACCCGCTGGACTACATCGAGATCCTGCGCGACCCGAAGGCGATCGCCGAGCGCTTCGCCGATATCCAGCGGCAGGCGCGGCACGAGCTGCTCACCTTCTGCAAACCGCCGTTCGTCGCCCCCACCGAGAACGCGGACGGCCTGGCGGTGGTCCACCGACTGCACCGCTCGGGCGGCACCGTCCGCGCGATCTACCTCGACGACGCCCTGGGCGACCCCGAGACGGTGGACCACGTACGGCGCTTCGCCGCGGCGGGGGAGGAGGCCCGGTTCGCCCCCGAACTGCCCCTGAAACTCGTCATCGCCGACGCCTCCCTCGTGCTGTGCGACATGCCCGACCCGGTGGCCGGCGCCGACTCCACCACCACCCTCTTCATCGAACACCCGGCCCTGGCGGCCTGCTTGCGACTGGCTTTCCACACGGTGTGGAGGGACGCCGCACCGGGAGGGGGCGACCTGCCCGTCTGACACGGCAGTCCGGCCCTGTGCGCCGGATGGCGCTACCGATGGGCGCTGTGATGTATATCGGATTAGCCTCCGAATTGGGCGCGAAATGGATCTTTCGACGGCGCGCTCCACTCGACACAAGGAGGACACATGCGCAAGCTCTCCAAGGCCGCCGTCGCGGCCGCGGTCATCGCTAGCGTCGGCTTCATAGCCACCGGCACCGCCACCACCGCCGCCACCGCCGCCACCGCCCAAGGCGCGGTCGCGCCTCGCGGCGGGTGCGTCGACATCCTGGGTGAAGTGGGCATCGCCAACGGCCTCGCCGGCAACTTGCTGAACGGCGAGGGCAGTCCAGGCGCACAGTTCACCGAGTGCTAGCCGGTCAACCGGCTCACCGCAATGATCTCGGCGCCCGGGCCACAGGCCCGCCGCCCGCCCGCCCGGCCGTCAGTGGCCGGTTGTCTTCACGTGTGAAGTGGATGCCGAAGGCCCCGGACCATGACCGGTCCGGGGCCTTCACGCACGTGCCGCCGTGCGTTGGGCCTTCGGGGTTGCCCTGGGACGGAACTCGGCGCGGATCCCACCATGGCAAAGTCTTCATCATTTACGCTTTCTCCGTCACACGGCGTGAGGAGCAATGTGAGAAGCGTGATCGAAGCGCTGCGTAGCAACCCGCGGCGCCGCCATGTCCTCGGCGCAGTGCTGACCATCGCACTCGTCGCCCAGTCAGCCGTGCTCATCGCCCAGCAGATGCAGATCGACGATCTGCAGGTACAGCCCGTCGATCTCCAGCAGCAACGTCTCCTGGCCGGCCCCTCAGGTCCTCCCGGCCCCACCGGTCCTCCCGGCCCCATCGGACCGCCGGGCAAGGACGGGACGGACGGGCAGGACGGGCAGAACGGAGACCATGGGCGTGACGGTAAGGACGGCACCAACGGGAAGGACGCCGTCTGCCCGCCGGCCTCGAGTTAGAGACTTTCGCCGTCACACAGTGTGAGGAATAATGTGAGTGACGTAAACGAGGCGTCGCACAGCCCGCGGCGCCGCCTTGTGCTCGGCGCAATGCTGACCGTCGCACTCGTCGCGCAGTCAGCCGCAATCGTTGCCCACCATGACCAGCTCGACGAACTGAAGGCACGACGCGTCGCCCTCCAGGCCCACGACACCGTGCGCGGCCCGGTGGGCCCCTCGGGTCGCCCCGGTCCGACCGGCCCCCTCGGTCCGCCGGGCAGAGAGGGGCGGCACGGGAAACCCGGTCGTCCCGGCAGGCCTGGCCGTCCCGGCAGGAGAGGGAAGAACGGCAGGGACGGGCGCCCCATTTTCGCAAAGCCGACGCCGGACAAGCCGGCTGAGCGGGACGACGACGACCAATAGCGCGCCGTCGAAGCCGCCCGGGCCACGGTCACCGCTCACGGGCAGGCGCAACACCACACCGCACCCCCGGGTCCCCGACCCGGGGGTTTCGCATGCCCGAATCCAGTGGCCGGTCGCGGACCTGATCAGCGCCACTGCCCTTGCACGGACACCGGCCCATCGGATCAAGCGGTCGCCGACCACCGGCTGACAGAGCCGTAGTACCCCGGTACCACCGGCCCGGCAGGGTTCAGTCCCCGGTACCACCGGATCCGGGAGATCGCGGACTTAGCGTGGCGGAGGAGGCGTCGGGCGTGCCGGGCGCCGTAGTCCGAGAGAGAGAAACGCGAATGATCGAGGCACAGCAGCTCACCAAGAGGTACGGGGAGAAGACCGCCGTCGACGGTCTGGACTTCACCGTGAAGCCAGGCACGGTGACCGGATTCCTCGGCCCCAACGGTGCGGGCAAGTCCACGACGATGCGCATGATCGTCGGACTCGACGCGCCGACGAGCGGCTCCGTCACGGTGAACGGCCACCGTTACGCCCGTCACCAGGCGCCGCTGCAGGAGGTCGGGGCGCTCCTGGAGGCGAAGTCGATCCACCCGGGCCGCTCGGCCTACAACCACCTGCGCGCGCTCGCGCTGACCCACGGCATTCCGCGCCGCCGGGTCGACGAGGTCGTCGAACTCGCCGGTCTCGGCAGCGTCGCGAAGAAGCGGGCCGGTGCCTTCTCCCTCGGTATGGGACAGCGGCTCGGCATCGCGGCCGCGCTGCTGGGCGATCCGCAGACCGTGATGCTGGACGAGCCCGTCAACGGGCTGGACCCCGAGGGCGTCCTCTGGATCCGGAACCTGCTGACCTCCCTCGCGGCCGAGGGGCGCACGGTGTTCGTCTCCTCGCACCTGATGAGCGAGGTGTCGCTGGTGGCGGACCACCTGATCATCGTCGGGCGTGGCCGGCTGCTGGCCGACACGACCGTGCGGGACCTGGTCCGCGAGGCGGGCGGCGACACCGTGAAGGTCGCGACGGACGACCCCGCGCGGCTGCGGGACGTGCTGGCCGGGCCGGGCGTGGAGGTCACCGGCCGCGTCGGCACCGAGGAACTGCAGGTCACCGGGGCGTCCGCCCGGGAGATCGGGCTGAAGGCGGCCGAGCACGGGATCCCCCTGTTCGAGCTGACCACGAAGGCGGTGTCGCTGGAGGAGGCATTCATGGAACTGACCAGGGACGCCGTGGAGTACCACGGTTCCACGACCGGCATCGAGACCTCCGGGAGCGCCGCATGAGCACCCTCACGGCGACCCCCGAGACCCCCGAGACCGCCCCGGCCGCTCCTGCCCGGCCCGCCTACCGGGTGACCGGACGGCGCGTGCTGGCCTCGGAGTGGGCCAAGCTCTGGTCCCTGCGTTCCACCTGGATCACCCTCGGCCTGGGCCTGCTCTTCCTCGTGGCCTTCGGCGTCATCGCCGCGAGCCACTACAAGTCCAACATCGACTCCGGCCGGCACATGGACGGCGACTTCGCCTCCGCGACGGCGGTCAGCCTGTCGCTCTTCGGCACGAACTTCGCCCAGCTCGCCCTCGGCGTGCTCGGCGTGCTGGTCATGGCGGGCGAGTACTCCACCGGCATGATCCGCTCGACCCTCGCGGCCGTACCGCGCCGGCTGCCCGTGCTGTGGTCCAAGGCGGCGGTGTACGGCCTGGTCGCCCTGGTGGTCGCGACGGTCGGCGCGTTCGTCGCCTTCCTCGTCGGCAGCCAGATCGTGTCCGGCACGCCCGCCGCGATGGGCCTCGGTCACGCCGGCGTCGTACGCAGCCTGCTGGGCGCCGGGCTCTACCTCGGTCTGGTCGGCGTGATCGGCGCCGCCCTCGGGGCGCTGCTGCGGTCCGTCGCCGGCGGCATCTCGGTGCTGGTCGCCGCCCTCATGCTGGTGCCCGGACTGGTCTCCCTGCTGCCCACCTCGTGGCAGGGCGACATCGACCCCTACCTGCCGAGCCACGCGGGCGAGTCGATCTTCGCGCTGACCCACGACTCGACCACCCTGTCGCCCTCCGCCGGGCTTCTGGTCTTCCTCGGCTGGACGGCACTGGCGCTGGCCGGGGCGGCGTACCGGCTGCTGCGCAGCGACGTCTGAGAAGCGGCACCCGCATCATGGACGGGTGAGTTCCGTGACCACCGAAGATCTCAGCGGGATGGGGCCGCTGGTCGCCCGGCTCGGCCGGGTCGGCCAGCGGCTCCGGCGCGCCGACCGGACCCGTCCGTGGGTGCTGGACACCGCGGTGGTGGTGCTGGTCTTCGTGCTGTTCTGCCTGCCGGATCTGCTGCACGCGGTCAGCGCGATCGGCGGGGAGGGCGACGGCCCGCGCCGCTTCCGAATGGCTTTCACCCGACTGCCCGCGGCCGGCATGCTGGCCCTGCAGGCCGGGCTGGTGCTGCCGCTGCTGTGGCGGCGGCGGGCACCCGCACTGGCCTTCGGCGCCGTCGCGGCCGTGTTCGTCGTCCAGTGGTCCCTCGGCGCCGCACTCCGTGCGGACGTCGCCCTCTTCGTCGCCCTGTACAGCCTGGCCCTGCACGGGCGGCTACGGCAGCTGCCGTGGGCCTGTGCGGTCATGGCGGGCGCGCTGGGCCTGGTCGCGGCGCGGGTCTCGGCGGCGGTGCCGATCTGGGACGCGCTCTTCTTCCTGCTCAGTACGGCGACCGCGGCCCTCGCGCTCGGCCTGATGGTCCGCATCCGGCGGGCCCAGCTGGCCGGACTGCGGGACCGCGCGGCCCGGCTGGAGATCGAACGCGACCAGCGGGGCAGGCTCGCCGTCGCGGCCGAGCGGGCTCGGGTGGCCCGCGAGATGCACGACATCGTCGGCCACAACCTGTCCGTCATCATCACCCTCGCCGACGCGGGCGCCTACGCCACCGCCGCCGCCCCGGAGCGGGGCAAGGAGGCCCTGAACCTCATCGGCGACACCGGTCGCCAGGCCCTGAGCGAACTGCGGCGGGTGCTCGGCGTACTCCGTGAGGCGGACGGCCCGCGCGGCGAGCCCGAACTGAGCCCGCAGCCCGGCCTCACGGACCTCGACGCGCTGTGCGAGGGGGTACGTGCAGCCGGTCTGGAGGTCGTCTACCGCACCGCCGGTGACGTCGACGCCCTCGACAGCGGGGTGCAGCTCACGGTCTACCGCATCGTGCAGGAGGCCCTGACGAACACCCTGAAACACGCCGGCGCGGCCGCCCGTGCGAACCTGGCGATCGTCGTGGAGGACACACGGCTGACCATCACCGTCCAGGACTCCGGCCCGCCCGCACCGGCCGACCGTCCGGGCACGGCGGACGAGGAAGGACACGGCCTGGTGGGCATGCGCGAACGAGCGGCTCTCTACGGCGGACACGTCAGCGCGGGGCCCGCGGGCCCGGGATGGACCGTGCGCGTCACCCTCGACCTCGCTCCCCAGGGCGGTGCCCGATGACCACGGTGCTCGTCGTGGACGACCAGCCGTTGCAGCGCTACGGCTTCCGCATGCTCCTGGACTCCGTGCCCGAGACGGAGGTGGTCGGCGAGGCGGCGCACGGTGCCGAGGCCGTGCGCAAGGCTGCCGAACTCCGCCCGGACGTCGTCCTCATGGACGTCCGCATGCCGGGCATGGACGGCATCGAGGCCACGCGCCGTATCGTCGCCGCCGGCGACCGCTCCCGCGTCCTGGTCCTGACCACCTTCGACCTGGACGAGTACGTCCACGCGGCCCTACGTGCCGGAGCCAGCGGCTTCCTCCTCAAGGACGCCCGCCCCGAGGAACTCCTCGCCGGCATCCGGGCCGTGGCCGTCGGCGACGCGGTGATCGCGCCCGCGCTCACCCGCCGCCTGCTGCAGGAGTTCACCCGTCTCGTGCCGCCCGGCGGCGACGGCTCCGCCGAGGATCCGCGCCTGAGCGCCCTCACCGACCGCGAACGCGAGATCCTCGTCGCCATCGGCAAGGGCTGGACCAACGGCGAGATCGCCGCGCGTTTCGTCCTGTCGGAGTCCACGGTGAAGACGCACGTCGGCCGCGTCCTGTCCAAGATCGGCGCCCGCGACCGCATCCAGGCGGTGATCTTCGCCTACGACCACGGCCTGGCCCGGCCTCACGCGGACTGAGCGGCGGGCGCCCCTGGGCGGCACGCGCCGTGCCGGGGCCGGCCATGGTCACGCAGCCGCCCGACCTCGAAGCCCCGCTCCGCGCAGGTGTCGAGGATGCGGGGCAGGGCGCCGAGCGCCGCGTGCCAGGCGCCCGGGGCGGAGGTGCAGTCGGAGTCGTGGAGCAGGATGGTTCCGCCGCCGTCCAGATCACGGGTGACGGTGCGGTGGACGGACTCCGGTGTGGCTCGTGCCGTCCAGTCCTCCCCCCAGCAGGTCCACAGGACGGGTGTGAGACCGAGGCGGCGGGCTGCCAGGTGGGCCGCGGTGGACATGACGCCGTACGGCGGCCGGAACAGGGTGGGCTGCCGCCCGGTGATCGAGGCGACGGTGTCGCGGGCGCGGGCGAAGTCGTCGTAGGTGGCCCGCGGGCCGCGCAGGAGCAGCGGGCGGTGCAGCCAGCCGTGGATGCCGATCTCGTGGCCGGCGGCGGCGATCTCCCGCACCAGGGCGGGGGAACGGTGTGCCTGCTGGCCGAGCAGGAAGAAGGTGGCGTGTACCCGGCGCGCGGCGAGCAGGCGCAGGAAGTGCGGGGTGGAGACGGGGTCGGGTCCGTCGTCGAAGGTCAGGGCGACGTGGCCCGGGCGGCCTCGGCCGGAGAGCCGGGGCATGACGCGGTTGCGCAGGGGTCCGAAGGTGGAGACGACGGGCGTGGCGTGTGCGGCGGCGAGGACGGGGAGGGCGGCCAGGGTTGCCGTGCGCAGTGTGCGGGCAGCGGTCATCAGTGGTGCCCCTCCGGCTGGGGGACGTGCTGCGGGGCGCGGTCGTCCAGGTCGAGACCGTGGCTGATCGCGCGCGCCAGCCCGGGGCCGTCGTACGCCGTCGCGATCCCCGTGCCGACGGCGCACGCCCATGCGGCGCACCCGACCGCGACGGTGGTGGCGAGCCGGCGAGTGGCGGGGTGGCGGCGCGCGGCGGGCCGCGGACCCGGTTGTGGGGGCCCCGAGCGGTGCACGCGTGCTATCTCCGCCGCCGGACCCGCGTCCGGCGCACCGGCGAACAGGGCAAGCCCCGTCCGGCGCTGGTGTCTGCCGCGCGGGCCGTCGACCAGATCGTGCAGTACGGCCTTCAGATCGGCCGGGTCGCGGATCCAGACCGCGGCGCCGGCTTCGTCGAGGGCGGCGGCGTTGGTCAGGCCGTGGCCGGGTATGCAGCGGTAACTGGCGACGGGCAGGCCCGCGGCGAACGCCTCCAGGGAGGTCAGCCCGCCGGCGTTCTGGACGAGGACGTCGGCGGCGTGCATCAGGCCGGGCATGTCGTCCGTCCAGCCGTAGACGTGCTCGATGCCGTCGGCGCGCAGTTGTCCGGCCAGGGCCTCGTTCCGGCCGCAGACGACGACCGGTACCGCGCTGCCGCAGTCGCGCACCTCCTGGGCCACCCTCCGGACCGGTCCGACGCCCCAGGATCCGGCGACCAGCAGGGCGAGCGGGCTGTGCGGCGGCAGCCCGAACCAGGCCCGCGCGCGCTCGCGTTCCCGGCTGCCGCCGGGCGTGAACCGGGGATCGGTGACCGGTCCGCAGACCCGTACGTCCCGGGCGCCGACGGCGCGCGCCTGGGCGGCGGGTATCGCGTGCGCCGCGAGGTGCACGTCCACGCCGTCCGCCACCCACAGCGGATGCACCGAGAAGTCCGTCAGGTACGTGAGGGCGGGAACGGTCAGCCGTCCGGAGAGGCGCAGGTTGCCCAGCACCCGGCTGGCCCCGGGGTACGTGGAGACGACCGCGCCGGTGCCTGGGGCGAGGGCGCGCAGCACCCGGTCCTCGGCGGAGCGCAGCAGCGCCCGCGCCGCCGGGCCGCCACCGCCGGCGCGTTCGGTGCCGGCGTAGATCCGCTGGTAGGCCCACGGTGCCCGGACGAGCATCCGGTGGTAGCTCTGCTGGACGGCTCGACCGAGCCGGGCGGGCAGCAGGTCCAGCAGGTCGTGACGGTCGACGGTGAAGCCGTCTGCGTCGAGGCGGCGGGCCAGTTCGGCCGCGGCGCCGTCGTGCCCCGCGCCGACACTCGCGGAGATGATCGCGACCCGGCGGGAGGCAGCGGCCTCGCCTCGCGGGCGCGGTACGGCGCCCGCGAGTGCGGGCACGGGGAGCGTGCGTCCGGCGTGGGGCATGGGCTGGTCCTCCGGCCGTCGGGAGAGCGAGGAGCACTACAAGATGTAGTAGCTCGTGTCGAAGCCCGGAGCATACCTCCTACAAGTAGTAGGAGATGAGCGGGTAGCCTGTCCGGACCAAGAGTGAGGAAGAGCGGACGGTGAGCGAACTGAACCACCGGGAGAACCCGGGCCGACGTGCGCGCGGCGAGCTGGAGAGCGACGTGCTGGCCGCGCTGTGGGCCGCCGACGGCCCGCTGACCGCACGCCAGGTTCTGAAGCGCCTGCCGGGAGACCTGGCGTACACCACCGTCCTGACGATCCTGTCCCGTCTCCACGACAAGGGCATGCTCGTCCGGCATCGGGAGGGCCGCGGATTCGCCTACGCGCCGGTCCGCGACGAGGCGTCGCACACGGCCCGGCGGATGCGATCGCTGCTGGAGGAGGGCTCCGACCGCGAGGCGGTGCTGACCCGCTTCGTGTCCGAACTCTCCGCACGGGACGAGCAGTTGCTGCACCAGCTCCTGTCCGGGCACGAAGCCCGGGGCGAGGGCTCCGACGGGAGGCAGTGAGCCGGTGCTGATCAGCGTCTACGTCCCGTTCGCCGTCACGGCCGTCCTCACGCTGCTCGCGCCGCGCCTGGCGCGTGGGCTCAGCCCCCGTCCTGCCGCCTGGGCCCTGGCCTGCGCCGCTCTCGTCACGGCGGTGGGCTGGACCGGCTCGCTCGCCCTGCTGGCCTTCACCGGCATCGCGCAGATACCCCAGGTCGCGGCCGAGGGCCACTGGTCCGTGACCGCTCTGCGCGCCGAGGACCCGGTCTACCTCGCCGTTGCGGCCGTCAGCGCGCTCGCCCTGGCGGCGAGCGTCGCCTCTCTGGGCGTGGCTGCCCTCCGCCAGGTCCGCCAGGTCGTGCGGACCCGGCGGGAGTGCGCCGCGCTGCCCGGTGACACGGAACTGGCCGTCCTCGACGCCGCCGCCCCGCTGGCCTTCGCCCTGCCGGGGGTGACCGGACGGATCGTGGTCTCCAGCGGCATGCTGCGCTGCCTCGGCGACGACGAACGCGAGGCTCTCCTGGCGCACGAGCGGGCCCACCTTCGCGGCAGGCACCACCTCTTCCTCGGCCTGTGGCGGCTCACGGCGGCCCTGAACCCACTGCTGCGCCCTCTTGCCCGCACGGGCGCCTTCGTCCTGGAGCGCTGGGCCGACGAGGAAGCCGCCGCGAGGATCGGCGACCGTACCGTGGTCGCCCGCGCGGTGGGCCGCGCCGCCCTCGCTTCCGCAGGCGCCTTCCGTCCCGCCCTCGCCGCGACCGGTGGGGAAGTACCCCAGCGGGTACGGGCCCTGCTGGCTCCGCCCCCCGCCCGCCGAAGCCTGCCCTTCCTCGCCGGCGCGCTCTTGCTGACCGTGTGCTGCGCGAGCCTCGCCAACGCGGCGTCGGACAGCGACGACATGGTCGACAGCGCGAAACGTGCACAGTGCGCGGCCCTGCCGGCCAACGCGACCGCACCGTCGCCGGTCGACCGCGACCGACGCATCGACCTCTGCTGCGGTCACCACCACCGGGGCCGGCACGGGGAACACCGCTCATAGCGCCGGGGCGGTGCGGGACGGCCCTGTTCCGGCCGGTCCGGGGCGAGCCATGGGACCGGCGCCGACACCGGGAAGGGCGAAGGGGGTTACTGTGCTGCGGTTTCCCGCAACATCACTTAGTCTTCGCTCACTTGCCACACACGGCCCACGGTTCACACACACCGGACGCACGGGTGGCACCCACTTGCGCTCACCTTCGTTCCGGGGGGTTCGAACACCGTGCGTCTGCGCACTCTTGCGGCCGCCGCAGCCCTGGCGGCCCTGTTCAGCTCGGTGGTGCTCGCCGCACCGGCGTCCGCCGACTCCAGCACGTCCATACCGGTCCGGGGCGCGGCCGACACCGTGGTGGACGGCGTCCACCAGCGGGTCTTCATCAGTGACAGCTACGACAACCAGATCGTCGTCACCGACCTCACCGGCAAGCTCGTCACCAAGCTCACCGGCCTCTCCCAGGTCCGCGACCTGGAGCTGAGCCCGGACTCCGGCACGCTGTACGCCGCGGTCTACGGCGCCGACAAGATCGTCGCCATCGACACCGCACAGCTCACGCAGACCGCCGAGTACCCGACGGGCGACAAGACGATGCCCTCCCGGCTCGCCTACGCCGACGGCACGTTGTGGTTCGGTTACGGCGACCAGTGGGATTCCGGGCTCGGCGAGGTCGACCTGACGGCCGAGTCGCCCACGGTGACCCTCGACCTGGCGGCCGGCCACGACTTCGCGAGCCCGCCGATGCTCTACGCCGACCCCGACAACCCGGGCACGCTGCTCGCCCTCGACGGGGGTATCAGCTCCGGCCCGATCGTCGTCTACGACATCTCCTCCGGCACCCCGGTGATCCGCGTCTCCGCCGAGAAGGGCGGCTTCTACCACGACGCCGCTCTCACCCCGGACGGCCAGAACGTCGTCGTCGCCGGCCCGGGCACCCGGGCGCTCACCGAGTACCGCCTCTCTGACCTGTCCGAGGTGCGCACCTTCCCGACCGTCTCGGAACCGGAGACGGTCAGCGTCGCCCCGGACGGCACGGTCGCGGCCACCGTCCTCGACACCGACGACGTCGGCGACACCTACGTCTTCAGCACCGACCCCGCCCGGCCGACCAGCGTCCGCAACCTGTCGCACGCCTGGATGCCGTGGGGCGGACACTCCACCAGCTGGTCGGCCGACGGCTCGCGGCTGTTCGTGCTGACCGGGTCCAGCGACGACATGCAGTTCCAGACCGTCGACGAGCCCCGCAAGTACGCCTCCACCCTGACGGTCGACGCCCCGTCGACGGCGACCCGCGCCAAGTCCCTCACCGTCAAGGGCAAGCTGACCGCCGACCTGGCGCTGCCCGCGGGTACGCCCCTGCAGGTCACCCGCACCGACCTGGAGTCGCCGAACGGCAAGTCCCTGGGCACCAAGTACCTGGGCAGCGGCGGCGCGTACTCCTTCACGGACACCCCGCCGGCCGGCGGCAAGGTCACGTACACGGTGAAGTACGCCGGTGACACCGCGCACACCGCGGCGACGGCCTCGGACTCGGTCAGCGTCTCGCGCGCCACGCCCACGCTGGCGCTGAACAACAACGGCAAGGTGTACGACTACGCCAAGTCCGTCACGTTCACGGCGCACCTCGGCACCACGTACAAGAACCGCACGGTCGAGATCTGGGCCAACCCGTACGGCGCCGACAAGCCCGACACCCTGGTGAAGTCCGGCACGGTCAATTCCAGCGGCAACCTGTCCGTCACCCTCACTCTGACGCGCAAGACCAAGCTCACGGCGAAGTTCGCGGGCGACGCGCGCTACGCGCCGAGGACGACGACCAGCACGGTCGGCGCGAGGGTGCAGGTGTCCACGGCGCTCGGCGGCTCCTACAAGACCAAGTACGCGTGGAACCACACGTACTCCTACTTCCACCAGTCCAAGGACCCGGTCGTCACGACCACGATGACGCCGTACCCGGGCCGCAAGCAGCTGCTGCAGGTCCAGATCTACTCCGGCGGCATCTGGCAGACCACGGCCAAGCAGTACTTCACGCTCGGCTCCACGGGCAAGTCCGTCGTCACGCTCACCGGCACCCCGCCCACCGGCTACCGCTTCCGGGTCCGAGACTCGTACATCAGCGGCTCGGGTGACAGCGTGAACACGACGACGTACGGCGCCTGGAAGTACTTCACCTTCACGAGCTGAGGCGCTGCGCCGTCGATCCCGAGAGCGTTCACCAGCCGAGCGCGTCGTCCTCGCCAGGCGCATCCCAACGTGAC
Organism: Streptomyces sp. RB17; assembly: GCF_009604455.1. Taxonomy (GTDB): domain Bacteria; phylum Actinomycetota; class Actinomycetes; order Streptomycetales; family Streptomycetaceae; genus Streptomyces. Next base: position 432,098 of record NZ_WEGL01000004.1, read on the forward strand.
GCGACCGGGCGCGCGTCGTGGCAGGCGAAGCCGAGCCGCGTCAGCGCCCGGCGCATCTCGGTCACCGTGAAATCGCGGCGGTTCTGCCTGGTGATCACTTCCCCGACCTGCATCACGGGGTAGACGCGGTGGTCGATGGTGACGGACACGCCGGTGACGGGTTCGGGCGTGATGCCGGTCATGGTCTGTTCGACCTCGATCTTGGTCAGATCGAAGGGGTACCGGGCGATGACACAGCGCATGGGTGCCTCCACAGGGTCAGGGAGCGAGAGCGAGGACGCCGAGGGCGTAGCCGTGTTCGTCGATCACGGGGGACACGTCCAGCGTCCGGACCCGCATGGCGGCCTCCGCCTCGCTGAGCACGGACGTGGACGAGGTGAACGGTCCGCGGTCGAGCGGTATGTCCCGCAGCCGTGTCCGGTCGCTGTACCACGAGCCGCCGCGGTGTGCGGCGAGCTGGGCCCGGGTGACCAGGCCCGCACACCGCCCGTCCGCGTCCCGCAGGAGCAGGTGCGGGACGCGCGCACCGATGAGCACGGACAGGGCCACGTCGACCGCCATGTGGTCGTCGACCTGCGGCCCGGGAGCGTGCATGGCGTCGCGGGCGGTCAGACCGGTGCCGTCGGAGCTGTCGGCCTGCAGTGCGAGGGGCGGAAACGGCGTCAAGGGCTTCTCCTCTTCGTCGGGGCGGGCAGAACGGGCGACGGCGCCTCCCGACCGCAGGGAGCGTTTCCCCTGGTCGGGCTACGGGTTGTTCCTCGGTGCGGGCCGACGGCCCCGGGGGGTGGCCCGCCCGCTCCCGCCACGGCCGGCGCCCTGGCCGCTTCCCCAACGGCCGGCGGCCCGGCCCCGGCGATGCCGGCCGGCGGATCCGTTGCCCTCGTGACGTCCGTCGACCGGTGCGCCGAGGGCGACGGGTACGCCGGAGGGGCTCCGGGCGCCGGTGATGCGCTGCAACTCGTCCTCGCCCGGGCGGATCCGGACGGCGTGCGGAGCGATTCCGGCGTCGGCCATGAGGCGGTCCATCGCGCGCCGCTGGTGCGGCAGCACGAGGGTGACGACCGTGCCGGACTCGCCGGCTCGTGCGGTACGGCCGCCGCGGTGGAGATAGTCCTTGTGGTCGCCGGGAGGGTCGACGTTCACGACCAGATCGAGGCCCGCGACGTGGATGCCGCGGGCGGCGACGTTGGTGGCCACCAGGACCGTGACGTGGCCGTCCTTGAACTGGGCGAGTGTCCGGTTGCGCTGTGACTGGGACTTGCCGCCGTGCAGGGCCGAGGCACGCACCCCGACGGACAGCAGGTGCTTGGCCAGCCGGTCCACCGCGTGCTTGGTGTCGAGAAACATGATCACGCGTCCGTCGCGTGCGGCGATCTCGGTCGCGGCGGTGTCCTTGTCGGCGTCATGCACGTGCAGCAGGTGGTGCTCCATGGTGGTGACGGCTCCCGCGGACGGGTCGACCGAGTGCACCACGGGGTCGTGCAGGTAGCGGCGTACCAGGAGGTCTATGTTGCGGTCCAGGGTGGCCGAGAACAGCAACCGCTGGCCGCCGGCGGGGACTTGGTCGAGCAGTGCGGTCACCTGCGGCATGAAACCCATGTCGGCCATCTGGTCGGCCTCGTCCAGGACGGTCACGGCGATCTGGTCGAGCCCGCAGGCACCCCGTTCGATGAGGTCCTTGAGCCGGCCGGGCGTGGCGACGACGACCTCGGCGCCGCCGCGCAGCGCACTCGCCTGCCGGCCGATCGACATGCCGCCCACCACGGTGGCGAGCCGCAGCCGCAGGGCGCGGGCGTAGGGGGTGAGCGCGTCGGTGACCTGCTGGGCCAGTTCCCGGGTGGGGACGAGGACGAGGGCGAGCGGTTGCCGGGGCTGGGCCCGCTGCCCGTCCAGGCGTGCCAGCACCGGCAGGCCGAAGGCGAGCGTCTTGCCCGAGCCGGTACGGCCCCGGCCCAGGACGTCCCGGCCGGCCAGCGTGTTCGGCAGCGTGGCCGCCTGGATCGGGAAGGGCACGGTCACGCCCTCGGCGTCGAGGGCGGCCGACAGCCGTGCGGGCATGTCCAGTTCGGCGAACGTCTCGACCGCCGGCAGCGGCTCGGTGAGGGTGACCGGCAGGGCGAATTCCTGTCGGCGCGGGGTGGGGCGTGCGCCCTGGCCACTCTTTCGGCCGGTGCCCGGGCGGGGACCCTGGCGGCCCGTCCCCTGTGTACGGAAGCGGCTGCCGGACGTGGTGCCGGCGCGACGGGGGGTGCGGTTCATGGAAGAACCTTCCTCGATGCGGCGTATCGAGGAATTCCGTCCAGCGGCGATGGCCGCACGAGGATTCGCAAGAATGAGCCGAAGAAAAAAGAAGAGCCGGGCTCGTGGCGCTGGAGCGGGGACGGCCGGCGGTCCGGAAAATCCGGAAAACTGGAAAAACGGGAAAACCAATGAGCTGGGGCCCGCACCCCAAGAGCGCGGGCCCCAGCCACATCATGCGCGAGCTACTGGCTCGCGACGGTTCGCGTCAGCGTCAGGCGGGAACGATGTTCTCGGCCTGCGGGCCCTTCTGGCCCTGCGTGACGTCGAAGGTCACCTTCTGGCCTTCCTGAAGCTCGCGGAAGCCCTGGGTGGCGATGTTCGAGTAGTGGGCGAAGACGTCGGGGCCGCCACCCTCCTGCTCGATGAAGCCGAAGCCCTTTTCCGCGTTGAACCACTTCACGGTGCCAGATGCCATATTGAATCTCCCTCGGGGGGCAGTACCGGACTCCGCACCCTGCGGAGCCGAGTCGCCGCGATGATCACCCCTCCGGAAAGATCCGGAAAGCTCTGCAAAGAAAAATTCTCTGGCAACCAAAACTGCAACTGGTATCACGCTAACACAGACCGGGTGGCGGCACCCATACGTTTTCCGGCGAGTCCGAATAATTTTGGCGTCACCGCGGCCCGTAAGTCTGTACTGGCGGGACTAGGTATCCGCTCCGCGCGCGTCCAGCTTCCGGCGCATGTCCCGGTTCGTGCGGAGGGCCGCGTCGAGCTGGTCCTCGAGAGAGACGATGCGGCACGCGGCCTCGACGGGAGTGCCCTGGTCCACCAGCTCACGGGCGCGGGCGGCGACGCGCAACTGGCGGCGGGAGTACCGGCGATGGCCGCCGTCCGAACGCAAGGGCGTGATCAGCGCGGCCTCGCCGACGGCCCGGAGAAAGGCGGGGGTGGTGCCGAGAACGTCCGCGGCCCGGCCCATGGTGTAGGCGGGGTAGTCGTCGTCGTCGAGGTTGCCGGCGACAGGGGCGACAGGGGCGTTCTCGGCGGGCATAACACCTTCGTTTCGGGGCCGCGGCGGGGGAACCCAGGGCATGCGCGGCACCCGCGCTCCGAAGACCCAGCGCCATCTGCCTCGTACGACAACCCTAACTCCGCCAGGTGCGGAAAACTGGCCTCGCCGTGACGGATTTCCGCGTGCGGCCGCACCGGCCGCCGTACATCCCCTGCGGTGCTTCCTTCCCAGGCGTCCTGTGCGCTCGCGTGAGCGGGAAAGCGGTCGAGGAGGCCGGTGTGGCGGAAGACCAGGTCGGTCGTGTGGTTGTCGTAGACGATGCGTATCCAGCCGCCCCGGGCGCGGCAGTCGCTCCACGCCTCGCACAGCGGCGGCAGGATGCTGCAGTCGGTGAAGGTCACCTCGCTCAGATCCACGATGAGGAGGAGCCGTCCGGGCCGGGCCGCGCGCGCCACGGCCAGGGCGCGGACCAGTGGCGCCACGGTCTGCGCGTCCAGCTCGCCGCGTGCGCGGACGATGCGGCACTCCTCGAAGACCGAGGGCGTGCGAGGAGTCACGTGCCTCATTGCGCCTCCTCTGTCGTGCCCTCCAGGCGTGCCGTGCCCTCCAGGCGTCCGGTTTCGGCGAGTGCCAGCATCCGTGCGGCGGTCAGCGGGTTCTCGGGGTCGGCGGCGGCGCTCAGCAGCCGGGCGGCTGTTCCGGCGGGCTCCGCGGGCGGTACGACCAGGAGGACCCAGCGTCCCACGGTGCCGCAGTCCAGGGTGATGACGTGTGCCTCGCTTCCGGGCCCGGCCGGCTCCACGGTGATCTCCCGGCCGGGCGCCATGACCGTGTGCGGCGCGTCGGGCCACTCGGCGGGATCCACCGTCACCCGTACCACCGTGTCCGAGTCCGGCTCCAACGAGCCGATGAGCGGGGGAAGTTCGATCTCCAGTGCGTCGCAGCGCGGCCACCAGGCCCCGTCCAGTGGGCCATGGCTGACCTCCGGAGTGAGGGTCAGGCGGGGCAGGGGCATACGGTACGTGTGGGCGTCGGACGGTGCCGGGCTGCCGGCCGGCGTACTGCTGGGTTCCATCGTGCGGTCCCGTCCCGGGGAGCCGTCGGACGACCGCCCGTTTCGTCACTCGCCGGGAACGGCACCGCCGGTCGCGCTGCGCGAAAGCTCTCGGTGCTCCCAGGCTATCCCTGATCCCTGAACAGCGAGCGGTTCGGCCGTCCGGACCTTTCCGCCGGCGGATACGGACGGATGCCCGCGTCGGCCGGGAGTGCCGGGAGTGCCGGCAGTGCCGGGAGTACGGTGGACGGTATTGAGGGCACGCTGCGTACCGACCGTGCCCGGGTCAGGGTCCGCCCCTTGACCGCGCACCTGTTCCTCCCGACGGCCTCGGACATCCCCGCGCCCCGGCCCGTACCGGGCAGGCCACGCACGAGCGCGCCGGGTCGGTCGAAGGGGTGGAAGGAACTATCGCCCCCGGGAGCGTGAAGGTCGGTCTTCGTTCCCTGAGGCGTTGCCAGGTCGAGGACCGTGCGGCGGAGTTGGGGCGCCCAGTGCGCGGAGAGCTTCGGCGGCGACCTCTGGGCATGGAACCAGGTGCACACCTCCTTTCCGCGGCATCTCGGATGCGCCTACGGGTTCCCCGTCGTCGGCGCCGGTCCGACGCGGGAGCACTTCGACTGCCGTCCTCCGGCGACCCTGCTCCGCCGCACCGCTTCCGGCCGGTTCTTCGTCGTCGCCGGCATCGTCGTCCCGTCCCGTGTGCGCCGGGAGCACCGGGACCGTGCCTGAAACCTCGCCCGGCGCCTGCAGCGTCGACTGCTCGCCGACGACACCGTTCCGGTCTTGCCGCCCGGCATGTTCCGGGTTCTGGTGCCGGCTCCTGAGACAGTCCCTGACCGGCTTCGAGAAAACCGGGTCACTCAGAGGGCCGGACAACCGGGCACCGTGATCGTCTCGATGTCGGTCATGGCGCCCACTCCCACACCCTCGTCCCGGCGGCTTGAGGGGCGCGGTACGTTCGACGCCCTGGCTCGCCCTCCGAGAGGACACCACCGTGACCGTCGAACGCATTGGCCCGCCCCTCTTCGGCACGGAGCGCGAAACGCTGCGGGCGTTCCTGGAGTTCCACCGGGCGACCCTGGCGATGAAGTGCGAGGGACTGACGGAGGAGCAGCTCAAGGAGCGGTCGAGTCCGCCGTCGAACCTCTCCCTGCTCGCCCTGGTCCGCCACATGGCCGAGGTCGAACGCGCCTGGTTCCGCCGGGTGTTCGACGACAACTCCGCCCCGATGGTCTGGTCGGAGAAGGAGTTCGACTTCCAGGCCGCCTACGACACCACGGGCGCGAGCGCCGAGGAGGCCTTCGCGGTGTGGGAGGCCGAGGTCGAGCACTCGCGCGGCATCGAGCGCGAGGCCGCGTCCCTGGACCTCGCCGGGCACCAGCCGCGCTGGGGCGAGGACGTGTCCCTGCGGATGGTGATGCTCCACATGATCCTGGAGTACGGCCGCCACAACGGCCACGCCGACTTCCTCCGCGAGGGCGTGGACGGCACGGTCGGCGCCTGATCCGCCGCTCACCGTAGGCGACTTCGCGGGCACTGAGGGGGAGGGCGTGATCGGTACGGGCGACCGGCCCGCCCTCATGCCGGCCCCGGCCTGTGCGTCACCCAGCCCGTTGGGCCGCACCGTCTCGCTGGAGGGCATCAGGCAGACCTCCGGTGCGCCGAATCCCGGCCGTGCCTGACCACAGCCGGGACCAGCGCCCACTCAGGGTGCCGGTGCTGCCGGCAGTGCCGGCCTTGACCGTGGCGTAGGTGCTGGTGCCCGCCTTGCGGAACTGCGGCTTCACCGACTGGCCGGCGCGGTATGCGTTGTCGTCCCAGTTGGGGGTATGTCGTCGAACGGACGATCGCCTGGCCGCACGGCTTCCGTCGCCTGCGGAACCTCTTAGGGCACGGCGAGGGCGCGCCGCCCCCAAATTGGTCTGGGCAAAAACAAACCCCAGGTCGCTGACCTGGGGTTTCTCTGTGGAGCGGGTGACGAGAATCGAACTCGCGCTCTCAGCTTGGGAAGCGACGGCGCTTCACAGGTCGCATGGTCGCTGACCTGCTCGAATGTGGATGTGGCGGCGTGAACGCGAGGGCCGGTCGCACCGCTGTTGACCGTGGTTGCCCTGTCTTACGGGCACGGATTGGGCACGGGCTCGGCCTGCGCCGCTCGGTGGCGCCATCTTGCCGGTGGCGAGGTGCATCAGACCAGGTCCGATGAGGCGTATCCGGGGCGATGTTGCTCACGCAATCGGCCGACGTGGTTCCTGTCTGGCGCAAGTGGGCCCAGACGGAGTCGTTGCTGCCACAACGCAAGAAGCCTGGGCGGTCTCCGGCTTGGCCCCGGCGGCAACTTATAGACGGCATACGGCGGCGGACGCGGACGGGCGCCCCGTGGCGGGATGCGGCCTAACGGTACGGCCCGTGGGACCGGGTGTACGACTCGCTCCGGCGCTGGCAGTGGAATGGCACCTGGGCCCGCATCATCACCCAGCTCCAAGCGCAGGCCGACGCGAGGGGCCTGATCACCTGGGATGTGAACGTCGACTCCTGGCCTCCGGTGACCGCTCGCACGTGCGGTTCGAATTCCGGTGAGGGTGAGGAAGCGCAGGCGCGCGGCGCCGAGCATGGCGTGCTGGACACCGTCACGAGTGCGGGCGTACCAAGAGGGCTCGATCATGAGGCTGCTGAAGCAGGTGACAGACACGACTCCCGGACATCTCCACCGGCCTGCTTCCAGGGCATCGACGGGATCACCAACCGGGAAAGGCCTCCTCGCCGGCCTCGGCGTCACGCCGCGCGAGTGACGGTCGCCGCGCGCCGGGTCAGAGGTGGGGTGAGGCCGGGTCGCCGCCGAGCCGCAGGTCGCCGACCCCGTCGAGGATCTTCTCCGAGGACGCGACATGGCGGCTCGCGGTGATGAGGTCGCGCAGGCACCGGTCGAGCGGGGTGCGCTCGGTGTAAACCGAGGCCGTCCCCACGGCGTCGTACAGCAGCTGAACCGCCTCCCGGCAGGCGCGGTGCGCGAATCGGCGAGCCAGTGCGGCCGTGCCGCGTTCGGGTGTCAGGCCCGCCGCCTGTGCGGCCCACGCCTTCTCCAGCGTGGAGTACACATAGGCGTCCGCCGCGCCGATCAGCGACTCGGCGTGCGCGAGGTCGGCCGGGACGCCCGGCCAGGGCAGCGCCGAACGCCGGGCGGCCAGGATGTCACGCGCCGCCTTCAGCGCGGCCCTGCCGATGCCCAGCGGCACGCCCGCCATCTTGAGGGCGAGGTTGTCGGCGCGCAGATGGAGCGGCTCCTGCCGGGTACCGGGCGATACGAGACGGAAGGTGTGCCGTTCCGGGACGAACAGGTCGGCGACCTCGAAGTCGTGGGAGCCGGTGCCGCGCAGCCCGGTGGTGTGCCAGGTGTCGAGCACCCGGGCGTGCGCGGCGTCGAAGACGGCGATCGCCGGGGTGCCGTCCGGGGTCTGGAACCCGGCCATCACCCGGTCGGCGTGGGTGATCCCGCTGGCGTGGGTCCAGCGGCCCGACAGGAGGTAGCCGCCGCCCTGCCGGACCGCCCGCCCCGTCGGCGGCAGCACCGTCGCGGTGATCAGGTCCGGCTCCGGGAACAGCTCGGTGAACACCTCAGTGGGCAGCGAGACCTGGGCCAGCGCGGCGTTCAGCGCGACAGCCGCGCACCAGGCGACCGAGGCGTCTCCCTCCGCCAGCAGATCGACCGCCCGCGTGAGCTCCGGCACGGTCATCTCGACACCGCCCAGGGCCGGCGGCAGGGCGGCACGCAGCAGCCCGGTGGCCTTCAGGCCGTCGAGGACGTCACCGGGGATCCGGCCCGTGCGCTCGATCTCCGGCGCGCTCGCCGGGAGGCCCGCGGCGTACGCCCGTACCCGGGCCATGACCGATGCGGCGGTGAGGTCCGTCCCGGCCCGGGTCGGCAGTTCGATGGCGGTCATCCGGTCCTCCTGGTACGGCTGTTGCTCCCGGCCCGGCGGGTTCGGCGGGGCGGGCGGGTCGGGCGGCGGGTTCGGGTCACAGGTCCTCCAGGGCCTTGCCGAGTTCGGCTGCCAACGTCCGGAGGTTCGGGGGGCGCATGATGCTGTAGTGGTCGCCGGGCACGTCGATGCTCTCCGCCTGGTCGCCGAGGAGGTCCAGCCACTGCCGGGTGGTCGCGGCGGTGGCCCCGTCCATGGCCCGCAGCAGCCGGACCCGGCCTCGGTACGGGGTGGGCTCGTGGTCGGCCAGCGCGCGGCCGAGGCGCAGGAACCGGCTCGCGAGCCGTTCCAGGGTTGCGGCGTCGATCTCGGCCGGCAGGACGCCGGCCTGCCGGGCCCGCGTCAGCAGCTCCTCGACCGGGGACCGCTGGTGCGTGGGCTCGAACTCGGCCGGCCCGGGGTTCCAGTCGCTTCCCGCCAGTCCGGCCAGGTCGCGGGCGAACCGGGCCAGCAGCGCCGCGTCGGAGGCGGGTTCGGCGCGGCCGGGCGGTTCGAGCAGGTCCACCGCCGCGACCAGCTCGACGGTCCTGCCCCGCCCGGTGAGCAGGCGGGCGGTCTCCAGGGCGATCACGCCGCCCATGGACCAGCCGCCGAGCCGGTACGGGCCGTCCGGGAACCGTTCGGTGAGCGCGTCGGCGTAGTGCGCGGCCAGGCCGACCACGGTCAGCGGCGCCGGTTCGACGTCGGGGTACTGGAGGGCGTACAGCGGCTGGTCGTCGTCCAGGAGGGCGCCGAGCCCGGCGTAGCAGAGCACGTCGCCGCCGACCGGGTGGACCAGGACCAGGGGCGGTCGGGTCCCGGCGTCCCGGAGCGTGACCAGGGCCGGCCGGCCCTCGTCGCCGGACTGCTCGCGCAGCACCTCGGCGATCGAGGCGACGGTCGGCCGGGCGAGCAGCGTGGCCACCGGCAGGGACCGGCCGGTGGCCTGCCGGATGCGGGCCATCATCCGCACCGCGAGCATCGAGTCGCCGCCCAGGTCGAAGAAGTTCGCGGTAACGTCGACCGGTTCGCCGACGGGCCCGAAGAACTCGGCCCAGATCCCGGCCAGGAGCCGTTCGGCCGCGTCGCGCGGTGCGACCGCCGCACCGGAGCGCGGGGCCGTCTCCTCGGGCGACGGCAGCAGCCGGCGGTTCACCTTGCCGTTGCCGGTCAGCGGCAGCTCGTCCAAGAGGACGATGCGGGCGGGCACCATGTAGCCGGGCAGTTCCCGGCCGAGGGCCTCGCGCAGCTCCTCCTCCGAGGCGTCCGACACGGCGTACCCGACGAGCCGTCGGGGACCGCCCCGCTCGCCCTCGGCCACTGCGGCCGCCGCGCGGACGTCCGGCCGGCGCAGCAGCGCCGCCTCGACCTCGCCGAGCTCGATCCGATGCCCCTGGATCTTCACCTGGGAGTCGACGCGCCCCAGGAACTCGATGGTGCCGTCCGGCAGATACCGGCCGAGGTCACCGGTCCGGTAGAGCCGTTCGCCCGTCACCGGGTGGCGCAGGAACGCCGCGCGCGTCTTCGTCTCGTCGCCGAGGTAGCCGCGGGCCAGGCCGGCACCGGCGATGTACAGGTCGCCGGGGACCCAGCTCGGGCGCGGGCGCAACGCCCCGTCCAGCACATGGAAGCGCTGGTTCCGCAGCGGTGTGCCGTACGGAACGCTCGTCCGGTCCGGGTCCACATGGGTGATCGGGTACTGGATCGACCAGATGGACGCCTCGGTCGCGCCGCCCAGGCTGAACACCCGGGCGTCCGGCAGGAGCGAGGCGATGGCTCCGGGGAGGGTGACGGGGATCCAGTCGCCGCTCATCATCACCACGCGCAGCGACGGCGGACCGCCGAGCGCCCGCACATGTGCGACAAACATGTCCATCAGCGCGGGGACGCTGTTCCAGATCGTCACGCGGTGTCGGTTCGCCAGTTCCAGCCAGGCGGCCGGTTCGCGCTGCGCCGACGCGTCCGGCAGGACCACGGCCCCGCCGGCCGCGAGCAGGCCGAACACGTCGTAGACCGAGAGGTCGAAGTGGAGCGCGGACAGGGCCAGGACGCGGTCGCGGGCGGTTACGCCGAACCGGTCGTTGATGTCCTGGATGGTGTTGACCGCGCCGGTGTGCTCGATCATCACGCCCTTGGGCACCCCGGTGGAGCCCGAGGTGAAGATGACGTACGCGAGGTCGTCGGGACGGGCCGGGGAAGGCGGCAGGGGGCCACTCGCCCCGGTGTCCTCCGGCTCGGTGTCGACGTGCAGCGAGCGGATGCCGTCGGGCAGGTCGAGCACGTCCGCGACCGCCGACCGGGTCAGCACCAGACCGATACCGGCGGTCTCCATGATCACCCGGAGCCGGCGGTCGGGCGTGGCGGCGTCGACCGGCACGTAGGCGGCCCCGGCCTTGAGGATGCCCAGCGCCGCGACGACCTGCTCCCAGCTCTTGTCCATCACGATACCGACGAGCACGCCCGGGCCCGCGCCGCGGTCGATCAGCCACCGGGCGATCCGGTCGGAGCGGCGATCCACCTCGCCGTAGCTGAGGGTCCGGCCGGCGGTGATGACAGCGGGCGCGTCCGGCCGGCTCTCCGCCTGCCGCAGGAACCCGTCGTGCAGCAGCTCGGCGGGGACGGGGGCGTCCGTGGCGTTGACGGCCCTGCGCAGCTCCAGGTCGGCCACCGGCGCGAGCACGGACGGCGGACGGCGCCACGCCCCCTCGCCGCACAGGTCCCGCACCAGGTCCAGGTAGGCCTCCCACATCCCGTCGACGACGCCGTCGGGGAACATCTCCTCCACCACGTCCCAGTTGAGGACCAGTTCCCCGGCCTCCTCCAGGGCCTGGTGGTCGAGCCACACCTGCGGTGTCCGGACCGAGCTGGACGCCAGCCTGCCGGAGGTGCCCAGCGTGGTCAGTGCCGTGAGCGCGCCGCGCTCACCGTCACCCTGCCCCGCGAAGCCGATCGTGCTGGTGAAGACCACGGGCATGCCGGCCAGGCCGGTCCCGCCCCGGGTGCGGTTGATCTGGCGCAGCACCTCGACGCCGCTCACGTGCCCGTGTTCGAGGTCGGTCAGCAGCTGCCTCTGCAACCGCGTGGCACCCGAGGCGAAGTCCTCGACCGGGGTGGTGTCGACTTCCAGCAGGGTCGTCGCGCTGAGGTTTCCGACGATCCTGCCGACGTCGTCGTGCAGTGGCCGCCGGTTGAACGCCAGCAGGTTGAGCGTGAAACGCGGCGAGGCGCTCCAGGCGCCCAGCACCTGCGCGTACGCGGTGCACAGGGCGGCCGAGGGTGAGATGCCCGCTGCGGCGGCGTGGTCCTTGAAGCGTTTCCAGGTCTCCGGCGCGATCCGGGCTGTGCGGTGGGTGAACACCGGCCGCCGTGGCGCGGGTCCCGGGCGCAGCGGCAGGGCGGGAGCGGGCGGGAGGGAGGCGACGCGTGCCTGCCAGTAGGCGAGCGACTTCTCCCGCTGCGCGGCGTCCGCTTTCGCGGCGGCGAGCACGTAGTCGCGGTAGGTGAGGCGTGGGGCGGGGGTCGAGGGCGCCCCGGAGCGGTAGGCCTCCGCCCACTCCTGGAACAGCAGCCCGGAGCTGCGGCCGTCCACGACCAGCGCGTCGAAGTTGAGGTGCAACCGGGTGGTACGGGCGTCGAGCAGCGTGGCCCGGATGTCGAACAGCGGCCAAACCTCGGTGTTGAAGACCTGGTGCCGCATCTCCTCGTGGATCTCCGTCAGGCGGCGGGCCCGTTCGACGTCGTCGCACGCGCGCAGGTCGAGCGTGGTGATCCGGTAGTCGGGGACCTCGGCGAGTACCCGCTGCTGCCCGTCCCTGGAGACGACCGCGCGGAGCATGTCGTGTCGGTGGACGAGGTGCCGGAAGGAGGCGGCGAGCTGGTCGAGGTCGGTCTCCTCCAGGTCGACCTCGACCAGGAACGAGGTGGAGACATTGCCGAGTTCGAAGGCGTCGGTGCGGCCGACCAGATAAGCCTGCTGGAGGTCGGTGAGCGGGAACGGCTCGTAGCGGGCCGCCGGGTCGGCGACCGGCGTCGTCGCGGGCTCGCCGGTGCGGTCCGCGCGGCCGCGGGCGGCCTGAACGGTCCGCGCGATCTCCGCGACGCTCCGGCCGTCCAGCAGGTCGGGCAGCGGAACGTCGACGCCGAGCCGCCGGGCGAGGGTCTGCCGGATGTCGATCGCGATCAGCGAGTCGATGCCCAGGCTCCGCAGTGGTACGTGCAGATCATCGTCACTGACAGCCGCCCCGCGCGCCCGGCTGACGATGCCGACCACCAGCTCCGCGGCGCTCTCGGTCCCGCGCGCGGCCGGCTCTCGCGTCCCGGGGCTGGCCGGCCGTCCCGTCCCGAGTGCGGGGGCCTCGGCGGCGCCGGGCACCGCTTCCAGGCGCACGCCATCGGCGAGCGCCACGGGCGTTCCGTCGGCGCCGACGAGCCGTACCTGCGCGACCAGCTGCCCGCCATGAGCCGGCACCTGCTGGGTGCTCGTGGCTCCCGTCCACAGCCAGTACCGCTCGCGCTGGAAGGGGTAGCCGGGCAGCGCGGCGGGCGGCCCGCCGGGCTCGCCGTGCACGCGGGCCCAGTCGATCCGGACGCCTCGGGTGTAGAGCGCGCCGAGGCTGTCGAGGAGCGTGCGCCGGACGTCCTCCCCCTCGCCCAGCGACGGCAGGAACGCGGTGTCCTCGGTCGCCCGGACCCGGTCGGGGAGCGGCGAGGCCGGCCCGATCTCCAGGAAGGTGCGGTGTCCGTCCCGAAGCAGCGTGGCGACCTCGTCGGCGAACCGGCCCGGTCCGGCGGCGTCCGCCGGAGTGCGGGCGGCCTCCCGCAGTGCGTCCTCCAGGCTCATCGTGCCCGCGACACACGCGGCCACCAGCTCGCCGACGCCGTGGCCGACAGCGGCGGCGGGTTCCACTCCCCACGACCGCCACAGCTCGGCGAGCGCGTACGCGACGGCGAACGACGAGGTACGGTCGCCGGCCGCGTCGGCGTACGGGGCCAGGGCGTGACGGAGTTCTGGCCGGGTCCTGGTCAGCTCGGCGGACGCCTCGGCGCACCGGCTCAGGGCGGCGCCGAACTCCGGCTGGGTCTCGGACAGTTCGGCGGCCACCTCGGCGTACCGTGCGTCCGGGCGGTCGTTGAACAGGAACACCGGGCCCCGGCTGGTCTCCGGGGTCCGCCGGCCGACGCGGACGCCGGGCGGCGGCGCCTCGCCCGGGCGGGTCCGGGTGAGGAGGTCCCGCAGCTCGGCACGGGAGGACGCGACGGCCGTGAGCCGGTGCGTGAAGTGGGCCCGCCCGAGGCTCGTGGTCCGGCAGACCGAGGCGAGCGGATCGCCGTCGGCGCCGTCGGCGAGCAGGTCGGCGTAGCGCGCGGTGAGCTCGGCGAGCGCGGCCGGGGTCTTCGCCGACAGGGTCAGCAGGCGCGGCCCGTCCTGCTCGGCGGGTGCGGCCTGCTCTCCGGCTTCCGCGGCGGGCGGAGCCTCTTCGAGGATCACGTGGGCGTTGGTGCCGCTGATGCCCTGCGAGGACACCGCGGCGCGTTTCGGCCCGGACGTCTGCGGCCACGGTGTCTCCTCGGCGACGAGTTCGACCGCGCCCGTCGACCAGTCGACGTGCGGGGTGGGTTCGTCCACGTGGAGGGTGGCGGGGAGCCTGCCGTGACGCATCGACAGCACCGTCTTGATGACTCCCGCGACGCCCGCGGCCGCCTGGGAGTGCCCGATGTTGGGCTTCAGCGAACCGAGCCGCAGGGGCTGGTCCCGGTCCCGCCCGTAGGCGGCCAGCAGGGCGCGCGCCTCGATAGGGTCGCCGAGCGGGGTGCCAGTGCTGCTCGCCTCCACCACCTGGACGTCCCCGGGCGACAGCCCCGCGTCCCGCAACGCTTGCCGGACGACCCGCTGTTGCGCGGACCCGCTCGGCGCGGTGAAGCCGTTGCTGGTGCCGTCCTGGTTCACCGCGCTGCCGCGCACCACGGCCAGCACGCGGTGGCCGAGCCGCCTCGCGTCCGACAGCCGTTCCACCAGCAGGACGCCCACGCCCTCGGAGAACCCGCTGCCCGCGGCAGCGGCCGAGAACGGGCGGCACCGGCCGTCCGGCGATAGGCCCTGCATGCGGGTGAACTCGGTGAACAGCTGCGGGGTCGCCATGATCGTCGCGCCGCCCGCCAGCGCCATCGTGCACTCGCCGCGGCGCAGCGACTGGACGGCCAGGTGCAGCGCGACTAGCGAGGACGAACAGGCCGTCTCCACGGTGAGCGCCGGGCCGCGCAGGCCGAGCGTGTAAGAGATCCGGCCGGACGCCACGCCGCCGGCTGTCCCGGTCGTCAGGAAGCCCTCGGCCTCCTCGGGCACGTCGCCGCGCCCCAGCCCGTAGTCGTTGCAGGACAGCCCGGTGAACACGCCGACCTCGGTGTCGCGCACCGACTCCGGGTCGATCCCGGCGTCCTCGAAGGCCCGCCAGGTGCTCTCCAGCAGCAGCCGCTGCTGCGGGTCCATGGCCAGGGCCTCGCGCGGGCTGATGCCGAAGAAGCCGGCGTCGAAGTCGGCCGCGTCGTAGAGGAAGCCGCCGGAGCGCGTCAGACTGCGGCCGCCGTTCTCGGGGTGGTACAGGCCGTCCTCCCAGCCCCGGTCCCGGGGGAACGCGCCGACGGTCTCCCCGCCCGAGGCCAGCAGCCGCCACAGGGCGTCCGGCGAGTCGACGCCACCCGGATACCGGCACGCCATGCCGACGATCGCGATCGGCTCGCGATCCCTCTCCTCACGTTCGCGCAGGCGCTCGCGTGCCTGGTGCAGCTCCAGGGTGACCTGCTTGAGGTATCCGAGCAGCTTCTCGTTCGTTTCTGATCCCATGACGGATCGGTCCTCCGTGGGCCGGTCAGGAGCCGGAGAGCTCGCGGTCGATGAAGTCGAGCAGTTCCTCGGCGGTCGCGGCTTCGACGAGCGCCGCCACGTCCGCTCCGAGGTCCCCGGAGACGTCCTCCGGTGCGGCCGGCGCCTCCTCGGCCGGTACGAGTTCGCTGTTCAGGACGGCGACGAGTTCGGGCAGCGTCGGCGCTTCGAACAGCAGGGTGAGGGGGAGTGTGAGGCCCGTCGCCGCGTTCAGGCGGTTGCGGAACTCTACCGAGGTGAGCGAGTCGAACCCGAGGTCACCGAACGACCTGTCGTCCAGGATCGCCTCGGGCCGGGAACCCAGGACGGCGGCCATGTGACCGCGGACCACCTCGGAGAGAACCGCAGCGCGGTCCGAGGCCGCGAGGGCGGTCAGCTCCTCCCGCAGCGGCCGCTGCCGCCGGTGCCCGGGGAGGTTCCCGGGCCGGCCCGCTCCGGCGGCCACCACCCCGCGCAGCACCGGCGGAAGGTCCCGTCCGAGGTCGCGCAGGGCCTCACGGTCGAGCCGGGCAGGCGCCAGGACGGGGTGTGGTGACGGCAGCGCCGCCTCCAGCAGGGCCAGGCCGTACTCGGGAGCCATCGCCACCAGTCCGGCCCGGGCGAAGCGGGCACGGTCGGCGGCGGTGAGGGCTCCGATCATGCCGTCCGGGTCGTCCCACAGCCCCCAGGTCAGCGCGAGGGCGGGCAGCCCCTGCGCGCGGCGGTGCCGGGCGAGTGCGTCGAGGAACGCGTTGGCGGCGGTGTAGCCGCCCTGCCCGGCGCCGCCGAGCGTCCCCATGATCGAGGAGACCAGGACGAATGCGGTGAGCGGGTGGCCCGCGGTCAGCTCGTGCAGATGCCAGGCGCCGTCGGCCTTGACGCGCATCACCCGGTCGATCTGTTCGGCGGTGAGCGAGGTGACCGGCGCGTCGTCCACCACGCCCGCGGCGTGGACCACGGCGGTCAGCGGGTGCAGGTCGGGTACGGCTTCGATCATCGCGGCGACGGCGTCCCGGTCGGCGACGTCCACAGCCGCGAACCGCACCTGGGCGCCGAGCGCCTCCAGGGCGGACGCCAGCTCGGCGGCTCCGGGCGCGTCACCGCCGCGGCGTCCGGCCAGCAGGAGCCGTCGTGCGCCGTGTGCGGTGACCAGGTGCCGTGCGACGGCCCGGCCGACGGCGCCGGTCCCGCCGGTGATCAGGACAGTGCCGTCGGGGTCGAGGACCGGCGGGACGGTGAGCACCACCTTGCCGACGTGGGCACCCTGGCGCAGCAGCCCGAAGGCCTCGGGGGCGCGCCGGACGTCCAGGTCGGTTACGGCGGGCCAGGCGAACGCGCCCTCGGCGAACAACTCGACCACCCGGTTCAGGAGGCGGGCGAGGTGCTTGGGCGGCAATCGCAGGAGGTTGGAGGCCTGGTA
Organism: Streptomyces sp. RB17; assembly: GCF_009604455.1. Lineage (GTDB taxonomy): Bacteria > Actinomycetota > Actinomycetes > Streptomycetales > Streptomycetaceae > Streptomyces. The sequence goes on from NZ_WEGL01000004.1 coordinate 448,649, forward strand.
GCGCGCTCCGGGGTGAGCGGCGGCCACCTCGGCCGGGTCGCGCGGATCGGTCCGGCCCAGTTCGACCAGGAGCCCGCCGGGACGCAGCAGGCGCAGCGACTCGTCGACCAGCTCGCCGGTCAGCGAGTTCAGGACAACCGCCATGCGCCGGCCGCCCGCGCCGAGGCGCTCGCCGAATCCGGGCTCACGGGACGAGGCCAGGTGGTCGCCGGCTACGCCGAGGGCACGCAGTGCGGGCCACTTGGCGGGAGACGCGGTCGCGTAGACCTCCGCGCCCAGGTGCCGGGCCAGCTGGACGGCGGCCATGCCGACGCCGCCCGCCCCGGCATGGATCAGCACGGGGTCGCCCGGGCGTACGCCGCCCAGCTCGACCAGCGCGTGCAGGGCGGTCATATGGGCGACCGGTACGGCGGCGGCCCGGGTGTACGACCAGCCTTCCGGGATCTTGACGAGGGTGCGGTGGTCGGCGTGGGCGACCGTGCCGAACGCGCCGGAGAACAGGCCCATCACCCGGTCGCCGGGGGCCAGGCTGGTGACGCCGGGCCCGGTCGCGGTGACCACGCCGGCGCCTTCCAGGCCGAGCGGGCCCGGATCGCCGGGGTGCATGTCGAGCGCGCCCAGGACGTCGTGGAAGTTGAGCCCGGCGGCGCGCACCGCGAGCCGGACCTGGCCGGGGCCGGGTTCGGCGGCCTCGGGGCAGGGCCGCAGCTCCAGGGCGGTGAGGGTGCCGCGTTCGGGGATGTCGAGGCGCCAGTCGGACGCGGTGGCGGGGAGCGGCAGGGCGGGGTCACCCGCCGCGGGCACGAACCGGGGCACCAGGGCGGCGCCGTCCCGGACCGCCACCTGGTTCTCGTCCGGCACCAGTGCCCCGGCCGGCACCTCGACGGCGTCCGGGGCGAGGTCCACCAGGGCGAACCGGCCCGGGTGCTCGACCTGTGCCGTCCGCACCAGGCCCCAGACCGCAGCCTGTGCCAGGTCCCGGACGGTCTCGCCGGGCCGGACGGCAACGGCCCCACGGGTCACCAGCACCAGCCGGGACCCGGCGAGCCGGTCCTCGGCGAGCCACCGGCCGAGCAGATCCCGCGCTCGGCGGGCCGCGTTCCTTGCCGCCGTCGCCGGGTCGGTTCCGTTCTCACCGGCTGGGCAGGCCACGACGGCGTGCTCGGGCGGCTCGGCAGCCAGGGTGTCCGGGGCGAAGGCGTCCCACGGGACCGGCACCGGGCCGGCTGGTGAGTCGGCTGCCGGCTCGGGCAGCGGTTCCCAGTCCAGCGCGAACAGGGAGCCGCGCGCCAGGGCCGCGGGATCCGCCGGGGGGCCCGCCGCGACCGGGCACAGCTCCAGCGACTCGACCAGACCGGCCGGCTCACCCGAGCCGTCGAGCAGGGTCAGGGGGAGGACTCCGGCTCTGGCGGGCCCCGCGTGCACCCGTAGGGACGTGTGGCCGCCCGTGCCGGACAGGGACACGCCGCGCCAGCGCAGCGGCTGCATACGCTGCCCGTCGCGGGCCGAGGCGTCGGCGATCAGGCCGTGCAGGGACGCGTCGAGCAGGGCGGGGTGCAGGTGGTAGGCCCCGGCGTGCGCGGCCTCCGGCTCGGGAAGGACGGCCTCGGCGAAGTGTTCGCCGTCGCGTCGCCAGGCGGCGCGCAGTCCCCGGAACACCGGCCCGTGCTCGTAGCCGCGCAGGGCCAGGTCCTCGTACAGGAGGGCCGGCTGTTCCGGTGTCGCGCCGGCCGGCGGCCAGTTCACGGGGGCCGGGGCCGGGGCCGGGGCCGGGGCCGGGGCCGGGGCGGGGCCGAGGGTGCCGGTGGCGTACTCGGTCCACTCCCCGCCGGTCGCCCGGCCGGATATCCGGCAGGCCCGCAGCCCGTCGCGGTCCTCGCCGGTCACCCGGACGCGCAGGTCGACGGCGCCGTTCTCCGGGAGTTCCATGAGCGCGGAAACCGTCAGCTCCTCGATCCGTGGCGTGCCGGCACGTGTGCCGGCGTGCAGGGCCGTCTCCAGGAACACGGTGGGCGGTACGACGATCGTGCCGGACAGGGTGCGGTCGGTCAGCCAGGGATGGGAGCGGGCGGTGAGCCGCCCGGTGAACACCGTCTCCCCGTCACCGAGATCGACGGCCGCGCCGAGCAGAGGATGACCCGCCGGGGCCTGGCCCAGCTCGGCCGTGCCGGACGGCCCGGAGCTGCCGGTGAGCCAGTAGCGCCGCCGCTGGAAGGGGTAGGTGGGCGGCTCGACGTGGTCGGCGGCCGTTCCGGTGAGCCGTTCCCACGCGAGGGGCAGGCCCCGGACGTAGGCCACCGCGGCGGAGGTGAGGAACCGGCGCAGGCCCCCGTCGTCGCGGCGCAGCGAGCCGGTGACGATCCCGTCGGCCCCGGCCTCCTCCAGGATCTGGCCGATGCTGCCGGTCAGCACCGGGTGCGGGCCGACCTCGACGAACGTGGTGTGGCCGGAAGCGATGAGCGCCTCGACCGCCTCCTGGAAGCGCACGGGGTGCCGCAGGTTCCGGTACCAGTAGGACGCGTCGAGCGCGCCGCCCTCCTGCCAGTCGGCGGTGACCGAGGACATCAGCGGGATCTCGCCGGTGCGCGGCGTCAGCGACGCCAGCTCGGCCAGGATCCGCTCGCGGATCGGCTCGACCGCCGGGCAGTGCGAGGCGAAGGCCGCCGGGATCACGCGGGCGTTGACGCCCTCAGCCTGGTAGGCGTCGACCAGATCGGCGATCGTGTCCGCGGCTCCGGCCACGGCGGTGGTGGCCGGTCCGTTGACCGCGGCGACGTCGAGCGTGCCGAGCCGTTCCCGTACCCGCTCCACGGGCAGCGGGATCACGGCCATCGCGCCCGTGCCCATCAGGTCGACGGCCACGGCGCTGCGCAGGGCGATGGCGCGGGCACCGTCGTCCAGGGAGAGCGCCCCGGCCACGACGGCGGCGGCGATCTCGCCCTGGGAGTGGCCGACCACGGCGTCCGGGACGACCCCGGCCGACCGCCACAGCTCGGCCAGCGACACCATCACGGCCCACAGCGCGGGCTGTACGACGTCGATCCGGTCGAGCAGCGGCGCCCCGGCCAGGACGTCGGCCAGCGACCAGTCGACGTAGGGCGCGAGTGCACGCTCGCACTCGGCGAGGCGGGCGGCGAAGACGGGGCTCTCGGCGGCGAGCTGCGCTGCCATGCCCCGCCACTGGCCGCCCTGTCCGGGGAAGACCAGAACGGTCCGGCCGGGCTCGCCCGCGCGGCCGATGACGACGCAAGGGTTCTCCTCGCCGCGGGCCAGCGCCGCGAGGCGCCGGTCGGCCTCCTGCCGGTCACCGGCGATCACCACGGCGCGCTCGCCGAGGGCGGCCCTGGAGGTCAGGGCCGGTGCCGCGGCGACCGGGTCGAGCGGCTCGACGGCCAGTCGCCGGGCCTGCTCCCGCAGCGCGTCCGGGGTCCGGGCGGACAGCACCAGCGGCACCACCGGCGGCCGTACCGGCTCTTCGGCGGGTCCGGCCTGGGCCGGCGGCTCTGCCAGGATCACGTGCGCGTTGGTGCCGCTGATCCCGAACGAGGAGACCCCGCAGCGCCGGGGCTCGCCGGTGTCCGGCCAGAGCCGGGCCCGGTCGAGCAAAGCCACCGATCCGGACGTCCAGTCCACGTGCGGGGACGGCTCGTTGGCGTGCAGCGTGGCGGGCAGGGTCGCGTGCCGGAGGGCTTGGACCATCTTGATGACGCCGCCGACGCCCGCCGCCGCCTGCGCGTGTCCGATGTTGGACTTCAGGGACCCCAGCCACAGCGGCCGGTCCCGGTCCCGCCCGTAGGCGGCCAGCAGGGCGTTGGCCTCGATCGGGTCGCCGAGCGCGGTGCCGGTCCCGTGCGCCTCCACGGCGTCGACCTGCCGCGGCGCGAGCCCCGCGTCGGCGAGCGCGTCCGCGATGACGCGCTGCTGGGCGACGCCGCTCGGCGCGGACAGCCCGTTGGAGGCGCCGTCGGAGTTCACGGCGCTGCCGGCGACGACCGCCAGCACGGGGTGGCCCTGGCGGCGGGCGTCCGAGAGCCGCTCGATCACGACCATGCCCGCGCCCTCGCCCCATCCGGTGCCGTCCGCCTGGGCCGAGAAGGCCTTGCAGCGGCCGTCGGCGGCCAGCACCCGCTGGCGCGACAGCTCCACGAACATGCCGGGGGTCGCCATGACCGTGACCCCGCCGGCCAGGGCGAGCGAGCATTCCCCGGCGCGCACCGCCCGCACCGCCTGGTGCAGCGCGACCAGCGACGCCGAGCACGCTGTGTCCACGGTCAGCGCGGGCCCGTTCAGGCCGAGGACGTAGGCGATCCGCCCGGAGATCACGCTCACGCTGGTGCCGGTCAGCAGGTGTCCCGCGACGCCGTGCCCGGCCGCCTCCATGCTCGGCCCGTAGCCGGAGTGCATCGCCCCGGCGAACACGCCGGTCCGGCTGCCCTTCAGTGCCGTCGGGTCGATCCCGGCGCGCTCCAGCGCCTCCCACGCGACCTCCAGCAGGAGCCGCTGCTGCGGGTCCATGGCGAGGGCCTCGCGCGGGCTGATCCCGAAGAACTCTGCGTCGAAGTCCGTCGCGTCCCGTACGAAGCCGCCCTGGCGAACGTACGAGGCCCCGACCCGCTCAGCGTCCGGGTGGTGAAGCGTCGCCAGATCCCAGCCGCGGTCGTCGGGGAAGTCGCCGATGGCGTCGGTTCCGGTGTCGACCAGGTGCCACAGGTCCTCGGGCGAGTTCACTCCGCCGGGGAAGCGGCAGGCCATGCCGACGATGACCACGGGGTCGTCGTCGGCCCGGTCCTGCACGGCCGCCGGGGCACCCGAGGCGGACGTGCCCGTCTTCAGCTCGTCGACGGCGGCGGCCAGGGCGGCGGGGCTCGGATGGTCGTACAGGACGGTGCTGTCCAGGTGCAGCCCGGTCGCGGCCGACAGCCGGTCGCGCAGTTCCAGCGTCATCACCGAGTCCAGGCCCAGCTCCCGGAACGACCGGCCGGGGCGGACGTCGGCGGCCGACGCGGCGCCCAGTACGACCGCCGTCAGGCTTCGGACCAGTTCAAGCGCCGACGGGCCGTCCCCGCCGGCGGCCGGCGCGGGGGCCCGGACCCCGGTCGGGTCGGGCGCCTGCCCGGCGACTCCGGGCAGTCCGGCCGGCCAGCAGGAGACGCGCTGGAACGGGTAGGTCGGCAGGTCGGTCAGCGGCGAGGAACCGGGCAGCAGCGCGGTCCAGTCCACCGCGACGCCGCGCACGAAGGCCTCGGCCGCCGCCGTGAGGAACCGGCGCCGGCCCCCGTGACCGCGCCGGAGCGTGGACAGCGCCGCGCCGTCCCCGCCGTGCGTGTCGATCGTCTGCCGGACGCCCGTCGCCAGCACCGGGTGCGGGCTGATCTCCAGGAACGTCGAGTGGCCCGCGTCCAGCAGCTTCTCGATGGCCGGACCGAACCGCACCGGCTCGCGCATGTTGCGGAACCAGTACCCGGCGTCCAGCTCGGCGGTGTCGACCGGTGCGGCGGTGACGGTCGAGTAGAACGGCACGGCGACGGAGCGCGGAGTGATCCCGGCGAAGGCGGCAAGCAGGTCCTCCCGCAGGTCCTCGACATCCGCGCTGTGCGAGGCGTAGTCGATCCGCAGCCGCCGGGTCCGCACCTGGTCCCCGTAGTGCGAGGCCAGCGCGTCGAGCGCGGACCCCGGGCCCGCGACCACCGTCTGCGCGGGGCCGTTGACCGCCGCGACCGAGAGCGAGGCCGCCACCGTCGCGAGGTCCCGCCGCACCTGTTCGGCCGGCAGCTCCACCGAAAGCATCCCGCCGCGGCCCGCGATCCGGTTCAGCGTCCGGCTGCGCAGGGCCACGATCCGCGCCCCGTCCTTGAGGGACAGGGCGCCCACGGCGGTGGCGGCGGCGATCTCGCCCTGCGAGTGGGCCACCACGGCGGCGGGCTCCACCCCGGCCGAGCGCCACAGCTCAGCCAGCGACACCATCACCGCCCACAGGGCGGGCTGGATCACCTCGTCGCTCTCCAGCGGCGGCGCACCGGGCACACCGCGCAGGACGTCGGGCAGCGACCAGTCCACATACGGGCGCAGAGCCTCGTCGCACGCGCCGATGCGGTCGGCGAAGACCGCGGACGTGTCGATCAGCTCCGCCGCCATGCCGGTCCACTGCGAGCCCTGGCCGGGAAAGACGAAGACCGGCCGGACCGGCGGTCCGTCGTGCCGGCCCTCCACCACGGCCGCCGCCGGCTGCCCGGCCGACCGTGCGCGAAGTCCGGCGAGGAAGCGGTCCCGGTCGTCGGCGACGACGACGGCGCGGTGTTCGAACGTGGTGCGGGTGACGGCCAGCGACCGGGTCACCGAGGCCACGTCCAGGTCCGGCCGCGCCTCCACATGAGCGCGCAGCCGGTCGGCCTGCTCACGCAGCGCGGCTTCGCCGCGTGCCGACAGGGCCCAGGTCAGCGTCCCGGCGTCGTCGGGTCCGGACAGGGCCGAAGGCAGTGCCCCGGTGCCGGCTTCACCGCCGGCGGGTTCCGCACCCGGCCAGTCTGCGACGATCACGTGGCAGTTGGTGCCGCCGATCCCGAACGAGCTGACGCCCGCGAGCAGCGGTTCCTCCGGCGCCGGCCAGGGGCGGGTCTCGGTGTTCACCCGCAGCCGCAGCGCGTCGAGCGGGATCGCCTCACCGGGCCCGGAGTGATTCAGGCTGGGCACGAGTTCGCGTTCGCTGACGCACAGGACGGCCTTGATGAACCCGGCGATCCCGGCCGCACCCTCCAGGTGGCCTATGTTCGTCTTCACCGACCCGACCAGCAGCGGGGCGTCCCCGGTGCGCGCCGAACCCAGGGTCGCACCGAGTGCGGCGGCCTCGACCGGGTCGCCGACCCGCGTCCCCGACCCGTGCAGCTCGACGTACCGGACCTCGCCCGGCTCGACGCCCGCGTCGGCACAGGCGGCGAGGATCACCCGCTCCTGCGACGCACGGCCCGGCGTCGGCAGCGTCTCGGTCGCACCATCGTTGTTCAGGGCGCTGCCGCGGATCACGGCAAGGATGCGGTCGCCGTCCCGGACGGCGGTGTCCAGCAGCTTCAGGACGACGATCCCGCCGCCCTCACCCCGGACGTAGCCGTTCGCGCGGGCGTCGAAGGTGTAGCAGCGCCCGTCCGCCGACAGCGTCCCGGCCCGCTCCAGGGCCAGGGTGCTCTCCGGGGCGAGGATGAGGTTCACTCCACCGGCCAGGGCCAGGTCGCTCTCGCCGTCCCGCAGGCTCGCGCACGCCAGGTGCACGGCGGCCAGCGACGAGGACTGCCCGGTGTCCACCACCAGACTCGGGCCGTTCAGGCCCAGCGCGTGGGAGATCCGGTTGGCGATCACTCCCCGCTGCACTCCGGTCAGCGTGTGCCCGGTCACCGCGTCGGGACCCAGGCTGTGCAGGAGTATCGCGAAGTCGTCGCCGATCGCCCCGAGGAACACGCTCGTCCGGCTGCCCCGGAGGCCGTCCGGCGGGGTCCTCGCGTGCTCCAGGGCCTCCCAGGCCAGTTCGAGGGCCAGCCGCTGCCGCGGGTCCATGACCGCGGCCTCGCGCTGCGAGATGCCGAAGAACCCGGGATCGAACGCCTCGACCCGATCGAGGAACCCGCCGCGCTCCGGCCCCCGGCCGTCCCGCCGGCCGGTGATGGCGTCACCGCCGCCGTGCAGCAGCCGCCAGAACGCCTCCGGCCCGTCCGCCTGTGGAAACCGGCAGCCGATCCCTACGACCGCGACCGCGCGTGAGTCGCCCTCACGCACGCCGTGACCAGCACTTCCCATCGTTGATGCACTCCAGTGTCTCTGCCGAGTGGCGGGTCCCGTGGCGGGGCACGGGGCCGCCCGCGCAGGCGGCCCACACCCCGTCGCCCTGTCGTCTGCTACTGCGCGCTGCTCACCGGACTGCTCGGGTGCACCTCGCGTTCGATGCGCGGCAGGAGCTCGGGGATGTAGATCTTCTGGATGGCGTCGCCGGAGTCGTGCGCCTCCCAGTGGGCGCGGCTCGCCCAGCGCTCGACGAGGACGAAACGGCTGGGGTCGTCCTGCGACTGGTATGCCTCCCAGCTGACGCAGCCGTCTTCGGCGAGACACAGGGGCCGCATCCGGGCCAGGGCGTCGGCCACCGCCGGGATCTCGTCGGACTCGGGCACTCGGACGATGACGAGGAGGTCGAACATCACTGCTCCTTGGAGTGGGGGAGGCTGGCCGGGCCGGCGAGGGCGTCACGGGCGACCGTGGGGAGCCACTGGGCGATCGGGGTGAAGGGGTGGCCGAGGGCCGCCGCCCGGTCGCTCGCCATGCCGAAGTCGGACGGGCAGGAGAACGGGGACAGACCGGGATCGCCGGAGGGGTCCTCCTTCTCGATCACGTCGGCCGTGAGTCCGGTGGCGCTCTCCACCGCGGCGCAGACGTCGTAGACGTCCGCGGTGTCCGGAGAGGTGACGTTGACCGCTCCGGTGGCGTCGGAGAGGGCCGCCCAGGCGAGGAAGTCGGCGGCCTCCTCGGCCCGTACCAGTGACGTACGGCCAGGCGCCGTGTGGGCGACGACGGGCTGTCCGGCCCGGACCCGGTCGAGGTGGAACCGGAGTCGGCCGGTGAAGTCGCCCTCGGCGGCGAGCACATGGGCGACCCGGGCCAGCAGCACCGGCACCTTCGCGCAGCGCGTAAGAGCGGCCTCGGCCTGGCGCTTGCCCTCGCCGTAGTGGGCGTCCAGGTAGCCGGGGGCGTCCCAGGGCAGAGTGGTGTCGAAGTCGTAGTCCGCCGGGTCGAGTTCCTCCTCCCGGGCCCGGGCACTGAACGGCGGGGCCGGGAACCGCCAGCGGAAGGTGTCCTTGTTGTACACCTCGATGGTGCTGGTCATGACGATCTTCCCGGCCCGTTCGCCGAACGCCTCGCACACCTCGACGGCCGCGCCCGGCGTGTAGCACATCTGGTGGATCACGGCGTCGAACCGTTCCCCTGCCACCGCGGCGGTCAGCTCGCCGGGGACGTTGACGTCGGCGCGCAGCCGCCGAACCGCGTCGCCGAACGGGTCGGGGGTCTGCCCGCGGTTGACGAGGGTGACCCGGTGCCCGTCCGCCAACAGCTTGTGCACCAGCAGCTTTCCGAAGAACCGGGTGCCCCCGATGACGCAGATGTCAGACATTTTCTCTCACTGTTCCTTCGTTCTCCGTGGCTTCCGCGTCCTCGGTCCGCCGGCTGCCGTCGGCCGCGCCGGAGTGCCGACCGCTCAGGCAGACCAGTGCGCAGCCCGCCGCCAGCAGGGCGGCGACGTACCAGTTGCCGCCCGCCACGCCGAGGGAGCGCGACAGGTCGAACAGGATGCCCGCGGCCAGGGAGCCGGCCATGTTCCCCGCGCTGCGGAAGAAGTGCATCGCGCCCATGGCCTTGGCCAGCCGGTGCTCGGGCACCCTGCGGGAGATCCAGAGGTCGAACGACGGCACGAAGAGGATCTCTCCGAGCACGACCGTCAGACAGCCGACCACGACCCAGGGGGCGGTGCGGCCGGCCCCGAACGCGAGGAACGCGACGGTCATTCCGGCCAGGCCGACGGCCATGACCGCCCCCGGGCTGAACCGCTTGCTGAACAGCTGGAACAGCGGGTACTGGAGCACCAGGATGCTCAGGCCGGTGATCCAGAACGGCGCGGACGGGGCCCACCCCGGGACGTACTCCTCCATGTGCAGCGGGATGCCGACCACGAAGCCCAGGGACAGGAACCAGAACGCGGCGGACAGCAGGAAGTAGCGGGTGGCGCCGCGTACCTCGATGCCCTTGAACGCGGCCAGGCTGAACAGCGGGACGCGTCCGCCCGCGGTGTCCGGCGCCCGCTCGGAGCCGTCCCGGGGGATCAGCGCCGAGGTGATCAGGCAGAAGCCGACGAAGAACACGAACACCACCGTGAACAGGGTCCGCAGCTCCACATCGGCCAGGACGGCGCCCAGCAGCGCGCCGCCGAAGAGGCCGACCTGCCCCGCCATCTGGAACGCGGAGAACGCCTTGGGCCGTTCGTCCTCGGGGAAGGAGACCAGGACGTTCTTCAGGCCCGGGAAGGAGGTCCCCGAGCCGAAGCCGATGAAGAACGCCAGCACGCTGTACGCGAGCACGCCGTCGAAGAACCCCATCAGCCCGAGCGCCACGGCTTCCAGCGCGGTGCCAAGGAACACGGCCGTACGGACACCGGAGCGTGCCGCGACCCCCTCGTAGCAGAAGGTGGCGAGCAGCCGGCCGACGTACGTCATACACATGACCACGCCCGCCCAGAACCCGCTGTCGGACCCGCCGAGGGTGGCGACGAGCACGGGGAACCAGATGTAACTCCCGGTGTTCGCCAGGAGGATGCCGCCGACCACCCCGACGAGCGCGCGCCTGCGTTCCCTGGTCATCGCTCCTCCTTCCGGTCCGCGCCCGCGGCACGGAGCTCGGCGATGGTGCGGGCGACGGCCTGCCGGTCGATCGGCACACCCCGGACGGCCGTGCGCAGCGGGAGGGCGGACAGCGGCCGGCCCGGAGCGTGCAGGTTGTAGGTGGCGGCCTCGCCGACGCTCAGCGGGTGGATGTCGCGCTTGTCGCCGCTCAGTTCGTCGAAGTAGCGGCGGCCCCCGACCGTCGCCTGGTGGCGCAGCCGTTCGTCGAGCGAGGCGTCGTCGCCGCGCAGCAGGTCCAGTTCGCTCAGGAAGGAGTAACCGTGGTAGGCGCCCGTGTTGCCGGAGTCGGTACCGATCAGCAACCTGCCCTGCGCCAGGGTGGCCAGGGCGTTGCGGCGCATGTCGGCCAGTGCCGCCGTACGGGTCTCCTGGCAGCCGTACTCGATGCCGTAAGGCTTCTCGATGGTGCGGGCGAACTCCAGGTTGCGCACGTCCTGGGTCTCGGCGAAGCCCTCGCGCCCGTACTCCGCCTCGAACTCCTCGCCCGTCATGACCATCGGACGCAGGCCGGCCAGGGTGGAGACGAAACGGGCACCCTCGAACTCCTTCCAGTCGGCCGCGTCGAGCGTCCGGTCGCGCACGCTGTGGGCGAAGAGGCGGAAGCCGCACTCGTAGGCCCAGCGGGTCTCCTGGAGGGTGTTGCAGTCGATGACCGCGGTGAGGCCACGCTCGGCGGCGATCCGGGCGGTGAACTCCAGCACCCGGCGGGACAGCCGGGAGAACTTCACCGGGCTGTCCGGCTGTTCGGTGCCGTCCGTGAACATCACCTTGAGGAAGGTGCCGCCGCGTTCGACGTTCGACCGTATCGCGTGTTCCAGGTCGGCCTCGGTGGCGATCATGTACACGGGGGCCGGGAACTCCACGCCGTGGCCGTTGAGACCGGCGGCGTTCGTCGTCGCGGTGACCGCGTAGCCGCAGTGGACGATCTCGGGGTAGGGCACCGCGGAGGCCGCGCGCCCGGTCGCCCAGGCATCGGCCACCAGCGGGAAGCCGAACATGTCCACCACGTGGGTGACGCCGTGGTAGACGTACTGCAGCGCGACGATCCGCGGGTCGTCGGCCGTGTCGTCCCAGTTGGCGGGGAGCGACACGTGGGCGTGGGTCTCGGTGTAGCCGGGCCACAGCTCCGTCTCGCCTCCGCGGCGGGTCCCGGTGGGCTCGATGCGGGTGAAGAGACCGTCCTCGACAGTGACGTCGAAGACCGTGCCGGCGTCGAGGCTGGGGACGGCGACGCCGGACAGTTCCTGGCGGCTCACCGGGCGACCTCGACCTTCATCCTGAGGTCGATCAGGTCCAGCGCCTCCTCGCACCGCTTGTTGACCTCGGTGCGGTCCGCTCCGGTGAAGATGACGTGTCCGATCCAGTCGAAGTTGCTGGTGGACAGGCGGGTGACCGCGGTCCCGGGCTTCTTGTAGGCGAGGGCGTCGTGGAAGCCGGGCAGGTCCTTTAGTGCGTCGAAGCCGATGTGCTCGACCGTGCCGGCGACCGGGGCGCCGAACCAGTGGCCGCCGGCCGTGGTCTCGCCGGGGAAGGGCAGCTCGGGGCGCTCGCCGAGGGCCTGCCGGATGACCTCAAGGTACGGGTCGACACCGGAGCTGAGCTGCATCAGCGTCGGCACGATCCCGCCGATGAGACGGCCGTTGACCTCGCACAGCACCGGGCCGCTCGGGCCGAGCAGGAACTCGGTGTGGATGAACCCGAAGTCCACGCCGAGCTCGTTCAGCACCCGGGTGGTCATGGCGAACAGCTCGTCCTGGAGCGGGTGTCCGCTGAAGTAGGTGGCACCCATCTCGATGAAGTACGGGAAGCCGCTGAGCGGACGGTCGGTCAGGCCGAGGTTGACCACCTCGCCCTTGCCGAGGACGCAGGACTCGACCGAGATCAGCTCGCCGGTGACGAACTCCTCGATCAGCACGTCCGGGATGCGCCGCACGCCGCGCCCGTAGTCGGCGACGTCCGCCAGGTCGGCGAGGTAGGCGCGCAGGTCGTCCTCGTCCTTCAGGTGGAGCACGTGCAGGCTCGCCGTGCCGTCGGAGGGCTTGACCACGCAGGGGAAGCCGATCTCCCGGACGGCGGCCTCGACGGCTGCGGGGTCGTCGGCGTCGGCGACGTGCGCGAAGCGCGGCTGGCGGACCCCGGTGCCGTCCAGGGTGAGGCGGGTGAGGTGCTTGTGCCGGGCGTTGCGGGCGCCCTCGACGCTCATGCCGGGCAGGCCGAGCGCCTCGGCGACGGCGGCCGTGTGGACGGTGTGGTACTCGCTGTAGGTGGTCACCCCGTGGACGGGGTTCTCCTCATGCAGCCGGCGCGCCAGCGTCGTCAGCTCCTCGATGGAGAAGGCCTGTTCGCTCTTGACCACCCGGCAGTTCGGGTGGGCGTAGGCGGCTTCAGTCAGCGGGGAGACGCCGAGGTAGAAGTCGGGGTCCACCGACACCAGCGTGACGTCGTGGCCCAGTTCCAGGGCGTTGGCGATGCCGGCGATGCCGTTGGGGTTGCATTCGATCATCAGGATGTGCATGTTCACTCCGTAGGTTCCTGGGGGTGGGGGGCGGCCCGGGACGGCGGGTTCAGCGGACGCAAGCGCGGGCGTGCCGGCCGGCGGCCATGGCTGTCGGCCGGCCGCGCCGCGCCCTCGCCACGGCCGCGAGCACTGCGGGCAGATCGAGGCCGAGCGTCGCCATGACCTCCTGGTGGTCGCCGCCGGTCGAGGGCCACTGCCGGCCGGCCGCCACCGAGGTGACCTCGCAGCTGGGCAGCGCCAGCGCCAGCGCCTCGGCCACTCCGCCCTGGCTGCGGTGTTCCTCGACGACGACGAACCGGGTGTGCTGGCGCGCCAGTTCCGCGGCCGACTCGGCCAGGTGCTCGTGGTCCAGGTACACCAGGTGGGCGTGGGCGACTCCGGTGGTGGAGCGGGCGGCCAGCGACAGCCGGGTGCCCTCCTCGCCCACCGACACCAGGCAGACGTCGTCGGGGTCGCCCTCCGACTCCCAGTTGACCGGCGGCAGTCCGGTGCCAGGCACGGGCATCGACTCGTACACGGCGTTGCGGCCCGTGCGGATGTAGTGCGGCCTGCCGCTGCGGGCCGCGGAGCGGATCACGGCGCGCATCTCGGCCTCGCCGTAGGGGGCCGCGATGGTCACACCAGGCACGCTGCGGAGCACCGCGAGGTCCTCCAGGCAGTGGTGCGTGGTGCCGAACCAGGCACCGGACACGCCGGCGTACGGTGCCACGACGGTGACCCCGGCGTTCAGGTAGCCCAGCGTCAGCTTCAGGCTCTCCGCGGCCCGCAGCGCCGCGAAGGGGGCGAAGGTGCTGACGAAGGGCTTGTAGCCGCCGGCGGCCAGCCCCGCCGCCATGTCGATCATGGCGCCCTCGGCGATCCCCACGTTGAAGAACCGGTCCGGGTGCGCGGTCTGGAAGGGGTGGTTCTTGCCGCCCAGGTCCGCCTCCAGGCAGACGAGGGAGGGGTCTTCGGCGGCGAGCGCGGTCAGCTCGTCGCGGTAGGCGTCACGGCCGGAGAGAGTCATCGGATCGCTCGCTTCCACTTCGCGGCGCGGGCGGCGTCGATGGTCACGTAGTGCGAACCCGCTCTGCCCTCAACGGCTGGCACGCCCTTGCCCTTGACGGTGTGGGCGACGACGGCGAGAGGGCGGCGTGCGGCCGACCGGTCCCCGGCGAACAGCTCGGACAGCGCCACGAGGTCGTGCCCGTCCGCCTCCACGACCTCGAACCCGAAGGCAGCGAACCGCTCTGTGAGTCCGGGCAGCGGCGAGATGTCCGCGACGAGTCCGTCATTCTGCCCGCCGTTGCGGTCCACGACGAGGACGAAGTTGCTCAGCTCCTGCGCCGCCGCCACCTGGCAGGCCTCCCAGACCAGCCCTTCCTGCAACTCGCCGTCGCCCGCGACGGCGATGCCCAGGCCGCTGAGCCCGCCGATCCGGCGGGCCAGGGCCCAGCCCGCCGCGTACGGCACGCCGTGCCCGAGGCTCCCGGTGGGGAACCGCACACCGGGCACCTTGGGGCCCGGATGGCCGGTGTAGGGCCGGCCCGCCCGGCCGTACAGCGGTGCCGGGTTCTCCGGCAGCATGCCGCTGACGTACAGCGCGGCGTACAGGCCCGCGGCGGCGTGCCCCTTGCTCAGCACGACCTCCGTGCCGTCCCCGGCGGAGGCCCGGTGCAGGGCGGCGACCAGGATGTCGAGCACCGACAGGCTGCCGCCCAGGTGGCAGCCGCGCTCGGACGCTGCCATGTCGACGACCAGCCGTCGGGCCTGCAGGGACCGCTTCGCCAGGGTGGACACGACCGTCCCGGCGGCCGTGGGGGTGTCGAGTACGGCGGTCATCGGCGGCTCCCTTCCGGAAGGGCGAACCAGCGGTCCACCGCGGCGGCGAGCAGTGCGCGGGCGGCCCGGTACTCCTCGCCGCCGATGCGTTCCTCGTCGGTGTGGTCGAGGACGGAGTCGCCCGGCCCGTACGCCACCATCGGCACGTCGTGCCAGGTGGTCGCCAGGGTGTTCATGTCCGACGTGCCCTTCTTCACCACGAAGCGCGGCTTGATCCCGGCTGCGGCGAAGGCCCGGGTGAACGCCTTGGCCAGCGGGCCCGAACGGCCGCCCTGGTGGCCAGGGGTGGCACGCAGCACCTCGATGTCGACGCCGTCACCGGCGTGCTGGAGCGCGGCGGTGCGCAGCGCGTCGAGATCGGCTCCCGGCGGCACCCGGAAGTTGAGGATGCCGTGCGCCCGGTCGCGCTCGCGTCCGCGCTCGCACTTGATGTCGATGACCGCGCTGAGCGCCTCTGGTGCCTCGGCGAGCACCGACGCGCGGATCTCACCGAGGACGCGGGTCAGGCGGTCCGGGGCCGACACCGCGTCCAGGCCGGCCGAGTGGCCAGTGGGCACGGAGGCGGTCACCGCCAGTTTGAAGAGCCCGAAGTAGCCGAGGGTCAGCTTCTGCGAGCCGCTGGGTTCGCCGATGACGACCGCGTCGGCCGGGTAGTGGTCCCGTACGTGGAACGCCCCCTTCGAGGAGGAGATCTCCTCCTCGACCGCTCCGACCACGACCAGCTGGTCGTCCTCGGGTACGTCCGCGTCCGCCAGCACTTCCAGGAAGGCGGCGAGACTGCCCTTGGCGTCGACGCTGCCGCGCCCCCACAGCTCACCGTCGCGCCACTCGGCGGGCCAGCGGTGCGGGACCGTGTCGAGGTGGCCCAGGAGCAGCAGCCGGCGGGAGCCGGTGCCCCGGGACGCGACGAGGTTGCCCGCCGCGTCGATACGGGCCTCGATGCCTCGCCCCCGGCACCACTCGGCGAGACAGGAGGCGAGTTCCGCCTCGTCGCCGGAGACCGACGGCACGCAGACCGCGTGGGTGAGCAGGTCGAGGTCGTCGGCGGGCCCCCGGGTGCGCCAGAACCGGGTCCAGCCCGAGGCTTCGCTCATGGTGTGGGGACCGGTGATGGCCACGTCGGCGCCGCTGCCCTCCAAGGCGATCTCGGCCGCGCGCACCTTCTGGCGCATGCGCCCGCCGGCGTACCGTGCGCCGTCGCCCGGGTAGGCGTCGGTCAGCGTGGAGTCCGGGTCGGCCGGGTCGGTCAGCAGTCCGGCGGTGCCGGTGACCAGCCGGAGGTGGTCGGCGTCCAGGGCCACCGCGAGCACCGCGGCCAGCACGTCGGCGTCCACGTTCAGCGCGGCGCCGCCGTCCCGGTCCGCGACCGGCGGGGACAGGCAGACCACGTCGTACGCGTCGAGCAGCGCGTTCAGCGCCTCGGTGTCGGCCTCGGCCGGCACGCCCGCCCGGTGGTCACGGACTACGATCGGGCGGCCCTCGGCCGACACCGCCTTCAGCGGGCGGTTGGCCCGGCCGACGACCAGGCCGTTGCGGGCGGCGACGGCCGTGAACGCCTTCAGGCCGAGGGCCCGCAGGCCGTGCGCCACTGCGGGCAGGGTCACCCGCTCGTAGGCGTCGACCAGGTGGTCCATCTCCTCGGGCGGGCAGTAGCGCACCACGTCGCCGCCCGTCAGCCGGAGCGTGGGGACCGGGCGGCCGATGGCCGCGTAGTGGCGTTCGATGCCCGTGGCCCCGCCGGCCACCAGGAGCACGCGGGCGCCCCGCGTGACGACGTCGGCGATCTCCTTGTGGACGGTCTCGCGGTCGAGCGTGGCGCTGCCGACCTTGATGACATACAGCGGTCGGGTCATGGCGACACCGCCGTGATCGGCAGCCCGGCCGTCTCGTCGAAGCCGTGGATGAGGTTCATGGCCTGGATGGCCTGGCCCGCCGCGCCCTTGATCAGGTTGTCCAGGGCGGCCACTGTGACGCACTGACCGTCGCGGACGGCGACCGCCACCTCGGCGACGTTGGAGCCGGCGACGGCCTTGAGCATGGGGAAGTCCTGCGGCGCCTTGGGCGCCGGGCGCACCCGTACGAAGGGCTTGCCGACGTAAGCCTTGGCGTAGGCGCGCTTGACGTCGAGGGCGCTGACCCCGGGCCGCAGCTCGGAGTAGGCGGTCACCATGATGCCGCGCGCCACGTCCAGGCTGTGCGTGGAGAACCGCAGGTCGACGGTGGCGCCCGTGTAGTCGGCGAGGGCCTGCTGAACCTCCGGCGCGTGCCGGTGGCCGTGCAGCTTGTGCACCCGGAAGTTGCCGCTGCGCTCGGCCGGCTGCTCACCGCCGCCGCGGCCGCCGCCGGTGGACCCGGTCTTGGCGTCGACCACCACCCGGTCCAAGACCAGTGGCTCGGTGCCGGCGAACAGCGGGTAAAGGGCGTAGATCGTGGTGACGGCCATGCACCCGGGCAGGCTGACGAACCGGCTGTCGGGGACGCCGGGGCTCAACTCCGGCACGTAGTACGCGAAGTCCTCCAGCGGCGGGTGGGCCGCGGTCCCCGGGTAGTGCTTGCTGACCTGCTTCTCGTCGCGCAGCCGGAAGTCACCGCCCAGGTTCAGCACGCGCTTGGCCCGGTCGGCGACCAGCGGCAGCTGCTCGGGCAGGGCGCCGGTGGGCAGGCAGCCGAAGGCGACATCGACGGTGTCCGTGTCCGCGAGCCCGGCCAGCGGCTGGAACGTCAGGCCGGCCGCCTTAGGGTGGTTGCGCAGCCAGGGGTGGCTGCTGCCGACCGTGGTGCCCGCGGCGCGCTCCGCCGAGAGGAACGCGAGTTCCACTCGCGGGTGCTCCAGGAGCAGCCGGATCACCTCACCGCCGGTGTAGCCGCTGGCTCCGAGGACGGCGACGCGTATCTTCTCGTGCGCTGCGTCAGCCAAGGCGGGCCGCCTTGTCGTAGGGGCGACGGTAGTCGCGGGTCTCGACCAGCTTGCGGATGGCGTCCGGACGGCGGGCGACCTTCCGGAAGGCGTCGGCGTAGCGCAGGATCCGCTCGTACTCCACCGGGGAGCGCAGCTCGCGGCAGAGGACGAGGGTGCTGTCGAGCATGCCGAGGGTGACCGGGAAGTCCTCGGGCCGGTGGTCGCGCACGGCACCGGGGTTGAGAGTGAACGGGTAGCCGTTGCCGAAGCCGTCCCGGTGCTGGAAGGGCAGGTGGCACGGGATCGGGGTGTTCTGCCACTCGCGGGCCGGGACGCCCTCGGCGACCAGGAGCTCGTGCACGGCCTCCTTGACCGCGAACACCGGGATGTCGTCCAGGCCCACCGCCTCGGGGTGCAGGGTGACGCGGTACATGTTGTACGCGTGGACGTGCCCGTCGGGTACGTGCGGCGGGGTGAACAGGCCGGTCTCGCGCAGAGCGTGGCCGAGCAGCGCGGCGTTGCGGGCGCGGATCTCGTCGTAGTACGGCAGCCGCTTGAGCTGGCTGGCGCCGAAGGCCGCCGCGACCCACGACATGCCGTAGTCGATGCCGTGCCGCTCCAGGTAGGCGCGGGCCCGTTCGTAGCTCTCCTTGGTGGCAAAGAACGCGATGCCGCCCTCGCCGCCGAGCGGGAAGTTCTTGTCGGCCATCAGGCTCTGGCCGGCGGCGTCCCCGAAGGAGCCGGCCACCTGCTCGCCGATCTTCGCGGAGTGGGCGTGCGAGGCGTCCTCGACCAGGGCGATGCCGTGCCGGTCGGCAAGGGCGCGCAGAGCGGACACGTCGGCGGGCAGGCCGTGCACGTGGACCGGCATCAGCGCGCGGGTGCGGTCGGTGATCGCGGCGGCCGCGGCCTTGGGGTCCATGCAGTAGGTGACCGGGTCGATGTCCACGAACACGGGGACGGCGTGCGCGGCGACGACGGCCTGCGCGGTCGCGATGAAGGTGAACGCCGGCACGATGACCTCGTCGCCGGGCTGCACACCGGCACCCACCAGCGCCATGTGCAGGCTGGAGGTGCCGCTGGCGGTGGGCAGCGCGTGCGCCGCGCCGACGTAGGAGCGGTACGCCTCGGCGAAGTCGGCGACGACTTTCTCGGGCGCCTGCCGCTGGGCCAGCATCAGGTTGAAGACGTCTTCCTTGGTGATGACCGGGAAGAGGGTGCGACGCGACGCCTTGGGGATCACGGCCCCGCCGCCGAGGGCGGCGAGTTCGGAGTCGACCTCGGCGGGGTCGGGCAGGGGCAGCGGGGCTGCCGGGAAATCAGTGATCATGAGCGCGCTCCGGTGGGAGTGGCGGGACGTGCCGCCTGGGTCAGGGCCATCCGCACGCAGGCGGCCACGAGGGGGCTGAGCCGGTAGTTGAACTGGACGCCGGGCACCAGGGAGGCGTCGGCCTCCTCCTGCGTCCACATCGTCCGCAGGTCGTACGCGCCGAAGATCTTCAGCCGCTCGGCCCGGGCCCAGACCCGGTCGTCGTCGGTGAGGACGGCGGCGGCCGGCCCGAAGCCGAGTCCGGTGAGGTCCACGACGAGGGCGGGGGCGGTGGCGGTCCGGGTCAGCTCGGCCAGCCGGTCGGCGTTGGCGGAGTCCAGCGACACGTAGTCGTACGCGGCCGGCCCCCGGTCCGCGACGCTGACGCCGAGCCAGTCGAGGAAGCGGCTGGTGGCCGCGTCCGGCTCGGGGACGGCGACGGTGTCACCGTGTCCGATGCCCTGGCCGGCGAGCGCCGTGTGGATCGCGGCGCTGCGGCTGTTCACGAGGACGGCTCGGGTACGTCCGGTCTGCTTGGTCAGCAGTCGTTCGAGGCCGGGCAGTTCCCGGTCGCTCTTCTCGATGCTCATGACCACGCCGGTGGTGAGGACGCGGGCGAGCACCGTTGCGGTGTCGAACAGTTCCATGGATCTTCTCCGTGTCACACGGCTGAGGCCGTGAGGGCCTCGGCGACGTAGGCGGCGAGGTGGCCGGCCACGTTCACTCCGTGCCGGGCGGAGGAACGGGCGAATTCCGGGTTGGCGTTCACTTCGAGCACGAGCAGTTCGCCCGTGGACCGGTCTTCGACCAGGTCCAGCCCGTAGAAGCCGGGGCCGAGGGCGTCGACGACCTGGCCGCAGAGCTTCTCCATCACCGCGGTGACCTCCACGCGCCGGACCTCGGCGCCCAGGTGGGTGTTGGTGCGCCAGTCGTCCGACACCCGCTGGATGGCCACCACCGGGGTCCGCCCGACGACCACCACCCGCAGATCGTGGCCGGGCTTGTCGATGTACTCCTGTACGACGACGGGGAACTGCTTGCCCGTGGCGTCGGCGGACTCTCGGCCCGCGGCCCACGCCTCCACGCAGTCGGCGTGGGTCATCTTGCTGACCCCCCGTCCCCAGGAGCCGCTGACCGGCTTGACCACGGCGGGCATGCCCAGGTCGGCGACGGTCTTGCGGACCTGGTCGAAGCTGAAGGCGTGCCGGGTGGTGGGGTGCGGGATGCCGTGCCGCGCGAAGAGCAGCGCCTGCAGTCCCTTGTCGTTGCAGGTCTCGATCGTCGCCGCGCGGTTGAGGGTGGGGACGCCGGCGTGTTCCAGGCGGCGGGAGACGTTGATCGCGTCCCGGTGGGAGAGGTTCCTGATCAGGGCGAGAGCGGGCGGGCCGGTGTGGCCCGCCACGACCTCGGCCAGATCCTCCATGAGCAGCGGTCGCGCCGTCAGACCCTGGTCACGCAGCGCGGCGAGGAGCAGCTTCTCCTCCGGGCGCAGCATCGTGACCGAGAGCAGGACCTGGTCGGAGGCTGTCACTCGCCCCAGTCCTCTTCCACCTCAGGGGCGAGGTCGAGGCGTACGCCGGCCGCGGACTTCTCGACGACCTCGTGCTCTTGGCCGCAGGCCGCGCACTCGGTGATCTCGCCCTTCTCCCAGTCGTCGCGCACCTCGAACTCGGTGTCGCACACGAGACAGCCGGCGACAGCAGTCGCAAGTGTCATGCTGATGACTCCTTTACGTGGAAATGGCGTCGCACGATGTCTCGACGCCGTTGCTCGCGCACGGATTTCGTCCGCACGCATCCGGGTCCGCCGCCCCTCCGGCGCCTGTGGATGCCTTGGGATGCACGGAGGAGCGCCGCTTTCGATGGCGACAAGGAGCCTGCCGGGTGGTGATACCACTCACCTACCGCGCAGGTACCGCTTGCTGCGGCGGTCGCCTAAGCTTGATCTCCGCAAGTGGTTTGACCTGGTACTTTCCAGGCACCGCCGGGGGGCACGCAGGGGGGCAGGCGCACAGTGACGGATGGGCAAGACCACGGGCTGCGGTTCAACGTTCTCGGGTCTCTGGAATGCCTGACCGACGGGCACCGGATCAGACTCGGCGGCCCGCTTCAGGAGCGCATTCTGACGTCACTGCTGCTGGAGCCCGGGCGGACGGTGCCCATCGAGCGCCTCATCGAGACGGCCTGGGGCGAAACCGCTCCCGACACCGCCAAGCAGCAGGTCCGCAAAGCCATCGCCGACCTCCGGCGGCGCCTGCCCGGTGGTCCGGCGCTGATCGTGACCGAGGACGCCGGGTACCGCGGGGCCGTAGAGCCGCTCCAGGTCGACCTGCACGTCTTCTCGCAGCACGTGCAGAAGGCCGCGTCCGACCGCGCCGAGGGAGAATTCGGCGCGGCGGCCGGGGAACTGCGCAAGGCCCTGGCGCTGTGGCGCGGCCCGGTGTTGAACGGGACGGGCGGTCCGGTCCTCGACGCGGCGTCCACCGTCCTGGAGGAACGGCGCCTGGCCGCGGTGGAGGAGCTGTTCGCTCTCAGGCTCCAGACGGGCGAGAACGGTGGACTCGTCAGCGAGATACGCGAGTTCGCCGAGGCCTACCCGCTGCGCGAGGGGCTACGCGCCCAGCTGATGCTCGCCCTGTACCGCGCCGGCCGGCAGGCGGAGGCGCTCCACGAGTACGCCGCGGTGCGGGACCTGCTGGCGGAGGAGCTGGGGATCAGCCCCTGCCCCGAACTGGCCGGCCTGTTCGAGAAGATACTTCGGGCCAGCCCCGAGCTGGACACGCCCGCACCACCGCACCCGGCCTCCTCCCCGCAGCCGTCGGACGGTCCGCGTGCCGCCGAGAACGCCCCGTGCACCCTGCCGTACGACCTGCCGGACTTCACCGGGCGGCAGCTGGAACTCGGGCGCCTGCTCGAGCGGGGCCAGGCCGGCGAAGGAGTGCGGATCGTCGCCGTCGACGGTATGGGCGGCGTCGGCAAGACCACCCTCATCGTGCGTGCGGCCCACCGCCTGGCCGCCTCGTACCCGGACGGCCAGCTCTATCTCGACCTGCGCGGCTTCACCCCGGGGGAACGGCCCCTCGCCCCCGAGGAGGCGACGCGCATCCTGCTGCGCGCCCTGGGGACACCCGACAACGCCATCCCCGACGACACCGGGAGCCGACTCGCGATGTGGCAGGCCACCTCGGCCTCGCGGCGGCTGCTCCTCGTTCTCGACAACGCGGCGGACGCCTGTCAGATACGCCCGCTCCTGCCCGCCGCCCCCCAGTGCCTGGTCCTGGTGGCCAGCCGCTGCCGACTGCTCGACCTCGACGGGGCGCACTGGATATCGCTTGGGACACTGCCGCCGCAGGACAGCGCGACGCTGCTCACCCGGACGCTCGGCGAGGAACGCGTGGCCGCCGATCCAGAGGCCGCGAAGTCACTGGCCACGCTCTGCGGGCACCTGCCGCTCGCCCTGCGCATCGCCACCGCCAGGCTCCACAACCGCCCCCGCTGGTCGCTGCAGTACTTCGTCGACCGGCTGCGCGAGGAGGACGCCCTGCTCACGGAGCTGCGCTCTACCGAACGCAGCGTCGCCACCACCATCCAGCTCTCCTACGAATCCCTGGGTGAGCAGCACCGCCGGGCGTTCCGGCTCCTCGGGGTACATCCCGGGCCGAACTTCGACCCGCACGCGGCCGCGGCCCTCACGGACATGACGCCTAAGGACGCGGAGCAGATGCTGGAAGACCTGCTCGACTCACAGCTGCTCCAGCAGCACGAGGCCGGGCGGTACTCCTTCCACGACCTCGTCCGCAGCTTCGCCCTCAGCCTCTGGGACGACTCCGTGCGGCACGAGAAGGACACCGCGGTCGGCCGGCTGATGAACTACTACCTGCGGGCGACCAACGAGGCGTGCAGAATCCTTTTTCCAGGGCTGCGCCAGTACGCGTCCGCGCCGGCCGGCAACGCGCCGGGGCTGCCCGCGTTCCGCGACGCGCAGACCGCCCGCCGGTGGTACGACCGGGAGAGCAGGGGCCTGCAGGCCACTGTCCGGCTGGGACAGAAACACGACTTCCATCGTCTGGCCAGCTACCTGGCCAGGAACACGGTGCTCCACCTGCACGCGCAGGGAGCCATCCGTGACTTCCGGGAGCTGGCGGAGGTCGCAGTGTCGGCGGCCCGCCGGGCGGCGGACACCCAGGCTCTGTGCCTGAGCCTGGCCAACCTGGCCTCGGCGCACCAGATACTCGGAGAGTTCCGGTCGGCGACGGAGGTCGCGGAGGAAGGGCTGCGGGTGGCCCGGTCGCACGGGGACACCATCAGCGAGGCGGCCTTCCTGGACCTGCTCGGCTGGGCACACATCGTGCTCGGCAGCCTGTCCGAGGGATACGACCTCCTGCTGCGGGGCATCCGGCTGCACCGCGAGTTCGGAAACCTCAGGCGGGAATCCATCGCGCTGTGCAACCTGAGCACCCTGCACCTGTGGCAGGGCCGGAGCGCGGAGGCCATCGCCGCCGCGGAACGCGCCGTCATGCTCTGCCGGAAGGTCGGAGAGCAGGAGCACGAGGTCGCCGCCCTCAACGACCTCGTCATCGCCCACCTGGACGGGGGCGACGACGCGTCGGCACAGAGGTACCTCGACCGGGCCTTGGCCCTCGGCGAGGACTCCGCCATGCCCAGGAACCGGGCCATGTCACTGGCGCTGCGCGCCGTTCTGCACCAGCGGAACGGACAGGGCGACGAGGTGATGACGTACGTCGACCAGGCACTCGCGCTCGTCGGCCCCCTCGGTACGGTGACATGGCAGTGCGAGGTCGAGAACATCGCGGGGCTGGTCCACCAGCGCGGCGGGAATCACGAGAAGGCCCTCGGCCTGCACCGAAGTGCCCATCAGAGGGCGCTGGGTATCGGATACCGCATGGGTACGGCACAGGGACTGCACGGCATGGCGAAAGCCGAGCAGTTGCTGGGAAATCATGAAGTCGCCCGGGATTATCTGCGCAGCGCCGAAGAACTGTTCGCTGCCATGAACATTCCCCGAGCCATCCTGGGGTCCTCCGACCGTGCGCCTGTGTGCTGCACGCTTGGTTCCTTTTGCTGTGGCACACAGGCGCAGGACATGGGTCAGTAGCTCGTCCTCGTCACTGACTGCTGGACCCCGGCCCCTCATTGGTGGCCAGAATGCGCACACTCTTCCCGGCCGTGGCGGCCTCGGAGTCGTGCACCGCCACTCCGGTGCCGACGGCAACGGCCAAGGCGACAATGCCGATCAGGCCGACGAGCTTACTCCGCATGTTTTCCCCCTCAGTACGGAAGTTTCTTCGAACACAACCGATCTTCAAGCAAGCACAGACCGTTTCCGTTCCAAAGAGATACCTTCGCAGCACTGCGCAGCAGCTCGTTCGCGAGCCCTTCTCGGATGCGGTGCCGGGTGGTGCGCCCACCTGTCCGCCGGGCTGGTTGTGATGGTGGCTACTCCATTCGGGTGACGGGCTTACCGGCCAGAGCGGGAGGGGTCCGTGGGATCGCAATTTGGCGGATTTGCGCCTCTTCGGCGCCGCGCCGTCCTGTCAGGGGGAATGCAACCCTCAGACCACTGACCTGTTCCCGAACCTGGCCGCCAAACGGCGCGCTTGCCACGTCGTCCGAGGTGCGAGCACCCAGCGCACGGGGGGCCGTACGCGGCCGGTGCCAGCCGAAGCCCTGCCTGCGGGGACGGCTTCATTGTCCGGGGAGGAGTCGGGGCCGCCTGTGGTGCGCGATGTTGTGCCCGCCACCCGCGAATGTCGCGACGCTGTCGGCCTCTACGGAGTTGATTCAGGCCAGTGATCACCTAAATGAGTGACTGAGGTTGGCATTGTTGACGACCGGGTGGAAGCGCCCGGAAGCGAGAGGCGCCCGGTGATCGTTGTGCTCGGGTGGGGTGTGCTCGCGTATCGTCCTTGGGGTGATTGATGCCACCGTGGCGGCCCGAAGCGATATCGCCGACAGTGTGCTCTCAGGGTTGATCGATGCCTTCGGCCTCGGAGACGTGCGGGAGCGTCTCTATCTCGCTGATGGGCTGATGAATGCGAACTGGAGGCTGGACACCCCGGCCGGGCAGTTCGCTTTGAAGCGGGTCACGGATGCCTCGCTGGAGCGGTTGCAGCGCAATCTCGGCGTGCTGCCCGCCCTCGCCGCCGACGGCGTCCCGGTGAGTGCCCCTGCTCCCACGACCTCGGGTTCGCTGGTGGCGCAGGTCGGGGGTGGTGCCTGGTGCCTGTTTCCGTGGGTGGCCGGCTCACATGTCCGGGGTGTTGATCTCAGCCCGGCCCGGGTGAGTGCGCTGGGCGCGCACCTGGGGTGCCTGCATGTGAGCCTGGGCAGGGCTTGCGGCCGAGGGCTGCTGCCAGATGTGCCCGAGACGATCACTGCAGACGTCACCTCGCCGGAGCGAGCGGTGGAGAAGGCCGAGCGGCTGTCCGCAGCCGTACGCGACAAGGGCACAGGCAGCGGCTTCGACAAGGAAGTCGCCTCTGCCTTGGACCACCGACGGGCCCGCGTCTTCAAGTACGCCGATCATCGTCCGCGATCCGCCGCGCCTGAGGGTGACCATGGGTGGACGCATGGCGACGTGCAGTACCGGAATCTGCTCTGGGAAGGCGGGGAACTCGCCGCCATCCTGGACTGGGACCGGATCGCGGTGCGCCCGTACGCGGAAGAGGTCGTGCGGACGGCGCAGGTGCAGTTCGGAGTGGGTGGGGTGTTCGACCTCGCGCGGGTGTCTGCCTTCGTCGGCGGGTATCGGTCGGTGGTGCCGCTGGAGCCGTCTGCGCTGGTGGACGGTGCTCGTCGGCTGTGGTGGAAGCGGATGACGGACTTCTGGCCGCTGGAGTTCCATTACAACCGCGGTGACTTCTCCTTCGACAACCTGTTCACCGCGGACGAGGCGCTGCTGCACTGGTGGACGGATCGGCTGGATCAGGTCGAGGACGCGTTCGCCGCAGGGTAGATCCCGAGGCGTTCGAGGTCCGGCAGGCGGGGGCGGGTGAAGGCGGTCGCTCGTCGCCGCGCCTGCTCTCCCAGGGTGTGGTGGTCAGTGGCGCGGATGGCCTCCGCCCACTCCTCCGCGCCGGCCTCGGCGGTAAGCACGATGCCCGCGTTGCCTATGGCTTCTGGGATGCCGCCCCGATCGCTGCCGATGCTTGGGGTCCTGTGCAGTGCGGCTTCGATGATCACGCGGGGAAATGCGTCCTGCACCGTGGATGGCACGAGCAGGAAGCGGTGGCTGCGGTAGAGGGGGCTCATGTCGTAGACCCGGGGCACGTAGGTCACGTTGGGGTAGCCGGCGAACTGCTCGGCCGTGTTCCACCAGCCTTCCACCAGGGTGAAGCGCTGTTCGGGCATGTGGCGGATGAGCTGGTGCAGGAGGTTGGCGCCTTTCGCCGGGATCGGGTTGACCATGAGCACGGCCCTGGTTCGCTCGTGGCGGTGCTGCCCTGGCCTGGGCGGCGTGAAGGGCGGGTACAGGACGGACAGCTGTGTGCCGTCGGTCGGGGGCGCTTGCCGGAGAACGAATTCGGAAACGGCCAGTCCGTGGTGCGGGCGGCCGGCGAGGACGCCGAGTCCCGTCTTGGAGACCGAGTGCAAGATGCCTGCTGCGAGGGCGGCGGGCCGGGCTCGGGCAGCGATGCCGGCCGCGCCTTCCTGTGAGGTGAACACCACATCCGGTCGTGCCTGGGGCAGCAGGTCCCGGAGAGCCGACGTGATCCGCTGCTGCGGTACGGCGAGGCAGTCCACTCCGTTCCACCTGTAGCGCAGGCCCTCCTGGGTCTCCTCGTATGCGGTGTTGTGCTCGTCGAGGAAGGTCCGCATCTGGGCGGTCTGTGGGGCCTGGTCCCAGGGTGCTTGGTGGGAGCCGAGGTAGACGGTGCGCCATCCGGCTGCCGCGAGTTCTTCGGCGAGGAGTTGCTGGGTGACCTCCGCTCCGCCGATGAGGAACGGAGGCGGGGTACGCCGCCAGGCGAAGAGAGCTGTAGGCATCGGCCGGTCACCTGGCCCAGTACGTGACGAGGGCTTCCACCGCGTGCGCGACCGCGTCTGGGCTGGTGTCGGCGGGGATGACCGTCACTTCCCGCGACACGGGTGGCTGCGCTGCGGAGACGAAGTAGTCCCGAGCGTGCGCGAGGAACGCCGGCTCGTGAAGGAAGTACTCGGACTCAGCCGCCGTGTGCCCGGCGGCCTTTCGTCGCAGGGCCAGTTCTTCGGCCGGCACGTCGAGGTAGAGGGTGTGGTGGGGGCGCAGGAAGGGCAGTTCCTGGAGGCGGTCGCGCAGGCGGTGGTGGACGTCGTAGCCGAAGAGGGCGTCGAGCGCGTGGGCGTGGGCCAGGAGGGTGTCCACCGAACGATCGAGGAGGACGACGGGCTTGGCGTTGACGAGCGCCCGGCGCACGCGAGCGCCTTCGATGCCCATAAATGTCTCGAACGCGGCGAGCTGTTCCGCTGCGGATGCGGTACGGGCGGGTGGGATGTCGGCGCGGCGGGCGATGTGCTGGACGTAGCAGTCCGAGACGAAGGCCCGCTCCTCGATGCCGCCCGTGCGCAGGTGTCGGATCGCGGTGGACTTCCCGGCGTATGAGGGCCCTTCGAGCGCGATGATCTTCACAGCGACTCCGTCCGGTAGAAGCGTTCTGCAAAGGCTCCCGTGCCGCTCAGGAGGTCGGCCGCCGTGGTCCACGCGTGCCGGATCGGCCGGTACATCTTCCGTGCTGGGTGCATCTGCGAGCCGTGCATGTGGAGGACCGTGGTCTTGTCGAGGACGACGTCGGTGATGTCGACGATCTCGGGGGCCAGGGCGGGCCCGGTACGTGCTCGGAAGAGGTGCTGGTCGCAGCCGGCCAGGGCGTAGGTGGGCCAGAACGCGAGGTCCTCCCAGAACCAGCGACATCCGAGGCGTACTGCTGCCGCGTGTACGAGGACGTGGTCGGGGTGGCGGGTGACGGCAGCCGGAGCGAGGAGTTCGGCCTCGGGGTGGGCTTCGACGATCTCGCGGAGTTCGTCCGTGATCCGGTCCAGGCGGTCCTGGTCGAAGGGGCGGTACGGCGGCTCGGCGTCCTGATGGCCGAGGAGGATCCGGTCGGCGGCCAAGGGCGCCAGGGCAGCCGCTCCTTCCCGGCTGCGCAGGTCGGATACGACGGCCTCGGTGCCGTAGGTGTCCTCCAAGGCCGGGTGGACGCTGGTCGAGCGGGTGAACACCGTGGCCACGGTGAGCGGTCGGGGATGGGCAAGGAAGGTTCCGGAGGCGGACAAGGCGAAGTCGTCGTGGTGCGGTTCGATGGCGAGCACCGGGCGGCCGACGGGGCGGCGCATCTCGATGAAGTAGCGGTGCCCGCTGTGCGGGGCCTTGAGCTCAATGATCCGGTGGTCGTGGGCGCCGTGGCGTTCTGCCAGGCGCTCGGTCCACTGCTGGTGGGCGCGCATGAGGTCGTCGGGGAAGGTGTAGATCCCGTCCAGGTCCGGTATGGGCGGCGTCACGGTCATGGCGGACTCCGGGGTCATCGGACAGTGGTCTGGTACCAGTGGCGCCACATACGCGGGGAGTTGAGCCGCAGCCGGGCGGTGACGGGGTTCTGCCACCACAGCATCCGGAGGCTGGACCACTGGTCGTAGCGGCGGGTGGAGGGGCGTACGCGCAGCTCGTCGAGGATCACCACCGGTGCGTTCTTGATGCGGCCGTGGGCCGTCAGGCGGTCGAAGAACTCGACGTCCTCGCTCATGAACAGGTCGTCGCGATACCCGCCGACCGCTTGGAAGGCCGCTGCGGTGGCGAACTGGGCGACGCCCTGTGCGCCGCCGTGGTTGGTGCGGTAGTGGTCCCAGTAGGCGCACAGCAGTCGTGCACCGAGCCGCTTGGGTGTGTAGAGGGGTGGGATGGCCCCGCCGGCGGCGCCGTTGTCCACGGCGGTGGCCGCGGCGGTGATGGCCTCCATGGGCAGGGCGACGTCGGCGTCCGTGAAGAACAGCCAGCGGCCTTCGGCGGCAGCCGCGCCGGTGTTGCGTACTCGGCCGATGTTGCGGACGGTCTCGCTGATCACTCGGACGCCGAAGGAGGCGGCCATGTCGGCGGTGGCGTCGGTGGAGGCGTTGTCCACCACGATGACCTCCCCTCGTTCGCTGCTTATCTCCTGCCAGCGTTCGAGGGAGGCGAGGACGGTGGGCAGGTAGGCGGCTTCGTTGTGGGCTGGAATGACCACTGTCAGTCCAGGGCTGGTCATCGGGGTGTCCCTTCGCTGCGGGGCGTGCGGAAGAGGTGCGGTGTCTGACGGGTCAGGTCGGCCAGGCGGTCCGACCACAAGCGGCGGCTGGTACCAGGCGTGGCGTGGATCCAGCAGCGCGCGGTGTGGACCACCACCCACGCCGAGAGCCGGGAGTCGTTCAGGGGCGCCGCGTAGGCGTCGAGCAGTGTGCGGCGGTCCCATGGGGTGTGGGTCGCGGTCATGACGAGGGCGTGGGCGACGTCCGCCTCTCGCCGGCCCGGCGCGGCATCGGTGAAGTCGACCAGGTAGCGCGTGCCGCGCGGGCCGGAGAGGACGACGTTGTCGAAGTGGATGTCGCCGTGGCACCACACGCTGGGTGCTCGCTCCGGCGTGTCGGCGATGACGGCGAGGGCGGGGCCGATTCGGTTCAGCAGTTCGGGTGGGCAGCGGCGGGCCAGGGAGGAGACCGAGTCGAAGAACGGGCGGCGGGGAACTGCCTGCTCGACCGGTGCTCGGTGCAGGCGTGCGAGGAGGCCGCCGAGGTCCTTGAGGGCTTGGGCATGCGGGATGAGGCTGGAACGAACGGCGGCACCCAGTGTGTGTCCGCCGAGGTCAGAGGTGATGAGCGCGGTGGCCCCTTGGCTGGAGATGGTGCCATTGCCGAGCACCTGCGGGACGGGCACAGCGACGCCGGCCGCCCGGATGGCGGCGGCCTCGGTCAGGGCGTTGCGGCGGGCGGTGTGGTCGTACAGCTTCACGATCACGCTGCGGCCGTCGCTGAGGCCGGACCGGAACACGGCCGTCCGGGAGCCCGCCGACAGGCGCTCCGCGCTCTCGGCGGGTGTTCCGAGGAGGGTGCTGCACGCGCGGGAGACCATGGCGGGCGGCGTGGTCATCGAAGCCCCGCCGGCTCGGGATGGGCGGCGCCCAGCGCGCGGACGTGTCGCAGGGTCCGCTTCAGGAGAGTGCGGTACTCCCGTACTTCGGCCGTGCCGGGACAGGCTGCCTGCCACGGTTTCTCCGGGCCCACGAAGTGGATGAGGCGGGCGTCCGGGTCCGGTCGTAGGGGGCGGGTGACGACGCGGCGTACCCAGTCGCCGCGTTCGAGGTACCGGCCCACCTCGAACCGGTTGTATACGGCGTCGGCCGCCCGCACGCGGCCGGTGCGGAGGAGCCACAGGTTCAGGGCGTCCTGGTCGTTGTGGAGGATGTGCTGTCGATGTCTGGCCAGGGCTTGTTCGACGCCCCGGCGGATACGTGGCAGATCGGCGGTGTGGGCCCACAGGAGACCGGCGTTGTAGTACGGGCGGTCCCTCAGACGCGGCCAGCGGTCCACGGCACCCGGTAGGGCGGGACAGCGACCGACTGCCGGGTTGAACTCGTCACGTACGGCGCCGACCTCGCCGGGACGGAGAGCATCGAGCGGGGTGGTCAGGTCGTCGCGGACCAGGACGTCGGCGTCCACGTAGATCAGGTACGGGCGGCGGACGAAGTTGGGCGTGAACTCGAAGCGCAGATAGGTGGTGACGGTGATGTACGAGGTGTCCGCCATCCGTGCGGAGCGAAGCGGGGTGCGACGGGCCAAGGCGAAGGAGCCGAAGCCGACCCGTTTGGTGAGGTGGGTCAGGAGCTGCACCTGCGACGCTCCGAGGTCGAAGGTGAGAAAGCGCAGCGCTGCGGCCTTGCGGGCACGGGGGCTGAGGCTGTCCGCCAGAGAGGTGATCGCGGCGAGGCCGGGGGTGAGGTAGTGCCGGTCGATGCAGATGCCGAACGCGTACACGGCGGGTCCGCCTTCCGGGCGTGGTCCGTGGAAGTGATCTGGTGATGAGCTGTGAGTCGTCAGTGCCCGCCTGCCCTGCGGCTGAGCTGGCAGCGAATGGCAGGGGGCTAGAACGCGCGGTCGGCCTCGTCCGGGCCGGCGTCCGGTTGGCTGACCGTCGGCCGTTGGCCGGAGGCGAGGTCCTGATGGTCGCTGGTGATCAGCGTGCCGAGCGTGACTGCGGCAGCGAGGTGCCCGGTGAACCACACGCCGACGCAGAACCGCTTGACGGAATCGACGGCCCCGCCACGGGCCTTGCGACGGCTGCGCATCAGGTGGTCTTCTCTCGGATCAGGCGGTATGCGCGCGTCTCGATGACGTCGAGGGTGCCGGGCTCATCCGTCTCCCACTCAGTCGTGGGGCTGCCCGACACCGGACGCAGGACCCAGTCGGTGCCCTGCCTGATGTCGGTGACGATGGCGCGACGTCCGTTAGCGTCCGAGACCAGGTCACCGACCTCCGCCCGTGCCCGGGTCACGAGGCGGCTCCCGGCACGAGGCCGTCCCACAGCCACCAGCCCGAGGAGGCTTCGAGGAGGATGCGGCGGCGTTCGTGCTGCGCCGGCGTCTGGCGGGCCGACGGCGACGTCGCCTCGGCGAGGAAACCGCCCCGGTCACGAACGAGGACACCGAGCGCGGCGAACTGCCCAACGTCTTCGGCCAGGTGAGAGATTCCCGCGACAACGATGCCGCGGACCAGGCCGGAGGACAGTGCGCTCGTGACAGCCGCCCAAGCCGGGCGGGCGTCCAGCGGCACACACGGGTCTTTGTCGGACCAGGTGCCGGCCACATGCCAGTGCCGGGCGTCGGCGTAGTGGCGTGCGCGGCGCTCGGCATCGCGGACAGCGGCCGATTCGGCCGCACAGGAGTAGACGGCAACCGGCACGTGTCCGATGCCGCCGGAAGGGGATTTCGGCATGCAGTCAGCGTGCTGTCGGTGGTGTGCCCGGGACAGGCCCGGCTCGTGGCGGCGCCACGAAGTCATGACACGGCGGACTGCCACGTCCCGTGCTGCTACACGCTCGTCCTTCAGCAGGACTGCAACGGAGCGTGGCAGTCGGGCTGGCGGCGGCCGCGGGAGCTGCTATGGGTCGTGGCGGCAGGCGGCAGGCGGCAGGCGGCAGGCGGCAGGCGGTCAGCGGACGGCGAGGGGCACGCCGGCCGCGTGGGCGAGCCCGCGGAGCCGCGCGACGGACACTCCGGCGAGGCGAGAGATGATCACTCCGGGCAGCATTTGGTGCCGCACCCACCCCGGCGCCATGCCGCAGACCTTTTCCAGGGTGTCGGCAGCCTGGTCCCACCGACGGCACTCCACGTGCGTCAACGCCATGTCGAGGCCGTACCGGGCCCGAGTGGCGAGGGGCACCGTGTCGTCCAGCCGGACTGTGTCCATGAGCCGGAGCGCACCGCCGGTGTCGCCGAGGGCAACGGCGATGCTCATCGCCTGCGTGGCGGCATAGAGCGGCCCGAAGGGTTGGGCATGCCGACCACGAGCATGCTCCGCCCCGATGCGGGCGCCGACCGCATGCGCCTGGGAGAGGTACTCCCGGGCGGTGTCCGGCGAGGCGCCACCCCGGGACGCGGCCACAGCAGCGTTCGTGACGAGCTGCCCGTACACCGACAGCCGGTCCGGATCGTGCTCGGACATCTTCGGCTCGATCCGCTCGGCCTGAGCCGCAGCGAGCGCGAACCCTTGCGCCGTGCGCCCGTCGCGGAGATTCACCCACGCTGTGGTGGCGGCCAGGTGCGCATCCCGCAGATCGTCTCCGGCCTGCACGGCGATCTGCCGGCCGTAGGTGAGCGCCGCATAGGCGAGGTCCCGTGAACCCCACACGTTCGCGGCCATCCCGGCAGTCTGGAAGACATCGGCCAGCACGCTGGCCGCGGCCTCCCGCTCGTCGGCTTCCGCCACGTCGTATCGGGCGCGGGCTTCGGGCAGCAAGGCGCTGAGCAGCGCCCCGAGTTCGGTGTAGCGGCCCGCCCAGTAGGCCGCATCAGCGCGCCGAACGACACCACGGAGCTCTTCGACGGTGCCCGGCTCGGTGTCGGTGGGGATGCCGATCGCGGCATCGTGCGTGGCAGCAGACAGCGTGCGCAGCGCTGCCCGCTCGTCGCGGTCCATGGAGCGACGGGGCGCCTGCTGGCCGAGGAGCACGGCGATGTCCGTCCCAAGTGCAGAGGCAATGGACAGAAGCGAAGGAAGGGAAGCGGTGCCGCCCCGTTCCAGTTTCCGCACCACCCCCACGGAGACGTTGGCGGCTTCGGCCAACTGCTCCTGCGTCATGGCGCCGCGCAGCGTCTTGAGCCGTTCAGCGGTGCTGTACTCGGACCACTGCATGGCAGCAGCTCCTCCCCGGTCGGCCAAGCACGGACCGTACCCACTGCTTTACGACCGGCAACACCCATGGGCACTACAGGAACAGTGAGTTGGCTGGAAGTCGCCGCTAGACGGAAAGCGCGGCGCTCACACCGAGGAGTGCCTCAAGCTCGGCCACGGTGGCCGCTTCGTCCGTCGCGAGGATGGTGGTGATACCGAGGGCCTCGGCCGGCGGCAGGTTCCGAGGGTGGTCATCAACGAACACGCATGCCTGTGCAGGAAGCCCGAGACGCTCCACTGTCAGCTGATAGATGGCAGGGTCGGGCTTCGCCATACGGACCTGCTCCGAGATGACGTGCACATCGAACAGGCCCCAAATCCCTGCTCGGTCGTACGGGTTGAACGGGTCCGTGCCGAAGCTGTTCGACAAGAGAGCGAGACGGTATCCCGCGCCCTTGGCCGCGCGCGCGAGCGCGGCCATACGCCGAGCTGTCGGCACCGCAGACCATGCACGCCCCATCAGGTTGTCCGGCGCGACCTGCGGTCCGAGAAGGGCCGCAGTGCGCTTGTTCCACTCCGCCTGACCGATCTCACCGACCTCCAGGGCCGCGTAGAGCCGCCGGCCTTCAGGGTCATCGTTGAGGGTGGCACGCCACGCTTCCGGGGGGAGCCCTTCCGACTCGCACCACGCGCGGTGCACGGGGAGCGGATCAGCGGTCAGCACCCCGGCGAAGTCCAGGATGAGCCCATGCTTGGCTTGGGGGTTCGTAGTGCCCACGGGCTGTGGCATTCTGCGTGCTCCCTCTCCATTGGCCTCACAAAGACGCTACCGCGCGCTGAGAACGCGGATGCCGACAAGCCTTGCACTTCCTCCGGCGACTCCGACACATCTGCCTGGATGCTGTCGTCGCAACGGCGGCCCACTTTGTGGGCCGCCGTTGGTGCGCGGTCGGTCAGTTGTCTTCGTGCAAGGCGCGGTATTCGAGGGTGTCTTCCGCGGTGACGATCTCGGTGAGGCGTGCGAACTCTGCGTAGTCCTCGTCGGGCATGATGGCGACGGCGTCGTCGACCACGGATCCCTTGGGGAGCTTGGCGAAGTACTTCATGAGCAGTGCGACGAAGTCGTCCTTCATTTCGTCGAGTTCACGCTGCCATTCGGTTTCGAGCTGTATCTGCGCCTTCGCGGCGGCCTTTTCCTCCGGGGTGAAGGTGACCAGCAGGTCGCGCTCGGCGCGGGTGAACGGGCGTCCGTCGCGGTGGTACGGGCGCGTCCGGATGTCGGGGTGGCTGAAGTCCACCTTGGTGATGAGGAGGACGACTTCCGGGCGAACGGCGGAGGGCACGGGCGGTTTCCTTGTGTGGTGTCGTGAGATCGGTTGGTGCTGGTGTGCGGTTCGGGGGTGTGCGGGCAGGTGGTGCTCGGGGCATGAGGTGCGGGGGCCTTCACGTTGGGGTGTTTGCCGGGCGCGGGCCGGCGGTGGGCGCGATGCGCGCTCGACTGCGGTGGGGACGGCGGGGCCAGGGGCGTGGCGTGGGGTTTGTGGACATCAGATGCTCCGGACGATCCCCGGTTTCGGTAACCGGGGATCGTCGGCTACCTTCCGCCTGCGCTTGTCCGGTCAGCGCCGGCGGGCTGCGCCGTTCGCTGCCCTGTTCGGGGGTTGTGCGGCGGGCGCCGGAGAAGGGACGTGCCGCTTATCTCGGGTGGTCGTGGCGTGGGGGTTTTCCGGGGCGGCGGGCAGGTGGGCGCTGCGGCGCAGGCGCCATACGAGGACGTCGCTGATGGAGGTGGCGGTGTCGAGTTCGCGACGTCGTGTGGCTTCGGTGAGCAGGGTGGCCGGGTTGTGGCCGGCGTCCTTCGCGTCGGCGAGGGTGGCGGCGAGCGCGGGCCAGCCGGGTTCGGCCAGGATCTGTTCGGCCAGGTCGGGGACTGCGTGGCGCAGGATGGCCACCTGCCGGTGCCGCAGGAGCTGAGGCATGCGGCGGCCTCGCTGCCGGAGCACGTCCATGGGCTGGGTTGCGGCGGCCTGGTAGGCGGCGCGGAGGTGCTCGGCTGCCTGGCGGGCGGCCTGCGCCTGCTGGGCGTGGTGCCTCTTGGCATGCCAGTTCGCCGCCGCGATGGCGAGGAAGAACGCCATGTCGATGAGCATGGCGGTGGTGGCGCCGTCCTCGCCGCGGCCAAGGGCCGGCCCGCTGTGGACGAGGTCGCGGGCCGCCTGGCGCAGCGCGCAGTCGTACCCGCGGACGGCCTTGATGTGGGAGCGGGTTGCCCGCTCGAACGCGAAGGCCGCCTCGCGTAGTTCGGTGCGGGTGTGGGCGGCGGAGGTCTTGGCGAGGGCGTCGAGGATCTCCCCTGCGGCGGCGATCTGGGCTGCTGCTGCGCTGTCGTCGCCGTGGTCGATGATCAGCAGGGCCTGCCACGTGGCGGCGGTGGCCCGGCGCCGTGCGAACGCGGGACCTGTCACGTCCGGCACGGCCGGCTTCTCCGGCCGGGATGCGTCCGCTGCAGTGGCGGCATCTGCGGGAGGGGTCCACCGTTCGCGGATGCGGGGCAGGGACAGGTCGGGGGCGAGCTTGGACCCGGAGTAGAAGACTGGCTCGCCGTCCTTGTTTCGGTCCCCAGGGAGGGCGACGGTATAGCCGAGGCGGTCTCCCGACGGGGCGATGCGCTGGCGTATGAGGAGACCGGCGGAGGCGAGCCGGTCGAAGAACTCCTCCTCGCTGGCGGCGCCGGCGACCGCGCGCCGTACGGTCTCCCGCAGCTCCTCGCGCGCGGGGCGCTCCCTGCCCACGCGTTCGGCCTTGTGCCGCTCTGCGCTGGTGGCCCGCTTGGCGGCGGTGCCGTCCCCGGGCGCGACCTGGTGCAGGCCGAGTTCCTTTTCGATCAGCCGGCACTCGGCCTGGGCGCGTTTTCCGGAGCGGTGGTGGTCGGGGCGACGGCCGTCCTCGCGGACCAGGGTGGCGATGATGTGGATGTGGTCGTCGGCGTGCCGGACGGCGGCCCAGCGGCAGCCGGCGCCGTCGCCAGGGTCGATGCCGGTGGCGGCGACCATGCGGCGGGCGATGTCGCCCCACTGCTCGTCGGACAGGATCGGGTCGTCGGGCGCGGCGCGCACCGAGCAGTGCCAGACGTGCTTGTCGGGACGCCGGTCCGCGTCGAGCAGGGACAGGGGCTGGTCGAGGAGGTGCTGGAGGTCCTTCTTCGTGGCCGAGGGGTCGCGGCCGGGGTCGGGGGCCATGCCGTAGAAGGAAGCGACCAGGTGCGGGTCGATGTGCTCCTCGTGGGTGCCCTTGCCGTACAGGTAGTGCAAGAGCCCGAGGGTGTTGCTGCCCTGCTGGTGGATCCGGGGGATCAAGCCGCCTCGCCTTCCTGCCCGTTGGCGACCCTGTCGGCTGCCCGTTGGACGGCCTGTGCGGCACGCTGCAGGTCGGCGAGGGCAGCGGCGAAGTGCGGTGCGTCGGCACCCGAGTTGAGGGCCTTGGCGATCTGGTTGACGTTGCTGCCCGCCCAGCCGAGCTGACGGCGCACACCGAACAGGGCAGTCAGGATGTCCCGCTCGGTGGCGATGGCCGCTGCGGTGCGGGACTGGTCGCGGGCAGCGGCGAGCGCGGAGTGGGCCAGGAACCCGGCCACGCTCATGCCGACGTGGTCGGCACCGGACTGGATGATGTCGAGTTCCTGGTTGTTGAGGCGGACGCTGTGGGCGGGGCGCTGCTTCTTGTCACGCGGACGCGCCTTGCCCTTTTTGGTCTTGCCCTTGCGGCTGGCCGTACCCAGGTGCGGTCCGGCTTCGGCCGCAACCTTTCCGTCCGGCGCCCCCTGGCGCTGGACGGGCCCCGCCACCCCCGGGGCGGGACCGGGTTCGGGCACTCCCCCTGCGGGGGAGTGCCCGAACCTCCAACTTGCTCCGGCTGAGGTCGGCGTGGTGGTCATCTCCTGCTGAGTGGCGGGGCATTCATGGTGCTGGTTGTGCACGTGCGGTACTCCGGGGGTGTGTGATGAGGGGGTGGTGGTGCGTCGCGAGCGAGGGGTGTCGTTCCGGGCGGGTGAGGGGCGGGGACGGGGACCGGGGTAGGGGGCTGTTGCTGTTCTCGGCCGGCGCTGGAGATGCGTCCGTGACTGTGGGGACCGGTCCCCGAAACGGTGCCGTTCACGGTCCCCGGGACCGCTCCGGGACCAGGCTGCGACGTTCGTGGGGACCGGTCCCCGTGGTTGGGGACCGTTGCGGGGACCGCCCTCATAGCGCCCTGAGCAGGGGTTTCTCAGGGAACCGGTCCCCGTCGGTGTCCCTGCTGGTCCCCGGAGGAGCTGTCGTCACGGTCCCCGGCTGCGGTGAACTCAGTCCCCGAGACGCGGTCCCGCATGGTGTTCGTCGGGACGGTCCCCACCTGCCGCGCACGGCTTGCCGGGGACCGCCGGGTACCGGACTGCGGGGACCATGGCGGTGAGGAGCGAGGCATGTTGGAGTGGGTCACGCAGCCTGCTGCTGGTCCAGCCGGGCAGCGGCGAGGTCGACGCGCGAGGGGTGGGGAGTGGCGCGGACGGCATTGCTTCGGGTGGTGCTCAGGGCCCACGCGCCGTTGACGGCACGGGTCGCCCGCGCGCGCGTGGCACCACCCGCACCGGACGCTGAGCGCGTCCGGGCGCCCGTCGGCGACGGCGGCTTCGCGCGCGGTACGGGCTGGCCGGTAGCGAGCCAGCTGTGCGCGGACGGCCGGCGGGATGCACGATCCGACGGAGCGCAGGCGGGCCTCGGTGTCCGGACGGGGGCTACCGCCGGTGATCTGCCGGTACGTCGAGGGTGCGGTCTGCCCGACGGCGACGGCGTGCCGGGTGCCAAGCAGTTCGGCGCGCCAGGCGGCTGGGTCGTCGGGGTCGGCGGCCGGTGTGGGATCGGTGTGCCGATTGAGGCGGTCGCGCCGGTAGGCGCGCCAGGTGCGGGCGACGTCCACCGGCAGGATCGGGTACGGGGAGTCGAGGATGTGTGCTCGTATCGCCTCGCGGACGTCCCAGCCGTGGGCGGTGGCGAAGGGTACGTCGTGGAGTAGCTCGTGCCACCGGGCGATCTGGTCACGGGCTTCGCCCGTACCGGTGTGGGTGGTGCGGGGGTCGAGGCGGCCGATGTAGGCGAGGATGGCGGCGATTTCGCGTCGGTCCAAGGGCGGGTCACTCCGTTCCAGTCGGTTCGTCGAGGGCGGCGAGCAGGGCGGCGGTGTGGGCCTCGGCACGGGTCATGCCAGCCGTGGGTGTGGGGGTGCCGCCGGGCAGGGCGTAGAGGTTCGGTCGGCCAGGGGCGGGTGTGCGTTCACGGGCGATCCACGCGCGCCAGTCGGCAGCCCACGCGGCGGCAGTGCGAGGCGCCCACGCCGCCCGGTACGAGCGCCACTTCTCGTCGGCCGCTTGCAAGGCGCGCTCGCCGAGCCGGTCAAGGTGGCCGTGGTGCTGCAGCCAGGCACGGGCGTCGTCGTCGATCCGCCACTCGGTGGCTGCGATGAGCGGGGCAGAGGTGCTGCTGCTCTTACTACCGTTCACCTTCGGTTCTCTATTGTTCTGGGGGTCGGAATCCGTGCCCCCTCCGGGTCGGAATCCGTACCCCCCGGGGGCCAGATTCCGCTCTCCCGGGTCGGATTCCGGTCCCCCTCGAAGGGGTCGGCAGGGTCGGATTCCGGTCCCCCGGGGGTCGGATTCTGATCCCCGGGGAGGGTCGGATTCCGGCCCCCCTCTGTGGTCTGTTCGGCGAGGAACCGGGCGGCGGCCGGGAGGTGGTAGTAGGTCTCTCCACGTGGCCCCTTGCGGCCGGCGAGCTGCACCAGCTCACCACTGGCGATCAGCTTGTCCAGCGCGTCTCGCACGGCAGTGCGGGAGGCGTTCGCGCGCTTTATGAGGGTGGGCACGGACGCGTACGCGATGCAGTGCCGGTCGCGGCAGCGGTCGGCGATCAGGGCGAGCACCATGCGGGCGGTGCCCTTGCTGTGGCTGTGGTCCCACACCCACTCGCGGGCGTCGTGGCTCATGGGGTGGCGGCTCCTAGGTCAGGTCGGGGAGGTGTGGTTGGCCCTCGTGGGGCGTTGCGCGGGGAGGGCGGCGCGCGGCTCTCCGCTCGAAGGCGCCGGAGCGGGCTGGTGGCGTCGCATAGCCAAGACAGCCACATGGATGCCGCGCAAGTCCAGCATTCCGCCGGGGAAATCAGACAGCCGACGGCGAACGTGTCCTGCACGAGGCAATTACTAAACGATAAGCCCGGATCGCCGGTTGACAAAAAAGTTGCCCCGCATGCCGAGCCAGAAGGATCACATCGGGAAACCGTTGACCGTCGCTGCGGCGCAAGCTACAACACAACACCCCACGTCAGAGCACCTCGTCGGGCTGGTGTAGCCAACCACTGTCGGATACCCAGAACCCCGCCTGGAGGCAACGCCCGGCCGCGCGCGGGGCGAAACATAGCCGACGATCGCCGGTTATCCAAACCGGCGAATGCAAGTTACAACTTGGAGCCATGGCAGCACGATCCCTGGAAATAGGTCCGGCCGGAATACGGACGGCCCGCACCATCGAAACCCTCCGTACCGAGCGCGGCCTCGCCCAGCGTGAGCTCGCCGCCCGTGTCACCGCCCTCGGCCGTCCGATGTCCAACACGATGCTGTCCCGCATCGAACGCGCCCAGCGCCGCTGCGACATAGACGACCTTGTCGCTCTCGCTCAGGCCCTCCGCGTCTCACCCCTGGCTCTTCTCCACGGGGTTCATGCCGCGTAGGCCCGTGTGCCTCGGCCCGACTGCTGCCTCGAAACCACCTCCCCGAGTAAAGGACGTATCGCCCTTGCGGCAACCCGCAATACCCCCTGCCCTTCCCTACCCCCAGCGCACCGCCAAGGAGGTGATCGCGAATGGCTGACCGCCTCCTGACGGTGGCCGAGGCCGGCGACATGCTCGGTACGGGCGAGCGTTTCGTTCGCCGTCTGATCGCCGAGCGCCGCATCCGCTACGTCAAGCTCGGTCGCCCGGTGCGCATCCCGGAAAGCGCGATCGCCGAGTACATCGAGGCGCGCACCGTCGAGCCGGTCCGCCGCATCCGTGCCCGCTACGGGAAGGCGGCTTGATGGCGGGACGCAAGCCGCAGCGGCGGCGCGAGTTCGGCACGGTGCGCAAGCTTCCATCCGCTCGGTGGCAGGCCCGCTACCTGGGCCCGGACGGGCAGCGCTACACCGCGCCGGAGACGTTCGACACCAAGTCCGACGCGCAGGAGTGGCTCAACCTCACCCGCGCCGACATCGAGCGCAACCAATGGCGCGACCCGGATGCCGGGGCGGTCAACTTCAAGAAGTACGCCCTGCGCTGGCTGAAGGAGCGCGGGCTGGCCCCGACGACGGTCGACCGCTACAGCGGTCTGCTGCACCTGCACATCCTGCCGACCTTCGGCGGCAAGAACCTGGACGAGATCACCTCGCCCAGCGTTCGCACCTGGCGGGCTGAGCGCTTGAAGGCCACTGGCGCCACCACGGTCGCGAAGTCGTACCGGCTGCTTAAGGCCGTCCTGCAGACGGCGGTCGACGACGACCTGCTCCGCAGCAACCCGTGCCGTATCAAGGGCGCCGGCAAGGAGGAGGCCGACGAGCGTCCAACGGCCACGATCGAGCAGGTCTTCGACCTGGCCGACG
This sequence comes from Streptomyces sp. RB17, assembly GCF_009604455.1. Taxonomy (GTDB): domain Bacteria; phylum Actinomycetota; class Actinomycetes; order Streptomycetales; family Streptomycetaceae; genus Streptomyces. Next base: position 489,637 of record NZ_WEGL01000004.1, read on the forward strand.
CGATGGGCCCGCGCTGGCGCCTGATGGTCCTGCTCGGCGCGTTCGCCTCGCTCCGCCCCGAGGAACTGGCCGAGCTGCGCCGTCGTGGTGTCGATCTCGACGAATGCTCCGTGCGCATCACGCAGGCTTCCCCGGAGCTGACGAACGGACGACGGGTCACCGGCGACCCGAAGTCGCGGGCGGGCAAGCGCACCGTCTACCTGCCCGACTTCCTGCTGCCCGAGCTGCGCCGCCACCTGCAGTGGTTCGCCGAGAAGGAGCCGAACGGCCTCCTCTTCGTCGGAGAGAAGGGAGCCCCGTTCCGCCGCTCGACTTTCGGCCGTAAGTGGCGCAAGGCCAGGAAGAAGGTCGGAATGCCCGACAACTTCCGCTTCTACGACCTCCGGCACACGGGTAACACCCTGGCCGCCGACACCGGCGCCAAGCTGAAGGACCTCATGGTCCGCGCCGGCCAGTCCTCCGAGCGGGCCCAGCTGATCTACCAGCACTCCACGGCGAAGCACCAGCGCAAGCTGGCGCAGGGCATCGACGCGGAGGTGCGCCAGCAGTTGGGCGAGGCCGCAGCGGGGCAACAGGCCCGTCAGGCATAGCCGGATGCTCCTTCCCGCCGCCGACTCGCACGCTGCCGCTGAGGCGGTGCAGCGAGCTGTCCGGGTTGGCGGCGGGACTGTCTTTTTGGTGTCCGGCATGCCATGCACGGGGCCAGGCGGCATGGGCGCGACGGCGTCAGGACACGTCGCGTCGCATGGACGTGGTGACGGCGAGCACGGCGAAGGCGAGTGTGTAGAGGGCCAGGACGGCGCCACCGCCCCAGCGCGGCAGCAGGTCTCCGGTCGTCATGGCCTTGGCTCCGGCGCCGAGCGCCTGGCCGGCGTTGAACGGCAGCCAGCGGGCGAGGTCGCCGATCAGCTGGCCGACGATGCCCTCGACCAGGGCGACCCACGCCAGGGCGACGGCGACCGCGCCGACGAGGCTGCGGATGAGCGCGCCCACGCCCACGCCGATGGCGGCGAACGCCGCGTTCCAGGCGATGCCGCCGCCGATCGTGGCCCACATCGTCGAGTCCGACCACGCAAAGGACACGCCCTTGTCGGACCACCAGGCGGCGGCGACGCCGAGGCCGGCGAGGCTGCTCACGACCCCGGACAGCACGCCGAAGACCGCGTGGACCAGGAGCTTTGCGCCGATGACGCGGCCGCGTGCCGGAGTGCTCAGGTACGTGTCGGTGATCGTCTTGTGCCGGTACTCCCCGGCGACCGCGAGGATCCCGAAGACCAGCGTGAGGATTGAGGTCAGGCCGACGTGCGCGAGCGCGCCGCTCTGCGCGGGCGTGTCGAGCGGCTGCTTGCTGGAGACCACCAGACCGCTGACACCGGCGATCACCAGCAGGGGGGAGGCGGAGAGAAGCAGCCACGGGCTGCGGACGGTGCGCAGTTTCAGCACCTCGGTGCGGATCAGGGTGTGCATGGTGCTCGTTCCTCGCGTTCAGCTGCGGGCCGGTGCCGTCGTGGCGCCGGTCGCGGGGTCGGTGTCCGGGTTCGACGTGAGTCGGAGGAACGCAGTTTCGAGCGTCTCCCGCTTCGCCGCGGTCAGCTCGCTCAGGGGGCCCGCGTAGCGCAGGGTGCCGCCGGCGACGATGACCACGCGGTCCACGGTCTGCGCCACCTCGCTCAACACATGGCTGGACATCAGGATCGTGCGACCTTCGCCGGCCAGCTCGCGCAGCAGGTCCCGCAGGTCGGCCATGCCAGCGGGATCCAGCCCGTTGGCGGGTTCGTCGAGGATGAGCACCTTCGGGTCGCCGAGCAGGGCGGAGGCCAGGCCCAACCGCTGGCGCATGCCGAGCGAGTAGCCGCCCACCCGCCGGTCCGCGGCATCGGCCAGAGCGACCCGGTCCAGCACCTCCTCGACCCGCGAGCCCGGGATGTCCCCGGCCTGGGCGAGGATCCGCAGGTGATCGCGGCCGCGCCGACCGGGGTGGAACCCGGTTGCCTCCAGCACCGCACCGACGACCCGCCTGGGTTCGCGCAGCTCGGCGTAGTGGCGGCCGTCGATCAGGGCCCGGCCCGCGGTGGGCGTCACCAAGCCCAGGAGCATGCGCAGCGTGGTGGTCTTGCCGGCCCCGTTCGGGCCGAGGAACCCAGTGACCACCCCGGGCTCCACGTCGAAGGTCAGCCGGTCGACCGCGGTCACGGCGCCGTACCGCTTGGTCAGGCCGTCCATCGTGATGCCGCCGTTCATCGCGTCCTCCGGCGTGGCATCGGCGCAAGGGTCGAGTGCATCGGGGTTCTCCGTTTCGGTGGCGTCGAGGAATGGGCAAAGGAATGGCTGACGGCGCCCGGCACCCGGACGCCGTCATCACCCTCCCGGCCGGCCCGCCGTATGTCGTCGCCCTAATACGGCAACCGTGGCTACCGCGCACGCGGTCCTCACGCGGCCATGTACCGCGACCGCGGTATTCCGTGCTGCCGCGCACAGCCGACGGCAGTCCGGGCGCGCCTGCCTATCGTGAAGGCATGAACGCCTTCGGCCACCTGCGTCGCGCCGCCCGCCGCCATGCGCATCTGTCGGACGCGGCGATCGCCCTGGCCGTTTTCGCCGCCACCGTGCTGACCACCTTCGCCGGGCATTCCGGCACAACCGGAGGCAACCGCGCCGTGGCGCTCATCGCCGCCGCGCTCGCCTGCGGGGTGCTGGCCGGACGCCGCCGCAGCCCACTGGCGATCCTGGCGGTCAGCGCGGTGGCCGCAGAGGTGTTCCTCGCCGAGAGCGGCGGCACCGGCGGGGTACTGGTCCTGCTCGCCCCGCTCATTGCCCTCTACACCGTCGCCGACCTGGTCGAACGCCGCCCCGGCCTGCTCCTCGGCGGCGGAGCGGTGGCCGCACTCGCCCTCATCCACGCGGTACACAAACCGGCACTGCTCGGCCCGCAGAACCTGGCGTTCATCGCACTGGGCGGCCTGGCGATCGCGGCCGGGGACTCCTCCCGCAACCGCCGCGCCTACCTCGCCGAGATCGAGCAGCGCGCCGACCGCGCCGAACGCGAACGCGAGCAGGACACGCGACGCCGGATCGCCGAGGAACGGCTGCGCATCGCCCGCGACCTGCACGACTGCGTGGGCCACCAGCTCGCGCTCATCAGCGTGCAGTCCAACGTCGCCGGGCAGGCGCTCGACCACGATGCCACGGCGGCCCGCGAGGCCATCGCCCACGTGAAGTCCGCCAGCCGCAAGGCCCTGGGGGAACTGCGCGACACCGTCAGTCTGCTCAGACAACCCGGAGACCCCGTCGCCCCCACCGCGATCCCCGCGCCCGGCCTGGACGGCCTCGACGAACTGCTCGCCTCACTGCGCGCCTCCGGCCTGAACATCGACCGCCGTACCGAAGGCGCCGCCACCTCCCTGGCACCGGCGGCCGATCTCACCGCGTACCGCGTGATCCAAGAGTCACTGACCAACGTCTACAAACACTCCAGCCGACGGCAGGCACGCCTGACGCTGACCTACGACCGTCACGAACTCCGCATCACCGTCGACGACCTCTCGGCCGGGACCACCACGGCCGCCACGCGTGAACTCGGTGGCGGGCACCTCCCGGCCGGTCGGCACGGCATCGTCGGCATGCGCGAGAGGGTCCTCGCCCTCGGCGGCCGCTTCACCGCGGGGCCGCGCCCGGACGGGACGTTCCAGGTGACCGCGGACCTGCCCTACCAGCCCCTCGACCTGGCCCCGGAGCCCGCCCCGTGACCATCCGCGTAGTCATCGCCGACGACCAGCCCGTGGTACGCACAGGCTTCAAGGCCCTGATCGAGCCGGCGCCGGACCTGGAGGTGGTCGGCGAGGCCGGCGACGGGCGCGAGGCGGTGCGCCTGGCCAAGACCGCGCAGGCGGACCTGGTCCTGATGGACATCCGTATGCCGGTCCTGGACGGCCTCGCCGCGACGCGTCTGATCACCGGGGACGAGGACCTTGCAGGGGTGAAGGTCCTGATCCTCACCACCTTCGAGATCGACGAGTACGTCTTCGAAGCACTGCGCGCCGGAGCCAGCGGCTTCCTGGGCAAGAGCGCCGACGCGGAAGAACTGCTCCAGGCCATCCGCACGGTCAGCCGCGGCGACGCACTGCTGTCCCCCACCGCGACCAGAACCCTCATCAGCCGCTTCCTCGACACGCCCGCCGCGCCGCGGCCCCTGGACGAGACGGCCCGCCGTGGACTGGAGTCGCTCACCGACCGCGAACGCGAGATCACGACCCTCGTCGCGACCGGCCTCTCCAACGACGAGATCGCCGCGCACCTCGTGCTCAGCCCCGCCACGGTGAAGACGCACGTGAATCGCGCCATGGTGAAGGTCGGCGCACGCGACCGCGCCCAGCTCGTCGTCTTCGCCCACCGAAGCGGCCTGGCCAAGTCGCTGTAGTGCGAGGCTTCGGCGTATGCCACTTTCAATGCCATACTCGTGTCATGGCTGACGACATGGATGACGTGGACTTCCTCCCCGGTGACGGCCCCACGAGTGGTATCTCCGTCACCCTGACCGCCGGCACCCTGCAGGCGATCCGTGAGCGGGTCGGCAAGCGGGGCGTCTCGGCGTACCTGGAGAGGGCGGCGCAGCGGCAGATCGAGCGGGACAACCTGGACGAGCTGGTCGCCGACTTCGACAAGGTGTACGGACCGGCCGACCCGGAGGCCGTGGCGGCCAAGCGGGCCCGGCTCACCGGTGGCACCTCGGATGCCGGAGCGGCCGCGTGAGTGGTGCTCTGGTCCTGGACAGCGAGGGCCTGGCGAAGGCGGTGCAGCGGGACCGGGAGGTCCACGAGTGGCTGACGGCCGCCCGTGACGCCGATCTGCCGGTCATCACTTCCGCCGCCGTTCTCGTCGAGGTCATCCACCCCAAGATCAACGACGCCGCGCTGAAGTGGACCCTCTCCCGGCTCCGGGTCGAGCCGGTCACCCAAGGCGTGGCACATTCCGCCGCCGCTCTGCTGCGAGCAGCGGGGCTGCATGGCCACAAGTACGCCATCGACGCCATGCTGTGCGCCACGGCGCTCCAGCACCCCGGCCGCGTGACGATCCTGACCTCCGACGTCGAGGACATCGGCCTGCTCACCGCCGGACATCCACGCGTGCTGGCCGAGAAGGTGTAAGGAACCGAGCCGCGTCACCGACCGGCGTGCTCACCGACGCCCGGCCCGCCGCCGCAAGGTCGACGTCGGCGACTACGCCACCGCCGGCGTCCTGGGCGCTGCGACCGCCGGGGCCACCGCGGCCCAGCCGTTCACTCAGGAAACGGGAGCGGTGTTCACTCAGTGGACGCTCGCTCTGTTCACTCAGGAAACGCTCGGACTCTCTGTGCAGAGCCTGGACAAGTGGTCCGCTCAGAGCTTGGACGGCCTGGCGATGTTCCGGGCAGCGAGCATGGCAGCGGTGTGTGCTTACGGAGGACGTACCCGCCGCACTCGAGCGACGGCCGACAGCCACCAGGACCCTTGCCCCGGTGGCGCGCTCTTCCTTCACAGCGAGGCACCTCGCACGAGCCCACAAACGAGTCCTCCACGACCTCGCCGACTGCGACCCACTCCGCCTCTCCCCCAGCGCGAACTGACGTTTTGCGTATGCGACTTCACCACCTCCACGCCCGCAAGTGGCGCAGGTCACAGAAAATGCGTCTCACCATTCGAGATGATCGGCTGACGCACCGCCAGGAACCACCTTTCGGTATGCCTTCCGGTGTCGCGTTGGCGCGACTTAGGGCACGTGAAGGGCACGACGCCCCGAAAATGGTCTAGACAATAAGCAAACCCCAGGCCACTGACCTGGGGTTTCTCTCTGGAGCGGGTGACGAGAATCGAACTCGCGCTCTCAGCTTGGGAAGCTGATGTTCTACCATTAAACTACACCCGCGTAAGTACGGACGATGATCCTCGCGGAGTCCTGTCCGGACGCTTGCTCACTGTACATCATCGCAGACCCCCGGTGCCGAGGCCCGGGGGTCTGAGCCCGTTTCAGGGGTGGATCCGGCTGCGGGTGGGCCGAGTTGGGGCGTACCGTGGAGGCCTGGCGGAGGGGTCGGACGAGGCCGGAGTGCCGCCTGGAGAGTCGTGTCTTTGATCCCGTAACGTGGCTTTTGTCGTCGGGGCGGAACGCCCGACGAGGCTCTTGGGGAAGGGACTTAAGGGACTTGATGGAACGCACCGTGGTCCGCTGTGCGGACGGGCACGTCTTCAGCACCGCTTCGCTCCCGATGCAGCAGGCCGAGCGGCTCGGCCCCGGCCGGCTCATGAGGTGCCCCCGGTGTGCCCGGCTCCGCAGTGTGGTGCCGGTCGCCCTGGAGAAGCGCTAGCACAGGCGACAGCAAACGCAGCAGTAACACAGGCGCGCGGAGTCGTCACGATTGTCACGGCTCCGCGCGCCTTGCGTATCCTCGCTACGTGCTTCTCTCAGACAAGGACATCCGGGCCGAGATCGACGCCGGGCGGGTACGGATCGATCCCTACGACGAATCCATGGTGCAGCCGTCGAGCGTCGATGTTCGGCTGGACCGTTACTTCCGGGTGTTCGAGAACCACCGGTACCCGCACATCGATCCCTCGGTCGAGCAGCCCGATCTGACCCGGCTGGTCGAGCCGGAGGGCGACGAGCCCTTCATCCTGCACCCCGGGGAGTTCGTGCTCGCCTCCACGTACGAGGTCATCAGCCTTCCCGACGATCTCGCGTCGCGGCTCGAGGGGAAGTCCTCGCTCGGGCGGCTCGGGCTCGTCACGCACTCCACCGCCGGGTTCATCGACCCGGGCTTCAGCGGGCACGTCACCCTTGAGCTGTCCAACCTCGCCACCCTGCCGATCAAGCTCTGGCCCGGGATGAAGATCGGGCAGCTGTGCCTGTTCCGGCTCAGCTCGCCCGCCGAGTTCCCCTACGGCAGTGAGCGCTACGGCTCCCGGTACCAGGGGCAGCGCGGGCCGACAGCCTCGCGGTCCTACGTCAATTTCCATCGGACCCAGGTGTGAGGGCCACAGCAACATGAGTGAAGTGCGGGAGAACCTGACCTACGAGGCGTTCGGCGGTGCCGTCCGCGAGCTGGCGCAGACCATCGCCGACGACGGGTACGAGCCCGACATCGTGCTCAGCATCGCGCGGGGCGGCGTGTTCGTCGCCGGCGGGCTCGCCTACGCCCTCGACTGCAAGAACATCCACCTCGTGAACGTCGAGTTCTACACCGGCGTGGGGACCACGCTCGAGATGCCGGTCATGCTCGCGCCCGTCCCCAACGTGATCGACTTCTCCGACAAGAAGGTGCTGATCACCGACGACGTCGCGGACACCGGCAAGACGCTCAAGCTGGTGCGCGACTTCTGCCTCGACACCGTCGCCGAGGTGCGCTCCGCGGTGATCTATGAGAAGTCCCACTCCCTCGTGAAGTGCGAGTACGTCTGGAAGCGGACCGATGACTGGATCAACTTCCCATGGAGTGTCCTGCCTCCCGTCGTGAGGCGGGCCGGGCAGGTTCTCGACGCCTGAGCCGGCCGCGTCAGGTGCTGCCGGGAGCCTCGCCCGGACTCGTGCCGGTCGGGTGGATGTCGTTCAGACTGTCGACGATCGTCACGGACGGCGGCTGCGACGGCGTGGGCACCTGGATGAGAACGGGGACATAGACCACGTCGCCGTGCCTGTACTCGGCCTTCCACGAAGTGCGGTAGCACACGATCACGCCCGGCTCGCGGTCTGTCGCGTAGCACTGCGGTTCCGACTTCTCCGGCAGGGCCTGCGGGTTCTGGGGCAGGGCAGCTGCTTCGGCCGTTGCCGCGCCCCCCGCGCCGAGCGCCACCACCAGGAAGCAGGAGGCCGCGGTCACGAGGCCGACGCTCCGCAAGGCTGCTTTCTGCATTCTCATCACCCGTAAAGTCGCAGGTGGACTTCAGCGCTCGGAATGGTGGAGTCTTCGGGCCGCTTCCTGGCGGGTGTGGACGCCGAGTTTGGTCAGCACCGCGCCCACATGATGCCCGGCGGTCTTGGGGGCGATGTAGAGGCGGGCGGCGATCTCGGCATCCGACAGGCCCTCGTCCAGCAGCTTGAGGACGTCCATCTCCCGGATGGTCAGCCCGTACGGATTGGCCCGGGTGGCCGCCCGCGGACCACGCCGGATCGGGCGCACACCGCGGGCACGCATCACGGCGCGCGTGTGGGTCACGGCCGGCCGGGCGCCGAGGGCCTCGAAGGCGGTCAGAGCCTGGTGCAGCGCGGGCGGGTCACCGGACAGGCGGACCAGCGCGGCGTGGTACGGGCAGCCGAGCCTGTCCCATTGGGCCGCGGCGCCGGACCAGTCGCCGGCCAGCTCCAGCGCGTAGGGTCCGGCCGCGGCCACCTGCGGCGGCGTTCCTCCGACGCGGCGGATCCAGCAGGCCAACGGCCCGGACAGCCAGGGATGGGTACGTTCCGCCAGTGCGTCCAGACCGCGTTGTGCCTCCGTACGCACCAGCTCGTGATCGCCGGCCAGCCAGGCCGCCTCGACCCGGGCCTCCCACCCCAGGCCCGTGTCCAGCAGACAGTCCGCGTCGACCAGGCTCGCCGCCCGCTCCAGCAGCGGCCACACCCGCCCCTTGCCCTGGTGGGCCCGCACCAGGGCAAGGACGGTCAGGGCCAGGGCCCGGACGATCGGTGGCGAGCCGGGATGGGACAGGACGTTCTGCGCGGCATCGGCGGCCTGCGGCCACAGGCCCCGGCTCAGCAGCCCCCAGCTGCCCCAGACCCGAGTGCACAGCAGGTAGGACACCAGGTCGCGATCGAGGCAATAGGCTTCCGCGCGGTTCACGGCCGCCGTGGTCCGGGCGGTATCACGCTGCAGCGCGGTCAACCAGCACATGATGAGCGCCAAGAAGCCCGCGTCCTCCGGCAGATCCTGCGCCATCGCGCTGGACACCGCCTGTTCGCAGACCTCCGGGCCCGACCCTTCGCTCAGCGTGCGTGATGCCGCAGCGTGGAAGCGGGCCTGGACGACGACTCCGGCATCGCCGAAGCGCTCGCCGAGGGCGATCGCCTTCTCGGCGTAGGCGGCGACCGCCGCCACGCCGTCGTGCTCGTAGCAGGCCAGCTGACAGAGATTCAGATACGCCCGGGCCAGCTCCCGGCTCGGCGCCAGCCCTTCGAGCACCCGCACCGCGTCCAGCCCGGTCCGTCTGGCCTCCACGGTCCGCCCGACCGGCCACAGCCAGCACGACAGCCAGCGCAGGTCCTCCCCCTCGCGCAGCCGGTCGCCCAGGGCACGGCGCAGCTTCACCGCCCTGCGACGGGAAGCGACCCCCTCGTCCAGCCGACCGGACAGGAGGCAGGCCTGCGAATGCCCCTCCAGCAGGAAGGTCTGCTGGGCGGGCGGCAGACGGTCGGCGTACCGCAGAGCGCGGGCGTACTGGGTGGCTGCCTCCCGGTGCGTGCCCGACGCGGCGGCGTGGGCGGCCGCGGCGGGCGCGTACTCCAGCACGGCGGTCGGATCCCCGGCGCCCTCGGCATGATCGGCGAGCAGCGCCAGCTCGTCCGCGGCGACGGGGCGGGTCCGCATCGCCGCGAGCGCCTGCCGGTGTACCCGCAGACGGTGGGCGGCGGGGACGGACTCCAGTACGGCCAGCCGGGTCAGCTCATGCCGGAACTCGGTCATCTGCCCGTCGGCCCGTACGATTCCGCAGGCCACGGCCTCGTCGAGCGCCTCCTCCGGCGCCGGCAGCATGCCGGCCAGCAGGGGCAGCGAGACCCGGCGCCCCAGGACGGCCAGCTCGTCGACGGCCCTGCGCGCCGCGGCCGACAGACCGGCAAGGCGGCCGGCGACGGCCTCGCGCACGGTGGCCGGGATGGTCTCGTCAGGGGCGGCCAGGATCTCGGTGACGATGAACGGGTTGCCGGCGGAGACCTGATACAGCTGCTCGGCGTCGACGGGGTGCCCGGTGGCCAGTCGGGCCACGGCCCGGCGGCTCAACGGGGCCAGGTCGTGGCGGTACACCCACGGATAGCCGGCCAGGGTGCCGAGGAGGGCGGTCACGTCGTGGGTGCGGCCGATCTCGTCGTCGCGGTAGGTGACCACGACCAGCGCCGGAACGCTCGGCAGGCGCCGGACCAGGTAACGCAGCAGGTCCATCGTGGCCTCATCGGCCCAGTGGACGTCCTCCACCACGAGCAGGCTGGGGTAGGAGCCAAGGTCGGCGAGCAGGCAGTCGAAGACCTCGTCGGTACGGCAGGTGCCGGCCGGCGCCCCGGTCAGGGCGGTGCGGACCGCCGGGCCCAGGCGCGGGGCCAGGTCCAGCAGCGGGCCCAGGGGACGGGGGGTGGCCAGTGGGTCACAGGCGCCGACCAGGACCCGGATGGGGGGATCGGCCAGCTGGGCCAGACAGTTGACGACCGCTGTCTTGCCGATGCCGGCCTCGCCGCGCACAAGGGCCAGGCGTCCAGGGCCGCTCACGGCATCCTGCAGGTGACCGGTGAGGTCCTGGAGCACAGCCTCTCGCTCTAGCAGGTCCATCACCCGCCAGTTTCCCTCTGTGGCGGGAGCCGCGCAAAAGATCCAGATCGATCAAGCGGGGTCGGCTGGTGGGGTGTTTCCGCGGGATTCCGGATGGGATGTGGGGTGTGCCGGGCGGAAATTGGGGCGTGCACCCGATGTGACCCCGACTGCAACAGCGCATGCTGGCGGGCGGATCCCAGATTCGGATTCCCCGGTTCTGCCGACTCAAATCGGGCCCTGCGGAGGAGACATCGGGCTGCCGCCTTTGTCAAGTCCCGAGATTTCGGGGAATGACGCGGGCGGAGTGGCGGGGCTTAATTGAGTCATCAGGCCGAACGGATGGCCGTCATCGAATTGGGCTCCGAATCGGCACGGTTCCGAACTCACCGAAAAGGGAACGTCATGCTCAAGAAGATCGCGAAGCGTACCGCAGTGCTGACCGCATCGGCTGCTCTGGCCGCGGGAGGCGCCCTGATACCCTCCGCCGCCTTCGCCGCCCCGACGCCCACAGGCGCTCACGTGATGGCGCCGAATGACAACGGCGGAAACAACAACAATAACAACAATAACAACGGCGGAGGCGGGAACAACAACAACAACAATAACAACAACAACGGCGGGAGGGCGAACAACAACAACAATAACAACAACAACGGCGGCAAGCACAAGGGCCGTCACAACAACAACAACAATAACAACAACAACAACGGCGGGAGGGCGAACAACAACAACAATAACAACAACAACGGCGGAGGCGCGAACAACAACAACAATAACAACAACAACGGCGGAGGCGCGAACAACAACAACAATAACAACAACAACGGCGGCGGGGCGAACAACAACAACAATAACAACAACAACGGCGGAGGCGCGAACAACAACAATAACAACAACAACGGCGGAGGCGCGAACAACAACAACAATAACAACAACAACGGCGGGAGGGCGAACAACAACAACAATAACAACAACAACGGCGGAGGCGCGAACAACAACAATAACAACAACAACAACGGCGGCGGGGCGAACAACAACAACAATAACAACAACAACGGCGGCGGAGGCGCGAACAACAACAATAACAACAACAACGGCGGCGGAGGGGCGAACAACAACAATAACAACAACAACGGCTGAACTTCACAGCCCGGCGGCCGATGGTGTGAACTCACCCGGCCGCCGGACTGTTTTTGCGCGCGCTCCGGCGCCTCAGTCTTGGTGACAGTTGATGTTCTGATTGCCGGTGAGAGTGTTGCCCGATCCGACCTGCCCCATCGGGTAACAGACCTGGATATTGATGAGTGACTTGCCCAGAAGTGGCAGCAGGCCCCCGGTTCCTTGGGCCTGGGTGTCGCCGTTGTTGTTGTTATTGTTGTTGTTGGGCCCGCCCCCGTTATTGTTATTGTTGTTGTTCGGACCGCTGCCCGCGTTGTTGTTATTGTTGTTCTTATTGTTGGTCGTCTGAGTTCCGGTGCTGCCACCGCCGCCTTGTCCGGCCATTTCCATCGGGTTGGAGGCCCGGAGGAGTGGAATAGTGCCCAGCAGCGACCTGAGTCCCCCGTCGCCTTGAGCCTGGGCGCCGCCGGCGCTGAGGAGAATCGCCGCCACCGCAGCGGCGCTGATCGTGGTGAAACGCTTGGCGAACGTCACTCGACCGACCTTTCGTCGTCCCTGGTGCAGAAACTCGGGCTTTGCTGGACAGGATGGTGGAGGCAGGCGTTGAACGATTACTAGGCACGCTGCAGCGTCCGCCTTTTCCCCCGTGCAGCCCCCGTACAGCCCAAGAAATCCTGCCGCTGCTCGACCCACATGCATGTGAGAAGGCCCCCGGCTGTCATGCCGGAGGCCCTTTTCGCGATCATGGGGAGAGCGGGACGAGAAAGATCGACGAGAAACTAGAACGTGCCCAGCTTCACGATCGACAGCAGCGCGATCAGCTGGATCGCCGACGCCCCCAGCGCCCGCGGCCAGGGCAGGTCGTGCGACCGGGAGACCATCAGGGTCAGCAGGGCACCCGCACCGATCCAGGTGGCCCAGCCGAGCAGCTGGACGAAGGTCGCGTCGCCGCCGACGAACATGGCGACCAGCAGCCGTGGCGCGTCCGTGAGGGCCGTGATCAACATGGACAGGCCGACCGTCGGCTGCCAGGCGCCGTCGCCGCCGAGCTGACGAGCCAGGGTGTGGGTGACCACGCCCAGGACGAACAGGCCGAGCACCATCACGACCGCCGTGATCAGCACGATCGGCACCGCGTTGGACAGCGTGGCGCCGATCGCGTCCTTACGGGCGCCGTCGAAGCCGAAGACGGCCAGCAGGCCGTAGAGGAACGTGGTGATGAGCGCCGGGGCCCACATCGTGTAGTCCCGCATGCGCAGGAAGGTCTGGTCGGGGGAGAGGACGATCCCCTTCAGCAGCTGCTTCCAGTGCAGCGGCGGGCCCAGCGGGGCGGCGGGCGCCGCGGCCGAACCGGCCTGGTAGGTCGCGCCCTGCGTGTAACCGGCGGCCTCGTCGATGGAGAACGCCTGGGTGTGGCCCGGGTTGTCGGCCGCGTACGGGTCCGGCCCGGGAGCGCCGCCGCCCGGGTAGCCGCCGCCGTCCCCGAAGTACTCCGGTCCGTCGTCTGCGGGGCCCGGGTAGCCGTAGGACTGGCGCGGCCGGCCGTACGGCTGCCGCCCCTGCTGCGGGTACGACCGCTGTCCCGGCTGCGGGTGCGAGCGCGGTCCCTGCTGCGGGTACGACTGCTGCGGCGCCTGCGGGTAGCCGTACGCGGGCCCCGCGGGCTGCCCGTACGACGGCCCCGGCTGACCGTGCTGCGGTCCGGGCCGGCCGTACGACGGTCCCTGCGGCGCCTGCTGTCCTTGGGGGGTGCGGTTGTCCCGGCCCCCGCGTCCGATCCTGAATCCAGCCACGTCATCGAACGTACCTGGTCCAGGAGAGTGACGGGCCGGGCCCGGCTGTCCGGGCCCGGCTTTGCGGCCGACCTGTGACATCCCCTAAGGGACCGTCAGGGGACGGTCCCAGGGTTTTCCAGGGTTTCCCGAGGAGGCCGGTCCGGTCAGTCCAGGAAGGCGCCGCGCTGCAGGACGCCGCCGCCGCTCAGGCCGATCGCCAGGTCGGCCTTGCCGTGGGTCAGCCCCGCCGTGAGCAGGGTGGCCGCGAGGACGGCCGAGGCGGCTGTACGCATCGAGGTTCTCCGAGGGGTCGGCTGATCGGGCGGCTGGAGCCTGGCCGGGCGCATCGGGCCGAGGGCGGCCGGGCCCGCGCGGTCGCGGACCCGGCGCGCTGTGAGCGTGCGGGGAGTGCACCTCCCGAGCGCAGCGTCAGTCGGCGAAGTTGGCGCCGAAGTACGGCGTGCCCGTCGTCGAGACGCCCGAGGTGCTCGGGGAGACCGTGCGGGACCCGGTCGTGATGATCTTCGTGCCGTCGGAGGGCAGGTAGGTCACCGCGCCGTTGCCGGCGTTCTCCTGGGAGCCCACGATCAGGTCGGCCTTGCCGTCGCCGGTGACGTCGTCGAGCTTGACGTCCTGGCCGAAGTAGTCGTTGCTCTCGTCGTTGCCGGGCACGCCGGGCGTGGACTGGGCGAAGCCCTGCGCTCCGGAGGTGGTGTCCAGGCCCTTCGCGGTGCCGTAGAGGACGGTGACCGAGCCGGTGTTCGTCGCGCTGCCGATGTTCTCGCCCGCCACGCCGATCGCGAGGTCCAGGAAGCCGTCGCCGTTGATGTCGCCGAGGTCGAGCTCGTAGCCGAAGAAGTCGTTGCCCTCGGCCGTACCGGGGACGTTCCCGGTGTCCTGGGTGATGCCGGTGGCGGCCGTGGTGAGGGGGCCGCCGTCGGAGCCGTACGTCACCCAGACCTTGCCGCCCTTGCCGGAGTCGGGCACGGCGGTGCCGTCCTCGGTGGTGGTGTTCCAGTAGGCGCCGCTGACGACGTCGCCGTAGCCGTCGCCGTTGATGTCGCCGATCGCCGTGATCACGCCGGGCTTGAGGGCCTCGGCCTGGGACACGTCCAGGCCGCTCGCGGTGCCGGGGATGTAGTAGTTGCGGTTCCAGCCGTAGTCGCTGCTGGTCTCATAGCCGTCGACCACCAGGTCGGTCCGGCCGCCGTTGATGTCGCCGGCGGTCAGGTTGAGCGGGCCGTCGGCGTCGGTGCCCATGATCGGGGGCTTGATCGTGTACTTGCCGCCGGGCACGCCGGAGGCGTTGAAGCCGCCCTTGAAGACATAGATCGTGGCGGCGGAGCTGCCGACGGCCAGATCGGCCTTGCCGTCGCCGTCGAAGTCGCCGGCGGCGAGGTTCTTGCCCCAGTAGTCGTGCGCGGTGGGGGCCGGGTCGGCGATCGAGACGCCCTTGCCGGTGATGCCCTGGGCCGAGCCCCACAGGATCGCGAGGCCGCCGCCGTCCTTGTCGGTGCCGACGTCCTCGCCGGGGGAGCCGACCGCGATGTCGTCGTAGCCGTCGCCGTTGAAGTCGGCGTACGCGGTCTCGGCGCCGAAGTGGTCGCCGGACTCGGCGGTGCCGGGGTTGCCGGTGGTGTTCTGGCTGATCGTGGAGCGCTTGGTGGAGGAGACGCCGCTCTTCGTCCCGTAGAGGACGACGAGCTGGCCGGCGGCGCTGTGGCCGCTGACGTAGGCGCCGTCGGCGGAGAAGGCCACGTCACCGATGCCGTCGCCGTTGAAGTCGGCCTGCGGGACGGTGGTGGAGTCGGCGGCCGTCGCGGTCGCGGCCGAGAAGGTGAGCAGACCGCCCGTCAGCGCGGCCGCGGTGGCCGTGGCGAGGGCGAGTCGCAGAGGCTTGTGCATGCGGGTTTTCTCCTGCGGCATGCGGGATGCCTGGCCGGCATCCAGAGTCGATGGGTGCGGACCGTCCCCGTTTGCCGTGAGTTCTCCCACGGTTCACCAGCCGGTCGGCGATCAGGAGACCCACCGGGATACGTAAGGGTTGTACGTGATCTCGGTAAATTTATGTGACTGCTGTGTGTGTCGGGTCGACGCGTCACGGCGCCAGGAACTCCGAGGTCGAGAAGGTGGTCGTCGACCGGGCCGCGAGCAGGCCCTTCGCCGTACCCCGGTAGAGGGCGACCATGTTCTTCGTCTCGCCCCGGTACGTCCGCGCCACCGGGTCCGCCCGCCCGTCCCCGTCGAAGTCGCCGACCGCGAGGACACGTCGTCCCGGGCGTGGGCGGTACGACGGTGACGGCTCCCGCCGCCGACAGTCCCCCGGCACCGGCGGCGGCGCGGAAGACGCGCAGCCGTGAACCGCCGGCGAGAAGCTCGTCGCGCCCGTCCCCGTCGAAGTCGCCGGCGTCCAGCGTCGGGCCGGGGAGCGGAGGGTGCCGTGGGCAGACGGGACCGGGAGGTCGTAGCGCAGGGACGTTTCCGCGGTGCCACCGATCGCCGCGTCCAGGGCGACACCGCCGCCGAACCGGCCGAGGGCCACGGCGCCGCCGGCGGACAGGACCGCGCCGGTGCGGGCCGGGCCGGCGCGGTCCGCCGAGCACGACGGCGGCCCTGCCGGGGGCTTCGGCGGCACGGACGAGGAGGTCGTCGTACCCGTCCCCGTTCACATCGGCCGCAGGACCGGTGGGCACCTCCCCGGGCGCGGGCAGCGGCACGCCCGCCGTGTACGGGGCTCCTTTTCGGCCGGACGGCCCGCGCAGGGACGTCAGTCTGCCGCCGGACTCGCGCAGCACCGGGTCCTCGCTGCCGTCGCCGTCGAAGTCACCGCACACCGGCTGGTCCGGCCAGTCGTCGCCGAAGCGGGCGCGGGCCGGGACGACGAGTTGGACCACCCGTCCGGTCAGCCCGGCCGGCGAGCCGAAGAGGATCTGCATCGGCACCGGGGGCCGGCCCCGTCCGTCGTACGGCGGGTCGGTCGACACGATCAGGTCGGTGAAGCCGTCCCCGTTCAGGTCGCAGCTCTCCTCCGCGTCGAAGACGGCCGGGAGCCGGCCCTTGCCGGGGGCGGCTGCCTCTTCGCGGTGAGCAACTGCCGTGCACCGGAGGCGAGTCCGTGCGGGCTGCCGTAGACGATCCCGATACCGGCGTCGTCGGCGTGGCGCTGCGCCTCGACGAGGTCGTCGAGGACGAGATCGCGGTGGCCGTCGCCGTTGAAGTCGTCGGGAACCCTGCTGCCCTTGCCCGGCGGGACGGGGAGTCGGGCGGGGGCGGTGGGTGACGGCTTTGTGGCCCCGGCCCTTCCCGCTTCCCGCGTTCTCGGCGCGGTCACCGTCCCCCTCACCCGCCCCGCCCACAACGTCCCCGCAATCCTGCACGCGTTCGACCTGCCGCGACACCCCGGGGCGGCGGCGGAGCGCGGGGGCGGTGGGCCAGGATGGGTACATGAGCGTAGTCAAGATCAATGTGCTGACCGTGCCCGCCGAGCAGCGGGAGGTGCTGGAGAAGCGGTTCGCCTCCCGGGCCCACGCGGTGGAGGGCTCCGACGGCTTCGAGTGGTTCGAGCTGCTGCGTCCCGTCGAGGGCACCGACACCTACCTCGTCTACACGCGCTGGCGTGACGAGGAGTCCTTCCAGGCCTGGATGGAGGGGCCGATGAAGTCCGCGCACCAGGGCGGCGGAGAGGGCGCCGAACGCCCGAAGCCCGCGGCTTCCGGTTCGACCCTGTGGTCCTTCGAGGTGGTGCAGCAGGCGGGGCCGAAGGGGGCGTAGGTGATGGGCGGATCTGTTCCGTCCGACGCCGGCCCCGCGAGCGTGCGACCTGCGGGTTTGCGTCAGGTGGGTCCACTGTGCGGCGAGAAGTGCCACGTAGTGGGGGTTGAGAAGGAGCGCCGCCACAGCCGGCGCGGTTCCGAACCAGCCACCACAGCCGCTCCAGGCCGGTTCCGCAGTGCGGCCAGCAGCGCGTTCCTGGCCCGCGGGCCAGGAACGCGCTGACGTGCTCGGAGGGGGTCCGGCGTGTGACCGGACCTCCTCAGGGGGAGGGACAGTCGTGGTGTGGACAGGTCATGAGTTGCTACGACGGCGGGCGACCACGATGGTGCCGGCACCTGCTGCGATCAGCGCGGCGGCCACTCCACCCAGCACCATCTCCTGGGTGTGGTCGGCACCGGTGTGCGCGAGGTGCGGCTTCTCCGGGCCGCCCTGCCCGTCGTCGTGCCCGTGCTCGTCGTGCCCGTGCTCGTCGTGCCCGTGCTCGTCGTCGTTTCCGTGCTCGTCGTCGTGCCCGTGCTCGTCGTGCCCGTGTTCGTCGTCGTGCCCGTGGTTGTCGTCTCCGTGTTCGTTGTCGTCTCCGTGCTCGTCGTCGTGTCCGTGTTCGCCGTGACCGTGTTCGTCGTGGTCGTGGTGCGGCGTGTGCGACGGATGCGGCGGGTAGGCGCCCCCGCTCCGGTAGGGGGCGTCATCCGCGAAGGCGGTCCCCGCGCCTCCCAGGGCTGCTGTGAACAGCGCAGCAGCCGTGGCTGCTGAGGCCAGGACAGATCTCCATCGTGGCGGCGATGTCGTCATCTCTTCCACTCTCCTCGACTTGTTCGGCATGGCGACAGGCAGGCCAGTACCAATAATTGGATAGTGGAATGAATAGGAAATCGGAGGATTAAATAACACTGTGGCGTCCATAAGCCACCGGATGGGGTAGCACTATCCTCCATCGGCCGCCACCGGGAGAGGGCATCATGGGCGAACAGCCGCGGCGCACCGGTGACTCGCTGGACGAAGCGGCGGAGGTGTTCCAGGGGCTGCGGCCGCGGCTCTTCGGCGTCGCCTACCGCATCCTGGGCACCGTGTCCGAGGCCGAGGACGTGGTGCAGGACGCGTGGGAACGCTGGCAGGGCACCGACCGGAGCGCGGTGCTCGATCCGGGGGCGTTCCTGGCGACGGTCACCACACGGCTGGCCATCAACGTGGCCCAGTCGGCCCGGGTCCGCCGGGAGGCGTACGTCGGGCCGTGGCTGCCGGAGCCCGTGGACACCAGCGTGGATCCGCAGGTCGGCGCCGAGCGCGGCGAGGCGCTGGAGCTGGCCGTCCTGCTGGTCCTGCAGAAGCTGAACCCCGTGGAGCGGGCGGCCTATGTGCTGCGGGAGGCGTTCGACTACTCGTACGGCGAGATCGCGAGCATGCTGCAGCTGAGCCAGGCCAACGCGCGGCAGGTCCTCAGCCGGGCCCGCAAGCGCCTGTCCGCCGAGCGCCGGGAGCCCGTCGAGGCGGCACAGCACCGGCGGTTGGTGGAGGCCTTCGTCGCCGCCGCGCGGCACGGCGACGTCGCCGCGCTGGAGAGCGTGCTGTCGGCCGACGCCGTCGCCTACGCGGACGGCAACGGGATGCGCGGCGTGGCCCGGCTGGCGATCGTGGGCGCCGAGCGCGTGGCCAGGACCAGCGCCTTCGCGCACAAGTTCTTCCCCGGCGCCGAGTACGGCGTGGTCGAGGCCAACGGCCGCCCCTGCCTGCTGCTCGTCCAGGACGGTGCCGCCGTCGCCCTGGTGTCCTTCACGGTGGGACCGGACGGCATCGACGGGCTCTACTGGGTCCTGGCGCCCGCCAAGCTCAGGGCGTACGAGAGGTCCGTACACAGGGCCACGGGGCGGTCGTAGGAGCCGCGTGGTCGGCCCGCAGGACCGACCACAGCGCCTCGGTCAGTTGTGCTTCAGCCAGTCCTCGTAGCGGGTGGCCGCGATGTGCGCGGTGTCGTCGCCGGTGAGAACGTCGGGCATGCCCGCGAACGGGCTCGCGGACTCGTCGGTGACGACGGAACGGCCGTCCGGCTTCGCCGCAAGGGTCAGCTCGCCGAGCCGGTCGAGCCGGTGCACCTCGGGACCCGCGATGTTGCGGATGCCCTGCGAGGGTTCGCCCTGCGCCGCGTCGGCGACGGCGGCGGCGACGTCGGCGGAGGCCATCGGGCGCAGCCGGTTGGACGGCAGGTGCACCTGCTTGCCCTCGGTGCACATGTCCATCACCGGGGCGATGAACTCGAAGAACTGGGTGGCGCGCACCAGGCTGTAGGGGATTCCGCCGGCGCGGACGGCCTCCTCCTGGGCGACCTTGGCCCGGTAGTAGCCGTAGTCGGGTACCTGGTCGACGCCCACGATGGAGAGCGTGACGTGGTGGCGGACGCCCGCCGCCTTCTCGGCCTCGAACAGGTGCTGCGCCGAGCGGGTGAAGAAGTCGAGTGCCGGCTCGGTGTCGAAGGAGGGGGAGTTCGACACGTCCACGACCACGTCCGCGCCCTCGAGCGCGTCCGCCAGGCCCTCGCCGGTGACGGCGTTGACGCCGGTGGAGGGAGTGGCCGGCACGGCCTCGTGACCTCCGGCGCGCAGTCGCGCGACCACCTGTGAGCCGATGAGCCCGGTACCGCCGACAACCACGATCCTCATCACTGTCTCCGTTCGCTGAATGCTTGCCTACATCAGCAGGACAGCGCAGCGGCCGGGTTTGTGACAGCCGGGCTCAGCCGTCGGTGGAACGACGGCGGGAACGAAGGCGCCCCCTGCCTGTGCGGGGCAGGGGGCGTCGTACGTCGTGGAGCTGTTACTTGACCGGCGCGGGCTCCGGCTCGTTCTCCGTCTCGGCCTCGCCGGCCGGGTCGACCGGGGTCTTCACCGAGTCGAGGAGCAGCTGGGCCACGTCCACGACCTGGATGGACTCCTTGGCCTTGCCCTCGTTCTTCTTGCCGTTCACCGAGTCCGTGAGCATGACGAGGCAGAACGGGCAGGCCGTCGAGACGATGTCCGGGTTCAACGAAAGAGCTTCGTCGACGCGCTCGTTGTTGATGCGCTTGCCGATCCGCTCCTCCATCCACATCCGGGCGCCGCCGGCGCCGCAGCAGAAGCCGCGCTCCTTGTGGCGGTGCATCTCCTCGTTCCGCAGGCCCGGGACCTTGCCGATGATCTCGCGCGGGGGCGTGTAGATCTTGTTGTGGCGGCCCAGGTAGCAGGGGTCGTGGTACGTGATGATGCCCTCGACCGGGGTGACCGGGACCAGCTTGCCCTCGTCCACCAGGTGCTGCAGCAGCTGGGTGTGGTGGATGACCTCGTAGTCGCCGCCGAGTTGCGGGTACTCGTTGCCGATCGTGTTGAGGCAGTGCGGGCAGGTGGCGACGATCTTCTTCGCGGACTTCGGCTTCTTGGTCGACTCGTCCTCGTCGTCCTCGCCGAACGCCATGTTCAGCGCGGCCACGTTCTCCATGCCGAGCTCCTGGAAGAGGGGCTCGTTGCCCAGGCGGCGGGCGGAGTCACCGGTGCACTTCTCGTCGCCGCCCATGATCGCGAACTTCACGCCCGCGATGTGCAGCAGCTCGGCGAAGGCCTTCGTGGTCTTCTTGGCACGGTCCTCCAGGGCGCCCGCACAGCCGACCCAGTACAGGTACTCGACCTCGGTGAGGTCCTCGATGTCCTTGCCGACGACCGGGACCTCGAAGTCGACCTCCTTGGTCCACTCCAGGCGCTGCTTCTTCGCCAGGCCCCAGGGGTTGCCCTTCTTCTCCAGGTTCTTGAGCATCGTGCCGGCCTCGGAGGGGAAGGCCGATTCGATCATGACCTGGTAGCGGCGCATGTCGACGATGTGGTCGACGTGCTCGATGTCGACCGGGCACTGCTCGACGCAGGCGCCGCAGGTGGTGCAGGACCACAGCACGTCCGGGTCGATGACGCCGTTCTCCTCGGCGGTGCCGATCAGCGGGCGCTCGGCCTCGGCGAGCGCGGCGGCAGGCACCGAAGCGAGCTGCTCCTCGGACGCCTTCTCCTCGCCCTCCACGGTCTTGCCGCCGCCGGCCAGCAGGTACGGCGCCTTGGCGTGTGCGTGGTCCCGCAGGGACATGATCAGCAGCTTCGGGGACAGCGGCTTGCCGGTGTTCCAGGCGGGGCACTGCGACTGGCAGCGGCCGCACTCGGTGCAGGTGGAGAAGTCCAGCAGGCCCTTCCAGGAGAACTGCTCGACCTGGGAGACACCGAATACGTCGTCCTCGCCGGGGTCGGTGAAGTCGATCGGCTTGCCGCCGGAGGTCATCGGCAGCAGGGCGCCGAGGGAGGTCTCGCCGGTGGCGTTGCGCTTGAAGTAGATGTTCGGGAACGCCAGGAAGCGGTGCCAGGCCACGCCCATGTCGGTCTTCAGGGCGACCACGATCATCCAGATGAAGGAGGTCGCGATCTTCAGGCCGGCGAAGAAGTAGGTGAGGTTCTGGAGCGTGGAGACGTCCATGCCCTTCAGCCAGGACACGACCGGGTACGAGATGAAGAACGAGGCCTCGTAGCCGTCCACATGGTGCTGGGCGCCTTCGAGGGCGTGCAGCATGAAGATGCAGACGCCGACGATCAGGATGACGGCCTCGACGAAGTACGCCTGGCCGAAGTTGGAGCCCGCGAAGCGGGACTTGCGCCCCGGCGTGCGCGGGTGGCTCAGCTGACGGATCGCGATCAGGACGAGGATGCCGAGGACCGTCATCGTGCCGATGAACTCGACGTAGATGTTGTACGGCGCCCACTCGCCGATGACCGGCAGGATCCAGTCCGCCTTGAACAGCTGCCCGATCGCGTTGACGATCGTCAGCAGCAGGGTGAAGAAGCCCACCGCCACGAACCAGTGCGCCACACCGACGATGCCCCAGCGGTTCATCCGGGTGTGGCCGAGGAACTCCCGGACCACGGTGACGGCGCGCTGGTACGGGTTGTCGGTCCGCGTTCCGGCCGGAACCGGCTGGCCCAGCCTCATGAAGTTGAAGAGCTGGAGGAGGGCGCGGCCGAACAGCGCCACGCCGACCACGATCAGGACCAGCGACACGATGATCGCGGCGAGTTGCATTGGGGCTCCTGGGGCGACGGCCTCGAATTGACCGAGCGACATTACTAAGCGGTAACTTATCCAGTTCGACTGAGACTACCCCCATCTTCCGTCGAGATGCAGCTGAGCGCGGGGTGATGAGCGTCATCCCCGGGTCATCAGATCGTGTTATTCATACCGATTTGCTACATTCGCCCCTACCTTAGAGCCGTGCTCTACGGGATCGCCGCCGCAACTGCCGCCCTGCTCCTCGCCGCCCTGCTCTCGGCGCTGCTCAGGGTGCCCGCGCTGCGGGCGGGCATCGTCGACCGGCGCCGGCAGCGGCGGCTGCCGCTGCTCGGCGGGCTCGCCGTGGTGGCCGTCACCTGTCTCATCGCCTGGGTGGGGCAGTGGACCCGGGTCGCACCGCTCGGTGAGGGGGTCGGCGAGCTGCTGGTCGCCGCCGCCTCGGTCGCCGGGCTGGGCCTGGTAGCCGACATCTGGCGGCTCCACGCGCGCGTGCTCGCCGCCGGTACGGCCGTGGCGGCGGCCTTCGTCGTGCCGTACCGGGAGACGGGGGTGCTGGGCGGGATCCTCGCGGTGGGGTGGATCGTCCTCGCCACCCTCGCCTTCAAGGGGCTCGACCACGCGGACGGGCTCGCGGGGACCGTCGGGGTCGTCACCGCCTTCGGGGCCGGGGCCTGCGCGGCGGCCGAGCTGATGGACGGGCTCGCCGTCCTGCTGAGCGTCCTCGCCGCCGCCCTCACCGGCTTCCTGATGCACAACTGGCATCCCGCGCGGATCGGATTCGGCGCCTGCGGCTCGCTGTTCACCGGGTTCCTGCTGTCGTCCTCCCTCGTCTTCACGCGCGCGGGGTACGCCCTCGTGCCGAGCGCGGCGGTGATGTTCTGCCTCGGCGCGGTGGCCCTCGCCGACGCCCTCCTCGTGGTCCTCGCCCGGAGCCTGGCCCGGCGTCCGCTGGCGCGGCGCGGCCCCGACCATCTGGTGCACCGGCTGCGGCCGCTCGGGCTCACCCCGCAGGGCTCGGTCGTTCTCCTGGGGGCCGGCTCGTTCTCCTCGGTGCTGGTGGGGGTGCTCGTACACACCGGGTGGACGGGAGAGGGGGCCGTGGCGTGGGTGGCCGGAGGGGCGCTGCTCGCCGTTCTCGTACTCCTCCGTATCCGTGTCCGTATCCCCGCCCAGGCGCCTCGGACCGGGGCATCGACGCAGGTCAGAGGGCAGGTGACCAGCCAGTTGCGTGTAAGGAACGGATAAGACTTGAGCCCGCTCGACTCAGGTCTGTTGACCCAGCGGCGGCCCTCATGCACACTTGAGTCCGTTCCACTCAAGTCAGCTGGAGGAATCAACCATGGCACGTGCGGTCGGCATCGACCTGGGCACGACTAACTCCGTCGTCAGCGTTCTGGAGGGCGGCGAGCCCACCGTCATCACCAACGCCGAGGGTGCCAGGACCACGCCGTCCGTCGTCGCCTTCGCCAAGAACGGCGAGGTGCTCGTCGGCGAGGTCGCCAAGCGCCAGGCGGTCACGAACGTGGACCGGACCATCCGCTCGGTGAAGCGCCACATGGGCACCGACTGGAAGATCCAGCTCGACGGCAAGGACTTCAACCCGCAGCAGATCTCCGCGTTCATCCTGCAGAAGCTGAAGCGTGACGCCGAGGCCTACCTGGGCGAGAAGGTGACCGACGCGGTCATCACCGTCCCGGCCTACTTCAACGACTCCGAGCGCCAGGCGACCAAGGAGGCCGGTGAGATCGCCGGTCTGAACGTCCTGCGCATCGTCAACGAGCCGACCGCCGCCGCGCTGGCCTACGGCCTCGACAAGGACGACCAGACGATCCTCGTCTTCGACCTCGGTGGCGGCACCTTCGACGTGTCCCTGCTGGAGATCGGCGACGGCGTCGTCGAGGTGAAGGCCACCAACGGTGACAACCACCTCGGTGGTGACGACTGGGACCAGCGCGTCGTCGACTACCTGGTCAAGCAGTTCGCGGCCGGCCACGGCGTGGACCTCGGCAAGGACAAGATGGCCCTGCAGCGCCTCCGTGAGGCCGCCGAGAAGGCCAAGATCGAGCTGTCCTCCTCCACCGAGACCTCGATCAACCTGCCGTACATCACCGCGTCCGCCGAGGGCCCGCTGCACCTGGACGAGAAGCTCACCCGGGCTCAGTTCCAGCAGCTGACGGCCGACCTGCTGGAGCGCTGCAAGACGCCGTTCCACAACGTCATCAAGGACGCCGGCATCTCCATCAACGAGATCGACCACGTCGTCCTCGTCGGTGGCTCCACCCGGATGCCCGCCGTCGCCGAGCTCGTCAAGGAGCTGACCGGCGGCAAGGAGGCCAACAAGGGTGTGAACCCGGACGAGGTCGTCGCCATCGGCGCCTCGCTCCAGGCCGGTGTCCTCAAGGGCGAGGTCAAGGACGTCCTGCTGCTCGACGTCACCCCGCTGTCCCTCGGCATCGAGACCAAGGGCGGCATCATGACCAAGCTGATCGAGCGCAACACCACGATCCCGACCAAGCGCTCCGAGATCTTCACCACGGCCGAGGACAACCAGCCGTCCGTGCAGATCCAGGTCTACCAGGGCGAGCGCGAGATCGCGGCGTACAACAAGAAGCTCGGCATGTTCGAGCTGACCGGTCTGCCGCCGGCGCCGCGCGGCGTCCCGCAGATCGAGGTGTCCTTCGACATCGACGCCAACGGCATCATGCACGTGACCGCCAAGGACCTGGGCACGGGCAAGGAGCAGAAGATGACCGTCACCGGCGGCTCCTCGCTGCCGAAGGACGAGGTCGACCGGATGCGCCAGGAGGCCGAGCAGTACGCGGAGGAGGACCACCGCCGCCGCGAGGCCGCCGAGGCCCGCAACCAGGGCGAGCAGCTGGTCTACCAGACCGAGAAGTTCCTCAAGGACAACGAGGACAAGGTCCCCGGCGAGATCAAGACCGAGGTCGAGGCCTCCGTCGAGGAGCTGAAGGCCGCGCTCAAGGGCGAGGACACCGCCGAGATCCGCACCGCCACCGAGAAGGTCGCGGCCGTCTCGCAGAAGCTGGGCCAGGCCATGTACGCCGACGCCCAGGCCGCGCAGGCCGCGGGTGGCCCCGAGGGCGCCGCTCCGGGTGGCAAGGCCGCTGACGACGACGTCGTGGACGCCGAGATCGTGGACGACGAGCGCAAGGACGGTGCCGCGTGACGGAGGAGACCCCGGGCTTCGAGGAGAAGCCCGACGTCCCCTCCGGCGCCACCTCCGACGACGCCGAGCCGAAGGCCGCCTCCTCCGAGAAGGGGGCGGCCCCGGCCGGGGACGGACACGCAGACGCCGGTCTGGTGGCCCAGCTGGACCAGGTGCGTACGGCGCTCGGCGAGCGCACGGCGGACCTCCAGCGCCTCCAGGCCGAGTACCAGAACTACCGCCGCCGGGTCGAGCGCGACCGGATCGCGGTCAAGGAGATCGCGATCGCGAACCTCCTGACCGAGCTCCTGCCCGTGCTCGACGACATCGGCCGCGCGCGGGAACACGGCGAACTGCTCGGCGGCTTCAAGTCGGTGGCCGAGTCGCTGGAGACCGTCGCGGCCAAGATGGGCCTGCAGCAGTTCGGCAAGGAGGGCGAGCCCTTCGACCCGACCATCCACGAGGCCCTGATGCACAGCTACGCGCCGGACGTCACCGAGACGACCTGCGTGGCGATCCTGCAGCCCGGGTATCGCATCGGCGAGCGCACCATCCGCCCCGCGCGAGTGGCCGTCGCCGAGCCGCAGCCCGGCGCGCAGACCGCCAAGGCGGAAACGTCGGAGGGCGCCGAGGAGACCCCGGCGGCCGAAGCCGACAAGGAGAACGGTGGCCCGGACGAGGGCTGACGTGAGAACACTCAAGGGGAAGGAGGGGCGTCGAGGATGAGCACCAAGGACTTCATCGAGAAGGACTACTACAAGGTCCTCGGCGTCCCCAAGGACGCCACCGAGGCCGAGATCAAGAAGGCGTACCGGAAGCTCGCCCGCGAGTTCCACCCGGACGCCAACAAGGGCAACGCCAAGGCCGAGGAGCGCTTCAAGGAGATCTCCGAGGCGAACGACATACTCGGCGACCCCAAGAAGCGCAAGGAGTACGACGAGGCTCGCGCCCTGTTCGGCAACGGCGGCTTCCGCCCCGGGCCGGGCGCCGGCGGCTCCTTCAACTTCGACCTGGGCGACCTCTTCGGAGGCGGCGGGACCACCACCCAGGGCGGCGGCTTCGGCGGCGGACTCGGTGACGTCTTCGGGGGCCTGTTCAACCGCGGCGGCGCGGGTACGACCCGTACCCAGCCCCGGCGCGGCCAGGACATCGACACCGAGGTCACACTCAGCTTCACGGAGGCCATCGAGGGCGCCACGGTGCCCCTGCGGATGTCCTCCCAGGCGCCCTGCAAGGCCTGCTCCGGCACCGGCGACAAGAACGGCACACCGCGCGTGTGCCCGACCTGCGTCGGCACCGGGCAGGTCGCCCGGGGCTCCGGCGGCGGCTTCTCGCTCACCGACCCCTGCCCCGACTGCAAGGGCCGCGGCCTGATCGCCGAGCACCCCTGCATGGAGTGCAAGGGCAGCGGCCGCGCGAAGTCCTCGCGCACCATGCAGGTCCGCATCCCGGCCGGGGTGACCGACGGGCAGCGCATCCGGCTGCGCGGCAAGGGCGCGCCCGGCGAGCGGGGCGGACCTGCGGGCGACCTGTACGTGGTCGTGCACGTCGGCGCGCACCCGGTGTTCGGACGCAAGGACGACAACCTCACCGTCACCGTCCCGGTGACCTTCGCCGAGGCCGCCCTCGGCGGCGAGGTGCGGGTCCCCACCCTCGGCGGCCCGCCCGTCACCCTGAAACTGCCGCCCGGCACGCCCAACGGCCGCACCATGCGCGCCCGCGGCAAGGGCGCGGTGCGCAAGGACGGCACCCGCGGCGACCTGTTGGTCACCGTCGAGGTGCGTGTGCCCAAGGACGTGACGGGGAAGGCTCGTGACGCGCTCGAGGCGTATCGCGAGGCGACCGCGGGCGAGGATCCGCGGGCGGAGCTGTTCGAGGCCGCGAAGGGAGACTGAGAGAGATGGACGGCCGTCGACGTAACCCGTATGAACTGACCGAGGAGACCCCGGTCTACGTCATCTCGGTGGCGGCCCAGCTCTCCGGACTCCACCCGCAGACGCTGCGCCAGTACGACCGCCTGGGGCTGGTCTCCCCGGACCGGACCGCCGGCCGGGGCCGCCGCTACTCTGCCCGCGACATCGAACTGCTGCGCACCGTCCAGCAGTTGTCGCAGGACGAGGGCATCAACCTGGCCGGCATCAAGCGCATCATCGAACTGGAGAACCAGGTCGCCGCCCTGCAGTCCCGCGTCGCGGAGCTGGAGGCGGCCCTGGACGGCGCGGCGGCCGCGATGCAGCAGCGCGAGGCCGCCGTCCACGCCTCCTACCGCCGCGACCTGGTCCCGTACCAGGAGGTCCAGCAGACCAGCGCGCTGGTGGTGTGGCGGCCGAAGCGGCAGCAGGACTGAGTGCAACAGGTGAAGGGGCCCGCGGTCTTCCGCGGGCCCCTTCACCTGTTGGTTGTGCCGGTCTTTGCCGGCTCATGAACCCCCCTTGGATGGAGGGTCCGTAAAGAGTGTTTGGAGGCGATTCCGCTCCTCCTTCACAGAGTCAGCCGAGCGTGGTGTTGCGGACTCGTTAAGTAGTTCCGCTTGACGCCGGGTGTGGCCTCCGCGTTGTCTTTTCAGACACCTGGGTCGTATAGCAGCCCTACGTCCGGAACGCACAATGAAGTGAGCCCTCGAATGCGTCGTATCGCCATATCCGTGGCCACATCCACGATGACCCTCTCGCTCGCCGGCTGTGGCGTGCTGGGAGCAACCGGGGACGGCGCGAGCGCGAGCCCGAGCAAGGGCAACGACATCACCGTGGGCCTGCTGCTGCCGGAGAAGGCGAACACCCGTTACGACAAGTTCGACTACCCCATCATCAAGAACAAGGTCTCCGAACTCACCGGCAAGCAGGGCAAGGTCGAGTACCTCAACGCCGACGCGGACGCCAACCGGCAGGCCTCGCAGATGCAGAAGATGATCGACGAGAAGGTCGACATCATCATGCTGGACGCGGTCGACTCGCACTCCATCGCCGCCGAGGTGACGAAGGCCAAGGACGCGGGCATTCCGGTCATCGCCTACGACCGTCTCGCCGAGGGCCCGATCGACGCCTACATCTCGTTCGACAACGAGCTCGTCGGCGAAGTGCAGGGCCGCACCCTGCTGGAGGCCCTCGGGTCGAGCGCCGACAGCTCCGCGAAGATCGTCATGGTGAACGGCTCGCCCACCGACCCGAACGCCAAGCAGTTCAAGCAGGGCGCGCTCTCCGAGTTGCAGGGCCATGTGACGATCGCGGAGACGTACGACACCACGGACTGGAAGCCGGAGCTCGCCGAGACCGAGATGGCCAAGGCCATCGGCGCCATCGGCAAGAACAACATCGCCGGCGTCTACGCCGCCAACGACGGCATGGCGGGCGGCGTCATCAAGGCGCTGAAGGCCGCCGGCGTCACGAACCTGCCCCCGGTCACCGGCCAGGACGCCGAACTCGACGCGGTCCAGCGGATCCTGGCGGGTGAGCAGTACATGAGCGTCTACAAGGCCTACCCGGACGAGGCCGAAGCCGCCGCGCAGATGGCCGTCGCCAGGGTCCAGGGCAAGGACATCCAGTTCGACGCGCTCACCCAGGACAAGGTCGACAGCCCGACCACCAAGGGCATCCCGTCCAAGCTGATCCAGCCGGTCGCCCTGACCAAGAGCACCATCAAGTCCACGGTCGTCGCGGACGGCATCTACACGGTGGGCGACATCTGCACCGCGAAGTTCAAGGCGGCCTGCGCGGCGATCGGCCTCAAGTAGGGGCGCGTTCGCCGCGCCCCTCGGGCCGGCATCCCGGCGGAGCGCCCCGCGCCACCCCCGTGGGCGCGGGGCGTGGCCCCGGCGGGCGGGAGAGCCGTATCGCGGGGCCGCTCCGGGTGTTCGGTGACACCCGCGGGAAGCGGGATCAACGATGCCGTGGCGCGGTCCGCCCCACCACCATCAGCTTGTTGCAATGCGAGGGGCGGAGCCTGACATATACCCGGGCATAACAGTCCTTTACGGCGGCCCTGTTGAGGCGAGCCGTGTTGCGGACCCGGTCCACGCCCGCGCATAGTTGCGCTGCGGAAGTGGCAACACACCGGGGGTGAAATGGGCGATGGCCGGGCGCGGGGCGGAGCAGCATCCACATGGCGCCGACCGACTCTGCGCGGCCGGCGACCGGGTCTATTCCCGGGCCGTACGCCGGGGGCGCGTGCCGCGCACTGATGCCGAGGCGGTGCCCTGCCTGCTGGAACTGGCCCTGCTGCACCCGGACCCCGACGACATGGACTGGCTGGTGCCGACCTCCCCGCAGGAGGTCATGACCAGGCTGCTGCGCGGGGTCTACGACGAGGTCAGCGCGAGCCAGCGGCGGGTGGGCTCGGCGGTGGCCGCCTTCGAGTGGTACGCCGGTCTCGGCCGTCAGCCGGCCGCACTGGCCGCATCGGGCGAGGGCAGCGCGATCCGGGTGCTGGACGGGCTGTCCCGGATCCAGGCCGCGATGGACGAGGCGACCGAGGCGTGCACGACCGAGGTGCTCACCGTGCAGCCCGGCGGCATCCGCCGGGAGGCCGAGCTGACCGAGGGCCTGCACCGGGCGCTGGCCCTGCGCGGCCGGGGCGTGCGCATGCGCGACCTCTACACCCACGTGGCCCGCCACGGCCAGGGCCTGCTGAACTACCTGGAGCTGATGGGCGACACGGTGGAGGCCAGGACGCTGGACGAGGTCATCGACCGGCTGATCCTCTTCGACCGCACGGTGGCCTTCATCCCCGCCAACGCCGACCGCACGATGGCCCTGGAACTGCGCCACCCGGCCCTGGTCGAATACCTGGTCACGGTCTTCGAACGCCTCTGGCGCCTGGCCATCCCGCTCACCGCCGCGCTCCCCGACACCGGCATCGAGGGCATCTCGCACCGCGAGCAGTCCATCGCCGCGCTGCTCGCCGAGGGCCACCAGGACGCGGTGATCGCCGAGCGGCTCGGCATCAGCGTGCGCACCTGCCGCGCCCATATCGCCCGGCTGTCGGAGACCCTGGGGGCGGCCAGCCGTACCCAGCTGGGCGTGCGGATCGCCCAGGTCGGCCTGGACGGTCACCGCGGCGCCGGGCTGCCGGCCGGCGCGCTCACGGCTCCTGATCAAGGATCCCCGAGCGTGCGATGAGATAGCCCAGCTGGGCCCGGCTGTCGCTGCCGAGGGTGGCGGCGAGCTTGGCGATGTGCAGCCGGGCGGTGCGGATGTTCATGCCCAGGCGGTCGGCGATCACGGCGTCGGTGTGGCCCTCGACGAGGAGGGCGGCGATGGCGCGCTGGCGGGGCGTGACGCCGTTCACCGACGGTGGCCGCACCGCCTTCGGGAACATCGGCGTGGCCAGCCGCCAGAGCCGGTCGAAGGTCGTGACGAAGTACTTGATCAGCGCCGGGTGGCGGACCTCCAGGGCGAGGGTGCCGTTGTCGTCGGCCGGGACGAAGGCGACCTTGCGGTCGATGACGATGAGCCGGTCCGGCACCTCGTCGAGGCTGCGGGCCTCGGTGTCGCCGCGCCGGAAGTGCTCCAACGGCCCGTACACCTCCGGCACATGGCGCAGGGTGTGCTGGTAGAGGGTGCGGATACGGCCGCCGCGCTCCAGCAGCGCCTGATCCCGCCCGAAGGCGGTGCCCCGGGCCACCTCGCCGCGCCGGCCGGTGAGACCGGAGTGCGGCTGGATGGTCAGGGACTCCTCGGTGGCGTCGACCATCGCGTCGGAGATGGCCCGGTTGATCTGCTCGGTGCCGCTGAGCAGTCGCAGCATCGCCGGCTCGGTGCCGGTGCCGGGTGTCTGGCGTACGGCGACGCGCAGGAGCGGCTCGAACTGCTCCACCAGCCGGTCCTCGCGCCGCCGTTCCTCGGCGACCCGTGCCGCGGAGGCGCGCAGCAGCCGGTGCAGGGCCGCGGCGGGCGCGACCGGTTCGAGCAGTCCGACGTCGTCCAGGGCCGGGTGGAGCAGCCCGAAGTCGGTCAGGCAGGGCGCATCGGCGGCGTCGCCGACCGGTATCCGCCCCTCCCGCAGGGCCCGCTCGTACACCTCCTCTCCGGAGGCGCACAACTCCTCGACCCCGTGCTCCCGGTGTGTCACCGGCCCGCCCCCGCCCAGCCGCCCACCCCGAACGGCATCACCCCCCGTCAACGCGCCATCGCCGCCCTCCTGATCGAAGGCCACACCGACGCCCGCGTAGTCTGCGGGTATGGCGGCGTGGCCAGGTGCCGGAGCCGGTCGAAGACGGTCACGCGGCACACCCCGGCCCGTGCGTGGCTCACTCCCGGCCGTCCGGGGCCGACGGGGTGGTGTCCTTGTCCAGGATGCCCGACTGGGCGATGAGGTAGCCGAGTTGGGCCCGGCTGCCGCTGCCCAGGGCTGTTGCGAGCTTGGCGATGTGGGCCCGGCAGGTGCGGACGTTCATGCCCAGGCGGCGGGCGATCGCCTCGTCGACGTGGCCCTCCACGAGGAGCTTGGCGATGGAGTGCTGGATGTCGGTGATGCCGTCCGCGGCGGTTTCGTAGGGGGTGCCGGCGCTGAGGGGCACCGCGCGGTCCCACATGAACTCGAAGATCTTGACCAGGTACCGGACCAGTCCGGGATGGCGGAGTTCCAGCGCGACCTGCCGGTCGTCCCGTATGGGGATGAAGGCCACGGTCTCGTCGCAGATGATGAGGCGCTCCACCAGTTCGTCGATGGTGCGGTACTCCGCCTTCCCGTCGGCGAACTGGTTCACATAGGCGAGCCGCTCGGGGCTGTATCTGGCGGTGTGCTGGTAGAGGGTCCTGATCCGCACCCCGCGCTCGATCAGGGGCTTGTCGCGTTCCAGTCCCTCGATGAGCCGGCGCTCCGGGTGACGGGCGCTCGGCTGGACCGTGAGCATCTCGTTCCGGCACTGCGCGGTCGCCAGGTCCAGGGCCGTGTTGATCCGGTCGAGCCCCTCCAGCACGGTGATCGAGTGCGTGGACGCCGTGCCCTGGGCGCTGAGCGCCATGAACGGCTCGAACACGTCGGCCAGTTCGATCGACAGTCGCCTGCGCTCGGTGATTTCGCGTTCAATAGGGTTGAGCCGCTGGGCCAGGGCGACCGACGGAGGAACCGGGCGCAGCCAGTTCGGATCGTCGGGATCGGGGTGGAGCAGGGCGAACTCCATGAGGCAGGGGGCGGATTCCGCATCCGCGCGGGCGATACGCCCCGTGCGAAGCGCGTTTGCGTACAGTCGCCCTCCTTCCTCGCACAGATCGGTCACCGCGTGGGGATGTGTCGCTTTGGTCCGATTCGCTGTCAAATCTCCACCCCCCAGGGTCCTGAACATGCAGGAACATGATGCACTGATTGTGTGGCCATGACGTGCCCGAATGAGTCATCGTCTTATCCGACGGGGGAAGAGGGGACCTTCAAGTGAGGACGAAGCCGACTATGCGTAAGAGAATGCTTCGCTCGGTGCTTGTCGCCGCCTTCTCCGCCGTGGTGGCCTTCGGAACTCTGAGTGGCCTATCCGGTACGAAAGGCGACATCCGGGCGGACAGTGTCTGGTCGTTGGCGCCATCAGGTGCGACCGGTGGTTCGGGGACGCCTGTCACCGCGGACGACAGTGTGTGGAGCTGACGTGACCACTCCACCCGACGACCGATCCTTCCGCCGCGAAATGGCCACGGCCTACCGCTCCGGCTGGCACTTCATCGACCTGGTCACCGCCATCCCCCACAGTGGTGACTCGCTGATGGTGACCGTGTTCGGTGAGCCGGTCGTCGTGACGCGGGACGAGGACGAGGACGTGCGGGCGTACCGGTGCCTGCGCAAGCCGCGGGGTGCGCCCCAGCCGGTGCGGTGTGCCGTCCGGTACGGAATGATCTTTGTGAATCTCGACCAGCGGGACCACCGGCTCGCCGAGCCGACGGACCAGGAGCTGAGGACCGTCTCTGCCACCCCCCGCAGTGCCTGACGCGATTCCCCCGTCGTAAAAGATCGCTCAGGTGCTTCCCCCCGCAGCGGCGTCACCGTGACCTGAACACGGTGACGCCGCTGCAGTTTTCTGGGGGATATTCCATGGCATTTCGGGGTATGGGCGCGCTCCCAGGGTGGCTGAAAGTTATCGGTCGTCTCAGCCGTTCCCCAGGGCCCGCTCCACCTCGATCTCGATCACCACGCGCGCCGGATTCGGCCCCGGTGTCCGCTCGTAGCGCTCGGCATAGCGCCGTACCGCCTCCGCGACCCGTTCCGGCTCCGTCGACACCCTGGCCCGCCCCTCCAGCGTGGCCCAGCGCCGGCCGTCCACCTGGCACACCGCGACCCGGGCGCCCTCGGCCCCGGCCGCGCGCACATGCCGTACCTTCGCGCTGGTCCCGTTGGTGATCACCCTGGCCAGCCCGGCCTCCGCGTCGTACGTCACCCCCACCGGCACCACATGCGGACTGCCGTCGGGCCGGAGCGTCGTCAGGGTGCACAGATGGCGTTCCCGCCAGAACGCCAGGTACTGCTCGGAGTGGTTCGCCATGCCCGCAACCTAGTCCCCGCAGGACTTCCCCGGCCCTCCGCCCTACCCCTCAGCACCTTGAGCGGAATAGGCTCAACTTTGTGTACGCTGGTCAAGTCAGCGCTGGAGTGTGTGGCCGAGGAGGAGAACGGACGACGTGGACGCCGAGCTGACCAACAGGAGCCGGGACGCGATCAACGCGGCAAGCAACCGTGCCGTGACCGAGGGGCACCCGGACCTCACCCCCGCTCACCTGCTGCTGGCGCTGCTCGCCGGGCAGGACAACGAGAACGTCACCGACCTGCTCGCGGCCGTGGAAGCCGACCAGGCCGCCGTGCGCGCGGGCGCCGAGAAGATCCTGGGCGCGCTGCCCAGCGTGACCGGGTCCACGGTCGCGCCCCCGCAGCCCAACCGTGAGCTGCTGGCCGTGCTCGCCGACGCCGGCGAGCGTGCCAAGGAGCTCGGTGACGAGTACCTGTCGACCGAGCACCTGCTCATCGGCATCGCCGCCAAGGGCGGACGGGCCGGCGACCTGCTGCAGCAGCAGGGTGCGGACGCGAAGAAGCTGTTGCAGGCCTTCAAGAAGGCCAGGGGAGGACGCCGCGTGACCACCGCCGACCCCGAGGGCCAGTACAAGGCCCTGGAGAAGTTCGGCACCGACTTCACCGCCGCCGCCCGCGAGGGCCGGCTCGACCCCGTCATCGGGCGGGACCAGGAGATCCGGCGGGTGGTGCAGGTGCTGTCCCGCCGTACGAAGAACAACCCGGTGCTCATCGGCGAGCCCGGTGTCGGCAAGACCGCCGTGGTCGAGGGGCTCGCCCAGCGGATCGTCAAGGGGGACGTGCCCTCGTCGCTGAAGGACAAGCGGCTGGTCGCGCTCGACCTCGGGGCGATGGTGGCCGGCGCCAAGTACCGCGGTGAGTTCGAGGAGCGGCTGAAGGCCGTGCTGTCCGAGATCAAGGAGAGCGACGGCCAGATCATCACCTTCATCGACGAGCTGCACACCGTCGTCGGCGCCGGTGCCGGCGGCGACTCCGCCATGGACGCCGGCAACATGCTCAAGCCCATGCTGGCCCGCGGCGAACTGCGCATGGTCGGCGCCACCACCCTGGACGAGTACCGCGAGCGGATCGAGAAGGACCCGGCGCTGGAGCGCCGCTTCCAGCAGGTGCTGGTCGCCGAGCCGACCGTCGAGGACACCATCGCGATCCTCCGTGGCCTCAAGGGCCGCTACGAGGCCCACCACAAGGTCCAGATCGCGGACTCGGCGCTGGTGGCGGCGGCCACCCTCTCCGACCGCTACATCACCTCCCGCTTCCTGCCCGACAAGGCCATCGACCTCGTCGACGAGTCCGCCTCCCGCCTGCGCATGGAGATCGACTCCTCACCCGTCGAGATCGACGAACTCCAGCGCGCCGTCGACCGGCTCAAGATGGAGGAGCTGGCGATCGCCAAGGAGACCGACCCGGCCTCTGTCGCCCGCCTGGAGAAGCTGCGCCGCGACCTCGCCGACAAGGAGGAGGAACTGCGGCACCTGACCGCCCGCTGGGAGAAGGAGAAGCAGTCCCTCAACCGGGTCGGCGAGCTGAAGGAGAAGCTGGACGACCTGCGCGGCCAGGCCGAACGTGCCCAGCGAGACGGCGACTTCGACACCGCGGCCAAGCTGCTCTACGGCGAGATCCCGCAGCTGGAGAAGGAGCTGGAGGCCGCCTCCGAGGCCGAGGAGGAGGCCTCCAGGGACACGATGGTCAAGGAGGAGGTCGGCTCCGACGACATCGCCGACGTCGTCGCCGCCTGGACCGGCATCCCGGCCGGCCGCCTGATGGAGGGCGAGACGCAGAAGCTGCTGCGCATGGAGGACGAGCTGGGCAGGCGGCTCATCGGCCAGACCGAGGCCGTACGTGCGGTGTCGGACGCCGTGCGACGCTCCCGCGCGGGTATCGCCGACCCGGACCGCCCCACCGGATCCTTCCTCTTCCTCGGCCCGACCGGCGTCGGCAAGACCGAACTGGCCAAGGCCCTCGCGGACTTCCTCTTCGACGACGAGCGGGCCATGGTCCGCATCGACATGTCGGAGTACGGCGAGAAGCACAGCGTGGCCCGCCTGGTCGGCGCGCCCCCCGGGTACGTCGGCTACGAGGAGGGCGGCCAGCTCACGGAGGCGGTCCGCCGCCGCCCGTACTCCGTCGTCCTCCTGGACGAGGTGGAAAAGGCCCACCCCGAGGTCTTCGACATCCTGCTCCAGGTGCTGGACGACGGCCGCCTGACGGACGGTCAGGGCCGTACGGTCGACTTCCGCAACACCATCCTGGTGCTCACCTCCAACCTGGGCAGCCAGTTCCTGGTCGACCCGCTGACGTCCGAGGCGGAGAAGAAGGAGCAGGTCCTGGAGGCCGTCCGAGCCTCCTTCAAGCCGGAGTTCCTGAACCGGCTGGACGACCTGGTGGTCTTCTCCGCACTGACCAAGCCCGAGCTGGAGCGGATCGCCCAGCTCCAGATCGAGCGCCTCGGCAGGCGCCTGGCCGAGCGGCGCCTGACCCTCGACGTCACCCCGGAGGCGCTGGCCTGGCTCGCGGAGGAGGGCCTGGACCCGGCCTACGGCGCCCGCCCGCTGCGCCGCCTCGTCCAGACCGCCATCGGCGACCGCCTCGCCAAGGAGATCCTCTCCGGCGAGATCAAGGACGGCGACACGGTCCGCGTCGACCGCTTCGGCGGGGGGCTGCTGGTGGGGCCGGCGACGGGGAAGACGCTGTGACGCTCACAGCGTGAACGCGGTGAACCGTACGAGGGCCCGGCCGTGGCTCTCGTACGTCACCTCCACCGAGACCGCGTCCGCGTCGGCGCGTGGCCCCCACCGCATCGACCCCACTGGTTCACGGGTCGTCCACCCGACCAGCCGGATCTTGTCAGCCAAAGGCTGACAGGCCCCGTCAGGGCTTGCCACCCCCCTCCCCGCATGGGGGAGGATGGCGGAATCCGCATGAAGGGAAATACACGGTGAGCATCGACCCGTCCTCGATTCCGAACTTCGGGGGCCAGCCCGAACCGCAGCCCCAAGGACCGGCGGGCCCCGTCGTCCCGGATCAGGATCTTGTGAAGCAGCTCCTCGACCAGATGGAGCTGAAGTACGTCGTGGACGAGGAGGGTGACCTCGCGGCGCCGTGGGAGCAGTTCCGCACCTACTTCATGTTCCGTGGAGAGGGCGAACAAGCCATCTTCTCGGTGCGGACCTTCTACGACCGCCCGCACAAGATCGACGAGAAGCCGCAGCTGCTGGAGTCCGTCGACGACTGGAACCGCCGCACCCTGTGGCCCAAGGTGTACACGCACACCCACGACGACGGCACCGTCCGGCTGATCGGCGAGGCCCAGATGCTGATCGGCACGGGCGTCGACATCAACCACTTCGTCTCCTCGACCGTCAGCTGGGTGCGGGCCGCGATCGAGTTCGACCGGTGGCTCGTCGAGCAGCTCGGCCTGGAGCAGGACGTCAACGAATCGGACAACCCCGAGAACCCCGAGAACGACGGGGAGTAAGCCCCGCCCCGCCGCCTACAGCGGCTCCTGCGCGTACACCAAGAGGTACGCGCCGTAGACATGGCTGAGCCCGGCCAGGGCCGCGACCAGCACGGTCGCGTGCCAGGGCCGGGCTTTCGCCGTGCGCGCCAGCCCCTGGGCCAGCGGCAGCAGCAGCGGGAACGCCGGCAGCAGGAACCGCGGCTTGGACTCGAAGAAGCCCGACCCGCCGAGCGCGACCAGCAGCAGCAGCCCGCTGAAGACGAGCAGCGGCAGCGGAGCGCGGTCCAGGAGCAGCAGCGCGTACAGCACCGTCGCCGCCGTGACCAGGACCAGGGCCATCGGGAACACGAACCGGCTGCTGTGCAGCAGCATCGAGCGCACGAAGTGCAGCGAGCCGTGTCCGAAGTCGAACGCCGACCCCCACAGTCGCTGCACCTCGAAGTAGCCCCCGAGCAGATCCCCCTTCCGCTGCCCGACCCACAGCACATACGCCGTCCAGCCCAGCGGGGCGAGCGCCGCGCCCGTCCACAGCCTGTGGGAAACTTTTCCGCGCCGCCGCCACAGCTCGGTCCCGGCCACGGTCAGCACCGCGGCGGCGACCGCGAACCCGTTCGGCCGGGCCAGCCCCGCGAGCGCCGCCAGCGCGCCCGCCCAGAGCCAGTTCCCGGCCAGCAGCGCGTACAGCGACCAGGCCGCGAACGCGGTCAGCACCGGCTCGGTGTACGCCATCGACAGCACCACCGCGTGCGGCAGCAGCCCCCACAGCAGCACCAGCGCGACACCGGTGGCCCGCCCGTGCAGGCGGGCGCCGACCGCGTGGATCCCCGCGGCGGCCACCGCGGCCCCGGTCCACGAGATCAACAGCCCCGCGGTGTCCCCGCCGACCGGGATCAGCGCGGTCACCGCCCGCAGCAGCGCCGGGTACAGCGGGAAGAACGCCAGGTCGCTGTGCGGGCCCGGCTCGCGGGAGGGGAGATCGTGACCGTAGCCGTGCGTCGCGATGCCCAGGTACCAGACCGAGTCCCAGGACCGGGCGAGCAGCGTCAGCGGATGCCGCCCGGCGACCTGCGCGACGAGCGCGAGCACGGCGACCCCGGTGAGCCGGACGCCGAGGAACAGGCCCACGGCGACCCCGCCCGCGCGGACGAGGGAGGGCCGGGCGCGATCTCGCTGCGCCGGCTTCGTCGTGGCCACGGGCGGGGAGAGGGTGGTGCTGGCGTGGGTCACACCTGAGCACCCTGCAAGGACGGGTGCGCGGATGCGAGCAGGTGGGCGCCGAGTGGGGGTGGGTTCACCTGTGTCGAGTACGGCAGGGGTCCTGACGGGGTGCGGGCGCGCATCCCGAGTGATGGGTGGCCGGCCGCCGGGTGCGGTGGCGGGCGCCTCGCCCCGGATCCCGGCCCCCGTTTCCCCTGCCGAGCGCGCCGCATCCGGCCAATCCCCCCACGAGGACGAGCACCGCGCCCCCGAAGTGCATCCTCATGCTCCCCTCCGTATGTTGTCGGGCGACATGCGCTTTCGGAC
Organism: Streptomyces sp. RB17; assembly: GCF_009604455.1. Classification (GTDB taxonomy): domain Bacteria; phylum Actinomycetota; class Actinomycetes; order Streptomycetales; family Streptomycetaceae; genus Streptomyces. The sequence goes on from NZ_WEGL01000004.1 coordinate 528,504, forward strand.
GCCGGGAACCATCGGGACCGTCCCCGGTCCTTCGGCCAGGAGGTGCTCACATCGCCCGCAACCGCTCCGCCGCCTCCCGCAGGACCTCCTCCCGCTTGCAGAACGCGAACCGCACGAACGGTGCCCCCGCCTCCCGGTCGTCGTAGAACACGGCGTTGGGGATGGCCACCACGCCGGCCCGTTCCGGCAGGGTGCGGCAGAAGCCGAAGCCGTCCTTCTCGCCGAGGGGGCGGATGTCGGTGGTGATGAAGTACGTGCCGGCCGGGACGAAGACCTCGAAGCCGGCCTCCGTCAGGCCCTGCGCCAGGATGTCCCGTCGGGCCAGCATGGACCGGCGGAACTCCTCGAAGTAGGTGTCGGGCAGGGCCAGTGCCTCGGCGACCGCGTACTGGAAGGGGCCCGAGGAGACGTACGTCAGGAACTGCTTCACCGAGCGGACCGCGGACACCAGCTCCGGCGCGGCAGTGACCCAGCCGACCTTCCAGCCGGTGAAGGAGAACGTCTTGCCGGCCGAGCCGATCGTCACCGTGCGCTCGCGCATCCCCGGGAAGGACGCGAGCGGCAGATGCTCGGCGTCGTCGAAGACCAGGTGCTCGTAGACCTCGTCCGTGACCACCAGCAGGTCCCGCTCGACCGCAAGCCCGGCGATCGCGGCCAGCTCCGCGCGCGTGAGGACCGTACCGGTGGGATTGTGCGGGGTGTTGATCAGCAGGAGCCGGGTGCGGTCGGTGACCGCCGCGCGCAGTTCGTCCAGGTCCAGGCGGAAGCTGCCGTCGTGCGGGCGCAGGGTCACCGGCACGCGCGTGCCGCCCGCCATGGCGATGCTCGCCGCGTAGGAGTCGTAGTACGGCTCCAGGGCCACGACCTCGTCGCCCGGCTCCACCAGCGCCAGCAGCGCGGCCGCGATCGCCTCCGTCGCGCCCGCCGTGACCAGCACCTCGGTGTCGGGGTCGTACGACAGCCCGTACCGGCGCCGCTGGTGCGCGGCGATCGCGGTGCGCAGCTCCGGGATGCCCGGCCCCGGCGGGTACTGGTTGCCGCGGCCGTCGCGCAGTGCCCGTACGGCCGCCTCCCTGACCTCCTCGGGGCCGTCGGTGTCGGGGAAGCCCTGGCCCAGGTTGATCGACCCGGTGGACAGGGCGAGCGCGGACATCTCGGCGAAGATCGTCGTCCCGAACTCGGCGAGCCGGCGATTGAGGTGAGGGCGTGCGCTGGAGGTCATGGCGGCCATCCTGCGCCCAAGCTCTGGAGTTCCTCAACACTGCTTCGCTGATGGGCGCCTGCGTCGACACCCAACCCACCATCGCTCACCAGGGGAAGGGCTGTCCTCGGCTGTCGCCATCTGTCGTCGTCGCCTGCCTTCGGACGGCCCACAGACGGCCCCAGGGATCCCCCGGGGCCGCTAGTGGTTCCGGTTGTCCGGCCCCCTCGATGCGAACTATGGGCATGGTGGTCGCCGAGGTCGATCGGGCACGTCAGCTGGTTGCTTGGGGGTGGCGGCGGTCGGTCCTGGGCGCAGAGGTTGCGGTCCCCCGGTGCTGTACGGGGCGCTTCCTTACGATGCGGTGGCTTCCTCGACTGAGTCTCGAACATCAAGTACAGAGCCGGCCCCCGTCAGTTCGAGCACCCTCAGAAGCTGAGGCGTCGGCTCAGCCACACGCAACGCGGTCATGGGACGGACGCGGAGTAGCAGATTCAAGAAAGTTGAATCTGCAAAGGTTACCCGGGAGGCGTCCACCACGACCTTGGAGTACTTTTCCGACGCGTCTTCCAGGGCCTCAGCCAACGGCGCGATGTTCTGCATGTCGTAGTGGCCGTGCGCGACGATCATCCACGCACCGTCCCACTCGTACTGAAGAACTGCAGCTGACTCCGGAACAGGCCCATTGACCTGCTCCTTCGACGGTTCGCTGGTTGCGTCTGCCGGACTCACGTTCTCAGTATGGAGGCCTGGTGGGGCAAGCTGAAGCCCGGAAGATTAAAGATCGAGAGGCCTCAGCGGGCGAAACCGGACCCCTGCACACCAGCTATTGGGCCTGGCCTCATCCTTATCAGGTCGATCACGCCACTGATGTCAGGAACGGAGGCTCTCTTGACACGGGGCCACGTTGCCAACGCATGCCCATAACGGACAGCGGCGAGTGCGAGCCCCGTGGCTTCACTGATCGGCACCTGCGCCGGTACCCGAAGCAACGTCTCTGAGCAGGGGGGGAGCGGTCGGCAACTGTCGTCGTCTGTCGTCTTCGGCCGCCCTCGGACGGCCCCAGGGATAACGCCGGGCTTGGACAGCGTCACGCCAGGCGCGACGGGCGACGAGGACTATTGCCCGCTCAGTTCGTCCAGCAGTTTCGTGTTTTGTACGGCCGTAGGAGTGATTAAAAGATGAATGACGTTAGGCTCTGATCCTTTTTGCACATCGTTCTCCAGGTATCTGCCCGATCCGGGGCACAGCAGCGGAGGAGAACATATGAGGACCGTCCGGAAGATTGCAGCGGTGGCCACGGCCACCTGCGGAATCCTCTTCGCCGGCATCGGGGTGGCCAGCGCTTGCCCCCAGGACAACGGCGGGGGGGACAACATCCCCGTACTGAGCAACATCAACACGATGAACTGGGACGACTCGCCCTTCTGCGGAGTTCAGGTCAAGACCAAGGACACCCAGCAGAAGACGTCCTGTGTGGTAGTGCACAACGAGGGCAGCACTAACAGCCCGGTGTACATCAGCACCTTCTGATCTTGATCTTTCATAGCGGTCCGGCGGTTCGCCCGTCGGACCGTTTGGCTTGTCGGGGCGTTCGCAGGTAGGTGAGTGATCCGGCTGTTGTGTCGGGTGCGCGCCCAGGGGTTCGGCATGGTTCGGCCTCACTGCGGTTCATCATGCGGCGGTCGGTGAGGCAGGCGGTTGGCGTAGTGACTTTGGCCGGGAGCTGCTTTGGCGCGAGTGATCACGGCCCCGTAAGCTTCCGGCGCGTCGGGCAGGCTGTGGACCTGCCCGGTAAAGCACGACGTTGGGGCCATGATCTTCGAGGCGTAGAGAAACCTGTAACGGGCTCTAGCTGGTGCGGCTGTGTCTTGTCTCGGTTGATGCTTGACGTTGTGGCTGCGGCTTGCCGCGAAGTGGCTGAGCGCGATCGAGACGGACATGACGCGGGGCCAGTACACGGATCCCAAGTCCGTGCGGATCACGTTCCGGCAGTACGCCGAAAAGTGGTTGGACAGCAAGACATCCGGCCCGATGACCCGGAAGGAACTCGGCCGGCGCCTACGCCTGCACGTCTGCCCGGTGCTTGGCTCCCGGCCGGTCGGGACCTTCCGGCCCGAGCACATCCGGGAGCTCCTGGCCGCGCTGGAAGCGAAGCCCGGTGTTGGCGCTTCGTACGTCCGGAACATCTTCGCGGACGTTCAGTCGGTCCTGTCTGCCGCTGTGGATGACTCGCTCCTGTCGCGCAATCCGTGCGGCGCGCGAACCGTGCGGCGGTCCAAGCCCGACGCTCACCCGGTGGTCCCGTAGGTGCCCGCGCAGGTGTTCGCCGTTCGAGCGGCGCTGCTGGAGCGGTACCGAGCGATGGTCGATGTCGGCGCCGGATGCGGCCTCCGCCACGGGGAAGTGTTCGGGCTGGCCGAGGACGCCATCGACGCTGACGGGCGCACGCTTCACGTCGTGCGGCAGATCAAGCACGTTGAGGGCCACCCGGTGTTCGCCCTCCCCAAGAGAGGCAAGAAGCGCGCTGTGCCGCTTCCCAATTCTGTTGCGGATGGCTGTTCTCGGACGGCTCAGGGACGGCGTCAGCCGCTGATATCAGCCGTCACTCGCGTCTTTGGCCCCCGGTCACCAGCGGCCCGATCGGCGCTCACACAGCTCATCCGGGGTACGGGTGTGCCCTTCGTGGCACCTGCGGCAATCCCCTGTTGGCGGCGCGGGTTGCAGTCGCGGTGCCGGAGGATTGCGGCCATGCTGTTAGGGGAGCGTGGCTGGCTTCGCGCGGGCGGTGTGCATCGGTGACCGCGTTGCATAGGAAGGCTGCTGGCATGACAACGGTGCCGAACAGGAGACAGCAAGGGCTTGGGGGGCTCGGCAGCAGCGAAACGATCGACGACGCGTCCAAGTTTGCCGGGATCATGATGATGGTCAGCGGGCCCCTCAGCATCCTGATGGGCGCAGCCGGAATCGCACACGACACTCTGTTCGCCGCGTCCCGGTACGCCTACCGGTTTGACATCACGTCCTGGGGCTGGATCCACCTTGCGATGGGAGTGGCCCTCGTCATTGCCGGCCTGGGTGTCCTGACAGGTCGGAGTTGGGGTCGCGGGGCCGGTGTAGCGGTGGCAGCGATCAGCCTGATCACCCAGTTCATGTTCGTTCCTTACTACCCGTTGTGGGCCATCCCCGTGATGACACTCGACCTCCTGATCCTGTTCGCGCTGACGAGGGTCCATATCGAGACCCGCGACGGTCGGTGAACCTCGCCGCCGTGCAGCGTGCCGGAGAGGAAGAACACGGACCACAGACGGCCCAGTGAGACGCTGAAGGCCCCTGACCTCCCTGTCTGTGCAGGTCAGGGGCCTTTTCCGTGCCTTGACCCTCAGAAGTTCCTCAACTCTGCTTTGAGCCCTGGGACGGCCGGGCATCTGCCGGTCACCGCGGCCCACGGGGGGCCGCTTCGGGGGAACGGAAGGAGGGTGACGCCATGGTCGTCGGCATCATCTTCATCCTGGTCGTGGGCGCGTTCGTGACCGTCACGGCGCTGGCGGGCGCGCGGACCGGGAACCGGCAGCGCAAGGTCTCGCTCGGCAAGAGCGGCCGCGGGCGGTCCGGGTCGTACCGCTCGTCGTCTTCTTCGTCCTCGGCGTACGACGACAGCCGTAGCTGGTGGGCGGGCAGCGTCGACTCCGGCTCGTCGGGCGGCCACCACGGCGGCCATGGCGGGCACCACGGCGGCCACTCCTGTGGTGGCGGTCATTCCTGCGGGGGCCACTCCTCCTGCGGCGGGGGTTCGTCGTGCGGCGGCGGGGGCGGATGCGGGGGAGGCAGCTGACACGGGGCAGCCGAGCTCCCGGGGGAACCGTATCCGGGCCACCGCACGCGGGCGCCCGCCGGGCGGGAACAGCCGGTGGGCGCCCGCCGTTCGTATCCCGCGCGTGGCGCCCGCCGTTCGTATCCCGTGCGAGGCGCCCGCTGTTCGTATCCCGTGCGCGGCGCTTGCCGTTGGGAACCGTGCGCGGCACCCACCGCTCGGATCCGACGCCGGCGCCCGCCGTTCACGACTGCCGTACCCCGTGCCCGCCGTTCGCTTCCGATGCCCGGCGCTCGGCCCCCGCTTTCCGCGCCGGGCGTACGCCATGGTTGAACAGTTGAGCAGTGGAGCCCTCTGAGGGATGTAAACCCCACGAAGTTGGGTAAAAACGCTGTGGGGGCGCCTCTTTTCATGATTCCCTCTAAATCGCCAACGCAGCCCCTCGGACCTCCCTGAGACTCCCGCCCCGGCCGAGCCGGCTGGGCTGACATGGCCGATCTCCCCCCTCATCGCGTGTTAGCGGAGCCGACCCATGCTCACGACCCTGAACACCTCCTACACCGATACGCGCGCTGCCGACCTGGCGTGGGCCCTGGGACGGGAGCCGCTGCCGGCCCTGGCCACGCTCGACCTGGAACTCACCGGGGCCAAGCTCCAGTTGAGACTGCTCGGCGCGTCCCACCAGGTGCTGCTGGACGAGGAGCGCGGCATCTGTTCGGAGACGGTCGCCTGCATCCCCGGCTCCAGCACCCCGCTGCCGCTCGGCGTCGCCAAGCGCGTCGGCGACTGGGAGTACGAGTTCGCAGCCCGCGTCGAGGTGCTCACCCCCGGCTCGTTCGCGGGCCGCGCCCAGGAGCTGCTGGCCCTCGTCTCCGACCATCCGCACGGCCTCGCCGGTGTCTTCCCGGGCAGCCCGCACGCCTTCACCGCCATGCTGGCCCAGCGCCACGAGGGCCAGGTGCACTGGCGCACCTGGCACGCCTACCCGCAGGACGGGCAGTTGGTGGCCACGCGGACCCGGGTCGGGGTGCGGGTGCGGACCGCTCAGCTGAGCTGAGCACGCCGTGAGGAGATAAACCCACCCGCCGTCAACTCCCTCCAGATCCACACGTGTGGGTGACGAAGCGTGCCGAGCGCGTGACGTAACGTCGCAGCGTGATCGAACCGCACGCCCCCGCGCCCCCGGGTTGCCCGCCGTCCTGGACAGCCCCCGCCCGGCTGCCCGTCCGGCCCGGCACCGGGCGGTTCCTGGTCCTCGTGTGCGTCTTCGTCTGCGCGGCCTGCGGACTCGTCTACGAACTCGAACTCGTCGCGTTCGCCTCGTACTTGATGGGTGACTCGGTCACCCAGGCCTCCGTCGTGCTGTCCGTGATGGTGTTCGCGATGGGCGTCGGCTCCCTCGGCGCCAAGCGGTTGCGCTGGCACGCGGCGGCCGGCTTCGGCGCGATCGAGACCGCCCTCGCGCTCATCGGCGGCTGCAGCGCGATGGCGCTCTACGCCGTCTTCGCCTGGACCGGCGGCTGGGGCGGGCTGTGGGCCGAGGGCCCGCGCTGCCTCCTGGTCGCCTTCTCCCTCGCCATCGGCCTGCTCATCGGCGCCGAAGTCCCGCTGCTGATGGAGCTGATCCAGCGCATCCGCCACCAGGACGCGGGCGGCGCGGTCGCCGACCTGTTCGCGGCGGACTACGTCGGCGCGCTGGTCGGCGGCCTCGCCTTCCCCTTCCTCCTCCTGCCCGTTCTGGGCCAGTTGACGGGCGCGCTGCTCACCGGCACGGTCAACGTGGTGGCCGGCGGCGCCCTGGTCCTCGGTCTCTTCCGCCGCGACCTCACCCGCAGGGCCCGCTGGACCCTGCTCCTCGTCGGCCTCGCCGTCCTCGGCGTCCTCGCCTCCGCCGCCGCGCTCGCCGACGAGTTCGAACGCGCCGCCCGGCACGCCGTCTACGGCAACGACGTCCGGGTGGCCGAACAGACCGACGTCCAGGAGGTCGTCCTCGCCGGCGGCACCGCCGGCAGGCCCCTCGACCTCTTCCTGGACGGCCGGCTCCGCGTCGGCGGCCGCGACGAACGCCGCTACCACGAGGCACTCGTCCACCCGGCCATGTCCGGCGGCCCGCACGCGCGCGTGCTGATCCTCGGCGGCGGCGACGGCCTGGCCGCCCGCGAGGTGCTGCGCCACGGCGGAGTGCGCCGCGTCGACGTCGTCGAACTCGACCCCGGTCTGCTCCGCCTGGCCCGCCACGACCCCGGCCTCGCCGCCGCCAACGGCCACGCCTACGACGACCCCCGCGTCCACACGACCACCGCCGACGCCCTCGGCTGGCTGCGCACCGCGCCCCCCTCCCGGTACGACGTGGTGATCGCCGACCTCCCCGACCCCTGCATCACCGCCAGCACCAAGCTGTACTCCCAGGAGTTCTACGGCCTGGCCCGCCGGGTCCTCGCCCCGGGCGGCCGGCTCGTCGTCCACGCCGGGTCCGTCGCCAGCCGTCCCCATGTCTTCTGGACGGTCGCCGCGACCCTGCGCGCCGCCGGCCTCGCCGGCTCCCCCTACCGCGTCCTCGGCCACGACTCCGGCTTCCCGGCCGGCCCCGACCGCTCGGCAGACGCGTCCGGAGCCCCGCACGACTGGGGTTTCCTGCTGGCGGCCCCGGGGGCCACCCCGCCGCCGCTGCGACTGACCACCGGGCCGCTGCACACGCTGACGCAGGCGGAACTGACGGCGGACGCGCGGGCGACGGAACGGACCCGGATCGGCGGACTGCCGGCGTCCACGCTGGTGCATCCGCGGTACTGACGAGCCGGTCAGGTGAGGGTGATTTCCGGTCACACCTGGGTAGGCTCACCGGACATGGAGCACCAGGTCTTCGTCCCGGTCCCGCTCGAGCCGCTCAGAGCCGCCCTCGCCGACCCCGCGCGCGTCGCCCGCGCGGTCCCCGGCCTGCAACAGGACGCCGGCGCCGAGCCCGTCGCCGGACGCCTGAAGCTCCGCGTCGGAGGGCACTCCGTCACCTACCGCGGTACGGCACGGGTGGCCGCCCGCGCCGACGGCACGTACACCGTCGAGGCCGACGCCACCGAGGCCCGCGGCACCGGCGCCGTGAAACTCGCCCTCACCCTGCGCCTCGCCGTCGCCGAAGGCGGTACGACGGTCACGGTCGAGGGCACGGCCGACGCGGACGGCCGCATCGCGGAGCTGCCGGCGGACGCGGTGCACGCGGCGGCGACCCGCCTGCTGAACCGTTTCGTGGAGAACCTGGCGACGGAGCCCGCGGCGGCCTCGGACGAGGAGCAGCCTGAGGCACCGGAGCCTGAGGCACCGGAGCCTGAGGCTGAGCACGCCTCCGTCTTCGACACCGAGATCCCCCCGCCCTCCCTCGACCCGGCGGCCGACCGTCTCGCCGAGGACTTCGCCGACACCGGCGAGCCCCCCGCCGAGGCCGCCCACGCCCGCCGCACGATGATCGGCCGCAGCGCGGAGGAGGTCGACCACGCCCCGCCGCGCGGGCGCTACGCACCCGTCCCGGCACCCCAGACGGTGAGCGCCGCATCGGCACTGCGCTGGGCGGCACCGGCGGCGGCACTGGTCGTGGCGTCGGCGATCGTCGTGACCAGGGCCCTCCGTAAACGCCGCTGAGCGAAAGCACCCTGTACGGGGCGCGGGGAACCGAGCGATCTCCCCAGTACTGTCTTCCCGTGAGTAACGAAGACATCACGCTGACCGCAGGCAACGCGGAAGTACGCCTCAGCCCCGCCAACGGAGGCCGTATCAGCAGCCTCAAGGTCAATGCCCTGGAGCTGCTGAGGCAAGGGCACCGCTACGGCTGCTTCCCGATGGTGCCCTGGTGCGGCCGCACCAAGGACGGCCGCTTCCTGGACGGCGGCACCGTCCGCCAGATGCCACTCAACTCCCCGCCCCACGCCATCCACGGCACCGCCCGCGACGGCGCCTGGCGCACCGCGCGCGTCTCGGAGAACGAGGCGGTGATCACGTACGACCTGGTCGAGCCCTGGCCGCACCCCGGGCGCGTCACCCACGTCGTCACGCTCGCCGAGGACAGCCTGACGCTGACGATGTCGGTGGAGGCACGGGACGACTCCTTCCCGGCGCAGATCGGCTGGCACCCCTGGTTCAACCGGAGCCTCGTGGGCGAGGACGGTGCGGTCGGCGAGGACGTCACGGTCGGCTTCAAGCCCGCCTGGCAGGAGGAGAGGGGGGCGGACCACCTGCCGACCGGGAACCGGATCGCCCCCGAGCCCGGCCCCTGGGACGACTGCTTCGGCATGCCCGGCGGCGTCGACGTCACCCTCACCTGGCCCGGGCAGCTTCAGCTGAAGGTGGCCAGCCGCGAGGAGTGGGTGGTCGTCTACGACGAGCAGGCCGAGGCCGTGTGCGTGGAGCCGCAGACCGGCCCGCCCAACGGCCTGAACACCCTCCCGCGCCTGGTCACCCCGCTGGAGCCGCTGGAGGCGACGACGACCTGGAGCTGGCAGCGCCCTTAAGCTGGTCGGCATGACGGACGTACGTGGCGCGCTGCTGCAGCAGATCAAGGACAAGGCCGTGGTGCACGGCAAGGTGACCCTCTCCTCGGGTCTGGAGGCCGACTACTACGTCGACCTGCGCCGCATCACCCTCGACGGCGAGGCCGCCCCGCTGGTCGGTCAGGTGCTCCTGGATCTGACCGCGGACCTGGAGTTCGACGCGGTGGGCGGTCTGACCATGGGCGCCGACCCGGTCGCCGCGGCCATGCTGCACGCCGCCGCCGCGCGCGGGAAGCGGCTGGACGCGTTCGTCGTACGGAAGGCGGCCAAGGCGCACGGTCTGCAGCGGCGCGTGGAGGGCCCGGACATCACGGGCCGCCGGGTGCTCGTCGTCGAGGACACCTCCACCACCGGCGGTTCCCCGCTGACCGCCGTCGAGGCCGTGCGCGAGGCCGGCGCCGAGGTCGTCGCCGTCGCGACCATCGTCGACCGGGCCACCGGCGCCGCCGAGAAGATCGAGGCCGGCGCGGGCGTTCCGTACCGTTTCGCCTTCTCGAAGGATGAACTGGGTCTGGACTGACGACGCGGATTGACCTGGACTTGACCGGCGCATGGACCATCGGTCCATGTCTGGAAAGATGGGGACGACGACGGCGTCGAAACCCTCAGGTCTAGGTCAGGGCCGTAACGCACAACCCCAACCCGCAACACAAGGAGCGGACAGATGCCCATCGCAACCCCCGAGGTCTACAACGAGATGCTCGACCGGGCGAAGGCAGGCAAGTTCGCCTACCCGGCCATCAACGTCACCTCGAGCCAGACCCTGAACGCGGCGCTGCGCGGCTTCGCGGAGGCGGAGAGCGACGGCATCGTCCAGATCTCGACCGGCGGTGCCGAGTTCCTCGGCGGCCAGTACAGCAAGGACATGGTCACCGGCGCGGTCGCGCTCGCCGAGTACGCGCACATCCTCGCCGAGAAGTACCCGGTCAACATCGCGCTGCACACCGACCACTGCCCGAAGGACAAGCTCGACGGGTACGTACGTCCGCTGATCGCGGTCTCCGAGGAGCGCGTGAAGGCCGGCCGGAACCCGCTGTTCCAGTCCCACATGTGGGACGGCTCCGCCGAGACCCTCGCCGACAATCTCGCCATCGCCCAGGAGCTGCTGGAGCGCACCCGCGCCGCCAACATCATCCTCGAGGTGGAGATCACCCCGACCGGTGGCGAGGAGGACGGCGTCTCCCACGAGATCAACGACTCCCTGTACACGACGGTCGAGGACGCGATCCGCACCGCCGAGGCCCTGGGCCTCGGCGAGAAGGGCCGCTACCTGCTGGCCGCCTCCTTCGGCAACGTGCACGGCGTCTACAAGCCGGGCAACGTCGTGCTCCGCCCCGACCTGCTGAAGGAGCTGAACGACGGCGTCGCCGCCAAGTTCGGCAAGCAGTCCCCGTTCGACTTCGTCTTCCACGGCGGCTCCGGCTCCACCGAGCAGGAGATCCTCACCGCGCTGGACAACGGCGTCGTGAAGATGAACCTCGACACGGACACCCAGTACGCCTTCACCCGTCCGGTCGCCGCCCACATGTTCCAGAACTACGACGGCGTCCTGAAGGTCGACGGCGAGGTCGGCAACAAGAAGGCCTACGACCCGCGCACCTGGGGCAAGCTGGCCGAGGCGAGCATGGCCGCGCGTGTCGTCGAGGCGACGCAGAACCTGCGCTCCGCGGGTAACAAGATCAAGTAAGCGGTACGTCCGTTCCACGGCGGGCCCGGCGGCTGTCCACGGTCGCCGGGCCGCTGTATACCTGGGGGCATGCCCGATGTCCGGCTGGCCTCGCCCCAGGGCAAGTGGATCCTGCTCACCACGATCCTCGGTTCCAGCATGGCGCTGCTGGACTCGACCGTCGTCAACGTGGCGCTTCCGCGCATCGGCGACGACCTGGGCGCGAGCCTGTCCGCCCTGCAATGGACGGTCAACGCGTACATGGTCACGCTGGCCGGGCTGATCCTGCTGGGCGGCTCGCTGGGCGACCACTACGGCCGACGGAAGATCTTCGTGCTGGGCGTGGTGTGGTTCGCTGCGGCGTCGTTGCTGTGCGGCCTGGCGCTGAACCCGCTCATGCTGATCGCCTCACGGGCCCTGCAGGGCATCGGCGGCGCGCTGCTGACCCCCGGCTCCCTGGCGATCATCCAGTCGTCCTTCGATCGCGACGACCGCAGCCGGGCCGTCGGCCTCTGGTCCGGCTTCGGCGGGATCGGCGCGGCGGTCGGCCCGTTCCTGGGCGGGTGGCTGGTGGCCGGCCCCGGCTGGCGCTGGGTGTTCCTGCTGAACGTCCCGCTGGCCCTGCTGTGCGTACCGGTGGCGCTGAGGCACGTCCCGGAGTCGAGGGACGGCGGCAAGCACGCCCGCTTCGACGTCCTCGGCGCGACACTGGGCGCCCTTGCGCTGGCCCTGCTGACGTACGCGCTGATCGAGGCGAAGGCGGGCTCCCTGGTGGTGGCCCTGACGGCGGTGGCGGGCCTGGCGGCGGCGGTGGCCTTCGTCCAGGTGGAGCGACACCGCCCGGACCCGATGCTCCCGCCGGACATCTTCGCCTCGCGCCAGTTCACAGCGGTCAACCTGGTCACTCTGTGCGTGTACGCGGCGTTCGGCGGCTTCTTCTTCCTCACCGCACTGCAACTCCAGGTGGTGGCGGGCTACTCACCCCTGCAAGCCGGTACGGCGCTGCTGCCGACGACGGCCCTGATGCTCCTCTTCTCCGCCCGCTCCGGCGCCCTGGCGGACCGCACGGGCCCGCGCCTGCCACTGAGCGTCGGCCCGCTGCTGTGCGCGGCGGCGATGCTGCTGATGCTCCGGGTGGGCCGGAACGCCGACTATCTCACCGACGTCCTCCCGGCCCTCCTGGTCATGGGCGCGGGCATGGTGACGCTCGTGGCCCCCCTGACGGCGACGGTGCTCGCCTCGGTCGACACCGCGCGGGCCGGCCTGGCCAGCGGCGTCAACAACGCGGCGGCGCGGGCGGCGGGCCTGCTCGCGGTCGCCGCGCTGCCGCTGCTCGCGGGGATGGGACCGGAGGCGTACCGGTCGCCCACGGCGTTCGACGCCGCGTTCAACCGCGCGATGCCGATCTGCGCGGGCGTCCTGGTGGCCGGCTCGCTGCTGGCCTTTGCCTTGGTCCGCCGCCCGGCCCCTGACTGCCTCCGCCCGGAGTGCCAGGTACACGGCTGCGTGACGGCTCCGCCGCTGGAGGGGGAGCGGAGGGGGTAGGTACGGTCGTTTCCGGATGCGGGACCGGGTGCGGGACCGGATGCGGGACCGGGGCCGTCCGCGGGTGCGGGTCGGGTGCCGGTGCGAGTGCGGGGCGCCTGGTGGGCCGGTCGCGCGGTTCCCCGCGCCCCTTCGGGGCACCTCCCGGTGAGCAGCGCCCCGGACCGGGCAGGAAACCAGTGAACGGGACCGGCAAACTGGACCCCATGACGATTCACGAAAACCTCCTCGGCGGTCCGCCCCCCACCCACCTCCCCGACGACCCCGAGCCCCGCCAACAGCTCGCGGCCGGCACCGCTCCCGCGGACGTCGCCGCCAAGTACCCCACTTCCTCCCTCGCCTGGGCCCAGCTGGCGGACGAGGCGTTCGAGCGCGGCGCGGTCGTGGAGTCGTACGCCTATGCCCGTACCGGCTACCACCGCGGCCTCGACGCCCTGCGCCGGGCCGGGTGGAAGGGCCACGGCCCGGTCCCCTGGGAACACGAGCCGAACCGTGGCTTCCTGCGTGCCCTGCACGCCCTGGCCCGCGCCGCCCAGGCGATCGGCGAGCAGGAGGAGTACGAGCGCTGCTCGCAGTTCCTGAAGGACTCCTCCACGACCGCGGCCCAGACGCTGGGCTAGCCCGACGGCAGTCCCCGGTGTGGCCCGTCTGGCAGCAGGCGGGCCTTGCCGTATCGGGGTCCATTGCGGAGGATGCCGGGTGGGGACCGGGGCCCCCGTGCCGGCATCGGCAGGGGCGGACCGCTACCCGGAGCAACAACAGGAGACAGCGATGTCCCAACCGGCTCAGCAGTCCTTGCAGACTCAGGAGCCCGAGACTCCGCATCTCGATTTCGCGGGCACGACGCCGTACGAGGACTACGTCAGGGCGGACGTGCTCACCCACCTCCAGCACACCCTCTCCGACGATCCCGGAGAGATGGTCTTCCTGGTCACGACCCAGGTCATGGAGCTGTGGTTCACCGTCATCGTCCATGAGTGGGAGACCGCCGCGGCCGCTGTGCGCGGCGACGACGTACCGACCGCGATCGCCGCGCTGAAGCGTTCCGTACGGGAACTGGAGGCCCTCAACGCCTCCTGGACGCCCCTCGGTCAGCTCACCCCGGCGCAGTTCAACGCGTACCGCTCCGCCCTCGGCGAGGGCTCCGGCTTCCAGTCGGCGATGTACCGGCGCATGGAGTTCCTGCTCGGCGAGAAGTCCGCGTCCATGCTCGTACCGCACCGCGGCGCCCCCCGCGCGCACGCGGAACTGGAGAAGGCGCTGCACGAGCCGAGCCTGTACGACGAGGTGCTGCGGCTGCTGGCCCGGCGCGGGCACACGATCCCCGCGTCCGTCCTGCACCGGGACGTCTCCCAGCGCTACGAGCCCTCCGACGCGGTCGAGCAGGCCTGGGCGGCGATCTACTCCGGCGACCAGGACGCCGAACTCGTCCGCCTGGGCGAGGCGTTGACCGACGTCGGCGAACTGGTCTGGCGCTGGCGCAACGACCACCTGGTCGCCACCCGCCGTGCGATGGGCGCCAAGCCCGGCACGGGCGGCTCGGCCGGCGTGACGTGGCTGGAGAAGCGCGCCCGCAAGAACGTGTTCCCGGAGCTGTGGACGGCGAGGTCCCATGTCTGAGCCGGTACTGGAGGCGGAGAAGCTGGACGAGGCCGACGGGCTCGCACAGCTCAGGTCCCGCTTCGTCCTCGACGAGGTGATCTACCTCGACGGAAACTCCCTGGGCGCCCTCCCCGCGAACGTCCCCGACCGCGTGGCCGACGTGGTCCGCCGCCAGTGGGGCGAACTGCGCATCCGTTCCTGGGAGGAGAGCGGCTGGTGGACCGCCCCCGAGCGGATCGGCGACCGGATCGCCCCGCTGGTCGGCGCCGCGGCCGGGCAGATCGTCGTGGGCGACTCCACAAGTGTCAACGTGTTCAAGGCACTGGTGGCCGCCGTACGGATGGCGGGCGAGGACCGTACCGAGATCCTGGTGGACGCCACGACGTTCCCCACGGACGGCTACATCGCCGAGTCGGCGGCCCGGCTGACCGGCCGCACCCTGCGTGCCGTGACCCCGTCGCGAGTGCCGGGGGAGCTGAGCGGCCGTACGGCGGCGGTGCTGCTGAACCATGTCGACTACCGCACGGGCCGCCTGCACGACCTGCCGGGGCTGACCGCCGCGATCCACGCCGCCGGCGCCCTCGCGGTCTGGGACCTGTGCCACAGCGCGGGCGCGCTGCCGGTGGGGCTGGACGAGCACGGGGTCGACCTGGCGATCGGCTGCACGTACAAGTACCTGAACGGCGGCCCGGGTTCCCCGGCGTACCTGTACGTCCGCCGCGATCTCCAGCCCCGCTTCGACTCCCCGCTGCCCGGCTGGAACTCGCACACCGATCCCTTCGGCATGAGCCCGTCGTACGCCCCGGCACCGGGCGCCCTGCGCGGCCGCGTGGGCACCCCGGACATCCTGTCGATGCTGGCCCTGGAGGCGGCCCTGGACGTCTGGGACGACGTGTCCGTCTCCGCCGTCCGCGCCAAGTCCCTCGCGCTGACGGACTTCTTCCTGCGGTGCGTGCGGGCGTACACCGAGCCGGGTCGCGTGGAGTCCGTGACCCCCGAGCGGCACGAGGAACGCGGCAGCCAGGTCGCCCTGCGCTGCGACGACGCGGGCGAGGTGATGAAACGCCTGATCGCCCGGGGCGTCGTGGGCGACTTCCGGCACCCCGACGTCCTCCGCTTCGGTTTCACCCCGCTGTACGTCACCTTCGCCGAGACGGAGCGGGCGGCCCGGATCCTGGCCGAGGAACTGGCGTAGGGGGAGGGGCTGGGGGACCTAGGGGGAGAGGCCTGGGGGAGGGGCCTGGGGGAGGGGCCTGGGTGCCTGGAAGCAGCGGGAGGCCCGGGAGGGGCACCCCCTCTCCCGGGCCCGCCCCCTGGCGTTTCCCTACAGAACCGTTTATTCCTCACCGTGCGTGACATCCCCATGTCCCCGCACGTCACCGGCCTGATACCGTCCCGCCATCGGCGAACGAAGATTCCCCACCCGGTCCGCCAGACGCCAAAAAGGTTCCATCGCTGAGAGGTTGGAGCATGCCGGACGACGCCGCAGCAGCCCGCGCCGCCGCAGAAGAGGAGTCGGCCTTCTCGCATCCGCCGGTCGACCCCGATGTCACCTCCGCGTACGGCAGCCACCCCGACCAGGTGATCGACTTCTACGCCCCGCGGTCCACCACGGACTCCCTGGCCCCTCTGGTGGTGGTCCTGCACGGCGGCGCCTGGCGCGCCCGCTACGACCGCCGCCACATCACCCCCTTCGCGGACTACCTGGCCCGCCGGGGCTTCGCCGTGGCCAACGTCGAGTACCGGCGCGGCGGCGACGCCCTGATCCCCGGGCAGAACAAGGGTGACGGCGGTGAGGCCACCCCGCCGGCCGGCCGCTGGCCCGACACCTTCGACGACATCGCGGCCGCCCTGGACGCTCTGCCCGCTCTGGTCCGGCAGGCGGTCCCGCAGGCCGACCCCCGCCGTACGGTGCTGACGGGTCACTCGGCAGGCGGCCACCTGGCGCTGTGGGCGGCGGCCCGCCACGTCCTCCCGCCGGGCACCCCCTGGCGCACCGACGGCCCGCCCCCCCTGCGCGGTGTCGTGGCCCTGGCGCCGATCGCGGACTTCGAGGTGGCGGAGAAGCTGGACGTCTGCGGCAACGCGAGCCTGCAACTCCTCGGCGGTCACGGCACCTTCGCCGAGCGCCGCCCCTATGCCGACCCCGTCCTGCTCCTGCCGACGGGCATCGCGACGACGCTCGTCCAGGGCCGTTCGGACCTGGAGGTGCCGCAGGCGGTGGCCGAGTCGTACGCGGACGCGGCAGCGAAGGCCGGTGAAGTGGTGGGCCTGACGCTGCTGGAGGACGTCGGTCATTTCCCGCTCATCGACCCGGCGGCGGACGCGTGCGCGGTGGTGGCGGAGGAGATCGCTCAACTGGCCTGGTGACAGGGGGGTGTCCGGCACCGGCGGCCGTCACCTGTGAACGTCCGGGGCGGACCCGTGCGGGACGGCCCCGGTGATACCCGTAATACCTGAGAGCTACCCCGCAGAACGGTTCCCTGGCGGGACGCCGACGACACGCCCCGATCCATAACTTCCTTCTCGGACAAGCCCGATGGCCGGGCAATCTGAAAGGAAGCCCGCCCATGGGGCACACCCAGCACAGCACCCACCCACACCCACCGACGAACGCTGCTTCCCCTTCGACGGATCAGCACTCGCCGACGGCGGTGGGGCCCCAGGGGGGCCACGGGCACCGGCGGACGAACGTCGCTTCCCCTTCTACTGCCCCGCTGCCGCTGCCGCTGCCGCTGCCGGCCGTGGCGGTGGCGCCCCACGAGGGCCTCCCGCACCGGCCGATGAAAGCCGCTCCCTCTTCCACGCCCCCGCCGGCGGCGGTCGTGCCCCAGGGGCGCCACCCGCACCCGACGACGAAGACCGCTTCCCCTTCCACGGCCCCGCCGACGGCGATCGTGCCCCAGGGGAGCCATGGGCACGGGCCGGCGAAAGCCGCTTCCCCTTCCACGGCCCCGCAGCCGCCGGCGGCGATTGCACCGCACGGGGGCCACCTGTACCCGACGACGGAAGCGGCACGGGTGCTGCGGGTGGGAGCACGGACCCGGCCGAAGGCCGGGGCCCCGCCCACCGACCCGCCGCCGAACCCGGACGGCCCGCCAACCACCCGCCGCCCCCGCAAGGGCCTCCGCACGCTCCTCGCCACCCTCCTCACCGCAGCCATAGCCGCCCCCCTCTCCGGCGCCGCCCGCCCCCAGATCCCGGCCCCGGCCCCGGCCACCCTCCCCCCGATCACGGCGACGACCCTCCAGACGACCTACGCCGCCAACCGTGCCAACGCCACTCGTGCCGCCGACATGGCCGACGCGCACGGCGACACCCACCGCGCCGCCGCCGACCGCACCCTGGCCGCCCCGTCCCGCCATCTCCTCACCTTCGACGGCCGGGGCGCCGGCCAGGCCACGGAGGTGCTCGGCGACCTCGCCCACGCCGACCACATCGCCGTCCTGGTTCCCGGCTCGGACACCTCCCTGGACACCTACGCCCGCTTCCACAAGGCGGCCGCCGCCCTGTACACGGACCTCACGCACCGCGCGCCGCGAGGCACCCGCACCGCGGTCGTCGCCTGGCTCGGCTACGAGACCCCGGCGACGGTCAGCACCACGGTGACCACAACCACCCGCGCCAAGGAGGCCGCCCCCCACCTGCGCGCCTTCGTACGCGATCTGCGCGCCGCAGCGAAACCGCGGGCGCATCTCTCCCTCCTCTGCCACTCCTACGGCACCGTCGTCTGCGGCCGGGCCGCTCAAGGCCTGGAAGCCGACGACATCGTCCTGATCGGCAGCCCCGGCACCGGCGCGGACACCGCCACGGCCCTGCACACGCACGCCCGAATCTGGGCGGCCCGCGGCAGCGAGGACTGGATCGCGCGTGTGCCGCACGTCAGCGCCACCTTCTTCGGCACCACGGTCGGTTTCGGCACCGACCCGGTCTCTCACGCCTTCGGCGCCCGGATCTTCGACGCCGGTGACGCCAACCACAGCGGCTACTTCACCCCGGGCTCGGCCTCCCTCACCAACCTGGCCCGAATCACCCTCGCGGACCCCCCGGAGGCCCCCCATGCCTGATCCGACGCCAACCGCGCCCCACAACAACACACCGACCCCGGCCCCACCCATCACAGCTCCTCGAGCGGCCCGCCAGCCGCCGACGGCACCCCGCACCCGAAAGCGGCCCCGCGCCCTCCACCCCCGCCACCCCCTCCACTCCCTCCGCCACTCCGCCCGCCGCGTCGACACCCTCACCCCCGCCTCCCGTGACCGCGCCGTCGACGCCCTGCGCGCGATCGCGATCCTCGGCGTCGTCCTGGGCCACTGGCTGGTGACCGCACTGGTGGCCAAGGACGCCGGGCTGCACACCACGAGCCCGCTGCAGCACATGCCCTGGCTGGCCCCGATCTCCTGGCTGTTCCAGACCCTGGCCGTGTTCTTCCTGGTCGGCGGCCATGTGGCCACCCGAAGCCTCGCCACCGCCCGCGACAGAGGCGAGACCTACGATTCCTGGCTGCGCACCCGCCTGACCCGCCTGCTGCGCCCGGTGGCCGCACTCCTGTGCCTGTGGGCGGTGGCCGTCACGGCCCTCCTGCTGACCGGCACCCCGCTCGCCACCATCGAGACCCTGCTCAAGCTGGCCCTGTCACCGCTGTGGTTCCTGCTGGTCTTCGCCGCTCTGACGGCCGCCACCCCGCTCCTCACCCGCCTCAACCCGCTCTGGCCCCTGGCCGTCGTCCTGCACGTGGACCTGCTCCGCTTCGGCCTGCACACCGGCCCGTCCTGGCTCGGCTGGCTGAACCTCCCGGCGGGTTGGCTGGTCCCGTACACCCTGGGCGCGGCCTGGACCCGGGGCGAGCTGGACGGCCGCCGCGCGGCCCGGGTCCTGTTCCTCGGCGGTACGGCGGCCACGGCCGTCCTCGTCGGCTGCGCCGGTTACCCGGCGTCCATGGTCGGCGTCCCCGGCGCGAGGATCTCCAACCTCGACCCCCCGACCCTGGCGGCCGTCACCTTCGGCCTGGCCCAGTGCGGGCTCGCCCTCCTCCTCCGCGACCGCCTGCGCCGCGCGATGGCCCGCCCGCTGCTCTGGGCGGCGGTGGCCCTGGTCAACCTCTCCGCGATGACGATCTACCTGTGGCACCAGACGGCCATGATGGCCACGACGGCCACCGGTCTCCTGGCCGGCCGGCTGCCCGGCCTGCACACCTCACCCGACTCCCTGGGCTGGGTGACGTACCGCCTCGCCTGGCTCCCCGCCTTCGGCCTGGTCCTCGCCCTGTGCTGGACGACCTTCCGCCACCACGAACAGGGCCCCCGCCGCCCCCGAAACCGCAGGTCCCATGTGGTCCGCCGCCATCTGCCCCCAGCGAAGAAGCCACGCAATGCCTAGTGTTGACCTCGTGACGCCCGCGGCCGCCGACGGTGAGAACGCCCCCCAGGGGCCACCGGTACCCGACCACGCCCCCACGACCGTCGGCGCACCCTCCTCCAAGGCCGCCCGGCGCCGCCTGCGCGCCTGGCTCGGCGAGAACCCCGCGCCGAACTCACCGCCCTACTCCCGGCACCGCTGGGTCCGCCTCCTCACCTATCTCCTCGTCGGCTACCTGGCCCTGGGCGTCGCCCTCGGCGGCGGCGAGGAGCTGGCCAACAGCTACGGCCTCACCACGGCCGTGGCGTTCTTCAGCTCGTTCCTCCAGGCCGCCGCCGTCGTCCTCGCCCTGTGGCGGCCGGTGCCGGCCTGGGTCCTGTCCCTGACCGGCGCCGTCGCCACCGCGCTGCTCGCCCGCCGGCAGCTGACGACACCGACGCTCCGGCTGCCCGGCCCCGACTGGCCCTGGAGCACGCCCGTCCTGCTGGCCCACATGGCCGTACTCCTGCTCCTCGCCCTGCGCTGCCGGTTCCGTGCCACGGTCGCCGCGCTCGTCACGACCTCCCTGGCGACCGCAGTCGTGGAGGGCGGTATAGGAGCGCTGCGTTACTCCCCGACGGGCATCACCGCCGTCGGCCTGTTCGCGATCTCCACCGCCATCGGCGCCGCCCTGCGCAGCCGCGGCGAGGCCCGTACGGAACTGGTCCAGCAGACGACGATCACCGCCGAGGAACGGGCCCGGCGCACGCTCCTGGAGGAGCGCAGCCGTATAGCGCGCGAGCTGCACGACGTGGTCGCCCACCACATGTCGGTGATCTCGATCCAGGCCCAGGTGGCCCCGCACCTGGTGGAGAACCCCTCCGAGGAGCTGAAGGAGAACCTCGCCGGCATCCGCAGCAACGCCCTCGAGGCCCTGACCGAGTTGCGCCGGGTCCTCGGGGTGCTGCGGTCGGAGGGCCCGGACGACCCCGAGGCCGTCGAGGAGATCCACCGGCTGTCCGCCCCCGGTACCGGCCGGGCCCCCGATGCCCCGCAGCCGGATCTCGCCCGCCTGGACGCCCTGATCGAGAACACCAGGGCGGCCGGCCTGGACGTGGTGAAGGCGGTGGAGGGCGAGCCGCGCGGCTATCCGCCGGGCGTGGAGCTGTCGGCGTACCGGATCGTCCAGGAGGCCCTGAGCAACGTCCTGCGGCACGCCCCCGGCGCGAGGGTCACCGTGGATGTCCTCCACCACCCCCACGGGATATGCGTGGACATCACCAACTCCCGGCCCAGCCGTCCGGTGCCGCCGTCCCCGGGCAGCGGTCACGGTCTGCTCGGCATGCGGGAGCGGGCCGCGATGCTGGGCGGGCACGTCGTCGCGCGGCAGGAGCAGGGAGGCGGATTCCGGGTGACCGCGTTCCTCCCGCGTGACGGCACCCCGGTGTCGGCCGACCTCGCCCTGCCCGCCGTGCTCCGGCGGCAGCTGCCATCCGGCTCCACCCCTGATCCGTACCCGCCCGAGCCCCCGACAGGAGAACAGGACACATGACGAGCGGCGCCGGTCCCATCCGCGTACTCATCGCCGACGACCAGGAGATGGTCCGGCAGGGTTTCACCGTGCTGCTCAATGCCCAGCCCGGTATCGAGGTGGTCGGCCAGGCGGTGGACGGTCTGGACGCGATCGCGCAGACCGCCGAGCTGTCCCCGGACGTGGTGCTGATGGACATCCGGATGCCCGAACTCGGCGGCATCGACGCGACCCGCCGGATCACCGCCGAGCGTCCCGCCATCAAGGTGCTGGTACTGACCACGTTCGACCTGGACGAGTACGTGTACGACGCACTGCGGGCCGGCGCCTCCGGCTTTCTGCTCAAGGACGCCTCCGCGGACAAGCTGGCCGAGGCGGTCCGGGTCGTGGCCGCGGGCGACGCCCTGCTCGCGCCCGGTGTCACCCGCCGTCTCATCGCCCAGTTCTCCCGTTTGGACGCCGGCCCCCGGGCCCCGCTCAAGCAGCGCGTCGGCGAGCTCACCGAGCGGGAGACGGAGGTGCTGGCGCTGATCGCGCAGGGCCTGTCGAACGCGGAGATCGCCGAGCGGCTGGTCGTGGCCGAGCAGACCGTGAAGACGCACGTGGGCCGGATCCTGGTGAAGCTGGGCCTGCGCGACCGTACGCAGGCGGCGGTCTTCGCCTACGAGTCCGGGGTGGTCCGCCCCGGCGGCCAGTGAACCCCGTGCGCGGCCCGCAGCAGGTGTCCGAACCCCTCCGGGGGCGACCCGTAGTACCTGAGGGGGACCCGCGAGAACCCCTCTCCAAGGTGACGACCACGCCCCACCGTCCGCCTACCGTTGCGTACGTGACCCAGACGACGCACACGCAGACGACCCCGCCGGGCCCGGCCGGCCGGCCGCGCAGCCCGGAGTTCCGGCTGGCCGCGGACGCTTTGCGCGGGCTGCGGCGGGACCTGTTCCAGGACGCCTTCGCCTACGACCCGCTGCCCCGCAGGAGCGCCGACGGCGCGCTCACCCGCCGTCTGTCCGGCGCGGGCTGGCTGCCGCACGCGGTGGTGGTCGTACTGGGCATGGTGGCGATGTCCCTCGGCATGACGAGCGCCTTCGGCTCAGGACCGGTCCCCCTGCTGTGCGGGCTGCTGGCGCTGGCGCCGGTGCTGTTGACGCTGGCGCGTCCGGTGGGGGCGTTCTGGCTCTCGCTGGCCGCGAGCACGGTCGCCGCCGTGATCGGCCGGGGCGACTGGAGCGACTGGCCCTGGCTGCCGGGCAGTTTCCTGTCCCACCTGGTGGTGCTCACGGTTGTCGCGCTGCGCACCCGCCCGAGCACCGCGGCCTCGATGTGGGTGATGACCGCGGCCTACGGCTTCGTCACCGCAGGCCTCTTCGGCTGGCACCGCTATGACTCCAATGTCACCCCGATGCTGGTCCTGTCGGCCCTGATCCTGCTGGCCGTCTCGGTCCGGCACATCCGCCGCCAGGCCCAGCAGGAGGTGACCGCCCAGCAGACGGTCACCGAGCACGAGCGCTCCCGCCGCACCCTCCTGGAGGAGCGCACCACGATCGCCCGTGAGCTGCACGACGTGGTCGCCCACCACATGTCGGTGGTCGCCATCCAGGCGGAGGCCGCGCCCTACCGGGTGGAGAACCCGCCGGAGGAGCTGGAGAAGGCGTTCGCCACCATCCGGGAGAACGCGGTGGCGGCCCTGACCGAGCTGCGCCGGGTCCTCGGCGTCGTACGCGCGGAGGACTACGAGGCGCCGGACGCCCCCCAGCCGACCCTGGCCGACCTCGACGGGCTGCTCGCCAATGTGCGGGGGGCCGGCCTGACGGTGGACAAGGCGGTGACCGGTGCGGTGCGTGAACTGCCGCAGGGTGTGGAGCTGTCGGCGTACCGGATCGTGCAGGAGGCCCTCAGCAACACCTTGCGGCACGCGCCGGGAGCGAGCGCCCGCGTGGAGATCGGCTATGTGCTCGGCGGTCTGGGCCTGCGCATAGTCAACACCCCGCCGCCCGCGCCGCACCTGATAAAGCCTTCTCCCGGCGCGGGGCACGGCATCACGGGCATGCGGGAGCGTGTGTCGATGCTGAACGGCGAGATGGCAGCGGCCCCGACGGAGGACGGGGGCTATGAGGTGACGGTGTTCCTGCCGGTGCCGGCGGCCACCGCGAGCGAAGGGGACGCATGACCATCCGCGTACTGATCGCGGACGACCAGATGATGGTCCGCGAGGGCTTCTCCGTCCTGCTGAACGCGATGCCGGACATCGAGGTCGTCGGCGAGGCCGTCAACGGAAGGGAGGCGGTGGACCGGGTCCGTGAACTCGCCCCGGACGTGGTGCTGATGGACATCCGCATGCCGGAGCTGAACGGCATCGACGCCACCCGGGAGATCGTGGCGGCGGACGCGGCGGCGAAGGTGCTGGTCCTGACGACCTTCGACCTGGACGAGTATGTGTACCAGGCCCTGCGCGCGGGTGCCTCCGGCTTCCTCCTGAAGGACGCCTCGGCCCGCCAACTCGCCGACGGGGTAAGGGTGGTGGCCGCAGGCGAGGCCCTCCTCGCCCCCTCGGTCACCAAACGCCTGCTCACGGAGTTCTCCCGCCTCTCCGACCCCCCGCGTCTGATCCCCTCGGCCCAGGCGGCCTACGGCGAACTCACCGAACGCGAGACCGAGGTCCTGATCCTGATCGCCCAGGGCCTGTCCAACGCGGAGATCGCCGAGCGTCTGGTGGTGGCAGAGTCGACGATCAAGACCCATGTGAGTCGCATCCTGGTCAAGCTGGGCCTCAGGGACCGCACCCAGGCAGCGGTGTTCGCATATGAGGCACGACTGGTGACTCCGGGCTGACAGGGAGGCGATGGAGACGGCCGCGACATCGCCCGCGTGCTGCGGCAGCACCTCGCCGAGCCGGACGGCTGAACTCGCCGAGCCGGACGGCTGAAGGGGGGGACCCCTGGTCAGACGGCCGTCCGGCGGGTTAGCGTCCCCGCATGGCAGGCCCCACCGACCTTGGTTTCGATCCCTGGGACCCGGCGTTCCTCGCCGACCCCTACCCGGCCTACGCCGAGCTGCGCGCACGCGGCCGGGTGATCCGGTACGAGCCGACCGACCAGTGGCTGGTGCCGCACCACGCGGATGTCTCGGCGCTGCTCCGGGACCGCCGGCTGGGGCGGACGTATCAGCACCGGTTCTCGCACGAGGAGTTCGGGCGGACCCCGCCCGCGCCGGAGCACGAGCCGTTCCACACCCTCAACGACCACGGCATGCTCGATCTGGAGCCGCCGGACCACACCCGGATCCGGCGCCTGGTGTCGAAGGCGTTCACGCCGCGCACGGTGGACCGGCTGAAGCCGTATGTGCAGCACCTGGCGGGCGACCTGGTGGCGGCGCTCGTCCACCACGGCGGCGGCGACCTGCTGACCGACGTGGCCGAACCGTTGCCGGTCGCGGTGATCGCCGAGATGCTGGGCATCCCCGAGGCGGACCGCGCCCCGCTCCGCCCCTGGTCGGCGGCCATCTGTGGGATGTACGAGCTGAACCCGTCGGAAGACACCGCGGCGCAGGCGGTCCAGGCCTCGGTGGAGTTCTCGGAGTATCTGCGGTTGCTGATCGCGGCCCGCCGCAAGGAGCCGGGCGAGGACCTCATCTCCGGCCTGATCGCCGCCCACGACGAGGACGACGACCGGCTGACCGAGCAGGAGATGATCTCCACGGCGGTCCTGCTGCTCAACGCCGGCCACGAGGCCACGGTCAACGCCACGGTGAACGGCTGGTGGGCGCTGTTCCGCAATCCCGGCCAGCTGGCCGCCCTGCGCGCCGACCACTCCCTGATCCCGTCCGCGATCGAGGAGCTGATGCGCTACGACACCCCGCTCCAGCTCTTCGAACGCTGGGTGCTGGACGACATCGAGATCGACGGCACGGTGATCCCGAGGGGCTCGGAGATCGCCATGCTCTTCGGTTCCGCCAATCACGACCCGGCCGTGTTCACCGACCCCGACCGCCTGGACCTGACCCGCACCGACAACCCGCACATCTCCTTCAGCGCGGGCATCCACTACTGCATCGGTGCGCCCCTGGCCCGCATCGAGCTCGCGGCCTCCATGACGGCCCTCCTCCAGCAGGCCCCCACGCTGACCCTGGCGGCGGAGCCGACGAGGAAGCCGAACTTCGTCATCCGGGGACTGGAGGGGCTGAGCGTCGAGGTGGAGTGATCATCCGTTCTGCTCGAGCAGTACGGACGACCGAGCCTCAGCCGGCCAGATCACGGCGCCGCAGGCCCGCCAGCCCGCCGGTCACCAGCACCACGGCCAGGCCCAGCAGGACCAGTACCGGCCCCCACTCCATCGCGCCACCCGGCAACTTCGGCAGATGCCCGAACGGGGACAGGTCCAGCACCGTGCGGGGCACGTTCAGCGCGGGCCCGATCCAGCCGATCAGCAACACCGCACCGGCGACACCCCACGCCGCCACCGCGCCCCGCGGCAGCACGCCGAACAGCAGGACCGCGACCCCGCCGATCACCCACACCGCGGCGACCTGGAGCAGACACGCCCCCAGCACCGGGCCGATCTGCCGGCCGTAGCCGACGGCGAAGCCCAGGCCGGCCAGCAGCATCAGCAGGGCCGAGCCGCCGAAGGCGATGACCAGGTGGCCGGCGGCCCAGCGCAGCCGGCCCACGGCCGCGGCCAGCACCGGCTCGGCCCTGCCGGAGGTCTCCTCACCGCTCAGCCGCAGCACGGAGGAGACCACATAGAGCGCGGCGACCAGACCGAGCATGCCGACCATCGCGGCGAGGAACGCGTCCGTCAGACCCGACTGGCCGCCCATCCGCTGGAAGATCTCCCGAGCCTTGGCGTTGTCGCCGACGAGCTTGGCCGCGCCGTCCGTCAGCCCGCCGTAGACGACTCCGGCGAGGAAGAAGCCGATCGACCAGCCGAGCACGCTGCCGCGCTGCAACCGCCAGGCCAGCGCGCCCGCCGTGCCGAGGCGGCCGGCCGCCGGTCCCGGCCGGGTCGGCAGGAAGCTCATGCCGATGTCCCGTCGCCCGGCCAACTCGTAGGCGACCACCGCCTGGAGGGCCACGGCGGCGGCGAACAGCAGCAGCACCCACCAGCGTTCGGCCGCGAAGGCGCGCAGGTTCTCCAGCCAGCCCAGCGGGGAGAGCCAGGTCAGCACCGACGAGCCGTCGTCCGACGCCGAGTCGCCCGCCGCGCGCAGCACGAACGCCGCGCCCAGCACGGCCGCCGTCAGTCCCCGGGCCAGCCGGGCGCTCTCCGTCAGCTGGGCGACGATCGCCGCCATCGTGGCGAAGACCATGCCGACGCCCGCCACCCCGAGCCCGAAGGCCAGGGCGCCCGGGGCGCCCTGGCCGGCCAGGCCCGCCACGACCAGGACGCACAGGGCCGCGTTCGCGACGGCCGCCGCGAGCAGCGCCGCCGTGAGCGGGGCGCGGCGCCCCACCATCCCGGAGGACACCATCTCCTGCCGCCCGCTCTCCTCCTCGTCGCGGGTGTGCCGTACGACGACGAGCAGGCTCGTCACGGCGGCGAGGGCGCCCGCGTACACCCCGATCCGCCATGCCGTCAGCGCACCGAGCGAGTCGTCGAAGACGGGGCCGACCATGGCGCGCAGGGAGGTGTTGGTCGCCATCTGGTGCATGAGGTCGGCGCGGGCGGCCGGGGTGCCGTACAGGCCTTTCAGCGTCTTCGGCATGGAGAGGACCATCAGCGCGTTCACCGCGACCCAGACCGGGATCAGCACGCGGTCGCGGCGCAGGGCGAACCTCAGCAGGGTTCCGGTGCCGGCGAGTTGGGAGTTCATGCGGGCACCTCGTCCTCGTAGTGCCGCAGGAACAGCTCCTCCAGCGTCGGCGGCGTCGAGGTCAGCGAGCGCACCCCGGAGGCGGTCAACGAGCGCAGCACGGCGTCGAGTTGTCCGGTGTCCACCTGGAGCCGGACCCGGTGGCCCTGCACGTCGAGGTCGTGCACGCCCGGCAGGTGGGCCAGCCCGTTGGGCGGACCGGCGAGTTCGGCGCTCACGCTGGTGCGGGTCAGATGCCGAAGTTCGGCCAGCGACCCGCTCTCCACCGTGCGCCCCTTGCGGATGATGCTGACCCGGTCGCAGAGTTCCTCGACCTCGCTCAGGATGTGCGACGACAGCAGGACCGTACGGCCGCGCTCCCGCTCCTCCTCCACACAGCGCTGGAAGACCTCCTCCATCAGCGGGTCCAGGCCCGAGGTCGGCTCGTCCAGGATCAGCAGGTCCACGTCCGAGGCGAAGGCGGCGACCAGGGCGACCTTCTGCCGGTTGCCCTTGGAGTAGGTGCGGCCCTTCTTGGTCGGGTCCAGCTCGAACCGTTCGATCAGCTCGGCGCGCCGCCGCCGGTCCAGTCCGCCGCGCAGGCGGCCGTAGAGGTCGATGACCTCGCCGCCGGAGAGGTTGCGCCACAAGGTCACGTCGCCGGGCACGTAGGCGATCCTGCGGTGCACCTCCACCGCGTCCCGCCACGGGTCGTGGCCCAGCACCTGCGCGGCGCCCGCGTCGGCGCGCAGCAGGCCGAGCAGCACCCGGATCGTGGTCGACTTGCCGGCGCCGTTCGGGCCGAGGAAGCCGTGCACCTCGCCGGCCTCGACGTCCAGGTCGAGGCCGTCCAGCGCGTGGGTACGGCCGAAGGACTTGTGGAGCCCGGAGACCGTGATTGCCTTCGTCATGGTTCCGAACGTACGCTTCTTTCAGAAATTTGTGAAGTTAAGGAAGCGCATGAACCCCGGATAGGGTGAGAGACATGACGGAGTCGAGGACAGGAACGCCGGAGCGGGACCCGGAGTCGGTCTCGCGGTTCGTGGAACACTTCGCGGCACAGCTGGTCGAGGCGGGTGTACCGCGCATGCCGGCCCGGGTCTTCGCCGCGCTGCTCGCCTCCGACGACGGCATCCTGACCTCCGCCGAGCTGGGCGACCAGCTCAAGATCAGCCCCGCCGCCGTCTCCGGCGCGGTCCGCTACCTCGCCCAGGTCCACCTGGTCTCCCGCGAACGCGAGCCGGGCTCACGCCGGGAGCGGTACCGGGTGCACAGCGACCAGTGGTACGAGGCGCTCACCAACCGCGAGGCGATCATCAAGCGCTGGGAGGACGCCCTGCGGGAAGGCGTGTCGAGCCTCGGAGCCGACACCCCCGCGGGACGCCGGCTCGCCGAGACGCTGGACTTCTTCGAGTTCGTGGAGAGGGACGTGGCGGAGATGATGGAACGCTGGCGGGTGTACCGGGAGCGGAAGTACGGGCGCTGAGCTTTTTCAGCGCTCCGGACTCTTTCAGCGTTCCTTGGTCTCCTCCAGTACCGTCCGCCCCAGCAGCGCGTACCGCTCGGGCGCCCGCCGCTTCAGGTACTGGGCGCAGCCCACGCCCGTGGCCGCGACCAGCGCCACCAGCCACGGCGTCGCCTTCAGCAGCAGTGAGCCGGACTCCGCCCCCGCCGCGACCCCCATGTTGGACACCAGCAGGACGACCACGCCGAGCATCGCGATGCCGCCGATGAGCGGGGCGGTGAAGGTCCGGAACCAGTGCCGGCTCTCGGGGTGGTGCCTGCGGAAGTAGACGAGCACGGCGAAGGAGCACACGGCCTGCACGATCAGGATCGCCATCGTGCCGAGGATGGCCAGCAGGACGTACAGCGCGTTGTACGGGTCCTTGCCCGCGATCCAGAACGCGCCGATCAGCACGGCGCTCACCACCGTCTGCACCAGGCCCGCGATGTGCGGGGAGCCGTGCCGGGCGTGGGTGCGGCCGATGGTGCTCTTCAGCGACGGCAGGACGCCCTCCCGCCCGAGGGCGTACAGATAGCGCGCGGCGCAGTTGTGGAAGGCCATGCCGCAGGCCAGCGAGCCGGTGATCATCAGCCACTGCATGACGTCGACGGCCCAGTGGCCGACGTACCGCTCGGTGGGGTCGAAGAACAGGGCGAGAGGGTTGGCGGAGGAGGCGGCCTTCACGGCCTCGGCCTCGCCGTTGCCCGTGATGGCCATCCAGGAGACGAGGACGTAGAAGACGCCGACGCCCAGGACGCTGATCATCGTGGCCTTGGGGATGATCTTCTTCGGGTCGCGGGACTCCTCGCCGTACATCGCGGTGGACTCGAAACCGACCCAGGACCAGAAGGCGAAGAAGAGCCCGAGCCCGGCGGACGTGCCCTTGAAGGCGTTGACCGGGTTCACCGGGGCGAGGGTGAACCCGTGCGGGCCGCCGCCGTGCAGGGCGACCGACACCGCCATCGCGGCCAGCACCGTCACCTCCGTCGCCAGCAGCGCCACCAGCAGCTTCTCGGCGACGCTGATGCCGAACCAGGTGCCGGTCGCGTTGATCGCGAGCATCAGGAGGGCGAAGGCCCACCAGGGGAGGTGGACGCCGGTCTGGTCCCTCAGCGTCGTGGTCGCGAAGGTCGAGAAGATGCCGATCAGCGCGGGTTCGAAGACGACGTACGCGAAGGTCGCGAGCAGTCCGGAGGCGAGGCCGGCGGTCCGTCCGAGGCCGTAGGAGATGAACCCGTAGAAGGCGCCGGTGGACGTGATGTGCTTCGCCATCGACGTGAAACCCACGGAAAAGATTGCCAGGACGACCATTGCGACGAGATAGCTCGCTGGTGCCCCGATGCCGTTGCCGGACGAGACCATGAAGGGCACGTTGCCGGTCATGGCGGTGATGGGCGCGGCGGTGGCGACGGCCATGAACACCACGCCGAGCAGGCCCACGGCGTTGGGTTTCAGCCGATGAACCGTTTCCCCGTCCGCCATGTCCGCCGCCGGGGCGACGCCCTCGTCCACTGCCATCGGGTGGCCCCCTCTGTGTCCGGTTCCTGAGTCCTGGTGGGTCCTGATGGAGCAGGATGGTGGACGAAACGGGGGCACCGGAAGGGGTCGGAGCGGTTAAATATTTGTCACCAGACCATTGACCTATGGCTTTCGGGATCTCTGCGCGATGTGCGTGTTCACTCGGCTACGCTGAGTCGCGGCTGGTCGGCATCAGAGGGAGGGCGCATCATGACGTTGGTGACAGAGCAACCGACGATCAGCGGCGGCAAGCCCGACAGCTTCGAGGAACTGCTGGACATCCTCGACGAGCTGGACCTGCGCGATGGCTTCAAGGCCGAGATCTACAGGGGGAAAATCGTCGTGTCGCCGTGGTCGAAGGGGTACTACGCCCTGGTGATGAGGCGGGTCTGCGAACAGTTGCAGAGCCATCTTCCTCAGGGCCACCACCTCAGCGTCGGCCCGTTCCTCTTCGTCTTTCCGGGTGACGAGAGCGCGTACGGGCCACACATCCACGCGGCCCACGAGCGGGTCTTCGAGACGGACAGCAATCGTTTGGACGGCGAAGGGCTGTCCTTCGTCGCAGAGCTGACCTCTCCCGCGACCCGGGGCGATGACCTGACGGACAAGGTCGAGGTCTACGGACGGGCTGGAGTCCCCGTCTACCTGCTCCTCGACATGCAAAAGGAGCAGGCGACAGTTTTCTGGACGCCATCTGGGAAGGGCTACGAGTCACACTGCACGCAGCCCTTCGGCGAGAAGCTCCACATTCCGGCCCCCTTCGACTGCTCACTCGACACCACCGGCTTCCAGGCCCCCGCCTCAAGCTGACGGCAACACCAGCCCCCAAGCCCCCTCCGCCACCCGCCACGTCCGCCTCCGTACCGGGCCCGACACCCCCGCGTCCGCCCGGTACCGGAAATCCGCGCCGGCCACCGAAATCGTGCGGCCGGACACCCGTACCGGCGTCGCCTCCGCGCCCACCGACAGGGGCCGCACCTCCACCCGCGCCAACCCGCCCGGGCCCGGTGTGACCGACACGGCCTCCACGGGCTGACCCAGGTCGACCACCGTCTCCCCGTCGACCTCGACCCGGAGCCGGGAGGGGCCCGGTGCCGGTATGGCGGGGAGCCGGGGCGGGCGGGGGGCGAGGGTGCGGACCAGGGAGCGGTACCAGGGCCGGCCCGAGGACACGGTCACCGGCTCGGCGGCGGAAGCCGCCCGCACCGGCTCCGGTGGAATGCCCAGCCCGCTCAGCACGACCCCGTCGCTGTCGTCGACCAGCAGGTCCAGCCGCCGCTCGGCCCCGTCCAGCACGGCCCGCGCCGCCGCGACCGCGCCACCGGGCACACCCAGCGCCTCGGCAAGCCGCGTGTCACCCACCGGGACCACCGACAGCGCACACCCGGCCAGCTCCCGCGCCCGGTGCAGCAGGGTCACCGCACGCACCAGAGCGTGACCGTCGCCCACCACGACCGGCCGCCTGGAACCCCGCCGGCCCAGTGCTCGGGCGAATTCCTCCGGCCCGTCGGGCAGGCACACCTTCGCCGCCGCACCCGCGCTGAGCACGTCTTTCGCGATCCGTACGGACTCTCCGTCCCTCTGCCGTGCCGCCGGATCGATGATCACCAGCAGCTGTTCGGACGTCGCGAAAGTCGCCACCTCGGTCCTGCCTCGCTTCCTCGGGTAGCATCTTTGTGCAAGAGCCCCTTGCGCTATTGCGCCAGGGGCTTCGTCTATTCCGGGGCATCCGGTCCGACGGTTGGCGACCAACGGCGGTCGCTGTGGCACGCGGCGGTGAACCTTACGCCCACGCCCCCGACCTTGGACATGCCCCGCCCGGAAGGGGTGTACGCGCGTGCCCGCACTTGTGCTGCTCGGTGCTCAGTGGGGTGACGAAGGCAAGGGAAAGGCGACCGACCTGCTCGGTGGCTCGGTGGACTATGTAGTGCGATACCAGGGCGGCAACAACGCCGGCCACACGGTCGTCGTCGGCGACCAGAAGTACGCCCTCCACCTTCTCCCTTCCGGAATCCTCTCGCCAACGTGTGTTCCGGTCATCGGCAACGGCGTCGTCGTCGACCCGTCGGTCCTGCTCTCCGAGCTGAGCGGTCTGAACGAGCGTGGCGTCGACACGTCCAAGCTCATGATCAGCGGTAACGCGCACATCATCACGCCGTACAACGTGACCGTCGACAAGGTCACGGAGCGCTTCCTCGGGAAGCGGAAGATCGGGACCACCGGTCGCGGCATCGGGCCGACCTACGCCGACAAGATCAACCGCGTCGGCATCCGGGTCCAGGACCTCTACGACGAGTCGATCCTGACCCAGAAGGTCGAGGCGGCCCTCGACGTCAAGAACCAGATCCTCACCAAGCTGTACAACCGGCGCGCGATCGCCGTGAGCCAGGTCGTCGAGGAGCTGCTGGGCTACGCGGAGCAGATCAAGCCGTACGTCGCCGACACGGTGCTCGTCCTCAACCAGGCGCTGGAGCAGGACAAGGTCGTGCTCTTCGAGGGCGGCCAGGGCACCCTGCTGGACATCGACCACGGCACGTACCCCTTCGTGACGTCCAGCAACCCCACCGCGGGCGGCGCCTGCACCGGCGCCGGCGTGGGCCCCACGAAGATCAGCCGGGTCATCGGCATCCTCAAGGCCTACACCACCCGTGTCGGCGCCGGACCCTTCCCGACCGAGCTGTTCGACGAGGACGGCGAGGCGCTGCGCCGGATCGGCGGCGAGCGGGGCGTGACCACCGGCCGTGACCGGCGCTGCGGCTGGTTCGACGCCGTCATCGCCCGGTACGCCACCCGCGTCAACGGCCTGACCGACTTCTTCCTCACCAAGCTGGACGTGCTGACCGGCTG
Source organism: Streptomyces sp. RB17 (assembly GCF_009604455.1). Lineage (GTDB taxonomy): Bacteria > Actinomycetota > Actinomycetes > Streptomycetales > Streptomycetaceae > Streptomyces. The sequence continues at coordinate 561,391 of NZ_WEGL01000004.1, forward strand.
GGAGCAGATCCCGGTCTGCGTGGCGTACGAGATCGACGGCAAGCGCGTCGAGGAACTGCCGTACTCCCAGACCGACTTCCACCACGCGAAGCCGGTCTACGAGATGCTCCCCGGCTGGTCGGAGGACATCAGCAAGGCGAAGTCCTTCGCCGACCTGCCGAAGAACGCCCAGAACTACGTCAAGGCGCTGGAGGAGATGTCCGGCGCCCCGATCTCCGCGATCGGCGTGGGTCCGGGCCGGGACGAGACGATCGAGATCAACTCGTTCCTGTAAGCACCACGCGGGAGCGCCCGCCGGTCCGCCGCACGGCGTGATCGGCGGGCGTTCCGTCGTTCCGCGCGGTGCAATCGGAGTATGAGCATCCACCGGGACCTGCGGTGCCGGGGGCCGTACGGCGGCGAAGGCGCGGATGCCGAGGGCACGGGCTGCGCCGACCCCGCGATCTTCGAGGTCGCCCGGTACCAGCTGCCCCCACTGCGCGTCTGCCCGGTGCATCTGGGCCCCTCCCTGCTGATGGCGAGCGGGGTGCTGTGGCCGCCGGAGATCAGGATGATCGGCCGTATCTGACACCGGCTGTTTCCCCAGAGTTCGCACAGGGCGCGCACTGACCCATCCTTGACCTGGACATGGCCTTTCCCTGGTTTTCCGGCAATCGTGGGCGCGAGCAGCATCTACGCGGGTAGCCTCCGCACTGCACCCGCCGCTGCTCGTCGCCAATTCCAGCCACACCAGGAGCCCTGAATGCCCCTCAGTCCCATGAACCGCCGGGAGTTCGTGAAGAAGTCGGCCGTCACCGGTGCGGCGGTGGCCGCCGCGGGCGCCGTCGGCACCGGCGGCGCACAGGCCGCCGAGCAGCCGCAGACGCCCGAGCACACGCCCCGCACCTGGTCGTTCTCCATTCTCGGCACGACCGACCTGCACAGCCACGTCTTCGACTGGGACTACTACAAGGACGCCGCCTACACCGACAAGGCGGGCAACTCCGTGGGCGTGGCGCGCGTGGCCACCCTCATCAAGCAGCAGCGCGAGGCCAAGGGCGAGGACCACGTCCTCCTCGTCGACGCCGGCGACATCATCCAGGGCACCTCCCTGGCCTACTACTTCGCGCGGGTCGACCCGATCACGGGCACCGGCGGCAAGAAGGGCCCCAGGCACCCGATGGCCGTGGCCATGAACCACATGCGCTACGACGCCGCCGCCCTCGGCAACCACGAGTTCAACTACGGCATCGAGGTGCTGCGCAAGTTCGAGAGCCAGTGCCGCTTCCCGCTGCTCGGCGCCAACGCCCTCGACGCGAAGACCCTGCGCCCCGCCTTCCAGCCGTACACCGTGAAGCGCATCTGCGTGCCGGGCGCCCCGGACATCAAGGTCGGCATCCTCGGCCTGACCAACCCCGGTATCGCGCTGTGGGACAAGGACAACGTCAGCGGCAAGATGGTGTTCCCGGGCCTGGTGGAGCAGGCCAAGAAGTACGTGCCGAGGCTGCGCGCGCTGGGCTGTGACGTCGTCTTCCTGACCGACCACTCGGGCCTGGACGGCTCGTCCTCCTACGGCGACGAACTCCCGTACGTGGAGAACGCGTCGAACCTGGTCGCGGAGCAGGTTCCCGGCATCGACGCGATTCTCGTCGGCCACACGCACGTGGAGGTCCCCTCCTACACGGTGAAGAACGCGGAGACCGGTGAGGAAGTGCTCCTCTCGGAGCCGTACTGCTGGGGCTACCGCCTCAGCGTCTTCGACTTCGAGCTCGAACTGCACCACGGCCAGTGGAAGGTGACGAGCAAGACGGCGCAGACCCTCAACCCCAACACCGTGGACGAGGACCCGGAGATCAAGAAGCTCCTGGAGGCCGACCACGAACTGGTGGTCAAGTACGTCAACACGGCGGTCGGCACGTGTACGGCGGACCTCTCGGCGGCGGAATCCTGCTGGAAAGACGTGCCGATCATGGACTTCATCCACAAGGTCCAGATGGACACGGTGAAGGCGGGCCTGTCGGCGGCGGACGCCGCCCTCCCGCTGATCTCGGTCGCGGCCCCCTTCTCCCGCACGGCCGACATCCCCCAGGGCAACGTCACCATCAAGGACATCGCCGGCCTCTACATCTACGACAACACCCTGTACGGCAAGAAGCTGACGGGTGCCCAGCTCAAGGACTACCTGGAGTACGGGGCGAAGTACTACCACCAGGTCCCGGCCGGCACGAAGGTCGACACCGCGACGTTGACCAACGCCAACAACTTCTGGGACTACATGTACGACACGGCTGCGGGCGTCGACTACGACATCGACATCGCGCAGCCGGAGGGTTCGAGGATCAAGAACCTCACCTACAACGGCGCGCCGGTGGCCGACGACCAGGTCTTCGTCGTCGCGGTCAACAACTACCGTGCGAACGGCGGTTCGGGCTACCCCCACATCGCTTCCGCCCCCATCGCCTACAGCTCGACGAACGAGATCCGTCAGCTGATGATCGACTACGTGACCACGAAGAAGACCCTCGACCCGGCCGACTTCGCCGTCACCAACTGGAAGCTGACACAGGCGGGTACGCCGGTCTTCTGAGAGCAGCGCCTTTGCGCGAGCGCAAGATCACGGTCGACTGACGGTACGACGCCGAACCGGTGCCGGCCGGGAAGGGGACGACACCTGCCCGCTGCCCGGCCGCTGCCGTGTTCGCGGCGTCAGTCCGTGGTGGACGTCAGTCCGTAGTGAACGGGGCAGACATATCGCGCGTGTTCTTCAGCCGGATCAGCCGGATCAGCCGGATCAGCCGGATCAGCCGGATCAGTCGGACGAGCGCGGGGCGCCGAAGTGCGTCTCGTGGGTCCAGACGTGGTGGCACGAGGGGCACTGCAGGTTCAGCAGGCTGCCGGTGTTGGAGAGCAGATAGCGCCAGTGCGCGGTGCAGGTCGCTCCGCGCCGGCAGGCCTCGCACCCGGCCTGGTCGTCGCAGCTCGGGCACTCCACCCAGGCGCGCCGTCCTATGTCGGCCTGTGGATCAAGCGGCAGCATCGCCGGGCCCTGCCGGGAGCACACCGGCCGCGACCAGCTCGTCATAGATGCGCTGCTGCTCGGCGTCCAGCCCGGAGTACAGCAGGGCACGCGCCTCCTCCTCACCCCGGAGCGCCGCGGCGGGGTCCCAGCCGGGGCCGAGAGCGGCCATGACGTGGGTTCGCCGGAGCATCTCGTGCGAGCTGAGGTCGACGCTGAAGTCGAAGGTGGGGCCGTGGGGGGACATGCCACCGAACGTAGGTAGGCATTTCGCCCAGGGCAAGAAGAGGTGGGTGAAATCACACAGCGGGGCGAGAGCAGCCAAGGTGACGGGACGGATACTCACCGTGCCCCCACGTCAACGGCCCACCGCACCGCACCCCACCGCACCAGCCCCCGGAATCAGCTGAACACGATCATCGAGCCCTGCGCCAGGGAGCGTGTCGCCGCCGCATGCAGGCCCAGCCATACGTGCCGTTCGCGGGCGAAGGGGCTGGGGTCGTAGGGGGCGGGGACGGCCGGTTCCTCCAGCTCCGTGGGGGCCGTGGGCGGGGCCGGGGGCGCCGGGGGGTTGGCCGGGTCGATGCCGATCGAGCCGGCGACGTACTCCAGCTCGCGCAGGAGGGCCTGGGAGGAGCCCAACGGGCCGCCGCCGGCGAGCAGTTCGTCGTTGGACAGGGGGTGCGGGAAGTCCACGGGGACGTACGCACCCGCGTGGTCGTAGTGCCAGACCAGGTGGGACTGCTGGGCCGTCGACTCGAACATCTCCAGCAACTGTTCGTAGTCACCGCCGAGTTCGTCGACGGGAGTCACCGGCAGGCCGCAGACCTGGAGCAGGTACGCGCGGCGCAGGAAGTGGAGCGCGTCGTAGTCGAAGCCGGCCACCGGGGCGACATCGCCGGACAGGCCCGGCATGTACTGGTACACGGGAACCGGCGGGAGACCGGCCGCCGCCAGTGCGTTGTTGTACTGGGCGAGTTCCTCGGCGAACGGGTTGTCCGGGGTGTGGCACAACACGTCCACAAGCGGTACCAGCCACAGGTCACAGGCCAAAGAAAGCTCCTCGCACACAGAAGGTGGTCTGGGGAAGGGTACTGGTCATCTACCCGTTGGTCAGGTGTTCCAGCAGCTCCAGCGAATGGGCGTTGGACTCGGCGACGATCGAGCGCGCGGTGTCGGCCTCGCGCCGGGCCAGCGCGTCGACCAGGTCCGTGTGCCCGGCCCACAGGCGGCCGCGCAGGTCGGGCAGGCGAAGCAGATGCTGCACCGCGCAGACCCAGGACTGCACGCGCAGGCGGTGGAGGAAGTCGCCGAGGTAGGGGTTGCCGAAGAGGGAGCTCAGCTCGCGCCAGAAGCGGAGGTCGTAGCCGATCAGGACCGTCAGGTCGCCGGCCGCGGCGGCCCGCGAGGCCTCCTCGCCGCGGCGGCGCACCGTGGTGAGCGCGGCCGTCGTACGGGAGTCCGCGGGCGGAGTCCGGAAGGCGGGGTGGCCGGCGCTGAGAGCCTGGAACATGCCGTCGGTGACCAGGCTGCGGGCCTCGATCATGTTCCGGTAGTCGGTGACGGAGTACTCCGGCACACGGAAGCCGCGGTGCTGGTCGGCCTCCAGGATGCCCTGCGCGGACAGGTCGACCAGTGCCTCGCGGACGGGGGTGGCGGAGACGCCGTACTGCTCGGCGATCTCCTTGACCGTGAACGCCCGGCCCGGTCGCAGCCGCCCCGCCAGCACCTCGTCACGGAGCGCGTCCGCGATCTGCTGGCGCAGGGTGCTGCGCGTCACGGCGCCGGTGCCGGGCATGGGGGGCTTCTCCTCACGCGTCAGGTGACGTACTCGTCCGTCCACGTCCGTACTCGCGGTCTACGCGTGTACGTCATGTCGTACGAGCACGCCACCTTACGCGTTCGGATCGCCCTGGCGGCAGCCGTCGTACGGCTACACCGTGTACTCGTCGGCCACGCTCAGCGCGGCGTCCAGGGCGGCGAGGCCCTCCTTCAGCTCGGCCTCCGTGACATTGCACGGCGGGACCACGTGGGTGCGGTTCATGTTCACGAACGGCCACACGCCGTGCTGCTTGGCGGCGGCCGCGAACGCGGCCATGGGGGCGTTCGCCTCGCCGGCCGCGTTGTACGGCACCAGCGGCTCGCGGGTCTCACGGTTCTTCACGAGGTCCAGCGCCCAGAACATGCCGACGCCGCGCACCTCGCCGACGCTCGGGTGGCGCTCGGCCAGATCGGCGAGGGCGGGCGCGAGCACCGTCTCGCCGAGGCGCTTCGCGTTCTCCACCACACCCTCCTCCGCCATCACGCCGACCGTGGCGACGGCGGCGGCGCAGGCCAGCGGGTGCCCGGAGTAGGTCAGACCGCCGGGGTAGGGCCGCTTGCCGAAGGTCTCGGCGATCGCGCCCGAGATGGCGACACCGCCCAGCGGCACGTAACCGGAGTTCACGCCCTTGGCGAAGGTCATCAGGTCGGGTACGACCCCGAAGAGGTCGGCGGCGAACCACTCGCCCGTGCGCCCGAAGCCGGCCATGACCTCGTCCAGGATGAAGACGATGCCGTGGCGGTCGCAGATCTCGCGGACGCCGGCCAGGTAGCCGGGCGGCGGGACCATGATTCCGGCCGTGCCCGGGATGGTCTCCAGGATGATCGCCGCGACCGTGCCCGGACCCTCGAAGGCGATCGTCGTCTCCAGGTGCTCCAGAGCGCGCGCGGTCTCCTGCTCCTCGGTCTCGGCGTAGAAGCGGGAGCGGTAGAGGAACGGCGCCCAGAAGTGGACGACGCCGCTGGTGGCGCTGTCGCTCGCCCAGCGGCGCGGGTCGCCGGTGATGTTGACCGCCTGCTGGGTGCCGCCGTGGTACGACCGGTAGGCCGAGAGCACCTTGGGGCGGCCCGTGTGCAGCCGGGCCATGCGCACCGCGTGCTCGACGGCGTCGGCGCCGCCGTTGGTGAAGAAGATCTTGTCCAGGTCGCCGGGGGTCCGCTCGGCGATCAGCCGGGCGGCCTCCGAGCGCGCCTCGATCGCGAAGGCGGGCGCGAAGGTCGTCATCCGGGCCGCCTGCTCCTGGATGGCCGCGACGACCTTCGGGTGCTGGTAGCCGATGTTCGTGTACACCAGCCCGCTGGTGAAGTCCAGGTACCGCTTGCCGTCGTAGTCCCAGAAGTACGACCCTTCCGCGCCGGCGACGGCGAGCGGGTCGATGAGGTCCTGGGCGGACCAGGAGTGGAAGACGTGCGCGCGGTCCGCGGCCTTGACCGCGGCGCCGGCGTCGGGATTGGGCTGAGGGGTCATGCGAGTGAGGGTAAATGTCCACGATGCGGAAGCGACATCGGCGTCTTGTTCCGTGGACGGGGGCTTTCCGCGACAGGTTGTCGACGTCGGCACGGCCGAGTGATCGACAGTATCCTGTCGAATCGACAGCATGCTGTCATGAGTGATGTCACGGTACACCTCGCCGTCTACGACAGCCTCGCCGACTGGGAGACGGGGCTCACGACCGCCTGCCTGGCGCGGGCCGGTCACCGGATCCTGACCGTCGGGCCCACCACCGAGCCGGTGACGAGCATCGGCGGACTGCGCATCCAGCCCGACCTCGCGCTCGACGACCTGCACCCCGCGGACAGCGCCCTGCTGATCCTCCCGGGCGCCGACCTCTGGACCGGGACATCAGCCGCTGCCGCGGCGGGGACGGACGACCTCGCCCCCTTCGCCCGGACCGCCCGCGCCTTCCTCGACGCCGGCGTGCCCGTCGCCGCGATCTGCGGCGCCACCGCCGGCCTCGCCCGCGAGGGCCTGCTCGACGACCGCGCCCACACCAGCGCGGCCGCCTCCTATCTGGCCGCCACCGGTTACGCGGGCGGCGCGCGCTACCTCGAGACGGACGCCGTGACCGACGGCGGCCTCATCACCGCCGGGCCCACCGAACCCGTCGCCTTCGCCCGCGAGGTCCTGCGGCTCCTCGGGGTGTACGAGGGCGAGGTGCTGGACGCCTGGTACCGGCTGCACCACGACTCCGATGCCGAGGCGTACGCCGTCCTCCAGCGGGCCGGCGCCCGATGAGCCGGGAGCGGCAGGAACTGCTCAGCCGGAGCGCCGTCGGCGTCTTCCACCTCAACGGCCAGTTCCTGTCCGTCGCCGAGCAACTGGCCCGCCCGGCCGGGCTCACCGCCGCCTGGTGGCAGGTGCTCGGCGCGGTGCTGGCCGAGCCGCTGCCGGTGGCTGGTGTCGCCCGGGCCATGGGCATCACCCGGCAGAGCGTGCAGCGCATCGCCGATCTGCTGGTCGAGCGGGCGCTCGCCGAGTACCGGCCGAACCCGGCGCACCGGCGCGCAAAGCTCCTCGCGCCCACGGCGGAGGGGCGGGCCGCCGTGGCCCGGATCGGCCCCGGGCACGCGGCCTTCGCCGACCGGCTGGCCGAGGCGATGGGGGAGCGTGAACTGGCCGAGGCGGTACGGCTGCTGGAGCGGCTGTCGGCGGTCCTGGAGGAACTGGGTATGCCTGTTACGGAACCGTAGACAGCGGCCCGCGCGACTGCCCGCTGGACCGCATTATTCTCGGTCCGATGCACACGTATGCGGTGCGTGTCCGGGGGGAAGGGCGGGGCGGCATGGAGAAGCTGGGGGCGGGGGATCCGCAGCTCATCGGGGGCTACCGGTTGCTGGCGCGGCTGGGTGCGGGCGGTATGGGGCACGTGTATCTGGCCCGGTCGGACCGGGGCCGTACCGTCGCCGTGAAACTGGTCCGCGAGGAGCTCGCCGCGCAGGAGGAGTTCCGGGCGCGGTTCCGGCAGGAGGTGCAGTCCGCGCGGCGGGTCGGCGGGTACTGGACCGCGCCCGTGCTGGACGCGGACACCGAGGCGCCGGTGCCGTGGGTGGCCACCGGGTACGTGGCCGGGCCGAGCCTGCAGCAAGTGGTGGGGCACGATCACGGGGCGCTGCCCGAGCGGTCGGTACGGATCCTCGCGGCAGGGCTCGCGCACGCGCTGAAGGACATCCACGCGGCGGGGATCGTGCACCGGGATCTGAAGCCGTCGAACGTGCTCGTCACCATCGACGGTCCGCGGGTCATCGACTTCGGGATCGCCCGGGCGCTGGAGACGACCTCGCTGGGCGGGGAGGGGCTCACCCGGACCGGGTCGCTGGTCGGGTCGCCGGGGTTCATGGCGCCCGAGCAGGTGCGGGGGGACCGGATCACGCCGGCGTGCGACGTGTTCTGCCTGGGGTCGGTGCTGGCGTACGCGGCGACGGGATCGCTGCCGTTCGGGACGGCCAACAGTGGTGTGCACGCGCTGATGTTCCGGATCGCTCAGGAGGAGCCGGATCTGGCGGGGGTGCCGGAGGGGATCGCCGACCTGGTGCGGGACTGCCTGCGCAAGGATCCGGGGGCTCGGCCTTCGCTGGATGCGGTGCTGGAGCGGACGGGGGCGGAGGACACCGTGGCCGGGGGGCGGTCCCGGGATCCGTGGCTTCCGGGGGCGTTGGTCGCGCAACTCGGCCGGCATGCGGTGCAGTTGCTGGAGGTCGAGGATCCGGAGGGGGAGTCGTCGTCGGGGGGTGGTTCGTCGGGTGCGGATTCGGGTGCGAGCGCGGCTGCGGGTGCGTCGGGGGGCACCCGGCCTTCGGCCGGGTCTGGTTTCCCACCCGCAGCACCCGTGCAGGCGTCGTCGGCGGGTGCGGGGGATGCCGATGGGCTGAAAGCCGAGACCGGTGACGGTGCGGTGTCGCCCGAGCACGCTGCCGTTGCCGATGACGGGAGGGGGGCCGAGCCGGGGGCCGGGGGTGGTGTGAATCATCTGCCTACCGTTGTGGCGGGGCAGACTCCGACGCCGGGGTTCGGGGCGTACGGGTATGCGCAGCAGCATCCTCAGCCTCAGCCGTATGCGCAGCCGGGCGGGGCGTACGGCCATCCACAGCAGGGCGGAGCCGGGGCGTGGGGCGGGGCCCAGCAGTCGTACAACCCCTATGGGGGCGGGCCCGGGGTCACGCCGCCGTACGGGCCGCCGCCCGTCGGTGGGGTGCCGGAGCGGGAGCGGCGCAGTGCGCGGTCGACCGCGCTGCTCGTCGTGATCGCGGTGGTGGTGGCGCTGGGCGCGGGTGGCTCGGTGTACGCGTTGATGAGGCAGGACGGCGGGGGCGACGACAAGGGGGGCCGGAGCATCAGCCCGGCGCCCACCGTCAGCGGCTCCGGTACGACGGGGGCGCCCAGCACGCCCGGGCCGACGCCGTCCGATTCCGCTTCCGCCTCCTCGGACGGGGCGGTTCCGGCGGGCTACCTGGGCACCTGGGAGACCAGCATCGACAACGCCAACGGGACCAATACCCGCCAACTCACCATCCGGCAGGGCGAGGTGGGTGACAGCGTGCTGACGCTGATCGCGGACGGGCCGACGGACGGCGGCGGCACGTACCACTGTGTCTTCGCGGCCAAGCTCACCGAACAGCCCGGCGCCGACGGGCCGTTGGAGATCGGGCCGTCCAGCGTCACCAGTGGCGAGCCCGCCTCCTCCTGCACTCCGGGCGATGCCACCGAGGTCACCCTGTTGTCGGACGGCCGGCTGAAGCGGACGCAGGCGGGCGGCGGGGAGAGCCTGACGTACACCAAGCAGTGAGGTGCCCCCTGGGGGCGCTGCTCGGCTTCCTACCGCGGTTCCGGCGGCCGCTGTCGTGGCATGTTCGGGCGGGTCCCGTTCGCGGGCGGCAGCGGAAAGCGGCCCACCGGACCCCCGGCCTCCTGCCGTGGCACGTACGCCACCGCCGCCTGCATGCCCAGCGGTGCGGAACCGGTGCGGAACTCGACCATCCAGTCGGTCGTCTCCATCCGCACCAGTTCCGTGACGTCCTCAGCGAAGCGCCGCAGCACCCCCAGGCACCGCTCGGCCGCCTCGCTCGCCGTGCCCTCCGCCGGGCCCAGCACCTCCCGGATGCTCTCGGAGGCCCAGTCGAACTGCAACGCCTGCAGCCTCCGCTGGACCGCCTGCGCGGTGGCCACGTCCCTTATCCACCCGGACGTCACGCCGAAGAACCGGTCGATGCCGACACAGGCGACCGCGACCAGCAGCGCCAGACAGCCCCAGGGCGCGACCCCGCGGGCCGAGCCGGTGAGGTCCAGCAGGGGGAGTGCCGCCCCGGCCACCGCGCCCGCCGCCGCGCCCGTGCGCAGGATCCGGGCGCCGCGCCGCTTCCAGACCCGGTCCCGCAGATACCAGGAGGCTGTCTCCAGCGCCCCGTGCTCCACCCATCGGTACAGCTCGTCGAGCCGCTCGGCCGGCTCGCCCCAGTCCCCGAGCGGGAAGGCCCGCCCGGTCAGATCGCCCGGCCGCAGCCCGGCCGCGCCCTCGCCCCGCCCGTCCTGTGGCGGACCCTCGGGCTGCATCTCCGGCTGACCCACCCGGCACTCCCTACTGATCCTCGATCACCTGTCGCGACCCCGTCACATTGCGTGACATCCCATGCCGCATTCCATGCCGACGCGCGGCACCCTTCCTACCGCCCAATGGGTGGCGAAGAAGGAGCTTTCCCGGCTTTTCCGCCCGGAAGAGGGTCTTGATCAGGTATAGGCCCGCCGCGTTTCTCACTCGAAAGAGTGGCGGGGCGATGGGGACGTGGACCACGTAGGCTCATGCACAAGGAGAAGAACGTAGAGGAGCTGATCGTGATCCCCGGTGGTGGCCAGCCCAACATGCAGCAGTTGCTCCAGCAGGCCCAGAAGATGCAGCAGGATCTGCAGCGGGCGCAGGAGGAACTGGCGAACACGGAGGTCGACGGGCAGGCGGGCGGCGGTCTGGTGAGGGCCACCGTGACCGGCTCCGGCGAACTGCGGGCGCTGAAGATCGACCCGAAGGCGGTCGACCCGGAGGACACCGAGACCCTCGCCGACCTGATCGTGGCGGCCGTACAGGCGGCGAACGAGAACGCGCAGACGCTCCAGCAGCAGAAGCTCGGCCCGCTGGCCCAGGGCCTCGGCGGCGGCACGGGCATCCCCGGTCTGCCGTTCTGAGGCCGGGCCAACTACGGTACGTACCGAAAGGTCTTAAGGAAGGGCAGTCCGGTGTACGAAGGCGTGGTCCAGGACCTCATCGACGAGCTGGGGCGGCTGCCCGGCGTCGGTCCCAAGAGCGCGCAGCGGATCGCCTTCCACATCCTGCAGGCCGAGCCGACGGACGTGAAGCGGCTCGCGCAGGCGCTCCTGGAGGTCAAGGCGAAGGTCCGGTTCTGCGCGACCTGCGGCAACGTGGCGCAGGAGGAGCTGTGCAACATCTGCCGTGACCCGCGCCGGGATCCGTCCGTCATCTGTGTGGTGGAGGAGCCGAAGGACGTCGTCGCCGTCGAGCGGACCAGGGAGTTCCGCGGCCGGTACCACGTGCTCGGCGGAGCCATCAGCCCGATCGAGGGCGTCGGTCCCGACGACCTGCGTATACGAGAACTTCTCGCGCGGTTGGCCGACGGTACGGTCACGGAGCTGATCCTTGCGACGGACCCCAATCTTGAGGGCGAGGCCACGGCCACCTACCTCGCCCGCATGATCAAACCCATGGGCCTGAAGGTCACCCGCCTGGCCAGCGGCCTCCCGGTGGGTGGCGACCTGGAATACGCGGACGAGGTCACCCTCGGCCGCGCCTTCGAGGGGAGACGACTCCTAGATGTCTGACGCCACACTGCACGTCACGTCGCAGAATCCCGACGATTTCTCGGTCCAGATCGCGGATCAGATCGAGAGCTTCCTGGTGGCCGTCACGGAGGTGGCGAGGGGCGACGAGCCCGGCTCGACCGTCCCCTTCCTTCTTCTGGAGGTCTCCCAGCTGCTGCTGGCCGGCGGCCGCCTGGGCGCCCACGAGGACCTCGTCCCCGATGAGCGCTACGAGCCCGACACGGGCCCGGACCCGGACGTGGACGGCCTGCGAGAGAACCTCGCCCGCCTCCTGGAGCCGGTCGACGTGTACTCCGAGGTCTTCGACCCGTACGAGCCCCGCAAGGCCCCGGTGCCGGCCCGGATCTCCGACGACCTCGCCGACGTCATCACCGACCTGCGCCACGGCATGGCCCACTACCGCGCGGGCCGCACCACCGAGGCGCTGTGGTGGTGGCAGTTCTCCTACTTCTCCAACTGGGGCCCCACGGCCTCCGCCGTCCTGCGCGCCCTGCAGTCGGTCCTCATCCATGTCCGCCTCAACCAGCCCCTGCAGGAACTGGACGGCCTCGACACCGACCAGTCCGACATGGGAGACGAGACCCTGGAGTTCGAGGCGGGCCGCGTCATGGCGGAGGAGATCGGCGAACCACTGCGGATCCGGCAGGGCAGGTGACCGCGAGCAGCGCCGCCGCGTCGACGTACGGCGCGGTCGGCGTGGGCTCGCCGTACCAGCGCGGCGGCCAGGTGTCGCCGTCCAGCGCCGGAACGCCGACGTAGGTGACGGTCGCCCCCTCGATCCGCCGCCCGAAGCACTGCACGCCGAGCGGCCAGTCGTAGCGGTGTACGACCCCGGGAACATCACCCTGGACACCGAGCCGGTCAAGGAGCTCAGCGACTAGACACGCTTGCGCGTGAGGACGAGCCCGGCTACGGCCGCTCCGCCCAGGGCCCAGCACAGCATGCCGGCCGCCAGGTACCCGGCGACGGTCGTCGCGACGAAGGACAGTGCGGCGAGGGTGACCAGGACGGCGCAGGCGCGAGGCAGGCGGCCGGCCGTCCAGGCTTCCTGGAGGAAGGTGTTGGTGCGCCAGGCGTGGATCGCCACGAGCACCATGACCGCGATCACGACAGTGGCGAGGGCCGGGGAGAAACCGTGCGTCTGGTGGAACACCGCGGGACGCTCCGGCCCCTTCAACGCCGTCAGATGAACGATCCCCTTGATCAGCTCCAACGGGCCGATCAGCGCGAACACGCCACCGACCAGGCGACTTCGCCACACCCTCCCGCCGACGCCACGCCGCAGCTCGATCCATTCCAGGATGCCGCGCGGATTGATCAGCGCCACCCAGCCGATCACCGTGGCGCCCAGAGCCCATATCAGGTCGAACAGCGCCGAATCCGGTGCCGACATCCGCACCGATGCGAGCGTGTGCATCCCTCGTCCCTCCCGAAGCGCCGGCAGCGGAGCATGCCGGCAGCGCAGTGTGCCGCCGCGTGCGGGATGTGCACCACGGTTGACGTGGGGATTTGAGGCGCTCTTGACGGAGGGGGCCCCGTGTCAGCCCGGCCACATCCCCCACAGGCCCTTCGTCATCGCCGTGCCGCCGCCCACCAGGGCCAGAAGGAGGACGAGCTGCCGGGCCCGGCGCTCGGGTATGCGGCCGGCGACCGCGGTCCCGATCAGCGCGCCTGCGACCATGGCCACGCAGACGGCGGCCCACCGCGTTCCGCCCAGCCTGGGCACGCCGTTCGCCGCGATCGAGAACGCGTTGACCACGACGCCGTAGAACTGTGCGTTCGGCACGAACTCCCGTACCGTCCAGCCCGCGTTGAGGGCGTACAGGGACACCGGCGGGCCGCCCACGCCCGCCGCCGCGTTCATGAAGCCGCCCAGCGCCCCCGCCGTCACCGCGCCCTTGCCGCCGCGCAGGGCGGGTACGCGGGCGCCGCGCATCACCAGCAGGACGGCCACCGTCACCAGGGCGCCCATCACCAACAGCAGCACTGGCCGGGGCAGTTGGCGGGTCATCCAGGCGCCCGCCGGTACGGTGCAGGCCGCCGCCGCGCAGAGCGGGACCATCGCGCCGGGGCGGACGCGGCGCCAGCCGCCCGCCAGGCCCACGACGCTGATCGCTCCGGCGGCGCAGTTGGCGAGCACCACCCCGTCGGCGGGGCCGAGCAGCAGGACCAGCGCCGGTACGGCGACCAGGGCGAAGCCCATGCCGGTCAGCCACTGCACGCATCCGCCGAGCAGGACGATCCCGGCGAGCAGCGCTTCCGTCATGGCATGCCCCCCTCATCGCGGGAGACGCTAGCGGTGCTCGCTGTGACCCGGGGCACTTTCCGAGTGGTCTCCCGTGCGGTGGGCAAGAGCCCCTCCGGAACGAAGCGGCCGACGTCTCACCATGCGGGAGCAGGGTGGTGGAATTCGGGCGCTCGTTAGACTGAGCCGACACAAACGAACCGAGCGAGGAGCGCACGTGGGCCTTGTCGTGCAGAAGTACGGAGGCTCCTCCGTAGCCGATGCCGAAGGCATCAAGCGCGTCGCCAAGCGGATCGTGGAAGCGAAGAAGAACGGCAACCAGGTTGTCGTCGTCGTTTCCGCGATGGGCGACACGACGGACGAGCTGATCGATCTCGCCGAGCAGGTTTCTCCGATGCCTGCCGGGCGTGAATTCGACATGCTGCTGACCGCCGGAGAGCGGATCTCCATGGCCCTGCTGGCGATGGCGATCAAAAACCTGGGTCACGAGGCCCAGTCCTTCACCGGCAGCCAGGCAGGCGTCATCACCGACTCGGTCCACAACAAAGCCCGGATCATCGACGTCACGCCGGGGCGGATCCGGGAGTCCCTGGACAGGGGCAACATCGCCATCGTCGCCGGTTTCCAGGGTGTCAGCGCCGACAAGAAGGACATCACCACGCTGGGGCGTGGCGGGTCCGACACGACGGCCGTGGCGCTCGCCGCCGCGCTCGACGCCGAGGTCTGCGAGATCTACACCGACGTCGACGGCGTGTTCACCGCCGACCCGCGCGTGGTGAAGAAGGCGAAGAAGATCGACTGGATCTCCTTCGAGGACATGCTGGAGCTCGCAGCCTCCGGCTCCAAGGTGCTGCTCCACCGCTGTGTGGAGTACGCCCGCCGCTACAACATCCCGATCCATGTCCGGTCCAGCTTCAGTGGACTGCAGGGCACCTGGGTCAGCAGTGAGCCGATTGGGGACAAGAAGGTGGAGCAGGCCATCATCTCCGGTGTCGCGCACGACACCTCCGAGGCCAAGATCACGGTCGTCGGCGTGCCGGACAAGCCGGGTGAGGCCGCCGCGATCTTCCGGGCCATCGCCGATGCAGAGATCAACATCGACATGGTCGTGCAGAACGTGTCCGCCGCCGCCACGGGCCTGACGGACATCTCCTTCACGCTGCCGAAGACCGAGGGCCGCAAGGCGATCGACGCGCTGGAGAAGGGCCGGTCGGGGATCGGCTTCGACTCGCTGCGCTACGACGACCAGATCGGGAAGATCTCGCTGGTCGGCGCGGGTATGAAGACCAACCCGGGCGTCACCGCCTCCTTCTTCGAGGCGCTGAGCGACGCGGGTGTGAACATCGAGCTGATCTCGACCTCCGAGATCCGTATCTCGGTCGTCACCCGCCAGGACGACGTGCCGGAGGCCGTGCGCGCCGTGCACACCGCCTTCGGGCTCGACTCCGACACCGACGAGGCCGTCGTGTACGGCGGCACCGGACGATGACCGACGCCACGACGTACGGAGGCGTACGACGATGACCGGCAAGCCGACGCTCGCGGTCGTGGGAGCGACCGGAGCCGTCGGCGCGGTCATGCTCCAGATCCTGTCCCAGCGCGCGGACATCTGGGGCGAGATCCGCCTGATCGCTTCCCCGCGCTCGGCCGGCCGCAAGCTGGCCGTGCGCGGGGAGGAGGTCGAGGTGGTGGCCCTGAGCGAGGAGGCCTTCGACGGGGTCGACATCGCGATGTTCGACGTCCCGGACGAGGTCGCCGCGCACTGGGCGCCGATCGCCGCCGCGCGCGGCGCGGTGGTCGTCGACAACTCGGCCGCCTTCCGGCTGGACCCCGCGGTGCCGCTCGTGGTGCCCGAGGTCAACCCGCACGCCGTACGGAGCCGGCCGCGCGGGATCGTCGCCAACCCCAACTGCACCACCATGACGATGATCGTCGCCCTGGGGGCGCTGCACGCCGAGTTCGGGCTGCGCGAGCTGGTGGTGTCGTCGTACCAGGCGGTGAGCGGGGCCGGGCGGGCCGGTGTGGACACGTTGCGGGCCCAGCTGTCCCTGGTGGCCGGCACCGAGTTGGGCACCAAGCCCGGCGACGTACGGCGGGCGGTCGGGGAGGACACCGGGCCGTTCCCGGAGCCGGTCGCGCTGAACGTCGTCCCGTGGGCCGGGTCGCTGCGGGAGGACGGCTGGTCGTCGGAGGAGATGAAGGTCCGCGACGAGTCCCGCAAGATCCTCGGGCTGCCGCGGCTGCCGGTGGCCGTGACCTGCGTACGGGTCCCGGTGATCACCACCCACTCGCTGACCGTGCACGCCCGCTTCCAGGGCGAGGTGACGGTCGACCGTGCCCGGGAGATCCTCGCGACCGCGCCCGGCGTGGTGCTGTGCGACGATCCGGCCGCCGGTGAGTACCCCACCCCCGCGGACGTCGTGGGCACCGACCCGACCTGGGTCGGCCGGCTGCGGCGGGCCCTGGACGACCCGACCGCGCTCGAACTGTTCGTGTGCGGCGACAACCTCCGCAAGGGAGCCGCGCTGAACACCGCGCAGATCGCGGAGCTGGTCGCGGCGGAGTGGGCCGACCGCTGACGCCGGCTTTACCGGACGTTTGTAGGATCTGTGTAAGAAGTGTGGCCAGAAGCATGGTCCAAACCACTTGAATCATTGCTCGAGGCAACAGAGGATTTCCCTCCCCGCCCCCGCAACCATGCGGAGGGCGGGGAGCGTCTTTGCGGTCACTCTTCGGGCGTGGGGACGCCATGGGGTCGGGTGTGGGGACACCCACCTATATCGGACATAGGGGAAGAGCGGGGCGCATGACGGCACTTGAGGCGCAGCCGGTTGTCGCACATGTGACGCCCGGCACGTACAACCCTCACGGGGGGAGACGTGTCCAACTGGCGTGGCAGAGGTACTCGAACTCAGCGCGGCCCGCGGCGTGGCGGCCCTCCGGCCGCCCCGTGCGGCGCTCCGGCCCCGCACGCCCGGCGGCATGCCGGTGATCGCGCCCATGCCCGCAGCGCGGCCCGCCCGCATACCCAGTCAGCGTGACGGTGCCGAGGAGGCCGCGACCACCGCGGCGACCGAGGCCGCCGGTACGACCGTCGACCACCTCACCGAGACCTACCGGGCGCACTACCGCTCGCTGCTCGGCCTCGCCGCGCTGCTGCTGGACGACACCGCCTCCTGCGAGGACGTGGTCCAGGAGGCCTTCATCCGCGTGCACTCGGCCCGCAAGCGCGTCCGCGACCCCGACAAGACCCTCGCCTACCTCAGGCAGACGGTCGTCAACCTCTCCCGCTCGACTTTGCGCCGCCGCATACTCGGCCTGAAGCTGCTCTCCAAGCCGATGCCGGACATGGCGAGCGCGGAGGAGGGCGCCTACGACCAGCTGGAGCGCCGCGACCTCATCCAGGCGATGAAGGGCCTGCAGCGCCGCCAGCGCGAGGTCCTGGTGCTGCGCTACTTCGCGGACATGACCGAGGCCCAGGTGGCCGAGACCCTCGGGATCTCGCTGGGCTCGGTGAAGGCGTACGGCTCGCGGGGCATCGCCGCGCTGCGGGTGGCCATGGAGGCACCGGCATGAGCGAGCGCGCCCAAGGGGGCGATTCCGATGAACGCCTGTCCCACGACCGTCACGAGCCCTTCGCCTGGCGCGAGCCGACGAGGCGGGACGAGCAAGAGCACACGCAATCGCACGCTGGGAACGGAACTGTGAACCACGGCCCCGACGAGAAGGGCCCCGAGGGCCTCGACCAGGGTCCCGAGGGCCTCAAGAAGGGTTCCGGCGCCGATACGGACGGCCTCGGGTTCGATCTCGACGGCCTCGGTGCCGACGAGCTGGCCCTGCGCCGGATGCTGCACTCCGCCGTCGACGGCATGGAGCCGCGCACCGGCACGCTGGAGCATCTGCGCCGGGCCGTGCCCGCGCGGCGGGCCCGCAAGCGGCAGGCCGTCGTCGGCATGGCCGCCGCGGCCCTCTTCATCGGCACCGCGATCCCCGCTCTCGTGCACGTCTCCGAGTCCGGCGGCACCGACCCCAACACCGCCATGGCCGGCCAGTCCTCCCAGGCCCAGGGCGGCACCGGGCAGGGCAAGAGCAAGGGCGGTGACAAGGGCGGCAGCAGGGGCGCCGGCAGTACGACCGTCGAGCCCGGCACGGGGTCCGGCAAGCCCGGGGAGAAGGGCAAGGTCGGCGGCAGCGGCAGCGGCTCCACCGGCGGAGCCAACCCGACCTCCACCGCCGCCTCCAGCGGCGTCCCGGTGTGTACGATGGCCCAGCTGGGCTCGGCCACCGGCACCGCCGCCGCCCCCGACACGGCGGGCGTGGTCTACGGCACGTTCCGCGTCGTCAACGTCTCCGCCACCGCTTGCACCGTCGCCGGTGCGGGCACCGTCACCCCGACCGCGGTGGGCGCGGCCGACTCGACCAAGATCAGCACCGCCCGGCATGTGGCCGGGGACGCGGCGACCAGCCTGCCCGACCCCTCGCTGGAGGTGACCGGACTGGTCCTGCAGCCGGGCGCGGCCTACGAGGAGAAGTTCGCCTTCGTGCCGTCGCAGACCTGCCCCACCAGCGGCGGCGGCACCAGCACCACCGGCGGCTCGGACACCGGTGGCGCCACGCCGGATCCGACGCCGACGCAGGACGCGAGTGCCTCCGGCGGTTCGGCCGACAGCGCGGGCTCGGCGGGCACCACGACCCAGTTGATGTCCGAGGACGGCACGGCCGACGGCAGCGTGCAGATCACCCACACCGCAGAGGGAGGCTCACCCTCGGCCACGGCGACGGTGACGGGTGAGTGCGCGGGAACCGTGATCTACACCGGGGTGCTGGCGGGGGCGTAGGAGGGAGCGCCCCGAAGGGGCGCGGGGCGGTATCGACGTGCGCTTCCGCCGCGTGGGCGCGACCAGCCCCCACCGGCCCGCGCCCGAAAACGGTCCGTGCCGGTCAGCTACTGGTCACCGGCTCCGGTGTCTCCTCCGGCACCAGGCCCAGCGCAGCGTCCCGCGCGGTTTCGGCCTCTCGTCGTACCAGCCGGAACCACATGAACACCACGAAGCCGGCGAAGACGAACCACTCGCCGGTGTAGCCGAGGTTCTGGAACGCCTTCAGATCCAGCCCGGTGCCGTCCGGCGCCGTCGCGGGCACGGCCTTCATCCCGGCATCGGCCTTGTCGAGGGTGACCCAGGCGTCGTACAGGCGGTACGGCACCAGGTTGACCAGCGATGCCGAGCTGATCGCCGCGGTCTGTCCGGCCGGCAGTCCGCCGGCCGCGCTGACCCCGTCGTCCCCGGGCGTCTCGGACGCCTGCAGCGCACCGGTGACGGTGACCTCACCGCTCGGCGGCGCGGGCGCCTTCGCCGTGTCCGCCGTGCCCGGCAGCCAGCCCCGTACCACCGGCAGGGCCTTGCCGGAGTCGGTGCGCAGCAGGGTGAGGACGTAGAAGCCGTTCTTGCCGTCCAGCCGGCGACCGGGCACGAGCAGCTGAGTGCCGTAGTGCCCGGTAGCCGTGACACGGCGGCCGGAGGTGGCCTTGTCGACGGGCAGCATCGACGCGAGCGGGCGCGCGGTCTCGTGCCGGTCGGACGCGGCCTGCTCGGTCGCGGCGCGACTGTCGTGCACCCGCCCCTCGAACCGGCTCAGCTGCCAGGACCCCATGAAGATGCAGAACGGGATGGCGAGCAGCACGAAGACGTTGATCCCCCACCAGCGGGGTGTCAGCAGAAACCGGTACACGCCCTCCACGGTACGGCTCCGCCGCCGGGGCCCTGCCCGCGGGTCGGCTATCGGCTCTTCGTGGCCTTCAGGGAGTAGATCAGCGGAATGCGCGGATGGTCCGCCGGGAAGCGGTGGTAGCCGTCGCGGACCTCGAAGTTCTCGAAGGCCGGGAAGAGTGAGACGTCGTGCTCGTGCAGGAACTCGATCCGCAGCCCGGTCGCGGCGAGCGCGGAGACGACGTCGCCGAGGGTGTGCTGCCACTGCACGCTGCGGTTGCGGAAGGTGAAGGCACCCGGGTCGGCGTAGGTGCCGGGCTCGTCGTAGACCTGGGCGTCGCGGGAGAAGTAGTCGCGCACGATCCGCAGGCCGGTCGCGTAGTCCAGGGCCTCGGTGATCGGGTGGAACTCGGCGAGGTACAGGAAACCTCCGGGGGCGACGAGAGAGGCGGCCGTCTGCGCCCAGCGGCGGATGTCGGGCAGCCAGCACAGCGCGCCGAGCCCGGTGTAGACGATGTCGTACGACGGCTCGGGTACGGCGTCGGCCGCGTCGTACACGTCGCTGGTGACGAAGGCGGCGCGCCCGGGGCCGTGGCCGAGGCCGGCGGCGAGGGAGCGGGCGGCCTCGACGGCCGGGGCGGAGAAGTCCAGGCCGACGACGCGGGCGGCGCCCCGGTGGGCCCAGGAGAGGGTGTCGGTCCCGATGTGGCACTGCAGGTGGAGGAGCGTCCTGCCGGTGACGTCGCCGACCTCGGCCGTCTCGAAGTCCCGCAGCACGTCCGGGTGGGCGCGGAAGCCGTCGAGGTCGTAGTACGCACCGGCGACATGCACGGGGACCCTCTCGTCCCACATGGCCCGGTTGTCCTCGCGCCAGCCGTCGGGGGCGGAGTGTTGCTCGGCCTGGGTGCTCATGGGCGGGAAGTTATCCACAGGCTGGGCACACCCGCCACCCGATTGTCGGCGCGGCCAGGCAGTATGGGCGCATGACTGGGGCGATGAGTGAGAGCAAAGGGCCGGGCGCGGCGGACGCGGCCGGCATGCCGGACTGGGAGAAGCGCTTCCGGGCGCCGCGGGTGTCCCTGCCCGACTGGGCGGAGGACGCGCCGGACCGCTCCCTGTTCGTGTCGAACGCGACGGGCACGTACGAGCTGTACGCCTGGGACCGCGCGACGGGCGGGCAGCGGCAGGCGACGGACCGGCCGAACGGCACGACGGACGGCGCGCTCTCCCCGGACGGCGCCTGGATCTGGTGGTTCGACGACAAGGACGGCGACGAGTTCGGCATCTGGCGCCGCCAGCCCTTCGAGGGAGGGGCCGACGAGCCGGCCGTCCCGGGCCTCGATCCGTCCTACCCGGCCGGGCTCGCCCTGTCCCGGGACGGGCGTACGGCGGTCGTGGGCCGCTCCACGGACGACGAGGGTACGACGATCCACCTCGCGCGCGAGGGCGAGGACCCGGTCGAGATCTACCGGCACCGCGAGTCGGCCGGCGTCGGCGACCTCTCGCACGACGGCTCCCTGATCGCCGTCGAGCACACCGAGCACGGCGACGCCATGCACGCGGCGCTGCGCGTGCTCCGCCCGGACGGCACGCCGGTCGCCGAACTGGACGACACCAAGGGCGGCACCGAGGAACTGGGCCTGGAGGTGCTGGGCTTCGCCCCGGTCGACGGCGACACCCGGCTGCTCATCGGCCACCAGCGCCGGGGCCGCTGGGAGCCGCTCGTGTGGGACGTGGCGACGGGCGAGGAGAGCGACCTCGCTCTGGACCTGCCGGGCGACGTCGGCGCCGAGTGGTACCCGGACGGCTCGGCCCTGCTCATCGCCCACGGCTTCGAGGCCCGCAGCGAGCTGTTCCGCTACGACCTGGCGACCGGCGAGCTGACCCGCATCCCCACCCCGCCCGGCACGGTCTCCGGCCACACGGCCCGCCCCGACGGCAGCGTGGAGTACCTGTGGTCGTCGGCCGCCGAGCCGCCCGCGGTCCGCTCGACGTCCGGCGGCATCGTCCTGGACCCGCCCGGCATGGCCTGCCCGCCGTCGGTGCGCGTGGAGGACGCCTGGGTGGAGGGCCCCGGCGGCCGCATCCACGCCCTGATCCAGAAGCCGGCCGGCGCGAGCGGCCCCCTGCCGACGGTCTTCGACCTGCACGGAGGCCCGACCTGGCACGACAGCGACTCCTTCGCCGCGGGCCCGGCCGCCTGGGTCGACCAGGGGTACGCGGTGATCCGCATCAACTACCGCGGCTCCACCGGCTACGGCCGCGCCTGGACCGACGCCCTCAAGCACCGGGTCGGCCTGATCGAGCTGGAGGACGTGGCCGCGGTCCGCGACTGGGCGGTCTCCTCGGGGCTCGCCGACCCCGCCCGGCTGATCCTCACCGGCGCCTCCTGGGGCGGCTATCTCACCCTGCTCGGCCTCGGCACCCAGCCCGAGGCGTGGGCGGTGGGCATCGCCGTCGTGCCCGTCGCGGACTACGTCACCGCGTACCACGACGAGATGGAGGCCCTGAAGGCCATGGACCGCACCCTGCTGGGCGGCACCCCCGAGGAGGTCCCCGAGCGCTTCGAGGCCTCGTCCCCGCTCACCTACGTCGACGCGGTCAAGGCCCCGGTCTACATCTCGGCGGGCGTCAACGACCCGCGCTGCCCGATCCGACAGATCGACAACTACGTCAAGCGCCTGGAGACGAGAGGCGCGACCCACGAGGTCTACCGCTACGACGCCGGTCACGGCTCCCTGGTGGTGGACGAGCGGATCAAGCAGGTGCGACTGGAGATGGACTTCGCGCGCCGGCACTTGGGCGGGTAGGGCACCTTCCGGGCCGCACCGGGGGTCCAGGGGGCGGAGCCCCCTGGGTCAGCCCAGCTCCGCCAGGCCTCTGCGGGTTGCGGCGACCACGACACGGTCCCCTTTCTCCAGTACGTGGTCAGGTGCCGTGTCGGTGCGTCCCTCCAGCGCCAGGACTCTCCAGGAGCCGGCCCGGAAGGCGTCCCGTACCGTCCGGCCCTCCAGCTGGGGATGCCCGGAGACGTCCACCGCGGCGAACAGCAACACCCTCCGCTCGACCGCGATCGCGCCGAGCACCTGCCGCCCCAGCATCGCCCCGGCGAACGCGGGCGCGGCCAGATGCGTGACGCTCCGGCTCCGGGTGAGGGCGTGCGGGTAGGCGGCGCGCAGGGTGCGGTACACCGCGGTGGCGAAGTCGTCGTCGTACAGCCGCAGCACGACCCGCAGGTCGGGCCGTACGTTCCGGGCGTACAGCACGGCCTCCAGGTTCGTGGTGTCCGCGCTGGTCACCGCGAGCAGCGCGTACGCCCGGTGGATCTTGGCGGCCTCCAGCACCCCCTCCTGGGTGACGTCCCCGAGCACCACCGGCACCCGCAGCCGCCGCGCGGTGGCGAGTCCCCGCGCCTCCGGGTCGGACTCGACGCACACCACGGGGATGTTCAGCTCGCGCAGCCGGGTCAGCACCCGGGTGCCGATCTTCCCGAGCCCGAGCAGCACCACGTGCCCGCCGAGGCCGCGCGGCGGTTTCCGCAGGGCGGAGGCGGTGCGGAAGGTGCCCAGCGCCTCCAGCACGGCCGCCAGCAGCACCGGCAGCAGCAGCAACCCGACCAGACCGGAGAGGAGTTGGAGGATCTGCCGGCCCAGGGAGGCGCCGATGGCCGGGTTGTCGATCGCGAACAGGTCCAGCAAGGTCAGATAGAAGGCACTGAGCGGATGCATCCCCGTGTCCACCCACAGCGCGACGGCGAGCGCGACCACGCACGCCACCATGCCCGCCAGCGACCAGCGCAGCCGCCGGGAGAACAGCGAGGCGAGCGGCGGGACCCCGCCCCGGCCGGGCGCGGCCGACTCCCTGGTGCCCGCCGAGGACACCTGTTCCAGCACCACGGCCGCCCGCCCGGCGGCCTGCCCCACCTCGTCGTCGTCCGGCAGCAGCCGGGGCTCCTGGTCCCCCGCGCCCTCGGGATCCGTGCCCGGCGGGGTGAGCAGGGCGAGTGTGCACAGCCCGGTGCCGGCCGCCGGCCGTTCGACGGCCCGCAGCAGCAGGCCCTCGGTCTGGACGACCTTGCTGGTGCCGGCGACGGCTGTGGCGGCCAGTGCGGGCGCGGCGGTGTCGGCGTCGGACAGCACGGTGGTGGACGCGTCGGTGCCGACCTCGCCGTTGCCGGTTGCCAATGCGGCGGCCTGGTCGAGGAGTTCCTCGATGTGCTGGCCCAACCGCCGGTTGTAGAGGCGGAGGACGAGTCGCAGCCGTGGGTTGAGCCGGCGGGCGGTCAGCGCGGCCCGGATGTTGGTCTCGTCGTCGTCGAAGACGAGGGCGAGCGCCGCGGCCCGTTCCACACCGGCCCGGGCGAGCACGGACTCGGTGATCTCGACGGCCTCCACCACCCGGTCGGCCTCACCGCCGTTGCCGGTGCTCGTGGCCGTCGTGGTGGGTGCGGATCCGGTGCCGGTGCCGGTGCCGACGCCAGTGCCGTTTCCGGTGCCGGTGGGGCCGCGCCCGACCGCGGCGTTGACCATGCGGTCGAAGAGCGCCGCCGAAGCGGACCGGGCCCGTCCGACCACCGGAGGCCTGGCGGTGCGCTCGTTCGGCGGTACCACGAGGGTGACCTGCTCGCCGTAGACTCCGCGCAACTCGGCGGCCAGCCGGTGCGCGAGACCGTCGTCACCGCACACCACCATGTGCGGGGCACTGGGCCCACCTTGATACGGAACGCTCCCCACGAGGGAAAAGACTGCCCCAAGCAGAGGAGTGGTTCCAGCAACGAGGTGAACACCCGGGGGAGAACCCGCGTACCGAGGGGGAGGGAGCGAACCAGGACAGCCAGCCGGAGGTAACCGCACGTGGCCATCACGGAAGACGCCCCGCCCGGCGCCGAGGCCGGCCCCGCCGGCGCGCCGCCCGGCCGGGAGAGCCGCAGGCTCAGTTCCCCGCTCGTGCTGACGCTGACTCTGCTCCTCGCGGTGCTCGCCCAGTCCCCGATCCGGGGGCTCCTCGGCAGCCCGCTGATGCAGAGCTGGATGACGGTGTTCGTCGCGGTGACCGTGCAGGCGCTGCCCTTCCTCGTCCTCGGCGTGCTGCTGTCGGCGGCGATCGCGGTGTTCGTGCCGCCGTCCTTCTTCGCCCGCGCCCTCCCGCGCCGCCCCGCCCTGGCCGTCCCGGTCGCCGGGGTCGCGGGCGCGATCCTGCCCGGCTGCGAGTGCGCGTCGGTCCCGGTCGCGGGCGCCCTCGTCCGCAGGGGCGTCACCCCGGCCGCCGCCCTCGCCTTCCTCCTCTCCGCCCCCGCGATCAACCCGATCGTGCTGACCGCCACCGCCGTCGCCTTCCCGCGCGACCCGGAGATGGTGCTGGGCCGGTTCCTGGCGAGCCTGCTGGTGGCGTGCGCGATGGGCTGGCTGTGGCAGCGGCTGGGCCGCACCGACTGGCTGCGCCTGCCGGCCCGCGGCGCGCACGAGGGCGCGACCAAGGGGGAGGCGTTCTGGAACTCGGTGCGGCACGACACCATGCACGCGGGTGGCTTCCTCGTCCTCGGCGCGATGGCCGCGGCCACGCTGAAGGCGGCGACCCCGGCGGACTGGCTGCGCACGGCGGCCGGAAACCCCGCCTTCTCCGTGCTCGCCCTCGCCGTCCTGGCCGTACTCCTCTCCATCTGCTCGGAGGCGGACGCGTTCGTCGCGGCCTCCCTCACCCAGTTCTCCCTGACGGCCAAGCTGGTGTTCCTGGTGGTGGGCCCGATGATCGACCTCAAGCTGTTCGCGATGCAGGCCGGCACCTTCGGCCGTACCTTCGCCCTTCGCTTCGCCCCCGCCACCTTCGCGCTGGCGATCGCGGGTGCGCTCGTGACCGGGACGGTGCTGCTGTGAACCGCCAGGCCCAGGCAGCCGTCATGTTCCTGCTCGGCGCCGCCCTCCTGCACGCGGGCAGCACCGACCTCTACCTCCGGTACGTCAAGGAGGGCCTGCGTCCGCTGCTGCTGGCCTCGGGTGCGGTCCTGATCGCGGCGGCGCTGGCGACGGTCTGGTACGAGCGCCGGCGCGCCAGGACCGCCGTCCCCGGCCTCGAGGCACACGACCACCACCACCCCGAACCCCGTGTCTCCTGGCTGCTGTTGCTCCCCCTCCTCGCCCTCATCCTCATCGCCCCGCCCGCCCTCGGCTCCTACAGCGCCCTGCGCTCCGGTACGGCCCTGCAGAAGCCGTACTCCTACGGCAGGCTGCCCGCCGCCGACCCCGCCCCGCTCTCCGTGATCGACTACGCCTCCCGCGCGGCCTACGGCCACGGACGCACCCTGCAGGGCCGCCAGGTCCGCGTCACCGGGTTTCTCGCCCTGGACCACGCGGGCGCGCCGTACCTGGTCCGGATGGCCCTCAACTGCTGTGCCGCGGACGCCCAGCCGGTCAAGATCGCCCTCACCGGCGACCTGCCCCCGGTCCTGCGCCCGGACGCCTGGCTGGAGGTGACCGGCACGTACACGCCCCGCTTGGCCCACGACCCCGTCAACAACGGCCCCGTCCCGTACCTGAAGGTCACCTCGGCGAGGCCGGTCCCGGTGCCGCACGACCCGTACGACGAGACCTGGAACAACTGAAGCCCGTGTTCGATGGGCGTCTCGCTCGACGGCTACATCGTCGGGCCGGACGGCGGCTTCGACCGGACGGCGCCCGACGAGGAGGCCTTTCGCTTCGTCACCGACGAGATCCGACAGGTCGGCGTCCACCTGCTCGGACGAAGGCTGTACGAGACGATGCTGTACTGGGAGACCGCCGACCAGGATCCGTCGCTCGACGACTCGATGCTCGAGCGGGCCGCGCTCGGGAAGCCGTTCCCCAAGGTATCGAGCGGTTGCGGGCCGAGCCGGGGGAGGGTGACATCGCGATCGGCGGCGCGACCCTCGGTCCACCCGGTGCTGGCGCTCGAGAGTCGTCTACCTCCGCCACCGGGTTGCGTGCTGAGAGCCCTCCGGGTCCAGGAGCAGCGCCATCACGCCCACGAGCGTCGCGCTGCTGACGATGTCCCGTCGGGCGATCATGGCGCGAAGGTCGCCCAGCGGAATCCACTCCAGCCGGTCCGACTCATTGCGTTCCGTGGGTTCGCCGATCCGCCGCGCCCCGTCCGCGCGGAACACGAAGTGCTGGGAATCGGTGATCCCCGCCGCAGGCTGCGCGTAGATCAGCTCCCGCATGGTTCCCGGACGCCATCCCGTCTCCTCCTCCAGCTCGCGGGCGGCAGCGGTCTGCGGTGTCTCGTCGTCCTCGACCAGGCCCATGGGCAACTCCCAGGCCCAGGTGTCCGTGACGAAGCGGTGCCGCCACATCATCAGGACGCGCTGCCGGTCGTCGACGGCCGCGGCGACCGCGACATCCCGCAGCCGGACGACGTGGTAGTCGGTCCGGGTACCGTCCGGTTGTTCCACATCGAGCGAGCGCACCCGCACCCAGGGGGTGTCGTGAAGGCTGCGCTCACCGTGCACGGTCCACCTCATGTCGTCGTACCGCCTACCGGGCGGCGGCGTCGAGGTCGAAGCGCTCCAGGTCCCGCAGCCATGCCTGCGCCGTTCCGTCCGACGGGGCGCGCCAGTCGCCGCGCGGGGAGAGGGAGCCGCCCGCGGAGACCTTCGGGCCGTTCGGCATGGCCGAGCGTTTGAACTGGGAGAAGGCGAAGAAGCGGCGGATGAAGACCTCCAGCCAGTGGCGGATCTGCGCGAGGTCGTAGGTGCCGCGCTCGGCCTCCGGGAAGCCGGGGGGCCAGGCGCCGTTCTCCTTGTCGTGCCAGGCGTGCCAGGCGAGGAAGGCGATCTTGGAGGGGCGGAAGCCGTAACGCAGCACGTGGAAGAGGGTGAAGTCGTGCAGCGCGTACGGGCCGATCTTCGACTCGGTGGACTGCATCTCCTCGCCGGGCACGAGTTCGGGGCTGATCTCCGTGTCGAGGATCGCGGTGAGGATCTTGCCGGTCTCCTCGTCGAACTGCTCGCTGCCGACGACCCAGCGGATGAGGTGCTGGATCAGGGTCTTCGGGACGCCGGAGTTGACGTTGTAGTGGCTCATCTGGTCGCCGACGCCGTACGTCGACCAGCCGAGGGCCAGCTCGGAGAGGTCGCCGGTGCCGAGGACGATGCCGCCGCGCTGGTTGGCGAGGCGGAACAGGTAGTCGGTGCGCAGGCCCGCCTGGACGTTCTCGAAGGTGACGTCGTACACCGGCTCGCCGGCGGCGAAGGGGTGGCCGATCTCCTTCAGCATCAGGCGGGCGGTCGGGGTGATGTCCAGTTCGGCCGCGGTGACGCCGAGGGCGCGCATCAGGCGGTGGGCGTTGTCCTTGGTGTGGTCGCTGGTGGCGAAGCCGGGCAGGGTGAAGGCGAGGATGTCGCTGCGCGGGCGGCCGGCGCGGTCCATCGCCCGGGCGGCGACGATCAGCGCGTGGGTGGAGTCCAGGCCGCCGGAGACGCCGATGACGACCTTGGGGCCGCCGATCGAGGCGAGGCGCTGCTGCAGTCCCGCGACCTGGATGTTGTACGCCTCGTAGCAGTCCAGGGCGAGGCGCTCGGCGTCGGCGGGCACGAACGGGAAGCGTTCGACGCGGCGGCGCAGGCCCAGGTCGGCCGTGGCCGGCGGGGCGAGTGCGAAGGAGACGGTCCGGAAGTCGCCGGTGCGGGCGGCGTGGGTGCGGCGGTTCTCGCCGAAGGTGCCCGTCCGCTGCCGTTCCTGCCGCAGCAGGTCGAGGTCCACGTCGGCCACCGCGTACTGCTCGCCGAGCGGGAAGCGCTCGGTCTCGGCGAGCAGCTCCCCGTTCTCGTAGATCAGGGTCTGGCCGTCCCAGGACAGGTCGGTGGTCGACTCGCCGAGGCCGGCCGCCGCGTAGACGTAGGCGGCCAGGCAGCGCGAGGACGCAGAGCGGCACAGCAGCTTGCGGTCCTCGGCCCGGCCGACCGTGATCGGGCTGCCGGAGAGGTTGACGAGGACGGTCGCCCCGGCCAGCGCAGCTTCCGCGCTCGGCGGCACCGGCACCCACATGTCCTCGCAGATCTCCGCGTGCAGCACGAGGCCGGGCACGTCCGAGGCCGCGAACAGCAGGTCCACGCCGAACGGCACGTCCGTCCCGCCGAGCCGGATCGTTCCGCCGCGCTGGTCGTCGCCGCCCGCGATCTGCCGGCGCTCGTAGAACTCCCGGTAGTTCGGCGGGTACGACTTCGGTACGACACCGAGGACCCGGCCGCGGTGCACGATCACCGCGCAGTTGTAGAGCACGTCGCGGTGGCGCAGCGGGGCGCCGACGACCAGCACCGGCAGCAGGTCCGCCGACCCGGCGACGATCGTGGCGAGCGCCGCCTCGACGTCGTCCAGCATGGCGTCCTGCAGCAGCAGGTCGTCGATCGCGTACCCGGACAGGGACAGCTCCGGGAAGACGGTGACGGCGACACCCTCCTCGGCGCAGCGGCGCGCATGGCGCAGGACCGCCTCGGCGTTGGCGGGCGGGTCGGCGATGACGGTGTGGCCCGTACACGCGGCGACGCGCGCGAAGCCGTGCTGGTAGATCGACCAGAAGCTCAACGGGACCTCTTTCCGAAGCGGCTTTCCTACAAGACGAAGCCTAAAGCCCGGGCCGCCGCTCACCGCCCACCTGCGGGTTTCAGCGTCCCGCGGCCCTTCCCGCCCGCCTGAAACCCGGTTGAAGCCGCTCTGAACCGCCGTGGCGGCACGCTCTGGGGCATGACGACGACCGGACAAGAACTCGCGATCGCGGCCACCGGGCTGCGCAAGGCCTACGGGGACAAGACCGTCCTCGACGGCATCGACATCCAGGTGCCCGCCGGCACGATCTTCTCCCTGCTCGGGCCGAACGGCGCGGGCAAGACCACGGTGGTCAACATCCTGTCCACGCTGATCTCCGCCGACGGCGGGCAGGCGAGGATCGCCGGGCACGACCTCACCGCCGAGGCCCAGGCGGTCCGGGCGGCCATCGGGGTCACCGGGCAGTTCTCCGCCGTGGACGGGCTGATCACCGGCGAGGAGAACATGCTGCTGATGGCCGACCTGCACCACCTCTCCCGCCGGGAGGGACGGCAGGTCGTCGCCGGTCTGCTGGAGCGCTTCGACCTGGTCGAGGCCGCGAAGAAGCCCGCCTCCACCTACTCCGGCGGCATGAAGCGCCGCCTCGACATCGCCATGACCCTGGTCGGCAGCCCGCGGAT
Source organism: Streptomyces sp. RB17 (assembly GCF_009604455.1). Classification (GTDB taxonomy): domain Bacteria; phylum Actinomycetota; class Actinomycetes; order Streptomycetales; family Streptomycetaceae; genus Streptomyces. The sequence continues at coordinate 591,178 of NZ_WEGL01000004.1, forward strand.
CATCTTCCTCGACGAGCCGACCACCGGCCTCGACCCGCGTTCCCGCCACACCATGTGGCAGATCATCCGCGAGCTGGTCTCCGGCGGTACGACCGTCTTCCTCACCACCCAGTACCTGGACGAGGCCGACCAGCTCGCCGACCGCATCGCGGTGCTCAACGGCGGCCGGATCGTCGCCGAGGGCAGCGCCGCCGAGCTCAAGCGGCTCGTGCCCGGCGGCCATGTGCGGCTGCGGTTCACCGACCCGGTGACGTACGAGCGGGCGGCGACCGCGCTGCGCGAGACCACCCGTGACGACGAGGCGCTCAGCCTCCAGATCCCCAGCGACGGAAGCCAGCGCGAGCTGCGTGCCGTCCTCGACTGGCTGGACGCCGCCGGCATCGAGGCCGACGAGCTGTCCGTGCACACCCCGGACCTGGACGACGTGTTCTTCGCCCTGACCGGCAGTTCCGTACCTGCTCAGACCGCTCAGACCGCTCAGACCGCTCAGACCGTTCAGGCCGCCCAGGCCAGCGACAAGGAGACCGCCCGATGAGCACCGCCGGCTACGCGTTCCGCGACAACCTCACCATGCTGCGGCGCAACCTCCTGCACGCGCGCCGCTATCCGTCCCTCACCCTGAACCTCCTGCTCACCCCGGTCATCCTGCTGCTGTTGTTCGTCTACGTCTTCGGCAACGTGATGAGCGCCGGCATCAACGGCGGCCACGCGGACCGGGCCGACTACGTCGCCTACCTCGTCCCCGGCATTCTCTTCCTGACCATGGCCATGACCTCGCTCGGCACCGCGGTGTCCGTGTGCACGGACATGACCGAGGGCATCATGGCCCGGTTCCGCACCATGGCGATCTCCCGTGCCTCCGTGCTGATCGGCCACGTGATCGGCAGCGTGATCAAGACGTTGATGGCTCTGGTGCTCGTCCTCGGTATCGGACTGGCCATCGGTTTCCGGCCGAACGCGACGCCGGTGGAGTGGATCGCGGCGGCCGGACTGATGGCGCTGGTCAGCCTCGCGCTGACCTGGATCGCGGTCGGCATGGGCCTGGTGAGCCCCAACCCCGAGGGGGCCAGCAACATCGGGACCCCGCTGGTCATGCTGCCGTTCCTGTCCAGCGCGTTCGTACCGGTCAACGCCATGCCGGGCTGGTTCCGCTGGTTCGCCGAGTACCAGCCGTTCTCGCCCTTCATCGAGACACTGCGCGGACTGTTGCTGGGCAGTGGGATCGGCACGAAGAACGCTGTGCTGGCTCTGGCGTGGTGCGTGGGGCTGACGGTGCTGGGCTATCTGTGGTCCAAGGCGCAGTTCAACCGCGAACCGAAGCGGTGAGTCCGGCCGGCCGGCGGCTGCGGGCCGGCGGCGGAGGCCCCCGTCAGCCCGTCAGCTCCCGCAGCGCCTCCGCCCGCAGTTCGTCCCGCCCCAGGGCGGCGTACCTCGACCTCGCGTCGGTGTACGCCGCCCTGTCGGCGTTCTCGGCCGCTGTGCGGCAGCGGGACAGGGAGAGGGTGGGGAACTCCCGTACCACCGGCATGCGTTCGGCCAGCGCCACCAGTCGTACGGCCGCCGGGTCGCCCTGGGCCAGCCGGGCGTGCCCGAGAGCCAGCAACAACGTGCCGTACACCGGGAGTTCGACCGGGGACCCGTCGACCGGGGAGCCGTCGGACGGGGTGCCGGACAGCAGCCCGAGCAGCCGTGACCGCAACTCCTCGGTGAGTCCGGCGACCGGCTCCGGCCGGCCGTGCAGCGCGTGCGCGGCCACGGCGGCCGCCTGCAGTTGCAGCGCCCACGGGTCCACGAAGGGATCGTCGGCGGCGTACCGGGCACTGACCTCCCGTACCCGGTCCGCCGCCCGGCGCCACAGCCCGAGCCCGAGCTCGGTCAGTCCCCGGGCCAGCGCGATCTCCGCCCTGGCCGCCAGGTCGGGGCTGTACGTCCCGTCCCACTCAGGCGGCTGGTCCAGGGCGGCGCGGTCCAGCCAGTACTCGGCCTCTTCGATCTCGCCGTTGTGCAGACAGGCCAGCACCAGCCCCCAGCGGACGCCGAGCGAGTCCGACGCGTCGCCGAACGCGTCCAGCGCGCCCAGGGCGGCGCGCAGATGGTCGTACGCCTCCGCGCCCCGCTCGGTCTGCAGGCACAGCTCGCTGACCCGGCCGTGGCTGAGCAGGTGCATGACCGGGTTGTCCAGCGGGGCGAGCGCGTCGACCATCCGGCGGGCGCTCGCCAGCGCCCGCTCCACGTCGTGACCCGCTTCCCAGACGTAGCTGGCGACGCCCGCGGCGACACCCGCCAGCATCGGCTCGTCGGCCTCGCACAGCTGCTGCAGCCGCGCGAACTCCGGCGGCCGCATCTCCGGTACGGCGCACAGCACGACGGACAGGGCCCGCACCACGGTGTCCGGCGGGGCGGGCGGCAGTCGGCGCAGGGTCACCAACTGGCGCACGGCGCGCGGTCCGTGGCCCATGAAGAGGCTCGCCGCGCACACCGCCGCCGCGCTGCGGGCCGGTTCCACGTCCTCGGGGTCCTCGGGCCGGAAGCGGGACAGCGGGCCCGCGGTGTCGGCGGCCAGCGAGGCCAGCCGGGCGTAGTTGGAGCCGGTGGACCACAGGGAGGACAGGACGGCGGTGACGGCCGCGGTGGCGGGTCCGTCGGCGCGGGCCAGCGCGTGCCGCAGGGCGACGACGAGGTTGTCCTGCTCGGCGCGGATGCGGGTCCAGGCGGGCACCGGGTCGTCGCCGAACAGCCGGTCGTGGTGGGCGCGGCCGAAGTCCCGGGCCCAGGCCAGGAACCGGTCGGTGACCGCCTCCTCCTCGCCGGCCTCGGCACGCTTGGCGGAGCCGAACTCGCGGAGCGTCTCCAGCATGTGGAAGCGCACCCCCGAGGCGGTGTCGCCCACCTTGATCAGGGACTGTCCGGCGAGCTGTTCCAGGAGGGTCAGCGCGTCCTCGGTCTCGCCGAGGACGTACTCCGCCGCGTCCTCGGTGAAGCCGCCGGGGAACACGGACAGGGCGCGCAAGGCCGCCCGGCCGTCGGGTTCCAGGAGGTTCCAGCTCCAGTCGACCACGGCACGCAGCGTGCGATGCCGCTCGGGCGCGTCGCGGACGCCGCCGCGCAGCAGGGTGAACCGGTCCCGCAGGCGGCTGGAGATGTCGGCCACGGAGAGCACCCGCACCCGGGCCGCGGCGAGTTCCACGGCGAGCGGCAGTCCGTCCAGGTGCCGGCAGATCTCGGCGACCGGGCCCGGGGGCAGTTCCACGCCGGGCCGGGCGGCGCGGGCCCGCTGGGTGAAGAGTTCCACCGAGGTCGCCTGGGACAGCTCCGGCAGGGCGTACACGGACTCCGAGCTCAGTCCCAGCGGGGCCCGGCTGGTGGCCAGGATCCGCAGTTCCTTCGAGCGTGACACCAGCGCCTGCGCGAGAGCGGCCGCACCGGCGATGACCTGCTCGCAGTTGTCCAGCACCAGCAGTGCAGGGCCGGCGCCCAGCGCGGTGACGATGCCGCTCACCACGTCCGTGCCGCCGGGGAACTGCCGGCCCTCCCCGGCGCCGACCGCGGAGGCCACCTCACCGGGCACGTCGTCGTCGGCGGTGACACCGGCCAGCGGGACGAAGTGCACCACGGGCTGCTCGGCCGCCCGGCTCACGGCGTGGGAGAGCCGGGTCTTGCCCAGTCCGCCGGGACCGACGACCGTGACCACCCGGGCCGTGCGCAGCAGTCCGGTCACGGCCGCGAGGTCGGCGTCCCGGCCCAGCAGCGGGTTGGGCTCGTGCGGCACGCCGTGGCGCACCGGCGCCGCGTCCGCGCGCAGCAGGTCCTGGTAGACGGCCTTGAGTCCGGTGCCGGGGTCGGTCCCCAGCTCGTCCCGCAGTCTGCGGCGGTAGGCGTCGTACCGGGTCAGCGCGGCGGCCCGGCCGGCGGTGGCGCTCTCGCAGCGCAGGAGCTCGGCCAGCACCTCCTCGTCGCGCGCCAGCTCCTCGGCCAGCTCGGCCAGGGGGGCCGCGGCCTCCTCCCGCCGGCCCAGCCGGGCGAGCGCGAGCGCCCGGGAGCGGACCAGCGCGCGGTGGGCCGGGGCCCGCCCGGCGCGCAGCGCCACCACCGGGTCGTGCAGGTCCTCTCCGGATCCCGCGCCCATGTTCCCGTCCCACAGGGCCAGCCCGGCCTCGGCCTCGGCCAGCGCGCCCGCGTGATCCCCGGCCCGCGCACGCTCGGCGCTCGCGGTCTCGTGCCGCAGCAGCGCGGAGCTGTCGACCTGCGTCTCGTCCAGCGCGAGCCGGTAGCCGGACGGCGTGCTCACGACGAGGTCGGCACCCAGCTGCGCCCGCAGCCGCGACACGAGGATCTGCACCGCCTTGCCGGGCCGCTCGGGCAGTTCCTCGCCCCACAGCCCTTCCACCAGCCGGCCCGTGCCGCAGCCGGTCAGGAGATCCTCCGCGAGCAGAGCCAGCAGGCCGCGCAGCCGGGGTGCGGTGATCTCCCGCCCGCGACAGGCGACACGGGACAGCAGGGTCAACTCGGTGGTCACCCGTGCAGGTTAGCGAGAGTCACGAGAGCCCCGAAGCCCGGAGCACCGCCCGCACGGTCTCGTCGTCGATGCGATGGCCCAGGCGGTACACGACGTCCGCACCCCGCGGCAGCGTTCCGCGTTCCAGGGAGCGGCGGACGCCGGTGTCGAGTTCCAGGCGGTGGCCGTGGGTGTCCCGCAGGACCAGGTGGCAGGAGACGCCGTCGTACTGCCGTACGGAGACCAGCGCGTCCGTACGGACCCGGCGCTTGTGCCAGGGCGTGCCGACGGCGAGCCGGCCGGCGAAGGCCTCCGTGCGGTGAAGATTCGACACCACCACCACACACGGGGGCCTTCGCCGTGATCAAGACCGGCCGTGTTAACAACGCTCGTGATCAATACACCTAGCGCCGTACGGGTGCATCTTGACGGGATCCTGACGCCGGTCGGCGCGGTCGGTCCTCAGCCGGTGTGCACGCGGGGGCGCAGGGGGCGGTTCGGTTCCGCCTCGCGCAGGACCTCGCGGGTGACCGGGGCGACCTCGCCCTGGCCGAAGAGGAAGAAGCGCAGGAAGTTGGCGAAGGGGTTGCCCTCGGTCCACTCGAAGTAGATGTGCGGGGTGCAGCCGGAGACGTCGCGGGCGTGCAGGAGCAGCGCGGCGAGGGCGTTGGGGATGGAGGAGGACTCCAGGGTCAGGACGCGGTAGCGGTTGTGCAGGACCTCGCCGCGTACGGCCATGCCGGCCTCGAACTCGGAGGGGTCGGTGACCGTGACCTCGACGAAGACGAAGTCCTCCGTGGTCGGGACGTCGTTGTCGGCCCGGATCTGCTCGATCTTGTCGCGGTACTCGGCCTTGTCGCGGTGCCCGGGCTTGTTCGCGATGAAGCGGATGCGGCGGTGGGACATGTCGCGGATGAATCGTTCCGCCATGTCGTCCAGCTCGATATGCGTGACGCGCAGCTCGAAGGCGCGGGCCAGCCGGGAGAGGAAGGAGACGAGCATGATGCCGACGATGAAGCAGGCACCGATCTTCACACCGTCGGGGCGCTCGATGACGTTCACCACGGTCGTGTAGAGGAACACCGCGGAGATCACGGCGAACCCGACGGTCCACGCGCGCTGCCCCGCCTTGCGCGCGGCGATGGTCACCGCGATCGCCGCGGAGCTGATGAGCACCAGCACACCGGTGGCGTAGGCGCCGCCCTGCTTGTCGACGTTGGCGTCGAAGAGCCAGGTGACCAGGAAGGCGACCAGGGTGAAGACGATGACCATCGGGCGGACCGCTCGCGCCCAGTGCGGGGCCATGCCGTAGCGGGGCAGGTAGCGGGGCATGAGGTTGAGCAGGCCGGCCATGGCGGAGGCGCCGGCGAACCACAGGATCGCGATGGTCGAGATGTCGTAGACCGTGCCGAAGGCGCCGCCGAGGTATTCGTGCGCCAGATACGCCAGTGCACGGCCGTTGGCCTTGCCGCCCGTCTTGAACTCGTTCGCCGGGATCAGCACCGTGGTGATGAAGCTGGAGGTGATCAGGAAGGCGCTCATGATCAGCGCGGCCGTGGTGAGCAGCTTCTTCGTGTCCCGGATCCGGCCGGTCGGCCGCTCCTCGGTGTCGCCCGGATCGCCCCGGACGTGCGGCATGACGGCGACGCCGGTCTCGAAGCCGGACAGGCCGAGCGCGAGCTTGGGGAAGACCAGCAGGGACACCCCGATCATGGCGAGGACGCTGCCGTGTTCGGTGGTCAGGGCGCTGGTCCAGTCGGTGACCAGGTGCCCGGCGGTGAGCACGTGCCCCAGCCCGACCACCACGACCACGGCGTTCAGACTGAGATAGACCACCACCAGGGCGAACGCGACGCCGATCGCCTCCAGGAAGCCCTTGAGGAACACCGCACCCAGCAGCGCCACCAGCGCCAGCGTGATCACCATCTGCTGCCCGTGCAGCGTGCTCGTCAGGTGCGGGTTCTCGATCAGGTGGGTGGAGGCGTCCGCCGCGGACAGGGTGATGGTGATCAGGAAGTCGGTGGCGGCGAAGCCCAGCAGCGTCAGGACGAACAGCTTGCCCTTCCAGAAGGACAGCAGCCGCTCCAGCATCGCGATGGAACCCTCGCCGTGCGGGCTCTCCTCGGACACCCGGCGGTAGACGGGGAGGGCGCCCGCGAGGGTGACGGCGACGAGGACCAGGGTGGCGACCGGGGAGAGCAGACCGGCCGCCAGGGCCGCGATGCCGGGCTGGTAGCCGAGGGTGGAGAAGTAGTCGACGCCCGTCAGGCACATCACCCGGTACCAGCGCCGGCCCTGGTGCGGGGGCTCCGGCTCGGCGTGCGGGCCGGTGTGGCCCCCGGCCCTGCCCATGTCGGACAGGCCCTGCAGCATCCAGGCACGCAGCCGACCGGTATGCGGAGGGGCTTCGGTCGTGGCCATCGGCGTGCTCCTGACGTGCGGCTCAGCGTGGGGTTCCGGCCATCACACCTACGGCGACACCAGCGTAGGCAGACCGTGCGGCAGGGGCCCATTTCTCGTCCCGCCGGGGGGCGTCAAGCTTGCGTCAAGACCGGCGGAGGGAGCGGCGGCCGGACACTGCCGACCCGGGGAACTCGCCGAGGGGCGCGGGGCTGTATCGGCATACGGCCCCGCCGCGTGGGCGCGACCAGCCACAACGCACCCGCAGACGACGAACCGGCCCCCGCGGAGCGCTACGCGTCGGACAGCCGGGCCTCCTCCAGGTCCAACGCCCGCTGCAACCGCCGCCGCGTCGTGTCACTGATCGCGTGCGCGTCGTACAGCCGCTGGAGTTCACCGCTCTCGACGGCGATCAGATCGCGCCGCAGCTGGCGGTAGACCCGGTCGTCGGACTCGGTGGCCACGCCGCCGTTGCTCTCGGCGAGGCGGTCGCGGGCGTCGTCGAGGCGGGCGGTCAGGCCCCGGCGCAGCCGGTCCAGGACGACCTCGGGCACGACCTCCAGTTCCGCGAGTTCCTCCAGGTGGGCGAGGCCCGCGTGGGCGAGGTGGGAGCGGGCCTGGGCCTCCTCGCGCGCGGTGTGGGCGGGCTCCAGGGCGATGCCGGAGGCGCGGACGACGGGGGCGAGGGTGAACCCCTGGACGACGAGGGTGACGACCACGACGGACGTGGTCAGGACCAGGACCAGCGGGCGGTCGGTGAGCGGGCTGCCGTTCTTCGCGACCTCCGGGATGGACAGCGCGGCGGCCAGCGGCATCACGCCGCGCGTCCCCGCCCAGGTCAGCACCATCGGGATCCGCCAGTTCAGCCGGCCGATCCCGCCGTTGCGCTGCACGACCGCAGACAGCGGCGCCAGCCACAGCAGCCGTACCGCGACGAGGGTGACGGCGACGGCGAGGGCGTACAGCGGCCAGGAGCGGTCGCCGTCCGCCAGGTCCCGCACCTCGCCGGGGAGGGCCAGGCCTATCAGGCTGAAGACGACGCTCTCCAGGAGGAACACCACCGTGCCGTACACCGCGTGCAGCTGGAGCCGGATGCGGGCGTTGGTCAGCCGGTCGCCCCGGCCGCCCAGCACCACCCCGGCGACCACACAGGACGTCACTCCGGAGGTGTGCGCGACCTCCGCGAGCAGGTAGGCGGCGTACGGGGTGACCAGGGCGATCACCGTCTCCAGAACCGGGTCCTCGGTGCGGCGCCGGATCAGGGTGATCACTCCGGCCACCGCCGTCCCGATCACCGTGCCGCCGCCCGCGAGCAGAAAGAACTCACCGCTGGCCGCGCCCCAGCTCGCCGCGGCCGAGGCGACGGCGATGCCCGCCGCCACCCGGACCAGCACCAGGGAGGTCGCGTCGTTGAACAGGCTCTCCGCCTGGACGAGGACCTGGACCCGGGGCGGCAGGGCGAGCCGGCGGCCGAGCGCGGTCACCGCCACCGGGTCGGTGCTGGCCAGCACCGCGCCCAGGACGAACGCCATCTCCCAGGACAGGGGAGTGACCAGGGCGGCCACGGCGGCGACGGCCGCCGCGGAGGCGAGCACCAGCCCGATGGCGAGAATCCCGACCGGCTTCCACACCGCCCGCAGCTCCCGCCAGGGCATGTCCTCGGCGCTCGCGTACAGCAGCGGGGGGAGGACGACGAGGCCGATGATCTGCGGGCTGATCTCGATCCGCGGGGTGCCCGGCAGCAGCGCCACGGCGAGACCGGCGACCACGAGGAGGGAGGGGGCGGGGATGCGCCAGCGGCGCGCGAAGGTGGCGACCACCGTGGCGAGGACCACGAGGGCGAGAACCGTACCGACGCTGCGCATGCCGTCCCCCTGGGATTGCGGAAGCCGCTCCGGCTCCCGGCCGACCAGACTTCCCGGCACACCAGCTCTCACCCTATCGGGCCAGGTCACGTCAAGACAGTGTCAAGGTCCACGGGACTGACGCCGGCTCCCGCTTCCGGCTGCCGCACGTCCCCGTAAGAGACCCGTCAAAGCAGTGAGCGCGGCCGTAAGAGGGTCGTCAACGGGTGACCGGATCCGGCCGGGCAGGGGCTTTCCTCGTACGCGTCCGTTTCACCGAACCTCACTCCAGGAGTTCGCGATGGCCGATCTGGCCTTCGTCGTCACCGTGCTCGCGGGTTTCGCGCTGGTGGCCCTCGTCGCCAAGGGGGTGACGAAGCTGTGACCGCCGAGAACGTCGTCGGCCTGGTCGTGGCCGTCGCCCTGCTGGGCTATCTCGTCCTCGCCCTGATCTTCCCGGAGAGGTTCTGAGCACAGACATGAGTCCAGAAGTCGCAGGCTTCCTCCAGCTGCTCGCCCTCATAGGCGCACTGGCGCTCGCCTGCATCCCGCTCGGCAACTACATGGCCAAGGTCTACTCCTCGAAGAAGCACCTGCGGGTGGAGAAGTGGATCTACCGGGCCATCGGTGCCAATCCCGACGCCGAGATGACCTGGCCCGCGTATCTGCGCGGTGTGCTGGCCTTCTCCGCCGTCAGCGTGCTCTTCCTGTACCTGCTGCAGCGGCTGCAGGGCGTGCTGCCCGGCTCGCTGGGCTTCTCGGCGGTGAGCCCGGCGCAGTCGTTCAACACGGCCGTGTCGTTCGTGACGAACACGAACTGGCAGTCGTACTACGGCGAGCAGACCATGGGTCACGTCGTACAGACCGCCGGTCTTGCCGTGCAGAACTTCGTCTCGGCGGCCGTCGGCATGGCCGTCGCGGTGGCGCTGGTGCGGGGCTTCGCGCTCCCCCACTCTCGGCTTCGCTCGAGCCGGGGGACCCCCATGCGCACCGGTGAACTGGGCAACTTCTGGTCCGACCTGGTCCGTGGCACGCTGCGGATCCTGATGCCGGGTGCCGCGATCGCCGCCGTCGTGCTCGTGGCGTGCGGCGCGATCCAGAACTTCTCCGGCATCCACGAGGTCGGCCAGTTCATGGGCGGTTCGCAGCAGTGGAACGGCGGCGCGGTGGCCTCGCAGGAGGCCATCAAGGAGCTCGGTACGAACGGCGGCGGCTACTTCAACGCCAACTCCGCGCACCCCTTCGAGAACCCGACGCCGTTCACGAACCTGTTCGAGATCTTCCTGATCCTGGTGATCCCGTTCTCGCTGACCCGCACCTTCGGCGTGATGGTCGGCAACGTGAAGCAGGGTTACGCGATCCTCGCCACGACGGTCACCATCTGGCTGGGCTTCACCGTCCTGATGATGTGGACCGAGTTCGCCCACCACGGCGCGGCCCTCCAGGCCGCGGGCGGCGCGATGGAGGGCAAGGAGGTCCGCTTCGGCGTCGGCTCGTCGTCGATCTTCGCGACCTCGACCACGCTCACCTCGACCGGTGCGGTGGACTCCTTCCACTCCTCCTTCACCGGCCTGGGCGGCGGCATCGCGATGCTGGGCATGATGCTGGGCGAGATCGCGCCCGGCGGCACCGGCTCCGGTCTCTACGGCATGCTGATCATGGCTGTGATCGCGGTGTTCATCGCCGGTCTGATGGTCGGCCGTACGCCCGAGTACCTGGGCAAGAAGACAGGCGGCCGCGAGATGAGGCTCGCCGCCTGCTACATCCTCGTCACCCCCGCCCTGGTGCTGGTCTTCACCGCGGCCTCCATGGCGCTGCCGACCCCGCCGCACTCGATGCTCAACTCCGGCGCGCACGGGTTCTCCGAGGTGCTGTACGCCTTCACGTCGGCGTCGAACAACAACGGTTCGGCCTTCGCCGGTCTGAACGCGAACACGGACTGGTTCAACACCATGACCGGGCTCGCGATGCTGCTGGGCCGCTTCCTGCCGATGGTGTTCGTGCTGGCGCTGGCCGGCTCGCTCGCCGAGCAGCAGCCGGTGCCGGTGACCGCGGGCACCCTGCGCACCGAGAAGCCGCTGTTCACCGGCCTGCTTGTGGGCGCGATCCTGATCATCACGGGTCTGACCTACTTCCCGGCGCTGGCGCTGGGTCCGCTGGCCGAGGGGCTGGCGTCATGACGACCGACATCAAGAAGTACGAGGACTCCATGTCCACTCCCACCCTTGCGCCCCACCAGGACGCGCCGACCGGGCACAAGCCCGCCGAAACCCGTGTCGGAGCGGGCCTCTTCGAACCCAGGGCGCTGGTCAGGTCCCTGCCGGACGCCCTCCGCAAGCTCGACCCGCGGGTGATGGTCAAGTCGCCCGTGATGTTCGTGGTGTGGATCGGGTCCGTGCTCACCACCGTCTTCTCCGCCAAGGATCCGGGCGACTGGTTCGGCTGGACGATCAGCGCCTGGCTGTGGCTGACCGTGATCTTCGCCAACCTGGCGGAGGCGGTCGCCGAGGGCCGCGGCAAGGCGCAGGCGGACACGCTGCGCAAGGCCAAGACCGACACCGTGGCACGCAAGGTCGACGGGACCGTGGTCGCCGGTACCGAGTTGACGATCGGTGATGTCGTGGTCTGCGAGGCCGGTGACGTCATCCCCGGTGACGGTGACGTCGTCGAGGGTGTCGCCTCGGTGGACGAGTCTGCGATCACCGGCGAGTCGGCCCCGGTCATCCGCGAGTCCGGCGGTGACCGTTCGGCCGTCACGGGCGGTACGAAGGTGCTGTCCGACCGGATCGTCATCAAGATCACGACGAAGCCCGGCGAGACCTTCATCGACCGCATGATCAACCTGGTCGAGGGTGCCGCCCGGCAGAAGACGCCCAACGAGATCGCGCTGAACATCCTGCTGGCGTCGCTGACCATCGTCTTCCTGCTCGCGGTGGCCACCCTTCCGCCGTTCGCGAACTACGCGGGCACGCATCTGACCATGGTCGTGCTGGTGGCCCTGCTGGTCTGTCTGATCCCGACCACGATCGGCGCCCTGCTGTCCGCGATCGGCATCGCGGGCATGGACCGGCTGGTGCAGCGCAATGTGCTCGCCATGTCGGGCCGCGCGGTCGAGGCCGCCGGTGACGTGTCGACCCTGCTGCTGGACAAGACCGGCACCATCACCCTCGGCAACCGCCAGGCCGCCGAGTTCGTGCCGGTCCAGGGCACCACCGAGGCGGAGGTCGCGGACGCGGCCCAGCTGTCCTCGCTGGCCGACGAGACGCCCGAGGGCCGTTCGATCGTCGTGCTGGCCAAGGAGAAGTACGGGCTGCGCGTGCGGCACCAGGGCGAACTGGTCGGCGCCGAGTGGATCGAGTTCACCGCCCAGACCCGGATGTCGGGTGTGGACGTCGACGGCCGGAAGATCCGCAAGGGCGCCACGGCCTCGGTCATCGCCTGGGTGAAGGAGCAGGGCGGCACGGTCGCGGGAGACGCGGACGGCATGGCGAACCGCATCTCCGAGGCCGGCGGCACTCCGCTGCTGGTCGCCGTGAACGACGACAAGGGCGCCCGGGTCCTGGGGGTCATCCACCTCAAGGACGTCGTCAAGGAGGGCATGCGGGAGCGGTTCGAGGAGCTGCGCCGCATGGGCATCAAGACGGTCATGATCACGGGTGACAACCCGCTGACCGCGAAGGCGATCGCCGAGGAGGCGGGCGTCGACGACTTCCTCGCGGAGGCGACTCCCGAGGACAAGATAGCCCTCATCAAGCGGGAGCAGGCCGGCGGCAAGCTGGTCGCGATGACCGGTGACGGTACGAACGACGCGCCGGCGCTCGCCCAGGCGGACGTCGGCGTGGCGATGAACACCGGTACGTCGGCCGCCAAGGAGGCCGGCAACATGGTCGACCTCGACTCCAACCCGACCAAGCTGATCGAGATCGTCGAGATCGGCAAGCAACTCCTCATCACCCGGGGCGCGCTGACGACGTTCTCCATCGCCAACGACGTCGCGAAGTACTTCGCGATCATCCCGGCGCTGTTCGCGGCGGTCTACCCGGGCCTGGACAAGCTGAACATCATGCACCTGTCCTCGCCCAACTCCGCGATCCTGTCGGCCGTCGTCTTCAACGCGCTGATCATCATCGCGCTGGTGCCGCTGTCCCTGAAAGGCGTGCGGTACCGGCCGATGAGCGCCGACAAGATGCTCCGGCGCAACCTCGGGATCTACGGCATCGGCGGCCTGATCGCGCCCTTCATCGGCATCAAGGTCATCGACCTGCTCATCTCCCTGATCCCCGGGCTGTAATTTTCTGAAAGCGCGGTGAAGTCCACCATGAACAACTCCCTTGTGAACACCGCCCGTCTGCTGGGCGCGGGCCTGCGGGCGCTGCTGGTGTTGACCGTGCTGACGGGCGTCCTCTATCCGCTGGCCGTCACGGGCGTGGCCCAGGCGCTGTTCCACGACAAGGCGAACGGCTCCGAGCTCAAGGCGGACGGCAGGGTCGTGGGCTCGTCGCTGATCGGGCAACAGGGCTACGGGCTCGACTACTTCCAGTCCCGCCCGGCGAACGGCCTCGGCACGAACAGCGTCAACACGCAGTACAAGCTGATCCTTTCCGGCGCCACCAACCTGTCCGCGGACAGCAAGGCGCTCCTCAAGCAGGTCGACGACGCCAAGGCCAGGGTGGTCAGGGACAACTCCGTCCCCGGCTACACCGTCAAGCCGGCCGACGTCCCGGCCGACGCGGTCACCTCCTCCGGCTCCGGCCTCGACCCGGCGATCTCCCCGGAGTACGCCGAACTCCAGGTGCACCGGGTCGCCGCGAAGAACGGGCTTCCCGTCGCCGCGGTGGAGAAGCTGGTCGAGGACCACACCACCGGCCGCACCCTGGGCTTCATCGGCGAGCCGCGGGTGAACGTCCTGGAGCTCAACATCGCGCTCAAGGACCTCGTGACGAAGAAGTGACCGCCTTACGCGTTCCGCGACGGGAGTCGGCACCTCGGGGCGCCGACTCCCGCAGGCATGACAGGAGAGGCACACCCATGACCAGGGTGCTCGTGGTCGAGGACGACCCGCAGCTCGTACGGGCCCACGTCATCGACTTGCAGGCACGTCACTACGGCGTGGACACCGCCCCCGACGGAGCCACGGCCCTCCGGCTCGCCGCCGCGCGCCGGCCCGACATGGTGCTGCTGGACCTCGGTCTGCCCGACATGGACGGCGTCGACGTCATCAAGGGCGTACGGGGCTGGAGCCGGATGCCGATCCTGGTCCTGTCCGCCCGGCAGGCGTCCGACGAGAAAGTGGCCGCGCTCGACGCCGGCGCCGACGACTACATCACCAAGCCGTTCACCCTGGACCTGCCGGCCAAGAAGGCCGTACGGGACGGGCGGGACGTACGGCTGACCCCGACCGACTGGCACCTGCTGGAGATGCTGGTCACCAACCCGGGACGGCTGATCACCCAGAGACAGCTGCTCCAGGAGGTCTGGGGTGTCTCGCAGCGCAACAAGACGAACTACCTGCGCGTCTACATGGCCCAGCTCCGCCGCAAGTTGGAGACGGACCCCTCCCATCCCCGCTATCTGATCACCGAGCCCGGCATGGGCTACCGCTTCGAGGGATGACATGGCCCGCGGCAAGCTTGGTTTCAAGGCACCCCGCCGGTGCGGTGAGCCTCGCGCGCCGTCAGCGTGGCCGGCGCCTGCTACGTTCGCTGACGTGGTGAAGCCGCACGGGACCGGGCCGGAGGCCGCCGCGGCCTCGGCCCGGCGGATGTGGCCGCTGTACGCGGCCGGGTTCACCACGGCCTTCGGGGCGCACGGCATCGCCGCGAACCTCGGCGGTCACGCCCGGGGCGCGGTCACCTCCCTGCTGGTGCTGGGCGGGCTGCTCGCCCTGTACGACGGCGCCGAGGTGATCCTCAAGCCGGTGTTCGGCACCCTCGCCGACCGCGTCGGTGCCCGCCCGGTGCTGCTGGGCGGCCTCGTGGCCTTCGCGGTGGCGTCCGCGCTGTACGTGGCGGCGGACAGCCCGGGCTGGCTGTGGGCGGCCCGGCTCGGCCAGGGCGCCGCGGCCTCCGCGTTCTCGCCGTCCGCCTCCGCGCTCGTGGCCCGGCTCAACCCGGCCGCCCGGCACGGCCGCGTCTTCGGCAGTTACGGCTTCTACAAGTCCATCGGCTACACGCTCGGCCCGCTGCTCGGCGGTGTCCTGGTGTGGGCCGGTGGGATGCGGCTGCTGTTCGCCGTCCTGGCGGCGCTGGGCGCGGCGGTCGCCGTCTGGGCCGGGCTCGCCGTTCCCGTCGTACCCCCGCTGCCGAAGACCCGGCAGACCGTGCTGGACCTGGCCCGGCGCCTCGCCGACCCGGCCTTCCTCGCCCCGACCTGCGCGCTGGCGGCGGCGACCGCCGCGCTGTCGGTCGGGGTCGGGTTCCTGCCGGTCTCCGGCCGCGCCGCCGGACTGGGCACGGTCGCGACCGGCGCGGCGGTGTCGGTGCTCGCAGGCTGCGCGGCCGTCGTACAGCCGAGGGCCGGGCGAGCGCTGGACGACGGGCGGCTGACCACTCGCTCCGGCCTGGCGGCGGGGCTGTCCGTCACCGCCGTGGGCCTGGCCTGCGCGATGCTGCCCGGCCTCACCGGCATCCTCACCGGAGCCGCCCTCATCGGCATCGGCACGGGCCTGATCACCCCGCTGGGCTTCGCCGCGCTGGCGTCTTCGACTCCTCGGGAGCGGCTGGGGCAGACGATGGGGGCGGCGGAACTCGGGCGTGAACTCGGGGACGCGGGCGGGCCGTTGCTGGTGGCGGTGGTCGCCTCCGGCGCCACGCTGAACTACGGCTTCGGCGCGCTCGGGATTCTCGTGGGGACGGGGGCCTTGGTGGCGTTCGTCCGGCGGGCCTGAGGGGGTGCACCCCCAAGCGAATCGTGCGACTCGTTCAACAAGGCAGCCCAAGTCGGTTCAACAAGGCAGCTCAAGAATGACCGACGCCCCGCCCCCGGCGTTCTCCGCCCGCGCCGCACCCCCGTGAGCCACGGCCACGGCCTGCACGAACGCGAGCCCCAGACCGGAACCCTCGCCCGTGCGGCTGGCTTCCGCGCGGGCGAAGCGGTCGAAGGCCCGGGGCAGAAACCCGGGCGGGAAGCCCGGCCCCTCGTCGGTGACGGACAGCCGCAGCCGGCCCTGGTGGACGGAGGCCGTGACGGTGACGCCCCCCGTGCCGTGGCGCAGCGCGTTGTCGACCAGGTTGCCGATGGCCGGCACCAGCCAGCGGGTGTCGACGTCGACGGTGGTGTCCGCCGCGTCGGCGCAAACGCCGCGCCCGGCCCGTTCGGCGGTGCGCAGATGCGGGGCCACGGCGGTGTCGACCAGACCGGCGAGCCGTACCGGTGCCCGGGTGATGTGTCCGGTGCTGCCGAGTTCCTCCAGGGCCAGCAGGGCGTTGGACAGGTCGATCAGGCGTTGGACCTCCGCGTCCACGGAGCGCAGGGTCTGGTTGAGTTCCTCGGCGGAGCGGGGGCGGTGCAGTGCGACGTCGACCTCGGCCCGGAGCAGGGACAGCGGGGTGCGCAGCTCGTGGCTGGCGTCCGCGACGAAGCGGCGCTCGCGGACGGCGGACGCCTCCAGGCGGTCGAGCATGCGGTTGAGGGTGTGCCCGAGCCGGGTGATCTCGTCGTCGCGGTCGGCGGGCACGTCCAGGCGCAGGTTCGGTCCGCCGTCGGCGAGGGCGGCGGCCGTGGTGCGGTAGCGCTCGACGGGGCGCAGTGCGGCGCGGGCGGTGCGGTAGCCGACGTACGAGGCGGCGATGAGGGTCAGTCCGGAGGCGAGCGCGAGCTGGGCGAGGAGTTCCCGCAGGGCCTCGTCGCGATGGCCGCGGCGCACAGCGGCGACGACGACCCGGGTCGCCCCGCCGGCCCGGACCCGCTCGGCCTGGAGGCGCAGCGTGTCCGGAGTGATCGGCAGCAGGGAGCCGACGTCGCGACGCACCGCGTGTCCGCGTACGGCGGTGTGGAGTTCGGCGGGGGTGAGCAGCGGCCGGTGGCCCACGGTGCCGTCGGCGGCGAGGACCCGGCCGTGCGGGTCGAGGACCTGGTAGAGGCTGCCGCTGGGGCCCGGTGGCAGTGTGGTGCCGGCGCGGACTGCCTGGTCGAGGCTGTGCCGGTAGCCGGCCAGGTCGTCGTGGAGCTGGCGGTCGAGGGCGGTCTGCACCCGCCAGTAGACCAGCCCCGCCGCCGCGGCCAGGACGAGGGACATCGTGACGGCGACGGCCAGCACGAGCCGGCCGACGACGGGCAGCCGCCCGAACCAGGCCGGCAGCCGCTTGGCCGGCCGCCCGAACCAGGCTCGCAGCCTGCCGGCAAGCAGCGGGGGCAGGGTCACGGGGCGGTCTCCAGGCGGTAGCCGCGTCCGCGCAGGGTCGTGATCGTCGTACGATCGAAGGCCCGGTCGACCTTCGCGCGCACCTTGGAGACGTGCACGTCGATGGCGTTGCTGCGAAGGTCGGTCTCGCCGTCCCAGACCTCGTCGAGCAGCTGCAGCCGGGTCACCACGCACCCGGCGTGCTCCATCAGCACCCGCAGGACGTCGAACTCCCGCCGGGACAGGTCGAGTTCGGTGTCAGCCCGCCAGACCCGCTGCTGCTCGGGGTCGAGGACGAGGTCGCCGACCTTCAGGCGGCCGGAGCCGTCGGGGCGGCGCCGGGAGATCGCCCGCAGCCGGGCCAGCAGCTCCTCCATGGCGAACGGCTTGACCACGTAGTCGTCGGCGCCGGCGTCGAGACCGGCGACCCGTTCGCTGATCGCAGCGCGTGCGGTGAGGAGGACTACGGGCACGTCGACGCCCTCGCCGCGCAGTGTCCGGCACACCTCGACCCCGTCCATCCCGGGCAGCATCACGTCCAGCAGGACCGCGTCCAGGCGGGGGTCACGGGCGGCGGCCAGCCCGGAGGGACCGTCGTAACGGCCCTCGGCGCTGTGTCCGGACTCGGTGAGGTAGCGGACGACGAGGTCGGTGAGGCGGGACTCGTCGTCGACGACCAGGTAGTGCATGGCGGTCAGGCTAGCCGCCGCCACCCCCGCCCCGGACGTCCGGAAGCCTTCATGGTCTGTTCATGTGACATCCCTACCTTCCTTCACGTCGCGGTGCTCCGCGGACCGCGACCGGTCCGCCGTCCGACGTGCCGGGACGGAAGGGACAGCCATGGACGCACTGGTGCTCGCCGCCAAGGGCATCACCCACCACATCGCCCCCCTCGACCTCGTCACGCGCGGCGGCCTCGACGTCGTCGCCCTGATGGTGCTCGTCGGCTGGCTCTACCGGCGCCGCCCCAGCGCACCGGCGATGCCGCTGGTCCTGGCGGCGCTGAACATCGGCCTGTTCGCGGCGATGAGCACGATCAGCGCCGGCAAGTTCCCCGCCGGGGTCGGCTTCGGACTGTTCGGCATCCTCTCCCTGGTCCGGCTGCGCAGCGCCGCCTTCACCCTGCGCGACGTCGCCTACACCTTCGTGGCCCTCGTCATCGCCCTGTGCACCGGACTTCCGCAGCGCGACAGCTGGCTGGTGATCGCGCTGGGCGCGGTGGTGCTGCTGGCGGTCCTGCTGGTCGACGACCCCCGCGCCGACCAGCCGCCGGCCCGCACGGTGAAGCTGACCCTGGACCGGATCTACGACGACCCCGCCCTGATCGCCCAGGACGTCGCGTTCCGTTTCGGCCGGGCGCCGCTCGCGGTCGAGGTGGACGAGGTCGACTACGTCCGCGAGACCACCCGTGTCTCCGCCCGCTACCCCGCCGTACCGGGCGAGCCCGGCCCCGCCCAGGACATGGAGGCGCGCGAGCAGGTGACCGTCGTATGACCTCCTCGCTCGCGGCCGACCTCGGCCTCACCGCGCTGCGCGGTGCCACGCTCGCCGAGGTCGACGCGGCGGCCGCGCTACAGCACCGCACCGACCGCAAGTACCTGGTCCCCCTCGACCGCGCCCGTGACCTCGTCGCCCGGCTCGCCGACAGCCACCACGTCCTCGACCTGGCCGGCCGCCGTACGACCAACTACCTCAGCACCTACTTCGACACCGAGCAGCTCGGTGCCTGGCGGGCCCACGTCCAGGGCCGCCGCCGGCGCTGGAAGGTCCGCACCCGCCTGTACGCGGAGGACGGGCTGTGCCGGGTGGAGGTGAAGACGAAGGACGGCCGCGGCGCCACCGTCAAACACGGCCTCGGAACACCCGCGCACGGTTACGGCCGACTGGGCGGCCGGGAAGCCGAGTTCGTCGACGGTGTCCTGCGGGACGCGGGCATCCACGTCACCGCCGGTCAGCTGACGACGGCCGCGGAGATCCGCTATGTCCGCGCCGCCCTCGCCGACCTGAACCACGGCACGCGCGTCACCCTCGACGGCAACCTCACCTGCCACCACGGCGACCGCGCCGCCACCCTCGACCCGGGGCACGTCCTGGTGGAGACCAAGGGCGGCGCCCGGCCCGCGCCCGCCGACCGGCTCCTGCTGCGCCTGGGCGCCCGGCCCGTCTCCCTGAGCAAGTACATCGTCGGCCGGTCGCTGCTCACGCCCGGCCTGCCGGACAACGACGTACGCCGGCTCGCCCGCGCCCACTTCACCACCGAGGCGAGCCCCGCCCCGCTCCTCGAAAGGATCCCCGCCGCATGAACGCCCTGCGCCGCGTGAAATGGCAGTACGCGGTCATCGCGCTGCTCGCCGTTGCGGCCGCCACCTTCGGCCTGCTGCGCCCGCACCTGATCCCCACGGCGTCCGCGTCGGCGAAGAAGAAGCTCTCGGCGACCGATCGCATCAAGCAGAACCCGCCCCCGGCGCTCTTCACGGACGCCGAGATCGCGCCGATCGGCAAGCTGGCCGCCGCACAGACGAAGAAGGCCGACGCCCTCTTCGCCCAGTGGAAGCGGGCGCACGGCACCACCCGCGACGACAAGGCGTTCGCCGCCTGGGCCGCCCAGCAGGTCCCCGCCCCGCCCACGGCGAAGCAGCGCACCGCCGAACTCCACCAGGTCCAGGCCCTCGCCAGGACCCGTACGGCCGCCGGGAAGAAGGCGGCCGGCTGGCTGGAGCTCAACGGCAAGAAGGACATCTGGAAGCTCTACCTCCACGACCAGCGCGAACTGATCCCCGCCGCGCAGGGCACGGCGGAGAAGGCGGAGCTCAAGGCGGCCCTGAAGCTGGCCAAGACGATCAGCGACCAGGTGGCGGCCAAGGACAAGCAGCCGGCCCCGTTCGTGCTGGACCCGGGCCTGCGCCCGGACAAGCACATCAAGCCCGGCGCCAAGGGCCCGTACTCCTACCCCTCCCGGCACGCGGCCCGTTCCGCCGCGGCCGTCACCTTCCTCGGTGCCCTCTCCCCGCACCGGGCCGAGGACTACGCGTGGATGCGGGCCGAGGTCCTCTACTCCCGCCTCTACATGGCCGGTCACGTCACCGGCGACCTGACCGCCGGAACCCTGCTCGGCGACCTGATCGGTGACTACGAACTCGCGATCAGCGGGCACTGACGGCAGGCACTGACAGCGGGGTGGTGCGCCCTGGCCGTGGTCGCGGCCAGGGCGCGTGGTCGGTTCAGCCGACGGGCAGGGTCAGGGACGCGGTGTGCAGCCTGCCGCCGGTCTGGAACTGGAGGAACAGCCGCCAGTTCCCGGACCGGGCGAACTCGGCGTGGAAGGTCAGGGCCGCCGGCCCACCGTGGTCGCCGTCGACCTCCGTCTCCGGGTGGAGGTGGGCGAAGGCGAGGTCGCCCTGGTGGAAGGCGGTCAGGTGGGCGTAGGTGTCGAGGTACGGCTGGAGGTCGGTGACCGGCCTGCCGTCCCTGGTGACGGTGGCGGTCAGCTGGTGTGCCATGCCGGCCATCGGATCGCCCTTCACCGTCACGGTGTAGCCGTCGACGGTGGCGGTGCCGGACGCCTTCGGCAGGGACGAGGTCATCGCCATGCCGGGCACCTTCACGGTGCGGCTGAGCACCAAGCCCTCGCCCTTGCCGGCGCCGCTGTCCGGGGTGAAGGAGGCGAACATCCGCCAGGCGCCCGGCCGCAGCCCGGCCAGCGGCGCGGTCCAGGTGCCGTCACCGGCCATGGTGGGGTGCAGGTGCTGGAAGCCGGTGAGGTCGGAGCGGATGGCGTAGAAGTGCATCCGCTTGGTCTGGTCGACGGCGAAGCGGGTGACCGGCCTGCCGTCCGGGCCGGCGATGGCGAAGCGGTACGCGGTCGCCCTGCCGGCGGGGACGGTGGTGGCCGTCGAGGTCATCTCGTAGCCGTCCTTCGCGGCGGCCAGGCCGTTGCCGGTGGACGCGGTGCCCATGCCGGGCATCGACTCCATGGCGCCGGCCGACGCCGAGGGGGACGGCCGGTCCATGCCGGTCATGGTGGGACCGTTGGCGGGGCCGGAGCCGGAGTTCGAGCCGCAGGCGGCGAGGGCCAGGGTGAGGGCCGCGGTGGCGGCGGCCGCCGCGAGGGCGCGGCGGGATGTGTGGAAACGCTGAGTCATGGGTGTGTCTTTCCAGGTGTGCGCCGTGAGGCGGCGCGGCCGAACGTGTGAGAGCCGTGCGGGACCGCGGTGACGAGCCGGATCCCGGAGGTCTCGTCACGTCCGCGCGATGCACACCTGGAGCAGGAGCCGGCGCCCGCCGGCCGGTGGACCACGGCGCCGGGTGCCGTCGGAGCCCGGCCGGGCCCACGGCAGCAGGACGACGGCCGGGAACACGAGCCCGACCGCCGCGATCGGAGGCGGAGGGATCTCGGACCGGGGCGCCGTGGCCAGACACAGCGCGCCCCGCATGGACTCGTCCACGCGGGGGACGGCCTCGGCGGCCGCGGCCATGGGGCGGCCGGGGGCGGAGTGCGCGGCCGTCCGGGCGGGTGCCGGGCGCATCGTGCTCGTGCGCTCGGCCGTCCGGGCAGGTGCCGGGCGCATTGTGTCCGCGTGCGCGGCCACCGGGGCAGGTGCCGGCCGCATCTCGTCCGCGTGCTCGGCCATCGGGGCAGGTGCCGAGTGCCGGACGGTGGTGTCGGTGGCCGGCATGGCCCCGTGGCAGCCGTCGGCGGCCGCGGTGGGGCCGCCGTGCATGAGGAACAGCCCGAGCAGGACGGCCACCAGAACCGGGGCCCGCACCGCCTGGCGGATGCGGGCCCCGGCCGTGCCGCCGGCGGGCTGCGCGAGGATCACGGCTCCACCTTACGGGGACGTACGGGCGCGATCGTGGCGGTGAAGCAGACCTGGAGGGCGCCACCAGCCACGAAGCACCCGAAGTCGGCGTCCGACCGCAGCGCCACGGCGCTGCGCCGCAGGCAACCCGCAGCACCGTTCGAGCCGGCCGGCATGAGACGCCGACCGTTATGAGACGCCCACGGTCATGAGACGCCGACCGTCTTCAGCAGCAGATGAAAGTCGTGGGCCGCCTCGGCGGTAGCCAGCGTGGCCGCGGTCAGTACAGCCGCCGTAGCCACAGTGAGGACCGGATGGCAGCCCACCGGCGCGGCCAGCAGCGCGGCGACGCGGCGGGGGACCGGGCCCGCCTCGGCGAGGGGGCTGCGGCGGCCGAGGAAGCCGAGGGCCGCACCGGCGATCCGGGCGAGCGCGGGGGTGCGGTGCGCGGCGAGGGCCGCCTTGCCGACGGTGCGGGCGACCCGCCTGCGGTCACCGGTCGAGGCGGCCGCGCTCTCGTCGGCCCAGCGCTCGATGGTGTAGGTGACGGCGCTGGCGAGGGGCCGCAGGAACGGGTTGGCGGCGGCGCCGAGTTGGGCGAGGGCGACGAAGGCGTAGTGGTGGGCGGCCAGATGGGCGCGCTCGTGGGCGAGCAGGACGTCGTGCTCGGACTCGTCGAGGCTGTGCAGCATGCCGGTGGAGACGACGACCCGGCCGGGCAGTCCGGGGAGGGCGAAGGCGTCGGGGGCGTCGTCGGGGACGACGACCAGGCCGTCCCGGGCGGGCATGCAGGCGGCCTCCCACGCGGCGGCGGCCAGGGAACGGGCCCGTCGCCACAGCATCTGTGCCGCCATGAGCACGGCGCCGCCGAGCAGTAGCCCGGCGATCAGCGAGACGGACAGCGCGGCGGGGGCGTCGTGCTGTGCGGTTCCGGCCGACCAGTGGCCCAGGGCGGCGAGTTGCGGGACACGGATCAGGCCGGCCACGGCCAGCAGGCCCAGGGAGATCGTGCTCGCCGCGCCCAGGACCAGGGCCGAGGCGGTGAGCAGCCAGGTGGCGAGCCGGGGTTCGCAGCGTTCGGCCAGCGGGCGGGCGCCGAGCGGGGCGATGAGCGAGAGCAGCAGCGGCAGATAGACGGCGACATGCATTCCGAGCGGCCCCTTCCTGTTCCGACCGGTCCTACTGCTCGGGTCCGAGCAGCTGGCGCAGCAACTCGGCGTCCGTGTCGGAGAGTTCGTCGGCGAAGCGAGCGAGGACGGCCTTACGGTCGGGCCGCTCCTCCAGGACGGTGCGCATCCGGCGGGCGGCGAACCCGGCGTCGTCGGTGACGGGGGCGTAGGCGTAGGCCCGTCCGCGGGGGGTGCGGCTGAGCAGGTCCTTGGTGTGCATGCGGGTGAGGATCGTCACCACGGTGCTGTACGTCAGCTCGCCCCCGAGCCGCTCGGCGACCTCGCCGGGGGTCAGCGCGCCCTCGGCTCGCTGCAGCAGGCCGAGGATCTCGGCCTCGCGCACTCCGTTGGCCCGCCGGGGGCCGCGTCCCTGTGTGTGGGCGCCCATGGGTTTGTCGTTCTCCCGCTGATCTTCTACAGTCGTGTAGAACTTCTACGGCCGTGTAAATGCTGTCGTCGTCCGAGTGTGCCATGCGCCCCCGTCCCGGGGACAGGCGGGACGGCGGACGGCGAGGACGAAAGGACCCCGATGAGCGCCATCAGCCTCGGCCAGGCCGTTGTTCTCGGAATCGTCGAGGGGGTGACCGAGTTCCTGCCCGTCTCCTCGACCGGCCACCTGAAGATAGCCGAGGGGCTGATGGGCATCCCGGTCGAGGACACCTCGGTGGTCGGCTTCACCGCCGTCATCCAGGTCGGCGCCATCGCCGCCGTGCTCGTGTACTTCTTCAAGGACATCAAGCGGATCGTCTCCGCCTGGTTCCGCGGTCTGACCGACCGCGAGGAGCGCTACCACCACGACTACAAGTTCGCCTGGTGGGTCATCTACGCCACCGTCCCGATCGTCGTGGTCGGCCTGGCCGCCAAGAAGCTGGTCGAGGGCCCGCTGGGCTCGCTGTGGGTGGTGGCCGGCTCGCTGATCGTCGGCTCGGGTGTGATGTGGGCGGCCGACCAGATGGGCCGGCACAAGCGCAGCGAGGACGACACGTCGTTCAAGGACGCGATGTGGGTCGGATGTTCGCAGATCCTCGCCCTGCTCTTCCCCGGCTTCTCCCGCTCCGGCGCCACCATGTCCACGGCGCTCATCCTCGACCTCGACCGCGTCGCCGCCACCCGCCTGTCCTTCTTCCTGGGCATCCCGGCCCTGACCGGCGCGGGCCTGTACGAACTGAAGGACGCCGTGGGCGCCGGAGTCGGCGCCGTCCCGCTCGCCGTGGGCACCGCCGTCTCCTTCGTGGTCGCCTACGCCTCCATCGCCTGGCTGCTGAAGTTCGTCGCCAAGCACTCCTTCAACGCCTTCGTGATCTACCGGATCGTCATCGGCGTGGGCCTGCTGGGTCTGCTGGCCACCGGGGCACTGAGCGCCTGACCGAACCGCACGGCGTCGTGGACGTACTGACCGCTGCTCACACCCGGTGTCTCTCGGCGGCCCGCTCACGTGACGCGCCGATCTCCGCGTACGCCGCGTCCCGGCCCTCCCAGTGGGAACCCTCGACCGACTTGCCCGGCTCCAGGTCCTTGTAGACCTCGAAGAAGTGGGTGATCTCCAGCCGGTCGAACTCGGGCACGTCGGTGATGTCCTGGACCCCCGCGTAGCGGGGGTCGTGCGCGGGTACGCACAGCACCTTGTCGTCCGGCCCCTGCTCGTCCCGCATGCAGAACATGCCCACGGCCCGGCACTCGACGCTGCACCCGGGGAACGTGGGGTCACCGGTCAGCACCAGGGCGTCGAGCGGATCACCGTCCCGGCCGAGTGTGCCGTCGATGTAGCCGTAGTCGGCCGGGTACTGGGTGGAGGTGAACAGCATCCGGTCCAGGCGGATCCGATGGAGGGTGTGGTCCATCTCGTACTTGTTGCGGGAGCCCTGCGGGATCTCCACGATCACATCGAACTCCACGACGGCCTCCTTGCCTCCCGGCGATCTGCGCCCGCGTCCGCGGCTGTGCGTGTCGGCCCGCACCTCCAGTGTGCGCCTCCGGCCTGCCGCGGGGACGGCCCGTGCTGCCACGGAGACGGCCGGAGACGGCCGGAGAGGACGGCCGAGGCCCCCGGACCTGCGTGGTCCGGGGGCCTCGGCGCTGCACCCGACGATCACCGGCGGGCGGGTCCGGCCTTACGGCGTCCGGGTCTTCCAGATGCCGCGACCGTGCGTGGCCACGTACACCTGGCTGCCGTCCGGGCTCGGCGCGAGGTAGACCGCCGGCGCGGTGGGCAGGTTCGTGCCCAGGCGCGCCCAGTGGCCCGCCGAGGTGCTGGTGAACACGCCCAGGTCGGTGGCGACCACGAGGGTGCCGTTCTTGGTGATCAGGGCCGCGTTGGCCGGGGCGTCCGGGAAGGAGTCCGAGGCCGCGGCGTCACCGCTGACGTCCGTCCAGGTCGTGCCGCCGTCCGTGGTCTTCCAGACGTGGCCGTAGCCGGCGCCGGGGCCCTCGTTCCAGTGCCGCGAGAAGCCGTTGATCACGGCGTAGACCGTCTTGCCGGAGGCGTCGGACGGGTCGATGGCCAGAGAGGAGATGTAGCGGTTGGGGAAGGCCGCCGGCAGGCTCACCTGGTGCCAGGTGCCGCCGTAGTTGGTGGCGATGCCCCGTCCGAAGGTCTCGTTGACCGAGCCGCACGGGCCGCACCAGGCCGCCCACGTCACGTGGTTGCGGCTGACCACCGCCGAGGCGGAGTGGCCGGCCCCCAGGTCGTACAGCTTGGTCCAGTCGGCGCCGGAGGTGCTGTTCCACGTCTTGGTGTTGCCCCAGACGTACTGGCCGCCCGCGACCCACAGGCCGTTCGGGTCGGTCTCGTCCGCGCCGAACGGTGCGGTGAAGCGGGCCCCCGGGTCGCCGGGCGCGATGTCGGTGATCACGTCCTCGGAGCCGTCGTCGCTCGCGGTGTAGCCGCAGTTGTTCGTGATCTGCAGCGCCAGGTCGACGTACTCGCCGACCGTCTGGCAGCCGTTGTCCGGGTTGACCAGCTGGTCGCCGCCGTCACCGCCGTACGGGGAGACCATCTGACCGTCCGGGTTGAGCTGCTGACCCTGGTAGGTGGCGCCCTTGGGCGCGAGCAGCGAGACGCCGTTGTCCTGCAGGCCGCCCCAGACGGCGTCACCGCTGCCGTCGGTCATCTTCCCCGCGCGCACCGAGTAGTACTGCAGGTCGCGCAGGGTGCCGGACTCGTTGAGGTTGCGCCAGCCGGTGGTGGTCTGGGTGGTCGGGCGGGCGTAGGCGCCGCCGTCGTTGCCGACGAACACCTCCGGAGTGCTGCCCTTCCACTGCGAGAAGGCGAGGGCGTGCTGGTCGGAGTGCATCACGTCGCCGTCGCAGGAGTTCGCGGCCGGGTCGTAACTGAAGCACTTCATGCCGAAGTTCCAGTAGCGGCCGATCGCCTTCCAGGTGGCGCCGCCGTTCCGGGACTCGAACATCTCCTCCAGGCCCAGGTACACGTGGTTCGGGTCGTTCGGGTCGACCGCGATGACCTGGTCGTACCAGGCCTGGGAGCCGGGCTGGTAGCCGGAGCCGATCTCGCTGACCTTCATCGCGGAACCGGACGCCGACAGCGCCGAGGAGGTCGCGATCTGCTTGAACGAGCCGCTGGCGTTGCCGCTCTGACTGACGTACACACCGGCGAGGACCGAGTACACGCCGGAGCCGGAGGCCTTGTTGAGGAGTTTGGGGGACTCCATCGAGACGTACAGCCTGCTGCCGTCGGCCGCGTACGCGAAGGCGGCGTTGCCGATCTCGGCGGGGTTGATCGCACCCGTCGGGTTGGCGCGCTTCCAGGTGGTGCCCGCGTCGTCGGAGTAGTAGAAGCCGTTGTAGTCGGCGCCGCTGCGCCAGGCCACGTCGGCCAGCAGCTTCTTGCCGTTGCTGCCGGGCTGTACGGCGATGTCGTTGGCGATGTCCGCGTAGTGGCTGTCCACCCCGCAGCCCACGCCGCTGATGCCGATGCCCGCGCAGGGAGCGAGGACCTTCGACCAGGCGGCGTCCTGCCCGGCCGACAGCGGGCGGCGGAAGACGCCGTGCGAGGAGGCCGCGAAGACGTACCCGGCGGCCTTGTCGAAGGTGAGGGTGTGGATGGAGCTGCTGTCCAGCTCGGTTCCGCCCACCTTGTCGCTCTCGCCGAAGGTTCCGGTGACCGGGTCCGCGAGCCGGTAGACGCCACTGCCCAGATAGTTGTCGGAGGCGGTGGTCGCCTCACCGGTGGCCAGCCACAGCGAGCCGTCGGGCGCGACCGCGAGGGCGCCCACGGACAGGGCGGGCAGCCGGTCGGCGATCGGCGTCCAGGTCTTGCCGTCGTCGATGGAGCGGAACACCCCGCCCCCGGCGGCGCCCGCGTACACGACCCCCTGATGTGTCGGATCGGTGGCCAGGGCGGCGATACGCCCGGCCGAATGCCCCGCTCCGCCACCGGAGTTGGAGGCCGACTGGTCGCGGTAGTGCAGCGCGTCCTCGTTGTACGGCGAGGTGGTGACCTCGCTCCAACTGCCGGACGCGACCGGCATGTTCTTGATGTGCGCCCAGGCACCGGCGTACGCGCCCGGCGCGATCTGCCCGCTGGGCGCGAGCCTCGGCTCGTTGAACGAGTCGAGGGACTCCATCAGTTCGTGGGACTCCTCGCCCGCCACGTCATGGCGGGCGGATCCCGAGTCGCCGTCCACTCCGTACGCGGCGACGGATCCCGTCCCCGCCATCAGAAGCGCGGCGGCGACGACGGCGAACGCCGCCCGCCCACCGCCCTCCGCCCCGCGGCGCGGTCTGCGCCGTGCGGAATACCTACGCATGGACTGTCTCCGGCTTCTTCGGCGTAAGTGGCGGCCGCCCCTACGGCCGCACTGATCTCCTACTGCCGAGCGCCGGAACCGTAACCCCGTGCCCACCCCCAACCACAGGGGTTTACACCGACTTTATAGCCCGACAAACGTAACGATTGTCAAAAACCGCCCCGTTGGCCGTCGAACCTCTCGCGAGCGGCGGCACGCACTCACTACGTGCAGCGCAGCGGACCGGTTCTCCGTTACCGGCGGCGGCCGCGCGTGCAGGCCGTACCGCCCCCCGCCCCCGCACCCCGCGCCGCACGGAACCGTCAGCGCCGCAGTGCCTCCACCGGTTCGATGCGGGATGCCCGCCACGCCGGACAGAGCCCGGCCACGACGCCGGTGGCGAGCCCCACCAGTGGGGCGGCCGCGACCGTGCCCGGATGCAGGACGGGCGTCCAGTGGCGGGCCAGGGCCACACCGACCACGGTGAGCACCCCGAGGCTGGTGCCGACGAGCCCGCCGAGTGCCCCCAGGGTTCCGGACTCGGCAAGGAACTGGGCGGAGACGTGCCGGGCGCGAGCGCCCAGAGCGCGCCGCAGGCCGATCTCGCCCGTCCGCTCCAGCACCGACGAACGTGTTGTCGTCGTAGTAGTTGTCCCGGACGCAGCCGAGCCCGCCGGAGTTGTAGTAGAGGCCGAGTTCGCCGGACTCGAGACGGCCGTCGAGGTTCCATTGACCCTCCTTTGATCTCCCCTTGCCCCTCCCTGGTCCTCCCTGGTCCTCCCTGGTCCTTCACGGGTGGGATCCGGCCCGCGCCGGATCCCACCCGCCCACCCGTCCCCGAGGGTCCCCGATGTCCTTGTCCGTCCGCTGTGTTCCGCGGCTCCTCGTCGCCCTGGCCGCCACCGCCGTGGCGGTGTCCGGGTGCTCCGCCGCCGGTGGCGGCCCCGCGCACGGGGCACCGGAGCCCGAGGTCTCCGCCGTCCCCGTCCTGGCGGACTCCGCCGAACTGGCACTGCCGCTCGACGCGTACGAAGCGACCCCAGAGGAGCGGGAGTTGCTGGTGAAGGCCCAGCAGGTCCTGACCGTCCGATGTATGCACCGGCTCGGCTTCGACTACCGGCCGCCGCAGCGGTCCGGTACGTCGAAGGACGCGGCGAACGCCCGGATCTACGGGGTCACGGACCCCGAGGCGGCCGCCCGGTACGGCTACGGCAGTCCCGGGGAAGCAACCTCCGCCGCCCCCGGGTCCAAGGGGGAACCCCTCACCAAGACGGAGGAGACCGCCCTGTTCGGGGCCCCCGATCTGCGGCCCGACGAGTTGCCGAAGAGCCAGCGGGAAGCGGAGCGCGAGAGCGCCCACGGGGACGTACCCGTGGGCGGGTGCACCCGGGAGTCCTTCCTCAAGCTCTATGCCCCGGACCCGGAGAGCGTGGATGTTCTGTACGTCTTCCAGCTCAAGTCCGAGGCGGAGACGAGAGCCCGTACCGACTCGCGCATCGAGCGCGTGAACACGCGCTGGTCCGCGTGCATGGCCAAGTCCGGCTGCCAGGCAGAGGAACCGATGAAGGCGGCCGAGGAACTCGGCTTCACCGGCGCGGAGCTCGGCGGACCCGAGGCGATCACAGCGGCCACGGTGGACGTGGCCTGCAAGAAGAAGACCAACCTGGTCGGAACCTACTACGCGGTCCAGTCCGCCTACCAGCGTCGGCTCGTCGAGCAGCACGCCGAGATCCTGGACCTCGCCCGCCGGCAACTGCACGACCGGCTGCGGCTCGCCGCAACCCTGACCTCCTGACACGGCCGACCAGAGCCAGAGGGCCCTCACCGCAAATCGGTGAGGGCCCTCTGACCTGCTCGTTGACTGTCGGGGCGGTGGATCTGGACCCACGACCTCTTCGATGACCGGCTGCGGGTCAGAGGCTGCGGGCGGTGATGTCGCCGTGGGAGGTGGTGGCGCGGATGTCGAGTTCGGCGGTGCCGTCGTTCTTGAGGGTGTTGCTGATGCGGCCGTAGCTGGTGCCGGCGTCCAGGGTGGCCGGGACGCCGGCGGCGGCGCCGACCGTGATGTCGCCGGACTGGGTGCTCAGCACGACCTTGCCGCCGGTGGCCTCGGTGACCTGGATGTCGCCCCGTGCGGTGCTGATCCGGGCGGGGCCGGTGAGCCGACCGACCTCGACGTCGCCGTCGGTCGCGGTGAGGCGCAGGCCCGCGGCTTCGTCGATCTTGATCTGGCGGTAGGCGCCGTCGAAGGCGACGTCGCCGAGGCGGCCGACGGTGCGCAGTTCGGCGGCGGCGGTCCTGGCCTCGACGCGGGAGCCGGCGGGCAGCTTGACGGTCACCTCGATGGATCCGGAGGGGCCGAGGTACTGGTTCTTGACCGGGGTCCCGATCCGCAGGACCCCGTCGGCGTACTCGACCGTGGTTTGCTCGGCCGCCTTCACGTCGCGGCTCTTCGAGGGGTTCGCGGGCAGCACCTCGACCACGGTGTCGGCCCGGTCGGCGGCGATGAACTGGACGCGTCCGGCGGGGATGTCGAGGACGGCGGAGATCGGGGCGGGGGTGTCGAACTTCTGCATCGTGCTCTCCCTTGCGTTTGCGACTCTTCGTTTCGAACACTGGAAACGCTACGTTGCTTTCCGAATCCCTGCAAGAGGCGTTTTGCATCGAAGCGGCATCAGTGCAGCTGGAGGCGCAATAATCATTGCAACGACCTTCCTGCTTAACGCAACGATGACATGTGGTCCGTTGCAATGCACTGAAAGTGAACGCTATGATGGAGGCGTCAGGGAAGACCGAGCAGCACCATGGAGCACCGGAGCACCCGTGCGGCACCCATGGGCAAGAAGGGGGTCGTGATGCCGGGAGGCAGGCTCACCCAGCAGGAGCGCCAGCAGATCGCGGCGGGGCTGGCCGACGGCCTGGCCTACGCCGAGATCGCCCGTCGTCTCGACCGTCCGACCTCCACGGTCACCCGCGAGGTCATGCGCAACGGCGGCCCCACCGGCTACCGCGCCGACCTGGCCCACCGCGCCACCCAGCAGCGAACCCACCGGCGCGGGCCGGCCACACCCCAGGGGTCGCAGGTGCTCCGACAGCCCTATGGACGTGACGCCGAGGCCGTGCGCGACTACCAGGAGACCCTCACCACCGTCCTCATGACCTCGGGCCTGCCCAAGATGATGGCCCGGGTGCTGGGCTGCCTGTACACCACCGACGCCGGCAGCCTCACCGCCTCCGAACTCGCCCAGCGTCTCCAGGTCAGTCCGGCGTCCATCTCCAAAGCGATCACGTACCTCGAGAACCTGGACCTGGTCCGCCGGGAACGCGACGAACGCCGCCGCGAGCGCTACGTCGTCGACGACGACCTCTGGTACCAGTCGATGATCCGCAGCGCCCGGGCCAACGACCAGTTCATCGAGACCGCACGGCAGGGCGTCGGCATCCTCGGCCGCGGCACCCCGGCCGCCACCCGCCTCGAGAACGCCGCCCGCTTCCTCGACTTCGTCAGCGAAGGACTCATCCGCGCCGCGGAACAGGGCCGCGAGGTCCTCTACACCAGAACCGAAACGACCTGAGACCTCACCACCACGCCGAGGGAAAGCGCGGGCCCCTGGTTCACAGGCTCAGCGTGATCGCAGCGGCGCACCCGCCCAGGCCGAGGGCGAAGGCCGCCTCCTTCCAGCCGCCCGAACCCCAGCGGAACCAGCGGTCGACGGCCAGCCGGCCCGGACCGATGGCGGCGACGGCGAGGGCGACGACGGCGATACAGACGCTGTATTCCACACCGCCGTCCGTCTCCCACAAACCGTGGGCAGCGGTGACCGTGACCATCGCAGTGATCATGACGCCGATCAGGGCGGCGGCTGCCAGCGGCGTCAGCAGGCCGAGCGCCAGCCCGAGCCCCCCGAGCAACTCGGACAGCCCCCCGACCGCGGCGAAGAGCTTGCCCGGGTGAAAGCCCAGAGCGGCGAATCCCTTGCCGGTCGCCGTCAGACCCTGGCCCCCGAAGAGCCCGAAGACCTTCTGAGCGCCATGGCCGGCCATAAGCAGTCCGAACGTCAGCCTGATGAGCAGCATTCCGCAGTCGGCGGCGGTCGGCATCGCGCCGGTGGTGGGAGGCGCCACCGGTCGCGTGAAACGAACAGAACGGTCCCTGATGCGCTTGATCCCCATGGCATGCTCCGTTCGGAACGCCAGACGGGCGCTTCCCCCGGCTCAGGCTGACGCCGAGCACCGGTTGCCGCGGGTGAGCCCCGCGTGGCGTCGCAGAGCACGCCCCGCTCTCCCCGATCCTTCCGCCGGGAGCGTCGTCGCGCATCTCGCCGCTGGCCCGCGAGGGCAGTCGGCCGGTGAGCCGTCAGCGCCCCTGAGCCACCTGATCACCACGATCACGCCCACTCGACCCCAGCCGCACGCAGCATTCCCCGGGCGCGGCAGCGAGGACGGCGCGGAGCCCGTTGGCCTTGAGTCCGTCCAAGTAGCCCGGCCCGAGGGGGCGCTGGATGCGGGTGCGGCCCGAGCCGGCAAGACGTTGACCTGCGCCTTCCTGCCGCGCTATTCGGTGTATCCCGCTGTTCCCCGCTCTGTCTGCACGATCGGGCACGCAAGGGGCACGTACGCTCCTATGGGGGTTTCGCGCCACGAGACGGTCCGATGGCCACTCGTCACAGGGGCGGGGTTCCGCCATGGTCTGTCGGGAGATCGGGTCCCTAGCCGCGGACCGTATGCGGCAATACGCTTCGCCCATGAACCTGGGGGATACGGGGCGTGCGATCTTCGCCGTTGGCCCGGGCGGGTTGTCGCCGCTCAAGCGGCACACGAGTGCGGGTTGGTCGTCCGGAATCTGGGGTCTGGTCGCGGTCCTGGTCATCCTGGCCTTGGTTGCGGTCGTGGTGTTCTCCGTGAGGCAGGGCTCCTCATCGGATGACGAGGATTGATTTTGCGGAGGCACCGTTCTGACCGTCGCGCATGCGGCGATCGACTCATGGCCACCGGCCTTGTCCACCAGTGGGCGCGCCCGGCACAGCGCGGGCGGAGCGGAGCACAGCCGCGGCTTGATCCGCCTCAGCCTCTGCGCATCGCCGGTCTGGCGGTCGGTGCGGCGAAGCGGGACACGGAGTCCCGGAAGTCCCGGCGCGCGCTGGCCCTGCCGGCGCGCTGCGCCGATGCCCTCTGGCAGCAGTTCGAAGATCAGGGAGGGGGGCGCCACTGATGACGAGTGGGAGGAACACGGCCCGGTCTTCTCGCCGTCCGTGGGCAAGCCGCTCGACGCCGCCAACGTCCGCCGCGCGTTTCGCCAGTCCCGTTGGAGGAGATCTCCCGGCCCGTCGGACACTCTGGGACCGCCGTGACCGAGGAGGTCTACAGGAAGCAGATCCGGCCTGTGATTCAGACTGGCTCAGTGGTCATGGACGGGATCTTCGCCACCGACCCGCGACGCTCGTAGGCACTCAGAAATCTATAGTTACGCAGTCAGACACACAGCAAAGCCGGAGGGCCCTTACCGAACCGGTAAGGGCCCTCCGGCCTGCTACTTGGCTGTCGGGGTGGCGGGATTTGAACCCACGACCTCTTCGTCCCGAACGCGATCAGGTGCCCCCGTGACCGAGATTCGTGGCCACTGACCTCATTGTTCGGCTCCAGCTGCGTTCATTGCTGTCCGGGGCGGTCCCGGCGCGTCTGCCTCGTTTGGCCCCCCGTTTGGCACCCTCCCGCGCATCTCTCCAGCGCGGGAGGGCTGGCCGAGCACCCGCTAGAGCTTGTCCCGCCTGGTCGCCACGGACAGCGCGTCCTTCTCTCGGCGGTTCCCGTCTGCAGCGACCTTCGTGTTACGAGCGTGGCCCACGCTCGCGTAGCTCGGCCGGGATATGCCGGACCTACCAGGCATCGATGCGCTTGTTGCCTAGTTCCCGGGCGGTTGAGTGACGACGATCCGCCAGATCACCGAATCGGGAGCTGAGAACTTCCACGTCAGTTCGTGCATCTTGGCGTGCGGTATCTCGGCTGTGAACACGGCGATCCCGTTGCCGCACTGAGAGCTGGCGAGGGGCTTTCCGGAGGTGACGATGTTGAACTTGGAGGGGCCGGCGCATGTCCACCTCGCCGTGATGGATGAGGCTTTCCCCGCCGATGCCGGGAGAGTGACACCGCCTGAACCGTGACCCGATCCCGTGTACAGCGTTTTCGAGCCGACCGGGAGTGATGACTGGACCGGGTTGGGAAGGCGGTCGGGGCTCGTCGGCGTCTGCTCCGGAGCGGGGGTCGTGCTGACCCCCGTCGCCCCGTGGGTGGCGGTAGCCCGGGGGTGAGCCCCGCCGGAACAGGCCGACACAAGCACCAGGGCCGACAGGCTGGCGGCCAGCAGGGGCAGCTTCATCAGATCGTCCTCAACTCACGAGTGGGCGATGTAGGGCGAGAGTGCCGGGAGCTTAGCGGTCCCGTGGTTCGAGACGATCCACTTGCAGCCACCGTTGTAGGAACCACGCTCCCAGTTGAAGGAGTATCCCTTCGAGCCAAGGGCGAGCCATCCGTCCTTCTGGTTCGCCGGAACCTTCCATGCGCCGCCAAGGGTGACGGTGGTGGTTTTCGCGTAGGAGATCGAGCCGCTGATGGTCTCCTCGGCGGACGAGACGATGATCGACTCGCTGAGCTTTGCCGCGTACGAGATGGTGCCGGTCCAGGTGTGACCCTTGGCCACCGAGAGCGAGAGCGTGACGCCGGACTGTCCGCTGACCCACTCGGACTTGTCGCCGACGAACGTGCTCTTGACCTTGGTGATGGAGACGGTCGGGTCGGGCGGGCAGCCGTCCGGGTGCGCCGGAACGTTGACAACGGCGTCGGCGTCGTCAGGTGCCTGAGGGATCGGGTTCCCGTCTTGGTCGGCGTTGACCGCCGTCGGGGTGTCTTCTGCAAAAGCAGTGCCCACGCCCCCGGTCCCCAAAGCAAGAAAAGCGGTCATTGCAGCGGCTGTGCATGCGCGAGTTATGGCGTTCACGGTTCCCTCCGTTTCGCTCCCCCCCGGGAGCGGCATGTACAGAACAATCACGGACCGCTTGAGTGATCGTCAAGGAAACTCGATTAATCTGAGCGAGACTTGAGCATGACAACTGGATATGGGGCCCTGGTTACGCTTTGGCCTTGTAGGCAAGGAAGCGGAATCTCATGCTCCGTCAGCGCAAATCAACGGCGTAAGTGTGGAAAAGTTGGCCTTTCAATAATCAGGAGGCGTGTCTGCCATGTCGGCTGGTGAGAAGGCCAAGGCCGAGCAGGCCAAGGGAAAGCTCAAGAGGGCCACGGGACGAGCCGCCGTCGATGACCCGATGGTCGCCGAGGGCCAGGCGGAGAAGTCCAAGGGCGATGCACGCCAGGCCAAGGAGAAGATGAAGGACATGTTCAAGCGCTGACCTCTGGCGCCGCTCATGAGTGCTGGGCCTTCACCCCCGAGCTAAGGGAGTGAAGGCCCTTCCTGTTACGGAAGTCGCCTGAGGACCGACCGGCCCGCCTTGGAGGCGGCCCCTCACACCATGTCCGGCCGACAGTGCGGGCAGGCGACAACACCGTCGGCGAGCGCCTGGCGCGCCCCAGCCTCGTCGACGCCGCGGCTGCGTTTGCCCGCGTTCCAGCAGTCACCTCGGTGGACGTACACCGCATGGTCGCGATTGAGCCCCACCTCGAGCAGCCAGTCCGGGGCTGGCGGCCGGGTCAGGTCGCCCTGACGGCGCTCCGTCTCCCGTCGTTCCTCGTCGGCGATCCACTGGTCGATGGTGGCGAGCTGTCGTGCGGTGTGGTCTGCGAAGACCCGGCGAGCGAAGCGGA
Source organism: Streptomyces sp. RB17 (assembly GCF_009604455.1). Taxonomy (GTDB): domain Bacteria; phylum Actinomycetota; class Actinomycetes; order Streptomycetales; family Streptomycetaceae; genus Streptomyces. Next base: position 626,786 of record NZ_WEGL01000004.1, read on the forward strand.
GGGCGTCGAGCCGTGAGAGGTGATCTTCCATTGCTCGCTCCCCGCCGTCGCGTGTCCGCTTGCCCAGCAATTCGAACACGCGCTCTAATCGAGATTATGCACCGCGTAGATCACCTCACCCCCATCCAGGAGCGCATCCTCCGCTGCATCCGGGACGCGATCGCCGACCAGGGGGAAGCGCCGACCGTGACCGAGATCGGCGAGGCCGTCGGTTTGCGGTCCCGGTCGTCCGTGCACTACCAGCTGGTCGAGCTCGAAACGAAGCAGGCGATCGTCCGCGAGCCCGGCCGCTACAGAGGGATCCGGCTCGCATGACCAGCCCGGGCCGCTACCACGTGCTAGTCACCTCAGGCGGCCGGCCGATACAGCACGGCTGGTGGGTGAGCGAGGAGACCGCGCGCGCCAAGTACAAGCGCTGGATCGGCTCGGTCGGCAACATGCCGGAGCCGCGCGTCACCCTGACCGACGAGGAGACCGGCACCGTGTTGACGGCCTGGCCAACCGAGTCGTAGCAGCCCTCTTTACAGCGGGCTAGGTCCAACATCCGTTGCCAACGGAACACCTGGCGAACAGAACTCAAATCCTGCCGCCAGACCGTGGCCTACTGGCGCCAGCGTTCGCGGTGGTGGCGGACGCACGCCAGGTCGATCGTGTGCCGGGGGTCGAGCCTCAGAGCGCCGGCAGGCTGGCCGGTGCGGATCCGCTCCGCGCCTGCCTGGCGACGTGGCGGACCTACGCATTACGAGTTGTCCGATCTTGGTCCGGGGGTGTCCACGGCCGTCCGCTCAGCGCGAGTCACCCCTAGTCAGCCGGGTGCTCCGACCACGACAGACGACGGCGGACGACACCGGACTCCGGGCAGATTGAGACCAGGACTGAGACACTGAAGGCCTCGATCCACAGTCAATGATTAGGGCCAGCGAGTCGCTTGCGGCTCGCTCCAACTGATCGAGTCGGCGGATGTACAGCGGCTCCGTCCATCGTTCTTATCCTGCGGTTCTTCCTGCGGCGGACACTACCGGGGGCATTTGAGGGAATCAGGAACGCGAGTCTCTCCCGCCTCTCCTCGCCCCCCAAGCCTCTGTCGAAAGGCAAGTCAGACTGATCCTTTCAGTCGACTGCACGAGGCTGTCTAAGGTTGGCGAGGTTGTGCTGGGTGGTGAGAGTGCTCGGGTGAGTCTCACCAAGGACGTCACGCTGGTGGGCGAGGACGGCCTCGAACTCGCTGCGGGCCAGCTCCACCTCCCCCAGATCGCGCAGCACCCAGGCGAGGTTGTGCCGGGTGGTGAGAGTGCTCGGGTGAGTCTCACCAAGGACGTCACGCCGGTGGGCGAGGATGGCCTCGTACTCGCTGCGGGCCAGCTCCACCTCCCCCAGATCGCGCAGCACCCAGGCGAGGTTGTGCTGGGTGGTGAGAGTGCTTGGGTGAGTCTCACCAAGGACGTCACGCTGGTGGGCGAGGATGGCCTCGTACTCGCTGCGGGCCAGCTCCACCTCCCCCAGATCGCGCAGCACCCAGGCGAGGCTGTGCCGGGTGGTGAGAGTGCTTGGGTGAGTCTCACCAAGGACGTCACGCCGGTGGGCGAGGACGGCCTCGAACTCGCTGCGGGCCAGCTCCACCTCCCCCAGATCCTGCAGCACCCCGGCGAGGTTATGCCGGGCGGTGAGGATGTGGGGGTGAGTCTCACCAAGGACGTCACGCCCGTGGGCGAGGACGGCCTCGAACTCGCTGCGGGCCAGCTCCACCTCCCCCAGATCGCGCAGCACCCCGGCGAGGCTGTGCCGGGCGGTGAGGGTGTTGGGGTGAGTCTCACCAAGGACGTCACGCCGGTGGGCGAGGATGGCCTCGTACTCGCTGCGGGCCAGCTCCACCTCCCCCAGATCCTGCAGCACCCCGGCGAGTTCGTGCCGGGCGGTGAGAGTGCTTGGGTGAGTCTCACCAAGGACCTCACGCTCGTGGGCGAGGATGGCCTCGTACTCGCTGCGGGCCAGCTCCACCTCCCCCAGATCGCGCAGCACCCCGGCGAGTTCGTGCCGGGTGGTGAGAGTGCTTGGGTGAGTCTCACCAAGGACCTCACGCTCGTGGGCGAGGATGGCCTCGTACTCGCTGCGGGCCAGCTCCACCTCCCCCAGATCCTGCAGCACCCCGGCGAGGTTATGCCGGGCGGTGAGGGTGTGAGGATGGGTCTCACCAAGGACCTCACGCTCGTGGGCGAGGATGGCCTCGTACTCGCTGCGGGCCAGCTCCACCTCCCCCAGATCGCGCAGCACCCCGGCGAGGTTATGCCGGGTAAGGACAGTCTGCGGGTGGGTGTCGCCGAGGGCGTTGCGCCGGTAGGCGAGGACCGCTTCGTACTCGCTGCGGGCCTGCCCGTACAGGCCTTTTACCTGCAAATAGCGGGCCGCAGAACTGGCTGTTCGGGCTGCTGTCTCTGTGGTCGTTTGATCGGGCGGTTCGGTGACCGTGACGTGGTGGAAAAGGTGCCAAGCGTGGGGTTGCAGGAGCCGCCAGTACTCCCAGTACTCCGGCTCTTCCGGTTTCCCCATCTCGTCCGCGAAGGCTGCGTTGTGAAGTGCGCTAACGGCAGTGCCGAGTGCCACTTGATCAAGGCTTGCGTCCCGAACCAACGGATGCACACGCAGTGTGGGCACTGGATTGGAGCCGGTTGCGGGTTGGAGGTCTATCAGACCAAGTCCTGCCAGGGCCGTGAGCAGGCTCCACACGCCAGGCCCGTCAAGGTGTGCCAGTTCCCCGGAGGAGGCCAGCGTCTGCGGGGTCAGGAGCAGGGTGTACGGCAGTGGGGCATCGGCGAAGGTTGCGATCAGTCGCAGCAGGGGCCGGGCAAGGGGCAGACCGCGCTGATCCAGCAGCTTCACAGACATGGCCCAGGTCTGGGCGATGACGTTGCCCCGGTCCACGTACTCAAGGCCCCGGTCCAGCGCGGCCTGGTAGGAGCCGAAATCCACGGGCGTACCCGGCTCGCGGTAGGGGGCCGGCACATTGTTGGCGTCGGCGAGGTAGGTGCCAGCCAGTTGCAGAGCCAAGGGCAGACCCCCCAGGCGTTCGGCCAGACGCCGGGCGTCGTCCGACGAACCTGCCACTGCGCCCGCATGGTCACGCAGGATCTGTACGGCGTTCGTGAGGTCGTCGCCGGTCAGGGGGCGCACTGGGTACAGGGCGCAGGCGCTGCCCCAGGTCTGCGGGGTGCTGTCGCGGGTGGTGACCAGGACGCTGCCACGGCTGTCGGCGGGGCGCCGGATCCAGCCGGTGCCTTCGCTGAGCTGCCCGGGACCGTCGAGCAGCACCGGGTCGTCCGCGTTGTCCACCACCAGGAGCCACCGCCCTTCGTACCGGGCCAGATGCGACCACAGCACATCAGCTGTGTCACCGGCCCGTAGCTGATCCTCGGGAGCACCAGCCTGCCGGGCCACAGCCCGCAGTCCCGCCTCAAGCGTGCTCTCCTGTCGCGCGTCGACCCACCACACCTGCTCGCCACGACCGAGCCACCGGGTCACGAGCTCCAGAGCCATAGCGGTCTTCCCCGAACCGCCCATCCCGCACAGCACCTGCACCAGTCGGCTTCCCGGAGCGGACAGCGCCGCCTCCACCTGTCCCAGGAGTTCATCACGGCCCCGCACAGGGCGCTTCGGATCGCGCAGCCCCAGCGGTGGCGCCACCGTGACTGCGACAGGTTCAGGTGCGGCTCCGGACGTACCGACGTAGACGTTGTCCGCCCGGAACTCGCCCGCGGCAAACGCTCCGTTGCTTGCCCGTACGCCCGACCAGGGGGCCTCTGGTTCGCCGGGGCCGGTCAGGCCCGGTCCGTCCCCGGCTGCTGAGGGTTCCCCAACCGCACCCCGTCCCGGATGTTGGCCACACCCGCCGCGAAGGAACCCCCCTCCGCCTTCACCGACAGATCACCACTCACAGCCAGCCCATACGCCCCCGCCGCCGCACCACCTGCCGCCCGCGCCGCCTCCTGCACCGCAGACACCGCCTCATCCAGATCCCGCGCGAAGTCGGCGTCCTCGTCCACAGCCCGGGAGACAGCCGCCTCGACACGCTGCCGGGTCAGAGCACTCGGCTCATCCTGGCCGGCCCCCGCCTCAGCCTCCAGCCGCTCCAGCTCGGGATCATTGCCTAGCTGACGGGCCACCACGCCATGCACACGGTCCATCGCCCTGTCGATGGCCAGATCCACCTCGGCATCCGCCCGCCCCGCCACCCGATGGGCCTTACGCACCGCCCACGCGAACACATAGCCGACCGCGATCTCAACACCCGTCATACCGCCCCCTTCATGTACAGCGAGCGTAGCGAGATAGTGCTCCTTCAAGGCACCAAACTCATCATTTGAAACCCCCGGGCGTGAGCCGCAGCGGGACGGCCTTGACCTGCACCTACGGCTGCTTTTCGCGACCTGGCTGTTCCATCCGGCCACGACGGGGTGGTACCCGAAGAAGGCCCCGCAGGAGGCGCGCCCCGTACCCGTGATGGCGCACCCCTGGCCGGGAGTGCCGGCGCGGGGTCGGAATGCCTCGGGCCGTGCCGACGCGTGCTGGCTGCCGATCGCACGAGGGCTCACTCCGCACGGGCTCAGGCACTCCCACAAGACAGTCATGGAGGAACTCGGGACCCCGCCCAAGCTCATGGACGAACGGATGGGGCACGAGGATGGCTCTGTGCAAGCCCGCTACTCGCACATCACGGCGCGGATGAGGATCCGGCTCATGGACGAACTGACCGAGCAGTGGGAAGGGGCGTTGGCGGCACGTTCTGCCATGCACCCGCGGTCACCGGTGCGCGCGCTCGATGCGCTGTTGAGAACGCGTCAAGGGTGACGTTCGGGGAGTCGATTTCCTTGATCCACTCCCGGTTCACTCCCCAGGGACCCTGCGGAACGAGTCAAGGCCGGTTCCCTGTGAAGGGAAACCGGCCCTGACCTGGTGTTACGGCTGTCGGGGTGGCGGGATTTGAACCCACGACCTCTTCGTCCCGAATGAGGTTCGAACAAGATCGCTACCGGGTTGGATGCGAGTCTTCCCTGGTCAAGGGGTTGGGTTGAGGTGGTCTCGCGTTGCCTCGGCGGGTCTCTGGGGGAAGATCATCTCCCAGATTTCTCCCAGGCTGACGACCGCCTACTCAAGGATGCACACGCAGCGGGAGGTTGCCCCCGCACATTTGCTTTGGACGTGCAGCCTGCAGATGACAGGTGGCTTGCCGCTGAGGCGGTCCAACCCGAACGAGTGATTGCCCGTCTCGGCGAGAGAATGTGAGCTGATGCCATGCATCGCTGGTCCCCTTTGAATGATCGGCAACGAGCGCTTCTTGGCCGCCTGGAGGCGGGCGAGGAGCTCACCGCGCAGGAGCTGAGCGACAGGCGCTCTGCCTACGCGCTGCGGGACCGCGGACTGCTGGCAGTACGGCGTAGCCGGGGAGTTCTCTCGGCTGAGGTGACAGAGGCCGGGAAGTTCTACCTCCAGCACGGACACCATCCGGACCACCCAGAGCACACGGCTGAAGACAAGCAGACCGCGATACCGACCCGTCAGCCGCAAAGCCGCCCCGCGAAGGTGGAACCTGAGAGCGAACAGCGGGACGTGGCGCCCAAACGCGGCACGGAGAAGGGCGCGAAGAAGACGGCGAAGGGCGGTGCCTCGTACAGCGAGAGGACCATCCCCGTAGCGCGGCGGGCGAAGGCGAGCCGGCTCATCGAACAGCTCGTCGCGGAGCGGCAGGTCGTCATCCACGCACCCGACGAAGCCCAAGTGGTGGAGTGACGGCGTGTCATCGATTTCGCGAAGCGACACGGACTCGTGCCGTCCGGCAAGCGCGTCGAGAAGTTCCGCATGTTCAACCGCACCCGAGACCTGCAGATCTCTCTTCTCGACGGCCCTCATCCCAACGCCGGCCAACAGACGCCGGAGGATGCGCCGCAGGTTCCGGTGCCCGTTCAGTTGCGCTCGCCACACCCGGTCGTGGCTGCACCCCGGCCCGGCAGCCGCTGCTGAGGGTGGCGGTTGTGTTCAGCGCACGGCGCCCCCGCTTCGATGAGGCGGGGGCGCTGTCTGGTGGTGGGTGGTGGTCAGTTGTCGGGTCCGAGTGTGGTCAGGTCGATGGTGTTGGTGATGGTTTTGTAGGCGTCGGTGGTGAGGTTGATGTGGTCGCCGGGGTCGTCGTCGTTGGGTGCGGTGTCGGTGTTGAGGATCAGAGGTGTGGGGTCTGCCTGGCTGGTGGGGTCGGGGACGGCGACGGCTGATTCGGCGTCGAGGCAGTTGACGGTCGGGGTGCTGAAGTCGACTTGGTCGGTGATCCAGGTGTTGGTGGCGACGCGGTTGGTGTCTGCTTCGGTGGTGCAGGGGGTGTAGCCCTGGCAGGGAGTGAGGGTGGTGAGGACGACCTTGATGCCCCAGCCGCGTAGTTGGGCCAGGAGTTGGTCGTAGCTCTGCTCAAGATCCGTGTCGCCGGTGCCGGCGACGATGTCTTTCAGGCCCTCGTCGACGATCACGGTGGTGATGCCGGGAAGTGCGAGGACGTCGCGGTCCAGGCGTGTGAGCACGGCCGGTCCGCCCTGGGCCTGATCGGTGGCTACGCGGTTGTTCTCGATGCCGGATGCGACGACACCGTAGTCGGGTATCTGCTGGTTGTTGGTGCGCAGGGCGGCGGCGAGGTCGTCGGAGACGCGGGGGGTGACGAGGCCGGCTTTGGTGCCGCTGGCGAAGGGGTCGGTGAGGTTGTCACCGAGTTCGGCCACGGTGGGCTGGTTTCCGCTGGTGGTGACGTCGATGCCGGTGAGGATGTCGGTGAACTCGCCCCATTGCACGCCGGTGCCGGTGAAGGAGGTGGTGGCGGTGTCCGTGGTGTGGTCACCGGAGCCGACGGCGCTGACGTACTGCACGGCGGCGCTGGCCCAGCTGTGCTGGACGAGGTACGGAGTGCTGCCGGCGAGGTGGAGGCTGATCATGATGCGTTTGCCGGGTGTGGCGGTGTAGGCGGTCGGGTCGCTGTAGACCTCGCCTCCGACCGGGATGGTGACCGATTTACTGCCCCCGTTGAAGGTGAGATCGGCGGGGGTGGTGGTGGGGGCGGCGCCGGCGGACTGGGTGGCGATCGTGGTGTGGTCGATGGTCAGCGGCGTGCGGCCGAGGGCGTTCGACAGCCGGATGCGGACGCTGGATCCGGCGACACTGGGGTTCGCCGCGATGCGGAAGGTCTGGTCCTTGTAGTCGGTGCCTTCGTAGTTGAACGCGCCTTCGTTGGGAGAGCTCCACGCGCCGGTCCACTTCGCGCCGGCGGGGGCGGTGGTGGTGTCGCGGAGGGCCATGCCGAACAGGTGCAGTCCGGGGACGTCCTGGCGGGCGGCGCTGCTCAGGTCGGGCAGGGTGACGGAGCTGATCTGGGCGCCCGGCTTGAGGGGGACGGCGAAGGCGTAGATGTTGGTGCTGCGGGTCTCCTGGGTGCCGCTGGTGTGGTTGCGGTGGGGGAGGGTGACGGCGGCCAGGGCGTTTGAGCCGTAGACCCAGTCGGGGATGGTCAGGTGGTAGGCGCCGGTGGTGCCGTCGGCGTAGGTGACGGATCCGTAGGGGCCGCCGGCCCGGCAGTCTTCGTACTGTCCGTTGCCGAGGGTGCATTCGGTGCCGCTGACGGAGGTGCCGTCGGGGATGACGGGGCTGGAGTAGTCGTCCTCGGCGCGCTGGGAGCTGACGAAGCCGTAGGTGGAGAAGCCGAGGAAGACCAGCGCGCGGCCGGTGCCGTTCATCTGGATGGTCTGGTTGGCGGCCATGACGTTGTCGCCGGAGGTGGAGGCGAAGCTGGGCAGGGTGAAGGCGGCGCCGTCCACGGTGATCTTGCCGCCGGGCTGCCAGCCGGCCGCCTTGAGGTCCTGCAGGGAGATGGTGGCGCCCACGCCGTCGGCGTCGGCGGCTGCCTGGCTGTTGTCGTCGGTGACGGCCGTGTTGTTGAACGCGTCCTTCAGGCTGGCGTAGGTCTTGCCGGTGTGCCCGAGCGCGGTGAACTGGTACTGCTGCTGAGTGGAGACGTTCCCCGCGGCATCGACCGCGTAGACGTAGAGGGTGTGCGTGCCCGGGGCGGTGGGGGTGACGGAAATCGTCGCACTGTTGCTGGAGGCGGTGGCGACCTCGGAGCTCGGCGTGTTGGAGGTGGGCGGGCTGACGTCGAGGTTGTAGAGGAACTTGGTGGCGCTGTTGGTGCTGAGGGTGAAGTGCCCCGTGGTGCCCGCTGCGGTGATGCCGGGGGAGTCCTCGGGATACGTGCCGTCTTTGTCCTTGACGGTCGGCTCGGCCGGTGCGGTGAGGTCGACGGTGAAGTGGCAGCTGGAGGAGGCAGCGCTGGTGTCCTCGCCGTCGCTGGAGGTGACGTTCCAGCCGACCGTGTCGCCGGTCTTCAGGCCGCTCATGAACGAGGAGGACAGCTGCTTGGGCGCGTTCTGGCCGCTGGAGACGGTGGCGCTGGTCGTGGTGGTGGAGGTGCCGCCGTTGACCCAGTACTTGTAGGTCGCCGCCAGGTCGTCCTTGTCGCCGTCGCTGACGACAGCGTTGAGGGTGGGCGGGGTGGTGATGAGGGTCTTGCCGATGACGGGGTAGGGGGCGGTGGTGCCGCAGCCGACCGAGTGCGTGCCGAACTTGGCGGCCAGGCTGCCCGGTTTGCCGGGTACGTGGTTGAACTCGACCGACATGGAGGGGTTGTTGGCGACCCGTTTGAAGTAGTTGCCGTCACCGCTGCCTTGCTGGCTATTGACCAGGGCGAAGGTCCAGCTGGAGTCCTTCGCGGCGGCCTTGTCGGCGATGGTGCCGGTCACGTCGAAGCCGCCGGAGGGTTCGCTGGTGCAGGCCGGACCGAAGCTCTTGCTCTTCAGATAGCTGGAGAGACTGGGCTTGTTGTTCCAGTTCGTGCCGGCACTGATGGCGCCGGTCAGGTACAGCTTGATGTCCGAGGAGAGGCTGCAGCTGGCCGAGTAGTTCTCCTTGACGTCGACCGTGGCGTTGACGATGTGGGTGCCCCAGACGGTGGAGGGGATGCCGAGCTGGAAGTAGGAGCGCTCGGTGCCGATGCAGCCCGACCAGCTGTTGTAGCCGACGCCGGGGTCGCCGTACTGGGTGGAGTCGTAGTTCTTCGCCGATGGGCAGCCCTGCTGGGTTTCGACGTAGTGCTGCTTGCCGCCGGAGGCGTAGTGCGGGTTCCAGCTGGGGTCGATGTAGACCGGGTAGTGGGTGCTGGAACCGCCGAGCAGCTTCTGGTCCGGCGTCAGGGACAGGGTGCCGCCGGTGACGTCGTCCGCGACCCGCGCCACCTGGGAGCCGACGCCGGGACCGGAAGAGCCGTCGTCCGTGCCGGCGCTATCGCTGGACGCCGCGCTCGCCGTGTCGAGGGGCGTGGTGAGCAACTGCGTGGTGGCGCCGTCGGAGGAGGAGTCCCACATCACAGGCTGGGGGGCGCTGAACATCACCTGGCCCGCCGAGGTGGTGGCCTGCAGGTTGTCGTGTCCGTCGTCGGACACGGTCACGCCGGTGGCGTGGGTGGCCAGTTTCAGGGTGGCCAGGGCCGGGTCGTCGGCCGCCTCGGCGGTCTTGACGACGATCAGCTCGGAGAACCCGCCGACGGTGTTGGCCGTCAGCTTCAGATCCACGTCCTTGAGCACGTCGGGATAGGTGATCGTGGCACCGGACACGGTCGGTTTCGGCAGCGTCTGCGGCCAGGAGAAGGCCAGTTGGGCCTTGCCGCTCGTCATGGACACCAGGGGCGCGCTGCCGCCGCCGGAGAAGGCCAGGGGCTCTGCCGCTGCCTTGGGGCTGTAGCTGCCGTCGTCGTTCTGCTGCAGGGTCGCATCGACCGGCACCCACGCGTCGTCCTTGCGGACGCGTTCGGGCAGCAGACTGGTGGTCCAGGTGACGGTGCCCGAGGGGTTGGCCTGGACCGTGGCGGTCTCGGTGGTCAAGGCGTCCACCTGGACGGGGCTGCCCGTGCTGGCCGCCTTGCCCTGGGCCGCTGCCAGAGCTGCTTCTTGGTCCTTGCTCAATCCTGAGTCGTCCGCAGTACGGGTGGTGCCCAGCGGGCCGTCCGGATGAGACTCCGGCAGGGGCGGCGCCGGCGTGGAGAGGGGCGGCGTGCCGCCTCCGTCAGCCGCGGCAGGTATGGCAGGTGCCAGGGACAGTGACAGCGCACCGACGACGGCTGTGATCAGAAGACGGCCGGGTATCCGCGGGTTCTTTTTGAATGATCTGTTCGCGTTGCGCGGGCGGAAAGGACCGGACATCTGCCCCCCAGGTTGCGTCCGATGAAAAAAGAGCCGATAGGCGCGAGGAGGCTACCCGGGATTGCGTCAAAAGAACAACCAGCGACTGGAAGTTGACGCCCGCTTATCCCGTCGGCAAGTGTGTGGTATGTGCAATTTTGCTGCACATGCAGACCGTTGGAGACGTTCTTGGTCAATCGGCCTGGCCCGTGGGGAAATTGAGGGTCGACCTGCCGTTTCTTGGCTGCCTCGAGGGTGGTTCGTGACCGTCTCTATACGGGATCCATACCGTGAAGGCCCTGTGAAAAGAGCCTTCACGCTGATCGAATATCCCTTCGGCAGTCACGCTGAATTGGGGGGTCCGGAGTGCGTCGGAATTCGCTGTGGCGGATTTACGGAAGAGCGATGCGGATACGTAAAGTCCCTGCCTTCTGGATCGCCGTCATCACCGCACTCGGGCTGCTGGTCGGCCTGATCACTCCTCAGGCCGCACTCGCCGCGGGCCACCGGCCCAACTATCTCGTCAAGACGAAGAAGGAACGGTCCATCTCGGTGAGGCCCGTCAAGGGCAAGGGCGTCGCCGTGCCACGGATGGCCCGCTGGAACCCCGGCACGGCGCACAGAGCCTGGCCCACGGCCGGCAGTGCCGATGCGGCGGTACCGGGCCGCGGAGCGGCCGACCAGCACGCAGGCCACCTGCCGGTGTCCCTGACAGCCGCCAAGCACGGGCGCCGCGCACCGTCCGGTACCAAGCTGCACGTGCGGCTTCCGGGCCAGACGGCCGCGCAGAAGCTCGGAATGCGCGGCGTCGTCTTCACCGTCCAGCCGGACACGAAGACCCCCGGCGGCAGCACTCGACTCAGCCTGGACTACTCGGCGTTCAAGGACGCCTACGGCGGCGACTGGGCCGGGCGGCTGCACCTGGTACGGCTCCCGGCCTGCGCCCTGACGACCCCTGACAAGGCCGCCTGCCGTACCCAGAGCCCCCTGGCCTCCGCCAACAACGCCAAAACCCAGACGGTCTCCGCCGACGTCACACTGCCCACCCGCACCGCAGCCGCGCAGTCCACGACCGCTCAGCCGATGGTGCTGGCGGCGGTGGCCGGCACGTCCGGAGGCGGCGGCTCCTACGCGGCCACCTCACTGGCCCCGTCCGGACAGTGGTCCGCCGGCGGCTCCAGCGGCGCGTTCTCCTACTCGTACCCGATCACGGTGCCCGACGTCCCCGGCAGCCTGGACCCGACCGTCGCCCTGGACTACAACTCGCAGAGCGTGGACGGGCGCACCTCCTCGACCAACGCCCAGTCCTCCTGGATCGGCGACGGCTGGGACTACTCGCCCGGGTTCGTCGAGCGCAGCTACCCGGCCTGCTCCGACGACGCGGCGAACGGCACACCGAAGACCTCCGACGAGTGCTGGTCGGACGCCGCCCAGACCCTCACGCTGTCACTCAACGGCTCGTCCAACACCCTCGTCCACGACGACAAGACGGGCACCTGGCACCCGCAGGGCGACAACGGCGAGAAGATCGAGATCAAGACCGACACGGTCAACGACGACAACGACCACGAGTACTTCGTCGTCACCACCGCCGACGGCACCCAGTACTACTTCGGCCTCAACCGGCTGCCCGGCTGGGCCGCGGGCAACGCCACCACCAACTCGGTGTTCACCGCCCCCGTCTACGGCAACGACACCGGCGAGCCCTGCCACGCCTCCACGTTCGCCGCCTCCTGGTGCCAGCAGGGCTACCGGTGGAACCTCGACTACGTCGTCGACCCCCACGGCAATGCCATCAGCTACTGGTACACGCCCGAGACCGGCTACTACGGCCGCGACAACGCCACCACCGCCACCCCGTACACCCGCGGCGGCTACCTGGCGAAGATCCAGTACGGGCAGCTCGCGGGGAAGGTGTACGACACCACCAACGCGCCCGCCGCCGCCCAGGTCTTCTTCGACACCTCCGAGCGCTGCCTGCCCGACTCCAGCTTCGACTGCGCCACGTCGAAGATGACGACGGCCAACGCCTCGCACTGGCCCGACGTCCCCGTCGACCAGACCTGCGCCTCTACGGGCACCTGCAACAACCACGGGCCGGCCTTCTTCACGACCAAGCGCCTGACCGGCATCCGCACCCAGATCTTGGTCGGCACCGCCTACCAGGACGTCGACGCCTGGTCCCTGACCCACACCTTTCCCTCCACCGGGGACACCACCACCCCGTCGCTGTGGCTGTCCTCCATCACCCACACGGGCAAGGACGGCGGCAGCCTCGCCCTGCCCCCGGTCAAGTTCGCCGGACAGGCCCTCGCCAACCGGGTCGACGGACTGGACGGCTACCAGCCGATCACCCGCTACCGCCTGACCACCGTGACCACCGAGTCCGGCGAAGTGATCACCGCCAACTACTCCGGCCCCCAGTGTCACCGCTCCGGCACCACGGTGCTGCCGTCCAGCGAGGACAACAACGCCTACCGCTGCTACCCGTCGTACTGGACCCCGCCGGGCCAGACCTCCCCGCAGCTGGACTGGTTCAACAAGTTCGTCGTCAACTCCGTCACGACCGAGGACCCGACCGCGGGTGGCCTGCCCGTCCAGACCTCGTACACCTACCTCGGCGATCCGGCCTGGCACTTCAACGACGACCCGCTCACCCAGGCCAAGTACCGTACCTGGAACGAGTGGCGCGGGTACGGCAAGGTCGAAACCCGCACGGGCACCTCGCCGGCGAAGATCACGCTGTCCCAGCAGACGTACTTCCGGGGCATGGACGGCGACAAGACCTCCTCCGGCACCCGCAGTGTCACCCTCAACGACCGCGCCGGTGACGACTCCCAGAAGGACTCGGACTGGCTGGCCGGCCAGGCCTTCGAGACCGAGGGCTTCAACGGGGACGGCGGCACCCTGCTGTCGGACGAGATCACCGACCCCTGGAGCTCACCGGCCACGGCGACCCAGTCCCGTACGAAGGCGGGCCTGGACGATCTGGTCGCCCACCGCATGAACATCCAGCGCAGCCGGGCCGTCACCACCAAGGCGGACGGCACCCAGCGCACCACCGAGACCGACTACACCATCGACGACGCCACCGGCCTGCCCACGTCCGTCGACGACCGCGGCGACACCTCCACCACCACCGACGACAAGTGCACCCGCACCTGGTACGCCAAGGACGCCTCGGGCAACACCCTGCCCGCACCGCGCCGCGTCCAGGAGGTCGCCGTCTCCTGCTCCGCCACCCCGAAGTACCCGGACGACCTGATCAGTGACGACCTGACCTTCTTCGACCTCCACACGGACAACACCGCGCCGCCCACCAAGGGCGATGTGACCATGGTGCAGAAGGCCGACTCCGTCGCCAGCGACGGCACCCCGCACTACATCACCGCGCTGAAGAACACCTACGACGACTACGGCCGCGAACTCACCGAGACCGACGCCGACAACAACACCACCACCACGACCTACACCCCCACCACCGGTGCGGCACCGACCTCCGTCAAGGTCACCCAGCCCAAGGTCACCGGCCAGACCACCGCCTTCAGCACCACCACCACGCTCGACCCGGCCCGCGGCCTCGACCTGAAGACCACCGACGCGGCGAGCTACTCCACCACCAGCACCTATGACCCGCTGGGCCGCCTCACCGCCGTATGGAACCCGGGCTTCTCGACCAGCAACAACCCCAACACCAAGTACAGCTACGACCTCAACCCCGGCGCGCCGTCCACGGTCACCACCCAGACCCTGCTCGACAACAACAGCTACCGCACCTCCATCGCGATCTACGACGCGATGCTGCGCCCGCGTGAGTCGCAGACGGCGACCGTGGACGGCGGCCGGGTCATCACCGACACCGTCTACGACAGCCACGGCTGGGCCGTGAGCAGCTCCGACCCCTACTACAACAGCGGAGCCCCCTCCGGCACGCTGGTGGACGCGGCCGACAACCAGACCCCTTCCCAGGCCGCAACGGTCTACGACGGCGCGGGCCGGGTCACCGACTCGATCGCCTACCACTTCGCGTCGGAGACCTGGCGCACGACCACCGCCTACCCCGGCTCCGACCGCGTCGACGTCACCCCGCCGAATGGTGCCACGCCCACCACCACGTACACCGACGCACGCGGCCAGACGGTCAAGCTCCTGCGCTACCACGGCACCACGCCCTCCGGGACCGCGGACACCGTCACCTACTCCTACGACGCCGCCGGCCACCAGATCGGCCAGGACGACGGCCAGGGCCACACCTGGACCAGCCACTACGACCTGCTGGGCCGCCGCACCTCCCAGACCGACCCCGACACCGGCTCCTCCAGCTCCACCTACGACAACGCCGGCCAGCTGCTGACCAGCACCGACAACCGCGGCAAGACCATCGCCTACAAGTACGACGAGATGGGCCGTAAGACGGCGGAGTTCGACACCACGGGAGGTGCCGACCCGTCCGCCGCCAACGAACTGGCGTCCTGGACGTACGACACGCTGAAGAAGGGCAAACTCACTTCCACCACCCGCTACGTGGGCGGCACCTCGGGCAGCGCCTACACCAGCAAGGTCCTCGGCTACGACAGCCACGGCTGGGTCCAGGCCACCCAACTCGTCATCCCCTCGGCCGAGGGTGCACTGGCCGGCACTTACCTCCACCAGAACCGCTACAACCTCACCGGCACGTTGCAGTCCTACACTGACCAGGACCCGACCGCCGTCAAGCTGCCGGAAGAGACGGTCTCCTACACCTACGACGCCTACGATCGCCCCATCGGCGTCGGTGGCGACACCAATGGCTGGGCCTACGTCAGCGGTCTGACCTACACCGAGTTCGACGAGCCGCAGCAGTTCACCTACGGCACGTCGGGCAACTTCGCCCAGCAGACCCTCAGTTACGACGACCAGTCCCACCGTCTGACCGGCTCCACCACCGTCACGCAGTCCGGCGCCGCGGTCGCCGACAAGACCTCCTACGCCTATCAGCCCTCCGGCAACGTCACCAAGATCGCCGACAAGCTGGAGACCGGCCAGACGGACACCCAGTGCTTCACCTACGACTGGGCACAGCGTCTGAAGGCGGCCTGGACGGCCACCGACGACTGCGCGGCCACCCCCGCGCCCGGCGCCTCGTCCACCGTGGGCGGTCCCTCCCCGTACTGGCAGAGCTGGACCTTCGACTCCACCGGCGCCCGCCAGAGTCAGGTCGACCACGACCCCGCCGGCGACACCTCCCACGACACCACGGCGACCTACACCCCCTTCTCCACCACGGGCAACGGCCACCCGGCCCACGCCGTAGCCCAGGTAGACAAGGTGAACCCCGCGGACCCGACCGCCAACACCACCAACACCTACACCTACGACGAGGACGGCAACGTCCAGACCCGCACCACTCGCGCGGGCACCGACACCTTCACCTACGACGACGAGGGCAAGCTCGCCGAACTGTCCTCCACCGGCAGCGCCGGCGACACCAAGTACCTCTACGACGCCGACGGCAACCAGCTCATCCGCCGCAGCCCGGACGCGACCACCCTCTACACGGGCGACGAGGAGATCACCCTCAAGAAGGGCGCCGCGAGCGCCGACGGTGTGCGCTACATCTCCATCGGCGGCGAAACCGTGGCCACCCACTCCTCCGACGGCCACTTCACCTACCTGATCCCCGACCGCGAGGGCACCAGCACCCTCGCCGTCGACTCCCAGACCCAGGCCGTCACCCGCCGCCAGTACAAACCCTTCGGCGAGCAACGCGACCAGACCGGCACCTGGACGGCCGGCCAGCGCGGCTACGTCGGCGGCACCCAGGACGACAACACCGGCCTGACCAACCTCGGCGCACGCGAATACGACCCCTCCATCGGCCGATTCCTCGCCCCCGACCCCCTGCTGGCCCCCGGCGACCCGCAGTCCTGGAACGCCTACGACTACGCCGACGACACGCCCGTCACCAGCTCCGACCCGTCCGGCCTGTGCATGGCTGACGAGTGCGGCGTCGGCTACCCCATCGGCGGCACCGGCACCAGCAAGGACAACCCCACCCGCTACATCGACACCGGCCCCGTCGACCCGGGCGGCTCGAACACCGCCTACTGCCACCACGGCAACTGCACCGACGGACACCGCCTCGGCGAGGGCAGCGGCGCGGGCGGCGGCAACATCAACAAGAAGACGTACGACCCCCAGGCCGAAGCCCGGGCAGTGGCACGCGCCAAAGCCACGGCGGACGCAGCCGCTGCCGCTGCAAGGAAGCAGGCGTCCGGCCTCAAGCACCGCCTGCTCAACCTGGTCGCCGACGTCCTCGGCATCACCGACGCCTACAACTGCTTCACCAAGGGCGACGTCATGGGCTGCATCAACACCGCCCTGACCGCCGTCCCCTGGGGCAAGGTCTTCAAGGCCATCAAGGTCGGCATCGAAGCCTTCAAGGTCTGGCGAGCCCTCGACCGCGCCTACACCGCGGTCAAGGACGCCGAGGAAGCCGCGAAAATAGCCGACGGCGTCCTGGATTCGGAACGCGCGATCGCCGAGGCGGAAAAAGCCGAGAGCGCCGGCACGGAAGCCGCCAGCTGTGCCGTACACAGCTTCGTCGCGACTACCGCGGTCCGCCTGGCAAGCGGCTCAGCCAAACCGATCAGCAAGGTCACGGTCGGCGATACGGTCCTGGCCACGGACCCGCAAACGGGCGTCACGGCCCCGGAGAAAGTCCAGAACGTCATCGTCACCCACACAGACAAGGACTTCACCACGCTGACCCTGGACACGGCCCCAAGCCGCGGTCCGCCCCACAAAGCGCAGTCTCACGCCGCGCCCAAGCAGACCCTCACCACCACCTGGCACCACCCCTTCTGGGACGCCACCCACCATCACTGGACCGACGCCCACAACCTCACCCCCGGCACCAAGCTCCGCCGGCCCGACGGCACCACAGTCACCCTCACCGCAGTCCACAACTTCCACCAGCACAAGACGACCTACGACCTCACCGTCGGGACCCTGCACACGTACTATGTGATGGCGGGGGCCACGCCGGTCCTCGTGCACAATTGCGGTGATGGTGGCTTTAAGAATCCCGTTTCTCCAGATGAGATAACGGAGCTGAATCGCGGATTTGGCGGGATGGTTGCGGAGCGTGGATCTCCCGAGAATACAATGGTCAACGCCAGTCGCTACGGTAGCTTCTGGGAGAAGTCGGCGGTGGTGATTCGAGACATTGCCGGTGGTCACATGTTCGACAATGGAAATAAGCGAACCGCTCATGCTGTCGTATCGCAACTAATGGATCGAAACGGCATCACCAGTGGACCCACTTCGGATGACCTATGGAGCGTCATATCCAGAGTCGCTACTCCGAAAAAAGCAGGTCACAGTATGGATGTCGGGGAGATCGCCTCTATGTTGCGAGGGTATTGACAGGAGCGGTGATGGTGGATATCGAGCTACTTATGGATCAGCTGGGGAGAGCTGGCGTCACTGTTCTCCTCAAGGTTGATCACGAGCGCATGCAAACAGGTCACAAACCCTGGACGATGGTAATGTCAGGGCCGGGGCTGGGTGAGCGAGAATTGATTCGCACAGACGCGCCCACTCTTCAGAATTGCCTGAAGTACTGTCTTCGAGAGCTGAGCACATGTCCCGGCGATTGGGAATGGCTGGAGCTGTATTCGTAGACACATCAGAAGGCCCCGCCGGAATCCATTTCGGCGGGGCCTTCTGGGTGTCTGACGGCAGTAGTTGACGGCAACGTCAGCGGACGGATGCTGCACGAAGCGGCGGTTCGTCACCGTCGTCGGGCTGGTTGGTGGTCTCGGCAGGGTCGCGCAGCGCGCGGCCGAGGAGGTCGATGGCGTCGCGCTGGAGGCGGAGCCGGACGTGGGCGTAGACGGTGGCGGTGACGCCGATGTGGGCGTGCCCGAGGAGTTCCTTGATGACGACGAGTTCGACGCCCTGTTCCAGGAGGAGGGTGGCCGCCGAGTGTCGGAGGTCGTGGAAGCGGATGCGGCGGAGCCTGGCACGGCGGAGCAGGGTGTTGAAGTGCCGGGTGAGGGTGGCCCCTTCGATCGGGGCGCCGTTGGGCCGGGTAAACACGTAGCCGCTGTCCTTCCAGCTCTTGCCTGCCGCTTCGCGCTCGTGGCCCTGTCGGCCACGGTGGCGCTCCAGGGAGCGCAGGCACGGCGTTGGCAGGGCGATGCGTCGTTCGGAACTCTGGGTCTTGGTCGGGAGGGCGGTCAGGCCGCCGGAGTTGGTGCGCTGGAGGGTGCGCCGGATGCTGACGGTTCCGCCGGCCAGGTCGAGGTCTTCCCAGCGCAGGCCGAGGAGTTCGCCCTTGCGGAGCGGTCTCGGCCGAAAATATCTTGTATGCGGGAAGGAACCCGTTCGGTGGCTGAGCTAGTTGAGTTCGATGATCTCGCCCAGGTTGAGTCGCTGCTCAAAGCGTCGATCACCTTCAAGTTTGACGGGTCAGAAGAAGCGCAGATCTTCGTGATGAGTCCGATCTACGGAGCGGCATTGGGGCGATTGCGAGACGGACTTATCGAGGCTATGCGCTCCAGTAGCGACTCCGGGAAGGTGGCGCGAATTAGCGCTTGGTATCGGCTCAGGCATCACGTTCATCGGTGGCAGTTTGTGGCACGCGCAGCCCGCATGCATCCAAAGTGGAGTGTCATGAACTCGGCCGAACGTCGGGGATGGGTCGAATCAGTGGCCTCGCCATTTACTGTGGATGACGGTGTCTTCGCGGAGATCGAGCAGCTGGCTGTTGTTGACACGTAGGTAGCCCTCCGGCAGGAGCATAAAAATGAACACCGCACTGGACATCGTGGGAACGCTCGATACCGGTACACGGAGCACTCTCAGAGGGCGACTGGAGAGCGCGGTCGAAACATTTGGAAAAGTGACTGGGTTCACCGGGAAAAGTGGCGGTGAGCACAGGGAGTTTCGCTTGTGCTGTTTCCGTCATGTCGCAACGGCGGCCCACTGTGTGGGCCGCCGTTGGTGTGCGCCGGGTTAGTTCTCTTCGTACAGGGCGCGGTATTCGAGGGTGTCTTCCGCGGTGACGATCTCGGCGAGGCGTTCGAACTTTGCGTAGTCCTCGTAGGTCATGATGGCGACGGCGTCGTCGACCACCGATCCCTTGGGGAGCTTGGCGAAGTACTTCATGAGCAGGTCGACGAAGGCGTCCCTCATTTCGTCGAGTTCACGCTGCCATTCGGCTTCGACCTGTATCTGCGCCTTCGCGGCGGCCTTTTCCTCCGGGGTGAAGGTGACCAGCAGGTCGCGCTCAGCGCGGGTGAACGGGCGTCCGTCGCGGTGGTAGGGGCGCGTCCGGATGTCGGGGTGGCTGAAGTCCAACTTGGTGATGAGGAGGACGACTTCGGGGCGGACAGAGGAGGGCACGGGCGGTTTCCTTGTGTGTGGTGTCGTGAGATCGGTTGGTGCTGGCGAGCGGTTCGGGGGTGTGCGGGCGGGTGGTGCTCGGGGCATGACGTGCGGTGCCTTCACGTTGGGGTATTTGTCGGGCGCGGGCCGGCGGTGGGCGCGATGCGCGCTCGACTGCGGTGGGGACGGCGGGGCCAGGGGCGTGGCGTGGGGTTTGTGGACATCAGATGCTCCGGACGATCCCCGGTTTCGGTAACCGGGGATCGTCGGCTACCTTCCGCCTGCGCTTGTCCGGTCAGCGCCGGCGGGCTGCGCCGTTCGCTGCCCTGTTCGGGGGTTGTGCGACGGGCGCCGGAGAAGGGACGTGGCGCTTATCTCGGGTGGTTGTGTCCTGGGGGTTTTCCGGGGCGGCGGGCAGGTGAGCGCTGCGGCGCAGGCGCCATACGAGGACGTCGCTGATGGAGGTGGCGGTGCCGAGTTCGCGACGTCGTGTGGCTTCGGTGAGCAGGGTGGCCGGGTCGTGGCCGGCGTCCTTCGCATCGGCGAGAGTGGCGGCGAGCGCGGGCCAGCCGGGTTCGGCCAGGATCTGTTCGGCCAGGTCGGGGACTGCGTGGCGCAGGATGGCCACCTGCCGGTGCCGCAGGGACTGGGGCATGCGGCGGCCTCGCTGGCCAAGGTCGGCCATGGGCTGCATTGCGGCGGCCTGGTAGGCGGCGCGGAGGTGTTCGGCCGTCTGGCGGGCGGCCTGCGCCTGCTGGGCGTGGTGCCTCTTGGCGTGCCAGGTCGCCGCCGCGATGGCGAGGAAGAACGCCATGTCGATGAGCATGGCGGTGGTGGCGCCGTCTTCGCCGCGGCCGAGGGCGGGCCCGCTCTGGACGAGGTCGCGGGCGGCTTGGCGCAGGGCGCGGTCGTGCCCGCGTACGGCCTTGATGTGGGAGCGGGTGGCCCTCTCGAACGCGAAGGCCGCCTCGCGTAGTTCGGTGCGGGTTTGGGCGGCGGAGGTCTTGGCGAGGGCGTCGAGGATCTCCCCTGCGGCGGCGATCTGGGCTGCTGCTGCGCTGTCGTCGCCGTGGTCGATGATCAGCAGGGCCTGCCACGTGGCGGCGGTGGCCCGGCGCCGTGCGAACGCGGGACCTGTCACGTCCGGCAGGGTCGGCTCCGGCTGCGAGCCGTCCGCCGAAGCGGCCTCCGTAGGAAGCGTCCAACGTTCGCGGATGCGGGGCAGGGACAGATCGGGTGCGAGCGTGGAGCCCGCGTAGAACACCGGCTCCTTCTCGCCGTTGCGGTCGTCGGGCAGGGCGACTTTGTAGCCGAGCAGGTCGCCGGAGGGCGCGATGCGCTTGCGGATCAGCAGACCGGCGGCGGCGAGCTGGTCGAAGAACTCCTCCTCGCCCGTCGCGCCGGCCACCGCGCGCCGTACGGTCTCCCGCAGCTCCTCGCGCGCGGGGCGGTCCCGTCCCGCACGATCGGCCTTGTGCCGCTCCGCGCTGGTGGCCCGCTTGGCGGCGGTGCCGTCCCCGGGCGCGACCTGGTGCAGGTCGAGTTCCTTTTCGATCAGGCGGCACTCGGCCTGGGCGCGTTTACCGGAGCGGTGGTGGTCGGGGCGGCGGCCGTCCTCGCGGACGAGGGTGGCGATGATGTGGATGTGGTCGTCGGCGTGCCGGACGGCGGCCCAGCGGCAGCCGGCGCCGTCGCCGGGGTCGATGCCGGTGGCGGCGACCGTGCGGCGGGCGATGTCGCCCCACTGCTCGTCGGACAGGACCGGGTCGTCGGGGGCGGCACGCACGGAGCAGTGCCAGACGTGCTTGGCGGGGCGCTGGTCTGCGTCGAGGAGGGCGAGGGGCTGGTCGAGGAGGTGCTGGAGGTCCTCCTTCGTCGCAGAGGGGTCGCGGCCGGGGTCGGGGGCCATGCCGTCGAAGGAAGCGACCAGGTGCGGGTCGACGTGCTCCTCGTGGGTGCCCTTGCCGTACAGGTAGTGCAAAAGCCCGAGGGTGTTGCTGCCCTGCTGGTGGATCCGGGGGATCAAGCCGCCTGGCCCTCCTGCCCGTTGGCGACCCTGTCGGCTGCCCGTTGGACGGCCTGTGCGGCACGCTGCAGGTCGGCGAGGGCAGCGGCGAAGTGCGGTGCGTCGACACCAGAGTTGAGTGCCTTGACCGCCTGGTTGACGTTGCTGCCCGCCCAGCCGAGCTGACGACGCACACCGAACAGGGCCGTCAGAATGTCCCGCTCGGTGGCGATAGCCGCTGCGGTGCGGGACTGGTCGCGGGCAGCGGCCAGGGCGGAGTGGGCCAGGAACCCGGCCACGCTCATGCCGACGTGGTCGGCACCGGACTGGATGACGGCGAGTTCTAGCTCGTTGAGGCGGACGCTGTGAGCGGGGCGCTGCTTCTTGTCACGCGGACGCGACTTCCCCTTCCTGGCCTTGCCCTTGCGGCTGGCCTTGCCTGGCTGCGGTCCGCCCTCGGTCGCAGCCTTCCCGTCCGGTGCCCCCTGGTGCCGGAGGGGTCCCGCCACCCTTGGGGCGGGGACGGGTTCGGGCGCTCCCCCCGCGGGGGAGTGTCCGGACCTCCAACTTGCTCCCGACGGGGCAGGGGCGGTCGGCAGGGATTCCTCGTGGGGCGTGGGGTCTTCGTGGTACGGGGTGTGCATGGGGCCCTTCGGGTCGGGGTCTGGTTGGGATTGCTCGTGCTGTCGGGATCAGCGGAGTGGATCGCAGGCCGTGGCCTTGAGCTGCGCCTTGAACTCGCGGACGACTCGTCCGACGCCGTCGCTGGAGACGGTGTAGCCGACCGCGCGCAGGGCGTCCTCGACCCGGTCGCGGCCGACGCTGCCGGTCTCCTCGTAGATGCGGCGAGCGTGCTTGAGGATGACCTCGTCGGAGGCACGGGCTTTGCCGTCGTCGCGCTTCTTCCGGGCAGCCGGTTTCCGCTCGCGCCTGCCCGACACGCTGCCCGAGCTGTTGGCCGTGAGCGCCGGGCTGTCCTCAGCTTCTGCCCGTGCGGGCAGCCCGGGCCCCGGGTGGGCGGGCTGCGGGCGGGCAGCCGGAGGCACCTCGTCGTCGCCCGGGTCTGATGGGTGTGGGCGGGCAGCGTCCTCTGCCCGTGGAAGTGGTGCCGGGCGGGTGGCGCGCGGGCGGCTGCGCCTGGATTCCCGGGCGGGGTTGGAGGCCGGGACTTCCCAGCGCGGCGGCAGTGTGAGGGAGGCGAGGCTGAGGGCCTGCTTGCGGGTGGCGAGCTTGCGCAGCAGCAGCTCGTCCTGGAGCGGATCCCCGTCGACGCCGGCCCGCTCCAGAGCCTTGTGCAGGCGCTCGGTCAGGCGTCGCTGCCGCCGCCTGCCGCGCTTCTGGTCGGCCATCGACTCGGCGCGCAGGATCAGGGCGACGGCTTCGCTCAGCGCGCGCTCGCGGATGAGGCGGGCGGCATCGGCGTCCTGGTCGGCGATGCCGAGCCGGGCCAGGAGGCGTTCGCGGGCCTGGCGGACGAGGACGGCGGCCAGGCTGCGCGAGGCGGCGTCGGGGGTGCGGTGGCGCAGCTCGATGCCCATGGCTAGGTGCCACAGCATCGCGGCCATGACCGGGCCGACGAAGGCTCGCACGGTGCCGCCGACCAGCCCGGACTCGGCGTAGGCGGGCAGAACCTGCACCGCGGTGATGACCCACGTGAGGGTGCCGGGCAGACCGGGAGCCTGCTTCGGGCCGTTGAGGTTCTGCCGGGCCATCAGGGCAGTGGCGAACAGGGCCAGCTCGGCAGCGGCGAACATCGCGACGCGCTCCGCGGTACCGCCCATGTCGAGGTAGTCGGCGGCGAACCGCCAGCTGGTGTCCGCGCTGTACGCGGTGCAGCCGAGCGCGGCCAACGCCGCGACCGGCACCGCGACAGTCCCACGCCAGCGGCTGGGGCCGGACGGCCGGCGGCGCCGCCGACGGGCCCGCCATCCGGCGAACAGGGCGAAGAGGCCGAGCAGGGCAACAAGCGCCACGGCCATCGCGGGGGTGGGAGCCCAGTGCGGCAGGAGCGAGGCAGTGCCGCCTTCGGTGGCCCGGGCTATCGGGGCAGGGGAGGGCACGTCAGGTCTCTCCAGGGGGTGGTGCGGTGGGGCTTGTGGGGTGGGGGTGAGGGGCGTTCACGCAGGGGGCGTTCACGCGGGCCCCCTTCTAAAGGGGGCCCCGCGCGTGATCGCTTGGGCGCGTGTACGGCGTGGACGCTCGCGTGATCGCTTGACCTGCGGTTTTGCGGTCAGCGTGGACGCCGTGCGCGGTTCACAGCGAGGTGTTCGCGTGAGGGCCGCGTGTACGGTCGCGTGATCGCTTCACGCGGGCCGGCGAGGGGTCAGCCGACGGCGGTGAGGTGGCGTGCGGAGGCGTAGTAGCGGGTCTGCTGCCCGCCTCCGGCTCCCCCGGCGATGCCGTCGGCCTTGGTGGCCAGGCCGCTGTCGACGAGGCGGGCCAGGTGGCGGCGGGCCTTCTCCACGTCGGCGCGTTCGGGCTCGCCGCCGACCAGGACGGCCGCCAGGTCGCGTGCGGTCAGCCCGCCTGGGGCGTTGCGCAGCAGGACGGCGGGGTCCTTGCTGGGGTCGACCGTGGTGGTGCCGCGCACGTGGTCGTGGGTGACATCCAGCGGGCCGATCTCCCCGGTGGGCGTCTTGAGATGGTGCAGGGTCACGGCTGGGTCGCCTGCCCGGCCGCTGATGAACAGGACGCTGCCCGCCCCGGCGGTGATCCAGGCGGATCCGTAGACCTGGTCCAGGCTGGGGCGCTGGCCACGCGGTGCGTCGGCGGTGGCCTTGCGCTGGTGGTGCAGCTCCATGATCTCCACGCCGCCTCGCAGGGCGCGCATGCGGGCATTGTGGAAGGCGACCGCGAGGCCGTCGTCGACCATCGTGCTCACCGCGTCCTTGAGGCTGTCGATCACGATGGTGTCCGCCCGGTGGGCCGCGGCAAGATCGGCAAGAAGGTCGGGCTCCTTGTCGAGGGTGGCGGGCAGCGGGCCCTCCCAGACCACGAGACGCTCACGCAGGATCTTCTCGTCGGTATCGAAGACGCGCCGGTCCATGGCCCTGGCGATCTGCCGGGGCCGGTCCATGGCCAGGTAGAGCACCCGCCTGCTGGGGGCGACAGGCATCTCCAGGACCGTCTCCTGCAGCCCCAGGCGGGCGAAGACCACCTGGTGGGCCAGGGTGGTCTTGCCGACGCCCGGTGCGCCGACGATCATCAGGCTCTCGCCCGGTGCCCAGACGGTCTTCTCGCGGGTGCCCCACAACGGCTGGGCGTCCGCGCCGGTCTCCTTGACGAAGGACCACCCGTCCTTGGCGAAGCGGTTCAGACGTCCTTGGCCCGAGGCGAGTGCCCGCTCGCGCTCGGCCCGCATCTCCGCTTCGACTTCGCTGCGTATCGCCTCAGGGTCGGCGCCCGGCTCCTGGGCGCGCTGGACCGTGCGGACGGCGGAGGCGAGAAGACGGCGCAGGTCGGCCTTCGCGCGGATGATCTCCGCGTGGTGCTCCGCGCTGGCGGCGTCGTAGAGCGCACTGGCGAGCCGGTGCAGATACGAGGCGCCGCCGACACGCTTCAGGTCCCCCTGCTGCTGGAGCAGCTCCGTCAGGACGATCGGGTCGGTGGGTTTGTCCTCGCGGTGCTGGGCGAGCATCGCGCGCCAGATGGTCTCGTGGGCGGGCCGGTAGAAGGCGTTGTCGCCCAGGATGGGCCGCACGGTGTCGATGACGTGGCTGTGGTGCATGCAGGCGCCGAGCACCGCGCTCTCGGCGTCCAGATTGAAGGGAGCCTGCCCAGGCTCGTCCGGAGATGACGCGTAGCCGTACTCGAAGCGGGATGGCGTATTCGGTTGGGCGTCGGTCATACTAGGCATCAGCTCCTCTGCTCGCGGGCCATACGGGACGGCAATCCCGGCCTCGCGGGTCGATCGCTAGGGATGGCGGTTGAGAGGTTTGCGCTTGGCCCCCGGTGACAGCCGGGGGCTTTTTGCGTGCGGTGCTACGTGGGGTGGGTCGCGGCGATTCCTCGGGCTGGTCAGGGTGGGGCTATCAGTATGTCACACGAATTGCCGATCGCAGAAGTGTTCTGCATCTCGCAGAAGGCGTGCTATGGTTTAGGGGTCGCTGCAAATGGCAGTGGACTGCTACGAACGGAAGGAGGTGGCCGTGGTAGACGACGAGTCCCCGCAGGGCGTGCTGCTCAGCGGCGAGGCGAACGTCGCGGTGCGCATCAAGCTGGAACGCGAGGCGCGCGGGTGGAGCACCAATGCTCTGTCCGACCGCCTGAACGAGGCCGGCTTCGAGATGAACCCGTCCGCGGTCTGGCGCATCGAGAACGGCAAACGCCGCATCAACCTCGACGAGGCCATCGGCTTCGCCGAGGTCTTCGGCCTCGACCTGCGCAACCTCGTCGGGCCCCCGCAGCTTGCCGCCCAGGCCCGCGCCATGGAGCTCATCGACGCGGTCGTGGACGCGTTCCGCGAGACCCAGCGCGCCAACGCCGCCTACACCAAGGCGCGCGACGACCTTGATGCGTACCTCGTCGAGCACCCCGACCTCCGCGAGGAGGCTGACGTGATGGTCTCCAACGCCATCGCCGAGGCGTCCACCAAGCACCTGCTGGAGACGTACGGCCCGCCACCTGGCAAGGGCCGCGACGCCGACCCCACCAACGAGACGTAGCTCGACCCCCGCTCCCGTCCTGGGGCCGCAAACCCCCAGCACGGGACACCCCTCACGCCATCCCTAGCGATCGACCGGCAGGCCGGTGTTGCCGCACCCACGCCCGCCAGAAGAGGACTCACCCCTTGAACCGACCAGCAATACCCCCTGCCTCCACGCCGACTGCGCACCCCGACGCCGTTCTGCCGCGCCTCTACCTCCCCGAGGAAGTCGCCGCCGTCCTCGGCTGCTCCGCCTGGTGGGTCAAGGACCGCGCCCGCCGGCGGCTCATCCCGTTCACCCGCGTCGGCCGCGCCTACCGCTTCTCGTCCGATCACCTCGCCGAGATCGTGCGCATGCACGAAGAGCGCCCGACCCGAAGCCCGCAGCGTCCCGGTGGCATTGCTGTGCCGACGCGGCAGCCTGCTGTGCGAGAGCGTACCGAGGCAGCCGTGCCCATGGTCCGTCTCAAGGCCCGGCCGCCTCGCCGCATGACCAAGTCCCAGTTCGGAGCCGCCGCTTAACGCACCCCACACGACAGAAGGGAGGGAACCCATGGGGTACGCAGAGAAACGCGGCGGCTACTGGCGCGGCCGGTACAAGATCGAGGACGGCAAGTACGGCACGGTCGCCGATTCCACGGGTGCCGTGATCAAGTTCGCCACCAAGCGCGAGGCCAAGCAGGCCGCGGACGCGGAAGAGGTGACCGTTCGGCGCGGTCAGTGGCGCGACCCGGGGCTTGGGCAGGAGACCTTCGGCGAGTACGCCAGCCGCTGGTACGAGGCCCAGGACCTGGCCGCCTCGACCATGCAGAACTACAAGCGCCACATCGAGGAGCACCTGCTCCCCGAGTTCGAGGACAAGGCGCTCGCCGGCATCCTGCGCACAAACATCGACGCCTGGGAGAAGAAGGAGAAGGCCCTCTACGCGGCCTCCAGCGTCAAGACCTGGCGCTCGACTCTCCACCTGATCTTCGAGGACGCGATCGACGAGGGCCTGATCACGTCCAACCCGGCCGCCAGGCGGCGCGGGCGCGGCAAACGCGCCGGCCGCTCCCGCAACCGCGGCCCGGAGAAGGTCGTCACCGACGCGCTCGGCATCCTGCTGACCGCAGAGCGCGCCGCCCTGCTCTCCGGCCGCGACGACGAGTTCGTCGCCGTCGTCCTCAAGGGCTACACGGGCAAGCGCTGGGGCGAGATCGTCGGCCTGGAGACTGAGTTCGTCCGGCCTGGTGCATTCCGCGTCGAGTGGCAGCTGTACGAGCTGGACACCGGCGAGCTGGTGCGCTGTCCGCCCAAGGACGACAGCTACCGGACCATCGACGCGATGGACTGGCTGTCGGCCCTGGTCTTCGACCACATCGCCCGCACGAAGCCGACACCCTGCCCATGTCACGGGCGGACGTACGTCTTCCGAGGCCAGGGGGCAGCGCGGACCGGCGGCCACCACGGCGCCAAGCTCGCCGACGTAGCCCGGCTGGCCGGGGTCTCCACGGGGACGGTGTCCAATGTCCTCAACCACCCCAACCGCGTCGCCGAAGCCACGCGGGTGCGGGTCGAGAAGGCCGTCGCCGACCTCGGATTCGTGCGAGGTGGCGCTGTGTCGGGGCATGCAGCCCACTGGCGCAGGAACGGTTTTGCGACCTGGTTGTTCACGCCGGCGGTCTCCGGCTGGTACCCGAAGAAGGCGCCGCAGGAGGCCCGCCCCGTGCCCATCCTCGGTGAGCCGTGGCCCGGCGTCCCGGCGCGAGGGCGGGGCGCCACCGATCGCGCCGATGCCTGCTGGCTCCCGATCGCCAAGGGCCTCACACCCCACGGCCTCCGTCACACCCACCGGACGATGATGGAGGACCTGGGCACGGAGAAGGTGCTCATGGACGAGCGTATGGGCCACCTCGACGGTTCGGTCTCCGCACGCTACGCCCACGTCACCCCAGGCATGCGTAAGCGCCTCATGCTGGGGCTGACCGAGCAGTGGGAGGCAGCGCTCGACGCCCGCCTGGCCCTGTGCCCGACTTCACCGGTGCGCGTGCTCAACAACCTCCTGCGTGCACGCGCGGTCGCCCTCCGGTAGCCCCACGGTGCCCCGCAACACTGTTGCGGGGCACCGCCGTTTCCCCGTAGGAGGTCGGCGATACAACGCCCATCCAGGTTGCATCGACCGATTCGGCGACACGAGCTCGTCCCGGATGACCAGATGGCCCTCAGCCTCGGCCTATCGCATGCACCAGATCACGCCACTTCGGTCCCTTTCGCGTTGCGCCTGCAACTTGGGATGCGAGAGGATGTTCGACGCACTGTGGGCTCTGGCGTCGCGAGGTGAAGCAGCGGCGATTGAGTTGTCCCGGCACACAACACGCTTACGGGGTGGGTGGATGAAGTTCGACATGGGGTCGACGACCCTGTCGCAGCTCGGGAAGAGCACCGTCGGCTCAAGCGACGACCTGGGCACGCTGATCAGGTTGCTGATCCAGGCGGCCGAGCCGTTGGAGGGCAAGTTCAACGGTGCCGGCAAGGCCGCGTTGGACACGTTCAAGGTGCATGCCGACGAGATCACGGCGGACCTGAACAGCTCGCTGGGCGCGATCCTCGGCGGTCAGTCCGGTATGGACACGGCGTTCGGCAGTGGTGACGTGGAGTTGGGTGACAACGCGCACCAGAACATGGGTGCTGCCAACTTCGACGCCGCCCGCTTCGGCGCGCGGTAACCGCAGTCGAAGAGGAACTCACCGCTGTCGTCACCGTTTTCAAGGGGGACTCGATCATGGCTCAGAATCAGGACCGCCGCTCGTACGACACCGGCGCCTCCGCCGACGTACAGACCAGCCTGTCCGGCATCATCGGTCAGCTGGAGCACGTGCTGACCGACCGCGACCGTGCGGTCAAGGCGGCGATGGCCGATTTCCGGGCCGACGGTGTCTCGGACGAGTACCACGGCAAGGAGGTCCGCTGGCACAAAGCTGCGGCCGAGGTGCGCGAGATCATCCGTCTGGTGCGCAACACGCTGGAGCAGAACGACGGCACCGCTCAGGCCACCCTCGCCAAGGCGAAGGCAGCGGTCGACAACATCGGCTGACCGGCGGTTGGCGGTGCCCCTCTCCGCTCCCGTCGGCCGCTCGCCCGAACAGGCCATGCATCTGTAGCCTGCGCGACCATGGCTGACATGTTCGAGCTGATGCTTGCGTTGGACTTGCGTGACGAGTTGTCGGCGGGGGAGCTCGCGGAGCTGCGATGGCATCTGGGAGCGGGCCCCCAGCCGGAAACATTCCGTATCGTCACCGAATTTCCGGTCGTGGTGGAGGACGAAGACGGAGAGTTCGTCATCGAGGATCATCCTGAGCCCCTTCTCGGCCAGCAGGGCGGTGGCTACAAGGTTGGGGGCGCACTTGTCTCCGTGCTGCTGCGTCTGCAGGACACGGGGCAGGAGGGCTGGGCGCTGACCAGCCGACAGGAGATCCATCCAGACGATTTCGAGCGCACTGGTGAACTCCTCAGCTGGCTCGCGGCCAGGGCCAGTGAGCGGCACGGAGGCTCCGACGGCGAGGTCCATCTGGGCTGGATTCGGTTCTATGAAGAGCGCCTGCCCGTGCCTTTGGTAGTGCGTGACGGCGCAGTCGTCTGGCCATCATAGGTTCGGGACGACGGGGCGAGGTGGTCACGAAGGCAGAGCGCCGTGGCTGGGGGCATTGTCGGCCTGCGCTGCTGACCGCTGCCCATCCCCTGCCTCGGTGCGTTCGGAATCCGCACGGCGAGAAGATGTTCTACGAGCACCCGCATGTCCAGTGAACCGGATTGAGTGATGTCAGCCCAGGATTACGACAGTCAGCTTCTTGAGTCCGTGGCGGTGCGGCGTCGGCGGTTGCGTGATGCCGTGTTGTTCGGGGCGCAGCGTCAGCGGCGGACCGTGGACGAGAGGCTCGGGAAGGCGTTCGCGGGGGTGGTGATCGCCGCCGTGGCGTGTGCCGGGTGCGTGGGGTGGTCCTTCGTCACGCACCGCGTGATCGGGAAGGCTCCGTACGGGACCCCCGCGCCCGTGTCCACGCCCTCCGGTCCGCCCACCGTTCCACCGCAGCCTGCGAATTCGGCCCGATGATAGGTTCGAACGCGTGATATCCCGGGGGACTGTGAGCCGTACGGCACTGAGTCGAGTCACATTGGTCGGTGAACGTCGGCGGGTGGATCTGGTGCTGCCGGCCCGGGAGCCGGTCGGGCTGCTGTTGCCCGAGGTGATGCGGCTGCTCGACGACCGGGTGGCCGAGCATCCGCAGGACCGGCACCTGGTGACGGCCGACGGAAGTGCTCTGGAGCCTGATGCCACGCTGGAATCGGCGGAAGTACCCGACGGTGCCGTACTCCGGCTGGTCCGGGTCGAGGACGCGCCGTCCGCTCCGGTCGTCCATGACGTGAGTGACGAGGCGGCCGGCGATTTGGATGTGCGGGCCTGGCGGTGGGACGCGCGGGCGCGGCGGATCACGGCCGCGGGCGCGGGTGTGGTCTGGGCGTCGGCCGTCGGCTTCATGGCACGCCAGGGGTTCGAGGCCGAGGCCGCCGGATGGGCGCTCCTCGTGACCGCGGTGGTGGCCGCGGCGGCTGGTGCACTGCTGGGGCGGGCCGGGCACAAGGGGCTTGCCGCCGCTCTGGTCGTGGTGAGCGCCGCTGTGGGTGTGCAGGGCGCCTGGTCGGTTGCCGACGCACAGGGCTGGCCGGGAGCAGTGCGGTTGGCCGCCGTGCTCTCGGTCCTGGTGGTGGCGCTGTTGTTGCTCGGCTGGTTCTCGCCGTTCGGGCGGGGCGCGCTGGTCGGAGCAGGGGCACTGGCCGGAGCGGGCGCGTGCTGGGAGGTGGCGCTCGCGTTCCAGCCTGGCGGAGCCGGCACGGCCGGTTCGGCACGTGCCGGGGCGCTGCTCGCCGTGGTGTCCGTTGTCGCGCTGGGCGTGCTGCCCCGGCTGGCGCTAGCGGCGTCGGGTCTGTCCGGGCTGGACGACCGTCGTTCCGCGGGCTCGTCCGTCGGTCGATACCAGGTGGCCACCGCGTTGGCCGCCACGCATCGGGGGCTGGCGCTGGCGACGGTCGTCACCGCGGTCTGCGGTGCGGTCGCCGGAGTGCTGGCGGTGCGTACCGTGACGGTGTGGACGGTGTTGCTGGCCGTCGCCGTGGCGTTCGTCCTCGCGCTGCGGGCGCGCGCCTACCCGCTGGTGGCGGAAGTGGCCGCGCTGCTCGCGGCATCCATGGTTGTGGCGCTGCGGCTGGCCTGGCTGTGGCGAGAGCATTCCGGAGCTGCGGCACCGCTCGCCGTTCTCGGCGTACTTGTCGTGGTGTCGCTGGGTGTGCTGGCCGTGCAGCCCGCCGAGCATGTCCGGGTACGGCTGCGCAAGGCCGGCGACGTACTGGAGTCGGCCGGTGTGATCGCTCTGTTCCCGCTGGTCCTCGGGGTGTTCGGGGTGTACGGGCGGCTGCTGGGCACCTTTGCGTGAGGTGGCGGTGATGACGACTTCCGGCCGTTGGCAGGACGATGTGCTGCGTGAGCTGACAGCGGGCTCGGCCGACGGGACGCGCCAGCAGCCTGAGCCGGGTGACGCCCGGCCGCTCCTGCCCGTGCGCCACCCGGACGAGGAGCGTCCCAACCCGGGTCGGCCGTCCCGCGAACAGCACACCGCGTGTTCGGTCTCGCGCGGGGACGAGGAGAGGTCCGCCCCGCACACCCCGGCTCAAGCACCCCAGGGCCTGGCGAACGAAGGTCCGCCGGCACCGCCGGCCCAGGCCCACTCGGGTATCGGGTCCCCCAGTCCCGGAGTCGAGGCAGTCCCGCAGACCCCAGCGACGCCACCGAACGCATCCCCCGCCGTACGGCCGCCCCGCCAGGCCCGGCTGCCCATGGCGACGCCGGAGCCTGTGCCGACGCTCGACCCGCGCCTCGCCATAGCGCTTGGTTCCCCCCAGCACGGCGACTCGCTGGTCCGGCGCTCGGGCCGGTCGCTGCGCAAGCTGACCTCGTCGGCCGCGCAGGAGGTCGCCGAGGAGAGCCGGCTGGGCGGTCAGCTGCAGCAGCCGGTGACCACGGGCCGGGTGATCGCGGTGACGTCCATCCGCGGTGGTGTCGGCAAGACCACGACCGCCGCGCTGCTGGCGCGGGCGTTCAGCCACTACCGGCACGACCCCGTACTCGCCCTGGAAGCGGACGCCGCTCTGGGGACGCTGCCGGTGCGGATGGGCGCTCAGTCCGTACGCTGGTCGTGCGTCGAACTCGCCCAGATACTCACTCCGTCGATGCAACTGACCGACGTCACCGGATACCTGGTGCCCGTTGCCGACGGCGGCTGGCTACTGCCCGCCAGTCAGGGGCGGGTAGGCGCCCCGCTGGACGTGCGCACCTACCGCACCGTCACGCTCGCGCTACGGCGCTACTTCGCCGTCACGGTGGTCGACTGCGAGACGCTGCCCGGCGAGGTGGCCCGCACCGCCATGGACACCGCGCACGCGCGGGTGGTCGTCGCCCCGCTCACCGCCGAAGGGGTGGGCGGTACCCGCATCGTCCTGGACTGGCTCGGCGGGCTGCCGCATGCCGCGCTCGCCTCCACCGTCGTGGCCCTCACCTCGAATACGCCTGACGCTCATCTCGATCTGAAGGCCGCCACGGCCCATCTGCGGGAAACCGGAGTCACCCTCGTGCATCTGCCCTACGACCGGCATCTGGCCGGTGGCGGACCGATCATGCCCGATCGGCTGGCTGAGGCCACGCGCCGCGCGGCTACCCAGCTCGCCGCCGAGGCACTGCAGAGGGCGGTGCGGGTGCGTTGACCCAGCAACAGGTCCATCGTCCCGCCCGCTCGACGCGCCCTCTGCTCCAGCCAGCGCCGCGCACGATCGAGTCTCCGCCGAACCTGCCGGAGGGCAAGACCGGCAGCCCGGCGACCGCACTGTTGCCGATGGCCGGCGTCATGAGTTCGGTCGTGATGATGACGGTGATCCGTTCCAGCCAGTTCGCGGGCCTGGGCGCTGTCGTGCTTGTCATCGCGCTGCTCGGTGCCGTCGCTCTGTTCCTGTCGCAGCGCGGCAAGGCCCAGCGGCAGCGGCGCGTTCAGCGCGAGCGGTACCTGGAGTATCTGGAGGAGCTGCGCGCCGAGTTGGGCGCGGAGGAGCGTGAGCGTCGGCGTGCCGCTCGGCTGCTGCACCCCGCGCCCGCGGCTCTATACGACGTCCTGCGTGATCCCGCGCGGCTGTGGGAGCGGCGCCGCACGGACACAGACTTCCTTCACGTGCGGGTCGGTGTCGGTGACGTACCCGTGCAGGAGCTGACCATCGGCCAGCAGGCGGTCGGAGGCGTGCTCACCCCGCCCGACCCGTTCATGCTGAACGAGGCACGCGCCCTGCAGGCCCGCTACACGACCGTGTCCGACCATCCGCTGACCGTGCCACTGGACAGAGCGGGCAACGTCAGCATCGTCGGCGACCGCGCCGGAGTGCTGCGCGTCGCCCGGTCCCTGCTCGTGCAGGCCGCCGTGACCCACGCACCGGACGACGTCGCCATCGCGCTCGCCTCTCCCGGGGACCGTATCGAGGAGTGGGAGTGGGCGAAGTGGCTCCCGCACGTCCTCGACCCGCAAAGCCATGACGGCGCCCTCGCCGCACGCCGTATCGCCCCCGGCATGGCTCAGCTGGCTCAGGTGATCGGCACGGATCTGGGGCGGCGCGCCTCGTACGCGGCCGAGGTGCGCCGCGGGCTGTCCGACAACAAGGCGCTCGCCCTGACCGACCGGCTGCTGGTCCTCAGCGACGCATACGGGGAAAACGCCGTAGAGCTACCGCGCCCGGACTCCGCCGTCGCCCTGGACGACATGGGCGTCACGGTTCTGCACCTGCTCGCCGAACAGGTCCACGAACCCGATCACGTCTCCGTACGGATCACCGTCGACGGCGACCAGGTCACGGTGGAGGATCTGCGCGGAGAGCAGGTCGTACGGACGGACGGGGTCGTCGACCGCACAGGGCTCCCCGAGGCCGAGGGCCTCGCCCGGGCTCTCGCGCCGCTGCGGCTGTCCGCGGAGACCGCTGCCGAGGGCACGCCCGTCTCTGGCCCGGTCGACTTCCCGCAGTTGCTCGGCATCGACGACATGGCCGCCCTCGACCCGGTCCGGACGTGGGCGCCGCGCGGGGAGCGGGACTTCCTGCGCGTGCCGATCGGCCTGGACGACCGGCATCAGCCGGTGCTGCTCGACCTGAAGGAGTCTGCCGAACTCGGCATGGGGCCGCACGGGCTGTGCGTTGGCGCGACAGGCTCCGGCAAGAGCGAACTACTGCGCAGCCTCGTCCTTGCGCTGGTGACGACGCACGGACCGGACGATCTGGCGATGGTCCTGGTCGACTACAAGGGCGGTGCCACCTTCGCCCCGTTCGCCGGCCTGCCGCACGTGGCGGGCGTCATCACGAACCTGGAGAACCAGGCCGGACTGGTCGAGCGTGTCCACACCTCCCTCGCCGGTGAGATCAAACGACGCCAGCAGGTCCTCAAGGACGCGGGCAACATCGCCGACATCGGGCACTACCGCACCTTGCGCGCCACGGCCCGGCCCGAACTTGAGTCGCTGCCGCATCTGTTCGTCGTCATCGACGAGTTTGGTGAACTCCTCACCGCGAAACCGGACTTCATCGACCTGTTCCTGTCGATCGGCCGCATCGGCCGCTCCATCGGTGTCCACCTGCTGCTGTCCAGTCAGCGTATCGAGGGCGGCAAGCTCAGGGGGCTGGAGACGTACCTGTCGTACCGGCTCGGTCTGCGCACCTTCTCGGCGGACGAGTCCCGCACGGTCCTGGAGACCACCGACGCCTTCCACCTGCCGCCCCTACCCGGCTTCGGCTACCTGAAGGTCGACACCTCCACCTACACCCGCTTCAAGGCCGGCTTCGTCTCCGGTGCGTACCGCGGCCCCGCCGTACACGAGAGCACCGCCGACGCCGAGCCGCTCGCCTGGACGTACCCGGCGTTCAACGCCCCGGCACAGATACCCACGACGGCGGATGACACCCCGGCGCCGCGTGAGCGCGAGACCGGTCCGACGGTCCTGGGCGTCGCGGTCGGCCGGCTCACCGAAGCCGCCGAACCGGTGCGCCGGATCTGGCTGCCGCCGCTGCCCGAAGCGCTCACTCTCGACATGGCAGCGGGTCCCGTACAGGTATCCGCCGACGGCCTCCGGCTCGCCCACCCCGGCGGCCCGTTGCAGGTGCCGCTGGGCGTCCTCGACGATCCGGCCCGGCAGTGGCAGGGCCCGTGGGTGCACGATCTGAACTCCGCGGGCGGGCACACTGCCATCATCGGCGGCCCGGCCTCCGGCAAGACGACCCTGCTGCGTACCCTCGCGCTCTCCCTGGCCCTCACCCACACACCGCGTGACGTCGCCGTCTACGGCCTGGACCTGGCCGGCGGCGGACTCAGTGCCCTGGCGGACCTGCCGCACGTGGGCGGTATCGCGACCCGCGCCGGCCACGAGCGCGCCGCCCGTACCGTCGCCGAGGTGCGCGCCATGCTCGCCGAGCGCGAGGAGATCTTCCGCGAACGGGGCATCGACTCGGTCGACCAGCTGCGGGCCTTGCGGGGACGAGGGCAACTTCCCCAGCTCGGTTCCACCGACGTGGTGCTGCTCATCGACGGATTCGGTGCTCTGCGCGACGAGTTCGCGCACCTAGACGACGATGTGGCCGACCTCCTCAAACGTGGCAGCGGCTATGGCATCCATGTCGTGGCGGGGATGCTCCGCTGGAACGACGTACGCATCGCCACCCAGTCCCTGTTCGGCAGCCGCATCGAACTGCGCCTGAACGACCCGGCCGACTCCTCCGTCGACCGCAAGCTCTCCGTGACCCTGTCGGCGGACACACCGGGCCGGGCTCTGACGGACGGCAAGCTGTTCGCCCATGCGGCACTTCCCCGCATCGACGCCCATGCCACGACGGACGGTCTCGGCCAGGCCCTGGAGCAGGCGGCGGCCACGCTGCGCGCCGCCTGGCACGGCGAGATCGCCGCGCCCGTGCGGGTGCTGCCGACCAGGCTGCCCGCGCAGCACCTGCCCTCCACTGGGGCGGAGCCGCGCGCGATCCCGATCGGTGTCGACCAGGAGGCCCTCGCCATGACCGTCCTGGACCTGTTCGGCGCTGACCAGCACCTACTGGTCCTCGGTGACAACGAGTGCGGCAAGACGAACCTGCTCAGGCTCATCTCCCTCTCCCTCATCGACCGCTACGACAAGGACGAGCTGGTCTTCGGCGTGTTCGACCCGCGGCGCGGTCTGCGCGGCGTCATCCCGGAGCCCTATCGCGGCGGCTACGCGCACAATGCCGCGCTCTCCCAGGCGCTCGCCACCGGCATCGCCACCGAACTGGAAAAACGCCTTCCGGAGGCCCCCGACCCCGACGCCCTGACCGATGAGCCGTCGTTCACCGGCCCGCGGATCGTGATCCTCGTCGACGACTACGACATCCTCACCGCGGCCGGACAGCAGCCCCTCACCCCGTTCCTGCCGTACATCTCCTCGGCCCGCGACATCGGCCTCCACTTCGTCGTCACCCGCCGAGTCGCCGGAGCCTCACGGGCCCTGTACGAACCGTTCCTGACGGCGCTGCGTGAAACCGGAACCACAGCGCTGGTGATGACGGGCGACCGCACCGAAGGCCAGCTCTTCCCCGGCCTGTACGCCTCCACCCAGCCGCCCGGCCGCGGCACCCTGGTCCGCCGCGGCCGCCGCCACCAGCTGATCCAGACCGCCCTGGCACCCGAGACCGAGCCAACGCAGGCCCCGACATGACCAATTGATGGGTTGGCTGCGGCTTTGGCTAGAAGCGTGTGGCTGCTGCGAGAACCGATCTGATAGGGATGAATGTCCTGTTGTCAGTGGCGCGTGCGATGCTGAGCAGCGCTGATGGAACGTATCTGCAGGTGACACAGCGGGGGTTGACGTGACGGGGTGGGACATCAGTCCCAGCGGGGTGGAGTCCATTCTGTCGTTGGTGGGGCTTGCGGCCGACGACCTGAGCAAGGACATCAAGGGCTACGGGACGAGCGTCCAGGACGCGGCGGAGTCCGCGGGCACGATCAGCGGCCCGTACTGCGGTGGTCCGCCGGTGGGGCCGGTGGGTGCTGCGGTCGCGAACTTCGTGTCCGATACCGAGAGCTCGATCAAGTTCATGGCGGCCCGTATCAAGAAGACGATGGACGGGACGGTCAAGGCGACCGGTGCGTACATCGATGGGGACCTGGCGATGGCCGCCCGGGCCCAGCGTGACGCGGCCAAGGCGCCCACCCCGGCCGAGCTGCAGGCTGTGGGCGAGCAGACGAAGCACCACGGGGGCGGGTCGTAATGGACATGATCGAGCCGGGGGGCATACTCCAGTACACCGGCGACTTCAGGGCGTTGTCCAAAGCAGTCACCGAGCTGCGTAAACACGCGATCGGCATCCGTGACGCCGGCAAGGACGTCCATTCGCGCTTCCAGGCGACGGCCGCGTTCTACAAGGCGCCGGAGGCGGACCAGCTTTTCTCCTCCACCCAGCCGGTGATGGACACGGCGGACGAGTTCGCCAGTCACATCGAGTCCCTCGCCGATGCCCTGGACACCTTCGTCGGCGAAGCGAAGCCGTACGCGGACCGCTTGAAGCATCTGAAGGAGAAGGCGATCGCCTTCGTCGACAGCGTCGAAGGCGACGACGGCTGGACCAAGGACCAGCACAAGGTCGACGAGCACAACGCCCTCATGCATGGCGTGGCGGAAGCCGTCGTGGGCTTTCAGAAGGCGGAGCACAACGCGGCGGTCAAGATCGGTGCCATCAGCCCGGCGCTGTGCCGCCCCGTCGGCGACGAGGGCAGCACGTATGGCATCAGCGTCGACAAGCTCGAGTCCATGCCCGACCTGCCGTGGGGTACTCCCGTTGCCCGCACCTACGACCGCTGGAGCATGGACTGGTGGGGTCACGGCATCAAGAGCTGGGCGTGGGACGGCCTCGTCAAAGACAGCCTCTGGGGCGGCTTCGTCGGCCTGGGCACCTTCGAGGACAACATCCTGGGCATCAACGGCTCCGACGCACAGCACCAGACCTGGGACGGCCTCAAACGCACCATCGTCGGCGCCTACGCCTACGGCATGGATGCGGTCGGAGAGGGCGACCACCTCTCGGAGTGGCAGCGGGACAGCAAGGCGTACGCCAAGGAGTTCGGCAAGCAGTTCATCGCCTACGACGAGTGGCACAAGGACCCGGCTCGGGCCCACGCTGTCACCAGCTTCAACCTCCTCACCGTGTTGGGGGGCGCTGGCGGGGCGCTCGCCAGGCTGGGCAAGGCAGGCAGATTCGTGGAAGCCGCCAGCACGGTGGCCAAGGTCGGAGGTGCCCTGGATCCGGTCTCCGGCGCCGCGAGGGCGGCGAGAGCCCTGTCCGATCTGCCGAAGGTCTCCGAGGTACTGACCAACGTCAGCGAACACCTGCGGCTGCCGAAGACGAGGTTCCCCGACGGCGCCCTGGACGACCTAAGCAACCGCTACAGGGTCGACAAGAACGGCCAGCTCATTCCGATCAACGCCGACGGCACGCCCAACCTTGCCGAGGCCCCGCACGAGCCTGCCGCCGCCGACCGTGGCGGTGAGGCGCCATCGAGCCACGCGACCTCGGATTCGTCACATGGCGCAACGGATACGTCCGCCCACTCCAACCGATCACACGAGTTGGTCGGAACCGGTGCCCGGGCAGAACATGCCGCCGACTCCGCGCACACCAGTGAGCGGACACCGGGGCAAGCAGGTGGACACGCCAGCGGTCACGCTGCATCATCCGAAGGCTCTTCCACCAGGGGTGCCGGTGCAGAACCGGTCAGCCGGCGTGGAGCGGGTAGCGGAGCAGGGGGACATGGCTCCGGAGGAACGGGACCTGACCCTCACGGCTCGGCATCCGACAACGGCTCCCCCCACCATGACGGTGGCGATGAGCACACTGGCCATGATTCACCCGCTGACCCGGGCAGCCACTCGTCCGATCCACACCATCACAACGCCTCGGGCGCAGAGCCGGATCACACACGCCGCGCGCTCCCGCCGGGTACCGCTGACAGAACCTTGCGCGAGATGCGGCGCATGCGTCACAGCCGGGAAAGGTACAAGGGGGCAGAGGACTACGTCCGCAAGATTGCGGGTGGCGCACCTGAGCGACACTATCGCGTGCCCACTCATGACCACCCTTATCACCCTGTAAAGGCGCCAGGAGGCCGCAATGTCGATGTCCCAGTGGACATGCCTGACGGCCGTACTCTGGCTGTGGAGGTAAAGCATTACCTTGAATGGAGGACGATCAAACTCAAGGGTGGCGGCACCCGTCGGGTGAGGGGCGAAGTCCCGCTGAACGAAGGTATCATTGAGCAAATCAACAAGGACCTCACGCTAAGACGGCTGGACCCAAGGTTCGATCCACGCTGGGTCTTCCTGCATGCACCTCCGTCGCAAGCGCTGAGAAACTACCTCATACATGCTCGCATCATCTTCATCGAGTTCGGGCCGGCCCCCAAGTAACCGCGAAAGCCGCGAAAGGAACATAGCGTGGTAAACGCAAATGAACCCGACCTCCAGGGCTGGAGCGAGGAGAGGCATCGGAACGCCATCGACATTGCGGATATGCTCGGAGTGCCCCCCGAAATTTACGCGAGCGACCCAACGGGCCTCATCCCCGCCTTGGACGACTACGTGTCCCGCGCTCCTCTGAGTGAATTCGAGGAGTCCGACTGGGTCACTCTGCACTTGGATTTGGCGTCCTACGTCGCCGACTTCCTCATCCATAAGTACGGGGCGCGCTGGATCGTCGCGGATGATCCCGCTGGGCCGGTTGGATTCCGCTATGTCATCGAGGCAACTGGACTCGACGGACAGACTCGTCGGGTCGACCCCATCGATGTCGTAGCCAAAGAATTCGCTAACCGTCCCATCGAAATCGTCCGGATGCTGGCCAGCGCAGAGCTCACCTTGAACCTCGCTGCGCAGGCCGGCGACGAGGAATAAGCAGGGCGCGAATATCAGCAGGGTAGTGAGGGCCCAGCAAATCCCGACCAGGCTTCAATAGCTACCTCTCGACGACGCGGAAGTCCGCGCGGCGTAGCTCGACAGGGGGGTCTACCCCAAGGACATGGTGTGATCACCTCCAACCCCGTTGGCGACTGGACTTGGGAAGTCCCGCCGGGCGCTGAAGGGGTCCGCCTCATTTGTGTAGCGGAAACCGCTGTAGCGGTCTGGAGCGTCCTGGCCGCACACGCAACAGCTGCTGGTGAGACGGCGTTCGAAGCGGACACCGCATGGCTGCTACGCCTGCGGGTCGCTCACGGCCAAGGGCTCAGTGCGCTACACGCAACAGCTGCTGGTGAGACGGCGTTCGAAGCGGACACCACATGGCTGCTACGCCTGCGGGTCGCTCACGGCCAAGGGCTCAGTGCGCTCACCGGGCTGTCGTGGGTAGCGCAGAGTCCGCCGCATCCGGAGATCGGCTTGGTCGTCGAGGACGCCCCTCAAGAAGCCCCCTCCCTGGACGCCCTCGAAGAACTCTCGGGCCGGTACTGAGAGCCGTAGTGCCGTCCTCTCTGACAGAAAGCAGCACATGCCCCAGGACGTCATCGCCCTCACCCCGCAGA
This sequence comes from Streptomyces sp. RB17, assembly GCF_009604455.1. GTDB lineage: Bacteria > Actinomycetota > Actinomycetes > Streptomycetales > Streptomycetaceae > Streptomyces. The sequence goes on from NZ_WEGL01000004.1 coordinate 667,702, forward strand.
TGCCGGACATCAAGACGTTGCTGGCCGCACTGCACGCCGGCGGCCCGGACCTGCGCGTGAACCGAGCAGCTGGGGGATCCGTGGCCCAGTTGTGCACGGACGACGGAAAGCTCCTGGTCTCCGTGGAGGCCCCCCGCTACCTGCAAGTGCCGGGCGAGACGGAGCGGCTGCTGGGACCTGGCGTTCAGACAGAGGGACCGGTGTGGTGGACCGAGGTGCGGGCGTCCACCGCCATCGCAGAAGCCAGGCTGCTCGCCGGCTCGGTCGCGGGACGGCTGACAACGCTGCTCGGCGGCACCACATGGCCGCCTGAAGCCGCCCACACCGACGTCGTGACCGTCCCGGCCACGGGCGAGGTGACGGTCCCGCCCGCTGACGTGGACGTACTGACCGATGCGGATGTGCTGACCGACCAAAGCATCATCGTCATCTACGACCGCCCGGTCGTCGCCGCCACGACATGGCTGACCGAGGCGGTGCGAACGGTGGCACAGAGCCGACGGGAGCTGTATCTCGTCACGTCCCCCAATACCCGGCTGAGCCTGCCCACCCGCACCGTGCTGGAGCGCATGCCCGCACGCTGGGTCGTACGCCACCCCGAGAACGGCTACTACGACGGCCTCTCCGGAGCCATACTGCGCTGGCACGACGGACGTTTCACCCCCGCTGCCGACAACGGCCTCCAGATCGCGGACGCCTTCCAACCCCCGCCCGGCAAGGGCGGTGAACGGCAGTTGCTGCTGTCCATCCGCACCATCCACCCCGTCCAGGAGCACCTGCTACTCGGTGGCGCTCTGGAGGACGCCTGGCAGACCCTCACCGGACTGCTGCCGGCCGGATGGGCCACCGCCGAGCCCGTCAACGTCCCTTGGTCGCCAAGGCAACTGACCGACCTGGCCCGCAGCCGCGCCCGCCAGGCACAGCCGACCTGGGCTGTCGCCGTAGGAACCGCCGACCGCCCAGCAATTGCCGCCTTGCGCATTGCTCACACGCGAGAAGGCGTAGAGGAGCAGATCACCCTGGCCCTCGGCTATGCCGCCGACGAGAAGGCACCGACCGGGCTGCTGCCCAAGCTCGCCGAGTCCCTCGCGGCCCGGCACAACCTCGCCACAATGATCAGCGAACTGCGTGCGGCGCGCGCGGACCTGACCACTCCGGCCCACTACGAAGCACCGCCGATCCCGGTCGCTCTCACCCTCGGCCCTGACACCGTGGCCGCCCTCGGCATCAGCCATGCCCGCAACGCCTTGCCGGACCACACCCCCACCCAACTCGGCCCGGCCGCTCGCCCTGCCCTGCACTACCCGCTCGGCGACGGCACCGACCCCGCCGCCTGGCAACGCCTACGACACATCAACGAACACCTGCAACGTGGAAGCGGGGCAGCTGTGCGGCCATCCCGATAGCAGGGGCCCAACCGGTCTCAGCGGCCCATCCTCGCTGCGTGGATCCGGCCCCTGCGACCATCCCGCTGTTCTTACCAGGCTCCATCTGGGCGACCCTTCAACGGAGTGCGCTGTCGGCCGGAGCCGAGCGGACACGCCGCGAAGTCAGCGCCTTACGTCTATGCAGTTGAGGTATTCGATGCGGAGCGTGTTGACCTCGTAGCGGTACGTCGTCAGGAACTCTCGAAGGGTCACGAGCTTCCCCCCGTAGGTATTGAGCTGCCAGGCCATGAAGAACTCCGGGTCATTGGACGAGTAGCGGGTTGCCTGCCCGTCCTCGACCAACCAGAGTCCGCGCTCGTCTTCTGGGGCTGGCGGCCCAGGATGGCCGCTGGTGATCTCAAGCATCATGTAGCGCAGCCCAAGGCGGCGAACCAGATCCAGATCACTGATCCAGGTGGTGCCGCCGTATCGAGTCGTCATCCAGCTCACCGGATCGCGGTACACCTCGTGGGCGTAGTGGTGGAAGCCTGGTGCGCCCCCGGTGCTGTTCGCACACAGCCTGCCCTCGACGACGGAGCGGCTGCCGTCGGGGAAGCGGGCGACGGCTTTGATGCGTGGTTCCCACTGGGCGAGCTCGTCCGGCCATCCGTAGATGACGGTCTGAATCAGGTCGCACGGGTTGTAGATCCACAAGACGACGTCGATGTCGCCTGGTTGCTCGGCAACTCGCTCCAGCCACGCCCGGACGAGCATCTCCCACTCGGGGTTGCCACCGAGGCTGGTCATGGCCTGATCCACAAAAGAGTGCCACCGGCTGGTGATCCGGGGATTGGCGGAGCCGATGTACTTGACGTGCCCGTCCCCGCGATCATGACCAACCAGCATCTGCAGCCAGTCGCGTTCCTCATACGCCCCGTTGCCCAGGGCAAACGCTCCAGTGCCCCGATACCCGGTAATCTCCCAATTGGGATCGCCTAGGAGAGTGCCCAGCACCCCCGGGTAAGCTGACCCGACTTCGACGCAGCGAACGCGCGCGTTGATTTCGCACAATGCCTCGTACTCGGCCGGGTGCTTTGCACCGTACCCGTCCACTTCCGGGGAGCTCGACAACGCGCTCCCCCACTCCACGGTGCCGACACCCAAGTACAGGCCGTAGTGTGCGCTGACACCGTCCTTGGCGCTGACGCGTTCGAAGTCGGCAGCAAGGAGGTTGGGCGCGCCGATCTCGGAAGCGATCTGCCGTATGTGCTTCCATCCTCGGTCTCGGTCTTGGGGGCTCGCGTAGAGGTAGATGCCGTGCACCGGTGTGACGTACTGCTCAGGCGACGATGGAAGCATCGCGACGCGCTCAGCGCTGAGTGTCAGATCGTCACACACCTGGAGTTCGTAACCGCGAAGGTCATGGCTCCAGTCACGGGCCATGTTGCTCACCGGAACGAGTAGTTCGCGCCAGTCGGTCGACACGATGAGGGCACGGATGCGGTCAGGCGCGACCTGCTTGTCGCGCTGGAGCAGCTCTGCGTACTTCGCGACCTCGTGCAACGCCTCACGTGATGTGGACGTAGCACGCTTCAACTCGATGATCACCCACAGGCCGTGTCGGTCACGAGCAAGGATGTCGATCCATCCCCTTGTACGGAGCGGCGGGTCGCTCAGCGCAAACTCGCATCGGACGAGGGTCAGTCCTGGTTCGAGAACGTCCAGCTGCTCCGCCAAGAGGTCCCGGAGCTCACGTTCGAGTAACGCGGTCATGAGCGAAGACAGTAGCGGTGCGCGCTGACATGGAGCCCAAGGCGGCGGGAACTCACCGCGCGGCCGATCCGCCGACCTGCGCCATTCTCGGCAACGGCTGTACCCAGAATTACGATGCCTCAGCGTCGACGCCGAGCAAGCGTGGGATCGGTTCGCTCGATCGCCGCGTAGGTCTCGGATGTCTTCGCCTCCAGGAGCCATCCGCGCCGCCGCAGGGTGTTCGGCTCCGCGCAGTAGTTCTTCGGCACAGCTTGTAGCGCGACGCGTGTGTCTCGTCAGCCCGCATGTCGGTGTCCGTCCTCCGTTGTCTGGGCTCGTCGATATGGCTCAGCACTGACAGGCACGTCGCGTTCGTCGAACGAGCCCCCTCCGCGGGCCATGTCCACAGGCATGACGGAGCTCCCAGGCTCGGAGTTCTGAGGCACCTCCGCGGTCGAGTCGGCGACTGGTTGTTCGCGAACGTGTAGGTGCGGGTCGGCGCAGCTGAGAAATGTTGCTACTGCTCGACGATCACCTGTTGGGAGACGCCGACCAAGATCTTCTCCCAGATTTCTCCCAAACGATCTCCGGAGACGCAGGAGGGGCCTGATCCACTCGGTGGATCAGGCCCCTGACCTGGTACTACGGCGTCGGGGTGGCGGGATTTGAACCCACGACCTCTTCGTCCCGAACGAAGCGCGCTGCCAAGCTGCGCTACACCCCGATGTCGCTGCTCTCGCGGCGACGACGTTTACTTTAGCCCACTGGTGGCTGTAGACGAAATCCGGTTTAGACGCGGCGGCGGACCGGGGTCGGGCGGAGGTGGTCCAGGGTTACGAGGAGGACGGCCAGGGCGTATATCGCGAGGCCCAGGAGGAGGGCGTTGGCGAGGGTGCTGCGGTAGCCGTGGGTGGCCGCGTCCAGGAAGGGATAGAGGTAGCGGGCCGGGTTCGTGGGGGCGAGGCAGGCCGCCCGGATCAGGTAGAAGGCCAGATAGGCCAGGGGGTAGAGGAGCCAGGTGGCCGCCTGGCGGAGGTGCAGTCGGGCCGCGGGCGTCAGCAACAGCCAGTCCAGCACGGCCGCCGCCGGCGTCAGCGTGTGCAGGATCTGGAGCGTGGCCCACGAGCCGTGCCAGCGCTCCGGGATCGTCGTCGCGCCGGTCATGGAGAACGGGGGCGTCGTGTGGGCCAGGAGCAGGTGGTAGACGAGCGCCGAGATCACGACGTAGAGGAGTGCGGCGCCTGTCACCGTGGAGGAGAGGGGGCGGCGGGCGCGCCAGCACCGCGACGCCGACATGAGCATGGCGACAGCCAGCAGGATGCCGGCCTGGACGCCGAAGTAGCTCAGGACGCGGGCCGGGGGGCCGAGCAGAAGCTCCAGGGCCACGCCTCCTGCCGCCGCCAGGGCGGTCAGGAGGCGGAAGAGCGCGACCATGGGGCGGCGGACCGGCGCCACCACGGCCGTGGCCGGTACCGGGGAGGGCAGCAGCAGAGGCGGGCCCGGGACCGCGGGCAGGTCCGGGATGTCCCTGGGTATCGGGGCGGTCATGCCCTCACGCTAGGAGCGGGGGAGGGGCGGGGCCATCCGGCGTAGTCCGGGTGGGTTACGCCCCGAGTGGTTACGCCCCGAGTGGTTACGACCCCGAGTGGTTACGACCCCGAGTGGTTACGACGCTGAGCGGTTACGGCCGGTAGGGCCGGCTTTCTCCGCCGGGCCAGAACCCCTACCGCCCCACCAGCGTCAGCAGCGTCGCCTCCGGTGGGCACGCGAAGCGGACCGGGGTGTAGCGGTTGGTGCCGCAGCCCGCCGAGACGTGGAGGTAGGAGGTGTGGCCGTCCGCCGTGTGGGTGGACAGACCCTTCACCCGTTCCGTGTCCAGGTCGCAGTTGGTGACGAGCGCGCCGTAGAAGGGGACGCACAGTTGGCCGCCGTGCGTGTGGCCGGCCAGGATCAGGGGGTAGCCGTCCGCCGCGTACGCGTCCAGCACCCGCAGGTACGGCGCGTGCACCACGCCCATCGAGAAGTCGTACGTCTCCGAGGGGCCGCCGGCCACCCGGGCGTAGCGGTCGCGCTTGATGTGGGGGTCGTCGAGACCCGTCAGCTCGATCGAGACGCCCTCGACCTTCAGGACACCCCGGGTGTTCGTCAGGTTCAGCCAGCCCGCCTCGTCGAAGCCGTCGCGCAGGTCCTCCCACGGGTTGTGGAGGACGCCGACCGCCGGCGCGTTGCCGTTGAGGCCGTGCCGGCCGCTCGCCTTCTCCAGCAAGTAGCGGGCGGGGTTGCGCAGTCGGGGGCCGTAGTAGTCGTTGGAGCCGAAGACGTACGCGCCCGGGAACTCCATCAGGGGGCCCAGGGCGTCCATCACCTCGGGGACGCCCTCGGGGTCCGACAGGTTGTCGCCCGTGTTGATCACGAAGTCCGGGCGCAGACCCGCCAGCGACTGCAGCCACCGCTGCTTCTTGCGCTGGCCGCCGACCATGTGGATGTCGGAGACCTGGAGCACGCGCAGCGGACGCATACCCGGCGGGAGGACCGGGACCGTCACCCGTCGGAGGCGGAAGGAGCGGGCCTCGAAGCCCGCTGCGTACGCCAGACCAGCGGCGCCCGCCGCCATGATTCCCAGGGGTACTCCATATCGCGCGCGCATGGGTCCATCGTGTCAGACGCGCGGACGCCGACGAGACCGGCCGCCTGGACCGGCCGCCTGGCACCGGCCGTCCGGGGCCAGCCGTCGGGACCGGCCACCTGGGACCAGCTGTCGGGACCGGCCGTACGGGACCAGCCACCCCCGGCCCCGGCCGCACGACCCCAACCGCCCGGAACCACCCGCCCGCCCTCGCCCTCCCCCACCCGCCCGGCCCCAGCCGTCTCCCGCCCAACGCGCGTTCCCCTTAAATCAACGCCCGTTCCCCTTAAATCAGCAGGCGTTCACGCCCGCACACCTGCGACAATCGGTCCCATGACCACCACGCTCAAGTCGAAGCTGCACGACGACCTCAACGCCGCGATCAAGGAGCGCGACGAGCTCCGCTCCTCGACGCTGCGGCTGACGCTCGCCGCGATCACCAAGGAGGAGGTCGCGGGCAAGGAGAAGCGGGAGCTCTCCGACGACGAGGTCCTCAAGGTGATCACCCGCGAGGCGAAGAAGCGCCGGGAGGCGGCCGAGGCCTTCGCGCAGGGTGGTCGTCCCGAGTCGGCCGAGCGGGAAAAGGCGGAGGGCCAGGTGCTCGCCGACTACCTGCCCAAGCAGCTGTCCGACGACGAGCTGAACGCGATCGTCGCCCAGGCCGTGGAAGAGGCGAAGGCGGGCGGGGCCGAAGGCCCGCGGGCCATGGGCGCCGTGATGAAGATCGTGAACCCGAAGGTGGCCGGCCAGGCCGAGGGTGGCCGCGTGGCCGCCGCGGTGAAGAAGCTGCTCCAGGGCTGACACCGGCAGCCCGGACGGACACGGGCGGCATAGACGGATACGTACGGCACGGACAATACGTACGGCACAGACGGATCCGTACGGCTGCGGGCCGCACCCCCGAATCGACCCGAGGGTGCGGCCCGCCGCCGTACTCACACCAGGGCGTTACCCCCGAGCGCCACCGAATCCGTTCCCGTTGGTTCCGCCGTTCCCCTGTCCCTGGACGAAGTTGCCCGGGAGCGAGAAGGTCGGTGTCGGAAAGACGCCGCCGGTCGTGTCACCCGTGGTGCCGCCGCCGAGCGTGCCGCCGTCAACCGTGCCGCCGTCCGTCAGTCCGCCGATCAGTCCGCCGATCCCGCCCGTGCTGTCCCCGTTCTTGCCCCCGTCGGTCCCCCCTTGTCCTTTTCCCTGACCATCCCCCTTGGTGTCGTCGGGGATGTCGATCAGGTTGAAGTCCTCCACAGGTTTGCCGCTCAGCGCGCCGGTCATCATGTCGCGCCAGATGGGGCCGGGGACCTGGCCGCCGTAGACCTTGTCGTTGTAGACGCCGCCGATGGTGATGTTCGTCATGTGGCGCTTGTGGGCCGGGTCGCCGACCCAGACCGCGCCCGCCATGTTCGGGGTGTAGCCGACGAACCAGGCCGCGAAGCGCTCGTCCGTCGTTCCCGTCTTGCCCGCGCTCGGGCGGTCGCCGAGACCGGCCTGCTGGCCCGTACCGTCCTCGACCACGCCCTTGAGGAGCGTGCTGATGGTGTCGGCAGTCTTCTCCGACATCGCGCGTGAGCAAGTCGACTTGGGCACCTGGAGGGACTTCTCCTCGCTGCCGGTCTTCTGCGTGATCGACTCTATGGCGACGGGGGTGCAGTACATACCGCGCGAGGCGAAGGTGGCGTACGCGTTCGCCATCGTCAGCGGGGACATCTCCTGGGAGCCCAGCGCGATGGAGGGGGCCTGGTCGATCGCCCGGCCGTCCGCGCGCTGCACGCCCATCTTCTTCGCCATCTCGGTGACCGGGCAGATGCCGATGTCGCTGATCAGCTGCACGTAGTAGGTGTTGACCGACTTGGCGGTCGCCTCCTTCATGCCCATGGGGCCGTGCTCCGACTCGTTCTCGTTCGTCAGCTTGGCCGGGTTGTTCGGGTCGTTGCGCCAGACCTTGCCGTCGCACGCCTGCACCGGGCTGGGGTACGTCATCTCGTACGGCGACGGGTACTTCTGCGTCGGGGACTTGCCGCCCTCGATCGCGGCCGCCGCGACGATCGGCTTGAACGTCGAACCGGGCTGGTAGCCGGCGCCGCCGCCCATGTTCGAGTTGACCGAGAGGTTGATCTGCGTCTCGTTCTGGCCGAAGCCGTACGGGCGGGACTGGCCCATGGCGAGGATCTTGCCGGTGCCGGGCTCGACGATGGTCGCGGCCGTCGCCACCGGGTCGGACTGGTAGACGTGCTGCTTGATGGACGCCTGCACCGAGTCCTGCGCCTGCGGGTCGAGCGTCGTACGGATCGTCAGGCCGCCCTGGTTCCACAGCTTGGCCCGGGCCTCCTTGGACTTGCCGAAGACCGGGTCGTTGAGCACGACGTCACGGACGTAGTCGCAGAAGAAGCCGGCGCCCTTGACCGCGGTGATGCAGCCGTTCTTGGGCTGGCTCGGGTGCAGTCCGAGCGGCGTCTGCTTGGCCTGGTCGGCCTCCTTCTGGGAGATGTCGCCGACGTCCGCCATCCGCTGGAGCACGGTGTTGCGCCGCTTGGTGGCCTCCGCCTCGTCGTTGACCGGGTCGTAGCGGCTCGGGGACTGCACGATGCCGGCCAGCAGTGCCGCTTCCTGCAGGTTCAGGTCCTTGGCGGGCTTGGAGAAGTAGCGCTGGGAGGCGGCTTCGACGCCGTAGGCCTGCTCGCCGAAGAAGGTGATGTTCAGATAGTTCTCGAGGATCTTCTTCTTGCCGAGCTTCTCCTCGATCTGGATCGCGTACTTCAGCTCCTTGATCTTGCGACCGAGGGTCTGCTGGGTGGCCTCGGCGACCTTCGTCGGGTCGTCGCCGGCCTCCTCGATGAAGTAGTTCTTCACCAGCTGCTGGGTGAGCGTGGAGGCGCCCTGGGCGACCCCGCCCTCCTGCGCGTTCTTGTTCAGGGCGCGCAGGACGCCCTTGAGGTCGATCGCGCCGTGCTGGTAGAAGCGGGCGTCCTCGATCGCGACGATCGCCTTCTGTATGTACGGCGAGATGTCCTTGAGGTCCACCACCGTACGGTCGCGGGAGTAGACGGCCGCGATCTGTTTGCCCTGGTTGTCCAGGATGGTCGTGCGCTGACTGAGCTGGGGGCTCTTCAGGTTCGCCGGGATCTCGTCGAAGCTCTGGACCGAGCCCTTGGCCGCGAGGCCCAGCGCGCCGGCGGCGGGCAGCGCGATGCCCGCCATCACGGCTCCGGCGAGCACACTGACACCGAGGAACTTGGCGGCCTGCTGCGTTGGCGACAGACCACCACCCGAGCGCTTCTTTGGCATGGAGGCAGCCTAATCCGTACAGATGAGCGTTCCGAAAGAGCGACCGCGTCACGGCACGGCAAAGGGGGACGCCGACGTTCCCATTCGCCGGACACGCGCGCAGGCCTTGGCCTAAGCTGCTCTCAACTGTCACAGCAGTGCGGTCACGTATCAATACGTCCGGCGACCCCGAATCGTTCCGGGCGTACCCCGTTTTTTCGCGCGGGACGTGACCGGTTCCTGAGGAGGACGTGTCCGAATCCGCCTCGTGTGTCACCCGGCGCCCGTTGTGGCGCACCACAGCTGTCCCGGTTTGCCGGGATGGTCGCGTATGTCTCAGCTCACTCCCGCGGGTGATCTGCCGTTAACCCATAGTCCGTTCGGGCCATTCAAGATTGGGCCCGAAGGGGGTGTTGCGCTGTGCCCACCTTCCGTAACGTCCTCAACTGGCGGCGGTGAATATGCCGCTGCCGCCGTGGGGGAGCCTCGATTCGGGAGAGGACGGCGCCGGTATGGGCTGGGTTACCGACTGGAGTGCGCAGGCTGCCTGCCGCACTACCGATCCGGATGAACTGTTCGTTCAGGGAGCAGCGCAGAACAGGGCCAAGGCGGTGTGCACCGGATGCCCGGTACGCACGGAATGCCTGGCCGACGCGCTGGACAACCGCGTGGAGTTCGGCGTGTGGGGAGGCATGACGGAGCGCGAGCGCCGCGCACTGCTGCGCCGTCGGCCCACCGTGACCTCCTGGCGCAGGCTGCTGGAGACCGCCCGCTCGGAGTACGAGCGAGGCACGGGCATCGTGCCCCTCGACGACGACGAGGTGTACGAGAACTACGCGGCGGTGAGCTGAGGGGCCGAGGGCGTTTCCTCCGGCACATCCCCGGGGCACTGGGCTCCGCTCCGGCACGCGCCATGGGACATTTCGGGCGCGCGCCATGGGAGCAGGGCCGGGCAGGGCCCGGAGGTGCCGAGTGGGTACGCACCGGGGCGCGGGAAGTGATGAGGTGGGGAAGCGCCGGTCGGGCCTACGCCTGGGGAAGCCACGATCGGCCTTGCGGCCCCGCCTGCGGAGACGGGTGGTCGGCCTCGCGTCGGCGCGCGAGCCGCCGTCGCCGTCCGTACGCGCAGCCGACGCCGCTTGCATGCCCATGCGCCATCCACGCCGCCTGCGCATGCCTTTCCATGTCGGCCGCGCGTATGCCACTCACGCGCGAGTGACGGTCGCTTACGTGCGTACGACCGCTCCCACGGGCGCAGCCGTGCAACTCACAATCCCGTAGCCAACAGCCCCGCAGCCCTCGGCCCCCGGCCGTGCTACGGCAGCTCTGTCCGTCCGGCCGCGCCCGATGCCAGTCGGGTGCCGATGTCGCGCAGGCCGGCGAGGTCGTGGACATCGCCGGGCAGCGCGGGTACGTCGACGACCGCCACCTCGGGGTGACGGGCGGTGAAACGGTCACGCGTGCGCTGCTCGCGCGAGAGCACCTGCATGCGATCGGCGTGCAGTCGCAACAGGCCCGCGGTGAGCCGGTCGACGGAGCGCTCCGTATCGGCGGGGGAGCCTTTCTCGGAAGCTGGCGCGTCGGTTGCGGCATCGGATGCGGGAGATCGCGAACTGCCGTATGCGTCGGGAGAGTTACGAAGTCCAGCTTTCCCGCCCGCCTGATCCACAATGCGGGGGTCCTCAAGATTTTCGGCGGCGGCGAGCGCCGACTCGGCCGACAGCCGGCCGGCGCCGCTGCCATGGACCCGGTTCAGCACCAGACCCACCAGCGGCATCTTCTCCGCTGCCAGCCGCTCCACGAAGTACGCCGCTTCGCGGAGCGCGTCCCGCTCCGGGGCGGCAACCACCAGGAACGCCGTACCCGGCGCCTGGAGCAGCTTGTACGTGGCGTCCGCGCGGGTACGGAAGCCGCCGAAGGTCGTGTCCATCGCCGCCACGAACGTCTGCACGTCCTTCAGCAGCTGACCGCCCAGCAGCTTGCCGAGTGTGCCGGTCATCATCGACATGCCTACGTTGAGGAAGGCCATGCCCGCGCGTCCGCCCAGCTTGGCGGGGGCGGTCAGCAGGCGGATGAGCCGGCCGTCGAGGAAGGAGCCGAGCCGTTTCGGCGCGTCCAGGAAGTCCAGTGCCGAGCGGGACGGCGGGGTGTCGACGACGATCAGGTCCCACTCGTCCTTCGCGCGCAGCTGGCCCAGCTTCTCCATCGCCATGTACTCCTGCGTGCCCGCGAAGCCCGCCGAGAGCGACTGGTAGAAGGGGTTCGCCAGGATCACGGCCGCCCGCTCGGCGTCCGCGTGCGCCTCCACGACCTCGTCGAAGGTGCGCTTCATGTCGAGCATCATGGCGTGCAGTTCGCCCTCGCCGTCGGTGCCCTTCACCCGGCGCGGGACGTTGTCGAGGGAGTCGATGCCCATCGACTGGGCCAGCCGCCGGGCCGGGTCGATGGTCAGCACGACCACCTTGCGGCCCCGCTCGGCCGCCCTGAGCCCGAGGGCCGCCGCGGTCGTGGTCTTGCCGACCCCGCCCGAACCGCAGCACACCACGATCCGGGTCTTCGGGTCGTCCAGCAGCTGGTCGATGTCCAGCACGCGCGCGGGGGAGAGACCGTGGGCCTTCTCCCGCCCGTCGGTCTTCTTCCGCTTCCCCGCGGCCGCCTGTGCCGTCTCGGGTGCCTCGGCCGGGTCCGGACTCATGTCAACCCCTGCTTCCGCAGCTCGGTGGCGAGTTCGTACAGGCCCGCCAGGTCCATGCCCTCGGCGAGCAGCGGCAGTTCGCCGAGCGGCAGGCCCAGCTCGCCGAGGACCGCGCGCTGCTCCTGCTCCAGCGCGTACCGCTCGGCGTACTCCGCCGCCTGCCGCAGCAGCGGGTCGACCAGCTTCTCCGCGTTTCCGCCGCGCCGGGCTCCGCCCAGACCCGCCGCCGAGAGCGCCTGTGCGACGGAGGAACGCTCCACGGTCCGTACGAGTTCCAGGTCTGCCTCGTCCAACACCTCCGGCCGGACCATGTTCACGATGACCCGGCCCACCGGCAGCCGTGCCGCGCGGAGTTCGGCGATGCCGTCGGCGGTCTCCTGGACCGGCATCTCCTCCAGCAGTGTCACCAGGTGCACGGCCGTCTCCGGCGACTTGAGCACCCGCATCACGGCCTGCGCCTGATTGTGTATCGGGCCGATCTTCGCCAGGCCCGCCACCTCGTCGTTCACGTTCAGGAAGCGGGTGATGCGGCCGGTCGGCGGGGCGTCCATGACGACGTAGTCGTACACGAACCGCCCGGAGCGGTCCTTGCGGCGCACGGCCTCGCACGCCTTGCCGGTGAGCAGGACGTCCCGGATGCCCGGTGCGATGGTGGTGGCGAAGTCGATCGCGCCGAGCTTCTTCAGGGCCCGGCCCGCGCCGCCCAGTTTGTAGAACATCTGGAGGTAGTCCAGGAGGGCCAGTTCGGCGTCTATGGCGAGGGCGTACACCTCGCCGCCCCCGGGCGCGACCGCGATTTTCCGCTCCTCGTACGGCAACGCCTCCGTCTCGAAGAGCTGGGCGATGCCCTGCCGGCCCTCGACCTCCACGAGAAGCGTCCGCTTCCCCTCGGTCGCGAGGGCCAGCGCCAGTGCGGCGGCGACCGTCGTCTTTCCGGTCCCGCCCTTGCCGCTGACGACCTGGAGCCTGCTCACGCCTTCGAGACTAACCAGTCCGCTCGACACTCACGCGCGAGGCTGTGGATAACGTCGGTCACTGTCCCCAAGGTCACAGGTCACCGGCCTGGGGGTCGCGGGTGGCGGTGCCCGAGACCACAGCGGCTACAGTCGGCCCCATGACCAAGAAGTGGGAATACGCCACCGTGCCGCTGCTCGTCCATGCCACGAAGCAGATCCTGGACACCTGGGGCGAGGACGGCTGGGAGCTCGTCCAGGTCGTGCCCGGGCCCAACAACCCCGAGCAGCTCGTGGCCTACCTGAAGCGGGAGAAGCAGGCATGAGCGCGGTCGAGGCCAAGCTGGCCGAACTGGGCCTGACCCTGCCGGAGGTCGTACCGCCGCTGGCCGCGTACCAGCCGGCCGTGCAGTCCGGTGCGTACGTCTACACCGCCGGCCAGCTGCCGATGGTCGAGGGCAAGCTGCCGGTCACCGGCAAGGTGGGTGCCGAGGTCACCCCGGAAGAGGCCAAGGACCTGGCCCGCACCTGCGCGCTGAACGCGCTGGCCGCCGTGAAGTCCGTGGTCGGCGACCTGGACCGCATCGCGCGCGTGGTGAAGGTCGTCGGCTTCGTCGCCTCGGCGTCCGACTTCACCGGGCAGCCCGGTGTCGTCAACGGCGCCAGTGAACTGCTCGGCGAGGTCCTCGGCGACAAGGGCGTGCACGCCCGCAGCGCGGTCGGCGTCGCGGTGCTGCCGCTGGACGCGCCGGTCGAGGTCGAGATCCAGGTCGAGCTGGCGCCGTAGGCCCGGCGCAGACCCCTCTGACCTCGGGCACCTCTCGAACATTCGCCCTACACGGGATAGCCTCCGCCCATGGCGAACGGTCAGTGGTACCCCCCGGAGTGGCCGGACCGCATCCGCGCCCTCGCGGACGGCACCCTCACCCCGGTGTCCCCCAGGCGTGCGGCCACGGTCCTGCTCCTGAAGGACACGCCGGACGGTCCCGTGGTCCACATGCTGCGCAGACGCGCCTCCATGGCCTTCGCCGGAGGCGCGTACGCGTATCCCGGGGGCGGTGTGGACCCGCGCGACGACGACCGTACGGTGCGCTGGGCGGGCCCCACGCGCGCGTGGTGGGCGGACCGGCTGGGTGTCGACGAGTCGGGCGCCCAGGCGATCGTCTGCGCAGCCGTACGGGAGACGTACGAGGAGGCGGGTGTCCTGCTCGCCGGGCCCGACGCGGAGTCGGTCGTCGGTGACACCACCGGGGAGGACTGGGAGGCGGACCGGGCCGCGCTGGTCGCGCGTGAGCTGTCCTTCGCCGAGTTCCTGGACCGGCGCGGACTGGTGCTGCGCTCGGACCTGCTGGGTGCCTGGACCCGCTGGATCACCCCTGAGTTCGAGTCCCGCCGCTACGACACCTGGTTCTTCGTGGCCGCCCTGCCCGAGGGCCAGCGCACCCGGAACGCCTCCACGGAGGCCGACCGCACGGTGTGGATCCGTCCCGCCGATGCCGCCGCCCGCTACGACAAGGGCGAGCTGCTGATGATGCCGCCCACCATCGCCACCCTGCGCCAGCTGCTGCCGTACGCCGGCGCCGCCGAGACGCTCGCGGCGGCCCCCGGGCGCGACATGACGCCGGTGCTGGCCCGCGCCCGCCTCCAGGACGGCGAGATTGTCCTGTCCTGGCCGGGGCACGAGGAGTTCACGAAGCACATTCCGACGGCTCCGACGACCAGCGGTGGAGGCCCCGCATGACCGACGCAGCAACCCTGCCGGGCCAGCCCCGCGGTGCGGCCCTCTCGGGTCCGGCCACCGAACGGGCCGTCAACGTCCTCGCGCCCAACGCCTCCGCGATGACCCTGGACGGCACCAACACCTGGATCGTCGCCGAGCCCGACTCCGAACTCGCCGTGGTGATCGACCCGGGCCCGCTGGACGACGGCCATCTGCGGAACGTCATCGACACCGCCGAGACGGCGGGCAAGCGCATCGCCCTGACCCTGCTCACCCACGGCCACCCCGACCACGCCGAGGGCGCCGCCCGTTTCGCGGAACTGACCGGCACGCGCGTGCGTGCCCTCGATCCGGCGCTGCGCCTGGGCGACGAGGGCCTGGAGGCCGGGAACGTGATCAGCGTCGGCGGCCTGGAGCTGAGGGTCGTCCCCACCCCCGGGCACACCGCGGACTCACTCTGCTTCCACCTCCCGGCCGACCGGGCGGTGCTGACCGGCGACACCGTCCTCGGGCGCGGTACGACGGTCGTGGCACACCCGGACGGCCGCCTGGGCGACTACCTGGACTCCCTGCGCCGACTGCGGTCCCTGACCGTGGACGACGGCGTGCACACCGTCCTGCCCGGTCACGGGCCGGTGCTGGAGGACGCCCAGGGCGCCGTCGAGTTCTACCTCGCCCACCGCGCCCACCGGCTCGCCCAGGTGGAGACGGCGGTCGAGGACGGCTACCGCACCCCGGCCCAGGTCGTCGCCCACGTGTACGCCGACGTGGACCGCTCGCTGTGGCCGGCGGCGGAGCTGTCGGTACGCGCCCAGCTGGATTACCTGAGCGAGCACGGGCTGATCTAGCCCCGGTCCCGGCTAGTCCGGTCGGGGCGCCTTGACGCCGTGCACGCGTGCGTACTCGCCGGCGAGCCAGGGGCCGAGGTCGTCGACGTACGTGCGCAGCACCTCCGGGTCGCCGACGGGCTCGTAGCCGTATTCCGCCGCCGTACGCAGCTGTGCGCCCCGCTGTGGGTAGTGGGCGGCGAACGCCTCCGCCATCTCCAGCAGGTCGCTGGTCCAGCCGTTCCAGCGCGGCATGACGAGCGTGAAGCCGGTGCGGACGAGGTGGCGGGACATGAAGCGGACGAGGGGGCGCCGGGCCTCCTCCGTGCCGGCGGTATCCGCGATCCGCTTCCGCCAGCGGGGCAGCACCAGGGCCAGGTCGCCGTTGGTCTCACGGGCGAGCAGGGAGTCGGGGCGGTAGCGCGGCAGGTACTCGGCCAGGTCCTCGCCGAGCAGCGGGGTGCACAGACAGGCCACGAACCAGCCCAGGTCGTACCGCTCCGGCTCACTCAGCAGCCGGTCCCGGCCGTAGAGAAGCGTGCCCACCCCGTCGATCTGCGGGAACTCCTTGTCGAGGGCCTCTCCGAGGGCCCGTACGGCGTCCCGGTCGCCGTCGGAAGGCTCCTCCCGCAGCACGACGAACAGGTCCAGGTCGCTGCGCCCCAGGCGCGCGGTGCCGCGCGGGATCGATCCGTAGAGGTAGGCGCTGTGCAGCCGCGCCTCGAAGGCGGCCGACAGCCGGTCGCGCGCTGCGGCCACGACCGGGCGGAAGGCGGTGGGCACGCGCGCGAGGGAGCCTTCGCGCGCGATGAAGCCCTGGTCGTCGAGTCCGGGCCGACGGATCGTTTCAGCCATGGGGCAACTGTGCCGCCTGTCATGCGGACGTGCGGCACATTTTCGGCGCGCCGGCACCCCCGGGCGGCGGCGACAGCGGGGCCCGGCTCGCGAGAAGCGGACCCGAGGTCGTCCGGCAGGGACCGGCGTCAGCGCGAGCGCTTGGCCAGCCTCTCCACGTCCAGCAGGATCACGGCCCGCGCCTCCAGGCGGAGCCACCCGCGCTGGGCGAAGTCCGCCAGCGCCTTGTTCACGGTCTCGCGCGAGGCGCCGACCAGCTGGGCCAGCTCCTCCTGCGTGAGGTCGTGGACGACGTGGATGCCCTCCTCGGACTGCACGCCGAAGCGGCGCGACAGGTCCAGCAGGGCGCGCGCCACGCGGCCGGGGACGTCGGAGAAGACCAGGTCGGACATGGCGTCGTTGGTCTTGCGCAGACGGCGGGCGACGGCGCGCAGCAGGGCGCCGGCCACCTCGGGGCGGACATTCAGCCAGGGCTGGAGGTCGCCGTGGCCGAGACCGAGCAGCTTGACCTCGGTCAGCGCGGTCGCGGTCGCCGTACGGGGGCCCGGGTCGAAGAGCGACAGCTCGCCGATCAGCTCGCTGGGGCCGACGACGGCGAGCATGTTCTCGCGGCCGTCGGGGGAGGTGCGGTGCAGCTTGACCTTGCCCTCGGTGACGACGTACAGCCGGTCCCCGGGGTCGCCCTCGTGGAAGAGGGAGTCGCCGCGTGCGAGGGTCACCTCGCTCATGGAGGCGCGAAGCTCCGCGGCCTGCTCGTCGTCGAGAGCCGCGAAGAGCGGGTTGCGCCGCAGAACGTCGTCCACTGAGTTCTCTCCTTGTCGACCTGCTCAGGGGATCTTGCTCCCCCGAGTGCCAGGGGACCGTGTTCCCCATTTTGCCGGACGGTCCAAACAGTGTGATCTGTCACAAGGATGCCGCACAGGTGTCCCGAGGTAAGAGTCAGGGGTCCAATCGGGGGCCGATCCTTCGCGTCCGGGGCGGATGTCGGTGGAGGGCTTTAGGCTGGCCGGGTGTCCAAATCGCCGGTGAGAGCACAGGCCTAGGGGGCTTAGCGGGTGGTTGTACGTCGGGATTCCGCTGTGGGCGAACAGGGCTCCGGCGGTAGTGAGAAAACCGGAAAAACGGCAAAAAAGGCCACGCCGACCAAGAAGGCGGCCGCGACCAAGAAGGCGGCCTCGGCCAAGAAGACAGCACCGGCCAAGAAGGTCGCCTCCGCAAAGAAGGTCGCCCCGGCCAAGAAGGTCGTGGCGACCGGCGAGGCCGTGGCCCTGAAGAAGGCGGCGCCCGCCAAGAAGGTCGCCGTGCAGCCGCCGACGGACGAGTCGCGCACCGCCCTGGTCCGCCGCGCCCGCCGGATCAACCGCGAACTCGCCGAGGTGTACCCGTACGCCCACCCGGAGCTGGACTTCGAGAACCCGTTCCAGCTGCTGGTCGCCACCGTGCTGTCGGCCCAGACCACCGACCTGCGCGTCAACCAGACCACCCCGGCGCTCTTCGCGAAGTATCCGACCCCCGAGGACCTGGCCGCGGCCAACCCGGAGGAGGTCGAGGAGATCCTGCGCCCCTGCGGGTTCTTCCGGATGAAGACCAAGTCGGTCATGGGGCTCTCCAAGGCTCTCGCGGAGCAGTTCGGCGGCGAGGTGCCCGGCAGGCTGGAGGACCTGGTCAAACTGCCCGGCGTCGGCCGCAAGACCGCCTTCGTCGTGCTCGGCAACGCCTTCGGGCGGCCGGGGATCACCGTGGACACCCACTTCCAGCGGCTGGTGCGGCGCTGGCGGTGGACCGAGGAGACCGACCCGGACAAGATCGAGGCGGCCGTCGGCGCGCTTTTCCCGAAGAGCGAGTGGACCGACCTGTCGCACCACGTGATCTGGCACGGCCGCCGTATCTGCCACGCCCGCAAACCCGCCTGCGGCGCCTGCCCCATCGCGCCGCTCTGCCCGGCCTACGGCGAGGGCGAGACCGACCCGGAGAAGGCGCAGAAGCTCCTGAAGTACGAGAAGGGCGGCTTCCCCGGCCAGCGTCTGAAGCCCCCGCAGGCCTACCTCGACGCGGGCGGCAGGCCGGCCCCGCCACTGGGGGCCGCGTGACGGAACGATCTCGGGGTCCTCGGGCGTTGGACAGGCAGAGCGACGGGGGTGGCGATGGCGAGGGCCAGTGAGACGCGGGGCGGTGCGGTGACGCTGAGCAAGGAGGGGCTCCCGGAGTGGCTGGCGCCCGTGGTGCGCGCCGCCGAGACGGTCGAGCCGCTCCAGCTGAGCCGCTTCCTGCCGCCGGAGAACGGCTCGGGCCGCAAGTCGGCCGTGCTGATCCTGTTCGGCGAGGGCGAGCGCGGCCCGGAGCTGCTGCTGATGGAGCGCGCCGGCTCGCTGCGCTCGCACGCCGGGCAGCCCTCTTTCCCCGGCGGCGCGCTCGACGCCGAGGACGGCGATCCGCACACCGACGGACCGCTGCGGGCCGCGCTGCGCGAGGCCGAGGAGGAGACCGGCCTGGACCCGGCCGGTGTCCAGCTCTTCGGTGTGCTGCCCGCGCTGTACATCCCGGTCAGCGGTTTCGTCGTCACGCCCGTGCTCGGCTGGTGGCGCGAACCCAGCCCCGTCGGCGTCGTCGACCCCAACGAGACGGCGCGGGTCTTCACCGTCCCCGTGGCGGATCTCACGGACCCCGCCAACCGTGCCACCACCGTCCACCCCAGCGGCCACCGAGGCCCGGCATTCCTGGTCGAATCGGCCCTGGTGTGGGGCTTCACGGCCGGGGTGATCGATCGCCTGCTGCATTTCGCGGGCTGGGAGCGCCCCTGGGACAGAGGGAAGCAGGTCCCACTCGACTGGCGGTCATGACAGGGTGATCCCGTGCGTTGTTTCCCGGGGGACGCTGGGTCCCTGTGCCACTGCGTCGCGGGCCGGCCCCCCGGCCGGGCTGCGGGGACCGGAGTGAGTAGGCGAGGCCTGAAGCGGTGAACGTGCTGGACATCCTGTTGCTGATCGCTGCCGTGTGGTTCGCGGTCGTCGGCTACCGCCAGGGCTTCGTCGTCGGCATCCTGTCGGTGATCGGGTTCCTGGGCGGCGGCCTCGTCGCCGTGTACACGCTGCCCGTGATCTGGGACGCCGTGACCGACAACGCGGACGTCGGCACCACCGCCGCCGTGGTCGCCGTGGTCGTCGTCATCGTCTGCGCCTCCGTCGGCCAGGCCCTGACCACCCACCTCGGCAACAAGCTGCGCCGGTACATCACCTGGTCCCCGGCCCGCGCCCTGGACGCCACCGGCGGCGCCCTGGTCAACGTCGTGGCCATGCTGCTGGTCGCCTGGCTGATCGGATCCGCCCTGGCCGGCACCACCCTGCCGACGCTCGGCAAGGAGGTCCGGGGCTCCAAGGTGCTGCTCGGTGTCTCCCGGGCGCTGCCCGCGCAGGCCGACACCTGGTTCGCGGACTTCTCCTCCGTCCTCGCGCAGAACGGCTTCCCCCAGGTCTTCAGCCCGTTCGCCAACGAGCCGATCAAGGACGTCCAGCCGCCCGACCCGGCCCTCGCGAACAGCCCGGTCGCCGTGCGCGCCCAGCGCTCCATCGTCAAGGTGACCGGCACCGCCCAGAGCTGCGGCAAGGTCCTGGAGGGCACCGGTTTCGTCTTCGCCGACCGCCGGGTCATGACGAACGCGCACGTCGTCGGCGGCGTCGATGCGCCCACCGTGCAGATAGGCGGCGTGGGCCGCAAGTACGAGGCCAAGGTGGTCCTGTACGACTGGAAGCGCGACATCGCCGTGCTCGACGTACCCGACCTGAAGGCGAACGCCCTGCGGCTCTCCGCTCAGGACGCGGCCGGGGGCGACGGTGCGATCGTCGCGGGCTTCCCGGAGAACGGCTCGTACGACGTGCGCGCCGCGCGCGTGCGCGGGCGTATCACGGCCAACGGCCCGGACATCTACCACCGCGGCACCGTCCGCCGCGACGTCTACTCGCTGTACACGACCGTCCGCCAGGGCAACTCGGGCGGCCCGCTGCTCACCCCCGACGGCCGGGTGTACGGCGTGGTGTTCGCCAAGTCCCTCGACGACGCCGAGACCGGTTACGCCCTCACGGCGGACGAGATCCAGCGCGACATCCAGCAGGGGCGTACGGCGAACGAGCAGGTGGGTACGGACAGCTGCGCCCTGTGACCCTCCGGACGGCCTGCTGCCCCCGGAGGCGGGGTCAGCCGCGCGGGTGACGCAGACGCACCGAGACCCAGCGGGCCCGGCGGCGCAGGATACGCGGGATCCCCACGCGGAGGTCTCCTTCCGCGAGTTGCGGATTGCCTCGCTGAGACGTGTTCACACCGGCGCCGGAGCGGCGGTTGCGGGGTGCGTCACTGTAGTCGTGCGTCCAGCCCATACCCCGACGTGTGCCCCTGCCCGAAGGTCGATAACCGCCTGAGCGCCGCCCAATTGGCCTATGCGGCAGGCATGTGGCCGTTCGGGGGACAACTGTTCAGGAACCGGATACTCCACGCATCGAACCGTCACCGCACGGTCACCGGCGTCCATCACCGATACGGGTGAACATCACCGGAGTTCCCGGCGGGCGCGGGCCTGCCTCACCGGTCCGGCTCGGGATCCTTGAGCCAGTTCACGAGTTCCGTGGAGAAGGCCGCGGGATCCTCCTCGTGCGGGAAGTGACCGAGGCCGTCGAACAGGCGCCAGCGGTACGGCGCTTCGACGTACTCGCCCGATCCGGCCGCGCTGCGGGTGCGCGTCACCGGGTCCAGCGAGCCGTGCAGATGCAGGGTGGGCACCCGCACCGGCCGTTTCATCCTGCGGTTGAACTGGATGCCGTCCGGGCGGGCCAGCGAGCGCACCAGCCAGCGGTACGGCTCGATCGAGCAGTGTGCCGTCGACGGGATGCACATGGCCCGCCGGTAGGTCTCCACCGCCTCGTCCTCCGGCGGCTGGGGTCCGGACCAGTCCCGGATCAACCGGCCCACCAGCGCACCATCGTCCGCGGTGAGTTGACGCTCCGGAATCCACGGCCGCTGGAAACCAAAGATGTAGGAGTTGGCGGCCGTCTGCCGGGCGTCCCGCAGCATCGCCGCGCGCCAGCGCCGCGGATGCGGCATCGAGACGACCGCGAGCCGCCGGACGAGCTTGGGCCGCATCGCCGCTGCCGTCCACGCCAGATAGCCGCCCAGGTCGTGCCCGACCAGGGCCGCGTCCGGCTCGCCGAGCGAGCGGATCACGCCGGTGACGTCGAGCGCGAGGTTGGCGGGGTCGTACCCGCGCGGCGTGCGGTCGCTGCCGCCGACGCCCCGCAGGTCCATCGCCACCGCCCGGTAGCCGGCGTCGGCGAGCGCGACCAGCTGGTGCCGCCAGGTCCACCAGAACTGCGGGAAACCGTGCAGCAGCAGCACCAGGGGGCCGTCGCCGAGCTCGGCGATGTGGAAGCGCGCGCCGTTCGCGGCGACGTCCCTGTGTGTCCAGGGACCTTCGATCCGTACGACCGAGGGGGCGGGGTCCGTCATGACGACGAGCGTGCCACAGTCTCGATGGCCGCGGGGGCCCGGTCCTCGGGCAGCTCGGCGCGCGGGTGCGGCTTGGCGTTCTGCAGCACGCCCGCCGTCTCCTTCATCGAGGCGGCCACCTTCTGCGGGCCCTGGCCCTTCTTGGCCTTCTTCGCGAACACCAGGCCGATCAGCGCGAGGAGGGTCGCGATGACCACGTTCGCCGCGAAGGACAGCACGAAGCAGATCGCCAGGTTCCAGCCGCTCCAGGTCCGGATGCCGTAGGCGAGGGCGAAGTTGAGCATCGGGAGCGAGAAGACGAGCAGCACCAGGGCCGCCGTGAACGCGCCGCCGCTGACCGCGCCGCGCTTGACGTCCTGCTTCAGCTGGGCCTTGGCCAAGGCGATCTCGTCGTGCACCAGCGCCGACAATTCGGTCGTCGCCGAGGCGAACAGCTGGCCGATGCTGCGTTCGGCGCCGACCGGGCTGCCGTCGGGTGCGCTCATCGCGTTCTCCCTTACGAGGTCTCTCATGCCGCGGGGCGTGCCGTGCCGTCGTACCGCTCGTACTGCCGTCGTACCGCTCGTACTGCCGTCGTACGCGGCCGGCGGGCCCGCTCGTGTGGCCGTCTGGTTTTGTACCGTCTCGTCAGATCATGCCGGACGGTCGTCCTCCTCGCCTGCCCCGCCCGGGACTTCCTGAAGCCCGTGGCGCGTGGCGGCGGCCTTCTCGGCGGCGATCCGGCGGTGTTCGGCGGCCTTGCGCTCGTGGATCCCGGCCATGCGGAGGTGATAGGCCGGGTCGTCCTCTTCGTACACGTCCGGTATGCCGTCGAGGTCCTCGTCACGCTCCTCTTCCTCGCACAGCCTGCGGTACTTGGTGTTGCGGATCTTCAGCAGCGTCGTCGCGCACAGGGCCGCGAGCACCGATCCGATGAGGACGGCCGCCTTGACCTCGTCGGTGAGGACGGCGTTGCCGGCGAAGGCGAGTTCACCGATGAGCAGGGAGACGGTGAAGCCGATGCCGGAGAGGGAGGCCACGGCGAAGACGTCGGCCCAGGCGAGTTCCTCGCTGAGGGAGGCGCGGGTGAAGCGGACGGTCAGCCAGGTGCCGCCGAAGATGCCGATCGTCTTGCCGACGACCAGGCCGAGGACGACGCCGAGCGTCTCCGGCTTGGTGAACACGTCCCCGAGTGACCCGCCGGAGACCTTCACCCCGGCGCTGAACAGCGCGAACATCGGCACGGCCAGCCCGGCCGAGAGGGGGCGCACCAGGTGCTCGATGTGCTCGCCCGGCGAGTGCTGCTCGCCCTCCCGGGGGGAGCAGCGCAGCATCAGGCCCATCGCCACCCCGGCGATGGTGGCGTGCACGCCGCTGTTGTACATCAGCGCCCAGATCACCACGCCGAGCGGCACGTACACGTACCAGCCGCGTACGCCCTTGCGCAGCAGCAACCAGAACACCACCAGCCCGGCGGCGGCGCCGCCGAGCGCGGCGAAGTTCAGCCGGTCGGTGAAGAAGATCGCGATGATCAGGATCGCGAAGAGGTCGTCGACCACCGCGAGGGTGAGCAGGAAGGCGCGCAGGGAACTGGGCAGGGAGGTGCCGATGACCGCGAGGACGGCGAGCGCGAAGGCGATGTCGGTCGCGGTGGGCACCGCCCAGCCCTGCGTCGAGCCGTGCCCGGTGAGGGTGGTGAGGGCGTAGACGATCGCGGGTACGACCATGCCGCACAGCGCGGCCGCCACGGGCAGTACGGCCGCTTTGGGGTCGCGCAGGTCCCCGGCGACCAGCTCCCGCTTGAGCTCGATGCCGGCGACGAAGAAGAACACCGCGAGGAGTCCGTCGGCGGCCCAGTGGGCCAGGGAGAGGTTCAGGCCGAGCGCGGCGGGGCCGAGGTGGAAGTGGCTGACGGACTCGTAGCCGTGGTGCAGGGCGGGGATGTTCGCCCAGATCAGCGCCGCCACGGCGGCGAGAAGCAGCAGAACACCGCCGAC
This sequence comes from Streptomyces sp. RB17, assembly GCF_009604455.1. Classification (GTDB taxonomy): domain Bacteria; phylum Actinomycetota; class Actinomycetes; order Streptomycetales; family Streptomycetaceae; genus Streptomyces. The sequence goes on from NZ_WEGL01000004.1 coordinate 691,227, forward strand.
GGTCTCGGTCCGCAGCGCGTCCGCGATGAAGGCCCGCTCGGGCAGGGACAGACGTCCGAGGACCCTACGAGGGGCTTTTGGGGTACGGGGCGCGGCCACGGGGACCTCCGGTGGATAGGCAGGACGGCTCATCTCGCCGACCAGACTTCCCGGCACACCCTTGGCGTGTTCTTTACGCTTTACTTAGCTTACCTAAGGTTGCTTGATTGCTCAAAAGGCGCGGCCCGGGACCGGTGCTCCTCACGCTAGACGCAGAAGGGGCACCCGGCCCATCGGCCGGGTGCCCCTTGGGGCAGTGCCCGCTCAGTCCTCGCTGGGAGCGGCCGGCAGCTTGGCCTGGATGAGGTCCATGACCGTGCTGTCGGTCAGCGTGGTGACGTCACCGAGCTGGCGGTTCTCGGCCACGTCCCGCAGCAGACGGCGCATGATCTTGCCGGAGCGGGTCTTGGGCAGCTCGGCCACCGGAAGGATCCGCTTGGGCTTGGCGATCGGGCCGAGCGTGGCGCCCACGTGGTTGCGCAGCTCGCCGACGAGCGTCTCGTTCTCCGCGGCCGTACCGCGCAGGATCACGAACGCGACGATGGCCTGGCCGGTGGTCTCGTCGGCGGCACCGACGACGGCCGCCTCGGCGACCGACGGGTGGGAGACGAGCGCCGACTCCACCTCGGTGGTGGAGATGTTGTGCCCGGACACGAGCATCACGTCGTCCACCCGGCCCAGCAGCCAGATGTCGCCGTCGTCGTCCTTCTTCGCGCCGTCACCGGCGAAGTACTTGCCCTCGAAGCGGGACCAGTAGGTGTCGAGGAACCGCTGGTCGTCGCCCCAGATGGTGCGCAGCATCGACGGCCACGGCTCGGTCAGGACCAGGTAGCCACCGCCGCCGTCGGGCACCTCGTTCGCCTCGTCGTCGACCACGGTCGCCGAGATGCCGGGCAGCGGGGTCTGCGCGGAGCCGGGTTTGGCCTCGGTGACGCCGGGCAGCGGCGAGATCATCATCGCGCCGGTCTCGGTCTGCCACCAGGTGTCCACCACGGGCGTCCGGTCCGCGCCGATGTTCTTGCGGTACCAGACCCACGCCTCGGGGTTGATGGGCTCGCCCACCGAGCCGAGGACGCGCAGCGAGGACAGGTCGAACTTGGCGGGGATGTCGTCGCCCCACTTCATGAACGTCCGGATCGCCGTCGGCGCGGTGTAGAGGATCGTGATCTTGTACTTCTGCACGATCTCCCAGAACCGGCCCTGGTGCGGGGTGTCCGGCGTGCCCTCGTACATGACCTGGGTGGCGCCGTTGGCCAGCGGGCCGTAGACGATGTACGAGTGCCCGGTGACCCAGCCGACGTCGGCCGTGCACCAGTACACGTCCGTCTCCGGCTTGAGGTCGAAGACCGCCCAGTGGGTGTACGCCGTCTGGGTGAGGTAGCCGCCCGAGGTGTGCAGGATGCCCTTCGGCTTACCGGTGGTGCCGGAGGTGTAGAGGATGAACAGCGGGTGCTCCGCCTCGAACGCCTCCGGGGTGTGCTCGGCGGACTGCCGCTCGACCAGCTCGTGCCACCACACGTCCCGGCCCTCGGCCCACGCCACGTCCTGGCCGGTACGGCGCACCACCAGCACATGCTCGACGTTGTCGACCTTGGAGATCGCCTCGTCCACGGCCGGCTTGAGCGTGGACGGCTTGCCGCGCCGGTAGCCGCCGTCGGAGGTGATGACCACCTTGGCGTCCGCGTCCTGGATGCGGGTCGCGAGCGCGTCCGCCGAGAAGCCGCCGAAGACCACCGAGTGCGCGGCGCCGATCCGGGCCGAGGCCAGCATCGCGATCGCGGTCTCCGGGATCATCGGCATGTAGATGGCGATCCGGTCGCCCTTGCGGACTCCCAGCTCCAGCAGGGCGTTGGCCGCCTTGGAGACCTCGTCCTTCAGCTCGGCATAGGTGATCGAGCGGCTGTCGCCGGGCTCACCCTCGAAGTGGATGGCTACACGGTCCCCGTGTCCGGCCTCCACATGCCGGTCCACGCAGTTGTAGGCGACGTTCAGCTCGCCGTCCTTGAACCACTTCGCGAACGGCGGGTTCGACCAGTCCAGCGTCTCGGTCGGTTCCTTGGCCCAGGTCAGCCGGCGGGCCTGCTCGGCCCAGAAGCCGAGCCTGTCAGCCTTGGCCTGTGCATACGCCTCCGCTGTGACGTTGGCATGCGCGGCCAGGTCGGCGGGGGGCGCGAACCTGCGTTCTTCCTTGAGCAGGTTGGCCAGGCTCTCGTTGCTCACGACATCTCCCTCTCGAAGGGTGTCCGTTGTGTCCCAGGCCACAGCTCATCAGACGCGGGGGCCCGATGACAAGGGTGGTCGACAAATTGGTTTAGACCTGTCTTGGGGGTGGCCCTTCACTCCGGACCGCGCACCTCCTCCGCTGCGCCCCTGCGCTCTCTCACGTCCTCGAACACCTCCCCGGTCCGTCCGAGGAGATACGCCTGCGCCTCGCCCACGTGGAAGTACATTCCGTGCAACTCCAACGCCTGGGCCGCCAGCGCCCGCGCGACCGGGGCATGCTGCCGCAGGTGCTCCAGCTGCTGGACCACGTTGGTCAGGCCCAGCTCCTCCACCGCGTCGGCGGGCGCCCGCCCTGCCAGCCGGGGCCGGGCGCGCCGGTCGTCAGCCATCCGTTCCAGGCTCGGCAGGCCGTGCCGAAGCCACCGCCGCAACGGCGTAGCCACACCCTGGGGCTCGGCGGCCAGCAGCGCCTGCATCGCCCCGCACCCGGAGTGCCCGCACACCGTGATGGACCGCACCTTCAGTACGTCCACGGCGTACTCGACGGCGGCGGCCACCGACTCGTCGCCCTGCTCCTCGCCCGGCATCGGCACCAGGTTGCCGATGTTGCGGACGACGAACAGGTCGCCGGGACCACTCGCGGTGATCATCGACGTGACGACCCGGGAGTCGGCACAGGTGAGGAAGAGCTGTGCGGGCCGCTGGCCCTCCCGGGCGAGCCGTGCCAGCTCCTCGCGCACCAGTGGCGCGGTGTTGCGCTGGAACGAGCCGATCCCTCGGACCAGTTCATGCCCGGCGTCCCGTCCCACCGGGGCGGAGTCAGCCGCCGGGACGCAGGACCGGTGGTCCCGCCAGGGCGTCCAGGGCCGGCACCGGCACGCGGTGGCCGGGGTTGATCCGGTGGGCGTGGGCGGCGCGGGTGGTGGGGTTGATGCGGTGGGCGTGGGCGGCGCCGTTGGTGGGGATTGTTCGGCGGACAGGGGCGGATGGGTGGGCAGGGCCAGGCCGAGGGGCAGGGCCGGCTCGGTGGGCAGAGTTGGCTTGGTGGGTGGGGTTGGTTTGGTGGGTTGGGTCGGTCTGGTGGGCCGGGTTGGCTTGGTGGGTTGGGTCTGTTCGGTGGTCGGGGTTGGCCCGTTCGGCGGGTTTGGTCCGGTGGGCAGGGCCGGTTCGGTGGTCGGGGTCGGGGTCGGGGTCGGCCCGATATTCGGGATCGGTTCGGCGGTCCGGATTCTGCCGCGCCGGCCCGTCAGCTCGGCCGTACCGCCGCGCGCGGTGTGGGAGCTGCGCCAGTCCTGCAGTGACTCGTACGCCGCGTGGTCGATGAAGGATCCGTCCAACACCACGACGACGTGGGCGCCTTGGGGTACGAGATGCAGGAACCGGCTGAGCCGCGGCACCGCGAGGAACGTCAACTGGCCTCGGATTCTTACGTAATGGACTCCCTGCTTCTCTTCGTGGGTGATGCGGGTGCGGGCGAGGCGGCGCAGGGCGACGGAAACCGCCACGGCGACCCCGAGGAGCACGCCCTGCAGGACGCCGAGGAGCACCACGCCGAGTGTGGTCGCGGCGTAGACCAGCACTTCGCGGTGGCGCGTCACCGTGCGGATGTGGTGCAGGGACACCATCTGGATGCCGACGGCCATCACCAGGGCGGCGAGGGAGGCGAGCGGGATCTCCTCCAGGGTCGGGGCCATCAGCAGCGCGGCGACTACTACGAGAACGCCGTGCAGCATCGTGGAGTTCCGGCTCACGGCACCCGATTTGACATTCGCGGTGCTGCGCACGGCCACCCCGGCGACGGGCAGTCCGCCGAGCGCCCCGGAGACGATGTTGGCGGCACCCTGGCCCAGCAACTCCCGGTCCAGGTCGGAGCGGTCGACGCGGGGGACCGGGCCGGGGCGGGTCGCGACCAGCTTGTCCACGGCCACCGCGCCGAGCAGTGACTGCACGCTGCAGACCAGGGTGGTGGTGAGCACGGCGGCGGCCAGGCCCAGCGCCGGACCTTCGGGCAGTCCGGCCAGGGCGTGGCTGCGCCAGGACGGCAGGTCGACCCGGGGCAGGGTCAGACCGGTGAGGGCGGCCGTGGCGGTGGCCCCGGCGACGGCGACGAGGGCGGCCGGCGCGCGCCGGAGAGCCCGGCCGGTGCGGCCGGGCAGGCGGGGCCAGGCCAGCAGCAGCGCGAGCGTCAGCGCGCTCATCGAGACGGCGGCCGGATGCAGGTGCGCCAACTGGGCCGGCAGCGCAAGCAGGTTGGCGAGGACGGAGCTGTCGGGGCTGCCGCCGAGAACGATGTGCAGCTGGGCGACGGCGATGGTGATGCCGATCCCGGCGAGCATGCCGTGCACCACGGCCGGGCTGACCGCTAGCGCGCCGCTCGCCACCCGCAGGCAGCCGAGGCCGAGCTGGGCGAGTCCGGCGAGCACGGTGATGCCGCAGGTCGCCCGCCAGCCGTAGTGGTGGATCAGGTCGGCTGTGACCACGGTGAGTCCGGCGGCGGGGCCGCTGACCTGGAGCGGGGAGCCGCCGAGCCGGCCGGCGACGAGTCCGCCCACGGCGGCGGCGACGAGGCCGGCCTGGAGCGGAGCGCCGGTGGCCAGGGCGATACCGAGGGACAGGGGCAGGGCGATCAGGAAGACCGCGACGGACGCCGACAGATCGGCGCTTGCCACGGGGAAGCGGCGCCGGGGGCCGGGGGGCGGCGGGCTGTGCGGCGGGTGCGGGTGCTGGGTGTGCGGGGGTGCGCAGGCTGACATGGTCCCGTCTCCTCCGGGGCGGCGGGATGGAGTAATGCTTGGCAAAGGAAACGTAATGCCACGTAAAGGCCATGCATAACGTTCCGCGGCAAATGGCCTAATCGCTCCCTCTCGTGAGCGAACTAATCAATCGATCGGCTTGTCGTACTAATTCCTTCTCTGTCCCGTGCGACCTTGGCGCCACTGTCGGTTCAAGCCCGGCACATCACCAGAGAACGGCCCTCATCAGCGTTCGCCTGAGAGAAGGAAGAAGGTGGGCGGAACATGGCCGCCACCCACAGGATCGCCGTCGGCGCCATGGTCGCCGCGGCCTGTGCCTCGTCGCTCGCCGGTTGCGCGACCGGCCCCCACGGCACGAAGGAGGGAGCGTCCGGCCCGCGGAAGGGGGCCCCTGCGGCCCCGGCGCCCCAGAGCGTGTTCCGGCTGATCGGTGACGGATCCACGGCGTACACCGGTTCCCAGCCGCATCTGCCAAGACCCGAACGGCTGAAGCCGGGTCAGAAGCCGCCGCAGTTCGTGGTGTTCTCCTGGGACGGCTCGGGCGAGGACAAGCAGAAGCTGTTCTCGCACTTCCGTGAGGTCGCCAAGGAGAACCACGCGACCATGACGTTCTTCCTCAGCGGCGTGTACATGCTGCCGGAGGAGAAGCGCGACCTGTACAAGCCGCCCCAGCACACGCCGGGCAGTTCCGATATCGGCTTCAACGACGAGAAGGGAATCGCCGACACCGTCAGACAGGCACGGCTGGCCTGGCTTGAGGGCAACGAGATCGGCACGCACTTCAACGGCCACTTCTGCGGGCCCAACGGCGGGGTCGGCACCTGGTCGGTGGATGAGTGGAAGAGCGAGATCGACCAGGCCAAGCAGTTCGTGAAGTCATGGAAGGGCAACACCGGCATGAACAAGTCGGCCCCGCTGCCCTTCGACTACGACAAGGAGCTGATCGGCGCCCGCACCCCCTGCCTCGAGGGCCAGAAGAACTTCATGAAGGCGGCGCGCCAGTTGGGCTTCCGTTACGACTCCAGCGGGGTCAACAACCAGGTCTGGCCCAAGCAGAAGGACGGTCTGTGGGACCTGTCGATGCAGCTGGTGCCCTTCCCCGGGCACACCTACGAGCAGCTGACCATGGACTACAACTTCATGGTCAACCAGTCCGGCACCCAGACCCAGGGCGACCCGAACAAGTTCGACTACTGGGGCGACCAGATGCGCGACGGCCTGATCAAGGGCTTCTACCGGGCCTACGACGGCAACCGCGCCCCGCTGATCATCGGCAACCACTTCGAGTCCTGGAACGGCGGCACCTACATGCGCGCCGTCGAGGACACGGTGAAGGAGGTGTGCAACAAACCCGACGTGCGCTGTGTCTCCTTCCACCAGCTCGTCGACTGGCTGGACGCCCAGGACCCGAAGACCCTTGCGAAGCTGCGCACCCTGGAGGTGGGCGAGGCCCCCAGGCAGGGCTGGGCATCCTTCCTCACCGGCCGCCCGGCCCCGGCGCCCAAGGGCGTGCCCGGGGCGCCGGCGGTCAGGCCGTAGACGTCACCCGCAGGCCGTAGGTGCCACCCGCCGCCCGCAGGTGTCATCCGAAGCCGTACGTGACACCTGAAGCCGTGGGAGTCACACGGCCGTTGTGGCCTCCGCGCCGAGGCTTTCGCCCAGGACGAAGGCGGGGTCGACCTGTGCCGCCAGGTCGGCCCCGGTGCGCTCGTTGCCCCACGCCTCGGCGTTCTTCAGGTGGAAGTGCACCATCTGGCGGGTGTAGCGCTCCCAGTCCCGCAGCTCGTACGTGGCGTCCGCGGTGGTCCTAAGGGTATGCAGGGCGCGGGCGTTGGCCTCCTCCAGCAGGTCGAACCGGGGCGGCCGGCCCTTCTCCATGGCGCGCACCCAGTCCGAGCGCCCGACGGTCACGAGCAGGTCGTCCCCGACCTCCGCGCGCAGGAAGTCGATGTCGTCCTGTTCCTGGATCTTGTTGCCGACGACCTTCAGGGCGACGCCGAAGTCGCGGGCATACTCCTTGTACTGGCGATAGACGGAGACCCCCTTCCGGGTCGGCTCGGCGACGAGGAACGTCATGTCGAAGCGGGTGAACATGCCGGAGGCGAAGGAGTCCGAACCGGCCGTCATGTCGACCACGACGTACTCGTCGGGGCCGTCGACGAGGTGGTTCAGGAACAGCTCCACCGCTCCTGTCTTGGAGTGGTAGCAGGCGACCCCCAGGTCGGCGTCCGCGAAGGGGCCGGTGACCATCAAACGGACGGCGCCGCCGTCGAGTTCCACCGGGCGCGCGCAGGCGTCGTAGACCGGATTCGGCTCCCGCACCCGGACCAGCCGCGAGCCCTCGCCGGGCGGGGTCGTCTTGATCATCGTGGCGGCGGAGGCGATGCGCGGGTTGCTGCCGCGCAGATAGTCCTTGATCAGCGGCAGTCGTTCGCCCATGGCGGGCAGCGCGGCCGCCTCCGCCTCTTCGAGTCCGAGCGCGGGCCCGAGATGCTGGTTGATGTCCGCGTCGATGGCCACGACCGGGGCGCCGCCGGCCACGAGGTGGCGGATGAAGAGGGAGGAGAGCGTGGTCTTGCCGCTGCCGCCCTTCCCGACGAAAGCAATTTTCATGTTCACCAACAGTAGTCGGGTGATAGCTGTAAGTGTCATATGGAAGTGAAGAAGACCACTCCTTCGAGGGGTCGGCCGATGGGGTGCGTAGTGTCGTACTCATGAGTACGACAGGCGCGAACGCCGACCCGCTCGCGGCCCTGGGCTCGCTGCCCGGCGTGGCCGACTCCGTGGAATCCGTGCGCAAGGCCGTGGACCGGGTCTACGGGCACCGGATCATGCGGCGCCGCAGTGCCGAGATCACCTCCGAGGCGGCCCTGCGTGGGGCCCGCGGCTCAGCGGCGCTCTCCGGTGCCGACTGGGCCCTGGAGGAGGTGCGGCGGCGTACCGACTTCGGCGGCGATGCCGAGGCGCGCGTCATGGGCGCGGCCCTCAGGCTGTCGGCGGAGGCGGGACAGCTGCTGTCCATCTGGCGGCAGTCGCCCCTCAGGGTGCTGGCCCGGCTGCACCTGGTGGCCGCGGCGGGCAAGGGCGATGAGGTCGGCAGGCCGCGCCAGGCCGGCGAGCCGGTGGACGAACCCCTGATCGAGCTGCCGCTCCCGGACGTGGCGGAGGTCTCCGGACGGCTGGAGGGGCTCGCGGATCTGATCATCACGGGGACGTCCGCGCCCGCGCTCGTCACGGCCGCCGTGGTGCACGGTGAGCTGCTCGCGCTGCGGCCCTTCGTGTCACACAACGGCCTGGTCGCGCGCGCGGCCGAGCGGCTCGTGCTGATCGGCAGCGGCCTGGACCCGAAGGCGATCTGCCCGGCCGAGGTCGGCCACGCCGAACTGGGCCGCGCCTCCTACCTGGCGGCGCTGGACGCATACGTCTCCGGCACCCCCGAGGGCATGGCGGCCTGGATCGCGCACTGTGGCCGGGCGATCGAGCTGGGTGCGCGCGAGTCGGTGGCCGTATGCGAGGCGCTGCAGCGCGGCGCCGCCTGATAGGCCTCCCGGGAGCTGTCCCCGGACATGAATGCGGCGGTACGAGTCCTCGTACCGCCGCTGGCATGTCCACCGCGTTACCAAGCGTCCTCGATATCTGCCCATCAGGTCGGGGACTTTGCCCGTCACCTGGTGCGGCTGGCCCGTAATCGACGGGTCGACGTCGCGTGGGTGCCCGATGTCCATGCATGGTCCGTGGGGCCAACTGCGTAGTGGTAGGTGATCCTCTCGGATGTCCTTCGGTCTCGCGGGCCTAAGGCCTTTGTACCGCGAGCCGGGAGGAAGCGAAACCCCTGCCTCCGGCTCTTTACTTTTGGGTGCGAACAAGGGTGAAACGGGCGCAGATCGGACGGCGCTTCTGCGTCCGGCGGTGCTCCGGCCGGCACGTGGTGTTCCGGCGGTCAGGTGGTGTTCCGGCCGTCAGGCGGTGCGTGATGCCCGTCAGGCGGTGCTGCGGCGCCGGCTGGCGTACCACACGAGGCCGGCGGTCGCGGCCGCCGCTCCTACGGCCGCCGCCGCGACCAGTGCGGGGCGGGCCGGGACGGAGAACGTGGGCAGCCGCTTCTTCAGCGGGACCGGCCGGCGGAACTCCAGAACCGGCCACCCGCGCGCGAGTGCCTCGCGGCGCAGGGCACGGTCCGGGTTCACCGCGTGCGGGTGCCCGACCGCCCGCAGCATGGGCAGATCGGTCGCCGAGTCGCTGTAGGCGTAGCAGCGGTCGAGGTCGTAGCCCTCGGACGCGGCAAGCTCCCGGACCGCCTCGGCCTTGGTCGGGCCGTAGGCGTAGTACTCCACCTCCCCGGTGAAGCAGCCGTCCTCGCCGACGACCATCCGCGTGGCCACGACCCGGTCCGCGCCGAGCAGTTCGCCGACGGGCTCGACCACCTCCGCGCCCGAGGTCGACACGATCACCACGTCCCGGCCGGCCGCGTGGTGCTCCTCGATGAGGGAGGCGGCCTCGTCGTAGATGATCGGGTCGATCAGGTCGTGCAGGGTCTCGGCGACGATCTCCCGCACCTGCTGCACGTTCCAGCCACGGCACAGGGTGGACAGATACTCGCGCATGCGCTCCATCTGGTCGTGATCCAGGCCGCCGACCAGGAAGACGAACTGGGCGTATGCGGTGCGCAGCGCGGCCCTGCGGTTGATCAGCCCACCCTGGTAGAAGGACTTGCTGAAGGTGAGCGTGCTCGACTTCGCAATGACCGTCTTGTCCAGATCAAAGAAGGCTGCTGCGCGGGGCAAGGAGTGGTTTTCCACGCCCCAGAGCATAGGCGCCCACCATTCGGCGTAAGGTGGGGCGCGTGGGTTTGCCTGAGAGGGCTCTCGGGTACACCATGGAAGTCACGGATCGTTCGCGACCGTGCTAACCCGGTCCGACTCCTCCCCCCCCGAGTCGGCCGTGGGGACGACCCCCGCTCTCCCCCCCGGCGGGGGTCGTCGCATGTCCGGACGGGTTTTCTCCCTCCTCCCCTTCTTCCACGCGACCGCGAGGTCGGTACGACGCCGCCGCGGCCGCCGTTGCCGCGCGCCCGCGATCCGTTACTCCGGGTAATCATCGCGCTGCTCTGTGGAAGTCGCACAGGGATCGGTACAGAGGTCACCGGTATGGGTGACGGTGATATTCACAGCCCCCGAGTTGTCCACAGTTTTCGACCAAGATCCACATGATTTCACGGATCGCTGCACCGTGATTCCAGCGCGCTCGGCCACGGCGAGTTCATGGCCGGTTCCGATTGCCCGAGCGCCTATGCCCGGTTTCTGCCGGCCGTTCATATGGGCGGCCGCTCGCCGGTTCTTCACACCTTTGGGAATCGCGTGGCCGCAGGGGCTGCGCGGCCCACGCAGCGAAGGGGGAAACACCCGTGACCGCAGCCGTCACCCACGACCAGCCGCCCGGCACCCCGGACCGGCCGAACAGGCCGCTCATCGTCACCGAGGACGCCGAACTCCTGGACGACCTGCTGCGGCTGTGCGCGGCCGCCGGCGCCACACCCGAAGTCCACCACGGCGTCCCCGAACACGGCGACGGCTGGGAGGCGGCCCCGCTGGTGCTGGTCGGCGACGACGCCGTCCGCCGGGTCGGCGGGGCCATGCGCCGCCGCGGAGTGGTGCTGGTCGGCCGTGACCAGGACGACCCGGGGGTGTGGCAGCGCGCCGTCGAGATCGGTGCCGACCACGTCCTGATGCTTCCCGACGGCGAACAGTGGCTGGTCGACCGCATCGCCGACGTCGCCGAGGGGGTCGGCCGCCCGGCCCTCACCGTCGGGGTGATCGGCGGCCGGGGCGGGGCCGGTGCCTCCACGCTCGCGTGCGCGCTCGCCGTCACCTCCGCGCGCGAGGGGCTGCGCACCCTCCTCGTGGACGCCGATCCGCTCGGCGGCGGACTCGACGTACTCCTCGGCGGCGAGAGCGCCGACGGACTGCGCTGGCCGGCCTTCGCCGCCTCCCGCGGCCGGGTCGGCGGCGGCGCCCTGGAGGAGTCACTGCCCGAACTGCACTCCCTGCGGGTGCTGAGCTGGGACCGCGGCGACTGCGTCGCCGTCCCGCCACAGGCCGTGCGCGCGGTGCTCGCCGCCGCCCGGCGACGCGGCGGCACGGTCGTGGTGGACCTTCCCCGCCGACTCGACGACGGGGTCGCCGAAGTCCTCGCCCAGCTCGACCTGGCGCTCCTCGTCGTCCCCGCCGAACTGCGCGCGGTCGCGGCCGCCGGGCGGGTCGCCTCCGCCGTCGGCATGGTCGTGCGCGACCTGCGCGTGGCGGTACGCGGGCCGTACGCACCCGGCCTGGACGACCGTGAGGTGTCCCGGCTGCTCGGCCTGCCCCTGGCCGGCGAGGTGCCGGTCGAAGCGCCGCTGCTGCGCCCGCAGGGCGGCGCCAAACCACCCGGCGCGACCGGCCGCGGCCCGCTCGCCCGCTTCTGCTTGAACTTCTGGGAGCGCGCCCTGGTCGAGGCCGGAGGCACCCGATGACCCTCCCCGGACTCGACCGCGCGGACGGCGCCGCCCTGCTCGACGGCGTGCGGCGCCGGCTGGCCGAGAGCGGTGCCGAACCCACCCCCGCGCGCGTGGCTCAGGCCCTGCGCGAACAGGGCCGGGTGCTCGGAGACGCCGAAGTCCTCGGCGCGGCCCGGCAGCTGAGGTCCGAACTTGTCGGCAGCGGCCCCCTGGAGCCGCTGCTCGCCGACCCGGACGTCACCGACGTCCTCGTGTCAGCTCACGACCGGGTGTGGGTGGACCGCGGCGGCGGCCTGGAGCTGACCCCGGTGACCTTCCCCGACGCGGCGGCCGTACGACGCCTTGCGCAGCGGCTGGCCGCCGTGGCCGGACGCCGGCTGGACGACGCCCGGCCGTGGGCGGACGCCCGGCTGCCCGACGGAACCCGGCTGCACGCGGTGCTGCCCCCGGTCGCCGTCGGCTGCACCTGCCTGGCCCTGCGGGTCGTACGACCCCGGGCGTTCACCCTTCAGGAACTCGTCGCGGCCGGCACGGTGCCGCCCGGGGGCGACCGGATCCTCAAGGCGCTGCTCGCGGCCCGGCTGTCCTTCCTCGTCAGCGGCGGCACGGGAAGCGGCAAGACGACCCTGCTCAGCGCCCTGCTGGGGCTGGTCGGGCCGGGCGAGCGGATCGTGCTCGCCGAGGACTCGGCCGAACTGCGCCCGGACCATCCGCACGTCGTCCGGCTGGAGACCCGGCCCGCCAACCAGGAGGGCGCCGGCCTGGTCACCCTGGAGGACCTCGTCCGGCAGGCGCTGCGAATGCGGCCCGACCGGCTGGTCGTCGGAGAGGTCCGCGGACCCGAGGTCGTCCATCTGCTCGCGGCCCTCAACACGGGCCATGATGGCGGCTGTTGCACGGTCCACGCCAACGCCGCCGGGGACGTCCCGGCCCGTCTGGAGGCACTGGCCACGGCCGCCGGACTCGACCGGGCCGCGCTGCACAGCCAGCTCGCGGCCGCGCTCTCCGTGGTCCTGCACCTTGTACGGGACCGGTCCGGGCGGCGCCGGATCGCCGAGGTGCACGTGCTGGAGCGGGACGGCACGGGGCTGGTCCGCACGATGCCGGCCCTGCGCTGGGGCGAGCGGGCCTTCGTACGGGAGCGGGGCTGGGAGCGGCTGCAGCGGCTCCTGGACGCCGGAGCGGACTCGAAGAGGGGTGCGGGAAGTGATCGGTGAGACGACGTCCATGGGTGCCGCGCTGATCTGCCTCGGCGCGCTGGTCTGGCTGCTGAGCGGGCGGCACTACGGAATGCGGCGGGCGCGGCTGCTGCTCGCGGGCGGCGGAGTGGTGACGGCCGGTCCGCTGTCCTGGGACCAGGTCCTCGCGGAACTACGGCGGCTGCGTGGCCGGTTGGGAGCCGAGTGGTGGGCGCTCGCGGCAGGCCTGCTGCTCGGGCTGCTGGGTTCCTCGCTGATTCCGGTCGTCGCGGGGGCGGCCGGGGTCCCGGCGCTGCGCCGGGTGCGGCTGGCCCGGCAGGCCAGGCGGGTCCGGGGGCGGCGGGCGGACGCGGTGATCGCCCTGTGCGGGGCTCTCGCCGGGGAGGTGCGCGCTGGACGGCAGCCGGGCGAGGCGCTGTTGCGGGCGGCGCGGGACTCCGGCGGGCTCGGCGAGGCGCAGGCGGCCGTGGTCGCGGCGGCGCGGTTCGGTGGGGACGTGCCCGGCGCGCTTACCGCGGCGGCCCGGCAGCCGGGCGCGGAGGGCCTGCTCGGGCTGGCCGCGTGCTGGCGGGTGGCCGTGGACCAGGGGGCCGGGCTCGCGGCGGGCCTGGACCGACTGGACGCGGCCCTGCGCGCCGAGCGGGACCAGCGCGCCGATCTGCACGCCCAGCTGGCAGGCGCCCGGGCGACCACGGTCCTCCTCGCCGTGCTCCCCGCCCTCGGCCTTCTCCTCGGCACGGCCATGGGGGCCGACCCGCTCCGCGTCCTGCTCCACACGGGCGCCGGCCTCGGCTGCCTGGCGATCGGCTCCGCCTTCGAGGCGGCCGGGATGTGGTGGGCCGTGCGGATCGTGCGGGGAGCGGGAGCGGGGGCGGTGTGAGTGGGAGCGGAGGCGGTGTTCGGGAGCGAGGCCTGGGCTGGTCAGGGCATCCGGGGCGGGGAGCGCGATGCGGTGCGTGGGCCCGGGCCGGGGCGTACCGGAGCCGGCGGCGGGTCCGGGATGCACGGGGCCGGGTGGCCGGACCGGGCGTGCGGAGGGGAGAGCGATGGGCTGTGCAGGGAGCAGGGAGCAGGGAGCAGGGAGCAGGGAGCGATTACCGGGAGCGGCGCGATGTGTTCGGGGCGGGGCGCGTGATGGGGCGCGTCGGTTGGGACGTGTGGGGAGAGCGGGCGGTATGAGCGGGGAAGTCGTCCACAGGTTGGGGACGGTCGGGGGTGTTGTGCTGCTCCTCGGCTGGGTGGTCCGGCGGCTGGAGCTGGTCCGGAGACGGCGCAGGGCGCAGCGGCGGGTGGCCGAGCTGCTCGGTCCGGAAGTGCCGGTGCACAGGAGGCGGTTCGCGCCGACGGGCGCCTTGCGGCGTTGGCTGCCGTTGGCCGGGGTGGTGTGCGGTGCCTGGGTGCTGGTCGGTGGTGTGGCCGGAGCCGTGCTGGGGCTGGGTGCCGGGGTCGCACTGCGGTGGTGGCGGAACCGGCAGTTGGCGGCCGGCCGGGAGGAGCCGGTCGACACGGCCGCCGCCATGCGCCAGCTTCCGCTCGCCGCGGATCTGCTGGCCGCGTGTATCGCGGCCGGTGCCGGACCGGTGATCGCCGCACAGGCCGTGGGGGAGGCGCTCGACGGGCCGGCCGGGGAGGCGCTGGCGCGGGGTGCGGCGGAGGTGCGGCTCGGTGGTGAACCGGCGGATGCCTGGCGGCGGTTGGCCGAGCTGCCCGGCGCCGCAGCGTTGGCGCGGCTGCTGGAGCGGGCCGACGAGTCCGGGCTTCCGGCGGCCGGCCCGGCCGCCCGCCTCGCCTCCGACGCGCGCGCACAGTGGGCCCGCACCGCGACGGCCCGAGCCCGGCGTGCGGCCGTACTGATCTCCGCGCCGGTGGGCCTGTGCTTCCTGCCCGCCTTCATCGCGGTCGGTGTGCTGCCCGTCGTGATCGGACTCGCGGGGGGCGTGATGCGAGGGAGGTGAGGCGTACGAGGGCGAACGAGCCAGGCCGAGACAACGATCCGAGCAATCGAGGGAAGAGGCACGAACGTCATGAGTTCCACGGGGGTTGGAATGCGCAGGAAAATCAAGGAAGCGGCGGCGGGACGGCTGCGGGGGAAGGGCCGCAGGGACGCCGGAATGGTGACGTCCGAGTACGCGATGGGGATCATCGCGGCCGTCGGGTTCGCGTTGCTGCTCTACGAGGTCGTCACCAGCGGCCAGGTCCGGACGGAGCTGCAGGACATCGTGAAGAAGGCCCTCAGTGCGCGGATGTGAGCGGGGGGCGGACCGGGGGTTCGTGACCGCGGAGGCGGCCGTGGTGCTGTGCGTGCTGGTGGCGTTCACGATGGCGCTGGTCTGGGGGCTGCTCGTGGTGGCCGAACAGATCCAGTGTGTGGACGCCGCCCGCATCGGCGCCCGGGCCGCCGCCCGCCTGGATCCGGCCGACGCCGTGGTGACGGTGACCCGGGAGGCCGCGCCGCGCGGCGCCCGGGTGACCGTCGGGCGCGAGGGCGATCAGGTGCGGGTGACGGTGGTGGCCAGACCGCCGCTGCTGAGCGGGCTGCCGTTCGAGGTACGGGAACAGGCTGTCGCGCCGGCCGAGGAGACCGCGGCGAGCGGGGAGAGCGCGGTGACCGGGGAGGCCGCGGTGACCGGGGAGGTGGAGCCGTGAGGCGAGGTGGGGCGAGGAATCGGCAGCACTCCGAGCAGGGGTCAGGCAGCACGTGGCGCCGGCGGCAGTCCGACCGGGGTTCCGCCACCGTGTGGAGCCTGGGGGCGATGGCCGTGCTGTGCGCGGTGTTCGGCGCCGTGCTCGCGCTGGGGCAGGCCGTCGTCGTCCGGCACCGGGCGGCGGGCGGCGCGGATCTGGCGGCGCTCGCGGCGGCGGCCCACTGGGACGAGGGCGGCGCGGCGGCCTGCGCGCGGGCCGAGCGGGTGGCGGCGGCCCAGGGGGTACGGCTGGTGCGGTGCGCGATCGTCGGCGAGACCTCGGACGTGACGGCGGCCTCGGGAAGAGGGCCGTTCGCGGCGAAGGCCAGGGCCAGAGCGGGGCCGGCGGACCCGGGGCCGGCGGGATCCGTGCCCAGTGGGTCCGTGCCTGCGGGATCCATGCCGGGAGGACAGGCGCCGGAAGCTCCGGGACCGGGAGGACCGGCGCCGTAAGCCCCGTGCCGGAAAGCCCGTGCCGCAAGCCCAAGCCGGACAGCCCCGTGCCGGACAGCCCCTGCCAAGCACGCAAGCTCAAGCCCGTTGCGCCGGCCCCGGAGCCCGCTCCTGCGCCCCCTGTTCTCCGGGCGCTCGCTCCTCCGCCCCCTGTTCCCCCGGCTTCTCCCCTGGCTTCTCCTCCGGTGCCCCGCGCAACAGCACCGTGAGGAGCCGTACCGCCCCCCTCTTGTGCAGTGGGTCGTTGCCGTTGCCGCACTTGGGGGACTGGATGCAGGAGGGGCAGCCGGCCTCGCACTCGCAGGAGGCGATGGCCTCGCGGGTGGCGGCGAGCCAGGTACGGGCGGTGTGGAAGGCACGCTCGGCGAAGCCCGCGCCGCCGGGGTGGCCGTCGTACACGAAGACCGTGGGGAGGAGGGTGTCGGGGTGCAGGGGTACGGACACGCCGCCGATGTCCCAGCGGTCGCAGGTCGCGAAGAGGGGGAGCAGGCCGATGGAGGCGTGCTCGGCGGCATGCAGGGAGCCGCCGAGGATCTCCGGTGTGATCCGGGCATCGTCGAGCTGGTCGTCGGTGACCGTCCACCACACCGCGCGGGTGCGCAGCGTACGGGGAGGGAGGTCGAGTCTGGTCTCACCGAGCACTTCGCCGGTGATGAGGCGTCTGCGGAGGTAGGAGACGACCTGGTTGGTGACCTCGACCGAGCCGTAGCAGAGACGGCCGGCGCCCCAGGGGATCTCGGTGTCGGTTTCCAGGACGGAGATGGAGGTGGTGTCGCGGGCGACCGTGGAGTACGGCGGGTCGGCCTGCTCGACCAGGGCGACCGAGTCCTCCAGGTCCAGCTGGCGTACCAGGTAGGTGCGGCCCTGGTGGAGGTGGACCGCGCCCTCGTGGACCGTGGAGTGCGCGGCGCCCGCGTCGACCGTGCCGAGCAGGCGGCCGGTGCCGGACTCGACGACCTGCACCGGACGTCCGCCCGCGCCGCGGATGTCGGTCAGGTCGGTGGCCCGCTCCCGCCGTGTCCAGTGCCAGGCCTTCGTCCGCCGGCGGAGCAGCTTCGCGTCCTCCAGCTGTGGCAGCACGTCCGCGCAGGCTGAGCCGAAGAGGTCCAGGTCCGCCTCGGTCAGCGGGAGTTCCGCGGCGGCGGCGCACAGGTGCGGGGCGAGGACGTAAGGGTTGTCCGGGTCGAGGACGGTGGACTCCACCGGCTGGTCGAACAGGGCCTCGGGGTGGTGAACCAGGAAGGTGTCCAGCGGGTCGTCGCGGGCCACCAGCACGGCGAGCGCGCCCTGTCCGGAGCGGCCCGCGCGACCCGCCTGCTGCCACAGGGAGGCGCGGGTGCCCGGGTAGCCGGCGATGACCACGGCGTCCAGGCCGGAGACGTCCACGCCGAGTTCCAGGGCCGTCGTGGCGGCGAGGCCGAGGAGTTCGCCGGAGTGCAGGGCACGTTCCAGGGCACGGCGCTCCTCGGGGAGGTAGCCGCCCCGGTAGGCCGCGACACGCCGGACCAGGGAGCGGTCTACCTCGGCCAGCTTCTCCTGGGCGATCACCGAGATCAGCTCGGCGCCGCGCCGGGACCGTACGAAGGCCACCGAGCGCACGCCCTGCACGGTGAGGTCGGTCAGCAGATCGGCGGTCTCGGCGGTGGCGGTACGCCGTACGGGTGCACCCTTCTCGCCGTGCAGCTCGGTGAGCGGGGGCTCCCACAGGGCGAAGACCAGTTCCCCGCGCGGGGAGGCGTCGTCGGCGACCTCGGTCACCGGCAGGCCGGTCAGCCGGCGGGCGGCGACGGCGGGCTCGGCGGCGGTCGCCGAGGCCAGCAGGAACACGGGTGAGGCGCCGTAGCGGGCGCACAGGCGGCGCAGCCGGCGCAGCACCTGGGCGACGTGCGAGCCGAAGACGCCCCGGTAGGTGTGGCACTCGTCGATGACGACGTACTTGAGCGCCTTCAGGAAGGAGGACCAGCGCGGGTGGGAGGGGAGTATCCCGCGGTGCAGCATGTCGGGGTTGGTGAGGACGTAGTTGGCGTACTGGCGGATCCACTCCCGTTCCTCGATCGGGGTGTCGCCGTCGTACACGGCGGGGCGCACCGAGGTGCCCAGCGGTTGTGAAAGTTCCTTCACCGACCGGCACTGATCCGCCGCGAGCGCCTTGGTGGGTGCCAGGTACAGGGCGGTGGCGCCACGGCCGTTCGGGGCCTCGGAGCCGTCCATCAGGGTGGACAGGACGGGCACGAGGTACGCGAGGGACTTGCCGGAGGCGGTGCCGGTGGCGACGACCACCGAGTCGCCGTCCAGGGCGTGCTCGGCGGCCAGCGCCTGGTGCGCCCAGGGGTGTTCGATGCCGCACGCCTGTACGGCCGCGATCACCTCGGAGCGGATTCGGTCAGGCCAGACGGCATGGCGGCCCGCGCGCGGGGGCAAGTGCTCCGTATGAGTGATGCGCGCAGACCGGCTCGGCCCGGAGGCGAGCCGGTCCAGGACCGCGCCCGGAGACGGGCGGGACGCCGGGTCCGCCGGGGATCGATCGGATCGGTGATTCTTGGCCATCGGCACCGAGTGTGTCACTGGCGTGACGGACAATGGAGCCAAGGCGTCGTGCACGCCTGCCAGTAAGTGATTGAATGCCATCGCGGCTGGCGATGCGTCCCGGGGGCCGCTGGGTGTCCCGAGGGGCGACCGCTCGATAGCAAGGTGCTGGAGGATCCGTGGACCTGTCCCTGTCGACCCGTACCGTCGGCGATCGTACGGTCGTCGAGGTCGGTGGCGAAATCGATGTATACACCGCGCCCAAGCTGCGCGAGCAGCTGGTCGAGCTGGTGAACGACGGCAATTTCCACCTCGTCGTCGACATGGAGGGCGTGGACTTCCTCGACTCCACCGGGCTCGGCGTGCTGGTCGGTGGCCTGAAGCGAGTGCGTGCCCACGAGGGCTCGCTGCGCCTGGTCTGCAACCAGGAGCGCATTCTCAAGATCTTCCGTATCACCGGCCTCACCAAGGTGTTCCCGATCCACACCTCGGTCGAGGAAGCGGTGGCGGCCACCGACTGACCCTGGACCGGTCACCGGCGCCGGGCTGCCGTAGGCGCTCGGACGCCGGCCGGTCCCGGCCGGGCCGCTGCGTTCGCGGCCCGGCGCGTCGACCGGTTCCGCCCCGGGCCCTGGAGCGGCCCGGCGCACAGAAGCACAGCAGGGGGTGCGGGCGCTCGGCGCCCCCGCCCCCGACCGCACGCCCGTAGTCGCGAGGGGGATGCATGGCCACCGTTGAACTCCGCTTCAGCGCGCTGCCCGAGCACGTCCGGACCGCCCGGTTGGTGGCGGCCGCGGTGGCACGCAGGGCCGGAGTGGACGAGGCCGTCCTCGACGAGGTCCGGCTCGCCGTCGGCGAGGCCTGCTCCCGTGCCGTCGGACTGCACCAGATCAGCGGCATCAGCGCACCCGTGAAGGTGGCGCTGATCGAAGAGGAGAAACAGTTCTCCATCGAGGTCGGCGACGAAGCGCCGCACGCCGCTCCGGGCGACACGCCCGGCGCCGGACCGGACGGCGAGGCGGAGGTCGAGGAGGACGAGATGGGCCTCGCGGTCATCAGCGGCCTCGTCGACGACGTCCAGGTCACCACCGGACACGACGGCGGCCTGATCCGCATGACCTGGCCGACCACACCACCGGCCACGGCGCTGGTCTGAGCGCCGCGCCGCACCACCTCACGAGGGCCCTGCCGAGCAGGGCCCTCGGTGTTTTTCCGACGTCAGGCGGCACGCCCGCAATTCGTGAAGGAATTCACGATCATTGAGAATGCCCTGGGGGCATTACTCCATTCGGGTTGTCCTGCAAGATCTCGATCATTTACTGATGAGCCGGTGGAGGCGAATTCCGTTTACCGCGCTCTGTTTAGATCACACTGAGGTACCTAGAATCCCCACATCTTGAGCTCAGCCCAAGCGTCAAGGAGGACGAATGGCGGGGCTTTCTACCCCTCAATCGGGTCATCCCACGTCCCTCGCAGCCGCAGTCCTGACACACGACAACCGGATCATCGTGGCCGTCATCGCGGCGGTCGCGCTGGCCGCCCTGGTGGTCGCGGGAATCCTGGTGCGCCAGGTACTGGCGGCGGGCGAGGGCACCGACAGCATGAAGCGGATCGCCGAGGCGGTCCAGGAAGGCGCGAAGGCCTATCTCGCCCGGCAGTTGCGCACGCTCGGCGTATTCGCCGTCGTCGTCTTCTTCCTGCTCATGCTGCTGCCCGCGGACGACTGGAATCAGCGTGCCGGACGATCGGTGTTCTTCCTGATCGGAGCGGTGTTCTCGGCGGCCACCGGCTATATCGGCATGTGGCTCGCCGTGCGCAGCAACGTGCGGGTCGCCGCGGCGGCCCGGGAAGCGACCCCGGCACCGGGCGAACCACAAAAGGATCTCACCACCGTCTCGCACACCGCGATGAAGATCGCATTTCGCACGGGCGGCGTCGTCGGCATGTTCACGGTGGGGCTCGGCCTGCTGGGCGCCTCCTGCGTGGTGCTGGTGTACGCGGCCGACGCTCCGAAGGTGCTGGAGGGCTTCGGCCTCGGCGCCGCCCTGATCGCCATGTTCATGCGTGTGGGCGGCGGCATCTTCACCAAGGCCGCCGACGTCGGCGCCGACCTGGTCGGCAAGGTCGAACAGGGCATTCCGGAGGACGATCCGCGCAATGCCGCGACCATCGCCGACAACGTGGGCGACAACGTCGGCGACTGCGCGGGCATGGCGGCCGACCTCTTCGAGTCGTACGCCGTGACCCTGGTGGCCGCCCTGATCCTCGGCAAGGCCGCCTTCGGCAACTCGGGGCTCGCCTTCCCGCTGCTCGTGCCCGCGATCGGCGTCATCACGGCGATGATCGGCATCTTCGCGGTCGCACCGCGGCGCGCCGACCGCAGCGGCATGTCGGCGATCAACCGCGGTTTCTTCATCTCCGCGGTGATCTCGCTCGTGCTGGTCGCGATCGCGGTCTTCGTCTACCTGCCCTCGAAGTACTCCGCTCTCCACGGCCTGACGGACGCGGCGATCCGGGGCAAGGACGGCGACCCGCGGATCCTCGCTCTGGTCGCGGTGGCGATCGGCATCCTGCTGGCCGCGGTCATCCAGCAGCTGACCGGCTACTTCACCGAGACCAACCGCCGCCCGGTCCGGGACATCGGCAAGACCTCCCTCACCGGACCGGCCACTGTCGTCCTGTCCGGCATCTCCCTCGGTCTGGAGTCCGCCGTCTACACCGCGCTGCTCATCGGGCTCGGCGTGTACGGCGCGTTCCTGCTCGGCGGTACGTCGATCATGCTCGCGCTGTTCGCGGTCGCGCTGGCCGGCACCGGCCTGCTCACCACGGTCGGCGTGATCGTCGCCATGGACACCTTCGGTCCGGTCTCCGACAACGCGCAGGGCATCGCCGAGATGTCCGGCGACGTCGAGGGCGCGGGCGCACAGGTGCTCACCAACCTGGACGCGGTCGGCAACACGACCAAGGCCATCACCAAGGGCATCGCCATCGCCACCGCCGTCCTCGCCGCGTCGGCGCTGTTCGGGTCGTACCGCGACGCGATCACCACCAATGTGCAGGACGTCGGGGTGAAGCTCACCGGGCCGGGTGCGCCGCTGAGTCTGTCCCTGGACATCTCGCAGCCCAACAACCTCGTCGGCCTCATCGCGGGCGCCGCTGTCGTCTTCCTCTTCTCCGGACT
This sequence comes from Streptomyces sp. RB17, assembly GCF_009604455.1. Classification (GTDB taxonomy): domain Bacteria; phylum Actinomycetota; class Actinomycetes; order Streptomycetales; family Streptomycetaceae; genus Streptomyces. The sequence goes on from NZ_WEGL01000004.1 coordinate 712,781, forward strand.
GGCCATCAACGCCGTGTCGCGTTCGGCGGGTTCGGTGGTGTTCGAGGTGCGGCGGCAGTTCCGGGAAAGGCCCGGGATCATGGACTTCACCGAGAAGCCCGAGTACGGCAAGGTCGTCGACATCTGCACCAGGGACGCCCTGCGGGAGCTGGCCACACCCGGTCTGCTCGCCGTGATGGCGCCGATCTTCGTCGGGTTCACGCTCGGCGTCGGCTCGCTCGGCTCCTACCTCGCCGGCGCGATCGGCGCGGGCACTCTGATGGCGGTGTTCCTCGCCAACTCCGGTGGCGCCTGGGACAACGCCAAGAAACTGGTGGAGGACGGCCATCACGGCGGCAAGGGCAGCGAGGCCCACGCGGCCACGGTGATCGGCGACACCGTCGGCGACCCCTTCAAGGACACCGCGGGGCCGGCGATCAACCCGCTGCTGAAGGTCATGAACCTCGTCTCACTGCTCATCGCGCCCGCGGTGATCAAGTTCTCCTACGGCAGCGACAAGAGCCTCGGCGTACGGATCGCGGTCGCGATCTTCGCGCTCGCGGTGATCGTCGTCGCCGTGTACGTCTCCAAGCGGCGCGGAATCGCCGTCGGCGACGACGAGAACGCCGAGCGGGTCACCAACTCACCGAACACGGCGGTGGTTTCCTAGACCGCCTGGGAAGGCCCTGCTCAACGGGCGGGCGGGCGGCGCGTGCTGACGTGCCGCCCGCCCGCTGTCGTCTGTGCTGATCTGCGCTGTCATCTGCGCTGTCATCTGCGCTGTCGTCTGCGCTGTCGTCTGTGGGTGTCCGTGGGGTCGTCGGTGGGGCCGTCGGTGGGGTCGCCTGCGGGGTCGTCCGTGGGCTCGCCCACGTGGTGAGCCTTCTCTCTCATGGTGCAAAGGGTCGCAAAGGGCGCTATAGGGGGCGTTCGGGGAGCGGAGGGTGTGCGTCCGCCGTGTAGGGTCCGTGGGCCGAGAGCCAGGGAAGGGACCAATCCGGTGAACAAGAAGCTCGCGGCCGCACTGTCCGGCGGTGCGGTACTGGTGGCGGCGCTGTCGGGATGCACCAGCAGCGGCGGTGACAAGGGACCCGACCCCAAGCTGGTCGCCTGGGCCAAGTCGGTGTGCGACGCGGTGCCCGCGCAGGACGCGAAGATCAAGGCGGCGAACACGGCGATCAGCACGACGGCCGCCGACACCGCCAAGCCCGAGACCCTTCAGAAGACGGACTCGCAGGCCTTCCAGGACATGGCCGACGGCTACAAGGCGATCGCCACGGCCGTCAGCAATGCGGGCGCGCCTCCCGGTGTCAGCGACGGCGCCAAGCGCCTGCAGGACGTCGTGAAGAGCTTCAACGGCCTCTCCGCCTCCTACGCCGGGCTGAAGAAGCAGGTCGACGCGCTGAACACCAAGGACCAGGCCAAGTTCGCCTCGGGTCTGCACGACGTCGCGGTGCAGATGACGGACCTGGAGAAGCAGCACAAGAGCGGCACCGACGCGCTGGAGAAGCTCCAGCAGGGCGACGTCAAGAACGCCATCGCCCAGCAGGCCAGCTGCAAGAAGGTGGCGGCCACCGCTTCGTCCTCGTCGTCGCCGTCGGCAGGCTGACGGGACCGCTGCGGGCCGGCGGCTCACGGGTGACCTCTCAGGGCCTCAGGGCCTCAGGGCCACGGCTTACGGCCGGTGGCGCTCGGCCTGCGGGCAAGGGCGGTCGGCGGCCCGGGCGGGCCTGCTCCGCGACGCCGGCCGACGGGCCGCGGCCGGGCGGGTCGCGACGCGCGCCGAAGCGTCGGTGAGCCGCGTCGGCGGGGTGCGCCGAGCACTTCGGTGGGGAGCGCCCGTCTGCTTCGGCGAGGCGCGCCGGGCTCCGTCGGCGGGGCGTGCTGAGGCCGCGAAGGGGAGGGGCCGCGGGCCACAATGGGGGGTGTGACTGACTCCGGACTCGCTCCCCTGCCCGCTTCCGACCGGACCGACATCGCCGCACGCCTGCGTGACGCGCTGCTGGCCGCCTCCTTCACCGCCGACGGGCTGCTGGACCTGCTCGGCGCCCCCGCGTACGCGGCGCTGGCCCGCAGCGAGACCGTGCCCGCCCTGCGGGCGACCCGTGGCGACACGCCGCTGGAGACGCTCGTACGGCTGTTCCTGCTCCAGCAACCGGTGCCGTACGCGCGTGTGGCGGCCGTTCTGCCGGCCGAGGAGGCGCTGCAGGCGGGGTGGCTCACGCGCGTGGGGGGCGACGAGGTGGCCGCCACCGTGGACGTACGGCCCTACGGCGGCCCCGGTGGCGAGGACTGGTTCATCGTCTCCGACCTGGGCTGCGCGGTCGGCGGTGCGGGTGGCATCGGACAGCGCGACGAGGGCGTCGTACTCGGCGTCGGCGGCGCCTCCACCACCCTCGCCGGCATCACCGTCCGTACGCCGGTCGCGTCCGCCCTGGACCTCGGCACCGGCTCCGGCATCCAGGCGCTGCACGCCACGCACCACGCCACGCGCGTGACGGCGACCGACCTCAACCCGCGTGCCCTGCACATCACCGCGCTCACGCTCGCGCTCTCCGCCGCACCCGCCGCCGATCTGCGCGAGGGCTCGCTGTTCGAGCCGGTCCGGGACGACGAGACCTTCGACCTGATCGTCTCCAACCCGCCCTTCGTCATCTCGCCCGGTGCTCGCCTCACATACCGGGACGGTGGCATGGGCGGGGACGATCTGTGCCGCTCGCTCGTTCAGCAGGCGGGGGAACGGCTGAACGAGGGCGGGTTCGCGCAGTTCCTCGCCAACTGGCAGCACGTGGCAGGGGAGGACTGGCAGGACAGACTCAGGTCGTGGGTGCCGCGCGGGTGCGATGCCTGGATCGTGCAGCGCGAGGTACAGGACGTCACGCAGTACGCCGAGTTGTGGCTGAGGGACGCCGGTGACCACCGCGGGGACCCGGCGGAGTACCAGGCGCGGTACGACGCCTGGCTCGACGAGTTCGAGGCGCGCAAGGTCAAGGCGGTCGGCTTCGGCTGGATCACCCTGCGCCGGACGGGTTCAGCCGAGCCCGTCGTCACGGTGGAGGAGTGGCCGCACCCCGTCGAGCAGCCCCTCGGGGACACGATCCGGGCGCACTTCGCGCGTCTCGACTATCTCCGGGGGCACGACGACGCGGCGCTGCTCGACAGCCACTTCAAGCTCGCCGCCGAGGTGGTCCAGGAGCAGGTCGGGCTGCCCGGCGCCGAGGACCCGGAGCATGTGGTGCTGCGCCAGCACCGCGGGATGCGGCGGGCCACGAAGGTGGACACGGTCGGCGCCGGGTTCGCGGGCGTCTGCGACGGCACGCTGAGCGCGGGCCGCATCCTGGACGCCATCGCCCAGCTCATGGACGAGGACCCGGTGGTGCTCCGCGACCGGACGCCCGCGCAGATCCGCCTGCTCGTGGAGCAGGGCTTCCTGGAGCCGGCACGCTGACCCGACCCGACCCGACCCGACCCGACCCGACCCGACCCGACCCGACCCGACCCGACCTGGGCCGGGCCGGCGACGGGGCCATGGCGGCTGGTCCGGCGTGCGGCTGGTGCGGCGTGCGGCTGGTCCGGCGTCGGCGGGCTCCGTCGGCCGGCCGTGGTGCGCCGGGCTACGGCGGCTTGGGTCGCCTGACGTACGCCGGGTACCGGTGCGGTCGTAGCCATCGCCCGATGCCCTCGTGGCCGCGCCCCGATCATCGTCGTATGCCGGTGGCACGGGCCGTCGCGGACCGGCGGCGGGTGCCCTGACGCGCCCATGCCGCTTCCGTGACGCGCCGATGTGAGAAAAACGGCCGGAAAAATGTGGGCGCCGCGCGCATCCGGGGCGCTGGTCGATCACGTGTGCGATATCACGTCGACCGGCCGTTCACCTCGTTGTCGCCCGTCCGTCCCTCGCTCGTCTCCCGTGCGTGCCAGTCTCCCGGCGCGGGCAGAGCCGGACGGCGCGGAAGAGGTGGGCGGGGGATGGAGAGCGGGCCGGCGATCTTCGCGGGAATGGTGTTCGCCCTGTTCGGAGGCGCCCTTCTGGCCTGGACCGGCACCCGACTCAGGCGCCGCGAACCGGTGGCCCACGGTGTGAACCAGGTCGCATCGGCAGCCCTCGCGAGCGTGGCCGGGACGGTCGCGCTGGCCCTCGGCGTGTACTGCCTGACCCGCTTCTGACGTCGCACGGCGGCGGCGGTGAGAATGCCGCGGAAGTAAGGGGAGCATCACGCTCCGGACATGCCTCGGGTGGGTACCCGGTAGTCCGGGCGGCAGGAATGCCGGTAGTCGGGTTACCGTTCGAGTGGCCGTTGTGGGCTTTTCCCGTTTGACACGGGGGCGGGATGTACCGTCACACTCCGCAGCGTCACACGTGCCAGCAGTACGCCGCGACCCCGGGAAGAAGCCCTGGGGAGGCCCCAGCGTCGACCGGAGAGAAGAGCGAAGTTGTCCCCGACCAGCGAGACCGCACAGGGCGGCCGCCGACTCGTCATCGTCGAGTCGCCTGCCAAGGCGAAGACGATCAAGGGCTACCTCGGCCCCGGCTACGTCGTCGAAGCGAGCGTCGGGCACATCCGCGACCTCCCCAACGGCGCCGCGGAGGTGCCCGAGAAGTACACCGGCGAGGTACGCCGCCTCGGTGTGGACGTCGACCATGACTTCCAGCCGATCTATGTGATCAACGCCGACAAGAAGGCACAGGTCAAGAAGCTCAAGGACCTGCTGAAGGATTCCGATGAGCTCTTCCTCGCCACCGATGAGGACCGGGAGGGCGAGGCGATCGCCTGGCACCTCCAGGAGGTCCTCAAGCCGAAGATTCCGGTCAAGCGGATGGTGTTCCACGAGATCACCAAGGACGCGATCCGCGAGGCCGTCGCCAACCCGCGCCAGCTCAACCAGAAGCTGGTCGACGCCCAGGAGACCCGTCGCATCCTCGACCGCCTCTACGGCTACGAGGTCTCGCCGGTCCTGTGGAAGAAGGTCATGCCCCGGCTGTCGGCCGGCCGTGTCCAGTCCGTCGCCACGCGTCTCGTCGTCGAGCGGGAACGCGAGCGGATCGCTTTTCGTTCTGCCGAGTACTGGGACCTGACGGGCACCTTCGCGACCGGCCGCGCGGGCGACACGTCGGACCCGTCGTCGCTGATCGCCCGCCTGCAGACCGTCGACGGCAGGCGGATCGCGCAGGGCCGCGACTTCGACTCCCTGGGACAACTCAAGAGCGCGAACACCCTCCACCTCGACGAGGCGACCGCCCGCGCCCTCGCCGCCGCCCTGGAGAACACCCGCTTCTCCGTGCGGTCCGTCGAGTCCAAGCCGTACCGCCGCTCGCCGTACGCCCCGTTCCGTACGACGACGCTGCAGCAGGAGGCCAGCCGCAAGCTCGGCTTCGGCGCGAAGGCGACCATGCAGGTCGCCCAGAAGCTGTACGAGAACGGCTACATCACGTACATGCGTACGGACTCCACGACGCTGAGCGACACCGCGATCGCGGCCGCCCGCGCCCAGGTCACGCAGCTGTACGGCGCCGACTACCTGCCCCCGCAGCCGCGTACCTACGCCGCCAAGGTCAAGAACGCGCAGGAGGCGCACGAGGCGATCCGCCCCTCGGGTGATCGTTTCCGCACTCCCGCCGAGACCGGCCTGACCGGTGACCAGTTCAAGCTCTACGAACTGATCTGGAAGCGGACCGTCGCCTCCCAGATGAAGGACGCGACCGGCAACAGCGTGACCGTACGGATCGGCGGCAGTGCCGCCGACGGCCGGGACGTCGAGTTCAGCGCCTCCGGCAAGACGATCACCTTCCACGGCTTCCTGAAGGCCTACGTCGAGGGTGCCGACGACCCGAACGCCGAGCTGGACGACCGCGAACGCCGGCTGCCGCAGGTCGCCGAGGGCGACGCGCTGTCCGCCGAGGAGATCACGGTCGACGGCCACGCCACCAAGCCCCCGGCCCGCTACACCGAGGCCTCCCTGGTCAAGGAGCTGGAAGAGCGCGAGATCGGCCGTCCGTCGACGTACGCGTCGATCATCGGCACGATCCTCGACCGCGGCTACGTCTTCAAGAAGGGCACGGCCCTCGTGCCGTCCTTCCTGTCCTTCGCCGTCGTGAACCTCCTGGAGAAGCACTTCGGGCGGCTCGTCGACTACGACTTCACCGCCAAGATGGAGGACGACCTCGACCGCATCGCCGCCGGCGAGGCCAAGGCCGTGCCGTGGCTGAAGCGTTTCTACTTCGGCGAAGGCACCGGTCACGGCGGCGCCGCCGAGGCGGGCAACGGCGACGGGGACCACCTCGGTGGCCTCAAGGAGCTGGTGACCGACCTGGGCGCGATCGACGCGCGCGAGGTGTCGTCGTTCCCGGTGGGCAACGACATCGTGCTCCGCGTCGGCCGCTACGGCCCGTACATCGAGCGCGGAGAGAAGGACACCGAGCAGCACCAGCGCGCGGACGTCCCGGACGACCTGGCGCCGGACGAGCTGTCCGTCGAGCTGGCCGAGGAGCTGCTGGCCAAGCCCAGCGGCGACTTCGAGCTGGGCACCGACCCGGCCACCGGCCACCAGATCGTCGCCAAGGCCGGCCGCTACGGCCCGTACGTCACGGAGATCCTCCCCGAGGGCACCCCGAAGACCGGCAAGAACGCGGTCAAGCCGCGCACGGCCTCCCTCTTCAAGTCGATGTCGCTCGACACGGTGACGCTCGACGACGCCCTGAAGCTGATGTCGCTGCCGCGGATCGTCGGCACCGACGCCGAGGGCCAGGAGATCACCGCGCAGAACGGCCGCTACGGCCCGTATCTGAAGAAGGGCACGGACTCGCGCTCGCTGCAGTCCGAGGACCAGCTCTTCACGATCACGCTGGAGGAGGCGCTGGCGATCTACGCCCAGCCCAAGCAGCGTGGGCGCGCTGCCGCCAAGCCGCCGCTGAAGGAGCTGGGCGACGACCCGGTCTCCGGCAAGCCGGTGGTGGTCAAGGACGGCCGCTTCGGGCCGTACGTCACCGACGGCGAGACCAATGCGACCCTGCGCTCCGGCGACAGCGTCGAGGCGATCACCCCGGAGCGCGGCTTCGAGTTGCTCGCCGAGAAGCGCGCGAAGGCGCCCGTCAAGAAGACCGCGAAGAAGGCCCCGGCCAAGAGGGCGGCTCCGGCGAAGAAGACCGCCGCCAAGAAGACGGCGGCGAAGAAGACGACCGCGGCCGCGAAGAAGACCACGGCGAAGAAGACGACCGCCAGGAAGGCAACGGCTTCCGAGGCACCGTCCACCGGCACGGAGGACTGACAGCTCCGGCGGGTCGGGGGGTGCTGCGGCTCCGGCCCAGGGGGCGGCGGCTTGCAGACCGGGTCTGCCCTGCGGGTCCGAGGCGGTGGCTTCTGGCACGGAGGAGTGACAGCTCCCGGCGGGTCCGGGGGCCGTTGCGGCTCCGGGTGCAGGGGCGGTGGCTTGCGGGCTGGGGCCGGTGGCTTGTGGGCTGGGGTCTGCCGTGACGGCCCGAGGCGCAGCCTCCCGCCCGATTGTCCGGCTTTCCGCCCCGTGTGCCGGCGGCGTCCGTGCCCGGTGGGCTCGCGGCTTCGTGCCCAGGGGCCTGCCGCTTCCGGCTCGGACAGCCGGACCGCCGTCGCCCGGACCGCCGGACCGCCGTCGCCCGGACCGTCACCGCCGTCGCTGGAGAGCCAGGCCGCCGTCACCCGGACAGCCGGACCACCTTCGCCGGAGAACCGGGTCGCCGTTGCCCGGACAGCCGGAACTCCTTCGCCGGAGAGCCGGCCCCACTGCGGAGGAAGGGCTCGTCGGCGGCGTGGCTTCCGGCTTCGCGTGGCGAACGGACCGGCATCACTTTGATGTCAGGGCGTGCGCATGCCAGGAGAGGCGGGGTGTGGTGTCGGTGGCTCCGGATAGGCTGAACGCATGACGCGAGCCGAGCAGCCAACGGCCACCACCACAGCCCCGGACGACGCCCTGGTCGCGGACTCCCGCGAGCGCGCCGTCCGTTCCCTGCTGCGCCGACCCGAACTGCGACGCCTGTGGAGCGCGCAGCTGGTGAGCGGCGTCGGCGACACCCTCGCCCTCCTCGTCCTGGTCGTCCTCGCCCTCCAGGCGGCGATCGCCCAGGGCTCGTTCGGCGGTGGATACCGGGGCGTGGCGTTCGCAGTGGCGACGGTCTTCGGGGCGCGCGTCCTCGCCGCGCTGCTGTTCGGCGCGGTCCTCCTCGGCCCGCTGACCTCGCTCACCGCCCAGGAGGGCCCCCTCGACCGCCGCTGGACCATGGTCGGAGCCGACGGCGTGCGCGCCGCGCTGCTGATCGTCGCACCCCTGTGGATCGACTGGACCCCGGACAACGCGCTGGCGGTCCTGCTGGTCACCGCCTTCGTCACCGGCGTCGCCGAGCGCCTGTGGACGGTCTGCCGGGAGAGTGCGGCCCCGGCCCTGCTGCCCGGCCCGCCTCCGGAGGGCGCCACCGTACGGCCGCTGCCCGACCATATGGACGCCCTGCGCCGCCTGTCGCTGCGCACCAGCTTCCTGGCCGTCCCGCTGGCCGCCGCCGCGCTGGTCGTCGCCGCCCTGCTCAACAACCTGCTGGGCACCGGCGTGGCCTGGTTCGACCAGCACCAGGCGGCGCTCGGCGCGTATGTGGCGGCCGGTCTGTTCGCCGCCTCCCTGTCCGTGCTGACCTTCCTGGAGCTGCCCGACGTACGCACCCCGCGCGCGCGGTCCCCGCTCGAGGGCCTGCGCCGCCCGCGCACCGGCACCGGTGTCGACAAGGGCCGTACGGGCGCGATCCCGCTGCTCGTCCCGGCCTGCGCCGCGGTCGCCGGGGCCATCGCGGCGGCCGTCTCCGTGTGCGTGCTGCACGCCACCGACATGGGTGGCGGCCCGGTCCTGTACGGCCTGCTGGTGCTGGGCCTGACCGGCGGTGTCGCCGTCGGCATCCGTTCGGCCCCCGCGCTGCTGCCCTCGCTCTCGCGCCGCCGCCTGCTCGCCCTCGCCATCGCCTTCACCGGCATCGCCCTGCTGGCCGCCGGGCTGGTCCCGGACGTCACCACGGTGCTGCTGATCGTCACCCTCGCCGGTGTCACCGCGGGCGTGGCCGCGAACACCGGGCACGCCCTGCTCGACCAGGAGACCGAGGACTACCGCCGGGCGCGCGTCACCGGGCACCTGCACGCGGTCGTCCGGGTCTTCATAGCGCTCGGCGCCGTGATCGCACCCGTGGTCGCCGGGCTCATCGGCCGGCACCGGCTGGAGAACGGCAGGTTCGTCTTCGCGCACGGCGGCGCCTCGTTCACGCTGATGCTGGTCGGCGCGCTGCTGCTGCCGGTGGCGGCGCTGGTGCTCGCCAAGGTCGACGACCGCTCCGGCATCCCGCTGCGGCAGGACCTCAAGGACGCGCTGCTCGGCGGCGACGACCCGGTCGAGGCACCGGCGGCGAACGGCTTCTTCATCGCCCTGGAGGGCGGCGACGGCGCCGGCAAGTCCACCCAGGCCGAGGCCCTCGCGGAGTGGATCCGGGCCAAGGGCCACGAGGTCGTGCTCACCCGCGAGCCGGGGGCCACGCCCGTCGGCAAGCGGCTGCGCTCGATCCTGCTGGACGTGTCCTCGGCGGGCCTGTCGCACCGCGCGGAGGCGCTGCTGTACGCCGCCGACCGTGCCGAGCACGTCGACACCGTCGTACGCCCCGCCCTCGAGCGCGGCGCGGTGGTCATCTCCGACCGCTACATCGACTCGTCCGTCGCCTACCAGGGCGCCGGCCGCGATCTGTCCCCGACCGAGATCGCCCGCATCAACCGCTGGGCGACCGACGGCCTCGTTCCGCATCTGACCGTCCTGCTCGACGTCTCCCCGGAGACCGCCCGCGAGCGGTTCACCGAGGCGCCGGACCGGCTGGAGTCGGAGCCGGCGGAGTTCCACGCGCGCGTGCGGTCCGGTTTCCTCACGCTGGCCGCCGCCGACCCCGGCCGTTACCTGGTCGTGGACGCCGGCCAGGAGCCCGAGGCCGTCACCACGGTGATCCGGCACCGGCTCGACACCGTGCTGCCCCTGTCCGAGGCCGAGATCAAGGCCCAGGAGGAGGCGCGGAAGAAGGCCGAGGAGGAGGCTCGCCGCAAGGCCGAGGAAGAGGCCGCGCGCAAGGCCGAGGAGGAGCGCCTGGAGCGCGAGCGCCAGGAGGAGCTGGCCCGGCTGCGTGCCGAGGAGGAGGAACGCAAGCGCCGCGAGCTGGAGGAGGCGCAGCGCCGCGAGGCCGAACGGCAGGCGGAGGAGGCCCGGCAGCGGGCTGCGGAGGCCGCCCGGCGCGCGGAGGAGGAGCGTCTGCGGCTCCTCGCCGAGGAGAAGGCCCGCGCCGAGGAGGAGGCCCGCCGCAGGGCCGAGGAGGAGCAGCGTCGCAGGCTGGCCGAGGAGGAGGCCCGGCTGCGCGCGGAAGAGGAAGCGCGCCGGCTGGAGAAGCAGCGCAAGGCCGAGGAGGCGCTGCTGCGCGCCGAGGAGGCTCGCCGGCAGGCCGCCGAGGCAGCGGCGGCGGCCGACACGGCGGCCCGCCGTTCCAGCACGCGCCTGCCGGCCGCACCGGGCGTGGCACCGGACGCGTCGACGGTCGCGACGCCGGTGGTCTCGCCGGGACAGGGCGAGCCGGGCGGGCGTGGGGCGGCCACGGACGAGACGACGGTGCTGCGTCCGGTTCGCGAGGAGCCGGGCGACTCCGCCGAGAACGCCCAGGATGCCGAGGCTTCCGACGCCTCCCACCCGGACTCCGAGGTGACCGCCGAACTGCCGCAGCCTCCGGGGGCTCCGGGGACGGACGAGACGGCGGTGCTGCCCCAGGTTCCAGGCGCGGCGGACGAGACGGCCGTGCTGCCCCAGGTTCCAGGCGCGGCGGACGACACGGCGGTGCTGCCGCCGGTGGTCCCCGGCGCGGCCGACGAGACGGCCGTACTGCCGCCCGTACGGGGTGACGATCCGGCGGACCGGATGCCGTCCGGCTTCTTCCGGGACGAGCGGCCCGCCGCGGGCCCCGACGGTTCTGAGCACCGTACGCGCGAGATGCCGCAGATCGACGCCGATGGCACCCCGCGCCGGCGGCCGCGCCCCGACTGGGCCGAGGAGACTCCGCTGGACGACCTGCCGTCGCTGGCGGACGAGCTGCTGGGGTCGTACGACGAGCGGGAGTACGGCGACCACGACGAGGAGCAGGGCCGCAGCGGTCGCGACCGGGGCCGGCGCGGCTGATGTCCTTTCGGGACTGCGCGGGGGTGGCGCCGTCGGAGCGCCGATGGCGCCGCCCACTGTCAGTGCCCGCCCGCACAATGGAGGGCAGGAACGCGGAGTGTGACGGAAGGGCGGCGTGACCCATGACCGTGTGGGACGACCTCGTCGGGCAGGAGAAGGTGAGCGCGGTGCTCGACGCGGCCGCGCGGGACGCCGACGCCCTCGTCACGGCCGCCGCGGCCGACCGGCCGCTGCCCGAGGCGTCGAAGATGACGCACGCCTGGCTGTTCACCGGCCCGCCCGGCGCGGGCCGGAACCAGGCGGCCAGAGCCTTCGCCGCGGCCCTGCAGTGCGTGAGTCCCGACCGAGCCCTCGGCGGAGCCCCCGGCTGCGGCTTTTGCGACGGCTGCCACACCGCACTGCTCGGCACCCACGCGGACGTCACCTCGGTGGCCGCAGTGGGCTCCGAGATCCTGGTCAAGGACATGCGGGACACGGTCCGCAAGTCATTCACCTCCCCGGCGACCGGCCGCTGGCAGATCATCCTCGTCGAGGACGCCGAGCGGCTGAACGAGAAGTCGGCCAACGCCGTCCTCAAGGCGGTCGAGGAGCCCGCCCCCCGCACGGTCTGGCTGCTGTGCGCCCCCTCCGTCGAGGACGTCCTGCCGACGATCCGCTCCCGCTGCCGCCACCTGACCCTGCGCACGCCGTCCGTGGACGCGGTCGCCGACATGCTCGTACGGCGCGACGGCATCGAACCCGAGATCGCGGCGGCCGCCGCCCGCGCCACCCAGGGCCACGTCGACCGCGCCCGGCGCCTGGCCACCGACCCGGCGTCCCGCGAGCGCCGCGCGGCCGTCCTCAAGCTGCCCCTGCGCCTGGACGAGGTCGGCGCCTGCCTCAAGGCCGCCCAGGAACTGGTCGACGCGGCCGCGGAGGATGCCAAGCAGCTCGCCGAGGAGATGGACGGCAAGGAGGCCGACGATCTGAAGGCGGCGCTGGGCGCGGTCCAGGGCGGCCGGTTGCCGCGCGGTACGGCGGGCGTGATGAAGGACCTCGAGGACATGCAGAAGCGCCGCAGAACCCGCACGCAGCGCGACAGCCTCGACATCGCCCTCGGCGACCTCACCGCCTTCTACCGCGACGTCCTCGCCCTCCAGCTCGGCTCCCGCGTGGCGATCGCCAACGGAGACGCCGAGGACGCCCTGGAGCGGCTGGCGCGCGGCAGCACCCCGGAATCCACCCTCCGCCGCATCGAGGCGATCGCCGCGTGCCGTGAGGCCCTCGACCGCAACGTGGCCCCGCTGCTTGCGGTGGAGGCGATGACGATGGCGCTGCGGGCCGGCTGAACCGTCTCAACCGCTGCGGGCGGGCTACCCCGGCCGAGGGACGAGGTCACCGTAAGAAGACGCCGTCGTCCCTCGTACCGCCGCCTTCGTCCCTCGTGCCGCCGCCTTCGTCCCCGCGTATGTCCCCCGTACGAGGCCACAATCTCCACGCACCGCATACGGAGCGTCGCACAGCGTTACGCTCGCCTGATGCACACCAGGCCATCCCTCCGCCGGACCCGGGGCGCCCGCCCCCGGACGACTGCTCGCCTCACGGCCGCCCTGCTCACGGCGGCCGCCCTGCTCGTGTCCGCCTGCTCCTCCGGGAGCTCGACGTCGGCGGGCGGTGCGGCGGATGCGGTGCTGGCCGCGCTCCCGCGTGCGACGCCGTCAGCGCTGTCGTCGTACTACTCCCAGCGGCCGCGCTGGCGCAGCTGCGGTGCCCCCGGTTTCCAGTGCACGACGATCAAGGCTCCGCTGGACTACGCCAAGCCCGGTTCCGGCGACGTCCGGTTGGCCGTCACCCGCAAGCGGGCCACCGGCAAGGGCAGGCCGCTGGGCTCACTGCTGGTCAACCCGGGCGGCCCCGGCGGCTCCGCGGTGGGCTACGTCCAGCAGTACGCGGGCATCGGCTACCCGGCCGACGTCCGTGCCCACTACGACATGGTCGCGGTGGACCCGCGGGGCGTGGCCCGCAGCGAGCCCGTGGAGTGCCTCGACGGCCGTCAGATGGACCGGTACACGCAGACGGACCTGACGCCCGACGATCAGCCGGAGCAGAACGCCGTGGCCACGGCGGACCGGACGTTCGCGGAGAGCTGCGGGGCGCACTCGGCGCGGCTGCTGCGGCATGTCTCCACGGTCGAGGCGGCGCGCGACATGGACATCGTGCGGGCGGTGCTGGGTGATCCGAAACTGAACTACGTGGGGGCGTCGTACGGCACGTTCCTCGGCGCGACGTACGCGGGCCTGTTCCCGGGCCGGGTCGGCCGGATGGTCCTGGACGGCGCGATGGACCCCTCCCTGGACGCCCGGCAGATGAACCTGGACCAGACGGCCGGCTTCGAGACGGCGTTCCAGGCGTTCGCGAAGGACTGCGTACGGCACTCCGACTGCCCGCTCGGCAGCAGCGGCACGACGCCGGCGCAGGTCGGCGACCACCTCAGGGCGTTCTTCCGCAAGCTGGACGCCCACCCCATCCAGGCGGGTGACGCGGACGGCCGCAAGCTGGGCGAGTCGCTGGCCACGACCGGGGTGATCGCGGCGATGTACGACCAGGGCACGTGGGAGCAGCTGCGCGAGGCGCTGACCTCGGCGATGAAGAAGAACGACGGCGCGGGCCTGCTCGCGCTCTCCGACAGCTACTACGAACGCGACGCCGACGGCCACTACAGCAACCTGATGATGGCCAACGCGGCGGTGAACTGCCTGGACCTGCCGCCGGCCTTCACCGGACCCGAGCAGGTCGACAAGGCGCTGCCCGCCTTCGAGAAGGCGTCCCCGGTCTTCGGCGACGGTCTGGCCTGGGCCTCGCTGAACTGTGCGTACTGGCCGGTGAAGGCCACGGGTGAGCCGCACCGCATCGAGGCGAAGGGCGCGGCGCCGATCGTGGTGGTCGGCACCACCCGCGATCCCGCGACTCCCTACCGCTGGGCCCGGTCCCTGGCCCACCAGCTCTCCTCGAGCCGCCTGCTGACGTACGCCGGCGACGGCCACACCGCCTACGGCCGCGGCAGCTCCTGCATCGACACGGCGATCAACACCTACCTGCTCGCCGGCACCCCGCCCACCGAAGGAAAGCGCTGCTCATAGCCCCTGCCACACCCCTGCCGCCCGCCCCGGAGCCCGCGCCTGCGGGGTGTGGTCGGAGCACCCCCGGAAACTGTGTAGACTTACCGACGTTGCCGATCGCACCATAGTGCGGACGGCGCGCCGCCTTAGCTCAGATGGCCAGAGCAACGCACTCGTAATGCGTAGGTCTCGGGTTCGAATCCCGAAGGCGGCTCCATGAGAAACCGCAAGTCAGGCTTCTGACCTGCGGTTTCTTTGTTTTCTGGTCCTGCGGCAATGCGGAGTTCGGGCGGGAAGGCCCCGTACCCGGCAGGGCCGGGTACGGGGCCTTCGTCAGCGCCTCGCATGGAGTGTCCCGGCGGGGGATGGCGAGATCGAACTCCGGTGCGTGGCGCGTTCTTGGGGTGCGTGCTCGTCAGTAGTTCGATGGGCGGACGCCCGCTGCCGCACTCGGTCCAGGGGCGGGTGGAGGGGAAGGCGTGCTTGCGGGCGACGACCGCCACGATGAGCACCGGGGCCATGAGCGCGAGGACGCTCCACGGGAAGGACTTGGGGCCGAGACCGTCCAGGAGGATGCCGCCGACCGCCCCACCGCCGGCCATGAACGAGTTCCACGTGGTGACCAGCAGGGCCTGTCCTCGGTCGCTTCCTGCGTCGGTGACGGCGGTCTGGAGGAGCGTGGTGACACCTCCCCAGCCGAGGCCCCACAGCACCATGGCTGCGAAGTGCGGTCGACCGGGGCGCCCTTGATCCAGATGCTCACCACGGAGGCGATGCCGAGGACGAGCAGTACGACGTCGCGGGACCCGCCCATGTCGTACGCGTCGAGGAAGGTGGCGACGCAGGTGCAGAGGATGTTGTGGGCCAGCACGTAGGCCGCGACCACGAACAGGGCCGCCACGACCCCCGGAAGGGACAGCGCCTTCAGGGCGGGCTCGCGGGCCTCCGGCCGCCGGCCCGGGGCGTCCGGGACCGACATCGTGATCCACCCCAGCAGCGCCACGGAGATCAGCGTCACGAGGTCGAACGTCAGGCGCCAGCCGAAGAGTCCGCCGAGGAAGGTGCCGAGCGGGATGCCCAGGGACAGGGCGAGCGGGACACCGGCCATGGTCAGTGCGATGGCCCTGCCCTGCAGGTGCGGGGCGCCAGACGCCGTGCGTAACCGACGAGTTCGGCCCAGACCGCTGCCGCGGCGACACCGGCGAGGAGCCGGAACGCCATCGTCAGGCGCACGAGAAGTCGCCCTCCCGGGCCGGGGCGCCGTCCCGTTCGATGGTGACCCGTCCGGTCGCGGTCCGGGGCGGCTCGCCGAGGAACAGCCAGGCGTGAGCGAGGTCTCGCACAGCTTGGCGTACGGCGTCCAGGCCCACGGGTTCCTCAGGTGCGGGCCGATGTCGTTGAGGTCATCGCCGAAGGCGTAGCGGGCGTAGTGCGGCACGCCGCCGTCGTCGTTGACGTAGACCAGGGCGACCTCCGGCTCCTCGAAGAGCCGGATGGGATCGGCCGGGGTGATCAGGGCCTCGTCCGGCATCCGGAGCCAGGAGCCGAAGCCCTTGATGTAGGGGTTCGGCGGGGTGAACTCCTGGTCGGGGGACGGGGCGTGGTCGAACTTGGAGCGTTGGGTGCCCATGAAGCCGCTGAGCAGGGCGTTGTTGTGGTCGTGGGCAACAGCGAGGCAAGGAACCGCAGTTCGGGGTCGCCGGTGGTCACCTCGACCGTCTCGGCGTCCTCGGTCACGGCTGCGAGCACCGCTTCCGGGTCGCTGCCCGCGATGACGGCGGCACGCACCCGGCCCTCGGTCACCCGGTACAGGACGCGGGTCTCACCGGGGGCCGGTATGCCGACGCCGGCGTAGGAGTTCGACGAGCCGTGCTGGATCGAGGCCCGGCGGCTTCCCACCCTGATGCCCAACTGGTTCGCCATCGCCATCGCCGTCACCGGACGCCAGGGCGCAGAGGTCGCCTTCCGAGCGCGGCTGAGGGGCCTGCGGCCGCGGCCTGTACTGCAGCCCGGACGGATCTCGCTGCGGCCCCGAGGCTGCGCATCGACGCTGCTCGCGGGGGCCTCATGGAAAAAATATGCCTTTTAGCGAGAGAATGTCCCGGTTAAGGGCATTGACGCCATGCCTGCGGCATATGACGATAGGCGGAATCACGAGCGCCGGACTGTCGCCCTGTGAATCGCGCGGCGCTCCCGTCTCGGCCCGAAGGAGGGCGGCAATGAAGACGTTCCGGAGGTGCATCCCGGGCAAGAAATCGGTGGTGGCGGCAATGATCCTCGGGGTGACCGTCCTCGTCGCTCCGACCGCGACCGCCGCCACCGAGAGTCCGAAGCCGCAGAGTCCCGACTTCCACCTCTGCATCCACAGCGCCGGCCCGGCAGGGCGCTTCTATTACCCGGGCTTCGCCGACGTCCCCTGCATTTGAGCGGAGCATCGATCCGGCGGCGGCTCGGCCGAACTCGGCCGGGCCGCCCTCCTGTTGCTCACTCCTTGCCCACTCCGCGGCTGTTCGCCTGGCGTCGATGGTCTTCGGACCCGAGGAAACGGTTGGACAAAAGGGGAGCAAAGGGACGGCAAAGTGAATCCGGGTCTGGTGAACCCGCGGACCTGAGGCAACATCTTGGTGAACGGCGGGCGCCGCGCGGTCAGGGCGCGGTGCCGCCGTCGGCCGGATGGGGTGAGGGACGTGGTGGAGCCGAGGATCGCCGTAGCCGTGGTGACCATGGGCAACCGGCCCGCCGAGGTCGACGCCCTGCTGGAGTCCGTGGCCAAGCAGGACCTCGCCCCCGCCCGCACAGTGATCGTCGGCAACGGCTGCCGTCTGCCCGAGTTCGCCCGCCGGCTCTCCCTGCCCGGCGAGGTCACCGCGATCGACGTGGAGGAGAACCTCGGCTGCCCGGGCGGCCGGAACGTCGCCCTCGCCCGCCTGCGGGAGTACGGCGACGTCGACGTGGTCGTGGAACTGGACGACGACGGGCTGCTCGTCGACGCGGATGTGCTGCGGCGCGTACGGGACCTGTACGCCGCCGATCCGCGCCTCGGCATCGTCGGCTTCCGCATCGCCGACGAGCACGGTGAGACCCAGCAGCGGCATGTGCCCCGCGTCGGCAAGTCCGATCCGATGCGCGGGGGTTACGTCACCGGGTTCCTCGGCGGCGGGCACGCCCTGCGCATGGCGATGCTGGCCGAGACCGGGGACTGGCCCGCCGAGTTCTTCTTCGCGCACGAGGAGACCGACCTCGCCTGGCGCGCCGCCGATGCCGGCTGGAAGATCCTCTACGCCCCCGAGCTGCTGCTCCAGCACCCCAGGACGTCGCCGGCCCGGCACGCCATCTACTACCGCGTCAACGCCCGCAACCGCGTCTGGCTCGTCCGGCGCAGGCTGCCGCTGCCGCTCGTCCCGGTGCACCTCGGAGTGTGGACGCTGCTCACCCTCGTCCGCACACGCTCCCCGGCGGGGCTGAAGGCGTGGCTCGGCGGGTTCGCGGAGGGCCTGCGCGAACCGGCCGGCGAGCGTCGGCCCATGCGCTGGCGGACGGTGTGGCGACTGGCCCGGCTGGGACGTCCGCCGGTGATCTGAGGCGCGGGGGATTCGTCGGTGGGCTGGGCTCGGCGCCTTCGTCGGCGATCCCGAGGGGGATCCGGGGCGCGGGTGTCTGCGTCGACCGCCCGGCCGGCGCATGCGGGGCGCGGCCAAGGGAACGGGACGGGGCCCCGGGCGTTCACCTCCGCCGACCGGGGCCCCTTGCGTCCCCGGACCCGGCCTACGGCGACACTCCCCCGAGTTACGCGACATACGCGCGCGCCGTCGGGCCAGATCCGATGGAAATGATCACACCAGGATTCGCCAACGGATCGCTAACATGTGGCCAACGGTTCGTCGGCAGACGGCGGACCCGTTGGCCGGAACTCGCCGGACGGCATGCGGAACAGGCCTTCGGGCAGGCCGATCCGGGGCTCGTCCGGCCGGCAGGAGGTGGCGGGAAACTGCCCAGGGCAGGGCGGAATTCCGCCAGAGAGCGGCGGGCACAGGCTCGTCGCGGAGCACGGTCGACCCCGACCGGGCAGGAAGGCTGTGGAGCGGCGTGATGCGGCGGTGCGGGCTGCGGTTCGGGCTGCGGTTCGGGCTGCTGGGACCGCCGGTCCTGTACGACCGACAGCCGTTCGGGATCTCGTACGAGACCTCCGCCGCCCCTTCCGACACGCTTGCCGCCGACTCCCGCACCGGCAGGCCGACCGCCCACGCCCCCACCCCCGACGACAGCCCTGACAACGGCGTCCGTGCCATCGGCAGCCCCAAGGTGCGCACGCTGCTGGCCGCGTTGCTGCTGGAGCCGGGCCGGGTGGTGTCGGTGGAGTCGCTGAAGGACGCCCTGTGGGGCGGGGCGCCGCCCGTCTCCGCGCAGGCGTCCCTGCACAACCACGTCACCCGGCTGCGCCGGCTCCTGGACGATCCCGACCGGCTCAGGGCCGTGGCGCCGGGATACGTACTGCGCGTCGACCACGGCGAGTTGGACGTGCACGTCTTCGATGCCCGGGTCGCCGAGGCGCGTGCCGCGCATGCCCGGCGGGACTGGCCGGGCGTCGTACGGGCCTGCAGCGCCGCGCTCGTGCTCTGGCGCGGCACCCCGCTCAGCGGGCTCCCCGCCGACCTCGGCGGTTATGCCCTGGTGCAGCGTCTGGAGGAGGCCCGGCTGCTCCTGCTGGAGTGGCGCTACGACGCCGAACTCGACCTCGGCGGCGCACGGTTGGCCGCGATCGTCCCGGAACTCGCGGCGCTGGTGGCCGAGTATCCGCTGCGCGAGGCGTTCCACCGTCAGCTCATTCTCACCCTGCACCGCACCGGCCGTCAGGCCGAGGCCCTCGCCGTCCACCGTGATCTGCGGGCCCGGCTGATCGAGGAACTCGGCATCGAACCCGGTCCGGCGGTCCGCGAGGCGCATGTCGAGGTGTTGCGGGGGAGTGACGAGGAACGGCACGGGGCCGAGGGGGAGCGTGGCGGCCGCCGTCGTCGCGCCCAAGGTGACCGCCGTCAACAGGTTCCGGACGCCGGTGACTTGGACAGCGCCGCAGGGGAGGAAGCCGAGACGCCGGCCCCGCACGAGAGCGGTGGTGCCGCACCGGGCGCCCGGCAGACCCCGCGGCCCGCGCAACTCCCGGCGCCGCCGGCCCATTTCACCGGCCGCGCCGAGGTCCGCCACGAGCTGCGGCGCGCGCTCACCGCGCCGCCCGCCCCGGCTCCGGCCATCGCCGTGATCAGCGGCATGGCGGGTGTCGGCAAGAGCGCGCTCGCGCTGGCCGTCGCGCATGAGCTGCGGGAACGTTTCACCGATGGGCAGCTGTACGTCAACCTGCACGGCGCCACCCCCGGCATGACCCCGCTCAGCCCCGTCGCGGCGCTCGCGGCGCTGCTCCGGGACCTGGGTGCCGAGCCCCGCAGCATTCCCGAACACCCGGACGCTGCAGCCGCGTTGCTCCGCTCGCTGCTCGCCCCGGCCCGCGTCCTGCTGGTACTGGACGACGCGGCGAACGCGGCCCAGGTACGGCCCCTGCTGCCGGCCGGGCCCGGCTGCGCGGTGATCGTCACCAGCCGCTCGCCACTGACCGCCCTCGACGGCGCCCGGCGCTTCCCGCTCGCCCCGCTGACCGGCGAGGACAGCGCGGCACTGCTGCGCGCGGTGAGCGGACGCGAGGGGCTGGACGCCGGTCACCCACTGGTCGAGCTGACCGGCCGGCTTCCGCTGGCGCTGCGCGTCGTGGCCGCCCGGCTCGCCGCCCGCCGCGCCCTCACCCCGGATGTGCTGGCGGGCCAACTCGCGGAGACCGGTGGCCGGTTGCGCCATCTCGAGTACGACGACCTGAGCGTCCGGCGCTCCCTGGCCGTCGCCCATGACGCGCTCGCCGCCGCCGGGCGCGAGGCGGACCGGGACGCGGCCCTCGCGCTGCGCCGCATCGGCGCGCTGGACCTGCCGACCTACGGCGCCCCGCTGATCGCCCGCCTCACCGGCACCGACGCACGGCGCGCCGAGGCGGCCCTGGACCGCCTGGTCGACGTCGCCCTCCTGGAGGAGACCGCCTACGGCCGTTACGCCCCGCACGACCTGGTCCGCGACTTCGCCCGCGAACTGGCGGACACGGGACACGACAGGGGGAAGGAAACCTGCACGGACGCGCCGAGCGCCCTTCCGGAGGCCGCGCAGAGCCCGGGCACGTATGACAACGGGCAGGGCCCGGGCGCGTACGGCGCCGGGCAGAGCCCTGGCACATACGGGGAGGACGACCGCCGGACCGACCCCGCCGGCGCGCCTTCCCCCGACCTGATCGCCCTGCGCTGGTACGCCGCCGTGGCCGAACGGCTGCTGGAGGCGATCGTGGAGCCCGGGATCGACCAGGAGGACCGGCGCCGGCCCACCTCCGCGCAGCCGCCGGAGCACCCGGCCGACGTGGCCGCGCTGGCGTCCTTCGAGTCCGCCGAGCAGGCCTTCGGCTGGGGCGAGGTGGAGCTGGAGAACGTCGTTGCCCTGGTGTCACGCAACGCGGGCACGCCCGACCCGCGTCGCGCCGCGCACCTGTCGACGCTCGCGCGGCTGCTCTTCCCCTACGTCCAGCGCGGCGGCCGGGTCGCCGAGATGGAGGTGCTGGGGCGGGCCGCGCTCGGGGCGGCGCGGCGGCTCGGGGACGCGGCGGCCGAGGCGTACGCCCTCGGCGACCTGGCGGGCCTGCACTTCCTGACCGGCCGGCAGAAGGACGCCCTCACCCTCACCGACCAGGCCCTGGAGATCTGGCGGCGGCTCGGTGTCGTCTCCAGGATCCGGCGCTCCCTGAACAACCGGGGACTGCTGCTGGAGGGGCTCGGGCGGTTCACGGAGTCCGGGGAGGCGCTGCGGCAGAGCCTCGCGCACTCGCGGCAGTTGAACGACCCCTACGGCGAGGCGGTCACCCACAGCCACCTCGGCAACCTCTACGAGCACACCGACCCGCGTGCCGCGATCGAGCAGCACCGGCGCTCGCTGGCGATCGGGGACGCGATCGGCGCCGTCATCGTGCAGCACTCGGCGCACTGCAACATCGGCTACGCCCACCTCACCCTCGGCGAACCGGCGGCCGCCGCAGAGCACTTCGAGGAGAGCCTGCGCATCCTCGGCGGACACGGCGACTGGCACGGCGAGTCCCAGACCCGGCTCGGCCTGGTCCGCGCGCTGCGGCAGCTGGGGGAGACCGCACGGGCGGGCCGCGAGTGCGCCGAGCTGCTGCGCCGGGCCGACGCCCGCGCCGACTGCTACATGGGTGGCCTGGCCCGGCACCAGCACGGACTGCTGCTGAGCGCGCAGGGGCGCCGGGCCGAGGCGTACGACGCCTGGGGCGCGGCACTCACGGCGCTGGACGGCACCGACGAGCAGGCGGTGGTGGCGGAGCTGCGGGAGCTTCTCGCGGAGTGACCGAAGGGCTGCGGAGGAGCTCGCACGGAGTGATCGAAGGGCTCGGGAGCAGCCCTGGAAGAGTGGCCGAAGTACGTCCGGGCGGCGCTCACTTGGCGTCGGCATAGCACTCCACCACCGCTGTCGTGAACGGGAACCGCACCGGTGTCTCGCCGAAGGTCAGCCGGCCGGCGAGGTCGGCGGAGGCGCGGATGGCGCGGACGACCGTGTCCGCCTCCTCGGCGGGGCAGTGCACGATCACCTCGTCGTGCTGGAAGAACACCAGCTCGGCCTTGAGGTCCGCGCAGGCCTGGCGGAGCCCGGCGAGCATCAGCAGGGCCCAGTCGGCGGCGCTGCCCTGGACGACGAAGTTCCGCGCGAAGCGGCCCCGCGCCCGGGAGTTGGCGGAGGCGTAACCGGGGACCCACGGGGCCTGGCCGTCGGGCCGTGTCTCGGTGTCGTCCTCGCCGATGGGGATGCCCGCCTCCCCTGCCGCGTCCTCGCCGGAACCGGCGGCCGGCGGGCAGGTCCGGCCCAGCCAGGTGCGCACCAGCCGGCCCTCCTCGCCCGCGCGGGCCGCCTCGTCGACGTAGGCGACGGCCTTCGGGAAGCGGCGGCGCAGCGCGGCCAGGTTCTTCAGGCCGTCGCCCGAGGTCTGGCCGTAGATCGCGCCCAGGACGGCGATCTTGGCCTGGTCGCGGTCGCCGGAGAAGGCGCGGTCGGACACGGACTGGTAGAGGTCGCTCTCGCGGCCGGCGACCTCCATCAGGCCGGGGTCACGGGAGATGGCGGCGAGCACGCGCGGCTCCATCTGGTCGGCGTCGGCCACGACCAGCCGCCAGCCGGGGTCGGCGACCACGGCCCGGCGGATCACCTTGGGGATCTGCAGTGCGCCTCCGCCGTTGGTCACCCAGCGTCCGGTGACCGTGCCGCCGGCGAGGAACTCGGGGCGGAAGCGGCCGTCGCGCACCCAGTCCTGCAGCCAGGACCAGCCGTGCGCCACCCAGATGCGGTACAGCTTCTTGTACTCCAGCAGGGGTTCGACGGCAGGGTGGTCGACGGACCGGATCTCCCAGCGGCGGGTGGACTTCACCTTGATCCCGGCCTGGGCGAAGGCTTTGATCACGTCGGCGGGCAGGTCGGGGCGGACGCGGCGGCCGAAGGCGGCGGAGACCTGGTCGGCCAGCTCGGCAAGGCGGCGCGGCTCGCCGCCGCCCGGGTACCGCTCGCCCAGCAGGTCGCGCAGCAGGCGGCGGTGGACCTCGGCGCTCCACGGCAGGCCCGCGTGGTTCATCTCGGCGGCCACCAGCATGCCGGCCGACTCGGCGGCGGTCAGCAGTCGCATCCGGTCGGGGTGGGCGGTCCGATCGTGCCGCCTCAGCTGCTCGGCGTAGACCGCGAGGAGGTCGGTCAGGGGCAGGCGGCTGCCCGTGGGCTCGAACAGCGGGGACTGGGCGCCCGGTTCGGCCGAGCGCTGGGGCGGATCGGGCGGTACGGGGCCGCCCCGGAGGCGGGCCAGGGCGGCGGTGGCCGAGCGCGGCTCGCCGTACCGGCCCTCGTGGCCCAGCAGGAGTGTCTCGGCGTCCTCGATGTCGTAGCACCGCTCCACTCGCACCCCCGTGGCGAGCAGACGCGGGTAGACCTCGGGAGTGGACCGCCACACCCAGCGCGTCACCTCCGGGCGGCTCCGCACCGCCCCGGCGAGATCGCTCTCCCGCCGCACCGGCCCGGCAGGCAGCCCGTCCGGGCCGAGGGGGGCGACGTCCACGCCAGCGTCCTCGGCCGGTGCGAGCGCCCACCGGTCGGTCATGACTGCGAGTGTGGCAGCCGGGTCTGACAATCGGTCTGACCTGCGGCTTCAGTCGTTCGCGTCGGTCGATTCGGTGGTCGGGTCGGCCGCCTCGGCCTCGGCCGCCGTGGCCGCCTCCTTCGTCTGCTCCAGCAGCAGCGACAGCACCTTGGCGACGTACTCCTCGGTCGCGGGCTTGGTGATGCCGAGGCCGCTGAGGACGCCCCGGCCGTTCTCGTGCTCCAGGAGCGCGAGCAGGATGTGTTCGGTGCCGATGTAGTTGTGGCCGAGCCGGAGGGCCTCGCGGAAGGTGAGTTCCAGGACCTTCTTGGCGTCGGGGCCGTAGGGGACGAGGTCCGGGGCCCCGTCCGCCGCGGGCGGGAGCGCGGCGGTCGCCGCCTGCCGTACGGCGTCCAGCAGGACGCCCTGCGCGGTGATCGCCTTCGCGGCGATGCCTTCGGGCTCGGCGAGCAGGCCGAGGACCAGGTGCTCGGGGCGGCCCTCGGGGGTGCGGGCGGCCACCGCCTCGTTGTGCGCGGCGATGACCACGTTCCGTGCGCGCGTGGTGTAGCGGCTGAAGTCGTCGGCGCCGAGGTCGGTGGACTCCTTCGGCACGAACCGCTTCTGCGCCGCCTGCCGGGTGACGCCCATGCTCCGGCCGATCTCGGTCCAGGACGCGCCCGAGCGTCGTGCCTGGTCGACGAAGTGGCCGATCAGGTGGTCAGCCACGTCACCGAGGTGATCGGCGGCGATCACCGCGTCCTGGAGCTGTACGAGGGGCTCGTTGTGGGCCTTCTTGATGGCCTCGATGAGGTCGTCGAGGCGTACGGATGCCGTGATGTTCGGGTTGGTCGCCATGTGTCAACCGTAGGTTGCCCATGGCGGGGTGTCAACCGATGGTTGACAGTGCTTCGGTGTGGTCACCGGTCACTTGGGTGCGATCGCCAGGCGCACCGCCAGCCCGGCGAAGACCGTCCCGCTGAAGTAGTCCAGGCCCCGGGCCACCCGTCGGCTGCGCCGCAGCAGCGAGGCCAGCTTCCCGGAAAGCAGCCCGACCGAGCCGTCCACCACCACGCCCATCGCCGTGATCGTGAAGCCCAGCACGAGGAACTGCTCCCGTACGTGCCCCAGGGCGGGGTTCACGAACTGCGGCAGGAAGGAGACATTGAAGAGGATCACCTTCGGGTTGAGGAGGTTGGTGACGGCGCCCCGCCAGAACGCGCGCCGGCGCCCGTTCCCGGGTGCCGCCTCGGTCTCGACCGGGCCGCCATCGCCCCGGAACGCCCTGACCGCGAGGAACAGCAGGTAGGCCGCGCCCGCCCAGTGCAGCACCTCGTAGAGCGTCGGCAGGGTCAGGAACAGCGCCGAGAGGCCGAGCGCCGCGGCGATCGTGTGCACGAGCATGGCGCAGGCGACCCCTGTGGCGGCCGCCACCCCCGTCAGGGGGCCGCCCCGGCCGCCCACCGCCACGATGAACATCATGTCGGGTCCAGGAGTGACGCAGAGTGCGAAAGCGGCGATCAGGAACGCCGCATAGAGAGACGTGTCCACCATGCCGCCATGCTTCGCGCGCTCCCACGCGCGCGTGGCGGAATTCCAGGGACTGAGACGATCCGTCGGCCAAGTGGTCCGCAGGTCGGCGGCGTTGAGGTCCCCGACCCTCGGTCAACTTTTCTCCCGGCCGTCGCGTCCCGTTCGGGTGGCAGCTGCGCCGGGCGGCCGACCCGCGCCCGGAGCCCTGCGTACCGGCCATCCACGCCTGACCGCTCCAGCCACCCGACAGTCGCCCGCCGCCCCCTGCTCTCTCGGCAACTACCTTGATCCCGGCCACCACATCCCAGGCCCTCCCGCACACCTGGCGACCTCGACTCCGACCGGCCTCGAACCGTTCCAGCCCCGGTCTCGACCCCACATCCGCCCGCACTCTCCCGTCTTCATCCACAGGCTGTGGACAACGCTCGGCCCGCTGTCGGAGGGGCATGGCACGATCGACGGTGTGACCAGCACTGCGAGCACGGTCGAGAGGGCCTTCAGGGCCGCCCTCTACGACGACACCGACACCGGCCTCGACACGGGTGCCTCCCTGCTTGCCGCCGACCCCGCCTCAGATGCCGAACTCGCGTGGCGGGGCGAGGAGTTCGTGGCGACGGCCTGGCGGCGCGGCTGGCAGCCCGCCGATGTCGTACGGCTGGTGCGGCGCGAGCTGGAGGACGTGCATGTGCGCCGGGCCGCCGCGCTGATCCGCGCCCAGGCCGGGCGGGACCGCCCACGCGGGCGCCGCTGGACCGCGCAGCTGGCGGAGCTGCCCGGTCCCGTCCGCGAGGACGATCGCTTCTCGCGGGCCACGACCACGCTGGAGCTGTACCGCCTGCTGCTGCGCCTGCCCGCCCTTGAGCCCTTGGAGGAGGAACCCCGGCGCGCCCCCGGCCCGGCGGCCTCCCGCATGCTCGCCCGGATTCGTGCGCTGCTCGCCAAGGCCGAGGCGACCGGGTATCCGGAGGAGGCGGAGGCGCTCAGCGCCAAGGCGCAGGAGCTGATGGCGCGGCACAGCGTCGACGAGGCGCTGCTCGCCGCCGGGGCGCCCGCGCCGGACGCGCCCGGTGCGTGCCGGATCGGGGTCGAGCCGCCGTACGAACAGGCCAAGGCGGTTCTGCTCGACGCCGTGGCCGGTGCGAACAACTGCCGCGCTGTGTGGAACGAACCGCTCGGCTTCTCCACGGTCGTCGGCTTCGAGGCGGACCTGGAGGCGGTCGAACTGCTCTACACCTCGCTGCTGGTACAGGCCACGCACGCGATGACCAAGGCGGAGGCCGCGCAGAGAGCCGGCGGGCGGAAGCGGACCAAGACGTTCCGGCAGTCGTTCCTGGCCGCCTACGCCCACCGGGTCGGCGACCGGCTCGCGGCCGCCGCCGAGACCCAGGTCAGCCAGGACCTGCTGCCGGTCCTCGCCACCAGGGAGATAGCCGTCACCGACCGGCTGGAGCGCATGTTCCCCGAGACCGGCACCACTCGGCTCCGCGGGGTGAGCGACGCGGCCGGCTGGACGGAGGGCGCCCGGGCAGCGGACCGAGCCCAGGTCAGAGCCCGCCCAGGGCTGGAATGAGCCCGCCACAAGCCCACGCCGGCCGCCGCAGGCTGGACTCAGCTCGCCAGAGGCGGCCGGTGTGCCGCCGACCGGGCGCCGGCCCGTCCCGGCTGGACGGAGCCCGTCAGAAGCCGGCGTCGGCCCGCCCCAGGCCGGGAGGAGCCCCCAAGCCGGCGTCAGCCGCCCCCCGACTGTCCCGACACTCAGTCGCCGACCTGCTGGAAAGCGGTCACGGAGGCGTTCGGGCCGGTGCTCGCGGTCTGGGTGGCGACGGGGCCGTACGACCAGGGGAAGCTGCGGGAGGCGGTGGTGCCGGGAAGGGTGATCTTCACGGTCTTGGGGGTCAGCGCGGCCTTGTCGCCCGCGTTGCCGCGCACGTAGCTGATGGTGAACGACGCCGAGTCGCCCTTGGCGAGCTTCAGCTTCTGGGCCTTGGCACCCTTGAGGGCCGGCACCTTGGCCTCGGCGCTGCCGGCGCTCAGGACGACGCCCGCGAAGTGGTCCAGGGTGCAGGCCTTGCTCTGGTTGGTGATGCTGACCGGAATCTCACCCGTGTCACCGGCCTTCGGCGCCACGCTCGCGGACCCGATCTGCACGGAGACCCCGCCGATCTCGCAGGCCGAGCCGGTCTTGCTGCTGCTCTTGCCTCCGCCGCCGCAGGCGGTGAGCAGCAGGGCCGCGGCGAGGGCTGTGACGGTGAGCGGAATGGCGCGCATGAGGCAGGTCCCATCGAGGTCGTGACGGTGCCCCTGCATCATGGCGCCTGTGCTCGGGCCGGGTCCGCCCACCCCAGCGGAATCACTGCTTCAGGTGGTGCTCCGGGCATTCCTCACCGGATGCACCCCTGTCACTGCTTCGACTTGGTCGGCAGCGCCGAAGGCAGCTTGCCGCCCTCCGCCTTGGTGTACGTCTCCTTGCCGGTCTTGCCCGACCAGCTCACCGTCATGCCCTTGGCGTCCACCGCGTCGACCATGCCGGTGGCCCGGTCCTTGTTGCCGTCGGGGCAGGTCAGATGGATCATCTGCATCCCGGACTCCTCGCCGGCGGCGCCCTGGCACCAGGCCTTCCGGCCGGTCACGAAGAGCCCGGCCTTCTTCCCGGTGATCACCAGGGCCACGATCCTGCCGCCGCTCGTGGTGATCCAGCTGCCCTGGAGCTTGCCGGAGGGCCCGGTCGCCGTTCCCGAGGGGGAGGCCGATGCGGTGGACGCGCTCGGCGTCGCGGGCGCGGCGGTCTTGCCGCCGCCACCGCCTCCGCTGCACGCGGTCAGCGTGGCGAGCGCGCCGACCAGGCCCGCGGCCACGATCGCGGTCCGCATCCTCGCACGGGCAGCACGCGCACCACCCGCCGCACACGCAGTATGCGCAGCACCAGCACCCGCAGCAGTCGAGGCAGTCGAAGCAGTCACAGCACTCGCACCAGTCACAGACGTCACCGGAAAGCTCCCAAGCTGTAGCGGCCGGCCGCCCTCGGCCGGACGGCCCGCAGCAAGCTACCAGCAGGCGCCGGGAAGGCCGTGGGACGCCGGGCAGGAATCCGTTGTGAACCTGTTCAAGGCGCATAGGTAGGCGATTCCCTACGCTTGACTCGTAGGGAATCGCCTACCTATCGTCGTACCCATGAACATCACTCACGCCTCCTTCGTCACCCTCCCCGTCACCGACCAGGACCGCGCCCTGCGCTTCTACCAGGACGTTCTCGGCTTCGAGGTCACCGCCGATCTGCAGATGCCGCCCGGGCGCTGGCTGCAGGTCGCGCCGAAGGGTGCGCAGACCGTCTTCACGCTCTCCGGGCCGGGCATGGGCGATTTCGTGCCCGGTTCGGCGCGGGGGATCATGTTGGTGACGACCGATGTCGACGCCGACTGCGCACGGCTCGCCCGGGCGGGCACCGAGGTGCAGGGCCCGGACGAGTACCCGTGGGGCCGCATGGCCTCCTTCACGGACCCCGACGGCAACGGTCTGATGCTGCTGACGGAGAAGGAAGGCTTCTGACCGCGCCATGAGCACCGGGACCGGGACGGGTACCGCCGCCGAGGACCGCGTCTTCGCCGCGCTCGCCAACGCCACCCGCCGCGAAGTGCTGCGGCTGCTGCGCGAGCGCGGACCGCAGCCCGTCCAGGCCCTGGCCGACCACTTCGACATGCGCCGCCCGAGCCTCTCGGAACACCTCAAGGTGCTCCGGGAGGCCGGCCTCGTCTCCGAGCAGCGCTCCGGGCGGCAGCGCATCTACCGCCTCGAGGCCGCCCCCCTCGCCGAGGTGCAGGACTGGCTCCACCCGTACGAGCGGTTCTGGCGCGACCGGCTGAAGGGCCTCGGCGACCTGCTCGACCGCCTGCCCGACGATGACCAGTCATGAGCGCGCGCCCCGATGACGACCTGACCACGATCCGCGTCGACCAGTTCTTCCCGCATCCGCCCGCCAAGGTCTGGCGTGCTCTGACCGACCCGGGACTGCTCGCCCAGTGGCAGATGCCCGGTGCCGAGGACTTCCGGCTGGAGGTCGGCCACCGGTACCGGATGACCTCCGTCCCGCGTCCCAACGCCCGCTTCTCCGGGGTCGTGGAGGTACGGGTACTGGCCTACGACATCGAGCGGATGCTGTCCGTCCGCTGGGCCGACGCCGATCCGGCCAACCCCGCGGACTGGACCGTCACCTGGACCCTGGAACAAGAAGGGCGCGGTACGCGTCTTTTCCTGGTGCATGAAGGTTTCGATCCGGACGATCCGGCTCAGCTGATGGCGCGGAAGATCATGGGTGGGGGTTGGCGGGGGCATGTCCTGCCTGCTCTGGGGCAGACGCTGGAACAGCTTGGCTGACGCAGGCGTCTCCAAGGTCGGTAAAGCGAGCGTCAAACCTGTAACCGCGGGAACACCCCCTGTGCACGTGCATTTGCTCCTGCATCTGCACGTGAACGGGGTTATGATCCGGGTCAGTTGACCACGGCATCTATGGCCACACCAGCCAGTGCACCAACGGGGAGCGACCTGTGGACCGCGACGTTGACGGCGTGTACGGGGGGTACGACGTGTACAACGGCATGGCTGCCGCGCAGCTGGTCGGAGTGGCCTGGCAGAAGAGCAGGCACAGCAACTCGCAGGGTTCCTGCGTGGAGTTCGCGAGATTGCCGGGCGGCGAGGTTGCCGTACGCAACTCGCGTTTCCCGGACGGTCCCGCGCTCGTCTACACGCGCGCGGAGATCGAGGCCATGCTCCTCGGCATCAAGGACGGCGAGTTCGACCACCTGATAGTGAGCTGACGCCGGGCGATCCGGCGGCGGCGCGCCCTCGGTGTTCGTGGCAACGATGTCGGACGGCCGGAAGAGCGGGGGCGACGCGCGTAGAAATCGCGCGTCGGTCGGTGCCGTACCGCGTCAGCCGGCCGACTGCAGCCGGAACAGTGCCCAGACCACCTTGCCGTGGAGCGTGCCCGCGAGCGGGTGCCAGCCCCAGCTGTCGGCGAAGGAGTCGACCAGGAACAGCCCGCGTCCGGACTCGGCGGAGAAGTCGTCCGAGTCGCGCGGCGCCGGCGTCTCGTGGCTGGGGTCGCGCACGGCGCACACCAGCCGCTCGGTCCAGCGCATCAGGTGCAGCCGTACGGACGGGGCGTGTTCGGCGCATGCCGCTTCGGACGGCAGGCCGTGGCGCAGGGCGTTGGTGACGAGTTCGGAGACGACGAGGCATATGTCGTCGAAACGGTCGCCGATGTCCCACTGGTCGAGGGTGCCGCGGGTGAAGCGCCGGGCCTCGCGCACCGCTTCGTAGCGGGCGGGCAGGGCGCAGGAGGCGGCATCGGACACGGCTGCGGGATCCAGCGGCGGAAGGCCCTGCCGTAACGGCTTGAGCATGGTCGATCCATTCGTCCCCATGCGAGGCACTCCCGGGAATTCGCGGTCGTTGCGATGCAGCGGTGGCGCGGGACCATGGTTTCGGATGCGTAGAGCAGATGCAAGGGCAGATGCACGTGCACGCGACCGAAATGGCACTGCCCGTACCGCTTCTTGGCCATTTTTTCCGCCGTCTTCTCGGCAGTTGTCGCCACAGGTCCTGACCTCTTCCCGCCACAGGCAGGCAGAAACGGCCCGCGTCTTTCCGTTTCCGTAACCGGACGAGTACTGCTCGAAGTGTTTTAGTGGCAGACTGCGGGCCCTGAAGACGGTTGGGGAGGCTGGCGAACGTGAGCGCGGGAGAGCCCGGATCGGTGGTGCGGCGGATGCTGCTCGGCTCGCAACTCAGGCGGCTGCGGGAAGCGCGGGGCATCACGCGCGAGGCGGCGGGGTACTCCATCCGTGCCTCCGAGTCGAAGATCAGCCGTATGGAGCTGGGCCGGGTGAGCTTCAAGACCAGGGACGTGGAAGACCTGCTGACGCTGTACGGCATCACGGACGAGACGGAGCGTGAGTCGCTGCTCTCCCTCGCCCGGGAGGCCAACGTGGCCGGCTGGTGGCACAGTTACACCGACGTCCTGCCCAGCTGGTTCCCGACCTATGTCGGCCTGGAGGGCGCCGCGTCCCTCATTCGCGTCTACGAGGTGCAGTTCGTCCACGGCCTGCTCCAGACCGAGGGCTACGCCCGCGCGGTGGTCCGGCGCGGCATGAAGGGCGCGAGCCCCGCCGACGTCGAACGCCGGGTCGCCCTGCGCCTGGAGCGGCAGAAGCACCTGCTCTCGGGCCACGCCCCCGAGTTCCACATCGTCCTCGACGAGGCCGCCCTGCGCCGCCCCTATGGCGACCGTGCCGTGATGCGGGGCCAGCTCCAGCACCTGATCGACATCTCCGAGCGGCCCAACGTACGGCTGCAGGTCATGCCGTTCGGCTTCGGCGGGCACTCCGGCGAGAGCGGCGCCTTCACCGTCCTCAGCTTCCCCGACGCCGATCTGTCCGACGTCGTCTACGTGGAGCAGCTGACCAGCGCCCTCTACCTGGACAAGCGCGAGGACGTCGCCCAGTACGAGCAGGCCCTGAAGGAGCTCCAGCAGGACAGCCCCGGCCCCGACGAGAGCCGGGACCTGCTCCGCGGGCTCCTCCAGCTGTCCTGAGGACGCTCCTTCAACTCGCTTGAAACACAAGTACGATGACGTGCGATCAGACCGCGACCAGGATCTGCCTCCGCTAGTGATTGAGGGATCACATGTCGTCCTACTTCAGCGACCTGGCCCAGCAGTACATCGACGGAGAATGGCGCCCGGGCACCGGCTCCTGGGACGTCATCGACTTCAACCCCTACGACGACGAGAAGCTGGCCTCGATCACGGTGGCCACGGTCGACGAGGTCGACCAGGCCTACCGGGCCGCCGCGCGCGCCCAGAAGAAGTGGGCCGAGACCAACCCCTATGCCCGCCGCGCGGTCTTCGAGCGGGTGCTTCGGCTCATAGAGGACCGTGAGCAGGAGATAGCCGACCTGATCATCGCGGAACTGGGCGGCACGCGCGTGAAGGCCGGTTTCGAGCTGCACCTCGCCAAGGAGTTCCTGCGCGAGTCGATCCACCTGGCCCTGCGTCCCGAGGGCAGGATCCTGCCCTCCCCGGTCGAGGGCAAGGAGAACCGCGTCTACCGGGTGCCCGTCGGTGTCGTGGGCGTGATCAGCCCCTTCAACTTCCCCTTCCTGCTGTCGATCAAGTCGGTCGCCCCGGCCCTCGCGCTCGGCAACGCCGTCGTCCTCAAGCCGCACCAGAACACCCCGATCGCCGGCGGCACCCTGATCGCGAAGCTCTTCGAGGAGGCCGGGCTGCCCGGCGGCCTGCTCAACGTCGTCGTCACCGACATCGCCGAGATCGGCGACGCGTTCCTCGAGCACCCGGTGCCGAAGGTCATCTCCTTCACCGGGTCCGACAAGGTCGGCCGGCACGTGGCCACCGTCTGCGCCGCGCACTTCAAGCGCTCGGTGCTCGAACTGGGCGGCAACAGCGCCCTGGTGGTCCTGGACGACGCCGACGTCGACTACGCGGTGGACGCGGCGGTCTTCAGCCGGTTCGTCCACCAGGGCCAGGTCTGCATGGCCGCCAACCGGGTCCTCGTGGACGCCTCCGTCGCCAGGGAGTTCACCGAGAAGTTCGTCGCCAAGGTGACGTCGCTGAAGGTCGGGGACCCGCGCGACCCGCAGACCGTGATCGGCCCGGTGATCAACTCCCAGCAGGCGAACGCGATCTCCGGCGTCGTCGAGCAGGCGCTCGCCGAGGGCGCCACCGCCCTGGTGCGGGGCGGCACGTCCGGCAACCTGGTCGAGCCCAGCGTGCTCACCGACGTCCCCGCCGACTCCGCGCTGCTCCAGCAGGAGGTGTTCGGCCCGGTCGTCTTCCTCGTCCCGTTCGACGGCGAGGAGGAGGCCCTCCGGATCGTCAACGACACCCCGTACGGCCTCAGCGGCGCCGTCCACACGGGTGACATCGAGCGGGGTGTCGCCTTCGCCAAGCAGATCGACACGGGCATGTTCCATGTGAACGACGGCACGGTCCACGACGAGCCGATCGTGCCGTTCGGCGGCGAGAAGCACTCCGGCATCGGCCGCCTGAACGGCGAGACGACGCTGGAGGCCTTCACGACCGTCAAGTGGATCTCGGTCCAGCACGGCCGCAGCGGCTTCCCGTTCTAGCCGGCCTTTTTGAGCGAGCGGGCCGTTGCGGACAGCACCTGACCTCAATGGCCCGTAGCGTCGTCGGTGTCAGGGGGCGGACGGCCCCGGCGACGGTGACGAAAGGCGGCCGACCATGGTCAGGCACGTACCGGCGGAGGCGCAGGGCGACGAGCGCGGGGCGCTGCTCGCCTTCATCGAGGAGCAGCGCGGCGGGATCCGCCGGGCCCTGCTCGGAGTGACGGAGGAGCAGGCGCGCTCCCGCCCCAGCGCCAGCGAGCTGTCGCTCGGCGGCTTGCTCAAGCATGTCGCCGAGGTCGAGCAGAGCTGGATCGCACGAGCCAGGCAGGAACCCCCGGCCGTCAAGCGCGACGAGTCGAACTGGCACGAGAGCTTCCAGCTGGTCGGCGAGGAGACGGTCGCCTCGCAGCTGGCGTACTGGGAGCAGGTCGCCGCCGAGACGGAGAAGTTCATCCGTTCCGTGCCGAGCCTGGACGACACCTTCCCGCTGCCGCCGGACCCCTGGTTCCCGCCGGAGGGCCGGGTCAGCCTGCGCTGGCTGTGTCTGCACCTGATCCGCGAAACGGCCCGGCACGCCGGCCACGCCGACATCATCCGCGAGTCCCTGGACGGCCGGACGGCCTTCGAGCTGGTGGCCCAGGAGCAGGGCGGCTCCTGGGGGTGACCGCGGGGCGGGCGGCATCGCGGCAATAACCTGGACCGCATGTCAGCGATCCGTCTCCTCGTGCTGGGCGCGGTCCGCCAGCACGGGCGGGCCCATGGCTACCAGGTGCGGGGCGACCTGGAGTACTGGGGCGCGCACGAGTGGTCCAACGCCAAGCCGGGCTCGATCTACCACGCCCTGAAGCAGATGGCCAAGCAGGGGCTGCTGCACGCGCACGAGATCGCGCCGTCCACGGCCGGCGGCCCGCCGCGCACCGAGTACGAGCTGACCGAGAAGGGCACCGAGGAGTACTTCGCCCTGCTGCGCGCCGCGCTGGTCACCTACGACCAGCGCGGCGACGTGAAGACGGCGGCGGTCGGCTTCATGGTCGACCTGCCGCGGTCCGAGGCGGTGGCGCTGCTGAAGGAGCGCATGCGCCGCATCGCGGCGTGGCGCTCCTCGGTCACCGAGCACTATGTGCCCGAGGAGGGGCCCGGGCAGCTCGGTCACATCGGTGAGATCATGAACATGTGGCTCCATACGGCCGACTCCGAGGCCGAGTGGACCCAGGGCCTCGTCGAACGCCTGGAGACCGGCGCCTACACGTTCGCCGGCGAGGGCGATCCGTTCGTCGGCGTGCTCGCCGACGCGGAGAACCCGTACGCGACGGGGGAGGGGCATCCCGGGGGCTGACGCCGGCAAGAGCAGGGGCGCGGGGAACCGCGCGAAGTGCCGCCACGCACCCGCACCCGCCTGCGGCGGGAATGCCCCGAGCCGTAGGCGCCTCGAAAGCGCCGAGCACCCTTCACAGCCCGCTGCCGGCCGGCGAAGCCACCTTGTACGCGCCGTCCGCCGTCGCATCGGCCTGCCGGGCCCGTACGCGGCCCCTGGGCGAGCAAC
Organism: Streptomyces sp. RB17; assembly: GCF_009604455.1. GTDB lineage: Bacteria > Actinomycetota > Actinomycetes > Streptomycetales > Streptomycetaceae > Streptomyces. Next base: position 747,489 of record NZ_WEGL01000004.1, read on the forward strand.
TGGACGGCCGGCAGGCCCTGGTGACGTCCGCCCGGCCGCCGACATGCTCCAGCCGGCGACCGCCCGGCACTGACGGCCGACGTGGCGTACGCGCTCGGCCGGTGGGCGCACGGCGGCTCCGGGGAGCTCCCGGCCGCCGCCCGTCCTGAGACGGGCGACGGGCGGCCGGGCCGAGCCGGTGCGGCAGGGAGTCGCGGGCGGCGATGGCGTCGGAGAATCCCGGTGCCTCAGTGATGAAACCCGGTCGCCGCCCCCTTGTCCCGCGTCAGTGGGTGCGGCTGCCGGCGCAGTTCCGGCAGGAGGCGGGTCAGGTCGGCCAGGAACAGGTCGGCCAGGTCGTGGGAGAAGCCGTTGCGGCACACGACCCGCAGCACGGACAGGTCCTCCCGGTTCGCCGGGAAGGTGTACGCGGGCACCAGCCAGCCGCTCTCGCGCAGCCGCCGGGAGACGTCGAAGACGTCGTACGACGTCACCTCCGGGGCGGTGGTGAGGGCGAAGACCGGCAGCTGGTCGCCCCGGGTCAGCAGCCGGAAGTCGTCCAGCGCCGCGATCCGTTCGGCGAGCGAGGTCGCCACGTCCCGCGTCGACTGCTGCACCGCGCGGTACCCCTCACGGCCGAGCCGCAGGAAGCTGTAGTACTGCGCGACCACCTGGGCGCCGGGCCGGGAGAAGTTGAGCGCGAAGGTCGGCATGTCGCCGCCCAGGTAGTTGACCCGGAAGACCAGCTCCTCGGGCAGCGCCTCCTTGTCCCGCCACAGCGCCCAGCCGACGCCCGGATACACCAGCCCGTACTTGTGCCCCGAGGTGTTGATCGAGGCCACGCGCGGCAGCCGGAAGTCCCACACCAGGTCCGGGTCCAGGAAGGGCGCCACCATGCCGCCGGACGCGCCGTCCACGTGGACCGGGATGTCCAGCCCGGCGCGCTCCTGGAGGGCGTCCAGGGCGGCGCACAGCTCCGCGACCGGCTCGTAGGAGCCGTCGAAGGTCGAGCCGAGGATGCCGACGACCCCGATGGTGTTCTCGTCGCACAGCTCGGCCGCCGCCTGCGGATCCAGGTGGAACCGGTCGCCCTCCATGGGCACGAGCCGGGCCTCCACCTCCCAGAAGTTGCAGAACTTCTCCCAGCAGACCTGGACGTTGATGCCCATGACCAGGTTGGGGCGGGCGCCGGGGTAACGGCCGGCGTTGCGTGCGGCCCACCGTCGTTTGAGCGCCATCCCGGCGAGCATGCAGGCCTCGCTCGAGCCGGTCGTGGAACAGCCCACCGCCGTCGCCGGGTCCGGCGCGTTCCACAGGTCGGCGAGCATCGCCACACAGCGCCGCTCCAGTTCGGCCGTGCGCGGGTACTCGTCCTTGTCGATCATGTTCTTGTCCCGGCACTCCGCCATCAGCACCCCGGCCTGCGGCTCCATCCAGGTGGTGACGAACGTGGCCAGATTCAGCCGGGAGTTGCCGTCCAGCATCAGCTCGTCGTGCACGAGTTGGTACGCCGTGGCCGGGGCCAGCGGCGCGTCCGGGAGCCGGTGCGTGGGCGGGGCCTCGGTCATGCCGCCGACCGGGTTGGCCTCCCCGTAGAACGGGTTGACGGACATCGTCCGCTGTTCGTGTTTCTCGGGACCTTTGTGCAGGGCCATGAACGTGCCTCCAGGGATTCCGGGGAAGGTTTTCAGCGGATCGGGGTGCCGTCCTCGCCCAACTGCATCTGCGGGCGCCCCGTCACCAGGAGCCAGGCCGGCAGCGACGCGATGCACAGCACGGCGATGACGGCGGGCGAGGCGACCAGCACCGCGGCGGTGAACAGGCTCACCCAGCCCTGCCGGGTGATCGCGAGGAGCATGCCCAGGACGCCTGTCGCCACGCCCAGTGCCGGATGTACGGCCGGAACGAGTGCGTGGGCGCACAGGCCGAGGGCGCTGCCGACGAAGACGGCCGGGAAGATACGGCCGCCACGGAAACCGCAGGACGCGGCGACGAGCAGCGCGGCCAGCTTCACCACCGCCATCCCGGCGAACTGCCCCGCCGACCAGCCGTCCGGGTGCCGGGCCAGCTCTGCGACCTCCGACAGCCCCTTGAAGAGCGTCAGATGGCCGCCCAGGGTCCCCAGAGCGGCCAGCACGATCCCGCCGGCCGGAAGCATCAGCATGGGGTGCCGCAGCCGCCGGAAGGCCGCGTGGACGAGCGGGAAGGCGTACACGGCGCCCATGCCGAGCAGCGCGGCCGCCGGGGCGATCACGAGCGCCGCCAGGACGTCCTTCGCGTCCGGGTGGCCCAGGGGCGGCAGGCCCAGGTCGAAAGTCGGACGGAACACCAGGGTGGTCGTGATGGCCCCGCACGCGCCGGCGGTCAGCGGTGCGAACAGGTTGTCCCACAGCCGGCCCTGCATCGGGCGTCCGGCCAGCGCCTCGGAGATGACCAGCGCCGCCGCCACCGGCGTGCCGAACAGCGCGCCGATCGTCGCCGACTCCGCCAGCACCGGCCACAGCGTGCCCGGCATCCGGGGCACCAGGCGCGTACCGAGCCAGACCGCGAGGCCCACGTTCGCGGCGATGATCGGGTTCTCCGGGCCGAGGCTCGGGCCGCCGGCCAGCATCAGCCCGGTCGCCAGCACCAGGCCCGGCAGCACGACCGGCGGCAGCGCAGGGGCGTTCAGGCCGAGGGTGGCCGGGTCGGGCCCGGCGTGCCCGGGCACCTTCCACACCACGAGGCCGACCGCGAGGCCCGTGGCGGTCAGCACCGCGAACATCCACGGCACCGAGTAGCGGCCCACCCCGAGCGCGTCCGGGAGCGGCCCCCACAGCACGTGCTGGAGCTGCTCCGCCGCCGCGCTCACCCCGATGTAGAGCAGGCTCGCGACCACGCCGACGGCCACGGCGGGCAGGATGTACGGAAGCAGGGCCCGCGCGGGTGCCGAAGGAGCGGTCGGGGGCGCCTGCGCCGCGTCGGTTTCCTGGGCCACGGGCTCACCATAAGCGGACAAAATCCGCAGAACACCCTGAAATGGTGCGAACGGAAACCGGCTTGCACCTCACGTGACGTGAGGCCTCAGCGTGGAGGGCGTACCGACCGAAGGAGCGGAAAAGTGAGCTACTCCGTGGGACAGGTCGCGGGGTTCGCCGGGGTCACGGTGCGCACCCTGCACCACTACGACGAGATCGGCCTGCTCGTGCCCGGCGGGCGCACCCACGCCGGCCACCGGCGCTACACCGACGCCGACCTCGACCGGCTCCAGCAGATCCTGTTCTACCGGGAGCTCGGCTTCCCGCTCGAGGAGGTCGCGGCCCTGCTCGACGACCCGGACGCGGACCCGCGCGCACACCTGCGCCGCCAGCACGAACTGCTGACCGCCCGGATCGAGAGGCTCCAGAAGATGGCCGCGGCCGTGGAGCACGCCATGGAGGCACGCAAGATGGGCATCAACCTGACGCCGGAGGAGCGGTTCGAGGTGTTCGGGGACAAGGACCCCGAGCAGTACCGCGAGGAGGCGGAGGCGCGCTGGGGCGACACGGAGGTGTACGCCGAGTCGCAGCGCCGCGCCGCCACCTACACCAAGGAGGACTGGAAGCGCATCCGGGCCGAGGTCGACGACTGGGGCCGGCGGTACGCCGACCTGGTGGCCGCCGGCGAGCGGCCCACCGGCGAGGCGGCCATGGACCTGGCCGAGGAACACCGGCAGCACATCAGCAGGTACTACTTCGAGGTGCCCTACGACATGCACCGGTGCTTCGGGGAGATGTACGTCTCCGACGAGCGCTTCAAGGCGTTCTACGACTCCATGCGCCCCGGTGTCGCCGAGCACCTGCGCGCGGCGATCCTCGCCAACGCCGACCGCCACACCTGCTGACCGGTCCCGGCCCGGGTGCGTACGGGGCTCACTCCCGGGCCAGGACCACCGCCGTGCCGTAGGCGCACACCTCGGTTCCCACGTCGGCGGCCTCCGTCACATCGAACCGGAACGCCAGCACCCCGTTCGCCCCACGCGCGCGTGCCTGCTCCACCAGGCGGTCCATGGCCTGGTTGCGGGTCTGCACGAGCGTCTTCGTCAGCCCCTTCAGCTCGCCGCCGATCATCGACTTCAGCCCGGCGCCGATCTGGCTGCCGAGGTGCCGCGAGCGCACGGTGAGTCCGAAGACCTCGCCGATCACCTGCTGCACCCGGTACCCGGGCACGTCGTTCGTGGTCACGACCAGCACGTCCGGCTGGGGCCCCTGGCCGCCGCCGTAGTCATCGAGTCCCATGAGTCACAGCCTTCTCCCAGCCATCCCACAGTGCATCCTGGAGACACCGGTGGAACCTGGGGCGGTCACATCACGTTGATAGCTTTGTGCGGCCCTTCATGGAAGACCAGTCGCCGTAGCCGCCTTCACCCCTTCAGGAGCCCGGACCCGTGATGACACTCGCCCTCGGCCCGAGCTGGCTCGATCCCAGCCATCTGCTCGACACCTACGGCATCTGGGGTCTGCTGCTCGTCGTCTTCGCCGAGTCCGGCCTGCTCATCGGCTTCTTCCTGCCGGGTGACTCGCTGCTGTTCACCTGCGGCCTGCTGATCACCTCGCATCAGATGCACGTCCCGCTGTGGGGCGCGATCGGCCTGATCTGCCTCGCCGCGATCCTCGGCGACCAGGCGGGCTACATGTTCGGCAAGAAGGTCGGCCCGTCCCTGTTCAACCGCCCGGACTCCCGCCTGTTCAAGCAGGAGAACGTCACCAAGGCGCACGAGTTCTTCGAGAAGTACGGCCCGAAGTCCCTGGTCCTGGCCCGTTTCGTGCCGATCGTGCGCACGTTCACGCCGATCATCGCCGGCGTCAGCGGCATGAAGTACCGCTCGTTCCTGATCTTCAACGTCATCGGCGGCACCCTGTGGGGCGCGGGCGTCACCCTGCTCGGTTCCTGGCTCGGCAACATCGACTTCGTCAAGAACAACATCGAGGCGATCCTCATCCTGATCGTCCTCGTCTCCGTGGTCCCGATCGCGATCGAGTTCCTGCGGGCGCGGAGCAAGGAGAAGAAGGGCAAGGAGAAGCAGGCAGCGCAGTCCGCCCCGGCACCCCGGCCGCAGTACCAGCAGCCCCCGGGCATGGACACCGCCACCACCCAGCTGCGCCGCATCGAGCCGGACCAGCCGTACGAGCCGCAGGAGCAGCAGTACTGGAACCAGGGCTACGACCAGCAGCAGTACTACGACCACCAGCAGTACCCGCAGCAGCCGTACCACCAGCAGCAGTACGACCAGCAGCAGTACGACCAGCCCCAGCAGCAGTACGACCAGGCGCAGCAGCAGTACGACCAGGCACAGCACCAGTACCCCTACGACTACCGCCAGCAGTAGCCGACCGGGGCGCGGGCCCTCAGAACCCCCTGGTCCGCTTGGCGGACTTCCGCTTGCCGGGGGATCCCACCCTCAGGAACAACCGGAAGACCTCCGACCCCAGATTGACGCCGATGGCGATGGCCATCGCCAGCGACGCCGCGTTGGCCAGCGACACCAGCCCCTTGTTCACCTCGTTCTGGGCCATGTTCAGCAGCCCGAAATACGTGGCGGAACCCGGCAGCAGCGGCCCGATCGCCGCCGTCGTATAGGGCAGCGCCGACGCGAACCGGTACCGCGACAGCAGCTGTCCGAACAGGCCGACCAGCCCGGCGGCCACAGCGGTGGACGCCACCGGCGAGATGTCGGCGACGTAGTGCATCGCGCCGTACACCGTCCAGGCGACGCCGCCGTTGAGGGTCACCCACAGCACGGTCGACCGCTCCTGCTGGAGCAGCACAGCGAACGTCAGCGACAGCAGCATGGAGGCCGCGATCTGGATCAGCGGCCGTTCGTTGATGACGAGCGCCGCGTCCGGGTTGAGCTTGCCGCCGACCTTCACCCCGAAGTACAGGACGACCAGCACGCCGGCGACGATGCCGACGAAGAAGTACAGGACCTCCAGCAGACGGGCCGACGCGGTGATGTAGAAGCCGGTCAGACCGTCCTGGACGCCCGCCACCAGCGCCCGCCCGGGCAGCAGCGCGAACAGTCCACCGGTGACGACGGCGGACGCCTTCACGTCCACGTGCGCCAGCGCGAACGCCACCCCGACCGCCGCGGGCGGCATCGCGGCGACCGTGAACTGGTAGAACTCCGGCAGCCCGCGCCCCGCGCACAGCCAGGCCAGCCGGTCGCCGAGCATCGCGCCCATCGCGGCGGCGACGAACACGATCAGGTCGCCGCCGACCAGCACCGACGCCGCACCGGCCAGCAGCCCACTGGCCAGGGTCAGTGCCCAGCCGGGGTAGGGGTGCCGGTTGCGGCGGATCTCCGCCAGCCGCCGGTAGGCCTCCTCCAGGGAGACATGGGTCTCCGGGTCGGTCAGATCGTCCACCAGCCGGAACACGGCCGCGAGCCGGGTGTAGTCGGTGCCCCGCCGCCGTACCGTCCGCGAGGCGGTCACCGGGTCCTCCACCAGCGACGGCTGGTGCGAGATCGACAGCAGCGTGAAGGTGACGTTCGGCTCGCAGCGGTCCAGGCCGTAGGAGCGGCACACCGCGAACATCGCGGTCTCCACGTCCTCCGCGCCCTCACCGCCGGCCAGCAGCAGCTCGCCGATACGCAAGGTCAGGTCGAGCACGCGCGGGACCGCCGGGCCCTCCTCCTCGGTGCGCTGCACCAGCTCCGGCGCGGGGCGCTCGGCCACCGGCATGCGCAGCATCGTGCGCATCCGGTCCTGCCAGGGCGCGTCCTTGACCAGGCTGACCAGCGGCACTCCGGTGGCCGGGGTGAACGCCGTCAGCGAGTCCTTGGCGCCGTAGGTGCTCGGTGGGCTGAACGCCGACCCCTCCGGCTCGGCACCCGGCGTGTGCGGCGTCTCCAGGCCCTCCGGCAAGGCGAACTCGGAGGTGGTCTCCGGCTCACCGGCCGTCTTCGGCACGTCGAGACCCGCGGGAATGGCGAACTCGGACGTGATCTCCGGGTCGTACCGCGCCTCGTCGGACCGGGGCTTGCGGTCCTCCGCCTCCGTCACCTCGTACTGCTCCCTGAACGACACCTTCCGTACGGCTCAGTATGCGCACACGTACCCGGACGGGCCGTACACGCGCGTGGATGCGGACGGGCCGCACGCGTGCGCGTACGGCCCGTCCGCAGGAACAGCGGGCTCAGTGACCGCCCTGCTCCTTGAAGCGCTTGTAGGAACGCTCGATCTCCGCCTCGGCGTCCGTGCGGCCCACCCAGTTGGCGCCCTCGACCGACTTGCCGGGCTCCAGGTCCTTGTACACCTCGAAGAAGTGCTGGATCTCCAGGCGGTCGAACTCCGACACGTGGTGGATGTCGCGCAGGTGCTCCACACGCGGGTCGGTGGCCGGAACGCACAGCAGCTTGTCGTCGCCGCCCGCCTCGTCCGTCATGCGGAACATGCCGATCGCGCGGCACTTGATCAGGCAGCCCGGGAAGGTCGGCTCGTCCAGGATGACCAGCGCGTCCAGCGGGTCGCCGTCCTCGCCGAGGGTGTTCTCGACGAAGCCGTAGTCGGTCGGGTAGGCGGTCGAGGTGAAGAGGCGACGGTCCAGGCGGATCCGACCGGTCTCGTGGTCCACCTCGTACTTGTTGCGCGAACCCTTCGGGATCTCGATCGTGACGTCGAACTCCACCGGTGGCTCCTCCATGATCAGCACATAGTTCTGGTGGTTAAGTGTCCCTCACGCAGGTGTGTGATCGCGAAAGGGGCTGGTGGTCGTGCCAGAGCTGAGGCCTTGGCGGGCCGCGAGGCCACAGGTGGTGCGGATCGCGAACGCCGTACGACCGCGTCTGGCGCGAGCCGGGGCGGCCGCGAAGCCGCGGATCGCACGGTTGACGCGAGCCCTGCGGTCCCGGACCCCGGCTCTGCCGCGGCCGCAGGCCGTGAAGACTTGGCAGTACACCGCGGCTGCCACCACCGCCGGCCTGGCGCTGGCCGCCGGTGTGGTGACCACGGCCGGCCCCTGGGACGCCAACGGCCAGCGTACGGCCGAGAGGGAGCGGGCCGCCGCCCTGGAGCGGACAGGTGGCGCAGATCACGGCCGGTCCGGCACGTCGGTGGATGCGCCCCGGCCCGCCCCGAGCGCCGGACCCGTCCTGGTGGGCCTGGACGGCTCGACGAGCGCCGTCGGCACCAAGAAGGCCGCGCCGGGCGGAAAGCCCCTCCCCGACGTCCTGGGGCCCCTCCTGGACGCCGCCGCGCTGGGCGGCACCCACGCGGCCGCCGTCGTCGACGTCGCCACCGGCAGGCGCCTGTACGGTGCCGACGCCGGCGAGGCCCTCACCCCCGCCTCCACCACCAAGATCGCCACCGCCGTCGCCGCCCTGTCCGCCCTGGGCCCCGACCACCGTTTCACCACCCGCGCCGCCCTTGAACCCGACACCGGCGAGCTCGTCCTGGTCGGCGGCGGCGACCCCACGCTGACGGCGCGCAAGAACGCCGACGGCTGGGCCGGCCTGCGCGACCTCGCGGCGAACACCGCGAAGGCCCTGCAGAAGCGCGGCATCCACGAGGTCACGCTCTCCTACGACACCACCCTGTACTCCGGTCCCTCCGTGCACCCCATCGGCGTCAACGACAACCTCGCGCCGGTCAGCGCCCTGATCGCCGACGAGGGCCGCACCGACGACTCCAGCAGCGGCCCGGCGCCCCGCGTGAGCGACCCGGCGAAGGACGCGGCGAGCAGGTTCGCGACCTTCCTGAAGGCCGCGGGCATCACCACCACACCCCCCGGCCCCTCCAAGGCCAGCACGCGCGCGCAGACCCTCGCCACGGTCTCCTCGCCCCCGCTGTCCGAGGTGGTCGAGCGCATGCTGACCAACAGCGACAACGACATCGCCGAGGCCCTCGCCCGCCAGACCGCCCTCACCAGCGGCCTGCCCGGCAGCTTCGACGGCGGCGCCAAGGCGATCTCCGCCCGGCTGACCAAGCTGGGCCTGCCGATGTCCGGCGCCTCCTTCCACGACGGCAGCGGCCTCGACCGCGACGACCGGCTCACCCCCGACCTGCTCACCGCCCTCCTCGTCACCGCCGGCGACCCCGACCGCCCCGGCCTGCGCCCCGTCCTCACCGGCCTGCCCGTGGCCGGCTTCACCGGCACCCTGGCCGACCGCTTCACCGACAGCGCGGCAGGCGCCGTACGCGCCAAGACCGGCACCCTGACCGGCGTGAACACCCTCGCCGGCACGGTCGTCGACGCCGACGGCCGCCTCCTGGCCTTCGCCTTCATGGCCTCCGGCACGACGAACCCCGGGGAGGCCGAGTCGGCCCTGGACAAGACGGCCACAGCCCTGGCGGCCTGCGGCTGCGGGTGACCCCTGCGAGCTGTGGGCGCCCTGCCGACTGCTGGCCCCCTGCCCGCTGTGGGCCCCTGCCGACCGTCGGCGACGCCTGCCGAGCGCAGTGGACCCCTCACCCCGCCGGGCCCATCCACCCGGCCGCAACCGCCCGCCCGGCCGCCCGGGTGTGCCCGCCCACCCATCCGCGCGGCCGACCGCCGGCGGCGGCGGACCTCCGCCACCGGCATGGGCAGTCGTTCCGCAGGGCGATGGGGGTGCCCCCGCGTGAGCGAAGGCGAGCGTGGGGAGCGGTCAGCGCCGGGGGCCGGCCCAACGCCCCGCCCCTCGCCATCCCTTCACGGCCTGCCCCCAGCGGGAGCGTTCCCGTACGGTTGACGACATGACTGGCTTCGGTGGCACCACATCTCCCGGGATGGTCGACTGGAACCTCGCGGTGGCAACCGCGACACGGCTCGTACGACCGGGCCCCGACGTCAGCCGCGACGAGGCCCGCGCCGTCGTCGCGGAACTGCGCCGGCACGCCAAGGCCTCGGAGGAACACGTCCGGGGCTTCACTCGTATGGGCACCGACGAGATCCACGACACCCCCGTCCTGGTCGTCGACCGGCCCGGCTGGGTCCGCGCCAACGTCGCCGGTTTCCGCGAGATCCTCCGGCCGCTCCTGGAGAAGATGCAGGAACGGCGCGCCGGCAGCCCCGGCAACGCCGTCCTCGGCACCGTCGGCGGCAAGGTCACCGGCGTGGAACTCGGCATGCTGCTGTCGTTCCTGTCCTCCCGCGTCCTCGGCCAGTACGAGACCTTCGCCCCCGCCACCCGCGACCTCCCGGCCGGCGAGAACGGCGGCGGCCGCCTCCTGCTCGTCGCACCCAACATCGTCCACGTCGAGCGCGAACTCGACGTGGAACCCCACGACTTCCGGCTGTGGGTGTGCCTGCACGAGGAGACCCACCGCACCCAGTTCACGGCCGTGCCCTGGCTGCGCGACCACCTCGAGGGCGAAATCCAGTCGTTCTTGGCGGAGACCGACGTCGACCCGATGACCTTCCTGGAGCGCATCAGGGAAGCCGCCCAGTCCCTCGCCGGAGGCCGTCCCGAGGGCGAGGCGGGGGAGGACGGCGGCCGCTCTTTCGTGGAGCTGGTGCAGACCCCCGCCCAGCGCGAGATCCTCGCCCGTCTCACCGCCGTCATGTCCCTGCTGGAGGGCCACGCCGACTACGTGATGGACGGCGTCGGCCCCAGCGTCGTACCGACCGTGGCGGAGATCCGCGAGAAGTTCCAGCAGCGACGCGCCAAGGGTGCCTCCCGCCTCGACCTCGCCCTGCGCAAGCTGCTCGGTCTGGACGCCAAACTCAGGCAGTACAGGGACGGCGAACGGTTCGTACGGGCCGTCGTCGAGCAGGTCGGCATCGACGGCTTCAACCGCGTGTGGACCTCGCCCAACACCCTGCCCACCAAGGCGGAGATCGCCAAACCGGCGGACTGGGTCGCGAGGGTGCACCGCAAGGCCGAGTCGTGAACGGCATGGACACGTCGTGAATCGAATCCGGCCGACGGCAGGCGAACGCCCCTCCAATCACCCGTCCGAGGGACCGTGAGCCATGCGTAGGCGTGCAATGCTCGGGGAACCGCCCGCTTCTGTCACCATCTACACACTCTGAGTGACCGACTCGGGCTCACCCCCCGAAAACTTCATGAAGGGAACCGGACATGGGTCCCCATCCTGCGGTCGCGGCGATACGCCTGGCGGTCCGCCGCGTCCTCCATGACATCCTCAACGACCACCAGACCTCCGGCAGCCCCGGCGTACGGACCTCCGTCGGCCCGGGCCGGCCGGCCCTGGGCGAGCCCGGTCGGCAGGCCCGGCAGGCCCTCGGCGGCCCCGGTCGGCAGGCCCTCGGCGAGCACCCGGACCGGACAGCCGAGCGGCTCCCCTCCCCGCTCGTGCTCGTCGCGTGCTCCGGCGGCGCCGACTCCATGGCCCTCGCCTCCGCCCTCGCCTTCGAAGCGCCCAAGCTCGGCATCCGCGCCGGGGGCGTCACCGTCGACCACAGCCTCCAGCCCGGCTCCGACCTCCGCGCCGACGAGGTCGTCCTGCGCCTGCGCGAACTCGGCCTCGACCCGGTCGAGTCCATCGCCGTCACCGTGGGCCGCGACGGCGGGCCCGAGGCCGCCGCCCGCGACGCCCGCTACGCCGCCCTCGACGCCGTCGCCGAACACCACGGCGCCACCGCCGTCCTGCTCGGCCACACCCGCGACGACCAGGCCGAAACCGTCCTGCTCGGCCTCGCCCGCGGCTCCGGCATCCGCTCCCTGTCCGGCATGGCCGCGGTCTCGGGGGCCGACGGCCGTTACCGGCGCCCCTTCCTGGCACTCGACCGGCAGACCGCCCGCAAGGCCTGCATGGTCCAGTCCCTCCCCGTCTGGGACGATCCTCACAACACCGACCCCGCCTACACCCGCTCCCGGCTGCGGCACGAAGGCCTGCCCGCCCTGGAGAAGGCCCTCGGCAAAGGGGTCGTGGAGGCGCTCGCCCGCACCGCCCAGCTCTCCCGCGACGACGCCGACGCCCTCGACGCCTGGGCCAGCCAGGCCGAGGCCTCCGTACGCGACGCGGCAGGCCTGCTGGAGTGCGCCAAGCTCTACGCCCTCCCGCCCGCCGTGCGCCGCCGCATCCTGCGCCGCGCCGCCATCGAGGCCGGCGCCCCGGCCGGTTCGCTGTTCGCCCGCCACATCGAGGAAGTCGACCGCCTGATCACCGGCTGGCGCGGCCAGGGAGCCATCAATCTCCCGGGCAAAGTCGTCGCACAGCGGCAGGGTGGCAGACTGGTGATTCGGCAAGGCTGAATCCCGGCCCCGCGGAGCGATCCTCCGGCGGCCGGTCCGGGCAGCCGGTGGCCGTGGACTGCGGCCGTAAGTGCGGGACGACCGAAAGTGATGCGGGTGGACGCGAAAGACATGGGTGCCGACCTCCAGCAGGTGCTCATCACCAAGGAAGAGATCGACGCGAAGCTGGCCGAGCTGGCCGCGAAGATCGACGCGGAGTACGCGGGCAAGGACCTGCTCATCGTCGGCGTCCTCAAGGGCGCCGTGATGGTCATGGCGGACCTCGCCCGGGCGCTGTCCACCCCCGTCACCATGGACTGGATGGCCGTGTCCTCCTACGGCGCGGGCACCCAGTCCTCCGGCGTCGTGCGGATCCTCAAGGATCTCGACACCGACATCAAGGGCAAGCACGTCCTGATCGTCGAGGACATCATCGACTCAGGCCTGACCCTGTCCTGGCTGATCAACAACCTCGGCTCCCGCGAGCCCGCCTCCCTGAAGGTGTGCACGCTGCTGCGCAAGCCGGACGCCGCCAAGGTCGCCATCGACGTCGAGTGGGTCGGCTTCGACATCCCCAACGAGTTCGTCGTCGGCTACGGCCTCGACTACGCCGAGAAGTACCGGAACCTGCCGTTCGTCGGTACGCTCGCGCCCCACGTCTACGGCGGCTGAGCCGCACCGGGTGGTGTGAGCCACTCGGCTCAAGCCTTGTAGGACGATCGGGAACCCCGGCGGGTTCCAGGCCGTTGAAGCATGCAGAGACGGGCTCCCCGGCCCCTCGAAGCGGACTTCGTGCGGCTTCGGACCACCACGCTGGGGTACCGTCAGAAGAACTGTCTTATCAAACTCACTATGGCAGGAGGGACGGGGCGGCACCGCTCCGTATGGATGGACGTGAAGCGATACTTCCGTGGGCCGGTCATGTGGATCGTGCTGGCCGTCCTTGCCGTGGTCGTGTTGATGCAGGTCGTCGGCTCGTCCGGCGGCTACAAGACGGTGGACACCGGCCAGGTCGTCGCAGCGATCACTGACAACAGGGTCCAGTCGGCCAAGCTCACCACCGGCGACGAGCAGACCATCAAGGTCACCCTCAAGGACGGCCAGAAGGTCGACGGCAGCTCCAAGATCCAGGCGAGCTACATCGGCGACCAGGGCGTGACCATCGCCGGCCAGCTGCAGACCAAGTACCAGGACAAGCAGATTCCGGACGGCTACACGGTCTCGCCGTCCAAGCAGAACCCGTTCGTCGGTGTCCTGCTCTCCCTGCTGCCCTTCGTCCTCATCGTGGTCGTCTTCCTGTTCCTGATGAACCAGATGCAGGGCGGCGGCTCCCGGGTCATGAACTTCGGCAAGTCCAAGGCCAAGCTCATCACCAAGGACACCCCGAAGACCACCTTCTCCGACGTCGCCGGCTGCGACGAGGCCGTCGAGGAACTCCACGAGATCAAGGAGTTCCTGCAGGAGCCGGCCAAGTTCCAGGCCGTCGGCGCCAAGATCCCCAAGGGTGTGCTGCTCTACGGCCGCCCCGGTACCGGTAAGACCCTCCTCGCCCGCGCCGTTGCCGGCGAGGCAGGTGTCCCCTTCTACTCGATCTCCGGCTCCGACTTCGTCGAGATGTTCGTCGGTGTCGGTGCCTCCCGGGTCCGTGACCTGTTCGAGCAGGCCAAGGCGAACGCCCCGGCGATCGTCTTCGTCGACGAGATCGACGCGGTCGGCCGCCATCGCGGCGCCGGCCTCGGCGGTGGTCACGACGAGCGCGAGCAGACCCTGAACCAACTGCTCGTCGAGATGGACGGCTTCGACGTCAAGGGCGGCGTGATCCTCATCGCCGCCACGAACCGCCCGGACATCCTCGACCCGGCACTGCTCCGCCCCGGCCGCTTCGACCGGCAGATCGCGGTCGACCCGCCGGACCTGCAGGGCCGCCTGGAGATCCTCAAGGTCCACCAGAAGGGCAAGCCGGTCGCGCCCGACGTCGACCTGTCCGCCGTCGCCCGCCGCACCCCCGGCATGACGGGCGCCGACCTCGCGAACGTGCTGAACGAGGCGGCCCTCCTGACGGCCCGCGGCGACCAGAAGCTGATCGACAACCGAGCGCTGGACGAGGCGATCGACCGTGTGGTCGCGGGCCCGCAGAAGCGGACCCGGATCATGTCGGACAAGGAGAAGAAGATCACCGCGTACCACGAGGGCGGTCACGCCCTGGTCGCGGCGGCCTCGCCGAACTCCGACCCGGTCCACAAGATCACGATCCTGTCCCGCGGCCGTGCCCTCGGCTACACGATGGTCCTGCCGGACGAGGACAAGTACTCGACCACGCGCAACGAGATGCTCGACCAGCTCGCCTACATGCTGGGCGGCCGCGCCGCCGAGGAACTGGTCTTCCACGACCCGACCACCGGCGCCGCGAACGACATCGAGAAGGCCACCAACCTGGCCCGCGCGATGGTCACCCAGTACGGCATGACCGAGCGGCTCGGCGCCATCAAGTTCGGTGGCGACAACAGCGAGCCCTTCCTCGGACGTGAGATGGCTCACCAGCGCGACTACTCGGAAGAGGTCGCCGCGCTGGTGGACGAAGAGGTCAAGAAGCTCATCGAGACCGCGCACAACGAGGCCTGGGAGATCCTGGTCGAGAACCGCGACGTGCTCGACCAGCTCGTCCTTCACCTGCTGGAGAAGGAGACCCTGGGCAAGGAGGAGATCGCCGAGGTCTTCGCCCCCATCGTCAAGCGCCCGCCGCGGCCCGCCTGGACCGGCTCCTCCCGCCGCACGCCGTCCACCCGCCCGCCGGTGCTCTCCCCGAAGGAGCTGGCACTGACGAACGGCGCGAACGGCGCGACGGCCGCGATCAGCACGGCCAAGTCCACGGCCGCGGAGTCCGCCCCGGTGACGGACCAGACTCCGGAGGACCGTCCGGAGAGCTGACCGCGTTTCGGCCAATCGGCCTGGAATGAACGCCGCGCCCACCAGGTTTTAGCCTGGGGGCGCGGCGTTCGTATGTCCGCATGCACGCGCGTGGCCGCCGCCACGCGACAGAGGTACAGGATCGAGGAAGCACATGACCGACCCGGTGACGCTGGACGGCGAAGCCCCCATCGGCGAATTCGACGAGAAGCGCGCCGAGAACGCCGTACGGGAACTGCTGATCGCGGTCGGCGAGGACCCGGACCGGGAGGGCCTCAGGGAGACACCGGCGCGCGTGGCGCGGGCCTACAGGGAGATCTTCGCGGGCCTGTGGCAGCGGCCCGAGGACGTGCTCACCACGACGTTCGACCTCGGCCACGACGAGATGGTGCTCGTGAAGGACATCGAGGTGTACTCCACTTGTGAGCATCATCTGGTGCCGTTCCGGGGCGTCGCCCACGTCGGCTACATCCCGTCCGTGACCGGAAAGATCACCGGTCTGTCCAAGCTGGCCCGCCTGGTGGACGTCTATGCCCGTCGGCCGCAGGTGCAGGAACGGCTCACCACGCAGATCGCGGACTCCCTGATGGAGATCCTGGAGCCGCGGGGCGTCATCGTGGTCGTCGAGTGCGAGCACATGTGCATGTCCATGCGCGGCATCCGCAAGCCGGGCGCGAAGACCATAACGTCCGCCGTGCGCGGTCAGCTGCGGGACGCGGCGACGCGGAACGAGGCCATGAGCCTGATCATGGCGCGCTGAACCGCTGCTTGGGGAAACCGGCGGTCAGGCCGCCGGTTCCGCTCCCGGGGGGTTCTGGTCCTCGTCCTCCGGGAGCTTGCACACCCGCTCCAGGAACAGGGCCGCCGCTATGACACCGATGCCGGCCAGGACCGAGAAGCCGGCGTACACGGCCTGGTCACGGCGGGCGGAGATGTCGAGAAGCTCCAGCAGGAAGACGCCCGTGCCGCCGTACATGCCGGAGACGAGGGCGGCGACCAGGGCGCTGGCCTGACCGAAGACGACCGCGCGGGCGGCCATCAGGGGGTCGACGCCCTTTGCGCCGGGGCGGCGCTCGCGCTGGGCCCTGAGACGGGCGCGCAGGGAGAGCGCCGTCGAGAGCAGGACCACCGCGATCAGGGCGAGCACGATGGGGGCGGCCAGGGGGACGCTGGGAAGGGTCCCGATCGAGTTCCAGAGGCGGGCGCCCGCCCAGGACAGGATGCCGGCCACGACGAACACGCCTGCCAGCAACCTGATGCGCAGCTCTCTCACGGTGTCCCTTCAGCTCCCCCGGACCGGTCCGGACTGCGGTCGTCTCGACCTTGTCGTTCGAGTCGTCTTGACCTTAACGACTATTCAGGCAGTCGGAGTTCCAGGTCCGCTCGGGGCTGGACGCCCGCACGGGTGACGGCCGCAAGCAGGTCGGCCACCGGGCCGCGGCCGGGCAGCTGGGCCTGCGGGTCCACGTCGTGCCAGGGGGCGAGCACGAAGGCGCGCTCGTGGGCACGCGGGTGGGGCAGGGTGAGCTGCGGGTCGTCGGAGGTGACGTCGGCGTAGGCGACGATGTCGACGTCCAGGGTGCGCGGGCCCCAGTGCTCGTCGCGGACGCGCTGGTACGCCTCCTCGATGGCGTGTGCCCGCTCCAGGAGGGAGGACGGGGGCAGAGTGGTCTTGAGGACCACGACCGCGTTGAAGTACGACGGCTGGCTGCCGGGTGCCACGCCCCAGGGCTCCGTCTCGTACACCGGGGAGACGGCCTTCACACGGACACCGGGGGTGTCCTCCAGCGCGTCGACGGCGCCCTGGAGGGTCTCCAGGCGGTTGCCGAGGTTGGCGCCGATGGAGATGACGGCCCATTTCGGGTTCTGCAGGGTCGTGTCGGCGGCGTCGACCTTCTCGACGACCGAGGCGGGCACCGGCTGGACGGTCGGGTCGCTGTGACCCTGGAGGAAAGGTCGGGTCATACTCGGCTCCGGGTGATGGTGACGGTCACGTCGTCGAAGGGGACGGTGATCGGCGCGTCCGGCTTGTGGACGCAGACCTCGACCTGCTGTACCCCTTCGTGCTTCAGGCAGGTCTGGGCGATCCGCGCGGCGAGGGTCTCGATGAGGTTCACCGGCTCACCCTCGACCACGGCCACGACCTCCTCGGCCACGATGCCGTAGTGGACGGTCCTCGTCAGGTCGTCGTCGGCCGCCGCCGGCCGGGTGTCCAGCCCCAGGACGAGATCCACGATGAAGGTCTGTCCCTCCTCGCGCTCCTTGGGGAACACACCGTGGTGCCCGCGGGCCTTGAGGCCGCGCAGCGCGACACGATCCACGCGAATCACTCCTGCAATCGTCGGGAAGGACCGGTCCGTACCACGTGCGGGCGGCACACCGTCCCCGGACGAATCTACCTGCGGGCACTGACAAAGCCGGGCCGCGGGGCGCGGGCCCGGGCCGGGACCACGAGGGTTCATCCCGTGTTTCCCCAGGGAAACACGGCCGTGTCATGGGCTGGTAGCGGCTTCTACCCCGGGGTAGGTGATTCCAACCACTTCTTGGCCTCTGTGGAGCGTCTACCCGCTCAGGCGAGGGGTCCGCCGTCGGGATCCGCGCCGCCCACACCTTCCACGCCGTCCGTGCCGGTCTCGCCGTCCTCGTCGTCGCTCTCCGCCAGCACGGGGGAGGCGTGGTGCGACCAGAGTTTCCAGCCGGAGGGTGTGCGCCGGAACACGTTCGTGGCGACGACGAGCTGGCCGACCAGCGGCCCCAGTTCCGCGCCGTCCTCGGGGGCGGGGCCGCCGCTGAGGATGTTCTCGGTGCAGGTGACGAGCGCGGTGTCGCCGGTGACGGAGACGTGCACATCGGTGAGGAAGAACTGGATGTAGTCGGTGTTCGCCATGATCAGGGCGTACGACCTGAGGACCTCGCCGCGGCCGGTGAGCACCGGCCAGCCGGGGTGCACGCACGAGACCACACCGGTGTCCGCCGGGTCGTGGTACTCCTCGTCCACGCCGAGGTCGGCGGGGGTGAGCCAGAGGGAGGACAGCTCCTCGAAGTCACCGCGTTCCATCGCCTCGTAGAAGGCGGTGTTGGCGGCCTCCACCTGCTCGACGTCGGTGTGAGGGGCGCTCACCGGGCTCCTTCTGCCGCGCGCTCACCACTGGTGCCGGGCGCGCGCCCACTGCCGCACGCCCCGGGTTCCTGCTCGGCGCTCGGCGCGCTCACTGCTCCACGCGCCCCGCGCTCACTCCGCGTGTCCGGCGCCGTGCCGGCCGTACGCGCCTCCTCCACGGCGCGCGCGACCCGGACCGCGTCCGCAGTGGCGCGTACCTCGTGGACGCGCACCGCCCATGCGCCGGAGTGCGCCGCGAGTGCGGAGACGGCGGCCGTGGCGGCGTCGCGCTCCCGGGCCGGCGGGGGCGCGCCCTCGGCTCCGGCGAGGACGCGGCCGAGGAACCGCTTGCGGGACGCGGCGACCAGCAGGGGGTGGCCGAGGGCGCGCAGGCGGTCGAGGTGGGCGAGGAGGGTGAGGTCGTGCTCGGCCTCCTTGGAGAAGCCCAGCCCGGGGTCGACGACGATGCGGTCGGGGGCGATGCCGCCGGCCAGAACCGCCTCCACGCGTGCGTGCAGTTCGTCCACGACTTCGGTGACGACGTCCTCGTAGACGCCCTTGACGTTGCCGCCCTGGAGGAAGCCGCGCCAGTGCATGACGACGAACGGGGCGCCCGCGGCGGCGACCACCGGGATCATCGCGGGGTCGGCGAGGCCACCGCTGACGTCGTTGACGAGGGCGGCGCCGGCCGCGAGGGACTGTTCGGCGACGGAGGCGCGCATGGTGTCGACCGAGACGACGACGCCTTCGGAGGCGAGGCCCCGGACGACCGGGATGACCCGCCTGAGTTCCTCGGCCTCGTCCACCCGGGTGGCGCCGGGGCGGGTGGACTCGCCGCCGACGTCGACGAGGTCCGCGCCCTCGGTGACGAGGTCCAGGCCGTGCTTGACGGCGGCGGTCGTGTCGAACCAGCGGCCGCCGTCGGAGAAGGAATCGGGGGTCACGTTGACGACACCCATGACCGCGCACCGGTTCCATACCGGAAGGCCGGCCACCCGGCCGCGCCCGCTGAGGTTGTTCATACGTTCAGCGTAGGCCCAGCAGGGCGCCGGGAACGCGCGGCGGCCCGGGCGGGAGCCCCTGTGCTGGAGGGGTTGGGGTGCCCGCCCGGGCCCGTTCTCGGCCGCACCACCACCAGGGCGTGCGGTGCCCATGGCCGTCCCGCGGCGTTCAGGCCGCGCGGACGTCCCGTTCCGCCATGGCGTGCGCGCAGGGGCGCTCGGCGGCCGCCCTGCGCCGGCGCAGGAAGCGCGGGAGCGGCAGGGCGAGGTCGACGAAGCCCTCCGCCTGCATGGCGGCGAACCCGATGCGGGGCAGGTCGGCGTTGTTCCGGTAGACCACGAAGCGGGGTTCCCAGCGCGGCTGGAACTTGGCGTTGAACTTGTACAGCGACTCGATCTGGAACCAGCGCGAGAGGAAGACCAGCAGTCCGCGCCAGGCGCGCAGCACCGGCCCGGCGCCGATCTTCTCGCCGCGGGCGAGGGCGGAGCGGAACATCGCGAAGTTCAGCGAGATCCGGGTGATGCCGAACTTCGGCGCGGCCTGGAGGGCGGCGACGATGAGCAGTTCGTTCATGCCGGGGTCGGCGCTGCGGTCGCGGCGCATCAGATCCAGCGAGGCGCCGTCCTTGCCCCAGGGCACGAAGTGCAGGACCGCCTTCAGGTCGCCGTACTCGCCGGGCGCGTCGTCCTGCTTGTGCGCGGTGGCGATCAGGCAGTCGCCGTCGGCGGGGTCGCCGACGCGGCCGAGCGCCATGGAGAAGCCGCGCTCGGTGTCGGTGCCGCGCCAGTCCTCGGCCGCCCGCCGGATGCGCTCCAGTTCGGCGTCGCCGAGGTCACGAATACGCCGTACCCGGGTTTCGTAGCCGGCTCGCTCGATGCGCTTGACCATTTGTCGCACGTTGCGCATCGCGCGTCCGGCGAGGGAGAAATCCGCGACGTCCACCACCGCCTCGTCGCCCAGTTCCAGGGCGTTCAGGCCCGTCTCACGGGTCCACACCTCGCCGCCCGTCTCCGAGCAGCCCATGACGGCGGGCGTCCAGGAGTGCGCCTTGGCCTCGTCCATGAAGCGCTCGATGGCGCCGGGCCAGGCCTCGACGTCGCCGATGGGGTCGCCGCTGGCGAGCATCACGCCGGAGACGACGCGGTAGGTGACCGCGGCCTTGCCGCTGGGGGAGAAGACGACCGCCTTGTCGCGGCGCAGCGCGAAGTGGCCGAGCGAGTCGCGGCGGCCGTGCTTCTCCAGCAGGGCCCGCAGCCGGGACTCGTCCTCCTCGGTGAGGCGGGCGGCCGGGTGTTCGGGGCGGAAGGCCAGGTAGATGGTGGTGGCGGCGGTGATCCAGCCGAGGGCGCCGAGGGAGAAGGCGACGGTCCAGGACGTGTCGCCCTGGTAGTCGACCGGGCCCTCGAAGCCGAACAGGCCGTAGACGACGTGCGTCAGCCGGTCGGCCAGGCTCGGATCGCCGATCGTCCGGTGCGGGTGGACGCTGACGATGACGAGTCCGAGGACGAGAGAACCGGCGCTCATGAGTACGAAGTTGGTAAGAGCGCGCCACCTGCTGCGCGGGTCCGGCAGGGCCGCGAACTGGTCACGATGCACCAGCAGCGGCACGAGCAGTGCCACCGCGATGAGCACGCCGACGACCGAGTGCCGGTACGTGAACTGCGCCGCCGCGCCCGCGGGCAGCAGCGCGACCGCGGCCCGCCACGCCCGGCGCTTGCGCCGTTTGAGCCCGTGCGCGAGCAGCAGCAACAGCACGCCGGCGCTCAGCGAGAGCGCTGCCGCGAAGGGCCCGAACGAGCCCGGCAGCACCTCGGCGATGGCGTGCATACGGCTGTGGCGGAAACGCGGGAACACGCCCGCGGCAATGTCCAGGACGCCCACGAGGGCGGCCGCCCTGCCGACGAGTACGGGGGCGGCCTCGGGGCGCGGGCCGCGCAGTATGCGCCGCGCCCGGCTTGATCGGCCCGGAACCTCGCCCGACATTTCCCCATCTATCCTGACAGACATCGCATCCCGTAGTTCTGCGAGAGACCTTGGACCCGGGCCCGATCGGGCATCCGGCGACATTGCGCCCTCTAGGACGGTGTCTTGGGGAGAGAGGTTCACTCCCCACCGGAAAGTCGGGTCAAAGGCCAAGGAAAGCCTCGGGCAAGCCCTCGCGACGAAGTGTGGGCGGGCGCCGGGCGGAGAGCGCAGGCAGGAACAGCCCATGGGTCTCACGAGCAACAAAGTGCTGATGCTGACGATCGTCCTCGCCGTGCTGCTGTTCCTCGGCACGGTATGGCTGTGGCCGCGGCTCGCCCGGCAGAACTGGCGGGCCGTCAGCGGGCGGGTCGGTCTACTGCTCACCACCCAGCTGGCGCTGTTCGCCTCGGTGGGCCTCGCCGCCAACCAGGCGTTCGGCTTCTACGCCAGCTGGGCGGACCTGTTCGGCCAGGAGAACGGCCAGGGGGTGGTCGTCGACCATATAGCGGGCGGCGGCAACAGCCCCGTCCAGGTCGTCTCCACGGCCCGGGTCATCGGTGCGAGCAGCGCGCTGCCACAGGTGGCCGGGCAGGTCCAGAGGGTCGACATCATCGGCCGTACGACGCACATCGCCACGCCGGCGTTCGTGTACCTGCCTCCGGAGTACTTCCAGCCACAGAACAGCGCGCGCAAGTTCCCGGTGTCCGTCGTGCTCACGGGTTACCCCGGTACGGCTCAGGCGCTGGTGGACAAGCTGCACTACCCCGGTACGGCGCAGCAGCTGGCCAGGCAGCGGAAGATGCAGCCGATGATCCTGGTGATGCTGCGGCCGACCGTGGCGCCGCCGCGGGACACCGAGTGCGTGGACGTTCCCGGTGGCCCGCAGACCGAGACGTTCTTCGCAAAGGACCTGCGCGACTCGGTGATGGCCCACTACCGGGTCGACAAGACGCCCGCCAGCTGGGGCATCGTCGGCGACTCGACCGGCGGTTACTGTGCGCTGAAGATCGCCATGCACCATCCGGGTTCGTACGGGGCCGCCGCGGGCCTGTCGCCGTACTACAAGGCGCCGATCGATCCCACCACCGGGGACCTCTTCCGCGGTGACAAGAACCTGCAGAATCGATCCGACCTCTTCTGGACGCTCAGGCATCTGACCGCGCCCGAGACATCGCTGCTCGTCACCAGCAGCAGGGTCGGCGAGCACAACTACAAGGACACGCTCAGATTCATCAAGAGTGTGCAGGCGACGAACGTGACCAGGATTTCGTCGATCATCCTTCCGAGCGGCGGGCACAACTTCAACACCTGGCGGCGGGAGATCCCCGCCACGCTCCAGTGGCTCAGCACGCGGCTGGTCGCCCACTGAACCTCGTTGCCCCCACGCCCCGTGAAGCCGGTGATGTGGCCGGGTTTTTACGGGGCGGGGGTCCGCGATTCGCCTACGCGCGGTAAGTTTCTGGCCATGCCACGTGGACGCCACCGCCATTCACCGCCTCTGCACCGGCTGTTGCCGCCGTCGGCGATCGCCGGGGTCTCCGTCGTCTGCGCGCTGGGTCCCTGGGTGTTCTCCGAGGCCACGGTGTTGCGCGCGCTGGCCGGGGCCGCCGCGGCCACGGCCGTCGTGGGCGCCTTCGTGATGCGCCGCTGGGACATCCACGCGGGCAAGCGGGTCGCCGAGCTCACACGCGCGCGTGCCGGCGACGAGTGGCGGTACGAGGAACGGGTCGCCGAACTGGAGACCGACCTGGAGGAGTCGCGCGAGCTGCGCACGAAGCTGGAGCAGCGGCTGCGCGCCAAGCGCGCGGAGCTGGCCGGCCTGCGCAACGAGCACGCGTCCCTGCTGCGCCGGTACGCCACGGCGGAGACCGAGCGCGCGAGCGCGCTGGAGGGACGCCGGCTGCTGGAGATCGAGGCGGCCGCGCCCTCGCCCGCGCTGCCGCCCGCGCGCCGCGCCGAGGACGAGCCGGAGCCGGCCGTGGTGAAGGCGGCCGAAGAGCCTGCCGAGGCCGGCGCCGAGGCCGGGGCGGACTCCGGGGACGAGCCGACGGCGTACGCGGTGTTCTCGCCCGAGGGTGCACGGCTGTACGGGCAGGCCCTGACGGCCCTGGCCCGCTTCGACGCCGAGGCCTCGGGCGACTCCGAGACGGACGCCCCCGCTTCCGTGGACACGGACACGGCCGCGCCCGCGGCTTCCGAAGCGGCTTCCCCGCACCTGGCCCCGAAGGCGGCGGCCCCCGAGGCGGGCGCGCCCGGCGCCACCGAGACCGGGACCGACGCGGGTGCCGTCCCGTCGGGCGAGGCCGATGCCCGCAAGGCCGACGCCGGCGGGCCCCCCTCCGCCGCGCAGGCAGAAGGCGCAGTGGACGGCAACCGCGAAGACGTGGCGGAGGGCATGCCACACGGCGCCGCCGCTTCCGCGAGCGAGGCCGGTGCGCCGGCCGGCCAGGAGGATGAGGCGAAGGGGCAGCCCGTGGCGGCCGACGGGCACACGCGCGCGGTCGCCGCCTCCCTCGCACCGGCCGAGCCCGCCCAGCCCATGTGCCGGCCGCCCGCCGGGCACTTCACGGTGCCGACCGCCGTGGCCGTCGTACCGGCCGCGCCCGCACGACGCCCCGTGGTCGAGGGCGGATTCGACTTCTTCGGCACCCAGAAGGACGCACCGAAGGCCCCGCTGGACTCCGTGCAGAACGAGGATCTCGCCGACGTCGTCGGCCAGGAGGCCCTCGCCGTGCACAAGGCCGAGAGCGAGGTCGAGTTCAAGCACGCCGACGCGCGGTCGGACGGCGTCGGCCAGGTCATCGACCTGACCGCGCACGACGAGACCGAGCAGATCGACGTCCAGGGGCTGCGCAGCGCGGCTTCCTGAGCCGCACCAGCCATCAGGCATCTGCCATCGGGCCGGGCCTCCCGCGAGGGGAGCCGGGCCCGACGTCATCCGGTCATCCAGCGGTCGGGGCGGGCGTCCCTGCGGCCCGTACGGGACCGCTCCGCCTGGGCGTGCAGCAGCCGCGCGGCCTCCTCGGCGTCCCGCAGACCGGCCGTCACCGTCTTGTCCGCCCCGGTGTCCACGTGCACGTCGGCGAGCCGCCAGAGGCGCTGCCAGGGCCCCTGGCTCAGCCGCACGCTCTGCACCTTGGCGTGCGGCACCAGCGAGAGCCGGCGCCGCAGCAGACCGTGCCGGGCGGCGAACACCGCGCCGGTGACCGCGAGGCGCTGGCCGCGCCACCACACCGGCACGCACCAGCGGGCCCGCCCCGGCGGCCGCGACAGCTCCTGAGGCACCGTCACGCCCGGCAGCACGCGCGTGACGACCGACTCGGCCACCGGGCGCGGAGCCACCGGCACCAGCACCGAGTTGGCGGACCCGGCCACGTCCAGTTCCACGCGCACCCAGCCGAGCCGCCGCCACAGCAGCGGCTCCACGATCCGCACGGTCTGCACCCGGCCGGGCGGGACCGTCTCGTGCGTACGGTCGAGCAGCCCGTGGTCGATGCGCAGCCCGTCCGGTGACTCGCTCACCTTCCAGTCGAACTCGCCGGCGAACCGTCCCGCGCTGCTCGCCCCGGCCGCGCCGAACAGCGGCAGGGCGGTCGCGAGGACCGTCCACAGGTTGTGGGTGGCCAGCCACAGCACGGTCGGTACGACGAGCGCGGCGCACAGCGAGCCCCAGGTGGCGCCCGTCAGCACCAAGGAGAGCGCCAGCGCGCGTGAGGGCACGCGCAACAGCTCGTGCGCCGGCGCCTCGCCGACCTCCCGCGCCGTCTCGGGCGCGAAACCCGCCGCGCGCGCCAGCAGCTCCGCACGCAGGTCGCGCGCCTCCTGCTCGCCGAGGAAGGCCAGCTCGTCCTTGTCGTCGGCGCCGACGACGTCGATCCGCAGCTTGGCGACGCCCGCCAGGCGCGCGAGGAGCGGACGGGAGACGTCCACGGCCTGGATGCGCTCCAGCCGGATGTGTGCGGTGCGCCGGAACAACAGGCCGGTACGGATGCGCAGTTCGGTGTCGGTCACCGCGAAGTGCGTGAACCACCAGGAGAGGAAGCCGTAGAGGCCGGCCACCGGCACCAGCACCGCGAGCCCCAGCAGCAGCGCGGTCGCGGTCAGCCGGGCCAGCTGCGCTTGCGTCCCGTTCGGGTCGTGCACCGCCCATCCCGCGAGTACGGCGATCGGCGCCCACGCCCGGCGGAACGGCGTGACGGGATGCAGTCGGCGCTCGATCACGTCCGCGCGACCTTCAGCACCGGTGGAGTCCGTCGCCTGTATGCCTTCGTCCGGGGTCGTCACAGGCCCGCCGATCGCGCCTCGCCCAGCTCGGTGAGCCGGTCGCGCAGCCGTTCCGCCTCGGCCGGGTCCAGGCCGGGGATGGTGGCATCGGTCGCGGCGGCCGCCGTGTGCAGCTGCACGGTGGCCAGCCCGAAGCGCCGCTCGACGGGCCCGGAGGTGACCTCCACCAGCTGCATCCGCCCGTACGGCACCACCGTCTGCTCGCGCCACAGGACACCGCGGCTGATCAGCAGGTCGTCCGCGCGCTCGGCGTACCGCCACGAGCGCCAGTTGCGCCCCACCAGCCGCCAGCACCACGCGGCGCCGGCCACGGGCACCAGGGCGAGGGCGGCCCACGCGGGCCCCACGAGCAGGCCCAGGATCAGCCCGGTGACGACCGCGAGCACGCCCGCCCACACCACCACGAGCAGCCGGCGTACCCGCATCAGAGCGGGCTGCAGCCCCCGCCATTCCAGCTCGGCCCCCGGTATCCCGGTCTCCTCCGGGCTCCCCGTCTCCATGGGCCCAGCGTACGTAGGGGAAACTGGGGCCATGACTCCTACGACGGAGACCACGGTCGGGATCGGCGGCGCCGCGGAAAGCACCGACATGGTGCTCAACATCGGGCCCCAGCACCCGTCCACGCACGGCGTGCTGCGCCTCAGGCTCGTGCTGGACGGGGAGCGCATCGTGCACGCGGAGCCGGTGATCGGCTATATGCACCGCGGCGCCGAGAAGCTCTTCGAAGCGCGCGACTACCGCCAGATCATCGTGCTCGCCAACCGCCACGACTGGCTGTCGGCGTTCTCGAACGAGCTGGGCGTGGTCCTCGCCGTGGAGCGGATGCTCGGCATGGAGGTGCCCGAGCGTGCGGTGTGGACGCGCACGCTGCTCGCCGAGCTGAACCGGGTGCTGAACCACCTGATGTTCCTCGGCTCCTACCCGCTGGAGCTGGGCGGGATCACGCCGGTGTTCTACGCGTTCCGTGAGCGCGAGGTGCTCCAGAACGTCATGGAGGAGGTCTCCGGCGGGCGCATGCACTACATGTTCAACCGCGTCGGCGGCCTCAAGGAGGACCTGCCGGCCGGGTGGGCCGCACGCGCGCGTGCCGCCGTCGCCGACGTGCGCTCGCGCATGGACGTCTTCGACGACCTGGTGCTCGGCAACGAGATCTTCCGGGGGCGCACGCGCGGGGTGGGCGCGATGACGCCGCAGACCGTGCACGCCTACGGCGTGAGCGGGCCCATCGCGCGTGGCTCGGGCGTCGACTTCGACCTGCGCCGTGACGAGCCGTACCTGGCGTACGGCGACCTCCAGGACACCCTGAGGGTCGTCACCCGGAGCGAGGGTGACTGCCTCGCCCGTTTCGAGGTCCTGCTGGAGCAGACCCACAACGCGCTCGACCTCGCCGACGCCTGCCTGGACCGGCTCGCCGAGCTGCCTCCGGGGCCGATCAACCAGCGGCTGCCGAAGGTGCTGAAGGCGCCCGAGGGGCACACGTACGCGTGGACCGAGAACCCGCTCGGCATCAACGGCTACTACCTGGTCAGCAAGGGCGAGAAGACGCCGTACCGGCTGAAGCTGCGGTCTGCCTCGTACAACAACATCCAGGCGCTGACCGAGCTGCTGCCGGGGACGCTGGTGGCGGACATGGTGGCGATCCTGGGCTCGATGTTCTTCGTGGTCGGCGACATCGACAAGTAGGCCGGTCGCAGGACGACAGGTAGGCGGGTCGCAGGAAACGGGTGGCAGGGCGGCCGGCTCAGGCGAGCGGGTCCGGAATTCCAACCGGCTGGACCAGCCAGCCGAAGTCGCCGAGTCCGCCCGGGGCGGTGAGTTCGGCGGCCTCCCCGGCGCTCGCGAGGGCGCGCACGTAGGCCGCGGGGTCGGTGGAGGCCAGCGCGAGCGGGGGGCGTGCGCCGGTGAGGTCCAGGGCGCGCAGGGCGGCGCGCTGCGTGAGGAGGCGCGCGGGGGGCAGTGTGCGCTCTGTGCCGGGGGGCGCCTGGGCCGTGCTCAAGGGACTGTGTTTCGGATCATGCGCCTCTCCTGGGGGTGTGTGCGCCGTGTTCTGCGGCGTGCAAGCCGTGCCCGGCGGCGTGCCGGGCGCGTCGTCGGAGGGGGCGAGCGCCGTGTTTCCGGCCGTGCGCGCCGTATCCGCGAGCGTGCGCGCCGCATCGAAGGGCGTGCGCGCCGCATCGAAGGGCGTGCGCGCCGTGTCCGAGAGCGTGTCCGACGCCGTGGGCGTGTCCGAGGCGCCGGCGCGGGGGACCGTGCGCGCGGTGACGGCCGCCGCGCATGCGTCCAGTGCGACGTGCGCCGTGATGTCGCACGACCCGTCCGGCACGGGTGCCGTCTCGCGGCCCTCCCGGAAACCGGTGAGCGTCCCGAACGGGGGGCGCGTGTCGACGGTGTGCGCGTAGTCCACGGCCACCGCGAGACCGCGCACCACCCGGTCCACCGCAGACGCCCACGCCAGGTCACGGGGCAGCCCGATCTCCGCGCGCAGCCCTTCCTCGGCCGGCAGCGGCCACCATCGGGCGAGCCAGTCCGCCTCCGCGCCGGTCACCGGGTCCCCGAGCCGCTCGGTGCCGTCGTCTGCGACGAGCACCAGCCGGGGCGCACCCGCGGAGTCGACCTCGGCGACGTCCACGGGCACGTTGTCCAGCCACTCGTTGGCGAACAGCAGCCCCGTGACGGTGGCCGGGGGCGTGTCCAGCCAGGTGATCCGTTCGTCCAGCCCGGCCGGGCGGTCGGCGCGCTCGACGGCGTACCCACGCGCGCGTGCGGCCATTTCTGCCGGAAGGGCGGCCAGCACCCCGGTGACCAGTTCCCCGCGCCCGGCGCCCATGTCCACGAAGTCGAGTACCGGGGGCCGGCCCAGCGCCTCGTCGACCCGGCACAGCAGCCGGGCCACCGCCTGCGCGAACAGCCGGGAGGCGTGCACGGACGTACGGAAGTGGCCGGCCGGGCCCTCCGGGCGGCGGTAGAAGCCGCCGGGCCCGTACAGCGCCGCCTCGGTCGCCGTACGCCAGCCGCGCCGGCCGCGCCGGCCGTCTTCGTCGCCGGGGCGCCGTCCCGCTTCGCGTGCCGTCTCATCCGTCACCGCAACAGACTAGGCACACAGGTGATCACTTCCTCCACCTTGCGGAGTACGCGCCCCGGGCGCGGATCGGCCCTCCGGTTGACCCCTGCACGCATCCGGTTTCCCTACTCTGGGTTACGTGCAGCGCCTCTACGACTTCCTCCGCCGCCACCCGACCTGGGTCGACACCTTCTGGGCCGTCGTCCTGCTCGGGCTGTCCGGTCTGAGCGTGGTCAGTCTCCACGGGGCGCCCGGTCACCACATGCCGCTCGCCCCGGCGGCGGCCGTGTCAGCCGTCCTGTGCGTCGTCGTCGCGCTGCGCCGCCGTTTTCCCGAGCCGATGCTGCTGGTCGCCCTCGCGACGGGGCTGGCCCAGCTGGTGCTGGACGTCGAGACGACCGTCGCCGACTTCGCGATGCTGGTGATCACCTACACGGTGGCGACGGTCGGCGCGCGCTGGGCCTCCCGGCTCGCGCTCACCGCCAGCCTCGTCGCGGCGACCCTCGCGCAGATCCGCTGGCCGAACGAGCACGCCAGCTTTCTGGGGCAGATCGCCGTCGTCGTCTTCCAGACGGTGCCCTTCGCGCTCGCCTGGGTGCTCGGTGACTCCATGCGCACCCGACGCGCCTACTTCGCCCAGCTGGAGGAGCGCGCGGCGCGCCTGGAGAAGGAGCGCGAGGCGCAGTCGAAGGTCGCGGTCGCCGCCGAGCGCGCCCGTATCGCGCGCGAGCTGCACGATGTCGTGGCGCACAACGTGTCGGTGATGGTGGTGCAGGCCGACGGCGCAGCCTACGTCCTCGACACCGCGCCCGACCAGGCCAAGAAGGCCCTGGAGACGATCTCCTCCACCGGCCGTCAGGCGCTCGCCGAGATGCGCCGCCTGCTGGGCGTGCTGCGCACCGGGGAGCACCAGGAGAGCGGGCAGTACGTCCCTCAGCCCGACGTCGGGCAGATCGACGAGCTGATCGAGCAGTGCCGCAGCTCCGGCCTCCCGGTCGACTTCAAGGTCGAGGGCACCCCGCGCCCGCTGCCGAGCGGCGTGGAGCTGACCGCCTACCGGATCGTCCAGGAGGCGCTCACCAACACCCGCAAGCACGGCGGGCCCAACGCGGGCGCGAGCGTCCGGCTGGTCTACTTCGACGACGGGCTGGGCCTGCTCGTCGAGGACGACGGCAAGGGCGCGCCGCACGAGCTGTACGAGGAGGGCGGCGCCGACGGCCGGGGGCACGGCCTGATCGGTATGCGCGAGCGGGTAGGGATGGTCGGCGGCACCCTGGACGCGGGACCGCGCCCGGGCGGAGGATTCCGGATCAGCGCCCTGCTCCCGCTCAAACCGGCGCACTGACGCGGCCCGCACGCCCCCTGTGGACACCTGTGACACCGGCACCACAAGGCCCGTACCACCACCGCCCCGGACGGACACCCTCCGTCCCGAACGAAAGAGGCCCGATGACGATCCGCGTGATGCTCGTCGACGACCAGGTGCTGCTGCGCACCGGGTTCCGGATGGTGCTCGCCGCCCAGCCGGACATGGAGGTCGTGGCGGAGGCGGGCGACGGCGTCGAGGCCCTGCAGGTGCTGCGGTCCACGCCCGTCGACGTCGTCCTGATGGACGTCCGCATGCCCAAGCTGGACGGCGTGGAGGCCACCCGGCGGATCTGCGCGGAGCCCAACCCGCCGAAGGTGCTGATCCTGACCACCTTCGACCTGGACGAGTACGCCTTCTCCGGGCTGAAGGCCGGCGCCTCGGGCTTCATGCTCAAGGACGTGCCGCCCGGTGATCTGCTGGGCGCGATCCGCGCCGTGCACAGCGGTGACGCGGTCGTGGCGCCCTCCACCACCCGGCGCCTGCTGGACCGCTTCGCGCCGATGCTGCCGTCCGCGGGCAAGGAGCCGCAGCACAAGGAGCTGGAGCGGCTCACCGACCGGGAGCGGGAGGTGATGGTGCTGGTCGCGCAGGGCCTGTCCAACGGTGAGATCGCGGCCCGGCTGGTGCTGAGCGAGGCCACGGTGAAGACCCACGTCGGCCGCATCCTGACCAAGCTCGGCCTGCGCGACCGGGTGCAGGTCGTGGTGCTGGCGTACGAGACGGGGCTCGTCCGGGCCGGCGGGCACGGCTGAGCGGACACACCGCCGCCGGCGCGTCGGTAGGGTCTGCGCATGCTCCTGTGGATCAACGGCCCCTTCGGGGGCGGCAAGACACAGACCGCACACGAGATCCACCGCCGTCTGCCCGGCAGTGTGATCTGCGACCCCGAGCACGCCGGCTTCGGTCTGCGCCGCATGCTGCCGCCCGGACTGCGGGGAGACTTCCAGGACCTGGCGGCCTGGCGGCAGGGCGTGGTGGAGGTCCTGGACCTGGCTCTCACCCGGCACGACGGCGTGGTGATCGTCCCCATGACGGTCACCGAATCCGGCTGCTTCGCCGAAACGGTCGGGCGGCTGCGGGAACTCAGCCATGATGTACACCACTTCACGCTCCTCGCCGAGCGCGAGACCGTCCTGAAGCGGCTCAGCGGGCGCGGCCTGGGAGCGTTCCTTCCGTTCTCGGCCGGGAAGAACGCGATGCTGCGCAGGGAGAGTTGGGCGGTCCAGCAGCTCGACCACTGTCTGGAGCGGCTGAGTGAGCCGGAGTTCGCCGAGCATCTGTGGACGGACCACTCCACCGTGGCGAAGACCGCGGACCGGATCGCCGTCCTGGCCGGGCTGACGCTGAAGCCCAACGCCGACGGCCGGGTGCGCACCCGGGTGCGGCAGGCGGGCGTGACCATCCGGCACATCCGGTTCGACTGACGACGCGCCTTGTGATCACACCTTGGGCAGTCGGGTCACGAAGTCGGCCACGGCCGCCCGTACGTCGTCCGTGGTCCACTCCAGGCCCGGAGAGCGCACGGCGACCTCGGTGAAGGACACCCCCGGCCCGCCACGGTTCCAGGGACCGGCGAAGAGGAACGTGCCCGTCTCCTCGGCCTGGCGCACCGCCGCCTCCATCAGGACGTCCGGGGCGTACGGCAGCCAGACCTGGAAGTCGTGGGTGTGCGGTTCCTCCGGGTGCACGCGCGACCACGGGACCCCTGCCGCGGCGAAACCCTCGCGCAGCGCGGCGGCGACCACGCGCGCGTGCCGCACATAGTCCGGCAGCCGGGGCAGCTCGCGCTCCAGCCCGGCCAGCGCCGACAGCACGGTGGGGAACTGCTGGAAGACCATGCCGCCGTACCGGTGCCGCCATGTCTTCGCCTCCTCCACCAGCGTCCTCGGGCCGGCCAGCACGGCGCCGCCGAAGCCGTCGAGGGATTTGTAGAACGACACGTAGACGCTGTCCGCCAGGTCCGCGATCTCCTTCAGGGGCCGGCCGAAGTGGACCGTGCACTCCCACAGGCGCGCGCCGTCGAAGTGCACCACCGCGTCGCGCTCCCGCGCGGCCTCGACGACCTCGGTCAGCTCCTCCCAGGTGGGCAGCACGAAACCGGCGTCTCGCAGGGGCAGTTCCAGCATCAGCGTGCCGAAGGGCTCGTCGAAGTCGCGTACCCCGGCGGCGGTCGGCAGCCGTGGCTCACTGGTCACGCGCACCGGGCGCAACCCGCTGACCTGGCTGAACGCCTGCCGTTCGTGCACCTCGGGGTGGGCCAGGGCGTGCAGGGCGACCGTGCGGTCGCCGGTGCGGCCCGCCCAGCAGCGCAGGGCGACCTGCTGGGCCATGGTGCCGGTCGGGAAGAACGCGGCGGCCTCCGTGCCGAGCAGGGCCGCGACCCGTTCCTCCAGGTCCGCCACGATCCCGTTGCCGTACATGTCCACGGGCCGGTCCAGGTCGTACACCTCGGGTGACGCCTCCTGGAGGGCTGCCAGCCGCTCCCGGATCGTGCGCTGGACGCCCGGGCGCGACAGCACGCGCTCCGCCTTCGCGGAGGCGGCCCGGCGCCGCTCCCGCATCCGCTCCTGCTCGGACTGCTCCGCCTGCCGCTCTTCGTCCTGCCGCTCTTCGTCCGGTTCCGCCGTATCAGTCATGTACGGATCATGCCCTGCGGGAGTCCGGGCGGGCAGCCGGTTCCGGCGCACGCCGATGCCCTGACGCCGCGCGGGCCGGGGCGCGGCCGGGGCGAGGGTGGACACGCGGCTGCGGGGCGTACACGTGGCGTAACCCACAGCCTGTGGACGACCGATCGGCGCCGGACCGAGATAGCGTTAACATGACGAGAAATCGTCCGGTACCCAGAGCGGACTGGAACGGGAAGGCCGCCGTCGCGTGAGTACAGTCCACCAGCAAGACCTCAAGGACCGCCCCGCGCGGCTCACCGTCGGCGTCGTCGGCGCCGGTCGCGTGGGCCCCGCGCTCGCCGCGTCCCTCCAGCTCGCCGGACATCGCCCAGTGGCCGTCTCCGGCGTCTCCGACGCCTCCCGGCGGCGCGCCGGGACCATGCTCCCGGACGTGCCGCTGGTGCCGCCCGCCGAGGTTCTCGCGCGCGCCGACCTGGTGCTGCTCACCGTCCCCGACGACGTCCTGCCCGGCCTGGTCGCCGGCCTCGCCGAGACCGGTGCGGTACGGCCGGGCCAGCTCCTCGTGCACACCTCCGGCCGGTACGGCGCACGGGTCCTCGACCCGGCCCTGCGCGCGGGCGCGCTGCCGATGGCCCTGCACCCCGCGATGACCTTCACGGGCACTCCGGTGGACGTGCAGCGGCTCGCCGGCTGCTCCTTCGGTGTCACGGCGCCCGAGGAGCTGCGGCTGGCCGCGCAGGCCCTCGTCATCGAGATGGGCGGCGAGCCGGAGTGGATCAGCGAGCAGAACCGCCCGCTCTACCACGCGGCCCTCGCGCTCGGCGCCAACCATCTGGTGACCCTGGTCGCCCAGTCCATGGAGCTGCTGCGCACCGCGGGCGTCGAGGCGCCCGACCGGATGCTCGGCCCGCTGCTCGGCGCCGCTCTGGACAACGCGCTGCGCTCCGGCGACGCGGCGCTCACCGGGCCCGTCGCGCGCGGCGACGCCGGCACGGTCGCCGCACACATCACCGAGCTGCGCAGGCACGCCCCGCAGACCGTCGCGGGCTATGTCGCGATGGCCCGCGCGACCGCCGACCGGGCGCTCGCGCACGGCCTGCTGAAGCCGGAACTCGCCGAGGACCTGCTCGGTGTGCTGGCCGACGGCGCCGACGGCACGAACGGCAGCACCGGCCCAGGCACCACCGGCACCGAGGGGAACGACCGATGACCACCGTCCTGCTCAGCACCGCCGACGAGCTGCACGCGCGCGTGCGCAACGGTCGCCGTGCCGTCGTGATGACCATGGGCGCCCTGCACGAGGGCCATGCCACCCTGATCCGCACCGCGCGTGAGATCGCGGGACCGGACGGCGAGGTCGTCGTCACCGTCTTCGTCAACCCGCTGCAGTTCGGCGCGGGCGAGGACCTGGACCGGTACCCGCGCACTCTCGACGCCGACGTGAAGATCGCCGAACAGGCCGGTGCGGACGCGGTGTTCGCGCCCTCCGTGGACGAGGTCTACCCCGGCGGTGCCCCCCAGGTCCGGATCACCGCCGGCCCCATGGGCGAACGGCTGGAGGGCGCCTCGCGTCCCGGCCACTTCGACGGCATGCTCACCGTCGTCGCCAAGCTGCTCCACCTCACCCGGCCCGACGTGGCCCTGTACGGCCAGAAGGACGCCCAGCAGCTGGCCCTGATCCGGCGCATGGTGCGGGACCTGAACTTCGGCGTCGAGATCCTCGGCGTACCGACCGTGCGCGAGGAGGACGGGCTCGCCCTGTCCAGCCGCAACCGCTACCTCTCGCCGGACGAGCGCCGTACGGCGCTCGCGCTGTCCCACGCGCTGTTCTCGGGCCGTGACCGGCACGCCGCGCAGGAGGCGCTGCGCGCGCGTGCCCGCGAAGTGCCCTCCACGCACGCGCGTGCCGAGGCGCTGAGCGCCCTCGGGGAGTCCCGCGCGGCCGCCGACGCGCACGCGGTCGCCACCGCGTCCCCCGGCGGCCCGGCGGCCGTCCGTGCGGCCGCCCGCCAGGTGCTCGACGAGGCCGCCCGGCTCGTCCCGCCGCTCGAACTGGACTACCTCGCGCTCGTCGACCCGTCTGACTTCACCGAGATCGGTGACGACTTCACCGGCGAGGCCGTCCTCGCCGTCGCCGCCCGGGTCGGGACCACCCGGCTGATCGACAATCTCCCCTTGACCTTTGGAGCCGCCTCGTGACCAGCACAGGCATACGACTGCACGCGCCCGCCCCCGGCTGGGCCATCGCCGCGGACGTGGTCGTCGTCGGTTCCGGAGTGGCCGGCCTGACCGCGGCCCTGCGCTGCGAGGCCGCGGGCCTGACGACGGTCGTCGTCACCAAGGCCCGCCTCGACGACGGTTCCACGCGCTGGGCACAGGGCGGCATCGCCGCCGCACTCGGCGAGGGTGACACGCCCGAGCAGCACCTGGACGACACTCTGGTGGCCGGCGCGGGCCTGTGCGACGAGGAGGCCGTACGGATCCTCGTCACCGAGGGTCCCGACGCGGTACGCCGGCTGATCTCCACCGGTGCCCACTTCGACACCGACGACGAGGGCGACATCCACCTCACCCGCGAGGGCGGCCACCACCGGCGCCGGATCGCGCACGCGGGCGGCGACGCCACCGGCGCGGAGGTCTCCCGGGCGCTCGTGGAGGCCGTACGCGCGCGTGGGCTGCACACCATCGAGAACGCGCTCGTGCTGGACCTGCTGACCGACGCCGACGGCCGTACGGCGGGCGTCACGCTGCACGTGATGGGCGAGGGCCAGCACGACGGCGTGGGCGCCGTGCACGCGCCCGCGGTGGTGCTCGCGACCGGCGGCATGGGCCAGGTGTTCTCCGCGACCACCAACCCGTCGGTGTCGACCGGCGACGGCGTGGCGCTGGCGCTGCGCGCGGGCGCCGAGGTCAGCGACCTGGAGTTCGTGCAGTTCCATCCGACCGTGCTGTTCCTCGGCCCGGACGCCGAGGGCCAGCAGCCGCTGGTCTCCGAGGCGGTGCGCGGCGAGGGCGCCCACCTGGTCGACGCCGGCGGGGTGCGCTTCATGGTCGGGCAGCACGAGCTGGCCGAGCTGGCGCCCCGGGACATCGTCGCCAAGGGCATCCTGCGGCGGATGCTGGAGCAGGGCGCCGAGCACATGTACCTCGACGCCCGGCACTTCGGCGCCGAGATGTGGGAGCACCGTTTCCCGACCATCCTGGCCGCCTGCCGCGCCAACGGCATCGACCCGCTCACCGACCCGATCCCGATAGCCCCGGCCGCCCACTACGCCTCCGGAGGCGTGCGCACCGACGCCCGGGGCCGTACGACCGTGCCCGGCCTGTACGCGTGCGGCGAGGTCGCCTGCACCGGCGTGCACGGCGCGAACCGGCTCGCCTCCAACAGCCTCCTCGAAGGCCTCGTGTACGCCGAGCGGATCGCCGCCGACATCGTCGCCGCGCGGGCGGAAGACGGCCTCCACGCGCGTGTGCCCGTGCCGGTCC
Organism: Streptomyces sp. RB17; assembly: GCF_009604455.1. Lineage (GTDB taxonomy): Bacteria > Actinomycetota > Actinomycetes > Streptomycetales > Streptomycetaceae > Streptomyces. The sequence continues at coordinate 783,405 of NZ_WEGL01000004.1, forward strand.
CGCACCTTGAGACGCCCGCGCACCCGCTGCTCGTCCCCGAGACCCGGTTCGCCATCCAGCGGATCATGACCGAGGGCGCCGGCGTGCTGCGCTCCGCGGGGTCCCTCGCCAAGGCGGCCGAGGAGCTGCAGCGGCTGCACACGGACGCCCGCGACGCCCTCGAGGAGAACGGCAAGACCGCCGAGCCCGGCGTCGACACCTGGGAGGCCACCAACCTCCTGTGCGTCGCCCGCGTCCTGGTCGCCGCCGCGCGGCTGCGCGAGGAGACCCGCGGCTGCCACTGGCGCGAGGACCGCGCCGAGCGGGACGACACCCACTGGCGGCGCCACATCGTCGTACGGCTGAACCCCGACCGGTCCCTGGCCGTGCACACCACGGACACCGCAGACTTCCCCCCTACCCGGTAACACCCAGCGCCTCAGGAGCAGTGACAGACGTGAGCACCGACGACCTTCCCCTCGCCCCGACCGGCGGCTGCGGCGACGGCTGCGCCTGCGGCGCTGACGGCGACGAGGGGGCCGAAGAATACGCAGTGAGCGGGCTCGACCCCGCGCTCGCCGAGCTGCTGGCCGCCGCCGGCCTCGACCCGATCGAGGTCGAGGACATCGCCAACATCGCCATCCAGGAGGACCTGGACGGCGGCGTGGACGTGACGACCGTCTCGACCATCCCCGAGGACGTCACCGCCACCGGCGACTTCACCGCGCGCGAGGCGGGCGTCGTGGCGGGTCTGAGGGTCGCCGAGGCCGTGCTGTCCGTGGTCTGCACGGACGAGTTCGAGGTCGAGCGGCACGTCGAGGACGGCGACCGCGTCGAGGCCGGGCAGAAGCTGCTGTCGGTCACCACGCGCACGCGTGACCTGCTGACGGCCGAGCGCAGCGCGCTGAACATCCTGTGCCGGCTGTCCGGCATCGCGACCGCCACGCGCGCGTGGGCGGACGTGCTGGAGGGAACCAAGACGCGCGTGCGGGACACCCGCAAGACGACCCCGGGCCTGCGCTCGCTGGAGAAGTTCGCCGTCCGCTGCGGCGGAGGCGTCAACCACCGCATGTCGCTGTCCGACGCGGCCCTGGTGAAGGACAACCACGTGGTCGCCGCCGGCGGCGTCGCGCAGGCCTTCAAGGCCGTACGGGAGAACTTCCCGGACATCCCGATCGAGGTCGAGGTCGACACCCTGCACCAGCTGCGCGAGGTCGTCGAGGCCGGCGCGGACCTGATCCTGCTGGACAACTTCACGCCCGACGAGTGCGCGGAGGCCGTCGGGATCGTGCGTGGGCGGGCCCTGCTGGAGGCCTCCGGCCGGCTCACGCTCGACATCGCGCGCGTGTACGCCGACACGGGCGTGGACTTCCTGGCCGTCGGCGCGCTCACCCACTCCGCGCCGATCCTGGACATCGGCCTCGACCTGCGCGAGGCGGAGTAACCGCGATGCTCCTCACGATCGACGTCGGCAACACGCACACCGTCCTCGGCCTGTTCGACGGCGAGGACATCGTCGAGCACTGGCGCATCTCCACGGACGCGCGCCGAACGGCGGACGAGCTGGCGGTGCTGCTCCAGGGCCTGATGGGCATGCACCCGCTGCTCGGCGAGGAGCTGGGCGACGGCATCGACGGCATCGCGATCTGCGCGACCGTCCCGTCGGTGCTGCACGAACTGCGCGAGGTCACCCGGCGCTACTACGGCGACGTCCCCGCCGTCCTGGTGGAGCCGGGCGTCAAGACGGGCGTGCCGATCCTCACCGACAACCCCAAGGAGGTCGGCGCGGACCGGATCATCAACGCGGTCGCGGCCGTCGAGCTGTACGGCGGCCCGGCGATCGTCGTCGACTTCGGTACGGCGACCACGTTCGACGCGGTCTCCGCGCGCGGGGAGTACGTCGGCGGGGTCATCGCGCCCGGCATCGAGATCTCCGTGGAGGCGCTCGGCGTCAAGGGCGCCCAGCTGCGGAAGATCGAGGTGGCCCGGCCGCGCAGCGTGATCGGCAAGAACACGGTCGAGGCCATGCAGTCCGGCATCGTGTACGGCTTCGCGGGGCAGGTCGACGGGGTCGTCGGCCGGATGGCGCGGGAGCTCGCCGACGATCCGGACGACGTGCGGGTGATCGCCACGGGCGGGCTCGCGCCGATGGTGCTGGGGGAGTCCTCGGTGATCGACGAGCACCAGCCGTGGCTGACGCTGATCGGGCTGCGGCTGGTGTACGAGCGGAACGTGTCGCGGCTGTGAGGTGACCGGCGTGCGGTGACCGGCGGGTGAGGTGACCGGTGCCTGGGCGGGGCGCCGGTTCTTCCTGCTCCACGCGTGCGTGCCTGGTCCGGTCGCGTGCGTGCCGTAGCCCCGGTCGAGGGAAACCGGGAGCGACACGCGGCGAAAAAACATCCCTATTCGTCACTTTTGTCCGATTAGCGGTAGCGTCGCCGCATGCCCACGCCATACGGATCCCGCGGCGGCATGGCGTTCGGCGTGGAGGAGCTGCGTGTGCTCCGCCGCGCCCTCGCCCTCGCCCTTCACCCCGGCCAAGCGTCCGCCGAGGACGTCCAGGACTGCTTCCGGCTCGCCGCGTCGCTCGACGAGGCGCTGCACGAGGGGGCGAGACTGCGCGCTTTCCTGGTGGCAGACCTCGGCCGGTACCGGGCCGCGCTGCCGGGTACCGCCGTCGGCTACCTCACCCTCCTGGAGGAGGCGCTGGGGGCCGGGCACCGGCCGGCGCCGGACGATCTCGCCGCGCTGCGGGCGCTGCGCGGGAACCCGGTGGCGGCCGCACTGCTGGACCGTTGCCAGGCGCTGGCCGAGCAGGACGTACGGGCCCGGTTCGCGCAGGGCGCGCGCAAGGTGCCGGCGCCCGCCGTACCGCCCTCTCGCACCCGCCTGATGGCCCTTCCCGGCGGCGGCGGGGCTTCCGGGGTATGGCAGGGCTCGGAGGCGGCCGGAGAGCCCCAGAAGCCCACCCAGAAGCCTCCGCGGGAGCCCGCGCCGAAACCTGCGCCGACACCTGGGGAGCGGCCCGGTACGGAGCCGGCGGCGCCGAAGCGGCCCATTCCGACGCCGGGGGAGGTCTTCCCGCGCCGCAAGCCGGTGCCGCCGGCGAACCCGGCCGAAACCCGCCAGCTGGCCGCCGGCTGACCGTCCCCGGCGCGGGACCCGTTGACCCGCCCGAACCCGCACCACCCGTGCAGGCTTCGTCGTCGGGTGCGGGTGGCCCTGGTGGGGCGGACTCGCCGTCGGCGGTCGGCGGGCCGTGGTGGGGGGCCTGTCGGGCCGGAGGTTTGCGTACCCCCGTACCTTTCGGGTGTGGGCGCGTGGCTACTCTGGTGCGCATGGACTACGTCTCCGCGCTCGTGCCCCCGGTCGTGATGGCCGTGTTCTTCATCGGTGTGGTCAGGGTGATCGTGAAGACCCAGGGCGGGGCCGCCAAGGCCAAGGAGGACGCGGCCGTCGACGCCGCCCTCGCGCGCGCGGAGAGCGCGCGTAAGGCCTCCGCCCGCGGCGACGCCTGAGTCCGACCGCCGCCGGGCCCCGGCTCCGTCACGTCGAGCCGCGCGCCCTTTTTGTTCGCATTCATGGGCTTAGTGCACGTTCGGCACGCCATTGCCGGGATCTCCCACTATTGTTCTGAGGTGTGCCTCGCCCATTGGGAGAACTCGAAGACGCGGTCATGACGCGGGTGTGGAAGTGGAACCGCCCGGTGACCGTTCGAGAAGTCCTGGAAGACCTCCAGCAGGAACGCTCCCTCGCGTACACCACCGTGATGACGGTTTTGGACAATCTCCATCAGAAGGGCTGGGTGCGCCGCGAGGCGGAAGGGCGGGCCTATCGATATGAGGCCGTCTCGACGCGAGCCGCGTACGCCGCCGCCCTCATGAACGACGCCTGGTCGCAGAGCGACAACCCGGCAGCCGCTCTCGTCGCCTTCTTCGGGATGATGAGCGACGAACAGCGCCAGGCCCTACGGGACGCCGTACGCATCGTCCAGGGACCGGAAACCCAGGAAGCTCCCGAACCGCGGCAACAGGAAGCCGCGCGAGAGGAAGACCGGGAAGCCCCGGAACGGGAAGCGCCCGAAGCGCGGGAAGAGGAGAACCCCGGCTCGGCACCGGACGCGGACGGGCGATAGCGTCCGCTCATGTCAGCAGAGCGCCCTGAAGTGTCCGCAAAAGCCATCACGGTCCGGCGCGCCCGGACCAGCGATGTCCCGGTGGTGCGCCGCCTCCTCGACGCCTACGCCCGTGACCGCATCCTGCTCGACAAAGCCACGGTCACGCTTTACGAAGACATCCAGGAGTTCTGGGTCGCAGAACGCGACGACAACGCCGAGGTGGTCGGCTGCGGTGCGCTGCACGTCATGTGGGAGGACCTCGCGGAAGTCCGCACTCTCGCGGTGAAGCCCGGCCTCAAGGGCGCCGGTGTCGGTCATCAGTTGCTGGAGAAGTTGCTGCAGACCGCGCGCTGGCTCGGCGTTCGCCGGGTTTTCTGCCTGACCTTCGAAGTGGACTTCTTCGGGAAGCACGGCTTCGTGGAGATCGGCGAGACACCGGTCGACACCGATGTGTACGCGGAGCTGTTGCGTTCCTATGACGAGGGCGTCGCGGAGTTCCTGGGTCTCGAACGAGTGAAACCGAACACCTTGGGTAACAGCCGGATGCTTCTGCATCTGTGATCGTCATTGCCCCGGTGCCCTATGTCCGAAACGCGCATGTTTCCGGGCGGAGGCGGTCCGTCGGTCCTCTACCCGTCCTCTCCCAGGGGTTTGTGTTTTTCCGGCAAAAGCGGTTTGCTTTCCGACGTACTGCAGTACTGCATATAACAGGGGCGGCGAAACGGCGGGACGCCGCAGAGCCCTGGTCCTCAACGTTATCGATGAAAGGAAATCCGGTGGCACAGAAGGTTCAGGTCCTTCTTGTCGACGACCTCGACGGCGGCGAGGCGGACGAGACCGTGACGTTCGCGCTGGACGGCAAGACGTACGAGATCGATCTCACGACCACCAATGCGGACAAGCTGCGCGGCCTTCTCGATCCCTATGTGAAGGGCGGTCGTCGTACCGGTGGCCGTGCGTCGGGCGGACGCGGAAAGGCGCGTGCCGCTTCCGGTGGCAGCCAGGACACCGCGGCGATCCGCGCCTGGGCGAAGGAGAACGGTTACGAGGTCAACGACCGCGGTCGTGTTCCCGCGACCATTCGCGAGGCCTACGAGAAGGCCAACGGCTGATCCCGCCGGCAGGCGGTCGGCAGTCCCGCGCGCGGGCGCCGCAGCCGGACCCGGTGGCACTGCGCTGCCACCGTGTCCAGCAGTCGTACGAGATCGGGGGCGCCCTTCTCGCGCCCCAGGGCCGGCATCGCCGGCAGCGAGGCCTCGACCTCGCCTCCGGGCCCAGGGGGCCGCAGCCACACGGCGGCCCCCTGCACGGACCCGGCCCGCACGAACCCCTCGGACCCGGTCGCCGGCGGGACCGGTGCCTCCATCGCGTCGCCCGCCCCCAGGACCCGCAGGTCGAGGGCCACGGCGCTCCACTCCAGCCAGTCCAGCAACCCCGGCAGCTCCTCCGCGCTGCCCGCGGCCACCAGCAGCTCCATCCGGTCGCCCCGAAGGGCCACCGGAGAGCCCGGCGCGAGATGCCGGAGCGCCCCCGCGCCCGCCTCGGCCGGCACGTCCAGGACGTCGAACCGCACCCCGGTGAGCAGCCGCAGCGGCCGTCCGGGCACTGTCGCCCAGCCCAGATCGTTCTCGTACCAGTGCCGGACCCGGGCATCCGGGCCGTCCGGAAGACCACCGGTGTCCGGTACGTCCGGATCGAGAGGACGACGAGGAAGGGGGACCGTTGAGGCCGTGGGGACCGAGCCAACCATGTCAAGTGCAACCGCCGAAGCATCCGCCGGGTTACGCTGCGTGTCAGATTGATCGCGCAGAGTGCCGAAAGAGGGGGCGCGCGGGGGTGCGGGGAGGCGCAAGGTTGTTCGCCCATAGCGGAGGGAACCGGTGCGCGCCGCATGGAGTGTCAGTCCCGGCGGGTAAGACATGCCTAGTGGGAGGGGACGACACGCAGGACGGGCCGTCTCACGTTCGCCATCGGCGTACTGGCGATGGGGGTAACTGCCTGGCCTGCGGGAACATCGTCTCGCACCATCGGGTTGGAGCAGATGTCGGCGCACACGGTCAGGAGGCCATCGACGGTGTCGGCAGTTGGAATGAGCGGTCCCCGCTTGCGGGACTAAGCTGCGGAAGGACAGGGAGGGGAAGTTCCCCCCACTGCCTGACCGCTCTGAGGAGCGATTAACGATGTTCGAGAGGTTCACCGACCGCGCGCGGCGGGTTGTCGTCCTGGCTCAGGAAGAAGCCCGGATGCTCAACCACAACTACATCGGCACCGAGCACATCCTCCTGGGTCTCATCCACGAGGGCGAAGGTGTCGCCGCTAAGGCCCTGGAGAGCCTCGGCATTTCGCTTGAGGCGGTCCGCCAGCAGGTGGAGGAGATCATCGGCCAGGGCCAGCAGGCCCCGTCCGGCCACATCCCCTTCACCCCCCGTGCCAAGAAGGTCTTGGAGCTGTCGCTCCGCGAGGCTCTTCAGCTGGGCCACAACTACATCGGCACGGAGCACATCCTGCTCGGCCTGATCCGTGAGGGCGAGGGCGTCGCCGCCCAGGTCCTGGTCAAGCTGGGAGCAGACCTCAACCGGGTGCGGCAGCAGGTCATCCAGCTGCTCTCCGGTTACCAGGGCAAGGAGACCGCCGCCGCCGGCGGCCCGGCCGAGGGCACGCCCTCGACCTCCCTCGTCCTGGACCAGTTCGGCCGGAACCTCACCCAGGCCGCTCGTGAGTCCAAGCTCGACCCGGTCATCGGGCGCGAGAAGGAGATCGAGCGGGTCATGCAGGTGCTGTCCCGCCGTACCAAGAACAACCCGGTGCTGATCGGTGAGCCCGGCGTCGGCAAGACCGCCGTCGTCGAGGGCCTCGCCCAGGCCATCGTCAAGGGCGAGGTGCCCGAGACGCTGAAGGACAAGCACCTCTACACGCTGGACCTCGGCGCCCTGGTCGCCGGCTCCCGCTACCGCGGTGACTTCGAGGAGCGCCTGAAGAAGGTGCTCAAGGAGATCCGCACCCGCGGCGACATCATCCTGTTCATCGACGAGCTGCACACGCTGGTCGGTGCGGGTGCCGCCGAGGGCGCCATCGACGCGGCTTCCATCCTGAAGCCGATGCTGGCCCGCGGTGAGCTGCAGACCATCGGTGCGACCACGCTGGACGAGTACCGCAAGCACCTGGAGAAGGACGCGGCCCTGGAGCGCCGCTTCCAGCCCATCCAGGTCGCCGAGCCGTCCCTGCCGCACACGATCGAGATCCTCAAGGGCCTGCGCGACCGGTACGAGGCGCACCACCGCGTCTCCATCACCGACGAGGCCCTGGTCCAGGCCGCCACCCTGGCCGACCGGTACATCTCCGACCGCTTCCTGCCGGACAAGGCGATCGACCTGATCGACGAGGCCGGTTCCCGGATGCGCATCCGCCGGATGACCGCTCCGCCGGACCTGCGCGAGTTCGACGAGAAGATCGCCGCCGTCCGCCGGGACAAGGAGTCCGCGATCGACTCGCAGGACTTCGAGAAGGCCGCCTCCCTGCGCGACAAGGAGAAGCAGCTCCTGGCCGCGAAGGCCAAGCGGGAGAAGGAGTGGAAGGCCGGCGACATGGACGTCGTCGCCGAGGTCGACGGCGAGCTGATCGCCGAGGTCCTCGCCACGGCGACGGGCATCCCGGTGTTCAAGCTCACCGAGGAGGAGTCCTCCCGTCTGCTCCGCATGGAGGACGAGCTCCACAAGCGGGTCATCGGCCAGAACGACGCCGTCAAGGCGCTGTCGAAGGCGATCCGTCGTACGCGCGCCGGTCTGAAGGACCCGAAGCGTCCGGGTGGTTCGTTCATCTTCGCCGGCCCGTCCGGTGTCGGTAAGACCGAACTGTCCAAGGCGCTCGCCGAGTTCCTCTTCGGCGACGAGGACGCGCTGATCTCCCTCGACATGTCGGAGTTCAGCGAGAAGCACACGGTGTCGCGTCTCTTCGGTTCGCCCCCCGGCTACGTGGGCTACGAAGAGGGCGGTCAGCTGACGGAGAAGGTGCGCCGCAAGCCGTTCTCGGTCGTCCTCTTCGACGAGGTCGAGAAGGCCCACCCGGACATCTTCAACTCGCTGCTGCAGATCCTGGAGGACGGTCGCCTGACCGACTCCCAGGGCCGGGTCGTGGACTTCAAGAACACGGTCATCATCATGACGACCAACCTCGGCACCCGGGACATCTCCAAGGGCTTCAACCTGGGCTTCGCGGCCACGGGTGACACGAAGTCGAACTACGAGCGCATGAAGAACAAGGTCTCGGACGAGCTCAAGCAGCACTTCCGCCCCGAGTTCCTCAACCGCGTCGACGACGTGGTCGTCTTCCCGCAGCTGACGCAGGCGGACATCCTGCGGATCGTCGACCTGATGATCGGCAAGGTGGACGAGCGCCTGAAGGACCGGGACATGGGCATCGAGCTCTCCCAGTCCGCCAAGGAACTGCTGGCGAAGAAGGGCTACGACCCGGTGCTGGGCGCGCGTCCGCTGCGCCGCACGATCCAGCGCGAGGTCGAGGACTCGCTGTCGGAGAAGATCCTCTTCGGCGAGCTGCGTCCCGGTCACATCGTGGTCGTGGACACCGAGGGCGAGGGCGAGTCCCAGACCTTCACCTTCCGCGGCGAGGAGAAGTCGGCGCTGCCCGACGTCCCGCCGATCGAGCAGGCGGCCGGCGGTGCCGGACCGAACCTGAGCAAGGAGGCGTAAGCCTCCGGCGGAATGGCCGAACGAAAGGGGCCGGTGCTGCACAGCACCGGCCCCTTCCGCATGCCCGCGAACGCAGTGACCTACGACAACTGCCCGTTGTAGTCCGGCAGTTTGAAGGTCTTCTCGGCGTGGCCGCCGGAAAGGTCGGTGGCACTGTTGCCGATGTTCGCGATGATCGTGTAGCCCTTGTTCTCGATGTCGACGCGCTGGGCGGTCTTGTAGGCGGCGACATCCTTGAACAGGTCGAACAGGCCGCGGACATAGAGGCCGGAGACGTCGTAGCCGTCGTGTTCGAGGTTGTACTCGGTGGGCAGGTAGATGATGCCCGGGCGCGCCGTGACGAAGAACAGCGAGACGCCGTGCTCCTGGGCGTACTGCGCGACGTTCAGGACCGGCTTGTTGGCCGGCTGCGGGTAGCTGAAGCCGAAGTCGGTCTCCAGCGTGGTGTTGTCGATGTCGAAGACGATCGCCTGCTTCTCGCCCGGCCCGGCGTCGGCGATCCGCTCCTTCAGGTACGGCAGTGCCTGGTCCATCACGGCCTGGCAGTCCTTCTGCCAGGTGGCGTAGTCCACCTTGGCGGTGGTGCTGCTCGTGGTCGCCGTGTCGTCCGCCGCGTGGGCCGGGGCGGCCATCGCGGCCAGGGCGGCCACTGAGACGGCGGTTGCGGAAATGCGGAGCGCCCAGGGGCGTCTGGTCATCGGTGGGGGTCCTCTCACGTCCGTACGCAAGCCTGAAATGTCAGGGGCATGATCTGAGGTGAGGGTGGCGCGAGGGGAACCGTAGGGTTACTGAACGGTAGGTGACCAGAGGTGTGCGTCACATTTCCACGATCGCCGCATTGGGTCGCCGGTGATATGCCGCACAGGCGATATGTCCCTTACTAGCTCGGATAGTGGGATTGATCCGCCGGTAAATCCGCCAGGTAAAGAGAGCTTCAAGGGCAAGTAAAGGGGCGCATCTACTACTGAACGCCGTAGACGAGGCGTTTTGGTGCGGGCAGGGTGCCGGGTTATCCAGGATTGGCCGCTCGGTGGAACGACCGTTCACCGGGTGGCGATTCTGCCCCCGACTCCACGAGGTTTCGATGTCCCCGCGCGTCACGTCCCGTTCTTCCCGTACGTCCTCGCTCCGTTCCCGCGTGGCCGTCCTGGCCGCCGGAACCGCGGCCGCGGCCGTGCTGGGGACCGGAGTCGCGAGCGCCGCCGCACCCTCCGCGGCCTCCTGGGTCCACCCGGTGAAGCCGTACACGCTCTCCGCGAGCTTCGCGCAGGCCGGCAGCCACTGGGGCGCCAGGCACAGTGGCCAGGACTTCGCCGTACCGACCGGCACCGACGTCGTCGCCGCGCACGGCGGCACCGTCGTCAAGGCCGGCCCGGGCGGCGCCGGTGACGGCGCGGCGTACGGCAACGCCGTTGTCATCTCGCACGGCAACGGCGCTTACACGCAGTACGCGCACCTGTCCCGGATCGACGTCAAGGCCGGCCAGATCGTCAAGACCGGCCAGCACATCGCCCGGTCCGGCTCCACCGGCAACTCCACCGGCCCGCACCTGCACTTCGAGGTCCGCAAGACCCCGCACCACGGCTCCGCCGTCGACCCGGTCGCCTTCCTGCGGGCCAAGGGCATCAGCCTCTGAGTCAGTCCTGCCGGCGTGCGTGTTCGTGCGCCTGGGTGATCAGGTCCAGGGCGACTTCGAGGACTGTCGTGCGCTTCTTCTCGAAGTCGCCTTCGAGGTCCTGCATCAGGAACATCCCCGCGTGCAGGGTGAACAGCGCGCTGACCGAGCGCACCTGGTCGACGAGCTCGGCCTTCGGGTCGATGAGGATGTCCCGCAGATCGCGCATCCGGTCTTTGAAGATGTCGCCGATGCGCAGGTCCCGGACCGTGCCCTGGTTGTCGTGCATGAAGCGGAAGAGCGGTTCGGCGTCGGCCAGCACGCGGCTGTAGCGCCGTACCATCTCCTGCTTGGTCTGAAGGGTGGGCGGCTGGCTGCGGCCCCACTCGATCAGGTCCTCGATCGGCTTCGTCAGATCCTCGAAGAGGCTGACGATGATCTCTTCCTTCGTCTTGAAGTGGTAGTACAGGGCCGCCTTCGTGACGTCGAGACGCTCGGCGATCTCGCGCAGCGAGGTCTTCTCGTAGCCCTGCTCCGCGAAGAGTTCGAGCGCCACGTCCTGGATGCGCTGGCGGGTGTTGCCGCGGCGCTGTTGCTTCGTGCCGTCCATGGTGACGCCCATCCTCGTACTCCTTGCGCTCCCGCGGAAACTTACTTGACGACCGGCTAGTGGCAGGCTACCTTCCCAGTGTACTGAACTAGCCGGGCGGCAAGTAAGTAGCCGCCGCAGGGGGAATGGGAAGAGATGGCGGACACGGTCGAAAGCGTCATGGAAAGCAAACCGGAGGGCAAACAGCCCAAGAGCGTGCGAGTGGTCCTGCTCGCACTCATGATCGCGATGATGCTCGCGATGCTCGACAACATGATCGTGGGTACGGCGATGCCGACGATCGTGGGCGAGCTGGGCGGCCTGGAGCACCTGTCCTGGGTGGTCACCGGCTACACCCTCGCCACCGCCGCCTCCACCCCGATCTGGGGCAAGCTCGGTGACATGTTCGGGCGCAAGGGCTCGTTCCTCACCTCGATCGTGATCTTCCTGATCGGCTCGGCGCTCAGCGGCATGGCCCAGAACATGGGCGAGCTCATCGGCTTCCGGGCCGTACAGGGCCTGGGTGCCGGCGGTCTGATGGTCGGCGTCATGGCGATCATCGGCGATCTGATCCCGCCGCGGGAGCGCGGCAAGTACACGGGCATGATGGCCGGCGTCATGGCGCTGGCGATGATCGGCGGCCCGCTGGTCGGCGGCACCATCACCGACAACTGGGGCTGGCGCTGGTCCTTCTACATCAACCTGCCGCTCGGGGCCGTGGCCCTCGCGCTGGTCACCGCCGTACTGCACCTGCCGAAGAAGCGGTCGCAGGCGCGCATCGACTACCTGGGTGTCGCGCTGCTGACCGTCGGCATCACCGCGATCGTGCTGGTCACCACCTGGGGCGGCAGCGAGTACGCCTGGACCTCCGCGCGGATCATGGAGCTGACCAGCATCGGCGTCGTCGCGCTGATCGGCTTCGTGTGGTGGCAGACCAGGGCCACCGAGCCGGTCGTACCGCTGCACATGTTCCGCAGCCGCAACTTCACGCTGATGTCCGTCATCGGCTTCATCACCGGCTTCGTGATGTTCGGCGCCACGCTCTACCTGCCGCTGTACCAGCAGTCGGTGCAGGGCGCCTCCGCGACCAACTCCGGTCTGCTGCTCCTGCCGATGCTCGGTGCGATGCTCGTGACCTCGATGGTCGCGGGCCGGGTCACCACCAACAGCGGCCGCTACAAGATCTTCCCGATCGTCGGCGGTGCGCTGATGATCGTCGGGCTGTATCTGCTGTCGCTGATGGACACGGGTACGACCCGGCTGACCTCCGGCATCTACATGGCCGTGCTGGGTCTGGGCATGGGCTGCCTGATGCAGATCACCATGCTGGTGGCGCAGAACAGCGTGGAGATGAAGGACATGGGCGTCGCGTCGTCGTCCACGACCCTGTTCCGTACGCTCGGCTCCTCCTTCGGTGTGGCCATCATGGGCGCGCTGTTCAACGACCGGGTCAAGCACGTGATGGCCGAGCGGGCCGGTGCGCTGGGCAAGGGCGTCACCGAGAAGTCCGCGGCGCTGGACGCGAAGCACCTGAAGATGCTGCCGGCCCCGGTCCGGGACGCGTACCAGTACGCGGTGTCCGCCGGTACGCACTCGGCGTTCCTGCTGGGCGCGGGGATCGCGGTGCTCGTGCTGGCCGCGGCGGTGTTCGTGAAGGAGGTTCCGCTCAAGGGCGCGATGCCTTCGGCGAAGAGCGACGAGGACGCGGCTCCGGTGCAGGTCGTCGAGGCGGTCTGAGGCTCACCTGAACTGAAGACCCCGGGTCGGTGTCCGCCCCCGGGGTCTTCTTCTTTGCCCGTGGCGTTGTCAGTGCCCCGTGTCACCATCGGCTGCATGGACAAAGTGCGGCGGCTGCGTCTGGCCAAGGACGCTATGGACCGGGACTGGGCGGACCCCGGTCTCGATCTGGACGCCGTGGCGGCCTGCGCCGGGTACTCGCGGTATCACTTCCTGCGCGCCTTCAAGGACGTCTACGGCGAGACGCCGGGCCAGTATCTGACCCACCGGCGGATCGAGCGCGCCGCGGAGATGCTGCGCTGCGCCAGCCTCACCGTGACCGAGATCTGCACCCTGGTCGGCTTCAGCAGCCTCGGCACGTTCTCCGCCCGTTTCAAGGCCCGCACCGGACTCACCCCGAGCGAGTACCGCGCGCGGCACGTGGGGCGCGGGGCCTCTCTGATACCCGGGTGCTACGCCATGCTCTGGGCCGGCGGATTCAGCACCGCAAGATCGGAGAAGCGGTCCGGCGCCGGTCCTGCCTACCGTGACGAGAGGGAATCCGCCGACAGGAGAGCAGAAACATGATCAAGGGGCTTGCCATCACCACCGTCTGGGTGCTGGACCAGGACCGGGCCAAGGAGTTCTACACCCAGAAGCTGGGGCTCGAGGTCCGCACGGACATGACCATGGGGGAGGGCGGTGCGCGCTGGCTGACCGTCGGCGCCCCCGGCCAGCCCGACGTGGAGCTGACGCTCATGGTGCCGGGGCCGCCCGCGATGGACCCCGAGTCAGCCGGGATGATGCGGACGCTCGTCGCCAAGGGGGCGCTCGGCGCAGGGGTGTTGGTGACGGACGACATCCACGGCGACTACAAGAAGCTCAAGGACCGTGGGGTGGAGTTCCTCCAGGAGCCTCAGGAGCGGCCGTACGGCACGGAGGCGCTCTTCCGGGACGACTCCGGCAACTGGTTCTCCTTCACCCAGCGGCGGGAGGGCGGGCTGGATCTGGAGCGCGACTGGGCTTGCTGAGGGCCTCATGACTCGGGGCGCTCTGCGGTCCGGTGGCCGGGGCGCCGTCGTGACCGGTCACGCGCACGCGGCGGACCGCACTCGGTACAGCCCCGTGCCCCTGCTGAGCCCTTGTCAGCGCCCCGTTGCCAAGGTCGCTCCACCCGTCGCCTCCAGTACCACGCCCGTCACGAAGTCGTTGGCCGCGAGCATGTGGATGGCGCGGGCGATGTCGTTCGGACGGCCGACGCGGCCGACGGGGGTGATCGCGGCGAAGCCGTCGAAGAGGGCCCGGCGCTGTTCGGTCGGTACGCCGTTCCACCAGGGGGTGTCGACGACGCCGGGGGAGACGGCGTTGATCCGGAGCGGGGCCAGTTCCACCGCGAGGGGCGGGACCATCGCCTCCAGGGCGCCGTTGATCGCGGCGAGGCCGGCGGTGCCGGGCAGGGCGGCGCGGGCGGAGGCGGCGGTCACCAGCGTCACCGAGCCGTCGCGGCGCAGCGCCGGTAGCGCGGCCTGGAGCACATGGACGTGCGGCCAGAACTTGCCGTCGAAGCCCTCCGCCAGCTCGGCCAGGTCCAGTTCGGCGAAGGGGCCGCCTCCCTTGCTGCCGCTGAGCGCGACGACCAGGTGGTCGAGGGGCCCGGAGCCGGCGAAGAAGGCGTCCACCGCGGCGCGGTCCGCCCCGTCCAGCCGGTAGGTCGAGACCTTGCCGCCGATCCGGTCCGCCGCGGCGGCGAGGCGGTCCTGACTGCGGCCGGTGATGACCACCTCCGCGCCGTCCGCCGCGAAGAACGCGGCCGCCGCCTCGCCGATTCCGGAACTGCCGCCCATGACGACGACACGCTGTCCGGCGAGGGCAGGCACAGGGCTGTTCGAAGTGCTCATGAGTGGCTCTCTCCCGAGGAATCACCGGGCTCCGACTCGTTGCCGAGACTGCCGGTCTCGTTAAAGTGTTACCGAGACCGGCGGTCTCGTCAAGCGATGTCTGGGCCTGGCCGCCATCCCGCGGTTCGGGAGGCCGTCGGGACTCGGAGAGGATGGGCCCGTGCACGACAGCAACGAACCCCGCCCGCACACCGGGCGCCGCCGTAACGAGGCCGCGCGCCGGGCGATCCTCGACGCCGCGCTGGAACTGCTCGCCGACGCCGACGGTGCCCCGGTGAGTGTGGAGACGATCGCGCGCGCGGCCGGGGTGGGGAAGCAGACCCTCTACCGCTGGTGGCCCTCGAAGGGAGCCGTCCTGCTGGACGCCCTCACCGACCGCGCCGCCCAGGACGTGCCGGCGCCGGACACGGGGAGCCTCCGGGCGGATCTGCGGGAGCTGGCGGTCGCCACCTTCGAGGCGTCGCGGCGTCCGCCGTCCGGCCCGGCTCTGCGCACCCTCGTCCGGGAGGCGGCCCGGGATCCGCATCTGGCCGAGCTGATGCGGACGTTCACCGAGTCACGTCGGGCGGCTGTCCGGCGGATTCTCGAACGGGGCCGGGAACGGGGGGAACTGTCCGCCGACCGGGATGTCGACCTGCTGGTCGATCAGTTCTACGGGTTCTTCTGGTACCGGTTTCTGTTGGGGCACGCGCCGCTCGATGGGACCGCCGCAGAGCTTCTCACCGACTCGCTGCTTCGCTGAGTGCGCCGGCAGGGGTGCCGCGTCATGCCGTCGCGCGTCTGCGGCACCGGCGTGGTTGCTCGCGCAGTTCCCCGCGCCCCTTACGGGGCGCTGCCCCCCGACAACGGCAGCGTCGGATAGCTTCCCGTGGCGGTCGGCGCGTGTTCCGGCAGCCACAGCACCGCCACCGCGCCCTCCGCGGGGATGCCGTCGGGGGTCCCGGCGGGCCGTACGTTGCGGAACGTCAGCCGGGCACCGAGCACCCGGGCCTGGCCCGCCGCGATGGTCAGGCCCAGCCCATGGCCCGTACCGGCGCGGTCCTTGCTGCCCGTGCGGAAGCGGCTCGGTCCCTCGGCGAGCAGTTCCTCGGGGAAGCCGGGACCGTGGTCGCGGACCCGGATGACCCGGCCCTCGACGGTCACCTCGATCGGCGGCCTGCCGTGCCGGGCGGCATTGGCGAGCAGGTTGAACAGCACCCGCTCCAGTCGGCGCGGGTCGGTGGTGACCTCCGACTCGTGCACCACCCTTACTTCGATCCCCGGGTCCTTGGCGGCCACGCGCCGGGAGACGAACTCGCCGAGCATGATGTCCTGCAGTTCCGCCCGCTCCGAGGCGCCGTCCAGACGGGCGACCTCCAGGACGTCCTCGACGAGCGTGCGCATCGCCTTGGCCCGGTCCAGGACGAGTTCGGTCGGGCGGCCCGGGGGGAGCAGTTCGGCGGCCGTGAGCAGGCCGGTCACCGGGGTGCGCAACTCGTGCGCGATGTCGGCGGTGACCCGCCGCTCGGCCTCGAGGCGCTGCTGCAGCGCGTCCGCCATGGCGTCCACCGCGCGCGCGAGATCGTCGGTCTCGTCCCGTACGACCCCGCCGATGGCCTCCCGCACCCGGACGTCGGTCTCGCCCCTGGCGACCTGGTTCGCCGCGGCGGCCGCCTTGCGCAGCCGCCGGGACAGCTGCCCGCCGATCAGCACGCCGAGTGCGCTGCCACCGAGCACGACCGCGACGGAGCCGATGACCAGCGCCTGGTCGAGGTCCTTCATCACATCGGTGGAACGGTCCGGCATGTGGGTGTGCAGGGACAGCACATGCCCGTCCTTGGCCGGCACGGCCGCCCAGATGTCCGGCACCCCGCCGTGATCGATGACATCGCTGGCCTTCCGGCCCTGCTCCACCATCTCGCGCATCGAGTCCGGCAGTTCCGGGTCGTCGACCTTGATGTTGGGGAAGTTCGGCCGCCGGCTCAGTTCGTAGTTGCGCTGCGCGTACTGGACGCGCTGGCTGGCCAGGTCGCGTGCGTTGTCCAGCATCGAGACCCGGGCCGCGTTGTGCACGACCAGACTCAGCGCGATCGCCACCAGGCCGGCCACCAGCGCGATCGCCGCGCTGAGCTTCCATCTGAGCCCGGTGTGCAGGCCCGCGCGCTCCATGCGCCGGACCGGGTACCGAAGGATCCCCCGCATGCCGCCCGCTCAGGCCTTCAGCTTGTAGCCGAAGCCGCGGACCGTCTCGATCCGGTCCTGGCCGATCTTCTGGCGCAGCCGCTGCACATGCACGTCGACGACCCGGGTGTCCCCGCCCCAGCCGTAGTCCCAGACGCGCTCCAGCAGCTTGTCGCGGGAGAGCACGGTGCCCGGCGCCGAGGAGAACTCCAGCAGCAGCCGCATCTCGGTCGGGGTGAGCGCGACCGGCTGCCCGGCCCGGCGCACCTCCATGCCCTCGGTGTCGATCTCCAGGTCCCCGAAGGTGAGCACGCCCCCGGTCATCGTGTCCTCCGCCGCCTCGGCCCGGTCGCCGCCGCCCGCGTGCCCGAAGCGACGCAGCACCGCCCGGATCCGCGCGACCAGCACGGCGCCGTCGAACGGCTTGGTCACATAGTCGTCGGCGCCCGCCTCCAGGCCGAGGACGACGTCGATGGAGTCGGCGCGCGCCGACAGCATGATCACCGGCACGGTCGACTCGTCCCGGATGCGACGGCACAGGCTGACGCCGTCCAGACCGGGGACCATGACGTCCAGCAGGGCGATGTCGGGGCGGTTCGCCCGGAACGCCGCCAGGCCCGACAGGCCGTCGGGCATGGCGGTGACCGCGAAGCCGTCGCGTTCCAGGGCGAGCTGGGTGGCCTCGCGGATGACGTCGTCGTCCTCGACGAACAGGACGTGGGTCTGGTCTGCCATCCCGGTGCTCTCAGTCCTTGTGTGCGTGCGTGGGGGGTTCAGTCGTGGGGGTTCAGTTGTCCGACGCGGACGCCGCGTCGCCACCGGTTCTGCTGTAGTAGGTGTCGTGCCGGTACCGCTCGTTGAAGCGGCCCGCCTTCCACCTGTAGGTGATCACGGTCTCCCGCGACGGGTTCGACATCTGGTCGTCCGTGTCGTACACCTGCTTCGTCACGGTCAGGTCGGTGCCGTCGATCTCCGCGACGACCGGCGAGTCCTCCGCCTTGAACACATTCTTGTACGTGCCTGCGACGTCCCGGTACACGTATGTGCCGATGCCCACCCAGTCACTGCAGGCCGACACGTTGATCAGGATGTCGTTGACGGATCCGCCGGTCAGATAGCCGTAGGTGACGTCGATCGGGTAGCCGTCGGTACCGCACGGCTTCAGCCCGCGCTTCACCGTGGGGGAGACCGCCGGGTCCTTCTTGATCAGCGCGACCGCGTCCACCCGCCGGTAGCCGGTGGTCGTGCTCGGACTGGGCGAGGCGACGGCTCCCGCGACCGCCGACGCATGCGCCGGGCCCTCGTCCCGGGTCCCCGTGCCCCCGGTGCCGCACGCGGCGACGAAAAGGGCGATGGCGGCGAGCACGGCCCCCACCGTGATCACCGCCTGTGTAGTGCCTCGGGCCCCGTCGGGCCCGGCCCCGGTCAGGCCGCGCAACGCTCCCGCTCCTCACGCTCCAGCGCGCGTGCGTCCAGATCGCGGGCCTCCAGCTCCTCGCGGAGCCGGGCGAGCGCCCGGTGCAGCGTGCTCTTGACCGTACCGGCCGACATGCCGAGGGCCGCGGCCGTTTCCTCAGTGGACATCTGCTCCCAGTGTCGCAGTACTACAACACTGCGCTGCTTCGGTGCGAGCACTTTCATGACGTCCATCAGCAGGGCCCGGTCGGCGTGCTGTTCGGTGGAGTCGTCCACGGACGCGTCGGGCAGCTGCTCGGTAGGGACCTCCTCCAGCTTGCGCGCCCGCCACCACTCCGTACGGGTGTTGATCATGACCCGGCGCAGATAGGCGTCGGCGAGCCGCTTGTCGGCGATGCCCTCCCAGCGGCCGTACGTGCGCACCAGCGCCGTCTGCAGCAGGTCCTGGGCGTCGACCGGGTCCGGGACCAGTCGGCGTGCGCTGCGCAGCAGCGCGTCCTGCCGGGTGCGGACGTACTCCTCGAACTCGAGCACCTCGCCCTGCGCCATGATCAACCGCCTCCGTTCCCCGTTTACTCCGGCCCGTGCCTGAAGTCCTGCGTTCGTTCCCCGTGTCCGGTGGTCTGCCGGGCACGGAAAAGAAGTTAGGGAGTGGTTGTCACGGCGCTGTCCGAACCAGCCTGCGGCTAGCAATCGGCTATCCGGCGGTTGTGTAACAGCCGTAGGAACGGGGTAAAGGGTGCGACTGTTATGTCCCTTTATGTGGGCCTTTGTCGGCCAAATTGCTCCGTAACAGAGGCACGACGGCTGTGACTTGGCTGTCCGTCAGCTCAGCGGCAGCCGATACAGACCGCCCGGAAGCGGCTCCACCAGACCGTCCGCGACGAGCCCGTCGAGCGCGCGGGCGCGCTGCACCGGCTCGTGCCACACCCGGTCCAACACGGCCTGCGGCACCGGCGCATGCGCCTCCCGCAGGACGGCGAGCAGCTTGCCGCGCACCTGCCGGTCCGTACCGGCGTACGTCTGCCCACGACGTGGTGGCCCCTCGTGCTCCGGCTTGCCGGCCAGCCGCCAGGCGCACTGCGCGGCGATCGGGCAGCGCCCGCACCCCTCGTTCTTCGCGGTGCACACCAGCGCGCCCAGTTCCATGGAGGCCGCGGCCCAGCGCGCCGCCGTCCTCTCGTCCGCGGGCAGCAGCTCACGGGCGAGTCTGCGTTCGGCGGCCGTGGTCGCGTTCGGCGGGTACTGCACCCCCGTCACCGCCCGCGCGAACACCCGTCGCACATTCGTGTCCAGCACCGGATGCCGCTGCCCGTACGCGAACGAGGCCACCGCGGCGGCCGTGTACTCGCCGATACCGGGCAGTGCCAGCAGCTGCGCGTGCTCCGTCGGTACGTCCCCGCCGTGCCGTTCCGTTATGGCCAGCGCGGCGCCGTGCAGCCGCAGGGCCCGGCGCGGGTAGCCGAGCCGGCCCCAGGCGCGCACCGCCTCGCCCGGTGCCTCCTTCGCCAGGTCGGCGGGGCGCGGCCAGCGGGCCAGCCACTGCTCGTAGACCGGCAGCACCCGGTTCACCGGGGTCTGCTGGAGCATGAACTCGCTGACCATCACCCCCCACGGGCCCGCCTCCGGGCGGCGCCAGGGGAGGTCGCGGGCGTGGGCGTCGAACCAGGCGATCACGGGAGTGTGCAGCTTCTCAGTCATGGCCTTCCGATCCTGCCACGGCTCGGCATGCATGACGGGTGACGGCACGGTCACCGAGCGTGCTCAGGGGTGAAGAACCCTGGGTGAGACCGCAGTTGCCGGAATGATGATCCGGAAAAGTTGGTGCTCGCGCGGCGGGTGGGGCCAGCAAGTACGGCGATCTCTCGTACAGTTTGCGCCGTGGGATCTCTGCGCAATCCGGTCGGGCCGCTTCCCTCCTCCATCTACTGGCGAAGGAGGGTCGTACTGCTGTCGGTGATCGCCGTGTTGGCGCTGCTGATCACGTGGATCGTCACCACCGGCGGCGGGGGCGGCAAGAAGAACGCCGGCGGATCCGACGGCAAGAATCCCGCGCACACCATCACGCCGGGTCCGTCCTCGTCCGGGCCCGCGATCAGCCAACACCCGGGCGGGCGGGACGACTCGGGCGGCAGCACCAGTGGGAGCGATTCCGGTTCGGGCGGCGGCAGCGGCTCCTCCGGCTCCTCCGGCTCCGGTGACGGCTCGGCCGGCGGCTCGGGTGCGGGCTCCGGTGGCGGCGGCGTGGGTACGGGTGACACGCTCCCGGCGTCCTCCACCCTGCCCGACTGCACGTCCTCCGCAGTGACGTTGAGCGTGCGGAGCCTGCACAACTCCTACTCACCGGACCAGACGCCGACCTTCGAACTCACCGCGAAGAACGGCTCGTCCGCCGACTGCAAGGTCGATCTCGGGCCGAAGAGCGCGGTGTTGACCATCACTCCGGCGGACGGAAGCGACGCGTTCTGGTCGTCGGCCGACTGCCCCAAGGGTGCGGGCAGCCTGGTGTTCCGGGTGCCGGCCGGGCAGAGCATCACGTACACCGTGAAATGGGACCGCAAGCCGAGTGCTCCGCAGTGTGGGACGCCGAGTGCCTCCGGGGGGTCGGCGAAGGCGGGCACGTATCTGCTGGAGGCCGGGGCGCCGGGGTTCGGGAAGGTGCAGGCGTCTTTCGTGCTGTCGGCCGACTGAGCCGGCTGAAGGGTACGGCGGCGGTTCGTGGTCGAGTGCGGGTGAGTGGGGGCTTGTCGCGCAGTTCCCCGCGCCCCTCAGGTAGGCGAGCTGCAGCTTGCTCAAGGGGCGCGGGGAACTGCGCGAACAGCCACAACGGACCCGCAGCCGCCGTACGACACACGCCTCCGAGCCAATAGGCGCCCGGCCCAAACCTCAGACGTACCGCTCCAAGATGGACGACTCGGCCAAACGCGACAAACCTTCCCGCACGCTCCTGGCCCGGGCCTCGCCCACGCCGTCCACGGTCTGCAAGTCGTCCACGCTGGCAGCGAGCAGCTTCTGCAGGCCGCCGAAGTGCTCCACCAGCCGGTCGATGATCGCGCCCGGAAGCCGCGGAACCTTGGCCAGCAGCCGGAAGCCCCGCGGGGACACCGCGGAGTCGAGGGTCTCGGGCGAACCGACGTAGCCCAGCGCCCGCGCCACCGTGCCGAGTTCGATCAGCTCCGCGTGGGTCAGCGCGTCCAGCTCGGACAGTGCCTCCTCGACCGTGCGGGAGCGCTTGGCCGTCGGCTCGGGGACGTAGTCCCGGACGACCAGCTCACGGTCGGGCTCGACCCCGGCGATCAACTCCTCCAGCTGGAGCGCGAGAAGACGCCCGTCCGTGCCCAGTTCGACCACGTACTCGGCGATTTCGGTGGCGATACGGCGGACCATCTCCAGACGCTGCGCGACGGCGGACACGTCCCGCACCGTCACCAGGTCCTCGATCTCCAGCGCGGAGAGGGTGCCGGCCACCTCGTCCAGCCGCAGCTTGTACCGCTCCAGCGTGGCCAGCGCCTGGTTCGCGCGGGACAGGATCGCCGCCGAGTCCTCCAGGACCCGGCGCTGACCGTCGACGTAGAGGGCGATCAGCCGCATCGACTGGGAGACGGAGACGACCGGGAAGCCGACCTGCTTGCTGACCCGGTCCGCCGTACGGTGCCGGGTGCCCGTCTCCTCCGTGGGGATCGTCGGGTCCGGCACCAGCTGCACGCCCGCGCGGAGGATCTTCGACAGGTCCGACGACAGCACGATGCCGCCGTCCAGCTTGCACAGCTCCCGCAGCCGGGTCGCGGTGAACTCGACGTCCAGCACGAACCCGCCCGTGCACATCGCCTCCACCGTCTTGTCGGAGCCGAGGACGATCAGCCCGCCGGTGTTGCCGCGCAGCACGCGCTCGAGGCCGTCACGCAGGGCCGTACCAGGAGCCACGGCGCTCAGCGAGGCGCGCATCAGGCCATCGGAACCGGCACTCCCACCGATTTTTCCGGGAGCTGCTGCCCGGTCGTTGGCTGCCACTGCACTCCTCCGGTCGCAGGTTCTGACGCGCCCCCGTGACCCGCACTCGGTTCGTACGGACGGGCGAGACCAGGGCAAAGTCTACCGGCGGTCCTCCGCCTCCCGTGGGGCCTCTCGGCGACGGGCGCGCGGCAGCACCCGCAGCGCGTCCCCCATGTCGGCGACTTCCAGGACTTTCATGCCGGGCGGCACCTTGCCCGGATCGGTCGGCACGAGCGCGTGGGTGAAGCCCAGCCGGTGCGCCTCGGCGAGCCTGCGCTGTACGCCCGTGACCCGTCTCACCTCGCCCGCGAGGCCCACCTCGCCGATCGCGACCAGGTTCTTCGGCAGCGGGGTGTCGCTGGCGGCGGAGGCCAGCGCGAGGGCGATGGCGAGGTCGGCGGCCGGCTCCGACAGCTTCACCCCGCCGACCGTCGCGGAGTAGATGTCCCGCTTACCGAGCGCGCTGATCCGGCCGCGCTGCTCCAGGACGGCCAGCATCATCGACACGCGTGAGGTCTCCAGACCCGACGTCGTGCGCCGCGGGGAGGGGATCTGG
Source organism: Streptomyces sp. RB17 (assembly GCF_009604455.1). Lineage (GTDB taxonomy): Bacteria > Actinomycetota > Actinomycetes > Streptomycetales > Streptomycetaceae > Streptomyces. Next base: position 806,150 of record NZ_WEGL01000004.1, read on the forward strand.
GAGTCGACGGTCAGCGCCTGCACCTCGGCCACCAGCGGGCGGCGGCCCTCCAGGGTGACGGTCAGACAGGTGCCGGGGACCGGTTCGGCACGACGGGTCAGGAAAAGTCCGCTGGGGTCCGTAAGGCCCGTGATGCCCTCGTCGTGCAGTTCGAAGCAGCCGACCTCGTCCGTGGCGCCGTAGCGGTTCTTCACGCCGCGCACCAGGCGCAGGCGCGCGTGCCGGTCGCCCTCGAAGTGCAGGACGACGTCCACGAGGTGCTCCAGCAGGCGGGGGCCCGCGATCGCCCCGTCCTTCGTGACGTGGCCCACCAGGAGCGTGGACATCCCGCGCTCCTTGGAGGCGCGGATGAGCGCGCCCGCGACCTCCCTCACCTGGGCCATGCCGCCGGGCGCGCCGTCGATCTCCGGGGAGGCGACCGTCTGCACCGAATCGAGGATCAGCAGGGAGGGCTTGATCTCGTCCAAGTGGCCGAGGACGGCGGACAGATCCGTCTCGGCGGCCAGATACAGCTCGTCATGGAGGGCGCGGATTCGGTCCGCGCGCAGCCGCACCTGGCTCGCGGACTCCTCGCCGGTCACATAGAGGGTGCGGTGCTCGGCGCTCGCGGACTTGGCGGCCACGTCCAGCAGCAGCGTGGACTTGCCGACGCCGGGCTCGCCCGCTAGCAGCACGACCGCGCCGGGCACCAGGCCGCCGCCGAGCACCCGGTCCAGCTCGGGCACGCCGGTGGTGCGGGCGGTGGCCTGCCGGCCGTCGACCTGCCCGATGGGCAGCGCGGACGTCGTCACCCGGCCCGGTGCCGTCGTACGGACCGCGGGCGCGCCGTACTCCTCGACCGTGCCCCACGCCTGGCACTCGGGGCAGCGGCCGAGCCACTTGGCCGTCTGCCAGCCGCACTCGGTGCAGCGGTAGGACGGGCGGTCCTTGGGGGTCTTGGTACGGGCAGCCATGCGGAAACCGTAGCCCGCGGCACTGACAACGGGTCCCCGGGCCGTGTGCGGGTGATCCGGTACCGGCCACCACCCGTCGGGCTCGGGCCACGGAAGAAAGGGTTCCTGTCCCCTTATGAGGGATCGTTTCACCCGTACGGATTAAAAGAGCTCAAGCTTCAAGAACGGGCACTCCGCCGCCGCCTACGGTCGCACGGGTGATGAGCAGCAGTCCGGAGACGACCACCCGCACCCCCGGCGCGCACCGGGCGCGCGGCGAGGCGCGTGCAGCACGAGAGGCGCGGAAGGGGCGCGCAACGGGAGAGACCGCCCGCGAGGCCCGCCAGGGGCGCGACCGCGCCGCCGCGCGCACCCTCGCCCAGCGGCCGCCGGCGCGCTACGAACCGTACCTGGACGGGCTGTTCACCTACTGTCTGTCGGTGCTGTGCGACCACGACGCGGCCACCGCCGCCCTCGGCGACGTCCTCGCCCTGGCCGAGCGGCGCGGCCACCGCGCCCCGGAGGCCTCCGGCGACCGCAGGGCCTGGCTGTACGCGCTGGCCCGCTGGGCGTGCCTGCGCAAGCTGGCCGAGGCCAAGCAGAAACGTCAGGCCACTCATGCGGCGGGCCGCCCGGCGACCGGGAACCAGGCGTCCGATCCGCCGGTCGCCCCGGAGGTGCAGGAGCGCCGGCGCCGCGAACTGGCCCTGCTGGCCTGGCCGGAGGCGGCCGGTACGACCCCCGAGCAGCGCGAGGCCCTGGAGCTGGCCGTCCGCCACCACCTGGCCCCGCCCGAGGTCGCCGCCGTCCTCGGCATGGAACCGGCGGCCGCACGCGAGCTGCTCGCCTCCGCAGCCTGCGAGGTCGAGCGCACCCGGGCGGCCCTCGCTGTCGTCGAGACCGGCGGCTGCCCGAGCGTGGCCCACCTCACGGGGGACAGCGGACTGGTCCTGAGCACGGCCCTGCGCCGCGAGCTGGTCCGCCACGTCGACGACTGCCCGCGCTGCCGCCGCATCGCCGAGCGTGCCGTCCCCGGCCACTGGCCCGGCGCCACGGTCACCCCGGCCGAGCTGCCGGTCCTCGAGGCACCCCGCGCGGCCCTTCACATGGCCCTGGCGCACCATCCACGCGCGCGTGGCGCGGCGGCCCCCCGCTTCGACCGGCGCGGCTTCCCCATGGACCCCAAGGACCGAGCGGCCCGCCGCGACCGGCTACGCGCGCGTGCGGTGACGACGACGGTCGTCGCCACGGTGGTGGCCGCTCCCGTGCTCGCGCTGTGGGCCGCCTACCGGGGCACGCCGACGGCGGACGGGGACGGCCACCCCGCCACCGCGCGCGAGGCCCAGGGCCCCGACGCCCTCGGCAGTGACTCGGCCGGCGGCTACGAGAACGCCGGGAACGCGAGCGTGAAGCCCGGCGCCCGCGTGGGCAGGAACGGCAACGCGGACGTCTCCGTGGAGGTCGTCAGCGTGTCCGGAGTGGGCGACAAGGGTGCCGGCCGGCTCGACGTCAGCGCGGCGAACGACGGCGACACGACCCTGATGACCCTCACCGCCTCCGGCTCCTCCCCGGTCCGCTGGTCCGCGTCCACGACGGCGCCCTGGCTCTACCTGAGCCAGTCCATGGGAACCCTGAACCCCGGCGGCACGTTGACGATCAAGGTGTACGTCGACCACCTCCGCGAGCCCTCCGGCCACTGGCACGCACAGGTGGCGATCTCCCCGGCCGGCGCGGTGGTCACGATCGACGGCTACGGCACGGCGCCGACCCACCACCCCACCCCTCCCCCCACGTCCGCCACCCCCACCCCGCCCACGACACCCCCCACCGACCCCCCCTCCACCCAACCCACCCCGCCGACCGATCCCCCGTCCACCCCCACCGAACCCACCTCACCCCCTGGCTCCCCGACTCCGACACCGACTCCGTCCGACGGCGATACGCCCAGTCCGTCGGGGAGCTAGGGCGGGTCCTGGGGCGGGGAAGGTGAGACGGAGGGGAGAGGAGGGGAGAGAGAGGGGGAGCGGGGCGGACGGATGTACGCCGAGCCCCGCTCGGGCATTCCCGGCCGCAGGCATGCCGACGGCCCGGTGGCCCGACGGCCCCGGACAAGGCTTGCCCGGAGGCTCGGCCGCTTTCGGCGCGTGGGATCGGCGATGGGCAGATTCGTTCCGAGGGGCGGGGCGGCCGAGTCCGGGACGGGGAGAAAACCACAGGTCAGACAGTGCCGTGCCGGAACCATGGCGATCGAGGGAACTGGGTGGGTGGAACAGATCTGCCGATCACGGTCCCGCAGTGGCCGGCACCAACGCCGCGCCGGCTCGCCGTTCCGCCGCGGCCGGCACCAACGTCGGCGTGTGGGCGCGTTAAGGGGCCGGGTCGGCGGGGTGGGGGGCGAGCAGGGGCAGCTGGGAGGCGAGGCGCCGTTCGCAGAGTTCGGCCAGGCGGTCGTAGCCGGCCTTGCCCATCAGTTCGGTCAGCTCGGCCCGGTAGGAGACGTACACCGGATCGCCCGCGCCGTGTGCGGAGGTCGCCGAGGTGCACCACCAGTGCAGGTCGTGCCCGCCCGGACCCCAGCCCCGGCGGTCGTACTCGCCGATGGAGATCTGCAGGACCCGCGTGTCGTCGGGGCGGTCGATCCAGTCGTACGTCCGCCGGATCGGCAGCTGCCAGCACACGTCCGGCTTGGTCTCCAACGGCTCCCGGCCCTCCCGCAGTGCGAGGATGTGCAGCGAGCAGCCCGCGCCGCCCGCGAAACCGGGCCGGTTCTGGAAGATGCAGGAGCCCTGGAAGGGGCGGGTCTGCCGGGAGCCCTCCTCGTCCTTGGAGACCCAGCCGTTCCGCTTGCCCTCGTCATGGTGCTGCCAGATCTCCGGCGTGAGCCGCGCCACATGCTCGGCGACCCGCTTCTCGTCGTCCTCGTCCGAGAAGTGCGCGCCCAGCGAGCAGCACCCGTCGTCCGCGCGGCCCGCCTGGATGCCCTGGCAGCCGCTGCCGAAGATGCAGTTCCAGCGAGAGGTCAGCCATGTCAGATCACAGCGGAAGACCTGCTCGTCGTCCGCAGGGTCAGGAAACTCCACCCAGGCGCGCGCGAAGTCGAGCCCCTTCTCGTCGCTCATCTGCGGGGCCTGTTGGGCCTGCTTCGACTGCTTGGTCACGGACGACGCCTTCGCCTGCGCAGAATCCTTCGATCCCTTGGAGGATTTGTGGTCCTTCGCCTTTTTCGTCTTTGGCACATGTCCAGGGTAAGTGGCCGAGGACCGCTCCGGGGACCGTCGGCGGACGATCTGGCAGTAGCGTTCCGTATATGAGACTCGGTGTCCTGGACGTGGGTTCGAACACGGTGCATCTGCTGGTGGTGGACGCCCACCCCGGCGCCCGTCCGCTGCCCGCGCATTCGCACAAGGCCGAACTTCGGCTCGCCCAACTGCTCGACGACAGCGGTGCCATCGACGACGAAGGCATCCACAAGCTGGTCGCCGTCGTCCAGGACGCACTCCAGGCCGCCGAGGACAAGGGCGTCGAGGACCTGCTGACGTTCGCGACCTCCGCCGTCCGGGAGGCCACCAACGCCGACGACGTCCTCGCGCGCGTGGAGCAGGAGACGGGCGTACGACTCCAGGTCCTCACCGGCGCGGAGGAGGCCCGCCTGACCTTCCTCGCGGTCCGCCGCTGGTTCGGCTGGTCCGCCGGAAAGCTGCTGGTCCTGGACATCGGCGGCGGCTCCCTGGAGATCGCCTACGGCATAGACGAGGAGCCGGACACCGCCGTCTCCCTGCCGCTCGGGGCCGGCCGGCTCACCGCCGGCTGGCTGCCCGGCGACCCGCCCACCCCCGAGGCCGTGCGCGCCCTGCGCCGCCACGTCCGTACCGAGATCGCCCGCACGGTCGGCGAATTCAGCCGCTTCGGCGCCCCCGACCACGTGGTCGCCACGTCCAAGACCTTCAAGCAGCTCGCCCGCATCGCCGGAGCCGCCCGCAGCGCCGAGGGCCTCTACGTCCAGCGCGAGCTCAAGCGCGAGTCCCTGGAGGCCTGGGTCCCGCGCCTGGCCGGGATGACGGTGGAGCAGCGCGCCGAGCTCCCCGGCGTCTCCGACGGCCGGGCAGGCCAGCTCCTGGCGGGAGCCCTGGTGGCCGAGGGCGCGATGGATCTGTTCGGGGTGGAGAACCTGGAGATCTGCCCGTGGGCGCTGAGGGAGGGCGTGATCCTACGGCGGCTTGATCACATGGGTTCCGACTAGCGCCCCGCAGGGGCGCGGGGGAACGGCGCGAGCAACCACGACGACGCCGCACCCGCCCGAATGGCAAACCTCACAACGGCGAACAGGCACCCAACACCGGCACCACTCAACGCCGTAAGGTGACGGACGTGGCTGAACCAAGGGACGTGACCGTCGCGCTGTCGACGGCCTCCGTATACCCGGAGTCCACCGCGACCGCCTTCGAGATCGCCGCGCGTCTCGGCTACGACGGCGTCGAGGTCATGGTGTGGACCGACCCGGTGAGCCAGGACATCGAGGCGCTGCGCCGCCTGTCGGACTACCACGGCATCCCGGTCCTGGCCGTCCACGCCCCCTGCCTGCTGATCACCCAGCGGGTCTGGTCGACGGACCCCTGGGTCAAGCTGCAGCGGGCTCGGGCGGCCGCCGAGAAGCTGGGCGCCACCACCGTCGTCGTGCACCCGCCCTTCCGCTGGCAGCGGCAGTACGCGCGCGAGTTCGTCGACGGGGTCTGGCGGATGGCGAGCGAGACGGACGTGCGGTTCGCCGTCGAGAACATGTACCCCTGGCGCTACCGCGACCGCGAGATGCTCGCCTACGCCCCGGACTGGGACGTCACCCAGCACGACTACCGGCACTTCACGATCGATCTCAGCCACACGGCGACGGCCCGTACGGACGCCCTGGAGATGATCGACCGCATGGGCGACCGGCTCGGCCACGTCCATCTCGCGGACGGGCGGGGCTCGGCCAAGGACGAGCACCTGGTGCCCGGCCGCGGCACCCAGCCCTGCGCCGAGCTGCTGGAACACCTCACCCTCTCCGGGTTCGACGGCCATGTCGTCATCGAGGTCAACACCCGGCGGGCGATGTCCAGTGCCGAACGCGAGGCCGACCTCGCCGAGGCCCTGGCCTTCACCCGCAAGCATCTGGCGTCGGCGGTACGGGTGCGCCGGCCATGAACGACAACGTGCAGCCCATCCGCAGAAGGGGCAGACCCCCGCGCACGGAATCCGCCGACACCCGTGACCGGATCCTGTCCGCGGCCCGCGAGGTGTTCTCCGAGCGTGGCTACGAGAAGGCGTCCGTGCGCGGTATCGCCAAGGCGGCCGGTGTCGACTCCGCGCTGGTCCACCACTACTTCGGCACCAAGGAGCAGGTCTTCGAGGCGGCGATCGCGGTGGCCTTCGCGCCCGCGCTGAACGCCCCCGACGCGGTGGCCGCCGGCCCGCTCGACGGGGTGGGGGAGCGGCTGACCCGGTTCATCTTCGGCGTCTGGGAGAACCCCACGACCCGTACCCCGCTCCTCGCGATCGTCCGGTCGGCCCTGAACAACGAGACCGCCGCCGCCGTCTTCCGCCGCCTCGTCGCCTCCCAGCTGCTGCGCCGCATCGCCGCCCAGCTGGACCTGCCCGACGCCGAACTGCGCGCCGAGCTGGCCGCCGCGCAGCTGGTGGGTGCGGCGATGATGCGGTACGTCGTCAAGCTGGAGCCGCTGGCATCCGCCGACCTGGAGCAGATCATCGCGCGGGTGGCACCGGTCGTACAGCACCATCTGACCAGCGCCTGAGCCGCGCGCCGGGGGCCACGGCAGCGAGATGACCGTCCCGCATTCCGGACAGCCGAGTCCAGCGTTTGGAGCATCGGCGTACGCTCGGAGACAACCAGAACTGTCTGGCAGATCTTCGAAGGAGCGAGCGACGATGCCCGAGCTGAGGTCCCGCACAGTCACCCACGGCCGCAACATGGCGGGCGCCCGCGCCCTTATGCGCGCCTCCGGTGTACCCGGTGCGGACATCGGCCGGAAGCCGGTCATCGCGGTCGCGAACTCCTTCACCGAGTTCGTGCCGGGCCACACCCACCTTCAGCCGGTCGGCCGGATCGTCAGCGAGGCGATCAAGGAGGCGGGCGGCATCCCGCGCGAGTTCAACACGATCGCCGTGGACGACGGCATCGCGATGGGGCATGGCGGGATGCTCTACTCGCTCCCCTCCCGGGACCTGATCGCGGACTCGGTCGAGTACATGGTCGAGGCCCACTGCGCCGACGCCCTGGTCTGCATCTCCAACTGCGACAAGATCACCCCGGGCATGCTGCTGGCGGCCCTGCGCCTGAACATCCCGACCGTCTTCGTCTCCGGCGGCCCGATGGAGTCCGGCCGCGCCACCCTGGTCGACGGCACGGTCCGCACGCTCGACCTGGTCGACGCGATCTCCGACGCCGTCAACGACAAGATCTCCGACGAGGACATCCTCCGTATCGAGGAGAACGCCTGCCCGACCTGCGGCAGCTGTTCCGGCATGTTCACCGCCAACTCGATGAACTGCCTCACCGAGGCCATCGGCCTCTCGCTCCCCGGCAACGGCTCGGTCCTCGCCACCCACACCGCGCGCAAGCAGCTGTACGTCGACGCCGCCCGCACGGTCATGGACGTCACCCGCCGCTACTACGAGCAGGACGACGACTCCGTCCTGCCGCTCAACATCGCGACCTTCCAGGCCTTCGAGAACGCCATGGCCCTGGACATCGCGATGGGCGGCTCCACCAACACGATCCTGCACCTGCTGGCCGCCGCCCAGGAGGCCGGCGTCCCCTTCGGCCTGGAGGAGATCGACGCCGTGTCGCGCCGCGTCCCCTGCCTCGCCAAGGTGGCGCCCAACGTGGCGAAGGACCGCACGTACTACATGGAGGACGTGCACCGCGCCGGCGGCATCCCGGCCCTGCTCGGCGAACTCCACCGCGCGGGCCTCCTCAACGAGGACGTCCACGCCGTCCACAGCCCGTCCCTCGCCGACTGGCTGAAGACCTGGGACGTCCGCGGCGGCTCGCCCTCGCAGGAGGCGGTGGAGCTGTGGCACGCGGCACCGGGCTGCGTCCGCTCCGCCGAGGCCTTCTCCCAGTCCGAGCGCTGGGAGGCGCTGGACGAGGACGCGGAGGGCGGCTGCATCCGCTCGGTCGAGCACGCATACTCCAAGGACGGCGGCCTGGCGGTCCTCAAGGGCAACCTCGCGGTCGACGGCTGCGTGGTGAAGACGGCCGGCGTGGACGAGTCGATCTGGACCTTCGAGGGCCCGGCGGTCGTCTGCGAGTCCCAGGAGGAGGCCGTCCAGCGGATCCTCACCCACGAGGTCAAGGACGGCGACGTCGTCGTCATCCGCTACGAGGGCCCCAAGGGCGGCCCCGGCATGCAGGAGATGCTCTACCCGACCTCGTACCTGAAGGGCCGGGGCCTCGGCAAGACCTGCGCCCTGATCACCGACGGCCGCTTCTCCGGCGGCACCTCGGGCCTGTCGATCGGCCATGCCTCCCCCGAGGCGGCCTCCGGCGGCACCATCGCCCTGGTCCAGGACGGCGACCGCATCCGCATCGACATCCCGAACCGCACGGTCGAGCTTCTCGTCGACGAGGCCGAACTCGCCCGCCGCGACCAGGCCCTGAACGGCGTCTACGCCCCGAAGAACCGCGACCGCAAGGTCTCGGCCGCGCTGCGGGCCTACGCCGCGATGGCCACCAGCGCCGACAGGGGCGCGGTGCGGGACGTGACGAAGCTGGGCTGAACAGCGACCTGAGCTGAGCAGCGACCTGAGAGGGGCCGCGTCCCGTGCGGGGGCGGCCCCTTCGCCTGTCACCAGTCGGACGGGTTCCGCGCGGGGACGGCGAAGACGGTTCCGTCGGGGGCGGTGGCGTAGACGCGGGCGCCCACGATCACGGGATCCGGCGGCGTGCCGGTGACCTGTCCCGATCGGGGGCCCAGGCGGGCTCGGGTCTGCCCGACGAGGGTGCCGTGGTGCGCGTCGATGGCGAGCAGCCGCCCATCGGCAGCGGTGACGTACACCTGCCGACCGTCCGTGACGGGTGCCGAGCCGCGGCTCACCGAAGTCTCCAGGTGCCACAGCTGTGCCCGCGTCTGCATGTCCACGGCGTAGAGGGAACCACCACTGGCCAGTACGTAGGCGACCTCGCCCCGTACCGTGGCGTGCGCACCGTCGAGCGTGACCGGCAACGGCACCCTGCGCGTCGACCGGCTGCCGGGGCTGTAGCGGACGACCTCCTTCGCGCCGTAGAGGTCGTCGACGGCGAGGAAGTAAATGGAGCCGCTCCGGGCGCCGAAGGGCTTCAGCCAGCCCTCGAGGCGGGCCTCCCACCGCACATCGCCCGTACGCGGGTCCAAGGCCGTCACGCGTGTACTCGATCCGCCGGTGGAAGCCGCCGCCGCGTACGCCAGCGGGTCGCCCGGGAACGTGTCCAAGGTCGGTGTGCCGCCGCCGGGGATCCGGTGCCGCCACAGGGTACGGCCCGTCGCGCCGTCCACCCCGGTGATCACGCCGTCGGCACCAGTCAGCAGAGCCGTTCCACCGGCATGGCGGACGGTGGTGCCCATGGGCAGAGGACGCTTCCACACTTCCCTGCCCGACGCGGGATCCAGTGCCACGAGACGTGAGCTGCCCTCCGCGTCCGGTTGCACGAGCCCCGCTGCGACGGTCGGCGGCCTGGTCGTGGGGGAGGAGGCTGCCGAGTGCCGCCACAGGAGCCGCCCGTCGCCCGCGGAGAGAGCGAACACCGCACCGGGCTGCGTGCAGAACAGCCGCCCGGTGCCATACGAGCACCGCGTCGTACCCGCGTCCCCGGGCACCGGCTTGGCCTCCCAGGTACTGAAGGCGGCGGACTTGGGGTGCGGGCCGGTGCCCTTGTGCGAGGTGCCGTCCGCGGCGCCGAGCAACTGGACGCAGGACAGCGCCCCGACCAGGGCCACCCCCAGCGCCCCGGCAGCGAGGACCAGCCGCTTCGCCGAGCGCTTGCCGGGCTGTCGGGCGTCCCCCTTGTGACGTGCCTCGGCCTCCGGGAGATCCTCACTTGTCCGCTGGGCCGGTATGAACGCCTGCGTGTCGTACGAGGCGGCGACCGATCGCAGCTCCCGCATCAGCTCATCGGCCGTCGGCCGCTCCTCCGGCTGCTTGGCGAGACACCGCAGCACCAGCGGCGCCAGGCTCTCCGGCACCCCGGCCAGATCGGGTTCGTCGTGCACCACCTGGTAGGCGACGACATAGGGGCTGTCGGAGTCGAACGGCCCCCGTCCGGTCGCCGCGTGCACCAGTACGGACCCGAGCGCGAAGATGTCCGCCGCCGGGCCCACCTCCCGCGGACGCCGGAACTGCTCGGGCGCCATGAACGGCGGTGTCCCGATCAACTTCCCGGTCTCGGTGCGCAGTTCACTGTCCTTGGGGCGGGAGATGCCGAAGTCGATGACCTTCGGACCGTCCTCGGCGAGCAGCACATTGCTCGGCTTGAGATCGCGGTGCACGACCCCCACCCGATGGATGTCGCACAGCGCCTCGGCGAGCCCGGCCATGAGCCGTCGCAACTGCGCCGGATCCATGGGCCCGTTCCGCTTCACCTGGTCGGAAAGAGTGGGTCCCGGAATGAACAGCGTGGCCATCCAGGGTCGTTCGGCCTCCGGGTCGGCGTCCACGACGGGCGCGGTGAACGCACCGCTCACCCTGCGGGCGGCAGCCACCTCCTGCCGAAACCGCCCCCTGAACTCGGGATCCTGAGCGAACGCGGCATGGATGATCTTCACCGCGAGCTTCTTCCCCGAGGTGCTCCGGGCGAGGTGCACGACCCCCATGCCGCCGGCCCCCAGACACGACTCCAGGCGGTAGTGACCGGCGTACTCGGGACGTTCCGCTTCTGCGCCCGCTCCGGTGCTGCCCTGTGGCGCCATGGACTACCCCCGTGCTGTTCCTCCGCGCGCGCGACGCACGGAGCCTAGTCGATGACTCGTACGAGACCGAGGTGGCTTGCTAGCCTCCGCGTGCGAGTCGCGCACAGGTGTTTCGCGGCTCGATTCAAGGGAATCGACGGGGCCCGTGGTGGTCATGGGTTCAAGGGGGGTTGTTCTCCATGTCTGTTGAACGCGTCGAAGAAGCCGGGAACGCCGACGCGGGTGAGCTCGCAGCGGCCGCCGTGACGAGCGAGTACCTGCGCCACTACGCGGTCGCCCCGGGCGTTCGCCTCAACGTCCGCAGCGGCCCCGGGACCAACTACGGCATCGTCCGTGTCCTCCCCGAGGGCGTGCAGGTCCCGATCTACTGCCAGACACCCGGCACGACCGTGACGGGCCCGTACGGTACGTCGAACATCTGGGACAACATCGACAACGGCGAGTTCGTGTCCGACGCCTACGTCCAGACCGGCAGCGACGGCTACATCGCCCCGCGCTGCGGCTGACCACTCCCGAACAGGACAGAGATGACTTCCATCAAGCTCAAGCGCAGTGCCGTCGCCCTTGCCGCCACTGCGGGGGCCTTCCTCACGGTGATCGGCTCAGCGGCCTCGGCGTCCGCCTTGGACCTCCGCTACTACGCGGTCGCCCCGGGCGTCCGCCTGAACGTCCGCAGCGGCCCCGGCACCAGCTACAACATCGTCCGTGTCCTGGCCGAAGGGGCGAAGGTCCCGATCTACTGCCAGACACCCGGCACGACCGTGACGGGCCCGTACGGTACGTCGAACATCTGGGACAACATCGACAACGGCGAGTTCGTGTCCGACGCCTACGTCCAGACCGGCAGCGACGGCTACATCGCCCCCCGCTGCGGCTGACCCCCTCGGGAGCCCATCCCCCGCCCGGCGCCATAATCGTTCCGTGAGCGACGAAACCGGCACCCCGGACACCCCGGCGGGCTCCCCAGGCGGCGCGGACCGCAGTGCGCAGAGCGGTGGGCCCCGCCCCGAGCCCCTCCGCTTCTTCGGCACCACCTGGGTGAAGCACGACAGCGGCTACGCGGCCCGCCGCGCCGGCGTCGCCGTCGGCTCCCTCGCCGCCGCCGTCGGCGCCTGCCTGGTCCTCCGCTTCGCCTACGAGGGCATCCGGATCGCCGAGACCGGCTCCTTCGTCACCGTGCTGATCATCGCCATGTTCGCGATCTGCAGCGCGCTCGCCTTCCGCAACACCTGGGAGGGCTTCGACAAGCGCCACGACCCGCAGCGCCAGGCCTCCCTGCGCGGCCTGCTCGCCATCGGCTTCGTCGGCTCCCTCCTCGCCTACTTCTTCCGCTCCCTCACCGAGGCCCCGGGCGAGAAGCTGCACCGCGAGGAGTACGACGAGGCCCGCAAGGAGTACGAACGCCGCGCCTCCCGGCGCACCGGCAACCCGTCGAAGAAGAAGCGGCGCCGGTGACACCCGCTTCCGGCGGTCAGTAATACCGGCTCATGATCGCCGTCGCCCACTCCGGCTGACAGGTCTCGCCCTGCGGACCGAACTCCGTCATGTACGGCTTGATGTCCAGCACCGGAGTCCCGTCCACCGCGTCCAGCCCCTCGACGTGCACCTCAAGTCCGTCGACCCTCAGCACACGGCAGCGCGAGACGCCGATCCGGTTGGGCCGGTTCTTGCCGCGCTGGGCGAAGATCCCGACCTTCGGCCAGTCGGCGTTGCCGCGCGGATGCCGGGCCCCGGTCTCGATCCTCTCCTCCGGCACCCGGTCGAAGTGGTAGACGATCTCCAGGTGGGAGAAGTCCTCCAGCCCGGCCAATGCCTCCGCCGAGAACCGGGCACCGTCGATCCGGATCACGGCCCGGACCTCACCCCACTCGTCGTCCCGCACCTCCGCGCGCCCGCCGACGACCCACCCCACCGGCCGCACCACCACATCCCTGACGTCCCGGACGACTTCCCCGACGTCCTGCCCCTGCCCGGCCACACCAGCCCCCTTCCCCAACTCGCCAGCACCACCAGTGACTTGCCGCCCCACGCTATCCGCACGCGGCGGCCACTACGCCCAGCCGTCTGCCCAACCGCCAACCGCCACCGCTCCACCGGCCCGCCGCCACCCCCCACCGGCCCTGAAAACCCGCTGCCGTCACTTCCCCATTGCCCCCACCATGGCCATATGACCGTGACGCAACCACCCCCACCCCCACCCCCACCCCCACCCTCGCCCACGACCCGCGCGCACTCCTTCAACTCCGCCGCCGCCCAATACGCCGCGAACCGCCCCTCCTACCCACCCGCCCTCTTCGACGCCGTCGAGGAACTGGCCGGCCGGTCGCTGTCCGGCGCCAGGGTCGTGGACGTCGGGGCCGGTACCGGTATCGCGACCGCCCTCCTGCAGGCCCGCGGCGCCGACGTGCTCGCCGTCGAACCCGGTGAGGGCATGGCCGCCGAGTTCCGCCGCGGGCTGCCGCATCTCCCGATCGTCCGCGGCAACGGCGACGCCCTCCCCATCGCCGACGCATACGCCGACTTCGTCACCTACGCCCAGGCCTGGCACTGGACCGACACCGCCCGCTCGGTGCCGGAGGCGCTGCGGGTGCTGCGGCCGGGCGGTGCGCTCGCGCTGTGGTGGAACGGCGATGCCCTGGACGTGGAATGGATCGCCGAGGCGGCCCTGCGTATCGGCCGCTTCCTGGGCGTGGACGTCGCCGCCGAGAAGCGGAAGAGCAGCCACACGGAACTGGCCGACCCCAGCGGCCGCCTCCGCTTCAGCCGCCGGGAGGTCCGCTGGAGCCGTCGCGTCACGATCGACACCCACCTCGCGAACATCGGCAGCCACTCGGCCTTCCTCCTCACGCCCGAGGACCGCAGGACCGCCTTCCTGGAGGAGGAACGCGCCCATCTGCTGAAGGTCTTCCCGGACGGCATGGTCGAGGAGACCTACGACGTGCTTCTGCTCGTCGCCACCAAGGCCTGATCCGCGAAGAAGCATCAGCGAAGAAGCACCAGCGAAGAAGCGTCGCCCGGAGCGGCGGCCGGGTTCGTCCCGGCCGCCGCTTCCGCATGTGTGCCCGGCGGGCCCCTTGACGCGCGGGGCCCTCCGGGCAGATTATTCATCGCATGATGAATTACGTGCCGGACCCACCACCGCCGGTCTCCACCCCAGCCGTCCACGCCCACGACCTCACCGTCGTCCGCGGCCCCCGCACCGCCCTCCACCACCTCGACTTCTCGGTCCCCCGCGGCCAGGTCACCGGCCTGCTCGGGCCCTCCGGCTGTGGCAAGTCGACCCTCATGCGCTCGATCGTGGGCACCCAGGCCAAGGTCACCGGCACCCTTCAGGTCCTCGGCCGCCCGGCCGGCCACCCCGCCCTGCGCACGCGCATCGGCTACGTCACCCAGGACCCCTCCGTCTACGACGACCTGACCGTCCGGCAGAACCTCGAGTACTTCGCAGCGATCCTCGACCCCGGCCGCGCCGCCGCCGAACGCCGCCACGAACACGTCACCCGCGCCATCACCGACGTCGACCTCACCAGCCACGCCGACGCCCTCGCCGGCAACCTCTCCGGCGGCCAGCGCAACCGGGTCTCCCTGGCCGTGGCCCTGCTCGGCGCCCCCGAACTCCTCGTCCTCGACGAACCCACCGTCGGCCTCGACCCCGTCCTGCGCCGCGACCTGTGGAAGCTGTTCCACGACATCGCCGCCACCCGCGGCGCCACCCTCCTCGTCTCCTCCCACGTCATGGACGAGGCCGAGCGCTGCCACCGCCTCCTGCTCATGCGCGAGGGCGAGATCCTCGCGGACGACTCCCCGGACGCCCTGCGCACCCGCACCGGCAGCGACACCGTCGAGGCCGCCTTCCTCCACCTCGTCGACGAGGCAGCCGCGGCAGCCCGACCCAAGGAGACCACCCGATGAGCACGACGGGCACCACCAGCATCAGCAGCACCATGAGCACCGGGACCGTCCCGGCCCCGACCGGTGTCATCAACGCCGGCCGCACCACCGCCACCGCCGCCCGGGTCCTGCGCCAGCTCCGCCACGACCCGCGCACCATCGCGCTGATGATCCTCGTCCCGTGCCTGATGCTGATCCTGCTGCGCTATGTCTTCGACGCTAGCCCCCGCACCTTCGACAACATCGGCGCATCCCTGCTCGGCATCTTCCCGCTGATCACGATGTTCCTGGTCACCTCCATCGCCACCCTGCGCGAACGCACCTCCGGCACCCTCGAACGCCTCCTCGCCATGCCCCTCGGCAAGGCCGACCTCATCGCCGGCTACGCCCTCGCCTTCGGCACGATCGCCATCGTCCAGTCCGCCCTCGCCACCGGACTCGCCCTGTGGGTGCTCGGCCTCGACGTCACCGGCTCACCCTGGCTGCTCCTCCTCGTCGCCCTCCTCGACGCTCTGCTCGGCACGGCCCTCGGACTCTTCGTCTCGGCCTTCGCCGCCTCGGAGTTCCAGGCGGTCCAGTTCATGCCCGCGGTGATCTTCCCCCAGCTCCTCCTCTGCGGCCTGTTCACTCCCCGGTCCGACATGCAGCCCGTCCTCACGGGCATCTCCGACGTCCTGCCGATGTCGTACGCCGTCGACGGCATGAACCAGGTCCTGCACCACACCGACATGACCGCGACCTTCGTCCGCGACGTCCTGATCGTGGCCGGCTGTGCGCTGCTGGTCCTGGTGCTGGGAGCGGCCACCCTCCGGCGCCGCACGGCCTGACCGGACTTCGCCGATCCCACGGTGCCGGACGACGCCCGGCCGGCCCACCGCCCGTGTTCCGCCTGCCGGACAACCCCCCGCACCTTCACGGCCCGGTGCGAGGATGACCCCATGAGCCAGAAAGTCGCAGTCCTCGGCACCGGCAAGATCGGCGAAGCCCTGCTCAGCGGAATGATCCGGGCCGGCTGGGCCCCGGCCGACCTCCTGGTCACCGCCCGCCGCCCCGAACGCGCCGACGAACTCCGCACCCGCTACGGAGTCAGCCCGGTCACCAACATCGAGGCCGCCAAGACCGCCGACACGCTCATCCTCACGGTCAAGCCGCAGGACATGGGCACCCTTCTGGACGAACTCGCCCCGCATGTCCCCGCCGACCGCCTGGTCATCAGCGGCGCCGCCGGTATCCCCACCTCCTTCTTCGAGGAGCGCCTGGCCGCAGGCACCCCGGTCGTCCGCGTCATGACCAACACCCCCGCCCTCGTCGACGAGGCCATGTCGGTCATCTCCGCCGGCAGCCACGCCACCGAGCAGCACCTCGCGCACGCCGAGGGGATCTTCGGTGCCGTAGGCAAGACACTCCGCGTTCCCGAGACCCAGCAGGACGCCTGCACCGCCCTGTCCGGCTCCGGCCCCGCGTACTTCTTCTACCTGGTCGAGGCCATGACCGACGCCGGCATCCTGCTCGGTCTGCCCCGCGACAAGGCGCACGACCTCATCGTGCAGTCCGCCATCGGCGCCGCCGTGATGCTCCGCGACAGCGGCGAACATCCCGTCAAGCTCCGCGAGAACGTCACCTCCCCGGCCGGCACGACGATCAACGCCATCCGCGAACTGGAGAACCACGGCGTACGAGCCGCCCTCATCGCCGCCCTCGAGGCCGCCCGCGACCGCAGCCGCGAACTCGCCTCCGGCAAGAAGGACTGACCAGGCGCCGGGGGCGGGGCGACGGCTCACCGCCAGCCGCCGGCCCCCGCAGGTACGAGCCACATCGGCCCGCCCGCCCCCGCACAGGCAAGCCCTGACGCCCGGCCCTAACGCTCGGCCCCGCTCAACGCCGTCTCGAACACCGGCGGCAACAGCCCGATCGCCCGATAGGCGGCATCGACGGTCGGCCGGGCCATAGCCCTCGCCTTGTCCGCACCATCCCGCAGCACCCCCTCCACATAGGCAGGATCCGTGCACAGCTCCCTGTGCCTGGCCTGCACGGGCCTGAGAACCTCCACCACCGCCTCCGCGGTGTCCTTCTTCAAGGCGCCGTACGAGTCGTAAACGTCTGCCAGTGACTCAGGGTTCCCGTCCGTGCACGCAGCGAGAATCTCCAGCAGATTCGCGACCCCCGGCCGCCCCTCCCGGTCGTACGCCACGTCCCGCCCGCTGTCGGTGACGGCCCGCATGACCTTCTTACGCACGTCGTCCGGCTCGTCGAGCAGATAGACGACGCCCAGCCCCGACTCGTCCGACTTCCCCATCTTCGACGCCGGGTTCTGCAGGTTCATCACCCGCGCCGCGACCGCCGGCCGCGTCGCCTTCGGCACCACGAACGTGTGCCCGTACCGCTGGTTGAACCGCACCGCCAGATCCCGCGCCAGCTCGACGTGCTGCACCTGGTCGTCCCCGACCGGCACCTCGTCCGCGCCGTACCCCAGGATGTCCGCCGCCATCAGCACCGGATACGTCAGCAGCGACAGCCGCACGCTCGCACCGTGCTCCTGCTGCCGCGCGACCTTCTCCTTGTACTGGATCATCCGACGCATCTCACCGTCGCTCGCCACACACTCCAGCAGGTACGACAGTCTCGTGTGCTCGTCGACATGGCTCTGCAGGAACACGGTGCACACCTCGGGATCGAGCCCGGCCGCCAGCATCAACGTCGCCGTCTGCCGACTGAGCCTGCGCAATCGCGCCGGATCCTGGTCCACCGTCAGCGCGTGCAGATCCACGACACAGAAGACCGAGTCGGCCTGGTGCTGGTCCGTCTCCACCCAGCGCCGCAGGGCTCCCAGGTAGTTGCCCAGCGTCAGGTGCCCGGTCGGCTGAATCCCGCTGAAGACTCGCGTCATCTCCACTCCACCTCCTGGTCGGGACCGCCGCTGCTGCGGCCGGCCCCCGGAGTCCGGAGGAGATACGAAAACGGCCGCCGAAGCGGCGGCCGTTGGATGCATACGTGAGTACGGCCGCCGTCAGGCGGCCCACCAGCACTGGTTACACGTACGCGTCGTCATGCCGACCAGAGTACGCCTCCGGAGTGCATCCCGGGCAAGAGTTGACACGCAACACGCCGATCCGTAGTGTTCTCCGAGTTGTCCGACGTGAGCGCCGACCCCGGTCGGTCCCCGGACAGCCACTCCGTAAGTACCGACCAGCAATCGACGCTCCGGCGCCGAATGCTTTGGCGCGCGTATTTTCGGAATGAGGAATCCGCGTTCGAAAGGACGCACCCCCGATTAGCTCGGGAGCACGGAATCCGCTAAAGTCTCACTCGTCGGAAAGGCCCAACGGCCCGGAAGGCAAACCCCCTGACTGGGAGTCAGACGCCGAAAGGATCTGATAGAGTCGGAACCGCCGGAAAGGAAACCGCGAGAAACACGCGGGAGCCTGGAAAGCACCGAGGAAATCGGATCGAGAGAAGATCTGATAGAGTCGGAAACACCGAAGGGAAGCGCCCGGAGGAAAGCCCGAGAGGGTGAGTACGAAGGAAGCGACCGTTCCTTGAGAACTCAACAGCGTGCCAAAAGTCAACGCCAGATATGTTGATACCCCGTCTTCGGT
>NZ_WEGL01000040.1 GCF_009604455.1 Streptomyces sp. RB17
ACGACCCTCCATAGGATGTGATCCCGCTCGCATGGCCGACATCACGCCCAGACCCCCCGCACCCACCCCCTCACCCCCGGCCCCGAGCAGAGCCGCAGCCGGACACAGAGACAGACCATCCGCCCGGGGGCGACCCGACCGGCAGGGGACCCGGCCACCGCGGTACCTGCCGTGCCCCGAGCCCAGCGGGCAGTACCGGCGTCACAGCGAGTCCTCGCCGGGGCACGGCAGGACGAACCGGAGAACACAGAGGCCCACCCTTCACCGTGCTCATGCCGGAAGCCGACGGGCACCGGCTACTTCCGCCGGGCCCGCACGGGTGACACCAGGGCGGCAGCCCAAGGACGGCCCGGACCGGCACCCGGCAGGCCCTCGATGCGATCACGCAGGACACGGCAGAGCAGGTCACCGGCCGGGCGAAGACCACGACTCCGGACCGGGCGGACACGGCCCTGCCGGACAGCGCCAGGGCCGCCGTACACCCTGCGCCCCCAGACCCGGCACCACCGACGACCCCGACAGACCCGCGCAGGGCCATACCGTCCTGCCCACCAGGCCGGCACCACGCCGCACACCGCCGCCGGACACCTCCAACACCCCCAGGGCCGGACACATCACAACAACCTCAACCCACCAACCACATCACGCCCACCAGCAACCCCACACCCGGCCAACAGCCCCGAAGACAACCCCGACGCCAGGAAGGGAACCGCAAGGCCATTCACGCCCCCCTCACCTGCCCGAGAGGGCACGCACACCGTGCAGCCGCGCCGGCATGCCGAATACTCCAGCTGCAGATCGCGATCTTCATGTCTGGGCGGCGCGTCGCTGATAGTGGCTGGCCCGGGAACGAGACCGGTGACGGCGTCGCCACTGGGACCAGTCGAGCAGGTGGGCCGTGCCGTGGACGGGCCGGACGACGAGCGCGATGAACAGGCGCTGGATCTCGTTGCAGGTGAGCGCTATCAGCCCGTCCGGCTTCGGGTGGCGGGCGTGTCCGCCGGCGCGGACGACTGCGGAAGGCGTGGGCGAGCATCGCGAGGGTGGCCCAGCGGTGCCAGGACGTCCAACGTCTGACCTGGCGTCCGTCCGGTCCGGCCAGGCCCTTCGCCGGACTCGAAGGTCTCCTCGACGGTCCATCCGCGTCCGGCGACGCACACAGGGTGGACAGCGGGTACTGAGGAGGCTGAGCAGCAACGGTAGAAGGCGAGTTCGCTGGCGCGTCGGCTGCGGCGGACCAGTAACTGGTGATGGCCAAGCCGGTCATCGGCCAGGTCAGCCAGGGCCCATTCGTAGAAACGGTTCCCCTCGGCTCCGGTGCCGGCGGAGAGTTTCTGCCAGGCACTCCACGACAGCTTCTTGATCAGGGCGTCGACGCGGAACATGCCCGCGCGAGGTCATCTCGTGGTCACGGGCGACGGCGAGTACGTAGCCGACCTCCCGCAGGGCTGTGCGCAGGCGCGGGTTGACTCCGTTGACCTCGTCGCCGACCACCCAGTATGCGGGGCTGACTGGTCGGCTGGTCGTTCGGCGGAGGCAACGCAGAAAGGGCCCGCGCTTGCGAGCCCTTTCTTCTGGTAGCGGGGACAGGATTTGAACCTGCGACCTCTGGGTTATGAGCCCAGCGAGCTACCGAGCTGCTCCACCCCGCGTCGGTGATGCCACTCTACATGATGGATCACGCGGGACTCGGGGCGGACTCAGCCGCGGACGATGCTCTCGGCCTGGGGCCCTTCCCTCCCTGGGTGACGTCGAAGGTGACGGTCTCTCCTTCAACCAGTTCCCGGTATCCGGGTGCCCTTGATGTTGGAGTGGTGCGCGAAGACGTCCGGTCCGCCGTCCTGGGCGACGAAACCGAAGCCCTTCTCGGAGTTGAACCACTTCACAGTGCCGCCGGCCATACTGCTGTCTTTCGTTCTCGTCGGGATACCCCAACTGGATGAGGCACTCCGAAAGCATGATCCGCTGGGCCATGACCGCCGTGATACTCCGCCGACTTACCCGAGGCCCCGCCATGCTCCAAGTCCCCCGACCACTACGGAAAATCACCCCGTAGCCCCCTCTTGGACACGCTCTGAGGTGGAGAGCCGGTCAGGGCGCCGAGGGCGGCTGCCCGGCGGCCAGGCGCTGCATCCGGCGTCGCATTACCCGCACGGGCCGCGCCCATAGGACAACGGCTTCGCCCGGCGGCGCGACCAAGGCCGGACCCCGCAGGGGATCGCCGACGTACCACACCGACCCCCGCTCCGGACCCAGCACACTCCAGTTCCAGCGCCAGGCAACCACCGACATCACCCGCCCGCCTTGTCCTGCGGGCAGGAGGGCCGGCTGACCGACCCCCAGCGGCAGGACCTGATACGTACCGTCCCACACGCGCCAGGGATGCCGAGCCGCCAGGCGGCGCATGCGCGGGACGTTGACCAGGCCCGCCAGTCCGCCGACAGTCGGTACGAAGCCCAGGCCGACGGTGGCGATCAGCACGTCGTGGAGCAGACCCGACTGCGCCGCTCGTCCGGACAAAGCCAGGGCCAGCCCACCCGCCACGACGGCCCCAAGACCGGCGAGAGCCACTCCCGCGGATCCGACCGCGTAGCGACGCAATGCCCTGCGCGTCGTGGGCAGCGACAGCGCCACGCCAGGCGGCAGCTCCCACTCCGCCTGGTCCGCCCCACCCGAACGGCCCGCTTCGTCCATGCGCACAGTGTCTAGCCGGCGACCGTCCGCTGACCAGATGCGCGCCGTCACCGCTCTCACCGTTCTAAGCGACGTCAGGGATTCCCACAGAAATGGACGTACCGCAGGTCACGCCCTTCGCCACGTAGGACCGTGACTCCTCCCCCTCCTGAGGGGCTTCTCGCTATGCCGGTGCGGCTTCGCAACGGACCAGCCCAGCCCGTAGAACGTTCTGGGCGCCCACCGTGTCCGCGTGCGCGGTGTGACCGCACGCGACGCAGTGCAACTGCTCCTGGGTGGGCCGGTTCTCCTTGGCGGTGTGCCCGAGGACATCGCGGTCTTTGCCACTACCTGACGACAGCCGCGCCGGGCCAGTACCGTCGCTTCCGGGCGGCGGCTGTGGGGGGAGCCATGGGGTTGTTGAAGCGTGGGGGCGTCGCGCCACGTCGTAGCGGCGGGCGCGGCGCTCGCGGTGTTGCTGCTGTGCGCAGGGGCTGAGCGGGCGGACGCGACGTCCGGAACGGCGCCCGGAACGGCTACGGAGACGGTGACGCTCGGGTGGGATGCGAAGCGCCCGGCAATCACCGCGACGGAGGAGTTCGACACGTATCTCGCGCCGCATGGCAAGGCGTTGGCTCCGGTGCGCGCGGGCAAGGGCGTGTATGAGCCGTCGGTCGGCCTCCAGTGGATGCGCGACTTGAGCGGAAGGACGAGCACCACTCGCCCGACCACGTCGAGCAGGCCTCCCCCGGCTCCCCCGCCCATGTCGTCACGCGGTACTCCCACGTGATGAGGCGACGGTCCGCATCGCAGTCCGTCACGGTGGACATCGACATGTCAGACACCCTCCGGGGTCCGACTGCAGGCAAGCCCACCTCGGGCGTCGTACTGCTTCGGGTCCCCGGCTGGTCGACGGACGCCCTGTCCGGGCCGATCACGTCGCAGTCCGCCGACGCGATCGTGTGAGAGGTGAAGCTTCCCCGTGATCTTGGACACTCGATGCTTACGCTGCGAGGGAGTGTCCTTGCTCGTGTCGCTGTCGGGTCTCCAACGGGGTGAGGTAACCACAGACCGGATGCCTGCGCAGTCGCTTGCGG
>NZ_WEGL01000041.1 GCF_009604455.1 Streptomyces sp. RB17
CATTGGCCCACCACTCCAGTGTCGCCGCGCCTTGATAGCTGTCCATCGTCCAAGTATCGCCGCCGACCGGGTGTGCGAGAACGGGGTGGCGCAAGACAGCGGCAAGATCGTGTTACGAGCTCTAAGCGCCGGATGGCACACATCGAGCGAGGGCCGTGAACCTCCCCGGCCTGGAGGGCTGGGGCTTCTGTCTTGTCCGCTTCAGGCGACGCGGGCGGATGCCCTGCCAGCACCCTTGCGGGTGGTGGTGTCGTCTGAGGTGCGAACGCTGAGGTGACGAACCGACGGACGTCCTCCTTGCCGGGGGTTTCGCCCGCCTCCCACTGCCCTCGCAGCCACGCCACCGACCGATTCCACGAACAAGCCGCCGCATGACAGGCGTCGTGGGCGCGCACATGGTCCGCCCGGTTCAGCCAGACGGCAACGATCGCGGAGCGGCCGACAAGGCCGGATTCTTTCCGCGCTTTCACCGCTGCGAGGCGTGCGGCAACCGCCGGAGGTACCTTCTTCTCCGCCTCGGCGTTCTCAGACATTGCCACACCCCCTCATCGATGTCCGACGCCCACGGTCCCGGCAAATACACACGGCGCAACCGACACCACGGCGCGGCGCGCTGCCTGCCAGGCAAGCAAGTTGCAGGCTACGACACAGCACTGACAACCGGCCGTCGAGCAGAAGCAGCGAAGCGGGCTCCGCCGCTGCGCGGCTCCGGGCTCGGGATGAGCTAACCCGGGCGTAAACGCCCGGGCTTGCGCTCAAGAAGACGGTCAAACACAACGATGCCGCCGCGAGGGACTTGGCCCAACCGGAGCATCATGGACGCGGGTTGGGGGGACTGTTCCCCGCAGCCTGGCACAGAAGACCGAGCGTGCCGCTCGCCCCGCGAGGCCACTGCGCGCGTCATCGCCCTTCGCACTGGCCGTTTTCCGGGAGCGCCTGCGCACCGAGTCGGCGGCGCCCGTGCGTGCCGAGCGCAGCGACGACTGCCAGACCAGCCCCGGCAGAGAGCACTGCCGCGAAGACGGTCACCGCGGCTTCGATGGTCAGACGGCCGAGCACGATGCTGAACAGGACCGGCGGAAGTCCCATGCCGGCGTAACAGGAGACGAAGAACATCGCCAGGACTCCGGCCCTGGAATCGGGCAGGGCCACTGAACCGGCAGTGCCGACACCGCCCTTGAACAGCGCGCCCGCTCCTGTTCCGGCGATCGAGACGGCGACGAGGTACAGCCACAGAGCGGGGTGGACCAGCGAGAGCACCACCAGCGCAAGGCCGACGGGGAAGACGATGGCGCCGGTGACGAGCATCCTGGCCAGGCTCAGCCGCCACAGGATCAGCAGTCCCGCGGCCGACGAGCCGAACATCAGGAAAGGCGCCAGGCCTGCCACGAACGGCGAGGAGTTGCCCAGCTCGGTGTGCAGCAGGACAGCCCCCATCGCCGTGACCAGTCCCAGCACGGCGAAGGAGAAGAAGCCCAGCGCGGCACCCGACGAGAACCCCGCACGCCCACCGGGCCGCAGGCCGAAGCGGCGCGGCCGCGGCTCGGCGGCAGAGCGACGGTCCACGGTCTCCGGCGTGGCGAGCGCCATGACCAGGCAGACGGTCAACGCCGCGGCGAAGGCCAGCTGCGTCGTCCTCAAGGGGTCGGGCCCCCACTGCGCAAAGACGCCGGCGACCAGCGAGCCGAGGGCCAGCCCGCCCAGAGTCGCGGCAGTCGCCACAAGTCCGGGCAGCGGGGAGGAGGGTCGCTCGGGGTATCCCTGGCGGTGCAGGTCGTGCAGGTACGCGGTCGCGGTGGAGCTCATGAGTCCCACGCCGATGCCGTCGAGCAGGCGTCCGGTCAGCAGGCCGGGCAGCTCGGGCCACAGCGCGAGGACGAGCGCCGCGACGATCGCGACGAGCAGGGCGCGTACCACGATCCGTCGCCGGCCGAGCCGGTCCGACAGGTGGCCCAGCGCCAGGAACGCGGCGGCGGCCCCGACCACCAGCATCGCGAAGGCCACCGTGGTGGTGGTCGCACTGAATCCGTCATGCACCCGGTACAGCGGCCACAGCGGGGTGGGGGCCATGCCGAAGGCGATGAGCACGGTGAAAGCGACGGCGGCGAACCAGAACCCGGTCCGGCGTGAGACCTGCGGCCGCAGCGGCGTCGGTGAGTCGGGCGGCTGAACGGCGTCCGTGTCCCGTGAGCGGAGGAATGGGGACGTTCGCATCGGGTCGGCTCCCTCAAGGTGGTTGTGCCTTCCAGCATTGATCTTGGAGGGATTCACGTCCAATGATTCTTCTTGCTGAACCACATCACAGATGGTGATAATGCCTTGTGGAGCTGCGTCATCTCGAATATTTCGTCGCCGTGGCCGAGGAGCTGAGTTTCACCGCCGCCGCCAGAAGACTTCATGTCGTCCAGTCGGGCGTTTCCATGACGATCCGCGCACTGGAGAAGGAGCTGGGCGCGCCGTTGTTCGAGCGCTCCTCGCAGCAGGTGTCCCTCACCGACGCCGGTGTGGCGCTGCTGCCGGAGGCTCATGCGGCGCTGGACGCCGTGCAGGCCGCCCGCGATGCCGTGCGCGGAAACCAGGGCGGTCTTCGGGGCGCCATCGACATCGGGGCCATGACCGCTGTGGCCCTCATCGATCTCCCCGCCCTGCTCTGCCGCTTCCACACGAGCCATCCCGGCGTGGCGATACGGCTGCGCGTGTCCTCGGGGGGATCCGCCGGCCTGGCCCAGGCCCTGGCGGCCGGGAAACTGGATGCGGCGTTCCTGTCACTGGAGGGCAGAACGCCAGGCGGTCTCACGGCCAGGCAACTGGCTTCGTACCCGATGGTCCTCCTGGTGCCGGCCGACCATCGGCTGGCCTCTCGGCGACGGGTGGCCCTGCAGGAACTCGCCGATGAGGAATTCGTCGATTTCCCTCCGGGAACCGGCAGCCGTGACCTGGTCGATCGGGCATTCGCCGCGGCCGGGTTGCGCCGCAGGGTGTCCCTGGAGGCCGATATGGCATCCGCCGCGACCTATGTGCGATACGGGCTGGGCATCACGCTCCTGCCGGAGTTCGCCGCACCCGACACCCCCGACCTGCGTGTTGTGACCGTCGGCGACCACACGCTGCGCTGGACCCTGTCGGTCGCCACCTCGTCGACGCGGCGCCCCAGCGCACCTCTTCGCGCGCTTCTGGAGCTCGCCGACGAGTATGCGTCCACCCCGCCGGAGGGGCTCGGCCTGCATGACCTCGGGTCATGGGGCCGGAGGCCGGCGGCAGATCACAAGGGGTGACCGGATTCCGTGCGCAGTGAACCTGTACGTAATCAAGTTGTCGGCGTGTTGGATTTCGTGGCAGTGCTGGCGAGGAGGGCTTCGACAGTGCGGTGCGTCACCGATGCCGGCGGGAAGGTGATTCCGTCCTCTTCCAGCAGAGGGCGGACGTCGCGGAAGGCGTTCGTGAGAGTGCCTCTGGTGATCTGAAAGAGCTCACTGTCAGGGTGACTACGGCCGCACCGCCGGTGTGCAGGAAGTCGGGCAGGTAACGCACCGGAGCCCACCCCAGGGCCAGGTGGCAGGGGGTGCACAGCCGGCGCGGAGCGTGGACCCACAGGAC
>NZ_WEGL01000042.1 GCF_009604455.1 Streptomyces sp. RB17
GTATCGCCACTCGGTACGACAAGACCCCGGACAGCTACCTCGCCGGCCTCCACCTGCGCGCCTCGATGCTCTGGCTCAAGGACCTCACGAGAACCGCCCCTTGATCAGAATTCGATACGCGCCCTAGAGAGGCAGTAGGCGCCGGCCTCCTTTCACGGACGCTCCTCAAGGGTGGCGCGATGGTGATGCGCGGAATTGCCGGTGTCGCCAACGTGAGTTCTGTCGGTTACACGGTCATAGGGACGGCTACCGGAGGCAACCTGGGCGACTCCGGCCGTCGGGAGGATGATTAGTTCATGGCGGATTTCGGTCGACATCCTTCCGTGAAAGCACTCGACGAGTCCAAGCGACTGCCCTTGCTGGTCAGCTGGCGCTTGCGGAGGGAGCAGAGAAGAAGTCGAACGGGTGTTCTACTGTTCGCCGAGATCAGAGAGCCGGTTCGCAGCCTGACACACAAGGCGGGCATCGTGTCTCTCTGGGAGGACGGTGTGGAGCTCTGCTCCCGTACTCGAGACGCGAAGATGCCCAAATTTGTCGAGCTGTCACCGGGCCTTCACCGGCTTGAGTTCAAGGTGACACGCATGAGAGCCGGGAAAAGCACCTCGTTTCTGAAGGTGGTGGACCTGCAGGAAGGCGAGATCCTGGTTGCGTTGTGCGATCCGGTCCAGTCGAACGTCTTCTACCGGAGGAGCCCAGACGCGGATACCTGGGCGGTCGGAGTCCGCTCACGCCGGGACCCGGACCTTCCTTGACGGGCGTTAGCAAGTGCTCGGACGAATGTAGGTACTGGGTCTTTACCGCAGCTCGGACGATCCTGGAAGCGGATGCTCGGAAGGCGCCATAGCCACCGGAGTCAACGGCATGGAGTCCGGAGCAGGTCGCACGCCGGCTGCGGGTCGATTTCCCTGATGATGAGTCCATGCGCATCAGCCATGAGGCGATCTACCAGTCGCTGTTCATCGAGGGCCGAGGCGCGCTCAAGCGCGAGTTGGTCACGTGTCTGCGCACGGGGCGTGCGCTGCGGGAACCAAGGGCGCGGTCCCGAAACAAGCCGCAGGGCCACGTCACCGCTGACGTCGTTTTGAGCGCACGCCCTGCCGAGGCCGACGACCGCGCTGTTCCCGGCCATTGGGAGGGCGACCTGATCATTGGGACGGGTAGGTCCGCGATCGGCACGCTCGTCGAGCGCAGCAGCAGGTCCACGCTCCTGGTCCATCTGCCACGGCTGGACGGCTGGGGGGAGGAACCGTATGTGAAGAACGGGCCGTCGCTCGGCGGATACGGCGCGGTCGCGATGAACGCGGCACTGACGCAGTCGATGACCAAGTTGCCCGAGCAACTACGCAAGACCCTCACCTGGGACCGCGGGAAGGAGCTCTCCGGCCACGCCCAGTTCGCCGTGGAGAGCGGAACACAGGTGTTCTTTGCTGACCCGCACTCGCCCTGGCAGCGACCGACGAACGAGAACACCAACGGGCTGCTGAGACAGTACTTCCCGAAAGGCACAGATCTGTCTCGGTGGTCCGCCGAAGACCTCGAAGCCGTCGCGTACGCACTCAACAATCGGCCCCGCAAGGCCCTCGGCTGGAAGACTCCCGCCGAAGTCTTCGATGAACAGCTACGCTCACTTCAACAACCCGATGTTGCATCGACCGGTTGAACTCGCCCAGCACATCCTCTACCGTCTTGCTCGCCACGGCAGGAAGTACGCTGCCGAAACGATCCCGCGTTCCTGCCGCTGACCTGGGGATTCACGAAACTGCGGACAGAGCCATTTTCAAAGATTCCCATCAGCCGGGCCGATCGCCCAAGGCGTCGCGTGAGGGGACAGGTTGCGAGTCTCCGCGGCGAGGCGGCGGGCCTTGGCGCGCCCCAGTCGTGGTCCCTCCTGTCGGAGTGCTGCAGCATGTCCAGCAGCTGGTGCGCCTCCGAACGGTCGAGCCCCCGACTCTGGGGGAGTCGGGGGCTCGACGGTGTGGTTTTTAGCTGAGTTGTGTGTAGGGGGTCTGGTCGTAGTCGAGTGCGCTGACTTCGGATGGGGGGAGTGCGGTGTTGTAGAGCTGGACGTTGCTGATGTCGGCGTTGGCGTATTCGCCGTAGGTGCCTTGGTAGAGGCGGCGGCCGATCTGGACGGGGCCGGTGGCGTTCCAGGGGGTGCCGGCGAAGGTTTTGGTCGCGGTGAGGGTCCCGTTGACGTAGAGGTTGAGGGTGTTGGTCGGGCCGTCGTAGACGCCGACGAGGTGGGTCCATGTGCCGGTGGTGGCTTTGGAGCCGTAGACGGCAGTGAAGTCAGTGCTTGTGGTGTCGTCGTTGTGGCGGCTGAAGGCCCATTTCTGGGAGCCGGAGGAGTAGTACAGCTGGTAGGCGTTGGCGTTGCCGGCGCTGTCGGACTGGGAGACGAAGGTGGAGTTGTTGTCCAGCAACTGCATACGTACTATGTCGTGGCGGGCGGCACGCCGATCTTGGTTCACAACACGAACTGCCCGACTCTCGACTTCGCGCACGGCACCTCGTTGAAGAATGCGCAAAACATTCGGGATAACGGGTTGAATACAGATCTCGCTCGGGCGAATGCGAACGGTGGGAAGCTAAACAGGCCTGGATCCTTCTACGCCCATCAAATCTCCGGCCCGTCTGATCCTGGGGTTCAATCCGCCTATGAGTGGGGCCTGCGGGTCGACCCGGAGTCGCCTTCATCGGTGCTAATTGGCCGACTGCCACAGGCAACCTATGATGGTCTGGTTGAACAGGGACTCGTGACTGTCCGTAGCGTTGGTGAAGGTGTCCCAGATGAGACAATATTCCATCCGGATGCCTTCCCGATACTGAATCGAGATATGACGTGGCTGACGATTCTGACGCCATGACCAGCGGAAATGACTACTCGGCGGCCAAGATCCGAAAGACGGTCTGGGGTCATGTCGAACCGGGCCAAGACGGTGGATGGGTGACGACGTGGCGATTCACAATGGACACTTCCCGGGTTCTGGGCGAAGCGATCGAGATCGTATCCGAGGTGGAATGTGGATTTGAGTCCAGGTTGAATGTCGCGGCGTCCGGAGAGTCTACACTCACCGTAAAGACGGTAAGGCCGGCGATGTCTGCCGAGTATTATCCGCTCACATTCAGGTCATTTCGAATCGTTAATGACGAAATCGGTATCATTGAAACGATTGAAGGACTGCCGCGCGACTGGTATGCACCGTTCCGATCTCTCTGAGGCTAAGAGCCCGTAACACGATCTTGCGAGCCGGTGCAGGTCAGCCGTAACCGGTACGACGATTGAGCCGTTCGTGAGGACGTGAGCGTCAAGCCGTGGGTCGTGGACGACGGGTTGTGGGCGATGATCGAGCCGTTGCTGCCGCCCTGGCCTGAGCGCTCGCCCGGGCCCAAGCCAGTGCCCGACCGGCTGTGCCTGCAGGGCATCCTGTTCGTGCTCTACACGGGGATCCCGTGGCAGCAGTTGCCGTTGGAGCTGGGCTTCGGCTCCGGTCAG
>NZ_WEGL01000043.1 GCF_009604455.1 Streptomyces sp. RB17
TGACGACGTCGACCTTGTCCTGCGGCAGGACTTCGGCGATCACGTGCTCGGGGTCGATGCCCACCTCGGCGGCCACGGCTTCGGCGACGGCCCGGTTGTCACCGGTGAGGAGGATGGGGGTCAGCCCGAGGGCGCGCAGGCGGCGGATCGCTTCGGGGCTGGTTTCCTTGACGGCGTCGGCGACTTCGAGGACCGCGCGGGCCTCGCCGTCCCAGGCGATGGCGGGACGCGGGTGGTGAAGCTGAGAAACCAACTGTAGGACCGCGTTGCGGTCCTACAGTTCCTGGGCCGTCAGCCCCATCCGGGACCCCAACCAGGTGGGCAGGTCTGCTTGGGAGGACAGGGCTTGGGGGACACGGCGGCGGTGCTGTTCGGTGCGTGGTGGTCAGCCGCAGCCGCGCTGATGGCTCCCGCGCCGGCCGCTAGGGCGATCAGGGGAGCGGTACAGACGGCGGCAACCACGCGCCTGACCGTCGAGATGTTTGCACGCATGGCAACTTCCCCTTTCGAGGGTGAGCACTGGATCTCAGGTGGCGTTCAGTTCTGGTGACACTCAGTGGCCCCAGCCCCAACCGTGGTCGCCCCAGCCCCAGCCGTGGCCGTGGTGGTGTTCATCACCCCAGCCCCAGCCGTGGTGGTGGCCTCCACCCCAGCCCCAGCCGTTGTCGTCGCCCCAGCCCCAGCCCCAGCCGCTGTCCTGGTGGAACGAGACGACGTGTTCAGGCGCGGCGATGGCGGCTGCGTGGGCGGCTCCAGCTCCGGCGGCGATGGCCAGGATCGGTGCCGACGCGACCGCGATAGCCACTTTCTTGATACGGGTGTGTACGCGCTCGGTGAGCCCCTCTCCGAGGGTGTGCGTGATTTTCTGGCGGCCTCGATGGGCCGTCCCCTGTGCTTCCAAGCCTGCGCGTAGCTCTGTGCGCCGCTCGCCGCCCGCGAAGAGCATTCAGGCGGCGGACCATCACCTCCGATATCGACCACAAACGTTTGCGAACCTTCAAGGTTGATGTTGTTGCGGAGAAGGTTTTGCTTCCTGCTAATCCATACGGAAATGACGTTCGTCGGGATTGCTCGGCTGTCGAACTCACGATGCGACAGTTTCTGATTCCGCAGAGCAGCCGGCGGCGCGGAGGGGGCGAGCGGGGCCCTGGACCGGTGGGGGACTCACTCCTACCGCCAGCGGTGGGGCATCCGCATAACCAGGTGCTCGGGCAGGTCTGCCGGGCTCCGGGGCGCACTCGACGCGGTGGTCGTGGCCCCGGGAGAGGCAGGCGGTGAGGCGGGCTGGACGGAGTGCGGGCCCGGCCAGGAGGGCGTAGCGGATGCTGGTACGGCTCGGCTGCCCGGCTGGTCGACTTGGAGCGTGGAGGCGTATGTGCTGGTCACGTTCCATCTCCGGCCTCGTCCAGGGCCTGGCGGAGTTGGCCGATGTCGGGCGCTCCGGCTGGACCGCTGTGGGTGCCGTACATCCGGCAGGCCGGCGACGGGACCGCGCCGGGCTCGGCGAACGGGTCGCGGCCGTCGATGAGGATCGTCGGGGAGCCGGTGACGCTGGACCGCTCGGCCTCGGCCTGGTCGCTGATCACCCGCGTGGTGAAGCCTGTGGCGCTCAGCCCGGCGGCGTCCGGGGCCTGCCCCAGCCGCTCCTCGGCGAGCTGCCGATGGGGGCAGTTCGGCACGACCAGGACCTCGATCTCCATGTCGCCAGGATCACGCGCCCCGGCGCCGTGCGGGCCGAAGGGACCGACCTGAGCCGCGCCGCACTTCATCCGGTGCGTCCGGGGACCACTCGCCCTCCCTTGTGCCGCGGGCCTGCGCCAGCAGCTGGGCCACGACGTCCTTCGTCCCGTCCTCGGTCTGCCGGGCGGGCGTGTCCACCAACTTCTCGCCGGCGCCGTCGAGGACCTGCCGCTGGAGACGTTCCATCAGCTCGGGGTCGGTGCCGCTGCCGGGCCCGGTGAGGTCCACGCGGGTCGTCCGGCGTGGGGCCTTGATCTCGGGCCAGGCGGCCGGTGTTGCGGTGGCCTCGGCTTCGGCGAGCGCGCGCTAACGCGAGGCGACCGACGGTGCTTGCCCGCGTTCTTGCCCGTCTTGATCGTCAGCTCCTTCGCGATCTCCGGCACGGGGACACCGCGGTCCTTCAGCGCACGGGCGGAGACGGGTGTGTCCTCGTCGGCCCCTGGGTGCCGTCCTTCGGCATGTCCGCGTGTGCGGCGTCCGGGCGTGCGGCGTCCGGGCCGCGCTCGCCGGGCTGCCGGGGCCGGCCGGTTCGCCGGTGCTGTTCGAGCAGGGTCACGGTGAGCTGCTGATGATTGTCAACTGGCGTAGGCCTGCGAGACCTTGAGGGTGTCCTCGTAGAGGTGGAACAAGACGATCTTGTCGCCCGCCACCTGGAAGTGCATGGCGACAGGCATGTCGTAGACCCTGCCGGTGCTCCTGGCTTCGCGCGTGAACCGGCCCAGCATGACTGCGTGATCGCCGTCGACCAGCAGGGCCTTGACCTGGTCCACGTTCTTCTCGGGGACGATGTTGTCCTCCAGGGTCCGCAGGTAGTCGGCCACGTCGCTGCCTTTGGAGCGGTGTCCGGTCCAGGGCAGGGAGGGTGAGCCGGGAACGTACCAGTCGATGTCCTTTGCGAACGCTGCGGCCACTGCGTCCGGGTCTCCGGCGGCGAGCAGTGCGAAGAAATTCTCCACGATCTCACGCGTTGTCATGATCAGGAACCTTTCGGAACGGGAGACCCGGAGCGTCGCCCCGGGACGAGGAACTGCTGCATGAATCGCCGGTTCCGAAAGCTCACGGGAAACAGCCAAACCCGTCGACGGATCAAGAGGGAATTCATGTGCAGGCCAAGTACAACAGTTATGGACCGGTGAGTCAAGAACTGTGCCCGAGCGCCTTGCGCAGGGTATGGACGGCCTGCTCGATGGCGGCCGTCGCGGCCTGGGTGGGGCGCAGGGGATTGAGCATTATCCAGCCTCCGCCGTGAACGTAGAGGATGACCGGCAGGCCCGCGGCAGCGCCGACCGGCTTGACGATGCGGACCCGGACGTCGCCCACCTCGGCGGGCACCGTAATCCACGTGTCCTCCACGTCAGGCTTTTCGACAGGTGCCGACTGGATGTCGTCCAGCACCTTGCGGGCGGGCGCCTTTTGGGCCGAGTTCTTGAAGTTCTCCCCTTCCTTCGCAAGCTCAGGAAGGGGATTCCTGTCTACCTTGTGGTGACAGGCTTGACGGTTCTGGCCGCCCTGCGACCGCGCCTTCCGGCGGCCGGGACCTCCACGCTGATGTGGCCGATCCGTACAGGTGCAAGATGTTCCGGGCTGCGTTCCAGTCGGCGTTGCCCTGGAAGTCGCAGTCGGGGTTCTTGCATATGAACGTGGCCTGGTCTTCTCTGCTGCCGGGGAGGGT
>NZ_WEGL01000044.1 GCF_009604455.1 Streptomyces sp. RB17
CTAAGAGCCATCACGTAATGCGGGCAGGAAACTGTTGCCCCGCGACGGGGTGCTTCGGTTACCGAATGTCGAGCTTGAGGTTGTGGAGTGCGGCGACACCGGCGACGGCGTGGTTGACCGCCTCGCCTCGGCGTCGGCATTGCCGGAGTATTTGGTGGTCTTTGAGTCTGGCGATGGTGTGTTCAGCGACTGCCCGACGTTTGCGGAACCGGCGGTATTTGCGGTCTTTGATGATGCGTCCGTCGGGACCTCGTTGTGGTGTTCGGATGCGGTCGCTCCCGCGGTAGCCGCCGTCGCCGGACAGGCGGGGATGGTCGGGCAGTCTTTTCTGGAGGGTTTCGCGGAAGACGACAACATCGTTCCGGTTGCCTGGCCAGGCGTCGCCGACTGCTACCACCCTGCGGTCGCGGGTCCGGCAGACGATCTGCACGTTGACGCTGCGCCGATAGTTCTTACTCTTCGCTGTGCGCTGCTGGTCGTGGACGGGGATCAGCGTTCCGTCGACGACCCACAACTCCCGCCTATCGGTCGGCGGCGGGCCGAGGAGCTCGGCGAGCGGTGCGGCGAGCCGACAAATGACCCGGTGTGCAGCCGCGTGGGAGACGTCGAAGAGGGAGCCGAGCTGCTGCATGGTGAGGTTGGTCCGATAGGCCAGAACCACCAGCAGGACACGGTCGGCGAACGGCAATGCCCAGGGCCGGCCCCGGCCGGTGTCGGGTGCAAGCTCCCACAGCTGCCGAACCAAATGCTGCAGCTGCGGCCCACTAAAACCGGTCCAGGCACGTAGGTCGGCCGACGTGGAATGGGCAAGACGCAGGCGCATGAAGACCATCGTAGAGTCCCAAGTCCTGCCGTAGCACAGGGCGTTGTCAGTGGGCTCTTGTAGCTTTGGCGTTGGTTGCCGCGCTGGTCGAACTGCGCACAGGTGACGGCGTCCGACATGAGCCAAAGAAGGAGGTGGGAGCATTGGTGAGCACCGCATTGCGTGACACCGCGCCCGCCTCCAATGCTGCCGCTCGCCGGTACCGGGGAAAGAACAAGAAGAAGCGCTGGACGCGGGACGCGGACACTGAGCTTGCGGTGATCCGCCTTCCCCTCGACGTCCACGACCCCGCCACCCGGCACCGGACCGAGGACCTGTTCTCCGCTATGTGGTCCGTGAAACGGGCACTGCAGCGGGATGCTCGGGACGCTGTCGATGCGTACTGGGCGGGTGATGTCCGCCGCGAGACGGACGCGAAAGCGTGGCGTCTTGAGCTCGGGTTGTCCCGGGAGGGGATGGAACGCCGCGCGTATCGGCACATGGAGAACTCGAAGCATCTCGCCCATCACGTCACCAAAGCACTGGTGATGCACCAGGCCGACGAGGTCTTCGAGACCTCGGTGAGCCGGCACCTGTGCGCGGATGCTTCCGGCCGCCGGCACGGCCGGCCGAAGACCGGCCGCTGGTGGGATTACACGCGGATCCCCGGCCGTGCCCGCTCCCACACCACCGACCGCAAGTGGGAGACGTTCCGGCTGCACGGCACGCTCGCCGGGCACCTGGACGCCTACCGCCACCGGGATCTCGACCCCGCGGTCACCACCCCGGAGCAGGTCGCGGCACTCCCCGTGGGTACCGGGGTGCTCGAGCAGCCACGGCAGCTGCCCGCCCCCGTGCGCCCTGCAGGACGTGTGCACACGGGCGAGGTCACGGCGAAGAAGACGCCGAAGACGCGGGCCGCGACCTGGTGGGATCACACCGGACCTTTGGCCATCGTCTTCACCGGCGGCGCCGATTCCAGCCGCGGCGACCTGGTCCTGCCCGTCCGCCTGCCGTCAGGCTCGGGGCGGTGGCCCTACCTGCTGCACTTCCTGAACAATCCGGAGACCTGGCATAAGATCGACCTCGTGCGCCGCCGGGACACGGCGGCGCCGGGCGGGTGGGCGTACGAAGCGCACCTGATGGTCCTGGCCGGCAGCTACGCATCCCCGGCGACGAAGGCCCGCCGCCTGGCGGCAGCTCAGCTGGAGCGGGTCGGCGGCATCGACGGGAACGTCTCCAACCTTTCCGTCGTCTCCTTCCCCAGTACCTTCGACCCCGCCGACGGCGTCGTCGAAGCAACCCGCATCGAGCCCAGTGACGCGGAGCTTGCCGCGCTGGCGAAAGCCCGCCGCAAGGACCGAGGCCGCAAACGCGCCCTCGACCGCTCCCGCAGAGCGTCCAACCCTGCTCAGTACGGGCCGTCGAAACGGCAGCAGGCCCGGGCCGAACACCGCCAGGCCGCGGGCCTACCCGCCCGGCACGTTGCCGTGCCCGGCGGGGCCAGAGCAGCCAACACGGCAGGGGTGCCCAAGCAGGCATACCGACGCGATGCGCTGTCGGCCGGCTACCGCTTCAACCGGGCCCGACTCGCCGAAGCCGCCGCCACCGCAGCCGCGGCCAAAGACCACCGCGCCCGCCGCATCGCCGCAGACATCGTGGCTGACCACGATGCGAACCTGACCGTCGAGGACTGCGACATTCGCACCTGGTACCGCCGGTGGGGCAAAGCCCTGCAGGCCACCACACCTGGACGGCTCATCGCTGCCATCGGCCGCGAGTGCGAGAAGACCGGCGGGCGGATGCTCCGCGCCTCCACCTTCACCACCAAACTCTCGCAGACGTGCTTCTGCGGCGCGACGGTCACCAAAACCCTCGCCGACCGCATCCACGTTTGCACCGCCTGCGGGCTCGTCGGCGACCGGGACAAGGTCTCCGCAGCCCTGTGCGCGCACGTCCGCCTAGCGGATCCGGACGACCCCAGCACGGCGGGCCTGGACAAAGTCCAGGCCCGCCACACACAGATCTTGTTCCATGAAGGGCTGCAAGAAGCCCTGTCGAGTCAACCGCAGCGCGGTGCCCGCCCCACCCGGGGCCGCACCCACGCGGCAGCCCACACGCCGGACCCTTCCGGCAAACGCGGGCCTCTGCTCGGCACAACACCACCACCCGGTACCGGACCTACCCCGAATGAGACCCGACCCGCAACTAAGCGGCACAAGGCCCACGTCGGAACAACCGGCCGTACGAAGCAGTCACGCCACCCAGGCACGCCGGCTCCGTACAGACATCGGGTGGGCATCACCTCATTACGTGATGACTCTTAG
>NZ_WEGL01000045.1 GCF_009604455.1 Streptomyces sp. RB17
GCTTAGAGCTCGTAACACGATCTTGCCGCTGTCTTGCGCCACCCCGTTCTCGCACACCCGGTCGGCGGCGATACTTGGACGATGGACAGCTATCAAGGCGCGGCGACACTGGAGTGGTGGGCCAATGGGTCCACGTGCCTGGGCGAGTTCGACGTCCAAGTATCTGTCCGCGTCGCGGACGGCAACTGGGCCTGCGACGCGGAGCTCGGCCCTGAGCACCTGTCGGACGAGCATCGCGAGGTCTTCGACCTCCTGATGGATCTCGATCCGGTCTTCACCCTGCGCTTCGATGAGGGCAGCCAGATCCTGGTCAATGCCTTGAGGGCCGGGGACGGCGAGCGTCTGGCTCTCACGGCCTACGAGCCTACGGAGCAGGCCGCCTGAGGCGACGCCAGCAGATGAGGCCGCAGGCGAGTGAAACGAGGGCTTCGTGCAGGTCGAGACGTCGCTCCCAGCGGACCGCGAGGCGCTTGAACTGGTGGAGCAGGGCGAAGGTCTGCTCCACCACGTAGCGGAGTCTGCCCAGGCCCTGGATGTCGGGCTGACCCTTGCGGGAGATGACCGGCAGGATCCCGCGTCGACGCAGCTCGTGCCGGTTGGGGTTGCTGTCGTAGCCCTTGTCGCCGAGCAGGGCCTCGGGACGCTTGCGAGGGTGACCGACTCTGCCGGCGACCGATGGGACGCCGTCGACCAGGGCAAGGGTCTGGGTAACGTCGTTGACGTTGGCCGCCGTGGTGATCACCTTGAGCGGGATGCCCGCACCGTCGGTGATCAGGTGGTGCTTGCTGCCGGTCTCGCGCCGATCGACCGGCGACGGGCCCGTCGCGGCACCCCCTTTTTCACGCGCACGTGGGAGGCGTCCACGCACGCGCGACTCCAGTCCAGCTCGCCAGCCGCGTTCAGCTCCGCGAGCAGTATCCGGTGCAGCTGGTCGAAGACCCCGGATTCCTGCCAGCGCTCCAGACGCCTCCAGCAGACACCTCACGATGCCAACGCGTCAAGCTGCGGCGGCGAGTTCGGCAGGGAAGGCGGTCTGCTCGTCGAACAGCTTGCGGTGCTGGAGGCAGTGATAGAGCTGGCCGATCATGCGGTTGAAGAGGTTGCGTTGGGCGGCCGCGTGCCAGTCGCCGATCTCGCGTCGTCGGCGGTAGTGGGCGTTGGCCCCCTCGCAGGCCCGGAGCGAGGCGAAGGCCCAGAGATACCCCGCGTGGTTGAGCCGGTCGTTCTTCACCCAGCGCCTGGTGATCGACGACTTCTTGCCCGAGGCTCTGGTGACGGGCGAGGAGCCTGCGTACGCCTTGAGTCCGCGGGCGTCGGCGAAGCGGGTGTGGTCGTCCCCGATCTCAGCCAGGATCCGGGCGGCGAGCTGGATGCCGAGCCCGGGGAAGCTCAGCAGGATCTCGGCGTCCGGGTGCTGAGGGAACGCCCCTTCCACCGCCTTCGCCAGGTCATCGGCGGCGGTGCAGGCGGCTTCCAGCTGGACGAGGAGGGCGAGCATCTGCTTGCCTAGCGCCTCCTCGACCATCGAAGGCTGGTGGGCCCAGTCGGCGCGGAAGACGTCGCGCAGGCGGTCGGATTCTGCCTCGATGCCACGCTTGCGGCCGGCTCGCTTCAGGGCGGCCTGGAGCTGATTGCGGGTCAGCCGTGCGGCCCGGGTCGGGGTCGGGGCGGCCTTCAGGAGTTCACGGGCCTCGGGACGGCACAGACCGTTGGCCCAGGTGGCGAAGGCGTCCAAGGCGGCCGGATAGTACTCCCGCAGCAGGGAACGGAGCTGGTTGGCGAGCTGCTGCCGGTTCCAGAGCGAGTCCTGCTGGGCGCGGGCTAAGACGGCGATTGCGCGCCCGAGGTCTGAGTCATCCGGCAGCGGCCGGTGGGCGTGCATGTCGGTGCGCAGGATGTTCGCCAGGACCAGGGCGTCGCCAGGGTCGGACTTCTTGCGCGAGACGCTGTGCCGGTCGCGGTAGCGGGCCGCGGCCATCGGGTTGATCGCGTACACCTTCCGCTTCCCGATCCGCAGGACGGCGACCAGCAGGCCACGGGAGGTCTCGATCGCCACTGGGATCGGGTTCTCCTCGGTGTCGCCGTGCTCGGCGAGCAGGTCCAGCAGAAGCTTGTAGCCAGCTGCATCGTCGGTGATGTGCCGCTTGGCCACGAGCGCGCCGGTGTCGTCGACCAGGGCGACATCGTGACTGCGTTCTGCCCAGTCGATGCCACAGTAGATCAAGGTAGTTCCCTCCCGATGTGCAGGTGTTTGCGCTGGTCACGAGCGCATGCGGGCCACGCGAGCGACCTAATCCCAGGCATCACCGCCATGCAGATGTGCCTCCACCTCACTAGCCGTTCGTGGCACCAGCGCACCCCACGGGCCCCGGTCTCCGCGGGAGCTCAGACGGCTCGGGCTCATCAAGGAGTCACCATGCGGCAGGCTCGCACCACCAACACCAACGAGTGATCAAGCAATGGGTGTTGACGTCCAGCGGTCCCGAACGCTGCCGATCTGCTGGGAGGCATCAAGGCCCGGTCTGACCAAGGCATCCGTACATAGCCGCCGGACGTCAACCCGGCCGTGCACCTGTCTAAAGCGAGGCGTTGCCCGCCCGGCAGCCACTAGATGTCACGATCCGGCACTCGAACATCCCCGGGATCAACCGCCCCGACGGAACGTCCTTAACAAGGGATTAGGTCTGACCGGAGCCGAAGCCCAGCTCCAACGGCAACTGCTGCCACGGGATCCCCGTGTAGAGCACGAACAGGATGCCCTGCAGGCACAGCCGGTCGGGCACTGGCTTGGGCCCGGGCGAGCGCTCAGGC
>NZ_WEGL01000046.1 GCF_009604455.1 Streptomyces sp. RB17
ACCTGGAGAGTGCTTCTTTCCTTGCAGTGACAGGACCCTCGACAAGTCCCATCGTTGCAGGTCAGCAGCACTCTCCATTTATTTGATCAAGACTCGGACAGGCCCACTCGTGAAAGCGCGAGGTTAGACAGAGAGCCGTGAGCGTCCGCAAACTTTCCCAAAGGAACACGAACCTCCGTTCGACTGTGTCCCCTCAAAGGCTTGAGCTCAATGCGCAATTTGTACCGGTGGTGTTGATGTCACGCCGGTAGGCAGGTCGGTCAGTGTCGGCCAGATGCCTCAACATGCGTACAGAGCGCCCAAGGCTTATGGTTGCACTCTAAAGTGTGTGAACTGTAGTACCTGACTTGGAGACTGAGGCCATGCCCTTATCGTTCGACTCGTAACTTAGTCCTCCTTTCTCGCGTGGGGAGCATGCAGTGACCGAGAAGAAGGAATCGATGGACAGTGGCGTGATACTAGTCACCGGCGCCACAGGAAAGTCTGGAACAGAAACCGTCCGTCTGCTGCGAGAGCGTGGACTGCCGGTTCGTGCAATCGTGCGCACAATGGACGATCGAGCGGAAAGGCTGCGAGAGAGGGGTGCAGAGATCGTTCAGTGTGATCTTCTGAACTTTGCAGATGTTCGCATGGCGACAACTGACGTGGCCAAAGCGTACTTTAGCTATCCCCCTGGTCCTGGATATATCGAGGCGGCGGTAAATTTTATCCAAGCGGTCACTGATGCTGGCGTGCACGCAGTCGTTGAGATGTCGCAGATCGGTGTGCGTCCCGACACCACCCACATTGGCCTGCAACATTGGATTGTGGAGCGGATGTTCGACCGCACGCCACTGGTCGTCACGCACCTGAGGCCCACCCTGTTCATGAATTGGGTAGAGAACTTCTGGATTCGTATCAGCGCCGACAAGGGAATTTTGCGCCTACCCCTGGGTAGTGTCCGCCATGCTCCCATTACAATGGAGGACGTAGCTAGGGTTATTGAAGCAATCCTGCTGAACCCCGAACCTCATGATCGTGAGATCTATGAACTGTTTGGCGCCCAGGAACTTGACTGGTATGCCATTGCAGCGAAAGTCCAGGCCGAGCTTGGCATCGAAGTACGGTACGAGCCCATAGAGATTTGGACGATGCTTGCCGCGCTGACAGCTTTGGGGAGGCCGGACAGGGCGCATCATCTTGCCATGGTGTCGCAGGATTACCGTGACGGATTTTATTCCGGATTTAACAATATGGTCGAGCAGCTCAGCGGATTCAAGCCGACTACCGTCGAAGAGTATGTCGCGGCAAATCGCGATGCGTTTGACACAAATGGTGAGCTCGCGATGACTGATGTTCGGCTAAACGCTGCCTAAGAGCTGTCCCGCAAATAGTCGGTGGGGCGGCGGCACCAGGTGCTGAGCGGATACTCGCGAGACTCCGGCGTGGCAGCTGTGGCAGCCTGCGGGCATGCCAGAGCTGCGCGTTCATGCAGGCCGCCACTACGCCGTCCAGTTCCACTACGCGTTGCCGGACGATGCCTGGTGTGTGGAGCTGAGCGAGGCCGTGCCGGCGCCGGCTGCGTGGGCTGAGATTCCCAACGCACAGACCCACCTGCCCGGAGCTGCCTTCATGGTGGCGGTGATACCCGACGAGGACCCGAGCTTGAAGCCGGCCGTCCATATCCACAGCCCCGACGAGCACGTCATCCCCTACGAGATCATGCGCTGGTTCATGGAGCGGGTGGCCGAGCAGGTTGAACGCTGCCGCCTCGCGTTTGAGCAGGGAGCTCCTGAAGCGGTGGAATGATCACGCAGTGACTGGTGTGATCACGGCGTCGGAGCCTGCCTGGATAGCCCCGTTCAGCGGACTGAGTCCGCGACAGTTCGGCAAGCTGATCACGGCGTTACGACGCGAGGGTGCAGACCCCGTTCGCAAGGGCCGGCCGTGGAGTCTGCCGCTGGAGGACCGCGTCCTGCTGGTCGCCGCGTACTGGCGCACCAACCTCACGCTGCGGCAGCTGGCACCGTTGTTCGGGGTATCGAAGTCGGCCGCCGACCGCATCATCGACCACCTCGGCCCCTCGCTCGCGCTCCAGCAGCGCAAACGGTTCCGCAAGGACACCGTCCTGATCGTCGACGGAACCCTGGTCCCCACCCGGGACCACAGCATCGCCGAGCAGTCGAAGAACTACAGGTACTCCACCAACCACCAGGTCGTCATCGACGCCGACACCCGCCTGGTCGTCGCCGTCGGCCGACCGCTGCCCGGCAACCGCAACGACTGCAAGGCATGGGAGCTGTCCGGGGCGAAAGCCGCCGTCAGGAAGACCACCGTCATCGCGGACGGCGGCTACCGCGGCACCGGCCTGGTCATCCCACACCGCCGAGAGAAAGGCCAGAGCGAACTACCGGCCTGGAAGGAGGAACACAACGCCTCCCACCGCAAAGTCCGCGCCCGCGTCGAGCACGCCTTCGCCCGCATGAAGACCTGGAAGATCCTCCGCGACTGCCGCCTCAAAGGCGACGGCGTCCACCACGCCATGCTCGGCATCGCCCGCCTGCACAACCTCGCCCTCGCCGGGTGACCGAGAAGACGAGTAGTCAGCCAGCACGCCGTAGATCATTTACGGGACAAGGCTTAACCTCGATCGTTCATGAGTCCTCGTCGGTTCGCTGATGGGGACTCCGCGTTTGTGTGGTGCGGTCTTTTCGGGGTTGGGGCAGGGCGAGGGTCCGGCTCTCGCGTCGGATGGGCGCCGGGTTCCACTT
>NZ_WEGL01000047.1 GCF_009604455.1 Streptomyces sp. RB17
GCCGTTGCCGAGACCGTAGTCGGATCTCAGCATTCCGGGCATTTCGGCCCGGAAGGTCCGTCACATCACCAGAGCGTCAGGGGCTCGGCTTGGGGACGGTCTCTCGTTTCTGTCTGCCGCGGGTGCGGCAGGGTTGCGCCACCTGCCCGCCCCGTCGTGGCCTTGCGGCTCCGGCGGGTGGTGCGGGTCTTGTGGTCGGCTCCACGAGGTTTCGACACCGCTTGGGTGTCCTGGTCTCCGGCCACTCCGGTACCAGTGACTACGGCCGCCGCGAGGGCGGCGAGGTTGAGTGCGGCGTTGGCGTCCCGGTCGATGACCAGGCCGCAGGCGTCGCATTCGAAGGTCCGGATGTGCAGCGGCAGTTTGGCTTTCACCGCGCCGCACCCGGAGCAGGTCTTGGAGGAGGGGAACCAGCGGTTCGCGGCCACGATGCGGCAGCCGTTGCGCTGGGTTTTGTAGGCGAGCTGGCGGCGGATCTCCCCGAATCCCGCGTCGGCGATCCGGCGGGCCAGGCGCCGGTTCTTCAGCATGTCGGCGACGTTGAGGTCCTCGACGACGACGGTGCCGTACTCGGTCGCCACGGCGGTGGTGAGCTTGTGCAGGGCGTCCTCGCGCAGGTCCGCCACGCGGTGGTGGACCCGGTTGCGCTGGGCGTTGGCCTTCTCCCAGCGGCGGGAGGGCTGCTGCCCGGTCCGGCGGTCCGGGCCCCGGCGGCGCGAGACCGTGCACGATGCCCGGCGCAGCTGCTTCAGGGCGCTGTCGAGATGCCGGGGGTTGGGGACCTCGCGGATCTCTCCGGCGCAGTCGGCCATGACCGCGAGGGTCTTCACCCCGAGGTCGATCCCGACCGCCGCGTCCGGCCGCGTGACGCGGACGAGGTCGCGCTTGACCTCTGTCTGGAAGGACACGAACCAGCGTCCGCGCTCGTGCCGGACGGTCGCGGACAGGATCCGCGCCGTCCCGGCCTGGACACGGGCCAGGAGCTTCACCGTGGGCTCGTGGACGCGGATCGTGCCGAGGCGGGGCAGGGTGACGTGCCGGCCGTCGACGTCGACGCGGATGGTGCCGGTGGTGAACCGGCAGGCAAGGCGCGCCTTCCGCTTCGACTTGAAACGTGGCATCCCCACCCGCTTGCCGCGACGCTTGCCCTGCTTCGACTTCGCGTAGTTGTCGAACGCCGCGGAGGCGTTCGCGAGACCGGTGGAGTACGCCTCCTTGGAGTTGTCCTCCCACCAGGCGCAGAACCTCGGATCGGTGTGCTTTGCGGCGTTGAACGCCTTGCGCAGCGCGGGCAGCGACCACGGCCGCCACTGCGTCAACTCCGCCTCGGGGATGCCGTAGGACTCCTCGGCCCGGCGCTGCCACCACGACGCCTCCACCCAGGCGACGGCCCAGTTGAAGGCGGCACGGGCGGCGCCGCAGTGCGAACGCAGCGCCCGCTCCTGGCCTGCGTTCGCATCCAGCGCAAACCGGTACGCCTGCACCACGAAACCGGGCTGCGGCTTGAATTTCTTCACCCGGCCGCCTCGTTGGTGGCCACGGCCACCGCGCGGGCGGCACGGTTCTTCGCCGCACGACGCCCGTACAAGCGGGCACACATCGAGGTCAGCACCTCGGTGATGTCCCGCACCAGGTCGTCCGTGGTCTCGGCGGGGTCGAGGACGACCAGGCGCCGGCCGGACGCCGACAGGACAGCCTCCAGGTGCTCGACACCGAACCGGGCCAGCCGGTCACGATGCTCGACCACGATCACCGCCGCCTGCGGGTCGGACAGGACCCGGTGCAGCTTGGGCCGCCGCCCGTTCAGCCCCGAGCCGACCTCGGTCACGACCTCCGCGACGGCCAGACCCTGCCGGTTCGCACCGGACACGACCCGGGAAACCTGCCGATCCAGATCAGCCTTCCGCTCAGCGCACGAGACACGGCAGTACGCCACCACGCGCCCGGACACATGCACGGCGGGCTCGTCGACCAGCCATGTCCCGGACGGCGCCTGGCGGACAGGGACAGGCATCTTCCCGTCCTTCACCCACCGCCAGGCGGTCTGGTAGCTCACGCCCTGCCGGCGCGCCCACTCCGAAAGCTTCACACGATCAAGATACACAACAAGAGATGTCTACAGATGACTAGAAAATTTGTAGCAGCTATCACCCCCC
>NZ_WEGL01000048.1 GCF_009604455.1 Streptomyces sp. RB17
GTCAACTACTCGGCCATGAACGACCGAGCTTGCTGACTCGGATCGTGACGGCTCCGTTTATGCTCCCGACTGCCCCCTACGACAGGGCGGTCACGGGTCACATCTGCCTCTCCCCGCTAGGCGGGGAGAGGATCGGGCATGTTGACGAATACCCACGCCGTGGCCCCGCGTTTGGCGATGTTGGCCCCGGCGACGTGGTCGGCTGGCCCAGCGAGGCCGCACCGACGACAGTGGAAGTGGTCCCGGGTGCGCCGGTTGGCGCGCTCGGTGTGGCCGCAGCGCGGGCAGCGCTGCGAGGTGTAGGCCGGGTCCACCTCGATGAACGGGACGCCGGCGCGCTTGGCCTTGTAGGCGATGAACGCGCCGAGCTGGTGGAAGGGCCAGGAGGACTGGCGTGCTCGCTGGTCGCGCGGAACCGTGACCCGCTCGCGGATGCCCCTCAGTTCTTCGAGGGCGATACCGCGTTCGGTGCGTTGGGCGACAGCAACGACAGTCTTGGAGATTTTGTGGTTGATGTGGGTGGCGTGCCTTGCCTCGCGGCGGGCGCGCTTCTTCAGGAGCTGTTTCGCGCTGTGGGTCTGTTTGGCCTGGAGTTCGGCCTTCTTGCTGGCCTGCCAGCGCCGGTACCGTCCGAGACGGCGCCCGGAGTGGTTGTCTCCGTCGGA
The DNA here is from genome assembly GCF_009604455.1 of Streptomyces sp. RB17. Classification (GTDB taxonomy): domain Bacteria; phylum Actinomycetota; class Actinomycetes; order Streptomycetales; family Streptomycetaceae; genus Streptomyces. Next base: position 666 of record NZ_WEGL01000048.1, read on the forward strand.
TGTGGTGGCGAGGTTGGTGATGCCCCGGTCGACGCCGATGAAGCCCTTCGGCTCGAAAGCCTCAGGCTCTGCGATGTCGATGGTGGCGACCAGGAACAGCTTCCCGTCCCGCTGGATCAGGTCGGACTCGCCCTGCCGTTGTCCGGTGAGTTGTTTGAGTGTGCCCGCAGAGCAGACGAAGCGGACGTTCTTGATGCGCCCTTGAAGGGTCCATATCGAGACGGTCTTTGCGTCGTAGTTCCAGCTCAGGCAACGGTCGTCGTAGGTGTGCGCGGCATCCGGGCGGAACATGATCGGCTTCGACTCGGCCTTATGGCGCCTCGTGGAGTCCTCCGGGCCGAGGTTCCCGGCCTTGATGTTCGCCCGCAGCGTCGTATACGCGTCCGCGACTCGTTTGATGACGTGCTGTGCGGCCTGGGCTCCGAACCCGCGGGCCTTCAGCTCGCCGTAGCACAGCTTGCGCAGCTCACGTACCGAGCCCTTCAGGCCGAAGCGGTCAAAGGAGACAGCCGACACCCAGCAAGCCGCCTCGTTCGCCGCGTGCAGGGTCGACTCAAGCGCCGGTGCCTGCACGGCATCCGGCGCGAGTTTCACCTGCACGACCAGCTTCACACCGGTGATCATATCATTGACCTATGTCACCTCGATGGGAGCCAAATCCCAGCATCCGCAGGGGAAGAACGGTCGTCTACACTCTCCATGCGCACTTGGTCTTCACCCCGAAGTACCGGCGTGGACCCTTCACCGACGAGATCCTCACGCGCTGCGAAGAGATCATGCGGGCCGTGTGCGCCGACTTCGAAACAGAACTGGTCGAGTTCAACGGCGAAACCGATCACGTCCACCTGCTCGTGCACTACCCGCCCAAGATCGCCCTGTCCCGGCTCGTCGGCTCCCTCAAAGGCGTCTCCGCCCGCCGGCTCCGCCAGGAATTCCCCGGACACATCCGCAAATACCTGTGGGGTGACCACTTCTGGTCCCCCTCCTACTTCGCCGCGTCCTGCGGCGGCGCACCCCTCGCGATCATCAAGGAGTACATCGACAACCAGAAACGACCCGGCTGAGGCAAACAGAGCCGACCCGTGCACTCGTGCGGGTCACCCCTATCCAGAGAAGCGATTCCTCCCGGGCGTGAACGCCCGGGGTTCCTCGCTAGATCACGCTGAA
>NZ_WEGL01000049.1 GCF_009604455.1 Streptomyces sp. RB17
TGGTTCTGGCTCACTTTCCGTGCCAGCACCACGGACGGTCACCGAAACCACGATCATGAACGGCCATGGGTGACACGTTCCTTCGCGACCTCTGGTTCCACCGGGTCGACGGCGTCCAGGTCGAAACGGTCGTGACCGATGCCGAGTTGGTGATGGTGAAGGCTCGGAGTACGGCAGGCCAGGCCGCGTGTTCGGCCTGTGGTGTGGTCTCGGCCCGGGTCCACAGCCACTACCTGCGGCGCCTCACGGATTCCGCGGTCGGGGGCAGGCGGACGGTGGTCGAGTTACGAGTCCGCCGGTTCCGCTGCCAGGAGAGAACTTGTGCGAGAGCGACGTTCGTCGAGCAGGTCGACGGGCTGACCTTCCGCTACGGCCGCCGTAGCAGCGGCCTGCACCAGGTGCTGCAGCGGCTGGCGGTGATGCTGGCCGGCCGGGCCGGGGCCCGGCTGGCGAAGACTCTGTAGGTCGCGGCCAGCCGCTCGACCCTCCTGCGGCTGATACGCGCTCTGCCGGACCCGGCAACCCCGGTCCCACGAGTCCTCGGCATCGACGAGTTCGCCCTGCGCAAGGGACGCGTCTACGGCACGATCCTGGTCGACGTCGAGTCACGCAGGCCGCTCGACCTGCTGCCGGACCGCACCGTGGCCACCGTCTCCGCATGGCTCGCCGCCCGTTCCGGAATCGCCTTCCTCTGCCGGGACCGCTCCAGCGCCTACGCCGAAGCCGGACGCACCGGTGCCCCGGACGCCGTCCACGTCGCCGACCGCTGGCACATCTGGAAAAACCTCGCCGAAGCCGTCGAGAAGACCGTCACCCGACACCGCGCCTGCCTACGCCGGCCTCAAGACGAAGTCCCGGCCCCGGCTGCGGGGACGCTGCTCCCGGACGAGGACGAGGCCGAACAGGGGCCCCGCAGATCGGGACGACTGTCGGACCGGGTACGCCGGCAGCACACGGCCGTCCACGAACTGATCAGCAGGAACGTGAGCCTGCGGGGCATCGCCCGCCAACTGCAGCTCAGCCGGGGCACCGTCCGCCGCCTGGCCCGAGCCGCCACCCCGGACGAACTTCTGGTCGGCCGGTGGACCAACCTCCCCAGCATCCTCGACGACCACAAGCCCTACCTGCACCAGCGGTGGGCCGAGGGCTGCACGAACGCCACCCGTCTCTTCCACGAACTCAAGGAACGCGGCTATGAGGGCGGCACCACCGTGGTCCGCCGCTACGTCAGCCGGCTCCGCGAAGCCTTCCCCCCGGCTGGCCCGCCCCGTCGTGATCCCACGGTCCGGGACGTCACCAACTGCCTCACCCGCCACCCCGACAGCCTCGACGAGGACGAGTCAACGCAGGTGAAGGACCTGCTGGACCGCTGCCCAGCCCTCGCTCTCACCGCCGAGCATGTTCGCGCTTTCGCCGAGCTCATGAACAACCGCCAGGGCCGACTCCTCCACCGGTGGATCGCCGATGTCCGAAGCGACGACCTTCCTGACCTGCACACCTTCATCAACGGCCTCGGCCAGGACCTCGACGCCGTCACCGCCGGGCTCACGCTGCCTTACAGCTCGGGAGTCGTCGAGGGCCACAACAACAAGATCAAGATGCTCAAGCGACAGATGTTCGGCCGCGCCAACTTCGACCTCCTCCGCAAACGACTTCTCCTCGAAGCGGCGGCCGGCCGTTCATGATCGTGGTTTCGGTGACCGTCCGTGGTGCTGGCACGGAAAGTGAGCCAGAACC
>NZ_WEGL01000005.1 GCF_009604455.1 Streptomyces sp. RB17
TGTTGTTGCGCCCCTTGCGGAACGTCGTACCGATGGGGTGAACGGGCGGGAGGTAGACCACGTCGAAGCCCATGTCCGCGATCGCCTCCAGCCGGCGCGCGGCCGTGCGGAAGGTGCCGTGCGGCTCTTCGGCGGTGCCCTCGGAGCGTGGGAAGAACTCGTACCAGGAGCCGTACAGGGCGCGTTCGCGCTCGACCAGCAGCGGCATGGGGTCGGAGGCGGTGACCAGCTCCCGCAACGGATAGCGGTCCAGCAGCGCGTCCACCTCGGGCGACAGGGCGGACTCCAGGCGCTCGTGCACGGGCAGGGAGTCGTCGCCGAGAGCCTGCGCGGCGGCGAGGACAAGGGTTCGCTCCGGGCCCTTCGGCACTCCGGCGGCCGCACGCTCGTAGAGCTCGGCACCCTCCTCCAGCACCAGCCCGATGTCGATCCCGGCCGGCACCTTGACCGAGGCGGCGTGCCGCCAGGTCGCCAGCGGATGGCTCCAGGCCTCCACCCGGAAGGTCCAGCGGCCCGTCGCGTCCGGAGTGACGTCCGCACCCCACAGGTCACTGCCGGGGGACAGCTCCCGCATCGGCGTCCACGGGCCACGGCGGCCCTTGGGATCGCGCAGGACCACATTGGCACCCACGGCATCGTGCCCTTCACGGAACACGGTGGCGGTGACCTGGAAGGTCTCCCCGGTCACCGCCTTCGCCGGGCGCCTGCCGCACTCCACGGCCGGCCGGACGTCACGGACCGGTACGCGGCCGATGGCCGGGGTCCTGCGCATGTATCTCACCTCCGCCGTGCGCGAAGCCGGGCACCCGGCCCGGCTTCGCGATCCGAGAGGGGCCGACTCACGCCGGCCCCGGGGGAACGCCTTGTACGGTGCCAGCTCAGGGGCTCGGCGCCGTGGAACGCCGCTCCGACGGCGGCGCTCTTCTGGCCGATCGGCGCGGCCGCGGCCGTCCGTCCTGCTCGCGCAGGTAGGTGACCAGATTCGTGCGCAGATAGCGTTCGGCGGCGTCCGCGGCCTCGCGGGCGCAGCGTTTGCCCATCAGTACGCACAGCGTGTAGCCCGAGTCCTCGAAGGTGGCCCGGACCGTGCGGTCGTGGGGCGAGGCGAGCATCACGCGCTCCCACGCCCGGTAACGCCGCAACGCCCGGGCCACTTCGGCCTTGGCGGGTAGCAGCATTGCCCTCTTCACCCTCCACGCTCTCGACTGGGCGCGTTCCCGACGGTCGGGTGGTGTCCGCGCACGGAAGGGCACGGCACCGTTACGGCGATCGAGGCTTTCACTTATGGTGCACGGACGACGACGCAGCGTCTTGTTGGATCTTCAACGACGGTTGTGTGTCGGGCCCTCGTGTTGCACGAATGGCGTAGTGCCCTCACCGTGGAGGTGACTCAGAAGCGATCAGCGCTCACGCTATGTGTCCGGGATCCCTCCCGGACGGGCATCCGGGACCTCTCCCGGGCGGGCGAGGGGAGCGAGAGCTTCGCCGGTGAGGAGCAAGCGACGATGAAGACCGCAGTGCCCTGCTACTACCACCTCGACGTGGAAGTCAGCCCGGAACGGGTGGTACAGGTCAGCCGCATCCTGGCCGCCCATCTCCGCTACTGGGATCTCGAGAACCTCACGGATCCCGTCTGCCGCGGCGCCGAACTGCTGCTGCGGGCGATCGACGAGCATGCGAAGGTCAAGCACACCTCCATCGAGATGTGGTGGAACGGCCAGCACCTCATCACCGCCTTCGGCGACGACGACCCGGACCTGCGCCCCGACCAGGACCTGCGGTCCTGCCTGGCGGACATCGCCGCCATGAGTGACGGCTGGGGCTGCTGCGCCTCGGACACCGGCAGCAAGATCATCTGGTTCTCGCAGCGGGCCCGCGCCGGTCAGCGCGTCCCGCTGGTACCGATCGCCCCCGCGCCGACGCTGCGGCAGGGGCTGCAGGTGCCGCGCGAGACGCCGGTGGCGGTGCTGGCCGCGCCGGCGGAGGCCATGGACGACGCGCTCGCCGCGCCGGCCGCCGTTGGCGCCGTACCGGAAGACGCCCTGGAGGGCAGCCGGTGACCGCCCGCAGGAGACGCAAAGGGCTGCCCGTGTGGAGCGGGCAGCCCTATCCGTTGGGTGCCGTGTTCGACGGCCAGGGCACCAACTTCGCCCTGTTCAGCGAGGTGGCCGACCGGGTCGACCTGATCCTCGTCGACGACACCGGCACCGAGACCCCCGTCCGGTTGCACGAGGTCGACGGATTCGTCTGGCACGCCTGTCTGCCCGGCATCGGGCCGGGCCAGCGCTACGGCTACCGGGTCCACGGCCCCTGGCAGCCCTCGCTCGGCCACCGGTGCAATCCGAAGAAACTGCTGCTCGACCCGTACGCCCGCGCCGTGGACGGCCAGATCGACAACCACGCCTCGCTGTACGAGCGCGCCCCGGACGGCCCCGCCCCGGCGGACAGCGCCGGGCACTCCATGCTCGGCGTGGTCACCGACCCGTACTTCGACTGGGGCGACGACCGCCCGCCCCGGACGCCGTACTCGGACTCGGTGATCTACGAGGCCCATGTACGCGGCCTGACCCGCACCCATCCCGACGTGCCCGAGCGGCTGCGCGGCACCTACGCGGGCCTCGCCCACCCCGCCGTCATCGAGCACCTGACCTCGCTCGGGGTGACCGCGGTGGAGCTGATGCCGGTGCACCAGTTCGTGCAGGACGGCGTGCTGCAGGACCGCGGCCTGTCCAACTACTGGGGCTACAACACCATCGGCTTCTTCGCCCCGCACAACGCCTACGCCGCCTTCGGCACCCTCGGCCAGCAGGTCAACGAGTTCAAGGCCATGGTGAAGGCGCTGCACGCCGCCGGTCTCGAAGTGATCCTCGACGTGGTCTACAACCACACCGCCGAGGGCAACGAGATGGGCCCCACGCTGTCCTTCCGGGGCATCGACAACGCCTCCTACTACCGCCTGGTCGACGGCGACTGGGCGCACTACTACGACACCACCGGCACCGGCAACAGCCTGCTGATGCGGCACCCCTACGTGCTGCAGCTGATCATGGACTCGCTGCGGTACTGGGTCACCGAGATGCATGTCGACGGCTTCCGCTTCGACCTCGCGGCCACGCTGGCCCGGCAGTTCCACGAGGTGGACCGGCTCTCTGCGTTCTTCGACCTGATCCAGCAGGACCCGGTCATCAGCCGCGTCAAGCTCATCGCCGAACCCTGGGACGTGGGGGAGGGCGGCTACCAGGTCGGCAACTTCCCGCCGCTGTGGTCGGAGTGGAACGGCAAGTACCGGGACGCCGTACGGGACTTCTGGCGGGCCGAGCCCGGCTCGCTCGGTGAGTTCGCCTCCCGGCTGACCGGCTCCTCCGACCTGTACCAGCACAGCCGGCGCCGGCCGCGCGCGAGCGTCAACTTCGTCACCGCGCACGACGGTTTCACCCTGCGCGACCTGGTGTCGTACAACGACAAGCACAACGAGGCCAACGGCGAGGACAACCGGGACGGCGAGAGCCACAACCGGTCCTGGAACTGCGGGGTGGAGGGCCCCACCAAGGACCCCGCGGTCCTCGAACTGCGCGCCCGCCAGCAGCGCAACATGCTGGCCACGCTGCTGCTGTCGCAGGGCATCCCGATGCTCTGCCACGGCGACGAACTCGGCCGCACGCAGCGGGGCAACAACAACGCCTACTGCCAGGACAACGAAGTCTCCTGGATCGACTGGGAGTTGACGGACGAGCAGCGCAGCCTCGCCGACTTCACCCGGCATGTGATCGCCCTGCGTGCCGCGCACCCCGTGCTGCGCCGCCGCCGCTTCTTCCGCGGTGAGACCGCGACCAACGCCAGGCAACCGCTGCCCGATCTGATGTGGCTCAGGCCCGACGCCCGTGAGATGACCGACCGGGACTGGCAGCGCGGGGACGCGCACTCGGTGGGGGTGTTCCTCAACGGCGACGCCATCGCCGAGCGCGACGCCCACGGTCGCCGGATGGTCGACGACTCCTTCCTGCTGCTCGTCAACGGCTACTGGGAACCGGTCGACTTCCGCCTGCCCGACGACACCTTCGGCGAGCGCTGGACGACCCTGATCGACACCGCCGAACCGGACGGCATCCCCGACGAACGCGAACGCAAGGCCGGTACCAGGCTTCGCGTGGAGGCCCGCAGTGTCGTCCTGCTGTCGCGTCCGTCCCGTCCGTCCAGGGTGGCGCGCTGAGTTGGTCGTCTGCGGGTCGGTTGTGGCTGCTCGCGCCGTTTCGACCCGAACCGGCGGGTTCAGCGAACCCGGCGTGCCGTCACCGTGAACTGAGCCCCGTCGGCGTCCCGGAGGATCGCCTCGTTCTCGTCCTCGCACAGTACGCTGCCGCCGTGCTTCTCCGCCGCCCGGGCGCAGTCCGTGACGTCCGCGACGGCGAAGTGGATCTGCCAGTGCGGCCGGACGGAGGGGTCGGGTGCCGACTCCAACGCACCCGAGTCGATGCGCGCCACGATGTCGCCCCGGCTGCGCAGCACCACCTCTCCGCCCTCGTACTCCACCTCGCAGCAACCCGGCAGCCCGGACGCCCAGTCGAGGACCTCGCCGTAGAACATCGCGGCGTCGAAGGCGTCGCGGGTGTGCAGCCGTACGAAGGTCGGGGCCGCCCGCCGCCACGCCTCCCAGTTGGAGACCAGTTCCCCCTGCCAGATGCCGAAGGTGGCCCCGTCCCGGTCGGCGAGCAGTGCGGCCCGGCCCGGTGGGAAGGACAGCGGTCCGACGGCCGCCGTGCCGCCGCGTTCGCGGACCCGGGCCACGGCCACGTCGGCGTCCGGCACGGCGAAGTACGGCGTCCAGGCCACGGCCATCTGCCACATGGAGGCGACGGCGGCGATCCCGGCCACCGGCACCCCGTCCGCCAGCGCGATCCTGAAGTGGTCGCCGAGCTTCACGCCGCGCCATCGCCAGCCCAGGACGGCCGAGTAGAAGTCCTGGGTGGCCTCGAGGTCACGGCTGGTCAGGCTCACCCAGCACGGGGCGCCGAAGACGGAGTGCGTGGAGACGACGTCTCGTTTCCGCGGTCCACCGCTGACGGGGGCGTTGTGGTTCATGTCGGTCGCGTCCTGCTCTCGGGGCCGGGCGGCCACCGCTCTGGCTCCAGTGTCCAACCGGAGGGGCTTCGGGTGCCTGTCGAGTACCCCCGGTGGCATCGCCGCAGGCGGGCGAGCACGATGGGGACATGGGAGCGAACGATCCCGACCGGATCTCCGCGCTGCAGGCCGAGGTCGACCAGATGAAGGAGGCCGTGGTCTCCCACGCGGTCGTCGACCAGGCGATCGGGATGGTCGTGGCCCTGGGCAGGGTGACCCCGGACGAGGGCTGGGAGGTGCTGAAGGAGGTCTCCCAGCACACCAACATCAAGCTGCGCAACATCGCCGAGCTGATCCTCATCTGGGGCCGCCGCGGCGACATCCCGCCCGAGGTCCGCGCCGAGTTGGAGGACGCCCTGGATCGGTACGGCCCCACTCAGGTGCCCGGGACCTCGGAGGACTGAGCCGGGGCCGGGCCCGGATTCAGCGGGCCTCGGCGAGCAGTTCCTCGCGCAGCCGGTCGAAGCAGCTACTGAGCAGCCGGGAGACGTGCATCTGCGAGATGCCCAGTTGCTGGGCGATCCGGCTCTGCGTCATACCGCGGAAGAACCGCAGGTAGAGGATGATGCGCTCGCGTTCCGGCAGGGCCTCGAGAATCGGCTTGACGGCGGCCCGGTCGACCACGAGTTCGTACCCGGGATCGGGGCTGCCGAGGGAGTCCCCGAGGGCGTAGCCGTCGGTGCCGGCCACTTCGGCGTCCAGGGACAGCGCGGAGAAGCACTCGAGCGCCTCCATGCCGGTGCGCACCTCGTCCTCGCTGAGCCGCGTGTGGGCGGCGATCTCCGCCACGGTGGGCGGGCGCCCCGAGGTGCTCTGGGCCAGTTCCTTCGCGGCGGAGCGGACCCGGTTGCGCAGGTCCTGCACCCGGCGCGGCACGTGCAGGGTCCACATGTGGTCGCGGAAGTGGCGCTTGATCTCACCGGTGATGGTGGGCACGGCGTACGCCTCGAAGGCACGGCCACGCCCGGGGTCGTAGTGGTCGACGGCCTTCACCAGACCGAGGGCGGCCACCTGGTACAGGTCCTCCAGGGTCTCCCCGCGGCCGCGGAACCGCACGGCGATCCGCTCGGCCATGGGCAGCCACAACTCGACGAGTTCATCGCGCAACGCCCGCCGCTCGGGACCGTCGGGCAGCTTCGCGAGCCGCTCGAAGGACTCCGCCGTGTCGGGGGCGTCGTCGTGGGGATGGGAGGTGGTGGTGCCGGTGACGGGCATGGTGCGCGCCTCTCTCGGCAGGTGCTGGTGGTGACAGACACCGTGGGAGGCGCGCTCGGACCAGGAATGGGGCAACGGGGCGGTCGGCGGCAAGGAGCCGACTCCCACGGACGTGCCTACGGTCCGAAGCACTGTGCTTCGTTTTCCCCCTCCCGGACATCACAAAACAATTAAGTGCAAATGGGATGCAGTCGGGCAGTTCCTTGACCTCCCCTTGGCGGGCATTACCTCTGTAGCAGAGGTAATCTTCTTGTGTGGAGTCCGAGACGGCGCAGCGAGTGGCAACGGAGTCCGGGACCTTTCCGGGGGAGACCTTTCCGGAGGAGCTGGCGGACGCGCTGGTGCGCATCCAGCGGCTGATCCGGCGGCGGCTGCGCGGCGGGCTGAGCGTGCCCCGGCTGCGCGGTGCCGAGGTGGAACTGCTCCGGCTCGTCGAGTCCCGGCCCGGCATCGGCATCTCGGACGCGGCCAGGGCACTGCACCTGGCGGGCAACTCCGTGTCGACCCTGGTCAACCAGCTGGTCCGGGGCGGATACCTGCTCCGTGAGACCGACCCCGCCGACCGGCGCGCGGCCCGGCTGCAGCTGACCGCGACCGCCGAGAAACGGCTCGACGACTGGAAGCGGCGCCGGGCCGAACTGGTCGGCCGGCACGTGTCCCGCCTCGACGACACCGACCGGGAGACCCTGCGCGCGGCCCTCCCGGCGCTGCGCAAGCTGGCGGCCGGCCTGCACGAGGAGGCCGAGGAAGCATGACGGAGGTCCAGAGCCCATGACGAGGGACACCACCGACACCCCTGGGGACGCCGTGGACACCACCGACAGCCCCGACGCCGCGTCCGCGGCCACCGACAGTCCCGACGCCGCGTCCGCAACCGCCGACGGACACGCCGGAGCCGTCGGCGAGCCCCCTGACGAGCCCACAGAGACGCCCGGGTCGGCCACCGCAGCCATCGGCTCCGCCGGAACCGCCGGCGCGCCCTCCGCATCCGGCGACGCCCCGGAACCTGCCGGGGCCGTCGGTGCTGCCGCCGAGGCCGCGCGGCGTGCAGTCACCCGCGTTCCCGGTACCGGTGACGCCGCCGGTGCTGTGGCGTGCGCGGCAGTCACCCCCGCCCCGGAACCTGGTGGGGCCGTCGGCGCTGCCGCCGAAGCGGCGCGTCCCGCGGCCGGCCTCGCGTCCGGGGCGGACGCCGTCGGCGCTGCCGCCGAAGCCGCGCGGCGTGCAGTCGCCCGCGTTCCCGGTACCGGTGACGCCGCCGGTGATGCGGCGTGCGCGGCAGCCACCCCCGCCCCGGAACCTGCTGGGGCCTTCGGTGCTGCCGCCGAAGCGGCGCGTCCCGCGGCCGGCCTCGCGTCCGGGGCGGACGCCGTCGGTGCTGCCGCCGAAGCAGCGCGGCGCGCAGCCACCCCCGCCCCCGGACGCGCCGATGCCGTGAGCTGTACCCGGCTCGCCTATTCCTTCGGGGACACCAATGCCGTCGACGGGCTCGATCTGGCCGTGCGGGAGGGGGAGGTGTTCGGGTTGCTCGGGCCCAACGGGGCCGGCAAGACCACCGCCATCCGCTGCATCACCACGCTGCTGCCCGTGCCGGCCGGCATGGTCGGCGTCTTCGGGCACGACGCGGCCAAGGAGCGGATGGCGGTGCGCCGGCTGCTCGGCTACGTCCCGCAGCAGTTGTCCGCCGACAGCGGGCTGACCGGCCGGGAGAACGTCGCGCTGTTCGCCCGTGTCTTCGACGTGCCCCGGCGCGAACGCGCCGAACGGGTCGGCCAGGCGCTGGCCGCCGTCGGCCTCGGCGATGCCGCCGACCGCCTCGCCGGGACGTACTCCGGCGGCATGGTCCGCCGGCTCGAACTCGCCCAGGCCCTGGTCAGCGCGCCCCGGCTGCTGATCCTCGACGAGCCCACCATCGGACTCGACCCCATCGCCCGCACCGGCGTCTGGGAGCACATCAACGCCGTCCGCGCGGCCACCGGGATGACCGTCCTCGTGACCACCCACTACATGGACGAGGCCGACCAGTACTGCGACCGGGTCGGCCTGATGCACCGCGGCCGCAGCCGCGCCCTCGGCACCCCGGACGAGCTGCGCCGCGGCCTCGCCGAGCGCAAGGGCACCGACACCCTGCCCACGCTGGAGGACGTCTTCCGCGACGTCGCCGGCAGCGGCCTCGACGACCACTCCGGAGGAGGTTTCCGCGATGTCCGCAGCACCCGCCGCACCGCGCGCCGCGTCGGCTGACCGCGTCCCCGGTGGCGACACCGCCCTGCTGCTCAGCCCGCCCGTGCCGCGCGCCGGCTGGCGGCTGCTGCCCGCCCGGGTCGGCGCCATGTGCGCCGTCGAGCTGCAGAAGCTGCGCCACGACCGCACCGAGCTGTACACCCGCGCGGTCCAGCCCGCCCTGTGGCTGCTGATCTTCGGCCAGACCTTCACCCGGATCCGGGCGATACCCACCGGCGGCGTCCCGTACATCGACTTCATGGCGCCCGGCATCATCGCCCAGTCGGCGATGTTCATCGCGATCTTCTACGGCATCCAGATCATCTGGGAACGCGACGCCGGCATCCTGAACAAGCTTCTCGTCACCCCGACCCCGCGTTCGGCACTGATCACCGGCAAGGCGTTCGCCGCCGGGGTGAAGTCGCTGGTCCAGGCGGTCGTCGTGATCGTCATCGCCGCCGTGCTCGGCGTCGCCCTCACCTGGAACCCGCTGAAGCTGCTCGGCGTCGCCCTCGCCGTGGTGCTCGCCTCCGCGTTCTTCTCGTGCCTGTCGATGACCATCGCCGGCATCGTGCTCAGCCGCGACCGGCTGATGGGCTTCGGCCAGGCGATCACCATGCCGCTGTTCTTCGGCTCCAACGCCCTGTACCCCGTCTCGGTGATGCCGGGCTGGCTCCAGGCCGTCAGCAAGGTCAACCCGCTGAGCTATCAAGTCGACGCCCTGCGGGGCCTGCTGCTCGGCACTCCCGCGCACCTCGGCACCGACTTCGCCGTCCTGGCGGTGGCCGCCGCGCTCGGCATCGCCGCGGCCTCCGCACTGCTCGGCCGGCTGGCCCGGTGATCTTGCCGCGGACGTGATGTGCGGCACGCACCCGCACCCCCGCCGAAAGCGCTTCGGACGCATCCTTCCTGCGCAGCGCTTGATCAGCGATCAAAGCGGGCGAACCCCCTGGCCACAGCGCATTCTGCTCATTTGACAGTGCGCTCAGCGCACAGATAGACAGCAGCTCTCGAAGGTCGAGAGGGGCACTGTGTACGAGCCGAACGTGGTCGGGGACTGGCACGAGTACGACGAGCATGCCGGTCTGCGGGTCCGCGTCCACCGTCTGGAGGCCGCGGAGCCGCCGCGCGGACGCGACGACGCCGCCGCCGGGCTGACGTACTTCAGTGTCCGGGTGACGGTCGAGAACCGCGGCGCCCGGCACTACGGCATCCACCTGGAGGACGGCCAGATCGACGTCCGGGTCGGTTCCGACGGCGAGGGCGCGTTCATCGACTGGCGCAACTCGCAGTTCATCGAGGGCTTCGACGTCTACCCGCTGCGCCGGGCCACCGCCGTGCTCTACGCCGCCGCCCCCGAGGCCGCCCTCGCGCATGTGGACGTGCAGGTGCAGCTGCGGGTGGAGGACGAGTGGGCCGACCGCCGGCTGTGGACCGGCGGCATCGGCGTCCTGGAGGCGGCCACGGCGGCCACCCCGGCGGCCGCCGGGCAGGGCAGCCTGGCCCACCAGGTCAGCGCCTTCCTGAAGGACCTGAGGGACCAGACGGAGCCCGGCACCGCCTGACACCGGCGCCGGGGGCCGTCGTAGGTCTGGGACGGAGCCGTCGTAGGTCCGGGACGGAGCCGCCGCAGGTCCGGGACGGAGCCCCGTAGATCCGGGACGGAGCCGCCGTACGAACCGTGCCGGACCGAGCGATCGGTGCGGTCAGTGCGGAATGCCGTCGATGATCTCCCGCGCGCCCTGCCGCAGCAGCGCCACCGCGACCGAGGTGCCGAGCGTGGCGGGATCGAGCCGCCCCGCCCATTCGTGGGCGTTCAGCCTGGTCTTGCCGTCCGGGGTGAACACACACGCCCGCAAGGACAGTTCCCCGCTGCGGTCCACGCGCGCGTAGCCGGCGATCGGGCTGTTGCAGTGGCCCTGGAGCACATGCAGGAACATCCGCTCGGCCGTCGCCTCGCGATGGGTGTCCGGGTCGCCGAGCCCGCTGACGATGTCGATCACAGCGGTGTCGTCCTCCCGGCACTGCAGGGCGAGGATGCCCGCGCCGATCGGCGGCATCATCGTCTCGGCCGACAGCACCTCGCTGATCACGTCCGTGCGGCCGATCCGCTCCAGGCCGGACATCGCCAGCAGCAGGGCGTCCGCGTCCCCGGCGGCCAGCTTCTCCAGGCGGCGGTTGGCGTTGCCGCGGAACGGCACGCATTCCAGGTGCGGGTGTGTGGCGGACAGTTGGGCCACCCGGCGCACCGCGGAGGTGCCGATCCGGGTGCCGGCCGGCAGTTCGTCCAGGGTGAAACCGCCCGGGTGCACCAGCGCGTCGCGGATGTCGTCCCGCTTCAGGAAGGCGGCGAACACCGTCCCGGCGGGCAGCGGCCGGTCGGCGGGCACGTCCTTGACGCAGTGCACCGCGAGATCGGCCTCCCCGGCCAGCAGGGCCGCGTCGACCTCCTTGGTGAACGCCCCCTTGCCCTCGACCTTGGACAGATCGCCGAGCCACTTGTCGCCGGTGGTCTTCACCGGTACCACCTCGGTGCGCACCCCGGGGTGCAGGGCTGCCAACTCGGCGCGGACCCGCTCGACTTGGGCCAGGGCCATGGGGGAGTCGCGGGAGACGATGCGGATCAATTCCGGGACGGACATGGGGACACGATAGACCCTGGGGCCCGACGCCCGGTCAGGGCCTGCTCGCAAGTGCGCAGCAGGCACCGGCGCCGCATCGGGTCACTGCCACGCCACTCGGCCGGGGCCGCCCGCGTCTCCGCACTGCCTCGCCGCCCGCGTCTCCGCGCCTCCCGCGTCGACCGCCTCGACGTGCGCGCCGCCCAGTGCGTCGGGACGGTCGCGGCGCAGCGCGGCACCGACCCGGCTCAGCGCGTACGGCTCCCGAAGGTCCGCGGCAGCCGTGCGCGCCGGGGATCATCCTTCCCGGCAGAGGCCCGCCCGGCAGGTGGCCACGGCGGCGAGCCGCTCCCGGTGGGCCGCCCGGGCGCGAACGGTTCGCGGCCCGCGGCCCGGCGTCGTACGCGCGCGCCCGCACCCCTGTGGTCCGGGAGCGCGGGCGCCGCTCCCGGGAAGCGACCGGTTCCCGGCTCAGGAGCCGGCTTCGGCGACCGGGAGGCTGTAGCGCAGCTTCTCCTTGGCGCGGGCGCCGAGCCGGTCGTAGAACCGGACCGCCCCCTCGTTCCAGGCGGGCGTCTGCCACTGCACCTCCATGACGCCGAGCCGCCGGGCCTCGGCGACCACCGCGTCCACGAGCAGCGGTCCGAGGCCGAGACCGCGGTGGCCGGGGGCCAGGAACAGGCAGTCCATGTGCAGATACTCCCGCCCGTCCCAGGTGGACAGTTCGGGCGCGCAGGTGGCGTAGCCGACGATCTCGCCGTCCGGGGCCTCGGCGACCAGGCAGCGCAGCCGCGGGGCGGGCGTGTCGAACATCAGGCCGGCCAGCCGGGCGGCGAGGTCCGGCACCGGCGGGGCGGCGCGTTCGTACGCGGCGTGCTGGGCGGCCAGTTCGGCCACGCGCGGCAGATCGGCTCGGTCGGCGTGGCGCACCCGAGCAGTGCCCGTCACCGGACCTCGCCCTCCAGGGCGTCGGTGCTCCAGGCGGTCAGGCGTTCGGCGAGCGGGCCCTCGCCGTCCAGGACGTGCCGGGAGAACGCCTCCCGCTCGTGCGCGAGCAGCGCGGCCTCCCAGACGCAGGGCGCGAGCCCCGCCCGGCCCGGCCGCAGCGCCGCGGGCCGCCCGGCCGGGCCGGTGAACACGGCCAGGTCGGACATGTGTCCCTCGATCCAGCTGTGCACGAGGACGTAGTCGCCGTCGCCGCCCGCATGCACGATCAGCACCGCGAGGCCCAGCGAGCCGCGCGCCCCTCCCAGGGCCAGGTGGCCCGCGGCCAGGTCCAGCGCCGTCGCCACGGCCCGCGGACCGACCGTACGCCCCGGCGCCTGCAGCACGTACACCTTGACAAGATGACCAGCGGCTTCCCGGACGCCCAACCCCCGGGCGGTACGGCCGTGATGCCCCTCGGCGAGGGCGAGCAGTCCGGGCGCGTCGATCGCCGGGGGCAGCTCCACGTGAAGATCCATCCCGCCATGATGGTGGCTCGGTGTGCGGGCGTCCATGGCGGGGCGGCGGCGCACGGTACGGCTCGGCGGCGTACCGGCGGTTCTCCTCAGCCGAAGCCCTCCGGCAGGTCCGCCGCGGATTCCTCCGGGGTGAGGTCCGGGCGGAGCCGCAGCCAGGACGGCTGGCGCAGGAGACCCGCCCGGGTACGGGTGCTGTAGCTGACCTCGCCGACCAGCCGGGGCAGCACCCAGCGGGCGTCCGGGATGCGTGGCACCGGATCGAACGGGCACCGCCCGCTCGCCGCTTCCCGCAGCCGCCCGGCCAGATCCGTGCGCTCCGCCTCGCTCCAGCCGGTGCCCACTCCGCCGACGTACCGCAGTCGGCCGGTCTCGTCGCGCTGGCCGACCAGCACCGCACCGGGCAGCCCGCTCAGCCGCCCTTTGCCCGGCAGCCAGCCGCCGACGATCACGTCCTCCGCGCGCATGTTCCGGATCTTGATCCAGGCACGTGAGCGGACCCCGGGCTCGTACACCGAGTCCAGCCGCTTGCACACCAGACCCTCCAGGCCGTGCTCCCGGGTCGCCGCGAGCGCCTCGGCGCCGTGTCCGGTCACCGCACCCGGGGTCGACCAGTACGGCCCGGCCAGGCCCAGCTCCGTGAGCCGGGCCCGCCGCCGTACGTACGGCAGCCGCAGCAGGGACTCCTCGCAGTACGGCACGTCGAACAGCACCAGATGCACCGGCACCTGGGCGGCCCGGCGTGCCGCCCGCGCAGGGGCGTGCGCCAGGCCCATGCGGCTCTGCAGCAGCTGGAAGTCGGCCCGGCCCTGTTCGTCGAGGGCGAGCACCTCACCGTCGAGCACGGCGGGCGTGGTGCCCAGTGCGCCGCCGAGCGGCCGCAGTTCGGGATAGGCCGCGGTGATGTCCTCGCCCGAGCGGGCGCGCAGCAGCACGCTGCCGTCGCCGGGCAGATAGACCATCACCCGCTGGCCGTCCTGCTTGGTCTCGTAGGCCCACCGCGGATCCTGGGTGGCGGGCGGCAGGGCGCCGGGGGTGGCGAGCATCGGCGCGATGAGGGGCAGGGGCACGGCGGTCACGGCTGAAGGTCTCGACCGCTCCCGCCGGCCTCACGCGCCTTCGGTCGCGGGTTCCCCTGAACGGGCCCGCACCGCCCGCGTGCCGCGGGACACACGGGCGCGGTCGCGCGCACGGACGGGCGCGGCCGGCGTTGCCGGCCGGCCCCGTCTCAGCCGACCGACCCGTTTCAGCCGAGCGTCTCCGCTTCGCCGGCGGCCCCGTCTCAGGCGGCCGGTCCTGTCTCAGGCGGCTGGCTCCGCCTCAGGCGGCCGGCTCCTCCTCGCCGGCCGCCCCGCCTCAGCCGACCGTCTCTGCCGAGGGTTCCGTGGGCGCCGGTGCGGGGGCCGGGGTGGCCGGGCGGGGCCGGGGGAGGAACGAGGCGAGGGCGAAGGCAAGGATCGCCGCGCCCGCGCCGATCGCCATGACGACCTTGAAGCCGTTCTCCGACGGCAGCGCGTGGCCGCCCAGACTGATCGTCAGCTGCGCCAGGATCACCCCGGCGACCGCGCTGGCCACGGACGTGCCGATGGACCGCATCAGCGTGTTGAGGCTGTTCGCGGCGGCCGTCTCGGACGCCGGGACCGCCCCCATGATCAGGGCCGGCATGGCGCCGTAGGCGAAACCGACGCCCGCGCCGATGACACAGGACACCAGGATCAGCTGCCAGACCTGGCTCATCATCACGATGTTGAGGCCGTAGCCGGCGGCGACGATCAACGCTCCCAGCATCAGCGTGATCTTCGGGCCCCGCGACTTGGTGATCATGGCGGACACCGGTGCCATGGCCATCATCACCAGGCCCTGCGGGGCCATGACGACTCCCACGGTGAGCATGGACCGGCCGAGGCCGTAGCCGGTCTGCGTGGGTAGCTGGAGCAACTGCGGAAGGACGAGGGACATCGCGAACATCGAGAAGCCGAACGCGACGGACGCCAGGTTGGTGAAGAGCACCTGGCGGCGCGCCGTGGTGCGCAGGTCCACCAGCGGTGCGTCCGTGCGCAGTTCGAAGAGGCCCCAGGCGACCAGGACGACGACCGCGAGCGCGAACAGACCCAGGGTGGTGCCGCTGCCCCAGCCCCAGTCGGCGCCCTTGGAGACGGCCAGCAGCAGGGAGACCAGCCCGACGGCCATGCCGAGCGCCCCGACGAGGTCGAAACGGCCACCGGTGCGCACCCCGGACTCCGGTACCAGGGTCCGTACGCACGCGAACGCGACGACGCCGAGGGAGGCGGACGTCCAGAACAGCACGTGCCAGTCGAAGTGGTCGGCGATGAACGCGGCGGCGGGCAGGCCGAGCGCACCGCCGACGCCGAGCGAGGCGCTCATCAGCGCGGTCGCGCCCGCCAGCTTCTCCGGCGGCAGCTCGTCCCGCATGATGCTGATGCCGAGCGGCACCACGGCCGCGGCGAGGCCCTGCAGAGTACGGCCGACGATCATCGGGACCAGCGCGTCGCTGAACGCGCACACGACCGAACCGGCCACCAGCAGCACCAGGCTGACGAGCAGCAGGCGCCGCTTGCCGAACATGTCACCGAGCCGCCCCGCCACCGGAGTGGCGACGGCGGCCGCCAGCAGGGTGGCCGTGACCGCCCAGGCGGCGTCGGACGCCGAGGCGTGCAGATAGCCGGGGAGCTCCGGCACGATCGGGATGACCAGGGTCTGCATCAGCGACACGGTGATACCGGCCAGGGCCAGCACCGCGACCACGGCACCCGGCCGCGACGGAACGGATCTGCCGGCCTCGGCGGGCCGGGCGGGGGCGTCGGACATGAGGAGCAGGACCTTCCGAGGAGTGGTTCGCGCGGACCGATGGACAGTGCGTGGGCGAACGGACAACGCGCGGGCGAACGGACAAATCGACAAGTGGACACACGGGTATCGGCCGTAAGGCCGGGCCCCCTCAGTTTAAGTCAAGTGCTTGACTTACCTTAGCGAGCTGAAATGGTGCCGCGCGCGGGGCCCGTCCCCGGCGGGGCGGGCGCGCACCGTAGGCTTCTTCGGCTGGACCTCGCCGCCCCGGTCGAGGGCCCGGGGCGGTGCGCGGGACCGACCGCCCCGGCGCGCTGCACGGTCCCGGAGCGGTGGTGAGCATGGCGCGCAGGACGGCGCGGGCCGAGCAGGTGAGCGCGACGCGGGAGGCGATCCTGACCGCGGCGGAACGGCTGTTCGCCGAACACGGCGTGTACGCCGTCTCCAACCGCCAGGTCAGCGAGGCCGCCGGCCAGGGCAACAACGCGGCGGTCGGCTACCACTTCGGCACCAAGGCCGATCTGGTCCGCGCGGTGGCCCGCCGGCACGCCGAGCGCATCGAGGTGCTCAGAGAGCGGGCCCTCGCCGCGGCCGGCGACTCCACCGACGTACGCGACTGGGTCGACTGCCTGGTGCGCCCGGTGACCGAGCATCTGGCCGGGCTCGGCAGTCCGACCTGGTACGCCCGGTTCTGCGCCCAGGTCATGACCGACCCGGCGCTGCACGAGATCATGGTCGAGGAGTCCATGGCCTCGCCGGCGCTGCGGCAGGCGATCGAGGGGCTGAACCGCACCCTTCCGGAACTGCCGCCCGAGGTCCGCGCCGAACGCGGCCAGATGGTCCGCCTGCTGATCCTGCACACCTGCGCCGAGCGCGAACGCTCCCTCGCCGAGGGCACCCCGACCCCCAGAGCCACCTGGCCGGAGGCGGCCACGGGCCTCACGGACGCCATCCTGGGGCTGTGGCTGGCCCCGGTCGGGCGTGCTTGCTGAGTCCCTCGGCCCTACGCATCGAAGGTCACCACGACCTTCTCGGCCGCCCCCGGTGTCAGCGCCAGCCGGAAGGCCCGGTCCGCCTCGGCGAACGGCACCCGGTGGCTGATCAACTGCGCGAAGCGCTGGTGGTGTTCGACGAGCTGAGGCGTCACCTCGAAGATCTCCGTGGGATACCCCTGTGACGCGACGAGCGTCAGCTCGCTGCGCAGCATCCCGCCCAGGTCGATCTCCGAACCCTTCTTCTGTACGGCCACCATGACCAGCCGCGCACCCCACTTGGCCGCGCCGACCACGGTGTTGAAGACGGCCGTCGCACCGGCGGCGTCGATGTACACGTCGGTGTCCGGCCGCGGCTGGCCGAGCGCGTTGGCGCCCTCGCCGTGCAGCTCGGTCAGCCGCGCGGCCACGTCCTCCGCGCGCGAGTCGATCACCGCGTCCGCGCCGACGGCGAGGGCCTTCTCCAGCCGGTCCGGCAGCACATCCACCACGACCACGTGCCGCACGCCCCGCAGCTTCAGCCAGATCGTGGCACCGAGCCCGATGGGCCCGGCACCGAACACCACCACCTTCTCCGACGGCCGTGCCCCGGACCGGTTGACGCAGTGCAGGGCGACCGCCATCGGCTCGTTGAGCGAGGCCACGTCGAAGGGCACGAAGTCGGGGAACACCGCCACGCTTCTGCCCGCGACGGCGTTCTCGATCAGCAGGTACTCAGTCATGCCGCCGTGCCTGCCGCCGCAGCCGATGATCCCGGTGGGCGCGTCCTGCGGGTTGACGACCACCCGGTCTCCGGCCTTGAGGCCCGTGACCCCCGCGCCGACCTCGACGATCTCCCCGGCCGGCTCGTGCCCCAGGGGGACCGGGACGAGCTCACCGCCCAGATGGGCGCGGGCCGGCATGCCGCCCATGTGTACGAAGGCGAGGTCGGTACCGCAGATGCCACAGGCGCGGATCTTCACGAGCACGTCCTTCGGCCCGGGCTCGGGCCGCTCGACGTCCACCACCTCGATCTGCCCTGCGGCGCCTGTCTTCACGGGCATCATGGTGGCCATGGATGACTCGCTTTCGAGAGGTCGGGCGGGCTCGAGGAGGTGCCCTCGGACGGAACCGGGCGGAGAGAGCGGCTGGGGGTTTGCTTGAGTTAGGCAAGCGCATCTGGCTTACTTGAGTCAAGCAAGTAAATGGTTTGGGCCCTCCGACGCAGACCGCCTCCCGCCACGTCGGCCTCAGGGGGATCGCGGTGGTCCGACCCAGCCCAGCGACCGCTCGACGGCCCGCTGCCAGTTGTCGTACTCCGACTCCCGCAGGCCGGGGTCCATGTCGGGCAGCCACTGGGCGGCCCGGTGCCAGTTGCGGCGCAGCACTTCCAGATCGGGCCAGTAGCCGGTGGCGAGCCCGGCCGCGTAGGCGGCGCCCAACGAGACCGTCTCGGCGACCATGGGCCGTACCACGGGCACGTCGAGCACGTCGGCCACGAACTGCATGAGCAGGTTGTCCGCGGTCATGCCCCCGTCCACCTTGAGCTGCCGGAGGGACACCGAGGAGTCGGCGTTCATGGCGTCGACCACCTCCCGGGTCTGCCATCCGGTGGCCTCCAGGACGGCACGCGCCAGGTGTCCCTTGGTGATGTACGAGGTGAGGCCGACGATGACCCCGCGTGCGTCGCTGCGCCAGCGGGGCGCGAACAGTCCCGAGAACGCGGGGACGATGTAGCAGCCGCCGTTGTCCTCGACCGTCCGTGCGAGGGTCTCGATCTCCGGGGCGCTGCTGATCAGGCCGAGCCGGTCACGGAACCACTGGACGAGTGCGCCGGTGACGGCTATCGACCCTTCCAGGGCGTAGGCCTGCGGCCGGTTCCCGATCTTGTACGCGACGGTCGTGAGGAGCCCGTGCCGGGACCGCACCAGCTCGGTTCCGGTGTTGAGCAGCAGGAAGCTGCCCGTTCCGTAGGTGCACTTGGCCTCGCCGGGGGAGAAGCAGGTCTGGCCGAAGAGGGCGGCCTGCTGGTCGCCGAGGGCGGCCGTGATCGAGACCCCGGGCAGCAGCGAGCGGGCTTCGCCGTAGGTTTCCGCGGACGGCCGGATCTCGGGCAGCATCGCGCGCGGCACGCCGAAGAAGGCCAGCAGTTCGTCGTCCCAGGTGAGCGTGCGGATGTTCATCAGCATGGTGCGGCTGGCGTTGGTGGCGTCGGTGATGTGCAGGCCGCCCGCGGCGCCCCCGGTGAGATTCCAGATCAGCCAGCTCTCCATCGTCCCGAACAGCACCTCGCCGTCCTTGGCGCGCTGTTCGACCCCCTTGACGTGGTCGAACAGCCACCGGATCCGCAGCGCGGAGAAGTAGGTCGAGGGCGGCAGGGCGCACCGCTGGAGGAAGAACGCCTCCCCGGGGCTCTGCATGAGGTCGTCGACGAGCGGAGCCGTGCGGGTGTCCTGCCAGACGATCGCCCGGCCCAGCGGGGCGCCGGTCCGCCGGTCCCAGAGCACCGTCGTCTCGCGCTGGTTGGCCAGGCCGATGGCGACGACCTGCTCCTTGGCGACGCCGGTGTCGGAGAGCGCCTCGGGCACGATGTGCCGCAGGTTGTGCCAGATCTCCATGGCGTCGTGCTCCACCCAGCCGGGCCTGGGGAAGTGCTGCTGGTGTTCCTTCTGCGCGACCGAGACCAGCCGCCCGCGGTGGTCGAACAGGATGCATCGGGTCGAGTTGGTGCCCTGATCGATGGACATTACGTACCGTTCAGCCATGATCGGGTCTGCCTTCCGACGGATCGAGGGGCCGGCTGTCCTGGCCTACCAGCGGGCGGCTCCCAGGTCTCTGGAGATGGCCCGGGCGGCCTCGCGGAGCAGCGTGATCAGGCTCGGACGGGGGTGGCCGTGGCTGTCGCAGATCCGCTCGACCGGCCCGGACAGCCCGATGGCGCCGACGACAAGGCCGCCGTGCCCGCGGATCGGTGCGGCGATCCCGGCCTCGCCCATGCTCATCTCCTGGATCTCGGCGGCCCATCCGAGTTCCCTGACCTCCGCGAGCGCACGGGCGAGCCGCTCGGGATCGGCCAGGGTGTGCCGGGTGTACGCCTCCAGCCCCCGTCCCTGGGCCGGGTCCACGCCCGCGGTCCCGTACGCCAGCAGCACCTTGCCGAGCGAGGAGGCGTGCAGCGGCAGCAGCGCGCCCACGTCCAGGGTCTGGAAGGTGTCGTCCGGCCGGAAGACGTGGTGGACGACGAGGACACTGCCCTCCAGCGGCGTGCCCAGGCGTACCGCCTCCCCACTGCGGGCGGCCAGGGCGTCGGCCCAGTTCAGCGAGCGCGAGCGCAGCTCGTTGACGTCGAGGTAGCTGGTACCGAGGTGCAACAGGGCGGCTCCGAGCTGGTACTTCCCGGTCGCCGCGTCCTGCTCCACGAAGTCCACGTGCTGGAGCGTGCGCAGAATGCCGTGCGCGGTGCCCTTGGCCAGCCCGAGCGAGGCCGCCACCTCGCCGAGACCGAGGCGGCGGGGCCCGCCGGCGAGCAGACGCAGAATCGCCGCCGCCCGTTCGATGGACTGGACTGGGCCGGCCATGAAGCGAGCCTATTACCCGCACGCACGCCGTGCCCCGTGGGCGAGGACGGGCGGGCGTTCGGTAATGCCGACCACGGTTCATTGACCGGCCCGATTTGTCTCCTTAGCGTGCTTGCGAGTCCGGAACGCGCCGGAATGACGGCGCCGGACCGGGCCGTACAACCATCGGGAGAGAACATGGCGGCACAGCTCAAGACGCTGGTTCAGGCGGCATACGAACACGTGTGTCCGGTGCCGCCCGTCGCCGGCGCCGTCTCGGCCGTACGCCGTCGCGCCGCGGTGGTGCTCGCCGACTGGAGCGTGTGTCCGCTCCTCGTCGAGGACGCGCTGCTCGTGGTGTCGGAACTCGTCACCAACGCGATCGTGCACGCCCGGCCCCCGGCCGTGCTCCGGCTGTCGTGGGTGCAGGGCGACGGCGACCGCACCCTGCACATCGAGGTCAGCGACGCGGGCCCCGCCCTTCCGGTGGGCGGGTTCCTCATCGGGACGGACCCGGACGAGCACGGCAGGGGCGAGACGATCGTCCACGCCCTGGCGACTCGCCACGGCATACGCACCCACCTCGACGGAGTCACCCGGTGGGCCGAACTCGTCGGGCCGCGGACGCCCTGACCCAGATCCTGTGGTCAAACTCCCGTCGTCCGCCGGGAGGGCGGGCCTCGCGCCCGCCGCGGAGCGGCTATGTACGTCGTAGGTGCGTGCTCTGGGGGAGGGAGTCTGACGACAGGGCCTAGAGTGCGGCCTCGCACCACGCCGGTACGTACGCCGGCTCGTCCGCGCTGCTCCGCCGGAGCAGGAGCAGGGCGGCGTCGTCGTGCAGCCGGCCGCCCACATGCGCCAGCAGTTCGTCATGGAGCGCGGTGAGGGTGCGCGCCGGCTCGTCGCACACATGGCGGGCCACCCCCTCGGCCAGCGGATAGAAGGCACGGGCGTGATCGCGGGCCTCCGTGACCCCGTCGGTGTAGAGCAGCAGTTGGTCTCCCACCGCGAACGGCAGACGCTGCAGGCGGGGGGTCTGGCCCGCGAGGGCGCGCAACCCGAGGGGCGGAGCGGGACGGGAGGGCTCCACCGCCGCGACCTCTCCGGAGGCGGACACCAGCAGCGGCGGCGTATGCCCGCAGTTGACGATCTCCAGGTGTCCCGGTCGCGGACATCCGGCGACCACGGCGGTGACGAAGTCGTCGGGACCGAGGTTGCGGGCCAGGCTCCGCTCGATCCTCGCGACGACGTCGAGCAGATCGGGCTCGTCATGGGCGGCCTCGCGGAACACCCCGAGCACGAGGGCGGCGGTTCCCACGGCGGGCAGGCCCTTGCCGCGCACGTCGCCGACGATCAGCCTGATCCCGTGGGGCGTGGACACCAGGGCGTAGAGATCCCCGCCGATCCGCGCCTCCGCCGCCGCGGCGCTGTAGCGGACGGCCACCTGGAACGGGCCGACGGTGTCCGGGACCGGCTGCAGCAGGGCGTGCTGAGCGGCCTCGGCGACCGAGCGAACGGCCGCGAGGACCCGTTCCCGACGGCCGCGCAGCGTGCTGGCCAGGTCGCTCGCCGCGGTGACGGCCAGCAGGGCGGCGAGCACGACGGTCAGTTCGCGGGCCGGTACCCCGTGCGCGATGCCCAGCGCCGCGCCCGTCGCCGCGGCGAGGAGACCGGCGCACAGCACACCGCGCGGCTGGTTGGTGGCGGCCGCCAGGGCGGGCCCGGCCGCCAGCAGCGGCAGCCAGATCAGCCCCCCGCCCACGGCGGCGCCGAACAGGGCGACGATGGCGACGACCAGCACCGGGAGCACTGGGAGCACCGGGAGCAGCGGCGGCACGGGCAGTCCCGCGGCCGGCCGCCCGGTGGCGGGCCGGCGGACCGGTCCACGGACGCCGGTCACACGGTTCCTCAACAGTCGCATCGCCGTACGGTCGCCGCCCTCGTATCCGGTCTGGCTCATGTTTGGTCAGCAGTCCTCGTCTCCACGGTGTGCTAGACACCCGGAATGTCCCTTTTCATCAAGCAAACGGTCTTGGCGAGGCAGCCACAAGGCGCGGAATTTCAGATAGTGAGCGAGAGGCTCCTGGTCACCCGGCTCGCAACGGACAGCAGGCGTGCCCGGATCTCCTCGATCCGGGCGCGCCGCTCCGTCGGCAGGGAGACGCCGAGCGAGCCGAGCGTGTTCCCGCGGTAGACGGGCACGGCGACGCACACGGTGCCGAGCGCGTACTCCTCCAGATCCGTGACGGCCGGTGCCAAGGGGGGCGCCTCGATCCGGCGGAGCAGCTCCGGAAGACTGGTGATCGTCCGGGGTGTCAGTTCGGCGAGCTGGTGCCGGGACAGGTATTCCTTGCGGGCGTCCTCGTCCAGCTCGCGCAGCACGGACTTGCCCAGCGCCGTGGCGTGCCCGGCATCCTCGAAACCCACCCAGAGATCCACCCGGGGCATGCGGGCGCTGTCCACGATCTCGGCCACCCGGATCTCGCCGTCCTCGTAGAACGTGAGGTAGGCGGGGCTGGACAGCTCGTCCCGCAGGGCGGCCAGCGTCGGGCGCACCCGGGTGAGCAGTGACTGTGTGTGGCCCGCCGTCCGCAGGGAGTTCAGCTTGTCACCCAGGACGAAGCCGCCGTCGTCCAGCTTGCGCACGTATCCGTCGTGCACGAGGGTGCGCAGCAGGTGATAGGCGGTGGCCAGCGGCAGCTCCGTCTCGCGTGCCAGTTGCTTCGCCGGCGCGCCGTTCTCGTGCACGCTCACCGCCTCCAGCAGGCGGAACGCCCGCTGTACGGAAGAGATCAGCGTGGGGCCGTCCTGAGCACCCATAGGACCAGCCTGCGCCGGGCGACCGACCCGGGCAAGGCCGGGCACCGGCGGCGGCGCCGGGTGAGTCGGCGTACGTCGGCTGGACCACATCAACTTCCTCGCGGCCGACGTGGTCGCTCGGCGCCCGGCCCCCCGAGCTGATCCGGCTCGACAGCGGCCGGATCGCGGCCCGCTGGCTGACCTTCACCGACAGGTCGTACGACGTCGTGTACACGGAGGACCGGACCGCCTCGACCTGCCTGCTGCACCACATCGCCTTCGCGACCGACAGCCGCGAGGACATCCTGCGCACCGCCGATCTCGCCGTTGACTCGTTGGAGGCGGCTTCTTGGCGTCGAGCGCACTACGCATGCTTCGGACCAAGGTCCTCGGCATCACCCCGGGCCAGCCGGCGACCTCGGCGGCTACGCCACCTTCGGCATGCTGGTGGGCGCGCTCACCGCCGGCACGGTCGCCGACCGCATCGGCCGCAAGAAGCTCATGGTCGGCCGTGTCACCCTGTTCTCGCCGGCCTCCGGGACATGCGCCCTGTCCGGCCCGGTCGCGGTCGGCCCATCGCGCCGGCGGCGTCCCCTCCGCCTACGTGGCCAAGTGGCTGGTGGAGCCGTACGGCTGGCGGTCCGCCTTCCGGGTCTGCGTGCTGCCGCTGCTCTTCGTCCCGGTGCTCGGCAAGGTCATGCCCGAGTCGCTGAGCTGCCTGGTCGCCAAGGACCGTACCGCCGAGGCGCGAGGCGTCGCCGGCCGCTGCGAGGCCGAACCCCCCGCCGCGGCCGCCCCGAAGGTGCCGGCCGGTGGAGCGCCCTGCTGGGCCTGTTCCGTGGCGGCGAGTGGCTGCAGTCCCCGCTGTACTGACTGGCCTCGGTTCCGCCCTGAGCTTCGTGGTGCTTGCCTGACCTTCCTGGTCGTCTTCCTCACCGGCGTGTTCCTCAACAGTGCCCAGACGACGATCTACGCGACCGTCTCCATCCGGTCCGCCCCGGCGGGCCGCGCCACAGACGTCGGCTGGACCTCGGGCGTGGGCCGCTTCGGCGCCGTCTTCGGGCCGTGGCTCGGCGGGCAGCTGCTCGCCGCGGGCAACGGTGACCGGGGGTTCACCGCCTTCGCCCTCGCCGGTGTGCCGTCCATGGTGTTCATCGGCGTCGCCGCCCTGTGCTCGTCGCGGCGCCCCGAGCACAGCGGCGCCGGGCAGCAGCTCGTCACCGCCGGCCGACCACCCCCGCGCACGGTGCCGCACCCCGCCCGGGGGTCGGCGCCCCACGCGTCGCACGCATGTCACCCCTGCGCGCCGGGCTCCACGTCCAGGCCCGTGCAGGCCAGCTGCCCGGCCACCTCGGCGCACGCCTCCACGCCGCGCGGCGAGGACACCGAGAGCATCGGGCTGCTGTCCCCGGTGGAGTCGTCCGCCGGATAACCGGCCGACAGCACGTTCTGGCCCGCGCGCACCGACACCTCACGGGCCTTCGGCGACCGCACCCGCACCTGTGACCATGCGGTCCCGCAGGCGGGTGACCAGCGCAGCCGAACGGTGTAGGCGGGGCCGGTGACCATGGTCGTGGTGCGCGCGTCCCGGGCACACAGCGAGGGGTCGGGCAACTCGCCCTGACAGGACCGGCCGTGACAGCGGGGCACCCCCGGCAGGGTCTGTGCCGCGGGCGTGGCGCCCGGCCGATCGGACAGGGCGACAGCGGCGGCGGCCACCGCCGTCGCCGTGCCGAACAGCACGAGCACGGACAGCGGAAGCCACGACGGGAGCCGCCTCGGAAGCCGTGGCCCGAGCCGGCGGAGCCGCCGCCGGGGACCGGGCTCCTCGGGTGCGGTCTCCGGCGCGGCCTGGGGTGCGGTCTCGGGTGCGGGCGTGCCGGCCGCCTCCC
This sequence comes from Streptomyces sp. RB17, assembly GCF_009604455.1. Taxonomy (GTDB): domain Bacteria; phylum Actinomycetota; class Actinomycetes; order Streptomycetales; family Streptomycetaceae; genus Streptomyces. The sequence goes on from NZ_WEGL01000005.1 coordinate 24,665, forward strand.
ACAGCGCCAGTACGGCCTCGGGATCGGCGCCGGCGAGCCGGCAGAGCGCCTCCACGGCCGGTCTCGGCGGCGGAGTGCCGCCGGACAGATAGCGGTGCCACGCGGACTTGCTGTACGGGGTGCGCGCGGCCAGCGCCGCCAGGCTCAGCCCTGTACGGTCCTTCAGTTCGCGCAGTTCCACCATCAGTGCCTCGTCCGGCGTGGTCGATGCTTGAGGGTGTCGCATCGTGCGTCCTCGACTCCCTTTCCGCTATGGGCGATTTCGCCCCTGTTGTCGGAATAGCTTCCCGGGAGGAAGGCGCCTGCAACACGCGGTGAGGTAGGAGCAAGGTGAGGCGTGGGTGTACCGAAGGCCCGTTCGGGGGTCGTCGAACGGGCCTTCGGTGGCTAGGCGGTGGCGTGGTGCGGGGTCGTCAGCACCAGGGGAGGGCGCGATCGGCGCGGATGTAGTGAGCCGAGACGTAGCCCCGGTGGTGCGGGAGTCGGTACCAGGTGGTGTTCCCGTACACAGAGGAGCCGTGCGTCCTGCAGACGAGCGTCAGGTGCCGGCCCGTGTGCCGGTGGCCGATCACCCGGTAGCCGGTGCCGGGGCCGGAGCGGACGTTGAGGCGGGCCCAACGGGTGGTGACCCGGCCGGTGGCGGCCCAGGTGTGGCGGTACGACACCCACTGCGCCGCGAGGCGGTACCGCAGGCGGTACGGCACCGCCCAGGTGGCGCGCGGGTAGGCCATCGACCGCGGGACGAAGCGGTATGCCATTCCCTGCGCCGTGAACAGGTGGCCGCGGTGGACTCGATACGCGTGGCGTGCGTGGTGCGCGTGGTGCCTGCGGAGGTGGACGCGGTGGTGGAAGCGGTAGGCGGCGTGTCCGCGCTGGTGGGTGCGGTGGTGCTGGGCGTCGTACTGGACGACGGCACCGGGCACCGGATGCTGGGGGGCGGCGTCGGCCGCGGTGGCGCCTGCCGCCGTGGGCAGGAACGCGAGCACCGCGACCGCGGCCAGCAGTCCGCTCTTGAGACTCCGTAGGGTCATGGAAAACCTCCGGCTGTCGTTCTCGTGACCACGAGCAGTGATCACGAGAGCCAGGGTTTCCGTGGCGAGCCGTGGCCATGCCGTTCCGGCGTCCCCCGGGACGGCCGGGACGTCCCGCGGGACGGGCGCCCACGGCACAGGGGCCCGTCCGGTCCGCGGCGCGGAGGCGTCCCGCCGTCCCCGGCCTGCGTCGCGCATGTCCGGGTGGCATCACCCGAGGCCGGCCCGAGTCGTCCGCGGCGGGTCACAGCGTCTCGGTGAAGGTGATGGTCCGCTCCTTCAGAAGCGGGAACACCGTTCCCCGGATCAGCTCGGCGAAGTGGTCCGTCTCCTTGTGCGCCTCGAAGCCGGCGCGGTCCGTGTAGCGCTCGTACAGCACGAACGCCCCCGGCCGGTCGACGACCTCGTGCGCCTCGTAGGCGAGGTTCGCGGGTTCCGACGACGGGACGAGTTCCCGCATCTTCCGCAGCGCGTCGCGCACGGTGTCCGCGTCGGCGGGGGCGCACTGGTACTGGGCGACGACGGCGAAGGCCATGGCATTCCTCCGGTGTTCCAAAGGCGGGTGGACTCGCCGATTGCAGCACGCACCCGCCGGGGGACGGCCCGTACGACACGCGGCCATGTCCGCGGGCGGCCGCCCACCGTGGACGGCCCGGGAGCCGTCGCGGAACTTACTTGACTTACGCAACGAGCTGGTAAAGTGGCGGATATGCCCACGGAATCGCTGTCCGACCTGCCCGTCGCGTCCCCGGAGGTCACCGAGATAGAGCGCGCCCTGACGCGCATCACCTACCTCGGGACCCGGGCCCGGCAGCACGAACGGCTGATGGCGCTGGCCGGGGTGCCGCTGGACCGGGCCGCGGTGGCCCTCCTCCGGCAGATCGCCGACTCCGAACCGCTGCGTCCCGGGGAGCTGGCACAGCGCCTCGGCGTGGAGGCCTCCCATGTGACACGGACCGTGCAGCAACTGCAGAAGGCCGGTTACGTCACGCGCGTCCCGGACCCCGACGACCGGCGCGCCCAGCGGATCCGGCTGACCGACGTCGGCCGGGAAGCCGTCGAGCGGGTCCGCGAGGCAGGAGCCCGGGGCATGCAGCTCGCCCTCGCCGACTGGCGGCCCGAGGATCTGCGGCAGATGGCGAACCTGTTCCACCGTATGGTCGACGACTTCCTCGCGTACACGACCGAGGAGGACTCCGGCCGGGAGACGGACGGCGCGGTCGCCACAGGGTGACGGCGGGACGGCCGGCGTCCTGCGGCAACGGGCCACCTCGGCGCCTACCGTCCAGTAATATCCGGCGGCAGGCCATCAGAGGAGGAACCGTGCCACGGTCCGAACGCTCACCCCTGCTGCTCGCCGGCCTGCTGGCCGCGGCGGGGGTCGCCCACTTCGCCGCCCCGCGCCCGTTCGACGCGGTCGTACCGCGCGCGCTGCCGGGGTCGCCCAGGGCATGGACGTACGGCAGCGGCGTCGTGGAGCTGGCCCTGGCTGCCGGGATCGCGGCACCCCGGACACGCGCCGTCGCCGCGAAGGCGGCCGCGGCCTTCTTCGTCGGGGTGTTCCCGGCGAACGTGCAGATGGCCGTGGACTGGCGCCGCCGGCCCGCGCCGCTGCGGGCGGCCGCCCTCGCGCGGCTGCCGCTGCAGGCGCCGCTGGTGCTGTGGGCCCGGGGAGTCGCCCGGAACGAGGAGGGACGGTCATGACGGAACGCATCGAGATCGGGGCCAGGGCCGAGGACTTCGCCCTGCCCGACGAGACCGGCACCACCCGCCGGCTCACCGAACTGCTGGCCGACGGGCCGGTGGTCCTCTTCTTCTACCCGGCCGCCCTCACCCCCGGCTGCACCGCCGAGGCCTGCCACTTCCGCGACCTCGCCGCCGAGTTCGCCGCCGTCGGGGCCCGGCCCGTCGGCATCAGCGGCGACACCGTCGACAAGCAGCAGGAGTTCGCCGGCCGGCACGGCCTCGGCATGCCGCTGCTCTCCGACGCCGACGGCACGGTCCGCGAGCGGTTCGGCGTCAGACGCGGTTTTTCCCTCGCCCCCACCAAGCGGGTCACCTTCGTGATCGCCGAGGACCGGACGGTGCTGGAGATCGTCCGCAGCGAACTGCGCATGAACACCCACGCCGACCGGGCACTCGCTGCCCTGCGCGCCCACCAGAGCTGAACGCTCCTGTCCGGCCGAAGAGGCGGGAACGCCCCCGCGCTTGATGTACTGAGGCAATCGGAACATCCTTGGGCATATGAAGCATGGCGCCGCCGTGGCGGTCATCGACGCCCTGGGCACGGTGACCGGGTGGAGCGAGGGCGCGCGGCGGCTCACGGGCCGGTCGGCCGATGACGTCGTGGGCCGGCCCGCGGCCGGGCTGCTCGCCGGGGACGTCCCGGACGCCACGCTCGCCGCGCGGGCCGGCACCGTCGCGCTGCGCCACCGTGACGGCCACCGCATCGACGTGGCCCTCACCGCCTGCCCCCTCACCGGCGCCGGCGGGGAGCCCACCGGATTCGTCGTCACGGCCTGCCCGCCCGGCGGCACCCTGGCCGCCGAGGCCTTCGAGCAGGCCTCCATGTCGATGTCGGTCTTCGACCCGCAGCAGCGCTATCTGCGGCTCAACGACGCCGCCTGCAAGGTGATGGGCGTCCCCGAGGCCGCGCTCACCGGCCGGTTCTTCCCGGACACCGTGGCCGAAGCCGAGTACAACGTGGGCTTCCTGCGCCACCTCCGCGAGGTCACCGAGACCGGCCGGCCCGTCCGCTACGAGAGCTTCGCCGACGCCCCCGCACTGAACCGGGAACATCTCTGGAGCATCGAGATGTGGCCGCTGCGCGCCGGCTCCGGCGAGCTGACCGGGGTCGCCATGGCGGCCTTCGACAGCAGTGAGCAGTACTGGGCCCGGCGCCGCCTGGCCCTGCTGAACGAGGCGTCGACCCGCATCGGCACCACCCTGGACGTCGTACGCACGGCCGAGGAACTCGTCGACGTCCTCGTCCCGCGCTACGCCGACTTCGCCGGCGTCGACCTGCTGGACTGGGTGCTCGGCGCGGACGAGCCACCGGTGATCCCCGAAGGCGGTGTCGTCCTGCACCGCATCGCCCACGGCTCCAGCCACGAGGGCGACCCCTTCGCGGCCGTCCCCCTCGGCGAGACCGACGTCTACCCGCCGGACTCCCCGCCCGCCCGCGCCCTGCGCGACGGCCACGCGGTGCTCAGCCAGGCCGACGAGCCCGAGTTCGTCGAGTGGATCGCCGAGCGCAACGCGCGCTCACCGCAGGGCCGCCCGTACCGGCAGGGCGCCCACTCCCTGATCGCCGTGCCCCTGAGGGCGCGCGGCACCACCCTGGGCGTCGCGGTCTGCGTCCGTATGGCCCACCCCGACGCATACGGCCCCGACGACGCCGTCTTCGCCGAGGAACTCGGCAGCCGGGCCGCCGTGTGCATCGACAACGCCCACCGTTTCGCCCGCGAACGCAGCACCGCCCTCGCCCTCCAGCACAGCCTGCTGCCGAGCGGACTGCCTCCACAGGCGGCGCTCGAGGTGGCCCACCGGTATCTGCCCTGCGGATCGCTGGCCGGTATCGGCGGCGACTGGTTCGACGTCATCCCGCTCTCCGGCGGCCGGGTCGGCCTGGTCGTCGGCGACGTGGTCGGCCACGGCATCCAGTCCTCGGCCACCATGGGCCGGCTGCGGACGGCCGTCCGCACCCTCGCCGACGTCGACCTGCCGCCCGACGAACTCCTCACGCACCTGGACGACCTGGTCACCCACCTCGCCGCCGAGGGCTGCCGTGAGGAGGTCGCCGAACTCGGCGCCACCTGCCTGTACGCCGTGTACGACCCCGTCTCCCGGCGGCTCGGCCTCGCCGCCGCCGGCCACCCGGCCCCGGCCGTCGTCCTGCCGGGCGGCACCGCCCGGACCGTGCCCATGAGCGCCGGACCGCCCCTCGGCGTCGGCGGACTGCCGTTCGAGGCGACGGAGCTGGAGCTTCCCGAGGGCTCCGTCGTCGCGCTCTACACCGACGGCCTGGTCGAGGACCGCGACCGGGATGTCGACGGGGCCACCGAGGAACTGCGCCGGGCCCTCGGTGTCCCCGCCAGGTCCCTGGAGACCCTGTGCGACGACGTCCTGAAGGCCGTCCTGCCCGACCAGCCCGCCGACGACGTCGCCCTGCTGCTGGTGCGCACCCGCGCTCTCGGCGCCGACCGGGTCGCCACCTGGGACGTGCCCCCCGACCCCGCCGAGGTCGCCGTCCTCCGGCAGGTGGCCGTCGAGCAACTGGCCGTCTGGGGACTGGACGAGGCCGCCTTCATCACCGAACTCGTCGTCAGTGAACTCGTCACCAACGCCATCCGCTACGGCGAACCGCCCATCCAGCTGCGGCTGATCCGTGACCGCGCGCTCATCTGCGAGGTCTCCGACGCCAGTTCCACCTCACCTCATCTGCGCCGGGCCCACGCCTACGACGAGGGCGGCCGCGGACTGCTGCTGGTCGCCCAGCTCACCCAGCGCTGGGGGAGCCGGCAGACGGGCCGGGGCAAGACGATCTGGGCCGAGCAGGCGCTGCCCGGCACCTTCGCGTCCATGGGGCACTGATCATCGGAACGGGCAGCCCGTCCTCCGAGAACAGGGCGGAACCCGGTGATCCGTATGCGTACGTGATCGCGGGTGTCAGGCCGCCGCGCGCTCGCGGACCACGTCCCGTGCCCGTTTGTCCTCGCGCAGTCCCAGGAAGCGGGGATGGCGCAGCATGCCGTCCCGTGTCCACTCGGTGAAGGCGATCTGCGCGACCAGCTCGGGCTTCACCCAGCGGGCGCGGGCCTCGCGTACGGCGCCGGTGAAGGGCGAAGTGTCCCGGCGCAGCCCGTCCAGCCGCTCGCGCAGCTCCAGCAGCGTCCGCCGGTCGAAACCGGTGCCCACCTTGCCGGCGTACCGCAGCCGGTCACCGTCGTAATGGCCGAGCAGCAGCGCCCCCAACCCGACGCGGCTGCCCGCCGGTTCGGTGAAGCCGCCGATCACGAACTCCTGCCCCTGCGCGCACTTGAGCTTCAGCCAGTCCGGGGACCGGCGCGTCCGGTACGGCCCGTCGGCCCGCTTGGCGATCAGTCCCTCCCAGCCCCGGCCGCAGGCCTCCGCCAGCAACGCGGCCCCGCCCGCGTTGCGATGCGGGGTCAGCCGCAGCGGGGCGCGGAAGGCCAGCGCCCGCCGCAGCAGCGACTTGCGGACACGCAAGGGGAGTTGACGGGTGTCGGCGCCCTCCAGGCGCAGCAGGTCGAAGAGGTAGTACGTCACCGCGACCCCGGACGCCTCGATGTCCGGGCGCCGGGTCAGCCCCAGCCTCCGCTGCAGCCGCGCGAAGTCGGTACGGCCGCCGCTGAACGCGACGACCTCGCCGTCCACCGTGAAGTCCGCGCACTCCTGCGCCTCGAGAGCCTCCACGATCTCCGGGTAGGTGTCGTTCAGCCGCTGTCCCGTGCGCGACAGCAGCCGTACCCGGTCGCCCTCGCGCACCGCCAGCAGCCGGACACCGTCCAGCTTCCGCTCGAACAGCCAGCCCTCGCCGAAGTCCCGCCGGTCGCTGAGCGTGGCCGGCATCGGTGCCGCCGCGAGCTCCGCGCCCGGCCCGGCCGGGCGCAGCAGCTCCCGCAGGTCGGCCGGCAGCCTGTCCTGCAGCGCCGGCACGGCACCTCACTCCTCGCCGTCGGCCGCGACCTGCGCGAGGGTGCGTCCGGTGCGCACCGAGCGGGCCCGCCGGGGATCCGGTGTGCCGTGCCCGGCCGACCGCGCCGACCCCTTGCGCACCAGCAGCCAGGCCTCCTGCTCACCCTGTTCCCCCCGGAAGCGGGTCAGGGCGTACTCGCCGTGCAGTTTGCTGCCGTGCAGCCGGAAGGTGGCGTGCCCGCGCTCCAGCGACTCCGCGAAGTCCACCGGGCGCCCCTTGCGGTCGTGGCTGAGCGGCTCGTACGTGCCGTTGTCCCAGACGATCACGGTCCCGCCGCCGTACTCACCCTCCGGGATCACTCCCTCGAACTCCTCGTAGTCCAGCGGATGGTCCTCGGTGGGCACGGCCATCCGCTTGTCCCCGGGATCCGTGGACGGGCCCTTCGGGATCGACCACGACTTCAGGACGTCGTCCACCTGGAGCCGGAAGTCGAAGTGCATCCGGCTCGCGTCGTGGATCTGCACCACGAAATGCGGCTCGTCACCCCCGGCCCGGAGCTCCCGCCCCGACGGCTCGCGGGTCCGCTCGAAGTCGCGCCTGCCGCGGTACGTCCGCAGCCGGTCCTCCGCTGCCACCTGCGGCTCCTTCCCTGCGCCGGCCTCACGCCCCCGAGTACCCCGGACCGGGGACGTTCAGCCCGCGATGCCGTCCAGCTCGGCGACCGCGTCGTCCGGCAGCACCAGCGACGCGGCGGCGATGTTCTCCCGCAGGTGCTCCGGAGAGGAGGTGCCCGGGATGAGCGCGATGTTCGGCGACCGGCGCAGCAGCCAGGCCAGCGCCACCTGCTGCGCCGAGACCCCCAGCCGGGCGGCGACCTTCGCCAGCGTCTCGGACTGCAGCGGGCTGAAGCCGCCGAGCGGGAAGTACGGCACGAAGGCGATGTTCTTGGCCGCCGTCCGTTCCACGAGGGCGTCGTCCTGCCGGTTGGCCAGGTTGTACAGGTTCTGCACGGTCACCACGGGCGCGATCGCCAGCGCCTCGTCCAGCTGGGCCGCGGTCACCGTGCTCAGCCCCAGGTGCCGGATCAGCCCCCGCTCACGCAGCTCGGCCAGCGCGCCGAACTGCTCGGCCAGGGAATCGTCGTTCGGGGCGTCCACGTCACCCACCCGCAGATTGACGACATCCAGCGACTCCACACCCAGGTTCCGCAGGTTGTCGTACACCTGCGCCTTCAGGTCCTCCGGGTGCCGGGACAGGACCCAGCTGCCGTCGGCTCCGCGGCGGGCGCCGACCTTGGTGACGATGTGCAGCTCCTCGGGGTAGGGGTGCAGCGCCTCCCGGATGAGGTCGTTGACGACCACCGGCCCGTAGAAGTCGGCGGTGTCGATGTGCGTGATGCCCGCCTCCACCACCGCACGGAGCACCGCCACGGCCCGCTCACGGTCCTTCGGCGGACCGAAGACGTGCGGCCCGGCCAGCTGCATCGCGCCGTAGCCGACGCGCGTCAGGGTCAGGCCGTCGGCCGGGGTCAGGGTGCCGCCGAGCTGTGCAGTCATGTCGTACCTCTCATGGTGCTCGCGATGTCCGGGCCACCGGACCTGCCGACGGCCTCGCTCTCCACCCTGCGCCCCGCGCGCCCGTCGGTGCAGTACCCCGTCGATCCTGGGAGTGACAGGGCCAGTCACCGCCGGCCGGGCCGCCGTACGGTGGGGCCATGGACCGGACGAACGCGCTCGGCGAGTTCCTGCGCGCCCGCCGGGCGCTGGTGCGCCCCGAGGACGTGGGGCTGCCCGGCGGCGGGCTGCGCCGGGTGCCGGGGCTGCGCCGCGAGGAGGTCGCGATGCTGGCCGGCATCAGCTCCGACTACTACCTGCGGCTGGAGCAGGGACGGGACCGCAACCCGTCCGTGCAGGTCCTTGAGGCCATCGCCGGCGTGCTGCGGCTCGACGCCGACGCCACCGCCCACCTCGTCGGCCTCGCCCGGGACCGGCCGAGCTCCGGCGTACGGTCCGGGCGCCGCACCCAGCAGGTCCCGGCGAGCCTGTTGCAGCTCATCGACGGCTGGCCGCGCAACCCCGCCTACGTCCAGAACCGCTGCACCGACTGCCTCGCCGCCAACGCCCTCGCCACCGCGCTCACCCCGAACTACCGGCCCGGCGTCAACCTCCTGCGGGCCGTCTTCCTCGACCCGGCCGAGCGCGAGCTGCGCCGGGACTGGGAGGACCTCACCGAGGAGGGCGTGGCCGTCCTGCGCTCCGAGGCCGGGGCGGACGCGGACGACCCGCGGCTGCGCGACCTGGTCGGCGAGCTGTCCCTGCGCAGCGAACGCTTCCGCACCCTGTGGGCGAGGCACGAGGTACGGCCCCGCCGCGGCCGGGTGAGCCGGCTGACCCATCCGCAGGTCGGCGACCTCGATCTGCAGTCGGACAAGCTGTCCGTGGACGGCACCGACGGACTCACCCTGGTCGTCTTCCACGCCGAGCCCGGCAGCCGCAGTGCCGAACTGCTGGACATCCTCGGCAGCCTCGCCGCGCCGACCGGTGACCGTGCCCGGCCCGGCGGTGCGCAGGAACGGATCGAGGAGCAGTAGGGTCTCCTCGTCGGCTCAGAACTCCTCGTGCCGCTCCGGGTCCCCGCCGAGCCGGCGTGGAGCGCGCCGGCCGATCGCCGCCAGTTGGTCGGAGTCCAGCTCGAAACCGAAGACGTCCAGGTTGGCGCGCTGCCGGCCCGGGTCGGCCGACTTCGGGACGGGCAGCGCGCCGATCTGGAGGTGCCAGCGCAGCAGCGCCTGCGCCGGGGTCACGCCGTGCGCCGCGGCGACCTCGGCGACCGCCGGATCGTCCAGCAGATCGCTGCCCCGGCCCAGCGGGCTCCAGCTCTCGGTGACGATGCCCTTGTCCGCGTGGAAGCCGCGCAGCTCCTCCTGCGGGAACAGCGGGTGCAGCTCGATCTGGTTCACCGAAGGCAGCACCCCGGTCTCCTTCTCCAGCCGCGTGATGTGTTCCGGCGTGAAGTTCGAGACTCCGATCGAGCGGACCAGCCCGTCCTCACGCAGCTTGATCATCGCCTTCCAGGAGTCGACGTACTTGCCGACCCGGGGGTTGGGCCAGTGGATCAGATACAGGTCCACGTACTCCAGGCCGAGCCGCCGCCGGGATTCCTCGAAGGACGCGAGCGTCTCCTCGTAGCCGTGGTGCCGGCCGGGCAGCTTGGTGGTCACGACCACCTCCGCACGGGGCACGCCGCTGCCCGCTACGGCCCGCCCGACACCGGTCTCGTTGCGGTAGTTCGTCGCGGTGTCCACCAGCCGGTAGCCCAGGCCGAGCGCGGAGCGTACGGCCCGCTCGGCGGCCGTGTCGTCCAGCGGCCACGTGCCCAGGCCGATGGCGGGGATCGTCGTACCGTCATTGAGCGTGTGCGCCGGAATGCCGTTCACGATGGGACCTTCCCTCGACTGTGTCGTCCTCCCAGCCTCACGGACAGGGTGAGCGGTGATCAACCGGACCGGTGGGGAGACGGCAGCGGGCGGCATGGCTGGCGGCGCGGACAGCAACGGCACAGGTGGCGGACGGCCCACCTCACGGGATGTCGCGCGACTCGCCGGCGAACGCAACACGATCGGCTTCCACCACTCGGCCGACCTCAAGTCCTGGACGTACGCGGGCGGTTTCGTCAAGGACGGCATCGGCGTGCTCGAATGCCCCGACCTGTTCCGGATCACCGCCGACGACGGGACGGCGAAGTGGGTGCTGGGAGCGAGCGCGGACGGCACGGGGTCCGGGCAGCCGGGCACGTACGCCTACTGGACCGGTTCCTTCGACGGCAGTTCGTTCACCGCCGACTCCGCCGACCCGCAGTGGCTCGACCACGGCTGGGACTGGTACGCGGCGGTCACCTTCGAGAAGCGGCAGACGGACGGCTCACCGGATCCGGCGGCGCGCTACGCCCTCGGCCGGCTCAACAACTGGGCCTACGCCCACACCACACCCACGATCGACGCGGACGGCTTCAACGGCACCGACTCGATCGTCCGCGAGATCACTCTCAGGAGGTCCGCCCCCGGCGCCTACTACCCGGCCTCCCGTCCCGTCCCCGCGCTCGACTCCCACGTCTCCCGCACGGTGAACCTCGGCGACCTGACCGTCGAGGGCACCCGCCTCCTCGACGACACCGGCATCTCCCACGAGCTGACGACGGAGATCACCTGGTCCCGACTCACCGGAGCAGGCGTGCAGTTGCGCCGCTCACCCGACGGTGGGCGGCACATCGACGCCGGCGTCTGGAGCGACTACGCCTTCCTCGACCGGCGCGGCACCGTGGGCCCCGACACCAGCGGCAACCGGCAGGGGAGCCGCACGCCCTTCGACCCGGGCGCCGGCCGGGTGAGGCTGCGCATCCTGGTGAACCGCACCTCCGTCGAGATGTTCGTGGACGACGGCCGGTACGTGCACTCCAGCGAGGTGTTCCCGTACCTGGTGGACGACCGGCCGGCCCTCTTCGCGGCCGGCGGTACGGCGGTGTTCCGGAACACGGTCATCCGGGAGTTCGCCGTGTGAGGACCCGGGGTGTCACGATCTTCGGTGGAGCCGGTTCGGACGAGCACGGGAGCGCGCATGACGACGCACAGGGCCACCGCGGATCAGACGCACCGGGCCGAGGGCGTGGAGCTGAAGGTTCCAGGCGTGGAGGTGAAGCCGGCCGCCGGGCACATCGGTGCCGAGATCACCGGTGTCGACCTCGCCGGGCCGCTGGACGACGCCGTGGTGGCCCTGATCCGGCAGGCCGTGCTGCGCTGGAAGGTGGTCTTCTTCCGCGGGCAGGACCTGGACCACGCCGGGCATGTCGCCTTCGCCCGCCGGTTCGGCGAGCCGGTCGTGCTGCCGCGCCGCGGTCCGCACTCGCCGCCGGACTTCCCGGAGGTCGAGACGACGGCCGACCGGCTGGAACTGTCCGGACGCTACGGCATGGAGCGCGACGAATGGCTGCACCGCCGCCGGCACACCCTGCTGCGCGGCTGGCACTGCGACTACGGCACCCGCATCGACCCGCCCGCCGCAACCGTCCTGCGCGCCGAGACCGTCCCGGCCTACGGCGGCGACACCACCTGGGCCAACCTGGCCGCCGCCTACACCGGTCTCTCCGCGCCGGTCCGCGCCTTCGTGGACGGCCTGCGCGCCGAACACCGCCTCGGCGTCGGCTACCAGCCCCGGCCCGGCGACGACGCGTACCTGCGCCATCTGCTCGACCACCAGGTGGCCTCGGTGCACCCACTGGTCCGGGTGCATCCGGAGACGGGGGAGCGGGTGCTGTTCGTCAACGGCTACTACCTGGAACAGATCACCGATGTCTCCCGCCCGGAGAGCGCGGCCCTGCTGGAGATGCTGCTGGAGCAGGCCGTGCGCCCCGAGTACACCGTCCGTTTCCGCTGGGAGCCGGGCAGCGTCGCCTTCTGGGACAACAGGGCGACCATCCACCTGGCTCCGAGCGACCACGCCCACGCCGGCTCCCCGCGGATCATGCATCGGGTGATGCTCGCGGGGGACGTGCCGGTGGGGGTGGACGGCAGGCCGTCGGAGGCGGTGGTGGGCACGGAGCCGGGCCGCTGGTGACGGATGGGGGGAACCGACAGCGCTCAGCCCGCCGGCTTCCACCCCAGGGCCGGGCCCAGCTTCGTCGCCATGTCGGTCAGGATCTGTACGTAGTCCTCGTGCTCGAAGGTGAACGGCAGCGCGAACGCCACCTCGTCCACCTCCCGGAACGCGGCGTGGGCGCGCAGTCGTTCGGCGATCTCCTCGGAGGTGCCGACCAGGTCCGGGGCGAACAGCAGCCGGCCCGGACCCTGCGGGGTGGCCGTGCGCGGCAGGCGCTGGGCCGCGTACGCCTCGTACTTGGCGCGCTGTTCCGGGCTCGCGGAGTCGGTGGGTATCACCACCAGGCCGTGCGAGACCCGGGCCGCCTCACCGTCGGGGTGACGGGCGCGGAACTCGCGGATGAGGGAGAGCTGGATCTCGGCGAAGTCCCATGGCCCGTCCGGCTGTTCCGCCTTGACCACGCTGCTGGTCAGGAGGTTCATGCCGTGCTCGCCCGCCCAGCGCGCCGAGCGGAGGCTGCCCCCGCCGTACCACATCCGCCGGCCGAGCCCGGGGGACTGCGGCTGGACCACATCCGAGAAGACCTCGAACCCCTCGACCCCGCTGAAGTCGCTCGCGGGCTTGCCCCGCACCAGGTCCAGCAGCCGCCGCACCCGCTCGTAGCCAAAGTCCTCGACGTCGGCCGTGTCCGGGTACAGCGCCTCCTTGACCCGCTCGAAGTGCATCGGCGGGCCCACGCTGACGCCCGGGTTGAGCCGGCCCCCGGACAGGACGTCCACCGTCGCCAGGTCCTCGGCGAGACGCAGCGGGTTCTCCCAGCCGAGGGGGGTCACTGCGGTGCCCAGTTCGATACGGCGGGTGCGCTGGGAGGCGGCGGCGAGGACGGTGATCGGGGAGGAGATGCCGTGCTGCAGATGGCGGTGGCGCAGCCAGGCGCTGTCGAAGCCGAGCCGCTCGCCCAGCTCGATGATCTCCAGCGTGGATTCATGGCCCCGGGCGGGATCCGCCGGGTCGAACAGGCCGATGGTGAGGAAGCCCAGCTTGCGCAGCGGGCGGGCGGTGGACGGCACGGGCTCCTCCAGCGGTCGTACGTCGGTTCCGTCCTCCGATTCTGGCAGGCGGGTGTGACAACCGTGTGATCACTTCAGCGGGATGACGATCTCGTCCTCGACCGGCGGATCGACTTCCTGCGCCCGGTTGCCGGTGGCGGCGAAGCAGCGCAGCCGGACCGCCTCCGGGGCGACGTCCAGCCGCAGGAAGCACTTGAAGAACGGCGGGCTGTAGGTGGCCGAGCCGGGTGAGAACAACTGGGTGTAGGCCTTGCGCACGGGCAGCCGGAACCGGGACGTACGGTCCGGGCGGCCACCGGTGCCGAGGAGGCTCGCGACCAGCCGGGTGCGCCGGGTGACCCGCGCGTCGGGGCCGGGCTTGCGGCCCGGCTCGATGCCGAGGCGCTCGGCGACGACCGCTGTCGCCTCCGCCTCGGTCAGGGTGAAGAAACGGCGCAGCCGCAGCCGGCGGCCGTACAGGCGGCTGTAGAAGGCCAGGGAGTCGCCGCGCAGCGGATAGCAGCGGAAGTCCCGTTCGGTGACACCCGCGACCGAGATCCGCGGGATGGTGTGGGTGGCGTGCATGAACGCCCCGCCGCCGCCCGCGACCACGTACTGGATGGTCCGGCCGTCCACGTCGACCGGGTAGCGCTGGTAGTTGTGGATGTCGCCACCGATCGCGGCCACATAGTGGTGCTCGGGGTCCCGGACGACGTCGTCGACCGTCCCGCCGCCCTCGATCGCGCACGGGTGGTGCTCGCCGTCGACGTACAGCGGCGACCCGGTGATCAGGATCTTCGGCCGCGGTCCCCGGGAGACCTCGCGCAGCCAGGCGCCCTGTTCGGCGTCGATCGTGCCGAGGAGGCCGGTGTCGATGCCGACGATCCGTACCGGACCGGCGTCCATGGCCCAGTACGGCCCCGGCTGCACGGCCTGCTGGCCGGGTGCCGACCGCACGTCCCGTGCGGCGGCGAGCCGTCGCTCGTCGGCAGGCCGCGGCCGGTGCCACAGCAGGGCCCGCCACCAGGCGCGGCCGAGCGGGCGGGGCCGGGGCTCGGGGTCGAGCGGCGGGGTGTCGGCGCAGAAGACGCGCATGAAGGCGCCGAGGTCCTCGTACCAGTCGTGGTTGCCCGGTATCGCGTATATCGGCGCCGGATAGTCCTGGTAGGGCCGGAAGAACTTGCTGCCGTAGTCGTCGGCGCTGCCCACCGGGTAGATCACGTCGCTCGCGATCACCGCGAAGTCCGTTCCCTGACTCACCTTCAGGAACCCGGGGACGACGGCGTACTGGGGGTCGTCGCCCTCGCCCGTGTCCCCGATGACCATGAAGGAGAACCGGTCGGTGGCCTCGCGCCGGATCACCTTGTCGGCGGGGGCTCCGGCCGCTTCCCGGCGTGCCACCCAGCGGCTGCGGGTACGGCCGGTCGGGTCGCCGAACCAGGACGCCAGCACGCCGTTGCGGGCGGCCCACAGGGTGCGTGGATTCAGCCACGACAGCTTCTCGACGTGGTCCGGCATCAGCTGCTTGTAGGCACCGGGCTCGGCAGAGCCCCAGCCGGCGCCCTGGGCGGTATCGCGCGAGGAGTCAGACACGCGGTGCACGGTAACAATGCTCCGGTCAGGGGCGGTTGGCGGGGCCCGGCTTCCCCCGCGGTGGCCTGCGGCCCGGGGTTCAGTGCGGCGCGGGTGCGCCCAAGTTCCGTACTTCGTCCAGCGTGGCCGGTTCACCGTCGGCCACGGACGGCTGGGGCACGGGACGCTGCCGGTACGGTGGGACCTTCTTCTGCTGCGGGAGGAGGCGGACCGTGCAACTGGCCTTCGCCGGCCGCGTCGTGGAGTGGCGGGGCCCGGCGCCGTACTACTTCGTCGCCGTGCCGGACGCGGAGTGCGCAGACATCCGTGACGTGGCCGCGCTGGCCAGTTACGGCTGGGGCGTGATCCCGGTCGAGGCGAGGATCGGCGCCACCGCCTTCACCACGTCCCTCTTTCCCAAGGACGGCGGGTATCTGCTGCCGCTCAAGAGCGCGGTGCGCCGGCCGGAGGGGCTCGCGCCGGGTGACGAGGTGGCCGTCGCGATGACGGTACGTCTGTGAGGCCCGCGGCGGACCCCGGACGCCTGACCTGACCGACCTGATCCGATAGTTGTACAGGGTGCTGTGCGCCCAGGTGCCTCGGTCACCGGCCCATGCGCCGCGTTCGGCCCTCGCCCGCCGTTCGCGCTCGTCGCGGTGGAAGTCCATGGCGGGCGCCCGCCGCGAAGCCGCGCAGGCCCTGGGCGCTGTCGACGTCGTCCCGGCGGATGCCGGAGTCGGCGAGTACGCAGTTGTCACCGGGGGCGGCGGTGCGTGCGCCGTCCGGCAGGCACGCCAGTCCGCGCCGGCCAGGCTCGCCGGGGGCCGGCTCGGGCACCGCGACTCCGCCGCCGATCCGGGGGCCGAGCACCCTGGCCCAGCCCCGGAGGACGTCGCCGATGGTCCGGTTCCCAGGGGTGGTGAGGACCTTTGTCGAGTTGCCGGGGGAGGGCAGGCCAGGGCAGGAGTCAGGGGCTGAGGGGGCCGGTGCACCTGCTGGTGTCGGGCGGCCGTCAGGTCAGATTCAACCCGCCGTCGAGCAGGATGACTTCGCCGGTGAGGTAGTCGCTGGCGATCACGGACGCCACCAGGCCGGCCACGTCGGCGGGCCGGGCCGGGCGGCGCATGGGGGCGCGGTCGCGCCACAGTTCGTGTGCCTGGGTCCAGTCCTTGGTCATGGGCGTGTCCACGAGTCCCGGCGCCACCGCGTTGACCCGCACATCGGGCGCGAGGGCGGCCGCGAGCAGCCGGGTGACATGGTTCAGCGCCGCCTTGCTCGCCGCGTACGGTACGGAGGAGCCCTTGGGGCGCACGCCGGCGTGGCTCGTGACGTTCACGATGCTGCCGCCCCCGGGGGACTCGCGCAGGGCCGGACGTGCCGCGGTGCACAGGACCCATGGTGCGATGAGGTTGACCTCCAGCAGTTGTCGCCAGTGCGCGGGTGTCGCCGCGGCCAGGTCGTCGTGGGGGATCGGCCGGCTGATACCGGCGTTGTTCACCAGCACGTCCAGCCGCCCGCACCGGTCGAGCGCCGCCCCCACCAGCCCGCGGGCCTCCTCCTCCACGGCCAGGTCCGCCCGCACGTACACACCGCCGAGCTCGTCGGCCAGCGCCTCCCCGGCCGCGGTGCTGCGCCGTGAATGGACGACCACCCGCATACCGTCGGCCGCGAGCCTCCGCGCGACCGCCTCCCCGATACCCGACGTCGACCCGGTGACCAGGGCGACGCGCCGGTCCTCTCTCTCGATCCTCATGATCGAGATCCTGCCACGGCTCCCGTCCAGAGGCGTGCTCGCGGGTTCCGCTCACTCTCAGCCTGGGTCGTACGGGGGCGACGGCCGGTTCCAGACAGCGTCGAACCGGCCGACGATCCGCCGGAGCTCGCGGGCGCTGCGCGGTGACAGGGCCCGCATCACGGTGTCGAGGAGAGCGCGGGCTTCGGCGGGGTCGGGCTCGCAGCAGTACCAGTACGGATTGCCCCACTCGTAGTCCCGCCACAGTTCGCGCTCGGGGCGGTGGACGTAGTCCCGCCACTGGCGCAGGGCCGCGCCGACGTCTCCTGGCTGCAGATAGTTGCGGGTGCGTTCGAGGCGGGAGATCTCGGACAGCACACGGGAGGGCAAGCCGTCGATGCCCGGTGTCGTTCGCTGCGTCCGGCGGCCGGGAACGCGGCCCCGGAGCTGTCCCGGCCGGCTACGCGGCACAGGCCTTTCGGTTCGTCGTCATGTCGCACATGGTGCCACGAACTCGAGCCAGGACACGCGGCTTCAGGAGCGCCCCCGCGTCGCCAGCGCAACGGCCGTCCCGATTCCCGCGACCACCAGCCCGATCCCGCCGAACACCAGGGGCAGCAGCCAGAGTGAGGCGAACCCGTCGATCCGGGCGTCCTCGGGGGAAGCCGCGCGGTAGAGCACCTCGACCCGCTCGCCCTCCTCGTACGCCGGTGGGTTGGAACCCGTGGAGTCCCGGAACGTCCGCCGTGTGCCGTCCGCCGACGTGAACTCCACCACCGGGTACGCCATGGACTTGTCCCGCACCCGCGTCCTGCGGGACGGGCCGCTGTGGTCGGTCCGCCACTCCAGGGAGACCACCGTGCCCCGGGCACGCTCCGCGTTCGCCAGGAACGAGACCGACACCCCCGCGAGGATCAGCCCGACGACCAGGAACAGCGCCCCGAACCCGATCGCCCCGAAGGTGATCCACCTGCGGGCACCCTGCCCACGCACCTTGACCTGCACGACATCCCTCTCACTCGTCCGGAGTGAGAGGGACGCTATCTCCGGTCAGCCGCGCGAGCCAAGCCGGTAATCGAATATGTGTACGACTCCAGTGGTGAGGGAAGACACCGGTACGTGCGCCCCGGCCTTCTCCCCGCCCAACTCGTCCGCACGGCCCGCTTCACCCGCGGTGTCCCCGGCCGGTTCACCGTGACCGCGGACGGCGGGGCCGTGCTGTATCTGCGGGGGCGTACGGGGGACGACCCCGCTGCGTGCCTGTGGCGGCTCGAACTCGGCTCGGGCGGGGAGCGGTTGCTGGCGGATCCGGTGCGGCTGCTCGGTGCCGGGCGCAGGCCGCGGGGGATCGAGGGGTATGCCGCCGACGAGGCCGGCCAGGTGGTCGTCTTCGTGCTGGGCGGTGTGCTGTGGACCGTGCCGGTGCGCGGTGGCGAGCCCCGGCGGCTGCCGGCCGCACGTCCCGCCGGCGATCCGCGCCCCGATCCCACCGGCCGTCGTATCGCCTATGTCTGCCGCGGTGCCCTCCGCGTCCTGGGAGCGGACGGGACGGGTGACCGCCCGATCGCCCAACCCGACGCCGCCGACGTCGAGTTCGGCGTCGCGGCGCACACGGCCGCCACGCTCCCCGACGGTCCGCGCGGTCACTGGTGGGCGCCCAACGGCACCGCCCTGCTGTGCGCCCGGACCGATCGTCGGCGCGTGCGGCGCTGGTACAGCACCGACCCGGCCACGCCGGAGGACCCGCCCAGCGTCCGTCACCACGCCTTCGCCGGCACGCCGAACCCCGACGTCACCCTCTGGCTGGCCCGGTTCGAGGCCAACGGGCCCCTCACTCACGTCCGTTGGGACCGTGACGCCTTCGAGTACGTCGTCGGCGCCGGCTGGGACGCGCACGGCCCCTTCGTCGTCGTACAGTCCCGTGACCAGGGCATCGTCCGGCTGCTCGGCATCGACCCGGCGGACGGCCGTACGACGGTCCTGTGGGAGCAACGGGACGCCCGCTGGGTGGCGTTGGTGCCCGGGCTGCCGGCCCGCACTGCCTCAGGCGTCGTCCTGGCCCACACGGATCTGCGGGGCACCCGGCACCTCACGGCCGACGGCGAACCGATCACGCCCCGGGGCCGCCAACTGCGTGCCGTCCTCGGTGTCGACGGGGACGAGGTGCTGTTCACGGCGTCCGACGAACCCACCGAGGTCGGTCTGTGGTCCTGGCGGCCGGGGACCGAACCACGCCGGCGGAGCGCGGGCCCGGGGCTGCACGGGGGAGTGCTGCGCGGCGGCACCCTCGTGCGGACCACCGCCGACACCGCAGGCCCGACCCCGCGCGCCGAGGTACTGCGTGCCGGGCGGCCGGCCGTGGCCGTCCCGTCGTACGCGGAGTCGCCCGTGCTCGGCGTGCGCAGGAGCATGCTGCGGCTCGGCCCGCGGGAGTTGCGGGCCGCCCTCTACCTGCCCTCCTGGCACCGGCCGGCGGACCACGGCCCGCTTCCGGTGCTGCTCGACCCCTACGGCGGCGCGGGCGGTCAGCGGGTCACCGCGGCCCACGACTGGAAGACACTCGTGTCGCAGTGGTTCGCCGAGCAGGGCTTCGCGGTGCTGGGGACCGACGGCCGGGGCACCCCGGGGCGCGGGCCGGACTGGGAACGCGAGGTGTACGGCGACCTGTTCGGGCCCGCGCTCGACGACCAGGTGAGCGCGCTGCGGGAGGCCGCCCGCGCGCACCCCGTGCTCGACCTGCGCCGGGTCGGCATCCGCGGCTGGTCGTACAGCGGCTCGCTCGCCGTGCTCGCCGTGCTGCGCCGCCCGGACGTCTTCCACGCCGCCGTGGCCGGCGCGGGCGTGACCGACCAGCGGCTCTACGACGCCCACTGGCGTGAGCGGTTCCTCGGCCACCCGGAGGCCCACCCCGAGCGGTACGACGCCGGTTCCCTGCTCCGCGAGGCGCCCCGGCTCACCCGCCCCCTGCTGCTCGTCCATGGCCTCGCGGACCCCAAGGTCCCGCCCGCCCACACCCTGCGGCTGTCCGACGCGCTGCTCACCGCGGGCCGGCCGCACGAGGTCCTGCTCCTGCCCGGCGCGGGACACCAGCCCGTCGGCACCGACGTCACGAGCGACCTGCTGCGGCACCAGGCGCGTTTCCTGCGGCGCCACCTGGCGGCGGCGCCGCCGGATGCCGGACCTCGCGACCCACGGGGCGACGGGTAGGCACAACGCCGTAGGGCCCTGCGTGAGCAGCCGCGGCCGACGCACCCGCGCTCACCGGCACAGGCCTACAGCCGCGTCCCTTCTGCCTGAACATCGACGTTCCGCGGCCCCGCATCCGAGCGGCGCGGGGCCGTGGCATGTCAGCTCAGCGGATCCAGCGTGAGATACGCCTGCTGCGGGCTGCCGTCGTTGACCAGCGACTCCTGGTTGCCGACGTCGTCGAAGGCGAACGCGTAGGCCGTGCCGTCGGCCATCTGCGCATGCACCGCACGCGCGTACTGGTTCGTCACCGCGTCCTGGTAGAAGGCGGCCGTGGAGGTGTCCGGCTGGTTCGGGTTGACCAGCAGGGTCGAGCGGTTGAAGCCGGCGCACAGCGTACGGGAGATGGGGCCCCGCACATTGTCGTTGGGCGCGTCGAGCAGCTTGTGACAGCCGAAAATGCTGTCCGCGTCGGGCTTCTGGAAGCTGGTGACGACCGCACCGGAGGCGTTGGTGAAGTTCATGACGTTCCCCGAGACCCGGCCGTAGTACTTGGTGTTCGGCTGGTCGCCGAAGGGCGTGACGGTCAGCGTCGACGTCGTGTACTTCTGCCAGACCCGGTTGACGTAGTCGTCCATCACGCTCGCCGGCAGGGCCCCGGTCTCCACGCCGTACAGCGGGGAAAGGGCGCGCAGCACCGTGCCGTCGGAACGGGTCTGGATCAGGCCGGACCAGCCGCCCGACTGGCTGCGCAGCGCGTTGAAGAAGCCGTTGTAGCCACCGGACTTCAGGTGCCCGGTGGTGATCACGCTGCCGTCGGAGCGCTGCACGCCGACCGCGTACGGCGCCGAGAACATGTCCACCTGGGTGCTGTTCAGCCACAGCCCCGAGTCGTTGAGGGTGTACTCGGACCAGTTGAACAGGATGTTCCGGTTGGGGTCGGAGGGGTTCTGCACGGCCGGCTGCACCAGGCCGCCGGTGGTCAGCCGGAAGTCGAGCTTCTGGCCGTAGGAGAAGTAGATCCGGCCGGAGAACTTCGGTATCCGGATGGTCGTGGACTGTCCGGGGGCCGGGCCGGCGATCGCCGCGTCCGGGGCGGGCGTCGGCGGGTTGCCGCCCGCCGGCCAGGCGTGGAAGCTTCCGTTCGCGTCGGCCCAGCCCTGCTGCCCGGAGGACAGCTGGGTGCCGAGGTCGTAGACGTAGACCGGTTCGGAGCGGCCCGAGTCGTTGGTGATCTTCAGTGGGATGGTGTCCGGCACGGCGGCGCCGGCGTGGCCCGGGGCGCCGAGGGCGAGCACTCCGCCGACCAGGGCCGCTGCGGCGGCCAGGGGAAGGGCGGGGCGGGTGAGTCGATGCGGCACTCTCTTGCCTCCGTGTGGGGTCGGGGTCGTACGGACATTGGTCCGTACCTGTTTGAGAGCGCTCTCAGGCTCGTACTGGGACGCGTCCATGTCAATGCAGTGAACGGATCCGCTTACGGCGCCCGCCGTGTGGCACGCGCCGTGAGCCGGCGTCAGAGGGTGCGGTTCAGCAGGTCGAGCAGGGCCCGCCAGTGCCGCTCGTCGGCCTCGCGGTCGTACGCGTCCGTGTCCGCCTGCGTGAAGCCGTGCCGGGCACCCGGGTAGACCTCGCAGGTGTGCCGGACCCCGGCCTCGGTCAGGGCCTTCTCGAAGCGCTCGATCTGCTCCGGGGGCAGCGACCGGTCGTTGTCGGCGTGTCCGAAGTACAGCTCCGCGGTGATGTCGGGGGCGCCCAGATGTGGGCTGGTCGGCTCGTCGGTGGCCAGGCCGCCGCCGTGGAAGCCGGCCGCCGCGGCTACCCGGTCCGGGAACGCGGCCGCCGTCCGCAGGACCAGCCGGGCGCCCATGCAGTAACCGGTCACCGCGACAGGCCCGTCCGTGGCCAGCGGGCTGTCGGCCAGCCACTGCAGATAGGCGCCCGCGTCCCGCTTGATCAGATCCGGAGTCAGCGAGGCCACGACCGGGCCGAGCCGCTCCCAGATGGTCGGGTCCGCGGCCGGGTCGATGAACTCGGGCAGCTCGACGACCGGAGTGCGGCCGAGGCGGTAGAAGACGTTCGGCACCAGCACGGTGTAGCCGGCGGCGGCCAGCCGGTCGGCCATCGACCTCAGGTGCGGACGCAGGCCGTAGGCGTCCTGGTAGAACAACACGCCCGGACGGGGGCGGCCGTCGGCGGGATGGGCGAGGTAGGCGTCCGCGACGCCGTCCTCGGTCGTGATCTCGAGATCGGTTGCCTGGACATCGGTCATGGCGGGCAGGCCTCCCTGGGGAACATGGGCGTCGGGCGGCGACGGCCCCTCGACGCCACGGCTACGGCCCATGCTGTCACGCAAGATCCGCAATCCCGCGCCGGGAGTGCCGCGCGCTCACTCGAACCGGCTGGTGTCCCCGGCGCCCCGCCGTACGATCTCCGCCTCGCCGCTGGAGAAGTCCACGACCGTCGTCGGCTCGGTGCCACACTCGCCGGAGTCGACCACCGCGTCCACCACATGGTCAAGCCGGTCCTTGATCTCCCAGCCCTGCGTCAGGGGCTCCTCCTCGTCCGGCAGCAGCAGCGTGCTGGACAGCAGCGGCTCGCCCAGCTCCGCCAGCAGGGCCTGGGTGACCACATGGTCCGGGATGCGCACGCCCACGGTCTTCTTCTTCGGGTGCAGCAGCTTGCGCGGCACCTCACGGGTGGCCGGCAGGATGAACGTGTAGCTGCCCGGCGTCGACGCCTTCACGGCCCGGAACACGTCCTTGTCCACCAGCACGAACTGGCCGAGCTGCGCGAAGTCCCGGCACATCAGGGTGAAGTGGTGCCGATCGTCCAGATGGCGGATGGAACGGATCCGGTCCATGCCGTCCCGGCTGCCCAGCCGGCAGCCCAGCGCGTAACAGGAGTCGGTCGGGTATGCGATAAGTGCTTCCGAGCGCACCGCGTCGGCGATCTGGGCGATGCTGCGCGGCTGCGGGTTGTCGGGGTGCACGTCGAAGTACTTCGCCATTCACCGAGCTTATTCCGTACCGGGCGCCACACGCGCATCCCACGTGCCACCCGCGGCTCTGCCGGGGACACCCGCCGAGGCGCAGGGCGCGGTGGCGATGGGCGTGGCGCCGGTCTCCCGGAGCGGGCCGGGTACGTTCCGGACGGCCGTGGCGCGACGGCGGCGAGTGGGCGTTCATGACCGGCGTGCACGCCTTCGCGCTGATCAGCGCGGTGCTCTGCCTGCTGGGTGCGTTGCTCGCGGTGGCGGGAATGCGGGGCGGGGCGCCGGCCGAGGCCCAGTGAGCCGGTTCCGGCCGAGCGCCCTGTCATTCCAGTGCGTACTTTCCGGATTCCGGGGCAAGCGACGGATGAGCGCTCGTGGGCATCCCCCGCCCCGGTCGCGATGCCTCCGTCGGCGGCCCACCCCCCCGGGCCGCCGGCGGAGCCCTGTCCGGCGCGGGAGCGCGCCCCGTTCCGGTAACGTGCCGATGCGTAAGCCCAGGTCAACACGGAGGCGAGGAGAGGGGCACGTGGTCGGCCGACCGGACGAGGGCCAGGCGTTCCAGCAGCCGTACGGCGGAGACCGCGCCTGGGCGCAGGAGCTGCTGGAGCAGCTGCGGCCCGCCGGCCGCGATCTTCGCCGGCTCGTCGACTGGCTCGCCCGGACCGTGAGCGCGTCGGTGTGCCTCCAGGACGACCGCGGCGGCCTGCTCGCCGGTGCGCGGCTGCCGCTCGACTCCGCCGTCGTCGCCGACGTCGCCGCCGGCCGGCTCTCCGCCGCGTCCCTCGACGACGGTGTACGGCATGTGCGGCTGGTCGGGATACGGCATCCCGGACCCGGCCCGGCGGCCGGAGCCGTCCTCGCCGTGGCCCGCCCGGAGCCCTTCGACCGGCGCGCCACCGAGATCCTCGGCCACACCGCCGGCTTACTGGAACTCCTGCTCGGGGAACGGGAGTCGGCCGAGTCCGGGCGGCGCCTGCGGCGGGCCACGGCCGATCTGCGGCTGGCGATCCTGCAACTGCTCATGGTGGAGGACACCGTCTCCGCCCGCCGGGTCGCCGCAGGGCTGTGGCCGGGCCTGCTGGAACAGGACACCGCCCGTGTCTACGTCCTCGAGGACGCCGCCGCGGAACGCGACCGCCTCGCCGACGCGTGCGTGGACGCCACGGCAGGCGGGGCGCTCGTCGTGCGCTGCCCCGCGGTGGACGAACACGTCATCGTCGTCGGCCCGTCCGCCGAGGTGGAGCGGCGGCTGCGCTCGCTGGTCGCCGGCCGGCCCCGCACCTTCCTCGGCGGCAGCCCCCGGCAGCAACTCGCCCTGACCGCCACCGCCTACGGACAGGCCGTCACCGCCCTCGCCGTGTCCCGGTTCCGGCCCGACCGGTACGCCGTCTACGCCGCCCGTACCCGTCCCGCCCGGCTCATGGACCCCGCGGCGCTGCGGGGCTGGGCAGCCGCCGTGCTACGCCCGCTCGACACGCTGCCACACCATGTGCGCGCCGAACTGCTCGCCACCACCCGGCTCGGCCTCGAGTTCACCGCCGTGAACGCGGCCAAGGTGCTCGGCGTCAGCCGCAACACGGTCCGAGCCCGGATGGACCGGGTCGCCTCGCTGCTCGGCGCCGACCTCTCCCGGCTGCCCGTGCGAGCCGTCGCCCACGCCGCCCTCAACACCGAGGCGGCACACGGCCCGTACGACTTCTCCGGCGGCGCACCCGGTTCGCCGGCCCGGACCCGGCTCACCGAGCTGCTCGGGACGAGCGCGCTGCGCTCCTGGGCGGAGGGGCTGCTCGGCCGCCTCGACGAGGACGGCCGGGATCTGCGCGCCACGCTGCGCGCCTGGACCGCCGCCGACGCGCACGCCGAACGCGCCGCCCAGGTCCTCGGTGTGCACGCCCAGACCGTACGCGAACACGTCCGGGCCGCCGAACCCGTCCTGGAACGCCGGCTGACGGCCGGCGGCACCGACCTGTACGAGGTCGTCCTCGCTCACCTCGCCACCGGCGAGCTGCCCGTGCCCGACCTGGGCGTACCGGGCACCGGTGCGGCGAACCCGGACCAACCGGACTCGTCTGTGCAGCGGTGAGTGCCGCGGGGGCCACGCCGGGCACACGTGCACTACCCCACGTCCGGCATCGCACGTACTTTCGGCAGTCCGCGGGGCACGACCGGAACGGGGGACCGGTCGCGGCCCCGCGTGCCTCATCCAGTCCGCGTGACGGGCAGGTTGTACACATGGGCCGGCGAGATGATCTTTGTGATCGCCTCGCCCAGCACGGTACCGGGCTCGTGGCCCCGGTGGTCGATGTCCGTGTTGAGCAGCACGACGAGCGTCGTCCCTGTCTCGGGCAGATGGACGGTCAGCGTCTCGTAGCCCGGCAGGGACCCGTTGTGGCCGATCCAGCCCTGGACGTCGAAGATGCCCAGACCGTATCCGGCACCCTTGATCGTGCCGGTCCCCGGGGTGACCAGCCGCTGCTTCTGGGTGGCGGCACTCACCATCCGCCTGCCGTCCGGGAACCGGCCCATGGCGACCACGGGCGCCCATGTGCGCAGATCCCGGAGGTCCGAGATCATCGCGCCGGCCGCCCAGCCCCAGGACGGATTCCAGTCGGCCGCGTCAACCTCCTTGCCGTTCGCCGTCTGCACGGTGTAGCCCCGCGCGTGCGGGGTGGGGAACGCGTCACCGGTGGGGAGAACCGTGTGCGTCAGGCCGGCCGGATGGAGGATGTGCTGCCTGATGTAGTCCCCGAGGCGCTGTCCGCTCTCCTTCTCCACCGCCAGACCGAGCAGGATCAGGTTGGTGGTGGAGTAGAAGAACTTCTGTCCCGGCCGGAACATCACCGGATGCCTGAAGGAGTAGGCGAGCAACTGCTGAGGTGTGAAGGGCCGTCGCGGGTCCGAGGTGAGCGCCTTGTCGAAGCCCGGGTCCCCGGAGTAGTTGAACAGTCCGCTGCGCATGTCGGCGAGCTGGCGCAGTGTGATCCTGTTCCCGTCGGGCACGCCGTCGATGTACGTGCCGATCGGGTCGTCCAGGCCCACCTTGTGCTGGTCCACCAGTTGCAGCAGTGCGGTCACGGTGAACGTCTTGGTCTCGCTGCCGATGCGCATGTACAGGTCCGGTGCCATCCGCCGGCCGGTGTGCTTGTCGGCGACGCCGAACGCGCGGACGTAACTCGGCTGTCGCGGCGTCCAGATGCCCACGGTCACGCCGGGGATGTCCGCCTCACGCATCACCTTCCGCACGGCGGCGTCGAGTTGGCGCGCCACACCGGGGGTGAGGTCACGGACGCCGGTTCCGGAGCGGCTCGGGCCGGGCGAGTCGGCGGCGAGGGCGGCCGACACCGAAACCGGTGCCGCCCGGACGGGACCGGCGGCGAGCGGTGTCGTCAGCGCCCCCACCGTGACGGCGACCGCCGCCGCCCTCAACCGGCGGGCGGGCGTATGCGACATGGGCTGACTCCAGGCGCGTGAGAGCCGACCGTGCGATGAGCGGGACGTCGGAGCCCGGACCGTCCCAGCATAGGAGCGCTCACTCCGCCCCGCCCGTCGGAAAGACGGCCGTCGAGGCACGCGCCCGGGAGACAGCCGGCGGGATGCTTGTCCGACGGGCGGAAGGTCTCGTTCGAGCGATGGCCTCACCCGACCCGGTGAGCCTGTGGGGCGGGGCCGTACCGGTGCCGGGCCACCGGCGTTGCCCCTGCATGAACCGCTTGGACCCGGCGCACGGCTTGGATCGGCTGGAACGGATCGACCGGCTGGACCGGAAGCGCAGGGCGGGCCGGCCGGCGCAGGCGGACCGGGCCCGGGAGCCGATCTACGCCCGGCTCGTCGCCGAGTGGCGGGCGCAGGGACGCACGGTGCCCGCGGAACCCGACGCGCCGCCGGCCGCCCACCCCGCACCCGGGCGCGCCTGAACCGTCACTGCCCGCACAGCGGCGCGAGGACGGCGAGGGTGCCGTTGGCCTGCCGCAGCGACTCCTCCAGGGCGCCGGGCAGATGGAGCGCGCCGGAGCCGTCCGGCGGTACGAGCCACTCCAGGAAACGCGCGGGCCGGTACGGCGGCGGTACGGCGACCCAGGTGCCCTTGGTCGCGTACCGCAGGCCGGCTCCCACCCAGCCCCCGGAGGGGTCCGGCGGCAGGAAGAACCCGACCCGGCCCGCCGCCGTGTCGACCAGCGTCGGCCCCGGCACGGGCATCCCGGGCCGCCACAGCAGGTCGAGGGTGAGCAGGCCCAGTCGCTCGGGGACGCTCAGCATGTCCCAGAAGCGTCCCGCCTCCAGCAGCGCGATGCCCTCGCCGTGATCCCACTCCCACTTACAGGAGCGCGGGTCCGCCGCCGCGGCGGCCAGCCACTCCACGCCCCGCATCCACATCGTGTTCGTCATGCACCGCTCCGGGTGTCCTCGTCCGCCTGCCCTCGGCATATGCATGCTCGTAGATATTTCTACGTGGCGGAAGGGGTGGCGGACCCTGGCGTTTGAGTCGGGACGTTCGAACTCCGGCTGCGGGTTCGTCAGTTGGGCGAGGGGGATGCGTCACCCTCCCGGTGGTCATACCTCGAATGGGACGCTCGATTCGATTGTGGTGACGATCGATTCACGTGTGAAGTGTTGAGACAGACACGGTTTCGATCGTAGAGTCACTGCATTCGTCATCGCGCCCCGTCACCGCATCCGTCACCGTCCACAGCGAGGTACTCCATGGACCGCACGCGTCTGCACGCCCTCCTGGCCCGCGAGAGCGCCGAGGCCGAGCGCCGCAACCCGCGCTCCCGCACGGCCCACGCGGAGGCCGACCACCTCTTCGGCCGGGTGCCGATGACCTGGATGAACAAGACGGCCGGTGCCTTTCCCCGCTATCTGGCCGGTGCGCGCGGCGCCCGGGTCACCGATGTGGACGGGCACGAGTACATCGACTTCTGCCTCGGCGACACCGGTGCGATGGCCGGCCACTCGCCCGCCCCGGTCACTCAGGCCGTGCAGCGGCGGTTCGCCGAGCTGGGCGGGGCGACGGCGATGCTGCCGACGGAGGACGCGGAGTGGGTGGGCGCCGAGCTGACTCGCCGGTTCGGACCGGCGCGCTGGAGCTTCTCGCTCACCGCGACCGACGCGAACCGCTGGGCGATCCGGCTCGCCCGGGCCGTCACCGGGCGCCCGAAGATCCTGGTCAACAGCTACTGCTATCACGGCAGCGTCGACGAGTCGCTGATCGTCGTCGGCCCGGACGGCACGGGCACCGCCCGGCCCGGCAACGTCGGCGCCCCCTGCGACGTGACCCTGACCAGCCGGGTGGCGGAGTTCAACGACCTCGCCGGCCTGGAGCGCGAACTGGCCCACGGCGACGTCGCCGCCGTCCTGATGGAGCCCGCCCTCACCAACATCGGCATCGTCCTGCCCGAGCCCGCCTATCTCGCCGGCGTCCGCGCGCTGACCCGGCGGTACGGCAGCCTGCTCATCAACGACGAGACCCACACCTTCTCCGCCGGACCCGGCGGCTGCACCGCCGCATGGGACCTGGAACCCGACCTGCTGACCATCGGCAAGGCCATCGGCGGCGGCATCCCGGCCGGTGCCTACGGGCTGTCCGCCGAACTCGCCGAGCGGCTGCTCGCCCGCACCGACCTGGACCTCGTCGACATGGGCGGCGTCGGCGGCACCCTCGCCGGCAACGCGCTGTCGGTCGCCGCCATGCGGGCCACCCTCGAACACGTCCTCACCGACGAGGCGTTCGCCCGGATGACCAAGCTCTCCGAGCGCTTCGAGGCAGGTGTGCGGACGGGCATCGAGACGCACCGGCTGCCGTGGTCCGTGAGCCGGCTCGGCGCCCGCACCGAGTACCGTTTCACCAGCCCGGCGCCGCGCACCGGCACCGAGTCCGCGGCCGTCTCCGACCCGGAGCTGGAGGACTTCCTGCACCTCTACCTCGCCAACCGCGGCATCCTGCTGACCCCGTTCCACAACATGGCTCTCATGTGCCCGGACACCACCGAACAGGACGTCGACACCCACACCGAGGTCTTCGCCGCCGCCCTCGCCGAACTGGCCGACTGAGACCTGTGGTCGTACCCGCACGAAAGGACACGCGTGGACGAGATCGACCGGGCCATCCTGCGCGAGCTGCAGACCGACGGCCGTATCGCCTACGCCGACCTCGGCCCGAAGGTCGGCCTGTCCGCCTCGGCGGCCCGGCAGCGGCTGCAGCGCCTGCTCGACTCCAAGGCCGTCCAGGTGGTGGGCGTCACCGACCCGATGGCCATGGGCGGCCAGGCCATGGCCCTGCTCGGCATCGGCGTCGACGGCGACCCCCGGACCGTCGCCGACGCCCTCGCCGAGCGCCCGGAGGTCGTGTACTCGGTGCTGACCTCGGGCGGATTCGACCTGTTCGCCGAGGTGGTCGCGCCCGGCCCGAAGGCCCTGCTGGACTTCGTCAACGACGTGGTACGGCCCGTGGAAGGCGTCCGCGAGATCCAGTCCTTCCCGTACTTCGGCATCCACACCCACCGCTTCCTGTGGGACGTGGGCTGACCGGCCGGGCGGTCAGGCGACCGGTGGGGCGGGCGCCAGCACCAGCATGGTGACGTCGTCGCGGACCTCGTAGCCCTGCCGTACGAGGTCCGACCACATCACCCCGGGCAGTTCGGCGGACGCCGTGCCGGTCAGGGCGGCCAGCCGCGCGGACAGCGGATAGAAGGCGTCGTCGGCGTCCCGCGCCTCCCACACCCCGTCGGAGGCAAGGAAGAGCCGGTCGCCCGGCCCGAGCGTCACGGTGACCTCCTTCGGCGGGCCGGCGCCGACCAGCCCGACCCCCAGGGGCGGTCCCGGTGCGACCGTCACCTCCAGGGCGTCCTCCTCGTGCAGCAGCAGGGGCGCCGGATGCCCGCAGGCCACCACCCGCACGGCACGCCCGTCGGGGGAGAACTCCAGCAGTACCCCGGTGGCGAACAGCTCCGCGTGCCGCACGCCAGCCGAGTCCACCGCCAGCCTGCGGTCCATCCGCGCGGCGACCGACTCCAGGTCCGGCTCGTCCAGCACCGCCTCGCGGAACGCGCCCAGCAGTGACACCACCGTCGTGACCGCCGACAGCCCGTGCCCCTGTACGTCCCCCATCACGGCTCGCACACCGTACGGCCCGTCCCGCACGTCGAAGAAGTCCCCGCCCACCAGCGTCCCGTCCTGCGCGGCACGGTAGAAGCCCACGCAGCCCACGTTCCCGACCCGCTCCGGCAGCAGCGGCATCACGGCCCGCTGCACGGCCTCGCCGATCGCCCGCTCCGTGTCCAGCTGGGCGTCCCGGCGGCTGCGCACATACGACACGAACACACTCAGGATGGCCACGAACACGATCGTGAGCAGATCGGTGTTGCCGGGGCGGTTGAGATGGGTGGCCGGGATGTTCAGCACCACGACCACCCCGGCGCCGAGGAGCGCGGTGGCCAGCGGGCCGTACGACAGCACGGCCAGCGGTGGAATCGCGCCCAGCACGAAACCGGCGTCCCGCGCGTCGGGAGTGATCACCGTGGCCGCGGTGACGCCCGCGAGCAGCAGCACGGGCAGTACCCGTACCCACCACGGTGGCGGCGCACCCCGCAACCAGCCGCGATTTTCCAGGTCCCGACGCGACGACCCGCCGCGCACCGATCTCACATCCCCAAGCTACGCCGCCCTCCGCACCGGGGCCTCCCGCCGGCGACGCCCGGGCCGCGCAGGTCCGCGCCCCCGCGAGAGCAGCCGGCGGCGGACGTCCCGGGCGCCGTCGGCGAAAAGCGGTGGCCGCCCCGCGAGCGGCCCGTATAGCCTGGGCCGGCACGCCCGAGACGGACGAAGGAGGCGAGCGTCATGGCCACTGTCATCCCGCGCTCCCACCTCCCTGTCACCCGGGTGTGCCACGCCTGACCGGGAGCGCATCCCGCCGCCGCAGGGCGGCACGCATCCCGGAGGAATCCATGACCACCCTGGTCATCCGCGCGCTCGACACGAGCACCGCGCACCTTTTCGACACCATGCCCGACCCGCTGGCGTTCCGTGACAAGCACCGGAACACCCGCTACCGCCCCGACTGGCAGCGCATCGCCGTGCGCGACGGCCGCACCGTGGCCCGGGCCGCCTGGTGGGGCGGGCCCGAGGACCCCGAGCCGCTTCTGATCAACTGGTTCGACGTGGCCGAGGGCGAGGAGGAGGCCGGAGCCGAACTCCTGCGGACGGCGCCCTGGCAGACCGGCGAGCTGGAACTCGACCTGCCCTCCGGCTGGCGCACCGCCCCCCGGCAGAAGACCGCCGTGGACCTGCGGTCCGCCGCCGCACGCGCGGCCGGCTACGCACCGCTGGTGGAGCGCTTCCTCTACCACTGGACCCCGGACCGGGGCCTGCCCGAGCGACCCGGCCGCCTCGTCTTCGCCGCCGAGCCGGACGACGCCGTGGTCCACGACCTGCTCCGCCGCATCCACTCGGTCACCCTCGACGCCCACGCCCGCCGGGCCCTCCAGCAGGGCGGGCCGGACCTGGCCGCCCAGCGGGAACTGGACGTCTTCCACTGGTTTCCGTCCCCGCGGGCCTGGTGGCAGATCGCCCGCACCCCCGAGGGCGAGCCGGTCGGCATCCACATCCCCGCGCGCAATTCGTCCGGACCCTGCGTCGGCTTCATCGGCGTCGTGCCGGAACAACGGGGCCACGGCTACGCCTACGACCTGCTCACCGAGTGCACCCACTTCCTGGCAGCCCAGGGGGCCGACTTCATCGCCGCCGCCACCGACCAGACCAACTTCCCCATGGCCGCACACTTCACCAGGGCCGGCTATCCCGTCGTCCGGGAGCGCATCAACTTCTGGACCGACCCCGTTGTCAGTGCCGGGTGACATGCTGGGCGTCAGTGGTGATCGGCTGCGGAACGGGCTTCGCCGCCGTACGGGATCTCTTCGCTGCACATCGCGGGCGACCGGGCGTGGTTCCACTGGTGACAGCCGTTCGGGGCGCCGGGAGGGGAGGGGGACGGAGGCGCGCCGCGCTGTCCGGCCGGAGTTCTACTCTTGATCAACAAGGCCGGCTGTCAACGGCCGCCCGATGACAGGAGAGTTGGATGAACACGACCCGCCCCACGCTGAGCGACGCCGCCGCCGGACTCGCCGCGAACTCCGCCGTCGACGCGGACTCCTGGTGGTTCGGCGGCAAGCTGTACGACCGCGAGAAGGTCTTATGGGTGAAGATCCACGCGATGGAGATGGGCGGAGCCTGTCTCAGCACGGTCGCGCTGCTCCAGGAACCGGACGGCCGCACCGGCCACAAGCACGTGATCGAGTCCCGGGACGGCGTGACCCTGTCCGCGGACTCGCTCGACGTGAAGACGTCGATCCTGAGCGTCGGCGGGAACGTGGACGAGCTGGAGATAGCCGGTGCCACGGACACCGCGTCGATTCGGCTCACCCTTCGGCGCGAGGGTCCCGTGCTCCACAACGGCGGCGCCGGAGTCTTCCCCTTCTTCGGCGGGACGACGGGGCAGTACGCGCTGCCCGGCCTGACCGCGTCGGGAACCATCACCGAGGAGGGGGTCGCACGCCGGGTCGCAGGACGCACCTGGTTCGACCGCCAGTGGATTTCCGGGACCGCCGAGGCACCGCGGTTCACCTGGCTCGGACTCGACCTCGGCGCGGGCCGGTACCTGAGCGTCTGGGACACGGCGGGAGACGGCACCTCCTGGCTCACCGAGCTGAGGCCGGACGGCTCACACCTGATCACCAGGGCTCGTCGAACCGACCGGGACGGGCACTGGGTGCTGACCGCTGAGAGCCTCGACGTGTCCCTCGACATCACCCATCGCGAGCTGTTCGCCACGCAAGGCGCCTACACCGGGGCATGTCACGTCACCGGCACGCTCGCGGGAGAGGACATCGAGGGGCACGGCTTCACGGACGTCATCGGCTACTGAGGGTGCCGGGTTCTGGCGTTCCGGCCTCGGGGTGAGCCGGATTGATTCGTCCCACCCCGAGGCAGGCCGGCAGAGGGCGCGCGGTGTCAGTCGGCCCGGACCAGGTCCCTGCCCTCCGTCAGGCGGGCCTGCGCCGTCGCCAGGATCTCGGTGACACGCAGGCCGAACGCGGCGTCGCAGGCGTGGGGGCGGCCCGTGCGGGCGGCCGTGAGCAGGGCGTCGATGGCGCGGGAGAGCGCGGGGACCGCCCCCTCGGAACTCCCCGGCATCAACGCCACGCCCGCCTCGCCCCGCAGTTCCACCTCGGCCCCGGCCGCCGCCGGCGGCGCCGTCAGGCTCAGCGTGAGTGCGCTCGACGCGCCGGTGGCATGGTCGAGGACCAGATGCACGGTGTCCGCCGGACCGTGCGCCGCCGCCACGACCTGCCGTACGTCGCCCAGGACCGGCAGCAGCACCGACAGGGCGTGCGGACCGACGTCCCACAGCGCGCCCTTCTCCCGCCGCCACGGCGAGGCCGCGAACGGGCTGTCGGAGGTGAACACGGCCCCCAGCCACTGCGCGCGGCCCGTGAACCAGCCTGCCACGGCCGCCTGTTCCTCGATCCAGGCGTCCGGTTCCTTCTGGAAGCGCGCGGTGAAGAAGACCACCGAGGCCACCCCGGCCCCCTCGACCGCGGCCACGACGTTCCGCCCCTCGGCCACCGACACCGCGAGCGGCTTGTCCAGCAGCAGATGACGGCCCGCCCGAGCCGCCCGCACCGCCAACTCCGCCTGCACGGACGGCGGCAGGGCCACGGCGACGGCGTCCACCCCGGCCAGCAGCGCGTCCACGTCGTCGTACGCGGGGACGTCGTACCGCCCGGCCAGCGCCGTGGCGGCCTCCGGCCGGCGGCCCCACACCCCGGTGAACTCCACGCCGGGGTGCCCGGCGAGGGCGGGGGCGTACGCCGCCTGGGCCCACGGGCCCGTCCCCAGCAGTCCGATACGCATGTGGCGTTCCTTTCTCCGAGCCGATCCCCGCACCGTCAAGAGCCTGCACTCCGCTCGCCCTCGGCACACCTGCCGTCCGGATCCCCGTCCGCGGCGAGCCACGCGGCGATCGTGGCGGCGATGGGCTGACCTGTGTCCATCTCGACGAACCCGAACTGACCCGACTGGTTGCACTCCAGGAACCACCAGATCCCGTCGGCGTCCTCGGCGAAGTCGAATGCGCCGTAGGCCAGTTCTGCGCCCCTCATGTACCGTCGTACGCCCTCGGCGACGCGCGGTGGTACGTCGGCGGGGAGCCAGGGAGAGACCGACGGGGCGAAGCGGACGTCGACGTCGTCCGGGTGGGCGTCCGGGTCGGCGGGCTTGCGCGCGGCCAACAGCGTGTCGCCGACGACGGTGAGCCGGACGTCGGCCCGCTTGGCGATCCGCCGCTGCAGCAGCGTCGGACCGTAGGCCACCGCCGAGAAGTCGGTGTCCGGCGCGACCCGGCTGGTCGGCACCGCGCGCGGCGGCTCCTGCGGATGGGCGCCGGACACCGGCTTGACCACCAGATCCGGGAAGCGCTCCGCGAACTCCCGGGCGGCCTGCGGGAACGTGGTGATCAGCGTGGCCGGCACGGGGAGGCCGCTGTCCTGGGCGAGATGCAGCTGCCAGGGCTTGTGGCGGGCGCGGCGGGCCGCGTCCGGATGGTTCATCCAGCGCGCGGCGGTCGTGCGCAGCATGCCGTACAGCGCCTGCGTCGACTCCTCCGTCAGCCAGGCGGACGGCTGGGCGGCGCGGGCGGCGGCGTCGCCGGGCCTGCGCACCCAGACGGAGCGCAGGCCGCTCATGCTCACCAGGCGCCCGCCGACGGACAGATGTCCACGGCAGGCGCCCCGCACGTACTCGCCCGACAGCGCCACCCCGTTGGTCAGATCGGCGGGGTCGAGCCGGACGACGGGCACACCGGCCTCGCCCAGTCGGAGGACCACCATGTCCGCCGTCACGTCCTCGTCACTGGTCAGGATGAGCACGGTCATGTTCCAAGGCCCGGGTTCAGTCGTCGAAGTGCGTCTTGGAACCGGCCGTCGAGGTCGTGGTCCCGAGTGCTCTCAGGGTCGCGTGGTCGGTGGCGGCGATGCGCCCGTCCGGGAGGACGTTCAACTGCAGTCCGGAGTCGTACGCGTACGGAGTGGTGACGTCCAACTGCACAGCGGGGCGCGCGTAGTTGAGCGTGAACGGTTGCATGGTCTCTCCCTGATTCGGCTTTCACGTCCTTATACGAATCGAACGGGTGATTGGTTTCCTCACGCTGAGTAACCACAGGTCGGAGGGGGTGCCCGACGGGCACCGCAGAACGGGTGTGCCTGCATGGCCGATGACGCGGGAGAAGACCGGGACGTTGCGATTCCGCGGGGAAAGGGAGCGGTCACCCCGTGAGCGACAGCGCGCTCCGGGCCACCGTCAAAGCCTGATCCGCGTACCCGCGGCCGAACAGCACGGCGTGGACCAGCAGCGGGAACAGCTGGTGCACGCCCACGCGGTCGCGCCGGCCGGGCGCGAGCGGTGCCGTCTCCTCGTACCCCGCGAGCACCCGGTCCAGATGAGGGCAGCCGAAGAGCTGGAGCATCGCCAGGTCCGTCTCCCGGTGTCCGCCGTGCGCGGCCGGGTCGATGAGCCGGACCTCACCGTCGGTGCCCCAGAGCACGTTCCCGTTCCACAGGTCGCCGTGCAGGCGCGCGGGCGGCTCGGCCGGACCCGCCAGATCCGGCAGGCGCGCGCAGACCCGCTCGAACACGGCTGCCTCGCCCGGGCGGAGCGTGCCGCGGTCGACCGCGGCACGCACATACGGCAGCACGCGGTGCTCGGCGTACCAGCCGGGCCAGTCGCCGCCCGGCGTGTTGCGCATGGGGGCGAGGCCGATGAACGCGTTCTCCGGGCCGCCGGGCGGCGGAGCTCCGAAATCCGAAGCGCCTGCGGCGTGCAGGGCGGCCAGGGCCTGGCCGAAATGATGCGCCGCCTCGGGGTCGGGCGGCCCGGTCGGCACCCGCTCCGTCACCATCCAGTGTTCGTCGTGACCGAGCACCGCGGGCACCCGGACCGCGTCCGCCGCGGCCAGCCAGCGCAGCCCCGCCACCTCCGCGCGCACGGCCCCGGCAGCGTCACCCCGCTTGACCATGACCGATGTGCCGTCGTCCAACGTCACCCCGGCCGGTGATCCGGAGGCCGCCCGTGCGCCGGCGGCCGGGCGTCCGGTGAGCCGGGACGCCACCCGTCCCGGATCCTCGCGATCCTCGTCCCGGTTGACCACGCCCCCAGCCTACGTCCCGCAACAGCGGCTTGCGGCGGCCGACTTCGACCATTGCTACGACTGTTTTCAGTCAAACCCAGGCGGTCACTACCCGTACTGAATCCGTACCGCTAGCGTGAGGGCGCCGCGTCGCCACACCAGGGGCACTGGGCCCCGCCGGGACTAGCGCGCGGCGGAGGATTTCCCCTTTGACCACAGCATCCGTGCTGATGGCCGACGTCTTCGAAGTCCAGCCGTACACCTCCCACTGCGAAGTCATCCTGGGTGAGGGCGCGCACGCCGTGATCGGTGTGTCCCCGGGCAACAGCTATTTCTCCGCCCGCCGCCTGCACGACCTCGCCCGCTGGGGACTGGGCCGCTTCGACCGGGTCGACTTCGTCTACACCGACCTGTACGTCGCCGAGATGTACGAGGCGTCCGGCTATCCGGCGGACGAGGCCCGGCGCAAGGCGGTGAAGAACCTGCGCGGTGTGCGCGCCAAGGTCCGTGACGCGGTGTCGGCGGCCGATCCGGAGGGCCTGCGGATGGACTGGCACCCGATGTCCGAGTTCCGCACCAACCCCGCCTACCAGGACATCCACCGGCATCTCACCGCGCGCCTGGCCTCCGACGGCGCCTTCCGGGCCGTCTGCGATGCTCTGGTGGATCGTTTCCTCAGTGCGCGTGGGGAGACGCCGACCGAGCGGCAGCGCGCCGTGTGCCTGGAGTACGTGTGCGCCGAGGCGCCACTGTTCCTGGACACCCCCGCCATCCTCAAGGTGCCCTCCTCGCTCAACTGCTACCACCAACTGCTGCCGATGGCCGAGCTGTTGTACTCCCGTGGCGCCGGCCTGCGCGCCTCCCGCAACCAGGGCCACGCCATCGTCACCCCCGTCGCCCTCGAAGGAACCGCCGCATGACCACCGCCCCCGGCGTCCGCGCCGGCCACCCGCCCCTGCTCGACTTCCCGTTCTCCTGGGACGGCACCAAGGTGCCCGCCGAGGTGGAGAAACTGCGCGCCGACACCCCCGTACGGCGCGTGCGGACCATCGCCGGCGACGAGGCCTGGCTGGTGTCGTCGTACGACCTGTGCGCACAGGTCCTGAAGGACGACCGCTTCTCCCTGAAGGACACCTCCGCCCCCGGAGTCCCCCGGCAGTACGCGCTCACGATCCCGCCCGAGGTCGTCAACAACATGGGCAACATCACCGGGGCCGGGCTGCGCCGGGCGGTGCTGAAGGCGCTCAACCCGAAGTCGCCGGGCCTGCTGGAGTGGCTGCGCACAGAGGCCCACCACCTGGTGGACCGGCTGCTGGCCGACGGCCCGACGGCCGACCTGCGGGGGGCGTTCTGCGAGCCGTACTCGGCGGGCATGCACTGCCGCATCCTCGGCATTCCGCAGAGCGAGGCCGCGGCCTTCCTGCGCAGCCTCGACATCGCCTTCATGAACTCGCCGTGCCCGATCAGCGGGGCGCAGATCAACTGGGACCGGGACATCGCCCGGATGACGGCCCTGCTCGACGAACCGGCGACGCACGGCCTGATGGGCGAGCTCGCCGCGCTGCGCGACGACCCGGACTACGCCCACCTCAGCGACGAGATGCTGGCCACCGTCGGCGTCACCATGTTCGGCGCAGGCGTCATCTCCACCTCCGGTTTCCTGTCGATGGCCCTGGTCTACCTGCTCACCCACCCCATCGCCCGCGACCTCCTGCGCGACCGCCCGGACCTGATCGGTCCCGGCGTGGAGGAGCTGCTGCGGGTCAACCTCTCCATCGGCGACGCCCTGCCCCGCCTCGCCCTGGAGGACGTCCGGCTCGGCGATGTCGACATACGCCGGGGCGAACTCGTCCTGGTGCTGGTGGAGGGCGCCAACCTCGACCCCGGGAAGTTCCCCGACCCGCACCGCTTCGACGTCCACCGCGACAACACCGCCGACCACCTCTCCTTCGGCGGTGGCGCCCACTACTGTCCCGCGACCGCGCTCGGCCGCGCACACGCCCGGATCGCCCTGGAGGTCCTCCTCGACCGCCTGCCCGACCTCGCGCTCGCCGTACCCCCCGGCCAACTGGTGTGGCGCACGGGCTTCATGAAGCGCATCCCCGAACGGCTCCCGGTCACCTGGTGACCCCGGCCACCTGATGGCCCCGGCCACCGGGCTGTCCGTACGGCGCCCCCGACCCTGCATCCCGGTCGGGGGCGCCGACGGCTCGGCCGGCCGGGGTACGGGCTGCGGACCGTGGGGCGACAAACTGGAACGGGAGAGGCGGCGGACGGTCGGGTGTGAACACTCGGGGCGAATTCCCGACCGGCGGGCCGGGACTCGTTCAGCGGCCGGTCGAGTACGTGCCCCGCGTCAGGCCCACCAGGTTGCCCGGCGGCAGGAGGCCCGAGGACTCGACCATGTGGGCCAGTGGTTCCAGGAGTTCGGCAAGGCGCGTGGCGCGGTCGGTGCCGAGGGCGGTCCAGGGGTGTTCGGCCGCCGCGTCCGTCAGCGCCTCCACCTCCGCGCGCACGGCCGCGCCGGCCGCAGTGAGCGACCCGTCGGCTTCCAGCAGGCTCTGCTCCTGCAGGCGTGCCCCGGCCGCATCCCAGTCCGCCTGCCCCCACTTGCGCGTCTCCCGCAGGAACGCCCCGTCGGACTCGCCGGCGGCCGCCTTGAGCACCATCGCCTCGACCGGGCCGAGTCCCTGACTCACCAGCACCGCGACATGCGCGTCGCCCCGGTGCTCGCGCAGCGTCGTCAGGCCCTGCCACAGCCGTGCGGTGGGACGGTCCGGCCGCTCCAGCGCCTGGTTGGCGGCGGCCAGCACCCGCCCCGCGGTGTCCGCCGCCGCGGCCGCCTCCCAGGCGAGGTCGGCGGCCTCGGCGAACTCGGCCGAGCCGACCGTGTCCGGTCCGAACAGGCCGGTCATCGCCGCGTCCAGGGCGTCCTGACGGGCGGCCAGCACATCGGCGGGAGTCGCGTACGTCCAGGCGGCCGGCAGGGCCCGGGCCGCCCGGGCGGGGTGGAAGACGTAGAAACAGCTGGTCACGACGGACGGGGAGACCGCGCCGAGCGGTGCGGCGCGCAGTGCGAAGTACCCCATCCAGAACCCGCGCATCCCCAGCGAGTCCGCCGCCCGGTGCACCTCCGGTGCGAAGTACACGAGATCGTGCACCGGTTCGTACCGCTCCCACAGGGCCCGCGCCATCGCGTCCGCCACCGCTTCCTCCCACCGCTTCGGCCTGTCGTGCTGTCGGCACCAGACTGCGTTATGACGGACGTCATAACAAGAGGGGCGGGTCCAGCCGAGCCCGGTCCGGCCGGAACTCACCCGGGCAGGGGCCGGACATGGCCGATGGCGTTGCCCGGCATCGGGAGGGTGGTGACCGGGTCGACCGGGTCAAAGGCGTGCGCGGTCAGCCGAATGCCGCCGGGTCGGGCGACGATGTCGTCGGGGGGCGCCGGCGTCGGGCAGCGCAGGCTCGTCGGGTCCTCGGCCGGGCGAGGGGTGTTCGACGACCGGCGGCTGGTGGCGCGGCGCGCCGGGTGATTCGCCCGGACGGGGGCCGCCGGGGCGCGATCACTGGGACAGACGGGTGGCGCGATGCCCCGGCTGGGTGGCCCGGATGGTGGGAGCTTGCGGGCTCGCTGACGGTGGTTCATGTCGAGGCCGGGTCCATCCAGCTGATGACGGATCCGCTGCCCGGCCACGACGAAAGGACATCGCTATGCGTTCTGCCCGCATGCTTCTGGCCACGGCGGCAGCTACCGCCGCACTGACCTTCGGCGCGCCCAGTGCCGCCTTCGCCGTTCCCGCGGGTGACGACGGAGGCCGCGACGACTCCTCCTACAGCCGGGGTTCCGACGAGGACCACGGGCGCGACCACGACTCCGGCCGCGACCACGACTCCGGCCGCGACCACGACAATGATCACGGCGACAACCACGACGGGGGCCGCGGACACGACGGGCCCCGCGGCGGAATCCACACGGGTGGCGGAGCGCTGGCCGCCGTGCGAGGTGACGACCGGGGCGACGACCGGGGCAACGACGACGACCACGGCCGGGACGACGACCACGGTCGCGGTGACGACCACGGCGAGGGCGACGACCACGGCGGGGGCGACCACGACAGGGGCCGTGGCCACGACGAGCCGCGTGGCGGTGTCCACACCGGTGGCGGTGCACTCGCCGCGCTGCACAGTGACGACTGGGGCTCGGGCGGCGACGACGGCGGATACGGCGGTCGTGACGGCGGTCGTGACGGTGGCGGGGACGGCGGTCGCGGCGACGGCGGTCGCGACGGTGGCGGGGACGGCGGTCGCGACGGCGGTGGGGACGACGGCGGGTACGGCGGTCGTGACGGTGGCGAGCGGGGCGGTCACGAGAGCCCGCACGGTGGCATCCACACCGGCGGCGGCGCGCTCGCGACTCCGGGTGTCACCGCTGGAGGCCTGGCCGTACTGGCCGCGGGCGCGGGTGGGATGTACCTGCTGCGCCGCAGGAAGGCCGGCCGGCCGGCGGCCTGACCGAACGACTCCTCCCCGAGGTTTCGGCCACCGCCGGCGCGCGCATCGCGTCGGCGGCCCGCACCCGTCGGCCTTCCGCTCCGTCCGGGCGCACACACCATCCGCTTGTGCGGACGTCCCTGTACGTCCTTCCCCGCGCGCCGGGAATCGTTCCGGCGCCCTTGTCCAGATCCCTGTGCTGCCGTGCCCGAGTGAGGTGGTGTCCGATGGCAGCAGAACCCTCCTCCCCGACCTCCGCGGGACCGCAGGCGAACGGGCGGAGTTCCGGCCGTGGCGGACGCCTGACGCTGTTGGGTGTGGCGATCGTCCTCCTCGCCGTCAGCCTGTTCGGCGGTCACCAGGTCTCGGACGACTCGCCGCAGGCGTCCGGTACCGCGGGCGCGAGTGCCGGCGCCCCGGCCGAGCCGCAGCAGGTCGAACCCCTGCAGGACGAGCCGCAGCGGGCCGACCCCCAGCAGGCCGGGCCGCAGCAGGCCGAGCCGCAGCGGTCCGAGCCGCGGCAGGCCGTCACGGAGCTGCCCAGGTCCACGCCGACCCGTCTGCGCATCCCGAAGATCTCCCTGGACGCGCCCTTCACCACCCTGACCATCGACGCCGCGGGGCACCTCAACCCGCCACCGGCAGGCGACACCAACCTCGTCGGCTGGTACGCCAAGGGCGCCGCGCCCGGTGAGACGGGCACCGCGATCATCGCCGGACACGTCGACACGAAGACCTCCGCGGCCGTCTTCGCCAACCTGAGCGCGCTGAAGCCCGGCGACCACTTCACGGTGGAACGCGCCGACGGACGCGACGCCAAGTTCGTCGTGGACGACAAGGAGACCTTCGCCAAGGACGACTTCCCCAGCAAGCGGGTCTACGCCGACGCCAAGCGCCCCGAGGCACGACTGATCACCTGTGCGGGGGAGTACGACCACAACAAGAAGGACTACAAGGACAACCTCGTGGTCTTCGCCCACCTGGTGTGAGCCCGCCCGTACGGGTCAGGCGGTGCCGTCCGCGAAAGGGCCTCCCGGTGCGAACGCCAGCGCCGCGAACCGTTCGCCCATGCGGCGGTGCGCGGCGGCGTCCGGGTGGAGGCCGTCGGGCAGCGGCAGTTCGCCGAAGTCCGACTCGCCGTACAGTTCACGGCCGTCGAGGTGGTGCAGCCGCGGGTCCTCGGCCGACCGTTCGTGCACGATCCGGGCGAGTTCCTCCCGGATGACGCCCAGGGTGAGTTTTCCGCTCGCCTTCTCCGCCGGGTCCCCGGCGGCCCGGAACCGCAGCCGTCCCTCGCCGAGGGCGGACAGGTCCGGGAGACTGGGGCCCGGGGTGTCCTCATGGATGGGGCACAGGATCGGCGAGACGACGAGCAGCGGCGTGTCGGGGTGCCCTTCGCGGACGGTGTCGAGGAAGCCGTGCACGGCGGGACCGAACGCGCGAAGCCGCATCAGGTCCGCGTTGACCACGTTGATGCCCAGCTTGACGCTGATCAGGTCGGCCGGGGTGTCGCGCAGCGCGCGAGCGGTGAACGGGTCGAGCAGGGCGCTGCCGCCCAGCCCGAGATTGATCAGTTCCACCCCGCCGAGGGACGCGGCGAGCGCCGGCCAGGTGCTGGTCGGGCTCGCGGCGTCCGAGCCGTGGCTGATGGAACTGCCGTGGTGCAGCCACACCTTGCGGCCCTGGTGCGGTACGGCTTCCACGGGCGCGTCGGTGCGCAGGGCGACGAGCTCGGTCGTCTCGTTGTGCGGCAGCCAGATCTCCACGACCTTGGCGGTGCCGGGCAGCCCGGAGAAGCGCACGGTGCCGGCCGGGCCCGGCCGGTGCTCGGCCGTTCCGGCGGTCATGTCGATGGTGAGCGTGTTTCCGCCGGTGACCCGGCCGCTGCCGGCCGGGCGTCCGTCGACGAGCAGGTCGTACACGCCGTCCGGGCGTGGCGGTGCGCCGACGTAGACCCGTTTGGTCGGCAGGGTGTCCAGCTCGACGGTGGTCGCGCGGGTGCGGAACACCAGCCGTACACCGGAGGGCTGGGACTCCGCCATGGCCAGCTGTGGGTCGGAGCACTGCGCACGGGCGCGGGCCGGCAGCCGGTGCGGCAGCAGTCCCTGGGCGGTGTGTTCCAGATCGAGGGCGCCGCGCAGGAGGTCGGGGGTGAGCGGGGTGGTGTGCATGGTGTCGGCCTGCGTCTCCGGGGTCAGGGGGTGGGCCAGTTGCGCAGCAGGGAGTCGAGGGCGTCCACGATCCGCGTCCAGGACTCCTGTGAGTCGGGGGCGCTGTGGCTGAAGCCGCCGGCCGCCTCCAGGCTGACGTAGCCGTGGAAGACGCTGCCGAGGAGCCGGACCGCGTGGGTCTGGTCGGGCTCGGGCAGGTCGTAGCCGCGCAGGACGGCCCGGGTCAACTGCGCGTGCCGGGGGCCGGCGCTCGTGGCGGCCGTCTCGTGGTCCAGCGGGTGCCGGGCCGCCGTGTAGCGGCCGGGGTGCCGACGGGCGTAGTCGCGGTACACGTCGGCGAAGGCGGCGAGGGCGTCCTTGCCGGACCGGCCGGCGAGCGCGTCGGCGGCGCGGTCGGCCAGCTCCTCCAGGGCGAGAAGCGCGATCCGCGTCTTCAGATCCTGGGAGTTCTTCAGATGCGAGTACAGACTCGCTGCCTTGACGTCGAACCGCCGGGCCAGTGCCGACAGGGTCACCTGGTCGAAGCCGACCTCGTCGGCCAGTTCCGCGCCCGCACGGACGAGGCGCTCGGTGGTCAGACCGGCCCTAACCATAAGTACTCTCCCTTCTGCCTTAAGTGATTATGGAGCTTCCTAAAGACTTTAGGCAAATGGGCGCACGCGCTGGAGCCAGGAGGGTCGGTCGACGTCGGTCAGAGAGCCGTGGACTCGCGGATGACCAGGGAGAAGGGGCCGAAGAACTCCTCCCGGTCCGCCGGCGGGCCGGCGCTGCCCAGCCGTGCGACGAGCAGGTCGACGGCCCGCTCCGCCATCAGGTCGTGATCCGGATCCACCGTGGACAGCGACGGGACGAGGAACGCGCTCTCGTCGACGTTGTCGAACCCGATCACCTTGACCTGCTCCGGCACCCGCACCCCGGTGTCCGCCAGACCACGCAGCACGCCCATCGCGACGGTGTCCGTCACGCAGAACACTCCGTCGAAGTCCAGCCCGCCCGCCACCATCGCCCGCGCCTGCCGGGCCCCGGCCGCCATGGTGAGCGCGGGCACGCTCCGCACCAGCTCCGGGTCCTCGGGCAGGCCGGCGGCGGCCAGCGCCTGCCGGTAGCCGCCGTGCCGCAGGCTCGACACGTCGACCTCCTCGCACAGTTCCCCGCACACGACGGCCACGCGCCGGCAGCCCCGCTCGACCAGATGCCGGGTGGCGGCCGCCGACGCCTCGACATTGGGCATGGCCACGTGGTCCACGGGCCCGCCGAAGATCCGCTCGCCGAGGAGTACCACGGGATGGTCCACCTCGAGCGCCGCCACATCGGCCGGGCCCATGCCGACGGTGCTGAGGATCAGCCCGTCGTAGAGCCGGTTGCGGGACTGGGACAGCGCCGCCAGCTCGTTCTCGCGGCGGGCACCGGTCTGCTCGATGCTCACCCGCAGCCCGTGCCGGCCCGCCGCGGCGATGATGGCCTCGGCGAGCCGGCCGTAGTACGGGCGGTTCACCTCGGGCACCGCGAGGCCGATGGTGCCGGTGCGGCCCTTGCGGAGGTTGCGGGCCGCCACGTTGACCCGGTAGTCGAGCCGGGCCATCGCCGCGAGGACGCGCTCGCGGGTGGCGGGACGGACGTGGGGGCGGTGGTTGATGACGTTGGAGACGGTCATCGCGGACACGCCGGCCGCCTTCGCCACGTCCTGGATCGTCGCCACGCTCACTCCTGCCCGGTGTCCTCCGAGGAAGGACGCACGCCGTCCTCCGCGAGACGATAGAGCGCGGCGCCATGGGCGGGCAGGCCGACGCCCAGGTGCCGGCCGTCGTGCGGCACGCCGGTACCGGTCCACAGCTCCCGGACGCGATCGGCCGGGCGGGCACCGATCGAGCCCAGCGGCACCTCGTACCGGCGGGGCTCGTCGGCGAGGGAGAACACGGCGGCGTAGCGGGTACGGCCGTCGGTGTCGCGGGCGGTCCACAGCACCAGGTCGCCCTCGCGCAGCAC
This sequence comes from Streptomyces sp. RB17, assembly GCF_009604455.1. GTDB lineage: Bacteria > Actinomycetota > Actinomycetes > Streptomycetales > Streptomycetaceae > Streptomyces. The sequence goes on from NZ_WEGL01000005.1 coordinate 69,305, forward strand.
CTCGCGGTTGTCGGTGCTGTGCCACAGGACGGCCAACGCCTCGTCGTTGGTGAGGAGTTCGATGGTCTCGGGCGGGCTGGTCGGCAGGTCACCGCCCATCATCATTGGGGAACGGGAGATCAGCCACAGGGTGAGCAGGCTGATCTGCTCGGGCCGGGTGAGCCGGGACAGCCGATCCTCGCCGCGTTCGGCACGGACGCCGATGCGGCCGAGCGGCAGCATGTCGGCGTCCGCCCAGCCGCCCTCGCCCTGCCAGGGCGCCCATCGCGCCATCCGGGCGAACTGGGCCTCGACGTCCTCCCAGCGGTCCCACAGGTCGTCGCAGATCCGCCACATCGTGGCGTGCCCGCGCAGGTGGTCCAGCCGGGCGAGCGACATGTCGGTGCCCGGGGACAGGCTCAGCTCGATCGGCCGGCCGCTGCGCTCGATCGCCCGTGCGTACGCGGCGATCTCCCGCTCGTGGTAGGGGAAGAGCATGTCGTCGGCCTTGACGAAGTCCACGCCCCACGCGGCGAACTGGGCGACCTGGGAGTCGTAGTACGCCTGGGCGCCCGGGTGGTCGTGGTTCAGGCCGTGGTTGTCGGAGTTCCAGGGGCACACCGAGCCGGTGTCGGCGATCTCGTCGGCGGTGAAGTCCGTGCCGGCGACGGGCAGTCGGGCGGCGACGGCACGGCGCGGTACGCCCCGCATGATGTGCAGCCCGAAGCGCAGCCCGAGGTCGTGCACCCGCCGGGCGAGCGGTGCGAAGCCCGCCCCGCCGGCGGCGGAGGGGAACCGGTTCGGCGCCGGGAGCTGGCGGCCGTACGCGTCCAGGACCAGCGGCGCGTCCGGGTTGTAGCCGTGGGCGCGGGCCGTGGGCTCGTACCACTGGATGTCCACCACCACCGTGTCCCAGCCGTGCGCAAGCAGGTGGTCCCGCAGGAACTCCGCGTTGGCGAGGACCTCCTCCTCGGTGACGGTCGTGCCGTAGCAGTCCCAGCTGTTCCAGCCCATCGGGGGGCGCAGGCGCCGCTCGGGAAGGGGTCGGTCCACGGTCGCCGCCTCTCAGCTCGACACGGTCATGGGCGCCTGGACGGTCACGAAGGAGTGCGGCGGCAGGGTGAGCGCCAGTCCGCGGTCCGTGCCCCGGACGCCGTCGCCGTCGAAGGTGCGCGGGGCCACCGCCTCCGGAGTCTGCGGGGTGTTGTGCGCCTGCGGCTTGTCCGCGGTGAGGATCCGCGCCCGTGCCGTGCCGATCCGCCCGCCGCGCAGGTCCAGGGTCACCTCGGCGGGCTCCTCCGCGTCCAGGTTGCTCAGCGAGACCAGGAGCGTGCCGTCCTTGACGCTGGCCGACACGGAAACGGTCTCCAGCTCGGCCTCTCCGACCCGGCGCCGGGCGTCGTCCGCAAGCAGATGGACGGGGAGCGATGTGGCGTCCTGGTGACCCTTGTTCATCTCGAAGACGTGGTACGTCGGGGTCAGCACCAGCGCGTCCCCGTCGGTGAGCAGCATGGCCTGCAGGACGTTGACGGTCTGCGCGATGTTCGCCATGACCAGGCGGGCGGCGTGCCGGTGGAAGATGTCGAAGTGGGTGCTCGCCACCAGCGCGTCACGCAGCGTGTTCTGCTGGAACAGGAAGCCGGGGTTGGTGCCCGGCTCGACGTCCCACCAGGTGCCCCACTCGTCCAGCACCAGACCGACGGTGCGCTTCGGGTCGTAGCAGTCCATGACGGTGGAGTGACCGGTGAGGACGCGATCGACGCGCCGTGCCGAGACCATCGTGCGGTAGTAGTCCTCGGTGTCGAACACCGTGGCGCTGCCCTTGGCCTCCCAGGGCCCTGCCAGCGTGTAGTAGTGGACGGACAGGGCCTGGTAGTAGGTGCGCGGAGTGGCCTCGCAGCCGAAGCAGTTGATCTGCCGCATCAGCGTCTCGGTCCACTTGTAGTCGTCGTCGGAGGCGCCCGAGGCGATCCGGTACAGCTTGTTCTCGCCGTGGTCGCGGCAGTACGTCGCGTACTGGCGGGCGAGGTCCGCGAAGTACTCGGCCCGCATGTTGCCGCCGCAGCCCCAGGTCTCGTTGCCGATGCCCCAGAACCGCACCCGCCACGGTGCCTCGCGCCCGTTCTCCCCGCGTAGCCGCACCATCGGGCTGTCGCCGTCCCGGGTGAGGTACTCGACCCACTCGCTCATCTCCCGGACGGTGCCGCTGCCCACGTTGCCGCTGATGTACGGCTCCGCGCCGAGCAGTTCGCACAGCGCCATGAACTCATGGGTGCCGAAGTGGTTGTTCTCCTCCACGTCGCCCCAGTGGGTGTTGACCATCCGGGGGCGCTGCTCGCGCGGTCCGATGCCGTCCTTCCAGTGGTACTCGTCGGCGAAGCAGCCGCCCGGCCAGCGCAGGTTGGGGATGTGCAGGGCGCGCAGCGCCTCGACGACGTCCAGGCGGATGCCGCCCTCGTTCGGGATCGGGGAGTCCTCTCCGACCCAGAACCCGCCGTAGACGCAGCGGCCCAGATGCTCGGCGAAGTGCCCGTACAGGTGACGGCTGATCGCCGGGCCCTCGATGTCGAGGTTGATGATCGCGGTGGCGGTGGGCACGGGCGTACTCCTGTCCGAGATCTTTTGTATCGATAAAAAATGGCAGCACCGCACGGGCGGGTCAAGGGGGCGGTAATTGGTTCGCGTGCCGGCACCCTGCGGCCTAGCCTGCCCGGCATGGCAAAGGCACCCGTTCTCACACCCCGGGCGGACGACTTCCCGCGCTGGTACCAGGACCTGATCACCAAGGCGGAGCTGGCCGACAACGGCCCGGTGCGCGGCACCATGGTCATCCGACCGTACGGGTACGGCCTGTGGGAGCGGATGCAGCAGGACATGGACGCCCGGATCAAGGCGACCGGCACCCAGAACGCGTACTTCCCGCTGCTCATCCCGGAGTCGTATCTGACGAGGGAGGCCGAGCACGTCGAGGGCTTCGCGCCGGAGCTCGCGGTCGTCACCCATGCGGGCGGCAAGGAGCTGGAGGAGCCCGTCGTGGTCCGCCCCACCTCCGAGACGATCGTCAACGAGTACTTCTCCAAGTGGGTGCAGAGCTACCGCGATCTCCCCCTGCTGATCAACCAGTGGGCGAACGTGGTGCGCTGGGAGCTGCGCCCGCGTCTGTTCCTGCGCACGACCGAGTTCCTGTGGCAGGAGGGCCACACCGCGCACGCCACGTACGAGGAGGCGCGCGCCTTCGCGGCGCGCGTCCAGAGCGAGGTCTACGGCGCCTTCCTCCGCGACGTCCTCGCCATGGACTTCGTCTCCGGACGCAAGACGGCCCGGGAACGGTTCGCCGGAGCGATCAACACCCTCACCCTCGAGAGCATGATGGGCGACGGCAAGGCCCTCCAGATGGTCACGAGCCACGAGCTGGGCCAGAACTTCTCCCAGGCCTTCCGCACGCAGTTCGTGACGCAGGACGGCCGGCAGGAGTACGTCTGGCAGACCTCCTGGGGCTCCACCACCCGCATGATCGGCGCGCTGGTGATGACGCACGGCGACGACGACGGGCTGCGCGTCCCGCCCCGACTGGCCCCGGTCCAGGCGGTGGTCCTTGCCGTCAGGGGCGATGACGCGGTACTGGCCGGTGTCCGAGCGATCGGCGAGCGGCTGCGGGAGGCGGGGGTACGCGTCCACGTCGACGACCGCACGGACGTGCCGTTCGGCCGGCGCGCCGTCGACTGGGAGCTGAAGGGCGTGCCCGTACGGATCGAGGTGGGACCCCGCGATCTGGAGCACGGCACCGCCGTGCTGGTCCGCCGTGTCCCGGGCACCAAGGAGTCGGTCGCGGCCGAGGCGCTCTCCGCGCTCCTGCCCAGGGCGCTGGAGGAGGACCAGGCGCTGCTGCTGGAGCAGTCCCGCCGGCGCCGCGAGGAGCGCACGGTCGAGGTGACCACCGTCGAGGAGGCCGTCGAGGCCGCCGCCACCGGCTGGGCCCGCATCCCGTGGACCACGCTGGGCCCGGAGGGCGAGGCCGGGCTCGCCGAGCGGGGCGTGTCGGTGCGGTGCCTGGTCGCGGCGGACGGGTCGGTCCCGGCGAGCGACGACCAGCCGGGGAACGTGGCGGTGGTGGCGCGGGCCTACTGACGGGAGCGGGGTGCTTCCGCCGCCGGGCGCGTGGGCCGACGCCACGCCGGCTCCTCGGTCATCGACTCGCGGCGGTAGCGCTTGTGGGGCGCCTGGAGGAACTGCTGGACCGCCTGCCGGGACAGCACCGAGCGCCGCGACGATGTCGGTCCATGAACGGCCGCGCATCCGGCACTGCCCGAGCGCCTGGGGCCGGTCGTCAACAAGGCGAGCCGGCGGGGATGTTCCTCCTCATGCGGCCGGCTCACTGACGCCGCCCGGAATCGGCGCATGCGGCCCGAGCGCGTCCGGACGGCGGCTGAGGGGTGCGGTCGAGCCTTTCGGATGCGGTCGTATCCACCTCCGGGAAACCTGAGCCCCTGGCCGTTGCGTCCGGGAACAGCCGTACCAGCGCCACAGAGGCCTCGGGTGGGTCGACCTGAACATCGTCGGCGGCGTGCGGCAGAGCGCGGCCGACGCCCACCTCACGGCGGGCCCGGACCGCCCCGGACCGACGGTGGTGACCGGGGCGCTGGTGCACGGCCTGCGTAGGTCCGGGTGGTCGGTGAAGCGGCTGACGATGTTCACGGATCCGGCGGGGCGCGCCCTGGCTCGGCCTGGCCCGCAGGTCGGCGGACCTGCGACTTGTGTCGGGGGCAGCGCGGTGCGACGCTTCGGTCCGCTGGTCGTGACCACGGTCGGCGGTGGCTGTGAGCACCGGTTTCAGCGGGAGGGGCGGACGGATCTCCCGGGACCGGCCGGGGACGGATACGGGGAGTGGAGCGATGGAGCTGGAGCTGCGGCACCTGCGGGTGCTGTGCGCGATCGCCGACGCCGGCAGTGTGGGGCGCGCCGCGGCACAGCTCGGGTACTCGCAGCCCGCCGTGAGCACCCAGCTGCGGCGCATCGAGCGCCACCTCGGTGAGCCGCTCTTCGAGCGCGGCACGAGCGGGGTGCGGCCCACCCGCTACGGCGCCGAGGTCGTCGCCCAGGCCCGCGACGTGCTGACCCGCGCCGACGCCATCGGCCACCGCCCGGCAACCGCGCGGGCCCGCCGTACCCTGCGCGTGGCGGCCACCAACTCGCCCATGCTGTCCGGCACCGTCTCCCGCGTCCGCACCCGGCTGCCGGAGGTGTCCCTCGCCGTCAGCAGTGTCTACGCCTCCTCGCGGATCGTGGAGTTGCTGGAGGAGGGGGCGGTGGACGCGGCCATCGCCGCCGACTATCCGGGCAGGGAGCTGTGCCACTCGGGCGCGGTGCGGCACCGCGGGATCGTCACCGAGCCGACGTTCGTGGCCCTGCCGTCCCGGCACCGGCTGCGGCAGTGCGCCCAGGTCCAGCTCGCCGACCTGGCCGAGGACGCGTGGTTCGTGACCCCGGACGACGGCGCCGGCTGGCCCGGGGTGTTCTACGACGCCTGCGCGGCGGCCGGGTTCGCACCGGTCACCGTGCACGAGTTCCTCGGCGACCAGACCCAGCTGCAGAGCATGATCGCCGACGGCCTGGGCGTGTCCCTCGTACAACCGACACTGCGGCCGATCCCGCACGTCGTGGTCAAGCCGTTGGCCGGGTCCCCGCTGTGGTGCCGCTATGTGCTGGCCTGGCGGCCCGACACCGTCACCGAGGAGGCCGTGGAGGCCCTGTCCCAGTCCGCGACCGCCGCCTACCGCGACCTCGTCGCGCAGGCACCCCATCTGCGGGCGTGGGCCTCGCGCACCTGGAGCGGCACCGGGGCGTAGTCACGTCAAAGGCAGCGCCGCGATGTTATGCGCGGACAGTGTCATGTGCTATGTCACACGGCATTGTTGGGGCGGGTGGCCCGCTGAGACAGTGCCTCACACGCCTCAACCCCCCACCGAGGCGCGTCCTTTCGTGGAGGAATCCAGATGCGCTATCGCTTCGCGCTGCCCAGACGCACGCCCGGCCGCAACCGCCCGCGTACGGCCGCACGCATGGCCGGCGCCGCGGTCGTCTGTGTCACCGTGGCAGGAATGCTGTCCGCCCCGGCGGTGGCGGCACCACAGCAGCCGCACAGCCGCGCTGCCACCGCGCCCCGGCAGCACGCGTCCACGCCGTCGCCGACCGGTGCGACCACCCCCGTCACCGAGCGTCCAGCCGGCCAGGCCCGGCGGCTCAGCCCGGACCGACTCCCGCCCCTGCAGCCCCTCTCGGCCCACCCGGCCCGGAGGGCGGCCGAGGCGGCCTCCTGCACTCCGGCCGACTTCGGCAGCCGTACCGGCTCCGCCCTCGTGTCCTTCGTGAAAGCCGCGTCCACGGACTGCGTCAACACCCTCTTCCCGGTGACCGGCAAGGACGCGCACGACGTCTTCCAGCAGGCCCAGATGCTCAGCGTGGCGGCCGCGTACACCCGCACCGCCAAGCAGTACCGCGGCGACGACTCCGGCGGCCTGGAACAGCTGGTCCTCTTCCTGCGGGCCGGTTACTACGTGCAGTTCAACCACCCGGGGGACGTCGGCCCCTACACCACCCGCCTCACCACGGCGGTCACGGCCGGCCTGGACGCCTTCTTCGCCCGGTCGCACGCGCGTGACGTCACGGCGGTCAACGGCGACATCCTCGGCGAGACCGTCATCCTCACCGACAGCGCCGACCAGCAGGGCCGCTATCTCTCCGTCTACCGGCGGCTGCTGAACGACTACGACAGCTCCTACGACTCCGTGGACAGCATGGTCAGCGCCGTCAACGACGTCTACACACCGCTGTGGCGTGGCAACTGGAACCCCGACTACGTCCAGGCGGTCGAGGCCGACCCGCGCATCATCGACACCCTGGACGACTTCGCGCTCGCCAACACCGACCTGCTCGGCACCGACCGGGCGTTCCTGGACTCCAACGCGGGGATGAACCTGGCCCGTTACGTCGAGCACCCCGAACTGCGGGACACCATCCGCCCGTTGACGAAGGACCTGCTCGACGGAACCGCGATGACCGGCCCCACGGCCGGGCTCTGGGTCGCCGTGGCCACGCAGGCGAACGCGTACGACAGCGCCAACTGCGCCTATTACGACGTTTGCGACCTGCCCGGCAAGCTGACCAGGGCCGTCCTGCCGGTCGGCCGCCAGTGCGACGCGAACGTCAGCATCCTCGCCCAGTCGCTCACCGCCGCCGACCTCGACGCCGCCTGCGCGAGCGTGCTGAACCAGAGCGCGTACTTCCGCGGTCTGGTCAAGGCCGATGCGGCGATACCCGGCCAGTACGTGTCCACCATCCGGCTCGTGGTCTTCGCAAGCCGCGCCGACTACCAGACCTACGCCGGCCCGATCTACGGCATCAGCACCGACAACGGCGGCATGACGCTGGACGGCGACCCGTCCGACCCGGCCAACCACGTCACGTCGATCATGTACCAGAAGGACTACGACGACGGTTTCACGGCCCGGATCTGGAACCTGAACCACGAGTACACGCACTTCCTCGACGGCCGCGACGACATGAAGGGCGCCTTCGACCAGCAGATCTCGGTGCCGGACATCTGGTGGATCGAGGGCCTGGCGGAGTACGTGTCCTACAGCTACCGCGGTCTCGCCGACGACCAGGCGATCCAGGAGGCCGGCAGGCACACGTACAAGCTGAGCACCCTGTTCCAGAGCACCTACGACAACAGCGACGTGATCCGCACCTACCCGTGGGGCTACCTCGCCGTGCGCTACATGACCGAGCGCCACTCCGACGACGTCCAGCGCATGCTGGCCCGCTACCGCGTCGGTGACTACGCCGGCGGATACGCCGTCTATCACGACGGCATCGGCACCCGCTACGACGCCGACTTCGACCAGTGGCTGAGTGCGTGTGCCGCGGGCGCCTGCGCCAAGCCCGCCAAGGCCTGACAGCACGCGCCCCAGCAGAACGGCCGCCGACCGGAAACCCCGGTCGGCGGCCGTACACGTATCGACGAGAGGGATCAGACCGCCGTCGCCGGGTACGTCGGGTACTCCACGCCCGACACGTGCTGGACGACCCGGACCACCTGGCAGGAGTAGCCGAACTCGTTGTCGTACCAGAGGTAGAGGATCGCGTTGTCGCCGTCGACCTTGAGGGCACCGGCGTCCACGATCGAGGCGTGACGCGAGCCGATGAAGTCGCTGGAGACCGCGTCGGGCGCCGTGATGAAGTCGATCTGGCGCTTGAGCGGCGAGGTCAGCGAGACCTCGCGCAGGTAGTCGTGGACCTCCTCGCGTGTGGTCTCACGCGCCAGCTGCAGGTTGAGGATCGCGATCGAGACGTCCGGCACCGGGACGCGGATGGAGCTGCCGCTGATCTTCGCCTTGAGGTCCGGCAGCGCCTTGGCGACGGCGGAGGCGGCGCCGGTCTCGGTGATCACCATGTTGAGCGGCGCGGAGCGGCCACGGCGCTCGGACTTGTGGTAGTTGTCCAGCAGGTTCTGGTCGTTGGTGAACGAGTGGACGGTCTCCACGTGGCCGCGCAGCACGCCGTACTCGTCGTCCATCGCCTTCAGCGGCGGGACGATGGCGTTGGTGGTGCAGGAGGCGCAGGACAGGATCTGCTCGTCCGGCTTGACGGTGTCGTGGTTGACGCCGTGCACGATGTTCGGCACGTCGCCCTTGCCCGGCGCGGTCAGCACGACCTTCTCGATGCCGGGGCGCAGGTGCTTGGACAGGCCCTCGCGGTCGCGCCACTTGCCCGTGTTGTCGATGAGGATGGCGTCCCGGATGCCGTACGCGGTGTAGTCCACGTGCGACGGGTCGTCGGCGTAGATCACCTTGATCTCGTTGCCGTTGGCGACGATCGTGCTGCTGTCCTCGTCCACGGTGATCGTGCCCTGGAACTGGCCGTGGATGGAGTCGCGGCGCAGCAGCGAGGCGCGCTTGACGAGATCCTCGGCGGCACGGCCGCCGCCGCCGCGCACCACGATGGCGCGCAGGCGCAGACCGTTGCCCGAGCCGGACTTCTCGATCAGCAGGCGGGCGACCAGCCGGCCGATCCGGCCGAAGCCGTACAGGACGACGTCGCGCGGCTCACGGCGCTCGATCTTGTTGGCACCGGTGGCGCCGGCGACGGCCTCGGCGGTGAACTCCGCGACGCTCAGGCCGCGCTCGTCGGCCTTGTACATGGTGGCCAGCATGCCGAGGTCGATCTGCGAGGGCCCGAGGTCGAGAGCGGTGAGCGCCTCGAGGAACGGCATGGTCTCGGTGACCGACAGCTCCGCGCCGTCGATCTGCCGGGCGAAGCGGTGCGTCTTGAGGATGCTGACCACCGACTTGTTCACCAGGGAGCGGCTGTGCAGCAGGACGGTGACGTCCCGCTCGCGGTGCAGCTTCCCGATGAGCGGGATCATCGACTCCGCGATCTCCTCGCGGATCTTCCAGTTGGTGAACGAGTCGTCGTTGACAGTCACGGATCCATCTTTCGAGCTAGGCAGCGCTCATATGGTAACCACACCTCTCAACTGCTCCTTCCGGGGGTGGCGGAGTAAGGGATTTGCACCCATTCCTTGACTGATTCCTGAATCAGGGTGGAAGTCCGTAAGAAACCCGGGTCGCGGATTGCCCGTCTTACCTGGCGTGCCCAAGGTCAAGAGAGTGAGCACCTCCTCCGTACCGCGGCCCGAATCGGCCGCCCCGTCCCCGTCCCGGCCCCTGCGTCCCCCGACCCTGCCCCGGATCGCCCGGCGTGGATTCCCCGAGGGGGCGCTCCCGGCGCTCGCCCTGTTCGCGGCCGTCCGGCTCGCCGGGATCCTCCTGGTGATCCTCACCAACGCCGTCAGGGGGCACCCGCTGGTCAGGAGCCTCGCCCACTCCTGGGACTCCCGCTGGTACCTGCACATCGCCGCCCAGGGCTACGGCCACAAGATCTGGATCACCCCGCAGGGCGCCGTCCAGTCCGACTGGGCGTTCTTCCCCCTGTATCCGGGGCTCATCAGGGCGCTGACCACGGTCCTGCCGTTCACGCCCGGCCAGGCCGCGCTGCTCATCGCCTGGACCGCCGCGGGCGTGGCGGCGTACGGCGTGTACGCCATCGGGCACCACCTCTACGGGCGCGGGGTCGCCACCGCCCTGGTCGCCCTGTGGGCCGCCATGCCGCACTCCGTCGAACTGACCATCGCCTACACCGAGTCGCTGTTCGCGGCCCTCGCCGTCTGGTCCCTGTACTGCGTGCTCAAGGGCCGCTGGCTGTGGGCCGGAGCGCTGGCCGCGCTGGCCGGGCTGTCCCGGCCGAGCGGTTTCGCGGTGGCGGTGGCCGTCTCCCTCGCCGCCGCGTACGAGGTGCTGCGGCGGCGCGGCCGGGTCCCGGCGAGCCTGTGGGCCGGTGCCGTGATCGCCCCGCTGGGCTGGCTCGCCTATGTGCTGTGGGTGGGCACCGAGACGGGCGACCTGCTCGGCGGCTACTTCAAGGTGCAGAGCGCCTGGGACTCGCGCTTCGACTTCGGTGTCGGCTCGGCACGCTTCCTCAAAGCCCTGCTGCTGCACGGGGGTGGCGCCGTCTATCCGGCGGCCCTGGTGATCGTCGCGGCCGGTGTGCTGCTGTTCGCGCTGCTGTGCCTGGAACGCGCCCCGCTGGCCCTGGTGGTCTTCGCCGGGGTCCTGATCCTGCTCGTGGTCGGCGGCTCCGGCTCCTTCTCCTCCAAGCCGCGGTTCCTGCTGCCCGCCTTCCCGCTGCTCATCCCCATGGCCCGGGCGCTGGCCCGGACCTGGCGAGTCCGGCCGGCCCATGCCGTGGTCGTCTACGGCGGTCTCGCGGTGGTGTCCCTGCTGTTCGGTGCCTTCGTGACGGTGGTGGCCCATTCCCCGCTGTGAGCCACCACCGGCTCGTCCTGCCGGCGGCCGCCCCGGCTGACCTACGACGCCCGGGGCGGCGCGGCCGGAACCTGTCGGGCACCGGGCTCGGGCGCGCCCGTGACCAGTGGTGAGAGGTGGGTAAAAAGGGCAGAGGCGCGGGAGACGGCGCCGTTCGCGAGGGCGGCGCGGGGCAGCGTCGCGCCGCGCGCCCGGTGCGAAGGCCGGGAATCGGGGTAGGCGGGGAGACGCCCGAGGAAAGGATCGTCATGACGACCTACGTGATCAGCGTCCCCGGCACCTTCACCGCGGACATCGGGACGGACACCCGGACCCGCCTGGCCAGGGCGCTCGGGCCCGCCGATCCGCACGGCACCCGGATGGGCAGCGCCGAGGGCCTGGACGTACTCCGTGTCAACGAGGACAACACCTTCACCCTCCGTCTGTCCGTCGAGGCGGACACCGGCCCGCACGCCGAGCAGGAGGCCCGCCGGCTGGCAAGGTCCGCCCTCCGGGACGCGGGTCTTGACGAGCGGAGCGCCGCGCTGGGGCCGGCCGTGATCACCGGGATCGACTCCGAGGTGCGCTGACCAGGAGTAGTACCGCGGCCGCTCGTGGGGCCAGATCATCCGATATAGGTAAAATCTAGGCGTTTGCTGAAAGTTCAGGCGGCTGGTCGTCGCCGGCCACCGCCCCGCCGGAAGTGATCGATGCCCCGCAAGAGCTCCACGGACGACGGCGATGAGCTGCTGGCCCGACTCGGCTCGCTCACCGCCCAGGCACGGGAGCGCGCGGAGCTGCAGCGCACCCAGGTCGAGCTGGCCATCGCCCTGCAGCGCGGCATGCTGCCCCGTGACCTGCCCGCCGCACCGGGCCTGCACCTCGCCGTCCGCTACACGCCGGCCAACCTCGGTCTGAACGTCGGCGGCGACTGGTACGACGCGTTCGTCCTCCCCGACGGCCGGATCGGGCTGGCCATCGGCGACGTCCAGGGGCACAACATCGAGGCCGCCGCGTTCATGGGCCAGGTGCGGGCCGGGCTCCGCGCCCTCGCCTCCGTGACCGGCGAGCCGGGCGAACTCCTCGCCCGTACCAACGACCTGCTGCTGTCGCTGGGCGGCGACCTCTTCGCCACCTGCACCTTCATGCGCCTCGACCCGGCCAGCGGAGTGCTGGAGAGCGCACGCGCCGGCCACATCCCGTTCGTGTGGGCCACGGCGGACGGCAAGTCCGGTGTCGCCGGCGACGAGGGCGGGCCGCCGCTCGGCATCGAGAAGGGCATGGACTACCCGGTGAGCAGGCACCGGCTCACCACGGGCGGTGTGTTCGTGCTGCTCACCGACGGGGTGGTGGAGGGCCCCTCGCTGAACATCGAGGACGGCCTGGATCAGGTGGTCCGCCTCGCCGGCATCGCCGCCGTCGCCGGTCTGGCGGTGCACGCCCTGGCCGCCGCCGTGATCAAGGGCGCCGAGAGCGTCGGCCACGAGGACGACGCGGCCGTCCTCGTCGTGGGCCTGGACGACCTCGGAAACCACGCGTGAGACGGGCCCGGTACGACTCCGTGAGACGGCCCGGACCCACCCATGGGACGGCCCGGACCCACCCATGGGACGGCCCGGACCCACCCATGGGACGGTTCGGACCCACCCGTCAGACGGCCCGGAACACTCATGGGACGGCCCCGGACTCCACCCGTCCGTGGGACGGCCCCGGACTCCACCCGTCCGTGAGACGGCCCGGACCCCAGCCGTCCGTGAGACGGCCCGGACCCCACCCGTCCGTGAGACGGCCCGGATCCACCCATGGGACGGCTCCGGATCCACCCGTGGGACGGCCCCGGATCCACCCGTGGGACGTCCCCGGACCCAGCCGTGAGACGGGTCGAAGCACCCGTGGGACGGCCCCGGTGACCACTCGTGACCAGTGCGGCCGAGCGCGGTGGGGGTTCGGGGTGCCTGGAGCCGGCGCCGGCCGGCGCCGCCGGTCACGCCGGCGTCCCGAGATTCAGCCATAGGGCCTGACCGCACCGGCTCTCGCCTCGCCGACCCGGGGCCATCGGTGTGAGATGGCTGCTGTGGTGGGTATCGACGATCTACGCCGGCCGGGCGGCTACGCCGCTCAGGTGCTGGCCGTCGCGGCCTGCTACTACGCCGCGGCCCGGCTCGGCCTCCTGCGCGAACTCTCCGTCGAGGGCGCCGTCGTCACCCCCATCTGGCCGCCGACCGGCGTCGCCGTCGCCGCGCTGCTGATCCTCGGCCTCGGCTGCTGGCCCGGCATCACGATCGGTGCCTTCTTCGCCGTGCTGTCCCTGACCACCTTCCGCCTCGACGTGCTCGGCACCCTCGCCGGCCAGACCCTCGCACCGGTCTGCGCGGTACTCCTGCTGCGCCGGGCCCGCTTCCACACTGACCTCGGCCGGCTGCGGGACGGCATCGCCCTGGTGTTCCTGGGCGCGCTGACCGCCACGCTGATCAGCACGACCGTCGGCGTCGGCCTCCTCGTCCTCATGGACAGGCTGGACGCGCACAGCTTCTGGCCCGTCTGGCTGGCCTGGTGGGTGGGCGACGCCATGGGCGTGCTGCTGATCACCCCGCTGCTGCTGTTGCTGCATCGCGCGCGCTGGCCGCCGCCCCTGGGCCGCTGGCAGGAGGCGACCGCGCTGGCCGTCGTCACCTGCGCCGTCGTGCCCGTGGCCGTCTACAGCTCGGTCAGCATGCTCTTCCTCGTCTACCCGCTCCTCATCTGGGCCGCCCTGCGGTTCCAGCTCGTGGGCGGCGTGCTGTGCGCCCTGCTGATGTCCGTACTGGCCACGGTCGCGGCAACGGACGGTGCCGGGGGCTTCGCGGGGCTGAGCCGGATCGAGGTGATGGCGAAGCTCCAGGCCTTCAACGGCACCATGGCGCTGACCGCGCTCCTGCTGTCCGCCCTGATCACCGAGCAGCGCAACACCCGGAGCTCGGTGGAGAAGGCCTGTCAGGAACTGGTCGAGGTCCTGGAACACCTCACCGCCGGCGAGACCCCACGGCCCCGGGCACAGCCGGACACCGGGGGTGCCGACGGCGCTGACGAACCGCCTTGGCCGACCGCGCCCCCGTGACACCCCGGTCCCGAGTCCAGCCCCGGTCCCGAGTCCAGCCCCGGTCCCGAGTCACCGGCCGGAGCGGTTCACCGGTCCCTCGTCGTCGCTGCCGGGTTCCGCGGAGCCCTTGCGTGACCGGACGTCCCGGGGAGTGGGAGTGGGAGTGGGTGGGTGGGCGCCGGTGGCGCCGGGCTGACCGCCGCCGGTCGTGCCGTAGCCGCCCGGGATGCCCGGCGGCATGTCGGCGGCGGCCTCGGCCTCGCTCACACGGCGCCGCGCCCTGACCCCGGCCCGGCGTTCCGGGTACGGGTACTCGAACGGCTGGGCGGAGGCACGCTCGCGCTCCGCCTCGCGCTGCCGGCGTGCGGCCCGCTCGGCGGCCGTCGCCTCACCCTGTCGGCCGGGGTCCTCACCGTGCGAACGGCCGTTGTCCTGCATGCGGTCCTTGTCCTTCATGCGGCGCCGAGTACCCGGGCGATGGCCGACGCCAACATCCCCGGCGTGTCGAACAGCCGGTCCGGGGCACTGGGGGACGATGGGCGGAGCCCGGAGGGGCCGGGCCGGACCGGAGGGACAGGCGCGGCATGGAACAGCGGACGGCGAGCGCGGCGGACCGGCGCGGCGGACCGTCCAGGCCCCGTTCCACCAGCTCGGAACGGCGCGACGACACGGCCGTACGGCCACCGGACCACACCGTACGGTCCCCCGAGGGCACCGACGCCCGACGCCGCATCCCGCGCACCGACCGCCTGCTGCGCGACCCCCGGTTGTCGGCGGCGGTGGACCGGCTCGGTGCCGGTGCGGTGAAGGCCGCAGTACGCGCGGCGCAGGAACGGGCCCGGGAGGGCGCCATCCCGCCCGAGCAGGTGCCGGACGAGGCCGTGGCCCTGCTGCCCGGAACCGCGAGCGGGCTGCGCCCCGTGATCAACGCCACCGGAGTACTGCTGCACACCAATCTCGGACGGGCCCCGCTGTCGGCCGCCGCCCGACAGGCCGTCCAGGAGGCCGCCGGGCCCACGGACGTCGAGCTGGACCTGGCGACCGGGGTACGGGCCCGCCGCGGCCGCTCCGCTCTCGCCGCCCTGCACGCGCGCGTGCCGTCCGCGGGGGCCGCGCACGTCGTCAACAACGGCGCCGCCGCTCTCGTGCTCGCCGCCACCGCCCTCGCGGCCGGCAAGGAGATCGTCGTCAGCCGGGGCGAGATGGTGGAGATCGGCGACGGCTTCCGGCTGCCCGACCTGCTCGTCTCGACCGGCGCCCGGCTCCGCGAGGTCGGCACGACCAACCGCACGACCGCAGCCGACTACACCGCCGCGATCGGCCCGGACGCCGGGTTCGTGCTCAAGGTGCATCCGTCCAACTTCCGTATCACCGGCTTCACCCGGTCCGCGGAGACCGCGGAACTCACCGGTCTCGGCGTCCCGGTCGTCGTCGACATCGGCTCCGGACTGCTCGCCCCGCATCCGGCGCTGCCCGGGGAACCCGACGCCGACACCGAACTCCGCGCGGGCGCCGCCCTCGTCACCGCGAGCGGCGACAAACTCCTCGGCGGCCCCCAGTGCGGGCTGCTGCTGGGCGCGAAGGACCTGGTCCGGGCCCTCGCCCGGCACCCGCTGGCCCGTGCGCTGCGCGTCGACAAGCTGACCCTGGCCGCCCTGGAGGCCACCCTCAACGGCCCGCCCACCCCGACCGCCCTCGCCCTCACCGCCGGCCCGGCCGGCCTGCGCGCCCGCGCCGACCGGCTCGCGGGCGAACTCGCCGCCGACGGCATCGACGTACGGGCCGTCGACTCCGCCGCCACCGTCGGCGGCGGAGGCGCCCCCGGAGTCACCCTGCCCAGCGCGGCACTCTCCCTGCCCGAGCCGTACGCCGCCGCGCTGCGCACCGGCCCCGTCCCCGTCGTCGGACGGCTGGAGGCGGGCCGCTGCCTGCTGGATCTGCGCGCGGTGCCCGAGCAGGACGACGCACGACTGGCCGATGTGGTGCGCTCCGCCCGGCCGGCCGGACAGCGGCGGACGTGATGCGGGTCCTCGCCACCGCCGGCCATGTCGACCACGGCAAGTCCGCCCTGGTCCGGGCCCTCACCGGCATGGAGCCCGACCGCTACGAGGAGGAGCGCCGCCGGGGACTGACCCTGGACCTCGGCTTCGTGTGGACGCGCCTCGCTGCGGACGGGGACCACCTCGCCTTCGTCGACGTGCCCGGACACGAACGCTTCGTGCCGACCATGCTGGCCGGTGTCGGGCCGGTGCCCGCCGTGCTGTTCGTGGTCGCCGCCGACCAGGGCTGGCAGCCCCAGTCCGAGGAGCACCTGGCCGTCCTCGACGCGCTCGGCGTCCGGCACGCCGTCCTCGCGGTGACCCGCAGCGACCTCGCCGACCCCGAAGCGGTGCGCATCGACGCCGTCGAACGACTGGCCCGGACGTCACTGGGCAAGGTTTCCGCGGTCGCCGTGAGCGCGGTCACCGGCGCCGGACTGGACGAGCTGCGTGGCGAACTCGCCCGACTGGCAGGTGAGTTGATTGACCCGGATCCCGACGCCGACGTTCGGCTGTGGCTCGACCGTGCCTTCACCGTGCGCGGACACGGCACCGTGGTGACCGGCACCCTCGGCGCGGGCACCCTGCGCGTCGGCGACCGGCTGGTGACCGGGGACGGTTCGGCCGTGCTCAGGGTGCGCGGGCTGCAGACCCTGCACGAGGAGCGGACGGCGGTGAGCGGGGTGGCCCGCGTGGCGGTCAACCTGCACGGCCGGGGCGCCGACGGACTGCGCCGGGGACAGGTGCTGCTGACCCCGGACCGCTGGCTGAGCAGCGAGGTACTCGACGTACGGGTCACCGGTGAGCCGACCAGTGACCTGCCCCGCTCGGTCACCCTGCACATCGGCACGGCCGCCGTGCCCGTCACCGTCCGCCCGCTCGGCGAGGACACCGCCCGGCTCACCCTCGCCCGGGGCCTGCCGCTGCGGGTCGGCGACCGCGCTGTGCTGCGCGAGCCCGGCGGCAGCCGCACGCCCTGCGGGCTCACCGTCCTCGACGTACGACCGCCCCGGCTGACCCGGCGCGGCGCGGGCCGGGCCCGCGCTGCCGAACTCGCCGCCCTGACCGGCCGCCCCGACGGCGCCGCCGAACTGCGCCGCCGCGGACTGATCCGGCGCACCGACCTGCTGGCGATGGGCGTCCCGGCCCCCGCCGAACCGGTGGTGGGGGACTGGCTGGTGGACGACCCGTACTGGACCGCCCTCAAGGACCGGCTGGCCGGCGAGGTCGAGCGGTATGCGAGGGAACACCCGCTGGAGCCGGGCCTGCCCGCAGAGGCGGCGCGTCGGCTGCTCGGCCTGCCCGACCGGGCCCTCGTCGACGCCCTGGCCGAGGCCACGCCCCGACTCCGAAGCGGACAAGGGCGGTTGTACTCCGCCGGCGACCACCGCCCCGCCCTGCCCCCGCCCGTCCGCGCCGCCGTGGACGCCGTACGCGAGGACCTCGCCCGTAGACCGTTCCGCGCGCCCGAGGCCGGCCGGCTCGCCGAACTCGGCCTGGACCGCAGGGCGTTGGCCGCCGCCGTCACCGCCGGTGCGCTGCTGCGGATCGCCGACGGAATCGTGCTGCTGCCCGGCGCGGACACCGAGGCCGTCGCTGTGCTGCGCACTCTGCCCCAGCCGTTCACGGTTCAGGAGGCCCGGCGCGCGCTGGACACCACCCGGCGGGTCGCCGTACCGCTGCTGGAGTTCCTGGACGCCCGGGGACACACCGAGCGCGTCGACGACCAGCGCCGGCGCTGCCGCACGGACGCGGTGAACGGAGACGGACGGGAATCGAACCCGCCGGCCCGAGATCCTCGAGCCCCTCGGTTTTGAAGACCGGGAGGGCCACCAGGCACCCACACGCCTCCACCGCTCGTCAGGCTACTGCCCGGGAGACCGCCGCCATGACATCGACATCCCCCCGGATCCATCCGGCGCCCGTCCGGCTCACCCAGTACGCGCACGGCGGCGGCTGCGCCTGCAAGATCCCGCCCGGAGAGCTGGAGGAGGTGGTCGCCGGGCTCACCGTGCCCCGGCTCGCCGGGGGTGACACGCCGCTGCTCGTCGGGCTCTCCACCGGCGACGACGCCGCCGTGATCACCCACCGGGGAACCGCGGTCGTCTGTACCGCCGACTTCTTCACCCCGGTCGTGGACGACCCGTACGACTGGGGACGCATCGCCGCCGCCAACGCGCTGTCCGACGTGTACGCCATGGGCGGCCGGCCGGTGCTGGCCGTGAACCTGCTGGCCTGGCCGCGCGACCGGCTCCCCTTCGACCTGGCCCGCGAGGTGCTGCGCGGTGGCCTGGACATCGCCACCGAGGCCGGCTGCCATGTCGGCGGCGGGCACAGCGTCGACGACCCGGAACCCAAGTACGGCATGGCCGTCACCGGCCTCGCGGACCCCGAGCGGCTGCTGCGCAACGACGCCGGCCGGCCCGGGCAGCCGCTCTGCCTGACCAAGCCGCTCGGCGTGGGCGTGCTGAACAACCGGCACAAGGTCACCGGTGAGCGGTTCGAGCAGGCCGTCGCCACCATGACGGCGCTCAACCGGGACGCCGCCGAGGCCGCCCTCGCCGCCGGGGCCGGATGTGCCACCGACGTCACCGGGTTCGGCTTCCTCGGCCATCTGCACAAGCTGGCACGGGCCTCCGGCGTGACCGCCGTGGTCGACACCGCCGCCGTCGCGTACCTGGACGGGGCCCGGGAGGCCGTACGGGACGGGTATGTCAGCGGCGGCACCCGGCGCAACCTCGAATGGGTCGCCCCGCACACCGACTTCGGGGACACCGACGCCGACACCCGGCTGCTGCTGGCCGACGCACAGACCTCCGGCGGTCTGCTGGTCGCCGGTGAGGTGCCCGGGGCGCCGGTGGTGGGGGAGCTGGTGCCCCTCGGAGGCCACTCGATCGTCCTCCGGTAGGGCGGCTACGGCTCCGTTCCGGTGTGCTCGTCGATGCCCGCCCGGGCCCGGTAGGCCCGCACGAATTCCACCGACGCCGGACCCCGGGGCCGCCGGCCCGGGCGGATGTCCACGGCGAACGCCTTCGACTCCTGGATGTGGACGTTCGGGTCCAGCGACAGATGCAGCAGTTCGTTGGCCGCGTCCCCGGTGCTGTAGCCGTTGGGACCCCAGTGGTACGGCAGCCCCACTTGGTGCAGCCTGCGGCCGTGCACCGTCAGCGGCTCCATCCGGTCCGTCACCAGCACCCGCGCCTCGATCACCGCGCGGGCGCTGACGATCGTCGCCCACCCCGTGTGTGTCAGGCCCCGCTCGGCCGCCAGTTCCGGGGAGACCTCGCAGAAGAACTCCGGCTGCAGCTCGGCCAGATACGGCTGCCAGCGGGACATGCCGCCCGCCGTGTGGTGCTCGGTGAGCCGGTAGGTGGTGGCCACGTACGGAAACACCTCGGAGCCGGGCTCGTCACCGCTCGGCTGGTAGCGGTTGTCGGACAGCGACGGCATCAACTGCCGTACAGGGTTGCGCTGCTGGTCGTACAGGAGGTTCGGGAACGGCGAGTCCTGCGGCTCGTAGTGGGCCGGCAGCGGGCCGTCGGTGAGTCCGGACGGCACGTACAGCCAGGCCTTGCCGTCGGCCTGCATGATGAACGGGTCCGTGCCGGACAGCGCCTCCGGGCCGGTCGCGTCCTTCGGCGGCTCGTGATCGGGCGACTTGTCCTTCTTGAAGTCGGGCACGTCGTGCCCGGACCACTCGCCCTTCTCCGGGTCCCACCACACCAGCGCCTTGCGCTCGCTCCAGGGCCTGCCCCGCGGGTCGGCGGAGGCGCGGTTGTAGAGGATCCGCCGGTTGGCGGGCCAGGCCCACGCCCACTCGGCGGCCACCCAGTCCTGCTCCCGGCCGGGCCTGCGGCGCGCGGCCTGGTTGACGCCGTCGGCGCGGACACCGCAGTAGATCCAGCAGCCGCAGGACGTCGAGCCGTCCGGCTTCAGCTCCTCGTAGGAGGACAGCGGGTTGCCCTCGGCGTCGTGGCCGTTGATCTCGGCGAGGACGGCCTCCGCGTCCGGTTCGGCGTGTCGGCCCCTCGTCGGATAGTCCCAGGCCAGGTCGAGCACGGGCCGGTCCATGTCCTCGGTGGACCCGGCGAGCTTCTCCCGGATGATCCGCCCCAGGTGGTAGGTGAACCACAGGTCGCTGCGCGACTCGCCGGGCGGCTCGACCGCCTGGTGGTGCCACTGCAGCAGCCGCTGGGTGTTGGTGAAGCTGCCGTCCTTCTCGGTGTGCGCGGCGGCCGGCAGGAAGAACACCTCGGTGCGGATGTCCTCGGTGCGCAGCTCACCGGTCTCGATCTCGGGCCCGTTCTGCCACCAGGTCGCCGACTCGATGAGCGAGAAGTCGCGGACGACCAGCCAGTCCAGGTTGGCCATGCCGAGCCGCATCAGCTTGGAGTTGGCGTTGCCCACCGCCGGGTTCTCGCCGTACAGGAAGTAGCCCCTGCAGGTGCCCTCCAGCTGGGCCATCGTCGTCTCGTACGCCGAGTGGCTGCCGGTCAGCCGGGGCAGGTAGTCGAAGCAGAAGTCGTTGTCGGCCCTGGCCGCGTCACCCCAGTAGGCCTTGAGCAGACTCACCAGGTACGAGCGCATGTTGCCCCAGTAGCCCTTGTGGGCCGCCTCGGCCTGCACGAAGGCGTCCAGGTCCTGGTCCTGGTGGGCGTGCGGCATCGGGATGTAGCCCGGCAGCAGGTTGAACAGGGTCGGGATGTCCGTCGAGCCCTGGATGGAGGCGTGTCCGCGCAGGGCCAGGATGCCGCCGCCCGGCCGGCCGATGTTGCCGAGCAGGGTCTGCAGGACACAGGCCGCCCGGATGTACTGCACGCCGACCGTGTGCTGCGTCCAGCCGACCGCGTACGCGAACGCCGTCGTCCGGTCGCGGCCGGAGTTCTCCGTGACCAGCTCGCACACCCGCCGGAAAAGATCCTGCGGCACCCCGCAGACCTCCTCGACCATCTCTGGCGTGTAGCGGGCATAGTGCCGCTTGAGCACCTGGAAGACACAGCGCGGATGGGTCAGCGTCTCGTCACGCTCGGGCTCGCCCTCGCCGATCACCGCGCCGCCGGACCCGTGCGCCTCGCCGCGAGCGGCCTCGGTCACCGAACTCCCGCCCCGGGTGCGCTCCTCGTACTCCTGGTCACGCTCCCCGGAGGCCGCCTGGACCTCGGTGCCCTCGTACTGCCAACTGCCGTTGTCGTAGGAGCGGTTCCTGGCGTCCAGGCCGGAGAACACACCCGCCAGGTCCTCGGTGTCACCGAAGTCCTCCCGGACGATCACCGGGGCGTTGCTGTAGGCCACGATGTAGTCGCGGAAGTACTTCTCGTGCTGCAGCACGTAGTTGACGATCCCGCCGAGGAAGGCGATGTCCGTGCCCGCGCGCAGCGGCACGTGCACGTCGGCCAGCGCGCTGGTGCGGGTGAACCGCGGATCGACGTGGATCACCTTCGCGCCCCGTGCCTTGGCCTCCATCACCCACTGGAACCCGACCGGATGGCACTCGGCCATGTTCGAGCCCTCGATGACGATGCAGTCCGCGTTCTGCAGGTCCTGCTGGAAGGTGGTCGCGCCGCCGCGTCCGAACGAGGTTCCCAGACCGGGAACGGTGGAGGAGTGTCAAACGCGCGCCTGGTTCTCGATCTGGATCGCTCCGAGCGCCGTGAACAACTTCTTGATCAGGTAGTTCTCTTCGTTGTCCAGCGTGGCCCCGCCGAGGCTCGCGATGCCGAGGGTGCGCCGGGTGCGGGTCTCGTCGACCTCCCACTGCCAGCCCGCCCGGCGCGCCTCGATCACCCGGTCGGCGATCATGTCCATCGCGGTGCCGAGGTCGAGGCGCTCCCACTCGGTGCCGTGCGGGCGCCGGTGGAGGACCTGGTGCTCGCGGGCGTCCCCGGTGGTCAGCTGCAGGCTCGCCGCGCCCTTGGGGCACAGCCGGCCGCGCGAGATCGGGGAGTCGGGGTCGCCCTCGATCTGGGTGACCTTCCCGTCCTGGACGTACACGTTCTGGCCGCAGCCCACCGCGCAGTACGGGCAGACGGACTTCACCACCCGGTCGGCCGTGGCCACCCGGGGCTGAAGCCGCTCGCTGTGCCCGCTCTTCGCCGCGGCGCCCCGGCCCAGTGGATCGGTGCCCGTCAGCTGGCGGTAGACCGGCCAGGAGTCGATCCAGGTGCGTACGCCCACGGCCACTCCTCCCGCTCGGTCCCCCGTCGCTCCCTCGATCTTCCCGCATGTGCGTGGACCCGGCATCTCTCGTGCCGGTGCGCGGCGGAGTACCCCGGCGGGTCGGGGCCAAACGGACCCGGCGGGGAGCACCGCCGGGAGGAGGCCGGACCGGGCAGCCCCTGCGGTCACCGCGCCGGCTGACGAGCCGGCCGCCCACGACTGCGCGCTGCCACGCCTGTGGGGCGTTGCGGGCTCGGTGAGGGCCACGGTGACAGGGGCCCAATGTGTCGGCCGCGACCTGGCAAGGAAGGCCGCGTGGCCCATCTCCGGTGTCCAGGGTCCCGGCGGTTCCGGCGGGCTAGGCGTTTCTGGCTGTCCCGGCTGTCTTGACCCGTCCTGCCCCGGCCCTGGCTGCCCCGGCTGTACTGGCCCGTCCTACCCCTGTCCTTGCCGTCCTTGCCGTCCTTGCCGTCCTTGCCGTCCTTGCCGTCCTGCCGGTCCTTGCCGTCCTGCCGGTCCCGGCCAGTCCGGCGGGGTCGCCCCCGTCAAGTCTGCCGAGCGTGCATGGGGTTGTTGGCGACCTCGTCCGAGCACTTCCGGTGCGGTCGGCGCATATGCCGGTCGCGTCGCCAGTCGGACGTCGCGAGCGCGAGTGACGCCACCATGCCGACGAGGGCGGCGCCCAGGGCGGTGACGACGGCGCCGCGGTAGTCGTGACTCCTGCCGAGCACCAGGTAGAAGAAGCCGGGCAGGGCGGCGGTGCCGACCGCGGCCCCCAGTCGCTGACCGGTCTGCAGGGCACCGCCCGCCGCACCCGCCATGCGCACGGGCACGTCCCGCAGCGTCATGGTGATGTTGGGGGAGACCACGCAGCCGCTGCCGACACCCCCGAGGAACAGCACCGGGGCGGCGACCCAGGGCGCCATGCCGACGGGCACGAAGCGGAGCAGCAGCGCGGTGCCGCCCAGGCCGACGATCACGCCCGTCAGGCCGCACACGGTGAGCAGGCGGCCGAAGCGGTCCACCAGCCGGCCGGCGACCACGGCCGCGCCGGCCGAGCCCAGGGCGAAGGGAGTCACGGCGAGGCCGGACCGCAGCGGGGAAAAGCCCAGACCGTGCTGGTAGAAGAGCGCGAAGACCAGCCACACACCGCTGAACCCGATGAAGTACAAGGTGCCGACTCCGGCGCCGACGGCGTACCCGCGCACGGTGCTGAACAGGCGCGGGTCGAGCAGCGGCTGGGCACCCCGTGTGACGAGGCGGCGCTGCCACCCGGCGAAGACGGCGAGGATCGCGACGCCGACGACGAACAGCCACCACACACGTCCGATGCCACCGGAGTCCGCCTGGACCAGCGGGTACATCAGCGCGAGGACGCCGAGGCCGAGCAGCAGCACGCCGGGCAGGTCCACGCGTCCCCGTCCGGAGGGGCGGGTGCGGGGCAGCAGGCGGCGGCCGAGCAGGACGGCCAGGATGCCGATGGGGACGTTGACGTAGAAGATCCACCGCCAGCCCTGGGCGCCGGAGGCCAGGGCGAGGATGACGCCGCCGGCGACGGGTCCGGTCGCGGCCGATACGCCGACGGTGGCGCCGAAGAAGCCGAAGGCCCGGCCGCGTTCGGCACCGCGGAACATCTGCTGGATGAGCGCGGAGTTCTGCGGGGCCATGAAACCCGCCGCCAGTCCCTGGGCGAGCCGGGCCACCACCAGCAGCGTGATGTCGGGGGCCGCACCGCAGGCCGCGCTGAAGACCACGAAACCGCTGAGGGCCAGCAGGAAGATGCGGCGCCGGTCCAGGGCGTCGCCGAGGCGGCCGGCGGTGACGAGGGCGAGGGCGAAGGTGAGCGCGTAGCCGGACACCACCCACTGCACCTGCGCGGGGGAGGCGTGCAGATCGCGCTGGATCGTGGGCAGGGCGACCGCCACGATCGTCACGTCGAGCAGGCTCATGAAGCCGGCCACCAGGGTGGCCCACAGGGCCCGCCACCGCTGCGGATCCGGCTCGTATCCGGCCTCCTGAGCGCCCGGTTGCCGGTCGCCCGCCGGCGACGCCGACGCTGTCACTTGGGCTCCTCTCACCGGGTGCCCACCCGGATGGACGAAGTTCCCCGCCCGGGGCACCGGCACACACACCGAGTCCGTGCCGTCGGTGAGCCTGTCGCCTGCCGCCCCCGTAAACTCCCCGAAAAGGGTCGACCGTGACCCTGCGTAGCCCCTCGACTGCTTCTGTCCGAGGCCGCGAGATCTGCGCGGGCGGTGTGTCTGGTGAGACGTACGGCGGAAGGAACACCCTTGGCGGCGACCGGCCACGACGAGTGGGTGGACCCCGCGGCGGTGAGGCGGCACCGGGTGCTGTTCCGCGCGGTCGGGAGACGACGTCACCCGAAGCCGCGCCGCAGCGACATCACCGTGTCAGCGCGCACGCCTCTCCAGCCGCTCCCGCTGGGGTACGACGGTGTATTTCGGGTCCTCGGCGGAGGCCACCCCGGCGTGGAACACGCCGAAGCGCAGGGCCGCCGAGCCGGTGAGCAGCGCGGCTCCGGCCGTCAGGGCCAGGCGCCGGTCCCGCCCGCACACCACGGCGAGGGCCGCACCGCCCGCCGTCAGAACCTCCGCCGCGCGCAGCAGCAGCTGCGGCCTGCCCTCTTCGAAGGGCTCCGCGGTCAGGCCCATGCGCCGCTTCATCGCCCGGAACGCGCCCAGTTCGAGGGCGGCCCCGAGCACGGCCAGCCGACGGGCGGGCCCCGCCTGGGCGGTCGGTGCGGCGGCCAGGGCCAGGCCGGAGGCCGCGGTGGCGGCGGAGCCCGCGAAGACGAACGGCAGCTCGCGGTAGCCCTCGTGCCAGGACGGCACCGCCGTGTCCGAAAGCAGCACCGCCGTGTACGTGGCCACGGCCGGGCCGAGGACGGCGGACGCCGCGGTGGCGGCCGAGCCCAGCAGCCGGTACCGGCCCGCCACCTGGGTCGCCGCGGCGGTCAGCGTCAGCGGGGCGTACCCGGCCAGCAGCCACGAGCCCACGCTCATGGGCGACGTGGGCTTCAGGACGCGCAGCATGTTCAGGAACCGGGCCGGCCTGCCCAGGTCATGGACGAGCGCGGCCAGCGACAGGGAGATGGCCCCGGCGGCCCCGAGCTTCGCGGGAGCCGCGAGCCCCGGCCGTCCGGTGGCCTGGCCCCCGGCCGCGAGCAGCGAGGACGCCCCGGCCAGACCGCCGAGATACAGGTAACCGGCGATGTCGAGGGGCTTCCACGTCGGCTTCTTCAGCACGGGTTTGCCGTAGTACGACGAGAACGCCGCCTCCGGGACCACCGGCTGCTCGCCCCGCCCGCGCCGCCGCCGGCGGCGTCCCCCGCCGGCTCCCGTGGTCGCCTCCCTGTCGGGCCGCGCGCCCTGTCCGCCGTCCCGGGTGACGTCCGATTCGCTCATCGCGGTCTCCTCGCGAAGCTGCCCACGGCCAGGGCCACCAGCGAGCCGGCGGCCAGCGCCGCGTGCCGCCACATGGCGGGCAGGTCCCGGGTGGTGACCACCGGGTCGGGCGGGAGGCCGTAGACCTCCGGCTCGTCCAGCAGGAGGAAGAACGCGCCGTCGCCGCCGACCCCGTCGTCCGGGCTCTCGCCGTACAGCCGTGCGTCGGTCACGCCGGCCGCGTGCAGCTGCGCCACCCGGTCCCGGGCCCGCTCCCGCAGCTCCTCCAGCGGGCCGAACTGGATGGAGTCCGTGGGGCAGGACTTGGCGCAGGCGGGCTCCATGCCCGCGCCGAGCCGGTCGTAGCAGAGCGTGCACTTCCACACCCGGCCGTCGTCCTTGCGCTGGTCGATGACCCCGTAGGGGCAGGCGGGCACGCAGTACCCGCAGCCGTTGCAGATGTCCTCCTGGACGACCACCGTGCCGAACTCGGTGCGGAACAACGCGCCGGTGGGGCACACGTCCAGACAAGCGGCGTGCGTGCAGTGCTTGCACACGTCGGAGGACATCAGCCAGCGCAGCTCGGTGCGGCCGTCGGGGGAGAGGGGGGAGATCCGCCCGGTCGGCGCGCCCTCGGGTGCCCGCCCCGGCGGGGGTGCGGTGGCTCCCGGGCCGGGGGAGGAGGCATCGGTGCCGAGGCGGGCCGCGGCGGCGAACACGTCGACGTCCTCGTGCGCGACCCCGGGCTCCTGCCGGCCGAACGGCCCCCGCTGCTCGATGAAGGCCACGTGCCGCCAGGTGTCGGCGCCCAGGCTCTGGGTGTTGTCGTACGACATGCCGGTCAGGACCAGACCGTCCTCGGGAACGGCGTTCCACTCCTTGCACGCCACCTCGCAGGCCTTGCAGCCGATGCACACCGAGGTGTCGGTGAAGAAGCCCATCCTCGGCGGGGCGTCCGGGTATCCGGAGTCGCCGGCCACGTCCGGCTGCGGGCCGTACCACAGATGTCCGCGGACCTCGTCGCCGTCCCTCATCGCCGTACCTCCTCGCTCATGACGTCCCACGCTGTTGCCGAAGTACCAGCGGCTCAGGGCGTTGCGGTGCCGGTGCCGGTGGAACCCGCGCCAGGCCTCCTCGCGGGACGGCAGCACGAACAGAGCCGTGCGGAAGGGACCCGGGAGCTGCCCACGACGGGCACCGACCGTCCAGTTGACCCTCCGGGAACGTCTTGCCCCGGGCCGACCGCCGCTCCTCGGACACCGCCACCGCGTGCTCGCCTTCCGCCCGTGCTGGGTCCCTCACTCTCAGTGCTCTCCCTCGAGCGTGGCACGGGTGCCCCTGCACCGCGCGGGCGAAACGGCGGCCGGGTTCGTTCGCCGGACCGGCGCGGGGCCACGCGGTGCCGCGGACTGTGGGCGGGAGCGAAGAGGCGGGCCTGGGCCGTGGAGCGCGTCTACGGCGTTGCCCGGACCGGAGGTCGCCACGCCGGCCCGACGCGGGCGCGCCACGGCTGCTGGGCGGGCTCTACGACGCGGCGGCGGAGGTGAGGTGTGCCATCCGGCGAGGTTCGGGCGCACGCGCTCGGCCGACCGTGGGGCCGTCGGGCGCCGGTGACGTCACGCTCGAAGCCGCGGCCGGTTCCCTCGTGGTCGGCGTGCTCCCCGGCCGTGGCATGGCGCACCAGGACGCTCACGCCTCCTCGGCGGTCAGCGGCACGGTGGCGGTGACCCGTTTGCCGTGGGGCAGCCAAGTCACCTCGAGGGCGCGGGAGAGCATCGCGACGAGGTGCAGCCCGTGCCCGCCGACCCGGCGTGGATCGGGAGGGCGCCGCAGGGGCGGGTCGGTGGAGGTGTCCGACACGGTGATCCGCAGGGCACGGGCGTCGGGCAGCACTTCCAGGCTCAGGCTGCACGGGCCGGGGGCGTGTTTGGCCACGTTGGTGATGAGTTCGCTGACGACGAGCCGGGCGTCCTGCACCGAGCGCCGCGGGGGCGCGGGTCTCACTCGCGCGAGCAGGGCGCCGACGGCGTCCCTGGCATCGCCGATGCCGGCCACGGCGTCGTCCCAGGTGCGACTGTGGCGCAGGGACGTGGGCCGGGCCTGCGTCCTCGTGTGTGTCCCGAGCGGGATGTCCATGCGTCGTTGCCCTTTTCGTGCGGCGCCAGGTGCCCTTCCTGTGCAGACGGGAAGGTCCCGTCCCTGCGACGGATACCCCCTGAACCGCCGGTCAAGGGGACGTACGCCGTGAATCCTCCGGTTGCCCACGAGGCCCTGGTCACCGTCGCGGAAGCCGGCGGTGATCCGCGCGGCCTCGTACCTGAACGCGGCCCCCGGAATTGCGGGCATCCCCCCGCCGGGAGCCCTGATTACTCACTCTTGGTTGAACAGTCCAGACTGATAAACCTATCGTTAGTAATCATGGACACGGTTGCACTCGCCGCCTCCCTGCGGCTGGCCATGGGCCGGATCGTCCGCCGACTGCGCCAGGCGCACGCGGTCGGCGACGTGACGCTGTCCGGGGTCTCGGTGCTGGCCTGGCTGGCCCGTACCGGTCCGGACTCGCCCGGCTCGCTCGCCGAACTCGAACGCGTCCGGCCGCAGGCGATGGCCAGCACCCTCGCGGGACTCGAACAACGCGGACTGGTGAGCCGTACCCCCGACACGGCCGACGGACGCCGGTCCATCGTCTCGATCACCGAGGAGGGACGGACCATGCTGGAGCAGCGCCGCTCCGAATCCGTGAGCCGCCTCGCCCACGCCCTGGACGAGTTCACCCCGCAGCAACGGCAGGCCCTGTACGACGTGCTGCCCCTGCTCGACCGGCTGGCGGAACGACTGTGACCGGCCCTGCGCCCGCCGCGGGCATACGCGGCCGCCTCCTCGCCCGTTCGGCCCGCCTCAGGGACACGCCCCCGGGCCCCGGCTACAAGTGGGTGGCTCTCTCCAACACCACCCTCGGTGTCCTGATCGCCACGATGGACGCCTCCATCGTGATCATCTCGCTGCCGGCCATCTTCCGCGGCATCGGCCTCGACCCACTCGCGGCCGGCAACATCGGCTACCTGCTGTGGATGATCCTCGGCTATCTGCTCGTCTCGGCCGTCCTGGTGGTCGTGCTCGGCCGGCTCGGTGACATGTTCGGCCGGGTCCGCATCTACAACCTGGGCTTCCTGGTCTTCGCCTGCGCCTCCGTCGCCCTGTCCCTCGACCCGTTCCGGGCCGGCGCGGGCGCGCTGTGGCTGATCCTGTGGCGGATCGTGCAGGCCTTCGGCGGCTCCATGCTCACCGCCAACTCGGCCGCCATCCTCACCGACGCCTTCCCGTCCCGGCAGCGCGGCATGGCCCTCGGCATCAACCAGATCACCGCGCTCGCCGGGCAGTTCCTCGGCCTGCTCGCCGGGGGTCTGCTCGCCGCCGTCGACTGGCGGGCGGTGTTCTGGGTGAGCGTCCCGGTCAGCATCACCGGCACCGTGTGGTCGTACCTGAGCCTGCGCGAGACCTCGGCCGGCGGCCGCGGCCGGATCGACTGGCTCGGCAACCTCACCTTCGCCTCCGGCGCGGGCATCCTCCTCGCCGGCATCACCTACGGCATCCAGCCCTACGGCGGCCACCCCACCGGCTGGACCAACCCCTGGGTGCTCTCGGGTCTGACCGGCGGCGTGTGCCTGCTGCTGGTGTTCTGCCTCGTGGAGACGCGCGTCGCGGAGCCCATGTTCCGGCTGTCGCTGTTCCGGGTGCGGGCGTTCGCCGCCGGCAACCTGGCCGCCCTGCTCACCGCGATCGCCCGCGGTGGACTGCAGTTCATGCTGATCATCTGGCTGCAGGGCATCTGGCTGCCGCTGCACGGCTACGACTTCGAGGACACCCCGCTGTGGGCGGGCATCTTCATGCTGCCGCTCACCCTCGGCTTCCTGGTCGCCGGGCCGCTCTCCGGCTATCTGTCCGACCGTTTCGGCGCCCGCCTCTTCTCCACCGCCGGACTGGTCGTCGTCGCCGGGTCCTTCCTCGGCCTGCTGGCCCTGCCGGTGAATTTCGACTACGGCGTCTTCGCGGCGTTGCTGCTGCTCAACGGCATCGGCCAGGGCATGTTCTCCTCGCCCAACACCTCCTCCATCATGGGCAGCGTGCCGGCCCGCCACCGGGGTGTGGCCTCCGGGATGCGCTCCACGTTCCAGAACTCCGGCACGGCCCTGTCCATCGGCGTCTTCTTCTCGCTGATGGTCTCCGGTCTCGCGAGCACCCTGCCGAAGACACTCGCCGGCGGACTCCAGGCGCACGGCGTGCCCGCCTCGACCGCGCACGAGGTGGCCTCGCTGCCGCCCGTCAGCACCCTGTTCGCGACCTTCCTCGGCAACAACCCGATCGGGCATCTGCTCGGCGACGGCGGCACCCTGGACCATCTCACCACCGCCCAAAGGACCACCCTGACCGGCCACACCTTCTTCCCGGAACTGGTCTCCGGGCCCTTCCACCACGGTCTGACCATCGTCTTCGGCGTGGCCGCGGGCATGGCCCTGGTCTCCGCGCTGGCCTCCGCCCTGCGCGGCGGCCACGAGCGCCCCGACGACGACACCCGGCACACGGGGGCGGACCACACGGCGAAGGCCCGGCCCGCGCGGACCTCGCCCTAGACGTCGTAGCAGGTGGAAATGGGGGCCGGACACGTCGAAGCTCCCCCAGCACTCTGCCGAACCGAGGGAGCGGACCATCGGCCTCGGGCCGCGGTCTTCCCCTCCAGTGTGCGCCGCCGGCACCGGTGCGGACCACCGTCACACGCCCCGGCCACGGCGCAGCCTCAACGCACCGGATGGGCTGCTTGCCATCGCCCAGGGCATGCTGATCGCCCGGTCCGGCCGACGCCTTCGCCCTGCTGCGCGCGGCCTCCCAGCGCAACAATGTGCCGCTGCGGGTGGTGGCCTTCGCGGTGGCGACCGCGCCGCCGCCGCTGAGAGCACAGCTGTGGTTCCCCGGTCACCGGCGCACCCCGCCGCCCGCCCTCGGACTGCCGCGGTCCGACCCGGTCAGGTGGATCTCGGCCGCATCGGTATCGCCCAGCGTCACCACCTGACAAGGTGCAGGAGGAGGTGCTTGTGCCGGAGGCCCACCACGGACTGGACGCCTCCTACCGCGACTGCCTCGCGCCGGCGTTCGGACCGCCCGCGGTGTGCGCGCGGGCGCGGGCCGTGGGCCGGCCGGTGACCGTGGCGGACGTGGCCGCGGACCCCGGTCCGGCCGCCCACCCGGTGGGCCGGCGGCGCTCACGGTGGGCCGCCGTGCGCTGCACGGCGTGCCGATGATGACGGACGGCGGCGACTGCAACGGGAGTGATCTCCCTGCACCGCGTCGAGCCCGGCGCATGGCTGCACCCCGGTCAGGAGGCCGATCCGGTCAGCCTGGCCCACGACCTGGCCGCATGGCGGTCCTGCTATCGGCGCACCGTGCTGCAGGACGCACTGGAACACCTGCACGCCCAGGCCTCCGGGGGCGGCTGAGCGGCCGGCGCGGGTCGGGTCAGGCCTCGCGGCGCCGCCGTACGAAGTGCCGTACGACGAAGGCGGCGATCAGTACGGCGGCGGTGACGAGGACGTAAACCTGGTACCGCGAGACCTCGTCGTAGACCGTTGTGATGTGGCTGCCCACGAGGTAGGCCACGGTCGTCCACAGGCCGACCCACAGGGCCGCGCCGAGCGCGTTGAAGGCCAGGAAGCGGCGCCAGTGCATGCCCGCGGTGCCGGCGATGATGCCGTTGGCCTGGCGCAGGCCCTCGATGAACCGGGCCACCGTCACGATCTTGCCGCCGTGCCGGCCGAAGAACTCCTCGGCCGCCTCGAACCGCTTGGGCGTCAGGAAGACGTACCGCCCCCACCGGTGTACGAAGGCCCGCCCGCCGAACCGGCCGATCGCGTAGCCGATGTTGTCCCCGACGACGGCCGCGACGAACGCGATCATCGCCACGGCCACGACGTTCAGCCGCCCCGCGCCGGCGTACACCCCCGCGGCCAGCAGGATCGTCTCGCCGGGCGCGGGCACTCCGAAGTCCTCCACCAGGACCACGGCCCCCACGGCCCAGTAGCCGTAGTGACCGAGCAGCGGCGCCAGATGCGCCAGCGGACCCGGAAGTGGAGGGGCGGCCATGCCTCCACGGTACGGGGCAGGGGGCGCGAACTATGAGGGGGAGCGGACGGAGCCCTCGTCGTCAGGCACGCCCTGGCACATATGGCACAGTTCGTGGTCCCCGTCGCGGGTGACGACGGTGCCCCAGCCGAGGCACACCTCGCAGTCGCGGGCGAGGCTCGTATCGGGGCGGGGAGGCAGGAGGGTGCTGCGGTGGGCTCCGTGTGCCATGGGGGTAGGGGCTCCTTGGAACGTCACGGGAGAGGACGAGGCGCTGTCGTCCGCGCTGACAACGCTGTCACTAGACATTCATTATGTCCGCTTTATTCCATATGTCTGTGACGCGTTTCACAAAGAGCATCTCCGGCGGGCCGCCCGGCCCCAGTCACCCCAGCTGCCCCAGCCGCGCCTCACGCCACAGGTCCACGCCGCCGTCCGTCGCGTACTTGTCGATCTCGGCCAGCTCCTCCGCGTCGAACCGGAGGTTCTCCAGCGCGGCGACGTTCTGCTCCAGCTGCTCGGTGCGGGAGGCCCCGATGACGAGCGAGGTCACGCGCTCGTCGCGCAGCGCCCAGGCCAGCGACATCTGCGCCAGAGTCTGGCCGCGTCGCGCCGCGATGTCGTTCAGCGCGCGCAGTCGCCGCAGCATGTCGTCCGTCAGCCACGAGGCGTCGAAGGACGTGCCGCGCGCCGCCCGCGAGTCCTGCGGCACGCCCTCCAGGTAGCGGCCGGTCAGCAGGCCCTGGGCGAGGGCCGTGAAGCCGATGACCCCGAAGCCCTCCTCCTCGGCCACGTCCAGCAGGCCGTCGGTCTCGATCCAGCGGTTGAGCATGTTGTACGACGGCTGGTGGATCAGCAGCGGGGTGCCCAGCTCCCGCAGGATCGCCGCCGCCTGCCGGGTGCGCTCGGCGTCGTAGGAGGAGATGCCGACGTACAGCGCCTTGCCCTGGCGTACGGCGGTGTCGAGCGCCCCCATCGTCTCCTCCAGCGGCGTGCTCGCGTCCAGCCGGTGGGAGTAGAAGATGTCCACGTAGTCCACGCCCATCCGGCGCAGCGACTGGTCCAGCGAGGCCAGCACGTACTTCCGGGAGCCGCCGCCCTGCCCGTAGGGGCCGGGCCACATGTCCCAGCCGGCCTTGGTGGAGATCACCAGCTCGTCCCGGTACGGCGCGAGGTCCCGCTTCAGCAGCCGGCCGAAGTTCAGCTCGGCCGCGCCGTACGGCGGGCCGTAGTTGTTGGCCAGGTCGTGGTGCGTGATGCCGAGGTCGAAGGCGCGCAGGGCGATCTCGCGCTGGGTCTCGAAGGGCCGGTCGTCGCCGAAGTTGTGCCAGTAGCCCAGGGACAGGACGGGCAGGTCCAGCCCGGAGCGGCCGGTGCGCCGGTAGCGCATGGTGCCGTCGTAGCGTGTGGGGTCCGCGACGTGGGTCATCGGGTCTTCTCCGGGTGGTGCCGTAGGGTCGCCCCTCCGTGTGCGGACGGGCCCGTCCACCCTGCCGCCCGGACGCCGCTCACGTCCAACCGGCGTACCGGATGGGATTGAGCGGTTCCGTTTCTGAATCGGCCATGGGGGCAGGCGGTGACCGGTGGGGTGACCGAAGGAGGCGCTCGTGAGCGGTGCCGGTGCCGAGGGGAAGCGGGAGGGCAGGGGCGGCGAGCGGACGCCACAGGCCGTGGCACGGCTGCCCCGCCAGGTCCGCGAGGAGCTGACCCGCAGGCTCCGCCGCAACCGACGGGCCTTCGACAAGGACGATGTGCAGGTCGTCGAGCGGCCGCTGCTCCGGCGCGCCGTGGGTGCCTCCGCGCTCGGGAACTGCATGGAGTGGTTCGACTTCGGTGTCTACAGCTACCTCGCCGCCACCATCGGCAAGGTGTTCTTCCCCGGCGCCTCCCCGGCCGCGCAGGTCATCTCCTCCTTCGCGACCTTCGCCGCCGCCTTCGTCGTACGGCCGCTCGGCGGCCTGTTCTTCGGACCGCTCGGCGACCGCGTCGGCCGGCAGAAGGTGCTCGCCACCACGATGATCATGATGGCGATCGGCACCTTCGCCATCGGTGTCATCCCCGGCTACCGCACGATCGGCATCGCCGCACCCGTGCTGCTCCTGCTGGCCCGTATGGTCCAGGGCTTCTCCACCGGCGGGGAGTACGGCGGCGCGACCACCTTCGTCGCCGAGTACTCGCCGGACCGCAGGCGCGGTTTCCTCGCCAGCTGGCTCGACTTCGGCACCTTCGTCGGCTACGCCCTCGGCTCGGCCCTGGTCACCGTGCTCAACCTGGCCCTGACGGACGGCCAGATGCTGTCCTGGGGCTGGCGCGTCCCGTTCCTGATCGCCGGACCGCTCGGCGTGATCGGCCTCTACATGCGGCTCAAGCTGGAGGAGTCCCCGGCCTTCCAGCAGCAGCTGGACGAACACGAGAAGGCCCTGGCACAGGAATCGGCGCGCAGCGAGTTCAAGGACATCATCCGCGCCCACTGGGGGGAACTGCTCGTCTGCGTCGGTCTGGTGCTGCTGTACAACGTCACCAACTACATGGTCACCGGGTATCTGCCGACCTATCAGACCGAGGTCCTCAACCGCTCCAGCGGCTCCGCGGACGTCCTGGTGCTCGTCGGCATGCTGTGGATCGTCGTGCTGATCACCTTCATCGGCCGGCTCAGCGACCACGTCGGCCGACGGCCGGTCTACGCCGTGGCCGCCGCCGCGATGATCGTGCTGGCCGTGCCCGCCTTCCTCCTGATCAAGGCGCACGGCACCTGGCCACCGGTCCTCGGTGTCCTGCTGCTGGCCACTCTGCTGGCCTGCTTCGCCGCACCGAGCGCGGCCACGCTGCCCGCCCTGTTCCCGACCGCCGTCCGGTACGCGGCGATGGGCATCGGCTTCAACTTCGCCGTCTCCGCGTTCGGCGGCACCACCCCGCTGGTGACCGCCGCGCTGGTCACGGCCACCGGCGACGACCTGATGCCGGCCTACTACCTGATGCTGGCCGGGGTCATCGGCCTGCTGACGGTGAAGTTCCTGCCCGAGACCGCCCAGGTGCCGCTCAAGGGTTCGCGGCCGATGGTCGGTTCGCGGGAGGAGCAGCGCGAACTGATCACCGTGTCACGGGAGTTGTACGGCTTCGTGCAACGGCGGGGCGGGGCGCGGCGCACCTGAGGCGTGCCCTCGGTCCACTCCTCGTTCGATCGTACGAACTTCTCGCGAGCCTGGTTACCGAGCTGGCCCGTGTTTGATAGGAAACTTTCCTACCAATGTTGGCCCACGGATGGCACGAACCGACTTCCCACCCCCCACTCCCACTTGGAGCCTGTGGTGAACGCACACCGCGAGACCGCAACGCCCGCCCACATATCCCGCCGGACCCTCGTCGCCCTGCTCGGCGCCGGCGTCGCCTCCGGAGCCCTGCTCGTGTCCCAGCGCGCGACCGCCGCCCCGGCGGCCGCAAGGGGCCTCGACGACCCGGCGAAGAAGGAGATCGCCATGGAACTGGTGTCGAGCGCGGAGAACTCCTCGCTCGACTGGAAGGCCCAGTACAAGTACATCGAGGACATCGGCGACGGCCGCGGCTACACCGCCGGCATCATCGGCTTCTGTTCCGGCACCGGCGACATGCTCGACCTCGTCCAGCTCTACGCCGACCGCAAGCCCGGCAACGTCCTCGCCAAGTACCTGCCCGCCCTGCGCAAGGTCAACGGCACCGACTCCCACGACGGCCTCGACCCCAACTATCCCAAGGACTGGCGCAAGGCCGCCCAGGACACCGTGTTCCAGCAGTGCCAGAACGACGAGCGCGACCGCGTCTACTTCAACCCCGCGGTCGCCCAGGGCAAGGCAGACGGCCTGCGCACCCTCGGCCAGTTCTGCTACTACGACGCCATCGTCATGCACGGCGACGGCGACGACCCGACCAGCTTCCGGAATATCCGCAAGCGTGCCCTGCGCAGTGCCAAGCCTCCGGCGCAGGGCGGCGACGAGACGACGTACCTCAACGCATTCCTCGACGCCCGGGTGTGGGCCATGAAGCAGGAGGAGGCGCACAGCGACACCACCCGCGTCGACACCGAGCAGCGCGTCTTCCTACGCAAGGGCAACCTCGACCTGAACACCCCGCTCGACTGGAAGGTGTACGGGGACAGTTACCACATCGGCTGACGCGGGGGTGTCACAAGGCGTGCGGCAGGCCGGCGGGCGTGGGCACCCGAGGCCCCGCGCCGAGCCCGGCGGCCTGCCGCACCGTGATGCGCTGGATCACGGCGATCACCAGGACACCGGCCAGCAGGCTGAGGACTTCCGACGCCACCAGCAGCGGGAGCGAGGTGCCCCCGCCCAGGTGCGCGCCCAGCAGGGACAGCGCCCCGTGCCCGACCCAGGCCGCCCACCACACGTTCACGAGAAGGTCGCTGCGGCCCGCGTCCGCGTCGGCGAGCGCGCTCGCGCGGTGTACGTCCTGCACGAGGCCGCGCGGCACCCAGAGGTTGAACACCGGGATCAGCCAGGCGAGCACCGCCCAGGCGGTGGAGCCGGGAACTTTGCCGGGGGAGATCAGTTCGGCGTTGCGCCGGCAGCGGGCGAACCAGAGGAGGAACAGCACGATCGTCGCCGTCATCACGTTTACAAAGATCATCGACACCCGCCCGAAATCGGAGGCCGTGGTCGTCGCCGGATGCAGCAGATGAGCACG
Source organism: Streptomyces sp. RB17 (assembly GCF_009604455.1). Taxonomy (GTDB): domain Bacteria; phylum Actinomycetota; class Actinomycetes; order Streptomycetales; family Streptomycetaceae; genus Streptomyces. Next base: position 105,615 of record NZ_WEGL01000005.1, read on the forward strand.
GCCCGTCAGCGCTCGGACCAGTTCGCCGCCGGCCGCCGCTGCCACGGCGAACTGAGCGCAACGCGCGAGGAACCACGGCGCCTTGGCGGCGGAATCGGTCACGGTGGAAGACCTGTCTGTGAAAGGCGTCCTGCCCGGGCGGCAGCACGGCGCGAAGATCGGCGCACCGGATCATAAGGTGGGGCGCACTCGCGTGTCAGGGCCCTGACGAGGAAAGATGGGCGGTGAGCGATCGATCCGACGACGCGGAGGAACGGACTCATGCCGCACGAGCGAGCCGGCCGGCCGGCCGGTCCCGAGGACCTTGTCGATGTGGCCCGGCTGGTCACGGCGTACTACGCACTGCACCCGGACCCGGCCGACCCGGCGCAGCGGGTGGCGTTCGGCACCTCCGGGCACCGGGGTTCGTCCCTGGCGAGCGCCTTCAACGAGGACCACATCGCCGCCACCAGCCAGGCCATCTGCGAGTACCGCTCGGCCCAGGGCACCGACGGCCCCCTGTTCCTGGGCGCCGACACCCACGCCCTGTCCGAGCCCGCCAGGGCCACGGCGCTGGAGGTGTTCGCGGCCAACGGCGTCACCGTGCTCATCGACAGCGCCGACGGCTACACGCCCACCCCCGCCGTCTCGCACGCGATCCTCACCCACAACCGGGGCCGCACCTCCGGACTCGCCGACGGCGTGGTCGTCACCCCGTCCCACAACCCGCCCGCCGACGGCGGCTTCAAGTACAACCCGCCGAGCGGCGGCCCGGCGGCCTCCGACGCCACCTCCTGGATCCAGGACCGGGCCAACGAGATCATCACCGGCGGCCTGAAGGACGTACGCCGGGTGCCGTACGCGCGGGCGCTCGCCGCGGAGACGACCCGGCGGTACGACTTCCTCGGCGCCTATGTCGGCGATCTGCCGAGCGTGCTGGACCTCGACGCGATCCGCGCGGCCGGTGTGCGCATCGGCGCCGACCCGCTGGGCGGGGCCTCCGTCGCCTACTGGGGACGCATCGCCGAACAGCACGGCATCGACCTCACCGTGGTCAACCCGCACACCGATCCCACCTGGCGGTTCATGACGCTGGACTGGGACGGCCAGATCCGCATGGACTGCTCCTCGCCGTACGCGATGGCCTCCCTCATCGAGCAGCGCGACCGGTTCCGCATCGCCACCGGCAACGACGCCGACGCCGACCGGCACGGCATCGTCACCCCGGACGCGGGCCTGATGAACCCCAACCACTACCTCGCGGTCGCCATCTCCTACCTCTACCGCCACCGCGACCGGTGGCCCGCCCGTGCCGGCATCGGAAAGACACTGGTCTCCTCCACGATGATCGACCGGGTCGCCGCCGACCTCGGCCGCCAACTGGTCGAGGTGCCGGTCGGGTTCAAGTGGTTCGTGGACGGACTGGTCGGCGGCGCCATCGGGTTCGGCGGCGAGGAGTCGGCCGGCGCCTCCTTCCTGCGTCGCGACGGCTCCGTGTGGACCACCGACAAGGACGGCATCATCCTGGCCCTGCTCGCCTCCGAGATCACGGCCGTCACGGACCGGACCCCGTCGGAGCACTACGCCGACCTGACGGCCCGCTTCGGGGAACCCGCCTACGCCCGCATCGACGCGCCCGCGACCCGCGAACAGAAGGCGCTGCTCGGCAAGTTGTCCCCCGCCCAGGTCACCGCCGACGCCCTCGCCGGAGAGGCCGTCACGGGCGTCCTGACCGAGGCGCCCGGCAACGGCGCCGCGATCGGCGGCATCAAGGTCACCACGGAGAACGCCTGGTTCGCGGCCCGCCCTTCGGGAACAGAGGACGTCTACAAGGTCTATGCCGAGTCCTTCCTCGGCCCCGACCACCTCGCCCGGGTGCAGGAGGAGGCCCAGGCCGTGGTGCTGGGCGCGCTCGGCGGCTGAGGGAGCCGCGGGCGGCCTCCATGGTGGGGCCGGGCCGACCCGGTGCGCCTGCGGGACCGACGGCAGGTGGTGAGGGACGAGCGCTGAGGACGGCGGCGCGTGGTGAGGAGAGCGGGGCGCGGGGTGCTGACGTGGCGGTATGCGGCGGCCCACGGTCGCTGCGGCCCGGTCCGGCCTTGACGTGGGCGCCGGCTCGGGCCGCAGGGTCCGGGCGTCACTGGGAGCCGGTGCGTCTGGGGGCTGTGCCGGTCGGGGGTTCGCCGCGGCCGGCCAGGGTGTGCGCCCCCGGCGACGGGGTCCGGGCCGGCCGTAGGTCGGGCCTCGGGGTCCCCTTGCCAGAAAGGCCGGCCCGGCCAGGGGTGTCATCACCTGGCCGGGGTGCCGCTCCGGCCGCGGAGTCCGGGCCGGCCGGATCAGTCGCGGCCGCGTCCCGACTCCAGCCTGTCCAGCACCGCCTGCGCCATGGCTTCCTCCCCCTTGGCGTTGGGGTGCGCCGGAGCGGCCGGCGCGGCCGGCTGGAGGGGCTCGATCCAGCGGTCCGCGGGCGCCTTGCACATGTCGTGGCCGACCGTTGGGCCGTAGGTGTCCACGTACTCGGCCCGGTTGACTCCGGCCACCAGGCGCAGCATCAGGTTCAGCCGCTTCTCGGTGTCCCGGAGATAGGGGAAGTCCTTCTGCGCGAACGGCACCTGCGGGAAGCAGCCGCTGCCGTCGTCCGGCAGCAGGTCCGGATAGCCGACGACGACCACGCGCGCGTGCGGTGCCCTCGCGTGCACCGCCCGCAGCACCCGGTCGACCTTCGGAGCGGTCTGTGCGATCGCCAGGGCGAGCTGGTCGTAGCCGGAGGCCTGGTACGAACGTTCGCAGGGGTTGCCGGTCGGGTCCTGGGCGGCCAGGTGGGCGCAGGTGTTGATGATCGGCCCGAACCCGACGTCGTTGCCGCCGATCTGTACCGTCACCAGGTCCGTGTCCCGTCGCACGGCGTCGAGCTGGGGTGCGTTGGTGCCCTGCGCCTGCCACATCTCGGCGGTCGTCGCTCCGGCACAGCTGACGTCCTCGAAGGTGTTCACCTGCCGCCGGTCGGCCACCAGGGAGGGGTAATTCTGGTCGGAGCGGGCGCAGTTGGCGTCCACCTGCTGCGGGATGCCGGGGCCCGAGGTGTAGGAGTCGCCGAGGGCGACGTAGTCGATGCCGTGGCCGTGTTCCGCGGAGTGCGCGGAAGCCGGTGCCGTGGCGGCCGCGACCAGGACGCAACCGCCCAGCGCCGCCCCCAGTACGGCGGCTCCCCGCCGGCCTCTCGCTCCGCTCGCCGCACCTGTGTCGTTCGTCATGGGTCCTCCCCCTGAGGCCGTTTCATCGCACGGTGCCGGCTCGGAGAGCGGTCCTCGCGCGTTGGACTGGGTCTGTATACCGTCCGGTAGGTCTCGCGGACCAGAAGCGGGAAGCAATGAGTTCAGGCGCGTGGCCCGGCAGGTGTGCCGGCCGCCCGAGACTCCATCGGGTGGCTGCAGGCGATGGCACCCCGCCGAGTGGCGTAGTGGAACGTCACAGCGGATGCGCAGGTCGTGGGCCGGGTTCGAGCAGTGGGCCGGTTGCGAAGGCCTGATGATACGTCAGCTGGCCTTCTTCGGCACCGCGGCCATCGTCCCCAGCTGATGGCGGGTCAAGCCCGCCGTGACGCCGGGGCGGCCGGGTGGGTGCGTGCGCAACCTGCGCGTTCGCCGGGAGGCCCAAGGGTGCCGACTGCCGAGTGCCGGGCGCTACACCATCCGGTGACTTCTGGGCCGCGTCACCGTAATTCGCGGCCGGGATTTCCTGATCATTCCACTAACGAGCCATCAGAACTGACCCGACGTCATCAAACTCTGACCCAAGTCGAGGAGAGTGGAGAGAATGACGACATCGCCGCTACGGCGATCCGTTCTTGCGTCAGCTGCCACCATCGCCGCGCTCACCGCGGGTGCGCTGGCGATCCCGGGCGCCGCCTATGCGCAGGAGCACAGCACCCCGCAACCGCCGTACCCGAAGGGACCCGCCTACCCGCTTCATCCCGAGAGACCGGCGTCTCCGGTGAAGTCGGCCTACCCGATGCATCCCGAGAAGCCGGCGCATCCGGTGACGCCCGCTTTTCCGGAGAAGCCCGTGCGGCCGGCCCACCCGGAGAAGCCGGTCTATCCAGTGAAGCCGGTGCGGCCTGAGTATCCGGAACGGCCGGTGAAGCCGGTGTATCCGGAGAGGCCTGTGCGGCCGGTGAAGCCTGTGTATCCGGAGAAGCCGGTCTATCCGGAGAAGCCGGTCTATCCGGTGAAGCCGGTGCGGCCTGAGTATCCGGAACGGCCGGTGAAGCCGGTGTATCCGGAGAGGCCTGTGCGGCCGGTGAAGCCGGTCTATCCGGAGAAGCCCGTGCAGCCGGCCCACCCGGTGAAGCCGGTCTATCCCGAGAAGCCTGTGCGACCGGTGTACCCGGTGAAGCCGGTCTATCCCGAGAAGCCTGTGCGACCGGTGTATCCGGAGAAGCCGGTCTATCCGGTGAAGCCGGTGCGGCCTGAGTATCCGCAGCGGCCGGTGAAGCCGGTGTATCCGGAGAAGCCGGTGAAGCCTGCGTACCCGGTAAAGCCGGTCAAGCCGGTGTATCCGGAGAAGCCTGTGTATCCGGTGAAGCCGGTGCGGCCTGAGTATCCGCAGCGGCCGGTGAAGCCGGTGTATCCGGAGAAGCCTGTGTATCCGGTGAAGCCTGCGTACCCGGTGAAGCCGGTCAAGCCGGTGTATCCGGAGAAGCCGGTCTATCCGGTGAAGCCGGTGCGGCCTGAGTATCCGCAGCGGCCGGTGAAGCCTGTGTATCCCGAGAAGCCCGTGCACCCGGTGAAGCCGGAGTACCCGGTGAAGCCGGCGAGGCCCGCCTACCCGGAGCACCCGGTGAAACCCGGCTACCCCGTGCACCCGGTGAGGCCCGCCTTCCCGGAGCACCCGGTGAAGCCGACCTACCCGGAGCACCCGGTGAGGCCCGCCTTCCCGGAGCACCCGGTGAAGCCGACCTACCCGGAGCACCCGGTGAGGCCCGCCTTCCCGGAGCACCCGGCGAAGCCGACCTACCCGGAGCACCCGTCGAAGCCGGCGGAGCCGCATCACGCGCACAAGGGGTCGGACCACGAGCCCGACTCGCACGAGGATTGAGCAGGTGACGAAGGTCAGCTGAGGGAAATCGGGACAACTCGCATGGGACCGCTGGGCCGCCCGCAGTGGGCGGCCCAGCGGTGCGCGTGGCGGAGCTTCGTCGCCGCGGTCGCGTGTCCACAGGGGCAGAGCCCTCAGTGATCACACCCCGAGTTCCTCCAAGTGCCCCATGCCGCCGAGCCGTTCAGGAAGTCATGGGCACCCACGACCTCGTCGGCGTACGAGGCGTCGCACACTCCGCGCGGTCGTCGTAGCAGTTGCGGGAGGCGCAGCCCATCGAGAACCCCGGCGCCTGACATCGGCTGATCGCGGGGGCCACCTGCGGCCACGCGCGCCGGCCTCAACCCCCGGCGCCCCCGGCGAGCGGGCCCGGTACCGCTGCGCGGAAGGATGACCGCCCAACCGTCCGGTACTTGGCGGTGGTTGGCTCCCAGGGTCGGCCGGGGAGGGTCGATGACCTGCGTGAACGGTGTGAGAGGCTGCGATGGTCAGCACATCCGCGCAACGGAGGAGCACCGCGGCATGGCCATCATCCACCACACCACGCTCAAGCCCACGAAGATCGAGCTGCTCACCGACTGGCTGCCCTCGCGCCCCTGGTACCGCGGTGGCCCGGACGCCCCGGTGCTGACCAAGTCCGGCGGCTTCCGGCTGGACGACCCGGAGGGCGAGGTCGGCATCGAGTTCATGGTGGCCACCGACACCTCCACCCCCGATCCGACCGCCTATCTCGTCCCGTTGACCTATCGCGGCGCGCCGCTGGAGGGGGCGGAGTGCGGGCTGGTGGGCACGTTGGAGCACGGAGTGCTGGGCAAGCGCTGGGTGTACGACGGCTGCCACGACCCGGTGCTGGTCACCGAGTTGCTGTCGCTGATCGAGGGGCGGGCCCAGGCACAGGCCCAGAGCATCGACGGCGCCCCCGACCCCGAGGTGATCCGCTCCTGCACCGCCGCCCCCTTCACCCTGGACGGCTTCGCCCCCGAGCCGGCCGACCACCGGGAGGGGACCCGTATCCCCGTGCCGCACGGCACGATCCTCCATGTCCACCGGGTCCTGGACCCCGTCCCGGCGAACCCGCCGTGCCCCGAGGGGGCGGTCGGCCATGTGGCGCGCGGCTGGCGGGACCCACAGGGCACCGCGCGGGCGGCGGTCTTCGTGACGGTACGCACCGACTGACCGGCGCCTGGCGCACAAGGCGTCGCGTCGAAGCAGCGGCCGGCTTCTGGCATGGCCCGGTCAAATCTGGCACTCTCTCGAAAGTCCGGCATCCAGCGCTCCGACCCCATGAGGGCGCGGCGCACCTCTGGGTGCAGCGATCGCGCAAGCCCCGTCAGCGGCCGCCCCGGCGTACCCCAGCCGTGCCGGTGGCCATCGAGCAGGCCGGGAATCCCGGCCGCCGCAAAAGGAGTAGCGTGTGAGACCGACCCCCCACATGGTCCTCGGCGCCGGTGCGCTCACCGTCGCCGTGGTGGCCGCCCTGGTGCTCCCCGGTACGCCCGCCGCGGCCCGGCCGGCCGCAGCACCCGCCGCCTGTACTCCGGCACAGGCCGTCGCCAACGGCGGCTTCGAGAGCGGGACATCGCCCTGGTCGGCGTCCTCCTCCACCGTCATCACCAGCCGCCCGGGTGAGACCGCCCACGGCGGAAGCTCCTACGCCTGGCTGGACGGAGTCGGCAGCACCCATACCGACACCCTCAGCCAGAGCGTCTCCGTCCCGGCAGGCTGCGACGCGGCCACCCTCACCTTCTGGCTGCACACGGACACCGACGAGACGACCTCCTCCGTCGCGTACGACAAGCTCACGGCCAGGATCGGCAGCACGACGCTGGCCACCTACTCGAACCTCGACGCGCACACCGGGTACGTCCAGAAGTCGATCGACGTGTCGGCGTACGCCGGGCAGACCGTCACTCTCTCCTTCACCGGGACGGAGGACTCCAGCCTCCGGACCAGCTTCGTCCTCGACGACATCGCGCTCGACACCTCCGGCGGCACCGCGCCACCGCCGGGCGACTCCACGCGCACCCCGGCCTCGCCCACGTACACCGTGAACCTCGGCAGCGACACGAGCGGCACCGTCTGGACCGGGCACGAGAGCGTGACCTTCACCAACGCCTCCGCCACCGCCCTGAACGAGGTCTACCTGCGGCTGTGGGACAACTACCACGGCACCTGCGACGCGATGCCGATCCGGGTCACCGGCGTCACCGGTGGTACGGCCGAGACGCCCACCGTGGCCTGCACCGCGCTCAAGATCGATCTGCCGGCCCCGCTCGCCCAGGGCCACAGCGCCACCATCGGCTTCGACCTGGGCATCACCGTGCCCAGCGGCGCCGACCGGTTCGGCCACGACGGCGCCTACAGCTTCATCGGCAACGCCCTGCCCGTCCTCGCGGTCCGCGACGGCGCCGGCTGGCACCTCGACCCGTACACCGACAACGGCGAGTCGTTCTACTCCCTGGCCGCCGACTTCAAGGTGACCCTCGACCACCCCAGCAGCCTGCTGGTCCCGGCCACCGGCACCTCCACCGACACGCCCGGCTCCAGCGGCCGTACGGTGACGACCGCGACGGCGTCGAAGGTCCGTGACTTCGCCTGGGCCGCCGGGCCCTTCACCAGGATCTCCGGCACCTCGCCGGCCGGCGTCGCGGTGAACGTCTACTCCGTCTCCGGCATCAGCTCCTCCAGCGCCCAGTCCATGCTCAGCACCGCCAAGAGCGCCGTGGACGCCCACGCGGCCCGCTTCGGCGCCTATCCCTACGGCGAGCTGGACACCGTGCTCGACGACAACTACTGGTTCGGCGGCATGGAGTACCCGGGGTTCGTCCTGGACGTGGTCAGCTCCACCGCCCTCACCCATGAGATCGGCCACCAGTGGTGGTACGGCATCGTCGGCGACGACGAGTACAACAACCCCTGGCTGGACGAGGCGTTCACCGACTACGCCACCGACCTCGCCCTCGGCAGGACCGGCACAGGCTGCTGGAACAGCGTCTCCTGGGCCTCCAGTACCGAGAAGATCACCAACTCCATGGCCTACTGGGACGCGCACTCCTCCCGCTACTCCGCCGTCGTCTACGGCTACGGCAAATGCGCCCTGCACGACCTGCGCCGTGTCCTCGGTGACACCGCCATGACCGAGCTGCTGAAGGACTACGCGACCGCCCACTGGTACGGCGTGTCGACGACGGCCGAGTTCAAGGCCGCCGCCCAGGCCGCCACGAGCACCGACCTCACCTCCTTCTGGACCCAACACCGCATCGACGGCTGACCGGAACACACCCACACGGCTGAATATCCGGCCGCGGATGGCTTCCTGAGGCGGAGTCCGGAGTGCGATACGACCCGACCACCGGTCAGATGGATTCCGTGCCAAGTCATACAGTCCCTTTCCGCGGCCGGTCCCACCGGTGCCTCACCGGCGCCCTGACCGCCCTTGTCCTGTTCCTGCCCAGCACCCCGGCCACGGCCGAACCCGCCAGGGACGCACCCGTGCGCGGCGGTGCCTACATGGGCATCGGCGTCCTCGCCCACGACGGAGACACCGGCGCCCGGCCGCCCACGGGCCGCGCCTCGCAGCCCGAGGGCGTCGACGTCGCAAGCCACCAGCTCGGCGTCGACTGGCCGACCCTGTGGAAGGCCGGCACACACTGGGCGTACACGAAGGCCACCGAGGGGACGTACTACACCAACCCCTACTTCACCCAGCAGTACAACGGCGCGTACAACGCGGGCATGATCCGCGGCGCGTACCACTTCGCCACCCCGGACACGGCGGGTGGCGCCACTCAGGCCAACTACTTCCTGTCGCACGGCGGCGGCTGGTCCAAGGACGGCAAGACCCTGCCCGGTGCGCTCGACATCGAGTGGAACCCGTACGGCGACGCCTGCTACGGCAAGTCCAAGAGCGACATGGTGGGCTGGATCCGCGACTTCCTGAACCGCTACAGGTCGCGCACCGGCAGGGACGCCGTCATCTACACGGCGACCAGCTGGTGGACCCAGTGCACCGGCAACTACGCCGGCTTCGCGGCGAGCAACCCGCTGTGGATCGCCCGCTATGCCTCGGACCCGGGGACGCTCCCGGGCGGCTGGTCGTACCACACGATGTGGCAGTACACCTCCTCCGGCAAGACCGTCGGGGACCACGACCGCTTCAACGGCGCCCTGGACCGGCTGAAGGTCTTCGCGACCGGCTGACCACGCGCCGGGCCGCCGCGCCGGCACGCGTCCGGTCCCTGCCGCCCGGGCGGGCCCGCCGCCGTGCCACGGCCGTTCACCTCGCCGGCAGGCCCTCCGCGTAGTCGGTGAGGGTGCGACGTGCTGTCCACCCCTGGGACCGGGCCCTGGAAACGTCCAGGACGACCGAGCCGGCCGGCTGGTCGACCGCGTAGGGGTGTGGTCCGGCTCGGTGGCCGGGCGCAGCCGGGCCGGCAGCTGGGCGGTGCTCGACGTGGTGGGGGCGACCGCCGCAGGAAGGCAACGGATCCGCGCCCGTACGCCATGGCCCCGGAGGACGGCCCGTATCGCCCGGTCCCGGTCGTAGGGCGCCGGGTCGGCGATGTTGTAGGCGCCGGCCGGCCAGTCGGCGGCGAGGCACGCCTCGGTGAGGTTCTCCACGTCCGGCAGGCTGAGCCGGACACTCGGTCCGGGCAGCAGGAGCGGGCCGGCCTCCTGGTGTGCGGGCACCACCACCCACAGGGCACTCCTGCCATCTCCCACACCGTCGTCATGATGCTCACGCCACCGCCCAGGCCCACGAACAGCGCCCGGTCGCCGGGGAGCAGCCGCTCGTGGACACGGTCGAGCTGTACGCCGAGCGTGGCGCCGGCCATGTTGCCGAGCTCGGGAACCGCCACGACGAGCCGGTCCCGTGGCACACCGGTGACCCCGGTCCAGCACCGACGTGCCGACCTTCTCGGACACCTCGCCGACGGGCCGGTGCTCGGAGTCGGCCATGTCCCGCGTGGCGGAGGCGAACACCAGCAGGTCCACGTCGTTCGGGCCCGGCCCGGGCCGGAGTGGTCCGGGCCGCCCGCACCGCGAGCGTCGAGGCGTACTCGCCCTCCGGCACCGCCCGGCGCGAGACGATCCCGGTGGCCCGTCCCAGCATCCGCGCCGGCAACTGCAGTCCGGAGGCCGTGCGGATCCGTTCCCGCAAGTGCTGGGACGTCACCTCGCGTTCCGGCAGACGCCACCGATGTGATGCCCACCCCTGCACACGCGTCGCACCGGGATGGGTAAACGGCCGCTGTGGCAATCCCCTTCGGCCCGGACCCGACGGCGCGCTTCGCTCTAGTGGCCGGGCGCGAAGAGCATGCGGAGGGCCAGTGCCGTCATCACGGTGCTGGACGCGAGGGCCGTGAGGAGGCGCCCCCGGCTGCCGGTCAGGAGTCGGCCGAGCAAGGCGCCGCCGCCGGCCAGGAGGAGTTGCCAACTGGCCGATGCCGTGAAGGCGGCCAGGACGAACACGGCCCGTTCGAGGTGGTCCGGCACGGCCGAGGTCTGGCTGCCCAGCACCAGGGCCGCGAAGTAGATCACGGTGAGGGGGTTCATCATCGTGACGCCCCACAGACCCAGGAAGGCCCGGGCAGGGCGCAGGGGCGTCTCGTCGGTCCGGGAGGTCGCCCGGGGCGTGCGGTAGTGGGTGATCGCCGTGGCCGCGCCGCGGACCGCCAGGACGACGAGTACCGCGCCGGCGACCCAGCGCAGGGGGTGCACGATCGGCTCCACGGCGTGCGTCAGCGCGGAGCCTCCGAGCACGGCGATCAGCGCGTAGAGGCCGTCCGCCGTCGCCACCCCCAGCGCGGCGCACGCGCCGATCCGCAACGAGGTCCGAGCGGTCAGGGCCACCAGATACGTCCCGACGGCCCCCACGGGCACGGCGATGCCGTAGCCCGCGAGAAGCCCCGCGACCAGCGCCGCGGTCATGCGTGTACGGGTGTAGGCCTCCGCCGTGGGCCGCACTGCTGTCGGCCACGCACCGATCGGTCGGCGGTGGTCGTCGGCAGGAAGGCGGTCAGCGAGGTCATGGCCTGATCGTGACGGCAGTGCGGCTGCCCGGACAACTTCTTTTCGGCGGCGCCATCCGCACGTGACGACCCGAGGGGCCGGCCGCAACCGCTCGCTTCAGGCGCAGCTCGCGGTGGCCGACGCGGTGTCGCAGGGTGTGCTGCTCTCGGTCGGCCTGTCGTCGTGAGCTTGGGCCTGGGGCAGGGGGCCGGCCGAGACCACGCCACGAACGCGAAGGCGGCGACCCCTGTGGCGGCGATCAGCCGGAGACGAACCAGAGCCCGAAGGCGACCACCAGTGCTGTCGGTTCGAGGAGCACCGGACCGCACCCGGCTCCGGCTCCGGCATCGGTGTCGGCGCGGTTGCACTGCCGAGGGCTGTCGATGGCGTCCAACGCCGGTGGGCCAAACGGAGGTTCAGGGCAGACCGCGATGCGGCCGGCGTCGAGGTGACGTCGCCGCCCGGGCGGCGGGGAGCGTCTGCCACGCCGACGGTGACCTTGCAGGTACCGCGCGGTGCCCGTGCCGTCCGCCCTCACGCGGTGGCTCAGCGCACGCCGCGAATGGGCAGGATGGCGAGCGCGCCGAGCAGCGACAGCGCGCCGCGAACAGGAACAGCGGGGTGTAGCCGCCGAGCCTGGGCATTTCACCATGGTCGGTGCTGCCAGGGGAGATCCGCTCCCTGCTGACGTCCGTCCCCTTTGCGGCGTGGGAGCCGGTCGGCCGGGGCGCTTCGGCACGTCAGGCCTTCACCCGGTCCGGCCCGCCCGCCCCGCGCACCGCGCCCCGGCCGGGCTGGGCCAAGCCACCGCTCGCCGTGCTCGGCTCCTCCTGGCTGGGCATCGGCGCCGGACTGCTCGTACGACTGGGCTTCTGGGCCGCCGGCAGCCCGGCCACCATGGCGATCAGGGCGAGCGGACGGCTGCTGCTCAGGAGGAACGCTGCTGCTCAGGGGAACGAGGGGCGAACGGTGCCGGTGGTGACGCCGGGCCGGGTGAGGCGATGCGGAGCGCCGGCTGAACGCGGGTGCGCGTCGTCGCCGTCGTAGGCTCACCACGTGCCCCAGGTCGACATCCTTCAGCTGCTGGTCTCCCCGGTGCACCGGCTCGCGGGCCGGCCGGGAGACGGCCCGCCCGAGCTGCCGCCCGGTGAGCTCGTGACCACCGCAGAGGTGCGCGCCGGGCTGGGGCTCGTCGGTGACCGGTACTTCAACCGGCCCGCCCACCGCAACGCCTCGCTCACCCTCATGGCCGTCGAACGCCTGCCGCAGCCGGGCACGCGCCCGGCGGACCTGCTGGGCGCCCGGCGCAACGTCCTGCTGCGCGGCGTCGACATCGACGCCTACATCGGCGCGACCGTCTTCCTCGACTGCGGCACCGGCCCCGTCGAGCTCGCGGTGCGCAGCGCGGCCCGGCCCTGTGCCTGGATGGACACCACCCTCGGCCCCGGTGCGCAGCGCGCGCTGCGCGGCGGCGGGGGAGTGCGCTGCAGGCCGCTGACCGACGGCACCCTCACCGTTGGCCCGGCCCTGTTCGGGGTGCGGGAACCGGGCCCGGCGTAGGTCCTGTCCTCGACCCGCGTCGTCCGTCGGGAGGGCGTGCCTGGCGCCTGTGGCCTGCCGAGCCGGCGATGCCGGATCCGCCTACCGTGAGAACAGGGGGCCGAACCGGACAAGGACCGCCATGGACCTCCAGCTCAAGGACAAGGTCGCCGTCGTCACGGGAGCGAGCAAGGGCATCGGTCTCGCCATCGCCGACGCCTTCGCGCGTGAGGGCGTACACGTCGTCGCCGGCAGTCGAAGCGTCACCCCGGAACTCGAAGGGCTGCGTGAGAAGTACGGCGTCACCGCGGTCCCGGTCGACCTCGCCACCGCGGACGGACCACGCACACTCGTCCGGCTCGCGGTCGAGCAGTACGGCAGGGTCGACATCCTGGTCAACAACCTGGGTGCCGCGACGCCCCGGCAGAGCTTCCTGGACGTCGACGACGCCGAATGGCTGCGCATCTTCGACCTGACCCTGTTCAGTGCCGTCCGGACCAGCCGCGCGGTGCTCCCTCACCTGCTGGCTGCGGGCGGGGGTTCCATCATCAACATCAGCTCCGTCAACGCGCGCCTGCCCTTCCCCGCGGTCGTGGACTACTCCGCGGCGAAGGCCGGGCTGACCAGCCTGAGCAAGTCCCTGTCCGAGGAGTTCGCATCGCGGGGCGTCCGGGTCAACGCGATCGCCCCGGGACCGGTCCGCACTCCGTTCTGGACCGCGCCCGGTGGCTTCGCCGACGCCACGGCGGCCCAGGCGGGCACCACCGCGCAGGAAGCGATCGACGTCGTCGTGCCGCAGAGCATGGGCATCTCCACCGGGCGGATCACCGAAGCGCACGAAGTCGCCGATCTCGCTCTCTTCCTTGCCTCCCCACTGGCGGGGAACATCACGGGAGCCGAGTTCACCATCGACGGCGGCCTGGTCAAGACGGTGTGATCGCCCTGCCAGCCCTCCCCACCGGCGAAGTGGTGGCCGGACTCGCCGGGTCCACGCGGCGAGGCTCGCCGGGGACGGGCGCCGGCGCTCCCCGGCGGGCTACGCGTGCGCCGTCGAGAGCGCGCGCCATCCCGAACTGCGCGAGATCCTGGTGCCGCGCGAGAACTGGTGAACGGCGGGAGCGTGTCGGAGGACGCGATCCGCGGACTCCCGGCGGCAGCCCTGCGCTGGGCGGTACGACGACGGCGGCGCCGGCGGCACGACCCTGTGCGGATCGGTGTCATGTCCGATGAGGAGCACGGCAGTCGATGTGGGCCCGGGTCACGGCGGCACCGCACGCAGGGCGCGCAGCACCGCCCACACCACCGATACCAGCGGCACGGCCACCACGGCGCCGATCACCCCGGCGATGATGCTGCCGGCGATCACCGAGATCGCGACGACGAGCGGATGCAGTCGTACGGCCCAGCTCATCACCAGCGGATGCAGCACATGCCCCTCCAGCTGGCCGATCACGACGATCAGCGCCAGCACCGCCACCGCCGTCAGCGGGCCCCGCCCGGCCAGCGCGACGATCGTGGCGACACCGAGCGCGACCGGGGAGCCCACCAGCGGCACGAACGCGGCGAAGAACTCCAGCAGCGTCAGCGGCAGCGCGAGCGGCACCCGCAGCACGAGCAGCGCGATACCGACGAGCACGGCGTTGGTCGCGGCCACGATGATGATGCCGCGCGTGTATCCGGCGAAGGCCCGCCAGGCGGCCCACCCCGCACGGTCCCACGCCGGACGAGCGCCGATCGGCAGCAGCTGGTCGCGCATCCAGCGCCACAGGCGTTCGCCGGAGTGGATGAAGAACACCGAGGCGAACAGCGCGAGCGCGCCCCCGGTGACCAGCTCGACCACCCGGCTCAGCCCGCTGACGGCACGGCTGAGCAGGCTGGACCGGTGCGCGGTCACATAGTGCGTCACCTGGTTCTCCAGCTCGGACAGCCGGCCGGGACTCAGCCGGAACGGCGGCCGCTGCAACCACTGTTCGATGCGGTGCACCCCGCCCCGGAACTCACCCGCCAGCCGGCCCGACTCGCCCGCCACGGCGTTGCCCACCAGGGCGAGCAGGGCCATCAGGAGCAGGATGCTGCCGAGCAGCGCCACGGCGACGCACAGGGGCCGGGGCAGGAACCGGTTGAGCAGGTCCGTCAGCGGGCGCAGCACGGAGGTGACGACGAGCGCGAGGAAGAGGGCCACGGCGACGAGCTGGAAGCTGCCGAGGATGCTGAAGACGCCGTAGACGACGACCCCGACGAGGATGAGCCGCCAGGCGTAGGCCGCCCCGACCCGCAGCCACGGCACCGTCCGCTCGGCGGCCGGCACCGGCTCGCTGCGCGGGACCGCCGGGAGCCGAACGGTGTACGCCGGCCGGCTGCCCAGCACCCGTCCGCTGCGGCGCCGGCCGTCCGGCCCGGCCGCTCGCCGACGCGCATCGCCCACCACCGCTCCGGCTCCTCTCCGTCACCTCTGATGACGGTCGGGTCATATGTACAGAACCGTAAGCGCACGTCGCGAGAGGGGCGCGCGCAACGCACCCGCGCGCGGCTTCCCCCGGACGGGGGCGTTTCACGGCCGGATCGTCCTCGCCCTACGCGTCGCCGAGGAACGTGACGGTATCCCCGAGCGGCACCCGGTCGATGCGGGCGAACGGCGCCGACGGATCCTCGAAGCCGATCGACACACCCGCGAACAGGATCAGCTCCTCCGGAGGCGACACCACCTCAGCGACCGTCCGGTGATACACCGACCACGCCATCTGCGCACAGCTGTGCAGCCCCTCGGCGCGCAGCAGCACCATCACCGTCTGCAGATACATCCCGAGGTCGGCCCACTGCGCCGCGCCCATGTCCCGGTCGATGTAGCACAGCAGAAGACACGGGGCTCCGAAACAGCGCCAGTTCGCCGCGACGGCCGTCCGGCGGGCCTCCGCGTCCCCGCGCCGGATCCCCAGTGCCCCGAAACGCTGGGCGGCCGCCGCGGACCGCCGCTCCCGGTACGGGGACTTTGGCTCCGGCGGATACATCCGGTACTGCCGCTCGTCCCCGGGGTCACCGGCCGCCGCACGTTCTCCGGTGCGCTTCTTCAGCTCGGCCAGCGGGGCACCGGTGAGCACGTAGATGCGCCACGGCTGGAGATTGCCGCCCGAGGGTGCGCGTGCGGCTGCGGTCAGGACCCGCTCCAGCGCCGCACGCGGGACCGGCTCGTCCCTGAAGGCCCGCACCGCGCGCCGGCTCGCCACCGCCTCGTACACGTCCACCTTGCATGCCCTCCGGGCCGACTCCGCCGTCGACAGCATTGACGCAGGCCGGCCGGCGGATGTGACCGGAAGGGGGCGAAGGGCCGTCGGCGAAGGTACGGGTCACGAGCCGGTACGACAGGACTCCGGCCGGCGGTGCGCCACGCCCGCCCGCCACCTCCCGGCCGACCCCGGCCTCCACATGTCCCCCCTCCGGACGCCCGCTGGACTCGGCGGCCCCACCTGCGCGCCTGCGCATCAGATCCTCGTCGGCGGCCGGCGCCGGCAGAAAGTGCTCACGGGACCTTCACAGCCGCTGCGGGTATTCAGGGCGGTGCGGGGCACCCGGAGAGTCGTCGTCGGCAGAGGGAGTCTCCAGTGATCACCATCGCCCTGCTGGTGCTCCCCGTCCTCACCGTCCTGCTCTTCGGCCTGGACCAGGTGGAGGACCGATGGATCCTGCACCCCCCGACGGCCCGGCACACCAGGCCGCACCGGCACCGCCGGCTGAGGGTGGGCCGCCACTGATCCGTGGCGGGCGGACGATCCCTGCGGGAGGCGATCCTTGCGGGCAGGTGATCCCTTGCGGGCAGGCGCTCACTGGCCCCTTGTCGTGTGCTCGTCCAGGCCAGCGCACCGACGGTAGCGGAGGATCGCCTTGCCGAGCTCGATCCGCTCCGGTTCGGGGAGGGTGCCGCCCTGGGCGTAGTCCAGGATGTGCTCGGCGACCGTCCGCAGTTTGGTGTTGGTGCGCTGGGAGACGTCCCGCAGAGCCCGCCAGGCCTCTTCCGGGGCGATCCGCCCGAGGACGAGTACGGCTCCGATGGCCTGGTCGATCACCGCGTGCGAGGACACGGCCTGCCGCAACTGCTCGTTCTCGGTCACCAGCCGGTCGTACTCCGCGGCGAGTTCGGTCGAGGAGAGCAGGACCAGCGGATGCTGCCGGGAGAGGGCGAAGAAGGTCATGGAGCACCTTTGCCGGGTGGGAGGCGTCACTGCCACGCCTGCCCTCGATGGGCGCTTGCACACCAATTGAACCAGCAGCGCGCGGCACCGCCCTGCCGCACGGGCCGTGCCGCTGGGCGGGAACATCCGTGCGTCGGCCCCGCCACTTCGGGACCGCTCGGGTGCGCCGGCGCGGTACGGACGGCGCGTTCTCACGCCTCCCGCCCGATGCGGCCGGTCTCGGCCGCCCGGCCCACCGGCAGCAGGTCACGGATGTCCGCGGGCAGGGCGCCGGCCATCCGCTCGGTCAGCTCCGGGGCCAGCGCGGCGTCGAGCACTTCCATCACGGCGGCGGCCTCCCGCAGGGCCGTGTCCTCGTCGGTGCCCGCCCGGTCGGCGATGCGTCCGGCGAAGACGGTCAGCCCGAACCGCTCGCCCGACACGCCGGAGTCGGCCCCGGCCGAGGCGTCGGCCGCCTCCCGCATGGCCGCCGCCATGTCCGGTGGCAGCTGTGCGGCCACATGCCGGGCCAGCCCGGACGGCAGCCGCTCCGACAGCGTGCTCACGACGGCGTGCGCGGCCCGCTCGGCCGAACCCCGGTCCGGCAGCTGGGCCAGCGCCTGCACCTTTCCGATCATCTCGTCGTGGTGCATGAGGACGGTTCCTTCCTCACGAAGTCCTGACGGTGCGATGCCTTCCTCGCCGCGGGCCGGGCGGCAGTCCCGCCGGCCGGCGGCGCCGTCACCGGTGCCGGCCGGGCCTCCCGCGGCCCCGGCCGAGTACCCCGGTCGTCGCCGCCGGTACCCGACGGGTGAGCCGGGTGCGGCCGCGTAGGAGCACACCAGGGTGCGGGCGGTCCGGGCGGAGGTGCAGAACGGACAGGACAGCAGGCTTCCACGGCGGAACCTCCCGAGGCAGGCGGACACCCCGGCGCCGGGCCGGCGTGGGCGATGCCACATATGACCTGGTTCGCACGCTCTCCCGGTCCTGCCCGGTGCCGGGCTACCGTGGCGTCGAACCCCTGTTCCCCCTCGCATCCCGGACGGCCCGGCTGTGCTCACTGATCTGTCCCCCCTCATCGCAGCGACGGCGCGCTGGCTGACGGTCGCCTATCCGCCGAGCGGCGGAGCCCTGGCCTCCGCGCTGTGCGAGGCGCAGGCCCGGCAGGCGGCGACCGTCGCCGCACGGCTGCGCTATCCGACCGATATCGACGCGGCGCTGGTCACGATGGCCGGCCCCGGCGGCACCGCCCGTCTGGACTGGATCACGGGCGCCGAGCGCACCGTCGAGGAGGGCGCGGACGGCGACTGGGCCTGGCGGACCTGGGTGGACGAGGTCGTGGCCAGCTGGGCGGCCGGTCTGCTCACCGATCCCGAGCTGGCCGGCCTGGCCGTCGCCGCGCTCGCCGAGGGCGAGCACGGCCCCGGCTCCCCGGCCGAGTTCCGGCGCCTGCTCGCTCCGGACGACGGCGACCGGCGCGCCGCCGCCCTGCTGCGGCACCCCGACCTCCTCGCCCCCGTGTCCGAGCTCCACCTCGACCAGCTCCTGGACCGCCTCGGACCGGGCCGCACCCTCGCCGCCTGAGCCCGCGATCCGCCGGACCGGCCCGGTGCCGTGTTCCCTCGCGGGGGTGCTGCGGAGCTGATCCGGGGTCTGCCGGCGGTCCGCCGGCTCCGGGCGACGGCAGGCAGGAGAGGGCGATGCGCGTGCGAGGGGACGGCATGGCGGTCCGTGCCGGATCCGGGCCGTGGCCGAGGTCGCCGGAGGGCGGCCCGGCGCCCCGCGGGCCGGTCCCGACCGCCGCGAGGTGAGGCCCGGCCATGGCCTTCAAGAACCCCGTGCATCGCGGCGGGAAAGGCCGCGGCCGGGTTCGAGCAGTTCGCGGAGTACGCCCCCACTTCACCAGCTCGCCGGTGTTCTTCCTCTTCTCCCTGCTCCTCATCGGCTTCTTCGTCGCCGCGCGCGTCGCGCACCTGAGGCCCGAACTGCTCCTGCCGGCGGGCGAGTCCATGACCGCGGGCACCCTGCTGCTCCTCGCTGTGCTGAAGAACGCCGAGAGATCCGGATGGAGGAAGAGACCTGACGGAGGCGGACAAAACGGCGCGGCGGTACTTCACGCCACCCCCGCGAGGGACGACCATTCCGTGTCATGGACATTTTGCTCGTCGCCAGCGCGTTCAACAGCCTCACCCAGCGCATGTACGCGGAACTGACGGACCACGGGCACCGCGTGGATGTCGTCCTCGCCGCACAGGGCACCGACCCCGTGCGGGACGCCGTACGGGAACTGCGGCCGGAACTGGTCATCGCGCCCATGCTCAGGACGGCGCTGCCCGAGGACGTGTGGCGCGCACACACCTGTCTGATCGTGCATCCGGGTCCGCCCGGTGACCGTGGCCCGTCCTCGCTGGACTGGGCCATCGCGGAGCGGGCGCCGGAGTGGGGCGTGACGGTCCTGCAGGCCGAGGCGGCGATGGACGCGGGCCCGATCTGGGCGGCGGAGCCGTTCCCGGTACCGCCCGTCGGCAAGAGCGATCTGTACCGCAACGAGGCCTCCGACGCCGCCGTCACCGCTGTCCTCACCGCCGTACGGCGCTACGCCGAAGGCGCCTACAAACCGCGTCCGCAGACCGACGACTCGGTCAGGGTGGTCTGGCGCGACGCCTTCCGCCGGGGGCGCCGGCGCATCGACTGGGAGCGGGACGACACCGAAACGATTCTGTGTAAACTCCGCGGCGCCGACTCGCAGCCGGGCGTCCTGGACGAACTCCTCGGCCGGGAGGTGTTCCTGCACGGCGGGCACCCCGAGGACCGGCTGCGCGGCCGCCCCGGCGAACTCCTCGCGCAGCGCGCGGGCGGCGTCTGCCGGGCCACCCGCGACGGCGCGGTCTGGATCCCGGAACTCCGCCCCCGCAGGAACTCCGGCGACCCGGCGCCCTTCCGGCGCCCCGCCGCCTCCGTGCTCGCCGCCTGGGAACCCGCCCTCGAACTCCCGGAATCCCCCGTCCCGTTGGAGCTGCCGCACGACCGGCGGACCTGGACCGACATCCGTTACCGGCAGCTCGGCGACATCGGCTTCCTCGGCTTCTCCTTCCCGGGCGGCGCGATGAGCACCGACCAGTGCCGCCGGCTGCTCGCCGCCTACGAGCACGCGCTCTCCCGGCCCACCCGCGTCCTCGTGCTCGGCGGGGACCGCGACTTCTTCTCCAACGGGATCCATCTGAACGTCATCGAGGCGGCCCCCGACCCGGCCCAGGAGTCCTGGATCAACCTCAACGCCATGGACGACCTGGTCGAGGCCGTGCTGCGCACCACGGACCGGCTGGTCGTGGCCGCCCTCGCCGGCAACGCGGCGGCCGGCGGCGCCATGCTCGCCCTCGCCGCCGACGAGGTGTGGTGCCGTACCGGCGTCGTCCTCAACCCGCACTACCGGCGCATGGGTCTGTACGGCTCGGAGTTCTGGACGTACACCCTGCCGCGCCGCGTCGGCGCGGAGGTCGCCCACCGGCTGACCACCGAGGCCCTGCCCGTCAGCGCCGCGTCCGCCGAGCGGCTGCGGCTCGTGGACCGACTCGTACCGGCCGCGCCCGGCGACTTCCCCGCGGCGGTCCGGCAGTTGGCGGCCGAACTCGCCTCCTCACCCTTCCTGGACGCGCGAATCGCCGCCAAGTCCGCCCGCGCCGCGAAGGAACACGAACGCCCGCCGGCCGCCTACCGCGAGGAGGAACTGGCCCGCATGCACACCATCTTCCACGACCCCGAGGCCCCCTACCACGCCCTGCGCTCCGCCTTCGTCCGCAAGACACCGTCCGGCTCACCCCGGCCCCTGACCGCGCCCGCCGGAGTCCTCCGGTGACGCCGAGACTGCTGGTGGCCGGCGTCGGCAACATCTTCCTCGCCGACGACGCCTTCGGCCCCGAGGTGATCCGCGCCCTCGAACCGCGTCCACTGCCGCCCGAGGTGCGGGTCCACGACTACGGCATCCGCGGCATGGACCTCGCCTACGACCTGCTCGACGGGTACGACACCGCCGTCCTGGTGGACACCGCGCGGCGCGGCCACCACCCGGGCACCCTCTCCCTGATCGAGGCCGAACCGCCCGACGGCGGCGTCGTGCCCGAGGCGCACGGCATGGACCCCGCGAAGGTGCTCGCCCTCGCCACGCACCTCGGCGACGAGCCCCTGCCCCGGGTGCTCGTCCTGGCCTGCGAGCCCGCGCTGCTGCCGACCGGCGACGAGGACCTCCTGCCGGGGCTCACCACGCCGGTCCGGGAAGCCGTCGACCGGGCCGTGGACGCGCTCCACACGCTGATCCCGGCCCTGCTCGCCGACCCCGGCGCGCCCGCGCCGCCGTTGGGCCGCCCGGTGGAATCCGGGCCCGGCCGCCCGGCTGCGCTGCCCGGCACGGCGGGAGGCTGAGCGGAAGATCGGTGGAGCCCGCGCCGCAGGGACGCGGCCGAGCCCCATCGCCGTATCCGAGGAGCAGCGCCCATGTGCCGGTCCGACGTCAAGCAAGCCGTCCTGGCGAAGAACGACGACCTGGCCGCGGAGCTGCGCGGCGACCTCGCCCGGCAGGGTGTGACCGTCGTCAATCTGCTCTCCAGCCCCGGCAGCGGCAAGACCGAACTCCTCGCCCGGGTCCTGGCCCGCGCGGTGCAGCGGGGCGTGCCGGTGGCCGCGCTGACCGCGGACCTGGCCACCGAGAACGACGCGGTACGGCTCGCCCGGTCCGGTGCGCCCGTGCAGCAGGTGCTCACCGACGGGCTGTGCCACCTGGAGGCCCGTCAGGTGCGGGCCCGGCTGGCGGGCTGGCTGCCCGCGGACACCTCCGTGCTCTTCGTGGAGAACGTCGGCAACCTCGTCTGCCCGGCCGCGTACGACCTCGGCGAGACCCTGCGGGTGGTGCTGATGGCGGTCACCGAGGGCGAGGACAAGCCGCTGAAGTACCCGACCGCGTTCGGCTCCGCCCATCTCGTCGTGATCACCAAGACGGACCTCGCCGAGCCGGCCGGCTTCGACGAGAGCGGCTTCCGGGCGAACGTGCACCGGGTCAATCCGGGCGTGGAGATCGTACGGTCCTGCGCCCGCACCGGCGTCGGTGTCGGCGCCCTCCTGGACCGCGCCCTCGCCGCCCGGGACGGCGCGCTCCACCGCCCACCCCTCGCGCCGCATCCGCACGGCCACCACCACACCGCGCCCGCCCCCGCCGTATGACGGCCCCCGCGACCGGCCTGGTCCGCCGCCGGCTCACGGTGCGCGGCACCGTGCAGGGGGTCGGCTTCCGGCCGTACGTGCACCGGCTGGCCGACGGCCTGGGCCTCGCCGGATTCGTCGGCAACACCGGCGACGGCGTGATCGTCGAGATCGAGGGCCCGGCGGACCAGGTCGACCGCTTCTGCGCCCTGCTGGCCCAGCAGCCGCCGCCCCTGGCCACCGTGAGCGGCATCGCCGGCGAGGACCTGCCCGCCACCGGCGACACGAGCCCCTTCACCATCCGCTCCACCGAGCGGGCCGGCGGCCGCACCCAGCTGCCGCCCGACACCGCGACCTGCGCCGACTGCCTGCGCGAACTGGCCGATACGGCCGACCGCCGGTACCGGCATCCGTTCGTCACGTGCACCCACTGCGGCCCGCGCTTCACCATCGCCACCGGGATGCCCTACGACCGTGCGGCCACGACCATGGCCGCCTTCCCGATGTGCCCGTCCTGCGCCCACGAGTACGGCGACCCCGCCGACCGGCGCTTCCACGCCCAGCCGGTCGCCTGCGCCGACTGCGGGCCGCGGCTCACCCTGATCCCGGCCCTCGGCGGCCTCCGCCCGGCCCGGGACGCGAACGCCCTCGCCACGGCACGGGCGCTGCTGGCCGCCGGGCGGATCGTCGCCGTCAAGGGCGTCGGCGGCTACCACCTGGCCTGCGATGCCACCGACGAGCGAGCCGTGGCCGCCCTGCGCGACCGCAAGGAACGCGGCGGCAAGGCCTTCGCGGTGATGTGTGCCGACCTCGCCACCGCCGAGCGGATCGCGGTCCTCTCCGCAGCCGAACGGGCCGCGCTGACCAGCCCCCGGCGCCCCATCGTCCTGCTGCCGAGGCGCACCGAACCGGACGGCCTCCGCCTCGCCGGCCAGGTCTGCCCGGGCAGCCCGCACGTGGGCGTGATGCTGCCCTACACCCCCGTGCACACCCTGCTGTTCGGCCTGCCCGGCGATCCGCCCGGCCCCCGGATGCTGGTGATGACCAGCGGCAACCGCTCCGGCGAACCCATCGTCACCGACGACGCAGACGCCCTGACCCGGCTCGCCGGTCTC
Organism: Streptomyces sp. RB17; assembly: GCF_009604455.1. Taxonomy (GTDB): domain Bacteria; phylum Actinomycetota; class Actinomycetes; order Streptomycetales; family Streptomycetaceae; genus Streptomyces. The sequence goes on from NZ_WEGL01000005.1 coordinate 128,716, forward strand.
GCCGACGCCTGGCTCGCCCACGACCGGCCCATCGCCTCGCCGTGCGACGACTCCCTGCTGCGGGTCCGCCCGGACGGCACCGAACAGGTCCTCAGACGCTCCCGCGGCCATGTCCCCCGCGCGCTGCGGCTCCCGGTGCCCGTACCGCCCGTGCTCGCGGTCGGCGGCGACCTGAAGAACGTCCTGTGCCTGGCCGAGGGCGAGCACGCGTGGTTCGGGCCGCACATCGGCGACATGGGCGTGCTGGCCACGCAGGAGGCCGCCGAGCGCGCCGAGCGGCACCTGACCCGGCTGACCGGCGTCACCCCGGCCCTGGTCGCGGCCGACCGGCACCCCGGCTACCACTCGACGCGCCGGGCCCGCCACCGCGCCTCCCGGACGGGAGACGGCTCCCTGCGGCTGGTCCAGCACCACCACGCCCACATCGCCTCGGCGATGGCCGAACACGGCCTGGACGGCACCACGCCGGTGATCGGAGTCGCCTTCGACGGCACCGGATACGGCGACGACGGCACCGTGTGGGGCGGCGAGATCCTGCTCGCCGACTACACCGGCTACCGGCGCTTCGCCCACCTCACCCCCGCCCCGCTGCCCGGCGGAGACGCCGGGGTGGCCAACCCCTGCCGGCTGGCGCTGGCCCGGCTGTGGGCGGCCGGACTGCCCTGGGCACCGGACCTGCCGAGCGTCACCGCCTGCCCGGACCTGGAACTCGCCACACTGAGACGGCAGTTGGACCGCCAGGTGGCCTGCGTGCCGACGTCCAGCATGGGGCGGCTCTTCGACGCGGTGTCATCGCTGGTCGGTGTCTGCCATCGCGCGGGATACGAGGCGCAGGCCGCGATGGAGCTGGAGGCGGCGGCGCTGGAGGCCGGGGACGCGGACGCGGTGGCGTACCCCTTCGACATCACCGGCGCGGGCGTCCTCGCCTGCGACCCCGCGCCGATGCTCAGGACCCTGCTCGCGGACCAGCGGCGCGGCACCCCCGCACCGGTCCTGGCGGGCCGCTTCCACCGGGGGGTCGCGCTCGCCGTCGCCGAGATCTGCCACCGCGCCCGCGCCGCATCCGGCCTGACCACGGTCGCCCTCACCGGAGGCGTCTTCGCCAACGGCCTGCTGGAGGAGGAGTGCGCCGCGCTGCTGGGCAGGGACGGCTTCACGGTGCTCCGGCACGGCGAAGTACCCCCGAACGACGGAGGGCTGGCGCTCGGTCAGCTCATGGTCGCGGGGACAGCAACCAACCACGAGACGGAGTGACCCATGTGTCTGGCAGTGCCCGGCAAGGTCGTGTCCATCGACCGGAGCGCCGACCCCCTGACCGGGCTGGTCGACTTCGGCGGAGTGCGCAAACAGGCGTGTCTGGAGTACCTGCCCGATGTCCGGGTGGGGGAGTACGTCATCGTCCACGTCGGCTTCGCCCTGCAGCGCCTGGACGAGGAGTCGGCCCGGGCGTCCCTGGAGCTGTTCCATCAACTGGGGCTGCTGGAAGAGGAGTTCGGGGACGCCTGGGAGCAGGCGGCCCGGCAGGAGAGCGGGAGTGAGGTCCGGTGAAGTACATCGACGAGTTCAACGACCCCGAGCTGGCGCGCCGGCTGCTGGACGAGATCCGCACCACGGTCACCCGGCCCTGGGCGCTGATGGAGGTCTGCGGTGGGCAGACCCACTCCATCATCCGCCATGGCATCGACCAACTCCTGCCGGAGAACGTCGAGTTGATCCACGGTCCCGGCTGTCCGGTGTGCGTCACGCCGCTCGACGTCATCGACAAGGCCCTGGAGATCGCCGCCCGGCCCGAGGTGATCTTCTGTTCCTTCGGGGACATGCTGCGCGTGCCCGGCACCGACCGGGACCTGTTCCGGGTCAAGGGCGAGGGAGGTGACGTCCGCGTGGTGTACTCACCGCTGGACGCGCTCGACCTCGCCCGCAGGAACCCGGGCCGCCAGGTCGTGTTCTTCGCCATCGGCTTCGAGACGACCGCCCCGGCCAACGCCATGGCCGTCCACCAGGCCCGCCGCCTGGGCATCGACAACTTCAGCCTGCTGGTCTCCCACGTCCGGGTCCCACCCGCCATCGGGGCCATCATGACGGCACCGGAATGCCGGGTGCGGGGCTTCCTCGCCGCCGGGCACGTGTGCAGCGTCATGGGCACCGCCGAGTACCCCGAACTGGCCGAGAAGCACCGGGTGCCGATCGTCGTGACCGGCTTCGAGCCGCTGGACATCCTCGAGGGCATCCGCCGCGCCGTCCACCAACTGGAGCGCGGCGAGCACCGGGTGGAGAACGCCTACCAGCGTGCCGTGCGCGAGCAGGGCAACCCGGCCGCCCTGCGCATGCTGGAGGAGGTCTTCGAGATCACCGACCGCAACTGGCGCGGTATCGGCCGCATCCCCGACAGCGGCTGGCGGCTGTCCGACGCATACCGCGACTTCGACGCCGAACACCGCTTCGACGTCACCGGCATCCGCACCGAGGAGCCCGCCGTGTGCCGCGCCGGCGAGGTGCTGCAGGGGCTGATCAAGCCCACCGAGTGCGAGGCGTTCGGCAAGGCCTGCACCCCGCGCACCCCGCTCGGCGCCACCATGGTCTCCACCGAGGGCGCCTGCGCGGCCTACTACCTGTACCGCCGGATGAACACCCCGGCAGCACAGGGATCCCGCATCCCGCAGGGCTCGCAGGAGGAGATGAACCCCGTTGGCTGACCTCGCCACCCCCGAAACGGCGGTCGTCGACCCCGCCGACTGGACCTGCCCCGCCCCCCTGCGCGACCAGCCGGTCGTCGTCATGGGGCACGGTGGAGGCGGCGCCCTGTCCGCCGAGCTGATCGAGCAGGTCTTCGCCCCCGCCTACGGCAACCCCACCCTGGCCGCCCTCACCGACTCGGCCGTCCTCGACCTGGGCGGCGTCCGGCTGGCCTTCTCCACCGACTCCTACGTCGTACGGCCGCTGTTCTTCCCCGGCGGCAGCCTCGGCGACCTCGCCGTCAACGGCACGGTCAACGACCTGGCGATGAGCGGCGCCCGGCCCGCCTACCTGTCCACGGCCTTCGTGCTGGAGGAGGGCGTGGAGCTGGACGTCGTCGGCCGGGTCGCGCGGGCCATCGGAGCGGCGGCCGAGGCGGCGGGCGTCACCGTCGCCACCGGCGACACCAAGGTCGTGGAGTCCGGACACGGCGACGGCGTCTACGTCACCACCGCCGGCGTCGGCCTCGTCCCCGACGGCGTCGACATCCGCCCGCAGCGCGCCCGGCCCGGCGACGCCGTGATCGTCAGCGGCCCGATCGGCCTGCACGGCGTGGCGATCATGAGCGTGCGGGAGGGGCTGGAGTTCGGCGTCGAGATCGCCTCCGACACCGCGCCCCTGGCGGACCTCGTGGCGGCCATGCTGGCGGTCACGCGGGACATCCACGTCCTGCGCGACCCGACCCGGGGCGGCCTCGGCGCGTCCCTGAACGAGATCGCCCGCGCCTCCGGCACCGGAGTGCGGCTGCAGGACCGGGCCGTCCCGATCCCGGACGAGGTCGCGAACGCCTGTGGCTTCCTGGGCCTGGACCCGCTGTACGTCGCCAACGAGGGCCGGCTGGTCGCCTTCGTGCCCCCGGAACACGCGGAGGCCGTCCTGGCGGCGATGCGGGCGCACCCGCAGGGCGCCGGCGCCGCCCGCATCGGTGAGTGCGTGGCGGAGCACCCGGGCATGGTCGTCGTCGCCACCGCTCTGGGCGGCACCCGGGTGGTGGACCTGCCGCTGGGCGAGCAGCTGCCCCGCATCTGCTGAGCGGACCCCCGGCCCCGCCGTCAGCGCGGGGCCGGGACCGGTTCGACTCCCGTGATCTCCAGCTCCCGCCCGCTGCGCAGCTCCTGCGAGGGCCGGTCGCAGCGCGGGCACCAGAAGAACGGCGGCACGCCCACCGCGAACTCCTCCGCGCACGGCGCGCAGTAGGCGTGCGCCGTGACCTGCTCGACGACCAGCTCGGCCGCCGCCAGCGCCGTACTGCCCTCACGGGCCACCTCGAAGGCGAAGTGCAGCGCGTCGGGCACGACGCCGGCCAGCTCGCCCACGCGGACGGTCACCGCCGAGACGGCGTCCGCGCCGTCCGCGCGGGCGAGTTCGCCGGCCTGTTCCACGATCGCGGTCGCGATCGACAGCTCGTGCACGGCAGGCTCAGGGATACCGGCGGTTGGCCCGCAGCCCACCGGTCATCCGGTAGATGCGCAACTCGCGGACGATCCCCGGGAGTTCGCGGACGAACAGGGTCATGGCCAGGCCGCCGATCATGGCCGCCTGTACGACGAGCAGCTGTCGCCCGGACATCCCGGTCCGTGCGGTCCTTCGTTTCATGCCGACCTCCATGGCGGTCCGTTCCTGCTGTCTCATCCCGGCGAGATGTTCGGCATGTCCTGCACCAGGGCGTCATGCCGTTTCGAGTGGATACCGGTGGAGCGGCGCGCGTCGGAGCTGCCGTCCTTGTGGTGTCCGGGCTGGTGCTGGTACGGGCCCTTGTTGCCCTGGTGCAGTCCGGGCACGTGGCTCGGGGTGTCGGGCTTCGCCTGGGGGCGGCCCACTCGGATGCTGCCCATGTCGGTTCTCCTTCCAGGTCCTCACGACCGTTCGGTCAGCTCCCTGAAGAACTGTTCTACGGCCGGCCAGACCCGCCCGCCACCGGAGAGGCCCCGCCACTCGCGGCGGACCAGGGCGATCATCCGGTAGCAGTCGTCGACCGGCACGATCCAGTGCTCGTCGAGGCCGCGCACGGTGTTCACCAGCAGCGCCTCCACGTCGGGTGCCACGGCGGCGAGCTCGGGAACCGCGGCGGCCAGCCGCTGCCACGCCTGTGCGTCCACCTCCCAGCGCATGGCCCCGGCCGGGCTCGGCCCCTGCGCGGTGACCGTGCCGTCGGAGCGCGGCACGAAGAACACCAGACCCACCGGGACGCCCAGCACCCCCGTGTCGACCGGCGGCAGCCGCAGCCGGCGCCGGGGCACGAGCCGGTAGCGGCCCTCGCCCGCCCCGTTGTCGGCGAACAGCACCGAGCAGGGGCCGCACACGCACCGCACCTCGGCGTCACCCGTGTCGTACAGGTGGGGGTGTTCCACGGCCAGGCGGGCGGCGCACATCTCGCAGACCTCGGCCTCGGCCGTCGCCGCGCGGTCCGCGGCGGAGCGGATGACCCGGGCGAGCGCTCCGTCCATCCTCACCCCGCCTCCTCGGGCACGGCCCGGCGCCTGATCGTGCTCAGCGGTACGAACGCGGGCGCCGGCTTCCGCTCGGCGCCCCCCGGCACCGTCTCCACGGAGGTCAGCTCGGGAGCGACGGCCAGCACCGCCGCCCGGACCGCCTCGACGACGTCCGACGAGCCGCCGCCGCACCCGGAACCGCACCCGCCGCCCGAGGACAGCCGCACCCGGGCCACCTGACCGTCGACCCCGGCCCACTCCAGGTCGCCGCCGCGCTCGCGCACCGCCGGCCGCAGCTTCTCCACCGCGCGGGCGGCCCTGAGCTCCGCCGGCTCCGGGTGGACGGCGTGCAGGACCAGGAGATGGCCGAGCAGCTCGTCGTCGGCGAGCCGTTCCCGCAGCCGCTCGTCCGCGTGGTCCAGCACCCGGGCGAGGGCCTCGCCGTAGACCTCCGTCAGCAGCCGCACCGCCTCCAGGGCCGGGCCCGGAGCGGACTCCAGCCCGGCCAGCAGCTCGTCGAGCCGGGCGAGCCGCGCCTCCACCGCCGGGTCCGGCAGCCGTACGGCGGTGTCAGCCATGGTTGGCCCCGTACGTGGGCGAGTGCACGGTGGTCAGGGTCTTCCCCTTGCCCATGTACATGTGCACGCCGCACGGCAGACACGGGTCGAAGCTGCGCACGGTGCGCATGATGTCGACGCCCTTGAAGTCGTCGGGCCCGTTCTCCTCGAAGATCGGCTGACCCTGGACGGCGTCCTCGTACGGGCCGGGGGTCCCGTAGCTGTCACGCGGACTGGCGTTCCACGGGGTCGGCGGGTACGGATGGTAGTTGGCGATCTTCCGGTCCCGGATCACCAGGTGGTGGGAGAGGACCCCGCGCACCGCCTCGTGGAAGCCGCAGCCGATCGACTCGTCCGGCACCTCGAAGTTCTCGAACACCTTCGTGTCGCCGCTCCTGAGCATCCCCATGGCCTCCTCCAGGAACTGCAGGGCCATGGCGGCGGCGTAGGCGATGAAGTACGGCCGGGCGCGGTCCCGTTCGAGGGTGTTGCTCCACTTCGGGATCTTCCACTCCAGAGTCGTCTCCGGCAGCTTCTCGCCCTTGGGCAGGGTGATGCGGATGCCGCCACCGGTCGCCTTGACGTACGGCGTGTCGACCAGTCCGCTGAGCGCGGTGGACCACAGCCGGGCCAGCGGACCGCCTCCGGTGTCGAGCGCGAGATGCTCACCGGTCTCGGGGTGGTACCAGCGTGGGCTCATCACCCAGCTGTAGTTGCCGTCGAAGTCCCGCTTCTGCGGCACCGGGACGGTCGTCTGGTTCCACGGGTGGCGCATGTCGACGGGGTTGCCGAGCGGGTCGTGGGTGACGAACGGGTCCTCGTTCACCCAGTCCTCGTAGAAGGAGCTGCCCAGCATGATGCGCAGCCCGAGGTTGATGTCGATCAGGTTGTTGGTGACCAGCTTGCCGTCCACGACGACGCCGGGGGTGACGTACATCGCCCGGCCCCACTCGTTCATCGTCGCGTAGCGGTAGTCGACGACGTCCGGGTTCTGGAAGGCACCCCAGCAGCCCAGCAGGATGCGGCGCTTGCCGACCTCCTCGTAGCCGGGCAGGGCCTCGTAGAAGAAGTCGAAGACGTCGTCGTTCATCGCCACCGCCTTCTTGACGAAGTCGATGACGCGCATCAGGCGGCTGAGGTAGTCGGTGAAGGTGTTCGGCTGCGGCATCGTGCCGACACCGCCCGGGTACATCGTGGAGGGGTGCACATGCCGGCCCTCCATCAGGCAGAACATCTCCCGGGTGATCCGGCTGACCTTCAGCGCCTCCTTGTAGACCTCGCCCTCGAAGGGGTTGAAGGCCTTCATGATGTCGGCGATCGTGCGGTAGCCGTGGACGTCCCCGCGGGGCGCGTCCGTGCGCTCGGCGCGGGCCAGGACACCGGGGTTGGTGGCCTTGACCATCGCCTCGCAGAAGTCCACGAAGACCAGGTTGTCCTGGAAGATCGTGTGGTCGAAGATGTACTCCGCCGCCTCGCCGAGGTTGGTGATGTGCTCGGCCAGCTTGGGCGGCTTGACGCCGTAGGCCATCTGCTGGGCGTAGTTGGAGCAGGTGGTGTGGTTGTCGCCGCAGATGCCGCAGATCCGCGAGGTGATGAACCCGGCGTCACGCGGGTCCTTGCCCTTCATGAAGACCGAGTAGCCACGGAAGAGCGACGAGGTGCTGTGGCACTCGACGACTTCCTGGTTGGCGAAGTCGATCTTCGTGTAGATGCCCAGGTTGCCGATGATCCGGGTGATCGGATCCCAGGACATGTCGACGATCTGGGCGGGTTTACGTTCCGTGGGCCGGGACTCGGTGGTGGTCATCTGCGGTACTGCCCCTCGCTGTTCGGGTCGGGCGGACTTGTGGCGGGACGGGGACGGACGGCGTCAGGCACGCCAGTGCGGGTCGTAGCCGCTGGTCAGCTTGCGCTTGTTGTGGCGCCACTTGGGCTCGTGGTTCACCACGTCGTTGGTCAGCCCGCGCAGCCGGCGGACGACGGCTCCGTACGGCTTGACGAGCATGGTCGACAGCGTGCCGCCCGGGGGCTCGTCCATGAACGGCATGAAGGCGTCCGGGAAGCTGGGCATCGTGCAGCCGATGCAGATGCCGCCGACGTTCGGGCAGCCGCCGATGCCGGCCATCCAGCCGCGCTTGGGCACGTTGCAGTTGACCACCGGGCCCCAGCAGCCGACCTTCACCTGGCACTTGGGGGAGTTGTAGTCCCTCGCGAAGTCGGCCTGCTCGTAGTACGCGGCCCGGTCGCAGCCCTCGTGCACGGTCTTCCCGAACAGCCACTGCGGGCGCAGCATGTGGTCCAGCGGCGGCGGGGGAGCGGCGCCGGCCGCGTGCTGGAGCACCCAGACCAGGGTCTCCATGAAGTTCTCCGGCTGGATGGGACAGCCGGGCACGTTGACCACCGGAAGCCCCGACCGCGCCTTGAAGTCCCAGCCCAGGTAGTCCGCGAGACCCATGCAGCCGGTCGGGTTGCCGGCCATGGCGTGGATACCGCCGAACGTGGCACACGTCCCCGCGGCCACCACCGCCCAGGCCTTCGGCGCGAGCTGGTCGATCCACCAGTTCAGCGTCTGCGGCTCACCGGTGTCGGGGTCGTTGCCGAAGGACGTCCAGTAGCCGTCGCCCCGGATGATGTTCTGGTTCGGGACCGAACCCTCGATGACGAGGATGAACGGCTCCAGCTCGCCCCGTGCCGCGGCCCGGTACGGGGCGAGGAAGTCCTCGCCGCCCAGGCTCGGCGAGAGCACCTTGTTGACGAGGTTCACCTTCGGCAGGCCCGGGATGAGGCCCAGCACGACGTCCTCGATGGAGGGCTGGCCGGCGGCGGTCAGCGACACGGTGTCGCCGTCGCAGCTCATGCCCTCCGAGATCCAGAGGATGGTGATCTCGTCGAATCCCTTCCGCGCCTCGGCCGCGCTGGGCTCGCCGTGGACATCGGTGGTACCGCTCTGTGTGGTCATCGCTGCGGCCTCCGTCGCTGCCGGTCTCGGAGTCGGTCGTAGGGGGCGGCCGGGGCCACGAGGGTCCGGGCCGTGGGGCGGCCGAGGGCGGCGGCGCGGTCGCAAAGGAACCGCCCGGCCGTCGGGCGGTCCTGCCGCGGCGCCTCAGGGGCAACCATCGAACCGTCCCTCCTCCGGCCGGTCGGCCGGACGCTCGGGGGGCCGCGGGGACTGCGGCCGGGGTGCGGTGACCGGACCCGGCGCGTCGGAGTCACCGAGCGGCTGGACCTCGTCGGGCCGGAAGTAGTGGAAACGGCCGTACCAGCCGTGCAGTTCGGCCGCGGGATCGTCCTCCACGGTGACGGCCAGGTGCACGCTGCCGTCCACGTCGTGCAGGACGGCGGAGACCCGGGCCGTGCGTCCGTCCAGGAACATGTCCTGGGCGTCGGCGCCCCGGACGCGCGGACGCAGCAGCACCCGGCTGCCACCGCCGAGGGGCACGCCGTCCACGAGCACCGTGTCGGTCGCCGGGGACGGGCCGTCGTCGCCAGGCTCCTGCCACCAGGCGGGCCGCTCGGCGGCGGACCGGGTCTGCGCCGGAGCCAGGGACCGGATGGTGCCGTGCAGCCGGGAGAAGACCTCCCGGGTCATGCTGTCGACCCGGTCGAGGATCTCCGCCGCCCGTGGATCGGTGGCCCGGGCCTCGGCCTTCTCCTCGTCGGTCAGCAGCATCGTGCGCAGGGTGAGGATCTCGTCGATCTCCGCCGCGTCGTGCAGATCGCCCGGACTCTCCGGCGCCACCTGGGGCCAGTCCGGGAGGATGATGGGGGCGGAGAGCATGACGGCGCCCGTCGTACCCTGCTGCGGCGGGCCGGCGAGCACGGGGAACGTGAACGCGTTCCGGCAGCCCCGCGCGTGCTGCGCCAGATCGCGCGGCGGATCGATCAGGGAGGCGAACTCCAGGCCGTCCCCGCCGACGAGGGTGTGCGTGGCGAGCAGCGCCTGCCGCAGTGCCTCGGTGCGCGGGGCCCGCGGGTCCGTCACCTCGCCGGTGTTCTCGGTGCGCACCCGCAACCGGTACAGCTCCGGCGCGAGCGGTTCGGCCTCGACCGTCGTGACGGCCCGCACCTCCCGGCGCCGCCGTACCGTCCGACCGGCCCCGTCCGGCAGTGCCTCGGCATCCGTGCCGGCGGCCGCACCCACCACGGCGGTGCGACCGCCGAGCAGCAACTCCCGCAGCGGCAGCACCAGTTCGGTCTCGCGCGGCACCGCCTCCTCGAACGACAGATGTGTGGCACCGTCGGCCGCCCGCAACCACTCGACCGGGCGGTACCGTCCGTCCGGGCCGGCCGTCTCGACCTGCTTGTGCTGCATCTGGAGCCAGCGCACCCGCACCCGTACGACCGTGTCGGCGCGCGGTACGCGCAGCAGGCACTCGGTCTGCTGGTACCAGGAGTCCGCGGACCCGGAGATCCCCGGCGTGACCGGCCCGTCCCGCTCGACCCAGTCGCGGGGCAGCAGCACGCCGAACTGCCAGCGCACCCGGTTCTTCGGCGAGGACCGGCGGTACGGGTAGAGCAGGTACCCCTCGTAGAGCACGGCGTCCGCGACCGCACCGACCCGCTCGAAGACACCGCAGGACGTGCCGACGCCCTCGTCCAGCACGGCAGCGTGCCCCCCGCCGTCCACGCCGGCCCGGTCCGACATGCCGCCTCCTCGTCACCGGTGCACTCGACCATTCCTTTCACTACCGTCACACCGGTCACGGCTCCTCGCTCGTCCGACGCACCGCCATTGCGCCGCCCAGGGGACAGGGGCGCCGAGCGATACCCGGCGGGGTCGCGCACCTGTTCTGCGCCGGCCCAGGTGGTGACGTGGTACTGGCAGCTGGAGCGCACCGCGTCGCCGCCGCGTCCCCTCACGCCTGTCGCGCGAGGTCCAGGCAGCAGTGGACGAAGTCCTGGACGACCGGATTGCGGTCGTCGGCCCGCGCCCAGGCCACGCCCACCCGCGTCGGGCTCACTCCCGTGACCGGCCGGTACACCACGCCGGGGCGGGAGTAGAACCGCGCGGCGGACTCGGGGGCGAGGGCGATGCCGTACCCGTTGGCGATGGCGCTCAGCCAGTCGTCGGGCTGTTCGGTGACCGCGCCGACGCGGACCGGCCGGCCCTCGCGCTCGTCGGCGGCCAGCCAGTGGTCACGCCAGGCGCCGGTCTCCTCCGGCGCGGCGACGAACGGCTCGTCCCACAGCTCCCGGAAGGCGAGTCCGGCGCGCCCGGCGAGCGGATGCCCGCTCGGCAGCGCCACCCAGCGCGCCTCGCTGAACAGCACCTCCACCCGAACGTCGGCCTGGCCCGGGAAGGGCAGCCGCAGCAGCGCCGCGTCCACCTCGCCGTCGACCAGCCCGGCACTCGGGTTCGACCAGGCGGCCTGCCGGAGTTCGACGCGCCAACCGGGCCGGCGCCGGGCGAACTCGGCGACGATCTCCTGTGTCGCCTCGTTGGCCCCGCTCGCCATGAACCCCACGCGCAGGACCCGCGCGGCCTGCCGGTCCGCGGCCTTCGTGGCGCGCAGCGCGTCGTCCCAGGAGGCCAGCACCTCCGGCGCCCTGCGCGCGAGTTCACGGCCCGCGTCGGTCAGTGCCATGCCGGCACGGGAGCGGTCGAAGAGCCGTACGCCGAGCTGGGTCTCCAACTGCCGGATCTGCTTGGTCAGGGCCGGCTGGGACACGAACACGCGCTCGGCGGCCCGGGTGAGGCTGCCGTCCTCGGCGACCGCGAGGAAGGAGCGCAGCAGACGCGTGTCGACATCCATTCCTCCACGTTATAGATGCTGGTATTGGACGTCACGGTGGCCTGCCGGGGAGGGTGGAGCCATGGAAAGTGCCATGGACATCGCCTATGTGACCGTCACCTGTGCGGCCGTCCTGGCCAACGCGGGCATCGCGGCGGCCGACCTCGCGAAGGCGCGATTCGTGCTCGCCAACTCGGCCGAGGTCGGCGTGCCCTCCGCCTGGATCCCCACCCTCGCCGTGCTCAAGGCGGCGGGCGCGGCCGGGCTGCTCCTCGGACTGCTCGGCGCACGCCCCCTGGGCCTCGCGGCCGGCACCGGACTGGTGCTGTTCTACGTCGGGGCCGTGATCGCCCATGTGCGGGCGCGGGTGCTCCACAACATCGCCTTCCCGAGCCTGTTCCTCGCCCTGGCGGCGGGCGCGCTGTCCCTGGCGGCCGTCCGGTGACCTCACGGCAGCCGCTCCAGGACGACCAGGGCCGCGTCGTCCCCGAGGTCGCCGTGGCCGTGGTGCAGGAGGTCGCGGCGCAGGGCCGCCACCATCGCCTCCAGCGACCGGCCGGCATGCGACTGCACAGGGGCGGCCAGGTCGTGGAAGCGGCCACGGCGGTCGCGGGCCTCGATGAACCCGTCGGTGTACAGCACGAGACGGTCGCCCGGTACGAACGGCACGGTCTGGGCCACGGGCGGCACGGCCAGCAGATCGCCGAGGCCGAGCGGTGCGCCGGGCCGGTCGGGCTCGTACGGCCGTACCTCGCCGGCGTGGACGACGTACGGCTCGGGGTGGCCGCAGTGCACGATGCGGGCCACCGCCTCGCCGGGCGGGAACTCCACCAGGAGCGCCGTCGCGAACCGCTCCGTGAACAGGGCGCACGTACCGGTGCCGCCGGGCTCACCGCCCTCCGGTGTGCCGTCCAGCGCGGCGATGTGCCGGCGCGCCCGTTCGTCCAGCTGCTCCGCCACCTTCGTCGACGACGGCTCTTTGCAGGCCAGTTCACGGAAGGCGCCGAGCAGGGTGGCTGAGGCGCCGACGGCTTCCAGGCCCTTGCCCCGTACGTCGCCGATCACGATCCGGGTGCCGTACGGCGTGGGCAGCGCCTCGTAGAAGTCGCCGCCGATGCGCGCCTCCGACTCCGGCGATACACACCGCTCAGGGCGAGCGAGCCGATGCGCGGCGGGAGGGGGTGCATCAGGGCGCGCTGCGCGGTCTCGGCGACGGAGCGGACCTGGCGGAGCTGCCGTTCCCGGCGCTGCCGCAGGGAGCACGCGGCCAGCGAGGTCAGTCCGACCACGAACAGGCTGCCGAGCGTGACGTCCGCGTCCGGGTGTCCACAGCTGCCGGCGTCCCACTGGAGCAGCGCCGTGATCACGAGCGCGGCACCGCCGAGCGCCGCCGTCGCCCGGTATGGGAGCAGCACGGCGGCCAGCACCGGGACGGCGGCCCTCACCGGTGAGACGTGCAGCCAGTCCGGGGTGAGCAGATCGGTGAGGGCGACGACCACCATGAGCAGCACGGGGGTCGCGGCCAGGAGAGCGCGGGAGCCGGTGCTGGGGCCGAGGAGCGCCGGCAGCCGTGGCGTGGGCTGCGGGCCCGCGGTTCCCGCGGTGTGGCCGGTGGTGGTGTTCTGAACGTCGGTGGTGTGAGAGGTCATCGTCCAGGTGAGGGCCGTAGCGGTTCGAGGAGCCGGGGGGATCGGGCGGACGGGGCGGGTGTGGGGGCCGACAGGCACGTCAGGGCCGACTCCAGGGGACGCAGGAGGTGCTGGTCCGTACCCGCCCGGTCGGGGGGATCGCAGCCGGGGGCGCCGAGCCGGGCGAGGGCCTGTCGTGCGGCGGGCAGGGCGGGGTGCGGCCGGCCGCCCCGGCAGTCGTAGGCGCACAGGGCGGTCGTGCGCAGCAGGCGGGCGTACGGCTGCGCGAAAGCGGAGCCGGCGCGGGAGCCCTCGGCCGCGTCGGGGCGGGCGTCGAGGAGCCGGCCCGTCGCGGTCACGTGCCCGGCCACGTCCGTGAGCGTGCGCAGTACCCGGTCGTCCAGGTGCCAGGGGCGGCGCCGGGCCGTCGGCCGGACGTTCCAGCGCAGGCTCTCGTGCGCTTCGGCCACGGCGGCGCGGGCGCGGGAAAGCGCCGTGCCGAGGTCGTCCTCCCAGGCCGGGCCGAGCACGGTTCGTGGCCACTCCTGCCGTACGACCGCGTCGGCCAGTCCGTCGAGGTGCCGGGCGACCCGCAGGCGCAGCTCCTCCAGCGCCAGCTCGGCGGACCGCACGCGCACGGCGGGGAACAGCAGCAGGCTGCACGCCAGCCCGAAGCCGAGGCCCAGCACGATCTCCGGTCGCCGCCGGTTCCGCGCACCCGAGGTCGCGAGGCTCGTGAAGGCCCCGGACACTTCCCGCCTGTCACCGGCCCGCGGTGCTGCACCACGGGCGCCCGTACGGCACGGGGCCTCCCCGGTGTGTCCGGGGAGGCCCCGCGCGTACGCCTGGGCGTGCACGCGAAGGCGATCAGGGCTCCGGCACCGGGTCCGGCACCTCAGCCGCCCGGGTGGTCGACGCGCATGCGCACCTGCTTCTCCAGGCGCCGCAGACTGCCGTCCAGCGCGTCGAACACCGCTTCCTCGCCGGGGTCGTGACCGGGGTCGAAGAACGACAGGTGCACGGTCACCTCGCTGGCCCCGCTGCCGATGCCGGACACCTGCAGCCAGCCCGTGTAGCTGTCCTGCTCCCGCGTGCCCCATTCCAGGCGCATCTGCTCGGGCCGGGCCCGCAGCAGGGCGGCCATGTCGTGGCCGGAGCGGTCCTCGTGCACCGTGACGGCGGGCGGGTCCTCGGGCTCCACGTGCAGGGCGACCGGGAGCCATGCGTCGAGCCGGCCGATATTGGCCGCCTGGTCGAAGACCTGCTCGGGCTGTGCGGGCATCGTGCGGGACCATTCGTACTCGGTCATGGTGGCACCGCCCTCCGCTGGGAAGTCGTACCCCGACCGCGTGCCCCATCGGCGGCGACCGAAAAGCCCGATCGGCGGCTCCCGGGGAGCCCGCCACGGCCCACGCGGCGATCCCCGGCCGCATCTGCCGCGAACTTGTCTGGTCAAGTTTGGTCGCGGTTCTTCCGTTGGACAGCGACGACCACTACTCATATCCCGTTCGTTGTGCACAGTCAGGCCGTGCGGGCGCCAACCTTCACGGCATCCTCACCACCGGGACGAGGTACCACGTATGCGACTGCGCTGGAGATCCCTCGGCGGGCTTCTCGCCCTCCAGGGCGCACTGATCGTCGCCGCTCCCGCCCCCGCCGGGGCCGCAGGGAGCAGCGGCAACCTCATCGTCAACGGCGACGCGGAGAGCGGCGGCTCCTGCACCTCCGACTGGGCGGCCGCCACCACCGTCCCCGGCTGGACCACCGAGGCCGGCGGCCCGGACGTCATGTGCCACAGCGTCGCCTCCTTCGGGCTGCCCGGCGACGGCCGGACACCGGGCAAGGCGTTCTTCGGGCCCGGCAACTTCGGCGACGGAGCGATGACGCAGACCGTCGACGTCTCCTCGGCCGCCTCGGCCATCGACGGCGGGGGAGTCCACTACGACCTGTCCGGCTGGCTCGGCGGCTGGACCACCTACAGCGGCCACGTCGCGGTCAGCCTGCACTTCCACGACGGCAGCGGCCGCCCCGTCGGCGCCGCCGCCAAGCTGCCCACGGTGTCCGCGAGCGACCGGGGCCTGGCCAC
Organism: Streptomyces sp. RB17; assembly: GCF_009604455.1. Taxonomy (GTDB): domain Bacteria; phylum Actinomycetota; class Actinomycetes; order Streptomycetales; family Streptomycetaceae; genus Streptomyces. The sequence goes on from NZ_WEGL01000005.1 coordinate 143,887, forward strand.
CAAGTTCCTCTCGCGCAGCACCACGGGAGCGGTCCCGGCCGGCACCCGCTCCATCCAGGTCGAGGTGCAGTTCCTGTCGACGAGCAACGAGACCGGCTACCTCGACAACCTCTCCCTGACCCTGGACACCCCGGTCACCGCGCCCGCCCCGCTCGCCCCGCCCGTCTCCAAGGTCCCCGGCTACGACCATGTCTTCATGGTCATGATGGAGAACACGGACTACTCCGAGGTCATGAACGACCCGGCGGACACGCCGTACATGCACAGCCTCATGACCCAGGGCGCCACACTCACCGACCACCACGGCGTCTACCACCCGAGCGACGAGAACTACCTCGCCATAGCCGGCGGCGACACCTACGCCAAGGGCGCCACCTACTTCCCGAACATCAACTCCCCCGAACGCAACCTCGGTGACACCCTGGAGGCGGCCGGCAAGACCTGGAAAGCCTACGAGCAGGGCATGGGCACCCCCTGCAACACCAAGAACAACAACGACAGTTACTACGAGCCCGACGACGCGCCCTTCATCAACTACACCGACATCAGCGGTGACGCCCAGCGCTGCGCGGCCCACCTGGTCGACACCACGCAGCTCACCACCGACCTGAAGTCCGCGGCCACCACACCGAACTTCTCCTGGATCGCCGCCGACGACTACTACGACGGCGAGGCCTCCGGCAACGGCAACACCACCAGCCTGAAGACCCAGGACGGCTGGCTGAAGCAGACCCTTGCCCCGGTCCTGGCCTCTCCCGCCTGGACCCAGCAGCGCTCGCTGCTGATCCTCACCTGGGACGAGAGCGAGAGCGAGGCCTACAACCACGTGGTCACCACGGTCGTCGGCTCCCAGGGCACCGTCCCCGCCGGCACCAGCAGCCCACTGCACTACGACCACTACGGCATCGGCCGCACCGTCGAAGCCGCCCTCGGCCTGCCCGGCCTCACGGCCAACGACACCTACGCGACGCCGCTCAACGCCGCGTTCGCCCCGTCCACCGCGAGCACGCCGACGCTCACCGGCGACCTGAACGCGGTCTCCGACGGCGGCAACGTCACCTTCCGCTACTCGGTGCCGTCGGCGGCCCAGGTGAACGCCAAGAACTGGATCGGCGTCTATCCGGCGGGCGTCACCCCGGGCAAGCAGTCCTCGCTCACCTGGTCCTACGCCCCGAACGCCAGCGGCGCCCTGACCTTCTCGACCGGCAAGCTGAACGGAGCGGGCACGTACGACGTGTACTACCTCGCCGACGACGGCTACTCGGTCCTGGCCGGACCGTTCTCCGTGACCGTCGGCTGACCGGCCACGACGGGGACGCGCCCGCGCGTCCAGGCCCACACGCGCGCGTCCTCGTCGCCCGGCGGAGCAGCCCACGGATCTCACCGTGGGCTGCTGCTCCTTCCGCCTGCGTGGCTCCCGCGGATCACAGGCCCAGGGCGATGGCCGTCCGGGTCAGCTCTGCGGTGTTGGTGATGTTGAGCTTGGCCCGGATACGGCGCAGGTAGGCGTCCACGGTGTGGGTGGACAGTCCCATGTGGCGGGCGGTCTGGAGATAGGTGCGGCCGGCGGCGATGTGCCGGAGGGTCTCGCGCTCGCGCGGAGCCAGTGTGGGGGCGGGGGCTTCGGTGTGCGGAGTGGCGAGAGTGGCGCTCATAGTGCTGTCCTCCGGCAAGAGGTCTGTCCGGTTGGCGTGTTTTGTCCTTGTTGCTCCAGATTGCTCGCGGGACGTCATGACGGTGTCCGCCGACCGTCACAGGCGTGTCACAGGGGCGCCGAAAGGGGGCGAGCCCCTCACGCGAGACCGGCCTGGTGGGCGTACAAGGCGGCCTGGACCCGGTTCTCCAGGCCCAGCCGGGTCAGGATGCGGTTGACCCGGCTCTTCACGGTCGCCTCGCTCAGGCCCAGCTCCGCGGCGATCCTGGCGTTGGACAGGCCACGCGCGACCAGCACCAGGACCTGGATCTCGCGGTCGGTCAGCGCGACGTCCGCCGACGCGGGCACGGGAGCAGTCGACAGCAGGGCGGGTGGCAGCGCGGTGACGGTGTCGATGAGGCGCCGGGTGACGGTCGGGGCGAGGACGGGCTCGCCGTCGGCCGCAGCGTGGAGGGCCTCGGCGAGTTGCTCGGGCCGGCTGTTCTTCAGCAGGAAGCCGGCGGCCCCGGCACGCAGGGCCGCGTGCACGTACTCGTCCACGTCGAACGTGGTCAGCACCAGCACGCGCGGCACCGGCGCCGGGCCCGGCCACTCCCGCACGATCCGCCGGGTCGCCTCCACACCGGTCATGCCCGGCATGCGTACGTCCATCAGCACCACGTCCGGGCGGAGCGCCACGGCCAGGGCGACCCCGTCCGCACCGTCGCCCGCCTCACCGACGACCGACAGACCCTCGCGCCGGTCGATGACGAGCCGCAGCGCGGTCCGCACGATCTCCTGGTCGTCGACCACCAGCACGCGTACGGTCATCGGTCGCCCTGTTCCGCATGGGGCTGTGCCGCGTCGGCCGCCCGCGCGGACAGCACGGCGCGCAGCCGCCAGCCGCCGTCCGGGCGCGGACCGGCGTCCAGCTCACCGTCGAAGGCCGCCACGCGCTCCCGCATCCCGAGGAGCCCCCGCCCCGTGCCCGGCACCGCCCGGTGGCCCGGGTCCGGCGGGTCGTTCTCGACCTCGACCGTCAGTCGTGCGTCGTCACCGCGCACGGTGATCCGTACGGCGACCGGACCGGCGTGCTTGACCACGTTCGTCAGCGCCTCCTGGACGATCCGGTAGGCCGAGACCTGCATCCCGGCGGGCGGCGCGGTCCGCCCGTCCACCTCGACGGCACACCCGACCCGGCATCCCGCGGAGGTCGCGACCCGCACGAGTTGGTCGAGACGGCCGAGGGACGGCTCGGGGGCGAGATCCCGTTCGTCGAAGGACAGCAGCCCGAGCAGCCGCCGCATCTCGGCGAGCGCCGTGTCCGCGGTCCGCGCGATGACCCCGACCCCCTGCGCCGCCTCCTCCGGCTGGAGCGGACCGGAGGTCAGCACGTCCTCGGCGGCCCGTGCCTGCAGGGCGATGGCGCTGACGTGATGGGCGACCACGTCGTGCAGGTCGCGGGCGATGCGGGCGCGCTCGGTCAACACGGCCTGGTGCGCGTTGAGTTCCCGCTCGGCCGCGAGCCGCCGGTTCAGCTCGCGCAGCCGGGCCGCGTCGGCGTCGATCCGGCGCCGCCCGTACCCCAGCAGCCAGGCCAGGACGAAGAAGAACCCGAACGTCGTGAGGCTGATGGGCTCCAGCGAACCGAGCCGCGGCGGCTCCCAGTGCCCGGTCAGCGCATCCGTGACGGCGGCCGAGGCGAGGCTGAACAGGGTGAGCGGCACACTCGCCGCGGCGGGCGTGTACCGGGCCACGGCGTAGACGCCGAGCATCAGCAGGAACGGTCCGGGCACCTTCGCCGGGACCGGGCCGAGGGCCTGGAACAGGACGTACAGCGCGGTCATCGCGAGGAGCACGGCACGCGGTGCCGTCCGCCGCCACAGCAGCGGCACGGTCTGCGCGCCCCACAGCGCCACGCCCCAGGCGGGCGGCTCGGGCGTGCGGTGCAGCACCGTGGCCATGTCGAGCAGCGTGAGCGCGCCGACCCACACGGCCTCGGTCAGCAGCGGTCGGTCGGCGAGCCGGCGTTGCGCGGCTCGGGGCAGGGCGTTCAGCTGGGCGCTCATCTCGGTCCGTCAGGCTAGACGACACGCGAGCGCGCCGGATCCTCCGCAGGGCGCGCATCGAAAGGTGCGCCGGCACCCCCCAGGATCGGCATCGGGCCCGAGGCGCCGCCGGACCGGCCCGCCCTAGCGTCGCGGACATGTCGAACACAGCCGTACAGCCCCCGCCCCAGCCGACGACGGACCGGCCCCGGCGGCGGACACCTTCCCGTACGCCCGCCTGGCCCCTGCTCCTGCTCGGCACCGCCGCGCTGCTCTTCGCGGTCGGCGGCCGCTGGGACGTCCCGGCCGCAGCCTGGCTCTTCCCCGTCCTGCTGCTGCGGTTCACCCGCCTGAGCCGCGTCTGGCCGGGAGCCCTGTGGACCTGGGCCGCGCACCTCGCGGCGGCCGTCTTCTGGGTCCAGGAGTCGGCGATCGGCTTCGACCCCGTGGTGCTCGCCGGGGCCCTCGCCCTGGCCGCCCTGCAGACACTGCCGTTCGTCGCCGACCGGCTGCTGGTGGCCCGTCTGCACCCGATGGCCGCCTCCCTGGTCTTCCCCGCCGGTGTCGCCGGCATCGAGTTCCTGATCACCCTGGTGTCCCCGTTCGGCACGGCGTACGGCTCCCTCGCCGTCACCCAGCACGGAGACCTCCCGCTCCTCCAGGTCGTCTCGGTGACCGGCCCGTGGGGCATCGGCTTCCTGATCGCCTACGTCGCGAGCACCGTCAACCGCCTCTGGGCGGGCGCTCGTTGGCGCAGCGGTCTCCTCTGCACGGCCGTCCTGCTCGGTGTGCTGCTCGCCGGCGGCGCCCGGACGGCCTTCTTCCCACCGCAGGGCACGACCGTACGGATCGCGGGCGTCAGCCCCGCCCGCGGCGTCACGGGTTCGCTCAGGGCCACGCTCGCCCGGTTCGACGACGGGCCGGGAGGCGTCGCCGCCGCCCCCGCCGCCGCGGTGCGGCCCGCGATGACCGCGGTCGAGAACGACCTGCTCGCGGCCACCCGCCGCGAGGCCGCCGCCGGCGCGAAGATCGTGGTCTGGCCCGAGGAGGCCGTCCGGACCCGGGAGCCGGACGAGGCCGCCGCCATCGCCGCCGCACGGCGGCAGGCCCGCAGCTCGGGCGTCTACCTGGAGATCGGAGTCCGCGTCTACAGCACCACCCCGCCCGCCTACGGACGGGACGAGGCGCTGCTCATCGACCCCCGCGGCACGGTGCTCTGGACCTACCAGAAGGCCCGTCCCATTCCCGGTTCCGAGCGCTTCACGCCCGGCGACGGCCATGTCCCCGTCGTCCGCACCCCCTACGGCCGTCTCGCCAACGTCGTCTGCTACGACGCCGACTTCCCGGCCCTGATGCGCAGCCGGGCCGACATCATGCTCGTCCCCTCGCACGACTGGAAGGAGTACGGCGCCGCGCACACCGACAAGGCGGGCCTGCGCGCCGTCGAGAACGGCTACGCCCTGATCCGCCAGGACGCCGAAGGGGTCTCGGCCGCCTACGACGCCGAGGGGCATGTCCTCGCCACCTCGGACTACTTCACCACCGGCCGGCAGACCATGGTGGCCTACGTCCCCGTGCACGGCGTCACGACGGTCTACGACCGCATCGGGGACACGTTCGCCTGGCTCTGCCTGGCCACGCTCGCAGCGCTGACGGTCACCGCCGTCGTCCGGCCCCGGCGCCCGGCGGACCGCTGAGGTCCTACGCGACGGCCTCGCGCGCCGTCCGCTCCACCAGGGAGACGCCCTCGCTCATGGAGGCGCTGCCGTTCGACAGCACCGCCACGAGGTACCGGTGTCCCTTCACGGTGACCTGGCCGACGCTGTTGACGTCCCAGAGGCCGGAGGTGTTGCGCTGCAGCCAGCCGTTCTTCAGCGCCCGCGGGGTGCCGGAACCTCCGACGGCCGAGACGCCCCAGGCCTGCTCGGGGACGACCTTGCCCATGAGGGTGCGGATGTAGGTCCGGGACTCCGCGTTCAGGGCGGACTTCGCGGTGGAGCCGGGCTTCCCCGCGCCGTCGCCGTCGAACACCGCTCGCAGCAGCCCTATCTGGTCGCTCGCGGTGGTCCGGGTCAGGCCCCACTTCGCGCCCGGCCCGGCCGTGGTCGAGGTCAGTCCCAGTCGCTTGTTGGCCGCCGTCAGCCCGGAGGCGTGGCCGATCGTGCGCCAGAGCGCGTCGGCCGCCGTGTTGTCGCTGCGCTCGATCATCGGCTCGGCGTGGCCGCGCTCCGCGGCGGTGAGCCCGCGTCCCGCGTCCTGTGCCTGGAGCAGCAGCGCCGCGAGGATGTCGACCTTGACGATGCTGGCGGTGTCGTACGCGCTGTCCTGCCCGCGCACCACCGGGGTGCGGCCGGCCCCGTCCAGGTCGAGCACGGCGGCCGTGGCGTGCGGGGAGACCGGAGCGGAGGCTGCCGCGGCCGGTGCCGGGTGCAGTGCGCCGACGGAGACGAGCGCCGCGACCGAGGCCAGAAGGGCGCCGGTCCGGGTGCGTGCGGTGGTGGGGGAGTGGTGAGACGGCATGGCGTCGAACGTAGGCAAAACGTGCGCCGTGCGACGTGGCAGCGGTCACCTTCGGGCCTGTTCGCGGCGAAGTGTGAGAAGAGCCACCAACGCCGCCAATGGGGCGCATCGCGACATCCGGCTCGGTCGTGCGGCGGCGTGTACCCGTGTCCGGAGCGCATGCCTCGCCTATCGTCGGCCAGACACCGACATCCGGAGTGATCATGGAAAAAGCGGATGAACTGGTTGGCGTGGCCGAGAGTGTGACGGTCGTCCCCGTCGGTGCGCCGTCCGTACGCCGCGTCCGGCCGTGGCCGCTCGGTGCCGCCGTCGTGATCGCGCTCGGTACCGCAACCGTGCTCCTCCTCACCGGCACCCGATGGGTGCAGCAGCCCGCCGTCCAGGCCTGGCGCACCGTGTGCCTCGCCATCACCGTCCAGGCACTCCCCTTCCTGCTCCTCGGCACCGCCCTGTCCGGTGCGATCAACGCCTTCGTGCCGGCCGACCTGTTCACCAGGGTGCTGCCGAAGCGTCCCGCCCTCGCCGTGCCCGTCGCCGGTGCCGCGGGCGCGGTGCTGCCCGGATGCGAGTGCGCCTCCGTCCCGGTCGCCCACAGCCTGATCCGGCGCGGTGTCACCCCGGCCGCCGCCTTCGCCTTCCTGCTCTCCGCGCCCGCCATCAACCCCGTCGTGCTGACCGCCACCGCCGTCGCCTTCCCGGGCAACCCCGCGATGGTCGCCGCGCGGCTGCTCGCCTCCCTGGCCACGGCGGCCGTGATGGGCTGGCTCTGGCTCTGGCTGGGCAGGGAGAAGTGGCTGCGGCCGTTCCAGCGGCAGCGGCACACCGGGCACCGGCACGGCCGCAGCCGCCTGCACGAGTTCCGGCTCGGCTTCCAGCACGACTTCCTGCACGCCGGTGGCTTCCTCGTCCTCGGCGCCATGGCCGCCGCCACCTTCAACGTCGCGGTGCCGCGCTCCGTCCTCGACGCCTTCTCCGGCTCGCCCTGGCTCTCGGTGCTCTTCCTGGCCGGTCTCGCCGTACTGCTGGCGGTCTGCTCGGAGGCCGACGCCTTCGTCGCCGCCTCGCTCACCGGGTTCTCCCCGGTCGCCCGGCTCGCGTTCATGGTGGTCGGCCCCATGGTCGACCTGAAGCTGATCGCCCTTCAGGCGGGCACCTTCGGGCGGGCCTTCGCCTGGCGGTTCTCCACGGCCACCACCCTCGTGGCGGTAGCCGCGAGCGTCCTGATCGGAGGCGTGCTGCTGTGAGACGCCCGGTCCAGACCCTGCTCCTGGCCCTGACCGGCATCGGCCTGCTGCACACGGCCCTCTTCACCGACACGTATCTGCGCTACGTCAAGCCCGGTCTGCGGCCGTTGCTGATCACCTCCGGCGTGGTCCTGCTGCTGCTCGGCCTCGCCGCGGCGGCCGCACGGGGCGGACAGGAGCACGCCGGCCACGACGACCACGGGCTCGGCCACGACCACTCCGGCGCCCCGCGCGTCGCCTGGCTGCTGTTCCTCCCGGCGATCAGCCTGTTCTGCTACGCGCCGCCCGCCCTCGGCGCCTACACCGCGGCACGCTCCAACGCCAGGCCCGTCGCCGTGCAGAAAGGATTCGCTCCGCTGCCCGCGACCTCACCGCTGCCGCTGACCCTCACCGACTTCACCAAGCGGGTCCAACAGGACCCCAGCCGCTCGATCAGGACCCGGCTCGTCCGGCTCACTGGCTTCGTCACCCCGGCCGAGGACGGCGACGGCTGGTACCTGACCCGCATCATCTTCACGTGCTGCGCGGCGGACTCGCAGACCGTCAAGATCCGCGTGTACGGCACCGAGGCCCCACCCGCGAACACCTGGCTCGCGGTGACCGGCACCTGGCACCCCCAGGGCACTCTCGGCACCAGGACCGCGCGGGCGGCCCTCGACGTCAAGGACACCCGGCCCATCGCCCAGCCGGTGAACGCCTTCACCGACGACCTGCCGCTCACGCCGTCCTAGGCATGCCTCTCAGCCGTCGCACCGGAACGACCCGGTGTCCGAGGCACCGGCCCGGCCGGGCCCTTCGCGGACCCGGCCCGGCGTGTCGGTGAGCAGCACGCCCGTGACCAGGGAGGGCCGGATGCGCACGGCGTGGTCCATGCCCTCCTCCGGCGCCCAGGGGGTGAGCAGCGTCCGGAGCCGGGCCAGGTCCGCGGGGTCCGTGACGAGCCGGGCGTAGCCCGTGACCACCACGCTCCAGCCGAGATGGGTGTCCGGGTCGATCGCGTCGGCCTCATAGGCGACCACCACGCCCTCGCCTCCGCCCTGCTCCGTGTGCGCGGTCAGTGCCGCGCCGTCGTGGGTGCGGATCACGATGTCGCCACCGTCGAGGACGTGATTGACCGGGCGCACGGTGGGCAGTGCCTGCCGGGTGAAGACGATCCGCCCCAGGGACACACTGTCCAGAAGCCGCAGCGCCTCCACGGGGTCGAGGTCGATGCGCCGGTGCGCCGGCCGGCGGTTACGGATCATGGGTGGCTTCTTCGCGGGTGTGTGGCTCTCCCCGACTGTCGCCGGCCCCCGGCGCGCGCGGCGGCGATCCCGGAGGCGGAGCGACACCGCGGGGGAATCGGTGCCGCTCCTGAGCCCCACTGTCGCCCTGTGCCACGCCGTCCGCCCAGTGTCCTTCGGCCCACGGCGGCTGGGCCGGACGTCCCGATTCCGCCGGTCGCAAGGGGTCGGCCGGACGTCGTCGCCGGCCTCTTCCGCGCTCGGCCCGCCCCACATCCGGATTGAGGTGCACGATGGTGGGGTGACACTCGACGGCCGGGTCCGGGAGACCGACCCGAGCCCGCTCGCCGCCCGCCCGGCGCGATCCCGCCCGGCGAGGGGTACGTGGAGTGGGTGCGGAGAAGCCGCCGGTGTGCGAGAGGAGGCGGTGACGATGAACCGAACACCTCCCACGACGGTCACCCACGCACGCCTGTGGCGCTGGCGGCGCAATCCGCTCAGGCGGCACAGCGATGTCGTCGAGGCCTGGATCGTCCTCCTGACCTGGGTGCTCGCCGTCCTCGGCGGAGCTGTCGCAGGTCTCGTGGCGGCCCAGACCGCCGGCGCGGCGTTCTCCGCCCGCCAGGCCCAGGTGCACGCAGTGTCCGCCGTGGTCACCGACGGCACGGCGCGGACCCCGGCCTCCGGGACCGGCTACGACGACGGGCGGGTGTGGGCCACCGTGCGCTGGACGGACGCCCACGGCACCGTGCACACCGACCGGACGAAGGTGGTCCCGGGCGCGCCCACCGGATCCCAGGTGACCGTGTGGACCAACCGCGCGGGCCACGTGGTCTCCGCGCCCGTCACCGGTGCCGCAGCCGATCTGCAGGCGGCTCTCACGGGTGCCCTCGTCGCCCCGTCGGCCGGCGCGGCGGTCTGGTGCGCGGGCTGGGTGGTGCGCAGCCGGCTGATCAAGCGGCGCATGGCCGAGTGGGACGAGGAGTGGAAGCAGATCGGCCCCCGGTGGGGGAACCTGAGCGGCGGCCGAGGCTGAACACGCGACACCGGTCCGCGTGCGCCGCCGGCCGCGCTCCGGGGTTCCCGCGCGCCTCCGGAGGACGGAGGGCGCCGGATCCTGACCGAACGCCAGGACGCATGTGCGCCGGGGTGGTGGATGCGCGGTGCGGCCGGTGAGATGCGGTCGGTGGTGCCGGTGAGAGGGGATGAGGCGACGGGGCGGAATGGCGGGGTGCGGAGGGGACGACACGACCGGGCGGGGAGGGCACTTCAGGGGTCGGGGGACGACACGACAGGGCGGGAAGGGCCATCCGCTTCTCGCGGATCCGGATTGCGCGGTGCACGGCTCGGGGCCGCTTCCCCGCGTCTGTTCTCGGTCCTTCCCGCCACTACCAGAACACCACGGAAACCGCCGTCCCACCAGGCCCAGGGGCCCTGCGCCGTCGTTCTCCCGGCTGGACCCGTCACCGGCGATTCCGGCACGACGGGCGCAGTGAGCCGGGCGCCCGCCCGCTGCCGTGCCGTACGGCCGTTCAGGCCTTGTGCAGGACGACGAGGAGCACCAGCAGCACGGTGGCGCCGGCGGTCGTGCCGTGGGCGACCACGGCCGTGAGCGGGAAGTGCCGCTCCGCCGTGGCGTCCCCGTGGGAGTGGCGTCCGGAACTGGGCAGCCAGCGCAGCAGCATCATGAAGCCGAACGCGGCCACGATCAGCACGACGGCGCACGCGGCCCAGGCCGAACTCCGCACGCCTCCCACCACTTAGGCGGTCCAGGCGACGAGTCCGGTCACGGCGAGGGCGACATGTCCGAGCACGAGCCACAGCGGCAGTCGCGTCACGCTGGGCGTACGCTGCCGCAGTCCACCGTGCCGGACCCACACCGTGGCGAGATATCCGCCGAGCCCGGCGGTCAGCAGCCACGCGCACAGAACCAAGACTCCCATAGGTCCCGCTCCCCCTGTCCTGTCTACGGCCGGGCCCTGTGACGGCGCCAGGGCTGCGCGGCCCAGCACACCGCACAGAGCTGGAGGAGTCCGGACATCCGTCCGTCGATTCACCCGTTGGGATGAAAAGTGGCCCGGCTGTCCCCACGGGCCGTCCGAAGGGTGCACGAGCGTGCCGTTCAGGCCCCCGTGTCGTGCGCGGCGTCGGAGCCGTCCGCCAACGGCCTCGGCTGCGCGGTCCCGCTGCGCCTGCGCTCCTCGGCTCCTCGTACGGCGACCTACGGCGGATGACGACACCGGGACCTCCACGAGCGCACCAGCCCTTTGTGGTCTTGTCCCGGACCGCCCCACCCACTTCAATGCACCTACCTCCCACAGGAGAACACCTGTCCCACACACCCAGTGAAGGGGTTCTTCTTGACCGCCCTACGCGTCACCGCCGTCACCGCGGCGGCCTGCGCCACCGTGCTCGCCGTCGCGCTGCCCTCCTGCGCGATCAACTCGTACAACGCCACGCCCGCGCCCGAACGCACCGAGGTCGGGGCGCTCGTGGCGACCTGGGACGACGACAACGACCCGGCGACCCCGGACCGCGTCGACTGGGTGTGCTCCGGCACGATGATCGACGCCGACACCTTCCTGACCGCTGCGCACTGCACCAGCGACTGGCCGGCCGGCGTCCGGTTCCACGTCTCGCTCGACCAGGACGTCCAGTCGGGACTCGACGCCGCCGCGCGGAAGTACCCGGGCGACCCGGCCGCCCAGGCGAACGCCGTCGCCGTCGAGGGCGTCGCACACACCCACCCCGACTATCCGGGCCCCGCCTCCGACCCGCACGACATCGCGGTGATCGTACTGCCCGCCGCCGAGGTCGCCTCCCGCTGGTCCTTCACCCCGGCCACGCTGCCGACCGAGAACCAACTCGGCGCGCTCGCCCCTCAAGGCCTGAACTCCACCGACTGGTTCGTGGCCGGATACGGCACCCAGGAGGCCGCCAACGGTCCGGGCGGCCAGACGCATCCCGGCGGAGGCGTCCGCATGAAGGCACCCGTGACCTTCGACGCGCTCAACAAGGCCTGGGTCCGTCTCGCCATGACGGCCCCGCAGGGCAACGGCGGTGCCTGCTACGGCGACTCGGGCGGACCCGACTTCGCGGTCATCGGCGGCAGGAACGTCCTCGCCGCCACGACCATCACCGGCGACACCCCCTGCTACGCCACCAATGTCACCTACCGCCTCGACACGCCCGGGGCCCGGGCCTTCCTGGCACCGTTCGTGACACTGCCCTGAGGACGAACGGCCCGCACCCGGCGGACCGTTGACGGTACAGGGGCGGCCGCGGAGACCAGTCGAACGACGGCGCCGGCGGTGTGGCGGAGGAACCCGCGGCCGACGGCGCGCTCCGGCACCCGCCCCTGTCTTCCCGCAGCCCCCGCGCACCCGCAGTCCGCTGTCCGCAGCGGCCGGAGGAACGGATCGGCGCAGGGTGTGAGTTGCCGTCCGGCGGGGGATCGCGCCGGGGACGGACACGGATCCGCACCGGTCGTGGTGCCAGGGGCCGGGTCAGTCGCGGGAGTTGCCGAACAGGATGCGGTAACCGATGAGCAGGACCAGGGAGCCGGCGATCGCCGCGCCCCAGGTGTAGAGGTCGAAGAAGTGCTTCTCCACCGGCCGGTCCAGGAAGTGGGCGGAGAGCCAGCCGCCGACGAAGGCGCCCGCGACGCCGATGAGGGTGGTGCCGATCAGGCCGCCCGGGTCGCGGCCGGGCAGCAGGATCTTGGCGATCGCCCCGGCGAACAGCCCGAGGATGATCCAGCCGATGATGCCCATGGTGTTGTTCCTCCCGTCGGGTCGGGATCCGCGCCCTGTGCGCCGGAGACCGACCGTGGTCTGCCTGCTCGCGCAAGCCTAGGGGCCGGTCGAGGGGGCCGGACAAGGGCTGTTGGCCGCCGGCGGGCCTCTGGTGATGACCCGTCGAGGTTCCGCTACATGATGAAGACATTGCGCAATAGAGGAACTCAGAGCAGTGTGTCGCTGAGCGGGCAGGCCTCGGACTGCGTCGTCGTCAACAACATCCACGAGGACTGGGTCCTCCGGAACGGGCCGGACCTACCCTGCCGCCCCGCGAACCCGCGCCCGGCCCCGGAGATGCCGGCCCCCGGGCCGTCCCGACGGCGTCCGACCGCCGGAGCCGGACGCCTACACTGGGTGGGCACATGTGCGTCGGCTGTGACGAGGGTGGGGACGGGAGAGGACTGTGACGGAGAGCGCCGCCGGCTTCGAGGACCCGCCCGCCGAGGTGCTGGCCGAGGCCGCCGCGGCGTTCGGCCTGCTCGCCTCCGCCGCCCGGCTGCATCTGATGTGGGCCCTGTCGCAGGGGGAGAGCGACGTCACGCATCTCGCCGACCGGGTGGGCGGAGCACTCCCCGCGGTCAGCCAGCACCTGGCGAAGCTCAAGCTCGCCGGACTCGTCCGCGCGCGCCGTGAGGGCCGACGGCAGGTCTACTACATCGACGACCCCGACGTCGTGACCCTGGTCCGGGTGATGGTGGGGCAACTGACCGCGCGCTCGACGCACACCGCCGCTGCCGTCCAGGGGCTGCGCAGGATCGGCGGCTGAGAGCAGGCTCTTGTCCCAGGAGAAACAGGCTCTTGCCCCAGGTCTATATGTCGCTCTTATATAAGGCGCGTAGACTCCCGCTCCCGTGCCGTCCCGGGCCCGTACGGCGGTCCATGAGATGCCTCACCTGTGAATCATGTGTGTATCTGTGCAGTTCGGGCCACGGGTTTGTTAGATTGCGCAACCACGCAAGCAAGGGCGGAGCGACGCGCTCCGCCCGCCCGTACATCGCCGCGGGCCGGGCCGTACACCCCACGGCCCGTCCTGAGGGCCCGACCGTTCATGGGAGTGGGAGATGAGCGACCCGTGGGACGGGCCCACCGGGCAGGCCACGCGCAGCCGTAGCGCGCGGGTGCCCGGACAGCGAACGGCCGAACCCGACGGGTCGCCCCGGCCGGGCGGACGGGCCGCGGCCCGTGCGGCTGCCCGCGGCCACGGCAGGCGGGGGCGCAGGGCGCGTCAGGTGGGCCGCGGCAGGAGGGTGCTGAAGATCCTCGGGGTAGGCCTGTCGGTGGTCATCGTGGTCACGGCCGGTGCGGGCTGGTGGTTCTACCAGCACCTGAACGGCAACATCCACAGCGTGGCGCTCGACGGCAAGGGCGGGTCCGAGAAGGCCGACGCGTTCGGCCGCACCCCGATCAACATCCTGGTCATGGGCTCGGACGGCCGGACCAGCCAGGCCGACTGCAAGCTCGGCGGCGGCTGCTCGAAGACCGGGGTGCAGAGCGGCAGCAACGCGGACGTGCAGATGGTGGTGCACATATCCGCCGACCGCTCCAACGCGACCGTGATGAGCATCCCGCGCGACACCATGACCCGGGTCCCGGCCTGCAAGGACAGTGAGACGGGCCAGTCCACGTCCGGGTACTACGGCCAGATCAACAGCGCCCTGCAGTACGGCCCCGCCTGCCAGGTGGCCACCGTCCACCAGCTCACCGGCATCCCGATCGACCACTTCGTCAAGCTCGACTTCTCCGGCGTCGTGAAGATGTCCGACGCCATCGGCGGTGTGTCCGTCTGTGTCAACGACAACGTGTACGACACCTACTCCCACCTGAAGCTGTCCAAGGGCACCCACACCCTCAAGGGTGACGCGGCCCTGGAGTTCGTCCGCTCGCGGCACGGCTTCGGCGACGGCAGCGACCTCGGCCGTACGACGACCCAGCACATCTTCCTCAGCTCGATGATCCGCAAGTTCAAGAGTGCGGGCACGCTCACCGACCCCACCGCGGTCTACGGCCTGGCCGACGCCGCGACCAAGGCGCTGACCGTGGACGACGGGCTGAACAGTGTGAAGAAGCTGATCTCGCTCGCGTCGGACGTGAACAAGGTGCCGACGAAGCGGATGACGTTCACGACGATGCAGACGGGCGCCGACCCGAACAACAAGGACCGGGTGGTCGTGGGCTCGGGCGCCAAGGCCCTGTTCGCCACCATCGCCAACGACCAGTCGCTGACCACCGGCTCCGGCAAGAAGTCCGCGGCGGCCTCGGCGACCGCGAAGGCCACCGCTCCCGCCGTGCCCGCGTCGCAGATCGCCGTCACCGTCGAGAACGGCACCACGGTCACCGGCCGCGCCTCGGACATCGCGACCACCCTGACCGACCAGGGCTTCAGCCCCGCCACGACCACGGCCAACGCGCCGAGTCCGGCGACCACCACCACGCTGACCTACGGCAGCGATCAGAAGGCGGAGGCACAGACGGTCGCCAAGTCGCTCGGTCTGTCCTCCTCGCATCTGAAGCAGGGCACCGGCAGCGGCCTGACCCTGGTCATCGGCAGCGACTGGCCCAGCGGCACCAGCTACCCGGGCGGCAGCTCCTTGCCCGCGCCGGCCGACACCAAGGCCGCCGTCGGGGGCGCCCACGCCTCCACCGCCGACCAGGCCAAGACCTGCGCCAAGGTCAGCCCCTACAAGACGGTCAGCCTGAACGGCGTCCCCATGACACCGGCCCAGGCGTACGCGGCGGCCCGCGGCAAGCCCGACTCCGACGCCTGACCGGCGGCGACCGAGCCGGCGGCCCGGTTGTACAGTTGCGCAATACTGCACGTCAGAGAGGGGTGGGCGCGATGCTCCGCAACGGACTGGAACCCTGGCACCTGCTGGTCGTGGCGATCGTCGTGATCATGCTGTTCGGCTCGAAGAAGCTGCCCGAGGCCGCCCGTGGACTGGGCAAGTCCATGCGCATCCTCAAGAGCGAGGCCAAGGCCATGAAGGAGGACGACGCCGCCCGGCCGTCCACCGCTCCCACGGTCGAGAGCGGGCCGGCCGACTGACCCGCGTCACCGCGCGGGTCAGGGGCTGGCGATGTCGAAGCCGTACCGCAGGGGCTCGGTCGTGACGGTGTAGTCGCGGCGGTACAGATACACCGCCTCGGCGCGCACGCCGCCGGGGGGTGCGGCCTCGACCTGGCAGGGGTATGTCACCTGGATCACGCGCGGCCGGTCGGAGACCTTCATCCGCAGCCCGTCCGCCGGCCCGCCCTCGAGCACGGCGGTCTCCCAACCCGTCACTTCGGTAGTCTCCACGCCGGAAAGTTTAAGGGTTGCGCAAGTTTCGAGCCCGTGAGCCGGGTCACGGACGTGGTCGCCCCGCTTCCGCGGTCTACGCGGGCCGTTGGGAGGCGGCGGCTTCGGGGCGCAGGTCGGACAGGGTCAGCGGGTGGGCCGGTGGATCGGACACGGCGATGTGGGAGGTCACCCGAAGATCGGGGCCCACGTGGAGCAACTCGCCGGGCGCCATGAGCTGCCAGTGCGGGCTCTCGTCCATGGGCTCGCTGGCCACGACGACGGACGAGCGCTCACCCAGATGCGCGGAACGCACCCGCAGATGACCGTGGCTGCCCGCGTGGTCGAGATGCCGGGATCCGTGGTGACCGCCTGCCGGGCGCCGCAGGACGTACAACTCGTGGGTGGCGGGATAGCGCAGGGCCCAGAGCTCGCGGGCGGTGACGAGGATGATGTTGAGGGCGTACAGCGGCAGGTTACCGGCGACCCATCGGGCAGCGGACACGATGCCCGCGGACACGTCCCCGCCGTGCGCCGCGGTCTCCCGCGTGACCAGGGCGAAGAAACGCTCGGAGTCGGTGTCACCGTGTACCAGCGAACGGTCCTCGCCGAGATGGCGGTCGAGCCGGTCCAGGTCCTCGATCACACCGTTGTGCGCGAACAGCCGCCCGGCCTGCTCGAAGGGATGGGTGTTGCGGACGTCCAGCCCTCCGGTCGAGGCGTAGCGGATGTGCGCGAGGAAGGTGGCCGACTCGACCTCCCGGGCCTCCCGGGCGAAGGCGCGGTCCTCGTACGCGGCGATCGCCGCCTTGTGGACCTCCGGCGTGCCGTCCGCGTCGAAGTACCCGAGCCCGGTGCCGTCGGGCTCGCGGCGGCTCTGCACACTGAGACTGTCGGGGGCGTCCAGCAGCCAGAACGTGGCGTGCGTGCGCAGCGGGGAGCTCACCAGCCCGAACAGTCGGCACACGACACCCTCCTCGAAACCCGTCTTCCGCCGAGCCCCGTCGTCCGGCGCCCCGCCCGGACGACCATGGTCCCGCGCGCCGCACGTTCGCGCACGCTCGCCGCGGACGGGATCCGGCCCACCCTCGGCATGCCTCGGTCCCGTCGACGTCTTTGTCAAGCGGCCGCGCGCAGGGCCGAGTCGAGCGCCCCGTCGATCGTCGGACGGGCGAAGGCGAAACCCGCCTTGACCAGGGCGGCCGGCACGGCGCGAGCGCTGCACGTGATGCTCGCGGTGAACTCGCCGAGCGCCGCGCGCAGGGCGAAGGCCGGGACGGCGGCGAGCGCCGGACGGTGCAGGGCGCGGCCCAGTGCCCGGGTCACCTCGCGGTTGGTGAGCGGTTCGGGAGCCGTGAAGTTGACGGGGCCGGAGAGTGCCTCGGTGCCGAGGGCGAAGCGGAGCGCCGCGATGTGGTCCGTCAGGGAGATGAACGGCCAGTACTGGTCGCCGGAGCCGAGCCGGCCGCCCAGGCCGAAGCGGAAGAGCGGGAAGAGCCGGCCGAACGCGCCGCCCTCGGCGGAGACGACCAGGCCGGTGCGCGGGTGCACCACGCGGACGCCGGCCTGCCGGGCCGGATCGGCGGCCGCCTCCCAGTCGACGCAGACGGAGGCCAGGAAGTCGTTCCCGGCCGACTCGCTCTCGTCGACGGTCCGTTCGCCGGTGTCGCCGTAGTAGCCGGTCGCGGACGCGGACACCAGGACGCGCGGCGGCTCGGCGGACGCGGCGCAGGCGCGGGCGACGGTGTCGGTGCCGCGCACCCGGCTGTCGCGGATCTCCCGCTTGTACGCGGCGGTCCACCGCTTGTCGCCGACTCCCGCGCCGGCCAGGTGGACGACGGCGTCGGCGCCGTCCAGCGCACCGGGCTCGACCCGGCCCGCGACCGGATCCCAGTGCGCGGACTCGCTGCCGTCGTGCGGGGCGGTGGCGGACCGCTCGCGGACCAGGCGGACCACCTGGTGTCCGTCCGCGAGGAGGGAGCGGGTGAGGGCCGAGCCGATGAGTCCGGTGGATCCGGTGATCACGACGCGCATGGCGTCCTCCCGAGAAGATCGTGCTTCAATTTTGAACCATGCAGGCATGGCGCACGATACACGGCTGCTTGTAGTTTCAAGTAAACCGACGAAGCCGGCCTGCCCCGGACCGTGCCGACCTGGCCCGGCGCACAAGATCCTCGGCGGCCTGCTGCCACTCGGGGTACGCGAAGTCGAACCCGGCCGCCGACAGCCGGCCCGGGACCACCCGGCGGCTCTTGAGCAGCAACTCCGTGTCCGAGCGCAGCGCGAAGGCCCCCAGTTCCGCCATCCACCGGGTCGCCGGCAGCCCCACGGGAACGCCCCGGGCCGCGCGCAGTATCCGCATGAAGTCGCGGTGCGGAAGCGGGCCGGGGGAGGCGAGGTTGACCGGGCCGTCGATGTCGTCCCGGTCGATCAGGAACTCCACCGCGCGCACGAAGTCCTCGTCGTGGATCCAGGAGACGTACTGCGCACCACCGGCGACCGGCCCGCCCAGCCCCAGCCGGACCAGTCCCAGCAGGACGTCGAAGACCCCGCCCCGGTCCGGGCTCATCACCATCGCCGAGCGCAGCGCCACCTTCCGCGTCGCCGGTGTCGGTGCCTCGCTCTGGGCGCGCTCCCAGTTCTCGGCGATGTCGACGCTGTAGGCCCAGTAGTCCGGAACTCCCTTCTCCGAGCCGCCGATCACGCCGGTCGCCTCGCCGTTCGGCGCGTCGAAGCGATGGGCGTAGATCGTCGCCGTACTCATCTGCAGCCACACGCGCGGCGGTTGCGCGGCGGCGGCGATCGCCTGCCCCACCACGCGCGCCGAGTCCACCCGTGAATCCATCATGGCCCGCAGGTTCTCCGCGGTGTAGCGACAGGAGACGCTGCGTCCGGCCAGGTTGACGACGACATCGCTGCCGTCGACCGCCTCGGCCCAGCGACCGAGCGTGGCCCCGTCCCAGCCGACCTGCCGTTCGTGCGCCGGACGCCGGGTCACCACCGTGACCTCATGACCGGCTGCCGTCAGCGCACGATCGAGAATCGTGCCGATCTGTCCGGTGCCCCCAGGCAGAACAACCTTCATCGAGCCCCCTCGGTTCGTCGCTGACAGCGTAGCGGCACATTTGAACGCGTTCAAAACAGGGGCCGAACGCGGATCCGGGCGCCCGGCAACCACCGCAGAGCGCCTTTCCGTTGACATGTGCTGCGGTAAGGTACGAGCGGTTTGGTTTAATTTTCAGCTTGAGGAGGGTCCATGCCTCAGCAGGAGCGAGCTGTCCGGACCCGACGTGCTGTTCTGGAAGCCGCCGCCACGGTGTTCGCCGAACGCGGCTACGCGGCGGCCACCATCGCCGAGATCCTCGACAGGGCCGGCGTGACCAAGGGTGCCCTGTACTTCCACTTCGACTCCAAGGCGGCGCTCGCCCGGGGTGTGCTGCAGGAGCAGATGACCACCGAGTACCACGTGCCCCGGGAACTGAGGTTGCAGGAGTGGGTGGACGCGGGCATGACCCTGGCCGAACGGCTGCCCAGGGAGCCGATGCTGCTCGCGGGGGTCCGGCTCTCGGCCGACCTGCAGGGCCGCGACGTGTTCGGCAGCGCCTGGCCGGCCTGCGCCGAGCTGACCGGCTCCCTCCTGGCGGAGGCCAAGGAACGCGGTGAGGTGCTCCCGCACGTGGTGCCCGAGGAGACCGCCCAGGTCTTCCTCGGCGGGTGGATCGGCGTGCAGTTCGTCTCCCAGGCCGTGGCGGACTGGTCCGACCTCGACCATCGTATGTCGGCCCTGTTCAACCACCTGCTCCCCGCGATCGCCGCTCCGGCCGTCCTGGTCCGCCTCGACACCGCACCCGACCGCGGTGCCAGGGTGATCGCGGAGGTCCGGCAGAAGCCGGCGGCGACTCTGGCCGGCGCCAACAGCTGATCTCGTCCTGTGCCGGCCCCTGGCGGTGCCAGTCGATGGCAACCCATACCAAACCGCTGGGTCGGTTTCTCGGCACCGATGACGACACCGACCCGTTGCCGGTCCCGGTCGCCGCTCCGCGGGCGGCCCTGGACCGGCGGACGCGATCCTGATCTGCACCCCCGAGTACGCGGGTACGCTGCCGGGCTCGTTCAAGAACCTGCTGGACCGGACGGTCGGAGGGACGGAGATCTGCGACCAGCCGACGGCATGGATCAACGGGGCCGCCCCCGGCCGTGGCCGGGGTACGGAGGCCACGCTGCCGGAGGCCACGGGGGAGGCCGGAGCGCGCGGCGGTAATTCGCTGGACAACTCCTATGCCGGGGGTCAGCGTTGATGCAATGGAGCAGGAGAAGATCTGGAGCGCGGACGTCGCCCAGCGCTACGACACGCCTGGTACCGGCATGTTCGCGCCCGAGGTTCTGACCCCCACGGTGGAACGCCTCGCCGAGCTGGCGGACGGCGGAGCGGCACTGGAGTTCGCGATCGGGACCGGTCGGGTCGCCGTCCCGCTGGCGGCGCGAGGAGTTCCCGTCACCGGCATCGAACTGTCCGGGCCGATGGTGGAGCAACTGCGGGCCAAGGCCGACGAGACCACGATCCCCGTGGTCATGGGTGACATGGCGACGACCCGCGCCCCGGGGACGTACGGCCTCGTCTACCTCGTCTACAACACGATCTCCAACCTGCTCACCCAGGCCGAGCAGGTCGAGTGCTTCCGCAACGCCGCCCGCCATCTCACGCCCGGCGGCCGGTTCGTGATCGAGTTGTGGGTGCCGGAGCTGCGCACGCTGCCCCCGGGCAAGGAGGCCACCGTGTGGCGTGCGGACGCCGGTTACGTCGGGCTGGACACCTACGACGTCCTCAACCAGCGTGTCGTATCGCACCACTTCCGCTTCGACGAGACCGAGGAGGCGCGGCTGTACCGCAGCCCGCACCGCTACATCTGGCCGGCCGAACTCGACCTCATGGCCCAACTGGCCGGCTTCGAGCCGGAGTCCCGGCACGCCGACTGGACCGGCACCGAGTTCACCGCCGAGTCGCGTTCCCATGTCTCGGTGTACCGGCTTCCTGCGAAGGGCTAGCGGGGAAACGAAGAGCCGGCGAGGAAACGTGGTGTGTGCGGCACCGGACGGTGCGGCAGGGGGCGATTTCTTCTCGCCCCGCAGCCCGTCGCCGGCCCGGAGGTCTCCTTCCTCGTGCGGAAGCAGGTTCCGGGCACCGATGAATCGGTGTGCCACCGCGTGACGTCCGACGTGCTGGTGCCGATGACTCCGCCCGGCGCTCGGATCCCCGTCAGGAAGGCAGCAACCGCAAGGCGTACAACGCGGCGCCCAGGTCGGCGAGGGCCAGCGGGTCGGTGAGGGGGCGCCCGGTCAGCTCCTCGATGCGGCGCAGCCGGTAGCGCACGGTGTTGGGGTGGACGAAGAGCCGTTCCGCGGCCCCGGCGGCCGCCCCGCCCGAGCCGAACCAGTGACCGAGGGTCTGCAGCAGCCGCGCCCGCTCCGCCTCCGGCAGTTCGAGGAGCGGTCCCAGGGCGACCTCGACCAGCCGGCTCGCCTCCTCCGGGGCGGCGGCCACCAGCATCGCCAGCGGGCTGTCGTCGAACCGGGTGACCCCCGGGCCCTCGCCGGGCAGTCCGGCGAGGGCGAGCCGGGCGAACCGCAGCGCCTGCGGGGTGTCCCGCAGCGAGTCGAACCGGGGGCTGACGCCGACCCGGGCGCGCCGGCGGCGCAGCGCCCGCAGGCTCACCGTCTCCGCGTCCCGGTGTCCGAGCGAGACCAGCCCGATCTGCTGATCCGGCAGCAGCCGCCACACCGACGGCACGCCGGAGCGGCGCAGTGCCGCCTCGATCCCGGGCAGTGGCTCCTGGCCGGGATCCGGCACCGACGCGGCCACCACCGCGTACGGTCCGCGCTCCGGCAGACCGAGCTGCCCGGCCGCCTCCCAGGGCGTCGTACGGTCCGCGAGGGCGCCCGTGAACAAGGCCTCGGCCAGGGCCGATCGGCGCGCCTCGCGCTGCAGCGCCAGCTCCGCGCTCGCCTCGCGGTAGGCGGCCGCCACGGCCTCCGCGTACCGGCCGAACAGCGCCCAGATCTCCGAGGAGCCGGCCACCAGCTCCGCGTCCGTGACCTCCGGATGCCGGCGCGCCTCGTCGACCATCTCCGACCACAGCAGCTCGAAACCGACCCGATACGCGTGCAGCGTGTCCGCGAGCGGCACGCCCTGCTCGGCGCGGATCCGCCCGGTCTGCTGAGCGGCTCCGACGTCCGGTCGGGCGCCGTAGGCGAAGCGTCCGAGGAGTTGATCGGCGTTGCCCTCGCAGGACTCCCTGAGCGACGTGAAGGGGATCAGCGCGTCGTCCGCGTACGACTCGACCTCCCCACGGATGCGCTCGGCCATCCGCTCGCCCAGCTCCGGAAGGCGCCCACGCAGCGCCGCACCCACATTCGACAGACCCATACCCGCAGCGTACGGCGGTTGTTTTGGCCCTGGGAACAACCTCGGCGCAGGTGAACTGTGGGCGTCACCATGGACGGCCCCGACCGTGCACGCGACCATGCCGGGAGCGCCGGCGGCGGGACCCGTGGGCGCGGCGGGAGCATGCGTGCGAGGAGGCATCATGGCCAATCTGGCGGAATTCCTGGTTCGGACGGCACGGCGGCTGCCGGAGCGTCCGGCGCTGCGGCTCGGAACGGCGACCACCACCTACGCCGAGCTCGACCGGCTGAGCGCCCGGGCCGCCGCGCTGCTGCGCACCGAGGGCCTGCGCACCGGCGACCGGGTCGCGCTGATGCTGCCCAACGTGCCCGAGTTCGTCGTCCTGTACTACGCCGTGCTGCGCGCCGGCGGCATCGTGGTGCCGATGAACCCACTGCTCAAGGAGCGCGAGACCGAATACCACCTGCGGGACTCCGGCGCCGTGCTGCTCTTCGAGTGGCACCAGGCGCCCGGCGAGGGCGCCGCGGGCGCGGCCGCCGCCGGCGTACGGCACCTGACGGTCGAACCGGCCGCCTTCGCCGCCGAACTGGCGCGCCTGGAGCCGGAGTACGAGGTGACGGCCGCCGCCGGCGACGACATCGCCGTGCTGCTCTACACCTCGGGCACCACCGGCCGCCCCAAGGGCGCCGCGCTCACCCACGCCGGGCTGCGCCACAACACCGAGGTCAACGTCACCGAGGTGCAGCGGCTGACCTCCGACGACGTGATCGTCGGCTGTCTGCCGCTGTTCCACATCTTCGGGCAGACCTGCACCATGAACGTCGCCGTCCGCAGCGGTGCGTCCCTCACCCTCGTCCCCCGCTTCGAGCCGCAGACCGTGCTCGACGCCATCGCCCGTGACCGGGCGACCGTCTTCGAGGGCGTCCCGACCATGTACGCGGCGCTGCTCCAGCACCCGGGCGCCGCCGAGGCCGACGTCTCCAGCCTGCGTATGTGCGTCTCGGGCGGCGCCTCTTTGCCGGTGGAGATCCTGCACGGGTTCGAGCGGCGCTTCGGCTGCATGGTGCTGGAGGGCTTCGGCATGTCCGAGACCAGCCCGGTCGTCTCCTTCAACCACCCCGACCGCCCGCGCAAGCCCGGATCCGTCGGCACCCCCGTCCGCGACGTCGAGGTCCGGCTGCTGGACGAGACCGGCCGGGACGTCGCACCCGGGGAGGTCGGTGAACTGGCCGTGCGCGGGCCCAACGTGATGAAGGAGTACTGGCGCCGCCCCGAGGAGACGGCCGCCGCCGTCCCCGACGGCTGGCTGCGCACCGGCGACCTGGCCCGCCGGGACGAGGACGGCTATCTGTACATCGTCGACCGGAAGAAGGACCTCATCATCCGCGGCGGCTACAACGTCTACCCGCGCGAGATCGAGGAGGTGCTGCACGAGCATCCCGCCGTCGCCCTCGCCGCCGTCCTCGGGATGCCCGACGAACGGCTCGGGGAGGAGGTGGCCGCCGCGGTCGTTCTGCGCCCGGGCGCCCAGGCGGACGCCGAGGAGTTGCAGCAGTTCGTCCGGGACCGGGTGGCGGCCTACAAGTA
Organism: Streptomyces sp. RB17; assembly: GCF_009604455.1. GTDB lineage: Bacteria > Actinomycetota > Actinomycetes > Streptomycetales > Streptomycetaceae > Streptomyces. The sequence goes on from NZ_WEGL01000005.1 coordinate 167,616, forward strand.
CCCGCGCCGGGTCTGGCTGACGGACGCACTGCCGATGGGCCCGAGCGGCAAGATCCTCAAGCGGGAGATCACCGCACCGGCTCGCTGAGGTGAACGCATTGTTCACAATAAACAGTTGACGACATGTCGTGTGGGAGGCCACCCTTGTCGCATGTCGTCCACCGCCGATCACACCGACCCCTTCAACCCTCCGCGGCCGGAAGAGGCGCGGGCCCAACGGGTCCACGCCTCCCTCTTCCGCATCGCCGGGCGGCATGCGGCGACGGACGGGCAACGGCGCCGCCAGACCCACCCGTCGGTCGTCGCGCCGCACGAGGCCGTCCGGCTCGTGACCTTCCTGCTGAGCGGGGCCGCGCTGCTCGACGAGGGCGAGCCGGAGGTGGACCGCGCCGACATCACGGCCGCGTTGAGCCTCGTGCCGCTGGTGCGAGCGGAACTGGACGAACTGGAGGCCTCGCTCCTGCAGATGGCCCGCGGCCGGGGCATGACCTGGCCCGAGATCGCCTTCGGCCTCGGACTCGGCACTCCGCAGGCCGCCCGACAGCGTTACGAACGACTGGCCGACCGCACCGCCACCGACGACGAGCACGCCTGACACACCCTGCGCGACAAGGACTTCGCCCTGTCGGCCGGCGCCTTCGAGAGCCACCGCCGGGGCGGCCTCACCCGTCCGCGCCGGGATGGCAGCACGACCCCCGCCGGAGCCCTTCCGCCACCTCCAGCCACGACATGGTCCGCGGAGGTTCGTGCACCACGGCCGACCGGTGAGCCGATGTCAAGTCGCCCTGCGCATGGGGGACTCCCTCGCGTACGACGACCGGGATGCGGACAAGGGAGTCGAAGTCCGAGAACGGGTCGCCGTCGACGATCGTCAGGTCGGCGATCCTGCCCTCCTGCACCGTCCCGAGGTCGGCGTCGAGGCCGAGGAGCCGGGCCGGCGCCACGGTCGCGGTGTGCAGGGCCTCGGCGGCCGTGAACCCGTGCGCGTGCAGGGCGCGCAGGCCCAGGTGCAGGGAGAGACCGACCGGGACCAGGGGCGCGTCGGTGCCCAGGGCGATACGGGCGCCGTGCGAGGCCAGCCGCCGGTAGTCCGCCATCTCGGTGACCAGGGCCTGCCGTTGCGCGTCGGTGGGCGCGGTGCGGGCGTGTTCCCGGACAGCCGCGACGTCCCAGGGCGGCATGAGGCGTGTCACGCGTGGATCCTCGGCCAGCCCGGGGTCGTCGGCGAGCAGGATCTGCGCACTGAACGGCGTGATGACCAGGGCGAAGGAGCCGTCGGCGTACTGCTGCACCAGATCCTGGCCGACGCGGCCGAGCGGGGTGGTGGCGTGCCCGTACTCCAGGCGCTGGGTGGCCTGCAGATGGGTGGTCAGGTCCTGCCCCGCCGCCCGGCCGGGCGCGCACAGATGGCTGCCGCTGGGCACGCCCAGCGCGTGGGCCGCCGCGGCCGCCTCGGCCATGACCTCGCCCGGGGCGCGCACGTACGTCTTCACGAAGTCGACGTCCAGGGCGGCGGCGCGCCGCAGCGTGCGCCGCACGCCGTCCCGGGTGCGGTGGGCGCGGCCCATGCTGTACGCGGTGCGCGCGCCGTCGATCAGCTCGGCGCAGGCGAGCTGCCGCGGGCCGAGCAGGGCCCCGGAGCCGGCCGCCTCGCGCAGCCGGACCGCGTCGTACAGCGGACTGCCCAGGCAGAACGTGGTCGTGATGCCGTACGCGAGCGTGGTGAGGCTCTGGCGGGCGCCGTAGGTGGCCGCGTACGGGTGGGTGTGGCTGTCGACGAGACCGGGGACGACGGTCCGGCCGGAGGCGTCGAGGGTGCGGTGCCCGGGGCGGCGGGGACGGTGTGGCTCGACGGCGGTGATCCGCCTGCCGGTGACGAGGATGTCGACGTCGTGCCGTGGCGGCGCTCCGGTGCCGTCCCACAGCAGGCCGGCGTGGATCCGCAGTGGTTCGGCGGAGCCGCTCGCGCCGCGCCCGGTGGTCAGGGGGAGCGGGAGCGTGTGGGCCCGGTCGGTGGTGAGGGAGAGCAGGCGCAGCCGGCCTTCGCACAGGTACAGGAGTGTGCCGGAGTCCGCGGACCAACTGGGGTGGTCGGCCGGCTCGTCGGTGAGCCGGCGGGCGGGACCTGCCGGGGTGCCGGCGGCCGTCACGGGCAGCAGCCACAGCGCCGACTCGGCGACCAGCGCCATCCAGCGGCCGTCGGGCGACCACACGGGCCCGGAGGCGACCCGGTCGGACAGCGACTGGTGCTCGGCGGGCAGGTGACGGCGTTCACCGCCGGTGCGGGTGTCGAGGACACGAATGAGGTTGTATCCCTCGCGGAACCGCTGGTTGAGCCGGTTGCGGTCGCAGAACGCCACGTACCGGCCGTCGGGCGACCAGGTGGGCGCGCCGGGCGGCCCGTCGGTGGCCAGCGGCCGGGCCAGCACCTGCTCGGCGCCCGTGGCCAGGGTGCGCAGCAACAGGTTCCCGGTCACGTCCTGACAGGCCAGCCGGGAGCCGTCCGGGGACAGCGCCGGATACAGCCGGCCGCCCTCCGTCAACGGCTCGTCGGCGCCGCTGCCCAGGTGGTACCGGCGTACGGCCACCAGCCCGTCCCGGTCCGTGCAGTACAGCAGGCTGCGCCCGTCCGGTGCCCACGCCGGCATCTGCACCAGGTGCACGTCGGCTGCCTGGAGCAGCTTGCGCGGGGTGCCGCCGACCGGCATCAGCCACAGGGCGTTCAGCGCCACGAACGCCACGCTGCGGCCGTCCGGGGACAGGGCCGGCCGGTGCAGACCGCGCACCGGAACCGGCAACTCCGGTGCGAGCGGCGCCCGTCGAGGTCCCCGGGACGGACCGGGCACCGGCATCCGGGCGGCGAAGGGCACCTCGCGCACGGAGGATCCGGCGAGGGAGCGGACGCGGATCCGGCCGTCCCCGACGTACAGCAGCGCGTCCTCGCTCAGCCAGCACGGCGGAGCGGCCGCCAGGTCCTCGTCGGCCGTCACGAGCTCACCGTCGACCATCAGCCGTGCCGTGTCGGCCGGCAGGCCGGGGCTGCTCGCGCCGGTCAGGTGCACATACGCGATCCGCCCCGCGGGCGAGACGGACGGGCACAGCAGCCGCCCCCCGGTCACCGTGCGCAGGACGTCGGCCGGGCCGCCCGCGACCGGCACCCGGACCAGGGACAGCCCGCCGTCGTTGCCGCCGCCCGGCGTGTGGGTGGCGCGCACGCACACCAGCGACCGTCCGTCCGCCGACCAGGCCGGATCGAAGTCCTCGTGGTCACCGCCGGTGAGCCGCCGCAGCCGGCCGTCGGCCATGTCCAGCACCCACAGCCCGTAGGAGGAACCGGCCGTGGCGTCGCCGCCGCGCTCGGAGGAGAAGGCCAGCCGGGTGCCGTCCGGCGACCACGCGAGCCCGCGGTCGTCCCACGGCCCGTCCGTCAACTGCCGCAGCCCGCCGCCGTCCGGCCGCAGCGACCACAGATGGAAGCCACCGCCGCGATAGCCGCACACGGCCAGTGTCCTCCCGTCGGGGGACAGCGCGGGGCGCGTCGCCTCCAGTTCCCAGCCCGTCACCTGCACCGCCCTCCCGCCGTCCCGGGGCACCCGCCACAGCACCCCCTGGATCTCGGCGATCAGGTCACCGCCGGCCCGGCTGCCGGTGACCGAACCCCCTGTCATCCGGGTGTAGGTGAGGAACCGCTCCCTGCCGCCGGCTCGCGCACCGGACCGGACCGGCAGCCCGACCGCCCGCGCCGCCCGTGCGGAGGCCGCTGTGACCAGCCCTGCCGCCGCCGTCCCGAGAAATCCGCGCCGTCCTACCCCGCCGAAGTCCATCCCCTGTCCCTCCTGCCGTTTGCGTCCAGCGAAGTGGCAGAGGTACGCCCCGCACCAGTACGCCATTCCGGCCACACCGGCCCGGTCCCACGCCCAGGGCAACGCCCGGGCCGCTCGGCGGTCACGGGGGGTCACCCTGTCGTGCCGACGGCTCGGGAACACTCACCAGCCGGTCAGCAGCAGGTGGTTGAGGAGCAGGGCCAGGACGGCCTGGGCGGTGAGCCAGGGGCGGGGGCGCGGGAGGAGGGCGCAGGCGGGCAGGAGCCAGAGGGCGAAGGGCAGCCAGATGCGCTCCGTCTCCGCCTTGCTCATGCCGGACAGGTCGGCGACCAGCAGGGCGAGCAGCGCGGCGGTGACGAGGAGCGCCAGGCGCATGTCCGCCCGGAGTCGGGGGCCGGTCCCGGGGAGCAGGGTCGCGGTCGTGCGGCGCAGGCCCGCCGCCGTGGCCGGGCCGGTGATGAGGGCGGTGCAGGCGAGGTTGGCCCAGACCCAGTAGCCGTAGGGGCGGGTGCCGCCGACGCCCTGGTAGTAGCGCGTGACGAGGAGGTGGTAGGCGTGCCACCAGTCGAAGCCGGCGAGCGTGAACACCACCGGGACCACGGCCAGTCCGCCGAGCAGGGACAGCAGCACGGTCGGGCGTGACCGGAGTTCGCGGCGCGCCAGAACGACGACCGCCGCGCCGATCAGCACGAACAGCGTGAGGCCGTAGGAGAGGTAGCAGGTCAGGCCGAAGAGGAGGCCCGAGGCAGCCGCGCACCCGTGGGACCGCCGGGTCAGGGCGAGGGCGAGCAGCGCCAGGGACCAGGCGGCGACAGCCGCGAAGTAGGCGTCGGCGGAGGTGCCCTGCCACACCGCGGCCGGGGCCAGCACCAGGAACGGCGCCGCCCGGCGGGCGAGCGCATCGCCGGCCAGCGCGCGGAGCGCGATCAGCACGGCCACGCAGCCCGTCGCACCCACGGTGATGCACCACATCCCGGCCCAGCCGCCGCCCCGCAGCCCGATCCGGTCCAGCAGCACGAAGGTGAGCGTGGCGGCCGGCGGATGGCCGGCGATATGGGCGGGCCACGGGTCGGGGGTGCCGCTGACGATGTGATGGGTGAAGTCGCGCAGCGTGGCCGGGATGTCGTGGAAGCGGCCGATGACCCGGAGGTATTCGTTGCGGGTGGTCAGCCTGACCGCGATCCCCTGGTGCCAGCCGTCGACCAGGGCGAGGGACAGGATCCAGGCCAGGGCGGCCGCCCAGCTCGCCGCGAGCAGCCCGCGCCAGGGCAGCCGGACGGCGAGGGCGGGGCCGTACGCCACGGTGGCCGCCGCCACCGCCAGGGCCGCCGGGGTGCCGGGGCCGACGTGCGGGTCCCAGTCCGCGAACAGCGGCGGCCAGTGCACGAACAGGGTGTGGCGGGTGTCCTGGATGTGCCGGCCGACCAGGACGGCCGCCGTCACGAGGAGGGCGGCGGCCCCGGCGGCGTACAGGTCACGGCGGAGAGATCGGGTCACACCGGAACGCTAGGCCGGGGGAGCGGCCACCGGCCGCCGAACGGACCGGACGTCAGCGTTTCGTCACCGGTCACGGGCCCATTTCCGGGGGTCCCCCGGCCTACGGTCGGGACATGCGCGACCATCCCCGGCTTCCCACTTCCCCAGGATTCTGGCGCAGCCCGCTGCGCGGCCCCTGGTTCACCTCGGTGCTCGGACTCGTCCTGCTCGTCGGCATCACCGTGCTGTTCGTGACCGGCCTGGTGTCGTACGCCGCCTACAACCCGGGCCTGTCCCGGGTGAACGACACGACCCCGGACAAGGGCGTCCTGGGCTTCTACCTCTTCGCCTGGCCCACCGGCCCGGTGTGGCTGTACCGGCTCACCCAAGGCGTCCACGTCACCCTCGGCATCACCCTGATCCCCGTCCTGCTGGCCAAGCTGTGGTCGGTGGTGCCGAGGCTCTTCACCCTGCCGCCGGCCCGCTCCCTCGCGCACGCGCTGGAGCGGATCTCGCTGTTGCTGCTGGTCGGCGGAGGACTGTTCGAGTTCACCACCGGAGTCCTCAACGTCCAGCTGGACTACGTCTTCCCCGGCTCCTTCTACCCGCTGCACTTCTACGGTGCCTGGGTGTTCTTCGCCGCGTTCGTCGCACACGCCGCGCTGAAGACACCCACGGCGGTACGGGCCGTACGCAGCCGCCGACAGGAACCGAACGACCTGGTCTCCCCGCGCCCCGCGGCACCCACCGTCTCCCGGCGCGGCGCCCTCGGGCTGGTCGGAGGGGGTTCCCTGCTGCTGTTCCTGACCACGGTCGGGCAGAGCCTGGGCGGGCCCTTCCGCCGCACCGCCCTGCTCGCCCCGCACGGCACGGCGGATCCCGGTGGCGGCCCCAACGGGTTCCAGATCAACAAGACCGCCGCCTACGCCGGCATCACGACGGCCGACACCCACGAGGACGCCTGGCGGCTCGTCGTCACCGGTCGTACCGGAACCGTCCGGCTCAGCCGCGCCCAGCTGCTGCAACTGCCGCAGCACAGCGCCTCGTTGCCCATCGCCTGCGTGGAGGGCTGGTCGACCGCGGACCAGTGGTGGCGCGGGGTACGGCTGCGGGACCTCGCGGCGCTCGTCGGGTACGACGGCGATCCGCCGGACGTGCTCGTGGAGTCCCTGCAACGGCACGGAGCGTTCCGGCGTGCGGCCCTGCGCGCCAACCAGGTGGCCGACGGACGCTCCCTGCTCGCGCTCTTCGTCAACGGTGAGGAACTGTCCCCCGACCACGGCCGGCCGGCGCGGATCATCGTCCCCGCGGCACCCGGTGTGCTCAACACCAAGTGGGTGGCCCGGCTGACCTTCGGAGACCTGTGATGCAGCGTCGTGTACGGCTCGGCAGTCCGCTCCAACTGCTGTTGCTCGCCTGCTCGTTCGCCCTCGCCGCGTACGCCGGGGTACGGCTGCTCGCCGGTGACTGGTTCGGGGTGGCGCTGTGGATCGTCGGCGCCGCCCTGCTGCACGATCTCGTCCTGCTGCCGCTGTACACGGCGGCCGACCGGGCGGTCACCGGCGGTCTCGGCGCGGCCGGACGGCGCGGCTGGACGCCGTACGTGCGCGTCCCGGCCCTGCTGTCCGGACTGCTCCTGCTCGTCTGGTTCCCGCTGATCAGCGGCATGGCGGACCGGCGTTACCGGTCCGCCACCGGCCTGTCCCCGGACGGTTTCCTCACCCGCTGGCTGCTGATCACCGCCGTGCTCTTCGGCGGCTCGGCCGTGCTCCTCGCGTGGCGGGTGCGCAGGGCGGCGAAGCACCGGCCGCCCGCCGACCACTGAGCGACGGACCGCCACCCGGCCCCGCGCGCGTAGCGCAGCAGGGCCGGGGTGCCGAGCCGCGCCCACGGAAACGGCGCACCGGTGGCGCGGGCCGCGCCGACCGTGTCGACCACCTGCACCCGGGCGCGTTCGTCGACGTGTCCGGGCACGGTCTCGGCGATCAGCAGGCCGCCCGGGCGCAGCAGCGCGGCCACCCGCTCCAGCAGCGCGGACGGCTCCCCGCCGATGCCGATGTTGCCGTCCATGAGCAGCACGGTGTCCCAGCGGCCCTCGCCGGGGACCGGCTCGAAGACCGAGCGCCGCAGCGCCTGCCCGCCGAGCCGCACGGTGTGGTCGACGGCGGCCTCGCTGACGTCGATGCCGAGCACGGTACGGCCCCGGGCGGCGAGCTCCGTCACCAGCCGGCCCGGCCCGCAGCCGACGTCCAGGACGGCGCCCTCGCAGCGGTCCAGAACCTCCCTGTCGACCTGATCGGCTTGCCCGCACCAGCGCTCCACCTCCAGCGGCAGCAGCCAGCCGTCGGTACGGCGCAGGAACAGCGGGCCGCGGCCGGTGCGCAGCGCGGCCGCGTAGGGGTCGGCGGCCGCCCAGGCGACGGCGGTCCCCCTCATCGCGGGGTGACCGGCGTACAGCGGGCCAGCTGGGCGGCGAACCGGCCGTGCCGGGCCAGCGCGGCGACGGCGTGGGCGTCGGCCGCGGTGTCGACGTCCCGCAGCCGGGGCAGCTCACGCACCCGCAGCCCGGCGGCCAGCAGCCGCTCCCGCTGCGCGGCCCCGGTCACGGGCGTCGACATCGGCACGCCCCGCAGCAGCGCGGGGTCGGGCACGGCCAGGCCGAGGGCCCAGAAGCCGCCGTCCTCCGCCGGGCCGAGGCAGGCGTCGCAGCCCGCGAAGTCCACGGTGAGCAGCTCCGGTGTGACCTGCGGGGTGTCCATGCCGATGAGCAGCGCCGGTCCCGAGCAGTGCGCGAAGGCGTCCGCCAGCCGCTCGTCCAGGCCGCCCGCGCACTGCGGGAGCACCTCGAAGCCGGCCGGCAGCCACGGTCCCGGCGCCCCGTCGAGGACGAGGACCCGCCGGGTCGCGGGGGCCGCCAGCACGGCGTGCAGGGTGTCCACGAGGGCAGCCTCCGCCAGACGGGCCGCCTCCTGCGGGGTGAACGGCGGGGTGAGCCGGGTCTTGACCCGCCCCGGCAGCGGTTCCTTGGCGATGACGAGCAGCGTGGTCACCGTACGAGCCCCCCGTCGGCCGGGGTCTCCGCCAGCACGCGGCTCATGTCCCGCACCGCCTGCCAGGTGCCGCGCCAGGTGCCCGTCACCTTGGAGGCGCCGGTGCGCGGCCGGTAGGGCACGTCGCGCTCGGCGATGCGCCAGCCGGCGTCGGCCGCGCGGACGACCATCTGCAGCGGATAGCCGCTGCGGCGGTCGGTGAGGCCGAGCGCCAGCAGCGGCTCGCGGCGGGCGGCGCGCAGTGGACCCAGGTCGTGCAGGCGCAGCCCGGTACGACGCCGCAGCATCCGCGCCAGCGCCAGATTGCCCGCGCGGGCGTGCGCCGGCCAGGCGCCCCGGCCCTCGGGGCGCCGCCGGCCGAGCACCAGGTCGGCCGCGCCCTCCCGGATCTCCCGCACGAACGGAACGAGCAGCGCGGGGTCGAGGGAGGCGTCGCAGTCGCAGAAGCACACGATGTCGCTCGTGGCCGCGGTCAGTCCGGCGTGGCAGGCGGCGCCGAAACCGCGCCGCGGCTCGTGCACCACCGTCGCGCCGAGCGCACGGGCGATGCCGGGGGAGCCGTCGGTGGAACCGTTGTCGACGACGAGGGCGCGCCAGCCGGCCGGGATCCGGCCGAGCACCCAGGGCAGGGCCTCGGCCTCGTCCAGGCAGGGGAGCACCACGTCGACGTCCGCTGAAGTGGTCGTCACGGTCTCACCCTACGAACGTCAATCGGGCATATCGGACTCATGGTCCTTACGAAACGCGGACGCCAGGGCAGCGGCCGGACACCGGTGGCCGCGCGGTGCGAGGCTGGGGGCATGCAATCGCTGTACGAGCCCCATGGGACCGAAGCCGCAGGCGGGACGGCCCGGATCCTGGTCGTGGACGACGATCCGACCGTCGCCGAGGTCGTCACCGGATACCTGCACCGCGCCGGCTACGTGGTCGACCGCGCCGACGACGGCCCGACCGCCCTCACCCGCGCCGCCGCGCACCGGCCCGACCTCGTGGTGCTCGACCTGATGCTGCCCGGCATGGACGGCCTGGAGGTGTGCCGGCGGATGCGGGACGGCGGTCCCGTGCCGGTCATCATGCTCACCGCCCGCGGCGACGAGGACGACCGCATCCTGGGTCTGGAGGTCGGCGCCGACGACTACGTCACCAAGCCCTTCAGCCCCCGCGAACTGGTTCTGCGCGTGGAGTCGGTGCTGCGCCGCAGCCGCCCCGCCCCCACCGGGCACCGGCTCGCCGCGGCCGGACTCGCGGTCGACCCGGACGCCCGCCGGGCCACCAAGAACGGCACCGAACTCGCCCTCACGCTCCGCGAGTTCGACCTGCTCGCCTTCTTCCTGCGGCACCCGGGCCGGGCCTACAGCCGCGAGGACCTGATGCGCGAGGTCTGGGGCTGGGACTTCGGCGACCTGTCGACCGTCACCGTCCACGTCCGCCGGCTGCGCGGCAAGGTCGAGGACGACCCGGCCCGGCCCCGCCTGATCCAGACGGTGTGGGGCGTGGGCTACCGCTTCGAGCCCGGCGAGGCGGTGCACTGACCATGCCTGCCGCCCTCCTCATCGCCCTCTACGCCTTCGCCGGCGCCGCCGCAGCGGGGGTGGCCGGAGCGGGCGTGCTGCGCCTGATCCGGCGCCGCTCGCTCACCGCCTCCATCTCGGTCGTCGCCGCGGTCGGCGTCCTCGCCATGCTCGCCGGCACCCTCGCCGTCGCCTGGGCGATGTTCCTGTCCTCGCACGACCTGACCGTGGTCACCACGGTCGTCGCGATGGCGGCCGTGGTCTCCCTGGCCACCGCGCTGCTCCTGGGCCGCTGGGTCGGCGCCCGCAGTCGGGAACTCACCGATGCCGCCCGCTCGTTCGGCGACGCAGGCGCCTTCGCCGCCCCGCACGGCCCCGCCACCGCCGAACTGGACGCCCTCAGCCGCGAGTTGGCCGCGACCAGCGCACGGCTCGCCGAATCCCGCGAGCGGGAGCGGGCGTTGGAGAAGTCCCGGCGCGAGCTGGTCGCCTGGATATCGCACGACCTGCGCACGCCGCTCGCCGGACTGCGCGCCATGTCGGAGGCGCTGGAGGACGGCGTGGCCGCCGACCCCGGCCGCTACCTCAAGCAGATCCGCACCGAGGTCGAACGGCTCAACGACATGGTCGGCGACCTCTTCGAACTCTCCCGCATCCACGCGGGCACCCTCCCGCTGAGCCCTGCCCGCATCTCCCTGTACGACCTGGTCGGTGACGCACTGGCGGGCGCCGACCCGCTGGCCCGGGAACACGGGGTACGGCTCGTGGGCGACCGCGTCGAGCCCGTACCGGTGGAGGTGGACGGCAAGGAGATGACCCGTGTGCTCGGCAACCTCCTGGTCAACGCCATCCGCCGGACCCCGCCCGACGGCACGGTCGCGATCGCCGCCGAACGCACCGACGACGGAGTGCTGCTCTCGGTCACCGACGGCTGCGGCGGCATCCCCGAGGAGGACCTGCCACGCGTCTTCGACACCGGCTGGCGCGGCAGCGACGCGCGCACCCCACCGGCCGGCGCGGGCCTCGGCCTGGCCATCGTCCGCGGCATCGTGGAGGCCCACCAGGGCCGAGCCACTGTCCGCAACATCCCGGGGGGCTGCCGCTTCGAGGTGACGTTGCCCGCGGCGCATTAGGGGGGTGGGGGTGCGGCATCCTGGGGAGTCTGCGTGGCTGCGGCACCCTGCGGAGATTGAGCGGCGCCGCGTCCTGGGCGGTGCGGGGGGGTGTCGATTCCTGAGCGGGCCGGAGGTTGCGGCGTCCTGGGGGAGACCGGGGCGGCGGCATTCCGCAGAGGCCGGGGCTGCCGCATCGTAGGGAGTCCGGGGGCTGGGGCGTCCTCGGGGCGGGGGCAGCGGGCGTGCCGGCTGCAGGCGGTCGTGCCTCCCCCCGTGGCTCAAGGGCCTGCGGCCGGACGGCACAGGTTGGCGGTGGGGCCCTCGGGCGGGCGAAGCCGAGAGTCGGGGGGACGGAACGCGCCGGTGCGGGCAGGTGAACGGCACCCCAGGCCGTTCCCGCTGCCGCCACGCCCCGGGCGGGCGCACCGCACCGGTCCGCGGGGCAGGTTCAGCAGCCGCCGTCGGGCGGGTTCGGCTGCCCCCTCTCCTCGGCCGGCTCGCGCGCCGGGAACTGCCGTATGCCCCGCACGTCGCCACCCTGCGGCACCCGGCTCCCCTACACGGGCCCGGCCTCCGCGAACTCCCGCATACCCTCCTCGAACCCGACCTGCGGCTTCCACCCCAGCGCCGCCCGCAGCCGGGACGAGTCCGCGGTGATGTGCCGTACGTCCCCCAGCCGGTACTCCCCGGTCACCACGGGCTCCGGCCCGCCGCACGCCGCGGCCAGTGACCGTGCCAGCTCGCCGACGGTGCGCGGCTCACCGCTCCCGGTGTTGTACGCCGCGAGGACACCCGGCACCGCCTCCGTCTCCAGCGCCGCCACGTTGGCCGCGGCCACGTCCCGCACATGTACGAAGTCCCGCCGCTGCCGGCCGTCCTCGAAGACCCGCGGTGCCTCGCCGCGGGCCAGCGCCGAGCGGAAGAAGGAGGCGACCCCGGCGTACGGCGTGTCCCGCGGCATCCGCGGCCCGTACACGTTGTGGTAGCGCAACGACACCGCCGACCCGCCCGTGCTGCGCGCCCAGGCCGCCGCCAGGTGCTCCTGGGCCAGCTTGGTCGCCGCGTACACGTTGCGGGGATCGGCCGGAGCGTCCTCCCCGACCAGCCCGGGGCTCAACTCGGCGCCGCAGCGCGGGCAGGAGGGCTCGAACCGGCCCGCGTCCAGATCGGTCACGGCCCGTGGGCCCGGCCGTACGACCCCGTGGCGCGGGCACTCGTAACGCCCCTCCCCGTACACCACCATCGACCCGGCCAGCACCAGGTGCCGTACCCCTGCCTCCGCCATGGCCGCGAGCAGCACGGCCGTGCCGAGGTCGTTGCGCGAGACGTACTCCGCCGCGTCGGCGACACCGTTGCCGAGCCCGACCATCGCCGCCTGGTGGCAGACGGCGTCCACTCCGGCGAGCGCCCGGGCCACGGACACCGGGTCGCGCACGTCCGCGCCGGTGTCCGCACGGACGTCGTACACGAGCGGCTCGTGCCCGCCCGCCCGCAGCGCCTCGACGACATGGGACCCGATGAACCCGGCACCGCCGGTGACCAGTACACGCATACGGCCACGCTAGACGCGGACGGCACCGGCGCCGGGTGACACGGCCGCCGCGTCATGACTTCGTAAGGGAGCGTGCCGCAGCAACGGTGTCCGCTGATGCGGCACGCTGTCGGCGTTCACGTCTTCACGTACTCACGTGATTCCCGTGTTCACCGGGGACCACGGCGGGTGACGCCCACGGTCAGTCCCATGGCCGCGCATCCCAGCAGGAGGGTGATCGCGCCCAGCCAGCAGTTGTTCCAGATGATGCCGGCCCGCGCACCGTGGGCGGCGGTCACCACCCAGGGGGAGATCAGCAGCCACACACCGAGCGGCGCGATCACCCAGGCCATACGGAACATCCGTTCCGGGACCATGGTCAGACCCAGGCCGATCAGGCCGACGGTGATGCCGACGATCAGGTTGCTGACCGTGATGTTCGGCTCGCCCGCCGAGAAGTGCACGACCCAGGGCGAGATCGCCGCGTACACGCCCGCGAGGAGGATCAGGCCCTCGACCATGATCGCCTGACTGCTGGAGGCCGTGGTTCAAGAATTTCTGTCAACAACGTTGACTCCTGGGTGCGCCGCCCGCACATTACTTCTCGGTAGTACTTAGCGGTAACCCCGCGGTACAGCACCCCCCACGCTCTGAGCCGCCGCATTCTCGTGCACCGGCACGCGGGCGGGCACCCCCATGCCCGCCTGCCTGGTGTCCCCATCCCGAGAACAGGGAGCCCCACGCCCATGCCCACCCCTGCCCTCCGTCGTGTCATGGCAGCGACATCCGCACTCGCCGGTGTGCTGGCCCTCGGCCTCACCGCCGCACCCGCCCAGGCCTCCACCCCCCTGAACTACGCCGCCCTCGGCGACAGTTACAGCGCCGCCTCCGGTGTGCTGCCCATTGACACGAGCAATCTGATCTGCCTGCGCTCCACTGCCGACTACCCGCACGTCATCGCCGCCCGCACCGGATCCCGCCTGACGGACGTCACCTGTGGCGCCGCCCAGACCAAGGACTTCACCGGGTCGCAGTACCCCGGGGTCGCCCCGCAGGCGGACGCCGTCACCGCGGACACGAACCTGGTGACGCTGACGATCGGCGGCAACGACAACGGCACCTTCATCGGTGCCATGCTCGCCTGCGGTACCGCGGGCATCCTCAGCGGAGGCAAGGGCAGCCCGTGCAAGGACACGTACGGCACCTCCTTCGACGACGCGATCGACGCGAAGACCTACCCCGCGCTGAAGACCGCGCTGCGCGCCGTGCGGGCCAAGGCGCCGGACGCCCGTGTGGCGGTGCTCGGTTACCCGTGGATCACGCCGGCCACGGCCGACCCGTCCTGCTACGCCGAAATGCCGGTCGCCTCCGGTGACGTGCCGTACCTGCACGCGCTGCAGGCCCATCTCAACGCCGTCGTGCAGCGCGCCGCCGAGGAGACCGGGGCCACGTACGTGGACTTCTCCCAGGTGTCCGAGGGCCATGACGCCTGCCAGGCGGTCGGCACGCGATGGATCGAGCCGCTCCTCTTCGGGCAGAACATCGTCCCGGTGCACCCCAACGCGCTCGGCGAGCAGCGCATGGCCGAGCACACCATGAGTGTTCTCGGTCTCGGCTGACCCTCGGCGCCCGCGCTTCAGGCGCGGGCGCCCCCGTCGACCTTCAGCACCGTGCCGGTCACGAAGGAGGAACGGTCGCTCAGCAGCCAGGCCGCGGCCTCGGCGATCTCCTCGGGGGCGGCCGCACGGCGCAGCGGGGTGAGCGCCGTCAGCCGGTCCTGCAGGCCGGGAGCCTCCGCCTCCCAGGCCCGGATCATCTCCGTCAGGGTGTTGCCGGGCGCGATCGCGTTGACGCGGATGCCTTCGGGGCCGTAGGTCACGGCGGCCGACTCGGTGAGGCTGTTCACGGCCCGCTTCATCGCACCGTAGGCCGGCAGCTCGGGGTTGCCCCGCAGACTGCCGACGGACGAGTTGTTGACGATGGCGCCCGTCCCGGCCGTGGCCCGGATGGCGGCGACCTCGGCGACCATCGCCAGCCAGACGCTCTTGAGGTTCACCGTGTACACATGGTCGAACTCGGCCTCCGGCAACTGGTCCATGGGGCCGGGCGGCTGGATCGTCGCCCCGTTGTTGAAGGCGATGTCGAGCCGGCCGTAGAGATCGACGGCACGGTCCACGGCGGCCCGCACGCTCGCCGTGTCGGCCAGGTCGCACACGACGTAGTCCGCGGTGCCGCCCGCCGCCCGCACCTCCTCGGTGACGGCCTTCAGCTGGGCCTCGGTGCGAGCCGCCAGCAGGACCCGAGCCCCCTCCCGGGCGAAGAGCCGCGCCGCTGCGGCACCGATCCCGCGCCCGGCACCGGTGATGAAGGCGACCTTGCCCCCCAGCAGGCTGTACGGAGGCCGGTCCGTGTTCGGTGTGTTGTCCATGGCAGCGAGCCTGCGCCCGGGCGTCGGAGCCATCCAGGCACCGGGAGTACCTGGATGGCTCCCGTGGCACCCGCGCACACTGGAGGCGTGGACAGAACGGAACTGGCGGGATTCCTGCGCAGCAGGCGCGAGCGGATCAGCCCTGCCGACGTGGGCCTGGCCGCCGGGCCGCGCCGCCGCACGCCGGGGCTGCGCCGCGAGGAGGTGGCGCACCTGGCGTTCATCTCGACCGAGTACTACACCCGGCTGGAGCAGGCCCGCGGCCCACGCCCGTCCCGCGAGGTACTGGCCGGCCTGGCCCGCGCCCTGCGGCTGTCGGACGCCGAGCGCGAGCACCTGCATCTGCTGGCCGGCGCCCCGCCGGACCCCGCGCCCGGGCCCCCGCGCGAGGTGCGGCAGAGCATCCTCGACCTGATCCACCGGCTGCCGCAGTCCGCCGCCTTCGTCACCTCGGCCACGCTGGAGGTGCTCGCCTGGAACGAGCTCGCCGCCGCCCTGATGGAGGACTTCTCGGCGCTGCCGCGGCACGACCGCAACCTCGCGCGTCGCGCCTTCCTCGGGCCGCACTCGCAGGGACGGCGGCTGTACGGCGTGTCCGACGCCGACGCGTTCGCCCGGCACGCGGTGAGCCGGCTGCGCACGGCCGCCGCCCGCTACCCCGACGATCCCGAGGTGACCGGGCTGCTCCACGAACTGCGCGCCGGAAGCCAGGAGTTCGCCCGGCTGTGGGACTCCCACGACGTGCACGGTGAACCCACACTGTGCAAGACGTTCCGGCATCCGCTGGTCGGGCCGGTCACCGTCAACTGCGACGCCCTCGACCTCACCGGCCGGGACCAGCAGGTCGTGATCTACACCGCGGTCCCCGGCACGCCCTCCGAGGAGGCGCTGCGGCTGTTGTCGGTCATCGGCACCCAGCGCATGGACGCCACCCGCTGAGCCGAACCCGCCGCAGGGAACCGGGCCTGGAGGAACCACGGGTCCGGCGCCACCCGCCGCCCTGCGTCCGCAGCACCGCGAACGCCTGGTCCAGCAACGCCGTGACGTCCTTCAGCCGGCGCGGACCGGTCCCCTCGCCGCCGTGTGTGCAGCTGACCCGGGCTGCGCGCACGGCGCCGACCTGGGCTTTGGCCAGGACCGACGCGCGCAGGGCACGCCGGTGGGCCGACTCCTCGGGGGCGGCCTCGGCGACGCGCTCGGCGCCGGCCGAACGCGTCGCTGATCATGTTCGCGTGTTCGGGAGCTGCGTCCCCGGCGGCAGCGCCATGCTCAAGCCGATCCCCTTCGCGCTCGCCGTCGGCGTGTTCGTCGACGCCTTCGGGGTCTGCACGACCCTCGTCCCGGCGGTGCTCGCGCTCGTCGGCCTCGCCGGCCGGTGGCTGCCGGCATGGCTCGACCGGCTGCTGCCCGCCCGCGCCCTCGAGGGAGAGTGCCTGGCGGCCGCACCCGAAGACGCCCACCCGGGCCGGTCCGCGCGCGCCCACTCCGAGCGGACCGGCCGGCGCACGCTGACACCGGTCGCACGACCGAGGCCCGCCGCACCGCCGCCCCGTGGGCCCCGGCCGAGCCGTCGCCCGGCGCGCCACGCTCCGCCTCACCCGTTGGGGTAGGCCGGCGCGACGAGCCTGGCCCGCACCGCCTGCCACCGGGCCGCCATGCCGTGCACCAGGTACAGGTCCCGGCGCCGCGTCCAGGCCTGTCCCGACTCGGGGTCGTAGGTGCCCGGCATGGTGATGCCACGCGGCGCGTACGCGGCCATCCCCCGGTCCCGGGTGGTCTGCACACACCGCTTGTGGTGATCACGGAACCCGACCGCGCAGGCGGTGCCGATGCCACCGGACGCCGCCGGTGTTCCAGCACCTGCCCGGCGACCCCGTCCGGGCTCAGGCAGGTGGTCGTGCCGTCCTCCGCGACGACGGGCTCGATCGACGTCACGTCGTCCATGCCGTAGGTGGACCGCAGGAACCGGGCGATCTCCCACGGCGCGTAGACGGGCACCTTCCGCTGCTCGCGGATCCGGGCGACCGTGTCCGCCAACTCCTGGTTCACCGGGCCGGGTTCGGGGAGCGTGAGGGCCGGATCGCCCGACTTCGCGGGCCGGTTGCCGAAGGAGCAGGCGACGACGAAGTCGAACCGGTCCAGCTCGGCGGTCTCCGGATGCCAGTCGAAGCCGACGTCGGACAGGCCCGGCACCAGTGCCCGCGCCGTCTCCCGGTCGTCGATTCCCGCCCGCGAGCCCCGCGTCCGCACCGGAACCCGCCCGCTCGGCGGCCTCGGCCGGGGGCATGTCGAGGACAGCCGGTGCGGCGAGCGCGGCGGCGAGGCAGGCGGCGAGTGCACGTCGTTCCAGGAGGCCGGGCCTTCCGTCGTGAACGGCCTGTCATGCCGAACCCTTGGGATGCTCGGGCCGCAGCCGTACACGCCGGTGACCCCGTGGTGGAACACGTCTTGATCTTGCCCGGCACCGAAGCGCCCGGGAGCAGGGGGCGAGGTGGGGCCCGCCGCTCACATGGGGGAGAATAGTTGCCTAGTGAAACTACGGGGAACGCAGTGAAAGGCCCGCCATGCCGTACCTCACCATCGACTACTCCTCCCACCTGGCCGGAGCCTTCGACGCCTGCGCCCTGGTGAAGGAGCTGCATCCGCTCGTGGTCGAGGAATCCGGTACGTCGGGTGTGTGCAAGACGCTGCTCCGGCCGGCGCAGACGTACGTCGGCGACGGGGCGAGCGGACAGGCCGTCTTCGTCCACGTGGAAGTCGGCCTGATGCCCGGCCGCCCCGAGGCGCAGAAGGCACGCCTGTCCGAGGGCGTGCTGGCACTGCTCGCCAAGCATCTGCCGGTGGACGACCGTGGTGAGCAACAGGTGTTCTTCTCGGTGGAGGTACGCGACCTCGCCGCCTCCTACCGGCTTTCGCCGTCCGCGCGGTGAGCCGCCGGCCCGCGTCGGACACGCCCGATCCGAATTCGGTTGTCCGCCGCGCCGGCCCCGCACTAGGCCCTGTCGTCAAACTCCCGCCTGCCCCGCGACGCCATGCACGCACTCTCGCCGCACCGGACCCAGGCCCAAGTACATCCAGTACGAGGGCCAGGGTCCGGCACGCCGAGAGCACGCACCTGACGCCGCAGGGCCCGCCCTTCGGGCGGACGGCTGGAGTTTGACGACAGGGCCTAGCGTGCGGTCAGTGGATCTCTTCGCACACTCTTGGACGGCATTGCGCACAGCGGTGGCCGAGCTCCCGGACGAGGACTTCGAGCGGCCGTCCGGCTGCACCGGCTGGCTGGTGCGGGATCTGGTGTGCCACCTGGTCATCGACGCCCAGGACGTCCTGATCACCTTGGTGACACCCGCCGACACCGAACCGACCGTGGACGCGGTCACCTACTGGAACCTGGTCGAAGCCCCGACCGGCGAGGATCCGCTCGACGCGCTGATCCCTCGGCTGGCGGCCGCCTACGGCGAGCCGCGATGGCTGAAGTTCCACTTGGACGACGTCGGTTCCGCGGCGGGCCGCGCCGCCGAGCTGGCCGATCCCGCCGTCCGCGTCGGCACCCGCGACGAAGTGCTGACCGTCGCCGACTACCTGACCGCGTACGTCGTCGAGTGGACCCTGCACCACCTCGACCTGATCGCCCATCTGCCCTCGGCCGCCGGGCCGCCCGCCGAGACGCTCGCCGCGGCGCGCGTGTCGCTGGAGAAGATCGCCGGAGTCTCCTTCCCCGCCGCGTTCTCCGACGAGGACGCGCTGCTGGTCGGTACCGGACGCCGCACGGCGACCGACGCGGAGCGGGCCGCGCTGGGGGAGGACTTGGCCGACAGGCTGCCGTTCGTGCTCGGTTGAGCGGCCTGACCGGGCCGACCGGCGCGTCGTCGTTCGCCGGAAGAGTGCTCCGACCGCCCCCGGGCACCCGGGCGGGGCCGGAAGCGAGACCACGTGATGAGATGATCTTCGTATGCGGTCACTACCATGTGGCCACAAGACAACCGTTCGACCGGCCCGTTCGCAGCGGGCCGGACGGGGTCGCCGATGCCAGGGACCGCTCCCCGGGCTGCGGTGATCTTCCTGTCCAGGAGGACCTTCCGCATGTTCCGACGTATTGGCACCACTGTCGTCCGACATCCTGTCTGGACGATCGTGGCATGGCTGATTGCCGCGGTGGCGATCGTCGCCACCGCTCCGAGTCTGCCCTCGAACAGTGACGAGAGCAGCTTCCTGCCCAAGAGTTACGAATCCATCAAAGCCGCGGACCTCCAGCAGAAGGCGTTCCCCAGCGCCTTCACCCCGTCCGCGATCGCGCTGTACCAGCGCACGGACGGCGGCAGACTGACCGCCGCCGACAAGCAGGACATCGCCCGGATCACCACCGAACTGGGCGACAAGCACATCGACCAGGTGCAGAAGGTCGTCCCCGGCCCGCCGTCCAAGGACGGCAGGTATGACCTGACCCTGGTGCAGATGGACAGCAAGAACGCCGGCCAGCCCAAACAGGCGGACGCGGCCAAGGTGTTGCGCGACGACGTCAAGCAGTTGGCCAAGGGCACGCATCTCGACGTCAAGCTCGGCGGTTCCGCCGCCCAGGCGCTCGACCAGCAGGACTCGTCCAAGCGAGGACAGGCGCTGATCGGCTTCGGCACCTTCGCGATCATCCTGGTGACCTTGCTGATCATCTTCCGGGCACCGATCCTGGCCGTCCTTCCCCTGGTGCTGATCGGCCTGGTGTCGGCCGTCGCCAACGGCCTGATCGCCTACGCCACCAAGCTGTTCGACCTGCAGGCCAACAGCTCGATCTCGTCGATCCTGATCGTCGTGCTCTTCGGCGTGGGCACGGACTACTTCCTGTTCCTGATGTTCCGTTACCGCGAGCGCCTGCGGGCCGGTGACGAACCCAAGCAGGCCATGGTCAACGCGGTCGACCGGGTCGGTGAGGCCATCGCCTCGGCGGCCGGCGCCGTCATCATCGCGTTCCTCGCCCTGGCGCTGTCCACACTGGGCTTCCTCAAGCAGATGGGCCCGGCGCTCGCGATCGCGGTGGCCGCCACCCTCGTGGCGGGCCTGACCCTGATCCCGGCCGTGGTCTCGCTGATCGGGCCGAAGATCTTCTGGCCCTCCAAGTCCTGGCAGAAGGAGCCGGAGAATGCCCGGTTCGCCGCGCTCGGCCGCGGTGTGCAGCGCCGTCCGTACCTGACCGCCGCGGCGTCCGGTCTCGTACTGGTCGTGCTGTCGCTCGGCATCCTGGGCTACCACGCCACGTTCGACCTGGCGGCGGGCTCCATGCCGAAGACCAAGGAGTCCATGGTCGTCCAGGACCAGATGCAGAAGGCGTACTCGGCGGGCGCCGCGGCCCCCACCGACGTCTATCTGTCCAGCACCGACGGCAGGCCGCTGGACAAGGCCGACTTCGGCACGTACGCACGCAAGCTCGGGGCCGTGGACGGGGTCGCCGGCGCCCGCATGACGCAGCTCAACAAGGGGGGAAACACCGCGGACTTCACCGTCACGCTCAAGTACGAGGCGTCGACGGACAAGGCGATCGACACCGTGGGCCGGGTGCGGGACGTGGCACACGGCGACGCCCCTGACGGCACCCAGGCGGTCGTCGGCGGCATGTCCTCGATCTACAAGGACATCAACACCGCGGTGAACCACGACTACAAGACGGTCTTCCCGGTGGCCGCCGTCCTCATCATGGTGATCCTGGGTCTGCTGCTGCGCAGCGTCGTCGCCCCCTGGTACCTGATGGCCTCGGTGGGTCTCGGCTTCGGCGCCACCCTGGGCGCCACCGTGTGGATCTTCCAGAAGGGGCAGGGACACTCGGGTCTGATGTTCATGCTCCCGGTGATCATGTATCTGTTCGTCGTCGCCATCGGCACCGACTACAACATCCTCATGATCGCCCGGCTGCGCGAGGAGGCCCGCGAGGGCCGCGAGCCGCGTGAGGCGGCCGGCATGGCGCTGCGGCACGCCGGTCCGACGGTCGCCGCGGCCGGCTTCATCCTGGCGGCGACCTTCGCCACGATGATGCTGGCGGGCAACTCGCTGCTCACGGAGATGGGTTTCGCGGTCTCCTTCGGCATCGCCGTCGCCGCCTTCGTCATGGCGATGTTCTTCACCCCGAGCCTCACCGCGCTGATCGGCCACGCCGCGTGGTGGCCGGGGCACGGCGACCGGGCCGAGACCGCGGCGGCCGGCGCCGGCACCGGCGTGACCGGTTCCGCAGCGGAGCCCGACGAGGACCGGGACTCCCGCGCCCACGATCCCGCGGGGCGCCGCAACTAGCGGCGGTGCGGGTCGCGACGGGGCGTCCCGCCGGGTCATACGGCCTGGCGGGACGCCCCGTCGGCGCGATGCGTGGGATACGGCCGACGCTCCCACACCCACGTGCCGTGTCACCGGGCCGAAGCAGCACGGTCTCGGCTGGATCCGCGTACGGCAGGACGGTTCGCCGGTCGGCTGCGTCGACATCGTCCGGGGCGGGGGAGTGCATGCCCTACACCTGGACACGGTGGTCGCCGAGCCCGGCGGCGGCGCTGCTCGCCCGCTGACGACGTCCGCCGCAGCAGCCCGCCCCGACCTCCGAACGCCCCTGAACCGATGGCGACTTCGGCATCCTCACCCGAGGGTTCCCGTGCCCTTGGTCCCGGTGGAGCCGGTCGTGCGTCGCGGCAGCGGCCCGGCTCCCGCCCGCCGAATCCCCGCCAACTCGACCCGTGTAACCGGCAATTAACCCAACCGGGACCGGCGCATCAACCGCCGCACGGGTAAACGTCCGTCACGGCGAGCACGCTCGCCTGCATGGCATTCACCTCGTACAGACCCGGCTTGAACCGCGCGGCGACGCTCACCGTGGCCGCCCTGCTCCTGCTGCTCGCGCCGCCCGCCGGCCGGGCCGGCGCCGCCGAGACGACGCTCCCGCTCGGCGACCGGGGCCTCGCGGAGACCCGTACGACACAGACCCTGGCCGACGGTGTGACCCTCACCCGTATCGTCCGGGGGGCCGAGCCCGCCCCGGCCGACCGGATCAACACCACGACACGCGGCCCCTGGGTGGTCGACGTCCTGACCATCGACCCGCGCAGGGCGCACGGGCACCTGCGGGCGACGTACGGCCCCGACCTGGCCCACACGGAGAAGACGACCGACCTGGTGCGCTCCTCGAAGGCCCTGGCCGGCGTCAACGGCTCCTTCTTCACCTTCACCGCCAGCGCGCAGTATCCCGGCGACCCGGTGGGTCTCGGCCTCTACGACGGGCGGCTGCTCAGTGAGCCCACCGGCGACCCGGCAGAGGCCGACTTCGTCGTGGACGCCCACGACAACCGCGCCCTGACGGGCCGGCTGA
Organism: Streptomyces sp. RB17; assembly: GCF_009604455.1. GTDB lineage: Bacteria > Actinomycetota > Actinomycetes > Streptomycetales > Streptomycetaceae > Streptomyces. The sequence continues at coordinate 189,887 of NZ_WEGL01000005.1, forward strand.
GCTGGTCGGGCAGCCTGCACAACCGGCGGACCGGAGCCACGCTGCCGCTGACGTACGTGAACCACCCGCCCGTCGTCCCGGCGGCCTGCGCCGACCTGACCGATCCGACCGAGTGCAGCGTGCCCGGCGACGTCGTGCGCTTCACCCCCGAGTTCGCCGAGAGCACACCCGCCGGCGCGGGCGTCGAGGTGGTCCTCGACCGGAACGGATGCGTCGTACGCACGCAGATGGCGCGCGGCACGCATCTGACCACCGGCCAGACCTCGGTACAGGCCACGGGCACCGGCGCGGCGGCCCTGCTGCACACCGCCGACGGGGGCTGCCTGCGTACCGACTCCGAGCTCACCGACGAGCAGGGCCGGCAACTGCACGTCCGCCCGGGACTGTTCGGCGTGAACGGCCGCTATCGTCTCACCGCGCACGGCCGGATCGTGGTCCCGGCCGGCTCGGGCAGCTTCTTCGACCGCAACCCGCGCACGATCGCCGGTACGACCCGCGCGGGCAAGGTCGTCCTGGCGACCATCGACGGCCGCATGACGAGCAGCGTCGGCACCACGATGGACGAGACGGCGGCCGTCGCCGACGCCCTGGGCCTGACCGACGCCGTCAACCTGGACGGCGGCGGCTCGACCACCATGTCCGTCGAGGGCACGTTGGTGAACCACCCCAGCGGGCCCACCGAACGGGCCGTGGGCGACGCCCTGGTCTTCGAGCCCGGCCCGTACCGTCCCACCGAGGGCTGAGACCCGTCCGCTCAGCCGCCCGTGCTCTCCCGCACGATGATCCGGTGCCCGGCCACATGGTCGTGCACGGCAGCGGCGTCCGGGTCGTCGATCCGCTCCAGCAGCAGCGATACGGCGACCCGGGCGATCTCCTCCTTGTCGGGGGCGACGGTGGTGAGGCTGGGCACGCTGAACCGGGAGGCCTCGATGTCGTCGAAGCCGATCACCTCGAGGTCGCCCGGCACCGAGCGGCCCTGTTCGTGCAGGGCCCGCAGCGCGCCGAGGGCGAGATGGTCGTTCAGGCACAGCAGCGCGTCCGGCCGGTGCTCCCGTGCCATCAGCGCGCCGGCGGCGCGCAGACCGTCCTGCCAGTGGAAGGCCTCCACCGGCACCACCAGATCGGCGTCGAAGGGCAGCCCCGCCGCCGTCAGGGCCTCGCGGTAGCCGTCGGTGCGCAGCCGGTCGGTGCCCTGGGGGCCGCGCAGCGCGCCGCCGACGACGGCGATCCGGCGGCGTCCGCGCGCCAGGAGGTGCTCGGTGGCCTCGCGGGCCGCCACGACGTTGTCGATGCCGACGTGATCGGTGCTGCCCTTGGCCGAGCGTTCGCCCAGCAGCACGACGGGCAGGCGCCGATCGCGGGTGACGAGGTCGCGGGGGAGCAGCGAGAGCGGGCTGAGGATGACGCCGTCGGAGAACTGTGCGTCGAAGCCGTGCAGTGCCGCGAGCTCGCGTTCACGTGCGGCGCCGGTCTGGTGGAGCAGCACCGTGCGGCCGCGCCGGTCGGCCTCGGCCATGACGTGTTTGGCCAGCTCGGAGAAGTAGGCGACGTCGAGTTCCGGGACCGCCAGGGTGATCACGCCGGTGCGGCCCTGCCGCAGCTGCCGGCCGGCGATGTTGACGCGGTAGCCGAGAGCGTCGATGGCCTCCTGGACGGCGGCCCGGGTCCGCTCCGACACGTGCTCGAAGTTGTTGATCACGTTGGAGACGGTCTTGGGGGAGACGCCGGCGTACTCCGCCACGTCCTTGATCCTGGGTCTGGCCGCCACGCTGCTCCGTCCTTCCGCTCGCCGTGATCGTACCGACCGTCACGAATGGATTTCGGGCCCGGTCATCCTCTCCCGACGTCTTTACATCGATGTAAGCCCATGGTGCCATGTGTCGCGCACCGACCCGCACCCTCGATGCAAGGAGCCCCATGCCTGTCCCGCACGCCCCGGATCTGCCCCGTCCCGAACACCCCAGGCCGCAGTTCGTCCGCGAGGCCTGGCTCAATCTCAACGGCGAGTGGCAGTTCGAGATCGACCGCTCGGACACCGGCCTGGAGCGCGGTCTGGCGGCGCGTGAACTCGCCGGCAGGATCCTCGTCCCGTTCTGTCCGGAATCGGCGCTGTCCGGGATCGGGGAGGCGGACTTCCTGGAGGCGGTCTGGTACCGGCGGACGGTGACCGTGCCCGCCGCATGGGGCGACGCCCGGGTGCTGCTGCACTTCGGGGCCGTGGACCACGACACCACCGTCTGGGCCAACGGCAGCGAGGTCGCCCGGCACCGCGGCGGCTTCACCCCGTTCACCGCCGACCTCGGCGAAGTCGCCCGACCCGGCGAGGAGTTGACGATCGTCGTACGGGCCAGGGACAGCCGGCACGGCGTCCAGGCGCGCGGCAAGCAGTCCACCTGGTACGCCAACTCCCACTGCCACTACACCCGGACGACCGGCATCTGGCAGACCGTGTGGCTGGAGCCGGTCCCCCGCGCCGTCGCCCTCAAGCGGCCCCGGATCACGCCCGACCTGGCCTCCGGCGCCTTCTTCCTGGAACTCCCGCTGACCGCCAACCGGCCCGGACACCGGGTCCGTGCCACGCTCACCGACGGCCAGGGTGCGATCACCGCCGCCGAGAGCCGCGCGGACCTCGACCTGTGCCCCCGGCTCGTGCTGACCCTGCCCGCAGACCGGGTCCGCCCCTGGTCCCCGCAGGATCCGCACCTGTACGGCCTGAACCTGGAACTCCTCGACGCCGGCGGCACGGCCGTCGACACCGCACGCTCCTACGCCGGCCTGCGCTCCGTCGCCGTCGACGGCAAGCGGCTGCTGCTGAACGGAAAGCCCGTCTTCCAGCGCCTGGTGCTCGACCAGGGCTACTACCCGGACGGCCTGATGACCGCCCCGAGCGACGCCGACCTGGCCCGCGACATCGAACTGGGCCTCGCCGCCGGCTTCAACGGCGCCCGCCTGCACCAGAAGGTGTTCGAGGAGCGGTACCTGTACCACGCCGACCGGCTCGGCTACCTGGTGTGGGGCGAGTTCGGCGACTGGGGCTGCGAGGTCGGTGTCCGCGACGACAACCAGCGCCCCGACGCGTCGTACGTCGCCCAGTGGCTGGAGGCCCTCGAACGCGACCACTCGCATCCCTCGATCGTCGGCTGGTGCCCGCTGAACGAGACGTACCAGCCGCTGCACGACCGCATCACCCAACTCGACGACGTCACCCGCGCGATGTTCCTGGCCACCAAGCAGGCCGACCCCACCCGGCCCGTGCTCGACGCCTCCGGCTACGCCCACCGGGTTGCGGAGACCGACGTGTACGACTCCCACTGCTATGAGCAGGATCCGGCCGTGTTCGCCAAGACCATGGACGGTCTGGCCGAGGGCCGGCCGTACGTCAACGCGGCGCCGGACGGGCGGCCGTGGTCGGTGGCATACCGTGGACAGCCCTATTTCTGCAGCGAGTTCGGCGGCATCTGGTGGGATCCGGAGGCGGCGGCCGAGGCGGCCGGGAACGAGCCCGGCACCTCCTGGGGCTACGGCGAACGGCCGCGCATCCCTGAGGAGTTCGTCGACCGCTTCACCGGCCTCACCGGCGTCCTGCTCGACGACCCGGACATGTTCGGCTACTGCTACACCCAGCTCACCGACGTCTTCCAGGAGCGCAACGGCGTCTATCGCTTCGACCGCTCCGAGAAGGTCGACACCGCGCGGCTGAGGGACGCCCAGCATCGTCCGGCAGCCTTCGAAGCCGGAACGCCATAGCACCTCTTCGGGGCTCCGCGTGAGCGGAAGCAGCGTACCCTGCCCAAGATTTACATCGATGTACATGTTGAGGGAAGGAGCCGTATGACCGGCACACCCGCACCCGTCGATCCTCCCGGCCCGACCAGGCGCCGCGCCCTGACCGCGGCCCTCGTCTCCGCAGGCGCGGTCCTCGGCGCCGGCGCGCTCGCCGGCTGCGGATCCGCGCTCGCCGCCGACGAGTCCACCGTCCGCCTGTGGGACCTGTTCAGTGGCGCCGACGGCGGCCTGCTCAACGACATGGTGCGCGCCGCGCGACCCGACATGCCGGGTACGCGCATCGAGCGCACCGTCCTGGAGTGGGGCACCCCCTACTACACCAAGCTCGCCATGGCCTCCGCCGGCGGCCGGGGCCCCGATGTGGCGGTCGCCCACATGTCCCGCCTCGCCGGGTACGCGCCCACGGGTCTGCTGGACCCGTGGGACCTGGACACCCTGGCCGAGTACGGCATCCGGCGCGAGGACTTCGCCGACGCGGTGTGGTCCCGTACCCAGTTCGAGGGCAGGACGTACGCCGTCCCGCTGGACACCCACCCGTTCATCGTGTTCTTCCATCCCGAACCGGCCGCCAAGGCGGGACTGTTGACGAAGGACGGCACCCTGGACGCGGAGGCGTTCGACTCGCCGGACAAGTTCCTCGCCGCCGGCCGGGAACTGGCCAAGGCCTCGGGCAAGCAGGGCATCGCCTTCGGCTACGTCACCGACACCGCCCAGGGCTGGCGGCTGTTCTACGGCCTGTACCGGCAGACCGGAGGCGCCTTCCGGCTCCCCGCGGGCGGACCCGCCGAGGTCGACGTGGACCGGATGGCCGAGGTCATCGCGTTCATGGCCAAGCTCGTCGACGGCCGGGTCAACCCCAGGCAGCTCGACTACGCGGCGGCCATCGCCGCGTTCGCCAACCGGCAGACGGCGATGATCCTGTCGGGGGAGTGGGAGCTCGCGACCTTCCGGGCCGCCGACAAGAACGTGGGAGCGGCGCCGTTCCCCACGGTGTTCGGCACGCCCGCCGTGTACGCCGACTCGCACTCCTTCGTCCTGCCCCACCACCCGCACCCGGACGCCGAGCACCGCCGCCGCACCCACCGCGCCGTCGCCGCCCTGCTCAAGGCCGGCCAGATCTGGGCCACCGCCGGGCACATCCCCGCCTACCGCCCGGTGACCCGTACGAAGGCCTACCAGAACCTGCAGCCGCAGTCCCACTACGCACAGGCGGCGGGCCACGTCGTCCTCGACCCCGCGGTCTGGTTCGCCGGTGCCGGATCCGATTTCCAGAACGCCATGTCCCAGGTTCTCCAGCAGGCCCTCCTCGACGGGCTCGCCCCCGACCGCGCGGCGCGCGCCATGGTGCGGCGCCTGAACACCTTCCTCTCCAAGCCCAGCCCGGCCTGACCCGGCTGCGAACGATCCGCGCAGGAGGCACAACGATGTCCTCACCCCGCAACGGCGCTCTGCCGGCGCGCCGGCTGCTGCCGCCCGGCCTGCTCTTCGCGCTCCCCTTCCTGGTGCTGTTCGCCGTCTTCATGCTCTGGCCGCTGGTCCAGGGACTGTGGATGAGCGTCACCGACACCTCCCTGTCGGCCCACGCCCCGTCCTTCGTCGGCCTCGACAACTTCACCGAGGCCCTGAAGGACGCGGAGATGTGGCGGGCCCTGGGCCACACCGTGTGGTTCACCGCCCTGTCGACCGTCCCGCTCGTCGTGGTCGCCCTCGCCATGGCCCTGCTCGTGCACACCGGCCTGCCCGGGCAGTGGGTGTGGCGGCTGGCCTTCTTCGCCCCCTACCTTCTGCCCGTGGGCGTCGTCAGCCTGCTGTGGATCTGGCTCTACCAGCCCGACCTCGGCCTCTACAACCACCTCCTCGACGCGCTCGGCCTCGGCCAGGTGGCGTGGCTCAGCGACCAGTCGGTCGCCATGTGGGCGATCGTCCTGACCACCCTGTGGTGGACCGTCGGCTTCAACTTCCTGCTCTGTCTGGCCGCGTTGCAGTCCATCCCGGACCACCTGTACGAGGCGGCCGCCATCGACGGCGCCGGGGCCTGGCGGCGCCTGTGGTCGATCACCCTGCCCCAGCTCCGCCGGATCACCGCCGTCATCACGGTGCTGCAGATCCTGGCCTCGCTGAAGGTCTTCGACCAGGTGTACCTGCTGACCAAGGGCGGTCCGGACAACTCCACCCGTCCGGTCGTCGAGTACGTCTACGACGTCGGCTTCACCGGCTACCGGCTCGGGTACGCCTCGGCGATCAGCTACATCTTCTTCGCCCTCGTCGTCCTCGCCTCCGCCGCCCAGTACGCCGCCCTCCGCCGCCGGGAGAAGTGACATGGCCTCCACCGACCTGCCCGTCCGCACCGCCCCCCAATTCCGGCCCCCCGTAAGGGAAGTGGCGATGCGGCGGCGCACCGCCCACCTCTCCTTGGGCGAGAGCCGGACCGCGCGCGTACTCGCCCTCGCCGCCCTCTCGGTCATGGCGCTGGTATGGCTGCTGCCCGTGGCCTGGGCGCTGCTGACCGCCTTCAAGTCCGAGCAGGACGCCAGCGACCCCCTGCACTGGTTCTGGCCCCGGCACGGCCTCACCCTCCACGGCTTCAGCACGGTCTGGGAACGCGGGGACCTGCCGCTGTGGATGCTCAACAGCTTCCTCATCGCCGCCGCGGTCACGGTGATCACGGTCCTGGTCTCCGCGATGGCCGGATACGCCTTCTCCCGCACCCTGTTCGCCGGCCGCCGCACCCTGTTCGCGCTCACCGTGGCCGCCGTGGTCGTACCGCCCCAACTGCTCATCGTCCCCTGGTTCCAGCAGATGCTGAGCCTGCATCTGCTCGACACCTACGCGGCGGTGATCCTTCCGCAGACCGTGGCCCCCGTGATGGTGTTCATCCTGAAGAAGCACTTCGACTCACTGCCCCACGAGTTGGAGGAGGCGGCCCGCATCGACGGCGCGGGCCACTGGCGGATCTTCTGGTCGGTGCTGCTGCCGCTGTCCCGGCCGATGCTCGCCGCCGTGGCGATCTTCGTGTTCATCGGGGCGTGGAACAACTTCCTGTGGCCGTTCGTGTCGACGTCTGACCCGAACCTGATGACCCTGCCGGTCGGCATCACCTCCGTGAAGGACGCCTACGGCATCCAGTACGCCCAGTCGATGGCCTCGGCCGTACTGGCCGCGCTGCCGCTCGTCCTGGTCTTCATGTTCTTCCAGCGGCACATCGTGAAGTCCGTGGCGACGACCGGCCTCGGCGGCCAGTGAGCCGGTACGACCCCTGTTCCGCCCGACGACGCCCGTCCAAGGAGCCGCTCATGCGCACAGGCATCCGCACCCCCCTCCTCGCCCTCCTCCTGGCCCTGCTGCTCGGCCTCGCCACCGTGCCCGCGGCCACCGCGGCCCCCTCGGCGAAGCCCGCCCCGACGGCCAGGCCGAAGGCGGCGACCGGCACCTTCCGCAACCCGCTCAACCCCGGCCCCGACCCCTACCTGACCTACTGGAAGGGCAACTACTACCTGACCACCACCCAGGGCGACAGCATCCGCATGTGGCGCTCGCCGTCCCTGGGCACCCTGCTCACCGCGGACCCGGTCACCGTCTGGACCGACACCGATCCCTCCCGCAACCGCGACATCTGGGCCCCGGAGTTCTACCGCTTCGGTGACCGCTGGTACCTCTACTACACCGCCGACGACGGCGTCGACGACCACCACCGTGTCTACGTCCTGGAGTCCGACCGGGACGACCCCGCAGGCCCGTACCACTTCAAGGCCAGGCTCGCACCGCCCAACCACGCCTCCGACTTCGCGATCGACCCCAGTGTCTTCCAGCACGACGGCCGTCTCTACCTCGCCTACAGCGGCATCAACCCCTACCAGCACAACGGCCTGAACATCGCGCCGCTGTCCAACCCGTACACCGTCTCCGGCGACGCGGTCGCCATCGACGCCGCCGGCGGCTGCCCCGAGGTCCGCGAGGGGCCCGAGTTCCTGAACCGCAACGGCCGTACCTGGATGACGTATTCGACGTGTGACACCGGCAAACCGGACTACCAGATCTGGATGATGTCCCTGTCGAACGGCGCCGACCCGCTGGTGCCCGCCGACTGGACCCAGCACTCCGGTCCGGTCTTCTCGCGCGCCGACGACCACGGTGTCTACGGCCCCGGCCACCACGCCTTCTTCCGCTCGCCCGACGGCACCGAGGACTGGATGGTCTACCACGCCAAGTCGACCTCGGCGTACACCTACACCGACCGCACCACCCGCGCCCAGAAGATCACCTGGAACGCGGACGGCAGCCCCGGCCTCGGCCGGCCGCTCGCCATGGGCGCGACCCAGGAGCTGCCCTCCGGTGACCCTGGATCCGGCACCTACTGGATCAACGACGACGGCCGCTCCAGCGGCGCCGGAACCGTCACCTACACCGGCACCTGGAACTCCGGCACCGGCTGCGCCACCCAGTGCTTCTGGGGCGACGACCACTGGAGCGACCAGGCCGGCAACACCGCCACCTTCACCTTCACCGGCACCCGCATCGCCCTGCTGTCCGTCCGCGACACCGGCAACGGCATCGCGGGCGTGAGCGTCGACGGCGCGGCGGAGCAACGCGTCGACTACTACGGGGCGATCCGCACCGGCGAGACCCTCCAGTACGTGAGCCCCCGGCTCACGTACGGCCGGCACACCCTGCGGATCCGCGTGACCGGCGAACACGACGCCCAGTCGCAGGCGGCGTTCGTAAGCGTGGACCGGGCGGAGGCGTACACGAACTGACGGCGTCGGGCAGGGCTCGGCACGAGCCGGAGTGCCGCTCTGCGGGCGGGAGTTGATCACCGCATGACACCCCACCATGCTCCACACGTGGTACCCCGAGGCGGTCGGGCGGGAACTCCTCGCGAGGCTCCCGCATGCCGCCGGGCCCGACCCGCTGTACGGGACGGACCTGGACATCGAGGGCTGACCCCGCATCATCAGCTCCAGAGGCCCGCGGCGGCGGTCTCGGCGACGTAGTCCTCGAACGGCCTCGGGGGCCGGCCGAGGGCTCGCTCCACGCCGTCGGCGACCGTGGCGCCCCGGCCGGAACGGACCGCCACGAGAAGGCCGGTGAGCAGGTGTGCGACGTCTTCCGGAACACCGGCGGAGGCCTGCCGCTCGGTGAACACGCCGGGATCGACGTCGACATGGCGGACGACACGTCCGGTGGCCCTGCCGATGAGCTCGGCCGCCTCCCCGAAGCCGACCGCCCGTGGACCGGTCAGCCGGTACGTCCGGCCGCTGTGCCGGTCCTCGGTCAGCGCCGACGCGGCGACCTCGGCGATGTCCTCGGCGTCCACGAACGGCGTGCGTCCGTCACCGGTCGGCAAGGAGAGGGTCCCTGTCCGGATCGCCTGGAGCCAGGGACCTTCGCTGAAGTTCTGCGAGAACCAGTCGGGCCGCAGGATCGTCCAGCCGACGCCGGAGCACATCACGGCGCGTTCGGCGGCCTTGAGGGGATGACCGTCGTCGGCCTCGCCCACGCCGTACGCCGACAGCAGCACCAGCCGTCGTACGCCGGCGTCCACCGCGGCGGAGACGAAGCGGGGGATCCGGGCCTCACGGTCCACGGTGGAGCGCAGGTCGGGCTCGACCACATAGGCCGCGGTGACGCCGTCGAGGGCCGGGGCCCAGGTCGACGGATCGTCCAGGTCGAAGGGGGCGTCGGCGCCGGTGCGGGACGCCGTGCGTACCGGTTGGCCGGCGGCCTCGAGGCGCCGCGCGATACGGCGGCCGGTCTTGCCGGTGCCGCCGATGATGAGGATGCTCTTCATGCCCTCGAGCGAACACCGTGCGCCGCAGACGATCCATGGGAGACAATCGCCAAGACCTTTGTGATCGTCCAGAGTCGGGGGCGGGCATGGACGTGCTGAGCGATCTGCTGCACCGAGCCCGTGCAAGGAACGCACCGGTCCGCAAACTGGTCCAGCGGCCACCGTGGTCGCTGAGCTTCGTCGACGCGCCGCCCCTCACGGTCGTCGCCACGCTCGCCGGACACGCCTCGGTCCGGCTCGACGACCCGGACGCCGCACCGGTGCGCCTTGCCGCCGGCGACATCGCCCTGATCAGCGGAACCAGCAGGTACACGATCGCCGACGCTCCGACCACCCCGCCCCAGGTCGTGATCCGCGGCCGGGAGAAGCAGGTGGTCGACGGCGACGAGAGGGCGGCGGGGGTCCGACGCGGCCTGGCTCCGCGCACGTACGGCGACGGCCTGCCCGGGGCCACGGTCCTCCTCCGCGGCGCCTACGAACTCCGCGGCGATGTGGGGGACCGGCTGCTGGGGCTGCTGCCGCCCTCGGCGATCGTGCCCGCCGGACCGCGGACCGGGCCGGCACTGGAACTGCTCGCCGCCGAGATCGCGCGTGACGAACCCGGACAGGATGCCGTCATCGACCGCGCGTTGGACCTCGTGCTGGTGCTGGCCCTGCGCGTCTGGTGCGCCGGACCCGACGCGACGCCCCCGGCCTGGTACCGCGCGCTCTCCGATCCGGCCATCGGCGAGGCGCTGCGCCTGGTGCACCGGCATCCCGCGCAGCGCTGGACGGTGGCCGGACTCGCCGCCCGTCTCGGCATGTCCCGCGCCGCGTTCGCCGCACGTTTCACCTGTCTGGTCGGTGAGCCGCCGCTCACGTATCTCACCGGCTGGCGCATGGCCGTGGCCTCGGACCTCCTCCGGGACACGGAGGCGACCGTCGCGGCCGTGGCCCACCGGGTCGGCTACGAGGACCCGTTCGCGTTCAGCGTCGCCTTCAAGCGCCGCCACGGCACCACCCCCTCCGCGTGGCGCCGCCAGGCACGGCGATCCGACGCGACGACCCCCGAGTGAGCCGTGCCGCCCGGCTGCCCGGCACCGGTCCCGCTGTCAGTGGGCTCCGCTACCTTCGGACTCATGTCGATCAACGCACGACTGCGCGGCTCGGTCCGCCTGCCCGGCGGACACGCCCTGGTCAACGGCTTCGCCTTCGAGAGCCGCGGGACGGACTCGCGCCGCGCCCTCCTCCGGAACGGCCATGAGCTGGAGGTGTACGACCTGGACGAGGTGTTCGCCGGAGAGCGCGCGCCCGGCGCCGTCTTCCCGCTGCCCTGGCCGGGTTGGGACCACGGTGTCCACTCGGTGAGTCCGGACGGCACGTTCGCGGTGTTCTCGGGCCAGCGCGCGGTGCGGGCCGTGGGCGCGGGCGGGGAGACCTTGTGGGAGTACCGGCACGCCTGCTGGGGCCCGGAGATCGGCCATCCGCACAGCGGGGACGAACAGGAGGTGTGCCGGGGGCTCGAGCACGGCTCCTGCCGGGTCTCGGACGACGGCAGGCTGGTGTGGGCGCACATCGTGACCGAACCGGAGAAGGACCACTGGGAGGAACGCTGGGTCGTGCTGGACGCCCTCGACGGACGCGAGCTGGCCGCGCTGCCGCTGGACAGCATGGCCGCGGGATCGCACCACCTCTCCCACCCGGACGGCGTTCACATGGGCCTGTGCATCGGCATGGGCCAGGACGGCATCCTGCTGTACTGGGCACGCTGGGACGGCACGGAGCTGACCGGCTGGAATCTGAACGAGACCATGGACCGCATCCTGATGGACGTCCACGCCGGACACGAGGGCTTCCTGACGGCGGAGCACTACGGCGCGGACCTGCGCCTGCACGCCCTGGACGGCGCCGTGCTCGCCGAGCGACCGGCCGAGCCGACCGAGCCGGTCGAGCCGGCCGACGACGAGGACCCGCACTCCTGGAACTACTTCTGCGGCTTCGTCGACGCCGGCATCGTCATCGGCTCGACGGTCGACCCCGACGAGGACGAAGAGAACAACCGGCACTGGATCCTCGACGCCCACACCCTGGAGATACGTGGCACGGTGGCCTATCCCCAGGGACCTGCCGGCGCGGAGGTGCGCCCCCTCGGCGACGGGACCTGGCTCACCTACGACGCCGGCACCGAGACGCTCAACCGCTGGACACTTCAGCCCCGGTGAGACGGTCACGTCGTGGCCCGCTCACAGCGGCTGGCTGGCGAGGGCCGCCAGGTAGGTGCCGTAGAGCAGGGAAACGGTCGTGAGACCGCCGCACACCAGGCGGGCACGGCGCGACGGGCCCGCGCGCCACACCCGGACGAGGGCGCGGGCCGGCGGGATGAGCAGGGGGAACGCCGGAAGCAGAAACCGCGGCTTGGAGGAGAAGGGGCCGGACACCGCGACCACCGACAGCAGCAGCGCGCCCGCGAAGACCACCAGCGGCAGCGGGGCGCGGTCCAGGCACAGCAGGCAGAGCGACACGATGCCCGCCACGACGAGGACCACGGACACCGGATAGGTCACCCAACTGCCCTGCAACGGCATCGAATCCAGAAGACGCATGGGTCCGACCGCGAGGTCCAGGCGGGAGTTCCAGGCACTCTGCACCTGCAGGTAGCCGTGCCAGAGGTCACCGGTCTGCCGCCCCACCCACAGCACATAGGCCATCCAGCCCAGGGGACCCAGAACCGTGCCGAACAGGAGCCCCGGGGAGGCGCGGCCCCGCTGCCGTACGACCTCGTGCCCGGCCGCGGCGGCGACGGCCGCGGCGACCGCGATCCCGTTCGGCCGGGCGAGGCCCGCCAGCAGCGCCAGCGCGCCCGCGGCCGGCCAGCGGCGGCGCAGCACGGCGTACAGGGACCAGGCGGCACACGCGGTGAACAGCGGTTCGGTGTAGGCCATGGTGAGGGCGACCGACTGCGGCAGCACGGCCCACAGGGCGACGACGGTGGTGGCGACCGTCCGCCCGTAGAGGTGATGCCCGATCGTGTGGATGCCGTACACGGCGAGCACCGCACAACCCCAGGCGATCAGCAGCCCGGCCTGCCCGGCGGTCAGCGGGAGCGCGCCGCGCAGGGCTCGGATCAGCGCCGGATACAGGGGAAAGAACGCCCAGTCGGTCTGGACCGCGCCCGTGCCGGTGATGCGCAGCTGGGTCCCGTATCCATGCTCGGCGATGTGCAGATACCAGACGGAGTCCCACGCATGGACCAGGCTCTTCCCGAACGGGCGGCCGGCCACTGCGTCGACCAGGATCAGCAGGGCGACCCCGGCGAGGCGGACGGCCGCGAAGACGGCGAGCGCCCGGAGAACGCCCGGGGCACCCTTCACCCGACCGCGGCCGGTCTCACGAGGGCTGTCGGGCGGCCGCAGCGCGGGTGACATGCTCACCCTCCGACCATGAGCGGCCGGAAACACGAGCGCAATCCGGAACACACCCGGATGGAAGGCCTCTCGTCCTCACGGGCACGGGGTGCTGGTCAATGCCGTGGAGCCCGACCCACCGGTACCGAGGCACCGCCGCCGCGGGCCCTCCAGCCGGCCTCAGGCCGCGGTCTCGCGTAGTTCCGCCAGCGTGGCCGGCGTCAGGTGCCGGCGGCTGTCGTCGGCGTCGAGCAGGACGACCGTGCAGTGGGCGCTGTGCGTGAGCGCCGTGGTGAGGCTGCCGTCGGCGAACTGGGCGAGCGGGCCACGCGGAGAGCGGCCGACCGCGACCGCGCGGGCGCCCACCCGCGCCGCGTGCTGGGCCAGCGCGCGGCCGGCGGCCGCATGGTCGCCGACGCTGCAGAGGATCTGACCGGTGGCGGGGATGCCGTGGCCCGCGAGACGGTCCAGGTGGGCGACCACGGCGGCCCGGGCCTGTTCGGTGGTCTCGGTCTCGACGGCCTGCTCCTCGACCACCGCCGTCTGCTGGACGTGGACGACCTCCAGCGGGCTGCCGGTGTCCCGGGCGAGTCGGGCCGCCGCGTCGACGATGGCGGCGGCCCGGTCGTGCGCGCCCACCGCGACGATGACCGGCGGCGTGTCCGTGGCGGCCGGGGTGCCGACGGGCGTCAGTGAAGGCGACACCATCGCTTCGCTCTCACCGGTGTCCGTCTCGGCCCGGCGCAGCAGGCCGTGCCCGCCGGCCAGGACGGGGACGGCCAGGACAAAGGTGGCGGCACCGAGGTAGAAGGGCACGCTCAGGTCCGTGGCGTCGGCGAGCTTGCCGGCAACGTACGGCGCCAGGCCGCCGCCGATGAAGCGCAGAAAGCCGTACGCGGAGGAGGCCACCGGGCGTTCCACGGGGGAGACGAGCATGACGGCCTGCGTGGTGAGGGTGTTGTTGATGCCGATGAAGGCGCCGCTGACGATGACCGCGACGATGACCACGGCCGGCTTCTGTACGCCGGCGGCGATGACGGCCATCACGATGCCGAGGCCGACGAGGTTGACGTACAGAACGGGGGCGGTGCCGAAGCGGGCCTGCAGGCGCGGGGCGAAGAAGACGCTGAACGCCGCCACCAGCAGGCCCCAGCCGGTGAAGACGAGACCCAGCTGGTGCGCGCTCAGCTTCATCGGATAGGGGGCGTAGCCGAGCATGGTGAAGAAGCCCCAGTTGTAGAGCAGGGCCATGATGCCCATGGTCAGCAGACCGCGGTGGCGCAACGCCTTGAGCGGCGCTATGGGGGAGGTGGGCCGGGCGGGCTTGGGCAGTGACGGTACGAAGGCGAGGGTCGCGACGAGGGCTGTCGCCATGAGTACGGCGACGCCGAAGAACGGGCCGCGCCAGCTGATGGCGCCCAACTCGCCGCCCAGCAGCGGCCCTACGGCGATCCCGAGGCCGAGCGCGGTCTCGTAGAGGATGATCGCGCCGCCGAAGCCGCCGCTGGCCGAGGCGACGATGACCGCGAGCGAGGTGGCGATGAAGAGGGCGTTGCCCAGGCCCCAGCCGGCCCGGAAGCCGACGATGCCGTTGATGGAGCCCGAGGAGCCGGCCAGCGCGGCGAAGACCACGATGACGGCGAGGCCGATGACCAGGGTGCGCTTGGCACCGAACCGGCTGGAGAACCAGCCGACGATCAGCATGGCCACCGCGGTGACGATCAGGTAGCTGCTGAACAGGAGCGAGACCTGGCTGGGTGAGGCGTGCAGGCTCTCGGCGAGGGCGGGCAGGATCGGGTCGACCAGTCCGATGCCCATGAACGAGATCACGCAGGCGAAAGCCACGGCCCAGACGGCCTTGGGTTGCCGGAACGGGCCGGCGGTCGTGCCGTGCGGTGCGCTCATGACCGCTTCATCTCCAGTTCTCTCCGGGGAGGGTGCGAGGGGACGGGCAGGCTCAGGACCGTGCCTGGCGGTCCTGGATCACCCGGGCCAGCGCGGGCAGGGCGATCGCCACGGCACGCCGCTCCGGCTCGGTCAGCTCCTCGACGAGCTGCTCCAGGGCGTCGGCGCGCTCGGCCCGGCGTTGCCGGAACACCTCCAGGCCGGAGTCGGTGGCCTCGACCAGCACCCCGCGGCCGTCGGCGCGGTCGGCGGTGCGGCGCACCAGCCCTGCCCGTTCCATGCGGGTGACGAGCTGGGTCATGTTGGGCTGGGAGACGTTCTCGGCGCGGGCCAGTTCGGTCAGCCGCTGGGGTCCTTCGCGCCCCAGCCGGCCGAGCGCGGACGAGGCCGCGGGGCTCAGACCGCCGGTCGTGGCGCTGCGGCGCACGTACCGGACGATCTCCTCCACGGCGAGCATCAGGTGCTCGCCCGATGTGTCCAGGGGGCCGGCAGGATCCATAACCTGCTTATGCATAACCTCATTATGCATATACGTGTAGTGCACATCAACCGTTTCGGGGCGGGCGTAGCGGTCGCCTGGCGAGGCTCCGCGCTGGCGACAGGTCACCTCCCGAGGGCAATGATCCTCGCGATTCCAGTAATGGCCTGTCCCGCCTCGGCGGCGGCGGCCGGCCGGGGCCCGCCGGTTCGGTGGTAGACGGTCGCCAGGTGCCCCTCGCCGTCCGGGTCCTCCAGGACCGCGACCAGGCGCACGAACCAGTCGTGGACCGTGCCGCCGTCCCGCAGTGCCTCGATCGCGGCCACCCGGTCCGGGTGCGCGACCGCGGGCCGCGAGTGAGTTCCGCCTCGCGCAGGCCGGCCCCGAGCGGACGCAGCGCGTCCCAGGCGACCTTGACCGCCGCGCCGAAGGCATCCCGCCCCTGGCAGCCGCAGGGCCGGCCGGCCCTGCAATGGGCTTTTTACGTGGATATGGTGGGTACGCGGGGGTATATCACGTCGTCGCGATCCGCCGGGTCGGCAGGCGGGAAAGAAGTGATGCCGATGATCTCCGACATGGTTCTGGTGCCCACCAGCGACGCCACCCTCTCCGGTGACCTCGTGGTCCCGGCGGCGGCGCGGGCCGTGGTGCTCTTCGCACACGGCAGCGGCAGTTCCCGGCACAGCCCGCGCAACCGGATGGTCGCCGCGGAGCTGCGCACCGCCGGGTTCGGCACGCTGCTGATGGACCTGCTGAGCGAACTGGAGGAGCGGCACGACGCGTTGACCGGCGAGCACCGCTTCGACATTCCACTCCTGGGACGGCGGCTGGTGGCCGCGATCGACTGGCTGGACACACAGCCCGACACCCGCGGTCTCCCGGTCGTCCTGTTCGGCGCCAGCACGGGCGCCGCCGCGGCGCTGGTGGCCGCGGCCGAGCGCCCCGACCGGGTGCTGACCGTGGTCTCGCGGGGCGGCCGGCCCGATCTGGCGGGCGACGCCCTGGGACAGGTGCGGGCCCCGGTGCTGCTCATCGTCGGCGGCCAGGACCAGCAGGTCCAGGAGCTGAACGAGGAGGCGGCCGCGTACTTGCGGGCCCCGCACACCCTGCACATCGTCGAGGGTGCGACCCACCTGTTCGGAGAGCCCGGAGCCCTGGAACAGGTGGCCGAGGTGGCCAGGCAGTGGTGTGACGAGCGGCTGACCGGCACGACCGCCTGACCGGCCGGGACCCGCAGCAGGACAACCCCGCGGCGGGACACGTGGCCGCGTCAGGCGGGACTCGGCCTGCCGAAGAACTCGGCGTAGCGGGCCGGCAGACCGGACAGCAGGTGGTCGATCTGCCGGGCCGGCACCGCGTCTGCCACCGTGGACAGTACGGCGTCCGCGTCCCACTCGGCCGTACGGGGCCGGGCGCCGGTCTGCACGGACACCCGCCGGAGGAACTCGTCACAGTCGAACCTCTCGGGGCGCCCCCGGTCCAGATGCAGGGCCTCGTCCAGCGGTGCGGGCAAGCGCGCCGCCAGTTCGTCGGCCTCTTCCGGGGCGATCCGGGTCGCGAGCGCCCACAGGACGGCCTCACAGACGTGCTCGGTCTCCTCGCGGCTGCGGTACTCGCCCCGGTCGCGGACCTGGGCCAGGAATTCTTCCAGTTGCACGGCGGCCTCCACTGTCGTCGCAGGCCATCACGGCGAGCCGCACCCCTCCCGTCCACCGCGGCCGGGTCCGGGGCGGCCGACGGACAGAGGTGATGTCGCCATTGTAGGTTTTCGGGTGGTCTCAGGCCGGGAGGAACCGGAGGAAGGGTCTCGGTATCGGCCCCCACCAGCGGAGTGCCGTGGGCGGCAACTGTGGGAGGCCGTGGAGCCGTACCGCTGCCGCGGCACGGCGGAGACCCCGCATGCGCTGCACCTGCCGGCCGAGTGCACGGCCCGCCACCACGGGGCCCGGGGCGAACCGGATGCGGGTGAAGTGAAGCCGGTCGGGTGATCGACGGGCCGGTCCCGGCTCGGGTGCGGTCTCTCGCGGGCGCGGCCGGAGAGACTGCGGCCATCCCAACGGAGGTGGCGAACATATGCTCAGCGACAGCACAGCGACGATCCTTGCCGAGAGGCCGAGCGTGGCGACGGTGGTCGCCGGTGCTCCACGCGTGGCGCAGATCGCGGCGCGGTGCAGCGACGAGACGGAGGCCGCCCGGTGCCTTGCGCCCGAGGTGGTCGAGGCGGTGCGAGAGGCCGGGTTCGCCCGGCACTTCGTCCCCGCGGCCTTCGGCGGTACGGAAGGCCGGTTCGTGGACATGACCTCGGCGGTGGCCCTGGTCGGCGAGGGCTGCGCCTCGGCCGCCTGGGCCGCCTCGCTGTCCGCCTACGCGGCCCGGTACGGCGCGTTCCTGCCCGTCGAAGGGCAAGAGGTGCTCTGGGGCGACGGGCCGGACGCCCTCATGGCGGGCGCGCTCATGCCGGCCGGGAAGGCCGAGCCCGTCTCCGGTGGCTGGCGGCTCAGCGGTGAGTGGAAGTACATCAGCGGGGTGCGCTTCGCCGACTGGGTCTTCGCCTGCTCCGCCGTACCCGGCACGGTGGGCCCCGACGGGCGCGGCGAGGTGCGGTTCTTCGCGGTGCCGCGGGCGGACATCACCGTGAAGGACACCTGGTTCACCCTGGGCATGCGCGGGACCGGCAGCGACACCATGGTCCTGGACGACGTCTTCGTGCCCGAGCATCTGACCCTGTCGAGGTTCGACATCAACGCGGGGCGGGCGACCGCCTCCGAGGCCCGTTGCCACACGGTCCCCGTGAACGCGGTGAACGCGCTGCCGCTCGCCGTGCCGGTGGTGGGTGCCGCGCGCGGCACGGTGCGTGCCTCGGCCGAGCAGAACCTGCGGCGCGTCGACCGGCGGGGCGCCCCGCTGCGCGAGAAGCCGTCGGTCCAGACCGACCTGGCGCGCTCGGCCGGGGAGGTGGACGCCGCGGAACTCCTCGTCCAGCGGGCCGCCCGGGTCGCCGACGGCATCGAGGAGACCGAGGAGGGCGAGGCGGCGGTCCGTGGCCCGCGGGACCTCGCGCTGGCGGTCGAGTTGTCGGTGTCGGCCGTCGAACGGCTCTTCCGGGGCACCGGCACCACGGGCCATTTCGAGTCCGACCCGGTCCAGCGGTTCTGGCGCGACGTCAACACCGCCGCGTCCCATGTGATCTTCTCCTTCGAGACCACCGGGACGGCCTACGGGGCCTGGGCGCTCGGCGTGGAGAGCGCGGAGCCGAGGCGCTGACCGCGCCGGCCGTCGACGCGCCCGGCGCGAGAACCACGTGGAGCTGCAACTTCTCGACGAGCCCTGCCCGGAGGTACTGCTGCACCGTGCTCGCCCCGCCCGTGATGTCGACGTTCCTGTCGCCCGCGGCGGCCTTCGCCCGGTCCAGGGCGCCGTGGATGCCGTCGGTGACGAAGGTGAAGGTCGTACCGCCCTCCTTCACCAGGGTCGGCCGCGGGCGGTGGGTGAGTACGAAGACCGGGGTCCGGAACGGCGGATCGGCGCCCCAGAACTCCTCGCCCGTGCCGTACATCATCCGGCCCATGACCACGGCTCCGGTGGCGTCGAACCACTCCCGGATCAGCTCGGAGTCGCGGTTCTCCTCCCCGCCGGTCATGCCCTGGCGCTCCCGCCGGCTCGCCAGGTTGTGGATCCACTCGAAGAGGGGCTCGGCGC
Source organism: Streptomyces sp. RB17 (assembly GCF_009604455.1). Classification (GTDB taxonomy): domain Bacteria; phylum Actinomycetota; class Actinomycetes; order Streptomycetales; family Streptomycetaceae; genus Streptomyces. Next base: position 208,926 of record NZ_WEGL01000005.1, read on the forward strand.
CGTCGCCCCCGGGTTGTCGAGGCCGACCCTTCACTCTCTCGTCGATCGGGAACCGGCGTGTTCGACAGCTCCCGGCCGCGGGTCTCGGATGAGCGGTTTCCATGGTGAGGTGGAACCATCTGGTGCCATGCGTGCTGCGTACATCGAGGAGCTGGGACCCGCCGACGTCATCCGGTACGGCGAGATCGCGGCGCCCCGCCCCGGCCCCACCGACGTGCTGGTGGATGTCCTGGCCACCGCGGTCAACCCGGTGGACACGTTGGTGCGGTCGGGGCTCTTCCGCACGCAGGTCGACTTTCCCTTCGTCGTGGGCCGCGATCTGGTCGGCATGGTCGCCGGGACGGGCCCCGGTGCGACCGGCTTCCGCGCCGGGGACCGGGTGTGGTGCAACAGCCTCGGACACGGAGGGCGGCAGGGCGCGGCGGCGGAGCAGGCGGTGGTGGCGGCCGACCGGCTGTACCACCTGCCCGCGGGAGTCGATCCGTACGCGGCGGTGGCGGCGTTCCATCCGGCGGCGACCGCCTATCTGGCTCTGTTCGTCCATGGCCGGCTCCGCGTGGGCGAGACCGTGCTGGTCGCCGGCGCCGCGGGCAACGTCGGCAGCGCCCTGGTGACGATGGCGGTGCGGGCCGGCGCCCGCGTCCTCGCCACGGCCGGCGCGCACGACGCGCCGTACTGCGCGGAGCTGGGCGCGGCCGAGGTGTTCGACTACCGGGACCCGGAACTGACCGAGAGCATCCGCGGCGCGGCGCCGTCGGGGCTCGACCTGTACCTGGACACGGCCGGTGTCAACGACCTGGAGACCACGGTCGACCTGCTCGCCCGCAGGGGCCGGGTGGTGCTGCTGGCCGGCGCCCGGACCCGCCCGGTGCTGCCCGCCGGGGCGCTGTACATGAACGACCGCTCCATCGTGGGGTTCGTGATCTCCCACGCGACATCCGGCGAACTCGCGGAAGCCGCCGCGTACGTCAACGACCTGCTCGCTCAGGGTGCTCTGTGCCCGCGCGGCATCGAGGTGTTCCCGCTCGGCGCGGCCGCGGACGTGCACGCCCGGATGGAGAAGGGGGAACTGCGCGGGCGGCGGGCCGTGCTGCGTACCGACCTCGACTCCGCCGGCTCGTCCCACCGCCGTCCGTCGGTCAGGTGATGTGCCGCAGCAACGCCGCGACCGCCGCGGGCGGCTCACCGTGGGGACGTACCACCATCACCTTCCAGCTCGGTGCGTGCCGGGTGAACCGATACGTCGTCAGGTCGGGGAATCGGCCGGCGATGGACGGGGGCATGATGCAGACGCCCAGGTCGCCTCGGACCAGTTCGGACGCGGCCACGATGTCGTTCACCTCGAAGGTCGTGGTGCGGTCGACGCCGGCGGCACGGAAGGCCCGGTCGACGGCGTGGCGGATCGCCCAGCCCGGGGTGAAGTCCACCAGGGGCAACCGCGCGACCGTCTCCGGTTCGACGGTGCCCTCGGGAGTGCCGCCGGTGAGATCCCGGCCGGGGGCGACGACCAGGACCATCTCCTCGCGGGACAGCAGCCGGGTCACGAGCCCCCGCTGCTGCTGGCGGTCCAGTGCCACCACCGCCAGGTCCACCGTGCCCTCGCGCAACGCCTGCCGGATGTCGGTCACCGCCGCCTGCCGCAGCTGGACCACCACCCCCGGATGCTCCGAGCGCAGTGCGGCAAGCGCGTGGTGCAGTCCCGCCCAGACGCCCTGCATGATGCCGACGGTCACCCGCCCGCGCAGCTCGCCCTTGGCCGCGTCGACCGCCTCGCGCGCCAGCTCGGCGGCGCGCAGTGCGGCCCGTGCCGCGGGTACGAAGGCTTCGCCGGCCGGGGTGAGCGCCACCCGGTGGGTGTTCCGGGTGAACAGCGGGGTGCCCAGCTCGCGTTCGAGGGCGCGGACCGTGCCGGAGACGGCGGACTGGACCACGTGCAGCCGCCTCGCCGCGGCCGTGAACCCGCCCGCGTCCGCCACCGCGACGACGGCTTCCATCTGCCGCAGGTCCATCATCCGCTCCCGGTGACGCAGTGCCCGTACGCAGGGCATCGATCTTCGCTGCATGGTATGCGGGCGGCCGGTGGACGGGCGCCGTTCGCCGGGCCCGGACCTCCGCGGTTGCGATCCCTCATGCGGCGTCCTGGGTGCGGTTCCGGTTTTCCTGCCGGTGTTCGGTGAGCCAGTACAGGAGCGCGAGGACGGGCAGGGTTGCGCCGAGGGCCGTCACCGCCGTCCAGCCGCCGGAGTGGTAGGTCAGCGAGCCGAGCTGGGAGCCGAGGGCGCCGCCGAGGAAGAAGGTGGCGATGAAGGCGCTGTTGAGGCGGGCCCGGGCGTGCGGGTCGAGCTGGTAGATCGTGTGCTGGCCGAGGATCAGGGTGGCCTGGACGGCCATGTCGAGCATGACGGCGGCGAGGGCGATCAGGACGATGTGGTGCCCGCCGAAGCCTGCGATGCCGAAGGCCAGTGCGGCGAGGACGAACGCGGCGCCCGTCATCGGCCGGGTCAGCTTGCGGTCGGCCCACCGTCCGGCGAGCGGGGCCACGGCCGCACCGGCGGCTCCGACCAGGGCGAAGACACCGACGCCTATGGGGGAGTAGTGGAACCCGGGGCCGGTGAGGAGGTAGGAGACGGTGGTCCAGAAGGCGCTGAAGGCGCCGAACATCGCCGCCTGGTACAGGCCGCGGCGCAGCAGTGCGGGGTGGGTCCGGATCAGCTGCACGGTGGAGCGCAGCACGCGGAGGTACGGGATCGTCGTGGTGGGCGCGTGCCGGGGCAGCGCCGAGCGCAGGGTCACGGCGAGGACGGCCATCAGGACGGCGGAGCCCAGGTAGACCACGCGCCAGCCGGCGATGTCGGAGACCAGGCTGCTGAGGGTCCGCGAGAGCAGGATCCCGGTGAGCAGGCCGCTCATCACCCGGCCCACGATCCGGCCGCGGGCGTGGTCGGGGGCGAGGCTCGCGGCGAACGGGACCAGGACCTGGGCGACGACCGAGGTGGCGCCGCTGATCAGGGACGCGATCAGCAGCACGGGGAAGTCCGGTGCCAGCCCGGCCGTCACCAGGGCGACCGTGGTGACCGTCAGCAGAGCGGTGATCAGGCCCCGCTTCTCAAGCCGGTCGCCGAGCGGGACCAGGAACAGCATGCCGATCACATAGCCGATCTGGGTGAGCGTGATCAGCCAGCCGGCCGCCGCCGTACTGGTGTGGAAGACCTCGCGCAGCGAGGACAGCAGGGGCTGGGCGTAGTACAGGTTGGCGACCGTCATGCCGGCGGCGACGGCCAGCAGCGCGATCAGCCGGCCGGGCACACCGTGTGCGGGCGCGGCGCCGGTCGCACCCTGGTGCGAGCTCCGGAGTTCGCAGGACTGGGGCACGTGGACCTTCTTCGGGGCCGGGAGCCGGGGAGGCCGGCTCGGCGGGATGGCTGGCGACGATCGAGCAGCTTCCTCGCTGCTCTCCTGGGCACAAGCGCCGGGGGCGCCCCCTCGCTTCCCTTTTGATCGCGATGATTCGGGATGTCGGTCATCTCTACTGGAGATGACCGAGGCTCGGCTTCGGTGACCGCGGCGGACGGTTTCCACCGGAACGCGTACTTTGGTCAGAACTGCGAGCGCCCGGGCGAGGCGGATCTCGGCATCGATGGAGATCCGTGCGGACGGGCCATGATCATGGCATGATAGTTGAATATAGAACTACCCCTCCGGAGGCGGTCCACGGTGAGCAACGTCGAAACGAAACCCACGGAACTGCGCTGCGGTGGCGCGGTGGACGCCGAGCGGCCCACCGAGGCGGCCCGGGTCGACGTACTGACCCCGCGCGACGTCCCCCTCGGGGGTCCCCGGGCGATGACCGTGCGCCGGACACTGCCGCAGCGCGCCCGGACCCTGATCGGCGCCTGGTGCTTCGCCGACCACTACGGCCCCGACGATGTCTCGGTGACGGGCGGCATGGACGTCGCCCCGCACCCCCACACCGGGCTGCAGACGGTGAGCTGGCTGTTCACCGGGGAGATCGAGCACCGGGACAGCATGGGCAACCACGCGCTCGTGCGGCCCGGCGAGCTGAACCTCATGACGGGCGGGTACGGCATCAGCCACTCGGAGGTCTCCACCCCGCGGACCACGATCCTGCACGGCGTACAGCTGTGGGTGGCGCTGCCGGAGGAACACCGCGACACCGAAAAGGACTTCCAGCACCACACACCCGAGCCGGTGCTGACCGACGGGGCCGAGATCCGGGTCTTCCTGGGCTCCCTCGCCGGCCGGGTCTCTCCGGTGCCGACCTTCACGCCCCTGCTCGGCGCCGAGATCGTGCTGCAGCCGCGCGCGACCCTCACGCTCGCCGTGGACCCCGGCTTCGAGCACGGCCTCCTGGTCGACCGGGGGGAGGTGCGGCTTGCGGACACCCTGGTGGAACCGTCGGAGCTGGGCTATGTCCCGCCGGGCGCCGACGCGTTGACGCTGACGAACGAGTCGGACGGCGTCGCACGGACGGTGCTGCTCGGCGGAACCCCCTTCGAGGAGGAGATCGTCATGTGGTGGAACTTCATCGGGCGCAGCCACGAGGACATCGCCAAGGCCCGGGAGGACTGGCAGAACTCCTCCGACCGGTTCGGCGTCGTGGAGGGGTATCCGGGGGACCGCCTGCCCGCCCCGGCCCTGCCGAACGCCGTCATCACACCGCGCAGGAATCCACCGCGCCACTGAACCGTCCGACGCGTGTACCGACCCCCGTCCGAAAGGCATCCCATGAGCCAGCCCTCCGCCGCTCCGACCGTCGAGCGCAATGCGGTCAAGAACCGGTACGAAATCCTGGTCGACGGCGAGCGCGCCGGACTGACCGCCTACCGCGACCGCGGTGACCAGCGTGTCTTCTACCACACCGAGGTCGACGAGGCCTTCGCCGGACAGGGCCTGGCCTCCCGCCTGGTCCAGGAGGCGCTCACCGACGTGCGCGAGTCCGGCAAGCGGATCGTGCCCGTCTGCCCGTACGTGGCCAAATTCCTGAACAAACACGAGGAGTTCGCCGACATCACCGACCCCGTGACCCCCGACGTCCTGCGCTGGCTGGACACCGAACTGGGCTGACCGACCCCGGCCGGCCGGTCGTCGAGCTCGGCGGCCGGCCCTACGGCAGCGCATCGATGCGGCCGTACACGCCGCCGACACCCGCCGTACGTCTCGGCGCGGCACCTTGGGCCCCATGACGTACGAACCCCTGCCCTCCGTGGACGAGCTCATGGCGCTGCTGGCCGACTGTGCGGACACCTGGGACACCCCGGACCGGTCGGGTGACCCGGTGGACATCCTGGACCACGGACTCCAGGTGGCCGCCCTGCTCGCCGTGAGCCACCCGGACGACGAGGAGCTGCAGGTGGCCGGGCTCGTCCATGACATCGGCCACTACCTCGTGCCCGCCGACGAAGCGGGACACGGCGCACACGCCGCGGCCGCGGTCGAGGGCCTGCTGGGGCCGCGGGTGGCCGGTCTGGTCGCCGCGCACATTCCGGCCAAACGCTATCTGGCGGCCGCAGACCCGCAGTTGGTGCTGTCACCGGAGAGCGCCCGGACACTCGGCCGCCAGGGCGGTCCCATGACCCCGGCGGAAGCGGCCGCCTTCGAGGCGGACCCCGACTTCCCGGCGGCGATCGCCCTGCGCCGCGCCGACGACGCGGGCAAGGTCGTGGGCCTGGCGGTGGCTCCGCTCCGGGCCTGGCGCCCGGTCGTGGAGCGCGTCGCCGACAGCAGGCGCTAGCGGGACATGCGGGCCGGGGCGGGACCGGATGCCGGGTCGAGGGCCAGCGCCGCGAAGGTGGCCAGCCAGTGGTCGGTCGTGAAGTCGGCGCGTTCCACGGCGGGCAGGCCCGCCACGAGGTGGGCCTCGGCGGCCTCGGCCAAGCGCGTACGGACCCCTCCGTCCGGCAGCGCGGCGGCGACCGAGCGCAGCGCGGCGGATCTGCTGAGGGTGAGCCCCAGCAGATGGCCGATCTGCGGGTCGGCGTGGTCGGAGACGACGGGCACGTCCAGCAACGGGCACGGGGCACCGGAGCGCAGCGCGGGCAGGAAGCGGTCGAGCCAGTACGCGAACCGCTCCCCCGTCAGCACTCTGCGCATCGCGTCGGCCTCGGTGAGCGCCGGGGACAGGAAGTCCTGGCCCGACGGTTCCCAGTGCGCGGGCGCGTCGCGATCGTCCGCGAACCAGGTCAGGAGCCGCTGCCGTACGGCCTCGGTGGTCGCGGCGGGCAGTTCGCCCGCGTCGAGCAGAAGGCCCAGGGCGAAGGCGCTGTTGGGATGGTTCCCGTGACGCACCGGATACGTGGCCTTCGGCAGCCAGTCCGCGAGCAGCATGTCCACGGCGGTGACGGCCGGTGCCAGGGCCTCGGCCCAGCGCGTGCCGGCCGTGCCCCCGTACGCTCGGCACTCGGCGGCGAGCGCCACCAGCCAGGCCCAGCCGTACGGCCGCTCGAAGGAGGGGTGCGCGCGGAGATAGGCGGCTTCGACGGCGATGTTGTCGGGAGCGAGGTGCCGGTCGAGTACGGCGATGACCGGCGCCGTCTCCGGGAAGGCGGGCGTGGCGCCGTGGCGGCGCAGCAGACGTACCAGCAGCCAGTGCATATGGACCGACGAGTGCCAGTCGTAGGCGCCGTGGAAGGCCGGGTGCAGCGTGCTCGGACGTACCCGCTCCTCCGGTGACGTCACGAGGTGAGCGGGGAAATTGGGGTACTCACGGGTGACGTTGGCCAGGGCGAGCCGGGCGAAACCGGCCGCGTGTGCGGCGAGCGGCATCAGTGGGTGGCCCCTTCGCTGACCCTCAGGTCGTGCTCCGTCAGGGTGCCGGCGGCGCTGACCAGCAGGGCGCGCAGTCCGTGGGCGACCGTGGCGGGCTCCAGGGCCGGGGCGGTGCCGTCGGTGACCTGTTCCGGCGCCCAGGGTACATGCACGAAACCGCCGCGGACGTACGGGAATTCGGTGGCGATCAGATGGCCGAGACCGTACGCGACGTGGTTGCAGACGAACGTGCCGGCCGTGTTGGAGAGCGCGGCCGGCACGCCCGCCGTGCGCAGGGCGGCGACGCAGGCCTTGACGGGGAGGGTGGAGAAGTACGCGGCCGGGCCGCCCGGGACCACGGGTTCGTCGACGGGCTGGTTGCCCGCGTTGTCGGGGATACGCGCGTCGTCGACATTGACGCCGACGCGTTCGACGGTGACGCCGGGCCGGCCGCCCGCCTGGCCCAGACACAGGACCAGGTCGGGCGTGGACGCGCGGATGGCGTCGCGCAGGGTGTCGACGGACGTGCCGAAGACACACGGGAGTTCGGCGGCGGTGACCGTGAGCCCGGCTGGCGGCTCGGCGGCCACGAGGGAGGCCGCCTGCCAGGACGGGTTGACCGTCTGGCCGTCGAAGGGGGCGAAACCGGTGATCAGCACGCGGGTCATGGCACTTCCTCGCGGGAGTCGACGGTAGGGGCACTCAGAACGCGAACAGCGCCATGATCGCGGTGGAGCAGACCAGGAGCGGGAGGGCGGTCGGGATCTGGGCCTTGATGGGGCCGTACTGGTCCTTCAGTTCGAGCAGGGTCGCCGGGACGATGTTGAAGTTGGCGGCCATCGGGGTGCACAGGGTGCCGGAGAAGCCGGCCAGCATGCCGAGCGCGAGGACCGCCGGCGGGTTGCCGTGCAGCTGCCCGATGAGGACGGGCCAGCCGATCGCCGCGGTCATCACCGGGAACGCGGCGAACGCGTTGCCCATGATGACCGTGAACAGGAACATACCGACGCAGTACGCGATGACGGCGAGGTACCTGGAGTGGTCCGGCAGGACGTCGTGCGCGATCTTGCCGACCTGGGTGCCGACCCCGGCCAGCGCGAAGATCGAGCCGAGTACGGCGAGGAGCTGGGGCAGCAGCAGGGCGGAGCCCATCGCCTCCAGCATGGAGCGCCCGGAGTGGAGCGGCACCGACAGCTTCCGCTCGCCGGTGACCAGCATGCCGACGACGAGCGCGACGAGACAGCCGACGCCGAGCCCGAGGAGGGTGGCCTTGCCGGTCTCGAACAGTCCGGACGTGTCGAGGAAGGAGGCGCAGACGATGGCGACCAGCGGGATCGTCAGGGCGGGAATGAAGATCCTGCTGCCCAGGCGGGTCGCGGAGGCCTCCCGTTCGTCGGTGCTGCTGGTGACCGGCACGCCCTTGCCGAGGAAGTTGAATCCGGCGAGCACGATCAGGGCGAGGACCGCGACGCCGAGCGGTTCGGCGGGCAGGGTCCAGCCGCCGTTCTTCGCGGTGGCGTTGGCGACGCCGGTGCCGTAGGGGAAGGTGAGGCCGAGCAGGCCCCAGAACGCGGCGGACGTCCACCGCCTGGGGTTGCTGCGGTCGGCGGCCATCTGCGCGGCCATGACGACGAAGACGAGGCCCACCAGCCAGTAGAGCCATTCGACCTTGATCACTTGTTGGACTCCTTCGGCAGCGGCAGATCGTGTTCGGCGGTGGCGAGTGCCATCTCCCGGTGCAACTGCCGGTCCAGGAGCAGCAGGCGGGCACCGTGGACGAGGAAGGCACAGGCGGCGACCGGGATCGCCCACAGGGCCAGCTGGGTCGGTTCGAGGTTCTGGTGGTACGTCGAGTCGACGAAGCCGGTGATCAGGAGGATCGAGCCGATCGCGATGAAGCAGTCCTCGCCGAAGAAGAGGCCCACGGTGTCGGCGGACGCGGCGTAGGAACGCACCTTCTCCCGGAGTCGCTCGGGCAGTGCGGCACCGGTCGAGCGTTCGGCGGCGGCCTCGGCCATGGGCGCGACGAGCGGCCGTACCGACTGCGCGGGACCGCCGATGCTGGTGAGGCCGAACGCCGCGGTGATCTGGCGGACCAGCAGGTAGACGGTGAGGAACCGGCCGGCGCTGAGACCGCCGAGCCGGCCGATGAGCCTGCGGGCCTGTTCGCGCAGGCCGTAGCGCTCCAGGAGGCCGATCACGGGGAGGACGACGGCGAAGACGGTGACCGAGCGGCTGTCGGCGAAGGACCGGCCGAAGGCCGCGAGGACCTCCAGCGGGTTCATTCCGCCGATCAGTCCGGTGAAGACACCGGCGACACCCACCACCAGGACGGGGTTGCGGCGCGTGACGAATCCGAGGATCACCACGACGACGCCGAGGAGAACGATCATGCGGTGGCCTTAGGCGTGAGCGGGCGGGACGCCCGAGCGGCGCGGATCCGGGGGCTCCGGATCCGTGAGGGATGCAGGGACCCTAGGGGATCGTTCAACGATCGAACAAGGGGGCGGTCGGTAAATCAATCCCTTGTCGGATCGTTCAACAATCGCTTAGGTTGTGGGGCGTGATCGACCTCAACGCGGACCTCGGTGAAGGCTTCGGCCGCTGGACCCTCACCGACGACGACGCCCTGCTCTCCGTCGTGACCAGCGCCAACGTCGCCTGCAGCTTCCACGCGGGCGACCCCGCGGTGATGCGGCGCGTCTGCGAGCTCGCCGCCGAACGCGGCGTCCGGATCGGCGCGCAGGTCTCCTACCGCGACCTGGCCGGTTTCGGCCGCCGGGCCATGGACGTACCCGCCGACGAACTGGCGGCCGAGACGGCTTACCAGATCGGGGCACTGCGGGTCTTCGCCCAGGCCGCCGGGGCCGAGGTGGCCTACGTCAAGCCGCACGGCGCGCTCTACAACCGCACCGTGCACGACGCCGAGCAGGCCGCGGCCGTGGTCGAGGGCGTGAAACTGGCGGGCGGCGCGCTGTCGGTGCTCGGCCTGCCGGGCTCGGAGCTGCTCGCTGCGGCCGAGAAGGCGGGACTGACCGCCGTACCGGAGGCCTTCGCGGACCGCGCCTACACCCCGGCGGGCACGCTCGTCTCGCGGCGCGAGACGAACGCCGTGGTGACCGACGAGGAGGCGGTGGTCCGGCGCGCGCTGGCGTTCGCGGTGGACGGTGCGGTCGAGGCCGTCGACGGTACGACGGTCGTCGTGGCCGCCCGCTCCCTGTGCGTCCACGGCGACACCCCGGGCGCCGCCCGGATCGCGGCACGGGTGCGCACAGCCCTGGAGGCGGCCGGGATCGAGGTCGGGGCGTTCGCATGACACAGAGCCGGTCCATGCAGGTGCGCCTCGCCGGGCGGCACGCGCTGCTCGTCGAGCTGCCGGACGCCGAGCACACCGCGGCCTTCCACGCCGAACTCCTGCGGCGCCGCGCGGCGGGCAGCCTGCCGCCCGTCGCGGAGATCGTGCCGGGCGCGCGTACCGTGCTCGTGGATGGTGTCGGCCACCCGGCGGAGCTGGCCCGCCACATCTCCCACTGGGACGTGCCGGCCCGGGCCGCCGACGACAGGGGAGTCGTGGAGATCCCCGTACGCTACGACGGACCCGACCTGGCCCACGTGGCCGCCCTGTGGGGCGTCGCCGTGCACGAGGTCGCCGCCCGGCACTCCGCCCACACCTTCCGCGTCGCCTTCTGCGGCTTCGCCCCCGGCTTCGGCTACCTCACCGGCCTGCCCGCCGAACTGCACGTACCGCGCCGCGACACCCCCCGCACCAGGGTCCCGGCCGGCGCTCTCGCGCTCGCCGGCCCCTACAGCGCGGTGTACCCGCGCGCCACCCCCGGCGGCTGGCAGCTGATCGGAACCATGCCGGACCCGGCACCGCTGTGGGACCTCGGCCGGGAGGAGCCGGCCCTGCTCGCACCGGGGACGCGCGTGCGGTTCGTGGCGGAGGGCGGCACACCGTGACGGCCAAGCTCACCGTCGTACGGTCCGGCGCCCTCACCACGGTCCAGGACCACGGCCGGCGCGGCCACGCCCACCTGGGCGTCCCCCGCTCCGGCGCCCTCGACGCCGCCGCCCTGAGACTGGCCAATCTGCTGCTCGGCAACGCCCCCGGCGCCGCCGTCCTGGAGACCACCCTGACCGGCTGCGCCCTGCGCCCCGACCGCGGTGTGAGCGTCGTGGTCGGCGGCGCACCCTGCCCGGTGCGGGTGGACGGCCGGCCGGTGGCCTGGGGCGTGCCCGTGCGGGTGCCCGCGGGTGCCGTACTCGACGTGGGCGGGGTGACGGCGGGCGTGCGCTCGTACGTCGCCGTCGCCGGCGGCATCGCCGTCGAGCCGGTCCTCGGCAGCCGTTCGACGGACCTGCTCTCCGGGCTCGGCCCGGCGCCGGTGCGCGACGGTGACGTCCTTCCGCTGGGCGCTCCCGCCCGGCAGCCGGCGCTCCCCGACAGCGCTCCCTGGCCCGGGCCGCCGGCCGAACTGACCCTGCCGCTGCGGCTCGGCCCACGCGCCGACTGGTTCACCCCAGGCGCGCTGCGCACCCTCACCTCGGCGACGTACCGCGTGTCGCAGCGCAGCAACCGGATCGGCCTGCGCACCGAGGGCCCGGCGCTGGAGCGGGTGTCGGCGGGCGAGCTGCCCAGCGAGGGCATGGTGCTCGGCGCGGTGCAGGTGCCCCCGGACGGGCGCCCGGTGGTGTTCCTGCACGATCACCCGACCACCGGCGGCTACCCGGTGATCGGCGTCGTCGCCGAGGCCGCCCTGGCGGTTGCCGCGCAGGCCGCGGCCGGTACGCCGATCCGGTTCACCCCGGGGTGACCGCCCGCTGCTGCCCTCCGCCGAACGCCCGGTGGCGGGATGCCGGGCGTTGGTGGTGACGTGCCGGGCGTTCGGGGGTGGGGTGTCGGGCGTTGGTGGTGAGGTGCCGGGCCGTCAGCGGTGACGGGCCTGGCCATCAGCGGTGAGATGCCTGGGCTTCGGTGGTGGGTGATTCTGGAGGGGTGGGTGGTGTCCCAGGCCGTCGGATTCCGGCCGACTACGCCGTCTCGGGCCGCCGGGCGGTACGCGTGACGCTGGTCGCCGCGGCCGGTTTCTACCTCTTCCGCTACGGCCTCGACCGTCCCGTGGCGGCCACCTACGCCCTGTTCGCGGCCGTGGCACTGGGCGGACTCGCCAAGATCCCGGGCACCGGCCGGCAGCGGGCCGCGACGGTGCTCCGGCTGCTGCCGGTGTGCTGGCTGCTGGTCGTCGTCGGCACGTATCTTTCGGTGCGGACCTGGAGCGCCGTCGTCGGCATGCTGGCGGTCGGCTTCGCGCTGGCCTTCGCCGCCGTGGGCGGTCCACGCCCGGCAGGGGCGGCGCCGGGCCTGCAACTCCTGTACATCCTCCCGTCGTTCCCGCCCTACGCCCCCGGCACGCTCGGCGAGCGCCTGATCGGGACGACCACCGGACTGGTCCTCTTCATCGCCGCCGAGGCGCTGATCTTCCCCGAGCCCAGCCCGCCGTCGTACCGGGAACGGGCCGCCCACGCCGTACGGACCGCCGCACACGGCGCGACCCTCCTCGCCGCACCGCCGTACGCCCTGACCGACCGCGACATCCGGGCGGCCTGGGAGGCCGGTTGGTGCCTGCGGTCCCTGACCGTGCCGGAGGCCGAACGGCCGGCCGGTGCGGGGATGCGCGACCGGGCCCTCGCCCACACCGGCCTCGCCACGCGCACGCTCCTCAGCCGCCTGGCGCAACTGCCCGCCGCGCCGTGCGGGCAGCCGGGCCCCGAGGTGACCGCCGTGCTGCAGGCCGTCGCGCGGCTGGCCACCGCGACCGCGGAGTGCCTGGGCGGCGGCCCGTCGTCGGTGGAGCCGTACGAGGACCTGGTCAAGGCCCGTGCACACCTGTCGGCAGTGTCCGCGGGCCCGGCCCCCGCCGGGACTCCGGCGCCCGGAACCGCTCGCCCGCCGGACCTCCCGCCCGCCGTACTGCGCCGGCACGCCGACGTACTGGAGATCGCCGACGCCGCGTTCGCCATGGCCACGGCGGCCGATCTGGCCGTACACGGAAGGCATGCCGCGATCGAGGCCGCGCGAGGCCGGTTCTGGTACGCGGGCACATGGGCGCCTGTCCTGTGGTGGCACCGCCTGCGCGGCCACACCGGGCGCCGGTCGGTGTGCTTCCAGAACGCGGCCCGCATCGCCCTGGCGCTGACCGCGGCGCGGCTCGTGGCCGGGGTGGACACGCTGCCCCATGGATTCTGGGCCACGCTGGCGACGCTCACCCTCACCCGCACCACCATGGACGAGACCTGGGACACTATCCGTCGGGCGCTCGCGGGCACCCTGGCCGGGGCCCTCGTCACCGCCGCGGCGCTCAGCCTGGCCGGGACCGACACCGCCGTCTACGCCGTCGTCCTGCCGGTGTGGATGCTGTTCGCCTTCACGGTGGGGCCGGTCAAGGGCGTCGGCTGGGCACAGGGCCTGTTCACCGTGCTCGTGGCCCTGGTCTTCGCCCAGCTGGCCCCGCCGACCTGGCGGCTGGCGGAGGTCAGGGTGCTGAACGTGCTGGTCGGCAGCGCGATCGGCGCCGTCTTCGGACTGCTGGCCTGGCCGCGCGGCGCCCATGACGAACTGCGTCACGCGACGGCGGAACTCCTGCGCAGGGCGGCCGAGATCGTGGTGGCGACCGGCGCCGCGGTGGCGGGCGGCGGCGCGGTGACCGCGCCGTCCGGGGTGCCGGGACACCACTCGTTGCAGCGCGCGGTCATCCTCGCCGAGTCCGCGTACGCGCAGTTCCAGAGCGAGCCGGCACCGTTCGGCGGCGCGCCGCGCCGGCCCGCTCCGCGCAGCGTGGACTGGCAGGCCACGCTGATGGCGGGGCATCACACCCTGTGGGGTTCCGAACGGCTGTTGGCGCCGCCGCTGACCGGCCTCGGCTCCGTGGCGGCCGATTCGGTCAGCGGGCTGGGGGACCGGGTGGCCGGGCGGATGCTGTTGATCTCGGCGGCGCTGGATCCCGGGTCGGACACCCCGACCGGGCGGATTCCGCTGATCGATCCGGAGCTCGTCGGGTCCGTGACCGAGCCGCCCGGCGCGCCGTGCCTGTACTACGCGACCGAGTCGTGGCTCGACTCGCTGGTGACCGACCTGACACGGATCGCCCGGAGCGGCCCGGAGCACGGTCCGGGCCCGTACCCGTCGTGACCGTGCCGCCGGCTGCGGCCGCAGCCGAGCGCGGCATCGTATGGCCCGTGTCACGGCGGGGAGATCCGGAGCGACATGTTCCGAACCATCGCGCGTGGCTGTGCCGCCGGGGCGGCCGGCACCACCGCGCTGAACGCCGTGTCCTGCCTGGACATGGCGCTGTGCGGCCGGCCTTCGAGCAGCACCCCCGAGGCCGTCGTGGAGAAGATCACCACCAGGGCGGGACACCCAGTCCCGGACGGGGCAGGACGGGACAACCGGCTCTCCGGACCGGGGGCGCTGCCGGGCATCGCCGTACGTGTCGGGACGGGCGCCTTCGTGTCACTGCCGCACCGCGCCGGCCTGCGCCCGCACGCCTGGCTGGGCGCCCTGCTGACCGGAGCCCTGGCGATGGCGCCGGCCGACGCGCCGATCGCCGGCCTCGACATCGGCGACCCGCGCACCTGGTCGCCCGCCGACTGGACCTCGGACGCGATCCCGCACCTGGCCTACGGCCTGGTCACCTGCGGGGTCATCGCGTCTGCGCGAGGACGCGCCGCAGCCAGCGGGTACGGGCCTCGCGGGTGTCCTGGCTGAGCGCCGCCCGTGGCGCGAAGGTGTCGAAGCCGTGGCAGGCACCGGGCCAGACGTGCAGTTCCGCCTGGCCTCCGGCCCGCCAGATCGCCTGGGCGTAGGCCACGGCCTCGTCCCGCAAGGTCTCGGCCGATCCGGCCTCGACATAGGCCGGGGGCAGCCCGGACAGATCGGTCGCGCGGGCGGGAGCCGCGTAGGGCGACACGTCCGCGGCGCCGTACCGGTCGCCCAGCAGCGCCTGCCATGCGGTCGCGTTGGAGGTCCGGTCCCACGTGTCGATGCCGGCCATCTGACGGCTGGAGAACGAGTCGTTTCGGTCGTCGAGCATCGGGCACAGGAGCAGTTGCCCGACCGGGGCCGGCCCGCCCCGGTCCCGGGTGAGCAGGGCGAGGGCGGCGGCGAGTCCGCCGCCGGCGCTCTTCCCCCCGACGACGACACGGCCGGCGTCGAAGCCCAGCTCCACCGCGTGCCCAGCCACCCGGACGAGCCCCGCGTAACAGTCCTCCACCGCCGCGGGATACCGCGCCTCGGGTGCCAGCCGGTACTCGACGGAGACGACGGCCAGCCCCAGGGGAGCGGCCCACTCGCGAAGCAGCCGCGGCAGCACGGACCACGCATTGCCCGTGATCATTCCGCCGCCGTGCATGTAGTACAGCAGGGGCAGCGGTCCGGCGAGCCCCGCGCGCCGTGCCATCACGAGCGTGACGTCCGGCCCGCCCGGCGGCCCCGGCACCCGCAGCTCCTCCACCTCGAAGCGGCCGCCGGCCCGGAGATCCCCCGCGGTCGGCCTGGGGCGCGCGGCGGCATCCCGCTCCCGCCGGGCCGCGAGGTTCTCCGGGGTGAACGGCTCCCTCACGTCATGCCCCAGCTCCGAGAGCGCGACAGCCAGTTCCGGATCGAGCGGGGGCGCGTCCGGGCAGCGGCCGTCGGGGCGGGCCCCACCATGGCTCATCCGGGTTCCCGCGGCCCGTACAGAGCACGGCAGGACTCCGTGGACAGAGCCCAGTAACGGTCGCCGTAGGACCAGTGCCACCACTCGGTCGGGTAGTTGACCAGTCCCACGCTGCTCAGCGCCGCGCCGAGCACGCGCCGGTTGGCCCGGGCGTCGGGACCGATGGTGGCGGCGTCCGTGTAACAAGCGCCGTGGCTCTCCTCAGGGTTGGCGTTCACCCGCGTGCCCATGTCGAGTTCCCGCCCCTCGGCGTCGACGAGCGTGAGGTCCACCGCGGCGCCGGCGCTGTGCGGCGCGATCTCCGGCGGCGACACATACCGGCTCGCGGCCTCGCGCACCCGCGCCGGCGACCAGTCCGGGTGAGCGGTCCGCAGCGTGCCGGCGTACCGCTCGAAGTACCGGCGCTGCAGCGCGGGCGGCCGGTATCCCTCGACGAACAACAGGCGCACGCCGTCCGGGAGGAGTTGCTGAGCCCTGAGAAGACGGATCAGAACCCCTTCGCGCAGATACGCGAACGCCCCCGTCGGTTCCGCCCTGCGCGCATCCACGGCGAGAGAATCCCGCAGCCGGACGTCGACGAGCGGTTCACCGCAGTCGGCCACGGGGACGGCCGCGACCCTTGGATCCGACATCAGCACGATCTCGTTCATGCAGTGATCCTTGCGGATCGTTCCCGCACCAGGTGGCCGCATGCGCCGCCTTGGCCAAAAGCCGCTGGTCCTGGTAGTCATGGCCTGTGCGATTCGAGAGTGTTCCCATGCCGGCGGCGGTCGAGGCACGGCCCCGTGACGCCCGTGGGTATCCGGTGCCGGCGATCACCCCCTGGGAAGGGGAGGAGCCCCGGTTCGCGCTCACCGACTACGACCGCAGCGCCGCGTGCGCGCGCAAGCGTCTGTGCTCGGTGTGCAACCGGGGCATGCCGCAGGGACCGGTGTGGCGGGTGGTCGGCGCCGCGGAGAGCGCGGCCATCGGGGAGGCCCTGGCCGCCGGACGGCCCTACCGCAATCTCGCGCCGACCCTCGAAGGACCGGGCCACCGGGCGTGCATGCTGTACGCCTCGATGGTGTGCCCCTATCTCGCCCGGCCCAACGCCCGGCGCGGCATGTCGGCGGCGGAACCGGACGACATGACCTCGCATGTGGTGCGGGGCGCCGTCCGGGGTGCGCTGGGCGCCGTGGTGGGGTTCGGCGAGTACGAGTACGCCGTCACCGCCGACCGGGTGCTCTTCCGGTTCCTCGACGTCGTCGAGTTCCTGCCGCACGACACCGCCGACGCGCACCTGGACGAGCTGCGGGCCGAGCTCGCCCGGAACGCGAAGTGACCCGCACTCCGCGCCCCGGACACGCCCGGCCCGTTCCCTCGTACGACGTCAGGGGCGGTATGCCGCCAGGCCGGCCGTCGAGGTGACCTTGACCGGATGACCCGTGCCGTCGGCCGGCAGGGTCACGGTGCCGGACGGGGTGCGCACCGCGAGGGTCTTGCCGTCGGGGGACCAGGCCGGCTCGGTGTAGTCGGTCGTGGCGTGCGGTGTGAGGTCCTTGACGTGGTTGCCGTGCATGAAGTCCTCCACGAGCACGTGGTCGTGGCCGGCGACCGAGCGCACGAAGACGACCTCCTCCTCGTTCGGGGACAGCGCCGGCTGTGAGCCCTGAGTAAGCTTGCCGCCCTGCTGGCGCAGGTAGTCGTCACGGATGTAGACGGCACCGGTGTGGTCGTTGGCGTAGACCGAGGTGCCGTAGTGGCCGGCCGCGTTCGGCCAGACGTTGCCGGTCTGCGGCAGCGCCCCGCCCGGACCCGGGTCGCCGTTCAGGGACAGCGTCTTCGGCGTGCCGTGAACGGCCTTGGCGGAGACGTACTTCAGCCGGGACACACCGCCCGCACGCGCCGCGAAGATGAGGTTGTCCTTGGCCGGGATGTTGTACTGGGTGTCCTTCGCGGTCACCTGCCAGGTCGGGTGGGACCAGTTCTGGTTGCCCGGATTCCTGGCGACCACCACACGCCCACTGCCGTCGGGGCTGGCGACGTCCAGGTTGCCCGAGCCGTCCACGAAGGCGGTCTTCTTGCCGTCCGGGGACCAGGCGAGGTCCCGGACGGGCACCCCGAAGTTCACCTTGTGGCCGTTGATCAGCACGTACTTGGTCCCGTTGCTGATGGTCAGGGTTCCGTGCGAGGCGCCGGAGGCGGCGGAGGCACCGCCGGCGCCCAGCAGGGCGGTGCCGGTGACGGCTGCAGCCACGGCGATGGCGGCCGCCATGGTGCGGGTACGGGTGGTCATGTCTGAATTCCCCCAGGAATGTGGACAGGTCGGGTCGTTCGGTCAGACCGAGCTTGGCAGGGACTGATCTTGGAACCGTCAGTTCGGCGTCACAGGGGCGTAACACGGCCCGTCAGAGGGTGGACGCCAGCAGGTCCAGCTCGCTCCCGATCGCTTCCCGCAGCGCGTCGTGCTCCGGACCGAGCCGGAACCGCTCGTCCCGCCACCGGTCCGGCGGATACAGCCATACGGGCTTCCCCACGGCCTCGGGCGACTCCCACGCGAACCTGGGCCAGACGTGGGCGTGCAGGAACGGGTCAGTGTTGCCGAGGATCTCCAGGTTCACCCGGCGGAACGCGGGATCCAGCCGCCGGCAGGCCCGCTCCACGGCCTCTCCGAGCCGGTCCATGTCGGACAGGAACGCCAGCCGCTTGGCCCTCGGCAGGTCGGACAGCCGCTGGACACCCGCTTCGTCCACCAGCAGGACCGAGTAGCCCGGCAGGAACTGCACGTCGCCGATCACCGCGAACCCCGCCTGGAGCCGCCGCAGCACCGTCGGGTTCTCACCCCGCAGAGCAGCCCCGATCCGATCCGTACGCCAGTCGTCACTCATGGCCCCAACCTATGCCCGGCCCGTACAGGCAAGGGTCCTCGGTCGGTCGGTTGCGGGTGCAGCGGGGGCAGGAGTACGAGGCCTGCCGCAGCGCACGGCCCGCCTCCGAGTACCGTGCGGAGCGACCCGCTCATCCGGTCGGCGTGTCCGGTGACCCCGGGCGCGGTCGGGCGGGTCGGCCCCGATTCCCGTCCCGGAAGGTGATCCGCCGATGCCCCAGTCCGCCGTGCCCCCCACCGCAAGCGCGCCGAGCGTCCCGGTCCTCGCCGAGGTCGTCCGCTCCGGATTCGTCGAGGGGCGGCACCGGGGCAGCGTGGTGCTGCTCGCCGCGGACGGCTCGGTGGAGTGGGCGATCGGTGACGCGACGTCCCCCGTCTTCCCTCGTTCCGCCAACAAGCCGATGCAGGCGGCGGGCATGGTGCGAGCCGGCCTCGACCTCGCGGGGGAGCGGCTGGCGCTGGCCGCAGCGAGCCACTCGGGCGAGCCGTTCCACCGCGACCTGGTGCGGGCGATGCTCGACGAGCACGGGCTGACCCCGGACCACCTCCAGTGCCCGCCCGCCCTCCCGCTGGACCAGGAGGAGCAGGAGGCCTACCTGGCGGCCGGCGGCCGACGCGACCGCGTGGCCATGAACTGCTCCGGCAAACACACGGCGATGCTGGCGGCCGCCGCGCTGCGGGACTGGCCGCTGGACTCCTACCTCGACCCTGGCCATCCCCTCCAGCGCCTCATCCACACGGTCGTGGAGGAGGCGGCCGGTGAACCGGTGGCCGCCGTCGGCGTGGACGGCTGCGGGGCGCCGCTGATGGCGATCAGCCTGACCGGCCTGGCCCGGGCCTTCCGCTCCTGCGTCCTCGCCGCGCCCGGCACCCCCGAACGGCGGGTCGCCGACGCCATGCGCGCCCACCCCGAGTACGTCGCCGGCACCCACCGCCACGACACCTGGCTCATGAAGGACATACCGGGCGCCCTGTCGAAGGTGGGTGCGGAAGCCGTACAGGCCCTCGCCCTGCCCGACGGCCGCGCCCTGGCCCTCAAGATCGAGGACGGTGGAGTACGGGCCCTCGGCCCGGTCCTGGCCCGCGCCTTGCGACTGATGGGGGTCACGGCACCGGTCGTGGACCGCATCGGTCGTACGCCGGTGCTGGGCCGAGGACAGGAGGTGGGAGAGGTGCGCGCGGTGTACTGACGCACGCGTTCACTGGCGGCGCGTCAGCTTCCCTGGACAGCGGGGATGCTGGCGCGGCCTTTGTACCTGTGAGCGTCGTGGACGGCTGTTGTCTTCCGTTCCGTGAGCGTTCAACTGGCGATTCCTGTGCGTACGGTGTGCCCTCCCTAGGGTCCATGAGGCTTTCGAAAGAAGGGGCTCATGGACTCACTCCTCGCGATCCGGGCTCGCGGGATCACCAAGTGCTTCGGTGATGTCGTCGCACTCGACGGCATCGATCTGGATGTGCCGCAGGGGCAGATCCACGGACTGGTCGGCCCGAACGGCGCCGGCAAGACGACGCTTCTCGGGCTCCTGCTCGGGCTGGCCGTGGCCGACAGCGGCCGTCTGGAGATCCTCGGTACGCCGGTGGGCAGGACGTTCGCCGCACCCGACGGTGTCGCCGGGTTCGTGGACGGGCCGGGGCTCTACCCCTCGCTCACCGCCCGGCAGAATCTCGCCGCGCTGGCCGCCCTGCGGGGCCAGGACGCGCGGATGGCGGGCATCGACGACGTGCTCGACCAGGTCGGGCTCACCGATGTCGCCGACGACCGGATCCGTGGCTTCTCCCTGGGCATGCGGCAACGGCTGGGCCTCGCCGCCGCCCTGCTCACCAAGCCCCGTCTGCTCGTGCTCGACGAGCCGTCCAACGGCCTCGACCCGGCCGGCAAGAAACACGTCCACGGTGTCCTCGCCCGGCTCGCGGCGGAGGGAACCGGCGTCGTGCTGTCGAGCCACCGCATGGACGACCTCGAGGCACTGTGCTCCGAGGTCACGATCCTCGCCACCGGACGGGTGGTCTTCTCCGGTCCGTTGCGCAAGCTGGCCGCGGAGCACCGTGAGCTCGACTACCGGCTGATCGCCTCCGATCCGCAGGCCGCCCGCCGGCTCGCTGCCGACACGCCCGGCATCCGCCTCGTCGACGACGCCGTGGGACGCCCCGACGACGAGGTGCTCGTCGTCCGCGCCCTGGTGCCGGCCCTCGACGAACTGGTGCTCCGACTGGTGCGGTCGGGCATCGCCCTGCGCGAACTCGCCCCCGTGGTGTCCCCGTTGGAGGCCGCCTTCCTGGCCCTGACGGACCATCAGTGGACCGGAACGGAGCGGACGGAATCCGGCGCCGGGCAACCCGAGTCCGTCAACGAGCAGCCGGAGTCCGGCCAGGGCCGGCGGGAGGCCGCCGTCGAGCAGCCGGAGTCCGGCCAGGGCCGGCGGGAGGCCGCCGTCGAGCAGCCGGGCGCCGGCGCCGAGGAGCAACAGGAAGTCGGCGCCCAGCCGCCCGACACCCACGACCAGCAGCAGGAGGCCGGCCGATGACCGCCACCGCCCCCGCCCCCGCCCCCGCCCCCGACCGGTCCACCGGCGCCGGCCGCGTCTCGGTGGCCCGCGGCTACCGCTTCGAACTGGTCAAGCTCGTCTCGCAGTGGCGCGTCCGCCTGCTGGTGCTCGCCTGCTGGATCGCCCCGGCGCTCTTCGTCGCGGCGGTGGGCCAGCAGAGCACACTCCCCTCGGACACCCTCTTCGGCCGCTGGATGCTCGCCACAGGATGGGCCGGACCGCTGGTGATGCTCGGGTTCGCGGGCACCTGGGCGCTGCCGCTGCTGACCTCGGTGGTCGCGGGTGACGTGTTCGCCTCCGAGGACCGGCTCGGCACCTGGCGGCACCTGCTCGTGGCGGTCCGCTCGCCACGGCGGATCTTCGCGGCGAAGGCGCTGGCCAGCCTCACCGTCATCCTGCTGCTCGTGGCCGGGCTGGCCTGTTCCAGCGCGGCCGGCGGTCTCCTGGCCGTCGGCAACCGGCCGCTGGTCGGCCTCGACGGCCACCAGCTGACGCCGTCGGACGCGGCCGGCAAGGTCGCCCTCGCCTGGGTGTGCGTGCTCGCCCCGACCCTGGCCCTCGCCGCGATCGGACTCCTCGGGTCCGTCGCGCTGGGACGGTCCCCGATGGGGCTGCTGCTGCCGGCGATCGTCGCGCTCGCGATGCAGCTCGCCCAGATGCTGCCGCTCCCCGTCGCCGTACGCCTCGCCCTGCCGAGCTACGCCTTCATCGCCTGGAACGGCCTGTTCACCGGCCCGGCACAGCTCGGCCCGCTCCTCATCGGCGTCGTGGTCAGCCTGGTGTGGGCCCTGCTCGCGACAACGTTGGCGTACCTGCTGTTCCTGCGGCGCGACTTCACGAATCTCACCGTCGACGGCTCGGCCCGCCGCGCGGTCACCGCCGGTCTCCTGCCGCTCGTCGGACTGGCCGGCCTGACCGTCGCCGTCGTCGCCTCGGCGACCGGGGCCATGGGCTCCGGCATCTCGCAGGACAAGGTGCAGCGCTCCCTCGCCACGGAGTTCGCCCATCTCTATCGCCTGCAGACCAAGCAGCTCAACCGTCCCGACGTCACCGAGGCGCAGCTGAAGGCCACGGCGACGTGCGACAAGGGCAGCGTCAGGGTCGCTGCCGAGGGCCCCGGCAACGACTGGCGCTGCGTCGTGTCCTGGCATCTCCCGGGCGTCGAGGCCACCGGGACGGCCGTCTACCAACTCGACGTCACCTCAGACGGGCGGTTCGTCGCCGACGGCGACGGACCGAAGGAAGTGAACGGCTACTTCCTGGTGCGGACGCCGACCGGCGATGCACCGAACCCACTTTGGCAGTTCGACGGCAACGTCGAACTACTCAGCACCTCGAAGGGATGACTTTCCCATGCAGGTAACCCGCAACCGCCGACCGGTGGAGACGGAGTTCCGCGGTAGACGAGTGGGGCGCCGCAGCGCCCTCACGGTGGGGGCCACGGCTGTGGTCCTCGCCGTCACCGCCGGCGTCGGTTACGCCCAGACGCACCAGTTCGGCACCGACCAGGTCGGCCAGACGACCGATCGCGGCCAGGTGATCTCCAGCGACCAGTACATCGCCCCGTACGGCGAGCGCCTCGTCATCAACAACGGCAAGATCATGTCGTCCTCGCCCAGCCCGGACGGCACCCACCTCGCGGCCTCGGTCACCGACGGCGGCAGCGCGCTGGCCATCGTCGACGTGAAGAACTGGAAGGTGCAGCAGGTCGTCGGCACCGCCGCCTCGTCGACCCCGCGCCTGAGCAGCAACTCCGTGGGCCAGGAAGGCCCCACGTACTCGCCCGACGGCAAGCAGCTGTGGCTGGGCCAGACCGACGGTTACACCAGGTTCACGGTCAACCCGGACGGCACGGTCAGCAACCCGACGTCGATCACGATCCCGGCGGACGGGTCCAAGCACGCGCTGGTCGGCGAGGCGGTGTTCTCGGCCGACGGCTCCACCGTGTACTCCGCGGTCAACGGCCAGAACCGGGTCGTCGCCATCGACGCGGCCACCGGCGCCATCAAGCAGAGCTGGACCGTGGGCAACGCGCCCCGCGACATGGTCCAGGTCGGCGACAAGCTCTACGTCAGCAACGAGGGCGGCCGTCCGGCCAAGCCGGGCGAGACCACCATCAACTCGTACGGCACCCAGGTGCCGGCCGACCCGAAGACCGGTGCCACCACCACCGGTACGGTCAGCGTCATCGACCTGGCGAACCCGCAGGCCGCCCCGTCGAGCATCGACGTCGGTCTGCACCCGACCGCCCTGTACGCCAAGGGCAAGGCGCTGTTCGTCACCAACACCGCCGACAACAACGTGTCGGTCATCGACACCGGCAAGAACAAGGTCGTGCAGACCATCGACACCCGGCCGTGGCCGGAGGCGAAGGTCGGCTACGAGCCCAACGCGGTGACGCTCACCGACGACGGGCGGCTGCTGGTGACGCTCGGCAGGGCCAACGCGGTCGCCGTCTACCGGTACAAGAGCCCCCAGGAGCCGGTCGGTTACGTCGGTCTGCTCCCGACGGACTACTTCCCGTCGGAGATCACCACCGTCGGCAACCAGGTGCTGGTCTCCAACACCCGTGGCATCGACGCCCGTCGCCCGAACAACCCCGCCGGGCACGGTACCCACGACACGACCTCGAGCCTGACGCGGTTCACGCTGCCGGACGACAGCGTGATCAGGTCCGAGACGGCCAAGGTCTTCCAGCAGAACGGGTGGACCCCCGGCTCGGTCTCGCTGGCCGGCGGCGGGAGCAAGGCCCGGCCGGTGCCGGTCCCGCAGCGGCTCGGCGACCCCTCCTCGATCAAGCACGTCTTCCTGATCGTCAAGGAGAACCGGACCTACGACCAGGTCTTCGGCGACGTGCCGGAGGGCAACGGCGACCCGTCCGTGACGCAGTTCGGCGAGAACGTGACGCCGAACCAGCACGCCCTGGCCAAGCAGTTCGGGCTGTACGACAACACCTACGACATCGGCACGAACTCCGCCGAGGGTCACAACTGGCTGATGCAGGCCGACGACCCGGAGTACACCGAGTCCTCGGCAGGTGAGTACGCGCGCAGCTACGACACCGAGAACGACGCGCTCGGCCACCAGAAGACCGGCTTCATCTGGACCGGTGCGCAGGCGGCCGGGAAGACCGTCCGGGACTTCGGCGAGTTCCAGTCGATCGAGAACAAGCCGTCCGACGCGACCTGGCAGAACCTGTACTGCGACGCCAAGAACATGGCCGCGACCGGCCAGAAGACCGCCTACCCGATACAGACGGGCTCGGCCATCCCGTCGCTCAACGACGTGTCGGTGCCCGGCTTCCCGATGTTCGACACCAGTGTCCCGGACATCTACAAGTACGAGATCTGGAAGCAGGACTTCGAGAAGAACGGCCCGGCGAACCTGAACATGTTCTGGCTCTCCAACGACCACACCGGTGGTCCGGCGAGCCCGGCGGCCCAGGTGGCGGACAACGACCTCGCGGTCGGCAAGATGGTCGACACGATCTCGCACAGCAAGTACTGGAAGGACTCGGCGATCTTCGTCGTCGAGGACGACTCCCAGGCGGGCCTCGACCACGTCGACGGCCACCGTGCCCCGATCCAGATCATCAGCCCCTTCGCCCAGCACGGCACCGTCGACAACCACTACTACTCGCAGATCACCATGATCCGCACCATCGAGCAGATCCTCGGGATCCACCCGATGAACCAGAAGGACAGCGCGGCCACCCCGATGCGCGGCGCCTTCACCCAGCACCCGGACTACACGCCGTTCACGGCGCAGCCGAACCGGACCTCGCTGACCGACGGTCTGAAGACCCCGCCCTCCTGCGGTGTCGACACCCCGGCGGCGCAGGACCCGAAGGCGGCGGCCGTACCGGCGACGAAGGTGCCGGCGGACATGCAGAACCTCGCCGCCGAGTGGGACGCCTGGAAGGCGAAGCAGCGGCTGACCGGTCCGCAGGCCAGGCCCGACTACGCCAACCCCGAGCAGATGAACCACTTCACGTGGTACCAGACGCACAACTGGAAGACGCCGTACCCCGGTGAGAAGAAGATCTACGCACCGAACGACGTTCCCGGCGCCTACATCCCGTCGTCGGAGTCCGACGGCTGACCCAGGCTGACCCGTCGAGGCCCCTTGGCCGGCTGCACGCCGGCCAAGGGGCCTCGACGTTCCATGCATGTTCGGTGCCCCGCCGACGGTCAGGTCGACGTAGAAGGTTCCTGATGCCGCCGACGTGACGCCGGCACAAGGGAATTGATCGGAGCGGGCCGGCGACGCTGCGAGTTCGCGGGCCGTCGGCGAAGGGCGCGGTGATCGTGCGGGTGCCGCGGGCGGAACTCGGCGTCGACCTGGTGAACGCGAAGGCGCTGCTGAGCCAGGTGCTGAGCGGTGACCTCCGAGGGACGCTCCCGGAGATGGAGCTCCTGGCTCGCGGGCTGCCGGCGGCCGGCGTCGCCGCCGTGGCCGTGCGGCCGTGGCTTCGGCAGGCGTCCCTGGTTCGTGAGGTGCGGGGATCCCGTACGGGCATAGCCTGGCGAAGAGGCGGCTTTGCGGGCAGTGTGCGACCGCACCGCCGGTGAAACACGCCGCAGCTCACCGGTGAGGGAGGAAACATGTCCGTTTCCCAGGAGCGGCAGGCACCACCGGATCCCGCCGGGCAGGAGGCGTTCGCGGCCGAGATGCTCGACGTCCTCAACAAAGCGGCCCTGGCCCTGCTCACCAGCGTCGGTCACCAGTGCGGCCTGTTCGACACCCTGGCCGCCCTGCCCCCGTCGTCCAGTGCCGCCATAGCCGAGGCGGCGGACCTCGACGAACGCTATGTGCGGGAGTGGCTGGGCGGCATGGTCGTCGGCGGATTCGTCGAGTACGACCCGGCGGGGGACACGTACGCGCTGCCGGCGGAGCACGCCGCGTCGCTGACCACGGCGGCCGGCCCGGACAACGTGGCGGCCATGATGCCGTACGTCGCGCTCATGGGCGAGGTGGAACAACGGGTCGTACGGTGCTTCCACAGGGGCGGGGGAGTGCCGTACTCGGCGTATCCCCGCTTCCAGGCGCTGCAGGCCGAGGAGACCGCCCGGGTCTACGACGCCGCCCTGGTCGATGTGATCGTGCCGCTGGTACCGGGGCTCGCCGAGCGGCTGCGGGCCGGCCTCGACGTTCTCGACGTGGGCACGGGGCAGGGCCGTGCCCCGCTCGTGCTGGCCAAGGCGTTTCCCGCGAGCCGCTTCCACGGCCTGGACCAGTCGGAGGCCGCCATCGCGACCGCCCGGGCCGAGGCGGCGGTCGCCGGTCTGCACAACCTTGACTACACCGTCGCCGATTCGACACGGATCACCAGCGAGTACGACCTCATCACCGCCTTCGACGTCATCCACGACCTGGCCCGGCCGGCCGAGACCCTCGCGGTGATCGCCCGCGCCCTGCGCCCCGGAGGCACCTTCCTCATGGGCGACATCGCCGCCTCCAGCAGGCTGGAGCAGAACATCGGGCATCCCTTCGCCCCCGCCCTCTACTGCTTCTCCGTCTTCTACTGCATGACGACCTCGCTCAGCACGGGCGGAGCCGGCCTGGGCTCGGTCTGGGGCCGGGAGACGGCCGTGCGGATGCTCGAGGAGGCGGGCTTCGGGTCCATCGACATCAAGGCCGTGGAGGGCGACCCGCTCAACGTCTACTACGTGGCGACCAAGCGCTGACCGACAGGATGCGCACCTCTCAGAAGGCACTCGGCCATGAACACGATCGACGAAACGACGGTCGGCGGTCTGCGCGAGGCACTGCGCGGATCCGTGATCACACCGCAGGACCCCGGCTACGACGCGGCCCGCAGCATCTACAACGCCATGATCGACCGGCGGCCGGCCGCCTTCGCCCCGTGCGTGGACGTGGCGGACGTACGGGCGGTGATCTCCTTCGCGCGGGACACCGGCACCGAGCTCGCCGTGCGCGCCGGCGGACACAGCGGCCCGGGTCTGTGCCTGGTCGACGACGGACTCGTCCTCGACCTGTCGCCGATGCGCTGGGTCAGGGTGGACCCGGAGACGGACACCGCCCAGGTGGGCGGCGGCAGCCTGCTCAGCGACCTCGACCATGCGACACACGCCTTCGGGCGGGCCGTGCCGGCCGGGATCGTGTCGACCACCGGCGTCGGCGGTCTCACGCTCGGCGGCGGCCACGGCCATCTCACCCGCAGGTACGGCCTGACCGTCGACAGCCTGCTGTCGGCCGACGTCGTCCTCGCCGACGGCAGCTATGTCACCGCGTCCCCGGAGAGCCACCCGGACCTGTTCTGGGCGCTGCGGGGCGGGGGCGGAAACTTCGGCGTGGTGACGTCGTTCACCTTCCGGCTGCACCCGGCGTCCGCGGTCGGGGTCGCGGTGACGGTGTGGCCGGTCGACCGCACGCCCGAAGTACTGCGCTGGTACCGGGAGTTCCTGCCCGCCGCGCCGGACGAGCTCAGCGGGTTCTTCGCCCTCCTCGTCGTACCGCCCGGCCCGCCCTTCCCCGAGCCGCTCCACGGTCAGAAGATGTGCGGGGTCGTGTGGTGCTACACGGGCGACCTCTCCGACGAACGCCTGACGGAGGTGTTCGCCGTGGTGAACGAGCCGGCGCCGCCGGCCTTCCACTTCACCACCCCCATGCCCTACCCCGCCCTGCAGACCATGTTCGACCAGCTGCTCCCCGAGGGACTGCAGTGGTACTGGCGCGGCGACTGCTTCGAGACCATCCCCGACGCAGCGATCGACGTGCACCACAAGTACGGCGAGAACATCCCGACCGGCCTGTCGACCATGCACCTGTACCCGGTGGACGGCGCGGCCCACCAGGCCGGCGCCGACGACGCGGCCTGGGCCCACCGGGACGCCGTCTGGTCCGGCATCATCGCCGGCATCGACCCGGACCCCGCCAACGCCGAGGCGATCCGGCAGTGGTGCGTCGACTACTGGACCGACCTGCACCCGCACTCCATGGGCGGCTCCTACGTCAACTTCATCGGCCCCGGGGAGAGCCAGGAACGGGTCCGGGCCACCTACCGCGGCCACTACGACCGCCTGGCTGCGGTCAAGCGCGCCTACGACCCGGACAACCTGTTCCACGCCAACCAGAACATCCCTCCGGCCCCTGACCGACCGGCGCACCTGCCGTGAGCCGCGTCAGCGGCCGGCGTCGTGTTCACTGATCCAGCGGGCGGCGAGCAGACCGGAGCCGGCGGTGAGAGCCGCGGCGGCGACGACCGTGGCGTTCAGGCCGAGGGCGTCGGCGAGGATGCCCGCGACGAGGGCGCCCACGGCGTAGCCGATGTCACGCCAGAAGCGGTAGGTGCCCAGCGCGCCCGTCCGCCAGGCGGGGTGCGCGTGGTCGGAGACCGAGGCGATGAGGGCCGGGTAGACCATGGCGGTGCCCAGTCCGAGCGCGACGGCCGACAGGACGCCCGCCAGGAGAGGGGTGTCCAACAGGGCGAGGGCAAGGACGAATCCGGCGGCCTGGGTCAGCATACCGATGACGATGAGCGGTTTCCGGCCGACCCGGTCGGAGAGGTGGCCGGTGGGGATCTGGCCGAGGCCCCAGAGGATGGGGTAGAGGCCCTTGATGAGGCCGACGGCGGCGAGGCCGAGACCGTGGTCGGTGAAGAGCAGGGGGAAGACGCCCCAGGTGAGGCCGTCGTTGAGGTTGTTGACCAGACCGGCCTGGCTCGCGCCGCGCAGGGAACGGTGGTGCCAGGAGGTCCGGGCGAAGACGGCGGCCAGGGCGGTGCTCTCGCCGGCGGGCAGGGACTCGGGGTGCCGGGAGAGTTCGAGCGCGACGTGCGCGGCGGTGTCCCGCACGGTCAGGGCGAGGCCCAGCCCGGCGGCGACGAAGACCACACCGATGAGTTCCGGAACCGGACGCAGGCCGTACGCGGTGGCGAGATAGCCGGTGACCAGGGCCGTGGTGCCGACGGCGGTGTAGCCGGCCGCCTCGTTCAGGCCCATGGCCAGTCCTCGCCGGGCCGGTCCCACGAGGTCGATCTTCATGTTGACGGTCATCGACCAGGTCAGACCCTGGTTGAGGCCCAGCAGCACGTTCGCGGCGACGATCCACCCCCAGGACGGTGCCCAGGCGAGGGCGAACGGCACGGGGATGCCGATGAGCCAGCCCGTCACCAGGAGTTGCTTGCGGCGGTAGCGGGCCGTCAGCGCGCCGGCGGCGAGGTTGGTGAGGGCCTTGGTCAGGCCGAAGGCGATGATGAAGGAGAAGACGGCCAGGTCATCGGTCAGGCCGAAGGTGCGGGCGCCGATCAGCGGGACCGTCGTGCGTTCCAGGCCGACCAGGCCGCCCACGCAGACGTTCACGACGACGAGCAGCGTGAACTGCGGCCAGTTCTCGCGCAGTCCCAGCTGGACAGGCCCGGCCGCGGACTCGGTGGTCGCGTTCACCGGGCGGCGCCCTCGGTGAGCCGGCGGCCGTGGGCGGCGGCGTAGTCGCCGGGGCCGCCGTTCAGCACGGTCAGGCCCGTGCGGCCGGCGCGCTCCAGGACACTGGCCGCGGTCATGGCGCGCTCCCCGTGCCCGCAGCCCACCACCGCGCCCCCGGGAACCTCGGCGGCATGGGCGGCGAGGGCGCCGAGTTCGAGGTGGACGGCGCCGGGGACGTGTCCGGCGGAGTACTCGGCCGTCTGCCGTACGTCGAGGTACGGGGCGGCCGGCGCCCGGTCGGGGGTGACGAACGCGGTGGCCGCGGTGGGGAGGCCGGCCTCCTGCCACGCGGTCATGCCTCCCGACAGACAGCCGGCGAGACGCTCGTAACCGATCTTGTACGCCTGCCAGACGATCTCCGACAGATCCTGCTCCTCGTCGGCCACGAAGGCGATGCGCGCCTCGCTCGGCAGCAGCCAGCCCAGCCAGGTGGCGAACTGGCCACGCAGCGGGATGGAGAGCGAGCCCGGTATGTGGGCGGAGGCGTACCGGGCCGCGGGACGGACGTCGACCACATGGCCGCCGTCGGCGAGCAGCGCGCCCACCTGCCCGGTGTCCAGGGCGGGCAGCGTCGGCGTGGCGGTCAGCACGGCGGGGCCGCGCCGGTTGAGCTCGGCGAGCCGGTCGAAGTAGGCGGGGTAGCTGCCGAGACTCGCGAGCAGCCGGGACACGAAGGCGTCCTCGTCGGGTGCGGCGAGCAGCGGGTTGGCCCGCTTCTCGGTGCCGACGGTGGTGGTGCGTGCGGCGCCGGGCGGGGCCGAGCAGAACGAGCCGGCTCCGTGGGTGGGCCATACCGCGGTCTCGTCCGGCAGCCGGGTCAGCCGCCGCAGGGAGCGGTACTGCGCGCGGGCCAGCTCCTCGGTGCGTGCGGCGCCGAGCAGGTCGGTGCGCGCGGCGGAGTTCACGATCAGCGAGCCGCCGGTGAACACCCCGAGCGGGCGGCTGTCGTCCAGCAGCAGGAAGGACAGATGGTCGTCGGTGTGCCCGGGGGTGGCGAGGGCGCGCAGCGTCAGCCCGCCCAGGTCGGCCTCGTCGCCGTCCGCGAGAGCCCGGTGCGGGAAGGCGCGGCGGCCGGCGACGGAGGCCAGCACGGTGGCCCCGTGGTCGTGGCCGAGCTGGACGGCACCGGAGAGGAAGTCGGCGTGCAGATGCGTGTCGGCCGCGAACGCGACACGCAGCCCGCGCCGGGTGACGGCGGCGTGCAGGGCGCGCAGATCGCGGCTCGCGTCGACGGCCAGGGCACGACCGTCGCCCAGGTCGACGAGGTAGGCGCTGTTGCCCAGCCCTTCGTCCACCAGCGGAATCAGATGCTCGTCCGCGAAGCCCACGGCTTCCTCCAAGGTCCGGTACACATATCGCCCTCCCATCCTCTACTATATTCCATGGATTTATGGAGGACTGTATGGCGGAGACCACGGCAACCGGCTCGAAGGCGCAGCTGTACGACGCGTTCGCGGCCAGCGGCAAGGCGCTGGCCAGCGGAAAACGCCTGGAACTGCTCGATCTGCTGGCGCAGGGCGAGCGGACCGTCGACGCCCTCGCGAAGGCGGCCGGGCTGAACCTCACGACCGCGTCGGCGCACCTGCAGACGCTCAAGCAGGCCGGATTCGTCGCCACCCGCCGGGAGGGCGTGCGCATCCACTACCGGCTCGCCGGTGACGACGTGGCCCTTCTGTTCGCGCTGCTGCGCAAGGTCGCCGAGAACCACCAGGCCGCCGTGCCGGCCGCCCGCGACGCCTACCTCGGTGACGACGGCGCCGCGGAGGTCGGCCGCGAGGAACTCCGCGCCCGCGTCGCCGCGGGCGAGGTGACGGTGCTCGATGTGCGGCCGGTCGAGGAGTACCGGGCCGGGCACATCCCCGGCGCGATCTCCCTCCCCGTGGATGAACTCGCCGACCGCATCAACGAGTTGTCCGAGGACACCGAGATCGTCGTCTACTGCCGCGGCGAGTACTGCGTCCTCGCCTACGACGCGGTTCGCCTCCTGACCGACCGCGGGCGCCGCGCCGTCCGCCTCAGCGACGGCATGCTGGAATGGCGCCTGGCCGAGATGCCCGTGGACGCGGCGGAGCCGGCATGAGCGGCGCACTCCCGTCGCAACCCGGGCCGGCCGGCGAGCGCTAGCGGGGCTCTCGGCACGTCGGTACGGCGCCGTCCCCGGCACCGGACCACACACCTGCGCTCTGCGGCTCGCCGCCGCCGCGCATCCCACCCGCCCCGACGCGCCATGGCACGGCGCCGGTCCCTGACGGGCGCGTAATGATGCGGTCGGCTCTGTTCCAGGGGCGCCCAAGGAATCCTCTAGCGCTCGGCCGGACCGATCCGGCGGCCCGTGAGGCTCCTGGGCCGGATCGACACCCACATCGCGCGTGCACCACCCGCCCATGGCGTGGAGTGGGCGTGCCGGGTGAGTCTGCGTACGGTGTCCGGATCCGTCACGACGCTCGCCGGGCCGACGGCGAGGACGCTCCAGCCCTGGCTCAGGGCCTCGTCCAGGTGATCGACCTCGAAGGCGACGTCCCGTTCCGCGGCCGCCGCGGCCACGGAATCGGGTGCGGTCCGGAAGACGATGGCGTCGTCGACGACGTCGTAGTCGACCGGGACGACCGCCGGGCGGCCGTCGGACGTCGACACCGAGACGCGTCCCACGCCGTGCGTCGACAGCAGCGCGCGGCATTCCTCCGGGCCGAGGTCGCGCAGCTCGGGACGGAGCAGCGCGTGGCCCTGACCGGGTGGGAGATCGATGCCTCCGCCGCGCAGGGCGGCGACCGTGGTGCCCAGCGCGTCGGCCAGCCTGACGAGCGTCGCCAGGGTCGGGTCGGCGGGCCGCTCCTCCAGGTACGCCAGATAGTCCGGCGACATCCGGGCGCGGCCCGCCGTCTCCTCACGGGTGAGGCCCCGCCTGCGGCGTTCGGCGGCCACGCGCCGGCCGATGTCGCCAGGGTTGGCCGCTCCTTGCGGTGGGGCGGCGGGGGACACGAAGGTCCCTTCGCCCGTGTCCGGTCGTGGCTCGTGTGGGGGCGTGGCCGGCTCGTGGTACAGGGGACGGATGTGTGCGTCGGGTCCCGGGAAGACCAGGGTCACTTCGTCCGTGTCCGACCAGCGCACCTCGTAGGGAGGTGTTCCGTCCTCATGGTGGAGTCCGACGATCTCGCCGTCGCGCCTGGTGGCACCGGTCGCCGGGCTTTCCACGATGAGCTGGTCGCCGAGGTGAGCTCGCATGATCGCCGCCCTCTCCTCAGAGTCGTGCTGTATACCAACCTGCCACGCGGGACACATCGCCGCACGGGGGCGGGTGGCGAGGTCGACCATGGCCCGGCCCGCCCCGGTCCGGCGACTGGTACGCCGCCCGGCGTCCGGCCAGCCGCCGTGCCGGATGCCCCACCCGTCCCACCATCGAGCGGCGCAGGCCATCGGTCACAGGGCCGAACGTCCCTGTGGGACCGGCGTCCGGTCCGGGAAGCCGACCGATCACCTCCCGGCGGCGCACCGGCGTGTTCGTCCTCGGCTCCGGCGAGTTCACGGTTGCCGCCCGCCTGCGACGATGGACAGGTCACGAGCCCGGGAGGTGACGGCATGCCGCTTCGGCTCCGGCTGACGCTGCTGGGCGTGGGCGCCATGGCGTCTCCGCGTTTCGCGCCGGCCGGTCTGCTGGTCGCGTACGGCCGTCATCGCGTCGCATTCGACGGCGGCCCCGGCGCGGAGCCGCCGAAGGGCCGGCTGGACGCCTGGCTCGTCACCGACGAGCACGCCGAACTGCGCTCCGCCCTGCGGCGTCTCGCCGCCGAGCGCGGGCTGGAGCCACACATGACGGACATGGACCTCGGCACGCTGCGCATCCACGCGCTGCCGGTCGCCCACACCTCCCATCCCACCTGCGGTTACCGCATCGAGGCAGAGCCGGGGGCGGTGGTGTGGGCACCGGAGTTCCGGACCTTCCCGGCCTGGGCGGCAGCGGCGGACCTGATGTTCGCCGAGGCCTCGTCCTGGGACCGCCCCATCCGCTTTAGCGGCGGAGTGGGCGGGCACGCCCCCGTACGGGACGTCGGCGAACTGGCGGCTCGGAACCGGGTCGGACGCCTGGTGTACGCGCACATCGGCCGACCGTGTCTGAGAGCCATGGACGCCGGACTGACCCCCGAGTACGGGGAGTGGGGCTGTGAGGGCCGAACGTACGTCCTCTCCGCACGTCATCGAGCGCGGTGACCCCCGTGACCGGACCGCTTCGATGCCTGCCCTCGGGATCACCGCCGTCCGCTCCGCTGCGGCCGGGGGGGACCGACCGGCCCAGCCCGCCCGGCCGCATGGCTCTGTCGACGGGCGATCACACCCGACATGCTGCATTAGTGGGCTGACAGCACGACAAGGCCTTCCCCGCCGTCCGCGGCGCTGAACGCGGTGCTGCAGGAGGTCGGTCAGGAGAGGCGGAGACCATGTCCGGAACCGTCACGGCAGGCATCGACGGCTCGCCCGAGAGCCGGGCCGCGGCCGAATGGGCGGCGCGTGAGGCGCTGCTGCGCGGGCTGCCGCTGAAGATCGTGTACGTCAGTGAGCCGGTGCCGAGGCGCCTGGCGCAGAATCCGCTGCTGGCCGCCGAGACCTACCAGCACTGGGCCGAGCAGATGGTGCGGGAGTCCGCGGAAGGCATCCGGCTGCGTCACCCGGGCATCGCGGTGGTCACCGAGCAGCTCACCGGAAGCGTGGCCGACATCCTCTGCGAGGCGTCGGCTTCCGCCGAACTGCTGGTGCTGGGCTCGCGGGGCCTCGGCGGGATCGGCGGGTTCCTGGCCGGCTCGGTGAGTCTTTCCGTCGTGGCCCGCGTCGAGCGTCCGGTGGTGCTGGTGCGGGCCGGGGAGCGGGCAGCGGACGAGCACCGGACGGATCGCGCGGGCGTGCCGTCCGCCGCGGCGCCCTTCCGGCCCGTCGTGCTCGGTCTCGACATCGATGATCCGGACGACACCGTGCTGCGGTTCGCCTTCGACGCCGCCGCGCGCCGGAAGGCCCCCCTGCGGGCCGTGCACAGCTGGCCCGAGCCGCCGACCTCCTTCTACCGCTTCACCGGCGACGTCGAGCTCCACGAGTCGCTCGCGCACGGGCAGGCCGAACTGCTGGGCAAGGTGCTGCGACCGTGGCGGCAGAAGTTCCCCGACGTCGAGGTGATCGAGTCGAGCCGGTCCGGCAGCGCCGCACAGAACCTCGTCGAGGACGCCCGCGACGCCTCGCTGGCCGTCGTCGGCCGGCGGATCCGCACCGGCGTGTTCGGCGGCCACATCGGGCATGTCGTGCACGCGGCCATCCACCACATCACCGTCCCCGTCGCGGTCGTCGCACACAGCTGACCCGTCACTGCGAGGAGGCCCGGAGGCGACTTCCCGGACTTCACCGTGGCTCGAATCGTGGTCGGCGGGCACGGCGGAGGAAACTGGTGGCAGAGGCCGACCGCGGAGTGCGGCGCCCCGGCCCGGAGCCGGGGCCGGCCGTGGGGCCAATGGCCCGCGGAGAGGCCGTACGGCCCCATGACAGGGGCCGCCCGTCCGACGAGCGTGGAAGAGCATGGGGCGACACCGGCGCCCGGAGAGGACCGGGGCCGGACGCCCGGCGCGAGGAGGCAGCCGTGAACGAGCGACTCGCGGTGCGGAGCCTGATGGATGCCGCCCCGTACTCGATCGGCGAGGACGAGAGCCTGCTGCTGGCCTGGGAGGTCATGGAGAGGTCCGAGCAGCGTCAGCTGCCGGTCGTCCGTGGGGACGGCTGCTGCGCCGGGGTCCTGGACCGTGCCGAACTCGCCGTCGCCTGCGCCGCCGCGGCCGTGACGCTGTCCCGCCGCACGGTGCGCGAGCTGGTGCACGCCCGCCGGACCGCCACCGTCCACCCCGAGGAGTCGACGTTGCGCGCGGCCGCGGTGATGACCGAGGAACACCTCGACGCCCTGCCGGTCACGGATGCGCGCGGACGGCTGGTCGGCCTGCTCACGTCCCGGGACTTCGTGGCTGCCGCCGCGGGCCTGCACACCCCCGCCGAAGCCGTCGGCCGGAGCCCCGGACGGGCCGCCCCGGACGGGCTGCCGCCTCGCCGCGCAGCGCGGGAACGAGGAATCCCCATTCCGTAGAGGTTCCGCTCATGGGGCCCGCACACTCAGAAGGGAAGGCTGACGTCATGGTCTGGGCATCATGGACCACCCCCGGGGTCTTCACCGGCCGGGGCGGCGCACGAACCGACGAGGCGGGGATCGTCGTCGGCGACCTGACCGTCCACACCACCTGGGACGGCAACGAGGCCGACGTGGCGGTCCAGTACACGGGCACCTCCGATTGGTTCACCCTCAGCGGAAGCCCCGTGCCCTGCCGTTCCGAGGTGCACAGCCGGCAACTGCATCAAGCTGCCGTGGAAGCGGTCAAGGCAGGCGGCGGCTCCACCGTCCCCCAACTCTGAGGGTTCATGGGTGATGTGCGGCGGGTGCCGATGCCGTACGCCGGGCAGGCCGGTCCCCAAGTCGCCTGGCCGCAAAACCGGTTGCCCCATCGTCGTGGGGTGCGCATCCTGCTGGAATGCGGTTCTCCGTCAACATCCCCAACTTCGGCGACTTCGCCGATCCCCGCAACGTCGCCACCGTCGCGGCCGCCGCCGAAGAGGCGGGCTGGGACGGCCTGTTCGTCTGGGACCACGTGCTGCACCGACATCACCAGGGCCGTCCCTTCGGGGACCCCTGGATGCTGCTGACCGCCGCCGCGCTCGCGACCTCCCGGATCCGGCTGGGCACCCTGCTGACGCCGGTCCCGCGGTACCGTCCGCAGCAACTCGCCCGTCAGGTGGCCACCTTGGACCACCTCAGCGGGGGCCGGGTGATCTTCGCCGCGGGCCTGGGAGGTCCGATCGAGGACGAATACCGCAGCTTCGGCGACACCACTGATCCGCGCCTCCTCGCCGAGCGGCTCGACGAGGGGCTGGGGCTGTTGCGGCGGTTCTGGTCCGGCGAGCCGGTGAACCACCACGGCCGGCACTACGAGGTGCGGGACGTGTCGCTGCTGCCCGCCACCGTGCAGCGGCCCGGGCCGCCGGTGTGGATCGGCGGATTCTGGCCGCGCCGCCCGCCCATGCGCCGGGCGGCGCGATGGGACGGCGCGGTGCCGCTCTTCGAGACGGCCCGGCACGGTCATGTGCCGGACGTGGCGGAGGTACGGGAACTGGTCGGCTATGTGCGCGGGCAGCGCACGGCCGGAACCGGGCACCCCTTCGAGTTCGTGCTCGGCGGTGCCACGCCCCCGGCCCCGGCCAAGGCCAGGGACGTGATCGGTCCGCTGTACGACGCAGGCGCCACCTGGTGGGACGAGCGGCAGGTGCAGACCGGCCCCGACCTGGACCGCCTGACACCGGTGCTGCGCCGCATCGAGGCGGGCCCGCCACTGTTCTGAACAGCTACGGCTGCCTCACGTCACGAGGCTGTCCAAGAAGGCTCTGGCATCGGTCCGTCGTCGGCTACGGCTTCCGGGCGAGCCCGCCGTGCTCGGCGATGACCTCCGGGGCGGGCGAACCGGGGTCCGGACGCCACTGCGTGACCGAGACGACGCCGGGGTCGACGAGTTCCAGGCCGTCGAAGAACGCGGTGATCTCGTCGACCGTACGCAGGTTGTACGGGACGGCGCCACTGCTGTTGTAGGCGTCCTGGGCCTGCTCGAATACGGGGTCGACGCCGCGCGAGCCGTCGTTGACGGAGAGGTAACTGCCCGACGGCAGGGCGTCCATCAGGCGGTTGGCGATGGAGCGGGCCTGGTCGTGGTCGGCGACATGTCCCAGGATGTTGCTGAGGATCAGCCCGACGGGGCGGCCGAGGTCCAGTGTCTCGGCGGCGGCCTCCAGGATCCGGTCGGGGGCGGTCACGTCCGAGTCGATGTAGGCGGTCGCGCCCTCGGCGGAGGAGTAGAGCAGGGCGCGGGCGTGGGCCAGGACCATCGGATCGTTGTCGACGTAGACGATCCGCGCCTCGGGGGCGAGCCGTTGCGCGACCTCATGGGTGTTCTCGGCGGTCGGCAGGCCGGTGCCGACGTCCAGGAACTGCCGTATGCCCGCCTCACGGACCAGGTAGGTGATGTTGCGGCGCAGGAAGGCGCGGCTGCTGCGGGCGATGGTGACGATGCCGGGGAAGACCGCGGTGTACGCGTCGCCGGCCTCCTCGTCGACGGGGTAGTTGTCCTTGCCGCCGAGCCAGTAGTTCCAGATACGGGCGGAGTGCGGTACCGATGTGTCGATCTTCTGGCCCATCGCCGTCTCGGGCGTCGTCGCGGGGTCGGTCATGAGTCGTGTCCGTCTCTCGGTGAAGGCGTGCCAAGGCGAGTCGAGGCGTGTCCAGGCGTGGATCACTCACCGCACAACCTACGTCCGAACGCCCGCCTTCCGCGCGTGGGTTCGGGTTACCCGCCGCCGGAAGTGACGCGGGCTCTCTGGTCCGGCCTTCTGCGGACAACCCCCGGGACACGGTGTCCCAGGGGCTCTGTGCCGGCAGGCCGGTCGGACCGGCGCGGTGTCAGGCGAGCTGGAACGTCGCCTCGACCGGGTAGTGGTCGCTGGGAGCGTTGGTGTCGGCCTGGCCCGTGGTCCAGCCGGACTGGGGGTCGAAGTCCACGGTGACGGTGGACATCGCGGCCGGCGTCGGGCGGCCGGGGGCGTTGAGATAGCCGATGTAGTCGAGGTCGTCCCGGTAGTCCTTCGGGAAGGACTCGATGCCGGACATGTACTGGCACCAGGCGGAGACCGGGCAGTCCATGGTCCTCAGGGTCTGACCGGCGTCGGTGGCCGGGGTGCCGAGCACACCGTTCACCGCGGTCTGGGCGCCTGCGTAGTCACCGCGCGAACGGCCGCCGTAGTACTCCACGTTCAGGTCTCCGCCGATCAGCACCGGCGCGGTCGAGCCGGCGATGCCGTCCACCCAGGTGCGGATCTCGCCGAGCTGGGCGAGCCGGGTGGACTGCGTGGTGTCCGTGGAGGTGTCGGACTCGTCGGCCTGCAGGTGGGTGCCGACCACCCAGCTCTTCACACCGTCCTTCTGGATCTGCACCAGCGCCGCGCCCTTGTTGGCGTGGTAGTCCCAGGTGCCGTAGGTGGAGTTGCTGAAGACGTGGGCGTACTGGGCGGTGATCGGATACTTGGACAGGATCATGGTGCCGCCGTTGATGACGAACCACGAGTTGGAACAGTCACCGCTGATGCCCGTCCAGCCACCACCGGAACAGGTCTGGCCGACGACCGGGGTGTGGTAGGGGTAGAGGTCGGCGAGCTTGCTGGTGATGTCGGCGGTCGAGCTGTTGTTGAAGTCCTCGTCCAGCACCACCACGTCCGCGCCGTGCCTGCGGATGATCGACTCGATGGTCGGGGTGCGTTGCGCCGCCTTCTCGTTCTGGGTGCTGTCGACGATCGCGGTGCCGAGATCGACGTTCCACGCGAACACCGAGAGGCCGGTGCCGGTGCCCGCGCTCGCGGTGGGGGCCGCGTAGCCGCTGAAGCCGAGCAGCAGAGCTGCCGCCGCGGAGGTGAGGGCGGTAGCTGTACGACGCGAGACCATGCGCTCTCCTGTTGACATGGGTGGGTCCGGGCGGCGACCGATTGTTCGGTCGCGTACATGACATTGGTGACTCTAGATTGCCTGCCGGTACCCCTGGGGGAACTTCGTCCGATCGCCTCATGGAGAAAAGGTGTCTGGACAAGTTCACCCTGTGGCGAGTGAATCCCACCGGTCAGCGCTTTCTGTTGCCGTTGAGCCAGTCGACAAGGGACCTGGGCTGGACCGTGCCGGGGAGACGCCGCCTAGGGTGGGGGTATGGGCGGCGGCACGGTGACGCTGTTTCTGTGCGGTGACGTGATGCTCGGGCGCGGCGTCGACCAGATCCTTCCGCACCCCGGAAACCCGGAGCTGCGCGAGGGGTACGTCACGGATGCCCGGTCGTACGTGGAACTGGCCGAGCGGGCCAGCGGTCCGATCCCCGCGCCGGTCCACCCCGCCTGGCCGTGGGGCGAGGCGCTGCGGCTGCTGGAGGAGACCGCACCGGACGCCCGGATCATGAATCTGGAGACGGCCGTCACGCGCAGCGACGCGTTCGAGCCGGGCAAGGCGGTGCACTACCGGATGCATCCGGCCAACCTGCCCGCCCTGACGGTGGCCCGGCCCGATGTGTGCGTCCTGTCCAACAACCATGTGCTGGACTTCGGGCGGCCGGGCCTGGAGGAAACCCTGGACTCACTCGCCGGTGCGGGCCTGCGGACCGTGGGGGCGGGGCGCGACGCCGACGAGGCGCACGCGCCCGCGGCGGTCCCTGCCGGTCCCGGCCGCCGCATCCTGGTCTTCGCCCTCGGCGCACTGTCCAGCGGCATCCCGCCCGACTGGGCCGCGACCACCGACGACCCCGGTGTCGCCTACGTCCAAGAGCTGTCGGCGGCGGCAGCCGAGGAGGCCGCCCAGCGGGTACGGCGGGACAAGCGGCCCGGAGACATCGTGGTCGTGTCGGTGCACTGGGGCTCCAACTGGGGCTATCTGGTCCCCCGCGAGCAGAAGCGCTTCGCGCACGCCCTGGTCGACGGCGGCGCCGACGTCGTCCACGGGCACTCCTCGCACCACCCCCGGCCCGTCGAGGTGTACCGAGGCCGGTTGATCCTCTACGGCTGCGGCGACTTCATCGACGACTACGAGGGCATCACGGGCTACGAGGAGTACCGCGACGACCTCCGGCTGGGCTACCTCGTCACGCTGGACGCGGACACGGGGCGCCCCACCGGCATGCGGATGGTCCCCTGGCAGGCCCGCCGGATGCGGCTGGAACCCGCGGGGGACCGGGACCGGGCATGGCTGCGCTCGACCCTCGACCGGATCTGCCACGGCGTGCACATCGGCACGGAGCCCGACGGAACGCTCGGCGTCGTGGCGGGGTTTGCGGGCTCGGGCTCGTGATGTGCAGGGCGCCGGACGTCACCGGGTGCAGCGAGAACAAGCCGGAGAGTTGCGGACACCCGAGCCTGGCAGACGCCCCCCGCGTTCCCCGGGGGCGCGGCGATTGAAAGGCCAACAAGACAGCGCCCCGTGCCTCGTGCACCATGGCTGAAGGCCTTGTTCGGGCGATGGACGTGTTCGTGCGCTGCGGTATCGGCGCCACCACCGGAAGTCCGCCGAGTTCCCTGGGGTGGTGAACTCACCATGCTGCTACCGGCGAAATCCGAAGTACGCCGTCTGCTGCGACGCTACCGGGTGTGCGAGCGCGCCACGGTCGCGGCACCCGCCGATCTCGCCTCGCGTGCCGCCTTCGAGGACTCGGGCTACACGCTGTGCGTGCTGATGGGCGAGCGCAACCCCCGGGAGGCGGCCGCCGCCGCCCGGCGCTACCTGTGCACCGACCTGGTCACTTACCTGAGGGAGCGGAACGGGCGGACACGGGCGGCCGCCGTCGCCCGGCGGTCGCGCCGATCCGCTCCGACGACCCAGGACTTCCGGGCGGGCTGACTGCTCGCGCCGGCACAGCCGTGAAGGGACGAGCGATGACGACTGCGAAGGACATCATGAGCCCGGGTGCCCAGTGGATACCCCGGCACGAGACGCTGGACCGGGCCGCGCAGATGATGCGGGACCACAAGCTGGGCGCACTTCCGGTCAGCGACCCGGACAACGCCGACCGTATGTGCGGCATCATCACCGACCGCGACATCGTGGTGAAGTGCATCGCCGCGGGGCGCGACCCCGCGCGGATGACGTGCGGTGACATCTGCGAGGGCACACCGCGCTGGATCGATGCCGCGGCCGACATCTCGGACGCCCTGCGGGAGATGGAGGGTCACCAGATCAAGCGCCTCCCGGTCGTCGAGAACAAGCGCATGATCGGAATGATCAGCGAGACCGACATCGCCCGGCACCTGAACGACAACCAGCTCGCGGAGTTCGTCCACCGGGTGTACGCCCCCGCCTGATCGCCCAAGAGACTCGACACCTCCGTCGCCGACGACCCGGCCGCGCACGCCGACTCCCCTTCCCGGAGCCGGCCGGCCGGGTCGTCGGCGAAACCTTTGACGGACGAGCCGCCGGCGAACCTTTTGGCAGCCGACGGATCCTTGACCGCTGCTTCGGCCTCCGCGATGCTGTGTTGCGAAACGTGAGAGGTGTGCCGTAATAGGCAACATCTTCGATCCGCTGTGAGCCGAGGAGTGGCCATGTCCCAGCAGGTCCGTGGGGTCGTCGCGCGGAGCAAGGGCGCCCCTGTCAGTCTGGAAACGATCGTCGTGCCCGACCCCGGCCCGGGCGAGGCGCTGGTCAAGATCGAGGCCTGCGGGGTCTGCCACACCGATCTGCACTACCGCGAGGGCGGTATCAGCGACGACTTCCCCTTCCTGCTGGGGCACGAGGCCGCGGGTGTCGTCGAGGCGGTCGGCGAAGGGGTCACCGATGTGGCGCCCGGTGACTTCGTGATCCTCAACTGGCGTGCCGTGTGCGGGCAGTGCCGGGCCTGTCTGCGCGGCCGGCCCTGGTACTGCTTCGACACGCACAACGCCAAGCAGAGGATGACCCTGACGGACGGCACGGAGCTGTCGCCGGCGCTGGGCATCGGCGCCTTCGCCGAGAAGACGCTCGTCGCCGCCGGCCAGTGCACCAAGGTCGACCCGGCCGCCTCGCCCGCCGCCGCCGGGCTGCTCGGCTGCGGTGTGATGGCCGGCATCGGCGCGGCCATCAACACGGGGAACGTCGGCCGTGGGGACACCGTCGCCGTGATCGGGTGTGGCGGTGTGGGCGCCGCGGCGGTCCTCGGATCGAAGCTGGCGGGCGCGGCGAGGATCATCGCCGTGGACATCGACGACCGCAAGCTGGACACCGCCAGGAAGCTGGGCGCCACCCACACGGTCAACTCCAAGGCAGGCGACGCGGTCGATACGATCCGCGAGCTGACCGGCGGCTTCGGCGCCGACGTGGTCATCGAGGCCGTCGGCCGCCCGGAGACGTACCGGCAGGCCTTCTACGCCCGCGACCTCGCCGGCACCGTCGTCCTCGTCGGCGTGCCCACCCCCGAGATGAAGCTGGAACTGCCCCTGCTGGACGTCTTCGGCCGCGGCGGCGCCCTGAAGTCGTCCTGGTACGGCGACTGCCTGCCCTCCCGTGACTTCCCGATGCTCATCGACCTCTATCTGCAGGGCCGTCTCGACCTGGACGCCTTCGTCACCGAGACCATCGCGCTGGACGAGGTCGAGAAGGCCTTCGAGCGGATGCACGGCGGCGACGTGCTGCGTTCGGTGGTGCTCCTCTGATGGCGGGCGGCGCCCGCATCGAACGTCTCGTCACGTCCGGGACGTTCTCGCTCGACGGCGGCACCTGGGACGTGGACAACAACGTGTGGATCGTGGGTGACGACACCGAGGCGGTGGTGATCGACGCCGCTCATGACGCCGAGGCCATCGCCCGGGCCCTGGGCGGTCGCACCCTGCGGGCGATCGTGTGCACCCACGCGCACAACGACCACATCGACGCCGCACCCGACCTCGCCGCCCGTACCGGCGCCCCGGTCCTGCTGCACGCCGACGATCTGCCGCTGTGGAAACAGACCCATCCCGACCGGGCGCCCGACGGCGAGCTGACCGACGGACAGCGCCTCACCGTCGCCGGGGTGGAGCTGGCCGTACTGCACACCCCGGGACATGCCCCCGGGGCCGTGTGTCTGTACGCCCCGCAGCTGTCCGCGCTGTTCAGCGGCGACACGCTGTTCGCCGGCGGGCCGGGGGCCACGGGACGGTCGTACAGCGACTTCCCGACCATCATCCGATCGATCGGGGAACGGCTCCTCGCCCTGCCGGACGACACCGTCGTGCACACCGGCCACGGCGACACCACCACCGTCGGCGCCGAGGCGCCGCATCTTCAGGAGTGGATCGAGCGCGGCTTCTGACCGCCCGGCGAGAAGCGGCCCTGCCCCGGTGACGGACCGACACGGACGGCACCGGCGGCAGGGCCGTCGCCGCACCTCCGGCACCACCCTGATCTGCCTGTTGACCTGCGCTTTCGAGACCGCTCCGGCATGCCCGGAAACCGGTCGCCGCGGACCGCGCAAAGGGCCCTCTGGATGCCTTGACAACCCTTCAGAGCGGCCAGCAGACTGACGTTGCGCTCATCGCAATCCGTTTCGCTATACGCACCGAGGTGTCATGATGATTCCCGCGTGCCGACTCGTGGATCTCCCGCGAGGCGAGGCCCACCGGCTCGACATCGACCCGCCCGTGTCGGTGTTCCACACCGACGACGGCGAGCTCTTCGCCATCGACGACACCTGCACCCACCAGGACGCGTCGCTCGCCGACGGCTGGCTGGAGGGCTGCGAGGTGGAATGCCCCCTGCACGCCTCCAGGTTCGACCTGAGGACCGGAGCCGTGGACGCCCCGCCGGCCAAGCTCCCGGTCCGCACCCACGAGGTCGTCGTCGAGGACGGCATGGTCTACGTGCGGCTCTCCACTCAGGCGCCCAACCTGCCGCCGTGCGTCGCCGCCCGCCTGGCCGGAGACCCCGCGTGAGGACCGTCGCCGTGGTGGGCGCCTCGCTGGCCGGACTGTCGGCCGCGCGCTCGCTGCGGAAGCGGGGGTACGACGGCCGGCTGGTCGTCGTCGGTGACGAGCTCCACCGCCCGTACGACAGGCCGCCGTTGTCCAAGGAGTTCCTGGCCGGTGCCGTCGGCGAAGCGGAACTGGCACTGGAGAGGGACGACGAGGAGCTCCGGGCGGAGTGGGTGCTCGGCGCCCGCGCCACCGGACTCGACCGCACCGAGCGGGCCGTCCGGCTCGCCGACGGCCGGGAGATACGCGCCGACGGCGTGGTCATCGCGACCGGCGCCGCCGCCCGCACCCTGCCCGGCACCGAGGGTCTCGCCGGCGTCCATGTGCTGCGCACGCTCGACGACGCCCGCGCCCTCAGGGACGACCTGGCCCGGGGCGGACGCCTGGTGGTGATCGGCGGCGGGTTCATCGGCGCCGAGGTCGCCTCCACCGCGTACGCCCTCGGCCTGGACGTGACCGTCATCGAGGCGGCGCCGACGCCGCTGGCCG
The DNA here is from genome assembly GCF_009604455.1 of Streptomyces sp. RB17. Classification (GTDB taxonomy): domain Bacteria; phylum Actinomycetota; class Actinomycetes; order Streptomycetales; family Streptomycetaceae; genus Streptomyces. Next base: position 253,315 of record NZ_WEGL01000005.1, read on the forward strand.
GACCGCTCGGCGAGACCATGGGCGGGGTCGTCTCCGCCCTCCACGCGGATCACGGGGTACGGCTGCTGTGCGGAGTCGGGGTCAAGGGACTGAGCGGGGAGCACCGGGTGGACGCGGTGCTGCTGGAGGACGGTCGCAGCATCCCCGCGGACACCGTCGTCGTCGGTGTGGGGGCGCGGCCCTGTGTCGAGTGGCTGGAGGGCTCGGGCGTCGCACTCGACAACGGTGTGAAGTGCGGCGCTGACGGCCGCACGAGTGTCGCCGGGGTCGTCGCCGTGGGCGACTGCGCCAACTGGTACGACCCGCACACCGGGGCCCACCGCAGGGTCGAGCACTGGACCGGCGCGCTGGAACGGCCGGACGCCGCCGTCGCCGTGCTGCTCGCCCACGGTGCGACCGAGCCGGGTGCGCCCCGGCCGCCGTACTTCTGGTCCGATCAGTACGGCGTGAAGATCCAGTTCGTCGGCCACGCGGCCGGGGCCGACAGTGTGACGGTCGAGGAGGGCTCGACCGACGACCGCAGTTTTCTGGCGGTCTACCGCAGGGCGGGCCGGCCGGTCGCCGTGCTCGGCATGAACCAGCCGCGGCTGTTCACCCGCCGGCGCAAGCAGTTCACCTCCGCCACGTCTTGACACCGCCCCTGCGGCAACTCATTCTGCGTTGCACATGAAACGCAGTGTTGCTTCATACACAACGCCGCCCGAAGTTGCTCTTCCCGGCGCGTGACCTACCGATCCACGACGTCTCCCGAGGAGTGCACCGTGACCTCGACCAGCCTGCCGGACAGCCTGATCGCCACTCTCCCCGGCTCCGCCTACACGGATCCCGGCATCTTCGCCCAGGAACAGGAGCACATCTTCGAGGCGATGTGGTTCTGCGTCGCGCGCTCGTCCGACCTGGCCGGGCCCGGTGCCTTCCGCACCGTGGACGTGGGCCGAGAGAGCATCCTCGTCACCCGGGCGCGCGACAACGCCGTACGTGCCTACTTCAATGTATGCCGGCACCGCGGAGCCAAGCTCTGCACCGAGGAGACGGGCGAGGTCAAGCGGGCCTTCCAGTGCCCGTACCACGCCTGGACCTACGACCTGAACGGCAAGCTCGTCGCGGCGCCCAACCTCACCAAGATGCCCGACGTCGGCCGCACCGAGTACGGCCTGGTGACCGTGGCCGTCCGCGAGTGGCTCGGCTATGTCTGGGTGTGCCTGGCGGAGAACCCGCCCTCCTTCGAGGAGGACGTCATCGGGGCGGTCGTCGAACGCCTCGGCGACGTGGAGTCGATCGAGCGCTACGACATCGACCGCCTGTCGGTGGGCAAGCGGATCGCCTACGACGTCAAGGCGAACTGGAAGCTCATCATCGAGAACTTCATGGAGTGCTACCACTGCGCCACCATCCATCCCGAACTCACCGAGGTGCTGCCGGAGTTCGCCGACGGCTACGCCGCCCAGTACTACGTCGGGCACGGCGCCGAGTTCGGCGCGGAGGTCCAGGGCTTCACCGTGGACGGCTCCCAGGGGCTGGACCGCATTCCGGGGGTCTCCGAGGAGCAGGACCGCCGCTACTACGCGATCACCGTCAAGCCGCAGGTGTTCATCAACCTGGTGCCCGACCACGTGATCTTCCACCGGATGTACCCGGTCGCCGTCGACCGCACGATCGTCGAGTGCGACTGGCTCTACCTCCCGCACGTCGTGGAGAGCGGCAAGGACGTCAGCCGGTCCGTGGAGCTCTTCGACCGGGTCAACCGCCAGGACTTCGACGCCTGCGAACGCACCCAGCCGGGTATGAGCTCACGGCTGTACGCCAAGGGCGGCGTGCTCGTGCCCAGTGAGCACCACATCGGCGCCTTTCACGACTGGGTGAACGAACGCCTCGGCACGCTGCGGCCGGAGTGACGCGGGAGGCGATGTGCGGTGCGGAGGGAGCGCCCGTGGCCCGCGCGGGGGGCGTACGCGGGCCGTACGGCGGTCGTGCTCCGTGCGCTCAGCCGAGGTATCCCATCCGGTGGCTGATCTCGTCCGCGCCCTTGACCAGCAGCGGAGCGAGCTCGTGCATGCGCTCCTCGGTGAACCGGTAGGAGGGTCCGGAGGCGCTGATCGACGCGATGACCTGGCCCTCCCGGTCGCGGATCGGGGCGGCCATGGCGTGCAGCCCGATCTCCAGCTCCTCCAGCGTCCAGGCGTAACCACGCTCCCGGGCCTCGGCGAGGTTCTTCTCCAGCTTCGCCTTCGCGGAGATCGTGTGCGGGGTCAGCTTCTTCAGGCCGGCCTCGGTCAGCAGTGTCGCGCGTTCCTTGGCGGGCAGGTGGGCCAGCAGGATCTTGCCGCTGGAGGTGGCGTGCAGCGGGGTCAGCTGGCCGACCCAGTTGTGCGCGGTGACGGCGGCCGTGCCGCGCACCTGGTAGAGGTTGATCGCATACTGCTCCTGCATCACGGCGATGTTGACCGTCTCGCCGATCTCCTCGGCCAGGCGCTCGCACACCGGACGCCCCTGCTGGGTGATGTCGATGCGTCCCGTGACGGCGCCGGCCAGGCGTACGATGCCGAAGCCCAGCCGGTACTTTCCGCGCTCGCCCGACTGTTCCACGAGGCCGCGCGCCTCCAGGGCGCCGAGCAGCCGGAACGCTGTCGACTTGTGCACATCGATCTCGGCGGCCACCTCGCTCACGCCCGCCTCGCCCCGCTGGGCCAGGATCTCCAGGACGCTGATGGCGCGGTCGACGGACTGCACTCCGCCGGGGGGTGAACCGTTCGTTTCGGTATCCGGACTGTAGTTGCTCATGACGGAACTATACGCGCAGTAAACAACGCACAGGCAAGTAACGCGCTGTGAACAAAGATCTTACAAGTTGCGCCGTCCGCAACCTGGTGCGCATAGCGATACCCGTACTAGCATGCCCGGCACATCAACGACGCGAGCGAGACGAGGCACCATGGCTCCCCTCCAGTACGACTTCGTCATCGTCGGCGGTGGATCGGCCGGCAGCGCACTGGCGAACCGGCTCTCGGCCGACCCCGGCAACCGGGTGCTCGTCCTGGAGGCCGGCCGCTCCGACTACCCCTGGGACGTCTTCATCCACATGCCCGCGGCGCTCACCTACCCCATCGGCAGCCGCTTCTACGACTGGAAGTACGAGTCCGAGCCCGAGCCCCACATGGGCGGCCGCCGCATCTACCACGCCCGCGGCAAGGTGCTCGGCGGCTCCAGCAGCATCAACGGCATGATCTTCCAGCGCGGCAACCCCATGGACTACGAGCGCTGGGCGGCCGACCCCGGCATGGAGACCTGGGACTACGCCCACTGCCTGCCGTACTTCCGCCGGATGGAGAACTGCCTCGCGGCCGACCCGGACGACGAGTTCCGCGGCCATGACGGACCCCTCGTCCTCGAACGCGGCCCCGCGACCAACCCGCTCTTCACCGCCTTCCAGCAGGCCACCGAGGAGGCCGGTTACGACCCCACCGACGACGTCAACGGCTACCGGCAGGAGGGCTTCGCCAAGTTCGACCGCAACGTCCACCGCGGGCGCCGGCTGTCGGCCTCGAAGGCGTACCTCAAGCCCGCGATGAAGCGGCCGAACCTCACGGTGAAGACGCGTGCCCTGGTCACCCGGGTGCTCTTCGAGGGCAAGCGGGCCGTCGGCGTCGAGTACCGGCGCGGCAAGGGCGCTCCCCAGCAGGTCCGCGCCGGCGAGGTCGTCCTGTGCGGCGGCGCGATCAACTCCCCGCAGCTGCTGCAGCTCTCCGGCGTCGGCAACGCCGCCGAACTGTCCGCCCTCGGCATCGACGTCGTCCACGACCTGCCGGGCGTCGGCGAGAACATGCAGGACCACCTGGAGGTGTACGTCCAGTACGCCTGCAAGGAGCCCGTCTCCATGCAGCCGTACATGGCGAAGTGGCGCGCCCCCTTCATCGGACTGCAGTGGCTGTTCCGCAAGGGCCCCGCCGCCACCAACCACTTCGAGGCGGGCGGCTTCGCGCGTAGCAACGACGACGTGGACTACCCCAACCTGATGTTCCACTTCCTGCCGGTCGCCGTCCGCTACGACGGCTCCTCTCCCTCCGGCGGGCACGGCTACCAGGTGCACGTCGGGCCCATGTACTCGGACGCGATCGGATCGGTGAAGATCAAGAGCACGGATCCGCGGGTCAAGCCCGCGCTGCGCTTCAACTACCTCTCCACCGAGCAGGACCGCCGGGAGTGGGTCGAGGCGATCCGCGTCGCCCGCCGGATCCTCAACCAGCCCGCCCTCGCCCCCTACAACGGTGGGGAGATCTCGCCCGGACCCGCGGTCGAGACCGACGAGGAGATCCTCGCCTGGGTCGCCAAGGAGGGCGAGACCGCCCTGCACCCCTCGTGCACCTGCAAGATGGGCACCGACGAGATGGCCGTCGTCGACCCGCTGACCCTGCGGGTGCACGGACTGGACGGGCTGCGCGTGGTGGACGCCTCCGTGATGCCGTACGTCACCAACGGCAACATCTACGCACCGGTGATGATGATCGCCGAGAAGGCGGCCGACATCGTCCTCGGCAAGGAGCCGCTGGAGCCGTCGAAGGCCGCCTACTACCGGCACGGCGACGCCCGGAAGGAGGCCGGGTGAGCCATGGGTGCCGACGCCCTGCGGGCGCTGCTCGCCCGGGTCCGCTACGAGGTGCTGCCGGCGAAGGCGACCGAGGAGAAGGTCCTCGCCCATGTGCCGCGCGACGTCGTGGTCACGGTCACGGCGTCGCCGGTCAAGGGGCTGGAGCCGACGCTCGGGCTCACCGAGCGGCTCGCGGCACACGGTTACCGCGTCGTCCCGCACGTGCCGGCGCGGCTGCTGCGGGACGACACCCACCTGAAGGACGTGGCCGAGCGGCTGCGCGCGGCGGGCGTCGACGACGTCTTCGTGCCGGCCGGTGACGCCGACCCGCCGGCCGGGCCGTACGACGGAGCGCTGCCGGTGCTGCGCGGACTGAGCGACCTGGGCAGTCCCTTCGCCGACCTGGGCATCACCGGTTATCCGGAGAGCCATCCGCTCATCCACGACGACATCACCATCCAGTCGATGTGGGACAAGCGGACGCACGCCACGTATATCGTGAGCAACCTGTGCTTCGATGCGCGCGTGCTGGGTGACTGGATCACCAGGATCCGGCGCCGCGCCATCACCCTGCCCGTGTACGTGGGCGTCGCAGGGCCCGTCCAGCGGGCGAAGCTGCTGGCCATGGCGACGAAGATCGGGGTGGGGGAGTCGGCGCGCTTTCTCACCCGGCACCCCTCCTGGTTCCTGCGGTTCGCGGCACCCGGCGGATACGCCCCCGAGCGGCTGCTCAGCCGCGGCGCGGAGGCGTTCACCGGGCCCGCGGCCGCGGTGGCCGGCCTTCACCTCTTCACCTTCAACCAGATCGCCGAGGCGGAGCGCTGGCGCCGTGCGGCACTGGACCGGCTGGGCGGCTGACGCGCGCGGAAGAGCGACGCGGAGGCGGCCGAATCGAGATAGACCGACCCCTTGACGGGTCTCGGCCGATTCGGCCAGGGTGTTCCACCACAAGCAATTCAATGCACAATGCGCAACGAATTCCTTCGAAGGGCGCGACCGTGGCAGATCTGTACGTGGACGGAGAATGGCGCGCTGCGGTGGCCGGCGGCCACCGGGAGATCCGCTGTCCGGCGGACGGCACGCCGGTCGCGACGGTCTCGGAGGCGACCCGCCCCGACACCGAGGCGGCGATCACCGCCGCCCGGCGCGCCTTCGACCAGGGCCCCTGGCCCCGCACCCCCGAGCGTGAGCGCGGGGCGCTGCTGCTGCGCACCGCCGACATCATCGAGCGCGACGCCAAGGAGTTCGCCCGCGCCGAGTCCCTCGACACCGGCAAGCGCCTGGTCGAGAGCGAGTACGACATCGCCGACGTCGTCTCCTGCTTCCGCTACTACGGCGGCATCGCCGGCACCAGCGCGGGACGGGTGGTCGACACCGGACGCGACGACGCCCTCAGCCGGGTCACCTACGAGCCCGTAGGCGTCTGCGGACTGATCACCCCCTGGAACTACCCGCTGCTCCAGGCCAGTTGGAAGATCGCCCCTGCCCTGCTCGCGGGCAACACGGTCGTCCTCAAGCCCAGCGAGCTCACGCCCTCCACCTCCATCCTGCTGATGAAGGCCCTGGCGGAGGCGGGACTTCCGGCCGGCGCCGCCAATCTGGTGCTGGGCGCCGGAGCCGAGGCGGGCGCGCCGCTGGCCGAGCACCCGGCCGTCGACATGGTGTCGTTCACCGGGGGCCTGCAGACCGGTCGGCACATCATGGCCACCGCCGCGGCGACGGTGAAGAAGGTCGCGCTGGAACTCGGTGGCAAGAACCCGAACGTGGTCTTCGCCGACGCCGACTTCGCCACCGCCGTCGACTTCGCGCTCACCGCCGTCTTCCTGCACTCCGGGCAGGTCTGCTCGGCCGGCGCCCGCCTGATCGTCGAGGACTCGATCCACGACGCCTTCGTCGACGAGGTCGTACGCCGCGCCCGCCGGATCCGGCTCGGCGGCCCCTTCGACCCCGACGCCGAGACCGGACCGCTGATCTCCGCACAGCACCGCGAGAAGGTCGAGGCGTACGTCGCCGCAGGACTGGCCGAGGGCGCCGTACTGCGCTGCGGCGGCGCACGCCCCGACGATCCCGCGCTGGCGAACGGCTTCTACTACCCGCCCACCGTCCTCGACGAGTGCCGGCAGGACATGCGCGTGGTCCACGAGGAGTCCTTCGGGCCGGTGCTCACCGTCGAGCGCTTCGACGACGAGGACGACGCCGTCCGCATCGCCAACGACACGGAGTACGGCCTCGCCGGAGCCGTCTGGACGCAGGACGCGGGCAAGGCCCAGCGGGTGGCCCGCAGGCTGCGCCACGGCACCGTGTGGATCAACGACTACCACCCCTATGTGCCGCAGGCGGAATGGGGTGGCTTCGGGCACTCGGGCGTGGGCCGTGAGCTGGGACCTTCCGGCCTCGACGAATACCGAGAGCCCAAGCATGTCTGGCAGAACATCCAACCCCGGCCGCAGCACTGGTTCCGCGGCTGACCGCCGAAGAGAGGCACCGATCATGACCCCAGCCCAGACCGAGGTGTCGCGGCAGCGCGACACGTCCCAGGATCCCCAGGCGCGCACCCCGGTCATCTCCGTGCGCCGGCTGTGGAAGGTGTTCGGGCCGAAGGCCGACGAGGTGCCGGGCTCGAAGGAGTTGTGCGGACTCACCCGCCGCGAGCTCATGGACCGCACCGGATGCACCGCCGCCGTACGGGACGTCGACTTCGAGGTGTCGCCCGGCGAGGTATTCGTCGTCATGGGCCTGTCCGGCTCCGGCAAGTCCACCCTGGTGCGATGTCTGACCCGGCTGATCGAACCCACCTCCGGAGAAGTCGTCTTCGAGGGCGAGGACATCCGGGGCGCCGACCCGAGGCGGCTGCGCGAGCTGCGGCGCAGCAAGTTCTCCATGGTCTTCCAGCACTTCGGCCTGCTGCCGCACCGCAGGGTCGTCGACAACGTGGCGTTCGGCCTGGAGATACGCGGCATGGGCAAGGCCGAGCGCACCAGGAAGGCGCTGGAGGTCGTCGAACTGGTGGGCCTCGCCGGATACGAGAACTCCTACCCCGACCAGCTCTCCGGCGGAATGCAGCAGCGCGTCGGCCTCGCCCGCGCCCTGGCCGGCGACCCCGACGTCCTCTTCTTCGACGAGCCGTTCTCCGCGCTCGACCCGCTGATCCGCCGCGACATGCAGAGCGAGGTCGTCCGCCTGCACCACGAGGTCGGCAAGACCATGGTGTTCATCACCCACGACCTGTCCGAGGCCCTGAAGCTCGGCGACCGCATCCTGATCATGCGCGACGGCAAGACGGTCCAGTGCGGCACCGGTGACGAACTGGTCGGCGCCCCCGCCGACGACTACGTACGGGACTTCGTGAAGGACGTGCCGCGCGGCGACGTCCTCACCCTGCGCTGGATCATGCGTCCCGCCGAACCCGACGACGCCGTGGACGGGCCCGAGTTGGGGCCGGACGTCGTGGTGCGCGAGGCCACCCGTACCGTGCTGGCGGCGCACAAGCCGGTCAAGGTCGTGGAGAACGGCAAGCTGCTCGGCATCGTCGGCGACGAGGAGATCCTCTCCGTCGTCGCCGGTCAGCAAGGCGGTGCGTGATGGCCGTCGCCGCCGACGCGACCGCACCGGTCGCGACGACACGCAAGAGGGTCAGCCGCCCCATGGTGGTGGCGGCGATCCTGCTCGCCTGGCTGGTGCTCTTCGCCGTGCTGCGCGGCCGGCAGACGCTGACCCTCGCGGCGGCCGACCTGACCGGACTGCACCGCCGGCTGAACGACCTCAACGACAGCATCGGGGCCAACCGCAACTCCAACCCGCTCTTCCTGTACTTCTTCAACGAGATCCGGCTGGCCATCGACAATCTGGTGACCTTCGTCCAGTCCCTGATCTCCCAGCCCACCGGAAGCCGCCCGGTCCCGCAGATCGGCTGGCTCGGCGTCGTCGGGCTCACCGGCTATGTCTCCTGGGCCGTGGGCAACTGGCGGGTGGCGCTGCTGGCGGTCGCGGGCTTCACCTTCTTCGGGCTCCAGGGCCTGTGGCAGGAGAGCATGGACACGCTGGCGCTGACCCTGTCGGCGGTCCTGGTGGCACTGCTGATCGGCATCCCGCTGGGCGTGTGGGCCGGTCTCTCCGACCGGTTCAACCGGATCATGACGCCCTTCCTGGACTTCATGCAGACGATGCCGACCTTCGTCTACCTCGCCCCGCTGACCCTGATCTTCCTCATCGGCGGGGCCTCCGCCGTGATCACCACGGTGATCTACGCGGCACCGCCCGCCATCCGTATCACCGCGCACGCCATCCGCTCCGTGCCCGAGACCACCGTCGAGGCGGCCGACTCCCTCGGCACCACACGGTCGCAGCAACTGCTGAAGGTGCTGCTGCCGATGTCGAAGCGCACCGTGGTCATGGGCGTCAACCAGACCATCATGGCCGCCCTGGCCATGGTGACCATCGCCGCCCTGATCGACGCGCCCGGCCTCGGCAAGACCGTCGTACAGGCCCTGCAGTCGCTCGACGTCGGTACGGCCTTCAACGCCGGCCTCGCCATCGTCGTCATGGCCATCGTGCTCGACCGGGTGACCACGGCGGCGGCCGGCCGCGCCGACGCGGCCCGGCGCGGCGCCGGCCGTCTGGCGACGTGGCGCCGCCCGCTGCTGGCGGCGGGCGGGATCGGCGCCGCCGTCCTGGTCTATCTGTCCCACACCTATGTCTGGGCGGCCGAGTTCCCCGGCAGCGGCAGCACCGGCAGCCACATCGCGAGCGCGGCCGACACGACGACCACCTGGCTGCAGGACCACCTCTCGGGACTGACCAACGGCGTACGGGACGTCATCACCAACGGCCTGCTGAACCCGTTCCAGACGCTGCTCACGGACTCCCCGTGGTGGCTCGTCGGCGTCACCCTGGTCGCGCTCGGCGCGGTGCTCGGCGGCCGGGGTGCCGCGGTCACCGCCGCGGTGTGTGTCGGGCTGCTCGTCGGTACGGGTCTGTGGTCGGACAGCATGACGACCCTCGCCTCGACGGCCGTGGCCACCGTGCTGGTGATGCTGTTCGGCGCCGTGTTCGGCGTGTGGATGGGACGCAGCACGCTGGTGGACCGGGTCGTGCGGCCCACCCTGGACGCCGCGCAGGTCATGCCGCCGTTCGTCTATCTCGTGCCGTTCCTGGCGCTGTTCGGTGCCACCCGGTTCACCGCGATCGTCGCGGCCGTCGTCTACGCGGCGCCCGTCGCGATCAAGATCATCGCGGACGGTGTGCGGAACGTGTCCGAGTCCACGGTGGAGGCGGCCACCTCGGCCGGGTGCAACACCTGGCAGATCATCACCAAGGTCCAACTGCCGATGGCCCGCAGCGCCCTGACTCTCGCGACCAACCAGGGCCTGATCTATGTGCTGTCGATGGTTGTGGTGGGCGGCCTGGTAGGGGCAGGCGCCCTCGGCTACGACGTCGTGGCCGGATTCTCGCAGGGACAGCTGTACGGCAAGGGGCTGGCGGCGGGGCTCGCCATCGTACTGCTGGGAGTCATGTTCGACCGGATCACTCAGGCTGCGGCACGACGCACCAGGGCTTAAGGAGCACGACACCATGGCAAGACACTGGCGAGCCGGCGCGGCCGGCCTGGCCGTCCTCGGCCTCACCCTCACGGCCTGCTCGGGCGCGAAGGTCGGCGACAGCACCTCCGCCGGATCGAAGTCCTCGGGCGGCAAGTGCGGCACCTTCAACCTGGCCGTCAACCCGTGGGTCGGCTACGAGGCGGACGCGGCGGTCGTCGCGTACGTGGCGCAGCACGACCTCGGTTGCACGGTCAACAAGAAGGATCTGAAAGAGGAGATCGCCTGGCAGGGCTTCGGGACCGGCGAGGTCGACGCCGTCCTGGAGAACTGGGGACACGACGATCTGAAGAAGAAGTACATCACGGGGCAGAAGACCGCCGTGGAGGCGGGCTCGACCGGCAACCAGGGCGTCATCGGCTGGTTCGTGCCGCCGTGGCTGGCCAAGGCTCACCCGGACATCACCGACTGGAAGAACCTCGACAAGTACGCCGACAAATTCAAGACCTCCGAGTCCGGCGGCAAGGGGCAGCTGCTCGACGGGGACCCGTCGTACGTCACCAACGACGCCGCCCTGGTGAAGAACCTGAAGCTGAACTTCAAGGTGGTGTACGCGGGCAGCGAGACCGCGCTCATCCAGGCCTTCCGCACCGCCGAGAAGAACAAGCAATGGATGGTCGGCTACTTCTACGAACCGCAGTGGTTCATGTCGGAAGTCCCGCTGGTGAAGGTCAACCTGCCCGCGTACACGAAGGGCTGCGACGCCGATGCGGCGAAGATCGCCTGCGACTACCCCGTCTACGACCTGGACAAGGTCGTCAGTGCGCAGTTCGCCAAGTCCGGCAGCCCGGCGTACAAGCTGGTGAAGAACTTCCACTGGACGAACGACGACCAGAACACCGTGGCCAAGTACATCGCCGTGGACAAGATGTCGGACGACGCGGCGGCCAAGAAGTGGGTCGACGCCAACCGCGACAAGGTCGACGCCTGGCTGAAGTAGCAGGGGTCGGAAAAGGCCGGCTGAGAACGCCCGGCGTGCGGTGCGCACAGGTGCGCACCGCCCGCCGGGCATTGCCGTGTTCCGGGCTGTTTTCCGACGTCACCGACCCCTTGACACCCCCCTCGACGACAGGCACATTGAGTTGCGCAACCTGAATCAAGTTGCGCAACAAGCAACTGAACCGGTCTCAAGTTCGGAGGTTGGGCGATGGCGGGACCCCGAGTGGTCATCATCGGAGCGGGCGTCGTGGGAGCCGCGCTGGCGGACGAGATCTCCGCGCGCGGCTGGACCGAGGTGACCGTGGTCGACCAGGGCCCCCTCCCGGCCACCGGGGGCTCCAGCTCGCACGCCCCGGGCCTGGTCTTCCAGACGAACGCCTCGAAGACCATGACGGAGCTGGCCCGGTACACGGTCGAGAAGTTCTGCTCCCTCGAGGTGGACGGCAAGCCCTGCTTCCTCCAGGTCGGCGGCCTGGAGGTGGCCACCGGCCCCGAGCGTCTCGCCGAACTGAGGCGGCGCCACGGCTGGATCACCGCCTGGGGCATCGAGGCGCGCCTGCTGACCCCGGACGAGTGCGTGGAGAAGCACCCGCTGGTCGACCGGGACAAGATCCTCGGCGGCCTCCTGGTCCCCACCGACGGCCTCGCCAAGGCCGTCCTGGCCGTCGAGGCGCAGATCCGCCGGGCCGGCGAGCGCGGCGTACGCTTCCTGGCCCGGCACGAGGTCCTCGACGTGACGCAGAGCGAGGGCCGCGTCACCGCGGTGGTGACCGACCAGGGCGAGATCCCCGCCGACATCGTCGTGTGCTGCGCCGGCATCTGGGGCCCGAAGATCGCCCGCATGGTCGGGATGAACCTGCCGCTGACCCCGCTCGGCCACCAGCTCGCCTGGACCGGCCCGGTCCCCGCCCTCGCCGGCCAGACCGAGGAGGCGGTCCGCCCGATCCTGCGCCACCAGGACGCCGACCTCTACTACCGCGACCGCTTCGACGGCCTCGGCATCGGCTACTACGGCCACCGCCCCATGCCGGTCTCCGCCGACGACATCCTCTCCGTGGACGAGGCCGAGGAGATGCCCTCCGTCCTGAAGTTCACCGAGGAGGACTTCGAGCCCGCCTGGACCGAGACTCAGTCCCTGCTCCCGGCGACCAGGGAGGCCAAGGTCGAGGAGGGCATCAACGGCCTGTTCTCCTTCACCACGGACGGCTACCCGCTGCTCGGCGAGTCCCCGGACGTCAAGGGCTTCTGGGTCGCCGAGGCCGTGTGGGTCACCCACTCCGCGGGCGTCGGCCGGGCCGTCGCCGAATGGCTGGTCGACGGCTACTGCTCGTCGTTCGACCTGCACGAGTGCGACGTCAACCGCTTCGAGCCGCACCAGCTGTCGCCGGAGTACGTCCTGGCGCGCGACTGCCAGAACTTCGTCGAGGTCTACGACATCCTCCACCCCCTCCAGCCGTCCGGGAAGCCGCGCCCGATCCGCACCAGCCCCTTCTACGCCCGCCAGCAGGAACACGGCGCGTTCTTCCTGGAGGCGAACGGCTGGGAGCGCCCCCAGTGGTACGAGGCCAACGCGTCCCTGGTCGACGGCCGTGACATCCCCACGCCCAACGACTGGGCCGCCCGCTACTGGTCGCCCATCGTCGGCGCCGAGGCCCAGGTCTCCCGCGAGAAGGTCGCGATGTACGACATGACGGCCCTCAAGCGCCTGGAGGTGAGCGGCCCCGGGGCCGCCGAGTTCCTGGAGGGCCTGGTCACCGGCAAGGTCGCCAAGTCCGTCGGCTCGGTGACGTACACGCTGCTCCTGGACCACGACGGCGGCATCCGCAGCGACATCACCGTCGCTCGCCTTGCCCGCGACCTCTTCCAGGTCGGCGCCAACGGCAACCTCGACCTCGACTGGTTCACCCGGCACCTGCCCGCCGACGGAAGGGTCCAGGTCCGTGACATCACGGCCGGCACCTGCTGCATCGGCCTGTGGGGACCGCTCGCCCGCGAGGTGCTCCAGCCCCTCACCGACGCGGACTTCTCGAACGACGGCCTGAAGTACTTCCGTGCCAAGCGCGCCTACATCGGCTCGGTTCCGGTCACCGCGATGCGCCTGTCGTACGTCGGCGAACTCGGCTGGGAGATCTACACCACCGCCGACCAGGGCCAGAAGCTGTGGGACACCCTCTGGGCCGCTGCCGAGCCGCTGGGCGGAATCATCGCCGGCCGTGGCGCCTTCAACAGCCTCCGCCTGGAGAAGGGCTACCGCTCCTTCGGCACCGACATGACCTACGAGCACGACCCGTACGAGGCCGGCGTCGGCTTCGCCGTCAAGCTCGACAAGGACTTCATCGGCAAGGCCGCACTGGAGCGGCGCAAGGCCGACGTGCGGCGCAGGCTGAGCTGCCTCACCATCGACGACCCGCGGGCGGTCGTCATGGGCAAGGAGCCCGTGTACGACGGTGACCGCGCCGTCGGCTACGTCACCAGCGCCGCGTACGGCTACACCATCGGCAAGGGCATCGCCTACGCCTGGCTCCCGGCGGAGCTGGCCGAGCCCGGTACGACCGTGCACATCGGCTACTTCGACCAGCGCGTGGAGGCGGTCGTCGCCGAGGAGCCGTTGTTCGACCCGGCGATGTCCCGGCTCCGCGGCTGACACTCCGTGGGTTTCGACGGAAAGGAACACCATCGGTGACCGCACAACTCCTTGACGGCAAGGCCACCGCCGCCGTCATCCGCCGTGAACTCGCCGAACGGGTAGCCAAGTCGACCGCCCTCACGGGACGTCCCCCGGGCCTCGGCACCGTACTCGTCGGTGACGACCCCGGCAGCCACGCCTACGTCGCCGGAAAGCACCGCGACTGTGCACAGGTGGGCATCGCCTCCCTGCGGCGCGAGCTGCCCGCCGACGCCACCCAGCGGCAGGTCGAGGAGGTCATCGACGAACTCAACGCCGACCCGGCCTGCACCGGCTACATCGTCCAGCTCCCGCTGCCGCGCCACCTGGACGCCAACGCCGTCCTGGAGCGCATGGACCCCGCCAAGGACGCCGACGGACTGCACCCGGTCAACCTCGGCCGGCTCGTCCTCGGCGTGGACGCCCCGCTGCCGTGCACCCCGCGCGGCATCGTCGAACTGCTCTGCCGTTACGACGTCCCGCTCGCCGGAGCGCGGGTGTGCGTCGTCGGCCGGGGCATCACGGTCGGACGGCCCATCGGACTCCTGCTCACCCGCAGGTCCGAGAACGCCACCGTCACCCTGTGCCACACCGGCACCAAGGGCCTGGCCTGGCACGTACGCGAGGCGGACGTCGTCGTCGCGGCGGCCGGCTCGCCCGGACTGATCACCAAGGACATGCTGCGCCCCGGCGCGGCCGTCCTGGACGTCGGCATCACCCGCACCGAGCACGGGCTCGTCGGTGACATCCACCCGGAGGCCGCCGAGGTCGCCGGATGGCTCGCCCCGATGCCCGGGGGAGTGGGACCCATGACCCGAGCCATGCTGCTCGCCAACGTCGTCGAGGCCGCCGAGAGGAACGCGACCACCGTATGAACGCCCTGAACACGCCCCTGGCGGAGCTGGACCCCGAGGTCCACGAGGCCCTGCGTGCCGAACTGCACCGCCAGCAGTCCACCCTGGAGATGATCGCCTCCGAGAACTTCGCGCCCACCGCCGTGATGGAGGCGCAGGGCTCGGTCGCGACCAACAAGTACGCCGAGGGCTATCCCGGCCGCCGCTACTACGGCGGCTGCGAACACGTCGACGTCACCGAGCGGCTGGCGATCGAGCGCGTCAAGTCCCTGTTCGGCGCCGGCTACGCCAACGTCCAGCCGCACTCGGGCGCCCAGGCGAACACCGCCGTGTTCTTCGCCCTCCTCAAGCCCGGCGACACGATCCTCGGCCTGGACCTCGCGCACGGCGGCCACCTCACCCACGGCATGCGCATCAACTACAGCGGCAAGATGCTCGACGTCGTGCCCTACCGCGTCTCCGAGGCGGACAACCTCGTGGACATGGACGAGGTGGAACGGCTCGCCAAGGAGCACCGCCCCAAGATGATCATCGCGGGCTGGTCGGCGTACCCGAGGCAGCTGGACTTCGCGGCCTTCCGGCGGATCGCCGACGAGGTCGGTGCCCTCCTCATGGTCGACATGGCCCACTTCGCCGGCCTGGTCGCCGCAGGACTGCACCCGAGCCCCGTCCCGCACGCCCACGTGGTCACCACCACCACGCACAAGACCCTCGGCGGTCCACGCGGGGGAGTCATCCTCACCAATGACGCCGACCTCGCCAAGAAGATCAACTCGGCGGTGTTCCCGGGCATGCAGGGCGGCCCGCTGGAGCACGTCATCGCCGCGAAGGCGGTCTCCTTCAAGGTCGCGGCCTCGCCCGAGTTCGCCGAACGCCAGGCCCGCACCCTGGCCGGCGCCCGCATCCTCGCCGAACGCCTGACCCGGCCCGACGCGGCCGCGGCCGGCGTGAGGGTCCTGACCGGCGGCACGGACGTCCACCTGGTTCTCGTCGACCTGCGGGACTCCGAACTCGACGGCAAGCACGCCGAGGACCTGCTCCACGAGATCGGCATCACCGTCAACCGCAACGCCGTCCCCTTCGACCCGCGCCCGCCCATGGTCACCTCCGGCCTGCGCATCGGCACCCCGGCCCTTGCCACCCGGGGCTTCACCGAGGCGGACTTCGCCGAGGTCGCCGACGTGATCGCGCTGGCCCTCCAGCCCGAGCCGGACGTGGCCGCACTGCGCGCCCGCACGGAGGCTCTCGCGGCCAAGCATCCGCTCTACCCGCACCTCTCGCACGACGGAGACGCCCGATGAGCCCCCGCACCCCCGGCGCCGACCTGCCCGACCACCCGGACTGGCTCTGGCGCACCCCCGAGCCCAAGCGGTCGTACGACGTCGTGATCGTGGGCGGCGGCGGACACGGCCTGGCCACCGCCCACTACCTGGCCAAGAACCACGGCATCACCAACGTCGCCGTCCTGGAGAAGGGCTGGCTCGCGGGCGGCAACATGGCCCGCAACACCACGATCATCCGCTCCAACTACCTCTGGGACGAGAGCGCCGGCATCTACGAGCACGCCCTCAAGCTCTGGGAGGGACTGGAGGAGGAGCTCGACTACCCGATCCTCTTCTCCCAGCGCGGCGTGCTCAACCTCGCCCACAGCCTGCAGGACGTCCGCGACAGCGTGCGCCGGGTCGAGGCCAACCGGCTCAACGGGGTCGACGCCGAATGGCTCGACGCTGAGCAGGTGAAAGAGGTCTGCCCGATCGTCAACACCTCACCCGACGTGCGCTATCCGGTCCTCGGCGGCACCTACCAGCCGCGCGCCGGCATCGCCAAGCACGACTACGTGGCCTGGGGCTTCGCCCGCTCCGCGGACGCGGCCGGCATCGACATCATCCAGAACTGCGAGGTCACCGGGCTGGACGTGGCCGACGGCCGGGTGGTCGGCGTACAGACCACGCTCGGTCCGATCGCCGCGGGCAAGGTGGCCCTGTGCTCGGCCGGCCACACCTCGGTCCTCGCCGCCATGGCGGGCATCGAACTGCCGCTCCAGAGCCACCCGTTGCAGGCCCTGGTCTCCGAGCTGCTGGAGCCGGTGCACCCGACCGTGGTGATGTCCAATGCCGTCCATGTCTACGTCAGCCAGGCGCACAAGGGCGAACTGGTGATGGGCGCCGGCATCGACGCCTACAACTCCTACACCCAGCGCGGCGCGTTCCACATCATCGAGGAGCAGATGTCGGCGGCCCTGGAACTCTTCCCGGTCTTCGCCCGCGCCCATGTGCTGCGCACCTGGGGCGGCATCGTCGACGTCAGCCCCGACGCCTCGCCCATCGTCGGCCTCACCCCGGTCGACAACCTCTACCTCAACTGCGGCTGGGGAACAGGCGGTTTCAAGGCCACCCCGGGTGTCGGCTGGGTCTACGCCCACACCATCGCCCACGACGCCCCCCACGCCCTGAACGCCCCCTTCTCGCTCGACCGTTTCACCACCGGCGCGCTCGTCGACGAGCACGGCGCGGCCGCGGTGGCCCACTAGGGAGCCGAACCATGCTGCTCATCCCCTGCCCGTGGTGCGGGCCCCGCGACGAGGCCGAGTTCCACTACGGTGGCCAGGCCCACGTCCCGTACCCCGAGGACCCCGCCGCCCTCACCGACGAGGAGTGGGCGCGGTACCTGTTCTTCCGCGACAACCCCAAGGGCCCGTTCGCCGAGCGGTGGAGCCATGCGGCGGGCTGCCGCAAGTGGTTCAACGCCGTGCGGAACACGGCGACGAACGAGATCCTCGCCGTCTACAAGGTGGGGGAGTCGCGTCCGCGGACGGTGGAGCGACCTGCGGTCACGCCTCATCCGGCTTCGTCCGTATCAGCCCGTCTCGGGGCACCCCCTCTGGGGGAGCTCGAGGACGAGGCCGTTCAGGCCGAAGGAGGGTCTGGGGGTGCAGCCCCCAGCGGGGTCGAAGGGGCAGAGCCCCTGGAGGAAGGGACGGGCAGGGGCGGCGGGGGCGAGACACTCCGCACGCGCACCGGCGGCCGCATCGACCGCGGCACCCCCCTCACCTTCACCTTCGACGGCACCGAATACCAGGGATACCGCGGCGACACCCTGGCCTCCGCCCTCCTCGCCAACGGCGTCATCCAGGCCGGCACCAGCATCAAGCTGGGCCGCCCGCGGGGCATCTTCTCCGCCGGCGTCGAAGAACCCAACGCCGTCATCCAGATCGAGGAACCCTTCCCCGAGCCGATGCTCCCCGCGACCACCGTCGAGCTGTACGACGGCCTGGTCGCGAGCAGCCTCCCCGGCCGGGGCCGCCTCGCCACCGCACCCGACCCCGCCCGCTACGACGCCGTACACGCCCACTGCGACCTGCTGGTCGTCGGCGCGGGCCCGGCCGGCCTGGCCGCGGCAGCAGCCGCAGCGAAGAGCGGCGCCCGCGTCATCCTCGCCGACGATCAGCCAGAGCTCGGCGGCAGCCTCCTCGGCACCGGCGAACTCCTCGACTGGGCCGACGAGATCGGCGCCCAGCTCGACGCCGCGCCCGAGGTACGCGTCCTGCGCCGCACCACCGTCTTCGGCCACTACGACGACAACCACCTCCTCGCCGTCGAGCGCCGCACCAGCCACCTCGGCGCCGAGGCCCCGGCGAACGTCTCCCGCGAGCGCGTCTGGCGGATCCGCGCCCGGCACGTCGTCCTCGCCACCGGCGCCCACGAGCGTTCGCTGGCGTTCGGCGACAACGACCGCCCCGGCGTGATGCTGGCCTCCTCGGCCCGCGCGTACCTCCGCCGGTACGCCGTCCTGCCCGGCCGGCACGCGGTCGTGTTCACCACCAACGACAGCGCCTACGCCGCCGCTCTCGACCTCGCGGCCGCGGGCGTGGACATCGCCGCGATCGTCGACACCCGGACCGAACCGGGGGAGTGGGCCGAGCGGGCCCGGTCCGCCGGGATCGAGGTGCTCGCCGGACACGCGGTCACCGGCACGGAGGGCGCCGAGCGCCTCACCGGAGTGAGAGTCGCGCCGTACGGGGAGTCCGCCGGGCAGCGGGAGTTCGCCGTCGACCTGCTGCTGGTCTCCGGCGGCTGGAACCCGGTCGCGCATCTGTTCAGCCAGGCGGGCGGCAGGCTCCGCCACGACGAGGAGATCGGCAGCTTCGTCCCGGACACCGCCCGTCAGGCGGTGGAGGTCGCGGGCAGCGCGAACGGCGCCTTCGACCTCGCCACCGTCCTCACGCAGGGCGCGGCAGCCGGCGCCCGCGCGGTCGAGGCGGAGGGCTACACCGTGGAGGCACCCGCCCTCCCGGCCGTGGCCGCCCAGCCGCACACCCCGCCCATGCAGGTCTTCACCGTCCCGGCCGACATCGGCGCCCCCCGGTTCGTCGACCTCCAGCGCGACGTCACGGTGGACGACCTGGCGCGGGCGACCGGGGCGGGCCTGCGCTCGGTGGAGCACACCAAGCGCTACACCACCGCCGGCACCGGCGGCGACCAGGGCAGGACGGCCGGCGTCCTGGCCAGCGGGGTCGTCGCCGAACTTCTCGGCGTGGACATCTCGGCGCTCGGCCTGCCCACCTTCCGGCCGCCGTACACCCCGGTCTCCTTCGCCGCCCTCGCGGGGCGCGACCGCGGCGCGCTGAGCGACCCGGTCCGCACGACGGCCCTGCACGAGTGGCATGTGGCGCACGGCGCGCGGTTCGAGAACGTCGGCCAGTGGAAGCGGCCCTGGTACTACCCGCAGGACGGCGAGGACATGGAGACCGCCGTGCTGCGCGAGTGCCGCGCCGCCCGCGAGGGCGTGGCCTTCATGGACGCCTCCACCCTCGGCAAGATCGACGTTCAGGGCCCGGACGCGGCGCTCTTCCTCGACCGGCTCTACACCAACATGATGAGCACCCTGAAGGTCGGCATGATCCGCTACGGCGTGATGTGCCGCCCGGACGGCATGGTCTTCGACGACGGCACGGTCATCCGGCTCGCCCAGGACCGCTTCCTGGTCACCACCACGACCGGCAACGCGGCGGCCGTCCTGGACTGGATGGAGGAGTGGCTGCAGACCGAGTGGCCCGAACTGCGGGTCCACTGCACCTCGGTCACCGAGCAGTGGGCCACCGTGGCCCTCGTCGGCCCGAAGTCCCGCGCGGTCCTCGGCTCGCTCGCGCCCCGGCTGGCCGTGTCCAACGATGACTTCCCGTTCATGGCGTGGCGGGAGACGACCGTCGCCGGCATCGACGCGCGCGTCTGCCGGATCAGCTTCTCCGGCGAACTCGCCTACGAGATCAACGTGTCACCGTGGGACGCCCTCGCCCTGTGGGAGGCGCTCTACGAGGCCGGTGCCCCCTACGGCATCACCCCGTACGGCACCGAGACCATGCATGTGCTGCGTGCCGAGAAGGGCTACCCGATCGTCGGCCAGGACACCGACGGGACGGTCACCCCGCAGGACCTCGGCATGGGCTGGGCGGTGTCGAAGAAGAAGCCGGACTTCGTCGGCAAGCGTTCCTACGCCCGCGCCGACACCGTCCGCCCCGACCGCAAGCACCTCGTCGGGCTGCTCCCCGAGGACCCGGCCGTCTTCCTCCCGGAGGGCACGCACCTGGTCGCCGACGGCGAACTGCCCGCCCCGCCGGTGCCGATGCTCGGTCACGTCACCTCCAGCTACCGCAGCGCGGCGCTCGGCCGGACCTTCGCGCTCGCCCTGATCAAGGGCGGCCGGGACCGGATCGGCGAACGCCTCTACGCGCCCGTCGGCGACCGGCTGGTCCCGGTGACCGTCGCAAGCCCCGTCCTCTACGACCCCGAGGGAGCCCGCCGCGATGGCTGACACCGCCCTGACCGCACGGCAGCGCAGCCCGCTGGCCGACGCCGCCCACCGCCTGGCCGCCGCGACCCGCTCCTCCCGGGGCGCGATCCGGCTGGCCGAACTCCCCTTCCTGGCACAGGTGAACGTCCGCCTCGACGCCAAGGGCCCGGCAGCGGACGCCGTCGGACTGGCCCTGGGACTGCAACTGCCCCTGGAACCCGACACCGTCGTGCACGCCGGGGACGTGACCGCGGTGTGGCTCGGCCCCGACGAATGGCTCGTGGTGGGCCTGCGCGGCACCGAGCGGGACCTGGAGAGCCGGATCCGCTCGGCGGCGGGGGACGAACCGGTCTCCGTCACCGACGTCTCCGCTCAGCGCACCACACTCCTGGTCGGCGGCCCCCGTGCCCGCGACCTGCTGGCCCACGGGTGTGCGCTGGACCTGCACCCGCGTGCCTTCGGCCCCGGCCGCTGCGCCCAGACGGCGCTGGCCCGCACCCAGGTGGTCCTGGTGGCCCGCGACGAACCCAGGGCCGGTTTCTGGGTGCTGGTGCGCTCCTCCTTCGCCGGCTATCTGGCGGACTGGCTGCTGGACGCGGCCGTCGAATACCGGTGAGCCGCCGGGCAGGGCGGCACACATGACCCGGCGGTGCCGGGCCGACACGGACGGTCGGCCCGGCACCGCCGTTCCATACCCACCGGCCCGGCCGGCCGCCTGCCGAAGAACGAGCACGAGAAGGGCTCCCAGCCGTGCGCGACATCGTCCCCCTCGCCCGCTTCGGAAGCCTGGTGGCCGGTGGTCTGCTCGATGTCACCAGCGATCCGGCGGCCCTGGACTCGTCCGGGTTCTGGGCTGTCTGTGCCGATTTCGAGGGTCGGCTGACCTGTGCGCGTTTCGCGGAGGTGCGTGAGGAGCCGGTGCCCGCGCCGGTGCCGGGCGGGTGGCGGGGGCCGGCGGTGGGGGACTGGGCGTCGTCCCTGGACCGGGCCGGGTACACGGCGGGCGTGCGCCGGATACGTGAGTACATCGCGGCCGGCGAGGTCTATCAGGCGAACCTGTGCCGGGTGCTGTCCGCGCCGGTCGGTGCCGAGGCGGACGTGGATGCGCTGACGGCGCTGCTGGCGCGTGGGAACCCGGCGCCGTACGCCGGGACGGTGCGGCTGCCGGGGCACGGTGTGGAGATCGCCACCGCCTCGCCCGAGCTGTTTTTGCGCCGGGTCGGGCGTGTCGTGGAGTCGGGGCCGATCAAGGGCACCGGGCGTACCGAGGCGGACCTGCTGGAGAAGGACTACGCCGAGAACGTGATGATCGTGGACCTGGTGCGCAACGACATGGGGCGGGTCTGCGCCACCGGCAGTGTGACGGTGCCCGATCTGTGTGCCGTGGAGAAGCACCCGGGCCTGGTGCACCTGGTCTCCACCGTGCGCGGCGAGCTGCGCGCGGATGCCGGCTGGGCCGAGCTGCTGGCCGCGGCCTTCCCGCCGGGCTCGGTGACGGGTGCGCCCAAGTCGAGCGCCCTGAGGATCATCGAGGAGCTGGAGGCGGCCCCGCGCGGGCCGTACTGCGGTGGTATCGGCTGGGTCGACGCCGACCGGGGCGTCGGTGTGCTGGCCGTGGGCATCCGCACCTTCTGGATCGACCGCGGTGCGGGGGTGCTGCGCTTCGGCACGGGCGCCGGGATCACCTGGGGCTCGGACCCCGAGGGGGAGTGGCGGGAGACCGAGCTGAAGGCCTCCCGGCTGCTCGCGGTAGCGGCCGGCCGGCGAACTCCCGTGGACGCATGGGCGACTTCTTGACAACGGTGGGGGCCGACCTCAGACTGACGTTGCGCTTTGCGCACTAAGTTTCTTAATACGCACCGAGGTGGTCCTGATGATTCCCGTGTGCCCTCTCGCCGATCTGCCCCGAGGCGAGGCGTTCCGGCTCGAGAACGACCCGCCCGTCGCCGTGTTCCACACCGAGGACGGCGAGGTCTACGCGATCGACGACACCTGCACGCACCAGGACGCCTCGCTGGCCGACGGCTGGCTGGAGGGGTGCGAGGTCGAATGCCCGCTGCACGCTTCGAGGTTCGATCTGCGCACCGGCCGCGTGGACGCCCCGCCGGCCCGGCTCCCCGTGCGCACCCACCAGGTCCTCGTCGAGGACGGCATGATCTACGTCAAGCTCTCCGACGCCCCGCCGAATCTTCCGCCCTCCTGCGTCGCCGCCCGGCTCGGCGGCGTCCCGGTCGCCGGAGGCGGCGCGTGAGGACCGCGGCGGTCGTCGGCGCCTCGCCGGCCGGGGCTCGGGCCGCCCGCGCGCCGCGCACCCGGGGCCACGGCGGACGCCTCGGCGCGTCCGAGCCGCCGCGACCGCCGTGCGTCCGGCCCGATCGGTACGGCGCAGGCCTCCGGTTCGCTGCAGGTGCGTCCGGACGCGGCGGCGTGGCCACCGAGAAGGGGGCGGCGGACGGCCTGTGCCGCCTCGCCGGTCACCGGCAGCCGGCCGTAGCGGCGGCGCGGGGGGCGGGGTTCCCGTGAACGCCGCCGCCTGTGCCACCGTCTCGACCGGCCCCGGAACACCGGACGTTCATCCGCACGGGCTGCCGCGGCCGGGTCGGACGCTGGTCATGGGCGTCGTGAACGTCACGCCGGACTCGTTCTCCGACGGCGGGCGGTCGTTCGCACCGCAGGCCGCCGTGGCGCACGGACTCGCCCTGCTGGAGCAGGGAGCCGACATCGTGGACGTGGGCGGCGAGTCGACCCGCCCCGGCGCGGCGCGTCCGCCGGCCGAGGAGGAGCTGCGGCGCGTCCTGCCCGTCGTCCGGGAACTCGCGGCGGCGGGCGCCACCGTCAGCGTGGACACCATGCGGGCCGAGGTGGCCGCCCGCGCCCTCGACACCGGTGCCCGGATGGTCAACGACGTCTCGGGCGGACTCGCCGACCCGGCGATGCTGCCGCTGATGGCCCGGGCGAACACGCCGTACGTGCTGATGCACTGGCGCGGCCACTCCGCCGGCATGCAGGCGAACGCCCGCTACGACGACGTCGTCACCGACGTGGTCGACGAGCTGCGGCTGCGAATCGATGCCGCGCTGGAGGCGGGAGTCCCTCCCGGCTGCCTGGTCGTCGACCCGGGGCTGGGCTTCGCCAAGGCGCCCGGGCACAACTGGGAGTTGCTGGCCCGGCTGGGGGAGGTGCGCGCGCTGGGCCGTCCCGTTCTCGTGGGTGCCTCCCGCAAGTCGTTCCTGGGCCAGGTGCTGGCCGATCCGGCGACGGGCCGACCGCGTCCGGCGTCGTCGCGTGACGCCGCGACCACCGCCGTGTCCGTCCTCGCCGCCGCGCAGGGCGTCTGGTGCCTGCGCGTGCACGACGTGGGCTCCACCCTCGACGCCGTACGGGTGACGGCCCGCTGGGGTGCCGAGACGGCGGCCACGGTGCCGCTGCCCCTGCAACGCCTGGGCGTGTGAGGGCGGTTCCTCGTCACTGCGACGCTGGGACCAGGAGGGGATTCAGCCCACGTACCCCATCCGGTGGCTGATCTCCTCCGCGCCCTTGAGTAGCAGGGGCGCCAGCTCGTGGATGCGCTCCGCGGTGAAGCGGTACGCGGGACCGGAGGCGCTGAGCGCGGCGACGACCTCGCCGTGGTGCGCGCGGATCGGGGCCGCCATGGCGTGCAGTCCGACCTCGAGCTCCTCCAGCGTCACCGCGTACCCGCGCTCCCGGGCCTCCGTGAGGTCCTTCTCCAGCTTCGTCCTGGCGGTCAGGGTGTGCGGCGTGAGCTTCTGCAGCCCGGAGGCCGCGAGCACCTCGGCTCGCTCCGTCGCCGGCAGACAGGCCAGCAGGATCTTGCCGCTGGACGTGGCGTGCACCGGGGTGAGTTGCCCGACCCAGTTGTGGGTGCCGACGGCGCCCGGGCCGCGCACCTGGTAGAGGTTGACGGCGTAGTGCTCCTGCAGGACGGCGATGTTGACGGTCTCGCCGATCTCCTCGCTGAGCCGCTCGCACACCTCCCGGCCCTGCTGCGTGATGTCGAGACGCCCCGTGACCGCGCCGGCCAGGCGCACGATCCCGAAGCCCAGCCGGTACTTGCCGCGCTCGGCCGTCTGCTCGACCAGTCCGCGCGCCTCCAGCGCCCCGAGCAGGCGGAACGCGGTCGACTTGTGGACGTCTATCTCGACGGCGACCTCGCTGACACCCGCCTCCCCGCGCCGGGCGAGGATCTCCAGGACGCTGACGGCGCGGTCGACGGACTGCACCCCGTTCACCGCCGGAGCCGTTGTTTCGCCATCTGCGGTGTAGTTGCCCATGGCGCAACTATACGCAGACCCAGGGTGTCGCGAAGGGCCTTCGTGACCGGTTGAGGGGGACCCGTTGGCCCTGCGCGGCCGACTGTCCCCCGTACCTTAGGGCTGCCCGTTCGTCAGCGGAAGACGACCGTGCAGTTGCCGTTGGTCAGTACACGGCTCTCGCTGTGCCACTGCACGGCGCGGGACAGGACCCGGGCCTCGACGTCGCGGCCCATGGTGACCAGCTCGTCCGGGGTGTGGGAGTGGTCCACCCGGACGACGTCCTGTTCGATGATCGGGCCCTCGTCGAGGTCGGGGGTGACGTAGTGCGCCGTGGCTCCGACGAGCTTGACGCCGCGCTGGTGCGCCTGCACGTACGGCCGGGCGCCCTTGAAGCTCGGCAGGAAGGAGTGGTGGATGTTGATGGCCCGGCCGTCGAGCCGCTTGCACAGGTCGTCGGAGAGGATCTGCATGTAGCGGGCGAGCACCACCAGGTCGATGCCGAGCTCGTCGACGAGCTCCAGCAGCCGGGCCTCGGCCTCGGCCTTGGTCTCCCGGGTCACCGGAATGTGGTGGAAGGGGATGCCGTAGTTGCGGGCCAGCGGCTCGAAGTCGCGGTGGTTGGAGACGATCGCCGGGATCTCGATGTTGAGCGAGCCCGTGGACCGGCGGAAGAGCAGGTCGTTCAGGCAGTGGCCGAACTTCGACACCATGATCAGGGTGCGGGTCGGGGTCGTGGCGTCGTGCAGCTGCCAGGTGATGCGGTACGCCTCGGCGACCGGCCCGAAGTCCGTGCGCAACTGCTCCAGGGTCGTTGCCGGATGCGAGACCTCGAAGTGCACCCGCATGAAGAAGCGGTCCTGCAGGCGGTCGTCGAACTGCTGGCTCTCGAGGATGTTGCCGGAGTGACTCACGAGAAAGCTGGTCACGGCGTGGACGAGGCCGGCCCGGTCGGGGCACGAGAGGGTGAGGACGAACTCGCGGCCGGGCTGCGGGCGAGGGGACATGACATCCTCCGTAAATGCGTAATACGCAACGCTGAGAGTGATACGCAACATCGTCCGGTGTAGACGGCGGCGGGTCAAGAGGCTTGTTCCGAAGGGAGCTAGAAGATGCGCCATGTGCAACAAGTGGGCCTCGGGGTCAGCCGAGATGGCCGAGCCGGCCGGAGATGTCCCGGGCCGCGGTCCGCACCAGGGCGGCGACCTCCCGCAGCCGCTGCGCGGTCAGCCGGAAGGACGGGCCCGGGGCGCTGAGCGCGGCCACCACCTGCCCGTTGAACGCGACGACCGGCGCGGCCACCACCGACGCGGGCGGCCGAGGCCTGTTCCTCGTCGCCCGGTTCGCCAGCCGCTGGGGAGTCCGGTACACCCCTCGCGGCAAGGTCATCTGGTGCGAACAGGCACGGGAAGCCGCCGGGGGCGGACTCGAGGACATGGGTGACGCCCCGCTGGACCAGTGGGACGAGCCCGCCCTCTGAGACCGGGCCTCGCCCCCTCCCACCGCCACTCTGTTGCACATCGCGCAATTTTCTCCGCCATAGGAGACCGGGACGCCCCTTCCTCTTGACAGTCGTCCGAAGCGGCCGAAAGCATGTTGCGCATAACGAGTTTGGTTGTGTCATTCGAGACAACCGTGAAAGACAGTTTCTTCGGGGAGCCCGCATGAGGAGCATCACCGTCGTCGGCGCGTCGCTGGCCGGCCTGAGCACGGTCCGCGCGCTGCGCGCAGAGGGCTACGACGGCGAGATCGTCGTCGTCGGGGAGGAGCGGCACGCCCCCTACGACCGTCCGCCGCTGTCCAAGGACTTCCTCAAGGGCGACCTGGACGCCGACGCGCTCGCGCTCGGCGACGCGGACGAGTACGAGGCCCTGGACGTGCAGTGGCTGCTCGGCGAGCGCGCGGTACGGCTCGACCCCGCCGCCCGGACCGTCACCCTGGCCGGAGGGCGGCATGTGCGCACCGAAGGCGTCGTCGTCGCCACCGGCGCCACCCCCCGTACGCTCCCCGGCGCGGACGGACTGGCCGGCGTCCACACCCTGCGCACCCTGGACGACGCCCGGGCCCTGCGCGCCGAGCTGCTGAACGGTCTGCCCCGGGTCGTCGTCATCGGCGCCGGTTTCATCGGTGCCGAGGTGGCCTCCACCGCCCACCGGCTCGGGCTCCACGTCACCGTCGTCGAAGCGCTGAACGTGCCGCTGGAACGCCAGCTCGGCCGCGAGATGGGGCTGGTGTGCTCCTCGCTGCACAGCGATCACGGGGTCGGCCTGCTGTGCGGAACAGGCGTGGCGGGACTCACCGGCAACGGCCGGGTGACCGGCGTACGCCTGACGGACGGGCGCGTACTGCCCGCCGACATCGTCGTGGTCGGGGTGGGAGTACGCCCCGCCACCGACTGGCTCGCCGGTTCCGGCGTCGAGGTGGACGACGGCGTGGTGTGCGACGCCGGCTGCGCCACGGGCGTCCCGGGCGTGGTCGCCGTCGGTGACGTCGCCCGCTGCCCCAACCCGTTCACCGGACGGCACGCCCGCATCGAGCACTGGAGCAACGCCACGGAGCAGGCGAGGACCGCCGCCCGCACGCTGCTCTCGGGCGTGTCGGCGCCCGCCCCCGTCACCGCGCCGTACTTCTGGTCCGACCAGTACCAGGTGCGCATCCAGCTCGCCGGACACGTCGCTCCCGGCGCCGAGCCCCAGGTCGTCGACGGCGACCCCGACAGCCGTTCCTTCACCGCGGTCTACCGCCGCGAGGACACGCCCGTCGCGGTGCTCTCCCTGAACCAGCCGAAGCTGTTCAACCGGCTCCGCCGCACCCTCACCCCCGCCGCCGTGCATGCCGGCTCATGACTCCACGGGTCAACTCCTCCTCCGGCCCGACCGGGAGACCGCCATGAAGATTCCGCGGAACCTGCGCTACACCTGGGACCACGAGTGGCTCGTCGTGGACGACGGGAATGCCACCGTCGGCATCACCGCGTTCGCGGCCGGGATCCTCGGCGACGTCGTGCACCTCCGGCTGCCCGACGTCGGCACCTGGGTCGAGGCCGGGGAGATCTGCGGGGAGATCACATCGTCGACCGGTGCGGGTGCCTTGTACGCCCCCGCCACCGGCCGGGTCCTGGAAGTCAACCCCGCGCTGACCGACCACCCCGGAGTGGTCAACTCCGCCCCTTACACCGGTGGTTGGCTGTTCAGGCCGCGGGTCGAGAACATCGCCGGCGCGCTGTCCCCCGACGCGTACGCCGCCCACTGCGCCCACTCCCGAGGAGAGTGCCGATGACCCGGTTCCGCCGGCACACATACGCCGCGGGCTACCCCGGCCCGTAACCGACAACCCTCCCGCACGGGCGCGCCCGGGACATGCTCGGCACGCCCCGCCCACCCCACGGAGTCTGGCGTGGCAATCAGCGTTTTCGACCTGTTCTCCATCGGCATCGGACCCTCCAGCTCGCACACCGTCGGCCCGATGCGCGCCGCCGCGATGTTCGCCGCCCGCCTGAAGAAGGACGGCATACTCGCCCAGACCGCCGCGGTACGAGCGGAGCTGTTCGGCTCCCTCGGCGCCACCGGCCACGGCCACGGCACCCCCAAGGCCGTCCTGCTCGGCCTGGAGGGCAACGAACCGCACACCGTCGACGTCACCCGGGCCGACCTGGACGTGGAACGGATCCGCGGCACCGGGCGCATCCGCCTCCTCGGCGCCGAGATCGGCTCCGCCCACGAGATCGACTTCGACGCCTCGACCCAGCTCGTCCTGCACCGCCGGCGCACACTGCCGTACCACGCCAACGGCATGACGCTGTGTGCGTACGATGCCGACGGTCTGCCGCTGCTGGAGAAGACGTACTACTCGGTCGGCGGCGGGTTCGTGGTCGACGAGGACGCCGTGGGCGCCGACCGGATCAAGCCCGACGACACCGCACTGGCCCACCCGTTCCGCACCGGTGACGAACTGCTGCGACTCGCCCGCGAGACCGGCCTGTCCATCTCCGCGCTGATGCTGGAGAACGAGAAGGCCTGGCGCGGCGACGACGAGATCCGCGCGGGTCTGCTGGAGATCTGGCGGGTCATGGCAGGCTGCGTCTCCCGCGGCCTGTCGCGCGAGGGCATCCTCCCCGGCGGGCTGAAGGTCCGCCGCCGGGCCGCGACGGCGGCCCGGGCGCTGCGCAGCGAGGGCGACCCGGCGGGCCGGGCGATGGAGTGGGTGACGGTCTACGCGATGGCGGTCAACGAGGAGAACGCGGCCGGCGGCCGGGTCGTGACCGCCCCGACGAACGGCGCGGCCGGCATCATCCCCGCGGTCCTGCACTACTACGTCAACTTCGTGCCGGGCGCCGACGAGGACGGCGTGGTCCGCTTCCTCCTCGCCGCCGGCGCGATCGGCATGCTCTTCAAGGAGAACGCCTCCATCTCCGGCGCCGAGGTCGGCTGCCAGGGCGAGGTCGGCGCCGCCTGCTCGATGGCCGCGGGCGCGCTGGCCGAGGTCCTCGGCGGCTCCCCCGAGCAGGTGGAGAACGCCGCCGAGATCGGCATGGAGCACAACCTCGGCCTGACCTGCGACCCGGTCGGCGGCCTGGTCCAGATCCCGTGCATCGAGCGCAACGGCATGGCCGCGGTCAAGGCCGTGACGGCCGCCCGGATGGCCCTGCGCGGCGACGGACGCCACCACGTCTCCCTCGACAAGGTCATCAAGACCATGAAGGAGACCGGCGCCGACATGAAGGTCAAGTACAAGGAGACCGCCCGCGGCGGACTCGCCGTCAACGTCATCGAGTGCTGAGGAGGACATTGCGCGCGCGTTCGGAACCAGCAGCTGCAGAACCGGGAGTGAGGCCATGGGACGGGTCACCGAACGAGGACGTGCGCCGCGCACAGCCCCGCCGGGACCTCGGTCGTCCGGCGCCCGCGGCCGCCTCCGGCGCGTCGCGATGCTCAGCGTGCACACCTCACCGCTGCACCAGCCGGGCACCGGTGACGCCGGCGGGATGAACGTCTACATCGTCGAGCTCGCGAGGCGCCTCGCCGCCCTCGACATCGAGGTGGAGATCTTCACGCGGGCCACCTCCGCCGCATTCCCGTCCACCGTCGAACTGGCACCCGGAGTCCTGGTACGGCATGTGACCGCCGGGCCCTACGAGGGTCTGGCCAAGGAGGACCTGCCCGCGCAACTCTGCGCCTTCACGCACGGCGTGACCCAGGCCTGGGCCGACCACCGCCCCGGCCACTACGACCTGCTCCACTCGCACTACTGGCTCTCCGGCCACGTCGGCCGCCTCGCCGCCGCACGCTGGGGCGTCCCGCTCGTGCACGCCATGCACACCATGGCCAAGGTCAAGAACGCCTCCCTCGCCGAGGGAGACACCCCCGAACCCGCGCACCGCGTGAGCGGCGAGACCCAGGTCGTGCGGGCGGCCGACCGGTTGATAGCGAACACCGAGCGGGAGGCGGAGGAGCTCCTGCGCCACTACGACGCCGGCACCGACCGGGTCGCCGTCGTCCACCCGGGCGTCAACCTGGAACGGTTCCGGCCCGGTACGTCCGGCATCGCGGCCGGCCGCGCCGCGGCCCGGGCCCGCCTCGGGCTCCCGCAGGACGCCCTGATCCCCCTGTTCGCGGGGCGCATACAGCCGCTGAAGGCGCCCGACGTCCTGCTGCGCTCGGTGGCCCGGCTGCTCGCGGACCGGCCGCGGCTGCGTGAGCGGATCACGGTGCCGGTGGTGGGCGGGCCGAGCGGCAGCGGTCTGGCCGAGCCGGAAGGACTGCAGAAGCTGGCGGCCGGGCTCGGCATCTCCGACGTCGTCCTGTTCCGCCCGCCCGTCGGCCAGGACCGGCTCGCCGACTGGTACCGGGCAGCGTCCGTCCTGGTCATGCCGTCCTACAGCGAGTCCTTCGGCCTCGTCGCCGTCGAGGCGCAGGCCTGCGGCACGCCCGTGATCGCAGCCGCGGTGGGCGGTCTTCCGGTGGCGGTGCGCGACGGCGTGAGCGGCGTTCTCGTACGCGGTCACGATCCGGCGGACTACGCGCGGGCCCTGTGCGCGTTCGCCGACGACCCGTCCCTCTCCGGCCGGATGGGCGCGGCAGCGGCCCGGCACGCCCGCCGCTTCGGCTGGGACACGGCCGCCGCGGCGACGGCGGACGTGTACGCGGCGGCCCTGCACGAGCACCGCCTCCACAGGTGAACGCCCGCGCCGACGCGTCCGGCTGAGGAGGCTCAGAGCCAACTGAGAGGTGGCTGTGCCAGGGTGGCGCGCCTACACCCCCCTCAGGAGCCCCTGGATGACTCTGATCAACGGTCTGCCCGCTCATGTCCTGTTCGTCCATGTGGTCGTCGTGCTGATACCCCTCACCGCGCTGGCCCTGGTGACGGCCGCGATCTGGCCGCGCGCCGCCCGGCGGCTGGGCGCCCTGCTCCCGGTGCTCGCCTTCCTGGCCCTGGCCAGCGTGCCGTTGACCACGCACGCCGGCGAGTGGCTCGAACGGCACGTGGACGACGACGCCCTGGTACGCCGGCACACCGAACTCGGCGACGGACTGCTGCCCTGGGCCCTGGGCCTGTTCGTGCTGGCGGCGGTCGTGTGGTGGGCGGGGCGGCGCGCTCCTGCCGAGCCCGCACAGCGCAGCCGGTCGCGCTGGTCCGCCCTGCCGGTACGGATCGTCGTCGGCGTGCTCTCGCTGGCCGTCGCGGTGGGAGCGGTCGTGGACGTCTACCGGATCGGCGACTCCGGAGCGAAGGCCGCCTGGCACGACGCCTACTCGAAGACGGCGACGGGTTCGAAGGGCCACGACGACTGATCCGGCGCCCTCCCGCGCGATGCGGCCCCCGCCGAGCGGCCTCGGCCCCCGGAGCTGCGCACACCGTCCGAGCGGTCGCTGCTTCACCGAAAGACCCGCTAGGTCCGGTCGTCGAACTCCCGTCGTCCGCCCGGAGGACGTGCCTCGCGCCCGCCGGGGTGCGGCCATGCACGTCGTAGGCGCGTGCTCTGGGGTCCCCCCGGCCGAAGGCTGGGGGAGGGCGTTTGACGACAGGGCCTGCGCTGTCCGACGAGCCGGGAGCGGACCGCCCGGCCCACGGCCCAGAGCGCGGCACCGGCCGGGACGGCGACGAGGGCGCCGGTCAGGGCCGCCTCCAGCGTCGCCGCCGTACCGGTGACGGGCGCCGACACCGGATGGCCGGCGCGATCCGACCACACGGACACCTGGGTGCCCGCCGGGGCACCCGGAAAGATCTGTGCCCGGCCCGTGTGCACGGAGCCGTCCGGTTCGGTCCAGCGCACGGCGGCCCACACGCGGCCGGCGTCGTGTCCGCCGACGGTGACGGGCGTCTTCGCCGCGTCGTCGGTGAGTACGGCGGACACGGCATGCACCGGGGCCGTCCGCGCCGCGAACGCCGCGTCGGTGACCTGGGCCGCCAGGGTGCCCGCGAGGGCTCCGCCGATCAGGGCGAGCAGCCGGGCGACGAGTACGCCCCAGCCCTCGACGACGTCGCAGTGCCGCCTGAGAGGATTGCGGCGCCAGCGCCGAAACCGTACCCGGTGGGCCGTCGTGGGAGGTGTCCGCGTCATCGCCGCCGTCTGCCGTGCGCCGGACGCCGTCTGTCAAGGCGTGTGCGCCCGGCCGGGCGCGGGGAGGTCGGGGTCGAGGTCCGGACGGCGGGGCGGTCCGGCCAGTGCGCAGTGCACGTTCACCACACCCGCCACAGCCCGTGCGAGCCGCGCCGCAAGCGGGATCAGGGCCGTCTCACGGACCCGGCCGGCCACCGTGACGACACCGTCGCGCACCTCGACCCGGACCGTGACGGCGCGCGGGCCGAAGAGACGACGACCTCGCGCCGGACCTCCTCGGCGATCTCCTCGTCGCCCCGCAGGAAGACCTTCAGCAGGTCGGAGCGGCTGACGATGCCACGGAGAGTGCCGTCACGGCCGACGACCGGCAGCCGCTTGACCCTGGCGCGGGCCATGAGACGCGCGGCGTGGGCCAGCGTGGCCTCGGGCGCCACGGTGACGGCCGGGGCGGTCATCAGCTCGGCCGCGGTCACGGCGTCCGCCTTGCGGACCTCGGCCGGGAACCGGACCTCCGCGTAGTGGCCGATGTCACCGCCCGGGTACTCCTCCTTGGCCAGCAGATCCCCCTCGGAGACCACGCCCACGGCACGGCCGGCCCCGTCCAGCACCGGCAGGGCGCTGACCTGCCACTCGCGCATGACCTTCACGATGTCCTTGAAGGCCGCGCCCGCGCGCAGGGCGACGACCTTGTGCGTCATCACGTCGTTCACGAGGGCCGGAGCGCCGTTCATGGCGTCCTCCAGAGGCGTGTGTGCCGTCGTCGGACACCTTCAGCCTGCGGCGGCGGATCCCTGTGCGACATGGGCCCAGTGGCCCCGATACCCTGCCCCGTCGGCCCTGCGCGTCCCGTGGTGCGGGGGCCGAGGACGGCGCGGCCTACTCGGCGGGCAGCGGGACGTGCCAGTCCAGTGCCGAACCGCCTCCCTCGGGGCTGGTCACCTCGAGCCGTCCGCCGAGGTTCTCCGCCCGCTCGGCCATGTTGAGCAGTCCGCTGCGCCGGCCGCCCGGCGGGATGCCCACGCCGTTGTCCGAGACCCTCAGGCGCACCTCGTGGCCGTGGGCGGTCAGGACCACCTGGGCCCGGTCGGCGTGGGCGTGCCGGGCGATGTTGGTGAGGGCCTCGGTCAGCACGGCCACGACGTGGTCGGCGGTCTCGGGCGGCACGTCGGTGTCGACGAGGCCTTCCATGCGCAGACTGGGGGTGAAGCCCAGTACGGGGGCGGCCTCACCGGCCGCACGGACGACCCTGGCCCGCAGGCTGCCGCCGGCGGTGCCCGTGCGCGCCCGGAGCCCGAAGATCGTCGACCTGATGATCTTGATGGTCTCGTCGAGGTCGTCCACGGCCCGCAGCACCCGCTCCGCGGCCTCCGGATGGTCGATGAAACGTCCCGCACTCTGCAGGGTCATCCCCGTGGCGAACAGCCGCTGGATGGCGAGGTCGTGCAGGTCGCGGGCGATGCGGTCGCGGTCCTCCAGCAGCGCGATCTGCTGGGCGTCCTGCCTGCCGTCGGCCAGCTCCATCGCGATCGCGGCCTGGGCGGCGAACCCCTGCAGCAACTCGGTCTCCTTCTGGAGGAAGAGCGGCCGGCCGGCTTCGCGGGCCACCAGGACCACGCCACGTATCCCGCCGCCACCCGTGCCGATCGGGACGGCCACGGCGGGACCGAGCCCCTCGAAGCGCGGCGGCTCGGGGTTGATCCGTGCGTCGTGGACGACGTCGGCGCTGGTGACCGGGGCGGTCGCGGTGTACGCCAGCCCCATGAGGCTCGCGTCCAGCGGCAGCACCAGTCCCCGGTGGGCCTCCGCGTCCACTCCGACGGCGATCTCCACGGTGAGCGACTTCGTGCCCTCCATGGGCATGGCGACCGCCGCCAGGGCCGAGCCCGAGATCTGCCGGGCACGCTCGGCGATCAGGTTCAGGGACTCGGCACGGTCGGTGCCGGACATCAGGCTGTGGCTGATCTCGGCGTTCGCGCGCTGCCAGCGCTCGCGCAGCCGGGAGTCCTCGTACAGGCGCGCGTTGTCGATGGCCACGCCGGCGGCCACCGCCAGCGTGGACAGCACCGACTCGTCCTCCTCGTCGAACACCACGCCGCCGCGCTTCTCGGTCAGGTAGAGATTGCCGAAGACCTGGTCGCGCACCCGGATCGGGACGCCGAGGAAGCTGTTCATCGGCGGGTGGCCCGGCGGGAAGCCGTACGAGGACGCGTGTTCGGAGATCTTGGCGAGCCGCAGCGGAGCCGGGTGCCGGATCAGCTCGCCGAGGATGCCGTGCCCTTCCGGATAGGGGCCGATCGTGGCGATCTGCTCCTCGGCGACGCCCACCGTGAGGAAGGCGGACAGCCGGGTACCGTCCGGTCCGATGACGCCGAGCGCCGCGTACTCGGCGTTCACGAGCGCCGCGGCCGCCTCCACGATGGAGTGCAGGACCTGCTCCAGGTCCAGCTCCCGGCCGACGGAGAGAACCGCTTCCAGCAGTCCCTGCACCCGATCCTGCGTGCCACGGGCCGCGTTGATACGGGCCTGCAGCTCCTCCAGCAGCTCGTCGAGCTTCAGCTGCGGCAGTCGTACCCGGGGTTCCTCCGCACCGGTCACCGCGCCCTCCAGCTCCCATCAGCACATGACTCGGAACCGATGGGTGTCCTCCACACGGTATCCCGTCCGGAGCCGGACGGAGGCGCGATCGGGCCGTCGAGCGCCTGACCTGCGCCGGGAGGCCGTCACCGGGCGGCGGCCGGGGCAGCCGGGCCGTCCCCTCGGCCCGAGAGGGCCGAGGCGAGCGCTTCGCCGCCGGCGGAGATGCGAGATGCCCGGCGATCCGGCTGAACGCGCTCGTATCCACGGGCGGTTGGCACGGGCCGCGGCCGGGGCGGTGTGCTTGGCAGCGCACGCGCACCGCCCCGGCCGTCCTCAGACCGTGATCCGGCGCCCGGTCGTCGTGCGGGGCTCGACGCGCACCCACAGGTCACGCTCGCCGCCCGTCCAAGGGGCGCTGTACGCCTGCTCGGTGAGCCACCGCTGCTCCTGCGGGTCCGCCACCCTTCGTGCGCTGCCCCGGATCAGGACGCTCCAGCCCTGGCTGAACGCGTCGTCGATGCGGTCGATCTCGAAGGCCACTTCCTGGCCCGCCGCGAGGGACGGTGTCGCGCCGAGGACCGTCCGGAAGACGATCGCACCGTCGACGACGCCGTAGTTGACGGGCACGATCACCGGCCCCGAGGCGGTGGGTACCGCGAGTCGTCCCACCCCGTGCGAGCCGAGCAGCGCCCGGCACTCGCCCGGTGTCAGCTCCGAGAACCGGGGTGCGCGTACGGCGCGTCCGGTGCCCGGTGGCAGATCGGCGGCACCGCCGGTCAGCTCGGTCACCGTGGTCTGAAGCGCCTCGGCCAGTCTGGTCAGGGGGCCGGGGCCCGGTGCGGCACCGGGCTGCTCCTCCAGATGGCGCAGGTAGGTGACGGCCACGTCGGCGCGGGCGGCCGCCTCCCGTCGCGTCAGGCCGAGCAGGGCCCGCCGGGCGGCCAGGCGGCGGCCCAGATCGCCCCGCGGCGCCTCAATCGCCACGTACGCTGTCGTCCGTTCGGCCATGGCCGTCACGCTCCTTCTCCGTCAGGCCGTGGGAACGGCCACTTCGGCGTGCTGCTCCCCGCCGAGCACGATCTTGAGCGCGCCGGTCTCGGCGGCCCGGGAGAAGACGTCGTAGGCCTCCTCCATGTGGTCCAGCGGGAAGGTGTGGGTGACCAGGTGCCCCGTCGGCAGCCGGCCGGCGGCGGCCATCCGCAGCAGGGTGGGCGTGGAGCAGGTGTCCACCAGGCCGGTCGTGATGGTCACGTTCTTGATCCACAGGTCTTCGAGGTGCAGCGTGGCGGGCTTGCCGTGCACGCCGATGTTGGCCACGTGCCCGCCGGGGCGGACCATGCGGGTGCACAGCTCGAAGCTCTCCGGGACGCCGACCGCCTCCATGACCACGTCCGCGCCGAGTCCGTCGGTCAGATCGGCGACCAGCTGGCCGGGTTCCTCGCGGACGTCGGCGACGGCGTCGGCGCCGAGCCGCCGGGCGGTCTCCAGCCGGGCCGCAACCATGTCGACCGAGATGATCCGTTCCGGGGCGAACAGGCGCGCCGTGGCCACGGCCGCGAGTCCGATGGGCCCGGCGCCGACGATGACGACGGTGTCGCCGGGCCGCACGTGCCCGTTGAGGACACCGACCTCGTAGGAGGTCGGGAAGATGTCGGCGAGCAGGACGGCGTCCTCGTCGGGCAGGGCGCCGGGCAGCGGATGCACGGACAGGTCGGCGTAGGGGACGCGGACGTACTCGGCCTGGGTGCCGTCGATGAGATGGCCGAGGATCCAGCCTCCGCCGCCTCTGCACTGGCCGTAGGAGCCGTCCCGGCAGAACCGGCACCGGCCGCACGAGGTGATGCAGGACATCAGCACCCGGTCGCCCGGCCGTACGGTGCGCACGTCGCTGCCGGCCTCGACGATCTCGCCCACCGCCTCGTGCCCGAGGACCGTGCCGGAACGGACCTCGGGCACGTCGCCCTTGAGGATGTGCAGATCCGTGCCGCAGATGGTCACGGCGCCGACCTTCACGATGGCGTCCGTGGGTTCCTCGACGGCGGGGTCCGGGACGTCCTGCCAGGACGCCTGCCCCGGGCCGTGGAACACGAAGCCCTTCATGGCAGCTCCTTGTCGCCTCTTCGCCGGTCCGCCGCGCAAACCCGGTCCCGGCACCGCGCCGGAACGGCCCGCGCCTTCAGCTTCGCCGGTGGAGGTGCGGTGCCGCTTGGGCCGTCCGGCCCTCGCCCGCGGCCGGACGGCGCCCCATCGGGGTCCGCGGCCGTCGCGTGCCCGAGCGGTGTCCCGTACGGTCCCGCGGCCAGGGCCGGACGGCCCTACCCTCAGTCCGCCGGGCCCGGTTCCCTCGTGTCATGTCCGAGAACGGCACGGCCCCGGTCGTGGAGCACCACACCGCACGGGAAGTCCACGTGGGGCACCGCGTGGCCGGCGGAGCGACCGTCGTGGCCGTGCACGGCGAGATCGACGTGCTGACCGCCCCCGTGCTGTCGCGGCGGCTCGACGTGCTCACCTCGTGCTCCCAGCCCGACCTGGTGGTCGACCTGCGGCCGGTCACGTTCATCGACTGCGCCGGACTCGGGGTCCTGTGCCGCGCCCGCAACCGGACACTGGCCCGGCAGGGCCGGCTGCGGCTGATCACGGAGAGCGCGGGCCTCCGGCGGATGCTCCGGGTCACGGGACTCGGAGACGTCTTCGAGGTGCACACACGACTGCCGCAGCCGCTGCCGGGACCCCAGGGAGGAGCGGCGTCATGAACGCGAAGTCGGGGCTGTGGCGTTGGCGGAGCAATCCGCTGCGGCGGCGCGAGGACGTCGTGGAGGCCTGGCTCGTCCTGGCGGTCTGGATCGTGGTGGTGGCCGGCGGGGCAGTCGTCGGCGTGCTGACCGCACGTGCCGCCGGAGATGTGTTCACGGCGCAGCGGGCCCACCGGCATCCCGTCCGTGCCGTACTGCTCGCCGACGCACCGCGTGACACCGCGGCCGCCTGGCCGGCGGACGGTCTGGTCCGGGCGACGGTGCGCTGGACCGCACCGGACGGCACGACCCGGACCGGTGACACGCTCGTGGACAACGGTCTGCGGGCCGGCGCCCGGCTGGTGGTCTGGCAGGACGACCACGGCGGCCTCAGTCCCACGAAGCCGACGAACCCCACCGAGGGCGCGATCGAGGCCGCTCTCTTCGGCGCGACGGCCGCCCTGGCCGTCGCCGGCCCGGTGTACGGGGCAGGCGTGCTCGGACGGGCGTGGCTCGACCGGCGGCGCCTGGCCCGCTGGGACCGTGAGTGGGATCTGGTGGAGCCCCGCTGGGGCCACCGGACGGGCTGACGCGGACCGCCGTCGCCACCGACCGGCGCGCGTCCCCCGCCTCCGCGCAGGCACGCCGCCGCAGGCTGAACATGCCGCGAACGTGGCTCTCCTGGCACCCCCGCAGGTGCGGAGAGCCGGCGGCACCGGCCACAGCGCGCGCCGGCGCGGCGTCGGCGAGTTTCCTGCGGATCCCGTCGTCGGGACCGGCGGTGGTGGGTGGGCCGGGGGCGTCAGGCGGGTTCCGGTACGACGGCCACCGGGCAGGCCGCGTGGTGCAGCACCCCGTGGGCGACGCGGCCGAGGTGGAGGCCGAGGTGACCGTGCCTGCGCCGGGCGCCGACGACGAGCAGGTCGGCCTCGCGGGAGACGGCGATCAGGGCGTCGCGGGGGTGGCCCTCGACGGCGCGGCGGTCCACCTTCAGTCCGGCCGGTGCGTCGCGCAGGGCCTCCTCCAGCACGTCGGCGGCCTGGTGCTCCCCAAGGTGTGCCCGCTCGCCTGCGAGCAGCCGGTGACCGGTGGCCGCGTACGCGGAGCGCCGCCAGGCCCGTACGGCGTCCAGGGACACCCCGCGCAGGGACGCCTCCTCGACGGCGAACCGCACGGCGGCCGAACCGGCCGAACCGGCCGAGCCGGCGGAGGGGGCCGGCTTGTCGCCCACTCCCAGCGCGATCCGCCCCCGGATCCCGGAGCGGGCCTGGTTGTCGTGGCTGCCGCCCAGCACGATCACCGGACAGCGCGCGTGCCCGGCGACCGCCAGGCTGACGGAACCCAGCAGCGCCTCGGCCAAGCCGCTGCGGCCACGACACCCCAGCACCACGGCGACGGCGGTGCTGCTCTCCCGTACGAGTCCGTGCTCCGGCTCCTCGGGCAGCACATCGGTGGTGACCTTCAATCCGGGCCGGCGGCATCGGGCGCGCTGCTCCGCGGTGCCGACGACGTCCCGGGCCATCACCTCCTCCAGCGGCTTGCCGAGTTCCTGCGCGAGCAGGGCGCCCTCGTAGCGGTCCCAGAGGGAGGCGTACACCAGCCGGAGCGGGGCCCCGCGCAGGGCGGCCTCGTCGGCAGCCCAGTCGACGGCTCGCAGGCTCGGCTCGGAACCGTCGACGCCGACGACGATCGGAAGGTCCATCGTGTTCACCGTTGCCTCGAAGGGTCAGTTGTGCGGGACGACGGCCACCGGGGCCGCGACGTGGTGCAGCACGGCGTGCGCCACATGGCCGATGTGGGCGCCGAGCGGGCTGGTGCGGACGCGCCGGCCCACGACGACCAGGGAGG
The DNA here is from genome assembly GCF_009604455.1 of Streptomyces sp. RB17. Lineage (GTDB taxonomy): Bacteria > Actinomycetota > Actinomycetes > Streptomycetales > Streptomycetaceae > Streptomyces. Next base: position 292,734 of record NZ_WEGL01000005.1, read on the forward strand.
CCTCGCGGGAGGCGTCGACGAGAATCTGCGCGGTGCTGCCGCATCGGCTCGCCTCGATCACTTCCACGTCCGGGAACCTCTCTCGCCAGGACCGCAGCAGCTCGGCCAGGGCCTTGGCCTGCCCGCGGGCGAGCTCGTCGTACAGCTCGGCGTCGCCGCAGAAGCGGTGGAAGATGGTGGGCGGCTCGCTCCAGGCATGTACGACCCGCAGGGAGGCGCCTCGGCGGGCGGCCGCGTCGAAGGCGAACCCGAGCAGCGTCTCGTCGGGGGTGCCGATGTCGACGCCGAGAACGACGGGCCGGAAGGGGGGCGCGGCGGACGGTACGCCCGCCGGGTTCGGCTTGTGCTCGTCGGCGGCCTGCTCTCCGGCCCGGACCAGTACCACAGGGCGTTCGGCGTGGGCGAGGACGGCCAGGCCGACCGAGCCGACCATGAAGCCGGCGAGCCCGCCGAGGCCGCGCGAGCCCAGCACCATCAGCTCGGCCGAGTCCGCCGCCTCGGTCAGGGCGTCGACCGGATCCCCGGTGAGCCGGTCGGTGATCACCTCGACACCGGGATGGCGCAGCCGCAGCCCCTCGGCGGCCGCACGGGGAACCTCCTCGGTCCAGTGCTGCCGGGTCTCACCCCCGAGCGGCAGGGCCTGGGCCACGTGAACGATCTTCAGCGGCAGACCACGCAACCCTGCTTCACGCGCCGCCCATTCGGCTGCGGCCCGGCTCTCGGGCGACCCGTCGAGACCTGCCGTGACCGTTCGGGTCATCGCCTGCACCTCCCGGGACGACGATGCATCCAGTCTCCAGCGTGGCGCCGCCGCGGTCGCGGGACGAGAGGCCGCACGTCCCTGCACGGGACCGACCGGCCCTGCGCAGAACCTCTCCGGTGCAGCACCAGGACTCGAGCGCGGGAGCCGAACGGCCCACCTGGGGGACCGGTGGCGGCCGGGTGTCCGGCACCGGCACACCCTGGAAGAAGCCGGAGCGTCGCCACCAGGTTCACGGAGGTCACCATGTACGGCACCGCGCACACCGTCAGCGATGTCATGAGCCGGACGGTCGCCGCCGTGGGCCGGCGGGCGCCGTTCAAGGAGATCGTGCAGCTGATGCAGGACTGGCGGGTGAGCGCTCTGCCCGTGATCGAGGGCGAGGGCCGGGTGATCGGCGTGGTCTCCGAGGCCGACCTGCTGCCCAGGGAGGAACTGCGGGACGACCCGGCCACCGGCTACCTCCAGCTGCGCCGGCCGGTCGACATGGCGAAGGCCGGCGGCCTGACCGCCGGGGATCTCATGTCGTCGCCCGCCGTCACCGTCCGGCCGAACGCCACCCTCGCCGAGGCCGCCCGCACCATGGCGCACGAGGGGGTCAAGAGGCTGCCGGTGGTGGACGACGCCGGACTGCTGGCGGGCATCGTCAGCCGCGCCGACCTGATCAAGGTCTTCCTGCGCGATGACGACGACATCGCCGAGGGGGTACGGCGCGAGATCGTGTCGTCCCTCCTTCCGTCACCGGCCTCGGCGATCCAGGTGGACGTGCACGACGGAGTCGTCACGCTGACGGGCCGGATCCGGGACACCGCCCTGGTCCCGGTGGCCGCGCGCCTGGTGCGGGCCGTGGAAGGCGTGGTGGACGTGCAGTTCGACCTCGCACGCGCCGATCATGGAGTGAGGCCGCGCTGAGCGGGGCATCCACCTTCACGGAACAGCACCCGATCCGGGTGGTGTTCCTGCTGGACGGCCACGAGGTCGTACGGCGCGGACCGGCCGAACTGCTCGACGCCGTACCGGACGTCTCCGTGGGCGGTGACGCGGACACCGCCGAGCACGCCCTCACCCGCGGGCCCGCGCTGCACCCGGACGTGGCGCGCTCGACGTGCGGCTTCCGGACGGTGACGGCATCTCGGACCGCCGGGAGCCGCGCAGCCCGATGCCGGAGCCGGCGTGTCCGATGCTGACCTCGTTCGACGACGAGGACGCTTTGCCGGACCCCGTCTGATGCGCACGCTGCGCACCGCCCAGGCCGAGTTCCCCTCCGTGCCGCCCGAGCTGCGGCCCTGTCGCCACGCGAACGGGTCATCCTCGCCCTGATCGGCGACGGTCTCACCAACCGCGAGATCGGATGCCGGCGAAGCTCGGAGTCCAGCGCCGCGTCCAGGCGGCGGTCCTCGCGTCCCACCTGGAGCCGCAGAGCTCCACGGACGGCTCGCACCGCTGAGATTGCCGCAGAGCGCGACGGGCGGGCCCGGCAGGGGGCCCGCCGATGAGTAAACGGATGCGTCAGCCGCCGCGCTTGATCTTGACATGCCTGGCCTCCGCCTTCTCGGAACCCAGGCCCACGCTGACGGTCAGCATGCCGTCGGTGTAGTCGGCCGTGACGTCGTTCTCGTCGGCGCCCGGCGGCAGCGTCACGCTGCGGCTCATCGAGCCGTACCGGATCTCGCTGTGGTTCTTGTCCACGTCCCGTTCGCCACGCTCGGCCTTCACCGTGAGCACCCCGTCGCCGATGATCACGTCGATGTCCTCCGGGGACATGCCCGGAAGCTCGGCGCGCATGACGTAACGGTCGCCGTCGGTGAAGTCCTCGATCCGGACGGAAGGCATGGCGAACTTGCTCGGAATGGTCTCGAACCAGTCCGGCATGTCCGGGAACGGGATCCTCTGCATACGGGTGAGTGTGCCCATGGCCCTACCTCCTCGGTCTTCGCCTGATTCCAGTGCAGCGCGCCCGGCGTTCCCGTGTTGAGGCCGAACAGCCCATGTCATGGGTCCTCAAAGTCCCTTTTGCCCGTTCCTCGGGAGGTCACACTGATGACCAGGGAACGACCACACGCGGCAGCGGACCTCGAGTCCCGGACGCTCTCGCCGGATCCGGCGGCTGACTCCTGAAGCGGGTGAGGCCCACCCGCCCGAGGCAGGGACCAACGGCCCCTGGCACCTCGTACGGTGCGCGACTTGCATGGGACGGGACCGTGCGGCAACACCGCGGAACGGGCCTGCGGCGGCAACCGTCCGTCCGCGCCGTCGCGCCACTGCGGCACCTGGAGGCGATCATGTCCGAGCCGAGTGAGCGCCGGCCCATCGTGGTCGGTGTGGACACGGACCCCGCCCGGCGGACGGCGCTGGGCTGGGCGGCCGACGAGGCGGCCCGTCGGCGGGTGCCGCTGCGTCCCGTGCGCGCCGAGGGCGTGCCGACCAGGGGGCTACGGGGGCCGGACGTCCCGCCGTCCTGGGAGGAGTGGAACGAGGCCCTGCACCGCAGCGGGAAGCAGATCCTCGCCGAGGCCGTGGACTTCGTCGCGGCCCGGCACCCCGAGGTCGAGGTGGACGCCGTACTCGCCGAGGGGGACCCCGTGTGGGTGCTGGGCGAGGAGAGCCGTGCCGCCACGGCCGTCGTGCTGGGTTCGCAGCACCTCAGCCGGGCCCAGGAGGTGTTCGGCTCGTCCGCGGTCGCCCTGCGCCTGATCGCGCGGGCGCTCTGCCCGGTGGTGGTCGTCCCGGAAGCGGAGCACGTCCCCCAGGAGCCCGCGTTCTACGTCGTCGGCGTCGACGGCAGCGAGCACTCGGCCGCCGCCGTGGACCTGGCGTTCGAGGAGGCTTGTCTGCGCGGTGCCGAGGTGCGGGCACTGTACGTCTGGCAGCCCGGACCACTGAGGATCTTCGACGAGCACGGAGTCCAGCAGGAGTACCGGCGGCTGCTCTCGGAGACCGTGGCCGGCCGTCAAGCGCGCTGTCCCGACGTGGACCTGCGGCACGAACTGGTCGTCGGACATCCGGTGCAGGCCCTCACCGACGCCTCCGCCCACGCACTGGGGTTGGTGGTGGGCACGCGCGGGCACGGTGGCTTCGCGGGGATGCTGCTGGGCTCGGTCAGCCAGGGAGTGCTGCACTACGCCCGTTGTCCCGTCCTCGTCGTTCCGCCGGCGCGGACCTGAGCGTCCACCGCATCCGAGCCGAGTCCGAGAGCCCAGGGGCCGTCACGGGAAGTCCGGTACGACGGCCACGGGACACCTGGCGTGGTGCAGCACCGTGTGTGCCACGCGCCCCAGTTCCAGTACGCCCAGGCTGCGGCGCCGTGCCACCCCGACGACCAGGAGGTCCGCCGCCGCGGACCGCTGAAGCAGCACCTCGCGAGCCGGCCCCTCGACGACCGAGCGGAGTACGTGCGCGTCCGGGTGATCGGTCAGGGGTTCCTCCAGCAGCTCGTCGATCAGCGCGACGGCCTGCTCGTCGTCGCCGAGGCCGGCACGGCCGGTGAGCACGGACCGGTGGGGCGGCCGTCGCCAGGTGCGCACCACGTCCAGCCCGCACTTGCGGGCCTCGGCCTCGCGGAACGCGAAGCGGGTCGCCATGCCGCTCGTGCCGGGTTCGCCGACACCGATGACGCCCCGGCCGTGGGTGCCCGCGATGCCCGCGGTGTCCGGCAACTCCCCGCGGCCGCGGCAGCCGACGATCAGAGCGGTGGCGTTGTGGCCCTCGTGCAGGAGCGCGTAAGCGGGGCCCTGCGGGAGAACGGCGGTGTCCACCGGGACGGCCGGGGCCCGTCGGCGGGCATGCTCCGCTGTGTCGCCGACGATGTCGTACGCCGTCATCCGCCGGGCCGGACGCGCGGAGCCGGTCGAGGCCGGGCGGCCCTCGTAACGTTCCCACCGCGACGCGTGGACGAGCCGCAGCGGCAGACCGTGCATTTCGGCCTCGTCGGCGGCCCAGTCCACGGCCGGCAGGCCGGAGTCCGATCCGTCGACACCCACCACCAGGGGAGGACGCATGACCCGCACCGCCTCTCGCCGGACTGCGGGCACCGCAGCGGTCCTGTCCTGCCCCCACCCTCACACCGCCGGCGCGCTGAGCTGAGGGGCGGATCGGCCCTTTCGACCGCCAACCGGCTCTGCCGCCCGGGACATTCGGCCCCTGCCGCCGACAGTGAGTGCCACTCAGGCTGGAGACAGGACTCGTATGACGTCCCGCGGCAGATGCGGCGCCACCTCATACGACGGCGGGGCCCGCGACCCAGGGAGGCCACCGTGATCACGCCACCCCTCACCCCGTACGACATCACCGCCCCCGTGGCCGACGCCGCGGCAGCCCCCTCGCTGCACAACGCACAGACCTGGAGGTTCCGCTACCGGAGCGACAGCGGTGTCCTGCGCCTCCACGCCGACCTGGAGCGCGCCCCGCCGTGCACCGATCCGGACCCGCGGCGTGCACCTCGGATGTGGCGCGGCCCTGTTCAACCTGCGCGTGGCCGCCGCCGCGGCCGGCCGGCATCCGGCGGTCCGGCTGCTGCCCGACCGGGCCGATCCGCAGCTGCTTGCCTAACCCGAAGGCCGTCCGAGTCCCCGTCGGCCCGTCGCCGACGTGCTGGACGTCGTACGAGACGGGACGCCCGTGGGCGTCCGAGCGGAGGGAGAAGCCGGGTGAAGGTGTCCGAGGTGATGACCGCTCCCGCTGTGGCCGTCCCACCGCACGTCCCCCTGGAGCAGGTGACCCGGAGGATGTCGGAGTCCGGGGTGGGCTCAGTCCTGGTCGTCGAGGACGGGACGCTGCGCGGCATCGTCACCGACCGCGACATAGCGGTGCGCGGGCTGGGCGGTGGGCTGCCCCCGGGCACAGCGGTCGAAGCGGTGATGTCCTCGGGGGTGGTCACGGTCGATGCGGCGGACGACATCCAGACGGCCTATGGCACGTTCCGCCGCATCGGCGTGCGCCGCCTGCCGGTGCTGGACGGACACCGCCTGGTGGGCGTGGTGACGATCGACGACCTCCTTCTGGACGTCTTCCGGCGACTGGCCGATCTGCTGGGTCCGATCGCCTGGAGCGTGCTGCGGGAACCGCCGGGACCGCCGGGAGCGGACAGGGCGTCGCAGGCGAGCTGAACGGGCCGGGCAGTGCGCGACCCGGACGACACTCCCCGTCGGGACAGCTCACTGCTTCCGCGCAGGCACGATCACGACCGGGCAGCTCGCATGCTGCGACACATGCTGGCTGACCGAGCCCAGCAGGGCGGCGGCGAACCCGCCCCGGCCCCGGCCGCCGACGACCAGGACCTCGGCTCCCTCGGCGGCCCGCAGCAGTACGTCGGCGGCGTTGCCGTGCACCACATGGCAGCGGACCGAGCCGGCCGCGTCCGCGCCGAGCACCTCGGTCAGCTCCTTGCGCACCCGCTGCCGCGTCTCCTCCTCGTCGACATCCATGTCCACGGCGGGCGCCGACCAGCCGTAGAGCCCCGGCAGTTCCCACACCGCGATCGCCTCCACCGTGGCGCCCACGAGGCCGGCGTAGCGGACGGCCCAGCGCAGGGCGTCGTACGAGGACGGCGATCCGTCGACACCGGCGACCACCCGAGGACCGGAGACATCCTTGTCCATGCGTCCCACCTCTCCTACGGCTCTCCCACCCCGTCGATCGGCCACGTCCGTTTCCACGCTGCACGCGGTCCCGCGATCTCGCCACGGCAACATGCGTCCGTGGTGCCGCGTACGCCGTCGGCCGAGTGTCCTGGCCAGGGCCCCACCACACTCGAAGACCGCGGCGGCGCCACAGATCCAGGCAGGCCGTCCCGGCGCGCCGATCACTCGGACGGGCGGCGGCCGGGTGTACGGGCACCCATCCGGTCGGTGTCCGGCCTCCCGCGCTGTGCCGTCCGAGGGCGATACTCCGGGAAAAGGGCGATGATGTTCGGGGGTGCGTGCTCAGGCAGGTGAACGCACGTGACATACCGCGCCTCACGTCGCGGGAGGAGCCATGAGCAAGGGGGCACTGCCCCGGCCGCGGGCCGGGATGCGGGAATGCGGGTCCCGGCTGCCGACGCGCAGGGCGGCGCGGACCGCCGTGGGGCGCAGGGCCTCGTCGGCGAAGGGCGACTGGATGCTGCTGCCCGGCGGCTCGTGGCGGCACGTCGAGACGATCAGGGTGCGCAGCCTGTTCGGCTGAGAGCGCCGCACCGTGCTCACGACTGCTGGGGCACGATCGCGACCGGGCACTGGGCGTGATGCAGCAGGGTGTGGCCCACCCGGCCGAGCTGGAGTCCGAAAGGGCCCGTCCTGCGGCGCGCGCCGATGACGACGAGATCCGCGGCCGCCGACCGGTTCACAAGGACCTTGCTCGCCGGCCCCTCGAGCGCCGAACGGTGGGTGCGGACCTGCGGATACTCGGCGCTCAGGGCGTGGAGTGACGCATCGAGCAGCGCGGAGGCCGTCGCGTCCGCCGGCTCGTCCGCCCGGGTCCCCTCACCACTCACCTCGTGGGCGGGGTGGCGCCAGGCACGTACGACGTCCAGGGTGCAGCCCCGGACGTCGGCCTCGCGGAAGGCGAACCGAAGGGCCTCGGAGCCGGTGTCGGCGTCTCCGAGGCCGAGCAGGATCCGTCCGTGCGTACCGGCCAGACCCGCTCGGTCACCCCGGACCACGACCACGGGGCAGTGCGCCCGGGCCGCGACGGCCAGACCCACTGAGCCGAGAAGCAGTCCCTTGAGCGGGCCGCGCCCGCGTGAGCCCGTCACCACCGCGAATGCGGCGGCGCCCTCGTGCACGAGGGCGGTCGCGGCGTCCTCCGGGAGGGTGTCGGTGGTGACCTTCACGTCGGGGTGGTGCCGCTCGGCGCGCTCCGCCGCGTGGGCCACGATGTGCTCGGCCAGCACCTGCTCGGAGGGCCGACCGCCGCCGGTTCCCGGCAGGGCGCCCTCGTAACGCTCCCAGAGGGAGCCGTGGACGAGCCGCAGGGGAACGCCGTGCCGTACGGCTTCGTCCACGGCCCAGTCGACGGCGAGCAGGCACGAATCCGATCCGTCGACGCCGACAACCAGGGGGAGTGCCATCGTCCCCACCGCCTTTCACGGGGCTGCCAGTCGGGTGTGCGGCACTTGGCGCCGACTTCACGGTTGCATCCGCTCCGGTCGGGGCACGAGGGCCCTTCGGCTCTTTCCGGCGGCTTTCGGACCCGGGGTTCCGGTGCTGACACCCGGGAACAACTCCGCCGCACGAAGCGCTGCCCCTCATACCCCAGCGGGTATGAGGGGCCACAGGGCCGGCGCACCGCTGGGGACGGAACCGAGCGGCGGAGGAGCGTGAGACCGATGGCGACGGCGGGGAACGACCGGCTGCACAGGACCGAGGCGGGCCGTACGGAAGAGAACCCTCTGGTGACGAGGTGCGGACGCAGGATCGACGTACGGTGCCTGCGCCTCGGAGACCCGGGCCGGCCCGTCAGCCGGATCGCCCTGGAGGTGGGGGAGGACCAGGGCGGCGAACCGGGAGTCTGGGCGGCACTCACCCCGGACGAGGCGCGTGGTCTGGCCCACCTGCTCCTTCAGCGGATCGGTGCGGCCGAGCAGCCCGCCGGTGCCCGGCCGCAGAGCGGCACCTCCTGACCAGCTGCGTCCTCTTCGTGGCGGCGGTCAGCCCCGGCGCAGTGCGGCGAGCGTCGCGGCGAGGTCCGCCGGGCGGGGGCGGTTGTGCGGCAGCTTGCCCAGTACGGCGGCCATGCCGCAGGTGTCGGTGAGCGCGGAGAAGACGAGGCCGCCCGCGATGCCGGCCGAGAGGATCTGGAAGGCCGGATGCACCAGCAGACCGAGGAGCAGGCCCAGGAGCACGACCGTGCCCGCCGTGAAGCGCACCTGCCGCTCCATGCTCCAGCCGGCCCGGGTGTCGCAGGCGGCCGGCCGGTGCAGGTCGTGTCCCGCGCCGGCCCAGGCGCCGGTGCCGCCGGTGAGGGTGGCCGTCCGGATGCCCTCCTCGGCCAGCAGCCCGCAGGCGCGCTCCGAGCGCGCGCCGGAGGCACACACCATGAGGACGTCGCCGCGTCCGGCGGCGTGCCGTATCTCGGGCAGCGCGCTCCGGATCCGGTCCAGGGGGATGTTGAGGGCACCGGGCAGGTGGCCGGAGGCGTACTCGCCCGGGGTGCGCACGTCGATGACGGTGAGTTCGTGCAGCCGGGCGCGGGCCTGGCCGGCGTCGAGGGTGACGGGGGTGGTGGTCATGGCAGATGTGATCCTTGATGGTCGCCGCCGTCCCGAACCGGGACGTACAGTACCCCTAGGGGTATTTTTCGAGGAGTGAGCGTGGAACTGGAGCTTGAGGGTGCGTCCCTGAGGGCCGTGCTGAACCGGCTGCGGCGTGCGCAGGGCCAGATCTCCGGTGTGATCCGGATGATCGAGGAGGGGCGGGACTGCGAGGACGTCATCACGCAACTGGCCGCCGCCTCGCGGGCCCTGGACCGGGCCGGTTTCGCGATCATCGCCACCGGCCTGCAGCAGTGCGTGGCCGACATCGAATCGGGCCGCAAGAACGGTGAGGACACGGAGGCGATGCGCGCGCGGCTGGAGAAGCTGTTCCTGTCGCTGGCGTAGGACTTCGCGGTCGCCGGGTCATGCCACCACCGCATCGGCCAGCATGAAGCCCGCGACCGCCAGCAGGACGAGGGCGAAGACCCGCTGCAGGGTGTGTCCGGACAGCTTCGCCGACAGGCGCTTGCCGTCCCAGGCACCCAGGATCGCCGCCCCCGCGAACGGTCCGATGACGGACCAGTCCAGGCCCTCGGCCGTACCGGCGCGCATCGCCAGTGCCGCCAGCGAGTTGACGGTGATGACGAGCAGGCTGGTGCCCACGGCCGCCCGCATCCGCATGCCGAGGACGTCGACCAGGGCGGGGACCGCGAGGAAGCCGCCGCCCACCCCGAGCACGCCGGTGACCGCGCCGAGTCCGGCGCCGGCGGCCGCCGCCCGCACCGGCCGTACGCGGACCGTGCCGTCCGGGTCGGAGCGGGGCCGCAGCATGCGTACCGCGGCGGCGGCCGCGACCACGGCGAAGGCCACGGTCAGCACGGCCGCCGGCAGGCGTCCGGCGAGCGCGCCGCCCAGCATGGCCGGGCCGGTCCCGGCCGCCGCGAACAGCAGCCCCGTACGCCAGCGGACATGCCCGTCCCGGGCGTGCGCGGACAGGGCGGTGGCGGAGGTGACGGTGACGATGACCAGACTGGCCGTGGTGGCCGCGACCGGGGTGAAACCGAGCAGGTAGATCAGGGCGGGCACGGTCAGCACACTGCCGCCGCCGCCCAGGGCGCCGAGCGCCAGACCGATGACGGCCCCGGCGGCCAGCGCGAGTATCACCGCGCTCACGCGACGGTCCCGTTCCCGCCCCGCGCGTCCACGACCGGCAGTCCCGCACCGGCCCACTCCTGCATGCCGCCCACGACGTCGACGGCCTCGACGCCCCTGGCCCGCAGCAGTTCCGCGGCCTGCCGGGAACGGCGGCCCGAGCGGCAGATCACGACGACCGGCCGCGATAGCGCCTCAGCGGGCAGCCCGGCACCGGCGGCCAGCGCCGTGAGGGGCAGGTGTACGGCGCCGGGGGCGTGACCGGCCTGCCACTCGCCGGTTTCGCGTACGTCGAGCAACACGCAGACTCCGCTGTCTCCTGCCGCCCGGGCGTGCCCTGTGCGGGCGGCGGCTTCCCGCACGGTCACCCGGGCCGGGCCGCCCCGGCCGCGTCCGAAGAGGCTCATCGTGGTTCTCGCTCCTGTTCGTCTTCTGGGTTGGGGTGCTCTGCGGCGGACGCCGTCAGAGAGTCGGGGGCCGTCAGAGGGTGCGGACGGTCAGCCCGGCCTTCTCGGCCGAGTCGAAGCGGTCGTCGACCGCGACGACGTCGCGGCCCGCGGCGTCCAGCAGGGAGGCGGCGACGGCGGCGCGCATGCCACCGGCGCAGTGCACCCACACCTGCCCGTCGGGGACCTCGCCGAGGCGGCGGTGCAGGGCGTGGACGGGGATGTGGACCGATCCCCGCACCTGGCCCGACGCCCGCTCCGAGTCCCGTCGGACGTCCAGGACGACGATGCCGTCCCCGGAGCGCTCCGCGAGGTCGGCGAACGTGGCCCGCGGGAAGGAGGCGAGAGCGTCGCCCTCCCGGGCCCAGCTCCTCGGCTCTCCCGTGGCCGCGGCCGCCGGGCGGTCGATGCCGACCCGGGCCAGCTCGCGCTGGGCGGCGGCGAGTTGTCCGGCGGACTCGGCGAGCAGGGTCACCGGCTTGCCCCACGGGATGAGCCAGGCCAGGTAGGTGGCGAGCTGTCCGTCGGCCTCGAAGTTGAACGAGCCGGCGACATGGCCTTCGGCGAAGGCGACCCGGTTGCGCAGGTCGACCACCCACTCCCCGGCGGCGAGCCGGGCGGCGATCTCACCGGCGTCCGCGAGGGCGGGCTGGGTCAGGTCCAGCGGGGCGGGCCCCGCGGCGTTGGCCGGGCCCATGTGGGCGTAGTACGCGGGAATGTCGTCCAGACCGGCGAGCAACTCGGCGACGAAGCTGTCCACGTCCCGGGTCAGGGCCGTGTTGGACGCCTTCTCCTTGCCGATGGTGGTGGACGTGCCCTCCGCCTGGCTCGACGAGCAGAAGCTGCCGAAGCCGTGCGTGGGCAGCACGGTGGTGTCGTCCGGCAGTTCGCCGGCCAGGCGGTGCGCGGAGGCGTGCTGGGCCCGGGCGAGGTCTTCCGTCAGCCGTGGTTCGACCAGGTCGGGCCGGCCCACGGTGCCGATCAGCAGCGAGCCGCCGGTGAACACGGCGACGGCCGTGCCGTTCTCCTCCAGCGCGTACGAGGTGTGGTGCGGGGTGTGGCCGGGGGTCGCGATCGCGCGCAGCACCAGTCCGGCGACGGCGTCGATCTCGTGGTGGTCGCCGTCGTGCACCGGCACGCGCTCGTACGAGACCCGGGCCGCGGCGGGGACGAGGTAGGCGGCGCCCGTGATCCGGGCCAGCTCCAGTCCGCCGGTGACGTAGTCGTTGTGCAGGTGCGTCTCGACGACGTGGGATATCCGCACCCCACGCCGTGCGGCGGCGGCGATCACGTGGTCGATGTCACGCGGTGGATCGACCACCACGGCCGTCCGCTCGCCGCCCGCCAGATAGCTGCGGTTGCCGAGCCCGGCCACCTCGATCGTGTCGATGAAGAACACGGGTGCTCCCTTCCGGTGAAATTACCCCCCGGGGTATATATCGACGGTAGCACGAGTACCCCGGGGGGTATTTTCGGCAGGCGGGAAGGCCGCTCGCCGCCGCAGAGGTGCCCACAGGCCCCGTGATGAGGCCGAAGGGCCCCTGCCGCCGTTCCGTGCCCCCGGGGAGAGTGGGCAGCAGGACCCTCCTGGGCAGGTGAGCCGCGATGATGTACTGGATGGGCGGCTGGGCGTGGATGGCCTTCATGCCGTTGCTGTGGATCGCGCTGATCGCTCTGGCCGTGTGGGCGGGAATCCGCTTCGCCCAGCACCCCGCGGCGCGCGGCGACACCCACCGCGCTCCGGAACAGAGAGAGACACCGGAGGAGATCCTCGACCGGCGCTTCGCCACCGGCGAGATCGACGCGGACACCTACACCGAGGCGCGTCGACGCCTGGCCGCCCACAGGCCGGGCCCCGATGACCGGGCTGTCGCGCCGATGGCCGTACCTGGCCGTGCTGCTCGCGGAGGTGGCCGCGCTCATCGACTCGCTGGTGTGGGTCACGGGCGCCGGTACCGGGCCATGGCGCCCCGGCCCCGGGGTGATGGCGGGCGCCGGGCCCCGGGAAGGCCGCGTCCACGGCATGGCCGATGCGGACCGTGCCGCGGGGCGCTTCGCCGACCGGTGGGGCCTGCGCGTCGGGGAGGTGATGCGGTTCAGCAACGGCTACCAGGCCGAACTCCTCCGCCCCGACGGCCGCCCCGCCACCGAAGTCCTCCTCGACCCGGGGAGCGGCACCCGCACCTGGAGTACGGCCCGGCCATGATGTGGAACACCGCCTACGGAATGATGCCCGCACCCCGCCGGCCCGGCGCACCGGAAGTCGGATCCGGCCGGGCGGTACGCATCGCCGACCGGTGGCTGAGCGAACACCGCGCCGGGCTGCACGCCGCCGAGGCCGATCAGTTCCCCGGCTACCACACCCTGCACACCCTGCGCGACCACCACATCGTCGGCACGGACTGGTACCACAGAGGTGTGAGTCGCGAGGCCGACGCAGCCCCTGCCCCCTTCGTCGAAGAGGCGGTCCGTGACGCCGCCGACCGTCTCTGTGACGTCCCCGGCCCTGGTGCGCTGTAGGAGGCCCTGCCTATCAGCAGTGAGGAGGCCGGACGTGGCCGCCGGACCGACAGCGACGGACGATGAGGGCACGGCGGCGCCGAGCCGTCCGTGGCGTTCTCCGGCCCGGCGGACGTCCCAGCGAGCGGAGTGGGGACATGCGAGAGTTCCTGGTCGAGATCACCACCACGATTCCCGAGGGCACCACAGATGATGAGGTCGACCGCCGGCGCGCCGCCGAGGCCGTCCGCGCTCGTGAGCTGGCCGCCGCCGGCCACCTGGTACGGCTGTGGCGCCCGGTCGGCGAGCTGCGCAGCATCGGTGTCTGGCGTGCCACCGACGACAACGAGCTGCACGAGAAGGTGCTCGGCACGCTCCCGCTGCGCCCGTGGATGACCCTCACCGTCACCCCACTGGAGGCTCACCCCAACGACCCGGGCCGGACCGGCGCCACATCGTGACGGGCAGGGCCCGGTCGGCCGTACCGGCCGCCGCCACCTTGTCGTAGGGAGTGCGGGCGACGTCGGCGAAGAGGTCCTGGTGACAGCGGCCGGCCGTCCCCCGAGCGGGTGTCCGCGCACCTCCAGTCGGAGCTGGTCACCGGGCCGGCGCCCGGCGGTGGGCGGACGCTGTACGGGGTGGGCGCCGGACCTGGGCCGGCCCGAAGGGGCCGTCCTGCCGGTGGCCGTGGACCGGACGGCCCTGTCGGGTACCCGGCGGTCCGCCGGAGGGTGGAGCTGTGCCCGCCCGGGCATGCGTCACGCCCCGACCGCCGTCCGATCCGGAAGGAATCCCGATGTCCGTCGACACGCAGCAGGCGCCCGCCGGGCTCACGGACGAGGAGCTCGCCACGCTGGACGCCCACTGGCGCGCCGCGAACTACCTCTCCGTCGGCCAGATCTACCTCATGGCCAACCCCCTGCTGACCGAACCGCTGCGCCCGGAGCACATCAAGCCGCGCCTGCTGGGCCACTGGGGCACCTCACCCGGCCTCAACCTCGTGCACACCCACCTCAACCGCCTCATCAGGGCCCGCGGACTGAACGCCCTGTGCATCTGGGGACCGGGCCACGGGGGTCCCGCCGTCCTGGCCAACTCCTGGCTGGAGGGGTCGTACACCGACACCTATCCGGACATCACCCGGGACGCGGCGGGCATGGCCCGGCTCTTCAAGCAGTTCTCCTTCCCCGGCGGGGTGCCCAGCCACGTCGCCCCGGAGACCCCGGGTTCGATCCATGAGGGCGGCGAGCTCGGCTACTCGCTCTCCCACGCCTACGGCGCCGCCCTCGACAATCCGGACCTGCTGGTCGCCTGTGTGATCGGCGACGGTGAGGCGGAGACCGGACCGCTGGCCGCCTCCTGGCACTCCAACAAGTTCCTCGACCCGGTCGACGACGGCGCCGTCCTGCCGATCCTGCACCTCAACGGCTACAAGATCGCCAATCCGACCGTGCTGTCCCGGATCCCCGAGGCGGAACTCGACGAGCTGCTCAGGGGCTACGGCCACGATCCGATCCACGTCACCGGCGACGACCCGGCGGCCGTGCACCGCGCGATGGCCGAGGCCATGGACACCGCCGTCAGCCGCATCGCGGCGCTCCAGCGGGCCGCGCGGGAGGGCGGCGCGACGCAGCGCCCCCGCTGGCCGATGATCGTGCTGAGCACCCCGAAGGGGTGGACCGGCCCGGCCGAGGTCGACGGGCTGCCGGTGGAGGGCACCTGGCGCTCCCACCAGGTGCCGCTCGCCGCCGTCCGGGACAACCCCGAGCACCTGCGGCAGCTGGAGCAGTGGATGCGGTCGTACCGCCCGGAGGAGCTGTTCGACGAGCAGGGGGCGCCGCGCCCGGACGTACTCGCCTGCATCCCCGAGGGCACCCGCAGGCTGGGGGCCACGCCGCACGCCAACGGCGGGCTCCTGGTGCGCGAGCTGCCTGTGCCGCCGCTGGAGCGGTACGCCGTGGAGGTCGACAAGCCCGGTGCCACCCTGCACGAACCGACCCGTGTCCTCGGCGACCTGCTCCAGGACGTCATGGCGGCCACCGCCGAGCGCCGCGACTTCCGCCTGGTCGGCCCCGACGAGACCGCCTCCAACCGGCTGCAGGCCGTCTACGGCGCCAGCGGCAAGGCCTGGCAGGCCGCGACCCTGCCCGTCGACGAACACCTCGACCGGCACGGCCGGGTGATGGAGATCCTCTCCGAACACACCTGCCAGGGCTGGCTGGAGGGCTACCTCCTCACCGGCCGGCACGGCCTCTTCTCCTGCTACGAGGCGTTCGTGCACATCGTCGACTCCATGGTCAACCAGCACATCAAGTGGCTGCGCACCACGCGCCGCCTGCCCTGGCGCGCCCCCATCGCGTCCCTCAACTACCTGCTCACCTCCCATGTGTGGCGGCAGGACCACAACGGCTTCTCCCACCAGGATCCCGGGTTCGTCGACCACATCCTCAACAAGAGCCCCGAGGTGGTACGGGTCTATCTGCCGCCGGACGCCAACACCCTGCTGTCGGTGGCCGACCATGTGCTGCGCAGCCGCGACTACGTCAACGTCGTCGTGGCCGGCAAACAGCCGTGCTTCGACTGGCTGTCGATGGAAGAGGCGAAGGTCCACTGCGCCCGCGGCGCCGGGATCTGGGAGTGGGCCGGCACCGAGGACGGTACCCGCGAGCCCGACGTGGTACTGGGCTGTGCGGGCGACGTGCCCACGCAGGAGGTGCTGGCGGCGGCCCAGTTGCTGCGGCGGGAGCTGCCCGGTCTGGCGGTGCGCGTGGTGAACGTCGTCGACATCGCCCGCCTGCTGCCGAGCGAGGAACATCCGCACGGGATGAGCGACTTCGAGTACGACGGTCTCTTCACCGCCGACAAGCCGGTCATCTTCGCGTACCACGGTTACCCGTGGCTGATCCACCGCCTTGCCTACCGGCGCGCCGGCCACCAGCACCTGCACGTGCGCGGCTACAAGGAGTTCGGCACCACGACGACGCCGTTCGACATGGTGGTCCGCAACGACCTCGACCGCTACCGCCTCGTGATGGACGTCATCGACCGCGTCCCGGGTCTGGCGGTGCGGGCGGCGGCCGTACGCCAGCGGATGGAGGACGCCCGGCAGCGGCACCACGTCTGGATCCGGGAACACGGCACGGACCTGCCGGAGGTGGCCGACTGGTCGTGGGACGGCTGAACGGATCCGGGACTCCCGCGTTCCGGTGGCGGGGGCGGGTCACAGGTGTGCCGCGTGGTCGGGGACGTAGGTCCGCAGATCACGCGGCGGCCGTTCGTAGCCGGTGGACGGCGGCCGCTCCGGCAGGTCCAGCACCGGTGGCGGCACCTCGTGGTACGGCACGGACGACAGCAGGTGGGCGATCATGTTCAGCCGGGCGCGCCGCTTGTCGTCGCTCTCCACGATGTACCAGGGCGCCTCGGCGATGTCCGTGTGCACCATCATCTCGTCCTTCGCCCGGGAGTACGCCTCCCACCGGGTGATCGACTCCAGGTCCATCGGCGACAGCTTCCAGCGCCGCAGCGGATCCTCCAGGCGGCGCTGGAAGCGTTCCTGCTGCACCGCGTCGCTCACCGAGAACCAGTACTTGCGCAGCAGGATCCCGTCCTCGACCAGCATGCGCTCGAAGGTGGGGCACTGGCGCAGGAACAGCCGGTGCTCCTCCCCGGTGCAGAAGCCCATGACGCGCTCGACGCCGGCCCGGTTGTACCAGGACCGGTCGAACAGCACGATCTCGCCGGCGGCCGGCAGGTGCGCGACGTACCGCTGGAAGTACCACTGCGTGCGCTCGCGCTCCGTCGGCTTGGGCAGCGCCACGATCCGGGCGACACGAGGGTTGAGATAGTGGGTGACCCGCTGGATGGCGCCGCCCTTGCCGGCCGCGTCCCGCCCCTCGAAGACGACGACCAGCCGGGCGCCCTCGGCTCGCACCCACTCCTGCAGCTTCACCAACTCGATCTGCAGTCGCAGCAGTTCGGCCTCATAGGCCTTGCGTGACAGCGTCGCCGCCTTCTCGTCGGTCATCTGATCATTCTCTCCCGACTGACGGTGGAATCACGCCGTACCGGCGAGTCGGACGAGGTGGCGGGCCGTGCCGGCAGGGTCGACGATCTGGTGGAGGTGTTCGCCGGGCAGCTGGACCACGCGCCAGCCGCGTGCGCGCGCCTCCGCGGCCAGGCCGTCGTAGGGCGGGCTGAACAGCACGTAGGAGCAGGGATGGTCGTCCCATCCGTCGGGGACCGGGACGCGCTGCTCGTAGTAGGAGAGTGGCAGGGTGGGCTGCTCCTCGACGACCGTCCGCCGCGTCACCGGATCCGGGAACATGGGGGCGACGTCTGCTTCGTCCCACCAGTCGGTCCAGCGCGGCAGCCTGCCGTTCACGGCCATGGGGCGGAGGAACGCCAGTACCTCGGGCGAGGCGACGGGAGTGGGCCCGGTGCGCGCCGGCAGTGCGGCGTCGACGAAGATCGAGCCGGCCACCCGGTGGTCGAGCCCCGAGCGGATCGTGGGAAGGAACAACCCCGCGTTGCTGTGGGCCACGAGCGTCACGGGGCGGTCGGCCGGGACCTGCCGCAGGTCGTCGCGGACCGCCGCGACGACCCGGGGCCAGAACGGCGGCCCACTCGCACCGATGTGCTGCAGGGACGGCACCCGTACCTGGTGTCCCGCCGCCGCCAGGTGTTCGGCCACGGGGTGCCAGGTCGAGGGGCCCACGGACGGACTGTGTACGAGAACGAAGACCGGCTGCATGCGACGATGCTGCCCCGCGCGCCGTCCGAGGTGCCACAACCTCGGCCCACAGCAGAATGCCTTGCCCTCACCGGGACAGGCCGGCGCGGACGAGACGGAACGCGGCCGCCGGGTCCGGGGCGCGTGTGACCGTTCGTCCCACCACGATGTGCGAGGCGCCGGCGGCGATGGCGGCGCGTGGTGTTCCGGGGCGGGCGTGCTCGGCCGGAGAGTCACCGGGCAGGGTGACTCCCGGAGTGACGATCAGGGGATCGGCCCCCAGTGCGCTGCGCAGGGCCGCGACGTCCTGGGGCGAGGCGATCAGCCCGTGACAGCCGGCCTTGCCCGCGAGCCGGGCCAGTCTGAGCACCTGCTCCGCGGCCGAACCCCCGATCCCGATGTCGGTGAGGTCCTCGTCGGTCATGCTGGTGACCACGGTCAGCGCGAGGATCCGCAGTCCGGGGAAGGCACGGGCGGCCTCGACGGCGGCAGTCATGATGCCCAGGCCGCCCATGCCGTGCACCGTCACCATGGAGACGCCCAGCGTGCCCGCCGCGCGCACCGCACCGGCGACCGAGTTGGGGATCTCGAAGAGCTTGAGATCCAGGAAGACCTCCTTGCCCTGCGCCACGAGGAACGTGACGAAGTCGGGTCCGGCCGCGGTGAGAAGCTCCAGGCCGACCTTGTAGAAACGGCACTCCTCACCCAGCTGACCGACGATGCGCTCGGCGCCGGCCCGGTCGTCGCAGTCCAGGGCGACGATGATCTGATCGCGTGTGTCCACGCCGCCATTGTGGCCGCCGGCTTCTCCACGAACGCCGCGGAGACGGTTCCCGTCGGCTGCGGCTCGTGGTGTCCGGTCAGAGGAAGCTGACGCCTTGGGCGAGGTTCAGTTCGCCTGAGTAGTTGATGGTGTTGGTGGCCGAGCGCATATAGGACTTCCAGGCGTCGGAGCCGGACTCCCGGCCGCCGCCGGTGTCCTTCTCGCCGCCGAAGGCACCGCCGATCTCGGCTCCGGAGGTGCCGATGTTGACGTTGGCGATGCCGCAGTCGGAGCCGGCGGTGGACAGGAAGATCTCGGCCTCCTGCTGGTCGCGGGTGAAGATGCTGGACGACAGGCCCTGGGGGACGTCGTTGTGCAGGGCGAGCGCCTCGTCGAGGGTGCCGTAGGTGAGGACGTACAGGATCGGTGCGAAGGTCTCCTCCCGTACGACGTCGGTCTGTTCGTCGACGCGGACGAGGACGGGCTCGGCGTACGCCGCCGCAGGTGCCGCCTCGGCGAGGCGCCGGTTTCCGCCGGCCAGGATCTTGCCGCCCTCGGCCTGGACCCGGGTCAGGGCGCCCCGCATGGCGTCGAGTGCGGCGGTGGAGATGAGCGGGCCGACCAGCGTGGAGTCGTCGAACGGGTCGCCGATGGGCAGCCTGGTGTAGGCGGCGGTCAGCCGCTCGACGAGGGTGTCGGCGATGTCGCGGTGGACGATCAGGCGGCGCAGCGTCGTACAGCGCTGGCCCGCGGTGCCGGCCGCGGCGAAGACGACGGCCGGGACGGCGAGGCCGAGGTCGGCGGAAGGAGCGACGATCGCGGCGTTGTTGCCACCGAGTTCCAGCAGACTGCGACCGAAGCGGGCGGCCACGCGGGGGCCGACCTCGCGGCCCATCCGGGTGGAGCCGGTCGCACTGACCAGGGCGACACGTGGATCGTCGACGAGCTTCTCGCCGACCGTGCGGTCACCGAGGAGCAGACGGTGGACGTCACGGGGCGCGCCGACCTCCTCGGCTGCACGGGCGAGCAGGTGGTCGCAGGCCAGGGAGATCAGCGGCGTGAGCTCCGAGGGCTTCCAGACCACCGTGTCGCCGCAGACGAGGGCGACGGCGGTGTTCCAGGACCACACGGCGGCGGGGAAGTTGAAGGCGGAGATGACACCGACCACGCCGAGGGGGTGCCAGGTCTCGGCCAGCCGGTGTCCGGGACGTTCGGAGGCGATCGTACGGCCGTAGAGCTGACGGGACAGGCCCACGGCGAAGTCGCAGATGTCGATCATCTCCTGGATCTCGCCGAGCGCCTCGGAGCGGATCTTGCCCGCCTCGATGGTGACGAGGTCGGCCAGGTCGCTCCTGTGCTCGCGCAGCAACTCGCCCAGGCGGCGGACCAGTTCTCCGCGGCGTGGGGCGGGCGTGGTGCGCCAGCCGAGGAAAGCGGTACGGGCGGCGGCGATGGCCTCCCCGGTATCGGCGTCGGTCGCGGCCGGCAGGGCGAAGAGGTGCTCGCCGGTCAGGGGAGTGCGGGCGTGGAGGCCGGTGCCCTCGGCCACGTCGACGCCGATGTTCCGAAGGGCGGCACGGGCGTGTGCGCGCAGGTCGTCCGTGGTGGGCAGTGCGGTGCTGGTCATGGTGGTCCTTCGGGATGTGAAAGGTCAGCCGGGGATGTCGGTGAGGCCCAGTTCGCGGGCGACGCGGGCGAGGGAGCGGTTCTGCTGCTGTTCGTACAGGTCGAAGGGGTCCAGGACGTCGCGGCCGATGGCGCCGGAGAGCCGGGCGGCGTCGTAGGAGGTGCCCTGCTGGTCGTTGTCGCGGACGCCCGCGCCGCTGAGGTTGGACTGGAAGATGCCGGCGGCGGAGCGGGGCAGGAAGTCCTCGTAGACGATGGGCTCGGCGCGTACCCAGCCCCGCCGCACCAGCTCGCCGAGGCCGGCGGGCGGACGGCTGCCGTCGCGCGGCCGGTCGGGGTCGACCCGGTAGGTGAAGCAGGCCAGTCCCTCGGCGGCGAGTTCCTGCTCGCCGCCGGGCATGTGCCGCTCCCACACGGCGCGCGCGATGTCGCCGCGGGCCTCGGAGGCGCGCTGGGACGCCTGCTCGTCGACACGGCCGAGGAGTTCGTCGTACAGGGCGCGGCCCTCGCGTGTGAGGGCGATGCCGCGGGCCTCGACCTCGCCGAAACGGACCCGCAGGGCGCCGCTGACCACGCTGCCGTCCGGAGTCCGCATCGCGCGGGGTTCGGCCAGGGCCCGGAAGGAGGTCTGCCGCAGCAGCACATCGGGGCCCTTCCAGGCGGGCGGGCCCTGGATGGTGTCGATCATCTCGATGCCGCGCTCGGTCATGCGCCGGTACAGCTCGTCGATGTCCAGGACGCGCGGGGTGAGGTGGTTGATGTGCGTGCTGCGCACGCCGCCGATGTCCGCGGCGACGGCGGAGATCCGCTCCAGGGTCTCGTACCAGGCCTTGTCGACCGGCTCGGGGGACAACTCGAATGCGCGCACGGCCAGGTGGAGGAAGCGTTCGGCCGCCTCCTCGGGCAGTTCCCGCTCGGCGGCGGCACGGTCGGCCAGGGCGAGCAACTCGGGGGGAAAGAGCTCGCGGCCGGCGAGGAAGGTGTCGAGGCGCGTGCGCAGGTCGGCGTCGAAGAAGCGGGGGTCGGCCGGAGTGAGCATCGAGGTGAACACCCGGAAGGGGTTGCGTGCCAGCTCCTCGCCGTCGACCGGCCGGAACGCGGTGGAGACGACGGGGACGGCGCTGGCCGCTGCCTCCCGCAGGTCGTAGAACCCCACCGGGTGCATGCCGAGGGCGCCGAAGACGCGGGCGACCTGCCCCAGTTCGCGCGGCGTGCCCACACGGATGGCCCCGTGCCGCTCGGCGGTCACCCGGCTGATGGATCCGAGGCGTTCGGCGAAGGCTCCCCGGGCGCGCAGGACGTCCTCGTTGACCTCGCGGGAGACGTCCACGAGCGTGGTGTAGGCGGGAACCTCCTGCCCGTACATCTCCGACAGGCGCGCCGCGAACGCGGCCCGCAGCTGCCACTGACTGATCGTCGACATGGTTCGGCCTTTCGGTCGGGGGCACCAAGTGAGCCGTCGGTACGCGCGGCGCGTGAGCCGTCGGTACGCGCGGCGCGTGAGCCGTCGTCGGCCACACCGCGTGGGCCTGCGGCACTCACACCACGTGCGCTTCGGGTCGGATGCCGGTGCCGTGGCGGAACCGGTCGGCGCTGAGCGGGGAGACGTCGGTGAACGGTGCGCGCTCCAGGTACAGGTCGCGCATCACCTCGCCGACCGCGGGCGCCTGCAGGAAGCCGTGGCCGGAGAACCCGGTGGCGTAGAGGAAGCCGGGAAGTTCGGCGGAGCGGCCGATCAGCGCGTTGTGGTCCGGTGTGACCTCGTACAGGCCCGCCCATCCGCCGACGGTCTCCATGCCGGCCAGTGCTGGGGCGCGGCAGCGGGCGACGGTGCGGAACAGCTCCAGCCACCGAGGGGTCCAGGTGGTGTCGAAGCCGTCCGCCTGCCCCGGGTCGGCCAGCCCGAACAGCAGACCGTCGTCGCTGTTGTGGAAGTAGGCGGTCGAGGAGCAGTCGATGGTGAACGGGATTCGCGGGACGGGCGGTGAGAGCGGCGCGGTGAACGCCAACTGCCGTTTCACGGGCCGTACCGGGAGGTCGACACCGACCATGGCGCCGATCCGCGCCGACCAGGCCCCGGCCGTGCAGATCACGGTGGAGCACGCGATGCGGCCTCGGCCGGTGTGCACACCGGCGACCCGGTTCCCGGCCGTGTCGATGCCGGTGACCTCGGTGTGGGTGGCGAGGGTGACGCCGGCCCCGGCCGCGGCCCGCGCGTACCCCTGGACGACCGGTCCGGGGCGGGCGTGTCCGTCGGTGGGGCAGTACGCGGCGGCCACGAGGCCGTCGGTGCTCAGGTAAGGACACAGGCGCCGGGCCTCCTCGGGGCTGGTCATGCGGCTCGGCACGTCCAGGCTGTTCTGCAGCGTGACGCCGGCCTCGAAGTCGCGCGCCTGCCGTTCGCTGTCGAGCAGGAATGGATAGCCGACGGTGTCGAGCCGGATGCCGGCGCCGGGCCGTCGGGGGAAGTCCCGGTAGGCACGCAGGCTGCGGCTGCCCAGCTCGATGTTGAGCGGATCGGAGAACTGGGCACGTACGCCGCCGATCGGCTTGCCCGAACTGCCGCAGCCGAGGTCGCCACGCTCGAGGACGACGACGTTCGTCACCCCCGCTTCGGCGAGGTGGAACGCGGTGCTCGCCCCCATGACGCCGCCACCGATGATCACTACATCGGCGGAGTCCGGAACGGTGCGGAAGGCGGAGGAGGACAACGGGCCACTCCCTTCCGGAGGCCACCGCGCCGGACGGTTCCGTGGCCGGAGCGGCGGGGGCTGTCAGTGACAGGGTGATGCCGGTCAGCTGTCTGTGCGCCATCGTGCAGCAAGCCGACCGTTGACGTCCATCAACGGTTGGTGCTTCTGAACTTTCGGGCTTTCTCTATGGACTGGACGAGTGCGCGGCTGCGTTCCGCGACCGCGGTGATGGTGCCGCGCCTGGCAGCGAGATATCCGGGACGCTACGGGTCGGCCTCTTCGCCACGGCCGCCGCCGAGCTCCTGCCGGCGGCCCTGCGCAGGGTCCGCGAGACGCACCCGGAGTGACCGTGCGCAGCCGGGACATGGACGTGGACGAGGTGTACGACGCCGTCGCCGGCGGCAGCCTTCTCGCCGGCCGTTCCCAGCGGAACGGTGCCCGGCCGGCACAAGGTCTCCCTGGCCGACACCGGGGACCTGGACTGGATCCTGCCGTCGGCCGGCAGCCACTACGGCCGGGCCGTGCTCACCGCCTGCCGCCGGGCCGGTTTCGAACCGCGGGTGCTGCACGAGGTGACGGACACGGCTGCCGCCCCTGGCCCTGGTCGAGGCCGGTGTCGGGGTCAGCGTGGTGACGGGTCTGATGCTCCGGCTGCGCCCCTCATGCCTCGATCTCCTGCACCTGCGGGAGACGATGGAACGTCACATCGTGGTCCTCTTCCGCTCCTTCGCCGAGCACCGGCCGACGGTGGCCGCGCTGGTGGATGTCCTGCGAAGCTCCGCGGCCCGCCGCCAGTGGCCGGCACCGCGCCGCCGGCCATCACGCCCCATGCCGCCGACCGCGACCTCGCCGGGGAACGCGTCCGCGCCGCGATGCGGAGCACGGGGCGTTGTCAGTGGTGGCTGCGAGGCTGGCCGCATGGACAGGGACGATGAGCAACTGCTGCGCCGCCGGGTCTACGGCCAGGACCACGACCAGCCGGGCCCGCGGCCGGGACGCCGGTACGCCGAACTGGTCGGCGGTCCGCTGGACGGGCTCCTGCTCGACATAACCGGCTGGCCGCAGGCCGAGGTCGGCACCGTCGCGGCCCTCCCCACCGAGCTGGGACAGTTCGGCGCCGGCGGCCGGGCGATGTACGCCCCGCGCCCCGGCGACCCCCGCCACTTCGACTGGGACGGGGACGCACCTTGAAGGGCGTCGGCGGGGTTTCGAGTCCCGGGTGCGCGCCCCGGCGTGGCCGTCGTACGTCACCGCGTCCTGCTCCATCCCCCTGCGTGATCAGCCGCCGGCTGCCGATTCGACGTCCGCCCGCCGCGCCGCGCCCGAGACGATGGCCAGCCACGTACGACCGCCGGTGGGGAGGCCACCGTCGCCGCTCGAGGAACCGGATCCGCTACGTCACGGCGTCCGCGATGACCGCGGTGACGACCTTCTCGACGTCCGCGGGCGCGGGCGATGCGGCTTCCCGGTCGGCGAACAGCAGGTGAGCGGCCCCGATCAGGGTGGGTGCGAGCGTGTCGATGTCGGCTTCGGCCGCGATGCGGCCCCGTTCACGCTCGGCGGTGAGGTAGGTGGAGATCATGCGGGTGGCCTCCCTGAGGACCGGCACGCCGCCTCCGGTGAGTTCCCGCAGCCGAGTGCGCACGGCGTCGCGGGAGATGACCAGGCCGACGATTCTCAGGGCGATCGACCCGAACAGGTCGGTCAGCGCACGGGTGAGGTGGGCCACGACGCTGCCGGTGCCGGCGGAGTCGCGCAGTACGGCGGCCTGGATCTCGATCCGGCCGATACGGTCCAGCACGAACTCGGTGAGAAACTCGTCGAAGTCCGCGAAATGCCGGTGCACCAGGCCCTTGGCGACGCCCGCCTCGGTGGTGACCGCCCGGCTGGTCAGCGCGTTCGCACCGTCCCGGAGCAGTACGCGCTCCGCGGCGGCGAACAGCTGCTCACGCGCGTCACGCAGAGCGACCCCTGTCGGCACCGCACACCTCGATCCTTCGTCAGTTCGTGCTCTCCGTTGCGAGTGGGCATGCGCCCACTTAGAGTGGGCGCATGCCCACTCTACCTCCGGCCCGCCATGGTCGCCGTGCCGAGCACGAGTCACATACGCAGCGCGAAGTAGCCGAGTCGTACGGCGAAGACGCCGAACGCTACGACCGGACGCGGCCCCGCTACCCGGACGCCCTGGTGGAGCGCATCATCGCCGGCAGCCCCGGCCGAGGCGTCCTCGATGTAGGCGCGGGCACCGGTATCGCCGGGCTGGCGTTCCAGGCCGCGGGTTGCACGGTCCTCGGGGTCGAGCCCGACCCGCGGATGGCCGAGTTCGCCCGTCACAAGGGCCTTGAGGTCGAGATCGCCACGTTCGAGGACTGGGACCCGGCCGATCGGACGTTCGACACCCTGATCGCCGGAACGGCCTGGCACTGGATCGACCCGGTGGCCGGCGCCGTCAAGGCGGCCCAAACGCTGCGGCCCGGAGGCCGGCTGGCGCTCTTCTGGAACGCCTTCCAGGCTGCCCCCGAGGTGGCGGAGGCGTTCGGCTCGGTCTACGCCCGGGTGTTGCCCGACGCACCGATCTACCGGCTCGCGATGGCCGGCCGGCAGAGCTACGCCGGCGTGCTCGCCAAGGCGTCCGACGGGCTGGAGCACTCCGGCGCGTTCGCCGAGCCCGCGCAGTGGCACTTCGGCTGGGACCGCGACTACAGCCGCGACGACTGGCTGGACCAGGTGCCGACCTTCGGCGGCCACGGCCAACTCCCGCCGGACCGGCTGGATGCGCTCCTCACCGGGTTCGGCGACGCCATCGACTCGATGGGCGGCGCCTTCACCATGCACTACACCGCACTGGTCCTCACGAGCGTCCGCACCCGCTGAACTCCTCGCAGCCGGAGAACGGGACCGGCACCGCACCCGCCCACCGACCCGTAGCGGAGCAGCGACCACAGCCCGGCACCTCCACCCGCAAGTCCCGTCTCCCACCGGCCCACCCGCACGACGGCGCTCACCCCACGGCGCGGACCGGCAGACACTACAGAGGCGTTGAAGGGCTCGGCCGGCCCACACGAGGAGGTGTCACGTGGGGGTCTTCATCACCGGTGGCTTCGGCTTCCTGGGCCGCCGGCTCGCCACCGGCGACCGACCCCCTGGTGGACGTCGTGCACGGCGAGCTGACCGACCGCCTGGGCGACGTGTTCGCGGAACCCGTCGATGTGCTCTTCCACCTCGCCGCCGCGGTGTCGGTCGAATGTGAGGCCGACGTCGACCTCGGCATGCGCGCCGACGTGGACACGATCCGCGCCCTGCTCGACGCCGCCCGGGCACAGTCGGCCACCGGCGGCCCGATGCCACGGGTCTGTTCGGTCAGATGACGTACCAGTTGGCGCCGTGGCTGTCGTTCGCGCGACGAGTGCTCGGTCTCGGCATCCTCGCGGTCGTCGGCAGCCTCGCCACCACGCTCGTCGCGAGCACCGTCTACGACGCCCTCCCGGGGCTTTTCACCGCTCCAGCGGGTGTCATCACGCTCATGGCCCGCATCCGTGGTGGCCGGAACCGTTCCGCTCGTCCGGATCGTCGCGCCCGGGATCTTCGTAAGGGATGCGGCTCAAGTGCAGGACCTCGCCCAGAGTGCCCCATTCGTCGCCGCCGAGCTTGGTGAGCGGACGCAACAGCCCGCTGCTCGGCAGGTTGTCGACGATGTAGTCTTCGTCCGCCGCGGCGTGGACCACCCGTCCGAAGACCAGGGTGGAGTTGCCCATGTGGAGAGTGGTGTGCGAGCGGCATTCCAGAACCACAGGGGAGCCCGCCACTCTGGGCGGCCGCACACATCTGCTGGCTTCGCGCTCGACACCCGCGGTGTCGAATTCGCTGACCGCACGAGGAAAGTCGATGGCGGTGGCGTTGATCAGCTGCAGCAGCGGTTCGGACGAGAAGTTGACGACGAATTCCCCGGTGTCCTCGACGTTGCGCAGAGAGTCCTTGCGGCCGATCGAGGTGAACTGGACGATGGGGGGATCGGTGCTCGCGATGCTGAAAAAGGAGTGCGGGGCGAGGTTTTCGGTGCGTCCGTCCGGGGTGGTCGTGGAAACCCAGGCGATCGGCCGTGGCACGACGACCGATGTCAGGAACCTGTAGAAGGCCGTGCTGTTCATCGCCTCAGGGTCGTACTCGACGCGCATGCGCCCCAGTATCGAATCCGACCTGCGTCGAGCGTCTACAGGCTGGGAGCGTGTCGGGCCAAAGGTGCGGTCGGGCCGCCGGACCGCGCTCGTGCCGCGGCGACTGCGGACCTCGGTGCCGGGGGGCCGAAAGCGCCGGTGCCCGCTCCGGGCGAAGGGATCGGGCACAGGTGCTCTGGTGGTTGATCAGAGCGTCTTGATGAGACCGCCGTCGATGGTGAAGTCGGCGCCGGTGATGTTGGCGGTGCGGTGGCCGGCGAGCATCAGGACGAGGTCGGCGACCTCGTCGGGGCGGGTGAAACGACCGGTGGCGAGGCCGCCCAGGCCGTTGATCATCTGGTCCACGGCTTCCTGCGGTTCGACGCCCATGGCGGGGGCCGGCGAGGCGTGGCCGGCCAGGGCCTGCCAGGCGGTGAGGGCCGCCGGCGGGACGGCCGCCGCGCCGCCGTGGTCCAGCCGGGACGGCCCGGCCGCCGGCGCGACCGCGGGAACGGCGACGTACTCGGCAGTGGTGGCCCCGTCCCGCGTGAACGGGATGAGCTCGTGCACCTCGTCTCCCACTGCCGGGCCCGTCGAAGTTGTCGGTCCAAGTGGCGTCCCATGTGAGTTCACCGTTGGTGATGGAGGCGGCACGCGCGGAGAGGAGCACCTCGCCGGCGCCCGGCCGGGGACGCGGCGCGGACCGGCTTCCCCGAGGCCGAGTGTGGGACCGGGCCCGGACGGCTCCACGGCACGGCACCGGTCAACCTGCCCGCGCTCACGGTCTCGGTCGCCGACATGCTCGCCACCCTGGGGCAGGTGGCCGGCGACGCCGTCGCCGACCTCGTGAGCATCACGCACGACCCGGCCGTCGAAGCCGTCGTGGCCTCATGGCCCGCCGTCTTCGACAGCGAACGCGCCGCCGCACTCGGCTTCAGCCCGACCCGAGCTTCCTGTCGGTCGTACAGGACGACATCGCCGAGCACGCCGCCGCAGTCCTCATCGTCCCTCTCTCACGGCGGGTGCGGCGCCGAGATCGGTGATCATGCAAGAATTCCGGTCACGGTACCGGCGCCGACCAGACGGTTCCCGGCGCCGACCCCCATCGGAGGAGGGCCGCGATCATGCGTGAACTGGCGGAGACAGCACGGCAGTGGGCGGCTCAGGGACGTACGGGCGTCCTCGCCCGGCCCCTCACCGAGCGGGGCTTCGGCCCCCGGCGCCCGGCCGACGCCCTCCTGATCGACCAGGACGGTCACTGCCACGGCAGGCTGTACCAGGGGGCGTTCGACGCGTACCTGGCGGCGGAGGCCGCTGCCCTGCCCGCGGACCACACCGCGGGCGTGCGCCAGGTGTCCGTCCACGGCGACGAGGTGAAGCGGGCGGGCCTGACCTGCGGCGGGCAGGCCGAAGTACTGCTGCAGTCCCTCCACACCGTTCCCGCCCGCTGGTGGGACCTGCTGGCCGAGGGAGCCGACGCCGCCCTGATCACCCGGCTGGACGCGGCGCGGACCCGGGTGGCCGGCACCGTGGCGACACCGGCACCGGAGAGGGGGGACGGGCCGGCCGAGGCCGTCGCACGTGCTCGGGAGTTGCTCACCCGCCGCCGGGCCGACCGGGATCTCTGCTCCACGGATGACGGATTCGTCCTCGTCGAGACGTTCCCGGCCGTACCCCATCTGGTCATCGTGGGAGGAGGCGAACTCGCCGAACTGCTCGTCGCACAGGCTCACCTGCTGGAGTGGCACGCCACGGTGGGGTCCGGCGTAGAGGACGCCCTCCGTCGGTTCGCCGAACGTCCGGCCGCGACCTGCTTGATCGTCCTCAGTCATGAACCGGACGTCGACGTCCCCGTCCTGTCCGCCGCGCTGAACACCGGCATCGCCTACGTCGGCGCCCTGGGCTCACGCCACACCCAGGCCCGCCGTGCCGCGGATCTCACCAAGGCCGGCCTCGGCGAGGAACTCCTCGGGCGCATCCACGGCCCCATCGGCCTCGACCTGGGCGCTCGCACCCCGGCCGAGACGGCCCTGGCCATCTGCGCCGAGGTGCTCGCCGCCCTCGACGGCAGCGAGGTCCGCGTGCTGCGCGAGAAGAGCGGCCCGGTCGACGCCTGACCCGGCCTCCCTCAGCTCCGGCCCGCTCTGGAGACGGCGGGCGGACCGCCGGCCGATGCAGGCGCTCCCCGACGCTCTCCAGCAACCCGCCCCCTGCGTGTCCGCGAACCGTCGCGATGCTCCTGCCCCGAGCACATCGCTCCGCTCGTGATCGGGCGGACCTCGCTAGTCTGCTCCGCGTGTCCGACCACATCACGCACGCGCGACGCGACGACAGGCCCGAGGAATCCCGGCGGGTGCACCTGAGACGGACGTTCGACGAAGAGGCGGAGCTGTACGACCGCGCCAGGCCGGCATATCCGCCGGAGCTGTACGACGACCTCGCGGAACTCGCCGGTGCCGGCCCCGGCAGCCGCGTACTGGAGGTGGGCTGCGGGACCGGTCAGGCGACGGTGCCACTGGCCCGGCGGGGCTGTCGTGTCACGGCCGTCGAGGCGGGACCGAGCATGGCAGCGCTCGCCCGCCGCAACCTGGCCGGGGCCGGGACGGTCCAGGTGGTGACGGCGGAGTTCGAGAACTGGCCGCTGCCCGACGAGCCGTTCGACGCGGTCGTCTCCGCGACGGCGTTCCACTGGATCGATCCGGCGGTGCGCGTGACCAAGGCGGCCGACGCGCTGCGCCCGGGTGGCGCGCTCGCCGTGGTGCGCACCCAGCATGTGCGGGGCGGCACCGAGCAGTTCTTCGTGGAGGTCCAGCGCTGCTACGAGCGCTTCGACCCCGCGACCCCGCCCGGGCTGCGGCTCCCCGCGGCCGCCGACGTCGACGGCTCGGACCACGCGCAGGAGGTGGCCCGCAGCGGCCGGTTCGGCCCCACCGCCTTTCGCCGCTACGAGCAGGACCTCACCTACACCACGGCGGAGTATCTCGAGCTGCTGCGGACCTACTCCGGCCACCGGGCTCTTCCACCGGCCGCCAGAACCGGGCTGTTGGAGTGCATCGCGGCACTCGTCGAGCAGCGGTACGGCGGCCGGGTGACCAAGCGTCAACTCATCGAACTGGGGGTGTCGCGGCGTCGGTGACTGCCCTGGACCCTGCGCCCGGCGCTGGGCGTCAGGTGCGCAGGAGTCGCAGGTCCACCGCGTCGGCCATGGCCTTCATGCCCTCGTCGTCCGGGTGGAGGTGGTCGCCCGAGTCGTAGGCCGGGTTGAGGGCGGCCGGGTTCGCGGGGTCACGCATGGCCCGATCGAAGTCGACGACGCCGTCGAAGGCACCGCTGGTGCGGATCCACTGGTTGACGCTCTGGCGGATCGCCTCGGCGGCAGGCGTGTAGTACCCGTTTCCCTCGTCGGGCATCAGGGTCGCGCCGATCACGCTGACATGGGCGGCATGCGCCTCCTCGATCAGGGTGAGGTAGCCGTCGATGAGGTCCTGGGCGGTCAGCGGCCGGCCGTCGGGGCCCGCGTTGTTGCCGATGTCGTTGATGCCTTCGAAGAGGATGACGTCCTTGACGCCCGGCTGGCCGAGGGCGTCATGTCCGAACCGCTTGAGGGCGCTGACGCCCTGCCACAGGTTCGGGACGTCCGTGAGGACCCGGTTGCCGCCGATGCCGGCGTCGACGACGCTCAGTCTCTGCGGGTTCGGTCCGGCGCCCAGCCGGCGCCCGAGGACGTCGGGCCACCGGCTGTAGGTGCCGGTCGAGGAGTGGTAGCCGTCCGTGATGGAGTCGCCGAAGGCGACGACGGTGCCCCGCGCGGTCGGTGACACGACGTCCAGCCCTGCCAGGTAGTACCAGGAGGTCGTGGTGGTGCCGAACGCGGCGGCGGTGTCGTCACCGGTGTGGTTGCCGGAGGCGATGTAGGTGGTGTCGAACGCGTCGGAGTGCCAGGTCGACATCCCCGCGGTACCGGGCACGTAGAGGCTGACGAGCAGGTTCTCCCCGGCGCTGACCGAGATCGGGACGACGTCGCTGACCGCCTCTTCCCCGGCGGGGATCGTGACGTGGTGGGCTCCGCCGAAGGTGATGTTCCGCGTGGTGCCACGCGTCGCCTCGCCACCGCTCGCCTGCACGGCCACGTCCACGGCACTGACGTCGAGCGGGGCGGTGCTGTACCGGTTGGACAGGGTGATGCGGGCACCCGAGCCCGAGACGCCGCTGTGCACCACCATCCGGAGGGTCTCATCGGTGAAGGACGGGCCGCCGGTCGTCATGCTCGGCGACCAGGCGCTCACCCGGGTGCCCTTGACCTGGGACGCGGACGCGGCGGCGCTTGCCGTCTGCGCGGTGCTCAGCGGAACGGCCGTCAGGGCCAGGCCGGTCAGCGCGCCGAGCACGGGCAGCAGGGTTCTACGGCGCGGTCGGCGACCGGCTGTCGTGCTTCTCTCTTTGGGGGGCATCGTGGGTCTCTCCGCTCTTCTCGTGGTCCGCATCGTCAGCCGAAGTTGCCCAGGGTGACGGACTCACCGGGTTCGAGGCTGATCCTTCGTGAGGTGCCGCCCGCGGACACGGTCGTGTCACGGCCGCCGACACTCCTGAGCGTCACCTGGGTGACCTTGCCGTTCTTCCAGCTGACGTCGGCCACGAAGCCACCGCGCACGCCGACGCCGGACACCGAGCCGGATGCCCCCCACGCGGCCGGCAGCGCGGGCAGCAACTCGACGTGACCCGGCCGTGAGTAGACGAGCATCTCGATGACCGCGGAGGGCGTGCCGAAGTTCGCGTCGATCTGGAAGATGCCGCGCCCCTGCTCGACCTCGTAGATGTCGAAGAGGTTCGGCGCGCTGCCGTTGCTGCCGTTCACCGACGGCTTCAGGTTGTTCACGACGAGCTGGTAGGCCTTCTCCGCGTTCTTCAGCCGGGCCCAGCACAGGCTGCGCCAGGCGTTGGCCCAGCCGAAACTGTTCATGCCACGGGCGGTCAGGAGGGCCGTCGCGCCGGCGAGGATGTCCTTCGGCGTGGAGTCGTCCGGACGGATCCGGTCGCCGGGGAAGAGGCCGATGAGCGGGGAGAGGTGCCGGTGTGTGGTCTCGCCGAGGTTGCCGGGCGACATCCACTCCTCCAGCCAGCCCGTCTCGGGGCTGACCACGGGCAGGTACAGGCGCTGCCGCAGACCGTCGATCGTCGCGCTGTAGGAGGTGTCCCTGCCGAGTACCTGGGCCGCGGTGCGGTAGGTGCCGAAGAGGTTCCACACCAGTTCCTGCGCGTAGGTGATGCCCTTGGCGTCCAGCGGGCCCTGCTCGGGCGACCAGTCGCTGTCGGCGATCAGGACCTCGCGTGCGGCTCCGGAGGCGTCGGTGACGGTCGTGGTGAGGAGGCGGGCCTCCCAGAACTCCACGGCACCCTTGACGAGGGGGTAGATCTTCTCGAGGTAGGCACGGTCCTGGGTGTACTCGTAGTGCTCGAACAGACTCTGGCAGAGCCAGGCGTTGCCGGCCGGATGCCACCACCAGCCGCCACCGCCGTAGGGGTTGGTGGAGATGGCCACGGTCCAGCCGGCCAGCCTCCCGCTGGAGTTGCGGTATCTGTTGGTCGGGCTGTTGAACAGCCGCTGTGTGGCGTCCGTCCAGGAGGGCAGCTGGGCGAGGCAGTAGTCCGCGAAGGCGTCGAAGCATCCGGACAGGCCTGCGCGGTCGGCCATCCAGTAGTTCATCTGGATGTTGATGTCGGTGTGGTAGTCGCCCATCCAGTCCGGGTCGTTGCCGTCCAGCCACGGTCCCTGCAGGCCCATCGGCAGCGTGCCCCGCGATCCGGAGATCATCAGGTAGCGGCCGAACTGCAGGTAGGCGGCTTCCAGTTCGGGGTCGGGGATGTCGTCGCGGTAGCGGGCCTGCACGCGTTGCCAGGTGTCCAGCCTGCGCTGTGCGGCTGACGACGTGCCGAGGTCGATGTCCAGCTGCTCGAACACGGGGCGGAAGTCGGCGACATGGGTGTGCAGCAGGGTGCTCGCGGAGTGGCCGGCCGCGCCCAGGACCTTGGTCCGCGCCAGGCGCTCCGGGTCCACGGACGGGTCGCGGAACCCGGCGGCCGCGTCGGGTGCGTAGTCGGTGCCGCCGCTGACCACGACCGTGAGGTCCTTGCATCCGCTGAAGGAGATCGACGTACCGTCGACGGCGACCCTGCCGCTGCTCGTGCGGGCCGTGACGGCGGCGCCGTACTTCAGCCCGTTGGACAGGGCGGCGCCGAACGAGGCGCAGCGCCCGGCGCTGTCGGCGGTGGTGCTCTCCCCATGCGTGCCGGCGAGGGTCACGCTACCGGTGTAGGTGCCGCCGCCCTGCTGGGAGAAGTACAGGACGATGACGTCGTCGGGGCGGCTGGCGAAGATCTGCCGCCGGTAGGTGACGCCGGACAGGTCGTAGGAGGCGCTGACGAGGCCCTGCGCCAGGTCGAGGGAGCGGCGGTAGTCGTCGACGGATTCCAGGTCGTGCCCGGGGATGTCGACGGTGAGCTCCGCCAGCAGGGTCAGGGAGCCGAAGTCGTCCCGGCCGTAGGGGAACTGGCCGTCGCTCTGCAGGGTGTCGTTGCGGCCGCCGGTCCACAGGGTGGCGTCGGTGATCGTCAGCAGTTCGGCGGCGGGGTCGTTGCTCGCGAGCGCTCCCAGGCGCCCGTTTCCCACCGGCAGGCCCTGCTGGATCATCGAGCCGGCGGAGCCGGGAGCCTGCCACCACAGCTGGTTCTTCGCGGCGGCTGCCGCGGACAGCAGGGGCGAGGAGGTGGGGCGGACCGGGGCCGCCGAGGCGGTGAAGGCGGGCAGACCGCCGAGGGCGGCTGCCGCGCCGGCGGTGGCGGCGAGGGCGAGAAAGCCCCTGCGGCTCGGGTGGTCGTCGCGCGATGGGGTGTGCTCGGTGTGCTGGGTGTCCACGGTGTGCACTCCAGGTCGGGGGAACGGCGCATGCGGGGCCGGGTGGGCCCGGGGTCTTGCCACCCCCGGGCCCTGTGCGAGGGGTCAGGCGGACTTGGGTACGTCGATCCGGTCGATGTCGGGGGAGTAGTCCCAGCCGCTGTCGAACGTGACGGTGTTGGAGCCCGCCTTCAGCGCCAACGGGACGCTGACGGTGTCGACCGTGCTCCAGTCGCCCGTGGAGGGGAACTTCAGGCTGGTGCCGTTGCCGCTGTTGGAGTAGACGGTCACCGAGCGCGGGTCACCGCTGACGTAGGCGATGGTGACGGTGTAGATGCCGTCCTTCTTCACGGTGATGTCGTTGAACTGCAGCTTGCTGTCCAGATAGAGGTTGCCGACCTTCTTGCCGCCGGAGCAGGCGTCGCATGCGGCGACGGAGGCGTTGCCGGCGAGGGTGTTGTCCGTGGACTCGGCCTCGTAGCGGGTGGTCGCGAGCGTGGTGCCGGCGGACTTGACGGTGAACAGCCGTGAGCCGTGGGCGGGCAGCGTCGCGGTGATCTTGTTCTTGTACGTGCCGAGGTTCCGGTGGTTCCACAGGTCGCGTACGGAGGCCGCGCCGGTGAAGCCGAAGGACGCCCAGTCGGCGGTGACGGAGGCCGGCGAGCCGCCGAGGTTGAACAGGGCCACGGTGTATGTGCCGTTGGCGTTCTTCGTTCCCCAGACCTGCTGGTCACCCATAGGCGTGACGGGGCGTGCGACGGGCGAGTCGCTCTGGTCGACGGCGATGACTTCCTGGTTGGTGAGCAGGGAGAGGCCGTAACTGTCCAGCTCGGTGAGGTCGTCACCGGTGAACAACGGCGACTTGTTGATGGCCCACAGGGTCATGTAGCTCTGCCGCTCGGCGTTGGTGAGACCGTCCATCGTGCCGTTGCCGACGTCGATCGCGTCGAGGTCGTTCCAGCCGCCCGGGCCTGCCACATGGCTCCACGCGGGGGCGTCGTTCCACCGGTCGTTGACCGAGTTCTCCCAGGTGACCAGGGTGTTGCAGTAGCACTCCACATCGGTGTCGATGCGCCAGCCGTTGGAGTACTTCTTCCAGTCGGCCGCGTGGCCCCTGTCGAGCGACCAGGACAGCTCCAGATGGATCGGGCGCCCGGTGCCGGCGATGGCCTGGTGCCAGGCGGCCACGTCCGGGACGTTGTTGTAGTTGTCACCGGACTTGGACGAGCCGGGGCCCACCCCGTCCAGTTTGAGGAAGTCGTAGCCCCAGTCCGCGAGCATCTGCGCCTGCGAGTCGATGTACTTCTGGGCGCACGGGTTGTCGAAGTCCAGCTTGTATGCGCTGTCCCAGCCGTTGGTGGTGCGCAGATCCGGGTAGACGACGTCCGCCGTGGTGCAGCCCGGGGCGTCGTGGACCGGCACTTTGCCGTCGCCGTACGCCCCCTTCTCCAGGCCGACCGGCAGATAGATACCAGCCTTGAGGCCCTTGGAGTGGATGTGGTCGGCGACCGACTTCATGCCGTCGGGGAACCGGACCGGGTCGGGTGTCTGCCGGCCGTACTGGTCGAACTCGGAGGTCCAGTTCTTGTCCATCCACCAGCCGGCGTCGATGTTGACGTAGTTGTAGCCGTACGGCTTCAGCGTGGCCGCGAGGGCGTCCGTCTGCTTCAGGACGTTCGCCTCGGTGAGGTAGCTGTAGTTGCCGTCCGGGTTCAGGCCCGGGTACTGGGAGGACTGCATGCTCCAGCTGGACCAGCCCATGTACGGCTTGGCCGCCAGGCCGGAGGCGGCGTCGTCGGTGGTAGCGGCCGAGGTGGCGGTCGCCCTGGCGGAGCCGGAAGCGACGGCCTGGGTGGCGGCGGCCGGGACCACCGTGGCGAGTCCGGCCGTGACGGCCAGGACCAGCGTCGCTCTGACGGTACGACGCGGGAAGCCGGGGCGGGCTCCGCGCAGGACTCTGAACGGGGATGACCGCATGGGTCGCCTCCTGAGGTGAGGTGAAGGGGAACGTGCGGTGGCACCCGGTGGGGGCCGGGCGTTGTTCGGGGCGGGAGAGGGGCGTTGTTCCGCGGGAGAGGAGTGTTACCGGGCCCGAAGCCGGGCCGAGGTCGGCCGGCCGGGCAGAGACATGGCGGGCCGTCTGCTCAGCCGTCGCCCGAGCCGACGCGGAGCCCGCCGATGAACCGGCGCCGCACCGTGCGGCACATCAGGAGCGTGCGGATCGCGGTCACGGCAAACCCCGCCGCGACGAGGCCGGATGCTGGGGGCTGCGGCTCCGCAGCGGCATCACTCCTCCTTCTCACAGGCCCGATCCCATGAAGGACTGGATGGCGGTGGCCGCGGCTCCGCGAGCCCACTCCTCGAAGGGCAGCGGCCGTGTCACCACGTCGCACTGCGCAGCGGTGCCGAAGGCGGCCGCGGCGAACGCGTCCCGGATGCCCTCGGCGACCAGGTCGTAGGCGGCCAGGCCCTCGCCGGAGATGACCACCCGTTCGGGACCGAGGATGTTCACCAAGAAGCCGATGGCCTTGCCGATGGCCTCACCGGCTCGTGCGTAGACCTCTCTGACCCCGGGGTCTCCGCCGTGGGCCAGTTCCAGCGCCTCGGCCGCATCGGTCACCTGCCCGCCCGTGGCCTCCCGTACCGCGCGGAGTATCGCCGGATCCGCCGCGATCGCCTCCACACACCCCCGGTTGCCGCAGTGGCACCGCGGGCCGAGCGGGTCGAGTGACAGGTGCCCGATCTCGCCGGCCACACCGTGCGCGCCCGACACCACCTGCCCATGCACCACCAGGCCGCAACCGATGCCGGCGCCCACGGTCACCAGGGCGAAGTCCGCGAGACCGACTCCGGCCCCGAACCAGTGCTCGGCGACCGTGAGCGCCCGCACGTCGTTGTCGACCGTGACCGGCAGTCCGGTCGCGGTCCCGGCGATCTCGGCAAGCGGTACGTCCCGCCACTCCAGGAAGGGCGAGTAGCGGACCACACCGTCCGCGCGGTCCACATCCCCCGAGATCGCGATGCCCAGGCCGCGCACCTGCACACCGAATCCGTCGGCCTCCGTGAGCAACTCCTGTACCAGCGCGGTGATGACGGGGAGCACCGCCTCCGGCTCGCGGCCCGTGAGCCGTACGTGCCGGGACAGCCGGACACGGCAACACAGGTCGGCCAGTACGGCGATGATCTCGTCGCCCGTCACCTTGATCCCGATGAACAGCGCCCTTCCCCCGTCCACCCACACCAGGTTGGCGGGACGTCCCACCGCGGGCCGCGCCTCTTCGTCCACGCCCTCGACCAGATAGCCGAGTTCCATCAGCGGACGGACCGCCTTGGTGACGGCGGCCGGAGAGAGCCGGGTCCGCCGCCCCACCTCGGCCCGGGTGAGCGGACCGTGGGAGAGCAGCGTGGTGAAGACCAGGGAAGCGGCCGGAGCCATGTCCGGAGCCGCCTGGTGCGAGGGGGCCGAGCGCATGGCCGGAAACCTAGAGAGGTTCTTTTTCGTTGTCAATGAATAAAGCATGGCCCTTTGTATTGCAGTGATTTGGCCGCGATGTGCCTGCAAAGTAGAGGCGGCGGCTGAAGTTTGGCCCGCATTGAAAGTCATGGAAGGGTCGACGCCCGTGGCTGACCGTGGTTGTCCGACGCGCCGTGAGTGCCGTGAGAGGGCGATCCATGTTGGGCGGGCACTAGAGCGCACTAGTAACGGACGAGGCCTGGGCCAAGTCCCCCACACCCATGTCCTCGTCACCGGCGCCGGCTTCGAGTTGCTCGGACGCGGCGACCTGCGGCCATGGCTGTCCTATGTGCAGGCACGACGGACGCGGCAGCGGCCGGGCGGCCGCGCGCGGAACTCGCAGTGGGAGAAGGCCCCGTACCACCCTCAGCAGGGCGCGTCGTCCGGCAGCTGTTGCTCCGCCCAGATGGTCTTGCCCGTGGCGGTGTAGCGCGTGCCCCAGCGCTGGGCGACCTGCGCGACCAGGAAGAGGCCTCGCCCTCCCTCGTCGGTGGTGCGGGCACGGCGCATATGGGGAGAGGTGTTGCTGGCGTCCGACACCTCGCAGATCAGGGTCCGTTCGTGGATCAGACGCAGACCGATCGGTCCGCAGGCATGCGTGATGGCGTTGGTGATCAGCTCGCTCACGATCAGCTCGGTGGTGAAGGCGATGTCCTCCAGACCCCACGCGGCCAGGCAGCGGGCGGTGTTGTCGCGTGTCTCGTGCACCGCCTGGGGGTCGTCGGGCACCTCCCAGGAGGCCACTCGGCCGGGGGAGAGGGCGCGCGTGCGGGCGATGAGGAAGGCGACGTCGTCGTGCGGATGCTCCGGCAGAAGAATGCGGACCATCGTGTCGCAGATCTCCTCCAGCGGCCGGTCGGGGTGGGCCAGGGCGAAGCAGAGCCGCTCGAAACCGACGTCGACATCGCGGTCCGAGGCCTCGATCAGCCCGTCGGTGTAGAGGGCGACGACGCTGCCCTCCTCCAGCTCGATCTCGGCCGACTCGAAGGGCAGACCGCCCAGTCCCAGCGGGGGGCCGGCGGGGATGTCGGGCAGTTCGACCGGCTCGCTGAGGTGGGCGATGGCGGGGGTGGGGTGTCCGGCGCGCGCCACGTTCAGTTTCCGCGAGATCGGGTCGTAGACCGCGTAGACGCAGGTCGCGCCGAACACCATCGGCCCGTGCTCGGCCGCTTCCGCCTCGTCGGCCAGGCGCAGGACGAGATCGTCGACATGGGCGAGCAGCTCGTCGGGGGGCAGATCCATGTCGGCCAGTGTCTGGACCGCCGCCCGCAGCCGGCCCATGCTGGCCGCCGCGTGGATGCCATGGCCCACGACGTCCCCCACGACCAGGGCGATGCGGGCGCCGGAGAGCGGGATGACGTCGAACCAGTCGCCGCCCACGCCGGCCTCGGCGTCGGCCGGCAGATAGCGGTAGGCGACCTCGACGGCGCAGTGATCGGGCAGTTCGGGGGGCAGCAGACTGGTCTGGAGGGCCAGGGCCGCGCTGTGCTCCCGGACGAACCGCCGGGCGTTGTCCACGCACACCGCGGCCCGCGCCACCAGCTCCTCCACGAGCAGCAGGTCGTCCTCGTCGAACGGGCTGGGGTTCTCCCAGCGCAGCAGCGTGACCACTCCCATGGTCGCGCCCCGCGCCCGGAGCGGCACCACCAGGTGGGTGTGCACACCCAGACCGACGATCTTGGCCAGGCGCTGGTCATCGCGGGCCAGCCACCACGTCGTCGGGTCCAGCACCGGATCGAGGATCGGCCGCCCTGTCGTCAGACACCGTCGTTGCGGGGACATCGACGGGTACTCGGTGGACTCCCCGATGGGAACGATCGCCTCCGGCGCCTCCGCTTGGATCGACAGGTGCACGGCCCGCTGGAGCGTGCCGCCGGTGACCGGTCCGGGGGCGAGGTCCCGGGCCGCCAGCACGCCCTGGAAGAGGTCGATCGCCACGAAGTCGGCGAGCTGAGGCACGAGGACCTCGGCCAGTTCCTGCACCGTGCGGTCCAGGTCCAGGGTGGTGCCTATGCGCTGGGCCGCCTCGTTGACCAGGGCGAGCCGCTCGCGTGCCCGGTCCTCGGCGGTGAAGTCGACCGCCGTGTGACACACCCCGAGCGTCTTGCCGTCGACGTCCCGCAGTGGGAACGACGAGCGGAGCCTGAGCCGGCCCTGGCAGTTCCGGCGGAACAGGCCGTGCCGGGGCGCCACGTGCTCCACGGCCGGCGTGACCTGGCCCGACACCAGCGCCTGGCGCGCCTGCCAGTCCACGGCCGAGGGCACCTGTTCCAGGCCGGCGGGCGCGGCCGTGCGCGGGGCCGCGAGGTCCGCCGGCAGGCCCTCCATCGTGGCCAGCGCCTGGTTCACCCACTGGAAGCGGAGCTCGCTGTCGAGGACGGCGATGCCGATCGGTGACTCCTCCAGGAGGCCGCGCACCACGGCCTGATCGAGTTCCCACCGGCGCGAGTCGGAGACCTTGCAGGCCACGGCGAGCCAGACGGAACCCTGCTCCGCGTGCAGCGGACACACCCGCAGGGCCAGCTCGACCGGGTGACCCGCCCGGTGACGCGCGGTGATCAGCCCCTCCCAGCCGTCCCCGATCTGCTGCGCCGCGGCGAGCAAGGACGCCGGTGAACGGTCGCTCGTGAGGAGGGAGATCGCGGGCCGCCCCAGCACGCCGGGTGCCGGATACCCGAGGAGGTCTTCCGCCCTGCGGCTCCAGTAGCGGATGAGGCCGTGTACGTCCACGAGGGCGACGGCGGCAGACGTGATGCCGAACGGATCGTCCCCTTGCTTGTCGGCCAGATCCCTGAGAACCATCGTGTCGGCCGCATCCGCAGGCGGAGATACTGACACCACGGTCTCACATGGACCCGGGCGTGTCTCCGGGCCGGCCGCCCCGGCATGCGCGCAGGCCACAGAGGGGCGCGCCGCCGTCTCCCACGCGGGACCGCGCGAGGGTGCCGGTGGCTCCGCCCGGCCGAGGCCGGCGACGGGCTTCTGATCCAGCCCGATCCGATCCAGCCCGACCCGATCCGATCCGACCTATGCCGTGCCGGGGCCGCCCGACGCGCGTTACTGCCGCGCGCGCTCGAAGGTCAGCAGCAGTCCTTCCACGGCTCCGGGCCCTATGCGGCCCTTGACGTCGGCGGAGGTGATGGCCTTCAGGCCCCAGCCGTCCTCGGCGTGCTTGTTCAGGACCTTCTCCAGCTTGTCGCTGTCCAGCGCGTCGCCGATCAGCGACTCCCGGAAGGTGACGACCTTGTACTCGTACGCGTAGCCACTGCTCATGGTGCGGAGTCCTCCAGACTGCCGTACGGGGTGGTGGTGCGAAGCAGGGCCAAGCCAATCATCATCCGGCCCCGTGACAGAAGCACGGAGCGTGCCGGCAGCCATCCGCAAGTGCCCACCGGCCGCCGCTCTTTCGCGGGCCTCCTCCCCGGACAGGAGGTGGCCCGGCCCCGAACGGGACCGGGCCGTCACGCGGAGCGTGCTCTGCAGGGCCGGGAACTACCCACGGGCCGACGAGCCCAGGACCGCGCCTCAGGGGGCCACGGCGCGGCCGGTCTGCGGCGAGATCCTGCCGGCGCACAGTCCCTTGTTCGCGAGCGTCTGCGCGATGCGCGGGATCGCGGCGAGCGTGTTGGGGGGCCACTCGTGCATCAGGATGATCTGGCCGTTGGTGAGCCGGGCACTGGCCTGCACGATCGCGTCCGTGCTTGCCCCGTTCCAGTCCTGCGAGTCCACGTCCCAGATGACCTGGGTCAGGCCGTACTTGGCCGCGACCCCCTGCACGGTCGCGTTGGTCTCGCCGTAGGGCGGGCGGAACAGCTGCGCAATCCCCCCGCCCGCGCCCGCGACGGCCTGCTGGGTACGGGAGATCTCGGAGTCGATCTGCGACTGGCTGAGCTGGGTCAGGTGCGGATGCGTGTAGCTGTGATTGCCGACCCACATACCGGCGTTGACCTCGGCCCGCACCTGGGCGGGGTAGGCGGCGGCGTACTGGCCCTCGTTGAACATCGTGGCCCGCAGCCCGTTCTGCCTGAGCGCGTCGAGCAGGGCCGGCGTGTGATCGTTGGACGGGCCGTCGTCGAAGGTGAGTCCGACGTACCCGGCGCAGACGGCGGCGTGCGCCGGGGCTTCTTCGACGGTGAAGGTGAGGGTGCCGGCCACGGCTGCCGCGGCGACGGCCGACCCCATGGCCGGGAAGTGCCATGCGGTGCGCATGACCTCACCCGCTCACCGTGATGTTGGAGTTCCCGCTGCTCTGGTATCCCTCGGTGGCGAGGATCATGTAATAGCTGAAGCTGCCCAGCGGCATTCCGTAGCGTGCCCAGGCGTCGAAGTGGTTGCCCGTGGTGATGGTGCCGCCCGTTCTCTTCGACTGCCGCACGCTCCAGTACTGGTTGAAGGTCCTGGTGCCCTCCACGGAGGGGGCGTTGTAGCGCGTCGTCTCGTAGACGTCGTAGGTGCCCCCGTCGGAGGTGACCGTGCCCTTGTAGGTGCCGGTGGGCCGGTAGGTGCCCCAGTTGTCGACGATGTAGTACTCCACGAGGGGGTTCGAGGTCCACCCGTACAGGGACAGGTAGCCGTTGCCGGACGGGTTGAAGCTGCCCCCGTACTGCACGCTCCTGCGCCCGCCGTTGCTCCAGCCCTTGCCGGCGACGAAGTTTCCGCAGTTCGTCCACGAGGTGCTGTAGTTGCCGCCGGACCCCAGGGTCATGGAGACCGACCCGCCGCCGTCGGTCCAGAACGAGTAGTAGAAGCCGTTGTTCGTGCCGGTCTGGTTGGTGGTGATGGTCGTGGCGGCGTGGGCGGTGCCGGGCAGCAGCAGCCCGGACGTGGTGGTGAGCAGTGCCAGCGCACCGGCACGTCCGATGAAGCCCCTGCGGCTCATCGGGTGGTCGAGCGCGTCGTTCATGTCCATGCTTCCTCCTGTGGGGGCCGTTAGGCACTGACATGCACGCGCCAAGCAGCAAGGTGGATCGGTCTGCTGCGGGCGTTTCGATCGCTGAGAGTATGCGGCCGGCTCGGAACGACGGTCAACGCTCGTGTTTCGGAAAGTGCAACGAAATTTAT
Source organism: Streptomyces sp. RB17 (assembly GCF_009604455.1). Classification (GTDB taxonomy): domain Bacteria; phylum Actinomycetota; class Actinomycetes; order Streptomycetales; family Streptomycetaceae; genus Streptomyces. Next base: position 335,193 of record NZ_WEGL01000005.1, read on the forward strand.
CTCGGAAATCGCCCGAGAAGTGGTCGAAACTTTCGCCGCCTGGTCCAGGATGGGTGACTGACCTCGACCGATTCCTTATTGGTCTTCAATCGCACACCCAGAACGACGAGACACTCAGCGAACGCATTCGGTCATCGCGAACGAAAATTTCGAGCTCCCGGGCGAGGCGGCGCCGTGCTCTGCCGGACGACCAGGTGCGTGGCCAGTTCTATCCGCAAGTCCGTCCTCTTGGAGTCCGCGGGTTGGAGCAGCATCCGGGCCGCCTCCTCGGCCATGCGCTGAAGCGGCTGCTGGACGGTGGTCAGCGGCGGGCTCGACCACTGGGCCGGCGGCACGTCGTCGTATCCCACCACCGACAGGTCCTCCGGCACGCTCAGGCCCAGCACCCGGGCGGCCTCCAGCACTCCCAGGGCCTGCAGGTCGCTGCCGGCGAAGATCGCCGTGGGCCGGTCCCGCTGCTGCAGCAGGTCCATCGCGTGCTCGAAGCCGCCCTGGACATGGAAGTCACCGAATCGCACCAGTCGAGGGTCCGCCCGGAGGCCTGCCATCGCCAGTGCCGAGCGGTATCCGTCCAGACGTGCCAGCGAGCACATCAGGTCCTCCGGGCCGGTGATGACAGCGACGCGCCGGTGACCCTGGTCGGTGAGGTGGCGGGTGGCGGCGAGCCCGCCGGCCCAGTTCGCCGAACCGACGGACGGGACGTCGGGGTCGGGATCTCCGGCCGGGTCCACGATGACGAACGGGATGGCCCGGGACACGAGTTGGCGCTTCACGTCCTCCGGCAGGGTGGAGAAGACCAGGAGCACACCCAGGGGCCGACGGCGCAGAACCCCCTCGATCCATTCGGGTCCGGGGGTCTGCCGCGTCCCGCTCTCCGTGAGTGCGACGGTCGCGTTGTGCCGCTTGGCGACGTTCTCCACGCCGCGGATGAGCTCCATCGCCCAGACGCTCTCCAGCTCGTGGAAGACGATCTCGATGAGGGGGGTCGGCGGCGGTCCCTGTGTGCGCCGACGGTAGCCGTGGGCCTCCAGGAGGCGTTCGACCTTGGCCCGCGTCGCCGGCGAGACATCCGAACGACCGTTGAGCACTTTCGAAACTGTCGGAAGCGAGACGCCGGCCTCCCTTGCCACGGTCGCCAGCGTGACTCCACGGCCAGCCTGGTCCTTTACGCGCATGGCCGCAGCATAGGCCATGGCGAGCCGTAACGGTTTGGCTGCGTGGATGCACGACTGTTGACCATTTCTGCGCTCTGCCCCTACTGTCCAGCCGCAGTACTTTCGGCAATGCCGCCGAAACTTTCGAAAGGGAAGATGATGCGTACACGGATGTCCCGGGTGCTTGTCTGCGCGACGACGCTCGCCCTCGCGGCGAGTCTCGCGGCCTGCGGGAACGGCAGCGGCGGGGGTTCCTCGAACGACGGCAAGATCCACGTCCTGGTCTACGGGGACGCGAGCAACAAGGTCGAGAAGCAGATCGTCGACACCTTCAACAAGACCTCGCACGTCAAGGCCGTCCTCGACACCATCCCCGGCGCCGACTACCAGCAGAAACTGCAGACGATCATCAACACCCCGCAGGCGCCGGACATCTTCTTCAACTGGGGCGGCGGCAGCATCCAGCCGTTCGTCAAGGCCGGTCTGCTCACGCCGCTCGACGACTTCATCAAGAAGGACCCCGGCCTGAAGGACAAGTTCCTGCCCGCCGTCTTCAACAGCGCCGTAATCGACGGCAAGTCCTACGGCATACCCATGCGTGGCACCCAGCCGGTCCTGCTGTTCCACAACAAGGACGTGCTCGACAAGGCGGGTGTCCAGCCGCCCCAGACCTGGGACCAGCTGCTCGACGTGGTGCAGAAGCTGAAGGCCAAGGGCGTCACGCCGATCGCCCTCGGCGGCGGCGACCAGTGGCCGACCCTGATGTGGTTCGAGTACGTCTACGACCGTGTCGCCGGCCCGGGGCTGTTCCAGAAGGCCCTCGACGGGGACAAGGCGGCGTGGGCGAGCGCGGACAGCAAGAAGGCGCTCGGCATGCTCAAGCAACTGGTCGACGCCGGAGCCTTCGGCAAGAACTACGACTCGGTGAAGTACACCAACGGCGCCTCACCGGCGCTCGTGGCCTCCGGCAAGGCCGGCTTCGAGCTGATGGGGTCCTGGTACTACGCACAGCAGCAGCAGGACGCGAAGGACTTCGCGGCCAAGGGCCTGGGTTACACCACCTTCCCGACCATCGCCGGCGGCAAGGGCGACACCTCGGACGTGGTCGGCAACACCAACAACTTCTACTCCGTGCTGAAGAAGACCAAGCACCCCGAGGCCGTCGCCGACTTCCTCAAGCTCATGTACTCCGACACGTTCGTCAAGGCCCAGCTGGCCATCGGCAACCTGCCGACGACGACCAACACCCCGCAGTTCCTCGGCACCTCGGCCAGCCCCGCGTACTCCCGCTTCCAGTACGACCTCGTCGCCAAGGCCAAGTCCTTCCAGCTGTCGTGGGACCAGGCCTACCCGCCGGCCGCCATCACGCCCATCCACCAGGCCGTCCAGCAGTTCTTCAACGGGCAGCTCGACGCCGACGGCTTCATCAAGGCCATGCAGGCCCTCCCGGCCAAGTGATCCGGTCATGACCACGCACATCACGAGCGCCCCGCCCGCCGCCACGGCCCCGAAGAGGGCCCGGCGGCGGCCGGAGGGCGCGCACGCCGCCCCCGGCACACGCCCGAGCTTCCTCTGGGCGCTGCCCGCCACCGTCTTCTTCGCCCTCTTCGCCATCGTCCCGCTCGTCTTCGTGGCGGTGCTGTCCTTCATGAGCTGGAACGGCCTGGGATCACCCCAGTTCGTCGGCATGGACAACTGGAACCGCATCCTCGACGACCCGGTGATGATCAAGAGCATCTGGCTCACCCTCCTGCTCACCACCCTGGGTGTGGTCCTGCAGACACCGCTGAGCATCGTGCTCGGCGTGTGGGCCGCCGGACACCAGCGCAACCGCGCCGTTCTGGCGGCGATCTACTTCGTCCCGCTGCTGCTGTCCTCCACCGCCGTGTCGGTGCTCTGGCGGGCGCTGCTCGACCCGAACTTCGGCATTCCCGCGCGGATGACCTGGCTCTTCGGTGACGGCAACCTGTTCGGCAAGCAAGCCACGGCCATCGGAGTGCTGGCCTTCGTCAGCACCTGGCAGTTCACCCCGTTCCACACCCTGATCTACCAGGGCGCCGCCCGCGCCATCCCGCAGGTGCTGTACCAGGCGGCCGAGATCGACGGCGCGGGACGCTACCGCCAGTTCTTCCACATCACCTTGCCGCAGCTGCGCAACTCGATGATCACCTCGATGATCCTCATGGTCGTCGGCGGACTCACCACCTTCGAGACGGTGCTCATCCTCACCCAGGGCGGACCGGGCACCGACACCACGATCAGCGCCTACTACATGTACCAAAAGGCCTTCCAGGGCTTCGACTTCGGCGCCGGCTCGGCCATCGCCCTCTGCCTGGTCGTCGCGGCCACGATCATCTCTCTGGTCGTCGTCCGCGTCTCCGGCTACGACAAGATGCGCAGCTCCATGGAGGGTGTCTCATGAGGCGCCGTCCCAACTACCTGGCGGGAACCGGCTCGATCCTCTGGCTGGTCCTGGTGGGCCTGCCGCTGTACGTGATGCTGGCGGCCACCCTGCGCACCCGGCAGGACTACGCGAAGAACGGACCGCTGTCCTTCCCGCACGACTTCACCCTGCACAACTACACCGGCGCCTTCGACTCGGGATTCGGCCGGTACTTCCTCAACACCGTCATCGTCAGCGTCTGCGTCGTCGGCGTGGTGCTGCTGCTCGTACCGCCGCTGGCCTACGCGATCGTCCGCAGCCGCAGCCGGGTCACCTCACAGATCTTCCGGCTGTTCCTGCTGGGCCTCGCCATCCCCGCCCAGGCCGTCATCGTCCCGATGTTCTACCTGATCAGCGAGGCGGGCCTGTACGACAACCTCCTCGGGGTGATCCTGCCCACCGCCGCCTTCTGCCTGCCGATGTCGGCGCTCATCCTCAGCGGGGCGATGCGCGACATCTCCCCGGAGCTGTTCGAGGCCATGACGGTGGACGGAGCGAGCCCGCGGCGGATGTTCTTCCAGCTCGTCGTCCCGCTCTCGCGCGGCGGCCTGTCCACGATCGTGGTGTTCTCCGCGCTCCAGGCGTGGAACGGCTTCCTGTTCCCGCTGGTCCTGACCCAGTCCGACTCGACCAAGGTGATCACCCTTGGTCTGTACAACTTCCAGACCGAACACGGCATCGACATCCCCGGCCTGCTGGGAGCCGTGATGCTGTCCATGGTGCCCGTCCTGCTCGTCTACCTGTTCGCCCGCAGGTCCCTCGTCCAGGGCCTGATGGGCGTGGGAGGAAAGTGACCGCCAACGTGGCCGTAGAGACCACCCCCGAAGCCCCTCTCTGGAACGACCCGACCCAGGACCTCGCCGTCCGCGTGTCCGCACTGATGGACGCGATGACCCTGGACGAGAAGATCGCCCAGCTGTACGGCGTGTGGGTCGGCGCCTCGGACGAGGGCGGTGAAGTCGCCCCGCACCAGCACGACATGGAGGAGGCGGTCGACCTCGACGCCCTGCTCCCGGCCGGCCTGGGACAACTGACCCGCCCCTTCGGCACGGCGCCCGTCGATCCCGCGCTCGGCGCGCTCTCCCTGGCGCGCACCCAGAGCCGGATCGCCGCGGCCAACCGCTTCGGCATCCCCGCCCTGGCGCACGAGGAGTGCCTGGCCGGATTCGCCACCTGGGGTGCCACCGCCTACCCCGTCCCGCTGTCCTGGGGCGCCACCTTCGATCCCGACCTGATCCGCCGGATGGCCGCCGCCATCGGCCGCGACATGCGGTCCGTCGGCGTCCACCAGGGCCTGGCACCCGTCCTGGACGTGGTCCGCGACGCACGCTGGGGACGGGTCGAGGAGACCATCGGAGAGGACCCCTACCTCGTCGGCAGCATCGGCACCGCCTACGTCCAGGGCCTGCAGTCCACCGGCGTGGTCGCCACCCTCAAGCACTTCGCCGGCTACTCGGCCTCCCGCGCCGGCCGCAACCTCGCACCCGTCGGGATGGGGCCGCGTGAACGGGCGGACATCATCCTGCCGCCCTTCGAGATGGCCGTGCGGGAGGGCGGCGCGGGCTCCGTCATGCACGCCTACACCGACACCGACGGCATGCCCTCGGCCGCCGACGAAGACCTGCTCACCGGGCTGCTGCGCGACACCTGGGGGTTCGACGGCACGGTCGTCGCCGACTACTTCGGCATCGCCTTCCTCAAGACGCTGCACGGCATCGCCGGTGACTGGGCGCAGGCCGCGGGTGCGGCCCTGCGGGCGGGCGTCGACGTGGAACTGCCCACCGTGAAGACGTTCGGCACGCCCCTCACCGACGCCGTCAAGGAGGGGCGGGTGCCGGAGTCGCTCATCGACCGGGCCCTGCGCCGGGTGCTCACCCAGAAGGCCCGGCTCGGCCTGCTCGACGCCGGCTGGAACCCGGTCCCGGCCACGCTCGCAGGGGCCGACCCGGACGACCCGGACGCCCTGCGCGGCACGATCGACCTGGACTCGCCCGCCAACCGGGAACTGGCCCGCACCGTCGCCGAGGAAGCGGTCGTGCTGCTGACCAACGACGGCACCCTGCCCCTGGACCGGCCGCGCCGTATCGCCCTGGTCGGCCCCAACGGCGCCGAAGCCACGGCCGTACTGGGCTGCTACTCCTTCCCGCAGCACGTCGGAGTGCACCATCCGCAGACCCCGCCGGGCATCGACCTGCCCACGCTGCACGACGCCCTCCGGGGCGAGTTCCCCGACGCGGAACTCACCGTCGTACGCGGAACCGGCGTCGACGACGGTGACCTCGCCGGCATCACCGAGGCGGTCCGCGCCGCGCGCGAGGCCGACGTCGTCATCGCGGCGCTGGGAGACCGGGCGGGCCTCTTCGGGCGCGGTACGAGCGGCGAGGGCTGTGACACCGAATCGCTGGGTCTGCCGGGAGCACAACAGCAGCTGCTGGACGCCCTGCTCGACACCGGCAGGCCGGTGGTGGCGGTCCTGCTCGCCGGCCGGCCCTACGCCCTCGGCCGCGCCGTGGACAAGGCCGCCGCGATCGTGCAGTCCTTCTTCCCGGGCGCCGAAGGGACCACCGCCATCGCCGGGGTGCTCAGTGGCCGGACCGATCCCTCCGGACGGCTGCCCATCAGCGTGCCGCGCGGTTCCGGTGCCCAGCCCGCCACCTATCTCGGCGCCCGGCTCGCCCAGGCCAGCGATGTGTCGAACATCGACCCCACCGCGGCCTTCTCCTTCGGGCACGGCCTGTCCTACACGTCCTTCCACTGGGGCGAGCTGACGGTCGACGAGCCGGAGGCGGACACCGGGGGCGAGTTCCACCTCGCCTTCACGGTGCGCAACACAGGGGAGCGGCACGGCACCGAGGTCGTCCAGCTCTATCTGCACGACCCGGTCGCCGCGGTCGTCCAGCCGGTGCAGCGCCTCGTCGGTTACACCCGCGTCCCGCTGGACCCGGGCGAGGCCCGCCGCCTGCGGGTCACCGTGCCGGCCGACCTCGCCTCCTTCGCCGGCCGCGACGGACGGCGGGTGGTCGAACCGGGCGAGCTGCAGCTGCGTCTGGCGGCCTCCAGCGCCGACGTCCGCCTGACGGCGGCGGTCACCCTGACCGGCCCGGAACGCACTGTGGACCACACCCGTCGGTTCCACGCGCGCTTCGACGTCTGACGCATCGCGCCGCGGCCCGCTCCCCGGACGGGGAGCGGGCCGCGGCGCAGCCGCCGGCGGCGAGCGCACCGTCCATCACCGGGATCTGCCCGGCCACGCACTGACCGGCCCCGGGCGAGCCCCGGGGCCGGCCGAGCGGGTCATCCCGTGGTCAGGGCGGTTCGCTCCGTGCCGTCCTGCGCCGGCGACGCGCTCTCCTGCGCCGCACGCCCGCGCAGCGCCGTCACCACCAGCAGTGCCGAGAACAGGGCGGCCGCGCCGCACACCACGAATCCGATCGCGTAGCCGTGGCCGAGGGCGTCCAGGGCGTACGCACGGGCCGCGCCCGGTGGGGAGGCGGCGGGGACGGAGTTGAGGGCGAGGGGGCCGCCCTCCTTCAGCACCTCGTGCGCCGCCGCCTGCGACTCTGCGTTCAGGGACGACGAGGTGGCCAGCGAGGAGGTCACCCGGGACGCCGCCTGACTCAGCGCGACCGCGCCGATGACCGCCGGACCGAGGGTGAAGCCGAAGTCGCGCAGCAGGTTGGTCGCCGCGCTCGCCATGCCGGCCAGCGGCAGCGGCACCGTGTTGACGGCGGTCGCGGTGATGGACGACACCGTGAACGCGAAGCCGATGCCGACCAGCCCGAGCGGCAGGATCAGCGAGGCCAGGTTCCGGTCGCCGACGTCGAGCCCGGCGGCCAGGAAGTCGCCCGCGGCGATCAGCGCCAGCCCGGCGCTGAGCAGCGCCCGCGCGGGCAGTCGGTGCAGCAGCCGGGAGGTCAGCGGGGTGAGCACCGGGGCGATGCCGTTGAGCAGCAGAAACGCGAACGCGGTACGCATCGGGCTCTGGTGCTGGATGGGACCGAGCCGGATGCTCGCCGCGTACGCCGTGCCCAGGAAGCTGAACATGCCCACGACCGCGACGACCGACGCGATCGCGAAGGAACGGTTGCGGAACAGGTCCAGGCGCAGCAGCGGGGAGCGGGCCCGGCTCTCGGCGGCCACGAACAGGCCCACGAACACCACGGCGATCACGAACGCCATGACCACCGGAGCCGAACCCCACCCGTCCGTCGGCCCCTGGATGACGGCGTACAGCAGGGCGAACAGACCGACACCGATGGTGATCTGGCCGCCGACGTCGGGTGAACGACCTTCCGGTGCCCGGGAGTTGGTGGCGAGCCACAGACTCGCCAGGGCGCTCACCGCGGCGAGCACGGCGACCACCACGAACGCCGAGCGCCACGAGCCGTAGGTCCCGGTGATCCCGCCGAGCAGCGGAGCGAGGAAGCCGCCCGCCGACAGGCTGGAGGCCCACACGGCGATGGCACGGGCGCGCTGCGGCCCGGTGTGCGTGCCGGCCGCGATCATGGCGAGCGAGGTGGGGAAGAGCGCGGCGGCGCCGAGACCGGCCAGCACCTGCCCCAGCCACAGCTGATGGATGCCCGAGGCGCTCGCGGCGACGACCTCGCCCGCGCACAGCAGCGCGGCGCCGCCGACGAGGAGCTGTTTGCGGCCGAACAGGTCGCCGAGCACGCCGAAGGTGAGTTCGAGCACGGCGACGGGCAGCAGGAAGGCGTCGGAGATCCAGGTGAGTTGGGAGCCGACAGGGTGGAGGTGTTCCTGGAACAGACCGTTGAGGGTGGCGGGGATGGCCAGACCGATCTGCGCGAGGCAGACGGCGAGACAGCCGGCGACGAGCGTGCCGAGGGGGAGGGTTCTGCGTGGGGCGGCGGATGCGTCGGACATGGGAGGGTCCCGATCTCAGTGGTGGGTGGGGTGCGCCGGGCGGTCGCGGCCGACCGTCAGGCGTGCCGGCCGGTACGGGACGTATGCCGCCCCGTCCGGACCGAGCGCGGTGGCGGACCGCTGCAGCGCGGCCGGGGTCGCGGCGTCGTCCCAGTCGCCGGTGGTGACACGGTGGTCCAGCGCGTGCAGGGCGGCCACGGTCTCGGCGGTGGTGAAGGTGCAGTGGCCCTGCCGTTCGACGTAGGCCTGCCGCAGCAGCGCTCCGTCCCCGGCCGCGCGCACCCGGTCGCCGAACTGCCGCTCCTGTTCGACCGGGACCAGGTTGTCGGCGATCGTGTGCACGTCCAGCAGCGGTACGCCGAGGCCCTGACCGGCGGAGGAGGTGCGCTGCGCGGCACGGACCGCGGCGGGGTCGGCGGTGATCGCGGCGCCCCGGTTCAGGGATGCCAGGTCGGCGCGCAGGTCGAGTCCGGCCGCCCGGTACAGCGCCCGGACCTGCGGTGCGTGGACGGATCCGGCGAGCAGGCGGGCGTAGTCGACCCCCGCGTTCCAGGAGGTGTTGCCGCCGGCGGACTGCTCGACGGCGTACCGGCCGCCCTCGACGAACGACAGGATGCCCTGCGCGAACCACGCGTCCTGCTGCTCCTCCTGGCCCGCCCAGTCCGTCGGCGCCGGCTTCTGCTGTCCGGGCGCCCAGGCGGGCAGGTTGAGGAAGGCCGCGGCCAGCGCGATCCGGGCGCGGCCCTGCGCGCTGGTCTGGGCCGCGGCGACGGCGTCGGTGAGCCTCTTGGCGGTGGCGGCCGCGGCGTCGGCGGAACCGAAGCGGACCAGGCCGGGGCGCTGTCCGGGCAGGAGCAGCCGGGCGATGGTGTACTCGGCGTCGAGCTGGTAGTTGTCCAGGTCGGTGCCGCCCGCGACCAGGCCGCACAGGCCGAGGGCGCCGTCGATCCGGCCGGCGCCGTCGCGGGCGATCTGCGCGTTGACGAGCCCGCCCATGGACTGACCGACGGAAAGGGTGCGCCGCGGTGTTCCGGTCTGGGTGGTGACGGCGTCGAGCGTGGCGAACTGGTCGCGTTCGGCGCTGTTCAGGGCCCACATCGAGCCATGGGGGTCGTACGACGACCCAGCCATCGCATAGCCCTCGGCGAGCAACTCGGTGCGTACGGCGTCCGAGGGCGCGTCCGCGGCGACGGTGGGGCCGAAGCCGTGGCTGAACAGCAGCAGGGTGCCGTTCCAGTGGGCGGGAACGTCCGCGATCCAGGTGGCGCCGTCGGAGAGGGTGCCGGTGAGGTGGCGGGCGGCCGGTGTGTCCGCCTGCGCGGCAGGCGCGGGAAAGGTCGCGAGGGCCGCGGACGCCGACATGGCCAGGGCGGCCAGGGCGATGCGCAGACGGATTCGGGGAGTTCGGGGGCGGGTGCTGGTGCTGGCAGGCATGGAGGTGGCTCCTTGTGGGCGGCTGCGGAGCGGAGACCCGGGAAGATGCTCAGTGCACTGAACGAAGGTGTGGAGGAATGTAGGGCCGAATTCTTGCGGCGGTCAAGACAATGCACAACATCGGTTTGAGGGCGGGACCGCTGCGGAGGTGGCACGTACGAACGGCCCTACGCCGCCGGCATCGTCTCGATCAGTCGGCGCGCCGCGTCCCGGGCAGGCGCTTCCAGCAGGGCGTGGACCGTGCGGAACGTCTTCTCCGCAGCGGCCGCCGGCCAGTCCGCCGGCAGGTGCCGTACGGGCAACCGGGGGTCGGCGCGGATGGTTTGGAGCCATTCGGCGGTCAGCCGGAGGCGCAGCGCGAGGGCGTCCTCGGCGTCCGGGTCCGCAGCGCCCGACGCGTACGGCCGCCAGGTCGCCTCGAACTCCCGGTAATGCGCGGCCAGTTCGCCCAGATCCCAGGTGTCGTCGATCATCTCGGCGATGTCCGTACCGGCGTCAGCATGCGCCCGGAAGACCTTCACATGCGCTTCCAGGCCCAGCTCGGCGACGATCTCGGAGACGTCGACTGCGCCGGGCGCGATCCACAGCCCGCTGAACAGAGCGCCGAAGCCCGCCCAGGTCAACTGGGAGCGCAGATCGTGCCGTTGGCGCTGCCAGGACTCCGGCAGCGAGAAGCCGAGCAGGGTCCAGGTGCCGTCCAAGTCCCGGTTGACCGCGCCGGTCGTCCAGATGCGCCGCTCGCCGTCGCGCAGGATCGCCTCCGAGCGGTCGGTGAGTCCGACATAGGTCCGCCGGCCCTCGCGCCTGCGGCTCAGCAGACCGCGACCGACCATACGCGTGAGCGTGGACCGGGTGGCCTGCTCTCCGACGCCGGCGCGCCGGAACACCTCGATGACACTGCCCGTGTACACGCACACCCCGCGGCCCAGCACCTCGTCACCGAGGAAACTGAGCAGGAGGGACTGGGGGCGGGGGACAGGAACGGTCACGCGGATACAGTACGAGGCCGCGTCCGCCCGCGGGTACGCGGCGACCGGCGCGTCAGGTGAGCCCGTTGCCGGCGACACGCAGCAGCAGGGTGTGCAGCGTCTCCCGTTCGGCGGGGGCGAGCGGGGTGAGCAGTTCGTCGGTCACGCGTTGGCCCGCCTGGTCCGTGTCGCGGAGGAAGGCCCGGCCGTCCTCGGTGAGGACGACGATGCGGCTGCGGCGGTCCTCCGGGGCCGGCCGGCGCTCGGCGAAGCCCAGCTTCTCCAGGTCGTCCACCAGGCCGACGATCGCGCTCGGGTCATAACCGAGCCGGGCGCTGAGCTCCCGCTGGAGCGCGCCCTCGGTGGTGGCGAGGAAGCGCAGCACGGCGTAGTGCCGCAGTCGCAGCCCCGACTCCTGCAGGAACGTGTTGAACAACTGACCGGAGCGCAGGCCCAGGCGGTACAGCAGATAGCCCGTGTCCGCGTGCAGCGCCCGCATCCACGGCTCGTCCGCGTCGATGGGGGCCGGGTCGTCGATGTGCTGGCGGGCGATGGCGGGCTCCCTGGTCTCGGTCCCCGGGCGCTGGGCTCCCCGGGGAGGGCTTCTCGTGTGCGGAGTCCAGCATGACGCACCGGAAGGACGGCAACAACTATTGACGACAACAATTATTGCTCTTAGCTTCGATCTCCTCACGACCGCACCCCATGCGAAGGGACCGCCCGTGCCCACCATCGATCTGACCGGCAAGGCCGCCGTCGTCACCGGAAGCGGCCGGGGCCTCGGCCTCGCCTATGCGCACGCCCTCGCCGCCCACGGCGCGTCCGTGGTCGTCAACGACATCGACGAAGCCGTGGCCGAGCAGGCCGTCAAGTCCATCACCGAGGCCGGAGGCACCGCCGTCGCCGAGGTGGTCCCGGTCGGCACGGCCGAGGCCGCCGACCGGCTGGTCGACCGTGCCGTCGAGGAGTTCGGGCGGCTCGACGTCCTGGTCACCAACGCGGGCATCCTGCGCGACAAGGTGCTGTGGAAGATGACCGACGACGACTTCGACGCGGTCATCAGCACCCATCTCCGGGGCACCTTCACCTGCGCCCGCGCCGCCGCCGTCCGCATGCGTGAGCAGGGCGAGGGCGGCACGCTCGTCCTCGTCGGCTCCCCGGCCGGGCAGCGCGGCAACTTCGGCCAGACCAACTACGCCGCCGCCAAGGCCGGGATCGCCGCCATGGCCCGCACCTGGTCCATGGAACTGGCCCGCGCGCACATCACCGTCAACGCGATCGTGCCGGTCGCCGCGACCGCGATGACCGAGACCATCCCCGCCTTCGCCCCGTACGTCGAGGCCATGAGGAACGGCGAACCGCTGCCGGCGTTCCTGCGCAAGGGGGAGGGCTTCGGCACCCCCGAGGACTGCGCGGCCCTCGTCCCCTTCCTGGCCTCCGAGGCCGCCCGCGGCATCACCGGCCAGTGCATCGGTATCGGCGGCGACAAGGTGGCACTGTGGTCACATCCGCAGGAGATCCGGGCCGCCTACGCCGACGGTGGCTGGACCCCCGACACCCTGGCCGACGCCTGGCCCACGTCGGTCGGCGCCGAGCCGCAGACCGTGGGCATCCCCGCACCGAAGATCCCGGAGGCGTGATGGCACCCGCGCCGAGGCTGGACGACCTGGTCGCGATCGACGTCCACACCCACGCGGAGGTGTCCGCCAAGGGCCACTCCTCCCTGGACGACGACCTGCACGACGCCTCCTCCGCCTACTTCAAGATCGAGGGCAAACGGAAGCCCACCCTGGAGGAGACCGCCGCGTACTACCGTGAGCGGCGGATGGCCGCCGTCGTCTTCACGGTGGACGCCGAGTCCGCGACCGGCACCGAGCCCGTCCCCAACGAGGAGGTCGCCGAAGCCGCCGCCGCGAACCCGGACGTGCTGATCCCGTTCGCCTCCATCGACCCCTTCCGCGGGAAGGCGGGGGTACGGCAGGCCCGCCGGCTGGTCGAGGAGTACGGGGTGCGGGGCTTCAAGTTCCACCCCAGCATCCAGGGCTTCTTCCCCGACGACCGCTCCGTGGCGTACGGCCTGTACGAGGTGATCGAGGAGACCGGCACCATCGCGCTCTTCCACACCGGCCAGACCGGCATCGGCGCCGGCGTCCCCGGTGGGGGCGGCATCCGCCTGAAGTACTCCAACCCGCTCCATGTGGACGACGTGGCCGCCGACTTCCCGCATCTGAAGATCATCCTGGCGCATCCGTCGTTCCCCTGGCAGGACGAGGCCCTGGCGGTGGCGACCCACAAGCCCGGGGTGCACATCGACCTCTCGGGCTGGTCGCCGAAGTACTTCCCGCCGCAGCTGGTGCAGTACGCCAACACATTGCTGAAGGACAAGGTCCTGTTCGGCTCCGACTTCCCGGTGCTCACCCCCGACCGGTGGCTGGCCGACTTCGCGAAGCTGTCCATCAAGGACGAGGTCAGGCCGAAGATCCTCAAGGAGAACGCGGCCCGGTTGCTCGGGCTGACCAAACCGTAAGGGGTGCCAGATGCGCAACGAGGGACTGGGGTCGTGGCCCGCACGCCGGGCCCGCAAGACCCCCCACCGCACGGCCCTGATCCATGACCAGCGGTCCACCGACTACCGCACCCTGCACACACGCGTCACCCGCCTCGCCCACGCCCTGCGCGCCCGGGGTATCAGGCGCGGCGACCGCATCGCCCACCTCGGCCCCAACCACCCCGCCTACCTGGAGACCCTGTTCGCCGCCGGCACCCTCGGCGCCGTCTTCGTCCCCCTCAACACCCGCCTCGCCGGCCCCGAGATCGCCTTCCAACTCGCCGACTCCGGCGCCAAGGCCCTGATCTACGGTCCCGCGCACGCCGGGCTCGTCGCCGGACTGCCGGGCGAGACGGACGTACGGACCTTCCTCGAGATCGGCGACGCATACGAAGAGGCCCTGGCGTCCGTGTCGCAGGAGCCGATCGATGAACCGGTCACCCCCGACGACACCTGCATCATCATGTACACCTCGGGGACGACCGGCCGCCCCAAGGGCGCCATGCTCACCCACGGCAACCTCACCTGGAACGCCGTCAACGTCCTGGTCGACCACGATCTGATCGCCGGCGAACGCGCCCTGGTCTCCGCCCCGCTGTTCCACACCGCGGGCCTCAACATGCTTGCCCTGCCGGTACTGCTCAAGGGCGGCACCTGCGTCCTGGTCGAGTCCTTCGACCCGGAGACCACCCTCGACCTGATCGAACGGCACCGGATCACCTTCATGTTCGGGGTCCCGACGATGTTCGACCAGGTCGCCCGGCACCCCCGCTGGGCGGACGCCGACCTGTCGTCCCTCCGCATCCTCACCTGCGGCGGATCACCGGTGCCGACCCCGCTCATCGCCGCCTACCAGCAGCGCGGGCTCACCTTCCTCCAGGGCTACGGCATGACCGAGGCCGCGCCCGGCACGCTCTTCCTGGACGCGGAGCACGCGGTCGAGAAGGCGGGCTCGGCGGGCGTACCGCACTTCTTCAGCGACGTACGGGTCGTGCGGCCCGACCTCACCCCGGTCGACGTCGGCGAGACCGGCGAGGTCGTGGTGCGCGGACCGCATGTCATGCCCGGCTACTGGGGGCTGCCGGAGGAGACCGAGGCCGCCTTCGCGGACGGCTGGTTCCGCAGCGGGGACGCGGCCCGGGTCGACGAAGACGGTTACGTGTACGTCGTCGACCGGATCAAGGACATGATCATCTCCGGCGGCGAGAACGTCTACCCCGCCGAGATCGAGGACCTCCTCCTCGGCCACCCCGGCATCGCCGAGTGCGCGGTGATCGGTGTCCCGGACGACAAATGGGGCGAGGTGCCCCGCGCGGTCGTCGTCCCCGCCCCGGGCGCCGACCTCGATCCGGACGAGGTGCTGGCCTCACTGTCCGGGCGGCTGGCCAAGTACAAGATCCCCAAGTCGGTGGTGGTCACGGACGAACTCCCGCGCACCGCCTCCGGAAAACTCCTCAAGTCCCGGGTGCGCAATCGCTACGGCACCCCAACCCCCTGAAAAGGAAGGCTACTTATGAGCATCACCGTCAACGGCCTGGACGAACTGAAGAAGCTCGCCGACAGTGACCTCGGCACCAGCGAGTGGATCGAGGTCACACAGGAGCGCATCGACACCTTCGCCGACGCCACCGGCGACCACCAGTGGATCCACACCGACCCGGAGCGGGCGGCCCAGGGCCCCTTCGGCGCGCCGATCGCCCACGGCTACCTCACCTTGTCCCTCTTCATTCCCCTCTTCACCGAACTGCTGGACGTGCAGGGCGTGACCACCAAGGTCAACTACGGCCTGAACAAGGTGCGTTTCCCCGCGCCGGTGAAGGTCGGATCGCGCATCCGGCTGGCCGCCCGGCTCACCTCGGCCGAGGACGTGCCCGGCGGTGTCCAGATCACCGTCGACGGAACGATCGAGGTGGAAGGCGCGAGCAAGCCCGCGGCGGTTCTGCAGAGTCTGTCGCGGTTCTACGCCTGACCTGGGCCGGTCAGTGGGAAAGTCGTTGGACTCGGGGTGCGCCGTCGCATAGCTTGACCGCGTTGGTGACCGTCCGAGTGAGTGGGGTGCGTGACCGATGGAAGGAATCCCCGAAGCGGATCTTCCACGTAGCTTCACCATCCGCGAGAGCAGCCACCGCATCCACAACCCCCTCACCGGCGAGAAGCTTGCCGTCCTCGGCCGGGCGCTCGGGCTGCCGCCCGGGGCGCGCGTGCTCGACCTGGCCTGCGGTTCGGGGGAGATGCTGTGCACCTGGGCCCGCGACCACGAGATCAGCGGGACCGGGGTGGACATCAGCACGGTGTTCACCGCCCGCGCTCGCGCCCGGGCCTCGGAACTCGGTGTCGCCGACCGGATCACGTTCCTCCACGGCGACGCCTCGGGTCATGTCGCCGAGGAGCCCGTGGACGTCGCGGCCTGCATCGGCGCCACCTGGATCGGCGACGGTGTCCCCGGCACGGTCCGCCTGCTGCAGAGCAGCCTCCGCCCCGGCGGGACGATCCTGATCGGCGAGCCGTTCTGGCGGCGCGAGCCGCCGAGTCAGGAGGCCGTCGAAGCCTGCCACGCCGGCAGCCGTGAGGACTTCCTCCCGCTGGCCGGGCTGATCGAGCGGTTCGGCGCACTCGGCTACGACGTGGTCGAGATGGTGCTCGCGGACCAGGACAGCTGGGACCGCTACCGCGCCGCCCAGTGGCTCAACATCCGCCGCTGGCTCGACAGCAACCCCGAGGACGAACTCGCCCCCGCCTTCCGGGAGGAGCTCAGCACCGCCCCTGTCCGCTACACCCGCTATGAACGCGAGTACCTGGGCTGGGGCGTCTTCGCGCTCATGCGCCGCTGACCGATGTGGGGGCCGGCAGCTCACCGGCCCCGACCCGCCGACGAAGATGTCGTAGCCCTTGATGCCGTTGGTGGCGGGCCTGCCGGTGAGCACGTTCCACACCGGGTTTTCGGCAGGCGTTCAAGCGGTCGGTGGGGGCTCTTCGCCGAAGACCCAGGGGGCCAGCACGACCTGCCAGCCGTCCGGGTCCTGGAAGAGCACCGCGCCGTGTTCCGGCCAGTACGGGTTCGCCGAAGGGACGGGGCTGTGCCCGTGCTCGGCGAGGCGTCGGACGGCGGCGGCCACGGCTTCGGGGCCACGCAGGTAGAGCACCAGCTGGTTCTCGGGGTGCGGCTCGGGGATGTGCGGTGGGTCGCCGTGCTGCAGAAGCTCCATGTGCACCGGTGTGCCCGGCAGGCCGAGGACGACGCCGTCGTAACCGTGGTGGCCGCGCCACTGGGCGAGTACCGGCAGCCCGAGGACATCGCGGTAGAAGACGAGAACGTCGTCGTACTTCGCGGTCGGCCGGGCGAACCGGACCGCTCCTACCTCGAGGTGGCTGGGCCAGGAGTGGGTCATGAGTCGATGCTGACACGCTTCCTTCACGGGGCGGATCGGGCCATGGGCCTACGACCGGAGACCTGCGCCGTGATGCGAGGGCCGGATCGGTATGGAGCGCGGAGCTCCCATGGAGTTGCCCTGACAATCGTTGTCGCGACAACCGAACGCGCCACTCTCCAGAAGATCCTCGAGACCGGCCGGGCAGACCTCACAGCATGATGTGCTTGACCTGTGTGTAGTCCAGCAGGCCGGTGAGGGACAGGTCGCTGCCGTAGCCCGAGTGACGTACCCCGCCGTGCGGCATCTCCGAAACGGTCGTGCCGTGCGTGTTGCTCGCCGCCAGTGAGGCCGCGGGCCGGGTCGCCGACCGCTGTCTGCAGATCTTCGGCGGCCGCGGCTACGACCGCACCTACCCCGTCGAGCGCATGTACCGCGAGCTGCGCGTCGACCGGATCTGGGAGGGCACCTCCGAGATCCAGCGGCTGATCATCGCGGGCGAGCTGACCAAGCGCGGTACGGGCGTCCTGGACCTGCCCACCGCCTGACGCATACGCCGCAACGGCCGACACCGATCGAAGGGAAGCTCGAATGACCGGCATCGAACGCGTCGGAGTCGTCGGCCGCGGCCTGATGGGTGCGGGCATCGCCGAGGTCTGCGCGCGCGCCGGCCTGCCGGTGACCGTGGTGGAACGCGACGCGCAGGCGGCCCTCTCGGGCGGCCTGCGGATCGCCCGCTCGCTCGACCGGGCCACCGCCCAGGGCCGGCTCACCGAGCAGCGGCGCGAGGCCATCGCCGCCCGGATCGCCGTGGTCGACCGGATCGAGGCCCTGCACGACCGTGACCTGGTGATCGAGGCCGTGGCGGAGGACGAGCGCCTCAAGGCCGACGTCCTCACCCGCCTCGACTCCGTCCTCACCGACGAACGCACGCTCGTCGCGACCAACACCTCCTCCATCCCGGTCGTCCGGCTCGCCTCGGCGACCGGACGGCCCGAGAACGTCGTCGGGGTGCACTTCTTCAACCCCGTACCGGTCCTGCGCCTGGTCGAACTCGTCCCGTCGCTGCTGACCTCGCCCGACACCGTCGCCCGGGCCGAGAGCTTCGTGACCGCCACCCTCGGGAAGTCGGGAAGGAGGTCGTCAGGACCCGGGACAAGGCCGGCTTCATCGTCAATGCGCTGCTCGTGCCGTACCTGCTGGAGGCGGTCCGCACGGTGGAGTCGGGTGGTGCCGGCGCCGAGGACGTCGACCGCGCGATGGTCCTGGGGTGCGCCCACCCGCTCGGCCCGCCGGCGCTGACGGACCTGATCGGTCTGGACACCGTCCGTGCCATCGCCGAATCGCTGTACGCCGAGTTCCGCGAACCCCGGTACGCGCCGCCTCCGCTGCTGTCGAGAATGGTGGAGGCCGGTCTGCTCGGGCGGAAGCCCGGAGGAGGCTTCCACACCTACGACGGACAGCCGCAGGATGCTGCCGCGGCACCGGCCGGGCCGCACGGGTGACACGGTGAGGGAAGATGGCCCCGGCATACGGCCACCGAACGAGGGGAGCGGCAGCGTGTCCACCAAGGTGCGCACAGCAGACACGCGCGAGCGCATCCTGACCGCGGCGTGCGAAGTGATCGCCGACATCGGCTTCGAAAAGATCCGCATGCGTATGGTCGCTGAGCGGGCAGGGGTGTCGACGGCGCTCCTGCACTACCACTTCGACACGCGCGAGAAGCTGTTCACCGAGGCGATGACCCATTCCTTCGCCCACACGGCCCTCGATGTCGAGCGCGACGCGCAGACCGCCCCGGCCGCGGTCGTCCTGGCCCGCATCCTGCGCAGCCTGCTGCCGGCCGATCCCGAACTGCAGCAGGACTGGCGGCTGTGGCAGGAGCTGTGGGCCCGGTCTCTGCGCGAAGAGACGACCCGGGCCTTCGCCGTGGACCTGTACGCGCAGCTGCACGCCTGGGTGGCCGACGCGGTGCGGCGTGGCATCGCATCGGGCGAGTTCACGCCGGTCGATGTGGACGACCTGAGCACGCTGATCCTGTCACTGAGCGACGGCTACGGCATCCGGTTGATGCTCCGCGACCCGACGGTCACCCTGGACAAGGCCCTCACGGCCATCTGGCGCCAGGTCTCCACCGCACTGGGCCTGCCGGACGAGCTGCCGGTGGAGTGAACGTCTGTCGCCGGCGATGCGTCACAGCGCACCGGCGCATGCCCCCACAAGGGAATGTACTCATCTGAAGCTGAGTACCTGCGCTCTGCTCGGCACAGGCGCGGGACGGCACGCTCGGACCATGCGCGAAAGACTGACGAGACCCGTTGCCCACCTGTTGCCGACCCTCGTACTCGCGGGGGTGTCGCTCGCGGCGTGGGCCGCATGGCTGGGCTGGGACCAGCACCGAGACGTGCACCCCGATGGCTCGACGACCGGCCCGTACGAGGCGTGGCAGGTGATCGGGCTGGTGCTCACCCTCCTCGTACCGGTGTGCTGGACGGCGTCCCGGCACCACCTCGCCGGCACGGTACTGGGCCCCACGGTCGGCCTCACCCTCGCCGCCTATTCCGACTGGTCGGACGACTCCAGCGGACTCTTCGTCATCGGCGTGGGACTGGTCATGATCGGCAGTCTTGTCACGACCCTCATCGTCTCCGCCGTTGTCACCTCGATGAGACAGAGACCGCGGAGGTGAGGTCCTTCCAGCGGTGGGTGGCGAAGGGTGAACGGTCATCCATGAGCAGCATCTAGCCGGTGGCGCGGTCCATGACGCGGCGGGCGGCCTCGGCTTCCGCGGCGGGCGGGGACAGCTCGTCGAGGGTGTCGAGCTCGTCATCGGATTCCAGCTCCCGTTCCCAGGCCGCTGCGAGCTGTTCCTGCTCCTGGCGCGGTTTGGCGCCGACTTCGTCCCGGTGACCGGGGTCCAGGGCTGCCAGGAATCGTACGAGCGGATCTGTGGCCATGCCGTGCTCCTTGTCGCATGGAGGGGTGCCACCCTTGTCCAGCATCGCTGAACCAGCCCGTGTTGTCTGCTCGACATGGTGGGGCGAGGGGAGTGACGCGCTCGCCCCATGCCCGCCCGGCGGTACGCTCCGCGTCCGCTACTCGACGGCCGGGTCCTCCTGGCTGCCCCGCACAGCTTTCTGTACGGCCTGCCCGACCTCGTGCGGGCCGGCCCCGGTGGCCTCGGCGTGCGCGGTGATGGCCGCCTGTACGGCGTCGGACGCCTCGCGCCAGCGGCGCAGCTGGGCGTCGTACTCGCCACCGGTGAGGCCCGCGAGTTTCGCGCGCTCCTCCTCGGCGGTGCGTTCCAGCTTGATCAACTCATCGGGGAGCTCTGCCACGGCAACGGATCCTCAACGCCTCGTCCGACGCCTCCATCATCGCGCTCACCGCCCGATCGGGTCGAGCCGCGGAGGGTCAGCACTCCGGCACTGCGCCGGGCCGGCACCGCGCCGCACCACCCGCCATCGTCCGACTGCTGAGCGGCTTACAGCAGGGCGATCTGCCAGGCGAGGAGCAGTGTGCTGAGCACGGCGGTGACGATGGCGCCGCGGAGTGTGCCGCCGAGGCCGCCGTAGGGGTCCATCGGGCTGTAGGGGTGGTCGGGGGAGACGAGGACGGTCATCGAGGAGCCGACGTCGGCGGGGCGGCCGAAGGAGGCGTTGGCGATCTCGGTCTCGTAGCGTTTGCCGTCGATGGAGTAGCGCACGACCGGTGTGAGGAAGTACGCGCCCGGCTTCCCGCTCTGCGTGGCGGTGTTGCCGATCACCTCGGCCGACAGTTCGAGGGCCGTCGGCCGAATCTGTCGGAGCGTCACGTTCCGACGGAGTTCGCGCGCCATGGTGACGAGCGACGCCACGAGTACTCCCGCTGTCACCAGCAACCACACCATGAGGTATCTATAGCGCACCCGGGACGACCGTTCGAGGCCGGGTGGAGGACCAGGGGCGCGTTCCTCGTCGATGTCGGCGACGCTCACGACCTCGGCGCCGGACGCTCACCCCAGGCTCACCCACGTTCCCCGCTCGGCCGAGCGCTCCATCGCATCCAGTGCCACCGCGCTGGCCACGGCATCGCTGAGAGTGGTGCCGACGGCGGTGCCCTCGGTGACGGAACGCAGGAACCGGTAGGCCTCGATGACCTTCAGGTCGTCGTAGCCCATGCCGGTGGCCGCCCCCGGCTGGAACGCGGCGTATTCGCCGTGGCCGGGGCCGACGTACACCGTGCTGACCGGCTGGTCCTGGTAGGTCGTGCCCCGGCTGACGGCGAGTTCGCCCATGCGGCGGAAGTCCCAGAAGACGGCGCCCTTGGTGCCGTGCACCTCGAAGCCGTAGTTGTTCTGCTCGCCGACCGAGACCCGGCAGGCCTCCAGGACGCCGCGGGCGCCGGAGGCGAAGCGCAGCAGGCAGTTGACGTAGTCCTCGTTCTCGACCGGGCCGGGTTCGCCGCCGGTGGCGAGCGTGTGGCCGGCGGTGGCGCCGGTCGGCCGGGCGCGTTCGGGGAGGAAGATCGCGGTGTCGGCGGTGAGCGAGGCGAGGTCGCCGAGCAGGAACCGGGCCAGGTCGACGCCGTGCGAGGCCAGATCGCCGAGCACCCCGCTGCCACCGCGTGTCCGCTCGTAGCGCCAGGTCAGGGCGCCCTGGGGGTGGGCGGCGTAATCGCTGAAGAGGCGGATGCGGGCGTGCGTGACCGTGCCGATCTCACCGGAGGCGATCAGATCGCGGGCGGCCTCGACGGCGGGCGCGTTGCGGTAGTTGAAGCCGACGGTGCCCTGCACGCCGGCCTTGGCGGCCGCGTCGGCGACCGCGCGGGCGTCGTCGGCGGTGAGCCCGACCGGCTTCTCGATCCAGATGTGCTTGCCGGCCCCGGCCATGGCGACGCCGATCTCGCGGTGCAGGAAGTTCGGGGCGGTGATGCTGACCGCCTGGATGCGCGGGTCGGCGGCCACCTCCCGCCAGTCGCGGGTCGCGGCGGCGAAGCCGTACAGCCCGGCCGCCTCCTCCGCGCGGCCCGGCACCTCGTCCGCGACGGCGATCAGTTCCGGCCGCACGGGCAGCTGGGGGAAGTGGTGCGGCAGGCGGGCGTACGCCTGGGTGTGCACCCGTCCCATCCAGCCGAACCCCACGACGGCGACGCCGAGCGTATTCACCATGAGCGCCCTTCTTTGGACCGTTCCACAGCTTGGGCGCCCACCATGGATCCTGCTTCTCGCGGGTGTCAAGGCCCTTTACACGAGGAGACACGTTGTGGAACGGTCCAGCCATGAGCACTCCGACCATCCGTGACGTGGCCGAACGGGCCGGCGTGTCCAAGTCGCTGGTCTCGCTCGTGCTGCGCGGCTCGGAGGGTGTCCGGCCGGAGAAGCGCGAGGCCGTCCTCGCGGCGGTCGAAGCGCTCGGCTACCGGCCCAACGCGGCCGCGCGCAGCCTGAGCGAGCGGCGCACGCGCACGGTGGGGGTGCTGCTCAACGACATGCGCAACCCCTGGTTCGTGGAACTGCTCGACGGCCTGAACGCACGGCTGTACGACAACGGCCTGCACATGCTGCTGGCCGACGGCCACCTCAACCGGCGCCTCGGCGAGGACCTCACCCGGACCTTCACCGAACTCCGCGTCGACGGCCTGATCGCCGTCGGCACGCTCCAGGACCCCCAGGCCCTGCGCTCCGCCGCCGGCCTGGTCCCCACGGTCGTCGCGAGCACCCGTGAACCGGTGCTGCCCGGCGTGGACATCGTCGCCAACGACGACGAGCACGGCGCCCGCCTGGCCACCGAGCACCTCATCGGCCTCGGGCACCGGCACATCGCGCACATCGCCGGCCGGGGCGCCGTCGGCGACCTGCGCCGGCGCAGCTTCGAGGCCACCATGCGCGAGCACGGCCTCGGCGACACGACGGTCGTGGAGCAGGGCGACCTCACCGAGGAGGGCGGCTACCGGGCCACCGTCCGGCTCCTGAGCCGTGCGCCGCGCCCGACCGCCGTCTTCGCCGTCAACGACATGACCTGCGTCGGCGCGCTGTCCGCCGCCGAGGAGACCGGCCTGCGGGTGCCGCGCGACCTCTCCCTGGTCGGCTACGACAACACCTACCTCTCCCGGCTGCGCCATCTGTGGCTGACCACCGTGGACAGCGCCGGCCATGAGGTGGGCCGACGTGCCGCGCAACGGCTGCTCGACCGGATCGACGCGCCGGACCGCCCGAGGGAGGTCGATCTCGCCACGCCCGTCCTCGAAGTGAGAGGCACGACGGCCCCACCGCTCGCGGATGCCTGACGGCGGTCGAGCGGAGCCGCGCGTCGCCGCCCCGGCGGGGACCAGTCGTCGCGGTCGCCTCGTTGTGGCCATCCAGAAACGATAGAAAGGGGATATGGGTGAAGTTTCGGGTCGATCCGGGCGTGATGTGCCTGATGCGTCCAGGAGCGCTCGTGGGCCGGACCGGCCCCGCCGGCGGGGGGAGGCCTGGCGGTCGCTGCTGAGCGTGCGCAGCGTCGCCGGACAGGTCTTCCTCCTGCAGCTGGCGGTCGTGGTGCTGCTCGTCGCCGCCGCCCTGTTGGCCCTGGTGGTGCAGGCTCAACGCGACATCATGGCCGGCGCCCGGACCCGGACGCTGGCCACCGCGCAGACCTTCGCCCACTCCCCGGGGATCGTGGCGGCGCTGCGCAGCGCGCACCCGAGCGCTGCGCTGCAGCCGTATGCCGAGGCGGCCCAGAAGGCCGCGGGCGTCGACGCCATCATCGTGTACGGGCTGAACGGGGTCACCCTCACCCACAGCGACCCGCACCAGATCGGCAAGCGCGTCATCGGGCCCTACTCTCAGGCGGCGAACGGCAAGCCGTTCACGAGCACCTTCCAGGGGTCCCTGGGGCTCTCCGTGGTCTCGGCGGTCCCCGTCAAGGCTCCTGACGGCTCGGTCATCGCCATCGTCTCCGTGCCGGTCACGGTCGAGAAGGTCCAGCACAGGGTGAACCGGCAGCTGCCGGTCCTCTTCGGCGGTGCGGCCATCGCCCTCGTCGTCGCCGCGAGCGGGTCGGCCCTGGTGAGCCGACGGCTGCGGCGGCAGACCCATGGCCTGGGTCCGGTGGAGATGACCCGGATGTACGAGCACCACGACGCGGTCCTGCACGCCGTGCGGGAAGGGGTGCTGATCGTCGGCGGTGACGGCCGGCTGCTGCTGGCCAACGACGAGGCACGGCGGCTGCTGGACCTGCCGGCGGACGCGGAGGGGCGGCACGTCACCGGTCTGGGGCTGGAGGAGGACCTCGCCGGGCTGCTGGCCTCCGACCGCCCCGCCACCGACCAGGTGTACCGGGCGGGCGACCGGCTGCTCGCGGTCAACAAGCGGCTCACCGCCCCCCACGGATCGGTCGGCAGCGTGGTGACGCTCCGGGACACCACCGAGCTGCAGGCCCTCGCCGGCCGGGCGGAGGTGGCGCGCGAACGGCTGAAGTCGCTCTACGACGCCGGGCTGCGCATCGGCACCACGCTCGATGTGAAACGGACGGCCGAGGAACTGGCCGAGGTGGCGGTGCCCCGGTTCGCCGACATCGCCACCGTCGAACTGCTGGACCCGGTCCTGCGCGGCGAGGAGTCCTCCGGAAGGACCGCCCCGCTCACCGAGTTGCGCTGCAGCGCCGTGGCCGGCCCGGACACGGGCCACATCCTCCACCGCGCCGGCGAGCTGATGCGGTTCGTCCCGGACCACCCCGTCTCCACGGCGATGGCCGAGGGCCGACCGGTCCTGGTCGGGGACCTGAGCGCCTCCGAGAGCTGGCTGGCCTATCACCCGGAACGTGCCCGGCGGATCCTCGACCACGGCATCCACTCGATGCTCGTGGTTCCGTTGCGGGCCCGCGGCGTGGCGCTGGGCGTGGTGGACTTCTGGCGCGCCGAGGGGTCCCCGCCGTTCGAGGACGACGACGTGTCCTTCGCCGAGGAGCTGGCCGCCCGGGCGGCGCTGTGCATCGACAACGCCCGCCGCTACACCCGCGAACACGCCATGGCCGTCACCCTGCAGCACAGCCTGCTGCCACGCGGGCTGCCCGAACAGTCCGCCCTCGAGGTGGCCTACCGCTACCTGCCGGCCCAGGCCGGGGTGGGCGGGGACTGGTTCGACGTCATCCCGCTGTCCGGCACCCGGGTGGCGCTGGTCGTGGGCGATGTCGTCGGCCACGGCCTGCATGCCGCGGCGACCATGGGCCGGCTGCGCACCGCCGTGCACAACTTCGCCAGCCTGGACCTGCCCGTGGAGGAACTGCTGGTCCGGCTGGACGAACTGGTGGCCCAGATCGACGCCGAGGAGGTCGCCGACGCGGAGGACGGAGAGGGCGCGATCACCGGTGCGACCTGCCAGTACGCCGTCTACGACCCCACCTCCGGGCGGCTGGCCCTCGCCACCGCCGGCCATCCGGGCCCGGCGGTGGTCCGGCCCGACGGGACCATCGACTTCCCCCAGCTGCCCGTCTCCCCACCCCTGGGCCTCGGCGCCGGCCTGCCCGTCGAGACCGCCGAACTCACCGTGCCCGAGGGCTCCCGGCTGGTGCTCTTCACCGACGGACTGATCGAGGACCGCACCCGGGACCTGGACGCCGGTCTGGAGGCGCTGCGCGAGGCTCTGTCAGGACCCGAGCGCACACCGGAGGCCACGTGCGCCGCGGTGATGGAGGCCATGCTGTCCGACCGGCCCAGGGATGACATCGCCCTCCTGGTGGCCCGCACGTGCCGACTCGGACCCGCGCAGGTCGCCGCGTGGGACGTGCCCCGCGACCCGGCGGCGGTGGCCCCGGTACGCAGCGCCTGCGCCCGCCGGCTGACGGAGTGGGGCCTGGAGCACGTCGTCTTCACCGCCGAACTCATCCTCAGCGAGCTGATCACCAACGCCATCCGCTACGGCGCCGAGCCCATCGCCGTCCGGCTGCTCCGCACGATGCCGGTCGGCGGCCCCGCCGCGGGCTCCCTGATCTTCGAGGTCTCCGACGGCAGCAGCACCTCGCCCCGGCTGCGCCGGGCGAAAGCCACCGACGAAGGCGGCCGCGGCCTCTTCCTGGTCGCCCAGTTCGCCGAACGCTGGGGGACCCGCTACACGCACACCGGCAAAGTGATCTGGGCCGAACAGTCCCTCCGCGGCGGCGGCACGCCGGAGATGGAAGGACTCGGCGACATCCTGCTCGACCAGTGGGACGACACGGCGCTGTGAGACGGACACGCCCGGGTGAGGGAGGAGACAGGCCCAAGGAGTGGGCAGAGCGCGTTCTGCGGGAAACACACTGATGGCAGGCTCCCGGGCGGGAATCCACCATCGAGGCGGCCGGGTAGTCTGGCCTCGATGACCACTTGGTCGACGCAGTAGACCCAAGGAAGCCAGGAGGCACGACGGAAGGCCCGCCGCTTCGGACCAACCGCATCCACTTCCCCAGGAGCAGTCGTGACCGCACCCCGTGCCCGAGCAGTGGTCGTCCTCGGCTGCTCCGCTCTCGTGGCACTGGGCCTGAGCGCCTGCGAGCACCCACCGCCCGCCAGACCCCAGAAGCCGGCGTCGGCCACCTCCGCCGCGAACGCGGGCGGCCTGCGCGCACTGATCGCCGCAGCGAAACGGGAGGGCAGGCTCACCGCGATGGCCCTGCCGCGTGACTGGGCCAACTACGGCGGCCTGATCGACGGCTTCGAGAAGAAGTACGGGATCAAGGTCACGGTCGAGAACCCGCACGGCCACAGCGAGGACGAGATCGACGCCGTGCGGAAGAGGGGGAACGGGCCGACAGCCCCCGACGTGATCGACGTGGGCGACACGTTCGCGCGCAGCGCGGCGCAGCAGGACCTGCTCGCGCCGTACAAGGTCGCCGCTTACGACTCGATCCCCGACAACCAGAAGGACTCCAAAGCCCGCTGGGCCAACAACTACGGGGGCTACATCTCCATCGGCTGCGACGCCGACCGGGTCAGCATCTGTCCGGAGACCTTCGCCGATCTGCTGAAGCCCGCCTACAAGGGCAAGGTCGCGCTCGAAGGCGACCCGCCCCGGTCTGCCACCGCCTTCGACAGCGTCTACGCCGCCGCGCTGGCGAACAACGGGTCGTTCGACAACATCCAGCCCGGCCTGGACTTCTTCGCCGAGCTCAAGAGGATCGGCAACTTCAACCCGCTCAACTCCACCACGGCGACGGTCGAGGACGGACGGACCCCCATCAGCATCAACTGGGACTACATCAACCTCCACTACGCCGACCAGCTCCGCCACAAGGGCGTCAACTGGCAGGTCGCGATCCCCTTCGACGGCAGCTTCGCCCAGTACTTCGCGTTGGCCGTCAACAAGCACGCCCCGCACCCGGCGGCCGCCCGCCTGTGGCAGGAGTACCTCTTCAGCCCCGAGGGCCAGAACCTCCGGCTGCGCGGTTACGCCCGCCCGGTGCTCATGGAGGCCATGAGGCAGGACGGCACCCTCGACAAGGCCGCCGCCGCACGACTGCCGTCGGTCGAGGGGACGCCGCAGTTCCCCACGGACACGCAACTGGAGCGGGCGAGGAAGACGGTCGACGCGGGCTGGGCCAAGGCCATGTCCGGCTAGCCGACCCGCCGATCCCTCCCGATCGGGTCGCCTGCAGGTGGTGTACCGCCCACCACGGAGCCGGCGTGTGGGGATGTCACTCCCGCCTGCCGTGAGCCGTCGCGCGCCTCACAGTTGGATGGGCAGGTGTCGGGGGCCGCGGAGCATGGCGTTCTGGCGGTAGGGGGGCGGGTCCTGGACGAGTTGTGCGGTGCCGAGGTGGGGGAGCAGCGCGCGGAGTGCGGCCTGGGCTTCGAGGCGGGCCAGGGGTGCCCCAAAGCACAGGTGGATGCCGCTGCCGAAGCCGAAGTGCTGGTTGTCGGGGCGGGTGGGGTCGAACCGGTCGGGCTCGTGGAACCGCTTGGGGTCGCGGTTGCCCGAGGCCAGTACCAGGATGAGGGACGTGCCTTGGCGGATCCGAGTTCCGGCGATGTCGATGTCGGCGTGTGGGATTCGCTCACGCATGTGGACCGGGGGTTCATAACGCAGAAGTTCCTCCACCGCTCGGGGGAGCAGCTCGGGTTCGCGGCGCAGGAGGTCGAGCTGGTCGGGTCGGCGCAACAGGGTGAGCACGCCGTTGGTGATGAGGTTCACCGTGGTCTCGTGTCCGGCGATCAACAGGAGTACGGCTGTCATCGCGAGGTCTTCCCGGGAGAGCCGCATCGCCGGGTCGGGCTCGTTGACGAAGGCGGACAGCATGTCGTCGCTCGGCTTGCCACGGCGCTGTTCGGCGAGGTTCACCAGGTAACCGCCCATCTCCATCCGCGCCTGCTCACCGGCCTTGTCGGTCTCGGCGGTGTCCACCTCGGTGCTGACGTCGGCGGCTGCGACGATCGCGTCGGACCAGGCCCGGAACAGCGGCTCGTCCTCGTGCGGCACGCCGAGCAGGCGGCAGATGACCGTGACGGGCAGGGGGTAGGCGAAGTCGTCGACGACGTCGATCTGCCGGCCCGCCTCGAAGGAGACGATCAGGTCCTTGGTGATCCGGTCGATCTCACCGCGCATGCCGTCGACCCGGCCAGGGCTGTGCGGGGGGCCGAAGGGGCGCATGGCCCGGGTGCGCAGTCTGTGGTGCTCGGGGTCATCGAGCCGCAGGAAGGGCAGTCCGTGCGTCACCTCGCCGCGGGTGCGGGGGTCGGCACTCATCCGTGGGTCGTGCAGCAGAGCGGCGATCAGGTGGTAGCCGCCGACCAGACAGCTGCCGTCTGCCTGCCACACCACGGGACCGGCCTCGCGGAGCTCCGCGTACAGCGGGTAGGGGTTGGGGCGGCTGGCGTAGTCGGTGATCCGTGCCAGCAAGGTCTCGGAGTCCATGGCGGTTCCTCGTCGTTGAACGGGACGTGGGTCACACCACCGCCAGCCGGCGGTCGGGCAGATGACCGGTGAGCGCGACGGTCGGACCGTGGGACAGCACCGACGGATCGGGCACTTCGGAGGGGATGGGGACGTCGGCCGCGATCGCCCGGTCGGCCGCGCCGGGCGGGGGCGGGAAGGGGGCCGCCGTCTCGATCAGATGCCGGTAGTAGTCGAGCGACTTGGCCATGTCGACGGTGACGGCGGCGGTGACCCGGCCCCTGTAGCCGTAGACCATCGCCAGCCGGCGCGCCTCCAAAGAGCCCTGGGCGATGACGATGTGGTCGGAGTACGTGGGCACGCCCACCGACTTGATGTTGAGTCCGAACTGGGTCGACCAGAACACCGGGACGGACAGGTGCGGGCGCTGGAGCGGTCCCGGGTTGACCATGTTGTGCGCGGCCACCTCGGCCTGCTCGACCGCGTTGCCCCAGTGCTCAAGGGAGAGCATCTGGTAGCCGAAGAGCGGGTGGGGGAAGCGGGAGACATCGCCGGCCACGAAGACGTCGTCGGTGACGATCCCGTACATGGTGAACGCGCGGCACCCGGCGTCGCAGGCGATGCCGCGCGGGCCCGCCGCCAGCCCGGACTCCGCCAGCCACTCGACGTTGCGCACCGCGCCCAGCGCCACGACGCACACGTCGGCCTCGACGCGGCTGCCGTCGGACAGCTCCGCGCCGGAGAAGGCGCCGTTTCCGTCGAGCGCGGTGACCGTCACCCCGGTGCGCAGGTCCACGCCGTGGTTGCGCTGCATGACGGCCGCGAGCTTCGACAGCGTGACGCCGAGCGCGCCCACCAGGGGCGCCGGGCCGCGCTCGGCGACCGTGACCTGCAGCCCCAGTTCCCGGCACGCGGAGGCGATCTCCGAGCCGGTGAAACCGGCGCCGATCACCAGGACCCGCTCCGGCCCGGCCGCCAGCCGCTCGCTCAGCCCCGCCGCGTCCTCGCTCGTGCGCAGGGTGAACACCCCGTCCAGCGCGGCCTCCTCCGGGTTGGGCCAGGGACGTGCCCGGGTGCCGGTGGCGATCAGCAGCCGGTCGTACGGCAGCGAGTCGCCGTCGGCCAGCAGCACCCGCTTCTCCAGCAGGTCCACCCCGGTGGCACGCACACCCAGCCGCCACTCGGCGTCCGGGTCCCGGCGCATCGGCAGCTCGGTGGTCTCCGCCGTCGCCTGTCCGAGCAGTACCTGCTTGGACAGCGGCGGACGGTCGTAGGGCGCGTGGGGTTCGTCCCCGACCACGGTCAGTGAGCCGGTGAAGCCCTCGTCGCGCAGGGCCTCCGCGGCCCTGAGCCCGGCCAGCGACGCGCCGACGATGACGATACGGCCGTTCTTGAGGTCACCGGGCACCGACGCTCACCTCTTCCCCCAGGAGGATCGCCTGCACCGGACACGCGGCCGCGGCCTGGCGCACGCGCTCGACCTGGTTCTCGGGCACGCCCGTGGCGTACAGCAGCCCCTCCTCGCCGTGCAGCTCGAACACCTCCGGCGCGTGGAACACGCACTGTGCGTAGCCCTGGCACCGTGTGAGGTCGACAACGGTCCGCATCGTCACCACTTCCTCCGTGGTCACACCCCCCTCACCTCCAGCATGGGCGGAGAGCCGAGGGCTCGCACGGTGACAGCCCGAGGGGTGCCGCCGGCCCTCCTCGGCACACAGGCCGCCGGACGGGGTTGCTCTCCGCCGGCGGGGCCGGTTGCCCTCCGGGCGAGGCCGGCCCCTGCAGTGGAAGCGTGTCCCGCGGGCCGGGCTCGGCCCTCACCGGCTGAAGCGACGCCGTCCGGAAGTGACGAGCCTCACCCCGGCACGGCCACCGGTGGCCGGCCCGGCTTGCGGCCTGCCGACGGCCAGCCGCATCTCCTGGTTCGGCCGTGCCTTCGCGCTGGCCACCGGGGGTCTGGCAGCAGTGCGGGAGAACGCGGAGGGCCTCGTTCGGCAGAGCCATGTGTCAGGCCGGCGACGGCGACGTCGGGAGGGCGATACACGTCCAACGCATGGCCGTAACCCTTCTTGTCTAAGGTGGCCGCCGTCTGCACAGGCAACGTACAGGAAGACTGCCGAGCAACGGGGAAGGCGTATTCCGTATGGACGGCCGCTCCACTGCCAGCACACGACGTCGTATCGAGATCCCGCAGAGCCCGTCCGGCGCTCTCGGCGCACAACGGCTGTGGCTGGAGCAGGATCCGGGGGCCGGGAGAGGACAAGGGGACGCGGGAACGGCGGAGTTCAGGGACGGTGACCCGCCCGGCGTCCTGCCCACCCCGCGGACGGCACGGCTCGTGCTGCGGCTCAGCCTGTTCGCGCATCTGCTGATCACCACCCTGAACATGCTGCGAGACCTGCGCGGCGTGCCCGTCGAACTGTGCGGATTCCTCGACCTGTTCGCGGTGTTCCTCGTGCAACTGGCCCACAGCACTCCGGGAGCACAGCGGGCTTCCGTCTGGCGCAAGGGGCTGTCGCTGGGCGCTCAGGCGGTTCTGACCTATGTGCCGCTCCTCACCTGGCACGCCGAATGGGGTGCCATGGCCGGTTTCCTCAGCGGGTCCGTGCTGCTGCTCCTGCCTCCGGTGCTCTCGTGGGCCGTCTTCGCGGCGATCGGCGTGAGCATGGTGGTGTATCCGCTGACGACAGGTCTGGGACCGGTCTCGGCCGCGTACCTGGGCGGTTCGACCGTGCTGACGGGACTGGTGGTGTACGGGCTGTCGTGGCTCGCGCAGCTGGTCGTCAGGGTCCATGCCGCGCGCGAGCAGCTGGCGAATTTCGAGGTGGCGAACGAACGCATGCGCTTCGCCCATGACCTGCACGATCTGCTCGGATACAGCCTGTGCGCCATCACGGTGAAGGGAGAACTCATCCGCCGGATCATGCAGGGCGACCCCGAGCGGGCGTCGGAGGAGGTCTCCTCGATCGTCACGATCTCGCGGCAGTCGATCGCCGACGTGCGGGCCGTGGCACGGGGATACCCGAAGATGCGGCTCGGGCACGAGGCCGACGCGGTGGCGTCCCTGCTCGCCGCGGCCGATGTGAAGGTCACGGTCGACATCCAGCTGGGCGAGCTGCCGGATGTGACGGACACGACGCTGGCCACGGTCCTGCGCGAAGGCGTGACCAACATGCTGCGGCACAGCGACGCCCGCCAGTGCGTCATCCACGGAGCGGAGCGTGACGGCGTGGTCGAGATGTGCGTGGCGAACGACGGGGTGGAGCCCGGCAGGCACGGGACCGGCCACGACGGCACAGGCGGGCTGGGGAGCCTGGTCCAGCGAGTCAGTGCCGTGGGCGGCACGCTCACCGCCGGCGTCCACAACGGTTCCTGGTTCTGCCTGCGGGTGGTCGTGCCACGAGCGGCGCGCCTCCCTGGCCGTACGGCGCGCCCCGGCTGGGACGGCGGCCCGCGCACCGGACCCCGGATGGCGTCGTGAGCGGGATCCCGCCGTCGGCGTGCCCGCGAAGACCCTCCAGCCCGGTTCCACCGGACCTCCAGCCCACCGGACGAATCTGAAGCCGAACGAGACCCGATCCGTTTCGCGCGCTCCGCGAAGCACATTTCGGTGGTTCAGCTGAGGGCCCGACCGACAGTGGCGGTGAGAGGGAATGGCGGTAGACACGAATCGTTTCAGGGAATTCTTCGGATCGTTTCCGACGGCGGTTGCGATCGTCACAGCTTTGGACGAGAGAAATGAGCCGCGCGGATTCACCTGCAACGCGCTGACGGCGGTGTCGGCGGAACCGCCGCTGCTGTCGGTCTGTGTGGACAGGCGGTCCCAGACGCTGCCGGCGCTCGCGCATTCGGGAGCGTTTGTGGTGCATGTGCTCGCCGAGGGCGCGCAGGAGGCCTCGGAGCTGTTCGCGGGGAAGTCCGAGCGCAAGTTCGCCGGACGGGGCTGGAAGCCGTCGTCCGTGGCACAGGGCGCCCCGGTGCTGGCGGACATCGCGCTGGCGTACGCCGAGTGCAGCGTGGTGCAGCGGGTCGAGGCGGGCGACCACTGGATCTACATCGCACGGGTGGACGGCGCGGCGGTCTTCCCGCGCCGGCCTCTGCTGTATCACCAGCGGCACTACAGGGTCTGGTCGCCGGCCGGGCAGCTCACCACCCTCGCCCGCTGAGCGGCGCCCGGGGACGGCCGACGGGCCGGCCGTCTCCGGCGACTTCCCGCCTGACGTGCGCGCCCCGCCCGCGGTCCCCGGTGCCGCTGCCGCCGGCCGTCTCCTCAGGCCCGGCACACCGGCAGCCCGCCGTGGTGCTCGATCATCTCCCCGAAGAGCGCCCCGATGTCCATCGGGGCCCCGGGCGGCAGACCCCGCTCCTCCGCGTACGCGCGATGGAGGTTGGGCACCAGCCGTTCGGAGTCGAGCAGTGCGGCGTACTCGCCCAGATCGGCCTCCCCGGCCACCTCGAGCGGAGTGAGCCCGGCCGCGATGCCCTCCCGTGCCAGCCGTCGCACCCAGAGCAGATAGTCCTCGGCGACGTCGAGCACCTCGGGCCCGGCCACCGGCCCGTGACCGGTCACCAGGACCTGCGCGTCGAACTGCCGCAGCCGGGCGATCCCGGCGAGCGAGCCGGCCAGTGAGCCCATCGGGAAGAACGGGGTGACACCGGACATGACGAGGTCCCCGGTGAAGAGCACCCGCTGCCCCGGCAGCCAGACCACCGTGTCGTTCGTCGTGTGGGCGGGGCCCACGTGCAGCAACTGCGCCTCGATGTCACCGATGTGCACGGTGAGCGCCTCCCGGTAGGTGACGGAGGGCGGTTCGAGGGTCACCCCGCCCCAGTGGACGTCCGGCCACAGCGTGGTCAGGTGCAGTCCGGCCGCCGCCATCTCGGTCCGGCACAGCTCGTGCCCGACGACGACCGCCTCCGGGGTGAAGACGAAGTTCCCGAAGGCGTGATCGCCGTGGAAATGGGTGTTGACCACGACGCGCGGGGCATGCGGCGTCACCGCCGTCACGGCGTCCCGCAGCAGGAGCGCGCGGGCCTGCGTGGCGGCCGTGTCCACCAGCGCGGTGCTGCCGTCCGCGACGATGATCCCGGCGTTGTTCAGGCACCAGCCGCCGTCCGGCTGGACATGGGCGAAGACCCCGTCCGCGACCTCCTCCGTCCGGGGCGGTGCGATGGGTCCGTACGCGGTATTCGTCCTGCTCACCAGGCCTCCCGACGCTGTCGTCCGGCCGCGGACCGGCCGCGGCGCCGGACTCACCGTGCAGATCCCCGGTCGAGGCCGGGTCGAGAGGGACCGGAACAGGGGTCTTCGAAGGCAGATCCGACGCCTTGTCCGATATCGGGAACGGACGTCTGGCAGGGCACTGATTTGTTACCGTTCGACTGCACCCAAGTCCAGCCAACTGGCTTGATCCTGAAGGGACTTGAGGGACAGCATCACGGGGGGAAGCTTGATCAGGATTTTGCTTGCCGAGGACATGCGCATGCTGCGCGATGCGCTGGAGGCCTTACTCGGTCTCGAGAGCGACCTCGATGTGGTCGCCACGGTCGAGCGGGGCGACCTGATCGTGCCCGCGGCGGTACAACACCGCGTGGACGTGGCGGTCATCGACGTCAATCTGCCGGGCCAGGACGGACTGTCCGCGGTCGAGGAGCTGCGCAGGCGACTGCCGAGTTGCCGGCCTCTGATCCTCACCGGCATGGGTCACGCGGGCCTGCTGCGCAGGGCGCTCGCGCTGCAGGTGCCCGGTTTCCTCCTCAAGGAGGCACCGCCCGAGGAACTCGCCGAGGCGATCCGGCGCGTCGCGGACGGCCAGCGCGTGATCGACCCGCAGCTGGCACTGTCGGCCTGGGACGCCAGGGGCCGCCCGCTCACCGAGCGCGAACGGGAGGTGCTGAGCGTCGCCGCGGAGGGCGCGGACGTGCCGGAGATCGCTTCCCGGCTGCACCTCTCGGCCGGCACGGTCCGCAATTATCTGACCTCCGCAGTGACCAAGATGAGCGCGCGCAATCGCGTGGACGCCATTCGCATAGCACGGGAATCGGGCTGGATTCTGTAACCCGCGAGTGAGGTGCGTCACGTGGATTCTTCACGTCGGTTCTGGTGACGCATGCACTGGGCTCCATCGGCCTGCGAGTGAAAGTCTCTTGCTCAGTGAATTCGGGCCCCTGGGGGAGCCTCCTCAGGGGCGCAACCGAGCAGGGGGATTCAGAGTGGAGATCAAGGTTCTCGGACCGCTGGAAGTCCTGGAGAACGGCATATCGGTGGCACCCAGCGCATGCAAGCCGCGCCAGGTGCTCGCACTGCTCGCTCTGCGCGCCGGCCGTGTGGTGCCGGTGCCCACGCTCATGGAGGAGATCTGGGGCGAACGCATCCCGCAGAGCGCCGTCACCACACTGCAGACGTACATCCTGCAGTTGCGCCGCAAACTGTCCGCCGCGCATGAACGCACCGGTGGCGACCGCTCCAGCAAGGAGATACTCGCCACCAGCTACGGCGGATACCGGCTGACATCCGACGGCGCCGGCTCCGACGTCGTCGAGTTCGAACAGCTCGCGGCCCGCGGTACGACCGCACTGGAGAGCGGCGACGCCCGGGCGGCCTCGACCCTGCTGGCCAGGGCCCTCGGGCTGTGGCGTGGTCCGGCGCTGGTCGACGTCCAGGCCGGGCACGTGCTCGGCCTGGAGGTGCAGGGCCTGGAGGAGGCGCGCATGCAGGTGCTGAGCCAGCGCATGGAGGCGGACCTCAGGCTCGGCCGCCATGCCGTGCTCCTGCGCGAGCTGCGGGTACTCGTCGCCCAGCATCCGCTGCACGAGACCTTGTGCGGGCAGTTCATGCTCGCCCTGTACCGGTCGGGCAGCGCCTGGCGCGCCCTGGAGGCCTACCAGCGCCTGCGCCGGACGCTCACCGAGGAACTGGGCATCGAGCCGTCCCGGCAGCTGCAGCGGCTGCACCAGGCGATGCTGACGGGCGATCCGGCGCTCACCCCGGAACCGGCGCCCCTCGTGCAGAGCTTCGTGATGAGCCGCTGATCAGCCGGTGCGCTTCTCGGCGGTGCGGGAGACGGCCACGGCGAGGACGGCGTGCCGTGGCAGCGCGAGCGTGCCGAACCACCAGCCCTCGGCCGTGGCCGGAGTGCCGTCGGCGTGTCGCAGCGTCGGCGGGCGGCTCTCCCGCGCCGCCACCGGCGCGAAGCCGAAGTCCCGGAACGGCAGCCGCAGTCCGAGGCCCATGGCCTTGCTGTACGCCTCCTTCAGCGTCCACAGCCGGACCAGTGCGGCACGGCGCTCCTCGTCCGGCAGCCGTGCCAGCGCGGTGCGTTCGTGCGCGGTGCAGCACTCCCGCGCCAGCGCGTCGGTACGGACGGTGCGGGTGCCGAGTTCCACGTCCACTCCGACGGGTCCCACTCGGCTGATGCCGGCGACGAGCAGATCGCCGGTGTGGCCGAGACTGACGGACAGCCGCTCCACACCCCGCAGATAGGGGCGCCCGCTCGGCGTCCGGGCCACCTCCAGCACGTCCTGATCCATTCCCGTCGCCACCGCGACCGCACGCCTGAGCAGCGTCCTCGCCGCGGAGGAGCGTCCCGCCGCGCGCTCCGACAGCCCACGGTGACCTGGTGCCTCGGTCCTGGGCGTCCGCTCCGGGACCGGCCCGGCCGCCGGGTCCGGCTGCCAGTCGGCCAGGTGTCCCCAGACCACGGCCCAGCCGGTGGTCTCCAGGGACTCCCGGAGGCCTGCCCAGCCCGTGCCGCGGGTCACGGCCACGGCCGGCATGCGCTCGTTCACAGGGGTGTCCCGTGCGGGTCGAATCCCCGGCGCTGGGCGCAGCGCACCAGCACCTCCATCGTTGCGGGCCGGGCGGCATCCGGAGCCGTCGCCGGTACCGGAGCCGCACCGAGCCGTGCCGAGGTCCGCAGCAGGACACCGGTCGGCCAGGCCGGGTCGGCGGCGAACGCCGACGGCGTCCGCGCACGGGCCGCCAGCCACACCTCCGCGCACACCGCCGCCGCCACGAGCAGTGCGCGGCGCTCGGCGACAGTCCCCTGCGGTGTCCGCCGGACGGCCACCGCGGGACGGGACCGTCCGAACCCTTCGGCGTCGATCGAGGCGAGTTCGTCCAGGAACACCCCGGCAGCCGACCGCAGCCAGGCCGTGCCCGGTTCTCCGCCCGTGGCCGAACGCAGCGCGGCGAGAGCGGCACCGAGGCGGTCCGCGTCCAGCCGGCCGGGCCCGACGGCAAGCGGCGCCCGCGCCAACTCGTCTTCCATTGCGTGCAGTTGCTCACGTCCGACGGCTGTGCGCGCGCCCGAGCCGGCGGGCACATGGGGTCCGAAGTAGAGGCCCAGTTCCTCCGCGGCCTCTCGCAGCAGCCGAGGCACCAGGTAGGCCGCGGCCGCCGTGGACCGCGGGGCGGCCAGCAGGCAGTGACAGCACAACACATCGAGGAAGACACCGCCCAGCGTGCGGCACGCGGAGCGGCTGCCGAGCGGCCGGACTCCGGTCCGCCCCACCGCCGCGCTCGCCACCGCACAGCGCAGCGCGGTCTCGAGCCTGCCGAGGGCCGCGGACAGCTGCCGTACCCGGGTGGCCTGCGCCGGAGCATCCGGCCGTACGAGAAGAAGGTCCGGCCGCATCAGAACATCTGGTCGTGCGTCACCAGCCGGGACCGGGTGAGCACCTGGTCGCCGACGACCTCCAGCACGTCGTGTACGACACAGCTCGGGGCGATCTCCGGCTTGCCGCCGGGGCGGACGGTGACCACCAGCGCGTAGACGGTGGAGCGGACGGAGCCGTCCTCCTGCGGTTCCAGGGCGATGTGGTTGAACCAGTGCCGGCGCCGCACCGGATCGTTCTCGAAGCGCTTGTGGAACTCCACCAGCTCGCGGACGATGCCGGGCCGGGTCCTCGCGGGCTCCGCGTCCGGGGAGTGCTGGAAGGTGCCGTCCTCGGTGAAGGTCGCCGCGTAGTCCTCGAAGCGGAGGCCGTCCAGCGCCTGCATCTGGTGGGCGTAGAAGTGCTGCACCTGCGCGTACAGGTCGGTCAGGGTGCGGGCGGTCACGGTCGTGGTCATGGCTTCCTCCGGCGCGGGCGATGGACAGCCGGGGCCCGGTGCTCGCCCCGTGGCACGGGCACAGTGGACGAGCCCGCTCGAGAAAGACTCGACCTGCGGATCCTCCGGCCGGCGGCGCGGTCCAGCGGCGTTCCACCGAGGCTCGAGAGGAGACCGGAAGTCTCGGCGCTGCCGTCGCGCGACAGGCCAGGTTCGGTGAGGGAGGAAGCATGGCGGAGGCAGTCAAGCCGGTGGCGCTGGTCACCGGTGCCACGAGCGGGATCGGTCTCGAGGTGGCCAGGCGGCTGGCCGGGCTCGGTGCCCGGGTCTTTCTGTGCGCCCGCCGCGGCGAGGAACTGGCGGCCACCGTGAAGTCCCTGCAGGGCGAGGGGCTCGACGTCGACGGCAGCGCCTGCGACGTGTCGGAGCCGGAGCAGATCCGCGCCTACGTCCGGGCCGCGGTGGACCGCTTCGGCCCGGTGGACATCCTGGTCAACAACGCCGGCCGCAGCGGCGGCGGAGCGACCGCGGAGATCGCCGACGACCTCTGGTTCGACGTGATCAACACCAATCTGAACAGCGTGTTCCTGATGACGAAGGAAGTCCTCAACACCGGCGGAATGCTGGCCAAGGACCGGGGGAGGATCATCAACATCGCCTCCACCGGAGGCAAGCAGGGCGTGGTGCACGCCGCGCCCTATTCGGCGTCCAAGCACGGAGTGGTCGGTTTCACCAAGGCCCTCGGCCTGGAGCTCGCCCGGACCGGGATCACCGTCAACGCGGTGTGCCCGGGCTTCGTCGAGACCCCCATGGCCGAACGGGTGCGCGAGCACTACGCGGGGATCTGGGGCGTCACCGAGCAGGAGGCGCACGACCGCATCACCACACGCGTGCCGCTGGGCCGGTACGTGGAGACCCGCGAGGTCGCGGCCATGGTCGAGTACCTGGCCGGCGACGACGCCGCGGCCGTCACCGCACAGGCCCTGAACGTGTGCGGCGGTCTGGGCAACTACTGAGACCGCCGGGCGGCGCGACCGCGCCGGTCACATCACCGGCCGGGGCCCGCGCCGGCCACGGCACCGGCCTCGCCGGCCGGCTCCGACTCCCGTGTTCCGACGCTCAGTTCTGGAGGCAGGCATCATGACCACGCAGCACGAGGCGACGCCGTCCGCCCCACCCGGGCTGCTGTTCCACGACGACTTCCGCGAGGGCCTGCTCCACGCCGGCCCCGAGGCGCGCTGGCAGCTGCGGGCGGTGGAGGACATGCCTGAGGGCGACGGGCTGATCAGCACCTCCGACGAAGGGCTCGTGGTGCTCCCCACCGGGCGCAACGAAACCACCGGGGAGCCCGCCTTCGCACGGCCCGAGGATCCCGGGGCGACCACCGAGTTCCTGCGCTGGGCCGCGTTCGTGGAGCGCACCACGCAGGACGGCGGATTCGGATTCGCCACCCGGCCCGGCGAAGTCCTCACCGGCACCACGGAGTTCGCGGTCCGCACCTACGGCACCGCCGCCCACCCCCTCGGCGCCACCGTCACCGACCACGACGCCGACATGCGGCTCGGCGCGGGCGCCCTGATCTGCATCGACCGCGAGACCGGCATGGTGTTCGACTTCGTGCTCACCAACACCGCCGTGCTCGCCCTCTACGAACGCCTGCCGAGGCCCGACGCCGAGCACGCCACGTTCTCGTACGCCGTCCCCGTCGGCATCCGGGAGCCGGACCGGTTCCACACCTGCTCGGTGGAGCTGGACGCCGATGCGGGAGTGGTGCGCTGGATCCTCGACGGCGAAGAGGTGCTCACCGTCGACAAGATCGGTCACAAGGTGCTCGACGCCTCCCGGCTGATCTGGCAGAGCGAGGGCGAGGAGCGCACCGCCACCCCCCGCCGGCTCAACTTCGGCCTCTCCACCTTCACCGGCAAGGTCTGGGGCCAGGGAGTCCGACTCGCCGCACGCCGGCTGACCATCGCCTCGGTGCCCGGCCCGCGCACAAGCGACTGACAGGAGAGATCGACGATCATGCGGTTGCACACCTACATCCCCAGCGAGACCCCGGGACAGGACGCCGTCGAGGCGGCGGACGTCGCGGTGCACGCCGAACGCCTGGGCTACCACGGCGTCTGGCTCCCGGACCATCCCCTGCCCTACTACGAGTACCGGGACTTCTACGGCGGTGTCTGGGAACCGCTGGTCATGCTCGCGAACATCGCCGCCCGCACCACCACCGTGCGGCTCGGCAGCGGCGTCCTGGTCGCGGCGATGCGCAATCCCTTCGCGGTGGCCAAGCAGGCCGCGACGATCGACCGGCTCTCCCACGGACGGCTGGACCTGGGCATCGGCGTCGGCATCGTGCTCAAGGAGTTCCAGAACATGGGCGCCGACTTCCACACCCGCGGCGCACGCACCGACGAGATCATCCGGCTGATACGCCACCTGTTCAAGGAAGGCCGGGGCCCCTTCGACGGGACGCACTACCCGCTGGGCGAGGAAGCGGTGTTCGCCCCGCAGCCGGTCCAGCCGGAGGTGCCCATCTGGATCGGCGGCCGCACCGAGGCCGCCTGGAAGCGCGCCGCGCGCACCGGCGACGCCTGGCTGTGCGCGATGACCGAGCCGGACGTCTTCGCCGCCAACCTCACCCGGATGCGCGAGCTGACCGACCGCAAGGTCGCGGCGGGCGCCCGGATCCAGTTCACCGCCGCCGAGGCGTCCTTCGAGCGGGCCGTCGAGGAGATCGAGGCGTGGCAGGCCGCCGGCACGGACGACCTGGTTGTCTGGTTCGGCGCCCCCGACGGCTATGTGGACCGGATGACGATGTTCGCGGAGGCCCTGGCCAAGACGCAGGACGCCTGACCACACCGTGGACCGGGCACGCCCGGCCCCCACAACGGAGGTGCACATGACCGACAAGCCCGTCGCCCTCGTCACCGGGTCCTCCTCCGGCATCGGTGAGGCCGTGGTCCGCCGGCTGTCCGCCGCCGGGATGCGCGTGGCCGTCAACTCCGCCCGGTCGGCCGAGGCGGGGCGGAAGCTCGCGGAGTCCCTGCCCGACGCGCTGTACGTGCAGGCCGACATCTCCGAGGAGCCCGACGCCCGGCGGCTGGTCGCGACAGCGGTGGAGCACTTCGGCCGGCTGGACGTCCTGGTGAACAACGCGGGCACCACCCGCCGTATCCCGCACGCCGACCTGACCGCCGTCACGCCGGAGATCTGGCGGGAGATCCTCGACGTCAATCTGATCGGCACCTGGCAGACCACCGTGGCAGCCGTACCCCACCTGACGGAGACGGCGGGCACGGTGGTCAACATCTCCTCGATCGCGGGCAGCAGGCCCGCCGGCAGTTCGATCCCCTACGCCGTGAGCAAGGCGGCGATCGAGCATCTGACACGCCTGCTGGCCGGCGTGCTCGGTCCCCGCGTCCGGGTGAACGCGGTGGCTCCCGGGCTCATCGAGACGCCCTGGACCAGGGACTTCACCGACATCGCCGAGCATGTACGGCAGACCACCCCGCTGCGCCGCGTGGGACTTCCCGAGGACGTCGCCGAGGCGGTGCTGGCCATGGCCGGCGCCGCCTACACCACCGGAACGGTGCAGCTGGTGGACGGCGGAGCCCACCTGATCTGACGGCCCGCGGGCCGTGCCACCGGCCGCGGGGACACCTCCCGCGGCCGGTTCGCCCTCTCGCACAGGGACGTTGCCCTCCCCAGGTCCAAGGAGACACCGACATGAAGCTGGGAGCGAATCTCGTGTACCAGGGCGCGGGCGAGCTGGCCCGCGCCGCGGAACACCTCGGGTACGACGTGGCACTCGCGCCCGAGGGCTACCGCTCGGACGCCGCCAGTGTGCTGGGACTGATCGCGGGGCGGACCGAGCGGATCGGGCTGGCCTCCGGTGTCATGCAGATCCCCGCCCGGCCGCCGGGCCTGGCCGCGCTGACCGCGGCCACGCTGGACGCGCTCAGCGGCGGACGGTTCCGGCTCGGCCTCGGAGTGTCCAACCCCGATGTCTCCGACGGCTGGTACGGCGCCCGGTTCGACCAGCCCCTCGCCCGCACCCGGGAGTACGTGGAGATCGTCCGCAGGGCGATGGCCGGAGGCCCGGTGGAGTACCAGGGCCGCCACTTCCGGCTCCCCGCCTCCGGGCCGGGCGGCGGGGCACCGCTCCACGTCCTCACCGAGTCGCCCCGCCCGCGCATCCCCGTCTACCTGGCCGCGGTCGGTCCGAAGAACCTGCGGCTGGCCGGCGAGATCGCGGACGGCTGGATCGGCGTGTTCACCTCACCGGAGGCGGTGGCCAAGTCGGTCACCGAGATCCGCGCCGGACGCGAGCGGGCGGGCGCGGACATGGCGGGCTTCGACGTCCTGCCGAGCCTGCCGACGGCCGTGGCCGACGACGTGGCCACGGCCGCGGACGCCCTGCGTTCCCACTACGTCTACATGCTCGGCATCGGCGATCCCGACCGGAACATCTACTGCGCGATGGCCCGGCAGATGGGCTTCGAGCGGGAGGTGACACAGCTGCGCGAGCGCCAGGCCGCCGGAGACCGGGCCGGCGCGGGCGCCGCCGTGCCGCTGGAGTTCATCGACCGGACGGCGCTGCTCGGCCCCGTGGCCCGGCTGGCCGAGCGGATGGTGGCCTATCAGGAGGCCGGAGTGACCACCCTCGGCATCATGGTCTCGGCCGCGGCCACCTCGCTCGACGGCCGGCTGCGCCTGCTCCGGCAGGCGGCCGAGGCGTGGGAGCGCTCGGGCGTGGGGGAGTAGGACCCGCTCGCAGCGGCGGGTGCCGGCCGCACGGTGCGGCCGGCACCCGCCGTCGTGTCCCGGTGCGCGTCGGAGCGCGAGACGGGTCAGGCGGACGGACCCTCCGGGACGGTGCGCTTCTGCATGCCCGGGAGTTCCGGATCGATGCCCCAGCTCAGGATGCGGCGCGGGTACACCCTGATGAGTTCCTGGCTGAAGTGCGCATGGGTGGGCGTGTGCCCGGAGATGGCCTCGGCCCGGCCGCGGATCTCGATGCCGCGTACCGTCCACGGGCGGGCGGAGACCAGGTCGTCGATGACGAAGGCCACCTGCGGATTGCCGAGGATGTTCTTGAACTTGCGGCTCTCCGCGAGATTGCGGCCGCCGATGTCGAAGGTTCCCAGCTCGGTGTTGTACCTGAACGAGACGGGGTTGTTCTGCGGTGCGCCCTTGCTGTCGACCGTCGACAGACGGCCCAGGTACTGGCTGTTCACATAGGCCAGTTCGGCCTCGGTCAGCGACACGACGATGGCTTCCCTTCCTCTGCTCTTCTCCGGTCCTGCTGCGGTGGTGCGCCGGCGCCGTCAGCGGCCGGCCGGTGCGTCGGCGTTGCCGGCCGCGGAGGCCAGCGTGGCACGGCTGTTGCGGCCGAGGGCGTCGCGGACATGGGTGCGGGCCTCGGCGAGGGTGGTGCCCGCACCCAGCACCTCCTCGACGGCCGCGGGGTTCAGCACGACCGTGTGCCGTGCCGTGACCGAGCTGCCGTCCGGCCCGTCCGCGAACGTCCACAGGCCACTGTGCCCCAGCAACAGCTCCGGTGTCCGCCGTTGCTTGTACGCGATCCACTGCCCGCTCTCGCAGATGCGCACCGAGCTGGTGGTGTGCGCGGCGCCGTCCGAGGTCACCGTGTCCATCTCCAGCTCCTGGAAGCCCGGTTCGGCCTCGGTGAGCCGTACCCGGGACACGTGCGGGAGCCGGTCGGCCCAGCGGTCCGCCCGGTACACGAAGTCGTAGGCGGCCTCGGCGCCGGTGGTGAGCCGCACGGTGTCGGTGAAGGAGAAGACGACGTCGCCCACCGGGTGCCCGAACTCCGCCGTACGGGCGAGCGCCCGGAGCTCCTCGGGACTGTTGCGGTCCAGTGCGTCGGTGATCCACCGCACCGTCTCCGCCGCGTCGTCGACCGCGGTGAAGTCGTGCCGGAGCACGATCTCGGTACGGTCGCCGGGCAACGAGCGGAACAGCCACTCGCCGCCCATGGAGGCGATCGGCGGCCGGCCGTGCTCCTGCCGGAAGGTGATGCGCAGCCCGTCGGGGTCGAAGGTACGGCGCGACACCCAGCTGGTGACCCGCCCGCCCACGAGAGCCCAGATCCGGAACCGCTCCGCACGCTCCTCGCGCTCCAGGTGGTGCACGTGCACACTGGGGCCGAAGACGGCCGGCCAGCACGTCACATCGGCGACCAGTTCGTAGAGGACGCGCGGGGGAGC
This sequence comes from Streptomyces sp. RB17, assembly GCF_009604455.1. Taxonomy (GTDB): domain Bacteria; phylum Actinomycetota; class Actinomycetes; order Streptomycetales; family Streptomycetaceae; genus Streptomyces. The sequence goes on from NZ_WEGL01000005.1 coordinate 379,101, forward strand.
CGCGACGACGACGGTGTGCTCGGTGCTGTGCTGCCTGCCCTCTGTCATGGTGGGTCTCCTCGGCTGGTCCATGCGGGAAGTGGACCGGTGCCGCCGTCCCGGGACGGCGGCACCGGTGGATCTGCGGGGCCGGGACGGGATCAGGCCGCGGCCGTGATCCCCTCGTTCACCAGGGCGAGCAGCGCCCGGGGCGTCTCCACCTCGGTGATCTCGTCGTCGGGGATGCTGACGCCGAACTCCTGGTTGATCCGGGCCGCGGTCTCCATCAGGGCCAGCGAGTCGTAGCCCAGGTCCTCGAAGGACGCGTCGAGCACGTCCCCCTCAGGGGCGGCGAGTCCCTCCTCGGAGCCGGCGCACTCGACGAGGATGCGCCGCAGGTCGTCAAGGTTCATGGTGGTCATGAGATCTCTCCTGGTGTTCGGGTGACCGGTTGTCAGGCGTGCGGGATGCCATCCGCGCCGAGCGGCCGGATCGTCGTACCGCTCAGGACCGGGGGACGGCGCGGACGACCAGGGCCGCGTTGAAGCCGCGGTGGCCGCGCGCGAGCACCAGCGCGGTGCGCAGGGGCCGTTCACGCGGTGCGTCGAGGACCAGGTCCAGTCCGTACTCCTCCGGGACGTCCGAGGTGTTGCCGGTCGGCGGGACGACACCGTCGCGGAGGGACAGCAGGGCCGTCGCCACGTCCAGCGGGCCGCCGCCCGCGTGGAGCCGGCCGGTCAGCGACTTGGGCGCGGTGACCGGGACGCCGCCCGGACCGAAGAGCTCGCGGATCGCCGCGGCCTCGGCCCGGTCCAGCTCGGCGCTGCCCGCCGCGTCCGCGAAGACCACGTCCACGTCGCCCGGCGCGACCGCGGCATCGGCCAGGGCCGCCTGCGCCGCCCTGCGCAGCCCCGGCGGACGGCCGGAGCCGGGCCGGGGGTCGAAGGTCGCGGCGTAGCCGGCGATCTCGCCGTACACGTCGGCGCCCGTGACGCCCCGCTCGCGCGCCGAGTCCGCGTCCTCCACCACGAGCAGGGCACCGCCCTCTCCCGGAACGTGGCCGCAGGCGCGGGAGTCGAAGGGCAGGTACGCGCGGTCCGGGTCCGGCACGGTGCTCACCCGTCCGCCGGCCAGCTGGGAGACGTACCCCCAGGGGTCGAAGGCGGAGTCGACACCGCCGCTGACCACGAGCCGGGTGCCGCGCCGGACGGTTCGGCGGGCATGGCCGAGCGCGTCGAGACCGCCCGCCTGCTCCCCGACCAGGGCGGCGCTCGGCCCGCGCATGCCGTTGCGGATGGAGATCTGGCCCGTGTTCACCGCGTAGAACCAGGCGAACGACTCGTAGACGCTCACGAACTCCGGCCCCTGGCTCCAGAGTTTGCGGAACTCGTGGTGGGTGAAGTCGAAACCGCCCATGGCGTTGGACGTGATCACGCCCATGTCGTAGTCGGGCAGGGCCTCGGGGCCGACACCCGCGTCCTCGAGGGCCCAGTCGGCAGCCACCAGGGCGAGGCGCGTGGAGATGTCGGTCTGGGGCAGGAGCCGGGCCGGCAGATGCTCCTCGGCCCGGAAACCGGTGATCTGCCCGGCGAGCCGTGCCGGACAGCGCGACGTGTCGAACCGGGTGAGTTCGCTGATCCCGTTGCGACCGTCGAGCACGGCCTTCCAGTACTCCTGCGTCCCGAGGCCGTTGGGTGCCGTGACCCCGATCCCGGTGACCACCGCCGTGGCGCTCATGCGCGGGCTCCTTCCGGACGCCGGAGCACCATGGCGCTCTGGAACCCGCCGAAACCGCTGCCCACCGTCAGCACGGTGTCCACCCGCTGCTCGCGCGCGGTCAGCGGGACGTAGTCCAGATCGCACTCCGGGTCGGGCTGGTGCAGGTTGGCCGTGGGCGGGATGACTCCGTGCTCGATGGCCAGGGCGCAGGCCGCGATCTCGATGGAGCCGATGGCCCCGAGCGAGTGACCCACCATGGACTTGATGGAGCTGACCGGCACGTCGTACGCGTGCCGGCCGAGGCTCCGTTTGAACGCCGCGGTCTCGTGGCGGTCGTTCTGCTTGGTGCCCGAGCCGTGCGCGTTGATGTAGTCCACCGCGGTGGGGTCCAGGCGGGACTCGTCCAGTGCCGTCCGGATGGCCTCGGCCAGCTCGCGGCCGTCCTTCTTCAGCCCCGTCATGTGGTACGCGTTGCAGCGGGTCGCGTACCCGGTCACCTCCGCGTAGATCCGGGCGCCGCGGGCCCGCGCCGCCTCGTACTCCTCCAGCACGAACATCGCGGCGCCCTCGGCCAGTACGAACCCGTTGCGGGAGCCGTCGAACGGCCGGGAGGCGTGCTCGGGATCGTCGTTGCGGGTGGTGGTCGCCTTGATGGCGTCGAAGCAGGCCACCACGATCGGTGAGATGGGCGTGTCCGTGGCACCGGCGACCATGACGTCGGCGGAACCCTCACGGATCAGCTGGACGGCGTGACCGACCGCGTCCAGCCCCGAGGTGCAGCCGTCGGAGACCATGGTCACCGGCCCCTCCGCGCCCACCTCCCAGGCCACCTCGGCGGGCATCATGCCGGGGCTCAGGTAGTCGAACATGTGGGACGAGAGATAGGCCGGGTCCACCAGCCACTCCCGGCCGGCGTCGGACATCACCAGATACTCGTTCTCCAGGCTGGTCGCGCATGCCACCGCGCTGCCGAGGGCGACACCGACCCGCTGCGGATCGCCCGCCTGCGTCTCCAGCCCGCTGTCCGTCACGGCCTCCCGGGTACAGGCGACGGCGAACTGGGTGGCGCGGTCCATCCGGCGGATCTGCCGGGGGCTCAGCCCTTCCGCCGCGGCGTCGAACGCCACCTGGCCGGCGACCTGGGAGCGGAAGGGGCCGGGGTCGAAGAAGTCGATCCGCCGAGTGGCCGTACGGCCCGCGGTCAGCAGATCCCAGAACTCCTTCGTTCCGGCCCCACCGGGCGCACGTACACCGATACCTGTGATCACGACGCGCCGGGTCACCGCACACCTCCGGCACGACGGGGTTCATTCGAGCAGACCATCGCAGTGCGTTCCTTTCGCCTGTGCCCGACGGGGTCCTCCACCGTCGGTGGTAGGGCAACGCCGCCCGCGTCGAGCAGCCTGTGCCGTGCGGCTCGAGCCCGGCTCGAAACCGGGTGGTAGGGCCCCTCGCCCGGCGGCCGGCCGGGGGGATTCCAGCGGTCGGCGAGGCAGCCTCGAGCGCACCGGACGACCGTCGTCGCACGTGCGCGGGCCCGCAGGCCGGCCGGCCGAGCGGCGACGTCGAAGCCGTCGCCGTGGCGATCCGCCGGCGCATCCCGCCGCCGTCACGAGGAGGGAGTCCTGATGGAACGCCGAACGAACGAGGAGGCGTCACGGCCGGCCGAGGGCGCCGTCGCCGCGCTGGCCGAACTCGCCGCCGTGCACGCCGCGAAGGCGGAACTCGACCGCCGGCTGTCCCCGGAGACGTACGAGGCGATCCGGGGCGCCGGTTTCGCCCGGCACTTCGTGCCCGCCCGCTGGGGTGGCAGCGAGGGAACGTTCAGCGCCTGTGTGCGCGATGTGGCCGCAGTCGCCGAGGGGGACCCCTCGGCCGCGTGGTGCGCCTCCATCGCGGCCACCATCGGCCGGATGGCGGGCTTCCTGCCCGAGGAGGCGCAGCGCGTCGTCTGGGGCGAGGGGCCGGACGCCTTCCTCGTCGGGGCGCTGTTGCCCGCGGGTACCGCGGAGCCCGTGGCGGGCGGCTGGCTGCTCAGTGGCCGCTGGCCGTACATGAGCGGGGTCCACTTCTCGGACCACGCCATGCTGTGCTGCCCGGTGCCCCTGGCCGGCGGTGGCAACGAGGTGCGTTTCCTGCTGGTGCCGCGGGCGGCCTACACCGTCGAGGAGAGCTGGTTCATGACGGGGATGCGGGCCACCGGCAGCGACACGCTGGTGCTGGAGCCCACCTTCGTCCCCGTCGAGCACTCCGTGGCGCGGCACGATGTGATCTCCGGGCGGTCTTCGGGCTCGTCGCCCGCCTGCCACGCGGTGCCGCTGCGGGCGGTGAGCGGGCTCTCCTTCGCCGCCCCGGTGCTGGGCGCCGCCCGGGGAGCGCTGGCCCAGTGGACGGCCAGGGTCGCCCGGAAGAGGGCGGCGGCGCCGTCCACGAACCGGCTGCTCGGCGTCAGTGAGGCCGCCACCGACGCGGTACTGGCCCGCACGGCCGGGCAGCTCGATGCGGCCCAACTGCTCCTGGAACGCGCGGCGTCGGAAGCGGACCGCGGCACGCTCACCCCGCTGGCGGCCGCCCGCGCCCATCGGGACCAGACCCTGGCGGCCGACATCGCGGTGACCGCGGTCAACGAGCTGTTCCGCAACGCCGGAACCAGCGGTGCGAGCGAGACGGGCTCCCTGGCCCGCTTCTGGCGGGACGCCAACACCGGCGCGGCCCACGCGGTCCTGCAGTTCGAGCCCGCCGCCCGCGCCTACGCCGAACTGGCCCTCGCCGACGCGTCCCCGGGACAGGGAGGCTGAGGCCGGCTCCGACCGGCGGTGCTCGTCCGTGGCGAGCTCGGCAGGGCGGCGCGCCTCGCTACGGCGTGCCGCCCTCCGTCTCGCCGTCCTCCTCTCCCGCCCCGCCCGGGGCCAGTTGGCGGACGAGGTCGCGCAGGCCCTGCTCGTACCGGGTCCGGAAGTCCGGGTCCTCGATGCCGGTGCCGAACAACCGGCGTGCCATGTCGGGGAACACCACGGGTGCCGCCACCGCGCCGAGCAGCACCAGGCGGAGCGAGGCCGGGTCGAGACCGGGGGCCACCTCGCCGTCCTCCTGACGGCGGCGTACGCCGGACAGGTCCTCGGACTCGGCAGGGGGCCGGGCGGCAGCGCTGTCCTGGGGTTCGGAGAGTCCGCGCCAGGCGAGCAGTCGCATGGGGCGCGGATCGCGGAGCGCGTCGTCCAGGTACCGGGCGGCGAGTTCGGCGAGCGGCAGCGACGGGTCGGCGAAGGCCGCTTCGCGTTGCAGCCAGGCGCGCTGCACGGCCAGGTACAGCCCTTCCTTGCTGTCGAAGTGGTAGTTGACGAGGTCCTTGCTGACACCCGCGCGCGCGGCGATGTCGCGCACGCGGGCCCCCATGAAGCCACGCGCCGCGAACTCCTCCAGGGCGGCATCGAGCAGGGCCGTACGGGTGCGCTCGGCGTCGACCTGCCGGTCCTCGGGGGTCCGGGCACGCCGTGGCGTACGGCGGGGCGAGGCGGCGGCGGAGCGGGAATCGGCGGTCGTCATGGGCCAAGATTACGACTTAGACAGTCGTTTGACATCGCTCGACAGCTGTCTAACAATGGGCGGCATGAGCGCTGTCCCCACGCAAGGCACCGCGCAGTCCACCGTTCCGGTGCCCTTCTCTCCCGCGTTACGGCGCGCCATAGGCGTGATCATGATTGGCGCGTCGCTCTCGTTCCTCGACTCCACGGTCGTCAACGTGGCGCTGGACACCGTCGCCGCCGACCTGGCCGTACCGCTCACCGAGGTGCAGTGGACGGTCACCGCGTATCTGCTGGCCTTCGCCGCGGTCATCCCGGTGACCGCCTGGGCCGCCCAGCGGCTCGGTGCCGCCCGGCTCTACCTCGTGTCGCTGCTGGTGTTCACCCTCGGATCCGCGTGCTGCGCGCTGTCGGACAGCATCGGCCAACTGGTCGCGAGCCGGGCGCTGCAGGGCCTCGGCGGCGGGGCGATCATGCCGGTCGGCACGATCATCTGGACCCGCATGGCCGACCGGTCGCAGATGGCGCGCGTGATGAGCATGGTCGGCATCCCGATCGTGCTCGCCCCGATGATCGGCCCGCTCATCGGCGGGCTGCTGGTCAAGGGGGCGGGCTGGCAGTCCATCTTCTGGATCAACATCCCCCTCGGCCTGGTGGGTGCCGTACTCGCCCGGCTGCTGCTGCCCCGTGACGACGGATCAGAGGCAGGGCCGCTCGACGTACCGGGCCTGGTGCTCGCCGCCGGCGGACTGGTCGGCCTGACCTACGGCCTGGCCGACATCGGCACCCGGGCCGAGGCCACCGCGCGGTCGATCGCCGTGCTCGTGACCGCGGTCGTGTTCCTCGTCCTGTTCGTCGTGCGCTCGCTGCGCGTGCCCCATCCGCTGCTGGACATGAGGCTGTACGCCAACCGGCTGTTCAGCGCCGCGGCACTGACCATGTTCAGCCTCGGTGTCGCCCTGTTCGGCGGCATGATCCTGCTGCCGCTGTACTTCCAGATCGTCCGGGGCGAGGACGTCGTCAGCACCGGGCTGCTGCTGGTGCCCAGCGGAGTCGGAGCGCTGGCCGCCAACCGGCTGGCGGCGCCCCTGACGGACAAGCTGGGCGGGGGTACGACCGCGCTGCTCGGCGGGCTCATCGCCGCGGTGTGCACGATCCCCTTCCTCTTCCTCACCGCCGGCACCTCCTATCCGCTGCTCGCCCTCGCCATGGCCACGCGAGGTGCCGGCATCGGACTGTCCCTCACCCCGGTGATGACCTCCGCCTACCGCACCCTGCCGGCGCAGAAGATCAAGGACGCGACACCTCAGCTCAACGTCCTGCAGCGGGTGGGCGGTTCGATCGGCACCGCAGTCCTGACCATCGTCCTCTCCCACCAACTCGCCGGTCGGACACGTCCGTCCGGCCGGGCCCAGGCCTTCGGGGACACCTTCGGCTGGGTCATCGTCGCCGCAGTCTTGGCGATCGTCCCCACGATCCTGCTCTTCGTCACCGAGCGGGCACAGCGTGCGGCCTCCACCGCGCACGAGAAGCACTCTTGACCACGTCGGACAAGGAGTACTCATGACCACGGTTCTCGTCATCGGCGCCACGGGCAAGCAGGGCAGGGCGGTGACCGAACTGCTGTTGCGGCGAGGCCATGACGTTCTCGCCCTCACCCGTGACCCGGGTTCCCCCGCGGCCCGATCGCTGGCCGATCTGGGCGCTCGCCCGGTCGCGGGCAGCCCGGCGGACGCCGAGGCGCTGTCCAAGGCCGTCACCGGAGTGGACGCGGTGTTCGGTCTCTCGCTGCCGTTCGGTCCAGGGGGCAAGGAGCAGGAGGTCGCCCAGGGACGGCTGTTGGCCGACACCGCCGAACAGGCGGGCGTGCACCTGGTGTACTCCTCGCTGCGCGGAGCCGACCGGATCGTCGACAGCCAGGTCGCCCATGCCGGCAGCAAGCAGCAGATCGAGGCGTATCTGCGGGAGAAGGACGGGCTGCGCGCCACCGTCCTCGGCCCCGTCTACTTCATGGAGAACATGCTCAACGTCAGGTTCAACGGACTGGCGGCCGGCCGGCTCGCCATGCCGCTGTCGCCCGGCAAGAAACTGGACCAGGTGACGGTGCTCGACATCGCGGGCCTGGCCGTGCACGCCATCGAGAACCCCGGTGACCTGGCCGGACGGCGGATCGACCTCGCCTCCGACAGCGTCACCGGGACGGAGGCCGCGGCTGCGCTCAGCAGGGTGCTGGGCAAGGAGATCCCGTACCAGCAGATGCCCCTCGAGCAGGTGCGGCAGTGGGCCGGCGACGAGGTCGCCACCATGTTCCGGCGCTTCGAGGAGAACACCCACTTCGTGGACCGGACGGCGCTGCGTGCCGCCTACCCGGAGGTGTCCTGGCACACCTTCGAGCAGTGGGCCCGCACCGTGGACTGGGAGCAGCTCCTGCAGGCGTGACGACCGCGAGCCCATGACGGCGCCGCCGCCCCGGACGGTCCGGGCCGGCGGCGCCGTCACGCGTTCCCGCGCGGCGTCAACCCGCGTACGGAAACCGGTACCTGCCGTACGCCTCCGCCTCCGCCTCCCTCCGGGAACGCGCGCCCGTGAGCGACAGATCCAGGATGTGGCCGAGGAGCACGGCCTGAGCCGTGAAGGCGAGAGGGTCGGACCTCGGCTCCCGAGGAGCGCGAGGCATGTCGGGATGTCGGTGAACGACTCCGAAGTCGAACGCGGTTGTCGAGAGAGCGGCTTTGTCCTCCATGCTGACGCATCACCGTCCTGCTGGTCCGGACGCCGGTTTCGTTCCCGGCCCGTCACAGGCAGCGTCCCAGCCGGGCCTCGAGCGACACTGAACCGGTGGTGGACCAGCGCACCGGGCGCCAGAGGATGTCGTCTCGGGCGGCAAGTGCGGTGATCGCGTCGGCAGCGTCGAGCGGCAGCGGCAGTGGATACCGGGTGCGGATCTTGCTCAGTTCCCGGTGTGAGCGTACGAAGCTCGCGAAGTCACGCGGGTAGGCGGCGGCGTCCACGCCGGTCAGCCGGCCGATCTTGCGTGCGCGGGCGGCCGTACGCTGCCAGGCGTGCGCGTCGGCCAGGCCGATGGAGTCGGTGCCGTCGTTGGACAGCAGGATCCGGATCTCGTCGTAAGGGGCGGAGGCGTCCAGGCAGGAATCGAGGCGCGCGCGTGAAGCCTCGGTGCCGAACACCGTCCAGTACGGCACCGATCCGGTGCGCAGGGTCCACCAGGGCTCGAGCAGCAGGAACGACTCGACGAGGAGTCGTCCGGTGGGCAGGCCACGCCCGGCGTACCAGGATCGGTACAGATCGGCCACTGCGGGGGCTGAGTGGACGCCTTCATCCCGCCGGCCCCTGCTCCGGCGGCCCCGTCCTGCCACCCGCACCGGCGGCCACGCACTCGTGAGCGAGGAAGCCGGTGACGAGCCCGGCCAGTGGGTGCGCCTGCCGGTAGGGGACCATGTGTCCGGACTCCTCCACCACGGCCAGCCGTCCCGCGGGCAGCAGCCGGGTCACCTCCTTGGCCCACTCCTGGGGGACCATCCTGCGCCCCGCGCACCACCAGTGTCGGCACGACGACGTGGGGCAGCTTGTCCTCGACACGGTCGCGCAGCGACTCGGTGAAGGCGCCGACGATGCCGCGTCCGCCCGCGTCACGGTAGTCGGCGAGGTTGAGCGGGGCCATCGACGCGCGCTCGTGGGGCGCGTTGCGCAGCCAGCGCAGCAGCTGACGGATGAAGCCGCGGGCGGCCGGGTCGACGGTGGGCCCCACGAGCACAAGCCCAGCGATGCGGTCCGGATGCCGGACGGCGGTGTCGACGGCCACCTGACAGCCGAAGGACCCGCCGAGGAGCACCACCTGGTCGAGGCCGACGGCGGTCAGCCACTCCACGAGCGCGTCGGCCGGCGCCCGCAACCCCAGCGGGTACCGGGGTCCGGTGCTGGCGCCGAACCCGGGAAGATCGACGGTCCACGTGTCGTGGTGCCGGCCGAGGACCTCGATGAACGGCCGGAACTCCCGGCTGGAGACCCCGGGACCGTGGACGCACACCACTGGAGGCGGTCGCCCGGCGATCCGCCAGGCCACCGTCGGGCGGCCACCGACCGCCACCGTGATCCGTCGCATGATCCATCCCTACCCGGAATCCGGACCTACCCGGAATCCGGACCTACCCGGAATCCGGACCTACCCGGAATCCGGACCGACGAGCAGGGTGGTCCCGGTCCGTCACCGGGCCACGCCGATGTCCGCGGCCGGCATACGGCGACGTCGTCGTCCCGTGTACGCGTCGGTCCCACGGGCACCCGGGGGAACGCGGCCCTCAGGGCCGCCGCTCGGATCCCTCCGGTATGACCCCGTCCGCACCAGCGGGAGGCAGCATGATCAGCCATCGGCATCTGGTGGAAGAGGTGGCGTCGCGGGCCCGGCTCGGCGACACGGAGGCCGCCGACGCAGCCGTGCACCTGGTTCTCGCAGCGTTGAGCAGTCGTTTGGACGCGCCCCACCGTGACCATCTGCGGCAGGCCGTACCGGCCCATGAACGCGGGGCGCTGGAGTACGGCGGCCGCATGGCGGACGACTCCGCCATGCGGCTCGACGAGCTGCTGGCCGATGTGGCCCGGCCCGTGGGTGCCACTCCGGAGCAGGCTCTGTTCCTGGCGCAGACGGTGGTCTCCGGGCTCACGGCCGAGGACACGGACCTGGCGGCGGACCTGCAGGGCGCCCTGCCGGACGAGTTCGGCACGCTGTTCACCCAGCCCGGCCGGTGACACCCGCCGACTGTCCCGTACGGTGGCGCGACTCGGACGGGCCGGACGGCTCGTGCCGGGAGTCCAGCCGCCGACGCAGCAGCAGTCGGGGCAGGGGCGCGCGCGACCGGGCAGACCGTGGGCTCGCCAGTACCAGCGCGACGACGTTCGGCGCGGCCAACGCCGCGCGTGCGGCGACCTCGGTGCCGCTCGAGTCCCCCATGAGCAGCGTCCGGGCGGGCCGGACAGCAGGTCGTCGGCCACGCCCATGCCCGGCACGAGGACGACCTCGGGCATCGGGGGCCGCGGTCGTCCGACGGCACGGCTGCGCATGCGCCCGACACCCCGTGGTGGAAGGCGGTGTCGACGTCCTCCGGGAAGGGCGGGCCGGTCGGGTCCAGGGGCGTCACGGCACATCACGCCGCGCGCACCGGCATCCGGTCGATCCGGTCGATCCGGTCCAAGAACTCCTCCCAGGTGCGTTCGCCGTCGCCGAGCAGCCGACGCTCCGTGCTCCTGGTACCGCTGATACCGCGGGTGGCGAGTTCCTGCCACGCCTCGGCCGTGACCCGACCGCCGTACCGCGCGTCCGCAGGCACGGCGGCGTGGAGGGCCCCGCACGGTCGGGCGCCGACGGGGGTGACGGGCATGTCTGCCGTCGTGGTCAGCGCTGGTAGAGCCCGACGATGGTGCCGCTGGCCAACTGCTCCCGGTCGAGGACGGCGTGTGCGTCGTCGGCGGTGGCCCGGTCCGGGAGGGAGACAGGGGCGGGGAGGGCGTAGAGGCGGAAGACGTAGTGGTGGGCGTCGTCGCCGACCGGGGGCTGTGGACCGCCCCAGCCGCGTTCGCCGAAGCCGTTGCGATGCGCCTGACCGCCCCGGGGTGCCTCGCCGGCGTCCAGGCCCCCGGTGCGGGGGTCGATGCCCGTCACGAGCCAGTGCACGAAGGTTCCCGACGGTGCGTCCGGGTCTTCGCACAGCAGGGCCAGCTCCGCCGCGTCGTCCGGTACTCCGGACCAGGCGAGGGGCGGGGAGACGTTGTCCGCGTCATGGGCGTAGTGGCGCGGGATCATGCTGTGATCACTGAAGGCTGCGCTTCTGAGTTCGATACCGGCCATGCGACCGGAGTACCCCGAGCAGGCGCAGGCATACGACCCAGCGGCGCGGGATGACCGGATCGCCGTGGGGTACCCGCCCGATCGACACACCCCGTGCGAGGAGACGAGGAGATGACTGGGATGCGGTTCTTCGGACTGCTCCTTCTCGCGGGCGCGGCTGCCTTCACGGCCCTTGCGATCGCGGGCAACCTGTCCGGCGGGCCCGACTACACGGTGTCCGTCCTGGATCACGACGTCGCCACCATGAGCGGCCTCGCCCTGTTCAGCTCCGGACTCGCGCTGGCGCTCATCTTCTGCGCGGGCCTGGCGATCATGGTGAGCGGCATGGCACACGCCGGCCGGCACCGGAGCTCCCGGCCGCGCCGGATGCGGCATACGACGCTCGGCGGGACGCCGGGCCCCGGGACCCGGGCCTGACCAGCGCCCGGGCGCGAGCCATGCGAGCGGCGCGCGACCGGCTCGCCCGGTCCCGGGCGTCGGCTCGCCCGGGTCCAGGCCGTCAGCTCGCCCAGTCCAGCAGGCGCTTGCCCGTCTCGGGCGCCCGCAGTCTGCTGAGTGACTCCTTCTCCAGCTGGCGCACGCGTTCCCGGGTCAGTCCGGCCTGGTCGGCCACCTGCTGCAGCGTGCGCGGATGCCCGTCGTGCAGTCCGTAGCGCAGGCTGAGGATCATGGCTTCACGGGGCGCCAGCACACCCAGGGCGTCCCTGAGGTTCTCGGCCGGCGCCCGGTACTCGGCGACCTGCGGAGCCTGGAGTATGTCGGTGGCGGGGACGAGGTCCCCGACCACGGTCTCGCCGGTCTCGTCCACCGGCGTGTCCAGGCTCAGCGTCTGCCGCCCGACCCGGTGCAGCCAGACCACCCGTTGCTCGTCGAAGCCGCTCTCCCGGGCGACCTCGTCGTCCGTCGGCTCGCGGTCGAGCCGCAGCTGGAGTTGCCGTTCGGCTTTCGCGAGCTTCTGCAGCTGCTCCACGACGTGCATCGGCAGCCGTACCGTGCGGGCGTGCTGGGCCAGGCCCCGTTCGATCGCCTGCCGGATCCACCAGGTGGCGTACGTGGAGAACTTGAAGCCCTTGGTGTGGTCGAACTTCTCCACCGCCCGTATCAGCCCGAGGTTGCCCTCCTGGATCAGGTCGAGCAGGGGCGCGCCCCGGTGGGCGTGCCGTTTGGCGATCGACACCACGAGCCGCAGGTTGGCCCGGATCATGTGGTCCTTGGCCCGCGTGCCGTCCCGTACGGCCGCCTCCAGTTCCCGGCGCCGCGGCGGTGCGAGGGCGCGCTCGCCGGCCTCGTCCGGCTCCAGCTCCTCGGCGGCGTGCACACCGGCCTCGATGCGCTGGGCCAGTCGTACCTCGTCCGCGGCTTCGAGCAGCGGGGTCGCGGCGATCTGGGCCAGGTACTGGCCGAGCAGATCCGGCTCGTCGCCGGTCTCCGGGACCGGGCTGCGCGGGCGCGCGGAGCGCTCGGCGGCACGGCGGCGTTCCCGGGGGTCCACCACAGGGGATCGTGCCGGGCAGGCATCGTTCCGGTCTCCGACTCCTGTCGTTTCGCTCTGTGCTTCCCACAGGCGCTTGCCGAGTGCGGGTACCCGGCCGGAGCGTCAGGACACGCGCGCTGCCTGTGCCGACGTCTCCTGGTACGGCGGCGGGGCCGCGCGCACGTCGTTTCGCTCGCGGTACCGCGGGAACCCGGTGCGGCATCCGCGGAAAGGGGAGCTTCCGTGCCCGACACCGACCTGGACCGCATCCGCAGCCACGCCTTGCCGCTGACCGACCCGGCGTCGCTCGATCCGCTGATGGAGCGCATCGGCGACGCCCGCTATGTGCTGCTCGGCGAGGCGTCCCACGGCACCGCGGACTACTACCAGCTGCGAGACGTGCTGACGCGCCGGCTGATCGAGGAGAAGGGCTTCTCCTTCGTCGCGGTGGAGGGCGACTGGCCGGACTGCCAGGCCGTGCACTGCGCCGTGGTCGCCGCGTCGGACGCGCCCGAGGACCCCGGCGAGGTGCTGGCGGGCTTCCGGCGCTGGCCGACGTGGATATGGGGCAACACCGACGTGGCCGCCTTCACCCGGTGGCTGCGCCGGCACAACGAGGCTCTGCCCCCCGAGCGGCGCGTGGGCTTCTTCGGGCTGGACGTCTACAGCCTGTGGGAGTCGTTGCACGCGGTGCTGGGTCATCTGCGCGAGCACGACCCCGACCGGGTGGAGCACGCCCTGGAGACGTTCCGCTGTTTCGAGCCGTACGCGGCGAACCCGCAGGCGTATGCGCTGGCCACCCGTTACATGCCGGAGGGCTGTGCACCCGAGGTGGTGGCCCTGCTCACGCAGCTGCGCCGGCGGGCCGCGCAGGCGGCGGGCGTGGACGGCTCGCTCGCGGAGTTCGCGGCCAGGCAGAACGCCGACGTGCTGGCCGGGGCCGAGGCCTATTACCGGGTCATGCTCGACAGCGGGCCCGAGTCGTGGAACATCCGGGACCGCCACATGGCCGACACCCTGGACCGGCTGACGGAGCATTACGGCCCTGATGCCAGGGCGGTGGTCTGGGAGCACAACACCCACATCGGTGATGCGCGCGCCACGGACATGGCCGACGTCGGCGAGATCAACGTCGGGCAACTGGTGCGCGAGCGTCACATGGGCAGGGGTGTGGTGCTGGTCGGGTTCGGCTCGCACTCCGGCACCGTGATCGCCGCGGAAGCATGGGGCGACGTCCCCAGGATCATGGACGTGCCGCCCGCGCGCACCGGCAGCGTGGAGGATCTGCTGCACCGGGCGCTGCCCGGCGAGCGGGCGCTGTTCGTCTTCCCGCATGTGCAGCTCCAGCACCCGCCCTCCTCCGGCCATGGCGAGTGGTTCCACGAGGAGCACGGCCACCGCGCGATCGGCGTGGTGTACCGGCCGCAGTACGACCGCGTCGGCAACTACGTCCCCACGGTCCTGGCCCAGCGCTACGACGCCTTCTGCTACCTCGACCGCACTCACGCGCTCACCCCGCTGCACCCCGTGGCCGAGGAGACCCGGGAGGAACACACCTGGCCTGCGGGCGTGTGACACCAGAAGCGTACGGCGGCGGGGAAGCGGCGGGTGAAGGTGGGCCGGTGCTGGTCGGCGGCGCCCCCGTCGCCGTCGCCGCCGCACCAGGCCCGGTCAGGTCAGCTCGGGATGGCCGAACAGCGCCGCGTATCCGCTCGGCAGCAGACTCAGCAGCTTGTGCAGCGCGCCGCCCGACACGGTGCCGCCGACGGCGGTGAGCACCACTTCCGCGTCCCTCCGGGCGGTCGTCTCGTCCTCGGCGGCGGCCCGGGCCACCTGGCGGACGAACTCCTGCACGCCCCAGGTCCGTCCGGTGTTGCCCACGCCGGTGACGAACGACCCGATCTCCAGGGGCAGCTGGTCCGCGAGGTGATCCGCCGCGGTGGGCTGCAGCCGGTCGCCGAGCGTGCAGAGGACGGCTTCGGTGACGCGGGTCGCCTCGTCGAGGTCGCTGTACTCCCCGTGCTCCCGCACGGCGGCGAGGAATTCGGTGGACGTCATGATGCGCTCCCCGGTGGTGATGCTCCCTGTGGCAGGTCGACAAGCGCCGGGCCGAGACCGGGCCGGAATGTCCCCCAGCAGCGACAGCTCCTCGCACTGTTCGCCGAGCTTCGAGAGGCACATCCCGGGCGAAGCCGGTGAGCGTGGCGACGGCTTCCGCTCCCGGGGCGAGGACCACGACGAAGACCGCGGCCGACGCGTCCTGCACCTGCTGCCACTCCATCCGCGCCCGGGTACCCGTGCCGTATGGCACCAACCGCCGTCCGGCGGCGGCGAGTGCCGGCAGGGCCCGCGGCTGCCGGGCGGCCTTCCGCCCAGGCCGAGCTACTGCGGGCCAGTACCCGGCCCGGCTTGATCGAGCGCAGCAGGACACCTACTCCGTCGCTCACGTCGACGCGATCCGGCGGCATCACAATCACCGCGAGGGCAGGCTCCTCGTAGACGGCCGTCGTTCCGAAGGTCTCCGGGCAGCAGGCGGATCATGGCCGCCGTGACCATGGTGGCCACAAGGCAGGCCGGGGCCGCGAGCAGCATCGTGGCCGGCCTGCCCGCTGAGGAACACGGCGCAACAGAGGGCGGTCAGACAGGAGTTGAAGCCCTCCAGCCCCGCCCGCACCCGGTCCGGGGGCGCGCCGAGCAGACGCGCGGCGCTGGTTCCGAGGGCGGCGCCACCCAGCGCGTCGGCGCCGTACCGCCAGTCCGCCGGCACCAGTGCGAGGGCGAAGACGGCACCTGCCCGAGCGCTGCCCAGGAACATGACCCGGACCCCACCCCTCCTGGCGCGCGGTTTCGCGGCCGAGTAGCTTCACATGGCGCCCCGTCTCCAACCCCACCCGAGGTCCGGATGCTCTCGCTCGATCTCCACCCGATCTTCCGCAACAACCGCGACATCGAACTGGCGCTGCGTCAGTTCCTCTTCAGGGCCAACCATGCGGGCGAGCCCGTTGCGGAGATCATTCCGGGCAAGGGTTCCGGGCGGCTCAGAGCCCGCGTGCTCGCGTTCCTGGACCAGAAGCACATCCGGAAGCTGTACGTCCGGCGCGAGGTCGACACGGGCAACACCGGACGCATTCTCGTCTACTTCCAGTGATCGGGCGGCGGATCGCAGGCTACAGCGGCGCGGGGGAGGAGGCACCGGCGATCAGCAGGTGGGGGGTTCCCGAGCCGTCCGCGGGTACGCTCCACAGGTCGCTGCTGCCGACCTTGCCGTCGGCGGGGAGCGCGTAGGCGACCGTGTGGTCGTCGAGCCAGGTGGCCTGGTCGTCGACACTGTGGCGTTCGGCCAGCGGTGTCTCGCGCAGGGTGCGCAGGTCGAGGACGTACTCGTGCCACAGATCGGTACGGGACAGGACCCGCTTCTTGAAGGCGACCCGCGTCCCGTCGGGGGAGAGCGAGGGACACTCCACGTTCTCGACCAGGGTGGTCACCGTACGCCGGGAGATCGAACCCCGGACCAGGTAGGTCGTGCCGGCGGTGTTGAGGGTGGCGTAGAAGGTGTCGTCGTCGGCGGCGAAGGTCACGCCCCAGAAGTTGATGTCCGAGGCGTGGTAGGGCTTGCCGTCCTTGACGACGGAGAACGTCTCCAGGCTGGGGGTCAGCCGCATGGTCCGGGTGTCCAGGATCGAGGTCCGGGTGGAGAAGAAGGCGGACGAATAGGACTCGCCGGAGACGAAGACCGTCCAGGCGACGAAGCGGCCGCTGGACGAGACCCGGGCCCGGCTGGGCGTGCCCGCGAGCGGGAAGGTGCGCCGGGTGCGGAGGCCGGCGTCCAGCAGCAGCGCGCGGTTGCTCTGCTTGAGGACACCGGGGTCGGACTGGAGGCAGATGCCGGTGCCGGCGGCCGCGTAGAAACGCGCGCACTTCAGGTTCGAGGCGGTCCGCCCGCCCCGGGGGTCGGCGGACGGCACCGAGGAGACCGCGGTGCGGTGCGGGCCGGGGGCCGCGTTGAGAAAGGCCAGGCGGCCCTTCTGGCCGAGTGTCAACGTGCCCGCGCGGACGGCGGGATCGCCCGACTGCGGCCGGTTCGCCCGGTCCGCGCGGGCGGCGGCGTGCAGGACCACGCCGGTGCCCAGGCCCGCGAGGACCAGGACCGCCGCGACGAGTACGAGCAGACGGCGGCGCAGCGATGTCATAGGGATCCTCGTGGCTGTGGTGGTCATCGGTTTCCGCCGGCCGGCCGCAGCACCAGGCCCGCGACGGCCGCGCAGCACAGCAGGCCGACCGCCGAGCCGGCCAGCGCCGGCCCGTCCCCCCAGGCCGTCCAGGCGGCGCCGAAGGCCAGCGAGCAGCAGAACCGGGCCAGCGCCTGGCTGGTGCCGACGATGGCCAGGCCGCTGGCGCGCAGATGCTCGGGCACGAGGCCGGCGAGGGCGGCCGGGAGTACCCCGTCGGTGGCCGCGTAGAACGCGCCGTGCAGGGCGAGTACGACCGGGGCGAGCAGCGGTGTGCCCGGGGCCCACAGCAGGAATGTGTAGGCGGCGAGCAGACCCAGGTGCCCGGCGAGGAACACGGTGCGCCGCCCGACCCGGTCGGCCAGCGCGCCGACGGGCACGGCCAGCAGCAGGAACACGACGGCCGTGCCCAGCGGCAGCAGCGTGAACCACTCCTGGCCGACACCCGCACGCCGCTGGAGGAGCAGATACAGGAAGGCGTCGCTGACGGTGGTCAGGCCGAGCAGCGCGGCACAGCCGGCGAGCGCCCGCAGCCGCGGCAGGCGCAGCAGCGCCAGTGCCTCACGTACGCGGACGGGCGGCGTGCCGCCCCTCACACCGGCGTCGACCGCTGCGCCCGCTTCAGCGGCCACCCCGGCTTCGCCCCGCACACCCGCTTCGCCGGTCCGCCCGCCCCGCCATTCCTCCGGCCCCCGCCGCCCGCCGGGTACGAACAACACCAGTACGACCACCCCGAGCCCGGCGACGCATGCGCTCACGCCGAACACGGCGTCGTAACCGTCGGCCGCCGCGCGCAGGATGAGGAAGGCCGCCAGTGGGCCGAGCATCGCGCCGGTGGTGTCCATCGCCCGGTGCACACCGAAGGCCCGGCCCTGGCTCTCGGCCGGTGTGGAAAGGGAGATCATCGCATCGCGCGGGGCGGTGCGCAGGCCCTTGCCGGTCCGCTCCAGGGCCAGGACCGTGCCGAGCGTGCCGAGGCTGCCGGCGAGCAGGAGCAGCGGCTTGCACAGCGCGGACAGGCCGTAGCCGAGCCCGGCCAGCAGCTTGTGGCCCCGCACCCGGTCCGCGAGATGGCCCCCGGTGAGCTGGACCAGCGCGCTGACGCCGTTGTAGACGCCGTCGAGGGTGCCGAATCCCAGCGGGCTGAAGCCGAGCGTGGTGACGAGGTAGAGCGGCAGGACGGCGGTGACCATCTCCGAGGAGATGTCCGTGATCAGGCTGACCGCGCCCAGCACGAGCACGACCGGGGCGAGCTTGGGCCCCGGGCTGCGTCTTCGGACCCGGTCGGTACCCGCCTTGACGGGCGCGGAGCGGTCGGTGAGATACAAGTCAAGGCTCCAGGTGCGGTGCGGTACAAGGCTCCGGGTGTGGTGCGATACATGGCTTCAGGTGCGGTGCGATCAGACCTGCCGACTGCTCTCGTCGCGTAGCCAGGTGCCGAAGTCCTGGGCCCGGATGGCCTTTCCGGCCCTCCGCCGGGCGGCGACCGCCGCCGCGACGAAGACCACGACACCCGCCAAGAGCCTCGGCTCCCTGCGGAGCATGGCCGTCAGATCCGCCTTGCCCGTGCGGGCCGAGGCCCGGTGTGCCCCCTGGTGCTGCTCGACCTGGGCGGTGGACACCGCGGCCCGGACCCGCCGTTTGATCAAGTCCGGCCAGGTGCGGGGTGGTTGGATCACGGCGCTGGCCGCGCGGACCACGAGCCGCTCCTCCGGGGCGAACGCCAGGGACGCGGCCAGGTCGTCCGCCATCAGTGGCGGCAGCGCGGCGATCCGGGCCTGCCCGGCCTTGGAGACCGCGATGACGCCTCGCCCGAACAACCCCTCGCGTACGGCGGGGAGCCGCTGCCACACCTGGTAGTAGGCGCGCACCCGCCATGCGCAGGCGGCCAGCGGGATCTGCCGTTCGGGGGCGGTGGCGAGGATGCCCGAGGTGTCGTCGGTGAGGGGCCCGGTCAGTGCCCGTACGTCGGCGCCCGTGATCACGACGTCGGCGTCCACGTAGAGGCGGGGGAAGCCGCGCGCGTGGTCGTCACCCGCCCGCAGGGCGGCGTGCTTGGAAGGGACGGGGATCTCGACCACCCGGACGCGCGGGCCGCGGGCTGCCGCGATCCGCGCGGTGTCATCCGTACAGCCGTTGCACACGACCACGATGTCGGTCTCGTCCGTGGCGGAGTCGGCCAGCAGCGAGTCGAGGAGCCGGCCGATGACGCGTGCCTCGTTGTGGGCCGGGATCACGATGCTCGTCACCCGGGCAGTATGGCCTCGAAGTCGCCCTTGCGCTGCGTGTTTCGTCCAACTGTTCCCGTGACTGCGTCCTGTGGTCTAGATTGAGGATCGCCGGACCGGTTTGGGAGGGGGACTTTCTCTTGACGGCACGTCAATGCACGGCGTCGTGACCCGGATCGGCACAGGCAGTAACCAACATGCTGGGGGCATGAGGCGGTTGGGGAACCGCTGAAGGCTCTCTCGTTTTCCAGTGTCGCTGTGCTGAGGAGACACATGCGGCGCTGATTCAGCCCTGGCTGCGCACGTGCGACCCTGTGTCCAGTTGCGTGTGGTCAGGGGGAGCCGCGCATGTGGTGGGGGGCGCATGACCATTGAGGTCACGCATGAGCAACTGGATGTGGAACACAGACGTCCGGAAGTTCGCCGAAGACGTTGGGAACGGAAGTACCGGTTAACTCTACTGGTCGCGGACGGCCTCGCAGCGGCCGCCGCGGCCCTGGTGATCCACGGGGCCTACGGCCGCTGGGCCGTGGCCCTGGTGCTGCCCCCGGCGTGGGTCCTGACGATGCTGGCCCACCACTCCTATGACCGCCGCGCCCTTGGCCTGGGGACGGAGGAGTACCTGCGGGTGCTGCGCGGCGCCGTCGCTCTGCCGGCGCTGGCCGCCCTCGCGTACTGGCTGTTCACGCACGATTCGAACCTACTTCATGACATGATCATGGCTGCGGTGCCTGCCGTCGCGATCGCCCTTCCGGTCCGTTACACGCTGCGCCGGCGACTGCACCGGCGGTGGTCGCGGGGCCGGGAGCGGAGCCCGACACTGCTGGTGGGACCGTCGGCCGGCGTCGCGGAGCTGGTCGCCGTGCTGCGGCGCGGCGGCGTACAGGAACTGCAGGTCGCCGGCGTTTGCCTGACCGATCCGCGGAACGCCGCGGAGATCCGCAGACTCGGGCTCCCCGTCCTCGGCGGCGTCGGCGACATGAACGACGTCGTCCGGGCCCTGGGCGTCACCACCGTGGTGACGCTTCCGGCGCCCGAGCTGGACGCCGCCGTGCTGCGCCGGATGTCCTGGACGGCGGCCGCGCAGGGCGTCGACTTCCTGCTGGCCCCCGTGCTGACCGACGTCTCCGCGCCCCGGCTGGCGGTACGGCCCACCAACGGGGTCCCGCTGCTGCGGATCCAGGCACCGAACCTCTCCCGGATCTCCCGGCTGCCCAAGGAACTGCTGGACCGGACGCTCGCCGCGACGCTGCTGCTGTTCCTCGCGCTGCCCATGCTCCTGATCGCCCTGGTCGTCCGGCTCGACAGCTCCGGGCCGGCGCTGTTCCGGCAGCAGCGGGTGGGCCGGTACGGCGACCACTTCACCATGCTGAAGTTCCGCACCATGCGGCCGGACTCGGAGGCCCTCAGGGCGGAACTGGAGCACCTGAACCAGAACAGCGACGGCCTGCTGTTCAAGGTGAAGCAAGACCCGCGGATCACCCGGGTCGGCTCGTTGCTGCGCCGCAGCTCCCTCGACGAACTCCCGCAACTGCTCAATGTCGTCAGGGGCCACATGTCTCTGGTCGGCCCCCGGCCTCCCCTGCCCGAAGAGGTGGAGGAGTACCCGCCGGACATCAAGCGCCGGCTGCTCGTCAAGCCCGGCCTCACCGGGCTGTGGCAGGTCAGCGGCCGCTCGGACCTGCCCTGGGAGGAAGCGGTCCGGCTCGATCTCGGATACGTGGACAACTGGTCGCTGGGCCTCGACCTGTCGATCCTGGTGCGCACCGGGTCCGCGGTGGTGCGGGGAACGGGGGCCTACTGATGGACCGCCTGCAGACCGACCGCCCGCGGAAGGACCAAGAGGAGAGGAACCAAGTGACGCAGACCACGCAGCCGTTGGGGGTCGCGGTCGTCGGGGCCGGCTACTGGGGACCCAACCTCGTCCGCAACTTCCAGGCCAGCGAGCGGTTCCGGCTGCGCTGGCTGTGCGACCTCGACGTGGACCGGGCCCAGCGGGTTCTGGGCGGCTACTCGACGGTGCAGGCCACCGCGGACTACGCGGCCGTTCTCGCGGACCCCGACGTGGCCGCCGTCGCCGTGGCCACGCCCGCCGGCACCCACCTCGACATCGCCCTGGCCGCTCTGCGCGCCGGCAAGCACGTCCTCGTGGAGAAACCGCTGGCGGCGACCTACGCCGACGGTATGCGCCTGGTGACCGAGGCGGAGGAACGCGGTCTCACCCTGATGTGCGACCACACCTACTGCTACACGCCCGCCGCGGGCCGCATCCGCGAGCTGGTCCGCTCCGGCGAACTCGGCGAGATCCACTTCCTGGACTCGGTCCGGATCAACCTCGGGCTCGTCCAGAAGGACATCGACGTCCTGTGGGACCTCGCCCCGCACGACCTGTCGATCCTGGACTTCATCCTCCCCGCGGGCGTCGAGCCGGTCGCCGTCGCCGCCCACGGGGCCGACCCGATCGGCGCCGGACAGGCCTGCGTGGCCTATCTGACGCTCACCCTCAACACCGGGGCCATCGCCCACGTGCACGTCAACTGGCTGTCCCCGACCAAGGTGCGCACCACGATGGTCGGCGGCTCCAAACGCACCCTGATCTGGGACGACCTCAACCCCCTGCAAAGGGTGGCCGTTTACGACCGGGGCGTGGACCTGGCCTCCCCGCAGGAGATCGGCGCGGACGAGCGCCGGGACATGCTCGTCTCGTACCGCTCCGGAGACATGGTCGCGCCCGCCATCGGCGAGAAGGAAGCGCTGCGCAGCATGGTCGACGAGTTCGCCGACGCGATCAGGCAGCGCCGGACGCCGCTGACCGACGGCCGCGCGGGACTGCGGGTGCTGGACATTCTCGAGGCGGCGTCCCGGAGTCTCGAGTTCCGGGGCGCGGTCGTCGGTTTGCGCGCCGGGCGTTGAGCGCATGCGGTTCGGCGAGTTCAATTCACTGAGAAGGCAGGGAAGTTGAGCAGCGTACGAGGCAAGAAGATCCTGGTCACCGGGGGAGCGGGCACCATCGGCTCCAACCTCGTCGACCTGCTGGCCGAGGGCGGCGCCCGCGAGATCGTCGTACTCGACAACTTCGTGCGCGGGCGGCGCGCCAACCTCGCCCAGGCCCTGCCCAGCGGCGCCGTGGAGGTGGTCGAGGGCGATGTCCGGGACGCCGCCACCGTGCGCAAGGTCACCGAGGGCGCCGACCTGGTGTTCCACCTCGCCGCGATCCGCATCACGCAGTGCGCGGAGGAGCCCCGGCTCGCCAACGAGGTCCTGGTCGACGGCACCTTCAACGTCCTGGAGGCCGCGGCCGAGGCCGGCGTGTCCAAGGTGGTCGCCTCGTCCTCGGCGTCCGTCTACGGCATGGCCGAGACCTTTCCGACGACCGAGCGCCACCACCCGTACAACAACGACACCTTCTACGGCGCCGCGAAGGCCTTCAACGAGGGAATGCTGCGCAGCTTCCACGCCATGTACGGCCTGGACTACGTGGCGCTGCGCTACTTCAACGTCTACGGCCCACGGATGGACATCCACGGCCTCTACACCGAGGTCCTCATCCGCTGGATGGAGCGCATCGAGGCGGGCGAGCCGCCGCTGATCCTCGGCGACGGCACGCAGACCATGGACTTCGTCGACGTCCGCGACATCGCCAGGGCCAACGTCCTGGCCGCCGAGTCGGATCTGACCGACGAGGTGTTCAACATCGCCAGCGGCACCGAGACCTCCCTGAAGCAGCTCGCCGAGGGCCTTCTGGAGGCGATGGGGGCACAGGGCCTGGAGCCGGTGCACGGGCCGGCCCGCGCGGTGAACGGCGTGACACGACGGCTCGCCGACACCACACAGGCCGCCGGGCGGCTCGGCTTCGAGGCACGGATCGACCTGCGCACCGGGCTGCGCGACCTGGTCGAGTGGTGGCGCGCCGAGCGGGAGGCCGACCAGTGAGCACCGACCGCATCCCGGTGATGATTCCCTGGCTCGGCGAGGAGGAGGCCCGGGCCGCCTCCGAGGCCGTGCTGTCCGGCTGGGTCGCCCAGGGCCCGAGGGTCGCCGCCTTCGAGCGGGCCTTCGCCGATCGGGTGGGCGCCGAGCACGCCGTCGCCGTCAGCTCCTGCACCACCGCCCTGCACCTGTCACTGGTCGCACTCGGGCTGGGGCCCGGCGACGAGGTCGTGGTGCCCTCGCTGTCGTTCATCGCCACCGCCAACGCCGTACGGTACGTCGGCGCCGAGCCGGTGTTCGCCGATGTCGACCTCGCCACCGCCAACCTCACCGCGGCCACCGTGGACGCGGTCCGCACCCCCCGGACCAGGGCGGTCCTCGCCGTCCACCAGGGCGGCGTACCGGCCGACGTGCACACCCTGCGTGCCGCCTGCGCCGACTGGGAGCTGCCCCTGGTCGAGGACGCGGCCTGCGCCATCGGCTCGACGGCCGACGGCAAGCCCGTCGGTCACGGCGCGCTGCTCGCCGCCTGGTCCTTCCACCCGCGCAAGCTCGTCACCACGGGCGAGGGCGGCATGATCACCACCGACGACGCCGCGTGGGCGGCACGCCTGCGCCGGCTGCGCGAGCACGGGATGAACGCCTCTGCGGCGGACCGGCACGCGAGCGACAAGCCCGTCCTGGAGAGCTACCTCGAAGTCGGCTTCAACTACCGGATGACCGACATCCAGGCAGCCGTCGGCCTGGTCCAGCTCGACAAGCTCGACACGATGATCGCCCGTCGCCGCGAACTGGCCGCCCGCTACGACACGTTGCTGCGCGACCTTCCCGGCCTCACCCCCGTACGCGACCCCGCGCACGGGCAGAGCAACTTCCAGTCGTACTGGGTGCTGCCGGCCGAGGACTTCCCCGCCGGCCGGGACGAGCTGCTCGCCGCGCTCGGCGAGGCCGGCGTGTCCGCCCGGCGCGGGATCATGGCCGCGCACCTCGAACCCGCCTACGCGGACCACCCCCGCGCACCCCTGCCGGTCACCGAGCGGATCAGCCGCGACTCGCTGATCCTGCCGCTGTTCCACACCATGACCGAGGCCCAGCAGGACCGGGTCGTGGCAGTGCTGCACGAACAGGCCGCGCCATGACCGGGCTGCTGGTCATCGGCGCCGGCGGATTCGCCCGGGAGACCGCACAGGCCGTGCGGGACGCGGGCGAGTTCACGCTGCTCGGGCACCTCGACGACAACCCCGCCCTGCACGGCACCGAGGTCGACGGCGTACCCGTCCTCGGCGGCTGCGAGCTGGTCCACGACCTGCCCGAGGCCCGGGTGGTGATCTGCGTGGGCAACCCCCGGGACTACGCCGCCCGCGCCCGCCTGGTGCGCAGGCTCGACCTGCCCGCGGACCGCTACGCCACGGTGCTCCACCCGACGGCGGCGGTGTCGGCGACCTCGCGGATCGGCCCCGGCTCGGTGCTGCTCGCACATTGCGTCCTGACCGCCTCCGTACGGGTCGGCGCGCACGTCGCGGTGATGCCACACGTCGTCCTCACCCACGACGACGTGGTCGAGGACCACGTCACGCTCGCCTCCGGAGTCCGCCTGGGCGGGGGAGCGCGGCTGGCCAGGGGCAGCTACGTGGGTTCCGGGGCTCTGGTCCGGGAGGGCACGACGGTCGGCGCCTGGTCGCTGATCGGAATGGGAAGCACGGTGCTCGGCGACGTTCCGCCGGGCGAGGTCTGGGCGGGCAACCCGGCCCGGCGACTGCGCCGGGCGGACGCCCCGGCGCTCGACGAACTTGCCACGCGAACCATGGGGGGACCCGTCAGATGAACCGGATACCGCTGGTGGACCTCAAGGCGGCCCACGACGAGGTCGCCGACGACGTACGGGCCGGATTCGAACGGATTCTGGCGAACACCGCGTTCATCGGAGGCGAGGAGGTCCGCCTGTTCGAGCGCGAGTACGCGGACTTCGCCGGTGTCGGACACTGCGTCGGCGTGGCCAACGGCACCGACGCCGTCGAACTCGCCCTGCGCGCAAGCGGGATCGGCCCCGGCGACGAGGTCGTGGTGCCCGCCAACACCTTCATCGCGACCGCGGGCGCCGTGGCCAGGACCGGCGCGCGCCCGGTCCTCGCCGACTGCCTCCCCGGCACCCACCTGCTCGACCCCCGGGCCGCCCTGGACGCGGTCGGCCCGGCCACCCGCGCGGTCGTACCCGTCCACCTCTACGGGCAGCTGGCCGACGTGACGGAGCTGGCCGCGCACCTGCCCGAGCGCGTGCGGGTCGTCGAGGACGCCGCGCAGTGCCAGGGCGCCACCCGCGACGGCCGGACGCCGGGCAGCGGCGGGATCGCGGCCACCAGCTTCTACCCGGGCAAGAACCTCGGCGCGTACGGCGACGCGGGCGCGGTGCTGACCGACGACGAGGAACTGGCCGGCCAGGTGCGCGCGATCGCCAACCACGGCGGTGTCGCCAAGTACCGCCACGACGTGCCGGGGTTCAACAGCCGGCTGGACGGACTCCAGGCCGTCGTCCTGCGGGCGAAGCTGGCGCGGCTGGCGGACGGCAACGCGGCCCGGCACACGGCCGCGGCCCGCTACCACGCGCTGCTCGCCGACCTCGCGGCCGCCGGCCGCGTCGTGCTTCCCACGACGGCAGCCGGCAACGTCCACGTCTGGCACCTCTACGTCGTCCAGGTCGCCGGGGCGGACCGCGACGACGTCGTGGGCAAGCTCAACGCCGAGGGCATCGGCGCGGGAGTGCACTATCCGGCCCCGGTCCACCTCACACCGGCCTACCGCCATCTCGGCCACGCGCGGGGCGACTTCCCCCACGCCGAGAAGGCGGCGGACCGGATCCTGTCGCTTCCGCTCTACCCGCAGATCACCCCCGACCAGCAGCAGCGCGTCGTGGACGCCCTCACCGACGCGCTCGCACGCTGATCGGCCCCTGTTTCGACGCTCCACCCCGGCGGCTCACGGGCCGGTCCTGCACAGCACCGCTGAGAGGTACACATGAACAGATGGAGCAGACGGATCCGGGGCGCCCGCCTCGCCGTCGTAGCAGCACTCGTATGGGCGGTGCTCCCGCAGGTCGCGACCGCCCAGGCGGCCTCCGACCCGTGCGGAGCGGGCTCGAACCCCATCGTCTGCGAGAACTCCAAGCCGGGCAGCCCGATGTCCGACTGGTTCGCGCCCAACGCCTACGGCGACATCAGGGGCTTCACCACCAAGGAGAGCGTCCAGGCCGGCGACACCGTCCAGTTCAAGGTCCAGTCGCCGGTCCCGTACCACATCGAGATCTACCGGCTGGGCTGGTACGGCGGCGACGGCGCGCGCGAGATGTCCACCGCGACCCAGGCGGCGGTCACCTATCCGGCCAACTACTCCACCAAGCCGGCCAGTTGCACCACCAAGAGCAGCACGGGGCTGGTCGACTGCGGCAGCTGGCCCGTGACCGCGACGTGGACCGTGCCCAGTGACGCGGTGTCCGGCCTGTACATCGCCAACCTGTCGCAGAACAACGATGACGGCCTGATGCCGTACCCGTTCGTCGTCCGCAACGACTCGAGCACCTCCGACATGGTCGTGCAGACCAGCGACCAGACCTGGCAGGCCTACAACGACTACGGCGGACAGGACCTGTACGGAGGGGCGGGGCCCGCGCCGGACGGCCGCGCCTACGAGGTCAGTTACAACCGGCCGCTGGACATCGGCGGCGACAACGGCATCTACGGTTCCGAGTACATGATGCTGTCCTGGCTGGAGCGCAACGGCTACGACGTCAGCTATCTGTCCGGCGTGGACGTGTCCTCGACCAGCGGTGCCACCCTGCTGAAGAAGCACAAGGTGTACATGTCCTCCGGCCATGACGAGTACTGGACGCAGAGCCAGTACTCCAACGTCCTGGCGGCCCGGAAGGCCGGCGTCCGGGAGGCGTTCTTCAGCGGCAACGAGGTCTTCTGGAAGACGCGGCTGGCCCCGAGCATCGACGGTACGAACACGGCGGACCGCACGCTGGTCTGCTACAAGATGACCAAGATGGCGCAGAACAACGGCGTCGCCGACCCCAGCGGCATCTGGACCGGCACCTGGATGGATCCGGCCAGCACCCAGTACGGCCAGAACTACCAGCCGCCGAACATCCTCACCGGCTCGATGTTCCAGGTGAACGGCTACCGCAGCGACGCCATCACCGTCCCCGGCTCCTACGGCAAGAACCGGATCTGGCGCAACACCTCCATCGCGGGCCTCACCTCCAGTCAGACGGCCACGTTCCCAACGGGCACCCTCGGCTACGAGTGGGACAGCGACATCGACAACAGCACCAGGCCCGCCGGGGCGATCGACGTGTCGTCCACCACGGTCGACATCAACGACGCCAAGCTCCGCATGGACTGGGGCAACGTCTACGGCAACGGCACGGCGACGCACAACCTCGTCGAGTTCCGCGACCAGGACTCCGGGGCCCTGGTGTTCGGGTCCGGGACCGTGCAGTGGTCGTGGGGCCTGACCAACGTGCCGACGAGCAACCCCGCCGACACCGTGGTCACCGAGGACTCCCGTATGCAACAGGCGACGGTGAACATCCTCGCCGACATGGGCATCCAGCCGGCGACCCGGCAGAGCAACCTCGTCGCCGCCTCCGCCTCCACCGACACCACAGGGCCGGCCGTCACCGTGACGAGCCCGGCCTCCGGGGTGACCGTCCCGGCGCTGAAGCCTGTCACCGTCAAGGGCACCGCCAGTGACTCCGGCGGCGGCGTGGTGGCCCGCGTGGAGGTGTCCACGGACGGCGGAACGACCTGGAAGGCCGCGAGCGGCCTGACGTCCTGGAGCTACACCTGGACCCCGACGACCCCGGGCCCGGCAACGATCAAGGTCCGCGCGGTCGACGACAGCGTCGACATCGGCGCCGTCACCACCGTCCCGCTGACCGTCGGCCCCCAGGCCTGCCCCTGTACCGTCTGGCCGGCCTCGGCCGTGCCCGGCACCGTCAACGCGGGCGACGGCAGCTCGGTGGAGCTCGGCGTCAAGTTCCGTACCACGGCGACCGGTTCGATCACCGGCGTCCGCTTCTACAAGTCACCCGCCAATACCGGGACCCACACCGGCAGCCTGTGGAGCGCCTCCGGCACCCGCCTGGCCACCGGCACCTTCACGGGCGAGACGGCCTCCGGCTGGCAGCAGCTGAACTTCGCCACCCCGGTGCCCGTCAAGGCCAACACCACCTACGTCGCCTCGTACTTCGCCCCCAACGGCGGATACTCCTACGACGGCGGCTACTTCGCCGCCGGCGATGCCGGCCTGGCCCCGCTCACGGCACTGAAGTCCGGCACCGACGGCGGCAACGGCGTCTACCACTACGGCGCGACCAGCGCCTTCCCGTCCTCGCAGTCCTCCGGCAGCAACTACTGGGTCGACGTGGTGCTGGACACCTCGACGGCCAGTACGACCCCGCCCACCGTCAGCTCGACCTCCCCGACGTCCGGGGCGACCGGCGTGTCGATCACCGCACCGGTGTCGGCCACCTTCAGCTCGGCCGTCGACGCCGGCAGCCTGACGTTCACCGTGAAGGGTCCGGACGGCAGCACCGTGCCGGGGGCCACGACGCTCCCCGTGTCGAACAAGGCGACCTTCACCCCGTCGACGGAGCTGGCGCTGAACACCACGTACACCGCCTCCGTACAGGCTTCCGACCTGTGGGGCAACGCCATGGCGGACCCGGTCACGTGGTCCTTCACCACCAGTTCCACCCCGCCCGCGGTGACCTGCCCCTGCACGCTGTGGAACTCCGGGACGGTACCGGCCACCACCGACATGACCGGCGACCCCAACTCCGTCGAGCTGGGCACCCGGTTCACCTCCTCGGCGGACGGCTGGGTCACCGGCGTCACCTACTACAAGGGCACGGGCAACACGGGCACCCACACCGGCAGCCTGTGGTCCGACGACGGCACGCTGCTCGCCAGTGGCACCTTCACGGGCGAGACGGCCTCCGGCTGGCAGACGCTGACCTTCGCCACTCCGGTGGCGATCACCGCCGGTACCGCGTACGTCGTCTCCTACCACGCGCCGAACGGCAACTACGCGGTGGACGGCGGCTACTTCGCGGCGGCTCACCAGTCCTATCCGCTGACGGCCACGGCCGACACCACCGCACACCACAACGGGCTCTACAAGTACGGCACCGGCTCGGCCTTCCCCGACGGCTCCTACGGATCCGCGAACTACTGGGTTGGCCCCGTCTTCACCGCCGACAACCCGAGCGCGTCCCTGTCGACGGCCAACGCCTCGGAGGTGACCGCGTCCTCGGTGACGCACACCGCCGACGCGGCGAGCGCCCTCGTCATGGCCGTGCCGGGCAAGGCCGCGGTGTCGTCCGTCAAGGCGACCGTGACCATCCTGCGCGGTTCCAAGGCCGCCAGGAAGCTCCACGTCACGGCCGTCGTCTCCTACGACCGGACCACCCACAAGGTGTCCGTCCACCTGTCCGCCCCGCTGCCCGACGGCACCCGGTTCACGATCACGGTCACGGCCCAGGACAAGCACCGCCACCCGGTGACGTCCCGCAGCTGGACGCTGACCAGCAAGACCGTCCGCAAGCAGAAGAACTGACCGACCCGAACGCACCGGTGGTGGTCTCCGCCCTGCTCGGAGGCCACCACCGGGGATTGGCTTGCCCACCGATGAGCACCGTCAGCGTTGTCATCCCCTGCTACAAGTACGGCCACTTCCTCGCCGACTGCGTCAGCAGTGTCCTGGACGAGCAGAACGGCGTCGACGTCCGGGTGCTCATCATCGACGACGCCTCGCCCGACGACTCGGCGGTGATCGCGCACAAACTGGCCGCCGCCGACCCCCGTATCGAGGTCCACGTCCACGAGACCAACAAGGGCCACATCGCCACCTACAACGAGGGCCTCCTGGAATGGGCCGACGGCGACTACGTGGCCCTCCTCTCCGCCGACGACCGGCTGGTCCCCGGCGCGCTGGTCCGGGCCGCCGCCCTCCTGGACGCCCACCCCGAGGCGGGGTTCGCCTACGGGCGCCCCCTGCGCTTCCAGCACGGCGGCCCGGTGCCGAAGGCCCGCACACAGGGCACCGGATCGGTCGTCTACCCCGGGCAGTGGTGGCTGGAGCGGCGCTTCCGCGAGGGCACCGGCTGCATCACCTCACCGGAAGTCGTCGTCCGCACCAGCCTCCAGCGCACGGTCGGCGGCTACGACCCGAAGCTTCCCCACGCCGGCGACATCGAGATGTGGATGCGGCTCGCCGCACACGCCGACGTCGGCTACATACGCGGCGCCGACCAGGCCTTCTACCGCGTCCACGGCAAGAACATGTCGACCACGGACTTCGGCGGTCAGCTCGACGACCTGCGCCAGCGTCTCGTGGCCTTCGACTCGGTGCTCGCCAAATGCGCCGACCGGCTGCCCCACGCCGACCGCCTGGCCGACGAGGTCCACACCCGGCTCGCCCGCCACGCACTGCGGCGGGCCTACCGCGCCTACGACCGGGGGCGGACGGGGATCGTCCCGGTCGACGACTGCGTGGCGTTCGCCGAGGAGTGCCTGCCGGGATACGCGGCGCTGCCCGAGTACCGGGCGCTGCGGCTCAGACGGCGGATCGGGCCCAAGGCCATGCCGTATCTGCAGCCGCTGGTGTGGTCGGCCGTGGCCGAACGCGGCCGGGAATGGCTGTGGTGGGAGTCGTGGAAGCGCCGCGGAATCTGATGAGTGACCGGTACGGCTCAGTTGGCCACCTGAACGGGACCGGCGTGCCGGCCAGGTACGGCCTGTCGGCGCCTCAGCGCATACCGGTCGAGCCACAACGCGCCGAGGACGCCGCCGGCGAGGCCCAGCAGGGCCGTGCCGGCCAGGCCTCGGCTCTTGTCGCCCAGAACCTCGGAGGCGCTCGGGGAGGTCAGCACGGAGGCGGTGATCCGCGACCCGGCGGGGACTTTCTGAGCCGTCTGCATCGCGTCGACGTGCTCGGTGTAGACGTCGATGATGCGGCGCACCGCCGTGACGGCGGCGTCGGGGTCGGACGCCTGCGACTGCACCTGCAGGGAAGGGATCAGATAGCGCGGTGTCGCGCTGGTGCCGCTGTTGCGGGGGACGAGCTGATAGGTCCCGTGCACGCCCGCCGCAGTCAACTCCCGTGCACCGGCCGGGGATTGCAGTTGCTGGACGACCGCGTAGGAGACCACGGCGAGCGGCGGCTGCAGATTGGTGAGCTGGTTCGGCTGGTTCTGCGTCACCGGCGGCTTGAGGACGACCACCGCGGAGCCGACGTACTGGGGGGCGGGGCGCACCACGTGGTAGGCCCCGGCGGCCGTCAGCAACAGCGCGACCACCACGACGTACCAGCGGCGGAGCAGCGCATCGGCGACGTTCCCGGGCGACATAGGAGTTCCTTCCGTCACCCCCGATACTGGCAGGACGCGCGGCTGGATGCCACCGAATGGGGGGTTGGTTCGTGAGCCTTGGTGAGATATGGGCCATTCTGCGCAGACGTTGGTACTTCATGGTGCCCGTCACCCTGCTCAGTCTGCTCGGCGGCGCGTATCTGTACGTGACCGTGCCCGTCTCCTATCAGTCCCAGAGCTCGGTCGCGCTGCTGGACTCCTCGGCCGTCGCCCGGCTGGCCCCCACGTTCGGCAACCCCATCTCCAACGCGGGCGGTTCGCTCATCGTCACGGCCGACGTGCTGATCAGAACCCTTGAATCGGCCGACGCCGCCAAGGAGTTGCACAGCCGCGGCGTCACGGATCCCTACACGGCCGGTTTCGCGCCGCAGAGCGAGAGCCCGCTCCTGTCGCTCAGCGTCACCGGAACCGACCGGGCGAAGGTGCTCGCGGAGACCAACACCCTGACGGCCTTCGCCGGCGAACAGCTGAAGGCCCTGCAGGCCGCCGCCAAGGTACCGCCCACCTACTTCGTACAGGCGGCGCCGGTCGTCCTGCCGCAGACCCCGGTGTCGAAGTCCAAGAGCCGCTACCAGGACATCGCGGCGGTCGTCATCCTGGGCGTCGTCAGCGCGTTCCTGCTGTCGATCCTCCTGGAGGGCGTCGCGGTGGTCCGACGCCGGCGGCCCGCCGGGAACAGCCCGGCCCCGCGGCCGCAGGACGCCCGCACGCGCCGGCGGACAGGAGCAGGCCTGCTCGGCCGACGGGTCGACGCCACGGCGGTCCTCACCGTCTACCTGGTGCTGGCCTTCTTCATCCCGTCGAACCTGGCCCTGCCCGCGCTCGGCGGCGTCGGCACCCCGGCCAACGTCTTCGCCCTGCTCGGGCTGTTGTGGTACCTCGCGACCTGGCTCGGCGGCCGCATCCTTCCCGCGCCGGGCACCAGGACCCCCCGGGTCGCGATGTGTGTGCTGGGGCTGGCCGTCCTGGCGGCGTACGTCGCGGACGCGATGCGCGAGAGCTCGCACGAGGAGGTCCTGGGCGCCGATCGCGGGCTCATCGGGTTCCTGGTGTGGGTGTCGCTCGTCGTTCTGACCTCGGCGGCCGTGCAGGAGCGCGGCCGGCTGGACGTGCTGATGCGCCGGGCCGTGGTGATGGCATCCGTCGTCGCCGCGATCGGGTTCTACGACTTCTTCGCGGCCACCAACATCGCCGACTCCATCCACATCCCCGGCCTCCAGACCAGCGTGGCCCAGGTGAGCGTCATGGACCGCGGCGCCTTCACCCGGCCCCGGGCCACCACGGCCCAGCCGCTGGAGTTCGCCGGCATGCTGGCGATCCTCCTGCCCTTCGCGATCCAGCAGGCACTGGATCCGGTACGACGCCACCTCCACGCGCTGCGCCGCTGGGCTCCGGTGGTGCTGATGGCCGGAGCGCTGCCCCTGTCGGTGTCACGGACCTCGATCATCGGCCTGCTGCTGGTGGCCCTGGTGATGGTGCCGCGCTGGAAGCCGGCCCGACGCTGGACCGCGATCGGGGTGATGACGGCCTCCGTCGCCGTCTTCAAGGTCCTGGTTCCGGGGCTGATCGGCACGATCACGGGCCTGTTCGCCTCGTTCCTGTCCAACTCCGACAGCAGCACACAGGCCCGTACGGTCAAGTACAGCGCGATCGTGCCCTACCTGAAGGAACACCCCCTGTTCGGACGGGGCTTCGGCACCTTCACTCCGGACCTGTACTTCTTCACGGACAACCAGTACATGCTGGCGCTGGCCGAGATGGGCGTGCTCGGGCTCCTCGCTCTGCTCGCCCTGTTCATCACCGGAATCCATCACGGCGGCGCGGTCCGGCGCCTGGCCGGCACCGAGTCCGATCGCGAGCTGGGCCAGGCGTTCGTCGCCTCCTCGCTGGTCGCCCTGGTCATCAGCGCCACGTTCGACTCGCTCAGCTTCCCCATGTTCGCCGGCATGTTCTTCCTCATCCTGGGGGCGGGAGGCAGCTACCTGGGCTTCGTCCGGCGTGAGGCCGAAACCGCCGTCCAGGGCCCCGGCGAGACCTCACCCGTCCAGCTCCCCCAACTCGTGGAGTCCCGATGAGCCCCGTCGCCGTCATCGTCGTCACCTGGAACAGCGCCTCGGTGCTCCCCGGGTTCCTCGCCGCGCTTCCCGAGGGCATGGCCGGCCTCGACTGGCGGCTGGTCGTCGCCGACAACGACTCGGCCGACGACACCGTCGAGGTTCTCCAGACCCTGGCCCCCGACGCCACCCTCGTCCGAACCGGCCGGAACGCCGGGTACGCCGCCGGCATCAACGCGGCGCTGGGTGCCGCCGGTGAGCACGGGCCCGTTCTCATCTGCAACCCCGACATCCGTATGCGGCAGGGCTGCGCCAAACGGCTCGTCGACAGCCTCGGCGACGGAGTGGGCATCGCCGTACCCCTTCTGTACGAAGACGGCCGGGCCACCCACCACTACTCGCTGCGCCGTGAGTCGAGCGTGCTCAGGGCCCTCGGTGAGGCCGTCATCGGCAACCGCCGAGCCGGGCGTTTTCCGCGGCTCGGCGAACTCGTCACGGACCCCGCCGCGTATCGGCGGCCCACCCGCGCGGACTGGGCGACCGGTGCGCTCATGGCCGTCTCGGCCGACTGCCTGGCCGCCTGCGGTCCGTGGGACGAGTCCTTCTTCCTCTATTCGGAGGAGACCGAGTACTGCCTGCGTGCGCGGGACCTGGGATACGCCACACAGCTGGAGCCGGCCGCCGAGGCCGTCCATCTGGGCGGCGACTCGCAGGTCTCGCCCCGGCTGTGGACCCTGCTCACGCTCAACCGCGTGCGGCTCTACGGGCGGCGGCACGGCGCCGTGGCAACGGCGTGCTTCAGAGGTGCCGTGTTCCTGCGCGAGACCTCGCGGGCTCTGCTCGGCCGGAAGGCCAGCCGGGCCGCGGCGACCGCACTGCTCAGGCCGGGCGCGCTGCGGGTCACTCCGGGACCGTGACACCCCGTTGGCGCACGCTCAGCCGGACCACGTCGTGTAGAAACTGCCGGGGTTCACGAGGTAGCGCACGGTGGGGTGCGGCACATGGCGGACCCGGTGGCTGCGGCTGTACCGGTGGACGAGCTCCCAGTCCTCACGCGGGAGCACGTCCGGCGTACGCCGCAGACGGCTGAAGTGCAAGGCCCGGTTGCGCCGTGCGACGAAGGCGTTGGTGTCCAGAAACGACTCCCGGGCGGCCCGCCGGCGGTCGAACGGCACGGACAGGACGTCCCGCTCGGTCCCGTCCGGCAGGACGCGGCGCAGCGCCGTGTAGACGCCGTCCGGCCCGCCGGGGGACTCCAGGACCGCCAGCGCCCGTTGCAGATGGTCGGGTTCCCACAGGTTGTCGTCGTCCAGGAAGGCCACGTACCGCGAGCGGGTGAGGCGGATGCCGACATTGCGTACGACGCCGGCCACGCCCGTGTTGCGCGCCAGCGAGACCGCGAACAGCCGTGGGTCGTCGGGAAGTTCGGGTAGGCCGGCGCCGTCGTCGACGACGACCACGATCTGATCGCGCACGGTCTGGGCCAGGGCCGACCGGACGGCCGCCCGCAGCTGGTCGGGGCGCCGGTGAGTGGCGATGACCGTCGCGACGAGGGCGGTGGGGAGGGAGGCTGCGGCAGCCGTGAGACGGCGGGTCTCCGCGGTCTCGAAGCGGCGCAGCCGCAGCGCGGAGGGGAGGAGCACGAGCTTGTTGCGCAGCTCGAAGAGCACCAGCCAGCCGAAGGCGCGCTTGAGGAGCTCCCAGGGGGCGCGGGTGATGCGTCGCATGATCCTCCTTCTCAGCCGGCCGGCTTCGGGATGATCGGGGTGCCGTCGGAGAAGCGGTTGTTGCGCCAGACGTTGCCGGAACCGCCGGCGTTCCAGGCGGTGACGGCACCGTAGACACCGCTGTTGCGGTGGTACCGGGTGGAGAAGACGTTGTTCGTGACCCTGATCCCGGTGGCGCCCGGGCCGCCCGCGTAGAGGGCGTACGCGCCGCCGGCCAGCAGATTGCCGTCGACGACGGTGTCGGAGACGTGGCCGGTGTCGGCGAACAGGCCAAGGGCCGCGGAGGCTCCCCGGTCGACGGCGACGGGGTTGAGCAGGGTGTTGTGACGGACGATCAGCCGGCCCTTGGCACCGCCGCCGCTGATCACCGCATCGGTGTGCTGCCACTCGCCGCCGTTGTTGCGGAAGGGGACGAGGTTGTGGACGTAGTTGTCGTGGAGGTAGCCCTGGCCCATGGACAGGGCGTTGCCGAAGACGGAGATGTCGCACCAGCCGACCTCGACGGAGCTGGTGCCCATGTTGGAGACGGCGTAGTCCACTCCGCCGTTGTCGGGCCCTTTTCCGGGGACCGCGGTGACGGTGGTGTGCAGGATCCTCAGGCCCCGGTGGCCGGGGCGCAGGTTGACCCCCCACCAGTTCGTGGAGGTGATCTTGCTGTCGATGATGGTCACGTCGTCGGCGTAGATGTCGAGGGAGCCGGTGATGTCCCAGCCCTTGATGACGGTTCCGTCGGTCCTGACGCTCATGTTCCCCGTGGGGTGCGGTGTGAGCGGGATGCGGGGACCGGTGGTGCGGGCGTCGGGGAAACGGGCCTCGTCCGGTGCCGCGGTGGTGGCGTGAGACGTGCCGGTGGAGTGGCCCCGGGCGGGCGGTACGGAGTCGGTGCCCGAGGAGCCCGACGTACAGGCGGCGGACAGCAGGAGGGCCAGGCCGGCGAGCAGGCGGCGGAGCCTCGTCATGCGGTCTCCGGTGTCCGGGAGCCGAGCAGGAAGCGGCGGCCGGGCAGCACGCACACCGCGTAGCAGGCCAGGGCGGCGGGGCCGATGACCAACAGGGCGGGGGTGCCGTCGCCGAAGAGATGCTTCGCGGCGACGATGACCAGGGTCATCACGGCTCCCCCGAAGAAGGGCCAGGCGCAGGCCCTGGCGATGTGGGCGAGGCCGATCCCGGCCCGGCCGAGGGCATGGAGGAAGGCGGGTACGACGAGTCCGGCGGCGACCAGCACATGGCCCTGGGAGACGCCGACGATGCCGCCCAGGCGTGCGCCGACGATCAGTACCGGGACGAGGGCGAGGACCCAGAGGGCCTGGGTGAGGATCAGGGAGCGGCGCTGCCCGGTGGCGACGAGGCAGTCGTAGGCGAGTTCGCAGCCGATCCGGACCAGGCCCAGGGCCATCAGCCAGGGCAGCGCGTCGGCGGCGGGCAGCCACCTGCCCCCGTACACCAGGTGGACGACCGGGGCGGCGAGGCCGCCGAGCAGCACGCACAGGGGCACAGTGCCGGTGACGAGCACCCCCAGGGCGCGGCTGAAGCCCTGGGCGAGAGCCTGCGGGGAGTCGGCGAGACGGGAGAAGCCGGCGAAGGAGACGCGGCGGGCGGCCTCGGAGATCACACGTACCGGCCAGCCGGACATGTTGAACGCCAGGACGTAGAAGCCGAGCGAGACTCCGCCGAGGGTGGAGCCGACGACCATGGTGTCCACGTTGACGACGGCGAGCGCGAGGAGGCTCGCGCCGGCCAGCGGAAGGCCGAACTTCAGCAGTGCCCGGGCCTGTTGGGGATCCCAGCCGAACCGCAGGGTGCCGGGGGCGGCCAGGGCGCAGCCGACGAGGGCGGCGATGTTGCCCGCGACCGCGCCCCAGGCGAAGCTCATCGCGCCCCAGCCGGCGAAGGCCAGCGTCAGCGTCACGGCGGTGCTGAGAAGGAAGTTGAGCGCGTCGACGAGCATCCGCCGGCCCTGGGCGAACTCCCGGGTCAGGAAGCCGGCGGGGACCTGGGCCACCCCGTCGATCACCAGGCACAGGCACATCACCCGCAGTACGCCCGAGGCGTCGGGCGTGTCGAGCAGCCCGGCCACCGCCGGCGCCGAGACGAAGAGGGCCGCGTACAGCAGGCCGCTGGTCGCGGTGGCCAGGGTCAGCACCGTCGGCGCGAACCGGCGGGGGTCGCCGTCCCAGCGGACGATGGCCAGGCTGACGCCCAGTTCGTTCGCGGAGAGCAGGACCAGGAGCACGGTCTGGGCGATGCCGTAGACACCCCACTGGGCCGGTCCGAGGGCGAAGCGCGCCAGCAGGATGCCGGTGGCGAAGTTGCCGAGGCGCATGACCACGGTGTTGATCAGGCTCCAGCGGGCCGCCGAACGGACCTTCCGGCCGAGGGAGTCAGGAGCGGGGGTGACGCTCGGCTCAGCGGTCTCGCTGTCCGGTGTGCGAACGCTGTCCATGAGTCGACTCCTCGTCGAGCGGCTCGGCGGCGGGCGTCACGGCCACGACGGGCCGCCCGGCCCTCGGCTCCGCGGCGGTCCTGTTCTCGGCGGACCGCGACCAACTGGGCGTCGTCCGGAGGGCGATGGTCTGCTCGGCGAGCGGCTCCCCGGCCGCCGGCTGCTCGGGTTCCTCCGGGCGCACAGCGGCCCGTGACCGGCGGCGCGCCTCCACGTAGAAGACGCCGACCAGGCTCAGCACCAGGCCCAGGCACCCGGCCATGACCATGTACTCCAGGCGCGTCTTGGTCTGCGCCACCGGGTTCTGCGGAGGCACGATGGTCGTCATGCGGATCATGGCCTTGGGGGCGACCGACTGCTGTTCCTGGAACTGGTCCAGCCGCTGCTGGGCATAGGTGGTCAGGATGCGGTCCGAGGCGAGGACGGCGGCCCTGTCGGTGCCGGTGACGGTGAGCCACATCAGCGGCCCCTGGGCGTTGTCGGCGAGCTTGGCCCCGAACGTGCCCGTTGCGCCACGGGACTTCAGCTCCCGGACCGAGCCGTCGGAGTTGAGGTTGCGGGCCAGGCTGTCGGCCATGCCGGTGAGCGAGGTCTCGGTGCTGAGGAAGGGGTTGCCGTCGTAGGCGACCGTGGCCTTCTGGGAGTTCAGGAGAACCACCGTGCTCTGCGACTGGTAGGTGACGGGAACCATCAGGGCCACACCGACGATCAGGCCTGCGGTCAGCAGCAATCCGGGCAGCAGGACGTACCAGCGCCTGCGCATGACCCGGAAGATCTCAGCGAGATCCATGGTGGTCCCCCCTAGCGACCCGACGTTCGACGAGCATATGTTGCAAGCGGATCATATGAGGAACGTTTGGGCAGTCGGCCTCGGGCGGGTGCTCGCGCTGCCCCCCTCCAGCAGCACATCGGCGATCCGGTCGCTCGCGTGACCGTCCCACAGGTCGGGCCGGCGCGGCGCGGGCGGATCGTCCAGCACCCGGTTCACCGTGGTCACGATGCGTGCCGGATCCCGGCCGGCCAGCACATTGGTGCCCTGCTCCACGGTGACGGGCCGTTCGGTGTTGTCCCGCAGCGTCACGCACGGCACACCCAGCGCGGTGGTCTCCTCCTGAACGCCGCCGGAGTCGGTCAGCACGAGCCGGGCGGAGTCCTGCAGGGCGATGAAGTCCAGGTATCCGGCGGGCGGTACGAGCCGGATGCCTCCGGGAACGCCGATGTCGGCCAGCCGCTGCGACGCGCGCGGATGCACGGGCAGCAGCAGCGGGCAGCGGCCGGCGATCTCACCCAGGGCCTTCAGGAGCGCGGCGAGGACCTCGGGGTCGTCCACGTTGGCGGGGCGGTGCAGGGTGACCAGGCCGTACTCGCCCCTGGCCAGGCCGTATCGGCCGAGGACGTCCGAGGCCCGGGCCCGTTCCAGGTTGGCCAGCAGCGTGTCGATCATGACGTTGCCGACGAGGTGGATCTGGTCCTCCCGGTACCCCTCCGCGCGCAGGTTGTCGACGGCGTCGGGGGAGGGGGCCAGCAGATAGTCGCTGACGCGGTCGGTGGCGACCCGGTTGACCTCCTCCGGCATACTCCAGTCCCGGCTGCGCAGGCCGGCCTCGACATGGGCCAGCAGCGGTCCCGTCTTGGCGGTGACCAGGGCACAGGCCAGCGTGGAGTTGATGTCGCCCACCACGACGACGATGTCCGGGGACACCTCGGCGAGGAGCGGCTCGAACGCGGTCATCACGCGTCCGGTCTGCTCGGCGTGGCTGCCGGAGCCGACGCCGAGGAAGCGGTCGGGCGGGCGGATGCCGAGGTCGGCGAAGAACACGTCGTTCATGGCCGGGTCGTAGTGCTGACCGGTGTGGACGAGGACCACCTCGGCGCCCCGGCTCTCCAGGGCGTCCATCACCGGCTTGATCTTCATGTAGTTGGGTCGCGCCCCGGCGACGCAGACGATGCGCGGCATGGCTCAGAGCACCTCGATCGTGGGTCCGGAGGGCAGCCGTCGACGGCAGTCGAGGACGAAGGGGGCGTGCTCGGCGACGAGTTCGTAGTCGAAGCTGTCGTGGTCGGCGAGCAGCACCACCACGTCCGCGGCGGCCAGCTCCTGCGGGGTCAGTTCGACCCGCACCAGTCGTGTGTCCACCGGCAGGCCCTCGACGACATGCGGGTCCGCCGCCTTGACCTGGGCGCCCATGTCGAGCAGCAGCTGGGAGATGCGCAGGGCGGGCGACTCGCGGGCGTCGCCGGTGTTCTTCTTGTACGCCAGGCCGAGCAGCAGGATCTTCGAGCCGTTCACGGAACGGCGTCTTTCGTTGAACAAGTCGCCGATGCGGCGCGCCACGTACTCGGGCATGTGGTTGTTGATGTCGTTGGCCAGCTCCACGAAGCGGAAGCTCTGGCCGAGTTCGCGCTGCACCCGCCAGGAAAGGTACGAGGGGTCGATCGGAAGGCAGTGGCCGCCGACGCCCGGTCCGGGGGTGAACCTCATGAAGCCGAAGGGCTTGGTGGACGCGGCGTCGATGGCCTGCCAGACGTCGATGTCCAGGTGATGGGCGAACATCGCGATCTCGTTGACCAGTGCGATGTTCACATGGCGGAAGGTGTTCTCCAGCAGCTTGGCGAGTTCGGCCTCCTTGGGGGAGCGCACCGGCACGGTGGTGTCGACGAGACCGGCGTAGAAGTCCTGAACGGCCTTGAGTGACGCCGCGTCGACGCCCGAGACGACCTTCGGGGTCTCCTTGAAACCCCAGACCGTGTTTCCCGGGTCGATCCGCTCGGGGCTGTAGCCGAGGTGGAAGTCGCTGCCGGCGGTGAGGCCCGAGCCGTCCTCCAGGATCGGGGCGAACAGCTCCTGCGTGGTGCCGGGGTAGGTGGTCGACTCCAGGACGACGGTGGCTCCGGGGCGCAGATAGCGGGCGAGGGTGACCGCGGACTCCTTGATGTAGCGCAGGTCGGGAGTGCCCTCGTGCAGCGGGGTCGGGACGGTCACCACGGCGACGTCGAAACCGCCGCAGTCGCGGGCCGATTCGCTCGGGCGGTAGGTGCCTCGGTCCAGTGCCGCGCGGATTCGCTCGGAGGAGACGTCCTCGACGAAGGACTCACCGGCGGCAAGGCTCTTGACCCGCCGGGAGTCGACGTCGTATCCGATCACCTCGTGTCCGACCTCGGCGGCCCGGATGGCCAGCGGCAGGCCGACGTAACCCTGTCCGACCACGACGACGCGCATCAGTGACTCCTGTTCGCGGGAGCGGGCGACGGAGAGAGCCGGATGAACTCTCGCGCCGTCATGAGGACGAAGGCGGCATTGGTGGTGAGATAGCGCCGGCCCAGGCGGCGAGGCTCCTGCAGCGCCCGGTAGAGCCACTCGAGCCCCCACCGCTGCCAGGACCCGGGGGCCCGCTTGGTGACCCCGGCCAGGATGTCGAAGGAGCCGCCGACCCCGTGGACGACACGAGCGCCGGTGCGTGCGCCGTGGGCGGCGGTGAAGATCTCCTTCTTGGGCGAGGTCATGCCGAGGAACAGCATCCGGGCGCCGCTGCGGGCGATCTCCCCGGCTATCGCTTCCTGCTGGGAATCGTCGAAGTAGCCGTTCCGGCTGCCGGCCACCTGCAGCCGGGGGAACCGGTCGGCCACCCGCCGCAGCATCTCCTCCAGCACGTCCTGCTTGGCGCCGAGGAAGTACACCGACATGCCGGCCGTTTCCGCCTCCGCCAGCAGCCGCAGGAAGAGGTCGATGCCGGCCACCCGTTCCGGCAGCGGGGCGCGCAGCACCCGGCCGGCCCAGACCACCGCCTGTCCGTCGGCGAGGACGAGGTCGCAGCCGGCCACGGCCCGGGCCAGCCGGGGATCCCGCCGCATGTTCACCAGCTTCGCGGCGTTGACCACCCCGATCTCGAGCTGTCTGCCGTCCCGGACCGCTTCGAGGCAGCGCTGCACCGTCTCGTCCATGGTCAGCGGGTCCAGCTCGACGCCGAAGAGAGACTGACGCCCGTTCATATCCGGCCCCCCTGCCAGGCGTGGAGCATCCAGCCGAATTCGTACGGCCGGCATTCGCGGTCCACGGAAAGCGGCCGGTACATCCGGTCCAGGGACCGCAGCCGCAGGTTCGGAGCGACCCTGGTGCCGAGTCCCCGGGCGGCGCGTACGGCCTTCTTCGGGTCGCCCCGATAGACCTTGCGCCAGGTCGCGCCGAGCTCGTCGAGGATCAACGGCTCCCGGTGCTCCGGGCGTTCGGCCAGTTCGGGAACGTCCGTCATCCAGCGCAGGCCCTTGCGGACCGGCGCGCCGAAGTCGGTGCCGCCGGCGTCGGCGAGGTCGAACAGCGCGGTCGGCGCCATCGCGTGCTGGTGGACGCTGTAGACCGGGTAGCCCTCCACCACATCGCCGGTGCGCGCGTCGTAGTGCCACCACCACTGCCCGCCGTCGCCCTGCAGCTCGCAGATGCGCGCCGCGCACGCCTCGGCCGCGGCCAGCGCCTCCGGATCGCCGTCCCCGTCGCCGCTCGCGTGGGCGCGGGCCAGGGCCTGGAGCGGGTAGGTCTGGTCGGCGAAGCAGCTCACGTGTGCCCGGTACCAGGGCACCAGGCCGGGCCCGGTGGCGTGCGGGAACAGTGGGCTGTCGCCGATGCGGGCGCGCAGCAGGCGGTCACGGGCCGCGGAGAGGGGCCTGTCCACATCGACCGTGGCACGGGCCGCCGCGAGCGCGGACAGCACCCAGGCGGCCTCGACGGTGTACTGCGGCCGGCCCTCCTCGTCCAGGGCTTCGACCCGGGCGACGGCGTCGGACAGTTTGGGGTGCCCGGTCTCGGCGGCCGCCCAGGAGATGAGCGCCGCGTCACCGAGGTTGTTCACCGCGGGCAGCGACTCGACCAGCAGATCCGTGAACTCCTGGGCGGTACGCCCGCCGAGCACCGCGCGCTGGCGGTCCTCGGGGAGGAACCGGGCCCCCAGCACGGTGATGGCCGCGTACCGGGTGCTGGTCCCGCGCCGTTCCAGGGTCCAGGAACCATCGGCTGCCTTCCGCCCGGCCATGGTGAAGGCGAAGGCCTCACCGCCGGGAAGCAGCATCGACGGAAGCCCCGACTCGGCGACTGCGAGCAGCCGCCGGGCGAGCGCGAGCAGCGGCGGTTCCTCGCGACCGAGCGCCGCCAGACGTGTGATGGTCATCTTCTGGACACACCAACCCCCCTGTGGGTCCTCTTTTTGCGCAGGCTTGTGAGCGCCGCGTCGCGGATGGCCACGCGGCGGTAGGCAGACGCCGGAACGTCA
The DNA here is from genome assembly GCF_009604455.1 of Streptomyces sp. RB17. Lineage (GTDB taxonomy): Bacteria > Actinomycetota > Actinomycetes > Streptomycetales > Streptomycetaceae > Streptomyces. Next base: position 421,960 of record NZ_WEGL01000005.1, read on the forward strand.
GACGTCAGGCAACGGAGCGGTCGTCGCTCCTCGCCTCGGACACAGGTGTCCTCACCCGGTAACCCCCCTGGGCACTGGTTGTGCGCATACTGCGCCCGGTCTGCACACTTCGCACACATGTTATGCCTGCACGTGTTCGATGACCGGTGTTTTGGGAGAATCAGAAAGTCGGACGGGTTCGAGTTGGCGTCATCCGCGCTCGACGAGTTCGCCGTCCTTCTCGTCGTACAGCGCTCCCGTCTGCGGGCACTCCCATCCGCCCGACTCGCCGTCCCGCTCCACCAGTCGGACGCCGGCCCGGCCGACCCAGCCGATCCGGCGCGCCGGAACGCCCGCCACGAGCGCGAAGTCCGGCACGTCCCGGGTCACCACGGCACCCGCCGCGACCAGCGCCCAACGGCCGACGCGCACCGGCGCCACGCACACCGAACGGGCCCCCAGGGACGCCCCCTCGCCCACCACCACCGCCACGGCCTCCCAGTCGCCACCGCGCTTGAGCCGGCCCTGCGGATCCACCGAACGGGGGAAGTAGTCGTTGGTGAGCACCGCCGCCGGGCCGACGAACACCCCGTCACCGAGTTCCGCGGGCTCGTAGACCAACGCGTAGTTCTGGAGCTTCACGTTGTCGCCGATCCGCACCCCCGGGCCGACATACGCTCCCCGGCCCACGATGCACCCGCCGCCCAGCCGGGCGTCCTCCCGTATCTGGGCCAGGTCCCAGACCGTCGTCCCGTCACCGATCGTGGCCGTCTCGTCGACCTGGGCGGTCGGCTGGATCCTGAAGTTCACCGGGCTGAACCCTTCTTCTCGTCGAGCAGAGCCGGAAAAGCCGCCTGGAGCGCCTCGCGCCAGGGGCGGATCGGCGCGATCCCCGTCCCGCGCCAGCGGTCGTCCCCCAGGACGCTGTACGCGGGGCGGGGAGCGGGCCGGGCGAAGGCCGTGCTGCTGGTGGGCCGGACCCGTCCGGGGTCCGCGCCGAGCAGCCGGAAGATCTCCCGGGCCAGACCGCACCAGGTCGTCTCCCCACCGCTGGTGCCGTGGTAGACCCCGGCGGGCGCGGTACCGGCGAGGGCGGCGCCCCCGAGCCGTACCAGCCGGTCCGCGAGGTCCACCGTCCAGGTGGGCTGTCCCCGCTGGTCATCGACCACGTCGACGGTGTCCCTGACCGACTCCAGCTTGATCATCGTGTCGACGAAATTCCGTCCCCCCGCCCCGTACAGCCAGGCCGTACGCACGACGTACCCCGCGTCCGGGAGCGCCGCCAGGACCGCCTGTTCCCCCGCCAGCTTGGTACGTCCGTACGCGCTGCGCGGTGCCGTCGGTGCGTCCTCGGGATACGGGCCGGTGCCGTCGCCCGAGAACACGTAGTCCGTCGAGACCTGGATCAGCCGGGCGCCCGTCCTGGCGCACGCCTCGGCGAGCTGCCGGGGGCCGTCGCCGTTGACCCGCAGGGCGTCCGCCTCGCGCTCCTCGGCGTCGTCCACGGCCGTCCAGGCGGCGCAGTTGACCACGATCCGGGGCCTGCGCGCACCGAGGGCGTCGTCCACCGCGTCGGCGTCCGTGATGTCGAGACCGTCCCGGGCCAGGCCGACGGCTTTCTCTCCGTCCCGGCGCAGCCGCGCGAGGACGTCCTGCCCCAGCATTCCGGTTGCGCCGGTGATCAGCCAAGTGCTGGTCATGGTCACCTGTTCGTCGGCAGAAGGGCGTTGTCCTGGAGGGCTGTGCGTTCCTTCAGCGGCTCCCACCAGGTGCGGTTCTCGCGATACCAAGTGACCGTCTCCGCAAGGCCGGTGGCGAAATCCTTGCGGGGCTCATGGCCGAGCTCGTCGCGGATCTTCGTGCAGTCCACGGAGTAACGGCGGTCGTGGCCCTTGCGGTCGGTGACGTACTCGACGCTGGTGTCCCACTCCGCGTCGCAGGCCGCCAGCAGCAGAGCGGTCAGCTCCTTGTTGGTCAGTTCGGTGCCGCCGCCGATGTTGTAGACCTCGCCGGCGCGCCCCTTGGTGCGCACCAGCTCGATGCCTCGCACATGGTCGTCGATGTGCAGCCAGTCGCGGACGTTGCCGCCGTCGCCGTACAGCGGGACCTTCCTGCCGTCCAGCAGGTTGGTGATGAACAGCGGGATGACCTTCTCGGGGAAGTGGTGGTGCCCGTAGTTGTTGGAGCAGCGGGTCACCCGCACGTCGAGGCCGTGGGTGCGGTGATGGGCGAGGGCGATCAGGTCGCCGGAGGCCTTGGAGGCGGCGTACGGGGAGTTGGGGCGCAGCGGGTCCGTCTCCGGCCAGGAGCCGACGTCGATGGAGCCGTACACCTCGTCGGTGGAGATGTGCACGAAGGTCCTCGAACCCCCGTGGCGCAGCGCCGCGTCCAGCAGTGTCTGGGTGCCCAGGACGTTGGTCCGGACGAACTCGGTGGCGCCCAGGATCGAGCGGTCCACATGGGACTCGGCGGCGAAGTGGACCACCTGGTCGTGCCCGGCGAGCAGCTCGTCGACCAGAGCGGCGTCACAGATGTCACCCTGGACGAAGACGAATCCCGGGTGATCGCGCACCTCGTCGAGATTGGCCGTATTGCCCGCGTAGGTGAGCTTGTCCAGCACCGTGACCGCCACGTCACCCGGGCCGGCCGGGCCGAGCAGCGTCCGGACGTAGTGCGAGCCGATGAAACCGGCACCGCCGGTCACCAAGATCCTGGTGGTCATGACGAGATCTGCACCTTGCTGTGGTCGCCGAGGACGAAACGGTGGGCGGCGGGCTTGCGGGGCGCGGGGGTCACCTCGACGTTGCGTCCGATGAGGGAGGCCTCCACCCGCCGGACCCCGCTCATCGAGGAGTCGCGGAGCACGATCGAGTACTCGACCTCGCTGTCCTCGATCCGGCAGTCGGCGGCTATCGAGGTGAAGGGCCCGACGTACGAGTCGGTGATCACGGTGTTCGCGCCGACGACCACCGGGCCCACGATCCGGCTGCCGGTGACCTTCGCCCCGGGCGCGATCCGCACCCGGCCGATGATCTCGCTGTCGTCGTCGACCGTGCCGTCGATCCGGCGCTCCAGGGTCTCCAGGACCGAGCGGTTGACCTCGAGCATGTCGGTGACGTTCCCGGTGTCCTTCCAGTACCCGGAGATGATCGAGGAACGCACATCGCGTCCGGCGTCGATCAGCCACTGGATCGCGTCCGTGATCTCCAGCTCGCCGCGTCCGGACGGCTTGATCGCGCGCACGGCCTCGTGCACGGCGGGGGAGAACAGGTACACGCCCACCAGAGCCAGCTCGCTCCTGGGATGCCTGGGCTTCTCCTCCAGGCCGATCACCTGGCCCGCCGCGTCCAGCTCGGCCACCCCGAACGCGCTCGGGTCCGGCACCTTCGTCAACAGGATCTGGGCCTCCGGCCGTTCGTCGCGGAAGGCGTCCACCAGATCCGTGATGCCCCCGACGACGAAGTTGTCGCCGAGGTACATCACGAAGTCGTCCTCGCCCAGGAACGCCCGGGCGATCAGCACCGCATGGGCCAGGCCCAGCGGTGCCGCCTGCGGGATGTAGGTGACGTCGAGGCCGAACGCGGAACCGTCGCCGACCGCCTCCCGGATCTCCTCGGCTGTGTCCCCGACGATGATCCCGACCTCGGTGATGCCGGCCTCGGCGATCGCCTCCAGACCGTAGAACAGCACCGGTTTGTTCGCGACCGGTACGAGTTGCTTCGCCGATGTATGGGTTATGGGGCGCAAACGGGTACCTGAGCCACCAGACAACAAAAGTGCCTTCATGCATATCAGCCTACTGATGCCGGACTTGCCGACGGGGGGATTCCGCACACCGCCCGTCCTCGAACACCGCGGCTCGTGTGCCGCGGTCATGCCAGACAGCTCTGAGCCGGGGGGCGCCTGGCACGTTGCGCGTACGCAGGCCGCCGACCAGACCGACGATCAGCACGGCGATGCCCAGCCAGACCGACGGCCTCGGTGCGCCGCTGCCCGAGACGGTGCCCACGACCGCCGCCGCCAGCGGCGCGATGCCGGTGAGCAACCCCGCTCGCCCGGCACCTGCGGCGCGGACCGTCGAGTACCACAACACGAAGGCGACCGCCGTCACCATCAACGCCAGATAGCCGACGGCCGCCCACTGGGACCCGGACAACTCCCTTACGGCCGAAGGCCCTTCCGTCGTCGCGCCGAGCACGGCCAGCAGCGCACCGGCCAGCCACATCGCGTGCACGGACACGCCCCACGGCGAGTGCCGCCGCAGCACCGGCACCGCGAGCAGCGTGAACGCTGCCTCGCAGCCCAGGGCCAGTGCCGCCCAGGCCACCCCCACGGCATCGGTGCGACCGGTTCCCTCCACCAGCACCGCGCCCGCCATGACGACAGGCGCCGCGCACAGGACCCGCCGGCTCGGCCTGCGCCGCTCCAGCACCGGGCCCACCACCCCGAGCACCACCGGCACGCACGCGACCGCGACAGCGACGACCGCGGGCTCCGCACGGCCGACGCCCCGGACCACGGCCACGTTGAACAGCACCAGACCGGTGATCGCTATCCCGGCCAGCCACAGCCACTCCCGTCCCCGTGGCCACAAAAGCCGGGCACCGGCGAGCCGTGCCATGAGCAGGAGGATCACGGTCGCGGCCACGTAGCGGACCGCCTGGCTGGTGAACAGAGGGGCGTCGACGAGCGTGCGGGAGACGGTGACGCTGCTGCCGACCAGCGCCATCCCGACCATGCCGGGGACGAGCTGGGCGAACGAAGCGGAAGGTGTGTCCATACCGGCCACGCTGCCCTCACCAGGGACGTCATGGACAGGTCCACAAGGCCACCGGTGCGGGGGTCCAAAGGGCGCGGCCCGGCGGCCACGGTGTGCTCGTGTGAGCCGTGTACGCGCCCCTGCCGGACCGGGAAGACTGCCCCGGCGAGGGCCGGTTGGCCACAGCACCACCCACGACTCTCGTTCACTTCCTGGAGGAAGGCAGGCGGTTGCCGTGTTGTTGCGTCTCCCCACGTCGGTGTCCGCAGCGCAGGAGTGCCTCGCCGAGGGGGCCGTGCCGATCGGCGGAGCCACGCTCGTGTGGGCCACTTGGCAGCGGGACGGCTTCCCCGAACTGGCCATGTCCCTGCGGGACGTGCCGGAGGCCAACGTGCTGGGGCGGGAGACCGTGGGAGGCGCCGTGGTCCTTGACCGGATGGACGGCCGGGTGCCGGACGTGCTGCGCCTGGCGGCCGCCGGAGTGGGCACCGGGGCCGTGCGGCGGACGGCGACGGTCGGCGGCAACCTCGTCGGCAGCGCATTGCGCTGTCTGCTGCCCGCGGCGATCGTCCTGGACGCCCGGGCGACGGTGCTGGAACCCCACGGCGTCCATGAGACGGACCTGTCCGAGTTGGTGGCGAAGCGCCCGGTCCTGCTGAGCCTGCGCTGGCGGGAACCGATCGCCTGCGCGTATCGGAAACTGGCCGGCGAGGCAGGTGGACCGCCGCCCCTCGTCGTGGCCTCGGCGGTCCATGCCGACGACGGTGGCGGCCGGCTGCGGGTCGCCGTACGCGAAGGCTACGACGTGCTCAGCGGCAGCGCCCCGTGCGGCACCGACACCGAGGAGGTGCTGGACGCACTGCGTGCGACGGCCTTCGCCGACCTGCCGGCCGCCGCGTGGCAGGTCGTACGCTCACAGGTCACGGGCCTGCCGGGCGGCCGTGGCAGGGACTGATCTGCGGCTGTGCCGTCGGTCCACCGACTACCGCGGATGGCGGAGGCGCCGCTGCCGGGCGCGCCCCGCGCGAGGTCAGGTTGCCGGAGCCGTCAAGATGCTCAGACCGTGCCCGTGGCGGTTGATGCCCGAGCGGCGGACGGCTGCGCCTTGGCGTCGGACCTCGCGCGGGGTGCGGTGTGGTCACCGTGGCGGCGCCCCCAGGTCGTGGAGGCCACGCTGGCGCCCGTGACGGCGAGCGGGCCGGCGGTGCAGAGGGCCTCGTCGAAGACCTGGCCGCCCGCCGGGGCCTTGCCGACAGCGAAGACACCGCAAGATCGGCATGGAGCGGCCAACGGCATGTCTCGACGGCAGATGGCACGACTCACGCACGGGTGCGGAAGCCGTGCGCGAGTCACATGCCTTCGGGCCCCGGGAGTTCGCCGGAGCCGCGGGCGAGGTAGCGCGTGGTCAGCACACGGTGGCGAGCAGGCCCGTGCTCACCGTCGAGGCGGTCGAACAGCAAGGTCGCGGCCTCCCGGCCGATGGAGGCGGGGTCCTGGGCGATCACCGAGATGCCGGGTTCGAGCAGGTCGGCGAACGGCAGGTCGTCGAAGCCGATCAGGGCCACGTGGTGCTGCAGGCGGAGTTCCTGCAAGGTCTTGCGCACGCCGACGGTCACGAGGTTCTGGGCGGAGACGAGCGCGGTGGGTGGCTGGGGGAGGGCGAGGAGTTCGCGGGTGGCCTCCTGGGCGGCCTCCGCGCCGTGGAGACCGCGCCGTATCAGTGCGGGGTGCAGGACGCATCCCGCCTCGGCGAGTCCCTCCACGAATCCGGCGTGGCGCTCTTCGGCGGTCCAGATCGCGGAGAGGTCTCCGAGGAACGCGATACGCCGGTGACCTGCCGCGTACAGCTTCCTCACCGCTGCGCGCACGCCCGCGCGGTTGTCCACCGTCACGGTGTCCACCTGCTGCGCGGTGGTGGGGCGGTCCACGCAGACGACGGGTGTGCCTCCCCGGCGGGCCGCGTCGAGTTCCGTGTCGGTGAGTCCGGTGGGGACGACGATGAGGCCGTCGACCCGTCGCGCGGTGAACGTGTTCACCAGGCCGCGTTCCCGGACCGGGTCCTCGTCGGTGGACCCGGCCAGGACCAGCACGCCGCGCTCGGCGGCGGTGTCCTCCACCGCGCGGTGCAGAGCGGCGGAAAACGGGTTGGCGGCGTCCTCGATGATCAGCCCGAGGGTGCGGGTGCGGCGGTCGGCCCGGCGCAGGCTGCTGGCCGTCAGGTCGTGCCGGTATCCGAGCAACTCGGCGGCGCGCGTCACCTTTTCCGCCAGGTCCGGGGCGACGCCGGGCTTGCCGTTGACGACCCGCGAGACGGTGGCGATGCCGACCCCGGCCATGGTCGCGACATCGCGCATCGTCGCCGACCGCCGGCCGGCGTCGTTCTCGGAGCTCGGCAACGTTTTCACCTCCCGGTCAACGGCACCCTACAGCCGTACTCATCTTCGCATGTGAGCGTTTTCCCGCACAGAGTCTGGACAGGGCGACACGGCGCCCCTACGTTCGGGGAAACGTTTCCAGCACGGGCTGGAACCCCTTGATGCCGCGCTCCTCCGACGGGCGGGCTCGCCTGTGGCCTCGGACGAGGCGGGGCGGAGCCCTGCCCTCACCCGCGCCTGGCGCGGGTCTGTACCCCTATGGCTGCGCCGCAGCTTGCCTGCCTGTAAGGAGCACTATGTCCAGAACGACTCGTCCGCGCCGCAGACTGCTCACCGCACTGGCATTCCTGTCCGGGCTCGGCCTGGTTGCCGCGTCCCCGGCCTCGGCCGGCACGCTCCACCACGAGGCGTACCGGCCCCAGTTCCACTTCACCCCGGCCCAGAACTGGATGAACGACCCCAACGGCCTGATCTGGTACAAGGGCCAGTACCACCTGTTCTTCCAGTACAACCCGTCCGGCAACACCTGGGGCAACATGTCCTGGGGCCACGCGGTCAGCACCGACCTGGTGCACTGGAAGCAACTCCCGGTGGCCATCCCGCAGGACGACAACGAGATGGTCTTCTCCGGCAGCGTGGTGCTGGACCAGAACAACACCTCCGGCTTCGGGACCAAGGACAACCCGGCCCTGGTCGCCGTCTACACCAGCCTGGTGAAGTCCACCGGCGTCCAGCGGCAGTCCCTGGCCTACAGCACCGACGGCGGCACCACCTGGACCAAGTACTCCGGCAACCCGGTCCTCGACCTCGACTCGACCAACTTCCGCGACCCGAAGGTGTTCTGGTACGCCCCCACCCGCAGCTGGCTGATGGCCGTCGCCCTCTCCGACCAGCACAAGATCTCCTTCTACAGCTCCGCCGACCTCAAGCACTGGAGCCACCTGAGCGACTTCGGCCCGGCCGGCGCGACCGGCGGGGTGTGGGAGTGCCCGGACCTGTTCCCGCTGCCCGTGGACGGCGACCCGAAGAAGACCAAGTGGGTGCTGGCGGTCAACCTCAACCCCGGTGCCATCGCCGGCGGCTCGGGCGCCCAGTACTTCGTCGGCGACTTCGACGGCAAGAAGTTCACCGCCGACGACAGCGGGACGTACACCGCTCCGAGCGGCACTGTCATGCAGGACTTCGAGTCCGGTTCGTTCGGGGACTGGACGGGCTCCGGCAGCGCGTTCGGCAGTTCCCCGGCGACGGGCGCCGTGGACGGCCAGAGCGCGGTGACCGGCTTCGACGGCCAGGGCCTCGCCGACAGCTTTCACGGCGGCGACGCTTCCACCGGCACGCTGACCTCGCCCGCGTTCACTGTCACCAGCGACTACATCAACTTCAAGGTCGGCGGCGGCAACCACTCGTACCAGCCCGGCTCCGTCCTGGGCGACGAGCCCACGCCGACCGGTGAAACCCTCGCCGACTTCGAGGGCAGCACCTACTCCAGCCCCATAGGTGACTGGACCACCGCCGGCGACGCCTTCGGCACCGGACCGGCCCAGGGCACACTGCCCGACCAGCAACAGGTCACCGGCTACCTCGGCCACGGGCTCGTCAACAGCTATCTGAACGGCGACGCCTCCACCGGCACCCTCACCTCACCGACCTTCACGATCGACAAGAGGTACCTGGACTTCCTCATCGGCGGCGGCTACCACGCCGCGAGCTCCGACGCCCCCACGGCCGTGGAACTCATCGTCGGCGGCAAGGTGGTGCGCTCCGCCACCGGCGCCGACGCCGAGGCGCTGAACTGGGCCTCGTGGGACCTGTCCGACCTGCAGGGCGAGCAGGCCCGGATCAAGGTCGTGGACGGCAACACCGGAGGTTGGGGACACACCAACCTCGACCAGATGGTCCTCTCCGACACCCAGGCACAGCCCCACTCCGACGAGACCGGCGTCAACCTGCTCGTGGACGGCAAGATCGTGCAGAGCGCCACCGGGTCCAACTCCGAGAACCTCGACTGGGCCTCCTTCAACACCACCGGCTACAAGGGCAAGAAGGTCCAGATCCAGATCGTCGACGCCAACACCGGCGGCTGGGGACACGTCCTCGCCGACGACTTCACCGCCGCCGACCAGCCCGCCCTGTCCGTCACCCGGCGCGCCCACTGGCTCGACTACGGCCAGGACTTCTACGCCGCCAACACTTACAACGACGCTCCAGGCGGCCGGCGCATCATGATCGCCTGGATGAACAGCTGGAACTACGGCGGGAACATCCCCACCAGCCCCTGGCGCAGCGCCGACACCTTCCCCCGGCGGCTCTCCCTGCGCACGGTGAACGGCACGACTCAGCTGGTTCAGCAGCCGGTCGGCGAACTGAAGACGCTCCGCGGGGCCGGCACCAGCGTCCCGGCCACAACCGTCACCAACGCCACCACGCCGCTCGGCGTCCACGGCAGCACCCTGGAACTCCAGGCCGAGCTCACCCCGGGCACCGCCGACCGCTTCGGCCTCGACGTGCGCACCGGCGGCGGACAGCGCACCCGGATCGGCTACGACACCACCACGGGCGAGGTCTACCTGGACCGTACCGCCTCCGGTGCGACCGACTTCGACCCGGCCTTCTCCAGCACCGAGCACGCCCCGCTCGCCCTCGACGGCAAGGCCCTGCGCCTGCACGTCCTCGGCGACGCGTCCTCGGTCGAGGTCTACGCCGAGAATGCATCCGGCCGGCAGGTCGTCCTCACCGACCAGATCTTCCCCGATCCCTCCAGCACCGGCGTCGACGTCTTCGCCGGCAACGGCACCGCCAAGCTCGGCCGTCTGCAGGCATGGCAACTGGCGTCCATCTGGAAGTGACCGGTCCCCGGGGGTGTTGCCGAGCACTTCGGCGCCCGGCAACACCCCCGGCGGCCGGGGAGTCTCATGCCCGGCACGGTCAGCTCCGGACCGGCTGCGTCGTCTGCGGTGCCGAACTGCCCGTGCCCACCCTGCCGGTGTCGTCGGGGAAGGCCAGATCCGTCACCTCCAGGGGCGCCTGGGCAGGCAGGTGGAGGCGGGGCAGGGCGGTGGGCGGGTCGGCGCCCAGGCGCTCGCAGGTCAGCGCGGAGATGAGGATCGCGTCGTCCACGGCGATCCTCAGTACGTCCGGGTCGGCCGCGGCCAGCGTCTGCGGGATGTGCAGTCCATGGCGGGCCAGCGAGCCGAGCAGCCCCGCGGTGAACGCGTCACCCGCGCCCACGGTGTCCACCACCGCGACCTTCCGCCCGGGACGGCTCATGCTTCCCGCATTGGCGTGGAAGGCGTGAGCGCCGTCGGGGCCGTCGGTGATGACGACGAGGAGCGCGCCCAGCTCCAGCCAGTGGGCGGCGATCCGCTCGATCTGCGTGTCCGGGTAGAGCCACTCGACGTCCTCACGGCTGGCCTTGACCAGGTGGGCGGTGCCGACGCTGCGTTCGACGGCCTGCCTGCCGCGCTCCGGATCGCCCAGGAGGGCGGGGCGGACGTTGGGGTCGTAGCTGATCAGCGCCGTGCCCTCGGCGCGCAGGCGCTGGGCGGCGCAGTGGATGTGCTCGGCGGCCGGAGACGTCCAGGAGGCGACCGAACCGAAGTGCAGGACGGCGGTGTTCCGCGGTACGAGGGCTGTCTCCGCCCGGGTCCACTGCCAGTCCGCTGTGCCGTCCAGGTAGAAGTCGTAACTCGCCCGTCCCTCCGCGTCCATGGAGACCACGGCGAGCGTGGTGGGCTCGGCGGCCGCCGGGGCGTATGTCAGGTCGATGCCCTCGGCGGCGGCGTGCGTGCGCAGCATCCGGCCGAAGGTGTTCTCGGCCAGCCGCGCCATGAGCGCCGTGCGGTGTCCGAGCCGGGCCAGGCCGACGGCGACGTTGAACGGGCTGCCGCCGGGCCTGGCACGGTAGTCGCCGGGTGCGTCGAGCTGGACCAGGTCGATGAGTGCTTCGCCGATCACGGTCACGGCCGGGAGCTGTGCGGCGGCTTGTACGGCTTCAGTCATGGCTGGGCCCTTCGGCTGGGATCTCGCCGGAGCCCCGCTCGATCAGCCGGGTCGGCACGGTGACGGTGCGGGTCGGCGACTCGTCGCCGTCCAGCCTGCGGAAGAGCATCTCGGCGGCTGTCCTGCCCACCCGCTCGACGTCCTGGGCGATGACGGAGATGCCCGGGCTGAGGATGTCGGCCAGGGGGAAGTCGTCGAAGCCCACCTGGGCGACGGTCTCTTGCAGACCCATGGCGCGCAGCGCGCGGACGGCGCCTATGGTCACGAAGTTCTGACTGGTGAACAGCGCCGTCGGCGGATCGGGCAGCGACAGGACCTGCTCGGTCGCGGCGATGGCCGCCTCCTCGCTGGACCCGACGTGGCGCACGATTTCCTCGTCGAATGCGATGTGCGCGACTTCCAGGGCGTGCCGGTAGCCGTCGAAGCGCTGGGCAGCGGTGGGGATGGACGCCTGGTCGCCGAGGTAGGCGATACGGCGGTGGCCGGCCTTCAGCAGGTGGTTGACGGCGGTGACGGCACCCTGCCGGTTCTCGGAGACGACGGCGTCCGCGTCGAGCAGGCCGGCCTCCCGGTCGACGAAGACCATGCGCGTGCCGCTGCGCTGCTCGCTCATCAGGTAGCTCTGGTCACGTCCCGCCGGGACGATCACCAGACCGTCGACCCGGCGGTCGACGAGTGCCTGGGCCAACTCCCGTTCGCGCGCCGGGTCCTCGTCGAGGCTGCCGACCAGCACCAGCACTCCGCGTTCCCGGGCCACGTTCTCCACGGTGCGGGTCAGGACGGCGGAGAAGGGGTTGGCCGCGTCCTCGACGAGCATGCCGATGGTGGCGGTGCGGCCGTCGCCGCGGCGCAGGCTGCTGGCCGTGAGGTTGGGACGGTAACCCAGTTTGTCGGCGGCCTCGCGGACCCTGGCGACGATCGCCGGATCGACGGTGGGGACGCCGTTGACCACGCGCGAGACGGTCTTGATGGCTACTCCGGCCAGCGCCGCGACCTCACGCATGGTGGGGCGGCTGCGGGTCGACCGGGGCGGTGCCTCGCCCTGAGTCATCGTTGTCTCCAACCGGTTGCGCGTTACCTACTCGTTGCCCACGCATGTCTATCAGCGTCTTGACGGGCTCGTCCATACAGGCCCAGTATCTCGCCAAGTCAACGTTGTCTCAACGTCGGCCAAGGGACGGCTCCGAAAGGGATCAAGCCATGAACATCTCCTCCAGCCAGGTGTCGAGCCGCCGCAGTCGGCGTACCGGAGTGGCTGCGATCGGCGTCAGCATCTGCCTCGGCGCCACGCTCGCGGCCTGCGGTTCTTCGAACGGAAGCTCCTCCTCGTCCGCCTCGGGCGGCGGCGGCAAGGTGGGTGTCTCGCTGATCCTGAAGACACTCACCAACCCCTACTTCGTGAGCATGGAGAAGGACGCCAAGACCCAGGCCGCCAAGGACAACGTGAGTCTCACGGTGGCGGCGGGCAACACCGACGGCGACACCCAGACCCAGATCACCGCCATCGACAACGCCATATCCCGCGGCGACAAGGGCATCCTCATCACCACCAACGGCGACGCCGTGAACGCCGCCCTGAACCGGGCCAAGCAGGCCGGCCTGTTCGTGATCGCCCTGGACACCGCGCCCAACCCGGCCGGCGTCGCGGACATCACCTACGCCACCGACAACGAGCAGGCGGGCAAGCTCGACGGGCAGTACGCGGCGGCCGCCCTGAACGGCAAGCCCGCGGTCATCGCCATGCTCGACCTGTTCAACAACCAGGTCGTCTCCGTCGACATCAACCGCGACCACGGCTTCCTGGAAGGCATGGGCATCGACCCGGGCAGCAAGACCGAGAACGGCAAGGAAGCCAAGTCCGGCAAGTACACCGGCGGCAAGGGCGGCAGCTACACGATCGCCTGCCACCAGCCCACCCAGGGCGCCATCGACGGCGGCCGCACCGCGATGGAGAACTGCCTGTCCGCCAACCCGAACATCAACGTCGTCTACGCCATCAACGAACCTGCGGGCGAAGGCGCGTACAACGCACTGAAGGCGGCCGGCAAGGAGAAGAACGTTGCGATCTACGCGATCGACGGCAGCTGCGCCGGCCTGAAGAACGTCACGAGCGGCGAGTTCGCCGCCGACGCGGTGCAGTACCCGGGCAAGATGGCGTCCCTCGGTGTCAGCTCCATCGCCAAGCTGGCCCGCGGCGGCAGCAAGCCCAGCGTGACCGACGGCAAGGCCTTCTACGACACCGGCACCGCCCTCGCCGCCGCCAAGCCCCTCGGCGGCCTGACCGTGCAGTCCCCGTCGCAGGCCGCCTCCGCCTGCTGGGGCAACTGACACCCCAAGCGGGGTGCGACTGCCCCGAGCCGGGTGCGGCGCCGGAAGCCACCGTGATGGCGCCGGCGACGCACCCGCACCGCACGAGCCCATGAGCCCGTACCAGGGAAGACACCGGAAGGACCCCCTGTGACCACCCACGTGGACCCTCAAGCCACACCGGCACCGGCGGAGGAGCTCCTCAACCGGCCCGCCACCCCCACCCAGCGCATCCACTCGGTGCTGCACCGCCAGCCCGCACTCAGCCCGGCGATCGTCCTGGTGCTCGCCGCTGTGGTGTTCTCCCTGGTCAACGACCGCTTCTACGCGCTGCAGAACCTCTCGCTGGTCATCCAGCAAGTAGCGGTCATCGGCTCGCTGGCCGTCGGGCAGACGGTCATCATCCTCACTGCCGGCATCGACCTGTCCATCGGCGCGGTCATGGTGCTCGCCTCGCTGCTGATGTCGAAGCTCGTCGCGGACAACCACTGGCCGGGCGGGGTGGCCCTGCTCGCCGGGGCGGCCGTGGCCATCGCCGCGCAGGCTTTGAACGGACTGCTGGTCACCAAGATCAAGCTGCCGCCGTTCATCGTCACCCTCGGCACCCTCAGCATCTTCACCGCGATCACCCTCATCTACGCCAAGGGCCAGACCGTCGCCCTGCAACCGGGCAACATCCTCATGTGGACCGCCAACACGGTCTCCGTCGGGCAGCTGAACCTGACCAACGGCGTGCTGATCATGATCGCCCTGTACGCGGTGATCGGCTACGCCCTGCGCTACACCGCCTGGGGCCGGCACCTGTACGCCGTGGGCGACGACGTCGAGGCGGCCCGCCTGGCCGGCATCTCCGTCAACCGGGTGCTGCTGAGCGCCTACATGGTCGGCGGTTTCGCCATCGCCGTCGGCGCCTGGATCCTGGTCGGCCGGGTCGGCGGCGGCGACCCCAACAGCGGCCTCAACGCCAACCTGCAGTCCATCACCGCGGTCGTCATCGGCGGCACCAGCCTGTTCGGCGGACGTGGTGTGGTGCTCGGCTCGCTGATCGGCGCGCTCATCGTCCAGGTCTTCGTCAACGGCCTCGCGCTGGCCGGCATCGACCCCAACTACCAAGTCCTCGCAGTCGGCATCCTGGTGATCGCGGCTGTCTCCGTCGACCAGTGGATCCGGAGTGTGAAGTCGTGACCACCGCCACCGCCCCCGTCCTCGAAGCCAAGGGCCTGGTCAAGCTCTTCGGCAAGGTCGTCGGTCTGAACGACGTCGACCTCACCCTCCACCCCGGCGAGGTCCTCGCCGTCATCGGCGACAACGGCGCGGGCAAGTCCACGCTGATCAAGTGCCTGTCCGGAGCCCTCGTACCCGACCGGGGCAGCCTCTTCGTGGGTGGCAAGGAGGTCCACTTCAAGCGGCCACAGGACGCCCGCGAAGCAGGCATCGAGACGGTCTACCAGACCCTGGCCGTCGCCCCCGCGCTGGACATCGCCAGCAACCTGTTCCTCGCCCGGGAAATCCGCCGCAAGGGCGTACTCGGCTCGGTGTTCCGCATGCTCGACACCAGCGAGATGAAGCGCCAGGCGTCCGACCACATCAAGCGGCTCGGCATCGGCACCCTGCAGAACATCAACCAGGCCGTGGAAACCCTTTCGGGCGGCCAGCGGCAGTGCGTGGCCGTCGCCCGGACGGCGGCCTTCGGCGGCCGCGTCGTCATCCTCGACGAGCCGACCGCCGCCCTCGGCGTCCGCGAGACCGGACAGGTCCTCAAGCTGGTGCGCGACCTGCGCGACCAGGGCCTTGGCATCATCCTCATCAGCCACAACATGCCCAACGTCTTCGAGGTCGCCGACCGCATCCACATCCAGCGACTCGGCGGCTGCGCGGGCGTCATCACGCCGCAGTCGCACTCCATGGAGGACGCGGTGGCCATCATGACGGGCGCGAAGAAGCTCGCCCCCGAAGCGAGCTGAGAGGAACACAGGGGGACATGACCGCCGAGTACCGGATCGCCGAGGACCGCCTCGGCGGCGAACCCACCCTCATCGTCTCCGCGCCGGACGATTCGACACGCGTCGTCCTCGCCCGGCGCGGAGCGACGCTGCTGAGCTGGCAGGCCAGACTCGGCTCGGCCGGCCGGCTGAAGGAGCTGACGGACGGCTACCGCGACGAGAAGGAACTCCTCTCCCAGGACGGCGTACGCGCCGGCCTGATGGTCCCCTTCACCAACCGGATAGCCGACGGCCGCTACCGCTACGACGGACACGACCACGACCTGCTCCCCGGCCGGTACGGAGACCGCCTGATCTACCACGGCTTCGCACGCGAGGCACCGTTCGAACTCGTCCGTGCCACCACGACGGCCGACTCCGCCCGCCTGCTGTTGCACACCACGAGCATCAGACCGGGCCGGCACCCCGGCTACCCGTTCGCCCTCGACCTCGAAGCCGAATACACCATCGGCGAGAGGGGGTTGAGCATCGAGATCCGCGCGACGAACGTCGGCGACACGACTGCCCCCTACGCGGCGGGCTGGCACCCGTACTTCACCCTCTCGCGGCCCATCGATGATCTGGTCCTGCAGATCCCCGCGCGCACCGTGATCCGCACCGACCCATCCCTCATCCCGCTGCCCGGTGAGGACGCCCTGCTCCCCCTGGACGACTGCCCCGGCATGGACTTCCGGGCACCGAAGCGAGTCGGCGACGCGGTCATCGACGCCTGCTACGCGGACCTGACCCCCGGCCCCGACGGCCGGATCGAGACGGTACTGACCAATCCGGCGACCGGCGAGGAACTGCGGGTGTGGCAGTACGGAGGGTTCATGCACGTCTTCACCGGAGACACCCTGGCCCGCGATCAGCGCACTTCCATCGCCCTGGAACCCGTCGAGACGATGACCGACGCCTTCAACCGCCCTGAACACGCCGCCGCCCTCACCCTGGAACCCGGAAAGCGCCGCGAGTTCAGCCTCGGGGTCGCGTACGGGGCTTCAGGGACGTGACACGCGGCGACGGCATGACCCGTGCCCACGGTGCCCGCCCAGTCCTTCCTCGTGCCTCGCCACCTGGGTTGCTCCGGTCGGCGACAACCAGGAGACAATCGAGCGCGCGGTGATTGCCGGAGTTCAAGCTCTCGTCTGCCGCTTCGATGATCAACGGCCAAGCGGATTCCGAACCATCTCTGTCGACCGCATCATCTTCAGCCGTGAGTGGGCGGGCGTTCGGTGCGCGCCGCACCTCAGGAGACCTTCATGAACGAACTACTCACCGAGGCGATCGAAGCCCACGGCGGGAACACCCGCAGGCGGCAGCTGACTCAGGCGCGAGCCACCGCTTGTCAGCGGTGGTCGTCTGTTCGCCGTGAAAGGCTTGCCGCAGGATCCCGCGCCGCGGGAGATGACCGTTCTCCTCCACGAGGAGCACGCCTCGGTCAAACCCTTCGGCAACCGCGCCTACTTCAACGGCTACGCCCTGTGGACCTACCTCACCACGCCGTTCCTGCCGGCCATGCCCGACCTCAGCGACATCCGCTTCAGCTGACAGCAAGGCGCCGCCGGTGGCCGTACAGCAGCGAAGTACAGCAACCACGTCCAGATGCCGCGTCCTACTCGTCGTCTTTGTCCCGGCCGTCTTCGAAGATGAAGAGCGGTTTGGCGCCATGAGCGGGCGTTTCGGCGAACGAGATGGCCTCAGCGAAGCGTTCGAGCGGGAACGGCCGGCCTGGGGGGATGCTCAGCACTCCATCAACGACGAGAGTGCGAACCTCGGACAGCGCGTCCAGCGCATCCGCAGGTGAGGCCGTGCCGAACCAGCGGTTCAGCCAGAAGCCACGGACCACTTTGGACTCGTAGATGACCGAGCGCGCCTGCAGCGGGATCGTCAGCGCCGCTGGGTCGGTCTGCCGATGGGTGGAGAGCGCGCCGTAGACCACGACCTCTCCTCCCGGAGCCAGTGCCTGCGACACCTGGGCACCTACGGCGCCCGCGACACAGTCGATGGCCTTGCGCACGCCGGCCGGTCCTGCAATCTCGGTCACACGCTGCAACAGGTCTTCGTCCTCAGTGCAGATGACCTCGTCGCCGCCGAGCGCCTTGATCTCCTCAACGGCATCGCGCCGCCGCACCACATTGATCGTGCGAATTCCCAGATGCCTGGCCAGCTGAATGACGAGCCGGCCGACGGTGGAGCCCGCCGCCGTCTGCAACAACCGTTCTCCCGGCTGTACGTCGAGTTCGCGTGCCACCAGGAGCAGCGCGGTCAACGGGTTGACAGCGAGTTGACAGGCGCTGGAGTCGCTCAGACGGTCGGGGACGGGCAGAAGCCGGTGTGTATCGGCGACAAGGTATTCCTGCCAGGTGCCGGCCGCACGGGGCCCGGGTACGGCCGGGACAGCAACGGCCACCACGCGCTCGCCGATCTTCAGTCCCTCGGTATCCGGACCCAGGGCCTCAATACGGCCCACGCATTCCATGTGCCCCCCGACAGTGGGAAACTCGGGGGAGAAGCCGTAGCGACCACGCAACACGTGCAGATCGCTGGCGTGAATCGGAGTCGCCTTCACACGGATCAACGCCTGGCCGGCTTCCGGCGTGGGAACAGGCCGGGATTCCAGCCGCAGGACATCGTTCGGCTCGCCGACCTCTCCGGCCACGAGCGCGCGCATGGATTGCGGCATGAGCGACCTTTCGTCTCTCAGCGCCCCGACGGACACGGCGGACGTTCGGGCAGCGACGACGTAACCTCCGGCGGCCCTCGGCGCCCTGTGTACAGCTCGCCGCGCCTGACCGATCGCCGGGGGCCACCCTGCACTCCTCCCAGCTTGCGCTCCCTCCCCAGCGCTGTCATGTCATAAGCAGCCTTGCCCCCTGACGCGAGGCGCGCGACGCCATGAGAGCCGCACCAACGCGCCGGGCTGTGATGAAGGGGTAGGCCACTCCGCAGACAGCCGCACATGAACGCGGGTGAAGGACTCCGCACGCGCCCCGAGCGATCACCGACGGACTTGGTCGCCGTCGACGAAGGCGCGTCAGCGGTGGTGGCTGTGCCGGCCGAGGGCCGCCACGGGGGTCGCCTGGGCGGGACCACTGCAGTAGGGGCGGTGGTCCAGTTGCTGACGGAGATGCGAAGGACGTCGCGGCCCTTCCACCGCGAGCCGGACATCCACGCGATGCCGTCGGCGAGCAGCCGGGCCGTGACCTCGCGAGTGCGTTCGTCGTCGCCGAACGCGACACTGACCTGGGTGTAGACGACGTCGGTGAGAACGTGAGCGTTGTCGATGGCGGCGATCTGCTCGGCGATCGACCGCGGGGCTGCGGGCTGTCACCATCCTTCCGGTGAGTCGGGCCGGTCGGCGCTCGAGGAACGCGGTGATGCCTCCGGCAGGTGTCT
Organism: Streptomyces sp. RB17; assembly: GCF_009604455.1. GTDB lineage: Bacteria > Actinomycetota > Actinomycetes > Streptomycetales > Streptomycetaceae > Streptomyces. Next base: position 440,760 of record NZ_WEGL01000005.1, read on the forward strand.
CTCCGCGGCTGGGGCGGACGTCAGCTGGGAAGTGTTCGCCGGGCCCGGTGGCGCAGGGTGGCCGTGGCCAGCAGGCCCAGCGCCGAGGTCGCACCGGTCAGGAGGATGCCGGTGAGGGCCGGTCCTTCGGGAAGTGCGGAGGCATGGATCCAGCGGATGGTGAAGTTGGTGGATGCCGCCACGGGGAAGCTGAAGATCCACAGGCCCGGATGGAACGAGGGCTGGCGCAGCTCGGGCAGGAGGAAGACGACGAGGAGGACGGTGAAGAGCAGGGTCCCGGCGAAGCCGTAGCCGACGGCGTCGAAGACGCCCTTGTGGGCGGCGGTCCACGCGATTCCGCCGGTCGCGGGGGGAATGGTCAGGACGGTGAGGGCCGGGCGGGCTGGTCCGGGCAGGGGGCCGGTGGTGACGAGGCTGCTGAGGATGACGGTGCCGAAGGCGAGCCAGTACAGCAGCCCCACCGCGAAGGCGGCGTCGGCGACACCGGGCACCCTGAGCGTGGAGGCGACGGCACTGGCCACGAACGGTGCGGAGGAGACCGGCAGCAGATAGCCCGGGTGCAGGGCTGTCGCGCTCAGGGCGCCCGTGAGCCAGTGGGCGAGCAGGCGTGCGGCGATCAGGGCGGCCACGGTGAGGAACACGGCGTAGACCCAGCGTGCCCCGGTGAGTTCGAACCGGGAGAAGTGGCCTGCGATCAGCATGCCGATGATGGGGATGTACCCGAGGGTGAAGCCATCGCCGGGATGACGCAGGTCGTGACGCAGGTTGCGCCATCGGGTCCCGCCATGGCGCAGGTACTGGGCCAGCAGCACCAACCAGATGAGACCGCTGACGGTGAACAGCGCGTCGCTGACCTGCAGAGCGGGCGGGAAGGTGGTTACCGCCGCCTGCCAGGCTCCGCCGAGGCCGGCGGCGCCGAGGGAGACGGACAGGAGCCTGATCCGTGCGGCGCGGATCGCATGGGGAGCGTTGAGGTCGGAGACGATGTCGGCGGCTGGGTGCGCAGGCCCGCTGCCGCGCGGGGCCGTGCTGGTGAGCTCTGTCGTGTCGACCATGTCGGTCATGGGGGAACCTCGAGGGGATTGCCAGGGGCGCCGGGCCTGGACTGGCCTGCCCGGCGGCGCAGGTCGTGGCGTGGTCAGGCGTCCATGTCGAGGACGACGCGGAAGCGTGCCTTGCCCGAGAGCATCCGCTCGTAGGCGTCCGTGGCGTGGGTGAAGGGCATGGTCTCGGTGGACGGGCGGATGCCGTGGGCGAGGCTGAAGGCGAGGTTGTCCTCGTTCTGGATCGACGATCCGGTCAGGCTGCCGACGATGCGCCGGGTGCCGAAGATCAGGTCGGCCGTGGCGACCGTCAGCGGGTCGGGGGCGGCGCCGACGACCACCAGCGTCCCGCCCGGGGCCAGTCCGCGGACCAGGGGGTTCATGGACGTACCGCTGGATGCCGTGGCAACGATGAGCGATGCGCCGCCCAGGTCGGCCAGCGCCGTGCCGGGGTCGGTGAGGGTGCTGTCGATGTACTCGTGGGCGCCCAACTGCCTGGCGAGTTTCTCCTTCTCCTGGCCGCGGGCGATGGCGGCCACGCGGTGTCCGAGGCTGCGTGAGTACTGCAGGGCCAGGTGACCGAGCCCGCCGATCCCCTGTACAGCGACCAGGGTGCCCGCGCGGGTGGGGGCCTGCTGGAGCGCGGTGAGGGTGGTCAGTCCGGCGCACAGCAGCGGGGCCGCCTCGACGGCGGGCATGCCGTCGGGGATGCGCACCAGTCCGCTCGCGCGGGCGTAGGTCACCTCCGCGTATCCGCCGTCGACGGTCGTTCCCGTCTGCTCCTGGTTCAGGCAGTTGACGAAGTCGCCCCGGCGGCACGGTTCGCACTGCCAGCAGTGCCCGTTCAGGAAGCCGACGCCGACGCGGTCGCCGGGCCGCCAGGCGGTGACACCCGCGCCCACGGCATCGATCACGCCGACGATCTCGTGGCCGGGGACGACGGGGTGTGACGGGTCGGGGCGCAGTCCCTCCACGGCCAGCACGTCGGAGTGGCAGACACCGCATGCCTCCACTCTGAGCCGGACGTGCCCGGGCTCCGGGTCTACCAGCTCGCGCTCGACGAGCCGGAGCTGGTGGACACCGGTGGCCTCGAATGCTCGGTAGGCGGACATGACGTTTCTCCTCGGTGCTGCCTCGGCCGACACGTGGAGGGCGGAGGGCTGGGGCGGGGGCCGGCATTCAATATGACCGGTCACTTCAATATGACCGGTCACTTTAACTTGGTCAAGCAGGTCCGAGGGCCGAACCGTGGGCATCGTGACGAGCCGCCTCCACGGTGACGGGGGTTTGACCCGAACCAAGGTGACCGGACATATTGGAGCGGAGGTGGTGATGGGGATGGCACGCGCGTCCAAGCGCGAGGAGATCGCGCAGGCAGCCCTGGAACAGTTCCGCACGCGGGGATTCAACGCCACCGGCATCAGCGACATCACCTCGGCGGCCGGGGCTCCCAAGGGCTCGTTCTACAACCACTTCGCCAGCAAGGAGGAGAGCGCCCTTGAGGCGCTGAGCCGCTACGCCGCCGGGTTGCGGTTCGACCTGCTCGAGACGCCCGGACGTCCTGCGCTGGAGCGGCTTCGCGCGCACTTCGAGTTCCTGGGCGAGGACACAGTCGCCAGCGGCTTCGCCCGTGGATGCCTGGTGGGCAACCTCGGCGCGGAGGTGGCGGACCACTCCGAGGAGATCCGCTCCGCCGTCCAGGGCGGCTTCCAGCGGTGGGCCGCGCACATCCGGCGGGTGCTCACCGAAGCCCGGGATGCAGGTGAGCTGGACACCGCGCTCGACGTCGAGGAGGCCGCGCGGTTCATCCTCAGTGCCTGGGAGGGCACGCTGATCGCGGCCCGGGCCGACAAGTCCTCCGCCCCTTTCGACGCCTTCTTCCACATGGTCTTCGGCGTCCTCCTGCGCTGATCGCGGCCGGCCGCTGAAGACTCGCAGGCACCGCCACCCACACCAATGCTCCGCGGCCCGCAAGGCAGGCGCGGGCGAGCCCGGGCGCCTCAGGAGACGACTCGTCGTCGGAGGCGTCCCATGGGCACTGTGGGGGAGGGCTTGCTCGGTCGCGCCTTCCCGTCGTTGCTGTAGCGGACCCGCCCGCGCACGCGTGAGGTGCGCGCGGGTCCGATGCCGGGCCCCGGGCCTGGCTGTGTCACTCATGCAGCGATTGGGAACTGGGGCGCTCGCCGAAGCGCCCACCTGCGCCATTCGCTCAGGGGCTCCTCGGACGGTTCCACGACGTGCGGAAACACTTGAGGCCGCAACGGCGGCAGCTCCAACCCGTCTCGGAATGCGGGCGAGCGGCGCGCAGGAGCGAGGAGCAGGCTGGATAGGGGAGGTGGGTCGCCGTGGCGCAGAACGAAGCCATTTCGCCCGTCGAGGGTGCGGCAGTACTGGAAGCTCTGTTCCACCAGTCCCCGACTGGCCTGATGGTCCTGGACACGGAGTTGCGAATCCTACGGATCAAAGTCGACTCGCCGTTCCTGTACGAAGCGTCCCCTGAGCAGGTCACGGGCCGACGCGTCACCGACGTGTATGACTTTTCCGCGCCCGGTGAGGTCGAGGCGATGCTGCACGGCGTGCTGGAGAGCGGGGCGCCCGCACAGGGGCGACTGGTGGGAGTGCGTCCGAAGGGGGCTCCGGGGCCTGAGTACCTGTTCTCGGTCTCGGCGTGCCGGCTTGAGGAGGCGCAGGGCAGGATCTTGGGGGTGCTGGCGGAGATCCTCGATGTCACCGAATGCGAAAAGGTACGTGCCCGTCTGCGCGTACTCGGCTCGGTGCGCGAGCGCGTGGGGGAGACCCTCGACGTGGTGGCCACCTGCGAGGAACTGGTGCAGGCGGTGGTGCCGGATCTTGCCGACATCGCCGTGGTGGAAGTGGTGGACGCAGTGGTGCGTGGCGAGGAACCTCCGCCGAGTCCTCTCGGGCGGGAGGTGCCACTGCGCCGTGCCGCCTTCGGCCGCAGTGGTGGCGAGGAGCAGGTTCAGGCGCATCCGGTGGGTGACGTGCGTGCTCTGCCGTTTCCGACGCCTTACGCGCAGACGCTGACCGATCTCAAGCCCCGCCTGGTCGCCCTGGGCCCCGAAACGCCCTGGCTGGCGGCCGTCCCGCCGCGCGCCGAGGCGATCCGCGCCTCCGGTGCCCACAGTCTCATCACCACACCTCTGACCCTGCGCGGAAGCGTGCTGGGACTGATGAGCCTGTACCGCACCGACCCGGGCGAGGTCTACGACCAGGGCGATGTCACCCTCGCCGTCGCAGCGGCCGCTCACACCGCGTTGTGCATCGACAACGCCCGCCGCTACACCCGCGAACACACCATCGCCATGACAATTCAGCGCCACCTGCTGCTACCCCAGCCTGCGACGCAGACGACCGTTGAAACCGCTCACATGCTGGTGCCCTCTGCAACGGGCGGAGGCGGCGGGTTCGACACCTTCGCCCTGTCCGGCGGCCGCACCGCACTGGTGGTCGGCGAAGTGGCCGGCCAAGGCATCCACGCGGCCACCACTCTGGGACAGATAGGGACCGCCACACACTCCCTGGCCGCGCTCGACCTGGAGCCCGACGAGCTCCTCGCTCGCCTCAACGACACCGCAATACGCCTGGCCCAGGAACGCGCGGCTCTGCCGCCCGGCGACCCCATGCCCCTCAGGGGAAGCTGCGTGTACGCGGTCTATGACCCGCTCGCCCAGACCTGCACCGTCGCCCTGGCCGGTCACCCCCCACCCGTGATCGCCCACCCCGACGGGAGCACCGAGATCCCTCACCTGCCGAGCGGACCTCCTCTGGGCAGTACCGAAGGGCCCCCCTTCGCCGCCACCACGGTCTCTGTCGTTGACGGCAGCGTCCTCGCCTTCTACACCCCATCCCTCCTGACCGCCTCCCAGTCCCCGGAGACCCTTCAACGGGTGCTGGTCCACGCTGACCGGCCACTGCAGGATCTGTGCGACGACGTGCTCTACCGGCTGCGGAACGACACCCGCCACGGCGACGTCATCCTCCTCCTCGCCCGCACCCACGCTTTCCCCGCTGATCAGGTCGCCACGTGGCATCTCGACCCTCACCCCAAATCCGTCGCCACGGCGCGCACTCACACCCAACACCAGCTCAGACATTGGGGAGTGGACGAGGAAATCGCCTACACCACCGAGATGATCGTCAGCGAACTGGTCACCAACGCCCTCCGCTACGGCACCCCGCCTGTGCACTTGCGGCTCCTCAGGGACCGCACGCTCACCTGCGAGGTCCGCGACGGCAATTCCCTCGCGCCGCGGCTGCGCCACGCGAAGACGGTCGACGAAGGCGGGCGCGGCTTGTTCATCGTCGCCCAGCTCGCACAGAACTGGGGCGTCCGTTACTCCCTCGACGGCAAGACCGTCTGGGCCGAGCAGACTCTCCCGCCCGCAACCTCGCCCCACCCCCAACAGCGGTCATAGCGACACCGAGGGCGCCCGGATCGTCGTCGGCCGGCCGTATGCCTCCCTCTGCGACCGGTGGCCTCGCGTCCCCAGGACGACGAAGCCGTCCTCGGCGAAGGCTCGCACAAAGGGCGCTGACAGCAAGGAGAACACCTGGCCGGTGCAGCCCGGTCGGGTCAGCCAGTTGCGTGGGTCCGCCCAACGCGCCGGGCATGGTGGTCAGCGGGCCGGGACCGGGAAGAGCATGCAGCTGCTGGTGGCGTGGGCCAGGAGCCGGTCGTCGGAGTCGCGGAGCTCTGCCTGGGCGAGGGCGGTGCGGCGGCCGCTGTTGAGGACGGTGCCGATGGCGCGGACCTTGCCGGTGTCGACGGTGATCGGGCGCAGGAATTTCAAGGTCAGGTCGATCGAGGTGTATCCCATGCCCTGGGGCAGCATGGACTGCACCGCGCAGCCGGCCGCCGAGTCGAGGAGCGTGGCGTAGACGCCGCCGTGGACGCTGCCGATCGGGTTGTAGTGCTCCTCGCCCGGCACCAGTACGAAGACCGCCCGGCCGTGCTCGGCCTCCTCCAGTGTGAAGCCCAGGGTGGCGGCGATCGGCGGGGCGGGCAGGCGCCCGGCCAGGATCTCGCGGAGGAAGTCGAGGCCGCTGTGGTGAGGGACGGCGTCGGCGGAAATGGCAGGGTCTTCCCAGCCGAACACGCGTGATCTGTGTATTGCCGCTCCTGTCCGGTCGGTCGCGTCGGCACTCAGGCACTTCTTCGATGTTTCGGACATGCGGCAGCTCCTGGGGGGCGTGTGTTGTCGGTGTGGCGTGCCGTCCGGTGATGGCGGGGGCGGGCCACTTCCGCGATGGAATCGTCCTGCCGGGTGTTTCGGCCGCCGCTGGGTTCAGGGACTGTTCGGGCCGACGCGGATGAGACCCGGGCCGGCGTCGACGAACGAGTCCCCGATCGGTACGTCGTGGCCGTCGTCGCAGCGGAGGACCGCGTGCACCGGGGCGCCGCAATTCTCGTGGCGTACGACCAGGGGCGGTCCTTGTTCGTCGGCGGCCCAGGTGTCGCCCCACTGCCGCAGTGCCACGATGACCGCCCGGAAGTCCCGCCCCTTCTGGGTCAGTTGATAGGCGTACCGGGTCCGCTGGCCGGGCTCCTGGTAGGGGACGCGCTCCAGGAGACCGGCGGCGGTCAGTTCTTTCAGGCGCGCGGCGGCGGCGGGTTCGCCGATGCCCACACGCTTGGCGAAGTCGTCGAACCGGCGGGTGCCGAAGAACGCCTCGCGCATGATCAGCATCGCTGTCCTGTTGCCGACGATCTCCAGAGTCCTGGCGATGGAGCAGTTGGCCATGGACCAGGCGTCTCGTTCCTCCAGCAGATCCTTCATCTCTCCACCCTCCACCTGGCTTGCCTCATGCAAAGTCAGCCTATACCTTCGTAGCTGACTTATTCAATCGTAAGTCAGCTACGGTGTGCGCATCCAGAGGGAGGAATCATGGACATCAGCACAGCAACCGTCCTGGTCACCGGGGCCAACCGCGGGCTCGGCAGGGCACTCGCCCAGGAGCTGGTCGCGCGTGGCGCCACGGTGTACGGGGCGGCCCGCCGGCCGGACCAGATCGATCTGCCCGGTGTGAAAGCGATACGGCTCGACGTCACCGACCCCGCCTCCGTCGCCGCGGCTGCCGACGAGGCCCGTGACATCACGGTGCTGATCAACAACGCGGGCAGTTCCACGGGCGCCGATCTGCTGACCGGCAGCTGGGGCGCCGTCCGCCTGGAGATGGAGACCCACTACCTGGGCACCCTCGCCATGATCCGGGCTTTCAGTCCGGTGATCGAGTCCCAGGGCGGAGGCGCCGTCCTCAACATCCTGTCCGCGCTGTCGTGGATCAGCTTTCCCGCCGTCGGCGCCTACGCCGCCGCCAAGTCCGCGGAGTGGAGCCTGACCAACGCGGTTCGCCAGCAGCTCGCACCCCGGGGCATCACCGTGTCCGGACTCCACGTCGGCTACATGGACACCGACATGGCCCGCCATGTCGACGGGCCCAAGACCGACCCGGCGGACGTCGCCCGTGCGGCCATCGACGGCATTGCCTCCGGGGCTGCCGAAATCGTCGTCGACGACCGCAGCCGCCAGGTCCAGGCCGACCTCTCCGGTGGCGTCGCCGCCCTTTACCCGCAGCTCGGCTGAGACGAGGACACCGTGACTTCCACTCCTTCCCCGGCCCCGGGCCGGCTCAAGCCGACCGACCGGCAAACCGGTCTCCGGCCCTCCCCGAACCAGCCCTCCCGGCTCGCCGCCACCGTCACGCTCATCGCCATGTGCCTGGGCGCCATGACGACCTTTCTGCTGATCACCGCATCGGTATCGGCGCTTTCGGCCATCCAGGACGACCTGCACGTCTCGCCGACCGGCCTGGTCTGGATCCCCTCGGCGTACACCCTGCTCGTGGCCAGTCTGGTGATGTCCGCAGGCACCATCGGCAACCTCTACGGCCGCAAGCGCACCTTTGTCACCGGCGCCGCCGTCATGATCATCGGCTCGCTCATCGTCTACGCGGCCGGTTCGGCGGGAGGCGTCATCGCCGGCCAGCTCGTCTCCGGCGTCGGTGGCGCGCTCATCCTGCCCAACAGTCTGGCCATCCTGGGAGCCACGTTCCCCGACCCCCACCGGCGCACCGAAGTCGTCACCATCTGGGCGGCCGCCTCCGGCATCGGACTCGCCGCCGGCCCGCTGATCGCCGGCACACTGCTGGACCACTTCCACTGGAACACGGTCTTCCTGTCGACCGCCGTCCTCGCCGTGGTCACCATGGCCGCCGCCGTCTTCGTCGCCGAATCGCGCGGCCCCGAGGGCAAGCTCGACATCCCCGGCCAGGTCCTGGCCGTCCTGGGCATCGCCGCCCTGGTCTACGCCCTCATCGAAGGCGGACACGACGGCTACAGCAGCCCCCGGATCCTCACCGCCTGGATCATCGCGGCCGCGGCCCTGACCGGTTTCGTCCTCGTCGAGCGCGCCGGCCGCACACCCATGCTGGACATCACCCTGTTCCGGTCGGCGTCCTTCAGCGCCGTCATGTTCGTCGCGGCCATCTCCCTGTTCGGCTTCACCGGGCTGGCCATCCTGTCGGTGCTCTTCTACGAGCGGGTCCAACATCTGTCCGCCCTGGACGTGGGATGGCGGCTGCTGGTCTTCTTCGGCGTCTACGTCATCGTCAGCTACGCGACCGGACGTGTGATCCGCCGCACCGGCTTCAAGCTCCCGCTGACCCTGGGCTTCCTCATCGGAGCCGCCGCCACGGCCGGACTCACCACGCTGGATCCGACCACCCCCTACGCCCGGGTGTGGTGGCTGTACGCGCTCTTCGGAGCCGCGAGCGGGATGGTGGCCGCGCCGAGCACCGCCGCCGCCCTGGTCAGCGTCTCCCACGAACGCGCCGGCATGGCTTCCGGAGCCGTCAACGCCTTCCGCCAGATCGGATCCGTCACCGGCTCCTCCCTCCTCGGTGCACTCCTCGCCAGCCGGCTTCAGTCCCAACTGCCGACACGGCTGGACGCCCACCACGTCCCCCGAGCAGCCTGGCCCGCCGTCGAACACGCCGTCTCCACAGGCAGCGCCGGCCACCGAGCGACCCCGCCGAACGTGACCGTCGCGATCGGCGATGCCTTCACCTCCGGTGTCCACGCCGGCATGACCGTCATCGCCGCCGTGTTCCTGTGCGCGGCCCTCGCCTCAGCCCTGCTGGTACACAACCGACCGCACCACACCACCGTCACGACGAGCTGACGCGTAACGTCCAGGAGCGACGCCGAGAACCGTGGGTTTGCCTGCGCAGCGATTCCGCCGAGGCCGGGACCGTGTCAGGCGGCCGTGGCAGGGCGTGGCTCACCGTGGAAGACCTGACGGGCGTGCCAGTCACGGTGAGCGGCCGCGACGGGGCGTGCGCCGGGCTGTGGGCCGACGAGTGGACGGCCCGCGAGGGCCATGACGTGCTCGCGGGCGGCGTGGCTGTGGCCGACGAAGCGCTGTGAGACCAGGATGCGCTGATCGTCTCCCACTCCGAGGACACCCTTGTCGAAGAGCTTGTGGTGCAGCGAGCACAGACACAGCCCGTTGTCGATCTCGTCGGGACCATCGAACGCCCACCAGCGCACATGGGCGGCCTCCAGCCCTACAGGCACCGCGCCGATCCTGCCGTCCTAACCGCAGAAGGCGCACCGGTACTCGTAGGCGGTCTGCACCAGCTCCCGCATCCGCCGGTCCCGCTGCCTGTGTGCCGCCGAGAGCTGCTCGCTCTGCGCCGGCTCCAGTTCCAGGCCGGCGGCTTCGCACAGTTCGCCGTGGTGGGAGGGTGGGAAGTGCGGGTCGAGCAGCAATCGCGCGATCCTGCCGGGCAGTTGCGGTTCGCGTCGCAGCGCTGCTCACAAGTCCGGCGCCGGCCGCCCGGTGGCACCCGTCTCGCGCAGCTCCCGCACCCCGCTTCCCGGGCTGCCGGGCCCCCGATCGGTGCGCACTTCCCATGCGCCGTCGCTGACCAGGTGGTGAAAGGGGTAAGCGGGCGTGGTCTTGTTCGGAGGGCCGTAGTCGGTGAGCAGTCGTTGCAGGTCCTGCTCCACCGCGCTGTAGCGCAAGCTGCCCTGCGCGTCCTCCTGGAACCGGCCGAGCGCGTACAGGAGCAGCAGCGGCTTGTGCGGAGCGCGCGTCCCGCTCCTGGTCCACTGCCTCAGTCTCGCGGTCCGCTCCAGCCAGTCCATGGCGGCTGATCGCAGACGGGCCATCCCAGGTGCATGACTGGGCGGGACCGGAAAGCCCCAGCGACAGCACGGGTCGAGGGGTCAGGACGGGTCCCCCGGAAGCGGCTTCGAGTCGGAGTCGAGTCGACGGCGGCCGTCGAGGGGGCGGGCCATGGTGTGCGGTCGGTGGAGGTGGTGGGCGCCGTAGCGTTCGATGGCCAGGAGAGCGGCGTCGTCTCCGGGTTCGTGGCCGATGTGGTCCAGGAGGTCGCGATGGATGTGGCGTATCAGGGCTTCGGGTCCGGACGTGGGCGCGGAGGCGGCGCGCTCGGCGAGGGGGTAGAAGGCTCCTTCGGGTGAGCGGGCTTCGGTGACGCCGTCGGTGTAGAGCAGCAGCGTGTCGCCGTCCTCGAAGGTGAAGGGGTCGGCGCGGTGGCTGGGGACGGGCAGTTCGCACATGCCCAAGGGCGGTACGGGGCGTCGTGCATGCAGGACGGTGACCTGGCCGTCGTGCAGCAGCAGGGGCGGAGGGTGGCCGCAGTTGACCATCTCGACCTGCGTGTCGTCGTCGGGGACGTCGAGCAGCAGGGCGGTGATGAAGTGCTCGCCCGGGTCGTGCTCGGTGTCGGCGACGTCCTTCAGATGCCTGCAGACGCTCGCCTCCAGGCCCGCGGCGAACTCGGCCAGGCCGTCGTAGTGGTGCGCGCCCTCGCGGAACGCGCCCAGCACCATGGATGCCTCACCGATGGCGGCCAGTCCCTTGCCGCGGACGTCGCCGATGATCACGCGGGTGCCGCGGTCGGAGCGGGCGATCGCGAACAGGTCGCCGCCAATACGGGTCTCGTCCTCGGCTGCCAGGTACAGCCACGCCACCCGCAGCGGCCCGATCCGGCGGCGTGGTGGTCGCAGCAATACGAGCTGCGCCGTCTCGGCCACCGACCGTGCCCGGTTCAGCTCCCGGCTGCGCCGCTCGCGCACGTGGCAGACGAAGACGACCAAGGCGGACAGCAGGGTCAAGCCAGTGATCTGCGAGAGGTGGTTTGGTGTGGTCAGTCCGCCGTGGAACACGGCGATGAGCACCTGGGCGGCCACAGCCAGTGTTCCGACGAGGGCGGTCAGTTGCGGCCCGGCCAGGGACGCGGTGAGGGCCGGCGCGATCACCAGCAAGGGGCCCAGGTGGACGTCCGGCGGGGAATGGATGTCCACCACGGTGATCACGGCGATCAGCGCAAGGGGGATTGCCACCAGCCTGCGGCCCAGCTGCTGCTCTGGGAGGCGGTCCACCGGCACACGCCCCGCGCCCATACGTATCGGTATACACCCTGTTGCACTGCATGTCCCACAGCGAGATCTTCGACTGGCGCCTGCGCCGCTTCGTGTTTCACTTCACCCGAGGCTCCCAGTACCGGCATGACCATGGGCACTCCCGCCGGCCCTGCGTCTGGACGGTGCCCGCCACCTGCCGGTGCCGGCCGATCTGGAGGACGTCTGGCGCGCTGCGCCGCCATGCCCGAGGCCCTGCCCCGGCGCCGCATGCCCGGCTACGTCCCGCCTCTCGGGATCGTCCGGGAGCAGAGGTAGGGCTGGGCGGTGTCGAAGCCGACCGGGGCTTTTCCCCAGCCGTCCCCCGTCGAGGATGGTGAGGTCGGGGCCGCCGAGGTTGGACCAATGGAGATCGCCATGGACGGTGGACCACTCGATCTGGCCGACGTCGCAGCCTGTGTATTCGGGGACGACTCGGCGGATGTACTCCTCGCGTACGGCGATGCGTTCGGTCGGACCAATGCGGGGATCGCGGCCGAACGGGGCATGACGGAGGGCACCGCCAAAGGACATGTCAGCGCCGTGCTCGACGAACTCGGCGCCGAGCGCGTACGGGCGGGTGAGCGGATCGGACTGCGCGCGAGCCGGTGAACCCCCCGACTTTCGTCAGGCCCAGGACCGCCTCACCGCCGTACCAGCCGTGTCTTGTCGATCGCCTCGAACATCAGGCCGAGGCGCTCGAGGCAGAGCATGTCCGGCTCGGTGGCTCGGGCGGGGCCGTTGATGGACCGCGCGTCGCCCGAGCGGCGGAAAGGATAGCGGTCAGCGGTCCCCCAGCGTGTTTCGCCGCACCTCGTTCATCCGTTCGGCGGACGGAAGCGCCGGGGAGCAGGCCGGCGGCCACGGCGTCGGGAGAGACACCGACGGATGGCGCCCGGACAGTCGTCACCGGGCGGATCGCCTGGTGAACGACAGGACGACCCCCCGGACAGCAGGAGCGCAGGGCCTGCTGTCCGGCTCCGGCAGGCTGCGCAGGGGCGCGCGTACTGTCGGACAATGGTCGACATTGGGGGCCCCGGCCCGATTCCGGCGGGCCGGGGCCCCGCATCATGGAGGCGGCGCCGGACTAGTCCCAGTCGCCGCCGTGGTGCCGGACCACGCGGAAGCTGGCCACCACGCCGCGCCTGACGTCGACCTCGTGGGTGGGGCACGGGCGCACACCGTCCGCGGAGCTGTGCGGACCGACGGTGGCGATGGGAGCGCCGTTGTCGCAGACCGCACCGCGGAAGACCTCGACGGTCTTGCGCGTGTCGTTGCGGATGTTCAGCGTCCTGGCGCCCAGGCCGCTGACCACGGTGATGCAGTCGCCCGGGTGGGCGGAGTACGACCGCTCGTTGATCAGGATCCGGCCCCAGTCACCCTCACGACCCTGGCGACCCCCACGGCCCTCGTTGCCCTTGCCCTGCCCGGAGAAGCCGTCGCCAGGCGCCGCGGCAGCGACGGCAGGGGCCGACTGGGGCACCGGGGCGGAGGCCGCCGATGCGTAGGTGATGCCGGTCGCGGCCAGCGCTGCGGCGGCCGCGAGACCCGCGGTGACCACGGTGGAACGGGGGACCTTCATATCGCTTCTCCTGTCTGCTGTCTCAGAGATACCGGCCCGTCAGCCGGTCGTGATCAAAATTACCTACAGCAGACATACCAGTCATATTGAATTACCGGAATCGGGCGCCGATCGGGCTATTTCCGGCCCCACCCACCGCGTGTCCGGAGGCCTCATCGAGCGTCAAGTCCCGGATGCACAAAGCAGATTGATGCGACATTAGCCCTTTTGGTTGATCTCCTGATGCCTGCTCACCTCGCACACCACCGCGTGTCGCTACACCAGAAGAGGTCGAGTCGTGTGTTACGGGCTCCGGTCGCGCCGCATCGAGAAGCCGTGCCCACCGGCGCGGAACACACCCTTCGGTTGACGCAACCGATTGGTTGCCATAGCATCGCAATCAAGTGGTTGCTATATCCGTGGAGGCAGACATGGCATTCCCTGATCGCATCGAGCGGACCGTCGAGATCGCCCACCCGCCGGCCAAAGTGTGGGCGGCGCTCACCACCGCCGAAGGACTGAGTGCCTGGTTCGGCAACGAGGCCGGGATCGATCTCCGGCCCGGCGGCTCGGCCTGGATGAAGTGGGAGGGCGGCCACACCGCCGACATGCGGGTGGAACGGGTGGAGGAGCCGACGGTGTTCGGCTTCACCTGGCGCATGGCCGAACTGCCCGAGGACGATCCGCGCCGCACCTACGTGGAGTTCACGCTCGAACCGGTCAGCACCGGCACCCGCCTGACAGTGGTCGAGACCGGCTTCGCCCAGCTGACGGACGAGGTCCACCGCAAGGAGTACGACGGCCACACCGAGGGCTGGGCGCGCGAACTGGGCGAACTGGTCGACCACCTCGATGCCGCAGCCTGACGTCGAGGCGGTCGCCGAACAGGTCTTCGCCGCCCTGGCCGACCCGACCCGGCGCGCCATCCTGGCCGCGCTGGCGTCCGGGGGGCCGGCGACGGCCACGGACCTGGCCGGACGGCTGCCGATCACACGTCAGGCCATCGCCAAACACCTGGCCCTGCTCGCCGACGCCGGCCTGGTGACGGCCGAACCGGGTGAGCGGCGCCGGGTGCGGTACCGGCTGCGGTCCGCGCCGATGCAGGTGGCGCAGCAGTTCCTGGCCGCGCTGGCTCGTGACTGGGACAGCCGGCTCGGTGCACTGAGAGATCACCTCGATGAGCAGGCGCGCGGATCCGAGTGACCAGGACCGCCGCCCGACACACCGGAGGGAGGACGGACGGTGAACGTGGACATACGGCGCCCGGCCGCGCCGGCGATGGTGCCGGCGGTGACGCTGGGGCTCGCCGCGGCATGCTGGGCGGCCGCGGTCCGGCTGATGCACGGCATGGACATGGGTGTCGCGACCAGGCCCGGGGCATTCGGGTTCTTCACCGCGACATGGATGACCATGATGGCGGCGATGATGCTGCCGGGTGCTGCCCCCGCGGTCGCCAGGCACGTCCGCCTGGTCGGCAGGGTCCGTGGCGCGCTGCCGTTGGCCGGGGGCTACCTCGCCGTCTGGGTACTCGCAGGTGTCGTGGCGTACGCACTGGACCGGCCCCACGGATCGTCGGCCGCCGGCGCCATGGTGATCGCCGCGGGTGCCTACGAGCTGACGCCGGTCAAGCGGTACTTCCGGCGGCGCTGCCACGACGTCGCCGGTTCCGGGCTGCGGTTCGGGCTGTACTGCACCGGATCGAGCATCGGGCTGATGGCGATGCTGGTGGCGCTCGGCGTGATGAGTGTGGTGTGGATGTCCTTGGTCGCCGCCCTCGCATCCGTCCAGAAGCTGCTGCCCGGGAAGACCGCGGTCGATGTTCCGCTCGCGCTGGCGATCGTGGGGCTCGGCCTCGTGATCGTCTTCGCGCCCTCCCTGGTCCCCGGGCTCACGCCGACGGCGATGTAGCGACGCAACGAAGGTAAAACACGACAAGGTAGGACAGGGCAAGCAAGGAGACGGACAAATGACCGGTCACAAGACGGGGACACGCGAGGAGTGGCTCGCCGCGAGGCTGGAGCTCCTGGACGAGGAGAAGGAGCTCACCCGGCGCGGCGACGAACTGGCCCGGCGACGGCAGGAGCTGCCCTGGGTCCGGGTGGACAAGGACTACCGCTTCGAGACCGACGAGGGAACGGCGTCGCTCGCCGACCTGTTCCAGGGACGCTCACAGCTGCTCGTCTACCACTTCATGTTCGGGCCCGACTACGCCGCCGGATGCCCGTCCTGCTCGGCGATCGCCGACGGCTTCAACGGCTCCGTGGTCCATCTCGCCCACCACGACGTCATGTTCTGGGCAGTGTCACGAGCCCCGTTCGCCAAGCTCCAGGCGTACCGGGAGCGGATGGGCTGGACCTTCCCGTGGGCGTCGTCCTACGGCAGTGACTTCAACTTCGACTTCGGGGTGGCGCACACCAGAAAGGAGTGGGAGGCGGGAGTCGTCGCGTACAACTTCGGTGAGGAGGACATGCGGCCGGCGACGGACGACGAGCGGAGCTCCCGCGACGCCTTCACCCGGTCGATCGTCGGTACGGACTGGGAGACCTACCGGCGAGAGGGCCCCGGTGTGAGCGCGTTCGCGCTGCAGGACGGCGTCGTCCACCACACCTACTCGGCATACGCGCGCGGGCTGGACGCGCTGTGGGGCATGTACCAGTGGCTCGACCGCGCGCCTCTCGGCCGTAACGAGACCGGCTTCTGGTGGCGTCGCCACGACGAGTACGACCACCAGTGACCGGGGTCGGCCGAGGCCCGACCACGGCGCGCCGCACCGGCGCGTCGCGCTACGGCGACGACACGGTCAGGCCGCTGCGGTGGGCGAAGACGACGAGTTGAGCGCGGTCACGGGCGCCGACCTTGGCCATGGCGCGGTTGACGTGGGTCTTGACGGTTGCGGGGCTGAGGACGAGCCGGGCGGCGATCTCGTCGTTGGACAGCCCGGTCGCCACCAGCGCGGTGATCTGCCGTTCGCGCTCGGTGAGCGCCTCCAGCCCGCGGCGGGCCGCCTCGTCCAGGAGACCCGGGACCGCCGGGGTGGCGAGGAAGCGGCTGATGAGGGTTCTGGTCGCGGCGGGAGACAGCAGTGCGTCGCCGCGGCTGACCGTGCGGATGGCCTGCAGCAGTTCCTCCGCGTCGGCGCCCTTGCCCAGGAAGCCGCTGGCACCGGCGCGCAGCGCCTCGAAGACGTACTCGTCGATCTCGAAGGTGGTCAGGATCACTTCACTCCGGCGAGGTCACACAGCCGGCCGATGCGGACAGCCTCCGCCTGACCGAGGCCCTCACCGCACGCCGGCGAGACATCCTCCGCCTCCTCGCCCACGGCCTGTCGAACGGCGCCATCGCCTCCGAACTGGGTCTGACGGAGGGCACCGTCAAAGGGCACGTCACCCAGATCCTGGAACGCCTGGGAGCCGCCAACCGCGTGGAAGCGGCGCGCATTGCCTTCCGCGCGGGATGGTGACGCGACCGTGCGAACGCGGAACAGGACTCGGCCGGCCCCGAGCAACTGGGTGCCGCCCGGACATCCCCTGCCGCAGGCCGCCGGACACCCGGATCCCACCCGGGAGTTCACTCGGGTTCACCCTGAGCAGGCATCGGACATCGGCCGCTGCCGCGGGTACGGAGCAGAGAGGCCGCCGAGCGGCCCGCAACGGTGATCTTCCTGGCCGTGATGTCGGCGGCCGCAATTTCTTCAACCGGATCAACCGGTCGGCGGGTCTAGCTGTGCTGCCCCGGGCCGTAGAGTCCCGCGATGTCCTCGGAGGAGCTCCACCGGCTGTAGGTCGGATCCTGTGGCCAGCCGTCGGGCGAGTCCTGCCATTCCTCCTGCCGTCCGTACGGCAACAGGTCGATGAGCGCGAAGGTGTGACTGAGCTGCTCGACGCCCCGGCCGTTGGTGTGCCAGGTCCGGTAGACGGTGTCGCCGTCACGCAGGAAGACGTTGACGGCGAATCCACCCCCGGGAGGTGCGCCGACGTCGCTGCCGAACGGGCTGTCGGCCGTGGAGTACCAGGTCATGCGATTCCCGACGCGCCGCTTGTAAGCGAGTGCCTCGTCGATCGGCCCCTGGGTGACGATGACGAACCGGGCGTCATAGGCGTCCAGGAACTCCAGGCGGGTGAACTGCGAGGTGAAGCCGGTGCAGCCCGGGCACTGCCACTGCTTGCCGGGGAACCACATGTGGTTGTAGACGATCAGCTGCCTGCTGCCTTCGAAGACGTCCACCAGCCGGACCGGTCCCTTCTCACCCTCGAGGATGTACTCGGGCATCCGGACCATGGGCAGGCGGCGGCGCTGGGCGGCGATCGCGTCCAGTTCTCGGGTCGCGGCCTTCTCCCGGACGCGCAGGGCCTCGAGCTCTCGTCGCCAGGTTTCACCGTCGACGACGGGCGGAAGTGCGTTGGTGCTCATGATCCCTCACTGTCGTGTGTGCAGCGTGCGGTGTTCAGGTGTAGACCCCGCCCAGCCGCAGAACTCATCGGCGGCCGGTCTTCGTGATCAGAGGATCCGGATCGAGAACGCCGTGTTCGGCTTCGCCTGTGCGGTCTGCTGGACGCGGCCCTTGGCAGCGCCATTCCCACGGTGCCGGGCCCCCTCCCCATGGCTCGGACTGCCTGGGCGACCGTCAGGACCCACGCGGGCACCGCGATCAGGGCGGGCGCGAAGACGGAGGTCGGGGCGAAGCGCATCGGCCGGTCCTCCTGCGGACAAGAACAGGGGACCACGCGTCCACCTGCGCCGCGAGCCACGTCCTCGGTGCAGCAGGGCGGGCCGGCACGCCGACGGCAACGGCTCTTGCCATGATCCGCTTGGCCGGGTGGGCGGGACCCTGTGGCGTGGGGAGTCGCGGGCCAGGCCGGTGGTGGGAGGCCGGAATGGATCGGGCTCTGCGGTCGCTGTTTTGCTGGGAGGGGCATCAGCTGCTGGAAGGAACGGGCAAGGATGAGCGAGCAGAGGGACCCCACTGTCCCCGCCGGTGTGACAGCCGGCGTCTTCTCGCCGGACGGTGCCGCGCTGCGCCGCCGCTATCGGCGGGCTCTTCGGCAGCTGGGGCTCTGCGTGCTGTTGCTCGTGCCGTGGACGGTGTACCTGGGGCTGTCACTGCCGGATCGCTTCGAGGCTCGGTACTGGCCCATGGTGTGGGTCGGCTTCGATGTGATGCTGCTGACGTCGTTGGCCTGCGCGGGAGTGGCGGTGTGGCTGAGGCGGCAGGTCATGGTCCCGATGTCCTACGTGGCGGCCACGCTGCTGATATGCGACGCCTGGTTCGACGTCTCCTTGGACTGGGGAAGACCTGATGTGTGGGGGAGCGTCGTCACGGCCGTACTCGTTGAGCTGCCTCTCGCCGCCCTGCTCATAGTGCGGGCGCGACGTGTGCTCAAGGTGTCGGCCCGGCTGGCCTGGCAGCGGCTCGGCCTCCCGGGAGAACCCCCGCCCCTGCACAGAATGCCGCTGTTCGTCGACTTCGCATCAGGGCCCGGCGGCAACGAGGCTGGTTCGGCACGGGGCGGTCGGACGTCGGGCCCGTAGCGGCGCGCCGGGCGCTGACGGTGCCTCGTCCGCCCGGAGATCACCAGGGGGCACCGCGCGCGCCGCCTCCCGCGTGGCATGAACCGCTCACCGTCAGTTTCAGCGTTGCCGCCCCGTGGCGTGCAGTGCCGCCCAACCTTGCGATCGCTGACCCCGCCAGTACGGGTGGAACAGCACCTGTGCCGACAGGTGGACCAGTCGCCGCCGAAGCGTCGTGCGCGGGCGCACGGCGAGCTCCCGGTAGGTGGCGTGCCACTGCTCCTGTGCGTGGGCAAGGTCGTCGGGAATCGGGCTCATGGCCAAATTCAATCATGTGTTCGATTTCCTTCGCATCCTGAAGCGGCCGTGGCCTCGGGCTGGAGACATGCCGCCGCTGGTCGGTGTCCCGCTCAACCGCGGACCGGCGCCCCTAGGGTGTTCACGCGGAAGTCCACCGATCGGCCCGGAGTCGCCATGCCCCCGCAGATGAAGTTGGTTGCGATAACGCTCGATTGCCCTGATCCGCCGGTTCTGGCGGCGTTCTATCAGCAGGCCACCGGCCTTGAACCGCACCCGAAGTCGGACGCCGACTTCGCGGGCCTCAACGGTGAGCACGGACTCTTCATCGGCTTTCAGCGGGTCGACGACTACCTGGCCCCGAGCTGGCCCGACCCCATCGTTCCCCAGCAGCTTCACATCTGCTTCAAGGTCGAGGACGACCTCGACGTGGCTGAGGCCCGGTTGCTGGAGCTGGGTGCGGGCAAGCCGGATCACCAGCCTCACGGGGACCACGCACGGGTCCTCACCGATCCGGCTGGGCATCCCTTCTGCATCAGCACACGCTGACTGCGAGCACATGGTCGGGCACCGGGGCACGGCATTGGCAGGTGAGTTGCACATCGTTCGCTGGGAGGTCGTGTTGCGGACGTGCAGCCGATGACTTTCCGCCGCCCTGGGAGTCGTACCGCGAGACAACCACGACCGGAAGGCCACCGATGAACGCGCTGCACGACACCCTGCACCGGTACGTCGAGCAGGGGAAGGTGCCGGGAGCCCTCGGCCTCGTCGCCCGCGGCGACGCTGTCGAGGTGGTGTCCGCCGGCTCGGTGGACACCCACGGCACGGCCCCGATGGCGAGGGACACGATCTTCCGTATCGCGTCCATCACCAAGCCCATCACAGCGGCGGCGGTCCTGATGCTGGTGGAAGAAGGGCGACTCGCCCTGGACGCTCCGGTCGAGGAGTGGCTGCCGGAGTTGGCGAAGCCGAGCGTGGTGCGCACCCTCGACTCCCCGGTCGCGGACGTCGTTCCGGCCACCCGCCCGATCACGGTGGAGCACCTGCTCAGCTCCCGCACCGGCTGGGGCTTCCCCGCCGACTTCTCCCTGCCTGCGGTGCAGTCCCTGTTCACGGTGCAGAAGGACGGCCGCGCCCTGCAGGACTGGCCGGACGCGGACACCTGGTTGAGCCTGCTCGCGCAGGTGCCGATGCTGCACCAGCCGGGAGACGCCTGGCTGTACGGCACCTCCTCCGACCTCCAGGGGATCCTGGTCGCCCGGGCGTCGGGCCGTACGTTCCCGGACTTCCTCGCGGAACGGATCTTCGAGCCGCTGGGCATGGAGGACACGGCCTTCGAGGTCCCCGAGCCGAAACGGCACCGCTTCACCTCCTCCTACGCCGCGACCCCCGAGGGAACCCTGGAACTGACCGACACCCCCGACGGCCAGTGGAGCAGCCTCCCGCGCTTCCACTCGGGCGGTGGCGGTCTGGTCTCCACGGCCGACGACTGGCTGGCCTTCGCCCGCATGCTGCTGAACGCGGGCGAGAGCAACGGCCACCGCCTCCTCAGCCCCGCCTCGGTCAGCCGCATGACCACCAACCACCTCACGGCCGAACAGCGCGCCGACGCCACGCTCTTCCTGGAGGGCCAGGGCTGGGGATACGGCGGCCAGGTCGACGTCACCCCGGCCGACCCCTGGAACGTCCCCGGCCGCTACGGCTGGGTGGGCGGCACGGGGACGACGGCACATGTCGTCCCGTCCACGGGAACGGTCGCGATCCTCCTGACGCAGGTGGCGATGGAAAACCCGACACCGACGCCGCTGATGCGGGACTTCTGGAGGAGTGCGGCGATCTCCGGCACCAGCTGCACGCCTGCAGCGACCTCAGGCTCATGATCACGTGATCGACGCCGACTGAGACCCACTTCCGAAGAACTGTTATCCGAGGCGCGTCGAGCGATCTCCCAGGTATCGGACACAATCGTTCGGCCTCGATGACAGGAAGCATTTGATATGGGTACGCAGGACGCGGCGGAGACGGCGATACTGGTCACGGCCGCCCGAGAGGGCGACACGCAGGCTCAGGACGCGCTGGTCAACGCCTACCTCCCGCTGGTCTACAACATTGTGGGCCGAGCCCTGAACGGCTCGGTGGACGTCGACGACGTGGTGCAGGAGACCATGTTGCGCGCCCTGGACGGGCTGGCGGAACTGCGTACGCCCGAGCGCTTTCGCTCCTGGCTCGTGGCGATCGCGATGAACCAGGTACGGGCGCACTGGCAGAACCGGCGCTCCGCCCCGGGCACGATGGACGAAGCCCAGGATCTGGCCGATCCGGGGGCCGACTTCGTCGATCTGACGGTGGTCCAGCTCCAGCTCGCCGGACAGCGCCAGGAGACAGCACAGGCGACGCGCTGGCTGGAGCCCGATGACCGGGGACTGCTGTCACTGTGGTGGCTGGAGTGCGCCGGCGAGCTCACCCGGGCCGACGTGGCCGCCGCCTTGGACCTGTCGCCCCAGCACACAGCGGTACGCGTACAGCGGATGAAGGCGCAGCTCGAGGCTGCCCGCGTGGTCGTACGAGCGCTCGACGCGCGGCCACGCTGCGAGGAACTCCGCATCGTGCTGGCTTCGTGGGACGGCCGGCCCTCGGCTCTGTGGCGTAAGCGAATAGCCAGGCACGCACGCGGGTGTGCCCGCTGCAGCGGACTGTGGAGCGGTCTGATGC
This sequence comes from Streptomyces sp. RB17, assembly GCF_009604455.1. Taxonomy (GTDB): domain Bacteria; phylum Actinomycetota; class Actinomycetes; order Streptomycetales; family Streptomycetaceae; genus Streptomyces. The sequence goes on from NZ_WEGL01000005.1 coordinate 462,331, forward strand.
CCGCGGAAGGACTGCTGGCCGGTCTGGCGCTGGTCGCGGTGTCGCCCGCGCTGCCGGCCAAGATGTCCGCGTTGTCGGGGAGCCTTGCCCCGGCAGGTTCTGCCGCACGACCCGGCGTCACCCGGGGCGACACCGGATCGGGCCCGGGCGCCGCACGACGTGGCATACGGGGCGGCGCGACAGGCTCGCGCCGCCAGTCCCGTCTACGTCGGCGTATGCGGCGCCGAGCTGCCGGTGGGGCCGTCGTCGCGGCCTGCGTCGTCGGTGGTGGTCTGTGGTACTTCGGTACGGACTCCGGAACCGGCCGCGACACCGCGAGCGCGGAGCGAAGAGCGGCCGTCCCCGTACCGGACCTCGTCGCCACGCCCGGTGCCGGGGGTGTGTCGCCGTCTGCCTCACCCTCTCCGTCACGGCCGAAGCCGAAGAAGTCGCGGGCCGCCAAGGCGGGGGGCCGTGCAACGGAGAGCCGGCCCGCCGACCGACAGCCCGCCCGTCCGACTGCGACCCGGGCGAGCACGCCGCCGGCTCCGTCGGCCCCGGCCGACGACGTCGGCCAGGTCGTTGCGCTCGTGAACAAGGAGCGGGCAGGCGCCGGCTGTGGTCCCCTCACCGAGGACCCGCAACTGGAGAAGGCGGCCCAGAGCCACTCCGACGACATGGCCGCTCGTCAGTTCTTCGACCACACCAACCCCGACGGCGCGGACCCCGGACAGCGCATCACGGCCGCCGGCTATCGCTGGTCCACGTATGGCGAGAACATCGCCCGAGGCCAGCAGACCGCCGCAGCCGTCATGGAGTCCTGGATGAACAGTCCGGGTCACAGGGCGAACATTCTCAACTGCTCGTTCAAGGACGTCGGCGTGGGCGTGCACAAGGGTGCCGGCGGCCCGTGGTGGACCCAGGACTTCGGCGCGAAGCTGTGACGGCATCCGCGGGCCCCGTTCGCCTGCGGCACCTATGAGCCTGAGCGGGGGACGCGAACAGAGCCGTTCCCTGCGGGCGCGTGCACCCGTCGATCACGGCATGGCGTCGGTACGAGAGGGTCCGATCGTGACCCGAGCGGGCACCGGAGGCTGGTCCGGCCAGGTGAACGCGTACCGGGGATCGCCCCCACGGACCAGCCGTACGAAGCGCAGGAGTTCGCGGACGATGCCTGCATTGCCCATCGCCCAGCCGGTGCACGGTTCGAGGTCGCTCGGAGTGGCCCGGTGCTCGACGTTGGACCAGCGGGCGCCGTCCGTGTCCCGGACGGCACGGGCGGCCAGGTCCGCGACCAGGACGTGGGCGAAGTCGTACCCGTCGTGCTGTTCGGCGATCCGGTCACAGGCCAGGGCGAGGACGCCCGCGGTTCCGCAGCAACGGCCGCTGTTGTCCCAGAAGCCGGGGCGCAGCCGTCGGGGCAGGCCGGAGTGGGTGACCGTGTGCCAGCAGCGGTCGGCGAGGGCGGGCCAGACCGGGTCGCCCGTGACGTCCCGCAGGAGCCGGAAGACCTGGGCATCGCCGGCCGGGCCATGGCACCAGCCGAAGCTGATGGGTGCGATCACCTCGGGCCGGTACTGAGGTGTGGAGTGCGGCACGAGGAAGCCGTCCGGGCCGGCCTCGTCACGCGCCACGACGTTCGCGGCACCGGCCAGCGCCAGTTCGACCAGGTCCGTACGGCCGGTTGCCCGGCCGACCCGGGCCAGGGCCAGGACGATGCCGAGTGAGCCGTGCGAGATGTGGTGCAGACGGGAGTCGATGCCCGCGCGGTGCGCCCACTGCACGCCCGCCGGGGTCTGCTCGGCCGTCCGCACATACGGTTCCATGGCGAGCACGGCCAGTTCGGCGTCGCCGGCCACGAGCGCGCCGAGGCCGATCCCCGCGTTGCCGCCCATCAGCTCGAACAGCTCGCCCCAGCGGGTCCCGTCGAAGCGGGACCGCACGCGTTCCAGCGCGCGGTCCGCGGCCGCGCCGGCCGCCTTGCCGCCGAGTTCGTCGTGAACGGCCCGCAGGACCACGGCCATTCCGGTGCGGCCGAAGTAGAGGGAGTCGTCGTCGAATCCGTCGACGGAGCCGACGAGTCCGCGGGCCGCGCGCAGGGCGGCATCGGCGTAGGAGTCGTCGCCGAAGTGCCGCCAAGCCTCCAGGAGTACGGCGACGATCCCGGCCATACCGCTGTAGAGCGTCGGGTTGGGTTCGTCGTCCGAGGGCCTGGTCGTCCAGGAAAGGCCCCCGCCGGCCGTCTCCCGCGCCGCCGCGGTCAGCCACCGCAGCCCGTCCATCGCCAGTTCCTCGACCTCGTCGACCGCCACGGCCGGGGCTTGTGGTGCCGTCACAGGCCCACTCTCGCATGATCGTACGTAGCCGCACAGAGGGCAGTGCCCTGGAACCCCTGCGTCGGTGCGGTACCAAGGGCTGAGGACCGCGATCTGCCGGCCTCCGTCGGCGTCGGCACCGCAGCCTGGCGAAATTCGGAGACGGCCGCCCTCGCTTCGCCCCACTTCGCCGCCGCTCGCAGGCGGAAGGACTTCCTCCGGGCTTCGTAGGCTCGCTGGGCGACCGTGAGCCGCTGCTGGCTAAGCTCCCGTCCATGGCTCATGACCTCGGCTTCACATGCTCATGCTGCGGGCAGTACCACGCAGAGCTTCCGATGGGTTACTCCACCATGGCGCCTGACGTCTGGGATCAGCGCTTCGCCGACGATCCCGACAGCATGCTCTCTTCCGACCAGTGCGTCATCAAAGGCCAGCACTACTTCGTCAAGGGCCTGATCGAGATACCCGTGATCGGCCGGGGGGACCCCTTCTCCTGGGGCGTCTGGGTCTCTTTGAGCCGAGACAACTTCGCCCGAGCTCTTGAGAGGTGGAACACGCCCGGCCGCGAGGCGGAGAAGCCGTATTTCGGCTGGCTGACCACCGAGCTGAGCCTGTATGCGCCCAGCACCCTCAACCTGAGGACGCACGCCCATACCCGACCGGTCGGCCGGCGCCCCTTCATCGAGCTGGAACCCACCGACCATCCGCTCGCCGTCGAGCAGCGCACCGGCATCACCGAGGACCGCGTGCGCGAAATCGCGGAGGCCGTCCTCCACCCCAACAGGGACGATCTTTGATCCACTTCGTGGAACGGGGAGAGCTGGGAGCCCTGCACCTCACCGCGGCGCACCCACCCAACGTCGGCCCGCCACATGCGGGGAGGCACGGTAGGTCCCACCTGGCCTCAACGGCGGCTACACCGTGCGTCGACCCGTCTCCTTCAGGTGGCTGCGGGGCCGTACGCGACGACCGCATGGCCTTATGAGACTGGTGCCCGGCCCACCCGATCGCCGTCCTGGCAAGATGGCGGCATGGAACGTGTGCTTGGAATCGGTGGATACTTCCTGCGGGCCGCCGACCCGGCGGCCCTGAACGCGTGGTATCGCGATTGCCTGGGCCTGGACGCCGATGAGAACGGGCTGTGGCGTCAGGCAGTCGGGCCGACGGTGTTCGCGACGTTCGAGTCCGAGACCGACTACTTCGGGTCCCGCGCTCAGCAGACCATGCTCAACTTCCGCGTCCGCGACCTCGATGCGATGCTCGCGCAATTGCGCGCCAGGGGAGCGGACGTGGCCGAAGAGACTCAGGACATGGAGGGCGTCGGCCGATTCGGCTGGGTCACCGATCCCCAGGGTAATCGGGTCGAGCTGTGGCAGCCCGCCTGACCGAGTCCGGACGCCGGTGCGCCGCCCCGCCGACGAGCAGGCCTGCGCCCGCGCACCCTGGCCCGACCGCATGCTCGTGAGGTCGTCCCGATCACGGACCAGGAGGTGCCGCCGGCCCCGTCCCGGACGTGCGCACCGTTTCCTACACTCGCCGGATGAGCAACTACACGTGCACTCATTGCGGCACAGTCGGTCTGATGGAGGGTTTCATAGAGGACGCCGGCGAGCACTCGCGTGGTTACGCACGCTGGATCGAGGGCGCGTTGGAGCGGGGGATTTTCGGGGGTGCCAAGCGTATGGGCCGACCCCGGCGGCAGATAGAGGCGTTCCGATGCCCCAAGTGCGGGCACTTGGAACTGTTCGCCACCGGCGAGGTGTAGGAGGCGGCCTCGTTGTCCCTGGCGCCCCGTACGGGCCGGCGTATGCGGCACACCGGGGCGCCTACGGGCTCCAGGCGCCCGCCTCGAGCTGCTGGTCCGCGTGTGCTCCAACTCGACAGCCAGGTTCCATCCGCGCCGCCGGGACCCGTTCCGGCGGGAGGCCCGTTGCCGGGGCAACCCCCGGGCAGATGAACGCGAGGAGTGGAGGGGCCATCGGCAGCCAACGGCTGTTTGACGGGTCTTCATTGCCAGGCACCTGAAGGCCGTGACGGCGCACCACTACTCTCCTACCGCCTGATCAGAAAGGACCTGATCAGTGGAGAACCTCCCCGCTCACCGCCCACACAGGAGGTCCACCGTGTCCTTGCTGTCCCGCATCAAGCGCTCGCGCCGGGCGCTCTCCCTCGTCCCCGCCCTCCCCGCCGCCCTGGTCGGGGTGTGGGCCGCCGCCCCGGCCGCGCAGGCCGCCGCTCTGCCCACCCCCGACCACGTGGTCGTGGTGGTGTTCGAGAACCACTCCTACGAGCAGGTCATCGGCAGCTCCAGCGCCCCGTACCTGAACAACACGCTGAAGGCCGGCGGCGGCAACCTCACCAACTCGTTCGCCATCACCCACCCCAGCCAGCCGAACTACCTGGACCTGTTCTCCGGGAACAACCAGGGCATCACCACCGACAACTGCTACACCCCGCAGTTCAGCAGCGCCGCGAACCTCGGCTCCGAACTCATCGCCGCCGGGAAGACCTGGGGCAGCTACAACGAGGGCCTGCCCTCCGAAGGCTCCACGGCGTGCACCAACTCCGCGACCAAGTACGCCCGCAAGCACAACCCGTGGTTCGCCTTCAGCAACGTACCGCTGAACACGGCACACACGTTCACGAAGTTCCCGATGGACTACACCACCCTGCCCAAGGTCTCGTTCGTCATCCCGAACCTGTGCGACGACATGCACGACTGCTCCATCACGACGGGCGACAACTGGCTGAAGAACAACCTCGGCGCCTACGCCACCTGGGCCCAGACTCACAACAGCATCCTGGCCGTCACGTTCGACGAGGACGACAGCTCGCACAGCAACCACATCGCCACGGTGTTCTACGGCGCGCACGTCGCGCCGGGCAGTTCCACCGCGACGCACTACAACCACTACGACACGCTGCGCACCCTCGAGGACCTGGCCGGGCTGACCACTCACGCCGGGGCCGCGGCCAACGCCTCCGACATCGCGGGCATCTGGAACTGACCGTGAGTCAGGCTCAGCACATCACCGGCCCGCGCCGCTGAACCAGCAGCAGGACCGTCGTCTCGCCCGAGGCGACGGTCCTGCACCCCGCCCCGCGACCGCCCCGTGTCCCCACCACTCGGCCGGCTGCGCCGACACCGAGTCGAGGCTCCCCAGTGCTCCAGCAGGTAATCGCCGACCAGCACGGCCGCGACCGGGTGGAAGGCCTGGCTTCGAGGCGGCGGCGTCGCCTCTCGGGTGGCAGGATCAGAGTCGTGTCCGTCATGAACAAGCTGCAGATCAAGCCCGGTCAGAGTGTCGTGGTACTGGGCCGGCCCGACGACGTCCATCTGGATGTGGAGGCCGCGGTTGACGCGGCGTCGGCCGATGCGGTGCTCGTCTTCGTGACCACCTCGGGTGATCTTCTCGGGGCGGATGCCGAGGCGGTGCTCGCCGCCGCGCGGCGCGATGCCCTCGCCTGGGTGGCCTACCCGAAGGGCGGGAAGCTCGGAACGGATCTGAACCGGGACACGTTGGCCGCCGCGCTCTCCGAGCGCGGTGTACGGCCCGTGCGCCAGGTTGCGATCGACGACACCTGGTCGGCGCTCCGGTTCCGGCCTGCCGACTGATCGCGGCAGCACTTCACCAGACGGTGGTTGCGAGGACACCAGTGCGTGGCGACGCCATGGGCCTGCTTGCGCGATTCGAGGGGGACCCGGTCAGTCCAGGGCGAAGGTGTCCGCGAGCGCGTCCATCTGTGCCGTGAGCAACGTGCCTGCGTCGTGGCCCATGCCACGGAACTGGCCGGAGACTTCCAGGCTCACGGCGCCATGGAGCTGGGTCCAGGCCAGCACGGCTCCGGCCAGGGCCGTCCCCTCGCCGTCCGCGCCGACGTGTCCGCGGGCCCATTCGGCAACCGCGGTGTCCTCATGGGCCCACCTCGTCATCTGGTCCACGAGTGGCCGCACCGAGGGAGCGGGCTCCGCACCCTCGAAGCAGGCCAGGAACGGCCCCAGCACCGACCGTGCGCTGTCCAGGGTGTCGGGCGGGGCCGTGTAGCCCGGCACCGGGGTGCCCTCGATCAGCAGATAGCGATGAGGGTGCGCGACGGCCCAGGCGCGCACGGCCGTCGCGAGAGACTGCAGGCGCAGCCGCGGGGCCCCATCCGAGGGCACCGCGTCGGCCGCCGCCGCGACCGCGGCTCCAAGGTCCGTGTAGGCGTCGCGGATGAGGTCGGTCAGCAGCGCGTCACGGCTGTCGAAGTAGCGGTACAGAGCGGGGCCGGACAGGCCGACCTCCTTGGCGATCCGGGTCAGCGCCACGGACGCCGTACCGCCCTCCGCGAGTTGCCTGAGCGCGATCTCCTTGATCTCCGCGCGTGTCCGCTCCCGGTAGCGGGCCCTCGGGCTGAGCGATGCGTCGGCCATCAGCGACTCCTTTCGCGATCTCGTGACACACCTTAACGCCGGTCCTGACCAGCCACTTTTGCTAGACATTCTAACTGGAGTTACAGTCTCTAACTAAACAGAGTATGGATAACCCAAGGAGTCGGTCATGTCCGCTGCCACCGCCCCCCGCGCCCTGCATGCCGTCCTCGGCTCCGGGCCTGCCGGAACCGCGCTCGCCCGCGAGCTGGTGCGCCGTGGCCACGCCGTACGGCTCGTGGACCGCACCGCCGGCGGCGCGGCCATCGACGGCGTCGAGCGGTACGCCGCCGACGTCAGCACCGCAGACGGCGCGCTCCGGGCGACAGCCGGAGCCGCCGTCGTCCACCACTGCGTCAACGTCGCCTATCACCTCCAGGTCGAGGTGATGCCCCGCATCCAGACAGCCGTCCTCGGCGCCGTCGCGCACACGGGCGCCCGCCTGGTCGTACTCGACACCCTCTACCCCTACGGCGAGACGGGCGGAGCGGTGATGTCAGAGGACACCCCGTGGAACGCCACCAGCCGCAAGGGCCGCATGCGGGCCGAACTCGACCACCGGTATCTGACCGCCCACCGCGAGGGCCGGGCCCGGGTCGTCCTCGGCCGTTCCGCCGACTTCGTGGGTCCAGGCGTGCTCAACTCCACCCTCGGAGCATCGGTCTTTCCCGGTGCGCTGACCGGCGGAGACGTTCTGGGCATGGGCGACCTCGACCTGCCGCACAGCTACACGTACATCCAGGACGTCGCCGCCGGCCTCGCGACACTGGGTGAACGTCCGCACGGCGACGGCCGGGTATGGCACCTGCCCACCGCGCCTGCGGTCAGCACGCGCGAGATACACACCATGATCGAGAAGCGCGTGGGCCGCCCGTTGAACGTCGTGGTCCTCGAAGAGCCCCGCCCCTTCGGCCCGTTCGACGAGCAGTTCATGGCCGAGTACGCCGAGATGTTCTACCAGCACACGGAACCCCAGATCATGGACTCCTCCGCCTTCGAGCGCGCCTTCGGTGTCACCCCCACCTCGCTGGGGGATGCGCTGGACGCCACGCTGGCCTGGTACCGCGGGTGGCCGGCCGGCCAGTGACAGCCGCCCCGCCGAGCCGACAGCCGGTGACGGCCCGCAGGCGCGGCCGTGCGGCACGGCAGCCCGGTCTTCCCGGGATACGAGGTACATGTCCCTTACTGTGGCGTTCGGTTGTGTACGTCCGCGCGCGGGGACGGGGTGAGGCCGTGGCGTTCGCGGAGCCGAGCGACGGCGGTGGGTCCCTGCCCTCTCACCCGTCGGTTCCCCGGCCCGAGCGGCGCCGGTGGGCACCGCTCCTCGCCGTGTGCGCCGGGTATTTCATGGTCATCCTGGACGTGACGGTCATCAACGTCGCCGTGCCCGTGATCGGCCGGGACCTGGCGACCTCGCTCACCGGCATCCAGTGGATCACCGACGGCTACACCCTGGTCTTCGCCGGCTTCCTGCTGACCGGTGGCGCGCTGGGCGACCGGCTCGGCAACCGACGCGTCTTCTGCTGGGGCGTGGCCGTGTTCACCGTGTCCTCGGCCGCGTGCGCCCTGGCGCCCGACGCCCCCTTCCTGGTCGCCGCCCGACTGCTGGAGGGGTTCGGCGCGGCGCTGATCGTGCCCGGTTCCCTGGCCCTGCTCCAGCAGGCCTACCCGGCGCCGGCGCAACGCTCGAGGGCCTTCGGGCTGTGGGGTTCGATGGCGGGCATCGCCGCGTCGGCCGGGCCGCTGCTCGGCGGCCTGCTGGTGTCCACGGTGGGGTGGCGCTGGGTCTTCCTCATCAACCTTCCCGTCGGTGCGGCCTGCCTGCTGCTGACCCTGCGGCACGTGGCGCGGTCACCCCGGCAGGCCGCCCGGCCCCTCGACGGGCCGGCGCAGTGCGCGGTCGTGGCGACGGTGACGCTGCTGACCGCGGCGCTCAACGAGGCCGGACGGCGCGGCTGGACGGACCCCGCCGTCCTCGCCGGCGTGGGCCTGGCCGGTGCGGCCGCCGCGGTCTTCGTCGAACGGGAGCGGCTTGCCCGGTCGCCCGTTCTGCCCCTTCGCCTGCTGCGCTCACGGGCGATGAGCGGGGGAGCCGTCATGGGGCTGCTGTTCAACTTCGGCTTCTACGGCATGGTGTTCACCGCGAGCCTGGAGTTCCAGCACCAGCGTGGCTTCACCGCCCTCGGCACGGGCCTGGCGCTGTTCCCGGCGGTGGCGATGACCATGTTCGCCTCCGTCCTGTCCGGGCGGCTGTCCCGCCGTACCGGTGACCGTCCCCTGGTCGTCGCCGGCATGCTCCTGGCCGCCCTGGGGCTCGCGGGTTGGGCCGCGGCGGGTGCCGATCCCGCCTACCCGCTGCTGGTGGCGCCGATGATGGCCGCCGGATTCGGCACGTCCTTCGCCCTCACCGGCTCCACCGCCACGGTGATGGGCGCCGCGCCACCCTCGTACGCAGGCGCCGCCTCCGCCCTGTTCAACACCGCCCGGCAGATCGGCAGCGCCACCGGCGTGGCACTCGGCGGCAGCCTGCTCGCCACAGCCACCCACTACGCCACCGGGCTGCGCACCAGCATGACCGTCGGCGCGCTCGCCTACCTGACCGCGGCGCTCCTCGCCTGGCTGTGTGTGCCGGCGGGGACCCGAGAGCGTTAGCGGGGTCGTGTGCGCGGCGCTGTTGTCGCCGCGTCGCCCCGGCCGCCGGTTCCCGCCTTCAGCGCCCCGGCGGTCAGTCCGCGTACGTAGTACTTCTGCACCGACACGTACAGCACGAGGCAGGGGATCATCGACACGACCGCGCCCGCGGCGAGGTGTCCGAAGCCCACCTGGCCGTGCACGCCCTGTTGCAGGTTGCTCAGCTCCACCGGCAGCGTCACGCGGTCCGATTTGGTGATGAAGGTCAGCGCGCAGAGGAAGTCGGTCCAGGTGGCGAGGAAGGCGTACAGCAGCACGGTGAGCATGCCGGGCAGCATCAGCGGCCGCAGCACCCGCACGAGCATCTGGGGCACGGAGGCGCCGTCGATCTTGGCGACTCCTCGATCTCGTGCGGGATGGCGAGAAACGCGTTGCGCATCACGAACACCCCGAACGGCAGGTTCATGGTGGTGGAGAACAGCACCGGTGCAGGGAGCCGTGGGCCGGCCGAGCGTGTCACTCGGCCGGCATCAGACGCCCGGCCAGTGCCTCCACCGAGGCGATGACGGCCGCACGGTGTCGCTTGAGCCGGGACTTCTCGTCGTCGCCGGTGGGGTTCCGGATGGCGGGAGGCGTGAACAGCCAGGACTGGGCGGCCGCAAGGGCGATCATGAGCGCGTCCATGCCGGTCTCCAGGTCGGTGCCGTGCGCGTCGGCGACGGCCTGCGCCTTGGTGAGATGGGCCTCCAACTCGGCCGGTGACGCCTCCGGCTTCTCCAGCGTCTTCCACTGGGTGAGCCGGATCAGGTCCGGGTCGGCGATGAAGGCGTCGAACAGGGCGCCCGCGTAGGCCGGCAGGTCGTCCGCGGTGAAGGGAACGACGTCCGCGAGGACCTGCAGCCGGGCTCCGAGGACGGCGTCGAAGAGGTCGGCCTTGGAACCGAAGTAGGCGTAGATCGCCTGCTTGTTGGCGGGCGCGTTCTTGGCGATCCGTTCCACCCGCGCCCCGGCGAGTCCGTGAGCGACGAACTCCTCGTACGCGGCCTCCAGCAGTCGCGCACGCGTCGCGGAAGAGTCATACCCCATGACCACAGCGTAAAATACAAACGGCTGGATTAAAAAGCCGGCTGAGGGCGCGGGCCGCCGCGTCGTCCCCGCAGTGCACGCCAGGGGAGGAGATCGACAGCAGGGAGGTCGCTACGCCCCACCGGTCCATCAACTCCAGGTGTGCGGACGCCTCCCAGTCCGGGAACCTCGCCATGCCGTCCGGCTGCCCGTGCCCGCGTCCTGCGCGGCCTGAACGTAGCGCGGGGTGAGGAAGTGGGCGTGCACGTCGGTCAGCGGAGTGCGCTCCGAGGCCACGGTCATGGTCGACTCTCCTCTGGGCAGGACAAGGGTGTTCGTATGGATGCGGCCCGAAGTACCCCGCCGTGCCCGGTTCAGGGCCCGGGCGGGCGTTCCTCGGTCCGGGGCGGGCCCAGGGTCTGCGCCGCGGCCTCGGCGAAGTCGTGGATGAGGGGGGAGCGGCGGGACGCCACCCATGCCAGGGCCACCTCGTTGGGGCCGATGTCCTCCACGGGCAGCGGAACGACGTCCGGGCGGGTGTAGAAATTGGCGGTGGACAGCGGAAGCACGCAGATGCCGGCTCCGGAGGCCACCAGCTCCAGCTTCTCCTCCACCTGGTGGATCGCCGGGACTTCCGGGCGCCGCCTGCCGCGCAACTCCAGTGCCACGTCACGCCATTCGGGAACGGCGTCCGGGTCCTGGAGCAGATGCTCGGAGGCGAGGTCGCTGACGGTCACCGACGCCCTGTCCGCCAGGCGGTGCCCCACCGGGACTACGACGACCCGCGGCTCCCGGAAGAGCGGCCGCACCTGCAGGCCGTGCTGGTCGATGGGCAGCCGTACGACACCGACGTCCGCCCGGCCGTCCAGCAGTACCTCCACCTGGTCGTCCCAAGTGGTGCGCAGCAGGCGCACGTTGACGCCGGGCTGACGTGTGGTGAAGACGGCCATGGCGGGGGTGACCGTGATGCCGGGCATGAAGCCGATGGTCAGCGTGGGAGTGCTCTGCGTGGCCTCCTTCACCCGCCGGACCAGCGCCTGGGCCGAGGCGAGCAGCGGGACGGCGTCCTCCAGCAACTGCTCGCCGGCCGGAGTGAGCAGCGTGCCGCGCCGGTCGCGGTCGAAGACCTCGGCGCCCAGGTCGTCCTCCAGGCTTCGGATCTGCCGGGACAGCACGGGCTGGGCGATGTGCAGCCGTTCGGCCGCGCGTCCGAAGTGGAGTTCCTCGGCCACTGCCACGAAATACCGGAGTTTCCGCAGGTCAAGATCCACCCGGACTCACCGCTCACTTTCCCCTGAGGTGTCCCGTCTGGTCACTCGGCCGTCCCGACGACCACCGCCTCGATCGCCCCGTGGGACGACCGAGGCATGTGGTCATGAATCTACTGCCCCGGGCGGGCCGCGCCGTCACAGACGGTGCCCACTCCTGCCCGGCCTGGTTCACTCGCCGGCGGCGAGCACGGCCAGCGGATCGGTCCGCACCGGGGTCCACCCCAGCTCCGCCTCGGCGCGTGCCGGGGTGAGCTGCTGGTCGAGGGCGAAGGCGTCCGCGATCGGACCCATCTGCTCGCGGGCCTGCTCCAGAGTGATCGAGGCGACCTTGCCGTCGAGGCCGACGGACCGGGCGACGGCCAGCGCGCACTCCTTGGCGGTGGGGTTCACGCCGCCCACGCCGACGTACACCGAACCGGGCTTCGCCTTGAGCGCGGCGACATACAGCTCCGCGATGTCGTCGATGTGCACCAGCGCCCAGCGGTTCGCACCGTCGCCGATGAAGGGGATGGCGCCCGCCGCCTTGCCCGGGGTGGTGTAGAAGATGTCGATGAGGCGGTTCTCGCCGCCGTACAGCAGGCCGGGCTGCACCACGACGGGGCGGCCACCCCGCTGGGCACGGTCCAGGACAGCGTCCTCGACGGGCTTGCGCCAGGCGACCAGGGCCGGCGGGTTCCAGGGAGCGCTCTCGTCCACGACCCCGCGGGTGTCGCCGTACACCCACGTGCCGCCGGTGTGCACATAGGTGCCGGTGCCGATGCCGTCCTGCATGGCGGTGGCGGCCGCGAGGTCCTCGGTGCCGGTCTCGGCCTGCGCCAGGTGCACGACCGCCTCGGCGCCGGCCGCCGCCGCGTTGAGTACGCCGAGGTCTCCCAGACCCCCGCGCACCGGCGTCGCCCCGAGGGCGCTGACCGTCCCGGCGGCACGGTCGTTGCGGGCCAGTGCCTCGACGGTGTGCCCGTGGCGGACCAGCGCGCTGATCGTGGCCTTGCCGATGTATCCGGATCCGCCGGTGAGGAAGATCTTCATGGGTGTGGCTCCTGTCTCCGTGGGCCGGTGATTTCGCTGACCAGCCTGCGCCCGGGGACGGACCCCCGTCCAAGACCTCTTCCGCCACCCGTGATACCCGACGGGCATCACGCGAACCCATGTCCATCGGGTATCAGCGGCAACGCAACAGGTCTTGGACAACTGCGCACCTGCCCCGGAAGTTGGACTCCGGGGCAGCAAAGTCGCTGCGCCCCACAGACCAGCTCCCTGCCCGACACCAGGAGATCCTTCATGTCCCGCATCGCCACAGTGCGGCCCCTCAACGCGGCGGCTCCCGCACCCCCCGGCATATCGCGCGCCCTGACCCTGCTGCTGGCAACGGCTACCGGTGCGATCGCCGCCAACGTGTACTACGCCCAGCCACTCCTCGACGTGATCGCGCGCTCCATGGGCACGTCGGCGGGCGCCGCCGGTGTCATCGTCACCGTTACCCAACTCGGCTTCGCCCTGGGTCTGGTGTTCGTGCTTCCACTCGCGGACATCGTCGAGCGCAGGTCCCTGCTGACTGTTCTGCTGCTGCTCGACGCCGCCGCCCTCGCCGCGGTGGGTTTCGCCCCCGGACTGGCCGTCGCCCTGGTCGCCTTCGCCGCGCTGGGCCTCGCGAACGTCGCGGCCCAGGTGCTCGTGCCCGCCGCGGCCCACCTCGCCGACGACGCCCGGCGCGGGCGCGCCGTGGCGACCGTCATCAGCGGCCTGCTCACCGGCATGCTGCTCGCGCGGACCGTCGCCGGTGTGGTGACCGAACTCGTCGGCTGGCGCCCGTTGTTCGTCGGTGCGGCGGTGCTGATGATCGTCGTCAATGGTGTCCTGCGCCGTGCCCTGCACGGCATGGACGGCCTCCCCGGCCGGCGCGTCGGCTACGCAGAGGTGCTGGGCTCCACCGTCCGCCTCTACCGAGCCGACGCCAGGGTCCGCGTCCGCTCCGTCTACGGCGCCCTGGGCTTCGCCGCGTTCAGCGTCTTCTGGTCGACCGCCGCACTCCAGCTCAGCCGGAGCCCGTTCAGCTACTCGCCGGCCGTCATCGGCCTGTTCGGACTCCTGGGCGCGGCCGGCGCGCTGGCCGCCAACCTCACCGGCCGCGTCCGGCGGCACACCCACCCCCTGCCCACCGCCGTCGCCGTCACCCTCATCGGCGTCGCCTACGCCGTGCTGTTGCTCGCCGGCCACACCCTGGGCGGCATCATCGCGGGCGTGCTGATCCTGGACATCGGCGTGCAGGGGCTGCACGTGCTCAACCAGCGCGTCATCTACGACGTCGACGCGGCGGCCCGCAACCGGGTCAACAGCATCTACATGACGTTCTACTTCGTGGGTGGAGCACTTGGTTCGGCCGCGGCCTCCCTCATGTGGTCGCAAGCCGGCTGGGGCGGCATCTGCGTGACCGGCCTCGCCGTCACCGCGCTCGCGTCCGTGCTGTGGGCGTGCACCTCCCTCCGTGGCCGCGCTCGCGCGTAACAGACGGTTACGATGGGCTGCCGAAAGTGACCGAAAGTGACGAGTGAACTCTCGGGGGAACGGTGGAGCACCACATGCGGTCGAAGGCCGGCCCGGGACGATCCCTGCGCATCGCCGTGGTGCTGCTGGTGGCGGCTTCCGGTGCCCTGGAGTCCGTCTCCTTCCTCGGCCTCGAGCGGGTCTTCGCTGGAGTCATGACCAGCAACCTCGCCCTGCTCGGCATGGCCGTCGGCCGGGGTGAGGTCGTGTGTGTGACGGCGGCCGTGCTGGCACTGGCCGGCTTCGGCCTGGGCGCGCTGATCGGTGCCTGGTGCACCCGCGGAAGCGCCACCGTGGCCACTCACTGGCCACGGCGCGTCATGATCGTCCTCGCCGCAGAGGCGGTCCTCCTGGCCGTGGGCGCGCTGGTCTGGGGGCTCACCGGCGGCATGCCCGGCGGGACGACCCGGGACATCATGCAGTTCGGGGCAGGGCTCGCCATGGGGGCACAGTCCGCAGCCATGGTGGCCGCCGGACAGGCCGCCGCGCCCACCACCTATCTGACCGGCACGCTGGCCACCTACATCGTCAAAGGCATCCACAGCGGCCGCCAGGGCGTCTGGGTACCTCTGCGATTCGCCGGCCTGGTCGTGGGTGCCGCCGTCTCCGCCGCGCTGTTGAAGGCAGCGCGCGCCTGGGCCGCCGTTCCGCCCGTCGCCTTGATGCTGTGCGCGATCGCCGTCGCCGGGGCACAGCTCGGCGGCGGCGCGCCTGACTACGCCGGCCGTTCCTGATCGACCGACCGGCAGTCCAGTCGCCCTTCGGCGACATGGCCAGTCACACGACGGATATACGGTCCGTCCTGATTTCCCGGCATGGGGAATGACGGCGTGACCGCTGAAGACGTGCGGTTCCGCCGCTGATGGCAATCCGTGGGCGGGACGGTTCTCCGGCTCGTCCGGAAGCAGCCAGGAGACCGAGATGACAGTGGGCGCGCGCGTCGGGTTCACGGAAGCCGCACGCGAGGTGTGAGCGCCTGAGCCGTGATGCCGTCCGACGCACCACACCTGCCCCCGCCCTGCCCGGTCCCGGCGGTCGCTGGGAGCGGGCAGAGGTCCGCGTGACCTATCACATCGGCCTGCCGGTCCTCGTCGCCCCACCCGGGGCTGGACTGAGCCCGGACAACGGCCGGGCAGGCCTTCGGTCCCGCCCGAGCGGCCGGGACCGAAGGGGAGGACGCGCCTCAGCCGTGCAGTGTGGCGACCGGGCTGTTGTACGCCTCCGCCGTCAGCACCGGGTGTCGTGAGGAGCATGCCTGTGTCGGCCACGACAGCCGGACCGTCCGGGACTCGCCGGGCAGCAGCCACAGGTAGTTGTCGCTGTACAACGTCGGCAGCACGCGGCGGCCGTGCGGGTCCTCCAGCAGCGACAGCCGGACCATGGAGGCCACCGCCGAGCCCTGGTTGCGGACCACCGCCGTCAGCTCCTGGCGGTCATGGGAACGCGTCACCCGGGTGATCGCCCCCGTCAGCCTGACCTGCTTCGCCTTGTTCAGATCCCGCAGAGCTGCGGCCTCCCGGTAGCGCCAGTAGGTGTTCCGGGACAGTTCCCTGCCGCCGGAGTCCTCCAAGGTCAGCCGCAGCAGGTGCAGGTCCGGAAGATCGTCCGTCCACGCGGCGGTGAACGCCTCGGCGGTGGCCGCCCGCGACACGTCCACCCGTGCCGTCCTGCTCGTGCCGAGCTGCCGGCCGGACAGGTCGAAGAGCCGGGCGGTGACCGTGGCGCCGCGCAGGTCCGCCGCGGTGTGGTTCACCGCGATGACCTGCCACTTCACCGGATCGGCCTGCACGTGCAGCGGCTCGCAGGCCGAACGGGCGCCGAAATACATGCCGTTGACGTCGAAGTCGTAGTCGTACGTCTGCCAGACCGTGCTGTGCCAGGCGGGGTGGGACATCCACAGCATCAGTCCGGAGGCGTTGTCCCACAGGTTGGCGTTCCAGGCCTCGAACATGGCCCGGGCGTTCTCGTAGTTGACGAACTGCGCCTTGCGGGCGAAGTCGTCCAGGTCGCCGGACTCGCCGAGGCGGGCCTCGATGGCCGCCTTGTAGTTCTGCGGCGCCTGGTTCCCGTGCTCGCTCCAGTCGTGGTAATACCACGCGCCCCGGATGGGCCACTCCGGCTCGCTGCCCGTCATGCTGCGGGTGCTCGCCGCAGTGGAGACGACGGGCATGCCGATCTCGGTGTGGAAGCCGAAGTCCCGGCTGCCGTACGTCATCGGGTCGAAGTACTTCTCCGGCTCCACCCAGCCGTAGGGGCCGCCGCCCGTGACGATGCCGCCCGCCGAGTTGTTCTGGTAGAGCAGGCCGGGCACCTGCTGTTCCACCGCCTCGCGCATCCCCTGGTCGATGGCGGCCGGCGGGTTGCCCTCGTTCGCGCCGCACCAGACCACCACGCTCGGGTGGATGCGGTAGCGCAGCACGGTGTCGCGGGCGAGCGAGTTGAACGCGTCGTGGTCCGGCGGGTCCATGCCCCACGCGTTGGGGAAGTCGTTCCACACCAGGATGCCGTGCCGGTCGCAGGCGGCGAAGAACTCCTCCCGGTCGCTGCTGCCGACCCAGTTGCGGATCATGGTGAAGTTCATGTCCCGGTGCATGCGCACCGCGGCGTCCATGCGCTCCGCCGGCATCCGGCGCAGCAGTTCGTCCCAGCCCCAGTTGCCGCCGCGCGCCAGCACGCGCACGCCGTTGACGCTGATCTTCAGCGGGTCCGGAGTGTTCGACACGGACTTGACGTCGGACCACTGCTCTCCGTCGTCGGACACCTGGATCGTGTACGACTTCGGGTACGCGGTCTCCCAGACGACGGCCACGCGGTCGAACGTCCGCGAGGAGCCGAGGTCCACCTGGATCCACTGGTGGTCCTCGTAGGCCGAGGACCAGCGGGTGTTCGGGTCGCCGTCGGTGGCGTGCGAGGCGGGATGGTCGGGGTCCTCGGTGGAGGCCGTGGCCTTCTGGTGCAGGGCGAGGTCGGTGCCGGGGTCGCTGCGGTCGACGACACCGAACGACCACAGTGAGTTGCCCCAACTGGTGTTGCGAAGGTCGCAGTTGAGGCGCACGTAGCGCGCGCTCCGCCGGTCGAAGTCCTCGACCTGCAGGCTGGCGTTGCCGTTGCTGAACGGCAGCGGCACCGCCCCGTTGTCCACCGACTTCACGTCGGTCCAGTCCGAGCCGTTCGAGGAGACCTGGACGACGAAGGTCTTCGCGTATGCCTGCTCCCAGGTGAGGTCGACCTGGTCGAAGGACTGCGTGGAGCCCAGGTCGACGCTGATCCACTGGTCGTCCTCGTAGCGCGAGGACCAGCGGGTGCCGGCGTCACCGTCGGTGGCATTGGCCGCGCCGTTGCTGTCCTGATCGGTGCTCGACGCCTCGGCGTGGGCATGCAGGGCGAGGTCGGTGTCCGGCCGGGTGCTGTCCCGGACGGAGAGGGTCCACAGCGAGCTGCCCCAGGAGGTGGCGCGCGTCAGGCATCGGATGCGGACGTGCTGGGCCTGCTGGCGGTCGAAGGCCACCGTCTGGGTGCAGGCGTCGCCGGACCCGGTGAACGCGAGCGGTATCTCGTACTCGTAGCCGAACTGGCGGATGCCGAAGCGGGTGGCGCGCCGGTCGCTCTCCTGGCCGCCCACCGCGGTCGTGAGCGTGAGGTCGTGCAGGGTGGCCTCGCCCAGACCGTTCGGCCACCACAGTTCGGGGTCACGCAGTCTCAACCGCTGGAAGGCGTCCGGGGCGAAAACGACGTCCAGGCTCTCGCCGCCCTGCACGGTGACGGTTTGCGACACGCGCACGCCGTCGAAGGCCGCCGTGACCGTCGCCTGGTGGTCGATGGCGTCCGCGTTGCGCACCGGGACGACGATGGTCAGCTCGGCCACCGACACATCCGGCAGCGTGGGCAGCACGGTGTCCACGCGCGGGTCGCCGATGACGACGTGCCCGGTCGATCTGAGCCGGACGTGGTTCCAGATGCCCGCCGCCCGGTCACGTACGGCCGGCATCCAGTCCCACCCCGAGGACGCCAGATACGTGGGGGAGTTGAGGTTCATCTGCTGTGCGCCGGCGTCCACCCAGGACTCGCCCAGCGGACCCTTGTCACCGGGGCTGCCGGGGACCGGCATCGGCGTGATCTTCACCGCGAGCGCGTTCTCGCCGTCCGCCAGGAGGTGCCGGGTGACGTCGAACGCGGCGCGGGCGAAGGGGTACGTCAGGCCGCCCACCTGTGCGCCGTTGAGCCACACGTCGGCCTTGTGGTTGACGCCGTCGAACTCCAGCCAGGTGTGCAGGCCGGCGCCGGTGCGCAGGCCCCGGGGCAGCGTGAAGTCCCGCTTGTACCACCAGGAGTGCCGCGACAGCGCCTCCGGGACGTGCAGGTTGTTCAAGCCCGCCACGGGGTCGGGCAGCCTGCCCTGCTCCACGAGTGAGCCCAGCACCGTGCCGGGAACGGTCGCGGGCAGCCACGTACTGGTGTCCACGGACGTCCTCGACAGACCGGCGCCGTCCGCGCCCGCCCAGTCGTCCATGGTGAGCCGCCAGCCCGAGTCCACGGGCACGGTCCCGTCGTCGGCGACCGTGAGGCTCGGCGCCTCGCCGTGCCGGGTGCCCCAGTCGGTCCACCCGGTGGCCGAGGGGCGGTGGCCCTTGGCGGTGCCGTACACCTCGAAGCCGTTGAGACCGAGAGGCAGCGGACTGGAGCGCTTCTGGGAGGTCATGCGTACCCAGCGAGCGGACACCGGGCGGGGGAGCTGGACGTCCACGACGCCACCGGTTCCCGCCGTGCTGCGGTACACGGTGGTCCAGGATGTGTCGTCCAGGGACGTCTCGACGGCGAAGACGACGGAGTAGCTGGACTGGATCTCCTTGCCGGTGGTGCCACTGTGCACGTTGCCGGTGGTCGGTGGCGTGAACACCGGGTCGGAGGCGTCCGCCTCGAAGGTCAGGCGGACCTGGGTGACCTCACAGGCTGCCTGCAGGTCGACGGACATCCACTGCGGGTCGCCGTCTTCGGCGCGCCAGCCGCTGCCCCGGACACCGGGGGAGGCGAGGCGGTCGACCGCGAAGGAGCCGGGGGTCGCGGCGTAGGCGGTCGAGGAGACCGAGACCGGCCGGTAGAGAGCGAGTTCACCTGGGCCGGCGGAGGAGTCGACCGGTGCGCCGGCAGGAGCGGCGACGGCGGTCGGCGCGGTGAGCAGGGAACCGACACCGAATCCGGCCAGCAGGGTGGTGCCCGTGGTGATGACGGTCCGTCGCGACGGGCCTGGCTGATCGGTCATGAATATGACGCCCCATCAAGAATCGGCGGCGCAAGCGGAACCGACTCCGCGCGCCTGTGCCGCAGAAGGAATGACAACGTTGCCAAAGGCTGTGTTGCACGCCGCCTCATGTCAACCCCGGTGCGCGGATCGGCAGGTGAATCGCTTGCGCCGTCCCTGCCGGGTACCGGCGGACGGTGGCGATGGCGAACGTGGGAAGACCGGCCCGTGGCGTGTGTGCCAGAAGTCGGTCACCTCAGGGCCTCCACGAGGGCATCGGCGCGGACGCGGCAAGAGCGGCACTGTCCCTGCCGTCCGCCGCGTCGGCCGGGCGTTGCAGATGTGACTGACAGCGGACGGTGGTCTTGCCGGCGACATCCACCACGCCGACGACAACTGCGACACGCCCATCTCGTCTCGTAGGTTGGGGGGGAGCTTGCCCGCTGGGACAAGGCCCTGTGTGCGGACCGGTCAGTCGCCGGCCTTCACGCCGTTGATGACCGTGGTGCCCTGCTGGGCGGGGACACCGAGGGTCTTGAGGAAGGGCAGGGGGAAGGCGAGGGCCGGGGCGGTGAGGTGGTTCAGCTCGGCGACATGCTCGGGGGACAGAACCACGTCCAGGGATGCCAGGTTGGCCTCCAGCTGGGCCACCGTGCGGGCGCCGATGACCGTGGCGGTGGTCAGCGGCTGCCGGCGCACCCAGGCCAGTGACACCGCCGCGACCGTGGTGTCCAGCTCCTTGGCGATGCGGGCGAGCACGTCGAGCAGGGCGAAGGTCTGCTCGTTGAGGTGGTGGCCGACGAACATGCCACGGCCGGAGCCCTCCGGCTCGTGGTTCTCACGTGTGTACTTGCCGGTCAGCACGCCGTTGGCCAGCGGGCTCCAGGGCATGATGCCGAGGCCGAGTTCCCGTGCGGCCCCGAACAGCTCGCCCTCCGAACTGCGCTCCAGCAGCGAGTACTCGAGCTGCAGGGCGGCCACCGGGGTCCAGCCGCGCCACTCGGCGAGGGTCGCCATGCGGGCCACCGCCCACGCCGGGGTGTCGGAGAGGCCGACATAGCGGACCTTGCCCTCGCGGACGAGATCGTCCAGCGTGGACATGGTCTCCTCCAGCGGTGTGTGCTGATCCCAGTTGTGCTGCCAGTACAGGTCGATGTAATCGGTGCCGAGGCGCTCGAGGGAGGCGTCGATGTGCTTGCGGATGGCCTTGCGGCTGGTTCCGCCGTTGTTCGGGTCGGTGGGGTCCATCGAGAGGGCGACCTTGGTCGCGATCACGAGCCGGTCGCGCCGGCCGGGATTCTTGCGCAGGTAGGAGCCGATGACCTGCTCGGAACGGCCCTCCGTGTAGCGGTTCGCGGTGTCGATGAAGTTGCCGCCCGCGTCGATGTAGCGCGCGAGGATGTCGAGCGAGGTCTGCTCGTCGGCACCCCAGGAGGGGTCGCCGAAGGTCATGGTGCCCAGGGCCAGGGGGCTGACGCGAAGGCCGGTGCGTCCGAGCGTGCGGAAGTCGGTGAGGCTCATGGCGGAATTCCTCTGGGTCTGCGGGGGAGTTGTCGGGGCCGCAGGGACGGCCCCTGTCCGGCACGACAGGTGAGCCGGAGACGGAGGGCCGTGGGCGCCACGCCGTCGGGCGGGGCGCCGGGCCGGCCACCGGTCGTGGCCGCCTGGTGATTACCGGGCGAAGTCGGTCGAGAAGGCGATGGACTTCGTGCGTTCGAGCTCGGCGAGCCGGCCCTCGAGCGCGCGCTTGATGGCCCCGTAGGAGTCGCTGCCGAGCGCGAGACGCAGCGGGGCCGGGCTGATGTCCGCGGAGTTGATGATCGCGGTGGCGGCCTTCTCGGGGTCACCGGTCGCGTCGGCCGTCAGGTTGCCACCGGTCGCCTGGATGTACCGGCGCACCTGGCCGACCGGGGTCGAGGCGTAGGCATCGAGCTCCGGGGCGATGGAGAGCACGGAGCCGAAGCCGGTGCGCACGACGCCGGGTTGGATCATCGTGATCCCGATGCCGAACGGCGCGACCTCGGGCGCCACCGACTCCATGAATCCCTCCACACCCCACTTGGAGGCGTGGTACATGCCGGCGCCCGGCGTGGTGATCTGGCCGCCCATCGTGGAGGTCTGGATGAACCGGCCGCCGCCCTGGGCGCGCAGGCGGGGGATCACGGCGCGGGCGAGCTGGATCGGGGCCGTCATGGTGAGGGCGATCTGCTGCTCGATCGTGGAGTCCTCCAGCTCCTCGGCGGCACCGACGGCGCCGGAGCCGGCGTTGGAGAAGACGACGTCCACCCGACCCAGCTCCGCGAAGATCCGGTCCACCATGTCGCGTAGAGCCTCCGTGTCCGTCACGTCGAGCGGGGCCGTCCAGATCCGGTCCCCGTACTCCTTCACCAGGTCGTCCAGGCGCTCCGCGCGCCGCGCCACGGCGGCGACGTGGTCGCCCCGCCTCAGGAGCTGCTCCGTCACCTTGCGGCCGATGCCCGACGACGCCCCGGTGACCAACCACGTGCTCATGACCGTTCCTCCGAGTCCGATCGAACCTGTGATGGTGATGTGACCGTCTCTGGCGGACGGCCGCCGCCGGAATGTCATCCATCCGGTTGGTTGGAATTTAGCGGGCACCCTCGAGAAAAACAACCGGATGGTTTAGAAGGCGGCTCCGAGGATCGCGCAACCGGCGGAAGATGGCTCGTCTACGGCGACGCAGCCGTACTCGTGCTCTGCTGTGCCCAGACCGTCTTGCCCACCGCGTGGTACCGGATGCCCCATCCGTCGGCGACGCTCGCGACGATGAAGAGGCCGCGGCCGCCCTCGTCGATCGCGCGGGCGTGTTTCAGGTGCGGGACGCTGTCGCCCGCGTCGCGGACTTCGCAGGTCAGACGCTCGTCGAGAATGAGGCGCAACCGGTAGGGCGGGGCGCCGTGGCGCAGGGCGTTGGCGACCAGCTCACTGACGACGAGTTCCGTCGTGAACGCGTCGTCCGCGCCGACGCCCCAGGCGTCGAGCTGCCCGCGCACCGCCGCCCGGGCCTCCGGGACGGCCGCGAGGTCCTCGGCCAGCGGCACCGTCAGCACCTGGTCGGCGGGCTGTCCCGTGGGGCGCGCCAGGAGCAGCAGCTTCTCGCTCCCGTGGTGGTCCCGCAGCGCGTAGGCGAGCCTGTCGCTCAGCTCGTCCAGCGGCAGCTCCGCTCCCTCGCGCAGCACCGCACGCAATCCCGGCTCGCTCTCCAGCAGGTCTTCGTTGCCGAGCGCGAGGATGCTGCCGGCCGGCAGCGGGAGTTCGGTCGCGGGAAAGGGAGAGCGGTCGGTGCCGGCCAGCACCGGGCCTCCCGGCACGGGCAGGGTCTGCGCGTCGCCTCCGGGCCGGATCAGGTACGGCTCGGGCAGGCCGGCGCGCACGAAGGTGCAGGTCTGGTCGACCGCGTCGTAGACAGCGATCAGGCAGTCGGCGGTCAGTGGCTCATGGTGCAGCGGGTCCCCGGCAGGGAGCGCGGACCGCTCGGAGGCCAGCAGCGCGGCGGTGTCGCTGAGCCGTGCCATCAGTTCGTTCGGCTCCAGGTCCAGCGCGGCCAGTGCGTGAATGACCGTCCTGAGCTGTCCCATCGTGGTCGCGGTGGCGACACCCCGGCCGACCACGTCCCCGAGCACCAGTGCGGTCCGGCCCCCGGCCAGTTCGATCACGTCGAACCACGCGCCTCCACCGCCCGGCCCCGCGATGTGCATGCGGGCCACGTCCATGGTGGACGGCGCCGACCTCCGCTGCGGCAGGAGCCTGCGCTTCACGGTTGCGGCGATGGTCCGCTCCCGGGTGAAGCGGCGGGCGTTGTCGATGCACAGGGCGGCGTGGGCGCACAGGTCCGACGTCAGCGCGATGTCGTCCTCGTCGAAGGGTTCCTCGTCCCGGTGCCGGTAGAAGCTGACCACCCCCAGCGCCTGGCCGCGCACGGTGAGCGGCGCGACGATCAGGGAGTGCGCGTCCGACCGGGCGATGGCGTCGGCCCGCGCCGGGTCCGCCGACAGCCAGGGACTGTCCTCGGTCACGGGGACGAGCCTGGGCCGCAGGTCGTTCAGGACGCGGGAGAAGGGCGTGCCGTCCGGCAGCCGGCGTACGTCCCCCACCGGGTGAGCCGACATGAGCCCCTTGAAGGCGGCTCGCCGCAGCGGCACGTCGTGGTCCACCGGAGCCAGCGGCGGCTCCTCGCCCCGGATGACGTCCTCGATGACTTCGACCACCACGATGCTCGTGAACGCCGGGGCGACGGCGTCCACCAACTCCTGGCACACGGCCACGACTTCGAGCCGCTCACCCACGGTGGCGCGGACGTGCTCCAGGAGCTCGAGCCGCCGTAGTGCCCGCTCGTGCTCGGTCACGTCGAGGGCCGAGGCGACGAGACCCAGCACCTCGCCGTCCACCCCGTCGAGGCGCACGTACGACAAGGAGTAGTGCCTGCGCCGGCCCCCGCCGATGTTCGGGACGGACCGCACGACACGCTGCAGCGTCGGCTCCCCGGTCATGAGGACCCGCAGCGCCGCCGCGCGCTCCTTCTCGGGATCCTCAAGCCCCAACGCCTCGGGAAAGTCCTGGCCGGCGAGCGCGTCCTCCGTCCCCGGGGGTGCCTCGCCCGTGCCGATCCGGGACCGGACGATGCGGAGATCCGCGTCCAGGACGTGCAGGCCGATCGGCGAGTGGACGAACAGCGTCCGCAGGATCGCCAGATCCCGGTCCGTGGTGCCCTCACCGTGCTCGTCGCGCACCTCCCACGTGAACGAGTCGCCGGAGACCACCGGCCGTACGGACATCGCGCCCAGAGCCGCCGGCGGGGTCCCGCGTCCCGTGGTGCCGTCGTCCCCGCCCATCAGCTCGGCCACGGTGCGGCCCTCGGCCTCCTCCCGGGAGCGGCCCAGCAGGTCCGCGGCCCGCGCCGACCATTCGACGATGCGCCCGTCGGCGGCGATGCGCAGGAGGACGGCACCACTGGACATCGCACCACACCTCCGCTCCGGCCCGCGCCCATGTGTCCCTTCCATAGTGGGGTAGGTGATCGGGCCGCTCACCTCGGTGAGTCGCGTCCGGACTGCTCTTGTCCCCGAATCGCGCAACCGGCCCTGACGAAGCAGCTGCTCCTAAATTAGTAATTAATATTGACAGGGTTGTGCCCACGGGCCACAGTCGTCGCCGTGACTCCGCCGCCCGCTCCTGCGGGCACGGACACCCGTCTTCCTCCGCCTCCGGCGGCCCCTCCTGCTTCCCACACCACAGGAGCCGCAAGTGACTTCACGCTTGCCCGTACGTGCACCCCGGCGCACCCGGACCACCCGCCTGGCGCTCGCCGCCGCGATCGCGGTCGTGCTGACCGCTTCCGCGATGCCCGCGGCCACCGCCGCCGACACCGTCGACCAAGGAGCCCCCACCTACTACGACAGCGGTCTCGCCCGCACGCCCTCCATGGGATGGAACACGTACTACGGACTCGGTGCCCCCACCGAGAAGGAGGTGCGCGCGGTCGCCGACAAGCTGGTCAGCAGCGGACTGCGCGACAGCGGCTACGACATCGTCTGGCTCGACGGCGGCTGGCAGGCCGACAACCCCCGGGACGCGCAAGGGAGGTTGGTGGCCAACCCCGACCGGTTCCCGTCCGGCATCCCGGCCCTGGTCTCCTATCTGCACGAGCGCGGCCTGCGGGCCGGTATCTACACCGACGCCGGCACCTACGACGGAGGCAAGAGGTGCGGGCTCGGCAGCCGCGGCCACTACACCGAGGACGCGCGGCAGTTCGCCGACTGGAAGATCGACGCGATCAAGGTCGACTTCCTGTGCGGCATCGGTGCGGGGCTCGATCCGGGGCCGGCGTTCAAGGAGTTCAGCGACGCAGTCGCCAAGTCCGGCCGCCCGATGCTGCTGAACCTGTGCAACCCGCTCACCGACGACTGGGGCCTGCCGCACACACCCGAGCAGGACGCACACAACACCTACGTCTACGCCCCGGCGATCGCCGACTCCTGGCGCACCGGCACGGACATCGCCTGGGGCACCCCGAGCCCGGGGGAGTGGCCCGACATCCTGCGCAACATGGATGCCAACGCCTGGCACCCCGAGGCGCAGGGACCGGGCCACTACAACGACCCCGACTACCTCATCCCCATGCGCCACATGGCCGACGGCTCCCTGGAGCTGACGCAGGAGGAGTCCACCACCCAGTTCGTGATGTGGGCCGAGATGGCCTCCCCGCTCGTCCTGGGTTCCGACCCGCGCACCCTGTCCCCGTCGATGATCGCCGCGCTGCGCAACCCGGAGATCATCGCCGTCGACCAGGACCCGCTCGGGATCCAGGGGGTCCGCGTCGCCACGGACTCCGTCGGCGACGTCTACAGCAAGGTGCTCTCCGGCCACGGCCGCCGGGCGGTCGTCCTGCTCAACCGCTCCGACCATCCGGCCGAGCGGACCGTGAACTTCGCCGACGCCGCCCTCGGCGGGCCCGTCAAGGTACGTGACCTGCGCGCACGCGCCGACCGCGGCACGCACACCGGCTCCTACACCGTCGAGGTCCCCGCCCACGGCACCGCCTTCCTCGGACTCACCGGGCAGGACGCGCTGCCCGGCACCAGTCTGGGGGAGAGGGCCTCGGCGAGCCCGGCCCTGGTGCGCGACGGCGACACGCTGACCACCTTCTTCCGCGGGCCGGGCGGAACGCTCCTCCAGCACACGGCGGACGGCACGCATCCGGCGCGCACCAGGGACCTCGCGGGCCCGGTCGGCGGGCGGATCCTCGGCCAGCCCGCCGCCTACGCCTCCGCCGGCGGCCGTATCGACGTCTTCGTCCGCGGAACCGACGACCACGCCTACCGAAGGGTCTTCTCCGGCGGGCGCTGGAGCGACTGGCAGGACCTGGGCGGGCGGCTGACCGACGCCCCGGCCGTGGCGTTCACCGATCCCGCGCACTGGACGCTCGTCGCGCCCGATGCCGACGGGCGCATCGTGCAGCGCGGACCGTCGTCCGGCTGGTCGTCGCTCGGCACGCCGGGTGACCGGCCGGTGTACGGCAGGCCGTCCGCCGTCGTCGACGCCGAGGGACGGGTCCACGTCGCCGTACGCACCGCCGCGGACGACGTGTGGACCATCGCGCAGGACGCCTCGGGGCAGTGGTCGGGCTGGACCTCGCTCGGCGGCACGGTGAGCGGCAGCCCGACGCTCGTCGCCGTGGGCGACGCCGTGGTGCTGTACGCGCGGGCGGCCGACTACACCCTGTGGCAGCAGCGGTACGACGGCGGCGCGTGGCAGGGCTGGACCAAGCGGCAGGAGTTCCCCAGCGCGGCCTTCGAGGGCGCGCTCGGGGCGGTCGCCGGTCCGGACGGCTCGGTCGACGCGGCGTACCGCGGCGTCGACGGATACATCCACACCACCCAGTTCAAATAAATTAGTAATTAATCTTGACGTGGCGAGATCGCCACGCGACTCTGGATCCGCCGCGAGCGGGGCCCGGCCACAAGGGGAACCGGGCCCCGCCGCTCGGAGCCGCAGGGAGCCCTCCATGACGAACCACCTGCCCGGCCGCCGCAGCTTCCTCGCCGGCCTGGGAGCCGCCGGGGCGACGGCACTGCTCAGCGGCTGCGTCACCTCGACCTCCTCCGCCAAGTCCTCCTCCAGGGGCGCGGTCACCCTCCAGTCCAGCCTGTCCGCACCGCAGGCCAAGGCCGCGATGCAGGACCTCGTCGCCGCCTACGGCAAGAGCGGACAGGGGCACGCCAGCCTGAACACGGTGGCCACGGAGACCTTCCGCACCCAGCTGCCGACCTACCTGACCTCCGCCAACCCGCCGGACGTCTACACCTGGTACCCCGGCTCCGTGGCCAACGCCTACGCCAAGAAGAACCTGCTCCTCGACCTCGACGAGGTCTGGAGCTCCTCGCCCGACCTCAAGCGGTACTCCAAGGCGCTGAACAGCCTGTGCACCGCGAGCTCCGGCAAGAAGGTCTTCGTGCCCGCCAACTACTACTGGTGGGGCATGTTCTACCGGAAGTCGAACTTCGCCAAGTGGGGCGTCAGCGAGCCCACCACCTGGGACGAGTTCCTCGACCTGTGCGACAAGCTCAAGAGCAAGGGCGTGGCACCCATCGGGCTCGGCGCGGGCGGCGGCACGGCATGGGTGGCCTCGGCCTGGTTCGACTACCTCGACATCCGCATCAACGGTGCCTCCTACCACCGCCAACTCCTCGCGGGCAAGCACCGGTTCGACGACCCCGAGGTGCGCAAGGTCTTCGACCGCTGGCAGGAGGTACTGCCGTACTTCGACCCCGACGGCACCGCCGTGGCCTTCCAGGACGCCACCACCGCCCTCCTCAACGGCCGCACCGGCATGATGCTCATCGGCACCTTCTTCGCCGACGCCGCGCCCAAGAGCGCCCTCGACGACATCGACTTCTTCCGCTTCCCCGTGATCGATCCGAAGGTCCCGCTCGCCGAAGAGGCCCCGACCGACGGCTACTTCGCCAGCGCCCGCACCGGACGCCGCGAGCAGGTCTTCGACCTGATGCGCTACCTCGCCACCGCCGAGGCCCAGGAGATCTACATCAGGGGCTCCTCCGGGACCGTCCTGCCCTGCAACCCCGACGCGAAGGACGCCGGCACGGCGCTGGTGAAGAAGGGCCGGGCACACATCGACCAGGCGGCCGAGATCACCCAGTTCTTCAACCGCGACTCCAGCGACGCCCTCCAGCCCACCGCCGACACCGCACTCACGAAGTTCATCGCCAGGCCTAAGGACGTCGCAGGCATCCTCACCGACTGGCAGCGCGACGCCGAGAAGATCTGGAACGCCTGACATGGCCGTCCTGACCGCCCCGCACCGCAAGTCCCCGGTCCCGGCAGCGCCGCGAAGCCGCGGGGACCGGGGCCCCCGGCGCACACCTCCCCTGGTGCTCGCCTTCGTCCTCGTCCCCCTGCTCGCCGAGGCCGTATGGGTCTTCTGGCCCGCGCTGCAGGGCTTCTACCTCGCCCTGACCAACTGGGACGGCGTCTCGCCGCCGAAGTTCGTGGGCCTCGGCAACTTCCGCGAGATGGCGGGCGACGACGTCTTCCGCAGCGCGCTCGGCCACACCGTCCTGTGGCTGCTGCTCTTCGGCGGCCTGTCCGCCCTGCTCGGCCTGGCCGCCGCCCTGCTGCTCCAGCAGGAGCGCCGCGGCGTCGGCTTCTACCGCGCGGCCCTGTTCCTGCCCGTCGTCTTCTCCCTCGTCGCCACCGCCCTGGTCTGGCAGGCCATCTACCAGCCCGACGGCGTGCTCAACCGCCTCCTGGAGTCGGCCGGTCTGGACAGCCTGCGCCACGCCTGGCTCGCCGACCAGGACACCGCACTGTACGCGGTGATCGTCCCCGCGCTGTGGCGGCAGATCGGCTATGTGATGGTCCTCTACCTCGCGGGCCTGAAAGGCATCGACCCCGCGCTGTACGAGGCGGCCAAGGTCGACGGCGCCGGAGCCTGGCAGCGCCTCCGCCATGTGACACTGCCTCAGCTGCGCGGCGTCAACGCCGTCGTGCTGTCCGTCATCATCATCGACTCCCTGCGCTCCTTCGACGTGGTCTGGTCACTGACCCGCGGCGGCCCCTACCACTCCTCCGAACTGCTGAGCACCTACATGTACTCCACCGCGTTCCAGTCCCTGCGCCTGGGATACGGCTCCGCCCTGGCCGTCGTCATCTTCCTGCTGGCCTTCGGAGTCATCGCCTCCTACCTGGTCCGGGCCTTCCGGGAGGCCGACTGATGTCCGCCGCCCACCCCCACACGTCCGCCCGTGCGCTGCGCCGCCGGCGGGCCGCCACCGCCGGCTTCCACCTCGGCGCCGGAGCCCTGGCCGTCGTATGGCTGCTGCCCATCCTCCTGGTCCTGGTGACCAGCCTGCGGTCCTTCAACGACATCGCCGCCCACGGCCTGGGCAGTTGGCCCCGCTCCTTCACCCTGGACAACTTCCGGCAGGCCTGGGTCGACGGCGGTCAGCAACGCGCCCTGATCAACAGCCTGATCGTCACCGTCCCCTGCGTTCTGCTGACCCTCGCGCTGGCGGCCATGGCGGCGTTCGCCCTCAGCCGCTACGAGATGCCCCTGCGTCGCTTCCTGCTGCTGCTCATGCTCGGCGGCAACCTGCTGCCACCGCAGATCCTGCTCATCCCGGTGTCCAAGCTGAGCGAGATGATGGGCGTCTACGACACCCTGCCCGCCCTGATCGGAGTGCAGGTCGGCTTCGGCGTCGGCTTCTACGTCTTCGTCCTGCACGGCTTCATGCGCGCGATCCCGGCCGAGATCCAGCAGGCGGCCGTCGTGGACGGCGCCGGACCCTGGCAGATCTTCTGGCGCATCATCCTCCCGCTCACCCGGCCCGCGCTCGCCGCGCTCAGCGCGCTGTCCTTCACCTGGATCTTCAACGACCTGCTGTGGGCGATCACCGTGCTGCGCAGCGACACCAGGATGCCGATCACCGCCGCCCTCATCGGACTTCAGGGACAGTACGTGTCCATGTGGAACGTGATCGCCGCCGGATCCGTCATCGCCGCCGCCCCCACCGTGGCCGTCTTCCTCCGCTTCCAGCGCCACTTCGTGGCCGGCCTGAACCTGGGAGCAGTGAAGTGACGCCGCACCAGCGCTGGACCCTGCGCACCGACCACACCAGCTACACCGTCCGACTCTCCGCGGACGGCCCCTGGGCGGAACTGGAGGCCTGGGGACCGCACGGCGTGGAGGACGGACCGTCCGCGCTGGACTGGTCCCACCGCACCCACTTCATCACACCCGCCGACGCGGCCCCCGCGGAGTACCTGCCGTACGGGCTGCGCCCCTTCACCGGCGCCGACCTCGTCGCCGCACGGCCCGGCTCCGAACGCGGCGTGTGGTGGACCTTCGAGGGAGCACAGCAGGACACCGGCACCCTCCGGCTCACCTTCACCGACGACGTCCTCGGCCTGCGCACCACCCTGTGCTACGCCACCGTGGCGGGCACCGACGTCCTGCACCGCTGGACCGAACTGACCTGCACGGGTGAGGAGGAACTGCGCCTGGAGCGGCTGGACTCCGCCGCCGTGAACATCCCGGTCACCACCGCGGCCCGGCTGACCTATCTGACCGGCCAGTGGTCCCAGGAGTTCCAGCGCACCCAACTCGACCTGGCCCGGGGCGCCTTCACCATGGGCAGCACCCAGGGCGTGCCGGGCCACGCGTACGCGCCCTGGCTCGCCGTCCAGGACGCCACGGCACCCCACGACGCCCCCGCCCCGGCCTACGGCATCGCCCTGGAGTGGCCCGGCAACTGGCACATCACCGTGCAGGCCGAGCCCGGCGGAGCCGTACGCGTCCGAGCCGGACGCGTACCGCACGGAGGCGCGGTTCACCTGGCTCCCGGCGACACCCTGACCACCCCCCACCTCGTCTGCGCCTTCAGCCCGGACGGACTCGACGGCCTCTCCCGCGTCTGGCACCGCTACGAGCGCCGCCTCGCCGGCGAACGCCTGCACCGGCCTCGCAAGGTTCTCTACAACTCCTGGGAGGCCACCGGCTTCGACGTCGACGCCGTGAGCCAGCTGGAACTGGCCAAGGCGGCCGCGGACCTCGGAGCCGAGCTGTTCGTGGTGGACGACGGATGGTTCACCGGCCGCACCGACGACACAGGGGGACTGGGCGACTGGTACCCCGACCCGGCGGCCTTCCCCCAGGGCTTCGAGCGGTTCGTCGACGACATCCGCGCCCTCGGACTGGACTTCGGGCTCTGGATCGAACCCGAGGCCGTCAGCCCCGGCAGCCGCCTGCACGCCGAGCACCCGGAGTGGGTCTACCGGATCGACGGCCGCCCGGCCCGCCGCATCCGCAACCAGCTCCTGCTGGACCTCGGCCGCACCGACGTGCAGGACTTCGTCCTCGCCACCCTCGACCGGCTGCTGACCGGCTACGACATCGGCTATCTGAAGTGGGACATGAACCGCCCGCCGACCGAGCGCGGCCGCCCCGGCGCCGGGTACGCGGACCGCCTGGACCTCGACGCCGAGCACGTCCACGGCTATCTCCGCGTCCTGGACCATCTGCGCACCGCGCACCCCCACGTCACCGTCGAGGGCTGCGCGGGCGGCGGCGGACGCGTCGACCACGCCACCCTCGCCCGCACCGACGTCCTCTGGCCCAGCGACAACACCGCGCCCCTGGACCGGCTGGCCATCCAGTACGGCTTCCTGCACGCCCACGCGCCGCACGTGATGAGCTCCTGGGTCACCGACGCGCCCGGCGTGTTCGACCCCCGCCCGCGCAGCCTCGCCTTCCGGTTCGTCACCGCGATGTGCGGGGTCCTCGGCATCGGCGCCGACCTGCGCGCCTGGACACCCGAACAGCGCGCCGAGGCAGCCGGCTGGATCACCCGGTACAAGGCGGTGCGAGACGTGATGCACCACGGCGAGGCCCGCCTGCTCGGCACCCCGCAGGACACCACCTGCGGAGTCCAGTACGACGCCCAGGACGAGCGTCGTACCGTCGTCGCCGCCTTCAGCACCGGCCGTCTCGACGGCGCCCCGCTCGTGCCCGGCCGCCCAGCCCGACTACGGCTGCGCGGCCTCGAACCGACCGCCGCCTACCGAGACACGGCGACCACGACCACGTACGGCGGCGCCCACCTGCTGCACTACGGGCTCCCCTTCGCGTGGACCGCCGACCATGACGCCGAACTGGTGGTACTCGTACGTCAGTAGACCCACGCACGCACCACCGCATCTCCGCCAGCAGCCCTCGTAGACCACCCAAGACGACAAGGAGCCCAAGCCCCATGGATCCCGCTCGACGGCACGGCGCCCGGTTCACCGGCCGCACTGCCGTGATCACCGGAGCCGCCTCGGGCATCGGGGCCGCCACCGCCGAACGCCTCGCCCAGGAGGGCGCCGCCGTGCTCCTGGCCGACGTCGACGAGGAGCGCGGCGAGGCCGTCGCCGAGCGCATCGCCAAGGACGGCGGCCGTGCCCGGTTCGTGCCCGCCGACGTCTCGGCGGAGCAGGACTGGCAGCGGATCGTCACCGCCGCCCATGTCTACGGGCCCGTCGGCGTGCTGGTCAGCAACGCCTTCACCGTCGACGTGACCCCGGCCCACGAGATGTCCCTGGACTCCTGGCAGCGGCAGCTGTCCGTGAACCTCACCGCCGCCTTCCTCGGCTTCCGGGCGGTCCTGCCCGACCTGCGCGCCGGCACCGGGGCCGTGGTGCTCACCTCGTCCGTCCACGCCCACGCCGGCATCCCCGGTCATCCCGCATACGCCGCCTCCAAGGGCGCGCTGCTGTCCCTGTGCGGCCAACTCGCCGTCGAGTACGGGCCCGAGGTACGCGTCAACGCCGTCCTGCCGGGACCGGTGCTCACCGCCGCCTGGGACCGGGTGCCGCCCGAGGAGCGCGAGCGCAGCGTCGCCGGAACCGCGGCCCGCCGCTTCGGCACCCCTGCGGAGGTGGCCGCGGCCATCGCCTTCCTCAGCGCCGAGGAGGCTTCCTTCATCACCGGCTCGCACCTCGTCGTCGACGGAGGCTGGAGCGTCGTGAAGGCGTCCGCGTGATCACCGCCGTGGTCCCATGGGGCGTGTGCACATCCGATCCCCACGCGTCCGCCCCGTGCACATCCGAGGAGAAAGGCTGTACGACATGACGCCCTACGCCCGCCGTGGCGTGCACGGCCAGACCGTGGAGGCGCTGGCCCGCCGCATCCTGAACGGCGAGATCCCGGAGGGGGCCACGCTCGATCTGGTGGCGTTGCAGAGTGAGCTGGACGTCAGCCTCACCGCCCTGCGCGAGTCCCTGAAGGTACTGGCCGCCAAGGGCATGGTCGACGCCCGCCAGAAGCGCGGCACCTTCGTCCGGGCCCGCGCGGACTGGAACCTGCTCGACGCCGACGTCCTGCGCTGGCAGTTCGAGGGCGGCAGGGCCGGCGAGGCCGACCGGGCGCTGCTGCGCAACCTGGCCGAGGTGCGGACCATCATCGAGCCCGCCGCCGTCCGCCTGGCCGCCCAGCGCCGTACCGACACCGACCTCGCCGCCCTGGACGCCGCCCTCACGGCGATGGCAGAGCACGACACCGACCCCGCCCACGCTGTCGAAGCCGACCTCGCCTTCCACCGCGCCCTGCTCGCCGCCACCCACAACGAGCTCCTGGAACGCATGGAGATGGTCATCGAGTCCGGCCTCGCCCACCGAGACCGCCTGGTCCACAGCTCCCCGCACAGCCAGGACCCGGTTCCCGCGCACCGCGCCGTACTGGACGCCGTACGCGGCCAGGACCCGCGGGCCGCCGAGGCCGCCATGCACGCCCTGCTGGAGCAGGCCGGACGCGACCTGGACCGGATCGACGGCCCCGACGACACGAAAGGCACCGGCGGCAAGTGAAGATCGCCCGCATCGAAACGTTCCTGGTTCCGCCGCGCTGGCTGTTCTGCCGGATCGAGACCGACGACGGCGTGGTCGGCTGGGGCGAACCCGTCGTCGAGGGACGCGCGGAGGTGGTCCGCGCAGCCGTCGACGTACTCGCCGAACAGCTCCTCGGGCAGGACCCGCTGCGCATCCAGGACCACTGGCAGGTGCTCACCAAGGGCGGCTTCTACCGAGGCGGCCCCGTGCTGTCCAGCGCGGTCGCCGGCCTCGACCAGGCCCTGTGGGACATCGCCGGGAAGACCTACGGCGCCCCGGTGCACGCCCTGCTGGGCGGGCCCGTGCGTGAACGCGTCCGGGTCTACGCCTGGGTCGGCGGCGACGAGCCCGCCGAGCTGACCGACCAGATAGCGGCCCAGGTGGACGCCGGTTTCACGGCGGTGAAGATGAACGCCGCGGGAGCCACCTCACCGATCACGACCGCGGCCGAGACGGCGGCCGTCGTGGCCCGGGTGGCAGCCGCCCGCGAGGCGCTCGGCCCGCACCGGGACGTGGCGGTGGACTTCCACGGCCGCTTCACCGCCGCCGGAGCCCGCCGCGTCCTGGCCGAACTGGCCCCGCTGCACCCCCTGTTCGTGGAGGAGCCGGTCCTCCCCGAGCACGGTCACCTGCTGCCCGGTCTCGTCACCGCGAGCACGGTGCCGCTGGCGACCGGCGAACGCCTCTACTCCCGCAGCGACTTCCTGCCCGCCCTCACCGCCGGAGTCGCCATCGCCCAGCCCGACCTGTCCCACGCCGGAGGCATCTCCGAAGTCCACCGGATCGCCTCCCTCGCCGACACCTTCGGCGCCCAGCTGGCCCCGCACTGCCCCCTCGGCCCCATCGCACTGGCGGCCAGCCTCCAGATCGCCTTCGCCACCCCCAACTTCCTGATCCAGGAGCAGAGCCGCGGCATCCACTACAACAAGGACGCCGACCTGCTGTCGTACGTCGTCGATCCCGAACCGTTCCGGTTCGTGGACGGCCACGCCCGCCGCAGCGACGTCCCCGGCCTCGGTGTCACCCTCGACGAGACGGCGGTGCGTGCCGCCGACCGCGGCGGGCACGCCTGGCGCAATCCCGTGTGGCGGCACCCCGACGGTTCGTTCGCGGAGTGGTGAGCCGCATGCTCGACATCGTCACTGACCCCGCCCACGGCGGCCGCTGGACCTCTCTGCGCGCCGGCGGCCGCGAATGGCTCTGGCACCGCCACGCACCGGAAAGGGACACGGCCGCACCCGGTGACGCGTTCGTCGACGCGGGCGGGCTCGAGGAGTGTCTGCCCACCGTCCGCGGCCGCCCCGACCACGGCGACGCCTGGTCCCGCCCGTGGACCCGGGACGGCGACACCGACCGCCTCCACTGCGACTCCTTCACCCTGGCCCGCACCATCCGCGCCACACCCGACGGCGCCGAGGCCGACTACACGCTGACCGCCGAACCGGGCTTCCGCTTCCTCTGGGCGGCCCACGCCCTGCTCGACCTCTCCCAGGACGCGACCCTCCGCATGAGCGGCGGCGCGACCACCCGCCTCTTCCCGGAAGCCGCACCCCTGTTGCGGGAACAGTGGCCCGCCGGCGCCCCCTGGGTCGCGGGTGCCTGGCCCGCGCCCCGCGGGCTCGCCCTCGACCGGTTCGGCCCCGACGACGGCACCGCGGTCGGAGCCGTCGTCGACACGCACCTGTGCTGCGTGCACGACGGCCCCGACCGGCTGGTCCTGAGCCTGCGCGTGCACGAACAACCCCTGGCCGGAAGGGCCATGCCCAGGCAGCCCGTGTCGATCGCCCTGTGGCGCAACCTCGGCGGCTTCCCCCAGCAGGACCCCTACCGCAGCACGGGCGTCGAGCCCATGCTCGGCCGCGTCTTCGACCTCGCCGACGCAGGCCCCGAGGACGCCGCACAGGTGCCCGCCACGGCAGAGATGCGCTGGCGACTCACGCTCACCACCGCCTGCCGCTGCCCCTGAATCGCCCAGCAAGGAGACCGGTACGTGGATCTACCCGCTGCCCTGGCAGCCCACCGCCTGCTCGCCATCGTCCGCGGACGCGACGCCGACGCCGCGCTGCGCACCGTACTCACCCTGGCCGAGGAGGGCATCGACCTCATCGAGGTGTCGCTCACCGGCACGGACGCCCTCACCGTCATCGCGCGCGCCCGTGAACTCCTCGGCGGCGACCGCGCCTTGGGCGCCGGCACCGTCCTGACCGCCGACGACGCCCGTGCCGCCCACCGCGCGGGCGCGACCTTCGTGGTCACACCCGGCCTGGGAGAGGGCATACCGGCGGCACAGGACCTGGGCCTGCCGGTGCTCGCCGGCGTTTTCACCCCGACCGACGTGATCGCCGCCCGGAGGATGGGCGCGGCGGCACTGAAGGTCTTCCCGATCGCCCAGGCCGGGGGAGCGGCGTATGTGAAGGCGCTGCGCGGCCCGTTCCCCGATGCCTCGTTCGTCCCGGTGGGCGGAGTCGACGAAGCGGTCGCCCGTGACTGTCTCGCCGCCGGCGCGGCGGCGGTCGGCATCGGATCCCCGCTCGTCGGCGACGCCGCCGACGGCGGCAGCGTCGACGCGCTCAGGGCCCGCGCCCGCACCTTCCGCACCGCCGTACGCGAGGCGGCACCGTGATCCCCGACTCCCTCCCCACCCGTCCCGACCGCCTCGAACTCGGCGAAGGCATCCGCTGGACGGGCACCGGGATCATCCTCGTGGACCTCCTCGCCGGTCGCCTCCTCGCGGCCCCGGCCGATCCCGCTGCCCCGCTGCGCACCCTCGCCCGACTCCCCGTCCCGCTGGGGGCCGTCGCGCCCGTGGCCGGTCACCCGGGCACCTGGATCGCGGCCGCGGGAACCGGCATCTGCCTGCTGCACCCCGACGGCACCACGACCTGGTCGGCACGCCCGGAGGACAAGCCGGGGCCCCGCATGCGCATGAACGACGCCGTGGCCGACCCCTCGGGCCGGTTCTGGGCGGGCAGCATGGCGTACGACGCCGACGAGGGCGCGGGCTCGCTGTACCGGGTCGACCACGACGGCACGGTCGTGCGGGTCCTGGACGGCATCACCGTGCCCAACGGCCCGGTGTTCACCCCGGACGGCCGCTCGATGTACCTGGCCGACAGCGCGCGGGGCGTCATCCTGCGCTATCCCGTCGACCCGCGCACCGCCCGGCTCGGCACATCCGAGGTCTTCGTCACCGTGGACGACGGCAACCCCGACGGGATGGCGATCGACGTGGAAGGCGCCGTATGGGTCGCCGTCTGGGGCACCGGGACGGTACGCCGGCACCTGCCCGACGGCACCCTCGACCGCATCGTGCAACTGCCCGCGAGCAGGCCGGCGGGCGTGTGCCTGGAAGGCGACGTCCTGCACATCACCACGGCCCGCCTGGGCCTGAACCCGCCCGGGCGGTACGACGGCGCCGTGTTCAGCATCCGGGTCGAGGTCCCCGGGACTCCCGCAGCTCCCTACGGCCCGGCCCCCTCCGTCATGTCGGCGGCGCGGGCGACGCCTCGGGATGACGCCCCCTCCGAGGCGTCCGGGCAGGGACCGGCATGAACGGGGCGGGAACCGAACCGGCCGGCATGGGGGCGCCGTGGCGCCCCTCCGAGGGACGGGTGGTGTGCATCGGCGAGACGATGGCGGCCCTCTCGCCCGATCCGCCGGAACCGCTGGAGCGGGCCGGGCAGTTGAAGCTGTCGGTGGCCGGTGCGGAGTCGAACGTGGCCATGTACCTGGCCGACCACGGCATCCCCGTGGCCTGGCTCTCGGCACTCGGAGACGACGCGCTGGGCAGGCGTGTCCGCGCCGCCGTGTCCGCTGCCGGAGTCGACGTCTCGCACCTGCGCACCGACGCCCACCACCCCACGGGGCTCCTCGTGAAGAACCCCGGTCCTGCCGGCACCCGCGTGCACTACTACCGAGCGGGCTCGGCGGCCTCGACGCTCGGCCCCGAGCTGCTGGACCAGGAGCCCGTGCGCTCGGCCGGCCTGCTGCACTTCACCGGCATCACACCGGCGCTCTCGCCCTCCTGCCGGGAGCTGGTCACGAGAGCCCTGACCCCTCCGGCCGACGGACGGCCCCACACGGTCAGCTTCGATGTCAACCACCGGCCCGCCCTCTGGCCGGACGGCACGGCGGCCACCGTGCTGCGCCGGCTGGCCGACCGGGCGGACATCGTCTTCGTCGGTCTCGACGAGGCGCAGGGCCTGTGGGGCCAGGACCTCACCGTGACCGGCCTGCGACGGCTGCTCCCGCATCCCCGCATCCTCGTGGTCAAGGACGGCGCCCGCGCCGCCACCGCCTTCACCGAGGGCGGTGTCCACACCGTGCCGGCGCTCCGGACGACGGTGGTGGAGCCCGTGGGCGCCGGCGACGCCTTCGCCGCGGGCTTCCTCGCGGGCCTGCTGCGGGGAGTCCCCCCGACGGGGGCGCTCAGACTGGGGCACATCACCGCGGTGTCGGCCCTGCAAGTGACCGGAGACCACGGCCCGTTGCCGGACGCACATCAGATCGGACGCCTCCTCGCCCTGCCGGCCTCGGAGTGGGAGGCACTGGGCCGTGCGGTCTCACCGGGCGACGCACCCTTCTCGCGCCGGAGCGTGCGAGGGGCCGACCGATGAAGTCGCTGACCGAGGCGCCGGTGGTCCGGGCAACGTCCGACGACGCGGGGACGACCACCGGTACGCGGGCCCCGCGACACCGTGGACACTCCGCAACGGCGCCGCCTGCGGCCCGTACGAGTCCGGAGTAGCGTCTTCCACATACGCCCGCCCGGAGGTGACGCGATGCCGAACAGCGAACCGGTGGCAGACGGCCCGGGACGTCAGGGACGGCGATCCGAGGCGTGGAAGACCGCGCTCACGGTTGTCCAGGAGGTGCAACCACCTTCCGTCCCGGAGGGCGCACAGGCCATGACCGTGCGCGTCGAGTTCCCTCCCGGAGACCCCGGCACGCCTCCGCACCGGCACTTCGGTCCGGCCTTCGGATATGTGCTGGAGGGCGAGATGCTGTTCGAGCTGGAGGGGGAGCCCGAGCGGGTGATCCGGGCCGGGGAGGCGTTCTGGGAGCCCGGGGGCGACGTGATCCACTACCAGGACGGCAACAACCGAACCGACATGCCGGTTCGGTTCCTCGTCACGATGCTGTGCGAGCCCGGCAAACCCATGCTCGTCCTCGTCGACGAGGAAGAACTGGCACAGCGCAAGGACAAGCGCGCCCCACGCCCTGCGTAGAGCGTGTGACAGGAAGACGGCGACGGCGGCGACGATCGGCTCGCAGTGCCTGTCCTCCAGGCCGCCTCTATCGTGAAATGACGTGGCCAATCTTCCCGAAACTGTCGAATCGGCTCACCGGGTCTGCGCCGTGTGCCGGGCTGGAGCCGTGCGCGACCTGTCCCGAGGAGGACGCGATGACGGACGTGGCGAGCAGGCGGGACGTGGGTGAGCGGCCTGCGGCTCCGGAGCGGGTCATCACCCTCACGGTGAACGGACGGTCGTACGCCCTGCGCATGGACACGCGGGTCACCTTGCTGGACGCGCTGCGTGACCGGCTGGGGCTGGTGGGCACGAAGAAGGGCTGTGACCAGGGCGCCTGCGGCGCATGCACCGTCCACCTGGACGGCCGGAGGGTGCTGGCCTGCCTGACCCTGGCGGCGCAGGCGGAGGGCCGGGAGATCACCACCATCGAGGGCATCGCCGACGCCGACGGCCCGCACCCCGTGCAGCAGGCGTTCATGGAGCACGACGCCTTCCAGTGCGGCTTCTGCACGCCGGGGCAGATCATGTCCGCGGTGGCGCTCATGGCCGAGGGCCGGGCCGGCTCGGACGAGGAGATCCGGGAGTTCATGAGCGGAAACCTGTGCCGGTGCGGTGCCTATCCCAACATCGTCGCGGCGATTCGCGAGGCCGCCTCCCGGGGAGGTCACGATGCGCGCCTTTGACTACGTCCGGGCCACCGACACCCGTGAGGCGGTGCGGTTGCTGGCGGAGGACCCGGCGGCGTCCTGCCTCGCGGGCGGCACGACACAGCTGGACCTGATGAAGGACGGAGTCCTGGAGCCGCCGCGGCTGATCGACATCACCCGGCTCCCGCTGCACGGCGTCGAACGACGTGGCGAGGTCCTCCACGTGGGAGCCCTGGCCACCATGGAGGAACTCGCCGCCGACGCCACGGTGGCCGAGCGCCTGCCCCTGGTGCGCGAGTCCCTGCTGCAGGGCGCATCGGTGCAACTGCGGAACATGGCCACCATCGGCGGCAACCTGCTGCAGCGCACACGCTGCCGCTACTTCCGGGACCCCACGGTCGCCGAATGCAACAAGCGCACGCCGGGTTCCGGCTGCGCCGCGGTGCAGGGGGCTGCGCGCATGCACGCCGTGCTCGGCGCGAGCGAGCGGTGCATCGCGCTGCACGCATCCGACCTGGCTGTCGCCCTGGTGGCGCTCGACGCGGTCGTGCACATCCAGGGGCTGTCAAAGGCTCGCACCGTGCCACTGACGGAGTTCTACCTGACGGCCGACGAGAGCCCCCAGCGCGAGAACGTCCTGGAGCACGCCGAGCTGATCACCGAGGTCGAGATCCCGCTCCCGCCGCCCGTCGCCCGCTCGGGCTACCTCAAGGTCCGCGACCGGGCATCGTACGAGTTCGCCCTCACCTCGGCCGCGGTGCTGCTCGTCGTGGCGGACGGCACGATCCACCAGGCCCGGGTCGGCCTCGGCGGCGTGGGCACGAAACCCTGGCGGGCCTACGAGGCCGAGCACGTGCTGACCGGGGCACCCGCCACGACGACCACGTTCCAGGACGCGGCCGAGGCGACCATGCGCGACGCCTTCACCGTCCCCGGAACGGCGTTCAAGGTGCCGCTCGCCCGGCGCACCCTGGTACGCGAGCTGCAGACCGTCTCGGGAGTGACCGCATGAGCACCGTCGAAAGCAGGCCACGGGTCGGCGCCGGCGTCAACCGGGTCGACGGCCCCCGCAAGGTCACCGGCACCGCCCCGTACCCGATGGACTTCAGCGTCCCCGGCCAGGCCTACGGCGCCCTGGTGCAGAGCACCGTCGCCGCGGGACGGATCGTCCGCATGCACACCGACGCGGCCGAAGGCGCCCCGGGCGTGATCACCGTCCTCACCCACGAGAACGCCCCGAAGGTCGGGACCGGTCCCACGACGGTCCTCGGCCCGTCGCCTCGCGCACCGCTGCGCAACGACCGGATCCTTTACCACGGGCAGCACATCGCGTTCGTGGTGGCCGAGACCCCGGAGCAGGCCACCGCGGCGGCGCGGCTGGTGCGGGCCGACTACGAGGCCGCGGAGCCGCTGCTGGACCTCCGGGACCCGCGGGCCGAACAGCTCGTCGACCCGTGGGAGACGGACACCTCCCGCGGCGACACCGCCGCAGCGCTGGAATCCGCCGAGGTGACACTCCGAGCCACCTACACCACGGCCGACAACACCAACAACCCGCTCGGCCTGTTCGCGACCCTCGCCGCGTGGGAGGGCGACACCCTCACCGTCCACGACACCAGCCAGTGGCCGTCGATGGTGCGCACCACCCTCGCCATGGTCTTCGGCATCCCCGAGAGCTCGGTACGGGTCCTGGTGCCCTACGTCGGCGGGGGCTTCGGCGCCGGGCTGCGCGCATGGCCGCACGTGGTCCTCACCGCCATGGCCGCCCGGATGATCAAGCGACCGGTGAAGCTGGTGCTGACCCGGCCCCAGATGTTCACCTCCATCGGGCACCGGCCCAGCGGGGTGCAGTGGCTGAGCGTCGGTGCCACCCGGGACGGCGAGCTGGTCGCGCTGGACCACCGCAGCCTCAGCTCCCTGAGCATGGAGGAAACCGACTACGAGCCGTTCGCGTCGGGAACCGCCTTCGCCTACCGGTGCCCCAACGTGATCACGCAGGACCGGCAGGCCCGTCTCAACATCGCCGTGCCGACGTCCATGCGCGCCCCGGCCGAGGCGCAGGGCAACTTCGCGCTGGAGTCCGCGCTCGACGAGCTGGCCCGGGAACTGCGCATGGACCCCCTGGAGCTGCGGCTGCGCAACCACACCGACGTCGACCCGCGCAACGGACTGCCCTGGTCCGGCAAGGCGCTCCGGGAGTGCTACGAGGTCGGCGCGCGACGCTTCGGCTGGTCCGACCGGAACCCCGAGCCGCGCTCCATGCGGGACGGCAACTGGCTCGTCGGCTACGGCATGGCGAGCGCGTGGTTCCCGTATTTCGCCCAGCCCTGCGCGGCGCAGGCCACTGTCAACAGGGACGGCAGCGCGCTGGTGCGCAGCGCGGCGACCGACATCGGCACCGGTACCTACACCGTGATGGCCCAACTGGCCGCCGAGGAGCTGGGCCTGCCTCTGGACCGGGTCCGCTTCGACCTGGGCGACTCCGACATGCCTCACTCGATGATGGCGGGCGGTTCCGGCCTCACCGGCGCGCTGGGCAACGCAGTGCACGACGCCTGCCGGCAACTGGTGCGCTCGTTCGCCGAACTCGCGGGCGGCGACGCCGACTCGCCCCTGCTGGGCTTCGCCCCGGACGACGTGGAGTGCACCGACGGGAGGGTCCACCCCGCGGGCCGCCCGGACCTCGGGGAGCCGTACGCCGACATCCTCGCCCGGCACGGCCTGTCCGAACTCACGGCGAACGGGAACAGCACACCGCCGGTCCCCACCGAGCTGGGCATGTCCCCAGCCGGCGCGTACGGCGCGAAGTTCGTGGACGTCCGGGTCGACCCGGACCTCGGCCTCATCCGGGTCGCGCGGGTGGTCTCCGCGATCGACGGTGGCCGCATCCTCAACGAGAAGACGGCGCGGAGCCAGATCATCGGCGGGACGGTCGGCGGCATCGGCATGGCCCTGTTCGAGGACACGGTCACCGACCCGCGCACCGGCCGCATCGCCAACGGCACGTTCGCCGACTACCTGGTCGCGGTCAACGCCGACGTCCCCGAGCTGGACGTGGTCTTCGTCGGCGAGCCCGATCGCGGTACCGCCACCGGTACCAAGGGCGTCGGCGAGGTCGGCCTGGTGGGCATCGCGCCCGCGATC
Source organism: Streptomyces sp. RB17 (assembly GCF_009604455.1). GTDB lineage: Bacteria > Actinomycetota > Actinomycetes > Streptomycetales > Streptomycetaceae > Streptomyces. The sequence goes on from NZ_WEGL01000005.1 coordinate 505,229, forward strand.
GCCGGCGCCGTGTACCACGCCACCGGCAAGCGCATCCGCGAGCTGCCGATCACCCTGGACGCCATGCTGTGAGCCGCGTGGGTGCCGCATGGCCGGCCCACGCCCCCGACGTGCGCACTCGCCCTCGACCTCGACGGTGTCAAGCTGATCCTGGCTGAGAGCCTGGACGGAGCAGAGGCCCCGGACTTCGTCGTGCCTTCCCGGCAACCGCGGTGCGCACCGAGTTTTGGCACACGTTTTACGCGACGCATGCAACTTCGCCCCCTACCCCCGCTGTCTGACAGGGAGTCGGGCCCGTCAGGGCCGAAGAGCGAGAGAGCGGGGCAGATCGTGGGACGGCGCAAGGGCGGCATAGGGATCGCACTCGTCACGGGTGCCATGCTGGTGGGCGTGAGCGCCTGCGGCGGGGGCGCCAGTGACAAGGCGAGCGGGAACGACGCAAAGGCGTCGGGCAAGCCGGGTGCGAGCGCTTCTCCGTCACCGACGAAGCCCGCGGGCCCGCCGATGCTGCTGGACACGATCACCCCGCAGACGGGCACCACGGTCGGCGTGGCCATGCCGATCTCGGTGGTCTTCACGAACCCGGTGGCCGCGAAGGCGCGGGCCTCGGTGGAGAAGCACATGAAGGTCAGCGCCTCGCAGCCGGTGGCCGGCGCCTGGCACTGGATGGGCGACAGGCGCGCCGACTGGCGCCCGAAGACGTACTGGCCCTCCGGTACGAAGGTGAAGATCGACGCTGACATGACGGGCGTCAGCAACGGCAACGGACGCTACGGCGTGCACAACTACACGCACACCTTCACGATCGGCGACGACGTGCGCGCGGATGTCTCGGTGACCGGCCACACCATGAAGGTGACCCGCAACGGCAAGCTGGTGCGGACCCTGTCGATCAACGCGGGCAGTGCCCAGTATCCGACGTGGGACGGCACGATGGCCGTCATCGACAAGCAGGCGAAGGTCCACATGACTTCCTGCAGCGTCGGCATCAGCTGCGACAAGGGCAGCCCGAACTACTACGACCTGACGCTGCCCTGGGACATCCACCTGACCCAGTCCGGCACGTACGTGCACTACTCGACCGGCGACCCCTACCCGGGCAGCGGCAGCGCCCGCGGCTCGCACGGCTGCGTCCACCTGTCCATGCCGGACGCCAAGTGGTTCTACGGCCAGGTCAAGCAGGGCGACCCCGTCACCATCACCGGCTCACCCCGTGGCAAGGCCCCGGCCGACAACGGCTACGCCGACTTCAACCTGAGCTGGGACCAGTGGCTCGCGGGCAGCGCGTCCGGGCAGGGGACGACCGCGACGCTGTGATGCGCCGCGGTGGCGGGCCTGAACACTGCGTGGTCGGGGGCCGCGGATCCGAGGGGGAGCCGGCGAGATGACGGAAGCAGCGAAGGATCTACCGGACGTCGGGCCGGAGACCGCCGCTCGGAACCTATGGCGTCAGCGGGATTTCCTGCTGCTGTGGAGTGGCCAGACGGTCAGTGAGACGGGCTCGGCGGTCACCCAGGTCGCTTTGCCGCTGCTCGCGGTCGTCGCGCTCAAGGCGAGCACGTTCCAGGTCGGATTGCTGACCGCGGCCACCACGCTGGCGTTCGCGGTGATCGCGTTACCGGCGGGTGCGATGGTGGACGGCGCTGCCAAGCGCTCCGTCATGATCGTCTGCGACGTTCTCCGTCTGCTGGTCGTTGGCTCGGTTCCGGTGGCGGCCGCGTTCGGCGTCCTGACGATGGCGCAGCTGTACGTGGTCGCGGTCGTGGCGGGTGTGTGCTCGGTGTTCTTCGACGTCTCGTACCAGAGTTATGTGCCGTCACTCATCCGCGCCGATCACCTGATGAGCGCCAACGGCAAGCTCGGGACCACCCAGGCGTTCGCGCAGCTCGGCGGACCGGGTCTGGGCGGCGGGCTGGTCGGATTGTTCGGCGCCGCGGGGGCGATGACGGCCGACGCCGTTTCCTACGCGATCTCGGTCCTGTCGATCCTCGGGATCAAGACCCGGGAGGATCCGCCGCCGGCGCGGCCGGCGGACGAGACGCTGCGGCGCCGGATCGCCGCGGGGCTGACGTTCGTGTTCGGGCACAGCATTCTGCGCAGGGTCGTGGCGTGCACGGGCACCGCGAACCTGTTCGGCGGCATGACGTCGGCGCTGGCGATGGTCTTCCTCATCCGGGTGCTGCACGTGCGACCCGCGCTGACCGGGCTGATCATGGCGGGCGCGGCCATCGGCGGGATCGCCGGCGCAGCGTTCGCCGGCCGGCTCGCCAAGAAGATCGGCTCGGCGCGGATCATCTGGGTGTCGATGCTGGTGTTCAGCGCGCCGCAGGTCATCGCGGCGGCTGCCTGGCGAGGCTGGGGGGTGCTGCTGTTCCCGCTGGGCTGGGGCATCACGGGCTTCTCCGGGATGGTCTACAACGTCGCGCAAGTCAGCTACCGGCAGTCGGTGACACCGCCGGAGCTGATGGGCCGGATGAACGCGGCCGTGCGCTGGGTTGTTTGGGGCACGCTGCCGATCGGCGGCGTCCTCGGTGGGCTGCTCGGCACGCTGATCGGCGTGCGACCCGCTCTCTGGCTGGCCTTCATCGGTGCGTGGGCGGCCGGCTGGTTCGTGTTCTTCTCCCCGCTCCGCCACATGCGCGACGTCCCCCGGCCGGCGCCCGCGTCCGCCCCCGTTGTCACGAGTTGACGCACGGGACATCAGCGAACAAGTCGGCGACGGCGACAGCCTGCTGGGCGTGGGCTGATGGCGCCGCGTCAGCCCTCGTCCACGCTGGACAGAGCTGCGGTGATCAGGCGGGTGGCGAAGTCGCGGTCGTCGGTGATCCGGTTGATGTGCTCCGCGAGCAGGAAGGCGGTGGCTTCCAGGGGGTTCATCTCGTCGTCGGTCCAATATCCGTACTGCTTGCGCCACAGGCTGGGGCTCAGGCCGGTGCCTGCGGCGATGACCAGGCCGGCCATGGTGGGGATGGCCTCGGGACGGATGCTCTTCGGCATCATGCGCATCGTGGCCACAAGGTTGGGCACCACGCACTCGATGACGTCCTTGTCGTGGTCCTCGTAGGCCATCCGCAGCCACTGCATGAACATGTAGATCAGCGTGCACGCCCCGTCCAGCATGTCATCGACTCCGCCGGGGCCCAAGGACGCGGCGAACTGGTCGGTCAGCGCTTGTTGTTCGGCGTCGGTCCGGGTCTTCTCGTCGTAGATGGCCTTGAGCCGGGAGTCGATCATCATGAGCGCTGCGCCCGCATCACCGGCGGGAGCATGCTGGGGGTCGCAGGGCGATGTCACAGTTTTCTCCTCGGGTGACCGTGGGTGGTGCGACGGGTTCGTACAGTAGCCCGCCGGTGATGCGAGGGTCTGGCGAATTCTGATGAAGGGCCCGGCGCCCGCACGGACCGGGGCGAAGGCGCTCGGGTTCGCCTCGGCTCACAGGCCCGGATCGTCGAACTGGTCGAGGTCGAACTGGTCGAGAAGGAAGTCGACCGGTGCGAGACCCGAGGCGGCGTCGGTGGGGTCGTGGAGAAGCTGCTCCGCCCGGATGACCTTGCCGCGGGTCGTGTGCCGCGTCCCCCAGCGCTGGGCGAACTGCGCCACCAGGAACAGCCCCCGGCCGCCCTCGTCCACGGTCGCCGCCCGTCGCAGGCGGGGCGAGGTGCCGCTGCCGTCCGACACCTCGCAGATCAGACTGCGTCCGTGCAGCAGCCGTATGCCGACCGCGGGCGAGCCGTACCGGATCGCGTTCGTGACCAACTCGCTGACGATCAACTCCGTGGCGAACACCGTCGCCTCCAGTCCCCACTGCAGCAATGTCTCCCGGCAGAGCACCCGAACCGCGAGAACCAGCGCCGGGTCCGACGGCACCTCCCACGCGGCCACACCCGAAGGCGGGAACTTCCGGGTGCGTGCCGTCAACAGCGCGATGTCGTCGCAGGAGTGTGACGGCTTCAGCGCGTCGATCACCGCCTGACACGTCTCCTCCGGCGTGCGGCCCCCGGCCCCGTCCAACGCCCGGCGCAGCCTCTCCATCCCGATGTCGTTGTCATGGGTGCGGTCCTCCACGAGGCCGTCGGTGTACAGCACCAGTCGGGAACCCTCCGGAAGGGGCAGCTCCACGGTCTCGAAGGGATAGCCGCCCAGACCGAGGGGCGCCGAGGCCGGTACGCCAGGACTGGTGACCGTGCCGTCCGGGCGCACCACCACCGGCTCGGGGTGCCCCGCCCGGGCCATCGTGCAGACCTCCGCCACCGGGTCGTAGACCGCGTAGAGACAGGTCGCTCCGGTCACGCCCGCCCCCTCGTGGCCGTCCGTGGCATCGCTCGTGTTCTCCTCGTTGTCCATGCGGACGACGAGGTCGTCCGGATTCCCGAGCACCTCGTCCACGGGCAGGTCCAGGGTGGAGAAGTTGTGGACCGCGGTGCGCAGCCGGCCCATCGTCGCCGCCGCGTGCAGCCCGTGACCTACGACGTCACCCATCACCAGGGCCACCCGCGCGCCCGGTAGCGGGATGACGTCGAACCAGTCCCCGCCCACTCCCGCCTCCGCGGGCGGATAGCGCCAGGCCACCTCCAGCGCGTCCTGCTCCGGGTGCCTCCGCGGCAGCAGGCTGCGCTGCAGCGTGACCGCCATCGCGTGCTCTCGGGTGAACCTCCGGGCGTCGTCGAGGGCCACCGCCGCCCGCGCGGCGAGTTCCTCCGCGAAGGTGAGATCCTCCGGCTCGAACGCCGGGGAATCCGCCGTCCGGTAGAAGTTGGCCACGCCCAGCGGTACGTTCCGCGCCCGCAGCGGCAGGGCGACCAGCGAACGCAACCCGCACTCCAGTGCCTTGCGGGCGCGGTCCGGATCCTGTTCCAGCCAGCCGTGTGACTCCCGCAGGTCCGCCTCCAGCATGACCCGTCGCTCCTGCAGCGCCCGCATCTGCGGCGTGCGGCGCGAGTCGGCCAGCTCCTGGGCCGTGCGCTCCACATCCAGGGTGGTCCCGATCTCCACCCCGGCCTCGTAGAGCAGCTTCAGCCGCTCCCGCGCGACCTCGGCCCGCCCCGAGACCGCCGCCAGCTCCGTTGTGTCGCGCAGGGTCACCACGCTGCCTCCCCGGTCGGCCTGCGGGTACGTCGGCCGCTTGTTCACCACCGGCAATCGGTCCCTCTTGGGATACACCTCATCGGTGACGGCCTCCGGCGACGACAGCAGACGCATGATCGGTTCCGGCGGTTCCAGCTCCCGCACCGGGCGCCCCGCACGTCCGCAGGCAGTCCGAGCAGCCGCGCCGCCTCGTCGTTGGCCGGCACCAGTCGTCCGTCGGCGCCCGTGATGAGCACTCCTTCGCGCACCGCGTGCAGGACCGCGTCGTGGTGCTCGTACAGCTCCGCCAGCTCCTCCGGGGCCAGACCGCGCGTCTGCCGTCGCAGCCGCCGCGACACCAGCGTCATGCCCGTGATGGCCAGCGTCAGTGCGACCGCGCCGCCGGCCAGGATGATCGGCAGCTGTGGCATCCACAGTCCCACCACGTTCTTGACCGTGATCCCGGCGGAGACCAGGCCGACCACCTTGCCGTGCGCGTCGGTCACCGGCACCACCGCTTGCACGTCCGTCCCCCTGCCCGCGGGCAGCGGTGGTCCACCGGCCTGTTCGACGACGGTACGGCCCTGCAGCGCCGGTGCGATGGTGCCGACGAAGTTCTTCCCGATCTCCCGCGGATAGGGGTACGTGTAACGAATCCCCTGCGTGTTCATGACCACGATGAAATCCACGCCGGCACGCTTCCGTGCCGCCACGGCTCGCGGCTGGAGCACCGCCGTCGGATCCCGGCTGTGCAGCGCCGCGGCCACGCCGGGGGCATTCGCGAACGACTGGGCAGCGACGACCGACTCCCGCCGCCCCTGCTGCAGGGCATCACCCGCCGCCTGGAGCATCATGCCCACCACTACGGCCGCGACCAGCAGGACCACGATCACGACCTGGAGAAGGAACACCTGACCGGCCGCACTGCGCAGGTCCAGCAGGGAAGCGCGAGGTTCGTGCGAGCGTCCGCCGGCCCTTCGCGATCGTCGCCCGGCACCTCGACGGCACTGGCACGAAGCCCGTTATGCCCCGATAAGATACGTTTTGTGATCAGGACAGGACGGCCTTGGCGTCACCGCCCTCCATACGGTGGCCGATGCGAGCCCGTACTGCTGTCCCCGGTGATCCTCACCGTCCTCATCGCCGGCCTGGCCTTCGCGACCCCCAGGGAGATCGCCTTCAGCCGTCTCCTGCCCGCCGCGCCCGCCCTCGCCGCCGCGATGTGGCCGGTGCTCCCGACGATCCTGCTGGGGGCGTTCTGCCTGATGGTCATGATCGGGCTCAGCCTCGTCTACGCCGATCTGGGGACGCCCTACACGGGGGCCGCGATCGTCGCGGTCACCCTGGCGGCCGCCTATACGAGCCATCTCCGGCTCCAGCGGGAGGAGACACTCTTCCAGATCCGGCTCGTCGCCGACGCGGCGCAGCAGGTGCTGCTGCGCCCGCTGCCGCGCCGGGTCCAGGACGTGGAGATCGAGTCGCTGTATCTGGCGGCCCAGGAGCAGGCCCGGATCGGAGGCGACTTCTATGAGGTGGCCGACACGCCGTACGGGGTCCGGCTGCTCATCGGTGACGTGCGCGGCAAGGGGCTGTCGGCGGTGGGGGCGGCCTCGGCGGTGATCAACTGCTTCCGGGAGAACGCCTACGACCAGCCCGACCTGAGGGGCATCATCCATCGCATAGAGACCAGCATGTGCCGCTACAGCCTCGGGATCCTCGACCCGGATCAGCCCGAGCACTTCGCCACCGCTCTGATCGCCGAGATCCCGTACGTCGGTGGGCAGCTGAAGATCCTCAACTGCGGGCATCCCCCACCCCTGCTGATGCGGAGCGGAGAGATCCGCGTCCTCGAGCCCAGCGTCCCCTCGCCGCCCCTCAATCTCTCGACGCTCCTCGGAGACGAGTACCACGTCGACACCGTCGCCTTCGCCTCGGGCGACCAGATGCTGCTCTACACCGACGGCGTATCGGAGACCCGGGACCGCACCGGCACGTTCTTCCCGCTCCCGGAGTGGATGCGGGAGCTCGGCCCGGCGGCCCCGCGTGAGCTCCTGGACCGGCTTCACCAAGACCTGCTCCACTACAGCGGCGGCAGACTCGATGACGACATCGCGGCCGTCGCCGTCCGCTGCAGACACCCCTGGGCCCAGGAGCGTTCTCCGTAGGGGGCTGGACGCCGTGGTGCGGGTGCGTCCGCCCAGCCGTCGGCGGAGGACGTGACATGGCCGGAGGCGCCTGCCATGACAGCACCCGCGAGGCAAGCATGACGGCGTCCACGAGGCGCAGACCGCCGGACGGCGACCCGAGGCGAGCCGGGTGACCGGGAAACGGTCACGCTTCGGTTCAGCGGGAGGCCGTACGCGGTCTCCCGGACCGGCCGCCGACGGGCAACCGGCCGGCGTCAAGACGTGACCACGGTCAGTCCCCGCGGCGCACTCACGTCCACCGATCCGTCCGCCGTGACCATGGCGTCCAGCCGGCCTCCGCCGACCTGGAGGCCGGTCACGGTGAGCGGTGCGTACGCCGAGGCGAAGCCGGGTGCCACAGTGACCGTGCCGGCGGGGACGTCCGCGGCGAGGCCCAGGGCGGCCTGGAGCACCAGCACCGAGGAGGCGGCCGCCCATGCCTGGGGGCGGCACGACGCCGGGTAGGGGGCGGGACCGGGCCCGGCCTCGGTGCCGTGGCCGGAGAAGAGTTCGGGGAGGCGGGCGTCGAAGGCGGCCGAGGCGGTCAGCAGGCCGCTCGCCAGGGACGCGGCGGCGTCCGGGAAGCCGGCCCTGACCAGGCCGTGTACGGCGATGGCGGTGTCGTGCGGCCAGATGGAACCGGTGTGGTAGCCGTAGGCGTTGAAGCCCACCGACTCGCTGCTCAGCGTGCGCAGACCATGGCCGGCGTCGAGATCGCGGCCGATGAGGCGGGCCGCCAGAACCGCGCCCTCCTCCTCGTTGAGCAGTCCGGTGCCCAGCAGATGACCGAAGCCCGAGGTCACCGCGTCCGCCGGCCGGCCGTCGCGGTCCAGGGCGACCGCCGGATAGGGGCCGTGGGCGTCCTCCACCCAGAAACGCCCGCGGAACCGCTCGGCGAGCCGCTCGGCCCACTCCTCCCACTCGTCGGCCCCGGCCCGGCCGAACGCCCGCAGCAGTGACGCCCCGGCGCGTGCCGCCTCGTAGGCATACGCCTGGACCTCGCACAGCGCGATCGGCGCCGAGGCGAGCCGGCCGTCGCGGAAGCGGATGGAGTCGTTCGAGTCCTTCCAGCCCTGATTGGACAGGCCCCGACCGGTGTGGTCGACGTACTTGAGGAAGCCGTCGCCGCTCGCTTCGGCCTGATCGCGCATCCAGGCCAGCGCCGATTCGGCGTGCGGCAGCAGCGCCTCGACATCCCGAGGGGACAGGCCCCAGCGCCAGGCGTCGTGGAGAAGGGTGATCCACAAGGGGGTGGCGTCGACCGTGCCGTAGTACACGGGTGGGAGGGACAGTCCGCCGTGGGGGAGCGAGCCCCGGCGTACCTCGTGCAGGATCTTGCCCGGCTGTTCCTCGGTCACGGGGTCGGCCACGGTGCCCTGGCGGCGGGCGAGCGTGCGAAGAGTGCCGGCGGCGAGGCCGGTGCCGAGCGGCAGCAGCATCCGGGCGGCCCAGAGCGAGTCGCGGCCGAACAGGGTCAGGAACCAGGGGGCGCCGGCGGCCAGGAACTGGTCCGGACGGTCCGGGGCGGGGGAGCGGGGGTCCGTCAGGCGCAGGCGGTCCAGGTCGGCGAGCGACTGCTCCAGCCACCCGTCGAGGCCGCGGTCGGCACTGCGTACCACGGGGTTGTGCCACGGCAATCGGTCCTGCGGCGGGGCCGGGAACTGGTCGCCCTCGGCGTAGGCCGCGGTGCAGGTCAACGTCATGCTCCAGGAAGTGCCTGGCCGGAGGGAGATGTCGTACGACAGTTGTCCCGCCGCCGGCTGGAGGACGTCCGGCGCCGGTTCGGCGGCCAGGCTGACGGTGAAGTCGCCGCCGGTCCAGGACAGGCCCTTGCCGCCGGTGTCCACGGCCTGTGGCGGTACGACCGGCAGCACCTGCCCGGACTTCACCTGCTCCATGGCGGCGAGGTCCGTCCCGGCGGTCACCGTCATCCGGAGGCGGACGTGCCCGCTGCCCGCGTTGGTGACCACGAGGACTTCCTCCAGCCGGCCGGCCGTCAGGTGGCGGTGCCGGTGCAGGGCGACCGCCGGGTCCGGCGTGGTCTCGCCGAGGCCGCGCAGGACCGCCCGGAAGTCCGCGCGGTCCACTCCGCGCACTCCGCCCTGGACCGGCGCCAGCGGGATGCCCTCGGCCGCGACGGTCAGCCGGGACAGGGCTCTGCGGTCGCCGTGGTAGAACCCGTCCGCACCCGCGCTGAGCTGTCCGTCCGCACCCGAGACCGCGAGGCTCGGCGCGTACAGGGTGACGACCGCGTCGTGCAGGAACGGCTGCAGGCCCGCGACGGAGGACGCGGGTTCCGGGTCAGGGCCGTCGGCGTCCTGGGGCTTGACATGGGTGTCCAAGGAAGTAGAACCTCTCAGTATTGGATCGTTCCAAAGACACTAAGCCTGTCCTCAGAGCCGTGACAACGCTTTTGGAACGCTAAATGAAGGCCACAATCTCCCCTGTACATCGGAGTGCCGCATGTCCCGCTCCAGCAAGACCCCTTCGGCCAAGGGCGGCCCGGTGACCCTCGCGATGGTCGCCCGGCGGGCCGGGGTCTCGCCGCAGACCGTGTCGAACGCGATCAACTCACCGGACATGCTCCGGCCCGAGACCCTGGAGCGGGTCCGCCGCGCGATCGACGAGATGGGCTACCGCCCCAGCCGTGCCGCGCAGACTCTGCGCACCCGTTCCAGCAAGCTCATCGGCTACGGCATCCAGCCCGCGCCGGCGGGTCAACCCGTCATGGACCGCTTCCTGCACGCCCTGTCACAGGCCGCGGACGTGGCCGGGTACCGGATCCTGCTCTTCGCCTGCCCGCCCGGAGGCCCGAGCCTGGACGGATACGAGGAACTGCTCGCCCAGCACGAGGTCGACGGCTTCGTGCTCAGCGGTACCGACCGCGGCGACCCACGGCAGGCGTGGCTCGCCAGGCGAGGGGTGCCCTTCGTCGGCTTCGGACGGATGTGGTCGGGCCGCCAGATCGGTGACTGGGTCGACGTCGACGGCGCCTCGGGCACGGACGCCGCGGTCGAACACCTCATCGCCCAGGGGCATCGCAGGATCGCCTTCCTCGGGTGGGAACGCGGCACCTCCGGCGCCGGTGACGACCGAGCCGAGGGCTGGCAGCGGGCGATGCGCCGGCACGGTCTTGTGACGCGCGGGCGGCGCGGACAGAGCGTGGACGACAGCGACGCGGCCCGCGCCGCCGTGAAGCCGCTCCTGGACGCGGGCGCGACGGCCGTGATCGCGGCCAGCGACATGCTGGCACTCGGCTGCTACCAGATGCTGCGCGAACGCGGCGCCCTCCCCGGAAGGGACGTCGCCGTGGTCGGCTTCGACGATTCCCCGACCGCCGGGATCCTCTCGCCCGCCCTGACCTCCGTCGCCCAGCCGCTGGAAGAGGTCGGCCGGGAGTGCGTACGGCTGCTGCTGGCACGGATCGCCGCTCCCGACGCACCGCCCGAGCGCCTGCTGCTGGAGCCGGCGCTCGTCGTGCGCGACAGCACCGCGGCCGCATCCACCGCAGGCGACTAGCCGTCCGCTGCGAGGCGGCCGGGTGTCCGACCCGCCGTCCCACATCAGAAACGTTCCCCTTCTCCCTCCCCACCCCCCGGGCCCACGACCGCACGAGGCCCGGGTGGAGCCGCCCCCACCACCCCGATCCCCCGGAGGAACCCATGGTCAACCGCACGGCCACCGCGGCCCTCGTCACCTGCGCGGCCCTCCTGTGCGCCACCGGCTGCTCGTCGAGTTTCGGTGGCGACAAGAAGACCGCACAGGACACCGGCTCCAGACAGCACCTCACCGTGCTCATCGCCTCCTCGGGCGACGCCGAGACCAAGGCCGTCAAGGAGGCGGCGGCCGCCTACGCGCAGCGGTCCGGCAACACGGTGACCGTGGACGTCGCCAAGGACATCAACCAGCAACTCGCCCAGTCCTTCGCCGGGCACAAGCCACCGGACGCCTTCTACGTCAACTCCGACCAGTTCGCCAACTACGCCAAGGCCGGCTCTCTTTACCCCTACGGCGACCAGGTCAAGGACGCGGACGACTTCTCCGCCCGGCTGCGCGCCTCCTTCACCCACGACCGCAAGCTGGTCTGCCTGCCCAAGGACACCTCCACCCTCGCCCTGGCGATCAACGACGACCTGTGGAAGAAGGCGGGCCTGACCGCCAAGGACTACCCGACCACCTGGGGCCGGCTCAGCACGGTCGCCGCCAAGCTGACCAAGGGAGACGTCACCGGACTGGTCGTCAACGGTGAGTACGCGCGCCTCGGGGTCTTCCTGCGCCAGGCCGGCGGCTGGATAACCAACCCCGGCCAGACGAGGATGACCGCCGACACCGCCCAGAACACCAAGGCCCTCGACTATGTGCGCTCGCTGCTGAAGTCCGGCTCCCTGAACCGGGCCATGCCTCCACGAGCCCCGGGTCCGGTACCTGAGGGCGGAGAGGGTCCGTTTGCGAACAGCGCTGCCCCGCCGGGCCGTCGGTGACGGTTCGGCGGGGCAGGGACGGGCTCGTGTCGTGTCAGCTCATCGTGAACGAGTCCAGGCTGAACAGGTCGCCGCTGCCGCCCTTGAAGACGAAGTACAGCTTGTGCGTCCCGCCCGGGTCGGTCACCGGAGCGCTGACCGTCGTGAAGGCGCCGGAGGTGTCGCCCACCGTCGCCGTGCCGGCCAGCGGGCCGTCGGGGGCGTCGGTGTGGACCTCGATGGTGCCGCCGGCACCGCTCGACGCGGCCCGGAAGTCGATCTTGCTCACACCCTGGAGGTCGTACGGGTCGAACTCGATCCAGTCACCGTTGCCGATCGACGTGACGGCCTTGCCGCCCTCGGCGCCGGCGACGGAGCTCGTCTGCACGCCGGACTGCGTGCGGTAGAACTCCGCCTGCCTGCCCTTGGGCATCAGGATGATCTGCGTCGTGCCGGTGAGGTCGGGGACCCCGGCGGTCGGGGAGGTGTCGGTGTAGCTCGCGGAGAAGATGCCGTAGAAGTCGTCGGAGTCGGTGTGGCCCGCCGTGGTCATGGAGAACGTTCCGCTGCACCCCGTGGCCTGCGAGAGGTTGTGGGAGTGCATGTCATGGCCGAGCGAGTAGCTGACCTGGACCTTGGAGCAGTCCACCGGGGTGCCGTCCGGGTCGGTCGCGTCGATCTTCCATGCGACCTGGTCCCCGTCCTTGAACGTCAGCCCGTTCGGGGGCTCGGAGAACTTCAGGACGGGCGCGGAGTTGCCCACCGTGACCAGGACGGCGGCGACGCCGGTCCTGCCGCTCGGGTCGCTGACCGTGAGCTTGGCGTGGTACTGCCCGTTCGTGGTGTAGGTGAACGAGGGTGTCGCACTTGTGGAGTCGGTCGTGCCGTTGTTGTCGAAGTCCCACGCGTAGGTGAGAGTGTCGTTCTCCGGGTCGGTCGAGCCCGTGCCGTCGAACTTGACCGTCAGCGGGTTCTTGCCGGACGTGGTATCCGTCGTGATCGCCGCGGTCGGCGCCTTGTTGCCCGGCGCGTACTCGATCTTGTAGAGCCCGGCATCCAGGGAGCCGCCGAACCACGCGCTGCCGTAGTCGAGCACGTACAGCGAGCCGTCCGGACCGAACTCGGTGTCGATGGGCTCGACCAGGCGGGCCCAGTCGTTGCCGTTGGTCAAGGTGTCGATCGACTGGATCTTTCCGCTGCTGTCCGAGGCGATCGGCTTGATCCAGTGGGCGCCGAACTCGTAGGCGAAGAACTTCCCGTCATAGCTCTCGGGGAACTTGACCTGGGACTTCAGCGCCGAGTCGTATTGGTACACCGGGCCGCCCATCGGCGCGCCCTCCCCGCCGAGCTGGGGGAACAGCGGGTTGCCCGCGTAGTGGTTCCATATCCAGGCCGGCTGGGCCGGAGGCAGGTTCTTCAGGCCGGTGTTCAGGGGAGCGTCGTTCACCGGGTGGGCGCAGTCGAAGGGCTGCCCGGACTCTCCGGTGGCGAAGTCGTACTGGACGTACGGCGTGTTGTTGCCGATGCAGTACGGCCATCCGTAGAAGCCGGGCTTGGTGATCCGGTTGTACTCGACGGTGTTCTCCGGCCCGCGCTTGGGGTTCGCGCTGCTGGCGTCCGGGCCGTAGTCGGCCAGGTAGACGACGCCGGTCTTCTTGTCGACGTTGAACCGGAAGGGGTTGCGGAAACCCATCGCGTAGATCTCGGGACGGGTCTTGGCGGTGCCCTTCGGGAACAGGTTGCCGTCCGGGACCGTGTAGGTGCCGTTGTCGTGCACCTTGATCCGCAGCAGCTTGCCGCGCAGGTCGTTGGTGTTGGCCGTGGAACGCTCGTTGTCGAAGACGGGGTTGCGGTCAGGTCGCCGGTCGATGGGGGCGTAGCCGTCGGATGCGAACGGGTTGGAGTCGTCGCCGGTGCTCAGCAGCAGGTTGCCGTCGCCGTCGAAGTGCATGTCGCCCGCGACATGGCAGCACTGCCCGCGGTCGGTGTCGACCCGCATGATCTTCTTCTCGCTGGACAGGTCCAGCTTGCCGTCGGTGAACGTGAACCGGGACAGGTGGTTGTAGCCCTTGTACGGCGCGAAGTCGGCGGCCGTTCCGTTCTCCGGGGCGTCGGTCATGGGGGTGTCGAGCCGCGGCGCGTAGTAGGCGTAGACCCAGTGGTTCTTGGCGAAGTGCGGGTCGAGCGCGAGGGTCTGCAACCCGTCCTCGTCATGGGTGTACACGGAGAGCTTCGCCGCCACGTCGGTGAGACCGTCGAGGGTCGTGTAGTAGACGGTGCCGTCACGGGAGCTGTGCAGTGCGCTGCCGTCGGGGAGCACCGCGAGACCCATCGGCTCGCCCACCTGGTCCGGTCCCTTGGCCAGGGTGACCTGTTGGAAGTCGGACGTCGCGGCGGTGGAGGCGGCCGCGGCCGTTCTCTCCGGTGCCTCGCTCCGCGCATGCGCGGACGTCGTCGATCCGGCCACGGCGACCCCCACGCCGAGCATGGTGCTCAACGTGGCGGTGAGTAGCCGGCTTACTGGTTTACGCACGTACTGCCTGCCTCTCTTGGGGCGCTGCGATGGACGTCGCGCGAGCGGTCGCGTCGCGCGAGGCCGGCCGGGTTGGGATGCCTGGGCCGGCGGGAGCCGGTCGATCGGTGGAGGGGGCGGAGGGCCCTGGGAGGAAGAGACGGCTCGCAGGGGTTCACGGCCCCCTGGTGAAGCGTCATGAGCGTGGCTCCCCGGCCAAGACCCGTCAAGGAGCTACTGCTCGGTAGCAGCGTTTTGCGCCCTGAAGTGGACACATCTTTTGCTCATCTGGTGAAAAGTAGCGCCTACTTGTGCTGAACTATCGACGGCTTCAGGCGTTCATCGTCCTCCGGGAACGCGTCGAGGCACTCCTGTTGCCATCCCGCGGGCCGCGGGCAGGTGCGCCTCGGCAGCCCGCACCGCCCTCGGTCACCGGGCGCGACTCCGGTTGCCCTGCCGTCAGTTCCGCCGACGGCCCACCCGCCGGACGCCCAGGCCGATGAACGCCCCCGTACCACCACGCCGCCCGGACACCGGGCGGGGCGGCTCCCCTTGACGGCCCCTCGCCGCGGCCCACCGCGGACGGGTGCTTCACGACGAAGGAGTGATGATGGGTCAGTTCGCCCATGACTTCGACCGCAGAGGCTTCCTGCGTGCGGCAGCCGCAGGCACCGTGGCCATCGGTGCGGCAACCCTCGCCGGCGCGGTCCCCGCCGCCGCCCAGACGCCCGCCCCCGATGCCCCGCCCAACGGCGCGGCCCTGAGCATTCCCAAGGACGCCATCGGCATCCAGCTCTACAGCGTCCGCGACAAGGTCTACCAACTCGGCTTCCGCGTCGTCTTCGAGGAACTGTCGCGGATGGGCTTCAAGGAGGTGGAGTTCGCCGGCTACACCCAGGACCCCGCCATCCTCGGCCGGCAGATCACCCTCCAGGAGATCCGCACGCTGCTCGACCACAACGGCCTGCGAGCCATCGGCAGCCACATCGGCATCGGCAGCTTCCGCAGCAACCTGCAGCAGGAGCTCGACAACGCCGAGATCCTCGGTATGCCGAACATCGGGACCCCGAACGCTCCCTCGGACACCCCCACGGTCGCCGGGTACCAGGCGGCCGCGGAGGACTTCAACCGCTGGGGCGCGGCCGCGTCGGCGCGCGGACTCAAGCTCTACCAGCACAACCACTGGGCCGAGTTCGCCTTCGCCTCGGACCAGCCGGCGGTGCGCCTGTACGACGTGTTCCTGAAGAACACCGACCCCGCCCATGTCTACCTCGAGATGGACGTGTACTGGGCCTTCGTCGGCCAGTTTCGCTACCCCGGCTTCGACCCCGCCGCGTACGTGCGCAACCACCCCTACCGGTACACGCTGTTCCACATGAAGGACGGCACGTCCGACCCCAACGCCGGTGACGGTTACGACATGACCGAGTTCGGCGCCGGTGACATGCCCTACCAGCGCTTCATCCACGCGATCGGCCCGTTCGGCAACCACCACGGCATCTGGGAGCAGGACACCGCCCCCGACACCCAGCCCAACCCGCCCGGCTCGTTCGGTGCCGCCCAGCGCAGTTACGCGGGGCTCGCGGACCTGCTGTCCTGAACTGCCGTCACCGCCCGTTCGCCCGCTTCTCCGGTTCTCACCGGGCAAGCGGGCGAACGGGCTTGTCGTTGCTCCCGCGCCTCTGCCGGCGCGGACCCTGCCGCCGGCGGGGCCGGCGAGCGGACTCAGATCAGTCGGCGTCGAGCGGCCCAGGCGACGGCCTCGATGACGCTGCTGACGCCTATCTTGTCGCACACGCCTCGGTAACGTCGTCGCACGGTGCGGGGGCAGACATGGAGTCGCCGGGCGACGGACTCGACCGGCAGGCCGGTTGCCAGCAGCGACAGCAGGTGCACCTCGTCGCTGCGCAGACACGGGTTGTCGGGCTGGGGCCGCCGGTCCGTCTCGTAGCTGAGCATGGACACTTCCGTCCTCCTTCGCCGAGTGCGGCCGGCAGGGAACGCGGGGAAGGCCGCCGCCCGGATGGGTGGCCAGAACCCGTGATCGACCGCGGGGTCGTCAAATCGCTTACACGTTTCAAGTAGCTTGGGTAACTGATCACATGCGCACGGTCAAGGGTGCGCCACCACATTGATGTGGTCTACATGAATGGTTTCACCTCGGTTCGCGCCAGAGCCGGGCTCGGGGCCGCGGCCCCGAGCCCGGCACGGACCGCTCCTTACGACAGGTCCCGCACCCGGATGTTGCGGAACTCGATCAGGTCGTTGTCACTGTGGTTCTGCAGCCCCACGTAGCCGCTGACGAACTGACGCAGATCCGTGGGCGGATCGCCTGCACGCGACGACGACTTGCCGGGCGTGTTGTCGAACTCGTTGATCACCACGCCGTTGCGGATGATCGTGTAGTGCTGCCCGACGACCCGGATCTCGTAGTCGTTCCACTGTCCCTTCGGGGTGACCTTCGCATGGTCCAGGTCGAGTGGATCGAAGTTGTACACCGAGCCCGTCTTCTGGGGTTCACCGGTGTCACCGTCGTAGATCTGGATCTCGTTGCCGCAGTAGATCGCCACCCACTCCGGAGCGGTGCGGGCCGATCCCGTGGTGCTGCAGCCCTCGGGCCGCTGGTCCAGCGGCGTCCGCGGATCGGGGAACCTCACGAACACACCGCTGTTGGCCTGGTGGCCCTCCGGAGCTACATCCCGGAACTGCAGCCGGATCGAGTAGTCCTTGAACTGCTGCTTGCTGTACCAGAGCATGCCCATGCCGCCGGAACTGCGCATGGTGCCGTCCGGCAGGAGCGAGAACCGGCCCGCGCCCGCCTGGCTCCACCCGGCGAGGCTGGTCGCCGATCCGTCGAAGACGGACGTGTACCCGGGTGTCTTGCCGATGGGCGACTGGGCGCCTTCCTTGCTGAGCGTCGCCGCTTCGTGGTTGTCGATGACGCCGTCCTTGCGGAACTGGTCGACCAGGTCGTTGAGGTTGCTGACGAAGGCGCCGTGGTTGGGCCAGGTGCCCTCGTCGTCGATCAGGTCGTTGATGGTGCATCCGCCGCCGGCCTTGTGGTTGGCCACACCGGTGTCGGTGTCGAGCAGCCAGACCGTGGAACGGGCGTCGGGCGCAGTGCAGCCCGCCGTCACGTCGATCTTCCCCGTGGAGTGCTCGCCGTTGGCGTAGGTCACCTTGAGGGTGGCGTGGTAGGTGCCGTAATCGGCGTAGGTGTGCGCCGGGTTGGCCTCGTGCGACGGCCGGCTGCCGTCACCGAAGTCCCACTCCCAGGAGACGCCGCCCGCCTTCGCGGCCGAGAACTGGATCGTCCGCGGCTTGCTCTGCGCGACGGCGCGGCCCGAGGCCTCGCTCGGGTTCGGCGTGGCAGGGCCACCGTGGTAGGTGACACGGACCAGCTTCTGGTTCGGGTCGAGGCTGAAGAAGCCGCCGGCGTAGTCGAGCATGTAGAGCGCGCCGTCCGGGCCGAACTTGGCGTCCATCCAGCTCTGGACCTTGTTGTCCCCGGTGCCGCCGGGGAGGATCTGGCGCAGGTCCTCGCCGAATTCCGGCTGGGACCGGTCCTTGACGTTGTCCGGGGTGACGGTGACCGCGACACGGTTGTTGGCGTTGGACTCGTCACCGATGAACCACTTGTCGTCCCAGTACGCCGGCCATGCGACACCGCTGTCGGTGTCGACCTCCGAGCGGTGGTAGGTCGGGCCGTTCATGATGGCCTGGCCGCCGCCCTTGAGGTAGGGCTCGGTGTACTTCTCGTCGCTCTGCACGTACGTGGGCAGCCCGCTGCCGTCACTGCGCTTCGGGTAGACGACGCCGCCGCCCTGCGGCGAGTACCAGATCATGTTGCTGCGGATCGGCGGGAGGTCCACAAGTCCGGTGTTGCGCGGCGAGGTGTTCTTCGGGTGGTCGCAGTCGTACCAGCCGGTCAGCACGCTCGCGTCGGTGTTGCTGCGGTCGCGGTACGGCTGCTTGTCGCCCATGCAGTACGGCCAGCCCTGGTTGCCCGCGGAGGTGATGATGGTCGCGGTCTCGTACTTGGCCGGGCCGAGCTCGGGGTCGGGCGTCGGCGCGTCGGGGCCGACCCAGGCCGCGGTCAGCCAGTTGTTGGTCTTGTCCCAGGCGATCCGTGCGATGTTGCGGACACCCATGACGTAGATCTCCGGACGGGTCTTGCCGCCGCCGTCCTCCTGGCCGGTGAAAAGGTTGCCCTTGGGGATCGTGTAGGTGCCGTCGGGCTCGGGGTGGATCCGCAGGATCTTGCCGTTGAGGTCGTTGGTGTTGCCGGCCGTACGGCGGGCGTCCTGGAAGGACAGGCCCTTGTAGTCCTTCGTCCAGTTGTTCCCGGAGTAGCCGGCCCCGGCTCCCTGGGAGGAGTTGTCGTCACCGACGCCGACGTAGAGGTTGCCATCGTTGTCGAAGGTCATGCCGCCGCCGGTGTGGCAGCAGCTGTGGATCTGGGCGGTCCAGTGCAGCAGGTCCTTGCGGGTGCTCTTGTCGATCGACTGGTTCTTGAAGTCGTAGGTCAGTCGGGAGATGGTGCGCTGGCCCGTCTGTTTGTCCCGGTCGACCGACTCGTGCGGCATCCAGTAGATGTAGATCCAGCCGTTCTGCCCGAACTTGGGGTCGAGCGTGATGCCGACCAGCCCCTCCTCGTTCTTGACCAGCTCGTCGCCGCTGCCCCGGTTGCCCATCACGTCGAGCGTGGTGAGCAGCTTGACCTGCTTGGTCTTGGGGTCCCACTGGTGGATCGTGCCGCAGCCCAGGCCCACCTCGGGGTCGTTCCAGTCGGGGATCGGACCGCTCGGGCAGGCCGCCTTGCCGATGTAGAAGACCTTGCCGTCGGGGGCGATCGTCAGACCGTGCGGCTCACCGATCTGGTCGAGTTGGCCCTGCTGGTTCTTGCCCGTGAGCCGTTCGACCGAGTAGTTCGACGCGATGGTCGCCTGGCAGTCGCCACGGACCATGCCGGTCGTCCACTCGATGGCGCCGAGCAGATGACTCTGGAACTTGGTGTCCGAGGTGTAGCTGTCCTCGGTGCGGCCCATGCCGGTGTAGAACGACCGGCCGCCGTCGTAGTCCCGGCACCAGGAGATCGGGTGGAAGGCGCCGTTGCCCGCCGGTCCGGCGTCGTAGGAGTTCTCCTCGACCTGGGCGACCGTCTGCACCTTGCCGTTCGGGTTCGGGTCCCAGTTCATCCACTGGTCGGAGCGGGTCCACTTCAGCGGCAGGCCCTTGTTCGCCGGGTGTTGACGGTCGGTGACGTCCACGGTCGCCTGCTGCACCTTGGTCTCCGGTGCGGGCGCCGGGTCGGCGCCGAAGAGCCGCAGCTCGGCCAACTGGATCAGGGGCTCACCGGAGTTGGCGGTGATGTTCAGCCGGTAGTACGCGTAGGCCGTGGTGTTGGAGAACTTGTACTGCTTGGTCTGGAAGCGGTCCGGGAAGTTCTGGCCGGTCTGGGTGTCCAGCGTCTTCCAGGTGTCCCCGTCCTGAGAGCCCTGCAGGGTCCAGTCCTTGGGGTCCCGGCCGGGGTAGTCGTTGGCCGACGTCAGCGCGTACTGGGCCACCGCGACCGGATGGTCCGTCTTCGCCGTGACCCACGCGGTGTTCTGGTGCGCCAGCCACTTGGTGGTGTTGCTGCCGTCGAACAGCTTGGCCTTCGTCTCGTTCGGCGGGTTGTCGTCGCTCGCCGTGACGTCCGCGACCTTCTCGGAGGCGGGCAGGCTGGCGGCTGGACGCGTGCCGATCAGGCCGGTGAACCAGTCGGAGCCGGCATCCGCGCGCGCGGCGTCGTGGACACCGACGAAGCCGCCGCCGCCCTTGACGTAGGCCTGGAACGCGGACTCCTCGTCGGAGGTGAGGGACACGCCCTTGGCCGACAGGAAGACCACGCCCCGGTACTGGGCCAGGCGGTCGGGGGTGAAGACGGACGGGTCGTCCGACTCGGCCACGGAGAAGCCGTTCTTCTGACCCAGTTCCTTGATCGTTGACACGGCGGTCGTGACGGGATCGTCCTGCTGATCGGTCGGCCCGTGGAAGACCAGGACGTTCACCGGGGCTTCGGCGCCGGCACCCTGGTCCTGGCTGCCCGCGGACGGCGCCTGCGCTTGTGCCTGCACGGCCGGCAGCGCGGACAGCCCCAGTGCCAGTGCCGAGCCGGACAGCAGGACGACCGCGCGGCGCCAGGGCGGCGCCTGGCGGGAGGCCCGCGCGGATGGCGACGGTGGTGCTCCACTTCGTCGTGACAGGGTGAACCGGTCTCTTCGGCCCATGGTTGCTCCTTGACTCGATCCGACAACGGAGGAGTGGTCAGGGGGTGGAGCCGGGCTGCCGCACGGGTCCCGCACGGCAGATGCCGGGCGAGGCGGATTCGGATCGGCCGTGAGGACGTACGGCGACGGCCGGGGCGCCGGAACCGGTGAGGTCGCGGAACGCCCCGGGACCTCACAGCCCGGGACCCCGCGGCCCGGGCCCGACCGACCGGCGGCAGGTGGTGCACGCCCGTCGGACCGTCCGGTCAGGTCGGACGGGCGTGGCTTCGGGGGCGGAGAACGGGGCGGGCACGGATCGCCCGGGCTACATGGGCATGCCGCCGCCGGGGACCGTGCCGTCGGCCTCGGTCACCAGGAAGACGCCGGACATCCCCATGTCCGAGTGGCTCTGGACGTGGCAGTGGTACATCCAGGCGCCCGCGCCGACCCGTTCACCGGCGATCACCTGGAACCCGAAGGAGTCCGCGGGGCCGGTGGTCTTGGTGTCGATGACCCGGCTGACGTCCTGCGGACCGTCCAGGATCCCGGTGCGGTTGTCCACCCAGCGGTGGCCGTGCACATGGAAGGTGTGGAAGAAGTCGCCGTGGGTGATCACGACGAACTCCACCCGCTCGCCACGGACGGCCTTGAAGGTGGGAGTGTCGGGAGCGATCCTGTTGTTGATGGTCATGTCGTTGAACACGACCGTGAACTGCTTGTCGGGCAGCACATCGCCCTTGCGCCGCACCACCACGGGGCCGTACAGCCCCTTCTTGATCCCGCCGGTGCCGTGCTCGGTGCCGACGTTGTGGTCGTGGTAGTGCCAGTAGCCGGCGCTTCCGGCCTCCCACGTGCCGTCGTGACGTCTGCCCGGGGCGTGGGTGCGCCAGACGTAGGTGCGCCGGTCGCCGGGCTGGACGACGCTGTCGTTCATCTTGGTGCCGTCGCTGGCGGTGTCGTAGTCCAGGCCGTGCACGTGCAGGCTGGCGGCGACGTCGAGGTTGTTGACCACCTCGATGTTCATGGTGTCGCCCTCGGTCAGCTCGATGAGCGGGCCCGGAATCGTCGCCTGTCCGGGGTGGAGGCCGTAGCCCATCTCCCCGTTCGGCAGCTTCTCCATGTACAGCGTCAGGTTGCGGACCGCGCCGCCCTTGTCGTCCGCAGCGGGTTTGTCCGAGGGCGCGGCGCTCGCGGTGCCGCCGAGCACCGCGGGGGCGACGGCCGCCGCCACAGCTGAGGTGGCGAACGATCGGCGGGACAAGAGGCGTCGCATGCCTGCGCCTGGGTCGGTCATCGCTCTCCAATCCGCGACAGGCGTCGGTGCCTGCAGGCGTTTCGTGGTCGTGAGGTGCGCCGCCCCAGGCAACACAGCATCCGGACGCGGCGGTTTGCGGTGGTGCGCCGGGCATCGGGCCCCGTGGGGCCGGCAGAGGAGTCGTCGGTGGGTCGCCGAGCCGGGGCCGTCCGGCCGGCGGCTGCGGCGGTACGGCCGAGACCGGCTCGGCAAGGCGAGGCGAACTGCGCCTCGGAACGGCCTCACCGTAACGGCGCTTCTCCAGTTTTTCCAGACTCAGGTCAAAGTTGGTCGAGTTGTGGTCATAGACCTTGGCGAGTCGTCAAAAGGCGGCTAGCTTCCCAGCATTGGCGCCATCCGAGAGAGCTGGGTGAGCCCCGCTCGACGGGCCCGTGGCAGCGCCGATCCGGCACGGGGCGGAGCGGACGCCGCCTGTCCGTTCGTGTGACCGCGGCCGGTCGCCGTCGTCACGCCCCGGTGTTCAACCGCAACCGACTCACCGTGCCGCTGAGTTCAGGGCGCCGGTCAGGTGACGGACCGTGCGCCGTCGCCGCCAGGGACCGAGCTCCGCGCGGCATCCGGCCGGACGGGCCACGACGTGGTCGTCCCGGCGGCTGGTCGTCCACCCGGCGGGACCGCCGATCCGCGCGCGGTACCGCAACAAGCGATTCGCGAAAGGTGCAGCGGTGTTCAGAAGACTGCTCCATGCCCAGACGGATCCTCCCCCCTCCAGATCCGCGCCACGGGGCCGGTTCAGCTCCCACCCGGCGTTGGTGGCGCTGGTGGCCCTGGTGCTCACGGCGTTCTCGTTGGCCGCGCCCGCCGCGTACGCGGCGATGAGCCGCGACGCCGCCGCGGCGCCGGCCCAGGTGCTCACCTGGACGGCCGGGGACGGCTACATGGGCTATACGTCCGCCCCCACCACCGCGGTGGCCGGCCCGACGACGATCGTGTTCGAGAACAGCGCGGCCACCGGCAACACGACGGGGATGCCGCACACGCTGACGTTCGACACCTCCAACCCCGACTACAACACCGACGTCAGCCTCAACATCCAGGCGAGCCCGTCCGACTCCGCCGGCGGCCGTCACACGGCAGAGGTCACCCTGACCCCTGGCGTCTACCACTACTACTGCGCGATGCCGGGTCACATGATGTCGGGCGAACTGACCGTCACCGCGGCCCCCGGGAACGACACCACCGCCCCGGACACATCAGCCACCGTCTCGGGGACGAAGGACGCCTCCGGTAATTATGTTTCCAGTGCGACGGTGACGGTGTCGGCTTCGGATGCGGAGTCGGGTGTGGCCACGGTGGAGTACTCGCTGGACGACGGGGCCTACAGGGATTACGGCGCGCCGGTGCAGGTGAGTGGTGTGGGTCAGCACACGGTGGCGTATCGGGCGACGGACAAGGCGGGTAACACGTCGGCGGTGAAGTCGGTGTCGTTCACGGTGGTTGCGGCTCCGCCCGCGGACACCACTCCGCCGGAGGTGTCGGCCTCCGTCTCGGGGACGAAGGACGCCTCCGGGAACTACGTCGGCGGCGCGACGGTGACGGTGACGGCCTCGGACTCGGGGTCGGGCGTGGCCACGACCGAGTACTCCCTGGACGGCGGCCCCTACCTGTCGTACTCCGCGCCGGTGGCGGTGAACAGAGCGGGTAGCCACACATTCCTGTACCGGGCCACCGACAAGGCCGGCAACACGTCCACGGCCAAGTCGCTGACCCTGACCGTCGTCGACAGCAAGCCGCCCACCGACTGCCCGGAGACGGACGACCGTTCGACGGTGTTCGTCGGCACGGTGAACACGGGCATCCCGAACCGCGTCACGGCGAACGGCTGCACGATCAACGAGCTGATCGAGGACCACCGGACCTGGGCGAGCCACGGCGAGTTCGTCTCGTACGTCGGGGACCTCGTCGCTGACCTCCGGCACGAGGGCGTCGTCGACCAGCGGGAGGCGGGCGACATCAAGAAGGCCGCCGGCCGTTCCGACGTCGGCAAGCCGCACACCGCGCACACGGAACGGTGAGCCGAGCCTGATGGGGTGGCTCCGGCCGACCGCCGCGCACCCCATCAGGCCGCTCGGCTCAAGCAAGCTTTGTCCACTGCGAGATGAAAGTGCATCGGAATGCTGCACAAGTTCTTTCACGGCCAGCAGGACGGTGCTACGGTTTTTTTGAAAGTCGCGCCCCAAAGTGCCGGGCGTGCATACGACTTCGGCGACGACGGGAGGGGCGGCGTGAGGCGTATGACGGCTCGACCGGCCAATGTCCATCAGGCCGGGCTGCTCCGCCTGCTGCGCGACCTCGGTCCGCAGTCCCGGGTCGCCCTGGGTGACCGGGTCGAGCTGTCGCGCTCCAAGCTCGCGGTGGAGATCGACCGGCTGCTCGAGACCGGCCTCGTCGTCCAGGACGGTCTCGCCGCTTCCCGCGGCGGTCGACGCTCGCACAACGTACGGATCGCGCCCTCCCTGCGGTTCCTCGGCGTGGACATCGGCGCCACCTCGGTGGATGTCGCGGTCACCAACGCGGAACTGGAGGTCCTCGGCCATCTGGCCGAGCCCCTGGACGTGCGTGACGGCCCGGTCGCCGTGTTCGAGCGGGTGCTCGCCCTGGCCGCCAAGCTGCGCGAGGCCGGGCTGGCGGAGCACTTCGACGGCGCCGGGATCGGCGTACCGGGACCCGTCCGGTTCCCCGAGGGCGTCCCTGTCGCACCGCCGATCATGCCCGGCTGGGACGGCTTCCCGGTCCGCGAGGCACTGAGCCAGGAGCTCGGCTGCCCTGTCCTCGTCGACAACGACGTGAACCTGATGGCGCTGGGCGAGCAGCAGGCCGGTGTCGCCAGATCCGTACGTGACTTCCTGTGGGTCAAGGTCGGGACCGGCATCGGCTGCGGCATCGTGGTGCGCGGCGAGGTCCACCGCGGTGTCACCGGCAGCGCCGGCGACATCGGGCACATCCAGGTGGATCCGGAAGGGCCGCCGTGCGCCTGCGGCAACTTCGGTTGTCTGGAGGCGTACTTCGGCGGCAACGCCTTGACGCGCGACGCGACCGCGATCGCCGAGGCGGGCCGCTCGGTGGAGTTGGCCGGGCGGCTCGAGGCGACAGGACGGCTGACCCCCGAGGACGTGTCGGCAGCCGCCGGCGCCGGGGACGCCGCCGCCCTCGAACTGATCCGCACGGGCGGAAGCCGCATCGGTCAGGTCATCGCGGGCCTGGTCAGCTTTTTCAACCCCGGCCTGGTGGTCATCGGGGGAGGGCTCACCGGGCTGGGACACACCCTCCTGGCCAGCATCCGTACCCAGGTCTACCGGCAGTCCCTGCCGCTCGCGACCGGCAATCTGCCCATCGTTCTCGGCGAGCTCGGCCAGGCCGCCGGCGTCATCGGCGCCACCCGGCTGATCAGCGACCACATCTTCTCACCGGCCTGACGCGCCCCCGCGCGGCCGGAATCCGTAATCCGTTCCCCGCGAACGGACGCCTTCCCGCGTCCGTTACCCGCGCCCACAATCATTGGAGCGCCTATGGACAGTCAGCACGGCTCGCCCGCGATCGGGGTGGGCATGATCGGATACGCCTTCATGGGCCGCGCGCACTCGCATGCCTGGCGTACCGCCGCCTGCGCCTTCGATCTGCCCATGCGCCCGGTCATGGCCGCCCTCGCCGGACGCGAGCAAGCAGCCCTGGAAGAGGCGGCCCGTCGTCAGGCATGGGCCGCGACCGAGACCGACTGGCGGGCCCTGATCGCCCGCCCCGACGTTCAGTTGGTGGACATCTGCACTCCCGGCTCCAGCCACGCCGAGATCGCGATCGCGGCGTTGGAGGCCGGTAAGCACGTGTTGTGCGAGAAGCCGCTCGCCAACACCGTCGAGGAGGCGGAGGCGATGGCCGCCGCCGCGACCGCGGCATCAGGGCGCGGAGTGCGCTCCATGGTCGGTTTCAGCTATCGGCGCACACCGGCGCTCGCCCTCGCCCGCCGACTGATCGCCGAGGGCCGCCTCGGCGCCCTGCGGCACGTGCGGGCACAGTACCTGCAGGACTGGATCGTCAATCCGGAGTTCCCGCTCGTCTGGCGGCTGCAGCGGGAGCACGCCGGGTCCGGCGCGCTGGGCGACATCGGCGCCCACATCGTCGACCTCGCCCAGTTCCTCGTCGGAGAGCCGCTGTCCGGAGTCTCCGCCCTGACCGAGACGTTCGTCCGCGAAAGGCCGCTGCCCACGGCATCGTCAGGGCTCGCGGCCGTCGCCGACGGGGCCGCGCGGCGCGGCCCCGTGACGGTGGACGACGCCGCGCTGTTCACCGGCCGGTTTCCCGGAGGCGCCGTCGCGTCCTTCGAGGCCACGCGGTTCGCCGCCGGCCGGAAGAACGCCCTGCGCGTCGAGATCAACGGCGACCGGGGCAGCCTCGCCTTCGACCTGGAGCGCCTCAACGAACTGGAGTTCCACGACCACACCGAGCCGGCCGCGACGGCAGGCTTCCGCCGGATCCTGGTCACCGAACCCGACCATCCCTATCTCGAGGGGTGGTGGCCGCCGGGGCACGGACTCGGCTACGACCACACCTTCGTTCACCAGGTGCGCGACCTGATGTACGCCATCGTCGAGGGCCGGGACCCCGAGCCGTCGTTCGCCGACGGACTCCAGGTGCAGCGGGTGCTGGCAGCGGTGGAGCACAGCGCCGCGCACGGCAGCGTCTGGACGCCCGTTGCGCATCCGGGAGGTGAGCAGGGCAGCCCGCCGATGCCGTCCGGCACCGGCGACCCCGTCGCGGTCGCTCCCTGACCGCACAGGAAAGGAGGATTTCTGGGAAACTCCTGACGCGAATCCCGCAATGGCACAACTTTCATCGCGCCGGTCGACAAGGCCGGATGTGACGCACCGGGGTCAATCGCCGTACGGCAGGCGCCGGTAAGACAGGCGTCGGAAAAGCTGGGGCAGATTCCGACCGTGTTCCGGGAATTCGCGCCTGTCTTGGTGTGTGAGGTCCGCACACCCGTCATGTGACCTCCTCTCACCGCCGGTCCTCAAGGACAACGAGCAGGCGAGGAGTGGTGCTTGGCCGCCCGCCGTACCGCGGACAGGTACGAAGTCCGCGGCGTCCGACCGCGCGTCGATGTCGAATGCCCAAAAGTGTTACACCTGTTGCCGCATCCGGCCACGATGAGTCCGATCGGTTCGCGGCCCCTTTTCAAACCGCGCCCCGAGAACTACCTTCCTCTCAGCCCGCCGGGCGACAAGGGCGGCCCGTTCCGAAAACCGGGACGCACACTCGGAGCCAAAGGGAAACACCCCGACCTGGACCACCGAAGTCACCCAAAAGGAAATCGTCAAGGATCCACGACGGGCCCCGGCCCGGACCCCGGATCACCTGCTGTCCACGACACGTCGGGCCCCTCACGAGCCTCCTCACCGAGGCCGTCCGCGAGGGCAAGGTGACCAGAAGCCGACGAACCGCCACAGGCCCGGTGCGGGCCGGCGGACACCGCATCAGAGGGAGACCCATGAGTGCCCCGCTGCTCGAGATGCAAGGCGTCGTCAAGGAGTTCCCCGGCGTCCGGGCCCTCGACGGTGTCGACCTCGACGTGGCCGCCGGAGAAGTGCACTGCCTGCTGGGCCAGAACGGCGCCGGCAAATCGACACTCATCAAGGTCCTCGCCGGCGCCCACCAGCCCGACGAGGGACACATCGCCTGGGAGGGCCAACCCGTGACCCTCCCGACCCCGACGGCCGCCATGCGCCACGGGATCGCCACCATCTACCAGGAACTCGACCTGGCCGACGGCCTGTCGGTGGCGGAGAACATCTACCTGGGACACGAGCAGTCCCGACTGGGGTTCACCCGGCGCTCGCGCATGCACGACGCCGCCCGGCAACTCCTGCGCAGACTCGGGCATCCGGAGATCCCCGTCACGCGTGAGGTGGGCGAGCTGTCGGCGGCCGGCAAGCAGCTCGTGTCCATGGCACGCGCCCTCTCGCACGACGCTCGGCTGATCATCATGGACGAGCCGTCCGCCGTCCTCGCCCATGACGAGGTGGACAACCTCTTCCGCATCATCGGTGACCTCACCGCCGCCGGCGTGGCGGTCGTCTACATCTCGCATCGGATGGAGGAGATCCGCCGGATCGGGGACCGCGTCACCGTCCTCAAGGACGGCCGCACGGTCGCCCGGGGGCTGCCCGCGCGCACCACCCCCACCTCCGAGCTGGTCTCGCTGATGACCGGCCGCACCGTCGAGTACGTCTTCCCGCCCAGGCCCGAAAGCCCCGGCCCGGACGAGCGGCCGGTGCTCCTGGAGGTCGAACACCTCAGCCGCCCGGGGGAGTTCCACGACGTCTCCTTCACCGTCCGGGCCGGCGAGATCGTCGGTCTTGCGGGCCTGGTCGGCTCCGGCCGCTCGGAGATCCTCGAAACGGTCTACGGAGCCCGTCGACCGGCCGCCGGGCGCATCAGCGTGGCGGGATCCGCCCTGCGGCCCGGCAGCGTCACCGCGGCCGTCCGGGCGGGCCTCGGGCTCGCCCCGGAGGAACGCAAGAGTCAGGCGCTGTTCCTGCAGTCCTCCATCGCCCACAACGTGTCCATGTCCTCGCTGCGACGGTTCGCCCGCGCCGGGTTCCTCGACTCCCGCAGCGAGTTGGTCGCGACGACGGAAGCGGTCCGCAGCCTCGACCTGCGGCCCCCCGACCCGACCCGGCCGGTGCGCACCCTCTCCGGCGGCAATCAGCAGAAGGCCGTCGTCGCCCGCTGGTTGCTCAAGGACATCCGGCTGCTCCTGCTGGACGAGCCCACCCGCGGCGTGGACGTCGGAGCGCGGGCGGAGCTCTACACGCTCATCCGGCGGCTCGCGGACTCGGGAGTCGGTGTGCTCCTCGTCTCCAGCGAGGTGCCCGAGGTCCTCGGCCTCGCCGACCGCGTCCTCGTGATGCGCGAAGGGCGGGTGGTCCGTGCGGCCCGCGCCCTGGACCTCGACGAATCGAAAGTGCTCGACCTCGTCATGGAAGGGAGCTCCGCGTGAGCCAGCAGACCAGTCCCCCCGGCGGGAGCGGTCCGCTGCCCGCCACCGGCCAGGGATCACCGGCCGGATCAGTCCGGCAGACCGGCACATCACCCGGGAAGGGCGGCAGACCCTCCTTCCTCGGGCACATGGGCAGGGTGCGCAACCTGGGCCTGTTCGTCGTCCTCGTCCTGCTCTGCGTCATCGGCGCGCTGACCTCGGACAACTTCGCGACCAGCCAGAACGCCCTGGTCATCCTCACCAGCGCGGCCGTCATCGGGGTCATCACGATCGGTCAGACCTTCATCATCATCGGCGGGGGCATCGATCTGTCCGTGGGCGCGATCGTGGCACTCGCATCCGTGTGGTGCACCACCGTGGCCACGCAGTCCTACGGACTCGGCGGCATGGTCTTCTGCGCGCTCGCCGTGGGCGCGGTCGTCGGCCTCGTCAACGGCCTGATCATCGCGTACGGCAACATCGTGGCGTTCATCACCACGATCGCCATGATGGCGAGCGCCCGCGGACTGGCCGAGCGGATCTCCGACCGGCAGTCCCAGGTGGTGACGGTCGACTCGTTCAACTCCATCGCCTCCACCAAATGGCTCGGCATTCCGCTGCTGGTCTACATCCTGGCGGTGGCCGTGCTCGCGGGCTGGGTGCTGCTCAACCGCACCACCTTCGGCCGGCGGACGTTCGCCATCGGCGGCAACCAGGAGGCCGCACGCCTCGCCGGGCTCGACGTGCGCCGTCACACCGTGGTGCTGTACGTCCTGTCGGGACTGTGCTGCGGCATCGCCGCCATCATGCTGACCGCGCGGACCACCTCAGGAGCCAGCAACCTCGGCGACCTGTACGAACTGGACTCGATCGCCGCGGTGATCATCGGCGGAACCCTGCTGACCGGCGGCCGGGGCTCGCTCGTCGGATCGATCCTGGGCGTCCTCGTGTTCACCACGATCACCAACATCTTCGTGCTGAACAACCTCACGACCGACATCCAGCAGATCGCCAAGGGCCTGATCATCGTCGCCGCCGTGCTGGTCCAGCGACGCGGCCGCAGAACCGCCACCCCGTAGCAGCGGCGCGGACGGCGGCTCCAACCCCGCTGTCGCCGCCCGCGCCGCCCCCAGGCCCAGCCGCGCGGCACGTCCGCATCGACCACGGCAGGCACAACCCACGCAGCACCCCGGTGACTGGAAGGACTCAGCGAGATGGACAAGCGCGGACTCGGCGGACTGGACCGCAGAAGGCTCCTCTTCAGCGGCGCGGTACTCGGCGGCGGAGCGCTCGTCGCCGGCTGCACCAGCAACAAGAGCGACGCCTCCACCGACGACGTCAAGGCGGCGACCAAGGCCGGCACCGACAACGACAAGCCGGGCAAGACCGTGTCGATCGGGTTCTCGGCCCCGGCCGCCGACCACGGCTGGATGGCGGCCATCACCAAGAACGCCATGGCGCAGGCGAAGCAGTACTCCGACGTGCACTTCGAGGCCGTCGAGGGCACCAACGACGTCAACGCGCAGATCAGCCAGGTCCAGACGCTGATCGGCAAGAAGGTCGACGCCCTGGTGATCCTGCCCTTCGACGGCAAGGCGCTGACCGCCGTGGCCCAGCAGGCGATGGACGCGGGCATCCCCGTGATCAACCTCGACCGTGTCTTCGACTCACCCCTGGCCTATCGGGCCTGGGTCGGCGGCGACAACTTCGGCATGGGTCTCAACGCCGGCCTCTACATCGGCAAGGCCCTCAAGGCCAAGGGTGTCTCCTCGCCCGTGATCGGCGAGATAGCCGGGATCGACAACCTCGAACTCACCAAGCAGCGCAGCGCCGGATTCAAGCAGGGCCTGGCCAAGTACGGCTTCCACGTGGGCATCCGGCAGGCCGCCAACTTCACCGCGGACTCCGGCCAGCAGGTGATGAGCAACGTACTGCAGGCACGCTCGCACCTCGACGCGGTGTGGAACCACGACGACGACCAGGGCATCGGAGTCGAGGCAGCCATCAAACAGGCCGGCCGAAGCGAGTTCTTCATGGTCGGCGGCGCCGGCTCCCAGCACGCCATGCAGGAGATCAAGGCCGACAGCTCCGTGCTCAAGGCCACGGTTGTCTACCCGTCGAACATGTCCGCCTCCGCCGTCAAGCTCGCCCGGCTCATCGCCCAGCACAAGGGCATGAGCGACCTCGTCGGGCAGGACCTGCCGTCCTCGCTGACCCTGTTCTCCGCCACTGTGACGAAGGAGAACGTCGACCAGTACCTTCCCGGCGCCTTCAGCTGACCCGGCACCCACCGTCCCCGCAACCAGGCCACGAAAGGTTGATGATGTCCCGCAGAGGTATCGTCGCGCTGTTCTCGGCAGCCGCCCTGGCCCTGCCGCTCGCCGCCATGAGCGCCACCACCGCACACGCCGCGACACCGGCGTTCAAGGTCCTGGTGTTCTCCAAGACCACCGGCTACCGGCACGCCTCCATCCCCGACGGCATCGCGGCGATCGAGAAGCTCGGCCAGGACAACGGCTTCGCGGTCGACGCGACCGAGGACGCCACCCGGTTCAACGACGCCGACCTGGCCAAGTACCAGACGGTCGTCTTCCTCTCCACCACGGGCGACCCCTTGGACCAGCAGTCCGAGAAGGACGCCTTCCAGCGCTACATCGAGCACGGCGGCGGCTACGTCGGCATCCACGCCGCCGCCGACTCCGGCTACACCTGGGCCTGGTACGGCGGCCTGGTCGGCGCGTACTTCAGGGACCACCCGGCGATCCAGCAGGCGACGGTGAACGTCGCGGGCCAGGGCACCGCGGCCACCAGGGACCTGCCGAACCGCTGGACCCGCACCGACGAGTGGTACAACTACCGCTCCAACCCCCGCCCCGACGTGCGCGTTCTGGCCACCTTGGACGAGAGGACGTACGACCCGGTCGGCTACTCCGGCGGCTCGATGGGCGCGGACCACCCCATCTCCTGGTGCCACCCGTACGACGGCGGCCGCTCCTTCTACACCGGCATGGGCCACACCTCGGAGAGCTACACCGAGCCGCAGTTCCTGTCGCACATTCTCGGCGGCATCGAGATGACCGCGGGCGCGGCGAAGTTCAACTGCGATCCGGACAGCACCGGCTGACCGGCCCTGGCGCACCCCGGCGTGCCCGCCGTCCCGGCGGGCACGCCGGGCACGCGGTCCCGCCCGCCCGCACGTCGGCACAGCACAGCGAAAGGACCCACCTTGCCGTCGTCAACGACCGCGCGCCGCCGCACGGCACCGGCGAACCCGGACGCCGCCCGCGGATCCTTCCGTCGCGGGCTGCTCGCCGGCGCCGGGGTCGTCCTGGGACTCGTCCTCCTGGCAGGCCTGGTGGCAGTCCTGGTGACGGCGGCGCGCACGGCCTCCACCGATCCCACCCGGCGGCTCGCCGACCGTATCCGAGCGCAGGACGCCGCCCGCAACACCCAGCAGGCCAAGGCGCTCACCGCACAGGCGAGGGACCTCGCCACGCGACTGGCGCCGGTGCTCCGGCAGATGGAGGCGGCCATGCCGCACGAAGGCCGCACTGCCCAGCCCGCGGGGGCCGCGGAGGCCGGCCGGTGGAAGGAGATGACGTCCACAGCCGTCGCGGCCCTCGCCCATCCCCCGTCCGGCGACACCGGCTACAACGTGGCCCGTTCCAGCTTCGCCGCAGCCGTTCGCGCGCTCGACAGCGCCGTGGACTCCTACCGGCTGGCACTCGGGGCGCCTCCCTCACTGGCGAAGCGGCTCACCGCCGCGGCGGCCTCGCAGAGGGACCAGGGTGTCGACGTCTGGTCGATCGGGGCCACCGAACTCGACGTGGTCGACCTCGACGCCGGGCTGGGCCACCAGCACGTTTTCCTGCAGGTGACCCCCGACGGCCAGGCCCTGACCCCGGACGACCAGCCGGAGGGGAGCGGCAGCAGGTGACCGGGAGGGGTGACATCGACAGCGAGGAACGAGGCGGCCGGGCGCGACCGCGGTCGGCCGACGGAGGTGACGATATGTCAGATCAACGCAGTCGCACGGGCATATGGCTGGCCGGCGCGCGCGGTTCGGTGGCCACCACGGTCATCGCCGGCACGGCCGCTCTACGAGCGGGGCTGGCCGGGCCGACCGGGTGCGTCACCGAACAGCCGGGGTTCCCCGACGCCGGCCTGCCCGCCGTGTCCGACCTGGTCTTCGGGGGGCACGACGTGGCCTGCACGCCGCTGCCGAAGCGGGCCGAGCAGTTGGTCGCGGCCGGCGTGCTGCCCCACGGACTGCCCGCTGCCGTCCACGACGACCTCGCCACCGCCGACGCCGAGATACGCCCGGCCTCCCTGCCGGACGGCGGCATGAGCCAACTGGACGCCGTCGAAGCGATACGGGCCGACATCGAAGCCTTCCGCGAGCGGCACGGCCTCGCACGGGTGGTCGTCGTCAACGTGTCCTCGACCGAACCGGTCCTCACGCCGCACCCGGCGCACACCTCGGCCGCGGCCCTGCGCGCCGCACTCGCCGCCGGCGAGGACGTGCTGCCGCCCAGCTCCCAGTACGCCCTGGCCGCGATCACGTCCGGGTGCGCCCATGTGGACTTCACGCCGTCCACCGGCATGCGGATCCCGGCACTGCGGGAACTGGCCGAGGAAGCCGGACCGCCGTACGCCGGGAACGACGGCAAGACGGGGGAGACCCTGCTCAAGGCGACCCTCGGGCCGATGTTCGCCGCCCGGGGCCTGCGGGTGCGGACCTGGTCCGGCACCAACCTGCTCGGCGGCGGCGACGGCGAGACCCTCGCCGATCCGGCCGCGCTGGCCAGCAAGGCGGCCTCCAAACAGCGGGTGCTCGCCGAGACGTTGGGGCACCCCGTCGAGGGCGAGGTCCACATCGACTACGTGCCCTCCCTCGGCGACTGGAAGACCGCCTGGGACCACGTGACCTTCGAGGGATTCCTGGGCGTGCGCATGAATCTCCAGTTCACCTGGGCGGGTTGCGACTCGGCACTGGCCGCGCCCCTGGTGCTCGACCTCGCCCGGCTGGCGGCCCGGGCCCACGAGCGGGGAATCTCCGGTCCCCTCGGCGAGCTGGGCTTCTTCTTCAAGGACCCCGTCGGCACCGCCGAGCACGCCGTGATGACCCAGTACGAGACGCTGCGGGCGTTCGCTGCCCGGCTCGGGGGCGAGCGGTGATCCGCCCGTCCGTGCTCCGGTCCGGCCCCGGCCCGGTCCGGCGGGGAAGCGGGGACGCGGGGTCGGGCGACGGCCCGGCCGGGCTCGCGCATCCCGGATCCGCGGCCTCCGCGTCCGCTTCGCCGTCCTCGCCCCCACGTCTGCGTGACATGGCCGAACTGGTGCGCGCCCCGGCCGCGTTCACCGTGCCGGGGGACGTCCTGGCCGGAGCGGCCGCCGCGGGCCGTCGCCCCGATCCGGCCGTGGCCGGTCTGGCCGCCTCCTCGGTCTGCCTGTACTGGGCCGGGATGGCGCTCAACGACTGGGCCGACCGCGACCTCGACGCGGTCGAACGCCCCGAACGACCGATCCCCTCCGGCCGCGTGGCCGCACCCGTCGCCCTGGGCACCGCCGTGGCCCTGACCGCGGCCGCCCTCGGCCTGGCCGTTGTCGCCGAAGGCCGTCGCGCGCTGACGGTCGCCGTGCCGCTCGCGGCGACCGTCTGGGGCTACGACCTGTGGGCCAAATCCCGTCCGGCGGGCCCCGTGGTGATGGCGGCCGCCCGCGGACTCGACGTCCTGCTCGGTGCCGGCCCGGGCCGGCTGCGGCCCGCCCTCCCGGCGGCCGCCACCGTCGCCGGGCACACCCTCGCCGTCACCGCGCTCAGCCGCACCGAGGTCACGGGCGCGGAACCATGGCTGCCCGGGGTGACACTCGCCGCCACCGGCGCCGTCGCGGCCGCGACGGCGCTGCGCGCCCGCCCGCCCAGGCACGGCTCGGGCCGCCGGCACCGACTGGCCGTTGCGGGCGGACTCGCCGTCTACGGCGCGACGGCCGGCCGGGCCCAGGCGCACGCCGTCGCCGATCCTTCGCCGGAAAAGGTCCGCAGGGCCGTCGGCATCGGGATCCTCGGCCTGATCCCGCTGCAGGCCGCGCTCACCGCAGGCACGGGCGCGGTGCGTTCCGCACTTCCGCTCGCCGCGGCCTTTCCGCTGGCCCGAGCCCTCTCCAGGCGGGTGTCCCCGACATGACCCGACCACGCGACCGCGACACCGCGACCGCCGGAACCGTCCTGCGCTACGGGTTCGGCACCAACGGCTTCGCCAACCACCGACTCGAGGACGCGCTCACCGTCATCGCCGACCTGGGCTACGACGGCGTGGCGCTCACCCTCGACCACCACCATCTCGATCCCTTCGCACCCGGCCTGGCCGCGCGTACGGCGGCCCTCGCCCGGCGGCTGGACGGTCTCGGGCTCGGCGTGGTGATCGAGACCGGAGCACGCTACCTGCTCGACCCCTGGCACAAGCACGAGCCCACCCTGATCGCGGCCGAAGGACGCGAACGCAGGGTGGATTTCCTGCGCCGGGCGGTGGCCGTCGGCGCCGACCTCGGCGCGCAGGCCGTCTCCTTCTGGGCCGGCGTCCGGCCCGCGCGCCTCGACCCGCGCACGGCCTGGGACCGGCTGGTCGCCGGATGCGCCGAGGTCGTCGAGGCCGCGGACAAGGCCGGCGTCCTCCTGGGCTTCGAACCCGAACCGGGCATGCTCGTGGAGACCGTCGACGAGTACACCAGGCTGGCCGCGGCGCTCGGTGACCCGGCCACGTTCGGCCTGACCCTCGACATCGGCCACTGCCGCTGCCTGGAGCCGTACCCGGTACCCGAGTGCGTGCGCCGGGCCGGCAACCGGCTGGTGAACGTGCAGATCGACGACATGCGCCGGGGCACCCACGAGCACCTGGAGTTCGGCAGCGGCGAGATCGACTTCCCGCCCGTGCTCAGTGCCCTCGACGAGGTCGGCTACCGCGGGCTGGTCGCCGTCGAACTGCCCCGGCACAGCCATGACGCCCCGGGGGTGGCCCGTCGCTCCCTGGACTTCCTGCGGTCGTGCGACCCCGCGGTCCGTCGCGAGGAGGAGATGGCATGACACCCGACCACCTCAGAACCGCCTTGACCGACCGGATGACCCAGGAGGGCTGGAGGTGGCTCGACGGTGCGTGCGCCTCGGTGGCCGCCGACCCCGCGCTCGTAGGCGGCCTGTTCCCGCTGGCCGGACGCCGCTGCGGACGGGTTCGGCTGGACCCCGGCGACCCCTACGGCTGGACGGTGGACGACGCGGCCCGCTGCCTCCTGCTGGCCGCGCTGCCGTTGACCGGCACCTCGTTGCTGGAGCGGATCGGAGCGCTCTACCGCACCGGCGACGCGGCCGAACGCCGCGCCGTGCTGCGCGCCCTGCCACTGCTGCCCGTCGGCGAGGGCGCACTGCCCCTGGTGCGCGACGCCCTGCGCACCAACGACACACGGCTGATCGCGGCGGCCCTCGGCGACTACGCGACCGACCACTTGGACGCGGACACCTACCGCCAGGGCGTACTCAAGTGCGTCTTCACGGGCATCCCGCTGAGCGCGCTGCCGGGCCTGTCCGGACGGGCGGACGTCCAGCTGGCCCGCATGATGGCCGCGTACGCCCATGAGCGGACCGCCGCGGGGCGCGACGTGCCCGCCGACATCGGGCCGGTCCTCGCGCTCTTCCCGGACGTGACGGTGCCCGGCCACGGGGACCTGGAACACGTCCCCACCGCGACCACCGACCGCACCGGCCCCCGGGAGGCGTGATGCGCATCTTCGACCCGCACATCCACATGACCTCGCGCACCACCGACGACTACGAGGCGATGCACGCGGCCGGTGTGCGCGCCCTGGTGGAGCCCGCGTTCTGGCTCGGCCAGCCGCGCACCTCCGTCGGCAGTTTCCTGGACTACTTCGACTCCCTCATCGGGTGGGAGCCGTTCCGCGCCGCCCAGTTCGGCATCCGCCACCACTGCACCATCGCCCTCAACCCCAAGGAGGCCAACGACCCGCGCTGCACGGAGGTGCTCCAGCACCTCCCGCGCTATCTGCTCAAGGACGGCGTGGTCGCCGTCGGGGAGATCGGCTACGACTCGATGACGCCCGAAGAGGACGAGGCGTTCGCCGCCCAGCTGCAGCTCGCGGTCACCCACGACCTGCCGGCTCTCGTCCACACCCCGCACCGCGACAAGGCCGCGGGCGTCGAGCGCACCCTGGCCGTCGTGAGGGAGTCCGCAATCGGCCCGGAGCGCGTCGTCGTCGACCACCTCAACGAGGTGACGGTACGTCAGGTCATCGACTCGGGCTGCTGGATGGGTTTCTCCATCTACCCCGACACCAAGATGGACGAGCGTCGCATGGTCGCGGTGCTGCGCGAGTTCGGCACCGAACGGATCCTCGTCAACTCGGCCGCGGACTGGGGGAGGAGCGATCCCCTCAAGACCCGGAAGACCGGGGACGCCATGCTCGCCGCCGGCTTCTGCGACGACGATGTGGACCAGGTCCTGTGGCGCAACCCCGTCGCTTTCTACGGCCAGAGCGGCAAGCTGGAGCCGGCCGATTCCGGCGCGCCGGGTGCCGACGCCACCTACGAGGGCAACTCCGTGCTGCGCGGCGCCCGGGCGGAGGTGTAGCCGTGCGTCTGCTCCACCCCGACGGCACCGTCGTCCACCTCGCGTACTGCACCAACGTCCACCCCGCCGAGGACCTCGACGGGGTGCTCGCCCAACTGGCCCGGCACGCCGAGCCGGTGCGCGAGCGGCTGGGTGTGCCCGTCCTCGGCCTCGGCCTGTGGCTGGCCCGCGACGCCGCGGCGGCCCTCGCCGCGGACGAGGGCGCGGTCGGCGAGCTCCGCCGGGAGCTGACCGCTCGCGGTCTGGAGGTCGTCACCCTCAACGGCTTTCCCTACCGCGGCTTCCACGACCCCGTCGTCAAGCACGCCGTCTACCGGCCGGACTGGACCACACCCGACCGGCTGCACTACACCCTCGACCTCGCCCGCGTGCTCGCGGTCCTGCTGCCCGACGACGCCGCGTACGGCAGCGTCTCCACCGTGCCGCTGGCCTGGCGGACCCCGTGGACGGACCGGCAGGCGGAGGAGGCCGCCCGTTCCCTCGATTCACTGGCGCACGGTCTGGCCGTCCTCGCCGACGCCACGGGCCGCACGATCAAGGTCGGCCTGGAACCCGAACCGGGCTGCGTCGTCGAGACCACCGCGCAGGCGGCTCGCCACCTCGCCCGCGTGGACACCGGCCACATCGGCATCTGCCTGGACGCCTGCCATCTGGCGGTCGGCTTCGAGGAGCCGGCCGCCGCACTCGCCCGCCTGGACAGGACCGGACTCCAGGTCGTCAAGACCCAGGCGTCCTGCGCCCTGCAGGCCGACGACCCGTCCGACCCCGCGACGCGAGCGGCACTTGCCGCCTTCGCCGAGCCGCGCTTCCTGCACCAGGTCCGCGAGCGAGGCACCCCGCCCCGGGCCGTGGACGACCTGGACGCCGCCCTGGCCGGCGGGCTGCCGGGCCGCGATCCCTGGCGCGTCCACTTCCACGTGCCGCTGCACGCCGACCCGGAGCCCCCGTTGACCACGACCCGCCCTCAACTGGAGGCGACCCTCGCCGCCCTGCTCGGCGGAGACACCGCCCGCACCGCACACGTGGAGGCCGAGACCTACACCTGGGGGGTGCTCCCCGAAGCCGGCCGCCCGCAGGGCCCCGAGTCCCTCGCCGACGGCATCGCCGCCGAACTGGCCTTCACCCGCGACCACCTGATCTCGCTCGGCCTGAAGGAGGTCGCCCCGTGAACCCTGCCCCCCTGCTCATCCTCGACGTGGTGGGCCTCACCCCCCGGCTGCTCGCCCACATGCCCCGGCTGCGCGCCCTGGGCGAGGCGGGCTTCACCGCACGCCTCGACACCGCGTTCCCCGCCGTCACCTGTACCGTGCAGTCCACCCTGCTCACCGGGCAGCCCGCCACCGGCCACGGCATCGTCAGCAACGGCTGGTACTTCCGCGAACTCGGCGAGGTGCTGCTCTGGCGGCAGCACAACGCGCTCGTCGGCGGGGAGAAGGTGTGGGACGCGGCACGGCGCTCCCACCCCGGCTACCGCGTCGCCAACGTCTGCTGGTGGTACGCCATGGGCGCCGACGTCGACCTCACCGTCACCCCGCGCCCCATCTACTACTCCGACGGCCGCAAGGAGCCCGACTGCTACACCTACCCCCCGCAGCTGCACGACGAACTGACCGCCAAGTTCGGCACGTTCCCGCTGTTCACCTACTGGGGTCCGACCGCCTCCCTCACCTCCTCCCGGTGGATCGTCGACGCGGCCCGGCACATCGTCGCCACCCACGCCCCCGACCTCACCCTCGTCTACGTCCCCCACCTCGACTACGACCTGCAGCGCTACGGCCCCGACGATCCCCGCGCCGCCGCCGCGGCCGCCGACGTCGACCGGGTCCTCGCCCCGCTGCTCGACGACGCCGCCGCGCGCTCGGTCACCGTGGTCGCCCTCTCCGAGTACGGCATCACCAACGTCACCAGGGCGGTGGACATCAACCGCGTGCTGCGCCGGGCCGGGCTGCTGCACGTCCACACCCAGGACGGCATGGAATACCTCGACCCGTGGACATCGGCCGCCTTCGCCGTCGCCGATCACCAGGTCGCCCACGTCCACGTCGC
Organism: Streptomyces sp. RB17; assembly: GCF_009604455.1. Lineage (GTDB taxonomy): Bacteria > Actinomycetota > Actinomycetes > Streptomycetales > Streptomycetaceae > Streptomyces. Next base: position 544,678 of record NZ_WEGL01000005.1, read on the forward strand.
CGACCCCGCCGACACCGAGCGCGTCCGCGACCTGCTGGCCGGCACCGACGGCGTGGCCGAGGTGCTCACCGAGGCCGGCAAGAAGGCGTACGGCATCGACCACCCGCGCGCCGGCGACCTGGTCGCCATCGCCGAGCCCGACGCGTGGTTCACGTACTACTACTGGCTCGACGACGACCGCGCCCCGGACTTCGCCCGCCTGGTGGAGATCCACCGCAAGCCGGGCTACGACCCGGCCGAGCTGTTCATGGACCCCAAGGACCCCACGGTCAAACTGCGCGCCGCCGCCGCGCTCGCCCGCAAAAAGCTCGGCATGCGCTACCGCATGAGCGTCGTCCCCCTCGACCCGTCCCCGGTACGCGGCAGCCACGGCCGCCTGCCCGACCAGCCCGACGACGGCCCCGTACTGCTGTGCTCCCGGCCCGGCGAGGCGCGTGACCACTACGACGCCACCGAGGTGAAGGACCTGCTGCTGCGCCTGGCCGGGCTCACGCCGAGCGCATCCCCGACCCCCTGACCGCCCCGCGACCGCCTCGACCGACGAACCGAGTGACGAACCACCGGAGGAACCGATGCCACGCCCGATCACCCTGTTCACCGGCCAGTGGGCCGACATGCCGTTCGAGGAGGTGTGCCGGCTGGCGGCCCAGTGGGGATACGACGGCTTGGAGATCGCCTGCTGGGGCGACCACTTCGAGGTCGACAAGGCCCTGGCCGACGACGACTACATCCCGCGCCGCCGCGCCCTGCTGGAGAAGTACAACCTGCGCTGCTGGACGCTCTCCTGCCACCTGACGGGCCAGGCCGTGTGCGACCACCCCATCGACGAGCGCCACAAAGGAATCCTCCCCGCCCGTATCTGGGGCGACGGCGAGCCGGAGGGTGTCCGGCAGCGCGCCGCGCAGGAGGTCAAGGACACCGCGCGCGCCGCCGCCGCATTCGGGGTGAAGACCGTCGTCGGCTTCACCGGCTCCTCGATCTGGCACACGGTGGCCATGTTCCCGCCGGTTCCGCCCCAGATGATCGAGCGCGGCTACGCGGACTTCGCCGAGCGGTGGAACCCCATCCTCGACGTCTTCGACGAGGTCGGCGTGCGGTTCGCCCACGAGGTCCACCCCTCGGAGATCGCCTACGACTACTGGACGACGGTGCGCACCCTGGAGGCGATCGGCCACCGGGAGGCGTTCGGGCTCAACTTCGATCCGTCACACTTCGTCTGGCAGGACCTGGACCCGGTCGGCTTCCTGTGGGACTTCAGGGACCGCATCTATCACGTGGACTGCAAGGAGTCGGTCAAGCGGTTCAACGGGCGCAACGGCCGCCTCGGTTCCCATCTGCCGTGGGCGGACCCGCGCCGTGGCTGGGACTTCGTCTCCACCGGGCACGGGGACGTGCCCTGGGAGGCGTGCTTCCGGATGCTCAACTCGATCGGGTACGACGGACCCATCTCGGTGGAGTGGGAGGACGCCGGTATGGACCGGCTGGTCGGCGCCCCGGACGCCCTGCAGTTCATCCGCAAGCTCGTCGCGATCGAGCCGCCGGCCCAGTCCTTCGACTCGGCCTTCTCCTCAGGCGACTGACGACTTCAGGACCGACACCTCACCGCCGTGGTCGGCCGGCGCCCGGCAGGGCCACCGGCCGACCACGGCGCGTTGCGGCCCTGCAGGTTGTGGCTGCGTGGGTCGCGGACGGTCCACTGGTTCACATCACAGTTGAACGCGTTCAAATTACCTGTCACGATAGGTCGTGCCGCCCGGAGAGTGCTGGACGAGAGGAGCACGGTCGTGACGAGCTCACTTCTCATGCCGCGAGGCCGTGTCCGCGTGCGCATGACCGACGGGGGAACCGTCACAGGGAGCACGGCACCCACGCAGATTCTCGACTGGCAGCATCCGAACGTTTCCGCGTTGCTCCGCCGGATCGGCATCCCGGCGGACTCGGGGGCCGCTTCGAGTCCCGCCCACCGGACAGCGGCACTGCGCCAGGCTCATCGATGGATTGCCGCAGTTGTGCGGCCGGTGTATTCGATTCAGGACGAGCGACCCGTGTCGGACGTGCTTCGGCGCCGCCGCGGCTCATGCAGCCAACGGCTGGCGGTACTGGAATCCGTAGCGCGAGCATCCGGAGTGTCCACGCGGGTGCGTGGGCTGCTGGTGGACGGGACGTTCTGGTATCCGCGCTTCCCACGCTTCCACCGGATCGTCCCGCACCAAGTTGTGCTGGCATGGCCGGAGTTCCGCCTCGACGGACTGTCATCGACCGGACACCGCACCGCGCCCTGGCTGACAGTCTCGGAACTCTTCGGTGATCTCGATGAGTTGAGCGAAGACAGCGGTGGTGGCTTCACCAACGCCGGGGCGGAGACGCTCTTCGAGGCGTTGTCCAGGACGGCGATCGACTGGGACGGCACGACGGTCTGCCCGGCCGCCGGCGCCTCGTGCGATCTCTCGGCCTACGTCCTGGCCGACCTCGGCCACTTCGACTCGCGCGACGAACTTTTCGCCCAGCACGGCCAGACCCTGTGCGGAATGGCGAGACTTCTGGCCGAGCCCATCCTGAGCCGCCGTTCGGCGGGCGCCTAGGTCATTTCCGCACGTCGCCAGGTGGTCCACGGGATCCTGCGGAAGCTGACCACCGGAGCCGCCCGGCGGGACCTGCCGGAACGGCATGGACCTTGGGAGACGGGGAACAGGGCGGCTGCCCTCACCGGTCGATCCCGTCGGTCTTCCCGCCTCACCGGGAATCCGTGCGGCCCGGCCCCGGCGTTGCTGGTCGTTCGGCCAAGCCTGCCCAGGGCGGGGAATCGCCTGCGCCGGCGTCCACGTTGCGCGCGAGGTGCCGCAGCAACTGGTTCAAGCGGTCGCGGTCGGTGTCCGACAGGCCGGCGTTGAGGCGGCGGTCGAAGGCCATCGCGGCCTCCCGCATCCGTACGAAGGCATCCTCGCCCGCCTCGGTCAGTTCGACCACGTGGATCCGTCGGTTTGCCGTATCGCGCCGCCGGGTGATCAGTCCGCGTTTATCCATCGCGTTGAGATGGTGGGTGAGGGTGGCATCCCGCACGCCGACCGCTTCGGCCAGCTCCCGCTGGTTGCCGGGCCGGCCGGTCTTCAGGTTCAGCAAGATCAGCCACACCGGCAGCGACCCGCCGGTCTCCTCCAGGGCGTCGTCGAAGGCCCGGCTGACGGCACGGGCGGTCTGGCTCAACTGGAGGCCGAGGGGGGTGTGGAGCGGTTGCATAGGACGAGTCTATAGCATCGAAGTCTAATCATTTGATATCTAAGGATTAGGCGTCTAGGGTTCGAGGGGAGAGCCGCGACGGCCGCTGCGCCGGTATGAGCCCTGGTGATCGGCGCTCTGCGCCCGGGGCCGCCGCGGGCACCAGCACGCATGACCTTCTGCAACGACGGGAGAAGCGGCATGGCCACTGTCACCGAACAAGTCACCACCTGGGCAAACGCGGAACGCACCGGTGACACGAGCGCCCTCGAGTCCCTGCTCCATCCGGACTTCCTCGCCGTCGGCCCCTACGGGTTCCTGCTGGACCGCGAGCAGTGGCTCCAGCGGTTCAGCGGCGGCCTGCGGTACACCGCCTTCGAGTTCACCCCCGACACCGAGGTCCGGTACATCGGCGGCACCGCCATGGTGATCGGGACCCAGACGCACCGGGGCACCCATGCGCAACGGGCCGTCGACGGCTCCTTCCGCGTCACCCTCGTCTTCACCGGCGACCCGCAGGGGCAGCTCGCCGCCGTCCACCTCAGTCTGCGCACACCGCCCGCGACACCGGACCACGCCACGTCGGCCGCGTAGGCCGCGATCCGCGCGAATTCGCGCGAATTCGCGCGAGAAGGAGAGACCACATGATGTCCACGCGTCAGTACGTGCGTCCGCCCTGGGCGGCGCGCGTCATCGGCTCACGGATGGCGCGGCTGTTCAAGCCCGACGTCGTCAGCCTGCTCTCGGTGCCCGGTCGCACCACCGGCGTCTGGCGCTCCACCGCGGTGGCCGTGCTCACCCACCGAGGCGAGGAGTATCTCCTGGCGGCCTACGGGGACACCGAATGGTCCCGCAACCTGCGTGCCTGCAGGACGGGTCGCCTCACCCGGCGTGGCCGCACCGACCACTTCACGGCCGTCGAGGTCGACCCTGCGGAGTTGCCGGCGCTCGTCGAGGCCTACCTGCGACAGTTCGGGAAACTCCCGACCGTCGACCGCACCTTCCAAGCCCTTCCCGACCCCGCCGACCATCCCGCTTTCCGCATCACCATCACCGGCCACGAGCGGGCGTGACCTCCGGTCACCGGCGCAGCGCACAACGGCCGGAGGCGGCCACACCACTGCGGCGCTCACGCCGGGCGCCATCACTCACGGAGAAACCATGACCAGCCTGCGAGATCAGGTCGCACTCATCACCGGCAGCTCGCGCGGCATCGGCGCGGCCATCGCCGAGCTGTTCGCCCGGCACGGAGCCCGCGTCGTCGTCCACGGACGCGACACGGCGGCCCTCGAAACCGTCCGCGCCCGCATCGCCGCAGCGGGCGGCGACGTGCTGGCCGCCACCGCCGACCTCACCCGGTACGGCGAGATCGAGGCCATGCGTGAGCGCATCGAAGACCGCTTCGGCCCTGTTGAGGTCCTCGTCGCCAACGCCGGAGGAAACACCGTCCGCCCTGGCCCCGTGGAGCTGATCAGCGAACAGGACTGGCGCGCCACCGTGGACGGCAACCTCACCGCCACGTTCCTCACCGTCAAGAGCTTCCTGCCCGGCATGAAGCAGCGCGGCCGCGGCGCCGTCATCACCCTGTCCTCGGCCGCCGCACGGCGGCCCAACGCCGCATCCCCGGCGGCCTACGCCGCCGCCAAGGCCGGTATCGAACTGCTCACCAAGGACCTCGCCGCGCAGGCCGGTCCGCAGGGCGTACGCGTCAACTGCATAGCGCCCGAAACCATCATGACCGAGCGCAACCAGCGGCAGATCCCCGAAGAGATTCAGCAGTCCCTCACCGCGAACCACCCCGTCAGACGTCTGGGCACGCCCGGTGACGTCGCCCACGCCGCGCTCTACCTGGCCGCGGACGATGCCTCGTGGGTCAGCGGCATCGTCCTCGACGTCGCCGGCGGTTCCGTCCTGGTGTAGCCGCATCCGCTGCCCGGTCGGCACCTGCAACGAGCCACCGTGCGGGGGCCGTTGCCGGTCGGTATGAGCAGTTCGCGCCGTGGCAAGGCGGAGTCCGCTCATCCCCGTCGGCCGCACCGACGACAGCCACACGACCCGGTAGGCGTCCGAGTCTGTGGGTCTGCCACGGGCGGCATCCTGACCGTCGATGGAAGGAATCAACGCAGTTGCTCGGGCTCCGTACCTCAGGCACGGTCTCGTGATCACGGCGAGATGGGCCTGCTCCAGCGCTCCGGGGGTCCCTTGATCCGAGGCCGGAGGGCGGGTCCGTCCGCGCGCTCGCCGCCGAGCGTCGCGCATACGACGTCCACCCGATCGGTTCGCCGTTCAGCGCTCGTCGTCAACCGGCGCCTGACGAGCCAGGAATTCGGCGAACGCCGCCGACTGCTTCGGCCCCATGTATCCCTGACGCCCATGCTTCGCCTGTTCGTCCAGCCGTGCCACCGTTTCGGCGTCGCACAACTCGGCCACGACCACCCAGCCCCGCGTGAGCGTCATCCCGCCGTGCGGGTGGCGGTAGCCGATGTGAGGCCCGTACGCCGGCGGCCCCGGAGGGTACTCGTGTGTCGGCTCGGCCTCCGGCTGTGCGCCCTTGTTGCGTCGTGCCGCCCAGTACTCCAGTCCTGCCAGTTCGGCCGCCGCCAGCAGCACTCTTTCCGGCTCGCCGTCCACGGTGAACCGGACGCGCTCGCCGGAACTCTCGACCTCGGCAATCAGGCGCCCCAACTCGGAGGAGCCTTCTATCAGTTCAACGTCCATATCTGCCGACAGTATCCGCACGCGCCGGAGCGGCGACCGTGTGTTGAGCGTGTGGCCGGAGCGCGACACGGACCCACAGCCGCCCGTCGCTTTTGCGATGCCGCAGGCGGTACCGACGTGAGAAAGCCGTCCGTCCGTCATCGAGAACCAGGAAACTCCTCGGCGGTGCCGGCACAAGGGAGCGGCACCGTACGCACGGCCTCAATAGTGTCACCCTGTCCGCCCATTGACCGTGTCGCCGGGCGGAACCCGGTGCGCTGCCCGTGTTCTCTTCGTCCTCGACCGCAGGAGGAGCGTGAAGTCGGGCCCGGGTCGACCCGGATCCACCAGGGGGCCGGAACCGCCGCCCGGCCGGGGCGGGTGTGGTGCTGAAGGCACCGGCTGTGAACTTCGCGCTCAGAAAGTGCTGTTGGCCTCGTTGACACGCCGTGAGCCCACGCGTTTCACTCGACACTCGTGTATGGCAACGTTGTCAGGCCACGAGGGCTGACAACGTTGCCTTCCACTGACGTCCGCATCCTTCGGCACGTCAGTACCTGTGCGAAGCACGAACCGCTGCGGAGGCAACCGATGGTCCGACCCCGACGTTCAGCTGCGCCACGTAACCGAAAGAGACTCCGCCAACGCCTGGCCGTGATCTCCGTCCTGGGCATCGCGGCACTCCCGCTCCCGGCGCTCGGGAACGCGTATGCCGCGGGCGCCGCGACACCAGCCTTGGTGAATGACCCTGCGTCACTCGTCAACCCTCTCATCGGCACCTCCGGAGAGGTGGACACCTTCCCCGGCCCCGACATGCCGGCCGGCATGGTGCAGTGGGGTCCCGACACGACGCCCGACCGCCCGTCCGGTGGCGGCTACGAGTACAACGACGGCAGAATTTCCGGCTTCAGCCTCACCCACGTCTCGGGACCCGGCTGCGGCGTGGCGGGCGATCTGCCCATCCTGCCGATGACCGGCACGCTGTCGGGCAACCTCGGCAACGCGTCCGTCGGCTTCAGCCACGACGACGAGCACACCGGCATCGGGTACTACAAGGTCACCGACGCGGGCGGGGTCACGACCCAGCTGACCGACACCACCCGCGCCGGCCTGGGAGCCTTCACCTTCCCCGCGGGCCGGCAGGCGAACCTGCTGTTCAAGCTCAGCGGCGGCGCCACGCAGGTGGACGGCACCCGTGTCCAGGTGGTGAACGACAAGGAGATCAGCGGCTCGGTCGACAGCGGTCACTTCTGCGGCGCGAACAACCGCTACACGCTGCATTTCGACATCAAGTTCGACCAGCCGTTCACGACCAGCGGCACCTGGGTCGGCAGCACCATCAACCCGAACGCGAGGTCGCTGACGGCCGGCAAGGCCCGGCAGAACCTGCAGACTCACCCGTCGAAGCCGCTGAAGGAAAGGCACTTCACCGTTCCCGCAGCCCCGTCGCCGACCGTGCACGGGAGCGCCGGCAAGTCCTCCGGCACGCCGTCCCCGGCCCCGAGCGCCAGCGGGGCGCCCCAGACGTCAGCCGCGGGCAAGACCGCCGCGAGCCCGTCCGCCCAGCCTCCCACGACAGGCGCGAACGGCATGTATCTGACGTTCGACACGTCCTCCAACCCGACGGTGAAGGCCAAAGTCGGCATCTCCTACACCAGTGACGCGGGCGCGGCGGCCAACCTCGCCACCGAGATCAAGAACTGGAACTTCGACGCCGTCGAGCAGGCCAACCACGACGCCTGGAACGCCGTACTGAACAAGGTCCGGATCGGCGGCGGCTCCTCGGACCAGCAGGTGCAGTTCTACACCGCGCTCTACCACGCGCTGCTGCACCCCAACGTCTTCTCGGACGCCAACGGCCAGTACATGGGCATGGACAACCAGGTCCACAAGCTGGCCAAGGGCCAGCAGGCCCAGTACGCCAACTACTCCGGCTGGGACACCTACCGCTCCCAGACCCAGCTCATGGCGATGGCCGAGCCCAAGGTCACCAGCGACGTCGTCACCTCGATGCTCAACGGCTACGACCAGACCGGCCTGCTGCCCAAGTGGGCCTCGAACAACGGCGAGAGCTACGTCATGGTCGGCGACCCGGCCGCCGGCATCATCGCCGACGCGTACGCCTTCGGCGCCCGCAGCTTCGACACGGACAAGGCGCTCGCCGCCCTGCAGCACGAGGCCACCGTCCCGAACAACGACCGCCCCGGCGAGTCGGTGCGGGACACCAAGGGCTATCTCCCGCTGGACGAGAACGACTACGGTTGCTGCAACTTCTACGGCCCGGTCTCCACGCAACTGGAGTACGACTCCGCCGACTACGCCCTGGCCGCCCTCGCGAAGTCGCTGGGCAAGACGGACGTCTACACGAAGTTCGCCACCCGCGCCCAGGACTGGATGAACGTCTTCAACCCGCAGACCGGCTACATGCAGGCGAAGAACAAGGACAGCCAGTTCGCGGGCGGCTTCACCCCGGGTACCTCCAACGGCTTCGTGGAGGGCACGTCGGCCCAGTACACGCCGATGGTCCCGTTCAACCTGCGGCAGCTCATCCAGGCGCGCGGCGGTGACAAGGCGTATTCGTCCTTCCTGGACAGTCTGCTGGACAACATCACCGACCCCGGCAACACCAACGCCAACCTGAGCAACGAGCCCAGCGTGGAGATCCCCTGGGAGTACGACTACACGGGCCAGCCGTGGAAGACCCAGGAGGCCGTCCGCGAGGCCCAGCAGAAGCTGTACTTCAACGCCCCGGTCGGCTCGTTCGGCAACGACGACCTCGGCGCGATGAGCTCCTGGTACGTCTGGTCCGAGCTGGGCATGTACCCCGAGACCCCGGGCACGGACACCCTGGCGCTGGGCAGCCCGGTGTTCCCGGTGGCCGAGGTGACCTTCGCGGGTGGCAAGACGGTGCAGATCAACGCGCCGCAGGCGGCGACCGACGCACCGTACGTGCAGTCCCTCGACGTCAGGGGCAAGGAGTGGAAGACCTCCTGGCTGACCTACCAGCAGTTCAAGGGAGCCGGCACGGTCGACTTCACCCTCGGCACCCAGCCGAACACGTCCTGGGCGTCCGACCCGTCGGCGGTGCCGCCGTCGGACACCACGGGCGGTGACCGGGTCCTGGCCGCGACCGGCCCCTCAAGCGACGGCCTGGTACTCCAGCCGGGCGCCTCCGGTGACGCCACCCTCGCGCTCACCAACCTCGGCAGCAAGGACGTCACGGTCGACTGGAAGGCGACGGCGCCCTCCGGCGTCACGCTCGACACGTCCTCCGGCTCGGTGGACGTGCCCGCCTCGGGCAGCGCCGAGGCCAAGGTCCACGTGACAGCGGGCGCGAGCGAAGGAACGTTCCCCGTCACCTTCGCGCTGACCGACCACAGCACCGGGGCGGCACTGAACGGCGCGGCCCTCCGCGTGGCCGTGGCCAAGGCCGGCGAACTGTGGCCGTACGCGACCAACGAAGGCATCTACCCCGACGGCGCGAGCTTCTCGGGCGGCTTCGACGACGGCGGCTGGGCGTTCTCGCAGAACGCACTGTCGACCGCCGGTGTCACGAGCGGCTCCACCGTCACGGTCGACGGCATCCCCTACCTCTGGCCGACCGTGAAGTCCGGCCAGTTGGACAACCTGGAGATGGCCGGCCAGACCATCCCGATGCCGGCCGGTACGTCGGGTGCGTCGCTGGGCCTGCTGGGCACGGCCACCAACGCACCGACCGACGGCAGCGGGGTCTCCGGCACGGTCACCGTCACCTACACCGACGGCACCACCGCCAAGGCGACGGTCGGCTTCTCCGACTGGACGCTCAACGCCGGCTCGAGCAAGCCGCTCCCGGGTGAAACCACGGCCGTCACAACGGCCTACCGGAACACCGGCAGCGGGGGCCGGGACGGTGTGAAGACCTACGTCTTCGCCACCAAGGTCCCCCTCGACGCCTCCAAGCAGGTGGCGTCGATCACGCTGCCGGTGACCGGCTCGACAGGCACCGACCATCTCTTCGCCTACGGCTTCGGCCAGTGAGACCCGGCAGCCACTGACGAGGGTGGGCCGGTCCCGGGGACACGCATCCCAGGACCGGCCCACCTGGCGCGCCGCACCAAGGTGATGTGCGGCAGGCGCCGACCAAGGCGGTGAGTGAACCCGAAGGGGCCCTGCGAGTCGACGGTGTGCAGCGGGATCGGCGCCCGTCGCCGGGCGCTGAAGAATCTCCGCGCCGTGCTGTCAGGTACGGCGGCCCCTGTCCGGCCACAAGCTCGTGCGGCCGGTACGACGGTCCCCCAGCACCGGCACCGCCTTGGTCGTGCATCTGCTCGCCGGCGTCCCGAGCCGGCCGGACGCGCTGTCCCCTGAAGGGGGTGCAACACGGGTCCTGCACCGCCACCTGCGCCGGCGCTATGCCCACGCCCGCCGTCCCGACGTGCTCACCTGCCGGCGCGGAATCTGACCGCTGGGAGGACGGGCGAAACGCTTTGCTTGATCAATCCGATCACGCCTATGGCGCCGACGATCGGAACGGGCGCCCATCTAATGGCGCCTGGAGCGCAGGGGGGTGGTTGGGCCTTCCCCCCGAGGCAGTACAACTTCACCAACTGGATCTTCTTCGGGACCGAAATGCGTGCCCAGTCCGTCGACTGGTTTCTGGAGCAACTACGGAGCGTGGCGCGGATTCCAGCCTCCGATGACGACAATGACCTGATCACCGGTCTGTTCCTCGTCAGTCACGAGGTCGATGGCATGAGGGAGTGGCAGGTCCGCGACGGCATCGTCGTGATTCGAGCCGCGAGCGGGGCGTATCAGTTCCTCGACGAGTAGGGCGTTCGGTCTGCTGGTGAGGAGCCTTCGACGTAAGACCGCGACGGTGTGGGCGTCGATGGAGATCACGTCACCGTCGTGGAGCAATCGTCTCGCAGGACATCGTGGATCGTTCGGCCTCGGCGTCGATGCCGCACTGGCGGCCGGCGCGTTTCGGGGCTGACCGCAGCTGCGGGAGTGAGCCTGGCGTGATGCCGTGCGCGCGGCTCGTCGGCGAGGGCACGCGTCGGCGAGGATCCCGAGGCAGCCGAACATTCAGGACGTGACACGGCCCGGCTGCGCGAGGGCGTCCGTGCGTGGTCTCCGATGCCGGTGTCGAGGACGGATCGGTCAGGCGGGCGGGGCGTACGTGCCGCGTGGCGGGACGCGGGCTGGGATCGGCTGCGCAGCGCCGGGCTTGGGCTCCCCAGTCGTGGCCGCGGGTGCCGACGGGCTGCACGACGTCCAGCAGCTCGTGTGTCTCCGAGAGGGCGAACGGCCGCAGGCGCGGCTCGCGCAGCTCGGCATGCCGAAGGTGAGGCTGAGGAGTTCCGGACGCGTCCATCTCGCGGGATCGGGACGGCCAACAGAGTCGGCGGGTCCGTGGCGTCCGGCCCGGACGAGTGAGGTCCCACTCCGTGTGGCTTCGTATGATTCGAGGAGGAGGAATCGTAGGCGGTAGCCACCTGGACCCCACCAGGCGTGCGGACCCTCCAGGCGCCCCCACTGGCGCTTCTTCCGCGTCAGTGCGTGTGGCGGCTCAGCCGGCGGCCGAGGAGCACGACTGCCGCGCCGGCGACCAGGGATGCTGCCGCGATACCGCCCAGGGATGCGACAGCGATACCGCCCAGGGTGATCGCCTTCGTGTCAGGCCTCGAAGTAGCGGTGGTCGCGAGCGCCGGGCGATCAGGATCGGCGGCGGCGGTGGTCGTCGCGGTGGCGGTGGCGGCCTGAAGGATCAGATTCGCGACGGCGTCGGGGCGGGCGATCAGGGACACGTGACAGGTGTTGATCTCCACGGTGTGGGAGTGGGCGCGCTTGGCCTCGAAGCGTTCCTGGTCCGGATTGATGGTCATGTCCTGTCGGCCTACGAGGGCCCAGGACGGGATGCTCTTCCAGGCCGCCACCTTGGCCTTCTCCGAGAAGGTGGTGGTCGCTGCGGGCCGCTGGGTGACCGCCAGCAGCGACGCCTGGCCGGCCGACAGGCAGGCTGCGAAGACCGGGTGCACCTTGCCGGGCTTGAGGTACAGGTCGGTTCCGCTGGTGCCGTCGGTCCGGTACGGGACGGACGTGGTGGCGGTGCCGAGAGCACTGGGGAACCGGGCGGACAAAGACATGCCGCTCTCGCCCACGTCCGGCATCAGCGCCGAGACGTAGACCAACGACTTGACCTGGGGATTTCCTGCAGCGGCGGTGCTGATCACTGCTCCGCCGTAGGAGTGGCCGGCCAGCACGATGGGTCCCTTGACGCTCTTGAGTACGGAGGCGATGTAGGCGGAGTCGCTGTACAGGCCGCGCAGCGGGTTGGCCGGGGCCATGACCCTGTAGCCGCGGCGTTCGAGCCGTTCGATCACTCCGTTCCAGCTCGAGCCGTCGGCGAAGGCACCGTGCACCAGCACGATGGTGGGTTTGGCGCCGCCCCCGCCGACGTCCGCGACAGCCGGCGTCGCCGTGACCGTGCACAAGGTGGCGACCGTGCATCCCGCCGCCGCGACGCGGAGACGCCGTGTGCGGCGTCCTATGTCAGGGACCGCAGATGCCGTCATGCTGAACTCGCTTTCCCTTGAGGCCTATGGCCACCAGCGTTCACGCCTCCGACCTTCCAGGCCCCTCATGCGGTGCAATCGGGTGAAAACCGGTGGGACATCGAGGTGAAAGCCGGGCGGGTCGCGTTCGTCGACGAACGAGAGCCGCAGTGAGTGCCCGCTCGCAGTGGTAGACGCTGTACGGCGTGGAGAAGAGCCGATAGCTGCGTGCCTGGAGCGGTGGTGGAGCCGGTTTGGATCACCGTGGTGATCTTCTGGGCCGACCCGATCGAGGCCCACTTCGGCCCACTGCGACAGTTCTCCCTGGCCAACGCCCACCGGCCCAACCCCACCGTGCAGACCCTGGCCCTGCACGGCTGCCTGCGCCGGCGCCACCCCAACACCCGCCACCCCGACGTCCTCGCTGCACAACGCCGAGAACGCGCGCATCCCCAGCGAAAAGGGCATCCGGTGGGGCGGACGCCCCCGCACGCCGGCAGCGGGAGAGCCGAGCAACGCGCTGCTACGCCGACTCCGCCCGGAACTCGACGTGGGGGTCAGTGACGTAGTCGCGCCACCCTTCCCGGTGCCCCTGGGCCATCAGCCGGTAGTAGACCGTCTCCCTCCGTTCGCCGCCGATGTTGTGGCCGAGCAGGTAGTGGGCGAGAAGAACGCTTCCAGCGGTGCCGGTGGCCTGCACGGGGTCGCCCAGTTCAACGGGCGGGTACGGGCCGGGCGCCATGTCCTGAAGGCGCAGTGCGTCGGGTCCGCGTTCGGCCAGGGCGGCAGCGTCAGGGCGAGCTGCGCGAACTCCGGCTCGCACACGCTCAGCCCGGGCCGCAGCAGCTCACGCGTGAGTTTGGTCCGCGGTTTCCGCTCCAGCATCCTCTCGACGATCCGTCGCCCTCGCGCGATCTGCGCCGCGTCCAGCACGTCCGGCACGACGACGAATCCGTCGCGAAGGAAGGAGGCTCGCATCTCGGCGGTGATCTGCCCCATGTCGCCAGTGCAAGAGGCAGTGGAGGTCTCGGACAACCGAATGTCCTCTTGCCGCTTGAGACAGAAAAGGGCCTTCCATGCGCAGACCGCACCGCACCACCACGAACATCGTCCCGGGTGGTCATGTGCCGACATGTGCGGTTGTTGCGGCCAGGGCTGCCGCCATGATGCTCAGTTGGGGGTTCACCTGCGGGCAGCTGGGGAGTACGGAGGCATCTGTGACGAGCACTCCGTGTACCCCGCGGAGCCGGCCCACGGGGTCGGCCGGGAACCGCTGGGGGTTCGCGCCCGCGGCGACCGTGCCGGTGGGGTGGTAGGCCGACAGGTGCAGCTGCCGAGCGGTGCTGGCGGCGAGTACGGCGTCCAACTCGGCGAGGCTGCGCACGCGTGGTGTGCGGGGGATGCCGGTGAGCACTTCTTCGGCGCCCGCGGCGAAGAGCAACTCGCCCATGGCGCGGACGGCTTTCGTCAGGCGTGCCCCGTCGCGGCGGTCCAGGTCGTAGCGGATCAGTGTGCGGTCACGGCCGAGGACACGCCCGCGGGGGCGGTCGGCGATCATCGCACCGAGTGTCGCGAGCCGGTCGGCGTTCTCCAGTTCGTGCCGTAGTTCGGCACCCAGTCCGGGAAGGACGAAGGAGCCCATGCCGGGCGGGGTGGCGGTGGCCTCGATGAGGATCCCCTCATCGTGGTGTTGCTCCACGCCGACGCTCTGCAGTACGCCCTTCCAGGCGATGACGGGCTGGGCGAAGCGTCCGGCGACGCTCGTGGCCGGGTGCACGCTGAGGTTGCGGCCGAGGCGGGGATGCCGGCCGAGGCCGGAGCGGCGCAGCAGCGGTGGGGTCTGCAGTGCGCCGGCCGCGACGACGACCAGGGGCGCGAGGATCTCTACCGCGCCGTCCTTGCGGTGCACGCGCACCCCTGCCGCCCGCGGGCCACCGGGCCGGTCCGCGTCGACGAGGATGCGCTCGGCCCGTGCCCCGGTCACGATGCGGGCACCTGCCGCGCAGGCGTCGGGCAGCACGGAGAGCTGGACGCTCTGTTTGGCGCCGGTGGGGCAGCCCACCACGCACTGGCAGGAGCCCTGGCAGCCGGTTGCGTTCCGGCGCAGGGGCGCGGCCTGCCAGCCGAGTGCGCGGGCGCCGATGAGCGCAAGACGGCCGTTGGCGCCGAGGACGTCGAGGGGCTGGGTGGCCACGTGCAGGGTGCGTTCGACCTCGTCCAGGTACTGGTCGAAGCCGTCCGCGAGCGTGAAGCCGAAGTCCAGGCTCCAGCGGGCGAGGACGCGGGACGGAGTCCGGTAACAGGTACCGGAGTTGACGAGGGTGGTGCCGCCGACTGCCCGGCCCGTCGGCAGGAGCAGGGGAGGGTTGCCCAGGGCGACGGTCGCTCCGCCGTCCCGGTAGAGCCCGGTGAACCGGTCGAGGGGCGTACGCCGGCCGAACGACTCGGTCGGGTGGTGCTGTCCCTCTTCGAGAACGACGACGTCGAGGCCCGCGCGAGCCAGGGTCCGCGCCGCCATGGCTCCGCCCGCGCCCGAGCCGATGACCACGGCGTCGGCGGTGGTACGGGCGGGCCAGGCGGACGCGGGTGTCAGGTTCAGCGGCGGGTCCTGCCGTATGAGGGCCGGCGGTACGGGGCCGTCCTGGAGCATTCGTTCGGTGCCGGCCGCCAGGAGGACCGGTACCTTCAGCACGTCCAGCAGCGGGAGGAGGGCGGGACGTGCGGTGAGCCTGCGGAGTACTAACCCCCTTTCGTGCGAGGAGAGTTGGGAGAGATGGCGCCCAGTGCGTGCCAGGGCGTACGCGTCGATGCCGCGCGCCGCTGCCCGCAGCCCGGCCCGGGCGGCGAGCGGTGTGGCGGCGAGGAGGGTCTCCAGCCGGGCGGGGACGCGGCGGGGCCAGTCGGTGGTGCCGTCGTCGGCGATGAGGGCGGACACGAGGCCGGCGAGAGTCATCGTGTGCCCACCTCCGCGTGGGCCGTGCCGTCGAGTCTCCACTCCGCCTCGGTGCGCCAGCCGCCGAACCACCATCGCTGGAGCAGGACGTGGGCGTCGGCGCGTTCGCTGTTGCGGCACGTCGCACGGCGGCCGTCCGGGTCGGTGTAGTCCAGGGCGAGCGTACGGTCGGGCGGCTGCGTGACCTCGACGCGGATCCGGCGCAGGCCGGCGCGGCCGGTGACCGTCCACGTGGGCAGGCCGATACGCGCACGGAAGCGGCCCGCGCCGGCCCAGCCGACGGCCGGCCGTTCGGGGCGCCGTGGCCAGCAGCGGCCGTTTCGGCGCAGCCGGAGAAAGACCAGGGGCGGAAGATTGCGCAGGCCTGGACGCATGGATACGGCCGCGACGATCTCCAGGACGTCTCCGCCGCCGAGGTCCGCGTGCAGCCAGGCCCAGCGGCGGGCGTTGCCCTGACCGTAGATCCGGGCCGAGGCACCCGGCGCCGCGCCGAGCGTCAGTGTCGTACCGTCGTGGCTGAGGGTGCCGTCGTAGAGGGCTCGCGCGGCAGGGAGCATGTGGGCGGCCGGCAGCAGCGGCCGACGCCAGGACCAGCGGGGAAAGGTGAACAGCGGCTCGTCCGCGGGCCGTTCGGTGAGGTCCCAGCGCAATGCCCCGTCTGCGGTGGACCCGGTCAGGCGCCCGGGTCGGACCGTGACCCCGTCGGCGCTGAAGCCGGGCTGCCCGGAAGTCCACGGAACCGGGCCGAACCGGGCGTGCCGCACCGGGCCGTCCTTGGGGAACATGGCCGCCCAGCCGTGCGCGTACGGCGGGGATCCGTCGGCCGGCACGGTCAGTTCGTGATGCAGCCAGAGTCCGCTGCCGGAGCCCGGATCGGTGATGGTGGTGTACCAGACCTCCATCCGGCCCTGTTCTCCGCGCCAGCGGGGCGCGAGCAGAGCACCGGGATCCTCCCGCCGCGGGAAGCGGAAACTGGCAAGGAATGCCGGCAGTCGGGTGGCGAGGGGGAAGCGGAGGGTGCCGGTTGCGATCGGCATGGCGTCCTCGAAGACGGTGTACGGCAACACGGTCATCGAGGCGATGGGCCTGCGCCAGGTGATGGACTTCCAGCCGTCGAGGGTGAGCCGTCGGCCGTCCGCGGTGAAGGTGATGCGGTAACGGATGCGGCGGCGCGCGAGGGGCGAGATCTCCAACTCGCCGTGGGCGTGAGGGTCGTCGGCCCATCCGGCGACACGGATCCGGCCGGTCGCGCGGGCACGGGTGGTACCGAAGGGCTTCAGCAGGTGGTCCGCCGAGACGGTCAGATCGAGGCGGATCCGTCGGGCGTGACCCTCGCCGTCGAGCGTGAGGGTACCGAGCATCGTCTCGCTGAAGCCGGTACCACGGGCTGATCGGCCCCCGTCGCTCCCGCACTTGCCTGCGGCTGTGTCCGCGCTCATGCGAGAGCCTTCAGCATGATCCGTTCGGTCGCCGTCAGATACTGCTCGGCCGCCCGCCGGGCGCCGGCCTCGTCGCCCGCCCCGACCGCGTCGATGACCGGCCGCAGGCGTGCGTGGGCGACCCGGGCGTCCTCGAACGGTGCCCTGAGCGCCGCGCGCACGGGCAGATAGGCGTTGAAGAGGGTGTTGGTCAGCAGGACGTAGACGCGGTTGCCGGTAGCGCGTGCCAGGGCTCGGTGGACCTCGATGTCCGCAAGCTGAACGGCATCGGCGTCCGCCGCCCCCGCCACACCCTCCAGGAGCGTACAGAGCTCGGCACGCTGCGGGCCGGTGGCCCGCGCCGCGGCGCGCTCGGCGATCAACGCGCCGATGTGACGCCGCACTTCGAAGACCTCGCTGATCCAGTCGGGGCTGTGCCGCACGAGCATGGGCAGCAGATCGGTGCCGCCCAGGCGCAGGTAGTCCCGGACACGGGTGCCGACACCGTGCCGCGTCTCCAGAAGTCCGGCCTGCACCAGACGCCCGAACGCGTGCTTGAGGGTGGTGCGCGTGACGCCGTAGCCGTGGGCGAGCGTGCGTTCCGGCGGCAGATAACTGCCGGCCGGGTGCTGTCCGGCGAGGATGTCCTCGCGCAGACGGCTCTCCAGGACATCGACGATGGTTTCGCGGGGCAGTGCTTCCACGCAGTCCTCCCGGTGGCTCAGTGGCTGATCCACTGAACCAATGTCCGCCTCCGGAGTCAATGCCCATGACAACAGGCCGTGAGCCTCAGGGAGAGACAGGCGAATCCGCGCCATACGCCTGCGGCGTGGCGAACTGGCGACGGTCAGTGGGTGCAGCGTTCTGGGTCGTGGACCGGGCTCTGGGCGGGCGGCAGCGTCCGACCCGGATCCAGAAATGGGGAGCCCGACACTTCTCACGGCCGCGGCAGAGCGGCTCCGGCAGCGCCGGCTAAAACGTCTGGGCCTATGGGACGGATCGTGAGGGCGTGGGGCGAGCTGTCCTAGTGGTCCCTGGCCCTGGGTGCTGAAGCGACGGTGTCCGACTGATGCCCGCATTGCCGGCATCTTCGTTCGAGTGGACTGCTACAGCCGCCCGCCGGGCGCCTGGCCGCTGGGCCTGCAGGTCCGGGACGTCGGTGCGGCAAGCTCGGCCAGGTGATGGAGCGAGTTGGTGAGATGTTCCGGGCCGAAGGGCGGGAACTGGATACCGCGCTCGCGGATGTACTGCGGCACTGCCGACCAGTCGTAGGTGAGCGTGACCTCGGTCTCGGACCAGCCGAGGGGTGTGAGGTCGTAACGCCAGATCCAACCGCCGAACTCCAGGCGCCCATCACTCGTTTTCTGTCCCGTCAGCCAGCCGATGGCGCGTGGCGGGTCGAGCACCTGGACCTTGTTGACCACCTCGTAGTCACCGTTTGGATGGTTGGCGTGATACATGCCCATCCGGAAAATCTGCCCCACCTCGGTCAGCGGCGCCCGGTCGACGGGCTGCTGGACCCAGCCGGTGCCGTCGATCGCAGCATGGGTCGTCGGGTCCGCCAGCACCGCGAACACCCTCGCGGCGGGCACGGGGAAAGTCAGGGTGGCGCTCACGCTCTCCTGGTCCACGGTTGCACGCTCCTTGTCATCTCATCTCGGGCCTCCCACGATCGCGGAAGGGGACGGCCCACACATGCAGACGACGCGGCGAGGCGGAACTCATCGGTCGGGGGCCGCCTCCTCGACCGGGTCTTCACCGATCCCGCCCAATACCGCCAACTCCTCCAACGAAGCAGGGTTTTCCCTGGCACAGAGGCACTCCGACCACCGGCCAACCGATCCCGTCAGCCACTAGGGTGGCGGGTGACCCTGCATCCCACTCCGGTAGCGACAGGAGCAGGACTGATGACCGGCTACGTGATGGCTGCCACCGATGCCGACGGGAAACGGCTCGCGGAACGTATCGTCTCCACGGCACCCACCCTCGGCGAAGCAGCCGATTACGGCAACAGCCACCGTACGAACTACGTGTCGGTCCGTCATGGCCACGACGACATCACCCTCTATGGGAGGGACGCCACAGGCACCTGGTCGGTCCTCGTCGCCCATGCCCCCGCCCCCGTCGTCGTGGAAATGCGCCGCAGGCACGATGCCCTGAGCCGGTCGGAGCCGGCCTGGGACGACAGCCCTCCGGTCGGCTTCGAGTACGCCCCCACTCCTGAAGACGACTAGGTGTTGACCGCCATCGACGTAAACGGCCAGGCTTTCGGCGATCGCGTCAGCTCCACGGTGCCCACGCTCGCCGAGGCCGCCGAACTCGGCGATCTCCACGAGGCGGACTACGTCGTAGCCGGCCGGGACGGCGGCGACGCGGTCACGCTCTACGGGCGGGACGCCGGCGGCTCCTGGTCGGTGATCACGGCCGATGTCCATGCCGAGACGGCCGAGGAGGTGTGCCTCTGGTTCGACCTCACGCAGCACTACCGCGGCAGGTCGTCCGTCGGCACCGCCCCCGGCGGCCAGGCCGGCCACCCTCTCGACCACGTCTCGACGCCCGAGGGCGGACAGCTGGCCGCAGCACGGGCGATCTCACTGGTCGTGGAGCGGATCCGCGCCCGCCGCCTCGACTACCCCACGCAGGGCCTGGCGGCGGACCGCTTCGAGGCGGGGTGGAGCGTATACGCGCCGGTGGACATCGACGAAAGCGATCCGATGGCGTTCCTGGACATGCCGGTGGGCCGGTCGGTGTTCCTGGTGAGCGACATCGGGCGGGTCAAGGAGGTATCGAGCTCGATCCCTCCGCAGCAGGCGGAGGAGATGTTCCGCGCCGAAGAGGCGTACGTTCGCCGTAGGCCCGCCGAGGAAGGGTTCATGGCCGGCCTCAGGGACGAGGTCATGCGGCTCGACTCCGCGTCGGAAGGCCCCGCGGGCATCAGTTCGTTCACCATCGACGCCCCCACCGAGGAGGTCCTCGCGGCCAGGGCGTCCCGGCTGCTCGACCCGATCGCGCAGCAGTTGGCCGTGCTCGGCCCGCCGGGGTGGGACCGCTTCGTGGCGGCCTTCTCCTTCACGGTCTCCGGCGAGGTGGCCCAGCTTCGGTTCTGGTGCGGGAACACGAGCACCGACGTGCTGGTACCCGAGCAGATAGCCGTGCTGGTCCGCCGGCAGCGACACCTCGCCGCACAGATGCCGGCCGGACCATGGTGGCGCCTGCTGCTCGCCGTGAGCCACAGCGCTGGAACGGACGCCCGGATCACCACGGAGTACGACTACGGTGACCAGCCCTTCCCCGACGACCATCTGCTGGCGCCCGAACACTACCGCGACGACCTGGCCGCCTACCCGCGCGCCCATACACCGGCTTGGCTCTTTGAACACGCTGCCGCAGCCGCCGGGTTCGATCCCGCACACCGTACGGCACTGCGAGAGACCGGTGCGACGTCGGGGCGGCCCGACTCACGGCAGGACCAGCCCGCGCGACCCCCGAGGCGACCGGAGCCGGCCCCGCGACCTGCGGCGGCGGCCCCTGGCCCCCGGAACGCGTCCCCCGCGTCGACGCCCCCGCAGGACCCGATGCGGGCCGTGGGGCCGGCGCAGCCTGACCCGGTTCCGGTCCTCGACACCACGGTCGGCTGGACACATCTGCACGCCGACCCACGGGTGATCACGTACGGCCGGAAATCGATCGCGCTCGACGATGTGGAGTGGGTCGGTTACTCAGCGACCCGGATCGCCGAAAAACGCTTCATGTTCCCCACGTTGTACGACAACAAGTGGGACTTCAGGGTGGGGCGGTACCCGTACAACGGCGGGCCCAGGGTCGACGTGCGTTTCTCGAAGGGAGGCCGCCGAGCCGACCAGCCTGAGGAGTGGATCTTCCTGGTGAACCTGGCCAGGCACTACCTGGAGCCCCGGTTGCTCGCCGAACTGGTCGCCCGGGTTCGCCGAGGTGAGACCGTCACGGTCGGCGGCAGCCTGGAGGTGAGCCAGGGCGGCATCGCGTGTGCGAAGCCCCAGCTCTCCCTGCCGTGGGAGTCGATCAGCGCTCCACAGCTGTACAACGGCATGGTCTGCGTGTCTCAGGTGGGCGTCGAGAAGCCGGTGCTGACCGTACCCCTGAGCCACCCCAACGCGGCACTGATCCCGGACCTCTTGGCCGCACTCACGTCGTGATCGACGAGTACGGACCATCGCCCGTCCAGCACCGCCACCCGAGACCAACGTGCCGTGTGCGCGGTGCGTCGGGCGTTCACGCGCCAGCCGATCGTACGCTCGACTTCCAGCGGTGGAACGGGACGACGAATCCTTGGTGCCCTGGCGTTCGGCGGGGCCTCGTGCGGTGACGGCGCCGGGCCTGTCGGAACGGACGTAGCATCGACGTCGGTTCCCCACCCGTCACCTCGGGTTCGCCCGGCCTTGCAGCGCACAGGAGTGTCAGAGCCCATGGACGCACCCGCGGACAGCCCATGGTCGGGAACCGGTCTGGATGCGCGGACCGGGCGCGTGCTGGAGCACTTGGTGGCGGTGCCCTCGGCGGACGCAGCCGAGGTGGCGTCGGCGGCCGGCGTGTCCGCGGCGGACGCGGAACGGGCCCTGCGACACCTCGCCGACGCCTCGCTGGCACTGCGCATCGACGGCACCACGCCACGTTGGGCGGCCGGCCCCCCGCGCTCGTCCCTCGGCGCCCTGCTGGCCCGTCGGCGGGCCGAACTGGCACACGCCGAAGTGCTCGTGGAGCGCCTTCAAGAAATGTACGAGACCGTGTCCGGGCCGCGCGCGGCGCACCTGGTGGAGCTCCTGGAGCGCGAACAGCAGGTGTCGGCGCGCTACGGCCAGCTGCTCAAAGGATGCGCATCCGAGGTGTTGCACCTGGCGAAACCGCCGTACGTCACAGGTTCCGAGGCGTCCGCGGGGGAACTGGGCGTGGCGGACGGGGTGCGTATGCGCTCGGTGTACGAGACCGAGGGCTTCACCGACGCGGTGTCCCTGACCACGGCGTTGCGTGGCACCGGGCAGGGCGGGGAACTGCGGCTGGCGTCAGGGTTGCCGGTGAAGCTCGTGGTGTTCGACCGGGTGGCGGCCCTGCTTCCGGTGCACGGCGACCGGCCGGCCGCCGGCTCCCTGGTGGTCCACTCGCCCGCGCTCGTCGAGGCACTGGTGGCGCTGTTCGAGAGCGTGTGGGAACGCGCGGAGCCGGTGTCACTGTCCGGCCGGACCGACGCCCCGCCACCGACGCCCGAGGGTCCGCTGCCCGCAGACACCCCGGCGACACAGGAACCGGACCCCCGCACGCGGGAGATCCTGCACCTGATGGCCACCGGACTGAAGGACGACACGATCGCCCGTCTGCTCAAGGTGAGCCGTCGCACCGTTCAGAAACACGTCAGCGAGGCAGGCACCCGACTCGGCGCCCGCACCCGCTTCCAGATCGCCCTCCTGGCGGCAGAACGGGGGTGGCTGGAGGACCACTAGCAGACGCCGCTGCCAGTGGTCCTCCAGAAAGCCTCCGGCCCAAGCCCTCCGGCCCCGCCCTCGCGCCGCCGACTGGCGCCGCGGGCGGTGCCGTGCCCGTGGACACGGCACCGCCCGCGGCGCTCGACTGCTTCGCGGCGGCTACTTCGCGCCCTGCAACGCGAAGTCCTTCCGGGTGACCCCGTCCTCGCGCACCACCACCCGTCGCGTGAGCGTCACGTGGCCGTCCGCCGTGACGCCGAGGGTGTGGACGCCGGCGCCGGCCGAGAACAGGGTGTAGAGGCCGTCGCCGACGGCCGGGTCCTCGGGTGTGGCCACGGTGACCGCGGCGGTGTCCGGGGCCGAGGCGTCGGCGACCTTCGCGCCGGTGATCGCCTCGCCGGTCCGGGCGTCCTCGACGGTACCGACCGTCAGCCCGCCCGGGACCGGCTGCAGCGTCCGGTTCTGCACGCTCACATCGTCGATCGCCCAGAAGTACGCCCAGTTCGCGACGAAGTGGAAGCGCAGCCGTACGGACGGCTGTCCGGCGTACTGCCGCAGCGGGACTCTCACGGTGAGGTGGTCGGCCTCGCCGCTCGACTTGGGGCCGCCCCACACGTTCTGCCAGGTGGCGCCGTCGTCGCTGCTGGCGTCCACGGTCATGTGCTGCTGACCGGTGTTGGTGATGTAGTTGGTCTTGAACGTCAGCACGGCCGACTGGGCGTCGGACAGGTCGTAGGCGGGACTGACCAGTGAGGTGTCCTGGTGGGGTCCGAACGGCCCGTTGTCGCTCGCGGCGACCGCGAACGACCCGTTGCCACCTGTGGAGTTGCCCAGCTGGATCGGGTCGTCGAACCGCCAGCCGTTGTCGCTGCCGGGCGCGTTCGTCACTGTCCAGCCCTCGGGCGCGGCCGAGGCCGAGGCGAATCCCTCGGCGTGCTCGGTGGTGCGGAGGTCGTAGCCGACGGCGGTGGCCGCGTCCGGGTCGGCGGTCAGCGCCGCGTCGGCGGTCACCGTCCTGCCGCCCACCGTCACCTTGCGGGCGACGGCCTCGTAACCGGGCAGAGCGGCCGTGATGTTCAGGGTGTAACCCGCGTGCTTCGGCAGGGAGATGTCGTAGTCGCCGGTCACCGGGTCGGTCCACACCGGCGTCTCCGGTGAGCCCGCCACTGCGATCCGGGCGTACAGCGGCCAGCCGTGCCCGGATCCGTCCCGCACGGTCCCGCGCACATGCGTGCGGGGCAGCGCGGTGAGCCCGAAGTCGCGGGTCACCGTCTTGCCGTCCTCGATCTGCAGGGTGACCGGTGTCGTGGTGGTGTAGCCGAAGGCCGTGACGGTCAGCCCGCTCACCTCACCGGCGGGCAGGTTCAGGGTGTACGTGCCGTCGGTGCGGGTCGTGGCCACGTCGAGCCCTGAACCCACGGTGGCGCCGGCGACGGGCTTGCCGGTCCTGGCGTCCCTCACCTCGCCCGACAACGTGCCGCTCGGGCCGCTGCGGAAGGCCGCCAGGCCGGCCGGGGTGCCCAGACCGGTAGGGCCGTCGTAGCCGGTACCCGCCGTGCACAGGTAGGCGGTGGTGCAGGTGCCGTTGGACCCGGAGATGATGTCGTTCAGTCCGGCGCCGCCGGCGGCGTACGGATACGCGTTGGGGTAGGTGCCCGGGCGAGGGGAGCCGGCCAGCGCGTAGACGCCGGCGATCAACGGAGTGGAGGCGCTGGTGCCGCCGTAGCGCTGCCAGCCGGTGCCGAGCGAGCCGAACGTCGAGTAGACGGCAACGTTGTCAGCGACCGCCGACACGTCCGTGACACTGCGTCCCTGGCAGCCGGTGTCCTTCTGGAAGACGGGCTTGGGCTGGTACGACGCGCAGCCCGAGCCGGGCCCGTAGGGGGCCCGCTTCCACACCGTCTCCTCCCAGCCGCGCGGACTTGCCGGGTCGGCGACCAGATTCGTGCCGCCGACCGCCGTCACGGTGGGGAGGGTGGCCGGGAACGCGACGCCATAGCCGTTGTCCCCGCTCGCCGCGACGATCGCGACGCCGGGATGGTCGTAGGAGGAACCGTAGGCCGGTGCGTCGGTGGGGTAATCGCCGGAACGGCCATAGGAGTTGGAGACGTACTTCGCGCCCAGTGAGACCGCCTCGTCGACACCGGCCGCGAGCCGGTCGAGTCCGTCGTTGTCGGTCTCCACGAGCAGGATGTGGGCCTGCGGGGCGACCGCGGAGACCATGTCGAGGTCGAGGGCGATCTCACCGGCCCACATGTCGCTCGACGTCGGGTAGTCGGTGCCGCCGCGCTGGTCCACCTTCGTGAAGCAGCCGTTGGCCGTGGTGCACGCCGGCAGACCGTACTGGGCGCGGTAGACCGCGAGGTCCGCTTCGGCGTTCGGGTTGTCGTAGGCGTCGACGATGGCGATCGTCTGTCCCGCGCCGCCGTCGGCCGGGAGGCTGTAGGCGCTCTGGAGGTCTTGCGGACCGAGCCCCGGCGGCGTCTGTGCCGCGGCCAGCCGGAGCAGCGTGGGCTGCCCGGCGGAGCGCATGGCGTAGCACGATGCGTGCCCGTTGGCGGGGGTGCCGCACACGGGAGTCAGGTGGATGGCGGGGTCCTCGGTGCCGGACGCGGTGTCGAGGCGCGTCGTCCTGGTGCCGGCTGAGGGGTCCGGGGCCGGCGCGGCATGCGCGGGCGTCTGGATGCCCAGCAGGGCGAGGGCGGTGAGCCCCAGGGCGGCGGCACCGCGCCGGAGCGTCGTGGCCACGGATATGCGCTCTCTTCGGAGCGGGGATTCCTTCACTGCGTACCCATCGTGACGGGCCCTCGGTATCGGGCCGATGAGGAGGGAGAGGAGCTTGCGCGTAAGAACGCGTCCGCATAATTAGCCGGTTCGGAATGACGGGCTGTCAATACCTTCTTTGTTACGCGTTCAATTCCTGGAAACGGGCGGTGCGGTCCGAGGTTCTCACTTGTGCAGAATCACGTAGTGGAAGCGCAGAAGGGGTGGTCCGGCCGTAGATTTCGCGCCCAGACTGGATGGATGGATGGATGGATGGATGGATGGATGGATGGATGGATGGATGGATGGATGGATGGATGGAGCCGAAGGTGCGGGCCGATACCGAGTGGTCCGGCGAAAATCGGATCCCGACGGCCGCCGTCATTTCTTTGTGCGTCCGGTGAATTCGGAAACTGGGGTACGAGCCGACTGCCATTTTTGGTCCGTGGGACCGCGGCTGGGCGGAGGTCTGTGGGATGGGAGCCGATGCTGATCCGAGGCTGAGGCCGATGGGGGAGGAGGACCGACGCAAACGATCTCACCCGGGCTGGCGTCGCCGACGTGGTGAGGCGGGGTAGCCGACCGTCGGCAGCACCGCTAGCGTGACCGTGTGGACCAGGATGAACGGCTGCGTCACGCCTCGTCGTTCGGCGCGGCGGCGGGCGCATACGCCGAACACCGCCCGGACTACGCGCAAGCCGCGGTGCGCTGGGCGCTTCAACCCGCGCCGGGCCCGCGCGTGCTCGACCTCGGTGCCGGAACGGGCAAACTGACCGCCACGCTGGTCGCACTGGGTGCCGAAGTCATCGCAGTCGAGCCCGACCCGGGGATGCTGACCGAGTTGCGCCGCTCACTGCCGGATGTCCGTGCCCTGCCGGGCAGCGCCGAGGCGATACCGCTGCCGGACGCTTCTGTCGATGCCGTGCTGGCCGGGAACGCCATGCACTGGTTCGACATGGCCGTCGCGGGACCCGAGATCGCCAGGATCCTCGCGCCCAGCGGCATCCTGGCCGGCCTGTGGAACCTGATGGACGACCAGGTCGAGTGGGTTGCCGAACTCGCGCGGGTCAGCGGGAGTGCGGCCATCGGCCCGCGGGACACGCCCGCCAGCTGGCGCGCCGAGACGGCCGACATGCACCGTCCCAAGAACGGCGCGGCCGCCCGGTTCGGCTCACCGGAGCAGGCCGTGTTCCCGCACGGGCAGCGGCGTACCGCCGAATTTCTGGTCGCGACCATCGCGACGCGCGCGGGGGTGCTGGTCATGCCAGAGCAGGAACGAGAAGCCACGCTGGGCCGGATCCGTGCTTTCCTCGCGAGTAGACCGGAGACCGCCCGCGGCGAGTTCACTCTCCCGATGCTGACCGGCGTGCTGCGCGTCCGGCGGCTGTGAGGCATCACGTCGACAACGATCGATGACACACGGCCCGCCGTCTCACGACGACGGCGGATCCTCCACGTGGGCCGTCACGTTCGTGCGACGTCGCCAAGTCCAGAGAGAACCTACAGCTGCTGGCGAGTCGTCGCCGACGTCACCGACCTGGCCGCCGCCGATGGTCGCTGCAGGCGGACGCATCGAATGGTGGCTTGCCATGGGGCTGAGGCCTTCGGGGGGAGACGGCGAGCAGCTCGCACACCACGCCCCGGTTCCATCGCCTCCGCCGGGCCGGCGAGACGTGGAATCTCGCCGGCGCGGGAGGAACAAGCCCTTGTCAGCCGGCCGATGTGGTGGTCAGGAAGATCGGGTTGGTCAGGGCGGCCATGGGTCCGAACAGCAGGGCGTCCCCCATCGTGTTGCCCTGCCCCGGGCTTCCGTCCGCCATAGGGTGGCGCACTTCGGCGCGCACGTACGCCGCGAGTGAAGCGGTCGTCCGCCACACCACCGTGCCGGAGCCGGAGGCGTCCACCGATTCCTGGTGCATCTGGCCCTCGTCGGTGATGAAGCGGATGGTGCCGTGGGGTACGCCCTGGATGTCGAGGCGGACATCCACCGGCGCGTCGGCCGGCACACTGAGTTTCTCGCCGATACCGGCTTGTCCGCCGTGGCCGCTGGCGGTGAAGGTCAGCTTGACGGAGGCCGACTCAGCGATCCAGTTACGGCCCGCTCGGACGCCGTCCATGATCGAGTCGGTGGCCAGGTCGTCGGCGTACACCACGTTGTGCGGCAGGCCGATGACCTGCGGATCGCTGTGCGCGTCGCTGTTGCCCATGGCCGGGAGCCAGCGCTTGCCGGCGCGGACGGCTTCGCCGAGTTTCTGGTCCCAGGTGCTGACCGCGTGCTCGTCGTCGTAGGTCCACGGGCCGGTCCACACCTCGGTGGCGTCGGCGTCGTCGAAGCCGAACTTCCACTGACAGGCCACGTACGCGCAGTACATGTGCGCGGGGACCACGAGGCCGCCGCCGCGGCGCACCTGGCGCGCGAAGCGGCCGAAGGCGTCGTCGCGCGAGCGGTAGCGCCAGTCGATCCACTCGCCGGGCGGCAGCCCGAGGGCCAGCCAGTGCCCATTGCGGGTGGTGACTTCCTCACCCGTGATGATCAGCAGGTCCGGCCCGGCGTACTCGCCCCATACGCCGTGCGAGGCCGGGGTGTTGTGGTCGGTGGAGACGATGAAGTCCAGCCCGGCGGTACGGGCGCCGGCCGCGACCTCACTCGGCAGGCGCTTTCCGTCGGAGTAGACGGTGTGCAGGTGGCAGTCGCCGCGGTACCAGTCACGGCCACGTCCCTTGGCCCGCTGCGGTGGGTACTTGTTCACGTGGGCGGGGCCGGGCTCGCCGTAGGTCAGGGTCACCTGGACGCGGTAGTTCATGCCCTGGGGCGCCACCTGGTACGGCCCGAGTACGACGTGCCAGGTGCCGGCGCTGACCGGGCCGGGCAAGTACCCCGGCGTTGCGTCACTGTTGGAGATCTCGAACATGGTGCGGAACCCCCCGGACCAGCCGCGGAAACCACGGCCCCCGAGCGCGATGCCCCGCTCGTCGAACACGCCGATGTCACAGGAGTTGCCTGGTGTGCCGGCAGGGACAGTGGGCCTGTCGTAGGAGTACGAGACGGCGATCTTCTGCACGCCCTCGGGCACTTCGACGGGCAGGTAGACGAAGTCCGCGGCCCCGGTCTCCAGGAATCCGGTGATGACGCGGGTGGCCTCGGCACCGGCCGCTGGGGTGCCGTCGGAGGAGCCCTCGGCGGCCTGAGCGAAGGAGATCGGGGCGAGGGTCAGGGCGGCGGCGCCGGCCAGCCCCGCGGTGAGCAGCCGCCGCCGTCCCAGTCCAGCACCCGATTCGTCGCCGTGCGCGGCGTCGGGTTCGAGGGGATCCGTGTTGTGCTCGCAGTGTCCGTCAAGGCACATGTCGTCCTCAGCAGGGTCGGTGGGTGCACGATGCATGCACCGGAAGCCCTCAGACCCTGATCCGCCTTGGTGGACGGCGGGTGATACCGGACTGAAGGGTTTGCGGCACGCGGGCATCGGGCTGCCCTCCGCACGCCGGGCACGCGCCTCGGTGTGCGGTGCGCGGCTACCACCCTGTCGTTCCGAACGTCATCCGGTAGGAGCAGGCCCCACGCAAGGCATCGTCAGGCATCGTCGCCGAGTCATCGAAGGCGTACGAACAGACGTACGGCGTGGTCCGCTTGAACACCCGGCTGCAGGGGTGCAGTCCATCAGCCACATCGCGGGGGTCCGGTTCTGGCCCCCGCCCACGAGGATCTGTGGGAGAGCGCCGGTCATGCCCACTGGTCGAGGACCGCGACCGGGACCGGCACGGCTGCAACGGACGACCAGCTTGCTGCGCCGAGGGTCGACCCGTACACACTGCTCGCGGTGCGAGGTGACGCGGTTGGCCGGTGCTCTGGCGTGCGTATCGAGACGTGATCGATCTGCGGGCTTCGTCCTCGTGGCGGGGCCTGGGTCAGTAGATCTTCTTGCGTGACGCGAGTTTCAACTGACGAACGCGGAACCGGAGTTCATCGGGCGCTACCTGCCGATCGGTGGGTACGGCCCGTAGCCCGGCCGGCTGCGGCAGCAGTTCGGGGCGTGAGCCGGCGATTCGGCACAGGTGGGCACTGGCGCGAGATGCCGCAGGAGTTCGGTGCCTGGTCCACCGTCCACAACCGCTTCCGACAGTGGCGTGACGCAGGTGCGTTCGAGGCTCTGCTGGAGGGACTGATCGCGGAAGCCGGGAAGCCGGGGGAGGTGGACCTGTCCCCCCGGTCGACATCGACTCCGCCACCGCCAGGGCTCACCACGACGCTGCCGGGATGCACCGGGGCGAGGACGTCATCACGGCTCTGGAGAAGGCTGCGGCTGAGGAGGACCAGGCCAGGCCAAACGGGGCAGCCTCGAAGAACAAAACGGGCAGGACAGCGGAGCCGATCCCGAGTGGGAAGAGCGTCGACGCAGCTGACGCCGTCGAGAAACTGCCCACCTCTCCACCGACCGGAAATGCGGCCCGCCTGCGTTCGTCCCGATCGCCGGACAGGCCGCGGACAACCCGCAGTTCATCCCCGTCCTCAAGAAAATACGGGTACGCGGGCCTGTGGGCGCCCCTGCACTCCGCCCGACTCGGTCGCCGGAGACAAGGCCTACTCATCGTGCGGCAACCGGACCCACCTGCGCCCCGCGGCATCACGGCAGTCATCCCGGAGAAGACGGACCTGGCTGCTACTGAGACTCCAGGCGCGATGTCGCACGCAAATGGCCTGTGGACGGCGAAGGGTTCCCACCGGAACACGTAGGGAACCTGTGGCCGCAGCTGAGCACCACGGAAGAACCCCCACCGCCCTGGTCCTGGAGCAGATGCTTTACTCTCCCCTTCCATGACGCACAGGGGGGCATGATGCAGCTGAAGCGTGGGGGTAGACGGCTGACGGTAGCCGTGTTGACAGGCGTGCTCGGTGCGGCCGTGGTGAGCTGTGGGCCTCGGCACCCGGTCGCGGCCGCCGACGACGGACAACAAACCTCGGGCAAGGCCGATTACGCCAGGTCGGCTGACGTGCCCGAGCAGGTGGAACCGGACGGCACGAGCGTCTTGGTGGGCGATCCCCAGGCGCGGATTACCGTGCACCTCTACGAAGACCCGCGCTGCCCGTACTGCAAGCAGTTCGAGACCTCGGGCGGCGGCCCGGTCCTGACCAAGTGGATCCTGCGACGCAAGGTCAAGGTCGAGTACACGATGGCGTCGTTCCTGGACGGACGGCTGGGAGGAAACGGGTCGAAGAAGGCGGTCAACGCGCTGCGCGCGGCGGTGCAGAAGGGGAAGTTCGCCGAGTACCACGCCGTCCTCTACCAGAACCAGCCTTCCGAGGAGGTCGACGGGTTCACCGACGCGCGCCTGCTGCAATTGGCGAGCAAGGTGAAGGGCCTACGAAGCCCCTCCTTCGACACCGCGGTGAAGTCCATGAAGTACCGGGATTTCGTGGATTCCTCCGAGAAGGTGTTCGATGCCGCCGGGCATTACAACGGGCACGCCGGGCCGGGCACGCCTACCGCCGAAGTCAACGGGTACCGGATCCCCGTCGAGTACAGCGGGCTCCTCTACAAGGCAGATCTCTTCGACAAGTACCTGGCAAGGGTGATCGGTGCGGCGACGTGATGATCAGCTGCCGCTGACGACATCACGCCTGGAACGTCGGTAGCCAACCCAGCCGGTGCCACTGCCGCGCGCAGCGACCAGCAGGCTGACGTGAGGAGGGGCACGTTGGGCTTGGCCGTGAGGGCGCGGCAGCAGGCCGCGCCTCTTCGCCTCACCAGAGACGGACGCCCGGCGTTCGGTCACCAGTACCCCCGTCGGCTTCATGCAGTCTTCACGCCCGCATGATGGCCCCAACCACGACTCTCCTGGGGGGACCATGAAGGCCCGCACCGCCGCGACCGCACTGCTCGCAGCTGCCGCCCTCTCGCTCACTGCGTGCTCCGGCTCGGGCCCAGCCGACGACTCGGCCAAGCCGAAGACGCTGCCCAACAAGACGCCGGCTGCGCCCACCGGCCTCACCGCCAAGCAGGCCGCCGCCATGCTCGCCGATGCCACCGGCGTCACCACTCTGGGGAACCCGAGCGACAACACCGCCTCTTGCTCCCAAAAGGCCGCCGGTAAAGAGCCCAACCCAAGCGACTGCCTGCAGCTCATCACCACCGACACGGTGTCGATTTACGAGTACCCGTCACCCAGAATCGCCGCCCACCGAGTGGAGTTCATGGCCACCGAAGACTGGCGACAGGTCGGCCGGTTCGCCCTCGCCTGGAATGACCGAGACCAGAAGCTCACCGACGACAGCCATCGCGACGACCTGGTGAAGGCCCTCCAGACGGTGGACGCCGTCTACGACCTGAACGAGGCGACCGCCAGCACGTCATGAAGTGACCTGTATGCGTCCCGGGGCAGCGTGATCCATGCTGGCGCCCAAACCCGGCGGTCACCGGATACGGAGACTCACCGCATTCACCAGCTCCCCCGGGCGCACTCAGCAGGGTGGCACCCGACGAGGAGCCCGGAGGTCCTGCCCTGCTTTCCCGCCAGACGCCCCCAACAACGGCAGGAACAGGAGGAAGCGCAGGTCGCAGAGGGTGCAGCCAGCCCACTGTAAAGGGGCCGTATCGGCGACCGCCCATGGCGGGATCGGCCGATCACCGTGGCGGAACTCCCGTGGCTGATCCGCATCCTGCTGACTGCCGGTTTCGTGGTGCTCTGCTACCAGACAGGTGCTCGCCCGGGGGGAGATCCTGGGTATGCGGCGCGGATGCCGCGCCGTCGACGAGGAGACCGGTGAGCTGCTGATCCAGGGATGACCTTGAGCGGGGGGCCCTTCCCGTCGCAGATCAGGTGGTGTCTACTGCCCGTCTTCCCGCGGTCGACCGGTGACGGGCCGGTGGCCTCGCCCCTGTTTTCGTGCGGATGTGGGAGGCGTCCATGCAGGCCCGCGTCCAGTCCAGGGCGTCAGCCGCGTGCAACTCGGCGAGCAGGATGTGGTGCAGCTTCTCGCAGACGCCGGCCCACTACCGCGTGGGACGACGGCAGACGGGACGGCCACGGCACCAGGCGGTCTGCGAAAAGGCTTCCGCCGGCGAGGGCTCTCGTCCTATCGTTTGAGCCCGTGATCAGAAACGGCGTTCCACTGCCCCCGACGGTCTACCCGCTCGCCAAGGGACGTGTGTGGGCCATGCTGGCCGGCTCTCTGGTCTTCGTCGCTCTGGGCATTGTTTTCCTGGTCGCCCACAGCACCGTGAAGATGACTGTGGCGGGTGCGCTGGCCGTGCCCTTTTTCGGGTTCTGCTCGGTGATCATCATTCAGCGCCTGCTCCGCGACCGACCGGAGTTGCTGCTGGACGATGCGGGAGTGGACCACGTGAGGCTGGGCCGGTTCGGTTGGGACGAGATAGCCGCCGTGCGGATACGCGAGCAGCGGGTACGTAACACCTCGCAGTGGTTCATCGAGCTGGTGCTGCACGATCCGGACGCCTATCTGGCTCGAGCACCCAAGCTCGTCCGCGGCACCGCGTCCATGAACGCACGACTCGGCTTCGGTCCGGCCATCATGGCCACAAACACCTTGCCGGTCCTGCCTGAGGCGGTCCTGGACGCGATGCGGCGTCACTGCCCCAAAC
This sequence comes from Streptomyces sp. RB17, assembly GCF_009604455.1. Taxonomy (GTDB): domain Bacteria; phylum Actinomycetota; class Actinomycetes; order Streptomycetales; family Streptomycetaceae; genus Streptomyces. Next base: position 577,312 of record NZ_WEGL01000005.1, read on the forward strand.
TCGCAGTACAGCACTGAGCACGCCCGTTGGCCGACCGGCTGGTTCTGCCTCTTTTGTCAGCGTCGGGTCCATATGCGGATGCCGGCAACGTGAAGGTGCGGCAGTAGGTCTCGCGGTCGAACCCGGGCGGGCGGCCACCTTGGCGGCCAGTTGAGCGCTGGCGCCGGTTGAGGCGGCTGGGAACTGTCGGCGGCTGGTGGCAGGATCGCCGGTATGGTCTTCGTACGTACTACTCCGGCGCGGCCGGTCGACGTCACCGCAGCCTTTCCTGAGTTGGCTCCGTTGGCGCGAGCTGCAATTCGGCTGCACCCTCGTGCCGGATCGCCTTCGGTGTGGGAGAGCTCGGTCGAGACAGCCACCTCGTCGGCCTCCACCTGCGCGCCTCGGTGATCTGGATCAAAGACCTCACCCGAAGCACCCGTTGATCACGATTCGATGCGCACCCTAGGCGGTGCGCTTCAGTTTTTCGGCGAATGCCCGCGCCGCTGCGAGGTCCGTGATGTCAGGTCGCCCCTTGCGGATCCCACCGACCAGCTTGAACGGTGCCCAGGTGTCAAAGCCGCGGCATGAGAATGTGTCCGCCACCTCGAAGCCCTTGTACTCCAGCAGTCGCACCATCGGGCCGAAGCGAGGCGCGGGCAGACCGCTTGTCGCGAACACGAACGCCCGTCCCTGCCGCTGCGGGAGGGAGGAGGCGAACTCGCGCAGACCCGTCACCTCGGCGACGCGCAGATGATCAGAGCCTTACCCATCATTGAGGGCGGGGCCGAGGAGCAGACCAAGTTGGATACGACGTCCTTGCCTGCCGACCTACCCAAGTACCGGGGCACAAGCCTTTGGCGGCCTGGAGGGTCACACCAGGCAGGAGCAACCACCTCCAACAGTTGCAAGGGGGAAATATGCGAATTGCTCGGCGCCCGAGGGCTCGCTGGGTACCGTCTACCTGACGTACAACTCTGCGAACGGCAAGAACTGCGTCGCGACCATCCGCAACAACCCGGGTACCGCCGTGGCCATGTCCGCCTGGATCTATGTCTCCGACACCGACCAGGGTGACCAGGACTACGGTCAGTACACGTCGTACGCGGGTCCGACCTACGTCTATGGCAAGGCCCACTGCGTCGACTGGGGTGGCAGCATCAGCAACGTGTACCTGCAGGTGACCGGCTCCAACTGCGGTGCCCTGAGGGAGAACCGGGTCACCTTCACCCGCTGACCCGCTCGCCCCTGCCCGGCGCACGCAGGGTCCACGCTCCGCACCTCGCGTGTCGCGCGGATGAGTGGGATGCGAAATGGTCCGGCCCGTCCTGCGGGGAACACACATTGTTCCCGCCAGGACGCGCCGGACCCGTTGGCCGGTCGGAGGCCAGCCACATCTCGGCCGCGGCGGCCTGAAAGTTCACATCCGCGAGCCGACAGGCGCTATGCGTGGCACACGCCGTGGTTGACCATCTGGGTGTGGCGTACGACCACCGGGCGCGCGCTCTTGGCAAGGGACTTCACGAGCGGGCTGGTGCCGGATGCGATCTCCTTGTCGATGAGCGCGAGGGTCTGCACGTGGGCGGGGTACTGGTCCTTGAGCCACGCGGCATCGTACGCGGGCGTCCCCGCGAGGGACTTGAGGGCGGCGGTTTGCTTCGACTGAGCCCCCGATTGTCCGGACGGCAGGGCCACGCCGAGTTTTGCCGCGGTCTTGACGACACCGGCATCAAGGGTGCGGTGGTCGCGGATGAAGTCGGCGGCTGCCCGCCTGACGCAGGCGCTGTTCGCGGCGCTCTGAGCTTGCAGACTGGTCGTAATCTCCCACAGGTTGCCCTGATGGGCTGCGGTCAGGAGCTGCCTGTCCAGGGTGGAGACCGTCGGCGGCGGCGACGACGCAGCGAGAGCCGGGAGCGACGTGGCACCCATGACACACAATGTGGCGGCGCAGACCGCGGCGGAACGGGCACGGGATCGAGTCGTGTACATGAGTCCTCCACAGGTCGCACGTGCAAGCCCCGATGAAAATCCCACCCCCGTTGCTCGAAGGGTGAGAAACCGCACTTATGCCATGGTTCACCCGGTTCAGCTGCCCGGCAACCGAGGGCCCCGGCGCCTCCGTCGGTTGCGGTGGGCGGTCGGGCGCCGATGCGGTGTCCGCACGGTCGTCCCCCATCGGCCGACCAGGTCGCCGAACGCAGGCACCACGGCCGCTCGGGGGACCGCCCACTGGCTTTCGACCGTGACGCCTGCGAGCAGCGAAAAGCCCGTGAGCGGCGCATCAATGAGCTCTATGTGGCAGTGATGTCCATGTGGTGGGCGCACTCCTCATAGGAACCCGCAACCTAGGAGTCGGGGCCATCGAGCAACTCCGCGAAGTCCCTGGTCAGGGCCGTGGCGTTGCTGGACGAGGGCGACGGGCCGAGCAGCGGCTTGGTGGGTGGGGTCTCCTGTGACGCCCAGAGCACGACGCATCGCGTCTCTCATGACGCGTATCAGAGACCAGGTGTGCGCTGCGCGGTCCGCCGGAGCTCGCGGTTCTCGTGAGCCTCCTGGATGGCTCGGTCCATCTCCAGCTCGCGGTTCTTGGCCCGGTCGGCGCCCCGCCGGGTGAGCAACGGGCCCCCGAGAGCGCCCGCTACGCCAGTGATCGCAATCAGTTCCGCCCCCACGTCCACTGGATCACCCTGGACGGCGTGGCCCTGGCGGCCTCGAGCCAAGGGCAGAGGTACGGCCGTGGTCCTTCGGCCTTCGGATGCGTTGCCGGGGCGATCGTGCTATTGAGGCAGGCGCAGATGCGTTCCCCTCATGGGGCCGAGCAGAAGAGACGGGCAGGAGACACACGTGCGAGAGGGGATCCCGGCGGTACGGCGGCTCGCCGAGGGCGCGGCGCTTCGGGACGTGCTCGACGTCGACGACCCGGCGGCCTGGCTGGAGCTGGACGAGGACGTGCGGGCGGAGGAGTGGTACTGGCCGCCGGAAGTGAGCGCCTGGGAGCGGACGGGCAGCGGTCGCGCGCTGCTCGCTTCCCTGGCCGCCGGCGATCCGATCGCCGACGCCCGCCTTGCCCTCGCCCTGTGCCACCGCGACGGCAGGATCCGGCACCGGGCGCTGGGCCGGGCCGCCGGCCGGCCCGAGCTGCTTCCCCTGGTGGCCGTGCGGTGCACCGACTGGGCGGAGCCGGTGCGTACGCGGGCGCGCAAGCGGCTCACCGAGGCGCTGGACGCCGAGACGGCGGCACAGCTCGCCCCGCTGATCCGGCGCCTCGCCGACCGCCACCGCGGCGACTTCGCCCTCGGCCTGCTCGATGACCTGCTGCGCCGGGCGCCCCGGGAACGGCTGACCCCACTTCTCGTATCCGGTGACCGTGCGGTACGCCGGTTCGCTTACGGCCTGGCCGTCGAGGAGGGCTTCCTCTCCGCCGAGGAACTGGCCCGCGGCGCCGCGAAGGACGACGACACGGTCGTACAGTCACTGTGCGCGGAAGCCGCGCTCACCGCCGTGACGCGGAACGACGCGCCGGAGGTGCTGCACGCGCTGCTGGGCGCCCGTAGCCCGCAGGCCCGGTCGGCAGGCGTGACCGCGCTGCGGCGGCTGGACAAGCCCGACCGGGCCGTGGATTTCCTCGCCGACCGGTCGGCCCTGGTGCGGGCCTGCGCCCGGTACGTCCTACGGCACCACGGAACCGATCCGCTGCCCTGGTACCGGGCGCGCTGCGCCGACCCGGCCGACCCGGTGCTGCCGCCGGGTGCCGCGATCGGACTCGCGGAGTGCGGGGACCGCGCGGACGCGGCCCTCTTGCGGCCCCTTCTGGAGCATCCGCTGCCCGGGGTGCGGGCGCGTGCGGTGGCGGGTCTGCGGACGCTGGACGTGACAGACGTCCCGAGGATGCGGCACATGCTGGACGATCCGGCGCCCGGCGTCGTCCGAGAGGCCACGCTCGCCCTGCTGCCGTCGGCGCAGATGCTGCCGCCTCAGTGGCTTCTGACGCGGCTGGACCCGGCCCGGCCCCGGGCGGAGCGGTCGTCCGCATGGCGGCTGCTTCAGGCGCATGGGGAGGCTGTACGGCTGGGGGCGGCCGTGACGCTGCTCGACGATCCTGACGAACGGCTGCGGACGCGGGCGATGCCGGTGGTGCGGCGTGCGCTGCTGTGGGGGATGCGGAGCAGGGCGGAGCCGGAGGTTGCCGAGTTGCTCGAGCGGGGCCGCGTCCTGCTGGACCGACCCACGGCGCCCTGCCGGTGACACACCGGGACGGGCCGTGCGGGTGTGCCGCGGCCCAGTCCACGGGCCCGGCTCAACAACCCCGAGGCGCGCCGTGTGACGGTCGTGCACGGCAGTCAGGTCCGCTACGAACAGGAGGCGGCGGCGGCTCACGGCCGCCGACCTGGCCAAGCCAGGACGGAAGCAGGCTCCACCGCCTACGCGACACCGCAACCGAGAGGTTGAAGCCGTACCTTCCGTCCCCGATCGGGCAGCAAGAGCGATATCGCGCTGCGCAGGGCCGCGAGGCCCATGACGACGGGAATCCACCGCTCGCGCACCGGTTCGGGGTTGACGCGCAGGCCATTGACGCGGGTGAAGTTGCCCTCGAACGTGGCCACGTCCGCGCGCCACAGGGTCCGCATGGCCGAGGTGCTCCTCGGTCCGCCGACCGCGTGCCGTGAACGGAACGCCGGGCGAGCCGAATTCGTCGGCCGACCAGACGATGCCGAGGGTGAGCCGCCCGGCCGACAGGAGGTCCAGGGGCGCCGTTTGTTCGGCCGCCACCACGGGGTGGCGCTCGGGCAGCAGCAGTACTCCGGTGGCCGGCCCGATCCCCTCCGTCACGGCCGCCGCGAAAGGCAGGGTGAACAGCGGATCGAGCCAGCCGGCGTCGACCGCTGTCGCCGATTCCCAGGGCATGCAGACCGACCCGCACCCTCCGCCTCCTGAAACGTCGCGGGTGCCGGCGTCGGGGCTGGACGGTTCACTTTCCTGGGCTTTCCTGTGAGCCACGCAGTGCCCTGAACGCCGTGCGGAGTTCGGTCGTGAAGAGGTCCGGGACTTCCCAGGCCGCGAAGTGGCCGCCGTTGCCGACCCGGTGGTAATAGAACAGCTTGTGGTAGGCGCGGGATGCCCAGCTCCGCGGCGCCTGGTAGATCTCGCCGGGAAACACCGTGATGGCGGCCGGGAGGGACACCGACACCGCGTTGAAGTTATTGGCGTTGTTCTCCCAGTAGAGGCGCGAGGAGGAGACAGCGGTGTTCGTGACCCAGTAGAGCGTGATGTCGTCGAGCATCTCGTCCTTGGTCAGCACACGCTCGGGATGGCCGCCGCTGTAGGTCCAGGCGGCGAACTTGTCGTACATCCAGGCGGCCAGTCCGACGGGAGAGTCCGTCAGCCCGTAACCCTCGGTCTGCGGACGGGTGACCATCATGGCCGAGTAGCCGGACCCGGTCTTGTAGAAGGCGGCGAGTTTGTCGTAGGCGGCCTTCTCGTCCGGGCTCAGGCCGGCCGGTACGGGGTCGCCGCAGGCGAGTTTCCCGGCGATGTCCGGCGGGACGGTGGCGGGGAAGTTCACGTGGATGCCGAGCAGTCCCGCGGGTCGCTGTACGGCCATCTTGTCCGAGATCACGGCCCCCCAGTCGCCTCCCTGGGACACATAGTGCGTGTATCCCAGCCGCTCCATCAGCACGGCCCAGGCGCGTGCGATGCGGTCGGGGTTCCACCCGGTGCTCGTCGGCCGTTCCGAGAAGCCGTAGCCGGGCATCGACGGTATGACGAGGTGAAAGGCGTCCTCGGCGCTACCCCCGTGGGCCGTGGGGTTGCTGAGCGGCCCGATGACCTTCAGGAACTCCAGGACGGAGCCGGGCCAGCCATGGGTCAGGATCATGGGGAGCGCGTTCGGATGGCGGGAGCGAACGTGGATGAAATGTATGTCGAGTCCGTCGATCTCCGTCATGTACTGCGGCAGCGAGTTGAGTTTCTCCTCGATGTTCCGCCAGTTGTAGGCCGTGCCCCAGTAGTGGGCGAGTTCCTTCATCGTGGCCAACTGGACGCCCTGGGACTGGTCGTGAACCGTTTCCCGGTCGGGCCACCGCGTCGCCACGATGCGCCGACGCAGCTCCGTGAGATCCCGCTCCGGAATGCTCACGCGGAAGGGCCGGAGGCTCTGCCGCTCGGCCGCGCTGACCGGCTTTCCGGTGGATTCCTTCCCGGAGTGGTGCCGCCCTTGCAGCCCCAGGGACCCTGTCGCCGCCGCGGTGACGGCGGCGGCCGATGTGGAGATGAACGTCCGGCGAGAGTGGGCACGGAGGAATTCGGGCATGACGGATCTCCCTTGGGGCATCCCATCGGTTCCGGGGGTGCGGAGTAAGCAGGGGGAGGGCGCCCTCGACGACCGTTCTGCTCGTCGGCCGGAACGAGAATTCGGTGCGCACAGAAACTCAGCTCTGGAGTCGCGGGGCCCACGGACTCTCGCGCGACATGCTGTTACGTTAAGTTAACGATATGTACCTCTCGGTAAGCATGCAACTCGGGAGCATGAGGCGACCACGGGCGAAGCAGGGCGAGGCCGGGCAATGAACCGGCCCTGGTCCGCCGCCGAAGGGGCGTACCAGGGCCGGTGAAATGGCCGCTACTACCGGCGGCCGGCGGTGTCAGCGGTGGCACACCCGGTGAGCGGGTCGCCAGACATGGGTCCAGTGGCCGGCGGGCGCGCGGTGGTGGTGGCCCCGATACTCCGGGTGCCACACCCGCATCCAGTGGCCCGGCACCACTACGCAGTGGCGCGACCATGCAGGCGTCGGGTGGTGTTGCGGCGCGGCCGACGCGGTGCCGACCGTGCCGACAACGGCGCCCGCGGCCAGCGCCACCGTTGCCGCCCCCAGAGCCGCCGCCCGCTTCCATGCGTTGATCATGATCATGCCCTTCTGTTGCGAGCCCGGGGCTGATGCCCCGTCATCGCCCGGCCGGCCGGCCGGGAATGCGTAGATCGTGACCTTTGTGTGAGCCTAACGGCACCCGAAGTCCCGTTCCCTCGAGACGAGTTGCCCGGCCAGCACTCGAAATCCGGAGCCCCGGTGCCCACCGGTGGCGTCCGGCATTCGGCGCCCGCACCGGCACCGTCTGCTGGAGAACCCGTCCGCGGAGATCGTGCGGACTACCGGGACGACGGGTGGACAGCCGGCACAATGAGGCGCTCCGGGCAGGAACGGAGGCGGACTTGAGCGCAGCGGAGCGCACATGCCTCCCGGCCGCCCGGCCCGACCTCGCCGTGCCTCGCCTGGTCGGTCGCGACCCCTGCGGGTCAGGACGCAGTTCGGTCCATGCAGGCCAAGGTGACGGCCATGACCTTGAGAACGTCCCGGTCGGCTTCGCGGGAGGTCGGCTGACCGTTTCTGCGGGTGACTCTTGCCGCGACGAGGTCGGTCCTGTCGGCTGGGGATGACCATGACGAACAGCGGCAGGTCCTTGGTATCCACGACAGGTGCCGCTTGCGGCCGTTGATTTTCTTCTCGCCGTCATGGCCGCCGGAGTCGCGGCCGACGGTCGCGGCGGCGTCGACGCTGGGAGTCGATGACGGTGGCGGGCCACTAAGGGCGGGCCCAGCCAATCAGCCGGCGACCCGTTTACGGCGCTGGTGACGGATCTGCCCGACGACCCCGGCTGCAGCCCAGCGGGACATGTCTCCGGTTGCAGGTACGTCAGGCCGGGAAGTCCTTGGGCAGGACTCTCCACCAATCAGGCACTCCGGGCCGTACTGTCTCCGAGGTCGTGGCCGATCGGGCGGCCGACGACTCCCTTGCCCCGGATGACCACGGCCGCATCCGGGCGGCATACACGTTCTCCGCCCTGCCCACGGCCCATCAAACCCGTCTCGCCGACGGAATCGAGGTCTCGGCGATGTGCGCGATCGATGCCCTAGCCGCCCCGGACACGCTCGGCACCGACGCCGCTATCGCCTCCGCCGACCCCTGGGCGCGACGGCACCCCGACTACACCGGAAAGAGTGTTGCCCGCAACCGTGCCTAGATGATCAATTCCAAGGGATGCCTGCAGGGGGTGCGGGGTGGGCGGCGGCCGAAGCCACCATAAGACGGTCAGGCGGCGGGCTGCCGACCCTGGTTGTCGAGGTGGCAGCGGGCGGTCAGGCGTCAGGGTCGACCTCGGGGTGCGTGAACCGCACGGGCTTGCCCAGCGACCGGGCGTATGCGATTTCGGCTCGGGTGCTGTCTCCGATGTAGTCGCCGACTACGAGCACCTCATCAGCGAGCCGGATCTTCGCCCGGTGCAGATCGTCGAGTCGAACCTTCAGCGCCTCGGCCTCGACAGGATCGGACCAAAGTTCGTGCGGCGACTTCATGTCACAGCCCGGTTTGACGACAATCTTTCCGGCTTTGGTCTCCCCCAGATCGGCCTCGGTCATCTCGGTCATGAAGCGGGTGGAGCCGCAGATCACGACGATACGCGGGAGGCTCAGCTGCTTCTTCGCGTCGGCGAGCTTCTCCTCGGGGGTGAGCAGTTGCCGGTATGACACTGGTTCCTCCTGGTGGTGTGGTCCAAGGGGTGCCTGCGGAGACGAGAACGAGGGTGTCCAAGATCGTCTTATGGCGAACGACGTGGACACCCTCGCGACAGCACTCTATGCGACGACCGACGACATGCTGAAAGAGCGTTTCCGAGCCGGCGCCGTGGCGCCCGCCGGTCGGCATTACGCCCCGCCTGAGCGATGCCGAACTGGTCACCCTCGCCATGATGCAGGCCGTACTCGGCTTCACCTCCGAGGCCAAATGGCTCCGCCATGCCCGTGCCCGCCTGCGCCACCTCTTCCCCTGCCTGCCCCAGCAGTCCGGCTACAACAAGCGGCTGCGCAAGGCCGCGGGTCTGATGCGAAGCGTCAACCGGATACTGGCCGCCACCACCTCGGTGGAGCGACGACGTATGGGTCGTGGACTCCACCCCGGTGGAATGCGGCCGCTCCCGCGAGACCGTCAAACCCTCCGACCTGGCAGGCTGGGCCGGATACGGCTACTGCGCCAGCCACAGCCGCTTTTTCTGGGGCTTGCGCCTGCACCTGGTGCTACTTCGGCCGTGGTTTCGAACGCGAACTGTCCGAGTATGGAGTCCAGTTGCTGCGGCCTGCCCGTAAAGGTGAACGGGAACGGCCTGGCGCAGCCCTGTTCAAGCCGCTGCGGCAGGTCATCGAATCGATCAACGAGACCTTCAAGGGACAGCTTGACCTCGAACGGCACCGAGGGCACACACCCGACGGTGCCATAGCCCGCGTCATGCAACGCATCCTCCCGCTGACCGCCGCGATTGGCACAACGACGCGACCGGACAAACCGTCCTACGCTCACTGATCGCCTACGATCACTGACCCCTTGGAATAGATCATCTAGACCCTGGCACGGGCAGTCTTCGGATCTCTGCCGACAACAGCGGAGCCCGCCGGGGAACGAGGATGCTGACCGGCGGGCTCACCCGTATCGACGGGGAAGAGGGGAGATCTTTGAGGCAACAGAACGTCATTCTTGACTGGCTGCCGCGGAGCGAGCGCCCTGTTCCTCCAGCCAGCCGATCACGTTGTCCCTGCGGGTGCCGCGGCCTCTGGCCGCATCGAGCGGGGTGCCCTCGGCGTAGTCGGGCACCCAGTTCAGGTCCGCGCCGGCGCCACGGAGGTGTTCGGCGGCGCGTCGCTGTCCGGCGCAGCAGGCGTGCCAGAACGCCTGAGACACCTCCTGCGACGTGGGGGTGGTGGTGTCGAGCAGTTGCTGGAGGCGGTCGAGCATGCCGAGCGCGGCGGCGTGCCAGAGCTTCTCGATCCGGGCACCGCGGGCGGCGAGAAGGGACGCTACGTGCCAGCAGGCGTAGCCGATGGCGTTGTCGAGCGGGGTGCCGATGGAGCCGTCGGCTGCTTCGATGTCGGCGCCCGCGTCGATCAAAGCAGCGGCGACGTCGACGTCGTCGCTGCTGGCCGCCCAGTGCAGCGGGCTCTCGTCACCGGGGCTGCGGGTGTTGGGGTCGGCACCGGCGGCGACGAGCAGCCTGACGATTTCAGGCCCCTTCGGGAAGTAGCCGGGCCAGTCGGCCACAACGTGGAGCGCGGTGCGGGTCTTGAAAGGACCGCCGAGAGGCCCTGCGACGAGCTCGGGTGCGTCGGCGACGATGCGCCGGACGGCCTCGATGTCGCCGATGCGGATGGCGGAGACCAACCCCGCCGCAGAGGCATGTGCGGGCATCTCCACGTCGATACCTTTCGGGCGGCCTGATGCTGAAGAGAGGGGTTCCGATGCACACACTCTCACCTGACGCATCGCCTGGAGCGACGAGGGGGCCTCATCCGGGTCGCACGGGTGAGGTGCCGTCCCCGCCGGTGAAGTCGCGGAAGGTCGTGATCCCCAGGTGCACGACGGTGCTGCGCCAGGCCTGTCCGGCATCCAGGGAGCCCACTGACCAGACGAAACCGGCACCTCAGCGAACAGGAATCAAGGTCGCCCCGCCACCGAAATTTCCGTTCCGATGCTCCCTTGGGGGAGAAGGGGCGAGTGTGGCTGAAGCCCCCGCGTATCCCCTGCTCATCGCGACCCTCGCCTTCCACGGTGGGCGCCTTGACGAGGCCAAGCTCGGCATCCTTGCCACACTCGTCTGCTCCTTCCTGACAGCGCGGATGGTCACCGCAGCAGCCGGCCGTCTGCCGCCTTGCTACGGCTGCGGACCCTGCCCGGGAAGGCGGAGCTGATCGTCGACCTGGCCGTGCCCGTCGACCCCGACCGCGGGACTTGCACGATCTGCTCCCGCGCCATCAAGAAGCGCATCGCCGCCGCGGGGACCGGCCCACCGAGCGGGTCGTCACGGCTCGGTGGGCGGGGCCGTGACTTCCCCATCCCCGTGAGGTTAAGATCCCCCGCCGACCTGCAGGAATTTCCGAACAGGCGGCTTCCAGGAGGTGTGGAGTGGGCAGGGCTGCAGGGACGCTGGGTGGGCTGACCCGATGGACGTGCGGCGTGCTCGCCGCGTACGCGATGCTGACTTCGGCGGCCGGGGTAGCGGCGTGGCACAAGTACCAGGTGCTGCACGCACCGCCACTGCCGGCTCAGTCGGACGGCAGCGAGGCGCTGCCGCTGCTCAACGCCGACATGTGGTTCGGAAATCTGAGGGGCTGGTGGAACGGCGCCACCCTGTTGACGGTGCTGGTCTTCAGCGTCTGGCTGTCCCGCATGCGTGACCTCGCGGAGCTGGTCTGGCCCGAGGGGCAGCGTCGCAGCCGTGCCTGGTTGTTCTTCGGCTGGGTGGTTCCCGTTGCCGATGTGTTCGTGCTGAAGATGTTCGTCAACGACCTGTGGGCCGCCGCCCGGCCGGCGGCGCGGCGTAAGCGCGGCCATCCCTTGCTCACCTTCTGGTGGCTCTCGGTCCTCGCTGCGGGCGCAGTGGGCGCTGACGCCCTGTCCGAGCTGAAGCACGCACACACTCCAGGCCAGACCAGCCAGGCGTTGCAGCAGGTCATGGAAAGCGATCTCCTCTACGTCTGCGCTGCCGCCCTGTCCGCAGCCGTCGTCTGGCAGCTCAGCAGCCTGCTGAAACACGCGATGCAGGTGACCCCGGCGTCGTAGGCACTTGGGGTCCGTCTTCAAAGATCGTTTGGGTGATCGATCGTGGCTCGATACGTCGACATGAACTCACCCATCAGGAGTGGGACTTGTGGCCGTGTCCACGCGCCGGAAGGCAAAGGCTGAGCTGGACACATCCCGAGCTGCTGGACGTCCCCGACCTGCTGCACGGCCTCGTACGCCTCAACCACCTGGCGCCGACCTGCTGCTGCTCGCCCGCTTGGAGGCCGGTGAGCGACCCGCCGACCGACCGTATCCCGCCCACCCTCACCACCGCCGACACCGCGCTGGAAGTCCCGGGCAGCAAGAACCAGCTCGGGCGTGTGCTGGACAACCTGCCGCAGCGCCGATCCCGATCTCGTCCATGGCCTCGACACGCTTGAACGTTCCGAAGCACGGTTGTGGGCTGCCGCGTTTCATGGATGGTGAAGGGAGGGATGGCCGTTGACGGATCGAGTGCGTGGGCGGCCGGGGGAGCATGCCGACGTCGCTTGTCCGTGAACGCGTACCGTCTGCTCAGGAGCTTTCGATGAGGATGAGGCTGTTTCCGTCCGGGTCACGCACAGCGAACATCGGCGGCACTGCGGGCCCCATTCTCAGGACCTCCGCATCCGCATCGACGCCGCGTGCGTGCAGGTGCGCGTGGTCGGCGGCGGCGTCCCGGGTCACGAGACGGATGCCGGTCGGCACCCCTTCGGGAACGAGCGCGACAGTCGTCGTCGCCCCGGGCGGTGCCACCTCGATCCAGCGCCCGTCGCCGAAGGGCACGTCCCGGCGTACTTCGAAGCCGAGTTCACGGACGTAGAAGTCGGTTGCCTTCTGCTGATCGGTGACGCGGATCCCGATCGTGGCCACCTGTGTGATGTGGGTCGTCCTGCTCATTCCATGCCTCCGCTTCCTCGGTCTTCACCGGGTAAGACGGAGGCGGGCGGGGAAACTCATCGCCGGCGACGAAGATCGAGGGCTGGAGCCGGACGGCACGGGCCCCCGAGACGAGGCGTGTGTGCCGTCCGGCTCGGCGAGCCGCGGGAGGGGATCTACCCGGCCATGGACGGGGCGATGGGTGACAGGGCCGGGGCGAGTTGCATGCCGGGGGTCAGCCCGAGGGCGGTGAGGGCGTCGGGCAGGCCGCGTCCGGTGCGGGCGGCGTCCAGTGTTCCGGGGGCGGCCAGTGGGCGGCAGCTGGCGGCGATGATCTCGAACAGGTGCTGCACCCGGCCGGGTCCGCGCGGCAGCAACTGGCCGTGGAAGTCCTCGTGGTGGGCCAGCACGAGGGCGGCCAGGCCCGCCACATGGGCGGAGGCGGTGCTGGTGCCGTCGAGGGCGGTGTAGCCGCCCTGCGGGGCGCAGGAAAGGACCGAGACTCCGGGGGCGACGCTATCCACTCCGGGGCCGTGGGAGCTGAACGGAGCGGCGAACAGTCCTTCCGGTGTCAGCTGTGGTGCGGTGTGGGTGGCTTGGGAGCTGTCGGGAGGGTAGGTGCCGAAGGCTCCCAGGGCGCCCACGGCGAACACGGTGGGCAGTGAGGCGGGGAAGGCGATCGGTCCGCCGGTGTCGCCCGCCGGGGCGATGCAGGCGATTCCTGCCGCGGTCGCGTCGGCGAGTTTGCGGGAGACCAGTGCCGAGGGGTACGGGGTGGCCACCTGGATGTGGGCGATGTCGACCTCGCAGCCGATGCAGTGGTCCAGGGCGGCGATCAGGTCGCTGAAGTGGCCGTCGGGCATCACTTGGCAGACCTCGAGTTCGGCGTCGACGGCGATGCCGATGATGCCCTTGCCGGTGTCTGATCCGGCGATGACGCCGGCCGCGTGGGTGCCGCTGCCCACCGGGTCGTGTGCCCAGCCCTCCTGCGTGCCGCGTACGAGGTCGACGCCGGCGCGCACCCGCTCCGACAGATCCGGGTGCTCGGCGCTGACACCCGTACCGATGACGGCGATCTTGATGCCGAAGGCACGGAACGTGGGCGGCAGCCGGTCCAGTCGCATGGCCTGCTGGCCCCAGCCGTAACTCTGCCGCTGGTCCAGCTCCGGGTACACCTCGGACAGCGGGGTGAGGGTGACGAGGTTGTCCTGGGTCGCCGACAGGTCGGGGCGGTGGATCCAGCGATCGGTGTATCCGCCGGTGGGCCTGACGTACAGGGACTGGATGGAGTCGACGGTCTCCGTCGCCAGGGTGAGGGTGACGCTCCCGTCGGCGGCGGTGATGCCCTGGGCCGGCCAGGTAGCCCCGATGAGGAACACCCCTGCGCCGGCCAGCGGTTCGCCGTCCGGGCCGCAGACACGAACCGAGACCTCCGCGGGCTCTTCCAGCGGCATGACCAGAGCAGGGTCGCGCAGCGGCTGCACCCCCGCGGCCGGCGTGGCAGCAGGTGCGGCTGCGGTCAGCGGCAGATCCGGCTCGATGTGCACATGGAGTGACCGCAGCGCCGGCACCTGGGCTTCGGCCGCCTCGACGACCATGAGTTCGGGGCAGGAGGGCTGCACACCGGCCGACTGCAGCTTCTGGGACGGGGTGAGTCTGCGGACCACCATCACCTCGGGCATCTGCTCCAGCCGCTCGCACACCGCGTCCATGTCCAGTTCGGGCACTCCCGGCGGGAGCAGATGCTGCGGCAGCGGGGTCACCATGTAGCGCGGCCGGCGAGGCTGCACTGCGATCGGTGACGGTGCGCCTTGCACGCGTGGCGCTGCTTCCTCCGCGGAGCCGGGCCCGCCGGCCCCTGCGCCCTCGGCTTCGCTCTGGCGGTTGTTCTGGGGCTTGTTTCCGGGCCTGTCCTTGACCATGACCTCCACCTTCACCACGCCTACGTCGGTTTGTGAGCTTGTGATCCGGATGACGGGCGGCTCTCGCGCTTCCACGGCTGTGCGGTGTGCCCGGGAATCGCTCCCGGGCACACCGCACAGCGCGCCGCCCTATGTCAGCCGATGCCGAAGGGCTGACCCATCTGGCCGAAGCCGACGCCCGGCTGCTGGTACTGCGACGGGTACGGCTGGCCGAACTGCTGCTGGCCGAAGCCGCCGCCCCACTGCTGCTGGCCCGGCTGGCTCTGCTGCACCAGCGTCAGGATCGCGGTCGGCAGCGCCTGCTGCACGGACTGCTCCACGGCGCTGCGCACGCCCTGGATCAGCGTCGTGTGCAGCGCGACGGCCAGGTACGGGTGGGCCTGGTGGGCCAGGCCCTGCTGCTGCAGCTGCTGCTGGACCTGCTGGATCTGCTGCAGCGTCTGCTGCATGCGCTGGGCGATCTGCTGGCTCGCCTGCTGGCAGGCCTGCTGGATCGTCTGCTGGACGACCTGCGCGAGCTGCTGCTGCCCGGCGTTCTGCTGGCCGAACTGCTGCAGGGGCGGGGTAGCGGTCATCACCGACATCAAGGCTCCATTCGATGCCACGGGGAAGCCGACATAAGGGGTTATGTCGGCTTTATCAGAATGATTCCGATGCCTTGACGCTAAGGCGACGTTCTCCCAGCCCGCAATCGGGCGAGTCGCTCCGGAGGAGGAACCGCCCGATCGGACCCGACGACCGGCGAGTCGACCGGGAGTGCGGCAGGATGAGCAACTGGACGTGGCGGACGACCCTGAGGACGGCACACACGCACGGTCTGACGCCGGCAGCAGTGGCTTGTCGAGGACCAGCGGCATGCAGGGGCCCGCCGAAGGCCGCCTGCTCACCGCTACCGGACCCCGCCGCTCTACGACGCTGCGGCCGGACCCGCCGGACCAGCTGGCTCGCCGCCCGAGGCGTCCGCCACCCCGCAAGGGTCGCCGCCACCGCCCTCACCGTCGCGCATGCCCAACACATCCAACTGCCCGGCCATGACAGGCGACCTGGCGAGCTGCTGCGACGCCGGCCATCTCACGTCGGCCGCCGGCCTGGTCCCGGTCGCCACAGACTCCGGACGTCGCACTGGCAACCTGCACCGCCCCGAGCGCCACAGCCGCCGCCTTCGCCGCGTGATTTGCCTGTCCGCCCAGACCAGCATCATTCGGGAAGGCCCCAACCACACCTACTACCTCAGGAAACGAGGCCCAGAAGGTTGAGCCCGGGCGACTGTGCCTCACAGCCGCGCGTTGAGGGTCATGAACGCGCGGCGCTCGATCGGAGTCAATCAACAGGACGTGATCATGGGCGCCCATAGGAGTCGTCCTCGCCCACTCCATTGCCTCATCATCTGAGACCCCCTGAAGTCCCAGGGAAGCACCGTGATCCGCGAACCAGCGCTGCCTAGAGTTCGGTGATCGCGGTGCGGTAGAACTCGGCTGCGGTGACGCCGGCGGGGACGCCGAGTTCCGCGGCGACCGCGGTGATCGCTTTGTCGCCGACAGCGAGGTCGGCCTGCCCGTCGGTGGTGAAGTACGGGGCGATGAACGTCTCGTAGTGGGCTCGGGCCTCCTCCGCGGTCTGTCCGCCGAGGAACGTCTGCATGTGCCGCACGGTGGTGTCGGGGTCGTCGTGGATCACCTGAAGGGCGCGCCGGTGCGCTCGTACGACGGCCTGGACCGCGGGGTCGTCGGGGGAGATGTAGGTGGGGTCGACGGCCACGCCCACGGTGGGGATCTGGAAGTGGTCGCCGACCCAGGCCAGCACCTGCCAGCCGTGCTCGGCGGCCACCGCCTCCGGTGCCATGGTGCTGCCGACGTAGGCGGCGTCGATGCTTCCGTCGTTGAGCCGGCGCAGGTCCATGCCGTAGTCGCCGGGCGAGCGGACGATGGTGTGGAGGTCGCGGTCGGGGTCGAGGCCGGCTTTTCGCAGCACGATCCGGGCGAATGCGCCCGGCGGGGTGTGCGGGGCGTGGACCGCCAGCCGTCGGCCGGCGAGGTCGGCCAGGGAGGTCAGGCCGGGGCGGGCGAGGAACCAGAACAGCGGGCGTTGGGTGTTGACACTGAGCGCGACCCACGGCGTGCCGTCGGTCAGCCGCGACAGCAGCGCCCGGCCGAGCCCGATGGTGGCGCAGTGGCGCAGCCGTTCCACGTCCCAGGTGCAGCCGTCGCGCAGCGCGACGTGGACGCCCTCATCGGCGTAGTAGTCCTGCTGGTCGGCGATGTAGGCGGCCAGCTCCTCGTGCAGGCCTCGTCCGACGTAGGCCAGGTCGATCGTGTGCATGAACGTCTTTCCTTGATCGTTTAAGGGTGTGGCCCCCGTGTGCGGAGGTCGGCGGGGCGTCAGTACATGGCCATCCCGCCGTTGACCGCGGCCGTGGTACCGGTCATGAAGGAGTTGTCCTCGGCGGCGTAGAAGGCCACCGCTTGCGCGACGTCGGCCGGGTGGGCCAGGCGGCCCAAGGGGGTGGCGGCCACCTGCCGCTGCCTCGTCGCGTCGTCGAGCACGGCATCGGCGGTGCGGGACTCCACCGGGCCGGGCGAGACGACGTTGACCGTGATGCCCTGCGGGCCGAGTTCCTGGGCGAGGTACCGGGCGAACTGCTCGAGTGCGGCCTTGGAGACGCCCAGCGCGATCATGCCCGCCCGGGGTAGCCGGCTGAGGCCGGTGCCGATGTAGATGAGGCGTCCCCAGCCTCGCTCGGTCATGGTGGGAAGTACCGCCTTGGTGACCGCGAACGCCGCGTGCATCTCGGCGTCGATCTTGCCGCCCAGCTCTTCCCACGTCATGTCCTGGAACGGCTTGACCGCATAGGGGATGAGCGCGTTGTGCACGAGCACGTCGATGCCGCCCCAGGCCTCCCGGACCTGCCCGGCCATGCGCTCGACGGCGGCCTCCTCGCGCACGTCGGCCTGCACGGCCATGGCCTGGCCGCCTGCGTCCTCGATGTCGGCCACGACCTGCTCGGCCGCCTTGGTGTTGTGGAGGTAGTTGACCACCACGCGCATTCCTCGCGCGGCCAGAACGCCCGCCGTGGCCGCTCCGATTCCGCTGCTGGCCCCGGTCACCAATGCCACCCTGCCGGTCGTCCCGGTCATGGGCCCACCTCCTGATCGTCGTCGCGGGCCGTCGGGATGACCGCCCGGGGTCGTTCGGCGTCGATGCCCTGGTCTGCCGGGCGGATCGCCCCGTAGAGCACGGTGTCGACGGTGGCCCGCAGCAGATCGGCCGCGGTCCAGTCCAGTGCGTGCGGCAATCGCGAAGTGAGCAGACGCTCCAGCGCACCGCGGGTGATCTCACTCAGCAGCTCGGGCGGTGCCGGCAGAAAGCCCTGCCGGTGTCCCTCCCGGAACAGCTCGTCGAGCCGCCGGTAGACCACCGCGTCCGTGCGTTGTTCCACGTACTGGCGCAGCATCGCGTCGCCGCCCCGCCCGGTCGCGAGCTGAGCCGCGCCGATCCGCCCGAGCCCACTGCCCGCCGCGATCAGGAACCGCTGCACCCGCACATCGAACGGCTGCCCTTCCGAGTCCTCGGCCGCCGCCACCAGGGTGCGCTCCACCGCGGCGAACTGCCGATCAAGCACCGCGGCCAGCAGGCTGCGCTTGTCCGGGAAATGACGGTAGATCGTCTTCTTGCTCATCCCGAGTTCACGAGCGAGATCGTCCATGCTCGCCCGCGCGAGGCCCGCCCCGAAGAACAGCCGGCCGGCCGCCTCCACGATCACGTCCGCACGCTGCTCGTCTCTGGAGGAAACTTGAGAAACGGAATTAGTTTCCATGGTTCCCATCGTTGTCCTCCGCCCCAGCGCTGTCAAGGCATGCCGTACGCACACAGTGCCTGCCGGCAAGGCCCGGCCGGGGGCGCGTCACCCGGCGGTGGCGAGCCCGATGAGCAGCAGGGCGATGTCGTCCGTCCGGGGCGCGGTCTGCCGTGCATGGTCGATCAGGGTCGTGGCGAGCCGGTCCATGGGCTGGGCCGAGGCCCGGGCCAGCTGGGTGGCGAGCCCGGACATGGCGTCGTCCAGGTCGACCCCGGGAGTCTCGACGAGGCCGTCGGTGTACAGGGCGAGGACGGTGCCGGGCGCAAGTGGGATCTCGGTGGGCGGATAGTCCGCGGCGGGGTCGATGCCGAGCAGCACGCCGGGTCGGAGCGGAAGGACCTCGGCGTGGCCGTCCGGGTGGCGCAGAACGGGCGGGGGATGGCCGGCGGTGGCGAGGACGGCTCGGTGGTGTGCGAGGTCGAGATGGGCGTACAGGCAGCTGACGAAGCGGCCCGGGTCCATGGCGACCAGCTGGCGGTTGGCCTGCGCGAGGGCCTGTGGGGGCGTGGCCCCCGAGGCGGCGTGGGAGCGGATGGCGGGGCGGACCCGGCCCATCAGCGCTGCGGCGGTGACGTTGTGGCCCTGGACGTCGCCGATGACCGCGGCAGCGGTGGTGTCGTCGACCCGGACCAGGTCGTAGAAGTCGCCGCCGATGTCCATGCCGCGGACGCTGGGCAGATAGCGGGCCGCCACATCCAGTCCAGGAAGGTCGGGCAGCGAGTCGGGGAGCAGGGCCGCCTGCAGGGTCTTCGCGAGTTGGTTGCTGGTGTCGTACAGGCGAGCCCGCTCCAGCGCCTGCGCGATCAGTCCCGCGAGCGCGATGAAGACGACCCGCTGCTGGTCGGGAAAGGGGTGGGGCCGGTCGAAGGCGAACACGCACGAGCCCACCGGGCGCCCGGAGGCGATCAGCGGCAGAAATGCCCAGGCATGCAGACCCTCCTGGTGCGGGGCGGCCGGGTAGGCCCGGGACAGTTCGTCGAAGGAGGCGAAGAAGCTGGGCACTCCGGTGGCGAGGACCCGGACCGCGGGTGCCGGGTGGGTCAGCGGCACGCCGTCGAAGTGTTCGAGCAGCGCGGGGTTGTAGCCGCTGCGGCCGATGACCCGCATTCTGCCGTCCTCGGCCGCGAGCAGGGCGACGGTCCGGGCTCCGAACGCCGGCAGCATCTCCTCGGTGACCAGATCGACCACGTCCGAGACGCCCACGGTTTCGGAGAGGGCGGCGGCCAGGTGCAGCACCCGGTAGACCTCACCCAGGCGGATCGGCTCGCCCCGGAACGTCTCCGTCCTGGTGGGCGCCGGCTGCGAGTCCCCGCCCGGACCGGTCGGCGATATGCGGACGCTCACCCCCGAGCCGTCGGGATAGAGCTCGAACGCGAGCCACTGGTCCGGTGGGTGCATGGCGGTGTAATAGCCGGGCTTCCGGCTGACCACGGTGGCACGGAAGTGGTCCTCGAAGGCCGGGTCGGTGCACCAGGGCAAGGACTGCCAGGGGCGCGTGCCGATCAGATCGTCGGGGCTGCTCGCGCCCAGCAGGGCGGCGGCGGTGGCGCTGACATAAGTGAACCTGCCCTCGAGGTCGAGGGAGCAACTGCCCCAGGGAAGCCGCTCGACGAGGTCGGCCGCGGCGAGCGCCTCGGCCGGCCCCCGCCGGCCGGCGGGCGGCTGCACCAGGGTGCGGGGTGTGGGTCCCGGGCCGACGGCGTGGCCGGTGCCGGCGGCGTCGCGCAGGAACCGTCCCAGGCGCCGACCGGCGGCACGAACCCGTTCAGGGCTCGGGCCGTCGGCACTGGTGGCGACGGCTCCGGGCCAGAACAGCAGCAGCGCGCCCCAGACCGTGGTACCGGTGAGGAGCGGTGCCGCGGCCACCGCATGCTGGTAGGGCAGGGCGATCGCCGTGCGGGGGTAGCGACGGGCGAGTTCCTCCGGGTCGCCGAGCCAGACGAGCCGCCGCTCGCGCACCGCATCGGTCACGGGAAAGCGGCTCGACAGCGGGACCCCGAACCAGGGCGCGAGATACTCCGCCGGCATGCCTGCGGTCACCTCCAGCCGCAGGGTCTGCCCGTCGGACGCCAGCAGGAAGACCGCTCCCGCGTGCACGCCCGTGTCGCGCACGGCGAGCTCCAGCAGCCGGTCCAGCTCGGCCCGGCGCAGTGACCCGGTGGTGGGTGAAGGGGGGCGGGGCCCGTGGGGCTGCGCCGCGCCGCCTTCCCGCATGGCGCACATATCAGTACCGTACGTCCGCACCCGCCGACCCCGCGCGGAGTCCGCCGCCGATTCCCGTCCCGGACGCTGTTCCCCACGACGGTCTGCTCGCCCCTTGTGTGTCAGCGTTCGAGGACGAGGGCGAGGCCCTGTCCCACGCCGATGCAGAGGGTGGCGACACCGGTGCCGGTGCCGCGGCGGGCGAGCTGGTGGGCGACGGTGCCGGCGAGGCGGGCGCCGGATGCGCCGAGGGGGTGGCCGAGCGCGATCGCGCCGCCCTGCGGGTTGAGGATCGCCGGGTCGAACTCGGGCCATTCGGCGAGGCAGCCGAGGACCTGGGCGGCGAAGGCCTCGTTCAGCTCCAGTACGTCGAGATCGGCGAAGGTCCGGCCGGCCTTGGCCAGGGCCCGGTCGACGGCCTCGACGGGGGCGAGGCCGAAGTAGTCGGGGTCGATCGCGGAGACCCCGGTCGCGCAGACGCGGGCAAGCGGCTCGCGGCCGATGGCCTTCACACCCTCCTCGTCGGCCAGCAGCAGGGCGGCGGCGCCGTCGTTGAGGGGGGAGGCGTTGCCGGCGGTGACGGTGCCCTGCTCGGTACGGAAGGACGGCTTGAGCCTGGCCATCGCCGCGAGGGAGGCGTCTGGTCGTACGCACTCGTCGGCCGCGAACAGCTGGGGGTCACCCTTGCGCTGCGGGACGGGAACGGGCACCAACTCGGCGTCGAACAGGCCCTGTTCCTGGGCGGCTGCGGCCTTGTGGTGGCTGTGCAGGGCGAACTCGTCCTGCTGCTCGCGGCCGATCTTGTGCTTCTCGGCGATCAGCTCGGCCGACTCCCCGAGAGGGATGGTCCATTGCGGGTTCATCGCCGGGTTCACCATGCGCCAGCCCAGCGTGCTGGAGTACAGCTCGGCGTGGGCCGCCGGGAACGGTCTGTCGTTCTTGGGCAGGACGTAGGGGGCGCGGGTCATGGACTCCACGCCGCCGGCGACGGCGATGGAGGCGTCGCCGACGGCGATGGCGCGGGCGGCCTGGATGACGGCTTCGAGGCCGGAGGCGCACAGCCGGTTGACCGTCGCCCCGGGCACGCTGGTGGGCAGGCCGGCGAGCAGGGCGGCCATGCGGGCCACGTTGCGGTTCTCCTCGCCGGCGCCGTTTGCGTTGCCGAGGTACACGTCCTCGATGCGCGCGGGGTCCAACTGGGGTATGCGGGCGAGGAGTTCACGGATGGCGTGGGCAGCCAGGTCGTCGGGGCGCACCGAGGCCAGGGCGCCGTTGTAGCGCCCGATCGGCGTGCGCACGGCGTCGACGATGTAGACGGGGTTCACAGCAGGCCCTCCGTGACGGTCAGCTTGGCGTCGGTCTTGGCGATGATCTCCTCGACGTCGACGGCCGGTGCGCACTCGACCAGCACAAGCCCCCCGTCGGTCACGTCGAGGACACCGAGATCGGTGATGATCCGGTTCACGCAGTGCTTCCCGGTCAGCGGCAGCGTGCACTCGGTGCGGATCTTCGGCGAGCCGTCCTTGGCGGTGTGCGTCATGACGACGATGACCGTGCGGGCGCCGTGGACCAGGTCCATCGCACCGCCGATCCCCGTGATCATCTTTCCGGGGATCGCCCAGTTCGCCAGGTCCCCCTGCTCGGAGACCTGCATGGCACCCAGCACCGCGACGTCGATGTGCCCGCCGCGGATCATCGAGAAGGACAGTGCGGAGTCGAAGAAGGAGGCGCCGGGCAGGACCGTGACGGTCTCCTTGCCGGCGTTGATCAGGTCCGGGTCGACCGCGTCCTCACCCGGGTAGGGGCCGGTGCCCAGGATGCCGTTCTCCGACTCCAGAATCACCTCCACCCCTGGCGGCAGGTAGGTGGGGATCAGCGTGGGCAGGCCGATGCCGAGATTGACGTACTGGCCGTCGCGCAGCTCACGCGCGGAGCGGGCGGCCATCTCCTCACGAGTCCAGGCCATCAGCTGCTCACCGTCCGCCGCTCGATCTTCTTGTCCGCCGCCTGCTGCGGGGTGAGGGCCAGCACGCGCTGGACGAAGATGCCGGGCAGGTGCACCGCGTCCGGATCGATCTCGCCGGGCTCGACCAGCTCCTCCACCTCCGCGATCGTGACCCTGCCGGCCATGGCCGCGAGGGGATTGAAGTTGCGGGCGGACTTGCTGAACACCAGGTTCCCGTGCCGGTCGCCCCGCGCCGCCCGCACCAGCGCGAAGTCGGTGCGGATGCCGCGCTCGAGCACGTACTCGGTGCCGTCGAAGACCCGCACCTCCTTGGCCGGCGAGGCCAGTGCGACCCCGCCGGAGCCGTCGTAGCGCCAGGGCAGCCCGCCCTCGGCGACCTGTGTGCCCACCCCCGCCGGGGTGTAGAAGGCGGGGATGCCCGCGCCGCCGGCGCGCAGCCGTTCGGCGAGCGTGCCCTGCGGGATCAGCTCCACCTCCAGCTCACCGGCCAGGTACTGCCGCGCGAACTCCTTGTTCGCCCCGACATACGATCCCGTCACCCGTCCGATCCGGCCCGCCGAGAGCAGTACCGCCAGGCCCGAATCCATTGCCCCGCAGTTGTTCGAGACGACCGACAGCCCGCCGACGCCCCGCTCGAACAGGGCCTGGATCAGCGCGTTCGGCACACCACTCAATCCGAACCCGCCCACGGCCAACGACGCTCCATCCGGCACATCCGCCACGGCCTCCAGGGCCGTATTGACCAATTTCCCCATATTTATCGGATCTCCAGATGCTCGCGTGAATTCTGTGTCCATCGCGGAGTGTTTTACGCCGCCGGCATGTCCGCCCGATGTGCATTCAGCCTGACGGGGCCGTCCGCTGAGACCTGGGCTCCACGGTCCGGTGTCACGGCGCGCTTGGCCATCCCGCAGATCGGCGATATTGGCTGCGATTCAAGGGGTGTGCTGTCGGCCGCTATCGCACGGATCGGCTATTTCACATTCCTGCGGGAACGAGATGCTGACGTGACAGGCGGGTGACCCCGTACGCCACCAGCGCGAGCCCGAACACCTGGAGGGTCAGCCACCAGCCACCGCGGAGTCTTTCCCCATAGAGGGTGACGCCGAGCGCCAGGCTCACCAGGGTGTCCCCGAGGGTCAGGGCCGGCTGGGAGGCGACCAGCGGTCCGGACTGCATGGCGTTCTCCAGCAGGAACAGGGCGCACACGCCGAGGGCTGCGAACGCATAGGTCTGCCATGCGGTGAAGAAGGCGCCCATGCCCTGGCGGCCGAGGGCGGCGGTCGAGGACTTCATGAGCGCGGCAGTGAGGGAGTAGGAGACGGCAGCGGCCAGGCCCATGCACGCGGCGCGGGCCGGGCCGTTGGGCAGCCTGACCGCGACGCTGCACAGCACTGCCACGGCGAGCAGGCAGCAGGTCAGCACCGCTGTCCACCGGGCCGCAGGGATCCCGAGAGTGCCACCGGTCGGCGCGGCCGCGAACAACGCCAGGCACAGGCCGCCCCCGATACTGCCGACGGGCAGCCAGCCGGCCCGGGGCAACGGGTGCCCGAAGACGACGCTCGCGAGCAGCAGCACGAACGGCAGCTCCAGCATGAAGAGCGGCTGTACGACCGCCAGGGCGCCGGTGGCCAGTGCGGCGCCCTGGAACATCGCCGACAGGGCGACCCCACCTATGCCGAGCAGCCAGACCGGTGTGCGCAGCAGGTCCCACATCAGGCCGATGCGCAGACCGCTGGACTGCGGGACGACGGTGGCGGCCCGGCGCTGCATCACGGTTCCCAGTGCGTTGGTTGCGGCTGCGAGCAGAGCGAAGATCGGCGACAGCACGGTCAGCATCGTGGTCTCCTGTCCACGAGATCGCATTGATCGATGATCGATCGATCGTGGGTGTGGGTCAGTGCTCTGCGAGAAGATGCATCAGTTGGGTGTCCAGGTCGACATGCACGTGCTCGGTGCCCGGTGACACCACCGCATCGGTGCGTTGCAGGAACTCCGTGACCACCGGCCAGGGGAACATGAGGTCGGCCCGTCCTGCGGGCGGCGTGAGGACGATCTGCACCATGTGCTGTCCGTCGTGCCGAGCAGGGCGCAGGCGCACGTCGCCGATGCCGACTGGCTGGAGCAGTCCCGCTCTCAGGAGTTCACGGGCGAAGAACCACTCGACCGACCGGTCACCGCCGAGGCGGAAGGTCGCGCGGACCGCGTAGGGATCGTCGGGGCGATAGCCCAGTCGCGTGGACACGGGCACCACCGAGCCGTCCGGCATGACGAGGAGTGCACGTAGCTCGGCATTGACGGCACCGGTGCTGGGTCTCGGCATCTCTTCCTCACTCACTCGGTACGGGAGTCGAGCCCTCCGGCCCGGGGCTGTCCCGGACACCGGGCCGGAGGGCTGTCAAGGGGTGTTCCATGCGCTCTTGGAACACCGATGACCCCTGCGTGCATCCCGCCTTCCGCCGCCGTCCCGGGTGACCTCGCTCACCAGCCCGTGGTGCGGACCCACTGCCTCGAACGTGGCCCGCCGGGACGAGACGGTGCTCCTGGGCATAGCCCTCCAGCAGCGAGCGCAGCCGTCGGTGACCTCGGTGCAGTCGGGACAGCACGGTGCCGACGGGAGTCTGCATGATGTCGGCGATCTCACGGGTGGTGAAGCCTTCGACGTCGAAGAGGTACACCGCCGTCCGGAAGCGTTCCGGGACGGCTTGCAGCGCCACCTTGACGTCCGAGTCGGGCAGGTTGTCGAGCGCCTCGGACTCGGCGGAGCGCAGTCCCGACGAGGTGTGCGAGGCCGCGCGGGCGATCTGCCAGTCCTCGATCGCCGTCGTGTCGTCGCGTTGCGGCCGCCTGCGTTGACTGCGGCGGTAGTTGAGGAACGTGGTGGTGAGGATGCGGTACAGCCAGGCCCTGAGATTCGTGCCCTCGCGGAACTGGTGGAACGAGGCGTAGGCCCGGGCGTACGTCTCCTGGAGCAGGTCCTCGGCGTCGGTCGGACTGCCGGTCATCCGCACGGCGGCCGCGAAAAGCCGGTCACGGTGTGCCAGTGCCGGTTCGAAGCGGGCCTGCATGTCGCGGTCCGCCACGGCCTTTGCGTCCTCATCGGTCGTCCCCGTCGCCGCCGGCCTGGGCGGGGTGTCGGGATCGGCCTCGCAGTCGCGTCCGGTTCCGGTCATGGTGCCTCCTGGGGTGGGGACGACGGCCGGATCTCAGCCGTCGATCAGCTGCGCGCCGGACCGGTCCGCACCTGGTCCGGGAGACGCACGGACAGCGGCCGTGTTCCTGGGTTCGGCACCCCCCGACCTGAACCCTCGCCGCTCGTGAATGCGGACCCGTCGGACGCCGTTCCGGTGACCTCGACCGGCATATCCGCCCGACAGAGGTCCGGATCCACGATCCGGCCCCCGGACACCCACCGCATCGCGCAGATGAGTGATGTCTGTCGAGAGCCGGAGGCCCCGGGCGCGGAGCCTGTCGCACGAACAAGGTATTTCAACGCCTGCGCCCGTTATCCCTCGCGGATTCCGTTGACCCCCGTCATTCAGGCATCGAAAGTCTTGGTTCCAAGCAGACGGCGGGACTGGGGAATTCTCATGAAGACATTCGTGCATCGGGGACAGATCACCAAGGTGGTCTTCGGCAGCGGTACGCGCAGCCGCATCCCCGAAGAGGCCGATGCCCTCGGATGCCGTCGGGTGCTCGTCCTGTGCACACCCGGTCAAGCGGGCCAGGCAGCGGAGGTACACGACGTACTCGGTACGGCGGCCGCGGGAACCTTCACGGAAGCGGCTCCGCACACCCCCGTCGAGGTCACGGAGAAGGCGGTCGCGTACGCCGGAACCGTGGGAGCCGACTGCGTGCTCGCCATCGGCGGTGGCTCGACCATCGGCCTCGGCAAGGCGATCGCCCTGCGGACCGGGCTGCCGCAGCTGGCGCTGCCCACCACGTACGCCGGCTCGGAAATGACGCCGATCCTCGGAGAGACCGAAGGACGCCGGAAGACGACCCGCCGGCTGCCGGAAGTGCTGCTGAAGACCGTGGTGTACGACGTGGACCTGACGCTCACTTTTCCCGCGGCGGCATCGGCGGTCAGCGGCATCAACGCGATCGCGCACGCCGTGGAGGCTCTCTACGCACAGGACCGGGACCCGCTCGCCTTCCTGATGGCCGGTGAAGCGCTCGAATCCCTCACCCGGTCCCTCCCGGTCGTCGTACAGCGCCCGGACGACGGCGAGGCGCGGGCCGATGCCCTGTACGGGGCGTGGCTGGCAGGCACGTGCCTCGGCACGGTCGGCATGGCCCTGCATCACAAGGTGTGCCACGTCCTGGGCGGCACGTTCGGGCTTCCGCACGCCGAAACCCACACGGTCGTCCTGCCGCACGTGGTCGCCTACAACGCACCGGCGGCGCCCGAGGCCATGGCACGCATCGCGAAGGCGCTGTCGGCGGCCGACGCCGCGAGCGGTCTCTTCGACTTCGCGGGACGGCTCGGCGCCCCCAGGGCACTGCGGGACCTCGGCATGCCGGAATCGGGCATCGAGCAGGCGGCCGAACTCATCGTGCGGGACGGCTACTGGAACCCGCGACCAGTCGAACGGACGGCGGTACACGCCCTTTTGGCCCGCGCCTGGGCCGGGCAGCCCCCGTGCACATCATCCGGCGACGGACATCCCCGGACCGAGTCCGCGGTCCACCACTCCACCACCACGGGAGCGCGTCATGCGTGATCTGACCAGCGACACCATCACCGAGGCCGTGATCTCGACCATGCGGGACACCAAGGACTCCCGCGTCGCCGAAATCCTGGAATCACTGGTGCGCCACCTCCACGCCTTCGTCCGCGACGTCGAACTGACGGAGGGGGAATGGGCCCGGGGAGTCGACTTCCTGACGCGCACCGGGCAGATATGCACCCCGACGCGTCAGGAGTTCATCCTGCTGTCCGACGTGCTCGGCGTCACCATGCTGGTCGACGCCCTGACCAACCGACGCCCCGGTCAGGCCACGCAGAACAGCGTGCTGGGGCCGTACTTCAGGCAGGACAGGCCGCAGCAGGCCGACGCCGCCGACATCTCCGGGGGTCTGCCCGGTACCCCGCTGTTCTTCGAGGGACGGGTCGTGGACCATGAAGGAGCGCCGGTGGCCGATGCGGCGGTGGACGTCTGGCACAGCGACTCGGACGGCCACTACGACATGGAGGTGCCCGGCCTGGACGAGCCGGCCATGCGCGCGCTGTTCCGCACCGACGAGACGGGGCACTTCGCTTTCCGTTCCATCCGCCCGTCCAGCTACCCGATACCCGGAGACGGCCCGGTCGGCGAACTCATGAGCGCGACCAGCAGGTCGCTCATGCGTCCCGCCCATGTGCACCTGCTGATCGACGCTCCGGGATTCCAGCGCGTGACCACCATGCTCTTCCCCTCGGACGACCCGCACCTGGACACCGATCCGGTGTTCGGCGTCAAGGAATCGCTGGTCGACCGCTACGACACGTACGCGGCCGACGCCGGGCCCTGCCGGGGCATGACCGACGTGCCGTACACCCTGCTGCGCCACACCTTCGTCCTCGCACCCCGCGTCACGGACTGATGCCCACGGCGCCACAACGACGAGAGGCGGTCCATGAGGACCACCCACGTCGAAGACTTCACCACACCGCGGGCTGCGGCCCCGCATTCACGGAGGTCCTCAGATGACTGAAACCGGCTTCGGATTCCGAGCCACGATGAGCCGGCTCGCCACGGGTGTCAGCGTGATCACCACATGCTCCGGCAGCACACCCATCGGCATGACGGCCAGCGCCGTCTCCGCGCTGTCCCTGGAGCCGCTCCAACTGCTCGTGTGCATCGGCAACCAGCTGTACACGCGGACCGCGATCGCCGAGCACGGCCGCTTCGCGGTCAATGTCCTCGGCGAGGACAGTGAGCACCTCGCCCGCAACTTCGCCGCTTCCAAGCGGGACAAGTTCGCGGGCGTGGAGACCATCGACGACCATGGCGTGCCGGTGCTGAAGGAGGCCATCGCGGCCGTCGTGTGCGACGTCGCCGATGCGCTCCCGGGCGGCGATCACACCATCTTCGTGGGCGACGTCCGCCACTTCGAACACCGGGTGGAAGGCCGGCCGCTGGTCCACTTCGGCGGATACTTCGGCGCGCTCAAGGCCCCCTGCTAGCGCTGGTGACAGCGGCCCGACGGAGGCAGCTGCAGCCTCCTGACCGGCCCACCTACGGCCCCCGGCGTCCGGCTCCTGCAGGCGAGCCACGGACGCCGGGGGCTCCGCTCGTCCCGACGACTCCACCGAAGGTGCCATGACCATCTCAGTGCCGACCTTCAAGCTGCGTCCTGCGGACCAGCCCCCGCACCTCCTGACCCGCCCCCGGCTGCTGCGCCGGCTGGACGCGTCGACCGAGCCCGTCGTGGTGGTCTCGGCGCCCGCCGGTGCCGGAAAGACGGTGCTCCTGACCGAGTGGTCGCGAAGCCTCACAACGCGCGGCACATGCGCCTGGCTCAGCCTGGACGCGTACGACAACGCCCCGGACCGGCTCTGGGCGGGCATCCTGGGAGCGTTGCGGCACGTGCGGCCGGAACTGCCCGTCCGCCCCGACAGCGACGAGTGGACACTCGACGCATGGCTCGAGGAGATCCTGCCGGGCCTCGTGACCGGACCGCGCGGACAGGGACCGCTCGCACTGGTCCTCGACGGAGTGGAATCGATCACGGACGCCGACGCGATCCGCAGCCTCTCGGACTTCCTGGCCAGGCTTCCGCAGGGCTTCCGAGTCATTCTGTCGACCCGGCACGTTCCCGGCGGACCCGTGCCGGCCCTGCGGGCCCGGGGCCTGATCGCCGAACTCGACCAGCACGACCTGGCCTTCACCCCCGAGGAGGCACAGGCCGTGCTCACCGGTCTGCTCGGGTCCGCGCCGGCCCCGGACACGTCGAGCGCGCTGTACGAGGCCACCGAGGGGTGGGCGGCGGCGCTGTGCATGATGGGCCGTACCCTCGCCCGCTCGTCGGACGGCGCCGGCACGGCGGCCGGCCTGGCCCGCGGCAGGCGAGCGGTCTCCGAGTACCTGGCCACGGAAGTGCTCGACGGGCTCACCACCGAGCAGCGCCGGTTCCTGCTCCGCACCAGCGTGCTCGACGAGCTGAGTGCCGGGCCGTGCCAGGCCCTCGCCGGCGACCGGGCGGGCACAGTGCTGCGCGAGCTCGCACGGACCGTCCAGCTGCTCGTGCCCGTCGCCGCCGGTCCATCGGCATACCGGCGTCACCGGGCCCTGTCCGCGCTGCTGTCGGACCTCCTCGGGTCGGAAGGCCCGGAGGCCGCCGTGTCCCTGCACCGGTCGGCGGCCCGGTGGTACTCCCGGCGGGGCCAGACGACCGAGGCCGTACGGCACTGGGTGCGGGGCGGCGACGAGTCCGCGGCCGTCGCGTCGATACTCGACAACTGGGAGCAGGCGATCTCGGCAGGCCGCAGCCGGGAGGTCGCGGGGTGGCTGGAGCTCCTGCCGCCCCGCGCGGTCGCCGCCGACGCACGACTGTGCGTCGTGGCGGCGATGGCAGCTCTCTCGGGGGGCGCCCCGGAAACGGCCCGGCGCTGGCTGGACGTGGTCCGGCTCAGGGAGCCGGGAGCGGAGACGGTCGGCGAAGGCAGCACGGTGTCCGATGCGGCAGCCGTCGCCCGGGCCGTGGCCTGCTGGCTGCAGGGAGAGGTCCTGACCGGCGACCGCCTCGCCGAATCCGCCGTCGCCGGCACCGTACCGTTGACGTCCTGGCGCGCCCTGGCCTGTACGGCTCGCGGAACCGCTCTGCTGTGGACCTCCCGGTACGGGCAGGCGGAGGCGCTGCTCGCCGAGGCGACCCGTGACGCGCATGCCGCCGGACACAGCCTGGTGCTCGTCCGCGCGCTGGGTCTGCGGGCGGTGTGCGCGCTGCTGGCCGGACGCCACGAGCGGGCGCGCATACTGAGCGACGAGGCCCACGAGGCGGCCGCTGCGGCCGGCCTGGTGCGGCACTTCGTCGCTGCGCCCGCCCACATCGGCAGGGCCGGCCTGCTCCTCGAAGAAGGACGGTACGACGAGGCCGAACGGACCCTCGCCGACGCGAAAGCGGCGCTGACGGACTCGTCCAGGACCGGCAGTGAACCCCAGATGCACGCCTTGTACCACCTCACACGGGCACGACTTGCCCGTGCCCGGCACGACGCGGTCGCCGCGCGGGAGGCCCGTGAGGCGGTCGAACGGGCAGCCGACCGGTGCGAGTCACCGGGAGCGCTGACGGACCTGCTCGGGCGAGTCGGCGAGGACACCGTGGTGCCGCTCGCGGCGCCCGGCCCTCAGGAGCTTTCGCTGGGGGAGCGGCGGGTACTCCGCGCCCTGTGCGGTCCGCTGACACTGCGTGAGATCGCCTCCGAGTTCTATGTGTCCCACAACACCGTCAAGACACAGGTACGGGCGATCTTCCGCAAACTCGGCGCGCACGACCGGAGCGGAGCGGTCGCCAGGGCCCGGGAGTGCGGCATGCTCTGACCCGGGCCCCGGCGTCCTGTTACGAGGCGTCCTGACGCGAGGCGTCCTGGCGCCGGGCGTAGTTCGCCTGGGACAGGTATGCGGTCGCATCGTGGCTGCTCACGCTGTCGAGGCCGCAGACCTTGCGCGCGAGGTCCGCCATGCTGCCGGTCGGGGACATCTCGGCGCGCTTCATGGTGAGGGTGCGGATGGCCAGCAGGGGCGTGCCGTTGAAGTTCTCGAAGACACCGATGCGGTCGCCCCAGTCGGACAGGAACATGTCGCGGATCACCCGGCTGATCTTCAGCCGGTCGTGCGGCTTGCCGACCGGTCCGGTCTGCAGCGCCTCCAGCCACGGCCGCAGTTCGGACTGCTGCCACTGCCCCTCGGTGGGGTAGATGAGCGCGGCACGACCGGACAGGTCGACGAGCTCGTGGGTCAACTCGGTGATGTGCTCGATGTAGTACGCGCGCCCGAAGTCGAACATCAGGACGTTCGGCTTGTAGATGCCGCCGGGAGTGTAGAAGCCGTCGTCCTCCGAACCGACCACATGCGCCTTGAGCGTCTGGTGGAAGCCGGCGAACCGCGCGATCCGGGCCTGGACGGGCGGCAGTTGGTAGGTGCCGATGTGCTCGGTGATCAGCAGGGCCAGACCGAGCATCAGCTCGGCCTTCACCATCGCACGCACCAGCGAGTGGTAGTGCAGCCAGTCGAAGACGCGCTGCGGGTACAGCGACGCGTGCTGGGGGTTGCCGATGTGGAAGACCCGGTCCCAGGGGATGAGCACGTCCTCGAACACGATGATGCTGTCCAGCTCGTCACCCTTCGAGGCGAGCGGGTGCTCCACCTCATCGCCGTCGCGGACGTTGCTCTCCCGGCAGACGATGGTGACACCGGGGGTGTTGGTCCGCACCGCCCCGTAGATGATCTGCTCCGCTACGATGCCGGGCCGGTAGAAGACGCCGATGTGGATCCAGTCCCCGAAGGCCGCACCGGTGCTGATCGCCTTCACACCCCGCACGGTGATGCCCTCGTCCGAGGTGGCGACCACCCGCAGGGCAGGGGACTCGGCCTGCGCGGAGTCGCGCGAGCGGTCCGCCTGCGGGTCGACGAAGGCCGGCGTCGCGTTGAGGTCGCCGTCCCGCACCTCGTTCCAGAAGCCGAGGATCCCCGGCGTGAGGTCCCTGCCGTCGGTGCCGACGGACTGGCTGCTCCACGGCTCCGGGTCGTCGATGTAGGTCAGCAGGACGTAGTTGTTGACATCCGGCGTGCGCGGTATCGCCCCGCCGCCCAGTTCCCGCTGCACCGTCTCCAGGTAGCGCCGCTTGCGCAGCAGCTCCTCCTTGGAGCGGTGCTGGAACCACGTCATGGACCGCCGGACGCCGTCCTCGTCCACGAACGTCATGACGTCCTCGAGGTCCGGGCGGTGGTGCAGGTCGTAGAAGTCGGCGATGCTCCGGGCGTACGCCCTCGTCCTGGGGTGCGTGGCCACGTTGTCGACGAGTTCGTCACCCACCCACACCGTACGGCCGTCGTTCAGCGCAGCCAGGTATTCCTTGCCTGTACGCACGTCATGCTCCTCTCGGGGGCAAGAGATCTGGACGGCTCGGAGCATGCGTCGCGGTGGGGTGAGCGCACGGCACGGAACCGACAATCACCCGGGTGAAAGCACCGAGCACACGGGAACCGGCGTTGAGGGCGATGTGACCGTGCGGCATGCTGGCCACATGCGCAGCGCAGACCCCGCGGGCGACCGCCCCGTCGGGCGTGGGAACCAGGCCATGACCGGGCTGCGCCTCAGGGGACGCGACCGCGAGATGGCTGCCGTCCGTGAGGCCCTGGACGCGGTGCGTGGCGGGCGCGGTGCCTGCGTCGTCGTGGAAGGCGCACCCGGCGTCGGCAAGAGCCGGCTGCTCGCCGAGCTGGACGAGATGGCACGGCGCTCCGGATTCGACGTGGTGTCCGTACGGGCCGACGAGCTCGACCAGTACGCGGCGGGAGCCGCCCTGCAGTCCGCCCTGCAGTCCTCCGGCGGTTCCGAACGAGCCGCCGCGGCCGCCGACGACCAGCGGCTCTGGCTGCTGGACAGCATCACGGACGCTCTGGAGGACCGTGCCCAGCGCGCCCCGGTGGCCGTGCTGGTGGACGACGCTCAGTGGGCGGATCCGGCCACGCTCCTGGTGTTCCGCACCCTGCCCCGGCGACTGGCGGCTTCGCGGATCCTGTGGGTGCTGGCGGTACGGTCGGAGACCGAGCGGCCGACCGTTGCCAGGGTGCGGGAGGACCTCGAGGCGCTCGGCGCCCGGTGGCTGACCCTCGGCCCCCTGCCGCAGCAGGAGCTGCAGCACATCGCCGCCGATGTCCTCGGGGCGAAGCCGTCACCCGGTCTGACCCGGATGCTGCGGGGTGTCGCGGGCAACCCGTTCCTGGCGATCGAACTGGTCCGCTCCTTCGCCGACACGGATGCCGTCAAAGTGGAGGCGGGCATGGCGAGCCTGCTGTACGACGGCATCCCGGTCGGTTTCCGGCGGAGCGTCGCCGCGCGTCTGGACCGGCTCCCGGAGGACGCCGTGCGCCTGCTCCAGATCGGGTCCGTCCTCGGCCGGGAGTTCGACCTCGGCACGGCCGCCCGTATGCTCGGCCGGCAGGCCGGCAGCCTGCTGTCGGGCGTCGAGGCGGCACTGAACGCCGGTCTGCTCTCGGGCGACGGCCCGCGACTGGCGTTCCGCCACGACCTGATCCGGCAGGCCGTCCACGAGAACCTGGCGCCGGCCGTGCGGACCGCTCTGCACCGGGAGGCCGCCGACATCCTGCGTGGCATCGGGGCACGATCGGCCGAGGTGGCCTGGCACGTCGTCCTGTCGGGCGGCCCGGTCGACGACGACGCCGTGACCACGCTGACCACCGCGGTACGGGAACTGTCGCCGTCGGCCCCCGACGCGGCCGCGGACCTGGCTCAACAGATCGCCGGACTGCTGCCCCTGCACGATGGGCGGCGCATCGGCCTGCTGACCGACGCCGCCGAGTACCTCGGCCGGACCCGCCGGGTGCATCAGGCGCTCGATCTGGTCGACGCCACCCTGTCGGACCGGCTGGAGCCGCTGCAGGAGGCGCGTCTGCGCCTGGTCGCCGCCGAGATCCACCAGGCCGCGGGCGACGACGCCGCCGCGATGACACATCTCCAGCAGGCCCTGGCCCTGCCCGCGCTGCCGGCCGACCTGCGGGTCCGGCTGCTGAAGACCAAGGCGACGGGCCACGTGTACCTCGGGGACCTCACCGCTGCCGAGCAGACCGACGTCGGGCTGGTCGAGGCCTCCTACCGGAGCAAGGATCCGGCCGTCGTCGTCAGCGCCATGGTGTTCCAGTCGCAGACCTTCTTCTACCGAGGGCGCCTGGCCCGCGCCCTCGAGCTCGCCGAGGAGGCCACCGCACGCGCCGGCACGGGATCCGGCCTGCTCCACCTGCGGCCCCCGCGGATTCCCGCGCTGTGGCTGGCCACGGTGCTGACCGCCACCGACCGGCTCGCGGACACCGAGCGGGTGCTGCGGGAGGGGCAGCGCGAGGCGGAGGCGCTGGCCCTGGGCTGGTCACTTCCCCACTGGCATGCAAGCCGTGCCTGCGCACTGTTCGAACAGGGGGCGCTGGACGACGCGGCCGTGGAGGCCGAGTCCAGTCTGATGGTGGCCGACGAACTCGAGATCACCCAGCCGAATCCGCAGGCCCGCTCCGTACTGGCCTTGGTGGAGATCAGACGCGGTGACCTCGCCAGGGCCAGGGACCAGCTCCGCGCCACCGAAGCCGGTTCCGGCACGAGCACTCAGCGGTTCGGCCTATGGGTGTCGCTCGCGCGCGCCTGCCTGGCGGACGCGGAGGGCCGGGACGCCGCAGCGGCAGCCGCACTCACCGGCAGTTTCACGGACGGCGAGCCGGCACGGCTGCTTGCCGTACCGCCGTCCCACTGGCCCGGGATCGTGCGCATGGCGCTCCGCGGCGAGGACCCGTCGCTCGCGCAGGCCGTGTCCGGGGCATTGCGCACCCTGGCCGCACGGGACGACAGCCAGCAGATCATCGGGACGATCCGGGCCCATGTGGACGGCCTGCTCCACGACGACCGAGGCGCACTGGCGTCCGCCGTCACCGGTTACCGCAGCACCGGCAGGCGGCTGGCCCTGGCCGCGGCCTGCGAGGACCTGGGCGACCTCGTGGCCGCGTCGGGCGACACCACGTCGGCGATCGCGTACTTCGAAGAGGCGGGTGAGCTGGCGTCGGACTGTGGCGCCCTGCGCGATCACGAACGGATCATGCGGCGCCTCAGGCAGTTCGGCGTGCGCACCGGTGCCCCACGGCACCACACGACCGGCGCCCCGGGGTGGGAGAGCCTGACCGAGTCCGAGCGGAAACTCATCCCGCTCGTCGTGGAGGGCCTCACCAACCGGGCCGTCGCCGACCGGCTGTACGTGTCCGTGCACACCGTCAACACGCACATGAAGCACATCTTCACCAAGCTCGGTATCAACACCCGAGTCGAGCTGACCCGGCTGGCGATCGAACGGGGCACCGCCGCCGACGGGGCGGACTGAGCGGCAGCCCCGTGACCGCGGGGCGCGCCGGCGAGCATCCCGTGAATGGGCGATGCCGGCGACGGTCGTACCCGGTGATGCTGGTCGCGACGGCGTGCCTACAGGCACCGCGCCGTCAGCGGTCCGATCACATGCGGACGGCTGAGCCCGGACAACCACGGGGTCGAACCCCTGGCGCAGACCCGGGCCGCATACCAGGCGCTCGAGAAGGAGTACCGGCGTGGCAAGGCTTTCCCCCGAGTCGCGGACGGACGGTCAACCACCGTACGGTTCGGCCGTCACGGACGCCGGCGCGGTCGCCGAACGCGGATACCGCGGCCGGCTCCGCGCTGCTGTGGCCGCGAGCGCGGCCCCGCACGGATACACCCTGGCGCTGTGGACCGCCACCGCGGTGACGTCGTCCGACCGGGGTGCCCCAGGGCCGGCCGAGGTCCTGGCCCTCCTCGCCGGTGCGACGCTCGCCTTCGTCGGGCTGGGTGCCCTCGCGTACGGGGGCGGCCCCATGAAGCCGGAGAGGCCCGCCGCGGCCGGCACGAGGATATGGGCCGCTTTCCATCTGCCCATGGCGACTCTCGCCGCACTGGTCAGCTTTTTGCTCGCACGGTGTTGTTCCGGGCCCCTCCTGTGGGGGCTGGTCGGCACGACCACGACCGCTGTGTATCTGCTGGTCGTCAGCGCCCAGTTTCTCTGCTTCGCGGTCCGCCGAAATACCTAGAGCCCAAAGACACGCACCCGTAAGAGGTTCACCATGTCAGTGGAGCATTCCGGCGCATATACGGTCGACGGCCGCATCTATCTGGTGGACACCGACGATTACGCCCTCGTGCTTGACGCACGGGGCGAAGTGATCGGTGAGGGGCACGACTTTTCCCGGTACGTACGCGAATATCTGGGCAGTGACGCCCTCGAATGAACCGCTCCGGTTATCCGCGCGTCCGCAGGCGCGGGTGGACGGATTCCCCGTCCGGGACCGGTTCCGTCCGGCTGCCGGCGGTGTCGCCGGCTGCGGTGTGCGCGGGCGGCCACGGGAGCAGGGCGATCAGGGAGTGTGCCCGATGGATGAGGAAGGCGGCGAGCGGCAGTTCGGTGACCAGGGCGAGGCCGCCCGCCGTCCAGACGTCGTCGGTGCCGGCGTCGAGCGAGATGTCGAACCAGGTGTCGCAGATCAGCAGGACCGCGGTGGCGTGCGCATACAGGATGACCGAGCGGCTGCGGCGCCAGGCCAGAAACGCCGTGGATGCCAGCGCGACGATGAGCAGCACGTCGAATCCGACCCAGGTCAGGCGCCACTCGTGCACGTTGCGGGACGACGGCAGCGTCAGACCCAGCATCACCGTCCACGGTATGAGACAGGCAGCGCACGCGGCGAGCAGTTCCGCGGTGTGCTTCCTGCGGCGGTCCGGCGGGACACCGCGGCTGTCGGCGTGTTCCTTCGTCACTTGCGATCCGTCCTCGCACACTTCCTCTGACGCCGACAGGTTTCCGGGACGACCCATCGGCATAGCCGCAGACGTCGTCCCGAATATTCCCGCGGTGTACCTCCGGGCCTTTTGGGACCCGGTCGACACCCGTCCCGCCCTGTCAGGGGCGGGCCGAGCCGTACCCGAACGTCTCCATCTGCTCCCAGATCCACGGGTAGAAGCGCTCGTACCTCTCACAGTCCCAGACGTGTCCGTAGTGTCCGCCGTGGTGCCCACCGGCGGTCACCGTCTCCACCACCGCACCCGCCCGGGCAGGGACGTGCGCGCCGGCCGGAAGAGCAGCCGCGTGGGCGGCACCCCCGGCGGCGAGGAGAGCGCCTCCGGCGAAAGCCAGAGAAGCAGCGGTGGTCGTGATGCGTCGTACGAGCTTGTTCCTGGTGCGCAAAGTACTCACTCCTTAATTTTCCTGGGGAGTAATAACTGTCAACGCGACCAGTCTCGAGCAGGAAGGCGTGCAGTGCATCGCATAATCTAGTGATTGGCCGGTACACGGGTAGTCGAGTGTGCCGTATATCGCACCATTGAATCATTGTGACGCCACTTGGCCGGCTGTACGTTTCGCATGTGATGAGAATTGCAGCGATCGCATTCATCGGGGCCCTGGCAGCCGCATTCGGAGCCTTCGCGTCGACCGGGTCTGCCTGGTGGTGGCCGGCCGCCGTGTTGTGCGCGGCTTTGGCGGCGGTGGGTACCCATGACCTCCTCCAAAGGCGCCACTCGATACTGCGCAACTACCCTGTGCTGGGACATGTGCGCTTCATGCTGGAGTCGATCCGGCCGGAGCTGCAGCAGTATTTCATCGAGCGCAATTACGACGGCCGTCCCTACGACCGGGATGTGCGCAGCCTCGTCTATCAGCGCGCCAAGGGCCTGGAGGCGGAGCAGGCGTTCGGCACCGAGCGGAACGTCTACGCCGAGGGCTACGAGTACTTCGAGTCGTCGATGCGGCCTCGCCCGGTGCCGTCGGAGCAGCCCAGGGTCCGCATCG
Organism: Streptomyces sp. RB17; assembly: GCF_009604455.1. Classification (GTDB taxonomy): domain Bacteria; phylum Actinomycetota; class Actinomycetes; order Streptomycetales; family Streptomycetaceae; genus Streptomyces. The sequence goes on from NZ_WEGL01000005.1 coordinate 615,245, forward strand.
GCGGTCCGGACTGCGCCAAGCCCTACGACATGGCCTTGTTCAACGTCTCGGCGATGAGTTTCGGCTCGCTGTCCGCAAATGCCATCCTCGCCCTGAACCGCGGCGCCGCCCTCGGGGGCTTCGCTCACGACACCGGTGAAGGCGGCCTGTCGGAATACCATCTGCGGCACGGCGGCGACCTGGTGTGGGAGATCGGCACGGGATACTTCGGCTGCCGCACCGAGGACGGCCGTTTCGACCGGGCGCGGTTCGCGGAGAAGGCCGCCCACGACAGTGTGAAGTGCGTGTCGCTGAAGCTGTCCCAGGGAGCCAAGCCCGGCATCGGAGGGGTGCTGCCCGGGGAGAAGGTCACCGCCGAGATAGCCCGGGTACGCGAAGTCCCCGAAGGCCGGACCGTCATCTCACCCCCGTACCACGAGGTCTTCAGCACTCCCCGCGAGCTGATCCGGTTCATCGCAGAGCTGCGTGAGCTGTCCGGGGGCAAGCCGGTCGGCTTCAAGCTGTGTGTGGGCTCCCGGCGTGAGTTCCTGGCGGTGTGCAAGGCCATGATCGACGAGGGCACCGCGCCGGACTTCATCATCGTCGACGGAGCCGAGGGCGGCACCGGAGCCGCGCCGCTGGAGTTCGCCGACCATCTGGGCAGCCCGCTCACCGAGGGGCTCATCACCGTGCACAACGCTCTGGTCGGCGCCGGCCTGCGGGACCGGATCAAGATCGGCGCCAGCGGCAAGGTGGCCACCGGCGCCGACATCGTCAAGCGCATGGTGCAGGGTGCCGACTTCACCAACGCGGCACGCGCCATGATGTTCGCGATCGGATGCATCCAGGCGCAGAGCTGCCACACCAACACCTGCCCCGCCGGCGTCGCCACCCAAGACCCGCGCCGCGCCCGGGCGTTGCACGTCGACGACAAGTCGGTGCGGGTCCAGCGCTTCCAGTCCGCCACGGTGAACAGCTCCATGAAGATCATCGCCTCACTGGGCGTGAGCGGACCGGCGCAGCTGCGCCCGCACATGCTGCGCCGGCGCGTGGATCCGGTCACGGTCCGCTCCTACGCGGAGCTCTACGAATGGCTGGCCCCGGGGCAGTTGCTGATCGAGCCGCCGGAGTCCTGGGCCGCGGACTGGAAGGCCGCCGACCCCGACCGATTCGGCGCGTGACAGGGGTGGCGGTCAGCTTCGGCCCCGCCCGAGCTCGGCGGTGCCGCGCGCGGTGTTCGGTGCGGGCCACCAGGCCGCGTCCGAGACGGGCGTCGCCGGTGAGCCGGTGAGCCGGGGGACGACGTCAGTGACCACGGAGATCTCCCCCTTCTCGATCGCCTGGTACCACGAGATCCAGGTCTCGATCTGTTCCCCGCTCATGCCTTGTCGCCAGCGCCGTGCGAAGGCTTCCTCAAGGGTCTCGGGCTCGTAGCGGTAGGGCCGTCCGGTGGCCGCGGCGATCCGGGTGACCGCTTCGTCGAGGGTCAGGGCCTCGGGCCCGGTGATCTCGAGGATCGCGCCGTCGTGCTCGGAGCGAAGACCCTCGTCGAGGGCGACGGCCGTGATCGCGTCGGCGATGTCCTCGTGGGTGACGAAGGCAGCCCGGCCGGTACTCGCGGGGCCGCTGACGACGAATTGCTCGTCGGCGAGGGCGGCCGGCGTCGAGGCGTAGAAGCCTGCCCGGAACACCGTGTGGCGGACCCCGGAACCAGCCAGGAACTGCTCGGTCAGCCACTGGTCGCGGGCGTTGAGGTACGTGGCGGTGGGCGCCGCGCCGACGAGGGACACATACAGCACCCGGTCCACGCCGACCGCGGCCGCGGCCTCGACCACGCCGGCGTGCTCTTCCAGGCGGCGTCCCGTGCGGTGTCCGGAGACCAGGATGAGGGTCGACGCGCCCTCAAGGGCCTTGCGCATGCCCGAGGTGTCGGCGTAGGCGGCGGGACCGCGTCGCTGGGCGCCCGGCAGTTCCGGCATGCGGTCGGGGTCGCGTCCGACGAGGAGTTGCGGGACGCCGCTGTCGGCGAGCCGGGCCGCGATCCGGCTGCCCAGCGCCCCGGTCACCCCGGTGACCGCCACGGTGGTGTGGTTCTTCTCGGACATGTGTCTCCCTAAATCCGGGGCCGCGTCGATCGCGGCACCCTGTTTCCGATTGCATCTGACGCAAAAGACACTGCCTCCAGGCTGCCTCCTCCGGCTGCGCGACGGCGCGGTCGTCCAGCGCCACCCAAGGGTGGCGGTTCCTGGAATCCGCCCGCCCCGGGGTACGCCCGCGGCCGCACCGGCATCCTGGGGAGCCCGGCCGCGTGTGCGGGATGCTGGGCTCAGGACACGGGGAAGCCCAGGTCCGGACCGGACGCCGTCTCGGCAGGAGCCGGCCAGCGGCTCGTGATGACCTTGCCGCGCGTGTAGAAGTGCACGGCTTCGCTGCCGTACATGCGGTGGTCGCCGAAGGCCGAGTCCTTCCAGCCACCGAAGGAGTGGTAGCCCACCGGCACGGGCATCGGCACGTTCACGCCGACCATGCCGGTCTCCACGTCCAGCTGGAACCGGCGGGCCGCGCCGCCGTCGCGGGTGAAGATCGAGCCGGCGTTGCCGAACCGGGAGCCGTTGATGATGCGCATGGCCTCCTCGTAGGTCTCCGCGCGGAGCACGCACAGGACGGGACCGAAGATCTCGTTGCGGTAGGCGTCCGAGTCCGTGCTGACCTTGTCGAGGAGCGAGATGCCCATCCAGTGCCCGTTCTCCAGGCCCTCGACCGTGAAGCCGCGGCGCACCACGTCGGCTCCCTGGGCGGCCGCGCCCGCGACGTACTGCGCGACCTCGTCGCGGTGCGCCTTGGTGACGAGCGGGCCCATCTCGGACGCCGGGTCGTTGCCCGGTCCTATCCTCACCTTCGCGGCGCGCTCGGCGATCCGGGAGACCAGCGGGTCGCCCACCGAACCGACCGCGACCACCACGGAGACGGCCATGCAGCGCTGACCCGCGGAGCCGTAGGCGGCGGACACGGCGGCTTCGGCCGCCGCATCGAGGTCGGCGTCGGGCAGCACCAGCATGTGGTTCTTCGCGCCGCCCAGGGCCTGGACGTGTTTCCCGCCGGTGCAGGCCCTGCCGTAGACGTGGCGGGCGACCGGCGTGGAGCCCACGAAGGACACTGCCGCCACGTCCGGATGGTCGAGCAGCGCGTCCACCGCCACGGCGTCGCCCTGCACGATGTTGAGCACACCGTCGGGCACGCCGGCCTCGGCCGCGAGCTCCGCGAGGAGTATGGACGCGGACGGGGCCTTGCTGCTCGGCTTGTGGACGAACGTGTTCCCGCAGGCGATCGCCATGGGGAACATCCACATGCCGATCATCGCGGGGAAGTTGAACGGTGAGATGCCCACGACCACACCGAGCGGCTGGCGGACCGACGCCACGTCGACGTGGCTCGACACCTCGGTCGAAGTGTCGCCCTTGAGCGCCGTGCCGAGCCCGCAGGCGAGCTCGACGATCTCCAGGCCCCGGGCCACCTCGGCCAGGGCGTCCGCGTGGACCTTGCCCTGCTCGGCGGTGATCAGCGCGGCGATGTCGTCGCGGTGCGCGTCCAGCAGCGCGCGGTAGCGGAAGAGGATCGCGATCCGCTGAGCGAGCGGGGACGTGCGCCAGGTGGCGTAGGCCTCCTTCGCCGCGGCGACAGCGGCGTCGACCTCGTCGGCGCCGGCCATCGCCACCCGCGTGGTCACCTCTCCGGTCGCGGGGTCGGTCACGGGGCCCCAGGTGCCGGAGGCGTCCGAAACGTCTCCGTAGGGCTTGCCCGCGATCCAGTGGGTGACGGTCTTCATCGGCGGAACTCCTTCGAGGATGACGGAACCGGGCTGCGAGGTTCCTGGCGTTGCACCTCAGGGGCCTTGGCTGTGCCCGGACCGGGCCGCGTTCTCGGCCAGGGGCACATACACCGTTGCCGCGCGGGCGGGACTGCTGCTGATGTGGAACCTATTGCTCCGCGTTCCGCGTTGCGGCCGATCCGGGGCCCGGGGCGTGAAGTGCCTTCCTCACGTCCCGCACTGTGGTGGCGCGGGTCACTCGATGCCGAGCGGCAGCCGGTCGGCTCTTCAGGATCCGTGTCGCGCGGGTCCGAGATCGAGGGGGTGAGCGGCCGCGCGAGTCGTCCCGCGCCGGTCATGCAGGGTGAAGTCGGCCCGGACGGCGACGCCGGACTGCAGCAGCTTCTGGTGGACCAGTGGATTCCGGCCGGGGTACGAGACCACCACGCTGATGTATCCCTCGGGCAGACCGGTCACCGCGTACTCGCCCCGCGCGTCCGTCGCCGTCCGCACCAGCTGCCGGCCGCTGGTGTCCATGACGGTCACCGCGGCATGGCGGACGGGCTGCTGTTCGTCGTCGCGGACGATGCCCTCCAGCATCGGCAACGGCTCGCCGAAGTGATGGGGGTGAACCGGAAGCGCGGTGGGCACGGGCGCCTCCATGGAGGGGTCCTCCACCGGCGGTTCCGGAACGTCCTCCTGCTCGTCCTCCGCTCCCTGCCGTGCGGCCGTGCGGTGGTGCCGCCACGCGTCGAGACCCAGCAGGGCCATACCCGCCGCGATCCACGCGCACAGCACGAGGACCGGTCTGAGCACACCCGCGTTGTCGAAGTACAGGACCCCTCTCAGGCCGTCGACCGCGTTGCCCAGGGGCATGACGGTGTGCAGGACCTGGAAGAACCTCGGCAGCAGCTGGACGGGGACCAGGCCGCCGGAGGGAACGCTCAGCACGATGTACAGGCCCAGACCCGCCAGCGGGAAGAAGTGCTTGACGAAAGGCGCCATGCCGAGGGAGAAGGTGCCCACCGCCGTGGTGAGCAAGAAGGCGATCGCCAGGGCGGCGGGGGCGTTGGGCAAGAAGCCGAGGCCCACGCCGACGAAGAAGCCCACGGCGCTGAAGACGGCGGCGAAGGACGCGACCGTCAGCAGTTTCTTGCGCCGGTTGAGGGTCACCGCCCGTAGCAGGGACGTCGCGAGGATGTAGCCGGGCATGTTCCAGGCGACCGCGAAGTACACCAGGGTCGTGCCGAGCCCGTCCTTTTTCACGGTGGGCGCCACGTCCGTGACCGTGAGCTTCTGGTGGTTGTGCGCGGCAAGCCGGGTGAAGCCCTTGGTCAGCGCCTGATCGAGGCTCACCCCGTTGGCGCCGGCCACGTACAGCACGGCGCGTTTGCCCTTCGCGGCGTAGCCGGCCACGGCGTCCCGGTCCAGCACCGCCTGGCGGGCTTCCCGGGCGCCTGCCACGGCGGTGACGTCGAACCCGCCGGGATTTTGCAGCTGCAGAGCGGTGTCGACCTTGCGTTCCACCGGGCCACCGGCGATCACGAGCTTCGCGTGGTCGGGCTGAGGCTGGTGGAAGGCCGTGGCGAAGCAGAACAGCAGGCCAAGGAAGAGCAGGGCCGGGATCGTCAGGGTCTCGGCCAGGACTTTGGCCAAGGAGACGCCGCGGGGACGCTCGATCCGGTGTTTCACCGAACCACCCCCCGGGCGCCACGGCGAGCCATGTCACCGAGCTCGCGGAGCACGCGGCCGGCCGGATGCCCAGTGATCCGACGGCCGCCTCTCCGGTGCCGGTGGTCCTGCACTGTTCGGGGTCCAACGACTTTCACGGCGCCCCTCTCGGCTGCCGGCGCCTGACATCGCCATGCGCCATCCCATTAATGTACCGATCGGCACATCTACGTCTGTTGGACCTTACGTGTACCGGGCGGTACGGTCAAAACCATGCCTCGCCCCGTCAATGCCGAAAAGCGCGCCGAGCTGCTCAAGCAGGTGGTGCACCACCTCCAGCACCACGGCGTCGCGCAGATGTCGCTGAGCCCGCTCGCCCAGTCGATCGGCACCACCAAGCGCATGCTTCTCTACTACTTCGGCAGCCGCGAGAACCTGTTGGCCCAGGCGCTGGCCACCAGCCGTCCCGACGCCCACGCCATGTTCGACGGCGTCCGCGACACCGCGGGACTGCACAGGGCGGCCCTTGCCCTGTGGGAGGCGATGACCGTCGGGGACCAGTCCGGACCGATCCGCATGCTGCTGCAGCTGCTCAGCCTGGCCGCCACCGACCCCGAGCAGTACGGCGACATCGCGGCCGAGACCGTCGAGGTCATGGTGGGCCCCATCGCCGCGGCCTATGTCCGGCTCGGTCACCCGCCGGAGCAGGCGCGAGCAGGGGCCACGCTCCTCGTCTCCGGCCTGCGCGGTCTGTGCCAGGACCGCTTGGTGACCCATGACGTCGCCCGTACCGACGCGGCCGCTCGCCGACTCATCAGCGACGCAGTCGCGGCGGCCGACTGAGCGTGTTGCCCGGTTGGTTCAGGCCGGTGCCTTTCCGTTGATCTTCTTGTCTTCGGCTCGACGAACGGGGGCTGTCTGAAGGATCCGCTCCGGATGGTGGCCGTGGGGGAGGCGAGGTTCAGTGTGTTGAGGCGAATCTCGCCCCGGCCGATGGCAGCGGCGGCTTTGTCGGCGCCGTCGACAAGCGTGCCCAACACCGTGGATTCGGTGAGGAATTGGGTGAGGATGTGCCGGGTGCCTGCCCCGAGAGCGCGGCGCGGTCCGATCTCGCCGGTGCGTTCCATGACGGCCACGAGAGTGGTGTTGGTGATGCCGACTGCACCGATGACGAGGCACACGCAGGCCAGGAGCAGGAACAGCCGGCCAAGGTCATGGTTCACGCCGCTGCGCACGCTCCTGGAGTCGGGCGGCGGTACGGCTTCCAGTCAGGATGTATCTGGCTGCTGACGCCGGTGTCGGCGATGGGTGCGGAGCGTACCTGCCCGCCCTTCTCCCGCCCCGGGCACTGTCCGACCGGGCCACCCTGCGTCCCCGGCCCGGGCACCACCGGCGAAACCGGCCTCGCTCATGACCTGCTCGCCGCCTTGCGCAAACCGCCCCTGCTTCCGGACGGATCGCCGCATCCAGGGCCTGACCGAAGAGTCTGCTGGAGTCAGCGCCATGTAAAGGCTCCCTGCAACGCGTACTCAATCTCGGCAATATAGGGTGACATCCATGACGATCTCGAGGAAAGAAGTGCAGTCCGCTCTCGACCGGGTCACGGCCAAGGTGCCCGATCTGACGTCTCGTATGCCGAAAATCGGGGGACCTCCGTTGGACGGGATTGTCACGATTGAAATCGGCGACGACGGGGAGCTCATGCTCGTGGCGCACGAGCGCGGCATGAATACAATCAATTACAGCACCCGCGATCTCGACGACCTGGTCCACCAGGCAACACTGCACGCAGTCTGGGGACTTGCCCTGTCGTGGGAGAGGCTCAACCGCGACCGATTCCCGGAATACCGGGGCGAAACCCGCGTGACGCGCGTGGCCAAGGAAATCGACGTCATGCGTCGCATCGATCTGCGCTGGGCGGAGGAACTTCGGGCAAGCATTCCTCAGAAATACCCGGGAGTGACTGTGGACAGGGTTGACGCCCATCCCATTCTTTCTTCCTGACGCACACAGCAGCGCAGGGCCCCGCACACGGCGCGTGCGGGGCCCTTGTTTCTGGTGTCGAGCTGGTGTCGAGTCAGCTCGTCGGCGTGATGTCTTCGATGTAACCGTTGTCGAGAAGGTATTTGATGTTGACGCCGGTCGGGAGGAAGTACTGGGTGCCGCCGCCGGGTTGGTCAAACCACGGGGCGATCTTCCCGGCCTTGATCGCGCCTATCGAGGGATCCCAGTCCTTGATCCACTTGTACACGTGGTAGCCGGCACCTTCGTCTGCGGTGTCGGCGCTGACGTTGGACGGGGGCAGAGCCCGCTCGGTGTACGGGGTGCCGTCCCGGGGGGCGAGGAAGCCTCCCGACGGACCCCCGAAGCGGTCCATCTCCTCTCCCGCCTTGGGGGCATACGCCGACGAGACACCGTTCTCGAACCCGTCGTCCGGCGGGTACGTGAACCAGTTCTGCTTGACGTTCCAGTACTTGGCGAACCACTTCTCGATGGAAAGGTCGCCGAACGGCCGGTACCCCTTCATCAGGGCCTGCGGCTCGCTGCGCATGTCGGCGACGGTCTGCTGGAAGTCCGCCACCTTGCTCAGGGCGAAGCGAAGGCTGCCCGAGGCGTCTGACCCGGCGGCCACGGCAGCGTCGATGACATCGCTGAGCGCCCCGTCGACCTCATCGCCGGACTCCGCCGCCTTGAGCTTTTCCAGAGCCGTCTCGGCGGCGTCGGTCTGGGCGCTGGTGTAGTCGAGGGAAGCATCCGGGTCGTCTGCGATCGTGGCCTCGTCGCCGAGTTCGGAGACGCCGGCCAGCGCCCCGATCTGCATCCCCGCCTGAACGGTGTCGGAGCACTCGTCGGTGGCGTCAGCGGGGACGGCGTACGAGGCGAATACGGCTCCCGATGAGCGGCTCGTCTCAGCCTCGGGGGACCGGTACGCGCTTTGGACCGGTTGATATGTGTCCTGGCCCTTGACGACGCAGTCCCAGAAGATGTTCGGGGCATCGCCGAGGAACTGGTGGATGAGGTCTTCGAAGCCAGTGGTGAGCCGGTCGTAACTGCGGGTGAACGTCTGGGTCTGCGCCGTTGACTTCTCTCCGGTCCAGTACACGTCTGCTGCCGGGCAGTTGCTGCCGATGTCGGCTGCGGCACCTGGCTCGTCGCAGTAGAACGTGTCGACCTGCACGAAGTACAGGAGTTGGAATTCCTGGGTGCAGGTGATGTCTCCGTTGCAGTCCCCGACGGTGCTGACGGTGGGCGAGTTGACCCGTATCCCGATGAACTCGTCCGGGATGCCCACGTAGCCGTTGTTCTTGACCGCGACGTCGTCCCCGTCGTACTCGGTCATCGCATCCGTGCCGTGCGCCTTCGCGTTCTTCAGGCCGTCCTCGTCGGCATGGTGCTTCGCGAGCACCTCCGACGCGTAGGTCTGCCAGGCGTTGGTGTCCGGGATGGAGTCCACATGGTTGAACCGCATCGCGTCGAAGGCGATGGAGTGGTCGCCGGTGTCGCTGTCGTGACTCTGGTTCGTCAGTTCGACGGTGGCGCCGGCCGCGAGGTTGAAGTACCCGATGGTGACCCAGTCGTTCATGGTCTGGGACTGATCGACCGTGACGGTGTAGGAGTTGCCGGCGCCATCGTTGACGGTGTACTCCGCGTCCGGGGTCATGTCGCCCAGGTACGGAATGTACGCCTGAACCTCGTAGGCTCCGGTCGACAGCTTCGGCGCCCAGGTGCCCATCAGGCCGAGCTGTTCACCGTCCCATGCGTTCCACGGGTCGCGGGTGTGTCCGAACCAGTAGTGGCCGCCCAAGCCGGACGAGTCTTGTTGCAGGTCCTCCTTTCCTTCGTAGCGCTGGTCCTCCGAGCCCGTGTTGGCGGGGTTGAAGGTGAAGGAGAAGGTGCCACCGTCGGACCACGACTGCCCGCCGGGACAGGCCGGCTCAGCGACGGACACGGGGAGGTCGTTCACGACGATTCCGCCCGGAGGTCCGCACGGTGGGGTGACCGGGTGGGCGTTGCTCAGCTCATTGGGGTAGGAGTTGACGAAGGTGTAGACCTGGTGGCCGCAGGTCGTGCTGCAGTCACTCTTCCAGGTTGCGTTCGCTTCGTGGAACCAGTGGGGCGGATCGCAGGACGGGCCCTCATGGTCGACCTCGCACTGCGGCGGATTGGCCGGGTCGCAGGAGTTGGATGTGTCGCAGAAGGCCGACAGCGGGGGCTTGACCTGGATGCGGGCCTGCTCGGTGGTCCACCAGGAAGGAGCGAAGCCCATGGTGGAGAAGCCCGCGTCGCCCGGGGACTGCTTCACGCCGGACTGGGTGTAGGAGCGGCCGGTGTCGATGGACTCGGCTGCCCACCCCATGACCTTCTCTTCGTACGGCCAGTATTGCGGCTGAGCTGCGTCGTGCGCCGAGTACCCGTCGGTGACGTTGCTCGCCCCGGACTGGGAGCAGGCCGTCCAGCCGGTGGCGGGGGTCTTGTCCGTGCCGACGGTGCAGGAGATGTTCTGGTCCATGAAGGGACCCCGGTCGGCCGGGTAGATGGGGTTGGCCGGATTGTTCAGCCATCCCAGGCCCCAGTTGCTGCCGGAACTCGGCGGATTGAAGCCCGAGTTGTAGTTCCAGACGGCGGCGAACCAGTTCTCGATCTTCGACGGGTCGTCGTTGTTGATCGTGATGGTCTGGCCGCTGGTATGGAGCTCGTTCCACTTCTCGGCGAGAATGCGGGCGGCGTAGGCGATGTTGGTGGCGTAGTCCACCGCCACCGCCTTCTGCTCGCTCTCGGGCAGTTCGGTCTCCCCGGGCTTCGGGTGGGAGGGCAGTCGCATGCCGTCCGTGACCTGGCCGATGCCATATCCGCAGTCGGCTTTGTCCCAGTTGATGTTCCAGATGCCGTCAGCCGTGTACCCGGTGGTGCCGGGGTAGATGTTCGCGCCGTAGTAGTTGCCGATCAGCGGGTTCCCGTACTCGCCCGGCTCGGAGTGGGAGGTGGCCTGCCACAGGTTCGACTCCTGCGACAGGACGCCGAGAAGGATCTGTGGGGGGATGTGTCCGCCGGTGCTGAGGGCCGGCAGCGGGAACATGCCCTGCGGTGACCAGGCGGACAGGCCGGAGTCGTTCCAGTTGCTCGGCCGCTGGATCCGGTCGGAAGTGAGTTGGCCCATCACCGCGCGGTCCACGGCCCACTCGACCTGGTTCGGAGTGGGCTGGTAGACCATGATGTTCGGGTTGTTCCGGGCGACCGCGCAGTAATGCCCCTCGTCCACGGTGTCGGTGGAGTCGTCCGCCTGGACGACGTACGAGGCCTGCTGGACTGTGGCCGGAACGGTCGGGCCGGTCCGGTGTCCGACCGTGGTGTGCTTGCCGGAGGGAGAGGGGGCGGAGCCGGACCCTGCGTTCTTGCTCTTCTTGTCCGTCGGATCGGCGTAGAACTCCACCGCCGTATGCGAGTGCATGGCTGTGGCCTTGACCGCGACGGGGAGCGCCGCGCCGGGGGGAAGCGCCGCTGCCAACGTTGCCGGGTCGGCGTGGCTGTGGCCCTTCGTCACCGGGTCGGCGTCCATCAGTGGCTGCGGCGCAGTCGCGGTGACAGCAAGGTCGCCGAGGGAAGAGAGCGCTGCGCCGGCGGGCGCGGTGGACGCGGTGATGTCAGCGATGTGCGTGACCAGGTGCGGTGACCCGGTGACGTACACTCGCCCGTTCCGGCCGGTTGACAGTCCGAACTGTCCGTTCAGACCTTCGGCGAGAACGGTTGTGTGCCGCCCGCGGGCGACCTTCACCTCCTCCCGTTTCCCGGCCTGTGTGGTGGCCAGGAACACGGCGCCGCCTTCAGCGGGATGGATGCGCAGCGGTGATCCGCCAGGGGTGGTCGCGAGCGTACGAGTGCGGCCCTTGGGCCCGATCTCGATGACGTGCTCGCCCTGCGCGGCGAGAATCCCGCCCGGGGCGGGCACGGCGGAGGTGACCTCGGCCGGCAGGGTGACCGTGGCCTCGGTCTTGCCGGTGGCTGCGTCAACCTTCACCAACCGCGTGGTACCGGCCGTGCTGAACCCGGTGAACACGGCGTCGTCACCGTATCCGCAACCGGGGTCGAAGTAGGCCAGCGACGTGGTGAAGCCGAGCTTGGTCACCTTTCCCGTGGCCAGGTCGACGACCGCAGCGAATCCGCCCCGCTCAAGGGTGTCTTGCTGGTTCGTCCAACGCTGGGGGGCGTATACCGCAGCCTCGTACTTGCCGTCGGACGTGGTGCAGGTGTTGCCGACCCATTCGCCCGCATCGAGACCCGGCTCGTTCAGCGTGACGGCCGTGTGCCACTTGTAGCCGGTGTTCTCTTTGGCAGCGAAGACGTGGAAGCCGGCGTCGTCGCCGGTTGCGGTGACCACCTCGTCCTTCGAAGTGCGCCAGCCGGGGCCGAGAATCTTGTCGCGCCGGGCGGCAGGGACGGCGCCATGCGACGTGACGTCTGCGGCGAGCTGGGAACGGGCGACATTGCTCGCGGCCTTGGCACGGCCGTGGGCGCCGGCGCCTACCCCCGCGCCTGAGGAACTCGAACCCTGCCGGGCATCCGCTCCGGGTGACCCGGGCCCGTCAAGGCCGTGGGGCAGAGAGAGGAGAGCGATGGACGCTGCCGCCGCTGCGGCTATCGCGCCCGTCGCCACTCCTCTCTTGCGTGGTCTTCGCACTGCGTTCTCCTTCTTCTAGGTCCTTGCACCGGCCCAGAGGTGGTCCGAGGGCGGGTGCCGGGTTGGGTGGGTCGGCTGGAGGCCGGACCGGTGGATGAGGCCTTGTCGACAGCTGCGGCAAGGGGCACGGTGGCTACGGCGATTCGGGCCAGGTAGTGGTGATGCGGTGAATGCACAGGGCGTCGAGTTCGCAGCCACAGTGCTTGATCTGTCGCGTTTGAACCCTGGAGTCCTCCGCGAAACGGACTCGGACGAGGCCGGTGCCGGGCACGCACTCAGAGCCGTTGCAAAGTCGGCTCCCGAGTGCCCCCGCACTGGGGTGCATCCGTTCGCCCATGGCTTCGCTGCTGCCTCAGGCCCCCTGAGTGGCTTACTGAAACTCGACGGGTCGTCAGCCGATGCAGTCCACCACCCGGTACCTGGCTACGCGCGTAACCGACGCCGCCGACCGGCCCGCCACGGCCTGGCCCAGAACCCGAGACCCGGCCCCACGACACCCGGCGAACCCTCAGACGACCGACGGCCCATGTGCGCGACAACACCCCGCGAATCGGCAACACGTGACGCGAAGACGTGCCCTGGACGGCAGCACCAAGGGGCTCGCTTTCTGAGACGCATAAGCCCCCCTCATGTCAACACATGGAAAGCGGAGGGTAAACGCACCAAAGACGCCAAAGGTGATCCCCCCGCTCACATTACGCGGATCCACGGGCAGAATTCACGACTGGTCTAATCCACCCACGAAGCGCTTGATCATTAGACACTGCAAGCACAGGCACCACAAGCTTTCTTCACGGCTCCTGGCGATCGAATCGCAGGCGCATGCCCCGGTGGGCGATGGCCAAGACTTGACTCAACTCACTTGTCGGCAAAGGTCGTTGGTAGCTGGAAGCGTGGAAGTGGGTTGAGGCGAATCGACTGCCCGGTCGAGCCGGATTAGCTGATTCTTGACTGTTTCCGTGGCATCGCTTGGCAAACCTGGTGGTTCAGCCGTACGGGTCTGGAGTGGTCAACGCACATACCCGGAAAGCGTAATGAGCGAATTTACGCCGTTTACTGTTTTTGGCTGAGGAGTTGAGTGTTCGGCTCCGGTTTAGGTGGTTCGTCGTGGGTCTGCCCGGAGTCTTCGGATGCTGTGCCGGGCCCTGGGCTGCCATACAGCCGGGCTGCTCGTCCTGGACCCGTGGCCTGATCCGACGGGCACTTGAGGTGGACCGGCCGGGCGACCGGGCCGGTCCACCTCCAGGGCAAATCCGACCCGGTCGACGCCTACGCCGCCGCGACCGCCATGCCCTCCGGCCGGGCAGGCCGGAACACCGAAGACCGGCGACGGCATCGTCGAGGCCATGCTGCTCCCTGCGGGTGGTACGCCGCTCGGCGCCTGCCCGCCGGCGAACGGATCGGGACGCTCGCTCGGTCGCGGCCGTGAGCCGACGTCTCCGACCCGGCAACTGCCGTCCGCACCGCCTTGCGACGACTCGCCCGCCGAGACCAGTACGTGAACGAGGAGATCGCCGACGCTGATGCCGATCTCGCACTCCGGGTCACCCAGGCGGCTCCCAGCCTGGTCACGCAGCCGGGTGTGGGCACCGAGACTGCTGCCCAATTCCTGATTACGGCAGGCGACCCCGACCGGCTTCGATCAGAGGCGACTTTTGCCTACTTGTGCGCGGCCCGTCTGCGCGAGCTCCGGACGCACCGGCTCAACCGGGGCGGCGACCGCCAAGCCAACCAGGCGTTCAAGACCTGGCTGGCCGAACGCGAGGAGCCTTGGTGCGAGAAGGTGGATGTCGTCGCGATGGACGGGTGTAACCGGGTTCAAGGCCGACGCTGCTGAACAACTCCCCGACGCGGTCGCGGGGATGGAGCCCTTCCACGTCGTGCGCCTGGCCGGCGAGGCCCTGGACCGGTGCCGACGCCGTGTCCAGCAGACCCTGCACGGGCACCGAGGCATGAAGAACGATCCGCTCCACAAGGCGCGCCGGACTCCGCACACGTGGCGCGTCCTGCTCACGGACAAGCAGAGGGACCGGCCGGCCACCCTGTTCGCTGCTGATGAGCATGTCGAGGTCGGGGACACCGGGGGCATCTACCAACGGATGATTGCCGCCTACCGCGAGCCCGACCGGACCTGCGGGCGCCCTTTGACGACCGGTCAGTCCACGAGTAGCACGAGTTTGCCGCGCACAGTCCCGGCTTCGCCGACGCGGTGCGCGTGGGCCACCTCGGTCAAGGGGAAGGTCTGGCCGACCCGGACGGAGAATCGTCCATTTTCGGCCATTTGGGCGACCTGGGCCAGCGCGTAGGTGGCCCGGCCAGTGTCGCCGCGGCTGAAGCGGATGCCCGTCTGCTGCGCGCCGCGGAAGTCGGCGACCGTGATCACGTGCTCGGGCGCGGCCACGAGTTCCACGAGTTCGGGGAGGACGCCGCTGCCGGCGACGTCCAGTGCGAAATCGACACCCGACGGCATGATTGCCCGGACTCGTTCCGGCATCCCGTCGCCGTATGCCACCGGCTCGGCCCCGAGCGAGCGGAGGACACCGTGCGTGCTTGGACTACCCGTGCCGATGACCCGCGCGCCGCGCTCCATGGCGAGTTGGACAGCGGCACTCCCGACGCTGCCAGATGCCCCGTTGATGAGCACAGTGCTGCCCGCTGTGACGCCAAGCTGGTCGAGCGAGCGCGCCGCGGTCTCGGCTGCCGCGGGGATCGCTGCAGACCTCGCATAGTCGAGCGAGTTCGGGATCGGGGCCCAAGAGGACAGCACGGCCAGCTCCGCTTGGGCGGCTCCGTATGGTGAGGCTCCGAAGACCCGGTCGCCAATGGTGGCGCCCGAGACATCGTCGCCGATCTGGTCAACGATGCCCGCAGCCTCGTAGCCCAGAGTCTGTGGCAGTTCCTGGTCCATCAGGCCCTGACGCTTTTTCCAGTCGCTGGCGTTGATCCCCGCGGCGCGGACCTTGATCCGTATCTCTCCGGCACCGGGATGGGGATCGGGGAGGTCAACGATCTCGAGAACCTCCGGGCCGCCGAACCGGCTGAACTGTGCTGCCCTCATGACGCACTCCTTCCGCAGAAGGAGTGGCGGATCGTCCGATACCGCGTGTGCGCGTACTCCCTGTCCGGCTGTCTGCTCGGCCCCAGAGCACGTTTCTACTCCGATAGATCGATCCTACGGCATGACCGCCCACATGCCTGGGTCAACGACGCGGCGGTGGACCTCGGCTCCGAACGGGGCCGGTTCGAGTACGTCACCAGCATCGGACTCTCGGGGCGGTTTGACAGTTCGAACGGCACACCGGCCCCACACTGGACGGCTGGGAACGTGATCGGCTCACCGGAGTGCGAACTGGAGGCGGCCACCATTCGCTCCAAGCCCGTCCGGGCGGTCCAGGGCGTCGGCTGCGGCACCGTCCCTTCGCAGTCCCGCGGGATTCCGAATAGCGTCCACCTCGATCGGGCATGGCAGCAGGTTCGCGGCCGTTCTCGAATCGGCGGCGCTCCACCGGTACGCCGCGGCCGGAGCGGGCATGATCGGCGCCGTCGTGTACGGTGCCGCGATTCGCTCCGTTCGCTCTGCGCAACCAACTGATACCTCCCGCCGTCGTGGATGCCGGCTCCCCTTGCACGGCGCCGGCCCGCGCGACATCGTTGCGCGGGACCGGGTGAGGACGGCCGGGACCGCGTCCGGTTCGTAACGTCGGTCAGCGCAACTTCCAGCCGGATGCCGAGGCGTCCCGCGGATGGAGAGTGTGCCTGGGGAGGTCGGGCAGGTCGATGCCGCGGCCGCGATCGCGAAGGCCCCGTCGCGGGACCGGCCACCGGGTGCGACAGTCACCGATCGGGACCGAGGATCTGCTGTGACGAAGCTCCGGCCGCCTGGGCGGAGCTTCTCGGCTCCGCTCAGGCGGGCGCCGGTACCCGGCCCCGTTGTACGACCATCATGGCCATGTCGTCGTTGAGGAGGCCGCCCGCGTACGCGCGGACGTCGGCGGTGATCTCCCGCAGGAGCGGCCCGGGGGCGTGTTCGGACCACTTCAGTACGCGTTCGGCGAGCGGGTAGAAGGTGCCCTCGCTGTCGCGTGTCTCGGTGACGCCGTCGGTGTACAGCAGGATCCTGTCCCCGTCGTGGAAGGGGAAGGTCGCCGCCGTATATGCGGTCTCGGACATGGCGCCGAGGCCCAGCGGTGGGGCGGGTCGGGTCACATGGAGGGCAGTGACGGTCTCGGCCGCCCGGCGCAGCAGCAGGGGCGGCGGGTGTCCGCAGCTGATCATGTGGATCACCGGTTCGTCGTCCGGGATGTCGAGCACCACGGCGGTCACGAAGCGTTCGGCGGCTTCGGGGTCGGATTCCGAGAACTCTGCGAGGCCCCAGGAGACCGCGTCCTCGACGTGGGCGACCAGTTCCGCCAGCGGGAGCTGCCGGTGGGCCGCGGCGCGGAAGGCCCCCAGCACGATCGCCGTGTCGCTGATCGAGGCGAGGCCCTTGCCACGGACGTCTCCGATGATCAGTCGGGTGGAGTCGGAGGTACGGGCCGCGGCGTAGAGGTCGCCGCCGATGTAGGTGTCGGCCTCGGCGCTGTGGTACTCCGCTGCGAGCGACACCGCTCCGGCCTGTTCCGGGAGCGGGCGCAGGACGACGCGCTGGGCCGTGTCGGAGACGGTCCGCGCCCGGACGAGTTCCCGCTGGTGCCGGTCCCGCAGATGGGTGAAGGCGACCAGGAGGATGCAGAGCGCGGCGAGTGAGACGAGTTCGACCAGGACGCTCTCGGTGCTCAGGGCCCGCCGCTCCGCCCCAGCCGCGATCAGCGCCAGTACGGAGAGAGCACCGATCAGTGCCGTGGGTCGCGGACCGGTGCCGATGGCGGTCACCGCGGTGGCGACGACCAGCAAGTGGGCGAGGTGGATGTGCGGGGGAAGGAACGCGTCGGCTACCGGGATGCAGATGATCAGAAGCAGCGGGGTGATCACCCAGAGCGGCCGCGGTGCTGCCCGCCACCAGGCCTGCAGGGTCCTGTTCGCCTTCGTGGTGGTCGCAACGCTCACTTCTTGCTCCGGTGCATGGTCCTGGGATCACCTGGCGCCGTGCGTGCACAGCCCGCGTCAGCCATCCGGCCGGCGGCCCCCGTGCTGCCAGGGTGAACGCCTGCGAGCGTGACAGCGCTGCCAGACTGCTGGTGACGGCTCACTGGGTGGTCACCGCGCTCCAGCAACTGGGTCGCTGTCTCCGTCTCCAGGATCCGCGATCCACGTTGTTGATGACATCAACCGGGCGAACTATAGGGATATTCCGGCGGATTCAGTGCAAGAGCGACGCGTTCGAACGGGTCACCGGGAGGGCGAGGAGATCCAACTGAGCAAGGCGGCGGCATCCGGTCACCAGAGTGACGCACTGAGTGACGGGCGTTGTCCTGGGGCATCGGACACCCATGCTGGTCCTGGACGGCGGCGGCGCGGTCGATCAGTGCGCCTGTCTCGGTCGGCTGACGTTCCTTTGGTGGCTTGTCGTGTCATGGCTCTCCAGGAGGTCGCGGATGCCATCGGTCATGGGACTGCCGGAACAGCAGGAGCTCACCGCTCGCCGTCGAGCCGACGAGCCGCGTGAAGGAGGCCGACCGTGTCCACGCCGAGCCGGCCGTGGCCGCGCCGGAAGGACAGGAGTGGGCGATCGCCCGCAGGCGGGGCGACACGGTGCCGGCTCCGGACGGCGCCAACCCCGCGGATACGCAGGTCACCTCCGCAGCCACGGGATGCGCCGCAAGTGCAGTCGGGTCCGGCATGGACAAGCGCCTCGACCTGGCTTTTCTGGCCGTACACCGTCGGACGCCTCCGCGCTTGTGTGAGCCGGGCAGCTCGCACAAGCTGCCCGACTGATTGCGCCATCACCTTCACGACGGTGCAGACTTCGGTAGCCCTGTCACCGCCGGCATCGCCGTCGAGGTCAGCTGCCGACGGGGTACCGGCTGGTGATCGCGACGCGGTTGAAGGCGTTCATCACGGTTGCCAGCCAGGCAATGGCCGAGACCTGCTCTGCGGTGAGTACGGCCGCGGCGGCGTTGAAGTCCTCGTCGCTGACGTGTCCGTCCGGCACGCGTGTGATCGCCTCGGTCAGGCGGAGGGCGGCGCGGTCGGTCTCGGAGAAGTAGCCGGTCTCCGCCCAGGCGGGCAGCACGGCGATCCGGTCGGGGTTTTCGCCCTTCTTGAGGGCGTCGCGGGTGTGCATGCGCAGGCAGAACGCGCAGCCGTTGATCTGGGAGGTGCGGATCCTCAGCAGCTCGACCAGGAGCGGGTCGAGGCCCGCTGCGGTGGTGGCTTCTTCCACCTGCGACGACAGGGCGATGAGGGTCTTGTATGCGGCCGGGTGCTGCTCGCCGATGTTGACGCGCTGGGGGTTGGTCATGGTTCCTTCGATCCGTTCGTGTGGTCTGCGCGGCCCTCTTCGGGCACGTCTTGGTGGCGCGTGGTGTGTGTTCCGGCAGGGGCGGAGTTCGTGCAGGGTGTTGCCGGCCGCTGCGTGCCCCGGGCTATGACTTCGGGTCGTCGACCTTGAGCTTGTCTCCGGTGTTGGAGACGAACACGACCAGGAGCCTGGCCGGCTTGGTCCGGCTGGTGTTCTCGGTGAGGACGTGGTGGGCGCCCGGCTGCTCGACCCAGTTCTCGCCCTGGTGATAGGTGGCCACCGGCTTGTCGTCGAGCTTGCTGCGTACGGTGCCTTCGAGGACGTAGGCGTAGACGAACGCCTGGCCGTGCCGGTGCGGCAGCGCCTTTGCGTTGGGCGGGAAGGCGACGACCGCTGAGGTGAACGTCTTGCCCTTCACGTTCGGAAGGGCCTGCTGGAGCAGCGGTGTGAAGGTTTCCGAGGGGCGCGTCGATGCCGCGGCCGCCACCACCTTGGCGTGGGCGGCCGGGTGGGAGGTCGAGCAGGCCGTGGCCGCGGTCAGCGTGGCGACAGCCAGAAGGCCGGCGGCGGTTCGCATTCCGATCACGATGGGTCTCCTGATTCAGTCTTCGGTTACGCGGATGATCGTCTTGCCTGGAGTGCGCTGGCCGGGGGCGAACGCGGCGGGTGCCTCGGCGAGCGGCCGCACCGCACCGACGACCGGCTTGAGCCGGCCGTCCCTCAGCCGTGTGGCGAGATCGGCGAGCCGGGTGCGGTCGGGTTCTACGACGAAGAAGACCGCCCGCCCGTCCTTGGGCTGGACCTTGGGGGGCATGACGATGCTGACCAGCGTGCCACCGGCCCGGACCAGGGGGGCCGAGCGGTCGAGGACGTCGCCGCCGATCACGTCGAACACGACGTCGGCCTCGCCGGCGTCCTCCAGCTTCTCGGTCTGCAGGTCGATGAAGGTGTCGACGCCGAGTGCGAGTGCCGTGTCACGGCCGGAGGCCCGGCCGGTGCCGATGACGCGGGCGCCGGCCTCGCGGGCGAGCTGTACGGCGATCGAGCCGACGCCGCCCGCGGCACCATGGATCAGGACGGTCTGGCCTGTGGTCAGGCGGCCGTGGTCGAACAGGCCCTGCCAGGCGGTCAGGCCGGAGATCGGCAGCGCGGCGGCCACGGCGTGGTCGATGTCCGCCGGCAGCGGGGCGAGGTTGCGGGCCTCCACCGCGGTGTACTCGGCGAGCGCGCCGTCGCGGGCCCAGTCGGACAGGCCGAACACCCGCTGTCCCACGCTCAGGCCGGTGGTGCCGTACCCCAGCTCTACGACGACACCGGACAGCTCGTGCCCGGGCACGGTCGGCGTCCGGTCGCGGCCGGCGCGATCGGTCCATGTGGCGGGCCAGTCCAGCTCGCCAGGGGTGAAGCCGGCGGCGTGCACCCGCACGATGACGTCGTTCTCGGCCGCATGGGGGTAGGGCATGTCCGTCAGGGACATCCCGGCAAGACCGGCGTCACGGTCCCGCACAGTGATGGCTTGCATACAGGTCCTTACTGAGGAGGGGCGACCCGAGCGCACCGCGCTCGCGCGCAGGGCTCATAGCGACTGCAAGTGGATGTATGCCGTTCTGCGCGATCGATCTCACCTGGTCTCGCGTGTTCCTTCGTCGCCCGTTGTGCGTTCTCATCAGGGAGACGAGGGAGCCCCTCCGGATGTGACAGCTCAGACGCGCACGAGTTTGTCGGGATTGAGGACCCTGCGGTACGCGGTGATCAGACCGTTTGTGATCTGGACCGTGTCGACGGAGTAGACCCGGCCTTCCCGGTGGAACACGAGGGCGAGCTCGCCGCCGACCTGGGCGAAGTCGATGCGGTCCGGCTGCCACCGGCGCCCCGTACGCACCATGACCTCGGCGACGCGCTCGCCGCCGTGGATGAGTTGTCGTGCTGCGGAGACCTGGCCGCCGCCGTCGGTGACGTAGACGGCGTCCGGGTGCAGGAGCCTGACCAGGCCGGCCAGGTCCCCGGCCTCGTAGGCGGCGCGGAACACCCTGAGGACGCGTTCGCGCTCCGCCTGCGGCGCCTGTGGCGTGGACTGCTTCGCTTTGGCCACCCGCCGTCGTGCCCGCGAGGCGAGCTGCCGGGCACCCGGCACGGAGACGTCCAGTACTTCGGCGATCCGGCCGAACTCAAGACCGAAGACATCGTGCAGGACGAAGGCCACCCGCTCCGGCGGGCTCAGCTCTTCCATGATCAGGAGCATCGCCGAACTGACGGACTCGTCGACGAGTACCGGCTGCGACGCGTCCGGCCCTGTCAGCAGCGGCTCCGGCAGCCACGGCCCGACATAGGTCTCCCGGCGGAAACGGGCACTCTTGAGGATGTCGTACGAGCGTCGCGCGGCCACCGTCACCAGCCAGGCCCGCAGATCACCGATGTCCTGCAGATCCGCTCCGGCCGCACGCAGCCACACGTCCTGGGTCACATCCTCGGCATCGGCCACACTCCCCAGCAGCCGGTAGGCCACACCGAAGACCGCGGGGCGGTGCCTTTCCCATTCGACTCCGAGGGGGTCGGCCTGCTCAGACCGTCCGGGCCCGTGCCCGTCACCCATACAGATCGAAACCTCCTCCAGCCCGCGGATCCAGCGTAGCCATTCGAACTCGGGATCTTCGAAGACAGCTCCGGGGAAGCGATCAAGCCCGTTCTGACACGGCAGCCGTATCTCGTGATCAGGGTGCTTTGGGACGGTGTCGGCGTAGGGCGGTGTTTCCTAGGTGGCCGCTGGTGAAACAGCCGACCGCCCTGCGGTCCGTCTGCGGCGATCATGCCCCACGCGCTGCGCCGCGCTCAGCAGCGGATCCGTTCGCTGGGAGGCCCGCTTTCCCGGCCCGTGCGGATCGGAGCGCCGGTGGGCCTGTGAGCGCGTGATCGTCCGGCGTGGAGGGCTGCCCCCAAGGACAGCGCCCCGACGAAGCCGACGTACAGGTAGCCCGTGGTCTCCAGCCCACATGCCGGCGCCGCGAGCCCGGCCGCGAGGGACGGAAGACTCAACGCCGCATAGCTGACCACGTAGACGGCCGAGAAGACCTCTGACCGCGACTTCGCGGTGGTGACCGCGCTGATGGCGCGGAGGCTGCCGTTGAACGTCAGGCCGACGCCCAGCCCTGCGACGACCGATCCGCCCGCATACACGGCCGGCGACGCAACAGCGATGGCCGCCGCCAGTCCGGCCGCACCCAGAGTCAGGAGAACCGTCCCCAGCAGGGTGGCGAGTCGTGCCGTACGCCGAACGGACCACAACCCGCCCACGCTGTTGGCCAGAAACAGTGCCGCGATGCTGAGCCCGCCCGCAGCGCCGGACCGCACCTGCAGGACATTGCTCACCAGGGACGGAGTGAGCGCGAGGAACAGACCAGTGACGGACCACCCCGCGACGAGGGCAGGAACGGAGGCGAGGAACTCCGGCCGGACGTCCCGAGGAACCCGGACTCTCGGTCGCAACGACGCCAGTCCAACCGCTCGCGGGGCGCGCGTCTCAGGGATCGTGAGGACGACCGCGGCCAGAACGACGAGGGTCAGCGTAAGGACGGGAAAGACATACGCATCGGGGCGTGAAGTCGACTGAACCAGCAACCCCACCACTCCCGCACCGGTGGCCATGCCGATACTCGTGCCGACCACCGTCATCGTAGGCCCGAGTTGTGGACGTCGCGTGGGTGAGAGCTCGACCAGTCCGGCGGCAAGACCGCCCGTGGCCGTCCCCGTGGCGATGCCCTGCACCACCCGGGCGATCACGAGGGAGACGACACCGCCGGCCGTCCAGAAGATCGCCGTGCTGGCCGCCGCCGCCAAAAGGGCGGCGACCAGCACCGGGCGGCGACCCAGGTGGTCGCTCAGGGATCCGACCGTCAGCAGCGCGCCGAGCAGACCCACGACATACACCGCGAAGATCACCGTCAGCATCGTGACCGACAGGCCCCAACGCTCCCGGTACAGCGGGTAGATCGGTGACGGTGCGCTTGCCGTGGCCATCATCACCACATTGGCGCACACCAGCACGGCGAAGGCCGCACCTCGCCCGAGGCGACGCCCGTCGCGAGGGCGACTCACACGTTTCATCACGTTGTCTCGTATGGCGTCCTGATCAGCTCGGCCAGGGAGCGCCCATGATGCGCTCGACCGTGGTTGTGCGACGGAAGCCGGGAACGAAGTGTTCGAGCACATCCGAATTCACGGTTCCGTTCGTGGTCTCCGGGCGGTACTTGAGTCCGTCGACGAAGGCCTGCAAAAACTCGTTCTTGAAGTCACCCCGCGGATGGACGGCGATGATCTCGTCCACCTGGCCGCGATCCAGCTCGTCCAGACCCAAGCCGAGCACGTCGGTCAGAACCCCGAAATTCGTGATGGCGATCTCCGGGCCCATCCGCCCCGGAATTCCCGGGGTCGTGTGCAGCGCGATCGCCGTCCACACCACGTCTGCGGCCGCGGTGGGGAAACCGTGGTCGAGCATGAACTTACGTGCGTGGTCGGCTCCATCGAGCTCGAAGCGCTGCTCTACGTCGGAAAACGGCGTCAAGAGGCCGGTGTCATGAAAGATGGAGGCCAGGTAGAGAAGCTCCGGGTCGGGCTCCAAGCCGAGCCTGCGAGCATGAATGGCGCCGAAGACGAAAACGCGCCGGGAGTGATGGTAGATGAGGGGGCTGGTCATCTTCTGCATGAGGCGGGTGGCTTCGGCGACCGCCGCCGTCTCAGGAATCTCTACCCCCGCGATGATCTCGCTCATATGCGCCTTCCGATATCAGTGTGTTACGAATGGACGGTGCGTCCGTCTTCCACACTGCCAACCACCCGGCGTCCGGCGCTCCCTCCGTCCGGCCATGAGTCACACGAATCCGGACAGGCGGGTGGCGGGGGTGTGGGCTCCGCCGCGCACCGGGTCGCGATCCTCGTCTATGACGGGGTCAAACTCCTGGACGTCGCCGGACCCGCGGAGGTATTCGCGGAAGCGAATCGGCTCGGTGCCGACTACAAGATCGTGCTGGTGTCGCCGGCCGGTGCCGATGTCACCTCGTCCATCGGGATCCGGATCGCGGTCGACGACGCGGCCGCCACGCAGCCCGCTCCCGACACGTTCCTGGTGGCCGGCGCAGACCTCTACCCGCGCACCCCTGTCCCCCGTGATCTGATCGAGGCCGCGCGAACGCTGGCCGTCCGGGCCGACCGCGTCGCGTCCATCTGCACCGGTGCATTCATCCTCGGCGCCGCCGGCCTCCTGGACGGCAAGCGCGCGACCACGCACTGGAAGGTCGCGCACGAGCTCGCCGCCCGCTGCCGGGCCAGCCGCGTCGAACCCGACGCGATCTACGTGCGTGACGGAACCACCTACACCTCGGCGGGCGTGACCGCCGGCATCGACCTGGCACTGGCACTCGTCGAGGAGGATCACGGCCCTGATCTCACCCGCGACGTCGCCCGTGCCCTGGTGGTCTATTTGCAGCGTTCGGGCGACCAGTCACAGTTTTCCGCCCCGTTGCAAGGACCGCCGCCCCGATCTCCGGCCCTCCGCAGAATCACCGACTTGATCACGGCGAATCCCGGGGGGAACCACTCACTCGGCGAACTCGCCAAGCACCTCAATGTGAGCCCCCGGCATCTCACGCGACTCTTTCACGACGAGCTGTCCACCACGCCGGCCCGGTACGTGGAGATGATCCGGTTCGACATGGCAAAAGCTCTGCTCGACCAAGGGCATACCGCAACGCATACGGCATCCCTTGCCGGATTCCCGAATTACGAGAGTATGCGAAGAGTTTTCGTGAGAAAACTGTCGCTCAGCCCCGCGGCCTACCAGCGCCGCTTCAGCACAGCGCGCCGAGCCAACGCGGGGGAGCAGTAAAGCAAAGCTATTGCTGCACGGGCACCAATGCGTTACAGGCGGTTGCGCTGCCCGAGTGCGATTCGTTCCACACGACGGGTTCGGTCCACCGCATCCAGGGCGGCGCCGTTCAGGCGGTGTGTCCGGGTCGACGGGGCTCAAGGGTTGGGACAGGACTGCGGGTGACCGCCTGGGGCCGGCGCGGAGGATCCTCGCTCCTCCTAGTACTCCAGCTGTAGATCACTTGTGCGGGTGATGCCTACGCTTTCCGGGGCTTGCGCGGCCTGCTCCAGTTGCCGTGCGGCCGGTTCCGGCCCTGGGCCAGCATCGCTGCATCGCACTGGGCTTTGCTGGTCACTGCTCGTGGTTCGGGTACGAGCGTGGTCGCCGTCGATCGCCATGGAACAGCCGTGGCCCAGCCGACCAGGGGCATGGTCTCGTCGTAGTGCGGAGCGAACTGCGCGACGAGAATGGTGGGCATCTGATAGTTCAGGCTGCGGACGTGTTCGACGAACGCCTCGGGCAGCAAGACGTGGTGCGTTTCCACGTAGTGCGGGAAGTCCTGGCGCCACAGCCACACCCCGTCGGTCACCAGAGAAGAGCATCCTGAAGAGTGCCGGTGGGCGCTACCGGTGATGATGTCGTGTCAGGCTTCCATGACATCGATGAGGACATGGCCCGCGTCCAGGTAAGCCACCAGGTCCGTCTCGTCCGGCTCGCCAACGGGCTGGACGGCATCGCGTATAGATCCGTTCGGCTGCCCGGAGCGGTTGTCCAGTTCGTCGTAGAAACCCAGCAATCCCAGCACTGCGTCTCCTTCGACGAGCCTTGCCATCCCGCTGGTATCCGTGGATGCGGCCACCGTTGATCATCGGTATGTGAAGACAAACGATCATTCGGTCGCCGCAGGTCACAGCGTAGACGCTGCCCACTGGCAGGAAGCGTTCGAGGCACTGATGGACCGCATCGCGGGCCGGTTCGCCCGCGTCGAACCCCGACGCCGAATACGGCACCTGGTGCTGGGCCTGCTCGCAGACCTGCCGCGGAAGAACTGCTGGACCATCGCCGAATGGGCCGGGGAGGCGACTCCCGACGCCATGCAGCACCTGCTGAGCCGTGCCAAGTGGGACGCCGATGCCGTCCGTGACGACCTGCGCGCCTACGTGGTCGAGCACCTGCGCGACGACCAGGCGGTCCTCGTGATCGACGAGACCGGCGATGTGAAGAAGGGCCGTCACACCGTCGGCGTCCAGCGCCAATACACCGGCACCGCGGGCAGGATCGAGAACTCCCAAGTCGCCGTCTACCTCGCCTACGCCGGCCTGCGCGGACACGCCGCACTGGACCGGGAGCTGTACCTCCCGCGCTCCTGGACCGACCAGCCGGACCGCTGCCGCGCCGCCGGACTCGCCCCGGACACCGCGTGGCCGCAGACGAGGTCTACGGCGGCAACCCCACACTGCGTGCCGCCCTGGAGGAAGGCGCCACCGGATACGTTCTCGCGGTCGCCCGCACCCACGAGGTCACCACCGGGGCCGGGAAGTTCCGCGCGGACACCTTGGCCAAGAAGCTTCCCAAGCGCGGCCTGGCAGAAGCTGTCCGCCGGAGCCGGAGCCAAGGGACACCGTTTCTACGACTGGGCCCACATCGACCTTCCCAGCACCGCGCCCGGCCACCGCCACCTGCTGATCCGCCGCAACCGAACCACCGATGAACTCGCCTACTACCGCTGCTACTCACCCCAACCAGTACCCCTGACAGCCCTGGTGCGGGTCGCGGGTTCCAGGTGGAGGGTCGAGGAGACGTTCCAGTCCGGAAAGGGCCTGGCCGGCCTGGACGAGCACCAGTTCCGCCGCTACACGTCATGGTCCCGCTGGGTCACCCTCGCCATGCTCGCCCACGCCTTCCTGGCCGTCGTTCGCGCAGACGAACACCGTCTCCGCCCCGGACTCGACGACCTGATACCGCTGACCTGCAACGAAATCCAACGACTCTTCATAGCCCTCGTCGCCCGACCCGTTCACGAGGCCGGTCACTGGCTTCACTGGTCCCACTGGAGGCGTCGTCATCAAGCCCGTTCCCAGGCCAGCCACTACAGACGTCAAGCCGCGACCCAAGCATGATCGTGATCTACAGCTGGAGTACTAGGCCCTCCGGGCCGACTCACCGACGCGGCACTGACTTCACCCGATGACGTCCCCAGCCTGCTGACCTGCCTGGCTCAGGTGCCCGACCCTCGCCGGGACCAAGGCCAGCGCCACCCGCTCGCCTTCGACCTGTCCATGGCCCTGTGCCACGTCGGCCACTCAGCCGAGTCCACCGTGCGCCGCGCTCTCCAACGCATCGACGGCGACATGCTGGATACGGCCATCGGCAGCCGGCTCGCCCGGCGCGAGCATGCCGCCGCCAAGGAGGCGCAAGACAGCGACTGGCCCCTGCCCTGCCTGGCTGTGGGCGGCAAGATCCTGCCCGTCGTACCGATGGCACCCAAGTCCACCTGCTCGCCGCGGTGACCAGAACCGGCCTGGTCACCGCCCAGCGCGAGGTGGACGGCAAGACCAATGAGATCACCGCCTTGGAGCCCCTGCTCGCTCAGCTCGCCCTGGAGGGCGCGGTGGTCACGTTCGACGCCCTCCACTCGCAGACCGGGCACGCACGCTTCCTCGTCGAGGAAGACCACGGCCGCGACGAGACCCGCAGGACCAATGCCGCCGCCGTCACCGGGATCGCGTTCCCGCACGCGGTGCAGGCTCTCCAGATCGTGCGCCGCCGACAGGTCGTCACCACCAGCAAGGTCACCCTGGAACGCGTTTACGGAGTGGCCGACTTGACGGCGGAGCAGGCCGACGCGACAGAGATCGCCCGCCGCGTCCGCTACCACTGCGGCATCGAGGACAAGATCCACCACGTCGGGGAACCACGTACGCTGAGGACGCCTTTCGCGTACGCGCCGGCACTCCCGCGACACCACCCGGCCGCTGACCACCCTCGGCATCACGTGATCAAACCAGCTGTAACCCTGCCGCCTGCCGGGCCGCGCAGAAACCGGTTTCACCCGGCCGATCTACGCCGGGACAAGGACGGTAAGCCATTCCGCTTCACGTGGCCGGTACCCGTAATGATCCATCAGACCCGAAACAATCGCCGGGACGTGGCCGGCTCCGTAGACGATGGCCACCCGGATCGGCTCGTCGGCGTGCTCCGCATGAATCTCGCCGAGCGCGTCGAGCAACCGCTTGTCGCGCCGACCGGTCATCGCTTGCTCCACAGGACCGTCGGCCATCATCTCCGCCCGCAGCGTCGACGGCAGATCGTCGACTGCCAGGTCCTCATCGAGGAAAGCGCGCGGACCGCGCAGCGCGAATACCAGGCCCATCACGGGAGCCGCGACCATGAGGAGCAGGTACGTCCACCGCGGCAGCGTCTTCAGGTCCGCGATCGCCTCCGCCGCTGTCACATCCGGGTTGATGACCGGCACGGACTCCGGAAGCAGCAGCTCATCGCGCTGCTCCTGCAAGCCGTTGCGCCGACGCCGTGGGGTGAACCGGTAAGCAAGCGTGAGGGCGCTCACTCCGACCGAATTCCCTCGGATTCCCTCCATCACTATGAGGTCGCATTCCCTGAGCCTGATGCGGACCTGGGAGTAGAACGTCGGCGAAGCCACATGCAGCATCGGGAAGATCACGAATTCAAGTAGACCGAGCACTTCCTCGCCTTGGCGAGCATCGCCGCCACGCCCATCTGCCACAGCCGCCTCACCAAGTCGAAGATCCTCAGTCCCACCAGAGCGACCAGTCGCGAAACTCGTCGCGCTGAAGGGCGGCTACCGGGAATCAGGCGAGTCCGGAGCGGACCTGCTGCGCGACTGCGCCGCCGGGGCGTGCGCGCGCCGGTCCTGGCTGTCGGCGGCGGGGCCCTGGGCTTCTGGAAGGCCCTGGCCGAGGTGTTTCCCGCACCCCGCGACCAAAAGTGCGCTGGGTTCACAAAACCGCACATGTGCTGGACGCCCTGCCGAACTCCGCGCAGCCGGGCGCGAAGAAGGCCATCCAGGACATCTGCAACGCCGAGGACAAACAGCACGCGCGGATCTACGGAATGTGACGACTACTCCACATGGGGACCACTGCCGACGGCGCTACGCTGCTGTGTCATGCAGGAGACGCGCCTCGACACTGCTCGGATCCGGGCGGCTCGCCGGGTCATCGACCCGATTTTTCTCGACACTCCGCTGTACCGCTGCGAGGCGCTGGAGCCCGACCTCGGGTGCACGGTGAGCATCAAGCTCGAAACGGCGAACCCGGTCCGCAGCTTCAAGGCCCGCGGCACCGAGGTAGTCGCGAGCCTGCTCGCCGACCATGGCTCGCAAGCCGTGGTGTGCGCCAGCGCGGGCAACCTTGGCCAAGCCCTCGCCTGGTCCGGTCGCGGCCGGGGGCTCGACGTCACCGTCGTGGCATCCCGCTTCGCGACCGCGACCAAGCTTGATCGCATCCGTGCACTGGACGCCAGGCTGGAACTGGTGGACGGCGACCACGAGATGGCACGCGAGCGGGCGGCGGCCATCGCGCGCTACGACGGCATCCGCCTGCTCGAAGACAGCCTGGACATCGAGACCTGCGAGGGCGCGGCGACCATCGGCCTGGAACTGGTGGACGCCGCGCCGTCGTTCGACGCCGTCCTGATTGCTCTCGGCGGCGGGGCGCTGGCCACCGGTGTGGGGCATGTGGTGAAGGCCTTGGCGCCCGAAGCCGAGGTGATCTGCATCCAGCCGTTGGGCGCACCGGCGATGACTCACTCATGGCGCCAACGGCGCGTCGTCACCACCGACTCGACCAACACCATCGCCGACGGCGTCGCTGGCCGGCGTCCCATCCCTGCCGTCCTGGACGACCTCCTCCTGGTCGCTGACGACGCCGTCCTGGTCCAGGAGGCGTCGATCATCGCCGGCATGCGACTGCTCCTCGACCACGCAGGCCTTGTCGTCGAACCGTCGGCCGCGCTCGGCATCGCGGCGATTCTCGAAGACCGTGACCGCTTCGCCGGCCGACACGTTGTCACCATAGTGTGCGGCAGCAACGTCGACGTAGACACCTATCACCGCTGGGTCGGTGCGACTCCGATCCACAGGTCTTGATGCGATGAAGGGGCGAAGTCCCCGCTCTCCGTGGGTGCCCTGGGTAGCCCTGTCACCCACTGTGTGACGGCCAAGGAGCCCCCGGGTGAGCGAGTACGACGGGCACCAGTACGTCAGTGTCGACCTGCACCGCAGACGGTCCGTGATGCTGGCTCTCGCCGAGCCGTACCTGCCTGCCGTCCGCAGCCCGTGGCCGCGCTGGATCCTCGAGAGCGACCGACTCTCCTGGAAGCAGGCCATCACCAAGCCCACGTGGCTGAACCTGACCTTCGACATGACATACGACGGCGGCACACTCGCATGGACTTCCAGGGTCGGGCGCCTCCCCGCCTCCAAGATGACCGGCAAGGTGTGGCGGGCGTAGGACCAAAGACGATCGGCGAGTGCGATGACGCGGTCTCGGAGTTCATCGGGGCGCTGGATGATGAACGGCCGGTCGAGTGAGGGGAGTGCCGGTAGGCAACCGTTCAGCCGCTCCATCCGCGGCTTAACGCGCCGCCATTGCTCGGTCGCCCGGGTGCTTGCCTGCTGCGGGTTCGTACTCCTCCGGGCTCGCGACGCTGGGCAGTCTCGTCGCGTCATCGTTCCGGACGCTCCCGCCCCATGCCGAGACCAACGACCGCCTCACCACATGGGGCACGGTCTTACGCGTGCCTGCGCGCCTGGGGGGCGGGCGATACAAGAGCGCGGGTCGGGGGAGCATGTGCCCAGTTCTCGCCCGCTCGTGAGGGGTTGTCATGGGTCCCATCCGCCGTGCCGTTCCGCCGGTACTGCTCTGCTGCTTGCTGTTGCCGCGCTGTTCATCCGGTTCGCGGTCCGGGCCGGATACCTCGGGGAAGGGTGAAGCGTCGGCGGCTGGCGCGTCGCAGCGGCAGCCGCCTGCGGGCAGCTGCCATTTCCGGTACGAGAAGAGCGAGCCCCTTGAGGCCCCGGCATGCACACCGGGTGCCGTCCCCCCCACCGGTGACCCGGGCGAACCTCACGAACTCCTGATGGCCACACCCAGCGCCCCTGGGCGACCCGACCCTACGAATGACTCGAGCAATCCGATCAAGAAGGTAGAGCCGTCTGAGGTGCCCGAGGAGGAACCCGCCGAGCATGCGGGGTGTGACACACCGCAGACAGCGTGGTGGCATGGGGGAATGGAGTTGCGGGAGTTGCGGGCGTTCGTGGCGGTGGTGGAGGAGGGCGGACTGTCGGCGGCGGCGCGGCGGCTGCACGTGAGTCAGCCGGCCCTGTCTCAGACGGTCAGCGGTCTTGAACGACCGCTGGGGGTGAAGCTGCTGGTGCGCGGCAGCGCCGGGGTGCGGGCCACCGAGGCGGGGACGGCCCTGGCGAGGGAGGCGCGTGCGGTGCTGGCCCGGCATGATCAGGCGCTGCGGGCGATGGCCCAGTACACCGGCCCGGGTGGCGGAGCGCTGTGGATCGGGATACCGCTGGAGCTGCCCGCCGGGCTGCTGGATCCGGCGCTGGCCGAGTTGGCCGAGGCGTATCCGGACACGCGGGTGCAGGCCCGGCATCTGTCCACGGCCGAGCAGCTGGCGGCGCTGCAGTCCGGTGAGCTCGATGTCGGCCTTCTGCGGGAGCGGCCTTCGGGTCCGGAGTTCGACGCGCTGCTCGTGGTGCGGGAGAGGCTGGGGGTGCTGTTGGCCGCGGAGCAGGCCACCGATCTCGCTGGACCTGACGGCATCGCGCTCGATGCGCTCGACGGACTGCAGTGGGTCGGATTCCCGCGCTCCGGTAGCCCCGCCTGGTACGACGAGCTGATCGCGATCCTGCGCGGTCACGGCCTCGACCTCGGCCCGGAGGCCCCCAAGGGGCAGGCGCTGATCGCCGACGTGAAGCTGGCAGCGGTTGCCTCCGGGCGGGCCTTCGCGCTGGCTCCGCCTGGCTGGCAGCAGCCGCTGCCGGACCGCGTGACCTGGTCGCCGCTGGTCGGGCATCCGGTGGTGCGGCGCACCTGGGCGGTGTGGCCGGCCGACTCGCGCCGCCGTGACCTCGGCCGTTTCATCGCCGCGCTCGACCGGTCGGTGAGCGATTGAGTACCGGGCCCGAGCACGGTATGCGCTACGGGGGCGCCGGGCAGTAGAGGCCGGCGCCCCCGTAGGGCAGTCGGTGCGCGTCAGACGGCCGTGCGGCCGCCGTCGACCGGCAGGACCGCTCCGTGGACGAAGCCCGCCGCGTCGCTCGCCAGGTAGGCGATCGCCTCGGCGATCTCCTCCGGTGCGGCCGGCCGCCCCGCGGGCGCCTGGGCGGCGAGGGCGTCGAGGCCGTCGCCCATGCCGGCGGCGCCCTCCGTGCGGGTCGGGCCGGGCTCCACGGCGTTGACCCGCACCCCGCGCGGGCCGAACTCGGCTGCCCACGCCTTGGTCAGCAGGTTCAGCGCCGCCTTGCTGGAGCCGTACAGCGCCATCCCCGCGACGCCGTACTCGGCGACCATGGTGCTGACGTTCACGATCGTGCCGTGGCCGCGTTCGGCCATCGCCGGTGCAAGCTCCGCCACCAGGTAGAAGGGCGCCTTCACGTTCAGGTCGTAGACGGCGTCCACATCGCCGGGCGACGCCTGCTCCGTCGGACCGAACGGGAAGATACCGGCGTTGTTGACGAGGATGTCGACCCTGCCGCCGCCCAGGCGGGCGGCTTCCCGCGTCAAGCGCCGCACCGACTCCGCCTCGCGCAGATCGGCGGCGACGAAATCGGCCTTGCCGCCCCGCTCACGGATGGCGCCGACCATGCCCTCGCCGCGGGACACATCACGCCCCGTGACCAGCACGTGCGCGCCTCGCTCGGCGAGCAGCGCCGCGGTGGCGGCGCCGATACCGCTGGTCGCTCCGGTCACCAGGGCCACGCGTCCAGCCAGATCAAGAGAAGCCATCAGAGCCATCCTTGTACATCGAAATGGGGGAGCGAATCAGACGTGCGGGTGTGCCGCGTCCGTTGTCCCGTCGCCTCGTCCATGAGGTGACGGGAGCGGAACGCGCCTGGCCGTTCCGGCGATTCCGTCTCGGCCATAGGCGGATACGAGGCCCCCTATAAGCGGCGGAACCCCGCCGTGCGGTCCAGGCCTGCGACAGGTCGCGGCGCCGCCCGTAAGCCGGCCAGTCACGTGTCCAGGGCTCCAAGGCTGTCCTTATGACCGCTCTTCGTGAGCCGTATGGCCAGAGTGCGATGAACAGGGGACACCTCGCCGTTAGATCACCCGGAGAGCGCGCGGATGCGCTTCCGGCTCGTTGCGGGCGGCACGGCTTCCGGCCGTCACCCAGTGAGCCGTCCGGGCCCTGGAGTCTGCCCGGACACCTCATCCCACGGAGTGCCCCATACCACGGCTTCCTCATATCCAGCCCGCCGCGGCGACCGCCGCCGAGGCGCTCGCCGAAGTGCGCACCGCCCTTGGCGCTGTCCCGAGCATGGCAAAGGTCATGGTCAACAGCTCGGCCCTGGTCAAGGGATGGCTCGCCCTGTCCGGCGCGCTGAGCGGGGGGTGCTCCCGGCCCCGGTCCGGGAACGGCTGGCGGTCGCCACCGCGGAGTACAACAATTGCACCTACGGCCTCTCCGCCCACACCTCCATAGGGGCGCACGTCGCCAAGGCCGACGCCGAGGTACTGGAGCGTGCCCGCCCCGTCGAGTCCACCGACCCGTACGTCGACGCACTGCCGGCCCTGGCCGATGCCATCGACCGCGGCTCCGGTCCTATCGACGAGCAGCAGCTCAAGACTGCCCGCGCCGCGGGCGTCACCGACGCCGAGATCGCCGAGGTCGTGGGCGATCTGGCGTTGAACATCCTTACGAACTACTTCAATGTCCTCGCCGATACCGACAACGAATGGCCGGTCGTCACCCCGTACGCCCACGGCTGACCGACGCGCCCTGGCCCGGTCGGCGAGCCTCCGGCAGTCCAGACGAGGCCCCACGGGCAGCATCACCACCGTCTCGACCGTCGTCAGGCACTCCCAGGAATGCGAGGAAGAACATGAGCGGACCGCGCGAAACCCAGGAAGGCGTTCCTTACGACGTGGTCGTGCTGGGTGCGGGCCCGGTCGGGCAGAACGTCGCCGACCGCGCCCGTGCCGCCGGCCTCTCCGTAGCGGTCGTGGAACGGGAACTGGTCGGCGGCGAATGCTCGTACTGGGCGTGCGTGCCCAGTAAGGCGCTGCTGCGGCCGGTCATCGCGCTCGCCGACGCGCGGCGCGTGGACGGTGCCCGGCAGGCCGTCACCGGTCGGCTCGACACCGATGGCGTCTTCGCCCGCCGCAACCGCTATGTCACCGACTGGGACGACACCGGACAGGCCCTGTTCCTCAAGTCCATCGGAGCCGACCTCTTCCGTGGCCACGGCCGTCTCGACGGGCCCCGACGCGTCAGCGTCACCCGTGACGACGGCGCCCGGCAGACCCTCACGGCCCGGCACGCGGTGGCCATCGCCACCGGCAGCCGACCGGCGTTGCCCGACATCCCCGGCATCCAGGAGGCCCGTCCCTGGACGAACCGGCACGGCACCGACTCCAGCACCGTGCCCACCCGCCTCGCCATCATCGGCGGCGGCGGAGTCGGCATCGAGATGGCTACTCTCTGGCAGGGCCTCGGCTCCCAGGTCACCCTGCTCGCCCGGCGCCGCCTGATCCCCCGCATGGAACCCTTCGCCGGCGAACTGGTCGCCCAGGGATTGAGCGAGGCGGGCGCGGATGTGCGGATCGGCGTGCAGGTGACCGCCCTGCGCCGCCCGGACCCGGAGGGACCGGTCACCCTCACCCTCGACGACGGGGGCGAGCTGGAGGCCGACGAGGTCCTGTTCGCCACCGGCCGCACCCCCGCTACCGACGATATCGGCCTGGACACGGTCGGCCTCACGCCCGGCTCGTGGCTTGATGTGGACACCACCTGCCTGGTGCAGGGGGTCGACGGCGACTGGCTGTACGCCCTCGGCGACGTCAACCATCGTGCCCTGCTCACCCACCAGGGCAAATACCAAGCCCGGACCGCAGGCGACGCCATCGGCGCCCGCGCCGCCGGCCGCCCGCTGGACGACACGCCCTGGGGCGACCACGCCACCACCGCCGACCAGCACGCCGTACCCCAGGTCTTCTTCAGCGTCCCCGAGGCGGCCGCGGTGGGCCTGAGCGCCGAGCAGGCGGAGCGCGCCGGGTACCGCGTCAAGACCGTCGACCTCGACTTCAACGCCGCCCAGGGCGCCAACCTCCACGCCGACGGCTACCGGGGCCACGCCCGGCTGGTCGTCGACCTCGACCGGGAGGTCCTCCTCGGAGTGACCTTCGTCGGCCCCGGCGTCAGCGAGCTCCTGCACTCGGCAACCATCGCGGTCGCGGGTGAGGTCCCGCTCAAACGGCTCCGCCACGCGATCGCCCCCTTCCCCACCGTCAGCGAGATCTGGCTCTTCCTGCTCGCCGCCTACCGGCACGATCAGGAGACGCCGTAGACCACAGCCACCTGGCGGCCCCGGTTTCGTTCCCTGACGCGGCCGCATGCACTGCACTGCCCCCACCCGGCGACCCGATCCGACGAAAGGACCCGTAATGAAAGCAAGCGGAGTCTCCGCGCCCGGGGCGACGGAGGTCACCCTCCTCGACCTACCCGAACCTCCGCAGCGGCACCGGCCAGGTACTCACCGCGGTCGAGGCCGCCGGCGTGGGGCCTCAGCCCTCTTCGTCCTCCAGACCGGCCACGTCTCCAATGGCGGCGCGTAGGTCGTGCATGCCCTGCAGGATGTCGATGAGGGCCTCCTCCGCCCCGCCCAGAGCCCGTCGCGTTCCCTCGACATCACCGCGATCCGCATGCACCTGGGCGCTGAGCGCATACACCGCCGTCATGGCGGCGGCGAAGGAGGCTTCCCGACCCGGTGGGAGCTCCTCCGCGTCGGGTGCGACCTGCATCGCGGTGCGGTGGAGCCTGTTCGTCAAGACGTTGACCGAAAGGCCTGGGTCAGGCCCGATCTGCTCCGACCAGCCGAGCATCGTTTCGAGGACGTCCTCGATCTCCTCTTCCTCGGTCAAGCGCGTCGCGGCGGCGATTTCCAGCTCGGTCTTCGCCAGCAGACAACCCAGCAGATGCAGCCGGTGCTCTTCGTGCGGCCCTTCGGGTCGTGCCTCTGGGCCAGCGGCTGGCTCTACCCCGAGAGCGACCAACGCGGCATTGACCTGTTCAGCAGTTACCGGACGCTCGCTACTGATGCTCACGCCCTTCAGTTTCAACCCGCGAAGGGGCAACCGCCGCCCGCACACACCGACGGGATTCAAAATGGGTCATGTGTAAAGCCAGTCGCCAGCCTCCGCCACACCTGCAAGGTCGAACAATGATTTCGTCAAAGCGCCGCGAGCGTTGGCGCGCGCAGGAGTGATCCGTCCGGCGGGACAAGGCCCGCCGAGTGCGTCGAGGCCGCCATCGAGGACCTTGTCGCCGGGCCCTTGACGGGCGTGGCGGCCCGTCAGACGCCGCGCGATGTCGGCTCCGGCTCAAAGACAGGCGCCGCCGCGCGGCGGGGGAGCGGCAGCGGGGTCGCCAGCAGGAGCACGCCTCCCAGGTCGATGGCCATGGGCGGTCCGAGCAGGACATCCGGCGCGCCCCGGACAGCCGTCGGGAGTACAGTCGAGGCCTCTGGGACCGCGGGGTGCGGCCAGGCGCCGCGGTGTCCGCGGTGGCGATGGATACCGCGGACGCCGACGGCCAGGACCATTCTTCGAACGGGCCACAGCCAGGGCAGCGCCCGGTCCCGCGGCTCGCAAGCGATCTCGTCTCACCCGACCGGCCGCACGCCGCCGTCGTCCGAGGAGCACGGCAAAACGTGCATCACTCGTATGGTGGGCCTGGAGCGCAGCCGGTTCCCCGCCCAGAACTCCAGGCATTCTTTGGAGAACCAGTTGCCTTCCGTCTCGGTGAGGACCTGCGCGGCCCCGAGGTGGACGGCCACACCGTGCGGGCGGCGGTCAGTGAAGTGCTCGTCGAACTGGAAGTGATCGACACGCCATACGGAGACTGGCGGTTACCGCTTCAGGGCAGCGTGGCGGACAACGCGGCAGCAGCCCGGTCCGTGCCGGGGCGGGAGATCCCGCTGCACCCCGATCTGGACCTCGCCTGCGAGGAGATCACCGTGCGCGTGGGCCGCGAGGCCGTGGCCCCCCTGCTCGGCCGTCGTGGGTAACACGCTCGACTCCGTGGTGTGGTTGGCCCGCCGGCCGAACACTACGGCGCCGGACTGCGCCGCGGCGACCTGGTCGTGGCAGGGGCTGTGCACGCCGGTCTCCCGCTGCGACCCGGCAGCTCGATCGCGGAGAGCTCGGCCCGCCTGCCGCCCGTCAGCGTCCTGGCCGCCCACCGCAAGCTGCCGGCCGACTCCGAGCTCGCCCAGACCATCGCCGCCCTCGCCCGAGCTCAGCCGGAGGCGCCGACAGAACGTCGAACAGTACTTTCAGCGGCTTCGGCCCCAGACGTCGGCACAGCTGTCGTGGGGCGGCTGCTGAGGGAGTGCGCAGGTCGATACCCGACAGGCCGGCCACGAGCTTGTCCCAGACACGCCGGTGTCCCAGAGCCGGGAACAGTCCCAGGGCCAGGACGAAGTATATGCCGACCCGGGTGGGCAGCGTACGCACACGGGCCTGAACGGTCCTGGTCACTTCGAGCACATCATCGACGAGCTCGAATGGCATGTACTCAGTCAGCCCACCGAGGTGACCAACCGCCCGCGGCAACGGTCGTAGTGCGCGTCATGGTGCAACTGGCTGCCTGGCTCGACCCGCCCTTGACTCCACGGCTGCGGCGCCAACTTCGTGGCATTGGTGCAACCGCATGCTCGGCTGACTCCACCACTGCCCTCGCCAACCACGTCCACTGCAGCGAAGCAATCGCCTTTCCCGCCCAGCAGACACGCAACGCACGCAGGCCGCTTGCCAGTTCTTGCGCATCGGATGTCTCGATCCCCGGCATCGGCGTCAGGAATGCCGCAGTCCTCCTGACCAACGCAGGCGACGGCAGCTCGTTCCGGAGCGCCGCCCACCTTGCCCCCTATCCACATGTGGTGCGGTGCCGTGTACCGACGCTCCCTTTAGCTCTACCAGGCGCAGGACGGCGGCAGCATATGGACAGTCGGGGACAGACCGGTCAGGAGCCCGAGCACCGTCCCGGCGAGGTCACCCTCCCAGGTTCACGATCAACGCCACCGACACGGTCAAGACTCTGCCAAGTCGGATCGACCCGGCAGTCGAGGATTGCCTCGTGGCAGACCCCTCAACAACCTTGCATTGAAAGGGAGTTGATGCCTCGGCATCTGGACTTCGGCCGCCGAGGAAGCGGAGGTTCGAGCTCCACGCGGCTGTGAAGAAGCCTTGTGGGAGCTGTGCTCGCCGTGTCTAATGATCAAGCGCTCTGCCGGAATGGATCAGACCAATTCCAATTTTCCGCCGTGACGCGCGTACAAGCGGGGGAAACGCTTTGGCACATCTGACCACGTCGCCCTCAGCACTCCATGTACTGACGTGAGGGGGGCTCATGCGGGTCAGAAACTTCGGTGTCGCCGCTGCCGCTCTGGCGACCTCGGCCGTTCTGTACCGTCGGGCAGCTTCGCCTCGTTCCACGGGAACGTCCACAGCCACGGCTACGAGGACGGGTCGGCCAGGGGCACGGACGTCTTCTACCGGTACGTCTTCGCCTCGGGCGAGGGCGATGCATCGGGGCGGCCGGTGAAGAAAGGTGCGGCCTCGGCGAACAACTGCTCCGACGTGGACGGCTACCGCGTCTACTACAAAACCGGTTACCTCGGGCACTCGCAGTCCATCCCGCACTACTACGGCTGCGGTTCCAGCACCAACCTCGACTCCACACTGAAGAACAACAATGCGTCTTCCCACTTCGCGTAAGCGTGCACGGATGCGGCTCGCGGCCCTGGCCGCTTCCGGCACGGAGGCCGTCGTGCTGACTTCCAGTTCCTCGTCGTCTGCGTCCTCGTCGCCGAGCGCCACGCCCAGCGGACCGCCCGCGGCCGGGGTCGACACCTCGAAGTGGCCCAAGGCAGTCGTGGACACGGGGCCCCTCAAAGGGATGACGCTGCCACTGCAGCAGTACATGCAGACGTACCAGGACTCCGTCGTGATCGAGCATGCGGCCCGGAGCCTGGAGACGCAGTGCATGGCCCGTTACGGGTTCACGGTCACGTTTCCGCCGGTAGGCGTGAACCCGCCGCCGAACGCGGACGACTCGAACATGCCGCGCCGGTACGGCATCAGCGATCCCGCGACGTCCGCCAAGTACGGGTACGAGCTGCCGCCGGACCCCACGGAGCATCCGCAGCCCCCGAAGCCGTCTCCTGCGGGGATCGCCGTGCTGACCGGGCGCAAGGCGCTGAACCCGCGGGCGGAGATGATCGGTCTGGCCACCGGACTGCTGGCCGGGCTGTATCCGGCCTGGCGACCCGCCCGCATCCAGCCTGTAGAAGCTCTCCGCCGCTGACCCGCGCCCTCCCCCCCACTCAAGGAAGCCGATGCGCATCCATCGCCGCCCCACCACTGCCTTGATACTTTCGGCCGCCCTCTTGGCCGGCACCGCCGCCTGCGACGTGCACAAGGACACACCCGCATCGGATGAGGTGGCCGCCACCGCTCACGCGTTCCTGTCCGCGTGGCAGAGCGGTGACCTGGACAAAGCCGCCCGGCTGACCACGAACCCCGGCCAGGCCCGGACCGAGCTGGCTGCCTACCGGGACACGACCGGTGTCACCTCCCTTGCACTCACCCCCGAGAGCACCAGCGGTGACACCGTGCCCTTCAAGGCCACGGCCCGTCTGTCGTATCTCGGCAGCCACGCAACCTGGAAGTACACCTCCAAGCTGTCCGTGGTGAGGGACGACGCCACCGGCCACCCGCGCGTTTCCTGGCACAGTGACGTGATCAACCCCGCCGTGCCCGATGGCGGCGGCTACACCCTGCAACCGTTCTCCGGTACAGACGCCGCCGTCACCACCGACCGCCGCGGCAGACGGCTGACCACCCACGACCACCCAGGCCTGAGGCAGATTCTGACGCAGCTTCAAAAGCGCTACGCCGACACAGGCCAAGGGGCCCTGGGCATACGGCTCTCCTCCGCGGGCGACGGCGGCGGCGGACGCATCATCGCCACCCTGAACGGGGGAAAGAGAGCGCAGGTCCCCACGCGGCTGGACGCAGCGGTGCAGCAGGCCGTGGACACGGCGGCCTTCAAGTATCCGGGTGCATCCGTGGTGGTCATCCGCCCCAGCACCGGCGACGTGCTGGCCGCCCGTACCACCGGCACGGACGCCGACCCCACACTGGAGGGCGTACAGGCACCGGGGCAGGTCTTCGAACTCGTCACCACCGCGGCCCTCCTGGACCACAGCACCGTCACCCCCAGCACCCCGGTCGGTTGCCCCACAAGTGCCTCCTACGGCGGTCAGACCTTCACCAATGCCGACAACTTCAGCGCCCAGGACGCCCGGTTCGCCGATGTGTTCACCCACGCCTGCGACACCGGTTACATCCGGCTTGCCGGCCATCTCACAGGCCAGGACCTCGCCTCTGAGGCACGCGACGTGTTCGGCCTGGGCCTTGACTGGCACACCGGTCTCACCACCGCCGACGGCGCCGTACCCGAACTGGACGGGGCCGACAAAGCCTCGGCTGCCATCGGCAGGGGCGAGGTCCGCCTCAACACGCTGAACCTCGCCTCCCTCACCGCCACCATCCAGAGCGGATCCTTCAGACAGCCCCTGTTCGTCGATCCGAAGATCAGCGGAAAGGCACCGGCCCGAACCCACCGCGCCCTGCCCAGCCGTGTCGCGGACGGGCTGCGGACGCTGATGCGTGCCTACGCCAGTGCCTCCGGGGTCGAGGGCGTCGCGTTCGGAGGAGTCGCCGACCAGTTCGCCGACAGTGACCAACCCATCATGGGCTGGTTCACCGCCTACAGCGGCGACCTGGCCGTCGCTGTCACCGCTCCTGAGACGTCACACCAGCCGGAGACCGCCAAGGCCGTCGTCCGGGCGGTCCTCGACGCCACCGGCTGATCCTCCCCGAAGAAAGCTTCCGCCCGGCCCTCGGAACCTCGCGTCGCGAGGGCCGCAGGCGGGCCGAGTCGTGCCCAAAAGGGCGCGGGAACCTCATCGAGAAACGGGAAGAATCTCTCTTGAGACCCACAGCACGAACACGCGCGCGCTGGGCCGCCCTGGTGACCTGCGCAGCGCTGACCGGCACCCTCATACAATCCACCACAGCCCTCGCGGCTCCGCCCGCCGAGCCCGCCCAGGGCCACGGCAAACCGGCACCGTCCGGACGGGTCGCGGACCCGGACAAGAAGCTCGGCAAGGGCTGGCGGACCAGCAAGGACCGCGCGGTGACAGCGGCCGCGGACAGCGACGGGCTGCGCATCCTCGTCGCCGACAGTTCCAAGGCGTACGCCTGGAAGACGGTCGCAAGCCTCAGCGAGCCGGGCATGCCCGCGGACTCGTGGATCGGCAACCAGTGCGTGATCGACCACGACCACGCCGCCGTCGTCTACGCGCCGCGTACCTTCACCAACAAGCCGGACCTGATGCAGGGAGGTGCGTTCGCGGCGATCGTGGACCTCGGCTCCGGCCAAGTGACGAAGCTGCCGTTCACAGCGTCGCTGGCGTACTTCGATCCGTCCTGCAACCCAGAGACTCACACGGCCGCGTTCACCGCCTTCCGGGACATGAACGACCCGGCTGCCACCCGGACCCGCGTCGTGACCGTGAACACCGCCGGCAGGATACTGAGCAAGTCGGCCACCAAGGGCGAAGTCACCAGCGCCGTGCCCGTCAAGGACGGTGCGATCGGCGCCCTGGGCCGTCATCTGATCCGCCTCGACCGCAAGGGCAGGGTCGAGAGCCTGCTCACGGCTGGTGGCGTACCGTTCGACATCCACCCGGTCACCGGTGGGAAAGTCGCCTTCGTCGAGCGCAACGGCAGCAAGCGCGCCCGTGCCCGGCTGTGGAGCGCGAAGGGCAAGGCCGCTGTCGTCGCAAGCGGCAAGCTCGGTGACCTCGACCTGGCACGGGGCGGCTCCTCCAACGTGTTCCTCGTGGGGCACCCGTCCGGCGCCGCGCACACGCGAGGCAGCGGCATCGCCCGGATCAACGCCCCGGTGGACACGGACATCTCCAGCCTGGGCCGGCTCGCCGTCAACCCGGTCCTGACCTCGGGGCTGCGCGCGGGCGTCGACCGGATCAAGAATGCCGGAGAGGGCTTCACAAAAACCGAGCTCGCATCAGAGCACGCAACGCCCGTACCGGGCATGCAGAAAACCGCCCGCGCCATGACGGTGACCTCTACCGCCACGGGCACCGGCACCAGGCTCAGCCAGCAGGTCACCCCCACGCCGCACACGGCCGGCAACCAGCTGTCGCCTGCGCTCACCTCGGTCCACAAGGCGCTTGCCGCAGCCGGCGCCGGCTCGGGCAGGCACCCGCAGTCGGCTCGGACCGCCGCAGTGACGTCGATCGTGTCGCACGACCCTACGGACCCCGACCGCTGGTGCTCCGTCTCCCGCAACGACGTCAACGCGCAGGCGCTGCAACCGACGCCGAACCAGGTCGAGTGGGCCGTCGACATGGCCGTACGCGGTGATCTGCACGCCGGCTACCTCAAGCAGGGCGGCTACCGCAACCAGACCGGCCTCGGCACCATCGACCCGCAGGGCCTGTTCCCGCCGCCCACCCTGAACGGCGCCAAAGACGCGCGTATCCCGGCCAACGTCATGCTCGGCATCATGGCCCAGGAGTCCAACCTGTGGCAGGCCGAATCCGGCGCCATCCCCGGTCAGATGGGCAGTCCCCTGGCGGCCGTGGACGGCTACTACGGCCACCAGATCGACCCGGGCGACCCCGACTCCTACTGGAACATCAACTGGGACAAGTCCGACTGCGGCTACGGCGTCGGACAGGTCACCGACGGCATGCGCCTGGCCGGGCACGAGAAGCCGGGTGAGACGAGCCTGTCGCCGAGCCTGCAAAAGGCCGTCGCCATCGACTACGCGACCAACATCGCCGCCTCGCTGAAGATCCTCGCCGACAAGTGGAACGAGGTCCACAAGGCCGGGCAGACGATCACCGTCAACAACGACGACCCGTCGTACGTGGAGAACTGGTTCACGGCCGTCTGGAACTACAACCTCGGCTTCAACCCGCCCTCCGACGCCTCGCAGCACGACGGGCACTGGGGGCTTGGCTGGTACAACAATCCGGCCAACCCCATCTACAAGAAGAGCTGGGGCCACCCGTTCATGGACACGGACGTGGACGGCACCGAAGCCAACCACGACGCCGCGCACCCGCAGGACTGGCCGTACGAGGAGAAGGTGATGGGCTGGGCCGCCTGGTCCATCGACACCGGCTACTCCTACGCCACCAATGGCCGCCAGGACTGGCCCGGCGAGTCCGGCTTCTCCTCGGCCGGCTTCCGACCGGCCTGGTGGAACACCACAGCCGTGCGCAGCGAGGTCTCACCGCCGCTGAGCACCTTCTGCAACAGCGACAACAACTGTGACCCGAACACGCCGCCGAACTGCGGCACGCCTGAGTGCTACGCGCAGTTCTGGTTCAACAAGCCCAACGCGACGTGGAAGACCAACTGCGCCACCGAGTGCGGACACGAGCTGATCAAGTACCAGACACTCGTCCCGGAACCGGGGCGTGGCTACCGGCTGAAGAACGGCACTCCGGTCTGCTCCGGAGCACCCGCCGGGTCCCAGGT
Organism: Streptomyces sp. RB17; assembly: GCF_009604455.1. Classification (GTDB taxonomy): domain Bacteria; phylum Actinomycetota; class Actinomycetes; order Streptomycetales; family Streptomycetaceae; genus Streptomyces. The sequence continues at coordinate 658,496 of NZ_WEGL01000005.1, forward strand.
GGTCGCATCCGTGCCCAACGGCACGGAGACGTGGAGCGACTGCGGGCAGGCCACTTCCTCGGGCAGCTTCGAGTTCACGTTCTACGCGGACACCATGGGCACGCACTTCAATGCGAAGGCGGACCTGCATCAGATCGGCGGCGGGTACGGCGGTCACTTCTGGTACGCCCACGCGCGCGACGAGAACCATCTCGGCGGCGATGGCGGAAGCATGACCATCCTCGGTGACTGGAAGCTGAATTCGGCAATCTCCGGCGGCGGGGCCATGGTCTACGCACACATCCCGGACACGGGGGCGCAGGTCTCCAACGCCTCCTACAAGATCATCACACCGTTCGGCACGGTCACCAAGACCATCGACCAGGGCGCCCACGAGTCGAACCAGTGGGTGTCCCTGGGCGCCTACAACTTCAAGGACCAGGCACCGGAGGTGCAGCTGTCCAACTCCACGGCGGACGGCACCGCCGACAAGGACGTGGCCTGGGGAGCGGTCGCCTTCGTGCCTGGCGACTTCAGCGGAATGCCCAAGGTCAACTTCCCGGCGGAGAACCCGGACGCTCCGGACGTCGACGACGTCGCCGCTCAAAAGCCCGAAGATGCCCCGGCGCCCACACCGGTAGGCTTTGCCGCCGCCACCGTCAACAACGCCCAACGGGCCACCAGCGCAGGTGGTGACACCAGCACGTGCTCCAAGAGCAGTCACGGAGTCAAGCTCTGCGTAGGCCCCTACGAGCCGTGGAGCAAACTACCGAAGAGCCCGGTCAAGAAGGCCTCACCGAAATCCACCCACAGCCTCACGGCAAGCTCCGAGCCGGTTCCTTGGTGCAAGACCGCTCCCGGATCCGACTTCCAGTACACACGCACCCAGGGCTGTCTGCGAGGCGGCTACGCCCTCAAGGCCACGAACACTGACGGCGAGGTCATCGGCGGCGGAAACGTCAAGGTCGTCCAGGAGATCTTGCTCGACCCGACCTCACAGCAGTTCACCACCTGGACGGAGTTCTCCCTGCCGGACCTGGTCGGCGTGCCCTCCGCGACACTGGACACGTACTTCGAAGACTGCTGGGCCATGAGCGACTGCACCGCATCCCCGCCCGGCCCCTGGAGCGGCAGCACGACCTGGACACAAGGGGACACGCACACAGCCTCCCGGACCGACACCTACAGCTGGAACAAAGTCGCCGGAGGCGAGGCAACGCTGGGTCTGGACTGGAACACCAGCTGGAGCGCTCCCGGAGCCTCCGCCACAGCGAACAACGAGTGGAAAGACAATGCCTTCTCCATCCGTTGTGACAACAAGGTCGGCGGAAACACCGGATGCGTCTTCCCCAAGGTCGCCCCGACCATGTATCTGGAGCGCGACAAGTACCCGGCCGCTGCGGCCTACTACTGGATCTTGGAGGAGAAGCTGGCATCCCACCCGGGAAGCAAGAAGTACAACAAGCCGCTTCACCGCCTCGCGGATGACGCGGCCGCAAAGGACAACCGCGACAAGATGTGCATGCTCGCGGTGGCCGAGTGGAACCCGAACCCGAACGCAATCGGCAGAAGCTGCGACGAGTACCCCTTTGCCAAGTCACGTGAGAGCGGCGGCATGACGCTGGCCTCGGGCAAGTCGTGCGTACAGATGTACGCGGTGAAGAACGCCGACGGCACCTACACGCTCAAGCTCGACGAGAACTACGCCTACCCGACATGGAACGAGATCTGCGGACGGGCCGCAATCACGACCTCCCAGAACACGGCGGCCGGCGGTAAGCTCGGCCGGTTCACCACATCCGTGAGACTGTTGGACCGCGACGCGTACTACGTCAACACTGGTTACGAATCCTGCGATCTCAGCCAGGTCTGCGACATCAGCTGACCTGAGTGTCAACTCACACAAACGGCCCGCTGGATGCTTCAACATCCAGCGGGCCGCCCCATGCCGCTACGGGTTACCCCTGAGCCGTTCGGACATGCCACTCCAGCATTCTCCCAGCATGCACAGAAGGAACTCGGGGGACAGTCGTTACCGGCGTCCGGGCCATAACCGAGTTGTACAGATCTGCCATCATGAGGTCCATGCGCGGCCACAGCAACTGGTACTCCGGATCACCGAACGAGATTTCTCCTATTTCTCTCGCATGGTGATACCGATGGTCCACGAACAGCAGATCGCCGGACATGTTCTGAGCGAAAGGAACCCATTGGCTGTCGGCAATTCGGCCCGCGACCAGGTCCTCTTCGCCTTCCTCGCGGGCATCGTCCACCATCGAGACGAGGTCGTGATGGGCTGCCAGAATGCCGTCTACGTCCAATAGGCTGTAACCGAGGAGGAAGGCTCCCGGCTCGGTACTGGCTCTACGCATGGTCACGCCGTTATGGAGTCCTAGGGTTGTTCTCACGTCCTCGTGGACGGAGAAGCCAAGCCCGTCTTCCAGACGATTGATATCGCCCTCCGAAGCTCCCGGCAGCAAGGACTCATAGTCTCCTGGAGCGTGCTCAGCCAGCCAGTTCTCGAAACTGCGCCACAGATGAGCAAGGCCAGGTATTTCGGTTCCCATGGCTCCTTCTATATCACGTGCGGTGTTTCACGGCCCCGCTCGGATCACGCTCGGCTCTACCCGTCGGGCAACGAGGCGGCGGGGAGCGCCGGCGGGTCACGTTTGCAGAGGGCACCGATCCCGTGGAGCCCGAGGATGTGATGAGTGCGGACTGGGTGCAGTGGCGGGGCGCCGGGCCGAGCAGTGGCAACCCGAACTCGTCGACCTCGACCGGTCGGGTGCGCCTATCGCCCCAGCCAAGTCAGGAAACGCGTGCGTTCTTTACCGCACTGACCATAGCTGGACGAGTGGGCACCGTTCGGGTTGAAAGTGGAGCCATAGGGTCCAGAACTGAGCGCGCAAGTCGCTCGGACCGGCTGCAGAGCGTAGTAACCGAACGCGACCAGTGCTACGGCCAGCAGTGTCGACAGCAGGTAGCGGCGGGGTATCGGAGAAGGCATGCCGTGATCCTACTGACGCTTCACAAACACCGATTGAGCGCGCCGAGATACAGATCCCGCAGCATGTACCCGATGGGCCGCGGGTCCACGTCGGGGGCCAGCCCGTTCGAACTCGCAGCCCAGCTCGGCGTGAGCGGGTCTTTTTGAGGCGACATCAGCAGTTGAGGCTGCGGGCCAAGGAGACGAAGGCGTCGTGGAGTTCGGTGCGGCCGGGGTTGGAGTCGTAGCCCTTGTCGCCGAGCACGGCGTCGGGACGTCGGCGGGGGCCGCCGGGCCGGCCGGCGACGGTTGGGATGCCGGGGTGGTGTTTGGTTTTCGGCAAGCAGGAGGTGGTGCAGCTGGTCGGAGACGCCGGCCTGCGGCCACCGCTCCGGGCGGCGCCAACAGGTCTGTCCGGAGCCGAACCTCAGCTCCAGCGGTAGGAATAGCCAGGCTATGTCGTCGTAGAGGGTGAAGAGGATGCCTTGCAGGCAGAGCCTGTGTGCCCCGGCGACCGTTCGGGCCTGGGAGGCAGTAACGGCTTGATCAGCGCCCACAAGTCGCCGTCCACGATGCACGGCCGAGACGAAGAGCCGGGCCGGTTCGCCGGACCACAGGTCAAGTGCGGCGTCAACGAGCGCTGCAGCATGTCGACCGCACCGCCATGGCCCCCATCCTCTTCTCCTGCACCGTGGCCGGCGCCGTCCTCACGGCACACGGGCCACGCCCGCGTAGATACCACTACCCTCGGGCGTGGCAGGCCCGGCCGTGGACTGGACCCACTCTGGAGCCGTCACCACTCCGGGGTCCACGAGCTCCAGACCGTCGAAGAAGCGGACGACCTCGGGGCGGGACCGGAAGCCGAGGCGGATGCCGCCCTTGGCGTACTCGGCCGTCACCTGTGCCGCCAGCTCCTCGTAGCGGTCGGATGCGGCGTGCGAGAGGACGAGGTAACTGCCCGAGGGGAGAGGCGCGAGCAGGTTGCGCACGATGTCGTACGGGTCTTGGTCGTCCGGGATGAAATGCATGAGCGCGATCAGCGACATCGCGATGGGCCGCTCGAAGTCGAGTATGTTTCGGGCATGCTCGAGGATCTCCTCGGGCCGGCGCACATCGGCCTCGATGTAGTCGGTGGCCCCGGCCGGGTGACTGATCAGCAGCGCCTCGGCGTGTGCCAGCACGATCGGATCGTTGTCCGTGTAGACGATCTTCGCGGTCGGCGTCACCTCCTGGACAATCTGGTGCAGGTTCGGCTCGGTGGGTATGCCCGTGCCGACGTCCAGGAACTGGTCGATGCCCTGCCCGGCGAGCCAGGCGGCCGCCCGGTGCATGAACTGCCGGTTCTGCAGGGCTGCGGTGCGGGCCTCAACCGGCAGCCGCTCGCCCACCGCTTCGTCGATGGGATAGTTGTCCTTGCCGCCCAGCAGCCAGTCGTACACCCGTGCGGGATGCGGCCTGCTGGTGTCGATCTCCCGGCGGCGATGGATCTCCGACGTCATGACGGACTCCTGGGCGAGTTGACGAAGAGTTCAAACGATCACCGCAGTCTCGCACATCAACTTGTATTACTCCGAGGGTAGTTGCGCGCCAGTTCATCTCAACCGCAGGACAGCCCAGGTCGCGCCGGGCGACGTGGCAGCGCGAGAAGCGGAATGGTGGTGCCTGCGAACCGTTTCGGACACGTGGGCACCATCTCCGGGGGCCAGGTGCCTGGGGCGTCAACTACGCAGTCGATGACGCCGGTGTTGCTGAAGGCTCGGGGTGGCGGGCATTTCGCGTGTATGGGCGGGGTGTTACGGGCTGAGCCGGCGTGGGTGGAGACGTTCACCGGCTTGCGGATGCGGCGGTTCAAGAAGCTGCGACGCGTCGTGCGGGAGCGGGGCGGGAACGGTCCCGGCGGTGTCCGGCTGTGGTGTCTGCCGCTGGCCGAGCGGGTGCAGCCGGTAGCCGTGCAAGTGGATTGTGGACGGCACGTTGGCCCCGGTCGGAAACCGTACGGTCCGTGCCCAGGTGGGTGAGGGTGGCCAGGTCGAGTTCGTCGCGGCCGACGTTCCGCGGAAGGGGGGGCGTACGGCGGCCGCCTGCGGAAGGACGCGGTGTGCGCCGGGCAGCAGGCGGCCGCCGGGAGCGTGTCTGCCTATTGGTAGGTGACGGTGATCGGCCCGCGCACGCTGTGCGGCGGCAGGGTGATCGTGAGAGTGCTCGTGTTGCGGTTCCAGTGGCAGTCGGCCGCGGTCAGCCGGACACCGGTGGCGGTGACCTTCGTGGGTGCGTGGGTCGTGCCCAGCAGTGACAGCGTCCATCGGCGGTTCTTCACCTGGCTCTGGAAGGAGCCCCGTGCCGGATCGATCGACACCGTCTGGCGTGAGCCGCTGCGCCGGTAGCGGACGGTCGTCGTGGCGCTGTGTCCCTTCTGTGTGGTGGTTCCGTCGTCCTCGTACAGGCGGTACGACCCCGGCGCACCCGTGGCGACGGTCAGGGTGACGTCGGTCAGCGGAGCCTTGTCGTTGCTGGTTACGTCATGGGTGCGGGTCGGCAGGATGCCGCCGGCCTTGATGAACACGGGCATGGTGTCCAGGCCGGTGGTGACGTCCTGCGTGGTGCCGCCCTGGTAGGTCTTGCCGGTGAAGTAGTCGGTCCACCGGCCGGGCGGGAACCATACCGAGGTGGTCGCGGTGGTCCCGGCCGTGGTCACCGGGGAGACCAGGACGTCCGGGCCGTAGAAGTATTCGCTGCCCGAGGTGGCGTACGCCTGGGCCTCGTCCGGGTACTCCAGGTAGGTGGGGCGGACGATCGGCACGCCGGTGCGGTGCGCCTCCTCTGCCATTGAGTACGTGTAAGGCACCAGGTTCTCCCGCAGGTTGAGGAACGTGTCGGCGGACTTTCGCGCCTGGGCCCCGTACTGCCAGGGCAGCCGGTCGCTGTGGTTGCTGTGCAGGCGGTCGATCGGCTGGAAGGCACCGAACTGTACCCAGCGGGCGTACAGGTCATCGGGCAGCTTGTGCGTGGTGCGGGTCCGGCCGCCTTCGGTGTAGGTCTCCGAGCCGGTCAGCCCCGTCGTGTCGTTGTGGCCGCCGATGTCATGCGTGATGGCTGCCATCCCGGTCGCTGCCGACTCGCCCGGGGTGTAGCCGACTTCCAGTTTCAGGGTGCCCCAGGTGGAGGAGGTGTCGCCGGTGAAGTGCACGGTGGTCCGCTTGTCCGCCCACGGTCCGGTGGACAGGGCCTGCTGGCCGCTGTATCCGCCGGCCTGGAGGGAGCCGTAGGCGCGCGAGAGGACGAAGCCACGGCCGAGGGTCTTGCCGGTGAGGGTGGCGTACTGCTGGTTGATCCACGCGTCAGGTGTCACACCAGGCAGCGATGACTGCGAGGAGTCGCAGCACCAGTCGAGCCACCAGAAGTCGTTGCCCTGCCCGTCCATGGTGCGGTGCAGGTCCAGGTACGCCTTGAGCTGGTCGGGGTCGCCGAAGTCGAAGGTGTAGCAGTTGTTCTCGACCGAGGCGCCCGAGGCGCAACCGCCCTTCGTCAGCTTGCCCCTGGCCGTGGCCTGCGCGCGGGCGAACTGGGGGTCGGAGGCCAGGATGCTGGGGTGGACGTTGAGCGTGTTGTGCAGCCCCTGCGCGGCCGACCAGTCGAAGAACCCCTTTGGGTCCGGGAACCTGCCGGGATCCATTTCCCAACCGCTCCAGTTGTTCACGGCCTTGAAGTCCGTGTCGGTCACCAGCACGTCCAGCGGGACGCCTTCGGACCGGAAGGCCGGGAGGATGGTGTCCTCGTAGTCGGCGGCGGTGCGGTCGATGTACTCCGAGTACCACACGCCGTACGTCCAGGGGGGCAGGAGTGCCGGAGGCCCTGTCAGGGACGCGAGGTCGGTGAGGCCCTGCTTGTAGTGGTGCCCGTAGCCGAAGACATAGCCGTCCTGGTAGGGCTCGCCGCCGTGCGCGGGGCGCGGTGTCACCTTCTGCGTCGCGGTGTCGTACAGCGCCGACGGAGTGTCGTCAAGCAGGTACCATCCGTCCTCGTTGAGCAGGCCGGGGGTGGTCGCGGGGGCGGGGCCGTCACCAGTGACGCCGTCCAGACCGCGGCGGTAGCCGCCGAGTGCGAGGTGTGGCTGCGGGACCGCGGCGCCGGTGGGGTTGACGGAGATGGTGTCCAGGTTCACATGACAGCTTGCCGTGTCGGGGCAGCCCAAGGTGACGTCGTCCTCGCCCGCCTTCAGGGTCACCGGCACCGAGGCGGTCTGCCAGTCGTCCCAGTCCTTGGTCGCCGGCAGCGTCAGGGTCCCGGTGGCGGTGCCCGCGGACACGGAAGCGGTGCGGGTCTGGTGCAGGCCGTCGCCGCCGGTGCCGTTGGCGTAGCGCACCCGCAGGGTGTAGGTGCCGTCGGAGGGCACTCCGACCAGGTGGGTGGTCAGGCTCGAACCCTGGTTCAGCTCGGCGACGAAGCCGTTGCCCGCGTAACCCTGGTGGTCGGTGGCGCTGGTCGCGGTGCCGGCGATCCGCCCGGCCTCCGCCTCGCAGCTCGCGCCGAGCAGGCAGCCGGTGATCGCTGTGGAAGAGACCGACGGGTACGGATCGCCGGGGCGCACCAGCGCGATGCTGTCGACGTTGACGTTCCCGGTGTCCGAGGCGGTACGGGTCAGCGCGATCGTGTGGTGGCCCGTGCTGAGCGGGACGCTCGCGGTGGCGACGTTCCAGGTGTCCCAGTTCGCCGTGGTCGGCAGGGTCACCCTCTGCTGCGCGCCGCCGTCGACCGACAAGGTCAGCGTCCGGGTCTGGTTCTTGCCGTCCCCGCCGAGGGAGTTGGCGTAGCGCAGGTCGAACTGGTAGGTCCCCGCACTGCTGACATCGATGTCAGCGGACGCTGAACTGCCGGTGCCCGCGAATCCCGCGGCGAATCCGGTGCCTGTGTGGCCGGCGTGGTCCGAGGCGACGGACACGCCGTCGAGCTGGAGGTTTTCCGCCTCACACAGAGCGCTCAGTGAGCAGGTCAGCCGCTGCCAGGGCGTGGCGGTCACCGGGGCGTCGCCCGCCGTCAGGTGCACCGAGAGGTTCTGGGCGTCGAACGGTCCGGAGCCGACGCGGTAGCGGAGGGTCAGCGAGCTCGTTCTGATGGTCAGCCAGCCCTCCGAGGTCTGGGCGGTGTAGGCGGCCGGGGCGAAGCCGTCGCGGCCGATCGCGTTGAACGTGGGGTTGTCGGTGAATGTGTGGTCGCCCGCGTATTCCGTACGGATCAGCGTCGGCGAGAGGACCTCGAAGCGGGCGTCGCCGGACGTGACGGTCGGGATGCGGTGGCCTTGTGGCGCCTGGTCGGCCGAGGCGGGACCGGTGGCCGCCGGCGTCAAGGTCGCGGCGAGGGCCAGGGCCGCGGCCACACCCATGTGCTGCCGTATGGATCTGCGCCGTGGTTTCTTCGATGAGACTGTCATGTCAACTCCGTTTCTGCGTCAGCCGGATGGCGGGTGGTCGTCGACTGACGCCGTCGGTTGGGGCAACCGGTGGCGTCCTCCGCGCGGGCACGGGCCACTCCCACCTCCGGCGGGCTGGTGATCAGGCCTTCAGGTGCGGAAAGCCGAACTCGGTACGGGTGCGGTACTCCTCGCCCGGACGCAGGACCGTGCTGGGGTACTCCGGCCGGTTCGGCGAGTCGGGAAAGTGCTGGGTCTCCAGGCACACGGCGCCGTGGCGCTCGTAGGGTTTGGCGTCGGCTCCTGAGAGCGATCCGTCCAGGGTGTTGCCGGTGTAGACCTGGATGCCCGGCTCGGTGGTCCACACCTCCATCCGCCGGCCGCTGCCGGGGTCGGCCAGACGAGCGGCACGGCGCAACTCGCCCGGAGTCCTTACGGGGACGAGCACCCAGCAGTGGTCGTAGCCCCCGGCGGCGGTCAACTGTGTGTCCTGCCGGGCGATCCGGTCACCGATCGGGTGGGCGGTACGGAAGTCGAAGGCGGTGCCCGCGGTGGGCACGGGCGGGTCGAGCGGGATCGCCTCGGCGCTCACCGGCAGGTACGCGCCCGCGTCCAGCTCCAGGGTGTGACCGAGCACGTGGCCGGTGCCGGCCCCGGCGAGGTTGAAGTTGGAGTGGTTGGTGAGGTTCACCACGGTCGCGCGGTCGGTGCGGGCCCGGTATGCGATGGCGAGGGTGCCGCTGCGGTCGAGGCTGTAGGTGACCTCGACGTCCAGGGTGCCGGGAAATCCCATGTCGCCGTCGACGCTGCGCAGTTCGAGGTGCAGTGCGGTCAGCCCGTCGCCGTTGCCGGAGGCCGGGCCGCCCTTCCAGACCCGACGGTGGAAACCGTCGGGGCCGCCGTGCAGCGCGTGGCCGCGGTCGGTGACGGGCACGCGATGGGTTTCTCCGTCGAGGGTGAACTCGCCGCCGGCGATGCGGTTGGCGTAGCGGCCGATGAGCGCGCCGAGGTAGGGATGGGGGGCGCAGTACGCGGCCATGTCGGGCAGGCCGAGCACGATGTCGCCGACGTCCCCGCACCGGTCGGGCACCCGCAGGCCGGCCACGATGCCTCCGAGGGTGAGCACGTCCGCGCTGACCCCGCTGCAGGAGTCCAGCCGCCGGCGGTGCACCGGTCTGCCGTCAGGCGCGGTGCCGAACGGTGAGCCGGCCAGTGTGCAGTGGGGTATCGGCATCCTCGTCCTCGGGCGTCGGAGGTGTACGGGGCGCTGAGGGTGGTGTCCGGTTCAGAGCCTTCGGACGGCGGTGGACTCGCGCACGATCAGCCGGTAGCCGGGCTGGATCCGGCGGGGTTGCGGCGGCGCGTCCGTTCCCCGGGCGGCGATCCGTTCCACCAGACAGTTCACGGCGAGGCGGGCGAGGCCGGACTTGTCGGGAGCGACGGTGCTCAGCGAGACCGCTCCATAGCGTCCCTCCTCGATGTCGTCGAAGCCGACGACCGCGACGTCCTCGGGCACGCGCAGGCCGCGTTCGACGAGCGTGCGCATGGCGCCGAGCGCGACCAGGTCGTTGTAGGCGAAGACGGCGTCGGGACGCTGGTCCCGGTCGAGCAGCAAGGCCATCGCGGCGGCGCCGTCGGCCCGGTCGTAGCCCTTGGTGGCCACCACCAGGGACTCGTCGGGGACCAGGCCGGCCGCGGTGATCGCCTCCCGCCAGCCGCGCAGCCGGAGATGGGCGGGCTGGCGGGCACTTTCGCGGCGCGCGCCCAGGAAGGCCACCCGGCGCCGGCCGAGGTCGAGCAGATGGCGCACCGCGATCCGGGCCGCACCCACATTGTCGATCATGATGTGGTCGTAGGGGCCTTCGTACTCCCGCTCGCCCAGCAGCACCATGGGCGGAGCCTCGGGCCGATCCAGCAGATCCCTGCGTTCCAGCCCGATCGGGCTGAGGATCAGCCCGTCGATGACGTGCGAACGGAAGCCCTGCGAGACCAGAAGCTCCTTCTCGCGCAGCCCCGCGGTGTGGTCGAGCAACACCGTGAGGTCGTGCCGGGCGGCCTCGTCGATCACCGCCCCCGCGACTTCCGCGAAGTAGGGGTTGCCCAGTTCCGGAATGGCCAATGTGATCAGGCCGGTGCGGCCCTTGCGCAGGTGGCGCGCCGTCAGGTTGGGCCGGTAGCCCAGCTCGTCGATGGCCCGCTGGACCCGCTCACGGGTCTGGGGGGTCACGTGCGGGTAGTCGTTGACGACATTCGAGACGGTCTTCACCGACACGCCGGCGCGCAGCGCGACATCCTTGAGGCTGACGCCCACGGCGATCCTTTCTCAGAGGCACAGGGGTGGTCCGGCCGTCTGCCGGGCGGCCATGCCGGGCCCGATTCGGCGGCGGGTGCTCATTCCAGCTGTTGGCTGCGGCTGAGCAGGGCCTGCATCAGAACTACCACAGCCAGAAAGGCACCGTTGACCGTGTTGGTGAAGGCGGAGCCGTACTGCGAGACGCAGTGATCGATGAGGTTGTGGATGGCCGTGAGCAGCAGCACGCCGCTGACGGTGCCGCCGACCGAACCGCTGCCCCCGGTGAGCAGGGTGCCGCCGATGACCACCGAGGCGATGGCGGTCAGTTCGTAGCCGACGCCGATGGTGGTCACACCGGATCCCAGGCGCGCGCCGCCGAGCACGCCGGCCGCCGCGGCCAGGGTGCCCGAGAGCAGACAGACCAGCACTTTGGCGCGGGCCACCGGTAGGCCGAGCAGCAGTGCCGCGTTCTCGTTGCCGCCCATCGCGGTGAGGGTGGCGCCGAAGCCGGTGCGGGCCAGCAACAGCGCGCCCAGGGCGAAGAGCACGATCACGATCAGCACCGGTGTCCAGGTGCCTGCGCCGAGGGAGCGGAAGGCGGAGTGCTGGGGCACCAGATAGGTGGTCGCGCCCTCGTCGGTGACGGCCTGCAGCAGACCGCGCAGTCCGAGCAGCCCGGGCCGCCGGAGGAGGCGCTGGGTGAGGCCAACTGCTGAGCGGCTGCGGAGTTGTCGCCCGCGCTCGCGTCGGCACCGGAAGCGGTCGAGTCGTTGCCGGAGTTGGTGCAGGCGGTTGCGGTCAGGGACAGGCCGGCGGTCAGTACCGCGGCGGAGACAGCCTTGGCCCGGACGAAGGAGTCCATGCGCCGATCACATCCTCGTCGAAACGGTCGTCGGGGCGTGCGGAGTTCTGTCCGAAGAGAGAAGAGGAAACCGGCCGGGCGGGCTTGGCGACCGGGCCTGACAGGTTGATACAACGATGTAGAAGCACAGTGGAGGACGGCGCAGAAAACTGTCAAGACGTCAGTTCGCTGCTGATCGCGGTCTATGACGGGACCCGCAAACCCCGACACAAGGCGCGGAGCCGGGCCCCTGGGAAGCCGCCTTCGGCACGCCGACAGAACCCCCTGGTCAACCTCAAATGCCAAGATGGAGAAGGCTCTTGAGATCGGCTGCACCGCGACCTCGACGGCCGGGAAACGCGGTGCCGCCGAAGGGTGGACATGACATCCGGGCTGTGCTGTCATCGTTCTGCTCGTCTTTCCATCGTTGTAGTGACGACCCTCCGCGAACTTCACCATCTGCCGTGTGGTCGATGCCGAGGCCGCCTCCGCGCCGTCCCCCTGGCTCCGTCCGGCAGATCGACGCGCCCATCCCCGCGCGCTCCTGCCTGCCCTGCACCGCCTTCCCCGAGCGGCTCTTCCGGGAGATCCGAATGACCTCAAGGAACGACAACACCGACCTGCCCGCGAACGGCTCGAACGTCGCCGATTCCCCAGCCCGCCCCGGCGCCTCGGCCGGGAGACTCAGCCGCCGCGGCCTGCTGCAGTGGACTGGCGTCGGCCTCGGCGCGGCCGGCACCGGTCTGCTGCCGGGCTTGGCCCCAAGCGCCCAGGCCGCTGCCTCCCAGCCGCCGCAGGAGACATCCACACAGACGGCCGTTCCCGGCTTCTCCGGCAGCCGGTCCGCCGGCCTGGTCGCGCCGTCCTTCGATCCGATCCGGCCCCCCGCTGTCCCATTGGCCGTGCGCTCGCCCTACCTGAGCACGTGGCTGGACGCCGATCTGCCGGCCGGCCACTGGCCGGTGTTCTGGACGGGCCACACGACCGCCATGACCGGCGTCATCCGGGTGGACGGCACCAACTTCCTGTTCCTGGGCGCGCCGAACGTCCCCGACCACCCGCTCTCCCGCGGCGTGCTGCAGCGCTCGCTGACCCTCACCGCGACCCGCTCGGAGTTCGTCTTCGCGGCCGGCGGCGTACAACTGACCCTGACGTTCCTGTCCCCCGTCGAACCGGGCGACCTGCGCCGCCAGTCGATGCCGCTGTCGTACGTCATCGCGGACGTGCGCAGTTTCGACGGCAAGGCGCACGACGTCTCGCTGTACTTCGACATCTCCGGCGAGTGGGCCTCGGGCGACGTCGGAACGAAGATCCGCTGGTCGCAGCAGCAGCTGTCCGGCGCCGGCGGAACCACGGCGACCTCACTGTCCTTCACTCCGGACAGCCCGGGAGTGCTCAAGGAGAACGGTGACATGGCCGCATGGGGCACCGTGGTGTGGAGCGCCACCAACCGTCCGGGGCTGAGCTGGCAGATCGGCTCGGACACCAGCGTCCGAGCCACCGCACTGGCCGGCCACGCGCTGGCCGACTCCGCCGACACCCGCCAGCCCCGCCCCATCAATGACAGCTGGCCGGTCTTCGCCTTCCGTTTCGACCTCGGCAGCGTCCAAGGCTCGACCCGCGCGCTGCTGTCGATCGGGCATGTTCGCGAACCCGCGGTCAGCTACCTGGGCGAGCAACTGCCGCCGCTGTGGAAGTCGTACTGGTCGAGCTGGCAGGACATGGCGGCCTTCTTCCACTCCGACGCGACCGCGGCGCAGAAACGGACCGCGGCCCTGGACCACAAGGTCCGCACCGAGGCGACTGCCGCCGGCGGCGCCAAGTACGCTGCGCTGTGCGCTCTCTCCCTTCGACAGGCGTACGCCGGCACCGAGCTGGTCAGCCGGAACGGCAAGCCGTGGGCGTTCCTGAAAGAGATCTCCTCCGACGGCAACGTCTCGACGATCGACGTGACGTACCCGGCGATGCCGGTGTTCCTTTATCTGGACCCGCAGTACCTCGGTCTGATCCTCGAACCGCTCTTCGACTACGCGGAGAACGGCGGCTGGCCCAAGAAGTTCGCCGAACACGACCTCGGCTCCAGCTACCCCGATGCGAGCGGACACAACGACGGCAACGAGGAGGACATGCCGGTCGAGGAGTCCGCCAACATGGTGCTGATGACCGCCGCCTACCTGGCGCGCAGCAGCTCCGCCACGGCCGCCGCGTTCGCCTCCGCGCACTACACGATTCTCAAGCAGTGGGCCGACTACCTGGTGGACAACGCCCTCGATCCGGGTTACCAGAACCAGACCGACGACTTCACCGGCTTCATCGCTCACAGCGCGAACCTCGCTCTGAAGGGCATCCTGGCCATCGGCGCCATGGCCCAGATCGCGACCGTGGCGGGCAGATCCTCCGACAGCACGCACTACGGCAGCACCGCCCGTGACTACGTCGGCCAGTGGGTGGACAAGGCACAGGACACGGACAAGGACCACCTCAAGCTCGCCTACGACCAGCCCGGCACCTGGAGCCTGAAGTACAACGGCTACCCCGACTCACTGCTCGGGCTGAACCTCGTGCCACGCGAGGTGGCCCGCAAGGAGGGCGACTGGTACCTGTCGCAGGCCAACCAGTTCGGCATCCCGCTCGACCCGCGGCACAGCTACACCAAGGGCGACTGGGAGATGTGGACGGCCGCGTGGCTGCGCGACCATCCGGTGTGCGAGCTGCTGATCTCCGCGCTCTACCAGTTCGCGCACACCTCTCCCTCACGGGCACCGTTCACCGACTGGTACGACACCGCGGCCAACACCCAGAACGGCTTCCAGGCCCGCCCGGTGGTCGGCGGCGTCTTCGCCCTGCTGAGCCTGCGCCGATAGCCGCACCCAGCCGGCGCCGTGGTGGGCGGGGGAATAGGGGGCAGGGTTGCGCGTGGAGCGGGGGATGGTGGGGACTTAGAGCTCGTCTCATTTGGATGGTTCGGTAGTGTGTGGTTGTGGGGATTGTGGAGCGGCTGGTGCCGGACGAGTTGTGGGTCTTGTTCGAGCGGGTGGTGCCGACGGCGCCGTCGCGTCCGCAAGGTGGTGGGCGGCGCCGGTATGGCGATCGGGAGGTGTTGGCGGCGATCATTTTCGTGGCCACGTCGGGGTGTACGTGGCGGCAGGTGTCGCCGGTGTTCGGGCTTTCCAACAGAGAATATTAACGCTCTTGTCGGGTCGCCTTGAACTTCCCATAGTCCATGAGCTTGGCGACCGGTGGACGCGCGGTCGGGGCCAACTCGACCAGGTCGAGATTGGCCTCGGCAGCCAGGCGCAGCGCGTCCTGGATCGGGACAATGCCAAGCTGCTCACCATTGGGGCCGACCAAACGTATCTCGGGAACGTGAATCCGGTCGTTGACGCGAGGCTCGACGCTGATGGGTTCTCCTCCTTCTCAGGCGTTCAGATATCGCCGCCGGGCGTGAATCACTTCTCCCACCCGGCCAAGACAACAGTCGAAAGCCAGTCCAGACAACCAGACGCTACCAGGCCAGCCAAATGAGACCAGCTCTTAAAGGGCGCCGGCGATGTCCTCGACAGGCATCTTGAAGCTGTCGGGACAGGCGTCGTGCTGGGTGCGGCGGGTGGGTTCGCTGGTGTGCCAGCAGTAGAGGCACTGCCGGCATTGGGGCACCTCCCAGGCGCCGGAGATGGGGGAGGCGTACAGCTTTGCGATGGTCTCGTCGATCGCCGAGGCGAGGAAGCAGCCGAGATCGCCGTCGTGCACCTGGTAGTACACAGGCGCGAGAAGTCGTCGACATCGTCTCCGGATCCGGCATGCCCACGTTCGGCGACTGGGAGCGCACGGTGCTCGAGTACAGCCACGAGCACGTTGTGCGGGCCCGGCGTGCCGTTGGCGATGTGCAAGGCGGACAGCGCCGTGCCGGACGGATGGTTGGCGTACTCGAGCAGGTCCAGGGCGGCCAGGATGCCTCGCGTGGCGACGTTGACCGCCGGCATCGGCTCGGAGTCGGTGAGCTTGAGCCACTTGGCGATCCCGTCGAGCCCGACCTGGTTCGATTCGAACCAGTGCCAGGCGAGGCCACGGCGCACCGGGCGCTTCTCGCGGGGGCCGACCGAGTCCTCCCGGCGGAAGCCGGAGAAGTAGTTGCCGCCCGGGCAGCGGATGGTCGTGCTGCCGGGGCTCCCTGTCGAGTTCGACGACGTCCATATGGAACCCTTCATCGTTGGCGCTCGAGTGTTCCGGTTCGTAGAGCCCGGTGTGCACGCAGCGGCCGAGGTGCTCGACGAACGCGCCGACGGTGCGGCGTCGGACAGGAGCGAAGACGGCATGCTTGTCGGGTTCGATGTGGGCGCTGGGCAATTCAATGGCTATTTGCGTGGGATGGCGCGGGGCGTGCCGGAGGCTGGGCGATGCCGTCGATCGGCGGCCTGCCCCTGCCGGGGGCACGGCAGGGTCAGGCGTGAGTCGGTCCGGTGCAGATCCTGGTGCCGGTTCAGCCCTTCACGGCGCCGGTGAGACCGCCGACGATGCGCTTCTCGAAGATCGAGAAGAAGATCAGTGCGGGCAGCATGGCGAGCGAGGTGAACGCGAGGACCTTCGCGGTGTCCGAGGAGTACTGCGAGGAGAACGCCTGGACGCCGAGCGGCAGGGTGAAGTTCGCGTCCGAGTTGAGGATGTACAGGGGCAGGACGTAGTTGTTCCAGCTGCCGATGAACGCGAGGACGCCGACTGTCACCACACCGGGCAGCGACAGCGGGATCACCATGCGGAAGAAGAATCCGAGTCGGCTTGCACCGTCGATCGCGGCGGCCTCCTCGATCTCGTTGGGAATGGCTCTGAGGAACGGCACCAGGATGATGACGGTCGTCGGCAGGCCGAAGGCGATCTGCGGGACGATGATGCCGAACAGGTTGTCGACGAGGCCGATGTTCTTGATGACGATGTACAGCGGGGTGATCGCGATGACCATCGGGAACATCAGGCCGGCGGCGAACAGGGAATACATCGCGCCCTTGAGCTTGAAGTCGTAGCGCGCGATCACGAAGCTCACCATCAGGCCGACGACGACGATACCGACGGTGCTCACGAGCGCGACGATGAGGGAGTTGGCGAATTCGCCCCAGAACGTCCTGGACGTCAGGACGTCGGCGTAGTTGCCGAGGACCCAGGGGTGCGGCAGGGCGGCCGGGCTCGTGGTGAACTGCGCGTTGGTGCGGAATCCGCCGAGCACGATGTAGAGCACCGGTGCGATGCAGACCCCGATGAAGAGCAGCGCGATGAAGTAGGTGAAGGGACTTCCCCACTGCTGCGGCTTGTCACGACTGTCGCGACGGTCGATGGGCGTCTTCGGCTCCGAGTCGGAGGACAACCAGGAGTTGGCGGTCGTCGCGCTCATCGGGCGGCTCCTTCGGTGACGGCGCCCTGGAGGTCGCGGCGCAGGACGAAGCGCTGGTAGATCAGCGCGACGACGAGCGAGATCAGGAACATCACGACCGCGATGGCGCTGCCGTAGCCGTAGTTGCCCGCGTTGCGGCCCTGGGCGACCATGTAGATCGCCATGGTCGAGGTGCCCGCGGTGCCGGAGACGTACGGACCCCAGATGATGTAGACGAGATCGAACAGCTGCAGCGAGCCGATGATCGACAGGAACGCCCAGATGCGGATCGTCGGTCCCAGCAGCGGCAGCGTGATGCGGCGCTGGATCTGCCAGTAGGAGGCGCCGTCGATCTGAGCCGCCTCGAAGAGCTCCTCGGGGATCGACTGCAGTCCGGCGAGCATCAGAATCACCGCGAAGCCGATGTACTTCCACGAGATGATGCCCATCAGTGTCCAGATGGCCAGCTTCGGGTTGGAGAGCCATTCAGCCTGCAGAGAGCCCAGGCCGATGTGGTGCAGGAGATCGTTGACGGCGCCGTTCGTCTGGAGCATCAGACTCCAGCCGGTGCCGACGACGACCTCTGAGATGACGTAGGGCACGAAGATCAGGACGCGGATGACCGAGCGGCCGCGGATCCTCTGGTTGAGCAGAAGCGCGAGGACGATCGCCAGCGGGCCCTGGATGACCACGGAGAGCACCAGGATCAGGAAGCTGTGCCACAGGACTTGCTGGAACGCGGGGTCGGTGAGGATCAGCTTGTAGTTGTTCAGGCCGACCCAGTCGGTGGGCGCCCCGTAGCCCTTCCACCGGTAGAAGCCGTAGAACGCAGCGAGCGCAACCGGGAAGATCACGAACGTCAGGAACATGATGATCGCCGGCCCGGACAGGACCGCGATCTCGAGTCGCATCCTGGCACGGCCGCGGCGGCGCGCGGCCGCTCGCGGCGAAGTCGGGGACGCGGACTTGGCCGCGCCCCCGACTCCGGTCGTGCCCTGCGACCGGCGGCCGGTGGCCGCGTCAGTACCCAGGGTGTTGCTCATCGTCTGCTTACTCAGCCCTTCGCGGCAGCGGCGTTGGTGTCCTTGGCGATGTCGGCGGCGGTGCCCTTGCCGGCCAGCAGGTTCACGACGGCGGTGTTCATGGCGTTGCCGACGTTCTGGCCGTACTCGGTGTCAAGGAACTGCACTGAGTAGGCGGCCTTGTTGAAGGTCCGCAGTGCCGAGACGTTGTAGGAGTCGGTGACGACCTCCTGGGCGTCCTTGTTCACCGGGATCGTGTAGAAGGCCTTGGCATAGGCCTTCTGCTGGTCCTTGGTCAGAAGGAACTGGAGGAAGCCGAGGGCCTCCTTCGGCGCGTTCTTGGACAGCGAGAATCCGTCGAGGCCGCCCATGATGGCGGTCGGGTCGCCCTGGCCACCGGCCACGGCAGGGAAGGGGAACCAGCCCAGGTCAGGGAGCGGCTTCTTGTCCGGGGTCAAGCCGGCGATCACACCAGGATCCCAGTTGCCCATGAGTTCCATGGCCGCCTTGTGGTTCGCGAGCATGCCGGCCGACGACCCGGCACCCTGCTGCGACGAGTTCGTCAGGAAGCCCTTCTGGAAGGGGTCGACCTTCAGGAACGAAGCCAGGTCGTCGCCGGCCTTGGTCCAGCAGGAATCGGTGAACTTGAGCGACTTGGCAGTCTTCGTCATGGTGTCCTGACTGCACTCGCGCAGTGCGAAGTTGTAGTACCAGTGCGCAGCCGGCCAGGCGTCCTTGGCACCGACCGCGATCGGCGCGACGTCGATCGCCTTCAGTTTCGCGACATCGGCCTCGAGCTCGTCCATCGTCGTCGGCGTCGAGGTGATGCCGGCCTTCTTGAACAGATCCTTGCTGTAGTAGATGCCCTCGGGCTGCGTGTCGACCGGCATCGCATAGGCCTTGCCGTCGATCGAATAGCCCGCAACAGCTGCCGCACCCGCATTCGCCTTGTCAGCGGCGGTGAGGTCCAGCGCCTGGACCTGGCCGGCGTCGACCATGGCCTGCATCTTGCCGCCACCGCGCTGCAGGAAGATGTCCGGCGCGGAGCTCGAGTTGAGCGCGGTCTGCAGCTTGCCGTCGAAGTCCTCGTTCTGGATTGCCTGGATCTTGATGGTGACGTTCGGGTGCAGCGAGTGGTATGCCTTGGCGGCGGTCTTCCAGTACTCCGCACCTGGCCCGGGCTGCGCGTTCTCCCAGAGGGTCACCGTGACCTTGCCGTCGGCCGAACCGCCGCCGCTGTCGGCGCCGCTGCTGCCGGCACACCCGGTGGCAGCGAGTGCGATGCCCAAGCCGATCGCGACAGCCGTCGCGCTGCGTGCTTTCCTCGTCATCGTGGAGACTTCCTGATCTGTCGTCAAAGGCGCAATAGGTGCGAATGATTTGCGCAACGTGATGGATTGTTGGCTGTCAAAGGTCTTGTAGGTGCGCTGATCTGGGTGTCCAAGCGCCAGGCTGACCGTGGCAACAGTGAGGGTCGGTCACGTGCGCGGATTCGCGACGATCACTGCAACCCGTGCTTCCCTCCTCCGGGCATGAGCGTGTGGACGTGCCAGGTGGACGGGTGTGACCGTACGGTGTCGTCTCCGTTACGGGGGGTCTCGATCGCTCGAGAGTATGCGCTGGGCGCAGAGCGGCAGTCAATGACTCGTTTTACGAAAGTTCGCCGAAACTTACGAACCAATGCCCGCGTGGGGTCCGAAATATTTCGACACCCTCCGTCGGCCGCGCCCGTCCGGCCGCGGTCCGCGCTCGCGGTCCCTTGAGGCCGACGGCGGCGTGAACGAGCAGTACAGCCGCTGCAGTTGCGAGCCCTCGCAGGTTCGTGCCGGCTCGGGCCCTGGTGCCACCGGAAAGCAACACGTTGCCGTCCACTCCCGCGAGGCCGACGCAGGGGGAGCGGTTCAGATGGCGATCGCGATCGTCGCTGCCGGCACCGGCGGGCTTGCCGCGGCCCTGGGCCTGCATGAGACCGGACACCGTGATGCGCCCGTGTTCGAGACGGTTGCTGCCTGCGGCGACGGGGAGTGGGCATCAACCTGCTCCCGCACGCTGTGCGCGCACTGACGGAGGTGGGACTGGACAGTCGGACTGCCGAGCCCGCGGTGGCTTCCGACACGCCGGCCCACTTCAACAGTTGCGGGCAGCGGATCTGGAGCGAGCCGCGCGGCTTGTCCGCCGACCACCGGCGGCCGCAGCTCTCGGTGTCTCGCAGGCGGCTGCAGTGCACGCTGCCGCGACGTCAGAGCCGCGCGGACGGTAAGACCGCCGACTGGAACCGGGCCACTGATCCCTGCTCCAATCGTCGAAATGCATCCGACCGGATCCAACGGCGCGTCCCAGGCGATCCTGGACACGCGAACACCGGCGCCGCACCTGGCCACCCCACCGACGGTCGAGCAGGCCCCGCCTGCCACGAGGTCGACCGCCGCATCACCACCGCACTCGTACGCGGCAACCGCGGCCAAGGCCCCCACTGAGCCCGCTGAGCGTCGGGCGCTCAGCGACTTCGACCCCGCCCGGCCGGCCGGAGTCATCTCACCGCTACGGCGTACGCTGCTGGCCGCAGTGCGCAGCGCCGAGGACCTGCCGGAGATGCCCGACGCGCAGATCGGACGGTGGTGTCACCCGCCACACCTGCGATGCCGACGATCCCACGCCCGCTGTCGGCGGCTCCAGCCTGAACCCGGACTCCGGGCTGGTCGACATCAGCGCGCACGAACGCCGCGCCGAACGTCACCGTCTTCCGCAGCACCCCGCTGGAAGACGCCGTCGTCATCGCCCGCGAGCTGGTCGCCCGGATCCGGTCCGCTCTTCCATTCCCAGCGCCGATGTGTTCGTCCGCATCTGCGACGTGCACCCCGCGGGCCGTTCCATGACCGTCTGCGACGGCATCCGCCGCATCGGAAGCATCGGCACGGCCACCACCGACCCACAGCCCCCCGAAGACGGCTTGGCCGAGGTGGAAGTGCCACTGTGGCCGACCTTCCACCGGTTCGAGGCCGGTCACCATCATCGGCATCCAGGTCGGCTCAGGCGCGGATCCGCGTTACGTCCCCAACCCCGGCAACGGCGAACCCGCCGTCACCGCCACGGCGACCGTCCGCGCCGAGCAGGAGATCTCCCACGACACCGCCCGAGGCCACGGCGCAAGCAGGGCAGGCAGGAAAGTCGGGTGTGTGCGAATGTTTCGGCGTAGCTATCGAATCATGCGAGAGGTATTGACGCCGTTCACTGGTTCCCTATCATCCAAGTTGCTCGATACTTCGACGTGTGTTCGATATCACGAACACGTACTCGTACAGCAGGGCGCCCCAGGTCACACCCACCGCAATGGCCGAGCCGCAAGGAGCATGCCGAACGATGGATATGTCATGGACGCATCAAATCAAATCTTCTCCCGTCGTCGCACGCCGACGGCGGGCTTGCACCGCGACGCTCAACGTCCGACGCAGGCCGGTGCATTTCGCAGTAGCCCGAAGGCATCGGGCGCCACCGGTCTTTCAGAGGATCTCGCAGGACCGGGGAGTCGCAAGGGGTCAGCCCGGTGCCCACGGACCGCTGCGAACCGCACCCCATCGACAGTCCGGACAGCCTTTGACGGGGCCGACCGGAACCGCTTGCTCAAGGATTACGAGGTCCCCATGCGCAGAGGAAGTTTCAGTCGCAGACGTCTGTCTGTGGTGCTTGCCGCCGCGGTTGCGGCCCTGGTCGCGTTGGCTGCGATGCTCGTCGCCGGCCCGGCTCAGGCGGCCACCAGCGGCGCCTTGCGCGGTGTTGGTTCCGGTCGGTGTCTCGATGTGCCGAACGCCAGCCAGACCGACGGCACATACCTGCAGATCTGGGACTGCTCGGGCGGGACCAACCAGCAGTGGACGTTGACGGACAGCAACCAGCTGACCGTGTACGGCAACAAGTGCCTGGACGTCCCCGGCCACGCCACCACGGCCGGTACCCGGGTGCAGATCTGGACCTGTAGCGGCGGTGCGAACCAGCAGTGGCGGGTGAACTCGGACGGCACGATCGTCGGCGTGGAGTCCGGGCTGTGCCTGGACGTCACGGGCGCCGGTACGGCCAACGGTACGGCGGTGGATATCTGGACGTGCAACGGTGGCGGCAACCAGAAGTGGACCGGCCTGTCCGCGTCGACCCCGCCGGGCGGCAACTGTGCTCTGCCGTCGACGTACCGCTGGTCGTCGACAGGGGCGTTGGCGCAGCCAGCGAACGGGTGGGTCGCGCTGAAGGACTTCACCAACGTCGTGTACAACGGCAAGCACCTGGTCTACGCGTCGAACGTGTCGGGATCGTCGTACGGCTCGATGGCGTTCGGTCCCTTCACGAACTGGTCGGACATGGCGTCGGCCGGCCAGACCGGGATGGGCCAAGCCGCGGTGGCGCCCACGCTGTTCTACTTCGCGCCCAAGAACATCTGGGTGCTGGCGTATCAGTGGGGTTCGTCGACCTTCAACTACCGCACGTCGAGCGACCCCACCAACCCCAACGGCTGGTCCGCGCCGCAGCCGCTGTTCACCGGTAGCATCACCGGCTCCAGCACCGGCCCGATCGACCAGACCCTGATCGCCGACGGCCAGAACATGTACCTGTTCTTCGCCGGTGACAACGGCAAGATCTACCGGGCGAGCATGCCGATCGGGAACTTCCCGGGCAGCTTCGGCTCGTCGTACACGACGGTCATGAGCGACACGACGAACAACCTGTTCGAGGCGCCGCAGGTCTACAAGGTGCAGGGCCAGAACCAGTACCTCATGATCGTCGAGGCCCAGGGTGCGAACGGGCGCTACTTCCGCTCGTTCACGGCCTCCAGCCTGAGCGGCTCGTGGACCCCGCAGGCCGGCAGCGAGAGCAACCCCTTCGCGGGCAAGGCCAACAGCGGTGCCACCTGGACCAATGACATCAGCCACGGTGACCTGGTCCGCAACAACCCCGACCAGACCATGACCATCGACCCCTGCAACCTGCAGTTCCTCTACCAGGGCAAGTCCCCCACTGCGAGCGGCCCCTACGACCAACTGCCCTGGCGGCCGGGCATCCTCACCCTGCAGCACTGACCCGCCTGATCCACGGTGATCGCGATGTGGTGCGGTCCGCCGAAGCGTGAACGAGCGGTTCACGGCGTGGGCGACTCCACCTGCTGACCGATGCTCACCGCCCTGAGGAGCCCCAGCCGTGCGTCGGCTGGGGCTCCTGCCTTTGGCGGACTCTCATCGTGGGTACGGACCGAAGCACTACGACGCCACCGGGGATACCGCTTGGCGGCCGTGATGTGCGCCGCCCTCCTCACCCAACGCCACCGGCGCACCCGCATGGAGGGCCTGCTCGTCTCCCTGGTCGCGCTGCTGGTGACGCAGACCTGCACCATCGATTTGACCGTGGTCAGGACACATGTGGGGTGGCGGGCCGCTCGCCTACGTCGACGGGCCGCGCTTCGTCGTCCCCTCAAGAGCATCGCGCGTGGACGTGCGCTCGACACGCCCGACGGCGCGCGTCCACCCACCTTCTTCACCACTGCTTTCCGTCGCGAACTTCGGCCCGCAGGCGGACCTGCCGCTGAGCTGAGCCAGTTCGGATAAGAACCAGCTCGCCGCCCTCGGCCTGGTCCCCAGCGCCGTCGTCCGGTGGAACACCCGCTACCTTGACGCGGCCGTCACTCAGCTCCGCGCCGAGGGCCACGACATCAAGGACGAGGACGTCGCCCGGCTCTCTCCGCTCAAGGACCGGCACATCAACTTCCTGGGCCGCTACCTGTCCAACATCAAGGCCAGCGGCTCCGGCCGGGGCCAACGCCCCCTCCGGGACCCCGACGCTGTCGAAGACGCCGAGGACGAGGACGACTGAGGGCCACGGCGTCACGCGACGCAGAGGCCTTCATCAGGTGCGTGCGGGCGGTCGCCCTTGTTCTTGCCAGACGGAACGACGTGCTTGCGGGCGATCTCGGGGCCGGGAGGGGTCCCGGTCACCTCACTTCCCCTTCCCGCTCTTTCCAACCTCGGGTGCAGTGATGTCACGGCTCGCGCGGAGCATCGCCTGATACAGCGCGGCGTCCTCCGGAGGGTCCGGCAGCGGGCCGCGGGCGGGGGCCCGGAAGGACTGGATCATCCACGCCACAAGGCGACGCCAGGCGTCAGGGGCCGCGTCGCCGGTGGCGGTCAGGACGCCGGCGTTGGCCATGAGCAGCAGGACGAGGTCCCGGCTGGTGAAGTCCTCACGCAGTTGTCCGCTGTCCTTGGCGCGGGCGATGAGTTCCAGAAAACCCTCATATGCCTCGGCGCGACACGCCTCCAGGGCCTCGGCACCGGGGAAGCTCATGGTCAAAATGTCGGCGAAACCGCGGTCGGCAGCCTGCATCGCGCAGACCGTCTCGATGTAGCCGGTGAAGCCGCTCCACGGGTCGGGGTCGGCGAGGGCCTCGGCGGTGGCTCGCACGTAGGCGTCCATCCGGTCCGCGAAGACCGCGGCGAGCAGCTCCTCTTTGCCTGGAAAGCGGCGGAACATGGTGGCGATCCCCACCCCTGCCTCGCGCGCGACCGAGGCCATTGACGCGTTGAGCCCGTCGCGGCCGAACACCGCACGCGCGGCGGCGATGATCCGTGCCCGGTTGCGCTCCGCGTCGCTACGCAACGGCTGGGCGCCGGAGTCGGTTCCGCCGGTGTGCTGGTCCCCAGGGTTCATGCCAGCCAGACTAGCAAACCGGAAAGCCCTATCCGATTCCCGTGTTACGCTCATCAGCGAACCGGAAAGGGCTATCCGGATCGAAAAACGGATATGCCTTTCCATTTTGCCCACGAAAGGCTTCCCATGCCCACCACCGCCATCGTCGGCGCCGGCCCCCAGCTGGGCCTCGCCATCGCCCGCACCTTCGGCTCCCAGGGCCACAATGTCGCCCTGATCGCCCGCAATCGCACCAAGCTCGACGAGATGACCGGCAAGCTGGCCGCCGACGGCATCACTGCCGCCGCGTTCCCCGCCGACGTCCTCGACCGCGACGCGCTCACCCAGGCGCTGCAGGACGCTGCCGCACATTTCGGCGGCATCGACGTCCTGGAGTACTCCCCGGTCGGAGGGCTGGACTCGACCGTCCTGACCACCCCGAGTGCGACTGAGCCCGCGCAGGTGCAGTACGAGATGGAGTTCCAGCTCTACGGGGCAATCGCTGCCACGCAGGCGGTGTTGCCCGCGATGCGCAAGTCCGGCGTCGGCACCCTGCTGTACACCACCGGCGCCGGATCCATCGACCCGGTGCCACAGGTCGGCAATGTCAACGCCGCCGCCGCGGCGCTGCGCAACTGGGCGATCAACCTGCACAAGGAACTGGCCGACAGCGGCGTCCAGGCCGCCCACGTCGGCATCGACGTGTCGATCGGCATCTCGGTCATCCCCGGATTCCCGACGGCCAAGCCCGAACAGATCTCCCCGGTCTACTGGGAGCTGCACACCACCCACCGCGGCGAGGCCGAACGCGTCTTCAGTCTCTGACACCACGCCGCTTCACCCCTATCCTCGACCGTGCCGCGGCAAGCTCCGCCGCGGCACGGTCAATGAGGGCCGCAGTCCGCGCGACCCCGTCAAGGTGGCCGCGAACCTGTGGGCTTGGTCTGGGCTTCGCCACCCTCGCATTGCGCTCGAAGCCGGTCACGATCAATGGCGCCAGAGCTTCCTCCCAGGCCCCGGTGTCCTAGCTCAGACACCAGCCGCAAAGTAGCGGGGTGACCACGTGCTCGCCGCCGTGGCGGCTTGCTCGTGGTGTTCGCGGAGTATCCGCATGACGGTGGCGGGCCTTCTTCGCGCCGGTGGTGATGAGGATCCGCTTGGCGATGTCGCGCAGGCTCATTTCCTGGTCGCGCAGGTGGAGGGCCACGTACTCGCGCTCCATGCCCGACATGGCCGCGAGCACGGTGAACACGATGCCGGACGGGTCGTGCGAGCGCTTCAGGGGTCTCGGCGGCCGGTGTGAGGGTGCGGGCCGGACGGGGATGCGGGACGTCGGCAGCGTTCTGGAGGACAACGAAGTCGGCGTGAGCCGCCTCGATCGCCTCGGGATACGTTCGCGCCTTCTCGTGCTCGGCGAGGGCCCGGTGGACGCCGGTCACGCTGGGGCGCTGACCCTTGCGTTTGCCGGTCGGGATGATCAGGTCGGGCTGGATCTGCTCGACGGACTCGAAGCCCGCGCGGCGCCGCAGCACGGCGTGCAGCATGTCGTCGGTGATGACCGGTGGCCGGCCGCCGTGCTTGCCCTTGCGGGCCGCGGTGTCGAGCCCTTCCAGCGTCGACTCGCGGATGTTCTCCCGCTCGGTCTCCGCCATCGCCGCGAAGAACGCGAACAGCAGCTAGCCCGGCCCGGTGGGGTCGTAGATGCCGGGCAGCGGCCCGGCGAGCATCTCCAGGACCAGGCCGTACGCGGTGAGGTGGTGCGCGAGCGCGGTGAGTTCGGCGGCGTCCCGGCAGAGGCGCTTCATCTCATACGCGGTGAAAATAGCCTGGCGGTGCGGGGCATGGGCCTTGATCTCCCGCGCAGTCTTCGGCGCCTCCTCGAACGCGGGGCGGACCCGCACCCGAGTGCTGAACTTCTGGCTGAAGACCTTGTCACTCGGGATGCCGTGCTTGGCGAGCGCGTCGAGCCGGGAGTCGAGTCCCTGCCCGAGCGTCGAGCAGCGGGCGTAGCCGATGCGGATGTCCGCGCTCGGCAGATCCGGGTCGACGGCGGCCGGCGGCGGGGTACCGGGCCGCCCCGGATGTCCGGGGGCACGGTCGGCGGGGGTGGGAACCCGCAGGGCCTTCTTCAGCCGGGGCACCTTGGTGAAGCAGCGGGTGTGTGTGGGGGGGCGGAGGCGACCGCGCCCGCCGCGCGAGCGGCACGGCGAGCCGGGCTGTGCGCTTCGGACAGGCGGCCTGCTCGACGTCGTCGGCGTCCGACCGGTCGGCCAGGGAAGCGCCATCCGGAGAAACGGGACCAGGCCGCCTTCCCACTGGAAGAAGATCGTGCGCCTCGTTCTGTCCGGCGGGCGCCGGCAGGCGATACCGACACGCGCCAAGGTGGCGTCAGGCGGGCTGCGGGGCGGGTGTTGCCGGAGCGGCCGCGACCTTGCGGGTCTCACGCATTATCAGCAGGCCATTGGCCACCATCACTGTCGCGGTCAGCGCGTGGACGCCGAGCGCGGTGGCCACGGAGCCGTGGTGGGCCAGCACCGTGGCCATGTCGCCGTACGCGGCGAGGGCCTCCACCAGCAGCGCCCAGCCCAGCGCCCGGCGGTGGCCCGTCACCAGCAGGATGCCCAGGACCAGGGCCATGACGACGTCGCGGATTCCCTTGATGATCAGGAAGCCGTCGCCGTCGCCGGACGGCCAGCTCGGCAGGCCGAAGCTTGGAGCGGTCGTTTCCGGGCTCACGATGAACTCCGTCCCGAACCAGAGGATGAAGAGGATGAAGGCGGCGGCCAGGACGGTGTTGATCTTCTTCAATGACATTGTTCTTCTCCTTGCGAGTCTTCGCCGGCCTGGTGAGCTTCGTGGAGCTTGCTGAGTCGTGTGGGGCCTGATCAGGCCGCGCGGACGCGGCTGATCGAGGGGCATGGTTTGTCGGGATCGCAGTGGTGGGATCTGAGCGGCAGCTGCATTCCCGGATGTTGGGATATCGGTGGCCCGCTGCCGCCCGGGGAGTGGGGTTTGTGCGTCGCGTGTGCGGCGCCGGTCCGCCGGGTCAGGTGAGGGCGGCGACCAGCAGGGCGAAGGCGGCGATGATGACGGCGACGCGGACGTAGTGGAAGCGGTTCCAGCGGTTCAGCTGCTCCTTCCAGTCGGCGGGCCGATTGTCAGGGGTCCACGTCTTGCCCTGGTTGTTGATCGGGACGAGCAGCAGGAGCGACATGACCACGCTGAGGATCAGCAGTGCGCCGGCGGTGACGACCAGGCCGGTGCCGTGGTGGTGCCATCCGGCGATGGCCCAGACCGCGACGAGGATGAGCGAGCCGATGTACCAGATGGGCATCACGGCACCGAGCATCCGGCCCCCGTGGGCGTGGCCGAGTTGGCCGCTGTCCTCCGGGAGGGCGTTGAGGATCGGGTTGATGACGAAGGCGACGGAGAACTCCACTCCCACCATCACGCCGACGACCACGGTGGTGACGACCTCGAGTGCGTTGAGCATGATGCCCCTCCCGGGATCTAGCGTTGCTAGCCGATGGGGCAACGCTAGTACTGCTGCCGCTTGGTTGTCTAGCGATGCTAGGATCGAATCATGTCGGTACAGGAACGCAAGGCCCGCGAACGGGCGGACCGCGAGCGCCTCATCGTGGCCACAGCCCGCGAACTCGCCGAGCAGCAGGGCTGGGACGCCGTCACCACCCGCCGGCTCGCCGAACGCATCGAATACAGCCAGCCCGTCCTCTACAGCCACTTCCGCGGCAAACGCGAGATCATCGGCGCCGTCGCCCTCGAGGGCGCCACCGAAATGGCCACGACCGTGCGCGCCGCGACCTCGGCCGCGCACGGCCCCCGCGCCCGGGTCTCCGCCCTCGCCCGCGCCTACCTCGACTTCGCCACACGCAACCCGGCCGTCTACGACGCCATCTTCCAGCTCGACGGCGGACTGGCGTACGCGCAGGAAGACACCCCGGAACCTCTCAAGGACGCCTTCGCCGCGCTGCTGGAGACCCTCGCCGAGGTCGCCGGGGACGGCGTCCATCCGGGGCTGTTCACCGAGGTGTTCTGGGCGTCCCTGCACGGGATCGCGACCCTGACCCGGGCGGGACGGCTGCTGCCGCAGGACGCCGAGCCGAGGGTGGAGCTGCTGGTGGACCGCCTCGCCATGATCTGACACACCATCCCGGCGGTCACGCAGCCGAGGCCCTCGGGCCCCGCCACCTGCCTGCGGTACCGCTATGGGTCACTCGCGCCCACACGGCGCAGCCGCAGACTGCCGGGCCCCGTACCCCAGACAGGCGGGCACCCGCCCCGGAAGCTGCGATGCTCATTGACCACGACCCGATACGCGCCTTGACGCCGCGTCATCCGCCGGTGCCCTCGTCGTCCTCGTCGAGGTGGACGGTCGCCGGGTCACGCAGTGGGCGCAGGCCCTCGCGTGGCCGGCGGGCGGCGAAGCTGTAGCGGCCCAGGCAGGCTGGCGTGCTTGGACGCCTTCGCGGCAGGCGTCACAACAACTCGGGTGCACTCTCCTGAGCGGGCTCCTTGGATGCCGGGTGATCTGGACCGCCGGCCTGGGCGGCGGCACGCAGCGCCGCTTCGACCCGGCGATTGCTGGTCATGGATGCCGTGACGGCCGTCATCGCCAGGAGGAGGACGGCGGCGGCGTAGAGCGGGGTGCGGATGTCGTAGGTGGTGGCCAGCCAGCCGCCGAGGAAGGCCCCGATGGGGGCGGCGCACATGGCCAGCATGCGGGAGGTGGAGGCGACCCGGCCCATGAGGTGAGCTGGGACGATCGCCTGCCGGAGGGAAGGCCCGAGCACCATCGTGGCGCCCATGCCGGCCCCGCAGACGGCGAGCGCCAGCCCGGCCACGTACGGGTTCGGGGCAGCGGCCAGGCCCAGGATGGCAAGCCCTTCGACGGCGGCTGTGCAGGTCAGTGCGGTGCCGGTGCCGAGTCGTCGGCCAAGGTAGGAGGCGATGCCTGCACCGAGCAGGCCGCCGGTGGCCTCCGCTGTGAGGAGCAGGCCGAAGCCGTAGGTGTCTATGCCGAGGCGGTCGTGCGCGAAGAGGGCGAGGACGGTCTCCACGGCGAGGAAGGCGACGTTCCCGACCGCCGGGCGGAGCGCGAGGCCGAGCAGCACCCGGTCCCGGAAGACGTACGAGGCCCCGGCCCGCGCCTGCCGAAGCAGCGACTCGCGGACCTCCGGCACGGGCCGGGGCATGGCGGGCAGCGTACGTACGAACAGTGCGGAGAGCATGAACGACACCGCGTCGGTGAGCAGCGGAACCGCCCGCCCGAGCGCGAGCAGCGCGCTGCCCGCAGGCGGCCCCGCGAAGCCGGACATGGCGGTCTGGGCTCCGCGCAAGCGGGAGTTGGCGCGCTCCAGGAGTGCGGGGTCGCGGCGGAGCAGATCCGGCAGATAGGCCGTGGCGGCCGTATCGAAGAAGAGTCCGCCGAGGCCGAGCAGAAAGGCGACAGCCGCGAGCAGCGGAATGCTCAGGACGTCGAGCGCGGCCGCTGCCGCGGGTATCCCGAGCAGCACCGCACGTGCCGTATCCGCGACCCACATCGTGCGCCGGCGGTCCCAGCGGTCGACCAGCGCACCGCCGAGCACCCCGAAGAGTAGCCACGGCAGCGTCCCCGCGGCCGTGACGACGGCGAGCGCCATCGGATCCCGCGTCAACGTCAACGCGAGCAGCGGCAGCGCGGCCTGCGTTACCCCGTCACCGAGGGAGGAGATTGTCTGCGCGGTCCACAGCCGTCCGAACCCGGTCGGCAACTTCCGAACGTCCGAGGTCACTTGGCGCCCCCTCCGGCCTGCTCGCGCACTGCCGGATGGAACAGTGCGAAGACGAGCGACGAGTCCGGCAGCGACGGATCCGACAGCTCCTGGTACTCGTCCGCCAGAGCCTGCAGCCGCGCCCCCAGCTGTGCGAACTGCTCCTCGGTGAGTCGCAGATGCGCCATCCGTACGTGCCGCTCGCCATCCACCGGCGACGCCTCCAGATCCGCCACCGCATGCCGCATCAGCACATCCGGCCCTCCCTCGCCGGGATCCGGCAACACGATCGCCCGTGCGGCCATCGCGTAATACCGCTCGGTGACCCCCCGCACCTTCCGCGTCCGCACCACCTTCACCAGGCCGGCCCGCTCCAGCAGCCGCACGTGATAGCTGGAACTCCCCTTCGCAAGGCCAACCCGCTCGGCGATCTGCGTAATCGTCGCCGGCTCGAAGCGGAGCACGGCCATGATCCGGTGACGCGTCAGATTGGAGACGGCGCGCAGCTGCTCGTCAGTGGTGACATGAAACGTCTCGGGAAGATCATCGGTAGGCATGCGAGCAATGGTCAACGATTCTTGACCATTAAGCAAGGGGATTTCGCGCGGACGCCCAGAGTCTGCTGTCCAGCGCGCGAGACCTTCCGTCAAAGCCCTCCACCCGCCGCCGATCCGGGGAGCTGTCAAAAACCTTCGTTTTCTGAAGATCGCCTCGCACAACCGCCCGGACCCACCAGAGCCTTCAAAACCCCTTCAAAAACCAGGGGCATTCAACAACCCGAGACCACCGTTTTCTGACATGATCCGGGGTCATGACAGCCTTCGATCCGGCCGACGGGCCGGACCTCCTCGTCGCCGAGCCGATCGTCCGCACCGAAATCAAAATCGGATACGCCCGGGTCTCCACCGGCGGCCAGAAGCTCGAACGGCAGATCGACGTGCTCACCGCCGCAGGGTGCCGGAAGATCTTCGCGGACGAGAAGTCTGGCAAGAACGCCCTCCGCCCCGAGCTGAAGGCGTGCCACGCCTTCCTCGACCCCGGGGACACCCTCGTCGTCCCCTCGCTCGACCGCTACGGCCGCAGCCTGCAGGACCTCATCAACATGGTCGCCGAACTCCGCGAGCGCAGCGTCGGCTTCGCCTCGCTCCACGAGAACCTCGACACCACCACCCCGGGCGGCCGGCTCGTCTTCCACGTCTTCGCCGCCCTCGCGGAGTTCATCCGCGAGCTCATCGTCATCGGCACCAACGAGGGCCTGGCCGCCGCCCGGGCCCGCGGTCGCGTCGGCGGACGCCCCGCCGTCGCCACCGAGGAAGTCATCCGCGCCGCCCGCGACCTCCTGCCCGATCCCGGTCGCTCGATCACCTCGATCGCCAAGCTGCTGGGCGTCTCCCCGGGCACCCTCTACAACCACATCCCGGACCTGCGCGAACTGCGCGCCGGCGCCATTCCCGGCCAGCTCGAAGCGCCCGCGAACTAGATGATCAATTCCAAGGGTTGTCTTCAGGGAGTGCCCCATTTGGCCAGGCTGAGTGCCCGGTCGCTGCCGAGGTGTTCAGGGGCGCCGGGGGATCCTGGCTGTGGCGCGCTCAGTTGACGGCAGGAAGCTGGCGGGCGAAGCGGCGGACAGCATCAGTGAAGGCATCTGGCTCGTCGAAGTTCGCGAGGTGTCCTGCCCGCGGGATCAATTCGACGCGAGCGTGCGGATGCGTGCGGGCGAAGTCCGCCTCCCTGGTCCGGAAGATGGCGTCCTTCTCACCGTTCAGGATGAGGACCGGAGCCTTCACATAACGCATCGCGCCCGCGTCGAAGCGTCCGAGTACCTCGTTCCAGGCCGCTGGCAGGGTATGGAAGGCGTAGCCGGAACGGATGGTCGCCTCCACCACTTCCCGTGGGTAGAGCCGCAGTAGCAGCCGGTCGTTCCACCGGGCCAGGCGATCCGCCGGCATGCGATGGACCAGCCTGGCGACCCACCGATAGGGCGCTGCCCGGAGGCCGCGGGTGGAGGCACTGGCTCCCGCGAGGATCAGCCCGCGCAGTTGTTCCGGGCAGCGCCGCGCGAACTCCAGCGAGGCATATCCGCCGAGCGAGTGCCCGACGACCAGAGCCGGCCCGCGGCCGAGCGAGTCCACCGCGGAAGCGATGATCTCCGTCGCAGTGCTCAGGCTCCAGGGCTGAGCCGAGCGCTCCCCGTGGCCGGGCAGGTCGACGGCGACTACCGGGAATTCGTCCCGGAGTGCAGCAAGCTGCATGCTCCACTGTCCCGCGCTAAAGCGCGTCCCATGAACGAAGACTATGGGCACTGCATCCGCCGCCGTCATCAGCCCCCCAGGTGGCACCGTCGTCAAGCCGACCCTACCTGCGGGATCTTCCTCGCGATCAAGGGAGATGCCAGAAGGTGCTCAAACAGCCCACTGTGTGGCGCTCGGTCACATGTCTGCGGAGACGAGAACGAGGGTGTCCAAGATCGTTGTGTGACGAACAAACTGGACACCCTCGCGACGGCACTCTATGCGACAACAGACGATCTGCTGAAGGAGCGCCCGGACCTGGCGCCGTGGCGGCCGGCCGTGGGAATCGCGCCGCAGCTCACCGACGCCGAGCTGGTCACCCTTGCGATGATGCAGGCCATCCTCGGTTTCACCTCCGAGGCCAGGTGGCTCCGCCATGCCCGGGCCCACCTGCGGCACCTCTTCCGATATCTGCCGCAGCAACCCGGCTACAACAAGCGGCTACGCAAGGCGGCCGACCTGCTCCGCCGTATCACCCCGGATCCTCGCTACCAACACCTCGATCTGGAGCGACGACGTGTGGATAGTGGACTCCACACCCGTGGAATGCGGCCGCTCCCGCGAAACCGTCAAACGCTCCGACCTGGCCGGATGGGCCGAATACGGCTACTGCGCCAGCCACAGCCGCTTCTTCTGGGGCCTGCGGCTGCACCTGGTGTGCACCCTCCACGGCCTGCCGATCGCCTTCGCCCTGACCGGGGCCAAGGCCGACGAGCGCGAGACCCTGCTGGACCTGCTCGCGGCCGAACCGCACCTCCTCACCGCCCGGCCCGGCCAGACGCTGATCGGCGACAAGAATTACTTCGGCCCCCACTTCGAACAAGAACTCGCCCAGCAGGGAATCCAGTTGCTACGGCCGACGCACAAAAACGAACGGCAGCGGTCCGGCGGATCCCTATTCAAGCCCTTGCGGCAGGTCATCAATTCGGTCAACGAGACCCTCAAGGTACAGCTCGACCTCGAACAGCACCGAGGACGCACACCCCGCGGTGTCATTGCCCGCGTCATGCAGCGCACACTCGCGCTGACCGCCGTGATCTGGCACAACGATCACACCGGACAAGACACCCTCCGTTCGCTGACTTCGTACGATCACTGATTCCTTGGAATTGATCATCTAGCCGAACCTCAGCAAGATCAATCTCAGCGGCACCTTCTGTACCGCAACTACTCATGCCCGACGAGTGCCGTGAGTTCAGGCAAACAGAAGGGCTCTCGGTGGGAACTCAGGGGTTCGTCGTCGTGCTCCACGGAGCTGGTTCCGTGAGTTCGACTCCAACTCGCAGCCATGCCGTTCCTGGGTCCCTGGATCGGACATGACGGCGAGTGGGCTAGGTGTATTGACCTGAAGCGTTGTTCACACGACTGATCGGTGGGTGGCCGCCGAGTGCGGTGTGGCAACGGTGGTGGTTGTAGGTGTGGAGGAAGTCTGTCAGGGCGTCGGTCCGCTCTTGGTTGGTGGTGTAGGGCCGTAGGTAGGCCCATTCGTCGAGCAGGGTGCGGTTGAAGCGTTCGACCTTGCCGTTGGTCTGCGGCCGGTAGATGCGGGTGAGCTTGCCGGTCGCGCCGAGGTCGGTCAGGGCCTGCCGCCAGGCGAAGCTTTTGCGGTAGGGCCAGGCGTTGTCGGTCAGGACCCGCTCGACGCTGTCGATCCCACATGTGGCGAAGAAGGCCGCGGCCCGGCGGAGGAAGGCGGCGCAGGTGGTGGCCTTCTCGTCCGGGTGGATCTCGCTGTAGGCGAGACGGCTGTGGTCGTCGACGGCGGAGTGGACGTAATCGAAGCCCACGCTGCTTCGCCGGGCCCGGCCGGCCTGTCGGCCCAGGACTTTGTGGCCGCCGCCGTCGGGGATCCGGCCGAGCTTCTTGACGTCCACGTGGACCAGTTCGCCGGGCCGGTCGCGTTCGTGGCGGCGGATGGGCCGGCCGGTGGGCCGGTCCAGGTGGGCCAGACGGTTCAGGCCGTGCCGGGTGAGGATGCGGTGCACGGTGGAGGCGGGCAGGCCCAGGATCGGTCCGATACGTGCCGGGCCCGGCTTGCGGTCCTGCCGCAGCCTGCAGACCTGCTCCTCGGTGGCAGCCGTGGTCCGGTGCGGTGTCCTGCGGGGACGGCTGGAGCGGTCGATGAGTCCGCTCTCGCCCTCGGACCGCCGGCGCCGGATCCATTTGTGGGCTGTAGGACGGGAGATGCCCATCTCCGCGGCGACGTGGGCGACGGGACGGCCGGAGCGGACTCGTTCGACGAGCAGCCGCCTGCCGTGAACGGTCAGCCGGGCATTACGGTGGGACACGAAGGCCTCCGTGCGGTGAAGATTCGACACCTCCACCACACACGGGGGCCTTCGCCATGATCAAGACCGGCCGTGTTAACAACGCTCGTGATCAATACAGCTAGGGCCTGTCTGGTGTTGTGATCAGTGGTCGGGTTGGAGGCTGCGGATCCAGGGGAGTGCGGCACGGAGTTCGAGTCCGGCCTGGTAGTTGGCGGGGTCTTTGTCGTAGCGGCCGGCGCGGCCCCGCCATGCTTTGATCTTGTTGATACCGCGTTCGACGGTGTTCCGCTCGCGGTAGAGGTCGGGATCGCAGGTGACCGGTCGACCGCCTGCCCGGCCCTTTTCTCCCGTTTCGCGGCCTGTTCCCGCGGCCCGGAGATCACGGCTTTGATTCCGCGTCTGCGCAGGTAGGCGCGGTCTTTTCGGGATGAGTAGGCCTTGTCCCCGGCGACCGCGCCGGGCCGGGTGCGGGGCCTGCCGAGCGGCTGGCGGATCCGGATCCGTTCCAGGGCAGGAATGAATCGAGGGCTGTCGCCGGCCTGCTCGGCCGTGACCAGGATGGCCAGTGGGCGGCAGGCGGCAACGACGGTGAGGTGGATCTTCGTGGTGAGACGCCGCGAGAACGTCCCAGGTCAGCGGCGGCCAAGCGGGCCCTGCGGCAGTGCCTTAACCGCCGGCGTTCTTCGTCTGACGGGTCGGTTTGCCGGTCTTGTTCTTCGCGTCGCCCCTTTTTTCGGCGGCCGCTTTCTCCAGTGCCTCCAGGACTTCGGCGTCGACGGGTAGTCCGGCTGCATCGTGATGCGCGCGGGCCGTGGTCGAGCCCACGCTGACCGGCGACAAGTCCGTCCCGCCCTGTCTTGCGGCCTCGGCGATCACACCATCGAGGAGGGTCGTGAACGCGCCGGCCTTCCGCCAGTACCGGAACCGGTCATACACCGTCTGCCACGGCCCGAACCGGCCGGGCATCTCCGCCACTGGGCACCCGACCGGAACTTCCACACCACACCTTGGAACTGGGCCGGAAGATTCTCCGGATACGGACAGAACTCCCCGATCGTCAGGAACGGAGCAATGAACTCCCAATCAGCATCAGTCGGTTGCGCACGCGTCACACCCACAGTTCTACCGGGCCCCGAACCCGCACGGGTCCGCAACCCGATAGATGTGGGGTCTCGCTGCTCGCGACATGCCGATCTTGCGTGACCTGGGCGTTCTTGACTGTCTCACGGCCTTGTCACTCATGATCAGTCTCAAATCCGTGGCATTTCCTCGAGAGGGCGAGGGCGAGGGCGAGGTCGAGATCAGGCGGCTTGCCCGTGTCAGCCGAGTACACCACGCTGAGCCCCGAGCACGAGGACTACCGGCGAGCCCAGATCGCGCACCGATGAGTTTCCCGCGCCGCGCTGGTCTGTACGCCGGACACCCACGGACGGAAGGCTGGACCATGCGGAAACTGATCTACGGCATGAACCTGACCCTGGACGGCTACATCGCCGCGGCCGGCGACGACATCGGCTGGAGCGGACCGCCGAGCCACGAGCTGTTCCAGTGGTGGCTCGACCACGAGCAGGCGAGTGGCCTGTCGCTGTATGGGCGCAAGCTATGGGAGACGATGAGCTCCTACTGGCCGACCGGCGACCAGCAGCCCAACGCCACCCCGGCGGAGATCGAGTTCGCGCGGAACTGGCGGGACACGCCGAAGGTGGTGTTCTCCTCGACGATCGACAAGGTGGACTGGAACACCCGCCTGGTCACCGGCGACGCGATCGCCGAGATCACCCGGCTCAAGGCCGAGGACGGCGGCCCGATGAACATCGGCGGCGCAACGCTCGCCGGGGCGGCCATGCGCGCCGGGCTGGTCGACGAGTACACGATCGCCACCCACCCGGTCCTGGTGGGTGGCGGCACGCCGTTCTTCACCGCGCTGGACAGCTGGGTGAACCTGAACCTGGTGGAGACGCGGACGTTTCCCGGCGGCGTGGTCCTGACCAGGTACGAGACGAGGCGCTGAGCAGCAGCACCCCACGCGCTAGGGACTGTCTCAAAGTGATGTGCGTAGCGGTGCGGGTGGCAGAACCTCAGCGCTCCCACCCGCCGGCCCGACCACCACCCCCCATGGACGCGCTCCGCGCGACAGTGCTCCCACCACGTCGTCGCTGTCCTCACCACGAACACGCCGAGAACCTGCCGTGGTGCCAGCTGACGTCCCCACAGCAAGTGACTCCGTCACTTCGAAACACCATCTAAGGGCTGTCCCGTATAACGATCAGTGATCGGCCGATTGCCCATTCTGAGCCGCTGTGTGCGCTCGTCCCGGCATGGCGCCCCACGCCCACCGCCGGGCGTATTCGGGGAACAGCCGTGGACACGAGCCTTGAGGCGTAAAGTCGCGGGCGTCGCAGCGCGTCACTCCAGGGGGTATGAAAATGCATAATCGCCGCATCGGCAGCGCTACGGTCAGCGCCATCGGGCTCGGTGGGATGCCGCTCTCCATCGAGGGCCGGCCGGATGAGGAGCGTGCGGTCGCGACCATCCATGCCGCGCTCGACGCCGGGATCTCGTTCATCGACACGGCCATGTCGTACTGCCTGAACTCCTCCGAGACCGGCCACAACGAGTCGCTGATCGCCCGTGCACTCGCAGCGTACGCCGGTGACATCTCCGAGGTGCTGGTCGGCACGAAGGGCGGGGCGGCGCGCGGAGCCGACGGATCGTGGTCCTTTAACGGGGATCCCGCGACCCTGCGGAAGGCGTGCGAGGACTCGCTCAAGCGGTTGGGCGGGGACTCCATCGGCCTCTACCAGCTACACGTGCCTGACCCGAACGTGCCCTACGCCGACTCGGTGGGCGCGCTGCGCGACCTGTACGACGCTGGCAAGATCCGTGCGGTCGGCATCTCGAATGTGAACCTCGACCAGCTGCGCGATGCCCATGCGATCCTCGGCGAGCGGCTGGTGTCCGTACAGAACAACTTCTCGCCGGCGGTCCGCGACAGTGAGCCGCAGTTGCGGTTGTGCACCGAGCTGGGGATCGCCTTCCTGCCGTACAGCCCGCTGGGCGGTATTTCCAGGGCGGGCGGCCTGGGTGCATCGCACGCCGCGTTCGCTCGGATCGCCGAGGAGCATGGGGTCAGCCCACAACAGATCTGCCTGGCCTGGGAGTTGGCCAAGTCTCCGGTCGTCGTCCCGATCCCTGGGTCGTCCCGGCCGACGACCATCCGTGACTCGGCTGCAGCGGCCGATCTGAAGCTGACCGAAGCGGAGTTCGCCGAGCTCGACGCCGCCTAGGTGTCCGTGGATGGTCTGAGTCGGCCTGGACATGGCCGCGTACAGCGCGGCGTGTTCACTCAATCGGCGAGGCGGAGGTTGTGCAGGCGGGCGATGCCGAGCATCGCGTGGTGGACGCCGTCGCCTTTGAGCCGGCAGTCGCGGAGGATCTTCCAGCTCTTCATGCGGGCGAAGGCGTGTTCGACGCGTGCACGGACTTTGCGGTGGTAGGTGTTGTGTTCCTCTTTCCAGGCTGGCAGTTCGGTCTGGCCGGGTTCGCGTCGGTGCGGGATGACGAGGCCGGTGCCCCGGTAGCCGCCGTCCGCTATCACCGTGGTCCGTCCGACGGTGTCTTTCGCGCCGGACAGTTCCCATGCCTTGCAGTCGTTACGGTTGCCGGGCAGGGGCCGGCCGACCACCACGACCAGCCGGGTGTCGGCGTCGATGACCACCTGGTGGTTGGTGGAGTAGCGGTAGTTCTTGGACTGTTCAGCGATCGAATGGTCCTGGGTGGGCACCAGGGTGCCGTCCACGATGAGCACGGTGTCCTTGCGGAACCGCTTACGCGGCTGGAACGCAAGCACGGGCCCAAGCTGGTCGATGATCCGGTCGGCCGCCGACTTAGAGATACCGAACAGCGGAGCGAGCTGGCGCAGCGTCAAGTTCGTGCGCCAGTACGCCGCGACCAGCAGCTCCCGGTCCTCCAGCGGCAGGCTCCAGGGCCGGCCCCGCCGCACCGAGTCGGCTCCCTCGCGCCGCAGTGCAGTCACCAACTTGGAGAAGCAGCGCGGGCTCACCCCAGTGAACGGGGGCTATCCAAGAGGGCTCCGACACAGTGATCACAGCAACCATGATGTGATCATCTCGTGGTGCTCGCCGACCTGTAACGCTCCCCTATCTACTCGCCGACGGCTCCGTCGATCGCTTCGCGCAGTAGGTCGGCGTGGCCGTTGTGACGCGCATACTCCTCGATCATGTGGGTGAGGACGTAGCGGAGTGAGATGGTCTCGCCGCGGAAGTTGACGGTGTCGTCGAGGGAATCGAAGGAAGAAGCGACGGCGCGGGCACAGGCGCACTCCTCGCGCCAGACTCCGAACGCCTCGCCAACGTCGGCGTCCTCGACATGGAACTCGGCGAACGTGCCGTCGACCTCGCCGGGCCAAGGCGTCTTGACGTCCTCCGCGTTCACGATGAAGCGGAACCAGCTCCGCTCGACGGAGGCCGCGTGGCGCACCAGGCCCAGGAGCGTGAGTCCTGAGGTCGGGATCGCCTTCTGCTTCAGCTGTTCGCCGGTCAGACCCGCGCACTTCATGGCCAGGGTGGCCCGCTGGTAGTCGAGGAACGAGGTGAGCGATGCACGGTCGTCGGCCACCTTCGAGGGGTGTATGCGCGGGTCATCGTCCACCAGGCGATCATGGCAAGAATGCGTTCCCGCAGGCCACCCCTGGTCCGAAGGGCGGACGCCAACGCCCAACTACCCCACCGACGCTGAGGGGCCCTAGCCCACAGGGCGGCGGTAGCGCAGCTTGTTGAGAGAGGCACCACCGGTGGTGTCCTGCACGGCTGTGCCGTCAGCGTGCCAGCCGGCGGCTTCGTAGAAGCGCCGGGCGCGTTCATTGTCTTCCAGGACCCACAAGGTGGCTTGCGTGTAGTCGGCCTGTCCGAGAGCCGTCAATGTGGCCAGCATCAACTGCTTCCCGATCCCAGTGCCCCAGGCCTCGGGCATCGCGTAAAGCGTGCCGATCTCCGCGACGGCAGGGGTCTCCTGAGATGGGCCGAAACCTGCAAATCCGACGATCCCCGCCTCGGTTTCGGCCACCAGCACTCCCGACGATGGCCATCGTGTCTCCGCGATGCGTGTCTTCCACTCGGACTCTTCGCGGCTTGGCTCCATGGCGTCGAGGTAGTGCTGGGGAACAAGACCGGCAAAGGCCGCCTGCCAGGAGCGAACGTAGACGCCGGCGACCGCTGATGCGTCATCAGGCCATGCCTGTCGAATCTGCATGGCCTCATTCTTCAAGTCCTGTCAATCCGGGCAAAGTTGTTTTCTGAGGGGTAAGCCGGGTGCTCGGCTGGCTGTTACAGGAGGGCCCGTGCGGAGTCCGCGTAGCGCATCGCGGTCTTCTCGTCGAGCCCGAACACCTCCGTGAGGTGGAGCGGGTCGGCGCCTTTGACCATGGCTTCTTCGAGCTGCCGGTCGACGCGGAGCCTCTCCAGGGTCGCGTCCTGCCCGCGCATCGCAGCACTGATCCAGTGGTTGCCGGCCCGGCTGGTGGTGTTGGCGGTCAGGTTGTTGATCAGCAAGTGGAGGTTCGCGGTGTTCGGCCATCGTCGGTGCCGGTGCTCCAGCCAGTCCAGCAGCAGCTGCAAGGTGGGTTCGTCCAGCGGGCGGACACGTCCGGCGATGGTCAGCCGGCGGTTGCCGAGGTCGACGTCGTCGAGCATGCGGGTGGCGATCTGGGCGACCCGGGCGGCGTGGACCGCCACGAGGGCGAGGATGAGCCGTGTCGCCAGCGTGGTGGCCGCGGCGACGGAGTGTTCGAGCTGCTCGGGGACGAGCGGTTGCAGCACGGCGTACTCGTATTGCCCGATCTTGATTCGGCAGGCGGGGTTGCGGAAGATCAGCCCGTTCCGCGTGGCCCAGGTGAACAGTGCAAGCAAGGCGACGAGTTGGTCATGCCGATGGTGGCCGTGCAGTGTCTTGATGTAGGTGAGGATGTCGTCGCGGGTCACTTCCCGCAGATGGTCGCAGCGGTGCGACCATTCCAGCAGAGCCGTGCGGACTCGGTTGAGGTAGAGCCATACCGTGCCCTCCCGTCGTGGGAGGCTGCGTGGACCGCCGTCGGGAAGGCCGCGGGTCCAGCGCTCGGTCTCCGAGCGGAGGCCGGGTGCGAGGCCATCCAGTGTGACGTCACGCCTTTTCATGCCGGAACAATTGCGTGCGCGGCGGCTCGGAACGCGGGGCGTGGACGCCTTTGCCGTCCGCGAGGAGTGCTTACGCCGGGGTGGTGCGACGGTGGAGAGACTGAACTGCTTCTTCCGGTCGGCCGACGGTCAGGAGATCTGGGCCCGCGATCGTCGAGAGCAAGGACTGCCTCTCCTCGTTCGGCTCTCGCGCCGTAGTGGTTGTACGGCCGCTCTTTGGCTGCACCTCGCGGCTGTGGCCGTGGCGGGCGCCCGTTCCTGAATCGACCGTGCGCCCTCAACTGGTCCACAGGAGTTGACCATTGCTCCCATGGCTCGCGCACGACTGTCTGATGGACGGCCTCGGCCCCGTCGAGACTCTTTCGTGGGGCCGCTTTTGTTGCGGCGCCGATGAGGCTCTCCCAGTGAGGTGACCCCGCGGGAGTGCCGGGCGGAACGCGGGCAGGCCCGCCTGGCCCTGCCGGAGTGCTGGGCCGGATTGCTGCCGGCGCATTCGCATGGGGGTGGGATCGGGCCGGCGCTTGTGGGGTGTCCGTCCGGTTCACGTGGTGTCGTTGCCGGCGGTGAGGATGATCTGGCTGGCTTCGGCGAGACGTGCGCAGCGTCGGGTCATGGCGTCGGGTGACTGGTCGGGGTGGTTGATCCACCAGCGGACCAGGGCCGTGCACAGGCCGCGCCATGCGTGTTTGAGGGCGTCGGCGTCGAGCGGGTCGGTGGATCCGGCGGTGTGCAGGAGGTCGGCGGTGCCGGTGGCGGCGAGGTCGTCGATGGCGTCGCGGTAGAAGGCCGCCCGGTGGGCGGCTTCGCTGTCGGGCGGCAGCGTGGGGTCGTAGAGGACGAACCATGCCTCGCGCCGGCCGTCGAGGGCGGTGAACAGGGCGTGCAGTACGCGCAGGGGCGTGGGCGGCGAGTCGGCACCCTGTTCGGCCATCGCCGCGCGGATGGCGGCCAGCAGCCGGTCGCCGACGGGGCTGAGACAGGCGAGGTAGAGATCCTGCTTGCTGCCGAAGTAGTGGTGCAGGAGTGGTTTGGTGACGCCGACGCGGGTGGCGATGGCGGCCATGGTGGTGGCCTCGTAGCCGTGGTGGCCGAACTCCTCGGTGGCCGCGGCCAGGACCTGTCGTTCGCGCGCGGCCCTCGGCACGCCCTTGGTACCGGCCCGGGAGGAGAGCGTTGTCATGCAACCAGATCTTACCCTAGGGTAATTTACCGACGGGTAAATTCCTTGGACCGCTGGAGCGCACCCATGCCTGCCACCGCGACCGACCCCCGCACCTCCCGCACCCGCTCCTGGTGGGGCTGGGGCTACGCCGACGCCCACCCCGACGACGCCGCATGCGCCGCGCTGGGCGCCCTGCTGCCGGGCACCCTGGCCCGCCCGCTGCCGATACCCCGCATCGCCGACCTGTCCATCAGCCGCCCCGCCGCTACGCCCCCGTCCGCTCTGGCCCACCTGGTCACCGACGACCCGCAGGCGCGCGCCGCCCACGCCATGGGCAAGGCATACCGCGACGTCATCCGGGCCCTGCGCGGCCGGCCCGGCCGGATCCCCGACCTCGTCGGCCACCCGGCCGGCGACCAGGACGTGGCCGACCTGCTGGACTGGGCCGGCGAGCACGGCGTGGCCGTCATCCCCTTCGGTGGCGGCTCCTCGGTGGTCGGCGGCGTGGAGTACCGCGGCGACACCCACCACGCCGTCCTCTCGCTCGACCTGACCGCGATGGACCGCGTTCTGGAGATCGACACCACCAGTCGCTCTGCCCGCATCCAGGCCGGGGCCCTCGGCCCCGTGCTGGAAGACCAGTTGCGGCCCCACGGCCTGACCCTGCGCCACTTCCCCCAGAGCTTCGAGTTCTCCACCCTCGGCGGCTGGCTCGCCACCCGGGCCGGCGGCCACTACGCCACCGTCCACACCCACATCGACGACTTCGTCCAATCCCTGCGCGTGATCACACCGGCCGGTGCGCACACCTCCTGGCGGCTGCCCGCATCCGGCGCCGGACCGTCACCCGACCGGCTCTTCCTCGGCTCCGAGGGCACGCTCGGCGTCATCACCGAGGCATGGATGCGCTTGCAAGAACGCCCCCGCCACAAAGCCTCCGCGTCGGTGGCCTTCGCCGACTTCCACCACGCGCTGGACGCCGTACGGGCCATCGCCCAGTCCGACCTCGCCCCGGCCAACTGCCGCCTGCTCGACCCGGGCGAGGCTTTGCTGTCCGGCGCCTCCCACGACGGCTCCAGCGTCCTGGTCCTTGGCTTCGAGTCCGCCACCACTCCCGTCGACAACCGCCTCACGGCCGCCGTGGACCTGGCCCGCAGCCACGGCGGCCGCGGCCACACACACGCGGCAGACAGCGACGCCCCGGCCGACGCGGCCGTGAGCGCCTGGCGCTCGGCGTTCCTGCGCATGCCCTACCTGCGCGACGGCCTGGCCCGGATGGGCGCTGTCGTCGAAACCTTCGAGACCGCCGCCACCTGGGAGAAGATTCCCGCCCTGATCGACGCCGTGCGCACCGAGGTCGGCGCCGCCGCCTCCAAGGCCACCGGACACCCGGCCACCATCAACTGCCGCCTCACCCACGTCTACCCCGACGGCGCCGCCCCCTACTTCACCGTGGCTCTCGCCGGCCGGCCCGGCGGCGAGGTCGAGGTCTGGGACGACATCAAAGCC
Organism: Streptomyces sp. RB17; assembly: GCF_009604455.1. GTDB lineage: Bacteria > Actinomycetota > Actinomycetes > Streptomycetales > Streptomycetaceae > Streptomyces. The sequence continues at coordinate 702,246 of NZ_WEGL01000005.1, forward strand.
GCCGCGACCGACGTCCTGCACCGCCACCGCGCCACCATCACCCACCACCACGCCGTCGGCCGCGACCACCGCCCCGGCTACGACCTCCAGCGCCCACAACCCTTCGCGCTGGCACTGCGCGCCGCCAAGAGCGCCCTGGACCCCCACCACATCCTCAACCCCGGCGTCCTGCTCGACTGACGAAACAGTCGCGATCGTGCGAGGGCGGGGAACTGCCGCAACATGCTGTCCCACGCCTTCCCGCCGACAGCAAGACACGGGCGGCGATGCCCTCAGAGCGTGCCCGAGATCGGAGTCCCTGGCGGCCGGGCGCGTAGCTGAGCTGGATCGTCACGGCGCACGGGATGCTGCCAGTTGGCTGGACGACCGGCTTCCTGGTCGTATTTGGTCACCTTCAGCGAGGTTGGAAGAATGCGAGCATTTTCTGGGCTGCGTCCGGCGAGGTCAGCAATTCCTGCATGTTTGCGGACATCCGGGCGGCAGCGCCGGTGCGTTCGAACATCTCGCGTTCGTATTCTTTGACGGCAGTGGGAAAGTCGTCCGGGTGCGCGGCCAGCGCGAGACCGAGCAGGGCGCCGTCGAGCAGCGCCATGTTGGCGCCCTCTCCCACCGGCGGCATCAGGTGCGCGGCATCGCCGAGCAGCGTGACGTCCGGCCTCGACGGCCAGGTCAGACCGACCGGGAGAGTGGTGATCGACCGCGGCACGACCGTGTCGTCGCAGGCCGCGATCAGCGCGGTGAACCGTGAGTCCCACCCGGGGAGCAGGTCGATCAGCCGCGCCCGGGCGGCGGCCGGGTCGTCGAACGGGATCCCGCTGGTGGCGAACCAGTCCTCGGGGGTGTTGTAGAAGCTGATCCCGATGCGAACGCGGCCGTCGCCGTTGCGCTGCGCCGCCAGGGACAGTCCGTTGCCGAGCACCCAGAAGTTGCCGCGCCCCACCATCGCCGCGAGGTCGGGGTGCGCGCGGTCGATGTCGGGAATGCCGACCTCGACGACGTTCTGGCCGATGTGCGTCGGGCGTGCGTCGGTGAGCAGCGCGCGGACCCGGGAGTTCGCGCCGTCCGCGCCGACCAGCAGGTCGTAGGCCCCACTTCCGCCGTCGGCGAAGTGCAGCAGGCCGTCGTCGGCGGACGTGAACGCGTGCCCCCAGCGCACCATGTCTTCGGGGAGGGAATCCAGCAGCAGGTTGCGCAGATCGGCGCGGTCGACCTCGGGTCGCTCGAGCGGGGCGTCGTCGGGCGTGTCCTCCTGGAGCAGCAGAGTGCCATCCGGCTCGAGAAGGCGCATGTCCTGGCCTTCGCCACGGGCAATCGTGTGGAACTGGTCGATCAGACCGGCCTCGCGCAGGGCCCGCTGGCCGGAGTGGATGTCGAGCATGCCGCCCTGACCGCGCGCACCGCGCGACGATTCACGTTCATACACGACGGCCTCGATGCCGTTCATGTGCAGCACCCGGGCAAGGACCAAGCCGCCCAGGCCGGCTCCGACTATGGCGATGGTCATGGTTGCCTCTCCTTCGATAGAGCCGATACGCCGTACAGGTCGATACACCGTATCGCCCGATGCGGTGTATTGTTAGCGACCATGTTGGTGTGGGAGAGGCCGGAGCCACCGAATCGACCCGTGCCGGCCCCGTTGAGCCGGGAACGGATCGTGCGAGCGGCGATCCAGCTGGCCGACGCGGACGGCCTGGATGCGGTGTCCCTGCGCAAGGTCGCCACCGCGCTGGACGTCCGTCCGATGCGGCTGTACGGCTACATCGCCGGCAAGGAGGAGTTGCTCGACCTGATGGTCGACGCCGCCCACGCCGAGATCCGGCCGGTCGGAGACGGCTGGCGGGAGGTGCTCCGGTCTCTTGCCGAAGCCACCCGGCACGCCGCTCACGAGCACGAATGGCTCGCCGATCTACTGGGTGGCCGACCCCAGCTCGGGCCGCACGCGCTGGCCACTGGGGAGACAGTGGTGGCCGCACTGGGCGACGTCGACGTGGACGCCGTCATGCCGGTGGTCGCCGCAGTCAGCGCGTACGTGATCGGCGCGGTGCGTCGGGAGATCGCCGAGCGGCGTGCCGAGCGGGCCACCGGGATGGACGAGAAGCGTTGGCAGGCCTCACTCGGGCCCTATCTGGAGCGAACCTTCGCCACTGGCCGATTCCCCGCGCTGGGCGCGGTGGTGCGCGATGCCGCCCACCTGGACGCCGACCACACCTTCCGGGTCGGCCTCGACTTCCTGCTCGACGGCATCGAAGCCCGCATCTCAAGGTGACGCGCAGCCGAAGGACCGAACCGGGCATAGCACCAGGTCGGCGCTGACGCGTTGAGATGACGCAACCTCAGTAAATCGCGCGAAAATTGACGAAGTGCCATCCCCTTTCTTCGGGGGAATCCCCGCCTTCAGGCAGGGAAGGAATCCGATCCCTGAACCCTGCGGCGCGGAGCGCCAAGCATCGCCTCGGAATGCTCCGACCACTGGCCCCGCGCTCCGCGAAGTAGGAGCCGGACCAGAACCGGCGGTGCAGAACCGGAGGGGGTGGGCTAAGCCCTGCGCGAGATGCTGCGTGATCACTGCTCGCTCTACAACGGCACGTTGCAGGAACGACGTGACGCCTACCGGCACGTCTCCAGGACAACGGTCCGCTACGGGCCGCGGTCCGCCCAGCTCACGGCGGTCCGCGCTTTCGGCCCGGAGCGAAAGGGACGCCGGTCCTTCTCCTCCCAGCAGGCCACGCTTCGCCGTCTGGACAAGGCCTCCGCCGCGTTCTTCCGCCGAATCAAGGCCGGTGAGAAGCCCGGATACCGGCGCTTTCGGGGAGTGAACCGGTTCGACACCGTGCGCTTCCCCAAGGACGGTGACGGGTGCCGCTGGGACTCCATCCCGCGAAGGCAAACGCTGATACGTGATCCTGACCGCCGGGCAGCCTCTCCGGAACCGCTGCCGCCCACGGGCAGCGTGGTCGGCAGCGACCTGGGCATAGCCAATTTCCTCGCCGATTCCAACGGCGGAATTGTCGAGAACCCGCGTCACGCCTGAAGTCCGCAAAGAAGCTGGAAAGCGCACAACAGGCTCTGAGCCGGTGCAAGCGCGGCAGCAAGCGCCGCCGACAGGCTGTGGAGACCGTTACCCGGCTCCACGGCAAGGTGCGGCGTCAGTGGCTGGACCACGCGCACAAGACCGCGCTCGGCCTCGTGCGGCAGCACGACTTCATCGCGCACGAAGGTCTCAAGATCCGCAACATGAGCCGGGCACCGGAGCCCAGACCCGACCCCGACAAGCCGGGCGGCTTCCTGCCCAACGGGGCCGCACCGAGGGCCGGGCTGAACCGCTCGACAGCTGATGCCGGATGGGGAGGGTGTTCCTCGCGATCCTCAACGCCAAGGAAAACCGGACCACACAGGAGAAGTTCCACTGTCAGGAGCGCGGCCACCAAGCGCACGCTGACACAGTGGGTGCTCTCAACGTACTACGGGCCGGGCTGGTCCGTCGCGAAGTTCAACCGGTTCAGCGAGAAGTCACCCCGTTTACGGGGTGGCGGAGTCACAGGAGGTCGTACGGCCCGTACCCTTGAGGTGTCTACGGCGTCAGATAGCGGGCGCCAAACCCTGGAGGCAATACCTCGTGCTGATTGCTCAGCGTCCTTCGTTGACCGAAGAGGTCGTCGACGAGTTCCGCTCCCGGTTCGTGATCGAGCCGCTGGAGCCGGGCTTCGGCTACACCCTCGGCAACTCCCTTCGCCGTACCCTCCTGTCGTCGATCCCCGGCACTGCTGTCACCAGCATCCGCATCGACGGTGTCCTGCACGAGTTCACCACCGTGCCGGGCGTCAAGGAGGACGTCACCGACCTGATCCTCAACATCAAGCAGCTGGTCGTCTCCTCGGAGCAGGACGAGCCGGTCGTGATGTACCTGCGCAAGCAGGGCCCGGGTCTGGTCACCGCCGCCGACATCGCGCCCCCGGCCGGTGTCGAGGTGCACAACCCCGACCTCGTCCTCGCCACGCTGAACGGCAAGGGCAAGCTGGAGATGGAGCTGACGGTCGAGCGTGGCCGCGGTTACGTCTCCGCCGTGCAGAACAAGCAGGTGGGCCAGGAGATCGGCCGTGTCCCGGTCGACTCGATCTACTCGCCGGTTCTGAAGGTCACGTACAAGGTCGAGGCCACGCGTGTCGAGCAGCGCACCGACTTCGACAAGCTGATCGTCGACGTCGAGACCAAGCAGGCGATGCGTCCGCGTGACGCCATGGCCTCCGCCGGCAAGACCCTGGTCGAGCTGTTCGGTCTCGCCCGCGAGCTGAACATCGACGCCGAGGGCATCGACATGGGCCCGTCCCCGACGGACGCCGCCCTTGCCGCCGACCTGGCGCTGCCGATCGAGGAGCTGGAGCTCACGGTCCGCTCCTACAACTGCCTCAAGCGTGAGGGCGTCCACTCCGTCGGTGAGCTCTTGGCGCGCTCGGAGGCCGACCTGCTGGACATCCGCAACTTCGGTGCGAAGTCGATCGACGAGGTCAAGGCGAAGCTGGCCGGCATGGGCCTGGCCCTCAAGGACAGCCCGCCCGGATTCGACCCGACCGCCGCCGTGGACGCCTTCGGCTCGGACGACGACGGGAACTCGGGTTTCATGGAGACCGAGCAGTACTGAACGCTGCGCCGGCTTGCGGGGAACCAGCAAGGCAGAGGAGCCGGCGATGTGCACCGGCCGACCTTGCCCGGTTCCCCGATGGCCCACTGATGGAGATGTAGACGCTCAAGCTCTCCGGCGCACCGCGGCCGCGCGGCCTCTACCGTTTCCAGTGGCATGCCCAGCTCCTGACAGGACGAGCGTGGCCCCGTGTCTTCACACGTCGCGCGGGGCCACGGACGGGTCGTTCAGGTCGCCGGCCTCCTTGTAGTCGACTGTCACCACGTCGCCGCTCACGGTCAGGTACGAGGCCGCGCAGATGGCGCCGAACAGTTCGTCCCGGACCCGTGGGGTCAGGCCGTGGCCTCGACCAGTCGCTTCATGCCGGGCTGGTCGGTCACGCAGCCCACCAGGCCGAGGGTCCGGGCCAGCGCCAGGTCGCGCTCGTCGTTGACGGTCCAGGCCATCACGTCGATGCCGGCGGCGCCGCACTTGTCCACGATGGCCCGGTTCAGCTGGCGCAACTCCACGCTGACCAGCGTGGCACCGACCTTCTGGGCGCGGCCGACGAAGGTGTCGCGGTGCGCGCTGGGGCCTGCCACCAGCACGGTGCGGGCCTGCGGCAGCAGGTTGTGGATCTCGATCAGTGCGACGTCGTGGAACGACAGCACCGAGACCCGGTCCAGCAGGCCGCGGTCGGTGAGCACCCTGGCCAGCGACCGGGCGGCGGCCACGTCCTTGATCTCCGCCTGGATCGGCAGCGTCGGCCCGACGGCGTCCAGCACCTCCCCGAACGTGGGGATGGGCTCGCCGAGGCCGGCGTCGAGCTTCTTGAGCTGCCGCAACTCCTGGTCGGCGATGGGCCCGGAGCCGTCCGTGGTGCGGTCCAGGGTCTCGTCGTGCATGACGACCAGCTCGCCGTCCCTGCTCAGGTGCAGGTCCAGTTCGATGCCGTCCAGCCCCTCGCGTTCGGCCCGCAGGAAGGAGCGCAGGGTGTTCTCCGGCTCGGCGGCCATGACACCGCGGTGGCCGATGGTGAAGAAAGACACTCGGTTGCCGTCCTTGGGTGCGGTGGTCCGGGGCAGCCGCACGAGGGCCGTCCCTCCGCCGGGCGGCGGGCGACCGCCCTCGGAACGCCCAAGCGTAATGGGCCCGTCCGGCCGCGCGCTCAGCCCGCCTGGAACCGCGCCGGAGCGCGCCCCAAGGCAGGGCAGGTGCATTGAAGAGACACCACCTTGAATTCGCTGGTCACGGGTTTGGTGTGGGCGGTGGGTTGTGCACGCGTGCCGGCCGGGGGCGGTTGTCCGGCACCAAGATCGTCTGTCAGCGCGCGATCTCGATGGCGGTCAGAAATCGCAGGGCGCGAAGGAGCGTGGTGGCGTGACGGACGTGCAGGCGGCGCTTGGTGAGGATGCGCCGGTTCTTCAGGTGGGCCACCTCGAGATCGCCGTCAAGCACGTGCAAGCCGCGCATCCGGACAGCGCGCTGCCGCGGATCCGCTGACCAGGCGAACCGCCCACTGCCATCACCCCGCAGTGGAAGACGTCGACCATCCCCTCGGCCTGTCACTGCCGGAGCCGACGCTCGCCACGCCCACCTCGGACCCGGTGCTCCTTCCGGATCACGAACCCGACGTATGGCCAGGGTTGCTGGCCGTCGCCGGTTGCCCACGTCCGACACCGAAGTGCGCGGCATGGATTCTCAGCGGTGAGTGCGATGGTGCCATGACCGGTGGGCATGGTTCGGTGTCAGCGTCAGGGTGTTCGGGTCGCAGCGGCATCGCGGAGGAGTCCGGCGAAGGTCAGGGCGGCGGGGGTGAGCGAGTGGTCGGCCATGCGAACGAGGAGGATGCGGCGGATGGGGGCCGGCGGCTGGAGGGGCAGGACGTTGACGCCGGGTCGGATGCCTTCCAGGGCCAGGGTGGGGGCGAGGGCGACGCCGATGCCGGCGGCGACCATGGCCTGGGCTTCCTGGTAGTCGTGGGCCTCGTAGGCGATGTGGGGCTCGAAGCCGACGGCGCGGCAGCCGCGGACGAGGGCTTCGGCCACCGGGTGATGGTCGGCGCGGGTGATCCAGGGGTCGTGCGCGAAGTCGGCGAGTGAGGCGGCGTCGCGGCCGGCGAGTGGATGGTGGTCGCTGACGAGAAGGGCCGGCGGGTCATCGAGGAGTGGGGTGACGACGATGTCCTCCCGGTCGATTCGGCTCCAGTCGTAGTCCCACATCAGCGACATTTCGATCTCCCGGTTCTCCAGCATCGTCCAGAGCCCGGCGATGCGGGCGCTGCGGACGGTCAGCCGTACGTCGGGGTGGGCGTCCCGGAAGGCGATCACGGCCTGCGGGAGGAGCGAGGCGCCGACGGTGGGGAAGGTGCCGATGCGCAGTGTGCCCGCGCGCAGGCCGGCGTAGTCGGCGAGTTCGTTTTCCGCGGCCTGCAGTTCGCGTTCGATCCGTTGCCCTCGTTCGGCCAGCGCCCGTCCGGCGTCGGTGAGGGTGACGCCCCGGGCGTGGCGTTCCAGCAGGGGCTGGCCTGCCTCCGTTTCCAGGCGGCTGATCTGCTGCGATACCGCTGACGGTGTGTAGTTGAGGGCGCGGGCTGTCGCGGTCACCGAGCCGCGCCGGGCGACCTCCGTGAACAGCAAAATGCGCCGGACGTCGAGCATGCCGCCACCTCCAGCGTTCACTTCACCTTAATAGCTATGCAGATTTCCGAGATTGTACTTCACGCTGCCGTAACCCACCGTGGAGGACACCACGCACGGCGAGACCGTCGGTGGGCTTCCCCTTCCATGTCTGTGAGGAGTCAGTTGTGCTGCGTCTGCAGGGCGAGATGATCCGCGGAGGAACCAGCAAGTGCTGGATCTTCGACCACCGCGACGTGGCCGCCACGGGCGTGGACGTCGACGCCCTCCTGCTCGCCGCCTTCAACGCCGCCGACCCCCGTCAGATCGACGGCGTGGGCGGCGCCTCCTCCACCACCTCCAAGGCCGCCGTCGTACGGGCGTCGGCCGAACACGGCGTGGATGTCGAGTACGCCTTCGCACAGGTCGGAATCGGCGACGAGCGCGTGGAGTGGGCCAGCAACTGCGGCAACTGCGCCACCGCCGTGGCCCTGTACGCCGTCCACCACGATCTCGTGCCGATCGCATCGGACACCACCACCGTCCGCATGCTCAACGTCAACACCGGGGCCCGCCTCACCGGCACGATCCCCACTCCCGCGGGCGTGGCCCCGGAGGAGGGCACGGCCGTGGTCCCGGGTACCTCGGCGCCGGGCGTGCCGGTCCTGCTCGGGTTCCAGGATCCGGCGGGCTCGACGACCGGCCGCGCACTGCCGACCGGCCGGGCACTGGACGAGCTGACCGGCCCGGACGGTCCCGTCGAGGCATCCCTGGTGGACGCCGGCGCGCCGGCCGCGCTCTTCGAGGCCAAGGCGTTCGGCCTCGACGGCACGGAATCCCTCACCGCGTTCGCCACCGCAGTGCCCGCGCTGACACTGCTGCGCCGCCAGGCAGCGCTGGCCATGGGCCTGGCCCGCGAGGACGGTCCGGTCAGCCACGCGGTGCCGAAAGTGGGCATCGTCGCCCGACCCGCGCTCTATCGCACCACACAGGGCATACTCGTCAACCAGGACGAGTACGACCTGGCCGTGCGCATGGTCTCCATGCACGCCCCGCACCCGGCGATCGGCCTGACCTCCGCCGTGGCCCTGGCCACGGCCGCCGCCACCCCCGGCACCCTCGCCCACCGCGTCGCCCGGCAGACCGCCGACGGCACGCTGCGCCTGGGCACCCCCGCCGGCGTGATCACCACCCAAGCCGTCCCCGCACCGGACGGCGCGTCCCCCACGGTGCTGCTGCACCGCGCCGCCCGGCGTATCGCCCGAGCCGAACTCCTCGTTCCCGTCCTGGAAGGACGCCCCGCATGAGCCGCAACGACGCTGCCCCGGGTACCGTCACCGCACCACCGGGCCGCATCCGCCGGATGCTGTCCCACCTGTACGTCCAGTGCCTGATCGCCGTCCTTCTCGGCGCCGCCGTGGGCGGGCTGTGGCCGTCCGTCGGCGCTGACCTGAAGCCGCTCGGCGACGGCTTCATCGCGCTGGTGAAGATGTTCATCGCGCCGATCATCTTCTGCACGGTCGTCCACGGCATCGCCTCCATGGGCAACGCCCGCGCGGTCGGCCGCGTGAGCCTGAAGGCTCTGGTCTACTTCGAGGTACTGACCACCGTGGCCATGGTGATCGGCCTGGTCGTCGTCAACGTCGTCAAGCCGGGCAGTGGGCTGCACGTTGATGTCTCGACCCTGTCCGCCAAGGGCCTGCCGCCGGAGTCGACCACGGCCCATGCGGGCTTCGCCGAGTTCTTCCTCGCCATGATCCCGGCCACCCTGGTCAGCGCCCTGACCGGCAACGAGATCCTGCCGGTGCTGCTGGTGTCGGTGCTGTTCGGCTTCGGCCTGCACGCCAGCGGAGAGGCCGGCCTGAGCATCGCCCGGGGCGTCGAGAAGTTCTCCACGGTGCTGTTCACGCTCATCCGCTGGATCATGCGGCTGGCTCCCATCGGCGCGTTCGGCTCAATGGCCTTCACCATCGGCCACTACGGTCTGGGCACCCTGCGCCACCTGGCCCTGCTGGTCGGCTCGTTCTGGCTGACCTCCCTCCTTTTCGTCCTGGTCGTCCTCGGGACCGTGATGCGCCTGAACGGACTGCGGCTGCTGCCCTTCTTGCGCTACATCAAGGAAGAGCTGCTGATCGTCCTGGGCACCTCCTCCACCGAGCCCGTACTGCCGCGCATGATGGCCAAGCTCCAGCACGTGGGCGCCTCGAAACCGGTCGTCGGCATCACGCTGCCCGCCGGGTACTCCTTCAACCTCGACGGCACCGCCATCTACCTGACCATGGGCTCGGTCTTCCTCGCCCAGGCCCTCGGTATCGACCTCAGCCTCACCCAGCAGCTGGCCATGCTCGCCGTCATGCTGCTCACCTCCAAGGGCGCCGCAGGCGTCACCGGCTCCGGCTTCATCGCCCTGGCCGCCACTCTCAGCGCCGTCCCACACGTTCCGGTCGCCGCTCTCGCGCTGATCTTCGGCGTCGACCGGTTCATGTCCGAAGCCCGCGCCCTGACCAGCCTGGTCGGCAACGGCGTCGCCACCCTGGCCGTCGCCCGCTGGGAGGGCGAGCTGGACGAGGACCGCGCCAAGGCCGTCCTGCGCGGCGAGATTCCCTACGCCCCTGCTCCCGCCCCTTCTGCGGTGCCGGCCGAGCCCGATCCGAAGGAGACGCCCACACCAACCCGCGACCCCGTGCCCGCCGCAAGCTGACCTCGCAGGGGCGGGCCGGCCCGGAGTAGACGCTCTGGGCCGGCCCGCCCATGTCTCAACAGGACGTCGTACTCGCCGTCCGGCCTGAAGGAACCTCTGGCCCTCCCGTACACCCGGTCTTCCAACCGCTGATCAAGTCCGGCGAACGCCGCGCTGAACTCGCGCATCGTCTGCCGCTTCGGTGATCAGCGATCCACGGATTCCCCGGCGTGCGCAAGGCGCCTGATCCGTACATCCGGGCAGGAGGTGCATCAGGCGGCCATGGACGCGGAACCGGACCTTCGCGAGCCGACCACGGCCCGCAGGACCGAACTGGAAATGCAGGCAGAGAAGTTGATCCGACAGCTCCAAGAGGTGCGCGATGAGCTCGAGGAGCTCACTGTCGCCGAGCGGGTCGCGCGCCGGCTGGCCGAACAACTGCACGTCGTGACCGAGCAGGAAACGACGCCGCCGGGGGGTGACCGCCAGGTCGCGGGCCGCGCGGTGCTGCTGGTGCCGCGGCGCGAGCGCGACACCGACGAGACGGTACTGGCAGAGGACTACCAGCGGACCATTGATGTGATGCGAGGGGCGGATACGCCAATCATGGTCAAGCAGGTCTGTGGTGAGCTGGGAATGTCCATCGAGCCAGCCAGGGCGAAGGCGCTGCGCGCGAAGCTGAACCGGCCGGCCGACCGGGGCTGGCTCCGCTAGCTGGCCGACGGGGAATTCACCACCACCCTGTGAGCTCGTTCTACCGCCCACCCGGCATGCGGATCGGGCTGTAACGCCTCTGGCCCCGGCGGCAGTTGATGTCGTATGCGAAACAAGAGCAACCCCGCCGGGGGCACTGAGACGGTTGTCTACCAGTCCAGTCTGCAGCTGTCCAAGGCCACCCTGACCTTCCTCGGCGATCTGCTCCGAGTAGAGGGTGTGGCCGATCTTGACGTGGACATCCGGGCCGACCATCGCCGTCGACCATTCGACCATTCGGCCAGCACGAACGGCTCGGGCGGCACTGCCGCTGACCGGCGACGTTCCCTGCCCCAGAGCCGGGCCTCGGCCTGCATGTGCTCAAGCGAGGTGAACGCCCGTCCGCTCCAGAACGAGTCACGGACATAGGCACGGGCCGCTCCACTCTGGGCTTGTCCTTCGGCTTCGAAGCGCGAGCTGGATCCACCAACATGTCGTCGTGGGCGTCGAGTTCGGCGTACGACTTGTTGATCTGCGGGTCATAGAGGTCCGGCTTGTCCACCCCGGTCGTGACGTTGTCCGGCACCAGGCGTCGCGGGACGCCGCCCATGAAGTGGAAGGCTTCCGCGTGCGCGAGGGTCCAGGCGTGCCGGTCCATAGGACCTTCCGGGAACCGGGATTCGTTCTGACCAGCGGTTGCGTGATGGCCACGGCTGAGGTGTGATCCGGCCCCGCCTCAAAGGGGCGACGCTTCGCGGAGACCCGATCACGAGCATTTCGGTCGACCAGGCGATGAGTTTCGATGCGAACGGGGGTCCTTTTGGGCGGACGCACTCGGCGTGGCAGTAGGGCGCCAGCCACCCAGTCCCGGAATCGTGCGCCTGCACTTGCCCAAGCCTGTTGACGAGTGAGGAGACCCCAGCGTGGACGACATCGTGGTGCAGAAGATCATTCGTCCCGAGCGCGTGGTGTCGGGCCCGTGGCTGAGGGTGATCGCTTCGAACCTCGAGTACCACCGTGCGACCTTCCTGTGGAAGTGTGAGGGCCTGTCGGAGGCCCAACTGCGGCAACCGCCCGTGCAGTCATCGGCGTTGACGCTGCTGGGGCTCATGCGCCATCTGCAGGGGGTCGAGCGGGCTTGGTTCCAGCGGACGCTGGCGGCCACAACCCCTCACTTCTATCCCTATCAGACCTACGTCACCGTTGCCGGTGACGAGTGGTACGACGAGTCGGACCCTACGCCGGCCAGGGACGTGTACGAGGACTATCTGAAGGCGTGCCAGGAGTCGCGGCAGGTGTTCGCACGGGTGACCGGCGATCCTGCACGCCTCGTGCCGAACCCGGAATTCGGCGACACCGATGTCCGGTTCGTGCTCGAGCACGTGATCGAGGAGTACGCCCGCCACGTCGGCCACGCGGACATCCTCCGTGAAGCCATCGACGGTGCCGTCGGCGAGTAACCCGACCTCGCGTCATCACGCGTCGAGATCCGGCATCACGAGAAGTCGGCGCAGCCTGTGTACAGCTGGATGTCGTAGGAGGGAGATGGGTGAGATGGGTGTCTGGCGTAGCCTTCCCGCTGACCAATTGGCCTGCGACGCCCCAGCAGGTGCCTCGCCAGTTGTGCGCCCCGTAGTCGGCAGTCGTCAGATCTTGCGCTTGAGGCTGCTGCCGGGGCCGAGCCTGCCGGCCTCGTCGAGATCGTTGAGTACCGCGGGCAAACCGACGCGTAGCATCTTGCGCCGGACATGGCCCAGGATCTGGGCCATGAAGAACCCGCCGGTTCCTGTGAAGCCCGTGTGATGGTAGGTGAAGCGAGTTCCTGCGGCATGGGGCTCGATCCGGTAGGCGACCTCGGTGGTCTCTCCGCCGCCGTGGTCGGTCCACGAGTAGCGGAGCAGTCGGGGTTCGTCCACCTCCAGCACGACGCAGTCGACGATGCCGCTCCATCCGGGCTTCGGCTTCGCGATGAACTGGAACTCGGTGCCGACAGTGGTGGCAAACCCTTCCGGGCGTGCGCCGGCACCCGTTGCGGTCCATAGGGGGATGAGCGCCGGGTCGGTTACAGCGCGCCAAACGTTCGTGGGGGAGTGCGGGTAGTCGCAGACGATGTGGATGACGCTCATGGGAGCTCCCAACGCTGTAGTGAAGTCTCAGGCACCAAATTACAGTGACTGTAAATCTACAGCAGCAGTACTAATCGTGTCCCTGGAGGTACGCTGCCTTCGTGAGCACGGTGGACTGGACGGGATGGCGCAGGCAGGTCGGGGAGCCGGAGACCGAGGGACTGCGGGAACGCAAGAAGCGCCTGATGCGGCAACGCCTGTCGGACACGGCCACCGAGATGTTCTTGGAGCGCGGCTTCGACGGCGTCCGCGTGTCAGAGATCGCCCACGCGTGCGGGGTCTCGGAGAAGACGGTCTTCAACTACTTCCCCACCAAGGAATCGCTGATCCTGGACCTCGGCGAGACGACGATGACCGCCCTGCGCGCCGGCCTGGCCGCCCCTGGCCGCTGCCCGGTCGACGCAGTGTTGCGGATCCTGTCCGACGAACTGCATGGCATGACGTCGTGGATCGCTGCGCAAGACGACCCTGTCCAAGCTGCCGCCACGATCCGGCGATTCCGCGAGCTGATCCGGTCCACGCCCTCGCTGCGGGCCTATCACCGCGACATGACCGACCGGCTCGTCGGCGCTGCAGCCGAGGCGCTGGCCCATCGCACCGGAATGAGCCCGGAGGACCCGGAGCCGCAGATCGCGGCAACGGCTCTGCTCGGGCTGTGGCCCATCCAGTTCCGGAGCCTGGGGAAGCACCTGGACGGCGTCCGCACACCTGAGCAGGTGCATGAGGCGGTGACCGCCGACGTCCGCCGTGCAGCCAAGCTCATCGAGACCGGCCTGGCCTCGTTCAAGGATCTTGGAGAACCGCCGATGCTCACGACCGCGACGCATCCCGAGCAAGGGCAGGACCTACCGACTCGTTGACGCGCTCAGCAACATTCACCAGGGGGAGGGTGGGGAGCGAGCGGCCGCCGACGGCTGGGGCGCCACGGCCGACGGCGCCCCAGCCCGGCAGGCCGCGTGGAACGGTGGCACGAACCAGCAGTGGACCATCACCCACCGGGGCGACGGCCGCTACTCGGTCGCCGGCCGCGCCACCGGCCTGGTCCTCGACGGCGGGGGCAGCGTCGCCTCCGGCTCGGTCACCAATAGGTGGTCGTGCAACGGCAGCACCAACCTGCTCTGGACCTTCACCGCTCAGCACCGTGAGGAGGCGCCGTTCGCCGCTCACACGAGGACGCACGCACCGCATGCCCTGGACGTCTCATGGTCGGGCGTGTTCATCGCTACCACCATGACACCGTCGCCCGGGCTCCAGCCCGGTCACCGGCGACAACGAGATGAAACGGCTCGGTGGCCGGACGCGTACGGAGGTGTCCGACCGGTTCAGCATGATCTAGCGACGAACCCCGACCGTTCACGGCCGGGAGCAATCGCTTCTCAAGATAGGGGCGACCTGCACAGGCGCACGGGTCTGCACTGTTGACGAAGTGATCGCCCCACAGGCATTTGCGATGTGGCCGGGGAACTCCTGCCGCAGGCGTCGAGCCGAGACGCCGTTGAGGCTGCCGATGAGTCTGGAGGTGGTGACCTTCGGCGGGTGGTGCACCAGTAGGTGGACGTGATCGTGCTCGCCGTTGAACTCCACCGGCTCGGTTTCGAAGTTGGCGCACACGGCGCGCATGATCTCTTCGCAGCGTCGAAGGAGCTCGTCGGTGAACGGTCCGCGCCGGTACTTGGCCGGTACTTGGGCGTGAAGACCAAGTGAGCATGGAGGGTGTAGACGACCGTACGACCCCTACGGATATTGGGGTTTGGGCTTTTCATCGAGGTGACACAGATCAACGATATGATCACACCCGTGAAGATCGTCGTGCCGGTGAAGCTGATGCCGGAGGCCGACCAGGCCGCCGCGCTGTCGGCGACTGTGCGCACGGTCAACGACCTGGCGTGCTGGGTCTCCGAGGTGGCGTTCGCCAACGATGTGCCGCGTGAGTACGAGCTGCGCAAGCACACCTACGCTCATCTCAAGGAACAGGGGCTGGGGGCGCAGGCGGCGCAGCACGTGATCAAGAAGGTGCGCGACGCGTACACCACGCTGCACGCGAACATCCGTGCTGGGAATCTGGGGAAGTCGGGTTCGAAGCGCCGGCTCAGGGCAGAGTCCAAGCCGATCATGTTCCGGCCCGAATCGGCGCAGCCATATGACGACCGGTGCCTGTCGTGGCAGATGGACGCACAGACGGTGTCCATCTGGACGACCGCAGGCCGGATCAAAAACGTCCGCTTCGCCTGCTCCACTCACGCCCTCAAGACGCTCCGGGAATACCGCAAGGGCGAGTCCGACCTGATCGAGCGTGACGGCGCCTTCTACCTGATCGCCACGTGCGAGATTCCCGAGGCTGAGCAGTACGAGCCTGACCACTTCATCGGCGTGGATCTCGGGATCGTGAACATCGCCACCACGTCCACCGGCTACCAGGCCGCCGGACGGCAGCTGAACCGGTACCGCAAGCGTCAGCTCGCCCTGCGGGCCAAGCTCCAGAAGAAGCGCACCAAGAGCGCCAAGCGCAGGCTCAAGGAGCGCTCCCGCCGCGAGCAGCGGCACGTGAAGAACACCAACCACATCATCGCCAAGACGATCGTGACCGAGGCTGAACGCACCTTTGCCGGACTCTGTCTGGAAGAACTCAAGGGAATCCGGCAGAGGGTACGGCTCCGCAAGCCCCAACGGGTCGCACTCCACTCCTGGGCCTTCGCCCAGCTTGGGGAGTTCATCGTCTACAAGGCACGCCGGGCCGGTGTGCCCGTGGTGTACGTCGATCCCGCCTACTCCTCACGGGAGTGCGCGCACTGCGGCCACGTGGACCGGCTCAACCGGACCTCCCAAGCCACCTTCGTATGCCGGTCGTGCGGCGTCGTTGCGCACGCCGACCGGAACGCTTCCCACGTCCTCGCCCGCAGGGGCGAGAACGTGTGGACCGCGGGGCGTGAGTCACGCGTCCCTGCCACCCCATAACGGGGTGTCTGGACGGAGGAGCCCACCCAGCAGCCAGTTGGACGCTACCTCCAAACCCGGTCCCTTCAGGGCCGGGTCAAGTTGACCGGTTGAACGTCAGGCGCGGTACCGCGTTCCGGGCCAGTGCGTGGGCCTGGTCGGGCCACCAGGCGCCGGCGGGTGGGTCGACGATGCCGTACTCGGGGTCGATCGTGCCGCCGGTGTTGCGCGTGCAGCTGCCGTCGGACTCACCGGGGGTCTTGATCCACAGGTAGGCGTCGACGAGCGGGACGCCGGTGTCGGTGGTGGGGCGTGGGCCGAGACCGCGCCCGGGCGCGTTGCACCAGCTCTCCGGGTCCCCGCTGTACTTGCCCGGCGCCGGGGTCCAGGCGCCCCGGCCGTCGCGGCTGGTGTCGATCACGAAGTGACGCAGCTCGTCGGCCGGCGGGGTGCCCACGTTCTGGTCGAACCAGGCGTCGGTCCACCGCCAGGTGGCGGGGTCCGTGGGGGAGACGGCGTCGCCGGGGGCGCCGTCGTTGGGGGCGGCGGACGAGTAGTACTGGCTGGCGCACCAGTCGGTGTGGCCGCGTGCCTGCTCGGGGCCTTTGGTGGCGAACCAGAGGCACTTGGCGATCCATGTGCCGTATCTGGCGTTGTGGTCGGTGGGGTGGTTGTTGGAGACGTTCAGGGTGAAGCCGTCGCCGTACTGGACCCCGGCGTCCTGCAGTCGCTGTGCGATGTCGCCGACGGCCCGCCACTGTACGTTGCCGGCATCCAGGTAGACCGCGGTGCGGGGCTGGGCCTTCAGGGTCTTGACGGCGTATTCGAGGTCGGCGATGCGGGCGGCGGTGAGTTCGCCGGTCGGGTCGGTGGTGGGCCCGCAGTCGCTGGGAAGGTTGGCCAGGCCGTCGGGTTCGACGACGACCACCGCTTTGTCGTCGCCGATGCCGGCGGCGAAGGCGTCGATCCACTGGCGGTAGGCGGCGGAGGATGCGGCTCCGCCGCTGGAGTACTGGGAGCAGTCCCGGCCCGGTATGTCGTAGGCGACCAGGACGGGGGTCCGGTCGACGGCCCGGGCCCGGCGGACGAGGTTGTTCACCTTGACGTGCACCTCGTCGGGCGTGCCCTCGGTGAACCATTCGGCCTGCGGCCAGCTTGCGAGTCTGGCCATGTTCGTGGCGTCCTCGATGTCGCCGTTCCTGAAGTCGACGAGGGCCTGCTTCGCCGCCTTGCTGTGCGGGTCCACATAGAACTTCGTGGCGGGGGTGACCACGTCCTGCGCGGGCGTGGGCGTGGCCTGGGCTTGTGTCGCGGTGAGGGCGCCGCAGACGGTGAGCGCCGCGATGACGGCGGCCGCGCGGCGCCGGAGGCTGCGTGGATTCATGACTGCTCCTGGACGGTGGATGGGTGAGGGGGTGTCTGCCCCAGGGCGGTCCGCCGGCCGCCTGTGCGGAAGGCGGTGAGCTGTGGACCGGGCGGGGCTGCGGCGGGTGGTGCTCGTGGCCCGGTGGCGGGGCAGGGGCGTACCGGGCCACGGGGACCCGGGTTCAGTAGCCGTAGATCATCTTGTAGGCGACCTCGGGGAGGAACTGTCCGGCCGAGGAGCCCGTTCCTACGCCGCAGTTGCCGTCGGACTCGCCCGGGGTCTTGATCCACAGGAGCATCTCGGCGCCTCCGCCCGTCTGGGTCGGGGTGCCGGTGCGGCGGCCCGAGGGGTTGCACCACTGGCCGTTGGAGCCGTTGCCATTGCGGCTGGTGTCCACGACGAACGGCTTGGTGTAGCCGTAGCGGGCGTTGAGTTCGCTGTTGACGGCGTTGCCGTAGGCGATGTTCTCGGCCGTGGTGTAGTAGTTCGAGATGTTGAGCGAGAAGCCGTGGGCCTGTCGCAGGCCGGCTTCGTGGAGGCGCTGGGCCATGGTCGCCGGGCTCGCCCAGCCCGGGTTGCCGGCGTCGAGGTAGACCCAGGTGTTGGGCGCCTGACGGTTGAACTGCGTGAGGGCGCCGGTGATCATGCTCTTGCGTTCGTCGATCTGAGCCTGGGTCATGCAGCCGTAGTCCGCGAGGGAGTCCGGTTCGAGCAGGACGATGGCCGGGCGGTTGGCGATACCGCCGGCGAACTGGGCGATCCAGCTCGCGTAAGCGGACGGCGATGCGGCTCCGCCGGCGGAGTGTCCGCCGCAGTAGTCGCGGTTGTAGATGTCGTACGCGACGAGGATGGGCAGCTTGTCCTGGCCGTCCGCCGCGCCGACGTAGGCACCTGTGGCGGTGCCGATGGTGCCGCTCCAGGAGCCGAACCAGTGGGCCATCGGGGTGTTGGCGATGAAGGAGTTGATCGCGGTCGCCCGGCCGTCTCCGGGGTTGGCGGCCACCCACCGCTTCGCGCTGGAGTCGGGGTCCACGTAGAACCCGCTGGTCATGCCGGTCGGGTCGGCGGCGTGGGCGGACGGTGCGACGGCGAGCGCCAGCGGCAGAGCGAAGAACGCTGCCACGAGGGCGCGGAGTCTGCGGCGCATGACAGTACCTCGGTTTCCTGGTGGGGATGCGTCGCGCGCTCTCGTCCCGAGCGTGCGACGCACTGAGGAAGTGGGGTGGTACGACGTGCGAGGTGGGAGCGCTCCCAATTGGAAGCGCTCCCAACGGTGCTGAGAATCCTTGGGGTGTGGCCGGTATCCTGTGGCGCCCTGATGAACCTGTCAAGAGCTGCTGCGCACCCCGCACTTCACAGGGCGGAAACAAGGCTCTACAGTCCCTGAAAACCGGAAGCGCTTCCAGCCGAACCGGATCGGGGCCGGACGAGACGCCTTCGGCGAGGCCGGGAGGGAAAGGCTCACAGTTCATGGCAGAGGATGTGCCACGTCGGCAGTCGACGCTCGACGAGGTTGCCGAACGCGCCGGCGTCTCCCGTTCGGTGGCCTCCCGCGTCCTCAACAACGCCCCGCACGTCAGCCGCGCCAAACGCGAGGCGGTCGAACGGGCCGTCCAGCAGCTCGGTTACGTGCGCAATCCGACCGCACGCGCGCTGGCCACCCGCCAGACGGGAGCGGCCGCCCTGGTCGTCGCGGGAGAGGATCCGTCGATTTTCGCGGACCCCTTCTTCGCCCAGGTGATCGTGGGGGCGTCGGCCGCCCTGGAGGAGGCCGACCTGCATCTGATGCTGTGTCTGGCCGCCTCCGACCGGGGTCGCAAGCGGGTGGAGGAGCTCCTTCGCTCGAAGGGCGCCGACGGCGTCATGCTGATGGCGCTGCGTGAGAGCGATCCGCTGGTCCGTACGGCCGAGGAGGCGGAGATGCCCGTCGTGTTCGGCGGACGCCCGGTCGGTGCGGCTCCCCGGTGGTACGTGGACGTCGACAACGCCGGCGGAGCGCGCGAGGCCACCGAGTACCTGCTCTCGCGTGGCCGGACCCATGTGGCCACGATCTGCGGGCGGCTGGACACCGAGGTCGGGCGCGCCCGGTACCGCGGCTACCAGGACGCGATGCTGGCAGCCGGCCTGACCCCGTACCCGCCGCGGGAAGGCGACTTCACCGAGCCCGGCGGAGCCGCCGCCATGGCCGCACTGCTGGCGAACCACCCTGAGGTGACCGGGGTGTTCGCCGCCAACGACAACATGGGGGCGGGTGCGCTGCGCGCCTTGCGTGAGGCCGGCCGGGCGGTCCCCGCCGACGTCGCTGTCGTCGGCTTCGACGACCTGACCGTCGCCCGGATCGCCGATCCGCCGCTCACCACCGTCCATCAGCCCATAACGGCTTTGGGGCGGGAGATGGCGCGCATGCTCGTCGCGCTCATCAACGGGCAGGACCCCACCCCGCTGATCCTGCCCACCCGTCTGGTCACCCGCTCCAGCGCCTGACAGCGCTCTGCTTCTGACTGCTGGGCGCTCAGTCCCTGCCGACGGAGCGCGAAGGGGCACGCAGCTGCGAGGGATCCGACAACGCTGGACGTGGATCGCACCGTGCTCGCCGACCTCGTGATGGGCATCCCCGAAGGCACGGTCCGGTCGCGGAATCAGGAGTGACGGGCCCCAAGGATGCCGCGGAGTGCCGTGGTTGGGGAGCCGGCGTGGTACTGCTCGGCGAGGCACCGGTCCGCTCGGAGGACTCGTGCAGCGCCGTGCGCGAGTCCATCGAGGTGCCGGGCCGTGAAGGCGTACGGCTCGCCCAGTGGCACACCTGGACATGCCGGCCGAGCCACCACGCCCTCGCCGCATCGGGTGGAAGCACTCCGGGTTCGGCGGGCGAGTTGTCTGCGGTCGACCGCAGGCCCCGCCACTGTCCAGGGCGCGACGTTCATCGGGCCGACTGTTGCCCCGGCAGGAGGCATCGGCGCGCAGTCGGACCGAAGCGCGTTGAGTCGCTGCGGCCCGACTGCATACGAAGTTCGTCACCAGTTGGCGCGGTCAACAGTCGGCCGCTGGAAGTGGAGCTGATGGCGGGGGAGCCGAGGACGAAGAACCTGGCCGGGGAGCCGCGCCCCTCGGCGACGGCCCCGTGCTCGCTGCTCTTTTTCAGGTGGGCGAAGCCGTGGTCGACGGGAGCGCGTCCGGCGGCCGGGACGCTGTTGGCCTGCTTCTGGCCCGGGGTGAGCTTGCGGGCGCGGGTGGCCTTGTAGCCGGTGACGATGACCTGGGCGGCGGGTTTCTACGCTGACCTCGGTCGCGCATGACTGATCGTCAGTCCGGCGACGGCGAGTGGCCGGCGAAGAGGCCTGCCCCGGGCCGTGCTGCGGGTACTCGTGGAGGACGCCGTCGAGGCCGGGATCAGGCATGCTGGTCCTTGTCCGTCGCCAGCCAGGCTTGAAGGTTTGTCGGGTCGATGGGAATCGAGACATGCTCGTGGGTGATCAACCACTTGCCGTTCGACCGTCGCAGGCAGACCGTCTCGCGCACCCATATCGAGGCTTGGAGCCCGCCCCTGCGCTCTCCCGAATCCAGGTGAAGCATGTTGGCGAACGCCGCGTCCCCATCTGCCACGATGGTCAGCTCATGCGTTTCCAGGCTGATGGGGCCCTCGTAGCCGTCGAACCAGCGCACGAAATTGCGGCAGACTTCTTCGGTTCCCGTGAACCGAAGCGGGGCGACGGCGTCGTAGTAGACGATGTCGGGAGCATAGTGCTCCATGAGCCGGTCGATGTCCTTCGACCGCTGGGCGTCGGTGCGACGCTCCAGAAGCGTCCTGATTTGGGAGTCGTCGGTGGTCATGGCCTGCTCCTTCGAGAGATCGGCAAGGCTTGGTAGACGGCCGTTCCGTGATACGGCGGGTGTCAGGTGATTTCGAGGTTGGCCATCATTCCCATGTCCTCGTGTTCGGCGTTGTGGCAGTGGAAGAGGTAACGGCCGCGGTAGCCGTCGAATCGGGTGATGATCTCCGCCGACTCGCCCGGCCGCAGGGAGACGGTGTCCTTGAGGCCCGCGTCGTGCGGAAGCGGGGCCCGGCCGCCGCGCGAGAGGATGCGGAATCCGACGAGGTGCAGGTGGACGGGGTGGTGGACATCGGCGACCAGTCGCCAGACCTCGATGTCCCCGAAGCCTGTGGTGACGTCCGTGCGGGAGGGGTCGAAGGGACGTCCGCCGATCAGCCAGACATGGCGGCCGTCCTTGCGGCCCGCGCGGAAGGCGAACTCGCGGACCCGGGTGGCGTCCTGACGGCGCCACACCGGCAGGTCCTCGGACAGGACACGGGGGACACGGCTGTCGTCGGTCGCCCTGCGAACGACCTGAAAGGCCATCACATCGCGGCTGCGTCCGGAGCCCAGCCGGTTGACGATCCTGACGCGACCGCCCACCGGCACCGCGCCGAAGTCGATGACCACGTCGTAGCGTTCGGCCGGCGCGATCGGCAGTCTCCGGTGCGTGACCGGCGTCGCCAATAGGCCTTGGTCAGCGCCGACTTGGACGAGATCGAGCCGGCGCCCGTCCTCCCCGATCGCTTCCAGGGCGTAGTGGCGGGCGTTGGAAGCATTGAGGATGCGCAGCCGGTAGCGGGCCGCGCCGACCTCGTGGACCGGCCAGGGAGCACCGTTGACGAGGATGACGTCGCCGAGGACCCCGGCCAGGTACGGTTCCCGGACACCCGGCCTCTCCCGGAGCGTGGGGTCCAGGGCGGGATAGGCGAGTGAGCCGTCGGCGTCGAAGGCGCGGTCCGCGATCATCAGGGGCAGTTCGCGGTCCCCGGCAGGCAGACCGAGCGCCTCTTCCGCATCGTCGCGGACGATGTGCAGCCCAGCAAGGCCCCGCCAGATCGCGGGAGCGGTGAAGTCCATGCGGTGGTCGTGGTACCAGAGCAGCGTCGGACGCTGGTCCAGGGGGTAGGTGTACTCCCGCGTCAGTCGGGTGGTCAGCGCCCGTGCATCACCGGCCGTGGCGGGCATGCCGGGCATGGCCCCCATGTCCATCACGCCCTGCATGCCGCCCATGGCGTGGCCGTCGGTCGGCCAACTCCCGGGCAGGACAAGGTCGGTCGGGTATCCGTCGGAGTCCGGCCGGGTCCGGCCGCCGTGCAAGTGCACCACGGTCGGCACGGGCAGCTCGTTGCAGTGCGTCACCATGACGGGTCGGCCGCGGCGCGACTCGATCGTCGGCCCCGGGAAGGTTCCCCCATACGTCCACATCGGCGTCCGGACGCCGGGAAGGATCTCCACCTGGGCTTCGCGCTGCACGATCTCGTAGCGGTCGGCGCCTCCACCGGTGCCCGCCGGCTTCAGCACGGACGGCAGCGGCAGCGGCACCTGGAACGCAGGTGGCAGCGGCATGGCGCTGCGCAACTCGGCACCCGTCGCCGCCGGGCGGCGCGACAGCACAGCGGCGGTCGACAGCCCGGTGGCCGCCATCAGCCCGAGCGCCCCACCGATGCCCAAGACCTGGCGCCTGGCCAGTCCGCGAGCACGGCCGGACCGGTCGTCGGCCGGCATGTCCCTCACCTCGTCACGCATGGTCGGCCTCCAGTCGATGCGGCTCCTGCACGGTCCGCCCCGCTTTCCCGCCAGGCTGCGGACGCCGAAGGGGCTGCCGCCATACGGCGATGAACAGCACGGCGAGCGCGACGATGGTCAGCACGCCCAGGGGGAGGTGCAGCCACAGCGCTCCGTCCATCCCGGCGAAGTACTGCACCGTCTCCGCCGCCACCAACGCCAGGGTGGCGACGAACGGCCAGGCCCGGCGCAGCCGGACCCAGACGACGACTGCCGCGATCAACTGCACACCGCCGAGGGAGGTGACGACGTCGGCGCCGGTCGCGTGCCAGCGCAGCGCGTCGTAGTCGCCGCTCAGATAGACGCCGGCGAACACGGGCTGACCGAAGATCGCAACCGTGTGCACGCTGACGACCGCGCGCAGCATCCACTCGCAGGACCACTTCCGGTGCGCCGCGTCCGATCGGACCGGTGCGGCCCGACGGAATCTGCCGATGGTGACCATGAGTTGCCTTTCTCGGGCCTTGCCAACTGCCCGTCCGGGTCACTTCTGGAGAACGGCCTGGATCTCGAGGCTGATCGACACCTTGTCGCCGACCGCGACGCCGCCGGCGTCGAGCGGGACGCTGATGTCAATGCCGAAGTCGCGCCGGTTGATCTCCGCGGTCGCGGAGAAGCCGGCCCGCTGTCCACCCCACTGGTCCGGGCTGAACCCGTTCACCTCGACGGCCAGCGGCACCTGCCGGGTGACGCCGTGCAACGTCAGCTCACCGTCGATGGCCCAGCCGTCGCCGGTCCGGCGGATGCCGGTCGAGCGGTAGCTCATCGTGGGGTACTTCTCGACCTTGAGGTAGTCGGCGGCGCGAAGGTGGTTGTCACGCAGCTCATTTCCGGTGTCGATGGACGCGAGGTCGATGGTCACGGCGACCGACGAGGCCAGGAGGTCCTCGCTGGTGACGATCGTGACGTCGTAGGCGGTGAATCGGCCACGCAACTTGTTGATCATGAGGTGGCGGACGGAGAAGGCGATCTCGGAGTGCACCGGGTCGGCCTTCCACGTGCCGGATCGGTAGCCCGGGATCTCGATGGTCGCGGGGGCGGAACTCATGTTTTTCCTCCACGGTTGTGATGCCGCGTCGACGCGGCGGGGGCGGTGGGCTCGGTGGGTCAGGGCTCGAGGTCGACTGCTCCGGTGCCGGTCCGGACGTCGAGCGGCACCGAGACCTGGTCATGCACGATCAACCACGTGCCGTCGATCTTCCGGAGGCAGTACGTGACCCTGACCCACATGCCGCTGGTCGCCGTCCCGTCCTTGAACGTGCCGCCGAGACGAGCGAAGGCGTGGCCGAATGCCAGGTCGTCGCCCACGGTGAGCGTCAGGTCGCGAACCTCGTAGGTGACCGTCTCGAAGGATGTGAAGACGGGCGCCCAGTTCCTGAGCTTGGCCTCGATCCCCACGTGCTGGAGCGGCGGTTGGACGTCGAAGGACACGATGTCCGTTGCGTAGAGCCGCCGCAGGCCGTCGGGGTCCTTGCCCTGGACTCCTTCGACGAGCTCGTGGACGAGCCGGCGGATCCTGGCCTCATCTGCTTCGTGCTGCGTGGTCATCGCTACCCCGATCCGTTCCTTCTCGGTGGAACTCCTCGCTTCTCGCGAACTCGACACTATGACTTGGGAGTTATCGTGTCTAAGATGAATATTGCTATGGCGTTATGTGTCCGGAGGCATGATGGAGCTGAGCTCGCTCAGGCACTTCCTGGTGGTCGCGCGGCTGGAGCACCTCAGCCGGGCCGCCGACGAACTGCACGTCGCCCAGCCGTCGCTGAGCCGGACCATCGCCCGGTTGGAGAGCGAACTGGGCGTGCCGCTGTTCGATCGGGGCGGCCGGCTCCGGCTCAACGACAGCGGCAGGGTCTTCCGGGACCACGTCGAACGTGCCCTGGGCGAGCTCGACGCGGGGCGGCGCGCTGTCGCCGAGGCCACCGGCGAGGGCCTGGGCACCGTGAGGCTGGCGTCGGAAACCTTCCTCACGCTCACTGGTCCGCTGGCTGTCTACAAGCGTGCTCATCCCGCCGTTGAGATCGAGCTCCACTGGTCGCCGCCCGAGGACATGGCGCGCCGCTTGCGCGCCCGGGAGGTCGACCTGTGCGTCGCCTCGCAGCCGATCCATGTCGAGGGCCTGGAGTCCGTGCAGCTCTTCGAGGAGGCGGTGGGAGTGGGCACGCCGCTCGACCATCCGCTGGCGGGCCGCACGTCTGTGACCATCGACGAACTCGCCGACCAGCCCTTCGTCACGGCCCGCGAGGGACACTGGCTACGCCGGCTGCTCGACCGACTCTTCGCCGCCCGCGACCTCACCCCGAAGATCGTCTGTGAAAGCGACGAACACAGTGCCATCGCCGACCTGATCAGCGCGGGACTGGGCATCGGCCTCGCCCCCGCCTTCGCCCGCCGCAGCGTCACACGCGCCCCCGTCGCGTGGATCCCCGTCGACAGCCCCGACTGCCGCCGCACGGTCACCCTCTACTGGGCCGCCGACAACCACCTGTCCACCGCCGCCCGGCTGATGCGCACCACGATCACCGACTGGGACTGGACCACAGGAGAGCCCCAAGCCGAACGCTGACGATCGGCTTGCCCGGGGGGTGTGACACGCGCCAAGCCTCGTGGCACCGTGCCCCGGAAAGGCCCCACACTCACCGGGAATCTCGCCACCATGTCCCACGCCGCGCGGGATTGGGTGTGTGTAGTGCTCTGACCGCATGGGTTGGCCGGGTTGTTGGTCGAGGCGGTTGGATGTGCGGTGACCTCCGTCCGGCTGGGGGTGTGGTGGCTGAGCCTGTCCGTGTGCGGATGTTGACCGACCAGGAGGGCAGAGGCTGTAGCAGATCGTGCGCCAGGGCAGCACGAGTTCGGTGCGCAATCGGCGGGCGATGACGCTGCTGGCCTGCCTCGGCCGGCGGGAACCGGGTGCCGGTGATCGCGAAGCTGGTGCAGGCCGATGAAGACACCGTCCATGGGGTGTCTGCTCAGACACGCCACTCAGCCGACGGTTTCAGTCGCCAGGTTGTGACTGAGCATCTCAGTTGGCCAATCTGAGCTCTGTAGTTGGCCACCGCAGGTACGGGCCCGCAGATGGCTATGCCACATTGGTGCGCATGTCAGATGCCGTGTACGGACTGGTCGGGGCGCTTGGAGGGTCGCTGGTAACCGCTGCGGTCGTTTTTCAGGCAGAGATAGGACGGCTCGTTGACGTCCGATCGACGCTGCGTGCGTGGCAATTGGTACTAGACGATGCCCTTGCGGAGATGCAGCTTCTTGGCACCCTCGACGTGGATCGATTCAGGGAGAAGGAGCAGGAGGCGATGGCGAAGGGCCTGAGGGCTCTGGACGAGGTCATGCACGACCACTGGTATGTGGCCGCTTTGTTCGGCAGCCCCCCACCAGCGGGGCCAGATGAGCGAGATCATCGAAGAGCGTCTGGAGAGCATCGTCACTTGACACGCTCTGCTTACAGCTCGGCCCCATGTCGAATTCGGCAGGCGCTCTGCAGCCCTAGGGCCGGAGCACGATCTTGCCGTGGGTGTGTTGCTGTTCCAGTTCGCGGAAGGCGTCCCGCACCCGTTCCAGCGGGTAGGTGCGGGCGATCGGCACCTCCAGCTGGCCGCGCGCGGCAAGCCGGGCCAACTCGCCGAGTACGACCGCGCACGCCGCCGCACCTTCTCCATAGGTCCGCGCGCCGACCTCGGCCGCGGCCTGCCAGTCGCGGATCGTGTTGATTCGCTCGGGCCGCACGCCCAGCTCCACTGCCAGGGCCACGTAGCCGTCGCCGAAGGTGTCGATGAACGCGTCGACCCTGCCGCCGGACGCCTGACGGATCCGCTCGGCCACACCTGGCCCGTACTCGACCGGGGGAACACCGCGATCCTTCAACCAGGCGTGGTTCCGCTCGCTCGCCAGCCCGATCACCGTGGCGTCGCGCCGCCGTGCGAGCTGCACGGTAAGCGACCCGACGCCGCCCGCCGCACCGGAGACGACGACCGTGTCGTCCGGGCCGGGGTCCACCGCGAACACGGTGGCGTAGGCGGTCGTGCCGGCCACGTACAGCGCCCCGGCCACGTCCCAGGCCAACCCCGCCGGACGGGAGACCAGATTCACGTCGTCGACCACGACGAACTGCGCATGGCTGGCCCGCCTGTGGGTGAAGCCCAATACCGGACAAGGCTTGGCCGGCTGCGCGCTAGAGAGCCGACGCCTACCGTGCCACCGCATTCAAAGATCAAGCGCGGATCCGTATTCCCAAGAGCACCACCGACGGCGATGCCGTCCGTGCCCGGGACCCACCCGTGGCCTGACTCGCACCGTGCAACTCGGGCTCAGGCGCCGACGTACTGGTGCCCGTCGTACTTGCTCGCATCGGGTCTCCTTCGTCTAGAGGTGTGGATCGCATCGACCGGCTTGAAGCCCGGATGCGAGCTCATCGGCTGGCTGGGCAGCCGTAAAGGATTCCTTGACATCCTGAGGTGTAAAGATATTCTTTACGCATGGTCGATTCCTCCCAGAGCCTCACCGCCCTGAGCCGCTTGCTGGCCGAGCAGGCCACCGGCCTGGCTCAAGAGGTAGGCAACCCGTTGGCGTCACCCGCCTACCTCGATGTCGTCCGTCGCGCCCGGCACGTCGACGACCTGGCCGAGCAGGTGCTCAAGCTGTGCGTACAGCAGTCCCGGGACGCCGGCCATACCTGGCAGGAGCTCGGCGACCTGCTCGGAGTCACCCGCCAGGCCGCCTTTCAGCGGTTCGGCAAACCCATCGATCCCCGAACGGGAGAACCCATGGACAAGACCGTCCGCATGCCCGACGCTGCAGAACGCGCGATCACGATCGCCACCGCCGTCCTCGACGGCCGCATGGACGAAGCCCGGCAGTCCTTCAACGCACAGGTC
The DNA here is from genome assembly GCF_009604455.1 of Streptomyces sp. RB17. Classification (GTDB taxonomy): domain Bacteria; phylum Actinomycetota; class Actinomycetes; order Streptomycetales; family Streptomycetaceae; genus Streptomyces. The sequence goes on from NZ_WEGL01000005.1 coordinate 729,764, forward strand.
CTGGAGGCATTTACCGACGAGGTCCGGGCCAACGGCCTGGCCACGGTCACCGGCCTCGTCGGCGCGTTCGAAGGCTTCGGCGAGGGCGAGCCGTTCGTCCGACGCATCGGCGACCACACGGTCGTCGACATCCCGCTGCGCTACGAGGCCGGCGACATGAAGGCCCGGGTCGCGTTCGACGCGGACGAGAAGGTCGCCGGAATCTTCATCCTCGCCCCCGAGACTCCCTGAACCGCCGCTCCGCACGCCGACAGGTTGAACATCAGGGGATGCAGATGAACACGAACACGGCCGCCTATGACGACGGCGGAATCGTCTGCGACGATCAAGGCCTCACCATTCGCCGCTGCTACCCATGGGGGGCGAAGCGGATCCGCTACACCTCGATCAGTGGCGTTGAAACTCTCCCTCTAACCGGACCGAACAGGGTGCGGAAGTGGCGAATCTGGGGCTCGGGAGATTTCATCCACTGGTGGAACCTCGATCCGCGGCGGCCGAAGAAGAACGTCGCACTCGTGATAGACCTGGGACGCCGTGTGCGCCCCACGATCACTCCCGACGATCCGACCGCCGTCACCCGGATCCTCACCGAAATGACCAGGTGAACGGGCGCGGGACGGGAACGCAGTGCACCAACTGATCAGCCGCCACGACTAAGGGCTGTCCCGTAACGGCTGATCTTTACGACATGATCTTGTCTATGCCTGGTCTGATCACGGCGTCGGAGCCGTCCTGGATAGCCCCGTTCGCCGGGATGAGCCCGCGGCAGTTCGGCAAGCTGGTCACTGCCCATCGGCGCGAAGGCGCGGACTCGGCCTGCAAGGGTCGGCCGTGGAGTCTGCCGCTGCATGACCGGGTCTTGCTGGTCACCGCGTATTGGCGGACGAACCTGACGCTGCGGCAGCTCGGCCCACTGTTCGGCGTGTCCAAATCGGCTGCCGCACGGATCATCGGTCATCTCGGGCCGCTACTCGCCCTGCGGCAGCGCAAGCGGTTCCGCAAGGAGACCGTGCTGATCGTGGACGGCACTCTGGTCCCCACCTGCGACCACATGGTCGCCGAGCAGTCGAAGAACTATCGTTACTCCACCAACCATCAGGTCGTCATCGACGCCGACACTCGGCTCGTCGCCGCCGTCGGCCGGCCTCTGCCCGGCAACCGGAACGACTGCAAGGCATGGGAACTGTCCGGAGCCAAGACCGCTGTCGGGAGGGCCGTTGTCATCGCCGACGGTGGATACCGGGGAACGGGCCTGGTCATCCCGCACCGCCGCGAGCGCGGACATGACGACCTTCCCCCTTGGAAGGAGGAGCACAACGCCTCCCATCGCAAGGTCCGAGCCCGCGTCGAGCACGTCTTCGCCCGCATGAAGAGCTGGAAAATCCTGCGCGACTGCCGCCTCAAAGGCGACGGTGTCCACCACGCCATGCTCGGTATCGCCCGCCTGCACAAAGTCGTTCTCACCGGTTAGGACCAGGGGGGACGTGCCTGGTCAGCCGGGCTTTGTCATCCCACCCAGGGGAGTTCGGCGTGGCGAGAGTCTGCGATAGCTGATCCGCCAGCCGTCAGCGGTGCGCACGACAGTGTCGTCGTAGGAGACGGAACCGCAGGAACCGTCCGCTTTGATACCCAGCCCCTTGGAGCGGACCTGCACCCGACCGTCCGCCCATGCGGTTACGACGACGTTGGTGACGTGGTGCGCGACGGGGTTGGCCGCTCCCAGCGCCCATGCCGCTTCCCGGATGGCCGCCACCCCGGACAGCGGCTCCTGGCCGAAGTCGGTGAGGTCGTAGACCACATCGGCGGTGAACAACTCCTCCAACTGGTCAAGGCTTCCGTCGTCAACGAGGTGACCGTGCAACGAGACCAGTTCGATGATGGCCAAGCGATCTTCAAGAGCGAGCGACACACGAGTCCTCTCCGGCCCGGCGTGGAAAGCACCAGGCCGAGCATCGATCCGACGTCAGAGCATGGCATCACACCGCTCAAAGCGTTCGGGCGCGTCCGGCAGGAGCATGGCCGTGCACGTCGTGATCGTCCCTTATCGGCGGTCAGCCTGCCACCGACTTCTCCACCTGCGCCCTGCCACCCTCAGCTGAAGCACGGCTTACGGGACAGCCCTTAGGCCGCTGCGACCTCGGAGCGCTCGACCAGGACGCCGTTCTCGAACCGGGCTCCGGCGCGGAGCAGGAACATCAGGGAGGCACCGGTGATGCCGCGCCTGCGTTGGGGGGATGCGACGAGCTTGAAGACCATCGCCGGCGCGGCGGCCGGGCTGCCCGCGCCGTGGGTGACCCGGCCCCGGAACTTGACGGAGCTGAAGGTCGACTCGGATTCGTGGTGCGCAGGTGGACCCGGTGCTCGGCGGGGGAGCCGTAGAACGCCGGCACCTCCGCCGGTTCGTCGGTGGTCTTCGCCGCCGCTCGTACCTTCGTGATCGACGGCGTGAACCGGTGGAACGACCACGCCTGGCAGACCGCCGCCCGAACCTATTTCGCAGCCAAGCAGGTCGACGCCGAACTGCGCCCCGCCCACGGCCCCTGGTTCACCACACTGGCCGCCGGAAGCCAACCGGCCCGCATCGCCCCGGCCGAGAGATTCACCGTGCCCGGCCCCGGCAGACAGGCCGACCTGGGCAGTGGCTGGGTCATCCCGCACCCCACCACTCGCACCGGCTGGATCCTGCCGTTCACTGCCAGAGCGAGGGTCCTCGTGCTCACCGTGTCGGCCACCGGCATCCTCCTCGGCCGCCACGTCGTCCGCCCCCTGGCGGCGATGAGCCAGGCCGCACGTAACCTCGCCGTCCAGGAAGGTCCAACGCCCCTGCCCACGGCGCGCGTCCGCGAGGTCGCCGACGTCGCCTCCGCCCTGAACACCGCCGCCGGCCAGCTCCACGAGGCCCGCGCCCAACGCGCCGAACTGGAAGACCAACGCCGTCTGTTCATCGGCGCCATCGCCCACGACCTGCGCACCCCCCTGTTCACCGGGTTCCTCCGAGGATGCCCTGGCCTTCAGGCCGGGGAGGAATCGGAGTCCTGCGGAGCAGGGCAGGGATAGCCGGGTCGCCGTCAGGGTGATCCGGCGTCCATCCCGCACGGCGGTGATGTCGCGCCCACAATTGATCAAGAACTCTCAACTGTCAGTCCCCTCGGGTAGGTTCGGATGCATGACGACAGAGGCGACCACGAAGGACACCGGGCATGCCCGGTACACCTTCCGTGTGCGCCTGTCGGCTGCTGCGCGGCGCGCACTTGAAGCGGAGTGGGCGCGCTGCCGGTGGCTCTGGAATGAGTGCGTCGCGAAGTCCAAGCAGGTCCACGTGCAGAGCCGGGCGACCGGCGAGAAGGTGACCTGTGGTCCGGCGTAGTTGGACAAGATGCTGACCGAGGCCCGCGGGGTGACGCCATGGCTGGCTGAGGGCGCGTCGGTGCCGCAGCAGCAGGTGATACGCGACTTTGCCAAGTCCCGTGCCAAAGCGCTGAAGGACATCAAGGACCGGTTGCCGATGCACCGCCGGGCCCAGATGCCCCGCTTCAAGAAGAAGCGGGAGGTGCGGTGCAGCCTCAACTACACGAAGCGCGGTTTCCGCCTCAAGGACGGCCGCCTGCACCTTGCGGGCCAGATCGTGCTGAGGGTGGTGTGGTCGCGGCCCCTTCCGGCCGATCCGTCGAGTGTGCGCGTGTATCAGGACACGCTCGGACATTGGTATGTGTCCTTCGTCGTTGCCGCGCAGAGCGAACCGCTCGCCCGCACGGGGCGTGTGCTCGGGGTGGACTGGGGTGTGAAGGAGGCCGCCACGACCACCGACGACGCCTACGATCTGCCGCATGGCGAGCACGGCAAGCGGGCCGCGCAGCGGCTGGCGAGGTATCAGCGGATGATGGCCCGGCGTCGGCGTCCGAAGGGACAGCCCGCATCCGCCGGCTACCGGGCCGCGCAGGCGCAGGCGGCGAAGCTGCACAAGAAGATCGCGAGGCAGCGTGAGGACACCGGCCGTAAGTGGGCCAAGTCCGTGATGCGCGGCCATGACGGGGTTGCGGTGGAGGACTTTAGGCCGAAGTTCCTGGCGAAGACCACCATGGCCCGCAAGGCGGCCGATGCCGCCATCGCCGCGACGAAGCGTGCCCTGTGCGAGATGGGCCGCAAGCACGGGCGGGACGTCCGTCTGGTGCACCCGGCGCACACCACGATGGACTGTGCCAAGTGCGGAGCGAGAACCAAGCACGCACTACCTCTCTCGATGAGAACGTATGCCTGCACCGCGTGTGGAGCCGTGTCCCCCAGGGACAAGAACTCCGCCCGCGTGATGCTGGTCCGGGCAGGTTGGAACCCGGACGGTGTCGAGGGCGTAAGACCACCCGAGCCGCTGGCTCCGGTGGCGGCCTGAGCCGTAAATCCCCGCTCAGCCCTGGAGGGTGACGAATCCCCCTCCCTTCAGGGAGGGGAGCCTTCAAGCTGCGCTCCTACCTCGACGGCCTCCACGACGGCCTGGCCACCACACCCGAGCGAACCGACCGCTACCTCCAGGTCTGCCGCCGCAGCGCCGACACGCTCGACCACCTCGTCACCGACCTCTTCACCTACGCCCGCATGGAATTCCTCGACCAGAAGCCCACCTTCACCCAGGTCGACATGGCCGCGCTGCTCCAGGGCACCGTCCTCGCCCACCAGCCCCGGGCCCGCACCCAGGGCATTCAACTCATGATCGAGGCACCCGACGACAGCTGCCTGCCCGCCGGCGACGAACACCTGCTGACCATGGCCATCGGCAACCTGATCGACAACGCCCTGCGCCACACACTCCGGGCGGACGTATCACCGTGACGTGCCATCACGCCGGGCAGCAGGTGCTCACCAGCGTTGCCGACACCGGAGCCGGCATCGCCCCCGACGACCTCCCGTACGTGTTCGAGCCGCTCTACCGTGCCGAGTCCTCTCGCAACCGCGCGACCGGCGGGGCCGGCCGCGGACTCGCGATCGCCCAGCGCGTCGTCCACGCCCACGCCGGCACCATCACTGCCACGAACACCCCGGAAGGCGCCCGCTTCACCGTCGTCCTTCCCACCGCCCCGCCCGGGCGCCAGGCCGGCGTCGTACAGGAGCCCTGACCGAACGACGCACACCCCCACCTTTGCAGGCGCCGCGCTCCGGGCCTCACGCCTCACGGCCTCCAAGCACCGCAGCGCTCGCTTCGTAAGCGGGCGTACATCTGGGCGTGTGGGTCGCGGCGAAATGCGCTCCGACTGCACGCCAACCCCGTCGTGGAACAGGTCTTCCTCGCCCGACGCGACCACAGCCAGCTCGTCATGGTCGGCGACTTCGCCCAGGCCATCTACCAATGGCGCGGAGCCAAAGACGTCATGACCGGCTTCCACGGCACCCGGCCGGCCCTGTCACAGTCCTTCCGCTTCCGGCCCCACCTCGCCTAGGAGGCCAACCACTGGCCCCACCTGGCCGACGCTCCCATCAGACTCAGCGGCGCTGCCACCGTGCCCACCGAAATCGGGCCCCGTCACCAACCCTGATGCCGTACTGTGCGGCACCGACGTCGTGGGCGACATCCAGCGAATGCCGGCTCCCGGGCGGTGACAGGGCCGCGTTCATCGGGTGCGCATGGGACACGCCGCGGCCCAGGATGCGCGATGCGTAGCACCTACCCGGGTCCGAACACACAGGTCAGCCAGCGGTAGTGGTCGCTCTCCACCAGGCCCAAAAGGTCACACGCGCACCGCCCACAGTGTGCCGCTGCCGTCGAGGAACACGATCGAGTCGCCGCTCGCGGCAGGCTCGCTCATGGCCGTGCTGTCGAACTGGCCTGTCCAGAGCGTGCGGCCGTGCTCCACTTCGACGATCCGCACGCTGGTCCAGCGTTGGAGCACGCGGGCCTGCCCTGTCCCGGAGAGCATGGCGTATTTGCTGGTGGTCTGCACTCTCGGAGTAGCGGCGTGCCACCGTTTCGTGCCGTCGTCGGCGGCCAGGCACACCGGTCCCGATCCCGTGGGCAGGACGAACCCGCCCGCCACGCTCGTCGTCCCCTGTTCCTTCAGGTCAACCTCTTGGTACGTGCTGCCGTAGGTCCAGGTCTGCTCGCCGGTGAGTCCGTTCAGTGCGGTCGGTTTCCGGCGGGACCCCGCGGCCAGCGGAAGGAACACCGTGGTGCCCGACACCAGCTCGTCGAGCGGCTGGAAGGCCCCGGCGGCGTATGCATCCGGCTTGGTCTTCTGGAACGGGCTCCGCCACATCACCTCTCCCGTGGCCGCCTTGCGGCAGACGAGATCGACGGGGTCCGTCCTGCCGGCCTCGTAGCAGAGCAGGCCCTCCCCCAGGGGCTGCGCCAGGTCGCCCTGCGGTTGGAAGCCCGAGCGTGTCCACAGCTTCTCGCCCGTTCTGCCGACCACGGCGATTCCGCCGCTGCACAGGATCAGGTCGTCGGCCAGGATCCACGTGGCGGCGTACGGGGAGGACACGTCGATCGCCCATCGCTGCTCGCCGGTGCGCGGATCGGTTCCGCTCACGTATCCGTCCTCCCCGCTGATCAGCAGGCCGCTGGGCCGGTGCACATCCAGCCCCATGGCGCCGTAGGGCACCGACCGCTGCCAGCGGCGCTCGCCGGTGGCGGCGTCGAAGGCGTGCACCAGTCCGCCTTTGTCGGCGGGGTCCTGGGTCAGGGCCAGCAGCGTGCCGCCGACGACCGTGAAGCGTGCTTCCCGGGCCCAGGCCGCGTCGAGGGAGACCTTCCACACAGGCTTGCCGGTGGCGAGGTCGAAGGTGTGGAGCGCGGCGGTCTCCCGGTAGTAGTGGCCGGCGGCCACATGACACCGGCCGCCGGCCAGGACGACGTCAGGGCCGTCGGAGTTGATCAGGTCGACGTCCGCGATCTTCTGCGACCAGGCGACGGGGTCCCGCTCGGGGTCGCCGGTCAGGTACACCGCCGCCGCCCCTCCGGCGACCGCGACCGCGGCGACGCCCGCACCCTTCAGGAGCAGGCTGCGTCGGCTCATGCCTGTGCCACCGAATGACCCTGCAGGCGCCTGAACCGTAGATGCCGCCGCGAGATCGTCGGAAACGGAGGCAGCCGAAGGCGGTGAGCTCGCCCCGTGCTCCTCGCGGTCGGCGGCGGTGGGGGTGTAGCGAACGGCGGGTACGGCCTGCCGCACACCACCGAAGCGCCGCAACTCGTCGGCGAGTACGGCGGCCGATTCGTACCGCTCGCGCGGGTCCTTGGCCAGCAGCCGGCCGACCAGGCGGTCCCACGCAGCGGAGACGCCGGGCACGAGGCTGCTCGGCGCGGGGGGCGGATCGTGAAGGTGCGCCGTGACATACCCGAGGGTGTCCGGGGCGTCGAACGGCAGGCGCCCGGTGAGCAGTTCGAACAGTACACACCCGAGGGAGTACAGGTCGCTGCGCTGCTCGGGGCGCCCGCGTGCCTGCTCCGGTGCCATGTACGCGGCCGTGCCCACCATGAACCCGGTGTGGGTCAACCGGTCACCGGTAGCCGAGGCGTCGGCGGCGCGGGCGATCCCGAAGTCGAGCACCTTCAGACTGCCCGAGGCCGCGACGAACAGATTCGCGGGCTTGATGTCGCGGTGAAGGATGCCGGCGGCATGCGCCTCACCCAGCGCGTCGCACACCTGCGCCCCCCACCGCGCCACCTCCTCTTCGCCGACAGGTCCGCGCCGGACAACCGCGTCCAGACCCTCGCCCTGGAGCAGCTCCATCACGAGGAACGGCGTCGTGCCCTGGCCGGTGGCTGCCTCACCGAGGTCGTGGACGGTCACGATATGGGGATGCTGAAGCGCGGCGGTGATCCGCGCCTCCCGCAGAAACCGGGCGCGCGCCTCGTCGGCCCGACTGCCGCCACCCGCGAGGACCGAGATCACCTTGACTGCGACCGGCCGCCGTAGGCTCGCGTCCTGCGCCTCCCACACCTCTCCCATCCCGCCGCGCCCCAGCGGGCGCACCAGGCGGTAGCGGTCAGCGAGTATCAGATCCCGGTCGTCCACAGCCCCAAGTCCCCTGGCGGTAAGCGGTTTTCACTCGGCAGCGTTGATCGTAGACCGTGCCCGCCCGATGACACACGGCCCGGGCGACAGCAGACATCGCCCGTCCGCTCTCGCGCCGGAGCGCACCGGGCCACCGGTCCGGGACTCGACTCCCTGCGGTACGCCAACGGGCCGGCCCTACCCTGCGCCTGCCACGTCTCGGCGACAACGAGGGCCCCATCAGCCCAGCGCGGCCGACGCAAAACCGGAGCGCCCGACTTTGGTGCCGGGTCCTCCGCCACGTACTGGGCGCCGGGCGCCACCACCAACTCCACGGCCTGCTCCGACCGCACAGGCATGGCCGTCACGTACGTAGTCTCCGTGGCGCTGAGAGGAGAGCGTTGCCCAACTGTCGACGGCTGGGAACTGCCTGATGCCGACGGACGCCCCTTCACGAGGCCCTTTGGGTCTCTTCGTTCTTCGGCGTCGCACTCGTCACAGCCGTGGAGTACGCACGGGCAGCCCACCCGGCCGGCACCCAACCTTTCGGAAGTTCTGGGTCCACGTGCCTGCACAGTACGACCCAGCGGAACCGGCATCCTTGATGGTGTTCCAGGACGGATGGTGGTACCTGGGCCCCGCAGGGGAGGTACGCGGCGCGATCGTCCTGGACAACCTCATTCACCGCGGTGACATACCCGTCACCATCGGCGCGTTCGTCGATCCTGGCGTCTTCCCTCACGCGGAGAACCCCAAGAACCGCGACAACGAGTACGACGCCTTCGACGACCAGTACGTCACCTTCCTTCTCACCGAGATCATCCCGCAGGTTGCGGAGCGCAATGTGCAGAGGAACGTGGCTGCTCAGTATCGGAGCAGCAGCGGCCAGAGTTCGAGCCATGGCCGGTCCGGCCCTGCGCAGAGCACCACAGCCGCGTGCTGCTCCTGGTTCGCGGTGTCGTGCCCGTTGTCGACGCGCGCCATCGTGCGACAGGCGGTGAAGTGGTGCTCCAACTCGGGGTAGTCCGCCGGGTGGACGAGCAGCACGGGACCCGTGGCGGTGGCCGGCGGCGGGCCCCAGGCGTGCAGGCCCATGTGGCCGGAGTACGGCGTGGGCAGACCGAGGGCGGGCCCGTACCGTGCGATGGCCCCGGCCTCGCCGTAGTTCGCGGTCAGCAACACGGCAGTGGCTCGCTGGTCGGCGGGGATCGCCTCCCAGCCGGTGGCGGTGGCGCGTGCGAGTTGAGGCCAGCCGACCTCCTCGCCGAGGTCGGGGTCGACGGCCATCGGCACGGACAGCGCCGATGCGGGCAGCACTGGCAGGGCGGCCAGGGCGCTGGTGAGCAGGGCCGCAAGCAGTCCGCCTGCCAGCTTGATGCGGTGCTCACGGATCCAGTGGGCGTAGGGCTCGCAGCCGGCGGCGCTGATGGCGTACAGCAGCGGAATCGGGTAGTACCCCTTGCCGCCGCCGGCCAGCACCAGCAGGCACAGCACCACCCAGGCCACTACAACCGGTCGGGCCCAGCGAAGCTCCGGCCGGCGCAAGAGCCGGCTCAGCCCCGTCAGCCACAGGGGTGCCAGTATCGGCGAGAACTGGAGCAGCTGCATCGGCAGGGCGAGCAAACGCCCGCCGGTTCCGACATCGGCGCTGATTCCGTGAGCTACCGTCAGTTCGGGCCAACCATGTGCGGCCTGCCACCACAGGGTGGGGATCGCGAAGGGCAGCGCGGCGAGGACGGCGGTCAGCGGGCCCAGCAGCGCACGTGGACGCGGTACGAAGAAGCCGCGGGGTCCGGCGGTCAGCACGCCCATTGCCAAGGCCGGCAACAGCCCCAGCACCAGCAGCTTGTTCAGCAGTGCGATGCCGATCAACGCTCCCAGCGAAGGCCACCAGCGGAATTCACCCGTGCGCAGCACTCGGAGCATCAGCAGAACAATCGCCAGCCAGGCTGTCAGATCGAAGGTCGCGGTGGAGAGCAGGTGGCCGATTCCGAGCGTATAGCCTGAGCAGGCCGCGGCTCCTGCCGCGAGTTCCTGCCCGCCGCGTCCGGCACCCAACTCTCGGGATATCAACGCGGTGAGCGTGATCGTGACCGCGGTGAGCAGCGCGGGCAGGATCCGCACGCCGGTCGGGGTGGAACCGAAGAGCTCCGCGCCGAGCCTGGCCAGCAGCGGCGTGAGCGGTGGCTGGTCCGGATAGCCCCAGGCCGGGTGCTGGCCGGCGAGCAGGAAGTACAGCTCGTCGCGATGGAAGCCATAGCGCCCCGACAGCGCGATCAGCAGCGCCGCGGCCGCAGCGGCGATCCCCCCGACCGGCCCGGCTGCGAACCGCCGCAGGCACGACTGCGCATCCCCCCGAACGTGCATGTCGGCATTGTGACAGTCCAGACGGGGTCGGAGAAGGTCTCAGAAGACGCTGGGTCGCTCTACCCGTGAACGCCACCGGCAAGAGCGGCATCCACCCGATGGGTCGCCATGCCTCGCCCGCAGCCCCGCGCCAAGCAGTGCCAGTCCCGAGCTGCCGGAAGACGGTGCCGTCGAACGCGGCAGCCTGGTCGAGCATTCCGGCGATCACGGGGGCTACTCGCACCGATTGAGCGTTCAAGTGCGGTGCACTCTATAGCCGCAGGCTGCCGACTGGCTCAAGGTGAGGGCGGTATCTGAATTCGGCCGATTCAGCTCCACGGTGCGATGCGAAATACGTATAGAGAATGCTTGATCGGTGGTATGGTCTGCGTTATGGGTATGAGTCTGGAGGAGCGGGTGCGGTCGGCTGTGGCGGCCCTCTTGCATGCCGCCGGCGAGTCACAGACCGATCTCGCATCTGTTCTCGGGGTGAGTCAGACTCAAGTGAGCCGCCGTCAGTCCGGCTTGGCTGCATGGAGTCTGACTGACTGCGACGCGGTCGCCGGGCACTACGGGATCGATGTCCTCGATCTCCTGGCAGGACCCACCCGGGCTGCTGAAGCGCTGCCTGCCGAGCGTCGCCGTGTTCCCGGCCGCCGTACCGCGGCCGCTCGCGCTGCGAGCGCCGACGGAGAAGCGTGATGACGGACTTCGGTGCGATCGACGCGCTGCTGGCGGGGGCCAAGAAGGAGGTTGCGCTGCCTCCGGTGGAGGAGCGGCGCGCCCTGCGCGAGGGGCTGAACGTCTCGCGTGTCCAGCTCGCCCAGACCTTGGGGGTCAGTCCGTCGACGGTCGGGGGCTGGGAGTCGGGGCGGGACCCGAGCGGCGAAGTGCGGGAGAAGTACGCGTACTTCCTCAACGGTGCACGGACCAAACTGGCGGCCGAGGAGCCCCGCAAGAACCCGGCTGTCGAGCCGGAGGGCATGGTGCCGGCGCAAGCCGAGCTGTCCGTCGGTCAGGACGACGACGTCGAGGAGCTCGCCGTGCCCCGGCCCTGCGCGCTGTGCGGGCAGCCGGCCCGCCAGCAGGTCGCCGGATTCCCCCAGCACCTGGACTCCGCCGACTGCGGTGCCGACAAGACCGCGCGGACGGTCGGGCCCGCGGTGCCGGTGAAGCCGGCTTCGCCCAGGGAGCCCCGACAATCGGAACCCGCGGGCCGCCGCGGGCAGCCGGAAGCCGGGGTCAGGATCGTGCCCGTGGGCCGTCGGCTGAAAAGTGCCGATGCGCCGGACCTGATCGGCTCCGCTGTCGCGGCCGCGCTTGCCGAGCATTCCGGCGATGTCGAGGCGGCGACCCAGGCTCTGGTGAAGCGGGCGATCCCGGACGCGATGGCGCTGCTGGAGCACAGCCGCAAGGGCGGCCGGTACGAAGTCATCGCGCATCCGTGGCTGCCCGACGTCCTGCGCAAGCAGTCCTCCCGCGGCGCGGACCAGATCTGGGAGGCCCGCCCCAAGTGGGCCAGGCCCGAACTGCCGCCGGGGGAGCACGAGGTCACCGCGCTCGACGTGAACGGGGCCTACCTGAGCGCGCTCAAGACTCACCTGCCCCTCGGCCAGCTGGAGCACTCCACCGGCAATCACCACGACCGGCGCCGTGCCGGCGTGCATCTGATCACCCCACCGGACTGGGAACACGACGCCTGTCTGCCGAACCCGATCGGCAGCCGGGACGAGCCGGGACCGTTCTGGGTGACCGAGCCGACCCTGCGCCTGCTGCTGCGGATCTCGGGCCAGAAGTACGGCCTGTGCGACCCGCCGGTGATCCACGAATCATGGACATCCGGCGCCACGGAAGGCCTGATGGAGAAGTTCCGCGTCGCCATGAAGGACGCGCGGGACCGTGCGATCGCCGATGGTGATGAGGTGACGCTGGAGTACGTCAAGGCGATGTACTCGAAGTTCGTCTCGACGCTGGGGGAGTCGAACTACAACCGGGAGCTGTACCGCTCCGACTGGATGCACCTGATCCGCTCGCAGGCCTTCGCGAACCTGTGGTGGAAGGCCCACCGCGCCTACGACGAGGGCCTGATGGTCGTCCGGGCGATGGGCACCGACGAGCTCCACGTCATCGGCGACTGGCGCACGGTGTTTCCCGAGGGCCGCGGCGTGACCGAGGTGAAGGTCAAGGAGGTCTACACCATCAGCACTTCCAGTGCGACGGACTACTGACTTCGGCCCGTCAGGTTGAACTTCCCTGAAGTCCCTGATGGGCCCGGAGCGGGGGCGGGGGGAAGTAGTGCCAGACAACCGCAGCAAGCGGTGACCGGTGCTTGCATGCTAGGAAGGGGAGTTCGCCGATGATCTGGGCAGGGGGCGTTCGTGAGGATCGGGTCTGTGAAGCGGCCTGAACGTGTTGCTGTCATCGGAGTGGGCATCCTCGGAGCCAGCGTGGGCTGGAACCTGTCACGGCACGGCGCCAAGGTCGTCTTCATCGACTCAGGCCAACCAGGCGAAGGCGTCACCAACTGGTCTTTCTCGTGGGTGAATGCCAGCAACAAGACCGCGCGCAAGTCCTATTTCGACCTGAACGTCGCGGGTATGGCAGCCCATCGTGAGCTTGCCAGGACCATTGGGCCAGACTCATGGTGGTATCCCAGTGGCCACTTGCGCTGGGCAGACGATCCCGCAGCGGAGATGAAGCTTCTGGAAACAGCCGGTCTGCTGGCAAGCTGGGACTACCGGGTCGAGGTGTGTACGGGGGTCGAGGTGCGCCGCCTTGAACCTGCTCTCACGGTGCCCGGCGAGGTTCCAGTCGTGTTCTATCCGGACGAAGCCTGGGTGCACGGACGTCATCTCGTCGGCCGCCTGGTCGGCCAGGCCGTTGCATCTGGCGCCGAACTCCGTTGCGGCACCGCGGTCTGTGGCATCGGCACCGGTACCGACGGGAGCATCCGGACAGTTGCTCTGTCCGATGGGAGCTGTCTCGACGTCGACATCGTCGTGAACGCAGCGGGCCCCAACGCCTCTCACGTCGCCGGGCTCATCGCACGGCATTTGCCGATGCGCCGGGAACCCGGCGTCGTCACCCGGATCGACTGCGCTCAGGTCCCTGTTCGCCGGGCCATGCACGCGCCTCACATCGAGATCCGTCCTGACGGCGACGCTTCAGTGCTCCTCCACAGCCGCGAGATCGACGCACTCATCGACACAGGCGAAGATCCAGCCCAACTCGCACGGCTGCTCCACGAATCGGCGCGGCACGTCGTTCCCGAACTCGGCAACTCCCGCATCGCACAGACACGGGTAGCCCACCGGCCCATCCCAGCCGACGGATTCCCCTCGGTGGGAGCGGTACCGTCGGTGCCGGGCTACTACGAGGCCGTCTCCCATAGCGGCATCACGCTCGGGCCGGTAATCGGCCGGCTTCTTGCTTCGGAGATCCGCAGCGGGAAGAGTGGCGAGATGCTGGCGGACTTCCGCCCAGAGCGGTTCCCCTCGTGACGGCCCGGGCAAGCGCCACCAGCATCGCGACCAGGCGGAGCGTCTCCGTGCGCCCGAAACAGGCACGTAATGCCGCGCCACCGCGTCACGCGAGCCGGAAAGACCGGACGGTCGTCCACCTCTGCCGCTCCACCCCGCGCACGAGTCACCGACTTCGGCCCGTCGAGGCGGCGCCGGACCGACGAGGGCCAGGCCGGTCCCCGCTACGAAACCGTTGAGGGCGTCGGGCCGGTACTGGAGGCGGTTGAGTCGGTTGCGGACGAGCGTTTCCAGGCGGTCGAGGGCGACGACGGCGAGGTTGGCCAGGCTGCGTTTGACGTGTGCCCACACGTCCTCGACGGGATTGAGGTCGGGCGAGTACGCGGACAGCAGGAACACCGTCAGCCATTCACGTTCGGCGATCAACTCACGCATGGCGTAGGAGACGTGCATGTTCAGACGGTCCCACACGAGCACGATCGGCGCCTTGACTAGCTGATGGACACCGTCGATCAACGCGACGAAGTCCCGCTCGCCCATGCTGCGTCGCTTGCCTTTGCCCGCGGGGTGGGTGCGCAGACGGTGGCGTAACCGGGTCCGGGAACCGGGCCGCATCGCGATCAGCCCGGCCACCGACAGGCGCCCCGAGCGTCTCCCACTGACTGTCACGACCGGCGTGCGACCGCGCCGGCCCCAGGTGCGTCCTTTGGGCGGCCGCCGGGTGAAGCCCGCCTCATCCTCGAAGCAGACGTAGCTCCGCAGGCCGTCCGGGCTCTTTTACCTCCTCCCACGCCGCCTCCTTCCACACGGCTACGGCCGTCTCGTCGCGTTCAGCGACCCGCCGCGCGGGCACCTGCGGGCTGAAGCCGAGCCGGTGCATCAGCCTCGTGGCACCCGAGACACTGTGGGAGACGTGGAACTTCGTGCCGATCAGCGTGGCCACCCTCACTGCCGTCCACACCTGATCCTCCACCCAGCCGTGCGCGGCCGGGCCCTGCTCCAGATACACGGCCAGCTTCTCCAGGCAGCGCGGAGACAGCCGGAACCGCAATCCGCTCGGGCCACGGGAGGCCAGCGCCTGCACACCGCCGTCCCGCCAAAGCTGGTGCAACTGGTAGGCCGACTTCCGGCTCACCCGCAGACGCCGCGCGACCTCGATCGGCTTGATCTTCTGCTCGAACAGCTCAGCCGCCTGCATCCGTACCGTCCCCGGCGCCATCGTCCCGCAGCAGACAGCCCGTCCCCATCCCCATACCTCACAGACACCACGGAATACAGCCAGCGCCGCGAGCCCGTCAGGGACTTCGAGCCTAGATGATCGATTCCAAGGGTTGGTGGTCGTATCGATTCCGGACCGGAGGGGTGGCGCGGTCACATAGGCTAAGCCCCCGTCCGCACTGTCTGGGGGAGTCATGACCAGTAGGTTCACCGAGTTGGTTGTCGACTGCCACGATCCGGAGCGGCTCGCGGCCTTCTGGTGCGCGGTCCTGGGCTTCAAGGTGATCGACCGGAGCGAGGGCAAGGTCGAGATCGGTTCCTGGGAGCCGACCGTCGAGGAGGTCCGGGCCCGCCAGATGCCGCCCACCCTGCTCTTTATCCGGGTGCCTGAGGGCAAGACCGTGAAGAACCGGCTCCACCTGGACGTCAGCCCGATCGACGGCAGTACCGACGACGAGGTGGCCAGGCTTCTTGGCCTTGGCGCCGCCAAGGTGGACGTGGGCCGGGACCCCGGCCAGAGCTGGGTGGTCATGGCCGACCCTGAGGGCAACGAGTTCGACGTCGTGCGCACCCTGGCACCGTCCAACTAGGCGATCACTCCCAAGGGTTACTGACGTTGTTGGCGTGATGTCGTCAAACTGAGGCCGGTTTCAGCGAGACGTCCGTCGACGAGATTGCTGCGGTACTGGATCTCGCGGAGGCCTCGCCGGAGGGCGCGCATCAGGTGGTCCGGCTCGGTGAAAGCGGTGTTGGTCTGGCTGCTGCGTCGCAGCAGCGACCACATGCTCTCGGACTTTGCTGTAGAACCCGGGGCGGTTGGCGTCTCGGCCCCTCAAATCTTGTAGGATTGGCAAGCGTTGGAATGGGATCTCCTGGCTTCCACCAATGCGCTGCGGGCAAGGGGTAGAGGGTGCCGGATAGGAACATCGAGTTCGGTAGATACGGGGCCAGCGGCATCAAAGGGCACGAAGCCGTTGCGCGTCAGCTCGATGCGCTCGCCAACTTCATCGCCACCCCGATTTCACAGCGGCGCGGCCTGCTCGCGCGGCTGCACTACCTCACCCGAACCGCCCATGCCCGTCAGGCGGCCCGTGAGGCCGGCCTCACTGTCACCAACCGGACCCTCCAGGCATGGCTGGACGGCAAGCGCAATCCGTCGCAGCAGAACCTGCAGGCCGTCGAGGGCGCGTACCGCGCCGTACGCCGTCACAACGTGGCCAGGTACTTGCTCGCCCGCTTGAACCGCCAAGGCCGTGGAACCCGCGTCGAGTTCCACCCGCTCAACCAGTCCCAGGTCCCCCGCCCACGTCAGCGCGCCTTGTCGTTCCGCACACTCAATGTGCGCCACTGGGATCGAATCGTCGAGGCCTGGGCCAACGAGGACGACGAGGCCCTGGACGACGCCTGGGTCAACGACGCGACGGTGGACCTGGGCTCCGAATGGGGTCAGTACGAGTACGTCACCAACATCGGTTTCGCTGCCTGACGTCAGGAAACGGCCTGGGGCCGTGCCGCGGCCGGGCGTCCTCTGAGGCGGCCTCCGGTGAGGCGGCCACTCCCGGCGCCGAGCCCTGGCACCATGTCCTGGCCAGCACGCCCGACGTCGGCTCCTGGAGCACCCGCTACCTCGACCTGGGCTACCACGACGGGAGCGGCCCCCGCGACTGACCCCTCGCCTGCCCTGCCTGCTCCACCCCGCCCCCGCGCCGCCGCGTCAGTGGTCTGCGACGTGGGCGGCGAGACGGTGATGGGGCAGGGCTTCGGCGTAGTCGGGTGGTGTCCGATTTGCGCTCGAGCGACGTCGGTCGCCGGCACTGGACGTCCCGGGTCCCGTCGGGGCCCGGTCCCGACCCCGCGTCTGGGGTCGGTCAGCACCGTGGGGCCCCTGCGGTCGCCGCGCTTGGGTCCGGAGCGTGCCTGTCCTTTTGGTGTCCGTGCGGGTGCTGCGCGCGGTGTCTGGGCGGGTGCTCAGGCCCGGGGGTCGGCTGGTCGCGTTGGTGGGGCACTCTTTCGTGGCTCCGCGGCCTGCAGCTGCCGCAGTGGCGGTCGGTGTGGGACAGGCCGTGTGGGATGCGGGCCTTGGTGTCATGGTGTGCACGGCTGTTCGCGGTTGCGTGGGTGGCCCGTCCGCTTGTATGCCGCGGGACCTTGGCGATCGCCGCCGTCATGTCACCTGCGGCGAGTCGCGCGCTGGTCTCCCGCCGGATCAGTCCCCGCTCCGGCTTCTCGCCGGATCGGTCAGGGAAGCCGTTGCCGAGACCGTAGTCGGATCTCAGCATTCCGGGCATTTCGGCCCGGAAGGTCCGTCACATCACCAGAGCGTCAGGGGCTCGGCTTGGGGACGGTCTCTCGTTTCTGTCTGCCGCGGGTGCG
>NZ_WEGL01000050.1 GCF_009604455.1 Streptomyces sp. RB17
CCTCGATCGTTCATGAGTCCTCGTCGGTTCGCTGATGGGGACTCCGCGTTTGTGTGGTGCGGTCTTTTCGGGGTTGGGGCAGGGCGAGGGTCCGGCTCTCGCGTCGGATGGGCGCCGGGTTCCACTTCGCCGGTGTGGTGGTGCGGGTTGTCGGGATGGTTGATGTGGTTGGTCAGCCGGGGTTCGGCAGGGCGTGGAGCCTGACGGTCGCGTGGCTGATGACGGCGGTCCAGGGCCAGCGGGCGGGCAGTCGGAGCCAGCGGCGGCGGCCGGTGTTCACGAGCTTCGCGGGGGCGGAGAACAGCCGAAGGCGGAGCTTCTTGGGTTCCCAGCGGCGGGCCTCGCCGGTCAGCGCGAGCATCGGCATCCAGGCGAGGAGGTCGAGTGCGATGGAGACGATCTCCAGCCAGATCTGGTTCTGGGCCGTGTCGTGCAGGGGTAGATTGCGCAGGCCGGTGGCGCGGGCGCCTCGGATGCGGTCCTCGCAGCGGGCCCGCCTGCGGTGACGTAGTTCGAGGTCGGCGAGCTGGCCGCCTTTGGTGTTGGTCGCGAAGCAGGTGAGCCGGTTGCCGTCGATATCGGTGAAGCGCAACTGGGCGCCGGGGTGCGGGCGTTCCTTGCGGACGATCAGCCGCATGCCTGTGGGCCAGGTGCTCAGGTCGGGCATGTCGGTGATCTCTGCGACCCAGGCGCCGGGCCGTTCGGTGCCGTCGGCGTCGTAGGCCGGCGTCCACGCCTTCTTCGGGATCTTCAGGACGGCCTGGTGGATGGCGTCGGTGGTGGTCATTCCGACGGAATACGACAGCCACCGGCCGGGCCGGGTGAGCCAGTCGAGGAAGGCGTGGGTGCCGCCGGCGGAGTCGGTGCGGATCAGTGTCTGCCGTCCCCGCCGCAGCCGTTTGGGGAGCTGGGCCAGGGCGAGCCTCGCGGTTTCGATGTGGTCGGAGGCGGTGTTGGAGCCTGCGTTGCCGGGCCGCAGCAGCGCGGCCACCGGTTCCCCGGACCCGGCTGGGCCGTGATCGACGAACGCGACGAGCGGGTGATGACCGAAGGTCTTCTTCCAGGTCGCGGTGGCGTCCTGCTTCTCGGAGTGCGCGAGCACCAGCACTCCGTCGATGTCCACGATCACCTGGCCGTCGGCGGACGGATCGCTTGCCCCGGCCAGCTCCCATACCCGCGTGCGTACTTCGGAACGTGCGCCCCGGATCGCTGCAAGAGCTTTCGGGCCGGACGCGGCGAGCGCGTCGACGAGGCGGGAGACGGTCGGATCGGAGGCCACCGGGCCGAACACCGCCGGCTCGGCCCGCAGCATGCCGACATCGGCCAGGCAGTCACCGCCGAGTGCGACGGCCAGGGCCACATCCAGCAGGATCTTGCCTGGGTCGTGCACGGCCCGCGGCTTGCGCCACGGCGCCAGCGCCGCGGATATCGCGGTGTCCAGGGCGGACTTGCGGACCGTCTCGACCAGCAGCACGGCCCCGGCCTGGGCAACAACTCCACGGCCGCCGCCCTCGACACGGACACGTGGGTACGACCCGCTACTCTTCTTCACCTGGAGAGTGCTTCTTTCCTTGCAGTGACAGGACCCTCGACAAGTCCCATCGTTGCAGGTCAGCAGCACTCTCCATTTATTTGATCAAGACTCGGACAGGCCCACTCGTGAAAGCGCGAGGTTAG
>NZ_WEGL01000051.1 GCF_009604455.1 Streptomyces sp. RB17
AGTGGCTGTTGTCGTTCCGAATCTGAGGGCGGCGTTTTCGCTGGTCAGGCATAGCGTGGGTGACCCGGTGGGAGTGGTGGCATGTCGTGTCGTCGCTCCCCGGGAGGTTGCGGATGCCGTCCGTCGTCGGACTGCTGGAACAGCACGAGCTCGCTGCTCGCCGTCGAGTCGACGGGTTGCGTGAGGAAGCCGATCGCATCCAGGCCGAGCTGGCCGCGGCCGAGCAGGAATGGCAGGAGTGGGCGATCGCCCGCAGACGAGTGGGCACCGTCCTGGCTCCGGACGACGGCAACATCGCTGATCAGGAGGCCGCTCCCGGCCCACGGGACGCAGGCCCGCGCTCGGGGGCCAGGCAGGCGGCGAAACCGAAGTCGCAGGTGCCGGTATGGCATGAGGGGCTGGCCTGGTCGGTGCTGTCGGTGGACTATCAGCGTATCCTCGCGGCCCTCGCGGACCGGCACCGGCTCCATCAAGGGCCGCTGGCCTGCCAGGAGTTGGCCGTGATGTTCGGCCTGGACGCGGTGCCCGCCACGGTGGAGGCGCTGCGGTCGAAGGCGAAACGCCTGGTCGCGCGGGGCTGGCTGGCCGAGCGGCAGCCGGGCCGGTTCACCCTCGCCCAGGGCCCGGCCGGGCAAGACGGCGCGTCATGAGCAGGGTCATCGACCAGTAGACCATCGCCTCGGCGCTGGCGGTGCGGCGTTCGAAGTCGCGCACCAGACGGCGGGTGCGCATCAGGTGGGCGAAGAACCGCTCGACGATCCACCGCTTGGGCAGCACCACGAAGCCGCGCATGTCGTCGCTGCGTTTCACGATCGCCAGGACCAGCGCGAATGCGGCCAGGCAGTGCTCGACGAGGCTGCCGGTGTAGCCGCCGTCGGCCCAGACCAGTTCCAGCCGGTGGTGCACGTCGGCGACCTGCCCGAGCAGCACGTGGGCAGCGGTGCGGTCGCCGGTGTCCGCGGCGGTGACCATCACACCCAGCAGCAGGCCGAGCGTGTCGACCACCACGTGTCGCTTGCGCCCGTTGACCAGTTTGCCGCCATCGAAGCCACGGCTGTCGGCGCCGACCACGGCGTCCGCCTTGACCGACTGCGAGTCGATCACACCGGCCGTCGGTGCCGCGTCGCGGCCCAGCGTCTCGCGGACCTCTCCGCGCAGCCGGTCGTGGAACTCCCTCACCAGGCCGTGGTCGCGCCAGCGGCGGAAGAACGCATACACCCGGTCCCACGGCGGGAAGTCACCTGGCATCGCCCGCCACTTGATCCCGTTGTCCACGAGATACCGGATTGCGTCCAGCATCGTGCGGTGGCAGTACGCCTCCGGCTGCCCGCCCCGGCCGCGCAGCCAGGCCGGCACCGGCAGCAGCGGCCGGACCCGGGCCCGCTCCGCGTCCGTCATGTCCGACGGATACCGACGAACACGTTCTGGATGATCGGCCGCATTCCCGAACCTGTGAGCGACGCAATCACACGTCGGTGCAACCGAGTTGAACTCCAACGGCGCGAGCACGTACAACTGCGGCAACAGGGTCTCCTGGATCTCGGTTGGCTTCGCAACCCCGAGCTACCAAGAGGCCCTGCCTTCATGCCCACAGCCGACGGCGATCACCCGATCGAGACTCCCGTTCGAGGGCCACCCCTCAAGATCGGAACGACAACAGCCACT
>NZ_WEGL01000052.1 GCF_009604455.1 Streptomyces sp. RB17
GCTGATCGGAAAATCGATGTGCGGGAGGGCAGGCGGCAGCATCCGGGCCGCTTGCGGACCGGATGGCGTGAGACGGGAGGGTCAGGCTGATGCTGGGCTGAGCGCGACTTGGTGGCCGAGGGCCTGGAGCTGGCGGACGAGGTCGCGGGTTTTGCGGGTGGGGTCGAGGTGGCGTCGGTGCCAGTCGGCACCGAGCTCCTGGTAGGAGGCGTCCGGGTCGTTGATGAGGTGCCAGGCGATGACGAGTATCGAGCGGGCGACGGCGACCAGGGCTTTGGCATGGCCGCGGCGTTTGACGATGCGCCGGTAGCGGGCGCCGAGGAAGGTGTCGGTGCGGGCGGCGGCATTGGCGGCCTCACCGAGGGCGCCCTTGAGCCAGGGGTTTCCCTGCCCGGCCGGCCCCGAGGTGTTCTTCGCTCCGGACTGGATCGTGCGGGGGCACAGCTTGGCCCAGGACACCAGGTGTTCAGGGGTGGGGAAGCGGCTCATGTCCGCGCCGATCTCGGCGAGGATGATCTGCGCGGTGGCCGGCCCGATCCCGGGGACGGCGTCCAGCTTCTCGGCCAGAGTCCGCGCACTGACCGCGGCGGCCTCCTCCCCGGTGGCTGTGCTGCCTGGCGGGGTGGTGATCTCCTCCAGCGTCCGGGCGATCAGCCGGTCGAGTTCGTCGATCTGTGCGGTGAGGTGGTCGACGGTGGACAGCAGCACCCGCAGCAGCCGGGCGTGGTGGTCTTCGAACTGCCCGGTCAGGGCCTCGATGAGGGCTGGCTTCTTCTTGATCAGGTTGCCCTTGGCGAGGTCGGCCAGGGTGCGCGGGTTGCGTTCTCCGGCGATCATCGCGTCGAGCATGGCCCGTCCGGACATGCCGAACAGGTCGGAGACGACGCCGGACAGTTTGATCTGCGCGTCCTGCAGGGCCTTGTCGACGCGGTGCTTGTGCCGGGTGCGTTCCTGGACGAACACGGTGCGGGTGCGGGTGTAGTCCCGCAGGTGTCGCACGGGCTTCGGTGGGACGAACGAGGCGCGGACCATGCCGCGTTCGGCGAGTTTGGCTAGCCAGACCGCGTCCAGCTTGTCCGTCTTCGGACGCCCGGGGACGTTCTTCACGTCGCGGGCGTTGACGAGCCAGCAGTCCAGGCCGCGGGCCTCCAGCAGGTAGAAGAACGGGCGCCAGTACGAGCCTGTCGCTTCCATGACCACCCGCTCGACGCCCTGGCATACAAGCCGGTCGCCGAGTTCGAGGATCGTGTTCGTGGTCGAGGCGACCGTCCAGACCGTCTGAACACGTCGGCCTTCGATGGTGTCGTGCGGGACGCGCAGGCAGACCATCCCGGACGCCTTCGCGATGTCGATCGCCGCGACCCTGGCGACCGTCCCGTCGTCGTGCTCTTCTCCCAACTCCTCCATGACGTACCCCCTGTTGCGCTGGTGCAGGGCAGGGGCTGCCCGGGAAGCCAAAGGGGTAACGGAGAAGCTGATCGGCGTGCTCAAGGCGACAGTGTGCGGCCCCCTCGGACGGCTCCCTCACCAGACTCCTATGCGGGCTCACAGCCCAAACATCAAGCGGCGTCGGCGGACAGCCCCTGTACCGATTTTCACGCCCGCGGGGCGTCACCGCAGGTGAACGCTCGACTCCTAT
>NZ_WEGL01000053.1 GCF_009604455.1 Streptomyces sp. RB17
GCCAGCTACAACGGCAAGGCTCCCGACAACGCCCAGCGCTTCGACGACCTGCTCGCCGCCGGGCTGCCCGAGGGCTCGCTGTCGAATGTGCGGTACGCGCTGCTGGGCGCCGGCAACACCCAGTGGGTGGCCACCTACCAGGCATTCCCCAAGCGGATCGAGGAAGGTCTGCTGGCCGCCGGCGCCACCCCGGTCGTCGAACGCGGCATCGCCGACGCCGCAGGGGACTTCGACGGCATGGCCACCCGGTGGATGAACAACCTGTGGGCCACCCTGGCCGAGGAGTACGCCGCCGACACCTCCCAGGCCAGCGGCCCCCGTTACCAGGTCCAGCTGCTCACCGAGTCCGACGTGCGCCCCGCCATCGTCTCCGAGCAGGCCTACCCGCTCACCGTGGTGACCAACGAGGAACTCGTGGCCGACGCGACCGGCCTGTGGGACTTCCAGATCGAGCCGCCGCGCCCGTCCGCGAAGTCCATCACCGTCGAGCTGCCGGACGGTGTCACCTACGACACCGGCAACCACCTGGCCGTCTTCGCCAAGAACGAACTCGCCCTGGTGGAGCGCGCCCTGAGGCGGCTCGGCGTCGAGTACGACCAGGTGCTCCGGCTCGACCAGCCAGCCGGTGGCCGCACGCACCTGCCGGTCGGCACCCCGGTCACCGCCCTCATCCTGCTCACCGAGTTCCTGGAACTGCAGGACGTGGCCACCCGCTCCCAGATCCAGACGCTCGCCGAGCACACCGAGTGCCCGTGGACCCGGCCGCAGCTCCAGGCGTACACCGCCGAAACGGAGGAGGCCGAGGAGCGCTACCAGAAGGAGATCCTCGGCAAGCGCATCTCGGTGCTGGGCCTGCTGGAGCGCTTCCCGGCCGTCGAGCTGCCGCTGGCGGTGTTCCTGGAGATGACGGGCCCCATCCGCCCGCGCTTCTACTCCATCTCCTCCGCCCCGTCCGCCAACCCGCGCCATGTGCGCCTGACCGTCGGCCTGCTGGAAGGCCCGGCCCTGTCCGGCGACGGCCAGTACCGCGGCACCTGCTCCGCCTACATCGCCGGCCTGGAGCCCGGGGACGTCGTCTACGGCTACGTCCGCGTGCCCTCCCCCACCTTCGCCCCGCCCGCCGACCCCGCCACGCCGCTGATCCTCATCGGCCCCGGCACCGGCATCGCGCCGCTGCGCGGCTTCCTGGAGGAGCGGGCGACACAGCACGCGAACGGCACCCAGGTGGGCGCGTCGCAGGTCTTCGTCGGCTGCCGCCACCCGGAGCACGACTACTTCTACAAGCAGGAGATGCAGGACTGGGAGAAGTCCGGCATCGCCCAGGTGCACACCGCCTTCTCTGCGGTGACCGGCCACCCGGCCCGGTTCGTGCAGAACGCCATCGCGAACGCCGCCGACACGGTGTGGCAGGCCATCGAGGACGGCGCGTACATCTACGTCTGCGGTGACGGCCGCCGCATGGCCCCCGCCGTCCGCGAGGCACTCGCCGCCATCCACCGCCAGAAGACCGGCAGCAACGACGAGGCCGCCCAGCAGTGGCTCGCCCAGCTCGAGGCCGACGAGCGCTACCAGCAGGACGTCTTCGCCTGA
>NZ_WEGL01000054.1 GCF_009604455.1 Streptomyces sp. RB17
CGCCCGCCTCGACCTCACCCTCGCCGCCTGATCCCCGCATTTGGCCAGCACGATCTTTGGGGAGTCGCCGTCAGGCGATCGGATTACTCGATGAGAGGGAGCCAGGCGATCAGTGGGTGGAGGAGGAGTCGTGCTGCCCTCGCCCACCGGCTCCTCGGATGCCTGCGTGCCGGCTCGGGCGGGTCAGACACTCTCCCATGCTTCGATGAAGGCGTTTCGTCCGGCTGGATCGGGCGACTTGCGGTCCGCGTGAAGGACGCGCCAGGCGGTGAGTTCCAGGTCCCGCAGCCACAGTTCGCCGATGACCTGTGTTTTGAGGTCAGGGAGGTGGTCGGACTCGGCGAGCGCCTGGCCGATCACCTCTGCGGCCGCAGCGCGCTGGGGAGGCGTCATCTCGTCGACGGCCGAGAGGATCTGTCCGGCCAGACCGGTTCCTTCTCCAGTCAGCGAACGCAGCACCAGATTCTTGATGTTGGTCGGCAGCAGATAGGCGGTGCCCGAGGATCTCCACAGGTCCGACCAGAAGCGTTCTCCTGCGTCGGTGGGGGCGGGAAGCGCGGCCAGCAGTCCGAGGAGGTGCGCGGTGGCCGCGTAGCCATCGGAGTGAGCCGCCGCGAGGACGGCGATGCCGGCGACACGCTCCACGTCGAGACTGCCGGTTTCGAGCTGTGGGGGCAGTCCCAATCTTTGTTCCAGCTGATGTGCGAGGGGGGCGGATGCGTGGGAGCGGAACTCGGGGAGCATCGGCGGTCCTTGGGCGTAGGTGGGCGCAGATGCGCGCTCGGGAACCTTGGTCTTTCCCACGGTCAGCCGACTTACACGGCTCCCGCGGGCCCAGTTGGTGGCAGTCGTCGGCGTCTGCGCTCTCCTGATGACCGAACAGGCCCGTTTGGCCAGTGTCGGCTTGACGTTACGAGACCGACCTCCGCAGACGCTGCCACCGGGAAGCTCTTACCAGGATCGGATGGCTTGCGATGATGCCCACAAGACCGAGACAGGACGGGAAGATGCGTCTGGGCACGCCGTATCCGGTCTCCCCGGCGGATCACATCATGGCGATGCCGGGGAGAGGTTCCACCCGGTTGCCGGCCTGGTCGAGTGGGCGGCCGACCTGGTCGAGCCGGTCAAGCCGAAGCTGTGTGGCTGGTTCCACGCCGCGATGGTCCCCGCCTCGTTGAGCGCCGGCGTCGTCCTTGTCTGCCTGGCCCGGACCCAGCAGGCGGTCTTGGCCTGCACCGTGTACTCCGTCACCGCCTGGCTGCTGTTCGGGACGAGCGCCGTCTACGGCCTGGGGGCCGCTGGACGAGGCCGTCCTGCGTCGCCTCGACCACGCCAACATCTTCCTGATCACCGCCGGCACCTGCACCCCTCTGGCCGTGCTCGTCCCCCTGACCGGCGAACCCTGCTGCTGTGGGTCGTATGGACGGGCGCGCTGACCAACATCGCCTTCCGCGTCCTGTGGGTCCACGCTCCGCGCCGGCTGTGCACCCCCTGCCACCTGGCCCTGGGGTGGGCTCCGGTGCGTTACCTGCCCGACTTCCTGCACACCGGCGGTGCGGCCGTAGTCACCCTGACAGTGA
>NZ_WEGL01000055.1 GCF_009604455.1 Streptomyces sp. RB17
CTAGGGCGCGTATCGAGTCGTGATCAAACTGCCTGCTGCATAAGCCGGTTGAGGCGGCCTGCGTCGACTCGCGTGAGATCATCCGTCCATGAGCAGCGATCTGGAAGTAAGTGCTCTGGCGATCAATGTCGTGATCCCGCAGGCGCTCCGCTGGACGGACACTCGACGCGGTGAAGCGTTCACGCTGACCACACTCAACGTCAGGCTTCTCCCGGACGGTCACCTCGCCGTGAAGGCTTATGGCAGACCGGTCGGTGGTGGCCGGGGCGCTTACGTCTCGTTCCCTGTGCCCGATAAACCCGAACTGGCGGCCCTGGTCTCCGATGCTGCCAGCCGTGCCGGGGTGTTGTGGGCTGCCCATCGTGGTCTCGGATGATCTTGGAGCGCATAAGGGGCCGTGATCAATCTGCGGGAATCGCCCTCGTGGCGGGGTCTGGACCGGTAGATCTTCTTGCGTGACGCGAGTGCAACTGACCGATGGGGAATGGGAGTTCATCGAGCCGTACCTGCCGATCGGAGAGTACGGCCCGTACCCGGAGCGGCTGCGAGGGCAGTTCGAGGGCGTGATCTGGCGGTTCAAGACCGGCGGGCAGTGGCGGGAGATGCCGCAGGAGTTCGGCGCCTGGTCCACTGTGCACAACCGCTTCCGGCAGTGGCGTGACGAGGGCGTCTTCGGGGCCCTGCTGGAGGGCCTGATCGCGGAAGCGGCGAAGCGGGGCGAGGTGGACCTGTCTCTGGTCAGCATCGACTCCACCACCGTGCGCGCTCACCACGACGCCGCCGGGATGCACCTGGACCAGGACGTCCTCACTGCCCTGGAGAAGGCCGCGGCCGAGGAGGGGAAGGCCAGGTCAAAAGGGGCGGCTCCGAAGAACGAAACGGACAGGAAGCCGAAGCAGATCCGGAGCGTGAGGAGCGACGACGCACCCGGCGCCGACGCAGACTCCGTCTGAAGGCCGCTCTCCTGGGACGATCCAGGGGCGGGCAGACCAGCAAGGTCCACCTCGCCGCCGACCGCAAGTGCCGCCCGCTGGCGTTCGTCCTGACCGCGGGACAGGCCGCGGACAGCCCGCAGTTCATCCCCGTGCGGGCGAGGTACGGGTCCGCGGGCCCGTCGGCCGCCCCCGCACCCGCCCGGACGCGGTCGCTGGGGACAAGGCCTACTCATCCCGCGGCAACCGGGCCCACCTGCGTAAACACCACATCAAATCGGTCATCCCCGAGAAGAAAGACCAAGCCTCCAACCGGAAGAAGAAGGGCTGCAGAGGCGGTCGGCCTGTCAGTCACGACGCCGACCTCTACAAGGAGAGGAACACCGTCGAGCGCCTGATCAACAAGCTCAAGGCCTGGCGAGGTATCGCCACTCGGTACGACAAGACCCCGGACAGCTACCTCGCCGGCCTCCACCTGCGCGCCTCGATGCTCTGGCTCAAGGACCTCACGAGAACCGCCCCTTGATCAGAATTCGATACGCGCCCTAG
>NZ_WEGL01000056.1 GCF_009604455.1 Streptomyces sp. RB17
TAGTACTGCAACGGTGCTTGCCGTGACTGATGGCCAGGTCAGGGGATGTGTCCGCGTCGTTTGTAGTGGCTGATGCGGGCCTGGTGTTGGCGCCGTCGACGCCAGGTTGACCAGTGCAGGATGTGATCGACGGCCACGGCCCTGCGGTTGGTTAGACGCGTGATCAGGCGTCTGATTTCTGCGAGGCTGAGGTGGATGAGCTGGGAGGATCCGTTTCTGCTTTTCCAGTGTCGAGCTCACGGGCTCGCAGGATGGTGAGGCAGGCGTGGGCGGCCATGGCGAGTGTCATGTGGCGGTGCCAGCCGGGGTAGCGACGGACTTGGTAATCGTCCAGGCCGCATTCCTGCTTCGCGGTTTGGAAGCATTCCTCGATCGCCCACCGGCTGCCCGCGATGCGGATCAGCTGGTCGAGTGTGGTCTCGGCGGGACAGTAGGCAATGTAGTAGGAGATCTCATCGGGCCGGCTGACACTGCGGCGGGCGATCACCCAGTGCCGGCGGTCGGGCCGGTGCCAGGGCCGCACCTCGACGCGAGCCCAGTCATAAACCCGCAGGCCGTGAGCCCCCGCTCCGCAGGAACGACGCTTCCACTTCTGCCTCGGCAGGCCGTTGAACAGGTCGTGAACGGGGTGATCCATCGCCCAGCGCGTGACCACGGTGTCGTGACGGGTGGTGGACATGACGTGGAAGACGTCCGCTTGCTCGAGCTCGAACCGCCAGCCCTTGCTGAAGCCGTAGGCGGCGTCCGCGGTTACCCAACTGAACGGCAGGCCATCCGCGATGGCTTTGCGGACCATCGCCTTGGCCATGGCCACCTTCGTCGCGAACGCGACCTCATCACCGATACCGGCCCGGCGACACCGCTCACGGTCATCAGTCCAGGACGTCGGCAGATACAGGCGGCGGTCGATCAACGTCCTGCCGCGAGGAGTCGCATAGCCGAGGAACACGCCCACCTGGCAGTTCTCCGTCCGCCCGGCCGTGCCGGAGTATTGCCGCTGCACCCCGGCCGACCGCGTCCCCTTCTTCAGGAAACCGGTGTCGTCCACAATCAGGACCGCCTCGGGATCACCAAGGTTCTCCACCACGTACTCACGGACGTCGTCGAGGACCTCATCGGCGTCCCACTCGATCCGGTTCAGCATCCGCTGGATACGATCCGGGCCACCATGACCGGCCTCCTCGGCCACAGTCCAGCCGTTCTTACGCTGCAGCGGAGCGATCAGACCCCGCATATAGGCCAGTGCCGACTCACGCGGCTCCGACCTGCTGAAACGGTGCACAAATCGCTCGTGCACCAAGTCCAGTTCACGCGCCCAGAGTCTGACATCGGCAAGGTCCCCACCCATAACGACACCAACGACTGACCTGGCCATCAGTCACGGCAAGCACCGTTGCAGTA
>NZ_WEGL01000057.1 GCF_009604455.1 Streptomyces sp. RB17
CTGATGTGGCCGATCCGTACAGGTGCAAGATGTTCCGGGCTGCGTTCCAGTCGGCGTTGCCCTGGAAGTCGCAGTCGGGGTTCTTGCATATGAACGTGGCCTGGTCTTCTCTGCTGCCGGGGAGGGTGAATCCGCATGCGGAGCAGCGTCGGGAGGTGTTCGGGGCGGGAACCTTGACGAGCCGGCCGCCGTGGCGGCTGAGCTTGTACGTCAGCATCGTGACCGTGCGTCCCCACGCCTCTTGTGCGATGGAGCGGTTGAGGCCGGCCTTGGCTTTGACGTTCGTGCCCGGCTCCTGGGTGGTGCCCCGAGCGGACTTGACCATGTTCGAATGATGTTGAGCTGTTCGACCACGATGACGCCGTAGGTGCGGGCGAGGTAGGTGGTCGTGTGGTGCTGCCAGTCCAAGGCTCGACGCGTGGCTTTTGCTCGGAGCTGCTTGATCTGGTCGCAGGTGTGCTGCAAACGGCGGGAGGTCTTCTCCCCCTTCTTGTGAAAGCTCTTGCGGTGTGCGGCCTGCCGCTCCAGCTTGAGGAGTCTGGCCTTCTCCTTCTCGGTGAGCCACTTGTCCCGGTCGGCGGTGCCGTCCGGCAGGCGCGGGGGACGCCCGTGGTCCTGGTGGTCCTTGTTGGACAGGGCGAGGGGGATGTTCACTCCGGCGTCGATGCCGACGTCCGGGCCCTGGTGGGGCTGCGGCTCGGCTTCGAGGGTCTGAATACGGAAGGCGATGTGCCAGCCGAGCGCGTCCTTCACCAGCCGGGCGCCGGTGATCCGGTTGTCGGTGCCTGCTCGCCTGCCCACGGGGAGGTCTTTGGTCCAGCGGAAGCGGACGCGGCCGATCTTCGGCAGGTTGACCATGCCCCAGCGGCGGTGGACGCGGACGATGTTCAGGTCACGGCCCTGCGGGATGTCCACGGACATCACCGTGCGGAACCGGGCCTTGAAGTTCGGCTCGTCCGCCCGGCCTCCCCAGCAGTTCACCCAGGCGCGGAAGTACGTCTTCAGCAGCGCCTGGGATGCCTGCGCGGGCAGCTTGGCGAGGAAGTCGAGGTCTGTACGGGCTTGGCGTATCGCCGCATCAGCGGCGGCGAGGGTCCGCTTGTCCTTCGGCATCATCTGCCACCAGGCGTGCAAACAGTTCCACATCGTGCGGGCCGCGTGCGCCTGGTCGTCCAT
>NZ_WEGL01000006.1 GCF_009604455.1 Streptomyces sp. RB17
TTCATAGTGTTTCGGTGGTCATAGCGTGAGGGAAACGCCCGGTTACATTCCGAACCCGGAAGCTAAGCCTCACAGCGCCGATGGTACTGCAGGGGGGACCCTGTGGGAGAGTAGGACACCGCCGAACTCCTTTTACAGCTCCAGCTCTTGGGCACTGCCCAGGGGCCGGAGCTTTTTTGCGTTGAGGTAGGGTCAGGGGGCATCATCGGCTCGTTTCGCACAGGAGGCCCCCGGGTGGAGGTCCAGGAGACGCGTGTCCAGACGGACCGGGTCCTCACCATCCCCAACATCCTCAGCATGGCACGGCTCGTCGGCGTACCCGTCTTCCTGTGGCTGATCCTCAGGCCCGAGTTCGGGGGACCCAAGAGCGACGGCTGGGCTCTCCTCGTGCTGGCCTTCAGCGGGATCAGCGACTATCTCGACGGCAAGCTCGCCCGGCGCTGGAATCAGATCAGCAGTCTCGGCCGGCTTCTCGATCCCGCCGCGGACCGGCTCTACGTACTTTCCACGCTGGTCGGCCTCACCTGGCGGGAGATCCTGCCGCTCTGGCTGACCGCCCTCCTGCTCGCGCGAGAGCTGATGCTTCTGGTGATGGTGGGCATCCTCCGTCGGCACGGGTATCCGCCGCCCCAGGTGAACTTCCTCGGGAAGGCAGCCACCTTCAACTTGATGTATGCCTTCCCGTTGCTGCTCCTTAGCGATGGGAGCGGTTGGATCGCGTCACTCGGTGCTGTTTTCGGATGGGCGTTCGCCGGATGGGGTACAACGCTCTACTGGTGGGCAGGAGTGCTCTACGTGGTACAGGTCCGCCGTTTGGTTCGTGCGGACGCCATGGCCGATTGAGCTCGGCGATTGTCCGGACGTTACGCCTCGATGGCCCGCGGTGGAAAAGTGCGGGACAATCTGAACGGGTGAAGTCGGCTAGACCGTCGTCTCTTAGAGGAGGACGCTTCCGACATGAAGGCCGTCGTGATGGCCGGGGGCGAAGGCACTCGCCTGCGCCCCATGACTTCTAGCATGCCCAAGCCGCTCCTGCCCGTGGCCAACCGCCCGATCATGGAGCATGTGCTACGGCTGCTCAAAAGGCACGGGCTCACCGAGACCGTTGTCACCGTCCAGTTCCTGGCATCGCTCGTCAAGAACTACTTCGGCGACGGCGAAGAGCTCGGAATGGAGCTCACGTATGCCAATGAGGAGAAGCCACTCGGTACCGCCGGAAGCGTCAAGAACGCCGAAGAGGCGTTGAAGGACGATGCCTTCCTCGTCATCTCCGGCGACGCCCTGACCGACTTCGACCTCACGGAGCTGATCAATTTCCACAAGGAGAAGGGCGCGCTGGTCACGGTCTGTCTGACCCGGGTACCCAATCCGCTGGAGTTCGGCATCACGATCGTCGACGAGGAGGGCAAGGTCGAGCGTTTCCTGGAGAAGCCGACCTGGGGGCAGGTCTTCTCGGACACGGTCAACACGGGCATCTATGTCATGGAGCCCGAGGTGTTCAACTACGTCGAAGCCGATGTTCCGGTGGACTGGTCCGGTGACGTTTTCCCGCAGCTGATGAAGGACGGGAAGCCGATCTACGGCTTTGTCGCCGAGGGCTACTGGGAGGACGTCGGCACCCACGAGAGCTATGTGAAGGCCCAGGCCGATGTTCTCGAGGGCAAGGTCAATGTCGACATCGACGGCTTCGAGATCTCCCCTGGCGTGTGGGTGTCGGAAGGCGCCGAGGTGCACCCCGACGCCGTACTGCGCGGGCCGCTGTACATCGGCGACTACGCGAAGGTCGAGGCCGGCGCGGAGATCCGGGAGCACACGGTCGTCGGCTCGAACGTCGTCGTCAAGAGCGGTGCCTTTCTGCACAAGGCCGTCGTGCACGACAACGTGTACGTCGGGCAGCACAGCAATCTGCGTGGCTGTGTCGTCGGCAAGAACACCGACATCATGCGTGCCGCGCGGATCGAGGACGGCGCGGTCATCGGCGACGAGTGCCTGATCGGCGAGGAATCGATCGTTCAGGGCAACGTCCGGGTCTACCCCTTCAAGACCATTGAGGCCGGTGCCTTCGTCAACACCTCCGTCATCTGGGAGTCCAGGGGGCAGGCCCATCTGTTCGGCGCCCGGGGTGTGTCCGGCATCCTGAACGTTGAGATCACACCGGAACTGGCCGTGCGGCTGGCCGGCGCCTACGCGACCACCCTCAAGAAGGGCTCGACGGTCACCACGGCCCGCGACCACTCCCGAGGCGCCCGTGCGCTGAAGCGGGCGGTCATCTCCGCCCTGCAGGCGAGCGCCATCGACGTACGCGACCTGGAGAACGTACCGCTGCCCGTGGCGCGGCAGCAGACCGCGCGCGGCAGCGCCGGCGGCATCATGATCCGGACCTCGCCGGGTGTGCCGGACTCGGTCGACATCATGTTCTTCGACGGCAACGGCGCCGACCTGTCGCAGGGCAGCCAGCGCAAGCTGGACCGGGTGTTCGCGCGACAGGAGTACCGGCGGGCGTTCCCCGGCGAGATCGGCGACCTGTACTTCCCGGCCAGCGTCTTCGACTCGTACACCGGATCGCTGCTGCGGAACGTCGACACGACCGGGATCGCCGACTCCGGCATGAAGGTCGTCGTCGACGCCTCCAACGGCAGTGCCGGGCTGGTGCTGCCCAGCCTGCTCGGCAAGCTGGGCGTGGACTCCCTGACCATCAACCCCGGTCTCGACGAGTCCCGGCCCACGGAGACGGAGGAGATACGGCGCAAGGGGCTGGTGCGGCTGGGCGAGATAGTGGCGTCCTCGGGGGCCGCGTTCGGTGTCCGGTTCGACCCCGTCGGCGAGCGGCTGTCGCTCGTGGACGAGAAGGGCCGGATCATCGAGGACGACCGTGCGCTGCTGGTGATGCTGGACCTGGTGGCCGCGGAGCGGCGCAGCGGCCGGGTGGCGCTGCCGGTGACCACGACCAGGATCGCCGAGCAGGTGGCCGCCTACCACGGCACCCAGGTCGAGTGGACCACCACCTCGCCCGACGACCTCACGCGCGTCGGTGGCGAGGAGGGCACCATCTTCGGCGGTGACGGCAAGGGCGGGTTCATCGTCCCCGAGTTCAGCAGCGTCTACGACGGCACGGCGGCCTTCGTACGGCTGATCGGGCTGGTGGCGCGCACACAGCTCACGCTGAGCCAGATCGACGCGCGGATCCCACGGGCGCACGTCCTCAAGCGGGACCTGGCCACGCCGTGGGCGGTCAAGGGTCTGGTCATGCGGCGGGTGGTCGAGGCCGCAGGGGATCGCTTTGTCGACACGACGGACGGTGTGCGGGTCGTGGAGACGGACGGGCGCTGGGTGATGGTGCTGCCCGACCCGGCCGAGGCCGTCACCCATCTGTGGGCCGAGGGTCCCGACGACGCCTCGGCGCAGGCCCTGCTCGACGAGTGGTCGGCCGTCGTGGACAGCGCCGGACGGTAAGGGAGCACAGGCCGCACAACCCACGCACGCGCGCGTGCCGGACACGTGTCCCCCATGGGGGCCTGTCCGGCACGCCGGTGGGGCCATTCGGAGGTACTCCTCGCGACATGCGACGATGTGCGGCATGCCGCAGCAACCCGTTCGGAGCAGCCCCACCCGGGCACAGCGCCCGGACGCCTCCATGTCGTTGATCACCAACGTCATGGATCACAGCCTCGACGACGGGTACGCCGAGGCCGCCGCCCGCAAGAAGTCCCAGGGCGAGGGCGGGCTGCCCAAGACCCTCAGGGCGAAGCTCGGCCTCGCGGCGGGCCTCGTCCTCGCTGCGCTGGTCGTGACCGTCGGGGCGGCGCAGACGCACGCGGCGGCGCCCGTGGTGGCCAAGGAGCGGCAGGAGCTGATCGACCGCATCGACAGCGAGACCGCGAACGCGGACAAGCTGGAGGGCACGGTCGACAGGCTCCGGGACGACGTCAGTGCACGCCAGCGGGCGGCGCTGAAGTCGAGTGGCGGCAGCGCACAGGCGGACCTGGTGGGCGTGCTGTCGGGCGCCACGGCGGTCCACGGCCCGGGCCTCAAGATCGTCGTGAACGACGCCAAGGAGGCCAGCACCGGCGGCGACGGCACCAACCCGCGGGAGACCTCCGGGTTCTCCGACACCGGCCGGGTGCGCGACCGGGACATGCAGCGCGTGGTGAACGGGCTGTGGGAGTCCGGCGCCGAGGCCGTCTCCATCAACGGGCAGCGGCTGACCGCCCTGTCCGCGATCCGGGCCGCGGGAGACGCGATACTGGTCGACAACAGGCCGCTGGTGCCGCCGTACACGGTGCTGGCGGTGGGGGACGGGCAGCGGCTGAACTCCGGGTTCCAGAACAGCGCGGACGGCTTGTATCTGCACGCTCTGCAACAGAACTTCGGCATCCGCGCCACCATCTCTGCGGAGGGGGACGTACGGTTGCCCGCCGCACCGAGTGTGATCGTACGCACAGCACAGCCGAGCACCGAGAAGACTGAGAAGGGCACATCGTGATCGCCGTACTGGGCCTCGTCGTGGGAGTCGTGGCCGGCCTGTTGGTCCGGCCCGAGGTTCCGGCGGTCGTCGAGCCTTATCTGCCGATCGCCGTCGTCGCCGCGCTGGACGCCGTCTTCGGCGGTCTGCGGGCCATGCTCGACGGGATCTTCGACGACAAGGTCTTCGTGGTGTCGTTCCTGTCGAACGTGGTCGTCGCCGCGCTGATCGTGTTCCTGGGCGACAAGTTGGGCGTGGGTGCGCAGCTGTCCACGGGTGTCGTGGTCGTCCTCGGCATCCGGATCTTCTCCAACGCCGCGGCCATCCGGCGGCACGTTTTCCGGGCGTGACACCGATGAGCGAGCCGAACGAGCCGAACGAGCGGAACGAGCAGCCGGAGAACCCGGAGAAGCCGGAGAACAGGCTGCGCAGGGAACTGCCCGAGGAGGTGCCCGCGCGGTCACCGGAGCCGACGCCGCAGCAGCAGGCGGAAGAGCCGGTGACCGGCCGGCAGCGGCTGGTGAAGGGGCTGTGGCCGCCGCGTTTCACCCGGGCCCAACTCATCGTCGCCTTGCTGCTGTTCGGGCTCGGCTTCGGGCTGGCCGTGCAGGTGGCCTCCAACAGCGACACCGACAGCGCGCTGCGTGGCGCACGTCAGGAAGATCTTGTGCGCATCCTCGATGAACTGGATTCGCGTACTCAGCGTCTTGAGGACGAGAAGCAGGGACTCGAGAAGCAGCGGCAGGAACTGCAGAGCAGCTCCGACCAAGCGGCGGAGGCCCGCAAGCAGACGGCCGAGAAGGAGAAGCAACTCGGCATTCTGGCGGGCACCGTGGCGGCGCAGGGTCCCGGCATCACGATGACGATCGAGGACACGAAGGGGACGGTCAAGGCGGACATGCTGCTCGACGCGATCCAGGAGTTGCGCGCGGCCGGTGCGGAGGCGATTCAGGTCAACGGGGTCCGGGTGGTCGCGGGCACCTACTTCACCGACTCCGGCAAGAGCGTGGGCGTCGACGGGAACAAGATCAACGCCCCCTATCGTTTCAAGGTCATCGGCAAGCCGCAGGACCTGGAGCCGGCGCTGAACATCCCGGGAGGGGTGGTGCAGACGCTGGAGAAGGAGCAGGCCACGGTGTCGGTCCAGCAGTCGGACAAGATCGTCGTGGACGCCTTGCGACAGGCGAAGCGGCCTGACTACGCTCGGTCGTCCTCCCAGTGAACCGGCGGTGCATGGGGGACGTCCGGCAGGGGCATGAGGTTGCGGGGGGTCGGCGCACCGAAGGGGTGGTGCGTGGTGGAAACTGTCTGGTGGTTACGGACGTTGTGAGAATGTCCGGCTCGGCCGGTGTAGGCAATCAGGGTTCGTCCTGCCCCACGGGCGGGTCTGTTTCGGTCAAGGGGAATCGCCCGTGAAGTTGTTTGCGAAGTTGTTCCGCAAGAGCGCGCGAGAGGGTAGCGACAACGCGACCGCTCGTCACCGCGCACAGCCTGACGCGGACGGTCAGCGCCCGCTGTTCCGGGACCAGGTCGCTGGTCCGGGCGGTGACATTTCCGGAGGTCAGGGCGGGGCGTCGGTTGACCCTGCCCAGTCCGGCGGCATAGGTTTCGGCCAACCGTCAACCTCAGGTGCGGGCGGAGG
Source organism: Streptomyces sp. RB17 (assembly GCF_009604455.1). Classification (GTDB taxonomy): domain Bacteria; phylum Actinomycetota; class Actinomycetes; order Streptomycetales; family Streptomycetaceae; genus Streptomyces. The sequence continues at coordinate 6,105 of NZ_WEGL01000006.1, forward strand.
GTTCGCCCCCGGTCCGTACGCGTCCAACGCCCCGGCGGGGCAGCCGCAGGAGGATCCGTCCATGTCGGTCCTGGTGTGTACGAGGTGCGGTAACCGCAATGCGGAGAATGCCCGCTTCTGCTCCAACTGCGGCGCGCCGCTGCGCCCCGGAGTGGCGCCGGAACGTGCCTCCGAGACGACGTCCACGATCTCGATCTCGGGTCTCGAGGCCTACGACGCCGAGGTGACCGGTCAGACGCCGGTGCCGATGCTGTCGCCCGAGGCGCAGGCCGCGGTGGACGCGCTGCCGATGGGCTCGGCGCTGCTGGTGGTGCGCCGGGGACCGAACTCGGGCAGCCGCTTCCTGCTGGACAGTGACCTGACCACGGCCGGCCGCCATCCGCAGAGCGACATCTTCCTGGACGACGTCACGGTCTCGCGTCGGCACGTGGAGTTCCGGCGCCACCCGGACGGCTCGTTCACCGTGGCCGACGTGGGCAGTCTGAACGGCACGTACGTCAACCGCGAGCGGATCGACCAGGTCGCTCTGTCGAACGGCGACGAGGTGCAGATCGGCAAGTACCGGCTGGTGTTCTACGCGAGCCGGCAGGGCATCTGACCCGCCCCCGGACCGGCGTCCGGGGGGACCCCAGGGAAGGTCCATGCTTCAAACACCGAGCGGCGGTGCCGGAAGCGGTACCGCCGCCAGGGACAGTGGGCTGATGAGCATCGGCACGGTGCTGAACGCGCTGCGCGACGAGTTCCCCGAAGTCACCGTCTCCAAGATCCGTTTCCTGGAGTCGGAGGGGCTCATCGAGCCGCAGCGGACCCCTTCGGGGTATCGCAAGTTCAGCGCCGGGGACGTCGAGCGCCTGGCGCACGTGCTGCGGATGCAGCGGGACCACTATCTGCCGCTCAAGGTGATCCGCGAGCATCTGGACGCCATGGAGCGGGGCGAGGCCGTCCAGCTGCCCGTCGTGGGCCGTCAGCGCAGCGCCGAAGACGTGCCGGAGCGGGCCGCGGCGCCCACGGTGGCCCGGGTCGGCAGGGCCGAGCTGATGGCAGCCGCGGAGATCGACGAGGGCGACCTCAAGGAGTGGGAGTCCTACGGGCTCATCGCCCCTCTGGAGGACGGGGCGTACGACGCCGAGGCCGTCACCGTGGCCTCGCTCGTCGCCGAGCTGGGCCGGTTCGGGATCGAGCCGCGCCACCTTCGGGTGATGAAGGCGGCCGCCGACCGCGAGGCCGGACTGGTCGACCAGGTGGTGGCCCCGCTCAAGCGGCACCGCAACCCGCAGACCAGGGCCCATGCCGAGGCCCGTACGAAGGAGCTGGCGGCGCTCACGGTGAAGCTGCACGCGGCACTGGTCAAGACCGCTCTCGGGGTGCGGCTGCCGTGAACCCCCGAGGCCGCCGGCGGCCGGATCGGGCACCTGTTCCCGGCCCGACTACCCAAACGTCCCGAGCACGGCCTAGGGTTGCTGTGTGAACGAGCTCGATGTCGTAGGTGTCCGGGTCGAAATGCCCTCCAACCAACCGATCGTGCTCCTGCGCGAAGTGGGAGGCGACCGTTACCTCCCCATCTGGATCGGGCCGGGGGAGGCGACGGCGATCGCGTTCGCCCAGCAGGGCATGGCCCCCGCCAGGCCGCTGACCCACGACCTGTTCAAGGACGTGCTGGAGGCCGTCGGACAGGAGCTGACCGAAGTACGCATCACCGATCTGCGGGAAGGCGTCTTCTACGCGGAGCTGGTCTTCGCCAGCGGGGTCGAGGTCAGCGCCCGTCCCTCCGATGCCATAGCGCTGGCCCTGCGCACCGGAACGCCGATCTACGGCAGCGACGCGGTGCTGGACGACGCCGGCATCGCCATTCCGGACGAGCAGGAGGACGAGGTGGAGAAGTTCCGCGAGTTCCTCGACCAGATCTCGCCCGAGGACTTCGGCACCAGCAGCCAGTGAGGCCGAACGGGCGATGAGCATCGGCGCCCCGCGCGCGGGCATTTGCCACCGGCCATTGAGAGCGTCCTACGGCTTCCCCCGAACGCATTCGGCTACCCTTTCCCCGCGGTGGGACACGGGAAACCACTCCTAGGGTGATTATCACTCGGCGTGCCGAGTGTGGCGATCGTTGACGCACCCCTGGTGACTGCCTACCGTCGTGAAGGCAGGTCAAGGACGGAGGTCGGCGTGAGAACCAGCGGCGACGGTACGGCTGGGGGTGCTCCTGTGCGTGGTTTCGGGGAGAGCGGGCCGTACCCGGTTCACAACAGCGCGGTGGATCACGCTCCGCAGCGGCCGACGGTCGTGCCGAACGGCGGAGGGGCGGCTTCCATGACGTCGGAACAGATCGGCTACCGGGGACCCACGGCCTGCGCGGCCGCGGGCATCACCTACCGGCAGCTCGACTACTGGGCCCGCACCGGCCTGGTCGAGCCCAGCGTGCGGCCCGCGTATGGCTCGGGCACGCAGCGGCTGTACAGCTTCCGTGACGTCGTCGTCCTGAAGATCGTCAAGCGGTTTCTGGACACCGGCGTCTCGCTGCAGAACATCCGTACGACCGTGCAGCACCTCAGAGAACGCGGTTTCCGGGACCTGGAGCGGATGACCCTGATGAGCGACGGCGCCACGGTGTACGAGTGCACCTCGCCGGACGAGGTCCACGCCCTGCTCCAGGGCGGTCAGGGCATCTTCGGGATCGCCGTCGGCGTGGTGTGGCGTGACGTGGAAAGCGCACTCTCCCAGCTGCACGGCGAGCGCATCGACACCGGGGAGACGCTGGTCGGGCACAACCCCGCGGACGAGCTGGCGCGGCGGCGCAACCGGGCGGTCTGAGGGCGGCCCGACCCCGGCGTGCTCCGGGCGCCGGCATTGTCAGTGCCGTGGTGCAGCATCGGAGGTGTGAGAAACGCGCCCACGATCCTGCATCTCGACATGGATGCCTTCTACGCCTCGGTGGAGCAGGCATCCAAGCCGAGCCTGCGCGGGAAGGCGGTCGTCGTGGGCGGGCTGGGGCCGCGCGGGGTGGTGGCCACAGCGTCGTACGAGGCACGCGTCTTCGGGGTCCACTCGGCCATGCCCATGGCCCAGGCTCGCCGACTGGCACCCAACGCCGCGTATCTGGTGCCGCGCTTCGCCCTGTACCGGGCGATCAGCGAACAGGTGATGGCGCTGCTGCGAGAGCTGTCGCCGCTGGTGGAGCCGCTCAGCCTGGACGAGGCGTTCGTGGACCTGGAGGCCGGGGGGACGGCCTGGGACCGGGAGTCGGCGCGGCTGACCGGGATCAAGCTGCGCGCGGACATCCGGGAGGTCACCGGGCTGACCGGGTCGGTGGGGCTCGCCGCCTCCAAGATGCTCGCCAAGATCGCCTCCGAGCAGGCCAAGCCGGACGGCCTGGTGCTCATCGAGCCGGGGTCCGAGCGGGCGCTGCTGGGGCCGATGCCGGTGCGGACCCTGCCGGGGGTCGGGCCGGCCACCGGGGACCATCTGCGCCGGGCCGGGATCACCACGGTCGAGGAGCTGGCCGAGGCGGGCGAGGACGAGTTGGTCCGGCTGCTCGGCAAGGCGCACGGGCACGCGCTGTACGCGATGGCCCTGGCCCACGACGACCGGCCCGTGGTGGCCGAGCGTGAGGCGAAGTCCGTGTCGGTCGAGGACACCTACGACGTGGACATCCATGACCGGCTGCGGATCGGGCTGGAGGTGCAGCGGCTCGCCGACCGGTGTGTGGGCCGGCTGCGCGGCGCCGGGCTGTCGGGGCGGACGATCGTGCTGAAGGTGCGCAGATACGACTTCTCGACCCTGACCCGCTCCGAGACGCTCAGAGGGCCCACGGACGATCCCGCGGTCGTGCGGGAGGCGGCCGCGCGGCTGCTGGACTCCGTGGACACCACGGGCGGCGTACGGCTGCTGGGCGTGGGCGTCTCCGGGCTCGCCGACTACACCCAGGAGGACCTGTTCGCGCAGGCCATGCCCGCGCGGACGGCGGAGACGCCGGAGGAGATCGGGGCTGAGGTTGTTGTCGAGCGGCCGGAGCCTGCCGAGAGGCACTGGCGCGCGGGGCAGGACGTCAGGCATGCGGAGTACGGGCACGGGTGGGTGCAGGGGAGTGGGCTGGGGCGGGTGACCGTGCGGTTCGAGACGCCGCAGTCCCCTCCGGGGCGGGTGCGGACGTTCTTCGTCGAGGATCCTGCGCTGGAGGCTGCTGATCCGTTGCCCTTGGTCTTGGATCTTGCCCACCCGCCCCCGACCCCCGAGGAATTCGTCGATCAGGTCTCCTCCGACCCCGCCAGCTTGCCGAAGTCGTGGTCCGGGGCCGAGGAAGGCGATGCCACGTCCAGACCGTAGTGGTGGTAGAGCTGGAGTTCCTGCTCGGGGGAGAGATGACGGCCCACGCCGAAGTCGGGGGCGTCCTTGATCAGGGCGCGGTCGAAGGGCACATGGAGGGAGCCCTCGATCAGTTCGCTCGGCTCCAGGGGGACGAAGGCGTCACGGGAGAACAGGCCGGTGCGTATGGCTGCCCACTCGGGCACTCCGGTCGCGTCGTCGAGGTACACCTCGTCGATGGTGCCGATCTTGGTGCCATTGCGGTCGAACGCCTTGCGGCCGATCAGGTTGCGCGGATCGATCTGGGTCTGCACGGTCCCTCTCCCTCCACGTGGTCGCAACACATCCGTAAGCACTACGAAAGAGCACATTCAGGGAGGCGGCCACTCGAGGGCCCGGGCGTTGAGCTCGCTGGTAGGCTGACAGCGGCTGCTGACCCCGTGCGGGAGAGTCCTCCGACCACTTCGGAGGCGCCGAAGGAGCAAATCCTCCCCGGAATCTCTCAGGCCCACGTACCGCACGGACGAGGTCACTCTGGAAAGCAGGGCGGGTGTCGACGGCTCCCGCCCTCACCGACGGTGAAAACCGGCGTCCCACAGGGCGTCCGGTGAAGCTCTCAGGTTGAGATGACAGAGGGGGAGGCCGTCGGGGCACCCGCGCCGTGGTGCCCTTCGAAGGTCGCGTCAGACCAGGAGGCCTCCGCAATGACCGTCCACCGCATTCCGCTCTCGGAGCTCGAAGCGGGCATCCCGTTCGAGCAGCGCCACATCGGGCCCGACCAGGAGGCGCGGGCCAAGATGCTCGCGCACGTCGGCTACGGCTCGCTGGACGAGCTGACCGCCGCGGCGGTCCCGGATGTGATCAAGAACGCCGACGCCCTCGACCTGCCGGGCGCCCGCACCGAGGCCGAGGTGCTCGCCGAGCTGCGCTCGCTCGCCGACCGCAACCAGGTCCTCGACTCCATGATCGGCCTCGGTTACTACGGCACCTTCACCCCGCCCGTCATCCTGCGCAACGTCATGGAGAACCCGGCCTGGTACACGGCCTACACGCCCTACCAGCCGGAGATCTCCCAGGGCCGGCTCGAGGCCCTGCTGAACTTCCAGACCATGGTCGCCGACCTCACGGGCCTGCCCACCTCCGGCGCCTCCCTCCTCGACGAGGGCACCGCCGCCGCCGAGGCCATGGCGCTGTCCCGGCGCATGGGCAAGAACAAGAAGGGCCTCTTCCTGGTCGACGCGGATGCGCTGCCGCAGACCATCGCCGTCATCCAGACCCGGGCCGAACCGACCGGTGTCGAGGTCGTCGTCGCCGACCTCGGCGACGGCATCCCGGCCGACATCGCCGCGCGTGAGATAAACGGCGTGCTGATCCAGTACCCGGGCGCCTCCGGTGCCGTACGCGACATCAAGCCGGTCATCGACCAGGCGCACGAGCTCGGCGCGCTCGTCACCGTCGCCGCCGACCTGCTCGCCCTGACCCTGCTGACCTCGCCGGGCGAGCTGGGCGCCGACATCGCCGTCGGCACCACCCAGCGCTTCGGCGTGCCGATGGGCTTCGGCGGCCCGCACGCCGGCTACATGGCGGTGCACGAGAAGTTCGCGCGCAGCCTGCCCGGCCGTCTCGTGGGTGTCTCCGTCGACGCCGACGGCAACAAGGCCTACCGGCTCGCGCTGCAGACCCGTGAGCAGCACATCCGCCGGGAGAAGGCGACCAGCAACATCTGCACCGCGCAGGTGCTGCTCGCCGTGATGGCCGGCATGTACGCCGTCTACCACGGGCCGGAGGGCCTGCAGGCCATCGCCCGGCGGACGCACCGGTACGCCACGATCATCGCCGAGGGCCTGAAGGCCGGCGGGGTCGAGATCGTGCACGGCGCCTTCTTCGACACCCTCACCGCGCGCGTGCCCGGCAAGGCCGCCGAGGTCCTCGCCGCCGCCCGGCACAACGGCGTCAACCTGCACCTGCTCGACGCCGACCACGTCTCGATCGCCTGCGACGAGACCACCAAGCGGGCACAGGTCGCCGCCGTGTGGTCCGCCTTCGGTGTCGAGGGTGACATCGAGGCGCTCGACGCCACCGCCGAGGAGACCCTGCCCGAGGCGCTGCTGCGCACCGACGCCTACCTCACCCACCCGGTCTTCCACCAGCACCGCTCCGAGACCGCGATGCTGCGCTACCTGCGCAGGCTCGCCGACCGCGACTACGCGCTCGACCGCGGCATGATTCCGCTGGGCTCCTGCACCATGAAGCTCAACGCGACCACCGAGATGGAGCCGGTCACCTGGCCCGAGTTCGGCCAGCTGCACCCCTTCGCCCCGGCCGAGCAGGCCGAGGGCTACCTCACGCTCATCCGCGAGCTGGAGGAACGTCTCGCCGAGGTCACCGGCTACGACAAGGTCTCGCTGCAGCCGAACGCCGGCTCCCAGGGCGAGCTGGCCGGCCTGCTCGCCGTACGCGGCTACCACCGCGCCAACGGCGACGAGCAGCGCACCGTCTGCCTCATCCCGTCCTCCGCGCACGGCACCAACGCGGCCAGCGCCGTGATGGCCGGCATGAAGGTCGTCGTCGTCAGGACCGCCGAGGACGGCGAGATCGACGTCGAGGACCTGCGCGCCAAGATCGAGCAGTACCGCGACGAGCTGGCGGTACTGATGATCACCTACCCGTCCACCCACGGCGTCTTCGAGGAGCACGTCGCCGACATCTGCGCCCAGGTGCACGAGGCCGGCGGCCAGGTCTACGTCGACGGCGCCAACCTGAACGCCCTGGTCGGCCTCGCCAAGCCGGGCCACTTCGGCGGCGACGTCTCCCACCTGAACCTGCACAAGACCTTCTGCATCCCGCACGGCGGCGGTGGCCCCGGCGTCGGCCCGGTCGCGGTCCGCTCGCACCTGGCGCCGTACCTGCCGAACCACCCGATGCAGCCGGCCGCGGGGCCGGAGACCGGCGTCGGCCCGATCTCGGCGGCTCCCTGGGGCTCCGCGGGCATCCTGCCCATCTCCTGGGCGTACGTCCGGCTGATGGGCGGCGAGGGCCTGAAGCGGGCCACGCAGGTGGCCGTGCTGTCCGCGAACTACATCGCCAAGCGCCTGGAGCCGCACTACCCGGTGCTCTACACCGGCCCGGGCAACCTGGTCGCGCACGAGTGCATCATCGACCTGCGCCCGCTGACCAAGGCGACCGGCGTCAGCGTGGACGACGTGGCCAAGCGCCTGATCGACTACGGCTTCCACGCGCCCACCATGTCCTTCCCGGTGGCCGGCACGCTGATGATCGAGCCGACCGAGTCGGAGGACATCACCGAGCTGGACCGGTTCTGCGACGCGATGATCGCCATCCGCGCGGAGATCGAGAAGGCCGGCGCCGGTGAGTGGCCGGCGAAGGACAACCCGCTGCGCAACGCCCCGCACACGGCGGCCGCTCTCGGCGGTGAGTGGAAGCACGCCTACAGCCGCGAGGAGGCCGTCTTCCCGGCCGGTGTCTCGGCCGCCGACAAGTACTGGCCGCCGGTGCGCCGTATCGACCAGGCCTTCGGCGACCGCAACCTGGTGTGCTCCTGCCCGCCGCTGGACGCGTACGAGGACTGAGCAGGTGGCGTCACAGGGCCCCGTCCGGTTTCCGGGCGGGGCCCTCGGCATGTCAGGCCGTCGCCAGGGCCACCTCGGTCGCCTTGATGAGGGCGATCACGTCGGAACCCACGAAGAGGCCGAGATCGGAGACCGCGTCCTTGGTGATCGCTGCGGTCAGCTCTCCGCCGTCGACGGTGATCTTGACGGTGGCCATGACGGCGCCGGTGGTGAGGCCGGTGACCGCGCCGGGAAGCTGGTTGCGGATCGACAGGCCGTGGACCCGTTGGGTGGCCAGGGAGACCTCGGTCGACTTCACCAGCGCGCGCACGGGCGTGCCGGGGGCGAGGGAGAGGTCCTCGGCGGACTCCTTGGTGATGGCCGCCATGAGTTCCTGGCCGCCGTCCAGGCGGAGTCTGACGGTGGCCATGGCCTCGCCCGGGTGGACCTCGGTGACGGTGCCGGGGAGCTGGTTGCGGATGCTCAGGGTCATGGGCACTCACGGTAGAGCGCCCGGCCGTTCACGCCGGGTATGCGTGCGTCTGCGTCGCTTTGACCGTCGCCCAGACAGCGGCGCCCGGATGCAGGTCGAGCTCGGCGGCGGCGACCGTTGTGAGGTCGGCGGCGAGGGGAAGCTCGCCGGTGAGGTCGGCGCGGATCTGGTCGCCGTGCGTCTCCAGGCCGGCCACCTCGCAGCGCCAGAGGTTACGGGCGCTGGCGCCGGTGGGCCGGTCCCGGAACAGGGTGACCGCGGACGGCGGGAACGCCACGAAGGCCGGGCCGGACAGCTCCTCGGTGGTCGTGATCGCCGGGCCCGCGTCGAGTCGTACGGTGTGCCCGTCCGCCTGGCCGCGGTAGAGGTTGAGGCCGACGAGCTGGGCGATGTAGTCGGTGCGGGGGTGGCGGGCGATGTCGGCGGGACCGCCCTCCTGGACGATCCGGCCGTGCTCGATGACGACCAGCCGGTCGGCAAGCACCATGGCGTCCAGCGGGTCGTGTGTGACGAGTACGGCTACGGCCTCGAACTCGGCCAGGTGGCGGCGCAGTTGGGCGCGGATCTCCAGGCGGGTACGGGCGTCCAGCGCGGCCAGCGGCTCGTCCAGGAGCAGCAGCCTCGGGTGGGTGGCCAGGGCGCGGGCGAGGGCCACGCGCTGGGCCTGGCCGCCGGACAGACGGCGCGGCTTGGCGCCCGCGTGGGCGGCGAGGCCCATGCGGTCCAGCCAGGCCGCGGCCTGTGCGCGGGCCTCGGCTTTGCCCGTGCCCCGGCAGCGGGGGCCGAAGGCGACGTTGTCCAGGGCGGACAGGTGCGGGAAGAGCAGATAGTCCTGGAAGACGACGCCGACCGGGCGGGACTCCGGGGGTGTGTGCTCCAGGGCGGTGCCGTCGAGGCGGAGGTGGCCGTCGGTGAGAGGGGTGAGGCCGGCGAGGGCGCGCAGGGCGGTGGTCTTGCCGGCGCCGTTGGGGCCGAGGAGGGCGAGGACGTCTCCGGGGGCGGCGGTGAGGGTGATGTCCAGGCGGAATGTGGTGCGGTCGATGACGAGGTGGGCGTCCAGGCCGGTGGTCTGGTGCGCGTGCGCGTGCGCGTGCGGGAGCGCGTGCGAGTGCCGGTGCGTGTGCGGGTGCGTGGTGGGGCGCCGGCCTTCGGCCGGCTTCGGGTTCCCACCGGCACCACCCGTGGGGCTTTCGTCGTCGGGTGCGCGTGGCCCCTGCGGGGGCTGAGCGCCGGCGGCGGCTGCGGGGGGAGCCGGTTGGGGCTGAGCGCCGTCGGTGGCTGCGGGTGGAGCCGGTTGGGGCTGAGCGCCGTCGGTGGCTGCGGGTTGTCCCTGGGTGGGGCGGGTGTTTGTCATGAGGGTGTCATCCAGCGGTCTCGCAACCCCGCCAGCACCGTGATCGACACCGCCAGCAGGACCAGGCTGAGGGAGATCGCGGCGTCGGGGTCGTTCTGCAGGGCCAGGTAGACCGCGAGGGGCATGGTCTGGGTGCGGCCGGGGAAGTTGCCGGCGAAGGTGATCGTCGCGCCGAACTCGCCGAGCGCACGCGCCCAGGCCAGGACCGCGCCCGCCGCGATGCCGGGCGCGATCAACGGCAGGGTGACCCGGCGGAACGCGGTGAAGCGGGACGCGCCCAGTGTCGTCGCCGCCTCCTCGAAGCGTGGGTCGGCCGCGCGCAGGGTGCCCTCGACGCTGATGACCAGGAACGGCATCGCAACGAACGCCTCCGCGATCACGACACCCGTGGTGGTGAACGGCAGCGTGATCCCGAACCAGGCGTCCAGCCACTTGCCGATCACCCCGTTGCGGCCGAGGGCCAGCAGCAGGGCCACACCACCGACCACCGGCGGCAGGACCAGGGGGAGGGTGACCAGGGCTCGTACGAGACCCCGGCCGGGGAAGTCCGTACGGGCCAGCAGCCAGGCCAGCGGTACTCCCAGCACGAGGCTCACTGCCGTTGCCGCCGTGGCGCTGACCAGCGACAGCTGGAGCGCCTGCCACACCTGCGTGCTGGACAGCTGGTCCGGCAGGCTGCGCCAGGGCGCGCGGACGAGCAGCGCCACCAGCGGCAGCAGCAGGAACGCCAGCGCCAGCAGTCCCGGCAGCAACAGTGGCAACGGCACCCCGTGTCGGCCCCCCGCGCCGACACGGCGACGCCGCGGCCGGTCCGTGCGGGGGCCGGTCGCGGCGCCGGGCTCGTGGAGCGAGGTCACGGCTTGAGGAACCCTGCCTCGCTGAGTACCTTCTGCCCCTCGGCGGACTGCACCAGGGCGATGAACGCCTTGGCGGTCTGGGCGTTCGGCGCGTTCTTCAGCAGGACGATCGGGTAGTCGTTGATCGCCTTGGCGGACTCGGGGAACTCCACGCCCTCCACCTTGCCACCCGCGGACTTCACATCGGTCTTGTAGACGACCGCTGCGTCGGCCTCCTTCAGCTCCACCTTGTTCAGGGCCGCCTTGACGTCCTGCTCGTAGGAGACCGGGGTCAGCTTGAGCTTGGCTGCGTCCAGGGCCTTCTGCGCGGCGGCGCCGCACGGCACGGTCTTGTCGCAGAGGACGACCTTCAGGCCGGACTTGGTGAGGTCCTTCAGGGAGGCCAGCTTGTCGGGGTTGCCCGGCAGGGTGGCGATCTCCAACTGGTTGCGCACGAAGGTGGCCGGGATGCCGGCCGCGTCCTTCTTGTCCGTCACGATCGCCATGGTCTTGGGGCTGGCGGCGGCGAAGACGTCCGCCGGGGCGCCGCCGGTGATGCTCGCGGCGAGGGTGTCGCTGCCGCCGAAGTTGAAGCTGACCTTGGTGCCCGGGTGCTGCTTCTCGAACTGCTTGCCCAGGGTGGTGAAGCTCTCCTTCAGGGAGGCGGCGGCGAACACGGTGATGTCGCCGGACAACTTCGGGGAGGCGGAGTTCGACCTGCCCGACGTCTTGTCCGACGTCGCGTCGGACGAGCCCGAGGACGAGGAGCAGGCGCTGAGTGCCATCAGGGCGGCGGCTCCCGCACCGGCCAGCTGCAGCATCCGCCGGGTCCGGCGCACGGAACGGGTCTTCACGGTTGTACTCCTCGCGTTCTGTGGAACCACTGTCGCGCCCTGTCATGGCCGGGGAAACCGGCCGTTCGGCGATGATACTGCCGCATCTGCCAGCCGTACGTCTCCTGTCGCATCGCATGAGCTGCGAACTTGTGACGTGGAGCTTGCATGTGCGTTTGTACGGCGCACTCCGGCGGGTACCGTCCTGCGGGAGGTGGTCGCAGATGACGCTCGCGCAACTCACCCTGACCGGCGATCTGGCCCGGCCCGCCCGGCTGACCGTCCCGGACCTGCTCCGCTGGCCGCAGCACCGGGCGGATGTCAGCTTCGAGTGCGCGACCAGCGGCATCCAGCACCACCGGTTCGCCGGTCCGCGCCTGTACGACGTCCTCGCCGACGCGGGCCCCGGTTTCGACCCGGCGCGGCGCAAGGACCGGCTCCGCTTCCTCATCGCGGTCACCGGCACCGACGGCCACCACGCCGTGCTGTCCTGGGCCGAGATCGACCCGGACTTCGCTGATGCGCCCGTCCTGCTGGGCGTGCGCATCGACGACACCCCGCTGGACGCGGCCGGGCCCCAGCTGGTGCTCCCGCAGGACCGGTGCGGGGCCCGGCACATCAGCGGCATCACGGCGATCCGGGTCGACGGCGGCTACCGCTGTGGCGGTCCAGCGACCGTCACACCCGGTCACGCAGCAGCGGCAGCTCCGTGAACCGCACGCCCGTCGCGTCCCGCAGGGCGTTGGCCACGGCCGGCGCGAGCGGGCTGAACGGGCTCTCGCTCATCGAATTGGCGCCCAGCGGGCCGATCGTGTCGGCGGTCTCCATGAAGTGCACCTCGGTGCCCGGCACGGCGGCGTACTGCGGGAGCCGGTAACGCCGGAAGGCGGCCGTGTCGACCGCGCCCCGCTCGTCCAGCAGAACCCGCTCGAAGGCTCGAGGGGCGAGGGGGCCGGGGCGGTGGCGTTGTGGCGGGCACGCAGGCCGGCGGTGGTGGCGGGACCGGGAGTGCGCCGGCCCGGAGGCATCCGCCGCGGCGGCCGTCGTGGGAGGTTGCCGGACGGGTGCGCCTTCGCGGTGCCGTCCGGCGCGCCGGCCGGCTGGGCGGAAGACGTGTGGGCCGCTGTCGCCGGCAGCGCGCCCGAGGGCGGGTGGGCCGCGCTCGGGCATGCCGGTGAGGCACCCGGCGCGGAGGTGAGGTCACGTCGGGTGCGCTGTCCGCGGAACGGACGGCACGGTGCGCCCCGTCGTCTGCCGTCCGTCTTCGTCCACGGTCCGTCGCGTCCGCGACCCGGCACCCACGAGATGCGGTGTCGTGCTGCACGGCGGCCTCGGCATGCCCGCCGCGGCACCCGAGGGGCTGGGCGTCGCGCCGGCACGGGCCCGTTACGCCCTCACCTCGGCCCGCACCACGGCGCCCGACGCCTCCCGGCTGACCGACGCCGGTTCCCTCACCACAATCGACGCCCTGCTCACGGGGGTGCCGGCCGACGTGCGTGCCGCCTTCGACCGCAGGGTCCTCGGCCCGTTGCCTGAGGCCGACCGGCCCGCCACCGCAGTCCTGCTGAAGACGCTGGAGACCTTCCTGGCCTGCGACGGCCCCTGCGTGCGCGCGGCACAGGCGCTGCATCTGCACGTCGACATCTGCACGTCAGCACCGTGCACTACCGGGTGGAGCGCATCGAGCGGCTCACCGGCCGCGACCTGTCGCTGCTGCGGGACCGGTTCGACCTGTGGGCGGCGCCGCTGCCCCGGTGACGCCGGCGACGGCGGGGAGGTGACGGGTCAGACGCGGTCGATGTGCACGTTCGTGGACTTCACGCGCGCGGTGGCCTCCATGCCGACCTCCAGGCCCAGATCCTCGACGGCCTCCCGGGTCAGCAGCGACACCAGCCGGTGCGGGCCCGCCTGGATCTCCACCTGGGCGGCGACGTCACCGAGCTTGATCGCCGTGACGATTCCGGGGAAGGCGTTGCGGACGGAGGTGTAGGAGGCGTCCTCCTCGCCGCCGCCCGCTTTGGCCAGCTCCACCGAGAACGAGGCGAGGTCCCTGCCGTCGATGAGCCGCCGTCCGGACTCGTCGCGATGGGTCGCCACCCGGCCCGCGTCGGCCCAGCGGCGGGCGGTGTCCGGGCTCACGCCGAGCAGCCGCGCCGCCTGGCCGATCGTGTAGGACTGCATGCCGGTCACGATAGGGGCACGCCCTGGGAACCGTGGACATGGGGTTGGCCGTTGGATATAACGCGATATAGCGTCAGTCCGAGACGATGACCGCTGCGGGGACGTGCTGAATCGGGGTGAGGGTATGGCGGCCGAGCTGCTGCACACGGAGATGCCGGCCGGGCTGCGTGCCTCGCACGCGGACCGGGACCGGGTGGTGGACCTGCTGACGGGCGCCGCGGGCGACGGCCGGATCACGGCCGAGGAGCTGGACGAGCGCGTCACGGCCGCCCTGTCCGCCCGCACGCTCGGCGAGCTGGCGGCGCTCACCGCCGACCTGCCGGACGCGGGCGGTGCCGAATCGGCCAAGGACGTCGTGCGGATCGAGCAGCAGGGCGCATCGGCCGTACGCGCGGACGGCTGGGCGGTGCCGCGCCGGATGGAGATCGCGTCCGCCTGGGGAGATGTGACCCTCGACTTCTGCAGCGCGGTGATCAGGCACGACACCCTGCGCATCGACCTCGACTTGCGCGGCGGCACCCTTCGGCTGATCACCCGGCCCGGCGTCGTCGTGGACGCCGACGCGCTGGTGATCGGCTATGGCAAGACCAAGGTGCGGGCCGCCGTTGATCCGGGGGCGCCGACCGTGCTCCGGGTGGAGATACACGGCCGGCTCAGCTTGGGGCGGCTGGAGGTACGGCCGCCCAGGCGCTGGTTCGGCCGCTAGCTCGGCCTCGATGCGGCCCGCCTGGCGCCCCCCGTCTCAGCCGGTGTGCACCCGTGGCCGGCGTGCCCGGTTCGGTTCCGCCTCGCGCAGCACCTCTCGGGTGACCGGGGCGACCTCGCCCTGGCCGAAGAGGAAGAAGCGCAGGAAGTTGGCGAAGGGGTTGCCCTCGGTCCACTCGAAGTAGATGTGCGGGGTGCAGCCGGTCAGGTCGCGCACATGGAGCAGGAGCGCGGCGAGGGCGTTGGGGATGGAGGAGGACTCCAGGGTGAGCACCCGGTAGCGGTCGTGCAGGACCTCGCCGCGCACGGTCAGGCCCGCCTCGAACTCGGAGGGGTCGGTGACCGTGACCTCGACGAAGACGAAGTCCTCCTGCTCCGGCATGTCGTTGTCGGCCCGGATCTGCTCGACCTTGTCGCGGTACTCGGCCTTGTCCCGGCGGCCCGGCTCGTTGGCGATGAACCGGATCTTCCGGCTGGCGATGTCGCGGATGAATCGTTCCGCCATGTCGTCCAGCTCGACATGGGTGACGCGCAGCTCGAAGGCACGGGCCAGCCGGGACGCCAGGGAGACCAGGATGATGCCGACGATGAAGCAGGCGCCGATCTTCACGCCGTCCGGGCGCTCGACGACGTTCGCGGCGGTGACGTAGAGCAGGACGGCCGAGACGACCGCGAAGCCGATGGTCCAGCCGCGCTGGCCCGCCCTGCGGGCGGCGATGGTCACGGCGATCGCCGCGGAGGACATCAGGACCAGCACGCCGGTGGCGTAGGCGCCGCCCTGCGCGTCGACGTCGGCGTCGAAGATCCAGGTCACCAGGAAGGCGACCAGAGTGAAGACGATCACCATCGGGCGGACCGCTCGCGCCCAGTGCGGGGCCATGCCGTAACGCGGCAGGTAGCGGGGCATGAGGTTGAGCAGGCCGGCCATGGCGGAGGCGCCGGCGAACCACAGGATGGCGATCGTCGAGAGGTCGTAGACCGTGCCGAAGGCGTTGCCCAGGTACTCGTGCGCGAGGTAGGCGAGCGCGCGGCCGTTGGCCTGGCCACCGGACTTGAACTCGTTCGCCGGGATCAGCACCGTGGTGATGAAGCTGGTGGTGATCAGGAAGACGCTCATGATCAGCGCCGCGGTCGTGAGCAGCTTCTTGGTGTCCCGGATCCGGCCCTTCGGCTTGTCCGCGGTGTCGTCGGGGTCGCCCTGGACGTGGGGCATGACGGCGACGCCGGTCTCGAAGCCGGACAGGCCGAGCGCGAGCTTGGGGAAGACCAGCAGGGACACCCCGATCATGGCGAAGACGTTGCCGTGCTGGGTGGTCAGGGCACTGGACCAGTCGGTGACCACGTGCCCGGCGGTCAGCACATGCCAGAAGCCGACGGCCACGACCACGGCGTTCAGGCTGAGATAGGCCACGACCAGGGCGAACGCGACGCCGATCGCCTCCAGGAAGCCCTTGAGGAACACCGCACCCAGCAGCGCCACCAGCGCCAGCGTGATCACCATCTGCTGCCCGTGCAGCACGTTCGTCAGGTGCGGGTTCTCGATCAGGTGGGTGGAGGCGTCCGCCGCGGACAGGGTGATGGTGATCAGGAAGTCGGTGGCGGCGAAGCCCAGCAGCGTCAGGACGAACAGCTTGCCCTTCCAGAAGGACAGCAGCCGCTCCAGCATCGCGATGGAGCCCTCGCCGTGCGGGCTCTCCTCCGCCACCCTGCGGTACACCGGGAGAGCTCCCGCCAGGGTGACCAGGACGAGGACGAGGGTCGCGATCGGGGAGAGCAGGCCGGCGGCCAGGGCCGCGATGCCGGGCTGGTAGCCCAGGGTGGAGAAGTAGTCGACGCCGGTCAGGCACATCACCCGGTACCAGCGCTGGCCCTGGTGCGGGGGTTCCGGCTCGGCGTGCGGGCCGGTGTGGCCCCCGGCCTTGCCCATGTCGGACAGCCCCTCCAGCATCCAGGCGCGCAGACGGCTGGTACTGGGAGGCTGCTCGGTCGTGGCCATCAGTGGGGCTCCTGTATGCGGCTCAGCTCATTTCCGGCCATCACTCGGACGGCGGGCACCAGCGTATGCAGAGAGTGACGCCCGGGCCCACGGATCAGGGGCCGGCAGGCGTCAATCTTGCGTTAAGAATGGCGCGGGAGCGGCAGGGCCACATCAAGAAGGGGAGGCCGGAGAGGTATCCCGGAAGCACGGCCGTCCGGGGCGCCGGTCGGGCCCCCGACCTGCGGCGGCCACCGAGTGTCATGGTCTCAGGGCTCCGATCGCACCACCTCACTCCATGCCGGACGCCCGGAACACCGCCAGCGCCGTCTCGCGGTCGAGGCGGCGGGCGAGGCGGTGCAGGGCGGCCGTGCCGCACATCAGGGTGCCGGCCGCCTCGGACGCCCGGGCACCCTCGTCGAGCAGGTGCCACAGGCCCGGGTTGCGGATCAGGACCTCGGGGTCGATCTCGACCCGGTTGCCGAGGGCGTCGCGCAGGACCAGGCGCTGCGCGACCCCGTCCAGCGGGCGCACCGAGACCAGCAGATCGGTGCGGACCCGGCGGGTGCGCAGCGGACGGCGCGTGGCGAGCCAACCCGCACCGGCCGAGACCCGCGCCGGCAACAGCACCAGGAACAACAGCAGGGCGATGCCGGCCCACAGCACACCCCGCCACCAGATGAGGGTGCCGGCCACCCAGTCGATGAGGAGCAGCATCCCGAGCAGCACACCTGCGCACCGGATCGAGGTGCGCACGTCCGCTTCCCAGTCACGGTCGTACACCGGGCCGGCGGTGCCGGTCGGGTACGGGCCCGTGCGGCGGGCGTGGATGTCGTCGCGGTGCCTCATGTCTGAGACGGTAGGCAGTCCTGGGGCGGCCGGAGCGCGGCCGCGGTACACCTTGACGGTGTTCTGACGGCCGGCGGGCCGTTCTTGACGCGACACCAGCGGGTCCGGCGCACCGAGAAGTGCCCCGAGCCGAAGGGGATCGGGCTGTCGACGCGCCGGGTCCGGGCTCACAGGCCCCGGATGTCCATGCGCAGATGCCAGGTGTTGCGCCGGTGGACGGACAGCAGTTCCGACTCCAGCGGGGACGGGGGCACCGCGAGCACCGGGCAGACCGCGTGTGCCAGGCAGTGCCGGGAGACGCGGCCCGAGAAGGCGCGCTGCAGCCCGCGTCGGCCCGCGCCCACCACCAGGACGTCGTCCTCCCGGTCCGCGGTCGCCACCAGCGCCGGTCCGGGGGCGCCCCGCACGACGACGGCGTGCATCGGCACACCGGGGACGTCACCGCCGAAGATCTCCTCGAGCACCGAGGCCAGCCGCTGTCCGGCCAGCCGCTGCCAGTCCTCGACGAGCAGGCCGGCGGCGGGGGAGCGGCGCGCGGCGGAGTCCCCTCCCGGCGGCTCCCAGGCCAGCACCGGCCACAGTTCCGCTCCCAGTCGGCGGGCCAGCGCGGTGGCCCGCCGCAGGGCCGTGACGCTGCCCAGGGAGCCGCTCACACCGACCACCACCCGAGCGGGCGCCGAGGCGTCGTAACCGGACATCACTCCACCGTTCCTCGCGGGCGACGCCGGGGCGTCTCGCGCGCGGACGTGCCCGCCCTGCAAGGCCCTTGCTTCCTTCCATCCCACTCCCGTACCGGCGATTCGACCAGCCGGGCGGACGGTGTCTTCTCCTCGTCCTCGCCTCGGCGACCGGCATGCCCCACCGCTAAGATTCGACATCACAGTCGAAACTTTCGAGCATCCTCTTGGGGGCCCACCCGTGCGCACCTACGACAACCCCGTCCTCCCCGGCTTCCATCCCGACCCGAGCGTGTGCCGGGTCGGGGACGACTACTACCTGGTGTGCTCCAGCTTCGAGTACTTCCCCGGCGTCCCGCTGTTCCACAGCCGGGACCTGGTGCACTGGCGTCAGATCGGCAACGTCCTCGACCGGCCCGGCCAGTTGGCGCTGCCCGACGACACACCGGCCTCGGGCGGCATCTACGCGCCGACGATCCGCCACCACGACGGGCTCTTCCACGTCATCACCACGAACGTCAGTGCCGGAGGCACCTTCCTCGTCACCGCCGAGCGCCCCGAGGGCCCCTGGTCGGACCCGGTGTGGATCGACCTGCCCGGCATCGACCCCGACCTGGCCTGGGACGAGGACGGTTCCTGCTGGTGCGCCATGGCCGGGGTCACCGTGGCCCGGATCGACCCGCGCACCGGCGAAGTACTCGAAGGCCCGCTGCCGATGTGGTCGGGCACGGGCCTGAGGGACCCCGAGGCACCGCACCTCTACCGGATCGGCGACTGGTGGTACCTGCTGCTCGCCGAGGGCGGGACCGCGCTGGGCCACGGCGTCTCCGCAGCCCGCGCCCGCACGCCGCGCGGGCCCTGGGAACCGGCCCCGGGCAACCCGCTGCTGTCCCACCGCGGCACCGGTCTGCCGATCCAGTGCACCGGCCACGCCGATCTGGTCCAGGCGGCCGACGGCACCTGGTGGATGGTGCTGCTCGGCACCCGGCCGCGCGGCTACTTCCCCGAGTTCCATGTCCTGGGCCGGGAGACCTTCCTGGTCCCGGTGGAGTGGGCCGACGGCTGGCCCCGGGTGGGCCCGGTGCGCGAGCGGCATCCCGCGCCGGCCGCCTGGGCTCCCCTCGAACTGCCGCCGGTGCGCGACGACTTCACCTCGCCGGTGCTCGCCCCGTACTGGATAACCCCGCGCCGCAGGCCCGAGGGGTGCTGGTCGCTCAGCGAGCGGCCCGGCCGGCTCACGCTGACCGCCACCGGGGACAGCCTCGACCGGCCCGGGCACACCTTCGTAGGCCGCCGCCAGCAGCACCACGACTGCCGGGCCGCCACGCGGCTGGAGGACTGGACGGGCCGGGCCGGGCTGTCCGTCCGCCTCGACGAGGAGCATCACTACGACCTGGAAGTGGCCGCGGGTACCGCGGCCGTGATCGCCCGGATCGGCCCGCTGCGGCAGCGCGTCGCCGAACTCCCGCTGCCTGCGGGCCCGGTCACCCTGAGCGTCGACATCAGCGTGACCCGCGACCCCGGACCCACGAGCGGCCCCGACACCGTCGCCTTCTCCGTCGAAACCCACGAGGGATCCGTCCGCCTGGCCGAACTGGACGGCCGTTACCTGTCGACCGAGGTGGCCACCGGCTTCACCGGCCGTGTCATCGGTATGTACGTCACCGAAGGCCGCGCGGACTTCGACTGGTTCGACTACGCGCCCGCAACCTCCTGCACGACCCCTTGACGCTACCGACGCGCGTTTCTAGAGTCGCGGTTCGAACGATCGATCTTCGCTACGAATGTTTCGAAGCCCACCCCAACGGCTCGTCGACGGCCTCACCGGGGGCGCCACCCAAGGGCTGAAACACCTCTGAGAAACAGGAGTCGCACCATGCCCAGCAAGAGCACGCGTCTCAGACTCGCCGGCGCCCTCGCGGCCGCCCTCATGGCCACCGGACTCGCCGCCCCGGCCGCCCAGGCCCACGAGCGGCAGCCCACCCTCGCCGACCTCGCCGAAGGCCACGGACGCTACTTCGGCAGCGCCACCGACAACCCCGAACTCACCGACAGCGCCTACACGAAGATCCTCGGCAGCGAGTTCGACATGATCACGCCCGGCAACGGCATGAAGTGGTACGCCACCGAGCCCCAGCAGGGCGTCTTCGACTGGACCAATGGCGACCAGATCGTGAACCTGGCCCGGAAGAACCACCAGAAGGTCCGCGCCCACACCCTGGTCTGGCACAGCCAACTGCCCGACTGGCTCACCTCCAGGCAGTGGACCGCGAGCGAACTGCGGGCCGTGCTGAAGAAGCACATCACCACCGAGGTACGGCACTACCGGGGCAAGGTGTACTCCTGGGACGTCGTCAACGAAGCCTTCAACGAGGACGGCAGCTACCGCGAGACCCTCTGGTACAAGACCCTGGGTCCCGGCTACATCGCCGACGCGCTGCGCTGGGCCCACCAGGCCGACCCGCACGCCAAGCTCTACCTGAACGACTACAACATCGAGGCGGTCGGCCCGAAGAGTGACGCGTACTACGCGCTGGCCAAGGACCTCAAGGCCGAGGGAGTGCCGCTCGACGGCATCGGCTTCCAGACCCATCTGGCCCTGCAGTACGGCTATCCCAGCAGCCTGGAGGACAATCTGCGCCGCTTCGCCGGCCTGGGCCTGGACACCGCCCTCACCGAGGTCGACGTACGGATGCAGCTGCCGGCGACCGAGGAGAAGCTCGCCGAGCAGGCGAGCTGGTACGGGAACCTGGTCAAGGCCTGTCTGGCCGTCCGCCGTTGCGTGGGCGTGACCATCTGGGACTACACCGACAAGTACTCCTGGATCCCGGCCGTCTTCCCGGGCGAGGGCGCCGCCCTGCCGTGGGACGAGCAGCTGAACCCCAAGCCGGCCTACCAGGCCCTGCGGGACGCACTGCGATAACCCCCGCTTACGGACCGTAGCCGGCCCCGGACACACGTCGGGGCCGGTGCGCACCGGATGTGTGCGGCCGGCCCCTCAGGTCGCTCAGCGCGTTCCGCTCAGGCGGCCGTCATCACCTGGTCCGCACCGAGCGGGCGGTGCGGGGCGATGATCCGGCCGTCGGGCAGCAGCTCGCCGGTGTCCTCGAAGAGCAGGACGCCGTTGCACAGCAGACTCCATCCCTGCTCCGGGTGGTGCGCCACGAGACGGGCGGACTCCCGGTCGGCGGACTCGGCTGGTGGACACGGCGGCTGGTGCTGGCACATGGGTGGGATCTTTCGCTCTGTCGTGGTCATGGCCGTCCCCCGTGGTGATAAGTCGGTCGGAACCCAGTGTTGCCCTCTCGGCGTCGTTCCGCAGGGATTTCGCAGCACCGCTTCTCACAGGTTCATGACGCGTCACCCGCGCGGACGGTTCAGTCCAAGTGCACTGTCACTTCGGGTGGTTCGCAGTGGCCGGATCGGGCTAGTCCCGGCAGGCCACACCCCCCTGACATGGACGTACCCCGCTTCCCTCCCGGGTAAGCGGGGTACGCGGGCCGCCGGTCAGGCGGGCGAGCCCAGCACGGGTGGGCCGAGCAGGGGCAGCGGAGTGGCGCGATGGGTCAGGACCGGAAGCAACTCGGTGACCCGGCACGGGCGGTGTGCCGGGATGCCGGGCGGCGCCGGCGCCAGCGGGACGAGCAGATCGGTGCCGGCCGGGTGTCCCTCGGCTCCGTCGGCGGTGACGTCGCCGTGCAGCCACAGGGTGAGCATGTACAGACCGGGCACGGACAGCAGTCGGGCCTGGTACGGCTGTTGCAGCGCCTCCGCCTGCTGCAGGGCGCGTTCGGTGGAGGGGACGTACGGGCCCTCGAAGAAGTGCGAGAAGGCCCAGCCGTCGGGGGTGAGCATGGTCTCCGCCGCGGCCACCGCCCGGTCGCCACAGCGGATCAGGAAGCGCCAGCCGGCCAGCCGGGTCGCGGACAGGCCCTGTGCGGTGATGCGGTCCAGTACATGCACGGGCAGCGGGAGTTCGGGTGTCGTCGGCCCCTGCGCGGCGCGCAGGGAGGGGGTACGGGCCTCACGCACCGCGGTGGGGGAACCGAGGGCGGTGAGGACGGAACGCAGGGCAGGCGCGGGGGCAGGGGGCACGTGCAGCGGCATGTGGGTCGCCTCTCTCGTTCGACAGGCGCGACGGCGCGAGGAGGGGTGGGGCGGACGGCGCTGTCTGCTCACGGAAGGCCGGAAGGGTGAAGGCCCGGTCGGTAACATCGGTGCGGCTCGGCCTGCCGCCCGTCACCGGGACGGCCTGGACACGGCAGGGACCAGGACCGAGGCGTCAACCCTCCGCCTTGTGGGCGAAGTTTATATGACGCATGTTCGGCCGTTGTTTCGTCTATCCCATTTCGGGAAGTCGCGCAAGTCGGTAATGCGCCGACGATCTGCGGGGCTCATCCCGGTTTTCGGCCGTCACGCCACCGCTGACCTCGTCATACGCACCGGTAACGGTCGGCCGAATGTCGTCGGCGTTTTTCACGAGGTGCGATGGGAACCCGGTGGTGCGGGCTGACGCATGCCCCGTGAATGTGCCGCGGGGAACATTCCGACAGACTAGCGGGTGCCCGGCTCGCGCGGGGCGTTATCGATCGCTTTCACGGGGCATCATCCCCCCTGCACCCGGGAGAGCCCGGCGGCCGGATCGTCGGCCCGCCCATCCGAGGAGGGACACTTCGATGGGGGAGAAGGTCGTGGCGGGGCAGTTCGACCTGTCCGATCGCCAGCGCTACCGCGAAAAGCTCCAGAAGTGCCTCGCGGGACTGGAGCGACTGTTGCGGGAGAAGCGATTCGATCGTCCCAAGAACCTCATGGGAGTGGAGATCGAATTGAATCTCGCCGGGTCCGACGGTATGCCGAAAATGTTGAACGGGCAGGTGCTGGAACGCATCGCGAGCCGCGATTTCCAAACAGAACTCGCCATGTTCAACCTGGAAGTCAACATAGCCCCACATCGATTGGGTGGCCGGGTATTCGACCGGCTCGCCGAGGAACTGCGCACCTCGCTCGCCTACGCCGACCGCAAGGCCGGCGAGGTGGACGCCGGCATCGTCATGATCGGCATCCTGCCCACGCTGGACCGCGACGACCTGGTCTCCTCCAACCTCTCCGAGGTCGACCGCTACACGCTGCTCAACGACCAGATCGTGGCCGCGCGCGGCGAGGACTTCCGGCTCGACATCGAGGGCGTGGAGCACCTCGTCTGCACCTCCAAGTCGATCGTCCCCGAGGCCGCCTGCACCTCCGTACAGCTGCACCTCCAGGTCACCCCGGCCCGGTTCGCGGACGTGTGGAACGCGGCCCAGGTGGCATGCGCCGCGCAGATCGCCGTAGGCGCCAACTCCCCGTTCCTCTTCGGTCACGAACTGTGGCGGGAGTCCCGGCCCCCGCTGTTCCTGCAGTCCACCGACACCCGCCCGCCCGAGCTGCAGGCCCAGGGCGTACGGCCGCGCACCTGGTTCGGCGAGCGGTGGATCAGCTCCGCCCACGACCTGTTCGAGGAGAACCTGCGCTACTTCCCCGCGCTGCTGCCCATCTGCGACGACGAGGAACCACTGGAGGTCGTCGCGGCGGGCGGCACGCCCCGACTGGCCGAGTTGGTGCTGCACAACGGCACGATCTACCGCTGGAACCGGCCCGTGTACGGGATCGCCGACGGCGTACCGCACCTCAGGGTGGAGAACCGGGTGCTGCCGGCCGGGCCGACCATCACCGATGTGATCGCCAACGCGGCCTTCTACTACGGCCTGGTCCGCGCCCTCGCCGAGGAGCCCCGCCCGGTGTGGACCCGGCTGCCCTTCGCCGCGGCCGAGAACAACTTCGACACCGCGTGCCGGTACGGCATCGACGCGCGGTTCGTATGGCCCCGGCGCGGACGCTACGGCGGCACGGGCGAGGTCGACGCGGTCACCCTGGTCCGCGACGAACTGCTGCCGCTGGCCTCGGCCGGGCTGGACGCGTGGGGCGTGGAGCCGGCCGACCGCGACCTCTACCTGGGCGTCATCGAGGAGCGCTGCCGGCGCCGGGTGAACGGGGCGTCGTGGCAGGCGGCCACGTTCCACCGCTGCCTGGAGCAAGGTCTGTCCCGCGACGCGGCACTGGCCGCGACGACACGGCGCTATGCCGAGCTGATGCATGTGGGAGAGCCGGTGCACATGTGGCCGGTGGGGCTGCCGGAGGCGGTGCCGCTCGGTTGATCATCGGGCTGTACGCCGTCCTCACATCTCCTTCTGCGATCCTTGCCGGGCAGAGGTGGGCCAGGGGCCCATGAGCCGGATGGAGGCAGGGGTGCAGGTGGAGGCTGACTCGGTGGCCGATTCCGGCGCGCGCAGGCGCGACCCGCGGCGCATCCTGCGGGACGAGACGCTGCTCGTCCTGGCGCTGTCGCTGGGCGCGAGCGGGGTGTCCGCGCTGATCAGCTTCATCGGCGCGGTCACCAAGCCCGGGGGCCTGAAGGACCAGGCGGCCACCCTCAACGCCTCGGCCGCGCCCGGCCGCCCCTGGCTCGACCTGGCCTGGCAGCTGTTCGGCATCGCCTCCGCGCTGGTCCCCGTCGCCCTGGTCGCCCACCTGCTCCTGCGCGAGGGCGGCAGTCTGCGCACCCTCGGCTTCGACCGCACCCGGCCCTGGCCCGACCTGTCCCGGGGCGCCGGCGTCGCGGCCGTGATCGGCAGCACCGGGATCGCCTTCTACCTGGCCGCCCGCGGCCTCGGCTTCAATCTCACGGTCGTGCCCGAGGCGCTGCCGGACGTGTGGTGGAAGTTCCCGGTACTGATCCTTTCCGCCCTGCAGAACGCGATCCTCGAAGAGGTCATCGTCGTCGGCTATCTGCTGCGCAGGCTCGGCCAGTTGGGCTGGACCCCGGGGACCGCGCTGGTGGCCAGCGCGGTCCTGCGCGGCTCGTACCACCTCTACCAGGGCGTCGGCGGCTTCATCGGCAACATGGTCATGGGCGTGGTGTTCGTGTACCTGTACCGCCGCTGGGGGCGGGTCGGTCCACTGGTCGTCGCCCACTCCCTGCTCGACATCGGCGCGTTCGTCGGCTACGCCCTGCTCGCGGGCAAGGTGGGCTGGCTGCCGACGGCCTGAGCACCGGCCCACCGCCCCGCTCAGGCGTGCAGTTCGCCCTCGATGACCGTGACCGCACGGCCGGTGAGCAGGGTGCGCTCGCCGCGCAGGCCGGTGCGGACCAGGCCGGTGCGGCGGGAGGCCTGCAGCCCGGTGAGGTCGTCACGGCCGAGGCGTGCCGACCAGTGCGGGGCGAGCGCGGTGTGGGCGCTGCCGGTGACCGGGTCCTCGTCGATGCCGACGTTCGGGAAGAAGCAGCGCGAGACGAAGTCGTAGCCGCGGGACGGGTCGTCGGCGCGCGCCGTGGCGATGATGCCGCGCGAGGAGTAGGCGCCGAGGGACTTGTGGTCCGGCGCGAGGCCGAGGACCGTCTTCTCGTCGGCCAGCTCCACCAGCAGATCCCCGACGTTCGGGCCGGTGTCGAAGGCGGCGACCGGCTCCGCGCCGAGGGCCTCGGCGACCCCGGCCGGGATCACGGCCGGGGTGAGCGGGGCCGTCGGGAAGTCGAGGGTGATCGAGCCGTCGTCGCCGGGCGTGGCGATGAGCACGCCGCTGCGGGTGGCGAACCGCACCGGGCCCTCGTGGGCGCCGGTGGTGTGCAGGACGTGGGCGGTGGCGAGCGTGGCGTGCCCGCACATGTCGACCTCGGCGACGGGGGTGAACCAGCGCAGCGCCCAGTCCGCCGCGCCGCCCTCGGGCAGCCGGTGGGCGAACGCCGTCTCGGCGTGGTTGACCTCCATGGCGATGTTCTGGAGCCAGCCGTCGTCCGGGAAGACGTCGTTCAGGAGCAGGACTCCGGCCGGGTTGCCGGCGAAGGGGCGGTCGGTGAAGGCGTCCACGATTCGAATGCGCATGACGCCGACGCTAGTGCCGCGCCGGCCGCCCGCCCAAGGCCAATTCACGAACCCTGGCATGCGTCGCGCATGGCGGCGGCCCGCACCCTTGCCCACGGGGCGAGTTGGGCGAGGCCGAACGAGACCTCCAGGGAAGCCCCCCATGACGATCAGGGCGAAGGGCGAAGGGCGAAGGTTGAAGGTCAAGTCGAGCCGGCGGCGGGGGAGTGGGGATGCCTCATTCTGGTCGGCATGGAGAAGCTCGATGGTGCCTACGTGATCCGCCATGGCTGGACCCGTGACGGCGTCATGATCGTCGCAGGCATCGTCCTGTTCATCGGGGTGTTCTTCCTTCCGCACATGGAGCCGCCCGGCGACGATCACATCGAGTTGTTCATCAGCCCCATCGCCGTATGGATCGCGGCGATATCCTCCAGTCGCCGCAAGACCGTGCGCGTCGACAAGCAGGGCATCACGCTCTATCGCTTCGTTCGTTTCCGCCGGCCCGAGTTCGTGCCGTGGTCCGAGGTCGAGGCGGTGGAATGGTCGGCCGCGCGTCCGCCCTTCGGGCGCGGAAGCCACCTGGAAGTCCATCGGCGAAACCCCCGCCCGGCCCCCGCTCGGCCCCCGGCCGCTGCCGGGGTGGAGGCGCTCGACACCTACCTCGCCACGCAGGTCGACCCCGACTTCGTCGAGACGTTCCGGAACACCGTCCGGATCAGACGCGCCACGACCTTCTGCCGCCTCGACCCCGCCCGCCTGGCCACCGTTCTCTCCCGCCTCGCTCCCGGCGTCCGGCGCTTCGGCGACCTCGGAGACTTCGGCGATCCCGGAGTCCCAGGCCACTAGGCCGAGCCCCCCCGCGAGCCCCTGCTGCGGCGAAGGGCCTTGTCATGCGATCGGTTCCGATATATCGTTGAGCCATCGCGAAAGATACGCGATGCAGACGTGACAGATCACGATGGAATGGAGAGATCGCGATGCGTACGCACGGATTCGAGCACGGACATCGGCACGAGGGCCCCGGCCCGCGGGGCATGGGTGGATTCGACCAGCGGCGGGCCGCCTTCGGGCCCTTCGGTCCGGGTGGTCCCGGTTTCGGCCCCGGCGGCCCCGGTTTCGGAGCCGGCCCCTGGGGGCCCCGGGGGCGCGGTGGTCCGAGGGGCCGGGCGCGGCGCGGTGATGTACGGGCCTCGATCCTGGCCCTGCTCAAGGACCGCCCCATGCACGGCTACGAGATGATCCAGGAGATCGCCGAACGCAGCGGCGGCGCGTGGAAGCCCAGCCCCGGCTCGGTCTACCCCACGCTCCAGCTGCTGGAGGACGAGGGCCTGATCGCCAGCGAGAGCGAGGGCGGCAAGAAGCTGTTCGCGCTCACCGAGGACGGGCGCACCGCCGCCGACGAGGGACCGGAGGCCCCCTGGGAGGAGGCCTCGCGCGGGGTCGACTGGGAGGCCCTCGGCGAGATCCGCCAGGCCGGCTTCGGGCTGATGGAGGCCTTCAGCCAGGTCTGGAAGACCGGCAGCAAGGAACAGCGCGAGAAGGCGCTGGCCGTCATCAACGACGCCCGCAAGAAGCTGTACCTGATCCTCGCCGACGAGCACTGAGACTCGTACGACGGTCCGGGCGCCCCGCGGAGCACCTCCGTGGGGCGCCTTCCCGTGTCCCGGCTCAGGCGACCAGGCCGGCCAGCTTGCGCAGCGACTCGTTCAGCGCCGCCGTCGCCGAGTCCTTCAGCTTGCCCGCCATCAGCGACACCGCCGCGCCGGTGAACTCGCCGTCGATCCGGACGGACGTCGCGTCGCCGTCGGGGGTGAGGGTGTAGCGGGTGGCGACCGTCACCGCCATCGGGCCCTTGCCCCGGATGGCGAACACCCGCGCCGGCTCCAGCTCCTCGATGGTCCAGTCGACCTCGGCGGGGAAGCCCATCAGCTTCATGTTCTCCTGGAAGGTCCCGCCCACGGCCAGGGTCTCCGGTCCCCCCTTGGGGAAGCTGGTGTGGGTGGCGTTCCACTCCCCGTACGACGACCAGTCGGTGAGCTGGGCCCACACCTTCTCGGCCGGTGCCTGGATGCGTGCCTCCGCGCTGACTTCGGCCATGCGACCACCCTTTCGGATCGGGCGTAGCGGGCTACGGTGTCGCGGAACGTAGCCGCAGGGGCGCGAATATTCAATACTGATGAACCGTCAGAATCGCCGGCGGCGGGCGCGGTCAGCCCACCCGCCGTATCACCGCCGCGTCGAACAGGTCCCAGGCACGCGGGAAGGCGCTCTCGTCGTGGTGGTGCCAGGCCTGCCAGAACACGTCCGCGAGCAGGGCGTCCCTCGGCGCGTACACCCGGTACACGTACTGCCTGCCGTCCACCGCCGGCAGCGCCACCAGCCAGCACTCGCCCACGCCCTCCACGTCGGAGGGGGACGAGCGGGGGAGCGGAGCGGTTGCGCAGGAGGCGCACGGCAAGGCGGCGTGCGCCTCTCGGGCCGGACCGGCCGAATCTCCTCCGTAAGGATGAGATCTCGAACGCCCGGGTCCACTCTGTGTGGGACGCGAAGATGGTTCCGCTCGTGGATGACTCGGCCCGTTGAGGCTGATGGGGTAGGGGTTGTGCAACCCCGTGCAGCCCACTGGGCCGCCCATGACGAGGCGGCCGCGCACCTGGACGACGATGCCGTGCTCGGCGCCGAGCTGGCAGCGGTGGTCGCCGGTGCCCGCCGCAGGGCCGTCCGGGACGGGGACCGCCAGACCGACACCGCCCATCTGCTCCACTCCCTCCTCGAACACGACCCCGAGGTGCGCGCCACCGTCGGCAGCCCGCAGCAGCTCGCCCGGCTGCTCGGCTACCTCGTGCAGCGCAGCATCGGCTACGGGCTGCGCTGGCAGGGCAGTGTCGAGGACTCCGGAGCGCTCGCCGTCGTCCCCGCCGCGGCCGTTCCCCGCGCCCGCGAGCCGAGGGACACCGCCGGCTGGTCGCCCACGGCCGCCGTCGCCCTCGCCGCCGCCCGCGAGCGGGCCCGGCTGCGCGGCGAGCCCCGCGTCACCGGCCTCGACCTCCTCGCCGCGCTCATCGCGGACCCCGGTTCGCGGGCCGTCGAGGTCCTCGAACGCGGCGGCATCCGCGAGCTGACCACCCCGGTCGAACCCGGCCCGGACGACCGCGCCCGCGACGGCGGTCCGGCCCACTGACACCGGCGCACGTCCAGCCCCTGAGACAGGTTCAACGAGGATGACGCTCATGTCGCCGCCTGTCATCATGTGCCGGTGCAGACGACAGAGAGCAGCCAGGGCAGCCGCGGCAGGGGCGTCGGACTGGGCCTCGCACTCGCCTCGGCGCTGGCCTTCGGCGGGTCGGGAGTGGCGGCCAAGCCGTTGATCGAGGCGGGACTCGACCCGCTCCACGTGGTCTGGCTGCGCGTGGCCGGCGCCGCCGTCGTCATGCTGCCCGTCGCCGTACGGCACCGCGCGCTGCTGCGCCGCCGTCCCGCGCTGCTGGCCGGGTTCGGACTGCTCGCCGTGGCCGGCGTCCAGGCCTGCTACTTCGCCGCGCTGTCCCGGATCCCGGTGGGTGTGGCGCTCCTCATCGAGTACCTGGCGCCGGCGCTGGTGCTCGGCTGGGTCCGGTTCGTGCAGCGGCGGCCCGTGACGCGCGCCGCCGCGCTCGGCGTGGTCCTCGCGGCGGGTGGCCTCGCCTGTGTGGTGGAGGTCTGGTCGGGGCTGAGCTTCGACGCGCTGGGCCTGCTGCTCGCGCTCGGCGCCGCCTGCTGTCAGGTCGGCTACTTCGTCCTGGCGGACCACGGCGGCGACGCGGGCGACGAGGCCCCCGACCCGCTCGGCGTCATCGCCTACGGCCTGCTCTTCGGCGCCCTCGTGCTGACGCTCGTAGCCCGCCCCTGGAGCATGCGCTGGGCGGTGCTGACCGGCTCCGCCGACATGAACGGCACCGCCGTACCGGCCCTCGCCCTGCTGGGCTGGATCGTGCTGATCGCCACCGTCGTCGCGTACGTCACCGGGGTGCTGTCGGTGCGCCGGCTGTCGCCCCAGGTCGCCGGTGTCGTGGCCTGCCTGGAGGCGGTCATCGCGACCGTGCTGGCCTGGGTGCTGCTCGGCGAGCACCTGTCGGCGCCCCAGGTGGCGGGCGGCGCGGTCGTCCTGGTCGGCGCGTTCATCGCCCAGTCCTCGACCCCCGCCAAGGGTTCCGCCGAGCCGGTGGCCGCGGGCCTCGGTGAACGCGAGTTGTCGCCCCGTGGCACGACTGCATAAAGTGCCGGTCATGCCGTCGAACGCACTCGTCCTTCCGCCCCCGGCCGCCTGAGGCGGGCCTCCGGGACATCAGCCCCGCGCGTGTGCGCCGGGCCGGACGGTGCTGCCCGCAGACGAAGTCCGCGCGCCCCGCTGAAGCGGGCCGCCCTCGAACTTCCGCACCCTCCGGGTGCGTTTCTGCGGAGAGATTCCCTTGACGACGTCGAACGCTGCTGTCGGCCTGCCCCTCGGGCGGGGCCTGTTCTATCTGATCATCACCGGTGCCGCCTGGGGCACCGCCGGCGCCACCGCCTCCCTGGTCTACCGGACCAGTGACATGGGCGCCTTCGGGCTGTCCTTCTGGCGCTGCGCGCTGGGCCTCGTCCTGCTGCTCGCCGGACGCGGACTGCGCCCGTGGGCCCGCCCGGCCACCGCCGAATCCCTGGCCCGCAGGGCCGGGAAGGTCCTCGCCACCGGCCTCGGCCTGGCGGTGTTCCAGACGGCCTACTTCGCGGCCGTGGAGTCGACGGGCCTGGCCGTGGCCACCGTCGTCACCCTCGGCGCGGGTCCCGTCCTCATCGCGCTCGGCGCCCGGCTGCTGCTCGGCGAACGGCTCGGCACCGGCGGGGTGCTGGCCGTCACCGGGGCGCTCGCCGGACTGGCCGTTCTCACCTTCGGTGGCTCGGCCGCGACCGTACGGCCGGCGGGAGTCCTCCTGGCGCTCGCCTCGGCCGCGGGCTACGGCGCCATGACCCTGCTGACCCGCTGGTGGGGGCGGGCCGGCGGCACCGACGCCTCCGACACCACCGTGGGCGCCTTCGCGGTGACCGGCCTGTGCCTCCTGCCGTTCGCCCTGCACGAGGGCCTGCTGCCGCACACCGCCCACCCGGCGCGGCTGCTGTGGCTCGTGTTCTACATCGCCGCGGTGCCCACCGCCCTCGCGTACGCCCTGTATTTCGCCGGGGCGGCCGTCGTACGGTCCGCCACCGTGTCCGTGATCATGCTGCTGGAGCCGGTGACCGCGGCCGTGCTCGCCGTCTGCCTGCTCGGCGAGCGGCTCACGGCGACCACGGCTGTCGGCACCCTGCTCCTGCTCGGTGCGGTCGCGGGCCTCGCGGTGGGCGAGGCCCGCGGGGGCGGCGGGCGGGAGTCGCTACCGGTGTGACCGTCCGGGGCTCACAGGGACTTCAGATAGTCCGGGAGCTCGACGCCCGGTGCCAGGTCGGCGTTGGGGACCGGCGCGCCGTAGCCCTTCTGCAGCGGGACGACGCCGGCCCAGTGCGGCAGGGCGAGGTCCTCCGGTTCGTCGTTCGCGCCGCCGGTGCGGACCTTGGCCGAGACCTCGTCCAGGTCCAGCCGGATCACCGCGGTGGCGGCCAGCTCCTTCTTGTTCGCGGGCCGGGAGTCGGCGACGCGGCCCGGCACGACGTGGTCCACCAGCGCGTCCAGGGCCAGCCGCCGCTCCTCGGGGTCGGTGACCTGGCGGGCGACGCCGTGCACCACCACGGAGCGGTAGTTGATGGAGTGGTGGAAGGCGGAGCGCGCCAGTACCAGCCCGTCCACGTGCGTGACCGTCAGGCACACCGGCAGGCCCGGGTCGGTGTCGTTCGTCATCCGCAGCGGGCGGGAACCGGTGGATCCGTGCACGTACAGCCGCTCGCCGACCCGGCCGTACAGGGTCGGCAGCACCACCGGGGCGCCGTCGCGGACGAAGCCGAGGTGGCACACGTACCCCTCGTCGAGTATCGCGTGCACCAGTTCCCTGTCGTACGACGCCCGCTCCGCGGAGCGCGTGGGCACGGTGCGGTCGGTCGGGGTGTAGGCGGCGGCCTGGGTTGCCTCGGTCGTCCCCTGCATGACGGTTCCTCCATGGCGAGCATCGGTGATCGATGTCGAGCCGTATCGACATCCGTATCGACATTCACATTGCACTAGTGCATAATGTTCTTTGTGCTAGGAGAGTATCCCATCGAAGGGCGGGGCGCAGCCGAGATCGCGGCCAGCGTCGAGCGCGCGGTCGGCGCCGGTGAGCTGCGGCCGGGCCAATCCCTGCCGCCCATGCGGGAGTTGGCGACCCGGCTCGGGGTGAACCCCAACACCGTGGCGGCCGCCTACCGCACCCTGCGCGAGCGCGGGGTGATCGAGACGGCCGGCCGCCGGGGCAGCCGGGTCCGGCCCAAGCCGGCCACCACCGGCCGTGAGGAACTGCGCGTGGAGGTCCCCGCCGGGGGCCGCGACCTGGCGGCCGGCAACCCCGATCCCGCCCTGCTGCCCCGCCTCGCCCCGGCCCTCGCCGCGGCGGCGCAGGAGGGCGACCGGCGGCCAGTCCTCTACGGCGACGACCCGGTCGACCCGGACCTCGTCCGCGTGGCCCGCGCCGAACTCGACGCCGACGGCGTCCCGGACGGCCCGCTGACCGTGACGTCCGGCTCCCTCGACGCCATCGAGCGCGTCCTCGCCGCACACCTCAGACCGGGCGACGCCGTCGCCGTCGAGGACCCCGGCTGGGGCAGCGTCCTCGACCTGGTCCCGGCGTTGGGCCTGCACACGTTCCCGGTCGGCATGGACGACGACGGGCCGCGCCCCGAAGACCTGCGCCGGGCCCTGGAGTCCGGGGCCCGCGCACTGATCGTCACCGACCGCGCGCAGAACCCGACCGGCGCCTCGGTGACCGCCACGCGCGCGCGTGCCCTGCGCGCGGTCCTGCGCGCGCACCCGCAGACCCTGCTGATCGAGGACGACCACGGCCACGGCATCGTCGACCTCCCGCTGCACCCCCTCGCGGGCGCGACCCGCCACTGGGCCGTCGTCCGCTCCGCCTCCAAGGCCTACGGCCCCGACCTGCGCGTGGCCGTCCTCGCCGGCGACCCGGTCACCGTCGACCGGGTACGCGGCCGCCAGCGCCTGGGCCCCGGCTGGGTGAGCCTGCTGCTGCAGCGGGCCGTGGCCCGGCTGTGGTCGCAGGGCGCGGTGGACCGGCCGGCCGTGGCGAACGCCTACGGCTCACGCAGGGACGCGCTGGTGGACGCGCTCGCGGAACACGGGGTCGTGGCCCACGGCCGCAGCGGCATGAACGTATGGGTACCGGTCCCCGACGAGACCGGCGCGGTGGCCCGCCTGCTGCAGGCGGGCTGGGCGGTGGCCCCGGGAGCCCGCTTCCGCGTGGCTTCGGCGCCGGGCATCCGCATCACCATCTCGGCCCTCACCGAGGAGGACATCAGCCTCCTGGCCGACGCGGTGGCAGCAGCGGTACGACCGTCACCGGCGCGCGTCTATGGCTAGGGGACGCATCAAAGGGGCGCGGGGCCGTATCGATATGCGGCTGGGCCCCGTGGGCGCGACAAGCCCCAACGGACCCGGCCCCGCACTCGCTGACGCGCCCAACGCCCCTCCCCTCAGGCGCTCTTCCGCCGCACCTGAGTAAGCGCGGCCCCCGCGAGAACGATCACCGCCCCCACCGGCGTGGTCCACCGCAACGACTCCCCGAGAATGGCCACACCCGCACCCGTGGCGATGACCGGAATGAAGTACGTGACCATCTGCGCGGTCGTCGGACCGACCTCGGCGACGAGCCCGTACTGGATCAGCACCGCCAGCCCCGTGCCCAACGCCCCCAGCGCGGCGATCGCGAGCAGCGGAACCAGCGGGAAACGCGCGGGGAAGCTGGTGAACAACGGCGTCACGACGGCCAGTTGAAGCGCGGCAAGCATCAGCTGCGCCCCCGTCATCGACAGATGGGAGTTGCCCGTGCCCGCGAGCGTCCGCCGGACATAGATCCAGCCGACCGGGTAGCTCAGCGACGCCAGCAGCGCCATGGCCGTACCCGTGGCATCCAGACCGTGGAAGCCCTGCCACGCCCCCAGGACCGTCAGGACGCCCAGGAAGCCGAGCCCGAGCCCGGCCACGCGGACCCGGGTCGGCCGGTCCTCGGAGAGGGCGACCAGGGACAGGGCCATGCCCCACAGGGGCGACGTGGCGTTGCATATGCCGGCCAGCGTGGACGGGATCGTCAGCTCGGAGTAGGCGAAGAGGGAGAACGGCAGGGCGTTCAGGAAGAACGCGGCGACCGCCATGTGGCCCCACAGCCGGGCCCCGCGCGGCAGCTTCTCCCGCTTGAAAGCCATCGCTGCCGCCAGTACGGCCGTACCGAACACCAGACGCCCGAGGGTGACCTGGAAGGGCGCGTAGCCCTCCGTGCCCACCTTGATCAGCAGGAAGCTGAAGCCCCAGATCAGGGACAGGGCGCCGAAGCGGAGTCGCCAGTCGAGGCGGGCGCGGGGACGGGTGGGGGCCGGGGACTGGGTTCGGGGTGCGGTGACCGTGCTCATGGTCTCAAGGATGCTGGGGGCAACCTCGTAGCACAATCGAGATTTCCCACCGGATACCTCTTAGAATCACTTACATGTTGAACCTGGAGCGCCTGCGCACCCTGGACGCCCTCGCCCGGCACGGCTCGGTGAGCGCCGCCGCGGACGCGCTGCACGTCACCACGTCCGCCGTCTCCCAGCAGCTCGGCAAACTGGAACGCGAGATCGGCCAGCAGCTGCTCGCCAAGAACGGCCGGGGGGTGCGGCTCACGGACGCCGGCCGGCTGCTGTCGGAGCACGCGGCACGCATCCTGTCGCAGGTCGAGCTCGCCCAGTCCGACCTGGAGGCACATCGCGGGCAGGTCGTCGGCGAGCTCAGGCTGTCCGCGTTCCCGACCGCCGCACGCGGCCTCTTCCCGGTCGCGCTCGGCGCGCTGCGGGCCGAGCATCCCGGGCTGCGCGTGCGCTCCAGTGAGCTGGAGCCGGAGCAGGGCATCGCGGCCGTGGTCCGGGGCGATCTCGATCTCGCCGTGGTCCTCGACTGGTACAACAAGCCGATGCCTGTGCCGGACGGCCTGGTCAAGGCGCCCCTGCTGGACGACCCGGCTGACGTCGCCATGCCCGCCGGGCACCGGCTCGCCGGCCGGGACGAGGTGGACCTCACCGAGTTCGCCGAGGACGAGTGGATCACCTGGGGCGAGGGCGAGTTCTGCCACGAGTGGCTGATGTTCACGCTGCGCTCCAAGGGCGTCGAGCCGATCGTCGGCCACCGCGCCGGCGAGACTCACACCCAGCTCGGCCTCGTCGCCGCGGGACTGGGCGTGTGCATCGCGCCGCTGCTGGGCCGGCACCCGGTCCCGGAGGGCGTGGTCCTCGTACCGCTCAGGCAGCGGGTGCGCCGGCACGTGTACGTGATCTGGCGAGCGGACGCCGACCGCCGCCCGTCGATCCGGGCGGCGGTGGAGGCCCTGCGCGCGGCGGCACGGAAGGTCGGCTGAGCGCCGGACCCTACGCCCCGCCCAGCTTGCGGAAGTCCCAGGAGACGATCTTCTCCGGCGTCAGCCGGACCCAGGCGTGGCGGCCGTCGTGCGGCATCTCGTCCAAGGCGAAGTTCTTCCGCGCGAACAGCGTCTCGGCCGTGTCGAGTTCGGCGCACAGCTCCCCGGTGCGCGGCGCCTCGCCCACGAACTCCACCCGGCCGGACAGCTCGACGCCGCGCAACTGGTCGTACTCCTCGCCCGAGTCGACCACGACGGCCACCCGCGGATCGCGGTGCAGCTGCGCCCAGCGCCTGCTGCGCACCACCGAGTACAGCCACAGCGAGGTGCCGTCCCAGGCGAACCACAGCGCGCTGACATGCGGAGTGCCGTCCGGCGAGACGGTCGCGACCCGGCAGGTGCGCTGACTGGTGAGGAACTCGTCCAGTTCGCCGGGCGTCATCATGATCTTCCGGCCCCGGCGCTGCTGAGTGACGGTCATGCGGCCCCCTCTTCTCCCACGTCGTGCCAGAGAACTATGGTGTCCTGGTGATCCTCTGACATCACGTCAGAAAAGTGAATGGGTCGGCTGCGATACGGCCCGGCTTCGAACGGGTCGTCTTCGAAGGGGGCACGCGCCATGCCGTCGTACGCACAGCTCAGCGAACTCCTCGACCCCGCGCACACCGTCCTGCTCACCGTGGAGTGCCAGCAAGGGGTCGTCGGCCCGGACAGCGCCCTGCCGGAACTCGCCCGCGAGGCCCGATCCTCCGGTGCGCTGCGCAATGTGGCCCGGCTGGTCGCCGCCGCCCACGAGACCGGCGTCCAGGTCGTCCACGCGATCGCCGAGCGCCGTCCGGACGGGCGGGGCTCGAGCCGCAACGCCCGGCTGTTCCGGGCCGCCGAACGGCTTCCTGTGCGGCAGCTGTCCGGCACCACCGCGGTCCGTGTCGCGCCCCCCATCGAGGTCTCCGAGGAGGACCTCGTCGTACGCCGGCTGCACGGCCTGTCCCCGATCCACGGCACCGACGTCGACGCCCTGCTGCGCAACCTGGGCTGCCGCACGCTCATCGTCACCGGCGTCTCGGCCAACGTGGCGATACCCAACGCCGTGTTCGACGCGGTCAACCTGGGCTACACCGCCGTCGTCCCGGCCGACGCCATCGCGGGGGTGCCCGCCGACTACACCCCCGCGATGATCCGGCACACCCTCGCGCTGGTCGCCACGGTCTCGACCACCGACGAGGTGCTCCGCTGTCTCGAGCGGCCGCGCGGACGGGGCTGAGACGGCTCAGGCCAGCTTGATCTCGTCCCCGGAGACGCTGATCTTCGCCGCGGGCAGCGGCTGGGTGGCGGGGCCCTGCTTCACACTGCCGTCCTCGGCGGAGAAGTGACTGTTGTGGCACGGGCAGACGATCACGCCGTTCGCCACGCTGCCGACCGCGCACCCCTGATGGGTGCACTTGGACGAGAACGCCTTGAACGTGCCCGCCGCCGGCTGCGTGACGACGACACCCTGGTCCTTGAAGATCTTCCCGCCGCCCTCGGGGATGTCGGCGGTCCTGGCGAGCGCGGCGCCCCCGGCGGAGCCGCCGCTGTTCTGCGAGGCTCCCGTGGAGCCGGTGGTCCCTGTCGATCCGGCCGAGCCGGACCCGGTGTTGACCGTGTTCGACGAGTTGTCGCCCGAACCGCAGGCGGTCAGCGCGGCGGCGAGCCCCGCCGCTCCGGCCGCCGCCACGACGGTACGGCGGGCCGGTCCGGCATGGGGCTGGGACGATGCGCTGGTCATGTGGGGTTCCCTTCCGCGGAGTTTCTCGTGATCCGTCCAGGGGTACGGCGCCCGGGCGCCACCCGTTCAGACGGGCACCCAGATCCTTGCCGTCCGGGCATGAGACGGCCGTAAGCCACAGCTGTCGGCTCGCTGTCGACCCACCCCACCGGGCCCGCCGGCCCCACCTCGCCGAGCCCGCCGCCCCCACCTCGCCGAGCCCGTCGGCCCCACCCGCTGAAGCTGTCCGCCCCACCCCAGTAACCTGGGGCGATGCTCAAGGAAGTCATCGCGACCCGCTATGTCACGCCCCTGCGTGAGGGCGGCTCGCTGCCGGGGCTCGTCGAGGCCGACGACTTCGGGACCTACGTCCTGAAGTTCACCGGCGCCGGACAGGGCCGCAAGACACTGGTCGCCGAGGTGGTGTGCGGCGAACTCGCCCGCCGCCTCGGATTCCGGATGCCCCGGCTGGTCACCGTTCAGCTGGACCCGGTCCTCGGCCTCGGCGAACCCGAACAGCAGGTGCAGGACCTGCTCAGGTCCAGCGGCGGCACCAACCTCGGCATGGACTTCCTCTCCGGCGCCCTCGGCTACGACCCGCTCGCCTTCCCGGTGAGCCCGGAGGAGGCCGGCCGGATCGTCTGGTTCGACGCGCTGATCAACAACGTGGACCGGTCCTGGCGCAATCCGAATCTCCTGCTGCACCGCGGCGCGTTGTGGCTCATCGACCACGGCGCGACGATGATCTGGCACCACAACTGGCCCTCCGCCGAGGCCTCCGCGGCCCGCCCGTACGACGCCTGCGACCACGCCCTCGCCCGCTTCGCCC
This sequence comes from Streptomyces sp. RB17, assembly GCF_009604455.1. Lineage (GTDB taxonomy): Bacteria > Actinomycetota > Actinomycetes > Streptomycetales > Streptomycetaceae > Streptomyces. The sequence goes on from NZ_WEGL01000006.1 coordinate 43,895, forward strand.
CGGCCGTCGCCGCCGCGGCGGCCGAACTGGCTCCCCGGGTCACCGAGGACCTGCTCGCCGAGGTCACCGCCGAGATCCCCGACGCCTGGCTCACCGACGAGCCCGGCTTCGACACCCCGGACGACCTGCGCCGGGCCTACACACGGCCGCTGCTCGCGCGGGCGGCCGTCATCGCCGAGCGCATCACCGGCATCGAGGGGGCGAAGTGAGCGAGACCCACATCCACATGGCCGGCCATGTCACCGAGCGGCACATCACCCGTGCGGGCCAGGGCGGCGACCGTGACGTGTTCGAGTACGCGCTGCTCAGGGTCGTACCGCGGGTGGAGCGCGGCGAGTGCATCAACGCGGGCGTCGTCGTCTACAGCCGTGCGCGGGCCTACGTCGGCGCCCGTACCCATCTGGACGAGTCCCGGCTGCTCGCGCTGGACCCGGAGGCGGACGTGGCCGGGATCCGGGCGGCGCTCGGTGCGATCGAGAGCCACTGCGCGGGCGGTACGGAGGCCGGGCAGGCCGCCGGGGACGACGCCGGCCGGCGCTTCCGCTGGCTGATCGCGCCCCGCTCCACGGTCGTGCAGCCCGGTCCCGTGCACACTGGGCTCACCACCGACCCGGCCGCCGAGACGGAGCGGTTGCTCGACCTCCTGGTGAGGTAATGGATCACATGCACCCGGTGTGCCGTTGACACCGGGTGCCAGGGCTTCTAGCGTCACGTGTGCTGAAGGTACTAAGCGGTCGCTCACCGCACGAGGGGCTCGGTTCCGAGGCCCCGACAGGTTCTCTCAAGGGCGAGGAGAAGCAGCAATGTCCACCACTGAACAGCGGGTCGCGGTCGTCACCGGCGCGGCGCGCGGCATCGGCGCCGCCACCGCCGTACGACTGGCCGCCGAGGGTCGCGCGGTCGCCGTGATCGACCTGGACGAGGCCGCCTGCAAGGACACCGTCGAGAAGATCACCGCCGCCGGCGGCAAGGCGATCGCGGTCGGCGCCGACGTCTCCGACGAGGCGCAGGTCCAGGCGGCCGTCGCCCGGATCGTCGAGGAGCTGGGCGCCCCGACCATCCTGGTCAACAACGCCGGCGTGCTCCGCGACAACCTGCTGTTCAAGATGAGCGTCTCCGACTGGGACACCGTCCTGAACGTCCACCTGCGCGGCTCGTTCCTGATGACCAAGGCCGTCCAGAAGCACATGGTCGACGCGGGCTTCGGCCGGATCGTCAACCTGTCCTCCTCCTCGGCTCTCGGCAACCGCGGCCAGGTCAACTACTCCGCCGCGAAGGCGGGCCTCCAGGGCTTCACCAAGACCCTCGCCATCGAGCTGGGCAAGTTCGGCATCACCGCCAACGCCGTCGCCCCGGGCTTCATCGCCACCGAGATGACCAAGGCCACCGCCGACCGCGTCGGCATGGGCTTCGAGGACTTCAAGAAGGCCGCCGCCGGTGCGATCCCGGTGCAGCGGGTCGGCGAGCCCGAGGACATCGCCAACGCGATCGCCTTCTTCACCGCCGAGGCCGCGGGCTTCGTCTCCGGCCAGGTGCTGTACGTCGCCGGCGGTCCGCTCAACTAAGGGAACGGGTACATGACTTCCGCTGAACTCCCCGAGCTCTCGGGCAAGGTCGCCCTGGTCACGGGCGCCAGCCGCGGCATCGGCTACGGCGTCGCCGAGGCGCTCGTCGCCCGTGGCGACCGCGTGTGCATCACCGGCCGCAACGAGGACGCGCTGAAGGAGGCCGTCGAGAGGCTCGGCGCGGACCGGGTCATCGGCGTCGCCGGCAAGGCGCACGACCTGGACCACCAGACCGAGGCCGTCGAGCGCACCATGGAGGCCTTCGGCCGCGTCGACTTCCTGGTCAACAACGCGGGCACCAACCCGGTCTTCGGCCCCATCGCCGACCTCGACCTGAACGTCGCCCGCAAGGTCTTCGAGACCAACGTGATCTCCGCGCTCGGCTTCGCCCAGAAGACCTGGCACGCCTGGCAGAAGGACAACGGCGGCGCGATCGTCAACATAGCGTCGGTCGCGGGCCTCGCGCCCTCGCCGTTCATCGGCGCCTACGGCGTCAGCAAGGCCGCGATGATCAACCTGACCCAGCAGCTGGCCCACGAGTTCGCGCCCGGGGTGCGGGTCAACGCGATCGCCCCGGCCGTCGTCAAGACCAAGTTCGCGCAGGCCCTGTACGAGAACCGCGAGGAGGAGGCGGCCGCCGCCTACCCCCTCGGCCGGCTCGGCGTGCCCTCCGACATCGGCGGCGCCGCCGCCTTCCTTACCTCCGGGCAGTCCGACTGGATCACCGGCCAGACGCTCGTCGTGGACGGCGGCATCTTCCTCAACGCCGGCGTGGGCTGAGCAACCTTCCGGGCGCCGATTTTCGGACGGATCGGCGCCCGGAACACCGCATGGAGTCCGCACAGCGGACTGACAACGTCGTCATAGCGAAATCGATCAAGAAGCCCTTTTTCAGGGGAGGTTCAGGGCGCCGAACGCTGCGGTATGGTCTGCCGACCCTTGGTATGGCAGATCGAGGAGCGTGCGCGTGTTCAACCGGAACCGATTCCTGCGGAGAGTCGCGGCGATCGCGTCCATATCCCTGGTGGCCGCCGGTTGCGGCCTGCTGTCCGACGGCGGCGGCGACAAGGGCCCCATCGTCGTGGGCACCACCAGCGCGCCCAGCACGCTGGACCCCGCCGGCGCCTGGGACGGCTCCTGGGAGCTGTACCGGAACATCTTCCAGACGCTGGTGGCCTTCCCCAGCGGTGCCGCCGCCCCCCAGCCCGACGCCGCCGAGAACTGCTCCTTCACCGACTCGTCGAGTCGCACCTACCGCTGCACACTCCGCGCGGGCATGAAGTTCGCCGACGGCGACCCGCTGAACGCCCAGGCCGTCAAGCACTCCATCGACCGCATCCGCACGATCAACGCCCCAGGGGGGCCCGCAGGTCTGCTCGGCAGCCTCGACCGGGTGCAGGCGCTCGGCGACCGCGAGATCGTCTTCCACCTCAACCAGCCCGACGCCACCTTCCCGTTCGTGCTGGCCACGCCCGCCATGTCGATCGTCGACCCGGACGACTACCCCGCGCGCTCCCTGCGCAAGGACGACAACGTCTACGGCTCCGGGCCGTACAAGGTCCAGTCGTACGAGGAGGGCAAGGAGGCCGTCCTCGTCTCCAACGGCAACTACCAGGGCTTCGCCAAGCGGCAGAACGACGCGGTGACCATCCGCTACTTCCAGGACTCGGCCCAGATGGTCAAGGCCTTGCGGGACAAGCAGATCGACGTCACCTACCGCGGCCTCGCCGCCGACGACATCCTCGCCCTCCAGCAGCACGGCGACAGCAACCTCCAGCTGGTCGACGGCGCCGGCATCGACATCAGCTACCTGGTGTTCAACCCCAAGGACCCCTGGGCCAAGCAGCCCGCCGTACGCAAGGCCGTCGCCCAGATCGTCGACCGGGGCGCCATCGCGCACAAGGTCTACAAGGACACCGTCGACCCGTTGTACTCGATGGTCCCCAGGGGCCTGACCGGCCACACCACCGGCTTCTTCGACGACTACGGCGACCCCAGCGTGCCCAAGGCCCGCACGATCCTCTCCGACGCGGGCATCCACCAGCGCGTCCCGCTCACCCTCTGGTACACCACCGACCGCTACGGCTCCGAGACCGCGCTGATGTTCCAGGAGCTGAAGCGGCAGCTGGAGGCCTCCGGGCTGTTCACGGTCACCCTCAAGAGCCGCCCCTGGAAGACCTATGTGGTCGGCTACCAGAAGGGTGAGTACCCGGTGTTCGGTCGCGGCTGGTTCCCGGACTTCCCCGACGCGGACAACTTCATCGCCCCGTTCGTCGGCGAGCACAACGCGCTCGGTACGCCCTACCCGTCCAAGGAGATCACCGGCAAGCTGCTGCCCCACTCGCGTGCGGAGAGCGACCGCGCCCAGACGGTCAAGGACATGGAGGCGGCCCAGCAGATCATCGTGAACGACACTCGGTTGATCCCGCTGTGGCAGGGCCGGCAGTTCATCGCCGCCAGCGACGACATCTCCGGAGGCGAGCAGGCCCTCGACCCGTCGACGATCATGATGATGTGGACGCTGCACCGCAAGACCAGCTGGTGAACCGGCCGAACGGTCCTTCACATGCCGGTTGTCAGTGGTCGCCTGTAGGTTCTGAAACCTGGACGTGACCGCACGCCGGTAGTTGAACGACATTGTGAGGACGTTGACGTGACCGACATCGCCATGCTGCCCGGGTCCTGGCGCGGGGTTCTGGGCGACGAGCTGCAGCAGCCCTACTTCAAGGAGCTGACCGAGTTCGTCGAGGAGGAGCGGGCGAAGGGTCCCGTCTACCCGCCGCGCGAGGAGGTCTTCGCCGCGCTGGAGGCGACGCCGTACGAGCAGGTCAAGGTCCTCGTCCTGGGCCAGGACCCGTACCACGGCGAGGGCCAGGGCCACGGCCTGTGCTTCTCGGTCCGCCCCGGCGTCAAGACCCCGCCCTCCCTGCGCAACATCTACAAGGAGATGAAGGAGGAGCTGGGCCTGCCCATCCCCGACAACGGCTACCTCATGCCGTGGGCCCGGCAGGGCGTGCTGCTGCTCAACGCGGTCCTCACGGTCCGCGCCGGCGAGGCCAACTCGCACAAGGGCAAGGGCTGGGAGAAGTTCACCGACGCGGTGATCCGCGCGGTGGCCTCCCGCCCCGACCCGGCGGTCTTCGTCCTCTGGGGCAACTACGCGCAGAAGAAGCTGCCCCTGATCGACGAGAAGCGGCACGTGGTGGTCAAGGGCGCGCACCCCTCCCCGCTGTCCGCGAAGAAGTTCTTCGGCTCCCACCCGTTCACCCGGATCAACGAGGCGATCGCCCTGCAGGGGCATGAGCCGATCGACTGGCGGATCCCGAATCTGGGCTGAGGGCAGGGAGCGCCTCCGCCGGCCCACCCCACGACGGCGCCGCCTGCCGAGGAATCCTGGCGGCGCCGTTTACCGTCAGCACCACACAACGGTCGACAGCCCGGAGGGCACCCGTGGCGGAGCAACAGGAGCAGGCGGCACCGGATGCCCTGCTGACGCGGATCGGGCAGGTCGTGATGCTGCACCACGGCGGCGACCGCGAGGAGGCCCGCAGCCGCTTCCTGAGCCTGTGGACGGAGGTCGGCGAGGACGGCGACCCGCTGCACCGCTGCACCCTGGCCCACTATCTCGCGGATACCCAGGACGACCCGGAGGACGAACTGGCCTGGGATCTGAGGGCGTTGTCCGCGGCGGAGGAGCGGGGCGCTCCGCTGAGTGTGCGCGGGTTGTTCCCCTCGCTCCATCTCAATCTCGCCGCCGACTACGTGAAGCTGGGCCGGGACGAGGCTGCCCGCAGCCATTTGTGCCGGGCCCGCGAATTCGCCGCCGCTCTGGCCGACGACGGGTACGGCGATGGGGTGTGGGCCGCGATCGGGCGGCTGGAGTCGTGGCTGGGGGACTGACGCCTTCAGCGGCCGTAAGTCTGTTCGCAGATCCGGGTCTCCGGGCTGTCCTCGCGCCAGCCGCCGTACTGCCTGCCGAGGGCGCACACGTCCGGCGTCCTCGGGGCCGCGTTCGACAGGTCCGGGACGGTGGTGCGGGAGCGCCGGGGCTGCTCGGGGCGAGCCCGGTGGCTCGCCGGAGCCGGTGGGCGGTGTACGGCCCGGGGCGCCCCGGTCGGGTGGTGCGGGGCCGCCGCAGGCCTGGGCTTCGGGTGCCGGGACGGGCCGGTCATCTCGAGTGCCTCCTGGGCCGGTGCCTGCACCGCGCGGGGCTGCGCGCTGCCGTCCGGCCGGGGTGCCGTCGGGAGCGAGGGTGCCGTGTCCCTCGGCGGCACGGATGCCGCAAGGGGCTGCACCGTCACACAGCCGGAGAGGGCCGAGACGGCCACGGTGACCAGGAGCGCTGCGGTCGTCGTCGTTCGATGCACCCGGGCAACTCTGCTGGTTCGGCGCCCGGGTTGGCATCAGGGAGCCGAGGTCGAGGCCTCCGTGCGGGTGATCTCGTGCCCCGTACGGAGGGTTTTTGGGTGCCGGGGGTGACGTTCAGTCGCCGGTGACGCCGTCTATCCGCTCGCGGACCAGGTCGGCGTGGCCGTTGTGCCGGGCGTACTCCTCGATCATGTGGGTGTAGATCCAGCGCAGGCTGAACGGCTCGTCGCTGAACCTGCTCTTCCCTCGGGAGAGATCGTCGAGCTCGAAGCCGGCCGCGTTCCGCCGTGCGGTCTCGATCTCGGTCTGCCAGGTCGCGTACGCCTCCTGCCAGGTGTCGGCCTCGGTGAGGTGGAACTCGCCGTCCGGGTCCCCGTCGGTGAAGTAGATCGGGCCGGGATCGTCGCCCACCAGGACCTTGCGGAACCAGCCCCGTTCCACCTCCGCCATGTGCCGCACCAGGCCCATGAGGGACAGCTCGGAGGGCGGCACGGACGCGGTCCGCAGCTGCTCGTCGGTCAGCCCCTCGCACTTCCAGGCCAGCGTCCGGCGGTGGTAGTCCAGCCAGCCCTCCAGCATGGCGCGTTCACCGGCGTTGAGGGCGGGCTCTCGGCGTTCGGTCGTCATGCCCCGTATCCTTGCCCAAGATCACGCCTCCCACCAGGTGTTTTTCACCGGCCCAGCATCCCCGCGAGCAGTTCGCGCAGGCCCTCGCGGATCTCCTGCGGGCCCGGCACCTCGGCGCTGAACGAACCCGCCGCGCAGGAGAACATCAGCCCGTCCGCCCAGGCGACCAGGGACAGCGCATGCCGGGCCGGGTCGGGTGAGCCCACGGCGGTGAGCATCGCGGCCAGTTGCTCCTTGAAGACGGCACCGGTCCGGTCGTAGAAGGCGCGCAGCTCGGGGCGGCGGGTGGCCTCCAGGGCGAGTTCGTAGCGGGCGATCAGCAGGGAGCGGCCCCGGGTCAGGGAGCGGTGCACGGCCAGGGCCAGCCCGTCGGCCAGCGCCTCGACGCCGCCGCTGGGATCCGGCATCTCGGCCAGGTCCAGCACCCGGGCCTCGCGCTCGGCATGCCGTCGTACCGCGAGTTCCAGCAGGGCCTGCCGGGTGCGCGCCACGTTCGACGTCGAGCCCAGCGGCAGCCCCGCCGCCTCGTCCACCGCCCGGTGTGTCAGCCCGCGCATCCCACGTTCGGCGAGCAGGGCGAGGGCGGCGTCGGCGACGAGATCGGCACGCGAGGCGCTGGGGGTGCGTACGGACATGAGGCGACCCTATCTGTCCTCACTACGGCCGTAGTAGAGTCGTACTCACTACAGGTGTAGTCCGCAGGGATTCGGGAGGAGCCATGGCTCGGTCGGCGCACGCGATCGTCATCGGCGGCGGCATCGGAGGTCTGGCCGCGGCGGCGGCCCTGCACCGCAGAGGCTGGGACGTGACCGTGCTGGAGCGGGCCCGCACCCTGGAACCGGTCGGCGCGGCCATCTCGCTCGCCCCGAACGCCCTGCGCGCCCTGGACGTGCTCGGCATCGGAGAGGAGATCCGGGATCTCGCCGCCTGGCAGGGGGACGGCGGGCTGCGCACACCCGGCGGGCGGTGGCTGTCCCGGACCAGTGCCGAGACGGCCGCCGCCCGCTTCGGCGGTCCGCTGGTGCTGCTGCCGCGCGCCACCCTCGTCGACCGCCTCGCCGCCCTGCTCCCGCCTGGTGCCGTCCGCACCGCGGCCGCCGCGAGCCTCACCGACCCCGGCGACGGCCGGCGGCCCGCGCGGGTGAGCACCGGCGCCGACGAGCTGGAGGCCGAGCTGGTGGTCGGCGCGGACGGCATCAACTCCCGTGTCCGCAGTGCCCTGTTCCCGGACCGTCCCGGCCCGGTGTACGCGGGGTTCACCACCTGGCGGGTGCTGATCCCGGTGCCCGGCGTGGAGTTCGCCTCGCACGAGACCTGGGGCCGGGGCCGCATCTGGGGCACCCATCCGTTGAAGGACGGCCGCGTCTACGCCTACGCGGCGGCCATGACCCCGGCCGGCGGGCGGGCAGCCGACGACGAGAAGGCCGAACTCCTGCGCCTGTTCGGCGACTGGCACGATCCCGTTCCCGCCGTGCTCGCCGCCGCCCGCCCCGAGGACGTGCTCCGGCACGACGTCCACCACATCACCACGCCCCTGCCGGCCTACCACTGCGGCCGGGTGGCCCTGCTCGGCGACGCCGCCCACGCCATGCCGCCGACCCTCGGCCAGGGCGGCAACCAGGCCGTCGAGGACGCCGTGGTGCTCGCGCACCACTGTGACGACCTGGCCGCCTACACCGCCGCCCGGCTGCCGCGCACCACCGCGATCTCCCGCCAGGCCGTCCAGGCCGCCCGTGTGAACATGGCCCGCAACCCCGTCGCCGTCGCCGTACGCGACACCGTGATCGCGGCCCTGTCGAAGGCCGGGCCCGGGCTGCTCCTGCGCGGCTTCGACGGCATCGCCGACTGGCGGCCCCCGTATGCTGCCGGAGAGGCAATCGAGCGGTAGGGGAGAGCACGTGAAGATCGGCTGCATCGGACTCGGGGACATCGCGCAGAAGGCGTACCTGCCGGTGCTGGCCGTGCAGCCGGGCGTCGACCTCCACCTCCAGACCAGGACGCCCGCCACCCTCGACCGGGTCGCGGAGGGCCTGCACCTGCCGGCCGGCCGCCGCCACACCACCCTCGACTCCCTGCTCGGCGCCGGTCTCGACGCGGCCTTCGTGCACGCGCCGACCTCCGTCCACCCCGAGATCGTCACGCGACTGCTGGAGGCGGGCGTACCGACGTATGTGGACAAGCCCCTCGCCTACGAACTCGCCGACTCCGAGCGACTGGTGGGCCTCGCCGAAGAGCGCGGGGTCTCCCTGTCCGTGGGCTTCAACCGCCGGTACGCGCCCGGGTACGCACAGTGCCTGGAGCACCCGCGCGAACTGATCCTCATGCAGAAGAACCGGATCGGGCTGCCCGAGGAACCGCGCTCGATGATCTTGGACGACTTCATCCACGTCGTCGACACCCTGCGCTTCCTGGTGCCGGGAACGGTCGACGACATCACCGTGCGCGCCCGCGTGGAGGGCGGGCTGCTGCACCATGTCGTGCTCCAGCTCGCCGGGGACGGCTTCACAGCGCTCGGCGTGATGAACCGGCTCAGCGGCTCCACGGAGGAGATCCTGGAGGTCTCCGGGCAGGACACCAAGCGTCAGGTGCTCAACCTCGCCGAGGTGATCGACCACAAGGGCCAGCCGACCGTGCGCCGGCGCGGGGACTGGGTGCCGGTGGCCCGGCAGCGCGGCATCGAGCAGGCGGTCCTCGCCTTCATCGACGCGGTGCGCGCAGGAAAGGTGCTCAGCGCCCGGGACGCGCTGGCGACCCATGAGCTGTGCGAGCGGGTGGTACGAGCGGTTCGGGACCGCTCCGCCGCATCCTGAACGCCCGCATCCCCTCCGTCGCACACAGCGCCGCGAGCACCAGCAGCGCGCCGTGCACCGGCCAGTCGCCGTAGCGGACGTACGGCGTGATGCCGTGCGCGAGCGGTACGTCGTACACGCGGGCGGCGCTCGCGTCCGTACCGAGCCACGGCCCGAGCCGCCGGCCGCCCGGACCGTACACGGCCGAGACGCCGGTGAGGGTCGCGTGCACCATCGGGCGGCCGGTCTCGGCGGCCCGCAGCGCGCCCAGCGAGGCGTGCTGCTCCGGCGCCCAGCTGTCCTGGAAGGTGGAGGTGGCGGACTGCCCGAGCAGGACATCGGCGCCGTCCTCGGCCAGATGCCTGCTCATGTCGGGGAACGCCGTCTCGAAGCAGATCAGCGGCCCGATCCGCAGCCCGTGCCCGACGTTCATCACGATCTGCTCGGTGCCGCGCCTGCGGTCCTCGCCGGCCGCCTTGCCCACCGAGGTGGCCCAGCCGAGGAGCGAGCGGGCCGGTATGTACTCACCGAAGGGCACGAGCCGCATCTTGTCGTACCGGTCGCCGGTCAGGCCGTCCGGGCCGACCAGCACCGAACTCTTGTAGATGCCGGGCCGGTCGGAGCGACGGGCGTCCACGTTCACCAGGATGTCCGCACCGGTCTCGTGGGACAGGGCGGCGATCCGCCGGGTCAGGTCGGGCCGGTCGCCCAGGTCGTAGCCGACGCTGGACTCGCCCCACACGACCAGGTCGAGATCCTGCCCGGCGAGCCGTCGGGTCAACTGCTCCTCGCGGTCGAACCGCATTTCGCCGCTGTCGTGCCCGTCCACGATCCCGGGCTGTACGACGGCGATCCGCACCCGCCCGTCGATCTCCGGGCGCGGTGCCCAGGCCCACGCGGCCGAGGTCGCGGCGGCGGTGGCGACCAGCGAGGCCACGGCCGGGACGCGGGCCTCGCGCACGGATATCAGCACGGCAACCGCCACGTTGACGGCCACCACCAGAAAGCTCAGCAGCCACACTCCGCCGACCGAGGCCAGCCGCAGCGCCGGCGACACCTGCCACTGGCTGGCGCCCAGCATGCCCCATGGCCCGCCGAGCCCCTGCCAGGACCGCACCAGCTCCACCATCAGCCAGCCGGACGGCAGCACCAGCACCGCTGCGGCGCCCCGCCCCGGCGTCGGCTGCTCGCCCAGGAACCGGCGCACCAGCCAGCCCCAGGGCGCCCACAGCACGCCCAGCAGGGCGGCTATCAGGAAGATGAACACGGTCAGGCTCGGCAGCAGCCAGTGGTGCACGGCCACCAGGAAGCCGAAGCCGCCGCACCAGCCGTCGTACGCCGCGCGGCGCCCGGTCGGTGCCGAGCGGGCCAGCAGGATCCAGGGGACCAGAGCGACGTAGGCGAACCACCACAGGGCCGGCGCGGGGAAGGCGAGCACGGGGAGGGCGCCGGCCACCGCGGCCATGCCGGAGCGCCGCCAAGGGGAGGTCAGCCAGTGGTCGAACGTCCTCATCCGGGCCCTCCCTACCCTGTGCCTCTTCCAGTGTGCGCGTCTGCAGCGATCTAGGACAGGGGGCGTGGGGGTGCGCCTAGGGGGTTGCAGTCGCCTTGGCGGGAAGGCGCCGCCATTTCTCCTCGACCGTCACCTTGCGCAGCCGCCAGCCGTCCGGGGTGCGCAGGAGGGCGAAGTCGTAGCGGCCGCCGCACACCAGGTCGGGCTCGGTGGGCGCGCCGTTCGCCGCGAAGCGCATCGGGTTGAGGTAGTCGGCCCGTACCGAGGCCGTGTCTCCGGTGTCGTGTTCCAGGAAGCCGAAACGGACCTGGCGGTTGACGATCAGGTGCTGGCGCATGGCGAACAGCGCCAGGCTCTCCGCGAGCCAGCCGGCGACCTGTCCCGCGTCGCCCTCGATGCCGCCGGCCGAACGGTAGTCGGCCCGCCCGTCCGTCGTGAACAGCATCCGGTACCCGGTCCAGTCCCCGTCGTCCACCGCCACCGCGTACGCGGTGATCAACTCGTCCACGGCCAGCCGGTCCATCACGGTCGCGAGCTCAGCGCGCTGCGTCATCGGCACAGTGTTGGGCATGGCGGGCGCGGAGCCAAGAGGCGCGCCGGGACAATCGGTGGTGCAGGGGTATTCGGTGGTGCGGCGATATTCGGTGGTGCGTGCGGGCCGTAGCCCCCGAACCTGGTGCGATGAACGATCAGTCCATCGAGCCCGAACCGAAGTTCCGCATCCGAGCCCGGTACACGGACGCAACGGTCACCGTCTATCAGGCCTACCGCCCGCAGATAGCCCGCCCGGCCGCCCGCACCGGACGCTTTCCGTCCTCCTGGAAGCGGGACCGGATGACCTGGATCAAGCCGTCCTTCCTGTGGATGATGTACCGCTGCGGCTGGGGCACGAAGGAGGGTCAGGAGACCGTGCTCGCCGTGGAGATCGACCGGGCGGGATTCGAGTGGGCCCTGCGGCACGCCTGTCTGTCGCACTACGTGCCCGCCCTGCACGAGGACCAGGCGTCCTGGAAGCGGCAGTTGCATCGGTCCCCGGCCCGTGTGCAGTGGGACCCGGAGCGGGATCTGCACCACAACCCGCTGCCCTACCGGTCGTTGCAGCTCGGCCTGGCCGGGGAGGCGGCGGCGCGGTACGCCGATGAATGGGTCGTGGGCATCGAGGACGTGACCCCGCTGGCCACCGAGGTGCACGACCTGGTGCGGGCGGGCGAACTGGAGCGGGCGTCAGGGCTGTTGCCCGAGGAGCGGCCGTATCCGGTGGCGGACGAGGCGCTCGCGCATCTGCGGGCGTAGGCCGCCGGCAGTGGCCCGCCGCCCGGGTCAGGCCGCCTCGACGACCTCACCGCGGATCGCCTCGGCCCACTCGACCACCAACAGCTCGTACTCGGCGCGCTCCTGGACCGACAGGGTGCCGCCCGCACGCAGCCACAGCGCCCGGATCTGCTCGTTCACCTCGGCGGCAGACCGCACGGAACCAGAGAGCGGGAAATCGGGGGACATGCGGACAGCCTAGGGGCAAGGACTGACACTGCGCTACCGCCCGGCTACACAGAAGGTATGCGGTTGGTCACCGTCGTCGGCCGCAGCGTCCTGAGCCGAGCCGGAGTCAGTCGGTCCGGACCACCACGCACATGCCCTGCTGGGCCGCCACGCGGAAGAACGCGCGGGTGGCGGTGAAGTGCCGTGCCAGGTAGGCGCGTACGTCCCCGGTGAACCCACCGAACCCGCAGACGGAGGCCGCCTCGGAGACCGTCGCCGGCAGCCCCCCGAGCGCGCCGTCCAGGTCGACACCGCCCAGCGCCCGGGAGAGGTGCGCGACGGCGGCGGGGGACAGCAGCCGGGGCGGGTCACTGAAGCCGTCGCAGACCTCGGGATGATCGAGGAAGCCGACGTCACCGCCGGGGTCACCGCTGGTCACGCGGTCGAGCAGCGCGGTCAGGGCCACGTCCCCGAGCCGGTCACGGGAGTACCTGAGCAGGCCCCACAGTGCCCAGTCCGCGTCCAGCGTGTCACTGTCCGGCGGCTCCCAGTCCGGCCCGGCGTCAGGGGAGTCGAGCGCCGACGCCCGGCACCGCTCCAGATACGTGGGGGTGACGCGGGCGAACTGCTGGGTGAGGGGCATGTGGGGGAGCGTAGCCAGGCGGCGGTCCCGTCAGCTCGCGGATTCCGCCGCGTGCGGGCTCAGGACGCCCGCCGACACCAGCGCGAGGATGACGATCCCGAGGGCCACGCGATACCGGACGAACGGCATGAAGCTCTTGCTCGAGATCCACTTCATGAACCACGCGATGACGGCGTAGCCCGACGCGAACGCGATCGCCGTGGCGAACAGGGTCGGGCCCCAGGCCACGTGTCCCTCGGTGACCGAGTCCTTCACCTCGAACGCGCCCGAGGCGAGCACCGCGGGGATGGCGAGCAGGAAGGAGTAACGGGCGGCCGCCTCCCGCTTGTAGCCCATGAACAGGCCGCCGCCGATGGTCGCGCCGGAGCGGGAGACGCCCGGGATGAGCGCGCAGGCCTGGCACAGCCCGAAGACCAGGCCGTCCTTGACGCCCAGATTCTCCAGCGTCTTGTGCTGCTTGGGCGCCCGGTGCCGGCCGCCGGTCTCGTCGCGGGCCGCCAGGCGGTCGGCGAGGCCGATGACCAGGCCGACCACGATGAGCATGGTGGCGGTGACGCGAAGATCGCGGAACGGGCCCTCGATCTGGTCCTTCAGCGTCACGCCCAGCACCCCGATCGGTATCGAGCCGATGATCACCAGCCAGCCCGTCTGCGCGTCGTGGTCCCGCCGCATCGCCCGGACGAACAGCGAGCGGAACCAGGCCGCGACGATCCGGCCGATGTCCTTCCGGAAGTAGATCAGCACCGCGCTCTCCGTGCCGATCTGGGTGATCGCCGTGAAGGCCGCCCCCGGGTCCTTCCAGCCCGAGAACGCCGCGGTCAGCCGCAGATGCGCGCTGGAGGACACGGGCAGGAACTCGGTCAGACCCTGGACGAGCCCGAGGACGAGGGATTCGAACCAAGACATGGCGGTACGGCGTCCCAGTGCTGTCGGGTAAAGAAGTGATCAAATGACGAGGCCAGCGTAGCGGGCCGGAGGCACTGCGCCGAATCGGCGGTTGAACGGTTCAGCGGTTCCCCGGTGTTGACCGGTCCCGGCGCCGCCGCATACGTTGCAGCGCAGGAGAAAGCGCTTGCTGCACATGCTCGCCGCATCGTCGGCCCGCGCGCCCGCCGTACCGGAGGAGTGCTGAACCCGCCCATGCCGCCCTCTCCCCTCCTGCCCAGGACCGACCGCCCTCGTCCGACAACTCCGTTCACCGGCCGGCGCATCCGGGTCGCCGTCGTCGGCACCGGCGCCATCGGGCGCGGCTCCCATCTGCCCGCGCTGGCCCGACTGGCGCGGGAAGGCGAGACCGAGGTCGTCGCCGCCGTCGACATCGACCAGGGCGGCGTCGAGGCCTTCTGCGCCGAGACCGGCATCCCGCACGCCTACACCGACCTCGACCGGATGCTGGCCGAGCAGCGGCCCGACCTGGTCAGCATCTGCACCCCGCCGACCCTGCACCGCGCGCAGACCGTCGCCGCGCTGCGCGCCGGGGCCTGGGTGTGGTGCGAGAAGCCGCCGGTGCCCTCGCTCGCCGACTTCGACGCGATCGAGGCGGAGGAGGGCGCGGACGGCGGGCCGTACGCGGCGATCGTCTTCCAGCACCGGTTCGGCTCCGGATCCCGGCATGTGCGTGAGCTGCTCGCCGAAGGCGCCCTCGGGCGGCCCTTGGTGGCGCACTGTCAGACCACCTGGTACCGGGACACCGTCTACTACGCCGTGCCCTGGCGGGGCCGCTGGCACACCGAGGGCGGCGGCCCGGCCATGGGCCACGGCATCCACCAGATCGACCTGCTGCTGGATCTGCTCGGGCCGTGGAGCGAGGTGCGGGCCATGGCCGGGCGGCTGGTGCACGACGTCGAGACCGAGGACGTCTCCACCGCGCTGGTCCGCTTCGCGAGCGGCGCCCTCGCGACCGTCGTCAACAGCGTGCTGAGCCCCGACGAGGTCAGCCGCATCCGCATCGACTGCGAGCGTGCGACCGTGGAACTGACCCACCTGTACGGGCACGCGAACGACAACTGGCGCATCACCCCGGCGCCTGGCGTGCCCGCCGAACGGGCCGCGCGGTGGCGGGACTTCGGCCCGGACGTGCCCAGCTCGCACCTGGCCCAACTGCGCGAGCTGGTCGCGAGCATGCGCGCGGGCGAGCGGCCGCGCAGCAGCGGCGCGGACGGGCGGACGAGTCTGGAGCTGATCACGGCCCTGTACAAGTCGGCCTTCACCGACACGACGGTCCGCGCCGGCGGGATCGGCCCCGGCGACCCGTACTACACCGCCCTGCACGGCGGGGCCCCCGGCTGGGCGCCCGTGACCGCCGAGGAGGTCCCGGCATGACGGACGGACTGCGGGTGGTCCACGCGTACGGCGACCGGATCACCGTCTCCGAACCGGCCACCGGCGTCGAGCTGTTCGCCTACGTCTACCGCCCCGAGGCCGCCTGGGAGGCCCCCCGGCCCTACCTCCACCCGGTTCGCACCCTCTCCGGCGCCGTCGTCACCGGCTACCGCCCGAACGACCACCGCTGGCACAAGGGCCTGTCCCTGACCGCTTCGCACCTGTCCGGGGCGAACCTGTGGGGCGGCAACACCTATGTGCACGGGCAGGGGTATGTCGAACTGCCCGAGCGGGTCGGCTCGATGCGGCACACCGGCTTCGGCCAGGTTTCGGCAGCCGGAGACCGGGCGGTGATCACCGAGCGGCTGACCTGGCATCCGTACGACGGCGCGCTGTGGGCCGAGGAGGAGCGGCGCATCGAGGTCCACGACGTCGACCCGGACTCCGGCTCCTGGGCGCTGACGTGGACCAGTGCGATCACCAACCGGCGCGCCGAGCCGCTCCGTTTCGGCAGCCCGACCACCGCCGGCCGTGAACTCGCGGGCTACACCGGTCTGTTCTGGCGCGGTCCGCGCGCCTTCCGGGAGGGGAGGATCATCGGGCCCGAGGGGGAGGGGCCCGGTCTGATGGGCACGCGGGCTCCCTGGCTCGCGTACTGCGGCGAGCACGACGGCGTCGACGGCCACGCCACCCTGGTCTTCGCGCACGCCCCGGAGAACGACCACTCCGGCGCGGGCGGAACCCACCCCGCCCACTGGTTCGTCCGCAACGAGCCCTTCGCCGCCGTCGCCCCCTCCTGGTCCTTCTTCGAGGAGCTCGAACTCGCCCCCGGCGACACGCTCCGCCGCCGCTACCGGGTCGTCGTCGCGGACGGTGCCTGGCAGCGGGAGGACGTCGTGAAGCACCTGGAGACACATCCATGGTGAGCACCGGGGAGCACCCGTTCACGGGGCTGCCGGGCGGGGTCGCCGTGTCCCGGCTGTGCGTGTACGACTGGCCCGCCGCCGACGGGGTGCGGAGCGGAACTCCCCATGTGCACCTGGCCTGTTCGGAGGGGTACGTCGTCACCGGCGGCCGGGGCTCGGTCCAGACGCTGACCGTGTCCGGCTACGAGGTCACGCCGCTCGCGGCCGGCACGGTCGCCTGGTTCACGCCGGGCACCGTCCACCGGCTGGTCAACGAGGACGATCTGCGCATGACCGTCCTCATGCAGAACAGCGGGCTGCCGGAGGCCGGGGACGCCGTGCTCACGCTCCCGCCGCAGTACCTCACCGACCCGGAGACGTACGCCGCCGCCACCGCGATCCCGGCCGACGCCCCGGAGGACGAGCGGGAGCGGGTCGCTCGCGCTCGGCGTGACCTGGCCTTGGAGGGGTACCGGTCGCTGCGCGAGGCTTCGGGGCCGGAAGCGCTGGCCGCCTTCCACCGGGCCGCCGCCGCGCTCGTACGGCCCCGGGTCGCCGAGTGGCGCAGGCGCTGGCGGAGCGGTGCGCTCGCGGCGGCCGAGGCCACCGGGCGACATCTGGACCGGCTGGCGGAGGGTGATACGGCCCACCTCGCCGAGGCGGTCGTACGGGCCGAGCGGCCCGTCGAGCGGGGGCGGCTCGGGATGTGCGGGCGGCTGGACGTGTACGGCACGCCGCTGTGAGTGCCGCGACAGGCCGTCGGGCGGCTGCGGCTCCGTTGCGGGTGGTCGCGCCCCCGCTTCGGAGCCGCATGTCGATACAGCCCCGCGCCCCTTCGGGGGCGCTCTACGCCGCTGTGGGGCCGGTGAGCGTCCACCCCGGCGCCTGCGGATGTGCCGTGAGGTCCTCGTGGCGGACCTCCCCACCGCATGCCCGGCAGGTCACGACCGGGACCAGTTCGTTGCCGCAGATGTGCTCGACGGCCATGGGCAGGTCGGCGCCCTTGCGGATGTGCCGGTCGCCCCACTCCTTGAGTGTCATCAGGACCGGCTCCAGTTCCAGGCCCGCCTGTGTGGCCCGGTACTCGAAGCGCTGCGGGCGCTCGCTGTAGACGCGCTTGGTGAGGATTCCGGCGTCCACGAGCCGGCGCAGCCGGGTGGCCAGGATGTCGCGCGGGGCGCCGATGTTGCGCACGAGCTGGTCGAAGCGGCCGTTGCCCAGGCACACCTCGCGCAGGACGAGCAGGGAGTACTTCTCGCCGACCAGCGCGAGGGCGTCGGCGATGGAGCAGGGGCGCGAGTCTTGCGGGGTCTTCCGTGCGGCCATGAGGGTCAGTCTAGAGGAGGGTTTGATTTTCCAACCCATCGAGCTATGGTGGGTTCGGATTTCCTACTCACTGGTAGCTGCCGCAGCCCGCCGCCCGGCCCGCTGCGGACAGCCGGGCGGCCAAGGAGGCCCCGCCATGCGCGACGCAGTGATCGTCGAAGCCGTACGCACCCCCATCGGCAAGGGCAAGCCGAACGGCTCCCTCGCCCACGTGCACCCCGTGCAACTGCTCGCCCACACCCTGCGCGCTCTGGTCGAGCGCTCCGGCGTCGACCCGGCGCTGATCGACGACGTCATCGGCGGCACCGTGGACCAGGTCGGCGAGCAGGCCATGAACACCACCCGGTACGCCGTTCTGTCCGCCGGCTTCCCCGAGACGGTCCCGGCGACCACGGTGGACCGCCAGTGCGGCTCCTCCCAGCAGGCCGTGCACTTCGCCGCGCAGGGCGTCATGTCCGGGGCGTACGACCTGGTGATCGCCTGCGGAGTGGAGTCGATGAGCCGAGTGCCGATGTGGTCCAACGTGCCCGCCGGCAAGGATCCGTTCGGGCCCGGCGTCGCCGAGCGCTACCCCGAGGGCCTGGTCCCGCAGGGCATCAGCGCGGAGCTGATCGCCGCCAAGTGGTCCCTCACGCGCGCGCGGATGGACGAGTTCGCCGTCTCCTCCCACCGCAAGGCCGCCGCGGCCTGGGACAAGGGCCTGTTCGACGCCGAGATCGCGCCGCTGGACGGCGTCGCCCGCGACGAGTGCGTCCGCCCCGGCAGCACCCCGGAGACCCTCGCCGGACTCAAGCCCGCCTACCACGACCCCGGCTTCGCCGAGCGCTTCCCGCAGATCGAGTGGAACGTGACCGCGGGCAACGCCAGCCCGATCAACGACGGTGCCTCCGCCGTGCTGATCACCTCCAGCGACACCGCGGCCCGCCTCGGTCTGCGCCCGCTCGCCCGCCTGCACAGCTTCGCCGTCACCGGCTCCGACCCGCTGCTGATGCTCACCGGAGTCGTCCCGGCGACCGAGAAGGTGTTGCGCAAGGCGGGCCTGGCGGTGGCCGACATCGACCTCTTCGAGGTGAACGAGGCCTTCTCCAGCGTCGTCCTGGCCTGGCAGCAGGAGACCGGTGCCGATCTGGCGAAGGTCAATGTGCACGGCGGCGCGATCGCCCTCGGCCACCCGCTCGGCGCCAGCGGCACCCGGCTGACCACCACTCTGGTCCACGCCATGCGCGAGCGGGGTGCCCGGTACGCCTTGCAGACCATGTGCGAGGCGGGCGGACTGGCCAATGCCATGATCCTGGAGGCCGTCCGACCGGTGTGACCCCCTGGTCCCTTACCGGCCGCGCAGATGGTGACGCTTGCGCCAGGCCACCACCGCGCCCAGCAGGGCCGGTGCGGCGATGGCGGCCATCGCGATCAGGAAGGCGGGAGACGTCGGCGCGGAGGCGCGGGCACCGGCGACCGCGTAGGCGGCGGTGTTCGGGATCGAACCGACGGCCGTGGCCAGTAGAAACGGCCACCAGCCCATGCGGGAGACGGCCGCGCAGTAGTTCGCCGCCCAGAACGGCACACCCGGGAAGAGCCGGGCAGCCAGCATGGACCGGAACCCGTGCCGGCTCAGCTGACCGTCGGCCGCCTTCAGCCAGCGGCCCCGCAGCAGCGGGCGCAGCGCGTCCTGCCCGAGAAGCCGGCCGAGCCCGAAGGCCACGCCCGCCCCGAGCACCGTGCCCGCCAGCGCCGTGGTCAGCCCCAGCTGCGAGCCGAACAGCGCGCCCGCCGCCAGGTTGAGCAAGGGGCGGGGCACGAACGCCACGGTGCACAGCCCGTACGCCACGCCGAACACCGCGGCCGCCGCGGCCCCGCCCAGCTGCGGCGGCCAGCCGTGCGTCAGCAGTCGCTGCGGCTCGAAGACCAGCACGCACGCGGCGGCACAGGCGAGCAGAGCGAGCAGCAGCGACAGCCGGGCATAGGGATGCGCCAGCGCCCGCGCACACCGCCCGGCGAGCCCGGCGCGGGGCGGGGGTGACACGGGTACGACGAGCTCCGTGGCGGCGGCCCGGGGAGGGGCCGTGGCGGTGCCAGAGCGGTTGGCATCGAGCATCCGGTGACATTAACCGACGAACGCGTGTGATCGCCGTCAAGCCTGGCGCACCGAGCGGGTCCGGGCACCCGTGGAACCCGGACCCGTGGACCCGTGTCTCACGCGGCGAGCGCGTGACCGGGGTGCAGCACCACCTTGGTGTAGCCCTCGACCCGTTTGTCGAACTTCTCGTACGCCTGCGGCGCCTGGTCCAGCGGCAGCTCGTGGGAGACCACGAAACTGGGCTTGGCGCGCCCGGCGATGATCAGGTCGCGCAGCTGGCGGTTGTACCGCTTGACGTTGCACTGACCGGTGCCCATCTGCTGGCCCTTCTCGAACATCTTGCCGATGGACACCAGTAGCTGGCCGTGCCGGGCGTGGTCGTCGGGACCGCCCGGGTCCGAGGGCACGTACAGGCCCGGCACGCCGAGCATGCCCGTCGGCCGTACCGTCTGGACCAGCGCGTTGAGGACGATGGCGGGTTCCTCGTGGCTGGCGTCGTGCGCCTGGGCCTGGTAGCCGACCGCGTCGACACCCTTGTCGGTTCCCTCACCTCCGGTCTGTTCCTTGATCTGCTCCGCCGGGTCGTCCTTGGTGAAGTCGATGGGGATCGCCCCGATCTCCTCCGCCTTGGCGAGCCGCTCGGGCACCCGGTCGACGGAGAACACCTTCGACGCACCGCGCAGCAGTGCCGAGTAGGCGGCCATCAGCCCCACCGGACCGGCGCCGTAGACGGCCACGCTCTCACCGGGGGTCACCTGGGCGAGTTCACAACCGTGGTAGCCCGTCGGGAAGATGTCGGCGAGCAGCACGAAATCGGTCTCGAACTCGTCGCCCGGAGGCAGTTTCAAGCAGTTGAAGTCGGCGAACGGCACCCGCAGCAGCTCGGCCTGGCCGCCCTTGTACGGGCCCATCGCCACATAGCCGTAGGCCCCGCCCGCGAAACCGGGATTGACCGTCAGGCAGAAGCCGGTCTTCCCGGCGAGACAGTTCTTGCAGAATCCGCAGGCGACGTTGAACGGCATCACGACCCGGTCACCCTGGGACAGGGACGTGACGCCACTGCCGACCTCCTCGACGATGCCGAGGTTCTCGTGCCCGAAGACGATGCCCGCCTCGGCCGCCGTGCGGCCCTCGTACATGTGCAGGTCTGAGCCGCATATGGCGCTCGACGTGACGCGTACGAGCACATCGTTGGGATGCTGGATCCGGGGATCCTGGACGTCCTTCACCACCACGCTGAAGGGCTCTTCGTAGACGACGGCCTTCACCTCTGTCACCTCCGCCGCTTCACCGCCAGTACTTCCAGGTAACGCCGGTGCGGAAGGGGGTGCAACCGCGTCGGGAGGGGCCGCCTCGCTGGGCCTTCAGGCCGGTCGGATGAACATGCATTCGATAGTATGGTTCCTCCATGACCGTCACCGGCGCGGCCCCGCCGCACGTGCCGCGCAGCGCCCTCGCCGACACCGTGCTGGACCGTACGACGGCCGTGTTCGCGGCCGCAGCCGACCCCGGGCGGGCCGCCCCGATGCGGGCGTACATGAAGGACGTGGCCCCCTTCCTCGGCATCCCCACCCCGGACCGCCGCGCCCTGTCCCGCACCGTCCTCGCGGGCACCCCGCGCCCCGACGAGGCCGACTGCACCGCGGTCGCGCTGCGCTGCTGGGCGCTGCCCGAGCGCGAGTACCACTACTTCGCGGTGGACTATCTGCGCCGGCACGCCGGACGGTGCTCCTCCGGCTTCCTGCCGGTGACCCGGCACCTCGTCACGACCGTCCCCTGGTGGGACACCGTCGATCCACTCGCCGCGCACGTGGTCGGACGCCTGGTCGCCGCCGACCCCGCACTCACCGCCGACATGGACGCCTGGATCACCGACGCCGACCTGTGGCCGGTGCGCACGGCCCTGCTCCACCAGCTGGCCCGCAAGGAAAGCACCGACACCGACCGGCTGTTCGGCTACTGCCTGCTCCAGTCCGGGCATCCCGACTTCTTCGTCCGCAAGGCGATCGGCTGGGCCCTGCGCGAGTACGCCAAGACCGACCCCGAGGCCGTACGCGCCTTCCTGGCGCGGGAGCGGGGCCGGTTCGCGCCGCTGACCGTCCGGGAGGCGCTGAAGAACATCGGCGCCTGAGCGGGCTTCAGCTCGCCGACCGCCGAAAATCGTTCGACGCCGGACCTCCGCTCGGCGATGATCGACCACATGTTCCGGCACGCCTTCCTCCTCGCAGCATCCGCCGTCGCGGATGCGCCGAAGGCTGCCGTCCTGCTCCTCGTAGCCGCTGTCGACGGCGCCCGAAGCTGACCCTCTCCGGAACGTCCGGCGGACCCCGCAGGGGGAGGGTCGGCCAGTCCTCGGGGTCCCGCACTTCTTCCTGCAGCTGAGAGGCTTCGAGGTACAACCATGTCCAAAACGGCCTACGTGCGCACCAAGCCGCACCTGAACATCGGCACCATGGGTCATGTCGACCACGGCAAGACCACCCTGACCGCCGCCATCACCAAGGTCCTCGCCGAGCGCGGCACCGGCACCTTCGTGCCGTTCGACCGCATCGACCGCGCCCCGGAGGAGGCCGCGCGCGGCATCACCATCAACATCGCGCACGTCGAGTACGAGACCGACACCCGGCACTACGCCCACGTGGACATGCCGGGGCACGCCGACTACGTCAAGAACATGGTCACCGGCGCAGCGCAGCTCGACGGGGCGATCCTCGTCGTTTCCGCGCTCGACGGGATCATGCCGCAGACCGCCGAACACGTGCTGCTCGCCCGGCAGGTGGGCGTCGACCACATCGTCGTCGCCCTCAACAAGGCCGACGGCACGGACGACGAGGAGCTGATCGACCTCGTCGAGCTGGAGGTCCGCGACCTGCTCACGGCGCAGGGTTACCCGGGCGACGCCGTACCGGTCGTACGGGTCTCGGGGCTGCGGGCGCTGGCGGGCGACCCGCGCTGGACGGCGTCCGTCGAGGCGCTGCTCGACGCGGTGGACACGTACGTGCCGATGCCGGAGCGGTACCTGGACGCGCCGTTCCTGCTGCCCGTGGAGAACGTGCTCACCATCACGGGGCGGGGCACGGTCGTCACCGGTGCCGTGGAGCGGGGGACGCTCCGCCTGGGGGACCGGGTGTCGGTGCTCGGCGCCGATGTGGAGACCGTCGTCACCGGGCTGGAGACCTTCGGCAAGCCGATGGACGAGGCGCAGGCCGGGGACAACGTCGCGGTGCTGCTGAGGGGCGTGCCCCGGGACGCGGTCCGGCGCGGGCATGTCGTGGCGGCGCCGGGGAGTGTCGTGCCCGCACGGAGGTTCTCGGCGCGGGTGTATCTGCTGTCGGGGCGCGAGGGGGGTCGTACGACGCCGGTCGCCACCGGGTATCGGCCGCAGTTCTACGTCCGGACCGCGGATGTGGTGGGGGACGTGGACCTCGGGCCGGTGGGCGTCGCCCGGCCCGGGGAGACGGTGGAGATGAGCGTCGAGCTGGGGCGGGAGGTGCCGTTGGAGCCGGGCCTCGGGTTCGCCATCCGTGAGGGCGGACGGACCGTCGGTGCCGGCACCGTGTCCACTGTGGAGTGAGACCGGGGGCGTGGGGGAGTGCGGGCTCCGTTGTCGCTGGTCGCGACCACGCGGCGGAGCCGCACACCGATACCGCCCCGCGCTCCCAGGCGATGCAGCCACCCACAATGGATGAGTGAACGAATCGATACCCGTCACCCGCACCACCGACCACGGCACCGCCAAACTCATGCCCGACGTCGATCGCGACCGGGCCTGGCTGCTCACCGTCGACGGGGCGCCGCAGTCGTACGTCGATCTCGACGATCCGGCGTATCTGGAGTTCGAGTACGCGCGGCGGCTCGGGTATGTGCTGGATGTCGTGGCCGAGGCCGGGCGGCCGCTGGATGTGCTGCACCTCGGGGGAGGGGCGCTGACGCTGCCGCGCTATGTGGCGGCCACCCGGCCCGGCTCGCGGCAGGACGTCGTGGAGGCGGACCGGGGGCTGCTGGACCTGGTCGCCGAGTACCTGCCGCTGCCGGAGGGCTCGGGCGTCGCGGTGCACGCAGCCGACGCCCGGGCCTGGCTGGAGGCGGCCCCGGACGATCACGCCGATGTGCTGATCGCCGACGTCTTCGGCGGGTCCCGGGTGCCGGCGCATCTGACCACGCTCGCCTACGCGCGGGAGGCCGAGCGGGTGCTGCGGCCGGGCGGCGTCTATCTGGCCAACCTCGCGGACGCCGCGCCGTTCGGGTTCCTGCGGTCCCAACTGGCGACGCTCGCCGCCGTTTTCGAGCAGCTGGTGCTGATCGCCGAGCCGGCGGTGCTGCGTGGCCGGCGGTTCGGGAACGCGGTGCTCGCCGCCGCGCACCGTCCCCTCGACACCGCCGCGCTGGCCCGGCGTACCGCGGCGGACGCCTTCCCGGCGCGGGTCGAACACGGGGCGGCGGTACGGGAGTTCACCGGTTCCGCGCGGCCGGTCGAGGACGCCGACGCCGTGCCGTCACCCGAGCCCCCCGGCGGGGCGTTCGGCATCGGCTGACGCGGCCGGCGAGCCGGTGACCGGCCGGCTGCGGCGGGGCAGCGTGCGGACGTCCGGGCGCCCGAGACCCGTATCCCGGACGTCGCTGAAGGCTGCCCCTTGACAGATCGGCCCCACATATCAGTGCCAGGCGCAGGGGCAGTGGCGCGCTGATTTTTATAAGGCAGGTTGATAAGGTAGGTTGATTACATGAGTGAGGAGCTGGATGTCGGTGAAATCGCCACCGCCCTGCTGGCCAGTGTCGGTGCGCTGCTGAGGCGTGTGCGTCAGGTGCGGGTCGAGGGCGAGCTCGCAATGCCCGAGCGTGTCGCCTTGTCCCACTTGGACCGTATCGGCCCGACAACGTCCGCGGAGCTGGCCCGGCAGGAGCAGATCACCGCGCAGGCGATGGGGGCCACACTCGGCGGTCTCCAAGCGCGCGGACTGGTCGAGCGCGGCGCCGATCCGCGGGACGGCAGGCGCGTGCTGCTGGCGCTGACCGACGCAGGTAGACAGGCGCTGGCGGACAAGCGCAGTGCCCGCACCGAGCAGGTCGCGCAGGCCCTTGCGGACGGCTTCACGCCGTGGGAGCTGGAACAGCTCGCGGTGGCCGCGCCGTTGCTCGATCGGCTGGCACAAAGGATCTGATCCCTGACCGAATGGGAAGCGGGGCGGTCGTCGCGCTCCTCCAGGACTGGCATCCAGTCCCAGTACGAGAAGGAGAGGCAGGGGCCGCCGTGGCCAAGGCAACCGCAGGGGATCGCATCGATCCGAAAGTGATGAAAGTTGCCGTCGCGCTCATTGTGGGCTCGTTGGCCGTGGTTTTCGACACCACGATCGTCAGCGTCGCGCTGCAGACCCTCTCGCAGGAGCTGCACGTGCCGATCTCCACGATCCAGTGGGTGAGCACCGGCTACCTGCTGGCGCTCGGCGTGTCCATCCCGCTGGCGGGCTGGGCACAGTCCCGATTCGGCGGCAGGCGGGTGTGGATGTTCGCGCTGGCGGTGTTCCTCGTCGGCTCGGTCCTGTGCAGTGTGGCCTGGAACGCCGGGAGCCTCATCGTTTTCCGGGTCATCGAGGGGCTCGGCGGGGGACTCATGCTCCCTCTGTTCTCAACGCTGATCATGCAGGCGGCAGCGGGCAAGGCTCTGGGGCGCACGATGTCGATCGTGACCCTGCCGTTCGTGATAGGGCCGATCGCGGGCCCGGTGATCGGCGGCGTCCTGTTGGACTGGCTCGATTGGCGGTGGTTGTTCTGGGTGAACGTCCCCTTCTGCGCAGTCGGATTCGTCCTCGCCTGGCGGATGCTGGACCCGGACGCCACCGACGCGCGGCCGCGCTTTGACACCCTCGGCTGGCTGCTGCTCTCACCCAGCCTGGTCGCGTTCCTGTTCGGACTGGCCAACTCCTCGAAGGGCGGCGGCTTCGGTCGAACGGACTCGTTCGCCCCGCTGTTGGCCGGCGCCCTTCTGCTGCTGGTCTTCGCCCTGTATTCGGTCCGTCGTTCCGGCGACGCCCTGGTCGATGTCCGGCTGCTTGCGCACCGCCCGCTCGCCTCGGCGTCCGCGTCGATGTTCCTGTCAGGGGCCGCGCTCTACGGCAGCATGGCGCTGCTGCCGCTGTACTGGCAGCAGGTGCGCGGTGCCGACGCGCTCCACGCCGGCCTGCTGGTCGCACCACTGGGCCTCGGCGCGCTCCTGAGCCGCCCGCTGGCCGGCGGACTCAGCGACAAGTTCGGGGCCAGATGGGTCGCCTTCACCGGATTCGCCGTCGTGGGACTGTCCACCGTGCCCTTTGCCCTGGCCACGACCACGACGAACAAGTGGCTCCTGATGGCGGTGCTGGTGGTCCGCGGCTTCGGCCTCGCCGCCGTATCCATCCCCCTGCAAGCCGCCGCGTTCGTCGGCCTTCGGCGCGACCAGATACCGCACGCCGGCATCATCACCCGCATCACCCAACAGATCGGCGGGTCCTTCGGCGTCGCCGTGCTCGCCGTCATCCTGGACATCGCCCTGCGCCACCACACGGGGTCGGCGGCCCAGGCAGCCCACGCCTTCGACCAGGCGTTCTGGTGGGCAGCCGGCTTCACCGCTCTCTCACTCGTCCTGAGCCTGCTGCTGCCAGGCCGCACCCCGACGGAAACGCCCAAGAAGCCAGAGCCAGCAACCACCAAACCACCTCAGACCGTCTGACGTGCCAGTGAGGGACAGTCGACGTGCGTGGCGTCCGCACCCCGCCACACACGTCGACCCCACCAGCACCGGCACCGGCCCGGACACCGAGACACGCCGCCGCACCGAACCGCGTCTTCCTCAACGCGGCGAAACCGCAACCCACGATAAGACCCTCGACATGCTGGGAGCACAACCATGCCCATCCTCGGCCGACTTCTGAAGAACCGCAGGTCAGGCGATGCCCACGCCGCGTGGAATCGCCCGAACCTCCACGGGCCCGAACTCCTGGACCTCAGCAGCCGCAGCTTCGACCACCTCGGCACGATGCCGCCGGAGCACCACGCCAAGAACGCAGGCGGCCAGAACATTTCCCCCCACCTGGCCTGGAACCCACCGCCGACCGGCACCGCCCAGCTCCTGCTGGTCGTAGAGGACACCGACGTCCCCACCCCCAAACCCGCGGTCCACTGCGTCGTCCTGATCGACCCCGACGTACGCTCCCTCGCCCCCGGCGCCCTCGCCGCGAAAGAGCCAGCCCCCGGCGTCACGATACTGCGCTCCGTCATCGGACGCGGATACCAAGGACCCGCACCCATCAAGGGCCACGGCCCCCACCACTACACCTTCCAACTCTTCGCCCTTGCCACCCCACTGGGCGCGACCGCGGGCAAGACCGCACTGGACAGCGCAAGGCCCAGCGTCCTTCTGCCCTCCATCACTGCGCCTGTTCTCGCCCGCGGCCGACTCATCGGCACCGTCGAACGCTGACCCCTCCTTCACGACGGCCTGCGACACGGCTCCCCGCAGTCACTCTGAGTTCTGGGGCCGCACGCCGTCCGCCGCCCGTCAGACACTGCCCGTCACTTCCTGACCGCTCCCGTCGTCGTCCTCGTCCACCTCCGTCGCGTCTGGGTCGCGCAGCGGGCGCAGGGCGCCGGCGGCCGGTGTCGAGGCGGTGAAGCTGTAGCGGCCCAGCAGGTTCAGGTTGCGGTGCTTGAGCGGGGACAGGCGGGCGATGTTCTTGTTTCGGATCTCGTGGCCCTCGGGCGCGGAGCTTTTCCACGGCGGCGTCGATGTACTTCGTGGTCCACAGCACGATGGCGTTGAGGACCAGGCCGAGCGCGCCGAGCTGGTCCTCCATCCCGTCGCGGTACGCCTGGTGGATGGTGCCGCGTTTGCCGTGGCACACGTCCCTCGCCAGCTTGTGCCTCGATTCCTGCACGGTGAGCCGGCGGTTCATCTGCCTGCGGTAGGTGTCGTCCACCGGGTCGACCACGCGCAACAGGTGCTCGGTCTTGGCGATCCGCCCGTACTCCGCGAACGCGGCGCCCAGCGGGGCCGGGCGGCCGTCGCGGCCGAACATGCGCAGCAGGTCGTAGGCGCGGACCTGGTTGGTGACCAGGGAACCGGCGACTTTCAGCATGTCCGGCCAGTGCGTGATCACCTTGTTCAGGTTCACCCGGTTGCGGGCCAGGCCCTCCACCACGCCGTAGCTGCCGGTGGCGACACCGCGCCGCCCATCGTCCTGCACCTCGATGGAGACCTTCGCCGCCGGCCCTGCCTCCTGAAGGCGCATCGCGAGCTGCTTCCATCCCGCGTCCAGGCCGCGCACCAGCTCCGCCAGATGCTGCTCAACGGGCATGTCCAGGCTCAGGGCCGCCAGGACGTCCTCCTCGACCGCATCCCGGTCGGGCCCGTCCAGCAGGCGGGCGCACGGGTTGGACCAGCGGTGCGACGGGGCGGCGAAGATGTCGCGGTTGTTCAGGGCCCGGTGTAGCTGCTCCAGCACGCACACCACGTACGCGTCCCGGTCCACCGCGCCCTGCGGCAGGCCGGGGTTGGCGTACACCGCCTTGCGCCACGCCGGCGGCATGAGCTTGTCGTCCACCTCGCGCGGCAGCAGCGGCTTGACGCCCACCTTCCGCCGCGCCAGGGCCGGGAGACCACGCACCCCGGCCAGGACCCGTTTGCCGGCGCTCACCGCGTCCAGCGCCTTCGACTCGCCCAGCAACGCGAGGAACGGGCGCACCGTGGCGTACCGGTTCGCGAGCACGGCCCGCATGGCGACCTCGGCCGGACCTCGGCCGAGTTCTCGTTCTCGGGCACCAGCGAGACCACCGTGGCCGCCGCGGTCATCACGGCGGCGCGCGGGGGCGACCTCCTCCACCGCCGCCCACAGCGCGGCCACGTCCAGGTCCGCCTTCAGCTCCTCGAACAGCACCTTCGCCGCCCGCGCGAGCACCCGAGACGCCTTCTCCAGCTGCGGCAGCGTCGACAGCCGCTCCTTCTCCGTCTTCCGCTTCGCCGTGTTCAGCAGCCGGGGCCCGCCGCAACCGAAGTCACGAACTCCCGACCTGACGGCCCATCAACCCAGTACACTCACGAACACGCCCCTGACCAGCAGGAATCGCGAACTCAACTGGAGTACCAGCCAGCGGGTACGACTGCCCCCGTCAGCCACCCTCGCTGAACGAGGCTGAGCCCTGAATCCAAACCCGCTCGACGTGATCGACTGTCTCACCTCACCGCCACCCCGTACGGCTGGGCGCCCACGGTGACCGTCGCGACGACCTTGCGGGATGCAGAATCGACGACGGCCAGAGTGCCCGCCCCCTGGTTGGTGACGTAGATCGCGTCGTGGGTCACCTCCAGGTTGAACGGGTCGGTGCCCGGCGGGCCGAGGGCGATGGTCGCCGAGACGTGCTTGCTGCCGGTGTCGATCATGGAGATGTTGCCGGGGCCGAGGTTCGCGGAGTAGGCGTAGCGGCCGTCCGGGCCGATGGCCACGTCGAAGGGGCCCGTGCCGACGTTCACGGCGGTCGCCTTGCCGCTGTCGGTGGCGATGACGAGGACGCGCGTCCCGACCTCGTCGGCGACGTAGGCCGTCTTGCCGTCCTTGGCGACGGCGACGGCTACCGGGGACTGCCCCGCGGGGAGCTGCCGGGTGACCTGGTGGGTGCGGGTGTCGATGACCGACAGGGTGCCCGATCCGGCGTTCGCGACGTACGCCCGGGCGCCGTCGCGGCTGAGGGCCACGTTCACCGGGGACCTGCCAACGGGGATGGTGGCTGAGGCCCGCTGGGTACGGGTGTCGATCACGGAGACGGTGTTCGAGGTGCCGTTGGTGACGTACAGTGACCCGCCGTCCGGGCTCAGGGCGACTCCGGTGGGGCTCTTGCCGACGGGCACCGCGGCGACGGTCTTGTAGGTGTGGGTGTCGAGGACCGAGACGCGGGCCGAGCCGCTGTCGGCGACGTACAGGCGTCTGCCGTCCTTGGCGACCGCCACGCCCTCGGGCGCCGTGCCGGCCGGTACGGTCGCGACCACCTTGTGGGTGTGGGCGTCGATCACCGAGACGGTGTCGTCCTGCTGGTTGGTGACGTAGACGCGGCTGTCCGCGCGGGCAGCCACGGACGGCAGGCCCGCGGCCACCGAGTGCACGGAGACGGTGAGGGAACAGGACACCAGCAGCGCGGCAACGCCCACCGCGAGGGCCCGCCGTGGTGCCATGCCGCGGCTTCGGCGGCTCGCTGCTGGGGTCCGCGCGGCAGACAACATCTCGCCTCCTGTGCACAGTGCCGTGGTCCGGTCCGGTGGTTCGGCCAGGTATCAGGTCAGCAGCCCGCGGGCGTAGTAGTCCTTGTTGTCCCGAACGCCCGGGAGCGCGAAGAAGTAGCCTCCGCCCCGAGGGCTGATGAAGGGCACGAGTGCTTCGCTCTGCAGCCGGGTCTGCATGGCGATGTAGGTGTGGAGTTCCTGCTGGAAGCAGTTGAACGCGTGTCCCATGTCGAGTTCGGGGAGGTTGGGACTGCGGTCGTAGTCGAAGCTCCGGCGCAGGATGGTGCTGGTCGCCGCGGTCTCCGGGGTCTGGGGATTGGCAAGCCGGATATGGCAGTTGAGCGGGGTGATGACTCCCTGGGGGTCGTTCGTGTAGATGGGGTCGAACTTGTCGTTGTCGTTCTCGCCCAGCGCGTACAAGGGGGCGCCGCTCGCCTTGCGACGGCCGAAGATGCGCTCCTGCTGGGCGACGGGCACCTTCTGCCACGCCTCGATGAAGAAGTGCACGATACGCACCACGTGATAAGTGCCACCCGCGGTCCAGGCCGGTTCAGCGCTCTTCGGCTGGACCCAGACCGCCTGGTCCATCTGGGAGGCGCTGGTGGTGTCAGGGTTGGAGATGCCGTCCTTGAAACCGAACCAGTCGCGCCGGACACCGACAGGGCGGTGCGGATTGCGTTGGCCGTCGATGCGCCAGCGCAGCTTCGCCACCGATTTCGTGTGCATCAGGATGTCGAGCAGGGCGTTCACCGTCGTGTCCCGGTTATCGGCGCAGATCTGGAGCAGCAGGTCCCCCTGACTCAGCGCCGGATCCAGATCGTCATGCTCGAATGCCTTCATCGTGACGAGCTGGACCGGCTTCCGGGCGCGCAGACCGTATCGGTCGTCGAAGAGAGAGGCGCCGACGCCCACGGTCACCGTGAGGCCGTCTGCCACGACCGTGGGTCCCAGGATGCCCGAGCTCGACGGTGCCGCGGTCGAAGACGTTTCGGGCGGTCTTCCGCCCGCCGTGAGGAAGCGGGCGCGCGCAGTCAACGTGCGGAAAAGCTCGGTGAGTTCCTTGCGGCCGGACGCGGTGACGTCGAGCGCGACAAAAATGGCGACCCGTTGTGGGTGAGGAGGAAGGCTAATGCCCGCCTGGTGGTAGCCGTGGAATGGAATCGTCCGGGACGTGGGTTCTGCGTCGGCCTCGGGCGCCGTTGTTGCGGCCGCTGTACCGTTCCCGAGGACGCTCTCGCCCGCCGTTCCGACCACGAGTCCGGCAGCGGTGCCCTGCAGAAACGTCCGCCGGGCGAACGCCCCCATCGGGCAACCCGCCGCGCTCCATTCTCCGTCCGGAGACGTCTTGTCGGCCATGACATCCTCCATTGACCGAACATTCGCCAAACACCCCTTCATACGCTATTTCGGACGCGTTGGTCCCACCACTCGGAGTACGACGGCAAGGCGAGGTTGCGCCGCGGAGATTCGGGTGAGCCGGCGCGACCTCACCATGCGGCAGCTCGCCCCGCTCTTCGGCTGCTCACCTGCCACCGTCTGCCGGGTCATCCAGCGTCTTCGGCCGCTGCTTGCACTGGAGCCGGCGCCCGGGCCGGTGCCGGGCGTCGAGCGGTTATGGATCGCGGACGGCACCCTGATCCCGGTCCGGGACCGTAAGGCCGCAGCCTCCTCACGCAACTGCCGGTTCTCGGCGAATGTGCAGGTCATCATCGATGCCGACACCCGCCTGGTGGTGGCCTCGGCTCGGCACCCGGCAACAAGGCAGACGCACACGTCTGGCGCGAGTCGGACCTGCCGGCCGTGGCGGCGGGCACGACGGTGATCGCGGACGGTTCCCGTTCGATCTGAGGCCGCAATGTCGTTCGCCTGGTGCGAGGCCTTCCGGGCGCCGAGTGCGGCGAGTCCCCTGAAAGCGGCTACAGCGGCCACGATGGGTGTGTCTGTGATGCCCGTACGTAACTATTGCCGACCGAGGCACCAAGATCTGGGGAGTTCCGGTGGCCAGCTGGGCGTCGAAGGCGTGGACTGCGGCCTCCTGGACCTGATGACGCGCCACGGCACCGCTCGTCGTCGGGACGTCGGAGTCTCCCCACCATGTCCAGCGGTCCATCGCAGGACCTGCGGCTCGCAGGGCGGCGATCAGTTCCTGGGTGGCTGCGGCCGAACGGGCGAGTAGGTCGGCTGAGAGCGTGTCTTCGGCCGGTGCCACGGTCGGGGGCTTCTCGCTGGGGTCGGCCACGACCGCTGCCGCCCAGAACCGGTGTACCTCGGCAAGGCGCTCAACGAGGTCGGGCCTGGCTGGTTCTGAGCACGCGTCGCCCCGGCTCTCATAGGGTCCCTGGCCGTGACAGTGTCTTCGGTTGGGGCACGACTGTGGCGCGACCGGCAGTTCGTCCTGCTCGTCTGCGCACGGGTCATTTCCGTGCTGGGCAACGGCTTTGCTCGGGTGGCACTGGCATTCGCGGTGCTCGCTCTACCAGGGGGCACTGCCGGGCGGTTGTCGCTGGTGCTGGCCTGCCAGGCCGTGCCGCAGTCGGTGTTCATCCTGGCGGGTGGTGTGATCGCGGACCGTATGTCGCGGTCGCGACTGATGGTCCTGGCCGATGTACTGGGGGCTGGGGCATATGCGGCTCTGGCCTCCATGGTGCTGTCCCGTCATGCGCCTGTGGCGGCTATGTGCCTGCTGGCGGTGGTGGCCGGAACGGCGACATCCCTGTTTGCTCCGGCGATGGACGGCCTCGTGCCACTGGTCGTGGCTGCAAACCGTTTGCAACAGGCCAACGGGCTGCTGCGGGTGGGCACCAATGCGGCCCTGCTGTTGGGCCTGGCGCTGTCCGGGATGACCGTGGCGCTGGTGGGCGCCGGCTGGGCGCTGGCGCTCGACGCGGCGTCCTTCATCGTCAGCGCGGCGCTGACGAGTCGCCTGGGGGTGGACGCGCGGCCTCGCAGGAGAGCGTCTGGCTGGGCCGACCTGCGCGAGGGCTGGCACGAGTTCGCTTCCCGGCAGTGGCTGTGGGTAGTGGTCGCTCAATACGCGGTGGTCGTTGCCGCGCTGAATGCCAACGTCGGAGTCTTGGGCCCGCTGACAGCCGAGCAGCACCTTGGCGGGGCGCGGGCATGGTCGGTCATCGTGGCGGCACAGGCCTTGGGCACCGTCGTTGGCGCGGGACTCGCTGCCCGTGTGCGGGTGAACCGTCCCCTTCTGGCGGCCGTGGTGTGCACCTTTCCTGCCGCTGTACCGATTGCTCTGCTCAGCGCCGAAGCTCCTGTATGGCTGATCGCCACAGCCATGTTCGGCGCTGGTATCGCGAGTGATGTCTTCGGTGTTCTGTGGGCGACCACGGTCCAGCGGGAGGTCCCGGAGCAGGTCTTGTCCCGCGTCAGTTCCTACGACTGGTTCGGCTCGCTGGCCTTCGCCCCGCTCGGACTGCTGATGGCCGGGCCCGTCGCCGCTGCCGTGGGCACCAGCCGAGCCTTGGCCGGCTGTGCAGCTTTGGTTGTCCTGGCGACCGTAGCCGCCCTTCTGGCGCCGCAGGTGCGCAGCCTGCATACAGAGGCCGATGCACCTTCCGGCGCGGCATCTTCGTCAGAGGTGGCGGAGCATCGGGCTGGGGAGGAACCGGCAGGCTGAGTTGCTGTCACAGACTACTCAGTCCTCATCGCTTCTGCGGGGAACCGTTCAGTTCACTCAGCAACTCCCCGGGACTGCTCGCCCTTCTGTCACGAGACGAGTGCTCCAACTGGGCAAGGACCGAGAATGCCGCGGACATTGGCCGGAGCGCGCCGAACCTAACCCTCGACGAACGTGACAGTCTCGTCGAGCGGCGCCCGGCCCGTACGGCTGTAGCCCACCGTGACGTCCTCGAACCCGATCGACATGCCACAGAAGAGGATGAGCTCGTCCGGGGGTGACAGGATCTGCGCGACGGTCTTGCGGTACACCGACCACGCCATCTGCGGGCAACTGTGCAGTCCTTCTGCGCGGAGCAGCAGCATGACGGTCTGCAGATACATGCCGACGTCGGACCATTGCGGCCGTCCCAGGTCGCGGTCGATGTAGCAGAACAGGGCAGCGGGCGCGCCGAAACAGTCCCAGTTCGCCGAAGCGGCCCGCTGGCGCGCCTCCCAGTCCTCATGCGAGATGCCGAGTGCGCTGTAGCGCTCATGGCCGAAGGCGGATCGGCGCTCCTGGTACGGGGACTTCAGTGCGGCCGGGTACATCTCGTACTCCCGCTCGTCCCAGGGGTCGCCCGTGGCCACGCGCTCGCCGGCGTGCCTCTTGAGCTCGGCCAGAGGCCGGCCGGTCACCACGTAGGCGTGCCACGGCTGGAGGTTCGATCCGGACGGCGCCCAGGCCGCGGCGGAGAGAACACGCTCCAGCACCTCCCGCGGGACTTGTTGGTCGGTGAACCCGCGAACCGCCCGTCGGCTCCTGACCGCCTCATAGACGTCCAAGATCATCTACCTCCCTCATCTGCTCCGAGTGACCGGTCGTGGACAGTCCTGGGCACAAATTCATCGAGGTGCCCAAAACTCATGAGCAACAATCGCACCGGGACGCTGTGCACCTCGGAGAATGCGAGCGGGTCAGGAGAGCCAGTCGGCGTAGCGGGTGGGCGCGAGGTGGGCGTTCTTGTCGGTGAGGACGTCACCCTTGACGACGGCGAACATGCCGGCAGCGGGGTCGGTGACGACGGTACGGTTGTCGCCCTTGTGGGACAGGGTGATGCGGCCCAGCTCGTCCAAGCTGAAGATCTCGGGGCCGGCGATGTTGTGAATGCCGTTCAGCGGAGCGCCCGCCGCGACCTGCGCCACCGCGTTGGCCACGTCCTCGGCGGCGATCGGCTGGATCGGCGTGGCGGGCAACCGGACGGTGTCGCCGTCGGCGGTCCAGGACAGGACGGCCTCCATGAACTCCATGAACTGCGTCGCCCGGACGATCGAGTAGGGGACGGGCCCGGCCGCGAGGATCTTCTCCTGGAGCACCTTGGCCTGGTAGTAGTCCAGCTCCGGCACCTGGTCCGCGCCGACGATCGAGAGGATGACGAAGTGCCCGACGCCGCCCTTGTGGGCCGCGGCCAGGAGGTTGTCCATCGACGTCTGGAAGAAGGCCGGGGAGGCTTCGTCGAAGGTCGGGGAGTTCGTCAGGTTGACGACGACGTCGGCCCCCGCCAGAGCCTGGTCGAGTCCCTGGCCGCTGATGACGTCGACACCGGTGGACTTCGAGTGGGGTACTGCCTCGTGCCCGGCGGCGGTCAGGTCGTTGACCACCTGTGATCCGATCAGCCCGGTACCGCCGATGACTGCGATCTTCATGGGGAGCCTTTCATCGGGATTATTTGCGTAAATGTGGCATATTGCCCCCTCGGTGAGCGCGGCGACAGGCGCCTCAAGGGGCTGAGGAGGGGGTGTGTCAGAGACCGTCGACGAAGGTGACCGTCTCGTCGAGTGGGGCCCGGCCCGTACGGGCGTCACGTACCGTGGCGTCTTCGAACCCGATCGACATGCCGCAGAAGAGGACGAGGTCGTCCGGGGGTGACAGGACCTCCGCGACGGTCTTGTGAAACTTCGCCCAGGCCATCTGCGGACAGCTGTGCAGTCCTTCTGCGCGGAGCAGCAGCATGACGGTCTGCAGATACATGCCGACGTCGGACCATTGCGGCCGTCCCAGGTCGCGGTCGATGTAGCAGAACAGGGCGGCGGGCGCGCCGAAACAGTCCCAGTTCGCCGAAGCGGCCCGCTGGCGCCCTTCCATGTCCTCGCGAGCGATACCGAGTGCGCCGTAGCGCTGCTCACCGAAGGCGGACCGGCGCTCACGGTACGGGGACTTCAGTGCGGGCGGGTACTGCTCGTACTCCGGCTCGTCCCAGGGGTCGCCTGCGGCGAGGCGCTCACCGGCGCGCTTCTTGATCTCGGCCAGTGGCGCGCCGGTCACCGCGTAGGCGTGCCACGGCTGGAGGTTCGACCCGGAGGGCGCCCAGGCCGCGGCGGAGAGCACGCGCTCCAGCGCCTCCCTCGGAACATCCCGGTCGGTGAATCCGCGCACCGCTCGTCGGCTCCTGACCGCCTCATAGACGTCCATGACCGTCCGGCTCCTCGTCTGCTCAGCACTCTTCTTCCCGTTACATGCGAGATAGTATCACTCGATACCATCTCGTGTTTAACTATCGTCGAGCATGAATCCCCAGCCCTGGGTCTCCCCCGCCTCGGGCACTGCACTTTGGAGAAGGTCAATGGCCACGCTGCTGCACATCGACTCGTCCGTGTTTCCCGGCGAGAGGTCCTCGTCCCGCTCGGTCACGGCCGCCTTCCGCAGGACCTGGGAGGAACAGCATCCGGAGGGCACGGTGATCTACCGCGACCTCGCCGCCGACCCTGTCCCGCACATGACTGCCGACGCCTGGTCCGCCGGATACGCCGCCCCCGCCGAGCGCACCGCGGAGCAGTCCGCCGCGTTCGCCGCGCGCGTGAAGCTCATCGAGGAGCTGGAGCAGGCGGACGTCGTCCTGCTCGGCGCCCCCATGTACAACTTCTCGATCCCCTCGACCCTCAAGACGTGGCTGGACAGCGTGCTTTTGCTCGGCCGCACCGCCGGCGAAGCCCCCTCCGCCCAGGGCACCCCGGTCATCGTCGTCGCCAGCCGCGGCGGCTCCTACGCGCCGGGGACCCCGCGTGAGGGCTACGAGTTCGTACAGAACTACCTGGAGGCCGTCCTCAAGGACACTCTCGGCCTGGACCTCGACTTCATCGTCCCGGAACTCACCATGGCTCCCCGCAACCCGGCCATGTCCGAACTCGTCCCCCTCTACGAGGCCTCCCGCGAGCGCGCCTTCGCGCAGGCGATCACCAGGGCCAAGGAGCTCGCACAGCGCCTCACCGTGTGACCCGCTGGCCACGGACGCCGTGTGACGCCCTGGGGCGAGGCGTCACACGGCATCCTGGACGGTGAGTGGGGCTCTGTCCCTGGAAGCCGGTGACCCGGCTCTGGGGTAGCCGGGGTCCCGGTGCACGCCGGTGGGGGGCGCACCGGGACGACGGCTATGCGTGCGGGGGTGAACAGCAGACCGTCAGCCAGGTGTGCCGGGCGACAGCGGTGCGAACGGCGAACAGCCTTGTCCCTGTCGGCGACGCCTGACCGCCGCCCGCGGCCAGGGCCTGCGCATGGCGACGATGCCTGCGGCCCTCAAAGCCGGGTTCGTCGCGAAAGCCGCATGGGGCGAAGTGTGCCCACGTGGCAGGCAACCAGTGCCCAGGCGCGCCTACGCCTCACCGTCTGCGGGATGGGCGATCCGGGTCAGCAGATCCGTCAGCTTCTCGGGCTCGCCGGGACTCAGCTCGGAAACCAGACGCTCAGCCAGCGGCTCCGCCGCCACATGGGCTGCATCGAAAAGTTCCATGCCCTGAGGCGTGATCTCCACCGCCCGCACCCGCCGGTCCCCTGGAACGTTCTTGCGTACGGCCAGCCCCCTACGCTCCAGATCGTCCACAATCCTCATGATGCCCGCCTTGTCGGACCCTGTCGCTGCCGCCAAGTCCCGCTGCACGGTGGGCCCACGGTCGACGAGCACGATCAGCACGGCAAAGTGCCGCAACTCGATGCCGAGCGGACGAAGCGCCTCCTCCATCACGGCGGCCGCGCGCCAGTGCGCCCGGCGCAGCAGCAAGCCGAGAGCGAAAGGTGAGGTATCCCCGGGGCGGTCGGTCACACGCGAGGGCGTGGTCCTGGGAGGAACGTCGGCGGTCATGAGGCCAACTTTACGCTACCCGCTCATTCGATACGGTATCGCCTGAAACCAAATGCAGAGTTGCGTCAGCTTGGAGTGCCAGGCCTGCAACGCCATGGAGCGAGTTGTGGCTCCCTGCTCGTATCGTGAAAAGACAGACAATGGCGGCAAGGCAGGCACGTCATGACGGAACCGGAAGTCGACTATACGGCGGTGTTCCGGGCCCTCCCCGGGGCGGTGGCCTTGGTGACCCCGCAGCTGATCTACGCGGACGTCAACGCGGAGTTTTCGCGCATCCGGGGCGAAACCCGCGAGCGATTGGTAGGTCGCTTCCTGCCCGAAGACCGCCACGAGAACGACCCCGCCGGTCCCCTCCTGCCCAAAATTCTGACGTCACTACGCAGGGTGGTGGACACCGGCGAGCGCGAGACCGTAGCGCTGCAGCGCTACGACGTGGAGGACCCCGAGCAGCCTGGGGTGCGGCAGGAACGGTATTTGGACCTGACCAACGTTCCCGTCTTCGGCCCGGACGGGCGAGTGGCGCTGCTGCTGCAACGGGTGGAGGACGTCACCGAACTCATCTGCGCCCGTGAGGTCGCGCTGACCTTTCAAGAAGCCATGCTGCCCGCCCCCCGCCCGGTCGGCCGGCACCCGGCGGCCGTACGCTACCGGCCCGCCGCCGAAGCGCTGAATGTGGCCGGGGACTGGTACGACCTCGTCGACCTGCCAGGCGACCGTATCGCCGTCACCGTCGGCGACGTTGTCGGCCATGGCCTGCCCGCGGCCTGCGTCATGGGACAACTGCGCAGTGCCCTCACCGCCGCCTCTCTCGTCGCCGACGGCCCCGGCCGCGCCCTGGAAGTCCTCGGGATGTACGCCCGCACCATCGACGGCGCAGAGAACACCACCGTGGCCACGGCATTCATCGACTGGGAGACCGGCACCATCACCTACAGCAGCGCCGGCCACCCCCCACCTGCGCTCCTGCACAGGGACAGGACCGTCGAGTTCCTGGACCAGGCCACCGACCCACCACTGGCCGCCCGCCCTCAACACGCCCCCCGGATCCAGGCTGCCGCGGCCTTCCGCGAGGGCGCCGTGCTGGCGCTCTACACCGACGGCCTCATCGAACGCCGCCGCGAAGACATCGACACCGGCCTCGCCCGGCTTGCCGACTCCCTGGCCCGCCACCAGGCAGACGCTCCCGAAGCCCTCGCCGACGCCGTGCTCACCGATCTGCTCCCAGCCGGTACCGCCACCGACGACACCGCCCTGGTCATCGTGCGCCTATGAACCCAGCCCGCCGCTTGCGTTCCCTCGGTCCGGCCTCGCCGACGACAGGCGGCGCGCCACCGCGCCCGGTCCAGACATGGGGCAGTTTTGTTCTGAGCAGCATCATCTGCCACAGCCGGGGCTCGCCGGCCAGGACGAGAGAGGCGAAGGCGCGTCCTGGGAGAGGCAGTTGAGGGCGTTGGCGGCGACCATCACCGGTGCCGGGGCAGCCGGTCCGCGAACGCACCGCCGATGAGGAGGAACACCACCAGCGGCACGGCGCGGGAGGCGGCGACCGGTCCCACGTCTGCGTCGTCGCCGCCCGCGTCCAGCACGGCGAACGCGGCGGCGACGAGCGAGCCGTTGGCGCCGAGGCGCCGCAACACCACGTCGTCCCGGCCCTCGGAAGGGGGCCGTCACCGACGTCGAAGAAGCGCGCGGCGCGGCGAGTTGGACGGGCCGGCCGCAACTACGCTCTGCTGACCGTGGCTGCCGTCGTGACCGCCAGTCCGCCGGCGGGCCGGAACACCCGGCGGGTTCAGTCGTTGGTCGGGGTTCCGTGCAGCCGGACGGTGTGCAGGATCTTCAGGATGGTCGCCTTGGGCACCTCGCCCTTGACGCCCGCGGCCCCGTAGAAGTCGAACGACACGAAGTCGTTCTCCGAGTTCTTGAAGCCGAAGGCGAAGCCCTTGCCCTCGGTCACGCACTTGCCCTTCTTCGGCGTGTTGACCGACCAGGCCCAGGCGTAGCTGCCCTTGACGCCCGAGTCGGTGGTGAAGGGGGTCGGCTTCTTGTCCCAGGAGACGTGCTTCTTGTCCGGCTGGGTGTAGCCACCGTAGACCCATGTGGCCGCCGACCCGGTCGCGATCTCGTCCGTGTCCTTGGCGCCGCTCTCGCCCTTGGAGCCCACGACACCCAGCGCGGTCTCCTCGGTGTAGCCGTCCTTGTCGTCGTCCGAGGTGCACCACGAGGGCTTGTACTCGGCGGTGCCCGACATGCTGTAGCCCGTGGTCTTCTCGGTCTTCGGGAACTCGAAGCCGATGCTGAGGCCCGGCTTCTGGACCTCGAAGTCCGGGGGCACGTCGAAGGCGACGCCGTATCTGGGGTTCACCACGACCTTCCAGCCGGGGACGGTCGGCTTCTCCGACGTGACGCCGCGCGGGTCGTCGGTCGCCGACGGGCCGGCGGAGGGCTGGGACGTGGGCGAGTGGCTCGCGTGCTGCCCGCCCTTGCCGTCGGCCTGGTCGTTCTTGTCGTCCTTGCCGCCGAGGACGAGATAGCCGGTCACGCCGGCGGCCACCACGACCGCCGTGGCCGCGACGATCGCGATCAGCTTGGTGCGGCCGCCGCCTGGCTGCGGCGGCTGCGGGGCGGGCCCGGTGGGCGGCTGAGGCTGCCCCCACTGCGGCGGCTGACCGTACGGCCCGGCCTGCGGATACTGCTGGTATCCGGGCTGCTGGTACGGGTTCGGCTGCTGGTAACCCGGCTGCTGGTACGGATTGTGCTGCGGGTTGTTCTGCGGGTTCGGCGCGCCCCCTGGCGGCTGCTGATCTGGCCACATGGCCAGTAACCCTAGTGCCGCCAGGGACACGGTTCGGTCACCGGCCCTCGTCAGGCTCGTAGCGAAGCGGCGCGGACGACGGTCCGGTGCTGGCCAGTTTCGGCTACTCGTGAGTAACATGACGCCATGAGCGCAGACCAGATGTCGATCGGCGAGATGCTCGCCGCCACCGTGCCCATGGCCCGGACGCTGAACCTGGAGTTCCTGGAGACCTCTCCGGACAAGGCCGTGGTGTCCCTGCCGGACCAGGGCGCGTACCACAACCATGTGGGCGGGCCGCACGCCGGCGCGATGTTCACCCTCGGAGAGTCGGCCAGCGGGGCCATCGTGCTGGCCGCCTTCGGGGACCAGCTCTCCCGCGCGGTGCCGCTCGCCGTCCGTGCCGACATCGCCTACAAGAAGCTCGCGATGGGCGCCGTCACCGCGACGGCCACGCTGGGCCGTCCGGCCGCCGAGGTTGTCGCCGAACTGGACGCCGGGCAGCGGCCCGAGTTCCCCGTGGCGATCGAGATCCGCCGCGCCGACGGCCCCGTCACGGGAGAGATGACCGTCGTCTGGACGCTGCGTCCCAACGGCTAGGAAATGCCAGGCATTTGGGGGAGGGGCCCGCAGAAGGCCCCTCTTCTTGCGTGTGCGTTGACCTACGCGGCCCGTCGCTCTACGCGGCCCGGCGCAGGCGAGCCGGACCACCGCGCGCAGATAGTCGGCCTTGTCGCCGGTGTCGTAGCGCAGACCGTCGAAGACGACCCCGTGCACGGTGCCGTCCGCCGCGAGGTTCTGAAGGGCGTCGGTCAGTTGGATCTCGCCGCCGCGGCCCGGCGGGGTGCGCTCCAGGACGTCGAACACGGCCGGGTCGAGGACATGGCGGCCGATCACCGCGTACCGGCTTCTCCACCAGTCCGGTGACACGTACGACCCCGTCCGCGCCGGCCGGTTCCACCGCCGCGCAGCCGTAGAGGTGGACCTGCGCCGGGTCGACCTCCATCAGCGCCACCACGCTGCCCGCGTAACGCTCGCGGACCTCGAGCATCCGGCTCAGCAGGGTCTCGCGCGGGTCGATCAGATCGTCGCCGAGGAGCACCGCGAAGGGCTGGCCGCCGACGTGGCGGCGGGCGCACAGCACGGCGTGGCCGAGGCCGAGCGGGTCGCCCTGGCGGATGTGGTGGATGTCGGCGAGCCGCGCCGGGCCGCGCACCGCGTCCAGCCGCACGGTGTCGCCCTTGGCCGCCAGCGCCTGCTCCAGTTCGAAGGCGTGGTCGAAGTGGTCCTCGATGGCCCGCTTGTGCCGGCCGGTGACCATCAGGATGTCGTCGAGGCCGGCCTCGGCCGCCTCCTCGACCACGTACTGGATGGCCGGCTTGTCGACGACCGGCAGCATCTCCTTCGGCGTGGCCTTGGTCGCGGGCAGGAAACGGGTGCCGAGTCCGGCGGCCGGTACGACCGCCTTGCGGACCGTACGGGACGAGGCGGGGGTCGCTGGGGAGCGGGGGGCGATCATGCGGCCCATGCTCGGGTACGCGGATGAGAGCGCGCCCGGAGAAACATGGGAACCGGCTGTGGACATGATACCGGCGGTAACTCCTGTGCAATTCACTGACTTTGCCGACCGGGGCAATCGAGCTTCTTGTTTCCTGTGAGTCGCGTGTGCGAAGGTGAGCCTTCCCGCGGGAGGGCAAAGGCAGGCGTCGAACGCCAAGGCCGGCCCATGAGATATGCACCAATCGGCACTGCTTTCCGACAGGACGGCATTTCGTGTGCGGTCCTGCGGCTGGAAGGAAATGGTTCCGTGCAGTCCCCTTACCCCCCACGCCCGCCGTATCCGCCGCTGCCCGGTTCACCCGGGGAGTCCGACCGCAGTCTCGCCGCCCTGCTCGGCGGCCCGCACCACGCCCGCCATCACGCCGTCGCCCTGCTGCTGGCCCGCCACTGGCGGGCCGCCCGCGACTACGCCGTCGTCTGTCTGGCCTCCGCCGGTCCCACGCCCCAACTCGTGGCCACCGCCGCCTTCCACGAGGTCCTCGGCCGGATGGCGGGCGGAGCGGCCGGCGGCGCCCTGCGACCGCATCTGCTCGCCGCCGTCCGTGACACCGTCCGCGCCTGGGCGGCGGACGACGCGGCCTGCGCGACTCTGCCGGAATTGCGCAAACCTGCCGGAGGCCGCGGGCTGCGTGCGACAAAGCCCGGAACACCGGAAAGGCGACAACTCGCCGAACGCGCGTTCAGGGCCCTTCCCGGCGCCTCGCAATGCCTTCTGTGGCACACCGAGGTGGAAGCGGAACCCATAAACATACCCGCCGGTCTGCTGGGCATCGACCCCGCCACCGCGACGGCCGCCCTGGAGCAGGCACGCGAGCAATTCCGGGCGGGTTGCGTACGCGCCCACCGGGAACTCGCCCCCTTCCGTGAATGCCGCTTCTACAACCGGCTCCTGGACGTCCCCCTGCGCCGTGGCGGTGACCTGCTGCCGGACGTACGACAGCATCTGTCGGTCTGTGCGCACTGCCGGCACGCCGCCGAGACCTTCGGGCTCTTCGACGGCGGTCTGGGCCTGCTGCTCGCCGAGACCGTGCTCGGCTGGGGCGCCCGCCGGTATCTCGACTCGCGCCCCGGACGCGGCGCCGCCGAGGAGTTGCCGTGTGCGCCCGTGCCCGAACCGGCGGGAGGCAGACACCGCACCGGGGCCGGCAGCCGGCACCGCAAGGCTGTGGTCATCGGCGTCGGACTGACCTCGCTCGCGCTGCTCGCCACCGTCCTCGTGGTCAGGAGCTGGTCCGACGACAACGGTGTCCCCACGCCCGGCGCCACCTGGGGTGCCCCCGCCGGCCAGACCACGCACCCCGGCGGCGCCGGCGCCCGGGCCGCCACCTCCCCCTCCGCCGCCTCGGCCGGCAAACCCGTCGAGGTGGCCCACGGCGGCCTGCGCGGCCTCACCTCCGGGCGCTGCCTCGACGTGCGCGGGGGCGGCGTGCGGGAGGGCGCGGGCGTCCGGCTCGCGCTGTGCTCCTCCGTCGCCTCGCAGCAGTGGTCGTACCAGGACGACGGCTTGCTGCGCAGCGCCGCCGACCCCTCCCTGTGCCTGGCTGCCGACCTCGGGACGAAGAGCGTCGTGCTGGCCGGATGCGTCGTGCACGCCGGAGAGGTGATGTACGACATCACCGTGCGCGGCGAGATCCTGCCTCGCCGGTACGAGGGCCTCGCGCTCGCTCCGGG
Organism: Streptomyces sp. RB17; assembly: GCF_009604455.1. Lineage (GTDB taxonomy): Bacteria > Actinomycetota > Actinomycetes > Streptomycetales > Streptomycetaceae > Streptomyces. The sequence goes on from NZ_WEGL01000006.1 coordinate 87,522, forward strand.
GTCCGGCGTTGCGTCGGGCCGGGTCCGGCTGGTGCCGCGTGACGGTTCGCCGGAGCAGCGTTGGGTGGTGGAGCGGCGCTGGGTGGTGGAACCGGGGGGCGTCGGGGGGTCGGGGCGGCCGGACGTGGCGTCGGGCGGGGCGGGGGCGCCGGGGGTTGCCGGTGTTCTGGGGGGTTGTGGTGCGCATGGTGGTGCGGCCAGTGTGCGTGGTGGTGCCAATGCGCCTGCTGCCGGTGCTGATGGGCCTTGCGGTGCCAATGGTTCCGCCGGCGCCGGTGGTTCTGGCGCGCAGGGTGTTTTCGGCAGTCACGGTGCTTGCGGCGAGGACGGGGTGCCCGGTGGGGCGGAGGCGTCAGGGGGCCGGCAGCCGAGATCCTTGCAGGGCGGCGGGCCCTCGACGGGGGATGCCGAGGGCCCGCCGCGCGGGCCCGCCTCGCGCGGGAAGCCGGCGGGCGCGGGCGGCCGGCCGGGGGAGTCGGCGGATCCGGGACGGTCGGGGGATCCGAGGGATCCGGCGGATCGGCGGTGGCCGGGGAATCCGGGGCAGTCGGGCCACACGAACGAGACCCGGATCGCACAGGTCCGCGCCGGACACGACCAGCGGCGTACCGGGGCCGTGCCGCCGGCCCGGGCTGTGCGTGCGGCGCACCGAGCCCTTCCGCCGGGCGCCGGCGCGGTCGGCGCCGTACCCGCGACCGTGGGCACACTGCTGCGCTGACGAGTGCCGCGGGACGTCCCCCGAGCCCGGGCAGCGATCGAGCCACGGCACCGAAGTCATGCGGAATTTACAGACTTCGAGGGGATGTCCCGCCGCATTGCGGCCGGGTGAGCGCCCGGTGACGCAGACGGGTGCTTTGCCGGGGTTGTGGTGGTGTGGTGCGAGGGATCCGGGTGGTCCACCGCCCGCACCGGGGAGGGGAATTGGCGTGTTTTCCGGTTCTTGCGCGGAATTCGACCCACTGGCCGAATCGATGTCCCCGGGCACGAAAAGGAGGCGACGTTATTGACCCGTGAGTAGGCCGAGGCTAGTTTCCGGTGCCCTCGCACCAGAGCGTTCCGCCGCACACCCCCCACCGTGCTGTCTCGCCGATCGTGCCGGAGCATCATGACCTCGCCTGTGCGCCCCCATGACCTCGTCCTGTGCCTCACCCCCTTCGGAGAACCCGATGCCGGCCTCACCGCCGCGGCCTGCGCCGCCGGCGCGCTGGGCATCCTCGACCTCGGCACCGGAGACCGGAGATCCCGCGAGGCGCTGTCCCGGCTGAGACGGTCCGCGCCGGGCCCCTTCGGGGTGCGGGTGACCGGACGCTGCGCGCTGACCCCGGCCGAGGTCGGCGACGGCCCCGACGCCGTGGTCCTGACGGCCGACGCAACCTGGAAGCGGGCCGAACTCCCCTCCGGATGCCGAGTGTTGGCGGAGGTCACCGACCTCGGGCAGGCGCACGCGGCCTTGCGCGCAGGTGCCTGGGGGCTCATCGCCCGCGGTGCGGAGAGCGGCGGCCGGGTCGGCGAACTGAGCACCTTCGTGCTGCTGCAACAGCTCCTGTCCGACGAGGAGTCGAGCCGCGTCCCGGTCTGGGCCTGCGGGGGCATCGGCCCGCGTACGGCGGCGGCCGCCGTGGCCGGCGGTGCCGCCGGGGTGGTCCTCGACAGCCAGCTGGCCCTGCTCGCCGAGTCGGGGCTGCCCGAAACCGTCCGGTCGGTGCTGCGCTCCCTGGACGGCTCGGAGACCGTGGTGCTGGGCGGCCACCGGGTACTGCGGCGCCGGGGACCGGACTCCGTCCCACGTCCGCCGGCCGACGACCCCCGGGCGGTCGCATCCCTCCTGGGCGCCGGCGACCAGCGCGGCCGGCTGCTGCCGGTGGGTCAGGATGGCTTCCTCGCCGCCCGGTTCGCGGAACGGTCCGGGGACGTACGGCGGTCGGTGCGCGAGGTGGCGACGGCGATCGACGGAGTGGCCCACGGCGATGGGGCCACGGCGCTGCGACCCGGATCGGCCATGGGCCGGGCGCTCGGCACCCGGCTCCCCGTCGCTCAGGGGCCCATGACCCGGGTCAGCGACCAGGCCGGCTTCGCCGCGGCCGTCGCCGCGGACGGAGCGCTGCCGTTCCTGGCGCTGGCCCTCGCCGACGCCGAGCGGACCAGGTCGATTCTCACCGAGGCAAGGGCCGTGCTGGACGGACGGCCCTGGGGCGTGGGCGTGCTCGGCTTCGCACCCGAGGAGATCAGGAACGCCCAGCTGGACGCCGTACGGGAACTGCGGCCCACGCACGCGATCATCGCCGGCGGACGGCCCGCCCAGGCGGAGACGCTGGAGCGGGCCGGGATCCACACCTTCCTGCACGTGCCCTCGCCGGGACTGCTGCGGCAGTTCCTGGACGCGGGTGCCCGCCGGTTCGTGTTCGAGGGGTCCGAGTGCGGCGGTCACGTGGGGCCCCGGGCCTCCTTCCCGCTCTGGGAGGCCCAACTCGCCGTACTGCAGGACTTCCTGGACGACACCGGCACAGACCCCTACGCCGCCGACGGCGGCGCGGCCGCCCGGCGGCTGGAGGTGTTCTTCGCGGGCGGCGTCCACGACGAGCGGTCGGCGGCGATGGTCGCGGCCCTGGCCGCACCCCTCACCACCCGGGGCGCCGCCGTCGGCGTGCTCATGGGCACCGCCTACCTGTTCACCGAGGAGGCCGTCGCGCACGGCGCCGTCCGGCCCCTCTTCCAGCGGCAGGTGCTCACCGCCACCACGACCACCCTCCTGGAGACCGCACCCGGCCACGCCACCCGCTGCGTGCCCAGCCCCTTCACCGCCGACTACCGCGGACGCGAGGCCGCCTTACGAGCGCAGGGGCTGACCGACCGCGAGGTCTGGGAGGGGCTGGAACGGCTCAACGTGGGCCGGCTGCGCATCGCCAGCAAGGGCGTCGAGCGCGGAGCCGACGGTGCGCTGGCGGCCGTGGACGAGGAACGGCAGCTCGCGGACGGGATGTTCATGGCCGGCGAGGTCGCCGTGCTGCGCTCGGCGACCACCACCCTGGCCGACCTGCACCGCTCGGTCACCGACGGCGCCGCCGATCTCCTGACGCGGCGGGCCGCCCACCCGAGTGCGGCCCACCCGAGCGCGGCTTCCGTCGTCGAGCCGGAGCCGCCCGCACCGCTGGACATAGCCATCGTCGGCATGGCCTGCATGTTCCCCGGGGCCCCCGATCTCGCCGCCTTCTGGTCCGCCATCGTCACCGGCCGCGACGCCGTCACCGAAGTGCCGCCCGAGCGCTGGGACCCGGCCGTGCACCACGCGGCCGGCAGCACGGCGTCCAAGTGGGGCGGATTCCTGCCGCGCATCCCCTTCGACCCGCTGCGCTACGGCATCCCGCCCGCCTCCCTCGGCAGCATCGAACCTGTCCAGCTGCTGTCCCTGGAGGCGGCCCGCCGGGCGCTGGAGGACGCCGGATACGGCGAACGGGGGCGGGAGTTCGACCGCGCGCGGACCTCGGTCGTCTTCGGCGCCGAGGCGGGCAGCGACCTGTCGAACGCCGTCACCCTGCGCGCCGTCCTCCCGTCGTATCACGGCAAGGTGCCCGACGGCATCGAGGAGCAACTGCCCCGGCTCACCGAAGACTCCTTCCCCGGCATGCTCGCCAACGTCATCTCCGGCCGGATCGCCAACCGGCTCGACCTCGGCGGCGCCAACTTCACCGTCGACGCGGCCTGCGCGTCCTCCCTCGCCGCGCTCGACGTGGGCTGCAAGGAACTCGTCTCCGGCACCAGCGACCTCGTGCTGTGCGGCGGTGCCGACCTGCACAACGGCATCAACGACTTCGTCCTGTTCTCCTCCGTCCACGCGCTCTCCCCGACCGGCAGCTCCCGCGCCTTCGACGCCTCCGCCGACGGCATCGCCCTGGGCGAGGGCGTGGCCTGCCTGGTGCTCAAGCGGCTCGCCGACGCCGAGCGCGACGGCGACCGGATCTACGGCGTGGTCAAGGGTCTCGGCTCCGCCAGCGACGGCCGCTCCCTGGGCCTGACCGCACCCCGCCCCGAGGGCCAGCGGGCGGCGCTGGAGCGGGCGTACCGCAACGCCGGTGTCTCGCCCGCGGACGTCGGCCTGGTCGAGGCGCACGGCACCGGCACGGTCGTCGGCGACCGCACCGAACTCACCGTCCTCGCCGAGGTGTTCAGTGAGGCGGGAGCGGGGACGGGCGGCTGTGCGCTCGGCTCGGTCAAGTCGCAGATCGGACACACCAAGTGCGCCGCCGGCCTCGCGGGCCTGATCAAGACGGCCCTCGCGCTGTACACCGGGGTCACCCCACCCACTTTGCACCTGGAGCGCCCCAACCCGGCCTGGGCGGAGGACGACAGCCCGTTCGTCTTCCACACCCGCGCCCGGCCCTGGCCGGCACCGGCCGCAGAACGCCTCGGCGGAGTCAGCGCGTTCGGCTTCGGCGGCACCAACTTCCATGCCGTGCTGGCCGCCCACGCCGACGCCGTACCGCCCCGGCGCTCACTGGACGCCTGGCCGGCCGAGCTGTTCCTCTTCCGGGGCCGGGACAGGGCGGCGGCCCACCGACACGCCGTGGAGATCCTCCGGGCCGCCGAGACCGACGGCCACCCCTGGCGCCTCCGCGACCTCGCCCTCGCCGCGGCCCACCGCGCCGACACCTCACACGAACCGGTACGGGCCGCACTCGTGGCCCGTGACACCGAGGAACTCATCGGGCACCTGCGACGGCTGCTCGCGGGGGAGCACGATCCGGGTGCCGGGATCCATGTCGCGGACCAGGTGACGGAGTTGGAGGGGCTGGGACTGGGGCTGGGGGAGGGGAACGGTGCCGGGGGTCCGGTGCGGGGAGAGGCTGCGGATCCGGTGCGCGCAGAGGCCGCGGATCCGGTGCAGGACGGTGTGACGGACCGGGTGAGGGGTGGCGGGACGGGCCGGGTGGAAGGCGGGGGCGCGGGGCCGGCGCGCGGCAAGGTCGCCTTTCTCTTTCCCGGTCAGGGCAGTCAGCGTCCAGGGATGCTTGCCGAGCTCATGATCCACCTTCCCGAGCTGCGGTACTACCTGGACCTCGGACGCGCGTACGCCGACATCCTCCACCCGCCCGCCGCCTTCGACGACGCCGCGCGGGAGCGTCGGCGGGCCGCGCTCACCGACACCCGGGCTGCGCAGCCGGCCCTCGGCGTCACGGGCCTCGCCGCGCACGCCTTCCTCACCTCGGCCGGGGTCCACCCCGACCAGGCCGCCGGGCACAGCTACGGCGAGCTGGTCGCCCTCGCCGCGGCCGGTGCCCTCGACCCCGAGACACTGCTGGAGCTGAGCGCCGAGCGGGCCGGCGCGATCCTGGCGGCGGCGGGCGACGACCCCGGCACCATGGCCGCAGTCGGCGCCTCCGCCGAGACCGTCGTACGCACCCTGCGCACGAGCGGCGCACCCGCCTCCGTCGTCGTCGCCAACCTCAACTCACCCGATCAGACGGTGATTTCCGGACCGACGGCGGATGTCGAGACGGCCGTACGGCTGCTGCGCGAGGCCGGGCTCGGCGCGCGGCGCATCCCCGTGGCCTGCGCCTTCCACGGCCCGCTCGTGGCCGCGGCGGGGGAAGGGTTCGGCAAGACCCTCGTGGACACGACGGTGCGGGCCCCCGAGTTCCCCGTCTGGGCCAACCGCACCGCCGCGCCCTATCCTCTGGACCCTGACGAGGTGCGCGCCGAACTCGCCGCCCAGATCGGTGCCCCCGTCGCGTTCGCCGCCCAGATCGAGGCCATGTACGAGGCGGGCGCGCGCGTCTTCGTCGAGGCGGGTCCCGGCACGGTCCTCACCCGGCTCGTCGCACGGATCCTCGGCGACCGCCCGCATCACGCGGTGGCCTGCGAACCGGACGCCGACAGCGGTCTGCGGGGCTGGCTGGACGCCCTCGCCCGGCTCGCCGTCGCCGGACAGCCGGTGCGCACCGCCTGGCTGCTGCGGGGCCGCGACGCCGTCGACGCGCTGCGCGGCCCGGCGCCGAAGCGGCCCGGCTGGACGGTCGACGGACACCTCGTCCGCACCGCCGACGGGGCATTCCTGCCCGGTGCCCTCGCACCGGCCCGACGAGTCGTGGAGACGACCGTGACCACCGACCAGCCGTACGGCGCCCCGGCCGACCGGGACGCGCTCGTCTCCGAGTTCCTGCGCACCAGCCGGGAGATGATCGCCGCGCAGCGTGATGTCCTGCTGACCTACTTCGGCGCGGCGCCCGGAGCCGCCGTACCGCCGGCGCCCGTCCCGACCGCACCGCTTCGTGTCGAACTCACGTCGGCTGACTCGGAATTGACAATGCCGGAGGGCGAAGCGCCGGGTGACGACGTCGAGCGGGTCGTCCTGAAGATCATCAGCGAACGCACCGGTTACCCCGTCGACATGATCGAGCCCGACCTCGACCTGGAGGCGGACCTCAGCATCGACTCGATCAAGCGGGCCGAGATAGCGGGCGAACTCGCCAAGCGGCTGGGCATCGCGGGCGGCGCCGACGTGCTCGACGACGCCGAACTGGAGGAACTCGCCAAGGCGCGCACCGCTGCAGCGGTGACGGGGTGGCTGACGGCGCGGGTGGGGGCCCAGCCCGGCGACGGAGGAGAGCGACACGAGGAGTCCCGCACCGGCGGCCAGGCGGAGTACGCGGAGGAGCGAACCGAGGAAGCCTTCACCGGCATGGCGGCCGGGCTGACCCCGGAAGCGGCTGGGTTGACTCGGGAAGCGGCCGAGCGGATCGGGGAAGTGGGTCGGCGGACCCAGGAACCGGCTGGGCCGGCGCCGGACGCGGGCGGACCGACTCAGGTGTCGGCCGGGCAGACGCGGGAAGTGGCTGGGCTGGTTCCGGAAGTGGGCGCGCGGACTCAGGAAGTGGGCGTGCGGATCTGGGAAGTCGGTGCGCGGACTCGCGAACCGGCCGAAGCGACTCACGCCCCCGCTCCCACCTCCGCGCCCGTCCCCACCTCCGCTCCCCTCCTCGGCGTACCGCCCCGGCGCTTCGAGCTGCGTCCCGTACCCCTCCCGGACCCGGGCCCGTCAGCCCCCGACGATCGCGACCGCGCCCTGTCCGGCCGGCGTTTCGCCCTCCTCGGGGACGGTGCGGGCGCGGCGGCGGAGGTCGCGGCGCGGCTCGCTGAGCACGGCGCCGAAGCCGTGCTGCTCGACGCGAGCCACCTGCTCACCGCGGCGGATGGTCCGGTCGACGGCGTCGTGTACCTCGGCGCTCTGCCCGGCCCGGACCTCCCGGTGCTGCCCGACGCCTTCCCGGTGCTCCGCGCGGCGCTCGCGTGCGGCCCCCGCCGGCTGCTCGCCCTCCGGACCGCCGACCGCGCGGACGCTCTTGGGACCGCCGACCGTGGGGGCGCAGCTGGGACTGCCGCCCGTGGAAGCGGGCTTCGAGCCGGCGACCATGCGGACGCTCTTCGGGCCCCTGACCACGCGGACGCTCCACGGGCTGCCGGCCGTGGGGATGCTCCTGGGCCCGCCGACCGTGGAAGCGGGCATCGGGCCGCTGACCGCGCGGACGCTGTCCGGGCTGCTGACCGTGGCGGCGTTCCTGGGGTCTCCGACCGTGGAAGCGGGCTTCCGGTCGGCGACCATGCGGACGCTCTTCGGGCCGCCGACCGCGCGGACGTTCTCCAGCCCGCCGACCGCACGGACGCTCTTCGGACCGCCGACCCCGGGGGCACTCCTCCGCCCGCCGACCGTGGCGGCGTCCAAGGGGCCGGCGATCCTGCCGGCGGTCTCCGGGCGGCCGGGCTGGACGGTCTGTTCCGCAGTGTCGGGCATGAGTACCCGGAGTTGCTCGCACGGGTCGTCGCCGTCGCGGACACCGCTCCGGTGGCCGTCGCCGATGCCGTGCTCGCCGAGCTGCGGGCGCCCGAGCCGGCCCCCGTCGTCCTGCGTACGGCCGCCGGCGTCAGGCATGGCCTCGCGCTGGTGCCCGCGCCCCTCGGCCCGCTCGCCGCCACCGGCGCAGGACCCGCCGGGGACGGCGCCGCCGAAGCGGCCGCGCTCGGTCTCGACCGCGATTCCGTGGTCCTGCTCGTCGGTGGCGCCCGGGGCATCACCGCGAGGTTCGCGGCGACACTGGCCGGTGCCTGCCGGTGCCGTGTCGAACTGCTGGGCCGTACCCCCGCGCCCACCGCACCCGAGGCCCCGCACACCGCCGCCGCACGTACCCCCGTCGAGCTGCGGGCGGCACTCGCGGCCGGTCCCGGCGCGGCAGCCGGCCCCGCCGAGATCAACCGGACCGCCGAACTCATCCTCGCCCAGCGGGAGATCGCGTCGACCCTCGCGGAGCTCGGCGCGCTCGGAAGCGAGGCGCGCTACCGCTCGGTGGACTTCCGGGACCGGGACGCCGTCCGGCGGGCGGTCAAGGAGATCCACGCCGAACACGGCCGACTCGACGGGGTCGTCTTCGCCGCCGGGGTGGTCGAGGACCGACTGATCGCCGACAAGACCCCCGAGTCGTTCCAGCGGGTCTACGGCACGAAGACGGCCGGAGCCGCAGCGCTGTTCGCCGCCCTGGACGACCTGCCGGGCGCCCCCGCGTTCACCGTGTTGTTCGGCAGCATCGCCGCCGTCACCGGCAACCGCGGCCAGGCCGACTACGCCGCCGCCAACGACGCCCTGGAAGCCCTCGGCGCCGACTGGGCCGCCCGCACCGGCGCTCGCGCGCTGACCGTCCACTGGGGGCCCTGGGCGCCGTCCGCGACGCACGGCGGCATGGTGGGCGCGGAACTCGGCCGCGCTTACGCCAGGCGCGGGATCGAGCTGATCGACCCCGACGAGGGCACCGCGGCCCTGCTGCGGGAACTCGCCTGGGGCGAACCGTCCGTCCGTGCCGTCGTCTACACCGCGTCGGGCTGGTGACATGACGGAACGTCGAACTCCCGTGGCGACAGCCATCGTCGGGATGGCGGTGCTGCTGCCCGGCGCCCCCGGCCTCGACGCCTACTGGCGCAATCTGCGCGACGGAGCCGACGCGATCGGCGACGTCCCGGCGGACCGCTGGGACGCCGACTACTACCGGGCCGGCGCGGCCAACGGACCCGCCGCCCCCGACCGGATCTACTGCCGGCGCGGCGGATTCGTGGACGGGCTCGCCGAGGTGGACGTCACCCGTTACGGCATCATGCCCGCCTCGGTGCCCGGCACCGAGCCGGACCAGCTGATCGCCCTCGACGTGGCCGCCGCCGCGCTCGCGGACGCCGGCGGCGAGGAACGGCTCCCGGCTCGGGACCGGATAGGCGTGGCCCTCGGCCGCGGCGGTTACCTCACCCCTGGCCTGGTCCGCCTCGACCAGCGCGTACGCACCGCCGGACAACTGACCCGCACCCTCGGCGAGTTGTTGCCCGACCTGTCCGCAGACCAACTCGACCGCATCCGCACGACGTTCACCGAACGGCTCGGCCCCGACAGTCCGGAGTCCGCGATCGGCCTGGTCCCCAACCTGGCCGCCTCCCGCATCGCCAACCGGCTCGACCTGCGCGGACCCGCCTACACCGTGGACGCGGCCTGCGCCTCCTCCCTGGTCGCCGTCGACCAGGCGGTCACCGAACTCACCACCGGCCGCTGCGACCTGATGCTGGCCGGGGGAGTGCACCACTGCCACGACATCACGCTCTGGAGCGTCTTCGCCCAACTGCGCGCCCTGTCCCCGAGCCAGCGCATCCGCCCCTTCCACCGCGACGCCGACGGCCTCCTCATCGGCGAGGGCACGGGCGTCGTCGTACTGAAGCGGCTGGACGACGCCGCACGCGACGGCGACCGCGTGTACGCGGTGATCCGCGGCACGGGCGTGGCGAGCGACGGCCGTACGGCGGGCCCGGCCGCACCGGACCCGGGCGGGCAGGCCAGAGCCGTGCGCCAGGCCTGGCGGGCCGCCGGGCTCGACCCCGCCGCACCGGACTCCCTCGGCCTGCTGGAGGCGCACGGCACCGCCACCCCCGCCGGTGACACAGCCGAACTCGCCACCCTCGCCGAGGTGTTCGGGCCCGCCGCAGGGCAGGGCTTCCGCCCCGTCCTCGGCTCGGTGAAGTCCATGATCGGCCACACCATGCCGGCCGCCGGGGTCGCCGGACTGGTCAAGGCCGCCCTCGCCGTCCACCACCGCACCCTCCTGCCCACCCTGCACTGCGACGACCCCCACCCCGCCCTCGCCGCCACCCGCTTCCGCACACTGGAGCAGGCTCGCCCCTGGGAGACGGACGCCCGGCAGCCGGTCCGCCGGGCCGCCGTCAACGCGTTCGGCTTCGGCGGGATCAACGCCCATGTGGTCCTGGAGGAGGCGCCGGGCCTCGGTTCCGCGCCGGGGGAGGCCGGGAGCGCGTCGTCCGCCCCGGCGGGGGCCGCGCCTGCCCGCTCCCGGCGTGCGGAGGCAGCGCGAGGTGGTTCGGGGAGTGCGGGGGCCACGCGTGGCGGTCCGGGGAGTAAGGGGTCGGGGAGTGCGGGTTCGGGTTCGGGGGCGCAGGGCGGCGTGCCGGGACGGCTGGTGCCGGACGTGGCGTGCGGTGCGCGTTCGGCGTCCGCTTCCGCGCAGGTCACCGAGCCCGAGCGGATCCTGCTGCTCGCCGCCGGGGATGTGCCGCGCCTCGCGGCCGTACTCCGCGCCGAGGACTCCGGCGTCCTCGCCGCCGGTCTCGATCCGGGCCGGCCCCGCCCCGATGCGGGCCCGGTCCGGCTCGGCATCGTGGATCCGACCCCGAGGCGGCTCGCCCTGGCACGCCGCGCCGTCGCCAAGGGACGTGGCTGGCACGGCCGGAGCGATGTGTGGTTCCGGCCGGGCCCGCTGCTCGGCCCGGCCGGCGGCGGCAGGCTGGCGTTCGTCTTCCCCGGCCTGGAAGGCGACTTCACGCCCCGCACCGACGACATCGCCGCCCACTTCGGCCTCACCGCGCTGCCCGGCACGGACGTCCGGGTCGGTGACGTCGGCCGGCACGGTTTCGGGGTCGTCGGCGTGGGCCGCCTGCTGGACCAGGCCCTGCGCCGCATGGGTGTCGTGCCCGACGCGGTTGCCGGGCACAGCGTCGGCGAGTGGACGGCCATGGCGGCGGGCGGTCTGTACGATCCGGACCAAGTGGACGCGTTCATGGCCGAGTTCGACCCGGACACCGTCACCGTCCCCGGGCTCGTCTTCGCCGCCCTCGGCACCTCCGCCGCGCACGTCCGCGCCCTGCTCGCCGAGTCCTGGGCGGACGCCGGGATCGTGCTCTCGCACGACAACGCGCCCCGCCAGTCCATGGTCTGCGGACCCGGCCCGGCGGTCGCGGAGTTCGTACGGTCCCTGCGCGCGCAGGGCGTGATCTGCCAGGTGCTGCCCTTCCGCTCCGGCTTCCACACGCCGATGCTGGAGCCGTACCTCGCGCCCATCAAGGCGGCCGCCGACCGCTTCCGGCTCCACCCGCCGACCGCTCCGGTGTGGTCCGGGACGACCGCCGCGCCCTTCCCGCACAGCGAGCGGTCGGTGCGCGAGCTCTTCGTACGGCATCTGCTGGAACCCGTCCGCTTCCGCGAGCTGACCGAGGCCCTGTACGCCGCCGGGCACCGCGTCTTCGTCCAGGCGGGCCCCGGCAGGCTCACCTCCCTGATCGGCGACACCCTCGGCGACCGCGACCACCTGACCGTGGCCGCCAACACGCCGGAGCGCGGCGGGATTCCCCAACTGCGCCGCGTGGGCACGGCGTTGTGGGTCGCGGGAGCGACCGTGACACCGGCACTGCCGGCCTGCGCCACTGCGTCCGGGCCCGCCGCGCCGCCACCCACCTCGCCGCCACCCACCTCGGTGATCGCGCCCGCCGCGCCGACGCGCACCGCAACGACCCCGGATCCTGTGCCACCCCCTACCGCAACCGCGGCGCAGGCATACCGGCGCCGCCCGCCCGTCCGGCTCGACCTCGGCAGTGCCCTCGTCTCGCTGGACGGACCGGTACTCGACGCACTCCGCGCCGAACTGCGCCCCGGACCGTCCGTGGCACGCCCCGCGCCCATGAACCACCCGGACGGCGCCCCCGCACCCACCCTCGACCAACTCGACGACCTCGCCCCGCACCTCCCGGCAGCCGCCGAACTCACCGCCCTGCTGCGCGAGACCGCCGACACAGCGGCGGAGTTGATCGCGGCAAGCGTCCGGCGTGACCGCACAAGCGCCGCAGGCACAGCCGCAGCCGCAGCCACGGCCCCCGCGCCTGCCGCCCCGTGCCCTCAGTCCGCCACGGCTGTCCCAGCGCCGCGGCCTGCCGGGACCTTCGCGCGCACCGCCCCCCTCCCAGGGCCTGCCCCGGCGCCCGTTCCCGCCACCCCGTCCCCCCGGCCCGCCATCACCTCTGAGCCCGCCACCCCGTCCCCCCGGCCCACTCGGCCTCCCGCACCCGCCGCCCCGACCCCTCATCCCTCCTCGCCCCCCGGACCGACCACGTCGCCCCCCACCCCCACCACACCCCCGACCCCGACCCAGCCCCCGACGACCACCACTCTCCACATCTCCCCCCACGCCATGCCCCACCTCCTCGACCACTGCTTCTTCCCGCAGCGCCCCAACTGGCCAAATCTTGAGGACCGTTGGCCGGTCGTCCCGGCCACCACGATCGTCCGGCACATGATGGACGCGGCGGAGGCGGCGGCCCCCGGCCTGCGGGCGGTCGCCGTGCACGACGCCCGATTCGACCGCTGGCTCACCGCCACACCCCCCGTCGACGTGCCGGTCACCGTCACGCCGACCGCCGGCCACCCGGACCGCGTCACCGTCGCCTTCGGTCCCACGGCCCGTGCCACGGTCGACCTCGCCCCGCGCCACCCCGCACCGCCGCCGCCCAGCCCCCTCCCGGACGCCTCCGAGCGCCGCCCCGAGCACACCGCCGCCCAGCTCTACCGGGACCGCTGGATGTTCCACGGTCCCGGCTTCCAGGGCCTGACCGACCTCACCGCGATCGGCGAACGGCACATCCGGGGAGTGATCACCGCGCCCGCCGCCCCCGGCGCGCTGCTGGACAACGTGGGCCAGCTTCTCGGGTACTGGATCATGACGACCCGTACCGAGCGGACCGTCGTCTTCCCCGTGCGGATGCGGCACCTGCGGTTCCACGGACCGTACCCGGCCCCCGGCGCCGAGGTCGGCTGCGTGCTGCGCATCACCGCCCTCACGGACACCGTCCTGGAGGCCGACGCGGAACTCACCGTCGGCGGCCGGGTGTGGGCGGTGATCGGCGGCTGGCAGGACCGCCGCTTCGACAACGACCCCACCACCCGCCCCGTCGAACGCTTCCCGGAGCGCAACACCCTCTCCCAGGCCATGCCCGGAGGCTGGACGCTGGTCCACGAGCGCTGGCCCGACCTCGCCTCCCGCGAGCTGATCATGCGCAACTCGCTCGGCGGCGCCGAACGGGCCGAGTACGCCGACCGCCCGCCGCGCGGCCGCCGGCAGTGGCTGCTCGGCCGGATCGCCGTCAAGGACGCCGTACGGCAGTGGCTCTGGCAGCACGGCGAAGGCCCCGTCTACCCTGCGGAACTTCGGGTGCACAACGACGACTTGGGGCGGCCGTACGTCTCCGGTGTGCATGGCCGTACCCTGCCCCCGCTGGACGTCTCGCTCGCCCATCGCGCCGAGGCGGCCGTGGCGATCGTCCGGCCGCACACCTCGCGGCCCGGCCCCGGCATCGACATCGAAGAGGTCACCGAGCGGGACCCGGCGACCCTCGCCACCGCGCTCGGCCCGGCCGAACTGCGCCTGCTGCGCGCCCATGCGGCGAACGGCGGGGAGGCCGTGTGGTTCACCCGGTTCTGGGCCGCCAAGGAGGCGGTCGCCAAGGCCGAGGGCGCCGGATTCGGCGGTCGCCCACGGGACTTCGCGGTACTGGAGACCGCGCCGGACGGCGGCCGGCTGCTGGTCTCAGGCCGCCTGGAACGCCTCTACACCGTGCACTGCGCCCTGGTGGCCAACCCGCCCGCCCTGCCGCAGCGCACCTACGTCGGGGCCTGGACGACCGGGCATGGAGCCGACCCCGGACACCCCGACGAAACAACCGAGGAGCACCCCCGATGAACGCCATCCAGCCGGCCCCGGCGCAGCCAACCGCCGACACCGTGCTCGCCGATCTCACCGGCATGCTCCGCACGGTGCTCGCGGAGTACGGCGACGACGACGTGGCCATCGGTATGTCCACCACCTTCAACCGCGACCTGGAGCTGGAGAGCATCGACCTGGTCACCCTGGCCGGGCTGCTGGAGGAGCGCTACGGGCGGCGGGTCAACCTCGCCGAGTTCCTGGCCGGCATGGAGTTCGACGAGATCATCGAGCTGACCGTGGGCCGGCTCGTGGAGTACGTGGTGTGGAGCCTGAAGACCGCGCAGGCGGGCTGACCCGTGGCCATGGCCGACGCCGGCGGGGTCCGGCTGCACGTCCAGCGCATGCGACCGGCGGACGGCCGTGTCCGGCACGCCACTGTCGTCCTGGTGCACGGGCTGCTCACCGACAGCCTGGCCAGCTACTACTTCACCGTCGCGCCCCGCTTCGCCGCGGCCGGACTCGACGTCGTCATGTACGACCTGCGCGGCCACGGCCGCAGCGAGCGCCCGCCGCACGGCTACACCCTCGACCACAACATCGACGACCTGGAGGCCCTCCTCGACCGGCTCGCCGTCACCGGGCCCGTCCATCTCGTCGGCAACTCCTACGGCGGAACGATCGCCTTCGGCTTCGCCGCCCGGCACCCGGAGCGCACGGCCAGTCTGACGCTGATCGAGTCCGAGCCCGCGACCCCCGCCTGGGCGGCGAAACTCGGCCAGATCCTCGACCGGGTCATGACCGAACTCGCGCACAACGAGCCCGGCGCCCTCGCCTGGATCACCGCCCACCGCGGCCACAACACCGCCCGGCTGGCCAAGGGCGCGGCCCGGCTCGCCCGCGAGACCACCCTCGCCCGGGACATCCCCGCCAGCCGGGTGCTGACCGAGGCCGCGATCAGGACCGTACGCCGCCCCGTCCTCGGCGTGTACGGCGGCGAGTCGGACCTCGCGGACCTGGTGCCGTGGTTGCGGACGCTGCTGACGGACTACCGGGCGGTCGTGCTGCCCGGGCACGAGCACTCGGTGCTGGTGGAGGCGTCGGCGGCCGTCGGCGGGCACGTCCTGGACCTGATCCGCGCCGGGGCGGGGGTGCGATGAGCGCCTTCCTCTTCGTCGTGCCGCCACTGACCGGGCACATCAACCCGGCCGTCGGTGTCGCCGCCCGGCTGGCCGCGCACGGGCACCGCGTGGCCTGGGTGTGCGCGGACCCGGCGCTGGTGCGGCGCCTCGCGGGCCCGGACGCCGAGGTGTTCGGCTGCGCCGGTCCGGTGCCGGGCGCCGAGGGCGCCGTACGGCCGCCGGACCTGCGCGGTGCGGAGGCGCTGAAGTTCCTGTGGGAGTGGTATCTGCTCCCGCTCGCGGACGCCATGGCACCGGGGATCCGGGCGGCGGCCGAGGCGTTCCGCCCGGACGTGGTGGTGGCCGACCAGCAGGCCTTCGCCGGCGCCCTGGTGGCCGAACGCCTCGGACTGCCGTGGGCCACCTCGGCCACCACCTCGGCGGAGTTCACCGGCGCCTACGACGGCCTGCCGAAGGTCGCCACCTGGCTGCGGCACCGCCTGACCGACCTGCGCGCCCGCATCGGGGACCCGTCCGGCACCGCCGACCCACGCTCCTCGCCGCACCTGCTGCTGATCTTCAGCACACCCGAACTCATCGGCCCTCAGGCGCCGTTGGCACCGCACATCCACTACGTCGGCCCCTCCCTCGCCGACCGCCCGGCGGGCCCCGGTTTCCCCTGGGAACTGCTGGACCGGGCCCGGGCGAAGGTCCTGGTGACCCTGGGCACGGCGAACGCCGACGCGGGCGGCCGGTTCCTCGTCGAGTGCCGCACCGCACTGCGCGAACGCGCCGACCGGGTGCAGGCGGTGGTCGCCGACCCGGGCGGCGCCCTCACGGTGCCGCCCGGCGACAAGGACGTCCTGATCCTTCCGTCCGTGCCCCAACTCGCGCTGCTGGAGCGGATGGACGCCGTCGCCTGCCACGCCGGACACAACACCGTGTGCGAGGCCCTCTGGCATGGCGTTCCGCTCGTCGTCGCGCCCATTCGGGACGATCAGCCCGTGGTGGCCGCACAGGTCGTGGACGCCGGCGCCGGCGTCCGGGTCCGCTTCGGCCGGGTCCGCGCGGACGGGCTGGGCGCGGCCCTCGACACCGTCCTCACCGATCCCGCCCACCGGGCCGCCGCCGCCCGGATCCGTACCGCGTTCCGCGCGGCGGGCGGCGCCCGGGCCGCGGCGGCCCACCTCGAACGACTCGCAGCGGAGTGCCGATGACCGAGAACGATCACCACGACAGGACGGCCCGCATCGCCGCCCTGCGCCCCGCCTACCAGAGGGATCTGGCGGCCGGCACGCAGCGGTTCTTCGCCGCCCGCCGCCCCGACTGCCCCTGGTGCGGCTCGGACCGGCTCGCCACCCGCCTGCGCACCACCGACCTCCTCCAGCACAAGCCCGGCCGCTTCACCCTCGACCGCTGCGCCGACTGCGGCCATCTCTTCCAGAACCCCCGACTCACCGAAGAGGGCCTGGAGTTCTATTACCGGGACTTCTACGACGGCCTCGGCGAACAGCGCATGAGCGGCACCTTCGGCGGCCGTGGTGCCATGTACCGGGCCCGCGCCGAGGCGATGCTCCCGTACGACCCCGCTCCGAAGACCTGGCTGGACGTCGGCACCGGCCACGGCCACTTCTGCGCGAGCGCCCGCGCCGTCCTGCCGGGCACCGTCTTCGACGGGCTCGACTTCACCGACGGCGTCGAACTCGCCGCCCGCGAGGGCCGTGTGGACCAGGCCCACCGCGGCGCCTTCCCCGATCTCGCCCCCGAACTGGCCGCGCATTACGACGTGGTGAGCATGTTCCACTACCTGGAGCACAGCACCGACCCGGACCGCGAACTCCGTGCCGCCCACGACGTCGTACGCCCCGGCGGCCATCTCCTCATCGAGGTGCCGGACCCGGAGAGCCGTTACGCCCGGCTGCTCGGCCGCTGGTGGCTGCCCTGGCTCCAGCCCCAGCACCTGCACTTCGTGCCGGTCGCGGGCCTGAGGCGACGGCTGACCGAGCTGGGCTTCACGGTGGTCGCCGAGCAGCACGCCGAAGCGCACGATCCGGTCGACCTGCTCGCCGCGGTCTGGCTGGCCCTCGACCACGCCGCCCCGCGCGAGGACGCCCCCTGGCTGTCCGAGCCGCCCGGTGCCGCGCGCCGCATCGCCCGCACCGCACTCCTCCTCGCGGGGGTGCCCGCGCTCCTCACGGCGACGCTCCTGGACCGGTTCGCGATGCGCCCCCTGTCGAACCGCCTGGGCCTGTCCAACGCCTACCGCCTGGTGGCGCGCCGCGAGTGACCCGGCTCACAGGACCTTCGCGCGGATCAGCGCGGACAGCGTCAGGGTGCCCGGCAACAGCGGCACCCAGTCGGTCAGCACCCGGTAGCCGATGACCGTCGCGGTGGCCGCCGCCGGCGCGGTGCCGAAGGTGACCAGCGTCCACACCAGCGCCGCGTCGACCGCGAACCCGCCCGGCGCCGGAACCGCCCCGACGGCCGTGCCCGCCGCGAGATAGGCGAGCACCACGTGCTCCCAGGACAGCCCCAGCCCGAGCGAGGCCCCGACACAGGCCAGCGTGCTCCCCTGCACCAGCGGCATCGCGACCGCCCCGCCCCACAGCGCGGCCACCCGGCAGGGCCGCGTGTGCACCTCCCGCGCATCGGCGAGGGCCGAGCGCAGCAGCCCGGCCACCGGCCGCCTGAGCGGCCGTACGACCGTCAGCAGCACCCCCGCGACCGCGACGGCCCCGCCCACGACGGCGGCGACCGGGACCGCCAGCCGCCCGTCCGGGACCAGGTCCCCGAGGCGCCGCCAGGCCGGCGACGCCGCGAGGAACACCAGCAGCACAAGGGTCTTCGCGCCGGACTTGGCCAGCGAGTACAGCCCGATCGACGCGGTCGCCCGGGCCGGCGGCACTCCTTGGCCCCGCAGAAAGCGCAGGGTGACGGCGTGGGCGCCGAGCCCGCCCGGCAGCGCGTGGTTGGCGGCACCGGCGGCGAACTGCGAGGCCAGCAGCAGCCCCGGGGGCACCCGGTCGGGCAGGGCGCCCTGCCGGACACACGCGGCCGCCACACAGTTCAGACAGGTGAAGCCGGCCCCGGCCAGCAGCCACCCCGGATCGGCCGCGACCAGCCGCCGTACGCCCTCGTACATCACCGGCCGGTTGGCGGCGGCCCAGCCGACGGCGAGCAGCAGGGGGGCCAGGCACAGGGCCAGCCGTATGTGCCGGGCCGCGAGGGGGGACGCGGGCCGGGGAGCGGCCTCGGCGGCGGGGTCCGGCAGGGCAGCGGAGTCGACGGGGAGCGGGTCCGCCGTGCGGGGACACGGCGGGGAGGAGAGCGAGGGGGACGGAGACGGTGAGGACACGGGGACGTCGTCCTTCCGCAGCGGGTCCCGCGGCGGGGACCTGGGGGAGGCGGGGTCGGGCGATACCGCGGGGAGCCTTCCCCTCCCGCGTGACACGGGGATGTCCGAAAACCGAAGGCGCGAGGGCGGGACGGTGCCGCCGGGCGGGCGCGCGCAAGCCGCCGTTCACCGCCGACCAGGTAGCCTTCCCGTGGGGCGCGCTTTACATGCGGCAGCCCGGAAGGCAAGGACAGCGACAGGGGAGGATCCCGCGGTGCACGTCCAGGAATGGCTCGACACGGTGCCCGCGGCCGCCGTCTACGCCGTGGTGGCCCTGGTGATCGGACTGGAGAGCCTGGGCATCCCGCTTCCCGGAGAGATCATCCTGGTCTCGGCGGCGCTGATGTCCTCGCAGCACTCGGGCATCAACCCGGTCGTCCTCGGCGCGTGCGCGACCGCGGGCGCCGTGATCGGCGACTCCATCGGCTACGCGATCGGCCGCAAGGGCGGCCGCCCGCTGCTGGCCTGGCTGGGCGACAAGTTCCCGAGACACTTCAGCGAGGGCCATGTGGCCACCGCCGAGCGGTCCTTCGAGAAGTGGGGAATGTGGGCCGTCTTCTTCGGCCGCTTCATCGCCCTCCTGCGCATCTTCGCCGGCCCGCTCGCGGGCGTCCTGCACATGCCGTACTGGAAGTTCCTCATCGCCAACGTCCTCGGCGGCATCTGCTGGGCCGGCGGCACCACGGCCGCCGTCTACTACATCGGCGTGGTCGCCGAGGGCTGGCTGAAGAAGTTCTCCTACGTGGGCCTGGCGGCGGCGGTGCTGCTCGGCCTCGCCACCATGCTGATCATCAAGCGCAAGGCGAAGAAGGCCCAGACGGCGGAACGAGAAGCCGAGCCTGTCAGCGCCGGCGAATGAGGCGCCCCGACCGGGGCGAGGGGCTGCAACGACATGCGGCTCCGCCGCGTGGGCGCGACAAGCCACCCGCAGCCGCGAACGCGCCTACTGATGCACCCCGCGATGCGCCTTCGCCAACTCGGCATACATCGTGCCGTTGAGGGTGACCCCCTGCCGCTCCTCCTCGGTGAGCTCCCGCCTCACCTTTGCCGGCACCCCGGCCACCAACGACCCCGGCGGCACCACCATCCCCTGCGGCACCAAAGCCTGAGCGGCCACGAGCGACCCGGCGCCGATCACGGCCCCGTTCAGCACGGTCGCCCCCATCCCGATCAGACAGTCGTCCTCGACCGTCGCCCCGTGCACCACCGCGTTGTGCCCGATGGACACCCGCTCCCCGATACTGACCGGAAACCCGGGATCCGCATGCAAAGTGACGTTGTCCTGCACATTCGCCTGCGCCCCCACGGTGATCCTCTCGACATCCCCGCGCACCACAGCCCCGTACCAGACACTGGCCCCGGAGCGGAGCGAGACGTCCCCGATCACGGAAGCCGTGGGCGCCACGAACGCCTCGGGATCGACCTGGGGGTCCCTGCCGCCGATGCCCACGATCAGCGCCTGCTGTGTCATCACCGTCTCCTCGTATCCGTACGTACCCCGCACGGTACGACAAAGGGTGGGGCAAAGATCACAGCAGCCCACCCTCTCGCCGAAGGCAACCGCTGAGTAACGTAAGCCCGTGCCGAAGCCCAAGAACACGTTCTCGTCCTGGCGCCGCCGCCTCGCCCAACGCGCGGTGCACGCGGCCTGGGCCTGGGCCCAGCGCACGGGTTCCGTCACCGCCGACCACCCCGGCCGCCTGCACTTCGGCGCGATCGGCGAAGCCACGCGGCTCGCCTTCCCGCTCGGCACGGTCTTCGGGGAGCCCTGGATCCACCTCGGCTCCCACTGCATCATCGGCGAACAGGTCACGCTGACCGCGGGCCTGATGCCGGACCTGGACCTCGGCCCGGACCCGATCCTGCGCATCGGCGACGGCGTGGTCCTCGGCCGCGGCAGCCACGTCATCGCGGACACCGCGGTCACCATCGGCAGCGACTGCTACTTCGGCCCGTACGTCTACGTCACCTCCACCAACCACTCCTACGACGACCCGCACCAGCCCATCGGCAGGCAGTGGCCGCGCATGGAGCCCGTGGAGATCGGCCCGGGCTGCTGGATCGGCACCGGCGCGGTGATCCTGCCCGGCGCGCGGATCGGCCGGAACGTGGTCGTCGCGGCCGGCGCGGTCGTACGGGGCACGGTGCCGGACCATGCCGTGGTGGCGGGCGCACCCGCCCGCGTCGTACGGCGCTGGACGTCCGAGGGGGGCTGGCAGCCCCCGCTCAGGACACCCGCCCCGGTGCCCATCCCGGAGGGGGCGACCCCGGAGCAGCTGCGGGCCCTGGCGGGCCTGGACGAGGACGGGGCGGCCCGACTCGCGCAACTCGAGACGGAGGGCTGACTCGGCCGGGCCTGGGAGGCCGGATCCGGCTCGGCCGTTACGGGAGGCCGGGGGCGATTCGCCTGGGGCTGCAGGTCGAGGGTTGACCCGCCGGTGCTGGAAACCGAAGGCCGACCCGGCCGCGACTGGCGGCTGAGGGCGCCTCGGCCGGGTCTGCAGACCGGGGGTGGCTCGGTCGGAGCGGGGAGGCTGGGGCGGTTCGGTCGGGACTGCAGGTCGGGGGTTGGCCCGGCCGGGACTGGAAACGGAAGGCCGTCCGGGTCGCAAGTGGCGATTGAGGGGGGCTCGGCCGCAATGGGGAGGCTGGGGCGGTTCGGCCGGGACTGCAGGTCGAGGGTCGGTTCGGTCGGGACTGCAGATCGGGGGTTGGCCCGGCCGGTACTGGAAGCGGATGGCCGATCCGGTCGTAAGCGGTGATTGGGGTCGGCTCGGTCGGAACGGGGAGGCCGGGGGCGGTTCGGTCGGGACTGCACGTCGAGGGTCGGCTTGGCTGGGGCTGCAGGTCGGGGGTTGGCCCGGCCGGGACTGGAAACGGACGGCCGTCCGGGTCGCAAGTGGCGATTGAGGGCGGCTCGGCCGCAATGGGGGGGCGGGGGCGGGGTCGAGGGTCGGCTCGGGCGGGAATGGAAACCGAAGCCCCACCCGGCCGGGGCTGGAAGCCGAAGGCCGACCCGGTCGCAACCGGCGACTGGGGGCGGCTCGGCCAGGACTGGAGGCCGGGGGCGGCTCAGCCGGTCGCCAGCAAGACCGTGCCGAGCAGTGCCAGCCCCGCGCCCGCCGCCTGGATCGCCCGCAGCCGTTCGCTGAGGAAGCCGCGCGCGGCCAGCGCGGTCACCACCGGATACAGCGAGGCGAGCACGGCCGCCACGGTGACCGGGCCGTGCTGGGCGGCGATCGCGTACGTGCCGTTGGCGGCCACGTCGGCGAGTCCGACGAAGGCCAGCGCGGGCAGTGAGGCCCAGGGGAAGCCACCCTCCGGCACCGCCCGGCCGCCCCGCCGGACGGAGACGGCGAGCGCGGCCCCGCCGACCGCGACGTTCGTCAGCCGCTGGACGAACAGGGCGAGGAACAGGCCGGTGACCGTGGTCGAGGCCTCCGTGATCAGGGCGAAGACCGTGCCGAATCCCAGCGCCGCGACCAGCGTGAGCAGGATCGTCTGCCGCTGTACGGGCGCGCCGCGCAGCTGGGGACCGCCGGCGAGGACGACGCCGGTGACGGCGACCGCGATGCCCGCGACCTGGAGCAGCCCGGGCCGCTCGCCCAGGACCAGCCCCACGCCGACCGGCACGGCCACGCTCAGGGTCGCGAGCGGCGACACGACCCCCATGGGGCCGAGCGCCAGGGCCTTGTAGAAGGAGAGCAGCGCCACCGGTCCCACCAGCCCGGCGGCGAAGGCGAACCACAGGCGGGGCCCGGCCTCGCTCCAGCCGCCGGTCGCGACGACGATCGCGCCGAGGACCGCCGCCGCGATGGCCTGCGAGACGACCACGACCGTCAGCGCGGGGGTACGCCGGGTCAGCAGTCCGCCGCCGAAGTCGGCCAGCCCCCACAGGAGGCTGGTGGTCAGGGCGAAGAATGCTGTCACGGCCGGCCTCGCAGTACAGTTCGATGAACGATCGGGTACACCCCACCGTAGTTCAGTCAAGTGAACTCTGTCATCCCGTATATTGAACCCTCATCGATGGACGTGATGTGTCGGACCTCGACCTGCTGACCCAGTCCCTGGCGCGCAACGTCAAGCGCTGGCGCACCGAGCGCGGCTTCACCCTGGACGCGCTCGCCGCCCGCGCGGGCGTCAGCCGCGGCATGCTCATCCAGATCGAGCAGGCCCGGACGAACCCCAGCATCGGCACCGTCGTCAAGATCGGCGACGCGCTCGGCATCAGCATCACCACCCTGCTCGACTACGAACAGGGCCCCACCGTCCGCATCGTCCCCGCCGACCAGGCCGTACGGCTGTGGCACACGGACGCCGGCAGCTACAACCGCCTCCTCGCCGGCACGGAGGCGCCGGGACCGCTGGAGATGTGGGACTGGCGGCTGATGCCCGGCGAGCAGAGCCCCTCCGAACCGCACCCGGTGGGCACGGTGGAACTCGTCCATGTCACCGCCGGCGAACTGACCCTCACCGTGGACGGCGTGAAGCACCTGGTGCCGACCGGCGCGAGCGCCACGTTCGAGGCCAGTACCGCGCACACCTACGGCAACGAGGGTGACGTACCGATGGAGATGGTCATGGCCGTCTCGGTGCCGCCCGTGCGCTGAACCGTGCCTCGGCGGGCTGTTAACGTGCGGACATGCGCGCACCCATCGGAGACTTCGACACCGCCACCCCGGTCACGGACTGCCTGCAGGAGCTGACCGCCCCGGTCGCCGACGCCGTACGCGCCTGGCGGGGCGGTGTCCCCGCCGACCGCGTCCTCTACGTCGAGACGGACCCGCGCTGGGCCGACACGGCCGTCTTCGTGCAGCACTACGGCCGGGACCTGCTGGAGCAGTCGGCGAACTGCGTGGTGG
Organism: Streptomyces sp. RB17; assembly: GCF_009604455.1. GTDB lineage: Bacteria > Actinomycetota > Actinomycetes > Streptomycetales > Streptomycetaceae > Streptomyces. The sequence goes on from NZ_WEGL01000006.1 coordinate 110,899, forward strand.
TCGCGGGCAAGCGGGCCGGCGAGACGACCCTCGCGGCGTGCGTGGTGCTCTCCACCACCCGGGTCGACGTCAACGGCGTCGTCCGCCGCCAACTCGGCGCCCGCAAGGCCTCGTTCGCCTCGATGGAGACGGCGACCGGCGAGACCGGCATGGAGTACGGCGGCATCACTCCGGTCGGACTGCCCGCCGACTGGCCGCTGCTGATCGACTCGGCCGTGGTCGACCTGCCCTACGTCCTTGTCGGCAGCGGCCGCCGGCGCGGCAAGCTCCTGGTACCCGGCAAGGCCCTCACGGAACTGCCGGGCGCCGTGGTGCTGGAGGGCCTCGGCGTCGCCTGAGGCCGGGGCATGGCAGACCTGTTCCGGGGGCCCTGGTGAGAACCACAGGTCAGGCGAGGGTCGGGGCGGCCCGCGGTGGAACAGATCTGCCCATCGCGTCGTCAGCCGGGCGAGCCACGCTGCCCGCCCACGCCGCCGCCGAAATCAGTAGGCGGGCGCGGTGCCGAGGTACTGTTCCGCGAAGGCCGCCGCCGCGGCCGGTGAGGTGAACAGGCGGCGCAGTCGGGCGAGTGTGGTGCCGGCGCGGAACGGGTCGCCGGACGCCACACCGTGGTAGATGTCCGACAGCCACTGCGAGAACTCCTGGTAGTCCCACACCCGGCGCAGACACGCCGCCGAGTAGCCGTCCAGCCCGGTGCCGTCGCCCTTCGTGACGTGTGCCGCGAGCGCGTCGCCGAGGAGGAAGGCGTCGTGCAGGGCGAGGTTCATGCCCTTCGCGGCGATGGGTGCGACCAGATGACCGGCGTCGCCGGCCAGCAACAGCCGTCCGTGGGCGAGGGGTTCGACGACGTAGTGGTGCATGTCCAGGACGCGCTTCTCGACCAGCCGGCCCTCGGTGAGCGGAGGTGCTCCGGCCGCACCGAGCCGCTCGCGCAGCTCGGTCCAGACCCTGTCGTGCGGCCAGTTCTCCGGATCGTCGCCGGGCGGGCACTGGAGGTAGAACCGGGTCAGCTCCGGGCTGCGGGGCATCTGGCCGGCGAAACCACGCGGGTGGACGCCGAACAGGACGCAGTCCGTCGACGGCGGGACCTGCGCGAGCAGCGCCAGCCAGCCGATGCCGTCGTCCTGCCGTGCGATCCGCCGGCGCTCGACGGGTATCGCGTCCCGCGTCACCCCACGCGCCCCGTCGCAGCCCGCGACGAAGTCACAGCGCAGCAGCCGCCGTTCACCCGTCCGCGGGCACCGGTACGACACCGCGGGCCGGTCCGAGTCCAGGTCGTGCAGCGTGACGTCGCGCACGCCGAAGCGGATGTCGCCGCCGCGTACGTCGGCGTACTCCCGCACCAGGTCCGTCACCAGCAACGGCTGTGGGTAGACGTAGTGATGGCTGCCGGTCAGGTCGGCGTAGGGAAAGCGGTACCGCTCGCCCTCGAAGCGGAACTCGCAGGCACTGTGCGACTCGGCGCGCTCCGGCAGCCGTTCGGACAGTCCGCGTCGGCCGAGCTCGCGCACGGCCCATTCCTCGATGACACCGGCCCGGGGCCGGGTCTCGATGAACTGCCTGCTCTCGGTCTCCAGGACGACACAGTCGACGGATGCGGCCCGCAGGATGCCGCCGACGGTGAGCCCGGCCGGCCCGGCGCCCACGACGACGACCGTACGGCGTTCCTCGGGCGCGGAGTTGAGGTGGGGGGAAGGGAGGATCACCCCCGCATTATGACGGTGTCCCGTCAGCCGGGGTCGGCCGACGGGACACCAGGGGAGAGGCGGGGTCAGTGCGCCGGAGCGTCGGTGACCACGACCTCCTCGATGTCACGCTCGATCTGCTCGGGCGCGGAGGCGGTCGCCTTGGCCCAGTAGTAGATGCCGAGCGAGAAGGCGGAGACGACCAGGATGTCCCACCACAGCGGCAGGTCACCGGTACCGCCGAAGGTGCTCAGGTACGAGATCACACCGATGCCCGCCAGGTAGGGGAGCAGCCACTGCGCGGCCTTGAAGTCCAGGCGCGGCGCGTTGGGCAGGTTCTTGCTGATCGCGTACCAGGCGTAGGAGCCGAGCAGCACGTAGCCGATCAGGATCGCGAAGCCCAGGCGCCACAGGGTGTCCCAGCCGGACCAGAAGATGATCAGGTTGGCGACCACGAACGACAGCGGCGAGATGATGTTGCCGAAGGGCAGCTTGTACGGACGGTCGTGGTTCGGCAGCCGGTCCTTGAAGACGCCGTAGGCGAGCGGGGCACCCGCGTACATCAGCACGCTCGCCGAGGTGATGAAGCCGACCAGCGTCTGCCAGGACGGGAACGGCAGGAAGCAGATCACACCGGTCACGAACGACATCGCCAGGCCGAACCACGGCACACCGCGCGCGTCCGTCTTGGCGAAGACCTTCGGCGCGTAGCCGTTCTTGGCCAGGCCGTAGGAGATGCGGGACGTGGCGGTGGTGTAGATCAGGCCCGTGCCGCCGGGAGAGATGATCGCGTCGGCGTACAGCACCCAGGCCAGCCAGCCCAGACCGACCAGCGAGGCGAGACCCGCCCAGGGGCCGCTGATGCCGGCGTAGGCCAGGTGCGCCCAGCCCTTGGCGAAGGAGGCGTGCGGCAGGGCGCCGATGAACACGATCTGGAGCAGCAGGTAGATCACGGCGCCGATCGCGACCGAGCCGAGCGTGGCGCGCGGCAGGTCACGCTTCGGGTTGCGGCTCTCACCGGCCAGCTGGATGGCCTGCTCGAAGCCGAGCAGGGCGAAGATGATGCCGCTGGAGCTGATCGCGGTGAGGACACCCTTGGCGCCGAACGGAGCGAAGCCCTCGGAGGTGAAGTTGCCCGGGTGGAAGTTGCCGATCGCGATGATGAAGATCGCCGCGAGCGGGACCGCGATCTTCCACCAGGTGGCGGCGCTGTTGGTGTGCGCCAGGATGCGGACGCCGAGGAAGTTGACCGCCACGAACACGGCCATGAGGAGCACCGCGACGACGATGCCGCTGGTCGTCAGCGTGCCGTTGGCGTTCTGCAGCCCGTCGGCGAAGTGCCAGTGCTTGGCATAGCCGATCATGGCCTCGACCTCGATCGGCGCGACCGTCGCGGCCTGCAGCCAGGAGAACCAGCCGAAGGACATGCCGGCCAGGCCGCCGAAGGCGTAGTGCGGGTAGCGGGCGGTACCACCCGCCACCGGGAACATGCCGCCGAGCTCGGCGTGCACGAGGGCGAGCAGCACGATCGCCACCGCACCGATCATCCACGAGATGATCGCCGCGGGGCCGGCCGCCACGACGGCCTTCTCGGCACCGAAGAGCCAGCCGGAGCCGATGATGGAACCCACCGAAGCCCACATCAGGCCGATGAGCCCCACATCGCGGCGCAGGCCGCCGCCGGTGTCGCTTGTGGCTACCGGCGTAGCAGCCTGGTCGACTTTCGCCATGTCTAGTGGCCTCTCAGATCTATACGCAGCGTTAACGAGCAAGGAGGCCACAGGCTAGGGAGCCTTTCCAAGTGAGCAAAAGACTGTTAACCAAAATTTGACCCGGGATCTTCGGTGTCTTGGGCCCACACTCGGTCACGGGGTTGTCACAGGTCAGAAGCGTGGCCGGAATGTCAATATTCAACCGCCAATTGTGAGTAGAAGGAGAGATTCACTAGCCCAGAAGGGGAATTTCGATCGCCGGACACCGGTCCATGACCATGTCCAGCCCCGCCGCCCGGGTCCGCTCGTAGGCGGCCTCGTCCACGACGTCGAGCTGGAACCACACCGCCCGCGCACCCGTGGTCACGGCCTCGTCGGCCACCGCGCCGGCCAGCTCGCTGTTGACGAAGACGTCGACCACGTCGACCTCGAAGGGGATGTCCGCGAGGGACGCGTACCCCTGCTCCCCGTGCACGGTCTCGGCCTTCGGGTGCACCGGCACGATCCGCTTGCCGAACCGCTGCAGCACCTGCGCCACCCCGTACGCGGCCCTCCTCCGGTTGGTGGACAGGCCGACCACCGCCCAGGTGTCGCCCAGCTCGGTCAGGATCCTGCGGATCGTCGCTTCGTCGCCGTACACGGCCGCCTCCTCGGGGCTGCGGGAAACTGTTCCCCTGGGCAACAGCACCCCCGCGGCTCGGGATTCCCGGCCCGCCACCTCGCCACCATGTCCGAAATGGACACGAGATGCCTGCGTACGACCGTCCGCCCGCCTACGCTCAGCCCGTGCTGCGCATCCTCGACGCCCGAACCGGTGAGCCCGTCCCCGCCGCGCCCGCCCGCCGCGGCCTGACCCGCATCGAGGCACACGCCTGCGGCCTCGACCCCACGGTCCTGCGCGTGCTGCTCACCGCCGACGTCCTGGTCCGCGCCCTGGAACTGGGCGGCACCCCGGTCTGGGCGGCCCTCGCAGCACCCCATCACCCCGACGACCTCCGCACCGCCGCGACCACCCTCGCCATCCGCCCGTTCGAGGACGCCCACGACCTCGCGTCCGGTCTGGGGGAGGCGCAGGTGATCCACGTGACGGCCGAGACACCGGGTTCCTCCGGCGGGGGGCCGGTGGTGTGGGTCGCCCCGGTGGAGTGGACGGGGGAGCCGATGAGCGGGCGGGGAGTGGATGCTGCCGGCCACGCCCCCGAGGCCACCTCCGGCTCCGAGCCTCCTGCGCACCCCGCGTTCCCGATCCTCCTCTCCGACCCCTGTGCCTTCAGGCTGGCTCTGCTCTCCGTCCCGCGCGGTGAGCCCGTCCGGGTGGACCCGGGTGTGCTGGAGGAGGCCGCCGGGCGGCTGGGGCGGTGGCGGCGGGCCGTGGCCGGGTGGGCGCGGCGGCCTTCGCGGCCCGTGCCGGACGAGGTGCGGGGGCGGCTGCGCTCCGCGTGGGAGGACGACCTCGATCTGCCCGGAGTGCTGGAGGTGCTGCGGGACGTGGAGAGCGCCCCGGACCTGCCCGACGGAGCCCGCTTCGAGACGTATGTCTACGCCGACCGCCTGCTGGCCCTCGACCTGGCCCGCGACCTCGGGAGCCTGGTGTGATCGCGCGGGCGGGCACGGGGCCGCTGCGCCGGCTGGTGGTCCTGCGGCACGCCAAGTCCGCCTGGCCCGAGGGCGTCGAGGACCACCGCAGGCCGCTCGCGCCGCGCGGCCTGCGGGACGCCCCGGCCGCCGGACGCGCACTGGCCGAGGCCGACTCCCTGCCCGATCTGGCTCTGTGTTCCCCGGCCGTACGCGCCCGCCGCACCTGGGAGCTGGCCTCCGCCGAGTGGGGCACCCCGCCGCCGGTGCGCTACGACCGGCGGTTGTACGCGGCCGGCGTACCGGAGCTGCTGGAGGTGGTCCGCGAGACACCGCCCGAGGTCGAGACGCTGCTGCTGGTCGGGCACAACCCCGGTCTCGAGGAGCTCGTCCTGGAACTGGCGCGGGACGGTCTCGAGGACACGCTGGAGCGGGTGCGGACGAAGTTCCCCACCTCCGCGATCGCCGTCCTCTCCTGGCACGGCACCGGCTGGGCCGCCCTCGGCCCCGGCACGGCCCTCCTGACGTCGTTCACCGTGCCACGCGGACGAAAGGAGTAGCGCCCCGAAGGGGCGCGGCGGTATCGACATGCGGCTCCGCCGCGCGGGCGCGACCAGCCATGACGACCCCGCAGACGAACCACGCCATCAGCGGCACCACCCGTCCCGGCGCCCCCAAGGGAGCGCATACGCTTACGGGATGCAGGACGAGTACCGCACAGTCGCCCACGCGGGCGTGCACGAGATCGAGATCAACCGCTCCCGCTTCCTGTGCGCCCTCGCCCCGGCCGGCACCGAGCAGGAGGCGCAGGACTTCATCGCCTCCGTACGCAAGGAGCACGCCGACGCCACCCACAACTGCTGGGCGTACGTCATCGGCGCCGACGCCTCCGTGCAGAAGGCCAGCGACGACGGCGAACCGGGCGGCACGGCCGGCGTCCCCATGCTCCAGATGCTGCTGCGCCGTGAGATGCGCTACGTCGTCGCGGTCGTCACCCGCTACTACGGCGGCGTCAAGCTCGGCGCCGGCGGGCTGATCAGGGCTTACGGCGGCGCGGTCGGCGAGGCCCTCGACACGCTCGGCACGATCACCAGGCGCCGCTTCCGGCTGGCCACGGTGACCGTCGACCACCAGCGCGCGGGGAAGGTCCAGAACGACCTGCGCGCCACCGGACGCGAGGTGCGGGACGTCCGCTACGCCGAGGCGGTCACCATCGAGATCGGCCTGCCGGACGCGGACGTGGACGCCTTCCGCGCCTGGCTCGCCGATGCGACGGCGGGCACGGCGGGGTTCGAACTGGGCGGCGAAGCCTACGGAGATGCCTGACATACCAGACATCCCGCCCCAATTCGGGCGAATATTGCCAATGTTGACCGATCGTGCCGGCCGATACGGGAGTAACCGCCCGTGATGTCAGACCCGGCCGTTAGTCTCGGGGATCATGAGACTCCTGCACACGTCCGACTGGCATCTCGGCCGGGCCTTCCACCGGGTGAACATGCTCGGGGCCCAGGCCGAGTTCATCGGTCACCTCGTCACCACCGTGCGCGAGCGCGCGGTGGACGCGGTGGTCGTGTCGGGCGACGTGTACGACCGGGCGGTGCCCCCGCTCGCCGCGGTCGAGCTGTTCGACGACGCCCTGCACCGCCTCGCGGATCTCGGTGTGCCCACGGTGATGATCTCCGGCAACCACGACTCGGCCCGCCGACTCGGCGTCGGCGCCGGGCTCATCGGCCGCGCGGGCATCCATCTGCGCACCGAGCCGTCGGCCGCCGGCACCCCGGTCGTGCTGACCGACGCACACGGGGACGTCGCGTTCTACGGGCTGCCCTATCTCGAACCCGCCCTGGTGAAGGACGAGTTCGCGGTGGAGAAGGCCGGCCACGAGGCCGTACTGTCGGCCGCCATGGACCGCGTCCGCGCCGACCTCGCCACCCGCGCGCCGGGGACCCGTTCGGTCGTCCTCGCCCACGCCTTCGTCACCGGTGGCGAGGCCAGCGACAGCGAGCGGGACATCACCGTCGGCGGGGTCGCCGCCGTACCGGCCGGGGTCTTCGACGGCGTCGACTATGTGGCGCTCGGCCATCTGCACGGCTGCCAGACCATCACCGAGCGCGTGCGCTACTCGGGCTCCCCGCTCGCGTACTCCTTCTCCGAGGCCGGCCACCGCAAGAGCATGTGGCTGGTCGACCTCGGCGGCGACGGGTCCGTCTCCGCCGAGCGCCTCGACTGCCCGGTGCCGCGCCCGCTGGCCCGTATCAAGGGCACGCTGGACGGCCTCCTCACCGATCCGGCGCCGGCCCGTCACGAGGAAGCCTGGGTCGAAGCCACCCTCACCGACGCGGTCCGCCCCGCCGACCCCATGGCCCGGCTCACCGAGCGCTTCCCGCACATCCTCAGCCTCGTCTTCGCCCCGGAACGCGCTCCGGACGACCCCCAGGTGTCGTACGCCCGGCGCCTCGCGGGCCGCGGCGACCAGCAGATCGCCCAGGACTTCGTCGCCCATGTGCGCGGCGCCGGGCCCGACGAGGAGGAGGCGGCCGTGCTGCGCGCGGCCTTCGACGCCGTGCGCGCCGACGCCGCCGTGCGTGAGGTGGCCCGGTGAGGCTGCACCGGCTCGACCTCACCGCCTTCGGGCCCTTCGGCGGCTCCCAGAGCGTCGACTTCGACGCCCTGTCCGCCGCCGGGCTGTTCCTGCTGCACGGACCCACCGGCGCCGGCAAGACCTCCGTCCTGGACGCCGTCTGCTACGCCCTGTACGGCTCCGTTCCCGGCGCCCGGCAGAGCGGCCAGGGCATGCACCTGCGCAGTGACCACGCCGAGCCGAGCACCCGCACCGAGGTCCGCCTCGACCTGACCGTCGCCGGCCGCCGCCTGGAGATCACCCGGCAGCCGCCCTGGGAGCGGCCCAAACTGCGGGGCACCGGCACGACCGTCGACAAGGCCCAGACCTGGCTGCGCGAGTACGACAGTGCGGTCGGCGCCTGGAAGGACCGCAGCCGTTCCCACCAGGAGATCGGCGAGGAGGTCACCCAGCTGCTCGGCATGAGCCGCGAGCAGTTCTGCCAGGTCGTCCTGCTGCCCCAGGGCGACTTCGCCCGCTTCCTGCGCGCCGACGCCGAGGCCCGCGGCAGGCTGCTGGGCCGCCTCTTCGACACCCAGCGCTTCGCGGACGTCGAAAAACGCCTCGCCGAGCGCCGCCGCGCCACCGAGGCACGTGTGCGGGAAGGCGACGCGGCACTGCTGGCCGACGCCCACCGCATGCAACAGGCGGCCGGCGACGCCATGGAGCTGCCCGAGCTGGCCCCCGGCGACCCGGGGCTGGCCGGCGCCGTCCTCGGCGCCGCCGCCGTCGCCCGCTCCACCGCCCGCGAACGCCTCACCGTCGCCCACTGCCGGCTCGCCGCCGCCGAGTCCGCCCATGCCGAGACCCGACGCGCCCTGGACGACGTACGCGAACTCGGCCGCCTGCAGAACCGGTTCACCGAGGCCCGGCAGCGCGCCGAGCGGCTCCAGGAGGGGGCCGGCGCCCATCACGAGGCCCAGCGGCGGATGGAGCGGTCCCGCAAGGCGGAGTCGGTCGCGCCCGCGCTGGAGCTGCGCGAGGCCGCCGAGGAGGAGCACCGCAGGGCGGCCGCGGCCGAGGCACGCACGCGTGGCCTGCTCCCCGACTCCCACGCCGACGCGGGCGCGGCCGGACTCGCAGCCGCCGCCCGCCGGACCGCCGAGGAACTGGGCGGCCTGGACGCGGCCCGGCGCGCCGAGCGGCGGGTCGCCGAGCTGGCCGAGGAGCGGTCCGGGCTCGACCGCCAGGAGCGCGCCGACGAGGACGTGCTCCGTGAGGCCGAGACCTGGCTCGCCGCATGGGACGCCACCCGGGCGGCGCTGCAGTCCCGCGTCGACTCCGCGCAGGAGGCGGCCACCCGCGCCGAACAGCTCGCCGTCCAGCGGGAACCGATGCGCGGCCGCCTCGACGCGGCCCGTACCCGGGACCAGCTGGCCGCCGACCTGGAGGACGCACAGCACCGGGCACGCGCCTCCGAGCAGCGCGCCCTCGACGCCCGCGCCCACTGGCTCGACCTCAAGGAACAGCGCCTGAACGGCATCGCCGCCGAACTGGCCGCCCACCTCACCGACGGCGAACCCTGCGCCGTGTGCGGAGCCACCGAACACCCGGCGCCGGCCCGCAAGGTCGCCGGACACGTCGACCGCGAGACCGAGGAGCAGGCCCATCAGGCCTGGCAGCAGGCAGCTGCCCGGCACACCGAGGACGAGCGGCGCCTCGGCGTCGTCCGCGAGGCCCTGGCCGCCGCCACCGCCGAGGCCGGCGACACAGCCACCGCGCAACTCGAAGAGGCTGCTGCCGAGTTGGAGGACGCGTACGCCCGCGCACGCCGGGACGCCTCCGCGCTGCACGCCGCCCACGAGGAGCTGCGGCGTGCCGAACACGAGCGCGAGCGACGCCTCGCCGACCGCCAGCAGGCCGCCGTCCGGGCCGCCTCCCGGCTCACCCGACGCGAGGCCCTGGAGCACGAACAGGCCCAGCTGGAAATGGAGTTGACCAAGGCGCGCGGCGGCTCCGGCAGCGTGGCCGCCCGTGCCGCGCAACTGGAGCGGCAGGCCGCGCTGCTCACCGACGCCGCCGACGCCGTACGCGCCGCCGAGGACGCCGCCCAGCGCCTGAAGGACGCCGACGCGCGGCTCGCCGACGCGGCCTACCGGGCCGGTTTCGACACCCCGCAGGCCGCGGCCGCCGCCCTGCTGGACGCCGCGGCCCACCGCGAGCTGCAGCGCCGGCTGGACGCCTGGCAGGCGGAGGAGGCCGCCGTACGCGCGGTGCTGGCCGAGGCCGACACCGCGGCCGCGGCACAGCGCCCGCCCGCCGACCTGGCCACGGCAGAGCGCACGGCCGCCGCGGCCGAGCACCGGCTGCGCGAGGCGGCGTCCGCGCGCGACGCGGCGGCCCGCTGCTGCGCCGAGCTGGACCGCCTTTCCACGCACGCCACCGGTGCTGTACGGCACCTCGCCCCACTGCGCGAGGAGTACGACCGGGTCGCCCGCCTCGCGTCCCTCACCGCGGGCACCTCCGCCGACAACGAACGCAAGATGCGCCTGGAGTCCTATGTGCTCGCGGCCCGGCTGGAACAGGTCGCCGCCGCCGCGACCGCACGGCTGCAGCGCATGTCGTCGGGCCGCTACACCCTCGTCCACTCCGACGACCGCACCGGGCGCGGCCGCAGCGGGCTCGGACTGCACGTGGTCGACGCCTGGACCGGACGCGAGCGCGACACCGCCACCCTGTCCGGCGGCGAGACCTTCTTCGCCTCCCTCGCCCTCGCCCTCGGCCTCGCGGACGTCGTCACCGACGAGGCCGGCGGCGTCCGCCTCGACACCCTCTTCATCGACGAGGGCTTCGGCAGCCTCGACGACCAGACCCTGGACGAGGTCCTGGACGTCCTCGACTCCCTGCGCGAACGCGACCGCAGCGTCGGCATCGTCAGCCACGTCCCCGACCTGCGGCGACGGATCCACGCCCAACTGGAGGTCACCAAGGGCAGATCGGGGTCGGCGCTGCGGCAGCGGGGCGTCTGACAGGGCACGACCCTGGCTGGTCCCCCGGTTCCCCCGGTCCCTCCGGTTGTCACTCGGCGGGGCGTTGTCCCCGTCACCGTCTGTGGTCAAGGCCCGCTGATCTCCGCACGTGTTGCCTCCCCCGGCCGACGAACGGCAACCACCCGGGTCCATACCCCAGGACGGCGCTCGAAAGCTCAGCGGCCCAGCGCGCGCCGGGGGAGCGGAGAGGAGTACACGACGCTCGTGGTCACCGAGCCCAGCGCGCCGATCTTTCCGGAGATCTCCTCCAGGTGCGCCATGGACCGGGCGGTGACCTTGATGACGAAGCAGTCGTCGCCCGTCACATGGTGCGCCTCCAGGATCTCGGGCGTCGCGGCCACCAGGTCGTGGAACGGCTTGTAGTTGCCGTTCGGATAGCGCAGCCGTACGAACGCCAGGATCGGCAGCCCGAGTCGCTCGGGGTCCACGACCGCCGCGTACCCCTGGATCACGCCCGCCTCCTCCAGCCGCCGCACCCGCTCCGTGACGGCGCTCGGCGACATGGAGACGGCCCGCGCCAGCTCGGCGTAACTGGCCCGGCCCTCCCGCTGCAGGACCTCGAGAATGCGCCAGTCGGTGGCGTCCGGGGAATACACGGTCATCAGGGATGGATAGCAGGGAAATCCCGGCCTGGGCAAGGGTGAGGCCGTGGATTGTCACTTCAGGGAGCGCATCCGGGGCCGTAGATTTCTGGTCATGACCACCACGTCTTCCCAGAACCCCGTCCTGCGCGTCGCCCCCGCCGCCCCCGCCGAGGCGGCCGCCTACTTCCGGGCGAGCCTCGCATTCCACGCCGATGTCTCCGACGTGGCCGCAGCGCTCGCCGCCGGCGGCGACCCCGGCTTCGTGGTCATGGACTCGCGCTCGACCGAGTCCTGGGACCAGGGCCACATCCCCGGCGCCGTCCACCTGCCCACCGCGCTCGTCCCCGAGCAGGCCGAGCAGCTCCTGGACAAGTCCGTGCCCGTGGTGACGTACTGCTGGGGCCCGGGCTGCAACGGCGCCACCCGAGCCGCCCTCGCCCTCGCCGAACTCGGCTACCAGGTCAAGGAGATGCTCGGCGGATTCGAGTACTGGGCGCGCGAGGGCTTCGCCTACGAGACCTGGCAGGGGGGTGCACAGCGCGAAACCGACCCGCTGACCGGGCCCGTCGAAGGCGACTGCGGCTGCTGACCGGCACCCGTGTAGTTTCTCTGCCCATGGCTCGATACGCGGATCCAGGCGCGCTGGAGTGGGTGGAATCGGGCGGCGGCCCGCTGATAGCCGTTCCGGAGACGGTGCTGCCGTTCTGGGCGGGCGCCGACAGCGAGGAACTCGACACGGACTACGACCGGGCCTGCGAAGTCGACGGTTACGTCGGCCTGCTGCCCGTCGGCGACAGCGCGGCCCTGGTGTTCGGCGACGAACCCGCCTCCACCTCGTACCTGCCGGACCACGCCACCTTCGTACGGTGGTCCGCCGCGAACTCGGAGGCCGAACTCCTGGCCGGGGTCCCTGCCGCCCTGGACGCGGCGGTGTGGGGGAGCGAGGTCAGGTGGCGGGTGCCCGGGCCGGTGCTGCTGTTCGACTCGGCGTGGCCGGGCCGGGCGGCCGACCGCAACGAGCACCTTAGGGTGCCGCTGGAGGCGGGCACGTACACGGTGCGGGCCGCGTATGTGCAGCCCGGGCCGGAGACCTGGATCGGGCTGGTGCAGCTCAGGCGTGTCGCGCACTGACCGAGATCAACGCAGGCCGTCGAAGGCGATGGTGAGATGGCGCGGGCCGCGCAGCACCGGGTTCTGCCGGTACGGCGGCGGGTCCTCGACCAGGCGGGGGTTCTCCAGCCGCCGGGCCAGTTCGGAGAGCGCGATCTGGGCCTCCAGCCGGGCCAGCGGGGCGCCGAAGCAGCTGTGGATGCCGCTGCCGAAGCCGAGGTGCTGGATGTCCTGACGGTCCGGGTCGAAACGGTCGGGGTCCTTGAAACGCTCCGGGTCGCGGTTGCCCGCGGCCAGGACGAGCCAGATGCGTGAGCCCTTGGGAATGGTCACCCCGTGCACCTCGATGTCGGTGATGCAGGTGCGCTGCGGCAGGAGCTGGACCGGCGGCTCGTAGCGCAGCAGTTCCTCCACGATCCTGACCGACAGGCCGGGGTCGGTGCGCAGCCGCTCCAGGACCTCCGGGTGGCGCAGCAGCGTGAGCATGCCGTTGGTGATGAGGTTGACGGTCGTCTCGTGGCCGGCGATGAGCAGCAGCACCGCCGTGCTGAGCACTTCCATCGTCGTCATGGAGCCGTCCGGACCCTTGCTGTCCACCAGGTCGGACAGCATGTCGTCGCGAGGCTCCTTGGCACGCTGCTCGACCAGCCCGTTCAGATACATGCCGAGCTGCAGCCGCGCCTCCTGCGCGGTCCGCTGGGAGTCGGCGCTGGTGCGGGTGTCGGGGTCCAGGCCGGCGACGATCGGGTCGACCCAGGCACGGAAGCGGGGCTCGTCCTCACGCGGCACGCCGAGCAGCCGGCAGATCACGGTCACCGGGAAGGGGTAGGCGAACTGGTCGACCAGGTCGATCTGCCGCGCGTCCCCGAAGCCGTCGATCAGCCCGGTGACGATCTGCTCCAGGTCGCCCCGCAGATTCTCGATCCGCCGTGGCCGGTGTGGTGGCCCGAAGGAGCTGTTGGCGATCCTCCGCAGCCGGTCGTGCTCCGGCGGGTCGAGCCGGATGAAGCTCGGGGGCAGCCCCGTGGCCTCCTGCCCGGACAGCTCGTCCTCCCCGCCGGCGCTCACGTTGGCGGCGTCGGAGCTGATCCGCGGGTCGTGGAGCAGGGCCTCGATGTCGTAGTACGTGCTGACGACGTAGGGGCCGTCCTCCTCGTGGAGAACCGGTGTCCTGCGGAGTTCCTCGTAGATCGGATACGGGTTGGCGCGGTTCGCGAAGTCGGTGATCTGGCGCAACATCGACGGCATGACAGGTCCTTGGAGCGTCGGAGCCGGGCGGTGGTCAGTGGCGGGCGGGGTGGAAGAGCAGCTGCTGGTCGGAGGGCGAGTAGCCGCTGAGGGTCACCATGGGGCCGTGCGTCGGCAGGGCCGGGTCGGGGAAGTCGGCATCCACCGGCTGCCGGCCCTCGGGGCGCCGGTCCACCGTCGGGAACTCCACCGGGAACGGCGCGCCCCGCTCGATCTGCCGCTGGTAGAACTCCAGCCATCGCGTGTTGTCGAAGGCCACGGCGGCCACGATCCGGCCCTGGTAGCCGTAGACGCCGACGAACCGGCGCTCGGTCGGCGAACCCTGTGTGATCATGAGCTGCTCGCCCATGGGCGGTACGCCGACCGACTTGATGTTCACCCCGAACATCGAGGACCAGAAGGCGGGCATCCACAGGTGCGGGCGCCGGTCGGCGCCGTGGCAGATCATGTTGTGCGCGGCCGTCTCCGCCTGGGCGACGGCGTTGCCCCAGTGCTCGAGCGCGAGGAACTGGTAGCCGAACAGCGCGTGCGGGGAGCGTGCGACGTCACCGGCCACGAAGACGTCGTCGGTGACGATGCCCCGGAAGTCGAAGGCCCGGCAGCCGGCGTCACAGGCGATGCCCCGGGGTCCGGCGCCCAGCCCCGACCCGGCCAGCCAGTCGGTGTTGCGCAGCGAGCCCAGCGAGACGACCACGACATCCGCCTCGACGCGGCTCTCGTCGGACAGATGGACGGCCCGGACCCGGCCGGCCGAGTCGCCCTCCAGGCCCGTCACCGTGACGCGGGTGCGCAGATCGACGCCGTTCTCGATCTGCAGGTCGGCGGCGACCGCGCCGATCACCCCGCCGAGGGCGCCCACCAGCGGCGCACCCGCACGCTCCGCCACGGTGACGGGCAGGCCCATCTCCCGGCAGGCCGAGGCGATCTCCGAACCGGCGAAGCCCGCGCCGACGACGAACACCCGGCGCGGCCGCGCCTTCAGCCGCTGGTACAGGTCGGCCGCGTCGTCCCGGGTCCGCAGCAGGCAGACGCCGTCCAGCCGGGCCTCCTCCTCGTTCGGCCAGGGCCGGGCGCGGACGCCGGTCGCGATGAGCAGCCGGTCGTACTCCACCTCGTCCCCGTCGGCCAGCCGTACCCGCTTGGCCGTCAGGTCCAGGCCGGTCGCCGCGACGCCGAGCCGCCACTTGGCGTCGATCTCCCGGCGGCGCGGCAGCTCGGTGCGGTGCGGGGCCGCCATGCCCAGCAGGACGGACTTGGACAGCGGCGGCCGGTCGTACGGCTCGTACGGCTCGTCACCGATCAGGGTCAGCTCGCCGGCGAAGCCCTCGCCGCGCAGGGTCTCGGCGGCCCGCAGGCCCGCCAGCTGGGCGCCGACGATGACGATCCGGCCCTCGCGCCGGAGCCAGTCGACGTGGTCAGCGGGCATCGGACGCCTCCCGGGCGTCTCCCGTGTCGTCCAGCCCGTCCGCGGTGATCGCCTGCACCGGGCAGGCGGCGACAGCGCGGGCCAGGCGTTCCCGCTGTTCCTCGGGGGCGTGCGGGTTGTAGATCAGCGCCTCTTCGCCGTGCAGGGCGAAGATGTCGGGTGCGAGGAACGCGCACTGGGCGTACCCCTGGCATTTGTTGAGATCGACGACGAGCCGCATCGACGCTCCGCCCCTTCCGGTGGCCAGGTCCGGTGCGGGCCGGCCGATTCGCGCGGCATCCCCGGACGGCGGTCATGTCCCGTTTGTCAGCATGGGTCCGGTGCGCAGAGATCGCCCGTCGGGGAACCCCGTCCGGGTCGTCTGCCGCGCCGGGGCGCGCGTCTTCGCCCCATGGTGATCCCTCACGTTCGATCCCTCACGCCCGGGGCGCGGGACGTGACCGGGGACGACCGCTCGCCACCAGGATGTAGAGACTGAGCACCAGCGACCAGCCCGGGAAGACCAGCTCCGACCAGGGCACATTGCTCGCGGCGAAGAGCAGCGTCAGGGCGGTGAGGAGGCCCAGGGCGGTGAGGAAGCGGGGCAGGACCCCGAGACGGTGGCCGATCGCCGACACGACCGACACGAAGACGGCCGCCATCCGCATCCCGTACCCCACCATCATCGTGTACGCGAAATGGCGGCCGAAGTCCCAGTACGCGGGCGCGGGCGCCGTGCCGGCCGGGTGCGGGACCGAGAGCACGGCACCGGCCGCCGCTGCCGCGCCGAACAGCGTGGCCGTGAAGACCAGGCCGCTGCCCAGGAACACGGTGGCCAGGAACCTGTCCTCGGCCGCACCCACATGTGCCCGGATCGTGGCCATGAACCACAGGAAGAAGATGCCGGCGAACGGCACGAGCGCGAGGGCCGACTGCAGCGAGTCGCGCCGCTCGGAGTTCGTGAACGCCTGGGCGGTGACCGCGCCGGCTCCCTGGGGCATCCCCAGTCGGATCAGGACGATCGCCGCGGCCAGCAACAGGGCGAACACGACTCCGGCCAGCCCGGCGGCCCGCGGCGTCTCCAGCGCCCGCTGCGCCGCCCTCTTCCGCCGCATGCCGGCCCGCCTCCTCCACATCGCCCCCGGCACCAGCTAGCCCCCGCCCACCCGCCCACGCCACCGGAGACACCCGGACGGCCGAGCGCCGTGCGGCACGAGACGGGATGCCCGCGACCACGGTCGCCGGGACCTACGGCGCCGCCGGCGGCCGGGGGTCTGAATGTGGCCGGTGCGGCAGGCCGTGCTGTGGTGCTGTGGTCGGTGGTTGGTGCCTGGGGTCGGGGCGGGGCCTGGTTCCGCAGGTCGTGCCCGCCTGCCCCGGCCTGCGGAGGCTGCCTCGGTGACGTGTCGTGGCGTGCGGTGGTGCCGCCGTCGGCTGTCGGGGCGCCGGCGTCCGGTGTCAGGGTGCCGCTCGGCGGGCGACCGGCAGCCGCGCTCCGAAAGGGGCCGCATCCGCTTGTGCCGGGAGCCGACCCCCACGCGAGTGTGCCTTGTCGTCGGCCTCGGCTCGTGCCTCGGCGGGTGGTCCGATGCGGTTGCGTGCGGCGCCTGCCCCCACATCCGGAACGCCCCCACCACCCACGGCGAGGCCAGGTGTTCCCGCCCCCTGCCCCAAATTCGCTCGCGCTCCGTCCCCCTGACGCCTACGGTGTTCCGCCATGCCTGCGAATCATCTCCCCGCCCCGGAAGACCTGCGCCGCGACCCGTTGCCGCTGCGCGGCCGTACCGCCCTGGTCACCGGGGCGAGTCGGCGGGCGGGGATCGGGCACGCTGTGGCGCGGCGGTTGGCGGCGTACGGGGCGAGTGTGTATCTGCATCACCATGTGCCGCACGACGCCGCCATGCCGTGGGGCGCCGACCGTCCCGAGTCCGTCGCCGGCTCCGTGCGCGCCGCGCAGGGGGACCCCGGCGCCCGCGTCGTCTGCGGACCCGGCGACCTCGCCGACCCGGCGGAACCGGCTCGCCTGATCGACACGGTCGTCGGTGAGTTCGGCCGCCTGGACATCCTCGTCGCCAACCACGCCCTCAGCGGCTCGGACGGCACCCTGGACGAGATCGACGGCGCGATGCTCGACGCGCACTGGGCGGTCGACACCCGCTCGGTCCTGCTGCTCGTCCAGGCCTACGCCCGCTCGCGCGCCCGGCCGGCCGGCGGTGCTCCCGGCGGGCGGGTGGTGCTGATGACCTCGGGACAGGACCTCGGCGGCGGCATGCCCGGCGAGATCGCCTACGCCCTCCAGAAGGGCGCCCTCGCCTCGATCACCCGCTCCCTGGCCGGCCCGCTGGCCGAGCACGGCACCACGGTGAACGCCGTCAACCCCGGCCCGGTGGACACCGGTTACGCCACCGGCGAGGCCCATGCCGCCGTCGCCGCCCGATTTCCCGGCGGACGCTGGGGGCTCCCCGACGATCCGGCCCGCCTCATCGCGTGGCTTGCCACCGACGAGGCCGGCTGGATCACCGGGGAGGTCATCAACTCGCAGGGCGGCTTCCGGAGCTGACGCCGGCCGATCAGAGCCGGGACAGCTCGTCCACCAGGTCGTCCAGGCCCAGCGAACCCTGCGACAGCGCCGCCATGTGCCAGGCCTTCAGGTCGAACGCGTCGCCGTGCCGCTCACGCGCCTTCTCCCGGCCCAGCAGCCACGCCCGCTCACCGAGCTTGTAGCCGATCGCCTGGCCCGGAATCGTCAGATACCGGGTCAGCTCGCTCTCCACGAAGTCCGCCGGCCGGCTGCTGTGCGCACCGAAGAACTCCTGCGCCAGCTCCGGCGTCCACCGCTCACCGGGGTGGAACGGCGAGTCGGCGGGAATCTCCAGCTCCAGGTGCATGCCGATGTCCACGATCACCCGGGCCGCCCGCATCATCTGCGCGTCCAGGTAGCCGAGCCGCTCCTCGGGATCCGTCAGATAGCCCAGTTCGTCCATCAGCCGCTCCGCGTACAGCGCCCAGCCCTCCGCGTTGGCGCTCACCCCGCCGATCGTCGCCTGGTAGCGGGAGAGGCTCTCGGCCACGTGCACCCACTGCGCGAGCTGGAGGTGATGCCCCGGCACACCCTCGTGGTACCAGGTGGAGACCAGGTCGTAGACCGGGAAGCGGGTCTGTCCCATGGTGGGCAGCCACGTGCAGCCGGGCCGGGAGAAGTCCTCCGACGGAGGCGTGTAGTAGGGGGCCGCCGCACCGCCGGGCGGGGCGATGCGCGACTCCACCTTCCGCACCCGGTCGGCGAGTTCGAAGTGCGTGCCGTCCAGGTCCTCGATGGCCTTGTCCATCAGGCCCTGCAGCCACTCCCGCACCTCCTCCACACCCTCGATGTGCCGGCCGTGCTCGTCGAGGTGCGCGAGCGCCACCCACGGGGTCTCGGCGCCGGGCAGGATCTTCTCCGCCTCCTGCCTCATCTCGCCGAGGATCCGGTGGAACTCCGCCCAGCCGTACGCGTACGCCTCGTCCAGGTCGAGATCGGTGCCGTTGAAGTAGCGGGACCAGCGCGCGTACCGCTCCCGGCCCACCGTGTTCGGCCCGCCCTCGGTCGCCGGCGCGTACACGTCCCGCAGCCAGTCCCGCAGCTCCACCAGGGCGACGGTCGCCGCGCGGGCCGCCTCGTCCAGTTCCGCGCGCAGCGCCTGCGGCCCGGCGGCGGCGAAGTCCTCGTACCAGCCCCGGCCCTTGCCGTCCGTGTCCGTCCACTCGGTGAGCTGCTCAATGTACGTCGCGGTCGGCCGTGGCGCCGCGAACAGCTTGCGGTCCAGGCCGAGTTGCAGTGACTCACGGTAGCCCGCGAGCGCCCCCGGGACCGCGCGCAGCCGCTCGGCGATCGCCGCCCAGTCCTCGTCCGTCTGCGCCGGAGTGACCGTGAAGACGTCCCGCACCGAGTGGCCCGGCGTGGCCATGTTGCCGACCGCGCGCAGGTACTCGTCCGCCTCGTGCACGGCGAGTTCGGCGGTCAGCCGCTCCCGCAGCAGCCGCCCGCAGCGCCGCTCCGCGTCACTGTCCGCCCCCGGCTGCCGCTCCGCCTCGTCCAGCTTCGCGAGCGTGGTCCGGGCCAGCTCCGCGAGGGCCGCCTGGCCCGCGGGCGAGTAGTCGGGCAGCCGGCTCGAACTCTCCTTCACACCGAGGTAGGTACCGGTGACCGGGTCGAGGGCGATGAGGTCGTCCACGTACGCGTCTGCCACCTGGCGGGGCAGCGGGCTCTTGGTCTCAGACATGGACCCATCCTCGTACGAGAAGGATCATCCCGTCACCCACGTACGGGGGGATTCAGCTCTGGGCGTGGTCGGGCGGCAGCAGCGGGCCGCAGTCCCACTGCTGGAAGATCAACCGGGTCTCGACCCGCGCCACCTCGCGCCGCGCGGTGAACTCGTCGAGCACCAGCCGCTGCAGATCGGCCATGTCCGCGACGGCCACATGCACCAGATAGTCGTCCGGCCCGGTCAGATGGAACACCGTCCGAGCCTCGGGCAGTGCCCGGATGCGCTCCACGAACGGCCCGACCAGCTCCCGCCGGTGCGGCCGTACCTGCACCGACAGCAGCGCCTGGAGCCCGCGACCCAGCTTGGCCGGATCCAGTCGCAGCTGGTGGCCCAGGATCACGCCCGAGCGGCGCAGCCGGGTCACCCGGTCCAGACAGGTCGACGGCGCCACGCCCACCTGCGTGGCGAGATCTCGGTAGGTGGTCCGGGCGTCGTTCTGCAGCAGCCGCAGCAGATGGAGATCCACCGGATCCAGTACGACAGATTCGGCCATGGCCCGAACGTAGCACGGTGTTCGAAGAGACTGAACCGTTCACTGTTCACCCTTCCGCGCATGGACACAGCGAGCACCGGTGCCTACGACGGCGTACGCACCGCATCGAGAGCCCTGGCCACGGAAGCCGTGCACGCCGGCCGCGACGATCTCGCCCGCCAGGGCCTGCACGCCCCGCCGATCGACCTGTCGACCACCTACCCCTCGTACGACAGCCGCGGTGAGGCCGCGCGCATCGACGCCTTCGCCACCGACGGCGCCGACCCGGCCGGTCCGCCGGTCTACGGCCGTCTCGGCAACCCGACGGTCGCCCGCTTCGAGACCGCCCTGGCCCGCCTGGAGGGCACCGAGTCCGCGGTAGCCTTCGCCAGCGGGATGGCGGCGCTCAGCGCGGTCCTCCTCGCCCGGTCCGCGATGGGCCTGCGGCATGTCGTCGCGGTACGGCCCCTGTACGGCTGCAGCGACCATCTGCTGACCGCCGGGCTGCTCGGCACCGAGGTAACCTGGACCGACCCGGCCGGCATCGCCGACGCGCTGCGCCCGGACACCGGCCTGGTGATGGTGGAGTCCCCGGCCAACCCGACCCTCGCCGAGATCGACCTGCGGGCCGTCGCGCACGCCTGCGGTTCGGTCCCGCTGCTCGCCGACAACACCTTCGCCACGCCCGTCCTGCAACGCCCGGCCGAGCACGGCGCCCGCCTGGTGCTGCACAGCGCCACCAAGTACCTCGGCGGGCACGGCGACGTGCTGGCCGGAGTGGTCGCCTGCGACGAGGAGTTCGCGGGCCGGCTACGGCAGATACGGTTCGCCACCGGTGGCGTCCTGCATCCGCTGGCCGGCTATCTGCTGCTGAGGGGACTGTCCACGCTCCCCGTGCGAGTGCGGGCCGCCTCCGCCAACGCCGCCGAACTGGCCGGCCGGCTCGCCGCCGACCCGCGGGTGGCCCGCGTCCACTATCCGCGCATCGGCGGCGCGATGATCGCCTTCGAGGTGCACGGCGATCCGCACGAGGTCATCCCCCGGGTCCGGCTCGTCACCCCGGCGGTGAGCCTCGGCAGCGTCGACACGCTCATCCAGCACCCGGCATCCATCAGCCACCGCATCGTCGACGCGGAGGATCGCAGGGGTGCCGGAGTGAGCGACCGGTTGCTTCGCCTGTCGGTGGGGCTGGAGGACGTCGGCGATCTGTGGACGGACCTCGACCAGGCGCTCGGGGAGCCCACCCGGACACCGGTACCGCTGCGGGAGGCGGTGCGCTGAGTGGTGACGGGCGGTGGTGGGTGCGGGTGGTGGGTGCCGGTGGCGGGTCCGGTGAGTTGGGCACCCCCGGACACCGCCGTCGTGGCTGAGCGTCGTTGCGGCGCATTCATGGTGCGGCTGTCTCTAAAGGGCACCCTGGGCCCGGCCGCCGACCGTGACGCCGACCGCAGGCCCGGCCGCAGACCCGGGCTCGGTCAGCCGGTCCGGCCTCGGTTGTCGGTCTCGGGTCTGGGCCCGGTCCGGGCCGTGGACCTTGGGTGCAGCCGCAGACCTGGGCTCGGCCGCCGGTCCGGACCCCGGCGGTGGCCCGTGGCTCCAGCTGGCGACCCGGGCTCGGATGTCGGTCCCGGCTCAGCCGCCGGGGCGCTCGCTCCAAGGCCTTTCCCGGCACCGGGCCTTCCCCGGCACCGGGCCGGGGCAGGCTCGGGCGCGTAGAAGGGCCGTCGTGGGTCAGTCGCGGTGGGCCGGGTTGCCCAGGTGGCGGAGGGCGGGGTCGTAGGGGCGCCGGGCGGGGGCCGGTGCGGCGTTCAGGCGGGCGGTGATGACGAGCGTGCCCTCCTCGATCTGGTAGTCCAGGGGCAGCTCGAGGCCGCGCATCGCGGCGACCATGCCGGTGTTGGACGCCTGTGTCACGGCGTACACGCTCGCGCAGCCGGCCTCCACGGCCATCGCCACCAGCCGGCCGAGCAGTTCACCTCCGATGCCGCGCTGCTGCCAGTCGTCCTCGATCAGCAGCGCGACCTCCGTCTCGTCGCCGTCCCACAGCAGATGCCCGAGTCCGACGATGCGGCCGGAGGTGGTCTGCGCGGCCAGTGTCCGGCCGAAACGGGGACTGAGCAGGTGGTTCAGATAGCGGTCCGCGTCGCCGACCGGGCCGTGGTAGCGCATGGCGAGGGTGCGCGGCGAGCACCGCTCGTGCATCGCCCTCGCCGCGGCCAGGTCTCCGGTGTCCACCCGGCGGACGGTGATGTCGTTGCCCTCGGGCAGCGTCAGCACGTCCTTGCCGCCCGGGATCCGCGGACCGAGCCGGTTGTCGAGGTCCACCAGCGCCCTGGCCCGGGCGAACTCGGTGGGCGTGAACGGCAGATAGGGCCGCTCCACGGTCAGCACCCCGCCCTCCGGCGCCGGCAGCCGCATCACGGTGTCCTCCAGCACACCCTCGACCGGCACCGGCTCGGGCCCGCGGCCCCCGCCGGCCGGTGTCCCGGGCAGTGAGCGGATCGTGCACCGGCCGAGCAACTGCCGCAGCGCCAACGGCAGTTCGGCGGCGTCCAGCGCGGTGCGCGCGGCCAGTCCGAGCACTCGGGTGGGGGCGTCGACCAGATCGTGGGCGTCCGCCCGCTCGATCCAGGTGGACGCGCCGCCGGCCTGCGAGACCGCCCGGGTGATCTCGGCCGCCTCCAGCACGCCAGGCGCCCGCAGCAGGAACTCGTCCACCGTGCCGTCGGCGAGCGGGTGCGTCTGGAGGCTCAGGATGTCGACGCGCCGTACGGCCAGCGCCGTGCACAGCGCCGCCAGCGAGCCCGGCTCGTCCTTCACCGTGGTCCGCATCCGCCACAGCGCACCCGTGTCGGTCACGTCGTCCGTGTCGTCGCCCTGCTGCCCGGAGGGCCCGGCCGACCGCGTCCCGGCGGCCGGCCGGGCGCCGGTATGGCTGGTCGGCGGTGCGTGTCCGTGGCGCCGTGCCCACCAGGTGTGGAAGCCGGCCGTCGCGGCGAGCACGAGCGCCGAGATCACCAGCAGAGTGGGACCGCCGGGACCGTGTCCGATCAGGTTCGCCACTCCGTCGGCCACGGCGACGGCCGTGAACAGCGCGGCGAGCTCGACGACGTCCCGTCGCCAGTGGTGCACGGGGCGTCCGTGCTTCGCTCGGGTCACATCAGACATCTCTGGAGTCATGCAGCCACTGTGAAGGAACGGTGTTGCGTGATCACGAACTGATTGTGACCGATGGGTAAAGCATGCTCCGTCCGTTTTGTTGGATTTTCTACGGCCGCTCGGTCCCGTGCCGTCCGGCCCCAGATCGTGGCGTTGTCGTCATCCGGTCCTCGCGTCATACGAAAACCGTAGAGGCGGCCACTGACAATCGGCCTGACCTGTGAAAAGGGCCGTAGAGCAGAGGAGTTGGCCGTGCCGCGCCCCGTGGGATGACGCCGGCGCGCGGCACGGATCAAGGGTACGGGACCAGCCGCCCGGTCGCGCCTACTGGCCGACCCGGCCCGGCTGGAGCGTCTGCGTGAACAGCACGGTGCCGTCGTACTCGCGCAGCCGTACCGTCAGTTCTCCGCTGCCGCCGTCGATGTCGACCTCGCCGAAGAACTGGTAGCCCTGGGCGGGCGACACATTGGACGCGGTGGGCGCCTTGACGAACACCCGGTCCGGGCCGAACGTGCCGTCCAGCGCGTTGGCCGGGAAGGCACCGGCGTTCAGCGGGCCGGAGACGAACTCCCAGAACGGCTCGAAGTCCTTGAACGCGGCCCGCGAGGGGGCGTAGTGCTGCGCGGAGGTGTGGTGCACGTCGGCCGTCAGCCACACCGTGCCGGTGATCTTCCGGTGCTTGATGAAGCGCAGCAGCTCGGCGATCTGCAGCTCGCGGCCGAGCGGAGCGCCCGGGTCGCCCTGCGCGACGGCCTCGAAGTTCGGCTTGCCCTCGACCGGGTCGGGCACCACAAGGCCGAGCGGCATGTCGTTGGCGATCACCTTCCACACCGCGCGGGACGTGGCGAGCTCCCGCTTGAGCCACTCCAGCTGCTCAGGGCCGAGGATGCCCACCGGGTCCGTGGTCTGGTCGTCGGGGGAGTTCGCGTTGCGGTAGGTGCGCATGTCGAGCACGAACACGTCGAGCAGCGGACCGTGGTGGACGACCCGGTAGATCCGGCCGTCGGGGCGCTCGCTGACGGTCGAGATCGGGAAGTACTCGGAGAACGCCTGCCGGGAGCGCAGCGCCAGGTCGTCGAGCCTGGTGCCGGCCGGGTAGGGGGTGCCGGTGCCGATGACCTCGCCCGGGTACCAGTTGTTGCGGACCTCGTGGTCGTCCCACTGGATGATGTTCGGCACCTGGGCGTTGAACCGGCGCAGTGCCGAGTCCAGCAGGTTGTAGCGGAAGTTGCCCCGGTAGTCGGCCAGGGTGGTCGCGACGTGCGACTTCTCCTCGGTCGTGACGTTCCGGTAGACACTGCCGTCGGGCAGGGTCGCGGTCGCCGCGATGGGGCCGTCGGCGTAGATGTTGTCGCCGCTGCACAGGAAGAAGTCGGGGTCGACCTTCGCCATCGCGTCGAAGATGCGGTAACCGCCGATGGACTCGTTGATGCCCCAGCCCTGTCCGGCCAGGTCACCGGACCACACGAACCGCACGCCCTGGCGGCGCCGGGCGGGAGCGGTACGGAAGGTGCCGGTGACCGGCTCGCTCGTGCGGCGCGGGTCGTCCGGATCGGTGAGCAGCACGCGGTAGTGGATCTGCTCGCCCGACGGCAGGCCGTGCAGCCGGGTGGTGCCGGTGAAGTCCGTGCCGGAGCCCAGCAGCGGACCGTGCCATCTGCGCGGGTTGCGGAACGACTCGGTGGCCGAGGTCTCCACGATCATCCGGGCCGGCCGGTCCGAACGCACCCATACCAGGCCGGAGTCGGTGGTCACATCGCCCGCCTGTACGCCCCAGCTCGCCTGGGGGCGCCCGGAGCGGGCGAACGCGGGGGCCGCGCCGAGACCGACGGGCAGGGTGAGCGCCGCCGAGGCGACGAGGGAGCCGCGCAGAACGCTGCGGCGGCCAGGGAGCGGACGGTCTGACATGGCTGCGCCTCCAGGAACGGGATCCGGCCAGTGTGCAGAGCCACACCTACTGGGACGCTGCGGCGCGCGCGGAAACCCGAAGTGAACAACGGGGCTTGGGCAGGGTCCACCGAGGGGTCGCCGCGGCGGAATGGCCCGTCAGCCGTACGGCGGACCACGCGTGCACGGGAAGCCGGCCTACACGCCGGGGACCAGGATCGGCGGCACCCCCGGCGTGACCGCGACCGCGCGGTCCACCTGGCCGTGTCGTCCGTCGGCCACGGCCGAGTGGCACCGATGGCCCGGACACGTCACTCAGCGGGGGCTTGAACCGGCGGCTGCCACCCCCTGCAGCGCGGCAACAGTTGCGCCCGGCCCGCCCCACCATTAGGGCCCGACGCCGTCCGCGAGTCCCGCCGGCGGCCGAAGGCCGGCGCCCGTTGCCCGCGGCCGGCGCCGGCCCCTTCACCGAGCCAGGGCCGGTCGAGCCGCCGCCGGTGCCGACCGCGTCGGTCGGTTCAGCGGCTGCCGTCCAGGATGACCCGCGCGACCAGTGCCGGGTCGTCGTTCATGGGGCAGTGGCCGCAGCCGGGCAGCCGTACCAGCCGGGCGTGCGGGATCAGCTGCTTGGCGCGCACGCCCTGGCGGCGCACGAGGAGCCGGTCCCGGGTTCCCCAGGCCACCGTGACCGGCAGTCCCGGCAGGGCGTCGGTGAACCGGACGGCGGTGCCCGCCTGCAGCGTCGCGTCGAACCCGGTGGCCCCCACCAGCGCGAGGGTCTCGGCGACCACGGCCTCCGGGGCGCGGCGCGCGGGCCGCGCGTAGATGGTGCTCGTCAGCGCGGTACGGCCGGCCGCGGTGCGCGACAGCCGCTCCACCAGCGGCAGCGGGAGCCGCTGGGCGATGCCCCGCATCGCGAGCAGCACCGTGAAGGCGTACCGGCGCTCGGCCTCCGTCCAGAACCCGGCGGGGGAGAGGGCCGTGACGGACCGCACGAGCTTCTCCCGGCCGAGCTCCAGGGCGAGCAGGCCGCCCAGCGAGTTGCCCGCTATGTGCGGCCGGTCCAGGTCCAGCGCCTCGAACAGGGCGCCGAGCACGGAATTGGTGGTGGGCAGGTCGTAGGTGAGGCCGTCCGGCAGGCCGGGGGACGCGCCGAACCCCGGCAGGTCGACGGCGATGACGTCGCGCTCGGTGGCGAGGATGTCCACGACCGGGTCCCAGGCCTGCCGGTGATGTCCGATGCCGTGCAGCAGTACCAGCGGTTCGCCGTGTCCTACGCGCGCGTAGGACACGGTCACGTCCTTCGGGCCGTGCGAAGTGGTGACCTTGAAGGAGGCGGTGGCGGACATGGGGTGCTCCTCGTCTGGGTGCTGACGGACGCCGTAGACAGCTTGTCAGCAATTGCTACCGGCTGGTAGCCCCCGGCGAGGGTACGTCCGCGCTCCGGCGGTGGTCAGCCCGCCCGGCGCACCTCGATGTTGAAGTCCGCGGTCCCCAACTGCCGCATCATGGTGAGCCACAGCGGCAGATACATCTCCGTCGCCCGCGCGGCCTGGATCCCGCCCAGGTCCAGCACCCGCTCGGCCGGCCATCCGAACTCCCCCAGCAGCGCCGTCACCTGCTCCTTGGCCCCGGCGTCCTCACCGCACACGAACAGGTGGTGCGCACCCGGCACCCGGCCCGGATCCACCATCACCTGACAGTTGACCGTGTTCAGCGTCTTCACCACGCGCGCGTGCGGAAAGGCCCGCTGGATCTGTTCGCCCACACTGTCCGACTCCACCGGGTCCAGCCGCGGTTGGCCGTCCTCGAAGGCCAGCGGATTGGAGACGTCCACCAGGACCTTGCCGTCCAGGTGCTCCGCGCGGGCCGCCCGCAGGGCGTCGAGCGCCACCCGGCCGCCCACCGCGTTGATGACCACCTCGGCCGCCGCGGCCGCCTCCGCGAACGTGCCCGCACGGGCCCGCTCCGCCGAAGCCGTGGCCCACTCCAGCGCCGCCGGGTTGTCCTTGACGCGCGATCCCAGGGTCACCTCGTGCCCCAGCTCCACCAGTCTGCCGCCCAGCGTGCGGCCCACCTCGCCCGTGCCCAGCACCGCGTACCGCATCGGCCACCTCCCGTTGCCGGCCGCCGGCTTCCGGCGGTCCGCGGTCATTGTGAGCCGGTCCTGCGCCGGACGGGCCGATTCCGGGTGGACAGCCCCGACGCGTGTCGGATCGGATGGCACGATGACGACCGAGACCGCGACCGATGTCTTCGAAGAGCACCGCCCCCTGCTCGTGGGTGTCGCCTATCGCATGCTCGGCCGCGTGGCCGATGCCGAGGACGTGGTCCAGGACGCCTGGCTGCGCTGGTCCCGCGCCGACCGCGCGGAGGTCCGCGAACCGCGCGCCTACCTGGTGCGCGTCACCACCCGGCTGGCCATCGACCGGCTGCGCCAGGTGCAGACGCGCGGCGAGACGTACGTCGGGCCGTGGCTGCCGGAGCCGTATGTCACCGAGTTCGGCGACGCCGCCCCGGACGCGGCCGAGCAGGCCGTGCTCGCCGACAGCGTGTCCCTCGCCCTGCTGGTCGTCCTGGAGTCGCTGTCGCCGCTGGAGCGGGCCGTCTTCGTGCTCAGGGAGGCGTTCGGCTACCCGTACGCCGAGATCGCCGCCCTGCTCGACCGCGGCGAGGCGGCGGTACGGCAACTGGCCGGACGGGCGCGCCGGCACGTCGACGAACGGCGGCCGCGCTACGACGTGGACCCCGCCCAGCGACGCGAGCTGACCGAGCGTTTCCTCGCCGCCGCGGTCGACGGTGACCTGGACGGGCTCATGTCCCTGCTCGCCCCGGACGTGCGCCTGGTCGGCGACAGCGGTGGCAAGGCCCAGGCGCCCCTGCGGATCCTGCACACCGCCGACAAGGTCGGCCGGTTCCTCGTCGCCGTCGCGCTGCAGTCCGCGGTGGCCCTGTCCTTCCGCTTCCTGCAGGCCAACGGCGGCCCGGCGCTGCTGGTGCTGTTCGACGGCAGGCCCGAGAGCCTGGTCCAGGTGGACATCGCCGACGGCCGCGTCACGACCGTGTACATCGTCCGCAACCCGGACAAGCTGCGGCACCTCGCCGACCGCTGAACCCGTCGAACCACACACGCCTCGTGAGCCCCGTCCCGTGACGGGGGCTTTGCCGCGATGTCACACACCCCGCCGCGTACGAACGCCCCATGAACGCTCCGCGGCAGGACGGCTGTGCATGGCCCAGGGGATCGAGGATTGGTCTTGACCAAGGGTGAAGGCCGCCTTATGGTCGCAGAGAAGTGCAACAACCTTTAATAAACAAGGGCGCTAAAAATCGCCGGACCACGGCTCTTGCGGAGGACAGGGTGGGGACCACGCAGCTGGAATCGGTGCCGGAACCGAAGTACTGGCATCTCAGGACCGTGCTCAGCGAGGCACTGGACTCCGAGTTCTCGGTCGGTGAGATTCTGCCCAACGAACGCGACCTCGCCGCCCGGTTCGGCGTGGCCCGCGCCACGCTCCGCCAGGCCCTCGAACAGCTCGAGCTGGAGGGCCGGCTGCAGCGCCGCCGCGGAGTCGGTACGACCGTCGCGCCCCCGCGGGTCGGCCTGGCCGTCGGCACCGAGCAGCACGTGTGGCCGGGCGCCGCCTCGGACGCCTGGCAGCTCGTCGACTGCGACCAGGCCGTGCCGCCCGCCGCGGTCGCCGCGGCCCTGGAGACCGGCGCGGAGGAGCCCGTGCACACCGTGCGCCGCTCCCGGATGTCCCACGGCCAGCGGGTCGCCACCGAACTCCTCTACATCCCGGCGGCCTCGGTTCCCGACCTCACCGCGATCGACGCCCCGTCCGGCCCGGCACGCGCGCGTGCGGTGCTGCGCGAGCTCCAGCACCTGACGCTCGAGGGCCAGGACCGCGCCGTCGAACTCGGCTCCGCCCGCGCCGACGACGCCAAGGACCTCGACCGGCTCCCCGGCTCCCCGGTCCTCGTCGTCACCACCCGCTTCTTCGCCGCGGGCCGCACCACCGCCCTGTCCGTCGCCACCTACCGCGCCGACACCTGCCGCCTGACCTTCGGCGACTCCCCGGACGTGGAAATACACCACGACCCAGAACGCCAGGCGTCCTGACCACCGGCCACCTCGTCGGCGCCGAGCGGCGCCGCCAACCCCAGGGGCGCGGGGAACTGCGCGACCAGCCATAACGGCGCCGCAGCGGCGCGACGACCGCGCCTGGCATCACGTGCGCAGATCCCCGTATCTCCAGGTGGGGCCGCCGACCCCAGGGGCGCGGGGAACTGCGCGACCAGCCACGACGGCGCCGCAGCAGCAAGACGGGACCGTACCCGGCACCCGCGGCTCCCCAAGGCGCACCGCTCAGCGCCGCGCCGTCACCGAGCCGTCCACCGCGAACAGCTGTTCCTCCACGTGGTCCAAGGCCAAGCGCAGCGCCCCCGTGGCCACGACCGCCTCGCCCAGCACGGACAATGCCACCTCCGGCGGCCGCAGACAGTAGCGGGCCAGTTCGCGGCGCAGGGGCTCCAGGACGCCGTCGAGACCGGCCGCCCACCCGCCGATCACCACCAGCTCGGGATCCAGCGCCAGCACCAGCGCGGCCACGTCGTGCACCAGCCGCTGGATGAACCGCTCCACGGCCGCCCGCGCCCGCTGGTCGCCCTCCCGGGCCAGCGCGAACACCTCGGCGACCGCCTGCTCGTCCAGCGGGTGCAGCGGCTGGTCGGTGGTGGACAGCAGCGTCTCCGGGGTGGCCTCCCGGCCCAGCAGATGCAACGCGCCGATCTCCCCGGCAGCCCCGCCGTAGCCCCGGTGCAGCCGCCCGCCGATCAACGAACCCGCACCCGGGCTCAGTCCGGCCAGCACGAACACCACGTCGTCAGACTCGGCCGCCGCGCCCTTCCAGTGCTCGGCGACGGCCGCCGCGTTGGCGTCGTTCTCCACCAGCACCGGGCACTTGAAGGAGCGGCTGAGCCGCTCACCCAGCTTCAGGCCCGTCCACTGCGGCAGCGCCGTGCTCAGCCGTACCGTGCCGTCGGCCTCCACGATCCCCGGCGTGCCCACGCCCACCGCCCGCAGCGAGCCGCGCGCCACCCCGGCCCGGCGCAGCAGCTCGGCGACCGCGCCGCGCAGCCTCTCGAGCCGCTCGTCCGCCGGCGCCGTCTCGTCGACCTCCTTGGCCTGCGAGCCCAGCACCCGCCCGTCCAGGTCGGACAGCAGCGCGGCGACCCGGTGCGGCCCGATCTCCAGGCCCAGCAGATGCCCCGCCTCGGCCCGGAACCGGAACCGGCGTGCGGGCCGCCCCTGACGGCGCGCCGTGCCCTCGTCGGCCGCGGTCTCCACGACGAGCCCGCCCTCGATGAGCCCTTCGACGACACCCTCGACGGTCGGCCGGG
This sequence comes from Streptomyces sp. RB17, assembly GCF_009604455.1. Lineage (GTDB taxonomy): Bacteria > Actinomycetota > Actinomycetes > Streptomycetales > Streptomycetaceae > Streptomyces. Next base: position 141,059 of record NZ_WEGL01000006.1, read on the forward strand.
ACAGTCCGGTGACCCGGGTGATCTCGGTGAGCGTCGCGCAGTCCGTGGCCCGCAGCGCGTGCAGCACCACCGCGGAATTGATCCTTCGCAGCAGCGAGGGATCGCCGCCGGTCAGCTGCCCCACCGTCCGTCCTTCCAGCTCGCGGCCGTGTTGGGCGGATCGTACTCGGCCCGGCGCGCCCCGGCGAGTGCCGGCTTCCGCACGGCCGGCCGGCTCACCCCGGTTCCACGAACCCCGACTCGTACGCCACGATCACCGCCTGGGTGCGGTCGCGCGCCCCGAGCTTGGCCAGCACGGCGCTCACATGCGACTTGACCGTCTCCGTGCCCACGACCAGCCGGGCGGCGATCTCCGCGTTCGACAGCCCGCGCGCCATGAGCCGCAGCACCTCCGCCTCCCGCTCGGTCAGCCGGGCCCGCTCCAGCGCGGCACGGGCCGGCCGGTCGCCGTCGCCGTACCGGGCGGCGAGGCGGCGTACGGACGCCGGGAACAGCAGCGACTCGCCAGCCGCGACCAGTCGCACCGCGTGCACGATCTCGGCCGGACGGGCCCGCTTCAGCAGGAACCCGTCGGCTCCCGCGCGCAACGCCTCGTACACGTACTCGTCGTCCTCGAAGGTCGTCACCACGAGGATCTTCGGCGGGTCGGCCACCGTGCGCAGCACCGCCTGCGTGGCCTCGATGCCGTCCATCAGCGGCATACGCACGTCCATGGCGACCACGTCCGGTCGCAGTTGCCGCACCAGCGGGATGACCGCCGCGCCGTCGGCCGCCTCGCCGACCACCTCGATGTCGGGCTGTGCCTCGAGTACGGCGCGCAGACCGGCGCGGACCAGGGGTTCGTCGTCCACGAGGAGTACGGTGACCGGCATCCGGCCAGCCTAGATCAGTTGATCGGCAGCTCCGCGCGCACCTCCCAGTCGCCCGCGTCGGGACCGGTCCGGGCGGTGCCGCCGAGCAGCGCGGCCCGCTCCCGTATGCCCCGCAGGCCACTGCCCCGGCCCGCCCCTGACATCGGCCCAGACAGGGGGTTGCGCACCTCCAGGGCGAGCGTGCCGTCGCCGACCGCGACCCGGACCCGCACCGGCACGGCTCCGGCGTGCCGCAGCACATTGGTGAGCGCCTCCTGGAGGATCCGGTAGCCCTCGCGGGACACCGGCCCCGGCACGGCGTCGACCGCTCCGGTCACCTCCGCGTCGACCTTCGCCCCGGAGGCGCGCGCCGACTCCAGCAGGCGGCCGGCGTCCGCCAGCGTGGGCCGGGCGCTCACCGGCCGTTCCGTCTCGCGCAGCACCCCCAGCACGCGCTCCAGATCCGCCAGAGCGGCCCGGCCGGTCTCCTCGATCGCGTCCAGCGCCCGATCGGTGAAGTCCGGGTCGCCCGCCGCCCGCGCCGCACCGGCCTGCACCACGGCCACCGTGAGCGCGTGCCCGATCGAGTCGTGCAACTCCCGTGCGATGCGGGTGCGTTCCAGCAGTTGTTCGGTGCGCTCCTCCAGAGCCGCCAGCCGCTCGGCGGCCGACGGGCCGAGCAGCCGGCGCGCGCAGAGCGTGACGAGCTCGCCCAGGCCGACGGCCACGCCGTACAGGGCGAGCAGCGGGAGCGGCGTCAGCAACGCCCACGCGCGGTCGGGCGGCAGCCCGTCGAGCAGCGGCATCCCGGACGGCGCCCGTCCCCACGCGCAGCGTGCCAGCTCGACCGCCACGACAGGCAGCCACACCGTGGCGAAACCCGCGGGCCAGGCAAGGACCCACCGCACCTCCAGCCACAGCACCGTACGCAGCCGGTCCCGCCACGTCCGCGACGGAGCCTCGGAGATGCCCGGCCTCTGCTCACCGGGAGTCAGCAGCAGCCGCGCCTGCACTCCTTCGCCCACCCGTACGGCGGGCACGAACCCCACGGGGACGAGCACCAGCGCCGGCACCCAGGGCTTCGACATGTCGATGAACAGCCACACGCTCTCCATCAGCATGGGCACCCACAGATGCAGCAGCCGCGTGTACGTCGTCCCGCGCCGCAGCGGGCGCAGGAAGCGGAGCATGTGGACCATGACGACATCGTCGCAGGCGGCACCGACAACAGACCTCCCCCGCACGGGGGAGACGATCTCCACCGGTGGGGGAGGAGCCAACTCCCGGACCACGGCAGCCTGGAGCCATGACCACCATCGACGTACGTGACCTCACCAAGGAGTACGGTGCCCGCCGGGCCGTGGACCACCTGACCTTCAGCGTCCGCCCAGGCCGCGTCACCGGATTCCTCGGCCCGAACGGCGCCGGCAAGTCCACCACCATGCGGCTCGTCCTCGGCCTGGACCGGCCCACCTCCGGCACCGCCACCATCGGCGGCCGGGCCTACGCCGAATTCAGCGAGCCGCTCCGCCGGGTGGGCGCCCTGCTGGACGCGGGGGCCGCGCACGGCTCCCGCAGCGCGCACGACCATCTGCGGGCCCTGGCGGCGAGCAACCGCATCCCAGGCCACCGGGTCGACACGGTCCTGGAGCAGACCGGCCTCGCCGAGGTGGCCCGGCGCCGGGTGAAGACCTACTCCCTCGGTATGCGCCAACGGCTCGGCATCGCCGCGGCCCTGCTCGGCGACCCCGAGGTGATCCTGCTCGACGAGCCCGCCAACGGCCTCGACCCCGAAGGCATCGCCTGGATCCGCACGCTGCTGCGCGGGCTCGCCGCGGACGGCCGTACGGTCCTGGTCTCCAGCCATCTGATGCACGAGACCGCGGCCTTCGCCGACCACCTCGTGATCCTCGGACGTGGCCGGCTCCTCGCCGACACCCCCGTCCAGGAGTTCATCCACGCGCGGGTACGGCCTCAGGTCAGGATCCGCACCACCGACGCCGTCGCGCTCGGCGATCTGCTCGCCCGGCACGGCCACGACGCCACCCGGCACGAGGACGGGACATGGCTCGTGCGGCACGCGCGCGTGGACGACCTCGGCCGTCTGATGTCCGAGGCGGGCGTACCCGTACTGGAGCTGGCCGCTCAGGAGGGCACCTTGGAGCAGGCCTACTTCGATCTGACCGCCGCCGAAGCCGAGTTCACCGCCCAGCCCCAGGAGGCCTGACCATGCCGTTCACCCCGGTCCTGCACGCCGAGTGGATCAAGATCCGGACACTGCGGTCGCTCGTCGGCTCCCTGGCCGCCGTCCTCCTCGCCACCGCCGCGTTCTCCGCGCTCGCCTCCGCCTCCCCCGACGCCGGTGACACGGACCCGTTGTTCTCGGCGTTCTTCGGCATCAGCTTCGGACAGATCGCCGCGATCGCCTTCGGTACGACGGCCCTGTCCTCGGAGTTCCGGGGCGGCGGCCTGCGGCTGACGCTGGCTGCCGCGCCCGACCGGCGGCGCTGGTTCGCCGCGAAGGCGACCGCGATCGCGCTGCCCGTCCTCGCCGTCGGACTGCTCACGGGCGGGGTGACGCTGCTGGTGGCCAAGTCCGCCCTCGGCGCCTCCGGCCCGACCTGGGCCGAGGGACTGCGCGGCGCCGTCGGCTGCGGCCTGCAGCTCACCCTGATGGCGCTGTTCGCGACCGGCCTCGCCGCCGTGCTGCGCAGCGGCGTCGCGACCCTCTCCCTCCTCATCCCGTTCCTGCTGATCGTGTCCTTCGTGATCGGAGACATGTCCTCGGGCGTCGCCGACTTCCTTCCCGACCGGGCCGGTCAAGTGGTCCTGCACAGCAGCTACGACGGCCCCCTGGGCCCCTGGAGCGGGCTCGCGGTCAGCGCTCTGTGGGCGGCGGCGGCCCTCCTCGCCGGCGCGTGGACCATCGAGCGCCGGGACGCCTGACGGCCCGCCAATTGTCAGTGGTGCCCGCTTTACTGGATCTCATGGACATCGCTACGTGCCTGACCGTCATCGACCTGCTGTGCGCCCGGGAGTTCCCCGCGGAGCACAGCAGGACGGAGCACGGCGAGAGCGGGCCCGGATTCCACATAGCCGCCTTACAGACGAGCGGAGAGTCCTGGGACGGCGACGGCAGCGAACGGGAGGAGACGGCGGCGCAAGTTGACGCCGACCGCGTCGGACTCGCCGAGCGGCTCATCGAGCGGTGGGGGCTGCCACAGCACTTCAGCCTGTACAGCGTGCTCGAGCGGGGCACGGACGGCGAGGACATCGAGGAGCCGTGGGCCGGGCTCAGTGGTCATGTCCCGGATGTGCAGCTGTGGCGGGCGCCGGACGCGGGCCGGTGGGTCGGTCTCGGCGTTTCCCAGTGGGACGAGGAGCTGCCGTTTCAGCTGCTCGGGATAGTCACGGAGACCGACCCGCCATGACCGGTGGAGCCCGCCGCCTCGCGCAGCCGGGCGAACTCCTCCGCCATGGTCGCCGCTGTCCAGTGCGCGTTCAGCCCGCTGGGATTGGGCAGTACCCAGACCCGGCTGTCCCCGACGGTCCGTTCCTGCGGGCCCACCCGGGCCGTGCGGTCGCCGAAGGCGGCCCGGTACGCGGTCACCCCGACCACGGCCAGCCACCTCGGCCTGAGCCGGGTCACCTTCGCGGTGAGCAGCCGTCCGCCCTCGATGTACTCCTCGGCGCTCAGCTCGTCGGCCCGCGCGGTCGCCCGCGCCACGACGTTCGTGATGCCCAGTCCGTACGACAGCAGCTCCTGCTGCTCGGGCGGCTTCAGCAGCCTCGGGGTGAAGCCCGACAGATGCAGCACGGGCCAGAACCGGTTGCCGGGGCGGGCGAAGTGGTGACCGGTCGCCGCCGTCATGAGCCCAGGGTTGATGCCGCAGAAGAGCACGCGGAGGCCGTCCGCGACGACGTCCGGTACGAGACGGTCACGGGCGGCCTCCAGGTCCGCCTTCGTGAAGCGGGGAGAGCGGGGCGTGCCGGTCAGAGGATCGCCCCGGGGGTGTAACCGGCCGCCTCCGGGTGCTGCTTGACGATCTCCTCGATCCGGCCGACGACGACACCGACCTGGTCGGCGGCGGCACCGGTGAAGGACAGCTTGTCGGCCATCAGCGCGGCGAGCTGCTCGCGGTCGAGGGGCAGCCGCTCGTCGGCGGCGAGCTTGTCGAGCAGGTCGTTGCGCTCGGCGCCCTGCTCGCGCATCGCGAGCGCCGTAGCGACGGCGTTCTCCTTGATCGCCTCGTGCGCGACCTCGCGGCCGACCCCGGCGCGCACGGCGCCCATGAGGACCTTGGTGGTGGCCAGGAACGGCAGGTAGCGGTCCAGTTCGCGGGCGACGACGGCCGGGAAGGCGCCGAACTCGTCGAGGACCGTCAGGAAGGTCTCCAGCAGACCGTCGAGGGCGAAGAACGCGTCCGGGAGCGCGACGCGGCGCACCACCGAGCAGGACACGTCGCCCTCGTTCCACTGGTCGCCCGCCAGCTCGCCGGTCATCGAGGCGTAGCCCCGCAGGATGACCATCAGGCCGTTGACGCGCTCGCAGGAGCGGGTGTTCATCTTGTGCGGCATGGCGGAGGAGCCGACCTGGCCCGGCTTGAAGCCCTCGGTGACCAGCTCGTGCCCGGCCATCAGCCGGATCGTCTTGGCCAGCGAGGACGGTGCCGCCGCCAGCTGCACCAGCGCGGTGACGACCTCGTAGTCCAGCGAACGCGGGTAGACCTGGCCGACGGAGGTGAACGCCTGCGAGAAGCCCAGGTGCCCGGCGATCCGGTGCTCCAGCTCGGCGAGCTTCGCCGCGTCGCCGCCCAGCAGGTCCAGCATGTCCTGCGCGGTGCCGACGGGGCCCTTGATGCCGCGCAGCGGGTAGCGGCCCAGCAGCTCCTCGACTCGGCCGTGGGCGACGATCAGCTCGTCGGCGGCGGTCGCGAACCGCTTGCCGAGCGTGGTGGCCTGCGCGGCCACGTTGTGCGAGCGGCCGGCCATGACCAGCTCGGCGTACTCGCCGGCCAGCTTGCCCAGGCGCGCCAGCACGGCCACCGTACGGTCGCGCATCAGCTCCAGCGAGAGCCGGATCTGCAGCTGCTCGACGTTCTCGGTGAGGTCGCGGGAGGTCATGCCCTTGTGCACGTGCTCGTGCCCGGCGAGGTCGTTGAACTCCTCGATCCGCGCCTTCACGTCGTGCCGCGTGACCTTCTCGCGCTCGGCGATCGAGGCCAGGTCGACGGTGTCGAGGACGCGCTCGTAGTCGGCGATCGCCTCGTCCGGCACCTCGATGCCGAGGTCCTTCTGGGCGCGCAGCACGGCGAGCCAGAGCTGCCGCTCCAGCTTCACCTTCTGCTCGGGGGACCAGAGCGTGGCGAGCTCGGCGGAGGCGTAGCGTCCGGCGAGGACGTTCGGAATGCGGGGCTTGGCGGGCGCGGCGGAAGTCACGTGTCCAGATTCTACTGGTGATTTGTGCAGGCCAACGCCATGCCCCTGTTCGGCGGAAGCTACGAGAGGCCAGTCACATGGTCATGGCCGCGGCGCTACGCCTGAGCCTCGTACGGCAGCAGATCCGGACGCGTCGCCGGGCGGCCGTCACCGGACGGTGTGACACCCATGGCCGTCGAGCCACTCACGCTATCGAGCACCCAAGACGTCCTTTCCCGCGGGTCGTGAGGCGTGGATGTACTGGTCGGCCCAGGCGCTGATGATGTGGGCGGCTCGCTGCGCCTGCCCTCGTGCGGTCATGAGGTGGTCCGCTCCTTCGAGCGAGACGAAGCTTCGCGGGTGCCGCGCCATGCGGAAGATCTCCCCGGCGTTGGCGACGTCCACGGTGTCGTCGGTGGGCGAGTGCATCACGAGCAGCGGCCGGTCCAACTCACGGACCCGGTCGTGCAGACGGGCACGGCGGACGTCCTCGACGAAGGCGCGCTTGAGGACCAGGGTCCGCCCGCCGACGAACCACTCGTGCTGCCCGTCACTGAGCACGCGATCCACGACCGCGTCGTACTGGTGCTCCACGTGGCTGGGGTCGGCGGGCGCCCCGATCGTGGCGACGGCGCGGACGCCGGTCGCCTCGGCCGCCGCGGCGATGGCGGCGGCGCCTCCCCACGAGTGACCCACCAGCAGATCCGCCGGAGTCCCCCGCTCTGCCATCAGGTTTGCCGCGCGGACGGTGTCCTGGACCTTGACTGTGAAGGAACCGTCACCCCAGTCGCCGTCGGAATCGCCGATCCCGAGGTTGTCGTAGCGCAGCATGCCGATCCCCTCGCGGGCCAACTGCTTGCTGACCCGCGCCGCGGCCGGCGAGTCCTTGCCGAGCGTGAATCCGTGGACGAAGATCCCCCAGCCCCGGACCTCGCCCTCCGGCAGGTCGATCGACCCGGCCAGCTCGGGGCCGACGACGCTCTTGAATCTCACTTCTTCGGACACGTTGCGATCACTCCGGCCGGCTGTTCGTGGAGGTCGGCGTGGTGACGAGCAGCTCGGTGATCTCCTTGGCAAGGTGCGGGCCGAGCTCGCCCCAGCCGTCCTTGTAGCCGTAGACGCCGGCCAGGGTGCGGGCCTCGTAGTCGCCGTTCATGATCTCGATGTCATCCGCGGTGATGAGTCCCGGGTGGGCGACGCCGACAGCCGACGAGACCTTCATCAGCTCCCTGCGCAGGGTGCGCAGGTAGACAGCGGCCCGGGTGGCCTTCGAGGTCGGGTCCAGGCCGCGGGCCAGCCACTGGTTCTGGGTGGCGATGCCGGTGGGGCACTTGTCGGTGTGGCACTTCTGCGACTGGATGCAGCCGATCGACAGCATCGCCTCACGGGCCACGTTGATCATGTCGGCGCCCAGGGCGAAGGCGACCGCGGCGTTCTCGGGCAGGCCGAGCTTGCCGGAGCCGATGAAGGTCAGCTCGTCGGTGAGCCCGAGCTCGGCGAAGGTGCCGTAGACCCGGGAGAAGCCCATCCGGAACGGCAGCGACACCGAGTCGGCGAAGATCCGCGGCGCCGCCCCGGTGCCGCCCTCGCTGCCGTCGACGGTCACGAAGTCGACGCCACGGTCACCACGTGCCATCAGCGTGGCCAGCTCCTGCCAGAAGCCCAGCTCGCCCACCGCGCTCTTGACCCCGACCGGCAGACCGGTCTCGGTGGCGAGCAGCTCGACGAAGTCGAGCATGGAGTCGACGTCGCTGAACGCGGTGTGCCGCGACGGGGAGGCGCAGTCCTTACCGACGGGGATGCCGCGGATTTCGGCGATCTCCGGTGTCACCTTGGCGCCCGGCAGCATCCCGCCCAGCCCCGGCTTGGCACCCTGGGAGAGCTTGATCTCGATTGCTTTGACGGGGGCGCTCGCGACCACGTCCTTGAGCTTGTCGAGGTTGAAGCTGCCGTCCTCGTTGCGGCAGCCGAAGTACGAGGTGCCGATCTGCAGCACCAAGTCGCCGCCGCTGCGGTGGTACGGCGACAGGCCGCCCTCGCCGGTGTTGTGCATCGTGCCCGCCAGCGCCGCTCCCTTGTTGAGCGCCGTGATGGCCGCGCCGGAGAGCGAGCCGAAGCTCATCGCCGAGATGTTCACGACGCTCGCGGGCCGGAAGGCCTTGGCACGCCCGCGCGGACCGCCCAGCACCTTGGCCGAGGGCAGCGGGACCTGCGGGTCGTGCGCGTCGGGCAGAGCGCCGGCGAAGGTGCGCTGCTTCAGGTAGGCGTGCCCCTGGACGTGCTCGACGTCGACCTCGGTGCCGAACGCGAAGTAGTTGTTCTCTTCCTTCGCCGACGCGTAGATCCAGGTGCGCTGGTCACGGCTGAATGGGCGCTCCTCCTCGTTGGAGGTCACGATGTACTGCCGCAGCTCCGGCCCTATCGTCTCCAGCAGGTACCTGGCGTGCCCGATCACCGGGAAGTTCCGCAGCAGTGCGTGCCGCTTCTGGACAAGGTCGCGGGCTGCCACCAGCGCCATTGCCGTTGCGGCGACGGCGCCGATCCTTCGGGCCTTCATGAACGTTCCTCCTCGAGGCACGACTCCATCGCCATGCGGTGGAGCCCGCTTGTGTCGCATCGGGCGCCAGACGGCGCACACGGTCAAGGGCGCGCCAGCGCCATCGAAGAAAGGCGAGCCGACTCTAGAAGGCCACACGAATATGCACAGCGACGGCGATCACACCACCCAGACGACCGGGCCCAGGCCTCGCCCGCGAAACAGTGCCGGACATCGGCTTGTTGTTGAACCTCGCCGGATCTTGGTTCGTTCCTGCAGCAGGACGGCCGTTCTCCACGCTTCGAGGTGTCGGGCAACGTCGCGTCGAAGAACGACCGTTGGTGAAGAGTCTCGCGTTAGGGCCCCACCTGTCGCCAGTCCGTCACAGAGCGGGGGTTTGTGTGGTCAGCAGGGGTGACCCAGAAGGCTTTGCCCAGCTCAGCGCTAAAGTGGGCGCCTGTCCGGCCGTCACCGGAGGAGCGGCCGGTCAGGCGCCGCCCGATCCACGGCAGCAGATGCTCCCGGGCGAACCGCACGTCCGCCACCCGGCGCGTCACCCAGCCCGGCGGCACCGTGGCCGGCATCGGCACATGCCACTCGGTGTCCTCCGGCTCGTACCCGAGCGTCTGCCAGACCGCCTCGGCGACCCGGCGGTGCCCCTCCGCCGTCAGATGCAGCCGGTCCACGTCCCACAACCGGGGGTCGCCCAGCGCGGGCGCCCCGTACAGGTCGACGACGACCGCGCCGTGCTTGCCGGCCAGCTCCTCCACGCAGGAGAACAGCTCCTCCATGCGGGGCCGGAACCGCTCCAGCACCGGGCCCTGACGGCCGGGGCTGCGCATCAGCACCAGTTGTCCGCAGGACGGGGCCAGGCGCTCCACGGCCTCGGTCAGCAGACCCTTCACCCGGCCCATGTCGCACTTGGGCCGCAGGGTGTCGTTGAGCCCGCCGACCAGTGTGATCACATCGGCGTTCATGGCTGCGGCCACGCCCACCTGCTCGTCGACGATCTGCGCGATCAGCTTCCCGCGCACGGCCAGGTTGGCGTACCGGAAGCCCGGCGTGCGGGCGGCCATCCGCGCGGCGAGCAGGTCGGCCCAGCCCCGGTAGGAGCCGTCGGGCAGCAGGTCCGACATGCCCTCGGTGAAGGAGTCACCGACCGCGACCAGGCTGCTGTAAGGAGGAGGTGTGGGATTCGTCTGCATGGCGTGAGCGATGGTATCCCGGCTCCATACCCGCCGGTCGGTCACCCCCGAGACGTCCAGGACCGCACCCGGGTCCGGCGGGTTGTCCGCGAGTCACTTGTGGTCGGCTCTCGGGTTCGGCTCGTCGCCGGGAGTCGCCGCGTGTGGCTGGCTCTCGGCTCCGGCTGGGCGCCGGGAGCCGCCGGCGGCCGGCTTCCGGGCCCGATGGGTCGCCGAGAGCCACGGGTGGCCCGCTCTCGGGTTCGCCTGGTCGCCGAGAGCCACCGGTGGCCCGCTCTCGGGTTCGGCGGATGGTCCGCGAGTCACCTGTGGTCGGCTCTCGGGTTCGGCTCGTCGCCGGGGTCACTTGTGGTCGGCCCTCGGCTCGTCGCCGGTAGTCACCTTGGCCGGCGCCGGGTCCGGCTGGTCGCCCCGGAATCACCCGGATCGGACGCCGGGTCCGGCTGGTCGACCCGGAGTCGCCAGGGCCGGCTCCGACTCGGGGCAGTTCGCCCGGGGACGGCCGGCCCCGGGGGCCGGACCCGGCCGGCAACCCCGCGGGATCCGCCGGAGGCTCACGCGGGCTGACCGAACAGTTCCCGCAGCACGTCCTCCATGGTCACGAGGCCGGCCAGCCGGCCGTCGTCGCCGAGTACCGCCGCGAGATGCGTACGGCTGCCACGCATCGCGGTGAGCACGTCGTCCAGCGGGGTCCGCTCCCGTACGCGCGCGATGGGCCGCATGTCCCGCAGCCGGAACGGCACGTCCCGCGGCGAGGCGTCCAGCGCGTCCTTGACGTGCAGATACCCCACGATCCGACGGCCCACGTCGACCACCGGGAACCGGGAGAAGCCCGAGTCGGCCGACAGCCGCTCCAACTGATCCGGGGTGACGCCCATGTGCGCGTACACCACCCGCTTCAGCGGCACCACGACGTCCCGCACCGGCCGGCGGCCCAGCTCCAGGGCGTCGTGCAGCCGTTCCTGCGCCCGGTTGTCGATCAGGCCCGCCTGGCTGGCGTCCTTGACGATCTCGGCGAGTTCGGCGTCCGTGAAGGTGGCCGCGACCTCGTCCCTCGCCTCCACCCTGAGCAGCTTCAGCAGCCCGTTGGCGAACGCGTTGACCGTGAAGATCACCGGGCGCAGGGTCCGGGACAGCGCGACCAGCGGCGGGCCGAGCAGCAGCACGCTGCGCACCGGTTCGGCGAGCGCGATGTTCTTCGGGACCATCTCGCCCAGCAGCATGTGCAGATAGGTCGCCAGGGCCAGCGCGATCACGAAGGACACCGCGTGCCCCGCGCTCACGGGCACACCGAGCGCGTGGAACACCGGCTCCAGCAGATGCGCGATCGCCGGCTCGGCGACGACACCCAGGACCAGCGTGCACAGCGTGATGCCAAGCTGGGCCGCGGCCAGCAGCGCGGAGACGTGCTCCAGACCCCACAGCACGCTCTTCGCGCGCCGGTCGCCCTCCTGGGCCAGCGGCTCGACCTGCGAGCGGCGCACGGAGATCAGCGCGAACTCGGCGCCGACGAAGAAGGCGTTGACGACGAGGGTCGCCAGCCCGATGAGCAGCTGTACGGCGGTCATCGCGCCCCCTCCGGTGTCTCGTGGGCCCGCTCGTCGTCCAGCGGCGCGTGCAGCAGCACCCGCGCCGCGCGGCGGCCCGTGGCGTCCACCACGTCCAGCCGCCAGCCCGCGACCTCGACCGTGTCACCGCTCACCGGTATCCGGCCGAGCAGGGTCGCGACCAGGCCGGCCAGGGTCTCGTACGGCCCCTCGGGCACGCGCAGACCCACGCGGGCCAGCTGGTCGGTGCGGGCGGCGCCGTCGGCCGAGTACAGGGCCCGGCCCTGCTCGTCCGCCCCGGCGGGGGCGAGGTCGGGCGTCTCGTGCGGGTCGTGCTCGTCGCGTACCTCGCCGACGACCTCCTCGACGATGTCCTCCAGGGTCGCCACGCCGGCCGTGCCGCCGTACTCGTCGATGACGACGGCCATGGTGCGCTTGCCTCCCAGCCGGTCCAGCAGCCGGTCGACGGTCAGGGACTCGGGCACCAGCAGCGGCTCGCGCATCACCTGGGAGACGCGGCGGTGGCGGCGCTGGTCGGCGGGCACGGCCAGGACGTCCTTGATGTGGGCGACGCCGACGACCGAGTCCAGGCTGCCCCGGTAGACCGGGAACCGGGACAGACCGGTGGCCCGGGTCGCGTTCGCCACGTCCGCACAGGTCGCCTGCGCGTCGAGGGCGATGACCTGGACCCGCGGGGTCATCACGTTCTCCGCCGTCAGGTCGGCCAGGTTCAGCGTCCGCACGAACAGCTCGGCGGTGTCCGCCGCCAGCGCGCCCGCCTTGGCGGAGTGCCGGGCGAGCGCCGCCAGCTCCTGCGGGCCGCGCGCCGAGGCCAGCTCCTCGGCGGGCTCGATGCCGAACCGGCGCACGACGTGGTTGGCCGTGCTGTTCAGGTGCGTGATGAAGGGCCGGAAGACCGCGCTGAACCAGCGCTGCGGATTGCCCACCCGCTTGGCCATGGCCAGCGGCGCGGAGATCGCCCAGTTCTTCGGCACCAGCTCGCCGACGACCATCAGGAACACCGTGGACAGCGCCGTACCCAGCACCAGCGCCACCGAACTCGCCGTACCGCCGGACAGGCCCATGGCCCGGAACGGACCGGCGAGCAGCTTGGCGATCGAGGGTTCGGCGAGCATACCGACGACCAGGTTGGTCACGGTGATGCCGAGCTGGGCGCCGGAGAGCTGGAAGGTCAGGTTCCGTACGGCCTTCAGGGCACCCGGGGCGCCGCGCTCGCCGCGTTCGGCCGCCCGCTCCAGCTCGCCGCGCTCCACCGTGGTCAGCGAGAACTCCGCCGCCACGAAGGCGCCGCAGGCCAGCGACAGCAGGATGGCCACCAGAAGGAGCAGCACTTCGGTCATCGGGTCACCCCCGTCCCATGATCGGACAGGGCGCGACGGGACGCGCGGTGGCGTGGACCGGGAGGCTCGCCCATGGGCGGACGCTCACAACCTTTCACAGAGGGCCGAGTGCTCCCTCCATGGTAAAGGATGAGCAAAGAAAGCTCTGTGTCTCAGTCGGTGAGCGGCTTGACCCAGCGCCGCCACTGCTCCTGCGGGCCGAAACCGGCGGCGCCCCAGGCGTGGTGGGCCGTCTCGTTGCGGACCAGCACCATCGCGTCAGCGCGCCGCCCGCCGAGCCGGACGAACCGCTCCTCGGCGGCGGCCAGCAGTGCCGACCCGATGCCCTGCCGGCGCCGCTCCGGATGCACCGCGAGCCGGTACAGATGGCAGCGCCAGCCGTCGAAGCCCGCGATCACCGTGCCCACCAGTTCGCCGCCCTGCTCGGCGAGGATCAGCGCCTCGGGATCACGGTCGACCAGCCGCTCCACCCCGTCCCGGTCGTCGCTGATACTGGTGCCCTCGGCGGCCGTCTTCCAGAAGGCGAGCACCGCGTCGAGGTCGGCGCGGGCCGCGGGGCGCAGACGCAGATCAGTCATGGGGTCATCGGATCACGGGTGTGTGTCCCGCGGGGGGACTTTCCATCATGCGGACTCGGCACGCAGTCGCTCCATGACCGGCGCGAAGGCCTCCATGTACGGCTCCAGCACGGTCAGATAGGAGAAACCGAACCGCTCGCGCTGGGCCCGCACCCGCGCCACGATGTCCTCCAGCGGGCCGGCCAGCACGATGGGCAGGGCCAGTGCGGCGTCCAGGGCCAGCTGCGACTGCCGCTCCAGCAGCGGCTTGAGTACGGGCTCCGGATCGTCGGTGACCGCCACGAGCTGGATGAGCAGGTTCAGCTCCGCCGCCTCCGCCCGCTCCTGCGCCAGGACCTGGTAGCGCGCCACCCGCTCGTCCAGTTCCTCGGCGCTGAGCGGTTCCAGCGATCCCGGAGCGGAGCCCGGCCGGGCGCCGGTGAAGGCCGCGATGTCCGCGTGCTCTGCGGTCAGCCGCAGCATCCGGTCACCGTTGGCGCCGATCAGCAGCGGCACCCGGGACTGGACGGGGTGGGGCTCGTGTGCTTCGGAGCCGAGCAGCCGGTCCAGTTCCTCGACCGTGCACCGCAGATGATCCACCCGCTCGCGCGGTGAGCCGTACGGCAGCCCCGCCGTCTCGTGCTCGGCCGGCACATAGCCGGTGCCCAGGCCGAGTTCGAGGCGTCCGCCGGTGAGCGCGTCCGTGGTCGCCACCTCACGAGCCAGCAGGGCCGGGTTGTAGAAGCCCGCGTTGAGCACGAATGTGCCGAGCCGCGGCCGTCGCGTCGCCTCGGCCGCCGCGACCAGCGCCGGGAACGGAGCGGGCATCCCGAGGTGATCGGGGACGAGGATCACGTCGTAGCCCAGCTCCTCGGCGCGCCGGCACTTCGCGCGCCACTCGGCGGCGGGCGCGGGCGTGAGCAGATTGACCCCGAAGCGGAACGGACGTGACATCAACTCTCCTGGCTGGAAGGTGACTTGGGTTACCGTCGCGATTCCATCACTCGTGCGCGATCGCCGCCAGCACGTTCATCCGCGACGCCCGCAACGCCGGCAGCAGCGCGGCCACCACGCCCACCACCGCCGAGCCGATCACGACACCGACGATCGTGCTCCAGGGGAACGCCAGCGCCGTCAGCCCGCGCAGCGCCAGCACCTGCTGCATGCACACGCCCCACACGAGCCCCAGCGCCAGCCCGAGGACCGCGCCGAACACCGCGATCACCACCGACTCCAGCCGGATCATCCGGCGCAACTGCCGGCGCCCCAGCCCGATCGCGCGCAGCAGCCCGATCTCCCGGGTGCGCTCCACCACCGACAGCGCGAGGGTGTTGACCACACCGAGCACGGCGATGACGATCGCCAGTGCGAGCAGCGCGTACACCAGGTAGAGCAGGACGGCGATCTGGTCGTGCACGAGTTGCTTGTAGTCGGTCTGGTTGCGCACCTGGACCTGCGGGAACGGCCTGAGCGACCGTTCCAGGCGGGGCCGCAGGTCCTTCGGTGCGGTGCCGGAGGACGCGTTGACGTAGAGGGCGGAGTCCTGGGCGCCCGGCGCGTACTTCTCGAGCGTGGCGAGGCCGAAGTAGAGGCCGCCCTGGGCGCCGAATCCCTCGGCAGACTCCTGTTTGGTGAGTGCGGCGACGGTCAGCTCGGTGTGCCCCCCGCCCGGGAAGTCGACCGGGAGGACGCTGCCGACGCGCACGCCGTGGTCCCGGGCGTAGCCGGCGTCCATGGCGAGGTGCCCGTCCGCGAGGGCGGCCCGTGAACCGCCCTGTGCGTAGGTGATGTGCACGACGTCGTCGAGCCGGGCGCCGTACGCGGCGGCGGCCGTCGTGACCCGGGCGCCGTTCGGCAGCCGTACGGCGACCTGGGTGAGCCGCTGCTGCACGACGAGCCCGACGCCACGGGTACGGGCCAGGGTGTCCCGCACCTGCTTGGTGAACGGGGTGAAGTTGGTGTTCTGGACGATGAAGTCGGCGCCGAGCGTCTTGTCGATCTGCCGGTCGAACGACGCGGACATCGAGGCGCTCGCCACCGACATCCCGCCGACCAGGGCCAGGCCCACCATGAGCGCGGCGGCGGTGGCGCCCGTACGGCGCGGGTTGCGCAGGGCGTTGCGCTGGCTCATCCGGCCCACCGGGCCGAACAGCGCGGGGAAGGCCGCGCCCAGCACCCGGATCACCGGCCGCACCAGCAGCGGACCGGCGACCACGGTCGCGATCAGGGTCAGGGCCACACCGAGCCCGAGCAGCGAGGCCGCCTGCGCGGTCTTGGTGGCCGCCGCGCATCCGGCCAGCGCCGCCGCGCCGACCGCCCCGACCACCGCACCGACGGCGGCCCGCACCTTCAACGGCTTGCCCACGCCGGCGACTTCGGCGTCCACCAGCGCCGCCATCGGTGAGACGGCCGCCGCGCGCCGCGCGGGCAGATAGGCGGCCACGAGCGTGACGCCGAGGCCGACGACGTACGCCGCGAGGGGCGTGCCCCAGCCGATGACCATCTCGGTGGCCTTCAGGTTCATCCCGAAGGCGCTCATCAGCCGGATCAGCCCCAGCGCCAGCCCGATCCCGGCCGCGAGGCCGAGCGTGGAACCGACCAGGCCGAGCAGCAGCGCCTCCGTGAGCACCGAGCGCCGCACCTGCCGCCGGTCCGCGCCGAGGGCCCGCAGCAGACCCAGTTCCCGGGTGCGCTGGGCGATCAGCATGGAGAAGGTGTTGACGATGAGGAACACGCCGACGAGGAGGGCGACACCGGCGAAGCCCAGCATCACGTACTTGATCACGTCCAGGAACGTGCCGAGGCTGGCCGCCGCGGACTTGGCCTGCTCGTTCGCGGTCTTCAGGTCGTAGGTGCCCGTGCCGATCGCCCGGCCCACCCGATGCTTGAGCTCCGCGTCGGACACGCCCTTGGCCGCGTCCACCGCGATGCTGGTCGCCTTCGCGGCCGAGCCGAGCAGTTCGCGGCCCGCCACCGCCGGATCCAGGAAGACCAGGGCTGCGCCGGGGTTGGTGGTGGTGAACGTGGCGATGCCGACGACCCGCACCCGGAACGTGCCCGGCTGCGCCTGCACGGTCAGCGGGTCACCGATCCGTACGTGCTTCTTGCCGGCCGTGTCGGCGTCCAGCAGCGCCTCACCGGCCCCGTGCGGAGCATGGCCGGCGGTCAGCTTCACCGGGCTGCGGTGGGTGACGTACCAGGCCATCGCTATGGTCGGGGCGCCGGTGGTCGGGCCGACGGACCGGTTGTGGCCGTCGACCACGACGGCGTTCTGCACCGACACCTCGGCGCGGGCCGCCGCGACCCCGTCGACCCCCGCCACGCGGTCCCGCAGCGCGGCAGGCAGCGTCTGCACCGAACCGCTGACCCGGGCCGACCTCAGGTCCAGCTGTCGCGGCTGGACCGTCACATCGGCGGCGGTGGAGGCGAACAGCCGGTCGAACGTGCGGGTGACGGTGTCGGAGAAGATCAGGCTGCCCGCGACGAACGCCACGGACAGGATCACCGCCAGCGCCGACAGCGCGAGCCGCCCCTTGTGCGCGAGGAAACTCCTCAGGGTCGCCTTGAGCACCCGGTCAGTCCTCTCGGACGGTGTCGTCGTCGCCGAGCCGGCCCCGGACCACGTCGAACTGCTTCATCCGTTCCAGTACGGCGTCCGCCGTCGGCCGTTCCATGTCGTCCACGATGCGTCCGTCGGCCAGGAACAGCACCAGATCGGAGTGGGCGGCCGCGCCGGGGTCGTGCGTGACCATGACCACCGTCTGCCCGAGATCGTCCACCGCCTCGCGCAGAAAGCCCAGCACCTCCAGACCGGCCCGCGAGTCGAGGTTGCCGGTCGGCTCGTCGGCGAAGATCAGCTCCGGCCGGGAGGCCAGCGCCCGCGCGCACGCGACCCGCTGCTGCTGACCGCCGGAGAGCTGCGCGGGCCGGTGCGTGAGGCGGTCGCGCAGGCCGAGCGTGTCGATGACCTGGTCCAGCCACAGCGGGTCGGGCTTCCGGCCCGCGATGTCCATGGGCAGGGTGATGTTCTCGGCCGCCGTCAGCGTCGGGATGAGGTTGAACGACTGGAACATGAACCCGACCCGGTCCCGCCGCAGCCGGGTCAGCTCCCGGTCCCGCAGCCCGGTGATCTCGGTGTCGCCCAGCCACACCTGACCCGCCGACACCGTGTCGAGCCCCGCCAGACAGTGCATCAGCGTGGACTTCCCGGACCCCGACGGCCCCATCACGGCGGTGAAACGGCCCCGCGTGATGTCCACGTCCACCGAGTCCAGGGCCAGGACGGCCGTTTCGCCGGAGCCGTACGCCTTGGTCAGTGCGCGGGCGCGGGCCGCGACGGCGCCGCCCGGCGCGTGCTGCGCAGCAGGTGTGGTCAAGACTGCCTCCCGGTCGCCTGAACCGCCCGTCCCGGGCGAGCGTAGGGGACAAGCCGGTCCGGCGCACCGATCCCGCGCGCCCTTGCTTTGCTAGCGTCTCGGCGCTAGCGTCGAGGCATGGCGAAGACTCAGCTGAACGTGCGCGTGGACGAGGGCACCGCCCGCGCGGCCCGCGAACGCGCCCTGGCCCGCGGTATCAGCGTGAACCGCTACATCGAAGAGCTGGTCAGACAGGACGCCGGGGAGGCCGGCCGTACGTTCGTCGAGGCCGCCGCCGACTTCATGAAGCAGTACGAGTCCGTGTTCACCGAGGAGTTCACCGAGACCCGCGGCACCGGTTCCGGCGTCGGGGACGGCCGCTGATCCCTTGAACGAGCTCAGCATCGACCTCCCCTGGCTCCTCATGCTCGCCGAACAGAGAACCCCCGGGGACCCGCAGGTCACCGACTGGGGCGCGCTGGTCGCCGCCGTCGCCCGGCATCGAGCCGAGATATTCGGCGTGCCCGTGTACGACGACGCGTACGCCCGTGCCGCCTCCCTGCTCCAGTTGCTGATCCACCTGCCGGCGCTGGAGCGGTCCAACGCGCTGTTCGCCTCGGCGGTCGCCTACGCCTACCTGGTCACCAGCGGCGTGAAGGTGGTCACCACGCCCGAGCAGGTGCGGGACCTCGCCCGGCTGGTGAAGGAGGGCGCGGCGGGCGTCGACGACATCGCGCGCGAACTGCGCCGCTGGAGCCTGTGAGGTCTGGTTCGTCGCGCCGGGACCCGACCCGCAACCGGAGCTGCCGGGCCGGGCCTGTGTTCAGCGCGTGTCCGGCTCGTCCGGCCGCCAGGCGACCCCGAGGGTGCAGTACGACGACGGCAGCGCCGGTCCGTTCTCCGGCATGAGTACCTGCCGCTGGGGGCCGAGTGCGAACCCGGCCTCGCGCAGCGCGGCCACCGGCTGCCGGGCCAGATGGCAGCCGCCGGTCAGGGTGGGCCACAGGGTCCGGTCCAGCGTGCGCTGGGTCAGCCGCATCGCCGGGCCGCCGCCCTGGCCGTGCTCGAAGAACCGCACCTGGCCGCCCGGTTTGAGCACCCGTCGGAGCTCGCTCAGCGCCCGTGGCACGTCCCGCACGCTGCACAGCACGAGGGACAGTACGGCCGCGTCGAAGGCCTCGCTCTTGACCGGCAGCGCCTCCGCCGCGCCCGGCACCACGTCGACCGGGATCTGGGCCCGCAGGGCCGACTCCAGCGCCAACTGCCTGAGCAGAGGCTCCGGTTCGATCGCGACGACCTCCGCGACGGTGCCGGGATAGTGCGCGAAGTTCAGTCCGTTGCCCGCGCCGATCTCGATGACGCGTCCGGACAGCCCGGTGAGCAGCCGCTCCCGTATGCCGGCCATGCCCAGCCGGGTCTCCGCGGTCACGCTGTACCGGGCGTAGAAACGGGCGAACAGCGGGTGGTGGACGGGGCTCTGCGCCACCTTGTCGGAGCCGGACAGCAGCCGCATGGTGAACCTCCCGGGGGACGGCCTAGGAGGAGTTTCCCCCGTATGGCGCTTTTCGCACCCTCGCTGCAGCGCACGTCACGGGGCTCCGCCCCGAACCCCGCCAGGGGCTCCGCCCCTGGACCCCGCCTTTGCCCACCCACCACCCGACTCGGTCGGCTGGAGGGCGGACCCGTCACTCGGCTCGGTCGGCTGGAGAGACGGCACCCGGTCCACGCGCCGTCCGGTCCCAGAAGCCGCGCCCGGGATACGGCTCCTGCCGGGCCGTGGGGGCCGGCGTCGCGTCGGCTACGGGTCTGCCGGGCCGGGGGTCCGGCGTCGCATCGGCTACGGGCCTGTCGGGCCCAGGGTCCGGAGTCGGGTCGGCTACGGGCCTGTCGGACCTGGGGGTCCCGCGTCGGGTCGGCTGCGGCCTGTCGGACCTGGGGCCCCGGGTCGGGTCGGCCGCGGGCCTGCCGGGCCGGGGCCCCGCGTTGCGTCGGCTACGGGTCTGACGGGCGGGGCGGCCCCCGTGTTGCGTCGGCTACGGGTCTGCCGGGCGGGGTGCCGTGTTTCGTGGGCTACGGGTCTGACGGGCGGGGCGGCCCCCGTGTTGCGTCGGCAACGGGTCTGCCGGGCGGGGTGCCGTGTTTCGTGGGCTACGGGTCTGCCGGGCGGGGGGTCCGGCGTTGCGTCGGCTACGGGCCTGCCTGGCCGGGGTCCCGTGTTGGGTTCGGCTACGGGGTCTGGCGTACCCGGAACGCCTCCGCGTTCCACGTCCCGTCCAGTCGGGGTGCCAGCCATGTCGGGGCCGTTGTGCGGAAGTGGGCCGGTGGGAGGGTCCCCGCTCCGGAGGGGATCGCGCCGAGCAGGGGGGCTTCCGCGACCTCCGGCAGGTCCGTCACGTTGCAGCGGGTGGCGAGGTCGGGGGAGTCGGGCCAGCTGCCGATCACCAGGCCGGCCAACTCCAGGCCCCGGCGCCGTAGTTCCAGCGCCGTCAGCTCGGTGGTGTTGAGCGTGCCCAGGCCTGCCTGCGCGACCACCAGCACCGGTGCGCCGAGCAGTCCCGCTGCGTCGGCCAGGGTGCCGCCGGCCGCGTCGAAGCGGACGAGCAGTCCGCCCGCCCCCTCGACCAGCACCAGATCGTGCTCGGCGGCCAGCTTGGCCGCCCGGTCGGCCACGTCCTGCGGGTGGACGGGGGCCATGCCCGCCCGTCGGGCAGCCGTGCCCGGCGCCAACGGCTCGGGGTAGCGGGCCAGTTCGGCGGTCGTGACCGGGCCCGCCAGCCGCGCGACCTCGTCGGCGTCCCCGCGCTCGTCCGGCCGTACACCCGTCTGCGCGGCCTTCAGCACGGCCACCGAACGCCCGGCCGCGAGCGCCGCGGCGGCGACGGCGGCGGTGGTGACGGTCTTGCCGACCTCCGTGCCCGTGCCCGTGATCACCAGTACCGGCATGTCATCCCTCCCGCGCCGCGGCGCACACCGCGCGCGCGATCCTCGCCACGTCCTCGTCCGAGGTGACGTACGGCGGCATCGTGTAGACCAGGTCGCGGAACGGGCGCAGCCACACGCCCTCGCGTACGGCCGCCCGGGTGGCCGCGGCCATGTCCACCTCGTGGTCGAGCTGGACGACGCCGATCGCGCCGAGGACGCGGACGTCACGGACGCCGGGCAGGTCGCGAGCGGGTGACAGACCGTCCCACAGGCCCGCCTCGATCCGCTTGACCTCCGCCCGCCAGTCCTGGCCCAGCAGCAGCTCGATCGACGCGCAGGCCACGGCCGCAGCCAGTGGGTTGCCCATGAACGTCGGTCCGTGCGCGAGCACCGGTACCTCGCCCCGCGAGATGCCGTCGGCGATCCGCGCGGTGCACAGCGTGGCGGCCAGCGTCAGATAGCCGCCGGTCAGCGCCTTGCCCACGCACATCACATCCGGGGTGACGCCCGCGTGCTCGGCCGCGAACAGCGCGCCGGTGCGGCCGAAGCCGGTGGCGATCTCGTCGAAGACGAGGAGCACGTCGTGCGCGTCGCATGCCTCGCGCAGCACCCGGAGATACGCGGGGGAGTGGAAGCGCATCCCGCCCGCGCCCTGCACCAGCGGCTCCACGATCACCGCGGCCAGCTCGTCCGCGTGGCGGGCGATCAGTTCGCGCAGCTGGTCGGCGTACGACTCCTCGTACTCGGTCGGCGGTGCGTCGGCGAACACCTGGCGCGGCAGCACGCCCGACCACAGCGCGTGCATCCCGCCCTCGGGGTCGCACACGGACATCGGGTTCCAGGTGTCGCCGTGGTAGCCGCCCCGCCAGGTCAGCAGTCGCTGCTTGCCGGGCCGGCCGAGCGAGCGCCAGTACTGCAGGCACATCTTGACCGCGACCTCGACCGACACCGAACCGGAGTCGGCGAGGAAGACATGCTCCAGGCCCTTCGGTGACATGTCGACAAGGTGCTTCGCGAGCCGTACGGCGGGCTCGTGCGTCAGCCCGCCGAACATCACATGGCTCATCCGCCCGAGCTGCTGGTGCGCCGCCTCGTTGAGGACCGGGTGGTTGTAGCCGTGGATCGCCGACCACCAGGACGACATGCCGTCCACCAGCTCGCCCGAGCCGTCCGCGAGCCGCAGCCGGACCCCGCTCGCCGACTCCACGACGAGCGGTTCGGCGCGTCCGGGCATCGGGCCGTACGGATGCCACACATGCCGTCGGTCCAGCTCCAGCAGCTCGGGCACGGTCAGGCCGGGCAGCTCAGGCATTGGGCGCGAGGTCCGTCCCGGCGCCCCGGCGGCGAACGGCGACGAGGTCGGTACGCGGCTCCTGCGTGGCCGGCGCGGCCGTCGTGGCGCACGCACCCGCCGTGCCGCACGCGTCGCCGCTCTCGTGCGCACCCTCGTGCGAGCCGCAGACCGATCCGCAGCCGACCGTGGTCGCGGCCCGGTGCTCCGGCAGCGTCACCTCGCCGGCGCCCTCCACCTCGAACCCGGCGTCCGCGATCATCTCCAGGTCGGCCTTGCCGGCCTGGCCCTCGCTGGTCAGGTAGTCGCCGAGGAAGATGGAGTTGGCGAGGTGCAGCGCGAGCGGCTGCATCGTGCGCAGGTGGACCTCGCGGCCGCCCGCGATCCGGACCTCCACGTCAGGGCAGACGAACCGCACCATCGCGAGGATCCGCAGACAGCGCTGCGGGGTGAGGTTCCACTCCTTGGCCAGCGGGGTGCCCTCGAACGGGATGAGGAAGTTCACCGGCACCGAGTCCGGGTCCAGTTCGCGCAGCGAGAAGACGACGTCGACCAGGTCCTCGTCGCTCTCGCCCATGCCCGCGATCAGACCGGAGCAGGCGGACAGACCGGCCGCGTGCGCCTTCTGCACCGTGTCCACCCGGTCGGCGTACGTGTGCGTGGTCGTGATGCCCGCGTACGTCCCCTCGGACGTGTTGAGGTTGTGGTTGTAGGCGTCCGCGCCCGCCTCGCGCAGCCGCTCGGCCTGGCCGTCGGAGAGCAGACCGAGGCAGGCGCACACCTCGACGGCCTCGTTCTGCTCCTTGATCGCCTTGATGGTGTCCGAGACCCGGTCCACGTCGCGGTCCGTCGGGCCGCGCCCGCTGGCCACCAGGCAGACCCGCTTGGCGCCTCCCGCGAGGCCCGCGGCTGCCGCTTGTGAGGCCTCGTCGGGCTTGAGCCAGGTGTACTTCAGGATGTCGGCCTTGGAGCCGAGCCGCTGGGAACAGTAGGAGCAGTCCTCCGGGCACAGGCCCGACTTGAGGTTCACCAGATAGTTGAGTTTCACCCGTCGCCCGAACCAGTGCCGGCGCACCTTTCCGGCCGCGGCCACCACATCGAGCAGGTCGTCGTCGGAGGTGGCCAGAACGGCGAGCGCTTCCTCGCGGGTCGGCAGCTCGCGCCGAAGCCCCTTGTCCACCAGCGTGTTCAGCAGGTCCATGAGGCCTGATCCTGTCCTACGGGACCGCCTCGGGCCAAGGAGAGTTTGCACAACGGAGACGGTTCACCGTGTGGGTATTGCCACACCCTGGGCGGCTGCCCGTGCCGCTAGGGTCTGTCCGCTACCTACAAAAGCCCCGGAGGACCCATGGCGTTCGGCTGGATCGACGAGCAGGCCGAGGCGCGCCGCCGCGCCGGACTGGTACGCACCCTGCGCCCGCGCCCCGCCGACTCGGCCCTGCTGGACCTGGCGAGCAACGACTACCTGGGCCTCGCCCACCACCCCGAGGTCACCGAGGGGGCCGTCCGGGCCGCCCGGACCTGGGGCGGCGGGTCCACCGGCTCCCGGCTCGTCACCGGCACCACCGAGCTGCACACCGAACTCGAACGCGAACTGGCCGACTTCTGCGGCTTCGAGGCGGCGCTGGTCTTCTCCTCCGGTTACGCCGCCAACCTGGCCGCGGTCACCACCCTCGGGCCGCACGGCTCGCTGATCGTCTCCGACGCGGGCAACCACGCCTCCCTCATCGACGGCTGCCGGCTCGCCCGCGGTGAGCGCCAGGTCGTCGGGCACGCCGACCCCGAGGCGGTGCGCAAGGCCCTGGCCACGCACCAGGGGCCGGCGATCGTCGTGTCCGACACCGTGTTCTCGGTGGACGGCGACCGGGCGCCGCTGGCCGAGCTCGCCGGGGCGTGCCGGGAGCACGGCGCGGGCCTGGTCGTGGACGACGCGCACGGGCTCGGGGTGCTGGGCGACGGCGGCCGGGGCGCGCCGTACGCGGCCGGTCTGGCGGGTGCCTCGGACGTGGTGGTCACGGCCACCCTGTCCAAGTCGCTCGGCAGTCAGGGCGGGGTGGTGCTCGGTCCGGCGCGGGTGATCGACCATCTGGTCAACGCGGCCCGGACCTTCATCTTCGACACGGGCCTGGCCCCGGCGGCGGCCGGGTCGGCGCTCGCGGCGCTGCGGCTGCTCGTCCGCGAACCGCAGCGCGCGGCGCGTGCCCGTGCGGTGGCCGCGGACCTGCACGCACGGCTGACCGCCGCGGGCCTGGCAGCGGTGCGTCCGGACGCCGCGGTGGTCTCCGTGCGGGCTCCGTCCCCGGAGCAGGCGGTGCGCTGGGCGGCCGACTGCCGTACCGCGGGGCTGGCCGTGGGCTGTTTCCGTCCTCCTTCCGTGCCCGACGGCATCTCACGGCTGCGGCTGACCGCCCGCGCGGACCTGTCCGGGGCCGAGATCGAACGCGCTGTACGGGTGATCGGCGAAACGCGACCATGAGTCGGCGTGACACGGCCGTGCTTCACCCTTGGGTGGTTAGGAGCGATCGGTTGCGATTGCTTCTGATCAGAGAGTGCTGAGTCAGAGGGTGCTGAGGAAACCGGCCCAGCTCTCGGCGGAGAAGAGCAGCGCGGGTCCGGCCGGGTTCTTCGAGTCGCGCACGGCGAGCAGTCCGGCTCCGGGGCCGGAGCGCGGCCGGGCCGTCTCCACGCAGTTGTTGGCTCCCGTGCTGTGGCTGCTGCGCAGCCAGCGCACGTCGTGCAGGTCGGTACTGGCAGGGACGTTCCGAGGCAGAGCTGACATGGTGCCTCCTTACGCGCCGTCACCTATCCCGGCGATGTAGTCCAACGTGTCCTCGGGTGAGAGAGCGTGCATCCGAAGGGTGTCGAAGGCCTCCGCATAGGCCATGAGGTCTTCTTTCCGCTCCAGGTAGAGGCTACTCGTCAACTGGTCGAGAACAACCACGTCCAGATCAGAAGTGCTCGGAAATGAGAAGATAACGAAAGGTCCAGTGAGGCCGACATGCGCTCCGGCGCCGAACGGCAGTACCTGGAGCCGGACTTGGGGCAGTCGCGCCGCCTCCATCAGCCGCTCCAGCTGCCGGGCCATCACCTCGGGGCCGCCGATCTCGCGCCGCAGCACCGCCTCGTCCAGCACCGCGCTCAGCACCAGCGGGGGGTCGGCGCGGAGCACGTCCTGTCTGGCCAGCCGCACCTCCACCAGTGTGTCCAGGCCTTCCTCGGGCAGGTCCGTCACGGCCGCCCGGGTCACCGCGCGGGCGTACTCCGGCGTCTGCAGCAGGCCGGGTACGACCGTGGTCTCCAGGGTGCGCATCGTGCTCGCCTGCGACTCCAGGCTGATGAAGTCCCGGTACGTGGGCGGCAGCACCCCGCGGTAGGCGTGCCACCAGCGGTGCCGGTCGCCCGTGTCGTCGGAGCCCGCCAGCATCAGCAGCAATTCGCGCAGTTGCGCGTCCCCTACCTCGTAGGCGTCGAGAAGTAACCGCACATCGACTGGTTTCACGCCGCTGGCACCGGTCTCGATACGGCTGATCTTCGACTGGTGCCAGCCGACCAGCCGGGCCGCCTCACCGCTCGTGAGCCCAGCACCGGTACGCAGCGTGCGCAGTTCGGCGCCCAGTTTGCGGCGGCGCACTGCCGGCCCGTTCTGCATGGGCTCCTCCTTACTCCTTCCGGGCCGCCCGAATACGGTCTCGCGTAGTAGAGTTCACCGCATTGGGCGACAGATATATGCATATCTTGGTGGATCGCTCCCCGTGACCGGCCCCGTGATGGCAGGCTGACGAGCGAGCACCAGTCCGGGACCGTACTCGAACCATCCGGCTCCGTGTCGGACTGCGGTCCCGTTGGGAAAGGGACGACGTCGCCATGGCAGACCACCTGGAAGCATCCGTCACTCTGCCGAGCGATCCCGCCTCGGTGTCCGCCGCCCGCACGTATGTCGTGGGCACGCTCGCGGAGTGGGGCCTGCCCTCGGACACCGACGTGGCCGACACCGTACGGCTCATCGTCTCCGAACTCGCCACGAACGCCGTACAGCACACCTTCGGTCAATCACCCACCTTCACGGTTGACATCGCCCTGGACCGCGACGAACACCTCCGCATCGGCGTGACGGACAGTCATCCACGCTTCCCGAAGAGACTGCCTGCCGCGGTCCAGCAGGACAACGGTCGCGGCATGGTCATCATCCGCTGGCTCACCGCGGAGTACGGCGGCAAACTCCGCGTCCGCCCCACGCGCGAGGGCGGCAAGACGGTCTCCATCGAACTCCCCTGGATCCTCCCGCCCGAGCCGGTCCCCGCAGCGGGCCAACAGGAGCCGTAGCCCTCCGGGCGGGAGCGGGCGGACCGGGCGGGGGATGACCGCTGCGGGACATCGGCTGCGGACACCGAAGGGCTGGTGGCGACGAGCCCGGAGGCGATGGACTTGGGGAGGCGCAGCCCGCCCGCACTGTCCCGCCACTGCCGATGCCCGCGCCGACCCGCCCCGGGCCGCCCGTTGGCTTCAGGCGGGCACCGGGGCGGTGCTGACGGTGCTGGGAGCGGCCCTGCTGCTGGAGTCGCTCCTGCGTTGACGTGGGGTCAGCCGACCAGCCACGGACGGCCGGTCTGCCCTGGCGACCGGTGTCGACCGGTCTGCCGTAGCGATCGGTCGGCCGACCCCGCCGATGCGGAACGGGTCAGCTGACCCGGCCGTACCAGACGCTCCTGGTCCAGATCTTCTGGAGCCGTACCACGTCCCCGGTCCTCGGCGCGTGCCAGATCTTCCCGTGCCCGGCGTAGATGCCGACGTGGTAGACGTAGGAGCCCGAGTGGAAGAACACCAGGTCACCTGCCCGGCGACGGCCGGCGGAGATGTGGTGCGTCCTGTTGTACTGCTGGGCGGCGGTGCGCGGCAGGCTCTTGCCCGCCTTCTTGAACGAGTAGAGCGTCAGCCCCGAGCAGTCGAAACTGCGCGGCCCGGTGGCCCCGTACCGGTACGGGGACCCCTTCTTGGAGGCCGCGACCTGCAGTGCTTTCGTCGCGAGCGTCGCGGCCGAGGCATCGGTGGCGAGGCCGGGGACCGCGATCGAGCCGCCGACGGCGGCCAGGGTGAGGGCCGAGGCCGTACCGGCCCGGGCCATGAGCGACGGGACACGATTGAGCGCAGTCATGCGCAACCCTTCGTCAGCCGCCTGTGAAGGATGACCTGTCGGATTCGGGCTGGCGAAGTTGCCCGGCCGCGTTGCCACGGCTTCACCCCAAGGATCGCCCGGAACCTCAGGCCGTCTGCGACGAGCAGACGAACATCCGTTCCGGGGACCCGTCTTGCTTGGGTCCTCCACTCCTGCCGATCCACTCCTGTCGACCGGTCGTCCGGGCGGCGGCAGGACTCGGCGTCCGCCCGGACCGCCCCGCCGCGGTGGCGGGGGCTTGTCGTCAGTCAGGGATCTTCACCTACGACTGTCCGAAAATCCCAATAAGACCGGGGATCTGTGGCGTTACTCACCACTCGGCCGTTCGGGTGGACAGGGGTCTGTTCGAGGCTCCGTCAGATCACCGCCGTACCCCCGGACCTGGGGCGGAGCAACTTCCTCCGGGCCGCGCACGCGCGCGCTGCGCAAGCCGGGAGGCCCGGAAAACGATCTGCATATACACCGGTCGGCGGTACGTCGTTCGGGCCGTTTCAAGTCCGTTCCGAGCGGCATCTGTCGACGCGGCGTCAGGTCAGGCCGGTCGGGCGTCCGGATCAGGACGCGCCGTCGGGCGGGAGCGCGACGCGCGCGGTACGGCGGTCACCGTCCAGCACGCGCAAGGCCCGTGCCAGCGTGAACCCGTGCAGCTCCGTCTCGCCTCGCTGGTGCATCGACGCGAGCGCGTCACGCAGCTCTGTGGCCTTGCGCACCAGCGCCTGGGCGGCGCGCAGCCCGCGATAGGTGTCCCCGCCGTGCGCGGGGTTGATGCGGCCCAGCAGGTCGGCGGCCTCCAGGTAACGGTCGATCAGCTCACCCTCGGCACGCGTCAGCGCGGGCAGCGGCGGCAGGTCCGGCAGCATCGGCGGCTCACCTCGCGTCCGGTGCGCCGGGGGTGCTCCGCCGGCCGGGTACGACGGCGTCCACCAGGCCGTAGGCCACCGCGCCGGGAGCGTCCAGGACCAGGTCCCGCTCCAGGTCGCCGTGCACCTGCTCGGCCGTGCGCCCGGTGTGCCGTACCAGCATCTCCTCCGTCAGCGCGCGGATCCGGGTCAACTCCTCCGCCTGGATGAGCAGGTCGCTGGGCTGGCCCTGCACCGGCTGGGCGAGCTGGGGCTGCGAGAGGACCATGCGCGCACCGGGCAGGGTGAACCGCTTGCCCGGTGTGCCGGCCGCGAGCAGCAGCGCGGCGTGCGAGGCGGCCTGTCCCAGACAGTAGGTCGCCACGTCGCAACTGACGTAGCGCATCGTGTCGTAGACCGCCGTCAGCGCACTGAACGAACCGCCGGGGGAGTTGACGTACAGCGTGATGTCCCGCTCGGGGGCCGCGTGTTCGAGGTACATGAACTGCGCCATCACGTCGTTCGCGGCCACGTCGTCCAGCGCGGTCCCGAGGAAGACGATCCGGTCCTCGAACAGCTTGCCGTAGGGATCGAGCGTGCGGGCACCGCTGCTGGTGCGCTCGGTGAACTCGGGCAGGACATGACGGGCGAACGCTCGGGACATGGGACACCCCTTCTCATCGCACGGGCCTCCGGCGGGCTCGGCTTCTGTAAAAAATGTACAGGACGTACGTGACGTAAGGTTGGGGTATGGCCTACGAGATTCCGGTGACGCAAGCCAGGGCTGAGCTCGCGGACCTGATCAACCGCGTGGTGTACGGCGGTGAGCGCGTCGTCGTGACACGGCACGGCAAGCCGCTGGTCGCGCTGGTGTCGGCCGCCGATCTGGAGCGGCTGGACGCGCTGGAGGAGGCGGCCGAGGAACAGGTCGTCAGCTCGGTCTCGGGGGTCCGCGAGGTCGGTTCCGCCGCGCGCGAACAGCAGCGGTTCGGGATCGCCGCCGAACATCGTGGTCCCGGCATGGCCGCCGAGCATCGCGGCCCGGGTGCGTCCTGACCCGCGGGGGTATCGGGACTCCCAGCGCGCGGTCATCGGTGGATCAAGGTCTGGTTAACGTCGCTGAAACTCCGGCGTTCTAGCCTGCCGATCCACGCCATCAGGGGTTTTTCTGCCCGGATTGACGACGATCCGGGAATTTGTCTGTGTGTTACATCTATTCCCGTCGCGATGGCTGCGGCACCCGGACCCCGCACGGTCCGGAGCAAGGACTGTGAGGTGGGACGTGCAACTGACCCCGCACGAGCAAGAGCGGCTGCTGATCCATGTGGCGGCCGACGTGGCCGAGAAGCGCAGGGCCCGCGGGCTCAGGCTCAACCACCCGGAAGCGGTCGCCCTGATCACGTCGCACATCCTCGAGGGCGCGCGGGACGGCCGCACCGTCGCCGAGCTGATGTCCTCCGGCCGTAAGCTCCTCACCAGGGACGACGTCATGGACGGGGTCCCCGAGATGATCCACGACGTGCAGGTCGAGGCCACCTTCCCGGACGGCACCAAGCTCGTCACCGTCCACGAGCCGATCATCTGAGGGGGCCGCGATGATTCCCGGAGAGATCCTGTTCGCGGACGACCCGGTCGTCTTCAACGAGGGCCGTGAGGTCACCCGCCTCACCGTCCTCAACGCCGCCGACCGGCCGGTCCAGGTCGGCTCCCACTACCACTTCGCCGAGGCCAACCCCGGCCTGGAGTTCGACCGCGCCGCCGCCCGCGGCAAGCGGCTGAACGTCGCCGCCGGCACCGCCGTACGCTTCGAGCCCGGCATCCCCGTCGACGTCGAACTCGTGCCCCTCGGCGGCGCCCGGATCGTGCCGGGGCTGCGCGGGGAGACCGGGGGTGCCCTCGATGCCTGAGATCGCGCGCGGCGCTTACGCCGACCTGTTCGGCCCCACCGTCGGTGACCGCATCCGGCTCGCCGACACCGACCTGCTGATCGAGATCGAGGAGGACCGCTCCGGCGGACCCGGCACCTCCGGGGACGAGTCGGTGTTCGGCGGCGGCAAGGTGATCCGCGAGTCCATGGGCCAGTCGCGTGCCACCCGCGCCGACGGCACGCCCGACACCGTGATCACCGGTGCCGTCATCGTCGACCACTGGGGCGTCGTCAAGGCCGACGTCGGCATCCGCGACGGCCGGATCGCCGCGATCGGCAAGGCCGGCAACCCGGACACCATGGACGGCGTCCACCCCGACCTGGTCATCGGCCCGGAGACCGAGATCATCGCGGGCAACGGGCGGATCCTCACCGCCGGCGCCATCGACGCGCACGTGCACTTCATCTGCCCCCAGATCGCCGACGAGGCGCTGGCCTCCGGTATCACCACCCTGGTCGGCGGCGGCACCGGACCGGCCGAGGGCTCCAAGGCCACCACCGTCACGCCCGGGCCCTGGCACCTCGCCCGGATGTTCGAGGCGATGGAGGCGTACCCGGTCAACGTCGGCTTCCTCGGCAAGGGCAACACCGTCAGCCACGAGGCGATGCTCTCGCAGATCCGGGGCGGCGCGGCCGGCCTGAAGCTGCACGAGGACTGGGGCTCCACCCCGGCCGTCATCGACGCCGCGCTGACGGTCGCCGACCGCACGGGCATCCAGGTCGCCATCCACACCGACACCCTGAACGAGGCCGGATTCGTCGGTGACACCCTCGCCGCGATCGCGGGCCGGGGCATCCACTCGTACCACACCGAGGGCGCCGGCGGCGGGCACGCACCGGACATCATGACCGTGGTCTCACAGCCCAACGTGCTGCCCAGCTCCACCAACCCGACCCGGCCCTACACCGTCAACACCGCCGAGGAACACCTCGACATGCTGATGGTGTGCCACCACCTCAACCCGGCGGTCCCCGAAGACCTGGCGTTCGCCGAGTCCCGGATCCGGCCGTCCACCATCGGCGCGGAGGACGTCCTGCACGACCTCGGCGCGATCTCGATCATCTCCTCCGACTCCCAGGCCATGGGCCGGGTCGGCGAGGTCATCCTGCGCACCTGGCAGACGGCCCACGTGATGAAGCGCAGGCGTGGCGCACTGCCGGGCGACGGACGGGCGGACAATCACCGGGTGCGTCGCTATGTCGCCAAATACACGATCAACCCGGCGCTCGCCCAGGGTCTCGCCGCCGAGATCGGCTCCGTGGAGACCGGCAAGCTCGCCGACCTCGTGCTGTGGGAGCCGGCGTTCTTCGGGGTCAAGCCGCACCTCGTGCTCAAGGGCGGGCAGATCGCCTACGCGCAGATGGGCGACGCCAACGCCTCCATCCCCACCCCGCAGCCGATCCTGCCCCGGCCGATGTACGGCGCGATCGGCCGGGCCCCGGCCGCCGACTCGGTCAACTTCGTCAGTGGCCTGGCGATCGAGGACGGGCTGGCGGAGCGGCTCGGGCTCGGCAAGAGGTTCGTGGCCATCGAGTCCACGCGCGCGGTGACCAAGGCCGACATGCGCGAGAACGACGCGCGGCCCGACGTGCGGATCGATCCCGACAGCTTCGCCGTGCACATCGACGGCGAACTGGTGGAGGCGACACCGGCCGCCGAGCTGCCCATGGCCCAGCGCTACTTCCTCTTCTGAGGGCGTCGTGATGGCACGGGCAGCACTTCTCGTCCTGGCCGACGGCCGCTTTCCCGCCGGAGGGCACGCGCACTCCGGCGGCGCGGAGGCCGCCGTCAAGGCGGGCCGCATCACCTCCGCCGCGAGCCTGGAGGACTTCTGCCGGGGCCGGCTGCACACCGCCGGGCTGGTCGCGGGCGCGCTGGCGGCTGCCGCCGTACTCGGCGTGGACCCAGGGGAATTGGACGCGGCGGCCGACGCCCGTACGCCGTCGCCCGCCCTGCGGGCCGCCGCGCGTCGCCTCGGCCGCCAGTTGCTGAGGGCGGCGCGGGCGAGCTGGGCGTCACCCGGACTCGACGCGCTGGCCCGGGAGTTCCCCAAGGGCGCCCACCAGCCGGTCGTGCTCGGGCTGGCCGCGCGGGCGGCCGGGCTGGGACCGGACGACGCGGCGTACTGCGCGGTGTACGAGAGCGTGAGCGGGCCGACGACGGCGACCGTACGACTGCTCAGCCTCGACCCGTTCGAGGCGACCGGAGTGCTGGCCCGGCTCGCGCCGGAGCTGGACCGCGTCGTGGATACGGCGGTGGAGGCGGCGCGAAGAGTGCCCTACGAGGGTGTCCATGCGCTGCCGGCCGCGTCGGGGCCCTTGCTGGAGGTCGGTGCGCAGTGGCATGCCGGCTGGCCGGTACGGCTGTTCGCGTCCTGACATGTCTCGCCCCCGCCGCCCGTACCCTCCCCCACTCTCGGCTTCGCTCGAGCGGGGGGACCCCCATCATCCCCAGGGGCCGCGCCCCTTCGACCTCACCAGGGGGCTCCGCCCCCTGGACCCCCGATCGGCCTGAACGGCCTTGTCCTCAAACGCCGGACGGGCTGATTGATGCCGGACCTGGCTGAAAATGGAGCCGCTGTTATGCACCTCGACCACACCCACTCCGGCCCCGCCGCCCTCAGTGCGGACGCCCACCGGCCCGACGGCTCGCGCCGTGCCCTGCGCATCGGGCTCGGCGGGCCCGTCGGGTCCGGGAAGACCGCGACCGTCGCCGCGCTCTGCCGGACGCTGCGCGACGAGCTGTCGCTGGCCGTCGTCACCAACGACATCTACACCCGTGAGGACGCCGAGTTCCTGCTCCGGGAGGCCGTACTGCCGCCCGAGCGGATCACGGCCGTGGAGACGGGCGCCTGCCCGCACACCGCGATCCGTGACGATATCTCCGCCAACCTCGAAGCCGTGGAGGACCTGGAGGACGCGGTCGGCCCGCTGGACCTGATCCTCGTCGAGTCCGGCGGCGACAACCTCACGGCGACCTTCTCCAAGGGGCTCGTGGACGCGCAGATCTTCGTGATCGACGTGGCCGGCGGCGACGACATCCCGCGCAAGGGCGGCCCCGGGGTCACCACCGCCGACCTCCTCGTCGTCAACAAGACCGACCTCGCGCCCCACGTGGGCTCCGACCTCACCCGGATGGCCGCCGACGCCAAGGCGCAGCGCGCCGAACTCCCGGTCTTCTTCCAGTCGTTGCGCAGCGACAAGGGTGTCGCCGACGTGGCGGCCTGGGTGCGCGAGCGGCTCGCCGCGTGGACGGCATGACGGCCACCGGGGTCCGGGCGGACGCGCGGATCGTGGCCCGCGCCGACGGCCGGGGCGGCACCGCGCTGCCGGTGCTGGAGGGCGACGGCCCGCTGGCCCTGCGCCGTACCCGGTCCGCCGGTACCGAGGCGAGGGTCATGGTCGTCGGCGCGATGAGCGGCCCGCTCGGCGGCGACCGTTTCTCGCTCACGGCGCGCGTGGCGGAGGGCGCCCGGCTGCGCGTCGGCTCGGCCGCAGCCACCCTCGCCCTGCCCGGCCAGGCCAAGGACGAGGCCCGCTACGACGTACGGCTCGAGGTGGCCGACGACGCCGAACTGCACTGGCTCCCCGAGCAGTTGATCTCAGCCTGCGGCAGTGACCTGCACGTCACCACCCGCGCCGAACTGGCCGCCGGTGCCCGGCTCGTGCTGCGCGAGGAGCAGGTGCTGGGGCGGGCGGGGGAGGAACCCGGGCGGCTCAGCAGCCGGCTGACCGTGCGGGTCGCGGGCCGGACGGTGCTGGACCAGGAACTGGCCTGTGGGCCCGGGGCGCCGGGCGGCTGGGACGGACCGGCGGTGCTGGCGGGGCACCGGGCGGTGGGGCAACTGATCGTCGTACGTCCCGAGTTTGCGGGACAACCGGTCGAGCCCCAGATGCTGGACGAGCGCGCCGCCCTGATGCCGCTGGCCGGTCCCGCAGCACTGGTCAGTGCCGTGGCCCCCGACGCACTGCGGCTACGACGACTCCTGGACGAGTCATTGGCAAGGCTCGTTGGCCGAACATGACCATCCGTTTATCGGATTGGTAAAGATGGTGGCCGCCCCCTGTTCTCAGGCAGCTCACAGCCGAGAGGATCCCCGGACCGACCACTCGCAGTGATCCTGATACAGGGGGAGGATCCCACTTGAGGGACAACAGACCGAACAGCCGCCTGCTGGCGCTCGGTTCGGCGGGAGCGCTCGTCACCGCCACCCTGATCGCCGGCGCCGTCTCGGCGCCCGCGGCCAGTGCCGCCGGCCGGCCCGGCCCGGACCGGGAGGCCAAGGGCGCCGCGATCGCCGCCGCCCGTGCCGCCAAGGCCGGCATCGACTGGCAGGACTGCCCCGCCGACTGGGGGCTGGCGAAGCCCATCCAGTGCGGCTGGGTCAGCGTGCCCGTCGACTACGCACACCCGTACGGCAAGCAGATCAAGCTCGCCGTCGACCGCATCGGCAACACCGGCACCAAGGAGGAGCGTCAGGGCTCGCTCGTCTACAACCCCGGCGGGCCCGGCGGTTCCGGGCTGCGCTTCCCGACCCGGATCACCAACAAGAACGCGGTGTGGGCGAACGTCGCCAAGGCCTACGACTTCGTCGGCTTCGACCCGCGCGGCGTCGGCCGCTCCGCGCCCATCTCCTGCGCGGACCCGCAGGAGTTCGTGAAGGCGCCGAAGATGGACCCGGTGCCGGACACCGAGGCGGACAAGACCGCCCAGCGCAAGCTGGCCCGCGAGTACGCGGACGGCTGCCTGGAGCGCACCGGCCAGGCGATGCTCCAGCAGATGACCACGCCCAACACCGCCCGTGACCTGGACGTCATCCGCGCCGCCCTGGGCGAGAAGAAGCTCAACTACCTCGGCGTCTCCTACGGCACCTACCTCGGCGCCGTCTACGGCACCCTCTTCCCGGGCCACCTGCGCCGCATGATCGTGGACAGCGTGGTCAACCCCGCCCGCGAGAACATCTGGTACCAGGCCAACCTGGGCCAGGACATCGCCTTCGAGGGCCGCTGGAAGGACTGGGAGGACTGGGTCGCCGCGAACGACACCGCCTTCCACCTCGGCACCACGCGCGACGCCGTCCAGGCCAAGTGGCTCCAGCTGCGCGCCACCGCCAAGAAGAACCCCATCGGCGGAGTCGTCGGGCCGGCCGAGCTCATCTCCTTCTTCCAGAGTGCGCCGTACTACGACTCCTCGTGGGTGCCGGTCGCCACGGTGTTCAGCAAGTACGTCGCCGGTGACACCAAGGCGCTGGTCGACGCCGCCGCCCCCGACCCGTCGAACACGGCCGGGAACATCTCCGCCGAGAACGGCAACGCCGTCTACACGGCCGTCGAGTGCACCGACGCCAAGTGGCCCACCAGCTGGCAGAAGTGGGACAGGGACAACACCCGGCTCAACCGCGACTATCCCTTCATGACCTGGGCCAATGCGTGGATGAACTTGCCGTGTGCCACATGGCCGGTGCAGCAGCGGACCCCGGTCGACGTGCGGACCGGCAAGGGCCTGCCGCAGGTGCTGATCGTGCAGTCCACCCGGGACGCCGCCACCCCGTACGAGGGCGCCGTCGAACTGCACAAGCGGTTCCAGGGCTCCCGTCTGATCACCGAGAAGGACGCGGGCTCGCACGGTGTGACCGGCCTGGTCAACCCCTGCATCAACCAGCGCGTCGACGCCTACCTGCTCGACGGCAAGCTGGACGGCGCGGACGCGACCTGCGGACCGCACGCCACACCCAAGCCGTGACCGGGATCGTACGGTGACGAGGGGCGGCCGGGCTCTCCGGCCGCCCCTCATCCATGCGGCTCATGCCACTCATGCCGCGAGCCGGGCGTCCTCCGCCGCGTAGTCGAACAGGTCCGGATACGCCTGGGCGAGGAGCGGGAAGCACTCCCGCCAGTCCCGTCCGCAGAGCGTGTCCGTCAGCCAGTCGACCGTCTCCGGCAGGCTCTCGGCGTACGAGACCACCGGCCGGTAGCCCAACTCCCGCTCCGCGGCGGACATGTCGAAGACGACCGGCAGCGGAACCGACCACGGCGTCCTCCCGACGGAGCCGTCCGGAGGGCCGTCGAGCAACGCCGTCTCCGTCTCCGCGCCCATCACCGCGTCGACCGCCGCGCCGATCTCGGCGACCGTCGGCGCCTCTCCGTCACAGGCGTTGAGCACCCGGGTACCGGGCCGGGCCGCGGCCAGCCGTACCAGTTCGGCGATGTTGCGCGCACTCGACGGATGGAACCGGCTCTCACCCTGGTACGACAGCACCCGCCTGCGTCTGCCGTCGAGATTCCGCTTCACGAAGTACAACTCGCGGGGCAGCGGGCTGTACGGTCCGTGCACCGCGCCCGGCCGCAGCACGGTCACCGGCAACTTCCCGTCCGCCGCGAGGAGTTCGTGTTCGAGAGCGACCTTGCGGGCACTGTACGACCCCTCGCCCGGAGCCACTGTCGGCCGGCTCTCGGGGACCGGCACCGGGTAGGCAGGAAAGCCGTCCGGCTCGTGCAGCGTGTCGAAGTTCCGGCCCTTGCCGTCGTCGTACACGGACACGGTGGAGATCACGACCGCCGAGCCGACACGGCCGGCCAGGGAGGTCAACTGCCGTGCGTGCGCGGTGTCGTACGCGATCATGTCGACCAGCAGGTCGCAGCCGTCGCCGACCACCGAGGCCAGGGCCGCGTGGTCGGAGCGGTCCAGCCGGACCGTCCGCACCCCGTCGCCCCACGCCCGGTCCCGGCCGCCGCCCCGCGAGGCCGCCGTCACTTCCCAGCCGTCCCCTGCCAGCGCCTCCACCGTCGGACGGCCGATCTGCCCGCTCGCCCCGATCACCACAGCTTTCTTCATGGGCCGAGCCTAGGTACGCGGGCCGCCGGGCCGGTGGACCTTCTGCCGTCGGCAGAGGCGTTCAGCTCAGCGGCGCCCGCGGGAACCTGCGCTCTCTGGCGCCGTTCTCCACGGCCTGTCGTTCTTTGACGACGGCCGCGTACTCGTCGACGTACTCCTGCTCGGACAGCACCAGGATGGCGTACATGATCTCGTCGGTGACGGCCCGCAGGATCGCCTTCTCGTGCTCCATGCCGGCGTAGCGGGAGAAGTCGAGCGGCCGGCCGAAACGGATGGTGACCGGGTGGACGTTCGGGATGACCTTCCCCGGCGGCTGGGCCTCGAACGTGCCGATCATCGCGCACGGCACGACCGGCACCCCGGCCCTCAGCGCCATCACAGCGACGCCGACCTTGCCCTTGTAGAGCCTGCCGTCGTGCGACCGGGTGCCCTCCGGGTAGATCCCCAGCAACTCGTCCCTGCCCAGCACCCTCAGGCCCTCGCGGATCGCCGCCTGCCCCGCCTCCTTGCCCGAGCGGTCCACCGGAATCTGCCCGGCACTGCGGAAGAAGAACGCGGTGAGCCGGCCCCTGAGGCCCGGGCCGGTGAAGTACTCCGCCTTGGCGAGAAAGGTGATCCGGCGCTTCAGCATCGCCGGCATCAGGAAGTGGTCCGAGAAGGACAGATGGTTCCCGGCGACGATCGCGGGGCCGGAGTCCGGCACGTTCTCCAGGCCCTCGATCCGGGGCCGGAAGACCAGTCTCAGCAGGGGACCCAGCAGCACGTACTTGAGCAGGTAGTAGAACACGGTTCGACTCGCCCC
Source organism: Streptomyces sp. RB17 (assembly GCF_009604455.1). Taxonomy (GTDB): domain Bacteria; phylum Actinomycetota; class Actinomycetes; order Streptomycetales; family Streptomycetaceae; genus Streptomyces. The sequence continues at coordinate 178,678 of NZ_WEGL01000006.1, forward strand.
TTACCTCGTCCAGGCCACCACGCGTGCGCCTGTCGTCATCTGTAACCGCAACTGACCATGCTCATGCCGTTCTCCGCGCCCCGCGAGGAGGCTCATGGCCTCCCCGACAGAGCGACAGCCGCGCTCCGGCGCGGAACTCGCCGCCGTACTCGACTCCATTGCACGTTCCGTGTGGCTCAGTTCGGCGGGTCCGTCGTGGACTGCTCGGCCCAGATGATCTTCCCGCCGGGGACGAAGCGGGTTCCCCACCGCTCGGCGAACTGGGAGACCAGCAGCAGTCCGCGGCCGCCCTCGTCGGTGGTGCGCGGATGGCGCAGATGGGGCGCGGTGGCGCTGCCGTCGGAGACCTCGCAGATCAGGGCGTTGCGGTCCCGGATCAGCCGGAGCCGGACGGGGCCCTCCGCGTGCCGGATGGCATTGGTGACCAGCTCGCTCACGACCAGTTCGGTGGTGAACGCCAGCTCCTCCAGCCCCCATTCGCCCAGCTGCCGGGCAGCCTCCTTGCGGGCGTCGGCGACCACGGCCGGGTCGGCGGCCAGGTCCCAGTCGGCGACCTGGTCGGCGCCGAGCAGCCTGGTGCGGGCCATCAGCAGGGCCACGTCGTCGTACGGCCGGGCCGGCACCAGCGCGTCGACCACGGCCCGGCAGCGCGTGTCGAGCGTGGGGGCGCGCCGTTCCAGGACGCGGCGCAGCCGGTCGCGGTCCACGGCCTCGGCCCCGGCGCTGCCCGAGCCGTCTCCGTGGACCAGCAGCCCGTCGGTGTGCAGGGCCAGCGTGCTGCCCTCGGCCAGCGTCAGCTCGACCGCCTCGAACGGCGGGCCGCCCGCCCCGAGCGGCGGCCCCTGCGGCAGATCGACGAAGCTGACGTCGCCGTCGGGCAGGACGACGGCGGGCGCGGGATGGCCCGCGGCGGCCATCGTGCACCGGCCGTTGACGGGGTCGTAGATGACGTACACACACCCCGACCCCACCGCCTGGATGCCGGCGGCCTCCGGGTCCTCGGGTCGGACGCCCTCTTCCCGGGCCATCCGCGCCACGAGGTCGTCGAGATGGGCGAGGACCTCCTCGGGCGGCAGATCGAGCGCCGCGAGGGTGTGCACGGCGGTGCGCAGCCGCCCCATGGCCGCCGCGGCGTCGATCCCGTGCCCCGGCACCTCGCCCACGATCAGGGCCACGCGCGCACCGGACAGCGGGATGATGTCGTACCAGTCGCCGCCGAGGCCGGTCAGCTCGTCGGCCGGCCGGTAGCAGGCGGCCACCTCGACCGCGTCCTGCTCGGGCAGCCGGCGCGGCAGCAGGCTGCGCTGCAGGACCAGGGCCGCGTCCCGTTCGCGGGTGTAGCGGCGGGCGTTGTCCACACAGACCGCCGCCCGGGACACCAGGTCCTCGGCGAGATTCAGGTCGTCCTCGTCGAAGGGGTCCTGACGGTGGCGCCGGAAGAAACTGGTGACGCCCATGGTGATGCCCCGGGCACGGATGGGCACGATCATCACGCTGTGCAGGCCCAGTTCCAGGAAGGTCGCCGCCCGGCCGCCCGGGATGTCGGTGGCCCACTCCGTGTCGAGCGGGTCGAGCCGTTCCTCGCGCCAGGACCGGCCCGTGGTCAGACTGCGGACCGGGGGCGACCCGGCGAGGTAGGTGGCCACCGCGCCGATCTCCACGACGGCTTCCGGGACCCCGGGGACCACCGACTGGTGCCCGGCCCGCCGCAGCGGCACCTCGTCCGTGTCGCGCACGGGTCCCGGCTCGGGCTCCGCGCCCCGCAGCACGGACTCCAGCAGGTCCACGCTGACGAAGTCGGCGAAGTCCTGCACGGCCACGTCGGCCAGTTCCTGCGCGGTCCGCACGATGTCCAGGGTGCGGCCGATCTGCTCGCCGGCCCGGTCGAGAAGGGCCAGCCGCCGTCGGGCGCGGTGCCGGTCGGAGATGTCGACGACGGTGTAGTAGACACCCATCGGATGGCCCTGCTCGTCGTCGAGACGGGTGAAGGACATCATGTGCGCCGTCTCCCGGAGCGGCGCGGACCGTACCTGGCCCACGTGCTCGTAGCCGACGACGGGCCGGCCGGTCTCCAGCACCTGCCGCATCTGTTCCTCGATGCCCTCGGAGTCGAGTCCCGGCTGGATCTCCGCGAGCCGCCGCCCCAGCCGCTCCCCGGGGGAGCCGCCGCCGTACCGCTCCAGGGCCGCGTTCGACCAGACGCAGCGCAGATCGGTGTCCACGATCGCGATGCCGATGGGGGAGTCGGTCACCATCTGCTCCAGCACCCCGCGGCTCATGTCCCAGCCGCGTTCCCCGGCCACGTCGGAGAGGAGAACCAGCCAGTGCGCCGCCCCGCCGGGTTCCATCGCCGGAGTGATCCGCACCATCACACGGATCGGCTGCCCGTCCTTGCGTCGCGCGGTCAGCAGGCCCGCCCAGCCGCCGTCCCTGCGGCACCGCTCGGCCAGCTCGGGCAGCCGCGCGGCGTCCTCGGCGGACAGCAGGCGGGTCACGTTGGTGCCCACCGCCTCGGCGGCCGTGTACTCCAGCAGGTGCTGGGCGCCCCGCGTCCAGCTGGTCACCACGCCCTGTGCGTCGAGCAGCAGGGGCGCGGCGTCGGCCACGTCGAACCGCCGCCCGCCGGCGTCCTGCTCCTCGTGAGTGCTCACGGCCGACCTCTCTGTAGCTGAGAGTGGTCTACCCCCTCATGGCTCAATCTTCACCCTTCGGGCGAACGAGCGGTCGGTGTGGGGCGGCCCGGCCGCCCCACACCTGCGTCACGACCCCAGCACCTTCTCCAGTGCCGTCAGCGCGGAGCGCAGCTCCTCCGCCGTGATGGTCAGCGGCGGTGCCAGCCGGATCGTGGAACCGTGGGTGTCCTTCACCAGGATCCCCTCCCGCATCAGCCGCTCGCTGATCTCGCGGCCGGTGCCGATCGCCGGGTCGATGTCGACGCCCGCCCAGAGCCCGCGCGACCGGAAGCCGACCACGCCCCGGCCGGCCAGCTCGGTCAGCCCGTCCCGCAGGAGCACGCCCAGCTCGGCGGCCCGGCGCTGGAACTCGCCGGTCTGAAGCAGTTCGACCACGGCCGTGCCGACCGCCGCCGCGAGCGGGTTGCCGCCGAACGTGGAGCCGTGCTCGCCCGGGTGCAGCACACCCAGCACCTCGCGCCGGGCGACCACCGCCGACACCGGCACGATCCCGCCCCCCAGTGCCTTGCCGAGCAGCAGCACGTCGGGTACGACGTCCTCGTGCTCGACGGCGAAGGTGCGGCCGGTGCGGCCGAGGCCCGACTGGATCTCGTCCGCGATGAACAGGCAGCCCTTGCGGCGGGTCAGCTCCCGCACCCCGGCGAGATAGCCCTCGCTCGGGATGATCACGCCCGCCTCGCCCTGGATGGGCTCGATCAGCACCGCCGCCGTGGTCTCGTCGACGGCCTCCTCCAGCGCGGCCAGGTCGTCGTACGGCACGATCCTGAAGCCGGGTGTGAAGGGGCCGAAGCCCGCCCGGGCGGTCTCGTCCGTGGAGAAGCTGACGATGGTCGTCGTACGGCCGTGGAAGTTCTCCGCCGCGACCACGATCGTCGCCCGGTCGGCGGGGACGCCCTTCACGTCGTACGCCCACTTGCGGGCCACCTTGATGCCGCTCTCCACCGCCTCGGCGCCGGTGTTCATCGGCAGCACCATGTCCAGGCCGGTCAGCTCCGCGAGCCGTTCGGCGAAGGAGGCCAGCCGGTCGTTGTGGAAGGCGCGGGAGGTCAGCGTCAGCTGGTCGAGCTGGCGGTGTGCGGCCTCGATCAGCGCGGGGTGCCGGTGGCCGAAGTTCAGGGCCGAGTACCCGGCGAGCATGTCCAGGTAGCGGTTGCCCTCGACGTCCTCCACCCAGGTGCCCTCGGCACGGGCGACCACCACCGGCAGCGGGTGGTAGTTGTGCGCGAGGACCGGCTCCTCGGCCCGGATCAGGTCGTCGGACGTGCGCGTGCGCGCGGGTGCGGTCATCAGCGGATCTCCTGGGTGCAGCACTTGATGCCGCCGCCGGCCTTGTGGAACTCGGACAGGTCGACGGGGACGGGGGCGAAACCGTGGTCGGCCAGGCGCTCGGCGAGCGCCTCGGCCTGGGGGGCGATGAAGACGTTCCGGCCGTCGGACACGGAGTTCAGGCCGAACGCCATCGCGTCCTCTCGGGTGGCGAGCACCGCGTCCGGGTACAGCCGGCGCAGCACCTCCCGGCTGCCCGCCGAGAACGCTTCGGGGTAGTAGCAGATGTTGTCGTCGTCGAGGACGAACAGCGCCGTGTCCAGGTGGTAGAAGTACGGGTCCACCAGGGTCAGGCCGATCACCGGATGGCCGAGGAACTCCTGCGCCTCCCGGTGCGCCTCACGGGTGGTGCGGAACCCGGTGCCGGCGAGCACGTACCGGCCCGTCCACACCAGGTCGCCCTCGCCCTCGCTCACCGACTCCGGGCGGTACACGTCGTAGCCCGCGGCCTTGAACCAGGTGTCGTAGTGGAGCGACTCCGGGCGCCGCTCGGGCGCGTGGAAGAGGGAGCCGAAGACCCGGCCGCCGACCACGAACGCCGCGTTGGCGGCGAAGACCATGTCGGGCAGGCCGCGGACCGGCTCGACCGACTCCACGCTGTGACCGTGGGTGCGGTAGGCGCTGATCAGGGCCTGCCACTGCTCCCGGGCGAGATCCACGTCGACGGGCTTGTCGGGGTGCATCCAGGGGTTGATCGCGTACTGCACGGCGAAGTGTCTGGGTTCGCAGACGAGAAAGCGCCGAGCACGCTGAACACGGCTTGGGGACACAGAGGGTTTCCTCCGCTTTGCGTTGTGTCACTGGGGGTGCACACCACGGTAGAAAGGGAGGAGGACGGCCGACAAGAAACAAAAGCTGCGCAGATGCGCAGCATCGCTGCGTTCTTCAGGCCTTATACGCACTACTCCTGCGCATGGTCCCGGTCATTCCGGCGCGGCGTGGGTGGCACCGGCTTCCGGGCTCTCGGGGAGCAGGTGGGAGAGCACCATCACGCTGATCGTCTTCCGGATGAACGGCTCGACCCGGATCCGCTCCAGCACCTCCTCGAAGTGGTCCACGTCCCGCGCCCGCACGTGCAGCAGCGCGTCGGCGCCGCCGGTGACCGTCATGGCCGCCGTGATCTCCGGATGGTTGCGCACCACCTCCGCCAGCCGCCGGGGCGGGGCGGCGCCCTCGCAGTACACCTCGACGTACGCCTCGGTGCGCCAGCCGAGCGCCGAGGGCTTCACCGTCGCCGTGAACCCGGTGATCACCCCCGTCTCCCGCAGCCGGTCCACGCGCCGCTTGACCGCCGTCGCCGACAGTCCGATGTCCGCGCCGATCTCGGCGAAGCTGGTCCGGGCGTTCGCCATCAGCGCGGTGATGATCCGGCGGTCGAGGTCATCGAACGAGGTCGTCCTGCTGTTCATGCGGGAACTGTAGTCAGCGCGCGCCGGCCGGTCGTCCCTACGCCCGGGTGACGACCATGGCGAGCGTCAGCAACCCGAGCACCACCCATCCGAACCACAGCCAGCCGTTGCTGCCGAGCGCGACCGTGTAGGCGGTCACGACGACGAGCCCGCCGACCGTGAGAGCCCCCATCGCCCTGGTGGAACCGTTCGTGGAACCGGGCATCGCGACACCCTCCTCATGGTCCGTCCTCGACCATGGTGCCCCCGATCCCGCCCGGAGGGGATGGCTCCGGCTAGCTCTCTCGCGCGTTCAGGGAGGCCAGATAGGCGTTGTACGCCTCCAGCTCCTTGTCGCCGTCCCGGTCCGCGGCCCGGTCCATGCGCTTGGCCTGCCGCTGCTCGGAGCTGTACCACTGGAACAGCAGCGCGATCAGCACCAGCACGGACGGGACCTCGCTGAACGCCCAGGCGATGCCGCCGGCCGCGTTCTGGTCGGCCAGCGCGTCGATGCCGAGCGAGGCCGGTGGGTGCTGGAAGGTGTCCACCATCGGCGCCGACGCCATCATCAACGCGATGCCGAAGAACGCGTGGAACGGCATGCCCGCGAACAGCTCCAGCATCCGCATCACGTACCCCGGCCGGTACGGGCCCGGGTCGACGCCCATGATGGGCCAGAAGAACACCATGCCCACGGCGAAGAAATGCACCATCATCGCGATGTGCCCGGTCTTCGACCCCATCAGGAAGTCGAACAGCGGGGTGAAGTACAGCACGTACAGGCTCGCGATGAACATCGGGATCGTGAACGCCGGGTGCGTCACGATCCGCATGTAGCGGCTGTGCAGCAGCGCCAGCAGCAGCTCGCGCGGGCCCTTGCGGCCCCGGCCGGCGGTCGGCAGCGCGCGCAGCGCCAGGGTGACGGGCGCGCCGAGCAGGATCAGGATCGGCGACAGCATGCTGATGATCATGTGCTGCACCATGTGCACGCTGAACATCACCATGCCGTAGTCGTTCAGCTTGGTGCACATCACCAGGGCGACGGTCAGCACACCGACGACGTACGACACGGTACGGCCGACCGACCACGCGTCCCCACGCCGCCGCAGCCGGACCACACCCCAGCCGTACAGGGCGAGCCCCAGCAGGCAGGCGACGAGGAAGAACGGGTCAGCGGACCACTCCAGCCCCCGTCCCAGCGTGAACGGCGGCAGATCCATCATCATGCCGTGTCCGCTGTGATCCATCCGGCGGCTCCTGATTCGTGGGGGTTGTGCGAGTTGTCCGCCCCAAGACTAGAACCGCCCCCGGTCACTGCCGTGACCGGGGGCGGGTTGTTCTCGGGTGAACTACAGGACGCACTCCGCCTCGTCGTACCGCTCCACGGGGACGGTCTTCAGGGTCTCGACCGCCTCGGCCAGCGACACCATGACGATGTCGGTCCCGCGCAGCGCCGTCATCCGCCCGAACTCACCCCGGTGCACGGCCTCCACCGCATGCCACCCGAACCGCGTCGCGAGCACCCGGTCGTACGCCGTCGGCGTGCCACCCCGCTGCACATGCCCGAGGATCACCGGCCGCGCCTCCTTGCCGAGCCGGTGCTCCAGCTCGACCGACAGCTGCCGGGCGATCCCGGCGAAGCGCTCGTGGCCGTAGATGTCCTTGCCGCCCTCGTCGAAGTCCATGGTGCCGGGCCGCGGCTTGGCACCCTCGGCCGCGACCACGATGGCGAACCGCTTGCCCGCCTCGAACCGCTCGCCGACCTTCCGCGTCAACTCGTCGATGTCGAAGGGCCGTTCCGGGACGACGATGGCGTGGGCGCCCGCCGCCATGCCGGAATGCAGGGCGATCCAGCCGGTGTGCCGGCCCATGACCTCCACGATCAGCACGCGCTGGTGCGACTCGGCGGTGGTCTTCAGCCGGTCCAGGGCCTCCGTCGCCACGGTCACGGCCGTGTCGAAACCGAAGGTGACGTCCGTGACGGCGATGTCGTTGTCGATGGTCTTGGGCACGCCCACGATCGGCAGCCCACCGTCCGACAGCAGCCGGGCAGCCTTCAGCGTGCCCTCACCGCCGATCGGGATGATCGCGTCCAGGCCGAGTTCCTCGACATGCCCCTTGGCCCGCTCCACGCCGTCCCGCAGATGCTCCGGGCGGACCCGGGAGGAGCCGAGGATCGTGCCGCCGCGCGCCAGGATGCCGCCCACCGCGTCGAGGTCGAGCTTGAGATAGTCGCACTCCAGGAGGCCCTTCCAGCCGTCCCGGAAACCGATGACCTCGTCGCCGTGGTCGGCGACGGCACGGTGCACGACGGACCGGATGACGGCGTTCAGGCCGGGGCAGTCGCCGCCGGACGTGAGGACACCAATGCGCATAGCCCGAAATACCTTCTCAACGTGGGCCGGGTAACCGGACCACGTTGTCCGGCGGATTCCCGGCCACCCTACCGGCGTGTGGGGGTGGCTCCGTAGCGGGCGTCCGCCTGCTGGACGCGCCCGCACATGTGAGCGGACGGGCCGTCAGGCGGGCCCGCTACGGGGTTGCCGCAAGACGCTGAGAAGTCCCTGACGTGACGCTCACGCAGGCCGCTGCGCAACTGTGCTCACGCAGGCTGCTGCGCAACGGTGGTCACGCAGGCTGCTGCGCAACGGTGGTCACGCAGGCTGCTGCGCAGCCGCGATGCGCTCGTTGCGGAGCGCCTCGTACCAGCGGTCGTCGGTCGGCGGCAGCGCGTTGACGTCGAGCGCCAGCTTCAGCAGCAGGTCGGCGATCTGCGGGTTGCGGGCGAGCACCGGGCCGTGCATGTACGTGCCGAAGACGGTCCCGTTGTACGCGCCCTCCGTGCCGTCCCCGGTGCCGTTGCCCTTGCCGATCTTCACCTGCGCGAACGGGCGCGCGGTGCGGCCGAGGTGGGTGACGCCCTGGTGGTTCTCGAAGCCGGTCAGCGGGGGGAGGCCCAGCTGCGGGTCGATGTCGGCGAGCACGTCACCCACGCACCGCTCGCCCTCGCCGCGCACCGACACCACGTCGAGCAGGCCGAGGCCCGGCTCGCGCTGGCCGAGGTCGTTGATGAACTCGTGGCCGAGGATCTGGTAGCCGGCGCAGACGGAGAAGACGATCGCGCCGTTCTCCACCGCCCGGTGCAGATGCCCGTCACGGCGCAGCCGCTCGGCAGCCAGCCGCTGCGGACGGTCCTCGCCGCCGCCGATCAGGTAGATGTCGCCGGACGTCGGGATCGGCTGGTCGCTGCGCACGTCCAGCCGGGCCACGTCCAGGCCGCGCTGCCGCGCCCGCCGCTCCACGACGAGGGCGTTGCCCTGGTCGCCGTAGGTGCTCAGCAGGTCCGGGTAGATCCACACCAGCCGCAGTTGGTTGTCGCTCATGAGGTGATCGCCCTTCGAGGATCAGAAGATCAGTTGCCGACGCGGCGGCGCAGGTCCTGGAACGCGGTGTAGTTCGCGATGACCTCGATCCGGCCCGGCGGGCACATCTGCACGGCCTGGTCGAGGTCGTCGCAGACCTGGAAGTGCTGGTTCGCGACCTCCAGACGGACGGCGAGGTCCAGCTTCCGGTCGCCGATCACGAAGATCGGGTGGCCGGTCAGCCGGGTGTAGTCGACGTCCCACAGCCAGGAGGTGTCGGTGCCGTCGGCCCCGCGGGCGTTCACGGACAGGATCACCGGGGCGGGCGGCGGGTCGATCAGGGAGAACGTCTCCAGCCAGCCGGCCGGGTTCTTCGCCAGCAGCAGCCGCAGATCGCGGTTCTGGAACTGCACGACGTCATAGCGTCCGGCCACGGCCTGCACCTGGTACATCCGCTCCAGGGCGACCTGCGGCGGCACCCCGAAGACGGCGGCGACGGCCGCGGAGGAGGCGGCGTTCGCCTTGTTGGCACGGCCCGGAAGCTGCAGATGGATGGGCCAGGCGGACCCGTGCGGATCCAGCACGTGGTCCCCGGACAGCGCCCAGGTCGGGGTGGGCCGGCGGAACCCGCACTCGCCGCAGAACCAGTCGTCCCCCGGGCGCTGCATCACGCCACCGCAGGACGGACAGGACCAGGCGTCGTCCTTCCACATCTGCCCGGCCGCGACCCAGATCACATTCGGGGACGAGGAGGCGGCCCACACCACCAGCGGATCGTCACAGTTCGCGACGACCACGGCCTTGGACCCGGCCAGACCCTCGCGCCAGTTCTCGGCGAGCATCCGGGTCTCGGCGGCACGGTCCAGCTGGTCGCGGGAGAGGTTGAGCAGGGCGATGCACTTCGGGTCGGTGTCCCGGGCCACACCGGCCAGGTACTTCTCGTCGACCTCGATGACACCGAACTTCGCGTCCGAGCCGCCGGCGAGCGCGGAGGTGATGCCGGCCGGCATGTTGGCGCCCAGCGCGTTCGACACGACCGGGCCCGCGGCGCGCAGCGCCTCGGCGATCAGCCGGGTCGTCGTCGTCTTGCCGTTGGTGGCGGACACCAGGACGACGTCCAGGTTCTGCGCGAGCCGTGCGAGCAGGTCGGGGTCGAGTCTCAGCGCGACCCGGCCACCGATCACCGACCCGCTGCCGCGCCCCGCGGCGCGCGATGCCGCAGCGACCGCCTTGCCCGCGGTCACGGCCAGCTTGGCCCGCGGCGTGAGCGGGTCCGAGTTCCCTGCCATCAGTTCTCGATCCTCCTTGCGTACGCGCCGCGCCTGGGGCCATCCGGCAGCGTGGTGTGGACCTCAGCCTATCGAGATCCGTTCGCACACCCGAATCCCGGCCCACGCCTTGAGCGGCGGGCATGGGCGATACGAACCGTACCCTTGCCGCCATGCGACACGGTTCCATTCCGGGCGCCCACGGGCGCGTCCGGCCTCTCACCCTGCTCGGCGACGCGGGTTTGCGCGAACAATGCCGGGAAGTCGCCGAATTCGGCCCCGAACTGGCGGCCCTCGTGGAGGACCTGTTCGCCACGATGTACGCGGCGCAGGGGGTCGGTCTGGCGGCGAATCAGATCGGAGTGGCGCAGCGCGTGTTCGTGTACGACTGCCCGGACGACGACGATGTCCGGAATCTCGGACATGTGGTGAACCCACGCCTGGTGGACGTCGACGGAGTGGTCGTCCGGGGCCCCGAGGGCTGCCTGTCCCTGCCCGGGCTGGAGGCAGGGACCGAGCGCTACGACCACGCGGTGATCGAGGGCTTCACGGCGACGGGGGAACCGGTCACCGTGCACGGCACGGGGTTCTTCGCGCGGTGCCTGCAGCACGAGTACGACCATCTTGAGGGCCGGGTCTACGCGGACCACCTCATGGGTTGGCGCAAGCGGAAACTGCTGAGGCACATCAGGCGAGCTCCATGGCACCGCTGAGGGGAAACCCAGCGGCGCGGGGCTGTGTCGACATGCGGCTGCGCCGCGGGGCGCGACCAGCCCCCACGCACCCGCAGGCGAACTGCGACCGTCAGAACCCCGGCCCCCCCATTTTGTCCCCGGCCGCGGCAAGGCGACCCCACAGCAGATCAGCCAGAGACCGCACCAACTCGGCGCGGGAACAAGGCCGTTCCCCCAGCCACCAGTCACCCGCCGCATGCATCATCCCGACGATCCCATGCCCCCACACCCGGGCCAGCTGCTGACTCTCCGGCCCCAGATCCACCCGCTCCTCGATGACCTGAGCCAGTTCCTCGCCCATGCGCCGAAGCAGCGGAGCCGAATGCTTGCCGACGTCGAACCCCTGGTCCCCGCTCCCGCCGCCCTCCGCCGGATGCATCAGGAACCGGTACACCTGAGGCCGCGCCTCGATCGCGGCGAGATACGTGTCCAGCGTCGACTCGACCCGCTCCCGCCGATCGGCCGGAGCGTCGAGCGCCGCCCGCAGCGAATCGAGCAGCGCATCCGTGTGCCGTTTGGCCAAAGCGGCGTAAAGGCCACCCTTGTCGCCGAAGTGGCGGTACAGGATCGGCTTGGTGATGCCGGCCTCCGCGGCGATCGCGTTCATCGACGCCTGCGGGCCGTCGCGCAGCACCACCCGGTCCGCGGCCTCCAGCAGCTCGCGCCGTCGGCGGTCGGCGGATCGCTGCTGATCGGTCCGCTGTGTGGTGTCCATGTGCTCTCCCCACCCGTGCTGATTCGGTGACGCCTGCGCAAACTAACACTGACTGTGCCCCTGACATCGAACGGGATGCCGAGACGTCATCACCGGTTGACTTTTCCTACCCGTCGGTAACAGACTCGGGTTACCGCTAGTAACATCGCACTTCCGCCGCTGGAGGGGACATGGCCGAGTTCACCATGGAGCTGAACGACGAACAGAAGGAAGTCCGGGACTGGCTCCATGGCTTCGCCGCCGACGTGATCCGCCCCGCGGCCGCCGAGTGGGACGAGCGTGAGGAGACTCCCTGGCCGGTCATCCAGGAGGCCGCGAAGGTCGGCATCTACTCCCTCGACTTCTACGCGCAGCAGTACTTCGACCCCACCGGCCTCGGCATCCCGATGGCCATGGAGGAGCTGTTCTGGGGCGACGCGGGCATCGCCCTGTCCATTGTGGGCACCGGCCTGGCCGCCGTGGGCGTTCTCGCCAACGGAACCGAGGAACAGATCGGCACCTGGATCCCGCAGATGTACGGCGACCAGAACGATGTCAAGGTCGCCGCCTTCTGCTCCTCCGAGCCCGACGCCGGCTCCGACGTCGCGTCCATGCGTACGCGGGCCGTGTACGACGAGGCCAAGGACGAGTGGGTGATCAACGGCACGAAGACCTGGGCGACCAACGGCGGCATCGCCAACGTCCACGTCGTCGTCGCCAGCGTCGACCCGGAGCTGGGCTCCAAGGGCCACGCCTCCTTCATCGTGCCGCCGGGCACGCCGGGCCTGGCCCAGGGCCAGAAGTTCAAGAAGCACGGCATCCGGGCCTCGCACACCGCCGAGGTCGTCCTCGACAACGTCCGCGTCCCCGGTTCCTGCCTGCTCGGCGGCAAGGAGAGGCTGGACGAGCGGCTGGCCCGGGCCCGGGAGAGGGCCGCGAAGGGCGGCGAGCGCGTCAAGAACGCGGCGATGGCCACGTTCGAGGCCTCCCGGCCGGCCGTCGGTGCGATGGCCGTCGGCACCGCCCGGGCCGCGTATGAGGTCGCCCTCGACTACGCCAGGACACGGGAGCAGTTCGGGCGGCCGATCATCGACAACCAGGGGGTCGCCTTCCAGCTCGCGGACATGCGGACGCAGATAGACGCCGCCCGGCTGCTCGTGTGGCGGGCGTCGTGGATGGCCGTCAACGGGAAGCCGTTCACCGCGGCCGAGGGGTCCATGTCCAAGCTGTTCGCCAGCGAGACCGCCAAGAAGGTGACTGCCCAGGCCATCCAGATCCTCGGTGGCAACGGATACACCCGTGAGTACCCGGTCGAGCGCATGCACCGGGACAGCGCCATCTACACGATCTTCGAGGGGACGAGCGAGATCCAGCGGCTCGTCATCGCGCGCACGCTCGCGGGTATGCCGATTCGGTAGCGCCGTGGGGCTGCTGCGCGATCCGGTCACACGGTGGTGTGTGGCCGGTCGCGCAGTTCCCCGCGCCCTCAGGGAGTCATCTGTGCCTCAGTGGAGTCAGTTGCTCGATGTCGTACTTGGCCCGTAGCGCCTCGATGGCCTCCTGGTCCGGTGGGCCCCCGTTCCCCAGGATCTCCAGCAGCTCCTCGAAGTAGCGTTCGTGATCCGGTGGCGGACTCGCCTGGAAGAACATCTTCGCGGGCGTCTCCGTCGGATTGGCGAATGCGTGCGGGCAGCCCGGGGGTACGACGATGACCGTGCCCGGAGTCGCCCGCACCACCCGGGTGCCCGAACTCGACTGCCATTTCTGCCAGTTGTCGGGAGTGCGGATGCGCGGCTCGAAGGCGAGGACGTCCAGTTCACCCTCCAGGACGTAGAACAGTTCCTCGCTGCGCGTGTGCACATGCGCGCCCACGTCGAAGCCCGGAGGGACCTCCACCTCGAAGGTGGAGGCCATCCGTGAGTGCATGCCGGTGACCTTGAACGTCACCCGCTGGGCCGGCGTCTCCACGACACGGCCGTGGCCCGGCGGCACGAGCAGTCCCTCGGTCCAGGTCATGCGCCGCTCACCAGGTCACCGGCAGGGCCTCGGGCCCCCGGATCAGCGCGCCCTTCTTGAAGGGCACCTTCTCCGGCGGTACGGCCAGCCTCAGGCCCGGCATCCGGTCCAGCAGGGCGTCCACCATGAGTTCCTCCTCCATTCGGGCCAGCATGTTGCCGGGGCAGAAGTGCGGGCCGAAGCCGAAGGAGACGTGGGGGTTGGGGCTGCGGGTGAAGTCGATCGTCTCCGGGTCGGGGAAGACCTCCGGGTCGCGGTTCGCGGCCAGATAGGAGTTGTACACCGCGTCGCCCGCGCGGATCCGGACGCCTCTGATCTCGACGTCCTCCAAGGCGATCCGGGACAGCCCGACCGCGTTGCGGTGCGGGATGAAGCGCAGGAGTTCGTCGATCGCCCTGGGGCGGATCTCCGGCTCCGCGCGCAGCCGGTCCACCAGGTCGGGGCGGGTCAGCAGCAGATAGAACATCTGCCCGCTGTTGTTGGTGACCGCCTCGCCGCCGATCTGGAGGAGACCCGCCAGCCCGACGGCCTCCTCCAGCGTCACCTCGCCCCGGCCCACGGCGGCGCCGAGCAGGGAGGCGACGTCCTCGGCCGTGCTGTTCTCGCGCAGCCCGATCAGATCCGAGAAGTAGGCGGCCATCTCCCGCTTGGCCTTCTCGCTGACCTCCTTGCCGTTCGAGGAGGACAGGATGAGCTGGGTCCAGGTGTGCATGGTGTGCCGGTCGGCGGCCGGGACGCCCATCAGCTCGCAGATCACCGCGATCGGGAACGGGCTGAGCACCGCACTGGTGAGATCGGCGGGCGGGCCGTCCTGGAGGAGTTCGTCGACCAGTTCGTCCAGCATGGCGCGCGCCTTGTCGCGCACCCGCTCCACCCCCTTCGTGGTGAACGCGGGCGCCACCGAGCGGCGCAGCCGGGTGTGGTCGGGCGGGTCGAGGAAGCCGACCGCGCCCGGGTCCGGGATGAAGTGCGGGGCCAGCCGGGTGACCGGCTTCTTCATCACCTCCTCGCGGCTGAAGCGGGGGTCGTTGGTCACCATGCGGACGTCGTCCATCCGGGTCACCAGCCACGCCCAGCCCTCGCCGTTGGGCAACTGGATGCGGGTGACCGGTCCTTCGCACATCAGCTCTCTCAGCACCGGATCGAAGTCCGTCCCGGTCAGATCGAGCGCCGGCCAGTGCCGGATCGGGGGCAGGGTCTCGGTGAGTGTCTCTTCGGTCATGCGGTACTCGAACCGTCTCTCGGTCTTCAGCTGCGCCAACGGCCCAGCGCCATTTCCGCGGTGATGCCGGGGCCGAACCCGGCGAGGAGCCCGCGCGCCCGGTTCTGGGTGCCGCCCTCGTCGAACATCCGGCGCAGCGCGTCCAGCACGACGCCGGAGGCGATGTTGCCGTACTCGGTGAGGGTGGCCCGGCTGAACCGGAAGGCGTGCGGGTCGACCTGGAGGAACTTGCTGAGGTCGTCGAGGATGCGCGGCCCGCCCGCGTGGACGATGTAGAAGTCCAGGTCGGAGGCGTCCCAGCCGTGCATGCCCGCGAGGTCCTGCAGCGCCGGGGCCAGCGGCTCCATGGTGGCCGGCACCCGCTTGTCGAGCAGGAAGTGGAAGCCGGTCGCCCGGACGTCGTACATGATCCACTCTTCGGTCTTGGGGATCAGGTACGAGCCGTTGCGTTCCAGCTCGATGCCGGTGCCGCCCTTGCCGCGGACCACGGCGGCGGCTATGCCGTCACCGAACAGGCCGTTGGAGAGCAGCGAGCCGACGCCCAGGTCGGTGGGCTGGTAGCACAGCGAGCAGAACTCGCAGGCCACGATCAGCGCGTTGGTGTCGGGGTAGGCCGTGCAGAAGTCGTGCGCGCGGTTGATCGCCGCGCCGCCGGCCGCACAGCCCAGCTGGGCTATGGGGAGCTGTCGGGTGGTCGGGTCGAAGTCCATCTCGTTGATCAGCCACGCCGTGAGCGAGGGCATCATGAAGCCCGTGCACGAGACGAAGACGATCACGTCGATGTCGGTGGTGAGGAGTTCCGCGTCGTCGAGGGCGCGCTGGATTACCGCGGGGACCCGGGCCTTGGCCTCGGCCTCGTAGAGCTTGTTGCGCTCCTCGAAGCCGGGGTGCTTGAGGGTCTCCTCGATGGGCTGCACGATGTGCCGCGTCTTCACGCCCGTGTTCTCTATCAGCCGCAGGGCGAGCGGCAGTTGCGGATGATCCGCGTGCCGGGAGCGCGCCAGCTCCAGCGTCTCCTCCATCGTGATCACGTGCTCCGGCACCGACACCGTGGGTCTGCACAAAGTCGCCATGAACCGTGCCTGCTTTCAGCCTTCCGGAAGGTCTGCGCCCGCCGGTCAGAGGGTCGTTCACCTCAGGAGGTGGTTCACCCACGATCACTCGACCTGGCGACGATCTCGCGCCGAACTACTCCAGACCGGGGACACCGCGTCCGCGGACGGGTGGGAAACCGCAGGTCCGCGGGAGGGAGAACATCGTGCCGGTCGCGGCCGAGGCACTGCTGGAGACGGCCGCCAGGGAACTCGCCCCGGACCGTCCGCCCATCCCTTCGTCCCCCTGGTGGAACGCGGCGCGGCAGCTCCCCGGACCCTCGCCCGCCCGGCCCGGAACAGCAGTGGAGGATCCCCGCCGACCGCCGCTCCTCACGAGCACATGGCCCAGCGCGCCGACCCCGCCCCCGCGGCCTCTTTCGGCACTCTCGCGCCGGGCGAGGAACGCGCGGCAGCACGTCTGGCGGACCTCGTCCGGGCCCGCGGCGTCATCGAGGCACTCCCGGACGTACGCCCCTGTGACGGGCTGCCAGGCCTACCCCGCCCACGATCCCCGGCCGGGAGACGGTGGTGCGCGCGCATCCGCCCTGCGCGACCTAGGGCGCCCCACTGCTGTGCGCGATACACGCCACATCGATACGATCGGCCAGCTTGGCCAGCTCAATGGTCAAAGCGGCAACCGTGTCCTCGTCCAACCCCGGGTCCCCGGCCTCGACGAGCCGCAGCCACCGCCCACCCACGGTCCGCAGCAGCTTGCTCACGTCGGCCGCGGCCACCTGCAAGGTACCGCGGTCGTCGACGATCAGAGGCAGGGTCACTTCGCGGTTCACAAAAGGGGATGGTAGTCGCGCAGCACTCACGCACCCTGCCAAACCGTGGTGATGTTGCAGAACTCGCGGATACCGTGCCCGGACAGCTCACGCCCGTACCCGGACCGCTTGACCCCGCCGAACGGGAACGCCGGATGGGAGGCGGTCATCCCGTTGACGTACACGGAACCGGCCTCCAGATCGCGGGCGCACCGCTCCACCTCGCTCTCGTCCCGCGTCCACACGTTGGAACTCAGCCCGAACGGCGAGTCGTTGGCGATGAGCAGCGCCTCGTCCAGGTCGCCGGCCCGGTACAGCGTGGCGACCGGCCCGAACGCCTCCTCCCGGTGGATGCGCATCTCGCGGGTGATCCCGGCCAGTACGGTCGGCGGGTAGTACCAGCCGGGCCCGTCCGGCCGTTCGCCGCCGCAGAGCACCTGCGCCCCGCTGCGCCGCGCGTCGTCGACCAGCTCCTCCAGGTCCTTCCGCCCCTGCTCGCTGGAGAGCGGCCCGACCTCGGTGTCCTCCTCCAGCGGGTCGCCGACCCTGAGCGCCGTCATGCCGGCGACGAACTTCTCGGCGAAGGCGTCGTAGACGTCGGTGTGCACGATGAACCGCTTGGCGGCGATGCAGGACTGCCCGTTGTTCTGCACGCGCGCCGTGACCGCCACCTCGGCCGCCCGGTCCAGGTCGGCGGAGGGCAGCACGACGTACGGGTCGCTGCCACCCAGCTCCAGCACCGTCTTCTTGATCATCTCCCCGCAGGTGGAGGCCACCGCGCGGCCCGCCGGCTCGCTGCCGGTGAGCGTCGCGGCCTTCACCCGCTCGTCCCGGAGGATGTCGTCCACCGCGCCCGAGCCGATCAGGAGCGTCTGGAAGCAGCCCTCCGTGAAGCCCGCCCGGTGGAACAGGTCCTCCAGGTACAGGGCCGTCTGCGGGACGTTGGAGGCGTGCTTGAGCAGGCCCACGTTGCCCGCCATCAGGGCGGGCGCGGCGAACCGGATCACCTGCCAGAGCGGGAAGTTCCACGGCATCACCGCGAGGACGGGTCCCAGCGGCCGGTACCGGACCCGGACCCGGGACGCGCCGGAGTCCCGTACATCGGCCTCGGCCGGCTCCTCGTCGGCGAGCAGCGCCTCCGCGTGCTCGGCGTACCAGCGCATCGCCTTGGCGCACTTCGCGGCCTCCGCCCAGGCCTGCTTGATCGGCTTGCCCATCTCCGTGGTCATCACCCGGCCGATCTCGCGCCGGTCCTCGTCCAGCAGATCGGCGGCCTTGAGCAGCAGCCGGGCGCGATCGACGAACGAGAGCGCCCGATAGGTGCGGAACGTCGCCTCGGCGAGCTGGAGCCGGCGTTCCAGCTCTTCCTCGCCCATGGGCTCGTACGTCTTGAGCGTCTCGCCGTTCGCCGGGTTCACCGTCGCGATGGGCATGGCTGACCTCCCTGGGAGCGGGCTTGCTTAGACCTTCGCGCGCGGCAGGGCCGTCCGCAACGTGTGTCATCCCTTAGGCCGAGTGCTCCGCCAGCCGGTCGAGAAACGCGGTCTGCGCCGTGATGACCAGCGCACGGGCCCGCTCCAGGCCGAGCCACTCCACGCGGTCCAGCTCCGGGAACTCCCGCACCCGGCCGGACCTCGGCGGCCACTCCATGGTGAAGGTGCCGGGGCGGAAGGAGCTCAGGTCCGGGTCCGCCTCGACGGCCCACGCCGTGACGATCTTGCCGTTCTTCTGCGCGACCTCGCCCAGCGGTACGGCCTTCCCGTCGGGCGGCACCAGCCCCAGCTCCTCCTGGAACTCGCGCCGGGCGGCCTCCCAGGCGGGCTCGTCGGGTTCGTACTCGCCCTTGGGGACCGTCCACGCCCCGGCGTCCTTCTTCGCCCAGAGCGGACCACCCATATGGCCGAGCAGTACCTCGAGTCCCTCATCGGCGTGCCGGAACAACAGCAGTCCCGCGCTGCGCTTCCTCGCACGCTCCGTCATGGCTCGACCTCCGGATGGGCCGCCAGCAGGGCCTCCACGGTATCGGCCTCCTCGGGGCGTTTGTCCTCGCGGTAGCGGACCACGCGGGCGAAGCGGAGGGTGACGCCGGCCGGGTAGCGGGTGGAGCGCTGGAGGCCGTCGTAGGCGATCTCCACGACGAGTTCGGGGCGCACCCGGACCACCCAGCCGTCGTCCTCCACGGCCAGCTCCCGCAGCCGCTCGGTCTGCCAGGCGAGCATCGCGTCGGTCATGCCCTTGAAGGTCTTGCCGAGCATGGCGAAGCCGCCGTCCGGGGTGCGGGCGCCGAGGTGGAGGTTGGAGAGCTTGCCCGTGCGCCGTCCGTGGCCCCACTCGGCGGCCAGCACGACGAGGTCGAGGGTGTGCACGGGCTTGACCTTCAGCCAGGCGGCGCCGCGCCGGCCCGCGCTGTACGGCGCGTCCAGCGCCTTGACCACCACGCCCTCGTGGCCGCGGGCCAGGGTCTCGGCGAGGAACCGTTCCGCCTCCGCGAGGTCTCCCGGCCCGGAGGCGACCGTCCGGCGCACCCGCATCGGCTCGGGCACCAGCCGGGCCAGCTCCGCGTGCCGCTCGGCGAACGGCAGGTCCAGCAGATCGGTGCCGTCGACCGACAGGACGTCGAAGAAGACGGGGGAGACCGGGACCTCCCCGGCCGCCTTGGCCACGTCCGTCCGGGAGCCGACCCGACCCGCCGTCTCCTGGAAGGACCGGGGCCGTCCGGCCGCGTCGAAGGAGATCACCTCGCCGTCCAGGATGAACCGCTCGCCCCGCAACTCCCGTGCGGCGGCGGTCACTTCGGGCAGCCGGCCGGTGATGTCGTCCAGGGTGCGGGTGTGCACCCGGACCGTGTCGCCGTCCCGGTGGACCTGCACCCGGATGCCGTCCAGCTTCTCCTCCACCGCGCACGCGCCCAGCTTCTCCACCGCCTCGGCCACCGAGGACGCGCTGTGCGCCAGCATCGGCAGCACCGGCCGCCCCACGGTGAGCCGGAACCGGTCGAGGGCCCCAGGGCCCTCGCCGAGCAGGGCCTGGGCGACCGTCTGCAGCGACCCGGCCAGCATCACCGCCCGGCGTACGGCGGCCGGGTCGGCGCCCGTCGCCCGCGCGAGGCCCTCCACCGCGACCGCGTCCAGCGCGCCCTGCCGCACCTCGCCGGTGAGCAGACCGAGCAGGAAACGCTGCTCCTCCTCGGTGGCCGCGCCCATCAGCTCGCCGACGAGCCGGACCCGCTGCGCCTGCGAGCCCGGCCCCGAGACCTTGCCCAGCTCGCCGAGCAGGGCGTCGACCTCCCGGACGGTGAGCGTGGGCTCGCCGGCGGGCGGCACCGGGCGGCTCAGCACCTTCCAGCCGACGCCGAGCCGGCCCTGCGGCAGCCGTCCGGCCAGGTACGGGATGACGATCGGCACGTCGTCCGGCTCCGCCTCCCGGAACAGTTCGGCGAGCAGCGCGGTTTTACGGGACCGGGCCGCCGTCGCGGCGACGTCCCGGGACACCTGGGCGAGCCGGGTCAGCAGCATGCAGCCATCGTGCACCGGGGGAGCGGCCGCTACACCCGGACGGAGTCGAGGTCTGTCATCAGCAGTTCCCCGTTGATCGCCGCACCCGCCCGGTACCCCCGGCTCGCCGCGTTGATCACCTGCTCGGCGAAGCCGCTCGCGTTGCCCGCAGCCCATAGTCCGGGCACGGTCGTCAGGCCCCGTTCGTCGATCACCGGGTAGGCGCCGAACGGCGTCTCGCGCAGCTCGGCGCCCAGCCGCACCAGCAGGTGGTTGTTCGGCACCGCGCGCGGGGCGGCGTACAGGACCTCGCGGTCGTGGACCGTGCCGTCCGAAAGACGCACCCCCGTGAGCCGGTCGTCGGCCACGACGAGTCCCGTCACCTTCCCGGGCACGACCGTGACCCCGGCGGCGGCCAGCCGGCGCAGGTCGTCGTCCGTCAGTGCCGACTCGCTCAGCTCGTGCAGGAAGAACCGCACGTCCTTCGACCACTGGGTGACCATGAGCGCCTGGTGCACGCTCAGCGGCGAGGTCGCCAGCACCCCGGTCGGCAGGTCGCGGGCCTCCCAGCCGTGGCAGTACGGGCAGTGCACCACGTCGCGGCCGAACCGCTCGGCCAGCCCGGGGACATCCGGCAGCTCGTCCTTGAGGCCCGTGGCGATCACCAGCTGCCGGGCCCGGACGGTCCGGCCGCTCGCGAGCACGACGGAGAAGTCCCCGTCCCTCGTCGCGTCCACGACCCGGTCCCGGACCAGCTCCACCCCGTACCGGGCGATCTCCTCGCGGCCGATCGCCAGGAACTCGGCCGGGGACATGCCGTCGCGGGACAGATAGCCGTGCATGTGCGGGGACGGCGTGTTGCGCGGCTCGCCCGCGTCGACGACCAGCGCGCGGCGCCGGGCCCGGCCGAGGACCAGCGCGGCCGACAGCCCGGCGGCCCCGCCACCGACGACGACTGCTTCGTACGTGTTGTTCTCGGTCCTGTTCTCGGTCATGGGGCGACGGTCGCTCGACGCTCGCGGGATTGACAAACGCATTTGCCGTTCCTGCAATAGGCGCCATGAGCACAGACGACGTACTGGCCGAAGTGGGCCCGCGGCTGCGGCGCATCCGCAGGGACCGGCAGGTGACCCTGGCGGCGCTGTCCGAGGCCACCGGCATCTCCGTCAGCACCCTCTCCCGGCTGGAGTCCGGTCTGCGCAGGCCAAGCCTCGAACTGCTCCTGCCCATCGCCCAGGCCCATCAGGTGCCGCTGGACGAGCTGGTCGGCGCGCCGCCGGTGGGGGACCCACGGGTGCGGGCCGAGCCGATCGTCCGCGGCGGGCGCACCCACTGGCCGCTGACCCGCCAGCCCGGCGGGCTCCAGGCCTTCAAGGTGCTCGAACCGCAGCGGAAACAGGACCCGGATCCGCGCACCCACGAGGGCTACGAGTGGCTGTATGTGCTGTCGGGGCGACTGCGGCTGGTCCTCGGCGAGCACGATGTCGTGCTGTCGGCGGGGGAGGCCGCCGAGTTCGACACGCGCGTGCCGCACTGGTTCGGTTCGACGGGGGAGGGGCCGGTGGAGTTCCTCAGTCTGTTCGGGCCGCAGGGCGAGCGGATGCACGTGCGGGCCCGGCCCAGGCGGAAGTGACACGGACGACTGTTCCCTGAATGCGACTGTTCCCTGAATGGCAAGCGACCGCTTAGTATGCAATCGGACCCGGTCAGACGAAGCAGTCCCGTGGAGGCCCCGCATGCAGGCATGGCAAGTGCACGAGAACGGCGAGCCGAGCGAGGTGATGCACCTGACGGAGGTGGAGCCGCCCACGCCGGGTGACGGCCAGGTGCGCCTGCGCGTGCGTGCCGCCAACGTCAACTTCCCGGACGCGCTGCTGTGCCGCGGCCAGTACCAGGTGCGCCCGCCGCTGCCGTTCACCCCCGGCGTGGAGATCTGCGGCGAGACCGAGGACGGCCGCCGGGTGATCGCCAACCCCGCGCTGCCCTACGGCGGTTTCGCCGAGTACGCCCTCGCGGACGCCCGTGCTCTGCTGCCCGCGCCCGAGTCGCTGGACGACGCCGAGGCCGCCGCGCTGCACATCGGCTACCAGACCGGCTGGTTCGGCCTGCACCGTCGGGCCCGTCTGGAGGCCGGCGAGACCCTGCTCGTGCACGCCGCCGCCGGAGGGGTCGGCAGCGCCGCCGTCCAGCTCGGCAAGGCGGCGGGCGCCACCGTGATCGGTGTCGTCGGCGGCGCGGACAAGGCGGCCGTGGCCCGCGAGCTGGGCTGTGACGTGGTCGTCGACCGCCGATCCGAGGACGTGATCACGGCCGTGAAGGAGGCCACCGGCGGCCGGGGCGCGGACGTGATCTACGACCCGGTGGGCGGCGAGGCCTACGTCCAGTCCGCCAAGCTCGTCGCCTTCGAGGGCCGGATCGTCGTGGTCGGCTTCGCGAGCGGCACCATCCCCAGCCCCGCCCTCAATCACGCGCTGGTGAAGAACTACGCGATCCTCGGCCTGCACTGGGGCCTGTACAACACCAAGAACCCCAAGCTGGTCCTGCGCTGCCACGAGGAGCTGACCGAACTGGCCGCGCGTGGCGCGATCAAGCCCCTGGTGAGCGAGCGGGTGCCGCTGAGCGAGGCCTCCGTGGCCGTGCAGAAGGTGGCGGACGGCCGGTCCACCGGCCGGATCGCCGTGGTGATGGAGGGAGCAGCATGACCGACGCCGACGAACTGCGCCGCCGCACACGGGAGTTGCTGTCCGTGCATCCCCCCGCGGACACCGACCGCCTCGACTTCCTGCGCGCCCGCTTCGACGCCGGGCTCGCCTGGGTGCACTACCCGGAGGGTCTCGGCGGACTGGGCGCCCCCCGCCACCTCCAGGCCGTGGTGGACGCCGAGCTGGAGGCCGCCGGCGCCCCCGACAACGACGCGCGCCGCAACGGCATCGGGCTCGGCATGGCCGCCCCGACGATCCTCAAGTACGGCACGGAAGAGCAGAAGCAGCGCTATCTGCGGCCGCTGTGGACGGGCGAGGAGGTCTGGTGCCAGCTGTTCAGCGAGCCCGGCGCCGGCTCCGACCTGGCCGCGCTCGGCACCCGGGCCGTGCGGGAGGGCGAGGACTGGGTCGTCAACGGGCAGAAGGTGTGGACGTCCGGCGCGCACAACGCCCGCTGGGCCATCCTCATCGCCCGCACCGACCCGAGCGTGCCCAAGCACGCGGGCATCACCTACTTCCTCTGCGACATGACCGACCCCGGTGTCGAGGTCCGGCCGCTGCGCCAGATCACCGGCGAGGCCGAGTTCAACGAGGTCTTCCTCACCGACGTCCGCATCCCCGACTCCCGCCGCCTCGGCGAGGTCGGCGACGGCTGGCGGGTCGCCCAGACCACGCTCAACAACGAGCGCGTGGCCATCGGCGGCATGCGGCTGCCCCGCGAGGGCGGCATGATCGGCCCGGTCGCCAGGACCTGGCGCGAACGCCCCGAGCTGCGCACCCACGAACTGCATCAGCGGCTGCTGAAGCTGTGGGTCGAGGCCGAGGTCTCCCGCCTCACCGCCGAACGCCTGCGCCAGCAGCTCGTCGCCGGGCAGCCCGGCTACGAGGGCTCCGGCATGAAGCTCGCCTTCGCCCGGCTCAACCAGGAGATCAGTGGCCTGGAGGTCGAACTCCGCGGCGAGGAGGGCCTGTCGTACGACGACTGGACCATGCGCCGCCCGGAGCTGGTCGACTTCACCGGCCGCGACGCCGGCTACCGCTATCTGCGCGCCAAGGGCAACAGCATCGAGGGCGGGACCAGCGAGGTCCTGCTGAACATCGTCGCCGAGCGGGTCCTCGGCCTGCCCGCCGAACCGCGCACCGACAAGGACGTCGCATGGAAGGACCTGGCCCGATGACACAAGCGCCGGACCTGCTGTACTCCGAGGAGGAAGAGGCGCTGCGCTCCGCCGTCCGCGACCTCCTGACGGACCACTGCCCGCCGGCGGACGTCATCGCCCGCGCCGAGTCGGACACCCCGCACGACCTCGCCCTGTGGAAGTCCCTCGCCGAGGGCATGGGCCTGGCCGGGCTCCTGGTGCCCGAGGAGCAGGGCGGCCAGGGCGCCTCCGCCCGCGAAGTCGCCGTCGTCCTGGAGGAGCTGGGGCGTACGGTCGCACCGGTGCCGTATCTCACCAGCGCGGTCGTGGCCACCGAGGCCCTGCTGGCCTGCGGTGACGACGAGCTCCTGGGACAGCTGGCCTCCGGGCGCACCATCGGCGCCCTCGCGGTCGGCCTGCACGCGGCTCCGGGCGCCACGTTCAAGGCCGTACGACGTGAGAACGGCCTCCTGCACGGGGAGTTGGCCGGCATCGCCGACGCGGCCGTGGCCGACGTCCTGCTCGTCCCGGCCGAGGACGGCGGCCTGTACGCCGTGGCCGCGGACACCGCGACCGTCACCCCGCAGATCTCCCTCGACCTGACCCGGCCGCTGGCGACGGTACGGCTGGAGGGCGCGCCCGGCCGCCGCGTCGGCGACGCCGAGCCCGCCGTACGACGCGCCCTGCGCGCCGCCGCAGGACTCCTCGCCTCCGAGCAACTCGGTGTCGCGGACTGGGCGTTGACCGAGACGGTGCGCTACCTGAAGGAGCGCAAGCAGTTCAACCGGCCGGTCGGCGGCTTCCAGGCGCTCAAGCACCGGCTCGCGCAGCTGTGGCTGGAGGTCGTCAACCTGCGGGCCGCTGCGCGGGCTTCGGCCGATGCGCTGGCCTCGGGCGAGGACACGGACGTCTCGGTCGCCGTCGCGCAGGCGTACGCGGCGCCGGTCGCGGTCCACGCCGCCGAGGAGGCGCTGCAGCTGCACGGCGGCATCGGGATGACCTGGGAACACCCGATCCACCTGTATCTGAAGCGGGCCAAGGCGGACTCGATCGCCTACGGGACTGCGGGGGCCCATCGGGAGGCGCTGGCCGGACTGGTCGACCTCCAGGCGCCCTGACGCCACCCGCGTGAAGCCCGCCCCACCTGGGGCGGGCTTTTCCGCGGCCAAGCTCCGCAGAAGTGAACAACGCGCCAACTCCCCGCGAGACAGGGCCTCTTCGGTGACAGGGCCACGCATACTCCCTTCGGTCCCATCCGGCACCTCAAGGGAGGCAGAGCATGGCCCTCACCACCCGTCGCGGAGCCCTCACCACCCTCGGCGCCGCCCTCGCCGGCGCGGTCGTCCTGCCCGCGTCGCACGCCTGGGCGGGCACCGCTCAGCGGGGTCGGCACCCGCTGTGGAACGCGCACGCCCACAACGACTACGAGCACCCCAGGCCGCTGCTCGACGCGCTCGACCACCGCTTCAACAGTGTCGAGGCCGACATCTTCCTCGTCGGCGACCAGCTCCTGATCGGGCACGACAGCTCCGAGCTGGACCCGTCCCGCACCCTCGAATCCCTCTACCTCGACCCGCTCGCGGCCCGGGTCCGGGCGGGCCACGGCTCGGTGTACCGGGGCTGGCGCAGGCCGCTGCAACTCCTGATCGACATCAAGACCGAGGGCTCGTCGACGTACCTCGAACTCGACCGCCACCTGCGCCGCTACCCGCACCTGTTCACCCGCTACGCGCACGGCCGCGTGCATCCCGGACCGGTCACCGCCGTCATCTCCGGCGACCGCGCCGCCCGCATCCCCATGGAGGCGCAGGAGGAGCGGCGCGCCTTCTACGACGGCCGGCTCACCGACCTCACCGCCGCCGCCCCGGCCACGTTCATCTCGCTGATCAGCGACAACTGGACGCAGAACTTCACCTGGTCGGGCGAGGGCGCGTTCCCCGACGCCGAGCGGCACAAGCTGCGGAGCATCACCGCCGCCGCGCACGCGCGCGGGCAGCAGGTGCGGTTCTGGGCCACCCCGGACGCCGCGGGCCCGGCCCGGGACGCCCTGTGGACGGAACTGCTGGCCGCCGGTGTCGACTTCCTCAACACCGACGACCTGGCCGGGCTGGAGAACTTCCTGGACGCCCACCCCGCCGCATAACGCCGCGCGATGTGACACCACTCGATCGGGGGACACGTCAGGCGCCCGGACAAACCCTCCGCTACGCCACACTTGCGGCCGGAACGCCACTCAAGGGGCGTGGCGGAGGAGGTTCCTGGTGGTCATTCCCGTCTCTGCGGTCCTGCTGCTCCTGATCCTGGCCGTGATCTTCATTCGCAACTGCTCGCTGAAGATCTCCCACGCCCTGGTCTGCCTGCTGCTCGGCTTCTTCCTGGCCGGTACGAGCATGGCGCCCACCATTCACAGTGGGCTCATGACGACCGCCGACCTGGTGAGCGGTCTGCGGCCCTGAGATCAGCCGGCCGAGAACACCCCGATGCCGTTCGCGACGGGGCGCTCGGCGCCGGTGCTGGGGTGGTTGCGGACCGTCACGGCGCTCGCCCCGCCGTCGCGGGTGACCAGCTCCGTCGAGCCGCCGCCGTCGAGGTTGAACGCGTCGGACGCGCCCAGCGCGCGCATGGTGGCCGCCTCCTCCGCGACGGTCATCCCGGTCCGGTACTCGGCGGCCCCGTCCAGCGCCAGGACGAGCAGCTGCCGTCCGCCGCCCTTGAAGCCCACCACCGTGCGCACCGCCGAGGTTCCGGTGTCCAGACCGGACAGCTTCTTGCCGCCCTCGAGGACCGGGAAGCCGCCGATCGCGAACGCGTACGGCACCCCGGACGAGGCCGCCACCAGGCGGTGCGTCACGCTCACCGCGTCCCCGACGGAGAGCTTGCGCAGCCGCCGCGCGCCCTCCTCGCGGCCCACCAGGACCGTGGTGCCCGCCGGGATCGAGCCGCTGCCGGGGGTGTCGGACGCGGAGACCACCCGCCCGCCCCGCACCTTCACCTCGTAGGTGTCGGTGCTGCACGGCGCCGACCGCTGGGCGTCGGTGCCGCACACGGCGCGCATCCGGGAGGCGCTGCCCCAGGGTGCGGTGAACGCGCCGACGGAGTTCTCCGGGAGCGCGTACTGGTTGAGGCCCTTCAACGGGAACTTGCCCTCCGGTGTGGCCACGCTCCCGGCCAGGGA
This sequence comes from Streptomyces sp. RB17, assembly GCF_009604455.1. Taxonomy (GTDB): domain Bacteria; phylum Actinomycetota; class Actinomycetes; order Streptomycetales; family Streptomycetaceae; genus Streptomyces. Next base: position 205,752 of record NZ_WEGL01000006.1, read on the forward strand.
GAGTCGGTCCAGCCTGGCCCGCCGGTCGGTGCCCACGCCGAAGACGTCCTGTGTGTTCGTGCCCGGCGGCAGTGCGGGCCCGAACCGCTGGCCGTTCGGCACCGCCGCCTTGAGCTCCTGCCCGTCCGTGATCGCCGGTCCGACGCTCGCGCCGGTGGCCTCCACGCCCGGATGCTGGGTCTCGGTGATGTTGAAGAAGTCACCGTTGACCCCCGCGACCGCCCCGGCGGAGTCCGCCATCCGGGAGACGGTGGCCCGGGCCGCCACCGCACCCGGGTACAGCAGGTCCACGCGGACGTGCGGATTGCCCAGGTCGACGGTGAGGAGATGGGCGTGTGTCCGGCCCGCGGCCGCGGTGACGTCGAACTGCCGGTAGGTGACACCCGGCGCGATGCGCTTGCCGGCCGGTGCGGCGCCGGCCGGTGCCGCCCCCGCCAGGGACGCACCGGCCAGCACACCGAACGCCGTGACGACCGTGAGAACCGCTCTGCCCGTTGCCGAACGCCAAAGACGTCTGATCACCGTGCCCCCTGATGCCTCGTCAACTGTCCCTGTCGCAAGGGCGTTGCCGTACGTGTTGTGTCGTACGGGTTCTACGGGGCAGTGGATCAGAGTGCGGCGACCGCCGGGCCGACTAGGCGTCGACTACGCGAGAACGAGTGAGAAAACGCACCCCCTCGGGTGCCTCCAGCGAGAAGCCGCTGCCCCGTCCGGGGACGACGTCCACGATCAGCCGGGTGTGGCTCCAGGCCTGGTACTGGCTCCGGGACATCCAGAAGGTGACGGGCTCGGCCACACCGTCCACCGTCAGCTCCGCCAGCAGCACGTCCGAGCCGCCGGTGCGGAACTCGCCGTCCGGGTAGCACATGGGAGCGCTGCCGTCGCAGCAGCCGCCGGACTGGTGGAACATCAGCGGGCCGTGCTCGGCGTGCAGCCGCCGCACCAGGTCCGCGGCCTCGGGAGTGAGTTCGACGCGCGGGGTTTCCTCGTCCATGGGTCACCGTCCTGAAGAGCCGGGGCGCGGGGCGTCGGGTCCGGCCCAGTCTCACGGATCGTCACCGGCCCGTCCAGAACGCGTCGTCGGCCCGTCCGGTCGGGGTCACCGATGGCTGAGCACGTTCACCACCCGGCCGCCCGGGTCCCGCACGAAGAACCGTCGTACGCCCCACTCCTCGTCCGTCAGGGGATGCACGATCTCCGCGCCGCGCTCCCGCATCGCCGCGTACGCCGCGTCCACGTCGTCGACCTCGGTGCTCAGGTCCGGGGCGACGGGCGCGGTGCGGTCCTGCGTGATCAGGCCGATCTGCACGGCCGGGTTCCCGGGGGAGGCCGGCGTCATGATCCAGCCGAGGTTCATGACCTCCTCCAAGCCCAGCGCTCCGTAGAACTCCGCGCTCTGCGGCAGCGCGGTCGACCGGAGGTTTGTCACGACACGGCGTACGTGCATCTCGTGGTCCGCTGGTCGGTCGGCTGGTGCGGGAGGCGCCAGGGTATCCCTGCGCGCGACTGAGAGGATGGACCCATGCACCCCTCGCCCTTCGACCTGCCCGAGCCGCGCTTCGTCACGGCCGGCGAACATCCGCTCTGGGACGAGGCGCCGGCCGCGGTCGACCGGGACATGGCCGCGACCCTGCCCGGGCAGCAGCCGCCGCGTCTCGTCGCGTACCCGGGCTTCGAGGAGGACGAGGAGGCGGAGCGGTGCTACGTCGCCTTCGCGGACGGCTACTCGCACGGCAACCCCCTGGGGCGGGCCGGGTCCGCCGCCGGAGCCCTGCGGGTGGTCGCCGAGGCGGCCCAGGACACGGTCATGGAACGCCTGTGGCAGGCCTGGCCCGTGTGCACCCTGCACGGGCTCGGCCTGCACGTGACCGAGGACGCCGGGCGCCCGTCCTGGTGGTGCGCCGGGGGTTCCCGGCCGGACGATCCGGCTCATGTCCGTGCCGCGACAGGGGAGATGGACACGGTCCACCGCCCCCGCCGCCCGAACCGCAAGCGCCGGAAGGCCCGCTGACGCGCCCGGTGCCGGGCCGCCGGACCCGGACTGCGATCATCCTCGGATGCGAGAGATCGACGAGCTGGTGGGAGTGCCCGATCCGGCATGGCCGGAACTCCGCCAGGCCTTCGCCGCGAGCGACGTACCCGTGCGGGTCCTGCCCGCCGACCCCGACGAGGGCCGCCGCTGTCTGCTGCAGCTCCACGTCACCGCGCGCTCGGTGCTCGGGGCGCTGACCCTGCACTGCGGCGGGCTCGTCCTGGACGACGGATGGGTGCGGGTGTACGGCGCGGGCTCGGCCGCGAACGGGCTGCCGAGCCTCGGCCGGGTCAACGGCTTCCCCGCCGTGCCCGACCCCGGCTGGTACCCGGCGGACGGGCTCGTGGTCGGTCATGACGTGCTCGGCGGGGTGTTCTGCCTCAACGGCCACGAACCGGGCCGGGCCGGCCGTCCGGGCGTGCCCGGACAGATGACGTACTTCGCGCCCGACACGCTGGAGTGGGAGGCGCTGGACATGGGTCACTCCGCCTGGGTGTGGTGGCTGCTGTCCGGCCGGCTGGAGACGTTCTACGACGGGCTGCGCCACCCGGGCTGGCGCGAGGAGGCGGCGGCCCTGGACCTCGGGCAGGGCATCACCGTCTTTCCGCCGCTGTGGACCGAGGAGGCGCACCGGGATCTCGCCGCGACCAGCCGGCGCGCGGTGGCGATGCGGGAGGTCCTCGGAGTCACCGCCGACTCCGCCCGGCAACTCGGACCGGCCGACCCCGGCTTCCTCGGCGAGGTGTGAGCCCGCGGGCCGTGGCTCACCCGGTGCCGCGGATCCGGTAGGTCAAGGTCTCCGCCATCGCCCTGACCGAGGGCCCCGGAATGCATCACCCTGCGTCGCATCGGGCCGCGCCGGTCACCGTGAGCAGCACCGGCGGCTCCGCCAAGTCGGTGTCCGGGCCGGGTCACGTATCGGGCGTTGGAGGTGTGAAGCGCCCCGAGGGGGGACGCGGGGCGTGCGGCTACCGCCGCGTGGGCGCGACCAGCCACAACACGGCCGCAGACGCAAGACGGCACCATGCGGCCCTCGCCGCCGAGCGCCTAGCGTCGCTGGTGGCGGGCGCGGCGGGCCTCGAACAGCAGGGGCAGCATGGACAGCACGACGACCACGGCGACGAGCGGCAGCAGGTAGTCGTCGACGTGCGGGACGGAGGTTCCGAGCGTGAAACCGGCGAGGACGAGCAGCTGCGACCACAGCACCCCGCCCACGGTCTGCCAGAGCGTGAAGGGCCGCACGGGTACCGCGAGCACACCGGCCACGGGGTGCAGTACCGTCCGCAACAACGGCACGAAACGGCCGATGACCAGTGCCTTCCCGTAGCCGTACCGGGCCAGCAGCCCCTCGGCCCGGGCGGCCGCGGCCGTCACCCGCCGGCTGGAGGTGCGGGTCAGCAGCGCCCGTCCGCCGTGCCGCCCGATCAGATATCCGACCTGCCCGCCGGCCACCGCCCCGACCGCCGCGCACAGCAGCACCTGCCACAACGCCATCCGGGGCGGCTGGTGCGCACTGCCGGCGCACAGCACACCGGCCGGGAACAGCAGGGTGTCACCGGGCAGGAAGAAGCCGACGACCAGCAGACCGGACTCCGCGAAGATCACCACCAGGACGCCGAGCGCGCCGAAGGCGGCCAGCACCGAGGCGCTGTTCATCGGATTGACGGCTGTCACCTGGCCGCGCCTCCCGGCCTGCTCGCAGGGCTGCTCGCTCACCAGCATCGCCCGGCCGCCGGGAAAACGCCCGCCCCGGCGCAGGATGTCGAGGCGGGCGGCCTGCCGGGCCGTAAGGTGCCGGTCAGCTTCGTCTCCCGCCCCGGGCCGTTCGAGGCGACGCGCACGCTGTGGCCGATCTCGTAGCCGGCCTTCCGCGCGGAGAGCCTGTCCAGCGCGATCTCACCGCTGCGCTGCGGACCGAGGCCCGAGCCGATGGGGTGGCGGGGGTCCTTGCCGGAGGCGTCCGGGACGTAGTTGCCGCCCGTGACAGCCCGGCCCTGCCGAGCAGGTTCCCGTGCCTGTCGGCGACACCGTGGTCATCATCGCCTACGAGACGGGCCTGGTCTCCGTGCCCCAGTGACACCCGCACGCGCCGGAGGGCCCGGGAGCCGCCCCATCCACGGGGCGGCGGACCGGACGGCCGAGGCCCGCCGTCGCGGCGGGCGACGGAGAGGTGGCACTGTCAGTCGGCCAGAGGGGCTCGACTCGTGCCGGTCGTCGCGGCGCCGGCGGGCCGTGCCCGCATCAGCTCACCAGCTCACCGGGTGCGCGACAGATCACTCCGGTTGCGCCCTGGCCGTACGGCCCGCACGCTGCCTCCGTGGAGCGCACCCTGGAAGCACGCACGCGGCCCGTTCTGGTGACCGGTGCCGCGGGCCGGGTCGGAGCCGTCGGTCGGGCCGTTGTCGAAGGTCTTCGGCGCCGAGGGTTGCAGGTCCGGGCGTTCGTGCGTCGGGATGACGACCGCGCTCAGGCGTTGCGTGAGACCGGCGCCGAGGTCGTGGTCGGAGACCTGACGTCCTCCCGTGATGTCGCCGATGCCCTGGACGGCTGTGGGCAGGTGTACTTCGGCATGGCCGTGTCGGAGCAGTATCTGCTGGCCGCAGTGACGACGGCTGCCGCCGCGCGCGCCTACGCCGGGCTGGAGGCGTTCGTCAACATGTCGCAGCTGACCGTCTCCGAGATGGATGTCACCAGTACGGCCGAGTCGCACCAACATCGGCAACAGTGGTTGGTCGAGCAGGTTCTCGACTGGTCGGGCCTGCCCGTGGTCGAGGTCCGGCCCACCGTCTTCCTGGAGAATCCACTGTTCCAGGCGGGCTTCTCCTGGATCCCGCGGGACGGCACGATCAGGCTGCCGTTCGGCCGGGCGAAAACGTCCCCGATAGCGGCACACGACGTGGCGGCGGCCGTGGAGGAGATCCTGGCCGATCCGTCCCGGCATGTCGGCCGGACCTACGAGCTGACCGGCCCCCGATCGGAGAGCATCGACGCCATGGCGGCGGAGATCTCGGCGGCTTCGGGCCGAACGGTCGGCTACACCGACGTTCCCCTGCAGCGATGGCTCGACGACGATCTCCGAGCACTGGGACTGCCGGATCACACCTTCCAGCACATCTCCACCATGGCTCGCCTGCATGCGGCCGGTCGCTACGATCGCCAGGCGCACGGCATGGAACAGATCACCGGGCGTCCGGCCGGAGGGGTGGCCGATTTCGTCCGCAGGAACCCCGAACTGTTCACCCGCTGAAAAGAGCGTCGAGGTCACACGGGCGTTGCAGAAGCCTTCGGGCGGTCGATGCGCCCGCATGTCGTGGGCGAGATCGTCCCGTGACCAGGGCTGATTAGTCTGCGGACATGCTCAGCACGCACCGCCTGCACGTTCTGGCCGAGATCGATCGGTCGGGGAGTATTGCGGGGGCCGCCCGGCAGCTCCGGCTGTCCCCCTCCGCCGTGTCCCATCAGCTCGCTCAGCTGGAGAAGGACGTGGGCGTGAGCCTTGTCGAACGCGGTGCACAGAGCCTCCGCCTGACGTCGGCCGGGCGGCGGTTGTCCCTGCGCGGTCAGGAGGTGCTCGCGCTGCTCGACGCCGCCGAGAAGGATCTCCTGGCGCAGGCCCGAGCCGACTCGGGTCACCTGCGGATCGGATTCTTCGCGTCCGCCGGATACCGGCTGCTGCCGGAGGCACTGTCGCGGTTCTCCGGACGCTACCCGGCCGTCGAGCTGGACCTCGTCGAGGGGCAGCCGCACGAACTGGCCCCCAGCGTGCAGCAGGGTGCCATCGACGCGCTGATCGCCTTCGACTACCCACTCGACCCGTGGACGCCGCCGGACGGGGTCCGGCTCCGGGAACTGCTCCACGAGCCCCTGTATCTGGTGGTGCCGGCCGGGCATCCGGCGGGTCGGCGTGCCCAGGTCCGGCTTCAGGAACTGGCCGGGGAGCAGTGGATCACCTCCTTCGGGACCGGGTCGCCGGTGCTCTCGGTGCTGGAGCGTGCCTGTGCGCTGGAGGGATTCGCGCCGAACATCCGCTGTCGCAGCGACCATTACGAGGTGATCCTCGGCCTGGTACGGGCCGGGATGGGGATCGCGTTGGTGCCTGGTCTGGGCATCAACGACACCCCAGGGGTGCAGACGACCAGGCTGTCGGGGCCGCGGTTGTACCGGAAGGTCTCAGTCGCCTCCCGGCCGGGCAACCCGAATCCGCTGCTGAACACCTTCCTCGCCTACCTGGCCAGTGCCGCGTCCAACCTGCTGACGGTGGCGAAACGCTGAAGCGTGTCGCACGAGGCTGTGCCCGGACGTCTTCCTTGTACGGCGGAGGCGGATCGGGGACGGCACCGTCATCCAGGTCCGTGACCGAGGTCCTCCGCGACTGGCGGCGGCGTGGTGGCGGCCGCCATCAAGCGGTCCGGGCCGTCGCCCACATGCACAACCACACCCTCGCGTCATGACCAGATGACGCCGCTCACCGGTTCCGGCCTGCCCGCTCACCGCCTTGTGCAACAGGCTTGAGCGGGCGGGGCCGCGCGTCCGCACGGAGGTGGCCGCCGCACCGGTCGGCCGGTACCGCGTCAGCCCGCCAGCGCCGCGATGCGTGCGCCGACCGCGCGCATCGCCTGCACCATCGTGAACTCGTGTCCTGGCGGGCAGGAGGTGAGCACCGCGTAGCAGACCTGGCGGCTGCCGCGGACCACGCCCACATCGCAGCGGGTGCCGGCGTCGGTGCCGGTCTTGTTCGCCACCCAGGTGCGATCGCCCGCGACGCGCCGCACGGCGTCGTCCTCCGGATCGTGCGGGATCTCTGCCGGGACCATGCTCCGGTCGCTGCAGGCGGCCATCCAGCCGAGCATCGTCGTCGCCCACGGTTCGTCGCCGGCGATGCGTTCCGCGAGGCCGGCCAGTTCGTGGGCGGTGCCGACGGCGAAGGTCGGGGCGTGGTGTGCGAGCCGGGGTTCGCGGATCCGGTCGAGGATCCGCGTCCGCTCAAGGCCGAGCAGGCCGGCCCGCTCGTTCACGCGGTCCAGGCCGATGACTCGGATCAGGGCGTTGGTGGCGGTGTTGTCGCTGACGGCGGCGGTGAGGCGGGCCAGGTCGGTCACGGTCCAGCGGTGTGCGGAGAGTTTGGCCAGCAGGCCCGATCCTCCGCAGTAGTCCTCTTCCGTCAGGTCCACCGGCTCGTCGCCGGCCAGGGTGCCGACGGTCAGGGCGTGTGCGACCTCGGCCAGCAGCAGCAGCTTGCCGACGCTGGCGAGCGGGAGCAGCTTGTGGCTGTGGTGGTCCAACTCCGGGTGGCCGGCCACGGCGACGGCCAGCATTCCGGGCGCCGTGGCCGGCAGGGCACCAGTCAGCATGCCAGCAACTTGCCGGGCCGGGCTCCGGTCACGGCGCCGTCGTCCACCACCACGGTCCCGTCGACGACCACCAGCGTGATGCCTGCGGGAGGCAGCAGCGGTTCGGTGAAGGTGGCCCGGTCCGTGACCGTGGCCGGGTCGAAGACCACGAGATCGGCGGCGGCGCCGTCGCACAGGACGCCGCGTCCGGTCAGGCCGAACCGTGCCGCGGTGGCCCCGGTCATCTTGCGCACCGCCTCGGTCAGGGACAGGAGGGCGAGGTCGCGGACGTAGTGTCCGAGGACCCGCGCGAAGGTGCCGGCCCAGCGCGGGTGCGGCAGGCCCGGCTTGGGCACGCCGTCGGAGCCGATGATCGCGAACGGCGTGCTCAGTACCCGCTGGACGTCGTCCTCGCGCATCGAATGGCTGATGATCGTCACGTCGCCGTCCTCGGCGAGCAGCAGCTGCGCGACGACGTCGATGGCTTCGGCACCCTGTTGGGCGGCGATGTCGGCGATGGTCCGTCCCTGCAGCTGGGGATGACGGGCCGCGCTCGCCACCGCGATCCGGTCCCAGCCGCCGTTGCCGACGGTGTTCTCCCATCCCGGCACGCCTTCGGCGATGGACACGCGCATCCGCCGGCGCGCCGCCGGATCGCCCAGCCGTTTCAGCAGCTGTTCCGGGCCGCCGTCGTGGGCCCACGGCGGCAGCATCGCGGCCAGGGCCGTGCTTCCCGCCGTATAGGGGTAGACGTCACAGGTCACGTCCAACCCCGCGGCGCGCAGGTGTTCAAGTCGGGGCAGGGTCCGCAGGGTGCGGCCCCAGGCGTACTTGCCCGCGGTCTTGTGGTGGGAGACGTGCAGTGCCGCGCCGCTGTCGCGGGCGATCCGGACAGCCTCGTCGAGGGCGGCCTCGACGTGTGACATCTCGTCACGCAGATGTGTCACATAGGGCTTGCCGTGCCGGGCGGCGACGGCGGCGAGGGCGGTCACCTCAGCGGTGTCCGCGTAGCTGCCCGGCGTGTAGATCAGGCCGGAGGAGAGCCCGGCGGCGCCCGCGGTGAGCGCATCGTCCAGCACCTGGCACATCTCGGCGAGCTCCGCGTCGGTCGCCGCTCGGTCATCGTGTCCGACGACCGATCCGCGCACGGTGCCGTGTCCGACCAGGGAGACCAGATGGTTGGCCCTGCCGGTGTCCGTGTGCGCCCGGGCGAACGCGGCGAAGTCGCCGTAGGGGTGGGGGAAGGCGCTGTCACCGCAGTTGCCGCAGATCTCGACGGTGACGCCCTGCAGCACCGCGGCGTGGGCCTGGGCCTGCCCGATGTCATCGAGGGTCGTCAGATCGGAGTGGGTGTGCGCGTCGATGAAGCCGGGCGCCACCACCTGCCCGGTGGCGTCGTGCACCCGGGCAGCCGTGACGGAACTGTCGGCGGGCAGGACGCAGACCCTGCCCGCGGCGATGCCCACGTCCGCGCGCCGCAACGGGGAACCGGTTCCGTCCGCGAGTTCGCCCCCGCGAATCAGCAGGTCGAAGTCACGCCTGGTCATCGCGCCGCCACCGGCGAGGGAAGCGGCGCGACGCCGCTCCTGGACACCACGTCGTCGATGGTCTCGGCGGCGCGCAGCAAGGTGAAGCGGACCTCGCCGTCCCCGTCGGCCTCGAAACCGTAGACGGGCGGCATGGGCAGGCTGTTGTAGTGGAACGGAGAAGAGAAGTAGTAGGCCCCCGTGTCGGGCACGACGACCAGGTCGCCCGGCGACAGGCGCGGCAGCAGTCGCTCCTTGGCCAGCAGGTCGCCGGCGAAGCAGCATGGACCGGCGACATCCTGGACCTCCTGGTCGGCGCCACTGGGCCGGCCGTCGCCGTCGTACACGAGCACGCGCAGGGGCCACCTCTGTGGGTCGAAGGTGGTGCGCGCCGCCACCTGGGCGCCGACGTGGGTCAGAGCGATGCGCCGCCCGCCGGACGTCTTCGTGTACTCCACGCGGCTTGCGACGAAGCCGTTCTTCGCCATCAGAGCGCGGCCGTACTCGGTGACGATCCGGAAGGAGCCGTCGAACAGGTCCGGCACCAGTTGCTTCAGCACAGCGACGTGGTCGGCGAAGGTCGGGGAGTCGGCGTCGTCGGTGAAGTCGACGGGCAGTCCGCCGCCGATGTCGATGCCCACGACCTGGCCGGGCCGCTGCCGGTTGACCTCCTGCGCGAACTCGACGGCCACGGCCACTCCGGCCGCGTTGAGCTCCAGCGGGATGCCCTGCGATCCGACGTGGACGTGTACCCAGCGCAGCCACGGCCGGGCCCGGTAGGCGTCCAGCAGGCGCTCACGGTGGCCCGGGTCCTGCAGCGCGATACCGAACTTGGTCGTGCGGCCCGCCGTCGACATGGCTTCGATGCTGCCGAGCCCCACCTGGGGGTTGATCCGGATGCCGATCCGCGGCACGGCCGCGGCAAGGCCGATCAGCCCGTCGACGCGCTCGAGTTCCTCGAAGTTGTCGATGTTGACGGCGATGCCGCCGGCCAGCGCTGAGGCCAGCTCGGCGAGCGTCTTCACGGGGGAGTCGAGGACGATCCCGTCGGGGGTGAATCCGGCGGCGCGGGCCTGCGCGAGTTCTCCGGGGCTGCTCACCTCGCACGCCATGCCGTGACGGCGCAGCTGCGCCAGCACCGGCACGAGCGGGTTCGCTTTGGCGGCGAACGCGTGCAGGACCTCGACCTCGGACGGCCATGCCGCATGAAGCGCCTGGGCGCTCTCGCCGATTCCGGCCAGGTCGACGAAGGCGGCTACCGGGGTTTCCAGACCGTCGAGAAGGCCTTGTGCGGCAGCGTGGACGGCCCCGTCCCGCCGGGTTCGGCGCGCTGGGACCGCACTGGGGGTCGGGTGCATCGCTTCCTTCGAGGAGTGTCGGGCAACCGGCGCGGCTCGAGGGCCGGGTCGGCGCAGTCCGGTCGCAAGAGTCCGGCTTCGGTGACGCGTCGGGCGGCCGGAGGCCCCGCGACGCGTCGGACGGCCGGCAGGCCCAGGGGATCCGGTGGTCCGCCGGACCGGCCCCAGCCTGCCCGGACGATGCGCTGTTCGCCGGAAGCATCGAAAACGTCGGTGCTCAGTCACCACTTCCTTCCCGGTGGCTGGTCGGGAGTCCGACAGCGGCCCAACATAACGGCTCACCGCGGCGATGTTGCCGCATGACCTGCGTGGATTCGAGTGAGGGGTTTGCCCATGACCGAGGTCGCCGCCGTCGACGGCGGGGCGCCGGGCCATCGCGTCGGCGCCTGGGCATCACGGATCACGCCGGAGGCGGTCGGCGGCCAGGCCGGGGCGCCGGTCTGGCCGGCCGTGGTCGGCGCCGAGACGTGGTGGTGCGCGTCCGACCCGGTGGCGGCGAGCGTGCGCCTGTGGCGCTGCGCCGAGCCCGGATCCCGCGTGCTGGAGGTGCTGGACCCCGCCTGGTCGGTGAGCAACCGCTCCATCGGCTACGGCGGGCGGCCCTACCTGGTGGTGCCGGGCGTGGATCGGCACCGGCTCGTCTTCACGCACGCCGCCGACCAGCGGCTGTACGCGGCGGGCGTCGCGTCCTTGTCCGCCCTCGCCGAGGCACCGAGCCCCCTGCCGGTGCCGCTCACACCTGCCGACCCGGAGGGAGTGCACACCGCGTACGCCGATCCGATCCCCGGCCCGTGCGGAGCCGAGGTCTGGTGCATCCGCGAGACCACTCGCACCGCTCCCGGCGGACAGTTGGACGATCCCGCGCCGCGCACGGTCCGCGACGTCGTCGCCGTTCCGCTGTCGGGCGCGGCGGCCGTCGATCCGCATGCGATCCGGGTCGTGGCGCGCTCGCACCACTTCCTGTCCGGGATCCGGCTGAGCCCGGACGGGTCGCGCCTGGCCTGGATCGGCTGGGACCACCCCGACATGCCCTGGGACACGAGCGATCTGATGGTGGCCCGCCTCCAGGACGGCGTGGCCGTCGAGCCGGTGCGCGTCCTGGGCGGCGACGGCGTCTCGGTCCCGCAGGCCGAGTGGGCCGACGCGGACAGTCTCTATGCGATGGCCGACCCCGACGGCTGGTGGAACCTGCACCGGGTCGACCTGCTGGACGGCGGCGCCAAGGCCACCTGCGTGCTGCGCACCGACACGGAGTGCTCCCACGCGATCTGGAGGGTCGGGGCGACCTCGTTCGCCGTGACCGACGCCGGTGTGCTGCTGCGGCAGAGCCGCGGTGACCAGAGCCTCGCGCTGTGGGACCCCGCGAGCGGCGCACTGACCCAACTGGCCGGGGAGTGGACCGACTTCGCCGTCGGGCTCCCGGGCGACGCCTCGGCCGTCGCGGTGGTCGCGGCGAGCCCCACCGAGACCGCGACCCCGCTGCGCATCGATGCGACACCCCGTCAGGTCGGCCGCGCGCCGACGGTGACCGTCGCCCGCTGCACCACCCCGAACCACGACCGCTTCGCACGCCGGCAGTCCGTCCCGCAGCGCCGCACCGCCGCCGTCGACGCCGGCTGGGAGGTGCCGTATGTGTACTACCCGCCGACCAGCCCGGACCAGGGCGGTTGCGCCGACCAGGCCCCGCCGCTCCTGATCGACGTCCACGGCGGCCCGACCAGCCGTACCGGCGGCACCCGCAGTCTGGAGATCTCGCTGTTCGCGGGCCACGGCTACGCCGTCGCCTCGGTCGACTACGGCGGCTCGATCGGCTACGGCCGGGCCTATCGCGAACGGTTGCGCCACAGCTGGGGCACGGTCGACGTCGACGACTGTGTCGCCGTGGCCAGGGCGCTGGCCGACGCCGGGCTCGCCGACCCCCGGCGCACCGCCATCCGCGGCGGCTCCGCGGGCGGCTGGACCGCGCTCGCGGCGCTCGCCGGTCGCGACGTCTTCTGCTGCGGGTCCGTCTACTACCCCATCAGCGACCCGGTGACCTGGCGGGGCGGCCAGACCCACGACTTCGAGAGCCGCTACGTCGAGTCACTGGTGGGCGTGCTGCCGGAGGACGAGGCGCGCTACTGCCAGGTGTCGCCGCTGGCGAACGCCGCGAAGATCACCGTCCCGTTCGTGATGCTGCAGGGTCTGGACGACACCATCTGCCGCCCCGACCAGGCGCGCAGGCTGGTCGCGGCGGTGGAAGAGGCGGGCAGCCCCGAGCTGTGCTTCCGCTTCCTGGAATTCCCCGGCGAGGGCCACGGCTTCCGGCGCGCGGCCACGATCGCCGCCGGTCTGCGGGCCGAGCTCGAACTGTACGCCCATGTCATGCGCGAGCCGTGACGGCTCCTCAGCCGCTGTACGCCGCGAGCAAACCGGTGAGGCCCGAGCCGAAGAAGCCCCGGGTCCGCCGCCCGTGAACCACCCGCTCCCTGTGATCGTGAGGTGCTGGTCATGTCCGATAGCGTCGCTCCGATGCCCGTCCCCTCGGAGGACGAGGGCGTCTCCCTGGCCGCCGACGCGGTGGCCCTCTGCTCCCGGCTGATCCGCTTCGACACCAGCAATTTCGGCGGCGGTGAGAGCCGCGGTGAGCGCGCCTGTGCCGAGTGGGTCGCCGAGCAGCTGACCGATGCCGGTCTCAAGCCGGTCGTGCTGGAGGCCGCTCCCGGCCGGGCCAGCACCGTGGTGCGCATCCCCGGTGCCGACCCCGCCGCGCCCGCGCTGCTGGTCCACGGCCACCTCGACGTCGTGCCCGCCGAGCCGTCCGACTGGACGACGTACCCGTTCTCCGGCGAGGTCCGCGACGGCGCGGTCTGGGGGCGCGGCGCCCTCGACATGAAGGACATGGACGCGATGATGCTCGCGTTCGTCCGGCACCTGGAGCGCACCGGCACCAGACCGCCACGCGACCTGGTACTGGCCTTCGTCGCGGACGAGGAGGACACCGGCGAGTACGGTGCGCGGTTCCTGGCCGAGCGGCACCCCGACCTCTTCGAGGGGGTCAACGCCGCGATCAGCGAGTCCGGCGGCCACACCGTCCATCTGCCCGGTGGCGGTCGGCTCTACCCCGTCGCCGCCGGCGAGCGGGGGAGCGCCTGGATGACCGCGACGGCGCGCGGCACCGCGGGGCACGGCTCCCGCCGTAACGACGACAACGCACTGGTGAAACTGGCCGCAGCGATCGGTCGGGTCGCCGACCACGAGTGGCCGGTGCGGGTGGTGCCGATCGTCGCGGCGCTCCTGGACGGCCTCTCCCGGCACCTCGGCATCGAGATCGACCCCACCGATCTCAGCCCGCTGGGCGCCGCCGCACCGCTGGTGTCGGAAACCCTGGCCAACTCGGTCAACACCACCATGCTGCGCGCCGGTTACAAGCACAACGTCATCCCCACCGAGGCGAGCGCGGCGCTGGACGGGCGCATCCTGCCCGGCACCGAGGCCGAGTTCTTTGCCACGGTCGACGCCCTGCTCGGCCCGGGCATCACCCGCACCAGCGACTACCAGGCTCCGGTCAGCGCCGACCACACCGCGCCGGACTTCGCCGCGATGGCGGCAGCGCTGCGCGCCCACGACCCGCAGGCCCTGGTCCTGCCCTACTGCATGACCGGCGGCACCGACGCCAAGGCCTTCGCCGCCCTCGGCATCCCCGGCTTCGGCTTCGTGCCGGGCCGCACCCCCGCGGACTTCGACGCCTGGCAGTACGTCCACGGCGTCGACGAGCACGTGCTCACCGACAGCCTCGGCTTCGGCGCGCGTGTGCTCACCAGCTATCTCATGACCGATCCCCGCGCGTTCGCCTGAAGCAGCACCTCACCCTCACGCCCACGGAGGCACGACATGGTTGTGCGCGACAGAAGAAGAATCCGAGCGGCCCTGGCCGCTGCCAGCGTCAGCGGCCTGCTCCTGGCCGGACCAGCCGCCCTCGCGGCGGCGACGAGTGCCGAAGCCGCCCCGTCGGCGAACACCACCTCCGGCACCACGCTCCGCGTCGCCATGGACAGTTCCGGCGTGGACACCCTCAACCCGTTCACCGCGTTCTTCAACGGCTCCCTCGACATCTTCGGGAGCATCTACCCGTCGCTGACGTCGATCGACGAGAACGGTGTCCCGGGCCCGTACCTCGCCTCGTCCTGGACCCTGTCGCCGGACCACCTCACCTGGACCTTCAAGATCCGCAAGGGACTGAAGTGGAGCGACGGGCAGCCCCTGACCGCCGCCGACGCCGCCTGGACGCTGAACCTGATCAGGACCGACAACGTCGCCGGCACGGCCAACGGAACGCTGGTGTCCAACTTCGCGTCGGTGACCGCACCGGACCCCGCCACCCTGGTCATCAAGACCAAGAAACCGCAGGCCAACGTCACCTACGTGAGCATCCCGGTCTCCGGCATCCCGATCGTGCCGCAGCACATCTGGCAGTCCCACGTCGCGGACCTGAAGGACTTCAAGAACGACTCGTACCCGATCGTCGGTTACGGACCGTGGGTCCTCACCAGCTACAAGACGGACCAGTACGCCAAGTTCGATGCCAACAAGTCGTTCGTCCTGGGCGCGCCCAAGTACGACCACCTGATCGAGCAGGTGTACAAGGAGTCGGACGCCGCGGTCGCGGCGCTGAAGGCCGGTCAGCTGGACTACATCAATGGCGTCAACGCCACCCAGTTCGCATCGCTGCGGCACACCAGCGGTATGCAGACCGCGCAGGCCGCCGGTGACGGCTGGACCGGCGTGGAGCTCAACCCCGGCGCCAGGACCCGCTCGGGCAAGCCGATCGGCACCGGCAACCCGGCGCTGGCCGACCCGACGCTGCGCCGGGCGATAGCCCAGGCCATCGACAAGAAGACGCTGCTGGCCAAGGTCATCGACGGTCAGGGCCAGGTCGCCACGGGCTACCTGCCGCCGGCCTGGCCGCAGTGGCGCTGGACGCCGCCGGCGGGTGAGACACAGACGTACGACCCGGCCGCCGCGAACAAGCTGCTGGACGCCGCGGGCTACAAGAAGGGCTCCGACGGCGTTCGCATCAACCCGAAGAACGGCAAGCCGCTCAACCTGCGCCTGGGCATCCACTCCGACAACTCCAACGACCCCGCGATCTCGACCTACCTGGTGGGCTGGCTCAGGACGATCGGAGTCCACGTCACCATCCAGCCGATGAGCATGACCGCGCTCAACAGCGACCTGGGCAAGGGCAACTGGGACATGCTGATGGACTCCTGGACCACCGGCCCCGACCCGACCTACCTGCTCGGCATCCAGAGCTGTTCGACGCTGCCCGACGACGCGGGCAACGGGGGCAACACCGATGCCTTCTTCTGCGACCCCACCTACGACAAGCTGTTCGCGAAGCAGGCGACCGTCTTCGACCCGGCGCAGCGCGCGAAGCTCGTCGGCCAGATGCAGGCCATCCTCTACAAGGCGGACGTGGACCAGCTGTTCTACTACGCCACGAACAAGATCGCGGCCTCCTCGAAGGTCACCGGACTGATCACCGGCAAGCAGACCAACGGTTTCTACCCCGCGCAGACGAGCTTCTGGAGCTACCTGAAGGCAGCCCCGGCGGCGCACAGCACCTCGTCCTCATCCGGCGGCAGTACCGGACTGTGGGCGGGCCTTGCCGCAGCCGTGGTGGTGGTCGGAGCGGGCGGCGTCATCGTCCGTCGCCGCGCCGGGGCGGACGACCGTGAGTAGTCCGTCCGCAGCGGCGGAGGCGACCGTCGCGGCACCCGAACCCCGCCCCCGCCGGGCGTTCGGGGTGCCGCGGCCCGGCTACCTCGCCAACAAGCTCGCCGCCGCCGTCGTCAGCTTCGCGGTGACGCTGGTCATCGGTTTCGTCCTGTTCAACGTGATGCCGTCCGACCCGGTGCGGACCATGACGCGGGGGCGGCCCGTCAGTGAGGCGCAACTCGCGTCCCTGCGCATCCAGCTCGGCCTGGACAAGCCGATCTGGGAGCGGTTCCTCAGCTATGTCGACAACACCCTGCACGGGCACCTGGGCTACTCCTGGGAGTACCAGCAGTCCGTGGCCTCCCTGACGCTGAGCCGGCTCGGGCCGACCCTGCTGCTGATGGGTACCTCCTTCGCCATCTCGGTGGTGCTCGGCCTCTGGCTCGGCATGCGCAGCGGATGGCGCGCGGGCAGCCTGCTCGACCGGTTCACCTCCGCCACGGCACTGACGCTGTGGTCGGTGCCGACCTTCTGGCTCGGCATGATCCTGCTGATCCTCTTCAGCGTCGGGATCGGCCCGATCCACGGGTTCTTGCCGACGGCCGGGATGAGCGATCCGACGCTGCCCCAGACGGGCATGACGCACTATCTGGACGTCGCCCGCCACCTCGTGCTTCCCGCGCTGACCATGGTCCTGGTCGTCTACGCGCAATACGTGACGATCATGCGGTCCTCGATCGTCGAGGAGATGGGGAGCCCGTACCTGCTCACCGCCCGGGCCAAGGGTCTGACCGACGCCTCCGTGCGCCGCCGCCACGCCCTGCCCAACGCGCTGCTGCCCTCGGTGACGATGATCTTCATGCACCTGGGGGGCCTGATCAGCGGCGCTGTCACGGTCGAGGCGATCTTCTCCTGGCCAGGTCTCGGGAATCTGACCTACCGGGCCCTGACCATCCCCGACCTGCCGGTCCTGCAGGGCACCTTCATCGTCTTCAGTGCGAGTGTGATCATCATGAATCTGCTGGCCGACCTGGTCTACCGGTTCCTCGACCCGCGGGTGCGCGCCCAGTGACCGCCGCGCAGACAGCCACCGCACCGACCGCCACCGGACAGCCGCCCGCCGCGGCCGTTCCACCCCGCTTCGCCGCAGCGCGGCGCTTCGCCCGCGCCTTCGTCCGCCGGCCCTCGGGCATGGCCGGGCTGGCGATCCTGGTTCTGTTCACCCTGCTGGCGCTCGTCGCCCCGGCATTCATCGGGCCGAAGCAGTTGGACGTGACCAAGGTGAACGGCCCGCTGCTGGCGGCGCCCGGCGGCTCCTACCCCCTGGGCACGGACCAGGCCGGCCGCAGCGTCCTGCTCCTGCTCATCTGGGGCTCCCGCGAGTCGCTGCAGATCGGCGTCGTCGCCACCGTGCTGACGGTCGTCTTCGGCAGCGCGGTGGGGATCGTCGCAGGGCACTACGGCGGATTCGTCGGCCGCGCCCTGATGCACATCACCGACTGGTTCATCGCGCTGCCGAGCCTGCCGCTGGCGATCTCGCTCGCGGCGGTGCTCGGCCAGGGCTCGGCCTCGATCACCATCGCGATCGCCGTCACCTCGTGGACGGCGACCGCCCGCCTCGTCCGTGCCCAGACCCTGGCCGTCGAAGCCCGCCCGTTCGTCGAACGGGCCCGCGCCCTCGGCGCCGGGAACTGGCAGATCATGCTGCGTCAGGTGCTGCCCAACGTAATGCCGCTGATTCTGGTGTCCAGCACGCTCACCGTCGCCGGCTCGCTGCTGTCCGAGGCGACGCTGACCTTCCTCGGCCTCGGCAGCCCGACCGACGTCACCTGGGGCGAGATGATCCGCGACGCCTTCTTCGGCGGCGCGTTCACCGCCGACGCCTGGTGGTACCTGCTGCCTCCGGGCCTGGCCATCCTGGCCGTCGTCCTGGGCTTCACGCTCACCGGACGCGCCGTGGAGCACGTGCTCGACCCGCGGATGGAGAAGAAGCGATGACGACGCACACAGTCACCCCCGCGCGCCCGCTGCTGGAGGTCCGCGACCTCCACGTCACCTACCGGCAGGGCGGCCAGACCGTCCCCGCCGTGCGCGGCGTCACCTTCACCCTCGGGGCCGGCGACACCCTCGGTATCGCCGGGGAGTCCGGCTGCGGCAAGTCGACGATGGCGCTGAGCCTGCTGCGGCTGCACGGCGGCGCGGCACAGGTCACCGGCGAGGTGCTCTTCGACGGCGAGAACCTGCTGACCACCACCTGGTCCAAGCTGCGCGCGGTGCGCTGGGCAGGCGCGTCGGTGGTGTTCCAGGGCGCGATGAGCGCGCTCAACCCGGTGCGCACGGTCCTGGACCAGATCGTCGAGCCGATGGTGCTGCACGACAAGATCGGCCCCAAGGACGCCGAGCGCCGCGCCGCGGAACTCCTCGACAGCGTCGGCATCCCCTCCCGCCGCATCCGGAGCTACCCGCACGAGTTCTCCGGCGGACAGCGGCAGCGCGTGATGATCGCCATGGCCCTGGCCTGCCGCCCGGATCTGATCATCGCCGACGAGCCCACCACCGCGCTGGACGTGATGGTCCAGGCGCAGATCCTGGAACTCCTGGGGGACCTGGTCCGCGAGTCGAAGATCGCGGTCATCATGATCACCCACGATCTGTCGCTGCTGGCGCACACCTGCGACCGGCTTGCCGTGATGTACGGGGGACGGATCGTCGAACTCGGCCCCTCCCGGCAGGTGCTGGAGGACCCGCAGCACCCGTACACCCGGGCCCTGTCCCGGGCCTTCCCCACCATCGGCGACCCGGCCTCCCGGCGTGCCCCGGAGGGCCTGCCCGGGGACCCGCCGCGGCCCTCGGAGACCGACAGCGGCTGCGCCTTCGCGCCCCGCTGCCCGGAGGCAGAGGCGTCCTGCCGCACCGGCGAGATGCTGCTGTGGCCGGCCGGCCCCGGCCGCAGCGCGGCATGCCTGCACGCCCGGCCCCAGCACGGAGGTACCCCGTGACCGTCATCCCCAGCCAGGAGACCGCCATGAGTCAGCAGGCCGCGCTGGAGGCCCGCGACCTGTCCGTCGTCTACCCCGGCTCCCGCGGCCGGGGCCCGGCACGCGCCGTCGACGGCGTGAACCTGCGCATCGGCAAAGGCGAGATCGTCGCCCTGGTCGGCGAGTCGGGCTGCGGCAAGTCGACGCTGGCCCGGGCCCTGGTCGGACTGGTCAAACCGACCAGCGGCCAGGTGCTCTACCAGGGCGCACCGCTGGACTACTCGGCCAAGGCGCTCAAGCAGTATCGCCGCCACACGCAGTTGGTCCTGCAGGACCCGGGCGGCGCCCTGAACCCCAAGCAGAACGTCTACGACGCCGTGGCCCTGGGACCCCGCCTGCACAAACTCACCGAGGGGCTGCCGGAGCGGGTCCACCAGGCACTGGCCCGTACCGGGCTGCGCCCGCCGCAGGACTTCGCCGGCCGCTACCCCCACGAGCTGTCCGGCGGGCAGCAGCAGCGTGTCGTCATCGCCGGCGTGCTGGCCCTCGACCCCCGGGTGATCGTCGCCGATGAGCCGGTGGCCTCGCTCGACGCGTCGGTGCGCGGGGAGATCCTCAAGCTCATCCTGCAACTGCGCGACGAGCTGGACCTCTCCGCCCTGGTCGTCAGCCACGACCTCGGCCTGGCCTGGAACATCGCCGACCGGGTCGCTGTGATGTACCTGGGCCGGGTGGTGGAGCAAGGCACCGTCGAAGAAGTCCTGCTGCATCCGAAGCACCCCTACACCAAGGCGCTGCTGTCGGTGATCCCCAGCGGCGCCGAGGACTGGCGCCCCACCCTGCTGACCGGCGAGCCGCCGGACCCCACCGCGATCCCGCCGGGCTGCCGTTTCCACCCGCGCTGCCACCGCTGGGCCACAGCGTCCGAGAAGGAACGCGCCGAAGCCGCCTGCGACCGCCGTGCCCTGCCCGTCCTGGCGGCCGATGTCTCCCACGCCGCCTGCCATCTGCTCCGCTCGAACGCCCCTACGGAGTCCGTATGACCCTGCTGCGCCCACCGGCGCTCCGCCCCGGCGACACGGTCGCCGTGATCTGCGGCAGCTCGCCCGTCGACGACCAGGAGCACCTGGAGTCCGGCCTCCGTGCCCTGACCTCCGTCGGTCTGAAGCCGGAAGTCCTCGCCTCGGCCCGCGACACCGGCAGCATGTACGACTACCTCGCCGGCGACGACGCGCTGCGCGCCCAGGACCTCACCCGCGCGCTGACCGACCCCCGGTATGCGGGCGTCCTGATGGCCTGCGGCGGCTACGGAATGCAGCGGACCCTGGAGCTGATGGACTGGAGCCTGATCGACGCCTCCTCCCCGAAGGTCCTCGTCGGCTACTCGGACGTGACCGCGCTGCTGGAGGCGCTCGCGGCGAAGCTCGGCTGGGTCTCGCTGTTCGGCCCCATGGTCGCCTGCAGCGGCATCTGGGAGGGCCCGCAGGAGTACGACTTCCAGCAACTCATGAAGCTGCTCTACACACCCGAGAGCGTCACCCGGCTCGCCTTCCCCGGCTCGCGAACGCTGGTCCCCGGCGTCGCCGAGGGCCTCACCATCGGCGGGACCGCCACCCTGCTGACGGCCGGCCTCGGCACCGACACCTCCTACCCCGCACGTGACGCGATCCTCTTCCTCGAGGACGTGGACGAACTGCCCTTCCGGCTCGACCGCGTCTTCACCCAGATCCGCCGCGCCAAGGACTACCTCGACGGCGTGGCCGGCATCGTCCTCGGCACCTTCACCGAATGCGGCGACCCCGAACACGTCGACCGACTGCTCGCCGAGCGCTTCGGCGACCTGGGCGTGCCGGTGCTCGCCGGCGTCAACATAGGCCACAACACCCGGATGCAGACCTACCCGATCGGCGTCCGCGCCCGCCTCGACGCCGACGACGGAACGCTGACCTTCCTGGACCAGGTGCTGGCCGACCGGCAGGGCTGACGCAAGCCGAGGACGGCGAGGCGGCCGGGACGAGGACCGACCTCGTCCCGGCCGCGACGCACGAGCGGGTCGTGCGGGACGGCGCTCGCCTCCGCGCGGTACGCCTCGCACCGTTCCGTCCAGATCCCCATGACCGTGTCGCCTCCCACGCCCGTGTCCGTACTTCCGCCCGGGCGACGTGGACACCAGTGGGTCCCGGAAGCAGAAGCCGCAAGCCGGGCAACCGGCTTGCGCTCCTTCGTAGGGGTCTTCCACTCGTCACGAGGTGGAGGACGTCAACCGACATACAGGCGGAGCAGGTCCTCTTCCGTCTCCCGGCGGACGATGACACGGGCCACTCCGTCGCGGACCGCGACCACCGGCGGGCGGGGAATCATGTTGTAGTTGCCGGCCGCGGAGCGCTGGTACGCCCCCGAGCAGGGCATCGCGATCAGATCGCCGGGGCGGACGTCCCGGGGCAGATCGATGCCGTCGGCGAGGATGTCGCCGGTCTCGCAGTGCTTGCCCACGACGGTGAAGTCTCCCGGGGCGGCGACGCTCGCGCGCGAGGCCAGGACCGCCGTGTACGCCGCGCCATAGGTGGCCGGTCTCGGGTTGTCGCTCATGCCGCCGTCGACACTCACATAACGGCCCTTCACCGTGCCCACCTCGTAGACGGCGACGGTCGTGGCGGCGACGATCGACCGGCCCGGTTCCAGCGCGAGGCGCACGTCGTCCGGCACCGCCGCGCGCAGGACCTCGGCGAGGTCGGCGGGAGCGGGGGCGTCTTTCTCGCCGGGCAGATAGGGGACACCGAGGCCGCCGCCCAGGTCGAGCTTGTCGATCGTGACGCCGTGCTCGCGCTCCACCGTACGCAGGAACGCCACCATCCGTTCGGCCGCGGTGCGGAACGAGCCCAGGTCGAAGATCTGCGAGCCGATGTGCGAGTGCAGCCCGACCAGGTCCAGCGCCGGCTCCGCCACCACCCTGCGGACCGCCTCCGCCGCCCCACCGGAAGCCATCGACAGACCGAACTTCGTCCGCTCGCCTCCGGTAGCCCACGAGGCGTGGGTGTCGGCCTCCACCCCGGGCTTCACGCGGACCATGACGGCCTGCCGGACCCCGCGCCCGCGCGCGGCCCGCGCGACTCGGTCCAGCTCGTGGAACGAGTCGAGCACGAAGCATCCGACGCCCCACTCGACGGCGCGCCGGATCTCGGCGACGGATTTGTTGTTGCCATGGAAGACGACCCGCCCAGGGGGCATGTTGCCGCGGCGTGCCACGGCCAGCTCGCCGCCGCTGCACACGTCAAGGGACAGCCCCAGCTCCCGCAGCCAGCCGACCACGGCCGGAGCCAGGAATGCCTTGCCGCCGTAGTGGATATCGGCGTCCGGGAACGCGGCAGTCCAGGCGGCGCACCGTGCGCGGAAATCGTCCTCGTCGAGCACGTAGACCGGCGTGCCGTACGTCCTCGCCAGTTCTGTGACACCGATTCCGCCGATTCGGAGCTCACCGTCGGTCCAACGCGCGCTCAGGGGCCACACCTGGTCCACCACACTGTTGCTAGCCATGCCGCCGAAACTAGGCACACAGCGCGCCCGGACCGAGGAAGCCTCAAGGAAGTGGATGCTCAGGCACGCTTCTGTCACGCGGGCCCGCGTCGAGGTGCACTACGTGACACACTCTGGGTCGGAGAAGCCCGGCTTTCTTCGGTGAGTACGACACCAGAAGGTTCTTGGTCTGCTGGTGGTATGGGCGTCACGCCTCGCTGACCTGTGTAAAACGTGGCCACGTGTGGCTCGTTGGAGCCGTCGGCCCGGGAATGGTCCGGAACTTGTCCTCGGCGAGATCGGCCTGGTCATCTGTTGCCGCCGCACCCCTCGGCTCGAGGACGGCTCCAAGCGGATGTGTTGGCCCGCCCTGTGCTAGGGCGAGGTGGGCAGGTGCGGGGAGCGGAGCACGAGCAGGGTGATCTCGCTGGGGGCGAAGACGCGGAACGGCGGGCCCCAGAAGCCGGTGCCGCGGCTGGTGTAGAGGAGGGTGCGGGCGCCGTGGTGGCTGAGGCCGGCGAGGGCGGGCTGGTCGATGCGGACCAGGTGGTGGAAGGGCCAGATCTGGCCGCCGTGGGTGTGACCGGAGAGCTGGAGGTCGATGCCGTCGGCTGCCGCCCGGTCGACGAACTTGGGCTGGTGTGCCAGGAGCAGGACGGGCAGGTCGGGGTCGGCGCCTTTCAAAGCTCCGGCGAGGTGGGCGCGGTGGCCCGCCAGGCCGGAGGACTCGGCGGTGACGTCGTCCACGCCGGCGACCACGAGGCTGTCGCCTCCGCGTTCGAGCAGCAGATGGCGGTTGCGCAGCGGCTCCCAGCCCAGCTCGTCCATCAGGTCGACCCAGCCCTGGGCCTCGCTGTAGTACTCGTGGTTGCCGGTGACGTATACACGGGCCCGGGTGGCCCGCACGGTACTGAGGGGGGCGGCCTGGGCGCGGCGGCGCTCGGCCGTGCCGTCCGCGATGTCGCCGGTGTGGCAGACCAGGTCGGCTTCCAGGGTGTTCACCGTCTCGCATACCCGCGCCGACCAGCGGGCGCGATCGAGCGGGCCGTAGTGGGTGTCGGTGATGAGGACGACGCGAAGGCCGTCCAGCCCGGCACCCAGTCGCGGGAGTTGCACGTCGAGTCGGCGCACGCGAGGCACGCGGCGGGCCTCGGCGTACCCCCAGCCGAGCAGTACGGCGGTTACGCCGAGGACGGCCCAAGTGACGATTCGGGCCCGGTCCTGGCTCTCGCCGACGCCGGCCACGGTCAGGGCGAGCCGCAACAGGACGCCGAGCAGAACGGACCAGGTGAACAGGACCCAGCTGGTGCCCAGCAGGGTGTCACCGATGATCGCCGCCCGGTCCTGCTGGCGCCGGCCGTGGCCGCGCACCATCGCGAGCGGCATACCGATGAGGCCGAGGGCGAACAGGGCGGTGCCGACCAGCGTGACGGGCAGCGGCCAGTGCTGGCCGCTGTGCAGGAGAACCCAGCAGGGCACGGCCCACAGCAGAACGGGGGCGATCAGGGGGATGTAGCGCATCAGGCGGTGCAGTCGGCTCTGCCGCGGCGCTCGCGCTTCACCGTCGGCGGGTCGGATGTTGCTGGTGGCGGTCACGTTTCCCCTCCCTGACCAGGCTGCCGTCTCGCGCACTGTATCCGGTCACCCTCGAGCCGGCCGGACCGGCGTTCATGGACGCGGCCCCTTCGAGCGCGCCCCGGCGGGACGATGGCCCAAGCCGATGATGGCGAGTACCGGCCTCACTGAAGCCGGTCAATGCGCCCCCGCAACAGGCTTTGTAAGATCGCCGGCCGCCGGGATCCGTGCCCCACGGTCGTACCAAGCCGGACCATACGAAACGCCGCCGAGCATCATCGAGTGCGGCTGTCAGGTCCGACGCGGTTGGTCCGATCTTGGAATGATCCACACAGATGTCCAGATGCTACGCCGCGCCACTGACAGTCAGCCACGGCTTTGAGGTCCGATGATCAGTCCCGCGGGCAGGGGAGTTGAGGGTTGGATGGAGGGTCATCATCCGCTGCCATGAGGGATCACCGGCGGTGCGATGGTCCAGGCGGGTGTGTGGCAGTACATGCGCCGGCTGGTGGCCGACGAGCGGTGGCAGTGGCGAGGGTGACCCCAACCGAGGCTTCGGCACGTAGGCGTCGGTTATTGCCGCCCAAAGTTGGCTTGCGTCGCTGGGACGGTGGGCTTGCTGCAACCGCAGTTGCCGAGCCGGCCGGCGCCGGCGCCGGACGCCGCCCTTGAGTCGCTGCTCGCGGATCCGGCCGCGGGCCCCGATGGCCGAGCGGGCCCGCGCGCACGGAAGGTCGGACGTGGCGGAGAGGCTGGTCGACATGATCGTCTCCGCCGCGTCCGGCTGACGCCCGGGGAGGGGCAGGGCAGGTGGCGTTCGGAGCTGCGGTCGATGAGTTCGGCGACGGCGGCGAAGGCGGCGCTGTCGTGGCGACAGGGATCCGGCATGTCCTGCCCGTCCAGGTACAGGTGCAGGTGCAGCTTGCCTAGTGGCAGGGCCGGCCATGCCGTGCGGCGAGGCGAGGGCCCCAGCGACCATGGCGAGCACGCTGTCGGCTATGGACGAGCCGTTCCGCGTCGACGGACGGCTCGGTGGCCGGTCAGGTCGTAGCCGCGCGCGGCGGCCTGCACGATGGGATCGGGCACCAGCTCGCACAGGACGCTTCCTGGGCGAGGGTGCGGCAGTGGACGACGTCCTTGGTGCCCTGCCGGCTGCTGGGCTTGACGACGAGCAGGCCCTGCGGTGCCTCGTCGAAGGCGGCGGGCGGGACCATGCGTGGAGGACGCCGTTCGGCCCGTGGTTGTACCGGGACGGATTCATTTGGAGCCCGCGCAGTGGCGTAGGGAGCCGTGTTGATTGCGGAGGGTAGCTCCGGTGGCGGGGTGCCGGGAGCGCAACGATGCCTCCAGGCAACCGACTTCCGGCTGTGGAAGAGGCCAAGTTTCTTGGGGCTGTGGCTTGGACGGGTCTTCGCCTCGTTCCTTGATGGATGCTCGGCACCGATAAGCGAAACTCTTGCCCGGGGTGGCCGCCCGGCAGCATGCAGCGGTCGGCCCCTGCGGCGACCGCTCGAGCTTCCGGCCGGGGAAAGGCACTGGCCAACACCGCCCTGCAAGCTGGAGCTCTTACGCTGCTGGCGCAGGGCAGCAATCCGCCGGCCGTGGCCGCAGAGCGGTGGCCACCCGGCCACCCGCTCCGAGTCATACGGTCCCACCTGGCACAGGTTGTAAACACTGTCCGTGAGCGTCCAGCCAGTCCAAGATGAGCGCGTAATGCCAGGTCAGAGCATTGTGGTCGCGGGGAGTCGACGCAGTCGGTGATAGGCGTGTGAGAGCGGCGTTCGACGAGGAGCCCCGCAGATGCGGCCCGGCGTGGCTTCTGAGTAGGTGGGTTGAAGCGTCCGTCGTGGGCACCGTTGCACTCGGGTTCTCCTCTCTCGAGTACCCGCAGCAAGGACGCGGCGCCGACACGATTCTCACGGCCGATGCGCAGCATGCGATCCGGGAACTCTTCGCGGCCGACCAGGACGTACTCAGTTCAGGAGATGCCCGTGGTCCGGGCATCTCAGCCCGTGGCGTCGCCCCGCTCGGCTCGCAGGGCGTCCCGATGGGCCGCGGGCCCCCGGCCGAACCAGCGCTGGCAGGATCGGCTGAGCACGCTCTGCTCGGTGTAGCCCAGCTCGTGGGCCAGCTGTGTCAGGCTCATGCCCGTGTCGCGGAGGTAGTGCTGGGCGACCTCTGCACGAACCTGCTCCACCAGACCCGCGAACGTCGTACCCTCGGCCGCCAGCCGGCGCTGGAGCGTCTTCGGGTGCACGGCGAGCTGATCCGCGACCAGGTTCATCGCAAGGGCGCCCGTCGGCAGCAGCTGTCGCACGAGCTCACGGACCGGGCCTGTCAGCCCGTGGCCTCGGGTGGTGATGATGCTGTCGAGGTAGTGCACCAGCGCCTGGTGGGCGAGATGGTCGTAGTTGAGCTCCCGGCCCAGGTCGGCCGTGCGCAGTACCAAGCCGGCTCGCCGCTGGGCGAACAGGACGGTACAGGAGAAGTACTCGCGATAATCGGCCTCGTCGGTGAGCGGGTCGTGCGGAAGGTGAACCTGGAGCGGGTGGTAGTCGCTTCCCATGAGGAAGCGGAAGACCTGGAGCGCGATTCCGAGTGACAGCTCCGTTACCTGGGCCAGCGGAGGCAGTCCCTCCGTGAGTACCCGGAATTCGAGGAACGTGCGCTCGGACCTTGGCAACGTCTCGACCGTCACCTCGATGGCCGGGCCGTACGCGGCGAGGTAGGTCTTGAAGGTTTCCAATGCCGCACTCATCGTCGGGGCGGTCCGCGCAGCCACCCCGACCGGCCCGAAGATCTCGATGCCCTGGCGCAGGGCGAGCCGTCGTCCGAAGTCGAGGTCGCCGGTGGCTCGAGACGCCGCATTCAGGGCGAGCACCAGGCTGCGATAGGTGATGAAGACCTCGTATTTGCCCTCGTCCTCGGAACGGACACCGGCGGAGCGGAGGATCGGCAGCGGGTCGGCCCCCCGCTCGGCGGCAAGCTCGGAGAAGTTGAGCAGACAGGTGCTCCGAATCATGGCCATGTCCTGAACTGTCAAAGAGTTGTCCTCTGCTGTCAAGACCACAGGGGTGGCGTTCCTGGAGGGTTGCGGCATTCCCGAGCCAGATTCGAATCCGAGGTGCAGTTATGTCCGAAGCGCAGCGCGGCGCAGCGGTGGTCATCCGTGGCGGCACCGTCTTCGACGGTACGGCCGATGCCCCTGGGCGGACGGCGGACGTCCTGGTGCGTGACGGCAGGGTCGAGCGGATCGGTGAGATCCGGGAGATTCCCGAGGGTGCCGAGGTGGTGGACGCCAAGGGCTGCTGGGTCACCCCGGGCTTCATCGACCTGCACACGCACTACGACGCCGAGCTGGAGGTGTCGCCGGGCCTCACCGAGTCGGTGCGCCACGGCATCACCACCGTGCTGGTCGGCAGCTGTGGCCTGTCCTTCGCGGTGGGCACGCCCGAGGACCTGGCCGACCAGTTCTGCCGGGTCGAGGCGATTCCCCGGTCGACCGTGCTGCCGATGCTGGAGCGGGTCAAGCGCTGGGACACCCCGACCGCGTACGTCGAGCACCTGCGGGACTCGGCGATCGGCCCGAACGTCACCAGCATGCTCGGCCACAACGCCGTACGCGCCCATGTGATGGGTCTGGGACGCAGTCTGGACGAGAAGATCAAGCCGACCGAGCACGAGGTCGGTACGATGCTCGGGCTGCTGCACGAGTCGCTCGACGCCGGCTACCTGGGCATGTCCTTCAACACCCTGCCGTGGGACAAGGTCGACGGCGACCGCTACCGCAGCAGGCCGATGCCCTCGGTACACGCGGACTGGCGCGAGTACCGCAGCTTCACCAAGGTGCTGCGCGAGCGCGACGCCATCTGGCAGGTCGTGCCCAATCTGCAGAACCGCCTCAACTTCCTGCCGATCATGCTGCACAGCGGCGGCTTCCGGCGGAAGCCCATGAAGACCATGATGATCTCCATGGTGGACTCCCGGGCCTTCCGTGCGTACTACAAGATCGCCGGACACCTGTCCCAGGGCATCAACAAGCTGTACGGCGGCAACATCCGCTTCCAGTCCCTGCCCAACCCCTTCGACCTGTGGGTGGACGGCCTGGAGGTCCCCATCATCGAGGAGCTCGGTGCCGGCACCGAAGCGCTGCACGAGACCGATCCGGACAAGCGCAAGGCCATGATGTACGACCCGGCCTTCCGCAGGAAGTTCAGCCGCCAGTGGCACAACCCCTTCGCCGGCCGCGCCTACCACCGCAAACTCAGTGAGCCGAAGATCGTCAACTGCCCGGACCCGTCCCTGATCGGCAAGACCTTCGCTGAGGTGGCCGCCGAGCGCGGCGTCAAGCCCTTCGACGCCTTCCTCGACCTGCAGGGCGAGTACGGCAACGACCTGCGCTGGTACACCGTGCTCGGCAACGACCGCCCCGACCAGCTGGCCTGGATCGCCAACCACCCCTCGGTGCTCATGGGCTTCTCCGACGCCGGCGCCCACCTGCGCAACATGGGCTTCTACAACTTCCCGCTGCGCCTGTTCAAGCTGGTCCGCGACCGCGCTGCCGAGGGGAAGCCGGTCATGTCCACGGAGCGGGCCGTGCACCGGGTCACCGGTGAGATCGCCGACTACCTGGGTATCGACGCCGGCTACCTCGCCGAGGGCCGTCGCGCTGACCTGGTCGTGGTGGACCCGGCCGGGCTCACCGACGAGGTCGACCAGGCGCACGAGGAGCCGATGGAGGGCTTCGACGGCATGGAGCGCCTGGTGCGGCGCAACGACGCCGCGGTGCGCGCCGTGTACGTGAACGGCCGGCTCGCCTGGGACGGCAGGCAGCCCGGCCGCGGTTTCGGTAGCGAGCGAGGCTTCGGGACATTCCTTCCGGCCACTGGCACGGCCTGACCGACTTTCGGGAGGTGGCGGTGCGGGCCGCGGAACGTGCGTCTCCGGGGCCCGCACCGCCCGTACCCCCAGCATGGCTCCACAGTTGCTGACCTGGAGTTTCGCTGGATGATCAGCCAGCTTGGAGGTGCTCATTGATCAAGCCTGCGACGGCCTGCCGACGATCGATCCGCGCTGTGAGCAGCCGCTGGGCTCGTGCCCGTGTCGGCGGCACGGCATCACGCTGATCCTCTGCGCTCTGGCCTGCCTGGCCCTGCCGGCCTTCCACACGGCCCTCACCGTGGTCCTGCTGCTGGGGTTCGGGCCCGCCGGGTTGATTTCGGGCTCGCCGGGTTGATGGGGAGCGTCGCGGCGATCACGGTCGCGGAACTCGCGCCCGGTCGGCGCCGTGGCGGCGCCCTGGGCCCGATGGACGCGGGGGTGACCACCGCCGGACTGATCGCGCCGACGCCGACCGGCCACCTGGTCGACACCCAGGGCGCGGCCGGTTACGGGCACGCCGTGCACCTCACCGGAGCCCTGTTCCTGCTCGGTGGTGCTGCCGCCGTCCTGATGATCGACGCCGCACGTGACGCGCGCCGTCTGGTCGAGTGACCCACCCCCGTTTCCGACCGCACCAGTTCGCCACCGCCAAGGAGTGAAGTGAACACCCCCACCCTCGACACCGCCGCCCTCGACCGTGTCCTGTGCGCACTGCGTGCGAACGCCCAGTCGTGGGCAGATGCGCCGCTCGCGGAGCGGATCGGCCTGCTGGAGCGGCTCCTGCCGCGGATCGCCGACGGCGCGGCCGAGCTGGCCGCGGTCGGCGCCCGTGCCAAGGGATATGGCCCCGACTCCCCTTGGGCTGCCGAGGACTGGGCCGGCGGGCCCTGGGCGCTGGCCCAGAATGTCAGCGCTCGTCTGCATGTGCTGCGGCGGATCGCCGATGGCCGCGACCCGCTGCCCGCCGGGGCGGTGCGGGAGCAGGACGGCCGGACCTGGGTGGATGTCTTCCCGGCCATCGGCTGGGACCGGTTGCTGCTGGGCGGCTATTCGGCCCAGGTCCGGATCCGTCCTGGTACCACGGCTGAGCAGGTACGGGAGCGGGCGGCCGGACAGTACTGCGGCCGCGCCGAGATCCCCGGCCTCGCCCTGGTCCTGGGCGCGGGGAACGTCGCCGCGCTGACCGCGGCCGACATCCTCCACAAGCTGTACGCCGAGGGCCAGGTCGTCGTCGCCAAGATGAACCCGGTCAACGCCTATCTGCGCCCCCACTTCGAGCGGATCTTCATCGAGTTCATCGAGCGGGGCTGGGTGCGGTTCGTCGACGGCGGCTCCGCCGAGGGCGCCTACCTCACCACCCACGACGGCGTGGACACCATCCACATCACCGGCAGCGAGCGCACCCACGACGCCATCGTCTGGGGCACCGACGAGCAGGCCGAGCAGCGCCGCCGCAGCGACACCCCGCTGATCGACAAGCCGTTCACCAGCGAGCTGGGCGGCGTCAGCCCCTGCATCGTGGTGCCCGGGGAGTGGAGCGCGGCCGACTTCCGCTACCAGGCCGAGCACATCGTCACCAGCAAGATGAACAACTCCGGCCACAACTGCATCGCCAGCCAGATCCTGGTGCTGCCCCGCTCCTGGGACGGCACCGAGCGGCTGCTGGAGGAGATCCGCACGGTGCTGCGCGCCCTCCCCGCCCGCACCGACTACTACCCCGGCGCGGAGCAGCGCCTCGCCGCGGTCCGCCAGGCGCACCCGGAGGCCGAGAACCACGCCGACGGCTGCCGGCTGCTCGTACCCGACATCACCGACCACAACGACGTGCTGCTCACCGGCGAGGTGTTCGCCAGCGCGCTGGGCGTGGTCCGTCTGCCCGGCGGTACCCCGGCCACATTCCTGCGCCACGCCGTGGACTTTGCCAATGACACCCTGCCCGGCACCCTGGGGGCCACGCTGATCGTCCACCCGGCCACCGAGAAGGCCCATCCCGAGGCGGTCGGGTCGGCCATCTCCGGGCTGCGGTATGGAACCCTCGGCGTCAATACCTGGTCCGCCCTCGGCTTCCTGCTGGGCTACACGCCCTGGGGCGCCCACCCGGGGCACACCCAGCAGGACATCGGCAGCGGCATCGGCTTCGTCAACAACGCCTACATGCTCGAGGACATCGAGAAGACCGTGCTGCGCGCCCCCTTCGCCCCCACGCCGCGCGGGCTGTTCACCGGCTCGCCGTCGCTGTCGCCGCGCCCGCCGTACTTCGTCACCAACCGCGCCGGCGTCACCACCCTCGAACGGCTCACCCGCTTCACGACCGCGCCCGGCATCGCCCAGCTCCCCGCCATCTTCGCCTCCGCCCTCCGAGGCTGACCCGTGCGGCCTCCCGATGAACCTCAACGACTTCCTGATCCGTGCCGCCGCCGACCACGGGCACCGTCGCGCGGTCGAACTCGGAGACCACGGGCTCACCTACACGGAGCTGGACGCCCTGGCCGGCCGTACCTCGCGTTCCTCGCCGCACGCGGCGTCGCCCCCGGCGACCGGGTGGGCCTGATGCTGCCTGACCCGACTGAGTTCCCCGTCCTGTAGCCGGTGCCGTCGTGGTGCCGATGAACCCCATGCTCAAGGCACGCGAGATCGTCCACCAGGTGGCGGGACTCCGGTATGGCCCTGCTGCTCGCCTGGGCTTGACTCTGTCGGGGTTCTTGGGGCGGTCGACGTCAGCTCCCGGGGGTTCGCCAGGACTTCGACCGGTGGATTCCATGTTGGTCCAGGAAGTCCTGGAAGGCCGTCGGTCGCCGTGGCGGGTGTGTTTCGCCGGCCAGCATGCCGTGTCCGTGGACGAGTTCGTTGACGGTGCTCTCCACTCCTGAGCGGACCGAGTAGCGGGCCTTTCAGTCAGGAGTCTGCTGCTCGGCGCGGACCCGGACGTGCAGGTCGCGGAGTTCTCGCGGAGGGAAGCTCAGGTTCCGGGCTCTCTGGTGGGAGGTGGTGCACCGAGTGCAGACCGGGCAGGGCCGGCACTGGCCCTTGGTGAACCGGGCCTCGGTCAGCGGCCGCGGTGGGTGAAGAGGTCGGGTAAGGGCCTTGCCAAGCCCGCACAGTTCGCGGCGACGCGACCATGCACGGCTGATGCCCCGCCCGGCGTTCTTGCGCCCGCACGGGCCGCGGTCCCTTGTCCGCCCTTGACCGACCCATGAGTGGGCGTTCCGATCGTGCCGCAGGTTGTGCGGCGGCACCGCCAGGGGATGTCGGTGCCGGATAGGGCTCCAGTGGTTCGGGACCGCCGACCTCATGAGCGCGACGGCCAGGTCGGGATCGACCGGCGCGTTCGGCGCGCACCATCGGCACGGACCCCCTCCGCGCCTGATGTACGAGTAGCGCTCCTTGACCTCCCTGCCGCACGGCACGTGCCGGCAGCGCCATGGGGGTGTCGCCGTGGGATACAGCTCCAGCGGTTCCAGGCCGGCCGAGCGCATCAACGCCACCGCCTCCTCCGGGGGTATCGGCGCCGTGCCTGAGCAGTACCGGCAGCCGCCCTGCCTGCCCGCAGCAATGTTGCCCAGCCGCGGTGTCACTTCTCTCCCGCACGCTTCATGGCGGCAGCGCCAGGGCTTATCACTTCCTGGACAGGGCTCCAGTGGTTCGAGTCCGGCATCCCGCATAATCAGCACTGGATCACGTGGATCCTTCCGTGGACGTCCCGTCCCACCCGGCCTCCTCCTGCAGTGCCCGATATCCGGGGTGAGCGTCGCACGCGGCACTGGCTACGGCCTTGTTCACGTCCAGAGCTTGGGGCGGGCTTCCTCGCGGCAGCCCTCCTGCAAGCTGCTGTCTTCTTCGTGGCGTTCGGTGTCGGCAGCTCATGGACGTCGGCAGGCCCGTTCTCACCGCGAGGAGCCTTTGTCGCGATCCGGATTCGTTCAGGGCGGCCATGAGGGAAGAGCTCCCCCGGTGCTGTCCGCGGTTCGGGCGCGGCCTACGGGTATCGGCGGGTCGCTGCGCTCGTGAGCGGGCAGCTCGTGGGGTGATGTCCTTCGGCACCATTTGGTCCGCGACTGGTCCGGGAGAGACTCCCTTGGATGTCAGACAGCAGCGCGAAGACTCCAATTAATTACAGAGTGTAGCCGTTTTTTCAGGTTGCCTGGAGCGCAACGACGCCTCCAGGCAACCGACTTCAGGCTCTAGAAGAACCCAAGCTTCTTGGGGCTGTAGGAGCAAAGAAGGTTCTTCGTCTGCTGGTAGTGCTCCAGCATCATCTTGTGCGTCTCACGGCCGATTCCGGACTGCTTGTAGCCGCCGAACGCCGCGTGCGCGGGGTAGGCGTGGTAGCAGTTGGTCCACACCCGGCCCGCCTGGATCGCGCGGCCCGCGCGGTAGGCGGTGTTGGCGTCCCGGGTCCACACGCCCGCGCCGAGGCCGTACAGCGTGTCGTTGGCGATCTTGATGGCGTCATCGAAGTCGTCGAAGGAGGCCACCGAGACGACCGGGCCGAAGATCTCCTCCTGGAAGATCCGCATGCGGTTGTCGCCCTCGAACACGGTCGGCTGGACGTAGTAGCCGCCCTTGAGTTCGCCGTCGTACTCGATGCGCTCGCCGCCGGTGAGGACCTTCGCGCCCTCCTGCCGGCCGATGTCCAGGTAGGAGAGGATCTTCTCCAGCTGGTCGTTGGAGGCCTGGGCGCCGATCATCGTGTCCGTGTCGAGCGGGTGGCCCGGCTTGATCTGCCGGGTGCGTTCGACCGCCGCCTGGAGGAACTCCGCGTAGTGGCCGCGCTGGATCAGTGCCCGGGACGGGCAGGTGCAGACCTCGCCCTGGTTCAGCGCGAACATGGTGAAGCCCTCGAGCGCCTTGTCGCGGAAGTCGTCGTCGTGCGCCCACACGTCGTCGAAGAAGATGTTCGGGGACTTGCCGCCGAGTTCGAGGGTGACCGGCTTGATGTTCTCCGAGGCGTACTGCATGATCAGCCGCCCGGTCGTGGTCTCCCCGGTGAACGCCACCTTCGCCACGCGCGGACTGGACGCCAGCGGCTTGCCCGCCTCCACGCCGAAGCCGTTGACGATGTTCAGCACACCGGGCGGCAGCAGGTCCGCGATCAGGCCGACCCAGTAGTGGATGGAGGCCGGGGTCTGCTCGGCCGGCTTGAGGACGACCGCGTTGCCCGCGGCGAGCGCCGGCGCCAGCTTCCACGCCGCCATCAGGATCGGGAAGTTCCACGGGATGATCTGCGCGACGACCCCGAGCGGCTCGTGGAAGTGGTACGCCACCGTGTCGTCGTCGATCTCGCCGAGCGACCCCTCCTGCGCACGGATCGCGCCCGCGAAGTAACGGAAGTGGTCGATCGCCAGTGGGATGTCGGCCGCCAGCGTCTCCCGGACCGGCTTGCCGTTCTCCCAGCTCTCCGCGACCGCGAGTGCTTCGAGGTTGGCCGCCATGCGGTCGGCGATCTTCAGCAGGATGTCGCTGCGTTCCGCCACCGGCGTACGGCCCCACGCCGGCGCGGCCTCGTGCGCCGCGTCCAGCGCCCGCTCGACGTCCTCCGCGGTGCCGCGCGCGATCTCGGTGAACGGCTGCCCGTTGACCGGCGACGGATTCTCGAAGTACTGCCCGCGCAGCGGCGGCACGTACTCCCCGCCGATGAAATGGTCGTAACGCGCCTGGTAGGAGACGATCGCGCCCTCGGTGCCCGGCGCCGCGTAACGAGTCATGCTGGTCTGCCTCCCGGTGCAGCGCTGCCCGCCGTTGGGCAGCTCTCGGGCGCGAGGCTAGGCGGGCGGACGTTGCAACCACGTTGCGCCGCGGGCCCGCCCCGGCGTCCGGCCGACCGGTGCCGTCAGCTCGGCCTCCAGTGCGGCAAGCCGCGACCGCACCGGCGCCGTGGGCCGCACCGCGGCCAGCGCCCGCCACACCTCCAGGTCGTCCTCGCCCCACGGCGCGTGCGCCCAGTCCGCCAGCAGATCCGGGTCGCCGTGCGCGACGAGTGCGGTCCGCAGCCCGTCGGCGAGGCGGCTGCGCAGCCGTACGATCGCCGGCGCCTGCGAACCGGGCAGCAGCGGACCGGTGTACGCCTCCGCCGCCGCCGTGACCGCGCCCGCCCTGAGCCGCCGCTCCACCACGGTGACGTCCGACTCGACCGCGGCCGCCAGCCGGTACGGCCGCGAGGCGAGCAGACCGGAACCCAACAGCCTGCGCAGCCGGGCCAGTTCGGCACGCAGCGTCACCGGCGTCACCGACTCGTCCGCGTACAGCGCGCACAGCAGCTCGTCACCGCTCAGCCCCTCGGGATGCCGGGCCAGCAGCACGAGGATCTCGCTGTGCCGACGGCTGAGCCGGATCCGGCTGCCGTCCAGGACGAGCTCGGCCTCGTCCCGGCCCAGCGCGCCGAGCAGCGGCGTGTCCACCGCGCTCCCCGGTGGATCGAGCAGCGCGAGCTGCGCCTCCGCCGCCCGCGCCACCGCCTGTACGAACCCGAGGCTGTGCGGATGCGCCAGCCCGTCCCCGCCGGTGATGTCCACGGCGCCCAGAACCTGCCCGGTGCGCGGATCGTGTACCGGTGCCGCGGCACACGTCCACGGCTGGACCCGCCGTATGAAGTGTTCCGCGGCGAACACCTGCACCGGCCGGTCCACGGCGACCGCGGTCCCCGGCGCGTTCGTGCCGACCGCGCTCTCCGACCAGCGCGCCCCCGGTACGAAATTCATCCCGTCCGCCCGGCGCCGGGTCGCGGGGTGTCCCTCGACCCACAGCAGCCTGCCGTGCGCGTCGCACACCGCCAGCAGATGCTCGCCGTCGGCGGCGAACGTGCCGAGCAGCTCCCGGAACAGCGGCATCACCCTCGCCAGCGGGTGCTCGGCCCGGTACGCGCCGAGGTCGCCGTCGGTCAGCTCCACGCTGGCCGTGCCGTCCGGCCCGACACCGGCCCGCGCGCTGCGCCGCCACGACTCGGCCACCACCGACCGCACCGGGCGCGGCACCGTGCCCGCCGTGGTGAACGTCTCGTGCGCCCGGCGCAGCACACGGACCCGCTCGGCGGGGTCGGCCCCCGGCTCCAGGGCCACCCACGGATCGGTCAAGTCGGCCTCCCCGGACGGTGAAACAGTGACGTCGGTCCCGCGACCATCGTCTTCCCGCTAGGCGAAGTTGACCAGCCTCAGGTAGCGGACCCAGTCCCAGTACGGGCCCGGATCGGTGTGATCGGTGCCGGGCACCTGGTAGTGGCCGATGATGTGCTCCCTGTCCTTCGGGAGGCCGTACTTCTCGCAGATCGCCGCCGTGAGCCTCGCCGACTGCTCGTAGAGGGCGTCGGTGAAGTAGGACGGCTGGTCCACCCACCCTTCGTGCTCGATGCCGATGCTGCGGGTGTTGTAGTCCCAGTCGCCCGCGTGCCAGGCGATGTCGGCCTCGTGCACACACTGCGCGACATGCCCGTCCGCCGAGCGGACCAGATAGTGCGCGGACACCTTCTTCTCCGGATTGCCGAAGATCGCCAGCGCGTTGGCGTACGTCTCCTGCGTGACGTGGATGATCACGCGGTCGATGGCGTAGCGGCCGGGACGGTCGGACGCGGTGTAGTTGGAGGGACTCGCAGGCTGCCATTCGGCGGGCGGGTAGTCGACGGCCCCGGCCCGCGCACCGGCGCGTGGCTCGGGGAGCAGGGCGTAGGGGACGGCGGCGAGCGCGGCGCCCTTCAGCAGCCGTCGTCTGCTCAGGCGCGGCTTGCCCTGGCCCGCCGGTAGCACCGGATCTCTTCGCTGTGCAGGTCCAACCGGATCCATGTCCATGCCCATCGGCGGGTGCCTTTCGGAGTGTGGGGGGCGTCAGGAGTTGTGGGGGTGTGTGGGGGCAGCCACGAGTCGGGAGCGCGTGTCCGGGGGCGCGGCCGCTGTCAGCCCCGCAGCGCCCGCGCGGTTTCCCTCAGCCGCGCGTGCACGCCCCGGTACGTCTCGCGGGCCGGGAGCCACTCCTTGCGGAGCTTGGCCACGCATGTGTAGTTCGTGTCGCACACGTTGGCCAACGGGGATTCCACTGCCTGGGTTGCGAATTGGTACGCGTCCGGCTCACTGAACCCGTAGTCGCGCGCCAGCCACTGCACCAGGTCGAGCTGCGATATCCGGAACGCGTCCTCCAGCGGGCGCGCCGAGCCGGTCGAGATGATGTGGGTGTCCGACTCCAGGCGGGGCCACGGTGTGGCGACGTCCTTGAGGAGCTCGACGACCACCACGGTGTTCATCGCACACTCCACGGCCACGCCGCAGGTCTCGCCCTCGCCCTGCCGTGCGTGCCCGTCGCCCAGGCTGAGCAGGGCGCCCTCGACGTTGACGCCCAGATAGCAGGTGACGCCGGCCCGCATCTCGGGGGTGTCCATGTTCCCGCCGTGCGCGTCCGGCACCAGGGCCGAGCGCACCTCGAGATTGGCGGGGGCCACGCCCACCGTGCCGTGCATGGGGTCCATGGGCAGCTCCACCTCGATGTCGCTGTCCTGGGCCTGGAAGAGGGCGGTGCGCCGGGCTCGGTCCAGCTGCCAGATCCAGACGCGTTCCGGCAGCGGGGGCTGCAGGCCGGCCGTGGTGTGCGTGGAGGTGAGGGCGCCGAAGAGCGGGACCGTCGTCGACGCCGCCCAGTCGCGGGCCGGTTCGATGGACACGAAGTGCACGGCCACGGTGTCGCCGGGTGCGGCGCCCTCGATGTGGAAGGGGCCTGTCTGCGGATTCAGGAACGGGAACTCGCAGACCTCGGAGACGAGGTCCTTCTCGGAGCGCACCCGGCCGGCGAAGCAGTCCTCCGTGTACAGGTCGAGAACCGTGCCGGGCGCGATCCGCGCCACAGGCGGCGCACCGCCGAACGTCCAGGCGAATTCGTCCGGTTCCGGGCGCACGGTGAGGATGCGAGGGTCGGTCATCGTGGAGGTGGTCCCTTCTGGACGAAGGCGGTGGGGAGCTTGCGGACGGGGCGCCCGCGGGTCACCGGGGCACGGTCCCGTCGTGCCGTGGCCCGGCCGGGTCGTACGCGTCGAGGTGCACCCGAGCGGTCTCGGCTATGCGCTCGGGGTGACGCCGTATCAGCAGGAGCAGCACCACCACGCCGGCCGCCATCCAGATGCCGACGATCGGGCCGGCGTAGGACACCGGGGCCGTCAGTTCGGTGACGAAGTCGAAGACCGGAAGACCGGCGGCCGTCAGCAGGGCGGGGACGAAGGCCGCGATGCCGAGCACCGGGAACAGCAGATGCCGTACCGGCTTGACGGCGGCCCGGCCGGACCGCAGGAAGTAGCCGGCGCAGGCGAGGTTCACGACGATGTAGACGCCGACGACGACCGTGACGATCACGGTGGCCAGCAGCAGGAACGCGGTCACGGGGTCGTAGCCGAAACCGAGTCCCAGGACCGCCCCGACCGCCACGAGGGTCTGCAGTGAGATACCGGCCACGGGGGAGCGGTGCCGGGGGTGGAGCGTGGCGAGCAGGCGGGGCAGGACCCGGACGCGG
This sequence comes from Streptomyces sp. RB17, assembly GCF_009604455.1. Taxonomy (GTDB): domain Bacteria; phylum Actinomycetota; class Actinomycetes; order Streptomycetales; family Streptomycetaceae; genus Streptomyces. Next base: position 244,125 of record NZ_WEGL01000006.1, read on the forward strand.
GCCAGGGCGAAGGCCGTACGGGTCGAGACGTTGGCGCACGCGTTGGCGTTGGCGATCGTGGAGTTGATCACTGCCAGGAAGACCAGCACCCAGAACAGGCCGAAGGATGCCCGGGCGACGCCGTCCCAGGAGGCCGCACCCGAGGCCCCGAACTTCGCGAAGCGGTCCGGGCCGAAGTAGACGGTCATCGCGTACGTCGTGATCACATAGAACAGGCCGATGCCCAGGGCCGCTCCGAGGACCGCCCGGTGCATCGTCCGCCGGGGGTCGCGTGTCTCCTCGGCGAGCGGCGCCGCGGCCTCGAATCCCGCGAACGCCAGCACCGTGTACACGGACCCGGCGAACACACCACTGATCCCGGCGTAACCGTCGGCGGTGTGCGAAGTGCCGAACACCGACAGGGTGTTGGCAACGCCCGCCTTGCCGATGAGCAGGACCGCGAACACCAGGAAGACGAGGATCTCGAAGACACCGAGGACGGTGCCGAAGCGGGCCGATGCCCGGACGCCCAGGTAACCGGCGACGGCGATGATGCCGGCGCCCGCCAGGGACCACGGCCACCACAGGTCCGCCGGGTACGAGGACCACTCCTCGTGCAGCGTGCCCGCCGCCGTGAAGCCCAGTTGGAGGAGCAGCAGCGGCGGGACCAGCATCTCCACGAAGACGTAACCCCAGCCGACGAGGAACCCGACCGCGGGGTGCAGCCCCCGCGCCGCATACGTGGCCACCGAGCCCGCGGACGGCAGCTCCCGGGCCAGCTCGGCCACGCAGGACGCGGTGAACAGACAGGCCACCAGGGCGATCAGCACCGCCAGCGGCAGGCTGCCGCCGGCGAAGGCGGCACCGGCCGGGATGGACGCGGCCACGGCGGCCGCCGGCGCCATCGCCGTGACGCTCTGGAACAGCACCTCGCGCAGCCCGACGGCGTCGCGCCGCAGCGCCCCGGTCCTCTCCTCCTGCATGTGTGTCCCCCGATGCCCGTCAGCCCACCGCCACCCGACGTGTGTGAAGTACCGTCAACCGTCCGGCCCCCGAGGACCTTGACGATCCGTCGGCCGTGCCTCGCGTGAATCACGGTACGGCGCGGGCGGGTTGGGCAGAAGAGCGCACACCGCATCCGTGGAGAAGCCTCCACTTGTGGAAAACCCGGCCACCCGATCGGGTGAACACCGGCAGCCGCTATCCCCTCGATGCCGGGCGGCCCGGAGCCCCTGACGACTCGACCCGGGACCTCAGGAACGCTCCGCCACCACCGCCGGATCGTCCAGGACGCCCCGGACGACCGAGTGGGCCGCGCCCAGCAGGGGGCCCTCGGGGCCCAGCCGGGACACCGTCACGGGGCAGGGCGGGCCCGCCGTGCGGCTCGTCAGCTCCGTCTCCAGGGACGGCAGCAGCCAGGGGGAGAGGCCGGCCAGTGCGCCGCCCAGGACCACCGTCTCGGGGTCGAGGAGGTTCACCGCCCCGGTGAGGGCGATGCCGAGCGCCGTACCGGCGTCCCGCAGGGCTTCCCGTACGCTCTCGTCGCCCTGCTCGGCGCGCTCCGCGAGCAGGCCCACCAGGTCCTCGCGCGGCTCCAGCCCCGCCGCGCGCAGCACCGCCTCCTCGCCCGCGTACTGCTCCAGGCAGCCCCGGCTGCCGCACGGACAGGGCGGTCCGTCCGGCCGCACCGGTACGTGACCCAGCTCGCCCGCGAAGCCGCGGGTACCGCGCAGCAGCCCGCCGTCGACGACGACCGCGGCGCCGATGCCGATCTCGGCCGACACGTGCAGGAAGTCACGCGGCGCGCCGTCTCCGAGCCACAGCTCCGCGAGCGCGCCGAAGTTGGCCTCGTTGTCCACGGTCAGCTGCCAGTCGCCGGGCAGCAGTGCGCCGAGGTCGGTGTCCTGCCAGTCGAGGTTCGGGGCGCGTACGACGGTTCGGCCGTCCCGCGCCACGAGTCCGGGCACGGCGACCGCGACCCCGGCGGGCCACAGCGCCTCCCGCTCCGCCTCCGCGACGACCCGGCGGACCAGCTCGGTCAGTTCCGCGCCCACCTGTGCGGGCGCCCGGCCCCGGTTGGCCCCGTGCCGTACTGCCCGCGCCCGGACCGCACCGCGCAGATCGACCGCGCACACCGCGAGGTGGTCGACACCGATCTCGGCGCCGATCCCGGCCGGCCCGCGGCTGCTCACCGCGAGTGCCGATCCCGGCCGGCCCACCCGGCCCGGCCGCTCCGGGCCCAGTTCCTCCAGCAGGCCCCACCGGATCAGCTCGTCCACCAGCGTCGACACGGCCGCCCGCGTCAGCCCGATGCGCGAGGCGACCGCGGCCCGCGAGAGCGAGACCTCCGCGCTGACGGCGTGCATCACGCGGGCCAGGTTGCGCCGGCGCATGCCCTGCTGGGTGTCCGGCAGGGCGCGGCCGGCACCCGGCGGGCGGGCCTCGTGCAGCGGTGCGGTCATGCCTGAAGTCAGTCCTCGGTGTCTGTCGCCCGGCTCATGCGCGCGGGGTGGTCTGCGTCCCCCGCTCCAGCAGCGGGGCCGCGTCGGAGAGTACCCCGGTGATCCGTTCCAGCGTCTCCTGGTCCCGTTCCACGGCGTCCAGCACCGGCCCCGCGGCCGTGTTCCAGCGGCGGGCCACCGCGGCCGGGTCCTCGCCGGTGAGCAGGCCGGCGGCCTGTGCCGCGGCTCCGAGGGCGACCAGCTCCCGGGCCTCGGGGACCTGGACCGGCCGCCCGGACAGCCGCCGTACCGTCTGCTGCCAGGCCGTCCCGCGTGCCCCGCCGCCGATCAGCAGCAGCGGGCTGCTGCGGTCCGCCTCCTCGTCCAGGACCAGGTCGAGCGCGCCCAGCAGCGCGTGCACGGCGCCGTCGTACGCGGCCTGCAGCAGCTGCCCGGCGGTCGTGTCATGGCGCAGGCCGTGCAGCAGGCCCGAGGCGTTCGGCAGGTTCGGGGTGCGCTCGCCGTCCAGGTACGGCAGCAGGGTCACGGAACCGCCGGGCTCCACCGCCTCGCGGTCCAGGCCCATCAGCGCCGCGACGCGGTCCACGGCGAGCGTGCAGTTCAGGGTGCAGGCCAGCGGCAGCCAGTCGCCATGTGCGTCGGCGAACCCCGCCACCGTGCCGGTCGGGTCGGCCGGGCGGTGCCTGGAGACGGCGTACACGGTGCCGGAGGTGCCGAGGCTGAGCACCGGGGTGCCCGGCCGCAGGCCGAGTCCGAGCGCCGCCGCCGCGTTGTCGCCGGTGCCCGGGGCGACCAGCGTTCCCTTGGAGAACGGCAGGTCGTGGCTGTCGCGCACGGTGCCGGCCACCTCTCCCGGCCGCACCACCCGGGGCAGCAGAGCCGGGTCGAGACCGACGTGCGCCAGGGTCTCCGCGTCGTACGTCTCCGTGCCGGACGCCCACCAGCCGGTGCCCGACGCGTCGCCGCGGTCGGTGGTGCCCTGCCCGGTCAGGCGCTCGGTGAGGTAGTCGTGGGGGAGCCGTACCGCCTTGGTCGCACGGACCGACTCCGGCTCGTGCTCGGCCAGCCACGCCCACTTCGTGACCGTGAACGACGCGCCGGGCACGCTGCCCGTGCGCTCCGCCCAGGCCTTCGGCCCGCCCAGTTCCTCCACCAGCCGGCGGGCCTGCGGTGCCGAGCGGACGTCGTTCCACAGCAGTGCCGGACGCACCGGATCGCCCCGCTCGTCCAGGGTGACCAGGCCGTGCTGCTGGCCGCCGATCGAGACCGCGGCGGCCTCGTGCGCCGCGTCACCGCACTGGCTCAGCGCCTCGCACAATGCGTCCCACCACTGACGTGGATCGCTCTCGCGGCCCGCGCCGGTGGACACGGTGTGCGGCGCCTGGCCGCTCGCCACCACCTGGCCGGTGGCCGCGTCGACGACCAGTGCCTTCGTGGACTGGGTGGACGTGTCCACGCCGACGACGAGCGGACCCTCGGCTGCTGACATGGGGCTCTCCCTTTTCCGCGATGTTCCGCGACATCTGTGACTTTCGGCGGCTCTGCGGGACAAAGACATCTTGTCTCTTCCCAGAGGCGCGGGTGCATACTAATTTGTAAACCGCCATGACGAAATAGTCGCAACGCAGCAAGGAGCCGCGGCATGAGCTACCAGCCCACCCCCGAGGACAGGTTCACCTTCGGCCTGTGGACCGTCGGCTGGCAGGGAAGGGACCCGTTCGGCGACGCCACCCGCCGTGCCCTGGACCCGGTGGAGACGGTGCAGCGCCTGGCCGAGCTGGGTGCCCACGGTGTGACCTTCCACGACGACGACCTGATCCCGTTCGGGTCGTCGGAGACCGAGCGCGAATCGCACATCAAGCGGTTCCGCCAGGCCCTGGACGCCACCGGCATGACCGTGCCGATGGCCACCACCAACCTGTTCACCCACCCCGTGTTCAAGGACGGCGCCTTCACCGCCAACGACCGCGACGTGCGCCGCTACGCACTGCGCAAGACCATCCGCAACATCGACCTCGCGGCCGAGCTGGGCGCGAAGACGTACGTCGCCTGGGGCGGGCGTGAGGGCGCCGAGTCCGGCGCCGCCAAGGACGTACGAGTCGCCCTCGACCGGATGAAGGAGGCCTTCGACCTGCTCGGTGAGTACGTCACCGCCCAGGGCTACGACCTGCGCTTCGCCATCGAGCCCAAGCCGAACGAGCCGCGCGGCGACATCCTGCTGCCCACCGTCGGCCACGCCCTGGCCTTCATCGAGCGCCTGGAGCGCCCCGAGCTGTACGGCGTCAACCCGGAGGTCGGGCACGAGCAGATGGCGGGCCTGAACTTCCCGCACGGCATCGCGCAGGCCCTGTGGGCGGGCAAGCTGTTCCACATCGACCTCAACGGCCAGTCGGGCATCAAGTACGACCAGGACCTGCGGTTCGGCGCCGGTGACCTGCGGGCGGCGTTCTGGCTGGTCGACCTGCTGGAGAGCGCCGGCTACGAGGGCCCGCGGCACTTCGACTTCAAGCCGCCGCGGACGGAGAACCTCGACGGCGTGTGGGCCTCGGCGGCCGGCTGCATGCGCAACTACCTCATCCTCAAGGAGCGGGCCGCCGCCTTCCGCGCCGACCCGGCGGTCCAGCAGGCGCTGCGCGACTCGCGGCTGGACGAGCTGGCCCGGCCCACCGCCGCGGACGGACTGCAGGCCCTGCTCGCCGACCGCACCGCCTTCGAGGACTTCGACGTCGAGGCCGCTGCCGGGCGCGGCATGGCGTTCGAGCGGCTCGACCAGCTCGCCATGGACCACCTGCTGGGCGCGCGGGGCTGAACGCACGGAGGGCCGGGGTGCGGCACGCGCCGCGCCCCGGCCCTCCGTCAGTCCGGTTTCCGGACTGTCCGGTCGAGGGGCGTCACAGTCCCTCGGGCAGCCGGACGTAGACGACGGTCGTCCTGATCCCGCTGTCGACAAGTCGTCCCTGCGCGTCGAAGGCGCCTGCGCCGTCGGTCATCCCGAAGTCGTTGTCATTGATCAAGGCGAGCGTGTCGTGGTCCACGCGCGCGATGCCCTCGATCTTCTGCTGCACGCCGTCGACCTTGTTCAGGTCGACCACGAGCCGCTTGGCCAGCACCGGCACGCCGGCGGCCGCCGGATCGTCCAACTGCTCCAGGGACGGCGAGGTCGCGTCGTCGTCCCAGGGGCCGCCCAGGATGCTCGACCTGCGCCCCAGCTGGACCAGTTGCAGCCGGGCCGCCTTGTCCGTGCGCTCCTCGACGAGCAGCCGGTCGCCGCCCACGGCCACCACCGAGGAGATCTTCAGCTCGGAGGTGTCGTTCTCGCTCGGGTCGACGACGTTCACCGGGTCGAATCCGTACGCGTACTCGGCGGTGACGGCCTTCTCGCGCGGCGAGAAGCGCAGCAGCCGGGTGGTGCGCGAGGCGTCCCCGGCGTCCGCGTCCGGCAGCGACAGCGGGCTCTGCAGGGCCATCACCAGGTCACCGTCGGGAAGCTGCGCCAGCCCCTCGAACCCCCGGTTGATCTTGCGGTGCAGGAAGATCGACGGCAGCGCCTCGACCACCGGGTAGTCCGCGCCCTTCAGGCCGAGCCCCTTGGGCACGTACCGGGTGAGCACCTTCCCGTGCGCGGAGACGTGGACGAGCGAAGGGCCGTACTCGTCGACGAGCCAGAACGTGCCGTCGGCGGCGCGCACGATGCCCTCGGTGTCCAGGCCGTTCGGATCATACGAGAGCGGCGTCTTCGCGTCGTAGGTGTACGGCGCCTCGTCGCGGCTCTGCTGATCGGGCAGCCCGGTGACGGCCTTCCCGGAAGAGGTGGTCAGCGGGATCGCGTCGACGACCTGGACCGTGTCTCCGCAGACCCGGATCTTCACGATCGCGGGGTCGAATCCCGGCACCGGGAAGGTGCGGCGCTTCTTGCCGTCCACCTTGATCTGCCCGTTGGGGCCGCGGTCGGTGACCGTCCAGTACTCGCCCTTGCGGCCCGCCGGGTAGATGTCACTGCCGATGCCGCCGAGCTTCACCCCGTGGTCGTCGTCGACGCTGCCGGGCAGCAGCGCGTTGCTGAACGAGCCGAGCGGAATCTCGCCGAGCGTCGCCGTGCGGATGACGCGGGCGTCCCGCGACGGTGCCGCCGCGGCCGTTCCCGCGGCCACGAGAGCGGCCGCCAGGGCCAGCGGCAGGCCCGTGGCGACGGAACGGTGGACGCGGCGCCGGCCGGCATCGTGCGGGGACATCGGGCCTCCTGGAGACAAGTTCGTCGACAGCGGCCAGATTTGGGCCCCGTGAGGAACGCCGTGCGACCGCTGGGTGAACAGGCAGCGTCTGCCGCTCGTCGGATCGCGGTGCCTTGTCTGGTGACGTGCCGTCAAAGGCCTTCTCGCTCCTCCGACTCGGTGTCGAGCCGTGCCGTCGCCACTGCCGTCGCCGGATCACGGTCCGGCCCGCCCGCAGGAATCCACTGACCCGATTCCTCGCGATACGGCCACCAGCGGCCGTCCCGGCCGAGGCGCAGCTGGAGCCCTTCGCCCGGAACCGTCCACCGGTTGCCGCGCGTGTCGAACGGCGGCCGTTCGCCCTCCTCCCAGGCGGCTTCGAGTGCCGCACGCGCGCGTGCGAGCAGCACGCCCTCCACCTGCCACTCCTCGTCGAGAACCGGCAGCGCCGCCACGCCTCCGGCACGCCAGGCGCGGACAGCCGTCGCCAGCCCCTCGCGACCACGGCCCGACTTCTCCGCGAGCCGCTCGGTGACGGCATCGCAGGGCGCCCCGCACGCGAGCCGCACGGCGTCCTGCGCGGAGGTCAGGGCAGTGCCGTCCCAGGGAACCGAGCGGAGGACCTGCGCGAGGAGCCGGTACGCCTCCACCGCGGTGCGGCCCGCAAGGTGCTCCAGCGCCAGGGGTTCGATCCCGGGCGCCGGCGCAGTCCCGGCGGCGAGGGACGGTGGCGTGCCCGGCGTCCGCGGGAGGGCCGGCAGCTCGGGCAGCGGAGGCAGGATGTCCCCCGCCGCCCATGCCTGCGCCGCGTCCACGCCGCCGACGACGGACGGGGAGGGCTCCGAGCAGGGCGCCGCACTGCGCACGTGCAGTTGCGTCAGGAACGCGTCCTTCTCGCGCCCGCGCAGCAGCAGAAGCAGAAACGGATCCTCATCCAGCAGCCGCGCCACCTGGTGACACAGCGCGGCGGTGTGCCCGCAGTGGTCCCACGTCCCGCAGTCGCACTCGGGCTCCAGATCGCCCAGGCCCGGCAGCAGCTCCACCCCGCCGACCGCGGCGTCCTCGATCAGATGCGGAGGCAGCTCGCCGTCGAGGAGCGCGGCCATGTGCCCGGCCCGCTCCACGGCCGCGTCCAGGAACCGTCCCCACTCCTCCTCGGACAGCTCCGGCACCAGGACGTCCGCCCGGTGGGCCGCGCCGCCGCGGTCGCGTACGACGGCGGTGACCCGGCCCGGCCGCACGGTCACCGCGCCCACTGCGCCCGCCCGCGCGAGCCGGCGCCCCGCCCTGACCGCCGTCGCGTCCAGCGCGGCGTCCTCCAGGGCACGCAGCCAGGCGCGACCCCACCAGCTCTGCGCGAACCCACGCCCGCGTGCCGGCGGCAGTGCGGCGAACGTGCGCCCCGCCTCCGCGTCCTGCTCGCGCTCGTCGTCGTAGTGGCTCATCGCCCCTCCCCGCGCAGTTCCACCAGCGCGGAGAGTTCCGCGTCACTCAGCTCCGTCAGCGCTGCCTCGCCGGCTCCGAGCACGGAATCCGCCAACTCCCGTTTGCGTCCGAGCATTTCCGCGATGCGGTCCTCCAGGGTCCCCTCGGCGATCAGCCGGTGGACCTGCACCGGGCGGGTCTGCCCGATGCGGTACGCGCGGTCGGTGGCCTGGGCCTCGACCGCTGGATTCCACCAGCGGTCGTAGTGCACGACATGTTCGGCCCGGGTGAGGTTCAGGCCCGTCCCGGCGGCCTTCAAGGACAGCAGGAACACCGGTGCCTCGCCGTCCTGGAAACGCCGCACCAGCTCCTCGCGCGCGGCGACCGGGGTGCCGCCGTGCAGGAGCAGCGACGGCACCCCACGGGCCGACAGGTGCCGTTCGAGCAGCCGGGCCATGCGCACGTACTGGGTGAAGACGAGCACGCCCGAACCCTCCGCGAGCATGGTGCCGAGAAGTTCGTCGAGCAGCTCCAGCTTCCCCGAGCGTCCCGCGAGCCGGGGCTCGTCCTCCTTGAGGAACTGCGCCGGGTGGTTGCAGATCTGCTTCAGGCCGGTCAGCAACCCCACGATCAGTCCGCGGCGGGCCATGGCGTCGGCCGCCGCGATCCGGTCCAGCGTCTCGCGGACCAACGCCTCGTACAGCCCTGCCTGTTCGGGGGTGAGGGCCACCGGATGATCGCTCTCGGTCTTGGGCGGCAGCTCGGGGGCGATGCCGGGGTCCGACTTGCGCCTGCGCAGCAGGAACGGCCGGACGAGCCTCGCGAGCCGCTGTGCGGCGGCCGGGTCGAGGCCGCCCTCGACCGGCTGCGCAAAGCGTGCGCGGAACGTGCCGAGGCGCCCGAGCAGGCCGGGAGTCGTCCAGTCCAGGATGGCCCACAGTTCGGTGAGGTTGTTCTCCACCGGCGTGCCGGTGAGCGCCACGCGCGCGCGTGCCCCGATGCGCCGCAGCGCCCGAGCGGTCGCAGAGTAGGGGTTCTTCACGTGCTGTGCCTCGTCGGCCACCACCATGCCCCAGGGCAGTGCGGCGAGCCGCTCGGCGTCCAGGCGCATCGTGCCGTACGTGGTCAGGACGAACTCCCCGTCCGCGACGGCTGTGAGAGTGCGTCCGGGACCGTGGAATCTGCGCACCGGCACACCGGGGGCGAACCGCTCGATCTCGCGCTGCCAGTTGCCGAGCAGGGAGGCAGGGCAGACGACGAGCGTGGGACCGGCGGCCGAGGCGTCCGTCTGCCGGTGCAGATGCAGCGCGATCAGCGTGACCGTCTTGCCGAGGCCCATGTCATCGGCCAGACAGCCGCCCAGGCCGAGAGACGTCATGCCGGCCAGCCAGTCGAGACCGCGGAGTTGATAGTCGCGCAGCGTGGCGGCCAGCCCGGGAGGCTGCCCGACAGTGCGTGCGGTACCGGTGTCCGTGAGCCGTTCCCGTAGCCGGTCCAGCCACCCGGAGGACCGCACGTCCACCTGGTGGCCGTCGACCTCCGCCGAGCCCGTCAGAGCGGCGGCCAGTGCCTCCACGGGGGCGAGGGTGCCGTCCTTCCGGGTCCGGGCGCGGTGTGCCTGCCGCGCGTCGACCAGGACCCATCCGTCGTGCAGCCGCACCAGGGGACGCTTGGCTTCCGCGAGCCGGTCCAGCTCGTCCCGGGACAGCTCCCGCCCGCCCAGCGCGAACCACCAGCTGAAGGGGACCATGGCGTCCGGCGAGAGCAGGGACACGGGTGTCGCCGTATCCCGCGGGGCGGTCGCTCCGTCGTCAGGCGGGCCGACCGTCGCGTGCATCGTGAGGTCGCGCGACAGTTCCTTCGGCCAGTGGACGTCGACTCCCACCGCGGCCAGGGACTGTGCGCCCTCGCCCGACAACTCGGCGATCTCGTCGTCGGCGAGGTCCACGGCGTCGGGGACGGTGGCGGAGAGCAGTGGGGTCAACGGCGGCCAGGCGTGGGCGGCGCGGCGCAGGGCCAGCAACGCGTCGGCACGCGTGCGTGGGCCGACCGGTTCGGGTACGGCTCCGGTGCCGGTCCACAGGGCGGCGGCATCGAGGACGTCCGACGCTCCGCTCACGCCGTGCACCTGCAGCACCGCACGGAACCGGACGGGCGCGTCGTCCGCCTGCGCGGCGTCGAGCCCGGGGACCTCCACGCGCAGCGACAGCCGTACGCCCGCGTCATGACCTGCGGCGATGTCATCGGCCCAGGCCCGAAGCGCGGGCAGCCGCTGGGGCTCGGGCGCCGCGTACGCGAGGCCGCCGGTCACCGCCTCGGCCGCGGGGGAGCGCGGGAGCACGTCGGCGACCGCGTCCAGGAAAGCGCGCAGCAGCCGCTCCGGTTCCGGGAGGCGGGGCTGCCCTTGGACCGCGAGCGGTACCGCATGGGCCTCCGGGGGCATGGCGACGGCGAGTTGGCGCACCAGCTCCGCGTCCCGCGCGGACAGCGGGCCCACCCGCCAGGCGTCGTGATCGTCGGGGGAGAGCCCCGGCAGCAGCAGGCCACGGGCCAGGAAGTGCAGGGCCAGGTGGCAGGCGTAGGCCCAGAAACCGCACGAGCGATGTACTTGGCGCAGTGCACGCGCGTGTCTGAGCAAAGGCAGGGCGCGTCGCACGGGCAGCAGGAGCGCGGGCGTGCGGACCTGCTCGACGCCGCCGTCCGCCGTGGGCTTCACGATCTCCAGTTCCGCCAGAGAGACGTCGGCGGCGACGGATTCGGCTACGGCGGGAGGGGCCTCGCCGTCCGGTCGCCAGAAGGCGATCCGGCCGGTGCGCGCCGGGTCGGACGGCAGGAACACCGTGCAGCAGCCGGCCAGTTCGGCGAGCTCGGGGGGTGGCGCCGTGGGAATGGTCTGCACAGCTCTGCCGCACTCCTCAAATTTGACTACTGGGGGTCGGGTCGCCGAGGGTACAGCACGAGGGGACCGGCCCGGGCATACTGGCCTCGTGATCCGGGCCGCTTCACAATCTGTTCGAGGGGTGGCCAACGATGGTGGCGCTCGCGGGCACATCATTCCCCTAAGGGGTGGGCCTCAGGGATGTCTCAGGGGCGAGCCCTGGAACCGCGGGGAGCGGGGGGCCGTTTTCAGAGCAGAGAGCGGCCGGTGGCCGCGAAGGAGGCGACGCTCATGTCCAACAGTGCGAAGATCGCCGTCGGGGGTGTGGCGGTCGGGCTGATTCTGCTGATCTGGCTGCCCTGGTGGGTGACGTTCCTGATCGTGGTCGGGGTTCCGGCGGCCGCGTATCTGGCGCTGGACCCCTCACAGCGGCGCAGGCTCCGCCGGGTCTCGCGCAAGGAACTCGGCCGCTGACGGGACCGTGGACGCCGCGGACGGATCCGGCTGCCGAGACGTGAGAGCCGCCGGCTCACCGCCCGTGGACGCCGTCGGGGACGTGCAGGGGTGACTTCGGGGGCGGGCGGGCTCCAAGGCCCGCCCGGCCTTCGGGGCAGCGCCTGGCGGTCGGGACAGCGCTGAGCAGCCGCCAGGGTGCCTCGCAACGTACGGCTGCCGGGTCTTGCCCGGTCCGTACGGTCGTCGCGGGACACGCGGACTCGCGGACTCGCGGCGGCCCCGGCCACCGCGAGTCCGCGCGCAGGCGGCGCCCTCGCGTCTGATCCCGCGTTTCCGCCGGGGGCGTGCGGTCGGCGTCTGGTCCCGCGTTCTCGTGGGCCGCATGGTCTTCATGGCCGTCGGACGGTCCTGGGGCCGTGCGTGCCCGTGCGGTCGTCGTCCGGTGTCGGGGCCCGGCGCGGGTCGTGCGGTCGTCGTCCGGTCCCGCGTTTCCGCGTGGGTCGTGCAGTCGTCACCCGGCCTTTGGAGGGGCCAGGTGCGGGCCGTCCGGTGCTGGAATGGCCGGCGTGCCGCCGGTGGCCGTCGGCGGCGCCCGTACGCGCGTCCAGCGGCAGGCGGCCGGCCGCAGTGACGTCCCAATCAGGCGGTGTGCCGTAGGACCGCCCTCGCCGCCGGCCTGGCGCCGTCCGGCCTCAGAGGGGCCGTACGGCCATCTTGTCGAGTGCCTCCAACAGGCCCGGCAGCTCGGGGCCCCGGCCCACCGGCAGGACCTCGCCGGGTTCCTCGTCGAGCAGGACGAAGGCGATGTCGTCGGTGCGGGCCACGAGCGACCACCCTGGGCCGTCGGCGCGCAGCGTACGGGCGTCACCGGGGGCGAACGACGAGCGCACCCGGCCGAGCGGCGGCGGCGACTCGACGTAGGCGCGTGCCTCCGCGAGCACCCGCCTGACCCTCTGGTGGCCGCTCTGGGGCACGCTCTGCCCGCCCTCAGGCGACGAATCCTCGGCCTCCTCCGGCTCCTCCCGCTCGGCCGGCTTTTCCGGCCCGTCCGGCGTCGCCTGGCCGTCCGGTGTCGAGAATGCCTCTGTGTCGATCTGCTGCCGCCACGTCGCCCACTGCAGGGCTATCTCGTCGGCGCCCAGGCGGCGCTGGGCCGGTCCCCAGGTGCTGGTGTCCGGCGGACTCAGCGCAGGCCGGTCCACCACCCCGGGATCGGGGTCGTGCGGGGCGGGGACACCGGGAGCCGCCACCGCGACGGCCAGCGGCCAGCCCGGCAGGGCGGTCACGACGGCGCGCTCGTCCGGGGACAGTTCGTACTCCATGCCGCAGTCCCAGGACGCGATCGCCACGGCGACCAGCGAGACGTCGTCGATCACGACCGTCCAGCGCGCACCGCCGCCGTCCTGGCCCAGCACCAGCCCGTACCCGTCGGCGAGCGGCGCGAGTCCCAGCGCCGCACATGCCTCCGGATAGTCGTCGCCCAGCACGCTCGGAAACTGTGCCGGCGTCAGCAGCACCGCCGTCAGTACGTACAGCGCATCGTCCGCGGCGGCGACGGCCTCATCGGCGGTCCCGGCCATCCCTGCCTCCCAGTGGTTCGTCCATCGGCGCGCACCCTAGTGCGAGCGGAAGCCGCTTGTCACGACTCCTCACACCACGCGGAGCTGCAGGTTTCCGCCTGGACGGGGGCGAAACGACCACGGCGGACGGGGAGCTTCCGCTCAGCCCGTGGGGAGCCCGAGGAGATCACGGGCCACCGCCGCAGGCGACTCGTCGCGTTCCCGGGCCAGTGCGACGACGGCCCGGCAGGCGAGTTCGCTCACCCCGAACGACAGCGCCTCCGGCGAGACCCAGGCAGCCGCCTCCTCGATCCGATCCTGATCGTCCTCCGCGCGCGCCACGACATAAGTGGCCGCGGCTTCGAACAAGTTGTGCGCACGTCCCTCCCGAGTGCCCACCGGTTGCTCGCGCGTGGAGGTGCGCAGTCTGGCGGCGTACTTGCGTATCTGGCCGAACACGCGGACCACCCTCCCCCCGAACGGGGTCTCGTCGTCGATCCTTCATCTGCTCTCTTTCAACGTAGAGTTGTACTTTCCGCGGCAGAAGGGGGACGACGTGGTGAAGCGTTTCGAGCGGCTCGGGCACATCCGCCGGCTGGACCCCGTGGCGGACGCCGTGGAGATCTACCGGCTCAGTGCGGCGTTCGAGTTTCCCTGGGACTACACCCGCGCCCTCGAGCTGGCCCTGTACCGCACGTACGCCGTGCCCGGCATCGGGCGGCTGCTCGCGCGGACGGCGGAGCTGACCGAGCGCACGCAGAAGCGGTACGACGACACCGTGCTGCTCCTCGACACCGTCGTCGAGCACGGTTTCGCCTCCGCGCAGGGCCGCACCGCGATCCGCCGCATCAACCAGATGCACCGCAGCTACGACATCAGCGACGACGACATGCGATATGTGCTCAGCACCTTCGTCGTGATGCCGAGGCGCTGGATCGACGCCTACGGCTGGCGGCGGCTGTCGCGGCACGAGATCGTCGCCGCCACCGAGTACTACCGCACCCTCGGCCGGCACATGGGCATTCCCGGCATCCCCAAGACGTACGAGGAGTTCGAGGCGCTCCTCGACGCGTACGAGGAGGAACACTTCGGCTGGGACGACCAGGCCCGGCGTGTCTCGGACGCCACACTCGACCTCATGGCGTCCTGGTACCCACGTCCGTTGGCGCCGTTGCTGCGCACCGTGACGCTCGCTCTGCTCGACGAGCCGCTGCTGCGCGCCTTCCGCTACACCCCGCCCGGCGCGGTCACCTCGGCGTTCGTGCGTCGAGCCGTACGCACGCGTGGCCGGCTCGTCCGGCTGCTGCCGCCGCGCCGCGCCCCGCACTTCGCCCGCCAGAACCGGGAGGTCAAGGGCTACCCGGGCGGCTACCGGGTGGCCGAGCTGGGCACCCGCCCGGTGCCCGGGCTGGGCGGCTGCCCGGTGCGCCACCGGGACGGGTCAGCGGCCGACGTCGTCGAGTGAGGCGAGGGTGTCGCGCAGCCAGGCCAGTTCGGCCCGGCTCGTGGCACGCGCGATGGTGAGGATCCCGCGCCGGAACGGGTCGTCCAGTTCCTCGGCGCGCAGCGGCCGGTCGCCGTCGTAGAAGAAACTCGCCGGCTCCTCCAGAAAGGCCAGCCGGCGCCGCAGTACGCCCGCCTGGGCGGCAGGATCCTCCAGGTGCCGCAGGAACGCGAGCAGGGTGAACCACTGGTTCTCGTCGGTGATCTCGCGCTGCGCGGGCTCGGCGAGCCGGCGCCTGAGCTCACGTCTGCCCTCCTCGGTCAGCCTCAGTACGTGGCGTGGGGCGGCCACGGCTCCCGGCTCGGTGGCCCGGACCAGCAGGCCCGCCTTCTCCAGCCGCTTGATCGCCGGGTACAGCGTGCTCTCGGCGACGGGCCGGACATGGCCGGTGAGAGCCGCGATGTGCCGGCGCAGGACGTATCCGTGCAGCGGGGCGTCGTAGAGGAAACCGAGGATGGCGAGTTCGAGCACGGCCGCATTCTCGCGCGGGACGCTGTACCTCGCCAACTTGATACTTCCTTGCAGGTATACATCGGTCTCGATGTATATTTGGGGCGTCGGAGGATGCCAGGGAGGGCAACGTGAAGCAGGCCGTGTTCGACAATGAGGGCAGCCGGATCCGCTGGACCGAGGCGCCGGGGGCGGAGCCCGCGCGGGTGTATGTGCACGGGCTCGGCTCGATGTCCGCTGTCTATCACGCGCACATCGCGGCCCGTGCCGAACTGGCAGGTCGGCGCAGCCTGTTCATCGATCTGCCGGGACACGGCCTGAGCGACCGGCCCGAGACGTTCGGTTACACGCTGGAGGAGCACGCCGACGCGGTGGCGGTCGCGCTGGACGAAGCCACCGTCCGGGGCGCCGAGTTGATCGGACACAGCATGGGCGGCGCGGTGGCCATCGTGCTCGCCCACCGGCGGCCCGACCTCGCCTCCCGGCTCGTCCTCACCGAAGCCAACCTGGACGCCTTCCCGCCGCTCACGGCTGCCAGCAGCGGAATTGCCGCCTATCAAGAGGACGAATTCGTCGACGAGCAGCACGCGCGCGTGCTGCAGGCCGTCGGTCCGCTGTGGGCGGCCACCATGCGGCTCGCCGACCCGCGCGCCCTGCACCGCAGCGCCGTCGGCCTGCGCCAGGGATCGGACCCGGTGATGCGCACGATCCTGGAGAAGCTGCCCGTCGAGCGGGTCTACCTCCAGGGTGAGCTGAGCGGAGAACTGGCGGGCCGGGAGAGCCTGGAAGCCGCCGGGGTGCGCGTGGTGACGGTGCCGGGCGCCGGTCACAACGTCATGTTCGACAACCCCGACGCCTTCGCGGCGGCCGTCGCCGGAACGGACTGACCCGCCCGGCTTTCGGCGATGCGAAGTTCAGTCCTCGCGCGTGCGCACCGCGAGCGCGAGGAAACGGGCGTCCTCGTCGACGTACGACGTCATGGTCCACCCCGACCGGTGCAGCAGCGGACCGAGGTTGGCCTCGGCGCGTAGGTCGCCTGGTGTGATCTGCCGGCCCTGACGTGCCGCCAGCGCCGCGCGGCCGATGGGATGGAACAGCGCGAGCATGCCGCCGGGCCGCACCACCCGGACCAGCTCCCGCAAGTTCTTCTCCGGGTGCGGCAGATGGGCGATCAGGCCGGCCGCGAACACGGCGTCCAGCGACCCGGACCGCAGCGGCAGCGCGGCGACGTCCGCGAGCAGCAGCCGCCCGTCCCGGTTCCGGCCTGCCCGCACCGCCGCTTTGAGCATCGCCGGCGTCAGATCGGCCCCCAGTACCACCCCGGAGGCGCCCACGGCGGCCCGCAGCGGCGGCAGGGCGCGCCCCGTGCCGCAGCCGGCGTCCAGCACGCGGTCACCCCGCCGCAGCCCGAGATCGGCGACGGCGGCCGCAAAGGTGGGGCCGTCGCTGGGGAACCGGCTGTCCCAGTCGGCGGCGCGGACGGTGAAGAACTCCTGCACGTGTGTGTGGTCGTCGGTCATGTTCCGCATAATTCCTCACCGTCACGGGGGATACATAGGTGCACATGTTCGGGCCGGACCCGATCGTTCCGTCGCATCCGCCTGTCATATTCCAACACCTTTCGAAATGCGCCCCCTATGTGCGCCCGTGCCCCCCTAGCGTCCCTTGGCCATGGGACACCTGGACCACGCCGCCTTCGGCTGGCTGACCCCCGTGCTGTCGTACGTCATGGCCTGCATAGGCGCCGCGCTCGGACTGCGCTGCACCGTCCGCGCGCTCGGCACCACCGGCCGCTCGCGCCGCAATTGGCTCATCACTGCGGCCTCCGCCATCGGGACGGGCATCTGGACCATGCACTTCGTGGCCATGCTCGGCTTCCGCGTCAGCGGCACCGACATCCGCTACAACGTGCCGCTCACCATCCTCAGCCTCCTCGTCGCCATGGTCGTCGTCTGGGCCGGCGTCTTCGCCGTCGGCTACAGCCGCGACCGCACCCGGGCGCTCCTGCTCGGCGGACTCACCACCGGGATCGGCGTCGCCAGCATGCACTACCTGGGCATGGCGGCGGTCCGGCTGCACGGCGACATAAGGTACGACCCCGTCCTCGTCGGAGTGTCGGTGCTGATCGCCGTCGTGGCGGCGACCGCGGCCCTGTGGGCCGGACTCAACATCAAGTCGCCCCTCGCGGTCACCGTCGCCTCCCTCGTCATGGGAGCGGCCGTCAGCAGCATGCACTACACCGGGATGTTCGCGGTGAGCGTGCATGTGAACCCCTCCGGCGAGGCCCTGCCCGGGGCCACGGCGATGCAGTTCATCTTCCCCCTCGCCGTCGGCCTCGGGTCCTACCTGTTCATCACCTCGGCCTTCGTCGCCCTCTCGCCCACGGCCGACGAGCGAGAGGCGTCCGCCTTCGCCCAGCGGCCCGTCGAGAGCATCGCCCGCTAGCGGGAGCCCGGCCCGAGCGCCCCGACCCACGTCCCGAGCGAGGAGGCCATGCGCCCACCCCGTACCACCCCGAAAGCCGGCACTCCGGCGCACCCGCCGCGCGGCCGCCGCGCACACGCCGGACCGCCCGCCGCCGAGGAGACCGACCGCCCCCTCGGCACCCCGCCGGCCAAGGCACGCGCGCGTGGCAACCGCCGGCATCTGCGCCCCCGCACCGTGCGCGCCAAGGTGGTCAGCCTGCTGATGGTGCCGGTCGTCTCCCTGCTCGCCCTGTGGGCGTACGCCACCGTCACGACCGCCCAGGACGTGGCCCGGCTGCGCCAGTCCCAGCAGGTGGACGCCGAATTGCGCACCCCGGTGGCCGCGGCCGTCACCGCCCTCCAGGCCGAACGCACCGCAGCCGTGCGCTACGCCACCGCGCCGGGCACGGGCGACGGCACCGACCTGCGCAGCCTGGCCGCCCGCACCGACCGGGCGGTGGCCAAGCTGCGGCTCGGCGGCAACAACACCGTCGCCGACAGTCAGGAACTGCCCGCCGGTGTCTCCGGCCGCCTCGACGCCTTCGTCACCGGTGCCGAGCACCTGCGCGCCCTGCGCACGGCCGTACTCGACCGCAAGGCCGGCTGGGACACGGCGTACGCCCAGTACACGAAGACCATCGGCGCGGCCTTCACCGTGGACGGCGCCCTCACCGACATCCAGCGGGACGACGTCGGCTCGGACGCGCGCGTGCTGCTCGAATTCAGCCGGGGCGCCGAGGCACTGGCCCAGGAGGACACCCTGCTCGGCAGCGCGCGGAGCGCCGGGCAACTGCAGGGCGAGCGGCTACGGCTGTTCGACGCCGCCGTCGCCGCGCGCCGTACCCTCACCGACGCCGCGGTCGCCGATCTGCCCACCGCCCAACGCGCCGCCTGGCAGGACCTCGCCGACAGCGACGCCTACACCGCTCTCGGTGCCGCCGAGGACAAGATCGTCGCCGCCGGTCCCGGCAGCAGGCCGACCGACGCGGCACCGCAGGCCGCCTGGAGCGTCGCTCACGCGCGCGTGCAGGACGGCATGCAGGGCATCGCGGCGGACACGGGCCGGGCCGTCGCGGGGCGGGCCGACCCGTTCACCCGCGGCCTGCTCAGTCCCGCGGGCGCCGCCGTGCTCCTCGGCCTGGCCGCCGTCGCGGCATCGCTCGTCATCTCCGTCCGCATCGGACGCGCCCTCGTGGTCGAACTCGTGAGCCTGCGCAACGACGCCCTGGAGATCGCCCGCCGCAAGCTCCCCGAAGCGATGCGCAGACTGCGCGCGGGCGAGGAGATCGACATCCAGGCGGAGGCGCCGGCCGGACCACCCGCCGAGGACGAGACCGGGCAGGTCTCGGAAGCGCTGACCACGGTCCACCGGGCCGCCCTGCGCGCCGCCGTGGAACGCGCCGAACTCGCCAGCGGCATCTCCGGCGTCTTCGTCAACCTGGCCCGCCGCAGCCAGGTGCTGGTCCACCGCCAGCTCAGCCTCCTGGACAGCATGGAGCGCCGCTCGGACGACCCCAACGAACTCAGCGACCTGTTCCGCCTGGACCACCTCACCACGCGCATGCGGCGGCACGCCGAGAGCCTGATCATCCTCTCCGGCGCCGCACCCGGTCGGGCCTGGCGCATGCCGGTGTCCCTGACGAATGTCGTACGGGCCGCCGTGTCGGAAGTCGAGGACTACGCGCGCGTTGAGGTACGCCAGCTCCCCGAGGCCCATGTCATCGGTGCCGCCGTCGCCGACCTCACCCATCTGCTCGCCGAACTCGTCGAGAATGCCGCCCAGTTCTCGCCGCCCCACACGCGCGTGCGTGTCACAGGCGAACCCGTCGGCAACGGCTACGCCGTGGAGATCGAGGACCGGGGACTCGGCATGGGCGCCGAGACTCTCGCGGAGGCCAATCGACGCATCGAACAGTCCGAGGCCCTCGACCTGTTCGACAGTGACCGGCTCGGACTCTTCGTGGTCAGCCGGCTCGCCTCCCGGCACGACGTCAAGGTGCATCTGCGGACCTCCCCCTACGGAGGCACCACCGCGGTCGTCCTGCTGCCGACCGCCCTGCTGCACGGCGGCGCGGCCGAACGTCCCTCCCACCAAGGTGAGCAGCCCCGTCAGGAGCCGGAACGCGACTACGCGCGCGTGCCCGACACAAATCCGCGCCAGGACGCCGTCGCCGCACGGTCGGACCGCCCGGCTCTCGCGGCCACCGCTGCCGGCCCGCACGGTGCCGCCGACGAGCCCGGCCCGCAGGGAACCGGCCATGAAACCCCACCCCCCGGAGTCACCGCCTTGAGGCTGCACCGACCGCCGGACGACTCCGAGAGCTCCGACGACCTCCCACGTCGTGTCCGCCAGGCGAGCCTCGCACCCCAGCTCCGGCAGCAGCCTCCCGAAGCACCCGCGCCCGGGACCGCACGGCACAGCGACGAACGGCGCACTCCCGAACTGGTGCGGGACCGCATGGCCGCCTACCGCGACGGCTGGGCGCGCGGCGGCGGCAGACAGCCCGGGCGCGGCGCCGCCCGGGGACCCGAAACGGGCAGTGACAGCAGCGAAGGAGACCCGGCATGATCCAGGACCCGAACGCGAGGGCCGGACAGCGCCCCGGCGAACTGGACTGGTTGCTCGACGACCTGGTGATGCGCGTGAGCGAGGTACGGCACGCCGTCGTGCTCTCCAACGACGGACTGGCCGTCGGCGCCTCGACCGCCCTCGCGCGGGAGGACGCCGAGCACCTCGCCGCCGTGGCCTCCGGCTTCAACAGCCTCGCCAAGGGCGCCGGACGGCACTTCGGAGCGGGCGGCGTGCGGCAGACCATGGTCGAGATGGACGACGCGTTCCTGTTCGTGGCCGCCGCCGGTGACGGTTCCTGCCTCGCCGTGCTCACCGCCGTCTCCGCCGACATCGGGTTGGTCGCCTACGAGATGGCGCGCCTGGTCAAACGGGTCGGCGAGCACCTGTACACGCCGCCACGGGTCGCCGCGCAGCCGCCCGCGGCCGGATGACCCGGAACGGGCGGCACAGATGACCGAGAACCAGAGCGCCGGTGAGTGGGAGCCGGGCAGTCAGTGGTACGACGGCGAAGCCGGACCGCTTGTGCGCCCGTACGCGATGACGGGCGGGCGCACCCAGCCCGGTCCCACCGGGGTGCGCTTCGACCTGATCGCCCTCGTCACCCTCGACCCCGCGGCACCGGCGCTCGAGGACGCCGCGCTCGGCCCCGAGCACCGGACCCTCATCGAGCTGTGCCGCACGGAGACACAGTCCGTCGCCGAACTCGCGGCGGACGCCGACCTTCCCGTCGGCGTCGTCAGGGTGCTCCTCGGCGACCTCCTGGAACTCGGCTGCGTGGTCATCAGCCGTCCCGTGCCGCCGGCCCACCTGCCCGACGAGCGGATTCTGCGCGAGGTCATCGAGGGGCTGCGAGCGCTGTAGATGAACGTTCCGAAGGCGCCGTACGCCGCGCAGCAACCCGATCCGAACGCGTTCCGCCTCCGACCGGACGCGAGTCAGTCACATCAGGTGCATTCCGGTCCGACAGCCCGCAGGTGCGGCTCCGTTGTCATGATGCTGCCTTCGCGCCCGCGGCAGACGGGCGCCGACCGCAGCCGGCCCTCCCGAGAGAAGTGATCATGGTCACCGAGCACTCCGAAGCCGTCGGCGACACGTCCGCCCTGGCGCTGAAGATACTCGTCGCCGGCGGGTTCGGCGTCGGCAAGACGACCCTGGTCGGGGCCGTCAGCGAGATCCGGCCGTTGCGCACCGAGGAACTCCTCAGCGAAGCAGGGCAGCTGGTGGACGACACCGACGGCGTGGACCAGAAGGTGACCACCACCGTCGCCATGGACTTCGGCCGCATCACCATCCGCTCCGGCCTGTCCCTCTACCTCTTCGGCACACCGGGACAGGACCGCTTCTGGTTCCTCTGGGACGAGTTGTCGCAGGGCGCCCTCGGCGCCGTCGTCCTCGCCGACACCCGGCGCCTGGAGGACTGCTTCCCCGCGGTCGACTACTTCGAGCACCGGCGCATCCCGTTCGTGGTGGCCGTCAACTGTTTCGCGGGCGCCCGCGCCTACGGCGCACACGACGTCTTGCGCGCCCTCGACCTCGACCGCGGCACCCCCGTGGTGCTGTGTGACGCCCGTGACCGGGACTCCGGCAAGGAAGTCCTGATCCGGCTCGTCGAGTACGCCGGGCGGATGCACACCGCCCGGCTCCTGGACTCGGTCGGCTGATCCCGGCGCTCAGGCCGCCAGATCCTTCACGGCGACCACTTGAACGACCGGGACCCGGACCACCAGCTCGCCCGGAACGCCGTTGCGGGCGCCGTACTCCTCGGCGCGTTCCTCGCCCATGTACCGGGCGGCGATCCGGGTGGCCCAATGACGCACCTCGTCCAGGTTCTCCGACAGCCGGGCGCGGCCGTTCAGCACCACGAAATGGAACGGTGGCCGGTCGTCGTCCACACACAGGGCGACCCGTCCGTCCCGGGCGAGATTGCGCCCCTTCACCGTGTCCTTGCCCGTGTTGAAGACCAGTTCGTCCCCGTCCAGCAGAAACCAGATCGGGGCCACATGAGGGCTCCCATCGGCGCGAACGGTGGACAGCTTGCCGGTCCGGGTGCCGTGCGAGACGAACACCCGCCATTCCTCGTCGGTCATCTTCTGTGCCATCCTCCCATCCTGCTTGCCCGGACGCCGGACGTGGGGAAGGCTGGCGGGGAGTTCCTCCAGCCAGGGGGAGACGTCACACGGGGAGACGGAGATGGCGCAGAACCAGGGACTCGGCTGGCTCCTGGACGATCTGACCGAGCGAGTGGACGACGTGCGGCACGCGCTGGTCCTGTCGAACGACGGACTGGTCACGGGCGCGAGCTCAGGCCTACGCCGTGAGGACGCCGAGCATCTGGCCGCCGTGGCATCCGGGTTGCACAGCCTGGCCAAGGGATCGGGACGTCACTTCGGTGCCGGCGGGGTACGCCAGACCATGATCGAGTACGACGACGCGGTGCTCTTCGTGACCGCGGCCGGCACCGGCAGCTGCCTGTGCGTGCTCAGCGGCGCGGAGGCCGACATCGGCCAGATCGCCTACGAGATGGCCCTGCTCGTCAATCGCGTGGGCGAGCACCTCGGCGTCGACGCCAGGCAACCGGAGCGCGCCCCCATCACAGACGTCTGACCTGCGTTTTCTCCTCACGTTTCGGAGTTATCCACAGGGCCGCCACGCCCTGCACGGCATTGGCTACGGTGGGTGCACGGCGAACGCACAGGGCGTGACCCACGACTCCACGGGGGAGTACGACCATGTCGGCAACCACCTTCAGCCCGTCCCGGCCCACCACCTGCACCCCGAGTCATGCCGCCCGGGAACTGGGCCTCAAGCGAGGCGAGTTCGACCTCGCCGTGCACCTGGGCCACATCCGGACCGTTCCCGACGAGGGCGGCGGAGGAGGTCGCCGGGTGGAGCGCGCGGAGATCGACCGCCTTCGCGCACAGGAGGGCTACCCGGACACCCTTCATGAGCGTGTGCGGGTGGTGGGCACCACCGAGGGCGCGGCGCTGATGGAGATCCCGGCCGGGCGATTCACCCGCCTCGCCCGCCTGGGCCTGCTCGTCCCGGTGAAGTGGTATCTCAACCGCTACCGGGCCGTGGTCTGGCTGTATCTTGCAGAAGACCTGCGGGACTTCACCTCGGCCACCGAGAACGCCCACCTGCTCAAGGGGCGTACGCCGGAGACCCTGCGGAGCCAGCTGGAGGCCGGGGTGGACGTGCGCGCCCGCAACTGGCGGGGGCGTCACCTCGGGTTTCTGCTGAGGCAAGCAGAGGAGCCGTGGGTTCGGGCCGGCGCCGTGGCAGCCCTTCTCCCGCCTCTCGAGATCGCCGACGTCGTCCGGGATCCGTACGACCGTGCCTATCTGAACCGGTTCCGGCCCGCGCCGCCGGTTCAGGGCACTCCGGGGTCGCCTGCGGCGCACCTCGCCGAGCGGATCGTGACCGCGCAGGACACGGACGAGATCGAGTGGCTCCGCGGCGAACTGGCCCACATGCTCGAGGAGGCCCGCGCTCTCACACCGGCCCCGCGCCCGGCCGCACGTCGCGCCGCGCCGGCCGTGCGAGCTGTCGCCCGGCCCGTCCCGCCCGTGGCCCGCACGGTCGCACGGCCCACGGAGCCGGCGGTGCCGGTGCCGTCCGAGCCCGGGGCGGAGCCGGCCGGGGCCGGGGCCCACGAGCCACTGCTGGGACCGCCGGAGCCGACAAGGGGGCCGGTGACGGTGGCGTCCAGGCCGAGCGGTGGCCCGCGGCCGGGACCGCCTGAGGCGGAGGACGAGTCCGTGGTCCGAGCATTCGAGTGGCACGCACCGGTGGTGCCGGCGGCCACGCCGTCGTCGGCGCGCCGGGGAAACCGCCGGGCCGAGCGGGCCCCCGCGCGGTCCGACCGCGGCCTGCGCGGCTGGCTGCGGCGCAGAAGCCCTCGGCCCTCGCGCGTCTGAACCACCCGGCCGCAGCGCCTGGCCGCCGGCTCGCTACAGGGACCTGAACAGGCCCTCCTGGACGACCGAGACGAGCAGACGCCCCTGCAGGTCGTAGATGCGCCCGCGTGCCAGACCTCGGCCACCGGTGGCTATCGGCGACTCCTGGTCGTACAGGAACCACTCGTCCGCGCGGAACGGCCGGTGGAACCACATGGCGTGATCCAGCGAGGCCATGTCGAAGTTCCGCGGCCCCCACAGCGGTTCGACCGGGATGCGGACCGCGTCCAGGAGGGTCATGTCACTGGCGTAGGTCAGCGCGCACGTGTGCACCAGCGGGTCGTCCCCGAGCGGTCCGACCGCGCGCATCCACACGGCGCTGCGCGGTTCGGCCCCCTCGATGTCCTCGGCGTTCCAGCGCAGCCGGTCGGCATAGCGGATGTCGAAGGGCTGGCGGCGCGCCATCCGCTCCAGCTGCTCCGGCAGTGCGCCCAGGTGCTTGCGGATCTCCTCGGAGACCGTCGGCAGCGACTCCGGGTCCGCCACCTCACGGGCCGGCGGCAGCTGGTGCTCGAACGGTCCTTCCTCAGGCTTGTGAAAGGAGGCGGTCAGATTGAAGATCGTGCGGCCCTGCTGCACGGCCGTGACCCGGCGCGTGGTGAACGACCGGCCGTCGCGGACTCGCTCCACCTGGTACACGATGGGCACGCCGGGACGGCCCGGGCGCAGGAAGTACGCGTGCAGGGAGTGCACCGGGCGGTCGCCGTCCGTGGTGCGGCCGGCGGCGACGAGCGCCTGGCCCGCCACCTGGCCGCCGAAGACCCGCTGCAGCGACTCCTGCGGGCTTCGGCCACGGAAGATGTTGACCTCGATCTGCTCCAGGTCGAGCAGGTCGACCAGTCGCTCGGCCGGGTTCGTCATCGGTGGGTCTCTCCTTGGCTCACCACTGGTCGAAAACCGCTCACAGCTGGCCCACGTCGGTGACGCGGACGATCGCACGGCCCTCGGCGTCCGAGGCCGCGAGGTCGATCTCGGCGCTGATGCCCCAGTCGTGGTCGCCGGCGGGATCGTCGAAGATCTGGCGGACGCGCCAGATACCCTTCTGCGGCTCCTCGTTGATGACCAGCAGCTTGGGACCGCGGGCGTCGGGGCCGGTGCCGAGGTCGTCGTACTCGTCCCAGTACTTGTCCATCGCCTCGCCCCAGGCGTCGGCGTTCCAGCCGGACTCGGCGTCCATGTCGCCGAGCTCCTCGACCTGGTCGAGGGCGGCCAGTTCCACGCGCCGGAACATGGCGTTGCGGACCAGGACGCGGAAGGCGCGCGCGTTGGCGGTGACCGGCTTGACCTCGTCGGCCTTCTCCTGGGCCTCCTCGGCGGTCATCTCCTCCGGGTTCGCGAGCTGCTCCCACTCGTCCAGCAGGCTGGAGTCGACCTGGCGGACCATCTCGCCGAGCCACTCGATCAGATCCTGCAGATCCTCGGACTTGAGATCGTCGGGGATGTTGTGGTCGAGGGTCTTGTAGGCGCTGGCCAGGTAGCGCAGCACGATGCCCTCGGTCCGGGCCAGCTCGTAGAAGGACACCAATTCCGTGAAGGACAGGGCTCGTTCGTACATGTCCCGGATGACCGACTTCGGCGACAGCGGATGGTCGCCGACCCACGGGTGGCTCTTGCGGTAGGTGTTGTACGCGTGGAAGAGCAGCTCCTCCAGCGGCTTCGGGTACGTGATGTCCTGGAGGCGCTCCATGCGCTCCTCGTACTCGACGCCGTCCGCCTTCATCGCGGCGACGGCCTCACCGCGCGCCTTGTTCTGCTGGGCGACGAGGATCTGCCGCGGGTCGTCCAGGGTGGATTCGACGACGGAGACCATGTCGAGGGCGTAGGACGGCGACTCGGGGTCGAGGAGTTCGAACGCGGCGAGGGCGAACGTGGACAGCGGCTGGTTGAGCGCGAAGTCCTGCTGCAGGTCGACCGTGAGCCGGACGATACGGCCCTCGGCATCGGGCTTGTCGAGCTTCTCCACGATCCCGCCGTCGAGCAGCGAGCGGTAGATGGCGATCGCCCGGCGGATGTGCCTGAGCTGCTGCTTGCGCGGCTCGTGGTTGTCCTCCAGGAGGTGGCGCATGGCCTCGAACGCGTTGCCCGGGCGGGCGATCACCGACAGCAGCATCGTGTGTGTCACCCGGAAACGCGAGATGAGCGGCTCCGGTTCCGATTCGATCAGCTTCTGGAAGCTGTTCTCCGTCCAGCCTACAAAGCCCTCCGGCGCCTTCTTGCGCACCACTTTGCGCCGCTTCTTCGGGTCGTCGCCGGCCTTCGCCAGCGCCTTCTCGTTCTCGATGACGTGCTCCGGCGCCTGCGCCACGACGAGCCCCGCCGTGTCGAAACCGGCCCGGCCGGCCCGCCCCGCGATCTGGTGGAACTCCCGTGCCCGCAGCGTGCGCACCCGGCTGCCGTCGTACTTGGTGAGAGCCGTGAACAGCACCGTGCGGATGGGGACGTTGACGCCCACGCCGAGCGTGTCCGTGCCGCAGATGACCTTCAGCAGGCCGGCCTGGGCGAGCTTCTCCACCAGGCGCCGGTACTTGGGCAGCATGCCGGCGTGGTGGACGCCGATGCCGTGCCGTACGTAACGGGAGAGGTTGCGGCCGAACTTGGTGGTGAAGCGGAAGTTGCCGATCAGCTCGGCGATCTGGTCCTTCTCCTCGCGCGAGCACATGTTGATGCTCATCAGCGCCTGCGCCCGCTCCACGGCTTGCGCCTGCGTGAAGTGCACGATGTACACCGGGGCCTGCTTGGACTCCAGCAGATCGGTGAGTGTCTCGGTGAGCGGGGTGAACTTGTACTCGTAGGAGAGCGGCACCGGGCGGGTTGCCGAGCGGACCACCGACGTGGGTCGGCCGGTGCGGCGGGCGAGGTCCTTCTCAAAGAAGGACACATCACCCAAAGTGGCCGACATCAGGATGAATTGCGCCTGGGGGAGCTCCAGAAGAGGGATCTGCCAGGCCCAGCCGCGGTCGCCCTCGGCGTAGAAGTGGAACTCGTCCATGACGACCTGGCCGACGTCCGCGTCCTTGCCGTCGCGCAGCGCGATGGACGCCAGCACCTCGGCGGTACAGCAGATCACGGGCGCGTCGGCGTTCACGGAGGCGTCGCCGGTCAGCATGCCGACGTTCTCGGTGCCGAACAGCTTGCACAGCTCGAAGAACTTCTCCGACACCAGCGCCTTGATCGGCGCCGTGTAGAAGGTGACCTCGTCCCGGGCCAGCGCGGCGAAGTGGGCGCCCGCGGCGATCATGCTCTTGCCGGATCCGGTGGGCGTCGAGACGATCACGTTCGCCCCGGAGACCACCTCGATCAGCGCCTCCTCCTGGTGGGGGTAGAGGGTGAGGCCGTGCTCCTGCGCCCACGACTCGAAGGCTTCGTACAGGGCGTCGGGGTCGGCGGTCGGTGGCAGCTGATCGATGAGGGTCACGCACCCATCTTGCCTGGCCTTGCCCCCGAGAGGGGAATCGGCTGCAGGCGGGAAGATCACGGCCGCTACGCTGTGTCGCCGACGCAGCGTCAGCGCACCAGGTCAACTGGACAGCGGCACACGAGGAATGGGGCGGGAAGCGGCCATGATGGGACCAGCACACTCACTGTCGGGGGCCGCGGCCTGGCTCGGCGTCGGAGCGGCAGCCGCCGCGGCAGGTCACCCGATGCCCTGGCCGGTGCTTCTCTGCGGCGCCCTGATCTGCGCCGGCGCCGCGCTCGCCCCGGACCTCGACCACAAGGCGGCCACGATCTCCCGGGCCTTCGGGCCGATCTCGCGCTGGATCTGCGAGATCGTGGACAAACTGTCGTACGCCGTCTACAAGGCGACCAGGGGGAAGGGCGACCCGCGCCGCTCCGGAGGCCACCGTACGCTGACGCACACCTGGCTGTGGGCGGTCCTGATCGGCGCCGGCTGCTCGGCGGCGGCGATAGCGGGGGGCCGCTGGGCCGTGCTGGCGATCCTGTTCGTACACATGGTGCTGGCCATCGAGGGGCTGCTTTGGCGGGCGGCGCGCGGCTCCAGCAGCGATGTCCTGGTCTGGCTGCTGGCGGCGACCAGCGCGTGGATTCTCGCGGGCATCCTGGACAAGCCCGGCAACGGCGCCGACTGGCTGTTCACGGCACCGGGCCAGCAGTACCTGTGGCTGGGGCTGCCGATCGTGCTCGGCGCGCTGGTGCACGACATCGGGGACGCCCTGACGGTGTCCGGCTGCCCGATCCTGTGGCCGATCCCCTTGGGCCGCAAGCGCTGGTACCCCGTGGGCCCGCCGAAGGTGATGCGGTTCCGGGCCGGGAGCTGGGTGGAGCTGAAGGTGCTGATGCCCGTGTTCATGCTCCTCGGCGGCGTGGGCTGCGCGGCGGCCCTCAACGTCATCTGAGGCACCCCTCGCATCCTGGGCACCCGTCGCATCAAAGGCGCCCGGCACCTGGTCCGGGATGCCCCTCGGGATCAGGTAGCCCCGCCGGCCTCCGGCCCGCCGTACCGGCGCTCGAAGCGGGCGATACGGCCCTCGGTGTCGACCGCGCGCGCCTTGCCCGTGTAGAAGGGATGGCTCTCCGAGGAGATCTCCACGTCGATCACGGGGTAGGTCTCGCCGTCGTCCCACTCGATGGTCTGTTCACTCCGCGCGGTCGAGCGGGTCAGGAACGCGTAGCCGGCGGCCCGGTCGCGGAAGACCACGGGGTGGTAGTCGGGGTGCTTGTCCTGCGGCATGGCGCCTCCTCGTGCGGGGCGGTCGGGCAGGGCGTGGGCGGATCGGCCGGGGCCTCCGGGTCAGCCGGGCAGGGAGTCCTCGTCGACGATGTGCATCGCAGCCTCCTCGGCGGAGGCGGCGGCGCCGTCGATGCCGACGTCGTTGGCGATGAGGGCGGCCTCCTCGTCCTCGTGCGCTCCCTCGTCCGGGGCCACCAGCCGGCCGGAGCGGAGGTTGCCGACCTCGTTGTCGAGGGGTTCCCCGTCGGTGTCGCGGTCACCGATGTCGTCGCCGTCGCGGGCGACGAGGTCGGGCTGCTCCTCGGCGAGCCGCTGGTCCAGGGTCTCACCCGCCCGGCGTTCAGCCGCCGTCACCCCGATGTGCTCGACCGCCCAAGGCCGCTCGGGAGGGGACCAGCCACGGTCGAGCGGGTCGGCGACGCCGTCGAAGTCCAGCGTGTCCTCGGCGTCGAGCACACCCGTGTCCTCCCGGACCTCCCTGGGATCGGGATCGGGCTGGTAGACGTCGTCCCCCCAGCCGTCGACGCTGTCCACGAGTACCTCCAGGTGGTGAGGACGGCCAGGTGCCACCACTACGGGTGGCGGGCCGTCGGCACGCGCGGCACGAAGGTCACACCCTGCGAACCGGATGGTTCCGGGGCGTTCCCCGCATCGGTGCCGTTCTCCAGCCTTCCACCCCTGCTCGGGACCGCGCAACGGCACGAGCGCGAGACAGTGCCCGCACCCGGCTACCGGCACCGGTCACACCCCCCGGAGCGCCCGCTCACCATGCCCTCGCCGCCCGAGGTCCCGGCAGGCGTGAGTCCGCATCTGCCCGCTGTGACCTGGTTCGGTCAAGCGTTGGCGGACCTTGCCGGGCGTCTGTGTGCCGTGCCCTGGCTGTCCGAGGTCCCGGCAGGCGTGAGTCCGCATCTGCCCGCTGTGACCTGGTTCGGTCAAGCGTTGGCGGACCTTGCCGGGCGCCTGTGTGCCGTGCTCTGGCTGCCAGAGATCCCGGCAGACGCGACTGGGCATTCGGCTGCTGTGGCCTGGTTCGGTCAAGCGTCGACGGACCCTGCCGGGTCCCCGTTCGCCCTGGCCGGGCTGCCCGTAGTGTCGGGAGACGTGGCTGTGCACCTGCCTGCCGCGCCCCGGTGGGGCGCAGCGCCAGTGGTGGCCTCCTTCGTGGGCCCATCCCTGTGGGACGGGTCGTCCCGGGAAACGACAGCCGTGGTCGCGGCACCCGGCGGTGCGCAACCGGTCACCGACGGCCGCGCCGCCGCGATCGCGGGGACCGGCCTTGCCCGCAGTCGCTGCGTCGCGGTACCGGTCGACGCGCTCGCCGGATCCTCATCCGTGCCAGGACCGCCACAGCGCGGCGTACGCGCCGTCCGCCGCGACCAGCTGGTCATGGCTGCCCAGCTCGCTGATGCGGCCGTCCTCCACGACGGCGATCACGTCCGCGTCATGGGCGGTGTGCAGGCGGTGGGCGATGGCGACCACGGTGCGGCCGTCCAGCACCCGGGCCAGGGAGCGTTCCAGATGCCGGGCCGCGCGCGGGTCCAGCAGCGAGGTCGCCTCGTCCAGGACCAGAGTGTGCGGATCGGCGAGCACCAGCCGGGCCAGCGCGATCTGCTGGGCCTGTGCCGGGGTCAGCGCAGCGCCGCCGGAGCCGACCTCGGTCTCCAGACCGTCGTCCAGCGCCCGTGCCCAGCCGTCCGCGTCGACCGCGCCCAGCGCCGCCCACAGCTCGGCGTCGGTCGCGTCGGTGCGGGCCAGCAGGAGGTTGTCGCGCAGGGAGCCGACGAAGACGTGGTGCTCCTGGTTGACGAGGGCGACGTGCGAGCGGACGCGTTCCGCGGGCATCCGGGACAGCTCCGCGCCGCCCAGGGTGATCCGGCCGTCGCGGGGTGTGTAGATGCCGGCGAGCAGCCTCCCCAGGGTGGACTTGCCCGCGCCCGAGGGGCCCACCAGGGCCAGCCGGGTTCCCGGGGCGACCTCCAGGGAGACCTCGCGCAGCACGTCGACGCCCTCGCGGTAGCCGAAGTGCACCCGGTCGGCGTGCACGGCCCGCCCGTCCGGCGCCAGCGAGGTGTCTCCGGCGGTCGGCTCGATGTCCCGCACGCCGACCAGCCGGGCCAGCGACACCTGGGCGACCTGCACCTCGTCGTACCAGCGCAGGATCAGGTTCACCGGGTCGACGAGCATCTGCGCGACGAGGGCGCCCGTGGTCAGCTGTCCCACCCCGATCCAGCCGTTCAGGACGAATGTCCCGCCGACCATCAGCACCGAGCCGAGCACGATGACGTGCACGGCGTTGATGACCGGGAAGAGCACGGACCGCAGCCAGAGCGTGTAGCGCTCCCACGCCGTCCACTCCTTGATCCGCCGCTCCGACAGGGCGACGCGGCGATCGCCCAGCCGGTGTGCCTCGATGGTGTGGCCCGCGTCCACCGTCTCGGCGAGCGCGGCGGCGACGGCCGCGTACCCCGCGGCCTCGGAGCGGTAGCCGGAGGGCGCCCGCTTGAAGTACCAGCGGCACCCGGCCACCAGCACCGGAACGGCGAACAGCACCGCGGCAGCCAGCGGCGGAGCCGTCACCACCAGCCCGCCGAGCAGCAGCAGCGCCCATACGACACCGATCGCCAGCTGCGGCACGGCCTCGCGCATCGCGTTGGCCAGGCGGTCGATGTCGGTGGTGATGCGGGAGAGCAGATCTCCCGTCCCCGCCCGTTCCAGCACGCCCGGCGGCAGCCCGACCGACCGGACCAGGAAGTCCTCGCGCAGGTCGGCCAGCATCCGCTCGCCGAGCATCGCGCCCCGCAGCCGCACCTGCCGGGTGAACACGGCCTGCACGGCCAGTGCGAGCACGAACAGCCCGGCGATCGGGCCGAGATGAAGATCCCGCGACCGGTCGGACACCCGCTCGACCAGGCCGCCGAGCAGGTACGGACCCACCATGGAGGCGATCACGGCCACCGTGTTGACGCCGATGAGCAGCAGGAACGCCCGGCGGTGCCGCCGGAACAACTCGGCGACATAGGCGCGCACGGTCGCGGTCGCGCCGACGGGCAGGGTGGTGGCGGTCGTCGGGGCCGCCGGGTCGTACGCCGGTGGCGCAACGCCGATCATGCGCTCTCCTCGATCTCTTCCAGCTCCGGGCGTGCGCCCACCAGGGCGGCCTCGTCGGTCGGGGCCAGTTCGTCGTCCGTCTCCCGGGTGACCACGGCCCGGTATCGGGGCTCGCTGTCGACCAGTTCGCGGTGCACACCGACCGCCACGGCCTCGCCCTCGTGGACCAGGACGACCCGGTCCGCGCGGTCGAGCAGCAGCGGCGAGGAGGTGAACACCACGGTCGTGCGTCCCGACCGCAGCCGGCGCAGTCCGTCCGCGATCCGTGCCTCGGTGTGCGAGTCGACGGCGGAGGTCGGCTCGTCCAGCACCAGCACGTCGGGGTCGGTGATCAGCGACCGGGCCAGCGCGAGCCGCTGGCGCTGGCCGCCGGACAGGGACCGTCCGCGCTCCGTGATGCGGGCGTCCATCGGGTCGTCGGCGTCCAGGGACCCCTGGACGAGCGCGTCCAGGACGTCGTCGCACTGCGC
The DNA here is from genome assembly GCF_009604455.1 of Streptomyces sp. RB17. Lineage (GTDB taxonomy): Bacteria > Actinomycetota > Actinomycetes > Streptomycetales > Streptomycetaceae > Streptomyces. The sequence goes on from NZ_WEGL01000006.1 coordinate 276,313, forward strand.
CGCGGCCAGTGCGTCCGCGGCCCGTACGGCTCCCGAGGTGGGCACGTCGAGCAGCTCGCGCAGCGTGCCGGAGAGCAGTACCGGGTCTTTGTCCTGGACGAGGACGGCGGTGCGTGCGCTGTCCAGGGGCAGGTCGTCCAGAGCGACCCCGCCCAGCAGTACCGAGCGGCCCGGCTCGGTCGGGTGGCCGCCCAGCCGCTCCGCGAGCCGGCCCGCCGAGTCCGGATCGCCGCAGACCACGGCGGTCAGACGGCCGGCGGGAGCGAGCAGACCCGTGCCCGGGTCGTACAGGTCGCCGCCCGGCACCTCCGCCTCGAGGGTGCCCTCGGTGGCCGTGGACCGCTCCAGCGACAGCACACGGGCCGCTCGTTTGGCCGAGGGGCGGGAGAAGGAGTAGGCCATCGCGATCTCCTCGAAATGGCGCAACGGATAATTCAGGATCATCACGGCGCTGTAGACGGTGACGAGCTCGCCGACGGTGATCCGGCCCTGGCGGGCCAGGTGGACGCCGTGCCAGACGACGGCGATGAGCAGCAGCCCGGGCAGCAGCACCTGGACGGCGGAAATCAGCGACCACATCCGGGCGCTGCGCACCGCTGCGTGCCGTACCTCCTGCGAGGCGCGGCGGTAGCGGTCGAGGAACAGTTCCTCGCCGCCGATGCCGCGCAGCACCCGCAGCCCGGCGACCGTGTCCGAGGCCAGCTCGGTGGCCCGGCCCGCTTTCTCCCGCTGCGCATCGGCGCGGCGCGTGGCCCGGGGCAGCAGTGGCAGCACCGCGAGCGCCACCACGGGCAGTCCCACGGCGACGACCACGCCCAGCGCGGGCTGGTAGAGGAGAAGGCCCACACAGACCACCACGACCGTCAGCGCGGCCGCGGTGAACCGGGAAACCGCCTCGACGAACCAGCCGATCTTCTCGACGTCGCCGGTGGAGACCGCCACCACTTCGCCGGCGGCGACCCGCCGGGTCAGGGCGGAACCCAGCTGGGACGCCTTGCGTGCAAGCAGTTGCTGGATGCGGGCGGCGGCCGTGATCCAGTTGGTGACGGCGGCCCGGTGCAGGAAGGTGTCGCCGAGGGCGATGCCCGTGCCGCACAGCAGCATCAGACCACCCGTCAGAGCGAGGCCGGTGCCGGAGCGGTCGACGACTGCCTGGACGGCGAGGCCGACACAGAACGGCAGGGCCGAGACGGAGACGAAGTGCAGCAGGCCCCAGGCGAGCGACTTCAGCTGTCCGCCCAGCTGGTTCCGCCAGAGCCACCACAGGAATCGGGGGCCCGAACGTGCGTCCGGGACGCCGGGATCGGAGTACGGAAGGTCTTGAATCTGCATGACGTCCCAGTGGCTCGTGTCAGGAGGGAAGGGATGGCGAGGGGATGGGGTGACGGGGGAGGCGGCGAAAAGCGGTGACAAGCCGTGAAAGGTTCGCGTCGTCCAGTGGTGAATTTCAAACGGTTTTCCTGGCGGAGGAGCGAAATCCACGGCTTCCGGCCACAGGCCACCGGGCCCGGTGGCGGCCGGGGTGGCCGGTGGCCGGGGAGGACTCTCATCAGGCAGGTGGCCGGCCGGTCGACCGCATGCATCAGGCCGTCACCCGAATGTCCAGAAGATTGCACTATCAACTGGTACGTGATGCCACGATGGTGGCGTGCGGATCCACAGTGTGCGGCGAATGACGGTCGCGGTGACGGCTTTTGGAACACTGCTGGCGACTGTGTCGGCGTGCGCCACCGACGCCTCCGGCCCCGCCCGCGCCGACGGGGCGACGGGCTCCCGAGGCCGGGCCGAGCCGAGCCCGACGGTGCCGGCCGCGGCGTCGACCGCGGTGCCGACCGCCCCCACGTCCGATCCGACCCGCGTCCCGGGCGTCGGTGACCGGCTGCTCCGGCAGATCCCCGATGACTCCGGCCAGGTCGTCGCGGTGTACGGCGAGGACGAGGACTCCGCGGATTCCACGGTCGTGCTCTACACACGCGAGGGTCTGGAATGGCGGCCCGTGGCCAGCTGGCCGGCGCACAACGGCAGGAACGGCTGGACCACGGACCATCACATGGGCGACGAGCGCAGTCCCGTCGGCGTGTTCGGTCTCTCCGACGCGGGAGGTGTGCTCGACGACCCGGGCACCCTGCTGCCGTACGACCAGGACGCGGCGGCCTACGCGCCCCCGAACGACTGGGACGAGGCGCACCAGCACGACTTCGACTACGTCATCGCCATCGACTACAACCGTCTCCCGGGCACCCCGCCGAACGACCCCACGCGCCCCGAGGGCGACGACAAGGGCGGCGGCATCTGGCTGCATCTCGACCACCGCGACGGCACGTCCGCGTGTGTCAGCGTGTCCAAGGACGCGATGGAGTTCCTGCTGCGCACGCTGGACCCGGACCGGCATCCGGTGATGGTGATGGGAGACCGGGCGGCACTGCGCGCCTGACGCACCCTGCGTGGACGACGTCCCGCGGCCAGGACGGGCCAATCCCTGTCCCGTGATCCGACGTGCCCGAACGGCGGCTCGGTCTGCCCGTGCCCATGGACGTGCCGGCCGAGCGGCTCGGCGGCACCGGGCTCGAGGTATGACTCGGCATCACCCGGAGGGCGACTCCGATCGCCGCGTTCGGCGCCCGATCGCGCCGTTCGCGCCGAGGCGTCATTGCGGGTCGGCCCCGACTGGCCGTAGAACACCGGCCATGAGAAGACGGATAGTCATGTCCATGCTTGCCGGAGCGACCCTCCTGGCGAGCGCGCTCTTCGGCACCGGCGCCGCTGCCGCCCAAGCGGCCGACATCCCGGCCGAGTTCGGAACCGACTGGCACGACCCGGTCACCGCGGCACCGCCCGTCGAGCGACCGCACACCACGTCGTGCCGGGTCACCCTCGCCGACGCGCGGTTCCGTGACTTCACGCCGTACCGGGGCGAGTACACACCGCCGCAGGGCTGCGGTGACCACTGGAGCAAGGTCGTCCTGCGGCTCGACGGCAAGGTGAAGGGCCGTCAGTACGACCGCCTCGGCTATCTGCATGTCGGCGGCGTCGAGATCCTGCGTACGTCCACCCCGGAGCCCTCGCCCGACGGCATCGCATGGCACGTCGAGAAGGACGTCACCCGCTACAGCGACACCTTCCGCACCCCGCAGGACGTCGAGATGCTGATCGGCAACGTCGTGGACGACACCTACACCGGCGTCATCGACGTGCACGTCACCCTGACCTTCTACGCGGGCCGCCCCGCGCAGCGGACCCCCGACCGCGTGCTCACCCTCGCCGACACGCCCGACGGCACGACCCTCACCACCCCGCGCAACAGCGAGCGGATCGTCGCCGAGGTCTACGCGACCGGTTCGGGCGGCGGCTGCGAGGAGTTCTGGTACCTGACGGTGGCCGACCCCGCGTCGTACTCCTGCAAGGCCGATCACGGCCCCTACCGCGAGGTACAGATCAAGGTCGACGGCCAACTCGCCGGAATCGCCGCGCCGTTCCCGAACGTGTGGACCGGCGGCTGGTCCAATCCCTTCCTCTGGTACGTCGTTCCGGCGCCGGGCGCTTTCGACGTCCGGCCGATCGATTACGACCTCACACCCTTTGCGGGCCTGCTCAATGACGGGCGTCCGCACCGCGTCGAGGTCTCCGTCGTGGGCGTGCCCGCGGGCCAGTCGGGCTGGAGCGCACCGGTGAACGTCCTGGTCTGGCAGGACGCGCACCGCGCCCATGTCACGGGGGCACTCACCCAGAACGCGGCGACGGACCTCACCAACTCCTCGACCTACACGCCCGGTTCGGAGAACCGCGTGAACACCGAGGCCGGACACCGGCTCACCGTGTCCGGATACCTCGACACCTCGCACGGCCGCGTGACCACCACCGTCACCCGGACACTCGCCAACACCTCCGTCCACCGCTGGACCGACGGCGAGAACACGGACGGACTGGACGCGACCTGGTCCGACGACCAGACGGTCACCGTCGGCGGACACGGTCCCGCGCGGACGACACGCACCGACCGGACGTACACCATGAACGGCGCGACGACCATCGGTACGGACGACCGGCTGCGCACCGTGCTGACGCTCGGCGACCGCGCGTCGGTCACGGAACACGGCGGCCGGCGCACCGCGTGGTCGCGGCTCGACGACACCTATAGCGGCGACGCGGCGTACACGATCAACGTCCCGCGCGACCAGCGGCACGCGGTCGGCACGTCGAGGGAGCGCTACCGGCTCTACGGCTCCGACGGCTGCTACGACCGTTCGCTGACCACGGTGCAGGGAGTGCTCACGGAGGATCGCGAACGCTGCTGAAGACGGCGATGCGGAGTGCGCCACTCACGCGGTGATGATGTACACCGGTGTGAAACGGGTGTCTCCGAAGGGATCGAAACGGAAGTCGCTCTGCGTGGTACGGGCGGGCCGTGCACCGGGAGTGGTGTGCGGCCCGCCGCGCTGTACGCCGAACCCGGTGCGCCGTACGCCGAGCCGGCCGCGCGGTGCGCCGAACCCGGTGCGCCGGTGTTCAGCAGCGCTGGCCGCCGTCCCCCTCGATGAGGGTGTCCAGCAGCACGCCGAGCACCTGGCGCTCCTTCTCCGTCAGCGGCGCAAGGATCTCCTCGGCCGCCGAGCGGCGTGCGCCGCGCAGCTTGCGCAGCGTCGTACGCCCCTCGTCCGTCAGCTCGATCCGGGTCACCCGCCGGTTCGCCGGATCCGGCACCCGCCGTACCTTCCCGCTCGTCTCCAGCCCGTCGACCAGCGTCGTCACCGCGCGCGGCACCACCTCCAGGCGCTCGGCGAGGTCGGCCATGCGCGGGGGCGAGGCGTAGTGCGCGAGGGTGCGCAGCAACCGGGACTGGGCCGGGGTCACGCCCAGGTCGTGCCGTTCCAGATGGCGCTTCTGGATCCGGTGCACCCGGCGGGTCAGCCGCAGCAGCTGCTCGGCGAGCAGGCCGTCGGGATCTGGGGAGCTCATGCGGGAACAATATCAGGATGCCGTTCATTGTGAGTATAGGTAACAATGAGCTACGATCCGTTCGTCATCGTCGGTCGATCCCCGGCCGGCGCCCGTTCACCTCCGTAGGAGCCCATGCATCCCGAGCGAGAACCCTCCTGGACCCCGCCTGCCGACGCCAAGGAACAGCCCCGGCAGGTGCGCCGCATCCTGAAGCTCTTCCGTCCCTACCGCGGGCGGCTCGCGATCGTCGGCCTGCTGGTCGGCGCCTCCTCGCTGGTTTCGGTGGCCACACCGTTCCTGCTCAAGGAGACCCTGGACGTCGCGATCCCCCGGGGCCGTACCGGCCTGCTCAGCCTGCTCGCGCTCGGCATGATCCTCAGTGCCGTCCTCTCCAGCGTCTTCGGCGTGCTCCAGACGCTGATCTCGACCACCGTCGGCCAGCGCGTCATGCACGACCTGCGCACCGCCGTCTACGGCCGCCTGCAACGCATGTCGCTCGCCTTCTTCACGCGCACGCGCACCGGCGAGGTGCAGTCCCGGATCGCCAACGACATCGGCGGCATGCAGGCCACCGTCACCTCCACCGCCACCTCCCTGGTCTCCAACGCCACCAGCGTCGTCGCCACGATCGTCGCGATGGTCGCCCTCGACTGGCGGCTCACGATCGTCTCGCTGCTCCTGCTGCCGGCGTTCGTGTGGATCAGCCGCCGTGTCGGCAACGAACGCAAGAAGATCACCACACAGCGGCAGAAGCAGATGGCCGCGATGGCGGCCACCGTCACCGAGTCGCTCTCGGTCAGCGGCATCCTGCTCGGCCGCACCATGGGCCGCTCCGACTCGCTCACCGCGTCCTTCGCCGAGGAGTCCGAGCGCCTGGTCGACCTGGAAGTGAGATCGAACATGGCCGGGCGCTGGCGCATGGCCGTGATCACGATCGTCATGGCCGCGATGCCCGCCATCATCTACTGGACGGCGGGCCTGGCCCTGCAGTTCGGCGGACCCAAAGTCTCGCTCGGCACCATCGTCGCCTTCGTCTCGCTCCAGCAGGGGCTCTTCCGCCCGGCCGTGAGCCTGCTCGCCACGGGTGTTCAGATCCAGACCTCCCTCGCCCTCTTCCAGCGCATCTTCGAGTACCTGGACCTGCCGATCGACATCACCGAGCGTGATCGGCCCGTCCACCTCGACCAGGTCAAGGGCGAAGTCCGCTTCGAAGGCGTCGAGTTCCGCTACGACCATGACGACAAGGCCCGCCGCGTCCTCGAAGGCATCGACGTCACCGTGCCCGCGGGCGGCAGCCTCGCCGTCGTCGGCCCGACCGGCGCCGGCAAGTCCACGCTCGGCTATCTGGTGCCCCGTCTGTACGACGTCACCGGCGGCCGCGTCACCATCGACGGCGTCGACGTCCGGGACCTCGACTTCGACACCCTCGCCCGCGCGGTCGGCGTCGTGTCGCAGGAGACGTACCTCTTCCACGCCTCGGTCGCCGACAACCTCCGCTTCGCCAAGCCGGACGCCACGGACGAGGAACTGCGGGCGGCTGCCGGCGCGGCGCAGATACACGACCACATCGCCGCGCTGCCCGACGGCTACGACACGGTCGTCGGCGAACGCGGCCACCGCTTCTCCGGCGGCGAGAAGCAGCGCCTCGCGATCGCCCGCACGATCCTGCGCGATCCGCCGGTCCTCATCCTCGACGAGGCGACCAGCGCGCTCGACACCCGTACGGAGGCCGCCGTCCAGGAGGCGATCGACGCCCTGTCGGCCGACCGGACGACGATCACCATCGCCCACCGCCTGTCCACGATCCGCGGCGCCGACCAGATCGTGGTCCTCGACTCCGGCCGGCTCGCCGAACGCGGCAGCCACGAGGAACTGCTGGAACGGGACGGGCGGTACGCGGCGCTGGTACGCCGGGACGCGCAACTGGAACCGACGGCCTGAGCGGGCGGTGACCGATGACCTGAGAGGGTCGTGACCGACGAACTGAGCGGGTCGTGACCGGCGGGACCGCGGTCGTGACCGACCCGCTGACGCTGGGGCCGACAGGCTGAACATATGCCGGGTTTGCGGCGATTTGCGTATTACCGTTCCGGTATGCAGACGAACATTCCGCCGCGGAGCACGATTCGACTGACACGCCGGGGCAGACTCGTCCTCGTCGTGGCCGGCGCCGTCGTGGTCGGTACCGCCGCGGCGGTACCGCTGCTGGCGCTGCACAGCGGCCCCGAACAGACACCGCGCGCCGCGCTGGTCGTCCCGGAGGGCTGGCGTGCGAGCCAGGTGTACGCCGCGATCGACAAGGCCCTCCAGCTGCCTCCCGGAAGCACGCGCAAGTCCGTCGGGAAGGCCGGTCTGAAGCTGCCGAGCGAGGCCGCGGGCAACCCGGAGGGGTATCTCTTCCCGGCGACATATCCCCTCGAGAAGGGAGCGACACCCGAGTCCGTGCTGCGTTTCATGGTCGACACCGCCGAGGGCAGGTTCAATGCGGCGCCGATCGCGGCCGGGGCGCAGCGCAAGGCGATGAACGTCTACCAGACCGTCACCATCGCCAGCATCGTCCAGGCGGAGGCCGCGACCAGGGCGGACATGGGCAAGGTCGCCCGAGTCGTCTTCAACCGGCTGGAGCGCGGGATGCCGCTGCAGATGGACTCGACGATCAACTACACGCTGAACCGCAGCACGCTCCGTACCGACCAGGACGACATCCGCATCGACAGTCCCTACAACTCCTACCAGCGCATGGGGCTGCCGCCCACACCGATCGACAACCCTGGCGAGGACGCGATGCGTGCCGCACTCAACCCGACGCCGGGCGAGTGGCTGTACTTCGTCACGGTCAAGCCGGGAGAGACCCGCTTCACCTCCGACTACGCGACGCACATGCGCAACGTGGGAGAGTTCAACTCCCTCCACGCGGGCCCGGGTCGGGCGCAGAGCCCGAGCCAGGCACAGAGCCCGAGCCAGGCACGGATCCCGAGTCAGAGTCCGGCCTCCCCGTGGCCCCCGGTCCGCTGAGCGGGCGGGACGTCACGCGGCGACCGGCTGTTCCTCGGCCAGCAGTCTCCTGATGTCCCGGACGGCCGCGCGGCCCGCCCGGTTCGCGCCGATGGTACTGGCCGAGGGGCCGTAGCCGACGAGATGGACGCGTGGATCGGCCACCGCCCGGGTTCCCTCGACCCGGATCCCACCGCCCGGCTCGCGCAGCCGCAGCGGACGGAGATGGTCCAGCGCCGCGCGGAACCCGGTCGCCCAGAGGATCACATCGGCGGTGACCTGCCGTCCGTCGTCCCACGCCACGCCGTCCGGCGTGATCCGGTCGAACATCGGCTGCCGGTCCAGCACTCCGTCCGCGAGACCCTGCCGGACGGCGTCGTTGAGGGGCAGCCCGGTGACCGAGACCACGCTGCGCGGAGGCAGCCCCTGGCGCACCCGCTCCTCCACCAGTGCGACGGCCGCGCGGCCCACCTCCTGGTCGAACGGGCCCTCGCGGAACACCGGAGGCCGCCGGGTGACCCAGGTGGTCGCGGCCGCGTACGGGGCCAGCTCCAGCAGGTGCTGGGTGCCCGAGGCACCGCCGCCCACGACCACGACACGCTGCCCGGCGAACTCCTCGGGGCCGGCGTACTGCGCGGTGTGCAACTGCCGCCCGCGGAAGGTCTCCTGACCGGGATAGCGCGGCCAGAACGGCCGGTCCCACGTGCCGGTCGCATTGATCAGGGCGCGCGTCGACCAGGTGCCGTCCGAGGTCTCGACGAGCAGCCGCCCGCCGTCGCCTTCCCGCACCGCCCGAACGTCGACGGGACGTCGCACACGCAGGTCGAAGGCGCGCTCGTACCGGTCGAAGTACTCGCCGATCACCTCCGCCGAAGGCCGCGCGGGATCGGCGTCCGTCAGCTCCATGCCGGGCAGCGCGTGCATCCCGTGCACCTTCCCGTACGTCAGCGAGGGCCACCGGAACTGCCAGGCGCCGCCCGGCGCGGGGGAGTGGTCGAGGACCACGGCATCGCGGTCCGGCTCGAAACCGGTGCGCCGCAGATGATAGGCGCTGGACAGCCCGGCCTGACCAGCGCCGATGACGACGACCTCGACCTCGCGCGATTTGTTCACGCCTCTACCAACCGGGATCCGGGCACGGATCTTCCCGAGAACCCGCGGTGGGACTCCCGGACGCCGACGGCAGGGCCCCGCCTCCCGGCTCACCGCCCGCCGGACACCAGCTGTGGCGCTCCGGTGTGCTGCGCGAACGCGGCCGTGGTCCAGCCAGGTGCCCTCGGCGATGTGCACCGTGTACTCGATGTCCGGCGCCCGCACCCCGCCGCATCACGGGCGTCGTTGGGGCCGTAGTCGTGTCGTTCCACGAGGATGCGGCCGCCGCCGGCGGCAGGAACCCGTGCTCTCGGAGGCGACGTGCGGCAGCCCGGTGTCCTCGGCCCACGCAGCTCAGCCCGGCCGCCTTCAGGCAGGCGACCGAACAGCAGGCCACAGGGGCAGTGGAGCCCGAGGAGGGAAAGAAGCCGGAAAGGGTGCCGGCGGCAGCGGGGACACGCGGCGCAGGTCGCCGCAGCAGGTCCATATGACCGCGCGTGTGAGCAGGGCTGAACACAACATGCGGCAGAACGCGGCCAGATGGCCGCCACAGTCACACGGGCGTCTCGTCCTGTGGACCGGCCGTCTCAGGATGCCCTCGCGCCGCAGGGTGCGGAGCCCGGCGTATGGGCCAGGATGGGGGCATGCCAGATGCCTTCACCACCCGCATGCTGCACATCTCCACCGGCTCCCGGGAACGCGTCGTCGACCTCACCGGTGACTGCGAGGACTTTCTGCGCGCGGCGGCGGCCGGCCGCGACGGCCTGCTCAGTGTCTTCGTCCCGCACGCAACCGCCGGAATCGCCGTCATCGAGACGGGCGCCGGCAGCGACGACGACCTCCTCGCCGCCCTGCACACCCTGCTCCCCGCCGACGACCGCTGGCAGCACCGCCACGGCAGCCCCGGCCACGGCCGCGACCACGTCCTCCCGGCCATCGTCCCGCCCCACGCGACCCTCCCGGTGATCGGCGGCCGCCTGGAGCTGGGCACCTGGCAGTCGGTCTGCCTGGTCGACACCAACAGGGATAATCCCAGCCGTCAGGTGCGGCTGAGCTTTCTGGGCTGAGCAAGATCGTCCTGGGTGTGGCCGCCATGTCTCCGTACCTTGCGTGTTCGAAGCGTAGAAGTCTTGCGCGGTACGGTCCTGAACATGACGGCAGGAGTGCCGGCATGGCCCTGCCCGGAAGCGATCGATGCCCCTCCCCGATGCCGGACGAGGGGCCGCCTGGGGCCGGCGCGGAGGCAGGCACGGCACCTGGTGATCACGAGGTACCGAAACCCTGACGCGGCTCCGACGTCACCGGATGAGCTCCCCAGCCTGCTGACCTGCCTGGCCCCGTGTGCCGTCCTGGCCGGAGCGAAGTCCCTGGCCGCGATCGCGAAGTGGGTCACCGACGCCCCTCCCTGCATCCTGGCCCGGCTCGGTGGCCCGTGCCGGGAACCTGACCGCAGCCCCGTCACCCCAGCCGAGGCCACCGTGCGCCGCGCTCTCCAACGCATCGACGGCGACGCGCTGGATACAGCCATCGGCAGCAGCGAGACCACCACGTCCACCGCGGCGACCCCGACCACGCAACCTACCGCTGGAACGTCCACGATGACCGCTGCCACGGTTTCGGGGGCAATGCGGTCATCGCGTCCTGGTACAAGCAAGCCCCCCGTCCTCGACCTCGACGGCCGCCCCAGCCCGTATCCGACGCGCTGCTCGATGAATCACCGTCCGGGGTCGGCGCCGACGGACTCGGCTGAACCCAACTGCCGTGCCAGAGGCGGGCCGTGAGCGGCCCGCCTCCGCGGAGCCACAGCCCTCGGTTCACCGCGCGACGGGCAGAGCGGGCTGCTCGGCTCATCGTGAGAGAGGGCTGCCGCCTTGCCTCACCGCACCTCGCGTGTGTACGGCGCGACGGTGATCCGGTCGATCAGTGGTGCGTAGCGCGAGCGGAGCAGCACTCCAGGGAAGGTGTCCGAGGCGTATGTGGAGCCGTCGAAGTTCGGCAGTTCCTCGGAGCGGAAGGTGATGGTGTTCTGTCCCTTCCTGAGGTGGACCGGGACGGTCAGCTCCCAGAAGTTGTTCTGATGGAAGCTGTGCGGGAAGCTGACGCGCCGCATGTCGCTGCCGTTGACGGTGATGTCGGCGTGACGGGCGAGCGGGTCAGGGTTGTAGTGGGTGGCCTCGGACTGCTCGGGGTTGGAATAGCGGATGCGCAGTGCGTACAAGCCGGCCTTGTCCGCAGCGACCGTGAACGTCGCGGTGTTGTCGTTGCCCGGGTCGCCGCCGATCCCGGTGATCGCCGTGCCGTCGGTCGCCAGGGACAGCGGGGTAAGCGTGGCCGAGCCCGTGAGCTCGGCGTCCTGCGCCTCGTACGTACGCGCCTCGAGCGTGCCGTCCGTGGGCGTGACCGTCAGGCGGTCGACCAGCGTGGCGGCCGAACCGCCGGTCACCGTCACCTTGTTGACGCCGCCCGAGAGGGAGACGGCCACCTCGTGACTGCTCTTGGTCACGTGCAGTACGTCGTGCGCGTTGACGGACAGCTGCGCGTTCCCGCCGCCGAGGGTGTCGACCTCGAGGGTGGCCTCCCGGTCGGCGGGGGAGTAGACCCAGAACGTGGCCGTCTGGTTCTTCGCGACCCGGACCGCGCCCGAGCCGGTGGCGGGGGTCCCGGTGTGCTTCGGCAGGTCGTAGACGGGCCGCGCCCCGCCGCTCGTCCAGGCCAGCTCGCCCTCGTAGACCCTGGTGGCCGCCGACGCGGACGGCAGGGACAGCGTGAGACGGTCGACGATGGCGTCGCCCTTGGTGGCGCGCTTGCCGTCGAGGCTCTTCGCGGCGAGCGTCAGGGTGTGCTTGCCCTTGGTGAGGTGGACCTTGGTGTCGGTGTGGTCCCACACCACCCACTTGTAGCCGAGCGGCATGTACAGCTCCTGCTCGCTGTCCGCCTGTCCGTCCACTCGTAGGAACACGTTGGTGGGGCCCTGCTCCTTCACCTTGTCGAACGTGTTGAGGGAGTTGGCGAAGACGCTCAGGTCGTAGGTGCCGTCCTCGGGCACGTCGACGCCGAAGTCCAGCGTGACGTCCGAGCCTGTGCGCAGCCCGCCGACGTCGTAGCCGCCCGAGGTGTAGAACTTCGACACGTCGGCGGGCGAACCCTCCGGGCCGTTCCTGGAGTAGCCGGACCCGGTGTGCGCCGCGTCCTCCGCCTCGTACGACCCCTGCCAGCGCACGGGCGGTGACTGGGTGCCCTTCGCCTTCCGGGCCGGGCTGAGGACGATCTCGTACGCCGAGGACTCCTTGAGCTTCGGCAGCGTGCCGTCACCGAAGTCGACGAGGACCTGGCCGTTGTCATCGACCTCGAGGTTTGTCTCGGCCAGCAGCTTCGGGCCGGAGTTGTCGCCCACCTGGCCGCTCCAGTCGATCTCGCTCACCCAGGCGTGGACGGTGTCTCCGAAGACCTTCTTGGGGACGTTGTCGAAGGTGATGTGGCCCTTGCCGTCGGACCCGCCGAAGATCAGCCGGGACTGCTTCTTCTTCGCGTCGAGCGTGGCGACTCCCTGCATGGTGTAGTTCTGGCCCGGGAACGGCGGTGTCACGGTCACCGTGTGCCCGCTCATCGAGGCGTACGAGTTGAGCAGCCACCACTGGCCGTTGCCGCGGTTGGACCGCACCGCGGAGTCGGAGAGGTTGCCGTCGATGTTCCAGTACGCGATGTCGGCGTCCACCTTGGACTCCTCGATCGCGGACACCCACTGGATCATCTGTCCGGGCACCGAGGTGTGGTAGTTGAATGCGTACTCGTTGATGTTGATCGGGAGCTGGGTGCCCTCGCGGTCGGTGCCCTGGAACAGCTCCTTCTCCCATGCCCGGTACTTGGTGACGCTCTGGCGCACCGCCTCGGGGTGGCTCAGCTCGTGCCAGGTGATGACGTCCGGGAGCGTGCCGGCGGCCAGGGCGTGCGTGAGGAAGCCCTTCACCTGGTCGTACAGGACGCTCGTGTTGGGGCCGGCTATGCGGGCACTGGGCATTTTGCCCTTGATGAGCTTGTAGACCTCGTCCCACGCGGCGAAATAGTCCTTGGGGTCGTCGAGCCAGCTGACCTTGTCGTAACTCCACTCGCCGGTGCCGAACATGTTGCCTTCGGGCTCGTTGAAGGGCACGAAGACGATGTTGTCCTGGTACTGCTTCGGCAGCTGCAGGACCTGGTCGACCTGCTTGGCGATCTTCTTCTCGTAGAGCTTGAGCTTCTCTGCGGGCGTGTCGCCCGGCCACTCGTACGGGAAGCCGCGGTGGATGTCGGTCATGTAGATGTAGACGTCACCGTCGGTGGAGTCGGCCAGCGGCTTGACGACGTCCAGCGCGTCGGCCCCCGGGTGCTGCGGGCCGTCCTGGGCCTTCGTGGAGACCGTGCGCAGTCCCATGCCCTCGATGAGGTTGTCGGTGGGGACGCCCGGTCCGTACACGCCGTAGAGCGTGCCGGAGGCGCCGCCGTGGAACGCGCCGGTGTCCGAGCCGAGGTCGACGGTGAGCTCTCCCTCCCGGACCACGGTGACGGTCGCCCGCACGGCCCGCCCGGCCGCTGCTCCGGCCACGGTGAACGTGCCCGGCTGGGCGTACTTCTCGGGCCCTGCGGCGTCCCAGGTGATGGGCGTGTCGCGGTCGTAGCCGTCGGAGAAGGACGAGCGGACCGTCGCGGGTAGGGACGGGGCCGTCCCGGTCGTCGTACGGACCTCGAAGGACGTCTGCGAGAGCTGCTGGAGCGTGGGCACCGTCCCGACCGTACCGGCCACCTGCTCGGGGCTGAGCGCAGCATGCCACACCGTGAAGTCGTCGATCGCGCCCTTGAGCAGGGGGTCCTGGTAGAAGGACTTGCCGATGTAGCCGGCAGCCGTGGCCGAACCGTCCAGCAGGTCCTTGGCCTTGACGGTCGTCGATGCGGCGGAGACAGCCACTCCGTCGAGGTAGGTGGTGACCCGGTGGGTGGCGGTGTCGAGGGTGACGGTGACGGTCCGCCAGCCGTCGGAGGGCAGGGGCGCATAGCCGGAGACCTGTGCTTCCGCGCCTCCCCCGCCGGTGGTCACGGCGGTGCGCAGCACGCTGCCGTTGTAGGGCGTCGTGAACAGGTACTTCGTGGTGTCGGTGCCGAGGTCGAAGATCCGCTGCCAGGACGACGTGTCCCCACTCCACTTCACGCGGGCCGAGACCGTCAAGTCGCTTGCGTCGCCCAGAACTTCGCGGGGCAGGCGGACGTACGCGCCGTCGGAGGTGGGTGCTCCGCCGGGCAGGGCGAGCGCCGTGCCGCCGTCCGTGCCCGCGACGGTCCGGGCGGTGGAGCCGTTCACCAGGGTCGCCGTCAGGCCGTTGCCGGAGCTGTCGGTGATCCTTCCGGAGGCGAGGTCGTCCTGGTCGAAGGTGTAGTGGGCGACGGGCTGGGGCGGGCCGGCCGCCTGCGCGGGGGCGGCCGGTGCGGCCAGCAGGCCCGCGCCGAGGGTCAGTGCCACGGCGGCCGGAGCCCGGCGCCGCGCGGATCTGTCAGCGGATGGCATGGATTGCGTCCTCGATCCTTGCATAGGAGGTTCCGAAGGCGTCGGCGCGCGGAATCGAACCGGTTCGACCGCATGCGCCACAGCGACAAGGGAACTCTTCTGGCCGGCGGGTTGGACGCCCCCGCGTTCCGGGGGAAGGTGCGAAGCGGGCTCATGGCCGTCGGAAGGATCACTTCGTCGAACCGGTTCGCGAAGTTAGCACCGGGGAGGCCGACCAGCAATCCCTCCGACGCAAGGGTGCCTTCGTGCCCTTTCGGCGTCGGAAAAGTCCGGCAGGAGGTGTTGACAGTCGTGTGGGTCCTTCCTACCTTCGCTTCACGCGAACCGGTTCGACAACCGGCTCCTGATCCGCGTCCCACCCTTCACCCTCACGACCGGCGGCCGCTCCCTGCTAGAGGCGTCGAACCGGTTCGAGCAAGGAGGCACCGTGAACATCGGCGAGATCGCCCGGCGGGCCGGTGTCTCGCGCAGCACCGTGTCCTACGCGCTCAGCGGCAAGCGCCCTGTCTCCGACGACACCCGCCGGAAGATCCAGCAGGTCATCGACGAACTGGGCTACCGGCCCAATGCGAGTGCGCGGGCCCTGGCCAACGGCCGGACCAGCACGATCGGCCTGGTGTTCCCGCCGGCCGGCAACCACTACACCGGGATGCAGCTGGACTTCATCGGCAGTGTGGTGGAGGCCGCCGCGGCCTACGACTACGACGTGCTGTTGTCCCCGAGCGGTGTGGACAGCGACCGCTCGTTCCAGCGGCTGCTGGGGGAGCGGCGCGTCGACGGTGCGATCCTGATGGAGATCAGGCTGGAGGACGACCGGGTCGATCACCTGGCCGCCCTGGACTTCCCCTCCGTCGCCATCGGCCGCACCGCTCACCCCGAGGGCAGCTGGTGGGTCGGCCTGGACCACACCGCGCTGGCGGCGGCGTGCGTGCACCATCTGGCGGACCTCGGCCACCGGCGGGTCGCCTTCGTCAACCGGCCCGAGCAGCTGCTGCGATCCGGATACGAGTCCGCGCACCGGGGCCTCGACGGCTTCACCAAGGCCGCCGCCGAGCGCGGGCTGACGGTGCGGACGTACTGCTGCGGGGACGACGCCGCGTCCGGCCAGGCCTGCCTGGAACGGATCCTGCACGACGACCCGGCCACCACGGCCCTGGTCACACTCAACGAGGCCGCCCTGGGAGGCCTGTACCGGGGGCTCGCCCAGGCGGGCCGCCACGTGCCACGCGACTTCTCCGTCACCGGGGTCGTGGCCGCGCGCTGGGCGGAGACGGTGACTCCGCAGCTCACCGCGGCCGACGTACCGGCGGAGGAAATGGGCCGTCGCGCCGTCGAGTTGCTCGTGGAGCGGCTGGACCATCCCGACGCTCCGCCCCGGCACCATCTCCTCGCGCCGCCGATCTCGCTGCGGGCCAGCACCGGTCCCGGTACGGCGCCCTGACCGCACCCCTCGGGTAACCCCCAGGTTCCCGCTTCACCCGCCGATCGCTCACCGGCGCCGTCCGGCGTGCCCGTTCTTCCTCGTCACCCCGTGCCCTCGGCTCCCGCATGCCCGAAACCAAAGGAACCCGCGATGAACAGCTCCTCCCGACGGCGGCGTCCGACCGCCGCAGCCCTGACCGCCCTGGCCGTGGCCGCCGGCGCCACCGCCTGCTCCTCCGGCTCGGGCAGCAGCGGCACCGAGGGTGCCGGCAGCGGCACGTACACCATCTGGGACCCGTACCCGCAGTTCGACAAGAGCTCGGCCTGGGCGAAGCTGCTGGACCAGTGTGGCACCAAGGCCGGAGTGAAGATCAAGCGGACCGGCTTCGACACCAGCGACCTGGGCAACAAGACGCTGCTGGCGGCGCAGCAGGGCAACTCGCCGGACGTCCTCATCGTCGACAACCCGGTCGTCTCGACCCTGGCCGAGGCAGGCGTACTCACCACGACCGACGACAACAAGCTGGACACCTCGAAGGTGGACCCCAACCTGCTCGCGGCCGGCCAGTCGGGCGGCAAGACCTACGGCACACCGATCGGCGCCAACACCCTCGCTCTCTACTACAACAAGAAGGTGCTCAAGGAGGCCGGGGTGGACGTCGCCGCGGTCAAGGACTGGACGTCACTGACGGCGGCGTTGGAGAAGGTCAAGAAGGCGGGCAAGAAGGGCATCACGTTCTCGGCGATCGGCACGGAGGAGGGCAGCTTCCAGTTCTTGCCGTGGTTCTGGGGCGCAGGCGGCAAGCTGACCGAACTCGATTCCGCCCAGGCCGTCTCCGCCCTCTCCCTGTGGAAGGACTGGCTGAACAACGGCTACGCCCCCAACTCGGTGCTCAACAACACCCAGACGACCAGCTGGCAGGAGTTCGCCGGCGGCGACTACGCGTTCGCGGAGAACGGCACCTGGCAACTCGCCAATGCCAAGAAGGCCGGCTTCGACTACGGCGTCCTGCCCATTCCCGCCGCGAACGGGGGTCAGGCCGCGGCCCCGACCGGCGGCGAGTTCGTGACCCTCCCGGTCCAGAAGGCCACCGGGCGCTACGCCGTCTCCCAGAGGCTGGCGACCTGCCTGACCAGCGGCGACAACCTCTACACCACTGACACCACGCTGTCCTACGTGGCCCCCACCAGCGAGGTGCAGGACAAGCAGGTGGCCGCGAACGCCGAGCTGAAGCCGTGGGTGGTCGCGGTCAAGGCGGCCAGGGGCCGCACCAGTGACGACCTGGGCACCAAGTACCCCAAGATCTCCGAACAGATGTGGAAGGCGGTCCAGTCCGCGCTCAGCGGGTCCAAGTCGCCCAAGGACGCGCTTACTTCGGCGCAGTCCGCCGTCAAGTGACGTGGGCCCGATGAAGCAGACGACGACGCATCCACCGGACCACCGTTCTGTGCGCGTCGGGAACGGGGCGGCCTCCGTCACCCCTCCCCTGACCCGCACCGGGAGGCGGCGGCGACCCGCCTCCACCCAGTGGGCCGCCTGGGCCTTCCTCGCTCCGGTGACCCTCTACCTCCTCCTCTTCTACGCCTATCCGCTGTACCGCAACATCGACCTGAGCCTGCGCGAGTACACCGTCCGCTCCTTCGTCCAAGGCGACGCGCCGTTCACGGGCCTGAAGAACTACCGCGCCGTCTTCGACGACCCGACGTTCGCGCCGGCCCTGCTGCACACCGCGGTGTTCACCGCCGTGTGCCTGGTCTTCCAGTACGCCATCGGACTCGCCCTCGCGGTCTTCTTCAACCAGAACTTCCGGCTCTCGGCCACGCTCCGCGCCCTGTTCCTGGTGCCCTGGCTGCTGCCGCTGATCGTCTCGGCCTCCACCTGGTCGTGGCTGCTGAACAGCGAGTCGGGCGTCGTCAACGCCGCCCTGCACGCCATCGGTATGGGTCCGGTGAACTGGCTGACCTCGCCGTCCTGGTCGCTGACCTCGGTGATCATCGCGAACATCTGGATCGGCGTCCCCTTCAATCTGGTCGTCCTCTACAGCGGCCTGCAGTCCATTCCCGCGAGTCTGTACGAGGCCGCCGCCATCGACGGGGCGAATGCCTGGCAGCGCTTCTGGCGCGTCACCTTCCCGCTGCTGCGCCCGGTGTCGGCGATCACCCTGCTGCTGGGGTTGATCTACACGCTGAAGGTCTTCGACATCATCTGGATCATGACCAAGGGCGGCCCGGCGGACTCGTCCACCACCCTCGCCACCTGGTCCTACCAGCTCGGCTTCGGCAACCTCCTGCCGGCCTTCGGCCCCGGCGCGGCCGTCGGAAACCTGCTCGTGGTCGCCGCGCTGGTCTTCGGCCTGGTCTATGTCCGGGCCCAGAGAAAGCAGGCACTGTCATGAGCCGAGGCCGCAGGCGCACGCCGGTGAAGACCACGATCGGCGTCCTGCTGACCGGGATCATGCTCTTCCCGGTCTACTGGATGGTCAACGTCTCCCTCACCCCCGACCAGGACATGCGCAAGAGCCCACCGGACCTGCTGCCGGTCCATGGCACCCTGGGCGGCTACCGCACCGTCCTCCAAGAGCAACTGCCCTACCTCGGCACCAGCCTCGTCATCGGCCTGGGCACCGTCGTCCTGACCGTCGCCCTGTCCGCACCCGCCGGCTATGCCCTGGCCAAGCTGCGCCCACGCGGCGGAGGCATCCTGAACTTCGTTCTGCTGGCCGCCCAGATGATCCCCGGCATCATCATGGCGATGGGCTTCTACGCCATCTACCTCCAGCTCGGCCTGCTGCAGACCGTGCCCGGCCTGATCGTCGCCGACTCCACCCTCGCCGTCCCCTTCGGCGTCCTCATCTTCACCGCGTTCATGTCCGGCATCCCCGGCGAACTGCTCCAGGCGGCGACGACCGACGGCGCCGGGCCACTGCGCACCTTCTGGTCCATCGTCCTGCCGATCAGCCGCAACGCCGTCGTGACCGTGTCCCTGTTCGCGTTCCTGTGGTCCTGGTCCGACTTCGTCTTCGCGAGCACCCTCGTCAACGGCGGCGCCCACGAGCCGATCACCCTGGGCATCTACCACTACATCGGCAACAACAACCAGCAATGGAACGCCATCATGGCCACCGCCGTCGTCGCCTCCCTGCCGGCCGCGGTCATCCTCGTCCTCGCGCAGCGCTACGTCGCCGCCGGCGTGACCGCCGGTGCCGTCAAGGACTGAGTTCCTTCCCCTCTGTTCGAGTCCCTGTGCTCGAGAAACGAGTCGAACTTCATGACCGCCGCCCGCTCCGGCCCGGCCTTCTCCGTCCAGGACATCCCGTTCAGCGCATACGGATCCTGGTTCGACATATCGCCCGTGGTGGCGGAGAAGACGTACGCCGATGACCTCCACCTCGTCTCGCACCAGAACGGCATGCACGCCGTTCTGCGCCTGGTCCCCCGGGACCCGGCAACGGGCGGCCGGGCCGAGACCCGCGTCGAGGCGACACCAGGCCTGCTCAGCTGGATCGGCGGGAGCGGGCGCGTCGACCTGGCTTACGAGTCGCCGGACACCGTGCGGCTGCGGGGGAGCGGCCTGGGTATCGGAGTCTTCGCCGCGGCGCACACCCTGACTCCGTTCAGCGGAACGTACTTCTTTCGCGACCCGGCGGCGGGCGCGCACGTGTTCACGTCGTACGAGACCGGACGCCGTTACCGCGTCGCCGTGCTGTCCGGCTCCATCGCCGTGTCGGGTGGTGCTCAGGCCCTGGGCAGTGCCGACCGCGGCGTGGCCGTGACCGCGGCGGCGGACGGAGCGTGGGAGATCGCGATCGAGGAGTTCCAGACCGCCCGAGCGCCGTACGCGGCCTCGGCGAGCTTCGACGACCTCGTGGAGTCCGCGCGGGGCGTGTTCGCGGACTTCGCCGACGCGGTGGCCCCCTGGCGCTCGGCGGCCACCCCGGCGGCCGAGCTCGCCGCCTACGTCGTCTGGTCGGCGACCGTACGGCCGGCCGGACTGGTCACGCGGCCCGCCGTACTGATGTCCAAGCACTGGATGGACAAGGTCTGGAGCTGGGACCACTGCTTCAACGCCCTCGCCCTCGGACCGGGTTGTCCCGAACTGGCCCTGGACCAGTTCGCGCTGCCCTTCGACCACCAGGACGACAGCGGCGCCCTGCCCGACTCCGTCACCCACTCCGAGGTCCTCCACAACTTCGTCAAACCTCCCATCCACGGCTGGACCCTCCGTCATCTGCGTCGCCGACTGCCGACACCTCCGGATCGGGCTGAACTGGCCCAGGTGTACGAGCGGTTGAAGCGCTGGACCGACTTCTGGCTCACCGCACGACGAGTCCCCGGGGACGACCTGGCCTACTACCAGCACGGCAACGACAGCGGCTGGGACAACGCCACCACGTTCGACTCCGAGCGGGTGGTCGTCACCGCCGACCTGGCCGCCTTTCTCGTCCTGCAGCTGCACGAACTGGCCGCTATAGCTGAGCAATTGAGGGAGTCCGACGAGGCGATCCGGTGGACGCGCACAGCCGGGGAGATACAGCAGGCCCTGATCGACCAGCTCTGGACCGGTGACAGGTTCGTCGCCCGGGGGGTCGGCACCGGGAACACCTGGAGCAGCGCCAGCCTGCTCGACCTGATGCCCATCGTGCTGGGCGAGCACCTGCCCGACGAGATCAGCAGCGCGCTGGCCGACCACATCAAGGCCCACCTGACGCCGTACGGCCTGGCCACCGAACTGACCACCTCGCCGCACTACCTCGCCGACGGCTACTGGCGCGGCCCGATCTGGGCCCCCGCCACCATCCTCATCGAGGACGGCCTGCGCCGGGCCGGACACCACCGGCTGGCCGACGACATCAGCGGCCGCTTCCGCGCCCTGTGCGAGACCCACGGCTTCGCCGAGAACTTCGACGCCCTCACCGGAACGGGCCTGCGGGACCGCGCCTACACCTGGACCGCCAGCAGCTACCTCTTGCTGGCTGAAGCACACGTGTACCGAGCCGGTCGCTGACCGGCCGCCGCCCGCACGGCCCCCGGGCCGTGCGGGCTCCGCTCCTTCCTCCTCCCTCCGCAGGAGCCGCCCGATGAAGTCGCCCACAACGCCCCCCGGACGCACCGCCCGCGCCGGACGCCGAACGGTCTCGTCCGTCGCCGTCCTCATGGCGGCGCTGGCCTCAACTCTGGTGCCCGCCGCCCGCTCCCAGGCTGCCGACACCACCGTCACCGTCGACTTCGCCACCGCCGGTGGCGCCCCGGCACACCACGCCTCCGGAACGATCTACGGCATGACGCCGGACGGCTCACTCCCGCAGGACCACTTCTTCAAGGACATCAAGTGGCACTTCATGCGGGCCGGCGGCGCACAGCTCAACAGCGGCGGCTACGCCACCAGCCTCGCCGACTACCGGACCCGTTGGAACGCGACCCTGGCCCAGTACAAGCGGGCTGTCGCGCTCGGTGGCACCTTCGTGCTGCTGCCGCACGACCTGTGGGGCGCCGACGGCACCACGAACCAGGGCTGGCCCGGTGACAACGGTGACTGGACGCAGTTCGACAACTTCGTCACCCAGCTCATCAACGACGTCAAAGCCAACAACATGAACGTCGAGTGGGACCTGTGGAACGAGCCTGACGGCAGCGGTTTCTGGAAGCCCTCGCAGGCGCAGTACCTGCAGATGTGGTCGCGCTTCTACGCCCGGGTCCGGGCCGCGTTCCCGGGCCAGCTGATCGTCGGCCCCAGCACTGCGAGCCAGCCGAACTCGTCCAGCACCTGGTGGACCGCGTACCTGAACTACGTCAAGGCCAACAACGTCGCCCCTGACATCTACAGTTGGCACGACGAACCGGGCGACCCCGCCACCGACGTCGGCCGCGCCAACTCCGTCCTTGCCGCAGCGGGGTTGACCAACACCCGCCCGTACCAGATCAACGAGTACGCCACCCTGTCCATGCAGTCCCCCGGCGGCGGTGCCTGGTTCATCGGCCGCCTGGAACGCGCAGGCGCCGACGGCCTGCGCGGCAACTGGGCCTCCGGCACCGGCCTGCACGACGACGAGGCGAACCTGCTCACCAAGAACAGCGCCGGACAGTACCTGCCGCTGGGCGAGTGGTTCATGTACCGCTACTACGGCTCCCAGACCGGCAACATCGTCAACCTCGTCCCCGGCCCCGGCACCGACGGTTTGGCCGTCAAGGACAACACCGCCAAGGACGCCAAGATCCTGCTCGGCAGCAATGGGGACACCGGCACCGTGACCGTCGACCTCACCGGCTTGAACACCACGTCCGTGGTGGACAGCGGCAAGGTCCGTGCGGTCGTCCAGCGTGTCCCGTACAACAACGGCGCCGCAGTGACCGGCCCAGAGACGGTATCCGACACCACCCTGACCGTCAGCAACAACGCGGCTTCAGTGCGCATCCCCTGGAGCAACGCCAAGGACGGTTACACCGTCACCCTGCTCGCGCCGTCCAACACCACCATCTCCACGGTCGCGGTCAGCGAGAACAGTGGGCAGTGCCTGGACGACACCGATCTGAGCACCGCCGACAAGACCCAGTACCAGCAGTGGTACTGCGAGGGCGGCTACCAGCAGATGCTCGACCTCAGGCCGGTGAGCGGCAAGACCGACACGTACACCGTGGTCGACGAGCTCAGCGGCAAGTGCCTCGACGTCTCCGGGGCATCCACCGCCGACGGCGCCGCCGTCATCCAGTACACCTGCAACGGCGGCACCAACCAGCAGTTCACGCTCAACCCGGTCACCGCGCTGGGCAACAGCAAGGACTACCAACTGGTCGCCGTCCACAGCGGCAAGTGCGTCGACGTCAGCAACGTCTCCACGACGGCCGGCGCGCTGATCCACCAGTGGGCCTGCGACCCGGCGAGCGCGCTGAGTGCCAAGAAGAACCAGATCTGGCGTCTCTCCGGCAAGAGCTGACGCGTGACACGTGCGGCCGCCTGCCTCGGCCCTCTCTTTCGTGGCCATGGCTCGGGATAATCCGAGTCGAGAGGTGCGATCGACTGTCCTCGGACAGTAAAAAGGGGATGTACGGGTGAAAGTAGTGCGGATGCATATATCGTGCTAAACTTACAGGTAGTTGCAGTTGTGGTTCCCGAAAACTTCAAGTGCCTTGGCAACTGCATGCTGCCCGGGCATTTTTGTAGCTCCTCGGGCACTGCACCCAAGGAGATGTGAAATGGCTACTGGCACCGTCAAGTGGTTCAACGCGGAAAAGGGTTTCGGCTTCATCGAGCAGGACGGCGGCGGCCCGGACGTCTTCGCCCATTACTCGAACATCGCCGCCCAGGGCTTCCGTGAGCTTCAGGAAGGTCAGAAGGTGAACTTCGACATCACGCAGGGCCAGAAGGGTCCGCAGGCGGAGAACATCACTCCCGCCTGACGTCGAAGAGTATGAGATATCTGGGGCCTCACCGTTGGGTGGGGTCCCAGCTCGCTGATTTTTGCACCCAGGTCGAATTCGTTTGATCGCGCATTCGGCTCGTTTCCTGCAATTCATCCGACTCATTCCGGTCGGGAATTCCTCGATGCGCTCCCTGTCGAGGCAGGTTCTCCATGAGCCGTTCAGCTCACGCGAACGACCGTTTTCGTCCACAGGGTCACGGTCGCAAGGGTCACGGTCGCACCGGCGTCGGTCCAGGCGACACCGCACGCCGCCCCTCCGCACCACAGGGAGAGTTCGCGCTGCCGGTCACCCCCCGGCCCTCCCGCCACCTGAGGGCCGTCTTCAGCGACGTCGAGCGCAGCCGCGCTCACTCGCCCGAAGGCTTCGCCACCTGACCTCCCTCGACGGTGCCGGTACACCGCACAGCGGAGGTGACCCGGCATCGCGTCAGCGCTGTGCCGACACGTCCCAGCGGACGCGCAGGGCCGGGGGTTTCCGGAAGACCAGGCCTTTGGGCGCGGTGGGCGAGGCCGGGTCGAGCCGCAGGCCGTGGAGACGATCGAGGAGCGCGAGGAGGCAGGCCCGGGTTTCCAGGCGGGCAAGGTGGGCGCCCAGACAGAAGTGTGGGCCGTGCGCGAAGGCCAGCTGAAGGCGGGAGTTGCCCCGTCGCAGGTCGAATCCGTCGGGGTCCTGGAAGATCTCGGGGTCGCGGTTCGCACCGGCGAGCGAGACGACCACCAGATCACCGCGCCGCACGTCCGCCCCGCCGATCGTCACGTCGGCGGTTGCGTAGCGGTCCACGACCGCCGCGGCGGGTTCCAGGCGGAGCGATTCCTCGATCGCCGCGTCGACCAGGTCGGGATCGGCACGCACGAGGGCGAGTTGACCAGGGTGTGCCAGCAAGTGCAGTACGGCGTTGGCGATCATGCCCTCGGTGGTCTCGATACCGCCGAACATCAGCACGGCGGCGTTGGCGACCACCTCCGGCAGTTGCAGGCGCTTGCTCTCGGCCGCCGTGACCAGCAGCGACGCCTCGCTTCCTGCCGCGACCGTCGCCTCGACGCTTCCTCGCAGCTGGTCGAATGCCGCCGCCCCGGCGGGTTTCGCCGGTAGCCCGGCGGTGATGTCGGAGACCGCGCTCACGATGGCGTCGTACCAGGACAGCACCGCCTCGGCATCCGCGCCGATCAGGCCCAGCGACTCGGCGACGACGGCGACGGCCAGCGGCCCGGCCACCTCCCGGCGCAGTTCGGCGCTGCCACGCGGCCGGATGCCTTCCACGAGCCGGGCGGCTTCCTGTTCCACGAACCCGGTGAACCGGTCGTGCACATCTTGCGTGCGGAAGGGGTCGGTGAAGGGGGCGCGGTGCCGGTTGTGCTCGGCGCCCTCCACGGAGAGCATGCTCGGACCGACCACCTGCGCGGTGGAGAAGCGGGGGTCGTCCACCGTGAAGGTCGCCGCGTCGCGCATCACGCGCAGTGCGAGATCACGCCGCGTCACAAGCCAGCCGCCCAGCACGGGGAGCCATGAAACCGGTTCGCGGGCGCGCAGCAGGGCCAGCCGGGGGTGGGGGTCGTCCTCCAGCTCGGTGAGCGTGGTCGCGGAGCCGAGTGGAAACCGGTGCGCTCTCACCATAGAAGCTCTCCCTGTTCCCTTCCTGGATTCCGGCCTCCCCGGCCCACTGAGAGCGTATGCGTCTGCGGCGGTGCGTTGAGCTGGTCCCACACCGTGGGTGACCCGCTCTGTGTGCGGCGGACATCGCCCCACACTCGGCGGTGCACGTGCCGGAACCGTGGCGTCGAGATCCGGCCGCACCGAATGCCCCTTGGTCCGTCGGTGGGCCTCGACCGTGTTGATGGTGCGGGCCGTGGCGGTGTCGCCGGTGGAACCACCGATCGCGAACGTCTCGTTGATCTTGAAATGATGGTTCGACCAAGCCGAGCCGTCACCGCGGCGACACCCGGGTGACGCCGGGCGGGCAGTGGCTCAATCCGTCGGGGTTGATCCGTGGGCAGCGAGACAGCACGTCGGACGACCAGCAGACGGGCTCCCACCGGTGGTCGCGAGCGATCCGCGCACGGGCCTTGTCTCTGACCGCCGGTCTGGGCGGTGGATGGTCGTCACGACGCTGCATGGCTGACCGAGCGCACAGAGTGAGCGGCCGCTGGTACGTCAGCTCGGCGAGGCGGTGTCGCGGCGCGCGCCCGCGGCGGCCGAGCGGGAACCGACCAGGAGCAGGCAGAGCACGGCGACACCCGCGACGACACCGGCGAGGAGGAGCAGCGGGTCGAGCGGGCGGGCCGCAGAGGTGGTGCTGTCGGCCGGTGCGGCCGCCTGCTGGGTCGGTGCTGCCGCGGCGGCTGCCGCTGCGGTGGAGGCAGACGGGCTGCCGGACGCCGGCGCGGCGGCCGACGCGCTGCGCCCGGCGTGCGCGGTGGGGCCGACCGCGGGAGCGGACCGAGCGGGCCGTGCGGGCCGTGCGGCTGAGGGGGCGGAACCACCGGCGTGCTGCTGGGTGGTCGGGTGCGTGGTGGGAGTGGGTGCGGCGGCGGCATTGACGACGAGCTGCGCGGACATGCCGGGGTGCACGGTGCAGACGTAGCCGTAGGTGCCGGGCGTGGTGAAAGTGTGGCTCCAGGTGCCGCCCTTGCTCAGCAGTGGGGAGTGTATCGACTCCGGGCCGGAGGTGGTCTTCACGTCGTGGGGGGCCTGGTCCTGGTTGACCCAGGTGACGGTGTCGCCGGCTGTGACGGTCAGGCTGCGCGGGCTGAAGGCGTAGCCGGACATCACGACGCGGTACGAGGTGGCAGCGTGCGCGGGGCAGGGGGCGAGGAAGGTGACCGCGCTCGCCAGGAGCAGGGCTGCCGGCAGCAGGCGGACGATGTGGGCGGGCCGGAGCCGGGCGGTCAAGGGGCGCATGTGAACTCCGCGGCGACGAGCAGGCCGAGGTGGCGTGCGGGGCGTGTCCGGGACAGGGCGAAACCGGTCGTGCGGTGCAGCGGGCCGTAGGGGACGCGCGCGGCGCCGACGACGAGGAGGCCGGCGTCGGTGCGCTCGACGACGCGCAGCAGCAGCGTGGCGGGAAGTGGCTCGAGCGAGGCGTCGCCCGTGCCGAGGGACCCGGGCACGCGCAGCCGCCGTCCGTCCGCCACCGGTTCGATCGCGGTACTGACAAAAGTGAGCAGCTCGCCGCCGAGCGCGTCGCCGCCCAGCGCGAGGCTCAGGACGCAGTCCTCGGGATCGGCGGCGACGGTCAGTGCCGCCTCCTCGACGTCGGCGCGTCGGCGCAGGGTGGTCAACGGACCGATGCGGTAGGTGAGTTCGGTGATGCAGCGGCCGGCGGCGGCTGCGTACGCGCCGGGGCGGGGGAGCCAGTCATGGTCTGGCTGCTCAGGCAGTGTCGCGATGGACGACGTGCGCACCGGCAGCTGTTGCGTGGGCGGGAGTTCGGTGGTCATGGCGGTACCTCGGGCTCGTGGCGGGCGCCTGCCTGATCGGGGACAATGGCGGTGGTGGCGGGCCGGCCGACTGCGACTCGGCCGGCCCGCCATGTCTCATCGCCCCGGCGTCAGCAGGAGTTGGTGAGGTAGTCCTCGGTCGGGGCGAGCATGTGCTCGGCCCAGACGGTGTGCATCTTCACGTAGGCGTCGGGGTTGAGGATGTCCGAGACCTGCTGGCCCAGGGACTCCTCCAGGTGTGCGGAGTCGATGTGCTGGAGGAGCACCGTGAGGGTGTCGTCGCCGACGGAGCCGGCGCCGTTCACGGCCGGGGTGAGGATGGACTCCACCCAGACGGTGTGCATCTTGATGTAGTTGTCGAGATGGAGCGCGTCCTGGACCTGCTGGCCCGGGGACTCCTCCAGGTGGGCCTTGTTGATGTGCTGGAGGATCGGCAGCAGGACCTGCTGGATGCTGACGCACTGCTCGCTGCCGCCGTCACCGCTGCCTCCGCTCGTACCGCCCGAGCCGCTGGTGCCGCCGGTCGAGCCGCCGCCGGAGCCGCCGGAGTTCGATCCGCCCGTGCCGCCCCCGGTGGAGCCGCCCGTGGACCCACCGGTGGAGCCCCCGGTCGAACCGCCCGTGGAGCCTCCGGTCGAACCACCGGAACCGCCGGTCGCGCCGCCCGTACCACCGCCGGTGCCGCCGCCGCTGTCGGCGACGACGGTGATGGAGGCGGTCATGTCGGGGTGGACGGCGCAGTAGTACTTGTACGTGCCGGGCTTGGTGAAGGTGTACGACCAGCTGTCGCCCTTGTTCAGGGTGCCGGAGTCGAACTTGGCGGGGCCGCTGGTCGTGGTGACCGTGTGCGGAGCGGAGTCCTCGTTGATCCACTTCACGGTCTGACCGACCTTGATGGTCAGGTTCGGCCGGGTGAACTTGTAGCCCTTGATCTCGATGGTGTAGTCGGCCGCCTTGGCCTGTGCAGCGGCCGGCTGTGCCTGGGCCATGGAGCGGGCCTCGGCTGCCGGAGCGGCGGTGGCCGGAGCGGCGGCGCCGCTGGATGCCTGGAGGAGGCTGAGACAGGCGACGGCTGAGATGCCGGCGCCCACGCCGGTGGCCAGCAGTACCCGGTTGCCGGCCCGGGATTGCCGGTGGCGCGGCGGAGGTGCGGTGGTGTCGTCGGTACGCATGATCGTGCGTCTCTCCTTGTCAGGTGAGAGGGGGTGGATCAGGGAGGGCCGGTCAGCGGCCGGGAGCGGACGTGACCAGCAGACTCGTCGCGGCGAGGACGACGAGGACGAGCCCCGTCTCGGCTGCGACCGAGTAGACGAAGGGCCGTACGGTGGCGCGGTCGCCGCGCAGCAGGACCGCGATGTCGAGCCGGGTGCGCACCCAGCTCCGGCTGCCCTGGGCGATGAGCAACACCGCCGCCAGGACGGCGAGTTTGAGCAGCAGCAGGTGGCCGTAGCCGGTGTGGAACAGGGCCCCGAACGAGCCGACGATCTGCCAGGCCAGCACCGCGCCGGCCACCGCGATCGCCGCGACGGACACGCCGGCCAGCGTGGAGTAGCCGGAAACGGCGGCCGAGAGCTCTTCGGGGCGGCGCCTGGGCAGTACCCCGAGGAGCAGCAGGGTCAGGCCGCCCAGCCACACGGACACGCCGAGCAGGTGCACCAGGTCGGCCACCGCACCCCAACCGGGATGCGTGCCTTCGGCGTTGTGGCCGGCCATGCCGGTCGTACGGAGCAGTCCGAGAGTGACGGCGAGGGCGCCGACCCGCCAGCCCGGCGAGCGCGCGGCCCGCTCGCCGCCCTGGAGCAAAGCGGTGAGCACGATGGCGGCGAGCACCCACATCAACACCCGGCAGGCGGCCACGATGCCGACCTCCGTGCCCAGCAGGTCCCGATACGTGGTCAGGTGGAACGCGTCGCCGAGGGCGCCCATCGCTCCGTACGCACCCTGCAGTCCCGGTGTGACCAGGCTCGCCGCGAGCCCACCCGCCCAGGCCAGCGTGAGGATGCGGCGGGTACGGCGGTCCTGGGCACCGTGTGGCCAGAGAAGTGCGAGGAAGACGAGACCACCGACGTAGAGGGCGAGGGTGAGGTATCCGGCCCAGCGGGCGGCCGCCCAAGCCTTGCGCACGCTGTCAGAAGGCGTGGGTGCGACCGCCGCGTCATCGGAGGCGGAGGCGTCCGTCGCCTTCGTGGTGAGGGGAAACGAGAGCGTACCGGAGGTCGGATGACCGTCCTCCATGTCTCGCACCTGCCAGACCAAGGAGAGCCGGTCCTGACCGGCCACCCTCGGAACGGAGACCTCGACACCATTGCCCCGACGGTCGCCGTGGTCCGGACGGGACACGGCGAGCCGCTTGCCACCTGCTGTGACGCGGACGTCGGGCAGGTCGACCGGTTCGCTGAAGGTCAGCCGTACCGTCGCCGGCGTGTGCGTGAGCCGGGTGCCGTCCTTGGGCGACGAGGACTCCAGCTCGGTGTGAGCCGAAGCGGCTGGAGCGAACAGCAGCAGGGCCACAACAGCGGCCGGCGCGGTAGTCCACAGGCGCACAGCGCGATGTCTCACCGGAGCACCTCCGGCAGTACCGAGGGTGACGGCGCAACGACGACGCACAGCGGCGAGAGGTCGGTGCTCGACGGTGACGAGGAGGGAGCGGGCGTCGGGGAAGCCGCGACCCCAGAGGCGTCCGGCCCGAGCAGGCCGTCCAGCAGGTCGGTCAGCGAGGTGAGTGTGCCGTTCAGCAGCGGCTGCACCAGGTGCACCTCACCCTTCTGGCAGCCGTCCGACGGCGTTGGAGAAGGACTGGGGGAAGGCTTCGGTGAGGGGGAATGCGATGCCGGATCGGAGGGCCCGGGCATCGGCATCTGGCCTCCGTCTGCGCCGCCTGCCGCCTGCCCACCGTGCCCGTCGCCGGACGATGTGTCGCTTGCGATCGGAATTCCGGCACCGCCGTCTCCGGCCCAGGAATCCCCAGCAGAACCGGCGCCCATATCGCCGCCCGGGTTGTCGGGATCCCCGGAAGTCGTCCCCGGCGACGGGCTGACGGAGGTCGACGGAGCCGGTGCTGCCGGCGGTGCGGCTGCGTCGAAGGCCACGGGTGGGGGCGCGCCGATGCCGGACGCGTACCCGAGTACGACGATCACCGCCGCGACCAGGGCACCGGCCACGATCTCGTCGCGATGATCTCCCGGCCAGGACGCCCTGGCGAACAAGGACATGGCCCCTCCTGACGCTGTGCGTGAAAGGCAGTGCCCAGGAGTGGAGCGGGACGAGGATTCCCGGCCGCTACGCGTCAGTTAATCGCCCGTTTCATTGCCTCATATTCGCCCCCTACCCGACTGTGAGAACGGACCTCCCCACCCCAATCCACGCAATGCATTCCGTGAAGAACATGGAGTGCCCGTGAATTCGAACGCGCTCCTCATTTATTCCTTCACCGAATCACCGCGAATGCATATGCAGGGCATCGGCATCTCTCGCCGGTGGGCTTGGGCTCTTTCTGGACCATGGATCCGCCTGGCTGATCGTCATCGGCGTCCTGGGCGCGCTCGCGGCGGCCTGCGTCGGCGCCCTGCTCGGCGTCACGATGTTGGCCCGCTGGGTGCTCTCCCAAACCTGTGCGCTCAGGTACGACTGTGGCGCCCGGTCCCTCAAATGTGTCGAAAGGCAGATGTATCGAAAGGCAGATGTGTCGAAAGGCAATAAAGTCACTGTGCAGGACCCTGGCCACGGTGCCGCACCGCCGAGCACGAGGGTCGCTGGCATGAGCACCCTCTGATCCTCCTCCTCGCCCAGGACGGCAGGCTGCGGCCCAGTGACCCGGTGTCCGCCTACGTTCCCGGAGTGCCGGGAGGCGAACACAGCACCATCGCCGAGCTGCCCTCAGGTCCATGACGTGTCTCGACTGTGGCGAGCCGTCAACGGCCGTGGCTGACCCAGTTCGACTGAGTTTCCTGGCCTGATCAAGATCGTCCTGGGCGTGGCCGTCATGGTCGGCGTGCGACTGCTGCCGCGTGCCGAGCGCCGTCCGCGACTGCGAGGGCGAAGTTGCCGCCGCGCGGGCTCCCGCGTGGCGGCATCCCGCACGGTCAGGCGGCACGCTGTCGCGTTTGACCACGTGGCCGTGCGACGAGAACCGTGTCGCCCCGGCCGGGATGGCCGGCGGAGAGGATCGCCCGCACAGCCCCAGCACCAGGGTGACCAGGCCATTCCCTGGAAGGCCGGAGCGGGCGCGGCGGACCTCTGCGTCGATCGGGTTTCGCTGGTGCCCCGGCCCGCGCGGTAGCAGAAGATCGACCGGTCCGGCGACCCGCAGTGCCACGACGGCGGCGTCAGCGTGTTCGGGGCCAGTACGAGCCGGTCGGTCGCGTCGATCACCACGGCGTCCGGCGCGTCGATCCGCTCGTCCACCCGGCGTGATGACGTCGGCTCCGGTGGTGCCGACTGGGAATCCGGCGAAGATCCTTCTACGGTGGGATCCGCCTGTCCCGGGGCCGCTGGACGACGTAAGGGGGCTTGGTGGAAGCCGAGTTGGGGACGCTCGCCGCGCAAGGGGCCACGGCTCTGGTCGGGCTCATGGTCACGGACGCCTGGCAGAAGATGAAGCACGGGAGCCGGCGGTTCACCCGCTGGCTCTCGCGGCGCGGCGAGGACGGTGAACTTGACGTCGCGCGCGAGGAGTTGGAGGCGGCCCGGCAGAGCGGTGACGAGGAGGGCGCGGCGGACCGGGTCGCCGCCGACTGGGAGCGGCGGCTGCTCCGCATCCTCGAGGACGACCCCGAGGCGGCGGGGGAACTGCGCTGGCTGCTGGCCGAGGTGCTGCCGGGAACGTCGTACGACATCGCCTTCGACGTCCGTCCTGCCGCACCGGCGGTGCCCGGTGCGCAACCCGACCATCTCCCCGCCCTGACCGGCACGTTCAGCAACCGGGTCGCCGAGCTCGACCGGATGAACAGCCTGTGCGGGGAACCCGACAGGGTGCGGCTCGCCGTCCTCGCCGGGCTGCCCGGGGTGGGCAAGACGGCGCTCGCCTGCCGCTGGGCCGACACCCGGCGCGAGCACTTCCCCGACGGCCTCTTCTACGTCGACTACGCCGCCCTGCGCGACGAGTCCGCCGTCGGCGCGGCCATGGGCCCCGCCGAGACCTCACAGGCCCTCGCCTCGATCCTGCGGGCCGTGCTGGGGAGCGATGCCCATGTCTCCGAGCGGTTCGAGGAGCTGCGGCGGCAGTACGAGACCCACTCCCGAGGCCGGCGCATGCTCGTCCTCATCGACAACGTCACCCTGGCCTCCCAGGTGCGAGCGCTGATCCCCACGGGTCCCGGCAGCACCGTCATGGTCACCAGCCACAGCAAGCTCGGCGAACTCGTCGCCCAGGACGGCGCCGAACTCATCGACCTGAAGCCCCTCGACGCACACGGCGGCCTGAAGCTGCTGAGCGACCAGTGCGGAGACGATGTGGTCGCGGCCGAACCCGGCGCGGCCGGACGCCTGGTGGCACTGTGCGGCGGACTGCCGGTGGCGCTGCGCATCGTGGCGACCCGGCTGACCACCGGCGACGCGCCGAGCCTGACGTACCTGGCCCAGGAACTGGAGGACGAGAGCGAACGGCTGGAGGGCATCTCCCTGCCCGGCGGCGACCACTCGCTGTCGGCCGTCCTCGGCCCCTCCTACCGGCTGCTGCCGCCCGGCCCCGCCCGGATGTTCCGCCTGCTGGGCTGGCTGCCCTCGGGACTGTTCGACGAGTCGGTCGCGGCCGCCGCCGCGGGTGTGGACCGCCGCACGGCCAGGCGGCTGCTGCGCGAACTGACCGCCGCGAGCCTGCTGGAGGTCGACCGCGACGGCCGCTACCGCGTCCACGACCTCGTCCGCCTGTATGCCCGCGAGCGTGCCGTGGCCGAGGAACGGCCCGCCGAGGAGCGCGCCCTCGTCGAGCGGCTGACCACGCACTACCTCGTCCTCTCGGCCCTCGCCGACCGGGCGCAACGCGCGGACCGACTGCGCGTCGCCGATCTGACCGAGCTGCTGGCGGGGGCGGCCGATCCCTTCTCCGCACCCGGTGGCCCCGCCCCGCTGACCTGGCTCGACGCCGAGTGCCCCGCGGTCCTCGCCGTCCTGCGCGCGGCCGTACGCCACCGCCTGTACGCCCTGGCCTGGCCGCTGGCCGAGGCGTTCACCGTGCTGTTCCTGCACCACCGCCACCTCGGCGCCTGGAAGGAGTCCCTGAGCCTGGGCAGCGAGGCCGCTGCCGCGCTGGCCGCCGACCCTGCCACCCCCGCCGACCTCGCGGCCGAGGCCCGTGCCGGCGAGGCCCGGCTGCGCAGCCTGCTCTCGCGCCCGCTCACCGACCTCGGCGAACACGACCGCGCCCGCAGCGAACTGGAGCGCGCCGTCGCGCTCGCCGAGCCCACTGACCGCCTGCTGCTGCGCGCCTCCGTCCAGGAGTTCTACGGCCGCCACCTCGACCTCTTCGAACCGGCCCGGGCCGTGCAGACGTACCGCTACTGCCTCGACCTCAACCGCCGCGCCGGGGACCGGCGCGGCGAAGCCCTGGCCCTGCTCTTCCTGGGCTCGGCGCTCGACGCCCAGGGGGAGCACGAGCAGGCCCTCACCCTGCTCGGCCGGGCACGCGCGGACCTGCTGAACCTCCCCGAGCCCGACGAGCGGATGGCGGCCCGCGCCCTCCTCGCCATCGGCCGGGCCCACGCCCGCCGCGACGAGTTCGACGAGGCCTTCCGCGCCCTGGAGACGGCGGCCGGCACCCTCCAGGAGCGGCGTGCGTACAGCTACGAGGCCGACGCGCGGGAGCAACTCGCCGACCTCGCGCAGCACACCGGCCGCCACTCGGACCGGGTGCGCGCGTGGCTGACCCGTGCCCTCGAGATCCACGAGGCGAACGGCAACCGGCGCGCGGACGACGTGCGCCGCCGGCTGAGGGACCTCAGCTGAGACGCGAGGACGCGGGGCGCGGGCGGAGTACGACGTCCTCGTCCCGCACCCCGGCGATCCGCAGGGTCAGCAGCGCCTCGCCCGGCGGAAGACCCTGCCGCAGCCGGGCGTAGACGATCGCCGCGGCGAGCCCGGGCGACGTCGCCGGTCCGGTCACCGCCGCCTCGACCACCCGGCCGTCGCGCAGCCCCACCAGATGGCCACCGCCCCGCACCGCGCAGGCGGCCAGCAGACCGCCGGGCAGCCGCGCCAGGGTGTCACGGATCCAGCGCAGCGCCTCGGGAACCGATCCGGCCCGGTCGGCCCGCTCGATCACCGAGGCGCTCTCCAGCAGTCGGCGGTCGCGTTCCGCGTCCGAACAGGCCAGATGCGCGAAGCGGTACGGCGCCGCCGCGAGGCCCTCTTCCTCGGCCGCCGGTCCGCCGTGCGCGTAGGCCCGTGCGTCGGCCGGATACCGGCGCACCGACACGACCGGACCGGCCGGCGCCTCGGCGGCCTCGGTGACGACCAGCCAGGAGGTGACGGACCCGGCCGCCTGTTCCGGCACGGGCAGCAGCAGGTCCGGCGGGGGCGCGGAGACCGGCTCGGGAAGATCCAGCAACTCGTAGACGGCCGCGCGGAGCCGCGCCGATGCCCGGCCCGAGTCGGCGAAGGCCCGCCGTGTCATCCGGGCGTACCGCTCGGGGGCGTGGTCGCGTACGGCGTCCTCGACCTGAGCCGCCAGATCGCCGCCGGGATCCAGGCGCGGTGTCACGTCCGCCAGATCGTGCGCGGCCGTCCCCGGTACCGCGTCGGCGCCGAACGCGCCGAGCAGCACCGGATGGCCGAGCGCGGCGCCGTACAGGGTCACCGAGCCGTGGTCGCCGATCACCACGTCCGCCGCGACGAGTGCCGGCCGCCAGGCGTGCACGGGCGGCATCACCAGCAGGCCCGCGTCGAGCGCCGAGGCCTGGAGCGCACGGATCTGCCACGCCCCGTGTGCCGCCCAGACATTGGGGTGGACCACGGCCGCGACCCGGTAGGCGTCGTGGGGGAGCGCGCCCAGCAGTCGGACCGGCAGATCCGGATGCCGGCCGAGCAGGGAGGTCGGCCCCCAGGTGGAGCTGATCACGACGAGCCGCAGGCCCTCGGCGACACCGAGCGCCCGCCGGTAGGCGTCCCTGCGGGCCCGGGCGGCGAGCAGTTCGTCGTAGCAGGGGTCGCCCAGCAGCAGGGTGCGGCCGGCGGTCTTCGGGTGCGCGGCGAGGAGCTGTCGTTCCTGGTCCGGGTGCGATACGGCGAGCCAGGCCCGGCCGGACTCCAGCAGCGCGTCGGGGACGAGCCCGGACAGCCGGTCGTGCGCCCCGCGCGCGTCCGGGACCCGCTTCTGGAAGCCCACGCCGTGCGGCAGCACCAGCACCGGGCAGTCGCCCTCCGGTATGTCCACGTTCTCGCTGGCCGTGAGGACGAGATCAGGGCCTATGTGCGCCAGCTGGTCCCAGGGCATGACCCGGCATCCGGAGTCCCGGAGGATCTCCCGCACCCCGTCGGCGAACGCGGAGGTGGGGTCGTGGGCGAAGACGACGCTCACTCGGGGGTCGTCGCGGACCAGCGCGGGCAGCGCCTCCAGCACGCGCACCGTGGAGGTGACGGTGCGCGCGGCGACGACGAGCGTCCGCTCGGCGGGGAAGGTACGCCAGCGGTGGGCGTCGGGGCCTACAGGGACGCGTAGGAAACCGCCGGAGGGGCTACCGGACACCACGTCCCCGCCCGAGCCCCACGCGGTTCGCGGTTCGCGGTTCGCGGTTCGCGGTTCGCGGTTCGCGGTTCGCGGTTCGCGGGACCGTCGCCGTATCACGTGACACGTTGGCTGACAACCCTTCAGATCGGCTCGGCTCCGGCGGACCGCACCACGGTAACGAATCACGCGGGCCGGGCCCAGGCTCAGGGTGGGCCGGGCGACGGCACCAGACCGAGTTGCTGGGCTCGCAGTACGGTGCCGAGCCGGTCGCGGGTGCCCAGCTTGCGGTAGATGTTCTCGACGTGCTTGTGCACCGTACGGACGGAGATGCCGAGGCGACGGCCGATGGCGTCGGCGGTGAGCGCCTCGGTGAGCAGCAACAGGACGGTCGTCTCGCGCGGCGTCAGCGCACAGTCCGCCGCCCGTTCGTCCGGCGCTCCGCCCGGGCCAAGCCCGCGCCGCCACTCCTCCAGCAGCTGCCGCTGCCGCTCGACGGCCGCCAGCAGCGGCTGTGCGCGCTCCGCCATGACGAGCTGGTCGTCGGTGAAGTCCGTACCGGACCGATAGACCAGGCACCCGGTGACCGGGGCGGTGCTGTCGGCGAGCGGTACGCCGAGCACGTGGTCCACGTCGAGGGCCTGGCCGAGCAGACGCGCCGTGGGACTGTCCGGCCAGCGCCGCCCCGCCGTCCGCTGGGCGGTGACGGGCATCCGGTCGGTCCTGTCCGCGTAATGGCGGGCGAACGGATAGCCCGCGCGGAGCAGGGCCAGGTCCGCTTCCCCGAGCCGCTCCAGCTCGGCGGCGGCAGCGTCGGGTGCCGCACCGATCGTGCCCGCGTGCTCGTTCCAGTCGTCGCGTTTGTGGATGACCGCCTCGCCGCCGCACAGGTCCGCCAGGGCACCGGCGAGCATCGGCCACAGGTGCGCGGGTCGTCGTTCGTGCAGCGCCGCCACGGCGACCGCCGTCATGCGTTCGTAGGCCCTGTCCAGCCCCACCTGGTCCTCTCCCGTTGCCTCGCCGCGCGCCCTGCCCCTCCGCATACGTACTTCTACGCATACCCCCGCGGCACAGCGTGTCGCACACTTCAACCCGGCGGCACCGGCCTGTGCGGACGGACGTCCGGCGGGCCGCCGACACGGGGGAACGGCGGCCCGTCCGGTGTCGTGCCTTTCCCCTCCCTTCGCCCCCTCACTCCGGCCGGGGGTCTTTCGCGCTGTTCCGGCCAGGCTGCGACGCAGAGCACGCGGTCCACCTCCTCGGTGTAGCAGGCGGCCGCCGGCCAGACGCGGGCGAAGCGGTACGGGTCCGCCGGCAGGAGGCGGCCGCACACATCGCGGGAGCGTTCCGCTGGCACCGCGTGCAGTTCCTCCAGCAGACCGGCCGCCGTGGCCGGCCCGGCCGCCGGGCGTCGGCGGCCGTGTCGCCGGGGAAGGACAGCACCCACCGGCCGCTCGAGACCGCCCGCTGGACGCGGCGGCGCAGCAGATGGATGGGAGCCTGCTCGGCACTCGGCGCCGCCTGCGCCGGGGACGCGGGCGCGGTGGGCAGGTCCGCGCGCTGCAGCCGGTCCAGGCCCACGTCGACCCGCGCACCGGACTGCGCCGGATGCTCGGTGGCGAGGAGCTGGGCGCGGGGGTGCGGGGCCGGGGTGAGCCGGGCGACGACCCGGAGCGTGGCGCCCCGGGCGGCCGGCAGACGCAGGTTGTCCCAAAAACGGTTCTGGAAAGGCCGTTCGAGAAACCGGAGACCCGGAAAGGCCGGAGAGCGGCAAAGCCCGGAAACCGGAGAGGGGGGAAGGATCAGTCGCGCCCGGCGGCCCGCTCCTGCTTCTCCTTCTTCAGCTGGTTGATCCGCGCGGCCTCCTTGCGGACCTCGGCCTGGGTGGCGCGCTCCTTCTCCAGCCACTCGGGCCGCTCCTGCTTGAGCGCCTCGATCTGCTCGGTCGTCAGCGGCTCGGTGACCCCGCCGCGCGCGAGACCGGCGATGGACACGCCGAGCTTCGCGGCGACCACCGGACGCGGGTGGGGGCCGTTGCGCCGCAGCTCACTCAGCCACTCCGGCGGGTTCGCCTGCAGCTCGTTCAGCTCGGCGCGCGTGACGACGCCCTCCTGGAACGAGGCGGGGGTGGCGGGGAGGTACACACCCAGCTTCTTCGCCGCGGTCGCGGGCTTCATCGTCTGGGTGCTCTGCTGCGAACTCATGAGGTCAAGGGTATCGGCCGTGTGCCGGGCCGCTGACCACGGCCGGTGACGGAGGGCAGGCCACGGCCGGTAACCTGGCCTGGTGACAGGCTCGGAGGAATCACCGTCGTTCCGGCTCGCGTACGTACCCGGAGTGACGCCCGCCAAATGGGTGAGGATCTGGAACGAGCGTCTGCCGGACATCCCGCTCACTCTCGTCCAGGTCCCGGCCGCTCAGGCGCCCGAGGTGCTGCGCGCGGGCGAGGCCGACGCGGGCTTCGTACGGCTCCCGGTGGACCGTACGTTCTTCAGCGCGATCCCCCTCTACACCGAGACCACGGTGGTCGTCGTCCCCAAGGACCACCTGATCACGGCGGCGGACGAGGTGACCATGGCCGACCTCGCCGACGAGGTGCTCTTCCATCCCCTGGACGACGTCCTCGGCTGGGACAGTCCGCCCGGCGAACCCGCCTTCGAGCGCCCCGTGACGACAGCGGACGCGATCGAGCTGGTGGCCGCGAACGTCGGCCTCCTGGTCGTCCCGCAGTCCCTGGCGCGCCTCCACCACCGCAAGGACCTCACGTACCGCCCCGTCACCGACGCCCCGCAGTCCGGCGTCGCCCTGTCCTGGCCGGAGGAGGCCACCACCGACCTGGTGGAGGACCTCATCGGCATCGTCCGCGGCCGCACCGCCAACAGCACCCGGGGCCGTACGAAGCCTCCGGCCGAGCAGCAACGGAAGCGCTCCGAGCCGACCGGCACCCGGCAGAAGGCGGCACCGAAGCCGACGGGCCGGACCCCGCGCGCCCGCACGGCGGGGACCAAGCAGACTCCCAAGCGGGGCAAGCCACGCCGGAGGTCGTGAGGGGGGCGGTGCGGCGGCGGTTGCCGTGCGCCCCATTTCGTACGGTCGATGCCGGGCCTGGGTGGCGGTGACCGGCTCGCGGCGACCGGGCGGCGCCGACCGTGCGGCGGTGACCGGCTCACGGCAACCGGCTTGCGGTGACCGGGCGGCGGCACCAGTCGGCTGTAACCGGTTTGTGGTAGTAGGGGGGCGGCGGTAACCGGCCCGCGTTGACCGGTTTGTGGCGGTAGCGGGCAGCGGTAACCGGCCCGCGGCAACCGGCTTGCGGCGACACCGGCTTGTGGCAACCCGACCGCATCCCGCGTCCTCGCCGAGACGCTCGCCGCCGCCACCGCGCTCCGCGCCGCACGCCCCGCAGTCGGCGTCGTGCCCGATATGGTCCGCCGCGCGCCGCCCCGCAGTCGGCGTCGTGCCGATATGGTCCGCGGCGCCCCGCCCTGCAGCCGGTGCCGTACCGGTATGGTCGGCGCTCCCCGCCCCGCCTTGGAGTCGGCGTCGTGCCGTTATGGTTTTCCTCGCCTCGCCCGACCCTTGCACCTGGCGCCGTGCAGACATGGCCCTCCGCGCCCCGTCCGCCCACCGGCCCCTACACCCTCTCCCGCGCCGTCTCCCTCCGCTGCTCCGGCTGGGGACGGACGCGGCGTTCCCGCAGGTCGGCGAAGGCCAGGCAGAGGGCCAGCAGGATGATGCCGACCGAGGTGAGCAGGCCGTACTGGAGCGCGGTCGCGGGGCTGTCGTCGTTGGCCAGGTGGGCGAAGTACACCGAGCCGACCACGGCGACACCGGCCGCCGAGCCGATGCGCTGGGCGGTCTGGAGTACCCCGCCGGCGGCCCCGCCCCGCCGCACGGGCACGAGGGACAGGGTGAGCGTGGTGTTGGGGGAGACGGTCAGGCCGGAGCCGATGCCGGCGACGAGCAGCGGAAGCGCCGCCGCCCAGGCCACGCCTCGCCCCGGGGCCCAGTGCACGGCCGCGAGGACGCCGAGCATCCCCGCCGCCACCGTGCACAGCCCGGCGATGACCAGCTTGCGTCCGAAGCGCACCACCAGCCGGCCGCCCGCAGCGGCACCGACCGCCGAGCCCGCCGCGAACGGCATGGACGACAGGCCCGCCGCCAGCGCGCCGTAGCCCATGCCGTTCTGCAGGAACAACGTGTAGACGAAGAACAGCGTCGTGAAGCCGCCGAAGTACACCAGGCTCAGCAGCGCGCCCAGCGAGAAGGAGCGCAGCGAGAAGAGCCGCAGGTCGACCAGCGGTGCCCGGCCCCGCCGCCCCTGGCGCCGCTCCCATGCCCAGAACGCGGCCAGCAGCCCGGCGCCCACGGGGAGCAGGGCCCACTTCAGCCGTCCGTGCCACTGCTGTTCCTGTACCAGGGGCAGCATCAGCCCGAGCACACCGCAGCCGAGGAGCAGGACACCCGGAACGTCGAAGCACTCGCGCTTGCCCGGCGAGCCGGGGGAGTGGGGCAGCAGCCGCAGCGCCGCGCAGAAGGCGGCCAACCCGATGGGCAGGTTGACGTAGAACACCCAGCGCCAGGCGTCGGGGCCGCCGGCCGCCTGGATCAGCAGGCCGCCCGCGAGCGGGCCGACCGCCGTGGAGATGCCGATGGTGCTGCCCATCATGCCGAACGCGCGGGCCCGATCCGCGCCCTGGAACATCTGCTGGATCAGCGCCGAGGTCTGCGGCGCGATCAGGCCCGCCGACGCTCCCTGGACCAGCCGGAACAGCACCAGCCAGGCTGCGCCGGTGGACAGCCCGCAGGCCGCCGAGGCGAGCGTGAACAGCGCGAGCCCGGTCAGAAAGGTCTGGCGCCGTCCGCGCATGTCGCCGAGTCGCCCCGCCGGGACCAGGGCCAGGCCGAGGG
Source organism: Streptomyces sp. RB17 (assembly GCF_009604455.1). Taxonomy (GTDB): domain Bacteria; phylum Actinomycetota; class Actinomycetes; order Streptomycetales; family Streptomycetaceae; genus Streptomyces. The sequence continues at coordinate 316,721 of NZ_WEGL01000006.1, forward strand.
TGAGGGCGTACCCGGACATCACCCACGACAGCTCGGCCGTGCTGGCGCCCAGTCCGTGCTCCACCGAGGGCAGCGCCACGTTCACGATCGAGGTGTCCAGCAAGGTCATGAAGGCCGCGGTCAGGCAGACGGCGAGCGCTTTCCACCGTCGGTCGTGCGGGGCCGGCCCGGCCCGGTCTGTGGTCATGGGATCACGCTAGGCAGCCACCGCCTCCCGCGCACGGCAGGAACGTCCAGGGCGGGACACCCTGCCCCACCCCCGACCGCGTCGAGGAACGGGCTGACCGGTGCCGGTGCCGCTCAGCGGGACCGCGCCATGGCCCGGAGCCAGGCGTACGCCGACTGTGCCGTGAACTCCGTCTGGCCGCCGCGCAGCAGAAGGGTCGCCGTGGCGAACTCGGGCATGTCGGCCTGGGCGGCCACGTACGGGATCGCGATGCAGCGCATGCCGGCCGCGTGGGCGGCGGCCGCGCCCGGTGCCGCGTCCTCCAGGACCACGCAGTCCCCGGGGTCCGCGCCGAGCCGGCGGGCCGCCTCCAGCAACACGTCGGGGGCCGGCTTGCCGTGCGGCACCTCCTCGGCGGACACCACCGTACGCAGGCAGGTGCCCAGGCCCGTGCCTGCGAGGATCGCCTCGATCGCCTCCGGGGAGGACCCGGACGCGACCGCCATCGGTACCCCGTCGGCGGCCAGGAGTTCCACGAACTTCCGCATCTCCGGGTACACGGGTGTACGGGTCCGGGCGATCTCCAGGTATCGCCGGTTCAGCTCGGCGAGCAGGTCCTCGGCCGGCGTGCTCAGGCCGTAGCGCTCTGCCCAGAGCCGCGTCGCGTCCTGGTTGCCGATGCCGACGTAGGCCTCGTTGTCCGCCCAGGTGAAGTCCGGGACGCCGTGCCCGGCCAGGGTCTGCCGGCTCGCCTCGTAGTAGTTCGGTTCGCTGTCCACCAGCGTTCCGTCGAGATCGAAGATGACCGAGAGGCCGCCGAGATCGCTCATGCGCTCCAGCATGCCAAGGGTCAGGTGCGCGTCGCCCGGCCGATCGACTCCACCAGGGGCAGCAGCCGCTGCGGGACGCGCTCGCGCAGCGCCACCTCGGTACGCGTGCGCACCACGCCCGGCAGGCTGATCAGCTTCTGGATGATGTCCTCCAGATGGGCGTTGTCCCGGCCCACCACCCGGGCGAGCAGATCGCCCCCGCCCGTGATCGAGAACGCCTCCACGATCTCCGGTACGGCCGCCAGCGCGTCCCCGACGTCGTCCAGGTGGCCCTGGGTGACCTCGATGTGCACGAACGCCAGCACCGGATGGCCCAGGGCGGCGGGGGAGAGGGAGGGGCCGGTGCCGGTGATCACACCGTCCCGCTCCAGCCGGTCAAGCCGCGCCTGGAGGGTGCCGCGGGCGACGCCGAGGATGCGGGCGTATTCGCGCACGCTGGTGCGCGGCTGTTCCAGGAGCAGTCGCAGGATGCGGGTGTCGAGTTCGTCCACGGCCATGATGGACGACTGTACCAATGGCTCAGTCGGCCTAAGTGCGCCTGTGGCCTCGAACTGGTCCGTTGGCTCTTCGTGAACGCGGCCACCGGTGCGCTGCTGCACCAATGGCACAGCGATTCGCGACACACTTGAGCCAGTGACGTCGGTGATGCTCTCATGGAGGCGTCGATGGCGCTGCGGAGTCCCGCGGCGCCTTTTCTGTGCCGGTGTTCCGTCCGGTTTCCATCGGTTTCCATGGGGAGGGCAGCAGTGCTGAAGAGGGTGTTCGTGGCTCCGGACCCGGGACGGGCGCGGTTGCGCTTCGCCGCGCGGGCCGTCCTCGGCATCGGCCTCGCGGTCGTCGTCTGCCTTCTCGCCGGTCAGTCCGTCGTCGGCGCGGTCGCCGGCGGCCTCGCGGCTCTCCTCGCCCTGTTCACCGTCGCCGACGCGACCGTGCGCGGGCAGGCCGTGACCACCGCACTGCTGCCCGCCGTGGGGGTGCCGGTGCTCGCCGCCGCGGCCGAGCTGCACGCCGTGCCCGTTGCGCGCGACCTCGTGTTCCTGGGCGTCGTCGGCGCCGGGGTGTACGCGCGCCGCTGGGGGCCGCGCGGGCACAGCCTCGGTGTGTTCGCCTTCATGACCTTCTTCGTGGCCCAGTTCCTGCACGCCACCCCGGCGCAGCTGCCCGAGCTGTACGCTGCCGTCCTGCTGTCGGTGCTCAGCGCAGCCGTGGTGCGCTTCGGCGTGTGGTGCTACGAGCGCCGGCTGCCCCCGGCCGTCGTACCTTCCCCCACTCCCGGCTTGGCTCGGGTGACCACGCGGCAGGCCGTCCAGGCGACCGCCGGCGCGGGCTTCGCGCTGGTCGTCGGCCAGCTGGTGTCCGGACAGCGGTGGTACTGGGCCGTCGGCGCCACCTGGTGGATCTTCGTCAACACCGCCTCGCGCGGTGAGACCCTGGTACGCGGCTTCCGTCGGGTCCTCGGCACGGTGATCGGCATCTGCCTCGGCTTCCTCGTCGCCGTTCCCGTGGGCGGCGCGCCGGTCCCGACGGCCGTCCTGGTCACCGTCGCCGTCTTCGGCATCTTCTACACGGCCGCCGTCTCCTACACCTGGATGATGCTCTGGGTCACCCTGCTCGCCGAACTGCTCTACGGCCTCCTCGGCGTCCTGAGCCCCGGCCTGCTCGCGCTGCGTTTCGCCGAGACCGGCGTGGGGGCACTCGGCGCCGCGCTCGCCGTGCTGTTCGTCCTGCCGGTGACCACCCACGCGATCACGGACGCCTGGATCCAGCGCGCCCTGCGCTGCGTACACGCCTGTACGGCCGAGGCCGCGGCCCGGCTCGCCGGTTCCAGCACGGCGGACCCGGCGCCCCGCGTCGCTGAACTGGAGCAGCTGCTCGGCCGGGTCCGGCTGGCCGTGGCCCCGCTGGTCCACCCGCTGAACCCGATGCCGGCCCGCAAGCGGCGCGCCCGCCGGGTGCTGGCGCTCCTCGACGACTGCGCCCGTGAGGTACACGGCCTGGTCGCCGTCGCCGCCGACCCCGAGGCGTCGCACGACGCCCGCCTCGCCGCGGCCTGCTGGCGCGTCGAGTCGGCCGTCGAGGCGCTTACGGCAGGCCGTCGGGAGCCCGTCCACAACCCCGCCGAGCCCCCCGCCGAGCCCGCCCTGGCCCACCTCCACGGCCTGGAACGTGCCCTCACCGACCTGGCCGAGCCCCTGCGTGCTCCGACGGGGTCACGGCCGGTTGGGGCTTGAGCCGGGCGGTGTGGGCGTGCGGTTGGTGGGGGCTTGTGCCGGGTGGCGTGCGGGGGTGCGGTTGGTGGGGGCTTGTGCCGGGTGGCGTGCGGGGGTGCGGTTGGTGGGGGCTTGTGCCGGGCGGCGTGCGGGGCGCCGGATGGTGGGGCTGATCGGGGCAGTGTGCGGGGCGCGGGTGGATGGGGGCTTGTGCCGGGCAGTGTGTGCGGGGCGCGGATGGTTGGGGGCTGATCCGGGCGACGTGCGGGGCGCGGGTGGTGGGGAGTCGAGCACCGGCGGGGGCGCGGGTGGTGAGGGGCTGAGTCGAGCACCGGCGGGGGACGCGGGTGGTGAGGGGTTCAGCCGAGCACCGGCGGGGGGCGCGGGTGGTGAGGGGCTGAGTCGAGTACCGGCGGGGGCGCGGGTGGTGAGGGGCTGAGTCGAGTACCGGCGGGGGACGCGGGTGGTGAGGGGTTCAGCCGAGCACCGGCGAGGACGCAGGTGGTGAGGGGCTGGACCGGCCGGCAGTGACGGTCCTGCGTGGCGGTGCGGGGGCCGTGACCGGGGCCTCGGTGGGGTGACCTGTGCCTGCGGAGCCCGTGCGGCGTTGTCCCGGCCCCGGCAATGATCAGACCCGGCGTTGCAATGACCGGACCCCTGTGGCAATGATCGGACCACGCACAGCAACCGTTCGCTTCCCGCGAGAGAAAGAACCACCGGCCACGCCCCGGCCCTTGGTCTAGACCGGCCGTGATCGCTGCTACCGTCGGCCCCGGACGGGCTCGACCGAGAGGGGACAGCGGTGGCACAGGACAGCAGGTCCGGCAGGAGCCGGGCGTTCATCGGCTCGTTCACGGCGGCGGGCGGTCCCGGCCTCGTGACCGCCGAGGTCGCGCCGGAGGGCGGCGCCCTCCTCCTCGGCACCGCGGTGAGCGAGGTACCCGACCCGTCCTACCTGGTTCTCGCGCCGGACGGGGCGACGCTCTACGCGGTCAGCGAGACGGCCGAGGGTGCCGTCGCTGCTTACCGCGTCGACGGCGGCCGGCCCGAACCCGCGGGGCCACCCGTGCGGGTCGACGGCAGCGGACCGACCCACCTCGGCCTGTACGCCGGCCATGTGCTGACGGCCAACTACGGCTGCGGCAGCGTCACCGCCGTACCCGTGCGGCCGGACGGCTCTCTCGCCGCCAAGCCCTCCGGGCGGCTCCAGCACACCGGCTCGGGCCCGCACGACCGGCGCCAACGCGGTCCGCACGCCCACCAGGTGCAGCCCGACCCGAGCGGCCGGTGGGCCGTCAGCGTCGATCTCGGCACGGACTCGGTGCGCATCTGCACCCTGGAGGACGGCGTTCCCGCCGTGCACGGCGAGTTCGCCCTGCGCCCCGGCTCCGGCCCCCGCCATCTGGCTTTCCACCCGGACGCCACGCACGCCTACGTCGTCAACGAACTCACCCCCACCGTCACCGTGTGCCGGTGGGACGCCGAGGCCGGCTGCCTCAGACCGCTGGTCGAGGTCCCCGTGCTGCCCGGCGCCCCGGCCGGCGACGCCTATCCGTCCGGGATCGCGGTCTCGCCCGACGGCCGTTTCGTGTGGACCGCGACCCGCGGCGAGGACGTCCTGTCGATCCTCGCCGTCGAGGGCGAGTCGCTCCGGCTGATCGGCACAGTGCCCTGCGGCGGGCACTGGCCGCGCGCGCTCGCCGAGCACGACGGCTTCCTCTACGCGGCCAACGAGCGCTCCGGCGACGTGACGTGGTTCGCCGTGGACGAGGCGACGGGGCTGCCCCGCTACGAGGGCTCCGTGTCGGTCACCGCGGCCTCCTGCATCGTCTTCGGCTGAGGCCGCTGAGGCCGCGCGGGGCAGGGCGTTCCGGCAAGGCGAAGGGCCCGCTCCGGGGTGGGGAGCGGGCCCTTCGCCGTACGGGTGCCGCGAGGTGGCGGCGGGGGTCAGCGGACCGGAATGCCCTGCGCCTGCTGCGGGGCGATGCCCAGTGTCGTCGTGTACTTGGCGAGGGCGAGCTTGCCGATGGCCGGGTACGCGCCGAGCGCCTCGGCCGTGGCGCAGCCCGCCTCCTCGGCGGCCGCCGCCAGCAGCGCCGGGTCGATCTCCGGGCCGATCAGATACGGCGCGAGTGCCAGCTGCTGCGAGCCCGAGGAACGCAGCTGCTCGGCGACGGAGGAGATCGAGCCCTCCTGGTCCAGGGCCGCCGCCATCACCGGCACGGCGAGGCGCGCGGCGAGCAGCATGCCGGTGATCCCGGCCGCCTGTACGGCCTCCTCTCCGCCCACGGACGCCAGGATGATGCCGTCCGCGGCGGTCGCCACGGTGAACAGGCGCGCGCGGTCGGCACGGGCCAGGCTCGCCTCCGACAGCCGCACGTGCAGCGCCTCGGCGAGCAGCGGGTGCGGGCCGAGCACGTCGGTCAGATCGGCGGCGACCCGGCTGTCCATCACGGACTGGCGGATCTGCCGCAGCAGGGAGCTGTCCGGACCGGCCAGCAGCGGGACGACGACGGCGACCGGGCCGTCGGGCTGCTTGACGCCCTCGACCCCGGCGGCGACGGCCTGCTCATAACGGGCCGTGCGCTCCTCGGCCGCGCGCACGAGCACGGAGCGGAGCGTGGGGTACTCGGCGTCGTCCCCGTCCAGGTATCCGATCCGGGCGTCCAGGCCGGGCAGCTCGGAGCGGGCGATGCTCACGACCTCCTCGGCGAGGGCACGCGTGGCGGCGCTGGGCGCACCGGGCACCGCGAGGGTGAGCGCGGGCGCACCCTCCGGAGCCACCAGCGGTTCCGGTCGGCGGTGCCGTCCGGGCTGGCGGGGTCGCGGCATTCGTACGGGCAGGCCGGACTCGGGCCCAGTGGGGGTGCTCATGGCGCCGCATGTTACTGGCTTTCCCGGTTACTCCGTTCGGGGAGGGTGCAGGTGAGCGGTATCCGTCCGGTTTTGTCTGATGAGTTACGCGCCGGCGGCACGTGTTATAGGCACTTGCCGCGGATATGGGTCGACAAAGAGGTGACAAGGCAGAAGAATCCGCTTTTGTGAGGAGCGCGAGCGGGGACCTCAATCGCCTTGCGCGGGGACCACGCAGAGCACGGTCGGTTCGCCCGGCAGGGTGAGCCGGCCGGCCGCGAGCTCGCTCGCGATCCGGACCGAGCCGTGCAGGGGATCGCCCTCGGCCGGCACCTGCCGGGCGTGCGGCAGCCTGCTCGCCAACTCCTCGCGCAGCGGTACGAGGAGGGGCTCGCCCATCCGGAACATGGCGCCGGTGAGCGCCACTTGGGGCTCCCCGTCAGCCGGGCACCCGGCCGCGGCCGACTCGGCCATGTGCCGGGCCACGGCGCGCAGGATGCCCGCGGCGACCGGCTCGTGCGCGGCGCACGGGGCCACCCGGGGGCGAAGGAGGCAGGTACGGCGTGCCGGTCGGAGCGAGAGTAGAGCTGTCCCGGCAGCCCGCACACCGGGCCGAATCGCTCCTGAGCGCACGTCGGCGACGCGGCGGAGCCACCGTCCCGGCCGTCGTGGGCCCGCAGCGCCGTGTCCAGGCCGGCCCACCCGATCCAGACGCCGCTGCCGCGGTCACCGGGCAGATGGCCGTAGCCGCCGGCCCGGCGTCGTGCCTTCGGGTTGGTGCCGACCGCGATCGGCCCGGTGCCCGCGGCGAGCATCGCGCCCGGACGCGACCCGAGGGCGCTGACGCGGCCGGTCACGGCGTCGGCGGCGAGCGCCACGTGTCGTATACCCAGCTCCCGGGCGAGGGTGCCCGGCAGTTCGGCGCGCGGGGCGTGGCCCAGGGTGGCGAACCCGGCGGCACCGACGACGGCAGTGCCCGGCCTGTCCACTCCCGCCCCGGCGGTGGACGCGCGGGCCGGCGGGACGAGTTGGGCCATCAGACGGGCGGGATCGATGCCCCACTCGCCCGTGCGGACCGGCTCGCGTGACTCCCGCTGTGCGGTGGGCGGCCGGCCCGGCACGGCACGCCGACGGCGATCCGGAGACCGGAGCCTCCGGAGTCCAACGCCGGACAACCGGGGACGGTCACGGCAGTCGCCAGTCCACGGGCTGCCCGCCCTGCTGGATCAGCAGGTCGTTGGCCCGGCTGAACGGGCGCGAGCCGAAGAAACCGTAGTCGGCCGACTTGGGCGAGGGATGCGGGGACTCCACCGCCGGCAGGCTGCCCAGCAGCGGACGCAGATTGCGGGCTTCCCGGCCCCAGAGGATGGCGACCAGCGGCTTGCCGCGTGCCGCCAGCGCCCGGATCGCCTGCTCGGTGACCTCCTCCCAGCCCTTGTCGCGGTGGGCACCCGGGCGGCGGGGAGCCACGGTCAGCGCCCTGTTGAGCAGCAGGATGCCCTGCTGGGTCCACGGCGTCAGGTCGCCGCTGGACGGCTGGGGCAGCCCCAGGTCGGTGTTCAGCTCGCGGAAGATGTTGATCAGGCTGGGCGGCAGCGGGCGTACCTCGGGCGCGACCGAGAACGACAGCCCCACCGCGTGCCCCGGGGTCGGATACGGGTCCTGACCGACGATCAGGACCCGTACGTCGTCGAAGGGCTGCTGGAAGGCCCGCAGGACGTGGGGTCCGGCCGGGAGGTAGGTGCGTCCCGCGGCGATCTCCGTGCGCAGGAAGTCGCCCATCGCGGCGATCCGTCCGGCGACGGGTTCCAGGGCCTTCGCCCAGCCCGGTTCGACGATTTCATGCAAGGGTCGTGGTGCCACGGGCGTCACCCTACTGCCGTACACGGCCCGGTGATCAACCGATGGCCGAAGCCCGGCGGCGACGCCCCCCGGCAACCAGCCCGTGCGCCTCAGCCGATCACCGCCGCCCGCACGCACAGCACGTCCGGCAGATGCGCCGCCAGCTGCTGCCAGCTGTCGCCGTCGTCGGCCGAGGCGAACACCTCGCCGTTGCGGTTGCCGAAGTAGACGCCCGCCGGGTCGGCGTCGTCGGTGCACAGGGCGTCCCGCAGCACCGTGCCGTAGTGATCCTCCTCCGGCAGCCCCTTGGACAGCGGCTCCCAGGTCCGGCCCGCGTCCGCGGTGCGGAAGACCCGGCAGCGGTGCTCTGCGGGCACCCGGTCCGCGTCGGCGTTGATCGGGAAGACGTACGCCGTGTCGGCCCGGCGTGGATGGGTGGCCACCGCGAAGCCGAACGTGGACGGCAGATCCGCGCCGATGTCCGTCCAGTGCGCGCCCGCGTCATCGCTTCTGTACACCCCCCAGTGGTTCTGCAGATAGAGCCGGTCCGGGTCGCCCGCGTCCTTGGCGATCTTGTGCACGCACTGGCCGAACTCCGGGTTCGGGTCGGGCAGGAACACCGCGGACACACCGGAGTTGGACGGCGCCCAGCTCGCCCCGCCGTCGCTGGAGCGGAACACCCCGGCCGTCGAGACGGCCACGGTGACCGCCTTGGGGTCACGGGCGTCGGTGACCACCGTGTGCAGACCCTCACCGCCACCGCCCGGCACCCACCGCGAGCGCGTCGGATGCTCCCACAGCGGCCGGACCAGTTCGAAGCTCTCGCCGCGGTCCTCCGAGCGGTACAGCGCCGCCGGTTCCGTGCCCGCGTACACCACATCGGGCTCGGCGGCGGCCGGGTGCAGCTGCCAGACGCGCTCCAGGGAAGCGCCGGTCTCCTTGGGGAACTTGACGGCCGGCTGCGGCGGTTCCGTCCAGGTGCGGCCCAGGTCGTCGGAGTGGAAGACCGACGGGCCCCAGTGCGCGCTGTCGCCGCCCGCCAGCAGCCGCGGCCGGTCCCCTCGGGTGTCGATCGCGACCGAGTAGACGGCCTGCGCGTTGAAATAGGGACTGTCGTCGAACTCCCAGGCGCCGCCGCCCCTGCGCCGCCCGATGAAAAGGCCTTTGCGGGTGCCCACCGCCAGCAGTACCTCGGTCATGCCGATCACCTCCGGGACGTCTTCGTCCAGGTAGTCGTGAGACACGTAGTCGTCGGTTATCGGCCAGTGTGCACCCCACCACTGACAGTCCCCCCTTGCATGCACGTTTCCACAGGTCACAGCGGTGCCGTCGGTCCATGACGGCGATCGGCCCGGGTCCGTTGCGGCATGCGCCTGCGCGCGAGGGGCGTCTCGTGCGACCGTCGGGGAGACGGCTCGTCGTGAGCAGCGGAGCGATCTCCCGCGTATGGGAGGGCGGTCCGGCCGGTCGGTGCGCTCGTGAGGAGGATGCCCTTGAAGGCGTTCCGTGGTCCGAAGGTGTGGCTGTGGCGCTGGCGGCGCAACCCGCTCAAACGCCGGGCCGACGTGGTGGAGGCCTGGGTGGTGCTCGGCACCTGGCTGCTGACCGTCCTGGCGGGGATCTCGGCCGGACTCGTGGCGGCCGGTTCGGTGGAACACGGACTCGCGAGGGAGCGGGCGGCCTGGCGTCCCGCGGTGGCCCACGTGGTGGAACGGGCCCCGGGAACCTCCCCCGTGCACCGCCACGCCTCCGCCGGCGAGCGCGTCTGGGCCAAGGTGAGCTGGACCGTGGCCGACGGCTCCGCCCACACCGGTCAGGTCCGGGTGGTGCCCGGCAGCAAGGCCGGTGCGCCGGTCACGGTCTGGACCGATCCGCGGGGCCGGCTCGTCAGCCGTCCCGCCTCCGTCGCCGAGGCCGCCTTCCGGGGCACCCTGATCGGCTGCCTGGTGGGCGTGAGCGCGGCGGCCGTCCCCTTCGTCGGCGGCCTCGCCCTGCGCGGCCGTCTGGAACGCCGCCGCATGCACGCCTGGGACGCGGAGTGGGCGCGGCTCGGACCGCAGTGGGGACGGATGGTCTGACCACGGCCCGGCGGCCTCGGGTCCCCGTCCGGCCGGGGGACCCGTGACGCCTGTGAGACCGTCAGCTCCCTTGGATTTCCCGTGCATTGTCACGATCGGGTGACGTTGCCCGAACCAAGGCAACCTCACAGGATCTTCACAGGTCACACACGCGCAAGACACGACGTCCGGCGGGCCGCGGCCCGAGGTCGCTGCCGACCGCACCAAGGAACGGAAACTCTGTGAGCACTGCCGGTTCTCCGGGACGTGTCCAGCCCGCCCGGCCGGGCGACCCTTCCCGCATCGGCCCCTACCGGATCATCGGCCGGCTCGGCGCCGGCGGCATGGGCACCGTGCACGCCGGTCTGACCGCCGACGGACTGCGGGTCGCGGTCAAGGTGATCCATCCCGCGCAGGCCGAGGACCCGGAGTTCCGGGCCCGGTTCCGGCGCGAGGTGCAGCTGTCCGCCCGGGTGCAGGGACCCTGCCTCGTGCCTCTGCTCGCCGCCGACCCGGAGGCCGCCGCACCCTGGCTGGCGACCGCCTACGCCCCCGGCCCCACCCTCAACCAGTACCTGGCCGACCACGGCCCCCTCACCGGCGGAACCCTCTACGCCTTCGCGGCCGGCACCGCGCAGGCGCTGGCCGCCATCCACGCGGCCGGTGTCGTGCACCGTGACGTGAAGCCGCAGAACGTCATCCTCGGCCCGGCCGGCCCGCGGGTCCTGGACTTCGGCATCGCCCGCGCCGCGGACGGCACCAGCGTGACCCGCACCGGGGTGATGACCGGCACACCCGGCTGGATCAGCCCCGAGTACTACCGCACCAGCACCGCGGGGCCCGAGGGCGACCTGTTCGCCTGGGGGGCGCTCGTCGCCCACGCGGCCACCGGGCGGCTCCCGTTCGGCGTCGGCGCCCCGGACGCGGTCGCGTTCCGGGTCATGTCCGGTGAGCCCGATCTGGACGGGGTCCCCGAGGCGCTGCTCGGCCTCGTGCGAAAGGCCCTCGCGAAGGAACCCGCCGAGCGGCCGGCCGCCGCCTCCCTGGCGGAGGAGTGCACCCGGCTCCTCGCCGGCCAGGCCACCCAGGTCCTCGACGCGGCAGCCGGGGCGGAGCCCACCAGGGTCGGCGAACTGGTCACCGCCCAGTGGCACATACCCGCGCCGGACGACCCCACCTGGCACCCTCCGGCAGCCTCCTCGCGCAGACGCGCCCTGCTCGCGGTCCTCGTCGCCGCGGTCCTCGTCGGAGCCTCGGCGGGCGGTGCCCTCGCCCTTCGCACCGGCGGCCACGACGACAGCGTCGGCCGGGGCGCCGCCGGTCACGCCACCGCCGGCCCGGCCGGAGCGTCCGCCACGACACGCGCCGGCGGCGCCGCGCACGTCACCCCACCCTCCCCGACCCCCGGCGGCACCACGGCGTCTCCGACCGACCCGCGCCGGGTCGCCATACCGGTGGATCCGCTCGCCGGGATCTCCGGCCCGGCCTTCACCCGTGCCGGCGACGAGTCCGAGCCGACCACCGACGAGTGGCGGGCCAGCGCCGCGGCGAGCACCGCGCAGGAGCGGGCCGTCGAACGGGCGGTCCGCGCCGACGTCACGGCCATGCTGGCGACCAAGCACATGGACTTCATGACACCCACGGTCACCTTCAACAAGCGGGCGCAGACCGTGATGGTGACCGGTGGCCCGGTCTCCCAGCTCCCCGACGACGACCAGGGGATGTTCGAGCGGGCCGGGGAGATGGCGGCCTGCACCGCCCTCGCGCACCGGCTCCAGGACGAACCGAGAGCATGGCCCTACGGCCGTTACGTCGTCGCCTGGAGGCATGTCGACGGCGACCCCGAACCTGATGTCCTCGGCTTCGGCGAAGCCACCGACGGCTGCCTCACCCGGATCGCCGGACAGTGGCAGGGAGACCAGGGAGGCCTGGCCGCCGCCGGCATACCGAGCAGCGACAAGGCGGAGATCCGCGTCGCCGACGCCGCCGACAAGGCCATCACGGCGGAGTGGAACTCCCGGATCGCGCAGGGCGACGGCCTCGCGCCGTTCAGCGACCGCAACGCCATCAGCCTTGGCTTCGACCCCGTCGAGAGGGCCGCCTATGTGTGGGCACGGGACACCAATGAGGTCCTGGTGGGCCGTGCCCAGCGGGACAACTTCCAGGACGCGGTGTCCAAGACCCTGTGCCCGAAGCTGACGGCCGAGTTCCACCGCAACCCGTCGTGGAACTACACGCGGTGGAGCGTCGCCGTCTACGAGCCGGACGGCTCCGACCCCGAACTCGTCCGGTCGGGAGAGTGTCTGCCCTGAATCCGCTGACACCTCGCCAGCACCTCCCGGCACGCGCGCAGCAGGTCCTCGTCCTCCGGTATGCCCTGCCCGGCGCCTCCGGCCGCATGGGCCAAGTGGCGGCGCGGAGCGGCCAGTTCCTCGGCCGCCAGGTGCCGTAACGGCGCCGCGGCCGGGCCCATCGCGGTCAGGCACCGGGCGATCGCACGGCGGGTGCGCGGGTCCTGTGCCCAGGCCTCCCGGAACACCGGCAGCAAAGGCTCCGGATCCGCGTCGATGCGCCACAGCGCACCCGCGGCCGACACCCGATCCCGTGCGAAACACGACCGGGCCATGCGACGCAGCCCGGGCAGCGCGGCCCGCCCGGCCGGACCCAGACGGCCGAGCTGCACGGCGGCCAGGCGGCGGCTCGCCGGATCACCTTCAACCAACTCCCGCAACAGCACGGGGAGTACGGCGGAGGCGTCCCGCTGCACCGACCAGAGAGCACCGGCCGCTGCGGCGGCATGCCGGGTGCGCAGGAGCGCACGGAGGGCCGTCACCGCCCGCGCGGTGGCGCCCAGCACCTCCAGCGTTGTGATGACCTGGCCCGTGACCGCGTCGTCCCGCGCCCCCGGTCCGCCGCGGGCACCCGACAGCAGCCGCAGCACCTCCGGAACGGCCTCCTCGTCCCCGATGGCGCCCAGCGCCGCCAGCAGCGGGGCGGCGAGCCGGGCGGCAGAGGGAGAGGACGGCGGAATCCGGCCGAGCCGGTGCCGCAGCGCGGGAGCGAGCGGGGCCGCGGCCGCACCCAGGTGGGCCAGCTCGAACCCCAGGTCCACCGGTGCCGCAGGGCCGGCCAGCAGGTGGGCCAGGGCCGGGACCGCGCGCGGATCGCCGCACCTGACCAGTGCTTTGAGCGGACCGCCCAACGTGCACGAGCCGCGCTCCACGCGGTGCGCCCACAGGTCGGGCCGGGCACACACCAGGGCGTGCAGGTCGTCAGCGGCCGGCGCGGCCAGCGCGAACAGCCCCGCCAGCACGGCGACCGCCGCTTCCCGCAACCAGTCCCGGTCCGCGTGCAGTTGGGTGCCGAGCAGCCGGACCGTGCCGACGTGGTCGACGCGCCAGCCGCGCAGCAGCGCCCCCGCCATCCACACGCCATGGCACCGGTCCACCGGGTCCGGACCGGTCAACTGCCCGCCGAGGAGGGCGATCCGGTCGTCCACGAGGTCACCGAGCGCCATGTGCAGGGTGCGCAGCAGCCGCGAGCCCTCCTCGTCGGACGGGCGCAGCCGCCGTATGCGCCCGACGAGGCCGCTGGCGGCGCAGGGCTCGGGGACGCGGGCGCGGTGCGCGGAGCGCTCCCGCAGCAGCCGTACCGCCGTCGGCACCAGGTCGGCGGGCAGCCGGGCGGGCGCGACGAGCGCGAGCTGACCGAGCGCGGCGAGCCGCAGCCCCGGGGTGTACGGCGGCGCACTCTGCTCGGCCAGGAGGTCCACCGCGGCGTCGGCGTGCGCGGGGTGCCGGCGGACGAACAGGGCGAGCGCCTCCGGGAGGGCGAGCAGGACCCGGTCGTCCCGCTCGGCCCGCAGCCGCTGCCGTAACAGGTCCAGCACCCGGGCCGGAGCGGGCAGGAAGTGCACGAGGGCCGAGGCGGTCGCCCGGCGCACCGCGGGGTCCGGGTCTTCGGCGAGCCGGACGAACACCTCGGCACCCGCGCGCACGGCCTCCCGTGCCCGCGGGTCCCCGTCCGTGCTCTCCGCGCCGATACCGACCAGCAGTTCCACGATGCCGCCCCGGTCCGGCACCTCCTCCCGGGCCGCGAGCGAGAGCAGGAACGGGACGCAGGCCAGCGTCGAGTCGTACACACACCCCGGGTGGTGCAGCGCGCCGTACATCCCGTCGAGCGCGGTCGCCCGCTCGGCGGTGTCCGCGGACACCAGCGCCCGTAACCAGCCGGGCACGTCCTCCGCGCTGCCGTACGCGTGCCGTAGCGAGGCCCAGTCGACCTCGTCGATCCCCGTGAACACGTTGTCCTCCCCAGACGAGTGCCACCTGGCCGCGAGTGTGCACCACGGGACTGACAACGGTCCGGAGCTGGGCGCTGACTGTGTGCGATCCGTCGGCTGTCCCCGGCCAGGTCGCGGGCTCCCCGCGCATGCCGCCGAGGGGAGCGCCGGCGCCTGGTGGGAGGGGGTCAGTTCAGGCCGGGCAGGGCCCTCTCCAGGATCGTGCCGAGGTCGGTTCCGGAGGGCAGCGTGCCGAACGCCTGCCCCCAGTCGCCGCCCAGGCGGCTCGCGCAGAAGGCGTCCGCCACCGGGTGCGGGGCGTGCCGTACCAGCAGGGAGGCCTGGAGGGCGAGCGCCATCCGCTCGACCATTCGGCGGGCGCCGACCTGGTCCGTTTCGGCCAACTGGTCCTTCAGGGAGGCCACCGTCGTGTCCAGGCGGGCATCCGCCCCGCGTGCGAGGGCGAGTTCGGTGAACAGGGCTTCGGCGGTGTCCGGTTCGCGGCCGAGGGCGCGCAGCACGTCGAGCGCGTTGACGTTGCCCGAGCCCTCCCAGATCGACAGCAACGGAGCCTCCCGGTAGTGCCGCGGCATGCCGGAGTCCTCGACGTAGCCGTTGCCGCCCAGGCACTCCAGGGCCTCGGCGGTGAACGCCGGGCCCCGCTTGGTGACCCAGTACTTGCCGACGGCCGTGGCGATCCGCCGGAAGGCCCGCTCCCCGGCGTCCCCGCGCACCGCGCGATCCGCCGCGCCGGCCAGCCGCAGCGTGAGCGTCGTCGCCGCCTCCGACTCCAGCGCCAGGTCGGCCAGGACGTTGCGCATCAGCGGCTGCTCGATCAGCCGGGCCCCGAAAGCGCTGCGGTGCCGGGCGTGATGCCCCGCCTCGACCAGTGCCTTGCGCATCAGGGTCGCCGAGGACATCACACAGTCCAGCCGGGTGCAGTTGACCATCTCGATGATGGTCTTCACCCCGCGCCCCTCCGGCCCGACCAGCCAGGCCACCGTACCGTCGAACTCCGGTTCCGAGGACGCGTTGGAGCGGTTGCCCAGCTTGTCCTTCAGTCGCTGGATGCGGAAGGTGTTGCGGCTGCCGTCCGGCAGCACGCGCGGTACGAGGAAGCACGACAGGCCGCCCGGGGCCTGCGCGAGCACGAGGAAGACGTCGCACATCGGCGCCGACGTGAACCACTTGTGCCCGCGCAGCGTGTACACACCGGGCTCCGAGGTGGGCGTGGCCACGGTGGTGTTCGTCCGGACGTCCGACCCGCCCTGCTTCTCGGTCATGCCCATCCCCGCGAGCAGGCCCGGCTTCTCGGTCGGGACGCGCAGCTCAGGGTCGTACTCCCGGCTGGTGAGCAGCGGTTCGTACACCTTGGCCAGATCCGGCTGTGCGCGCAGCGCGGGCACGGCGGCGTACGTCATCGACGTCGGGCAGCCGTGCCCGGCCTCCGTGTGCCCCCACACCAGCCCGCCCGCGGTACGGGCCACATGGGCGCCGGGCCGCTCGTCCGCCCACGGGGCGCCGGCCAGGCCCTCGGCGACCGCCGTGCGCATCAGGTGGTGCCAGCTGGGATGGAACTCCACCTCGTCGACCCGGTGGCCGTGGCGGTCGTGGGTGCGCAGGACCGGCTCGTGCCGGTTCGCCAGCTCACCCCACTCCTGTGCCTCGGCGCTGCCGGCGCGCGCCCCCAGGCGCCGGACGCCGTCCTCGGCCCACCCGGCGCCCTCCCGGCGCAGCCCCTCCAGCAGGGCCGGATCGTCGGAGGCGTCGTACGGGGCCAGAGGCGGGGCCTGGTTGGTGACCTCGTGCGTGGCGTACTGCTGCTGGGGCTGCGGCTGCGCAGGCGACTGCGCATGCGGCTGCGCGGAAATCGAGACCATGGGAGCATGTTGCACTCTCGCTGCGGCCGTAGCAATACTGCAACAGGAGGCGCACGTACAGTACGTGCCCATGCGCATGAACGTCTCGCCCGAGCCGCAGCAGGCGCCGGAGCCGCCGGGCCTGCGGCCGCTGTCCGCGCGGTCGGTCGTGCTGAGCCTGCTCCTCGGCGCGCACCCGGCGGAGCTGCCCGTGAAGGACCTGGTCCGGCTGGTGGAGCCCTTCGGCGTCGGAGGCTCCACGCTGCGCGCCGCGCTGAGCCGGATGGTGACCGCGGGGGATCTGCGCCGCACCGACGCCGTCTACCGGCTCAGCGACCGGCTACTGGCACGCCAGCGGCGCCAGGACGAGGCGCTCCGGCCAGGCACGCGCGCGTGGGACGGCGACTGGGAGATGCTGGTCGTCACGGCGACCGGCCGGGGCCCCGCCGAACGCGCCGAGCTGCGCGCCCGGTTGGCCGCCCTGCGCCTGGCGGAACTCCGCGAGGGCGTGTGGCTGCGCCCGGCCAACCTCGACCGTGCCCTGCCGGACACGCTGGGCTCGGTCGCCCGGACCTACACCGCGCGCCCCGACGAGCCCGCGCACGACCTGGTCGCCCGGCTCTGGCCGCTGGACGCCTGGGCGGCCACCGCGCGGGCACTGCTCGCCCGCACCTCGGCCGCCCGGACACCGGCGGACCGCCTCACCGCGTACGCCGCGGCCGTACGCCACCTGCTCACCGACCCCGTCCTGCCGCCCGGACTCCTCCCCGCCCACTGGCCGGGGGAGGCCCTGCGGACGGCCTACGCCGGTTATCAGCGGGAGTTGGCCGACTCGGTGGGACGAAGGGAGCGTGCCGCATGACGGCCGTGGGCGTCGAAGGGTTCCTGCGCGCCCGGTTCCAGGACGAGGAAGAGGCCGTCCGGGACGCGATCGCCGGTGCGCCCGGCGCGGTCCGGGGCGTCATGGCCGACGAGATCGAGCAGGTGCTCACGTCCTGGGACGGCCGGAGCACCCACACGCCGATGGTGCAGTTCGGCGCCGAGGACCCGGTGAAGCTGCTCACCCACGTGGCCCGGCACGATCCGGCCCGGGTGCTGCGCGAACTCGGGGTGAAGCAGGCGCTGCTGGAGGAGCATCACATGCGCGACGACGGCAGGTGCCACATCCGCCGTGAAGCAGGGCGTCCCCGATGGCCGTGCACCACACTGCGCCTGCTCGCCCTGCCGTACGCCGGCCATCCCGGCTACGACGGTTCCTGGCGGCCCGGGGTCTCCCCTCGCCCCTGAGTCTGCCGTCAGGCGTCGCCGCCGGCCGCCTCACCGGTTCCGGCACCGGGAAGGGCGTCCGCCGGTGCGTCGGACGCGCCGCCGGCACGGCCGGTTGAGAACCCCAGGCGGGTCTGTTCCTCCGCGACGATCAGGCGCGCCATCTCGGTGTCCGACACGTCGACGGCGTCCGGGGTCGCCTCCGCCACCGCGCTGCGGCGGGCGTAGGCGTCGAACAGGCGGACCTTCCGGCGCAGCATCTCCACCATCCGCTCGTCCACGCCGCCCGGAGCCAGCAGGCGGTGCACCCGGACCGGCCGTACCTGGCCCATGCGATGGGCCCGCGCCACCGCCTGCTGTTCGACGGTGGGCTTGATCTGGGGCTCGCAGATGATCACGACGGAGGCGGCCTGGAGGTTGAGCCCGACGCCCCCCGCCTGGATCTGCGCCAGCAGCACCGCCGGACCGGACACGGCAGTGAACTCGTCGACGAGCGACTGGCGCCGCTCAGGCGGCACGCTCCCGGTGAGCGGGCCGACCACGGGACCACCGGCCCGTGACCCGGCGCCGAGCGCGTCCTTCACCGCGCCCAGGACGTCCCGGAAGTTGGAGAACACCACCACCTTCAGTCCGTTCTCCCCCGCCTCCTGCACGATCTCGCGGAGCCGGACGAGCTTGGCGGACTTCTCCGGGCGGGCGTACGCGGCCCTGCGCATCGCCATGAAGTTGCCGGAGGCCACCGCCTCGCGATACGCCTCCTCGTCCGAGGTGCTCGGTTCCTCCCACTCGTCCGTCTGCTGCAGGGCGGGCAGTTCGGCGAGGACGTCCACCTGGTTGCGGCGCAGGTACACCGGGGCGACCGCCTTCCGGAAGGCCACGGAGCCGGGCAGTCCGGCACCGTCGCCGATGCGCTCGGCGACGGTCTCGTCGAGCATCCGTACCAGGTTGCGGAACTCGGCGACCCGGTTCTCCATCGGCGTGCCCGTCATGAAGAGGACCCGTTCGCAGTGCCCGGCCCACTGGGTCACGGCCCGGGAGCGCAGGGCCCTGGGGTTCTTCACGCAGTGCGCCTCGTCCACCACCAGCATCCCGATCTCTCCGCCGCCGGGGACCGGGAAGCCGCGCAGGGCGTCGAAGGTCGTCACGGCGACGCCGCCCCGCCCCTTCCAGGAGGCGAACGCGCCGTGCCGGTCCGGCCCGTGCAGGGGTGTGACGCGGAGCGAGGTGCGTGCCTCGATCTCACGCGTCCAGTTCACCAGGACGCTCGCCGGGCACACGACCATGAAGTGGCTCTGCCCTTCGGCGGCCAGATGCGTCAGCGCGGCCATGGCCTGGACGGTCTTGCCGAGCCCCATCTCGTCGCCGAGGATCACCCGGCGCTGCGCCAGGGCGAACCGGGCGCCGAACGCCTGGTAGCCGCGCAGCGACACGCGCAGCCGGGAATCGTCGAGCTGCTGGCCCCGCACCCGCTCGGCGATGCCGTCGGGCAGGAACCCCTCGGCGGCAGCCGTGTCCGGAGCGCGCCCGGAGATCTCGGCGAGCAGGCCGTAGTAGTCGGCGGAGCGCAGTTCGAAGTCCACCCAGGCCGCGAGGTCGTTCGACGCACCCCGCAGCAGGTCCACCGACGCCTGCGCGAGCGCCTCGTGGGCGCCGGCCTCGGCCGCCTCCGCCACCAGCGTGCGCAGTTCCTCGACCGCCTCCAGCGCCCGGGCCTTCCTGGCCCGCCCGGCCAGCAGCATGCTCAGCCGCCCGGAGGCCGGCCGGGCCTCGGACAGCAGGGGACCGAGCCGCTCCGTCAGCTCGGCGGCGGTGCCGACCGCTCGCCGCGCCTCGGGCCCGGCCTCCACCAGCACGTGCAGCGCCATGACGAGCGCCGTGGTCCGCGGCTCCGGACGGTCGACGTCGATGTGCACGGCGACGGTGTCCCGCACCGCGTCGGACAGCTGCCGTGCGGCGGCGACGATCTGATCCGCCGTGCGCTGACCGACTCCGGGGATCTGCCGCAGCCGGTAGGGACCGGCTTCCAGCACCTGCCGGACCGTGCGCAGCCCGTTCCTGTCCACACCGCCCAGCCGCAGCCGTCCGTCCGTCGCGTCCTGCAGCCGCGCCACGGATATGGCGTCGAGCGCCTGCTCCACCGCCGCGTCCTGGAGCGGCTTCAGCGCCGCTCGGACCGCCTCGACGGCTCTGCCGTGGTCGTCGGCCAGTCCCTGTGCGGCCTCGTACAGCCGGGCCGCCCGCGCGACCGCCTCCCGCTCCCTGCGCCCCATCCGCCCTCCCTCGCGCCCCATCCTTCCATCCGCGGAAGACCCGGCGGGGGCGGGGCCGTGGCGGCAGGGACCGGGGCCGCCGTCGGTGTCGACGGGGGCCCGGCCGGGTGGATGTGACGGACTTCCTGCTGGAGTCGCCGACGACGGTGATGTTCCTCCGGGGCGCGCGTCCGCCGCAGTCGTCCCCCTTCGGCACCGGACCGGCGTTGCCCGCCCGCCGGCCGGGGACTGGTCGCACCTGGACCTCGAGGGCCACCGGCTCCTCGGCTCGGCCGTGCCCGAGGGACTCTTCCGGGGCGGCGGCCGAGGCCCGCGGGCGGGGCGCTCGGTGCGGGTGGCGCGGGAGCGGTGCGGGGCGTTCCCTGGGAAGTGGGCACCCCCGGGGCGAGAGAGGCGGGGATGACCAGCGCGGTTGCGGGCACTCGGTGGGCACGCAAGGCGATCTCACCCGAGGAGAGTCATGGCTGAGCAGAAGTCGTCGTCGGTCCTCACGGCGCCCCTGCGCGGCGCGGCCTCGGCACTGCGCAGGGTGCCCGGCGCCGGGGTGGTGAGCAGGGCCGCGGAGGAAACCCTGGACAAGGTCGGCGCGCTCTCGCCCCGCGGCCGGCGTATCGCGGTGTACGCCGGGGCCGGAGTGCTCGGCGCCGCGGGCGTGGTGGAGTGGCCCGTGGCCCTCACGGGCGCGGCAGTGGCCTGGCTCACCCAGCCACGGCCCGCACATCCGGCGGACGGCGGGAACGGGGGCGGCCGGAGTCCCGAGCCCGCCCACGACCTCGGCACCGCGGCCCTGAGGTCCGGCCACGGCGGCGGGTCCCGGGGCGCCCACGGCACAGGTCGGGCGAAGGCCGCCGCGGAGGACGAGACTTCCGGCGGGGCCTGGGACGCCGGCGCCGCAGAGGCCGGGGTCGAGGCGGCCGGAGCCGCCGAGGCTTCCGGCGCGGCCGCGGCCTCCGGGGAGAGCCGGACGGCCGGCCACACCGGGACGCATGGGAGCGGCCGGTCAGCCGGAGGCACGCGGCCGCACGGAGGCGGCCAGACGGCCGGCGGCACGGGGACGCACGGGAGCGGCCGGTCAGCCGGCGGCACGGGGGCGTCCGGCAGCGCCGGTAGGGCCGGAAGCACCAAGACCTCCGGCAGCACGCGGACCACCCGCGGTGCCGAGAGCGCGGTGGGCAAGCCGTCCACCGGGCCGCTCGGTCCCACGGCTCGGCCCGACCGCACCACGCTCTGAGGAGGGCCATGGCGCTCCGACTGCTGGCGGTGCCCTCGGCGGCCGTACGGCTGCTGCCCTCGGCTCCGCGACTGCTCGCGCCGGCGGTCGGGGCGGCCGCCGGCGCCGCCGCGGGAACGGCACGCGCCGGAGTGCGCTGCGCGGACGCGGCCGTACGGGTGGCGCGGGTCGCGCGCAACGCGCTGCCCGGCACCGGCGACCACTGGCGGGCCGGGGCCCGTGCCCACCTCGCCCTGCGACCGCTGGAGCAGGAGCACGTGCGGCGCGCGGGCGGCACGGCACATCTGGCGCGCCGGGTGGCCGAGCGGCTGGCCGAGCGGCCCGACGTACTGGTCGCGTACTGGGACGAGGGGCTCGCGCGCCTGGTGGTGACCGCGACCGAGGAGGAGGCCACCGACCGGATCGTGGACCACGCCGCCGAACTGGCCGAGGGCCACGGACTGCTCCTCGCGGCCGCGGACGTGGACGAGACCACGCATCCGGCCGACCCGACCGGGGTGCGCGCTGCCGTGACCACGCTCGCCGCCGACACGCTGGGCATCGGCGTCGCCGTCACCGCGTACATGCTTCGGCTGCCGCCCACGCCGCGGCTGGCGACCGCGGTGGTGACACTGCTGCGGGAGAACCCGCGCTTTCGCGCCTGGCTGCGCGCCCGGCTCGGGGACGTCCGCATGGATCTCCTGCTGGCCTGCGCGAACGCCACGGTCCACGGAGCCGGACAGACCCCGACCTCCCTCGTCCTCGACGGCGCCCTGCGCGCGTGCCAGGTGGCTGAGACGGTGGCGCGCGCCGCCGCCTTCGACGCCGTGCACGACCAGCTGTGCGCGCCCGGGCGGATCAGCCTCCCGGCGGACGGCGCACCCCGCCCGCCGCTGCGGGAGTCCCCGGCCCAGGAGTACGCCGAGCACGCCTCCGCGGGCAGTGTGCTGGGTGCAGCGGCCACCCTGCTGGTCAAGCACGACGGCGCCGAGGCAGCGGAGGCGGTCCTCGCCGGCTCGCCGAAGGCCGCCCGCTACGGCCCCGCCGCCTTCCACGCGCTGCTGAGCGCCGCGTTCGCCCGCACGGGGGTCCTGGTCCGTGACCCGGACCGGCTGCGCCGGCTGGAGATGGCCGGCACGGTCGTCCTGCACTCCAGCGCGCTGTGCACGGACGAGGGCGAGGCCGACCCGTGGGCCGAACCGGTGCTGGACGCGGCCCGCCGGGCCCGCCTGCGCGTGGTGCTCGTGGACGACCCCGCCCTGGAGGACTTCACCGGCCTCGCCGACCAGGTCGTCGACGCCCGCCGGCCGCTGGACGACGTGGTGTACCAGGCGCGCGGTGACGCCGGCGCGGTGCTCGCCGTCGCCCGGGTGCGCGCGGCCGACGAGCAGGACGTGCTGGCCGGGCTGCGCTGCGCCGACATCGCCCTCGCCCTCACCGACCGCGACGGCGCCGTGGTCTGGGGCGCGGACCTCCTCGCGCTGCACGGGCTGCCCGACGTATGGCGGGTGCTGACCGCGATCCCGGCCGCCCGTACGGTCGGCGGCCATGCCCAGACCCTGGCCCGTTCCGGCGCCGCGCTCTCCGGGCTTCTGGTGGCCGTCGGCGAGTCTTGCGGCGGCCGCGGACGCCTGGCCGCGCTGCCGGGGCTGCGGCACGCCCCCGTCGACGCCGCCGCCGTGTCGGCCCTGATCTCCGGGGGCCGGGCCGCGCTCGGCGTGGCGGCGGCCCGGCCCCCGCATCCGCACGCGCGCGTGCACTGGCACGAGCTGGACCCCGAGCAGGCCCAGGAGCGGCTGGAGCACGAACCGGCCGCCGAGGTCGCGGCGTTCGAGGCGCTGACCGCCCGCGCGCGCACGGCCGCCACCAGGGTTTTCAGGCATCCGGTCGCCGCGCCCGCGCGCTGGTCCTACCGGCTCGGCCGGGCCGTACGCGGTGAACTCCATGACCCGCTCACCCCGGTCCTCGCGGTCGGCTCGGCGGCGTCGGCGATCCTCGGCTCGATGGTGGACGCCCTGCTCGTCGTCGGCGCCCTGGACCTGAACGCCCTGGTCGGCGGCATCCAGCGGCTGCGCGCCGAACGGGCCCTGTCCGGACTGCTCGAGGAGCAGCGGCAGAAGGCGCGGCTCGTCCCGCCGGAGACCGAGGCGCCGGCCGGCGGCACGCGCACCGTGGAGGCGGGCAAGCTGCATCCGGGCGACGTGATCCAGCTGAAGGCGGACGACGTGGTGCCCGCCGATGCCCGGCTGCTGTGGCAGGACGGTCTGGAGGTCGACGAGTCGGCCCTGACCGGCGAGTCCCTGCCGGTGGAGAAACAGACGGACCCGACCCCGCACGCCCCGGTCGCCGACCGGCGGTGCATGGTCTTCGAGGGGACGACCGTGGTGGCGGGCCAGGCCCGGGCCGTGGTGGTCGACATCGGCGACCACACGGAGGCCGCCCGCGCCGTCCACCTGGCAGCCCGCACGCCCCCCGCCGGCGGGGTGCAGGCCCGGCTGCAGGAACTCACCCGCAAGGCACTGCCGTTGACCCTGGCGGGCGGCGCCGCGGTCACGGGCCTGGCGCTGGTGCGCGGCACGGCGATCCGGGAGGCGGTCAGCGGCGGCGTGGCGGTGGCCGTGGCCGCCGTACCGGAGGGGCTGCCCTTGGTGGCCACGGTCGCGCAGCTGGCGGCGGCCCGGCGGCTCAGCCGTGACGGTGTCCTGGTCCGCACCCCGCGCACCCTGGAGGCGCTGGGCCGCATGGACACCTTCTGCTTCGACAAGACCGGCACGCTCACCGAGAACCGGCTGCGCCTGGTGCGCACCTCCGACGCCGACGGCACGGTGCGCCCGGTGGACGACGCCGGGTCGGCGGGCACCGTGCGGGCCGCCGTACGCGCCTGCCCGCGCGTCGACGGCGATGCCGAGCGGCCGGTGCACGCCACCGACGAGGCCGTGCTGGCGGCGGCCGGTCCGGATCCGGAGTGGACACAGTGCGCGGACCTGCCCTTCGAGGCGGCACGCGGATACGCCGCCGCCGTCGGCCGGAGCAGGGACGGCCCGCTCGTGCTGGTGGTCAAGGGCGCCCCGGAGACCGTGCTGCCCGCCTGCGCCGGGCTGCCGGAGCACGCCTCCGAGGCGGCCCAGGCGCTGGCGCGGGACGGCCTCAGGGTGCTTGCGGTGGCCGAACGGCGGCTCGGCGCGGACGAGCAGGAGGACGACGTCCTCGAACAGCCGCTGCGGGAGCTGGAGTTCATCGGACTGCTCGCCCTTTCCGACGTACCGCGCGAGACCTCCACGGCGCTCGTGGCGGGCCTGCTCGAGGCGGGCGTACGACCGGTCATGCTCACCGGGGACCATCCGCAGACCGCGCGCGCCATCGCGGCCGAGCTGGGCTGGCCCGCGGACACCGTCGTCGTCACGGGTGACGAGCTGGCGGCGGCGGACCGGGCGGCCAGGGCCCGGATGCTGCGGGACGCGGGCGTGGTGGCGCGGGTGGCGCCCGAGCAGAAGCTCCAGGTGGTGGAGGCGCTGCGGGACGCGGGCCGGGTCGTCGGCATGGTCGGCGACGGCGCCAACGACGCCGCGGCCATCCGCGCCGCCGACATCGGCGTCGGGATCAGCGCGCGGGGTTCGGCCGCCGCGCGCAACGCCGCCGACATCGTCCTCACCGACGACGATCTGACGGTGCTGATCGACGCCGTCGGCGAGGGCCGCGCGCTGTGGCACAGCGTGGCCGACGCCATCGCCATCCTGATCGGCGGCAACGCGGGCGAGGTCGGATTCGGCATCCTGGGCACGCTGCTGTCCGGCCGGGCGCCGCTGTCCACCCGGCAGATGCTGATGGTGAACCTCTTCACCGACCTGTTCCCGTCGATGGCGGTGGCGGTGACCGAGAAGGCGGACGCGCCGGTTCCGGCCCGGGGCGGATCGCAGCAGGACGACGGGTCCGGCATCGTGCGCGCCCGCGGTGGATCGCCGGAGGACGCCTCCGCCGTCCTGGGCGAGCCCCTGCTGCGGCAGATCCGGCACCGGGCGCTCACCACCTGCCTGGGCGCGGTGACGGCCTGGCTGATCGGCCGCTTCACGCCGGGGACCGCACGCCGCTCCAGCACCATGGCGCTGTGCGGGGTGGTCGGCACACAGCTCGTGCAGACGTGGCTGGACCGGCGCGAGAGCCGCCTGGTGCAGGTCACCTGCCTGGGTTCCGCCGTGGCGCTGGTCGCGGCCGTCCAGATCCCGGTCGCCAGCCATGCCGTCGGGTGCACCCCGCTCGGCCCGGTCGCCTGGACCGGTGTCCTGGCCGCGATCGCCCTGGCCCTCGCGGGCCAGCGAGCGCTGCCCCGCCTGGAGGAGACGGTCGCCCGACTGCTGCCGAACTGACCGAAGGCCGACCGCGCTCCGGCCGGCGGGTGGTGTCTGGGCGGTCACGCTCAGACGGTGCCGGCGGTGGCGGGTGGCCGTGGTCGGACGGTGCCGTGGCTGGGTGGCCATGCTCCGACGGTGCCGGGCGTGCGTGGCCATGGTCCGATGGCGCCGGTGGTGGCGGGTGGCGGCGCTCAGGCCGACGGGTGGCGGCGGGTGGTGGCGCTCAGGCTGGCGGGTGGTGGCGGGTGGTGGCGGGTGGCGGCGCCGAGGCCGGCCGGTGGTGGCAGGCGGCCGCGCTCAGGACGGCCGGTGGTGGCTGGGCGGGTCGCGTTCGGACCGTACCGATAGCGGCCGGTGGCGGCGGTCGGACCGTGCCAGTGGCGGCGGCACTCAGGTCGGCCGGCGCTGGGCAGCCATGCAGCGGCGGCGCTGAGGCCGCCCGGTGCCGGCCGGTGGTGGGCTGTCAGGCCTGCCGGTGGCGGCACCAGGCCGGCCGGTGCCGGGTAGCCATGAAGGTACGGTGCCGGTGGTGGCGGTGAGGCCGCTCGGTGGTGGACGGTGGTGGCCGCCAGGCCTGCCGATGATGGCGGGCGGTCGCGCCCAAGTCGACCGGTAGTGGCCGATGGTGGCGGTCACGCTCGCTGGTGCCGGCCGTCGGCCGCCGTCAGACCGAGCGGTGGTACGGGTCCGGTACCCGGACCTCCCCGCCCAGTTCGTGGGCGGCGTACCGGGCCCACGACGGGTTGCGCAGCAGCTCGCGGCCCAGCAGGACGGCGTCGGCCTCGCCGTTCGTCACGATCTCGCGCTCTCCGACCCGATGCGACTGCAGATCGTGCGCGAACTCGCCGCCAGGGGGGTGGAGTTGACCTGCTCGCAGTTCGAACTGCCGGTGACCAGGTCCACCACCACGCACCACTTCCGGGTGCTGCGCGAGAGCGGGGTCGTCCGGCAGATCTACCGGGGTACGGCCAAGATGAACGGCCTGCGCCGGGACGACCTAGACGGTCTCTTCCCGGGACTGCTCGACAGCCTTCTCGCGGCCGCCGACCGGCAGTCCGTCCGCCTCGGCGACGGCGCCTGAACCCGCCTTCCCGGGAAGGTGGTTGAAGAGCAGGTTGAGTACGATCGCGGACAGGCAGCCCGCGCTGATCCCGCTGTTCATCACCGTCTGGAACCAGTCCGGGAACTTCTCGTAGACCGTCGGCACCCCCACCGGCAGCATGCCGACCGCCACCGACACGGCCACCACGGTCAGGTTGTGGTTCCCCTGGAAGTCGACCCGGGCCAGCGTCCGCAGCCCGCTCGCCGCGACCGTGCCGAACATGACCAGCCCGGCGCCGCCCAGCACCGGCGCCGGGATCGCCGCGACCACCGCGCCCAGCTTGGGCAGCAGACCGAGCAGCACCAGGATCCCGCCGGCCGCCGCGACCACCCAGCGGCTGCGCACCCGGGTCATCCCGACCAGGCCCACGTTCTGCGCGTACGCCGTGTACGGGAAGGTGTTGAACACCCCGCCCAGCACCGTCGACAGGCCGTCCGCGCGCAGCCCGTCGGCGAGCGAGCGCGGCTCGACCTTCCGTCCGGTCAGCTCACCCACCGCGATCAGGTCACCGGTCGTCTCGGTCATGGTCACCAGGGCGACCACCAGCATGGACACGATCGCGGACGCCTTGAACTGCGGCGCCCCGAAGTGGAACGGCGTGCTGATGCCCACCCAGTCGGCGCCGGAGACCCCGCTGAAGTCGGTGAACCCGAACGGCACCGCGACCGCCAGACCCACCGCGATCCCGATCAGGACGGCGATCCGGCCAAGGGCGGCGGGCGCGAACCGCTGCACGGCCAGCACCACCGCCAGCACGAAGGCCGCCAGCGCCAGGTTCTTCGGCTCCCCGAAGTCCTTTGCACCGGCGCCGCCCGCCGCCCAGTTGCCCGCGACCGGCAGCAGCGAGACCCCGATGATCAGGATCACCGTGCCGGTCACCAGCGGCGGGAAGAAGCGCAACAGCCGGCCGAAGACCGGCGCGAGCAGCATGATCGCCAGGCCCGCGACGATCACCGAGCCGTAGATCGCGGGCAGCCCGCCCCCCGTCGTCCCGATCAGCACCATCGGCGACACCGCCGCGAACGTACAGCCCTGCATGATCGGCAGCCGGACGCCGAACCGCCAGAAGCCGATGCACTGGATCAGCGTGGCGATCCCGCACACCAGCAGGTCGGCGGTGATCAGATACGCCAGGTCGGCGGGCGACATCTTCATCGCGCCACCCACGATGAGCGGCACGGCGACGGCACCCGCGTACATCGCGAGCACGTGCTGCAGCCCGAAGGCCGCCAGTTGCCGTGCCGGTGGTATCTCGTCGACGGGGTGGATGTCTGCGGTGGTGGTGGCCATGAGGACTCCAGCGGTGCGCGGGCGGGGAGTGGCATCCGAACAGGACGAGACCGTAAGCGCCTTGAACAGTTTGTTGATTTCCGGTCTGTTGCCGCTGTGTGTCATGCCCGCCCGGCCGGTGCGGAATCCCCGGCTCCACCCGGATCCCCCGGCCACCGGGCCTACGTCGACCGGGCCGCCGTAAGTAGCGCGTCCCAGTCGGCCAGCTTGACCACGCCCCGTCCGAGCCGCGCGCCCAGGTCGGCCTCGGCCCGCTCGATCGCCAGCCACCCCGCCCACGGCACGGGTTCGATCCCGGCCGCCCGCAGCGCGGGCACCGGATCCTCGGGCACCGGCCGGCGCAGGAGCTCCGGAGCGTCCGCGAGCAAGGAGGTCACCGTCTCCTTGGCGCAGGGCCGGTTGGTGCCGATGACACCCGTCGGACCGCGCTTGATCCAGCCGGCGACGTACTCACCGGGGGAGAGGTCACCCTCGCGTACGACCCGCCCCGCCGCGTTCGGCACCGTGCCGCTCGGCGCGTCGAACGGCAGTCCGTCCGGTGGTGCTCCGCGATAGCCCACCGAGCGCAGCACCAACTGGGCGGGCACGTCCACGAACCGGCCGGTGCCCGTCACCCCGCCCCGCCCGTCCGGAGCCGTCCGCTCGAAGCGCACGGCGCCCACCCGGCCCGCGTCCGCGAGCAGTTCCACGGGGCGCAGGAAGAACCGCAGGGCGATGCGCCGGGCGGCGTCGGCCGAGGGCCGGGCGGCCCAGCCGCGCAGCACCTCCAGATTGCGGCGCGGTACGGCGGGCAGGGCGGCGGGGTCGGCCGGATCCAGCGCCAGGTCGGCGGGATCGACGCGGACTTCGGTGCCGGGCAGCGCGCCCAGCTCGCGCAGCTCCTTGGTGGTGAAGCGGGCCTGCGAGGGGCCGCGCCGGCCCACCATGTGCACCTCGGTGATCCCGCTCGCCGTCAGCGTGTCCAGCGCTGCCTGCGGCATGTCCGTCGGGCGCAGCTCCGGGGCGCCCCGGACCAGCATCCGAGTGACGTCCACCGCCACATTGCCCACGCCGATGACGACGGCCGACCGCACTCCGCGCAGAAAGCCGGCGTCGGCCGCGTCCGGATGCGCGCTGTACCAGGCCACGAAGTCGGTCGCCGACCAGCTGCCCGGCAGCTCCTCGCCCGGAATCCCGAGTCGGCGGTCGGCGGCGGCGCCCACGCAGTACACCACGGCGTGGTACAGCTCCCGCAGCCGCTCCACCGGCAGCCCACCCGGGCCGCCGCCCACCAGCACCCCGCCGAGGAATCGCACCCGCTCGTGCTCCAGCACCGTCCTCAGGCTGCCCTGCAGGGACTTGATCTTCTCGTGGTCCGGGGCGACGCCGTACCGGACCAGGCCGTACGGGCAGGGCAGGCGGTCCAGGACGTCCACGGACACCTCGGGGTCCTGCTGAACCAGGGTCTGGGCGGTGTAACACCCGCTCGGCCCCGAACCGACGACGGCGACACGCAGCACAGCGGTACTCCTCGCCCGAAGGAGGTGGTGTGCGGACGGCTCCAGCATGGCACCCACAACCCCATGAGGGCAGGGGCCGGCGGGGTGACTGCGAAGCGTGTCCGTTCGTACGAGGCGTAATCATACGGTTACTTTCCGTGTGTGCCAGAAGCATCCTTTCTTGATCTCTCCGATCGGGACGCGGAGGACGGCGTGGTGTCCGTGTGCCCTGCGTGGGAGGTGCGGGAGCAGTGCGAGGTCACGTCCTGGTTCCAGGTTCGGCTGGCCTTCCCGGACGGCGCGCGGGTCGACGCCCTGGCCGTCGTGCGCGAGGGCCGCGTGTCCATCGAGGACGTCAGTGCCCAGCCGGCCCTGTCCCTCGCCGATCTGGCGGTGCTCGCGGACTGGATCGAGGGGCCGCTGTTCGCGTCGTGCGGGGTGGAGCGGTCGTGCGACAGCGACGGCGATGAACGCCTGCAGGGGCGGTACGCACCGGAATCCGACGAGAAGGCCGGCGACGAGAAGGCCGACCAGGAGGAAGCCGGCGCGGAGGAAATCGGCGACGGGCAGGGCGGCGCGCAGGACGTCGGTGCGGAGGAGGGCGGCGCGCGAGAGGCCGGCGCGGAGGAGGACGAGCTCTGGGTAGGTTCGCGGCGTGCCCGGCCGGTCTGGCCGCGCGGCGTCGAGGGCCGTCGGCTGGCCGCGCAGGAATACCGTGTTGCACAGGAGCAGGGGAGTGACCCGGTGCTCGCCGTGATGAGCGCGACCGGACACAGTCGCCGCCGCTCCCTCAGGCTGATCGCCCAGGCGCGGGACGCGGGATTCCTCACGCCCCGTCACGCACGCCGCGACTGAGTCGGTTTGCTCGTTGCAGCTCTCGCGTCCCTTAGGGACTGCTCGGCCGCTCCTCCGTCGCGAAGAACCGGGACAGGTCCTGCTCTCGCGCCTCCTGGCCCTCCTCGCTCTCCGGCGGCACCCCGGACGCCCAGTCGAGCCCGTACCGCTGGAACAGTTCGGCCCGCAGCGCAGGTACCGGCATCGGCACCCCCGGAACCAGCGCCGAGTACACCGCGCCCATGAGTACGGCCCGCAGCATCGGATAGTCGGCGGCGACGTCCTGGGAGCCGTACCGGGCGACGGTGTCGCTGAGCAGTTCCGACAGCCGGCGCTGCTCCGGGCACTGCACGAAGCCCTCCGCCTGCAGCAGCCCCGCCATGTGCTGCCGCATCAGCACCGGCCGGTCGCTGGCCAGGCCCAGGATCGCGTCGATGGCCCGGGCGAGGCGCTCCCGGCCGTCCTCGGTGTGCGGCTCCCGCTCCAGCGCTTCCTCCAGCGTGCGGTGCATCAGCCGGTGCACGGCCGACTGCACCAGCTGGCGCTTGCCGGGGAAGTAGTACGACACCAGTCCGCGCGCCGAACCGGCGCGGTCCGCGATGTCGCCCAGCGTGGTGGCCTCGAAGCCGTGCTCGTCGACCAGCTCCACGGCGGCCTGCAACAGCCGCTCCCGGGAACGCCGCCGCAACTCTTCATTGACCGAGGCGTTGCGCGGGGACATCCTGTAACTCCTGCGTTGACTGGCTGCCAGCCAACTATACTCATCGCAGCGGGCACCGCCATGCGCGGGCCCGGTCCAGGGCTGCCGTCCGTCTGGGGCGACGCGGGGGATCGTCTCAGACGGACGGCGCGAGGAGTCCCGACGGCAGCCGGGCCCTGCACTCACCGGCGCTGTCACCGCAACCGCACCGTCCGCGTGTCGCCCCATGGGACCGACCGCGGGAATCCCTCGGTGTCGCACACCGCGCGAACTGGACCCGTGCGGGGCGCGTGTGCGCCCCGCCACCGAGGTCGAGGGCCGCCAGGGCTGACCCCGCGCGGCCGGCGGGCGCCGGGCCTCAGCCCACCAGATCCAGCACGGGCAGCAGCGCGTCGGGCCGGTCCGTCACCGGCAGGTGGTCGACGAAGTGCACCCGGCAGCCGAGCGCGGCCGCGCCACCGTCGGCCTCCTTGCTGTCGCCCACCATCACCACCTGTCGCGGATCGGCGCCCAGCGCCGCACAGGCGACCGAGAACAGCCGCGGGTCCGGCTTCTGCACCCCGTGCTCGTACGACAGGACGTACGCGTCCACATACCGGTCGAGCCCGTGCTCGCGGAACACCGGGCGCAGATCCCAGCCGATGTTGCTGACCACGCCCACGCCGATCCCTCGTTCGTGCAGGGTGCGCAGCACCTCGGGGGCGTCCGGGTACGGGGCCCAGGCGGCCGGGAGCTTGTGCCGCTCGTACAGCGCGTCGTGCAGCCCGGGGTCGGGCAGCGGCACCCGCCGGGACAGGCCCGTGTAAGCGGCCCGGTGCAGTTCCGCGCTCTCGTCCCGCACCGCCCAGACGCCCGCCAGGTCCGCCGGCAGCTCCACCGGATTCGCTCCGCCCGGCAGCGCTCCCGCCGTCTCCAAGGACCGTGCGGCGGCCTTCAGTTCGGGTTCGGGCAGGGCGTGTCCCGTGTCGGCCAGGACCGCACGCAGCCAGGACTCGGTGGATTCGATGCGGAACAGGGTTCCGGAGAAGTCGAACAGCACGGCAGACATGCGCCCGACCCTATCGGGGCCGGTGGCCGGCGGTGTCGGCCGGAGCGGGCCGCGGCCACTCGTACACGACCACGGCCAGGGCCACCGTCAGTGCCCCGAACAGCCAGCCGCCGACCACGTCCGAGGGCCAGTGGACGCCCAGCCACACCCGGGTCACGCCCACGCCCAGCACCGAGACCACGGCCGCCGCCACGGCCGTACGCCGCCGGACGCGGCCCGCGCCGAAGCGGTGCAGCAGCCACAGCAGCAGGCCGCACACCACGGTGGCCGTCATGGCATGACCGGACGGGAAGGCCGCGTACCGGGCGGAGTCGACGGGGTCCGGCCACACCGGCCGGGGCCGGTCGACGGCGCGCTTCACCGACTGCTGCACCACCGCCGCCAGGGCCACGGTGACCGCCGGCCACAGCGCCGTCCACCACGCGGCGTGCCGCCACACCAGCCACAACACGGCGGCCGCGCACACCAGACGCATCGTCAGCGGGTCCCAGGCCCAGTCGGTCAGTACCCGGAAGGCGTGCGTGAGAGCGTGGTCGTGGGCCGCCCAGTGGTGCGTCGCGCGGGAGACGTTGCCGTCCACGGTGAGCAGCGGATGCCAGCGGACCGGGGCGAGGGCCGTCAGCAGCGCGCAGCACACGCCGACGGCGGCGGCGAGGAG
Source organism: Streptomyces sp. RB17 (assembly GCF_009604455.1). Classification (GTDB taxonomy): domain Bacteria; phylum Actinomycetota; class Actinomycetes; order Streptomycetales; family Streptomycetaceae; genus Streptomyces. Next base: position 349,025 of record NZ_WEGL01000006.1, read on the forward strand.
GGCCGCGGCGCGCAGGGCCCGCGGGCGGGACCGGGACGCCGCAGTGGGCCTGGGGCGCGGGTCGGCGCTGGGGCTGCGGGGCATGCCGCGATCTTTGTTGATCGGGAGGCCCGTGGCCACCGTCCGGCCGGCCCGCGCGGCGTACGGTGCCGACGGACCCGAGCCGTCGGTCGATCGTCGTCAGCCGTCAGCCGAGGGCACGCAGGCCCGGAACCAGGGCCACCAGTACCGGGAGCACCGGCACCAGCGCCGCGACGGCCGTCAGACGCAGCCGGCGCAGTGCGGGGAGCCGGCCCGGGGGAGTGAGCAACCGGTGCACACGCTGCGGCACATGGGCCTGCGCGGAGGGGCATGGTCCGAACACGCCCCGCTCCTCGTTGAGTTCGACCAGCGCCAGCGCGGTCGTCAGCCGGCCGAAGCGCCGGGATGCCATGTCGTCGGCGGCCAGCTCGACCAGCCGGTGCATCTCGGCGCGGAACGCGGCGAACACCGGCACCTGCGGGAATCCGCCCGCCAGCGCCGCCGAGCAGTGCAGCAGCCAGTCGTGCCGCGCCTGCGCGTGGCCCTGCTCATGGGCGATGAGGGCGTTCAGTTGACGCCCCTTCAGGCGACGCAGCGCGGCCGTCGTGATGACCAGGCGGGGCGCCGTACCGGCCAGCCACCAGGCGTCGGGACGCTCGCCCTCCAGCACCACCAGCCGGCCGCCCGCCGGTTCCTCGCCCGGCAACAGCGGGGCGCGCACGACGAGTTCGGCGCGCCGGGTGCGCCGCCGGGCCCGGGCCCGTACGACCTCGCGCACCAGCATCGCCAGGCTCCACAGGCCGCCGGAGGCCAGCAGTACGGCGGTCGGTGCCGCCCACGGGCCCGCCGTGCCGAGGGCGTAGGCGTCCACGACCGCGCGCGGAGCCCGGGCGAACACATGCCCGCGCACTTCCTGCCAGGCCGCCGACGCGCTGAGCGTCATCGACAGTACGCAGCACAGCAGGACGGCCGCCACGACGCACTGCCACATCCAGAGGGCGACGACCGGTTCGCGGTCCGGCCAGTCGGCCCGGGCGAGCAGCCGCGGGGCGACGACGGCGGTCAGGGCGCCGAGCAGCAGCAGGGCCACGGGGACCATCATGGTCAGCACCCTATGAGCGCGAGGCCGCTCACGGGTACGGTCCGCGCCACCGAAGTGACGCAGACAACGCACCCGCACAGACTCCGCTCACATCGTCAGCAGCATGGCCACCATGCCGATCCCCATCGACAGCCGGCAGGCCCGCGACAGCTCCGGCCGATCGCCCCAGCCGAGCGGTCCGCCGCCGACCCCGGCCACCGTGGCCGGCACCAGGCGGGCTCCGGCGAGCAGCACGTAACCCGCGAAATACAGCAGCAGCAGGCTGGTCAACAGCGGCATCCCCGAGCCGCCGTGCGCATGGTGGGCGGCGCCGGGCGGGGCCGCGGCCATGGCCACCGACATGTAGACCATCGCGCACGTGCCCACCAGGTGGTGCAGGTGATGCGGGGTGGCGCGCGAGGCCCACAGCGCGCGCAGCGCCGCCGCGCCGAACACGGCCGCGTACACCGGCCACACCCACCTCGGCGGCGCGAACACCGCCGCGGGCACGGCCATCACGGCCATGCCGAAGCCCATCAGCGCCTCGGCGCCCGCGGCCCTGCGCTGCTCCTCGACGCGGCTGCGCATCCGCAGCAGGCAGTAGGCCCCGGTCGCCGCGCACAGGGCGACCAGCAGCCACGCGGCCGGTACCGGTCCGTGCACGCGCACCTCCCCGTTCGACGGTCGGTCGAGGAATGCGATGCCCACGCCATGCGGAGCGCACGCGAGCGCAAGGGTGTACACGGGGAGCATTCGGCGGAGCGCGGCAGGTGAGCGCGCCGAGGGGAACGCCGCGAGAGTCATCCGCGAGAATCACCGGTGAGGAATTTTACGAGTAAAACACATGTTAAATTGATGGTATGAGCAGTGCGACCCACCACCGACTTCCCCTCGCCGGAGTGCTCCGTCTCGGGCGGCCCTCCGACATCTGGTTCAAGCCCGCGCTGAGCGTGGTCGCCGCGGTCGCGCCGCCCAACCTGATCCTGCTGGCGCTGGGCCGCCTCGACCTCGCGATGTACACGATGGCCGGGTCGCTGTGCGCGCTCTACGGTCACAGCCGGCCCTACGCCGCCCGCGCCCGCGTCCTGGCCTGGGTGGCGCTCGGCATGGTCGGCGGCCTCACGGTCTCCCTGCTGGCCGCGTCGCTCACGGGCAACGCCGTCGTCCTCGTCACCGTCGGCGCCGCCATGGCGGCCGTCCAGAAGACCGTGAGCGACGCGGCCCGGCTCGGACCGCCCGGGAACGTGGTCCTGACCTTCATCAGCTCCGCCTCGCTGTTCGCGCCGCAGACCCTCGGCCAGGTGCCCGGTCACGTCGGGCTCGCCCTGGCGGCCGGCGCCTGGGCCTGGCTGGTCGGCATGGCGCCCGGACTGCTCCGCCCGTACGGCCCCGAGCGCCGCGCCACCGCCCAGGCCCTGGACGCGGCGGCCGCGCACGCCGACACACGCGGCACCGCCGGCGGGCACGCCCGGGCCCGTGCCGCGAGCGCCGCCGCGATCCACGCCGCCTGGCAGTCGCTGCTCGCCGCCGGGGCCCGCCCCGACCGCACCAGGCGCGCCCTCGAACGGCTCCTCGTCCGCGCCGAGGTCGCGCTCGCCGCGCCCGCCGACACCGACCCGGCACGGCTGCGCGCCTGGGCCCGCGAACTGCGTGGCACCGGGCGGATCCCCCGCGTCCGGTTCCCGCGCGAGTCCGCCGACGAACTCCTCGGCATCGACACCGAACTGGCCTACCCCCGCCCGCCGCTGCGGCATCGCCTGGCTCCCCTCGCCCCGATCGCCGCGCGCACCGCGATCGGCTGCGCCCTCGCCGGTTACGCCTCCCTCGCGCTCGGGGTGGGCCGTCCCTACTGGGCGCTGGTCACCGCGGCCTCCCTCTACCAGGCCAACGTCACGCTCACCTGGAACCGGGGCATCCAGCGGGTCGTCGGCAACCTCGCCGGCGTCCTGGTCTTCGCCGCCGTCGCCCCGCTCGCCCATCTCCACCCGGTCGCGCTGGTGCTGTGCTGCCTCGCCTTCAACTTCGGCGCGGAGGCGCTGATCGCGCGCAACTACTGGCTCGGCACCGTCTGCGTGACCCCGATGGCCCTGCTCATCACCGAGTTCGCCCGCGCCCAGGACCCGGCCGAGCTGATCACCGAGCGGGTCGCGGACACCCTGATCGGCGCGCTGGTCGGCTTCGTCGCGGCCGTCGCCGTCACCAACCGGCGCGCGGGCGACCGCCTCGAACACGCGCTGGCCACGATGGAGCGGGCCCGCGAGAACGCCGCCCGGCTGCTGGCCGAGCCGTACCCGGCCCCCCGCGCCCTGGAGTCGGCCCGCCGCAGCCTCGCCGCCGCCCTCGCCGACCTGCGCGCCACGGCCGACGCCGCGTCCGGCGAGTGGTGGCAGCGCGCCCTGCCCGAGGAGCGGGTCGTGCTCGCCGAGCAGGCCGGACACCGTACGCTCGCGGCGACGGTACGACGCCAGGGTCTCGTACCGCAGCACCAGGATCCGGTGGATCCGGTCCAGGGCCCGGGCAGGACGACGGAGGACATACGGCCATGACGGCGACGAACGGCGGACAAACGCCGGCGGACGACCCGGCCGACACGGACCGGACGACCGACCACCGGCACGCCGGCGCGGAACCGGTGGAGAGCCGTGATCCGGCCGGCGAACGCCTGGGGAGCGGTGACGTCACGGCTGGCGCGGGGGTCCACCGGCGTGCCGGTGGCGAACCGGCGGGCGGTCGCCGTTCGGTCGGCGCAGGCCCGGGGAGCGGTGACGACGCGGCCGGTGCGGGCCGTGCGGGCGGTCACCGGCCCGCCGGCGCGGACACCGATGCCGGTGAGGTCGTCCGCCCCGGTGGACCGGTGACCGGAACCGACCCGGACACGGCCGGCGATCCTGCCGCTCGGCAGGACACCGTCGCCGCCGTCGTGCGGCAGTGGCGGGCCGTGCATCCCGAGTTGGACACCGGGCCCATGGAGGTCATCGGCCGGATCAACCGGTGTGCCGCGCTGCTCCAGCAGGCCGAGGACGCGCCGCTGCGCCGGGCCGGGCTCAGCCGCCCCGAGTTCGACCTGCTGGGCGCGCTGCGCCGCACCGGCCACGAGCTGACCCCGGGGGAGCTGGCCCGGGAGACCTTCTCCTCCGGGGCCGCCGTCACCAAGCGGCTCAAGCAGCTGACCGAAAGCGGACTGGTCGAGCGGCGCGGCGACACCCGGGACCGCCGGGTCGCCCACGTCCGCCTCACCGAGGCGGGCCGCGACCTCGTCGACGGCATCCTCCCGGAGCAACTCACCTATGAATCGGCCGTGTTGAGTGTGCTGGCTCCCGAGGGGCTGGACGAACTCGCCGTTCTGCTCGCCGAATTGCTCGGCCGCCTGGAGGGCCGGATGGGGGCGCTTCGGGCGTAACGGAGGACATCGGAGGACGTCGTGCGCCGTACGGCGGTACGTGGAGCGGCGGTCCTCGATGTCGGTCCAGCGGTCGCCGTAGGCATTCCGCGTGATGAGCGGTTCCCGCAGAAAGTCGTGCGGGGAGCCGAGCGGCACGGCACTCGCCCCGTCCAGTCGCTTCAGCGCGTCCGCGTCCAGCTGATCACGTCCTCCCCCCAGGCGGCCGGCCTGTGCCCCACGGAGTCCAGCCGGCCAGTCCGACACGCCCAAGTCCAGCACTGTGCCGGAGCGCACGACGTCGTCCAGGGCGCGCATCATCGCCTCGATCGGGGTGAAGTTGTCCCGGCGAGCAGTGAAGTTGCCGCCGGCATCGGCATACATGTCGAGGATCCGCGCACTGGTGTCCTTGTCGGCACCCCAGCCCCAAGCGCACGCGAAGTCACGGGCAGCGCCTCAGCCCTCCTCGCCGGCCCGGTGCACGCCGAACGCCGCGCCCTGCGGATCCCGCAGCACCGCGATGCGCGGGCCGTCGGGCACCGACACGGGTGCCAGGACGACGGACCCGCCCGCCCGCTGCGCGACCTCGGCCGTCGCGTCCACGTCGTCCACCGCGAAGTACGGCAGCCAGTGCGGCGGCACCTCGGGCGGGAACCGGTCGCCCATGTCGGCCATGCCGCCGAAGTCGTCGCCGCCGATGCCCCACTGCGTGTACCACTCGGAGGTGTCGACGCTCCAGCCGAACACCGTGGTGTAGAAGTCCCGGGCCCGCTCGGTGTCCCGGGTCGCCAGTTCCACCCAGCCGAGGGTGCCGGGCGCGTTGAACAGCCCGGCCCCGGGGAAGGCCCGCGCCTGCCACAGCTGGAACGCCGCGCCGGTCGGGTCGAGGGCCACCGCGAACCGGCCCACGTCGAACACGTCCATCGGGCCGAGGATCACCGTCCCGCCGGCCTCCTCCACGCGCCGTGCCGCCGCGTCCGCGTCGGTCACCGCGAAGGAGACGTTCCACGCCACGGGCTGGGACTCCTGGTACAGCGGGGTGAGTGCGGCGACCGCAGCGTCACCCAGGTGCGCCACCGTGTACCCGCCCGCCTCCTGCCGCGGATCGGTCTCCGGCCGCCAGCCGAACAACTCGGTGTAGAACCCCTTGGCCCCCTCCAGATCGTTGGTCCCGAGCTCGGTCCAGCAGGGTCCGCCGGTCACCGGCCTGTCGAACTTCATGACGGGGTCCCTTCCGGCCGCGGCGGACTGGCGTATCGGCACAGAGATCCCTTCCGGTGCGCGAAGCGACCTCTTCCGGCACGCTAACCCCGGCCCCCTGTCCGGGCCATCCGGGACGGTCGACGGGGGCGCCGAATTCACTTGCCCGCGCGGAACACGGTGCGCAAGGGTCCCGTCATGAGCACCGAGGACGCCGTGGCCCCCGCGCTGGCCGAGGAGATCGCCGAGTACTACGGACGTGACCGTGAGGACGCCCGGCTGCGGACCGGCGCCGGACGGCTGGAGTTCTGGCGCACCCAGGACGTGCTGCGCAGGCTCCTGCCGCCAGCTCCGGCGCGGATCCTCGACGTGGGCGGTGGCAGCGGAGTCCACGCCGAGTGGCTCGCCGCCGACGGCCATGACGTGGAACTCCTCGACCCGGTGCCCCGGCACGTCGAACGGGCGGCCGGGCTGCCCGGCGTGCGGGCCCGCCACGGCGACGCCCGCGCCCTGGACGCACCGGACGCGTCCGTGGACGTCGTGCTGCTCCTCGGCCCGCTCTACCACCTGCCCGAGCGCCCGGACCGGGTGCGGGCACTCGCCGAGGCGCGCCGGGTGGTGCGGCCCGGAGGGCTCGTGGTCGCCGCGACGATCAACCGGTTCGCACCGCTGCACGACAACCTGAGCACCGGGCTCTACTTCGACGCCGGGCACCGGCCGCAGATCGAGGCCGCTGTCGGCGACGGCCGGATGCGGCCGACCGGTGGGCCGAAGTCCCTGTTCACCACGGCCTACTTCCACGACCCCGGCGACGTCCCCACCGAGTTCACGGACGCCGGCCTGACGCCGCACGGGCAGTACGGCCTCGAAGGCGCGGCCTGGCTGATGGGCGGCATCGACTCCTGGCTCGACGATGCGGAGCGCCGGCCGCTGGTCCTGGCGGCCATGCGGCAGACCGAGTCCGTGCCCTCACTGCTGGGCATCAGCGGCCATGTCCTCACCTCCGGGACCAGACCCTGAACATCAGCCGGGACACGAACACCAGAACCTCGGCGCCAGGCCCCGGAGACCAGAGGCTCGGTGCCAGGCCCCTGGGCGTCAGAGGTCCGGTGCCATGGCCCGGGCGCCACAGGCCCGGCGCCAGGGTTGCGGAACGCGGGTGTCCCGGCGGCAGGCCCGTGGGCGTCAGAGGTCCGGCGCGAGGGTCGCGGGCGTCAGAGGTCCGGCGCGAGGGTCGCGGGCGTCAGAGGTCCGGCGCGAGGGTCGCGGGACGCGGGTGGCCCGGCGGGAGGCCCCTGGACGCAAGGCGTCCGGTGCCATGGCCCGGGCGTCGCAGCCCCGCGCCAGGGTTGCGGGACGTGGGCGGCCGGGCGGCAGGCCCGTGGGCGTCAGAGGTCCGGCGCGAGGGTTGCGGGCGTCAGAGGTCCGGCGCGAGGGTTGCGGGCGTCACAGGCCCCGCGCCAGGGTTGCGGGACGTGGGCGGCCCGGCGGCAGGCCCCTGGACGCCAGACGTCCGGTGCCAGGGCCCGGGACCTGAGCGGCCCCGCGCCGAGGTCTCGGACGTCGGCGGCCCCGCGCCAGGGTCCGGATGCCGTGCGCCCGGACGCCGTACGCCGCGGCGCGAGAAGCACAGTCGCTAGATCCCCGGCCGGTAGCGCAGCGGATGGTCCTCCGGCACCTCCACCAGCGCGATGCGGATGCCGTCCGGGTCGGCGATCCACATCTCGACCAGGCCCCACGGCTCCTTCACCGGCGGCCGGACGATATCGACGCCCGTGGCCTTCAGCTCCTCGTGCGCGGCCGTCACGTCGTCGACCTGCAACCACAGCCGGACCGCGGGCGACGGCGGCGCCTCGGACCTCCCGGAGACCTCCAGGAAGCCGCCGCCGAGGAAGTAGACGGTCCCCCGCTCGGACCCCGTACCGAACTCACGGTAGACGGACAGGCCCAGCTGCTCGCCGTAGAAGACCCGGGAGCGCTCGGGGTCGGTGGGGGTGAGCAGCGTCCGGCTGCTGAGTACGTGCACCATGCAGGCGGAGCCTAGCGGCAGGGTTACCCTCGACCCTGGCTCAGCCACGCCCGAGATCGGAGACAGTTCCATGGAAACCCCCGCCGCCGGACCCGCCTTCAGAGACGCCACCGGCGCCGACGTCGACGCGCTGGTCGCGCTGATCGAGTCGGCCTACCGGGGCGACTCCAGCCGGGCCGGGTGGACCACCGAGGCGGACATCCTGCAGGGGCGGCGGACGGATCCCGAGGGCGTGCTGGAGGTCATCAAGTCCCCGGAGAGCCGGCTGATGGTCGTGGAGCAGGGCGGGCGGATCGTCGCCTGCTGCCAGCTCGAACACCGCGGTGATCATGCCTACTTCGGCATGTTCGCGGTCAGCCCCACCCTGCAGGGCGTGGGCCTCGGCAAGACGGTCATGGCGGAGGCCGAGCGCCAGGTCCGCGAGGCCTGGGGCGTCACCGAGATGCACATGACGGTGATCTCCGTACGGGACGACCTGATCGCCTGGTACGAGCGCCGGGGCTACCGCCGTACGGGAAAGATGTCGCCCTTCCCGTACGGCGACGAGCGCTTCGGCATCCCGCAGCGCGACGACCTGCAGTTCGAGCTGCTGGTGAAGAAGCTCGGGTGACCGTCAGGCCGTGAAGCGCCCCGTGCGCTTGATCTCCGGGAAATCGGTCGTCGCGCCGTCCAGCTCCAGGGCGCGGACCAGCCGCAGATGATCCTGGGTGTTGACGACCCAGCCGATGATCCGCAGCCCGGACCTGCGCGCGTGCTCGACCACCTCCAGGGTGAGCCGGCGGATGTTGAGACAGACGGTCGCCGCGCCCACGGCGACCGCCCGCTCCACGATGTCCGTGCCGTAGCGGCTCCCGATCAGCGCCGTGCGCACGCCCGGCACCAGCCGGGCGATCTCGGCGACCGCGTCGTCGTGGAACGAGGACACCTCCACCCGCCCGACCAGATCGCGTTCGTGCATCACCGCCGCCAGCGCCCGGGCCGCCGCCACATCCTTGATCTCGGCCTGCAGCGGCGTGCGCACCGCGTCCAGCACCTCCTCGAACACCGGCACCCGCTCCCCGCGGCCCGCGTCCAGGGAGCGCAGCTCGGCCAGGGTCTTGTCGGCGATGGGCCCGGTGCCGTCGGTCGTGCGGTCCACCTCGGCGTCGTGCATGACGACCAGAGCGCCGTCCTTGCTCAGGTGAAGATCCAGTTCGATCAGATCGAGGCCGGCGTCCTGCGCGGCGACGAAGGAACGAAGGGTGTTCTCGGGCTCCACACCCATGACCCCGCGGTGACCGATGGTAAGGAAGTTCAAGGTTCGACTCCGTTCCGTCGACGGCGGCTCGGCACGCGCGGAACGGGCGGACTCCGTCGTCCACGCGGGCAGAGTCGCAGCCTAACGGCCGGACCCCGCGATGAACCCGCACGTGCACGAGGCATACGGGTGCGTGGCGGCCGCCGGGCGGCCGGTACACGCCCCCGCCGTCACCCTGTCGTGGGCGAGTCCCGGCCGCTTTGACCCACCGGATCGCTGCGGCACCGCAAGCGGGGATACTCGGCGGAAGTGAGCGCCGTCACGGTTTACGGCAGGAAAAATGTCGGTGACCAAGGGGATGGACAGAAAGATTTCCCGATCTGCCTCTTGCTGGCTGAAACGGGGTATGCATACGGTGTCCTTACGCGAGCTTCTCCCGTGGAGGATGGGACATGACGGAAATTCTTGTGCAGGCGGGTACGGAGGGACAGATTCCTTCGTCGACCAGGGTGGTTGAGCACCCGGCCTGGCCCGTGCTCAAGGATGCCGTGGAGCGGATCCGGCCATGGCAGTCCAAGGACGGATCGATCGACTTCGAGGCCGAAAACGCCCCTGCCGGGGCGGACGTCGAGGCCGCCGTACGGCGTGTTGTCGACGCGGTCGAAGAGCTGTCCCCGCTCATCCCGCACGACGAGGCCTACCACCAGGCTCTGGTGAAGGATCTGCACCGCTGGGCCGAGGGCGGCTTCCAGGTGCCGGACTTCCTGGACTCCCTGCTCGCCTTCCAGCCCGCCGCACAGCGCGCCGACGGCCTGCAGCACCTGGTCGTCTTCCCGATGTACACGCAGAACGGCAACCTCGACCGCAACCTGGAGGCGGTCGTGCTGCGCATGGTCTGGCCGGAGTGGCTGGCCGAGCTGGAGCGCACCCGCTACGACAACCCGCTGTTCTGCGGCATCACCTTCGAGGACTTCACCTCCGGCTACGACACCAACTCGGCCGTCCTCTTCCCGGAGACCATCGCCGTACGCGAGGCGCCGGAACGATTCTCCTGGGGTGGCATCTTCTGCGACCGGGAGGCCGCCCGCTTCCGCCGGGTCACCGAGGCCGCCGTCGACATCCTGGGCCTTCAGCTGCCCGAGGACATCGCCGCGATGGTCCACGACCAGAAGCGCTGCGAAGAGGCCTTCGTGCTCTGGGACATGGTCCACGACCGCACCCACAGCCACGGCGACCTGCCGTTCGACCCGTTCATGATCAAGCAGCGCCAGCCGTTCTGGATGTACGGCCTGGAGGAGCTGCGCTGCGACCTCACCGCCTTCAAGGAGGCCGTGAAGCTCCAGGCGGACGGCGTCCCGCAGGCCCGTGACGTGCAGTACGCGGTGCTCTTCGACCGGATGTTCCGCTTCCCGGTGACCGGCGACCGCGTCCGCAACTACGACGGCCTCGGCGGCCAGCTGCTCTTCGCCTACCTGCACAAGCACGACGTCGTCCGCTGGACCGACAACAAGCTCTCCATCGACTGGGAGCGCGCCCCGCAGGTCACCAACCAGCTCTGCGCCGAGATCGAGAAGCTTTACAAGGACGGCATCGACCGGCCGAAGCTGGTGCACTGGTTCGCCGGCTACGAGCTGGTCTCCACCTACCTCGCCCCGCACCCCGGCTCCAGGTGGGCCAAGGGCCCGGAGGCGCTGGACCTGACCCAGCCGCCGCGCAAGCTCGTGGACGACGTGCTTCCGGACGAGTTTCCGCTGAGCATGTTCTACGAGGCCCTGTCCAAGAAGCTGAAGAATGTGATCGCCTCCACCAAGGGCATCACGGCGGACAGCGCCGAGCGGATCGCCGCGTGAGCGACCGCAGCGACGAGAACACTGCTTCAGAGGGGAAGAACGTGGCGAACAACGGGTCTCTCAGCGGTGCGGTGATCGCGGTGGCCGGCGCGGGCGGACCCGCCGGGCACGCGACGCTGGTCCGGCTCGCCGAGGCCGGCGCGGTCGTCGTCGGCGCCGACAACAACCCCGAGCGCCTGGCGGAGGCCGTGGACGCGGCCCGCTACGCGCGCGGCGGCGCCACGGTCACGGGGGAGACGGTCGACCTGCTCGACCTGGACTCGACCCGGGCCTGGGCCGACCGCATCGAGAAGGAGCACGGCCGGATCGACGGTCTGGTCCACCTGGTCGGCGGCTGGCGCGGCAGCGCCACCTTCGAGGAGACGAGCCTCGCGGACTGGGACCTGCTGGAGAAGCTGCTCATCCGCACGGTGCAGCACACCTCCCTGGCCTTCTACGACGGCCTGCAGCGCAGCGACCGCGGCCGCTACCTGCTGATCAGCGCCGCCGGCGCGTCGAAGCCCACCGCGGGCAACGCGGCGTACTCCGCGTCCAAGGCCGCCGCCGAGGCGTGGACCCTGGCCATGGCCGACGGCTTCCGCAAGGCCGGCGGCGAGGCCGGACCGCGCTCGGCGGCTACGATCCTGGTGGTGAAGGCGCTGGTGCACGACGCGATGCGCGCCGAACGCCCCAACGCGAAGTTCGCGGGTTTCACGGACGTCAAGGACCTCGCCGAGGCCATCGAGGGCGTCTGGAGCAAGCCCGCCGCGGAAGTGAACGGAAACCGTCTGTGGCTGACCGAGAAGCCGTGAACCCTCCCAAGACCGACGCGCGTCGCCATCACGACCCCGCGGTCCGCGGTTTCGCCAGTGACAACTACGCCGGGGCCCACCCCGAGGTGCTGGCCGCCCTGGCCCTCGCCAACGGCGGCCACCAGGTGGCGTACGGCGAGGACGAGTACACCGAGAACCTCCAGCGGATCATCCGCAGCCACTTCGGGGCCACCGCGGAGGCTTTCCCGGTCTTCAACGGCACCGGCGCGAACGTGGTCGCGCTCCAGGCGGTCACCGACCGCTGGGGCGCGGTGATCTGCGCCGAGAGCGCCCACATCAACGTGGACGAGGGCGGCGCGCCCGAGCGGATGGGCGGCCTGAAGCTGCTCACCGTGCCCACGCCGGACGGCAAGCTCACGCCCGAGCTGATCGACCGGCAGGCCTGGGGCTTCGAGGACGAGCACCGCGCGATGCCGCAGGTCGTGTCGATCACCCAGAGCACGGAGCTCGGCACCCTCTACACGCCGGAGGAGATCCGCGCGATCTGCGAGCACGCCCATGCGCACGGCATGAAGGTGCACCTGGACGGCTCCCGGATAGCCAACGCGGCCGCCTCCCTGAACGTCCCCATGCGCACGTTCACCGACGCGGTCGGCGTCGACATCCTCTCGCTGGGCGGGACCAAGAACGGTGCCGTGTTCGGCGAGGCGGTCGTGGTCCTCAACCAGGACGCGGTGCGGCAGATGAAGCATCTGCGGAAGATGTCGATGCAGCTCGCCTCGAAGATGCGCTTCGTTTCGGTGCAGTTGGAGGCGCTGCTGGCGAAGGACCTGTGGCTGCGCAACGCCCGGCACGCCAACGAGATGGCCCAGCGGCTCGCCGAGGGCGTGCGCGCGGTGCACGGCGTGGAGATCCTCTACCCGGTGCAGGCCAACGGCGTGTTCGCGCGACTCCCGCACGACGTGTCCGAGCGCCTGCAGAAGCGCTTCCGCTTCTACTTCTGGGACGAGGGCGCCGGAGTGGTGCGCTGGATGTGCTCCTTCGACACCACCGAGGAAGACGTCGACACCTTCGTGGCGGCGCTCAAGGAGGAGATGGCGCGCTAGCCTCCAGCTATGCATAGGTATGCGGCCGCTTGAAAAGTCATTGACTGTCGGGTGGCCGCGTTCCTATGCTCTGCGGGCATGGAGCTGATCCAGAACACCGCCGATCTGTCCGCGTACTTGGCCGCGGACGAGGTCATCGACCATCACCATCCCGTGGTCCGGGAGACCGCCGAGCGGCTGGCCGCGGAGGCCACAGACTCGTATGCCTATGCGCGGGCCGCCTATGAATTCGTCCGCGACACCATCCCGCACTCCCAGGACTCCGGCGACCTGCGCGTCACCTGGCGCGCCTCCGACGTCATCAGGCAACGCACGGGCATCTGCCACGCCAAGGCACACGCGCTGGCGGCCCTGCTGCGCGCGGAGGACATCCCGACGGCCCTGTGCTACCAACGGCTGACCCATGACGCCGGAAGCGGCCATGTCCTGCACGGCCTGGTCGCCGTCCGCTTCCACGGCGCCTGGCACCGGCAGGACCCGCGCGGCAACAAGCCGGGCGTGGACGCCCGGTTCTCCCTCGACGGCGAGCGACTGGCCTGGATCCCCGATCCCTCGGCCGGTGAGCTCGACTATCCGGTCCTGTACGCCGCACCGCACCCGGTCGTCCTCGACGCCCTGAAGGCGGCACCTGACCGGCCGTACCTGTGGAAAACGCTCCCGGACGCACTCTGAGACCGGCAGGAACCCCGCTGAACGGCCCACTGTCACATGCACGTTGGCGACAAACCCGGTGTCCCGTCACGACGCCGAGCTGCCGGGTGCCGGTGCGCCGTGAAGCCGACGGCACCGCAACTCCCCAGGGGCGCGGGGAACTGCGAGACCGACCCCCACCAGCACGCAGCCGAACGAACCCCCCGAGGACCCCCACCCCCCGACCAAAGCACCGCAGGTTACCGCGCCTCGGCCGCCCGCAACTGCTCCGCCGTCGGTGCCGTACCCCCCAGATGGGCGGGCAGCCACCAGGAGTCCCCGGAATCCTTCGGGCGGCCCGGGTAGGCGCGCTGCGCGGCATCCAGCAGTTCCTGGACGCCCGCGCGCAGCCGGCGGGTGATGGCGCCCGCGTACTGGTCGCGGGGTGCCTCGACCGCCTCGCCGACGCGGATGGTGACCGGCAGGTGGCTGCGCCTGAAGTTGCGGGGGTGGCCCTTCGTCCACAGCCGCTGGGTGCCCCACACCGCCATCGGGACCAGCGGGACACCGGCGTCCTGGGCGAGCCGGGCCGCACCGGACTTGAAGCTCTTCAGCGTGAACGACTGCGAGATGGTGGCCTCCGGGAAGACCCCGACGACTTCACCGGAGCGCAGCGAGTCCAGCGCGTGCGCGTAGGCCGCCTCGCCCTGATTGCGGTCCACCGGGATGTGCTTCATGCCGCGCATCAGCGGACCGGAGATCCGGTGGCGGAAGACGGACTCCTTGGCCATGAAGCGCACCAGCCGGTTCTGCGGCAGCGCCGCCAGGCCGTTGAAGACGAAGTCCAGATAGCTGATGTGATTGCTCACCAGCACGGCGCCGCCCGAGCGCGGGATGTTCTCCGACCCCTGGCAGTCGATGTTCAGGTCCCAGACCTTGAACAGCGTCTTGGCGAAACCGATGACGGGACGGTAGACCAGCTCTGCCATGGGCGGGGTGGACCCTTTCTGCTCTGCTCGGGAAAGGGGGCTCCCGGCGGGAAAGTTACGCAGCCGTAGGTTTACGGCGTCTCGCAGATCGTGCCCGAAGAACGGACGGGTAGCCAGTTCTGGTGCCCGGCGGCGGCGAGATTCTCGTCACGTCGGCCTACATCCCGCCTCGGATCGTCAAGCCCGTTTTACTCCGCCCGTACAGTGGCCCTCTTCAGGAGCAGGAACATCTCGCATCCCAGGCAGAAGCCGAACGCCGCGTTCAGGAAAGCGGCGGCCAGCGCAGCGCCGGTCGCGGCCAGTCCCAGCCACTGCGGACCGGCGGTGAACCCGACGAGGCCGAGCCCCGCGAACACCAGGCCCACGGCCTGCGCGAACCGCGGCGGCTCCGGCGCCTCGAACTCCTTCGGCGGCCCGAGCCGCGGCCGTAGCGCCGTGCGGAACGCCCAGCCGTACGGCGAGCGCTGCACGCCCGCGACCGCCCCCACCGCGAACGCCAGCGTCTGCCAGCCCAGCACCCAGGAGTTCTGCAGGATCAGTGCCACGGCCAGCACGGCCGTCGTCACGGCCGCGCCGAAGCGCGGCCCCCTCACATCGATGTCCATGAATCCAGCATTCCGCAACGGAAACGCCCGCGGGAGGCGGGAATCTTTGCAGTCTCGTGAATGCTTGTGCAGATGATGACCGGAGTGGTGGTGTGCGTGGCGGTGCTCGTCGTGGCGAGCGCCTTCGGAGTGCTGCACAAGCGGCGGAGCGGGAGAGTTCGGGTGCGCGGGCGGGACGAGGGCAAGCGGCTGGGAGCCGCCGAGCTGGGCGGCGACCTCGGCGAGCGCGCCACGCTGGTCCAGTTCTCCAGCGCCTTCTGCGCACCCTGCCGGGCCACCCGGCGCGTCCTCGGCGAGGTCGCCGGCATGGTCCCCGGGGTGACCCACATCGAGATCGACGCCGAGGCCCGTCTGGAGCTCGTACGCGAACTGGAGATCCTCAAGACGCCCACCGTGCTGGTGCTCGACGCCGACGGACGGGTCGTACGGCGTGCCACTGGACAGCCCCGCAAGGCCGACGTCATCGCGGCGCTGGGCGAGGCCGTGTGAGGGTGCCTCAGGAGACGGCGCGGTGCCTTCCGTATCCCGGACCGTGCTTGACTGGGCGTACCAACTATCGTCAGCCTGACCGTATGCCGACCGAACTCCTTCTCCACGGGCGGGTCCACGTCGACCTCGCCCGCACCGCGAGCGCCATCTGTCCGGGCTGTTGAGACCCGACGGCCCAGCTCGCGACCACCAGCAGAAGGACAACTCCATGACGGCCTCGCCCGACCTCGGCACTGTTCAGCTCGCCTCCCCCGACCTGTTGCGCTCGACGTTCCGCCGGCACGCCGCCGGTGTGGCGGTGATCACCGCGCGCGGTGCCTCCGGCCCGGTGGGTTTCACCGCCACCTCCCTCACCTCGGTCTCCGCCGAGCCCCCGCTCGTCTCCTTCGGCATCGGCACGGGCGCCTCCAGCTGGCCCGCGATAGCAGACACGGAACACATCGGCGTCCACATACTCGGCGAGCACCAGGGCGAGCTGGCCGCCACCTTCGCCCGCAGCGGCGCCGACCGCTTCGGAGCGCCGACCGCCTGGCGCGAGGGCCCGGAAGGCGTACCGGTGCTCGACGACGTGCTGGCCTGGCTGGTCTGCCGGATCGTCGGCAGGGTCCCGGCCGGTGATCACCGGATCGTGCTCGCCGAGGTCGTCCTGGGCGACCCCTCGGGGGCCGGCCGACCCCTCCTCTACCACCAGGGCCGCTTCAACGGTCTGCGGGATTGATCACGTCCGCCCGTCCTGCGCGGGCGTCGAGTTCCGGTTACGCTGCGTTGCGAAGGTCACAGTTCAAAGCGCTTGCTTAGCGGGCATGAACTGGGTGTACTGACGAGTAATATTCCGGTCGGAGCGCGCGGACGCCCCGACCGGAATCGGCCGCTTGAGGCGCCTATGCTGCGTGCAAGAGGCAGCCCGGAAATGACGATGCAGTAGGAGAGCCGGCGTGAGCTTGAGGATCGTTGTCACTGTGAAGTACGTGCCCGACGCCACTGGCGACCGGCACTTCGCCGATGACCTGACCGTCGACCGCGACGACGTGGACGGTCTGCTCTCCGAACTGGACGAGTACGCGGTCGAGCAGGCCCTCCAGATCGCGGAGAACGCGGACGACGCCGAGGTCACCGTCCTGACGGTCGGCCCCGAGGACGCCAAGGACGCGCTCCGCAAGGCCCTGTCCATGGGTGCCGACAAGGCCATCCACGTCGAGGACGACGACCTGCACGGCACCGACGCCATCGGCACGTCCCTGGTGCTGGCCAAGGCCATCGAGAAGGCCGGCTTCGACCTGGTCGTCTCCGGTATGGCCTCCACCGACGGCACCATGGGCGTCGTACCGGCCCTCGTCGCCGAGCGCCTGGGCGTCCCGCAGGTCACCCTGCTGTCCGAGGTCTCCGTCGAGGACGGCGTCGTGAAGGGCCGCCGCGACGGCGACGCCGCCTCCGAGCAGCTTCAGGCCTCGCTCCCGGCGATCGTGTCGGTCACCGACCAGTCGGGCGAGGCGCGTTACCCGTCCTTCAAGGGCATCATGGCGGCCAAGAAGAAGCCGGTGGAGTCCTGGGACCTGTCCGACCTGGACATCGAGGCCGAGGAGGTCGGCCTGGACGGCGCGTTCACCAAGGTCGAGACCGCGAACGAGCGTCCGGCGCGCACGGCCGGCACCATCGTCAAGGACGAGGGCGAGGGCGGCAAGCAGCTCGCTGAGTTCCTCGCGAGCCAGAAGTTCATCTGAGGCTCGCCCCCGCTGACCGCCCCTCAACTTCCGTTTTCGCAGGAGATCAATCCCATGGCTGAAGTCCTCGTCTACGTCGACCACGTGGACGGTGCCGTCCGCAAGCCCACCCTCGAGCTGCTGACCCTGGCCCGCCGCATCGGCGAGCCCGTCGCCGTCGCGCTCGGAGGCGGCGCCGCCGACACCGCCGCCACGCTCGCCGAGCACGGTGCGACCCGCGTCCTCACCCACGACGCCCCCGAGTACGCCGAGTACCTGGTGGTGCCGAAGGTGGACGCCCTGCAGGCCGCCCACGAGGCCGTCTCCCCGGCCGCCGTGCTGGTCCCCTCCTCTGCCGAGGGCAAGGAGATCGCCGCCCGTCTGGCGCTGCGCATCGGCTCCGGCATCATCACCGACGCCGTCGACCTGGAGGCCGGCGACGAGGGCCCGGTGGCCACCCAGTCCGTGTTCGCCGCGTCCTTCACCACCAAGTCCCGCGTCATCAAGGGCACCCCGGTCATCACGGTCAAGCCGAACTCGGCCGCCGTGGAGGCCGCCCCGGCCGCCGGTGCGGTCGAGGCCCTCGCCGTGACCTTCTCGGACAAGGCGACCGGCACGAAGATCACCGCGCGCACGCCGCGTGAGTCGACGGGCCGCCCGGAGCTGACCGAGGCCGCGATCGTGGTCTCCGGTGGCCGTGGCGTGAACGGCGCCGAGAACTTCTCGATCATCGAGGCCCTCGCCGACTCCCTCGGTGCGGCCGTCGGCGCCTCGCGTGCCGCCGTCGACGCCGGCTGGTACCCGCACACCAACCAGGTCGGCCAGACCGGCAAGTCGGTCTCGCCGCAGCTGTACATCGCCAACGGCATCTCCGGCGCGATCCAGCACCGTGCCGGTATGCAGACCTCCAAGACGATCGTGGCCGTCAACAAGGACGCGGAGGCCCCGATCTTCGAGCTGGTCGACTTCGGCGTGGTCGGCGACCTCTTCGACGTCGTCCCGCAGCTGACCGAGGAGGTCAAGGCCCGCAAGGGCTGAGCCCCACCCAGGCGCCCCGAGGCCCCGGTGACCGACGCGGTCACCGGGGCCTCGGGGCATCCTGGTGACGACCGCCGGGCGCCGACCAGCGGGTGGACGGGGTGTTGACCAGCGAGAACCGCACGGATAACTTCACTCTACGGATTGTTGATTCCGTAGAGCGGAAAATTGGAGGGTGTGGGATGGGTCAGCAGGAGAAGGTGGCGACGAGCCTCGCGGGCGCCGTGAGCGAGGAGATCAGCGCCTCCCTCGCACCGGTCGACGCAGAGCTGGAGCGCCGCTACCCCGGGGACCCCGGCACCCGGCAGCCCGTGCACACCGTCTACGTCCCCGGTGACGCCTTCGCCGCCGACACCATCCGTTCCTGGGGCGACCAGGCCCTCGCCGCCCTGGACGAGCACGCCCCCGACGCCGCCTCCTTCGCCGCCGTCCTGGGGCTCTCCGACGAACTCGCCGAACCGGTCTACTCCCGCGTCCGCGCCAAGCTGGAACGCGAGCCCATCGAGGACCTGCGCGTCGACTTCGAGGACGGCTACGGCCCCCGCCCCGACGCCGAGGAGGACCGGGCGGCGGCCCGCGCGGCCCGGCTGATCGCGGAGGCGTACCGCAACGGCACGGCGTCGCCGTACATGGGCATCCGCATGAAGTGCATGGAAGCGCCGGTACGCGACCGGGGCATCCGCACCCTCGACGTCTTCCTCACCGGTCTGATCGAGGCCGGCGGCCTGCCCGAGGGCCTGGTGCTGACCCTGCCCAAGGTGACGTACCCGGAGCAGGTCGGCGCGTTCGTGCGGCTGCTGGAGGCCTTCGAGAAGGTGCACGGTCTGGACGCCGGGCGGCTCGGCTTCGAGATCCAGATCGAGACCAGCCAGTCCATCCTCGCCACCGACGGCACCGCCACCGTCGCCCGGATGATCCAGGCCGCCGAGGGCCGCGCCACCGGGCTGCACTACGGCACCTTCGACTACAGCGCCTGTCTCGGCGTCTCCGCCGCCTACCAGGCCAGCGACCACCCGGCCGCCGACCACGCCAAGGCGGTCATGCAGGTCGCGGCCGCGGGCACCGGCGTGCGCGTCTCGGACGGCTCCACCAACGTCCTGCCCGTCGGCCCCACCGAGAAGGTCCACGACGCCTGGCGGTTGCACTACGGCCTCACCCGCCGCGCCCTGGCCCGCGCCTACTACCAGGGCTGGGACATGCACCCCGGCCACATCCCCACCCGCTACGCCGCCGTCTTCGCCTTCTACCGCGAGGGCTTCGAGCAGGCCGCCGCCCGCCTCGCCCGCTACGCCAACCGGGCCGGCGGCGACGTCATGGACGAGCCCGCCACCGCCAAGGCCCTCAGCGGCTATCTGCTGCGCGGCCTGGACTGCGGCGCCCTCGACATCGCCGAGGTCGCCCGCCTCAGCGGCCTGACCCGCGCCGACCTGGAGGGCTTCGCCGCTCCCCGGCGCGGTGACCTGACGGCCTCCACGAAGTAGAGGTCGCGGGCAGGTCACAGCCCCCGGCCGGGGGAGTGGCCCGGCACCGCCGCCCCGTACGCTGGACGCCACGCATCGATCAGGCGGACGCGACCAAGGACGACGACAGGAACGGGGCGGCGGTGTCTTCGGGGGAGCTGGGACCGGCGGAGTACGGGCACACGGACGACGGGGCCGGCCGGCTGCTGGCCGGGCGCTACCGCGTCACCGCGCGGCTCGGCCGCGGCGGCATGGGCGTGGTCTGGCGGGCCGTGGACGAGGTCCTCGGCCGCGAGGTCGCCGTCAAGGAACTGCGTACCTACAACGACACGGCCGGACCGGAACTGTCCGAGCTCAGGCTGCGCATGCAGCGCGAGGCCCGGGCCGCCGCCCGGGTCCGCCACCCCGGTGTCGTCGCCGTGCACGACGTCACCGAGGTCGACGGGCGCCCGCTGATCGTCATGGAGCTGATCGACGGGCCCTCCCTGGACGACGTCCTGCGCGAGCGCGGCACCGTCGACCCGTACGAGGCGGCACGCATCGGCGCCGCGGTGACGGACGCGCTGGCCGCCGCCCACCGCGCCGGCGTCCTGCACCGCGACGTCAAGCCGGGCAACATCCTCCTGGACCGCTCCGGCCGCGTCGTCCTCACCGACTTCGGCATCGCCACCATGGACGACCCCGGCGACGGCTCGGCCACCCGCCTCACCCGCAGCGGCGAACTCGTCGGCTCCCTCGACTACCTGGCCCCCGAACGTGCCCAGGGTGCCGAGCCGGGCCCGCCCGCCGACATGTGGGCCGTGGGCGCAACTCTCTACGCGGCCGTCGAGGGCGCCTCACCCTTCCGCCGTACGTCCACCTACTCGACGCTCACCGCGATCGTCTCCGAACCCCTGCCCGAGCCCCGCCGGGCGGGGCCGCTGGCGCCGGTGCTGCGGCGTCTGATGGACAAGCGCCCGGACGCCCGGCCGGACGCCGAGGAGGCTCGTGGGGCGCTGCACGAGGTGGCTCGGGCACGGACCCCGGACGTCCCGACGACCACCCTGCGCGCGACGCCGCCCCGGGCGGCCGGACCGACGCAGAGCGCGCCGTCCGTGCCGCCGGGCTTCGGCCTCGTACAGCCCGGCCCGGCGTCCGCCTTCGCCGCCGGCCCGCCCCTGCACCCGGTGCCCTCGTACGCCGACGGCACCGCCCCCACCGGACCGACCCCCGCTCACCCGCCCGGCGCCCTCACCGGGCCGCTGGACTCGGCGACCGGCTCGCCCCGCCGCAGGGGCCGCGCTCTGCTCGCCGCCGCTTCCGTCGCCGTCGTCCTCGCCGCGGCCGGGGTCACCGTGGCCCTGGTGCGCGACCAGGGGGCGCCGAGGACGGACTCGGCGGCGGCCGGGTCCCGCTCCGGGACCGCGACCACGAAACGGGCCGGAACCGAGTGGTCCACGCAGCCGAAGAAGTCGCACGGGCACGGCTGGAAGGGCGCCGAGCCCGGCGGGACGGCGAGCGGCGCGGGTGACGGCAAGCCGTCCTCGCGCCCCTCCGCTTCGGCCTCCGCCACGCCATCGGACCAGCCGTCCAAGGCTCCAGCCCCGACCGGAAGTTCGGGGCACTCCTCCAGTCCGGGGGCGGCCTGCCGGGCCATCGGCGGCAGTAAGTACGACTGCCAGGTCTGGCGCACCGCCACGTCCTACACGGCCTCCGGCACCGCGGCCGGGACCCTGAACGCGGGCACCGACTACTTCTACTGCCAGGCGAATCTGGGCCGCCGGGAGACCTACGGGCGGTGGACGAACGTGTGGTGGGCGAAGACCGACGACGACAGCGGCAACACCGGCGTCTATGTCAGCGACGTCTACCTGAAGGGCGGGAACAACGACCAACCGGTGCCCGGGCTGCCGGTCTGCTGATTGTTGGCGTACGGCTCGAAACCCGACTCCGTCACCCACTTCTGCTCGGCGAACAGCCGGGTGCCCCGCGCGCAGAGCCCGGGATCACGGCGGGCCCGCGCGCAGAACTCCTCCGGCGTGATTCCGAACAGCTCTCGTAACGCGGCTGAATCCACGAGGAGTTCGGTGAGCAGGGCACGCTGGTCGCCGGGACGGCGGCGCGGCGCACCGGCGCCGTCGTGCAGCACGCCGTGCCGGTTGACGTACGCGTACGCCCCGGTGAGCGCGGACCCGTCCGGCAGGCCGATCCGCACGTCCGGGGCGGGGAGCCAGGCCCGCCGGAAGTGGGGCTCGCTGGCGTCGATCACCTCCAGCTGGCGCCGGTCCAGCCAGATGACGAACAACTCCCGTAACGCCTGAGGTGACTTGACGGGAGAGGCGGAGACATAGCCCAGGCGGCTGACGTGCGCCGAGATGCCGACGTCGAGCCCGGACACCCGCGAGCGCACCATCGGCACGGGCGAGTCGATCCCGAACTCGGACATTTTGTGCCGCAGTTGGCCCGGGCAGGCGTTGGAGCCGACGGCGAGCAGCGGCACCCGGTCGTCGTGGACCAGGCGCTCCAGCGGCAACATCCGGTCGCCGTACAGCAGTCCGGAGTCGGCGGGCCAGGCGCCGGGATAGGTCAGCGGATGGTCGCGGGGAGCGTCGGCGAGGCCGAGTTCCTCCAGGGTGCGGCCGGTCACGGGCGGCTCAGTCGGCCGGCGGCAGCTCGCCCGAGCCGCGCGTGATCAGCCGGGTGGGCAGCTCGATGCGCTCCGGTGCGACGAGGCCGCCGTCCAGCTGACGGAACAGGCGCTCGGCCGCGGTGCGGCCGAGGGCGGCCGCGTCCTGGGCGACGACCGTGACGCCCGGCTGGAGCAGATCGGCCAGCTCGATGTCGTCGAACCCGACGAGGGCGACCGGGCGGGAGTGCTCGGCCAGCACCCGGATCACCGTGACCGTCACCCGGTTGTTGCCCGTGAAGATCGCGGTGACGGGGGCGGGTCCGGAGAGCATCTCCTCCGCCGCCCGGCGCACCCGCTCGGGATTGGTCTGTCCCAGAGACATCCAGGCGTCCTCGACCGGTATCCCCGCGTCCTCCATGGCCGCCCGGTAGCCGCGCAGCCGCTCGGCGGCGGTGTGGATGCGCGGCATGTCGCCGATGAAGCCGATCCGGCGGTGGCCGTGCGCGATGAGATGGGCGACGCCGTCCCGGGCACCGCCGTAGTTGTCGGACAGGACCACGTCGGCGTCGATGCGCCCGGCCGGACGGTCCACGAACACCGTTGCCACGCCCGCCCGGATCTCCGGTTCGAGATAGCGGTGGTCGTCCCCGGCCGGGATCACCACGAGACCGTCCACCCGCCGTGCGCACAGGGCCAGCGCCAGTTCCTGCTCGCGCTCCGGGTCCTCGGCGCTGGAGCCGTTGATCAGCAGGGCGCCGTGGGCGCGGGCCACCTCCTCGACGGCGCGGCTGAGCGGGCCGTAGAAGGGGTCGGCGAGATCCTCCAGGACCAGGCCGATGCTCGCCGTACGGCCCTTGCGCAGCACGCGGGCGCTGTCGTTGCGGCGGAAGCCCAGCGCGTCGATCGCCTCCTGCACCCGGCGCTCGGTGTCCGGGGTGACTCCGGGCTCGCCGTTGACCACCCGGGAGACCGTCTTCAGGCCGACCCCGGCCCGCGCCGCCACGTCCTTCATGGTCGGGCGGTTGCCGTAACGGGTGCCGGAAAGGCTGTCTGTGCGGCGGGTGGTCTCGGGCACGATGCGGCGTCCTGTCCTGTCGTCCGTCTGGCCACGGAGCCGGTGCGCCCGGGGGTGTGCGCCGGTGTGTGCGGGGTTGTGCACCCCGGGTGATGCGCCGATCCGTGGTTTGTATGAGGATGTGGCGTCGAGCATAGAGCCTGGACAACGTTGTCAGATGCGCGAGAGACTGTCCACGACTGTCTGTCGGCCTGCGTCCCACCGTGTGACCGGCCTGCGCCTTTTGGTTCTCGAGCTTTCAACGGGGAGATCTGACTCTGATGCACACCGACCTCGTGGCGGCCCTGGACATCGGCGGCACCAAGATCGCCGGCGCGCTGGTGGACGGCGACGGACGGATACTGGCACGCGCCCAGCGCGGCACGCCCGCCCAGCAGAACGGCGAAACGGTCATGCGGGCCGTCGAGGAGGTCGTCGGCGACCTCGCCGGGTCGCCGCTGTGGGAACGCGCCGGCAGCGTCGGCATCGGCAGCGCCGGCCCGGTGGACGCCTCGGCGGGCACGGTCAGTCCGGTGAACGTGCCGGGCTGGCGGGACTTCCCACTGGTCGAGCGGGTGCGCACGGCCACCGGCGGGCTCCCCGTCGAGCTGATCGGCGACGGAGTCGCGATCACGGCGGCCGAGCACTGGCAGGGCGCCGCGCGCGGCCACGACAACGCGCTGTGCATGGTGGTGTCGACCGGCGTCGGGGGCGGCCTGGTCCTGAACGGCCAGTTGCACCCCGGGCCGACCGGCAACGCGGGGCACATCGGTCACATCAGCGTCGACCTCGACGGCGACCCGTGCCCGTGCGGCTCGCGCGGCTGTGTGGAGCGGATCGCGAGCGGCCCGAACATCGCCCGCCGCGCCCTGGAGCAGGGCTGGCGACCCGGCCCCGACGGCGACACCTCGGCCGCCGCCGTGGCCGACGCCGCCCGCGAGGGCGACCCGGTCGCCGTAGCCTCCTTCGAGCGCGCGGCGCAGGCCCTGGCCGCCGGCATCGCGGCAACCGCGACCCTGGTCGAGATCGACATCGCCGTGATCGGCGGCGGCGTCGGCAAGGCGGGCGACATCCTCTTCACCCCCCTGCGCAAGGCCCTCGCCGCCTACGCGACCCTCTCCTTCGTCCAGCGCCTGACCATCGCCCCCGCCCAGATGGGCACGGACGCGGGGCTGGTCGGCGCGGCGGCCGCTGCGCTGGCGCGGAGGCCGGACGCGGCGGGGGTCTGACGGGCACCGGGGACGCCGCGCCCACCGGTGCCGCCTCCCGAAGGGGCGCGGGGGACTGCGCGACCAGCCCCCACGCACCCGGAGCCGCGTACGGCTCACCGCCCCGTCGGGTGGGCTTCGTCAGCAACTCACGCGCGCGGCCGCCCAGTCCGCATGGTCGGAGTCGTTGCCGTCTCCCGCGTCGGTGACGACCAGCCGGATCACCTGGGCGCCGGTGACGTCGGCCGTGAGCGGCTGGGCCGGCATCGCGTTGGTCAGGACGCCGGTCGAGGCGACCTTCGTGCCGTCGGCCCAGATCTCGAAGGTGACGGTGCCCTTCGTGCCCTTCTCGTCGTCCACGCCGACGTCCGCGGTGACCTTGCTGCAGGCCTTGCCGGTGTAGAAGGAGACGTCGCTCGGGGCGTGCACGCCGAGGCCCTTGGCGTACACGGCGCCGCCGATGGTGATCGGGTGGCCGTCGCCCGCGGCGCTCTCCCCGTTGCTGGTGTCGCGCTCCACCGGCCCCCAGCCGCTGGTCGCCGACAGCCAGGTCAGGTCACTGAGGTACGACGTCCCGGCGGGCGGCCGGACGACGACGGACGCGGTCAGCGGGACGGTGTCGGTGACGGGCTGACCGGTCGGGGAGACGTAACGCGCCCGCAGCGTGAGGCCGTAGGAGCCGGCCGGTGTTCCGGCCGGCGCGGTGACGGTCCACCCGGTGCGCAGGGCCTGGCCGGTGGCGAGAGTGCCGGCGGTGGCCGGCGAGGTGGCCCGTACGGTCCATCCGTCGGGGCCGGTCAAGGACGCGGAGACGCGGCGCGCGGGGTTGCGGCCTAGGTCGGTGACGGTGCTGGTCAGCGTGGCCGGAGTGCCCGCCTCAAGCAACGTGCTGCCGTCCAGGCCCAGTTCGGCGGCGGGCGGGTGCGCGGCCCAGCGGGGGTCGGCCGAGACGCGCAGCAGCACGGTGCCGTGGGCCGGGACGGTGGCCGCGAGAGTGCCGGCGGTGTTGTAGCTCTTGTGCTGCCACAGGTCCCGCAGGGTGTACGCGGAGGCGTCGGGGAGGCCGACGGCGGTCGCGGTGGTGGCGATCCGCTGGGCGGTGCCCGACTCGTTGAACAGGGCCACCGCGCGGCTGCCGTCCTTCATCTCCTTGGCGATCACCCAGCGTCCGTCGGCCGAGGAGACGACCGTGCCCTGCTTGCCCAGCGGGTCCTGGTCGACCGCGATGACCTCTTTGTTGTCCAGGATGTCGAAGGTCGCGGGTGAGGCCTTGCGCAGGTCGGTGCCGATCAGCAGCGGCGCGGCCATGACCGACCAGAGGGAGAAGTGCGAGCGGTACTCGGTGTCCGTCATGCCGCCGTTGCCGACCTCCAGCATGTCGGGGTCGTTCCAGTGGCCGGGACCGGCGTACGGCGCGAGCGGCAGGTTCTGCTTCAGGATGGACAGCATCGAGGACCAGTCGTCACTGATGTCACCGGTGGTCCGCCACAGGTGGCCGACGTCGGAGGCCCACTCCCAGGGCTTGTTCTGGCCCCATTCGCAGATGCTGTAGACGATGGGCCGCCCGGTGGCCTCGAGCGCGTCGCGCATGGTCGTGTAGCGCTTCTTGGCGTCGACGCCCTGGTTGTTGCAGTTGTCGTACTTCAGGTAGTCCACGCCCCAGTCGGCGAACTGCTGGGCGTCGCTGTACTCGTGGCCGAGCGCGCCGGGGAAGCCCGCGCTGTTGCAGGTCTTGGTGCCGGCGCTGGTGTAGATGCCGAGTTTGAGCCCCTTGGAGTGGACGTAGTCGGCGACGGCCTTGATGCCGTTCGGGAAGCGGGCCGGGTCGGGCACCAGCTTGCCGTCGGCGTCGCGCTGCGGCAGGGCCCAGCAGTCGTCCAGGTTGACGTACTGGTAGCCGGCGTCCTTCAGGCCCTTCGCCACGAAGAGGTCGGCGATGCCCTTGACCATGCTCTCGTTGAAGTCCGCGCTGCAGTGCGTGGAGTTCCAGTTGTTGAAGCCCATGGGCGGGGTCAGGGCGAGACCGTCGGCCAGGGCCGGAGCGGCCGGGGCCTGGGCGGAGGCGGCCAGCGCGGGGCCGGCGAGGCCCGCCGCGCACAGCAGGCCTGCGGTGAGTGCTCCGACGACTCTCCGGCGGGTTGTGCGGGTGTGAGGGTGACGCATCGTTGACGTTCCTCCGACTCGCGAAAGGTGACTGACGGCAGGGCGGTGCCTGGGTGTCGTGCATGTGTCAGCTGTGCGCGTTTACGGTAGGACGTGTCGGACTGTGTTGGAAGAGGTGCGTCCCGACTGTTCGACACGCCGTCAGAGGCGTTGGTGGCAGGGCCGTTCAGGTCAGTGGCTGCTGTCGGGCGTTCGGATATGTGCGCTTCCGGGGCTCACGCCTCGTCGTCGACGCGGCCCCAGCCGGGCAGTGGAGGCTGGGGCCAGGCGGGCGGGGCCGGGAGGAGAGCGGCCGGGTTGCCGGTCGTGAGCACGCCGGCCGGAGTCCGTCCGCTGAGCCAGCCGAGCACCTGGTGCCCGGCTCCCGTGACCGAAGGTCCCTCCGGCGCCACACACCAGCGCCGGCCGAGGTCCACGGCCTCCACCGAGGCGAGCGGAAAGCCCTGGGCGCGCAGTGTGGTGAGGGTGTCGTCCAGCGCCCAGGCGACATAGCTGTCGGGCCACTGCTCGGTGCCGTGCCCGACGCCCAGGTCGAGGTGGTGCGTCTCCAACTCCCGCAGGCAGCGCAGCAGGAGGTACCAGGCCGGGTGCCGCCAGCCGGCCAGCGCGGGGACCAGCCGGTCCCAGGCGGGGCCGGACAGCACGCGTGCGTGCGCCGCGAACCGGTCCAGGCCCTCACGCAGTCGGGCCGCGAGCCCCTCGGCGGACAGTGTGGCGTCCCGCTCGATCGCCGCGGCCTGCGTCGCCGCGTCCGTGCGGGGGCCCGGTGCGCGGCCGGTGTGGGCCAGGCGCAGCAGCCAGACGTAGGCGTCGACGCTGTGGGCGACGTGGGCGAGCACATGGCCGCGCGTCCACCCCGGCAGCCCGGAAGGGGCACGCAGTCCGGGGCCGGACAGGCCGGCCGCGGCCCGCGCGAACCGGTCGCCCGAGCGCACGACGTCCTCGATGGGACCGGCTCCGGCTCCGGCGCCGAAGCCCGGGAGCCCGCTCACCGGAACTCCCGCACGACTTCGATCCGTCCGACGATATGGGCGTTGAACTCGTCCAACTCCTCCGCCGGGACCCACAGTTCGAGGATCGTCTCGCCGCCGGCCCGCCGGACCGGATACCGGGCGAGGAACTCCGTGTCGACCTCGAACCGGGTCACGAAACCGGCGCCGTCGTGCTGGACGTTCCAGTCCCGGGCGATGCGGATCGCGTAGTCCTCGTTGAGGACCGGGTAGAAGATCGGCTGCTCCGGGAGCCGGGGCGGCCAGGCCCGCCAGTCGAGCCCGCGGACCAGCTCCAGCTCCTTGGGGCCCGTCGGGCGCCAGAGGGTCGTCGTCGGGGGTGGGCTGGTCATGGTCTCGCGTCTCCGGTACGGGCCTGCCACGCCGGCAGGCAGGTCGGGAGGTCGGACGATACCGGCCTCACCGAGGAGCGGACCAGCGGATTTCGGCGGGGCCGGCAGCCTCATGGCGCCGCGAACCGCCGTGCCAGGTCGCGGTGATGTGCGGCCGCCCGCTCCACCCGGGCCCGATCGGCCGTCGCCCCGGGCCGTACGGCCAGCCCCGCGAGCCGGTCGGCGAGCCGCTTGTGCCGGTCCCGGGCGTGCTCGCGGCACGGCAGGCACGTGACGCGCTCGGGGTGCCGTGAGACGTGAGCGCGGGGCACCCGCAGTCCGCACCCCGTGGTGGCCTCGGCGGACAGCGTGCCGACCAGACCGAACGTGGCGGCGATGACGTTGCGCACGGCCGCCGCGTCGCCCTGCGCCTCGACATGGACGTGACCGTCGGAATGCTCCATGCGCCCTCCCGCCGGGCTGGTGACCCGGCCTTCCCACGGGTTCGGTGACCCGGCCCTCCCGGCCCGGGACGGTGACTCGCCACTTCCACCGGGGCGACAACTCGCCGCTCCCACCGGGACAGTAACTCTCCCCTCCCACCGGGACAGTAGCTCTCCCTCCCATCGGGACGGTGACCCACCCCTCCCCTGAGGACGGTGACCTCGGTCGTCCGCTCGCGGGTCTCCGCGTGACCGTTGGCCGGATCCGCAGTTGATCAGCGCATGAAGAAGCGCAGCATGCTCGCCATCGCCAGCCTGGCCACCGGATTCGTCGTGGCCGCCGTCACCCCCTCCCACGCGGCGGACAAGGGCCCCGCCGGGATGGCCCTGGACGGCCTCAACGTCTCGGACACGCTCGACTCGGCCGCCGGCCACCCGGTCAGCCTGGACAGTTTCACCGTCGACGACCAGCCCCACGGGCAGCGGTAGGCCCGACGGCCCACGGCGCGCGTGCCGGTGTCCCCGCCGCGGGGGCACCGGCACTCCCGTTCCGGCGCCCTCACCGGGGCGGGGTTTCCGTGGCAGGGTGGAGCGGGCAATCCTCAGGGGGCCAACACAAGAGGGGGAGTCCGTGACCGTCGTCTGGATCAACGGCGCGTTCGGTGCGGGGAAGACCACCACCGCACGGGAACTGATCGAGCTGATCCCGAACAGCACGCTCTTCGACCCCGAGGTCATCGGCGCGGGGCTCACGCACCTGCTGCCGGCCAAGCGCCTCGCCGAGGTCGGTGACTTCCAGGACCTGCCGATCTGGCGCCGGCTCGTGGTCGACACGGCCGCCGCGATGCTCGCCGAGCTCGGCGGGACCCTCGTGGTGCCCATGACCCTGCTCCGCCAGGAGTACCGCGACGAGATCTTCGGCGGCCTCGCCGCCCGCAGGATCCCCGTGCACCATCTGCTGCTCGCCCCGGCTGAAACGATCCTGCGCCAGCGGATAGCCGGCCGGGAGGTCCCGGCGGACCTGCCCGACGGCGAGATACGGGTGCGGCAGTGGGCCTACGACCACATAGAGCCCTACCGCGCCGCCCTCGCCTCCTGGCTCACCGCCGACGCCCACCTCGTGGACACCAGCGCCCTCACCCCGTACGCCACCGCCGTCCGCATCGCCGACGCCGTCGGCAGCGGTGCCGTACCGCCCTGCGACATCGTGCAGACCCCCGAGCCGACCGCCGAGACCCTCGCCGCCGGGGTGCTGCTCTTCGACGAGCACGACCGGGTGCTCCTCGTGGACCCCACCTACAAGCCCGGCTGGGAGTTCCCCGGTGGCGTGGTCGAGCGCGGCGAGGCACCGGCCCGCGCCGGGATGCGCGAGGTCGCCGAGGAGACCGGGATACGGCTGCGGGAGGTGCCCCGGCTGCTCGTCGTGGACTGGGAACGGCCGGTGCCACCCGGCTTCGGCGGGCTGCGGCTGCTGTTCGACGGCGGCCGGCTGGCGTCCGGCGAGGCGTCCCGGGTGCTGCTGCCGGGCCCTGAGCTGCGCGGCTGGCGCTTCGCCAGCGAGCAGGAGGCCGCCGAGATGCTACCGCCGGTCCGCTACGAGCGGCTGCGCTGGGCACTGCGGGCGCGGGAGCGCGGGACCGCGCTGTATCTGGAGGCGGGAGTACCCGTCGGCTGACCCCCGCCTGCGAGCCGGTGGCTGCCCGGCCGACGCGGCCCGTGGTGCGGTGCGGTGTGGTGCGCGCTTTCGGGTACCGGTGGGTGGTGGCCGGTCACGCAGTTCCCCGCGCCCCTCGCCCCGGTCGCATCCTGCGCCCCTCACGCCGGGAGCATCCCGGGCCCCTCAGGTCGGTCGTGGTACCGGAAGGACGACGAGCCGGTGGACGGCGGCGACGCCTCACCGGTCAGCGGGCCCTCGCGACCTCGCGCAGCGCGGCGGCGGCGCCGCCCACCACGGGATCTCCGTGTCCGAAGCACGCCACGTCCGCGTCCAGTTCAGCCAATCGCACCAGCGAGGCGAGGAGTTGCGGACGGTCGAGGTTGAACACCCCGGGTAGCACCGATCCGTCGACCGGCGAGGCCGCCACCGTGTCCCCGGTGAACAGCACGCGCTCCTCGGGCAGGAACAGGGCGATGCTGCCGTCGGTGTGCCCCGGCACGTGGATCACCCGGGCGCCCCCGCCGAAGCCCAGCACGTCGCCGTCGGACACGCCGGTGACCGAGGCCGGCGGCATCGGCGTACCGTCGGGGAGGAGCTTGGCCGCCGCCGCGTGGATCGGCAGCTCCCAGTCCTCGAACCGTGGGTGCGGACCGGGGAGTTCACCCCGGACGAAGGGCGCGTCCAGGGGGTGCGCCAGCACCTCGGCACCGCTCAGCGCGGCGAACTCGCCCGCCCCGCCCACGTGGTCCTCGTGGAAGTGGGTCAGCACGATCCGCCGTACGTCCCCGGGCGCGTGCCCCAGTGCCCGCACCGCGTCGGCGATCGCACGGCCGGCACCGATCGTGCCCGCGTCGATCAGCGTCAGCGCGTCGTCGTCGCGCCAGAGATAGGCCTGGCCGACGGGGAAGCGCAGGAGGTGCAGCCGGGGGAGCAGTCCGATGACGTCCATGCGCCGACGGTAGGCGGCGCCCCCGCCCGTGGGCGAGGGCGCTCTGCCGCGGGCAGAAGGGCTCAGCCCGCCGCGTAGTTGCTCAGGAACAGCGCCTCGGCGACCGACAGCTGCTCCAGCTCCGCCGGGGACACGCTCTCGTTGACCGCGTGGATCTGCGCCTCCGGCTCGCTCAGGCCGATGAGCAGGATCTCCGCCTGCGGGTACAGCCCGGCGAGGGTGTTGCACAGCGGGATGGAGCCGCCCTCACCCGCGTACTGCATGGTCTCGCCCGGGTAGGCGACCGCCATCGCGTCGGCCATCGCCTGGTAGGCCGGGCTGGCGGCGTCGGCGCGGAAGGCCTGGCCCTGGCCGATCTGCTCGGTGGTGACCCGGGCGCCCCACGGGGTGTGCGCCGTGAGGTGGGCCTCCAGCAGCTTGCTCGCCTCCGCCGCGTCCACGCCCGGCGGCACTCGCAGGCTGACCAGCGCGCGGGCGCTGGAGTGCACGGACGGGGTGGCGCCGACGACCGGCGGGCAGTCGATGCCGAGGACGGTGACGGCCGGGCGGGCCCAGAGGCGGTCGGCGACCGAGCCGTCACCGATCAGCCCGACCCCGTCGAGCACCTTGGCGTCCGCGCGGAACTGCTCCTCGGTGTACTCCAGGCCGTCCCAGGTCCCCGTAGTGTCGAGTCCGTCGACCGTCGTCGAGCCGTTCTCGGCGCGCAGTGAGTCCAGCACGCGGATCAGCGCGGCGAGCGCGTCCGGGGCGGCGCCGCCGAACTGGCCCGAGTGCAGGTTGCCGGCGAGGGTGTCGATCCGCACGCGGACCAGGGTCATGCCGCGCAGCGTGGTGGTCACCGTCGGCAGGCCGACGCGGAAGTTGCCCGCGTCGCCGACCACGATGGTGTCGGCCGCCAGCAGCTCCGGGTGCTCCTCGGCGTACCGCTCCAGGCCGCCCGTGCCCTGTTCCTCCGAGCCCTCGACGATCACCTTGACGTTCACCGGGACGCCGCCGTTCGCCTTCAGGGCGCGCAGCGCGAGCAGATGCATGATCACGCCGCCCTTGCAGTCGGCGGCACCGCGGCCGTACCAGCGACCGTCGCGCTCGGTCAGTTCGAACGGCGGGGTGGTCCAGCCGGCCTCGTCGAGCGGCGGCTGCACGTCGTAGTGCGCGTAGAGGAGAACCGTTTTGGCACCCTCCGGGCCCGGCAGGTAGCCGTAGACGGACTGCGTGCCGTCCGGGGTGTCCAGCAGGGCCACGTCGACGAATCCCTCGGCGCGCAGCGCGTCGGCGATCCAGTTCGCGGCGGCCTCGCTCTCGCTCCTCGGGAACTGCGTGAAGTCCGCCACCGACTTGAAGGCGACCAGCTCGGCCAGCTCCGCCCGGGCCCGGGGCATGAGCGAGGCGACGGTCTCGGCGACCGGATTCGACGACATGGGCACGCTCCTCGTGGGTGCGACGTTGAACAGCTTGAACAGGGTATGTGCCCCCGATACTCCCACAGTGGCCTGCGACGACGGCCGCCGTAGGATGCGAGGGACACTACGGCAGCGGCTTGATCGGAGCGGTAGACCATCGTGAGCGGCGAGAACTCTTCGGCGGACGACGTGGAGCAGGTGTGGGACGTCGTCGTGGTGGGCGCGGGACCCGCGGGGGCCTCGGCCGCCTACGCGGCGGCGGTCGCGGGACGGCGCGTGCTGCTGCTGGAGAAGGCCGAGTTGCCGCGCTACAAGACCTGCGGCGGAGGCATCATCGGCCCCTCCCGCGACGCGCTGCCGCCCGGTTTCGAGCTGCCCTTCCGCGACCGGGTGCACGCGGTCACCTTCTCGAACAACGGCCGCTTCACCCGCACCCGCCGGTCCAAGCAGATGCTGTTCGGGCTGATCAACCGGCCCGAGTTCGACCAGCAGCTGGTCGAGCACGCCCAGAAGGCGGGCGCCGAGCTGCGTACGGGCGTCACAGTGCAGCGGGTCGAGCAGCACGGTTCGGCGGTCCCCGACCGGCGCACGGTCGCCGTGGTCCTGCAGGGCGGCGAGACGGTGCTGGCCCGAGCGGTCGTCGGCGCCGACGGCAGCGCCAGTCGTATAGGGGCGCACGTCGGGGTGAAGCTGGACCAGGTGGACCTCGGGCTGGAGGCGGAGATCCCGGTCCCGGAGCCGGTCGCCGAGGACTGGAAGGGACGGGTACTCATCGACTGGGGCCCGATGCCGGGCAGTTACGGCTGGGTGTTCCCCAAGGGCGACACCCTGACGGTCGGCGTGATCTCCGCGCGCGGCGAAGGCGCCGCCACCAAGCGGTACTTGGAGGACTTCATCGCCCGCCTCGGCCTGTCCGGCTTCGAGCCGGCCGTCTCCTCCGGGCATCTGACCCGCTGCCGCGCCGACGACTCACCGCTGTCCCGGGGCCGGGTGCTGGTCTGTGGTGACGCTGCCGGGCTGCTGGAGCCGTGGACCCGCGAGGGCATCTCCTTCGCGCTGCGCTCGGGTCGGCTCGCGGGCGAGTGGGCGGTGCGCATCGCCGAGGCGCACGACGCGGTGGACACCCGCCGCCAGGCCCTGAACTACGCGTTCGCGATCAAGGCCGGTCTCGGCGTCGAGATGAGCGTCGGCAAGCGCCTGCTGACCGTGTTCGAGCGGCGTCCCGGCCTCTTCCACGCGGCCCTCACCGGATTCCGCCCGGCATGGAAGGCCTTCCGGGACATCACACAGGGCTCGACCTCGCTGGGCGACATGGTCCGCACCCGTCCCATCGCCCAGCGCGCCCTGACCGCGCTGGACCGGCGACCGGCGGCCGCGGTGGAGGACCCGACGGGTTCCTGACCGCGCCGGACGGGGCGGGGCGGGGGCCTGCGGGGACGGGAGCGACGGACACCGCGTGGACCCGGCCGGACGGAGCCTGCGTGAACCGGCCGGTGGGCGGTCGCGTGGACTGGGCCGGTGGGCGGTCGGGTGGACCGGCCGGTGCGGCGGCGCGAGGACCGGGCTGGTGGTGAGCCTACGAGGACCGGGCCGGTGGGGCGCCCGCGCGGACCGGGCTGGTGGGGCGCCCGCGAGGGCCGGGCTGGTGGGGCGACCGCGTGGACCGGACCGGACGGAGTCTGCGTGGACCGGCCGGTGGGAGTCGGCGAGGACTGGGCCGGTGGGCCGTCGGGTGGACCGGCCGGTGGGCGCCCATGAGGACCGGGCCGGTGGCGCGGCGCGTGGACTGGGCTGGACGGAGCCTGTGTGGATCGGCCGGTGGGCGGTCGGGTGGACCGGCCGGTGGCGCGGCGCGAGGGCCGGGCTGGTGGGGCACCGCGTGGACCGGGCTGGTGGGGCGCCCGCGTGGACCGGACCGGACGGAGTCTGCGTGGACCGGCCGGTGTGCGCCCATGAGGACTGGGCCGGTGGCGCGGCGCGAGGGCCGGGCTGGTGGGGCACCGCGTGGACCGGCGACCGGACCGAGCCCGCGTGGACCGGCCGGTGGGAGTCGGCGAGGACTGGGCCGGTGTGCCGTCGGCTGGACCGGCGAGTGGGCGCCCACGAGGACCGGGCTGGTGGTGCGCCCACGAGGACCCGGCGGGTGGTGCGCCCACGAGGACCGGGCTGGTGGGGCGGCGCGTGGACCGGACGGAGCCTGCGTGGACCCGGCGGTGAGCGCCCACGAGGACCGGGCCGGTGGGGGCGGTGCCCGGCACTGGTGAGCCGGGAGCGGGGGTGTCGGTCAGTTCGTGACCGTGATGTGGAAGACGGGGTGGTCGGGGGCGATGCGCCGCAGGTCCTCGTCGGGGGAGTCGGGGCCGACGCCGTCGAAGAAGACCCCGACCTCCGCCTTCCAGCGCTTGAGGTAGGCCCGCAGCAGCGGGACCTTGTCGTCGTCGGCGACCTCGGCGGCGGTGAAGACGTCCACGTTCTTGCCGAGCCGCAGCTCGCCGCCGCCGGCCGCCCGCATGTTGTGGGTCCACTGCACATGGCCGCGCGGGGCGAGCAGATACTGCTGCCCGTCCACCGTCAGCAGGTTCACGGGAGTCGTGCGCCACTCTCCGCTCTTGCGCCCGCGCACCGCCAGCACCCGGGACCCCCAGACGCTGAAGCCGCGCCGGGTGAACCAGGCCACCGCCCGGTTGAAGACGTTGACGGTGAACCAGCCCGGCTTCTTGACGTGAGTCGACATGGTGACCCCCACGGTTTGGGAGAGCGGTGCTCTCGCTTGACTCGATTGTGCCGTAGACAGGTGCTCCGAAGCAAGAGCAGCGCTCACATTTTTGTTCGGCGCTCTCTTTTGTGTGCGCCGCTCTCTTCCGTGGCACACTGCAAGCATGAGCACCACACAGGGCGCCCGGGCACGGGCCAGGATCGAAGTCACCGCCGCCATCAAGGAAGCGGCCCGCAGACAGCTGGCGGAGGAAGGCGCGGCCAAGCTCTCGCTGCGGGCCGTCGCCCGCGAACTGGGCATGGTCTCCTCGGCGCTCTACCGCTACTTCCCCAGCCGTGACGAACTGCTCACCGCCCTGATCATCGATGCCTACGACTCCCTGGGCGAGGCGGCCGAACAGGCGCGGGACGCCGTGGCCGGCGCTGCCCCGGTGGCTCGCTGGACATCGGTGTGCGAGGCGGTGCGCGGCTGGGCGCTCGCCCACCCGCACGAGTACGCGCTGATCTACGGCTCACCCGTGCCGGGCTATGCCGCACCGCAGACCACCGTCCCGGCGGCGGCCCGGGTCGGCCTGGTCTTCATCGGTATCGTCCGGGACACCCGTGCCGACTCCGGCCTCGCCGGTCTCGCCGTGCCCGACGCCCTGCGCCCCGAGGCGGAGCGCATGGCCGCCGACCTCGCTCCCGATCTGCCTCCCGAGGCGATCACGGCCCTGGTGGCGGCCTGGGCCCAGCTGTTCGGACTCGTCAGCTTCGAGCTGTTCGGCCAGTTCAACAAGGTGGTCGAGGACCGGGAGACCTTCTTCCGGCACGCGGTCACGGGACTGGCGCACGGAGTCGGGCTGCGGTAGGCGCAGAGCGGCACCTGATGCCAGGGCCGCGGTAGGCGTCGTACTTCCCCGGGAGTACGCGTGATCACCTCGTCCGGCTGACGCCCGTGCCGCCCGGCGGCGTCTACCGTGGCCTGCATGGATGAGCAGCGCGCCGCGGGGCACGGGTGGCGGCACGGGCCGCCGTGGCGGAGCGCCCCCGACGAGACGGAGCCGGACCGGGCCCACTGGCCCTGGCGCACCACCGTGCTGCTCACCGCGTTCGTCCTCATCGGCACCCACTTCGCGGCCCACAGCGAGGCCCACCGCGTGCCCCTGAACGGCTCCGCGCGCGTCCTGCTGCTCGTCGCCTCGGTCCTGCTGCTGTGGCGGCACCGGCACCCGGTGGCCGTGGCCTACGGCACCGCGGCGGCGACCCTCGTCTACCTGGCCGCGGGCTATCCCTACGGACCGGTCTTCCTGACCGTCGCCGTCGGCTGCTTCAGCGCGGTCGTCGCCGGGCACCGACGGGCGGCCTGGGGAGCCCTCGGCCTGCTGTGGGCCGGGCACGCCCTGATCGCCCTGTGGCTCTACCGCTGGCTCCCGCCCTCCGGGGACAAGGGCGGGAACGTCTACCAGGAGATCGGCATCGGCGCCTGGGTGCTGGCGATCGTCGCCCTGGCCGAACTGGTCCGGGTGCGGCGCGAGCAGTGGGCGCGGGAGCGCGCCGACCGGGCGGAGGCGGCGCGGCGCCGCGCGGACGAGGAACGGCTGCGGATCGCCCGCGAGCTGCACGACGTGCTCGCGCACAGCATCTCCGTCATCAACGTCCAGGCCGGCATGGGGCTCGCGCTGCTCGACAGCGACCCCGAGCAGGCGCGCGCCGCGCTCACCACCATCAAGTCCGCCAGCAAGGAGGCGCTCGGCGAGGTGCGCCAGGTCCTCGACACCCTGCGCGCGCCCGGCGCCGCGCCGCGTGCCCCCGCCCCCGGTCTGGACCGGCTGCCGGAGCTGGTGGAGCAGGCGGCCGCGGCCGGACTCACCGTGGAGATCGAGGGCGAGCCGCCGCCGCTGCCGCCCGGCGCCGACCTCGCCGCCTTCCGTATCGTGCAGGAGGCCCTGACCAACGTCGTACGGCACTCCGGTTCGCGGCACGCCCGCGTGCGGTTCGCCCACGACGGCGACGCGCTGCGGCTGCGCATCGACGACGACGGGCCGGCCACCGGCGCCGACGCCGGGGGCAGCGGCAACGGGCTGGCCGGCATGCGGGAGAGGGCCGCCGCGCTCGGTGGCACCATCGAGGCGGGCCCGCGCCCCGACGGCGGCTTCCGCGTGCTGGCCGTACTGCCGTCGCACCCCAGGGAGGACCAGTGATCCGGGTACTGCTCGCGGACGACCAGTCGCTCGTGCGGGCCGGTTTCAGGGCGTTGCTCGACGCGCAGCCGGACCTCGAGGTGTCCGGGGAGGCGGCCGATGGCGAGGAGGCGCTGCGCCTCGTGCGCGAACTGCGGCCGGACGTCGTCCTGATGGACATCCGCATGCCCCTGCTCGACGGCCTCGCCGCGACCCGGGGCATCACCGGCGACGCGGAGCTGAAGGACGTGAAGGTGGTCATGCTCACCACCTTCGAGCTGGACGAGTACGTCTTCGAGGCGATCCGTTCAGGCGCCTCCGGTTTCCTGGTGAAGGACACCGAACCGGAGGAACTCCTGCGCGCGGTACGGGCGGTGGTCCAGGGCGACGCGCTGCTGTCGCCGGGCGTCACCCGCCGGCTGATCGCGGAGTTCGCGGCCCGCTCCAAGGAGCCCGCGGCGGCGGACGCGCTCGGCCGGCTCACCGAGCGGGAGCGGGAGGTGATGGCCCTGGTGGGCATCGGCCTGTCCAACGAGGAGATCGCCCGTCGGCTGGTGGTCAGCCCGCTCACCGCCAAGACCCACGTCAGCCGCACGATGGTCAAGCTGGGCGCGCGGGACCGCGCCCAACTCGTCGTGCTGGCCTACGAGTCGGGGTTGGTACGGCCCGGCTGGCTGGGCTGAGCGGCCGACTGCCGGAACCGCACCAGCACGCTGACCACCCGGGCCACGAACACGACCGGCGCGACCACCATGCCGAGCCGCAGCAGCGCCTTGGACAGCAGCTGCGGCAGGTCGAAGAGCAGCGCGGGCCCGGCCAGGGCCCCGAACAGCACCGCCGCCGCGAAGGCGGCGCTCACCAGCGCGTAACCGATCTCGACCGTCGCCGCGTCCCGCTCGGCCTTGGTGCGGCGTCCCCCGTATGCGTACATTCCCCCAGCTTCACAGACGTGCGCCCGGCGGGGCAATCGGCCCCGCCGGGCGCACTGTTGGAGGCTTCCCCCTAATCGCGGACCGCCACGCGCTCCGCCTCAGCCTCCTCCACGGTGGACCTGGCGACCACGAGGGACCGCTGGGTACGACGGCCGCGCAGGCCGGTCAGGGTGATCAGCAGGCCGGCCGCCGCGATGCCCGTGACCACCACGAAGCCCGGCCGGTAGCTGTCGAGGACGGCCTGCGAGGTGGCGTGCGCGGGGCCGTTCGCGGTCACCACGGCGGTGACCACCGCCAGGAAGATCGCGCCGCCCACCTGCACCGAGGTGTTGAGCAGACCGGAGACCATGCCCTGCTCGTGGTCCTCGACGCCGTTGGTGGCCTGGATGTTGAGCGACGGGAAGACCAGTGCGCAGGCCGCGCCGATCAGCAGCATGGACGGCAGGATCACGGCTGCGTACACCGGGTCGAGGTCGACGCGCAGGAACAGCGCGTAGCCGAGGACCATGAAGGCGAAACCGGCCGCGATCAGGCGCGGGGTGCCGAACCGGTCGACGATCGCGCCGACCTTGGTGGAGGACACCGCCACCAGCGCGCCCGCCGGCAGGAACGCGAGTGCCGTGTGCAGTGCCGACCAGCCGAGCAGGGACTGCATGTACAGCGTGGTCAGGAACTGGAAGCCGACGTACGAACCGAAGAAGGCGATCGCGCCGAGCTGGGCGCGCACCTGGCTGCCCGAGCGCAGCACGCCCAGCCGGATCAGCGGGCTCGGCGAGCGCCGTTCCACCAGGACGAAGGCGGTGAGCAGCACCGCGACGGCGAGGAAGGACAGCAGCGTGCGGGCCGAGGCCCAGCCGGCCTGGGGCGCCTGGACGACGGTGAAGACCAGCAGCAGCATCGCCGCGGTGCCGAGGACGGCGCCGGGGATGTCGTAGCCGTCGTGGTTCTCCTCGCGGGCGCTGCGCGGCAGCAGCCGGAGGCCGGCGAGCAGTGCGAGGAGGGCGATCGGCGCGGGCAGCAGCATGGTGAAGCGCCAGCTGGCCTCGGTGAGCAGGCCCGAGAGCACCAGGCCCATGGAGAAGCCGGTGGCGGCGCAGGTGGTGTAGATGGAGAGGGCGCGGTTGCGCAGCGGGCCCTCCGGGAACGTCGTGGTGATGATGGACAGGCCGGCCGGAGCCGTGAAGGCCGCGCTCAGACCCTTGATGAACCGGCTGGCGATCAGCAGCGGACCCGAGTCCACGAGCCCGCCGAGCAGCGAGGCGAGCGCGAAGACGCCGAGGGCGACGAGGAACACCTGACGCCGGCCGAGCAGATCGGCGGTGCGTCCGCCGAGCAGGAGCAGGCCGCCGTAGCCCAGGATGTATCCGCTGACGATCCATTGCAGCGTCGACGTGGACAGGTGGAGGTCGGAGCCGATGGACGGCAGTGCGACGCCGACCATCGACACGTCCAGCGCGTCCAGGAACATCGCCGCGCAGAGGACCAGGAGGGTGCCCCACAGCCGGGGGGTCCAGCGGACGGCCGGGGACGGGGCCGCGGAGGGGGTGAGCGGAGAGGTCATGCCGACGACAGTACATGCGCATGCATGGAATGCAAATGCATTTAATTCCGATGCAATAATCTTGTTTCTCTGCTACGGTGCGCGGATGGTGGCGAACAAGGCCGATCAGGCGCTGGTGGACCGGTGGCGGGACATCCTGGCGCTGCACGCGCGGACCCAGTGCGAACTCGACCGCGCACTGCACCGACACGGGCTGTGCGCCAGCGACTTCGAGGTCCTGGACGTGCTGTCCGGGGACTCCTGTGCCTACCGCGTGCAGGAGATCTCCGAGCGGGTCCATCTGAGTC
The DNA here is from genome assembly GCF_009604455.1 of Streptomyces sp. RB17. Classification (GTDB taxonomy): domain Bacteria; phylum Actinomycetota; class Actinomycetes; order Streptomycetales; family Streptomycetaceae; genus Streptomyces. Next base: position 389,051 of record NZ_WEGL01000006.1, read on the forward strand.
AGAGCGCGCTGTCGCGGCTGATCGCCCGGCTGGAGAAGGACGCGCTCGTCGAGCGTGCCATGTGCCCCGAGGACCGCAGGGGCGTCCGCGTGGCGCTCACCGAGAAGGGGCGCGCGCTGCACGGCGAGGTGCTGCCGGTGCAGCGCGCGGTCCTGACCCGGATGCTGGAGGGCGAGCTCAGCCCCAGGTGACGGCCGACTTCTCGCGCCACAGCTCGGCGACGGCGGCGTCCCCGGTCACCTGCGGGAACGGCAGCCGGTTCCACAGCGCCACGTACAACGGCGCGGCGGGTCCGGCCACTTCGCAGTCGGCGTCTCCTGTCGCGTCCCGCGTGGCCACCGGGGGCTCCTGAGACAGCCGTACGGTCCACACCGCGCCGTCCGTGTCCGTCGCCCGCACCCGCAGAACCCGGGGTTCGGCGCTGCGGACCCTGCTCTTGGCGCGGGCGTGGAAGCCGCGCAGCAGCTCGTCGATGCCGTCCGCCGCGAAGGCGGGGGCGATCTCGGTCCGGGTGCCGCCCCGCGCCGACTCGGCGTCGATCCGGTGCATCGTCGTCTCGTGCGCCTGACGCCGCGCCCAGAACGCGCGGGGTGACGGCGCCGGCAGGAAGTGCCAGCACTGCACGTCGGGCGCGGCCGAGGCGAGGGTGTCGACGAGATGGCGGTGCCCCTCGCGGAACCAGGCCAGCAGCTCGTCGCCGTCGAGGTCGGGCAGCCCGCCGCCGGGCTGGTACGAGGTGTGCCCCTCGACGACGAAGGCGGCGGCCCAGCGGTGCACCATCCCGGTGTGCCGCAGCAGGTCCCTCACCTGCCAGTCGGGGCACGTCGGCACCTTGGCGTCGACGCCGGCCTGCTCGGCGGCCGCGGCGAGCAGCCGGCCCTCCCGGTCCAGGGTCTGCAGAAAGTCGGCAGTGTCCATGGGGGTGAGTGTGCCGGATGGAGGGGGCTCGTGGGCCGGGCTGTCCTGTGTGGCCGGTTTCGGCTCTCCCGGACCTTCGGCCGCCCCTCACGCGCCCATCGTCCGCCGCGTGGACATCCCGATGGCGGCGGCGACGGCGGCCAGTGCCGCGACGCTGGTGAGTGCGGCGGGCAGGGAGAACCAGTCGGCCATGAACCCGATCGCGGGCGGCCCGAGCAGCATGCCGCCGTAGCCCAGCGTCGAGGCGACGGCCACGCCGGACGGTCCGGTCAGCACACCCGCCCGTTCCACGGCGACGGGAAAGAGGTTGGCGAGCCCGAGTCCGGTGACGGCGAAGCCGAGCAGCGCGGCCCACACGGACGGCGCGAGTGAACCGAGCAGCATGCCCCCGGCCGCGACGGTGCCGCCGACGATCACCGTACGGGCACGGCCGAGACGCTCCAGGAGGGTCGTGCCGGTCGCCCGGCCCACGGTCATGGCCAGCGCGAAACACGCGTACCCGGCCGCCGCCACGCCGGACGACGCCGCGAGGTCCTGCTGGAGGTGGAGCGCGCCCCAGTCGGCCATGGCGCCTTCGCCGTAGGCGGTGCACAGCGCGATCAGCCCGAAGACGAGGACCAGCCCGCGGCGGCCGCCCGTCCGGCGCGCCGCGACAGGTGACGGCTCCGGGTGTGGGGAGGGGGCGCGGTCCGCCGGGGCGGGCGGTTCCTGCCGCAGCAGGGTGCGCCCGGCGACGGCTGTGACGAGCAGCCCGATCAGGGTCAGGCCGAACAGATGCCGGGTGGGGGAGAGCGCACCGGAGACCAGGCCGCCGAGACCGGCGCCGATCATCCCGCCGAGGCTGAACGCCGCGTGGAACGACGGCATGATCGGCCGCCGCAGCGCCGCCACCAGGTCGACGGCGGCGCTGTTGAAGGCGACGTTGATACCGCCGTAGGCGGCGCCGAAGACGAGGAGTACGGCGCCGAGGGCGGGCGCGGAGTGAGTCAGCGGGGGCAGGCTGACGCTGAGGGAGAGCAGGACGGCGCAGACCACAGTGACCGGATGGCTGCCGTAGCGGCGGCACAGCCGCCCGGTCAGGGTCATGGTGACGACGGCGCCGGCGGAGACACAGAGCAGGGCCAGGCCCAGGGCGCTGGCGGAGGAGTCGGTCTGCTGCTTGATGGCGGGGATGCGGACCACCCAGCCCGCGAAGACGAAGCCGTCGAGCGCGAAGAACGCGGTGAGAGCGACGCGGAGCCGGGAGAGATCGCGGCTGCCACCCGGCACGACGCTGTGCTTTCGGGTTTTGTTTATTAGCGGCACAAAGTCAGGCTAGGTGGGTGGGCGGGGGTGGTGCAAGGGGAGGGCCGGCACCGGGAGGTGCCCCCGCACGGGGTGTGCGCCGGGACGGGGAGCCCGCCGCACGGGCAAGGCGTGCCGCATGCGGGGTGCGGCCTGCACGCCGAAGCTGGAGGTGTCGCCCCGCGCTGCGTACACGACTGCACCGGGAGATGTCGGCCCTACCCCCGCACCGGGAAGTGCTCCGCACGGGTGTACGCACCCCGCACCAGTACGCGCTCCGCACGGCTGTGTGCGGCGCACGGGTATGCGCTCCCGAACAGCGAAGACGCTGCCGCACGGGTATGGCCCCCTGCACCGGAAGGGTGCCCCGCATGGGTGTGTGCGGCGCACCGGTATGCGCTCCCGAACAGCGAAGAGAGGGTGCCTTGCGGGGGGTGTGTGTGGCCCACGGGTATGCGCCCCTCCGCACGGGCGACGCGCCGTTCCGCGCGGGACGCCCCCGCACAGGGACACGCCGCCTCGCACAGGGACACGCCCTGCCCCGCACAGGGACAACGCCCCGCCCCCCGCACGGGATGCGCCCCTCCCGACGGGAACACGCTCCTCCGCACGGGACGCGCCCCTCCGCACGCCGGAGGCGCACCCGCGCCGATCGGGAAACCGCCCCCCCACACTGCTCAGACCGGCTCGAACCCCTCCCCCGTAACCCTCAGCACCGTCCGCCCCTCGTAGTCCTCGCCGGAGGCGATCGCCACGATGGCCCGGGCGACCCCGGCCGGGTCGAGTGGTACGGGGAAGCGTTCCTTCAGATACGCGTCGGCCGACTGGCCGGTCTCGGCGCCGTACGCGGTGGCCGCGGCCTCGCCGATCGCGGTCCCGGTGAGCAGTTGGCCCGGGACGAGGGCGACGAACCGGATGCCGAGTCCGCGGGCGTCGGCTTCGCGCTGGAGATACCCGGCCAGGAACATCTGCGTCCGCTTGGCGCCGGCGTAGCCGCCCGACAGCGGTGAGCCGCCGAGCCCGGCGCCGCTGGAGAGGATCACCACGGTCGAGCCCGGCCGCAACGGCCGTGCGAGGGCGGCGCGACCGACCTCGAAGGCGATCCTGACGTCGACGTGCCAGGGAGCCGAGAACGACTCCCAGCTCTGCTCCGCGACCGGCGCCATCCGCGGTCGCGCGCCCGCGGCGACCACGACGAGGTCCGGGTCGGCCTCCCCGAGGAGCGCCGTCACCCGCGCGGGATCCGTGGCGTCCCGCTCGTGACCGGAGCCCAGGACACGGAAGCCGGCGGCGGTGAGGGCGTCGGCGGTGGCGCGGCCGACGCTGCCGGCTGCGCCGATGACCAAGGCGTTGTGGCTGTTCATGGGGTTCCTCCCGGGCGGACGGTGGATGCGGACGATGTGCGGTGCCGGGGCGGCGTCGTACGCGTCACGGCGGCGCCCTCTCGTACGAGCCCCATGGCTCAGGAGCCGGTGGCTCGTGCCGCCGGCAGGCCCGCCAGCTGCCGTTCCAGGGCCTTCACCACGCCGCTGTGCCAGCCCTCGGCCAGGGACGCCGACAGCGGGTCGGGGAAGATGTCCTCCTCGCCCTTCTCCACACCGTCGAAGACGGCTCGCGCCACGGACTCGGCGGAGGCCTTCGGGATGTCGAGCGAGCGGGTCATGTCGGTGTCCACGGGCCCGGTCAGCACCGCGTGCACGCGCACCCCCCGTCCCGCCAGCAGGGTGCGCAGCGACTGCGTCAGGGAGAACGCCGCCGCCTTGGACACCGAGTAGGCCGGAAGCAGCGGCAGCGCGGCGAGGCCGTTCAGCGACAGGTTGTTGACGATCGCGCCCTGGGAGCGGAGCAGCGCCGGCAGGAAGGCCTGGATCACGTCGTAGGTGCCGAAGAGGTTGACGGCGAGATGCCGTTCCAGGGCGGTACGGTCTTCCAACTCGTCGGGTACGGCGATGCCGGCGTTGTTGACCAGGACGTCGAGGGCATCGATCTCCCCGGCGGCCCGGCGCAGCCGGTCTCCGTCCGTCACGTCCAGGCGCAGCGGCGTGACCCGCCGGTCCGGGTGGTCCAGCGGCCCGCGGGTACCGGCGTACACCCGCGCCGCGCCCCTCGCCAGGGCCTCCTCAACCAGCTCCCGGCCGATGCCGCGATTGCCGCCGGTGACCAGAACGGCCCTGCCCGCGATGTTCGTCACGGTGATCTCCCTCTCCTTGAAGACGCGTGGACAGCCTGAGCGCGCTGTCCGACGCGCTGTGGATGTGCGGTCACTTGTGGAGACACGGGCGCCCGCGGCGAATCACCGATGACTTTCCGGCCCGGTCGGTGTCCTTACCGTGAGGACCGGAGGAAGAGCGAGGCGAGGGATGCCGTGGTGACCGAGACGACCCTGGACCGTGCGCGGGCCGGCGACGCGGAGGCGTTCCGTGCGCTGACCGAGCCGCACCGGCGCGAACTCCAGCTGCACTGCTACCGGATCCTCGGCTCCGTACAGGACGCGGAGGACACGGTCCAGGAGACCCTGCTCGCCGCCTGGCGCGGGCTGGACGGATTCCAGGGCCGGGCCTCCGTACGCGCCTGGCTGTACCGCATCGCGACCAACCGCTGCCTGAACGCGCTGCGCGACGCCGGCCGGCGGCCGCAGCCGCGCGAACCGGCCCGTCCCCCGTCGGACGTGCCCGACCCCACGCGCCGCTCCGAGGCGCTCTGGTACGAGCCCTACCCGGACGCCCTGCTCGCCGACCTGCCCGACACCGCGCCGGGCCCGGAGGCCCGTTACGAGACGCGGGAGGCGCTGGCGCTGTCGTTCACGGCCGGGCTCCAGCAACTGCCGCCACGGCAGCGCGCGGTCCTGGTGCTGCGCGATGTGCTCGGCTTCCGCACCGCGGAAGTGGCCCAACTTCTCGACAGCAGCGGTGTGTCGGTGAACAGCGCCCTGCAGCGCGCGCGTGCGGCGCTGGACGGCCGGCTGCCCGCACCGGACCGGGACCGTGCACCGCTGCCGCGTTCGACGCGGGAACGCGCGCTCGTCGCACGGTTCGTGGACGCACTGGAGAACTCCGACGTCGACGGGCTCCTCGCGCTGCTGACCGAGGACGCCCGGCTGACGATGCCGCCCGAGCCGCTCGAGTACCAGGGACACACGGCGATCGCCCGGTTCTACGGCGCCCTGCCCTGGTGGGGCGGCCAGGCGCTTCGGCTCCTGTCCACGCGTGCGAACGGCCAGCCCGCGTTCGGCAGCTATCTGCGCGAGCCCGGCAGCCCGGACGCACACGCGTACGGGCTTGTCGTTCTCACACTGCGAGACGACCGGATCTCCGCCATCACCCGCTTCGGCGACAACGGCCTCCTGCCACTCTTCGGCCTGCCCCGGACACTGAGTGACCGGCCCCGAGTGCCCGGGAATCGACCGATGTGCCCTTGACCTGCATCGACTTGAGTCCGCTCGGGCCGACGGCGGCGCCAACGAGGCGGGAGGCACGCCTCGTTCGGCCTGTCCCCAGGGCGTCCGGGCGCATTCCGGGGGCGGATACAGGTCGGTTAATGCTTGCTCACGAGCTGGTTGCCGAGGGGTGAGCGGTCCATGATGGGCTCATGACGTTGGCCTCGCGCGCGCTCGCGCAACTGGCGACCTGGCCCGACCTGAGACAGGCGGTCCCGAGCTGCGGCCTGGGAGAGGCGGTGAGTTCGGCCCAGGGCGAGATCGCCCACTTCCACTCGGACCGCGATGTGGATCTGCGGCTGACCGACCGGGCGATCCGGCGGTTCGCCAAGGACCTCAGGGACTCGGGCGCGATCAGGATCGTGCCCGGTTCGCAGTGGGTGACGCTGCGCCTCGACGCGGCGAGCGACGTCGACCTGCTGCTGACCCTGGTGAGCGTGGCGCTCCAGGCCCAGCAGGCCTGGCCCGACCCGCTCGACCGGCCCGCCGCCGGCTGCAACGACCAGCGTGGCGCGGGTTTCGTGAAGGCCGACCGCGGCGGCATCTGAGCCGGCCCGCCCTGCGTCGCCTGTCACACCGTGACGACCCGGACGCCGGCCTCCTCGAAGCGGCGTACCGTCTCCTGCCCCGCCGCCGTGTCCGTCACGAGCGTGTCCACCAGCTCCGCCCCGCAGATCCGGGCGAACGCCCGCTGGCCCAGCTTGCTGGAGTCCGCGGCGACCACCACCCGCTCGGCGCGCTCGCACAGCAGCCGGTTGATCGCGGCCTCCGCCTCGTCATGGGCCGCCGCGCCGTGCGTCACGTCGAAGGCGACGACCCCGAGCACCGCCACGTCGAGCGTGATCTGACCGAGTACCCCGTCCGCGAGCGGGCCGATGAGTTCGTACGACTGCGGTCGCGCGACCCCGCCCGTCACCACGATCTTGAACTGGGGGCGTACGGCGAGCTCGTTGGCGATGTTGAGCGCGTTGGTGACGACGGTCAGCGCGGGCGATCCGGTGGACAGATCGCCGCGTACGGCCAGGGCGCGGGCCACCTCCGTGGTGGTCGTGCCGCCGGTCAGCCCCACCGCCTCGCCCGGCGCGACGAGTTCGGCCACGGCCTTGGCGATGCGCTGCTTCTCCGAGGCCCGGCGGGCCGTCTTGTAGCGCAGCGGGAGTTCGTACGACACCCCGTGCACCACCGCGCCGCCCCGGGTGCGCACCAGCATCTGCTGCTCGGCGAGCTGGTCGAAGTCCCGCCGGATCGTCGCCGCCGACACCGCCAGCTCGGCCGCCGCCTCCTCGACCTCGAGCCGGCCGCGCTCGACGAGCAGTTCCAGCAGTGCCTTCCAGCGGGCGTCCCGGGACATCCGCAGCCTCCGTTCTGACGTCTCCCGGTGACCCTAGCGCACCTCACCCGCGGTCAAATGCTTGATTGTGCTCGAAAGATCGCTATATCTTGCAGGAAAAATCAGTAAGGGGAGGGTGTGGCCATGAGTCATGTCGAGGACGAGCTGAACAGCCAGCCGGAGTGCTGGATACGGGCGGCCGAGGAGGCGGACCGCTACCGGGAGGCGCTGCCGCGGCCGGGGGAGCGGGTCGCCGTCGTGGGGTGCGGGACCTCGTACTTCATGGCGCAGGCGGCGGCCGCCCTGCGGGAGGGTGCCGGCCAGGGCGAGACCGACGCGTTCGCTGCCTCCGAGTTCCCCCACCGGCGGTCGTACGACCGGGTGGTGGCCCTCACCCGGTCCGGCACCACCACCGAAGTGCTGGAGCTGCTGGCCCGGTTGAGGGGCCGGACCCGGACCACGGCCGTCACCGGCGATCCGGACACCCCGGTGACCTCGGCCGCCGACGACCTCGTGGTGCTGGACTTCGCCGACGAACGCTCCGTCGTCCAGACCCGGTTCGCCACCACCGCTCTCACCCTCCTGCGCGCCCATCTCGGCCTGCACACCGACTCCGTCGTCGCCGACGCGCGCACGGCCCTCGCCACCCCTCTTCCCGAAGAGCTGGTCTCCTGCACCCAGTTCACCTTCCTCGGGCGCGGCTGGACCGTCGGGCTCGCCAACGAGGCCGGGCTGAAGATGCGCGAGGCCGCACTGTCCTGGACCGAGGCGTATCCGGCGATGGAGTACCGGCACGGTCCCATCAGCATCACCACCGGGGGCACGGCCACCTGGATGCTCGGCGAGGCACCCGACGGGCTCGCCGAACAGGTCCGCACCACCGGCGCCCGGTGGATCGCCGGCGGGCTCGACCCGCTCGCCGAACTCGTCCGTGTCCAGCGGCTCGCGGTCGCCGTCGCCGCCGCCAGCGGCCTCGACCCGGACCAGCCGCGCCATCTCACCCGCTCGGTGATCCTCGCCCCCTGAACCCCGGCCCGCCGCCCACGCCCCGGAAGGACACCTGCTGTGCCCCTCGCGTCCACCGGCGAGCTGATCACCGCAGCCGCCGACACCAGATCCGCCGTCGCCGCGTTCAACGTCATCACCCTGGAGCATGTCGAGGCCGTGATCGCCGGCGCCGAGTCGGCCGGCGCGCCCGTCGTGCTCCAGGTCAGCGAGAACGCCGTCACGTTCCGCTACGGCCGCCTGCTGCCGCTGGCCAGGGCTGCCGTCGCCGCCGCCGAACGCGCCGCCGTCCCCGTCGCGTTGCACCTGGACCATGTGCAGAGCGACCACCTGCTGCGCCAGGCGCCCGACGCCGGGTTCAGCTCGGTGATGTACGACGCCGCCCGGCTGCCGTACGCCGACAACCTGTCCGCCACGCGGGCCGCCGCCGACTGGGCGCACGCCCAAGGTCTGTGGATCGAGGCCGAGCTGGGCCAGATCGGCGGCAAGGACGGCAGGCTCCCGCTGGACGCCCACGCGCCCGGCGCGCGCACCGACCCGGACCAGGCCCGCGATTTCGTGGCGCGCACCGGTGTGGACGCGCTCGCCGTCGCCGTCGGCAGCGTGCACGCGATGACCACCCGCACCGCCACCCTCGACCACGGCCTGCTCAAGCGGCTGTCCGCCGCGCTGCCCGTCCCGCTCGTCCTGCACGGCTCCTCCGGGGTCCCGGACGACGGCCTGACCGCGGCGGTCGCCGGCGGCATCGCCAAGGTCAACGTCGGCACGGCGCTGAACGTCGCCTTGACCGGCGCCATCCGCGACTTCCTCGCGGCGCATCCCGAGGCCGTCGACTCCCGTAAGTACCTGAGCGTGGGGAGGGATGCGATGGCTTCCGAAGTCCGGCGGATCATCGGGGTCCTCTCCCGGACGGCCTAGCCCTTCTTGACGGCGCTCAGCACCACGAACTTGGGGTCACTGGCCACCAGTTCACAGTTCCCGAACAGTCGCCTCAGCTTGACGTGATACCCCAGGTGCCGGTTCCCGATCACCCACAGCTCACCCCCCGGCCGAAGCGATCGCAGCGCGCCCGTGAACATGCGCCACGCCGTCGCGTCGGTCGTGGCCTGGTGGGAGTGGAAGGGAGGGTTGTTCAGGACCAGGTCCACACTGCCGGGCGCCACCCCGGCCAGCCCGTCGCCGACCCGGAACTCCGCGTGTCCCGGCACCCCGTTGGCCTTGTACGTCGCCTCCGCCGAGGCCACCGCCTGGAAGGACTCGTCCACGAACAGCACCTCGGCCGACGGGTCGGCGAGCGCCACCGCCGTACCGACGACGCCGTTGCCGCACCCGAGGTCCACCACGCGGGCCGCGCCCGGTCCGGGCAGGTGCTGCAGGAAGAATCGGGTGCCGATGTCGAGGCGGTCGGCGCAGAAGACGCCGGCGTGGTTGACCACCGGGCGCCCGGAGACCTCCCCGATGCCGTCGGGGAGGGTGTGGCTGTACGGCCACGGGTTCGCCGGCCGCTCCAGCGCCGGGTCGGGGGTGCAGAAGATCAGCCGGGCCTTCTGCTGCGCCGGCGAGGTCCGGGTCGGGCCGATGATCCGCTCGAACAACTGCAGAGTGGAGGTGTGGATCTCCTTCACCATCCCGGTGCCGACGACCACCGTGCCGGCGTGCACGGCGGGCGCCAGCCGGTGCAGCTGGTCCTCCAGCAGCGCCAGGCTCTTCGGCACCCGCACCAGCAGCACGTCCACCCGCTGCGGAGGCGGGTCCTGGGTGGTCAGCAACCGGACGGCACCGGGCTCGACACCGGCCCGCGCCAGATTCGCCCGGGTCGCCTCCTGGCCCAGGAAAGAGTCGGTGATCTGCGTCGGCCGGTGCTCCGCGAGCGCCGTGACCAGCGCGCCCCAGCGGTCCCCGAGCACCACGACCGAGCCCGTGAGCGGCACCCCCTCCTCGGCCAGGTGGCGCAGCAGGTACGCGTCGGAGGCGTCCCAGGCGCGCAGCCGGTCGCGGGGATCCTCGGGGAAGCGGGACAGTCCGACCTCGCCCCACGGTGTCGTCATTCGATCGCTCATCGTGCCTCCCAGGCTAGCGGAGCCGCAGCTCAGGGCCGGTGGGGCGGGCTTGCGGCACGATGGAGCGTGTGGACGCGGAACTGTTTCCCCGGGAGCGCGCCCGGGTCGCGCCGGGCGCCGTGCACGTCCCGGACTGGCTGGACGCCGACGCGCAGCGCGAGCTGCTCGCCGCCTGCCGCCGGTGGGCGCGCCCGCCCGCCGGGCTGCGCACCGTACGCACTCCGGGCGGCGGCACGATGACCGCCCGGCAGGTCTGCCTCGGCCGGCACTGGTACCCGTACGCCTACGCCCGTACGGCCGTCGACGGCGACGGCGCCCCCGTGAAGCCGTTCCCGGCCTGGCTCGGCGAGCTGGGCCGCCGCGCCGTCGTCGCCGCGCTGGGCCCGCAGGAGCCGTACGCGTACGACATCGCGCTGATCAACTTCTACGACGGCGACGCCCGCATGGGCATGCACCGCGACAGCGACGAGAAGACGGACGCGCCGGTGGTCTCCCTCAGCCTCGGCGACACATGCGTCTTCCGCTTCGGCAACACCGAGACGCGCGCGAAGCCGTACACGGACGTCGAGCTGCGCAGCGGTGACCTGTTCGTCTTCGGCGGCCCCTCCCGGCTCGCCTACCACGGGGTTCCGCGGGTGTACGGCGGCACCGCGCCGACCTGGCTGGGCCTGTCCGGACGTCTGAACATCACACTTCGGGTCGGCGGCCTGTAGGCCGCCGCACCTGCGGATCATGGGAGACTCGCCCTCATGAGCGGCAAGGCGGAGCCCCGGGCGGCGGGGGAGAGGACCACCTCGAGGGCGCGGCTGGACCGAGGGCGCGGAGCGCTCGGACCCGCGCTGGAGCTGGTGCACACCGGCCGGGCACCGACCCGGGCCGTGCTCACGGCCGAACTCGGGGTCACCCGGGCGACCGCCGGGGCGGTGGCCGCCGAGCTGGAGGCACTCGGCCTGATCCGGGTGGACGCCCGGCCGGGGGCCGCGGCCGGTTCGCAGGGCCGCCCCTCGCACCGGCTCCAGGTCGCCGAGGACGGCCCGGTGGCGCTCGCCGCGCAGGTCCACGCCGACGGCTTCCGGGCCGCGCTGGTCGGCCTCGGCGGGCGGATCGTGGCGACCGCGCCCGGCTGCGAGACCGTCGACGCCGACCCGGCGAAGGTGCTCGGATCGGTCGTCGAGGCAGGCGCGGAACTGCTGCGCACGACCGGCCGTCGCTGCGTCGGCGCCGGACTCGCCGTGCCCTCCGCCGTGGCCGAACCCGACGGCCTCGCCCTCAACCCCCTGCACCTGGCCTGGCCCGTCGGCGCCCCCGTCCGGCGGATCTTCGCGGAGTGCGTGCGCGCGGCGGGCATCACCGGGCCCGCCTTCGCCGGCAACGACGTCAACCTCGCCGCGCTCGCCGAACACCGGCACGGCGCCGGCCGGGGCGCCCGGGACCTGCTGTGCGTGGCCACCGGACACCGGGGCGTCGGCGGGGCCCTGGTGCTGGACGGCCGCCTGCACACCGGCAGTTCGGGCCTCGCGCTGGAGGTCGGCCACCTCACGGTCAACCCGGAGGGCCGGCCCTGCCACTGCGGCAGCCGCGGCTGTCTGGACGTCGAGGCCGACCCGTTGGCCCTGCTGGTCGAGGCCGGTCGCGAGCCGGGTCCGGAGGTGTCCCTGCTCCAGCAGGCCAACGACCTGCTGCGCAGCCAGTACGCCGACCCGGCCGTCCGCACGGCCGCCGAGGCCCTGATCGACCGTCTGGGGCTCGGCCTCGCCGGACTGGTCAACATCCTCAACCCCGACCGCATCATCCTCGGTGGCCTGCACCGCACCCTCCTGGACGCCGACCCCGGCCGGCTCCGCGCGGTCGTCGCCGACCGCAGCCTGTGGGGCCAGAGCGGCGGAGTACCGATCCTCCCGTGCACCCTGGACCACAACAGCCTGGTCGGCGCGGCCGAACTGGCCTGGCAGCCGGTGCTGGACGACCCGCTGGCCGCGCTGCGGTGACCGCTTGCCTCGGCCGCCTCGGTGGGACTTCACCGTCATCCGGCACCTCCGCCGGGCGGCACCGCCACGCCCGGCGGACCGCCGACGGCCGGCTGGAGCTCCACGCACCCGGACACACCGCGCCTACAGAGCCGGCCGGCGCACACCCCGGGTGAGAGGGGGCAGACCGGGACGGACGGCGCCGCGACGCAGGCCGGGCCGCTGCCGAGGAGCAAGACGCCGCCCGCGTACTGGCCCCGAGCCTGCGCCGGCGTCCTGCCGGGGGTGGCCGTGCACCGGCCCCGGCCGGCCTGGAGGCGAGGCCGATGCCTACCCGGCCACCGAACTCCCCGCCGATCCGGCCCTTTTGACGGCCTTCGCCGAGCATCCATTGTACGAGGCGCCGTCCGCAGCGGCGAAGCTGCGCCCGTCGGTGGAGATCTCCCTGGCCTGGACGGACGCCGGGTCGCCGTTCACGGGGCAGTGGCTCGGCGTGGCCTCGCGACCAGTTCGCCACCGCAGTTGGGGCAGATCTGCCCCAGGGCCTCGCCGCACGACTCGCAGAACGTGCACTCGTAGGAGCAGATGCGGGCCGGGCCGTCCGCGGGCAGGGCGGTGGTCGTGCAGCGCTCGCAGCGGTCGCGCATCTCCAGGGGCATGGCCGTGTCGTCTCCTCGGGGCGGGGCCGGTGGTTCTCCGCCCCATTCTGCGGACGGCGGCCGGAGCGGGAACCGTCCGGTGGGACAGGGATCGATGTGATCGGGCCACGCCCGTTCCGCTCACGGCCAGTCGGCCGCGAATGCCCGTCCCGGATGCTCGGTGAGCATGCGATCCACGAGGTCGGCGCCCAGCGCGGCGTCCAGCCGCGACCGCACCCGGCGCAGCAGGTACGGCATCCCGGGCCCGCCGTCGACCGAGCGGGCCCCGGCGACCACCGTGTCGCCGCCGAGCAGCAGCCGGTCACCGAAGCCGGCCTCCGCCAGGGCCCGTACCGCCTCCGGCATCCGCCAGTCGGTGACGTGATGGGCGCGGGAGGGCCCGTCGAAGGCCAGCCAGCAGCCGGACTCGGCGGCCTGGCGGTGCACCACGGGGTCGGGGAAGCGGTTCGGATGGCCGAGGATCACCCGATCCCCCGGCACGCCCAACTCGTCGCACAGCAGGTCGAGTACGTCCAGCGCGCCGGTGCCCAGCTCCAGGTGCACGGCGAGGGGCGCACCGGTGGCGTGATGCGCCTCGGCCGCCGCCGTCATGGTCCAGCGGGCGTGCGCGTCCAGCGCGTGGAAGCCACCCGCCACCTTGATCAGACCGGCCCGCACCCCGGTCGTGCCGATGCCCTCGGTCAGTTCGGACACGAACAGTTCGGTGAGGCCGGTGCCGTGCAGCTGGTCGAGCACCTCGGCGTCGTAGTGCGCGGCTTGGTGCAGTCCCGTGGCGCAGACCAGTCGCACACCCGTGGCCCGGGACAGCTCCGGCAGGTCCGCCGCTCGCCGTCCCATGCCGTACGGCGTCCACTGCACGACGGCCGCTCCGCCCGCCGCACGGAAGGCGGCCAGCTCGGCCCGCGCGGCCGAAAGATCGTGCAGCTCCTGGCCGGGCAACTGCGGGCTGCGCAGGAAGAGATGGTCGTGCGCGTCGCACGCGCCCAGCTCCTCGGGCCGTATGTCGCCGAGGACCGTACGGACGCGGCTCACCACTGCCGCCCGCGCGGGAGCCGGTCCCGGCCGGGCGCGGACAGGTGCAGCACCTGGTAGAGGTCCCCGTCGGCCTTGGGCGTGTCGTGCTCCCAGAGCGAGAAGTGGACCAGCTCCCACGCGCGCGTGTCCACGGCCGCCGCCGCGAGAACCGCGCCGTCCTCCGCGGCCAGCCGCCCGGTCTCGGCCACCGCCTCCGCCATGAACGCGGCCAACTCAACGCCGTCCGGGGCCGGTTGGCGTCGCCGCACGGCGAACGTGGGCGCCGACCCGGTCGCGGCGCCCTCCTCGAACGCCAGACCCGTCCACTGCCGGATCGCCGGCCGCCCGAAGTCATCGACAGGCCCCTGGAAGGCTCCTCCCCACAGGAAGCCGTTCATGCCCTCCACGGTGTTCCAGAGGTAGAACGGCCCGTACTGGTTCACCGGCGAGCCGTGCACCCCGCGCTCGCGCAGCAGGTACGTCTTGATGCCGAGGCCGTCCCAGTCGTCCAGCAGATGCCCGACACGGGCGACGCGGGAGCGGATGACGCCCATGTCGTAGTCGGCGGGCAGGGTGAACTCGTACTGCATGGCGTGCATGTCGGGCTTCCCTTCTCGGGTCTCAGGCGGGGTAGTCGTCCACGTGCGCGTGCCACTCGGTCGTCGTACCGTCCTCGGCGGCCTCCACGACCGCGAGATGGGTCATGGACGTGCGGGGCCCGGCGCCGTGCCAGTGCCATTCGTCCGGCTCGATCCACACCGTGTCGCCCGCGCGGATCGCCTCCACCGCACCGCCCTTGCGCTGCACCAGCCCCTCGCCCTCCAGCACGTGCAGCACCTGCCCGTCCGGATGGCGGTGCCAGGCCGTGTGGGCACTCGGGGCGAAGTGGACGTTGAACATGCGCAGCCGGGCGGGCGCGGCCGTCTCGTCCAGCCGGACCGTGCCGGTGAAGTTCTCCGCCGGGCCCTGCAGAGTCCCGGGACGCCGTCTGGTGATGTGCACGGACTCATCTCTCCTGTCCGGGAGTTCGGGGTGCGAGCAGGGAGAGCAGCCCGCGGACACCGGCGTCGAAGGCGGCGGGGGAGCCGGAGGCGCGGGCGAGGACATAGCCCCCCTGCACGGTGGCCAGGACGGCCGCGCCGATCTCCTCGCCGTCCAGGCCCGGCGCGAACTGTCCCAGCCGCTTGCCCTCTTCGACGAGCTCGGCGATCCGCCCGTGGATGGCGGCGATCGTCTCGTCGACGGGCGCGCGCAGGTCCTTGTTCGCGATCACGTCGGGGTCCATGGTCAGCCGGCCGACCGGGCAGCCGCGCAGCACGTCACGCTCGCGCAGCAGATAGGCCTCGATGCGCTCGTACGGCGTGCCCGGACCGCTCAGGACCTGCTCGGCGGTGGCGCGCAGCTCCTGTGCGGTCCGCCGGATCGCCGCCAGTGCGAGGTCCGGCTTGCCCTTGAAGTGGTGGTACATGCTGCCCTGGCCGGCACCCGCCCGCTCCAGGATCGCCTTGGGGCTCGTGCCCACGTACCCGCGCTCCCACAGCAGCTCACGGGTGGACTCGATCAGTCGTTCCGAGGTGCTCATGCATTGACTGTACATACTAGTGGTTACAACGTGCCACCCCAGCCGCGCCACCCCCTGCGGAGCAGCCGCCCGACGTCCTCGTACTCCCCGGGAGGTACCCGTACTGCCGCCGGCCGCACGACGACCCGGACCCCCTCGCGGAGGGAGTCTCGTGGCATCCCCCGAAGACCGGGGGGCGACGAAACCGATGAGGGAGATGACCCGAGATGCAGACCCTGGCCGACTGGGGCGGCGGCGGACCCGGCCCCTGGATCCTGTTCTTCCCGCTGATCTGGGCGGCTGTCGTGATCGGCGCCGTCACGTTCCTGCGCCGCACGGTATGGCGCGGACGCGGCGGCCCCTGGCGGCCCATGGACGGCGCACGCCCCGCCGGCGACTCGCCGCTCGCGGTCCTCGGCCGCCGCTTCGCCGCCGGCGAGATCGACGAGGACGAGTACTGGCGCCGCCTGTCCGTCCTGGAGGAGCAGTTCGGCCGTACGGGCAAGGGAGGCGCGGCATGACCACGACCGCACTGCGGGCCGCGGCCCGCGTGGTGGACGCGGTGAAGGTGTACGGCGGTGGCGACACCGCCGTACGCGCCCTGGACGGCGTCGACGTCTCCTTTCCCGCCGGACGCTTCACCGCGATCATGGGCCCCTCGGGCTCCGGCAAGTCCACCCTCATGCACTGCGCGGCCGGCCTCGACACGCTCACCTCCGGCGCCGCCTACATCGGGGACACCGAGCTCGGCGCGCTGGACGACCGGCGCCTGACCCTGCTGCGCCGCGACCGGGTGGGCTTCGTCTTCCAGGCGTTCAACCTGGTGCCGACACTGACCGTCGCGGAGAACATCAGCCTGCCCCTGGACCTGGCGGGGCGGCGCGGCGACCGGGAGTGGATCGACGCGCTCGTCGACGTCGTCGGCCTGCGCGACCGGCTGCACCACCGGCCCTCGGAACTCTCCGGCGGCCAGCAGCAACGCGTCGCCGTGGCACGGGCGTTCGCCGGACGGCCCGACGTGGTCTTCGCCGACGAGCCGACCGGAAACCTCGATTCCCGCTCCGGGGCCGAGGTGCTCGGCCTCCTCGGCTCCGCCGTACGGGAGATGGACCGCACGGTCGTCATGGTCACCCACGACCCGGTGGCCGCCGCGCACGCCGACGAGGTGCTCTTCCTCGCCGACGGACGGCTGGTGGACCGGATGGAGGCGCCGACCGCGGACCGGGTCCTGGACCGCATGAAGGCCTTCGAGGCGCGGTCATGAACGCATCGCTCCGGCTCAGCCTCACGTCCCTGCGCGCGCACCGGCGCCGGTTCGCCGGCACCTTCCTCGCCGTCTTCCTCGGCGTCGCCTTCCTGGCCGGCACCCTCGTCATGGGCGACACGCTGCGGGCCAGCTTCGACAGCATGTTCGGCGAGGCCACCAGCGGCACGGACGCCGTCGTACGCGGCGCCGACGCCATCACCACACCCGGCGAGGCCCAGGGCGTGCGGCGGCCGGTGGACACCTCGCTGGTGAAGACCGTCGAGCGGGTGCCCGGCGTGGCCGCCGCGGTCCCGAACATCCAGGGCGCCGGGCAGCTCGTCGGCTCCGACGGCAAGCCGGTCGGCGGCCAGGGGCCGCCCACGATCGCCGGCAACTGGATCACCGACCCGCGGCTCAACCCGTACCGGCTCGCCGCAGGCCGGGCTCCCGCCGGGCCGGGCGAGGTCGTGGTCAACCGGGGTGCCGCGAAGAAGGGCGGCCTGAAGATCGGTGACACCACGATCCTGCGCACCCCGGACCCCGTGAAGGTCACCGTCGTCGGGCTCGCCACCTTCGGCGGCCAGGACGGCATGGCGCAGGTGACGTTCACCGGCATGACCCGAGCCGACGCCGAGAAGTACCTCACCGCGCGGCCCGGCCAGGCGGCGTCCATCGCGGTGCGGGCCGAAGCCGGAGTGAGCCAGCAGGACCTGGTGCGGCGGCTGACTCCCGTGCTGCCCAAGGGAGTCGAGGCCATCACCGGTCAGCAGTCGGCGCAGGAGAACACCGACATGATCTCCAGCCAGTTCCTGACCATCTTCACCACCTTCCTGCTCGTGTTCTCCGGCGTCGCCCTGCTCGTCGCCACCTTCTCCATCCACAACACCTTCGCGATCGTGGTCGCCCAGCGCACCCGGGAGAACGCCCTGTTGAGGGCCCTCGGCGCGGCCCGCCGCCAGGTGACCGCCGCCGCGCTCGCCGAGGCCTGCGTCGTCGCGGTCACCGCGTCCCTCGCCGGACTCGCGGGCGGCATCGGCATCGCCGCCGGCCTCCAGGCGCTGTTCCCGGCGATCGGATTCCCTTTCC
The DNA here is from genome assembly GCF_009604455.1 of Streptomyces sp. RB17. GTDB lineage: Bacteria > Actinomycetota > Actinomycetes > Streptomycetales > Streptomycetaceae > Streptomyces. The sequence continues at coordinate 406,617 of NZ_WEGL01000006.1, forward strand.
CCGACGGCGACTTGGTGATCAAGACCCTGTCGATGGTGCTGCCGCTCGCGGTGGGGATCGTGGTGTGTCTGGGCTCCGCGCTCCTGCCGGCCCGGCGCGCCGGACGGACGGCGCCGCTCGCCGCCCTGCGCGAGACGGCCGTCGACACCTCCGGGGCCTCCCGCGTCCGTGCGATCGCCGGCGGTGCGCTCGGCGCGCTGGCGCTCGGCGCGACCCTGACCGGCGTCCTCGTCTCCCCGTCCGTGTGGCTGGCCGGAGCCGGCTCGCTGCTCGCCCTGGCGGCCTTCGTCGTCCTCGGCCCGGTCGCCGCCACCACGGCCGTACGGCTGCTCGGCGGCCCCCTGGACCGGCTGCGCGGGGTCACCGGCTCGCTGGCCCGGCGCAACGCCCTGCGCAGCCCGAAGCGGACGGCGGCCACCGCGAGCGCGCTGATGATCGGGGTCGCCGTCGTGTCGCTGTTCACCGTCTTCGGGGCCTCGCTGAAGGCCACCATGGACCAGACGGTCTCCCGGTCCTTCGCCGGCGATGTCGCCGTCAGCAGCCCCTCCTTCGGGGCGGGCGGCAGCGGACTCAGCCCACGGCTCGCCCCCGCGCTCCAGCGACTGCCTCAGGTGGACACCGCTGTGGGACTCGGCCGGGGGGTCGCCGAAGTGGACGGCAAGGGACGGGCGCTGACCGTCACCGATCCGGCCGCGCTGGCCCGCACCTTCGACCTCGGCACGGTCACCGGATCCCTGCGGAGCCTCGGCACCGACGGCATCGCCGTCACCCGGAAGGAGGCCGACCGACAGCATCTGCGCACCGGCGACACGGCGAGGCTGACCTTCACCGACGGCAGGACGGCCGACTTCACCGTCCGTGCCGTGTACGGCCAGTCCGAACTCGCCGGCGACTACGTCATCACCCGCGCCGCCTGGGCCCCGCACCGCACCCAGGACGCGGACACCCTGATCGCCGTCACCTTCAGGCACGGGGTGAGCGCCGACGCGGGCAAGGCGGCGGTGAAGAAGGTCGCCGCCCAGTACGGCAACCCGTCCGTGCAGACCCGGGACGAGTACGCGCAGTCGTCGGCGGGCGGTATCGACATGATGCTCACCCTCGTCTACGCGCTGCTCGCCCTCGCGGTGGTCATCGCCCTGCTCGGCATCGCCAACACGCTGACGCTCGCGCTGCACGAACGCACCCGCGAACTCGGCCTGCTGCGGGCCGTCGGCCAGACCCGGGCCCAGCTGCGGGCCATGGTCCGCTGGGAGTCGGTCCTGGTCGCCGCGTTCGGCACGGCCGGCGGCCTCGGACTCGGCGCCTTCCTGGGCTGGGTGCTGGTGAAGGCCTCCGACGGCGCGAGCGACACCGCGTTCGCCTTCGCCCTCCCGCCCGCCCGGCTCGTCCTGGTCGCCCTCGTCGGCCTCACCGCCGGCGCCCTGGCAGGCCTGCGCCCGGCTCGACGGGCGGGGCGGCTGGATGTGCTGCGGGCCATCGCGACGGAGTGACTGCGTCGCGTCGGCCGGGGCGCCCACGTGTCGGGCAGGCTGAGCGTCATTCGCGTGTGCGGGTGCGTGGTGGGCTGGTCGCGCAGTTTCCCGTGTCCCTGGGGAGTTGCAGGCGCCGTTTGGTGTGATGGCGCCGCCCGTCGGTGCGGCGCCCACCCGGGGGGTCGCGTGAGTGCGGGTGCGTGGTGGGCTGGTCGCGCAGTTTCCCGCGTCCCTAGGGAGTTGCAGCCGCCGTTTGGTGTGATGGCGCCGCCCGTCGGTGCGGCGTCCACCCGGGGGTCGCGTGAGAGCGTTCGCGTGTGCGGGTGCGTGGTGGGCTGGTCGCGCAGTTTCCCGTGTCCCTGGGGAGTTGCAGGCGCCGTTTGTTGCGATGGCGCCGCCCGTCGGTGTGGCGCCCACCCGTAGGGTCGGTTCGGACCGTGCGCGGGTGCGGATGTGTTGTGGCCGGTCGCGCAGTTCCCCGCGCCCCAGGGGGTTGCAGCCGGTCACACCCTCATTCGCACCGTGGCCGTTGAGGCGCTGCCGCGGGCACGGCCGCGCGCGCATACGGTGTCTTCCAGACAGGCGGCGACTGCAGTTCCCCAAGGGGCGGGGGGAACTGCGCGACCAGCCCCCACGCATCCGCACCCGCGCGATCTCACGCGACCCGACAGGTGGCCGCGCAGCCGCGAGGCCGGAGGCCCCGTCACCGCCCGGTCAGCCGGGAACGACCGACCGGGCGGGAGCCTGGGGAACGGCGGCAGCGCTCGGTACCGCGGCCGCCGCCACGGAGGCCTCCGCACTCAGCGCGACCCCGGCGCCGACAGGCGTCCCCGCCGCCGATGCCGCTGCCGCCGCGCCGATGCGGACCGGCTCCGGCGCGGGACGCACCGCCGCGGCACGGCGCGGGGCTTGGGCCGGATACGGCCGTACCACCGTCGGCGCCGACAGCGTGAACCAGACGACCTTGCCGTTCTCGCCGTCCGGCCGTGCACCCCAGCTCTCGCTCACCGCCGCCACCATCGCCAGCCCCCGCCCGCAGGTGGCCAGTGGACCACCGTCCGGCAGGTCCGCCATGTCTGCCGGCACCGGAAGCCGTGGGTCGTTGTCACGCACCGAGACCGTGAGCCGGTCCGGCGCCAGCTCCAGCTCCACCGTGCACGACTTGTCGGGCCTGGCATGCCGGTGGACGTTGCTCAGCAGCTCCGTCACGCCGAGCGCGGCCCGGTCTATCAACGCGTCCATGTGCCAGTAGCGCAACTGCGCAGATACGATTCTGCGGACCTGGCCGATCCGCGACGGCAGGGCTTGGAGCTCCACCGTGCAGTGCCTGCTTGGGTGACTGATCACGGCTGCGACTCCCCGATGTAGAGGTCCGAGCGGACCGGAAGAACACGGAGAACAACGGATCCAGCAGGGTGCTTGCGTCCAAACGTCCGCCTGCTGTCATGGCCGGCGGGCTGGTTCGCAGCGTTATCGCCGGTAAACCCAGAGTGACGTGAGACCAGCGTGACGCAGCGGATGCGGTCCCGCAACTCGCCGCGACCGACCGCTGCTCGGAGTAATACGACCGGCCTCTTCCCGAGCGGGTGGTCGTACGTCCCTCAGCCGCCGCGTCCGGCGGCCCGGCGCACCGCCTCGATGAACCGCCGCGCCGCGGGCGGACCCGGCTCGCCCGGAGCGGGGTCGTGCTCGCCCAGCGTCAGCAGGTACCGCTTGCCGTTGAGGTCGGCCAGCGCCTTGTCGTCCGGCCGGAACCACGGCCTGGACGCGCGCACCGCCTGCACCGGGGCACTGTCGATCTCGCTGCCGTAGCTGGTGAGCAACTCCAGCCTGCCGTCGTTGATCCGGACCTGACCGGCCCGGGTGAGCGAGCGCAGCCGCTTGCCGATCCGCACGCCCGTGGCTGTGAACTCCGGCTCCGCCATCCTTCGCCGCCCCCTTGCCCGTGTGCTTCCGCGATCCAGTGTGCGCCCGCGTCCGATCCGGCGTCCGGCCGTGTTCGGGACGATCGTCCCGTCGCGTGCAGTCTGCCCCGATGCGGCCGGGAGCACCAGTACGCGCGAGGCGCCCGCGAAGGGCGCCCGGAGCACTCCCGCCAATGCGCCCCCGGATGCCTCGTACGCCAGTGCCCCAGGGTGGCTTTGGCTGGCTCAAAGATGCGTTTATGCAGGTGGGAAGCGGTGCGAAAGATGCCTATGCTCAAGATGCCGACCGCGTGAGGCGTCGTCGGCGCCCAGGCTAAGGAGCACCGCCGTGAGCACCACCGACCGGACCCGGACCGGCGCCACCCTCGACGTCGACCGCAGCGACGCCGCCTACCGTGACTGGCTGAAAGAGGCCGTCCGCAAGGTCCAGGCCGACGCCAACCGCTCGGCGGACACGCACCTGCTGCGCTTCCCCCTCCCCGAGCACTGGGGCATCGACCTCTACCTCAAGGACGAGTCGACGCACCCCACCGGAAGCCTCAAGCACCGCCTCGCCCGCTCCCTGTTCCTCTACGGCCTCTGCAATGGCTGGATCCGCCCCGGCCGCCCGGTCATCGAGGCCTCCAGCGGCTCCACCGCCGTTTCCGAGGCCTACTTCGCCAAGCTGATCGGCGTGCCCTTCATCGCGGTCATGCCGCGCACGACCAGCGCCGAGAAGTGCCGTCTGATCGAGTTCCACGGCGGTCAGTGCCACTTCGTGGACGACTCCCGGAAGATGTACGAGGAGTCCGCCCGCCTCGCGGTGGACACCGGCGGCCACTACATGGACCAGTTCACCTACGCCGAGCGGGCCACCGACTGGCGCGGCAACAACAACATCGCCGAATCGATCTTCCGCCAGCTGGAGTTGGAGCGCTTCCCGGAGCCGGCCTGGATCGTCGCCACCGCCGGTACCGGCGGCACCTCCGCGACCCTCGCGCGCTATGTCCACTACATGCAGTACGACACCCGTATCTGCGTCGCCGACCCGGAGAACTCCTGCTTCTTCGAGGGCTGGACCACCGGCGATCCGGACGTCACCTGCGACTGCGGCTCCCGGATCGAGGGCATCGGCCGGCCGCGCATGGAGCCGAGCTTCGTGCCCGGGGCGATCGACCGGATGATGAAGGTCCCGGACGCGGCCAGCGTCGCGGCCGTACGGGCCCTGGAGCGGGCCATCGGCCGCAAGGCGGGCGGCTCCACGGGCACCGGGCTGTGGAGCGCGCTGAAGATCGTCTCCGAGATGGTGGCCGAGGGCCGCCGGGGCAGCGTCGTCACCCTGCTGTGCGACCCGGGCGACCGCTACCTCGACAAGTACTACTCCGACGCCTGGCTCGCCGGGCAGGGCCTGGACATCGCGCCGTACACCGCGGCGATCGAGACTCTGCTGGCCACGGGCGTGTGGCCGGACTGAGCCGGGCCCGTCTGTCCCGGCGGCCGGCGGCCGGCGGCCAACGCGCGGGTGACGCGATTGTGAGGGTTTGGTGACGGCTCAATTGGGGTTCTGGGCAAGTCGGTTGTGCCTGTGTGACTGATAAGATCATCCCACTTTTCAGTGGGCTGACGACGTGTCATAAGCGCGTCCGGGGGACAGTCTCAAAGGCACCATCGCGTTTGCATGTTCGCCGGCGCGATGCGACTTGAAGAGAGTCTCATGACGTCATTGACCACGGATCCACTGCTGTGGATCTTGCTGGTGGTGCTCGTCGCTGCGGTTGTCGCAGTGATGCGGGCCCGGAGAACCAACATGGCGCTCCGAAGAACGAGAAAGGATCTCGAGGCAGGGCTGGGGGAGGCGCGCGGCGACATCGGGCAGCTCCACACGCACATCGCCACGCTGACCGCACAGCAGCAGCGTGACCTCGCGGACGTACGGGCCGACGCCGAGGCGTCGACCAAGGCGGTGCTGAAGTCGGCGATGGGCACGCTCCAGTCGCTCGCCGAGGAACAGCAGGTCCTCCTGGACAGCCTGTTGAGGAAGTACGGCGACACCACGGAGGTCCTGGCCGACCTGATGACGGTCGACCACACCGGCAGCCAGTTCGGCCGCCGCGCCAAGGGCATCTCCGTGCTGTGCGGCGGCTGGCTGGGCCGGCGTGAGGGCGCCGCCACCGTCTACGACGTCGCGCGCAGCGCGCAGGGCCGGATCAAGGACTTCGACCGGGTCAGCGTCCACTCACAGGTCAGCGTCTCGCTCGTCGGCAAGGCGGTCGAGCCCGTGGCCGTCGTGCTGGCCGAACTGCTGGACAACGCGACGAACTACAGCGCGCCCGGCACGCCGGTCGAGGTCAACATCCAGACCGTGCCGACCGGTGTCTGCTACATCGTGGACGACGCCGGACTGGGCATGGACCAGGAGACCAAGGACCGGGCTGCCTCCTTGCTCGCCGTCGACGGTCCCGTCGACATCACCGGTCTCGGCGATCCGCCGCGGTTCGGCTTCGCCGTGTGCGGCATGCTCGCAGCCCGCTACGGCTTCGCCGTCTCCGTCGGTTCCGTGTCCCCCTACGGCGGAGTGCGTGCAGTGATTCGTGTGCCCGAAAGCCTCCTGTCGGCCGACACTCCTTCCACCGCGGCCGACGCCCAGGACACCGCGACCCCGGAGGAGGCCCCCCAGCGACTGGCGCCGGTTCCGGTCGTCGGCCCCTCGCACGTGGTGGGAACGACCTCCGGAGGCCTGCCCAAACGCCGGCGGCGCAGCGGGTCCGTCACGGTCGTCCCGGCCCTCGACGCCGCCGGCCAGGAGGAGACCGCCGAACCGGACAGCGAGGTGACGGCGTCGCGCATCGGGGCGTTCGCGCGCGGAACTCAGCTCGGGCGGACCACGAACTCCACGGAAGGATCTGACGACCAGTGAAGATCGACCTGTCCTGGGTGCTGAACGACGTGCTCGAGGTACGCGGAGCCCGGCACGCGATCCTCGTGTCGGGAGACGGCCTGCTGCTGCAGCGCTCGGACGACATCGCGCGCGACGACGCCGAGACGAACGCCGCCGCGATGAGTTCGATGCAGTCGCTGAGCCGCGCCGTCGCGGGATTCGTGGGAGCGGGACACGGCATCTGGAAGCAGACGCTGCTGGAGTACGACGGCGGCTGGATCTTCCTGATCGCCGCCGGCCAGGGCTCGTACCTCGCCGTCTCGGCCGCGCTGGACGTCGACATGGAGGCCATGTCCTTCCGCATGCAGAAGACGGTGGCCGCCCTGAGCAAGGCGATGAGTGTGGCACCGCGCTCGGAGAACGGCGCCGGCGTATGACCAGGCCCGGTGAGGAGGCCTCCGTCACCAGCGAGTTCGTCCGCTCCTACGTCATCACCGGCGGCCGGAGCCTGCCTGCCTCGGACGACCTGGCGCTGCACACCCTGGTCACCCTGGCTCCCGAGCGGACCCCTCCGCTGGGGGCCGGCCCCGAGGTGATGGCGATCTGGCAGCTGTGCGCGGGCGGCTACCTGTCGGTCGCCGAGGTCGCGGGCCACGTGGGGCTGCCGGTCGGGGTGGCCCGGCTGCTGCTGACCGATTTATTCGAGCAGGGCCACCTCCTGCGCCGCGCCGAGCCGCCCCGGGCTCAGAACGTTGACAGAGCGACCCTCGAGAAGGTTCTGAATGGACTCCAATCCTTCATCGGCTGAGACGGCCCCTGGATCCATCTACGTCTCCAGCGCGGTGACCAACGCTGCCAAGATCCTGGTCGTCGGGCACTTCGCCGTGGGCAAGACGACACTCATCGGCTCGCTGTCGGAGATCACCCCGCTGCGCACCGAGGAGAAGATGACGCAGGCGTCGCTCCACGTGGACGACCTCAGGGGCGTGACGGACAAGACCACCACCACCGTGGCCCTGGACTTCGGCCGGCTGACGCTCAGCGACGACCTCGTGCTGTACCTGTTCGGCACCCCGGGACAGCAGCGTTTCATGCAGCTGTGGGAGGACATGGCCCGCGGGGCGCTGGGTGCACTGCTCCTGGTCGACCCCGCCCGGCTGGAGGAGACGTTCCCCGTCATCGACCTCGTCGAGCGGTACGGCCTCGAGTACGCCATCGCCGTCAACACCTTCGATCCGGCCAAGGTGTACGACGAGGCGGAGGTGCGCGAGGCCCTCGACCTGCTCCCGGACACCCCGGTCGTCTACTGCGACGCCCGCGACCGGCAGTCCTCCGCCCACGCGCTGATCGCGCTCGTCCGTCACCTGCTCACCCGCGCCGCCTGACCCGCCCATCCGCCCGGACCGTCTCCACGGCCCACTCCCCGGCCCGTCTCCCCCCGGACCACCGGCCCGCAGCCAGCAGAAGGAACCCCATGGACCGCCAGTCAGCCCCCGCCCCCACCGGCGCCAGATGCCCCATGCACGACGCCGCGTTCGCCGCCGACCCCGACCAGATCTACGACCGGTTGCGCGCCCACGGTCCCGCCGGACCGGTCGAGCTCGCACCCGGGATCGACGCGACCCTGGTCGTCGGGCACGAGACGGCCCTGCGTGTGCTGCAGAACACCACGCTCTTCGCCCGGGACTCGCGCCACTGGAAGGCGCTGAACGAGGGGCACATACCGCTGGACCACCCGGTCCTGCCGATGATGGCGTACCGGCCCAACTGCCTGTTCACCGACGGCGCCGTGCACCTGAGGCTGCGCAAGGCCGTCACGGACAGCCTGGCCCGGCTCAACATCACCCGGATCCGGCGGGACGTCGAGCCCATCGCCGACTACCTCATCGACCAGTTCAGCGAGCGCGGCCGTGCCGACCTCCTCAACGACTACGCCAAACTGCTCCCGCTGCTGCTGTTCAACAAGCTGTTCGGGTGCCCTGCGGGCATCGGCGACACCCTCACCAGTGCCATGTCGGCGATCTTCGACGGCAAGGACGCCCTGCGCGCCAACGAGGAGCTCACCGCCTGCCTCATGGAGCTGATCGCCCTCAAGCGCCGGCAGCCCGGGGACGACGTCACCTCCTGGCTGATCCAGCACCCCGCGGGGCTGACCGACGAGGAGCTCAAGGACCAGCTGGTCATGCTGATGGGCGCCGGTGTGGAACCCGAGCGCAACCTGATCGGCAACGCCCTGCTCCTGCTGCTGTCGCCCGACACCAGCGGGCGCGACTCCGGGCTGCTGATCGGGGAGGCGATCGATCACGTGCTGTGGAACCAGACGCCCATCGCCAACTACGCCACCCACTACCCCGTCCAGGACGTGGATCTCGGGGGAGTGGTGGCAGAGGCGGGCACGCCGGTCGTCATCAGCTTCGCCGCCGCCAACACCGACCCCGCTCTCGACGAGGCCCGCCGCAGGCACAGCAAGGGCGCCCACCTGGCCTGGGGCGCCGGTCCGCACGCGTGCCCCGCCAAGGACCCGGCACAGGTCATCGCGGTCACCGCGATCGAGAAGCTGCTCAACGCCCTGCCCGACCTGATGCTGGCCGTCCCCGAGAAGGACCTGCAGTGGCGGCCGGGCCCGTTCCACCGGGCGCTGGTCGCCCTGCCCGTGGCCTTCAGCCCGGCGCCGGCCACCCATATCGCCTCCGCGCTGCAGAGCCGTACCGTCCCCGCCGCGGGGGAGCAGCCGCTCCCCACGGCACCCGTCGCCGCCGCGCGCCAGGAGCCGGCCAGAAAGAAGGGCTTCTGGAGCACCTTCCTGGACATCTTCCGGGTGTGATGCCCGAGATGTGGGCGTCTCGTGTGCGGCATGTGACGGGAGCAACACCGTCGGGCGCATGACGATGGAGAGGGGAAGGGTAGGTTCCGGCGGTAACGGTAGCGCCCAGCGACAAAGGAGCTCTGCGTGACCGCCGTTGGCGTCATACGCGGTACCCCGACCGACCGCCGAGCCGTCATATCCCTTCTCCGTCGCCTCCGTTCGGCCGCAGGGCAGGCCGACCCCCTCCCCGCCTGGGACGAACTGCGCGCACTGGGTGACGTGGTGCCCGCTCCCTGGGGCGGGTACTTCGTGACCGGATTCGATGCCTGCAACCAGATCCTGCGCGGCAGGAACTGGCTCGTACCGGACTTCGCCTGGCAGCAACGCCGGCCCGACATGGCACGCTGGCAGGATCCGGCGACCCGGGAGATGACGCGGACGCTGTCCCGCCTCAACCCGCCCGAGCACACCGCGCGGCGCCGCGCCCTGGGCAACCTCTTCGACCGCGGCACCCTCGAGGCCATGCGACCCCGGATCGAGGACCACGTCACCCGGCTGCTGGACCGCCTCGACTCGGCGCTGCGCATCCACCGCGAGGCCGACTTCGTCGCCACGGTCGCCGACCAGCTGCCCGTCCACACCGTCGGCCACTGGCTCGCCATCCCGGCCGAGCACTACCCGCACATCCTGGACTTCACCCACCGGCAGGTCCACGCCCAGGAACTGATCCCCACCAAGAGCGAACTGGCCGTTTCGGCCCGGGCCACCCTGGAGATGAGGGCCTACTTCACCGGCCTCGTCGCCGACCGGCGCGCCCACCTCGGCGACGACGTCCTCAGCGACTGGATCCGCTACTGGGACGGCGAGTACCCCGACGACCGCGCGGCGGCGGACCAGATGCTGTACGACCTGACGATGTTCCTCACTATCGCCTCCCTGGAGACCACCGCGACGCTGCTGACCAACGCCGTGTGGTTCCTGACCCAGGACCCCGTCCGGGCCGACTGGCTGCGCCGGCACCCCGAGGACATCGACGACGCGATCGAGGAGACGCTGCGCTACGACCCGCCGATCCACCTCAACTCCCGCTTCGCCGCCGACGACACCGTCCTGGCCGGTGTCCCCGTCGCCAAGGACACCACCGTCCACGTCCTGTACGGTGCCGCCAACCACGACCCGCGCCGCAACCCGGACCCCCACCTCTTCGACATCCGCCGCAAGGGCGCCCACCTCACCTTCGGCGGCGGCGTCCACTACTGCCTGGGCGCGGGCCTGGCCCGCCTGGAGGCCCGCCTCCTGCTCACCCACCTGCTGGAACGATTCCCCACTCTGCGGCCGGCCGCAGGCCCGACGTATGCCAACCGAATGGTCTTCCGGCGCATCACCTCCCTGAAAGTGACGACATGACCGCCCTGCCCCTCACGACCCTCCCGGCCGGCGCCGCACGGCGGACCCGGCGGACCCTGCGGACCCACCGGGAGGGTCCCGTCCTCACCGTCGAGCTCAGCACCCCCGAGGAGGGCAACACCGTCACCGACGCCCTGCTGGACGACCTCCTGGCGGTCCTCCAGGACCAGGACCCGGCCGTCCGGGTGCTCGTGCTCACCGGGAGCGGCGACGACTTCTGCCTGGGCGGGGACCGCGGTGAGTCCGCCCGGCATCTCGCCCATGACCCCACCGGCAGCGGCATCCGCATCTCGGGGACCAAGGCGCGCCGCGTCTGCGAGGCCCTGACCGCGAACCCGGCCGTCACCATCGCGCGCGTCCACGGCAAGGCCATCGGCGCGGGCTTCGCCCTGGCACTCGCCTGCGATCTGCGGGTCGGATCCGAGGACGCGACCTTCCGGCTGCCCGAACTCGCGCTCGGGCTGCCCACCGCGTGGGGCGGCCTCCTGCCCCGCCTCATCAACGAGGTCGGCGCCGCCCGCGTCCGCGAGATCGTCCTCACCGGCCGGGCCGTCACCGCGGCGGAGGCCCACTCCCTGTCCATCCTGCAGAAAGTCGTCCCCGCTCACGAGCTGGACGCGGCCGTCGCCGCCTGGGCCAGGCCCATCGTCCGCCGCCCGCAGGCGGCACTGCGCGTCACCAAGACCCTGCTGAACTCGCTGTCCGCGGCCTCTCGGCTCGCCGACGTCTCCGCCCTGGACGCGGAACTGATGGCAGCGGTCGTGGCCGAGTCGCACCATTCCCGGGGCAGCGTCTGATCAGCGTCCCGCCGCGCGCCGGTCCAAGGACGTCACCGCCCGGCGGAAGGCACGGCCCACGCCCGGGCGGGCGACGGTCCACAGCAGGCGGAACGCCGCTGTCCCGTCGAGCGCGAAGGTCATCTGCACCCGGGTACCGGCCCCCTCAGGCAGGAGTCGCCACTCCTCGACCCAGGCACGCGCTCCGGGCATGTTCGTCGCTTCGACGCGGTACGCGTAGCGCTCCGGTGCCTCGGCCACGATCACCGACTCCTGGAAACGCACGCCGCCGTGCAGCCGGACCTCGCGTCCGTCGCCGGCAGGCCGGACGGAAGTCACCCCGGGAAACCATTCCGCCCAGCCCGCCAGGTCCTCGGCGAGCGCGTGGAAGACCCGCTCGGGGGAGGCGGAGACCTCCCGCGCGAAGACCAGACGGACGGGCGCGGCCCCGACGAAGTCGATCCCCACCGGGCGCAGACGACGAGCCATGAACGTGACCCCCCTCGTGCCGCAGGTCCGTCGACCGGGCGGGGCCCACGATAGCTGACGGTTCCTCAGATGTCTGCGTCGTCTTCCCCGGGCTCGCCCGCCACCACCACCCGCAGGTGCTCGGAGATCTCCGCACGCGCCTCCGCGGGCAGGCCCGCATCGGTCACCAGCGTGTCCACCTGCTCCAGCGCGGCGAAGGAACTCAGGCCCACCGTGCCCCACTTGGTGTGGTCGGCGACCACCACGACCCGGCGCGCGGAGTGCACCAGCCGCCGGTTCGTCTCCGCCTCGGCGAGGTTCGGCGTGGACAGACCGGCCTCGACCGATATGCCGTGCACACCGAGGAACAGCAGATCGAAGTGGAGGGCCGCGATGGCCTGGTCGGCCACGGGACCCACCAGCGAGTCCGACGGCGTGCGCACACCGCCGGTCAGCACCACCGTGGCCGCCCCCTGCCGCTGGCCCGAGGTGCGCTGCGCCGCGTGGAAGACGTCCGCGACCCGCACCGAGTTCGTCACCACGGTCAGGTCGGGCACCTCCAGCAGCTGCTGGGCGAGCGCGTACGTCGTCGTACCGCCGGACAGGGCGATCGCCGTGCCCGGCGTGACCAGCTTGGCGGCGGCGCGCGCGATGTCCTCCTTGGCGGTCAGCTCCAGACCCGACTTCGCCTCGAAGCCGGGCTCGTGCGTGCTGGCCTCGACCACCGGCACCGCACCGCCGTGCACCTTCTCCAGCACGCCCTGGCGGGCGAGCGCGTCCAGGTCACGCCGGACGGTCATGTCCGACACACCGAGCTTGCGGGTCAGTTCGTTGACCCGCACACCGCCCCGGCGCCGGACCTCGTCCAGGATCAGGGCGCGGCGCTGCTCCGCGAGGAGGTTCTGATTCTCACTCACGTACGCTCCGGTCCTTTCGCCGCCATCCGTCCGACACGCCCGGCGCACCGGCCCCGACCAGGAGATTCCGGCCGGCCGGAGATGCGCGGGCGTCCCATCTTTTCACGGGTCGGCACCGGTTGCGCCACCACCTGTCACGACGCGCACATGCCACGTGGGTCACGGCCGCCCCGGCCACCGTCACCCGGATCGGGGAGATTCCGTGCCGCGAGGTGTACGACACCCCCGGAGCGGAGATCCTGAAGCCCGCGTCGGCCCAGTCCTTCCGACGCGTCACGGGGGTGCGAGACCGGTGGAGCGCGCGCAGGAACGCCGCGGCGAGCGGCAGACGGACGCCGAGCTGGAGTTGCTGGTGCACGGGGTGGGCGGGACCACCCCCGAGAAGATGCTCGGCGACCCGCGCACCGTCCGGATCACCGGCGACGACACGGCCGCCGTCTTCCGGCGCGCCGAGGACGCCGAGGCCGGGGCGGCCGGGAAGGAACCCCGGGACGGGCCGGTCCAGGAGGCGTACGTCTGGTGCAACCTCACCTCCGGCGACAGCAGCCGCGCCCTGTGGCTGTTGCTGCTGCCGTTCATGGTCGTCAACCTCGCCCACTGGATGCGCCCCGCCGCGGCCGGGCGCCACCGCACCGTCCGCCTGTACGGCGTCCTCGTACGGCTGGCGGCCCCACCCTGACCGTGCTGCTGGTGGCCGCCGCCTGCGAGGTGGCGCTGGACCTGGTGGCCTGGCAGTGCGTCGGCGTCCGGTCCTGCGCCCACCGCCACTCCTGGCTGGCCTTCCTCGCGCGCCAGGCGTCCACGGGCCCCGGCGGGCACGACACCTGGTGGAGCCTGCCCGGCCGCCGGCTCGCGCTCGCCGCACTGGTGCCGACCGCGCTGTCGGTCCTGCTCTGGTACCTCTCCCGCCGGACCTGGAGTGCGTACGAGTCCCACCGGCCGCTGTCCCACGAACCCGAGCCGGACACCGACGGCACCGCGCTGACCAGGCCCGGCTTCTGGTACGGGCGCCGCCTCGTGGCCCGGCTGCGCGCCGCGCACACCGCCGCGGCCCTGCTGACCGTCGCCGCCGCCGTCGCGGCCCCCGCGGTCCGCTTCGACCACCGGCCCGGCGGCCCTGCCGCCCTGGACGTCCTGGGCCTGCTGCTCTCCGCGGCGCTGGTGTCCTGGGCGGCGACGGCCGTGGGTGTCGTCTGCCGCCGCGGCCGCAGCGAGAACCGTCTCGACCAGGGGCTCGACCGGCACCTCGTACGCCTCCTGCCGCTCGGCGCGCTCGCCCTGCTGCTGCTCACCGTGGTCTACGCCGGCTGGGCCCGGCCCGGCTGGCGGTCCACCGGGCGGCTGCCGGGCGATCCGGCCTTCGGCGCCCTCATGCTGGCCCAGGGGCTGCTGGTCGTGGCGCTCGCCGTCGTGGCCGGGAGCCTGCACCGCCGCAGCCCCGACCCGGGCGCCGGCATGCGGGGCCTCGGCGGGCCGGCCGTCGCGCTGCTCGCCTGCGCGCTGGGCGGCGTGATGTCCGGCGGGGTCGCACAGCGCGTCGCCGACTGGCTCGACGGCACGGGCGCCGTGCTCCCCGGGCCGCCGGTCCTGCTGACCTGGCAGGCGTCCACGATCCCGCCGGTCCTCGCGGTCCTGCTGCTCCTCGCCACCCGGCTCGGGCTCGGCACCGCCCGGCTGGCCCGCGCCGAACGCGACCGGGTCCGCCACGAGCATCCCGGCGAACCCGAGGACCCGGGCCGTACCCGCGCCATCGCCCACGTCCGCGCCATGGCCACGCTCACCGACCGGGCACCCCTCGTCATCGCCGTGCTGACCGTGACCACCCTGCTGCTCGGCGCCGTGGCGCTGGCCGGCGCGCTGGCCACCGGCAAGACGCCCGACGGAGCCGCCCGCCGCACCTACGACGCCGTACAGGCCGTCGCCGAGACCTCGCAGGCGCTGGGCTCCTGGCTGGTAGGCCTCGGCTTCGTGCTCTTCGTGACCTGGGGCAGGCACGCCTACAAGGACGCCTCGGCGCGGCGCACGATCGGCATCCTCTGGGACGTCGGCACCTTCTGGCCGCGCGCCGCGCACCCCTTCGCACCGCCGTGCTACGCCGAGCGTGCGGTGCCGGACCTGACCTGGCGCATGGCCACCTGGACCGAGCGCACCGGGGGTCGCCTGGTCCTCTCCGGCCACTCCCAGGGCAGTGTCCTGGCCGCGGCCGCCGCCTGGCAGCTGCCGCCGTCCGTCTGCGGCCGGATCGCGCTGCTGACCTACGGCTCTCCGCTGGAACGTCTCTACGGCCGCTGGTTCCCCGCCCACTTCGGGCCGCCCGCGCTCGCCGCGCTGCACCGCGACGTCGCCTGCTGGGGCAACCTCTACCGCAGCACCGACCCCATCGGCGGCCCCGTCCGCGTCCCCGACGACACCACGCCCGAGGTCGACCACGGCCCCCTGCGGGACCCGCTCGCCTACGGTCGCACGCCCGCGCATCCCCTCCCGGCGCCCATCCTCGGCCACTCCGACTACCAGGCGGACCCCGTCTTCGCCCGGGAACGCGCCCGCCTGCTGGACCGCCTGCGCCCGGAACTGCCCGGACCACGGCCGGAGCACACGGAGCACCGGGCCGACGCCGGCTAGGCCCGGCTGGACCGTGAGCTCGACGTACTCCAGCACGAGCCTGCTCACTGCCCGCGACCAGCACGAAGCCGGCGATGCTCGCGACTTCTGCATAGGGGGTCTTCAGGGCAGTTCCGGAAGGTCCTCCGCGAACAGCAGGGTCAGATCGTCGGTGCTGGGGTCCGCCACCTGGGCGACGCGGCTCGCGTGCCGCTCCACCATCGCCTCGAAGGTCTGCCGGGCGGTGCGGCCGTTGCCGAACGCCGGGCCCTTCGGGATGGCCGTGAAGTACTTCAGCAGCGCCTCGGACGCGCCCGGCGCCAGCCGGTACTCGTGCTCGTCGGCCTGCTGCTCCACGATCCGCAGCAGCTCCTCGGGGCCGTAGTCGCCGAAGGTGATGGTGCGCGAGAAGCGGGAGGCGACACCGGGGTTGACGGAGAGGAAGCGCTCCATCTCGGCCGTGTAGCCGGCGACGATCACCACCACCGCGTCCCGGTGGTCCTCCATCAGCTTCACCAGCGTGTCGATGGCCTCCTTGCCGAAGTCACGCCCGGCGTCCTGCGGGGACAGCGCATACGCCTCGTCGATGAACAGCACACCGCCGCGTGCCTTCTCGAACGCCTCCTGGGTGCGGATCGCCGTGGAACCGATGTGCTCGCCCACCAGGTCCACCCGGGACACCTCCACCAGGTGCCCCTGGTCCAGCACGCCGAGCGAGGCGAGGATCTCGCCGTAGAGGCGGGCGACCGTCGTCTTGCCGGTGCCGGGGGAGCCGGTGAAGACCAGATGCCGCTTGACCGAGGCCGCCTTCAGGCCCGCCTGCTGCCGGCGCCGGCCCACCTCGATCATGTCGGTCAGCGCCCGCACCTCGCGCTTGACGCTCTCCAGGCCCACCAGCGCGTCGAGTTCCCCGAGCACGTCCTTCGGCGTCCGCACCGGCTTCGCCGGCTCGGGGGCGGCGATCAGCGGCTCCTGCTCCGTGCTGCGCTGCCCGGGGATCGAGCCGAGCAGCCCGGGGGAGTGCGACACCGTCTGTACGGCGGACTCGCGGACCGCGGGCGGCCGCGTGCTGCCGCTCTCGTCGCTGGTGCAGTCCTCCACGACCGGGCCCGTTCCGGGCGCGGCGTCCGGGCCCGCGTCGGCGAACTCGTAACCGCCGCGCGCGCAGCGCTCCGTACGGCACTTGCGCAGCGTCGCCCGGCAGCCGTCGATCACATGGAAGCCGTAACCGGCGCTGCCGCTGACCCGGCAGTTCAGGAAGCTGCCGCGGCCGCCCGCCGAGACGTAGAAGCCCGCTTCGGCGGGCGAGTCGACCGTGCAGCGCTCGATGGTCGGGTCGGCGCCCTTGGTGACGATCACGCCGGTCTGGGTGCCGTCCAGGGTGCAGTTGTTCAGCGTGCCGCCGCTGCCGTGGTCGCGGAACCACGCCCCGGTCGCCGCCTCCCGGATCCGGCAGTCGTCGAGCTGCGCGGTCGCCCCGTCGCTCACCGACACCGCCGTGTTGCGCACCTGCGACAGATCGCTGTCCACGACGTCCGCGCGTGAACCGCGGTCCAGCACGAACAGGGCGTCCGGCACGTCGTGCACCCGGCAGGAGTCGAGGACGGCGGTGGCGCCGTCGCTGACCCACACCGCCGGATAGTCGCCGGTGCTGTCGAAGATCTCGCACTGGTGGGCGTCCACCCGCGTCCCCGGATCCCACACCGACAGGCCGTTGCGCCCGAACTGACGGACCGTCGTCCGGGTCAGCGTGAGCACCGAACGGGAACGCAGGTCGACCGCGTTCTCCGGGATGTCGTGGATGCGGCAGTCGGCGAGCGTGAGCACCGCGTCCGTGTCCAGGGTGACGCCGTCGGCGGTGGTGCGGTGCACATCGCAGTCGGTCAGATGCGCCGTCGCCCGCTGGGTGACCTGCACACCGGAGCCGCGGACCTCGTAGATCTCACAACCCACCGCCTCCACCGCGGAGTTCTCGCCGGTGGCGGTCAGCCCGGTGCCCGACGCGTGGTGCACTCGGCAGCGCTCCAGCCGCGGATGCGCCCCGCCGCGGACGGCCACGCCCGCCTGCCCGGCCGCGACGACCTCGCACTCCTCGAACACCCCGCTGCCGCCGTCGAGTACGGCGATGCCGATGCCGGCCGGGTTGTCGACGGTGCAACGGCGCACGGTCGGCCGGGCGCCCCCGCGCACCTCGATGCCCGCGGCGGACCGGGTCACGATCCGCACGTCCATCAGCTCGGGTGTGCCCTCCTCGACCAGCAACGCGGGCGCCGCCGCGTCCTGGCCCTCCACGTGCAGGTCCTGCACCACGGCCGAGGCGCGCACGGTGAGCGGCACACCGTCCACGGGCGCGATCCGCACCGAGCCGGGGGATCCCTCGGGGCCACGGAGCGTCACCGCCCGCTGGACCACGAGGTTTTCCCGGTAGGTGCCCGGGGCGATGGTGAGGACGTCGCCGTCGGCGGCAGCCTCCAGGGCGGCGGCGAGCGACGCGTACTCGCCTGTGCGGCGCCGCCACCGCGACGTACCGGTGTGCGTCACCTGGACCGTGCCCTGTGCCATGGCGTTGCTGTGCCCCCACCTCGTCGTACTGATGGCTCGCTCCCTCAGGGGGACGTGCCGCCCGTGCCGGGACCGCGACCGCGCTCAGCCCCTGGGGCTGGTGCGCGTTCGCGCTCCGGAAAACCTGCGCGCGCCCCTGCGGTTCGCTCGCCCGCGGGTTGTCGCCGAAAGCGCTTCGGCCGGTCCACCGTAGCGTGTGCGTGCACGGTGGGTTGACCAGAGCCGGAAGGCCGTCAGCAGCCGGTGCCCGCCTTGCCCCAGTCCGGGCCCGCCCGGTCCCAGTCCTGGTCCCAGCGTGCGTACCGGCTGCGGACCATGCGCCACACGGTCAGCCGTCTGCCCCCTTCGACCAGGCCCGTGGCCAGCAGGGCGGCGCCGATCCCGGCGAGCACCGCGTGTGTCGTGGCGGTGGGGGAGTCCAGCGGGCGGGTCGTTATTCGGCCGTGCGGGTCGGTCCAGAGTCCGAAGTGGTCGCCCGTGTGCGGTGACTTGAGGTCCCCCAGGGCCGTGCCGTGCCGGTGGGTGCCGTCCGGCGCGGTCCAGTCCGCGAGGACACGGCTGCGGGACTCGCGCGCCGCCGAGGTGTCGGGGTCGGTCTCCAGCGGGGCATCGCCGAGGTCACGCACCACCGTGGCCGTGACGAGGTGGCGCGAGTGCCGCTGCTCGCGCACGGACCGCTGCAGTGAGTCCTGGGCGGCGGCGCCGACCAGGCAGCCGACCAGGGGCGCGGCCACGGCGATCAGCACCAGCGCCACGAGTGCCACCCATGCCTCGGCCAGGTCGGTCGCACGGCGCAGCGGGTTGTGCCGCCAGCGCCACAGGCCACGGATCGCCCGCATGTCCCCACCCCCTCACGCTCCGTCATAACCCCCGGCGCGGGAGCGCATCCGCGACCCGGAGCAAGAGAGAGCGACATCACGTCCACCGCGGACGGTCACGCACGCGGCTTCTCATGAATCTCTCGTGTCCTCCCAACGAGCGGGACCCGCCCCCGGTTCCCCACCCCCGAACCGCTGTCGCGCGCTACCGCAGCACCCGCACCGGGTCCCCGACCCTGATCGTGCCGCGCGAGAGGGGCACGAGGTTCTGGCCGAAGAGCAGTCGCGATCCGACCCTGCGGTGACGAGCCAGAGTGCGCAGGGGCTCCCGGCCGCGTACGGCGGTGTCCTGGTCGACGGTGGTGACGACGCAGCGTCCGCTCGCCTTCGCGACGCGGAAGACCACCTCGCCGATGGAGATCCGTGACCAGTGGTCCTCGGCCCAGGCCTCGGTGCCGGCGACGACGACGTTCGGCCGGAAGCGGTTCATCGGCAGCGGGCCCTCGGCGGCGTGCGCACCCTCGGCGATCAAGGAGTTCAGGGCGTCGAGGGAGGCCGTCGTGGTGACCAGCAAGGGGTAGCCGTCGGCGAAGCTCACCGTCTCGCCGGGCAGGGCGTACTCGGGATCGACGGGCCGCCGGCCGGCCGGATCGTCCATGTGGACCAGGCGGACGTCCGCCCCCAGGTAGGCGCTGCACCAGGCGTGCGCGGCGGCGGCGGCCGGGACCGCCTCGACCTTCGTGCCGAAGACGTTCACCGGCACGGTCCCGGCCGGCTCGGGCACGGAGACCGTCATGGGTGCCCTGCCGGGCGCGGACAGACGAACGCCGCCGCCGGCCTCGGGCTCGGCGGCGGCCAGCGCGAGGCGTGGCTCTTCGCGCTGTGTGACGACCTTTCCCCCGTCGTCGATCAGTGTCCAGCGCCGGTCTCCGGCCAGGCCCCAGGGCTCCACCACAGCCTCCCGGGGCGCGAGCCCCCGGAATGCCTTGACCGGATGAACGTGGATCGACTGCAGTACGGCGTTTCCCATGCCGCCATCGTGCCAGCAGGCACCGACAGCGACTGGTGGGCCGGTCAGTAGCCCCGGTACTGCTGGTTGTTGTACGGGTCCTGGTAGGGAGCCGGCGCGGGCCGTGGCGCGGCCGGGCGCATGGCCTCGTAACCGGTGCCCATCGGGCGCTGCTGCTGCGGCGCCTGCTGGCCGGGGTAGCCCCGCGGGGCGGCGGCCTGCTGCGGGATGTACGCCGTGGGCGCCTGCTGCAGCGGCGCGGGCTGGGGCATCTGGGGGTAGCCGTAGGCGGGGGCCTGCGGGGAGGGTGCCGCCGGGAGGGCGGGCAGGGCCGACGGCAGGGCAGGCAGGCTGCTGCCCATGTCGTAGGCGGCGGGGACCCGGATCGGGGCGATCTGCGGGGTACCACGCTCGGCGACGAGCGAGTCGTAGATCGGGGTGTCCGGGAAGGAGGCGGAGTAGTAGCCGCCACCATAAGTGGAGCGGGGGGAGGTCATGGCACATAAGTTAAGCCCACGATGTGCTCGTTGGGGAGACCGATAAGAGGGTTGTTTTCCGTGTCCGCAGTGACCTGGGATCCCCAATCCGAGCGAACTTGGCAAAAAGGGACGTCGGTCCGCGCTTTAATCGTGTAAAGGGCGAGTTCCTGCGGGGTTACCGGCAGTTGACCGGCGATCTTCCGGAGCTCGTCGTAGGAGTTCGCGGTACCGGCGAATACGTTGTGCGGGTAGGGATGACCTGGACGACCGAGGGTGTTCGGAAGCGACACGGATGGGGGCGGACATGTCCATGATGAAAGGGGCGAACACGCCGGTGCCGACCACGGCGCTGCGCGTGGAACTCGGCTGGCGCTCCGGACCCGGCGTGCCCGACGCGGACGCCTCCGCGCTGCTGCTCGCCACCGGGAAGGTCCGCTCCGACGACGACTTCGTCTTCTACAACCAGCCCGCCCATCCCTCCGGAGCGGTGCGCCACGAGGGCAAGAGGACGGTCGCCGCGGGCGTCACGGACACCCTCTCCGTCGACCTCGCGCGCGTGGAGGGCGCGATCGAGCGGATCGTCCTCGCCGCCTCCGCCGACGGCGGGACCTTCGGGCAGGTCCCCGGCCTCTACATCGAGGTGACCGACGCCGTGAGCGGCCAGGCGGTCGCCCGCTTCGACAGCGCCGGCGCGACCGTGGAGACGGCCTTCGTGCTCGGTGAGTTCTACCGCCGTCAGGGCGGCTGGAAGTTCCGCGCCGTCGGCCAGGGCTACGGCAGCGGACTGGAGGGCCTCGCAACGGACTTCGGCATCACCGTGGACGAACCCCAGCACGCCGCACCGCCCGCCGCGCCGCGCCCGGCGACACCGATCCCGCCTGCCGCACCGGCCCGGGTCACACCGCCGCCACCTCCCGCAGCGGCCCCGGTGACACCGCCCGGGCCTCCCACGCCGACCACCGCACCGTCACTCCCGGCCATGCCGCCCCCGACCGTGGCGCCCGCGCCCGCGACACCTCCGGCGCCGCAGCCCGTCCGCCTGTCCAAGATCACCCTCACCAAGACGGCGCCCTCCGTCTCGCTCGCCAAGCAGGGCGGCACCTCCGGAGCCATGCGGGTGAACCTCAACTGGCAGATGCGCACCCACCTCTCCGGCGCCTGGGGCAGCCGGAGAGGAGGCGGGCGAGGAGAGGTCGACCTCGACCTGTGCGCCCTGTACGAACTCGCCGACGGCCGCAAAGGGGTCGTCCAGGCCCTCGGCAACGCCTTCGGTTCGCTGCAGCGGCCGCCGTACATCCACCTCGACGGCGACGACCGCACCGGTGCCGTGGCGAGCGGTGAGAACCTCACCGTCAACCTCGATCACCGGCAGGACTTCCGGCGCATCCTCGTCTTCGTCACCATCTACGAAGGCGCGAACTCCTTCGCCGACCTGCACGCCACCGTCACCCTCCAGCCGCAGCACGGGGCCGCGATCGACTTCTCCCTCGACGAGTGCACGGTCCCCTCCACGGTGTGCGCGCTCGCCCTGATCACCAACACGGGCGGCGATCTCCTCGTGCAGCGCGAGGCCCGGTATCTGGTGCCGGAGCGCGGGGTGAGTCCGCAGCGGACCATAGACCGCGCCTACGGGTGGGGCATGAACTGGACGCCCGGCCGCAAGTGACCGGGCTCAGCCCTCGTCGGGCACGGCATCGGGCCGCGCGTAGGTGCGGCCCTTCCAGGCGGCCCCGCGCCCCCGGTAGTGCTGCACGGCCGAGTCGACCGTCATCAGCAGATAGAGCGACGCGGTGAACGGCAGCAGCGGCGCGAGCCACAGCGGCTGCCGGTAGTAGCGGAGCATCGGCACGTACGTCCCCGCCATCACCGCCCACGCCGCAGCGCCGACGACCACCGTCGCCGCAGCGCCCCCCGCCGCTCCGACGGCCACCGCGACGGGCGGCACCAGATAGACCAGCGCCAGCCCGGCGACCGTACCGAGGAGCAGCAGGGGGTTGTGCAGCAACTGGGCGTAGGCGCTGCGCGAGACCATCCGCCACAGGTCGTGCAACCGCGGGTAGGGCCGCACGCTGTCCACCCGGTCGGCAAGTCCCAGCCAGACGTGCCCGCCGGTCCCCTTCACCGCACGCGCGAGCGCCACGTCGTCGATGACGGCGTGCCGGATGCCGTCCGGGATGCGGGCCTTGTCCGCCATCTCCGCGCGCAGCAGGACACAGCCGCCCGCCGCCGCGGCCGTACGCGAGTCCTTCCGCCCGATCCGGCGGAAAGGATACAGCTGCGCGAAGAAGTAGACGAACGCCGGGACCACCAGACGCTCCCACGCGCTCTCCACCCGCAGCCGTGCCATCTGCGACACGACGTCGAAGCCCCCGGCGTGGGCCGCCGCCACCAACGCCCGCAGGCTGTCCGGCGCGTGCGCGATGTCCGCGTCCGTCAGCAGCAGGAACTCGGGGTCACGCGCGCGTGCCAGGCCGATGCCGTGCCGGACCGCCCACAGCTTGCCCGTCCAGCCCGCCGGCGGCTCACCCGGAGAGCCCACGGTCAGCGGCAGTCCACCGTGCCGTCGGGACAGCTCGCGGGCCAGGTCGCCGGTGCCGTCGGTGCTCCCGTCGTCCACGAGGAAGACCTCGGCCGGCCCCGGATAGTCCTGCGCCAGCAGCGACGGCAGGCTCGCGGGCAGCACCGCCGCCTCGTCCCGGGCCGGTACGACCACACAGACCGAAGGCCATGCGACCGGGTCCCGCCGCGGCGGCAGTCGTACGTCCGTGCGCCAGAAGAAGCCCTGGCACAGCAGCAGCCAGCACCAGGCGGCCAGCGACACGACGGTGATCCACAGCAGGGCGCTCACGCCCGCAGTCTGCCCCACCGGAAGGGTCCGCGAGGCCCCATCGTCTATCGTGGCCGGGTGAAGATCGCGCTCATGGACTCCGGAATCGGCCTGCTCCCCGCCGCCGCCGCGGTACGGCGGCTGCGGCCCGACGCGGATCTCGTGCTCTCCTGGGACCCGGACGGGATGCCCTGGGGACCGCGCACCCCGCAGGACATCACCCAGCGGGCCCTCGCCGTGTGCGAGGCCGCCGCAGCCCATGAGCCCGACGTCCTGATCGTCGCCTGCAACACCGCGTCCGTGCACTCCCTGCCGGTGCTGCGGGGCCGCTTCGAACCTGATCTGCCGATCATCGGCACCGTCCCGGCGATCAAGCCGGCCGCTGCGGGCGGCGGCCATGTGGCGATCTGGGCGACCCCCGCCACCACCGGAAGCGCCTACCAGCGGAACCTGATCGAGCAGTTCGCCGCCGGTGTGGCCGTCACCGAGGTGCCCTGCCCCGGTCTCGCGGACGCGGTGCACCACGCGGACGAGGGCGCGATCGACGCCGCGATCGCCTCGGCCGCCGCCCGCACCCCCGAGGACGTGACCACCGTCGTGCTGGGCTGCACCAACTACGAACTGGTCGGCGAGCGCATCCGGGCAGCCGTCCAGCGGCCCGGCCGCCCACCGCTCGCCCTGCACGGCTCCGCTGGGGCGGTCGCCGCACAGGCCCTGCGCAGGATCGGTGCGGAGCCGGCCCCCGCCGCCGTCGCCGACACCACCCTCACGGTGCTGCTCAGCGGTCGCGAGGCCACGCTCCCGGACACGGCGCTGTCCTATGCGGAAGGCCGTTTCCTGCAGGCGGTCAGCCCGGTCCGCTGATCGGGCCGGGCGACGACGGCCGCGCCCACCCCGCCCTGGTCCACCCGGGTCGGTCACCGTCTGCTACGCCCTACCCGCGCACCGAAACCTGAGTAACCTCATAAACATGAGGGACCACCGCCACGCCGACGACGGCCCGAACCCCGAGGTCTGGACCGGGCGCGCCACGAACCGGGTCCAGTGGCTGCTGGCGCTGGTCGGCGCGGCCTGCATGGCCCTCGGTATCGAGCTGGCCGTGGACTCGGCATGGACTTCCGGCATCGCCCCGCTGGCGATGTCGGTCGTGGGCTGCATCGCCGCCGGCCTGCTGGTCCTCTTCGGCACGCTCGCCTTCGTGCACGTCGATCTCAGGCTCGACAAGGAGTGCGTCGAGGTCCGTTGCGGCCACATGGGGCTGCCGCGCCGCCGCATCCCGCTCTCCCATGTGGCCGGCGCAGACTTCACCGCCCTCGTCACCCCCCGGGCCTGGGGCGGCTGGGGCTACCGGTGGCGCCCCGAGAAGGGCACGGCCGTCGTCGTACGCCGTGGCGAGGGCATCGTGCTGCGCCTGTGGGACGGCCACACCTTCACGATCACCGTGGACAACGCCGAGTCGGCGGTACGGGTGATCAGGGCCCGGTTGCGGACGATCACTCCGGGTTCGGCCCGCTGAGATCGCGCGTCGCGCGGCGGCGCGGGCAGGACGCCGTCAGGGCCTGGGCTCAGCGCCGTCGCGCGCCCACGGCCGCGCCGTCGCCCATCCGGCCAGCAGCCCGGCGCCCACGGTCACCGCGGTGAAGCTGAACGCGTTGCTCACCGTGGCGAACACCGCCAGCGCCGTCAGGGCCGCGCCGGCGGTCAGGGCGACCGGGGTCGCGCGAGGGGAACGCCACAGCGCGTGCAGCACCCAGCAGTACGCGGCGACGCACAGGAGCGCCCCGACGACGCCCTGCTCCGCCGCCAGCTGGAGCAGGGCCGAGTGCGGCTTGCCGTCGGCGGACAGCGTCTGCGGGGCCGAGCCGCCCAGTTCGCCGAACCGTCCCGGACCGACCCCGAGCCCCCGGTTCCGGCCCGCCAGGTGCAGGGCGTCCTGCCACAGCGCGACCCGGTGCGCGCTCAGCCGGCCTTCGAGCACCCGGGCGAGTCCGCCCGGCAGTACGTCGGCGGCGAGTGCCCAGGCCGTTCCGGCCACCAGCGCCGCGGCCACCGCCAGGCCCAGCAGGCAGGCACCCCGCCGGGACACCGAGCCCGCGGTGAGCGAGCACAGCAGTACGGCCGCACTCGACACGCATCCGGCCGCCGACCCCAGCACGGCCCCGGCCAGCACGATCCCGACGGCCAGGAGCCGCAGCACCAGCCTCAACTCCGGTACGGACGTGGCCCAGGCGGCGCAGCACGCGGCGCCCGTCGCCAGCGCCAGGAGGGCGGCCGTGCCACCGGCGTGGCCGAGCGGGACGGCGTACCGGGGTCCCGTGGAGAGAGCGGGCAGGGCCACGGCCAGGGTCAGTCCGGCGACCGCACCGGCAGACGGCGCGGCCACCGGCAGCAGCGCACCGGACACCCGGCCCACGGCATGACCGGCGGCGACGGCGAGCACCGCGAGCAGCACGCCCTCGGGCCGTCCGTCATGCGCCGCCGCGGTGATCAGCGACCAGCCGGCGCAGGCGCCCAGCAGCAGCATGCCCGCCCCGTCAGAAACGTTTCGCCTGACGTCGACCGCGCCCGCATCCACACCGGCCGCGGACCTCGTCCCCGTCGACCCCACCGCTGCCCCTCGTCCCCGGACCCCTGCCTCAGGCCGCGACCGGGCCCCGCGCTGGATCCGGCCGCACTGCCGAGGCTGGGCTCACCGTAGCGGCTGATGACCGGTTTGGACACGAGATGCGGCGGAAAGTGGCGGTGGGGATGGGCGGAAGGCTGTGGAGGGGGTGGGTGACGGGGGCGTTCGGTGCGGCTGGTGCGGTGGTTCCGTTGTGCGGGAGTGCGCGGGTGCGGGCAGGCCGCGGACCGGTGCTCTGCGTGCGACCGCTGGGCGTCGGGATGGGGCTTCCACGCGGCCGCCGGCATTCGGGATGCGATGTCCGCGCAGCCGTCGGGAGTCGGGACAGCCCCTCCACGCGGCCGCGGGGGAGCCGGCATCGTGCACCTCGCGCGGTCGCCACGAACCGGTGCCGGGCACGGCCGCCGGGACGGGGCGTCGGGCACCACACGGGCGCGCCGGCCGGGCTGGGACGGCGGCGACCAGGGAGAACCATGGGCCGCGGTGCCGGTCCCGGCCCGTGAACCGCGCTGTCGGCGGCCCAGGTGGCCGCCGTACACTCACCCGGGTGACCGTCACCGCAACTTCCGTGGACCAGCCGGACCAGCTCCAGCCGTCCCCCGCGCCCAGCGCGCTCCGCGGCCGCCTGCTCCGTCTGGTCCCGGCCGTCGCCTCCGCGCTCTGCGGAGTGCTGCTCTACGTGAGCTTCCCGCCGCGCACCCTGTGGTGGCTGGCGCTGCCCGCCTTCGCCGGTTTCGGCTGGGTGCTGCGCGGCCGTGGCTGGAAGTCGGCCCTCGGCCTCGGCTACCTCTTCGGGCTGGGCTTCCTGCTGCCGTTGCTGGTGTGGACCGGCGTGGAGGTCGGTCCCGGTCCCTGGCTGGCGCTCGTGGCCATCGAGGCGATCTTCATCGCCCTGGTGGGCGTCGGCGTCGCTGCCGTCTCCAGGCTGCCGGCCTGGCCGGTGTGGGCTGCCGCCGTCTGGATCGCGGGCGAGGCGGTACGCGCGCGTGTGCCCTTCCGGGGCTTCCCGTGGGGCAAGATCGCGTTCGGGCAGGCGGACGGCGTCTTCCTGCCGCTCGCCGCGGTCGGTGGCACTCCCGTGCTGGGTTTCGCGGTCGTGCTGTGCGGATTCGG
Source organism: Streptomyces sp. RB17 (assembly GCF_009604455.1). Taxonomy (GTDB): domain Bacteria; phylum Actinomycetota; class Actinomycetes; order Streptomycetales; family Streptomycetaceae; genus Streptomyces. The sequence continues at coordinate 433,277 of NZ_WEGL01000006.1, forward strand.
CCTGTACGAGGCCGGCCGGCTGATCGCCGAGCGGCGCCGGACCGGGGCCGTACGGCGCGGCACGGCCGCCGCCGCACTGCTCAGCGTGGCCGTCCCGGTCGCGGGCGCGGTCGCCGCCCGGCCGCTGGTGAGCGACAAGGCGGAGGACGGCACCCGGACCGTCGCGCTCATCCAGGGCAACGTGCCGCGCTCCGGGCTGGAGTTCAGCGCCCAGCGGCGGGCCGTGCTCGACCATCACGTGCGCGAGACGCTCGAACTCGCCGCCGACATCAAGGCGGGCAAGACCCCGAAGCCCGACTACGTGCTGTGGCCGGAGAACTCCTCCGACATCGACCCCTTCGCCAATCCCGACGCGGCGGCTGTCATCGACGAGGCCGCCAAGGCCGTCGGCGTGCCGATCTCGGTCGGTGCCGTCGTGGAGCGGGACGGCAAGTTGCTCAACGAGCAGATCCTCTGGGAGCCGGGCAAGGGGCCGACGCAGACCTACGACAAGCGGCAGATCCAGCCGTTCGGCGAGTACCTCCCGCTGCGCGGGCTCGTCGGCGCGATCAACAAGAACTGGACCGGCATGGTCCGCCAGGACTTCAGCCGGGGCAGCACGCCGGGCGTGTTCGACATCGACGGCGCCAAGGTGGGCCTCGCCACCTGCTACGAGGCCGCATTCGACTGGGACGTGCGGGACACCGTCACCCATGGCGCGGAGATGCTCTCCGTGCCGAGCAACAACGCGACCTTCGACCGCAGCGAGATGACCTACCAGCAGCTCGCCATGTCCCGGATCCGCGCCGTCGAGCACAGCCGCACCGTCACCGTGCCGGTCACCAGCGGCGTCAGCGCGGTCATCATGCCGGACGGGAAGATCACCCAGCGGACCGGCATGTTCGTGCCCGCGTACCTCGTCCAGAAGGTGCCGCTGCGCACGTCCGAGACCCCCGCGACCCAACTGGGCATCCTCCCGGAGATCGCTCTGGTGCTGGCCGCCGCGGGCGGTGTCGGCTGGGCGATCGGGTCCGGGCTGCGCCGGCGGCGCGCCGGTGGCGCGTAGCCGTACGACCGGCATACGCCCCCTGAAACGGCGCGTACGCCCGCTGAACCGCCAGGAGGGCACGGGCCCGGCCCGTTAGGGTCGGGCCCATGGCTACTCCTGACTTCATCCGCACGCTCCGGGCCTCCGCCGGCCGGCAACTGCTCTGGCTCCCCGGAGTCACCGCGATCGTCTTCGACGACGAGGGCAGAGTGCTCCTGGGCCGGCGGGCCGACACCCGCAAGTGGTCGGTGATCGGGGGTATTCCGGAGCCCGGTGAGCAGCCCGCGGCCTGTGCCGTGCGGGAGGTCTTCGAGGAGACGGCGGTGCGCTGCGTGGCCGAGCGGGTCGTCCTCGTCCAGGCCCTGGAGCCGGTCACCTACCCCAACGGCGACCGGTGCCAGTACATGGACGTCACCATCCGCTGCCGGGCGGTGGGCGGCGAGGCCCGGGTCAACGACGACGAGTCCCTGGAAGTGGGCTGGTTCACGGTGGACGCGCTGCCCGATCTCCACGAGTTCGGCCGCTTCCGGATCAAGCAGGCCATGTCCGAGGCACCCACGTGGTTTGACCCTACGACTGTCGGCTGAGGTATGGGTGGTCACTCCATGTGGTGACGGGTGGGTTCCGCTTAGGGTCGGCGCATGACCTCGTCCAGCCTCCCGCCCGGCCTTCGCCCCCAGCCCCTCGCCCTCGACCTCGGCGGCCGCACCGCCCTCGTCACCGGCGCCGCAGGCGGCATCGGCCGCGCCTGCGCGCTGCGGCTCGCGGCCGCCGGAGCGCAGGTGCGGGCCGTCGACCAGGACGCGGCCGGCCTGGCCGCGCTGGCCCGGCAGGCGGAACGGGCCGGTGACCTGCCGGGGACCGTCGCACCGCACGTCGTGGACCTCACCGACCTCGACGCCGCCGAACGCGCCGCCGCCGGTGCCGATGTGCTGGTCAACAACGCGGGCCTGCAACTGGTGCGCCCCATCGAGGAGTTCCCGCCCGAGGTCTTCCACACCGTGCTGACCGTGATGCTGGAGGCGCCGTTCCGCCTCATTCGCGGCGCCCTGCCGCACATGTACGCGCAGGGCTGGGGCCGGATCGTCAATGTGTCCTCCGTCCATGGTCTGCGCGCCTCCGCCTTCAAGTCCGCGTATGTGGCCGCCAAACATGGTCTGGAGGGCCTGTCGAAGACGGCCGCTCTGGAAGGCGCAGCCCATGGGGTGACCTCGAACTGTGTGAACCCGGCCTATGTGCGCACACCCCTGGTGGAGAAGCAGATCGCGGACCTGGCGCAGGCGCACGGCATCCCCGAGGAACGCGTGCTCTCCGAGGTCCTGCTGAAGGACAGCCCGGTCCAGCGGCTCCTCGAACCGGAGGAGGTCGCCGAGGCCGTGGCCTACCTGTGCAGCCCGCAGACGTCCTTCGTCACCGGCACCTCGCTGGTGCTCGACGGCGGGTGGACGGCCCACTGAAGCGTGCGGCGGCGCCCGGCCCGGAAGTTTTCCACAGGCCTGACGGGCCGCCCGGCCGATGCGTAATCCTGTGACCATGTCTCGCGATCACGTTCAGTCGGCACCCAGCGGCAGCGCCGAGGCCGCCTACCTCGAGCTGCTGGCCCGCGACGCCTCCGCCGAGGCGTACGAGCAGCCGGTGCTGCTCGCCCGAGCCGAGGGCGGCCCGGCCGGCCGGCTCGCCGCGCTGGAGCGGGCCAAGCTGCTCGCCCTGCGAGTCAGGGCCGAGCTGGAGGGGCGCCGGCGACGCGAGGCGGAGCTGTCCGCGCTGTTCGAGACCGCCCACGACCTCGCGGGTCTGCGTGACCTGGATGCCGTCCTGCAGGCCATCGTGCAGCGCGCCCGCTCCCTGCTCGGCACGGACGTCGCCTACCTCACCCTGAACGACCCGGCGCGCGGCGACACCTACATGCGGGTGACGGAGGGCTCGGTCTCCGCCCGCTTCCAGCAACTGCGCCTCGGCATGGGCGAGGGTCTCGGCGGACTGGTCGCCCAGACCACCCGGCCGTACGTCACGGACGACTACTTCAAGGACGCCCGCTTCCAGCACACCCTCACCATCGACGCCGGCGTACGCGACGAGGGCCTCATCGCCATCCTCGGCGTCCCCCTCATGCTCGGCCCGCACGTCATCGGCGTCCTCTTCGCCGCCGACCGCAGGGCACGCGTCTTCGAACGCGAGCAGATCGCGCTGCTCGGCTCCTTCGCCGCGCTCGCCGCGGCCGCCCTCGACACCGCCAACCTGCTGACCGAGACCCGCGCCGCGCTGGCCGGCCTGGAGCGCGCCAACGAGATCATCCGCGATCGCAGCGCGGTCATCGAGCGCGCCTCGGACGTCCACGACCGGCTCGCCGAGCTCGTGCTGCGCGGCGGCGGGGTGCACGACGTGGCCGCCGCCGTCTCCGAGGTCCTCGACGGCACCGTGGAGTTCAGCGAGGCCGACGCGGCACCGGCCGAGCCGCTGGAGGCCTCCCGCGCCGAGGGGCACGCCGTACGACACGGCAGCGACTGGATCGCGGCGGTCGCCGCGGGCGGCGAACTCCTCGGCGCGCTGGCCCTGCGCGGACACCCCGGCCTCGATCCCGTCGACCAGCGCACCCTGGAGCGCGCGGCGATGGTCACCTCGCTGCTCCTGCTCGCCCGTCGCTCGGCGGCCGAGGCCGAGCAGCGCGTGCGGGGCGAATTGCTGGACGACCTGCTGGACGCACGCGACCGCGATCCGCGCCTGCTGCGCGACCGCGCCGCCCGGCTGCACGCCGACCTGGACGCCACCCATGTCGTCCTCGCCGCGCGCCTCGACGGCCCGGCGGCCGACGCCGACGAGGAGGCCGCGGCCCGTCGTCGCCTGTGGTCGGCCGCCTCCCACCTCGCCGCGACCCGGCACGGCCTGGCCGCCGCACGCGACGGCGGCACCGTCCTGCTGCTCCCACTCACCGGCGACGACACCGCCACGGACCTGGCCCGGCACACCGCCCGCCACCTGGGGACGGCCGTCCACCAACCGGTCACGATCGGCGCCTCCGCCCCCGTCACCGACCTCGCCGCGCACCCCGAGACCATCGCCGCCGCCTACGCCGAGGGCCGCCGCTGCCTGGACGCCCTGCACCTGCTGGGCCGGACCGGGGACGGTGCAGCGGCCGAGGACTTCGGCTTCCTCGGCCTGCTCCTCGCGGGGGAACGGGACATCGCCGGCTTCGTCGACCGCACCATCGGCCCGGTCGTGTCCTACGACGAGCGACGCGGTACGGAGCTGCTGCACACCCTTGACACGTATTTCGCGTGCGGGATGAGCCCGGCCCGCACCAAGGAGGCGCTGCACGTCCACGTGAACACCGTCGCCCAGCGGCTGGAGCGGGTGGGCCGCCTCCTGGGCGAGGACTGGCAGACCCCGGCCCACGCCCTGGAGATCCAACTCGCCCTGCGACTGCACCGGTTGGCGGCACCGGACAGACGCTGAGCCCTGTACCGGGGGCGGTCCCCTCCCTGCTGGGAGACACAGGCTCCCAGTCCGCTCCTGGGAAGGGCGCAGAGGGGTCAGTAGCCGACCGGTCGGTTATCTTCCTACACTCATGTCATGGGACGTACCAGTGATGCCAGGCGGAAGATCCTGGACGCCGCCCGCTCGCTGATCGAGGAGCGCGGGTACTCGGCGCTCGGCGTGGCCGAGATCTGCAAGGCGGCGGGGGTGCCGAAGGGGAGCTTCTACTATTTCTTCGAGTCCAAGGAGGCCCTCGCGCTCGCGGTCGTCGACGAGCACTGGGCGGCCCAGCAGCGCGACTGGACACGGGTCCTGACCGGCGACACGGAGCCGCTGCCGCGGCTGCGGCGACTGTTCGAGGAGACGGGGGCCGGGCAACGCGCCGTCCAGCAGAGCTGTGGCACCGTGACAGGCTGTCTGTTCGGGAACCTCACCCTGGAGCTGAGCAACCAGACCGAGGCGGTCCGCGGGCGGCTGCAGGAGATCTTCGACGCGCAGGTCGACATGGTGGAGTCCGTCATCGCCGAGGCCCGCGAGCGCGGCGAGGTCGGTGTGGCCGACACCCGGGAGGCGGCGCGGGCGGTGGTGGCCCAGCTGGAGGGTCAGGTGATGTTCGCCAAGCTGTACAACAGCACGCAGCGGCTGAGCCCCCTGTGGGAGAACTGCCGGGCCCTGCTGGGTGCGGTCGGCGCCTAGGACCACGTGACGGGTCCGCCGGTCTCGGCCGGTTGCCGCTGCCGTACGAGCGTTCTGGTGCGCATGGCATGGTGCTCGGTCCGTCGTCGGTGCGCTCATCGCGCGCCCGCCACCGGCGCCGCTGCGACGGCCGGCTGTCCTGCCGCTGATCGGCGCAGCCTCTCGGCGCGTAGCATGGCGTTCGTGGAACTGCGTCAGCTGCGGTACTTCGTCGCCGTCGCCGAGGAACTGAACTTCGGCCGGGCCGCCGAGCGGCTGCTCATCGCGGGACCCTCGCTCTCCCAGCAGATCAAGGCGCTCGAAAGGGACCTGGGCGTCCGGCTGTTCGACCGGGACCGCCGCTCTGTCTCCCTCACCCCGGCCGGCGCCGCCCTGCTCCCGCACACCCGCGCCCTGCTGGAGCGGGCCGACGATCTCAAGCGCCGGGCCGGCCGGCTGTCGGGCTCGGAGTCGGTACGGCTCGGATACGTCAACTGGTTGCCCTCGGACCTGACTTCGCGGACCGCCGCGGTGGCCCAGGTGCACGTGGACGCCTGGGTCGCCCCCTCGCACACCCAGGCCGCACGGGTCGCCGACGGCAGCCTGGACCTCGCCGTCTGCTGGGTGCGTACCGAGGACCTCAAGCGGCTCGGGCTGCGGGCCCGGCTGATCGGCGCCGACCGGCTGTACGCCGTGGCGAAGGGCACCGACACGAGCGACCTGCCCGCCCGGGACGCCGACATCCTCATCGACGACGACGTCACCGCCTGGGCCTCCTGGAACGAGTACGCCGCAGAGCTGACGCATGTGACCGGGGCCCGCGCGGTGCGCATCTCCGACGGCGCCATCACCGGACCCGCCTTCTTCGACCACGTCCGCCGTTGCAGCCGCCCCGTCCTCAACTCGCCCAAGGGTCAGACCGCGCCGCTGCCGCGTGACCTGGTCCGCCGCGAGATCGTCGGGCCGAAGGTGTACTGGACCTGGTCCCTGGTCTGGCGCGCGAGCGAGGACCGTACCGGCGTCCTGGCCGCCGTCGACGCCCTGTGCGACGGCGTCGGCGACCTCGGGATCCATGCCCCGGATGCCTGGCTGCCCGCCGACGATCCCCACGCCGTCCAGGGCTGAGGTGCGCTGGGAGGCTGCACCTCCCAGGGGGGAGGAAGCCGGTCCTTCTGCTGCCGGGCTTGCCGACCTAGGTTTTCGAATAGTCGACCGGTCGGCTAGTGACCGGTCAGCCCCTTCGGAGAAAGTCACGATGAGCACACAGCATCAGAAGGTCGCGATCATCACCGGCGCGTCGCAGGGCATCGGCGCCGCTCTGGTCGAGGGCTACCGCAGGCTCGGCCACGCCGTCGTCGCCACCTCGCGCACCATCGCCCCCGCCGACGGCGCCGACGTCCTGACCGTCCAGGGGGACATCGCCGTCCCGGCGACCGCCGAGCGGGTCGTGGCCGCCGCCGTCGAGCGGTTCGGCCGTATCGACACCGTGGTCAACAATGCGGGTGTCTTCGTCGCGAAGCCCTTCACCGACTACACGGCCGAGGACTACACCGCTGTGACCGGCATCAACGTGGCCGGCTTCTTCCACCTCACCCAGCAGGCCCTGCCGCACCTCCTGGCCCAGGGCGGCGGACACATCGTCAGCGTCACCACGAGCCTGGTCGACAGCCCGGACGCCCGGGTCCCCTCCGTCCTCGCCTCACTGACCAAGGGCGGCCTGCAGTCCGCGACCAAGTCCCTGGCCATCGAGTACGCGACCCGAGGCATCCGCGTCAACGCCGTGTCGCCCGGCACCATCAAGACTCCCATGCACCCGGAGGAGACCCACGAGTTCCTCGCCGCACTCCACCCGGTCGGCCGGATGGGTGAAGTGAGCGACATCGTCGACGCGGTGCTCTTCCTGGAGACGGCGCCGTTCGTGACCGGCGAGATCCTGCACGTCGACGGCGGCATGAGCGCCGGACACTGACCGCACGTCACGTATCGGACCAGGAGCGGACATGACCACCACGACCGACGACGCGGAGATCCTGACCAGAGTGCTCGACCGGTGGAAGGCCGCGGTCGACGCACACCAACCCGGGCGCGTCGCCGCCCTCTTCACCGAGGACGCCGTCTTCCAGGGACTGCATCCCTACAGTGTCGGACGCCAGGGCGTCGCCGACTACTACGACTCCCAGCCTCTCGGAATGACGGCGGCGTACCGGATCCTCGAGACCAGGCGGCACGCCGACGACCTCGTTCTCGGCTACCTCGCCGTCGAGTTCTCCTTCACCGACCGGCCTCCGCTCGACGTGAAACTCTCCGTCCTCGTGAGCCGCACCGGGGGCGACTGGGCCATCAGCCACTACCAGGTCTCCCGCCTGGATTAGCCGATTCGGTCATCCAGCCGCTCCGGTCGTCGTGCCCCCGAGCGGGGCGGCTGGTGGTGGGATCACCGCCTGGTGATCCCACGCCGGGGCGCTCGTCGCAGTCAAGGGGCCTTGACTTCGTCGACGTCCAGGCCGCGGTCGACACCGTGGGAGATGACGTTCTGCCCGGGTTCGGGCTGCAGGCGCGTGCCGTCCAGATAGACCTCGACCTGGTCCGCTTCGAAGGAGACCAGGTCGTCGATCCTGTCGACCTCGCGGTAGGCGTGGCGGTACGACCAGGCGGCGCGGTGCGCCTCGCCGATGTCGTAGTAGTCGCACAGGCCCTTGTAGGGGCAGAAGGTCTGGCCTTCGACCGGGCGCAGTCGGGTTTCGTCGATGTCGGCGCGCGGGACGTACCAGCGCGGGGCGAAACCGGACTCGTAGAGCACGACGGGGTGTTCGGACCGGGCGAGCACGGTGTCGCCAAGACGGACTTCCAGGGTGCGGGAGGTGGTGCGGATGTCGATGCGGTGGTACGGGTCCGCGGCGTGTCCCAGGACGCGTTCGTCCTCCTCGTAGAAGGCATCCATGGTGCGCCAGGCGAAGGCGATACGGCCCTGGAGTTCGGCGGCATATCCAGGCAGTGCGGTGAATTCCCAGGCGGCGCGTTCGGTGGTGCGGTCGCCGGCGTGCACGGCGTACCAGGCGGTGTCGCCGAGGTCCTTGTGGTGGGTGACCTTGCCACTTGGGACCAGGGCCTGGGTGTCGATCTCTTCGCGGGGGAAGTAGGCGACGGGGTAGCGCCCCGGTTCGTGGAGCAGGATCACGTTCTCGCTGTCGGCGATCCAGGTGTCGTTGAACTTCACACGCATACGACGGCGCAGCCGCTCGGCGAACAGGAGCCGCTCGGGCAGCGGTTCGGGGGTGAGGAAGTGTCCGACGGCGCCTGTGGAGAGGGGGCCTTGCTGCCAGGACAGTCCCATGGCGGGTTCCCTTCTGGGACGGGGTGGACGGGCGGACGCTCAGTGAGACGGGCGGGATGCGGACGGGGGAGTGGCATTGGCCGGGGGCCCCGGCCGCCGCAGTCGCTCCGACGCCTCTGTGCGCTCCGACGCCTCTGTGTGCGCCTTTGTGCGTCAGTCGAGGACGCGGGAGAGGAAGTCGCGGATGTGCTCGGTGATGGTCTCGAGGTGGCTCTCCAGCGCGAAGTGCCCTGACTCGAGGAGGTGGACCTCGGCGTCCGGCAGGTCCTGGCGGAACGCCTCCGCCCCGGCCGGGCCGAAGATCTCGTCGCCCGCCCCCCAGACCGCCAGCAGCGGGACCCGGGAGTCACGGAAGTACTGGTGGACCCGCGGGTAGAGGTCCACGTTGGTCGGGTAGTCGCGGAACAGCCTGAGCTGGATCTCGTCGTTGCCGGGGCGGTCCAGCAGCGCCTGGTCGTGCACCCAGTTGTCGGGGCTGACCAGCGTGGGGTCGGCGACACCGTTCACGTACTGCCAGCGGGTGATCTCGGGGGTGAGGGCGCCCCGCATGGGGGCCTCGGTGTCCGGTCCCGGGGCCTTGGCATAGGCGAAGACGGCCTCCCAGAAGGGCTTGACGAAGCCCTCTTCGTAGGCGTTGCCGTTCTGGGTGATGATCGCCGTGACGCGCTCCGGGGCCCGGAGGGCGAGACGCCAGCCGATGGGGGCGCCGTAGTCCTGCACGTACAGGGCGAACCGGTCGATGCCCAGGTTCTGGAGCAGGCCGGAGGTGACGTCGGTGAGCGCGTTGAAGGTGTACGGGAAGTCCTCCGGAGCGGGCATCGCGGACTGGCCGAACCCGATGTGGTCGGGGGCGATCACGTGGTAGCGGTCGGCGAGCGCCGGAATCAGGTGGCGGAACATGTGCGAGCTGGTCGGGAAGCCGTGGAGGAGCACGACCGCGGGCGCCTGGGGGGCGCCGGCCTCCCGGTAGAAGACCTCGAGGCCGTTGACGGTGGCGGTGCGGTGGTGGACTGCGGAGACCATCTGCGTCTAACCCCTCTTTCGAGTTTTATCGGTTATATCTCCAGTCGAGCACGCTCCGACCTAACCTGTCAATTTCATTTAGCTGGTTAGTTTGACGGCGCCGGTCGGGGACGTCGATGCGCCCGAGGCGGGCGTCGGTCCGCCTCCAGCCTCGGTCCGTCAGCGCTCATCGGCCAGCGCACCGCCCCCGCGCCCGTCGCGGGTCACGTCCGATGCCCACGGCGACGCCGGCGCTCGGCCTCGGCCATCTCGCCCGCGATCGGAAGCCAGTAGTACGGAACGAACGCGGCGATCACGGCCATGCCGAGTACGGGAACGAAGGCGCCGATCAGGGTTCCGCCGGCGAGCCAGACAAGGGCGAGCCGGAAGCGCCGGCCGATCGCTGCCACGCCGGCCTCATCGATGGTGGCGGCGAGGAGTCGCCGATCCCGGCGGACATAGCCCCAGATGATGTTGAACAGAACGGCCAGAAGTTCGAAGGCGGCACCGTGGAGGACGACAGCGGTGCGCTCCCCGTGTCCGTCACGGAACGCCTGAGCCAGCACGGAGGCGGCGAACGGCAGGAACGCCACGTCCATGAGGAGCACGGTGTTGAGGAAGAGCACCACTCGGTCGGCGCTGCGGATGTGGTCGAACATGAGGTGGTGGTTGACCCACACCTGTCCGATCAGCATGAAGGTGACGACGTAGGCGAGGTAGGACGGCCAGAGCGTGGCGAGGCCGTGCAGCAGCCGGCTGGTGTCGTGCGGCGGGTGGATCTCCAGGACGAGCAGGGTGACAGCGATGGCGATGACACCGTCGCTGAACGCGACCACCCGGGCGGGATCGCGCTCCACGCCGAACGACGTCGCCCCTTCTCCCGGGCCGCCCGGTCCGTGAACAGGCTCTCTCATCGCCCCAGCCTCCGGCACCGTAGGCTCCGCCGCGCGCATCCGAGGAGCGTTTCCTCGGCGTGGGTCACCGCGCCGCCCCGCACCTCGCCGGCAGGCTCCCAGGTCACGGAATCGCGGCCGTACCGGCCCACGCATAGGATCGGCACCAGCGCACAGGTCACAGCGCCATGAGGGGCTGCCCGGGTCGGCCGCCTCGCAGGAGGTCCGTAATGGCGACGCTGCTGTCCGTCAACGTAGGCATGCCCAGGGATGTCTCCTGGCAGGGAAGGACCGTCCACACCGGAGCCTGGAAGGCCCCCGTCCAGGGTCCCCGCATGGTCCGGCGGCTGAACGTCGAGGGAGACGGTCAAGGAGACCTGGCCGGGCACGGCGGCGAGATGCGAGCCGTCCTCGTCTACCAGCTGCAGTCCTACCAGTACTGGCAGAAGCAGCTCGGTCGCGACGACCTGACCTTCGGGATCTTCGGAGAGAACTTCACCGTCGACGGACTGTCCGACGACGAAGTCCGGATCGGCGACCGGTACCGCATCGGGGAAGCCGAATTCGAAGTCACCCAGCCCCGCGTCACCTGCTACCGCGTCGGCATGCGCCTGGGCGAACCCGCCATGGCCTCCCTGCTGGTCGCCCACCACCGCCCCGGCTTCTACCTGCGCGTGATCTCCGAGGGACGCGTCCAGGCCGGCGACGAGATCACCCTCACCCGCAAGGGCAAGGAAGAACTCAGCGTCGCCGACACCGACGCTCTGCTCTACCTCCCCGACCGCGACCCCGCGAAGCTGCGCAGAGCGCTGAACATCCCCGCCCTCAGCCCCGGATGGCAGCAGTCCTTCCGCGAACTCGCCGCGGCCCAGCAGCCCAAGCAGGAACCGGGATGGCCCGGCGAACGCGCCACCACCCAGCAGCCCCGGGAAGCGCCGGCCTGGCCCGGATTCAAATCCATGCGTGTTGCCCGCATCGCCCCCGAGACCCCCACCGTCACGTCGATCTACCTCGACACCGCCGACGGCACCCCACTGCCGGAGGCCCGCCCGGGCCAGTACCTCTCCCTCCGCGTGCCCGTCGGCGACGCCGCCCCCGCGGTGCGCAGCTACTCACTCTCCTGCGTGCCCACGGACGGCACCTACCGCATCAGCGTCAAGCACGAGCCCCACGGGAAGGTCAGCGGCTACCTCCACGCCGCGCTCCGTCCCGGGGACCTCGTGGACATCGCAAGCCCCCGCGGAACGTTCGTCCTGGAGGAAAGCACCCGCCGTCCCGTCGTCCTCGCCTCCGCGGGGATCGGTGTCACTCCGGTGCTCGCCATGCTCCACCAACTCGCCGCCATGGCAGACCCCCGCCCCGTCTGGTGGATCCACACCGCTCACGACCGCGCCCACCACGCCTTCGCGGACGAGACCCGCACCCTGCTGGCGGGACTCCCCGACGCCCACGAGCACATCTACTACACCGCCGAAGCCCCCCACCCCGGCGAGCGCCACATCACGCGGGGCCGCCCGACCGCCCGATCCCTCGCCGCCCTGGGCATCCCCGCCGACGCCGACGCCTACCTCTGTGGACCGCCCGCCTTCATGGACGACGTCGGCGGCTTCCTCCGCGATCAGGGACTGCCCGCCGAACGGATCCACACGGAACAGTTCAGCGCGCTGCCGGCCATCAACCCCGGCGTCACACCCACCGCCGCGATCCAGCCGCACCAACCACCCGGCCCCACGGGCACCGGCCCGCTCATCACCTTCGCCCGCAGCGGCATCACCACCCCCTGGTCACCCGCCTGCGCCACCCTCCTCGAACTCGCCGAAGCCTGCGACATCCCCACCCGCTGGTCCTGCCGTACCGGCGTCTGCCACACCTGCGTCACGCACCTCGTGGCAGGCGAGGTCACCTACACCACTCCACCCCTCGAACTCCCCGAGCCCGGCACCGTCCTCGTCTGCTGCAGCGAACCGACCGCGGAAGTGGTCCTCGACCTGTAGTCGGCCGGCACCTGCACGCATGGTCGGCGGCTCCTCCGTCTGTTGCGGATGACCATGAACATCTCGCTGATGGGTTCATCGGTCGCCCCGCGCACGGCAGGAGACGATCGGCATGGTGTGCTTCTTGGTCCGGTCTCTACGGGGATACCCGGGGGGTCATTCGTTCGCCCGGACGTCGGCTGTGTCCGGGGAGGCGAGCCGGTGGCCGGGGCCGGGGTGCGAGCGCCGGACCGCCTGACCGTGTACCGGCATGTGGTGCGGGAATCCGATGCGGAGCACCAGGGCGGCGAGTGCAGCGGCCAGTACGACGACGGAGGCCAGGATCAGCGCCCGGTGGTAGCCGTGGTGGAGCAACGGGGCGGCGACCAGCGGGCCGAGGATCTGGCCGACCGAATATCCGGCGGTCAGCAGGGCCACGGCGCGGGGGAACCGCAGGTGCGTGCCGGCCGCGAGGGCCAGCGTGCTCACGCCGATGAAGGTCGATCCGAAGAGCACCGCGGAGATCAGTGCGGCCGCGACCCCGCCCACCAGCGCGGGCAGCGCGATGCCCACCGCCTGCACACCGAGCGCGGCGAACAGCAGGTCGGGGCGGGACCATCGGCGTCCCAGGGCGGCCCACAGTGCGGAGGACGGAACGGCTGCCAGCCCCACCAGCACCCAGGCACCGCCGCCGATCCAGCCGGGCGAGCTCTGCTCGATGGCCGCGACCAGGAAGGTGCCGGCGATGATGTAGCCGATGCCCTCCAGCGTGTAGGACGCGAACAGGGTGCTGAACCAGCGATGGGTGCGCGGTCCGGACATCGGTACGGCCGCTCCCGCCGCGGACGAGTCCGGCCGGGGGGCCGGTTCGGGGCGCAGGCCCCAGGCGGCGAGGGAGAGCGCCGCGGCCAGGGCTGCGGAGGCCCACCAGGCGGCCCGCCAGGTGCCGGCCGTGCGCAGCACCAGGACGAGCAGGCCCGACAGGGCGATCCCGGCGCCGACTCCGCCGAACGCCCAGCCGGGCAGGTGGGCCGGGTGCTCGCGCAGATGGCTGAGCAGTGAACTGGCGGCGATGACGAAGATCAGCGCGCTGAAGACTCCAGCGCCCAGCCTGAAGAGCAACCACAGGGTGGTGGAGTGAGTCAGCGGCATGGCCGCCAGAGAGGCGACCAGGGCCAGGAGGCTGCCGCGCAGCACGACTGCGGAACGCACCAACCGTGGCACGAAGGTCCCGGCCAGAGCTCCGACCAGGTATCCCACGTAGTTGGCGGTGGCCAGGTTCGCCCCTGCCCCGGCCGCCAGTCCCGCCTGCGTGTGCATCAACGGGAGAATCGGGGTGTAGACGAAGCGGCCCACACCCATGCCGGTCGCCAGCGCGGCAGCGGCCCGCGCTACGTGGGCCCAGGGTGAAGGGATCGCGCCTTTGGCGGCGGAAGCCCGGCCGTGCGGCGGTGTTGCGGTCATGCGGTGTTCCTCGCGGATGCTCGATCGATCAGCATGGGGTGCTGCCGGCCTGGCACGGCTCGCTGAACTGCGGCTCCGAAGCGGTGACCTACGGCGCTCCATCCATGGGGCCGCGTCCGCCGATCGACCGGCCGCACGGTGACCGCCCACGGCGTGGTCCCCGGAGGCATCGAGGTGACGTGCCGTCGGTTTCCCATGGGCCCAGCTTGCGCTCGCCACCTGGGCAGACTCCAGGACCGGCTTCCTCCCTGCTGGGAGCCTCAGTCTCCCAGGCGGCCGGCCTCGAACGGACCGTCAGCTTCCGCCGGCAACCGGGCGCCCGGCCCGGACGGAGTGCCCGGTTTCGACCGAGAGGGCGGTCATGGACGTTTCCCGGCCGTGTGCGTGGTCCTTTTGCGGGCCCGGTACGCGGCTGCCTTGATCTTGTTGCCGCAGGAGTCCATGCCGCACCACTGCCGTCGCGTGCCCCGTGAGCGATCGATGTAGACGCGGGTGCACTCGGGGTTGCCGCACTCCTTGAGCAGGGGTACGTCCGGCCCGCTCAGGAGCTCGACGGCGAGCCGGGCCACCGTGGACAGCGCCTCTTCGGGCGTCGCCGCCGTCCACCGGCCGGACGGGGTCAGCTGGGGCACAGCGGGAGGTTTGCGTGCCGCACTGTTCAGTACGGCGAGCGCCCCCTTGTCGTAGTCATCGCCCAGCCGTCGGGCCGTGACCAGCTGGTACAGGGCCTCCCGCAGGGTCGTCGCCTGCTCCACGTCGATCTCCCGACTGGGGGAGACCGCATCGACGATTCCCGACTCCACATACCAGGCGTCGAGTCGGTCCGGTGTCGCGAGCATCTCGAAGCGCGCCGTACGCCGGGCGCGGAGCGTCGCTGCGAAATCAAGGGCCGGGCTTCCGCATACGAAGACGTGGTCGAGATTCACATCACCATTTTGACAGGTGACCGGCTGGCACGAGTGTGTCGCCACGGCATCACCTGTTGAATCGGTGCCCCGTACGGGTTCACAGGCCCAGGTCGAGGGCGAGGCAGGAGAAGGACATCCATGATCCCTCGGGGTCGTAGGCGTCTCTCGTCGCGTCGCGGGGCGTCGTCGACTTCACCTCGACCATGTCCTCGTAGCGGATACGCTCGGGCAGCTTGCCGAATCGCGCGTGACGCGCGGCCGCAGCGCTTTCCGCGGTGTTCTGGCTCTCCACGGTCGACCTCCGCTCCATCGGTGACGGGTCGAGCCCGTCGGCTTCGGGTGGATGTCAGATTCCCATCCGGCATGTCACCTGTCAAGGTGGTGACGCGAGGTTGCCGCACGCACACCGCGACGTCGGCGCCGACGAGGGTGACTCCCGCCACTGCAATCGCACGCCGCCGTCCTGCAGGGGCGCGGTGGCTGCGAAGGGTTGCCTGCTGTGAGGAGCTTCACCGCAAACATGAGGGACCCCTCGGTTACGCTGGCAGGGCCGAACATGAGGGCCTCCTCCGGTTGGCTCGGACGGTTCGACGACGAGTTGCTGCGAGCGTGCATCGCAGCCCAACCGAAGAGGCCGGCCGCCCGTCTGCGCGGTCGCGCACGACACATGGAGATGACGATGAAGAGGGTGCTCACGCGTGTCCGGGTCCCCGTTGTTGCCGCGGCGATTGCGGGTGCGGCCCTGCTCGGTGGCACCGGCCAGGCTTTCGCGCAACCCGTTGCCCATGGCCAGGTCGCCGGCGCCGTACCCGAGAAGGCCCGTGACCTCGCCTCCTTCGCGGGCCGGCAGGTGCGCGGGCATGAGGGCGAACGCGTCGACGGGTGGGACGTCCGGGATGGGCGGGACGGGCGCCGACTGTACGTCTGGCACGAAGGCCGGTGGATCGACGTGACGCCGGTGCGCGAGGTCGCCGGTGCGAACCGCTGGTACCTGGACCAGCTCCGTGACGCCGCCGCTGCCGACCGGTGGTACGCGGACCAGCTGGATCAGGCCGCTGCCGACCGGTGGTACGTGGATCAGCTCGATCAGGCCGCCGCTGCGAACCGTTGGTACGTGGACCAGGTCGTTCTGGCCGGGTCGGCCACCGACGGCGCGGTGTGAGCAGCCGTGCAGCGCGACCCAGGATCATCGGAGCAGGGGCTGTGAACTCGTTGAGAACCGTGGCGCACGAGTTGCCCGTGCGGTTTGTCGTATCGCCGGACCTGTCGGTGCCCCTGTGCATGGGACTGCGGTACGAGCCCGGCGATCCGTATGCCGTCCGTGCTGCCTTTCACCCTCTCGGCGAGGGCCGGACGGTGGAGTGGGTCTTCGGCCGGGACATGCTGGCCCAGGGCCTGACCGGGCACGTGGGGCAGGGAGATGTCCGGATGTGGCCGACGGGGGGCCCAGATCGTGGAGTGCTCTCCGTCGCCCTGTCCTCGCCGGCGGGCTCGGCTCTGCTGGAGATCACCACGCAGGACCTGGCGGCCTTCCTGGAGGAGACGTACTCGGTGGTGCGACCGGGGTCCGAGTCCGAGCAGCTCGACCTGGACGCGGAGCTGGCCATGCTCCTGGCCGACAGCTGACGCCGGTTCCGCCCAGGCGGTGGCGTCCCGCGCTCCGGAGATGCCGAGCGTCCTCGACTCGCTTCCCCCGGCACCGTGGCTTTCCATGGAAGCAACGCCACTGACACAACGCCCGTGAGTCGGAGCCGTCGGCGCACGTCTACAGCGCGGTGGCGGCCACTGACCTGTCCCGACAGGACGGTTCTCATGATCAACAGGCGGGCCTTCGGAAAGACCGTCGGGGCAGGGGTCGCGGCGACGGCGGCCGCATCACTGGCGGGCCGGCTCGACTCCTCACCGACAGCCGTGGCCTCGACCACTCCGCCCCCAGGGAAGACGGCGGCGACGGCCGGGCGCGCGATGGGGCATACGTCGTTCACGTCGCTGAAGCATGTCAGGGCCGGCGAACTGAGGATCGGCTACGCCGAGACCGGGCCGGCCAACGGTCCGGCTGTCATCCTGCTGCACGGGTGGCCGTACGACATCCACAGCTATGTCGACGTCGCACCGCTGCTGGCCGCCGAGGGCTACCGGGTCGTCGTCCCTTACCTGCGCGGCTACGGCACGACGACGTTCCTGTCACCGAAGACCTTCCGCAATGCCCAGCAGGCGGTGTTCGCGCTGGACGTCATCGCCCTGATGGACGCCCTGCGGATCGAGAAGGCGCTGCTCGGCGGCTTCGACTGGGGTGCGCGGACGGCCGACATCATCGCGGCGCTGTGGCCGGAGCGCTGCAAAGCCCTGGTGTCGGTGACCGGCTACCTCGTCACCGACCGGGAGAAGAACAAGCAGCCCCTGCCCCCGGCGGCCGAGTGGGCCTGGTGGTACCAGTACTACTTCGCCACCGAGCGAGGGGAGTTGGGGCTGGCCGAGCACCGTCATGACTTCGCCGAACTGATCTGGCGCAATGTCTCCCCGACCTGGCACTTCGACGACGCCACCTTCGACCGCACCGCTGCGGCCTTCGACAATCCGGACTACGTCGGCATCGTGATCCACAACTACCGCTGGCGGCTCGGCCTCGCGGCGGGCGACCCACGCCACGACGGCATCGAGGCCAAGCTGGCGAGGGGCCCGGCCATCGCCGTGCCCACGATCACCGTCGACGGCTCGTCGGATCCGTTCACCCCGGCGGGCGACGGCGCCGCGTACCGCGCCAGGTTCACCGGTCCGTACGCCCACCGCACCCTCAAGGACACGGGGCACAACGTGCCGCAGGAAGCGCCGGAAGCGTTCGCCCAGGCGGTCTGGGACGCCGACCGTCTCTGACACCCCGAACTGCCGTCCCCGGTGGATGGTGCGCCTACCGGTGCTCCGGGTTCTCGGAGTCGCGTCGGCAGCCGGCGTCCCATGCGGTGCGCTGGTTGCCGTAGGCGGGAATGCCGCCGAGGTCCTTCAGGGCGCGGGCCAGGTGGAGCAGGTTCCAGGTCATGAAGGTGGTGTTGCGGTTGGTGAAGTCGTTCTCCGGGCCGCCCGAGCCGGGGTCGAGGTAGGAGGGGCCGGGGCCCGCCTCGCCGATCCATCCGGCGTCCGCCTGGGGCGGGATGGTGTAACCCAGGTGCTGCAGGCTGTAGAGGACGTTCATGGCGCAGTGCTTGACGCCGTCCTCGTTGCCGGTGATCAGGCACCCGCCGACGCGGCCGTAGTACGCGTACTGGCCCGCCTCGTTGAGCAGGCTGGAGCACGCGTAGAGGCGTTCGATCACCTGCTTCATCACGGAACTGTTGTCACCCAGCCAGATGGGCCCGGCCAGCACCAGAATGTCGGCCGCCATGACCTGCTGGTACAGGTCCGGCCAGGCGTCCGTCTGCCAGCCGTGCTCCCTCATGTCGGGCCACACCCCCGTGGCGATGTCATGGTCCACCGCCCGTACGACATCGACGTGCACCCCCTGCGCGTCCATGATGGCGGTGCTGCGGTCGACCAGGCCCTGCGTGTTGCTGGTCTCCGGCGAGCGTTTGAGGGTGCAGTTGATCACCAGGGCCCGCAGGTCGTCGTACCGGGCCGGCGGTGTGTCGGTGGCGGGCGACGAAACGGTCACACGGTCCTCCCAGAGCCTTGCCGCCGCCCTGCACGGCGACTCGTCCGACTTCCCCAGCGTGCGGGCCGGCCGCGGTGGCCGCCACCACAACGCCTCCGAATGGCCCCGGCGGTCCGCGCCCTGCGCCGACGGCCGAGGGCCGAGGTCGTGGAGCACGTCTCCGGAACCCCGGCGAGGAGAATGACGGGGGCGGGCCGCACTCGGCCGCCACGGCCACACGACGTGGCGGGGCCCGGGAGTCGTATCCAGCTCCCGGGCCCCTGGGGATGCCACCCAATTGCGCACGCCGGCGGCGTTTAAGAGGTCGGATCAGTCATCATGCCGTCGTGTTCTTCCTTTGAACTACCGCAGCAGGAAAGAGCTGCAGGCGAGAGTCGAACTCGCATCCGACGGCGTTCGTCCGGCCTCCGTCGATCCGGCGATCGGCGGCGATGCTGAGACTGGAGCGAGAGTCTGAGATTGACCGCGGCCGCCTCTGCCATGTTGGGCTACCCCGGCCCGTCGGTGGTGCTGTGCCGGGGGAAGGACTCGAACCTTCACTGTCACCGCGTGTTTCAGGCTGAACTTCAGTGTCAGCTTGCGCTCATCGCGCGCGCCGGTCCTCAGTCCGGCCCGCGCGTGTGGCGCACCCCCGCGCTCGCACGCGGGGGCGATCGTGGATGCCACCCGTGGTCGGCGTCAGCCGAGCAGGTAGCCGAACACCGCGTCGCCGATCCGCTGGTCGGTGACCTCGGCGCCGTTGGCCTCCTCGCGGGCGAACTTCACCGCCCGCTGGAGCTTCTCGACCCGCTCCACCAGCTCGTTCACCCGCCGCGCCGGGAGCGCTCCGGAGAACTTCACGGTCGT
The DNA here is from genome assembly GCF_009604455.1 of Streptomyces sp. RB17. Lineage (GTDB taxonomy): Bacteria > Actinomycetota > Actinomycetes > Streptomycetales > Streptomycetaceae > Streptomyces. The sequence goes on from NZ_WEGL01000006.1 coordinate 452,519, forward strand.
CCAGTACCCGATGGGCACGTCCTCGTAGTACACCTCGACCTGCGCCGGGTGCTTCTCGGTCGCCTCCGCCTTGACGTGGTTGCGCGGGACCTTCTTGGTGCGGATCGTGCGCACCGGGTCCGTCTTCCACCAGTCCGTGGACGGGTCGTGCGACCAGGATTCGGCGGCGTCGAGGGTGGGGAGCTTCCTGACGAACGTGTGCAGGTCGGTGAGCTGCTTCTCCAGGAAGAGGAGGTAGCTGACCGGGACGCCGGTGAGGATCGTCCGGCCGTCGACCGTGACGTCGGCGCGGGCCGCGCAGTTCGCCCAGTCCTTGGTGGCGGTCACGTCGAAGAGCCGGGTCAGCGACGCGGACATCTCCCGCAGCACGTCCTCTGCCTGCACCTGTACCCGCGTGGACTCGGGCGGCAGCTGCTCGCCCTCCTCGTCCTTCGGCTGGTACGTACGCGAGATACCGGCCAGCAGGGCCGGCTTCTGCACCTTGTGGTGCGCCGCGGTGATGTCCTGGAGCGACTTGCTCTTGACGCCCTTCTCGACGGCGATGATCTGGTTGAGTTTCGCCACTTCGGGTCCCCCTTCGAACTGGCAGGAACGTATCCCACCGGTTCGAACACGCGCACCCCCTTTATCGCCCGGTACGTGAGACGCCGTCACCCCGTGTGCCAGCGGGTGTCAGAGGCCGGTGCCGGTGCCGGTGCCGGCGCGTGGTGCGATGTCGAAGTCGAACGCGAGGGTCCCGGGGTCCAGGGCCGTCGTCCCGCCGTCGACCGGGAGCACCGCACCGTTGACGTAGGACGCCGTCGGGGAGAGCAACCAGGCGATCGTGTCGGCGACTTCACGCGGCTGACCCGGCCGGCCCATGGGCAGCGGCCTGGTCGCCTCCGCGTAGGCGGAGTCCACACCGCCGTCCGCCAGGCCCGCTTCCCTGGCGAAACGCGCCATGCGCCGGTCGGCCATCTCGGTCCTCACCCAGCTGGGGCACACGACGTTGGCACGCACCCCCGCGCGCCCGTAGTCGACGGCTACGGAACGGCACAGCGACACCAGAGCGGCCTTGGACACGGCGTAGGGGGCGTTGCCCTGGCCGTTGCGCAGGGCGGAGACCGACGCGACGGCCACGACCGCACCGCGCGCCCGGAGCAGATGAGGGATCGATGCGCGCAGGAGCAGCATCGGACCGGTGACGTTGGTGCGCATCACCTCCTCCCAGTCCGCCGGCGACAGGTCCCCGACGGTGCCGCCGCGTCCGATGCCCGCGTTGAGCACGACGCCGTCCAGTCGCCCATGGGCGTCGAGGGCCGTACGGACAAGGTCGTCGACGGCGTCGGGGTCGCCCGCGTCGCCCGGACACGCGAGCGCGCCGGTCTCCTGCTCCAGCCGCCGCAGCGGCTCCGCCCGGCGCCCGGAGACCACCACATGGTGCCCCTGGTCGCGCAGCAACCGGGCGGTGGCCTCGCCGATGCCGGATCCGGCGCCGGTCACGATGACAACTCGCTCGTCCATCGGAGTGGTTCAGCTTTCTGTTCCGGGAGCACGCAGGAAGCCGATCGTAGAAGGGTCCCCGCGCCGGGCCTCCCGCCACCGTCGATCTTGAGACACACACAACCGCCCCACCGACCGCGCCGGAGGCCCCTTCGTCGGCCACGCGCCTGCGCGGCGGACGGGACCAGGCTCAGTCCGGCGCGCCCTGCCTGTCGCACGAGCCCGGCCGCCCGCTCAGGCGTACGGCCTCCAGGGCGATGTAGAGCTCGGCGGAGCACTCCGCGTCGGTGGCGCGGCGGCCGGTCAGTTCGGCGATGCGGTTGAGGCGGTACAGGACCGTGTTGCGGTGGCAGTGCAGCCGGCCGGCCGCCGCCGTCGTCGATCCGCCGCAGGTGAACCAGACGTGCAGGGTCTCCAGCAGGGTGGCCTGTTCCCGCGGGGGCAGCGCGAGCAGGGGGCCGAGGACCGCCCGGGCGACTTCCTGCGCCATGTCGGGAGAGGCCGCCGCGAGGAGCGACACCGGCGCGCTGCCGTACAGGTGGGTGCCGCCCGTTCCGTGGGGCAGGCACTGTACGGCGAGTTGGGCCTGCCGCCAGGCCGCCGGGGCGTTCACCGGCGAGGTGAAGGCACGGCTGATCCCGACCCGGGACAGCGCGATGTCGGACAGCTGGTCGACCGCATGCGCGATGGCCTGTTCGTCGGTGAGGGCCAGCAGGCCCACCCAGGCCCCTATCGGCTGGATCCACTCGGAGCCGATCCCGGCGGCACGCAAGCGGCTTCGTATGCTGGGCAGTGGCTCGACCCCGTCGAGGACCTCTGCGCAGACCACCAGAAAGGGGCCCTGCCGGTCGAGGTCCAGTACGCGTGCGATCTCCCATGCGCTCGCACTGGTGCCGGCCCTGCCGTCGAGCAGGGTGGTGAGCATCGTGCTCCGAGCCGTGGTGTCTCGACGCGACTGTTCCTCGACGGTGGCCCGGTAGGCGTCGGCTGCCGCACTGGAGTAGTCGTCGATGGCCGCCCAGATGTCGGAGGCCATGTGCAGCAGTTGCACGGTGCTCTCCTCATCGACGGCGGTCGCGAGCAGCCGGTCCCAGATGAAGCGGCCGGCCAGCCGGTAGGCGTGCAGGAGTGCGGCGAGCGGGATGCCCTGTGCGGCCTGGAGCCGGCCGGCGGCGCGGGGTGCCTGGAGCGTGGTGGGCCGCCCCTGCAGCGCCGCGAACATCGTGGTCAGGTTGTCGCGGACCACAGCGCGCAGCTGTTCCCGGCCGAGCAGCGTGCTCTCGGCGTACGAGTGCTCGCCTCCGAGGATCTCGGCGGTGAGGTCCGCCGCGAGCCGGTCCACCTCGGCCAGCAGGCGGCCGACCAGTTCGACAACCCGGTCGGCGGCCCTCAGCTGCGTCGTCACGGGCGCAGTGTAATCCGGCGGGACTGTGCGCCGGCACAGTCCCGCGTCCCCTTTTCCCGCCCCCTGCCTATGGCCGAAACCGGCGGCGAGCGGTGGAATCACCGGCGGCGTGTCCCACCGTGGCTCGCACGGATCGGGCATGTGCACAAGTCGTGGCGGATCGAAGGAGATCGCATGGACAGCTGGGGACACGCACCCGGTACGGCAGGGATGGGGCGCCGGAGATTCCTCGGGTATGTGCTGGCCGCCTCGACCCTGACCGTGGCCGCCGAACTCGGTGAGGCCGTGCTCGCGCCGGACGAGGCGGCGGCCGTCGTCCCCTCCGTGCCGGGTCCGGCGGAGATCTACGACCTCAACGACATGCTCACCGATGCGGCACTTCCCACGGCGAACCTGATCACGATCCGGATCGACAGCGACGGCACGGCCTCCTTCGCGCTGCCCCGGGCAGAGGTCGGACAGGGCATCACGACATCCAGCGCCATGCTGATCGCCGAGGAACTGGAGCTGCCGCTGGAGCGGATCAGGGTCACGCTCGCGGACGCGCGGCCGGAGCTGCTGTTCAACCAGCTCACCGGCGGCTCCAACACCACGATCTCGACCTTCACGCCGATCCGGGTGGCCGCCGCGGTGGCCCGGGGCAGGCTGTTGAGGGCGGCGGCCCTGGAACTCGGGGAGGCCCTGGACACCCTGACCGCCAAGGCCGGGGTCATCACCTCGTCGGCGAGCGGACGCAGTGTCACCTACGGTGAACTCGCCGGAAAAGCAGCCTCGGTGACGACAAGTCAGGTGGCGGTCGCGCTCAAGGAGGCCACGCACTTCGAGGTCATCGGCACCGCGCAGCGTCGTATCGACGCGCGGGAAGCGGTGACCGGGCGCAAGACGTTCGCCATGGATCTGCAGATCCCCGACGCCCTGCCGACGATGGTGTGCCGGCCACCGACGATCAACGGCACCGTGCGCTCGGTGGAGAACCTCACCGAGGTGCGGGCGATGCCCGGCGTCACCGACGTCGTGGCCGTCTCCACCGGCGTCGCCGTCCGCGGGCGTACGTTCGGCCAGTGCATCGACGCCGTGCGCGCGCTGAAGGTCTCCTGGGGCCCAGGAACGGCCGACGCACAGAGCGACGACACCGTCCGCGACGAACTCCGCCGGGCCGAACTCCCGCTTCCCGCACTGGACCTGCTGACCAAGTCGGTCGACGCCCGGTTCACCTTCCACTTCGCGAGCAACAGCGCGCTGGAGACCAACTGTGCCATCGCCGACGTACGCGACGGCTCGGCCGAGATCTGGGGAAGCCTGAAGTCCCCGATCGTCGCCCGGGAGCAGATCGCGCTGAAGCTGGGGCTGCCGGTCTCCGCGGTGAAGGTGCATGTCACCGAGGGCGGGGGCTCCTTCGGGCGGAAGCTCTTCCACGACGCCGCCGCCGAGGCCGCCGAGATCTCCAAGGCGATGGGCAAGCCGGTCAAGCTGATGTGGCACCGCACCGACGACTTCCGTCAGGGCCGTACCCACCCGATGGCCACCTCGCGGGTGCGCGCCACCTACGCCCTCGGCCAGGTGCTCGCCTACGACCAGCGGCACACCTCCGTGGCCACCGACTTCGGCCACGGAGTCGGCGAGATCATCACCGCTCAGGCCGCGCGGCTGCCCGTCGGCGACCTCACCTTCTCCGAGACCATCTTCGCGCTCAGCCAGCAGACCCCGTACAACTTCGGCGTCGTCACCCAGGTGCTCGGCGAGACGGACAAGGGCTTCAACACCGGCTCCATGCGCAACATCTACTCGCCCAATGTGCGCTGTGCGCAGGAACTGGTCGTGGACGAGCTGGCCAAGCGGATGGGCAAGGACCCCTACCGGTTCCGCCGGGAGTTCCTCAAGGAGGAGCGGGCGCGGGCCGTCCTCGACAAGGTGGCCGATGTCGGGGAATGGGGCCGGAGCATGCCCGCCGGGACGGCGCAGGGCATCGCGCTCCATCCCGAGTACCACGCGTACGTCGCCGTCCTCGCCGAGATCGACTGCCGGCCGGAGACCACCGGGCGCACGGTCCGCGACGCCTACACCGGCCCGCGCGTCACCAAGGTCGTGTGCGCCGTCGACGTGGGCCTGGCGGTCAACCCGCGAGGCCTCGAGGCGCAGATGATGGGCGGCATCATGGACGGCATCGCGATCACCCTCAGCTCCGGCCTCCACCTCGACAACGGCCACTTCCTGGAAGGGAGCTGGGACAACTACTTCTACACCCGGCAGTGGAACACCCCGCCCGAACTGGAGATCGTCGTCATGCCGCCGACCACCGGGCAGCCCGGCGGCGCGGGCGAGCTGGCCGTGGCGGGTGCGGCCGCCGCCGTGGCCTGCGCCTACGGCCGGGCCACCGGCTCCATGCCGACGAGCTTCCCGCTCAACCACGCCGGTCCGCTCGGCTTCGAGCCGCTGCCCACCACACCGCCGATCCCCGCGTCCCCCACCGACGGACTCGAACGCACCTTCTAGGAGACCACGTGCCCCGACACACCTTCATCCTCAACGGCGAGCGGGTGACCGTCGACATCGAGGACGACGTCCGGCTGCTCTGGGTGCTCAGAGACGTCCTCGGCGTCACCGGACCGAAGTACGGCTGCGGTCTCGGCGTCTGCAAGGCCTGCACCAGCCACATCAACGGCAAGGCCTTCAACCCGTGTTCGGTGCCGGTGAAGGACATCGGCACCGATGACGAGATCACCACCATCGAGGGCCTGCCCGGCACGGTCGGCGCGGACCTGCACCCCATGCAGGAGGCCTGGCTGGAGTACGACGTCGCCCAGTGCGGCTACTGCCAGCCCGGCCAGATCATGACTGCCGTCGCCAAGGTCCGCCAGGCCCGCGAGGAGGGCCGGGAGATCACCGAGGCCGACCTCGACGAGATCCGCAACGTCTGCCGCTGCGGCACCTACCACCGCATACGGCAGGCGATCACGGCCGGCGAGAAGAAGTACTGAGGCGCCGTGCTGGACCTCGCCGGGCAGTTGGAGCCATGGTGCGCCGAGGGTCCCTCCGGCCTCCTGGGGAAGGAGATGTGGCTGAGCGGGAACGACATCGTCGGGGCGGGTTCGGGGATCCCGTCCTGGAGGCCACCGTACGGGCCGAGGACGCCGCTGCGGCTGCTGGTGGAGTCGAGGGCGGTGCGGCCCGAGGATGCTCGTCCGCCGTACCCATGGCAGGAGGCTCGGCGCTCGTGCGGCTGTGCTCACCGATCGGGGTCGACCTCGGCGCGTGTACCCCGGAGGAGACGGCCCTGTCGACAGCGGCCGAGATCGTGGCCGTACACCATGGCAGCGGGGGCACACCGCTGACCGGCGGCGACGGTCCTATTCATGGCCGGCGGGCTTCAGTTGGAGCGCGTTCTCCCAGATCCTGTTGAGCGTGGTCACCAGCCGTTCGAAGGGGATGCGCTGCCCGAGCACGAACACGCTGTAGGCCATGCGGCTCACCATGCCGGACAGGGCGTGGGCCGTCACCAGGGGATCGAGCGTCGGGTCGGCCTCGCCGCTGTCCTGCAGGGCGCGGATCATCTTGGCGTTGCGTCGCGCGAAGGCGTTGCCCCGCTCGACCCGCAGGGCCAGGAAGTTGTCGTCGATGTGGGCGACCTGCTCGAAGAGGGCCATCAGGCGCGCGTTCTTCTTGTACGAGCGCAGATAGTCACGGTTGGCCGCGTCGATGAGCTGCCGGGTGTCGGTGATGCCGGTGCGCTCGCGCAGGTGCGGGTGGAGCATCTCCTCCTGCACGATGGCCACGAGTGCCCGGAAGACGTCCTCTTTGTCGTTGAAGTACGTGTAGAACGAGCCGGACGCGACATGGGCGGCCGCGGTGATGTCGGTGATCCGGGCGTCGAGATAACCGTCGCGCTCGAAGACCTCGCGCGCCGCGGCGATGAGCGCGTTGCGCGTGCGCTCGCCCCGGGGGCTGCGCGGGGCGAGCGGTTGCCGGGAGCCGTCATGAGCCGGGGCCTGGGAAGCCAATGCAGTCCATTCGCCGTCGTTCGCACACATGCAGGTGGCAGCAGATGATAGTCGCCGCCGGGCGCATCGGCCCCGGCTGCCGCTTCAGGCTCCCTGGCCGACGGATCCGAGGAAGCGGAGCAGCGCTGCGTTGACCTCCTCGGGCCGCTCCTGCTGCACCCAGTGACCGGCGCCCTCGACGACGACGAGTTCACGCAGGTCGGTGAGGACGTCTCCGAGGCGGTCCGCGGGCATGAACCTGGCGACGGGGTCCTTGGATCCGGTGAGGAAGAAGGACGGTCGCGTGATGGGGCGTCCCTCCAGTTCCCGGGTGAGCGCCCAGTTGCGGTCCATGGCGCGGTAGTAGTTCAGGCCGCCCGTGAAGCCCGTCTCCTCGAAGGCCTTGACGTAGTAGGCCAGCTCGTCCTCGTCGAGCCACGGCGGCGGTGCGAGCTCCGCCTCCTCGCGGGATGCCCACTCGGCGGACCAGACCTCCGGCGTCACGAGCGTCCCGCGGACGTTCCGCGCCAGCGCCGGCTCGGCGACTCCGGGCTCCTGGAACCACACCATGTAGAAGTCGTCGCCCAGACGCGATCGCAGGACGGGCAGCGGCGGGACAGGGGAGCGCGGGGTGACGGGGACGCTCAGGCCGGCCACGGCGCGCACCCGTCCGGGGTGCAGCCAGGCCATGTGCCAAACGACGTTCGCTCCCCAGTCGTGTCCCACGAAGACCGCGTCCTCGGCACCCACGTCGTCCAGGAGGCCCGCGAGGTCCCCGCACAGGTTCAGCACGTCGTAGGCCTCGGCGTCCCGCGGCCGTGAGCTCCCTCCGTAACCGCGCATGTCGGGGGCGAGGACCCGGTATCCGGCCTCGGCCAGGGCGAAGACCTGATGCCGCCAGGAGAAGGCGAGCTCGGGAAACCCGTGGCACAGCACGACCGGCGGTGTGCCGGGCCTGTGCTCGCCATGCTCGAAGACGCGCAGCGTGATGCCGTTCGTCGTGACATCACGCGAGACGAGGCGCTCCCAGTCCGCGAGTGAAGCCTTCGTCGTCATGTGCCACCGCACCGCCAATCGGCCGACCCGTCGAGCGAATCTTCCCTGCTCGCTGGGGAGTTGTAAGTATTGAACTTGACGTTGGATTCAACTATACAGGGTGGTGGTCCCGCACGCGAGGACGTCGCGGCGATCGGCATGGTCCGCAGGACACGTCCGACAAGGTGAGTTCGATCGTGAGTATGGATCTCTTCGGTCAGGGCGCGGACACGTCGCCCGGGACCCGCAGTGCGGTGTTGTTCGACTTCGGAGGGGTGCTCACCACCAGCGTGTTCGCGGCCTTCGAGCAGCTGGGGGCCGACCTGGGCTGCGACCCACGGCTGCCGCTGCGGCTCCTGGCCAGGGACAGGGCGAGCGGCGCCCTGCTCGTGGCGCACGAGGAAGGCCGGATCGGCGAGCTGCAGTTCGAACAGGGCTTCGCCGAGCGGCTCCGAGCCCACGGAGTGGCGGTCGACCGTACGGAGCCGGGCATCGTACGCCGGCTCCAGAGCGCCATGGGCCCCGACCGCGCCATGATCGACCTGGTCGCACGGGTGCGCGAGGCCGGGTACCGCGTCGGGCTGCTGTCCAACTCGCTCGGCGACGACTGCTACGCCGGGTTCGACCTCCCGGCCATGTTCGACGCCGTCACCGTCTCCGGAGAGGTGGGCGTTCGCAAACCCTCGCGCCGGGCCTACGAGATCGCCTGCGAACGACTGGGCGTCCACCCGCGGGACGCGGTGATGGTGGACGACCTGGAGCAGAACGTCGCCGCCGCCGAACGCGCGGGTCTCGCGGGGGTCGTGCACACACACGCCGCCGCGACGGCCGCGGCGCTGACGTCCGTACTCCGCCCACCCGCGCGGACGCGGTGACCGTCCTGCGTCGCGCAACCACGAACCCCCCGAGGTGCATCCGTGTTCCAGACGACCGACAGGGCCAAGGCCTACCAGGAGAAGCTGCTCGCCTTCATGGACGAGCACGTCTACCCCGCGGAGCCCGTCTACGACGCGCAGATGGCACAGTCGGGCGATCCGCACTTCCACCCGCCCGTCCTGGAGGAGCTGAAGGCGGAGGCCAGGAAGCAGGGACTGTGGAACCTCTTCCACCCGCACCCCGCGTGGGGACCCGGACTGACCAACCTCGAGTACGCCCCGCTCGCCGAGATCATGGGCCGCAGCCCGCACCTGGCGCCGGAGGCCACGAACTGCAACGCGCCGGACACCGGGAACATGGAGGTGCTGACGCTCTTCGGCACCGAGGAGCACAAGGAGAGGTGGCTCAAGCCGCTGCTCGCCGGCGATATCGCCTCCGCGTTCGCGATGACCGAACCGGCCGTCGCCAGTTCCGACGCACGCAACATCCAGCTGCGCATGCGGCGCGACGGCGACGACTACATCCTCGACGGACGCAAGTGGTGGACCTCCAACGTCCTGCACAAGAACTGCAAGGTCCTCATCGTCATGGGCAAGACGGACCCGGACGGGCCCAGTCACCGTCAGCAGAGCATGATGGTCGTGCCGCTGGACACCCCCGGCATCACCGTGGTGCGCAACCTGCCCGTCTTCGGTTACCAGGACCGGGAGGGCCACGGCGAGGTCCTCTTCGAGAACGTGCGGGTGCCCGCAACGGCCCTGCTCGCCCGCGAGGGCGACGGTTTCATGATCGGGCAGGCCCGGCTGGGTCCCGGGCGCATCCACCACTGCATGCGCACCATCGGCATGGCCGAGCGGGCCCTGGACCTGATGATCGACCGGGCCCAGGAGCGGACGACGTTCGGTGCGCCGCTCGCCGAGCGGGCCAACATCCAGGACTGGATCGCCGAGGCCCGGATCGAGATCGACATGGCCCGGCTGCTGACTCTCCAGGCCGCCCATCTCATGGACACCGTGGGCAACAAGGAGGCGCGGACGGAGATCGCCGCCATCAAGGTGGCCGCACCGGACATCGCCCTCAGGGTCATCGACCGCGCCATCCAGGTCCACGGCGGAGCAGGCGTCTCCGACGACTTCCCCCTGGCCAGTATGTATGCCCACTTGCGCACCCTGCGCCTGGCGGACGGCCCCGACGAGGTCCACAAGCGGACCATCGCCCACCGCGAACTGCGCCGTCGTGAGGCCGAGCGAGGCCCGAGGTGAGCGCAGGACATGTCCCTCCGAGGGCGGTGGGCGCTCGCGGCTGAGCCCGCGGCCCCCGACGTACCTGTGCGGATCGACGCGGAGCACGGTGTCGATGTCTTCCTCGGACACACCACTTCGTGCGCGCGTCGGTCTGCTCGGTGACCGGCGCGCCCGTGCGCACGGGATCGCGGCACGGATATTGAAGGTGGATTCACCTTCGAATACCGTCGACAGCCGAGCGGTCGGAGCCGTGTGAAGGGGCGGTGCCCCCGCGCGCTCCGGATCCGCAGATGCTCGCTGTCCTGGTGCAAGAACGGGCGATACGACCCACCGACACCTTGGAGCCGCCCCCATGAGCACGATTCCGTCCGCCACGGGTGGGACCGCCACCGCACCCGATTCCGCCCAGGCCCCGGCGCGCGCCCTGAGACGGTTGTGGCGCCGCCAACTCCCCGCGTACCCGGCGCCCTTGGCCCGCTACAGCGGCCTCACGATCGTCGTCCTGTCGACGATCGTCCTCTACTACGCGCTGTACATCCAGTACGGTGTCGGCACGTCGATCATGGCCGAATTCCACATGAGCTTCCTCTACTTCGTGTGGATGTCCGTCATCGGCAACGCCGTGGGAGCCATCGCCTCACTCGTGGCCGGTCTCGCCGACCGGTGGGGCCGGGCCAATCTCGTCGTCTACGGCCTCCTGGTGGTCGGGGCCCTGATGCTCACGCTGCCGTACGCGCCGGACAAGGGCACCTACCTGGCCCTGTTCGAGGGCATCTACTTCGTCGAGGGCCTGGTCCTGGTGGCGACCCCGGCACTGATCAGGGACTTCTCGCCCCAGCTCGGCAGGGCCGGCGCGATGGGCTTCTGGACGATGGGACCCGTGGTCGGCTCGCTCGTGGTCACCGTCGTCACCAGCGCGACACTCGACTCCACGTCCTGGCGCGACCAGCTGCGGTTCGCGGGGTTCGCCACGCTCGCCGTGTTCCTGCTCGCCCTGTTCGGGCTCCGCGAGCTCTCCCCGCGGCTGCGCGACCAGCTCATGGTGAGCGTGCGTGACCGCGCGCTGATCGAGGCCCGGGCGCGGCGGCAGCCGGCCGTGCACGCCACCTCGGGGCACTGGCGGCAGATGCTGCGGCCGGACATCGTCGGGTCGGCGTTCGCGATCAGCGTCTACCTGCTCCTCTACTACTCCGCGGTCGGCAACCTGGTCATCTACTACTCGACCGTGTTCGGCTACACCGAACAACGGGCCAACGCCCTGGCGAACTGGTACTGGGCCAGCAACGCGATAGCCCTGGTGCTCGTCGGCGTGCTCTCCGACAAGCTCGGCGTGCGCAAGCCGTTCATGCTCGTCGGGGCGGTGGGATCGATCGTGGTGACCTCGCTGTTCGCCCTCGCCGCGACGGACAAGGGCACGGGCTACTACCACTTCGCCGCGTTGTTCGTCGGCATCGGCGTGTGCGCGGGACTCACCTACGCCCCCTGGATGGCGAGCTTCACGGAGACGGTGGAACGGCGCAATCCCGCGGCGACGGCGACCGGACTCGCGGTCTGGGCGTGGCTCCTGCGGGTCGTCGTGACGGTCTCCGCCGCGTGTGTCCCCGTGGTGGTCACCTCGGTGACTCCGCTGGTGGAACACGGCGCCGAGGTCCAGGCCGCCGCCGGCACCGCGGCGCCCGCGCAGCGCGTGATCAGCGAGCATCCCGCCCTCTTCGCCGAACTGGAGAAGTACCCGGCGGGTGAGGTTCCGGCCGGCCTCCAGGCACGGGCCCTGAAGGAGGTCGGCGCCGCGGACCTGGCGCTGGTGCGCGAGGCCGGGCCCGCCCTGGGCACGCTTCGTCTCCACGGAGCCGAGGTCGCTCAGGCGGCGGACCAGGGGCCCGGGCAGTGGCAGACCTGGTGGTGGGTGTGCGTCGGCGGCCAGGCCGTCTTCCTGCCCCTGATGTTCCTGATGCACGGCCGCTGGAGCCCGAGACGGGCACGGCAGGACGCCGAGGACCACCGACGGTCCGTCGAACGGGAGCTGTCGTTGCTGGAGAGCTCGGGCGACCGGGGGGCCGTGGAGTGAGGGGACACCGCCTGTCACGGGCGTCGCACACGCGGCTCATGGCCCGCGGCTGTCGCCCGTGCACAGGCGGCCTCGGAGCGAGCGATGAGAGTGATGCGCCGATTGCGCCGAGTTCCCGGCCCGCGACGCGACGGCGGTCCGGGAGGCCACATCCGTCATCGGCTCGCAGCGCGACCTGTCATCGGCTCGCAGCGCGACCTGTCATCGGCTCACTGCGCGCGAACGGCGCCAGGGCGGCGCGCCTCGTTCAGCCCAGGCGGCGATCCCGTCGGCGCCCTCCTGGCCACCGTTGACCGCGGGGCGAGGCGGCCGCAGCCGTGACGATCCGGACAGCGGACACCGCCGTGCTCCAGGCCGTTCCAGGCCGTCGCTCAGTGCGGATGCTCGCCGTCCGGACGCCCCTCGGAGGCCATGGGCAGGGCGGGCGGGGTGCTCCCGGCGGAGGTCTCCTCGGCGACCGGCACCGGCTGCCGGTAGCGCGTGGAGGTGTCGATCCTCGGTGCCGCGCTGCCGAGCCGGTGAGCCGTGGCCCTCGCCTCGTCGTCGTCCGGCACCGACACGGCGAGGAGCCGGAAGGGAGCCGAAGGACGCAGTTCCACGACCACGACAGGCCTCCCGGGCCGCAGGGCCACGAAGTCCGTGCCCCCGGGGTGGCCGCGCGTGCCGACGGACCAGCCCCCGGGAGTCCAGGTGCCGCGCTGCCGGACTCCACGCAGGGCGCGCCACCAGGCGGTGTCGACCGTCACGCGGCACACCGCCGTCAGCGGCACCCGCACGTCACCGCGGCGGGCGGCCGCTTTCTGCCACCACGACAGGTGTACGACCACGTCGTCCCCGTCGATGAGCATGCGTGCCATGTCTCAGCTCCTCCGTTCCATACTCGTCGCTTCTCCGGGCGGCTGCCGGACACCGCCGGGAGCGCTGCCGCCCGGCACCGGAACCCTGAGTCCGGGGGCGCGGACACGCCGGCGTGTCCCGTGTCGTGGCGGCCCGGTCCGGGTACCCGGCCGGGGCGCCGGAGGGAGGTGCTGCCGTGTCCGTCCGGTCGTCCGAGTGCGCGCGGGCGCACCCGCCGGGCGCGAGCCGTCGTACGACCGCACGCCGTGGCCCGGTGACGAGCACGGCGCGGGTGTGGAAGGAGTCGACTGGGCATGCGGTTTCATGATCGCGTCCATGCCGGCCGGGAGCTGGCCGAGCGGCTGCGCATCCGGCAGGAGGCGGGGGCGCTGACGCATCCGGTCGTGCTGGCCCTGCCGCGCGGCGGGGTGACGGTGGCCCGCGAGGTGGCGCGGGCGCTGGAGGCACCGCTCGACGTGGTGGTCGCGCGCAAGATCGGCGCGCCGTTCCAGGAGGAGCTGGGCGTCGGGGCGCTCGCCGGTGACGATCCTCCGCTGTTCGACGAGCGGACCCTGGACGACCTCGGGCTGACCGAGTCGGCCCTGGACGACACGGTGGAGCGGGAGCGGGCCGAGCTGCACCGCCGGGAACAGCGGTACCGGGAGGGCCGTCCCGCGCCCGAGCTGCGGGACCGCACCGTGATCGTGGTGGACGACGGGGTGGCCACCGGGGCGACGGCGCGTGCGGCGCTGCGCTGGCTGCGCCGGCAGTCGCCGGAGCGGGTGGTGCTGGCGGTGCCCGTGTGCTCGCCGCAGGCGGCCGACCTGCTGCGCGGCGAGGCCGACGAGGTGCTGTGCCTGCAGCGGCCGACCGTCTTCCTGGCCGTGGGGGAGTGGTACGAGGACTTCGAGCAGCTGACGGACGACGACGTGCTCGCCGTGCTGCACGGGCAGTGACCCCCGGGCGCGCCGAGCCGGAGCGGAGACCGCGATGGAGTTGGTCGAGGAACGTTCCTTCCGCTACCGCATCGAGCCGCACGCGGACATGCGGGTGCCCGGGGTCGTGTTCGCGTCCCGGGAACTGCTCGCGGATGCCGAGCAGTCCCTGGAGCAGGTCGTGCACGTGGCCACGCTGCCCGGCATCGTCGCCGCCTCGTACGCCATGCCGGACATCCACTGGGGGTACGGCTTCCCCATCGGCGGTGTCGCCGCCACCGACGTGGACGCCGACGGGGTGGTCTCGCCGGGCGGCGTCGGCTTCGACATCTCCTGCGGGGTGCGGCTGCTGGCCGCCGACTGCGACGCCGACACGCTCCGGCCCCGGCTGACCGCGGTGATGGACGGCCTGGACCGGGCGATTCCGCGGGGCGCCGGCCCCGGTGGCGTGTGGCGGCCGGACGGTCCCGGCGAGCTGGAGCGGCTGCTGGCCGAGGGCTCCCGCTACGCCGTGGAGCGGGGCCACGGCGAGGAGCGCGACCTGCTGCGCTGCGAGGACGGCGGCGCGGTCGCCGACGCGGACGTGACCCAGGTCGGGCAGCGGGCCCGGGAGCGGGGCCTCGGCCAGGTGGGCAGCCTGGGCTCCGCCAACCACTTCCTGGAGGTGCAGCGGGTGGCCGAGGTGTACGACGGCCCGGCCGCGGCCGCCTTCGGGATCGGGCCCGGCCAGGTGTGCGTGATGATCCACTGCGGCTCGCGCGGGCTGGGGCACCAGATCTGCACCGACCACGTGCGGCTCATGGACCGCGCCATGGCCCGGTACGGCATCTCCGTGCCCGACCGGCAGCTCGCCTGCACGCCGGTCGACTCGCCCGAGGGCCAGGACTATCTCGGGGCGATGGCCGCCGCCGCCAACTACGGCCGGGCGAACCGGCAGTTGCTCTCCGACGCGGCACGCGGCGTGTTCCGGCGCACCGCGGGTGCCGGGCTGACGCTGGTGTACGACGTCTCGCACAACCTCGCCAAGATCGAGACCCATCCGGTGGACGGCCGGACGCGGCGGCTGTGCGTGCACCGCAAGGGCGCCACCCGTGCCTTCCCGCCCGGGCATCCCGAACTCCCGGACGACATAAGGGAGTTCGGGCAGCCGGTGCTCATCCCCGGCACCCTCGGGACGGCGTCGTACGTGCTGGCCGGCGTGTCCGGGGGCGACGCCTTCCACTCGACCTGCCATGGCGCGGGCCGGACCATGAGCCGTCATCAGGCCGCGCGCAGCATCACCGGCAGCGAGCTGCGGTCGCGGCTGCGCGAGGCCGGTATCGCCGCGCGCCCGAAGTCCTGGCGCGGCCTGACGGAGGAGACGCCGGAGGCGTACAAGGACGTCGACGCCGTCGTCGCCGCGAGCGAGGGGGCGGGGCTGTGCCGGAAGGTCGCCCGGCTGGTGCCGCTCGGGGTGGTGAAGGGCTGACGGCGGTGGCCGGCGGCTGCCCGTGCCGCGGGGGGTGCGCGGGTGCGGTCACACGTCCACGATCACCGTGCACGACCAGCCGTACGCGTCCGGACCGATGTGCAGCTCCTGCCAGGAGACACCCTTGGGCGCGGCGCCGATGACGGCGACGTCCCTGAGGTCGGCGAGCGAGAGCCGTACCGCAAGTCCACCGTCGTCGGTCGGCTCCGCCTCCACGTCGACGGGGATGCGGCCCGCCACCTCGAGCCGGTAGACCACCTCCTCCAGCAGCGCGACCAGCAGGTCCGCGTCGTCGCCGGGGGCGAGGCGGACCCGTTCCATGGTGGTCGGGTGTGCCTCTGACACATCGGCGAAGGCCTCGACCATGGCGCGTACGGCCTCGGTCAGGCACTGCTCCCGGGTGGGGCCCCAGGCCTGCAGGCGTGTGTCGGCGGTGTGCGGCATCGAGCGGTGGCCGTTCTCGCCCTCGCGCCGTGCCTGCAGCTCGTCGCTGATGTCACCCACCATGGCTGCCGTGATCCCTTCTCCGGCCCCCTCGGGTTCCATCGTCGCTCGCCGGGCTCGGCGGCGCCATGTCTGCCCCGGCCGCCCGGTGCGGGAAAAGCCGGTTTGCCCGCGCCGTCCCGGGCTACGCGGGCGGGCGAGGCCCTACGCCTCACCATCTCGGACCCGGGAGGTGCCCCGATGACACGGCGGATACGCGAAGTCATGTCGCCCGGTGCGGTGGCGGTGGAGCCGATGACCACGGTGGAACGGGCGGCGCTCCTCATGCGGGAGCACGACATCGGTGACGTCCTGGTCGCCTACGACTGCGATCTGTTCGGTGTGCTCACCGACCGCGACATCGTGGTGCGGACGCTCGCCGCGGGACTGGACCCGCACACCACCACGGTCGGCAGGGTGTGCAGCCGGCCGCCGGTGCTGACCCTGACCCCCGAGGACACCACGGATCACGCCGTCGAGCTGATGCGCCGGCACGGCCTGCGCCGCCTCCCCGTCGTGGAACACGGCGGCTGCCCGGTCGGCTTCATCAGCCTCGGCGACCTGGCGGCCGTCGAGGACCCGCACTCGGCCCTGGCGGAGATCAGCGCGGCGCGACCCAACCACTGACCTCTCGCGCGCCGACGCCTTCGAGACAGCCACCGGCTGCCGGGTGACGTCCTGTGCCGTCGGCGCCGTCGCTTCAGATGCCTTGACCGGCCCCCGGCCCCCGGTCAGGGCGCGAGCACGCGGGCTCGGCAGGCCGATGGTGTGCCCCAGGAGGATCGCAGGGCGCGGGCCTTGCGGATCCACAGGGAGAGGTCCAGTTCCTCGGTGTAGCCGAGGGCCCCGTGCAGGTGCAGGGCGGTGCGCGCCGCGGTGTACGCGGCCTCGCAGGCGGAGACCTTCGCCGCTGCGATCTCGCGCCCGGACCCGGTGTCGCCCCGGCCCAGCGCCAACGCGGCGGCGTGGACCAGTGGCTGGGCGAACTCCAGGGCGATCAGCGTGTCGGCCAGGCGGTGCTTGACCGCCTGGAAGGAGCCGATGGGAACCCCGAACTGGCTGCGCTGCCGGGCGTGTTCGACGGTCCGGTCCAGCAGGGTGCGGCCGAGCCCCAGGGCCTGCGCGGCGGTGGTCAGCGCCGCGACCTCGGTGGCGTGCGCGGCCGCGGCGGCGACGGCCGGACCCCGGGCCAGCTCGGTGCCGCCCAGCGGGCGGGCCGGCCGCCGCGCCGGGTCGAGCGAGTGCTGTACGGGACCGTGCGCCTCGGCCAGGCGCAGGGTGTCGCCCTCGACGACGAACACCGCGTCGGCGGCGTCCGCGTCGAGGGCGTAGGGACTGCCGGGGGAGAGCAGGCACACGGAGGCGACGACCTTGCCGGCCGCGATCCCGGGCAGCCATGCGGCGGCCGTCGTCGCGTCGCCCAGACGGTCCAGAAGGGCCGCAGCCGCGACCGTCTCCGCCAGCGGGCCCGGCACGGCGTGTCGGCCCAACTCCACAAAAGCGACGGTCAGTTCGAGGGACAGCGCCCCCAGGCCGTCGTACCGCTCCGGTACCGCGAGCGCGAACACCCCGGCCTCGGCCAGCCTGGTCCACAGCGCGCGGCCGGGTGCGGTGTCCCCGGCCGCCCAGGACCGTACGACGGCCGGCGTGCCCGTCGCCGTCAGCATGGCGTCCAGCGAGCGGGCGAAGTCGCGCTGTTCGGCGTCGAGGAGGAAGAGCATCACCGGCGTCCCTTCGGCAGGCCGAGCAGCCGCTCGGCGATGATGTCGCGCTGGATCTCGTTCGTGCCCGCGTAGATGGGCCCGGCCAGGGAGAAGACATAGCCCTCGGCCCAGCCGCCGTGCGCGGGCGCGTCCGCGGCGTCGTCGGCGAGCTCCCCGTAGGGGCCGAGCAGGTCCAGGGCGGTCTCGTGCAGGGCGATGTCCAGCTCGGACCAGAACACCTTGTTCAGGCTCGATTCCGCGCCGATCGAGCCTCCCGCCCGTCGCCCGCCACCACCCTTGTCCGCGGGCCCCGCGGGACCGTCGCCCTCTTCTGCCAGGCGCGAGGCGGCCGCGTACGTGAACAGCTGATAGGCGCGGGCGCCGATCACCGCGTCGGCGACCCGGTCGCGCAGCGCGGTGTCGGACGGGTCGGACTGCTCCCGCCACAGCCGGGTCAGCCGGTCGGCGGCGGCCGAGAAGCGGCCGGGACTGCGCAAGGTGAGTCCGCGCTCGTTGCCCGCCGTGCTCATCGCCACCCGCCAGCCCCGCCCCGGTACGCCGATGACGTCCTCGTCGGGCACGAAGACCTCGTCGAGGAAGAGTTCGGCGAAGGCGGGCTTGCCGTCGAGCCGCCCGATGGGCCGTACCGTCACCCCCTCCGCGTCCAGCGGGAACATCAGGTACGTCAGCCCCCGGTGCGGCCGGCCGGCGTCCGGGTCGCTGCGGAACAGTCCGAAGGCGCGGTCGGCGAAGGCCGCACGCGACGACCAGGTCTTCTGGCCGCTCAGGCGCCAGCCGCCGTCGGTGCGCACGGCTGTGGAGCGCAGGGAGGCGAGGTCCGAGCCCGACTCCGGCTCGGACCAGGCCTGGGCCCAGATCACCTCGCCGCTCGCCATGGACGGCAGGATGCGCGCGCACTGCTGCGGTGTCCCGTGCTCGAAGAGGGTGGGCGCAAGGAGGTTGATGCCGTTCTGACTGACCCGGCCGGGCGCGCCGGCCGCGTAGTACTCCTCCTCGAAGATCAGCCACTGGAGGATCGAGGCGCCCCGGCCACCGTACTCCTCGGGCCAGGAGACCACCGACCAACGGTCGGCGAACAGAGTGCGCTCCCAGCCCCGGTGGGCCGCGAAGCCGTCCGCCGTCTCCAGCGAGGGCAAGGGGGTGGCGGGCACATGGGCGGCGAGCCAGGCGCGGGCCTCGGCACGGAAGGCGTCGTCCGCGGCGGAGAAACCGAGGTCCATCAGCTGCCCGCCTCCTTCGTCGTCGCGGAGTCCGGGGTGTCGCGGTACTCGGGCCGGTGCGTGGTGACGACGGTGGCGACGGGGCCGTGGCATGGGGAGCTGACGGGTTCCCTGGGCGCGGTGCGGGCAGCGGGCATCCGCCCTCCTTCCCTAACAAGTGTTTGGTAGGTTAACGTAACGGTCCGTCAGCCGTCGAGAGCCGCCCGGAGCCGCCCATGAGCACGCCCCCGCCGCCCTACGTCCCCGGGCACGCTCTCCTGCACGGCCGTACCGCCGTAATCACCGCCGCGGCGGGCGCCGGCATCGGCGGCGCCACCGCCCGCCGGCTGCTGGAGGAAGGCGCCCGCGTCGTGCTCTCCGACGCCCATGCCCGCAGGCTCAAGGAGGCGGAGGCGGCGCTGGCCGCGGAGTTCGGCGCGGACAGCGTCGTGGCGCTGCCCTGCGACGTCACCGACGAGGACCAGGTCGCCGCGCTCTTCGACTTCGTGGCGGAGCGGCACGGGCGCCTGGACGTCGTCGTCAACAACGCGGGCCTCGGCGGCACCGCCGACCTGGTCGAGATGACGGACGAGCAGTGGGCCAGGGTCCTCGAAGTCACCCTCACCGGCACCTTCCGCTGCACCCGCGCCGCGCTGCGCCGGATGAAGGCGGCGGGCGCCGGGGGCGTCCTCGTCAACAACGCCTCGGTGATCGGCTGGCGGGCGCAGCGGGGTCAGGCGCACTACGCCGCCGCCAAGGCCGGGGTCATGGCCCTCACCCGCTGCGCCGCCGTGGAGGCCGCGGAGTACGGGGTGCGGGTGAACGCGGTCTCGCCCAGCCTCGCCATGCACCCGCACCTGGTGAAGGTCACCACACCGGAACTGCTGGAGGAACTGACCGCCCGCGAGGCGTTCGGCCGCTGGGCCGAGCCCTGGGAGGTGGCCAACGTCATCGTCTTCCTGGCCAGCGGCTACTCCTCGTACCTGACCGGCGAGGTCGTGTCCGTCAGCAGCCAGCACGCCTGAACCGGGAACGACCGCCGCCGAGGCGTTCGCGCATGACACCGCAGACATCACGACCCCCGGAACTGATCTCCGACCAGCCGGAACCGATCCCCCAAGGAGTGGCCATGGCCGAGGCGTACATCGTCGAAGCGGTTCGCACCCCGGTCGGCAGGCGTGGCGGTGGGCTCGCCGCCGTCCATCCGGCCGATCTCGGGGCCCATGCGCTGACGGCGCTGATGGAACGTTCGGGCATCGACCCGGCCGCCGTCGAGGACGTCGTCCTCGGCTGCCTGGACACCGTCGGACCGCAGGCCGGCGACATCGCCCGCACCTGCTGGCTGGCCGCCGGGCTGCCGGAGGAGGTGCCGGGGGTGACGGTGGACCGCCAGTGCGGCTCCTCCCAGCAGGCGCTGCACTTCGCCGCGCAGGGAGTGCTCTCGGGCACCCAGGACCTGGTGGTCGCGGGCGGCGTGCAGAACATGTCGATGATCCCGATCGCCTTCGCCACCCGCCAGGCCGCCGAACCCCTCGGCCTCACCCAGGGCCCCTACGCCGGCTCCCGGGGCTGGCGGGCCCGCTACGGCGACCGGCCGGTCGACCAGTTCGCCGGCGCCGAGATGATCGCCGAGAAGTGGGGCATCTCCCGCCGCGACATGGAGGAGTTCGCGCTGCGCTCCCATCAGCGGGCCGTCCGCGCCATCGACGAGGGCCGCTTCGACCGCGAACTCGTCGCCTGCGGCGAGGTGACCACCGACGAGGGCCCGCGCCGCGACACCACGCTCGAGAGGATGGCCGGCCTGAAGCCGGTGGTCGAGGGCGGCCGGCTGACCGCCGCCGTCTCCTCCCAGGTCTCCGACGGCGCCTCCGCCCTGCTGATCGCGAGCGAGCGGGCCGTACGGGAGCACGGTCTGACGCCCCGCGCCCGCGTCCACCATCTCTCGGCGCGCGGCGAGGACCCCATCCGCATGCTGTCCGCACCGATCCCGGCCACGGCGTACGCCCTGAAGAAGGCCGGGATGACCCTCGACGACATCGACCTCGTGGAGATCAACGAGGCCTTCGCCCCCGTGGTGCTCGCCTGGCTGAAGGAGACCGGCGCCGACCCGGAGAAGGTCAACGTCAACGGCGGCGCCATCGCCCTCGGCCACCCTCTGGGCGCCACCGGCACCAAGCTCATGACCACGCTGCTGCACGAACTGGAGCGCACGGGCGGACGGTACGGCCTGCAGACGATGTGCGAGGGCGGCGGCCAGGCCAATGTCACCATCGTCGAGCGGCTCTGACGCCGGGAGGTCCGCTACTCGGCCAGGGGCAGTCCACGGAGCACCGCCCCGGCCTCCGTCATGATCCGGTCGACGAGTTCGGCGCAGGACGGCAGGTCGTCGATGAGGCCGGCGACCTGACCCGAGGCCATCACGCCGAGGTCGGTCCGGCCCTCGACCATCGACGCCCTGAGCAGCATGGGGGTGTTGGCGGCGAGCAGGATCTGACTCCAGGTCAGCTCCTTGCCGTGCTTCATCGCCAGGCCGTCGCGGACCATCCGCGTCCAGCTCATGCCGGACAGCTTCTTGAAGGACGCCGCGTGCCGTGCGGCGCGCAGGAGCGCGGTCACCCGGCCCGCGCGTTCGAGGGAGTCGACCAGTTCGGTGCGCAGCATCCGGTGGGGGAGTCCGTCGACCTTGGTCGTGACGGCGATGTCGTCCACCGTGGCCGCCAGGTACCGGGCCTTGACCGCGTCGGGGACGGTGCTGTCGGAGGTCAGCAGGAAACGGGTGCCCATGGCGATCCCGGCGGCACCGTAGGCGAGCGCGGCGACCAGACCGCGTCCGTCGCGGAAGCCGCCGGCCGCGATCACCGGGACGTCCACGGCGTCCACGACCTGGGGGAGCAGGACCGTGGTGGCGACCTTCCCGGTGTGCCCACCGCCCTCCCCTCCCTGCACCAGCACCGCGTCGGCGCCCCACGCGGCGACCTTCTCGGCGTGCCGCCGGGCGCCGACGGACGGGACGACGACCACGCCGGCGTCCTTGAGCCGGGCGATCAGCTCCCGGGAGGGCGCGAGCGCGAACGAGGCGACCCTCACCCCCTCGTCGATGACGATCCGCACCCGCTCGGCCGCGTCCGAGGCGTCCGCCCGCAGATTGACCCCGAACGGCGCGTCGGTACGGGACTTGACCTCGCGGACGGCCGCCCGGAGCTGGTCGGTCGTCATGGTGGCCGAGGCGAGGATCCCGAGCGCGCCGGCGTCGGCGGCGGCCGACACCAGTCGGGGGCCGGCCACCCAGCCCATGCCGGTCTGCACGATGGGATGCCGTACGCCGGTGAGCTCGGTCAGCGGGGTGGCGATCGCGATGTCGTTCACGCGGGCACCTCGCGGTCGCGCAGCGCCTTCGGGTCGATGACCTCGCGGATCAGCCGCAGCTCCGCGGCGGTGGGTTCCCGGGTGTACGGCACCTCGTCCGGGACGGCCAGCGGGAAGCCGGTGGCCTCGGCGACCTGCTCGACCGTGACCCCGGGGTGCACAGAGCGCAGCCGCATCGTCCGGTCGGGCGTCCGGAAGTCGAAGACGCCCAGGTCGCTGACGACGTCCGCGATGCGGTGGTGGCGGGACGCGGAGGGACCGGCCGCGGCGGCACGGTCGTGGCCGACGCCGCACACCATGTCCACCCGCTCGACGAACACCCGCTTCGAGTGCCGTGGCACCCAGTAACTGGTCGGATTGTTGAGGGTGTTGGCGGGGGCGCCGCGCACGCCCAGCAGCTGCCGGGTGGGCCGGTTCCAGTCGCCGATGCAGGAGATGTTCTGGTTGCCGTACCGGTCGAGCTGGCTCGCGCCCATCATCACGTGCCGCCGCCCGGTCGCGACCAGGGCCAGATGCTGCCGGTACGGCAGCCAGCCCTCGACCACTCCGGCCTGGGCACCGAGGGCCGGGACGTCGCCGATCAGCAGTGCCTCGCCGTCGGTCAGCAGCAGGTCGGGGGAGAAGGCCAGCTTGGCCAGCCGGGCCCCGATCGTCGGGACGGTGCCCATCGGGCTCGCCAGGACCTCCCCCGCCCCGCGCCAGGCCTCGGCACAGGCCACCACGCAGTACTCGGCGCGCGTCGCCTTCGGCGTCGTACCGGGGTCACTCATGCGCCGCCTCCTCCTCGTGGAACGCCCCCACCGCGGACTGGTACGCGTCCTCGTCGCCGGACAGGAACCGGTCGGCGAAGGCCCGCCAGGCCTCCGGGTCCCGGGCGGCCCGTGCGTAGGCCCGCTGGAAGGTCTCGTCACGGTCGTGGTCGGGGACGCAGGAGGTGAAGTGGGCGCCGTTCGGTGTCTCCACGACGCCGTTCACGAACGCGCGCTTGACCAGCAGGGTCTGTGGGCCGGCGGCCTTGAGCAGGTCGGCGCTGTCCACGATCCGCTCGCAGGAGACGTATGCGGCGTCGGCGGCCTCGCAGAACAGGTCGTCGAAGTACGGGTCGGGGCCGAGATACTGGGCGTTGCCGTGCGCGTCCGCACGGTTGAGGTGCACCAGCGCGGCGTCCAGGCGCAGGGCCGGGACGGCGACGAGCTCCTCGCCGTCCTCGTACGGCGAACGCACCGTCCGCAGACGGGGGTTGACCCTCATCACGTCCGATCCGAGACCGGCCCGGACCGGCATGAAGGGCAGCCGGTGCGCGGCGGCCGTCAGCCCCCACAGGAACATGGCCTCGTCCAGCTCCACCAGTTCCAGCGCGCCCCGCTGCCGCGCCGCTGTGAAGTGCGGCTCCAGGGGGATGGAGTCGAGGGTGGCGAAGGCGGCCACCAGCGTGCGGATCTTCCCGGCGGCGGCCAGCAGCCCCACGTCCGGGCCGCCGTAGGAGACGACGGTCAGGTCGGTGACGTCCGAGCGCAGCAGCGCCCGTACCAGCGCCATCGGTTTGCGCCGCGAACCCCAGCCGCCGATGCCGATCGTCATGCCGCTGTCCAGCCGGCCGACGACCTCCTCGGCGGTCATCGTCTTGTCCCTGCTCACGACGGCTGCTCCTGGTCCGTGCCGACGGATCGCCGGTCCCTGCCGAAGGTGTCGCGGACGCGCTCGGCGACGCCGCTGAGACCGGCCTCGAAGGTGAAGCCCTGTTCGAAGCGGTAGCTGCGGCGCACGTCGACCGGGTCGATGCCGTTGATCGCCGCCTTGGCCAGCCGGATCAGGGACCCGTCCTTGGCGGCGATCTCCCGCGCCAACTCCAGTGCCGCCGTGTTGAGTTGTCCGCGCGGGACCACCCGCCACACCGAGCCGTGCCGGTGCAGCTCCTCGGCGGTGACGGTACGGGAGGTGTAGTACAGGGCCCGCATCAGGTGCTGGGGCACCAGCCGGGCGAGATGGGTGGCCGCGCCGAGGGCGCCACGGTCCAGCTCGGGCAGGCCGAACACCGCGTCGTCGGCCGCGACGATCGCGTCCGCGTTTCCGGCGAGCCCGATGCCGCCGCCCAGACAGAAGCCCTGTACGGCGGCGACCACCGGCACCTCGCAGTCGTACACCGCGGCGAATGCCTCGTAGCAGCCCCGGTTGGCGCCGATGAGGGCCTCGTGCCCGGCCGTGCGCTGCATCTCCTTGATGTCGACACCGGCGTTGAAGCCGCGGCCCTCGGCGGTGAGCACCACGCAGCGCACCTTCGGGTCGGCGCCGGCGGCGCGCAGACAGGCGGCCAGTTCGTACCAGCCGTGCACGGGGAGGGCGTTGACCGGCGGGAAGTCCACGGTGACGACGGCGATGCCGTCTTCGGGGACGGAGGTGGAGACAACCATGGGCAGATCAGCTACCTTTCCACCAAACGTTTGTTAGGTGAGAAGGTAGCAGCGGAGTGCGCGCTGCGGGAGGTGTTCCTTGGCGGCGGTCATCGATCTCACCGGGCGCGTCACGGTCGTCACCGGCGGAAGCCGGGGCGTCGGCGCCGGCATCGCCCGGGCGTTCCTGGAGGCCGGCGCGGACGTCGTGACCTGCGCGCGCCGCCCCCCGGACGCGCCGGTCGAGGCGGCCGGCCGAGCGGCGCGCTTCCTCCCCGTCGACCTGCGTGACGCCGACGCCGTCGCAGCCTTCTTCGAGCGGCTGCGGAGGGAATACGGCCGCCTCGACACCCTGGTCAACAACGCCGGGGGCGCCCCCTTCCGGATGCTCGCCGAGGGCGGGGCCGGACGGCACGCCCGGGTCGTGGAACTGAACCTTCTCACCCCCCTCACCACCTCGCTCGCCGCGTACGAGGTGATGCGCGGTCAGCGGGGCGGCGGGTCGATCGTGATGATCGGCAGCGTCAGCGGAACGCGTCCGTCACCGGGCACCGCCGCGTACGGCGCGGCCAAGGCCGGCCTGGACAACCTGGCCCGCTCCATGGCCGTGGAATGGGCGCCGCGGGTGCGGGTCAACACGGTCGTCCCCGGCATGGTCCGCACCGAACTGTCGCACCTGCACTACGGTGACGCGGACGGCATCGCCGCCGTCGGCCGCACCGTCCCGCTCGGCCGCCTCGCCTCGCCCGCCGACATCGGCGACGCCTGCGTGTTCCTCGCCTCCGACCGGGCCGCCTACATCAGCGGGGCGAGCCTGCACGTCCACGGGGGAGGGGAGCGCCCCGCCTTCCTCGACGCGGCCGGCGTCAACGAGCAGCGGGCGCCGCGACATCCGACGAAGGGACTTCCCCCCATGACCGGAAAGGACGTCCAGCCATGACCGTGAGCGGACTGTGCACCGGACGCGTCGCCGTCGTCACCGGTGCGGGCCGCGGCCTGGGCCGCGCGCACGCCCTCGCCTTCGCCGCCGAGGGAGCCAAGGTCGTCGTCAACGACCTCGGTGTCGGGCTCGACGGCACGGGCGGGACCGCCGGACCGGCTCAGCAGGTCGTCGACGAGATCCGCGCGCTCGGCGGCGAGGCGGTCGCGCACGCGGGCGACATCGCCACGACCGAGGGCGCCGCCTCCCTCGTCGCCACCGCCGTCGACGCCTTCGGCCGCCTGGACACCCTGGTCAACAACGCCGGATTCCTGCGGGACCGGATGCTCGTCAATCTCGACGAGGACGCCTGGGACGCGGTCGTGCGCGTCCACCTCAAGGGCCACTTCCTGCCGCTGAGGCACGCCGCCGCGCACTGGCGTGCCGAGGCGAGGGCGGGCCGCACGCCCGAGGCCCGGGTGATCAACACCGGCTCCGGGGCGGGGCTGCTGGGCAGCGTGGGCCAGGGCAACTACTCCGCCGCCAAAGCCGGGATCGTCGGCCTGACCCTGGTCGCCGCCGCCGAACTCGGCCGCTACGGCGTCCAGGTCAACGCCATCGCCCCGGCCGCCCGGACCCGGATGACCGAGCGGACCTTCGCCGAGACCATGGCCGCTCCGGAGAACGGCGGTTTCGACGCCATGGCCCCGGAGAACGTCTCCCCGCTCGTCGTCTGGCTCGGCTCCGCCGCCTCCGCGGGGGTCACGGGCCGGGTCTTCGAGTCCGAGGGCGGCCGCATCACCGTCATGCAGGGCTGGCGCCCCGGCCCCACCGCCGACAAGGGCGCCCGCTGGACCCCGGCGGAGGCGGGCGAGGCAACCCTGAAACTACTGGCCGAGACGGAGACCCCACAGCCGGTCTACGGCGCCCGGTGATGCCCGGTGGCCTGCGAGCGCCCGCTCCCCCCGGCCGTCGCGCTGAGCATCCTGCGGGCGTCCGTGTGTGACGGGGAGGCGCTCGGCGACGAAAGCTGGCCCGGCGAGGAATTACCGCTGGCCGGCGAGGAAGTCGACGATCGCCGTGACCAGTTCGGGCGAGCCGGCCGCCGTCCAGTGGTCTCCGGGCACCACGACCCCGGTGGCATGCGCCAGTGCCGCGACCAGCTGGCCGGCCGAGGAGGCGGCGCCGCTGTCGTCGGCGCCCACCGCGACGAGCGTCGGCACCGTGATCCGGGCGAGCGACTCCGCCGGCGTGGCCACCAGCGAATCCAGGACACGCAGGAGCGCGACCGGGTCCGCGCCGCCGGAGCGGAGCCACCGCTCCTGGCGTTCCTCCGGCGAGCCGGGCTCGAACGTCCCCCAGCCGGTGAGGACCGGCCGCAGTGACGCGTCCGCCCCGCCGCCCGAGCCGAGCACCTGACGCAGGCCCTGGCCCGCGACGACGGCCCGGCCGGGTGCCGCGCCGCGCACGAGCATCCTCACCACGATGCGTGCGCCGAGTGAGTATCCGCCGAGGTCGTACTCGCTCAGTCCGAGGTGCTCGACGAGAGCGAAGCCGTCGTCGGCCAGTACGTCCGGGGGACAGGAGGCGGCGTCATGGGGCTTGTCGCTCCTGCCGTGCCCGCGGAAGTCCGGCATGATCACACGGTGACCCGTCGCCGCGATCGCCTCGGCCTGGCCGTTGAGCAGCCACAGCGTCGCGTCTCCGGTGAAGCCGTGCAGCAGGATCAGTGGGCGGCCCGCACCCGTCTCCCGGTAGGCGAGGCGCACACCGTCACGGCCGGAGAAGGAGGAGACTGCGGGATTCGGCATGTGCCGGAGCCTATACATGGCTCCACCGCGACTCGGCGCGCGCAGCGATGCGTGCGGCGCCCTGCCTCTCCCGGAGGAGTGCGCCGCACGCTCGACGGGTCGGTCCGGTGCTGCCTAGCCGACGGTGAAGTCGTCGGCCTGGACGTCGGACTGGCCGTACCAGCCGTGGACGTAGACGGTGACGGTTCCGCTGCTGCCCGTCGTGAAGTTGACGGTCAGCTGGTTCCAACTCGTGTTGCTGGACCAGGTGCTGGCGGTGGCGCCGCCGCCGACCCCGACGTAGGCGTAGGGACCCTGGACCCAACCGGTGAGCGTGTAGCTGTGGTTGGGGGACAGGGTGACGGTCTGGTCGCATTCGCCGGTGCTGCTGGAGCTCGGGGTGACCTGGAGGGCGTGGCTGCCGCTGTGGACCGGGCTGGAGACCACTGTGCTGCCGCCCGTGCAGGTCCAGGGGCTCAGGGTGCCGGTTTCGAAGCCGGCGTTGGTCAGTGAGCCGCCTCCTCCGCCTCCGCCGCCACTGGAGGTGACGGTGAGCGTGTAGGTCGCGCTGTGGCTGCCGGTGGACGCGGTGCCGGTGACGGTGATCGGGTAGGTGCCCGCGGCCACGGACGAGCCGACCGTCGCCGTCAGCGTCGAGCTGCCGCCGGACGTCACGGACGCGGGGCTGAAGGAGACGCTGACGCCGGAGGGCGCGCCGGAGGCGGAGAGGCTGACGGATTCGGCGCTGCCGGAGGTGACGGCCGTGGCGACGGTCGCGGTCGCGGAACCACCTTGGGCGGCCGAAGCGGAGCCCGGGGACAGGGACAAGGAGAAGTCACTCGTCGTGCCTCCGCCTCCGCCCGAGCTGCCCTCGTACGGCACGAACGCGTCCGTGAAGGCCAGGCTGCTCTGGCTGATCTCGCTGCACGTGGGCAGCGAGTTGGCGCTTCCGCTGCACGGCTGGTCCCGGTTCACGGACCAGAAGGCGAGCCGTCCGACGCCGTTCTGCGCGGCGAAGTTCTCCACGGTCCGGGCGTCGGCCAGGGTGAACGTCGAACCGTCGTCGTTCTTGCCGATCATCGGGGTGATCCCGAGGTTGGCGTAGGTGTAACCGGAGTCGACGGACTGCATCTGCGCCAGCGTGGCCCTGGCCGCGTCCACCGCGCCCTGGCCCATCTCGGTGCCCGTGCCGGCGTAGTAGTCCATGGCCATGATGTTGACCACGTCGATCTTGATGCCGGCGCTCTTGGCGGCCTTGAGGATGTTGACGCCGTCGTTGGTGAGGCCGCTGGTCAGCACCGGCAGGGTCATGGAGAACTGCAGGCCGGGGTTGGACGCCTTGAGGTCCTTCATCGCCTGCATCTGGCGGGCCGCGGCCGCGGTGTCCGCGACGGCGGCGCCCTCGACGTCGAAGTCGAGCCGGGTGACGCCGTAGTCGTTGATGAGGGCCTGGTAGCCGGCGTCGATGCTGCTCTGGGTGGAGCACGTCCAGGCGAGCGGTTCGCCGCTCGCGCCGCCGGAGGAAATGATGACGGAGGCACCTTCGGACTTCGCCTTGGCGATCTCCGGGTCGGTGTAGGAGTCGTTGCCGATGGGGAGGGTGTCGCCCCAGATCTGGGTGCAGCCTTCGCCGAGCGCGAACGCAGCGGTGTAGGCCTTGAGTTGGTGTCCGGTGATGGCGGTGTCGAGGAGTCCTTCCTGACTGTTGGACATGTCGACGTAGGGAGCGACGGAGTAGACGCTGCTCGCCGTCGCGGCGCTGCCGGCCGGTGCCAGAGCGACGACGGCGCCGGTGGCGGCGAGCGCGAGCGCGCATGCGGAAGCCGCAAATCTTGCCAGGTGCATGACAGTGCCCCTTCCGGGGATGCCTCGGGCGTGGAGTGGTGGGTGGTGCCGTGCGAGCCGAGTTGGTACATACCAAAGCGCCGGCGTGTCACCCCGTCAAGAGGACTAGACCAACTTGTTCCATCCGGATGTCCGATGCCCGGGACCGCGGGGGAGGGTGGTGAAGACCGGTCGCGCGCGGGCCGTATTAGGCTGGGTGACCGTCTGACCGGCACGTCGACGACGGCGCCGGGGCCGAGCTTCAGGGAGTGACCGATGACCGTGGGAACCGAGCGGGCCGTCCTGGCGGGCGGTTGTTTCTGGGGCATGCAGGATCTGATCCGCAAGCAGCCGGGCGTGGTGTCCACGCGCGTCGGCTACAGCGGCGGCGACACGCCGAACGCCACGTACCGCGACCACGGCGATCACGCCGAGGCCATCGAGATCCTCTTCGATCCCACGGTGACGAGCTACCGCGACGTCCTGGAGTTCTTCTTCCAGATCCACGATCCGACCACGCGGGACCGCCAGGGCAACGACCTCGGTCGCAGCTACCGGTCCGCCATCTTCTACGGCGACGAGGAGCAGCACCGCGTCGCCGTGGACACGATCGCGGACGTCGAGGCGAGCGGGCTGTGGCCGGGGAAGGTGGTCACGGAGGTGGAGCCCGTGGGCGACTTCTGGGAGGCGGAGCCCGAGCACCAGGACTACCTGGAGCGCTATCCCAACGGCTACACCTGCCACTTCCCGCGACCGAACTGGAAGCTGCCGAAGCGGCAGTCGTCCACGACGGACTGAAGCGGGCGGGACAACACGCGGGACGCGCTGACGGATCGCCGCCACGCATCACCCTGGCCTGCACGGGCTTCCGGCTGACCTGCACCGCACTTCCGGTGAACGATCCGGGTGGGCCCCTTCGGGGACGACACCTACGGCGTGCCGGGAAGCCGGACCGTGACGAGGAGACCGCCGGCGGTGCGGGGGACGAGGTCGAGGGCCCCGCCGTGGGCTCGGACGATGCTGTGCACGATGGCCAGGCCGAGGCCGACGCCGGCGTGCTCGTCGGTGCGCACACGTTCCGTCCCGCGCCGGAAGGGTTCGGTGAGGGACGGCACCAGTTCCGGTGGGAGCCGGCGGCCCGTGTTCTCGACCCGCAGCACGCTCGTGTCGCCGTGCGCCTCGGTGTGGACCGTCACGGTGCCGCCGGCGGGGAGGTTGTGGACGATGGCGTTCTGGACGAGGTTCGTCACCATCCGCAGCAGCAGCTCCGCCGAGCCGCTGGTCCGGGCCGCCCCGCCGGTGACGTCGAGCGTGATCCGGCGCTGTTCGGCGAGGGGGAGCAGCGTTTCGGCGGCTTCTTCGGCGATGAGGGAGAGGTCGACGCTCTCGCGGGCGAAGTTTCCGCGGTCGCCGCGGCTGAGCAGCAGGAGGGCCTCGGTGAGGTCGATCGCCCGCGTGTTGACGGCGTGCAAGCGCTCGATGAGCTCGCCCCGGTCCCGCGTGGGGTCCTTGCGGGCGACGTCGAGGAGCGTCCGCGAGATCGCCAGCGGGGTGCGCAGCTCGTGGGAGGCGTTCGCGGCGAACCTCTGCTGCTCGGCGACGTGGGACTCGAGTTGTTCGAGCATCGAGTCGAACGCGTCGGCGAGTTCACGGAATTCGTCCTGGCGGCCCTTCATGCGGATCCGGTGGGACAGCGACCCGTTCCCGGCCATCCGCGCCGCGGCAGTGATCTGTGTCAGCGGTGCGAGCATCCGGCCGGCCAGGATCCACCCCCCGACCAGGCCGAACACGAGCAGGAAGGCCATCGCCTCGGCCGCGGCGGAGGCGAAGGTGCGCTCGAGGAGGTAACGGTTGGGCGCGATCCCGAGAAGGCCCTTGGGCTTGTCGGGAACGTAGCGCAACACGGACACCCACACCACGGCCAGCAGGAGAGCACCGGCGACGGCGAGGAACCCGGCGTAGCTGAGCGTGAGTTTCAGTCGGACGCTGAGCCCTGGGCGTCTACGCATCCGTAGTGCCGGGGCGGGTGCTGTCCGGGCCGGTGTCGATGCGGTAGCCGACACCCGGCACCGTGGCGATGATCCATGGTTCGCCGAGCCGTTTGCGCAGTGCGGAGACGGTGATCCGCACGGCGTTGGTGAGCGGGTCGGCGTTCTCGTCCCAGGCCCGCTCCAGCAGCTCTTCGGGGCTGACGACACCGCCCTCGGCGGCGACGAGGACTTCCAGCACGGCGAACTGTTTGCGGGTGAGCGCGACGTAGCGTCCGTCGCGGAAGACCTCCCGGCGGAAGGGGTCGAGCCGCAGGCCCGCGATCTCGCGGACCGGGGGGCGGGCGTGCGCGCGTCTGCGGTCGAGCGCCCTCAGCCGCAGGACGAGCTCCCGCAGCTCGAACGGTTTGGTGAGGTAGTCGTCGGCGCCGAGCCCGAATCCGGAAGCCTTGTCGTCGATGCGGTCGGCAGCGGTGAGCATGAGGATCGGGATGCCGCTGCCGGAGGCGACGATGCGCCGGGCGACCTCGTCGCCGGAGGGGCCGGGGATGTCGCGGTCGAGGACCGCGAGGTCGTAGGAGTTGACACTGAGCAGTTCCAGGGCGGAGTCGCCGTCGCCGGCGATGTCGGCGGCGATCGCCTCCAGCCGCAGACCGTCACGCACGGCTTCGGCCAGGTAGGGCTCGTCCTCCACGATCAGTACGCGCATGTCTGAAGCCTAAACAGCACGCCATATCGCCGACATATGCAAAGACGGGTGCACACCGGACACGCGACTCAGCCCGCCGGTGCCGTCATGGGGTGAGGCTGGTCCGACGGCGCCACCGCCCTGGTCCGCCACCAGCGGCGCGACGCCAGCCCGGCCAGCACGGTGCCCACGGTGTTGACCAGTACGTCGTCCACGGAGGACACCCGGTCCAGCATCAGGACGTACTGTGCGGTTTCCACCAGGGCCGAGCAGCCCGCCCCGAGCGCCAGGATCCGCGGCACGGACGCCAGCGCCGCGAACCGCATCGGGGCGAAGAACCCCAGCGCCGCGAAGACCAGCAGGTTGCCGACGATACCGAATGGCCCCATCGTGACCAGGTCCCGCAGCGGTACCAGGCTCACCCGTTCGGGGACGGTGCCGGCCCCGGCGCCCGGCATCATGGTCCCCCACAGGAACGGCACCGTCCCGTGGACCATGCCCACCTCGGCCAGCGACATCCGCCACGCCCATGCGGTGCCGGCGGCACGCCGACGGCGCGCCAGGGCCCACACCACCAGCGCGGACAACGGCAGCGTGACCAGCGTCATGAGCGCCACACCGTTGAACGTGTCGAAGCAGCCGTGCCACCGCCCGGCCATGCACCTCGGAGCGGACATCATGAGCGGCCGCCGTATGACGAACAAGGCGCCCGCCATGCCGAGGACCGCCAGGCTGAGGAGCACGATCCCGCGCGCTCGGCGGGACGGTGCTGACAGGGATGCGTCGGGCTTCATGCCCCCATTGGAGACGGAGGGCCGTTGCGATGGCGTATGCGATTTTCGATACGCCCGCGATACACGGAATCCCGGGCATCAAGACCGACGGGCCGTCTCCTGGTCTCAGGTCAGCCGGCGCCCGTCCTCGGGAGCCGGGGGCAGCGCCAGGTGGGCCAGGTCGGCCGGTCGGGGCGAGGTGACGGGCCACAGGGGAGCGGCCTTGCCGTCGGCGAGCGCGGCAGGCGCGTCGGTGAGGTGCATCCGCTCGCGCAGCCGGCCGTAGAAGTCCATCGGGCCCAGCCGGACCGCCTTCAGCCGGCGTGGTGCGGCGTACACGCCGATCCAGTCCCCGGGGCTCAGCACTCCGCGCAGCTGACCGTCGATGCTGACGGCGGCCTGGCCCGACCGGTCGAGGATCCGCAGCGCGATGGGCTCGTCGGGGGCGGCCACGACCGAGCGGTTGAACACCATGTGCGGGGCGACCGGCGTGAAGATCAGGCCCTCCGCGCGCGGCGAGACCACCGGACCGCCGGCGGCGAAGCTGTACGCGGTGGAGCCCGTGGGCGTGGCCACCAGCAGCGCGTCGGCGGAGTAGCTGGCCAGGAGCCGGCCGGCCAGATAGACGGCGACCGACACCTGCCGGTCCCGGGCGAGCTTCTCCACGACGACGTCGTTGAGCGCCGTGACATTGAGCGCGACGCCCCAGTTGTCACCGACCTCGCACTCCGCCCGCACCCGGGGCGGCGGCAGCATCGGCCCACGGCCGTACTCCAGCAGCGCCTCCATCTGCGCGGGCACCTCAAGCCGGCACGATGCCCGCATGGTGAGGAGCATCCGGCTCTCCACGGTGATCCGCTCGGAGCGGACCGCGTCCAGCGCCGCGCGCACCGCCGACGCCGGGACCTCGGTGAGGAAGCCGACGCGGCCGAGGTCGACGCCGAGGACCGGGGCGTCGCTCTCGGCGGCCACCCTGGCGCCGCGCAGGAAGGTGCCGTCCCCGCCGAGGGTGACGATGAGGTCGGGATCGCCCGCGGCGTCGGCCTCCTCCCGGGCACTGTGCCGCGCCCCTTCCCGCCACACGTCGATGTCCGCGCATCTCACGGCGTGCTCCGCGCACCACTCGCGCACCACACGCGCGGCGGCCACGGCCTCGGCACGGCCACCGTGCACCACCAGGCCGATACGGCTCACCGTCATACCCGCCTCCGAACCGTCATGCCCATCTCCCAGCCGGCTGCCCCCGCCCGCCATCCTCACCACGGACCGCACCCGCGCCGCACGCGCCACGCCGAAAGGACGAAGGACAGGAGGCGCAGCCGACGCCCTCCCCATGACCAGCGACGATCCCCCTCATCGTGTCCGCCGCCGTAAAGAAGGCGAAACGGCGGAGCAATGACGCGGCGCGAACCTTCCTGCAACGCCTCGGGGCCCACCGGGGCGGACCGCAGGAAGAGGGAGCAGCCGTGACGGAGACCGTCCACAAAAAGGCGCCGCCAGCCCCGCCGCCCTCCCCGGGCGGCCCGACGTCCAACAGTGCCGCGCACAACGGCCGTACGTACAACGGGTGGACCCGCAACGACACGCTGGAGGACTACTCGCTGCGCTACGCGCCCAAGTCCTTCCGCCGCTGGACGCCCTACGTCGTGGCCACGACGGCGCTCGGCGGCATCGCCTATCTCGCGGACTTCGCCATCGGCGGCTCGATCGCCGTCTCCCACGGCTTCTCCAGCGCGATGGTGGCGATCCTGACCGCGGCGGTGGTCATCTTCCTCACCGGTATCCCGATCTCGTACTACTCGGCGAAGTACTCCATCGACATGGACCTGCTGACCCGGGGCGCCGGATTCGGGTATCTGGGCTCGACGCTGACCTCGGTGATCTACGCGAGCTTCACCTTCATCTTCTTCGCCCTCGAAGGCTCGATCATGGCGCAGGCCCTCGAACTGGGCCTGCACATACCGCTCCCCGTCGGGTACGTCATCTGCTCGCTGGTCATCCTGCCGCTCGTCGTGTACGGCATGACCGCGCTGTCCAGGATGCAGGTGTGGACCCAGCCGGTCTGGCTGGTGCTGATGGTCGCACCGTTCGTGTCCATCGCGATCCAAGAGCCGGGAAAGTTCGCGGAGTTCACGCACTTCGCGGGCGACTCGCCCACCGGGTCGGGCATCAGCATGCTCGGCGTCGGGGCGGGCGCGGGCGTCGCCCTGTCGCTGATCGCGCAGATCGGGGAGCAGGTCGACTATCTGCGCTTCATGCCCGACAGGACGGCCGGCAACGGCAGGCAGTGGTGGGCCGCGGTGCTCGGCGCCGGACCCGGCTGGGTGGTGCTGGGCGCACTGAAGCAGATCGGTGGCGCCTTCCTCGCCTTCTTCATCGCCGGGAGCGTGGGACTGGCCAAGGCCAACGAGCCGATCCAGCAGTACGTCCACGGCTTCGGGACGTTCGCCGCGCCCGTCGCCCTGGGACTGGCCACCTTCTTCGTCATCCTGTCCCAGGTGAAGATCAACTCGACGAACGCGTACTCCGGTTCGCTGTCCTGGTCGAACTTCTTCTCCCGGCTGACGCACCGTCACCCAGGGCGCGTCGTCTACATCTTCCTCAACGTGGGCATCGCGCTGGCCCTGATGGAGGGCGGCGTCTTCGGCTTCCTCAACACCGTCCTCGGGTTCTACTCCAACGTGGCGATCGCCTGGATCGGCGCGGTCGTCGCCGACCTGGTCATCAACAAGCCGCTGAAGCTGAGCCCGTCGTACATCGAGTTCAAGCGGGCCCACCTCCACCACTTCAACCCGGTCGGCTTCGGCTCCATGCTGATCGCCTCGGCGGTGTCCATCGCCGCGTACTTCGACGCCTTCGGCGCCTACGGCAAGGCGTTCTCGCCCTTCGTCGCGCTGTTCCTGGCCATGGTGCTCTCGCCGTTGTTCGCGGTGCTGACCAGGGGCAGGTACTACATCGCCCGCGCGGACGTCCTGGACGAGCCGCTGCTGGGACCCGACGGGCTGCCGTCGGCGGCCACGCTGACCTGCTCGGTGTGCGCGACCGACTTCGAACGGCCCGACATGGCCGGCTGCCCCTTCCACCAGGGCGCCGTCTGCTCGCTGTGCTGCAGCCTGGAGAAGGACTGCCACGACACGTGCAAGACGGGAGCAGCCACGGCGGGCCCGGTCGAACTGGGCGTCCCCACAGTCCGCGCCGTGGACTGAGCGCGGGCACACGTGTCCGGAGCATGCGGCGGCCGGGGCGGTGTGCCCCGGCCGCCGCACGCCGGTGACCGGTCACTCGTGCTGGAGCGGGACCGATCAGGTACCCGTCCCCGGGCAGCGAATTCACGGATTTCCCCAGTCCCGGGAGCCGGGAGCACCCCCCGCTCATGGGAGGCGAGCGGTACGGGTACTCGGGGTCTTCGGAACCGGCACGGACGCGCGTGGGAGGCCCGATGAGTGAGAGCACCCCTTCGCAGGCCGAGGGCGAGCGGGAGCCCGGCGTGACGGAGGACGAGCAGCCGCCGCGTACGACTCCGTCCCAGGCGGAGGGCGAGGACACGGCGGACGAGAACGCCGAGGAAGGCGACGAGTGAGGGAGGCGCCATGAGCACGGCACACACGAGCGTCCCCGAGGTGCTGGCCGCGCTGAAGGACGTGTCGTACCCGGCCGACAAGGAGCGCCTGGTCACCGCGGCTCGTGCGGCGGGCGCGTCGGACGAGGTCGTCAAGGCCCTGCGCGGCATCCCCGCCGAGCGGTACACGGGCCGCGACGACGTGGCGAGGTCGGTCCGGGGCGATCCGGACTCGGACCTCGACCGCACCGCCGCACAGCGCGCGGAACGGGCGCGGGAGGGCGGGAAGCCCGGCCTCTCCCAGCACCTGCGGGAGGAGCCGAAGACGCCGATCCAGGAGGAGTTCGACCGCTGAACCGCGCTACCGCAGGGCTGTACCGCCGGGCCGTTGTGAGCGCTCGTCCCTCAGCGCCGTACTTCTTGACGGCCCGGTCCGCCGCTCCTAGCGTCAGCCACCACTGGACACGTCTGGACAGGTAGGCAGGTGGCTCGGCGATGACGCGACCGCAGGACCCGCTCGAACCCACCGACGGCAGATCCGGCGGCCACCCGATGCAGGTGGAGACGCACGGACTCGACGTGATCGGGGACGCCGAGCGCAAGGGCACCCCGCGCACGCTGTTCTGGCCCTGGTTCGGCGCCAATGTCTCCGTCCTCGGCCTGAGCTACGGCGCCTTCGCGTTCGGCTTCGGGATCTCCTTCTGGCAGGCCCTCGCCGCCGGGGTGCTCGGCATCGTCGTCTCGTTCCTGTTGTGCGGGTTCATCGCGGTCGCCGGGAAGCGCGGCTCGGCGCCCACGATGGTGCTCAGCCGGGCGGCGTACGGCGTGCGCGGCAACCGGCTGCCGTCGGTGATCTCCTGGATGCTCACCGTCGGCTGGGAGACCGTCCTCACCGCGCTCGCCACGATGGCCACCGCGACCGTCTTCGGCCGCCTCGGCTGGGGCGGCGGCACGGAGACCAAGGTCGCCGCCCTCGTGGTGGTGGCCGCGCTGACCGTCCTCGGCGGTGTCATGGGCTTCGACCTCATCATGCGGCTGCAGACGGCGATCACCGTGATCACCGGCGTCCTCACCGTCGTCTACGTCGCTCTCGTCGCCGGCCACATCCACTGGAGCGCGGTGAGTGCCCTCCCGTCGGGTTCCGCGCAGGAGTTCATCGGCGCGCTGGTGTTCATGATGACCGGCTTCGGCCTGGGCTGGGTGAACGCCGCCGCCGACTACTCCCGCTATCTGCCCCGGAGTTCGTCCGGCCGCTCAGTGATCGGCTGGACCACCTTCGGCGCCTCGGTGGCCCCGCTGCTCCTGCTGGTCTTCGGCCTGCTGCTGGCCGGTTCCTCGCAAGCGCTGAGCAAGGCCGTCGCCGCCGACCCGATCGGCGCGCTCACCACGATCCTGCCCACCTGGTTCCTGGTGCCGTTCGCCGTGGTCGCCGTCCTCGGCCTGGTCGGCGGCGCCGTCCTCGACATCTACTCCTCGGGCCTCGCCCTGCTCTCCGCAGGCCTGCCGGTGCCCCGCTGTCTGGCCGCCTTCCTCGACGGCGTCCTGATGATCGCCGGCTCGGTCTACATCGTGTTCTTCGCCGGCGACTTCCTCGGCCAGTTCATGGGCTTCCTCACCACGCTCGGCGTCCCCATCGCCGCCTGGTGCGGCATCGTCCTCGCCGACCTCGCCCTGCGCCGCCGCGACTACGACGACGGTGACCTCTACCGCCCGCACGGCCGCTACGGCGACATCCCCCTGCCACCTCTGCTCCTCACCCTGGCCGCCACGGCCGTCGGCTGGGGCCTGGTCACCAACACCGCGGCGAGCTGGCTCACCTGGCAGGGGTACCTCCTCGCACCGTTCGGCCTCGGGGGCAAGACCGGTGCCTGGGCGTACGCCAATCTCGGCGTCCTGGTGGCGCTGGCTCTCGCCTTCCTCGGCACCCTGTTGCTGGGCCGGGGCCGGATCCGTGCCCAGGAGGCGCAGACGCCGAGCCCGGTGACCGACGAGGGGGTGCTCCACCCATGACCGCCGGACACCTCGCCGTCATCGACATGCAGCGCGTCTTCGCCGACCCGGCGAGCCCCTGGGCCACCCCCCGGTACGCCGACGCGGTGGCGGGCGTACGCAGCCTGCTGCCGGCCTTCGCCGACCGCGCCACCTTCACCCGCTTCCTGGCCCCCGCGAATCCGGCCGGGGCCTGGCGCGCCTACTACGCCGCATGGCCCTTCGCCCTGCAGCCCCCGGACGCCGAACTGTGGCACCTGTCCGAGGAGTTCGCCGACCTGGCCCACCACGTCGCCGACACCACCACCTTCGGCAAGTGGACCCCGGAACTCGCCGCCCGCGTCGGCACCGACGACCGTCTGGTCCTGGCCGGTGTCAGCACCGAGTGCTGTGTGCTGTCCACCGCCCTGGCCGCCGCCGACGCCGGCATGGAGGTGCTGGTGGTCGCGGACGCCTGCGCGGGTGTGGACGACGACTCCCACCTCAAGGCCCTGCAGATCATGGAGCTGTACCGGCCGCTGGTCCGGGTCACCACCGTCGACGAGCTCCTCGCCGAGGCCGGTCCGTGACCGGCGTCCCGCTCAAGCACCAGCGGATCAGCCGGATCCTCGCCCGGGAGATCCGGGCGGGCAGCCGCCGAGCCGGCGAGCGACTGCCCGGCGAGCACGCCCTCGCCGAGCGCTTCGGGGTCTGCCGTACGACCATCCGCGCGGCCCTCGCCGAACTGTCCGAGGAGGGCCTGATCACCACCCGTACCGGCAAGGGCTCGTACGTCCTCTTCGACGCCCGCCCGCCGGACGACCGGCTCGGCTGGGCCCGCGCCCGGGCCGTGCGGGACGCGGACACCGCCGTGCGGACCCTCGCCGTACGCGAGACGCACGAGAGCGGCCTCGCCGCCGAACTCGGTCTGGAGAAGGACGAGTTCGTGTGCGTGGAGCGGATCCGTGAGCTGGTCGCGGACGGCACCGTGGTGTCGTACGAACGCAGTTACCTGCCGCCGGTGCCGGTGATCCGCGAGCTGCCCGCCCGCGTACTGGGCCAGGGGGCGCTCACCGAGCTGCTGCAGCGGGCCGGGCTGCGGCCCGACCACGGGGAGCAGCGGATCTCCGGGCGGCCGGTCGGTTCCCGGGAGGCGGAGCTGCTGCGGCGCGCGCCGGGCGACTGGTTCCTCGAGACGCGGCGGACCAGCCGGGCGGCCGACGGCACCTTCGTCGAGCATGCCGTCAGCCTGCTCGACCCGGACCACTTCGAGGTGACCCTCACCTTCGGCTGACGCTCCGGCATCAGGTGCGCCCCGTACCCGGGCAGAGGTCCGGGCCGGGTCCCTGGCCCCGCGGCACACGAGGTACAGCGTCCGCCGGTCGGCCCGCAGGGTGCTCGGGCCATGGTGGTGTCCCGGTGGCGGGCCGGCCACCGTGCCGTACACCGCCCCGGCGCGTCGGCCGGTCCACACCCAGGGCCCGCGTGGGCGACGGCCACGCCGGCCGGCCCGGCCGTCACCGTCCCCGGCCACCACCGCGACCGGGCCACCATCGGATCTCCCGCCGATCCTCACGCATGTCCCGTGGCCCACCGGGTACGCGAGGCGGAGCACGCCCGGGGCGCGGTACCGCCTCCCGGGTGGCCTGTACGACCGTCGCTACCAGGGGACCTGCCATGGAGACACCCGCACACAACGACCTGCCGACGCCGGCCCAGCAGGCGCTGGACACACTGGCCGTGAACGCCGAGGACCAGGCCGCGCTGGACGTCCTCGCCCACAGTGACGTGCTCGTCCCCGTGCCGGACGACGCGGTCGACGGGGAGGGCGCCGACGCCACGACCGTGGCCCTGCCCGTCCTGGAACAGCCCGGAGGCGATCCGGTCGTCCCCGTCTTCACCACGGAGGGCGAGATGGCCGGGCTTCTGCCCTTCGTCTCCCGCTACCGCCTCATCCCCCTCGGTGCCCTGGCCTCCCAGTGGCCCGACGAGGAGCTCTCCCTGGCCATAGACGGCAACTCCACCCACGCCCTGACCCTCACGTCACAGGGGGTACGCACGTTGTTGGCGCGGTGATTCAGCGCCCCGAAAGGGGCGCGGGGAACCGCGCGGGAAACCGAGGACGACCCGCACGCGCACACAACCGATCACCGACCCCCTGAGCCGCAGTCGACCCCCATCGACCCCGGCAAAGGACGTCCGGAACTGCCCCCTGCCAACGGGTGGTCACAAGGCTCCGAGAGGGAAGATCCCCGGCGAGAGAGAACGGCGCGCGAAGGAGCCGATGGTCGTGAGGGTCGTCCTGCTGGGCACCGCCGCCGGTGGCGGCTTCCCGCAGTGGAACTGCGCCTGCTCACTCTGTACGGCGGCGAGGGACGGCAAGCTGCCCTCCCGCACCCAGGAGTGCGCCGCCGTCACCGGCAACGGCCGCGACTGGTGGCTGCTGAACGCCTCGCCCGACCTGCGCACCCAGCTCACCGCCACACCGGCGCTGCGGCCCGGCCCAGGCCCCCGGGACACCCCGCTGCGTGGCGTCCTGCTCACCGACGCCGAGGCCGACCACGTCGCCGGCCTGGCCGAGCTGCGCGGGGCCGCGGGCCTGAAGGTCTACGCCACCTCGCCGGTCCGCGCCGCGCTGGCCCCCGCCCGGGCCGCCCTGGACCGCTACGCCGCCTGGGAGTGGGCGGACAGCCAC
Source organism: Streptomyces sp. RB17 (assembly GCF_009604455.1). Lineage (GTDB taxonomy): Bacteria > Actinomycetota > Actinomycetes > Streptomycetales > Streptomycetaceae > Streptomyces. The sequence continues at coordinate 493,212 of NZ_WEGL01000006.1, forward strand.
GCCGACGGCGGGTTCGTGCTGGCCGGCGGGCTGGTGGTCACGGCCCATCCGGTGGGCACGAAGATCCCCATGTACGTGCCGGCGCAAGCGCCGGAGCCGGCCGGACCCTGGGTGACGGCGTACCGTGTCGAGGACCTGGCCAGCGGGGGAGTGCTGGTGTACGCGCCCTGTGTGGGCAGCTGGAGTCCGGAGCTGGACGAGCTGTGCGCCGAGGCCGACTGCGTGCTGCTGGACGGCACCTTCTTCGCGGCCGACGAGATGGGCACGACGGTACGGTCCGGGGCCCGCCAGGCCGCCATGGGGCACCTGCCGGTCACCGGCCCGGACGGCACCCTCGCCGCTCTCGCCCGGCATCCCGGCGCACGCCGGATCTACACCCACCTCAACAACACGAACCCGCTGCTCGACCCCGCCTCACCGGCACGTGCGCATGTCGCCGCGACAGGCGTCGAGGTCCCGTCCGACGGGACCGAACTGGTGCTGTGAGGGCCCTGCCCGGTGCTCTGTGCCATGGTCCTGCCGGGTGCTCCAGGACAGTCCCTAGCGGTCCTGCCCGGTGTTGTGGCGCTCCTGCCCGGTCAGCATGCGCTCCAGCACGGCGCGCTGCAGCGGCTGTACCTCGGCGTGCAGCGCGCGGCCCTTCGGGGTGAGCGCCACCCACACCCCGCGGCGGTCCTCCGCGCACACCGAGCGCGAGACCAGCCCGTCCTTCTCCAGCCGTCCGATCAGCCGGGACAGCGCGCTCTGGCTGAGATGAACCCGGCCGACCAGGTTCTGCACCCGGCACTGGTCGCCCTCCGCGGGCGACTCGGTCGCCAGGATGTCCAGCACCTCGAAGTCGCTGGCGCCCAGCCCGTGCGGGTGCAGGGCCCGGTCGATCTCGCACATCGTCCGTGCGTGCACGGCGAGGATGTCCCGCCACCGTTCCTCGAGCCCGGTGTCGGCCGTCTTGACTGCCATACCCGCACCGTAGCACCGATCCGGCCAATAGTTGAGTGTGCAACTAGTGCGGGTGCAAGGGGAGGAGGGCGGTGCTCAGGCGACCGGGTCCTGGAGGAGGCCGATCATGTTGCCGTCGGTGTCCTTCACGGAGGCGATCAGCCGGCCGTTGCCGACGTCGCGCACGTCCTGGACCACCTCGGCGCCCGCCTCGAGCAGGGCCGTGAGCCGCTCGCGGAGATCGGTGACGTGCCAGAACGGCACGGGCCCGGTCAGGCCCTGGGCGTGCCCGTTCGGGTCGAGGCCGACGTCCTGTCCCTCGGCCTTGAAACCGACGTAGTAGGGCTGGTCCGCGTACGGCTCGACACCCAGCAGAGCGGTGAACAGGGCCTTGGCGGCGTCCTTGTCCTTGACGGGGTAGATGATCGTCTGCACGCCGGCGGTCATGGGAGTCTCCTTCTGAGGGTCGTGGCCGGCGGGGTTCTCCGCCGGTGCACCTCACGCTAGGACCGGGGAGCCCGCTCCGGCTTCTTCGATTCTGACCGGTTGCGGGCTCCCCGGCAGCCCTACTCGTTGTGCAGCACCTCGGCGACGGTGAGGCGGGCGGCGCGCCGGGCGGGGACGAGGGCGCCCGCCACGGCGATCGCCAGACCCGCCAGCGCGAGACCGGCCAGTTTCGGCGCGTGCCAGACGTCCGTCATGTACGACGGCAGAGTGATGTCGACCCCTGCGGCCATCCGCGGGACGACCACCTCGTAGGCGGCGATGCCCAGCGGGACGCCCAGCACCGACCCGATCACACCGAGCACTGCCATCGACGTCACCGTCATCACCGTCACCTGGCGCGGGGTCATGCCGATCGACTTCAGCATGCCGAGGTCGCGGCGCCGGTCGTGGGTGTTGAGCACGGCCGTGTTGAAGACGCCGAGTGAGGCCACCAGGGCGAGCATCAGGGTGAGGGCGGTCGCCGAGCCGTTGATGGTCTGGGTGACGGTGTTCGGGCCTTTCAGCTCCGTACTGAGTCCCTTGTCGAGGGCCCGGGCGGCGCGCGCGTACGCCGCCGGGTCCGCGCCCTTGCGCAGTTTGACGTGATAGACGAAGGCCTTTCCGCCGGGGTCCAGGGCGGTGAACGTCGGCCACGTGCCCGTGACCACCCAGTCGTTCTGCGACATCAACTCGCCGACCACGGTGACCTCCTCCTCGTGGCCCTCCTTGCGGAGCCTCAGATGATCCCCGATGCCCACTCCTTTGCGGCGCAGGAAGGCCGAGCCGACCACGACCTCTCCCCTCCGGTGCATCCACCGCCCTCGTACGACCACGTCGTCCAGGGGCAGGTCCGGCCCACGCCTGCCTTCGATCCAGACCTTCTGCGTGGAACCCACGAGCTGTGCGTCCTCGTCCGCACGGGCCGTCACCCGGGACGCACCCGGCAACGAGCCCAGAAGCGATGGGAGTTCCCGGTCGCCGTGCACCGGCAGCACCTGCTTGCCGTGCACGTAATTGCTCGCATACACCGAGACGTCGAACGCGCCCTTACCAGCGTCGCCGAACAGGGTCATCGTGGCCCCCAGACCCGACGCGAATGTCACGGTCGTCACACCCAGGACCACGGCCGCCAACGTGAGCGCGCTGCGTGCAGGCCGGGCGAAAGGAAGTCCCACCCCGAGGCTCACGGATCGCGGCAACCGCAGCCCCGCGAGCCGCCGTTGAACGCCGAGCGCCCGTCCGGCTCGTGGCGCGGTGCCCGCGCTGATCGCCCGGGCCGCCGACAGCCGCTGCGCCCGCACGGAAGGGCCGAGCGCGGCCAGTACACAGACGAGTGGCATGCCTGCCAGGGCCAGCGCGTTCACCCAGGGCGCGATGCCTACCTGGTCGTGCAGCATCCCGGAATCCGGTCCCGTGAACACGAACCGGAAGAACGGCCCGGCCAGCAGGTTGCCGATGAGCGTGCCGAGCGCACAGCCGAGAACGGCCGGGAGGGAGGTCATCACGAGGTAGACACCCAGCACCTGCCCCGGGGCGAACCCGAGGGCCTTGAGGATGCCGATGTGCCGGAAGCCGGACACCACCGCACCGCCGACCACGTTGGCGACGATCAGTACCGACACCAGAATGCCGAGGATGCCGAATGCCATGAGGTACGGGGCGTAGGCGCGGGCGTTGCTGCCGACTTGGTGCCTGAGCGACAGATAGGTGTGCGATCCGGCGAGGGCGTCCGTGGGCAGCCCCGCGGTCACCCCGGCCAGTCCGGCGCGCAGTGCGCTCTGTGACGAAGCGTTCCGGTACCGGTACAGCATCTGCGTGGCGTTCGGGTGCAGGGCCGCGATCTGGTCCGGGGCGACCCACACGTCGGCGGTGTGGCTCAGGTCGAAGGCGAACCCGACGATGGTCAGCGTGGGTCCGGACGGCACATGGAACTTCTTGCCGAGGTCGTCGGCGGTCCAGTCCGACTGCCGGTTCATGACCATCTCACCGGGCCGCGTCGGCCACCGGCCCGCCCACAGATCCACGCGATCCACCGGACCGCCGGGCCCGGAACGGCCAACGACCGTGATCTCGCCACCAAGGCCCAGAGCCGACGCACCACGCGAAATCTCCACCGTGGCCTGCGGAAACGGCCCGGCGACCGCCTCGACCCCGGGCTTGCGCGCCGCATCCGTCAGCTGCGCGTCCGACACCTTGCCCGGATCGAACTCGGCGACCACATGCGGCCCGTGCTGCTCGCCGAAGACATGGTCGAACGGCGCCGACGCCGCGTCCACCAGTCCCAGCGCGACCACGATCGACCCCGTCGACACCAGGGTGACCAGCCAGATCACCAGCGTCTGCAGCCTCCGCCTGCGCACCGCCGCCCGCGCGGCCTTCCACACCGCCCTCATGCCGACGGCTCCAGGGCGTGCTCGCCGGTGACCCGGCCGTCGGCCAGCTGTACCAGCCGGCTCGCACAGCGCTGCGCGAGCCGCTCGTCGTGCGTGACGATGATCAGGGTCTGGCCGATCTGGTTCAGGTCGATCAACAGGTCCATCACCTGCTCCCCGGCCCGGCTGTCCAGCGCGCCGGTCGGCTCGTCGGCCAGCAGCAGCGCGGGCCGGTTCATCAACGCCCGTGCCACGGCGACCCGTTGCCGCTCACCACCGCTGAGCACCGCCGGATAGGCGTTGCGACGGTCCGCGATGCCCAGTTCCTCGAACAGCTCCAGCGCCCGCCGCCGGGCCTGCCGGGCCGGAGTGCCGGTCAGCTGGGCGGCCAGGGCCACATTGTCGAGCGCGGACAGATCGTCGATGAGGTTGAAGAACTGGAAGATCATGCCGATCCGGCGCCGCCGGTACAGCGCGAGCCCCTTCTCGCTCAGCTTCCCGACGTTCTCCCCGTGTACGACGACACTGCCGGCCGTCGGCCGGTCAAGACCGGCGATCATGTTGAGCAGCGTGGACTTGCCGCACCCCGAAGGGCCCATCACCGCGACCGCCTCCCCGGCCCGGATCTCCAGCGACACCCCGTCGAGCGCGACCGTCTCGCCGTACTCCTTGCGCACACCGTCGAGCCGTACGACGGTGTCTCCCGTTCTCACCTCGGTGACCATGGACAGGACGCTAGACGCGGGACGCCGACCCCGGCATCCCTCTCCGGATGGCACTGTGCCCCCGGACTCATCCTCCGGATGCAGACGGCTGAATCCCCAGGTCGATGCGGATGTCAGTGCCGTCTGCGACCATGAGCGGCATGGGGGAGTACGACGTGCTGACGGCGGCGCTCGCGGTGGCGTGCGCGGCCGTTCTCGGGCTGACGGTGGCGCTGGTGCGCACCCGGCGCCGCTGGCAGGCGGCGGTCGGGCAGCGCGGCTGGCTGCTGGAGCGCGAGCGGGAGAGCGCCACGGAGGCCGCGATCGCGGCCGAACGCGACCGGATCGCCCGCGAGTTGCACGACATCGTCAGTCACAACGTCAGCCTCATGGTCGTCCAGGCCAGCGCCGCCCGCGAGGTGCTGGGCACGATGCCGGACGAGGCGGCGACGGCGCTCAGGGCCGTGGAGGACGCCGGCCGGGGCGCGATGACCGACCTCAGACATCTGCTGGGACTCCTGGCCCCCGCACCGGACGGCACCGACAACGACATCGGCCCGGGACCGGACCCGGGCGCGATGAGCACGCCGCTCGCCCCGCAGCCCGGACTCGACCGGCTCGGCCCGCTCGTGGACCGGATATCGTTCGCCGGGCTGCCGGTCGAGGTCCGCATCTCCGGCGAACCGCGGCCGCTGCCCCAGGGCATCGACGTGACCGCCTACCGGATCATCCAGGAGGCCCTGACCAATGCGCTCCGACACGGCGACGGCGGCAAGGCGGAGGTGACTGTGCGATACGCCGACCACGCCCTGCGCGTCGAGGTCCTCAACACCGGCCCCAGCGTGCTGACCGGCACCGCCCCCGCCACCCCGAGACCGCAGGCCGGAGGCACCGGCCGTGGCCTGATCGGGCTGCGCGAGCGGGTCGCCGTCCACGGCGGCGACCTGGACGCCCGCCGCAGACTCGGCGGCGGCTATCGCGTCCGCGCCCGCATACCCCTGGACCGCCCGTGACGGCGGAGGAACGCCCCATGGCCGCGGACGCGCCCGAGCGGGCGCCCCGGGTGCTGATCGCCGACGACCAGAGGCTGATCCGGACCGGCTTCCGGCTGATCCTCACCGCCCGGGGCATCGAGGTGGTCGGCGAGGCAGCCGACGGCGCCGAGGCGGTGTCCGCGGCACGCGAACTGCGCCCGGACGTGGTCCTCATGGACATCCGCATGCCGGCCATGGACGGCCTGGAGGCCACCCGCCGCATCCTGGAGCAGACCCCTGGTTGCCGGGTGCTCATGCTGACCACGTTCGACCTGGACCGGTATGTGTACGAGGCCCTCTCGATCGGTGCCAGCGGCTTCCTGCTCAAGGACGTCACCCCGGAGCACCTGGCCGCGGCCGTACGGCTCGTCGGCACCGGGGACGCCCTCCTCGCACCGCAGATCACCCGGCGCCTGGTGGAGCGGTACGCGGCCGAGGCCGTGCGGGCGCCCGAGGCCGTACCCGCAGACCTGGCCGCGCTCACCCCCCGCGAGCGGGAGGTGCTGGCCCTGCTGGGCCGCGGCCTGTCCAACACGGAACTGGCCACCGAGCTGACGCTCAGCGAGGCCACGGTCAAGTCGCATGTGGCGCGGATCTTCGCCAAGCTGGGCCTGCGGGACCGGGCCCAAGCGGTGGTCCTCGCCTATGAGACGGGCCTGGTAGCGCCCCGCAGCGGCGCGAGGAACTGCGCGACCGGCCACAAGGGCGCGGCAGACGCCTGACGGCCTTCCCCGGCATCCCGCGGAGCGCACGGCACTCCGCGGAGTGCCTCGCTCAAGCCGACTCCCGCCGTACCAGCTCCGTAGGAAGAATCACCGCCGCCGGATCCTCCCCGCCGATCTGCGCGAGCAGCACCCGCACCATCTCGTTGCTGATCCGGTCCCACGGCTGCCGGATCGTGGTGAGCTGAGGGGTCGCGGCCGTGGCCGCCGGGGAGTCGTCGAAGCCGCCGACAGCGATGTCATCCGGCACCCCCTTCCCCGCCCGGCGCAGCGCCGCCGGCACGCCCTGCGCCATCAGGTCGGAGGCGACGAACACCGCGTCCATGTCCGGGGCCTGCGCCAGCAGCCGCTCGGCGCCCGCCTCGCCGCTCGCCCGGCTGTAGTCGCCGGAGACGATCAGGCTCTCGTCGGCCCCGATGCCCGCCTCGGCCAGCACCTCCTTGTACCCGGCGAGCCGCTCCACACCACCGGGGGTGTCCAGCGGGCCGGTGACCACACCGATCCGGCGCCGGCCCAGCGACAGCAGATGCCGGACCATGTCCCGGGCCCCGTCCCGGTCGTCGGCGGCGACGTAACTCACCTTCGAACCCAGTCCGATCGGTTTGCCGCAGGCGACGAGCGGCACGCCCGCCTCCCGCAGCTCCTCCGCGACCGGATCGCCCGAGTGGCTGGACACCAGCAGCACCCCGCCGACATGGTCCAGATCGGCAATGAGATCAACGCCGCCATCCTGTGGTCCGAGGGCTCGACCGACAACTGGAGCCAGCCGGCGGGTCTGCTCAACTCGGGCTACGACGCGGCCAAGGCGGTCAGCTCCTCCACGGTCGTCGCGCTGCACCTGGCCAAGGGCGGGGACACGTCCGGCATGGAGTGGTGGTTCGACAACGCGGTGGCCAACGGGGTGAAGTTCGACGCGATCGGCCTGTCGTACCACGGCTACTGGCACGGCCCGCTCGCCGACTTCCAGACCACCCTGGACGACGCGGCCTCCCGCTACGGCAAGCCGGTGTTCGTCGCGGAGACGGCCTACCCGTTCACCCTGACCCAGAACGACTCCCTGGACAACCAGATCGACACGACGGGCGAGCTGGTCTCCGGCTACCCGGCGACCGTGGCCGGCCAGACCAAGTGGATGAACGACGTGGCGAGCATCGTGGAGGCCGTACCGAACCACCGTGGCCTCGGCGTCTTCTACTGGGAGGCGACCTGGACCGCCGTCACCGGAAACGGCTGGGACCCCACCGACGCCGGCTCCGGCAACGGCTGGGAGAACCAGGCCCTGTTCGGCTACGACGACAAGGCGCTCTCCTCCATGACGTGGTTCAGCCACCGCTGAACCACCGGTGACGGGCCCGGCCGTAAGGGGCGGCCGGGTCCTCGCCGATTTTCCGGGGTCATATGCCCCGCCTCGGTCGTACGGCCGCTCGGTACCGGACAACGGCCGGCGAGTCCCGGACGCGACGGAGTCGGCCGCGCGACAGTGGGAACACTGCGTACGAGGAGGCCGGGGACGGAGGCGGACGGATGATGGGAACCCCCTCGGGCCGGATGCGGCAGACGATTCTCGAATGGCTCAAGGACCCCGCGGCCCACTTTCCGGCGCCCCGTCGCCGCGAACTCGCCGAGACGGGAGTCACCGCGCGCGCCGTGGCCGCCAAGCTGGGCGTGCCCCGCCGGACCGCCGTCGCCCACCTGGACTTCCTCACCCGGCTCGGCCTGCTGCGCACCCGCCGCAGTTGCCGGGGCACCTGCTACCGGCGCGACGAGATACGCATCGCCGAGGTGACCCGGGTTTTCGAGAAGGGGTGGTGAGGGGACGACACAGGGGGCACAGCCGGCCGCAGGACGGCCGACCGACCGCGAAGGGCACACGTATGGACCGACCCACGGCACTCGTCCCGCTCCACTACGTCTCCCTGGGTGCCCGCGGCCCCGAGGACGTCGTCGTGGACGCCCACGGACGCGTGCTGACCGGAGTGGAGGACGGCCGGATCCTGCGCGTGCACGACCTCGGCGACCCGCGCGCGGCCCGCGCGGAGGTGCTGGCGGACACCGGCGGCCGTCCGCTGGGCCTCGAACCGCTGCCGGACGGCGGCCTGTTGGTGTGCGACGCGGAACGCGGCCTGCTGCGTGTCGACCCCGGCGACGGCACCGTACGGGTCCTCGCGGACTCCGTGGCAGGGGAGCCGCTCCGCTTCTGCAGCAACGTCGTCGCCCTGCCCGACGGCAGCGCGTACTTCACCGTCTCCAGCCGACGCTACCCACTGCAGCAGTGGATCGGCGACATCGTCGAGCACACCGGCACCGGCCGGCTGCTGCGCCTCCCGCCCGCGGGCGGTGAGCCCGAAGTGCTGCTGGACGGGCTGCAGTTCGCCAACGGCCTGGCCCCCGGCGCCGACGGATCCTTCCTGGTGATCGCCGAGACCGGCGCCTGCCGCCTCACCCGCTACCACCTGACCGGTCAGCGCGCCGGCCACGCCGACCTCTTCGCCACGCTGCCCGGCATGCCGGACAACCTCTGGCGCGAGGGCCCCGACGGCCCGCTCTGGGTCGCGCTCGCCAGTCCCCGGGTCCCGCCGCTGGACCTGCTGCACCGCACCTCGCCCGCCGTGCGCGGCGCCGCAGCCCGGGCCGCCGTACACGCGCCGTACCGCCCGAGCGGGACGACCGCGGTCATGGCCCTCGACGACACCGGACGGACCGTGCGGCACCTCACCCGCCGCCGCTCCGGCTTCCGCATGGTCACCAGCGTCTGCGCGACCGGTGACCATCTCGTCCTGGGCAGCCTGTGGGAGCCCGGCGTCGCGGTCTGTGCGCGGACGGCCGCCCGCTGACTCGGCGGTACGCTGGTGCCCGGCCGTGATCACCCGTAGGGGCGGGCCGAACAGGAGACGCACCAGCATGACAGCCCCGGAAGCCGAGAGCCTCCGCGTCCGCCCCGCCCCACGGGGGCGGTCCGAGTGGCGTGCTCAGATACCCGTCGTCGCGGTCGTCGCCCTCGGCGGCGCCCTCGGCGCCTGCTGCCGCTACGGCCTCTCCCTCGCCTGGCCCACACCACCCGGCTGCTTCCCCTGGGCGACCTTCCTCACCAACGTCATCGGCTGCGCGGTGATCGGTGTCTTCATGGTGCTCATCACCGACGTGTGGGCCGCCCACCGCCTCGTACGCCCCTTCTTCGGCACCGGCGTGCTCGGCGGCTTCACGACCTTCTCCACCCACGCCGTCGACGTCCGCAAGCTGCTCGACGCGGGCCGCCCGGGCCTCGGGCTCGCCTATCTCGCCGCGACGCTGTGCGCGGCCCTCGCCGCGGTGTGGCTCGCCTCGGTCGCCGCCCGCCGCGTGCTGCTCAGGAGGCAGCGATGACATCACTCACCGGCCGGGCCCTCAGGCTGACCGTCTACATCGGCGAGGACGACACCTGGCACCACAAGCCCCTGTACTCGGAGATCGTGCACCGCGCGCACGCGGCCGGGCTCGCCGGGGCGAGCGTCTTCCGGGGCATCGAGGGCTTCGGCGCCTCCTCCCGGATCCACACCTCCCGCCTGCTGTCCCTGAGCGAGGACCTGCCCGTGGCGGTCGTCGTCGTGGACGCCGAGGAGCGGGTACGGGCGTTCCTGCCGCAGCTCGACGAACTCGTCGACGAGGGGCTCGTGACCCTGGAGGAGTGCGAGGTCGTCCGGTATGTGGGGCGCACGGGCGGCCCCGAGGGCACGGATCCGAAGGGTAAGAAGTCGTTGTGAACTGGCTGCTCGTGATCGCGGGGGCCGTGGTCGGCGCACCGTTGCGCTATCTGACCGACCGTGCCGTGCAGGCCCGCCACGACTCGGTCTTCCCCTGGGGCACCTTCGTGGTGAACGTCACCGGCTCCCTGATCCTCGGGCTGCTCACGGGCGCCTTCTCGGCCGGGGCGGCCGGCCCCCATCTGCAGTTGCTGGTGGGCACCGGGTTCTGCGGAGCGCTGACGACGTACTCGACCTTCTCCTATGAGACCCTGCGGCTGGCCGAGGCCGGCTCCGGCCGCTATGCCGCGGTCAACGTCGCGGCGAGCCTGGTGGCGGGGCTCGCCGCCGCCTTCGCCGGCGTCTCGCTCGCCGGCGCCCTGTGGGCCTAGGCGCTTGCCAGAGCGCCGGGCGCAGCAAGTACTGTCTACAGCAATGTCGACCAACTCTCCTCAGAACTGGATCCCATGAGCGCCATCTCCGTCGGTCAGGCCGTCGTCCTCGGGGTAGTCGAGGGGGTGACCGAGTTCCTCCCGGTGTCCTCCACCGGTCACCTGAAGATCGCCGAGGGACTCATGAACATCCCGGTCGACGACAAGTCCGTCGTCGGTTTCTCCGCCGTCATCCAGGTCGGCGCCATCGCCGCCGTGCTCGTGTACTTCTTCAAGGACATCAAGCGGATCGTCTCCGCCTGGTTCCGCGGTCTGACCAACCGCGAGGAGCGCTACCACCACGACTACAAGTTCGCCTGGTGGGTGATCGCCGCCACCGTCCCGATCGTCGTGGTCGGCCTGGCCGCCAAGAAGCTGGTAGAGGGCCCGCTGGGCTCGCTGTGGGTGGTGGCCGGCTCGCTGATCGTCGGCTCCGGTGTGATGTGGGCGGCCGACCAGATGGGCCGGCACAAGCGCGGTGAGGACGACACGTCGTTCAAGGACGCGATGTGGGTCGGCTGCTCGCAGATCCTCGCCCTGCTCTTCCCCGGCTTCTCCCGCTCCGGCGCCACCATGTCCACGGCGCTCATCCTCGACCTCGACCGCGTCGCCGCCACCCGCCTGTCCTTCTTCCTCGGCATCCCGGCCCTGACCGGCGCCGGCATCTACGAGCTCAAGGACGCCCTCGGCGCGGGCGTGGGCGCGGCGCCGCTGGCCGTCGGGACGATCGTGTCGTTCGTGGTCGCCTACGCCTCCATCGCCTGGCTGCTGAAGTTCGTTGCCAAGCACTCCTTCAACGCCTTCGTGATCTACCGGATCGTCATCGGCGTGGGCCTGCTCGGCCTGCTCGGCGCGGGCGTGCTCAACGCCTGACCGAACCCTCCTGATCACCCACGGGGTGCGGATGCCTGCATTCAGGCGCCGCACCCCGTGAATGTTTTCTTACGGGACGCCTTGACAGTCCCGGCCCGCAACCCGCAGGATCGCTCCCGTGAACCTGTCAGACAGCCAGACAGGTGGCCCAGGCCCCCGGCGTGTGAGCGCCATGGAAGCGGTCCTGGCCCACCTCCGCGGCGCCATCGAACGCGGCGCGTACGCCATCGGCGACAAGCTCCCCTCCGAGGCCGAGCTGTGCCGCACCCTCGAGGTGTCCCGGCCCGTGCTGCGCGAGGCACTGCGCGCGCTGCAGACGATGGGCCTGACCGTCTCCCGGACCGGCAAGGGCACCTTCGTCGTCGCGAACGCCGTCGAGGACCCCACCTTCGGCGACTACGCCGCCAGCGACCTGCTCGAGGTGCGCCGGCACATCGAGGTCCCCGTCGCCGGGTACGCGGCCGTGCGCCGCACCCCGGAGAACCTGGACCACCTGGCCCATCTGCTCGACCGCATGGAGCGGGAGACGGACACCACGGCCTGGGTCGCGATGGACACCCTCTTCCACCTCGCGATCGCCGAAGCCGCCCAGAACCCGGTCTTCCGCCGGGTCATCGAGGAGATCCGCGACGCACTGGCGCGTCAGTCGGCCTTCCTCAACGAGCTGGGCGGCCGCCGCGAGCAGTCCAACCGCGAGCACCGGGCCATCGTCGAGGCGCTGATCGACGGTTCCGAACACGACGCGGTTCAGGCCATGAGCCACCACCTGGACCGCGTCGAGACGACCCTCACCGACATCGTGCGTCCCCAGCGGACGGACGACCTCCCCACGGAAGGCGGACCCGAGGCGTGAGCGAGCAGCACCTCAAAGACGAGACGCGCCCCTCGTCCGGCCATGTCGACGCCGGAGACGCCGGCTACAGCAAAGGCCTGAAGCACCGGCACGTCAACATGATCGCCATCGGCGGAGCCATCGGCACCGGCCTCTTCCTCGGCGCGGGCGGCCGGCTCGCCGACGCCGGACCCTCCCTCTTCATCGCCTACGCCGTCTGCGGCGTCTTCGCCTTCCTGGTCGTACGCGCCCTCGGCGAACTCGTTCTGTACCGCCCGTCCTCCGGCGCCTTCGTGTCGTACGCCCGGGAGTTCCTGGGCGAGAAGGGCGCCTACACCGCGGGCTGGATGTACTTCCTGAACTGGGCGACCACCGGCATCGCCGACATCACCGCGGTCGCCACCTACACCCACTACTGGGGCATGTTCTCCGACATCCCTCAATGGTTGATCGCATTGATCGCCCTTGCGGTCGTCCTGACCGTCAACCTGATCTCCGTCAAGATATTCGGTGAGCTGGAGTTCTGGTTCGCGATCGTCAAGGTCGGCGCGCTCGTGGTCTTCATGGCGATCGGTATCTTCCTGCTGGTCACCCAGCACCCGGTCGCCGGCCACCACCCCGGTCCGTCCCTGATCACCGACAACGGCGGCGTCTTCCCCAACGGCCTGCTGCCGATGCTGCTGATCATCCAGGGCGTCGTCTTCGCCTACGCCTCCGTCGAGCTGGTCGGCGTGGCCGCCGGTGAGACCGAGAACCCCGAGAAGATCATGCCGAAGGCGATCAACTCGATCATGTGGCGGGTGGGCCTGTTCTACGTCGGCTCCGTCGTCCTGCTGTCCATGCTGATGCCCTGGACCGGCTACAGCGCCGGCGAGAGCCCCTTCGTGACGGTCCTGTCCCACATCGGCGTCCCCGCGGCCGGCGACGTGATGAACCTGGTCGTGCTGACGGCCGCCATGTCCTCGCTGAACTCCGGCCTGTACTCCACCGGCCGCATCCTGCGCTCCATGGCCATGAGCGGTTCCGCGCCGAGGTTCACCGCGCGGATGAGCCGCAGCCAGGTCCCGTACGGCGGAATTCTGCTCACCAGCGGCATCTGCGTCCTCGGCGTGGGCCTCAACTACGTCGTCCCCGCCGACGCGTTCGAGATCGTCCTGAACTTCGCGGCGATCGGCATCCTCGCGACCTGGGGCATGATCATGCTCTGTCACCTGCTCTTCTGGCAGAAGACCCAGAAGGGCGAGCTGACCCGGCCGTCGTACCGGCTGCCGGGCTCCCCCTGGACCGAAGTCGTGACGCTGGCGTTCCTCGCCTCCGTCCTGGTCCTCATGTACGCCGACGGCGGCACCGGACGCACCACCGTGCTCTGTCTGCCGCTGATCGTCGCAACCCTGGTCGCGGGCTGGTACGGCATCCGCGGCCGGATATCCCGCACGTCCACCGGCGCCGACGCGTGACCCGCGTACCGGCCGACCCGACTCATCGATGCAGGCAGTGATGTACAGCAGTTCCCCGGCGGACGCACCCCTTGTCCGCGAACCCCTCCACGCCCCGGTCGCCCACCTCATCCGCGGTGGAGTCGTCGAGGGCATCCACTACGGTTCCGTCGTCGTCCTCGGCGCCGACGGCACGGTGGAGTTCCAGCTCGGCGACATCGAGGCCGCCTTCTACCCGCGCTCGGCCGTCAAGCCGCTGCAGGCCGTGGCCATGCTGCGGGCCGGGCTGCCGCTCGACGGCGAACTGCTGTCGCTGGCCGCCGCCAGCCACTCCGGCGAGAACCGTCACCTCGCCGGCGCCCGGCGCATCCTCGAACTCGCCGGGCTCACCGAGGACGACCTGCGCAACGTCCCCGACATGCCGTTCGACCCGGCCGTCCGGGACGCCTGGGTGCGCGCGGGCCGCACGCCCTCCCGGCTCGCCCAGAACTGCTCCGGCAAGCACGCGGCCATGCTGTGGACCGCCCAGCTCAACGGCTGGTCCCTCACGGACTACCTCGACCCGAAGCACCCGCTGCAGCAGGCGATCCAGGAGATCGTCGAGGACCTGACCGGCCAGCGGGTCGCCCGGGTCACCGTGGACGGCTGCGGCGCGCCGCTGTTCTCCATCTCCCTGCACGGCCTCGCCCGTGCCCTGTCCCGGATCACCTCGGCCGCCCCCGGCACGCCCGAGGCCCGGGTCGCCGACGCGATGCGCTCGCACGCCGAGATGGCCTCCGGCGCGGGGCGGGACGTGGCTGCGTTGATGCGAGCCGTGCCCGGGTTGCTCGCGAAGGATGGTTTCGAGGGCGTGCAGGTTGCCGCCCTGCCCGATGGGCGGGCCGTCGCGGTGAAGATCGCGGACGGGGCGAACCGGGCGCGGATTCCGGTGGCTGCGGCGGCGCTCGCTCGCGCGGGCGTGGATCCCGAGCTGCTGACCGAGTTCTCGGGGGAGCCGCTGCTCGGGGGTGGGGAGCCGGTGGGTTGTGTGCGTGCGGTGCGTGCGCTGGACCCCGTTGAGCTTCCTGCCTGCGCATAGGGATTCGCCGATTTCAGAGGGGGACTACGGGTCGTCGCGGGTCTGCCGGCCGTCTGTGGTCGATCGCGCAGTTCCCCGCGCCCCTTTCAGGGGCGCTTTCACCTCCGTACCTCAGAAAGAGGACCGTTTCCTCATGACCGCCGCCACCACTCGCAGCGAACACGATCTGCTCGGCGACCGGGACATACCCGCCGACGCGTACTGGGGTGTGCACACCCTGCGTGCAACGGAGAACTTTCCCATCACCGGCACCGCGATCTCCGCCTACCCGCACCTGATCGACGCCCTGGCCGCCGTCAAGGAGGCCGCCGCTCTCGCCAACGAGGAGCTCGGCCTGCTGGCGCCGGAGAAGGCGCGCGCGATCGTCGCCGCCTGCCAGGAGATCCGGGCGGGCAAGCTGCACGAGCAGTTCGTCGTCGACGTCATCCAGGGCGGCGCCGGCACGTCCACCAACATGAACGCCAACGAGGTCGTGGCGAATCGCGCGCTGGAACTCCTCGGCCATGACAAGGGCCGGTACACGTACCTGCATCCCAACGAGGACGTCAACCTCAGCCAGTCCACCAATGACGTCTATCCGACCGCCGTCAAGATCGCGACGGTGTTCGCGGTCCGTGGACTGCTCAAGGCCATGGCTGTACTGCAGGACGCCTTCGCCCGTAAGGCGGTCGAGTTCCGTGACGTGCTCAAGATGGGCCGCACCCAGCTGCAGGACGCCGTGCCGATGACGCTCGGTCAGGAGTTCTCGGCCTACGCCGTGATGATCGAGGAGGACCGCAGCCGGCTCGCCGAGGCCGTCGAGTTGATCCATGAGATCAACCTGGGCGCCACGGCCATCGGTACGGGGCTCAACGCGCCCGCCGGGTACGCCGAGGCCGCCCGCCGACACCTGGCCGACATCACCGGACTGCCGCTGGTCACCGCCGCCAACCTGGTCGAGGCCACCCAGGACTGCGGTGCCTTCGTGCAGATGTCCGGTGTGCTGAAGCGGATCGCCGTCAAGCTCTCCAAGAGCTGCAACGACCTGCGGCTGCTGTCCTCCGGTCCGCGTGCGGGCCTCGGTGAGATCAACCTGCCGCCGGTGCAGGCCGGTTCGTCCATCATGCCGGGCAAGGTCAACCCGGTGATCCCCGAGGTGGTCAACCAGGTCGCCTTCGAGGTGATCGGCAACGACGTCGCCATCACCATGGCCGCCGAGGCCGGACAGCTCCAGCTCAACGCCTTCGAGCCGATCATCCTGCACTCCCTGTCGGAGTCCGTCACGCACCTGCAGAGCGCCTGCCTCACCCTGGCCGAGCGCTGCGTGTCCGGCATCACCGCCAACACCGAGCGGCTGCGCGCCACCGTGGAGAACTCCATCGGCCTGGTCACCGCCCTCAACCCGCACATCGGGTACACGGCCGCCACCGAGATCGCCAAGGAGGCGCTCGTCACCGGCCGTGGCGTGGCCGAACTGGTGCTGGAGAAGGGCCTGTTGCCGGCCGAGAAGCTGGCCGGGCTGCTGCGTCCCGAAGTCGTCGCCGGCAGCGGGGCGCCTGCCGCCTGACCTGCGGTTACGGGCCGGTATCAGCCCGTACGCGAGTGGGCTCCAGGGCCGGTGCGGAGGCACAATGGTGATCATGACAACGACGTCGTCCCTCACCTTCCTGCCGGTCCTGGAGCGCATCGCCGAGGAGATCGAGCGCACGCCCGGACGCGGCCGGGCCGCCGACTACATCCCGGCCCTCGCCGCCTGCGATCCCCGCCGCTTCGGCATGGCCGTCGCCGAGCTGGACGGCACGGTGTACGGGGTGGGGGAGTGGCGCGAGCCGTTCTCCACGCAGTCCATCACCAAGGTCTTCACCCTGGCCCTGGACCTGTCCCGCGAGGGCGACGAACTCTGGGAGCACGTGGGCCGCGAGCCCTCCGGCAACCCCTTCAACTCCCTGGTCCAGCTGGAGTACGAGAACGGCATCCCGCGGAATCCCTTCATCAACGCGGGCGCCCTCGTCGTCACCGACCGCCTCCAGACCCGTACCGGAGACGCGGCCGGCGAACTGCTGACCTTTCTGCGCACCGAGAGCGGCAACGCCACCCTGGACTTCGACAAGGAGGTCGCCGCCTCCGAGACCGCCCACGGCGACCGCAACGCCGCCCTCGCCCATTTCATGGCGTCCTACGGCAACATCGACAACGACGTGCCGACCCTGCTCGACCAGTACTTCCGGCAGTGCTCCGTCACCGCCTCCTGCGCCGACCTGGCCCTCGCCGCCGGCTTCCTCGCCCGGCACGGCATCCGCGCCGACGGCAGCCGCCTGCTCACCCGCAGCCAGGCCAAGCAGGTCAACGCGGTGATGCTGACCTGCGGGACGTACGACGCGGCCGGTGACTTCGCCTACCGGGTCGGTCTGCCCGGCAAGAGCGGCGTCGGCGGCGGAATCATCGCGGTGGTGCCGGGCCGCTGCACCCTGTGCGTGTGGAGCCCGGGCCTGGACGAGCGCGGCAACTCGGTGGCGGGGGTGGCGGCCCTGGACCGGTTCACCACGCTGACTGGGCTCTCGGTGTTCTGACAGGACTTGTTGACAGGAGACAAGCCACGACGTACCCGCAGCCGGCAACGCGCTCTCACCCACCAGTTACATCGCGGCCCCCGCCCGGCAGGGCTGCCGTCGCCTTCCGGCCACCCGGCGTTGACACGCTGAAGCAGTGTTGGCCATGGCATTCCCCGTCGATCTCCGCCGCTGCCAGGTGCTCGGGCTGGCCGGCACCGCCTTTCTCGCGCTGGGCGGTGAGACGGCCGGTGCCCTGCCCGTGCAGGATCTCCTGGCCCCCGCCTCGGTGCAGGTCGCGCTCGGCCTGGTCGGGGTGTACTTCGGCGTCGTCCTGCTCATAGCGGCCTGGGTGCTCCTCGGCCGGCTGGTGCGCGGCCCCCAGCCGCCCACCCCGCGTGCCCTGCTGCTGGTGCTCGCCGTGTGGACGGCACCGCTGCTGCTCGCGCCCCCGCTGTTCAGCCGGGACGTCTACAGCTATCTCGCGCAGGGCGCCATGGTCGACGCCCACATGGACGTCTACGCCCAGGGCCCGGCCCAGCTCGGTGGCCCGCTCGCCGACGAGGTGGCCCCGATGTGGCAGCACACCGGCGCCCCGTACGGCCCCGCCTTCATGGCCCTGGCCTCCGCGCTGTCCGGCCTGACCCGCGGGCAACTGCCCGAAGGACTGCTCGGCATGCGCCTGGTCGCGCTGCTCGGCGTGGCCCTGATGGCGGTGGCGCTGCCCCGCCTCGCCCGGCACAGCGGCGCCGACCCGGCCGCCGCCCTCTGGCTCGGCGCCCTCAAT
Organism: Streptomyces sp. RB17; assembly: GCF_009604455.1. Lineage (GTDB taxonomy): Bacteria > Actinomycetota > Actinomycetes > Streptomycetales > Streptomycetaceae > Streptomyces. The sequence continues at coordinate 511,153 of NZ_WEGL01000006.1, forward strand.
CCACTCGTCCTGCTGCATCTGGTCGCGGGTGCCCACAACGACGCCCTGATGCTCGGTCTGCTGGGGCTCGGGCTGGTCGCCGCGCGCGGGGACCGGCCGGCCGGCGGTGTCCTCGGGGCCGTCCTCGTCACCCTGGCCGCCCTGGTCAAGGCGCCGGCCGCGCTCGGGCTGCTGGCGGTCGTGGCCCTCCAGGCCCGCTCCGGCCGCCGCCCGCTGCCGGCCGTCCTGACCGCGGCGGCCGCCTCCGCCGTGACCACGGTCGCCGCCACGGCCGTCGCCGGCACCGGCTACGGCTGGATCGGCGCCCTGGCCACCCCCGTCTCCCCGCACAACTGGGCCCTGACCAGCCTGCTCGGCCGTGCCACCGGCGCGCTGCTGGAACACCTCGGCAGCAGTCTCGCGCCGCTGGCCGTGCCGGCCTGGCATCTGCTCGGCCTCGCCGCCACCGCCGTCGCCGTGGCGCTGATATGGCTCCGGCTGCGCGTCAGACCGGTGTACGCCCTCGGGCTCAGCCTGCTGACGGTCGCCGTGTTCGGCCCGGCGATCCGCCCCTGGTACGTGCTGTGGGGCCTGTTCCTCATCGCCGCCGCCGCGCCCAGCACCTCGGTACGGCACCGGGTCGCGGCCCTGGCCGGCGTCCTCGCCCTCGCCGTACTGCCCAGCGGCGGCCCGGCCGACCTCGGGCAACTGGTGCTCGCCGTCTCCGGCGGGGTGCTCGGCGTGGTCGTGCTGTGGCAGGCCCACCAGGCGGCCCAGGCCCCGGCCCCGGGACGCATGGCGTGAGGGGGCCGCGTACGACCAGGGGCCGTCTGCTGCTGGTTCTCTTCCTCGGTGCCGCGGTCACCGTCTTCACGGCGACCGTGCCGCTGCTGCGCGACTTCTTCGACCTGCGCGTCTACTACGGCACCGTGCACACCTGGGCGCACCACGGCGGGCGGATCTACGACTACCAGGTGCCGGGCACCTCGTACGGCTTCACCTATCCGCCGTTCGCCGCGGTCGCCATGCTGCCGCTGGCGCTGCTGGACCGTACCTCGGCGATCGTGGCCTCCCTGCTGGTCAACCTGGCCGCGCTGGCGGTGGTTCTGCGGATCCTGGCCGGAGGGGACTGGCGGCGGCACGGCTGGTACCGGTGGTCGCTGTGCCTGTGCGTGCTCGCGCTGTTCGAGCCGCTGCGGGACACCTTCAGTTTCGGCCAGGTCAACCTGGTGCTGCTCGCCCTCGTCCTGGGGGACTGTCTGCTGCTGGCGACCGGACGGGAGCGCTGGGCGGGCGCCGGGATCGGGCTCGCCGCCGCGGTGAAGCTCACGCCCGCCCTGTTCATCGGCCTGCTGCTGCTCGCCGGACGGCGCCGGGCGGCCGGTGTCGCGACGGCCGTGGCCGTCGCGGCGACCGCGCTCGCCGCCTGGGCGGACCCGCGGGCGTCCCGCTTCTACTGGACGCAGGCGCTGTGGGACACCGGCCGGGTGGGCCGGCTCGACTATGTGTCGAACCAGTCGCTCCAGGGGGTGCTGGCCCGCCTCGGCGAGCCGGGCCGCCCGCTGTGGGCGACGGTGGTCCTGCTGACCCTGTGCATCTGGGCCTGGCGGGCCCGTCGGGCGGTGCGGGCCGGTGACTGGGCGGCGGCGTTCGCGCTCACCGGGGCGGCGGCCTGCCTGGTCAGCCCCATCACCTGGGTGCACCACCTGGTGTGGCTGCTGCCGTCGTTCGCCGTACTGCTGCGCACGGGGCACCCGCGGATCGCGGGCGCCCTGTACGCGGTGCTGTGCACGAGCGTGGTCTGGCTGTGGTTCGACGACGCCTCCGGCATCGGCGGCTTCCTCGGCAGCAACACCTACACCTGGATCACACTGGGTCTGCTGCTCGGCCTGCCGACGGGTCAGCCGGGCGGGGTCCGGTTGTCCTTGGCGCGCAGCGCCAGCGCCGTGGTGCCCGCGGCGAGGGCCGAGAACCCCACGACGATGGCGACGCCCGGCCAGAACGAGTCGTCGTCCGGTGCCTGCGACGTGGCCGCGGCCACCGGCTTGGCCGTCGACGACGGCCGCGACTTGGCGCGCAGCCCGTCCAGCGAGCCGACCGGATCCACCCGGCCGGCCGCCGCGAAGCCCCAGTCGAGCAGCTTGCGCGCCTCCTGGTACACCGCCAGCCCGCCGCCCTGCTGAGGGTTCATCACGGTCACCACCAGCGTGCGGCCGCCATGCCGGGCCGCGGCCACCAGGGTGTTGCCCGCGTGGGTGGTGTAGCCGTTCTTGATGCCGAGCAGCCCGGGATACTTCGTCACGCCGTTCGCGCCGGTCAGCAGCCGGTTGGTGTTCCGGATGCCGTACGACGCGCCGTCCCCGGGGAAGTACGCCTCGGCGGTGGAGCAGTACCGGGCGAAGTCGGGATTGCGCAGGCCCTCACGGCCGAAGAGCGCCAGGTCGTAGGCGGAGGACACCTGGCCGTCGGCGTCGTAGCCGTCGGGGGAGACGACATGGGTGTCCAGGGCGCCGAGGGAGCGCGCCTTGGCCTGCATCTGGGCGGCCGTGGCCTCCCAGCCGCCGTTCAGCGAGGCGAGCACGTGCACGGCGTCGTTGCCGGAGTTGAGGAAGACCCCGCGCCACAGGTCGGCCACCTTGTAGGTGAGTCCCTCCCGGACGCCGACCAGGCTGCTGCCCGCGCCGATGTCCGCCAGCTCCTCGTTGCGCACGGTGTGCCGCATCCCGGCGGGCAGGGAGGGCAGCACGGTGAGGGCGAACAGGGTCTTCAGGGTGCTCGCGGGCGGCAGCTTGCGGTGCGCGTCGCTCGCGGCCAGCACCGCCCCGCTCGCGGCGTCGGCCACCACCCAGGACAGCGCCGACACCTCCGGCACCTCGGGAGCGTCCCGGTGCGGCCGGACCAGGGTGCCGGAGCCGTAGAGCTGGTTCGGTCCGGGCATCGCCGCCCGGGGTGCGGGCGGGGCGGGTTCGCCGGTACGGGGCCCGGCGGAGGCGGCGGCCGGGGTGAGTGCCAGCACGCCCGCCGCGCACAGGGCACAGGTTGATACGGCCACCCGATGAGAAAGAGCGGTGATCATAGGATCAACGTACGAACGTGTTGGCCGTCCCTCGCGCTGGAGCGGCCGTTCGGCTCACACGAGCAACCCGGATGCCGCACCCCGGCCGCCCGCGGGGGCGCTCAGCCGGCGGGCAGGGTGGGCCGGATCTGCCGCAGGAACGCGGCGTTGTCGGGGGTGGAGCGCAGCCGCTCCAGCAGGGTCTCCAGACCGGACGGGCCGCCCTCGCGGGAGCGCAGGACGCGGCGCAGACCGGGTACGGCCGTCAACTCGGCCGGAGTGAGCAGGAGCTCCTCGCGACGGGTGCCGGTGGCGTCGAGGTCCACGGCGGGGAAGAGGCGCCGGGCGGCGGATTCCCGGTCCAGCCGCAGCTCCATGTTGCCCGTGCTCTTCAGCTCCTCGAAGTAGTAGCCGTCGGCACGGGAGCCGGTGTCCACCAGGACGGTGGCGAGGATGGTCAGGGAGCCGCCCTCCTCGGCCTGGCGGGCGGCGCCGAAGAACCGCTTGGGGCCGAGCAGCGCGCCCGCGTCGACACCGCCGCTCAGCGTGCGGCCACCGGCGGCGGAGGCGTTGTTGTGCGCCCGGCACAGCCGGGTCAGCGAGTCCAGCAGGATCACGACGTCCTCGCCGGCCTCCACCAGGCGCTTGGCCCGCTCGACGACGAGCTCGGCGAGGGCGATGTGCTCCTTGGGCGTCCGGTCGAAGGTGGAGGCGTACACCTCGCCGCGCACCGAGCGGCGCATCTCGGTGACCTCCTCGGGGCGCTCGTCCAGCAGCAGGACGATCAGCCGGCATTCGGGGTGGTTGCCGGCCACGGCGGCCGCCAGCTGCTGGAGCAGCACCGTCTTGCCGGTCTTCGGCGGGGCCACGACGAGTCCGCGCTGGCCCTTGCCGATCGGCGCGAAGAGGTCGGTGACGCGCCCGGCCAGTCCGGACGCGGGGTGCTCCAGGCGGATGCGCTCGTGCGGGTGGAGCGGGGTGAGGTCGCGGAAGTGACGCCGGCCGCGGAGGTCCGCCGGCTCGCGTCCCTCGATGCGCGTGACCTCGGTCAGGGCCCGGCGGTCACCGCGGACGCCTTCGACGAGGTCGCCCTTGCGCAGTCCGTGGCGCCGGATCAGGTTCGCCGGGACCTGGGGATCGGCGGGGGAGGCCAGCAGATGCGCGGCCCGCAGCTGCCCCTTCCCCTGCGCGTCGATGTCGAGGACACCGGTGACGAGTCGGGCGGCCGGGGCCTGCTGTACCACGGGAGGGTGTTCGAGTGTGGTGGTCATGGTGGGAGGTCCTTTCACGGACGGAGGAAGGAGCTGGGAAGGGGGGAGAGGCCGCGAGCGGGAGGCCTTGGCAGCTGCCTCCGGGCGGCGGGAACGGCACCTCGGGTACGGCATGGACGCCCTGGTCACGAGGTGGTGCTGAGAAGAAGCCCGGGCCGGTCGGAAACCTCGGCCGAGGGGCTGATGAGAGAACAGCGGCACCGGTGTCCGTACAACGGGACACGCACATGCGCTGATCGCACTATACCCGTGCGCTTGCTTCGGTCAACATGAAGCCGTCCGCGTCCATTCCCGCTCCGAGCCGACACTGCTCTTGCGCCGAGCCACGCCGCTCTTCCGCCCGACCGTCAGGAGAAGAACCCGTGCAGACCTCTTCCGCCCGGCCCCCGCACCGGCTCGACCCCGCGGGTGGCTGCCCGCACACCGTCAACGCGCGGCTGCTGGCCGACGGTGCCGTGGCACCGGTGGAACTGCCCGGCGGGATCGGGGGGATGGCCGTACTCGGACACGAGGCGCTGAAGGCGTTCCTGCAGCATCCCGGCGTCGCCAAGAACGCACGCCACTTCACGGACCTGCGGGAGCGCCGGATTCCCGCGGGCTGGCCGCTGCTGACGTTTGCCACCGTGCCGGGCATGACCACCGCCGACGACGAGGACCACCGGCGGCTGCGGTCCCTGGTGAGCCGCGCCTTCACGCCCCGTCGTGTGGAGCAACTGCGGCCCCGGATCGAGCAGTTGACCGACGCCCTGCTGGACGGCCTGGCCCGCGCCGCGAAGGCCGCGGAGGGCGTCGCCGATCTGCGTCGGCACTTCGCCCTGCCCCTGCCGATGGGAGTCATCTGCGAACTCCTCGGCGTCGGCGTCGAGTTCCGCGACCGGCTGCACCACCTCAGCAGCCAGGTCGTGGCCACCGACATCGAACCGGCCGAGGCCATCGCCGCCAACCGTGAACTCGTCGCGGTCCTGGGCGAGATCGCGGCGACCAAGGCCGCGGCGCCCGCCGACGACCTCACCAGCGCGCTCATTTCAGCCCGCGACGAGGGCGGCGACCGGCTCGGCGACCAGGAGCTGATCGGCACCCTCCTGCTGATGATCGTCGCCGGGCACGAGACGACGCTCAACCTGATCACCAACGCCGTACGCGCCCTGTGCGCCCACCCCGACCAGCTCGACCTCGTGCGCGCGGGCGAGGCGGGCTGGGCGGACGCGGTCGAGGAGACCCTGCGCTGGGACGCTCCGGTCAGCTACTTCCCGTTCCGCTACCCGGTGCGCGACCTGACCGTCGACGGCACGCTCATACCCGCCGGCACCCCCGTGCTCGCCGGCTACTCCGCCGCCGGCCGCGACCCCGCCGCGCACGGCCCCGACGCCGACCGCTTCGACGTCACCCGCCCCGCCCGGCCCGACGCCGTACGCCATGTCTCGCTCGGGCACGGCGCGCACTACTGCCTCGGCGCGCCGCTGGCCCGGCTGGAGGCCGGCATCGCGCTGGAGCGGCTCTTCACCCGCTTCCCCGCCCTCGAACTCGCCGTACCCGAAGCCGGCCTTGCCCCGCACGCCGGGTTCGTCGGCAACAGTGTGCGCACCCTGCCGGTCCGGCTCGCACGCACCGGAACCCCCGGAGCCTGAGCCGAATACGTCAATGCCCTGCCTGGGCTGCCACCACCGCGCTTCGGCGGCAGCGGGAGAGGGGCTTGGCAGATACACGACCAGCGGGGCGACCTCACCGGCCGTGCCCGCGCGTTGCCGGGGTCGGCTCCAGCGCCGCCACCTCGGACAGGCCCCGCGGCGCCCGCGCCTGGATGCCGAGCGGCGGGGCCACCGAGTTCACCGCCAATGCCCGGTGGCCCTGCGCGCTCACGCCGACCGCGCCTCCGCCTCCTTCGCGATCGCGTCGAACCGCGCGCCCATGGCCTCGGCGAGGGCGTGTGCCCCGGACAGCGGGCGGACCATGACCATGAGCTCGTCGATCAGGCCGTCCTCGTTGACATGGAGGAAGTCGCAGCCGGTCAGCTCGCGGTCGCCCACCCGGGCGGTGAAGACGAGCGCGTGGTCGGGGGCGGCCGGGTCGCCGATCTCCCGGACGTACCGGAAGTCCTCGAAGACCTGGGAGACCGCGCGCAGGATCGCCGCGGTGATCGCCTTGCCCGGATAGGGCTTGAAGACGACCGGGCTGGTGAAGACGACGTCCTCGGCCAGCAGCGCCTCGACGGCGTCGATGTCGCCGGCCTCGACCGCCGCGCGGAACGCGTGCATCGGACCTCCTCGCATACATAGTCGATGGGGGTAGTCAATTAATTGAATAGGTGCGGATGAGATTAATCAACGGCTGCTAGCCTGTCCATATGTCGCTCAAGTACGCCGTCCTGGCCGCCCTGCTGGAGGGCGAGGCCTCGGGCTACGAGCTGTCGAAGTCGTTCGACGTCTCGCTCGCGAACTTCTGGCCCGCCACCCCGCAGCAGCTCTACCGGGAGCTGGAGCGCCTCGCGCAGGACGGGCTCGTCCAGGCCCGTACGGTGCAGCAGGAGCGACGGCCCAACAAGCGGATGTTCACGCTCACCGAGGCCGGCCGGGCCGAGCTGGACGCCTTCGCCGCCGAACCGCCGAAGCGACCCACCGCGATCCGCGACGAACTCCTCATCAAGATCCAGGCGATGGACGGCGGCGACCCGGAGGTGACCCGCGCGTTGATCGAGGAGCGCATGGGGTGGGCGCGCGGAAAGCTCGACCGCTACCGGCGGGTGCAGGGCCGCCTCCTCGGCGGCCGGACCGAGGACGAGTACCTGCGCAGCGCCGACCGCGTCGGCCCCTACCTCACCCTGCTGGCCGGGATCGCCTTCGAGGAGGAGAACGTGCGCTGGTGCGAGCGGGTTCTCGGGGTCCTTGCGGAGCGTGTGGTCCTAGGCTGAGGAGATGTTCGGTCCCGAAGGCCCCAGCCTGCGTGAACTCGCCGTGCAGGCGCTGTCGTCCGTGGAGCACGGCTACGACCTGCTCGCCCCGAAGTTCGACCACACGCCCTTCCGGACGCCCGACGAGGTGCTGGAGTCCGTGGCGAAGGCGCTCACCCCGCTCGGCCCGTTCGAGGACGGGCTCGACCTGTGCTGCGGCACCGGCGCGGGCACCGAGGTCCTCACCGGGCTGTGCCGCCGGAGCGTCACCGGGGTCGACTTCAGCGCCGGCATGCTCGATGTCGCCCGACGCCGGGTGCGGCCCGCAGGCGGGCCCGGGGTCGCCTGGGTGCGCGGCGACGCCCGTGCCCTGCCGTTCGCGGCCGCCTTCGACCTCGTGGTCTCCTTCGGGGCCTTCGGCCACTTCCTGCCGCGCGAACTGCCGGGGCTGTTCGACCGGGTCCACGCCGTCCTGCGGCCGGGCGGCCGGTTCGCCTTCCCGGTGCTCGCCCCGCCCCGTCCGGCACAGGCCGGCTACTGGATGCTGCTCGGCTTCGACGCGGTGATGCGGGTGCGCAACGCGCTGTGGCGGCCGCCGTTCGTCATGTACTACCGGGCCTTCCGGCTCGGCCGGGTGCGCGCGGAGTTGGAGAGCGCGGGGTTCACGGTGGAGCTGTACGCCCTGCCCGGGTTCGGGCGGCGCGGTGACGGCAGCCCGCGGGCCCGCCTGGTGGTGGCCCGGCGGGCTCAGCCGGCCGCCGGCAGCGTGAACTCGTAGACCAGCGCGTCCCGTTCGGCGTCCACCACCAGATCGGTGATCTCCAGCGGCCGGGCGTACTGGTCGTGCACCCGCCGGGTCACCCGCACCGAAGTGGCGCCGTCGAGCTGGGTGATCGCATCGTGGTGGTGCAGGGACAGACCGGCCTTGCGCATCCAGTCGTAGGCCCGGCGCAGCTGCGCGGGGGTGGTGCCGTCGGCCCGGCCCCGGTAGCGGGCCAGCTCCGCGACCTCGGCCAGCGCCACCGCCGAGAACGACGTCACCGCCGTGCGCAGCGACCGGCCGTCCGGCGTGGCCGACCGGTACCGGTGCACCAGCGTCGGCCGGTGCGGGGCCAGGCCCAGCGCCCGCGCGTGCTCCTCCGGTGGTGCCTCCCAGGTCACCGTGGCCCGGTCGACCGCGGACGGGTCGGCCGAGCGGGCGCCCAGCGGGAAGGCCGGCGTCCCCGGTGCCGCGACCGGCCGGGCGGGCAGCGTGGCATGGCTGCCCCGCCGGTCGGTGGCGACGGCACCGCTGCGCCGCAGCACCTCCAGGGCCTGCCGGACGGTCTCCCGGCTGACCTGGAAATACGCGGCCAAGTGCCGCTCTCCCGGCAGCCGTTCGCCCGGCGGAATGGTGCCGGCGCGCAGTTCGTCGAGGAGCAGCGCGGCGATCCGCCCGTACAGGGGCCGGTCGTCGCGCTGCGCGGGTTCGTGCGGGGTGGTGCGGGCCATGCCGCGCCCTCCTGTGGTGACAAGACGTAGTCGTGCGGGCTCGTTGCGCGACCACAATTAGCATTGGTCTAAACCACGAGGGAAGAGTGGCCCGCCGGTTCGGCCGAAACCCGCCCGCGCGATCGCCGTCACAGGGCGCTGTACAGGGCGTCGATCAGCGCCGTCTTCCGTGGGTCGTCGGCGATGTGCGGCCCCATCCGGTTCATCACGTACCCCAGTGACACGCCCGCCTCCGGGTCGGCGAGCCCGCACGAGCCACCGAACCCGTCATGGCCGAAAGCCCGCGGATTCGGGCCGTACGACCCCCGCGGGCCGCTCAGCCACAGACCGAGTCCGATCTCGGTCTCGCCCCCGACGCCCGCGCCCAGCACCAGATCGACGCAGCGTCCCTGGCCCTCGCGCACCCGCTCCGCCGCCTCCGGCGACAGGATGCGCCGACTGCCGTGGGACCCGAGCCCGGCGAAGACGCCGTACAGCGCGGCGACCGCGCGTGCGGTGCCGTGCCCGTTCGCCGCGGGGATCTCCGCCGCCCGCCACTCGGGCGTGTTCGCCGCCGCCGCGCCGACCACGGGGTTCGTCAGCGCCGCCAGCGCGGCGGGGGCCAACTGGCTGAAGATCGCCGCCTGTTCACTGCGCGAGACGGCCGGCGGGTGCACCAGCTCGGCCGCCCGGCCCGCCTCCTTCGCCGGCAGCCCGACCGTGAAGTCGATCCCGAGCGGCCCGGTCACCTCCCGCTCCAGGAAGGCCCCGGGCCGCAGCCCCGAGACCCGCCGGACGACCTCGCCGACCAGGAAGCCGTACGTCAGCGCGTGATACCCGGACCGGGTGCCCGGCTCCCACCACGGCTCGGTCGCCGCCAGCCGGGCCGTCGTCAGCTCCCAGTCGTACAGGTCCGCCAGGGAGTGCGGCTCGCGCAGCCCGGACAGCCCGGCGCGGTGCGAGAGCAGATGCCGTACGAGCACCGCGTCCTTGCCCTCGGCCGCGAACTCGGGCCAGTACGCGGACACGGGCGCGTCGAGGTCGAGCAGTCCCCGGTCGGCGAGCAGATGCGCGCACAGGGCCACCGGGCCCTTGGTGGTCGACCACACGTTCACCAGCGTGTCCCGCTCCCACGGCCGGGTGCCGGCCACGTCCGCCCAGCCGCCCCACAGGTCCACCACCGTGCTGCCGTCGACGGTCACCGCCACCGCGGCGCCCAGTTCGCCCCGGTCCCGGAAGTTGTCCTCGAACGCTTCCCGCACCGCCGCGAAGCGCGCGTCGCAGTGGCCGTGGACCTGTGTCGCATGCGCGGACATGGGACCTCCGTCGTCGCCGGGAACCCGGGCCGCGACGCTGCGACCCGGGTCCCCAGAACGTACCGACTGGTCGGACTGGAAGGGAAGTGCCCGGCAGGTCCTCGTGCCCGCCCGCCGTTCTCAGGCGTACGACCGCAGCCAGCGCATCTTCTCCGCCTCGTGGAAGGGGCCGCCGCCCTCGTGGTCGTTGAAGTCGTAGACCTCGATCGCCTTGTCCTCGTGCGCCCAGGCGTTGAACGCGGCGAACACGGTCGACGGCGGGCAGGTCTGGTCCTCCAGCGCCGCCGAGAAGAGGGCCGGGGCCCGGCCGCGGGCCGCGAAGTGCACCCCGTCGAAGTAGGACAGCGTGCGCAGCACCTCCGCAGAGCGGCCGCGGTGCGTCTTGAGGAACAGGCCGATCTCGCGGTAGGGGTGGCGGTCCGTCAGCGTCGTCGCGCGCGGGAAGTCGCACAGGAACGGCACGTCCGGGGCCACCGCGACCAGGTCGGGGACCAGACCGCCGACGGCCAGGGTGATGCCGCCGCCCTGGCTGGCGCCGAGCGCCACGGTGCGCGCGGCGTCGGTCAGCGGGTGTGAACGGGCCGCCTCGACGGCTCGTACGGCGTCGGTGTACACCCGGCGGTAGTAGTAGTTCTCGGGCGCGTCGATGCCCCGCGTCATGAAGCCGGGGTACGCCGGGCCCGCGCCCGCCGGGTCGGCCGTGCCGCCTCCGGCACCCCAGGTGCTGCCCTGGCCGCGGGTGTCCATCACGAAGTGCGCCCGGCCCGTCGAGGCCCACAGCAGGTTCTCGTGGGGCAGCCCGCGCCCGCCGCCGTAGCCGACGAACTCCACGACCAGCGGCAGGGGTTCGGTCGTGCCGGCCGGCAGCCGGAGCCAGCCCTTGACCGGGTGACCGCCGAACCCGGCGAACGTCACGTCGTACACCTGGACCGTCGACAGTCCGGTGTCCACCGGCTCGAAGCGGGCGTCCAGCTCGTGCTCGCGTGCCTCCTCGAGGGTCTTGTCCCAGAAGGCGTCGAAGTCCTCGGGCTCGGTGGACTCGCTGCGGTGCTCGCGGAGTTCGTCCAGGGGCAGGTCGAACAGGGCCATGTACAACCACCTTCGAGAAGGGAGACAGCGTCAGCTCACGGTACGTGGGTGCCGGAGGCCTGACCAGTAAGCGTTTGCTCCCTCTCGGTGGCCGGACACCTGCCCCCGTACGGCCCTCACGCCCGCGGCTGGGTCCACCTCGGTCCGGTCCGCGCCCACTCCCGTTCCCACTCCGCCAGCCGGTGGCGCAGCGCGATCCGGCGCTCGACGGCGTGTCCCAGGAGCACGACGGCCGCCGCACCGCCCGCCGCGGCCAGCCCGACGGTCACCGTGTGCTGCCAGACCGCCGCGTCGTCCGGCGGCGGCGCGACACTGCGGCCCCGGGCGTCGAACCACACCGAGACCGTGTCGCCGGTACGGGTCCCCGCCGGCACCCGGGCCCACGCCGTGCGGGTGCCCTTGCCGGGCTCGGTCCAGCGGACGTGGGCGCGGTACGGGTACGCGCGGTCGCCCTGCCCGCCCGACAGCCGCTCGGGCGGGTCGCCGATCACCCGCGCCCGCACCTGGTGGCGCTCGGCCCGCTGGGTGGCCGCGAGGCTCCGGGCCGTGTCATGCGCGCGCAGGCCCGCGGCCACGCCGACCAGGGGGGTGACGACGAACAGCAGGACGGCGACGATCAGCACCGTCCACGCCTCCACGACATCCGAGCGGCGCCGCAGCGGATTGCGCCGCCAGCGCCAGCCACGCACCCGGGTACGCATGTCCGCCTCCTCGCACCGCCGGAGCCGGAGAGCCGACGAACCGGTCCCTGCGGCCCGTCACCCCCTCCGCCGCTCACGCACACGAGCGTCCACACCCGTCTCGTACCCCGTACGGAGCACCTCGCTCACGCCGCGAACCGCGAGTTCGAGCCCACCTGGAGCGCGGAACGCGCCATGCGCCCCACGGCTGCGCGAACGACCCCGGCGCGCGACCCGGAGGCCCACCCGAGGGCCGGCACCAGGCATCTCAGCCGAAGCGCTCGATCCGGATCCGGTCCACCGGCTGGCCCGCCGCGACCAGCAGCCGGGACGCGTGCTCGGCGAAGGCGTTGGATCCGCACACATAGGCCTCCCACCCACCGGGAGGCTGCTCGGCCAGGAGCGGCGCCACATGTGCGTCCGCCATGCGTCCCACGGGCACACCCTGTGGGGCGCTGCGAGTGAAGACGGGCGTCGTCTCCGGGCCCAGCTCGGCCGCGTAGATCAGTTCCTCGGGGCTGCGCGCGGACACCAGCATGCGCAGCGGCGTGCCGAGCCGGCGCCTGCGGTGGTGCCGCACCATCGACATCAGCGGGACGATCCCGGAGCCGGCGCCGATCAGCAGCGCGGGCCGGTCGCCCGGCCAGGCGAAGAAACCGCTCAGCGGCCCGCGCACCTCGACCGTGTCACCGGGGCGGGCGACGGTGTGGAACCAGCCCGACACCTCTCCGTCCGGCACGTGGTCCAGGGTCAGCTCGAGGTGCCCGGAGTCGTCCGGCGCCGACGCGATCGAGTAGTGGCGCTGGGCCACATACCCGTCCGCCGCGGTCAGCCGCAGCATCAGATGCTGGCCGGGCAGATGCCCGGCCCAGCCCGGCACCGCCAGCCGGAAGGTGGCCGCGTGCGGCGTCTCCCGCCGGATCTCCGTGAGGGTGGCGACCTGCCACTCGGCCGCCACCTGCTCACTCACCGCGATACGCCCGGGCGCGGCGAACGGCGCGGTGGGGTTCGTCGTCATCGTGTCAGTCACCGGAGTACCGCTGCTCCTCCCAGGGATTGCCGCGTTCGTGGTAGCCGTTGCGTTCCCAGAAGCCCGGTTCGTCGTGGTCGAGGAGCGTGAGGCCGGCGATCCACTTGGCGCTCTTCCAGAAGTAGAGGTGCGGCACCAGCAGCCGCGCCGGGCCGCCGTGCTCGGCCGGCAGCGGCTCGCCGTCGTACTCCCAGACGATCCACGCCCGCCCGCCGGTGAGGTCGGCGAGCGGCAGGTCGGTGGTGTAGCCGGTGTGGGACCGGGCGAGCACATGGGTGGCGGACACATGGGGGCGGACCACATGGAGGAAGGCGTCGAGGGAGACACCGCCGAAGCGCACGCCGAACTTGGACCAGCCGGTCACACAGTGGATGTCGCCGTCGTACGCCGATGCCGGCAGCGCGTGCGCCCCCTCCCAGTCCCAGGTGTGCGGCCGCTCCACCAGGCCGTCGATGCGGAAGGACCAGTCGGCCGGTGCCAGGTCGGGGGTGACCTCGGCGGACAGGACGGGCCAGTCCTCGCCCGCGTCGTACTGCCCGGGCGGCAGCCCCGGGTTGTGGACGCGCGGGCGGCCCGTGAAGCCTCGCGTAACGTTCATCCTTCAACCGTACGGTGTCGTTCCGAGTGCTCCGTCCCTGCTCACCGCCCGTCACGCCCGGATGATTGCGGCCGTATGAACTCTTTCGGACCAGGGGAATAGCTCTGCGGCGCTTCTCCTTTGCGCTGGATGCCGGCACCGGTAGACCGGTGGCAGCGCGAGAGAAGCGAGGAATGAGCATGCCCAAGGCGTATGTCTACACGCGGCACGGGGGACCGGAGACCGAGGCGCTGATCGACCTGGACCGCCCCACCCCAGGCCCCGGCGAGATCCTGATCGCGGTCCGCGCGGCAGGCGTCAATCCCGTCGACTGGAAGCTGCGCCAGGGCTTCCGCCGCCCCGGCGAGAGCGAGCGCGTCTTTCCCGCGGTCTTCGGCAGCGAGGCCGCCGGCGTCGTGGCGGAGGCCGGCCCGGGGGTCACCGGCTTCGCCGCCGGCGACGAGGTGTTCGGCAGCGCCGCGCACGGCGGGTACGCCGAGTACGCCCTGCTCACCGCCGACGTGACCGCCCACAAGCCCGCCGCGCTGTCCTTCCGGGACGCCGCCACCCTCCCGGTCGCCGCCGCCACCGCCTACGACGGCGTCCGCCAGCTCGACCTGCCCGGTGGCTCGACCCTGCTGGTGACGGGCGCGGGCGGCGGCGTCGGCAGCGCGGCCGTGCAGATCGCCCGTGCCTTCGGACTGCGGGTCGTGGGCGTGGCGAGCGAGGGCAAGAAGGAGTTCGTGGAGTCGCTGGGCGCGGTGCACGTGTCCTCAGGACCCGACCTGGTCGAGCGGGTGCGGTCCGCCGCGCCGGACGGGGTCGACGGGGTGTACGACCTGGTGGGCGGCCCGCTGCTCACCGAGGCGGCCGAACTGCTGAAGGACCGCGGCAAGCTGGTCACCGCGGGCTCGCCGCAGGACGCCGTGGCCGCACTCGGCGGCGCTCCGGTCAAGCGGGTCCGCACCGCCGCCGTCTTCGAGGCGGTGGCCGACCTGGCCGTACGCGGCGCTCTCAAGCCGCACATCACCCGCACCTTCCCGCTCGAGCAGGCCGGCCAGGCGCTGCGCACCGTCGAGGACGGGCACGCCCTCGGCAAGATCGTGATCGAGGTGGCCGCGTGAGCGTCATAGCCGGAGCGGGCGTCGGAGACGGGCCCGCCCCCGATGCCCCGCACGTCCTCGACAACCCCGCCCTCGCCTCACTGACCGGCCCGCACGCCCGCTTCGCCGAGCGGCGCGGCCGCGTGCTGCGCTACCCCGCGGACGTCTCTCCCTGGCTGGCCCTGCCCGACGAACCGGTCGCGCGGGACTGGGCGGACCTGGCCGCGCTGGCCGGTCCCGGTGCCGAGATCCCGCTGGCCGGGTACTGCGGCGAGGTGCCGGACGGCTGGGAGATCACCTTCCGGATCGACGGGGTGCAGTTCGTGGACGACGGCCTCGCCGCCGCGCCGGACGCCGAGGCGGTCCGCCTCGGCCCCGCGGACGTACCCGAGATGCTCGACCTCGTGGCCCGCACCCGGCCCGGTCCGTTCCTGCCGCGCACCGTCGAACTCGGCACCTACCTGGGCATCCGCCGAGAGGGCGCGTTGGTCGCGATGGCGGGGGAACGGCTGCACCCGCCGGGCTGGACCGAGATCAGCGCGGTCTGCACCGACCCCGCCGCCCGCGGCGAGGGCCTCGCCACCCGGCTGATCCTCGCGGTCGCGCACGGCATACGGGAGCGCGGCGAGACGCCCTTCCTGCACACGAGCGCCCAGAACACGGGCGCGATCCGGCTGTACGAGTCCCTCGGCTTCCGGCTGCGCCGCCGCACGGCCTTCCTCGCGGCGCGCGCCCCGGAGCGGCTGGCCGACGGGCGGGTCGCGGTGCCGGTGGCATGAGCGGCGCCGGACCAGCGAGGGCTCAGTCGGCCCCGGTCTCGCCCGGACCCGCGTTGTACCGCTCCAGGTAGGCCGCGAAGCGCACCAGGTCCTCCTCCGGCCAGTCCGCCAGCCGCGCGCGGAACGCGGCCCGGCGGCTGCGGGTGACCTGGGCGAGGATCTCCCGGCCGGCCTCCGTCAGATGCAGCACCTGGACCCGGTGGTCCTCCGGGTCCAGGCGACGCTCGATCAGCCCGGCCCGCTCAAGCGCGGCCACCTGGCGGCTTACCGTGGACTTGTCCAGCGCGTAATGGGCCGCGAGATCCGTCGCCCGGCAGCCGTCGCGTTCCTCGAGATGGCCGAGCAGGGTGTACGACACCAGGGACAGCTCGGGATGCATACGGCCCGCCGAGGCGCGGGCCCGGCGGGCGAAGATGGTCATCTCGCGCTGGATCGTCTCGACAGCCGACTCCGCTGCGCTCACGGGAATACCTCCTCCGGCGTTCTGGTTGTATAGTACAACTTGAAGCGAAAGTTGTATAAGCCAACCTTTGGAGGTCGCGCGCGATGAGGTCACCGGCACTGCGCCATGTGCTCACGCACCTGATCACCCCGCTGCTGATGTGTCTGGGCATGGGGCTCGCGTACATGGGGGCCTTCGTGACCCCGGAGCCGCACCACCTGCCGGTCGCCGTCGTCGGCAGCGCCCCGCAGGCGAAGGTCTTCGCGCAGACGGTCAAGGACACCGCCGGGGACAAGCTCGACGTCCGTACGGTCGCGAGCCGCGCCGACGCCGTCCATCTGCTGAAGTCCAGGGATGTGACCGGCGCCTATGTGCCGAGCGCCAAGGCGCCCGAGCTGCTGGTGGCGAGCGCCGCCTCCGACATGGGCGCGACGGCGGTCGAGAAGGTCTTCACGCCGGTCGCCGCCCAGGAGGGCGTGCCGCTGAAGGTCACCGACGTGGCCGAGCCGGTCGCCGACGACCCCACCGGGCAGGGCCTGTTCTTCCTGCTGATCGCCCTCAGCATCGGCTCCTACGCCTCGGTCGCCGCCCTCGGTGCCGCGGGCGCCGCCCTCTCGATGCGGATGCGGGCGCTGCTCGCGCTCGGTGTCTCCGCCGTGGTCAGCGGCATCGGTGTGCTGCTCGCCGGACCGGTGTTCCATCTCGCCCACCACGACCTCGCGGGTGTGTGGGGCATGGCCTGGCTGTACTCGGCCGGCATCCTGTTCATCGGCGTCGGCCTGCACACCTTCCTCAAGCGGTGGACCACGCTCACCATGATGGTGCTGTTCGTGATGCTCAACTTCACCAGCTCCGGCGGGTTGTTCCGGCCCGAGCTGCAGAACGGCTTCTTCGGCACGCTGCACGCCTTCTGGAACGGCGCCGGCTTCGTCGAGGGCGTCCGCAGCCTGCTGTACTTCGGCGACGACGGTCTTACGCGCACTGTGTGGACGCTCGTGGGCTGGCTGCTGGTGGGCCTGGTCGTGACCGGGATCGCGGCCCTGTACGAGCGGCCCCGCCGAGCCCGGCACGCGGCCGGCCACCCCGGTACCGCGACCGGGACCGAGCCGACCGCCTCGCCCGCCGTGACGCCGAGCGAGCGGGAGGCGGCGCGGGCGGCCGAGGAGGAGGCCGAGGAAGCGGTCGAGGAAGAGGTCGAGGAGATGGTCGGCGTCTGACCCGATGCCATCCAGGACAGGGAGCACGCCCGGCGACGGGCGGGGCTCCCTGTCGGTCCTTCACCGAACCGAGCCTCTGCCGGTACTTCGATGGGTGGACTTCCTGCCGGCATCCCACCCCGTCACCCCGCAGCCGACCCGATCGTCACCACGCGGGCCCACGCCGGCGGCGCGGCCGGGCGGCAGGCGGGGGCGTTCTCGTCGTACGAGCCGCCGGTGCGGGGAAACAGGCCCACCACCGTCCGGCACGACGGGCGTTCGTCCGGCCACGGTGTCTGGCCGTCGGTCAGGACCACCACCGCGTCGGGCCGCGTCCGCAGCGCGCGGGTGAAGCCGGTGCGCAGATCCGTTCCGCCGCCGCCCACCAGCTCGATGCCCTCCGTCCGGCACAGCGGCTGCACGGTCCGGGCCGCGGCATCGCAGGACAGTACGGAGACCAGGTCCCGGCGGCCGCCCACGGCCCGGCAGATCGCGGCCACCTCCAGCAGCGCGCTGCCCAGTTCCGCGTCGCTGACCGACCCCGAGGTGTCGACGACCACGCACACCCGGGGCGGCCTGCGCCGCAGACTCGGCAGGACGACCCCGGGCAGCCCGGCGGAACGGCGCGCCGGCCGGCCGTAGCTGTAGTCCTCGCCCACGCCCGGTGCGGAGACCGCCGACCGCAGTGCCGAACCCAGCAACTTCCGCCATGGCTGCGGCGGATGGAACACCTCCTCCGCCCACCGCCGCCAGCCCTGCGGGGCGCTGCCCGGGCTGCCCTTGATGCCCTGCGCCACCCGGAACCGGACCGCGTCCCGCTCCTGCTCGCTCAGCCCGTGCGCGCCGTCCGGTCCCAGCTCCCAGCCCCGGTCCAGACCGTCGGCGCCGCTGCCGCAGTCCAGCCAGGCCAGTCTTTCCAGACGCGGGCCGAGCCGGAACCCGGGCAGGTAGTCCTCCATCAACCAGCCCGTGGGCAGCCCCAGTTTCGCCGGTGTCGCCGCGCCCTCGGGACACACCAGCCCGTCGCCGTACACGTCGTCGTTGATCTCGCAGTCCGCGGCGATGTTCATGCGCAGCCGCTCCGCGGGCCCGGTCAGCTGGTGTTCGCGGGCGTACCGCTCGCCGCGTCCGTGATGGTCGCGCAGCAGATGCGCCACCTCGTGCACCCACACCGCCGCCAGTTCCGCCAGCGGTGTGCGATCCACGAATGCCGGGGAGACATAGCACCGCCAGTACCGGTCCACCCCCATCGTCGGCACCGCCCGAGACTCCACCGGCCGCAGCGCGAACAGTGCCGTCGCCAGGTACGGTCGCACGCGGGCCGCGTGCAGCCGCGCGGCGAACAGCTTGCCGAGGTCCAGCGCACCGGGCGCGTCCGCCGTCACCGGTGTGCCCCGGCGACCCCGGCGCCGGCGACCCGGGCGGCCCGGTCGGCCCGCCGGGACAGCGACACCGCCCCGGCCAGCCGCTCGATCGCCGTCGGCACGTCCCAGTCCTCCCGGCGAAGGGAGGCCAGCGTGGTCGCGGGCACGACCACCACGTCCGGTGCCCCGGTCTCCATGGCCCGCACCAGCAGGTCCCAGGCCGCGTCCCAGCGGGCCCGCTCGGGGCGCTTGCGGACCGCCTCCACCACGCCGTCGAGCACGGCCTGCCGCAGATCCCCGCGCTCGGGCAGTTCGGCATCCGCCGGGTCGGCGAGCAGCGTCTCGGGGTCGGGCAGGTCCATCCGGTCCAGGCTCGCCAGCAGTTCGAGCCCGGGGCCGTCCCCCACGGTGCCCCGGACCAGCAGCGACAGTACGTCCCGCGAGGAGCCGGCGGCGGTCGCGAAGGCGATCAGCCGCAGCGTCGCCTCCCAGCTCCGGGGCGACGGCCACGCTCCGCCCCGGCGGCTCTCCCCGCTCGGCAGCCGGTGCACCAGCCCCGGCCGCGCGACGAGGAAGGCGCACACCGCGCGCCGGGCGAAGGCCACGGCCTCGGACAGCCGCTCCGGGGCGAGCCTTGGCAGGGTCGCTCGCGGCCAGGTCCCGGCGAGGCCCCGTACGACCACGTCGGGGTCGTGGGCCCACTGCAGATGCACGAACCGGTTGGCCAGTGGCGGGCTCAACTCCCAGCCGTCGGCGGCCGAGGACCGCGGGTTGGCGGCGGCCACGATCCGCACCCCGGGCGGCAGCCGCAGCGCGCCGATCCGCCGCTCCAGCACGAGCCGCAGCAGGGCCGCCTGCACCGCCGGGGGAGCGGTGGACAGCTCGTCCAGGAACAGCAGTCCCCGCCCGGCCCGTACGAGCCGAACCGCCCAGTCCGGCGGGGCCATCGGGACGCCCTGCACCGCCGGATCGTCTCCCAGGACGGGCAGGCCGGAGAAGTCGGACGGCTCGTGGACGCTCGCGATCACGGTCGTCAGCGGAAGGTCCAGGGCGGAGGCCAACTGGGTGAGCGCCGCCGTCTTGCCGATGCCCGGTTCGCCCCACAGCAGCACCGGAAGATCGGCTGCCACGGCCAGGGTCAGCGCCTCCAGCTGGATGTCGGAGCGCGGTTCGGTGGTCGTGTCGCGGAGCAGTGCCGACAGGGCATCCGCGACGGCGAGTTGGGAGGCGACCGGCCGGTCTGCGGGCAGGGTCACGGAAGCGTACGAAGTCATGAGGGCATCACCTTGGGTGTGAAGGAGAGCGAGAAGTAGGGGGAAAGGAAAGGGAGTTCAGAAAAAGGTGCCGTAGCGGGTCTGCCGCCGGGTGGGGCGGCGGCTTCGGCCGGTGCGGCGGCCCGGGTGGGTGGAGCTGCCGCCGGGGCCGGTCAGACCGGCCCGGTACAGCCCGTAGGCGATGCGTCGCTCGGCGGCCGCTGTCAGCTCGTCCCGCAGTGGACCCTCGCGCAGCAACGCGCCGGGGCCCAGCAGCGCCTCGACCACGGCCAGGGCGCCTTCGGTGTCCCCGTGGTCCAGCCGTTCCCGCACACCGGCGAGGCAGTCGGGGCGCCGGTGCGCCTCGTCGATGACACGCAGACAGGGCAGCGCCGGCCCGCCGAGCGCGGACAGCAGCTCCTCGCGCTCGATCACGTCCGGATCGTGGTCCAGCGGCACCAGGACGCCGTCGACCAGGCCGATCCGATGCGTGGCTCCCCGGCACTCGACCCGACGCGCCTGTTCCACCGGATCCTGGTCGCGGACCGCACCGGGCGCCGCGTGGCCGGGCACCAGTGCGGCGGCCACCAAGGGATGCAGCAGCTCCGCGCCGAGCAGCCCGGCACGCAGCAACTCCAGATCGGGCGCCACCCAGGTCGCCGCCTCGGGCAGCACCGGCACGGCGGAGAGACCACCCGGCGGCAGCGCGTCGACGATCCGCAGCCGCGGCTCACCGACCAGGCCCGAGACCTGCAGCGCACCCCCGCCCGGTCCCGCCGCCCCGTCGGCCGGTGAGACCCCGCGCCGGTTCTCGGCCGGCACGGCCCCGCCTCGGTTCTCGGCCGGTACGGCCCAGCGCAGGTTCTCGGCCGGTTTCGGGGCGGCGCCCTCGCCCGCGCCGTGGTGCGGTGGTCCGTGGCTCCGCGGCCCGGCCGGCCCCGGGGGCCTTTCGGCGGCGCCGCCCCCGCGCTGGTGCTCGGGCGGCTCTGGGGGTTGTTGGGCCTGGTCGCCCTCGCGCTGGTGTTCGGGCGGCTCTGGGGGCTGTTGGGCTGGGTTGGCCCGGTGCTGGTGCTGGGCCGGGTGCGGGGGCCGTGGGGCGGGGTCGTCCCTGCTGCGATGCTCTACCGAGCCTGGGGGTTGTTGGGCCTGGTCGCCCTCGCGCTGGTGCTCGGGCGGCTCTGGGGGTTGTTGGGCTGGGTTGGCCCGGTGCTGGTGCTGGGCCGGGTAGGGGGGCCGTGGGGCGGGGTCGTCCCCGCTGCGATGCTCTACCGAGCCGGCGGGCCACTCGCCCAGGCCGCCCCCGCCCCGATGCTCCACTGAGCCCGGGGGCCACTCGCCCAGGCCGCCCCCGCCCCGATGCTCCACTGAGCCCGGGGGCCGGTCGCCCCGGCCGACCCCGCCCCGATGCTCCACCGAGCTCGGGGGCCGGTCGCCCCGGCCGACCCCGTGTCGGCGCTCGGCTGGATCCGGGGTGTCGGCGGCGTCCGACGTCACCGTCAGAAGCAGTCGGCGGTGGCTGCCGAGCCGTACGGTGAACATTCCGCCGGGCTGGCCTTCGGCGTGCAGCAGGATGCTCGCCTCGGCCGCCCACCGGCCGACGGCGCAGCCGTGGCCCGGCGGGGCGAGGCCCAGCGGATCGCGGTCCGGCGGGGCGGGGCCGCCGGCGCCCGACCGGTCGCGCAGCTCGCCCGCCCTGCTCGCGTCCCACAGGTGCCGGTGCAGATCGAGCCGGTAGCGGCGGTTGGGGTGGGGATGCGGATGGCGGCCGGCGGGCCCGTCGGCCGGATCGAACAGGGCGAGGCTGATCCGCTGGCCGGCGTCCGCCCAGG
Source organism: Streptomyces sp. RB17 (assembly GCF_009604455.1). GTDB lineage: Bacteria > Actinomycetota > Actinomycetes > Streptomycetales > Streptomycetaceae > Streptomyces. The sequence continues at coordinate 532,473 of NZ_WEGL01000006.1, forward strand.
CCGGTGGGGTACGGGCCACGAGGTGCAGCGGACCGGCCCGGCCGGGCCGCTCGTACCGGGCCAGCGTCAGGGTCAGGCCGGGGCGCAGCAGCCCGTCGGGCGCGATCCTCGGCATGTGCCAGCGCAGCAGGTCCGGGGCGAGACGGCGGAGGTCGGCGCGGAGCCGGGCCGCGAGGTCCCGGCCGTGGGCGCGGGCGACGGAACGCAGATCGAGGTCGACGTCGATCCGGGCGGCGGCGCAGGCGCCCGCCCAGTCCCCGGCGGCACGGCGGGCGGTGGCGAGCTCGATCATGGACGGTGGCACGGCGTACGTCCGTACGCGCAGCCACATGGAAAGCCGGGAATCCCCGTACGCGGTGGAAGGGAGCATCAGCGCTCACCTTGCGCGGACGGGACCCCCAATCTCTGGGAAACATGAGTCGTCATCGCGGCGAGCGTAGCGGCCCGCCCACAACCGCGCCAGGAGTTTTCTCTGCGGAGCCGGGCGCGAGCGTTGGGGTAGTGTGGCCGTCCGGTCGCGGAGGTACGCGGCCCCGAGTGCCGAGGAGGTGGGACCCATCACCGCTGTGCCAGCAGGGGTGCTCCCCTCTCATGACCGCGCGGTGCACCGGCGACGGTGACTGCGGGAGCGCCCTGAAGTCCCGCGCTCCGAAAGGCTCTCGGCCTCCATGTCTGTTCCTGGACCTCTCTCTTCTCCCGCCGCCCTCGTCTCCGCGCTGCGCACCGCCGGGTGTGTATTCGCCGAGGACGAGGCGGAGTTGATCCTCGCCACCGCCCGCACGCCCGAGGAAGCGGTCTCGATGGTGGAACGGCGAGCCGCCGGACACCCGCTCGAACACGTCCTGGGCTGGGCCGAGTTCCGCGGACTGCGCGTCACGGTGGAACCGGGGGTGTTCGTCCCCCGCCGCCGCACCGAGTTCCTGATCGAGCAGGCGCTGGCCCAGGCGCCGCGGGCGACCGTCGTCGTGGACCTGTGCTGCGGCTCCGGCGCACTCGGCGCGGCCCTCGCCGCCGCCCTGGACGGTGCCGAGGTGCACGCGGCCGACATCGACCCGGCCGCCGTACGCTGCGCCGCGCGCAACCTCGCCGCGTTCGACGGCCGGGCCCACGAGGGTGACCTCTACGACGCCGTGCCCGCCGCGCTGCACGGCCGGGTCGGCATCCTCACGGCCAATGTGCCGTACGTCCCCACCGCCGACCTGCCCCTGCTGCCGGCCGAGGCCCGCGACCACGAACCGCGCGTCGCCCTGGACGGCGGCGCCGACGGCCTGGACGTGCTGCGCCGGGTGACCGTCGGGGCGCCCGAGTGGCTCGCACCGGGCGGCTGCCTGCTGACCGAGACCAGCGAACGCCAGGCACCGGCCGCCCTGCAGGCCTTCGCCGACGCGGGTCTGACGGCTCGCCTCGCGGTGTCGGAGGAGCTGTCCGCGCACGTGGTGATCGGCGTACGGACCCAGGGCCCGGCGCGGTCTTAGGGCATCGATCCGCCGCCGCGACGTCGCCGGCGCGCAGGTCGGGTTGCCGGGGGACAGCGACACGCCTGAACTGGTGGAGGGTGCACTGTGCCGATCGTGCGTCCTGCCTGGAAAGAGCACCAGGGGACGCGAGCGGAGGTGTTTTCGCATGCCCGACGGTGACGTGCTCATGAACCTCGATGAAGGCGGTCGTGTCACCGAGTGGCGACGCCCCGCCGAGGAACTGTTCGGCTTGTCCGCCGATGAGGCCGTGGGCCAGTCCATCGCCACTGTGCTGCACGAGGCCGGCGCCATCGGCACCGGCCGTCCGGAAAAGGGATGCGCCATGGCCCCGGTGCTGGTCGACCCGGTACTGCGGGGCACCTCCGTTGTGTGGCAGGTACGCAATGCAGCGGACGCCGTTGCACAGCGCGAGGACGTGGCTGTCCTGCAGGCCCTGTTCACCCGGTCCCCGGTGGCACTGCACGTCCTGGACGATCAACTGCGCGTGGTACGCCTGAACAGTGCTTCCCGCGGGCTGCGCGACGCGCGGGCGGGACAACTGCTCGGCGAGCCCTTCGCCGAGGCGTACGGACTCGAAGACGCCGAGGAAGAAGCCGCCGTGGGGCAGCGCGTCCTGGAGAGCGGAGACCCCGAAGTGAACAGGATCGTCCGGGGCGTCCAGGAGCAGGGCCTGCCCAAGCACCGCATCTACTCCGTTTCCTACTTCCGCCTGGAGGACGCCCACGGCGATGCGCTCGGCCTGGTGGCCTCCGTGGTCGACGTCACCGAGCGCGAGAACGCACAAGGCCGGCTCGTCCTCCTGGACACTGTCCGCACACGAGTGGGGAACGTGCTGAACGTGCTCGCCGTCTGCCGAGAGCTGGTGAAGGCGGTGGTACCTGCCTTCGCGGGCATCGCTGTCGTCGAGGTGGTCGAGGACGTCTTTCGTGGAGAGGAGCCGCCGTCGCTCCCTGTCGACCGGGATGTTCTTCTGCGCCGAACAGCCTTCCAAGGCCCGATCTCGGACCACCCGGTCGGAGAGGTACAGCCATTGCCGACCGGCACCCCCTTCTCGCATGTCCTGGCCGACCTTCGCCCCCGGCTCATCTCGATCGAGGAGAACACCCCGTGGCTGGACGCCGACATGCCCCGAGCCGAAGCCATCAGGCGATCAGGTGCCCACTCCATGATCGTGGCGCCGCTGGCATGGGGCGGCCAGGCTTTGGGCGTGGCCAGCTTCTACCGCCACCAGCAGGAAGACCCCTTTGACGAGGATGACGTGGCGGTGGCGTCCGCCGTGTGCGCGCACGCTTCGCTCTGCATCAGCAACGCCCGTCAGTACATGCGCGAGTGGATCATCGCTTCAACCGTTCAGCGCAGGCTTCTCCCGCAACGTCCGGCCACACAGACCACTGTGGAGACGGCCCGTATTCACCTTCCCGGTCCGGAGGGCGGCGGCGCGTGGTTCGACGCGATCGCGCTACCCGGCGCACGGACCGCGCTGGTCGTCGGCGAGGTCGTCGGACGAGGCATCGCCGCAGCCATCACGATGGGACAACTACGGACGGCCATCCACACACTCACCGCACTTGATCTGCAGCCCGACGAGCTCATGGCCCGGTTGAGCGACACCGCGGCCCGCCTCGCCGCCGAGCGCGCCGCGCTGCCGCCCGAGGACCCTCTTCTCCGCGAGCCGCTCACCGTCAACTGCGCCATCGCGATCTACGACCCGGTCGGTCTTACCTGCACCATCGCGCGCGCCGGCATCCCAGAGCCCGTCGTCGTTCGCCCGGACGGGGATTCGGCCGGCCTGCCCGTACCCTCAGGGCCCCCACTCGCCGGCGCTGACGGCGCCCCGTTCCCAGCGATGACGGTCGACCTCCCGGAAGACAGCATCCTGGCGATGGGCACGGCCGCGCTCGCGTGCGAGGTTCTGGCACCGTCCGGTCCACTGCGTCCGCTCCTGGACAACTGCACCACGCGGCGACTGCCGGACCTGAGCAACGACATCGCGAACGCGCTCACAGACGGCCAACGGACCGGCGAGAAGCTGATGCTGTTCGCCCGGACGAAGGCGCTGCCCCGAGATCGGGTCCTGACCCTCCCCCTTCCGGCCGGACCCGAGGCGGCGCCGATTGCGCGAGCAGCAGCCCGCCGCCGGCTGGAGGTCTGGGGTGTGGACGAGGAGACCGCGTTCACCAACGAGCTCATTGTCAGCGAACTCGTAGGCAACGCGGTCCGCTATGGGGCTCCGCCCCTGCAACTACGTCTGATCCTGGATCGCAGGCTGTGCTGCGAGGTCAGTGACGGTGCGGCCAGTGCCCCACACGTGAAACACGCCCGCACCGTCGATGAGACCGGCAGAGGTCTCTTCATCATCGCGAGCCTCGCCGCCCAATGGGGTGCCCGCTACTCGGAACAGGGAAAGACCATTTGGGCGGAGCAGGCTCCGCCGTTCTCCGTGTGTCCCTGAGCCTGCCGTCGGTCACCACAGGCACCGTTGCGGTACCGGGCCTGACGCTGCCCTAGGGCAGTTCCTGCGCCCGCGCGATGAGCAGGGCGACGTCGTCGTGGTTGTCGGGGTGGTGCAGGGTCCGCAGGAGGAAGTCGCAGGTCTCCTCCAGGGGGCGGGCCGGGTCGTCGAGGAGGGACAGCAGGAGGTCCAGGCGTTCGTCCAGGGAGTGGCAGCGGGTCTCCACCAGCCCGTCGGTGTAGAACACCAGCTCGTCGGCGGGCTCGAAGTCGACGGTGACGGTGGAGAATTCGACCCCGCCCACGCCCAGCGGCACCCCGGTCGGCAGGTCGAGCAGTACCGGCGGCCGCCCCGGGCGGAGATGAGCCGGCGGCAGATGGCCGGCGTTGGCGATCCGGCACTGCCGCAGATGCGGATCGTGCACGGCGTACATGCAGGTCGCGATGGAGTGGTCCAGGGCCGACGTCGTCTTGTCCAGGTGCTCCAGCAGCAGCGCCGGGTCGAGGTCCAGGGCGGCCAGCGTGGTGGTCGCCGTGCGCAGCCGGCCCATGGTCGCGGCCGCGCTGAGCCCGCTGCCCATCACATCGCCCACCACGAGCGCGGTCTTGTCGCCCCCCAGCGGGATGACGTCGAACCAGTCGCCGCCGACCTCGCTGGTGGCCCCGGCGGGCTGGTAGCGGGAGGCCACCTCCAGGCCGGTCGTCACCGGCGGCCGGCTGGGCAGCAGACTGCGCTGCAGGGTGAGGGCGGTGTTGCGGGCGTTCTGGTACCAGCGCGCGTTGTCGATCTGCACGGCCGCGCGGGCGGCCAGCTCCCGGGCGAGCAGGACGTCGTCCTCGTCGAACGGCGCCGGATTGCGGGTGCGTTTGAGGTCCAGGGCACCGAGCACCTCGCCGCGCGCGATCAGCGGCACCGCGAGATACGAGTGCAGTCCCGCGCGGCCCAGCAGTTCGGCCGCCTCGGCGCAGCGGGCGATGCGCGGCAGGTCCTCGTCCTTCACCTGCGGCACCAGCACCGCCTCGCCCGAGCGCACGCACTCGGTGACCAGCCGGTCGGGTTCGTACCGCGCGATCCGGCCGGGCGGATCGGCGGCCAGCACGGCGTCCGAACCGTCCTGCGGACGCACCGCGAGGGCCCGGATCATCGCCGACTCCGACGGCCCGAGCGTGCTGCGCCGGCCCTCCACCACCGAGTCCAGCAGGTCCACGGCGGCCAGGTCGGCGAGTTCCGGTACGGCGACCTCGGCCAGCTCACAGGCGGTGCGGTCCAGTTCGAGCGTCGTACCGATCCGGGCGGAGGCGTCGGCGATGACCGCGAGCCGGCGCCGTGCGGCCTCCGCCTCCACGGAGGCCCGGTACTGCTCGGTGATGTCGACCACCGTGACCGCGACTCCGAGCACGTTGCCCATGGCGTCCTCGAGCCGGTACAGCGAATGCGCCCAGGTGTGGTCCTCGTCCGGGTCGGCGGGGGTACGGCCGACCAGCGTGTTGTCGATCACCGGCACACCGGTGTCCAGCACCTGCCGGGCGTCGGTCTCCACCGGCTCGGGGTCCAGCATGGGCAGAACCTCGCGCAGCGTCCGTCCCATGTGCTCGGCGGCCGGCACCCCGTTGATCTTCTCCAGGGCCGGGTTGACCGAGACGAAGCGCAGCCGGGTGTCCAGGACGGCGTATCCGATCGGCGACTGCTTCACCATCCGCTCGGACAGCGCCACGTCCTGCTCCAGGCGCCGTACCGTCGACTGATCGGCACAGAGCCCGAGCGCGTACACGTCACCGTGGTCGTCCAGCAGCCGCATGTTGCGGAACTCCACCAGTTTGGTGCTGCCGTCCTTGTGCCGGATCGGGAAGCCGCCGGCCCAGCTCTGCCCGGTGCGCATCACATCGGCGAAGAGCTTGCCGACCAGCTCGAAGTGCCGTTCGTGGACCATGAGCCGGGCCGCGTACTGGCCGAGGGCCTCGCCCGCGCCGTACCCGAACAGCTCCTCCGCCTGCGGGCTCCACAGCACGATCCGCCCGGTGGCGTCCAGCACCACCGAGGCGACGCCCAGCACGTCGAGCAGGCCGCCCGGCCGCACCGGCCCGCGCACGGGCTCGCCGCCCTCCGTCACCGGAGCCTCGGCTGCACTCATGCCATGCACCGCCTTCGCCCGTTGGCACGGCACGTCGTCCCCCGTGCCGACTCCCCTTGATCCACCGCGCTCACACCCGACTCTCCGACGCCGTCGCCGGTTACCTCCACCATCTCTCACCACGGCGATGCACGTCCGCCGAAGCCGTCACGCCGGGACCGGACTCCTTTCGGGGGACATCGTGCACGCCCGTTCGCCGGACGGGGAGAGTTCACGCTCATGTTGCTGCATTGGCCTGTACATGACCATCACGCCGCGCCAGACTGTCCGCCGACCGAGTGTTCCCGCCCGCGCCCAGACCCGTCCGAGGAGTCGGCCATGCCCGCGTCCGCCCGGCAACGTTGTCACGCAGTTCTCGCCGGATTCGTCACCCTCGCCACCGCCGCCGTCGTGTCCCTCGCCGCGCCCGGTTCCGCAGCCGCGGCCGACACCTGGACGGAGACCGGCTCCGACCGCGCCCGCCCGCTGGACGAGAGCCAGGGACTGACCTCCGTCGAGGTCCCCGCGAACAGCCCCAACCGGTACACCGGCATCGGCACCATTCCCCTCGGTGTCTCCAGTCGCGGCTGGAACCACGTCGGTGATCCCGACGCCTCGTACAACGGCTACTACATCGAGCCCTACCAGCGGGACTCCGGCAACTCGAAGATGTACCGCGTCCAGGCGCCCGACGGCACCTGGTCGGAGTACGTCCACACGCTGAGCCCCGGCGAGGCCCTGAACAACTCCTGGGACGCGATCTCGCCCGACGGCCAGTGGATGCTCTCGGGCGAATGGGGCACGATGAACCGCTTCCTGGTCTTCCCGACCCCCGGCGTCAACCCGTCCACCTCGCCCTCGGCGAACCTGCCGCAGGTCTCCACGGTCAACCTCGATCACGCCGTCCGCGACGTCCAGGGCTGCGACTTCTCCGGCCCCACCACCCTGCTGTGTTCCTCCGACGACCCCGACGGCAGCCTCTTCGGCCTGACCAAGCCGCTGCTCCAGATCGATCTGTCGGCCCCGCCGAACGGCTCCGGGGACGTCACCGGCCATGTCACCGCCCTGCGCCAGCTGCCGCTGCGCAGTTCCTGCTCCGGCACCTTCGAGGCCGAGGGTATCGACTACGACCGCCGCACCGGGATCCTGCGCGTGATCGTGATGTCGCCGGGCTTCTGCATCCTCACGGACAGCAAGACGTACAAGTTCTCCCGCGGCTGACCCCGCCTGGGGGTGTGCCGACCGGCAGGTGGTGCTTTCCTGAGGGGTGGACGCGGTTCGGCGGGGTACTCCCTTCCACCGCGGCGCGCCACGAAAGGAGCGATCAATGGCACACATGGAGCGGTCGCATCCGGAAGCCGTCATGGTGGAGATCAGTGGTTCCAAGGAGGACGCCCGCCTCGTCTTCGACGCGCTGAGCTCCTGCTTCGCGTCCGACCGGGGCGCGGACGAGATCCCGCAGCAGCTCCACGAGGTCCGGCCGATGGTGTGGCTCGGCACGTACGACGTCGCGGACGCCCGGGGGCCGGCCTGCCCGCCGGTCCACCTCGACGCGTCCGTCCAGGCGGACGTCCAGGGCGGTTACTGGGCCGTGGACCGGTTCCGGCACACCCTGGACTCGATCTTCACCGTCGAGGAGACCTGCACGGCCTCCGGCGACCAGGAGCGGGACCTGCATCTGCGGCTGACCAGCCGCTGACCCTCGCGCGGTCCTGCGGCAGCGCCCCGGCCGGCGCCTGACCGGCCGGGGCGTACTGTGCCTCGCCGTCGCCGAAGGGCCAGTCGGCGGACGTGTTCTCGGTGACGGTGACGACGACATTGCGCTGCCGACGAAGGGCATGGTGAGCGTCCTTTCGGGGCAGCCATCGGTCGATGTTGACTGTACATACTAGTAGTTACAGAGTGGTCGGTGTCACTCCCTCCACGGTTGTGCAACTAGTTGCATAAACCCTTGGGTTTCCCCTACAACAAGAGGCGACGACACCGCGCACGGAGGGCCCGATGAGCCGTTACCCCCATCTGATGACCCCGCTCGACCTGGGCTTCACCACCCTGCCCAACCGCGTGCTCATGGGCTCCATGCACGTCGGCCTGGAGGAGGCCGAGCGTGGCTTCGAGCGGATGGCGGCGTTCTACGCGGCCCGCGCCCGCGGCGGCGTGGGTCTCATCGTCACCGGCGGCATCGCGCCCAACGAGGAGGGCCGGCCGTACGAGGGCGGCGCCAAGCTCACCACCGAGGCGGAGGCCGAACAGCACAGGGTGGTCACCGAGGCCGTGCACCGCGAGGGCGGCCGGATCGCGATGCAGATCCTGCACTTCGGCCGGTACGCCTACCACCAGGACCTCGTCGCACCCAGCCCCCTGCAGGCGCCGATCAGCCCCTTCGTGCCGCGCGAGCTGTCCGACGCCGACGTCGAGCGGACCGTCGACGACTATGCCCGCGCCGCCCGGCTCGCCCGGCAGGCCGGGTACGACGGCGTGGAGATCATGGGCTCCGAGGGCTACCTCATCAACGAGTTCATCGCCCGCCAGACCAACCGGCGTACGGACCGTTGGGGCGGCTCCTACGAGAACCGGATGCGCTTCCCCGTCGAGATCGTCAAGCGGGTGCGCGAGGCCGTCGGCGAGGACTTCATCGTCATCTACCGGCTCTCCATGCTCGACCTGGTCCCGGGCGGCTCCTCCCTGGACGAGGTGATCACCCTCGGCAAGGCGGTCGAGGCCGCCGGGGCGACGATCATCAACACCGGCATCGGCTGGCACGAGGCCCGCATCCCCACCATCGCCACCTCCGTCCCGCGCGGCGCCTACACCTGGGTCACCAAGAAGCTCATGGGCGAGGTGTCCGTGCCGCTGGTGACCACCAACCGCATCAACACCCCGGAGCTGGCCGAGGAGTTGCTGGCCGGCGGGTACGCCGACATGGTCTCCATGGCCCGCCCGATGCTCGCCGACCCCGAGTTCGTGGCCAAGGCCGCCGCCGGTACACCCGAGGCCATCAACACCTGCATCGGCTGCAACCAGGCCTGCCTCGACCACACCTTCAGCGGCCGGATCACCTCCTGCCTGGTCAACCCGCGTGCCTGCCACGAGACCGAGCTGGTGCTCGCCCCGACCCGGCTGAAGAAGCGCGTCGCCGTCGTCGGCGCGGGACCGGCGGGCCTGGCCTGCGCGGTGAGCGCCGCGGAGCGCGGCCACGAGGTCACGCTCTTCGATGCCGCGAGCGAGGTCGGCGGCCAGCTCAACGTCGCCCGCAAGGTCCCCGGCAAGCAGGAGTTCGACGAGACGCTGCGCTACTTCCGCCACCAGCTCGACGCGCACGGGGTCGACGTACGCCTCGGCACCTGGGTCACCGCCGAGTCCGTCGCCGGATACGACGAGGTCGTGGTCGCCACGGGTGTCACCCCGCGCACCCCGGACATCCCCGGCGTCGACCACCCCCGCGTCGTCGGCTACCTGGACGTGCTGCGCGACGGCGCTCCCGTCGGCGACCGGGTCGCCGTCCTCGGCGCGGGCGGCATCGGCTTCGACGTCGCCGAGTACCTCACCGACGGCGGGGACAAGGCGAGCGAGGACCCCGAGACGTACTTCCGCGCCTGGGGCGTCGACATGGACTACCGGACGCCGGGCGGCCTCGCCGCGCCGCAGCGGCCCACCGCGCCCCGCGAGGTCCACCTGCTCCAGCGCAAGACCACCAAGGTCGGCGGCGGTCTCGGCAAGACCACCGGCTGGATCCACCGCACCGAGCTGAAGCACCGCGGCGTGACCATGGTCCCGGGCGTGCGCTACGACCGGATCGACGACGCCGGCCTGCACATCACCGTCGGCGAGGAGAGCACGGTGCTGGAGGTCGACACGGTGGTCCTGTGCACCGGCCAGGAGCCGCGCCGCGACCTGTACGAGGAGCTGGCCGCCGCCGGGCGCAGCGTCCATCTGATCGGCGGCGCGGACGTCGCGGCCGAGCTGGACGCCAAGCGGGCCATCAAGCAGGGCACGGAGCTGGCGGCGGCGCTGTAGGTGCCGTAGGGGCGATCCCTAGGATGAGGCCATGTCACTCCCGCACGCGATCCTCACCGCCCTGCTGGAAAAGCCGTCGTCGGGGCTGGAGCTGACCCGCCGGTTCGACAAGTCGATCGGCTACTTCTGGTCCGCGACGCACCAGCAGATCTATCGCGAGCTGGGGAGGCTGGAGGCCGAGGGCCTCATCCGCACCCTGCCGGCTCAGGCGCCGGCCCGAGGGCAGAAGAAGAGCTACGAGGTCCTGCCCGCGGGCCGTGCCGAACTGGCCCGCTGGGCCGCCGCCGCCCAGGATCCCAAGCCGCTGCGGGACACACTGCTGCTGCGGCTGCGCGCCGCGGCAGTGGTCGGCACGGCGGGTCTGGAGGCCGACCTGCACCGCCATCTGGAGCTGCACCGGCGGCAGTTGGCCGAGTACCAGGAGATCGAGAAGCGCGACTTCCCGCCGGACCGGGACGCCCCAGAGGACCGGCTGCGCCATCTCGTGCTGCGGGCCGGCATCGACCTGGAGACCTTCTGGACCCAGTGGCTCACCCACGCCCTCGCGGAGTTCACCGAACTGCCCGGGGCCGACTGAGCCGGGTCCGCCCTCGGCCTTTCAGAGCCGGTACGGCTTCGAACGCCGGCGCAGATACCAGCCCGTGGCGATCGCTCCCGTGCCCACCACGGCCGCGCCGATGCCGAGCGTCAGCGGGCCGTGGTCCCTGACGGCACCGCCCAGGCCGCCGAGCACACCCCGGGACGGCGCCGGCGAGGAGGTCAGGGCGGCCGCCGAAGGGGCCGTCGAGGCGGTCATCGGCCGCGAGCCGGACGGGACGATCACCGTCTGGGTGCCCGCGGTGCTGCCGCTTGAGCAGACCACGGCCACGGTGTACGTCCCCGGGCTCACTCCCGACCAGGCCGCGGACTGGCTGCCCGACGTGCCCGCCAGAGCCGCGTGCCGGCCGCGGGAGAAGTTCGCCTGCTTGCCGGCGAGCAGGGCCGCGTTGCCCCAGCTGCCGTTGATCTCGGAGCACGCGCTGGTGACCACCGAGACGGTGGACCCGGTGGTGCTGACGGAGATGCCCGAGGCCGCGGCGGACGGTCCGGCGAGGGCGGCCGGGAGCGCCACGGCGGCCGCGAGGGTCAGACCGTAGCGGACGAGGAGTCGCGAGGTGTCCATGGGCAGCAGCCAACGCGGCTGCGGGGGTGCGCGCACGTGGGGGGCACCCGGACAGGTGACGGTGTTCTGCGGCCGGAGGAGAGCGGGCCTGCTCGTCCGCCGGGATCCGTCCGCTGGCGGGTGCGGGCCGTCTTGGGTTGGGCGCGCAGTTCCCGGCGCCCCTGGGCTGGCTGCCGTCACCGGCGTCAGGAGGTCGCCCCCGGGTCACCCGCCCGTCGTCACCGTCCGCTCCGGCGACCAGCCTCCCCAAGTGCCGTCCGGCAGCCTCGCCCGCAGCCGCACCCGGTGTTCCTCTCCGGCGGTCCGGCCGACGTAGAAGCTGTGGCTCGACCGGCCGCGCGGGGGCGCGCCGCCCCACACCAGCGAGGTGGTTGCCGTGCCGTCGAGCCGGATCTGGTACTCGGTGATCAGCCCGTCCGTGCGCGGGGGGTCCCAGGACAGGTCGAGGTAGTACGCCCCGCCGGCCCGGTGGGTCGTCGCGGTGAAGCCGGTGGGCGCGGTGTCCCGGCCGTCGTCGGTGCCCGGGGTCGTGAGGCGGACCGGGGCGCCGGCGGGTGAGAGGTTGTCGGCGGCGTCGCGGGACCGCACCGTGAAGACGTAGCCGGTGCCGGGGCGCAGTCCGGTGACCACGGCCGCGGTCTGGTTCCCGCCGACGCTGTGGATCTTCGCCCCGCCCTGGTACACGTCGTAGGACACCACGCCGCGGTCGTCCCGGGACGCGCCCCAGGACAGCTGGACCTCCCGGGCGCCGAGCACCCGCCCGGCGGGATGCGACGGCCGGGTGGGCGCCGAGCGGTCCGCCGCCACCCTGGCCGGGGTCCGCGCCCGCACCGCACGGCTCGGCGGCCCGAGCCGCCCCTCGGTGTCCCGGGCCCGCACGGTGAAGGCATACACGGTGGACGGCCTGAGCCTGGTGACGTCCACCATGTGCTGCGAACCCGGCACGTCCTCCACCTTCGTGGTTCCGCGATACACCTCGTACCTGCGGATGCCCGGGCCGTCCGGCACCGCGTTCCACATCACGTGCACGCTGTCGGCGCTGCCCGCCTGCGCGGTGACCCCGGTCGGAGCGCCGGGCGCCCGGCCCTCGTCGCCTTCGTCGGCCTGGCTCCAGGCGCAGGACGCGACCAGCAGCAGGGCCCCGCAGACCGGCACGAGAGGCCACAGAACGCGTCGCACGGCTCTGCCTCCCCGGGGCCGGCGGCATGGGCATCGTCACGTAAAGGTCCGGACCAATATGGCGCGGCGGAAGGCGGCGCGGCAAGAGGGCCGCATGGGTGACCTGTGGGGGCCTGGGTTGGTGACCATGCCGGGACGTTTCGTATGCTGAGGCTTCCCAGGGCTGAACTTCCCGAGAGGGCAGGGGAGTTCATGCCGCCGGCGCGGACACGCTGTCGTCGCCGAAGCCGCGCCGACACGGGCGGCCGGGGGGTCCGGGGCGGGTTTCGCTCCGGACCCCCGGCCCCTGTTGTCCCGCACCCGTCCTCGTATTCCCTCATCAGACGTCAGAAGCGTGCTCCATCCAGCCCCTTCCGGGCCGCACGTACGCCCGGGTGAGCGGGCCCGCACCACAGTGTGCTGGATGTCCGCCCGTTCCCGACGAGAGGGTTCCCTGATCGTGCGTGTCCCGTCGCTGACGCCAGCTCTGGCCGGCGTCGCCCTGCTCGCCCCGGCCGCACTGAACGCCCCTGCCGCACTGAACGCCCCCGCCGACGCCCCTGCCGCGCTGACCCCCCCGGCCGCAGCCGTCCCGCGCGCAGCCGCCCCGCCTCCGGAACGGCACCCGGCCCGCAGCAAGGGCGCGGTGGCCGCCACCGACCTGCTGGCCCGGCTGGGCGCATGCCACCAGATCTCCCGCGGCCGGTACCGTACCGACGCCGGCAGACCCGCGACCGTACGCGTCTGCGGCACCCGGGACGCCGTCTTCTGGAAGGCCGACCTGGACATCGACTGCGACGGACGGTCCACCGCCCGCTGCAACCGCCGTACCGACCCGCAGTTCGCCGGCATGACCGCCTACCAGCAGTCCGACGGCCGCCATCTCAACGCCGAGACCCTTCCCTACATCGTCGTCCCGGCCCCCAGCCGCATCTGGAACCCCCGCAAACACGGTGTACGCGGCGGCTCGGTCGCCGCCGTCGTCTACCGGGGCCGGGTGCAGTACGCCGTGGTCGGCGACACCGGTCCGCGCGACCTCATCGGCGAGGCCTCCTACGCCACCGGCCGGGCCCTCGGCATCCCGGCCGACCCGCGCGACGGCGGGGTGCCCTCCGGGGTCACCTACATCGTCTTCAAGCACTCCCGCCTGCACCGCATCGAGGACCACATGGCGGCCGTGGCCGCGGGAACGCGACTGGCCAGGCTGTTCGTCGCGAGCAGATGACCAGCCGGCCCCCGTGGCCGGGTCACACCTTGCGGTAGGCGTACGCCTCCGTCGCCGCGGCCTCCACCGCGTCCAGGTCTGCCCCGGTGGCGGCGGTGACCACCGCCGCCACCGCGCCCTCGACGAACGGCGCGTCCACCAGGCGGGTGCCGTCCGGCAGTTCGTCGCCCTCGGCGATCAACGCCTTCACGGTGAGTACGGCACTGCCGAGATCGGTGAGCACCGCCACTCCGGCGCCCCGGTCCACCGAGGCGGCCGCCGCGGAGATCAGCTCGGCGCTGGTGCCCAGCCCGCCGCCCTCGGTGCCGCCCGCCGGGGCCACGGGCACCGCCGAGGCTCCGCCGGCCAGGCCCTTCGCCAACTCGGCGACCGAGGCCGCCACTGCGGCGCTGTGCGACACCAGCACGATCCCGACCACCTTCGCGTCACTCACCGTCCGCCCTCCGCGGCCTCTTCCAGCCCGGCGATGAGCAGCGCCGACGAGGTCGCCCCCGGGTCCTGGTGGCCGATGCTGCGCTCGCCGAGATAGCTGGCCCGGCCCTTGCGGGCCTGCAGCGGTGTGGTGGCCACCGCGCCCTCCTCGGCGGCGGCCCGCGCGGCGGGGAAGCCGTCGCCGAGCGCGTCCACGGCCGGCACCAGGGCATCGATCATCGTCTTGTCGCCGGGGGCCGCCCCGCCCAGCGCCATCACCCCGTCCACGCCCGCGCGCAGCGCCTCGGCGAGCTGCTCCTCGCTGACCTCGGCGGCGTCGCCGAGAGCCTTGCCGGTGCGGCGCAGCAGGGTGCCGTACAGCGGCCCGGACGCGCCGCCGACCGTGGAGATGAGCTGTCGCCCGGCGAGCACCAGGACCGCGCCCGGGGTGTCCGGCACCTCCTTCTCCAGGGCGGTCGCCACGGCCGTGAAGCCGCGCTGCAGATTGCTGCCGTGGTCGGCGTCCCCGATGGCCGAGTCGAGGTCGGTGAGCCGCTCCGCCTCGCGGTTCACGGACGCGGCGGTCGCCGCCATCCAACGGCGGAAGAAGTCGGCGTCGAGCACTGGATCTCCTTGCGTGGTAGGGATGTTGACCGGCGTGCTGCGGGTGGTGGTCGCCTCCTCCGCCGTATCACATCCCCCACCGCAGTGCGGGAGTCCTCACCGGCGCGTCCCACAGTCGCAGCAGTTCCTCATCGACCTGACAGAGCGTCACCGATGCGCCCGCCATGTCCAGCGAGGTGACGTAGTTGCCGACGAGCGTGCGGGCCACGGCGACACCGCGCTCCCGAAGCACCCGCTGCACCTCGGCGTTGAAGCCGTACAGCTCCAGCAGCGGGGTGGCGCCCATGCCGTTGACCAGCACCAGCACGGGGCTGCGCGGGGGCATGTCCTCCAGGATCGCGTTCACCGCGAAGTCGGCGATCTCCCCGGAGGTCATCATCGGCCGCCGCTCCCGGCCCGGCTCGCCGTGGATGCCGATGCCCAACTCCAGTTCGCCGTCGGGCAGATCGAAGGTGGGACTGCCCTTCGCCGGGGTCGTACAGGCGCTGAGCGCGACACCGAAACTCCGGGAGTTCTCGTTCACCTGACGTCCGATGGACTCGACCCGCTCCAGCGGCTGCCCCTCGGCCGCGGCGGCACCCGCGATCTTCTCCACGAACAGCGTCGCACCGGTGCCGCGCCGCCCGGCCGTGTAGAGGCTGTCCGTGACCGCCACATCATCATTGACCAGCACCTTGGCGACCTGGATGCCCTCGTCCTCGGCCAGTTCGGCCGCCATGTCGAAGTTGAGCACGTCGCCGGTGTAGTTCTTCACGACGAACAGCACGCCGGCGCCGCTGTCCACGGCCGCCGCGGCCCGCGCCATCTGGTCCGGCACCGGGGAGGTGAACACCTCTCCGGGACAGGCGGCGGAGAGCATGCCCGGGCCGACGAACCCGCCGTGCAGCGGCTCGTGCCCCGACCCGCCACCGGACACCAGCGCGACCTGACCGGCCACCGGGGCGTCCCGGCGGACGATCACCCGGTTCTCCACGTCCACGGTCAGATCGGGATACGCGGCCGCCATCCCGCGCAGCGCGTCCGCCACGACGGTCTCCGGCACGTTGATCAGCATCCTCATGGGTGTCTCCTCGGGAGCTTGGCGCGTGCGCTCAGGACCTGTGTCTTCCCAGGTCACTGGCGCTGACTCAGTGCTGACTACGGTGACGAGGCGTCAGGTGCTGACGGCCGCCCGGTGGAGGTGGCCGCCCGCCCTGTCTACTGGAAGTATCGACCTTGTGGCAGCGAAGGTCACCTGCGACCGTGCGGCTTTACGGTGCGTGACATCGAGGCGACCGAGAATGCTCACCGTCTGCATGCGGACGCTTTATCGGTGCGGGACGGTGAGCGGCATCGCTCTGGTGGGTGATCAGCCGGCAGACGGCCGCGTCCTCGGCCTTGCACCCGTTCGGAGGCGGCCATGAGCCACGACGTGGCATCGGGCGCCGGCCGGCAGTGCGCCGGCCGCCAGTGTGCCGGCCGCCTGCGCGCGTGCCGCCTGTGCGCCGGCCGCCCGTGCGCCGAGCGTCGGACGGTCGATGCGGCCTTCCGCTCCTGGCGGTCGCCCCCGGCGGCAGGCCTCGACCTCAACCGGGGCCTCGGTCCACCGAGTTGAACCCCCGGGACGGGGCCGGAAAACGCTTGGACGGCGGCGGCGCCCCTGCGGGAGACTGCGATGTCTGCTCTGCCCGTATTCGCGGCATGTGGCGAACTGTCGTACGAGACAACTGGGTTGGGATGGAATCGCCTCGATCACCCCATGAATCACCGCGCCGGGGCTCCGTGCTCCTCGCGCTTCGCTACTACGGAAGGGAACTGGCCCGGCTCCGGCGCCTGACGGTTCCCGCGCTGCTGCTGCCCGCACTGGGCAACATCGGCATCGCCTACGTCGCACCGCTGATCGTCGCCAAGCTCGGCGCCCGCGTCGCCGACGCGCCGGACTCCGACACCGGCACGACACTGCCCTACGTCCTGGCCTTCGCCGGCGTCCTGCTCTTCGCGGAGACGCTGTGGCGCATCGGTATGCACTGCCTGAACCGCCTCGACGCCCTCGGCATCGAGCATCTGTACGTCATCGGCATGGAGGAACTGTTCGCCAAGGACGCGGCGTTCTTCCACGACAACTTCGCCGGGTCCCTGACCAAGCGGGTCCTGAGCTTCGCCACGCGCTTCGAGGAGTTCGCCGACACACTCGCCTTCCAGCTCGTGGGCAGCTTCGTCCCGCTGCTGTTCGGCGCCGTGGTGCTGTGGCGCTACGACCCGCTGCTCGTCGTGGGACTCCTGGCGATGATCGCGGTGACGGCGCTGTGCGCGGCGCCCCTGATCCGGCGCCGCCAGGCACTCGTCGACCAGCGAGAGGAGGCGATCGCCCGGGTGTCGGGCCATGTCGCCGACGTCCTGATGAACATGGACACGGTCCGGGCGTTCGCCGCCGAGGGCCGCGAGTCCGCCGAACACCGGTCCCGCGTCGCGGCATCGCGGCGGCTCACCCTGCGCTCGTGGGACTACGGCAATCTGCGCATCGACACCCTCATCGCGCCGATGTCCGTGCTGACCAACGCGCTGGGCCTGCTGCTCGCCGTCGGGCTCGCCGGGGGCGGACACGGCGTGGAGGCGGTCGTGGTCGCCTTCACCTACTACTCCAACGCGACGCGGATCATGTTCGAGTTCAATCAGATCTACCGCCGGCTGGAGAGCTCGATGACGGAGGCGGCCCAGTTCACCGAGCTGCTGCTGACCTCGCCGACCGTGGTCGACCCGCCGGCGCCCGAGCCGCTGCGCACCGAGGCCGCCGACGTCCGCTTCGAGAAGGTGTCCTTCACCCACGCGGGTGCGGAACGCCTCTTCGGCGGCCTCGACCTGACCGTCCCCAGCGGGACGAAGGTCGGACTCGTCGGGCGGTCCGGCGGCGGCAAGACCACGCTCACTCGTCTGCTGCTGAGGATGACCGACATCGATTCCGGCCGCATCCTGATCGGCGGCCAGGACATCAGCCGGATGCGTCAGGCCGATCTGCGCGGCCTCATCGCCTACGTCCCGCAGGACCCGGCCATGTTCCACCGCACCCTGCGGGACAACATCGCCTTCGCCCGGCCGGACGCCACCGACGCCGAGATCCGCCGTGCGGCCGAGGCGGCGCACGTCACCGAGTTCGCCGACGCGCTGCCGGACGGCTTCGCCACGCTGGTGGGCGAGCGCGGGGTCAAGCTGTCCGGCGGGCAGCGCCAGCGCGTCGCCCTCGCCCGGGCCATCCTGCGCGACGCGCCGATCCTGCTGCTCGACGAGGCGACCAGCGCCCTGGACTCCGAGAGCGAGCTCCTCGTCCAGGAGGCGCTGTGGCGGCTGATGGAGGGGCGGACCGCGCTCGTGGTGGCACACCGGCTCAGCACGGTCGCCGGCATGGACCAACTCGTCGTACTCGACCGCGGACGGATCGTCGAACAGGGCACCCACCAGGAACTCCTCGCCGCGGACGGCGCCTACGCCAAGCTGTGGCAGCACCAGTCGGGCGGCTTCCTCGACGACACCCGGGCAACGACGGCCGACCTGCCCTGACCGCCACCGACCCACCGCCCCGAACCGTGACCGCGCCACCGTACGGTCGGGGCACAAGTCCCCTCACCGGGCGGAACACGCCCGCCACAGCCTGCGGCGATACGGTTCCCACGCACTGCCGCCGCCGGGCCCACCTACAGCGGTCCGCCACCCGCCGCGCACCGCCGGGCCGGGCGAGCGGTGCTCACCGCCGACGGGGCCCCACGCCGTCCCCTCACGGTGTCGCTGGGCCTCGACCGCGTCATCGGCCGCGCGCGCCAAGGAACTGACGGGCTGCCTCCCCACGCAACGCGCCCGGCGGGGAAGGGAATCCGGCGCCGACCAGGCAGCGCGCGCACAGCGGGAGGACGGGCACGGCATCACCCAGGGCGCGGCAGGTGGTCGCGGCTCCGCATCGGCCGGGCCGTCCGGGGAACTCGGGTCGCCGGGGACGGAAACCGCCGACGGGCGGAGGAGGTGCCGTTGCCGTGGACGACTGGGAAACATGGGAGATGCACGACGAGGTACAGCTGTCGCCCCGCGAACGGCTCGCGCTGCTGCAGATCGAGAGCCGCCTCAGGCAGGACCGCCGGTTCGCGCGTCGTATGGGCGACACCCGGCGAGAGGTGTGGCTGCCTGTGGCGGTGCTGCTGCTCGGCATCGCCTCGACGTTCGTGTCCGTGATGGGGATCCGTACCTCGGATCCCGCGCTGTTGTGGTGCTTCGCGCTGCTGTGGCCGCTGACTCTCTTCCAGGCGTTCCGCCTCCTGTGCCGAGCAGTCCGCCGTCGGGCCCGCGCCCGCTCCGGAGGAAGTGCGCGGCCATGGCTCTGACGTGCCGGGGAGGGGACGGGGGCGGGGCGGCGTGCGGGGGCTTGTGATCGCAGACGCCGGTGGCGGAGCCGCTGCGCCGGGCCCGTGAGTGGGCCGGCCGGCCGGTGATGCGGAGAGGGACGTGTGGTGAAGGGCCTGTGACACCTTTGACGAAGGGGCCCGAGATGCTGGTACGGCCCTGATCGGGGCCGTGCTGATCGGGGCTGTTCGGCGGTGTCTCCTCAGCTTGCGGCGTGAGAACGCCGGTGACTGCGGGCGCGGAGAGCGGCCCGGCGGGCGCGGATGACCGACCGGCCCCTGGGCGGTCAGCCGTCATGGGAGTCGCCGTCCGCAGGCGACGGCCACGGCCGGTGACCGGCGAACCACCGCTCGGACACTGGCCCGGTCCGCGCTCACCGCCGGCCGAGCTGTGGTCTGGTCACGGGCTCCCCGGCCCATGCGGCGCCCATGCGGCAGAGGCGGCCGCACAGGACGGCCCCCCGCCGGACAGGCCCGGCGTCCGCCCGCCATTCCGCCACGGTGGCAGCCGCCGGGGAATCTCCCGGCCTGACGCGCGTGCGGCCGTGCTGGGTCGAGTTGCGTGGTGTCTGGCCGGCGGTCGTCGGCCCGATCCGTCGCGCTGGTCTGATGGGCGTCCGGCTATGCGTGCTGGCTCGAGTTGCGTGGTGGCGCTCCGGGTGTCTGGCCGGCGGTCGTCGGCCCGATCCGTCGCGCTGGTCTGATGGGCGTCGGGCCATGTGCGCTGCGCCGAGCCGCGTTGTGCCCCCGGCTCCCCGACTGTCGCTTCGGCCGGACGCGGGTCCGGCCGTGCGCGCTGCGCCGGGCTGCGTGGAAGCTTCTCCCGGCTGCCCGACCGCCGCCCCCTGGCCCGCCTCGTCGCCCGTCCCTCGCCCGGGTCAACCGGCCCCGATCCCCGGCGCGGTCAGACCGGTCCCCGCCCTCGCCACAACCCAGCCGCCGCAGCTCTCGATCCCCCGCCCCTGCTCGGCCGCTCCCGCCGCAGCTGTCTTTCCCCGCCCCTGCTCGGCCGCCCCACCTGGGCTCTCCTTCCCCCGCCCCCACCTTCCCCGACCCGAATCTCCCCCCCCGCCCCAGCTCTTCCTCGGCTCGGCTCAGCTCTCCTTTCCCCGGCCCGACAGCGCGTCGCGCATCCGGTCGACCAGGCCCGCTGCCGGGGCGAGCAGCTTGTTGGCCGGGGGAGTGTCCGGTGCCGAGGGGTGCGGGCGGGTGGGGGCCATCTTCTTCGCGCGGCGCACCTGGTCGCCGAGGTGCATCAGCGCGTCCGCCGGGCAGGCGGTCTCCAGCTTCGGGAAGAGGTTCTGCTCCTCGTCCCTTATGTGCGACCGGATCTCGCTCATCAGCTGTGTCATGAGCGTGTCGAACCGGGCGTCGTCCGCCTGCAGGTCCTCCATGTCCTTCATGATCTGCTCGGCCTTGGCGTGGTCCTCGATCTCCTTGTCGGCCATGGCGTCCCCGCCGGTGATGTGCTCGCGCACCGCCGGGTACAGATAGGACTCCTCCGCGACCGAGTGCCGTACCAGTTCGATCGTCGCCTGGTCGGCGAGGTTCTTGCGGTCCTTGGAACCGGGCGGCAGTGCCTCGATACGGCCGAAGAGCTCCTCCACCTCACGGTGATCGGTCGTCAGCTCCTGGATGACGTTTCCGCCGTGACCCATGTCGTCACCTCCTGCAAGACATCGCGGCCGCCCATGAGCGGCCTGCCGTCGCCGCGCCGAGTGCCCCGCGTACGACGGGCTACACGGCGCATCCGCTGCCGGGCCGCGGCGGGCCGACCTGCCCCGGACAGTGCCCACCGCCACCAGTGGTCGAGGAACTCTTCGCTCAGCGTCTCCGCGCCCACCAGCGCCGGCCAGTCGATCGCCCGTACCTGGGCGCCGTCCCTGGCGCCGCCAGCGTCAGGAACTGTTCGGCCGTGGCCAGGCGGGTGTCGGCCGGCAGGCACGCGCGTCCTTGTTGGCCGGCCAGCCGGTGAGCCGCGCGTCGACCTTCTCGTGCCGGCGGCGGGCGCCGTACTCGCCGTGCCCGTGGGAGAGCACCCCCGCGGTCACGGGCGCTGGACTGCCGTCCCGGGTGACCGCACACGAAGAGCAACGTGTCGTACGCCTCCGACCGGGCCGCCTCCAGCGACTGCTCGCCGGGACAGAATCCCAGGCTCCACGCGGTCTCGTGCCGGGTCGGGTTGCCGCAGACCTCGCAGCAGCGGGGCCGTCTCCACCTGCTCCGCCATCGCTGGAGTCGCGCGAGTACCCGGCCCTCCGGAGAATGAGAATGCAACGCGTGAAACCAACTGGTGGGGAAACTCATCGCCGGTGCCGTCCAGCAAGCGGCGGCCTACCAGGGCGGGTCCCCCGGACCAGCGGGGCCCGAGCCCTGTGCCTGTTTCCCCAGCACCTCCCCCAGGGGGCCGACCAGCTCTGCCCCGGCGACACGGTACGCGCCGAACGCCCAGGCAGGAGCGTTCCCCGGGCGCGACGACGTGGACGAAGGAACAGCCCCCATGACCGGTGGCACACCGCTTTCCCGGCGGCGGTCCCTTGTGACCGGAGGCGCCGGCTTCCTCGGCTCCCACAGGCTCGACATCTCCCCGCCCGACGGCGCGCAACTGTTGCCGGCGCCGTACGACCCGGTGCTGCACTTCGTCGGCCCCGCCTCGCCCGCCGACCATCTGCGCCTGCCCCCGGAGACCCTGGACGTCGGCCGTCTCGGCACCCGCAACGCGCTCACGATCGCCGCACGCGACGGGGCGCGCCTCGTGCTCGCCTCGACCTCCGAGCTCGCCCCCTACGGCACCCCGCGCGTCGCCGAGCGGCTGCGGGAGTACGTCCAGGCCGACGCGCAGGGCGGTTTCGGCGCCCGGCCCGTCCCCTGGGCCGATCTCGTCCGTGCTCGTCCGGTCGGCGGAGCCTGGAGCGGGGACCAGGCCGACCGCGCCGCCGGCGCCCGGCTCTGCCTGGCGGAGGCCGTGCTCGCGCCGGCCCGGTGGCTGCGCGGGCGCACCGGCGAGGACGCGCTGACCATGGCCGGCGGTGTCACGCTGAACTGCGTGGCCAACACGCGGCTGTGGCGGGAGAGCGGCTTCCGGCACGTGCGGGTGCAACCGGCCGCCGGGGACGCCGGTACGGCCCTGGGCGCGGCCGCGCACGTGGCAGGCCAGGAGGACACCCTGGAGCCGATGCCGACCGCCGCGCTCGGCCGCTGCTGGAGCCACGCCGAGCTTCGCCAGTGGCTGGAGCGGGCCGCCGTACCGTACGACTGCGAAGAGCCCGCCGACATCGCCGAGACGGCCGCCGACGGGATCGTGGCCTGGTTCCAGGGCCGCGGCGAGTACGGGCCGTGCGCGCTCGGCCACCGCTCGCCGCTCGCCCGCCCCGGCAAGTCCGCCGGCCTGGAGCAGCGCAACGCGGTCAAGAGTCGCGAGGAGCTCCGGCCGGTCGCGCCCATGGTGCTCGCGGAACGCGCGGCCGGGATCTTCGACGGACCGCTGCCCAGCCCGCACATGCCTTTCGTGCACGACGTGGCCGCGGCCTGGAAGGCCCGCATCCCGGCCGTGGTCCACGTCGACGGCACGGCCCGCATGCGGACCGTCGACCGCGGCCAGGAGCCTCTGGTCGCGTGGATGACCGACGGATTCGAGCGGCGCACCGGGCTGCCGGTGGCCGTCAACGCCAGCCTGGACGCCGCCGGCCGGCCCATGGTCGACGACCCGCGCGACGCCCTGGAGTGCTTCGGCTCCGCGCCCGTGGAGCTGCTGGTGCTCGGCCCGTTCGCGATCCGCCGCGGGAAGGCGTTCGCATGACCGGCGCGCCCGCCTACACCGTCGTCGTCCCGACGATCGGCCGGCCCTGCCTCGCCGAGTGCCTGCGCGCGCTCGCCGGGGCCGAGGGGCATCCCCCGCGCGAGGTGATCGTCGTGGACGACCGGTCCGAGTGCGACGGCGACCTGCCGCTGGCGGCGGCCGGGCCGCTGCGCGAGCGGATACGGACCCTGCGCACCGGCGGCAGGGGCCCGGCCGCCGCCCGCAACGCCGGCTGGCGCACCGCCGGGACACCCTGGACGGTCTTCCTCGACGACGATGTCACGGTGCTGCCGGACTGGTCCCGGTTGCTCGCCCAGGACCTGCGCGAGGCCGGTGAGGACGTCGGCGGCATCCAGGGACAGCTGTGTGTCCCCCTGCCCCTGGACCGCCGGCCCACCGACTGGGAACGAGGCACCGAGGGTCTGGAGAACGCCGCCTGGACCACGGCCGACATGGCCTACCGCACCGAGGCGCTCACCCGGGTCGACGGCTTCGACGAACGCTTCCCGCGCGCCTTCCGCGAGGCCGCCGATCTCGCCCAGCGGGTGCAGCGGGCCGGCTGGACGCTGCGGCGCGGCCGCCGGATCACCTGTCACCCGGTCCGACCGGCCCACTGGTGGGCCTCGCTGCCCGCGCAGCGCGGCAACGCAGACGACGCGCTGATGAACCGGCTGCGCGGCCGCGACTGGTGGGCCCGCGCCCGGGCACCCCGCGGCCGGCTGCCCCGCCACCTGGCCGTGACCGGTGCGGCGCTGGCCGCCGCCGCGTGCGCCCTCGCCGGACGCCGGCGCGCGGCGACGGCCTGCGCGGCCCTGTGGACGCTCGGCACCGCCGAGTTCGCCCTCGCCCGGATCCTGCCCGGCCCCCGTACCGCCCGGGAGGTCGCCGGGATGGTCGGCACCAGCGTGCTCATCCCGCCCCTCGCCGTCCGGGACTGGCTGCGCGGAGTCGTCCGCCACCGGCACGCCGAACCGCCGGGAGGTGCCGGGTGATCCCCTTCTGCGCCGTCCTGTTCGACCGCGACGGCACCCTCGTGGCGGACGTGCCCCGTCCGGCTCCTGCTCGGCGTCGCGGCGGCCGTAGCACTGGCGCGCTCCCACGGCCTGGCCACCGGTGTCGTCGGCAACCAGTCCGGCATCGGCCGCGGACTGCCCACCGACGCCGTACGCCGGGTCAACGAACGCGCCGACGCCTGCAGAGCGGCCTCGACACCTGGGTGTTCCGCCCGCACGCCCCGGACGCCGGCTGCCCTTGGCGCAAGCCGCGCCCGGGCCTGGTCCGCACGGCCGCCGCACGACTCGACGTCCCGCCCGCCGGATGCCCGGTGATCGGTGACATCGCAGCCGACGTCCATCCTCGTCCGGCACGTGCACGGATCGTGGCTCACCACCTTCGTGCCCCCGAGATGACGCTGCTGCGCCCGGACCGCAACCTGGGGGCCGTCGGCCGCGACATCGCCGTCCGGCACGCGCGCACGCCCTACATCCCCTTCTGCGACGACGACACCTGGTGGCAGCCCGGCAGCCTGCGGCGCGCCGCCGACCTGCTCGACGCCCGACCCCGGCTCGCCGCCCTCACCGCGCGGACCATGATCGGACCGGACGGCACCGGGGATCCCGTCCTACGGGAGCTGCGCGAGCGAGGAGAACCTCACCGTCCGCCACCAGGCCGCCCGGCTGCGCGCCAGCACGGCCCGCCGCGTCCTCGGCATCCGCGACACCCTGTGGTTCACCTGGCTGCGCCGCCCCCTGCTACCGGTGCTCCGCCGCACTGGACATCTGATGCGCACCGTGCTCCGGGACTCGCCTCCGCGCGCGCCTTCGCCCGCGCCACCGCCGGGCTGCCGTGGGTGCTGCGGCAGCACGACCCCGTGTCGCCCGACCTGGAACGCCGGCCGGCGGCGCTGGAGCGGGCCCGTCGAACCTCACCCGCCCGGCGGTGTGTCGGCTGACCCGCCTCCGTTGCGACACGCCCGTGGAGAATCGTTGCGTCAGGCGTGGGGCGGGGGCAGAGTGAACGTCCCGGTCAAGACGCGGCTGGCTGATCCTTCTCCCTCCAGGAAAGCCCCATGCCCATGGAAAAAGGTCAGCTGTCCCGTGCCCGGGTCCGCCCCGGCGGCACCGCCCCGCTGCTCCTGCAGACCGTGCACGAACACCGGCCCGAGGCCGGCGCCGTCAGCGTCCTGAAGGCGCGGGGCACCGTCGACGCCGGCAATGCCACGGAGTTCTCCGAGACCCTCGCCGAGCACATCGCCCAGGCCGAGCGGGCCGGCGAACACCCCGTGCTGGACATGACCGAGGTGTACCTCGCCTGCGCGGCCGCGGTGCGGGCCGTGGACCGGGCCACCGGCGCCCTGGCCTTCTCCGGCCGCGCCCTGCCCGTCGTACAGCCCCGGCCGCATGTGCGGGAGGCGCTGCGCGCCGCGGGACTGCCGGGCGTCCGGGTGCACGCCACGCTGGCGTCCGCCCTGAACTCCCTGGAGGCCCGCAGGCGGGCCGGTCCACGGTCCGGCGGCACCGGTTGGTGAGCACCCCGGCCCGCCCCGTCCGGCGCGGTGGAGGGCGCGGCCGAGCGGCGGGCCGTCACCGTGCACAGCCGTCAGGAAGAGGCCGCCCGAGTTCGTCGCGCCGTCTTGCCCGGGTGATGTCATGAACCCCTCTTCCGACCCCTCCGCCGCCCCGGCGCCGCTCGTCATCGAGTCGTCCGTCGTGGACGGGCTGCCCGCCGAGGCCGCGCTGCTGCTGCGCATGTCCGGCAGCCTCGACGCCGCGGGCGCCCAGGCCTGGTCGGCGGAGCTGCGGGGCCACCTGGACCAGGCGGACCGGGCGGGGCTGCGGCCCGTCCTGGACATGGCCCATGTGCAGCTCGGCGGTGCCGCGGTGCTGCACACGCTCAGCGAGGCGACCCGGGCGCGCACCGGACGCCCGGACCTGATCATCGTCCGCGCCCGGCCCGGCGTGCGCGAGGCGGTGCATCTCGCCCGCCTGGACGGCGTCCGGCTCTACGCCACCCTCGACGAGGCCCTGCGGGATCTGGCTCGGGCCGCCACCCGGGTGGAGGAGCTGCCCGCCTGGCGGTCGCAGATGGCGGATCCGCTGCGCCCGAGCTACGACGATCTGCGCAAGGAGGTCCGGGCACTGCGCGCCCGGGTGCGCACCGCCCCGGTCATCGGCATGGCGCAGGGCGTGCTCATGGTCCGCTACGGCCTGCCGGACTCCGGCACCGCCTTCCGGGCGCTGCGCGAGGCCTCGCAGCGGTTCAACGTGCCCTTGCGCGTCCTCGTCTCCGCCGTGGTCGTGGCCCGGCCCCCCGACGGCGAGGTGTGGTTCCCGGGCCGCCGCTCACTGCCCGTGCCGCAGCTGCGGATCCTGGCCCGCGACGGCCGCGACCCCCGCTACCGGCGGCAGATGATCGACGCCGTGCTGCACGAGGCGCTGGCCATCGGGCGGGCGCCGGCCGGATACGTACGGTTCGTGGACCCGGCCGTGAACGCGCTGATGCTGGAGACCCAGCACGGCTGCGCCGACACGTTTCTCGACCTGCTCGTGCGCGGCCGGGACGAGGGCACGGCCGACGCGCTCGCCCGGCTGCGCGGGCGCCGGGTGAGCGTGCCCGACGTGGCCGCCGACGCGCTGCTCTCCGACGAGGCCCGGCGCGTCCTGCTGAGCACCGGCACCGGTGCCCTGCAGAGCGTCCCCGTGCTGTCCTCGGCCGGCTCCTGCACCGGCGTGATCACACTGCAGTGGCCCGACCCCGGGCACCGGCCGGCCGCCGCCCAGGCCGAGGCCCTCGGCCTGCTGGCCTCCGACACGGCCGCCTGGCTGAGCTGGTACCACCGCTCGGTGCTCCTCGACGCCCTCGAACACCTCCACCGGACGGTGACCGGCACCGCCGCGCCCGCCGAGGACGGTGGGGGTGACCCGCGCCGGCCGGGGAAACCGGAGCCCGCAGGCGCCACGCACCACCTGGAGGGAGTCCGGCGCACGTCCAATCCGCAGCAGCCCGAACAGCGGCGCAGCGACCAGGGAGGCGCCACCCCGCAGGACAGCGGCCAGTTCAAGGCTCGCCAGACGGGCGGTCGCGACGCGGGCGGCCGTCCGCACGGCTCGGAGAAGGGAAAGAAGGGCGGCGGCGAAGGCGGAGGCGTGCCCCCGGCACAGCGGCCCGATCACCCCTGAAACGGATCACAGCCTGATCCCGCCGCAGCCTTCGGGGCGCCGACCCCGCCGCAGGCACTAATCTCACCGGTATGCGGATCTCCGTCTCCTCCGACATGGACGAACCCGTGGCCCGCCTCCTCGTCGACGAGCTGAGGAGGCGCGGCCACGCTGTGCGCTCGCACGGCGCCCTGCGGCCCGGGGCCGACGCGCAGTGGGCGGCCTGCTCGGAGGCGGCCGCCCGGGACGTGGCCGAGGGGGAGGCCGAGCAGGCGGTGGTGTGCTGCTGGACCGGTACGGGCGCGTCCATCGCGGCCAACAAGGTGCCCGGCGTGCGTGCGGCGCTGTGCACGGACGCCGTGACGGCGGACGGCGCGCGCCGCTGGAACGACGCCAACGTGCTGGCCCTGAGCCTGCGCCTGACCTCCGAACCGCTGCTGAAGGAGATCCTCGACGCCTGGTTCGCCGGCGAGCCCAGCCAGGACCCCGAGGACCGGCAGAACGTGGCCCGCGTCGGCCGCCTGGACGCCGCCCGGAATTCCTGAGGCGTACGGCGGCCCGCCGCGGGCCGGGTGGAGTGACTCGGTGTGTGGAGTGACTCGGTGTTCGGATTCGGTGGTCGTCAGGGCCGGGGGTCAGTGGGCGCCGAGTCCGCCGCCACCGAACGAGCCGCTGGAACCCCGGCTCCAGCGCGGACGCTCCTTGGTCGCGCTCGGCTTGGAGTCCTGGTTCCTCAGGTCGTACGGGGTGAGCGGACGGCCGCCCTCGGGGGTCGGGGGGACCTCCTCGTAATCCCTGTTCTCCCGCAGCTCGCGCACCGGGCCCTCCGGCGGCAGCTTGGGCTGCTCCTCCGGCCGCGGCCGAGGGGACTCGCGGTACTTGACGCGGGAGGTCATCCAGAAGCCGCCGGCGAGCAGCGCCAGGAGGCCCACGGCCACGACGAACAGGACGAGGCTCATCAGACCGCTCGCCGCGGCCAGCTGCATCGATGCGGTGTTCATAGGACAGGGATACCCCGCCCAGAACCGGACGAACCGGACACCGTGCGTGACTGGTGGTGAACGGACGGCGACCCGGCACCTCCCATGGCCCGTCCCGGTGCGTCCGGGGCGCCATCCGGCCGGTCGCGGTGGTTTGTGGCCCGGTACCCCGGCTACCCGCACGGTGTGACATCGCCGACTTCGCAGCAGCTCTACCGGTTCCTGGAGGACCGATTCGCCTGTGCCCAGGCGTGCACGGAGTGCGCCCGGGCCTGTGCGGTGCGCGCGAGCCTGGTCGACCCGGACGGCACCGAGTGCCATGAGCGGGTGCGCAGGCTGGGCATCATGTGCGCCGAGGTGTGCGACGCCACGTGCCACGTGCTGTGCGAGGAGAGCCGGCAGGACGAGGACGAGATCCGGGTCCGGCTGGAGTGGTGCCGCTCGGTCTGCCTGGAGTGCGCGCGCGCCTTCGACGAGCATCCCGGCGCCGAGTCGGCGGCGGCCACCTGCCGGTCCTGTGCCGACGCCTGCTCGGAGTTCCTGCGCTGCCTCGTGTGATCCTCTTCCTGCTCCTCTTCCTACGCCGCCTCGGGTGACCCCAGCGGAATTCCCCCAGGGAGCGTCATTCCCTATTTCTGAAACACGTTCTACGGTGTGCGCCGTCAGGACCGCCCGTGGGGACCCTGGAGGCGCCGTGCATCTCGACCACACGCCCGAGCAGCAGCGACTGCGCGCCGAACTGCGCGCCTACTTCGCCGAACTGGTTCCGGACAACGCATACGCCCGGTACGCCGACCCGGTCGCGCAGAAGCGGTTCTACCGCGACACCATCCGCCGGCTCGGCGCCGACGGCTGGCTCGGCGTCGGCTGGCCGAAGGAGTACGGCGGGCGCGGCATGACGGCGATGGAGCAGTTCATCTTCTTCGACGAGGCCGCCCAGGCGGGCGTACCGCTGCCGCTGATGGCGCTGAACACGGTCGGCCCGACGCTCATGCGGTACGGCACCGAGGAGCAGAAGGCGTACTTCCTGCCGCGCATCCTCTCCGGCGAGATCGACTTCGCGATCGGCTACAGCGAGCCCGACGCCGGCACCGATCTCGCCTCCCTCAAGACCAGGGCCGTACGCGACGGTGACGCGTACGTGGTCAACGGGCAGAAGATCTGGACGACGAACGGCGACACCGCCGACTGGGTCTGGCTGGCCACCCGCACCGACCCCGCCGCCCCGCCGCACCGGGGCATCACCATGTTGCTGGTGCCGACGTCGGACCCCGGCTACTCCTGCACCGTCATCACCACGCTCGCCTCGCACGACACCACCGCGAGCTACTACGAGAACATCCGCGTCCCCGTCTCCCGCCGCGTCGGCGAGGAGAACCAGGGCTGGCGCCTGATCACCAACCAGCTCAACCACGAACGCGTCACCCTCGCCGCGCACGGCACCATGGCCATCCGCGCCCTGCACGACGTCCAGCGCTGGGCCATGGACACCAAGCTCGCCGACGGCCGCCGGGTCGCCGACCTGCCCTGGGTGCGCCGGCTGCTCGCCCGCACCCATACCCGGCTCGACGCGCTGAAGCTGCTCAACTGGCAGATGGTCGGCGCCGTCGAGGACGGCACGCTCACCCCGCAGGACGCCTCCGCCGTCAAGGTCTACGGTTCCGAGGCCCGCCGCGACGCCTACGCCTGGCTCATGGAGATCGTCGCGGCCGCGGGCCCGCTGAAGGAGGGCTCGGCGGGTGCCGTTTTGCACGGCGAGCTGGAGCGCGGCTACCGCTCGGCGGTCATCTTCACCTTCGGCGGCGGCAACAACGAGATCCAGCGCGAGATCATCTCCTGGATCGGCCTGGGGATGCCCAGGGTGCGGCGCTAGCCTGCGGGCATGGGCGACCCCGGGCTCTTCACGCCGACATCCGTGACCTGGCAGATGCACGGCGACCCGATGATGTGGGTCGCCGGCGTCCGCGCGCTCTACCTCCAGGCCCTGCACCCGCGCGCGGTGCGAGGCGTCATGCAGAACTCCGACTTTCGCCGCGACGCCTGGGGCCGGCTGATGCGCACCGCGAACTTCGTCGGGACGACGACGTACGGCACGACCGAGGCCGCCGAGCGGGCCGGCGCCCGGGTGCGGAAGATCCACGGCATGCTGACGGCGACCGACCCGGACACCGGCGAGCGGTACGGCGTCGGCGAACCCGCGCTGCTGCTCTGGGTGCACTGCGCGGAGATCGACTCCTATCTGCACGTCCTGCGCCGCTCCGGCTACCCGCTCACCGATGCCCAGGCCGACCGGTACATAGCCGAACACCGCGTCAGCGCCCGCCTGGTGGGCCTCGAGCCGGAGACCGTGCCGGCGAGCCGGGCCGAACTCGCCGCGTACTTCGAGAAGGTACGGCCGGAACTGGCGGCGGGACCCGAGGCACGCGAGGTGGACGACTTCCTGCTCCGACCGCCGACGCATCCCCTTCTGGTCCCGGCGCGCGAGGCGCTGTGGCGGCGCGTGGCCCAACTGGCGTACGCCGCTCTGCCGCCGTACGCCCACGAGTTGTACGGCAGACCGGCCCCCGCACCCGCCGTCGTCACCCGCCGGCTGCGGGCCACGGGCGCGCTGCTGCGGTGCGTTCCCGCACGTGTGCGCTGGCAACTGCCGCCCAAACACATCCTGCGGGCCATGGCGCGGCTGGGACCGGGGGCGCGCCCGGCACCGTACAAAGTCGGGCGATAGGCCGCCATACTGGGCGAGCAGGGGGTGTGGCGTGGATCGGGCCGGCGCGGTGCGGCCGGGCGCGGTCCGGCTGCGGCCTCCCACGGCGGGGCGGACGGCGACGGGGGCGGCGGATCGCTATGGGGGAGAACAGGCTGGTTCAGGGCCGGTACCGGCTGCTCGACCTGATCGGGCGGGGCGGCATGGGCGAGGTGTGGCGGGCCCTGGACGAGTCCCTGGGCCGGCAGGTGGCCGTGAAGTGCCTCAAACCGCTCGGCCCGTACCACGATCCGGCCCTCGCCCGGGTGCTGCGCGAGCGCTTCCGCCGCGAGGCCCGGGTGGCCGCAGGGCTCTCGCACCGCGGGGTGACCGTCGTCCACGACTTCGGCGAGTCCGACGGGGTCCCGTACCTGGTGATGGAGTTCCTGGAGGGCCGCGATCTGAGCCGGCTGCTGCAGGACAACAAGGGGCATCCGCTGCCCGTGGAGGACGTGGAGGACATCGCGGCGCAGGTCGCCGCCGCTCTCTCGTACACCCACCGACAGGGCGTCGTGCACCGTGACTTGAAACCGGCCAACATCGTCCGGCTGACCGACGGCACCGTGAAGATCTGCGACTTCGGGATCGCCCGCCTCGGCCACGGCATCGGCTTCACCGCCCGGCTCACCGGCACCGGTGTGGCGCTGGGCACTCCGCACTACATGTCCCCGGAACAGATCGGCGGCGACGCGGTGGACCAGCGCAGCGACCTGTACTCGCTGGGCTGCGTGCTCTACGAAATCGCCACCGCGGCGCCGCCGTTCGACCTGGAGGACGCCTGGGCGATCCTCATCGGCCACCGCGACACCCCACCCCGGCCCCCACGCGAACTGCGCCCCGAGCTGCCCGGCGCCCTTGAACGGATCATCCTCGACCTGCTGGCCAAGCGGCCGGAGGAACGGCCCTGCGACGCCGCCGAGTTGGTCCGCAGGATCCGGGGCGGGCGCGGGGCGGCCACCTCTGTCACGGCCGCGGAGATCCCGGAGCCGAGACGCGCGGCTCGCTTGCCGTCCTGGACCTGGGGGATGACCACCGGCCACAAGGCGCTGGGCGCCGGACCGGGCGCCCTGCCCCCGGACGCGGGGGCGGCACTGTCCGGCCCATGGGCTGCGCCCCGAAAGGGCGCGGGGCCGCGTCCGACATGCGGCGACGGCCGTGTGGGCGCGACCGGCCACGACGGACCCGCGGACGCTCGGCGACCCGTACCGCCCCTCACCGCGGAGCGCCCGGCACAACCCGCGCAGCGCACGGGCCCCCACCACCCCGAGACCCTGACCGGTCGCCACGACGCGGCCTTCGCCCTCGTCCGCGCCGGCCGGGTCGCCGAGGCGCTGGCCGCCTACACGGACCTCGCCGAGGCCGGCGCGCGCATCCTCGGATCCGACCACCCCGACACCCTCGCCGCCCGCCAGGAGACGGCCTACGCGCTGGGCCGGCTGGGACGCCACTTCGAGGCCCACCAGGTGTACACGGAGGTGCTGGCCGCCCGGGTGCGCGCCATGGGTCCCGACCACCCCGACACCCTGCGCTGCCGGCACAACCTGGCCTGCACCCTCGGCCGGCTCGGCCGCCTGGACGACGCGTGCCGTACGGCGCTGGAGGTGGCCGCCGCCCGGGCCCGGGTGCTCGGTCCCGACCATCCCGACACCCTGGTCTCGCGCTACGAAGTCGCCTACGTCCAGGGCCAGTCGGGCCGCTGGGAGGAGGCCCTGCGCCTCTACCACGAGGTCGCGGAGGCCAGAGCGCGCGTCCTCGGCGCCGACCATCCCGACACCCTCGCCACCCGCTACGAGACCGCCCTCAGCCTCGGCCGCCTCGGCCGCAGCGCGGACGCCCTGCGCGTGTACCGCGAGCTGATCGTGGACCGCACCCGCGTCCAGGGCCCCACCCATCCCGAGACCCTGCGCGCCCGGCACGGCCTCGGGGTCAACCTCGGCCGGCTCGGGCGCTGGGCGGACGCCCTGACCGAGGCCCGCGACGTCTGTCTGCTCCGCGAGCAGGTCCTCGGGCCCGCCCATCCCGACACGCTCGTCAGCCGCCGCGAGATCGCGGTCGCCCTCGGCTGGCTCGGCCGCTGGGCCGAAGCTCTCGCCGAGTACCGGCGGGTCGCCGCCACCCGTGAGCAGACCCTCGGCGCGGACCACCCCGACACCCTCGCCGCGCGCGGCGACGAGGCCCACTGTCTGGAGCGGCTCGGCCGGGGCGCCGAGGCCGGCGAGCTGTACCGCAGGGTCGCGGTCGTCCACCAACGGCACGCGTCCGGCGGAGCCTGACGGAGACCGCCTGCCGCGGTTGCCTGATCAGGGCGTGCGACCGGGGCCGCCGGCCTCGGGTCGCCGGTTCGGTGCGCGTGACCCGGGACGCCGGGCCAAAGATCAAGGGCGCGCGCCGGTACCAGCGGCCTGCGGCCCCGTGCTCAAGGCCGCACCCGCGGAGCGGCCCGCCGCCGGTCGTGTGGGCGGGGGTGTAGGGCTGGGGCTGCTCGTCGTCGGTCGTGTGGGCGGGGGCATACGGCTGGGGCCGCTCGTCATCCGTCGTGTGGGCAAGGGGAATACGGCTGGGGCCACCTGCCTTCGGCCGTGTGCTCATGGCCGTGACTGACGGCGGCCGCCTGCCCCGGGCACGCCCCGGCCGAGGCGCACTTGGTTCCCGGCCGAGGCGCTCCTCGCCCGTCGTCGGTCGTGTGCTCGGTGCCGTACGGCTGGGGCCACCTGCCTTCGGCCGTGTGCTCATGGCCGTGACTGACGGCGGCCGCCAGCCCCGGGCATACCCCGGCCGACGCGCCCCCGGCTATCGGCCGAGGCATCACGTGCCCCCGGCCGAGGCATCACGTCGCCCCGCCCGAGGCGCTCCCGTCCCCACCGAGGCCGTCCACCCCCGCCCAAGGCGCTCCCGTCCCGACCGAGGCCACCCACCCCCACCCGACACCGCCCGCACCACGCTCGGGGCGCAGCTCTGGCCGTAATGGATCATCACGTGTTACGAAGAACCATGCCTGCCAACGAGCACACCCGCACATACGACGCCGTCATCGTCGGCGGTGGACACAACGGCCTGGTCGCCGCCGCGTACCTCGCCCGGGCGGGCCGCACGGTGCTGGTGCTGGAACGGCTGGACCACACCGGCGGCGCCGCGATCTCCACGCGCCCCTTCGCCGGTGTCGACGCCCGGCTGTCGCGCTACTCCTACCTGGTCAGCCTGCTGCCGCAGAAGATCGTGCGCGATCTCGGCCTGGACTTCCGGGTCCGCGGCCGCACCATCTCCTCGTACACCCCGGCGGAACGGGACGGCCGGCCCACGGGACTCCTCGTCGGCGGCGGTGAGCAGCGCACCAGGGAGGCCTTCGCCCGGCTGACCGGCGGCGAGCGCGAGTACCAGGCCTGGCAGCGCTTCTACGGCATGACCACCCGCGTCGCCGAGCGTGTGTTCCCGACCCTCACCGAGCCCCTGCCCAGCCGCGACGAACTGCGCCGCCGCATCGACGACGAGACCGCCTGGCGGGCCCTGTTCGAGGAGCCCATCGGCGTCGCCGTCGAGGAGAACTTCACGGACGACCTGGTGCGGGGCGTCGTCCTCACCGACGCCCTGATCGGCACCTTCGCCGACGCCCATGACCCTTCCCTCGCCCAGAACCGCTGCTTCCTCTACCACGTCATCGGCGGCGGCACCGGCGCCTGGGACGTGCCCGTCGGTGGCATGGGCGCGCTCACCGACGCCCTGGCCGCCGCGGCCCGCTCGGCGGGCGCGGTCATCGCGACCGGGCACGAGGCGGTCCGGATCGCCACCGACGGACAGACCGCCGAGGTCACCTACCGCACCGCCGACGGCGAGGGCGTCGCCGCCGCCCGGCACGTCCTCGTGAACGCCTCCCCGCAGGAGCTGGCCGGCCTGACGGGCGACCCGTCGCCCGAGCCCGCCGAGGGCGCCCAGCTCAAGGTCAACATGCTGCTCACCCGGCTGCCCAGGCTGCGCGACGCCTCCGTCGACCCGCGCGAGGCCTTCGCCGGCACCTTCCACATCGCCGAGGGCTACGGGCAGCTCGCCACCGCCCACGCCCAGGCCGCCGCCGGTGAACTCCCCGCCGTCCCGCCCTCGGAGATCTACTGCCACTCCCTGACCGACCCCACCATCCTCGGCCCCGACCTCGCCGGGCGCGGCTACCAGACCCTCACCCTGTTCGGCCTGCACACCCCGGCCCGCCTCTTCGACCGCGACAACGACGCCGTACGCGAGGAACTTCTGGAATCCACCCTCGCCCAGCTCGACGCCCACCTCGCCGAACCCCTTGCCGACTGCCTGGCCACCGACGCCGACGGCCGCCCCTGCATCGAGGCCAAGAGCCCGCTCGACCTGGAGAGGGACCTCAGGCTGCCCGGCGGCAACATCTTCCACCGGGCCCTGTCCTGGCCGTACGTCCAGGAAGACACCGGTCGTTGGGGCGTGGAGACTCGGCACGCGAACGTCCTGCTGTGCGGCGCGGGCGCGGTGCGCGGGGGAGGGGTGAGCGGGGTGCCGGGGCACAACTCGGCGATGGCGGTGCTGGAGACCACCGAGTAAGGGCGCCGTACCCAAAGAATCTGACGGAACGTCAGAAAAGGTCTTCCGTCGTCCGGCCGGCTGCGGCATCCTGCGCCCATGCAGACGGAGCTGAGCAGGAAACTGGGAGTCGAGCACGCCGTCTTCGGCTTCACGCCGTTCCCCGCCGTCGCCGCGGCCATCAGCCGGGCCGGCGGCTTCGGCGTGCTCGGCGCGGTCCGCTACACCGCCCCCGACGACCTCAAACGCGACCTCGACTGGCTCGACGCGCACGCCGGCGGCCGGCCCTACGGGCTGGACGTCGTCATGCCGGCGAAGAAGGTCGAGGGCGTGACCGAAGCGGATGTCGAGGCGATGATCCCGGAAGGGCACCGGCAGTTCGTGCGGGACACCCTCGCCAGGTACGGCGTCCCCGGACTGGCCGAGGGCGAGGCGTCCGGGTGGCGGATCACCGGCTGGATGGAGCAGGTCGCCCGCACCCAGCTCGACGTCGCCTTCGACCATCCGATCAAGCTGCTGGCCAACGCCCTCGGCTCCCCGCCCGCCGACGTCGTCGCCCGCGCCCACGACCGGGGCGTGCAGGTCGCCGCGCTGGCGGGCAGCGCCCGGCACGCCCGCAAGCACCAGGAGGCGGGCATCGACATCGTCGTCGCCCAGGGCTACGAGGCCGGCGGCCACACCGGCGAGATCGCCACCATGGTGCTCACCCCCGAAGTCGTGGAAGCCGTCGACCCGCTGCCCGTCCTGGCCGCGGGCGGCATCGGCAGCGGACAGCAGGTGGCGGCCGCCCTCACACTCGGCGCGCAGGGAGTGTGGCTGGGCTCCATATGGCTGACCACCACAGAGGCCGATCTCCACTCACCCGCCCTCACCCGCAAACTGCTCGCCGCCGGGTCCGGCGACACCGTCCGCTCCCGTGCCCTCACGGGCAAGCCCGCACGCCAGCTCCGCACCGAGTGGACCGACGCCTGGGACGACCCGGCCGGGCCCGGCACCCTGCCCATGCCGCTGCAGGGGCTGCTGGTGGCCGAGGCGGTCTCCCGGATCCAGAAGTACGAGGTCGAACCGCTGCTCGGCACGCCGGTCGGGCAGATCGTCGGCCGGATGAGCAGCGAACGCAGTGTCCAGGCCGTCCTCGACGACCTCACCCGCGGCTTCGAGAAGGCCGTGGACCGCATCAACCGCATCGCCGGAAGGAGCGGCCAGTCGTGAGCACACCCCCCGCCGGATTCTGGGCCCAGGCCACGCAGAACCCCGACCGCACGGTCCTCGTCGCCCCCGACGGCGAGGAGTGGACCGCCGGACGACTGCACGGCACCGCCAACCGGCTGGTGCACGGGTTGCGCGCGGCCGGCCTGGAACGCGGCGACGCCTTCGCCGCCGTCCTGCCCAACGGCGTCGAGTTCGTCACCGCCTACCTGGCCGCCACCCAGGCCGGCCTCTATCTGGTGCCGGTCAACCACCATCTCGTGGGCCCCGAGATCGCCTGGATCGTCGCCGACTCCGGCGCGAAGGTGCTCATCGCCCACGAGCGCTTCGGCGCAGCCGCCCGGGCCGCCGCCGACGAGGCGGGACTGCCGGCGAGCCACCGGTACGCGGTCGGCGAGGTCGCCGGCTTCCGGCCGTACGGCCAACTCCTGGACGGACAACCGGAGTCCGCCCCCGGGGGCCGGGAACTCGGCTGGGTCATGAACTACACCTCCGGTACGACGGGACGCCCGCGCGGCATCCGCCGTCCGTTGCCCGCCAAGGCACCGGAGGAGGCCTATCTGGGCGGCTTCCTCGGCATCTTCGGCATCAAGCCGTTCGACGACAACGTCCACCTGGTCTGCTCACCGCTGTACCACACGGCCGTCCTGCAGTTCGCGGGCGCGTCCCTGCACATAGGCCACCGCCTGGTCCTGATGGACAAGTGGACCCCCGAGGACATGCTCCGCCTCATCGACACCCACCGGTGCACGCACACCCACATGGTCCCGACCCAGTTCCACCGCCTGCTGGCCCTCCCGGACGAGGTGAAGGCCCGCTACGACGTCTCGTCCATGCGGCACGCCATCCACGGCGCCGCCCCCTGCCCGGACCACGTCAAGCGGGCCATGATCGACTGGTGGGGGCACTGTGTGGAGGAGTACTACGCGGCCAGCGAGGGCGGCGGCGCCTTCGCCACCGCCGAGGAGTGGCTGAAGAAGCCCGGCACGGTCGGCAGGGCCTGGCCCATCAGCGAACTGGCGGTCTTCGACGACGACGGCAACCGGCTCCCCGCGGGCCGACTGGGCACCGTCTACATGAAGATGAGCACCGGCGGCTTCTCGTACCACAAGGACGAGGCCAAGACCCGCACGAACCGCATCGGCGACTTCTTCACCGTCGGCGACCTCGGCTACCTCGACGAGGACGGCTGTCTCTTCCTCCGCGACCGCAAGATCGACATGATCATCTCCGGCGGGGTCAACATCTACCCTGCCGAGATCGAGTCCGTGCTGCTCTCCCACCCGGCCGTCGCCGACGCCGCCGCCTTCGGCATCCCGCACGACGACTGGGGCGAGGAGGTCAAGGCCGTCGTCGAACCGGCCCCCGGCCACGAGCCGGGCCCGGCCCTCGCCGCCGCCCTCCTCGACCACTGCGCCGAGCGGCTCGCCGGCTACAAGCGGCCCAGGAGCGTCGACTTCACCACCGAGATGCCCCGCGACCCCAACGGCAAGCTGTACAAGCGGCGGCTGCGGGACCCGTACTGGGAGGGGCGTACGCGGGCGGTGTGACCGGGATCCGGGACCGACGGGTTCACCGGCGACGGTGCGGACAGCTCTCCAGGAATGCGGCGAGGCCCGCGGCGTCGGTGCCGGCCTTGCGGAACACACAGGACAACAACAGCCGCACGCCCTGCTCGGTGAGGCGCAGTTCGCCCGCGATGACCGGCACCGGGTGTCCCTGCACGATCAGTTCGGCGGCCCGGTGTTCCTGAGCGGTCAGGGTGTCCGCCTGCACATAGCGCAGGGGCAGCGGGCGCAGTCCGGCCACCGAGAGTTCTTCCCGGGCCCGGGCGGCCAGTGCCTCGGCTCCGCAGTGGACGGCGCCTTCCAGGCCTTGGTAGAGCCGGTCGGCGGCTTCCTGCAGCCGCCCGTTGCGGGACAGTGCGGCGCCGTGGCCGATCTGGGCGCGGGCGAGCTCGTAGGCGGCGGGAGACTGTTCCAGATGGTGGACGGACTCTGCGTACAGGTCGAGCGCCGCCGGCCCGCCGGTCACCTCGGCGAGAGCATGCAGGGCTTGACCGATGGTCGAGGCAGCACCGAAGTCCCGGGCGCGCTTCACGGCGTCCTGTGCGTGGCCGACCGCCTCGTCCGGGGCGGTGGGGGCGAGCGCGGAGGCGAGGTGGAGCTGCCACGGGCACCAGGCCGGGTTCCGCCAGGCCCGTCCGTCCAGCCAGTCTCCGACCGCGGACAACAGTACCGCCGCTGCGGTGTGCCGTCCCTCCGCCAGGAGGAGTTCGGCGTACACCGTCCGGGGATCGGGGTAGATGACGGCGTTCGGGGTCGTCTCACCGAACCGGTGCTCGTCGGCGAGTGCGCGCGCCTCGGTGATGCGCCCACGGGCCAGCAGTGTCTGGATCAGGATGCCGACGGCGAACCACTGCGCGGGTACGGCGCCGGGCACTCGGTGAGCGATGCGCAGACCTTCCCGTGCGAGGTCCTCGGCCTCGGACAGGCAGCCCCGGTGGTATCCGATGTAGCCGGCGAGGGTCTGACCGAGGGCCAGATGGGAACCGCGCCAGCCCTTGGCCACGCACTCGGCGATGCCTTTGTTGAACAACTCCTCGGCCCGTCGCGGCTGGTCGCCGTACATGAACACCAGGGCGACCGAAACGGGCACCTCGAAACCGTGGTTCTCGTCGATCCAGCTCATGCCGCCGTGCAGTGCCTTCTCGGCATACGCGAGGGCGGTCTCCCGCGGTTCGCCGCGCTTGACCGCATCCCACGCCCGCAGTCCCAGGATGTAGCGCTCCTCCGGACCGCGGCCGGGCAACTGCTCGGCCAGCCGTGCCAGTGTCCGGGAGCGGGCGGGTGAGTCGGGGTCGTCGGTGCGGACCATGCTCCAGACGAACTGATCGGCCTGCATCCGCAGTTTGACGCGCGGATTCGTGGCGTGCTTCGCCTCTTTCGCGGCCACGCTCACGGCCTCGGCCAGCTGATCGGTGTGGGCCAGAGCCTGCGTCAGCCGAAAGACGATGGAGGCACGCAGATCGGGGTCGATGTCGCGTTCCGCCAGCGCCTGGCGGAGATGGCGCACCGTGGCCGTGGGCTCGATCAGGAATGTGGCGCAGGCGAGTTCGTGAAGGAGCGCGGCACGGTCCTCGGGAAGGGGCGGCTCCTGCAGAGCGCGGGCCAGCAGCCGCCGGGCGGCCTCGGTCGCCCCGGCGCGGAGGTATGCGCGGGCTGCCTCGCGCAGGCACGCGACCGTCTCGGAACTGCCCTCGCAGGGGACCTCCAGCAAATGCCGGGCGGCGGCGGTGGGGCCGTATCCCGCGGCCAGCACGGTCTGCGCGGCGGTGTTGTGCAGACCGACCCGGAAGCCGGTGCGGATGGACCGGTAGATCGTCGTGGCGATCAGTGGGTGAACGAACTCGAGCTCACCCTCCGGACCATGGCCGTCGGCCAGGATGCGGGCCGCGCGCAACTGCTGGGTCGCGTCGACGGCGGCCTCGTCGCCGAGCACCGCGATGGTCGCGGCGAGCTGCGGTGAGAAGGGCGAGCCCAGAACGGCGGCGGTGTGCGCGAAGCGGACGGTCGCCGTGTCCAGCCGTTCCAGCCGCTCGATCAGCCCCGGCCCCTTGATCGCCGCGGCGAGCTCACGCATCGCGGGCAGGTCGTCCTCGGTGCCGCTCAGTCTCCGCTCGGCGAGTCCGATGGCGAGCTCCACCGCCTCGAAGGGACTTCCGCCGGTGGCCGACCAGCACTCCTTGCAGAATCGGTCCTCGGCCGCCTCCCCGATGTCGTTCCTGACGATCTGCGCCACGCCGTCGGCGGTGAGCAGCGCCAGGTCATGGGGGCGGTTCCCCCGGTGTCCGACCAGCGAACGGATCTCGCCCGCCTCGGGCGGCAACTCGTCGGGCCGGTAGGCCACCACGATCAGCATAGGGAGGTCCTCGACCCGTGGGGCGAAGGAGGCGAGCCAGGTCAGGGACTCGGCGTCCGCCCAGTGCAGATCGTCGAGCAGCAGGACGACCGGCGCCTTCTTCACGGTGAGGCGGGTCATGACCCAGTCGAGGCCTTCGCGGACCCCGGTCGGGTCCGGCGCGGGGGCGGAGCGCCTCGCTTCGAGACCGAGCGCGGCGGCGACGATGTCGTACCAGCTTCCCAGGAACGAGCGGAGGTCCGCCCCGTCCATGGCGGCCAGGGACGGCTGCACCAACTGGCGTACCACGCGGAACGCCGACCCCTGTTCCGTCTCCCCGCCCCTGCCCGACAGCACCGTGAATCCATGGGCCGCGGCCCGGGCACGTGCTTCCGAGACGAGGGCGGTCTTGCCCAGCCCGGCCGGCCCGGTGAAGGCGAGCAGTCCCCTGCGCCTCGCGCGCGGCACGCCGTCCGTGGTACGCCGCAACTCCTGGAACGCGGCATCCAGGGCCTGAAGTTCCCGTCGGCGCTCGATCAACATCCGTTGCTCCGTGATCGGGTGCCGCGGCTCCATCGCCATGTGCCGTACCGCCTTCATTCGTTCGGCCCGGGGAAGCCGAGCGTACGCCTCGTGGCGGTGTGGCAGGCCGGGCTGGACTCCATGAGGTGAATCGACGGCTGGAGGATGGGACAACGCCCGCTCGCCGGGTAGGAGGTCTGAATGCATCCGTTCCCGCCGCCGCGCGACAGGGAGACTACGGCTGGGCGGGCACCGACGCCACGTCCGCGTACCGTGGCACGGTGCGGGACCAGTAGTAGCACCCGGGGATCCAGCCGATCATGCCCTCCACATAGCCGACGCCTGCCGGGCTCAACTGCGGTTCGATCTCCGCGTAGAGCCTCTGGAGCTCCTCGATCGTGCGGTTGATCTGCTGGATGGCCAGCAGGACGGCGGTCTGCAGAGAGCATCCGTGTTCGCGCTGGCGGGCAAGGGCCAGATTGATCATTTCGCCCGCGCGCTGTTCTTTCACCGCGGAGAACAGGTCGGGTATCCACACCGCCGCGTCGGCCGACAGACGGCTCAGTCGCCGTACGACGGGATGGTGGAGTTCGGCAGGGGAAAGCTCATGCGGCTGGGCGGCCTCGCACAGCGGGTGGAACGGTTCGACACCCGCGGTCAGCGACCGTATCGAGGTGCAGTCTCCGGTCCGCAGCAGAAAGGGGTGGGTCTGAGCCACTGCTTCGTACAGCAGGCCGTGCACGTATTCACGGCTTGTCCAGGCCCACCGCGCGGCCTGCGCGGGTGTGCAGCGTTCCCGGACCTGCCGGTGGAGATCGGCCAGTGCCGCTCCGAGCGGAGTGCTGGGCGGCCCGCCGTCCCGCAGAATCGCGATGCTCTCGCACAGCATGGGCACCAGCCTGCCCGGTGAGCGGCGCCCCGTGTCCTCCGCACGGTCGTCGAAGACGAACTGATAGGCAATCTGATCGGCCATGATCTGGAGAAGACCGGGATCCATGGTGGGGCTGTTGTAGGACGCGAGCTCGGCCGGACGAGTGCGGGCGATCATCGCCGCCACACCCGGTTCGTCGGTCAGCCCCCACGCACTCAGCCATGCGGCGACGCCGGCCGCGGCTTCGGACTCATGGGGGTTGCGCCGGAACGGGAAGGGCATGTGGAGGTGGCGGTCGATGAGGTCCTTGAGTGTGGAGACCGGAATCGCCTCGTGTACCCCGACCGTGATTTCCTCATGTGTGGTCGACAACGTGGTCACCTGCCGTCCGGGGATCCGATGCGCGGTAACGGGCTTCGCAGGCCATCACCAGGGTGCGCGGGCCCAGTGTGATCGCCGGGCGTGGTGGCCGTTCGACATACCCGGGCACATGGCGCAGCCGACGCCGGCCGGCGAGGGTCGCGAGCGCCAGGATGGCCTCCACCATGGCGAACTCGTCACCGAGGCATCTGCGGTTGCCCGCGGAGAACGGCATCAGCGCGCGGCGCTGTTCGGCGGTGGGTTTCCCCGGTAACCAGCGGTCGGGGTCGAAACGCTCGGGG
This sequence comes from Streptomyces sp. RB17, assembly GCF_009604455.1. GTDB lineage: Bacteria > Actinomycetota > Actinomycetes > Streptomycetales > Streptomycetaceae > Streptomyces. The sequence continues at coordinate 574,853 of NZ_WEGL01000006.1, forward strand.
TCGGGGAACGACGAGGGATCGTGGTGCAGCAGGTAGGGGCTGTACAGAACGGTGGCTCCCGCGGGCAGACGGCACCCGGCGAGTTCCGTGTCCCTGGTGGCGACGCGGGTGAACAGCCAGCCGGGCGAGGAGTGGCGCAGCGTCTCGGAGACGACGCAACGGGTGTGGACGAGGTGCGGCAGATCCTCTGGGCCGGGCCGTCGGCCTCCAGGGAGGACGGCGTCGAGCTCGGCGTGCAGGCGGCGCTCCGCCTCCGGATGGCGGGCCAGCAGGCTGAAGGCGTCGGCAAGGCACAGCGCCGGGGCCTCGACACCCGTGAGCAGCAGCGTGATCAGGTGGTCGTGGACCTCCTGATCGGTGATCGGCGTCTCTCCGCCGTCGCCGCGCACGGCCGCCAGCAGCGTTCCCAGCACATCGTCGCGGTCGGCACCCCGGCGGCGCTCCGCGATCGCCGCGTCGATGATCGCGTGGAGGCGCGACAGCGCGTGCCGGTAGCGGCGGTTGGCGGGTGCGGGGAGGCGGAAGAGGGCGTCGATCGGTACGACCGTGCGGACGAACAGGCCTCGGACGACGTCCGTGAGACAGTCCCGCACCTCGGCGGTCGTCGGGTCGTCCAGCGAGTCGGAGAGGAGGACCCGGCTGATCACGCGGGTGGTGAGGGTCATCATCGCCTCGGTGACGGGAACCGTCCGGCCCGCCTGCCACGCGTGGCACACCGATTCGGCCTCCTCGGTGACGAGATCCGTGTACGCGGCGACGTGGGAGGGGCGGAAGCCGGGTTGCAGCAGCCTGCGCTTGTCCCGGTGCGTCGCCTGGCGGCAGGTGACGAGACCGTCCCCCATCAGCTTTCCGAGCCGGTCGTACAGCGGGCCGCCCTTGTCGTAGGTGTGCGGATCCATGAGCACGTCGTGGGTCAGCTCCGGGTGGCACACGATCCAGGCGCGCTGCGGGCCCAGCCGTATCTCGACCAGATCCCCGTGCGCGGGCAAAGAATTCAGAAACGCCAGCGGCCGCCGGTATAAGGCGATACCGTGGCCGAGGAGTGGGAATATGCCGGGAGCAGTACCTGTCCGCCACGTTCGTTTCTGTTCGGGCACAGCACGGCTCATGGAAACCTCCTGACCAGCGCGACACGTGAATTGCGGGAAATGTGCTACGGACTTGACGCTCGCAACAAGTCCTGCCCAAGTTCAACGGCACTCTTTTCCGGAAGCCTTTCCCCAAAGGGGCGCACAGGAGCACGCAGAAGCAAAAGATGCATGCGGCGAGGACCGTCGATGCTGTGCGCATGCGCCCTGCACGGTGCTTGACCCTCCTCCGTGACCGACCGAGGATCATGAGCCATGACGCAGGGACACGGCAGCACGGTCGACGGGGTGCTGCGCCGCAGCGCCCGGCGCACCCCGGCCCGCCGCGCGGTGGAGTACGGCGAGCGCCGCTGGACGTACGAGGAACTCGACGGCGCCGTCTCACGCGCGGCCTCGGTGCTGCTCGCCGAGGGCCTCACGCCCGGCGACCGGGTCGGCGCCTACGGCCACAACTCCGACGCCTACCTGATCGGCTTCCTGGCCTGCGCCCGTGCGGGCCTGGTCCATGTGCCGGTCAACCAGAACCTGACCGGGGACGACCTGGCCTACCTCGTCGGCCAGTCCGGCAGCACCCTCGTCGTCGCCGACCCGGACCTGGCGGGCCGGCTCCCGGACGGCGTACGGGTGTTGCCGTTCAGGGACACCGACGGCTCGCTGCTCGCCCGGCTGGCGGACGCGACCCCGTACGACGGGCCCGAACCGCGCACCGAGGACCTGGTGCAGCTGTTGTACACCTCCGGTACGACCGCCCTGCCCAAGGGCGCGATGATGACCCACCGGGCCCTCGTGCACGAGTACCTGAGCGCGATCACCGCCCTGGACCTGAGCGCCGGTGACCGTCCGGTGCACGCGCTGCCGCTGTACCACTCGGCGCAGATGCACGTGTTCCTGCTGCCGTATCTCGCCGTCGGCGCGACCAATGTCATCCTGGACGCGCCCGACGGGGACCGGCTGCTCGACTTGATCGAGGCGGGCCGTGTGGACAGCCTGTTCGCCCCGCCCACGGTGTGGATCGGCCTGGCGGGCCGGCCCGACTTCGCCACCCGCGACCTCGACGGGCTGCGCAAGGCCTACTACGGCGCCTCGATCATGCCCGTCCCGGTGCTGGAGCGGCTGCGCGAACGTTTGCCGCGGCTGGCCTTCTACAACTGCTTCGGGCAGAGCGAGATCGGCCCGCTGGCCACGGTCCTCGGCCCCGACGAGCACGCGGGCCGGCTGGACTCCTGCGGGCGGACCGTGCTGTTCGTGGACGCACGGGTCGTGGACGACCAGGGCGAGGACGTGCCCGCCGGCACGCCCGGCGAGATCGTCTACCGCTCACCGCAGTTGTGCGAGGGCTACTGGGACAAGCCCGAGGAGACTGCCGAGGCCTTCCGGGACGGCTGGTTCCACTCCGGGGACCTCGCGGTGCGCGACGACGACGGCTACCTCACGATCGTGGACCGGGTGAAGGACGTCATCAACTCGGGCGGCGTACTGGTCGCTTCACGCCAGGTCGAGGACGCCCTGTACACCCATGAGGCGGTCGCCGAGGCCGCCGTGATCGGCCTGCCCGACGAGCGGTGGATCGAGGCGGTGACGGCGGTCGTCGTCCTGCGCGGCGAGGTGACCGAGGATCAGCTCATCGCCCACGTGAAGGAGAAGCTCGCGCCCTTCAAGGCGCCCAAACGGGTGCTGTTCGTGGACGAGTTGCCGCGCAACGCCAGCGGGAAGATCCTCAAGCGCGAACTGCGGGACCGGTTCAGCCACTAGCCGAGGCCGTCGGCGGACTTCGACGGCAGCACGGCGTCGGCCAGCAACCGCCAGTGCGGCAGTGCCGATTCGCCCGGCGACACGCCGATCACCTGCACGGCGACATGATCGGCCCCCGCCTCCACATGCCCGTGCAGCTTCTGTACGACCGTGTCCGGGTCGCCCCAGAACACCAGGTCGTCCACGAACCGGTCGCTGCCGCCGCCGCAGAGGTCGTCGTCGGTGTATCCGAGCCGGCGGAACTTGGCGAGGTTGTAAGGGGTTTCGAGGTAGCCGCGCAGGTGCTCGCGCGCGAGGGTGCGGGCGCGGTCGGGGTCCGTCTCGAACAGCACCGCGTGCTCGACGGCCAGGAAGGCGTCCGGCCCGAGGATCTCCCGCGCCTGCGCGGTGTGGGCCGTGTTGACGTGGTAGGTGTGGGCCCCCTCGGCGCGGTCGCGGGCCAGCTCCAGCATCCTGGGGCCGTAGGCGGCCAGCAGGCGCCGGACGGGCTGGGCCGGGCGGGGGTTGGGCGTCTCCATCGCGTCCAGCTCGTCGAGGTACCCGGCCATCGCGGCGAGGGGCTTGATCCCCGGACGCGGCTGCCCGCCGAAGCCAAGGCCGAGCACGTGCCGCCCCGGGTAGGCGTCCGCGAGCAGCAGGGCGGCACCGTGCGCCCAGGTCGCCTCCCGGGACCAGATCCGGGCGATGCCGTTCACGACGCCGAGCCGCCGCGTCGAAGCGAGCAGGAATCCGGCGTGCGTGAACGCGTCCCGGCCGAGCGCCTCCGGGATCCAGACGGCCCGCCAGCCCAGATCCTCCAGTTCCTGGACAGAGTCGCGGATCCGCGTGGCCGGCTGGTGCTCGAAGTCGAAGGTGTAGATCCCGAACGTGCCGAGGTTCATCGGTGCGCTCCTTCACAGGGGGTGATGCCGCGGATGGTATCGAAGAATCGTAATATCGCAGATTTTCGATATGAACGGCAAGGGGCGGTGACGGGTGGCGGGGGTGTGTGCGGTCAGAGGGTGTGGCCGAGCTCCGCGACCAGATCGGCGATGCGTTGCTCGTCCCGCCTGTAGTGCGTCCACTTGCCGACGCGGGTGGCCCGGACGAGCCCCGCTCGCTGGAGTTCGGCCATATAGGCGGACACGGTGGACTGGGCCAGTCCCGCCTTGGCCTGTATGTGGCTCACGCACACACCGATCTCGGCCGGATCGGCGATGGCCGTCTCCATCGGGAAGTGCCGTTCCGGTTCGCGCAGCCAGCGCAGCATCTGCAGGCGTATGGGGTTGGACAGCGCCCGCAGCGCGTTGACCAGGTCCGGGTTCGCGTCAGGGGTGGGGGTGCTGTCCGTCATGGCTGGCGAGTATAGGCCGCCGACGACGTTTCGAGGTACGTCGATACGATCCTGGGGCCGCGAACCCTGACGCGGCGCTTAGCCGGCGGCCTTCGGCCGCAGGTCCACGATCCTGCGGATCTTGCCGACCGAGCGTTCCAGCGACTCCGGCTCCACGATCTCCACGTCGACGGACACTCCCACCCCGTCCTTGACCGCCGCGCAGATGGACAGGGCCGCCGCGTCGCGCGCCTCCGGTCCCGCGTCCGGGCGGGCCTCGGCCCGGACGGTCAGCCGGTCCAGCCGGCCCTCACGGGTCAGCCGGAGCTGGAAGTGGGGTGCCACGCCGGGCGTGCGGAGCACGATCTCCTCGATCTGGGTCGGGAACAGGTTGACCCCGCGCAGGATCACCATGTCGTCACTGCGCCCGGTGATCTTCTCCATCCGCCGGAACGCCCGGGCCGTGCCGGGCAGCAGCCGGGTGAGGTCCCGGGTGCGGTAGCGGACGATCGGCATGGCCTCCTTGGTCAGCGAGGTGAAGACCAGTTCGCCACGCTCGCCCTCCGGCAACACCTCGCCCGTGATCGGGTCGACCACCTCCGGATAGAAGTGGTCCTCCCAGATCGTCAGCCCGTCCTTGGTCTCCACGCACTCCTGCGCCACGCCCGGGCCGATCACCTCGGACAGTCCGTAGATGTCCACGGCGTCGATCGCGAACCGCTCCTCGATCTCGCGCCGCATCTGCTCGGTCCAGGGCTCGGCCCCGAAGACGCCCACGCGCAGCGAGGTGCCGCGCGGGTCCACGCCCTGCCGCTCGAACTCGTCCAGCAGCGTGAGCATGTAGGACGGGGTCACCATGATGACGGCCGGCTGGAGGTCCTGGATCAGCTGCACCTGCCGGGCCGTCATACCGCCGGAGGCCGGGACGACCGTACAGCCCAGGCGCTCGGCACCGTAGTGTGCGCCCAGGCCACCGGTGAACAGCCCATAGCCGTAGGCCACATGCACGATGTCACCGGGCCGCCCGCCGGCCGCCCGGATCGACCGCGCCACCATGTCGGCCCACATGGAAAGGTCGTTGTCCGTGTAGCCGACCACCGTGGGGCGTCCGGTGGTGCCGCTGGAGGCGTGCAGCCGGCGGATCCGCTCGCGTGGCACGGCGAACATCCCGTACGGGTAGTTCTCCCTGAGGTCCGCCTTGGTCGTGAACGGAAAACGAGCGAGATCGGCGAGGGAGCGGCAGTCCTCGGGGCGGACGCCGGCCTTGTCGAAGGAGTCCCGGTAGAACGGCACGTTGTCGTAGGCATGCCGCAGCGAGGTGCGCAGGCGCTCCAGCTGGAGTTCCCGCAGCTCCTCCGGGCCGAGCCGTTCGCCCGCATCGAACAGGTCCGTCGCAACCGCCATCGAGCCGTCTCCCTCGCCGCACTCACTCACATACCGGACGACCGATCATTCGGTCGCTCCGCTCGGGGCCAGTAATTCAGGCCATGCGGCTCCAGGCAAGAGGCCTGCGAAGATTTTTCCGCGCCGGTCACGCCGGAGAACGGGCACGTGGAGCCGCGACGGGAGCCGCTGCCTCCCTCTCGGCCGAGCTGCCCATCGGCCCATCGGCCCATCGAGCTGTAGTCCACCTCCTCGCCCCGGGCGGTGAAACGTTGCGCCGCGCCGGGGCCTGGCGACATGATCACGACCATGCCGACCTTCACCGCGCCCGACGGCACCCGGCTCGCCTACCACCTGCGAGGTGAGGGCGAACCCCTCGCCGTCCTGCCCGGCGGCCCGATGCGTGCCTCCGCCTACCTCGGAGACCTCGGCGGGCTGACCGCGCACCGCCGCCTCGCCCTGCTCGACCTGCGCGGCACGGGGGACTCCGCGCCGCCCCCGGACCCGGCGACGTATCGGTGCGACCGCATGGTCGAGGACGTCGAGGTGTGGCGTGCACACATGGGTCTGGAACACATGGATCTGCTCGCCCACTCGGCGGGCGCGGCTCTCGCCATGCTCTACGCGGCCCGCCACCCGCAGCGGATACGGCGACTGCTGCTGATCACGCCCAACCCGTCCGCCCTGGGCCTGCGGGCGACCCCCGAGGACCGGCTGGCCGCGGCACGGCTGCGCACGGACGAGCCGTGGTTCGCGGAGGCGTTCCCGGTCTTCCGGGCCTGGCTGGCGGGCGAGGCGGACTTCGACGACGTGTTCCTGCCGTTCTTCTACGGCCGCTGGGACGACGCCGCCCGGGGCCACACGGACGCCGAATTGGAGCAGACCAACGAGGAGGCGGGGGAGCGCTACTTCGCCGACGGTGCCTTCACCCCGGACGCGACCCGGACCGCCCTCGCCGCGCTGACCGCGCCGGTCCTCGTGCTCGCCGGGGAACTGGACGGCGGCCCCCGCCCGGACCTGGCCCGCCGTGCCGCCGAGGCCTTCCCGGACGCCGAGGTCGCCGTCCAGCCGGGCGCCGGTCACTACCCCTGGCTGGACGACCCGGAGCGGTTCCTGAAACGCACCCTCGCCTTCCTCGACGGCCCGGCCGGCGCCGCTCTGCCCTCGGCAGAGTAGGCGGCCCGGACCGGTCGGCCTGGCCTAACGTGCCCGGCATGGACACCGCGGCACCGCACACCATCGAGGCGAACGGCATCTCCCTGGCCTGCCGGACCTGGGGCCCGGCGGACGCCCCGCCCGTGGTGCTGCTGCACTGCCGGGGCGCGGACGGCGCGGACTGGACGCACATCGCCGAGCGGCTCGCGGCGCCCCCGGGACCGCGCCGGCTGTACGCCCCCGACCTGCGCGGCCACGGACACAGCGACTGGCCGGGGGACTACCGGGCCGAGGCGATGAGCGATGACGTCCTTGCCCTGCTGGCGGCCCTGGGCCTCGGCCGCGCCGATGTCGTGGGCCACTCGCTGGGCGGCATCGTCGCCTACCTGCTCGCCCAGCGGCATCCCGGTGTCGTTCGACGGCTGGTGCTGGAGGACATCTGCGCACCCGTGCCCCTCGACCCACCCCGACCGTCCGCCGAACGGCCCGCGGGAGAGCTGCCGTTCGACTGGGCGATGGTGCGGGCCACCGACGAGCAGCGCAACGCCCCCGATCCTGTGTGGTGGGACCACATGGACCGGATCACCATGCCGACGCTGGTCATCGGGGGTGGTCCCACCAGCCACATTCCGCAGGAACAGGTCGCACAGCTCGCCGGCCTGATCCCCGGTGCCTCGCTTGTCACCGTGGACGCGGGACACCTGGTGCACGAGTCCCGTCCGGAGGAGTTCCTCGCCGTGGTGCGTGAGTTCCTCGACCGCCCCGGCCGTTGAGGACCGGCGTCGGCCGGATCAGCCCCGTTGTGGTCCGAACGCCTTCAGGAACCGGTCGCGGAAGCCGTCCATCGGCCAGATGGGGGCGTTCGCGGCGGGCTTCAGACCCTCCGTCCACCCCCAGCCGGAGATCCGGTCCAGCACCTTGGGGTCACGGGCGACGACGGTGACCGGCACGTCCTTGCGGGGGCTGTTCCCGGTGACGGTCGGCACGGGCTGGTGGTCGCCCAGGAAGACCAGGACCGTGTTGTCGTTGCCGTACCGCCGCAGGAACCCGACGAGGCTGTTCAGCGAGTACTCGATGGAGGTGCGGTACTCGGTGCGCACGCTCTCCGGGTTGCTCCAGACCTCCTCCTGGGACTTGCCCTCGCGCCGGATCTCCTGGAAGACCGAGCCGTCGCCCAGCTTCGCCCAGTCGACCATGCGGGGCACGGGCGCCCACGGATAGTGGCTGGAGGTGAGGATGATCTCCGCCATCAGCGGGCCCCGGCCCCGCATGCCGAACTCCCGCCGCTGGAACGTCTGCAGGGTGAACTGGTCCGGAACCTGCGACCAGCCGAAGTCCGGGCCGCGGTAGTCGAGGTGATGGCCGTCGTAGAGGTGGTCCAGGCCGAAGAACCGGCCCTCCGGCCAGGCCACCAGCACCCCCGGCACGACACCGACCGTGCGCCAGGCACCGGTCCTGCGGAACGCGCCGGTGAGAGTGGTCCGGTCGCTGGAGGTGAGGGAGCGGAACCGCTGCTGGTTGCTGATCCACAGGCCGGACAGGAAGGTCGAGTGGGCCAGCCAGCTGCCGCCACCGGTCACCGGCGAGCGCAGCCAGCCGCTGCGGGCCCGGAACCCGGCGGCCGCGAGGGCCTCGCCGCTGTCCTTGAGGACCGCGCCGATCCGGGGGGCCATCGCCGGGTCCTCGATCGCCGAACGGCCGTAGCTCTCGACGAACGTGAACAGCACGTCCTTGCCGCGCAGGCCGGTCAGCAGCTGGTCGGGCGGTGTATGGGCGAAGGCGTCGTGGGCGGCCTGGCGGCGGAAGAGGCGGGCGTCCGCGAAGGAGACGCGGACCTGCTTGGCACGGTCGCCGAGCAGGTCCGCGTCGAGCGTCGAGGCGACGGGCGCACCGCCCCTTTGCAGCCCGAGCACGACGCAGGTGATCCAGGCCGTGCCCAGCACCAGGACGACGCGGACGGACCGGGCGCGGTGCCGGGCCAGCACGGTGCCGAGGCGGACCGTGGCACCCGCGGTCAGGACGGGGACGGCGACCGCGAGGAGCAGGACGCCGGCGATGGCGACCAGCTCACCGGTACGGCCGGAGGTCTCCCGCAGATAGTCCGCCGCGTTGCCCAGCAGCCCCCAGTCCAGCACCAGGTCGAAGGGGCGGTACAGCACCGAATAGAAGCCGATGTCCAGGCACTTGAGGAGCGTGACCAGCCCGACCAAGACGCCGAGGGCCGCCGCCCCCGCCCGCCTCGCGCGGGGCGGCAGCACGAGCAGCACGGCGGCGAGCAGGATCCCCTCGGCCGGCAGATGCTCGAACGCTGCCGGGGTGAGCCGGTCGGGCTGGTTCGGCAGCAGCAGCGCCGCGAGCAGGACGGCGACCGCGAGACCGGCCGAGCCCACGGCCACGCCGCGCGCGATGCGGGCCCGCCTGCCGGGTGGGCCGGCCAGCGCGGCCAGGCCCCGCGCGATGCGACCGCGGCCACCGGGCAGGCCGGCCCGTGCGGCGAAGCTCCGCACGATCCGTACGACACGCGCGCGCCTGCCGGACCGGCCGGGTGCCACGGCCGGCTCCGCCTCCACGGACCCGGGGGCCCCGGTCCCCGCCGGGGCGCCGTCCGTCCCGTCTGCGCTTTCCGGCAGGTGACCAGGCGTGTGATGAGACACCCCGAGATCCTTCCGTGCGTGGCCCGGTGTCGGTGCGGAAAGCCGGGACCGGCACACCTCGACCGACCGACAATCACCCAAAGTAGTCGGATCGCGTCGACCGTGCGCACACAGTAGTGCCATCGGGTGGCGGGGGCGGCGGGACACCCCGGGGCGTCACCGCCGGTCGGCGGCCACCGCCACCTCCCGCGCCCACCGGTAGTCGGCCTTGCCGCTCGGGGACCGCTGGATGGAGTCGGTGATCACCAGCTGGCGGGGGATCTTGTAGCCGGCCAGCCGGGTACGGCAGTGGCTCTGGATGTCGGCCAGCGAGGGGTGCGACGCTCCCGCGCGCAGCTGTACCACGGCCGCCACATGGTTGCCCCAGGTGGCGTCCGGGACTCCGGCGACCAGTGCGTCGTACACGTCCGGATGCGCCTTGAGCGCCTGCTCGACCTCCTCCGGGTAGACCTTCTCGCCCCCGGTGTTGATGCACTGCGAGCCCCTGCCGAACACGGTGACCACGCCGTCCTCGTCGACCGTCGCCATGTCGCCGAGCAGGACCCAGCGCTGCCCGTCCTTCTCGAAGAACGTCTCGGCAGTTTTCCGCGGGTCGTTGTAGTAGCCGAGCGGGACATGGCCGCACTGGGCGACCCGTCCTGTCTCGCCCGCGGCGACCGGCTCGTGCGTCACCGGATCGACCACGCGGGTACGGGAGTTGACCCGCAGGCGGAAGCCGCGCTCGGGGCCCGAGTCCTCCGTCGCCGTCCCGTTGAAGCCGGACTCGGAGGAGCCGAAGTTGTTGAGCAGCATGGCGTTCGGGACCAGCTCCCGGAACTGCCGGCGCACCGTCTCCGACATGACGGCGCCCGACGAGGACACGCTGAACAGGGCCGAACAGTCCGTGCCCTTCAGCGGTCCGCACAGCGCGTCGATCAGCGGCCGGAGCATCGCGTCGCCGACCAGCGAGATGCTGGTGACCTTCTCCTTCTCGACGGTCCGCAGCACCTCCTCCGGCACGAACTTGCGGTGCAGGACGACACGTTGGCCGAAGTTGAAGCCGATGAACGCCGTGAGCGTGGAGGTGCCGTGCATCAGCGGGGGAGTGGGGAAGAAGGTGATCCCGGAGCCCCCGGCGGCGACCCGCTCGGCCAGCTCCTCCGGGCTCTTCACCGGCTCCCCGGTCGGCGCCCCGCCGCCGAGCCCGGCGAAGAACAGGTCCTGGTGACGCCACATCACGCCTTTGGGCATGCCGGTCGTACCGCCCGTGTAGATGATGAACCGGTCGTCGCCGGAGCGGAGGGGGAAGTCCCGGGCCGGCGAGCCGGATGCCTCGGCGTCGCGGAACGGCACCGCGCCAGGCACCCCGGCCGTGTCCGGGCCCACTCGCAGCAGATGCCGCAGCATCGGCGCCCGCGGCAGCGCCGCCGCCACCCGGTCGGCGAACTCGGCGTCGAAGACCAGCGCGACCAGGTCGGCGTCCCGGTAGAGGTACACCAACTCATCTTCGACATAGCGGTAGTTGACGTTGACCGGCACGATCCGGGCCTTCAGGCAGGCCAGCACCGTCTGCAGGTACTCGACGCCGTTGTACAGGTGGAGGCCGAGATGCTCGCCGGGCCGTATTCCGCTGTCGAGCAGGTGGTGGGCGACGCGGTTGGCGGCCGCGTCCAGCTCCGCGTAGGTCAGGCGGCGCTCCGCGCCGGTGCCGGGATGGTCGACGTACACGAGCGCCTCGCGGTCCGGGACCACGTCGACGACCGACTCGAACAGGTCGGCAAGGTTGTACTCCACCGCTCCTCCTGACCCCGATCGTGCCCCTGATGCCTCCGCTAGCGGGTCATCAGAGCAAAGGGCGCCGCAACTGTGAAGGGTCCGTGCCAAAGAAATCTGACTGTCTGTCAGAAAACCCTTGAAGCTCCCTTGAAGTGCCTCGCCGCCTACTGCAACCTGTTCTCGTTCTCACCGAGGGGAGACACGCCCATGGGCGGGACGGAACACCTCACCGTGCGGCGCGAGGGCGCCACACTCGTGCTCACGCTCAACAGGCCCGACGCCAGGAACGCGCTCTCGCTGCCGATGCTCGTCGGCCTGTACGACGGCTGGCTCGAGGCCGACGCGGACGACGGGATCCGCTCGATCGTGCTCACCGGGGCCGGCGGCGACTTCTGCGCCGGAATGGACCTGAAGGCGCTGGCCGGCCACGGCATGCAGGGAGAGCACCACCGCGACCGGCTCAAGGCCGACCCCGACCTGCACTGGAAGGCGATGCTGCGCCACCATCGCCCGCGCAAACCGGTCGTCGCCGCCGTCGAGGGGTACTGCGTCGCGGGCGGCACCGAGATCCTCCAGGGCACCGACATCCGGGTCGCGGGCGAGTCCGCGACCTTCGGGCTGTTCGAGGTCCGGCGCGGCCTGTTCCCGATCGGCGGCTCCACCGTCCGGCTGCAACGCCAGATCCCGCGCACCCACGCCCTGGAGATGCTGCTCACCGGACGGCCCTACAGTGCCCGGGAGGCCGCCGGCATCGGACTGATCGGCCATGTGGTCCCGGACGGCACCGCCCTCGACAAAGCCCTGGAGATCGCCGATCAGATCAACGCCTGCGGCCCGCTCGCCGTCGAGGCCGTCAAGGCGTCGGTGTACGAGACCGCGGAGATGACGGAGACCGACGGGCTCGCGGCCGAACTCGCGCGCGGCTGGCCGGTCTTCGACACCGCCGACGCCAAGGAAGGCGCCCGCGCCTTCGCGGAGAAGCGGACCCCCGTCTACAGGCGCGCGTGACGCTCCGCTGGGTGAGCGGGTCGGCAGACACCGTTCGCAAGCTGCGGGCCGCCGTGGGCTGTTCGCTCCCCCAAGTCGCCGCCCCGCGCCCCTTACGGGGCGCGCCTTCACCGCCGACCTTCCAAGGAGGCAGCCGATGCCCGAAGTCCTCAAAGCGCCGCTCGTCGTCGAATTCCCGTTCACCCGCTCCCTCGGCCCCGTCCAGAGTGCCTTCCTCACCGGCCTGCGCGAACGCGTCGTCCTCGGTGTGAAGACCACCGACGCACGCACCCTCGTCCCGCCCGTCGAGTACGACCCCGTCACCGCCGAGGAGCTCCACGACCTGGTGGAGGTCGCCCCCACGGGCACGGTCACCACCTGGGCGTGGAACCACGAGCCGCGCCGCGGCCAGCCCCTCGGCACCCCCTTCGCCTGGGTCCTGGTCCGGCTCGACGGCGCCGACACCGCCCTGCTGCACGCCCTCGACGCCCCCGGCCCCGACTCCGTGCACACCGGAATGCGGGTCCGCGTGCGCTGGGCCGCCGAACGCACCGGCGCCATCACCGACATCGCCTGCTTCGAGCCGTACGACGGGCCACCCGCCCAACCGGGCGGACACACGGGCGAGTTCGACGACCCGCTCACCGGGATCGTCGCCCCGGCCCGCCTGGACTACACCTACTCGCCCGGCCGCGCCCAGTCCGCGTACATCGAAGGCCTCTCCGCACGGCGGACCGTCGGCGAACGCTGCCCCTCCTGCCGCAAGGTGTACGTCCCCCCGAGGGGTGCGTGCCCCACCTGTGGCATGGCCACGGCGGAACAGGTCGAAGTGGGTCCCCGCGGCACCGTCACCACCTACTGCATCGTCAACATCAAGGCGAAGAACCTCGACATCGAGGTCCCCTACGTCTACGCCCACATCGCCCTCGACGGCGCCGACCTCGCCCTGCACGCGCGGATCGGCGGCATCCCCTACGACCAGGTGCGCATGGGCCTGCGCGTCGAGCCCGTGTGGACCGAGGGCGCCCGCTACCCCGACCACTACCGGCCCACCGGCGAACCCGACGCCGACTACGACACCTACAAGGAGCTGCTGTGACCCGGCAGATCGCGGTCGTCGCCTTCGCCCAGACCGACCACCGGCGCTCCACCGAGGAGTCCTCCGAGGTGGAGATGCTCATGCCGGTCCTGCACGAGGTGCTGGCACAGACCGGCCTCAGGACCGCCGACATCGGCTTCACCTGCTCCGGCTCCAGCGACTACCTCGCCGGCCGTGCCTTCTCCTTCACGCTCGCCCTCGACGGCGTCGGAGCCTGGCCGCCGATCTCCGAGTCGCACGTCGAGATGGACGGCGCCTGGGCACTGTACGAGGCCTGGACCAAGCTGCTCACCGGCGACGCCGACACCGCGCTCGTCTACTCCTACGGCAAGTCCTCGCCGGGCTCCCTGCGCGACGTCCTCACCCGCCAGCTCGACCCGTACTACGTGGCCCCCCTGTGGCCCGACTCCATCGCCCTCGCCGCCCTTCAGGCACAGGCCCTCATGGACGCCGGCCACACCGACGAACCCGCGCTCGCCGCCGTCGGCGCCCGCAGCCGGGCCGACGCCACGACCAACCCGTACGCCCAGCTCAAGGGGCAGGTGCCGCAGGGCGACTACGTCGTACGACCGCTGCGCAGCGGCGACTGCCCGCCCGTCGGCGACGGCGCCGCCGCCGTGATCCTCGCGGCGGGGGAGCGGGCCCGTCGGCTGTGCGAGCGGCCCGCCTGGATCCGCGGCATCGACCACCGCATCGAGGCCCACGGCCTCGGCGTCCGCGATCTCACCGACTCACCGTCCACCCGGCTCGCCGCCGAACGGGCAGGAGTCTTCGAACGGCCCGTCGACACCGCCGAGTTGCACGCCCCGTTCAGTTCGCAGGAGGTGATCCTGCGCAGGGCGCTCCGCCTCGGCGACGACGTCGGTGTCAATCCCTCCGGGGGCGCCCTCGCCGCCAACCCGGTGATGGCCGCCGGGCTGATCCGCATCGGCGAGGCCGCCGCCCGCATCCACCGCGGCGCGTCCGACCGTGCCCTCGCCCACGCCACCTCCGGCCCCTGCCTGCAGCAGAACCTGGTCGCCGTACTCGAAGGGGATCCACGATGAGCAAGGAGCCCGTGGCCGTCGTCGGCATCGGCCAGACCAAACACGTCGCCGCCCGCCGGGACGTCTCGATCGCCGGACTCGTCCGCGAGGCGGCACGAAGGGCCCTGCTGGACGCCGAGCTGACCTGGGCCGACATCGACGCCGTGGTCATCGGCAAGGCGCCCGACTTCTTCGAGGGCGTGATGATGCCCGAGCTCTACCTCGCGGACGCGCTGGGCGCCGTCGGCAAGCCCGTGCTGCGGGTGCACACCGCGGGCTCCGTCGGCGGATCCACCGCGCTCGTGGCCGCGGGCCTGGTCGCCGCCCGCGTCCACGGCACGGTCCTCACCCTGGCCTTCGAGAAGCAGTCCGAGTCGAACGCCATGTGGGGCCTGTCGCTCCCCGTTCCCTTCCAGCAGCCACTGCTCGCCGGCGCCGGCGGCTTCTTCGCACCCCACGTGCGCGCCTACATGCGGCGCAGCGGCGCCCCCGACACCGTCGGATCCCTCGTCGCCTACAAGGACCGGCGCAACGCCCTGAAGAACCCCTACGCCCACCTCCACGAGCACGACATCACCCTGGAGAAGGTCCAGGCCTCGCCCATGCTGTGGGACCCCATCCGCTACTCCGAGACCTGCCCCTCCTCCGACGGCGCCTGCGCGATGATCCTCACCGACCGCGCCGGAGCCGCCCGCGCGCCCCGGCCGCCCGCCTGGATGCTCGGCGGCGCCATGCGCAGCGAACCCACCCTGTTCGCGGGCAAGGACTTCGTCTCCCCGCAGGCCGGCAAGGACTGCGCCGCCGACGTCTACCGGCAGGCCGGCATCGCCGACCCGCGCCGGGAGATCGACGCCGTCGAGATGTACGTGCCGTTCTCCTGGTACGAGCCCATGTGGCTGGAGAACCTGGGCTTCGCGGCGGAGGGCGAGGGCTGGAAGCTCACCGAGTCCGGGGTGACCGAACTCGACGGCGACCTGCCCGTCAACATGTCGGGCGGCGTGCTCTCCACCAATCCCATCGGCGCCTCCGGCATGATCCGCTTCGCCGAGGCCGCCCTCCAGGTACGCGGTCAGGCCGGAGAACACCAGGTCGACGGCGCCCGCCGGGTGCTCGGGCACGCCTACGGCGGCGGCTCGCAGTTCTTCTCCATGTGGCTCGTGGGAGCGCGGCCACCGGAGACGTGAAAGTCCATCCCACGTGGCCTGTTGGGCATCGTGAGCGGTCGCTAGGCTGAGCCGCGGACGACGAACCGGGAGGAGCACGGACGTGGCCGAGACCACCATCCAGCACAAGCCGCTCGCGGGCTGGGACAAGCCGGAGCTGGACCTCAGCAAGGCCGAGTGGCAGTCCAGCAGCCGAGGTCTGGGCGATGTCCAGATCGCCTTTGTCGAGGGCTTCATCGCGATGCGCAACAGCGGCCGTCCGGAGAGCCCATCCCTGATCTTCACCCCCGCGGAATGGGGTGCCTTCGTCTCCGGCGCCCGGGAAGGGGAGTTCGACCTCACCTGAACCGGGCCCACCTGACCTGAACCGGGGGTGTTCCGACCCGATTTCCGGACACGCGACCGACAGGGCCCCGCTGGGACCGGTGCCTGCGTCAGGCTGGCCCCAGCAAGGGGAAGGTCGTGTTCCGGAAGGTGAGGGACGATGAGCACTGCGCCGGTCATCGCCGCGGTCGACGGTTCCGACGACAGCCTGCGCGCGCTGGAGTGGGCCTTCGACGCCGCCCGCCGCCGCGCCGCACCGTTGCGGGTGGTGCACGTGCGGCAGTATGCCGCCTGGGGACAGGCCGACGTCCTGGTCGCCGCAGAGCCGGAGGCGGAGGGCGATCCGGTACTGGACGACGTCCATGCCCGGCTCGCGGACCGCGGCGCGCAGCCCGCCGTCGAGTACGTCGCGCTGGAGGGCGTACCGGGAGCCGTGCTGCCGGAACTCGGCGCCGACGCCCAGCTGTTGGTCCTCGGCTCCCGGGGCCGCGGCGGCTTCGCCAGCCTGCTGCTCGGCTCCAACGGCCTCGCCGCCGCCCGGGACGCCGAGTGCCCGGTCGTCGTCGTGCCACGGCCCGGCCGGCAGGTGCACGGCGACGGTCCGGCCGAGCCCGGCCCCCGGGTGGTGGTCGGCCTGCACGCCGACAGCCCCGACGAGGCCACCCTCGACTTCGCCTTCACCGAGGCCGCCCTGCGCGGCGCCCGCGTCCAGGTGATCGCCGCCTACCCGTGGCCGGTACAGACCTGGTCCGCCCCCGGCCAGCTGGTGCCGCCCCAGATCGACCAGGACGCCGTCGAGAACGAGACCCGCGCCCTCGCCGAGGGCTTCCTCGCCCCGCACCGCAAGCGGCACCCCGAGGTCCGTGCCGACGCCGAGGCGCTGCCCGGCGACGCGGCCGGCCATCTCGTCGCGGCCTCCAAGGACGCCGAGCTGGTCGTCGTCGGCCGGCACCGGCGGCGCCTGCTCGCACCGGCCCGCATGATGGGCTCGGTGACCCAGGCCGTCCTGTTGCACGCCGCAAGCCCGATCGCGGTGGTGCCCCCGGCACCGCCGCAGGAGTGAGAGCCGGCCCCCGCCGGGCCACGCTGTTCACCACCTGCACCCTGACCTGAGCGGCAGCCCGCCCCGACGGGGCGCGGGGCTGCGTCTGCGATGTGGCTACCGCCGCGTGGGCGCGACCAGCCACAACGGCCCTGCAGTAGACCGCCGACTCCGTCACGGCGCTTCTGGCGGAGCCGCTCCGCACGAGCGGCCCAGCCCACGTACCATGGCCGCATGTCGTTCCTCCGCCGCCGCAGCGCCACCCCTGCCGGACCCGACTTCGACGTGCTGGCCATGGACCCGGGTGACTGGCCGGGCAACCTCGGCGCGGGCCTGCTGCCCGCCCCCGACGGCACCTGCCAGGGTGTCTTCCTGCGCTACGACCTGTTCGGCGGACGCGGCCCCGCCATGATCATCGGCAACCTCCCCGAGGGCTCCCCGGCCCGCGAGGTCACCGAGGGCGAGATCCCCTTCGAGGTGGGCCAGCTGCTCCTCGCGCTGGAGAACGACGAGGAGGTCGTCGTCGTCGGTGTCGAGGACACCCCGGTCCTGCAGGGCGACAACCTCCTCATCGTGCGGCGGCTGAAGCTGTCCGAGTCCCGGATCTCCTGCGTGCAGTTCGACCGCAGCGACGGCGTCCTCGTCACCATCGCCGCCTGGGACCGCCCCATCACCGACGACCTGTACGCCCTGCTGAAGCCGCTCCCGGCGGAGCTTTTCCAGCAGGGCTGAGGCCGCGCGGCCGCGCCTAGCCGGCCGAGCCCTCCAGGGTCACGTCCGCGGCGCGGACGAATCCGACCCGGTGGCCGTACTGGATCTCGTAGTACAGGTCCTTGCCCACCACGACCCGGTGCGAGTCGGTGGTGAAGGTGACCGCGTAGTAGTACTCGCCCGGCACCTCGTCACCGACCACGTACTTCTGCCCGGCCGGGATGGTGTACGGCAGCGGCACGACCGACTGCGCGGGGACGCCCGCCGGGTAGGCCTCCTTCTCCGGGTAGGCCCTGCCGTACACCGGAACGCTCGCCAGGCCGGCCTTCGGTGTGAGCACGAGCCCCTTGGCGGGCACCGCCGCCGGAGCCGTGGGCGGGTTCTGGAACCAGGCCTTCTGGCCCAGGTACCAGATCGCGGTCCAGTCTCCCCAGTGGTCCGCGACCGCGTACTGCTGGCCGGTGGCGACCCGGGAGGACAGGTCGTTCACGTCCTCGGTCGGGTCCTTCTTCATCCCGATGTCCTTGATCAGCGGCGCGTTGACGTCGTGGTCCGAGTACAGCCGCACCTCGCTGGAGCCGTGCGCCGTGCACGCCGTGCCGCTGGTGCTGCAGCCCGTGTACACCGGCTGGTTCCTGGCGTAGTCCGGCAGGATCGTCACCAGTCCGGCCTGCTTGCCGGCCGTGCGCCTGAAGGGGTGGCCCAGGAGCTGGAAGTAGTGCCGCCAGTCCCAGTACGGACCCGGGTCCGTGTGCATGCCGGGAATCGTGGACGTGGTCGGGCCGGGCACGTTGTCGTGGCCCAGGATGTGCTGCCGGTCCAGCGGGATGGCGTACTTGGCCGCCAGGTACTTCACCAGCCGGGCCGAGGAGCGGTACATCGCCTCGGTGTACCAGGCGTCCGGGTTGGCGAGGAAACCTTCATGCTCGATGCCGACGGACCGGGCGTTGATGTCCCAGTTGCCCGCGTGCCAGGCCACGTCCTTCGCCTTGACGTGCTGGGCGATCAGACCGTCCGTGGAGCGGATCGTGTAGTTCCACGACACATAGGTGGGGTCCTGGATCAGGTTCATCACCCCGTCCCAGGCGCCCTCCGTGTCATGGATGATGATGAACTTGATCGCCTGCGACACCGGACGGTCGCCGAGGTCGTGGTTGCCGTAGTCGTTGTTCCCGAACTGCGCGTACGGCGCCCAGACCGCCTCGCAGGACACCGAGCTCGGGCACTCGACGCCGTCCGTGGGCAGCGTGCCGAGACCGGCCCGCTGCAGCACGGCGGTGTCGCCGGTCAGCCCGGGCTGGGCGGCGAGCGCGACCAGCTGCCCGGCGTCCGTGACGCGCTCCTCGCCGGTGCGCAGGACGTCGTACACGTCGGCCGCGTACGCTGCCGCGGTCGCCTTGTCGTCGGCTCCGGAGAAGCGGGCCACCGCGCCGTACCAGTCGGCCGGGTCGGCGCTGAGCGGCTCGCCCAGCTCCTTCTGCGCGGCGGCGAGCAGGGCGGCGCCGCCGGCCACGTTCGCCGCCGGGTCGGTGCGCAGCTCATCGGCCGGCAGGCCGGTCAGTTGCGCCGCCTTCGGCAGCGTCTTCAGGCGGTCCGGGAGCACGGACTCGGCCGGCACCTTGATGTCCGGGTGCACGGCCGCGCGGGCGGCGTCACCGCGGGGGTCCTCCGTGGCCTCGGCGTAGTGTTCCGTGGTGGCGATGGCGGTCCGGGCGTCCGTGAGGTGCATCGGACCGTACCCGCCGGACACGCTGGGCGCTCCGGCGTGCCAGTCCCAGCGGGACTGGAGGTAGGAGACGGCCAGCAGGACGCTCTGCGGCACGTGGTACTCGGCCGCCGCGGTGGCGAACGCGTGCTGCAGCCGGCCGGTGGAGGAGTCGGGGGCGGTCTGGGCGGGGGCCGCGCCGAGCAGCGGCAGCAGCAGGGCCGCCGAGGCCAGCGGGACGGCGGCCCGGCGCAGATGTCTGGTGCCGGGTGTGGACGTGGGGTCGGTGGCGGGACCTCGCAATGCGGCCTCCTGTGACGGGTGGGCGTGGCGGGGCGTGCGGCGCGAGCTGGGTCAGTGGTACCGGCTCGCCGACGATCCGTCAATGATGCCTCCAGAGCGGCAATTTCCCATGTCACGAAGGGTTTTCGGCGAGTTTCGCGACGGCGGCGCGCGGGCCTGCGGGGCGTCACTGGCGTACACCAGTGGCCACAGGTGCCCGGAGACACGAAGGTCCGCGGTGCGCCGCCGCTCCGGCGCACCGCGGACCTTCGTCCCCGTCAGCGAGTTCCGACCGCCGCTCGGACGGCCCTGCGGGCCATCTGGCAGTCGTCGTGCAGCCGCCTGAGCAGCAGCCGCTGTTCCTCGCCGGACGGCGCAGCACCCGGGTGGGCCACGCCCGGTGCCGCCGGGGCCACCTCGTGCATCGAACGCTGCACGGCCGTCTCGTAGGTACGGATCTCCCGGGTCAGCACCAGCATCAGGTTGACCAGGAAGGCGTCCCGGGAGGCCGGGCCCGCGGACTGGGCGATCTGGCTGATCTGCCGCCGGGCCACCGGCGCGTCCCCGAGGACCAGCCACAGCGTCGCCAGGTCGTACCCCGGCAGGTACCAGCCCGCGAGCTCCCAGTCCACCAGCACTGGACCGGCCGGTGACATCAGGATGTTCGACAGCAGGGCGTCGCCGTGGTTGAACTGGAGCATGCCGTGCCGGCCCACCTCGTGGGCGATGCCGTGCAGCAGCTTCTGGAGGTCGCCGAGGTCCCGGTCGGTGAGCAGGCCCAGCTCGTGGTACCGGGAGATCCGGGCGCCGTAGTCCAGGGGCATGTCGAACGTGCCCGCCGGGGGCCGCCAGGCGTTCACCCGGCAGATCGCGCCCAGCGCGGCCCGGATGTCCGCGCGGGGCGGCGCCTCCACCGGATGGCGCTGCAGCGCCGCCACCCGGCCCGGCGCCCGCTCGATGACCAGGGTGCAGTTGTCCGGATCCGCCGCGATCAGCCGGGGCACGCGGACCGGTGGCCGGTGCCGGACGAACGAGCGGTATGCGGCTATTTCGTGACGGATCCGCTCGGCCCAGGCGGGCGAGTGGTCCAGCAGACACTTGGCCACGGCCGTGCCGCGCCCTGCTGTCCCGACGAGGAGGACGGACCGTCCGCTGCGCCGCAGGACCTGCACCGGAGTGAACTCCGGACAGATCCGGTGCACCGATGCGATCGCGGTGCGCAGCTGCGCGCCCTGGGGACCGGACAAGTCGAGTCTCCCGCTGAGCGGTTGGGTACCGACCTGGCCCGGCACCCGCCGGAGCCGGCCCGCGACCGGCACGGGGCCGCCCGGACGCGCCGCCGGGTCCAGGTACGGCCCGCCGCCCGCGGGGCGGGAACGCAGCGGCCGGGGCGGGGCGGACACGGAGGACGATGCTGCGTACATGGGAGATACAGATCCCTTCGTGTGCCTGCGGTGCCTGCCTGTGGTGCGTGCTCGGGGCACATGCGCGGGGCCGGAGCGCGGGGGAGCCCGTACTCCGTTCGCATGCACTGCGAGCGTGCGCCTGCCCGCCCCGGCCGCCCGGGTGCACCCTGGGGAATGCACCCGCCAGCTCGGCGAGCCGAGCGGCGACCGGGTCGGGGTGGCGCGTTCCTACTCGACACCCGATGCCCAGTGGCACACCATCTGGCGGACCCTGGCGAACCCTGGCGAATAGTCGCCCGGCAACCTGCACCGGGCTACTGTCAACTCAGCCGAGAACCTGGGGGCTTACGTGAGCGGACAACCCAACACCCGCCTTGCGGACCTGTTCGGCCTGGCCGGCTGGTCCAAGGGGGAACTCGCGAGGCTGGTCAACAAGCAGGCGGCGGCCATGGGCCACCCCCAGCTGTCGACCGACACCTCCCGGGTCCGTCGGTGGATCGACATGGGAGAGATCCCGCGCGATCCCGTGCCGCGGGTGCTGGCAGCCCTGTTCACCGAGCGTCTCGGCCGTGTCGTGACCATCGAGGACCTCGGTCTGGTACGGCACGGGCGTACGGGGAAACGGCAGGGCGACGGGATCGAGGAACATCCCGACGGCGTGCCGTGGGCGCCCGAACGTACCGCCGCGGTCCTCACCGAATTCACGGGAATGGACCTCATGCTCAACCGACGCGGCTTGGTGGGCGCGGGTGCCGCGCTCGCCGCGGGATCCACACTCAGCAGCGCCATGTACGACTGGCTGCACACCGACCCGGCCCTGAAGGCCGACGCCCCCGTCCTCGACGACCCCCTGCACGCCGACCCCGCTGGGTTCGACCGCTATGAGGCCGCCCCCATCGGGTCGCAGGAGATCGAGGAACTGGAGCGCTCGGTCGAGGTGTTCCGCGCCTGGGACGCCGCCCGTGGCGGCGGGCTTCAGCGCAAGGCGGTCGTGGGCCAGCTCAACGAGGTGGGCGGCATGCTCGCCTACCACCATCCACCTCATCTCGAGCGGCGCCTGTGGGGCGTCGCCGCCAACCTCGCCGTCCTCGCGGGCTGGATGTCGCACGACGTCGGCCTGGAGCCCACGGCGCAGAAGTACTTCGTTATCGCCGCCCATGCCGCCCGCGAGGGCGGAGACCGGCCGCGCGCCGGCGAGGCGCTGTCCCGGGCGGCCCGGCAGATGGTGCACCTCGGCCGGCCCGACGACGCACTGGACCTGATGAAACTCGCCCAGGACGGCGCCGGCGACCGCCTGCAGCCGCGCACGAAGGCGATGTTCCACACCATCGAGGCCTGGGCGCAGGCGTCGATGGGCAAGGGCCAGGCGATGCGCCGTACGCTCGGGCAGGCGGAGGACATGTTCGTCGCCGACCGGGGCGACGGGGAACCGCTGGACTGGATGCAGACCTTCAAGGACGAGGATCTGTACGGCATGCAGGCGCTCGCCTACCGCACGCTGGCGGAGTTCGACCCGAGCGCGGCCACGCACGCCCAGCACTACGCGGACAAGGCGCTCTCGCTGCGGGTCGACGGCCGGGAGCGGTCGAAGATCTTCGACCATCTGTCCATGGCATCGGCCTGCTTCATCGCCGACGACCCCGAACAGGCCGACCGCTACGCACGGCTGGCCCTGATGTCGATGGGCTCGAACTCCTCCCGGCGCACCTGGGACCGGCTGCGGCAGATGTACCGGCTGACCGCGGAGTACGCCGGCTATCCGAGGATCCACGAACTGCGGGAGGAGATCCGGCTCGCCCTGCCCAAGCCGAGGGCCAAGGGCACGGGCAGCGCGCAGGCGTGAGCCCACAGGCTCAGGGCCTGTGCGCCGGATTCCGTCGCTGACCTCAACCCATCAGTGACGCCAACCGATCGGTGAGCCGAATTCATCCGTGACGTCGACTCATGCGGTGACCTGGGCGACGAGCACACAGGCGTCGTCCTCGCGTGCGGCTCCGCCGAACTCCTCGACCACCGTCCGCACGCAGTCCTGCGCGGTGCGCGCCGCGCCGAACCGTGGGGCGAGGTCGAGCAGGCGGTCCACGGCCGCGTCCGGGCTGTGCCCCGGCACCAGCCCGTCGGTGTGCAGCAGCAGCAGGTCGCCCGGCCGGAGGGTCTCCTCGGCCTGCCCGTAGACGGCGCCGGAGGTGGCGCCGAGCAGGACGCCGTCCGGTGCGTGCAGCAGGCGCCCGGTCCCGTCGCGGTACAGCAGCGGGGCGGGGTGTCCAGCCTGTGCCCAGACCAGGGTGCGGGTCTCGGGCCGGTAGCGGCAGCAGACGGCGCTGCCGAGGGCGGGCTGCACGGTGGCGTCCAGTAACTGGTTGAGCATGCCCAGCAGTTCACCGGGCGGGCTGCCGGCCAGCGCCATCCCGCGTACGGCGCCGAGCAGCATCGCCATCCCGGAGGTGACGGCCACTCCGTGCCCGGTGAGGTCGCCGACGCTGAGCAGGGTGTCGCCGTCGGACAGTTCCAGCGCGTCGTACCAGTCGCCGCCGAGCGGGGTGGTCGTCGCCGCGGGGAGGCGGCGGGCGGCGAGGTCGAGGGTGCGTGGCCCCTGGCGCGGGAGCCGCAGGGAGCCGCGCCATGGCGGTAGCACGGCCTCCTGCAACTCGACCGCGATCCGGTGCTCGGTCTGCTCCTGCCGGAGCTGACGCTGCAGCGAGTCACGGGTCTCGCGCACCGTCCGCCGGCAGCGGCGCAGTTCGCTGACGTCGCGCAGCACGGCCCACATCGAGGCCGTGCCGCCGTCGGCGCCGAGCACGGGTTCGCCCATCATGTGCACGGCCCGCACGGAACCCTCGGGCCGCAGGACGCGGAACTCGCCGTCGATGGGTTTGCCGTCGACCAGGCAGTCCGTCACCATCGCGGTCAGTTTCGGCCGGTCCTCCTCCAGGACCAGCGAGGGCAGTTCGTCCAGGGTGAGGGCGGGGGCGTCCGGGTCCAGGCCGAGGATCTGGTACAGCTCCCCGGACCAGGTCGCCTCGTCCGTCAGCAGGTTCCACTCCGCGCTGCCGACGCGGCTGAGCAGCGAGCCGCTCGGGGCCGGGGCGGGCGCGGGCCGGACGGCGGGCGCCTCGGCCGGTCCGGCCGACTCGGCGGCGGGCCCGTCCCGCAGCTGGGCCAAGTGGGCGTCGAGGTCCTCCAGTTGGTGCAGCGCGAGGTCGTACAGGGCGCGCTGCCAGCGTTCCTCCGGGTCCGCACCCCCGCCGCGGGTGTCCCGCCGTACGGCGTCCACGTCGCCCTTGAGCCGCCGCGCCTGCGTTATCAACGCCTCGACCGAGCCGCGTCCGGGTGGTTGGGCGGCTGGGTGGTCCGCGGAGACCGGTGACGGCATGACGCACTCCGTTGGGGACGAGACGGCCGGGGAGGACGGGGGGCCGTTACGACTCTCGCACAGCCCGCGACGCCCCGTAAGGGATTTGGCAACACACGATACGGTGGTGCTTTCGGCATATGCCAGAGTCTTCCCGGAGCGATCCCCGCGCACGAATGACGTACGCGCCGCGCGGGCCAAGTCGTAGGGGAACTACGCGTGTTGCCCGGTCCGGGCCGCTTTTCCCCGGCGGTCACGCGTGTGTTCGTCGCTCTTGTGTTCCCGTGTGCGGGAAGCGTCTTGTACCCGTCGAACTGTGACCGGATTTCGCGGCATTCGAGGCGCCATCGCGGAGTCCGTTAAAGCATGGACGCCATCACTGTCGTACAGCCCGCCCAGGCCCGGCTCATCACCGCCGAGGACCACGAGATCCCCGTGTCGGCCACGCTGCGCTACACCACGGACGATCCCCTGGCCGTCCTCGTGGACTTCCCGGCCGAGGCCGCCCTGGACGGCGAGGAGGTCACCTGGGTCTTCGCGCGTTCCCTGCTCGACGAGGGGCTGCGGGCCCCGGCCGGTCGCGGGGACGTCCAGATCTGGCCGTACGGCCGCACCCGCACGGTCATCGAGTTCCACTCGCCCCACGGGCTGGCCCTGCTGCAGTTCCCCGCGTCCTGTCTGCGCCGCTTCCTGCTGCGCACGTACGGGGTGGTGGCGTTCGGGCAGGAGGATCTGGCCACAGTCGTGGAGCGGGGGCTGGGCGCCCTGTTCGGCGGGGTATGAGGCGAGCACCCGGGCGTCTTTGACCTTTGTTCACCTCCGCCTCACCGCTCCGGTATGGACCCCGACGACCGGCGCGGGCACCCTGTCGCGCGGCGTGCCGCAGGGGCACCGAAGGTGACAAGGACGGGGCGAATGACACCGATCAGCCGAAGAGGCTTCGTGGGGCTCGGCGCATCCGTGGCGGCGGGTGTGGCCCTGGGCGCCGGCACGCGCACCACGGCCGCCGCGGCGACCACGGCGACCGGCACCATCAGGGACGTGCAGCACGTGGTGATCCTCATGCAGGAGAACCGCAGCTTCGACCACTACTTCGGCCGGCTGAAGGGCGTGCGCGGCTTCGGCGACCGCAGCGGCATCACCCTCAGCGGCGGCCACCCGGTCTTCGACCAGCCCAACGGGCTGGGCCGCCAGTACCCGTGGAAGCTCAGCGCGACCCCGTCCGCCGGCGGCAAGGACGGCGAGACCCTCGCCCAGTGCAACGGCGACCTGCCGCACTCGTGGTCCTCGCAGCACTCCGCCTGGAACAAGGGCCGCATGGACAACTGGGTCGCCGGCGTCGGAAACGTCCGCTCGCTCGGCTACCTGGACCGCTCCGACATCCCCTTCCACTACGCGCTCGCGGACAACTACACGATCTGCGACGCCTACTTCTGCTCCACCCTCAGCGCCACCGGCCCCAACCGCACCTACCTGTGGAGCGGCAAGGTCGACTCCGCCAGCTACGACGGCGGCGACGAGTCCGGCCTGACCTGGCAGAACTACGCCGAGGCGCTGCAGGCCGCGGGGGTGAGCTGGAAGGTCTACCAGAACGCGGCCGACAACTACGGCGACAACGGCTGCGCCTACTTCAAGAACTTCGCGAACGCCAAGCCGGGCGACCCGCTGTACGACCGCGGCATGTCCTCGGTGCCCAAGGTGACCGGCTCCACCCCGGACGACATCGCCGCCGCCATCAAGGCCGACGTGCTCGCGGGCACCCTCCCGCAGGTCTCCTGGATCGTGCCCAACCAGGCCTTCTCCGAGCACCCCTACGCCCCGCCCGGCGACGGCGCGCACTTCGTCAGCCTCGTCTACCAGGCCCTCGCCGCCGACCCGGACGTGTTCGACTCGACCGTCCTGTTCCTCAACTACGACGAGAACGACGGCTATTTCGACCACGTGCCCCCGCCGGCGCCGCCCGCCGGAACGCCCGGGGAGTTCCTCAACGGGGTGCCGTACGGCTTCGGATTCCGCGTTCCGATGCTCGTCGTCTCGCCCTGGACGCGCGGCGGCTGGGTCTCCTCGGAGGTCTTCGAGCACACGTCGGTGCTGCGCTTCCTGGAGACCTGGACGTCCGCCATCGGCAAGCCCGCCGAGTGCCCCAACATCAGTGACTGGCGGCGCAAGGTCAGCGGCGACCTCACCGGCGTCTTCGACTTCGCCAACCCCGTCCACGGCACGGTCTCCCTGCCCGCCACCGGCGTCATCGGCATCGACACCTGCGGCCCGCTGCCCAACCCGGTGCCGACCGACAACGCCCTGCCCGCGCAGGAGACCGGCACCCGCCCGGCCCGCGCGCTGCCGTACCAGCCGGGCGGCTACCTGGATCACCTGGAGTTCGGCGCCGCCGGCAAGATCCTCGCCTGGTTCACCATGACCAACCAGGGTGGTCCGGCCTCGCGGGCGGCCCACTTCTCCATCCACCCCAACGCCTACCGCGACACCACGCCGTATCAGTACACGGTCGACGCGGGCGGCACCGCCTCCGACTCCTTCAACATCGGCACGGGCTTCGGCGGCGGCGCGTACGACTTCACCATGGTCGGTCCGAACCGCTTCCTGCGCCGCTTCCAGGGCGACGCGACCAAGGCGGGCAAGTCGGCGGAGGTGAGCACCCGGTACGCCGTCGAGCCGGGCACGGGCAAGCTGGCCATCTACTTCAAGATGGCCAACTCCGGCTCGGCCTCGGTGAAGTTCACCATCACCTCCAACCACTACCGCGGCGACGGCCCGTGGACCTACACCGTCGCAGCGGGAGTCTCGACGGAGGACTACTTCAACGCCGTCGCGTACCAGAACGGCTGGTACGACTTCACGGTGACCGTCGACTCCGACGCGACCTGGTCGCGCCGGTTCACCGGGCACCTGGAGACAGGCGCAGCGAGCGTCAGCGGCTGACCCTGGCGTACAGGTCCGGGCGCGGGGCGAGATCGACGGCCACCCGGCCGCCGGTCTCCAGCGCCCGGACCCCCGCCTCGGCGACGACGGACGCGGCGTAACCGTCCCAGGTGCTCGGGCCGGTGACCTCGCCCCGCCGGGTGGCGTCCACCCAGGCCTGTACCTCGCGGTCGTAGGCGTCGGCGAACCGGACGAGGTAGTCCTGCGCCACCTCCTCACGGGCGCCGCCCGCCGTGGTGACCACCATGGTGTGCTCGTCGCCGATCCGGGCGCTGCCCCGCTCGCACACGGCCTCGCAGCGCACCTGGTAGCCGAAGCCGCAGTTGACGAAGACCTCCACGTCGACCAGCGCGCCCCCCGCGGTCTCGAACAGCACGAACTGCGGATCGAGCAGCCCCTCGGGAGCGTCCGTGGACGGCGTGGGACGCAGCACGGTCACCGCCGTCAGCTCCTGCCCGAGCAGCCAGCGGGCGGCGTCGATCTCGTGCGAGACCGAGCTGTTGATCAGCATGGCGCTGGTGAAGTGGCCGGGGGAGGAGACGTTGCGGTGGGTGCAGTGCAGCATCAGGGGCCGGCCCAGACGGCCGTCGTCCAGCAGCGCCTTGAGCCGGCGGTACTCGGCGTCGTAGCGGCGCATGAAGCCGATCTGCGCCAGCCGGCGGCTCAGCCGTGCCTCGGCCTCCACCACCCGCAGGGCACCCGTGGAGTCGGGCACCATGGGTTTCTCGCACAGCACCGGCAGCCCGCGGGCGAAGGCCGCGAGCAGCGCTTCCTCATGGGCGGGCCCGGGGGAGGCGATCAGCACCGCCGCCACGCCGGGGGCGTCGAGCGCGGCCACCGGGTCCGCGTGCACGGTCACTCCGTCGAGCCCCGCCACCGCTTCCTCGGCCCGCTCGACATCGGGGTCGGCCACCGCCGCGACCCTGGCTCCACTGACCACTTGGTCGAGGCGTCGTATGTGGTCGCCACCCATGTGTCCGGCACCCAGTACGGCCACTCCCAGCAGGTCACCCATGCGCGCGCTCCCTTACGCCGACGATCACGCCGTAGCGTACGCCGGGCGGGGAGCGCCGCTCGGGGACGGCCGGGGACGGCCGGGGCAGGCCAGGGCGGGGAAGCCTCAGTACCGCAGCACCCCGGCCATCCCGTTGGCGTCGCCCAGCGTGCCGTCGGGCACGAAGCGGACCTCGGCGCCGGTCTCCAGACACTGCTCGACGATCTCGTCCACGATGTCCTCGCGGGCGTCCAGGTCGCCGGATTCGGCCGGCACCAGATGCTCGCCCAGTTCGCTGACGGTGGCCCGGTAGTTCTCCTCCACGGCGAGCAGCCGTACCCGGCCCTCCTGGGCGCTCTGCCACAGCTCGTCGAGACCGGCCGCGAAGGTCCGGCGCCCGCGTGCCGAGATCAGCTCCCGGATCACGGCCGTGGTGTCCTTGTGGGACTCCTCCTCCAGCACCGGCCGCAGCGCCTGCCACACCGCTTCGGGCCCTGCGTGCGCGAGCCCGCCGTGCGGGACGTGGACGGCGCACTTGGCGACGCTGCCGACCTCGTCCAGCAGGGACAGCGCCGCCTGCTCGCCGGTGATGTACAGCGGCCGGGGCTGCTCGCGCAGGAGGGTGCTCATGGCGGTGTCCGCCTCGCGCAGGAAATGGCGCGTGCCCTCGTCGCGGAAGACGCTCGGCTGGTCGCCGATCTGCATCTGACGCTCCGCGTCGAAGTTCTCCTGCCGCCGCTCCAGCGGGAAACCGCCGGACTCGTCCGCCACGACACGGCCCTCGCCGCCGCTCCACAGGGTGACGCGGTCCGGGGAGACCGACAGCGCCCAGAAGGGCCGTTCGGCGGCTTGCGCGGCGACCAGATTGCGGGTGAGGAAGGTGTCCGAGAGCACCACCCGCTCGGGGACGGTGCGGGCCAGGGACCAGACCTGGTGCTCGCCCGGAGCGGCGAAGATCACCAGGCCGTCCTCGGCGTGTGCCAGGTCCACCTCCGCCAGCGCCCGGTCGAGCTGCGCCACGACGTCGTTGCGCCGCTCACGGGTGACGGAGGGATCGGACTCCAGGCGTTTGCGCGCCTCGGTGACGACATTGCGCAGCCGGACGGGATCCTGCTCGTTGTCCGGTTCCCGGCGGTGTGTCGGGGTCAGCACGGACACCGCCGGGTAGGGGCGCGGGCGCCGCAGTTCGGCCAGCGTTGCGGGACTCAGTGCGTGCTCCATGACAGCACGATAGGGCGGATTCACCCGTACGGCATTCGGGGTGTTCCGGCCCCGGTTCCCGCAGCGAATTCCCCCGTGGAACCGGTGACGAGGTGCCCCGCGGACGGCTACGGTACCGGCCAGTAACCGGACCGCGCCCACCCCAGGAGGCCTGGCATGCCGCAGCTCGAAGTCGACGGAGCGGCCCTGACGTACGACGACGAGGGCCCCCGTGACGCGCCGGAGGTGCCGCTGGTGTTCGTGCACGGCTGGACCGCGAACCGGCACCGCTGGGACCACCAGATCGCCCACTTCTCCGCACGACGCCGGGTGATCCGGCTGGATCTGCGCGGGCACGGGGAGAGCACCGGCGCCGGGGCGCGCACGATCGCGGAGCCGGCGCGGGACGTCCTGGCCCTGCTCGACCACCTCCAGGTCGAACGGTTCGCGCTGGTCGGCCATTCGATGGGCGGGATGATCGCGCAGACCATAGCCCTGGACCACCCCGAGCGGGTGGAGCGGATGGCGCTGGTGGGCTCCATCGGCCGGATGACGTACAGCCGCGGCCGGGGCCTGCTCATGGCCGCCTCCACCCTGGTGCCGTACCGGCTGTTCGTGGCCGCCAACATCCAGCGCGCCTTCGCGCCCGGGCATCCGCGCGAGGAGATCCGCGCGCACATCCGCGCCTCCGCCGCGACCCCGCGCGAGGTCGTGATGACGCTGTACGGCGCGATGCGCGCCTTCGACGTCCTCGACCGGGCCGGGGAGATCCGTACGCCCACCCTGATGGTGCACGGCTACCACGACGTCCAGCTGCCGGTGCGGCAGATGCTGCGGATGGCCATGGCCTACCCGGACGCGGTCGTCCGCATCCTCGACGCGGGCCATGAGCTGCCGCTGGAGAAGCCGGCCGAGCTGACCGAGGCGCTCGACTCGTTCCTGGCCGTGAAGGAGTAACGCCCGAGCCGGTTGGCCAAGTTTTTGCCTGTGGCCGGTTCGCTGCGCTGCCGGCCCGGAGTTCCGGCGATCCGGAGATTTCGCGAAGGCAAAACACGGCCGGAACCATGGGGGAGTGCGTGTCGTGCGTGTTACGGCCGCGTTGACCGCGTCGAACACCTGGCGGAGGCTCGTCGTATAGGTGCTCGATACAACTGGTTTGCTCTTGATGCGAGCCGGAGGCAGGAGGCAGCGCATGTGCGGCATCACAGGATGGGTCTCCTTCGACCGCGACCTGACCGCCGAGGCCACCACATTGCATGCGATGACCGAGACGATGGCCTGCCGCGGCCCGGACGACCGTGGCGTCTGGGCCGCGGGCCCGGCCGCCCTGGGCCATCGCCGGCTCGCGATCATCGACCTCCCCGGCGGCCGTCAGCCGATGTCCGTGGTGACCCCGGAGGGAACCGTCGCCATGGTGTACTCCGGGGAGGCCTACAACTTCACCGAACTGCGCCGGGAGCTGGAGGGCCGCGGCCACCGGTTCACCACCGACTCCGACACCGAGGTCGTCCTGCACGGCTACCTCGAATGGGGTGACGCGGTCGCCGAACGGCTCAACGGCATGTACGCGTTCGCGGTCTGGGACGGCCGGCACGACAAGCTTGTGATGATCCGCGACCGCATGGGCATCAAGCCGTTCTACTACCACCCCACCTCCGACGGCGTCCTGTTCGGCTCCGAGCCCAAGGCGATCCTCGCCAACCCACTGGCCCGCCGCCGGGTGACCCTGGACGGGCTGCGGGAACTGTTCGTCATGGTCAAGACGCCCGGACACGCGATCTGGGACGGCATGCGCGAGGTGGAACCCGGCACGGTCGTCACCGTCGACCGCTCCGGCCTGTCCACCCGCGTCTACTGGCGCCTGACGACCCGGCCGCACACCGACGACCGCGACACCACCGTCGCGACCGTGCGCTCGCTGCTCGACGACATCGTGCGCCGCCAGCTGGTCGCCGACGTCCCGCGCTGCACCCTGCTCTCCGGCGGCCTCGACTCCTCCGCGATGACCGCGATCGCCGCCCGGCAACTCGGCCGGCAGGGCGAGAAGGTGCGCAGCTTCGCCGTCGACTTCGTCGGCCAGACCGACAACTTCGTCGCCGACGAACTGCGCGGCACCCCCGACACACCCTTCGTGCACGACGTGGCCAGGCTCGCGGGCACCGACCACCAGGACATCGTGCTCGACGCGCAGTCCCTCGCCGACCCCGCCGTGCGTGAGCAGGTGATCCGCGCCCGCGATCTGCCGGCCGGCTTCGGCGACATGGACGCCTCGCTGCTGCTGCTCTTCCGCGCCATCCGTGAGAAGTCGACGGTGGCGCTGTCCGGGGAGTCCGCCGACGAGGTCTTCGGCGGCTATCTGCAGTTCTTCGACGAGGAAGCCCGCCGCGCCGACACCTTCCCGTGGCTGGCGACCATGGGGCGCCACTTCGGCGACGACGCCGACGTCCTGCGCGCCGACCTCACCAAGTCCCTGGACCTGGGCCGTTACATCGCCGACGGCTACCACGCCGCCGTCGCCGGCATCGAACGGCTGGACGGCGAAAGTGACTTCGAGTACCGGATGCGGCAGATGAGCCACCTTCACCTGACCCGCTTCGTGCGGGCCCTGCTCGACCGCAAGGACCGGATGAGCATGGCCGTCGGCCTGGAGGTCCGGGTGCCGTACTGCGACCACCGGCTGGTCGAGTACGTCTACAACGTCCCGTGGGCGCTGAAGTCCTTCGACGGCCGGGAGAAGAGCCTGCTGCGCGAGGCGGCCGCGGACGTCCTGCCGCGGTCGGTGTACGAGCGGGTCAAGAGCCCCTACCCGTCCACGCAGGACCCGCGGTACGCCCGCGCCCTTCAGGAGCAGGCCAGGGAACTGCTCTCCCGGCCCTCGCACCAGGTCTTCGACCTCGTCGACCGCGACCGGCTCCGCCAGGCCGCCGAGCGCGAGGCGCCGGTCAGCACCCAGGCGGCCCGGCGCGGCCTGGAACGCGCCCTGGACCTCGCGCGGTGGCTGGAGGTCTACGCGCCCGAGGTGATCACCGGCTGAGGCCGATGGCCCGGTCCGCGGCCGCCCGCGTGGGCTGCCACCACGTCGTCACCGGCTCCCACACCAGGACGTGCGGTCCGGTGCCGAGCCGCGCCGCGGTGAAGGAGCGGCCCCGGTGGGCGGCCGAGGCGGCCACGGTCACGGTGTCCACCCGGCGGGCCTCGGGATCCGCCGGGTCGCCGACGGTGCGCAGGTCGGCCCAGGCGGTCCGCCCGGCTCCGAGCCGGTAGTCGCCGGTGCCGCCCTCGGGCGTCGGCAGCGCGGCGCCGTCGAGGTCCCCGAAGGCCACCGTGGGCACCCGGTCGACGAGGCACGCGCGGGCGCCGCGGTGGGTGACGCCGACCCGCAGCACGGTCGGATCGCCGGGCACGGCCTTCGCCCGGACCGTCAGCGACTTCTCGGCGCAGCGGACGGTCCGGGCGGTTTCCGCCGCTGCGGCCCGGCTCTGCGGTGCGGTCAGCGACAGGCCCGCCGCGGCGGCCGAGGCGGCGGACACGGCGATGGCGGCGCGGAAGCGCATGGTGGCGTCCCCCTGTCGTGTTCGTGTACCGGGATACGGCGGCCGGAGCGGGCCTGCCCGGGATGACGGCCGCCAGGGCCGTGGGGTTGTGCCGGCTGCACGGCTGTCACCCGGGTGCGCGCCCCTGCTGTCATCAGCCGGTGGTGGTCGTGGTGGCGCTCCAGTCGTTGCCGTCCGCCGGGCAGGAGCTGCCGCTCGGCGGCAGGGAGCCGTAGAGCAGGAAGTCGTCGATCTTCTGGTGCACGCACCTGGAGGAGGCGTAGCCGGTGTGGCCGTCGCCCTTGTTGTCGAGCACCACCGCCGACGGACCGAGCCGTGCGGCGGTCTCCACCGTCCACCGGTACGGCGTCGCCGGGTCGCCGCGCGTGCCCACGAGCAGCATCCTCGCCGAGTGGACGTCCTTCACCCGGTGCCGGATGAAGTCGGTGCCCTTGGGGCGGCCGTAGCACAGGAGCAGCTCGGACAGCCGGTAGCGGCCGAAGACCGGCGAGGCCTGCTCGTACTCGGCCAGCAGACTCTTCAGGTCCTTGGTGATCCGTGCCGCGCCGGGCCGGTCGGGATCGTCGGCACAGTTGATCGCCATCAGCGCGGCCTCGAGGTTGTCCGCCGGCACGTTCTGCGGATCGACCAGACCACCGTCGCGGTGGCCGGCGAGCGGCAGACCGGAGCCGCCGGTGGCGAAGTTCAGCACGCCCCGGTCGTCGCCGTCCTGGACCAGCGAGGCCAGGGCGCGCTCCAGGGAGGGCCACAGCTGCTTGCTGTAGAGGGCCTGCCCGATGGCGCCGACCAGGTCCTGTCCGGAGAACGAGCCGCCGAATTCCGTAGGGAGCGGATTCGCGTCGAGCGAGCGCACGAGACCGACCACCTGGTCCCCGGCCTGGCGCCGGTCCTGCCCGAACGGACAGGCGACGTCCGTCGTACACCAGTCCAGGAAATCGTCCAGCGCGGTCTGCTGCCCCTCGGCGCCGGCCACCCCCTGCTCGGACAGCGGCTCGGTCAGGGTGTCCACGCCGTCGAGGGCGATCCGGCCGACCTTGTGCGGGAACTGCGCCGCGTACACCGCGCCGAGTCGCGTCCCATAGGAGAAACCGAGGTAGTTGAGCTTCTTGTCGCCGAGGGCCTGGCGAATGACGTCCAGGTCGCGGGACGCGTTCACGGTGCCGATGTGGGGCAGCACCGGGCCGGAGTTGCGGGCGCATGTGTCGGCGGCCTTGCGCAACGTCGCGAGCAGCGCCTGCGGATGGGCGAGGCCGGCCTCGTCGTCCATCGCGCCGGCGGCCTCGTCGCTGCCCTCGCCGCAGCTCACGGGGGAGGAGCGGCCGACGCCGCGCGGGTCGAAGCCGACCACGTCGTAGCCGTTGGTCAGGTCCATGAACTTCTTGCCGTCGAGGGCGAGTTCAGGGATGCCCGCGGCGCCGGGGCCGCCGAAGTTCAGCAGCACCGAGCCCCGCTTCTTCCCGGTGGCCTGGTAGCGGGCGAGGGCCACGTCGAGCGTGCCCGCGTGCGGCCGGGCGTAGTCCAGCGGGACGGTGACCTTGCCGCACTGGAGGTCCTTCGGCATGTCCGGGCCCGTGCAGGTGGCCCAGGTCACCGTCTGCCGGTAGAAGCGGGACAGGTCGGGGTGTGGCCCGGCGGCCGCGGGCAGCCCGGCGCCGAGCAGCGTCAGGGCGAGGGCTCCGGTACCCGCGCAGCGCCGCACGGCGGGCCGTGTGGACAGCTTGACCAGCATCGACGCCTCCCGGGACGCCTGTCGCGGACCGGGGGACGGCGCCCTCGGATCACCATAAGCGGGCCCCGTACGGCCCGCCTCCGGGCGAGCGGGACGGTGCCCGGTGCCGTACCCTGCCCGGCCTCCGTGCGCCGTTATCGATCATTGAGCGTCTTTACATGCAGTTCGATAACACTGTCGCTCGACGGGGTGAACGACCGATAAGCCATAACTCAGATGGTTCGCCCGCGTTTTACGGGATGCGGGTGAGTGCCCGCGACGAAGTCTGGAAGGCAGGGAACCTATGAGACGGGCTACCCGAAACGGTGTGATCGCCGCCGTCGCCGCCTCCGGAGCGATGGCCGTGGCGCTGCCGGTGTCCGCCGCTTTCGCCGCCGACGGTGCCGCCGCCGACGGCTCCGCGGCCGGCTCGCCCGGGCTGATCTCCGGCAACGGCATCCAGCTCCCGGTGCACGTGCCGGTGAACGTGTGCGGCAACACCGTGAACGTGGTCGGGCTGCTCAATCCGGCCACCGGCAACGCGTGCGCGAACCGCACGCACCGCGACGCCGGAACGGGCGGGTCGGCGACGTCCGGCGGCGCCTCCGCCCACGGCAGCGCGAAGGACTCGCCCGGCGTGCTTTCCGGCAACACCGTCCAGGTCCCCGTCGACCTGCCGGTCAACGTCAGCGGCAACAGCGTCAACGTGGTCGGGGTGGGCAACCCGGCCGAGGGCAACCGGTCGGTCAACGGCCCCGTCGGCCGGCCCCGCACCCCCCGCACCCCGGCTCCCACCGTGCGGCGCCCGAACGCGCCACGCCCGGCCACGGTACCGGCGGCCGCCACGCTGGCCCACACCGGCACGGACGTCACCGTGCCCGCCGTCGCCGGCAGCGCCGC
The DNA here is from genome assembly GCF_009604455.1 of Streptomyces sp. RB17. GTDB lineage: Bacteria > Actinomycetota > Actinomycetes > Streptomycetales > Streptomycetaceae > Streptomyces. The sequence continues at coordinate 610,344 of NZ_WEGL01000006.1, forward strand.
GTTCCTCCTCACGGGCACACTCCTCTACCGCCGCTTCCGCCCTGGCAGCACCGACTGACCACCCCCCCGCCACAGGCCCCACCGGACGCCGGCCCGGTGGGGCTCGGCGCCATGTCCGGCCACCCTCCCGGGACCGGCGGACCTCGCGGAGCGGACCTCGCGGAGCCGACCGACCCTCTTCGGGCCCTGCGGGCGTCCGCTGGGTCGGATCCTGCACCAGGTTGATCCGGTGACGGACGGCATACACGAGCGATGGCGGGCACTGCCGCGCCGGGCGTGCTGGAGTCTCGTGGGGTATGCCGCCGGATTCCTGGAGGGAACCTGCTCCCATGCCGTCGACCTGGTGCGGGGCGGGCTCCACGCCTACGCCGCCTTCGGCCCGCTGCCGTTGCAGGTGTTCTTCGTCGCGCTGGTCGCCCTCGATCCGTCGGTCGTCGTGCTGACGCTGCGGGCGCGGCCCGCCGGTGTCCGCCTCGCGGGTGTCGTGATGACGCTGGACGTCCTCGCCCACTGGTACGTCAACTGGCCCTGGGCGAAGGAGGACTGGACGCGACTGCCGCGTCCGGTGGGGCGCTGCCCATCACCCTCCTCGGGGTGTTCGTCGTCGCTTCGGTGCCTCTGCTGCCGCGTGCAACGGCCGATCTCCCCGTGGCGCAGCCCCCGTTGATCCGGAAGGATGCGGCACGGCAGTCCGGTCCCGACGGAAATGGAGCGCATCGATGACCTCTGCGGCCCCCCACGACCTCGTCGTCACGCAGGCCACCCTCGCCGACTGGCCGGTGATCGCCGGATGGGCGGCGGCGGAGGGCTGGAATCCCGGACTGTCCGACGGGCCCGCGTTCTTCGCGCAGGATCCCGACGGCTTCTTCCTCGGCCGTATCGACGGGGAGCCCGTGTCGGCCGTCTCCGTGGTGAACTACGGCTCGGACTACGCCTTCCTGGGCTGCTACCTGGTCCGTCCCGGCCTGCGCGGCCACGGCCACGGCCTGACCACCTGGAAGACCGCCCTCGCCCACGCAGGCAACCGCACCGTCGGCCTGGACGGCGTGGTCGCGCAGCAGGACAACTACCGCCAGTCCGGGTTCGAACTCGCCTACCGGACCATCCGGTTCACCGGCACGGTCCCGCAGCTCGAGGCCCCGGCGGGCGTCCGTCCGGCCGGCCCCGCCGACCACACCGCGATCACCGCCTACGACAGTGCCTGCTGCCCGGCAGACCGTCCGCGCTTCCTCGCCGAGTGGCTCACCGGCCCCGGACACCGGGCGTTCGTCCGCCACGACGGTGCGCGTCTCACCGGTTACGGCGTGCTGCGCCCCGGCCACGACACCCTGCGAATCGGCCCTCTCTTCGCGGACACCGCCGCCGACGCCCGAGCCCTGTTCGCCGCCCTCACCAGCGAGGCCGCGGGACGCCCGGTCGCCATCGACGTGCCCGAGCCGAACGCGGCCGGTGTCGCGCTCGCCGAAGAGGCCGGATTCCAGGCCTCGTTCGAGACCGCCCGCATGTACACCGGGCCGGTCCGCGAGCACGCGCGGCACCGCGTGTTCGGCGTCACCACGCTCGAACTCGGCTGACCCTCGGGAGCGTCGGGCCTGGAAGCGGTGGTGCGGCCCGCGTACCTCGGGCACCGGCTCCGGCCCCTCGACCGTCACGCCGGGTGCGACCTCCTGGGCCGGCAGCGGCCGCACCGGCGCCCGAGGGGCACCCAACTCCTCCAGCGATCCGGGGAGCTGGGCCGACGTACCCGATCCGGCCGAGGCCCACCCAGGCGTGCGCGGCCGACCAGGGAGCCGGCTCGAACTCGGCTGACCCTCGGGAGCGTCGGGCCCGGAAGCGGCGGTGCGGCCCCCGTACCTCGGGCACCGGCTCCGGCACCGGCCCCTCGACCGTCACGCCGGGTGCGACCTCCTGGACCGGCAGCGGCCGCACCGGCGCCCGAGGGGCACCCAACTCCTCCAGCCATCCGGAGAGCTGGGCCGACGTACCCGATCCGGCCGCGGCCCACCCAGGCGTGCGCGGCCGACCAGGGAGCCGGCTCGAACTCGGCTGACCCTCGGGAGCGTCGGGCCTGGAAGCGGCGGTGCGGCCCCCGTACCTCGGGCACCGGCTCCGGCACCGGCCCCTCGACCGTCACGCCGGGTGCGACCTCCTGGGCCGGCAGCGGCCGCACCGGCGCCCGAGGGGCACCCAACTCCTCCAGCGATCCGGGGAGCTGGGCCGACGTACCCGATCCGGCCGAGGCCCACCCAGGCGTGCGCGGCCGACCAGGGAGCCGGCTCGAACTCGGGGTGCCGGGTGTGATCCCGTCCTTCACCCGGTTGCGGTCCTCGGCGAGCACCCGGCCGTCCCCGGCCACCACCACCGGCCCGAAGGGCTCGGCACCGGCCTGCAGCGCTCCGGCCGCCGGCTCCACACAGCGGCGCAGACACCGCGGCTCACTGCCCTTCACCATCGGCCACCGACCTCCTCGCAGCATGTTTTCGGGCGCTGCACGCTACGGCCCCCGGCACCGGCTGGGCCCGTACGTTCGCCTCCGGGGCAAGGGCGTGCCGCCGCGGCGGGAAGGCGTACCGGCGTCCCGCCACGACCGTCGCCAGCGCCAGCAGGGCCGGCGGCAGGGCGGTCCAGGGCAGGGCCCCGGGGCCCAGCGCGTCCAGTGCCACGCCGCCGGTGAGTGAGCCGGCGGCGATGCCCGCGTTGTACACGGTCGTCTGCAAGGAGGTCGCGACATCGGCCTCGGCCGGCCCCGAGGCGTCGACCAGCGCGGTCTGGATCAGCGTCGGCGCCCCGCCGAAGGCCACGCCCCACAGGGCCACCGCGCCGACCAGCAGTCCGTGCGCCCGCGCGGCCAGACCCAGCACCAGCAGCACGCCGGTGAAGAGGGCGAGCGCCACGAGCAGGGTGTGGCGCGGGTGCCGGTCGATCAGGGCCCCGGTGACCCAGATCCCGGCCACCGTGGCCGTCCCGAACACCGCCAGCAGCAGGCCCGTACGGCCGTACCCGGCGTGTCCGGCGAATGGGGCGACGTAGGTGTACATGACCTGGTGCCCCAGCAGCAGGAACAGGGTCACCGACAGCACCGGGCGGATGCCGGGGCGCAGTGCGACCCGGGTGAGCGGCACACGCTCGTGCGCCGGTTCGCCGGGGAAGTCCGGCAGCCGCAGCCGTATCCACCCCACGAGCAGGACGGCGAGCACGGCCAGCGTCCCGAAGGCCGCCCGCCAGCCCACCGCACCGGCCAGCGCGGTCCCGGCGGGCACCCCGAGCGACAGGGCCAGGGTGATGCCGGCCAGCACGATCGCGACGGCCCGCCCACGCCGCCCGGCCGGCACCATCCGGGCCGCACAGCCGGCCAGCATCGCCCACAGCGTGCCGCCCATCGCACCCGCCAGCAGCCGGGCCGTGAAGGTGAGCGGGTACGACGACGACAGCGCGACCAGCGCGTTGCTGACGGCGAAGCCCAGCAGGGCGCCGCACAGCACCGGCCGCCGCGGCAGCCCGCGCAGGGCCGCGGTGAGCGGCACGGCCGCCAGGAAGGAGGCCGCCGCGTACGCGGTGACCAGGAATCCGACCCGGGACGCGGCGACGCCGAGCGGGGGTGCCATCACGGGCAGCAGCCCGGCCGGCAGGAGTTCCGTCATGACGGCCGTGAACGCGGCACAGGACAGGGCCAGCAGCCCCGACCACGGCAGCGGAACGGCGTTGGCCTGGGAAGACGTGGAGGACACGGGCATGCGACCATGGTCGGAGCCTGACATCAGTGTGAAGGTCAAGCGGGGACGTGGGAGGCGTGCATGCGGATCGGTGAACTGTCGCGCCGCACGGGCGTACCAGCCCGGTTGCTGCGCTACTATGAGGCACAGGACCTCCTCCACCCCGGACGCGGCGCCAACGACTACCGCGCCTACCCCGAGTCCGCGGTCGCCGACGTCCAGCAGATCCGCGGCCTGCTGGACTCGGGCCTGACCACCGAGATGATCCGGGCGATCCTGCCGTACCTCTCGGGACCGGGCGAGCTGCACCCGCCCGCCGAGTGCGTGACCCCCGAGACGGCCGCCCTGCTGAAGGGGCACATCGACCGCATCCAGTCCCGTATCGACTGCCTGGCCCGCAACCGCGACCGGCTCAGCGCCTACCTGGCCGCCGTACGCCCTGAGGCCGGTGACGGCTAATTCCGTTGCCCCTGGGCGCTCGGGCGTGGTCGAGTCGGGGCATGGATCACTCGGCGGTGCTCGCCCTCTACGACCGTGACATGCGCGAGAACGTGGCTCCCGACGGACCCGGTGCCCGGATCGAACGGGCCGGCGCGGTGGTGCGTCAGGTCGCGGACGCGCAGGGGTGGAACGGCGTGCTCTGGTCCGGCCTGGACACGGCGGGCGCGGACCGGGCGATCCAGGACCAGGTCGCGTACTTCACCGGCCTCGGCCGCGACTTCGAGTGGAAGCTCTATGGCCACGACCGGCCGGGCGACCTCGGCGCCCGGCTCCTCGCCGCCGGATTCCGGGCGGAGCCCGAGGAGACCCTGATGATCGGCGAGACCGGCCGGCTCGCCGTGGACGACGCACCTCCGGAGGGCATCCGCCTCGTGCAGGCCACCGACCCGGCCGGGGTCGACCTCGTCGTGGACGTCCACGAGAAGGCCTTCGGCACCGACGGCACGCGACTGCGGCACCGGCTGCTCACCCGGCTGGCCGCCGACCCCGGCACGGTCGTCGCCGTGGTCGCGCTGGCCGGGGACGAGCCCGTCAGCGCCGCCCGGATGGAGCTGGTCCCCGGCACCCGGTTCGCCGGGCTGTGGGGCGGCGGTACCGTCGAGGCCTGGCGGGGCCGGGGCGTCTACCGCGCCCTGGTCGCCCACCGCGCCCACGTCGCCGCCGCCCGCGGCTACCGCTACCTCCAGGTGGACGCCTCACCCATGAGCCGCCCGATCCTCGAACGCCTCGGCTTCCACCCGCTGAGCACCACCACCCCCTACCTCTACGGGAGCTGAGCCCGCGTCAGCGACGCACGCGGCCCCGGTCCAGCGCCGCGATCCCGGCCGCGGCCAGGGCGATCTGGATGAACCACTCGATCCAGTCGGGCCCCTTGGTGTCCGCGACCCCGAACCCGGCGGCGATCGCCGACCCGAAGAGTGCGGCCACGATGCCGACGACGATCGTCCACAGGATGCCGATGTGCTGTCGCCCGGGGACGACCAGACGCCCCAGGACGCCGATGACGAGCCCGATGACAATGGCGCTGATGGTGCCCGAGATCTCCATGCCCACCCCTTTTGGTCGTGCCTCCCACTCGGCATCTGCCCGCTGTGAGCGGAGGCACTCCGCTCCGGTTATTGCCGGGACTTTCTGTTCACCCGGCCTTCATGCCATGTACCTTTCAACCAATCGACGCGTGTAGAACCCTCAATCCGGCTCTACGCGCGCAGACTTGGCGCCCGCACCGCCTCTCCCCACCCCTCATGGAGGTTCGCCGGATGCTCGGATCCAGGAGATCCCGCCGCAGACTCACCACCGCCCTGGCCGGTTTCGGGCTGCTCCTCACCGGAGCCGCCGTCCAGGTCGGCAGCGGCACCGCCGCCCACGCGGCGACCACGCACCGCATCCTGTTCGACAACGCCCACGCCGAGACGGCCGGCAACGCCGACTGGATCATCTCCACCAGCCAGCCCGACCCGCTCGGCGAGGACTCCTCCCCGTCCGCCGAGACCGACTGGACCGGCGCCCTGTCCTCCTGGGGCGTGGCGCTGCAGAAGACCGGCAGCTACAGCCTGAAGACCCTCCCGTCGGGGTCGAGCCTCAGCTACGGCGGCTCGTCCTCGACCGACCTGTCGAACTTCGACACGCTGGTCCTGCCGGAACCCAACACGCTGTTCACGAGCGCCGAGAAGACGGCGATCATGAACTTCGTGAAGAACGGCGGCGGGCTGTTCATGATCTCCGACCACACCGGCGCCGACCGCAACAACGACGGCGCCGACGCGGTCAAGATCCTCAACGACCTGATGACGAACAACAGCGTCGACTCCACCGACCCGTTCGGCTTCTCGATCGACGCGCTGAACATCAGCTCCGACCACCCGGCCGCGATCAGCGACAGCACCGACCCGGTGCTGCACGGCTCCTTCGGCACGGTCACCAAGAGCCTGATCGCCAACGGCACCACCGCCACGCTCAAGCCGTCGGACAACCCGAACGTCAAGGGCCTGCTGTACCGCACCGGTTACTCCGGCAACACCGGCGCCTTCTTCCTCACCAGCACCTTCGGCAGCGGCCGTGTCGCCTTCTGGGGTGACAGCTCCCCGATCGACGACGGCACCGGCCAGTCCGGAAACACCCTGTACGACGGCTGGAACGACTCCAGCGCCACCAACGCCGCACTCGCCCTCAACGCCTCGGCCTGGCTGGCCGGTTCGGGCACCACCAGCGGTGGGGGAGGCGGCGGCACCGGTACCTGCACCGCATCCCAGCTCCTCGGCAACAGCGGCTTCGAGTCCGGGAACACCACCTGGAGCGCGTCGAGCGGGGTCATCACCAACTCGACGGGTGAGTCCGCTCATTCGGGCTCGTACTACGCCTGGCTCGACGGCTACGGCACCGCGACCACCGACACCCTGTCCCAGTCGGTGACCGTCCCGTCCGGCTGCTCGACGGCGACGCTCAGCTTCTATCTGCACATCGACACCGCCGAGACCTCGACCAGCACGGCCTACGACACCCTCAAGGTCCAGGTGCTGAACAGCTCCGGCACGGTCCTCGGCACCCTGGCGACGTACTCGAACCTCAACGCCGCCGCCGGCTACACCCAGCGCAGCTTCGACCTCAGCGGCTACGCGGGGCAGACCGTCACGCTGAAGTTCACCGGCACCGAGGGCTCCCAGTACCAGACGTCGTTCGTCGTGGACGACACCGCGCTCAACGTCAGCTGAACCGGCCGGGGGTGGGCCGTACCGGTCCACCCCCGTTCCGTCAGGCCGCCGCCGGCACCGTCCGCTCGGGAGTGTTCCAGCCGGACACCCGCACCCCCGGCGCCGATCCGTGCAGGTCGGCCGTCCGGTAGGTGGCGGTCAGCGTCACCGACTCGCCCGGCCACAGGCTCACCTCGTTGTCCGACCAGCGCACCGGCAGCACCGGCTTCCCGCGCGCGTCCACGAGGTGGACGTCCGTCAGCAGTGCCGGGGTCTTCCCGCTCCCGGTGTTGCGCAGGGTGACGATCGTGGTCGACGTGCCGCCCGACGACTGAGTGGCCGCCCTCGCCGACACCGGCACCTGCGCCATCGAGGCGAGCCCCGTGAGATCGGCGTAGCTCGTCGTCGGCGTGTAGTACCAGTTGGTGCCGGACCAGTCGAGGGTGTCGGGCCGCGTGGACAGCCAGTACACGTTCCGGCTCACCTCCTTGCCGTCCGCCCCCGTCAGGACCAGGCGGAGCAGATACGTCGACGACCGCCCGCCCACCGAGGACGGCAGGGTGAGGGCGGTCCCGTGCGCCCCGTCGCCGCTCACCGTCAGCCCGCCGACCGACTTGTCGTACCTCTGCGTGCCGTCGGGGTCGAACACGGTGGCCCGGGCGGTGAGTCCGGTCGCGGAGGCGTGGCGGTGATTGACGACCACGACCGAGCGATCGTCGTACGAGTACTGGACGTGCAGCGGCTCGTCGGCCTTCTTCGCGCCGAAGTAGGCCCCGCCCTGGTCCAGGTAGCGGTCCAGCAACTGCCAGTGCAGGGACGTCCAGCCGCTGTCGAACATCCAGTGGATCACCCCGGTCGCGGGCTTCGAGGAGTCCGTGGAGTTGCGCTGGTACGCCTCGAACTGGGCGCGGACGTTCTCGTACTGGGCCAGCTGGGCCTTGCGCACATAGTCGGCGAGGCTCTCCGGCGCGCCGTAGCGCGCGGCGAGGGCGGCGTCGTAGATCTTCAGCGTGCCGAAGACCGGGGACGGCGAGCGGTGGTACTGCCTCGCGTCCGGGTCCTTCCAGAGGGTGTCCAGTTCCGCCGGGGTCAGCATGCGGCGCAGGGTGTCGAGCGTGGGGATGCTGGGGCCCGCGCTGGTCTCGGAGTTGAAGCCGGTGGCCCCTCCCTCACGCTTGGCGTACCAGTAGCCGGGCGGCACCCAGTCGTAGGGCCCGGTCATCTTCATGCCCGAACGTCCCAGCTGAGGTGAGGAGTTGTCGGAGGCGGCGGAGACGACCGGGTCGGGCCAGTCGGCGGCCTTCAGGGCGTCCAGGTAGGTCTTCTCGATCCTCGCGTCGGGTGCGAAGTCGCTGCCGATCAGGAAGGAGATCACGCTCGGGTGGTCGCGCAGCCGGGCGGCCTCGGCGGCCATGGACGCCCTGGCCACCGGATAGTCGGCCTCGGTCCACTTGTCGCCGGTCTCGCTCCCGTTGACCTGGCCCTCCCACTTGTCGCAGCACTCCCAGCCCGGCAGGGTGAGGATGCCGTAGCGGTCGGCCAGGTCGAAGAACTCGTCGGGCTCCAGGTGCCCTTCCAGGCGGATCGTGTTCAGGCCCAGGTCGAGGGCGTACTTCAGCCGGTCCTCGACGGAGGCGGTGTCCCAGCGCAGGAACTCGTCCGGCGACCAGCCGCCGCCCCTGATCAGCAGCGTGCGGCCGTTGATCCGGTACTGGCGTGCGCCGTCCGGGTCGAGGGGCGCCCGGACGTCGCGGATGCCGAAGCTCTGGTGCGCGGTGTCCGAGGTCGTACCGGCGACGGACGCGGTGAGGTCGAGGTCGTACAGCGGCTGTCCGCCCATCCCGGCCGGCCACCACACCCTCGGCGAGGCGAGATGCAGGCCCGGGGTGTCGGCGGGGGAGAAGGTGACGGTCTTCGTCTCGTGGGCGGCGAGCGGGACCCGCCGGGTGAAGGTGGTCGCGCCGATGCGCCCGGTGACCTGGGCGGTGACCGCGGTGCCGGTGTCGTTGCGGGCCTGTGTCCGCACCGTCAGATCGGCGGAGGCGAGCGACGGCACGGCCAGCCGGGTGATCACGTGTGCGTCGCGCAGCGCCACCGGGCCGCCCCGGCGCACCCGGACGTCCCGGACGATGCCCATGTTCCGGTCGGGCGGCGGCTGGAGCCAGTCGATCCAGCCCATGGTGAGGTCCTTGTTCGGATCATTCGGCCGGACGCGGAGGGCCACCGTGTTGGTGCCGGACGTGACCAGTGAGGTGATGTCCAGCTCGTGGTGCGTGTACGCGCCGGTGACATCCGCGGCCGTGGCCACCTGGTGGCCGTTCACATACACGTCGGCCGCCGAGATCACCCCGCTGAAGTCGAGGAAGGTGCGCCGCGTGGTGTCCTCGACGGTGAAGTCGGAGCGGTACCACCAGGGAACCTGGAAGTCGGCCTTCGGGATCTTCTCCTGGTTGGTGGAGAAGAACGGATCGGCGTGGACGCCGTCGGCGAGCAGTGCGGCCAGGACCGTGGAGCGGGGGCCGGCCGGGTACCACCCCCGCGCCGGATAGCCCGGGGAGGAGATCGCCGCCGGCGAGTCGCCCACCTTCGCCGAGGACTGGATGGCGTACCCGGCGAGCGGTGTGTCGGTGCCGGCCGCGGAGGGGACGCGGGTGGTTCGGGCGGGCCCGGGCGGCGGCGCCGGCTGCCGGGCCCCGGCCCAGGCGCCGCCGCTGAGGGAGCCGAGCAGGCCGAGGACCAGCGCGGTGACGGCGGACCGGCGGCCGAGGGCGGGGCGAAGGAACATGCCAGAGCTCCGGACTCGTAAAGTTAGGAAACTTTACTAACTTGCCTCAAGCTAGGGTGCCCCGCGGACCGTGTCAACGACCGTGGCCGTAGTGGGCGTTGTGGGGAGTCAGCTTCCGGCCGTCCTGCGCTCGAACACCAGGTCCCGTGCCGTGTCCAGGGCCGTGGCCACCGCACCGAGCAGCACGGCGTCCTCGCCGAGCCGGCTCGGTGCGATCCGCGGCCGCAGTGGGGTGAGGGCGCGTACCTGCTCCTGGACCGGGCGCAGCAGCAGGTCGACGCTGTGGCCGACGCCGCCGCCGAGTACCACCAGATCCGGATCGAGGACCGCGGCGGCCGCCGCCACGGTGTGCGCGATCCGCTCCGCCTCCAGTTCCACGGCCCGCAGCGCGGCCGGATTTCCCTGCCGGGCCGCGTCGAAGACCGCCTTCGCCGTCAGCTGCCCGCTCATCCCGAACTCCCGGGCGGCCTCCACCACGGCCTCCCCGGACACCGCGTCCTCCAGCCGCTCCGGCTTGTGCCGGCCCGGCCAGGGCAGGAAGCCGATCTCGCCGGCCAGCCCGTGCGCCCCCGTGAACAGCCGCCCCTCGCCGACGACGCCCATGCCGAGGCCGGTGCCGATCAGGATGTACGCGAAGAGCCGGCTGCCGGTGCCGACGCCGTACGTGTACTCGCCGAGCGCGGCCAGGTTGGCGTCGTTGTGCACCTCCAGCGGCACGCCCAGCTCTTCCCGCATCCGGTCGACGAGACCCGTACGCCCCCACCCCGGCAGATGCATCGCGTACCGCACCCGGCGCTGCTTCTCGTCGTACACGCCGGGCGTGCCGACCACCCCGTGCACCACCTCGGCCGGGTCCACACCCGAGCTCGCGATCACCTGCCGGGCGGTGCCCACGACCAGGTCGGCCAGTGCGGCGGAGGCGCGGGTCCGGTTGCGTACGTCGGCGCGGGCGACGACCGTGCCGTCCAGGTCGACCACCGCCACCCGCAGCCAGCCCCGGCCGATGTCCACGCCGAGCGCGTACCCGGCGGCCGGGTCGGGGGCGTAGAGCACGGCGGTGCGCCCCCGCTCGGGGGCCTGGGTGCCGACCTCGTGCACCAGGCCGGCCGTCTCCAGGGAGGCCAGCGCACTGGAGACCGTCGGCTTCGACAGGCCGGTCTCCCGGGCCAGTTGGGCGCGCGACGCCGCGCCGAGGGTGCGCAGCCGGTCCAGCAGCAGCCGCTCGTTGGTGCTGCGCAGTCGTCGGCGGCTCCAGGGCTGTTCGTGCTGCTCTTCGGCGTCACTGACGGTCATCGGACCATTCTCATGTATTCCCGGCGCACACTTGACGCCTCTAGTAAGGCTCCTTAACTTTATCGCCCATCAGCCCGCCGGGTGTCGTCGAGTGGGCCCGTGGCGTCAGGAGTCCCCATGTCCGGTAGCCCGCCACCCACGGGTGGTTTCGTCCGTCGTGTCGGCCTGTTCCAGGCCACGGCCATCAACATGAGCCAGATGTGCGGCATCGGCCCGTTCGTGACGATCCCGCTCATGGTCACCGCGTTCGGCGGCCCGCAGGCGGTCATCGGCTTCGTCGCGGGCGCCGTCCTCGCGCTGTGCGACGGACTGGTCTGGGCCGAGCTGGGCGCCTCGATGCCCGGATCCGGTGGCAGTTACGTCTATCTGCGCCAGGCCTTCCAGTACCGCACGGGCCGGCTGATGCCGTTCCTCTTCGTGTGGACGGCCATGCTCTTCATCCCGCTGATCATGTCCACGGGTGTGGTCGGCTTCGTCCAGTACCTGGGCTATCTGGCCCCGGATCTGAGCCGCACGGCGGGGGACCTGATCGGCCTCGGCATCATCGCGCTGGTCGTGCTCCTGCTCTGGCGCGGCATCGAGCACATCGCCCGGATCACCGCCGTGATGTGGGCGGTGATGATCGCCGCGGTGCTGCTGGTGATCGTCGCCGCGGCCTCCGACTTCAGCCCGCACCTGGCCTTCACCTACCCGTCGGGCGCCTTCGACCTGACGAGCAACCACTTCTGGCTCGGCTTCGCCGCCGGCCTGACCATCGGCATCTACGACTACCTCGGTTACAACACCACCGCGTACATGGGCGCCGAGATCAAGGATCCGGGCCGAACCCTGCCCCGCTCGATCCTCTACTCCATCCTCGGCATCATGGCGATCTACCTGCTCCTCCAGATCGGCACCCTCGGCGTCATCGACTGGCAGCGGATGGGCGACCCGCACGACATCGCCTCCACCTCGGTCGCCTCGGCGGTGCTGGAGAAGACCTGGGGCAAGGGCGCCGCCGACACGGTGACCGTGCTGATCCTGATCACGGCCTTCGCCTCGGTCTTCACCGGCCTGCTCGGCGGCTCCCGCGTCCCGTACGACGCCGCCCGCGACCGCGTCTTCTTCCGGCCGTACGAGAAGCTGCACCCCCGGCACCGCTTTCCCATGCTGGGTCTCGCGACGATGGGCGTGATCACAGCGGTCGGTTTCCTGATCGGCCGGCACACCGACCTCGCGACGCTGATCCAGCTGCTCACGACGGTCATGGTGATCGTGCAGGCGCTCGCCCAGATCGTGGCGCTGACCGTTCTGCGCAAACGCCGGCCGACCCTGCGCCGACCGTACCGGATGTGGCTCTACCCGCTGCCGAGCGTCGTCGCGTTCGCCGGCTGGTGCGTGATCTACGGCTACGCCGACAAGAACTCCCCGGGCCGCCACCCGATCGAATGGTCCCTTGCCTGGCTGGCCCTGGGCTGTGTGGCCTTCGTCGTGTGGTCCCGGCTGGAGAAGGTGTGGCCGTTCGGGGAGCGGGAGATCAGCGAGGAGTACCTGGCGGGCCTGGACCCCGACGCGGAGCCCGTCTGACGCTCAACCGGCCTGCACTGGGCTAGAGTTACCACAGCCTGCGCGAACCTCCCCGGTCCGGACCCGAGTCCGCCGGGGAGACTTTCGTCCATGACCGAAACCAGCAATGCTGACGTCTCCGTCCGTCCCGCGACCCCCGAGGACCGGCCCACCGTCGAGCGGCTGTGGCTGATGTTCCGCCACGACCTGTCCGAGTTCTACGGCGTGCTGCCCGCCCACGACGGCACCTTCCGCAGCGATCGCGTCGAGCACGTCTTCACCGCGCCCGGCTGGGTGCCGTATCTGCTGACCTGCGGTGACCGCCCCGTCGGCCTGGCCTTCGTGCGCGGGCTCGACGGGCCGGTACGGGTGCTGAACAGCTTCTTCGTGGTGCGCGGGGCGCGGCGCCGGGGGATCGGGCTCCGGGCCGTGCGCGAGGTGCTGGGCCGGCACCCCGGGGCGTGGGAGATCGCCTTCCAGCAGGACAACGCGACCGCCGTGCGCTTCTGGCGGCGCGTCGCCGAGGACCTGGCCCCCGGCGCCTGGACGCGCGAGCTGCGTCCGGTCCCGGACCGGCCGGAGCTGGACCCGGACGTCTGGATCTCCTTCACCGTGCCCCGCTGAGCCGGCCCGCGGCACCGGCCCGCGGCACCGGCCTGTGGCCTGCCGGGCCCACGGTTGACATGCAAGTAATTACCTGCATAACGTTGAGTGTGCGATCAGAGGACGACACCGGGATGGACAAGGTCTTCAAGGCGCTGGCCGACGACACACGCAGGCGCCTGCTGGACCGGCTCCATGAGAACAACGGCCAGACCCTGGGAGAGCTGTGCGGGCGCATCGCCATGACGCGCCAGTCGGTCACCCAGCATCTGGCGGTCCTGGAGGCCGCCAACCTGATCAGCACGGTGCGGCGGGGGCGGGAGAAGCTGCACTACCTCAACCCCGTACCGCTCCACGAGATCCAGGAGCGGTGGATCGACAAGTTCGAGCGCCCGCGCCTTGCCGCGCTCGGCGCCCTGAAGCGACGAGCTGAGGAAGCCATGACCGACAAGCCGAGTTTCGTGTACGTCACCTACATCGCGAGCACCCCCGAGAAGGTGTGGGAGGCGCTCACGGACGCCGACCTGACGGCCGCCTACTGGGGCCACCGCAACGAGTCCGACTGGCGGCCCGGCTCCCGCTGGGCGCATGTGCGCACCGACGGTTCCGGCATCGCCGACGTGGTCGGCAAGGTGGTGGAGAGCGAGCCGCCGACCCGGCTGGTCACCACGTGGGCCGCGCCCGACGACGAGAGCCGGGAGGAGCGGCACTCGCGCGTCACCTTCGAGATCAGCCCGTACGAGGACATCGTCCGGCTGACCGTCGTCCATGAGGACCTCAACGACGAGGGCGAGCGCTCGGACGTCGCCTCCGGCTGGCCGGCCGTGCTGTCCAACCTCAAGTCGCTGCTGGAGACCGGCCGGACGCTGCCGCAGGAGCCCTGGCTGGTGCCGGGCCGCTGAGCGGACGCGAGGGGGCCGGTCCGCCCGGGCGGACCGGCCTCACGTACTGCCCGTTCTTCCTGTTCTTCCCTTCCGTGCGTCTCCTGTCACGGCCTGGGGGTGCTCCGCGCCGCCGTACCGGCACAGACCAGGCCGAGCAGGAGCGCGAGTGCGCCGATGATGACGTTGTTGATGATCACGCCCTTGTCCGGGCCACTGCCCACGATCCAGGGGGCGATGATCATCCAGATGCCCATGGCGCACATGGCCCAGCTGAGGCCGTACATCCGCTCGGGGGCCCGGGTGAATCCCAGTGCCAGCAGACCTATCGCTATGCCCATGATCAGGTTGTGGGTCATGAGCGCGGGCTGGCTCGTCGTGTAGTGCACTATCCACGGAGATGCCGCGCAGTACAGCCCGAGCAGGAAGACCGGCCCGTCCACGAGCGCCACATCACGACCGCCGAGCATGCGGGCGTAGCGTGCCCGCATTTCGGAGACATCGGGGTGGGTCGATATATCACCCCTGTGCACGTTGGCCATAACTCGTCTCCTTTGACTTGCAGGCCAGACCGTGTCTGGTGCGGTGTATACGGTTACCACCGCATGCTTCCAGTTTGCTCTTATTTTTTCTTTATGTGTAGGCCCGTGTGCGTACTTGCATGTCAGTCGTGGTGGCGTCGGCGATCGACAGCCCGCCACGAGCCCGCGCGGGACCGCCGTCTGCTGCATGCCCACCACCTCGACCCGGGTCACCGGATGTGCCGCGCTCATCGTGGCCGGTGACCGCTTCCGCTCCAGCAGGTCGACCCCGGGCTCCCGCTCCAGATTCCGCAGGGCATCGCTCAACGCGGGCTGCGACAGGCGCAGTTCGTCGGCCGCCCGGCGCGGTCAGGTCCGCTGCCGGAGCTGCGCAAGAGGTTCCCCCGGGTGCCGGAGACCGTGTGGCGGCGGCTGGAGGCCGTGGACGCCCGCGAGTTCACCACCGCGGTCGGCGCGATGGCGGTGCTGCCGGCCACCGCGTGCGCCGACGGCCACCGGAGCGGGGGCCGGTCCGCCGTCCAACCGGGCCGCGCTCAGCGCCTTCGGGCTGCGCCCCGGGCTCCGCGACCACGCCCCTGGTGGTCCTCCCGTTCACCCTGTGGGCCCGCGGCCGGCTGTGCCGCTCCGGTGCCCCGCGTCCCACCCGCCCACGGCACCTGGCCGAGGGCCTCGTCTTCGCGGCGGCGGCCACGGTCGTCACCCGCACGCCGGCCCAGGGCGTACTGCGCCGACGGTGACGGCGAGGCTCCTGACCGGCGCAGACGCCGAGGCCCGGGCTCAGGCACCGCCCAGCGCCCGCAGATGTGCCGTACGGGTCTCGGCTGTCTGGCCCTGCACCAGCAGGAACAGCGCCTCCCGGGCGAGGCGCTGGGCGCGGCTCGTCAGGGCCATCGACCGGCCGCCCCCGGCGACCACCGCCGCCGTGGTCGCCGTACGCAGCACCTCGTACGCCTCCGCGCGCACCGTCAGCCGCTCGGCGACCCGCTCCAGCGGTTCCGGATGGTCGGCCAGGGCGTAGGCCCGGCGGCGGACGTCGGCGAGCCGGGCCGTGAGCGGGGCGGCGGTCTCCGCGTCCAGCAAGGACAGGGCGGCCTGAGTGAGGCCGAAGACCGCGGGGCTCGCGTTCAGCGTCCTGGCCCGGTCCCGGGGCGCCAACCGCTCGTACGGCATCCGCAGCGCCACCGCCTCCTCGGGCAGCCACAGCCCGGTCAGCTCCAGCGACACCGTGCGCGCGGCGCTGAGCGCGGCGAGGCGCATCGGGTCCGAGGCCCGGAGCCCCGGTTGCTCGCGCGCCTCGGCGAACGCGAGCAGCGCCTCGCCCGCGTCGGTCGTCCCGGCGAGCAGCATCACGTCGTTCAGGCCCCACCCGGTGTACCAGGGCACGGTGCCGTCGAACCGCCAGCCGCCGCCCTCCCGGCGGACGCGTACCGGGACAGCCGGATACGACCGCAGATGCGCGTACGCCACCCCGGACATCAGCTCGCCCCGGGACAGCGGGCCCAACAGCCGGTCCCGTACCGGGAGTTCGCTCTGTGTCAGGATCTGCACCGGCGTGTGGTGCTGGGTCTGCACGAACCACGTCGAACAGCACGCCCCGGCGAGGATCTCCGCGATCCGGCGGACCACGGCCGGCGACGCGCCCGAGCCGCCGTACGCGGCCGGAGCGCCCGCCCCGAGCAGCCCGGACCGTTTCACCGCCTCGATGTGGCTCGTCGGCACGCCCTCCTGGTCGACCCGCTCGGCCTGAGGAATCAGCAGGTCCGTGGCGAGCCGGTGGGCGCGGTCGAGGAGCGGATGTGCGGTGGTGGCTGTCATACGGAGGATTGTTTCGAAGGTTTCGGGCCGCCGTACCTCGACGGGGCGCTGGAGCGGGGCCGCAAGGCCGCCCTGGCCACGACGCTGCCTGTCGAGGTACGGCCCTTCGTGGACCGGAACCGGACTCATCCGGTGACGAGCCTCGCGGCGTTCATGCCAGCCTCTCGTCCTTGATCGCCAGCTGCTGGTCTCCCCGCCGGTATCCCACGGTGCGGATGCCGAGCGCGTCCTTCAGCTGCCGGGCGGGCACGACCTGGGGAGTGGGGGCGGGTGCCCGGCCCGGCTTGGGCAGCGGGTAGGCGGTGGTGGTGGCGGAGTGGAAGGTGATGTTGCCCTCCGTCTTGGTGAAGAGCTGGTGGACGTGTCCGTTGAGACAGGTGACCGAGGAGAAGCGGCGCAGGAGCGCGATCACCTTCAGCGCGTCGTCCGTGCTCCAGCCCCACTTCGGGTACATGGCGAACAGCGGGATGTGGCTGAAGACCACGACAGGGGTGTCCGACGGCAGGCCGGAGAGGTCCTTGCGGACGAAGTCGATCTGCTCGGTGCCGAGGTGACCGAGCTTCTCCAGGCGCAGGGTGTTGACCAGCGCGACGAAGTGCACCCCGTGGGTGTCGAAGCTGTACCAGCCGTCGCCGAGCGTGCCCTTGCCGAAGGCCTGCCGGTAGGCGCGGCCCGCGTCGCCGATGGAGTCGTGCTCGCCCGGCACGGTGAAGACACGATCCGTCCGCAGCCCGGCCAGCATCTGCCTGACCTGGTCGAACTGTCCCGCCGTGGACAGGTGGGTCAGGTCGCCGCTGTGCATCACGAAGTCGGGCCTGAACCCCAGCCCGTTGACCTGATGGACCGCTTCGGTGAACGAGCCGACCACGTCCGTGTTGGCGGGACCCTGGAAGCCGATGTGACTGTCGGAGACCTGGACGAACCGCAGGGCACCGTTCGGTGACCCGGCGGCCCCGGCGGCCGCCGCGGCGGCGTCCCGGGTGCCGGCGACATGGCTGATCACCTCGCCGCCGGCCACGGTGAGCACGACGGCCCCACCGAACCATCCGGCGTGCCGCAGGAGTTGGCGCCGGGTCATGCCGTGCTCGGTCGCGGGCTCTTCGGCGCCGCCGGCCGGTGCCGGACCCTGATGATCGTCGTACGCGGTCATGAGGTCACCTCCACGGTGCCGGTCATGAACGGGTGGATGGTGCACACGTAGGCGTAGCTGCCGGGCTTGGTGAACGTGTAGGTGTAGCTGCCGTGCGTGGCGAGGGCGGGCGAGTGCAGCGGGCCGCCCGCGCCGGCACTGGTGACGGTGTGGGCGTCGGTGTCCTCATTGGTCCAGGTCACCGTCGTGCCCGCCGTGACCTTCAGCGTGGCCGGAGAGAACGCGAAGTTCTTGATCGCCACGGCGTCGGCGGACACTGGTGTGGCGGCCGTAGCCCTGCTCGGAGAGGAGGGGGGCATGGTCATGCTGGGCGTCCCCGAGGCGCCGGGCATCCCGGCCGGCTGATGCTGACCCGGGCCGGGCGTGAGGGAGCCGGCGGCCGAGGGGCGGGGTGAGTGGCCGCACGCGCTCAGGAGCCCCAGTACACCGGCGGTGGCCACGGCCAGCCCGGCCGCACAGCGCGATCGGCGGCCCAGGGGGCGGAAGTTGACGTACATGATGTTCATTCCCCAGTGATCGGATGGTGCCGTGTTGCGACGGCTCATGCCTGGTTTCACGGGCGGCGGTGTCGCGCGGTTCGGTCGATACACGCCTTTTGTTCTGTTTCTCGGCAACCACTGGAGATGACACGACAAACACGGTGATATGCGTGATGATCGGCCTATGCCATGGAGTGCTCGAAAACGTGGTGAAGCGATCGATCCGCATCGCTCCGGGCGCCGTGTCTCGGGTAACGGGACCATTTCGACCACGGACGAGGAACTGCTCCGGGCTCTGTACGCCGAGCACGCGGGCCCCCTGTTCCACTACGCACTGCGACTGACGTCAGGAGACCGGCAGTGGGCCGAGGATGTCGTGCAGGAGACGTTGCTGCGGGCATGGCAGCATCCCGCCGCGTTCGATCCCGCACGCGGTCCGGCGCGCGCCTGGCTGTGCACGGTCGCCCGGCATCTGGTCATCGACATGCACCGGGCCCGGCAGGCGAGGCCGGCGGAGGTGGGTGGCGAGGCCCTGGAGCGGGCCGCGGAGCAGACGCCGGGCGAGGACCGGATCGAGCAGGCGTTGCAGAGCTGGGCCGTGGCCGACGCCATCCGGACGCTGTCCGCGGACCACCGTGCCGTACTGCTGGAGACCTACTACCGGGGCCGGACCGTGGCGCAGGCCGCGGAGGTGCTGGGCATCCCGCCGGGCACCGTCAAGTCGCGGACCTACTACGCCCTGCACGCCCTCCGGCTGGCGCTGCGGGAACGAGGCATCGAGTCATGACCACGGCGTGGAGGAGGTGCCGGCCATGAACGCGGATCACGACGCCCTCCGGCTGGCGCTGGGAGCGTATGTCCTGGGCACGCTGTCCCCGGCGGAGACCGAACGGGTGCGCGCGCACCTCGCGGAATGCGACGTGTGCGGGACGGAACACGCCGAGCTGGCCGGACTTCCGGCGCTGCTCGCGACGGTCACCGCGGCGGAAGCCGAGGGTGGGCCCGTGCCGGTCGGCGACGAGGACCCGGCCGACCGGCTGGTGCGACGGGCGGCGGAGAGCGCCGGGGGCCCACCCCGGGCGCCGGCCGACACGTCCACGGTGCCCCGGGCCCCGGAGGCGGGACTGCTCGACCGGATGCTTCAGCAGGCCGCCGCCAGGCGCCGTAGGACATGGCGGCGGCAACTGGCCGGTGCGGCCGCGTCGCTGACGCTGGTCGCCGGGGCGGCGGTCGGCGGCACCTGGCTGGCGATCAGCGGCTCCGTGACCGGCCAGGCGACACGGCCCGCACCGGTCACGCCGGCGCCGTCGCGCGTCTTCTCCGGCAGCGACCCCACCACCGGTGTCACTGCTTCGGTGCGGGTCTCACCGTCGTCGTGGGGCAGTGTGCTGGAGATCTCCGCCCGGGGGGCGCCCGCGGGCATCACCTGTCGGCTGCAGGCGGTCGGGCCCGGTGGAGCCAGGTCGGACGCCGCCACCTGGCGTGCGGGGAAGTACCCGGCCGGCACCACCGTCCCCGGGGCGGTTCCCCTGTCGCCGACGGCCATCGAGCACTTCGAGATCGTCGCGGGCAACGGCCAGAAGCTGGTCACGATCCGGGCGTGAGTCAAAGAAGCGTGAGTCAAAGAAGCGTGAGTCAAAGAACGTGAGTCAAAGAAGTTGAGCAAAAGGGGCAAATCGCTCGAACCATATGCATGCGTCGCCCGTAGAACTGAATGAGTGCTCACATCCAGGTTCCTACGCAGAAGAGCCGGAAGACCATGTTCGTGACCGATTCCGCCCGTGCCGGCTCATCCCCCGCACGGTCCTGCCGCCACCAGGCGATGCTCACCCTGCCCGCGCAGGAGGCGCATGTCCCCGCCGCTCGTCATCTCGCGGCGGAGCTGCTGGAGTGCTGGCGCGTGCCCGAGAACGAGCGGGACTCCGCCGTCCTCATCGTCGACGAACTCGCCGCCAACGCCGCCCGGTACGGCCACGAACGCATGACGCTGCTGCTCGCCCTCGACGGCGGCACCCTGCACATCGTGGTCAGTGACTCCGGAACCGCGGTCGAGCGCGCCCGCCACGACGTGGCCCCGGACGAGCACGGCCGCGGCACCGGCATCGTCGACTCCCTCGCCCAGTCGACCGAGGTCCACCAGACGCGCCGGGGCCGGGAAGTCCGCGCCTGTCTGCGGTGCTCGGCATGATGGAGCCCCGTGGGCTTCCGGGGGCGCCCGTGCCAGGGTCCCGGCCGGGGTGCTCAGCCTCGTCGACTTCCTGGACCTCGGCCGGTGTCACGTGCTGCACGCTGTCCGCGCCGACCTGCTGCGCCGCCTGGGCCGCACCGCCGAGGCGGTGACGGGGTACCGCGTGGCCGCCGAGGCGGCCGGGAGCGAGGTCGCGTGGGCCCGCCCGGAGCGGCAGCGGCGTGAGACCGCCCCCACGACGACGTGATCCGCGTCACCGCGAGCCTCCGGAATGAACGTGAGGACCTGAAAGGTTGGCAAATACATCCACCGAGGACCTAGGCTCGGGCCGAACCCGCCCGTGCACACCAGCGAGGCATCCGTGATCAACCCCGCAATCGAGCAGCCCTCCGACGTCGTGGCCCGGCTGCGCGCCGCCTTCGCCACCGGTCGCACCAAGCCCGTCGAGTGGCGCACCGGTCAGCTGCGCCGGCTGCGCGCGCTGCTCACCGAGCGGGGCGCCGACCTCGCCGCCGCCCTCCACGCCGACCTCGGCAAGAGCAGCGCCGAGGCGTACCGCACCGAGATCGACTTCACCCTCCGCGAGATCGACCACACCCTGGAGCACCTGGCGGACTGGCTGCGCCCGGAGCCCGCGCCCGTCCCGGCCCACCTCGGCGCCGACGCGACGGCCTGGACGCAGTACGACCCCCTCGGCGTCGTCCTCGTCATCGCCCCCTGGAACTACCCGGCGCAGCTGCTGCTCGCCCCCATGGCCGGCGCCCTGGCCTCCGGCAACGCGGTCGTCGCCAAGCCGAGCGAGCTGGCCCCGGCCACCTCGGCCGCCCTCGCCGAGCTGATCCCGGCCTATCTGGACACCGACGCCGTCGCCGTGGTGGAGGGCGGCGTCCCGGAGACCACGGCCCTGCTGGCCGAGCGCTTCGACCACATCTTCTACACCGGCAACGGCGCCGTCGGACGGATCGTGATGCGCGCCGCCGCCGAGCACCTCACCCCCGTCACCCTCGAACTGGGCGGCAAGTCCCCGGTGTTCGTGGACCGCGACGCGGACCCGGAGGTGGTCGCGGACCGGCTCGCCCGCGGCAAGTTCCTCAACGCCGGCCAGACCTGTGTCGCCCCGGACTACGTCCTGACCGACCCGGAGACCGCGGCCGCCCTGGAGGCCGCTCTGGTGCGCGCGGTGAAGGCGCTGTTCGGCGCCGACCCGGCCACCTCGCCCGAGTACGGCCGGATCATCAACGAGCGGCACTTCGACCGGCTGTCCGGGCTGCTCGGCTCCGGTCGGATCGCGGTCGGCGGCGAGAGCGACCGCGACGCCAAGTACATCGCGCCGACCGTCCTCGCGGACGTCGACCCGAAGTCGCCCGTGATGCAGGAGGAGATCTTCGGCCCGATCCTGCCCGTCGTCACCGTGTCCGGCCTCGACGAGGCGATCGCCTTCATCAACGACCGCGACAAGCCGCTCGCGCTGTACGTGTTCACCGAGTCCGAGCGGACCCGTGCCCGCATCGCCGCCGAGACCTCCTCCGGCGGCCTCGGTTACGGCCTGCCCCTGGCCCACCTCACCGTCTCCGATCTGCCGTTCGGCGGGGTGGGGGAGAGCGGCATGGGCAGCTACCACGGCCGGTACTCCATCGAGACGTTCAGCCACCGCAAGGCGGTCCTGGACAAGCCGCTGAGCTGAATTCGCCTGCGTGGCACTGCGGATGTGCGAGACTCCGCCGAATGACCGCTGAAACGATCACCGCGGACGCCTCCGGCACTTTCGCACTCGGCGACCTGCCCGTCCACCGCGTCGGCTTCGGAGCGATGCGGCTGACGGGCAGCGCCGCGTTCCACCTCGGTACGCCCAGCGACCGGGCACGCTCCATCGCCGTGCTGCGGCGGGCCGTCGAACTCGGCGTGAACCACATCGACACCGCCGCCTTCTACTTCTCCGCCACGCGCTCCGCCAACGAGCTGATCAACACCGCGCTCGCCCCGTACGCCGACGACCTGGTCATCGCCACGAAGGTCGGTCCCTTCCGCGACTATCACGGCGAGTGGGGCACCTCGGCCCGGCCCGACCAACTGCGCGGCCACGTGGAGGAGAACCTGCGCCAGCTCGGGCGTGACCACCTCGACGTGGTCTACCTGCGCCGGATGCACCAGGAGTCGATCGCCGAGCACTTCGGCGCGCTCGCCGAACTGCGCGAGGCCGGCCTGATCCGCCACCTGGGCATCTCCGGTGTCGGACCGCGCCACCTCGCCGAGGCGCTGGAGATCGCCCCGGTGGTGTGCCTGCAGAACCGTTACGCCCTGGACAGGCCCGATCCCGTCGACGACGAGATGCTGCGCCTGTGCGGCGAACACGGCATCGCGTTCGTCCCCTTCTTCGCCGTCGCGGGCGCGGCAGGTCCGCGGGCGGCGACCGACACCCACGACGACACCGTGCGCGACATCGCCCGCGCCCATGGAGTGAGCCCCGCGCAGATACGCCTCGCCTGGACCCTGCAGCAAGGCCCCCATGTCCTCGCCATACCAGGCACCGGCAATCCGGACCACCTCGCCGAGAACGTCGCGGCGGGCGCGCTGCGCCTCACGCCGGACGAACTGACCCGACTGGATGCCCTGCACACCCGTACGACATGACCCGCCCCGGCCGCCGCCCCGGCGCCCCCGCTGGACGGCGGCCCCGGGTCCCCGGTCCTGGCTGGCGGTGCCTGGTCGTGGCGCCGGGTCCTCGGTCTTGGTCGGCGGTGCCTGGTCGTGGCGCCGGGTCCTCGGTCTTGGGCGGCGGTGCCTGGTCGTGGCGCCGGGTCCTCGGTCTTGGTCGGCGGTGCCTGGTCGTGGCGCCGGGTCCTCGGTCTTGGTCGGCGGTGCCTGGTCGTGGCGCCGGGTCCTCGGTCTTGGGCGGCGGTGCCGAGCCGTGTTCCCCAGGCTCCCCGGTCTTGGGCGGCGGTGCCTGGCCGTGGCGCCGGGTCCTCGGTCTTGGGTGGCGGTGCCGAGCCGTGGCGCCGGGCCAGGTCTCGGGCGGCCGTTCGTGGCCGTGGCGCCGGGTTCCTGGTCTTGGGCGGTGCTTCCGAGCCGTGTTTCCCAGGGTGCCCGGTCTTGGGGGGCCGGTGCCTGGTCGTGGCGCCGGGTCCTCGGTCTTGGGCGGCGGTGCCGAGCCGTGGCGCCGGGCCAGGTCTCGGGCGGCCGTCCGTGGCCGTGGCGCCGGGTCCCTGGTCTTGGGCGGCGGTGCCGAGCCGTGGCGCCGGGCCAGGTCTCGGGCGGCCGTCCGTGGCCGTGGCGCCGGGTCCCTGGTCTTGGGCGGTGCTTCCGAGCCGTGTTTCCCAGGGTGCCCGGTCTTGGGCGGCGGTGCCTGGTTGTGGCGCCGGGTCCTCGGTCTTGGGCGGCGGTGCCGAGCCGTGGCGCCGGGCCAGGTCTCGGGCGGCCGTCCGTAGCGTGATGCCGGCCCTGATCTCGGGCGGCGGCCCCAAGCCGTCGCTCCGGGCCCGTGCCTGCCGGACGCTGGTCCAGCGATTGCCCCAGCCTCCAGCCGCAGCCCCAGGTCCCAGTCGGCCAAGCCTCAGCCGCATCCGTAGCCCAGCGCCCAGTCCCAGCATGGCTCCAGTTCTCAGCCACAGCCCAGGTCCCGGCCGCCGCGGCACAGGCCTCGGCCATAGCCCCGGCCCCCAGCCAGTCCAGGCCTCAGCCATAACCCCAGCTCCCAGAGCCACAACCCCACCCCCGCATCCTCGACAACGGCCCCCATCCCACCGCCCTCCCATAATGGGGCGGGGCACAGCCGTACGAACGCTCGGCTGACTACTATCGTGTAGACGGTCGCCCGGGCCGCACACGAAGACGGGGTGAGGACGTTCCATGACCGAGGCGAAGGACGAGCGCCGGCCGGCCGGTGAGCTGGAGGCGAGCATCATGGCCGCGCTGTGGGCCGCCGGCGCCCCGCAGACGCCCGGCCAGGTCCAGCTGCGTCTCGGCGCCGACCTGGCCCGTACCACGGTGACCACGATCCTCACCCGCCTGTACGACAAGGGCGTCGTCGAGCGGCACCGCGAGGGCCGCGGCTACGCCTACCTCCCGGTCCGGGACGTCCAGGACGCGCACGGACTCACCGCCCGCCGGATGCACAGCGAACTCGACCGGGACAGCGACCGCGAAACCGTCCTCGCCCGCTTCGTCGCCCAGCTCAGCCCCGACGACGAACGGGTCCTGCGCGACCTGCTCGAACCCGACGAACGATGACCGCACTCCTCCTGCTGCCCCTGCTGCTGCCGTTCGCCCTGCCGGCCCTGGCCCGCCGGGCCCTGGACCGGCTGGCCCCGGTCGCCGCGCTGTGGGCCGTCACCGGCTGTGCCGTCGTCCTCGCCGGCAGCTCACTGGCCGCGCTGGGCTCCTTCGTGCTCATCGGGCTGCTCAAGGTCCCGCTCTTCGCCGCGCTCGGCGAGCTGATCCATCCCCTGCACACCGCCTCGGACCTCGTCGTGCTTCCGGCCGCCGCCACCTCCGTCGGCGTGCTCGCCGTGTGCGGCTGGACCCTGGTGCGCTCGGTGCTGCACCAGACCAGGGCCTTCCGCGCGGCCCGTACGGAGGCCGGGCGGGGCCCCTCGGCCGGCGACCTGTGCGTGGTCGAATCGCCCCGCCCCGACGCCTACGCGCTGCCCGGCCGCCCGCACCGCATCGTGGTCACCACCGCGATGCTGCGCAGCCTGGACGGCCCCGAGCGGGAAGCGCTGTTCGCGCACGAGCGGGCGCACAACGACGGCCACCACCACTACCTCCTCGCCGCCGCCGAGCTCGCCGCGCACTGCCATCCGGCGCTCCGCCCGGTCCGCGGGACGATCCGCCTGGCCGCCGAGCGCGCCGCCGACGAGGCCGCAGCCGCCAGCGTCGGCGACCGGCGCCTGATCGCCCGGGCCATCGCCCGCGCGGCGCTCGCCGGGCAGGCGTCCCGCTCAGCCCGCTCGGGGCGTCCCGACTTCGCGCCCGCCGCGACCACCGGCCCCGTCCCGCAGCGCGTCCAGGCCCTGCTGGCCGTCCCTCTCGTGCCCCGGGCCGGCTGCGTCGTCGCCGCCCTCCTCATCGCGTGCACGGCCGTCTCCTGCGCGGCCTCGGTCGCCGGCATGGCCGACTTCCACCACCGGGTGGAGATCGCCCAGGGCGACGAGACTCCCTGACCCGGTGCGCCCGGAGAACACCCGGGGCAACCTTTCGGCGAACATGGGGCAACGCGCGTAGACCAGAACTGGCGCCCGCGAAGTTTTACGTATAACCTCACGCGCTAACCGCCCACACCGGAAGGTCCCGATGCGACGCGTCGCCCTGGTCACCCTCGTCGTCGACGACTACGACGAGGCCATCCGCTTCTACACCGAGGCCCTCGGCTTCCGGCTCGCCGAGGACGGCCCGCGCCCCGACGGCTCGCGCTGGGTCGTCGTGGAACCGGGCGGCCCCGGCACCGGACTGCTGCTGGCCCGCGCCAAAAGCGAGACCCAGCGGGCCCGCGTCGGCGACCAGACCGGCGGACGCGTCGGGTTCTTCCTGCACACCGACGACTTCGCCCGCGACCACGCCCGGATGACCGCGGCCGGCGTGACCTTCCTGGAAGAGCCACGCCACGAGCCGTACGGCACCGTCGCCGTCTTCCAGGACCTGTACGGCAACCGCTGGGACCTGCTCCAGCCCGCCGACTGAGCTTCCCTTCGCGGCACGCTCCTGCCGCCGCTTCGAACCGCCTGCACAAGGAAAGACCCGCCATGACTGCTACGCGCGTAGACACAGACGTGATCCGCCGTCTCCCCAAGGCCGTGCTGCACGACCACCTCGACGGCGGCCTGCGCCCCGCCACCGTCGTCGAACTCGCGGCGGAGATCGGTCACACCCTGCCCACCACCGACCCCGACGAACTGGCCGCCTGGTACTTCGAGGCCGCCAACTCCGGCGACCTGGTCCGCTACATAGCCACCTTCGAGCACACCCTCGCCGTCATGCAGACCCGTGCGGGCCTGCTGCGCACCGCCGAGGAGTACGTGCTGGACCTCGCCGCCGACGGTGTCGTCTACGCCGAGGTGCGCTACGCCCCCGAGCTGAACACGCGGGGCGGGCTGACGATGCGCGAGGTCGTGGAGACCGTGCAGGAGGGCCTCGCCGCCGGCATGGCCAAGGCGGCCGCCGCCGGCACTCCCGTACGGGTCGGGACCCTGCTGTGCGGCATGCGGATGTTCGACCGGGTCCGCGAGGCCGCCGACCTGGCCGTGGCCTACCGCGACGCCGGTGTCGTCGGCTTCGACATCGCCGGCGCCGAGGACGGCTTCCCGCCCGCCGACCACCTCGAGGCCTTCGAGCACCTGCGCCGCGAGAGCGTGCCCTTCACCATCCACGCCGGCGAGGCGCACGGCCTGCCCAGCATCCACCAGGCCCTGCAGGTGTGCGGCGCCCAGCGCATCGGCCACGGCGTCCGCCTCACGGAGGACATCCCCGACCTCGCGGCCGGCAAGCTCGGCCGGCTCGCCTCCTGGGTGCGCGACCGCCGCATCGCCCTGGAGATGTGCCCCACCTCCAACCTGCAGACCGGCTGCGCCACCTCGATCGCCGAGCACCCGATCACGGCCCTGAAGGACCTCGGCTTCCGGGTCACCCTCAACACCGACAACCGACTGGTCTCCGGTACGACGATGACCCGGGAGATGTCCCTGCTGGTCGAGGAGGCCGGCTGGACCGTCGAGGACCTGCGCACGGTCACGGTGAACGCCCTCAAGAGCGCCTTCGTCCCGTTCGACGAGCGCAAGGCCCTCATCGAGGACGTGGTCCTGCCGGGTTACGCGGCGGCGCTCTGAACGAGCCCCCTGACGTAGGCGGCCTGTCCGACGTGCTGAAGGTCGTCGGACAGGACGCTCACCAGGCGGACGCCCAGGCTGACCGGCGGATCCCAGCGCTCGTCCACGATCCGTTCCAGATCCTTGGCGGCGAGCGAGCGCAGGGCGCCGAGCGTCTGCTCGTGCACGGCGTCGTAGTACCCGGTGAGCAGGTCGGCGGACTCGACCCGCACCTTCGCGACCTTGGCCGGGCTGTGCCCGTAGCCGGTGTCGTGGCGGGGCAGGTCGAGGCCGAAGCGCTTCTCCCAGCCCTGGGACAGCCACACCTGGTCGAGGTCGAAGGCGTCGGCGATGTGGTCGTCCTGCACCCGGGTCAGATGCCAGACGAGCCAGGCGACGGAGTTGGCGTCGGGGGCCGGGCGACGGTGCAGCGCGTCCGGTCCGAGGCGGTCGAGGGCGGCGTGGACTTCTTCCTGGATGCGGCCGTAGCCGTCGATGAGGATGTCCTTGGCATGCATACCGTCCACCATCCCAAACAGCGGGCGTTCACGCGTCCGGAACCCAGCTCCCGTGGAAACCGAGCGGCACCCGTCCGGGCAGGTGCACCCGCGCCAGTGGCTCGCCGGTGAAGTCCTGGGCGGCCAGGATCACCAGGTCGGCGGCGCCGCGGTCCGGGTCGTGGACGTACGCGATCGCGTATCCGTCGTCCTCGGCGGCCCGGTGGCCGGCAGGTACCCGCGGTACGAAAACCGCCTCGCTCGCCGCCGCGTTCCTCGGCAGCCGGTGCACCTGGGTGGTGCCGCGCAGCAGGTCGTGCTTGACGAGCGCGTTGGAGAAGGCGTCGTCGGGCGGGGTGCCGCCGTCCGCCGTCAGATACGCCGCCATCAGGCCGGCCGCCTCCGCCGTGTAGCCGTAGCGGTGCCGCCGGGACACCAACGACTCGTTCACACGCGGGAATTCCTGCGGCCGGTCGTCCAGCACCCGCTGTCGTACGCGCCCGTGGCGCAGGTCGATCGTCCAGCGCTCCAGCCTCGGGCTGCCCGTGGCGGACGGCCCGTCCGAGCCACGCCCTGCGACGTAGAACGGCGCAGGGGTGGTCGTCAGGTCGACCACCACGGACCCGCCCTCGTCGTAGGCGTTCAGGGTGTGCGAGTAGAAGACCGGCTCGATGCCGAACCAGCGCACCGGGCCCCCGGTGCGGGGCATGACACCCACCCGGGTCGGGTGGTGCGGGTTCCAGACGTAGGGCACGAGCGCGCCGTGTTCGGCCGCCGCCGCGTCGAAGGTGACCGGGATGTCGAAAAGGACGACGTGCCGCTCGGTCAGCGCGAAGTCGTGCATCATCGGCGCGTCCGCCACCGGGATCCGCGTCGTGCGGGAGATCTTCCCCGAGCGGTGCACGACCAGGTGCCGGACGTGGTCCCAGGCGGCGTTGTAGGCGACGGCGTGCAGCTCACCGGCGTGCACGTCGAGCTTGGTGTGCGCGGCGAACGCGCCCTCCACGGTGCCCTTGCAGTCGTACGTCCCCGACGTACCCAACTCGCCGTCGAGTTCGTACGGCAGCGGGCCGCCCTCCTGCAGCGCGAGGATCCTCCCCCGGTACGGGATCACGTGCGTGTTGCACGCGAAGTCCTGCTCCGGAACCGGTCCCGGATACGGCTCGCCGAGCTTCTGCGCGACCCGCGCGGAGCGCACCCAGCGGTTGCGGTACCACTCGGCCCTCCCGTCGCGCAGCCGGACGCCGTGCACCATGCCCTCGCCGAGCATCCAGTGATGGGCCCGGGGGTCCTCCAGGCCGAGGACGTTGGGTCCGTTGCGCAGGTAGCGGCCGTTCAGCTCGCGCGGGATGCGGCCCGTCACCGGCAGGTCGAAGGCCGTCAGTTCCTCCGTGACAGGTGCGAACGCCCCTTCCAGAAACGGATAGTGACGATCCGTCACCTCACGTGCGGGCCGGGCCGTCACCGGGCCGGTGCCCAGGCCGGTGAGCGCGCCCGCCGCCGCGAGTGCGGCCGTCCCGCGCAGCACGGTCCGCCGTGTGTGTTCCGCCATGACATGTCCTCCTGACCGTCGTCCTGGCCGACGGTCCTGAGTCTCGTGTGGCGGGCGGCCGTAATCAGGAGGTCTGGGCCCCCTCCTGGGGTGGTGCCAGGCCCCCTGTCCCGCCGGCGGTGTCCAGGAGGGAGACGAGGGCCCGGGCGGCGGGACTGGTGGCACGGTCCGGCGGCAGCAGCGCCACGGTCTGGTACTCGCTCTCGCCCGTGCCCTTCAGCGGCAGCGCCGTGAGCGAGGGCCGCTTGTGCCGGAAGTGCCGGGGTACGACGGCGATCCCGAGGTTCTCGTCCACCAGGTCCAGC
The DNA here is from genome assembly GCF_009604455.1 of Streptomyces sp. RB17. Lineage (GTDB taxonomy): Bacteria > Actinomycetota > Actinomycetes > Streptomycetales > Streptomycetaceae > Streptomyces. The sequence continues at coordinate 639,680 of NZ_WEGL01000006.1, forward strand.
AGGCTGTGCACGTCGTTGACCTCCAGCGCGACCATGCGCCGGACACCGGCCGCGGCGAACGCGGCGTCGGTGGTGCGGCGCGGGCCCCAGTCCGGATGGAAGTCCACGAAGACCTCACCGGCCAGATCGTCCGGGGCCAGCACCGCGCCCGCCGAGGCCAGCCGGTGGCCGGGATGGCACAGCACGGTCATCGGCTCGCTCGTCAGCGCCACCGAACGCAGCTGGTCGCTGTCCGCCCGGGTGCGGTAGGCGAAGGCGAGGTCGAGCCGGCCGGCCGCCACCTCCTCGGCCAGCGCGCCCGAACCGGCCTGCCGCAGCCGGATCTCCACGTCCGGATGCCGGCCCCGGAACGCGGCCAGCATCCGCGCCACATGCACCCCCGCGATGCACTGCTCGGTGCCCAGCGCCAGCGTGCCGCGCAGCACGCCCTGCACCGCCGCGACCGCCTCGTGCGCCGCGCGGACCTGTGCGAGGATCCGTTCGGCCTCCACCAGCAGGGCCCGCCCCGCCTCGGTGAGCGTCACCCGTCTGGTGGTGCGCACGAACAGCGGCGCCCGCAGCTCCCGCTCCAGCGCCCGGATGGACGCCGACAACCCTGACTGGGACACCATCAGGCGTTCGGCGGCCCGGGTGAAATGCTGGTCCTCGGCGACGGCGACGAAGTGCTGGAGATGGCGCAGTTCCATGATTGAGAAGCCTAGCCGCACAATTCCATCGGATTCTTCTGTTGGACCGCTGCCCGCCGGCCGGGAAAGAGTGGAAGCGGTCTCCGGGAGCCGCAGCCTCCCGGAGCCGGGAACACCGTGTGCCAACCCCTCTGGAGTCGCGTTGTACACCGCACACCCCGACCGTTACGACGACATGCCCTACCGGCGCACCGGACGCAGCGGACTGAAGCTCCCCGCGCTGTCCCTCGGCCTGTGGCACAACTTCGGCCCGGACCGGCCCGTCGAGACCCAGCGGGCCATCCTGCGTCGCGCCTTCGACCTGGGCGTCACCCACTTCGACCTCGCCAACAACTACGGCCCGCCGCCCGGCGCCGCCGAGTCCGCGCTCGGCGAGGCCCTGAAGGCCGACTTCGGGCGGTACCGCGACGAGCTGGTCATCTCCACCAAGGCCGGCTACCTCATGTGGCCCGGCCCGTACGGCGAATGGGGCTCGCGCAAGTACCTGCTGTCCTCGCTCGACCAGAGCCTTGCCCGCATGGGCCTGGACCACGTCGACATCTTCTATTCGCACCGCCCCGACCCGGAGACTCCGCTGGAGGAGACGATGGGCGCCCTGCACGCGGCGGTGCAGCAGGGCAAGGCGCTGTACGTCGGCGTCTCCAACTACTCGGCGGAGCAGACCCGCGAGGCCGCCCGGATCCTCGCCGACCTGGGCACCCCGCTGCTCATCCACCAGCCGCGCTACTCGATGCTCGACCGGCGCCCCGAGGACGAGGGGCTGCTGGACGCCCTGGAGGAACTCCAGGTCGGGTCCATCGTCTACTCCCCGCTGGAGCAGGGCCTGCTCACCGGCCGCTACCTCGACGGCATCCCCGAGGACTCGCGGGCCGCGAGCGACAGCCCCTTCCTGAACTCGGACGCGGTCACCGAGGACCTCGTGGCCCGCCTGCGCGCCCTCGACGAGATCGCCAAGTCCCGCGGCCAGACCCTGGCCCAGCTGGCCCTGGCCTGGGTGCTGCGCGGCGGCCGGGTCACCTCGGCGCTGGTTGGCGCGAGCAGCCCGCAGCAGCTCGAGGACAGTGTCGGCACCATCCGCAACCTGGACTTCGCGGACGAGGAACTGGCGCGGATCGACGCGATCGTCAAGCCGTGAGCCGCTCGCTGACCTCCCAGAGGCGGGCTGCCGCCTCTGGGTCGACGGCGTACGGCAGCACGCCGGGCAGTCCCGGCTCCGCCCGCCACTCGGCCTCGCTCTCCGGGGGCACCACGGGGCTGATGTCGCAGTTCTCGCAGTAGACACCGCCCAGCCCGTCGAGCCGCGGGCTGGTGGCGCACCACACGCCGGTCGCCGCTCCCTGCTGGACGGTCTTGAGCTGCCGGGCGGGGTCCCGCACCAGTCGGCCTTCCTCGTCGACGGCGCCGGCCGCCCGGAGCGTCTCCTCGCAGATGTGCCTGGCCAGACCGGTGTCGACGATCGTGCCGGGGTGCACGGAGAAGGCCCGCACGCCCTCCGCGCGACCCCGCCGGTCCAGTTCCACCGCGAACAGCGCGTTGGCCGTCTTCGACTGTCCGTAGGCGAGGAACGGGTCGTAGGCCCGGTGCTCGAAGTGCGGGTCGTCGAAGCGGACCGGAGAGAAGCGGATGGCCCGCGAGGACACCGCGACCACGCGCGCCCCACGGGCCGTCACCAGAGCGGGCCAGAGCCGGGTCACCAGCCGGAAGTGCCCGAGGTGGTTCGTGGCGAACTGCCCCTCGTGGCCGCGCGCGTCCCGCCGGAGCGGAGTCGCCATGATCCCGGCGCTGTTCATCATGTCCGCCGATCCTCTCTCCGACGCCCTCGCCGTCGCGGATGCGCGCGGGGTGTTCTCCGGCGGCTTCACGGCCGGCGGGCGCTGGGCGATCCGACTGCGGGGGCGCGACAAGCTGAAGGTGAGGGCGACGTCATCGTCTCCGACGGGCGGCGGCCGTACGTGCTGTGCAGCGAGGCGGGGCTCACGCCCGTAGAACCGGCCCAGGTGGCCGTGGACCCGCGCACCGGGATGGGGGCGCTCGGCGGGGGAGCGGAGGTGGTGTGCGTCTCCGGGCACATCGACCTCAGCCGGGACCGCGGGGACCTGCTGCGCCGGGCCCTGCCCGAGCTGATCCACGTGCGCTCCGCCGCGGCCGAGGCGCCCGTGCTGCGCTGGCTCACCGCCCAGCTGATGCAGGAGATGGCCGGCGGCCGGGCCGGGTCCGCCTTCTCCTCGGACCACCTCGCCCAGTTGATGTTCGTGCAGGTGCTGCGGGCCTGCCTCTACATGCCGACGGACTGCCGGCCGGCTGGCTGCGGGCGCTGGCGGACGAGCGGCTGGCGCCCGCCCTGCGCCTGATGCACGCCGATCCGGCCCACCCCTGGCAGCTGGAGGAGCTGGCGCGCGCCGCCGCGATGTCCCGGACCACCTTCGCCGTGCGTTTCCGGCAGGCCGCGGGCGTGCCGCCGCTGACCTATCTGCAGAACTGGCGCATGAGCCTGGCCGCCCGAGCCCTGAGACAGGACGCGGTGCCGGTGGCCGAACTGGCCCGCTCGGTCGGCTACAGCTCCGAGAGCGCCTTCAGCAACGCCTTCAAGCGCACGGTCGGCGTCGCGCCGCGCCGCTACCGGGAGTCGGTCGTCGGCTGAGCCGTTCCGCCGGGCGTACGGTCACGGTGTCGCCCTCCCGCTTGCCGATCGCCTTCCGGATCCCGGCCTTCACGGGGAGCTTGTGCCGGCCGTCGCCCAGCGCCAGGAACGAACTCCGGAACGGGTGGCCGTCGACCGACCCGCGGACCTCGACCAGGCCGCGGGTGCCGAGGAACGCGGCCGAGCGCGGCCGGACCACATACGTCCGGCCGCCGCCCTGCCGGCTCTGCTGCCGGCCCGCCGCGGTGCAACTCATCGCGGCCAGGCGGTGTCAGGCACCGGCCGGCACCCGGTCCAGAAAGCCCAGCACCTGCCGGATACGGCCCTCGTCGTCCAGCGTGACGACGTCGAACCCGGCGACCGGCGCCGATCCTGGCCCAGAGGGGTCACCCCCAGCCTCGTTCACCAGCTCCCAGCCGAAGCGCGCGGTGTCGTGGTGTCCGTCCACCGCGCCGAGCGGACGGAAGACGAACCCGGGGAACTGCTCGTGCACCGCCGCGATCACGGCCGCGATGCCCTCGTGGCCGCGGACTTCGGCGAGGGGGTCGGTGTAGCCGCCGTCGGCGGTCCAGGCGGCGGCGACCGCCTTCTTCAGCGCCTCCGGTCCGGTCGCGTTCCAGGCCTCGAAGTAACGGGCGGCGGCGCTCTCGTAACGGTCGGTGTTCACGGACATGGTGAATCGGCCTCCTTCGAGGTCGTGACTGCTGGTGGCTGCCGGTCAGAGCCGGATCCGGGGCTTCGCCGATCCGGTGTGACCACCATGCCGGAGCACCGAGAGGCGGGTCGATTACCTGCCGGGTCATGCCCGGGGTGCGGACGCGCCGGTGTGTTCCGGCCAGAACGGGCGGTGAATATGCCAGGAGACTGGCCGGAAAGTCATGGTGACTGTGTTTCGGGAGTGGCGATACTCGAACATCAGGGGCACTTCACCGCACAGCAGCCGCACGGAGAGCGAGGCCGAGCCGGCGCGACCAGCGAGGCGACGGGGGAGTGAGACGTGCACGACGAGTTCCTGTGCCATGTCACGGCGTACGGCATGTGCGACGGCCGGCGCATCGGGGTACCGCTCGGCACCTATCGCGCACCCACGCTGGCCCTGGCCCTGTGGTGGCTGCGCGACCGCGCGTCCTGGATCGCCGAGCGCCTGGACCCTAGCCCGGAGGACCCTGCCTACCCGGCGGGCGCGCTGGTGCCGGTCGCGGACACGGTGGCCGACGTGCCCGCCCTGCTGCGCGCCTGGTGCGCCGACGACGTCCGGCAGGAGCTGGTGGCCGACGAGCTGGCGGGCGGACGGCTGGTACGGATCGCCGTCGGAGACGACACCACCGAGTACGAACTGCTCGCCGAGTCCGTCGACGCGCTGCGCATGCAGCGCACCCTGCCGGCGCTCGTCGTACCCGTCGCCTGACACGAGTCCGCCGCCGGTGCCACCTCCGACTCCGAGCGCACATATGGACGAATCGGTAGAATTCTGGCCATGGCGGAGCGGCCGATCGCCCCGACGGCGCCGGAACTCGTCCTGGAGACCGACATGGGCTCCACGGTCATGAGCCCGGGCCGCGACTACCACGTCGGACGCGACCCGTTGAGCGACATCGTCCTCGACGATGCCCGGGTCTCGTGGCACCACGCCGTGCTGCGCTGCGACCACGACCGCTGGACCCTGACGGACCAGCACAGCACCAACGGCACCTACGCCGACGGCCGCAGGATCGACGCCTGGGGTGTGCGTCCCGGCAGCGTGATCCGCTTCGGCAACCCCACCGACGGCCCCCGCGCGGTCCCGGCCGGCGCCCCACAGCCGGCCCCCGACCGCCCCTCCTCCGTGTCCCTGCCGCTGCTGACCGGCACCTTCCGCCGGCCGAGCAGTGTCCGCCCGCTGCCCGTGCGCTCGGTGCGCATCGGCCGCGCCGCCGACAACGACCTGGTGGTGAACGACCTCGTCGTCTCCCGCCGCCACGCCGAGCTGCGCGCCCACCCCGACGGCACGTACGAGATCGTCGACCTCGGCAGCCACAACGGCACCTACCTCAACGGCCGGCCCGTCACCCGCGCGCCCCTGGGCCCCGGCGACATCGTCGGCATCGGCCACTCCGCCTTCTGCCTGGTCGGCGACGAACTCCAGGAGTACGTCGACACCGGCGAGATCTCCCTCGACGTCCAGGACCTCACCGTCGCCGTGGACGGCGGGCGCAAGGTGCTGCTCGACCACGTGTCCTTCCCGGTGGGCGAGAAGTGCCTGCTCGCGGTGGTCGGACCGAGCGGCGCCGGCAAGTCCACGCTGCTCAACGCCCTGACCGGGCAGCGGCCCGCCGACCGCGGCACCGTCCTGTACGACGGCCGCGACCTCTACCGCGACTACGCCGAACTGCGCCAGCGCATCGGCCTGGTCCCGCAGGACGACATCCTGCACCCCCAGCTCACCGTGCGCGCCGCCCTCACCTACGCCGCCGAACTGCGCTTCCCCGAGGACACCGCCGCGGCCGAGCGGCGGGCCCGGGTGGACGAGGTGATCCGGGAACTCGGCCTCGAACGGCGCGCCGGCCAGCTTGTGCACAGCCTCTCCGGCGGGCAGCGCAAGCGGGTCAGCGTGGCCCTGGAGCTGCTCACCAAACCCTCGCTGCTCTTCCTGGACGAGCCGACCTCCGGCCTCGATCCCGGCATGGACCGCTCGGTGATGAACATGCTGCGCGGCCTCGCCGACGACGGACGTACCGTCGTCGTGGTCACCCACAGCGTCCTCAGCCTCGGCGTCTGCGACCGCCTCCTGGTGCTCGCCCCCGGCGGCAAGGTCGCCTACTACGGGGCGCCCGACGACGCCCTCGCCTTCTTCGGCTTCGAACAGTGGCCGGAGGCCTTCGAGGCCTTCGACCGCGACCCGGAACGCGACTGGGCCAGGGAGTACCGCGAGTCGCCGTTCCACCGGCACTACGTCTCCGAGGCCTCCACCCAGCCGCACCACCCGGGCCCGGCCCCCGTCGCCCCGGCGCCGCCGCCCCGCCCCCGCGGCTGGGGCGCCCAACTCGGAACCCTGGTGCGCCGTTACGCCGCAGTCCTCAGCTCCGACCGCACCTTCCTGGCTGTCATGATCGCCCTGCCGTTCGTGATGGGCGCCATGGCCCGCGCCCTGGCCGGCGGCCGGCTGGCCCGGGACACGGCGATGAACGCGCTGCTCATCCTGTGCGTCGGCGCCGTGCTGACCGGCGCCGCCAACGCGGTGCGCGAACTCGTCAAGGAACGCGTCGTGTATCAGCGCGAACGCGCCGTCGGGCTGCCCCGTTCGGCCTATCTGATGTCCAAGATCGTGGTGCTCGGCACGATCAGCGTCGTCCAGGCCGTCGTCCTCACCCTGGTCGCCCTCCTCGGCGTCGACCTGAACACCCCCGGCGGCCGCGGCGTCCTGCTGCCGCCGCTCGTCGAGATCACCCTGGCCACCGCCCTGCTCGCGTTCACCGCGATGATGCTCGGCCTGCTGATCTCCGCGCTGGTGCGCAAGGAGGAGGTGACGATGCCGCTGCTGGTGCTGCTCGCCATCGTCCAGGTCGTCTTCTGCGGTGCGCTCCTCCCGCTCAACGGCGTGCCCGGCCTGGAGCAGCTGTCCTGGCTCGTGCCCTCCCGATGGGCGCTCGGCGCCATGGCCGGCACGGTCGGGCTGTCCCGCATCGTCCCGGGCAAGCTGACCACCGACCCCCTCTTCCGGCACTCGACGGGCGTCTGGCTGCTCGATCTGGCCATGCTGGTGGTGCTCTCCGTCCTCTACGGGCTCGTGGTCGCCGGGCTGCTGCGCCGGCACGAGCCCGCCGTGATGCGGAAGTAGGCGAACGCGATGGCACACACGCGGAAGCAGGCGCCCCGATGAGCAGAGCGGCCAGTCCCGGATTCCGGCCCACCCACGTCGTGCCGCGGCGCGGCATGCCCGCCTGGGAGTCTCCCGACCCGGCCCGGCCCACCGTGCCCCTCGACCCGCTGCTGCCGGTCGAGCTCGTGGAGCGGCGCGGCGACTGGGGGTACATCCGCTGTGCCAACGGCTGGGCCGCCTGGGTCGACGGCCGTCGGCTCGTCGCCGTACCCGAGGACCCGCCCGCCGCCGACGGCCCGGCCGGCACCGCCGATCCGCGGCCCCTGCTGGCGCGCGCCGGACAGACCCTCGACGACTACCGGACCGCGGTGGAGGAACTGGCCGCCGGCACCCTGGACGGCGAGGACTTCGAGGACCGTACCCGGGGCCTCAGGATCGGCATCGTCGTCGACGGGGAGTCCATGTGGGTGTACGACCCGGAGGAGTGCCGCTGGGTGTACGGCGACGGGCGGCGGCTCACCACCTACGCCACCGACCGGGAGGTCACCGGCGAGGACGCCGCCGGACACGCCCCGACCCGGCTGGCCGCGCCCGAAGGTGAGCGCTGATGGCGCGCGAGACCAGCCTGTTCTCCGGCCGGCCTTCGGAACTGATCGGCCGGCGGATCGCGGGCTACCTCATCGAGGGCGAGATCGGCCGCGGCGGCATGGCCGTCGTCTACCGCGCCCGCGACCTGCGCCTGGACCGCACGGTCGCGCTCAAGCTGCTCGCCCCCGAACTCGCCCGCAACGACACCTTCCGCAAGCGTTTCACCCATGAGTCCCAGGTGGCCGCGGCGATCGACCACCCGCACATCGTGCCGGTCTTCGAGGCCGGCGAGACCGACGGGGTGCTCTACATCGCCATGCGGTACGTCTCCGGCAGCGACCTGCGCCGCCTGCTCGACCTGCACGGACCGCTGCCGCTGCCCGATGCGGTGCGGATCGCCGCGCAGGTGGCGTCCGCCCTCGACGCCGCCCACGAGCACGGCCTGGTGCACCGGGACGTCAAGCCCGGCAACATCCTGGTCGCCGAGGGCATCGACACCGACCACCCCGAGCACGTCTACCTCACCGACTTCGGGCTCACCAAGAAGTCGCTGTCCCTGACCGGCTTCACGAGCGTCGGCCAGTTCGTCGGCACCCTCGACTACGTGGCCCCCGAGCAGATCTCCGGCCGCCCGGTCGACGGCCGTTGCGACGTCTACGGCCTGGCCTGCGTCGTCTACGAGAGCCTCGCCGGCCGGCCCCCCTTCCTGCGGGACGACGACATGGCGCTGCTCTGGGCCCACCAGTACGACGACCCGCCCCCGCCGAGCGAGGCCCGCCACGGCCTCGACCCCGCGGTGGACCCGGTCTTCGCCAAGGCCCTGGCCAAGAGCCCCGACGCCCGCTACGACACCTGCCTCGCCTTCGTCGCCGCCCTGCGCGCCGCCACGGAGACCGGCTCCGCGCCGGCCGACGTCCGCCCGGCGGAGGGACCGGACACGGAGACGGACCACACGGTGAGCGGACCTCCGTGCCCTCCGCACTGGGCGGACCCGGTGTACCGGGCGGAGGCAACAGCGCGGAACACCGCCTGACCACCCGTGTGCGCGGGGCCGACGCGGTTCTAGGGCCCGCTCACCTCGCCCCGCCGGTGCACCCGCCGCGCCAGCAGGCCGCCCAGGAACCCGGCGACCAGTCCCCACAGCGCGCCCAGGCCCACCGCCTGCCACAGCTGAGGTCTGAGGAACAGATCCCCGGACAGCCCGCCGCCCAGGTTGCCGATGCCGAGCAGGGAGAGTCCGTAGTGCGCCGAGATGCGGCCCGTCAGACAGATCATCAGCACCGTCAGTGCCAGCGCCACCGCCAGGTGGACGGCGTGCTGCCACAACCGGATCCGGGCCGGTGAGTGCGCTGCCATACGGAAGGCCACGGCCAGCAGCAGGATCGCGTCCACGGCCACCAGCCACCACCACCGGCCGTCGTGGTCGGTGAGTGAGCCGAGGTTCAGCGCGGAGACGTCCGGGGTGCGCAGGATCGCGTCCAGGACGTGCGGCACCGGCAGGCCGAACGGGCCGTGCACGCGGCCGTTCCAGGTCGCTCCCAGGCCGATGGTGAGGGCCAGCCAGGCCAGATTGGGCAGGCCGAGCAGGATCAGTGCGAAGGTCGCCGGGGCGTGCCCGCGGGTGGCCGCCGTGATCAGTGCGATGACCAGGCCGACGACGACGTACGCGAGGAGCAGCACCACCATGGCGTGCGCCGCCGGGCGCACCGACTCCTGGAAGCGCAGCACCCGTCCCGGCAACGGCGCCCCGCGCGCGACCAGCAGCGCCAGCAGCAGCACCCCGGCCAGCCACAGCAGGCCGAACAGCACCGTCAGCGGCACGTCCGCGCGGAAGCCGACCCGGGGCGCGACGTCGAACAGGCCGGTCAGGTCGCTGAGGGTGCCGCTGCCCACGTCGACGGCGAAGGTCTGCCGGGCGCCCAGGGCCAGGCCGATCAGCACGAGCAGCCACAGCACGGCGATCCGGGCCGCCCACCCCGCCAGCTCACCGGCCGAGGCGACCGCCCGGTGCCGCAGCGGACGCAGAAAGCCCCCGCCGATCGCCAGCGCGCCGACCAGCGTCACCGACAGCGGGATCACGGTGACTCCGGCCCGGGTCTGCGCCAGCACGCCCGCGTTGCCGGAGAGTTCCACACTGCCGCCGACCGCCGTGACCAGGGTCGCGGCCACCACCCGCGGGAACGCGCCGTCCGGCAGGTCACCCGCTCCGGCCGCCCACAGTCCCAGCCCGGCCACCAGCACCATGACGGCCAGCCCGGTCAGCACCGCGGTCACGGCCTGCGCCCAGCCATGACGGGCGGCGGGCCGCGGGGAGACGGTCGGACTGCTCACGCTTGACACGCTAGGCAGCGGCCGGGCACGCCGCCCGCCGGGTGGGCCGTTCGCGTCGGCTTGCGCGCCTCACCCTGCGCCACACAATGGGATCAAAGTGCAGCCAAATGCATCAAATTTGGTTTGACTGAGAAAAAGCCGCGTATCGCACCGCGCATCGCGACGATCGCGACGGGAAGAAGTGCTCGTGAGCGCCGAACCTCCGTCCTCCGGCCGCCCGACCGGGCCGCCCTCCGGCCCGCTGTCGGGCTCCTCCGGGCCCCCGTCCGGACCACCGCCCTCCCAACCGCCGAGTGGTGGTGGCGGCGGAGCCAAGGGACCCCAGGGGCCGTGGTGGAAGTCCGTGCCGCGGGTGGCAGCACTCACCGCCGCCGTCGTCGCCGCCGTGGCCCTCGCGGTGGTGTTCACCCGTCCGGGCGGAGGATCCTCCGCCAAGGGCGGCGAGGTCTTCCTGCAGTCCGCGAACAGCAGCGGCCAGGACCCGTTCACGGAATCCACCGCGAAGCAGAGTTCCGCCCCGCCGCCGCCCTCCGCCTCCGCCGCGCCCTCCGGTACGACCAACGCGGTGCAGGGAGTCGAGGGCGGAGCGCCCGGCCTGTACGGCGGCACCAACCGCACTCCGGCCTGCGACGTCGAGAAGCAGATCACGTTCTTCCAGGCCGACCGGGGCAAGGAGAAGGCCTTTGCCTCCGTGGCCGGCGTCCAGCCCTCCGGTGTGCCCGCCTACCTGCGCTCGCTGACCCCGGTTCAGCTGCGCGTCGACACCCGGGTCACCAACCACGGCTACCGCAACGGGACTGCCACCACCTACCAGTCGGTTCTCCAGGCGGGCACCGCGGTGCTGGTGGACAGCCACGGCGTCCCCCGCGTGCGCTGCGCCTGCGGCAACCCGCTGACCCCGCCGGTCGCCCAGAAGAGCACGCCGAAGCTGGTGGGCACCCGCTGGTCGTCGTACCGGCCCTCGAACGTGGTCGTGGTGACGCCCGCGCCGACCGTCGTCAACGACTTCGTGCTCTACGACGGCCACCACAAGGACTGGATCCACCGTCAGCGCGGTGACCAGTACGGCCGGCACGACCAGCACGCCCAGCCGCCCAAGCTCCCGCACCCTTGGAACCCGCCCAGGCCCCCCTCTCCGTCGTGCCCGCCCGGCTCCAAGCACTGCCCGTCCACACCCGGCAAGCCGAGCCCGTCGACGTCGTCCTCGTCGAGCTCCTCGCCGTCCCCGTCGAAGCCCTCCTCGTCCTCCTCACCCTCCTCTTCCTCCTCTTCCCCTTCTTCGTCCTCGCCGTCGTCGAGTGCGTCCCCGTCGTCCTCGTCGTCGTCCTCGGCCCCGTCGTCGTCCGGTTCGGCGTCCTCGTCCTCGCCCTCTTCTTCGCCGTCCTCACCGTCCGAGTCGAAGTCGTCGGCCTCCAAGTCGTCGGCGTCGCAGTCGTCCGAGTCGAAGTCGTCGTCGGCCGAGTCGTCCTCCGGCGGGCCGGCGTCGCCGTCCGCGGGCCCTCCGTCGGTCCGGACCTCGAGCGAGAGGTCGTCGGGGCAGCAGCCGACCGGCTCCGCTCCGCCGCCCTCGGAGAGCTCGACTCCGGGCCCGGCGACCCAAGGGACGCCGGGCGAGTCGGCGATCACGCCCACCGCGCAGCAGCCGCAGGGCTCGCCCTCGGCGTGAGCGGTCGAGGGGCTCCGGCCGGCGTGACCATCGCCACGGTGCGCGTCGGGTGACCGCCCCGGGGGACTGCCGAGCCCGGCAGGGGGTACGAGCACAGGTGCAACAAGCGACCGGCCGGGCCGGTCTTTCCGGGAGAGGCGCATGACCAAGCACCTGGGCGGGGCAGTGATACCGACCGGTTTCGACGTACCCGTGGAGCCGCTGTGGCGCGCGGCGCACTACACCGGCGAACCCGGCTGCATCGCCGAGGCGCGCACGTTCGCCTCCCGGTTCCTGGAGCAGCTGTGCACCGAGTGGTGCGCCGAGGCCGACCGCCGCACCTTCGGTGAGCTGCTCCTGGTCGTGACCGAACTCGTCACCAACGCCGACCGTCACAGCAACGGCCCGTACATCCTGGAACTGGAAGGCACGGACAGCGCCGTCACGGTGCGCGTCTACGACAGCAGCTCCGCCCTGCCCCGCCGCTTCCCCAAGGACCCCGAACGCGTCGGACGGCACGGCATGGAGATCGTGTACGCCCTGGCCTCGGAGGTCACCGCGGAGCACGTGCCCGTGGGCAAGCGGGTGTGCGTCCGCTTCGACCTGAACCGCTGATCGGACCTGAACCGCCGAACCGTCTTCAGGGGTCGCCTCAGACGCGGTCGAGTTCGCCGAGCATCCCCTGGCGCAGCCGGGTGATGATCCGCTTGATCAGCCGGGACACATGCATCTGGGAGCAGCCGAGTCGTTCCCCGATCTCGGCCTGGGTGGCCTCCTCGACGAACCGCAGATGGATGATCTGCCGGTCCCGCTCGCTCAGTTCCGCCATCAGTGGGGCGAGCGCCTGGAAGTCCTCGACGAGCCGCAGCCCCTCCTCCTCCACGCCGATGAAGTCGGCGAGCACCGCCTCGCCGTCCTCCGGCCCGTCGCCGGTGAGCGCGGCATCCAGGGAGGCGGAGTTGTACCCGTTGGAGGCGAGCTGGGCCTCGACCACCTCGGTCACGGAGATGTTCATCAGGGTCGCCAGCTCGGCCACCGTGGGGTCCCGGTCCAGCCGGCTGGACAGTTCCTCGCGCGCCTTGGCCAGCTCCACCCGCAGCTCCTGGAGCCGGCGCGGCACGTGCACCGCCCATGTGGTGTCCCGGAAGAACCGCTTGATCTCGCCGACGATGTACGGCAGCGCGAAGGAGGTGAACTCCACCTCGCGGGCCAGCTCGAACCGGTCGATGGCCTTGATCATGCCGATCATGCCGGTCTGGACGATGTCCTCCATGTCGTCGCCGCGGCCCCGGAACCGTCCGGCCGCGAACCGCACCAGCGACATGTTCATCTCGATGAGGGTGTTGCGCGCGTACTGGTACTCGTGCGTGCCCTCCTCCAGTTCGGCCAGCCGGCGGAAGAACTGGCGGGACAGCTCCCGCGCGTCACGTGGTGCGACAGCCGCCGGGTTCGCGATGCCGGGCACCGATACCGACCCCTCGCCCGTCCTGTCCTGCTCGGTCCTCTCGGTGACCTCTGCCTGCGACCGGATCCCGGCGGTGTTCATTACCTCTCCCACGGTGGTCATGGTTCTGTGTCCTGCCCCGGCGGCCTCTGCGTGCCCCTTCCCTGCCGTTTGTCCGCTTTACCCATAACCCGGCGTTTCATGCGCACCGGTGGGTGGCGCTCACCGGGCGAGTACCCCCCGTCACGCGGCGCATGCATGCGCGGATGCCGGATCGGGGAAGTGTCCGGCGCCCGCCGGGAGGCCCGGTTTCCCTCAGGGCGCAATGCCGGGCCCTTGTCCCACGGCTTCCGGCTCCTAGGCTGACCGGGGTGAGCAACCAGATGAGCAGTCAGCTGAGCGACGACGCCCGAGTGATCCCCCTGCGACCGGTACCCGCCCGACCGGCGAAGCCCGGGCCCGCGCCCGCGGGGGACAAGGAGCCGCTGTGGCGCGATCTGGTCGGCGAGGTGCTGCGCCGTGAGCGACGGGCACAGGACCGCACCCTCCAGGACGTGGCCGACGCGGCCAGTATCTCGCTGCCCTACCTGTCCGAGATCGAGCGCGGTCGCAAGGAGGCCTCCTCGGAGGTCCTCGCGGCCGCGGCACACGCCCTCGGCCTGGGCCTCGGCGACCTGCTCTCCCTGGCGCACGGCGAGCTGACCCGACGCTCCGGCGTGCAGCACCGGCCGGCAGCCACGCCGCACCGCCCGTACGGCGGCCTCTGTCTGGCCGCCTGACCCGTCGGGCAGGCTCACGTCTCGCGGAGCTGCCGGAAGAACGCCCGGACGTCGTCGATCAGCAGGTCCGGCTCCTCCAGGGCGGCGAAGTGGCCGCCCCGGTCGAACTCCGTCCAGCGCACGAGGTTCTCGGTCCGCTCCGCCTTGTGCCGCAGTGGGGTCTGGGGGTCGGCCGGGAAGACGGCCACCGCGGTCGGCGCCGTCGACGGCTCGGCCGGCTGCCCCGCCCGGTCGCCGCTGAGGTGGGCCCGCTCGTAGTAGATGCGGGCGGACGAGGCGGCCGTACCGGTCAGCCAGTACAGCATCACGTTGGTCAGCAGCCGGTCCCGGTCCACCGCCTCCTCCGGCAGCTCCTCGCAGTCCGTCCACTCCCGGAACTTCTCGACGATCCAGGCGAGTTGACCGACGGGCGAGTCCGTCAGGGCGTAGCCGAGGGTGTGCGGCCGGGTGGACTGCAGGCCCGCGTACCCGGCGCCGTCGCGCAGCCACGTGTCCCACCTGCGCCAGGACCGCAGCGTCCGCTCCCGCTCCTCGGGATCGAGTGCCGCCAGCTCCTCCTCGGTCGGCTCGGTGGCCGCCTGCGCCCCCGGCAGCAGATTGAGGTGGACGCCGATCACCCGCTCCGGACGGACACGGCCCAGCTCGCGCGAGATCGCCGCGCCCCAGTCGCCGCCCTGCAGCCCGAATCGCTCGTAGCCGAGCCGCCGCATCAGCTCCGCCCAGGCGTCGGCCACCCGGCGCGCCTCCCAGCCCCGCTCGGTGGTGGGCCCGGACAGCCCGAAGCCGGGAATGCTCGGCACCACGACGTGGAAGGCGTCCGCCGCGTCACCGCCGTGTGCCACGGGGTCGGTGAGCGGGCCGACCACGTCCAGGAACTCCACGATCGAGCCCGGCCACCCATGGGTGATCACCAGCGGCGTGGCGTTCGGCTCCGGGGAGCGGACGTGGGCGAAGTGGACCTCGGTTCCGTCGATCGTGGTCGTGAACTGCGGCCACCGGTTCAGCTCGGCCTCGGCGGCGCGCCAGTCGTACGCGTGCCGCCAGTACCGGACCAGCTCCCGCAGGTACCCGGCCGGGACGCCGTACTCCCAGTCGGCTCCCGGCAGCTCGGCCGGCCAGCGGGTGCGGTCGAGCCGGTCGTACAGGTCGTCGAGGTCGCTCTGCGGGACCGACAGCCGGAAGGGTTCGATGGGCGCGGCGGGTGTGGAGGTCATGATCGGGATGCTAGGCGGGGCGCCGTTCCCCCGCCCGGATTATTCGGCGGGCCGGCCGATGAGTTTCCCGGCGAGGATCGGTCCACCCTCACGACCGCGTTCCCCCGCCCAGGAGGTACTCATGACCACCGACGGATTCCTCACGTGTCTCTGGTTCGACGGCCAGGCGGAGGAGGCCGCCGCGTTCTACGTGTCGGTCTTCAAGAACTCCAGCATCGGCCGGATCAGCCACTACACCGATGAGGGGCCCGGCCGGACCGGCTCCGTGCTGACCGTGGAGTTCACGGCCAACGGCCACAAGTTCGTCGCGCTCAACGGCGGCCCCCAGTTCACGTTCAACGAGGCCGTCTCCTTCCAGATCCTGTGCGCCGACCAGGACGAGATCGACTACTACTGGACCAAGCTCACCGAGAACGGCGGCGAGGGCGGACCCTGCGGCTGGCTCAAGGACAGGTACGGCCTCTCCTGGCAGGTCGTCTACGACCGGCTGCCCGAGATCCTCCACGACCCCGACCAGGAGAAGGTCGCCCGCACGATGAAGGCCATGCTGGCCATGGGCAAGCTGGACGTCGCCGCGCTGGACAAGGCGTACGCGGGCGAGTGACGGACCTCCGTGCCCACCCTCACCCTCACCCGGCCTCGGCGAGGATCTCGGTGATCACGTGCCGGGAGTTCTCCGCCAGGGCCGGGTTGGTGTTCCAGTAGTACGGCAGCTGGATCAGCGAGATCGACAGCGCCCAGCCCCGCCCGCGCGCCCACTCCGCGTCGTCGGCGCCGACGGCCTTGCGGAAGGTGTCCCGGGCGGACGCGGGCAGCAGGTTCCAGGCCACGATCAGATCCACGGCGGGGTCGCCCACCCCCGCACAGCCGAAGTCGATGACCGCGCTCAGCCGATCCTCGTCCACCAGCACGTTCCCGGGAGAGAGGTCCCCGTGGGCCCACACCGGCGGCCCGGCGTGCCCCGCGGCGCGCAGCGACTCCTCCCACAGGGCGGTGACCGCGCCGGTGTCGACCCGTCCGCCCAGTTCGGCGAGGGCCGTGCGGGTGGGCTCGTCCCGGTCGCGCAGCGGGCCGCCCCGGTATCCGCGCGGCCCGTCCTGCGGGTCGATGCGGCGCAGCGCGCGCACGAACGCCCCGAGGTCCTCGGCGAGCCGCTCCGGGTCCCGTACGGCACCGGCCACCGGGTTGTGCCCCTGCAGCCAGCGGCAGACGGACCAGGGCCACGGGCAACCCTCGTCCGGCTCGCCGAAGCCCACCGGCTCGGGCACGGCGACCGGCAGCAGCGGCCCGAGCCGGGGCAGCCAGCGCTGCTCCAGCGTCACGCCCGGTACGGCGCCGGGCCGCCTGGGCAGCCGTACCAGCAGGTCGGTGCCCAGCCGGAACATGGCGTTCTCGGTCCCGGAGGACGCGAGCCGGCGTACCGGCAGTGCGGCCCACTGCGGGAACCGGCGGGCGATCAGGCGCTGGACCAGCGGGGCGTCGAGATCGACCTCGTCCGCGTGCATCTTCGGCATCGCCGGCGGAGTCCGGCTGTCATCGGCATTCATCGGGGCCCATGACAGCGCCTCGGCGCCCTCGCTGTCGACACGATTTCCCCGGACTCAGACCCGGTCGGCCGCGATCAGCAGGTACTGGAAGCTGCCGTTGCGATAGGCGTCCAGGAACGTGTCCTCGATGCCCGTGACCAGATGGTCGGCCTCCCTGCGCAGTTCCCAGTAGGGGATCGTGGCCTCGGTCAGGTCCTCGACGTGCACCGGCACCAGGCGGTTGCGGGCCATCGCCCTGAAGTACTCCGAGCGCGGGTGGATGTCGCAGATGTAGTGGGCGTTGATGAGCGACACCTCGCGCGAGGCCTGCCCGTAGGTGTCGTTGTAGCAGCCGGTGATCACCACGTAGCGTCCGCCGCGGCGCAGCAGCCGGGCGTGCTCGGCGAACAGCAGGTCCAGCTCGACGTACATGGTGGACTCGTTGTTCCACGAGGCCGCGTACGCGCCGGTCTCGAAGCCGGTGTCGAGCATGTTGCGGTGGTGGTAGCGCACCTTGTCGTCGATGCCCCGGGCGCGGGCCTGCTCGTTCGCGAACTCGGCCTGTTTGGCGGAGATGGTGACGCCGTCGGCGTGGCAGCCGTGGCGCAGATGGGCCACGACACTGCCGCCGCCCCGGCCGCAGCCGGCGTCGAAGACCCGGTCGGCGGGGGTCAGCGGGCCGAGGTGCGAGGCGAGCAGCTCGGCCTGGGCGTGTTCCAGGCGGTGCAGTTCGGCGGTGACGAGGTCCCGGCGCCGCTCCGGATCGGGCTCGTCGAGCACCGAACGGTCGGCCGCTCCGATCCCGTAGTGATGGTGGTACAGGTCGTCGATCCTGCCGAGTTCGAGGTTGACCGGGTTCTCCTCGGCGTTCCAGTAGTCCGCGACCCGGCTCTGGTAGGTGGACTGGGTGGGGACTTGAGCGGGCGTGGTCCGGGCGACGGGGGCGGTGGTCAAAGGTGGCTCCTCGTGGTGCATGTGACGGCGTTCGTGGTGCATGTGACGGTGTTTCGGAAGGGGGCGGTCACCAGTAGTCGGGCAGGTGGTAGCGGTGGGTGTTGGTGGCGTGCCACTCGTGGTTGCCGGACACCCAGGCGGCGAGCCCCCGGGCGTAGCGCTCCACCAGCGGCGAGGTGGCCGACAGCAGGGCCGACTCCTCCTCGAAGGCCGCCATGATCCGGTTGTGGATCTCGACGGACTTCAGATAGGCCGCCTTCAGACCGCGCCGCTCGTCGGCGGCGACGACCTGCGGCAGGTTCAGATGGTCGGGGTCGCTGGCCAGTTCCTTGGTGAAGGAGTACAGGTCGTTGACGATCGTGGTGGCGTTGCAGGCGAGGGCGGTGATCCGCTGGATCTCGGGGCGGGCGTAGACCTGCTCGGGCAGTTCGTAGCCGTCCACGGCGTCCACGATGGACAGACAGGGGCGGAAATTGTTGAACTGCCGCATCACCAGGTACTCCCAGACCCGCGGCCTGTACCGGGTCTCCGCCCACGCGGCCTCCGCGAGGTACCCCAGGTGCAGCCGGGCGATGTCGTGCACGAACCGGTCGGTCTGGCTGGGCGTGGCGAAGCCGGCGAAGTCCTCCAGGGCGAAGTGGTACGACCGCAGCGGACCGTCGGCACGCACGCCCTCGCGCCACTCCTCCTCCAGCTCCGGGACGCCGTGGTAGGGGTCGAGCGACGACTGGGCCATGATCAGCCTGCCGCCGAGGCCGCGGCGCGCCCCGCCCCGGCCCTCGTCCTCCTCGCAGTAGCAGGAGTCGACGATGTTCTCGGCGAGCAGCAGCTTCCCGGCAGCCGTCAGGCGGTCCAGGTCCAGCGCGCCGGGATGCTGCAGGACGACGGCCCGGCCGAACTGGAAACCGGAGAAGTCCCCCTTCCAGGCCTCCGGGAACAGATCCAGGCCACGGGCCCAGGTCTCCAGGCGGCGGTCCACCTCGGCGGCCCTCACCGGGTCGGCGGGCACGGCGGGTTGGTGGTGCAGTCCGGGGATCGCCCCGGTGCGGCGGGGTCTGCGCAGGCTCGCGGCGATGTCGGGCGGCCCCGGCAGCGTGTAGGCGGGAGCGGGCGTGTTCGTGTTCTGCTCGGATGTCATTCGGGGAACCGGCCGATCTGGACGTTCTCCAGGATCCCGGCCGCGTCGGGCACGAGGATCGCGAGCGAGTAGTAGGCGGTCACGAGGTAGCTGAGGATCGCGGCCGAGTCGATGCCCATGAACCGGACGTTCAGCCCCGGCTGGAACTCCTCGGGGATGCCGGTCTGGTAAAGACCGATCACGCCCTGGTCGGCCTCGCCGGTGCGCAGCGCGATGATGCTGGTGGTGTGGTCGTCGCTGATCGGGATCTTGCTGCACGGAAAGATCGGCACCCCGCGCCACGCCGGCACCTCGTGGCCGTCGACGCTCGCGGTGCCGGGCACCAGACCGCGCCGGTTGCACTGTCGGAAGAACGCCGCGATCGCCTTGGGATGGGCCAGGAACACCTTGGTCTTGCGCCGCATCGACAGCAGCTCGTCCAGGTCGTCCGGCACCGGCGGGCCGGTGAAGGTGCTGATCCGCTGGCCGTAGTCGACGTTGTGCAGCAGCCCGAACTCCCGGTTGTTGACCAGCTCCCACTCCTGGCGCTCGCGGATCTCCTCGACCGTCAGCCGGAGCTGCTGCTGGGTCTGGTCCATCGGGTGGTTGTAGAGGTCGGCGACCCGGGTGTGCACCCGCAGCACGGTCTGGGTGAGGGACAACTCGTATTCGCGCGGGGCGAGTTCGTAGTCCACGAAGCCGCCGGGCAGCGTGGGCTCGCCGACATGGCCGGCCTGCACCGGCACCTCGGCCTCGCCCCTGCGGTTCATGGGCTTGTTCTGCCGCTCGACATAGGCCTGGAGATGCGCGGCGAGGGAGGGGACGCGCTCGGTGAGCTCCTGCACGACGGCCCAGGGCAGCGCGAGCACCACTCCGGCCGTCTCGGCCCGCACCGAGGTCAGCCACAGCGGGTCGGACTGCCCGACCGCCTCGTCGCCCATCTGGTCGCCGTCGGTGACGACCCCGGTGATCTCCTCCTCGCCGTACTTGCCGGCGGTGTAGCGGGTGAACCGGCCGTGGACGACCAGATAGGCCTCCGTCACGGGCTGGCCGGCCTCGAACAGCACCTGCCCGGCGCGCACCTCCCGGGGCTGGAAGCGGCCGGCGACGTCCCGCAGCACCTCGACGTCGGGATAGCCGCGCAGGATCGGCAGCTCGGTCAGAGTCTCCGGGATGACCCGGATGTCGTCGGCACCGTTCTGCTCGAAGTGCACCCGGCCGCGGCCCGTGCGCAGTGTCAGGCGGCGGTTGACCCGGTAGGCGCCACCCTTGACGTCCACCCACGGCAGGGTCTTCAGCAGCCATCGCGAGGTGATGGCCTGCATCTGCGGTTCGGACTTGTGGGTCGTCGTGAGCTGGCGTGCCGCCCGGGTGCTCAGGCTGGTGAGCTGCCCGTCGGCCGCCGGGTCGGGGGCGGGTTCGTCGACGGCGGGACCGGTGGCGCTGTCCGGTGTGGTGGTCACATTCCCTCCAGCGGAGCTGCGTGCGAACAGGGGTGGCCGGATCGATGGGTGGTGAGCGTGGTGATCCAGCACCCGGGCCAAGCCAAACAGTCCTGCTGAGCAGCCCGATACAGCGTGAAGGGGGCGGATCATGACACTCAGGGGTGTAAACCTGCTGATCGGGGCACGACCGGCAAACAGCGTGCCCGGGCGCCGGTGTGGTGCGCCGTGGGCGCTCAGCACAGGCCATGGACCGGGCTCGGGCAGGCCGCCGACCGGGTCTGGGCACGCCGTCGACTGGGGCTCCGGCCGGGCCGTGGAGCAGGGTTCAGGGCGGGCCGTGGACCGGGCTGGGCGGGCTGTCGACCGGGGCTCAGGACAGGTCGTCGACCAGGACGGCCGCGCCGTCGAACCGGCCCGCCTTGAGATCGCCGAGCGCCCGAGGGGCTTGCGACAGCGGATAGGCGTGCGTGGTCGCGCGGACGCCGTGCCGGGCGGCCAGGGCGAGGAACTCCCGGCCGTCCGCCCGGGTGTTGGAGGTGACGCTGCGCAGCTCCTTCTCGTAGAACAGCTCCGTCGCGTAGTGCAGCGGTGGTACGTCGGTCAGGTGGATGCCGGCCAGGGCCAGCACCCCACCCCGGTCCAGGGCGCGCAGCGCCACCGGGACCAGCTCGCCGGCCGGGGCGAACAGGATCGCCGCGTCCAGCGGCTCCGGCGGCGCCTCGTGCAGGTCACGCGCCGAGGCGGCGCCCAGCTCCAGGGCCAGCCTGCGGGCGGCCGGCTCCCGGGTGATCACATGCACGGTGGCACCCTCGGCGAGCGCCACCTGCGCGCACAGATGGGCGCTGCCCCCGAAGCCGTACAGGCCGAGCCGCCCGCCCTTGGGCAGTCCGGTCCGCCGCAGCGCGCGGAACCCGATGATCCCCGCGCACAGCAGCGGCGCCGCCGCCACGTCGTCCAGGGCGCCGGGCAGCCGGTAGGCGAAGTCCGCCGGCACGGTCGTGTACGCCGCGTATCCGCCGTCGGCGTCCCAGCCGGTGTATTCCGAGCGGGGGCACAGGTTCTCGGCGCCCCGCGCGCAGTACGCGCACACCCCGTCGGTGCGCCGCAGCCAGGCCACGCCGACCCGGTCGCCCACCGCGAAGTCCCGCACCGTGGCCCCGGCCCCCACGACCTCGCCGACCACCTCGTGGCCGGGGGTCACCCCGGCCCGGTGCACCGGCAGATCGCCCTCGGCGACATGCAGATCGGTCCGGCACACCCCGCAGGCCCGCACCCGCACCAGCAGCTCGTCCGCTCCCGGCACCGGCACGGGCCGCTCCACCAGCCGCAGCGGATGCCCGTCGACCGGCCCCGGCCGCACCACCGACCACGCCCGCATCGTGCCCGTCGTCATCGCACCGTCGCCTCCACTCCCCGTTCCCCATTGTCCGGGCGGCTCCCCGGTTCGGCGCGCGGGCCGACGACGGGATGGCTAGCGTGAGCTTGGGGACGTAAGCCTCAGAGGCGGGGGGACCATCCCGTACGTGGACCGAGGACCAGGAGGGCCGCGAGCATGGCCGTGCAACCCGAGGGAACGCCCTGTTGGGCCGATGCGATGTTCAGCGACGTCGAGGGAGCCAAGCGGTTCTACGGTGACGTCCTGGGCTGGACCTTCGGCGAGTCGTCGTCGGAGTACGGCAACTACACACAGGCCTACGCGGACGGCAAGGCGGTGGCGGCCGTCGTTCCGCCCATGCCCGGCCAGGAGGGCCAGTCGCAGTGGTGCCTGTACTTCGCCTCGCCGGACGCCGCCGCCGCCGCGGAGAGGATCCGGGAGAACGGCGGCGAGGTGCTGATGGAGCCGATGCAGGTCGGGGACTTCGGCACGATGTGCCTGGCCCGCGAGCCCAGCGGGGCCGTCTTCGGGGTCTGGCAGGCCGGGACCCACGAGGGCTTCGAGGCGACGGCGACCCCGGGCGCCTACTGCTGGGCCGAGGTCTTCACCCGTGAGCCCGAGAAGGCCGACAGCTTCCTCTCCGCCGTCTTCCCCTACCGGATGAAGGACATCGTGGACGACGCGGTGGACTTCCGGATGTTCGACATCGGCGAGGAGGCCGTCCTCGGCCGGATGCGGATGACCGACGACTTCCCGCCCGAGGTGCCGTCGTACATCAACGTCTACTTCACCGTCGACGACTGCGACGAGGCCGTGGCGCGTGCCACCAAGCTCGGCGGCGTCCTCCGCTTCGGGCCGATGAGCAGCCCCTTCGGCCGGTTCGCGGCGCTGAGCGACCCGCAGGGCGCGAACTTCTCCGTGATCGACATCACGACCACGGAGGGCGAGATGCCCAAGGTCAAGGAGGCTTGACCCGGCCGCGACGGGGTGCGGTGCGGCCATGGCATGATCGTGCGTATGCGTGAACGTGTGGTGGCCGCGTGCGACGGGGCTTCGAAGGGAAACCCCGGACCGGCCGGATGGGCGTGGGTGATCTCGGACGGCGACGAGCGGACCGCCGCCCGCTGGGAGGCCGGCCCCCTCGGCCGGGCCACCAACAACGTCGCGGAACTCACCGCCCTGGAGCGGCTGCTCACGGCGGTCGAGGCGGACGTGCCGCTGGAGATCCGCATGGACTCCCAGTACGCGATGAAGGCCGTCACCACCTGGCTGCCCGGCTGGAAGCGCAACGGCTGGAAGACGGCGGCCGGCAAGCCCGTCGCCAACCAGGACCTGGTCGTCCGCATCGACGCGCTCCTCGACGGCCGCACGGTCGAGTTCCGCTACGTCCCGGCCCACCAGGTCGACGGCGACCCGCTGAACGACTTCGCCGACCGCGCCGCCAGCCAGGCCGCCTCCGTGCAGGAGGCGGCCGGCAGCGCGCTCGGCTCCCCGGAGCCGCCGCCCTCGCCCGACACCCCGAAGGCGGCCGCCGCGCGCGGGAAGGCGCCCCGCCGCACCGGCGGCGCGGCGTCCTCCCGCACCATCAAGGCGAAGTTCCCCGGCCGCTGCCTGTGCGGCCGCTCCTACGCGGCCGGCGAGTCCATCGCCAAGAACGCGCAGGGCTGGGGCCACCCGGAGTGCCGTACCGCCGAGGCCTGATCACACGTGGCCGATCAGCTGTCGAAGGTGTAGTACTTCGTGTGGTCCAGCAGGTCCGCCGGGCGCACGTCGTTCCACGGCTTCATCGTCTCGTTCAGATCGACGACGTCCGGCGTGCCGCCGGCCGGCACGTACCCCTCGCCCGGATGCCGCCGCCGCCACTCCGCCCAGAGCTTGTCGACGTAGGCGTGGTGGAGCCAGAACACCGGGTCGTTGGGGGAGACCCCGGTGGCCATCTGCCCGCCGACCCAGACATGGACCCGGTTGTGCAGATTGACCCCACGCCATCCCTCCAGGTTGTTGCGGAAGCCGTCCGAGGCGCTGTTGTACGGGGCCATGTCGTACGTCGGTATCGACAGCACCGACTCCACCTCCGCGCGCGTCGGCAGTTCGCGCACGGCCGTGCCGAGCGAGCGGCGCAGGAACGTACGGCCGTCGACGCGTATCGTCAGCGGCCAGTTGCCGGTGGACCCGGCGAACGGGCCGTCCATCACCCGGCCGTCCGTGCCGCGCCCGGTGCCGCCGAGGAAGTCCGGCGCCCACAGCGCGGCACGCACCGTACGGTCGGCGCTCCAGTCCCAGTACGGCAGCGCGACCGAGGCGTCCACCGACTGCAGCGCCTGCTCGAAGTCGAGCAGGAATCTGCGGTGCCAGGGCAGGAACGACGGTGAGCGGTGGCCGGTCCGCTCGCCGGTGTCGGTGTCCGACATGATGAACTCGTTGTGCGTGCGCACGAACTCGTCGTAGCGCCCGTTGCGCTTGAGTTCGAGGACGGCGGACACGAACCGCTTCTTCTCGTCGGCGGTCAGGGCGGCCTGGTTCTTGCGTACGGTCATGGTGCGCGATGCTCCGGAAGTCCTTGCGGGGGCGGTCAGTTGGTGGGGAAGGGCAGCAGCGGGGCGCCCTGCAGCTCGTCCACCGCGGCCCGGGCGGCGGCGCGCGGGCCGGCCACCGGGGCGTAGTGACTGACGACGCTGATCCAGCTCCCGTCGGCGTTGCGCATGACATGCAGCTGCACGCCGTCGACCAACACCTCGTAACCGCCGCCGTGTTCGTGGTGGTGACCGCCGGTGCCCGCCGTCGTGGGCCGGCCCTGTATCCGGCGGCCCTTGTAGACCTCGTCGAAGGTCTCCGGCATAGGCATGGGGTGGTCGTGGTCGTGGCCGGCGGCCGAGGCGACGGGTGCCACGAGAGCGGTCACGGCGGCCGTCGCGGCGAGGGCGGCCGTAGCGGTGAGTGCACGGCGCCGGGTCATGTCGGGCATACGGGTCCTCCTGGAGGGGGTTCCGGTGGTGACGGCGTATGCCTATCGGGGGCTCCCGGACGGGAGGAAATCGCCCGGAACCGGTTGGCCGCGATCCGGACAATTGGCTACATGTCGTACAGTGTTGAACCAGGGTGATCTTGCCGGGGCCGGGTGGTGGCACGCCTCGGAACGGGGAATTCCTTGCCGGGCCGGCTCCGTATCCGGTGATCCTTTCCGTCCGCCGTCCGTCCGAGTGGCCCGGCTCACCACGCCAAACTGACGCGATCGGGCGGCCCGACCACCCTGCTACTCTGCGATACCGATCGATGACACAGCGTGACTGTCAGGGGCGTGCGCGTGAAGGTCGTCTGTGCCGGGGGCGGGCCCGCGGGCCTGTACCTCGCCATCCTGCTCGAGCGGCAGAACCCGTCCCACGACATCACCGTCCACGAGCGCAACCCCGAGGGCTCGACCTACGGCTGGGGCGTGACGTACTGGCGCGGCCTCCCCGACAAACTCCAGGCGCACGACCCCGCCACGGCGCGGGCGATCGAGGGGGCGTCCGTCCGCTGGAGCGACGGCATCGCCCACGTGCGTGACCTGGCAACCCGTCACCACGGCGACGAGGGCTTCGGCATCGACCGCCACCGGCCGCTCGACCTGCTCACCGACCGGGCCCGCGCCCTGGGCGTACGGCTGGAGTTCGAGAGCGAGATCACCGAGCCGCCGGCCGGCGCCGACCTCGTGGTCGCGGCCGACGGGGTGCACAGCACCCTGCGCACCCGCCACGCCGAGTCCTTCGGCACCCGGATCACCACGGGCCGCAACCCCTACATCTGGCTCGGCACCACGAAGGTCTTCGACGCCTTCGCCTTCGCCTTCGCCGAGACCGAGCACGGCTGGATCCGGGCCTACGGCTACGGCTGCGGCGACGAGCACAGCACCTGCGTCGTGGAGTGCGCCCCGCAGACCTTCACCTGGCTCGGGCTGGGCCGGGCGACCGAGGGGCACGGCCTCGCCCTGCCGGAGAAGCTCTTCGCGGACGTCCTCGACGGCCACCCGCTGTCCGCCCGCCCCGGCGCCGGCCGGCTGACCTTCCGCACCCTCACCAACCGCACCTGGCACCACGGCAACCGGGTGCTGCTCGGCGACGCCGCCCACACCACCCACCTACTCCATCGGCGCCCGCACCACCCTCGCCCTGGAGGACGCCATGTGCCTCGCCCTCGCCCTGCACCGGCACGGCGGCCTGACCGACGCCCTGACCTGCCTACGAACGCCGGCCCGCGGCCGAGCCGCTGTCCGTGCAGAGCGCGGCCCGCTGCAGCGCCCGGTGGTACGAGAACCTGCCCCGCTGCATCGACCTGCCCCCGCACCGGATGTTCGCCCTGCCCGGCCGGCGCCACTCGCCCCTGCTGCCGTACGTCCCGCCGCAGCTGTACCACGGCCTCGACAAGGCAGCCGGCCGGCTGCAGGTGCTGCACCGGTTCAAGCGGTGGCTCGGGCCCAGGGCGGCGGGCGCCCTGCATGCCCGGTCCACGGCGCACCGTGGCTAGGCCCTGTCGTCAAACTCCCGCCTGCCCCGCGACGCCATGCACGCACTCTCGCCGCACCGGACCCAGGCCCAAGTACATCCAGTACGAGGGCCAGGGTCCGGCACGCCGAGAGCACGCACCTGACGCCGCAGGGCCCGCCCTTCGGGCGGACGGCTGGAGTTTGACGACAGGGCCTAGGCCCCCCGCCCGTTCCCGCGGCTGCCGGCCGACTCGATTCCCCCCGGTTTCATCCGCCCCCCACACCCGAGGAGTCCCGTCCATGGCCGTACCCGTCTCGTTCGACCAGACCTCGACCGGCTACAGCCTGCAACGCGCCTACTGGCTGGCCCGAGCGGCCGACCTCGCCTACAAGGACCGCGCCGTCATCGAGGACCAGGCCGCCCAGTGGGGCTTCGACCAGGTGCGGCACCACGAGACCCGCTTCACCCCGCCCTTCCCGCTTCAGGACACCCAGGCGTACACCGTGGCCAGCGAGCGCATGATCGTCACGGCCTTCCGCGGCACCGAACCCACCCGGATCAAGGACTGGCTCACCGACGCCACCACCCCGCCGCGGCCCGGACCCGGCGGCAACGGATACGTCCACCACGGATTCGCCGAGGCCCTGGAATCGGTCTACCCGGCCGTCCACCACACCCTCACCGAACTGCGCACCGACGGCCAGACCGTGTACTTCACCGGGCACAGCCTGGGCGGCGCCCTCGCGATGCTGGCCGGTGCCCGGATGTATCTGGAGGACCCGCACCTGGCCGCGGACGGTGTCTACACCTACGGCCAGCCGCGCACCTGTGACCGGCTGCTCGCCGAGGCGTTCCACAAGGGATTCGGCGGCCGCATGTACCGCTTCGTCAACAACAACGACATCGTGCCCCAACTGCCGCCCGAGCCCGTCTTCACCCATGTCCGCGCCCTGCGCTACATCGACTCCCACGGCCGGCTGCACGAGAGCATGCCGATGCTGTCGGCGCTCACCGACCGCGCGGCCGGACTGACCGCCGACGCCTTCGCACCCGCCTCCGACGGCATCCGCGACCACTTCATGCACAACTATCTGACGGCCCTGGAGAAGAGCCTCGACTGAGCCCCGGGCCGGCGCCGGGCACATTGGTGAATGGCCATTCACTCGATAGGGTGAATAGTCATTCACCGTGCAGTCGTGTCGTTTGCAGGAGCGCCGAATGGACCAGCCCGCCCCGATACCCCAGCCGCCCGGCCCGGCCGCGGCGCTCCCGCTGCGGGACCGGCTCACCATCCCGGTGCTGGCGTCGGGCGGCATCCTCATGGCGGTCATGCAGACCGTCGTCGTCCCCCTGCTGCCGGACCTGCCCCGGCTCACCGGCGCGTCCGCCGCGACCGTCTCCTGGACGGTCACCGCCACCCTGCTCTCGGGCGCCGTCCTGACCCCGGTGCTCGGCCGCGCCGGCGACATGTACGGCAAGCGCCGGGTGCTCACCGGCGCGCTCGCCCTGATGACCATCGGGTCGGTGCTGTGCGCACTGACCTCCGACATCGGCGTGCTCATCGCCGCCCGCGCACTCCAGGGCGCCGCCGCCTCCGTCGTACCGCTGTCGATCAGCATCCTGCGCGACGAACTCCCGCCGGAGCGGCGGGGTTCGGCGGTGGCGCTGATGAGCTCCACCGTCGGCATCGGCGCCGCGCTCGGCCTGCCGCTCGCCGCGCTGGTCGTCCAGTACGCCGACTGGCACACCATGTTCTGGCTGACCAGCGCCCTGGGCGCGGCAGGCGTCGCGGCGACCTGGTGGGCGGTCAAGGAGTCGCCCGTGCGCGAGCCCGGGCGGTTCGACGTGCTCGGCGCGCTGGGCCTCGCCGCCGGGCTGGTGTGTCTGCTGCTGGGCGTCTCGCAGGGCGGCTCCTGGGGCTGGGGGAGCGCGCGGGTCCTCGGGCTGTTCCTCGGCGCCGCCGCCGTCCTCGCCCTGTGGTGGTGGCAGCAACTGCGCACCGAACGGCCCCTGGTCGACCTGCGGCTGGTCGGCCGGCCGCGCGTCGGCCTGTCGCACGTGGCCGCCCTGCTGACCGGGTTCGCCTTCTACGCCAACTCGCTGGTCACCGCCCAGCTGGTGCAGGCGCCCAAGGCCACCGGCTACGGCCTCGGCCTGTCGATCGTCGCCACCGGACTGTGCCTGCTGCCCGGCGGCGTGACCATGCTGCTGTTCTCACCGCTGTCGGCCCGCATCTCGGCCGCCCGCGGCCCGCGGATCACCCTCGCGCTGGGCGCCGCCGTCATCGCCTGCGGCTACGCGGTCCGTATCGCCGACAGCCGCGACCTGTGGATGATCATCGCCGGTGCCACCGTCGTCGCGACCGGGACCACGCTGGCCTACTCGGCGCTGCCGACGCTCATCCTGCGGTCCGTCCCCGCCGCGCAGACCGCCTCCGCCAACGGCGTCAACGTCCTCATGCGCACCATCGGCCAGGCCACCTCCAGCGCCGCCGTCGCCGCTGTCCTCGTGCACCACAGCAGCCCCCTCGGCGGCGTTCCCGTCCCCACCCTGCACGGCTATCTGCTTGCGTTCGCGATGGCGGGCGCCGTCGCCCTGGCCGCCTGCGCCGCCGCCCTGTCCATCCCCGGCGACGGCACCCCGGACGGCACCCGGAGAGCCGAGGACACCACCCACGGCGCCCGTGACCAGGCCATGGAGGGAGCATAGGAGGCGTGAGCACCCCACCCGCACCGAGCCTGTCCGCCCGCCGCGACGCCGAGGCCACCAAGGCGGCCATCCTCAGAGCGGCCCGCCACCTCCTCGCCCGGCACGCGCACGCCGACATCACACTCAAGGCGGTCGCCGAACGCGCCGGTGTGAGCCCGCCGTTGATCGTGAAGTACTTCGGCAACAAGGACACCCTGTTCGCCCGCGTGATGTCCTTCGACACGGACGCGGACGCCCTGCTGGACGCGCCGCTGCCCGGCCTCGGCCGGCACATGGCCCGGCACGTGCTCACCAGCCAGCGCGAGCGCGGCGCCGACCCGCTGCTGCGTATCGCCTTCGCCCCGCTGCACGGCGACCACGGCGACATCCTGCGCGCCAACTTCCGCGCCCAGGTGACCGAACGCCTCGCCGCCCGACTGACCGGCCCCGACCCTGGCCTGCGCGCCGAACTCGCCGTCGCCGCACTCGTCGGCCTCGGCGTGATGTACGGCATCGCCCGCGGACCGCACCTGCGCGAGAGCGACGTCGACACCATCGCCGACCGCTACGGACCCCTCGTCCAGGCCCAGTTGACCCCGGGAAGCTGACTCACCCGCCGTTCCGGGGCGGGCACGGTGAGCAGGCCTCCATCGACCTGCGAACCGTACGTGCTCCCCGCCGGCGGCCGTTCGCCGACGGCCGGTACGAGCGTGCCGCGCGCGTCCGGGTGGGTGAAAAACCCGCAGCTCGCCCAAGGAGCGGCTCCTTCCGCGTGGCCCGGTGCCGGATGACACACTGGCGCCATGGACGAACGCGTAATCGGCAGGTCGGGTCAGTGGGCATCGGTGATCGGGCTCGGCACATGGCAGCTGGGCGCCGACTGGGGCGACGTGGACGACAAGGAGGCGGAGTCCGTCCTGGAGGCGGCGGCCGAGTCCGGCGTCACCTTCTTCGACACGGCCGACGTCTACGGCGACGGACGCAGCGAGGAGACCATCGCCACCTTCCTGCGCACCCGCCCCGACCTGCACGTCCTGGTGGCGACCAAGATGGGCCGCCGGGTCGAGCAGATCCCCGGCAACTACGTCCTGGACAACTTCCGTACGTGGAACGACCGCTCCCGCCGCAACCTCGGCGTCGACCGCATCGACCTGGTCCAGCTGCACTGCCCGCCGACGCCCGTCTACTCCTCCGACGCGGTGTTCGACGCCCTGGACACCCTGGTCGAGGAGGAGCGCATCGCGGCGTACGGGGTGAGCGTGGAGACCTGCGCCGAGGCGCTCACCGCGATCGCCCGGCCGAACGTGGCGAGCGTGCAGATCATCCTCAACCCGTTCCGGATGAAACCCCTGCACGAGGTGCTCCCCGCCGCCCGCGAGGCCGGCGTCGGCATCATCGCGCGCGTGCCCCTCGCCTCCGGCCTGCTGTCCGGCAAGTACACCAAGGACACGGTGTTCGCCGCCAACGACCACCGCACCTTCAACCGGCACGGCGAGGCCTTCGACCAGGGCGAGACCTTCTCCGGCGTCGACTACGAGAGCGGGGTCGAGGCCGCCGCCGAGTTCGCCGCGCTCGCTCCCGAGGGCTACACCCCGGCCCAGCTCGCGCTGCGCTGGATCATCGAGCAGGACGGCGTGACCACGGTGATCCCGGGCGCCCGTAACCCGGAGCAGGCCCGTGCGAACGCGGCCGCGGCAAAGCTGCCGCCGCTGCCCGAGGAGACGTTCACCGCGATCCGCGACCTGTACGAGCGGCGGATCGAGGAGCAGGTCGAACACCGCTGGTAGTCGCCGTGTGACGCGTCGTTTGAACCAACGGCCGGGCGGTTACACGCAAGCCCATGAAGGAGGAAGGAAGGCGCAGGGGACGGAACGAGACCGAGGAGGAGCGGGCCGACCGGATGTGGGTCGAGCTCATCCAGGAGGTCCGCGTCGCCCAGACGGGCGTGCAGATCCTGTTCGGCTTCCTGCTGACCGTCGTCTTCCAGCCGAAGTACGCGACGCTGTCCCACACCGACCAGGCGATCTACATCGTGACCGTCGTCCTGGGTGCCTGCACCACCGGGGCCCTCGTCGGGCCGGTCTCCCTGCACCGCCTGGTCTCCGGCCGCCGGGTCAAACCGCAGGCCGTGCGGCTGGCGTCCCGGATGACCCTGGTGGGCCTGGTCCTGCTGCTCGCCACCATGACCTCGGCCCTGCTGCTGATCCTGCGGGTGGCAACGCACGGCCCCTATGTGCCGGCGGTGGTGGCAGCGGTCGTCGCCTGGTACCTGCTGTGGTGGCTCGGCCTGCCCCTGTGGGCCCGCCGCCTGCACATGGCCCGGTCCGAGGACGCGGACGTGCACCCGCCCGGGGCCCCGCCCGGGGACGGACGCCGTACCGGGTCGTGATCGCCGCGATGCGCGGGACCGGCCCGGGGTCCTCAGCCCGCGGAGAGGATCTCGGCCAGCAGTGCGTCCACCGGGTGGCGTTCCCGCCCCGGCGGCACGATCTTGTTGGTCTCGCGCAGGAACGCGGCGACCGTGGGCGCCCAGGCGAACACCACCGCGTGCTGCCGGCTGCCGTCCGGACGGACGTCCCCGAGGAACTCCATGCGCAGCTCGTGCCACGCACCGGTCGCGGCCGGCCGCAGCCGTACGTCCCCGACGCCGACCGGCCGCTCCAGGCCGTCGGAGAGCATCTGCCGGTCCAGCCGCCAGCAGGCCAGCACCCGGCCGTCGTGGCCGAAGACCGCGGTGACGGCGAACGGGTCGTCGGCGTCGTAACTGAGATGGGCCAGCACCGGACACCGGCCGGTGCCTTCCGAACGCAGCTGTACCACCAGGGTCTTGTGCACGAACGTGGTCACGACAGGGCCTCCGGCGACGATCGGCTCAGGGCCCTCTAGTACCCCCGTGACGCCCGGGATGCTCACCCGTGCGACTGGTTTCCGCCGGCTCCGCGCAGCGCGGCCAGGCAGCCGCCGATGGCTTGCTGGAGTTCCTCCAGGCGCCGCACCATGCCGTCCTCGTAGAAGTCCTGGGCGTCGTCGAAGGTCAGCTCCTCGAACGCCCTGGTCGCTTTCTGCAGGCTGCTGTAGAACTTCGTCCGCCGCTCCTGGACGCGCAAGCGGGGATCGGCCTCGACCGTCTCGGCGACGAGCGACTTCATGGTGTCGTAGGCCTCAGCGACAGATGGCGCTCGGCCTCCTCGCGCAGCGGGGCCGGGGCGTCGACGGTCTGCCCGGCCGGGGTCCTGATCTGCCCGGACTCGGCGATCTGCGACGTACCCGATCCGGTCGGCGGCCCGGCTCTCGGTCGCGACGGCCTTCTTCAGGTCGTCGGTCCGTACGACGTCGCGCGCCAGCTCCGCCTGCAGCTCGGGGTCCTCCCGCAGCCGGTCCAGCAGGGCGGCGCGCGCCGTGCGGGCGGTGGAGGGGTCGGCGAGGATGGCGGCGCGCAGGGCGGTCGGGTTCTCGGCGACCTCCAGCGCCTTGGTGGGGCGGATGCCCTCGGCCTCGGCGGCCTCGGCGATCGCGGTGCCGCGTTCGGAGGTCGCGCTGGTGCGGGAGACGTAGTAGGTCAGCCACACGTCCGCGTCCGGCAGTTCGACCTCCTGGCCCGGCCGCAGGGCCTCGAAGTGCGGCACGAGCCCGTCGTCGGCGGCGCGGTCCCAGGCCTTGTAGTAGTGCATGACCCGCTCCGGGGAGCAGCCGGCCAGCTGCGCGAACTCCTTCGCCGACACCTTCGGCGTCTCACCGGCGGCCTGTCCGCCCGGCCGCACACTGCGGGCCACCAGCAACGCGAAGGCCCAGCCGCCGGTGCGCGCGTACACCCCGAACTCACGGGCGTCGCGCACCACCAGGTCGGACAGCGGCGCCACGGCCGGAGCGGGCGGCACGGCCGGGGCGGACGTCTCGGACGGGTCGATGACCTGGGTCACGGATGACTCTCCTGCGAGCATGCTCAAGGGACCCCGCACCCGGGCGCGGACAGGAAAGCCTATAGGGGCGCATTGGCCAGGTATGGGCGGACCTGTGGCGGACCCGTCACGGCGCCGTCCGCGTGCGTCAGCCGAAGGCCTCCCGCAGCGCGGGCAGCAGGGTCTTCGCCGACCAGTCCAGGTACTCCGTCTGCGCGTCGCCGCCGATCTGCACGAGCGCGATCTCCCCGAACCCGGCCTCGGCGTACGGCCGTACGGCCTCCACGAAGGCATCGGGGTCGTCACCGCACGGGACGGAGGCGGCGACGTCGTCCTCGTCCACGAACCGCGTCGCGGACTCGAAGGAGTCGGGGTGCGGCAGTTCGGCGTTCACTTTCCAGCCGAGGCCGAACCAGCGGAACTGGGAGTGGGCGCGCTTGACCGCCGTGTCCCGGTCGGCGTCGTAGCACACCGGCAGCTGGCCGACCCGGGGCTTGCCGCTGCCGCCGTGCCGGTCGAAGGCCTCCAGCAGCCCCGCTTCCGGCTCGGTCGCGATGACGAGGTCGGCGAGGTGCCCGGCCAGTCTGCAGGACTGGTCGCCGGAGACGGCGATGCCGATCGGCGGGGGCTCCTCCGGCAGATCCCACAGCCGGGCCGACTCCACGTCGTAGTGCGGCCCGTGATGGGTGACATGGCCGCCCTCGAACAGCGCGCGGATGATCCCCACGGCCTCCTCCAGCATCTCGTGACGCACGTCCACCGGAGGCCAGCCGCCGCCCACCACATGCTCGTTCAGGTTCTCACCGGCGCCCAGCCCGAGCCGGAACCTGCCCTCGGACAGCAGCTGTACGGTGGCCGCCTGCTGCGCCACGATCGCCGGGTGGTAGCGGAGGATGGGGCAGGTCACATAGCTCATCAGCGGAATCCGCGAGGTGGCCTGGGCGGCGGCGCCCAGCACGCTCCACGCGTACGGGGAGTGGCCCTGCGAACGCAGCCACGGAAAGTAGTGGTCGGAGATCACCGAGAAGTCGAACCCGGTCTCCTCGGCCCGGACGACGTGGTCCACGAGGTCCCGGGGCCCTGCCTGCTCGGTCATCATCGTGTATCCGATTTGCAGCATACGGGGCGAGTCCCCGGGGCGGCGGCCGGAAAACGAGCCACCGGCGCCGGTCAGTCCTGCGGCACCCGGAACGTCTGCAGGAACGTCCTCAGCGCCAGCCGGTTGGCGGCGACGTCCCAGGTCGCGGCCGGGGTCGTGAAGCGCAGGGAGAAACCGTCGCCGCCGCCGGTCAGGAAGCCGCGCCCGAAGGTGTGCACCCGCGCGTCCCCCGCCCCCGCCAGCCACTCCAGGTCGGCCGCCCTGTACCCCTGGTACGTGGTGGCCCGGACGGTGCCGGCGCGGTGGTAGCCGGGGAGCCGCTGCAGGCCGGGCTCGACGTCGTCCCGCCAGACGGCCACGGGATCCGGGCCGACACGCTCGCTGTGGGTGACGGCGAGGGTGGGCGAGGTGCCGTCCCGGCCGAAGGTGACGCGATAGGCGCCGGAGACCCGGGAGGTGGTCAGCCGCTTCCAGCCGTCCGGCAGGGCGACGGAGAAGCCCTCCGGAGCGGTGTAGCGGTGATAGCCGGCCGGCAGTGCGGGCGAGGCGCTCGGAGCCGGGGTCGGGGAGGCGGGCGCGCTGCCGCCGGTGTGCGGGCCGGCCGACGCGGTGGGGCGGGCCGGTGCGTGCGCGGTGCCGAAGCCCGGCAGCTGATGGGCCGCGGCCAGGACCGCGACGGCGACGGTGACCACGGCCAGCGCGGTACCGGCCGCGAGGATCCCTCTGCTCCACTCCCGCCCGGCGAGGCGGACCCCGCCGTACGCGCCGCGCAGCCGGGGCACGGGGGCCGGCTCCCGGTCCGCGTCGGCGTCCTCGTCGAGGGTCCGGATCAGGGCCTCCCGGACCACCGGCCGGGTCAGCCGCTCCCGCGAGTTCTTCCGCAGCAGCCCCTGCACGGCCTGGGTGAGCGGACCCGTGCGCAACGGGGTGCGCAGCGGCAGCCGGTCCACGGCCTTCAGGGTGGCGTCGGGCCGGCCGCGGTCGCGGTACGGCGGCCGGCCCTCCGCCATCGTGTACAGCAGCGCACCCAGCGCCCACAGGTCGGCGGCCGGTCCGATCCGCTCGTCCCGGGCCTGCTCGGGCGAGGCGTACGACGGTGCCGTGAGCCGTGGCACCAGGGTCGCGCCGGCCAGCCCGAAGCCGGTGACGACGACCGGGCCGCTGTCCCGTACGAAGACCTGGCCGGGGCTCAGCTCGCCGTGGGTGATGCCCTCGTCGTGCGCGGCCTGCAGCACGTCGAGCAGTTCCAGGCCGGTCCGGGCCGCCCGCGCGACATTGAACGGGCCCTCACGGTCGAGGAGTTCGATGAGGGGCGTGCCGTCGATCCACTCGGTGACCGTCCACAGGACGCCGGACTCGACCACGGCGTCCACGACCGTGGCGATCTGGCCGGGGCACAGCAGTCGCATCGTCTCGGAGGTGCGGACGACGCGGGCCGTGATCCGGCGCGCGGTGTCGTCGGCGGAGGGTTCCGGCAGGGTGGTCTGGGCCACCAGCCTGGGTTGTTCCGCCGTCACGTCCTCGGCGTACCACCACAGGCGGTTCGTCTCGCGGGCGAAGACCTCCAGGAGCCGGTACCGCCCGGCGACCAGCTCGTGTGCGGAGACGTGCGCCTTGGTCATGGTCATCCCTCGCTGAAACCCCTGTTTCGTGTCCTACAGAGGTACGCGGGGCGTGCCGGGGTGCGTTCAAAGAATCCGTGAGTCCGGTGCCGATCCTGCCTTTCATTCAATTCTTCGAAAGGGCTTGCGAGTTTGGGATGGCCGCACCCGGGGGTCGTTCGACCTGCGGGTAACCGAGGGTAAATGCCCGGGAGCGGCCCTGGCTCACAGCAGCCCGAACCGCTCTGCCCAGCCGGTCAGTTCCCGTGGTGTCGTGTTGCCGCCGCACACCACGAGTCCGATCCGGGCGCCGTCGCCGACCCGGGCCACGACCTGCCGGGCCGCCGGCAGCAGACAGCCCGCGGCCGGCTCGGCCCACACCTTGGCGTGTTCGGCGAGCTCCAGCGAGCCGTGCACCGCCGCCCGGTCCGGCACCACCAGCACCTCCTCCACCAGCGGCGACACATGGTCGTACGTCAGCTGGGACACGGAGGGCGCGCTGAGCGTGGTGACCAGGGACGACAAGGGCACCGGGACCGGTCCGCCCGCCTTCAGCGCACCGGACATGGCCTCGGCGCCCTCGGTCTCCACACCCCAGACGCGGACCCCGGGACGTCTGGCGGCGAGGGCCGCGGCGACCCCGGCGATCAGCCCGCCGCCGCCGATGCTGACCACGACGTCCGTCAGCCCGTCTGCCGCGTCCTCGGCCAGCTCCAGCCCGACCGTGCCCTGTCCGGCGATCACCAACGGGTCGTCGAACGGGTGGACCAGGGTCAGCCCCTCGTCCCTGAGCCGCGTCACCAGCTCGAAGGCGCTGTCCATGCCGTCGGTCAGCCGCACCTGCGCCCCCGCGGCCTCGGCGAGCGCGATGGAACGCTCGGGCGCGGTACGGGGCATGACCACGGTCGCCTTCACATCGAGGGCCGCGGCCATCACCGCGAGGGCGATCCCGTGGTTGCCGCCGCTGACCGCGACCACGCCCGCGGCCCGCTCGGCCTCGCTGAGCGACAGCAGCTTCGCCGTCGCCCCGCGTGCCTTGAACGAGCCGGTGCGCTGGAGCAGTTCGAGTTTGGCGGTGACCGGGACGCCGAGGAGGTCGGTCAGACCCGGACTCGGCACGGTCGGCGTCCGCACGACATGTCCGTCGATCCGCTCCGCCGCGGCTTCGATCTCCTTGATGCCGATCAAGGTGCTTCACCCTTCCGGCGCGGGGTTGAGAGCCGCGCCGACCGCACCCTGACCCGCACGGACTCCCGAGGTCAACATGGTTTCGCCGCCCGCCCACACCTCGCGGCCCACCGGGACGTCCAGCAGCCGGAGCTCGTTGCCGGCCGTTCTGGCTGTGGGTGGTGCCGTCTTGGTCAGTGCCGCGGTCTCCGGGGTCCGTTGCGGGGTGTCGGGTGGTCCGGGTGGTGTGCGGGCCGCCGGGGAGCCGGGCGCGGCTCGCCCCGAGCGGTTTTCGAGTGGGCCTGTACTTCGCTTCGGCCTGCCAGGACGTCCGGCAGCCGGAGGTCGTTGCCGGCCGTTCTGGCTGTGGGCGGTGCCGTCTTGGTCAGTGCGGCGGTCTCCGGGGTCCGTTGCGGGGTGTCGGGTGGTCCGGGTGGTGTGCGGGCCGCCGGGGAGCCGGGCGCGGCTCGCCCCGGGCGGTTTTCGAGTCGGCCTACAGTTCGCGGCCTGCCAGGACGTCCAACAGCCGGAGCAGGTTGCCGGCCGCGTCGGTGGCCAGTGGTGTCTGTGAGAGCAGCGTGCGGGCGGTGGCCGTGTGCGCGCGGGCCTCGGCCAGGGCCGCCGCACGGCCGCCGGCCGCCTCGATCAGTGCGGCGGCCTCCGGGGCCCGGTCCGGCGAGTCGAGCAGTGCGGGCAGTCCGCGGGCCGCCGGGGAGCCGAGTGCCGCCAGCACCGGGTACGTCTTTTTGCGCTGCCGCAGATCGCCGCCCACCGGCTTGCCGGTGACGGCCGGGTCGCCCCAGATGCCCAGCACGTCGTCGACCAGCTGGAAGGCGACGCCGAGCTGCCGTCCGGCCCGGTCCAGCGCGTCGGCCGTGGCCTCGCCCGCCCCGCCGAGCAGGGCGCCCAGCGCGGCGGCACAGCCCAGCAGCGCGCCGGTCTTGCCCTCCGCCATCGACCGGTACTCCTCGGGGGTGACCCGCTCCGGGCCGGTCCAGGGCCGGGTGGCGAACAGCAGGTCGTCGGCCTGTCCGTGCACCAGGTCGGCGAGGGCCGCCGACAGCAGCCGTACGGCCCCGGCACCCCGCGGCGCGATCGCGAGGGTCTCCACCGCCAGCGCGAACAGGGCGTCGCCGGCGAGCACGGCCGGGCCCGTGCCGTACGCCTTCCACACGGCGGGGCGGCGTCGCCGGGTCGCGTCGCCGTCCATGATGTCGTCGTGCAGCAGCGAGAAGGCATGCACCAACTCCACCGCCACCGCTGCCGGGACGCCGGCCCGCCCGTCGGCGCCCGCCGCCTCGGCGCCGAGCACCGCCAGCGCCTGCCGTACGCCCTTGCCGCCCGGCGCGGCGGCGGGCGCCCCGCCGACCTCGCACCAGCCGAAGGAGTACCCGGCCATCTCGGCCACCCACGGATGCAGCCGGCCGACCGCCTCCCGCAGCGCCGGCTGCACCAACTCCCGGCAACGGAGGAGGACTTCGGACGTGGAAGGTGCGGCCTGTATGGTGGTCATCGGGCGACCTCCGCGTCGAGACCGAACTCCTCCTGGGCCCGGGCCACCATCTCCCGGGCGTGCCTCAGTCCACTCTGCTCCAACGTCCTTGCCAGATGGGCCAGTTCGGCCGCCGTCTCGGACCGGTCCCGGCCGAGCTGCGCCAGCGACTTGGCCAGCCCGAGCCGCGCCAGTGCCTCGCCGCGCGGCTCGCTCATCGCGCGGAACTCCTCCAGTGCCCGCTCGTACAGATCCCGCGCCTCGGTGTAACGCCCGGCCCGGTACAGGACGTTGCCGCGCATCTTGTGGTTGTAGGCGAGCGCGCTGGAGAGGTCCATCGCCCGGCAGGAGGCCTCCGCACGGGACAGCAGCTCCAGCGCCCGCTCGGTGTCCTTGTCGCGCACCGAGAGGATGTCGGCGAGGCCGCGCAGCGCCCAGGCGTGTCCGCGCCGGTCCTCCGCCCGCTCGGCTATCTCCGCCGCCTCCTCGAACAGCGCGTACGCCCGGTCGTGGTCACCGGTGTTGCGGTGCATCTGCGCGATCCCCTCCAGCGCCCACACCGTGTGCCGGGCCTCGCCGCGCCGACGGGCCTCGGCCAGCAGCTGCTCGTGCAGCCGGCCGACCGCCGCGTAGTCGCCCTGGATCCGGCCGGTCTCCGCGAGGCCGGCCAGCGAGTAGCCGCGGACAACGATGTCGCCGCCGCGCTCGCCGACTTCGGCCGCGAGCCCCAGCAGCCGCCAGGCCAGCGGGAAGGCCCCGCGCTGCCGGGCGAGGGTGCCGCCGCTCCACAGCGCCCACGCCATCGCGGCGGTGTCACCGGCCGCGCGGGCGGCGCGGTAACTCGCCTTCCAGGCCCGGTCCGCGTCCGCCGTGTGGCCGAGCCGCCGGTGCGCCTCGGCGACGGCGATCCCGCAGCGGGCCGCCTCCGCGGGGAGCCCGGACCGCTCGGCCTCGCGCAGCTTCTCGGTGCCCTCCGTCAGCACATCGATCAGCGAGGAATTCACGGACAGGGTGGTCAGGGCGCCCTGGTACTCCGGGGCGAAAGCCTTGCCGTACATGCGTAGCGTGCCTTTCTATACACGGTATGTATACATCGCGTGTATAGGGTCTCGAAAATGCGCCCCGGCCTGAGGGGACCGGGGCGTGTCGGTCTGTTGCCGGTCAAGACGCGGGTACGGCGACGGGGGTTGCCCGTGCGACGTGGATCACCCTGTGAAGGTTCAGTGCTGCTGGGCCTTCTGCGGGGTCAGCTCGCTCGGGCGCACCACGACGAAGCCC
Source organism: Streptomyces sp. RB17 (assembly GCF_009604455.1). Taxonomy (GTDB): domain Bacteria; phylum Actinomycetota; class Actinomycetes; order Streptomycetales; family Streptomycetaceae; genus Streptomyces. The sequence continues at coordinate 678,911 of NZ_WEGL01000006.1, forward strand.
TCGCCCTGGAGCATCAGCTGCACGGCCTCGCCGGAACCGCCGCGCAGCATCGAGCCGATGGACTGGGAGCGGTGCAGCGAGGTCTGCAGATGTGCGGTCCAGCCGACCACCGCGTCGGTGTCGACGTACACGGGGGACTGCGCGGAGACCGGGATGACCAGCGGGTTGCCCTCGCAGACCAGACCGAGCCGGCCCTGCCCGCTGAACACGCTGTTGAACAGGCCGCCGCCGGCGATGCCCGACCCCTTCACCGTCTTGATGTCGTACGACAACGAGGCGTCGAAACACAGCACGTTGCGGCCGTTGACCGTGAACTGGTCGCCGGGCTCGACCTCGACGAGGAAACAGTTCTGCGCCTCGTGCGCGAACCAGGCCTCACCCTGCCCGCGCACCGCCATGAGGGGCAGCCCCTCGCCGGTGACCGCACGCTTCAGCATGCCGCCGACGCCCTGCCCCTTGCGCTCGAACTTCAGGTCCCCCCGATAGGCGACCATCGCGCCCTGGCGGGCGTACATCTCGCCGTCCACGGCGTACTTGATGCACTTGGCGTTCTCGACGGACATGCCCGGCTCCACGGCCGGCTGGACCACGTGCGCACTGGAAAAGAGATCACCCTTCATGCGGGGCATGGTGTCCCGGAGGATGTTGTTCCGCCAAGATCGGGGAAAGAAACCGCTCAGCCACCGAACAGCTGGGCCCAGTACGTGCCCGCCCGGCCGCCGCCCGCGAAGCCGACGCCGATGTGGCCGAACTCCCGCTTGAGGATGTTCGCGCGGTGCCCCGGACTGTTCATCCAGCCGTCCACGACCTCGGCGGGGGAGCGCTGGCCGCAGGCGATGTTCTCGCCGATCGTGCGCCTGCGGTACCCCGCCGCGGCGGCCCGGTCCCAGGGCCGCGAGCCGTCCGGCGCGACGTGGTCGTAGAAGTCGCGGGCCACCATGTCCGCGCAGTGTGCCTGAGCGGCGGCCGTGAGTTGGAGGTCCGCCGCCAGCGGGGGCAGACCGGCCCGGCCCCGCTCGGCGTTGGTGAGCGCGACGACCTCGGCGGCCGCACGCGACAGCGCGTCCGGGGTGAGCGGAGCGGCCCACAGGGCGGTCCAGTACCGGTGGCCGGCGTCGGCGTGGGCCAGGGCGGCATGCCGGAAGGCCGGGTCGAGCAGGGTGCGCCGGGAACGAGCCGATTCCAGGCAGTACTCCACGAACTCCGCCGGGCTGCGCGGCCCGGAGACGAGGTGTTCGCCGACTGTGATGTACGCGTATCCGGCGGCGCTGATCCGCTGGTGCACCGAAACCCCGTCCCGCCCCTCACCCGCGAGCCGCCCGGCCTCCGCCATGGCCCGGGCATGGGAGCGGGCGGCGGAGTCGAGCCGCGGATCGGGGGCGACCGGCGGCGAACCGGCTTGCGTGCGCACCGAGTTGACGAGACGGAGGAAGTCGCCGATTCCGGCGCCTCCGACGAACCGACGGGAGGGCACCTCGGGGCCGGTCGTGGTGGGCGGGACGGAGGGTGTGGCCGGGCCGGCGACAGTGGGGCCGAGGGACGGTGCTGGTGGGCTGGTGATGGTGGGCCGAGGGGTTGGTCCTGGTGTGCCGGTGGCGGTGGGCCGACGGAGCGCTCCTCGTGTCCCGACACCGGGTCGGCCGGACGGTGCGCGGGGGCCGGTCGTGGTGGGCGGGACGGAGGGTGTGGCCGGGCCGGTGATGGCGGGCCGCGGGGGCGCTCCTGGAGGGCCGGTGATGGTGGGGCGGCGGGGCGGTGGTGGGCCGGTGGTGGTCGGGTGGGTGGACGGTCTGGTCGGGTCGGTCGTGGTGGGCCCCGTGGCGGGGCCGTGAGATGCCGGGTGGTTCGGGGGCGTCGCGGTGGCCGTCGTGTGTCCGCCGTCGTCCGTGACCTGCACTCCGAAGTCCCGGGCGAGTCCGGCCAGCCCGTCCGCGTACCCCTGCCCGATCGCCCGCAGCTTCCAGCCGGCGCCTGGCCGCAGATACACCTCGGCGAGCAGCAGCATCGTCTCCGGGCCGGGGCGGGGCGGCGTGAACCGGGCCACCGTACGCCCGGAGCCGTCCGTGACCGCCAGCCGGGGAGCGGGCAGCCGCCCGAGCGGCGTGCCGGGCTCGGCCGCGCTCACCACGACGGTGACCCGGGAGGCGCCACCGCGCAGCCGGGCCGGTTCGACGGTCAACGTGTCTCCGCGCAGTCGTATGCCCGCTGCCCGAGGCTGGTTGTAGAACACGAAGTCGGCGTCCGACCCGACCTTGCCCTCCGCCCCGGTGACGAGCGCGGACACGTCGAAGGCACCGGCCACCCGGAGCAGCGCCACGCCACCGGGCAGCGGCACATTACCGCCAGGCGCCAATTCGCTCGTCACACAAGGGACAACGCCCGACACGTCTGAGAAGGTTCCGGGTCGTACCCGGCAACGACGAGCAAGCCCCTAGCCCTTGTCCGTCTTCCCCCCTTTCCCGCAGAACGCAGAATCCAGCGCTCCTGCCAACGCATCCGACGCCTTCCCGTTGTTGGACGTGTCGGCCATGGCCGTAAGACTCCGCGTTCCGTCCTTCGACGCGAAGGCATACGTGGAGTACCCCTGCACCACCCCCGTGTGCCCGTACACCGAGACCCCGCACGCGAGATCACGCCGCCGCAGCCCCAGCCCGTACCACGTCGTGCCGTCGACCCGCGTGAAGCGTTCCATCTCCTCCAGCCGCGCCGCGGACAGCAGTCTGCCTTCGAGCAGCGCGCCGTAGAACACGTCGAGATCCCGCGCACTGGAGATGATCGCCCCGGCGCTCTGCGCCCAGGACACCGTCTGCTCGGTGGAGTCGACCAGCGGCTCGCCCGCCTTGTCCGGGGTGAGGTATCCGCGGGCGTACCGGCCCGGGATCCCCGTCTCGGGATGCACATAGAACGTGTCCCGCAGCTTCAGCGGCTTGACGATGCGGTCCTCGTACTCGGTCCGCACCGAGTGCCCGGTGAGCCTCTCGATGAGCATGCCGGCCACCACGAAATTGGTGTTGGAGTAGGAGTACGCGGCGCCGGGCGCGTTGGTGCGCGGCTTCTTCAGCGAGAGGGCGACCAGCTGACGGTAGGTGAAAACCTTGTTCCGCACCGCCTCGAAGCCGGACACGCTGTCGGCGAACAGGTCGTCGGTGTAGTCGTACAGGCCGCTGCGATGACTCAGCAGCTGGCGCACCGTGATGCGGTCGTCCGGCAGCAGCCTGGGCAGATAGCGGTTGACCGGCGCGTCGAGCGCCAGCAGTCGTTCGTCGGCGAGCTGCAGCAGGACGACGGCCGAGAAGGTCTTGGTGATGCTGCCGACGCGGAACCGGTCGCCGGCACCGATGGCCCGTCGTGTGCTCAGGTCGGCGAGTCCGCTGGTCGCCTCGTACGTCCGGCCGTGGTCGTCGATGCGGGCCAGGGCGCCCGGCGCGCCCCGCGCCACCGCGGACCGCAGCGCCGCGGCGAGGCCCGCGGTGTCGGGTGCCGGCAGCGCCGCCCGCGGAGCCGCGGGCCGGGCGTCCGGCCTTTCCGTCTGCTCCGTCGCGGCCCACGCCGGGCCCACGAGGAGCGACAGCGCGACCGCCCCGAGAACCGCGCCCCGCCCCGTCGTTGCCGAGACCATCCGCCACCCGCCTTCAGCGTTCCGAGGAGATACGAGGTGTGATGCGACATCGGTCACATTCCGGCCTTGGAACCTAGGGGATCGAGTCCACGTCTCCACAGCCGACACACAGTTGGTCAGTCAGTGATCACTCTGTGGCGCGCATATGTAAAGGATTGTCATAGAAGGTCGCGAAATCGATCATTCCGTCTTTACGTGGACATGACTGATCCGTAAGGGTTGCGCCTTGGGGCCCGACCAGCCCCCGTGACGCGGAACAGCGTCACGTGCCAAGGCGGTTGGTGATCCCGGCTGCCTTCGAACGAAGGAACACTGACCCTTGCGTAGACCCCACATACGCAGCGTCGCCGTCGCCATCGCGGTGACGACCGCTGCCACGGGCCTGGCCGGAACGGCCTTCGCGGGTCCCTCCACGGGGGTGGAGCGGTCCTCGGCGTCCGCCACCACGAACGCCACGGCGGTGGTCGAGGCGGCGCGCACCGCGGCCTTCGCCCACGCCTCGGCGACCGGCGTCTCCCAGGGCGACGAACTGCACGCGCAGGACGTGATGCTCGACCCCGAGGGCGCCCGGCACGTCCGGTTCGTCCGCACGCACGACGGCATGCCCGTGCTCGGCGGCGACCTCATCGTCCACCTCGACCACAAGCTGGCCTACACCGGCGTGACCCGCGCCGCCGGTCACGCCGTCGAGCCGGCCAGCACCAAGGCCAAGCTGAGCGCGGACCAGGCCGCCGCCAAGGCCGCCCAGGCCGCCAAGGGCGACGCGGGCACCGCCCAGCTCGTCGTCGACGCGCGCGGCGGGTCCTCCGCCCTCGCCTACCAGGTGACCGTGACCGACCAGAACGGCACCAGCACCGTCGTCATCGACGCCGTCACCGGCAAGGTGCGCAGCAACACGCCCGACAGCGACGAGTTCCTGTCGCCGAAGGTGCTGGAGAGCCTGCGCAGGCACGGCGAGACCATCGACCCGGCCACCGGCGCCGCCTCTGCCGCCCCCGAGTCGCTCCTCGGCTCCGGCGTCTCCGGCGCCACGCGGTACCCGTCGGCCGCCAAGGGCACCGGCAAGACCCTCTTCGTGGGCAACGTGGGCCTGACCACCACGGCGACCTCGCGCGGCCACTACCAGCTCAAGGACCCGAGCCGGTACGGCACCGAGACGCGCGACGCCAAGGGCTCGTACACGGAGAAGTTCGGCTCGGGCACGAAGTTCACCGGCACGACCAACGTGTGGGGCAACGGCACGACCGGCAACCGTGCCAGCGCCGCCGCGGACGCCCAGTACGGCATCACCAAGACCCTGGACTTCTACAAGAGCACCTTCGGGCGCAAGGGCATAGCCAACAACAGCAAGGCCGCCCAGGGCATGGTCCACTGGGGCAAGAAGGTCGCGAACGCCTTCTGGGACCCGACCTGCAACTGCATGCTGTACGGCGACGGCGACGGCCAGATGTTCAAGAAGCCGCTCGTCGTCCTCGACGTCACCGGCCACGAGCTGACCCACGGCGTGGTGGACGCCACCGCCAAGCTGGAGCCGACCTACGTCGACTCCCAGGGCAACCAGTACGGCGAGCCCGGCGCGCTGAACGAGTCGCTCGCCGACATCTTCGGCTCCAACGTGGAGTTCTACGCCAAGAACTCCAAGGACACGCCGGACTACCTGATCGGCGAGAAGCTGGGCCTCGCGCAGAAGTTCCTGCGCCGCCTCGACCACCCCTCGCTCGACAAGCTCGAGGGCACGATCGACTACTGGTCGCCGGCCGTGTACGACACCGAGGTGCACGCCGGGTCCGGTGTCTCCTCGCACGCCTACTACCTCCTCGCGGAGGGCAGCGGCAGCAAGACGATCAACGGGGTCACGTACAACTCGCCGACCTACGACCACTCCACGGTCAAGGGGATCGGCCGCACCAAGGCCACCGCGATCTTCTACCGTGCGCTCACCCGCTACATGGTCTCCACGACCGACTTCCACGACGCGCGCGTCGCGACGCTGAAGGCGGCCAAGGACCTGTACGGCGCGAACAGCACCGAGTACAAGACGGTGGACAAGGCGTGGGCCGAGGTCAACGTCACCGCCGCCAACACGCCGGCCGCCCGTCACTGACGCAGCCGCCGCACCACCGGATGCCCCGCCTCGCGCGGGGCATCCGCATGTTCCGGTGCGGCCCGGATCACCTCAACCGCCTCCGGGGCTCCCGGCCGTGCGGGCGACCGCTTCCGCCACGGAACCGGGACAGCGCCCGCGCCCGACCGCCGGCCTGATGTGCCGGTCGCCGCGTCCTACCCGCACGGATCGCCAAGCCCGGCCTTCTGGAGGAGTGGATGTGCCCCGGTCGGCCTCCCCGGCGACCGCCCGCGTCCCGCCCGCCCCTCGGCGGACGGCGATATGGGGGCGTCTGCCCGATGGCCGGGGCCGGCCCGGGCCGCTCGCCGGGCCCTGCTGCCGCCCGCACCGAACCGGACCGGCCCCGAGATGCATGTTGGCGGCGGTGGCGGGACCATGACCTGCGTGGGCTACGCAGGCACGTCCCGGACGGACCGCGTGCGACCCGGCGGGTCCGTCACGCTTCGGGGCCTCGTGTGATGACCGGCCGGTTCGGACGCGTCCGCCGCGTCGCCGCCGCCCTGCTCACGGCCGTCGTCTGCCAGTCCGCGCCCGCCCGGGCGGCCGCCCTGCCCGCCACCGCCGAGCACGCCTCCGGGGTCGTCACCTGGGCGGCGAGCGCCGACCGCATGGGCGAGGGCACCGCCGGACAGGGCTACCGGCTGATCGTGCACACCAGCGTCGGCGGCGACGACCTGCGCGTCCGGCTGAGCAACGCCTTCGGCGACCGGCCGCTCACCGTCGACAGCGTCTACGCCGGAGTGCGCGGCGCGGGAGCCGCCCTGCGGCCGGGCAGCAACCGGCGGCTGACCTTCGGTGGCGTCCCCACGGTCACCGTCCCGGCGGGCGCCACCGCCTGGAGCGACCCGCTGCACCGCCGACTGAGCGCCGGCACCGATCTGGCGGTCAGCCTGCACACCCCGGCCGCGGCAGGCCCGGCGACCGGCCACTGGCTGGCGATGCAGACCTCCTACACCGGCCGGGGCGACCACACCGCCGAGGAGAGCGGCACCAACTGGACGCAGACCACGGGCTCCTGGTGGTACCTCGACGCCGTGTCCGTACGGCCGTCCCTCGGCGCCACCGGAGCTGTCGTCGCGCTCGGCGACTCCATCACCGACGGCTGGCACTCCACCGCGGACCTGGACCGCCGCTGGACCGACTACCTGGCCCGGCGCCTGAACACGGCCCACGCGCCCGTCCGAGGCGTCGCCGACGAAGGCATCTCGGGCAACCAGGTGCTCGCCGACGGCGCCGGGCAGAGTGCCCTGAACCGGCTGGACCGGGACGTGCTGTCCCTGCCCGGTGTGCGCACCGTCTTCCTCTTCGAGGGCGTGAACGACCTCAAGGCGCACACCGGCGTCACCGCGCAGGACCTGATCGCCGGGTACCGGAGGATCGCCGAGCGGGTGCACGCGGCGGGAAAGTGCGTGGCCGCCGCCACGATCGGCCCCTTCGAGGGCCGGCCCGAATGGGACCCGGCCGCCGAGGCCGTACGCCGGGCAGTGAACCGGTTCCTCCGCACCAGCGGCGAGTTCGACGCGGTCACCGACTTCGACCGCACCCTGCGCAGCCCCCACGACTCGGCACGTCTGCTGCCGTTCCTCGACGGTGGTGACCACCTCCACCCCGACGACAAGGGCATGCGGGCGCTCGCCGACACCGTCGGCCCCGGCAGCCTCGACTGCACCCGCTGACCGGACCTTCCGGCCGCCACGGTCGGAGCAACCACCCGGGCCGTCAGCGACTCAACCCCGCAACGTCTCCGCCCAGTTGGCCGGCACCCGCCCGGCAGGGCCCGGCACCGGCTGGCCGGCGGGATGACTGACGGGCGGCGCCAGCTCCGGACCCGAGGCGTACAACTCATCCGTCGCGTAGTCCCAGAACCACTCCTCGCCCGGCTCGAAGCTACGGATCACCGGATGCCCCGTGGCGTGGTAATGCGCGGTGGCGTGCTTCGCGGGAGAGTCGTCGCAGCACCCGATGTGGCCGCACTGCGCGCACCGGCGCAGATGGAACCACCAGCCGCCGGCCTCCTCGCACTCCACACAGCCGGGGCCACTGGGCGGGACGCCCGGGTCGATCGCATGGGCCTTGTCGCTGGTGCTCATACGGCTTCCTCCGCTCGCTCGAGGGATGTGTCCGGCGTTTCGGCGGTCAACGGCAGGACGACCTGGAAACGGGTGTCACCGGGCACCGACTCCACGCGCAGGCTCCCGTGGTGCTTGTTGACGACGATCCGCCAGGAGATGTCCAGGCCCAGCCCGGTGCCCTCGCCGACCGGTTTGGTGGTGAAGAACGGATCGAAGATCCGGTCCTTGATCTCGGGCGGGACACCGGGCCCGGTGTCCCGGAACTCCACCAGCAGCCGCTCGTGGTCGAGCGCGGTCCGCACGGTCAACGTGCCCGTGCCGCCCGCGCCGTTGATGGCGGACACCGCGTTGTCGATCAGGTTCGTCCACACCTGGTTCAGCTCCGCCGGATAGGCGGGCACCGGCGGGAGCGTGCGGTCGTACTCCTTCACGACATGGACACCGGCACCGATCTTGCCGGACAGCATCAGCAGGGTGCTGTCGAGGAGTTCGTGCACGTCCACCACGCGGTACGGGGCCCGGTCCAGCTGCGAGTACTGCTTGGCTGCGTCGACGAGGTGCGAGATCCGGGTGGTGGAGTCCTCGATCTCGGTCATCAACAGCTCTGTCTCGATGGTGTAGTTGAGCCAGCCGATCGCCCCGGGAAGGATCTCCTCGTCCACGGCGGCCGCGACCTGCTCCAGCCAGTCGACGTCGAGTCCGGCCTGCACGAAGGTCGGCGCCAGCTGCCAGCCCTGGCCGATGTCGTGGTCCTCCAGCCAGTCGGTGAGCATGTCCTCCCGATCGGCCGCCTCCATCGGACTGAGCACCGGGGCCTTGGCGACGCGTTCGGCGGTGCGCTCCTGGATCTCGATCAGACTCGCCAACTGATCCCGGGAGAAGGGGCCTTCGGCGATCACGGCGAGCTTGCGCCGCATCTTGGCGACCCGCTCGCGCAGCGTGGCGGTGGCCCGGACCGCTGCCGCCGCCGGGTTGTTCAGCTCGTGCGTGAGCCCGGCCGACAGCGAGCCCAGCGCCAGCAGCCGCTCCTGCTGGCCGATCGCCGCCTGGGTGCGTTTCGACCCGAAGAACAGGCCCTCCAGCAGATGCACGGCCATCGGGAACCACTCGGTCATGACGTCCGCGAAGATGTCCGCCGGCAGCACGAAGAACCGCGTCGGCTCCGTCACCCGCATCGAGTTGTTGTAGACCTGCCGCACCCGGTCGCCGATGTACGCCTGCATCGCACCCGCGTACACCCCGCGCTGCGAGCTGCGGGTGACCTCCACGTCGTCGCCGCCGACCCGGCGGGACATCACCACCGTGCCCTCGAGCATCACGAAGAAGCAGGTGGCCGGATCGCCCTCGGTGTACACCGGGCCGGGCTGGAACAGCTCGATCCGCCCCTCGCTGCACAACCGGCCCAGCTGTTCGGGGCTCAGCTTCTCGAAGAGGAACAGCGAGCCGATCTCCTTGGGACTGCACGGCATGATCTGCCCGCTCATGACTGCTCCAGACCGTCCGACTGTGCCAAATCGTTCGACTGTTCCCGATCGTTCATGACTGTTCCAGGTACCGGTGGACGAGCATCACGGCCATGGCTCCCTCTCCGACGGCGGACGCGACCCGCTTGGCGGACTCGGCGCGGGCGTCACCCGCCACGAACACGCCGGGGACGCTGGTCTCCAGGTGGTACGGCGGCCGGTCCAGCTCCCAGCCGGCCGGCGGCCGCCCGTCGGGGGTCAGATCGGGCCCGGCGAGGATGAACCCGCGCTCGTCGCGCAGCACCGCGTCGCCCAGCCAGTCGGTCAGCGGGGCGGCACCGATGAACACGAACATCCACTGCGCTTCGACCCGTTCGCTCTCCCCCGTCACGGTGTGACGCAGCGTCAGCTGCTCCAGGTGGTCCACGCCGTGCGCCGAGTCCACCACGGTGTACGGGCGCACCGAGATGTTCGGCGCCTCGTTGATCTGCTGGATCAGGTAGTGGGACATCGACGCCGACAGGTCCGCGCCGCGCACCAGCAGTGTCACCGACTTCGCGCCCCGGGACAGGTACATCGCCGCCTGGCCCGCCGAGTTGGCGCCGCCGACGATGTAGATGTCCTGCCCCTGGCACGCGGCGGCCTCGGTCAGCGCCGAGCCGTAGAACACCCCGCAGCCGGTCAGATCGACGCAGCCGGCCGCCTCGAGCTGCCGGTACTGCACACCGGTCGCGAGGATCACGCTGTGCGCGGCGATCGCCGAGCCGTCCGCGAACCGTACGACCCGGGCGGCGCCGTTGACCTCGAGTCCCGTCACCTCGCGGGCGGTCAGGATCTCCGCGCCGAACTTGGCCGCCTGCCGGCGCGCCCGGTCGGTGAGCTGGGCGCCGGAGACCCCGTCGGGGAAGCCCAGATAGTTCTCGATCCGGGAGCTCTGGCCCGCCTGCCCGCCGGTCGCCGACCGCTCCACCAGCACGGTCCTGAGCCCCTCGGAGGCGCCGTACACCGCCGCGCCGAGCCCGGCCGGCCCGCCGCCGATCACGATCAGGTCGTAGAAGTCGGCCGTCGGCGTGGTCGCAAGACCCACCCGCGCGGCCAGTTCCGGCGCCTCGGGCTCGACCAGCGTGGTGCCGTCCGGCGTGATCACCAGCGGCAGCCGCCGCCCGTCCTGCCCGGCGGCCGCCAGCAGCCGCTGTCCCTCGGGCTCCTCCACCGAGTACCAGCGGTACGGCACCTGGTTGCGGGCGAGGAACTCGCGCACGTCCGACGACCGCGCCGACCAGCGGTGCCCGACGACCTTGGTGCTGGGCACGGGCCGGTAGGCGCTGCTGCGCCAGGCCTGGAGCAGGTCGTCCAGGACCGGGTAGAGCTTCTCCTCCGGCGGATCCCAGGGCTTGAGCAGATAGTGGTCCAGATCGACCACGTTGATCGCGTCGATCGCCGCGTTGGTGTCCGCGTACGCGGTCAGCAGCACCCTGCGCGCACCCGGGTACACGTCCAGTGCCTCTTCCAGGAACTCGATGCCGTTCATCTGCGGCATCCGGTAGTCGGCCAGGATCACCGCCACCAGGTCGCCGCGCAGCTTCAGCTCGCGCAGGGCCTGCAGCGCGGACTCGCCCGACTCCGCGCGCACGATCCGGTACGACTCGCCGTAGCGCCGCCGCAGATCGCGGGCGACGGCACGGGAGACCCCCGGGTCGTCGTCCACGGTCAGGATGACGGTCCGCGCTGCGTCGGCGGCCTGTGCCATACGTCTCCCACCCCGAGCCTCGATTCCACGGGTCGGTGTCGTGGGGACCACCGCACCGGTTCGAGGCCATCGTATGTTCGATCGCCCCGGTTCGCCCTGGGATACGGCAGGCGGCGATCAGCCGGGGCGCCGCTCCCCGAGCACGCAGAACTCGTTGCCCTCGGGATCCATGAGCACCACCCACGGCCGCTCGCCCTGTCCGACGTCCGCGTGCCGGGCGCCGAGCGCGAGCAGCCGGGCCACCTCCGCCGCCTGGTCGTCCGGGCGGAAGTCGAGGTGCAGCCGGTTCTTGACCGTCTTCCGATCCGGCACCGCTACGAACAGCAGCCCGGGCAGCCGGTCGGGCGCCGGCCGGATCTCGAACTCGTCCTCGGCGTCGTTCACCACGACCCAGCCCAGCGCCTCGACCCACCAGCGCCCGAGCGCCACCGGGTCGGCCGCGTCGACGATCACCTGCTCCCACTCCACAGCCATGCCGGAAGCGTAGCCAGCCGATCACGGTGCTCGGGGTCGGCGGCGCCCGCCGGCGCGTGGCGCGGGCGGTGTCGCCGGTGAGACCCCGCCGTCGCCGAGTACGCGGCCCACGTCCTCCGCGCCGGTCCCGCCCGCCTCGCCCTGCGCGGAGGAGTTCGTCGTGACTGTGCGCGACCGTGCCCGATAGTGGGCACCAGGATCACGAGAGCGGTGACGACGAGGAGGCCCCACGCATGACACGCCCGATCACGGCAGGGGTGGACGGCACCGAGGAGAGCCGGGCCGCGCTGGACTGGGCGGCCCGGGAGGCCGTGCGCCGTGGGCTGCCGCTGCGCGTGGTGCACGCCTGGCGGTACGCCGAGTCGCTGGCCACCGCGGACCGGAACACCCAGCAGGGATGGGTGTCGGAAGGGGTGCGGGAGGCGGTGCGGGTCGTCTCCGAGCGGCATCCGGAGCTGGAGGTGAGCGTCGACGTGGTCGAGGGCGAGCCCGTGCACGCGCTGGCACGCGCCGCTTCCGGGGCCGAGATGCTGGTGCTGGGCTCGCGCGGGCACGGACCCGTCCTCGGGTTCCTGCTGGGCTCGGTCGGCCGGCAGGTGATCGCCGAGGCGGCCCGGCCGGTGGTCCTGGTGCGAGCCGGGGACCAGCCGGCGACGGAAGCCGCCGGGCGGGACGTCGTCGTCGGCCAGCACGGCGGCCCCGAGGACAGCGCGGCCACGCTGCGGTTCGCGTTCGAGACGGCGGCGGCCCGCGGCGCGGCCGTCCTGGCCGTACGGGCGTGGACCCTGCCGCCGGTCTTCGCCTACAGCCCCGGCTCGCTCAAGCTCCTCGACGACGCGGGCGGCCTCGAACCCTACGAGAAGCAGGCGCTCACCGAGGCGCTCCGGCCGTGGCGGGAGAGATGCCCGGACGTGCCCGTGGCCGAGCACGTCGAGATGGGCAGCGCCGGGCAGGTGCTGCTGTCGGTGGCCGGCCGGGCCCAGCTGATGGTCGTCGGGCGCCGGGCCCACCGTACGGCCGTGGGCGCCCGGATCGGATCGGTCGCGCACGGGATGCTGCACCACGCCGACTGCCCGGTCGCCGTGGTCCCGCACGAGTGAGCTACTCGGAGTCGGCCGGCTCCAGGGTGGTTCGCGCCGTGGGCAGGACGTTCTCCATGTAGTCCGTGACGGCCACGTCGAGGCCTATGTCGTGCTGGGCGCGCTCGGACAGGTACCAACGGTGTTCGAGGAGTTCGTGGTAAATCTCGGCCGGGTCCATGGCACCGCGCAGCTGAAGCGGTACGGCCCGCACGGTGGGCCGGAACACGTCTCGCACCCACCGGTGGGCCAGCACTTCCGGACGGGCGGCGAGGGGATCGCCGGGCGCGTAGTCGTCCTGGGTGGCCATCCAGCTCTCCAGGTCGTTCAGCAGCCGCCGCGCCTGGTTCTCCTCGGCGTCCAGGCCGGTCAGCCGCAGCAGCTGGCGCTGGTGGTGGCCGGCGTCGACCACCTTCGGCACGAAGGTGACCGTGTCGCCGTTCGAGGAGTGCTGGATCTGCATCTCGGCCACGTCGAAGCCGAGGTCGTTCAGCCGGCGGATCCGGCGTTCGATGTAGTGGTACTTGCCCGCCGGGTACACCGAGGTGCGGGTCAGCTCCTGCCACAGGCCCTGGTACCGGGTGCAGATCTCGTGCCCGAACTCCACCGGGTCGACGGACGGGTGCAGCGCGCCGGACGCCTCCAGGTCCAGCAGCTCGCCGCTGATGTTCACCCGGGCCAGGTCCAGGTCGTACTCCCGCTGCCCGGGGCTGAGCCGCGGGTGCAGGTCGCCGGTCTCGGCGTCGACCAGATAGGCGGCGTAGGCGCCCGCGTCCCGCCGGAACAGGGTGTTGGACAGCGAGCAGTCGCCCCAGGCGAACCCGGCCAGGTGCAGCCGGACCAGCAGCACGGCGAGGGCGTCCATCAGCCGGTGCATGGTCGCCGGGCGCATGGTCGTCTCGAACATCGAGCGGTACGGCATCGAGCCGCGCAGATGCCGGGTGACCAGGACCGGCTCCAGCGGGGCGCCCGAGCGGTCGGTGCGGCCGGTGACCACGGCGAGCGGGTCGACGGCGGGGATGCCCAGCCGGTCCAGGTCGCGCAGCAGCCCGTACTCGCGCAGCGCGGGCCGCTCGGCCAGCTCCTTGACGGCGATCACCTCGTCACCGGCGTGGGCGTACCGCACGACGTGCCGGGAGATGCCCCGCGGCAGCGGCACGAGGTACTCCTCGGGCCACTCCTCCAGGGGCACGTCCCAGGGCAGGGCGAGCAGGAGCGCGGGGTGCTCCGGGTTCGTGGCGCTGATCTGCAAGGCCATGGCACGAACCCTAAGGCCCCGTGCCGGTGTTCTAGGAGGCCCGGTCCCGGGCCTGCTCGGCCGCCGCGCGCACCGGACCCCGGTGGACCGGCCCGTGACCGGGCAGCAGGGTGTCCCCGTCCAGCGCGCCGATCGTGTCGAGGGAGGCCAGGACGGCGGCGCGGTCGTGGTGGAAGAAGTCGAGCAGTATCTGCGGGCCCTTCACCCGCGAGGTCGCGTGCCCGCTGACCAGGGCGTCGCCGGAGATGACGATGCCTGCCTCGGGGAGGTGGTAGACGCAGTGGCCGTCGGTGTGGCCCGGGGTGTGCACGGGCACGGGGCGGCCGGGCAGGTCCAGCGGGCCCTCGCCCGGGAACGGCTCGGGGGCGGTGACGGGGTTGTGGTCGGTGCCGCCGACACGGATCACATGGGCCGCCCAGGGCAGGACGCCCGGCCGCCAGGCGTTGCGGATCACGTCGCCGATGGCGGCCTGCTGCAGGAACTCCCGCCGCGCGTGCGGCACTTCGGCCGGGTGCAGGTACACCGGGGTGCCGTGGGCGGCGCGCAGATACTCGGCCGAGCCCAGATGGTCGTTGTGCGCGTGGGTGATCAGCACGGCGGCGACCGCCTCCGGTGAACCGCCCACCTCGGCGAGGGATTCCAGGAGACCCTGACGGTCTCCGGGATAGCCGGTGTCCACCAGGGTGACGGCGTCCCCGTCCTTCAGGATCACCCAGTTGACGTGGTTGCCGTGCACCAGAAAGGTGCCGTCGGCGACCTGGTGTACCTCTGCGCGCATGATCTCCCCGAACCCTGTGCGGCCGACCGTCCGGGACAGCCAACCAGATGTGCCGGTGCCCCGCATCCACGGGGGCGTGTCACTGCACGCCGTGCGGCCGGAACTGGATGCTGATGCGCGGCCCCGCGGCCCGGGCCGACTTCGGTACGCAGTGCTCCCAGGTCCGCTGGCAGGAGCCGCCCATCACGATCAGGTCGCCGTGCCCGAGCGGCCGGCGCAGTGTCGTACCGCCTCCGCCCGCCGGACGCAGCAGCAGGTCACGGGGCGTGCCTACGGACAGGATCGCGACCATCGTGTCCTCCCGGGCACCCCGCCCGATCCGGTCCCCGTGCCAGGCCACGCTGTCCCGGCCGTCGCGGTAGAAGCACAGCCCGGCGGTCGTGAAGGGCTCGCCCAGCTCCTCGGCGTAATGCCGGGACAGGGCGTCACGGGCGTCGTGCAGCAGCGGATGGGGCAGTGGGTCGGGTGCCGCGTAGAAGGCCAGCAGGCGCGGTACGGCCACCACGTTGTCGTACATCTTGCGGCGCTCCGCGCGCCACGGCACGTCCGACGCCAGCTTCTCGAACAGCGCGTCGGCGCCGCTCAGCCAGCCCGGCAGGACGTCGATCCAGGCGCCGGCGGACAGTTCGGTCCGGCGCAGCCCGTCGAGTTGCCCGAGCCGCAGCTCGTCGGTCTGGTCGAACAGAGAGCCCTGGAGGTGCGTGGACATGGGTCCAGCGTACTCCTTAATCGAAAATGCGTTCCCATTGGGTCGAGGTCGGTTGTCAGGGCTTTCGATACATCGGTGTATCGGATACATTCGCGTATCGAACCGGGAGGGGCGGATGGAAGAGACACCCAAGCGCGTCCCCCGGCGCCGGGTCCACACCCGCGCCAGGCTGCTCCAGGCCGCGTTCGAGGTGTTCTCGGCCAAGGGTTTCGGGCGGGTCTCCATCGAGGAGGTCTGCGAGGCCGCGGGCTTCAGCCGCGGCGCCTTCTACTCGAACTTCGACACCCTGGACGAGCTGTTCTTCGCGCTCTACCAGGAGCGCGCCGACCTCATCGCCTCCCAGGTGGCCGAGGCGCTCGCCCAGGACGGGCCCGGACTCGACGTGCCCGCCTCCGTGGACCGGGTCACCGAGGTGCTGCTGCTCGACGTGGACTGGCTGCTGGTCAAGACCGACTTCCTGGTGCACGCCGCCCGCGACCCGGAGACCGCCCGGGCCCTCCTCGACCACCGCGCCCGGCTCCGCGAGGCGATCGCCGACCGGCTGTTCCGGGCCCGCGGCCACACCGAACTGCCCGCCGTGCTCGGGGACGCGGACGGCGCCGCGCACGCCGTGGTCGCCGCGTACGACGGCGTCACCGTCCAGCTGCTGCTGGACAAGGACGTCGAGGCCGCCCGGGCCTGGCTCAAACAGCTGCTCACCGCCCTGCTCACGGACGGCAGCCGCACCGCCGCACCACCCCGCACGACCCCCGCATGAGGACCGTCAGGAAGGACACAGTCACGATGGACGCGGACGTCATCGTCGTCGGAGCGGGCCTCGCCGGCCTGGTCGCGGCGCACGAGCTCACCAGCCGGGGCCGCCGGGTGGCCCTGGTCGACCAGGAGAACGCCGCCAACCTCGGCGGACAGGCGTTCTGGTCCTTCGGCGGGCTCTTCCTCGTCGACTCGCCCGAGCAGCGCCGCCTCGGCATCAAGGACTCCTTCGACCTCGCCTGGAACGACTGGCAGGGCAGCGCCGGGTTCGACCGGCTCGACGACGAGGACTCCTGGGCGGTGCGCTGGGCCCGCGCGTACGTCGAGTTCGCGGCAGGCGAGAAGCGGTCCTGGCTCAAGGGGCACGGCATCGAGCTGCTGCCGACCGTCGGCTGGGCCGAGCGCGGCGACCTCAGGGCGGGCGGGCACGGCAACTCCGTACCCCGCTTCCACATCGCCTGGGGCACCGGCACCGGCGTGGTCGAACCCTTCGTGCGGTACGCCCGCCAGGCCGCCCGGGACGGACTGCTGACCTTCCACCACCGCCACCGGGTCGACGAGCTGGTCATCGAGGACGGCACGGCACGCGGGGTGCGCGGCACCGTCCTCGCCGACGACCGCTCGCCGCGCGGTGTGGCCTCCAGCCGCGACCGCGTCGGCGACTTCGAACTCACCGCCCAGGCGGTCGTGGTCACCACCGGCGGCATAGGCGCCGACCACGACATCGTCCGCCGTCACTGGCCCGCCCGGCTCGGCACCCCGCCGGCCGAGATGGTCACCGGCGTGCCCGCCTACGTCGACGGCCGCATGCTCGACATCAGTGCCGAGGCGGGCGTCCGGCTGGTCAACCGGGACCGCATGTGGCACTACACCGAGGGCCTGCAGAACTGGGACCCGATCTGGCCCGGCCACGGCATCCGCATCCTGCCCGGCCCGTCCTCCATCTGGCTGGACGCCCTCGGCCGCCGGCTGCCCGACCCCTGCCTGCCGGGGTACGACACCCTCAATACCCTCAAGTACCTGCGTACCACCGAGGACATCGCGGGCTACGACCACTCGTGGTTCATCCTCACCCGGAAGATCATCGAGAAGGAGTTCGCGCTCTCCGGCTCCGAGCAGAACCCCGACATCACCGCCAAGGACCGCAAGGCCGTACTGCGCGACCGGCTCCTCGGCAGCGGCGCGCCCGCACCGGTGCAGGCCTTCCTCGACAAGGGCGCGGACTTCGTGACCGCGGGCAACCTGGAGCAGCTGGTCGGGAAGATGAACGCGCTGACCGACAAGCCACTGCTGGACGCGGCCGAGGTGCGCCGCCAGATCGAGGCCCGCGACCTGCAGATGGCCAATCCCTACAGCAAGGACTCCCAGGTCCAGGGCATCCGCAACGCCCGCCGCTACATCGGCGACCGGCTCGGCCGGGTCGCCTCCCCGCACCGCATCCTCGACCCGGCCGCGGGCCCCCTCATCGGCGTCCGGCTGCACGTGCTCACCCGCAAGACCCTCGGCGGCATCCAGACCGACCTCGACTCCCGCGCCCTGGCCGCCGGCGGCACGCCGATCGAGGGGCTGTACGCGGCGGGTGAGGTGGCCGGCTTCGGTGGCGGCGGTGTGCACGGCTACAACGCGCTGGAGGGCACCTTCCTCGGCGGCTGCCTGTTCTCCGGCCGGGCCGCGGGCCGGCACGCGGCCGGGCACACGGGCTGACCTCAGCCCTGCAGCAGCTCCAGCAGCACCTGTGCGTGGCTCTGCTGCGGCGTCCTGGACGCGGTCAGCAGGGTCACGCGCTTCCCGCGGGCCGCGCCGCGCAGGCCGTCGAGGAGTCCGGCGGCCTCCGGAGCATCGAGCTCCGCCTCGTAGCGGCTCCTGAACTCCTCGTACGAGCCGCCCGCGTGGTACCACGTGCGCAGCTCGTCGGATGGTGTGAGGGCCTTCGGCCACTCGTCCACACGGGCCGCGTCCTTGGTCAGTCCGCGCGGCCACAGCCGGTCGACGAGGACACGCAGGCCGTCGTCGGCCTCGGGCGGTTCGTAGACGCGGCGCACACGCAGGCTCACGTTCGGCACCTTCGAGTCGCGGGCGGTCCCGCGAGCGTACTGCCGCGGCCCCGGCAACCCGGCCGCGAAGTGACCTGAACATGGCAGAATTGGGGCCCTCGCCGCCCCTAGTCTGAATCACCCGGCACTTCCCTCAGGAGCCGCATGTGACGCCACCCCGCAGACAGCACCTCCGACGCCGTACCGCGGTGCTCGCCACCGTCCCCGTCGCCCTCGCGGCACTCGTCGGCGCCGCCGGAGCCACGGCGCCGGGCAGCGCCGGCACCTCCGGCGCGGGCGACCCCTACTTCCCGCTCAGCGGCAACGGCGGCTACCACGTCCGGCACTACGACCTCACGCTCCGGTACGACACCTCCTCCCGGCACCTCGACGGCAGGGCCGTCCTCACCGTCCGCGCCACCCAGCACCTCAGCCGCTTCGACCTCGACCTGAAGGGCCTGAAGGTCACCGGCGTCACCGTCGACGGCACGTCCTCGGCGTTCCGGCGCGACGGTCAGGAACTCGTCGTGACCCCACGCCGAACCCTCCGCGCGGGCCGGGACTTCCGGGTCACCGTCAGCTACGAGGGCACCCCGAAACCGGTCACCGACCCCGACGGCAGCGCGGACGGCTGGATCCCCACCGACGACGGCGCCTTCGTCGCCGGCGAGCCCCAGGGCGCGATGACCTGGTTCCCGGCGAACAGCCACCCCAAGGACAAGGCGTCGTACGACATCACCGTCACCGTCCCCCAGGGACGCACGGCCGTCGCGGGCGGCACGCTGCTCGGACAGCGCACCGAGCACGGCCGTACGACCTTCCGCTGGCGCGAGAGCCGGCCGATGGCCGCCTACCTGGCCACCGTCACCATCGGAACGTTCAAGGTCGAGCAGTACACCACCCACGACGGCATCCGCGTGTACAACGCCGTCGACCCGCGCGAGGCGAGCGCGGCCGCACCGGTGCTGAGGAAACTGCCGTCCGTGCTGGCCTGGGAGAGCAAGCTGTTCGGGCCGTACCCGTTCCGCTCCGCCGGGTCGATCGTCGACCACGCCCCGGGCGTCGGCTACGCCCTGGAGACCCAGACCCGGCCGCTCTACGACTCCGCGCCCGACATCAGCACCCTCGTCCACGAGAACGCCCACCAGTGGTTCGGCGACTCCGTCTCCCTGACCGCCTGGAAGGACATCTGGCTCAACGAGGGCTTCGCCACCTACGCCGAGTGGCTGTACGCCGAGCAGCACGGCGGCGACAGCGCCCAGAAGACCTTCGACGCCCTCTACGCCCGCCCGGCGAGCGACCACCTGTGGGCTTTTCCGCCCGGCGACCCGGGCAGCGGCGGGAACATCTTCGACACGCCCGTCTACGCGCGCGGCGCCATGACCCTGCACGAACTGCGCAAGGCCGTCGGCGACCGGGACTTCTTCCGGATCCTGCGCGCCTGGACGGCCGGACACCGCGACGGCCACGGTACGACCGCGCAGTTCACACGGCTGGCCGAGCGGATCTCGGGGAAGCGGCTGGACGGACTGTTCCACACCTGGCTGTTCGGCAAAGGCAAGCCGAACAGCGCCTGAACCCTGACCGGTTCCAAACAAGTGTCGGCCAGGGTCGGCACCATGATCCATCGCAGAACCGCCGTCGCCCTCCTCGCCTCCCCGCTGCTGCTCACCGGCTGCGGCGGCGGAGCCGAGGCGACCGAGCGGCGCACACCCCCCACCCGCCCGGCACCCACGGCCACCCGCGAAATACAGGCGAAGCAGGCGGCCCAGGGCATACCCGGCCTCGGCCCCGAACGGTCGGCGGCGATACCCGAGCGCTGCGGGCAGGCCGTCGTCGTCACCGGACGCGGGAAGAACTCCCCGCTGTGCACGGTCGTCCTGCACCAGCGCACCGCCACCGGCTGGCAGGCCGGCCCCGCCTGGCCCGGCCACAACGCGCTGCGGGGCTGGAGCGCTCACCACGTGCTGGGCGACCTGCGCTCCCCGCTCGGCGTCTACACCCTCTCCGACGCCGGCGGACTGCTCCCGGACCCCGGCAGCAAGCTCCCGTACCACCACTCCGGCGGCTTCCACTCGCCCGGCACCGGCTTCGAGGGCGAACCGCTCGAGGGCTGCTTCGACTACGTCGTCGCCATCGACTACAACCGCCGGCCCGGCACCTCACCGCTGGACTGGACCCGCCCGCTCGGCCCGGAACGCGGCGGCGGAGTCTGGCTGCACGTCGACCACGGCGGGCCCACGCACGGCTGTGTCAGCGTCGCCCAGGCCGCTATGAAGGAACTGCTGTGCACCCTCGACCCCGACCGGGATCCGGTCGTCGTCATGGGACACGCCGACTGGCTCTCCGCCTGAGCCGCCTAGAATCCGAACTCGTGTGCGCACATGTACTGGTCGCCGAGGACGACGAGAAGCAGGCCGAACTGATCCGCCGCTCCCTGCTGGCCGAGGGACACACCGCCACCGTGGTGCACGACGGCGCCGCCGCGCTGGAAGCCGCCCGCGGCCTGCGACCCGACCTCGTCGTCCTGGACCTGATGCTCCCGGTCGTCGACGGCTTCGGCGTGTGCCGGGCGCTGCGCGGCGGCGCGGACCCGGAGATACCGGTGGTCATGCTCACCGCCCGCTCGGCCGAGGACGACCTGCTGCTCGGCCTCGAACTGGGCGCCGACGACTACATGACCAAGCCGTACAGCCCCCGCGAGCTGATGGCGCGCATCCGCACGGTGCTCAGGCGCAGCGGGCGCGGCGTCGGCACCCGGGACGACGACCCCGTGGTACGGGCCGCCGGGATCAGCGTCGACCCCGTACGCCACGAGGTGCGCTGCGCGGGCACGACCGTGGACTGCACGCCCGCCGAGTTCCAGATCCTGCTGGCCATGGCCGCGGAGCCGGAACGGGTGTTCACCCGGCGGCAGTTGCTCCAGTGCACCCGCGGCTTCGACCGGGCCTCCACCGAGCGGGCCGTCGACGTCCACATCATGAACCTCCGCCGCAAGATCGAGCCCGACCCGCGCCGGCCGATACGGCTGCTGACCGTGTTCGGCGTCGGCTACAAGCTGAGCGGCAACCGGTCGTGAAGCGGGGACGGTGCCGAGACGGGTGGGAGTGTCTGTCGGGTGTGGGTCGGTGTGGGCCGGGCCGGGTGTCCGTCAGGTGTCGGCTGATACGGGCCGGTTGGGGGGCGTCCGTGACGTGTCGGCGGCTTCGAGATGGGCGGAGGTACCTGTGATGCCGACAGGTCCGAGGCACACGGAGGGCCTGTGAGGCACCGGCAGCTGCGAGGCACGCGGAGGTGCCCGTGAGGTGTGGGCGGCTCCGGGGCC
Source organism: Streptomyces sp. RB17 (assembly GCF_009604455.1). GTDB lineage: Bacteria > Actinomycetota > Actinomycetes > Streptomycetales > Streptomycetaceae > Streptomyces. The sequence goes on from NZ_WEGL01000006.1 coordinate 700,349, forward strand.
GGTCGGATACGGGTGTGCGGCGCGGGCCGGGCGGCGACGGCCGGAAGGCAGCCGTGAAGCGGCGGATACCCGTGCGCAAGCGGCTTCTCGTGCGGCTGCTGTCCGTCTCCGCCCTGATCGCGGTCTGCTCGGTGGCCGCCACCGCCTGGCTCGCGGTGACCACCACCACCAGTGCCCTGAAGGAGGAGCAGGGCCAGGACCTCGCGGCCGACAACAGCATCCTGGCCCGGCTCAGCGGATACGCCGCCACCCACTCCGACTGGACGGACGTCCGGCGCACCGTACGGCAGCTGGCCGCCGAGACCGGACGCCGGATCGCGCTCACCACCGCCGACCGCACCCTCGTCGCCGACTCCGCGCCCCGCGGCACCCCGCTGCCGCCCCGGCCCGCCGCCACCGTCGACCCGCTGCGCACCGACACCTACAGCGAGAGCGGCGCCCAGCTCAGCGGCATCGACCCGCGCGTGGTGGGCCCCTACCGGCTCCCGGCGCCGGAACGCGCGAAGCTCGACGCGCTGGCCGTCGAACGCAGGCAGTGCTACGAGCGCTACGGCCTCCAGCCCGGCGTCGTCCACACGGTGAGCGGGCGGCCCGTCGTCACGCTCCCGGACGGCACCGACCCGGCCGACTACGGCGCGGCGGTGTGCGAGGACGGACAGCTCAACACGCCCACACCGACGGAGCACAGGGCCCTGGCCGACCTCACGGACCTCGCCCGGCCGTGCCTGAAACAGGCCGGCCTCGACCTCGGCGGGCAGCTCTTCCTCACCCCCGACCCCAGCGGCAAGGACCCCTTCGGTGGCGGCTACCTCGTCGCCAAGTACGCCACGGCGGGCAAGGAGGCGATGGCGCGCGCCGTCCAGCACTGCATCCTGACCGCCCGTCGCACCCAACTGGAGCCGTATGTCGCGCCGGTCGCCGACCTGTTCCTCGGCATCGGCGACCAGAACACCTCCCGCTTCGACATGTCCCCGGCCAACAAGGCCAAGGTGATCGGCGCGGCCGGACTGGTCCTCGCCGTGACCGTCGCCGTGACCGCCCTCGTCGCCATCCGGCTGGTACGGCCGCTGCGCGCGCTGACCGAGGCCGCCCAGCAGCCGCCCGAACTGCACGTGCGGGTGCCGGTGACCACCCGGGACGAGACCGGCATCCTCGCCGAGGCCTTCAACGACCTGACCGAGCGCCGCGAGCGCCTGGAGGCCCAGCGCAAGGCGATGGTCAGCGACATCGCGCACGAGCTGCGCAGCCCCCTCACCAACATCCGCGGCTGGCTCGAGGTCGTCCGCGACGGAGTCGTCGAGCCCGACCCGCCGCTGCTGGACTCGCTGCACGAGGAGGCGCTCGTCCTGCAGCGGATCATCGACGACCTGCAGGACCTCGCCGCCGCCGACGCCGGCACCCTGCGCCTGCACCGCGAACCGCTCCGGGCCGGCGACCTGCTGGACCAGGTGGCCGCCGCCCACCGGGTCGCCGCCGACGCCGCCGGGGTCGCCCTGCGCACCGAGGCCGACGCCGCCGACTGGCTCGACGCCGACCCGGTGCGGATGCGGCAGGCCCTCGGGAACCTGGTCTCCAACGCGCTGCGGCACACCCCGGCCGACGGCACGGTCACGCTCGCCGCCCGCCGGGACGGCGCCGATGTCGTGCTGACCGTCACCGACACCGGCCCTGGCATCGCGCCCGAGGACCTGCCGCACGTCTTCGACCGGTTCTGGCGTGCCGAGAAGTCCCGCAGCCGCCGCACCGGCGGCAGCGGCCTGGGCCTGCCGATCGTGCGCCACCTGCTGGCCGCCCACCAGGGCACGGCCGAGGCCGCGAGCGAGCCCGGCGCGGGGGCGGTCTTCACCCTGCGGCTGCCCGCGACCGGCCCACCCGCGGACCCCACCTGACCGCCTCCGATTCCGCGTGCGGACCGGTGGGTGGAACTGTGGGTGGCCCGCCGTCTCTACGACTACGCGCACCTGCCGCACGACAAGGGGCCCCTGAGCCGCGGATCCCGGGCGCCCAGGTCAGCCGGAGCGCGGCCGGGAGCGGGCGCGGCGGTGCAGGGCCCGGCGCTCCGGCTCGGTCGTCCCGCCCCAGATGCCGATGCCCTGGCCCGTGTCCAGCGCCCAGTCCAGGCACTCCTCCCGGACGGAGCACCGGCCGCAGACCGCCTTGGCGTGCTGGGTCTGCACATGCGCCGGACCGGTGGTGCCGATGGGGAAGAACAGGTCGGGGTCCTCGTGACGGCACGCGGCATGGTCGCGCCAGTTGTCCATGGAAGTCTCCCGGATCCGATCGAAGTCGTCCGTGCCTGTGGAATGCGTACTGCGGGTTCGGGTGACCGGTCGGGGCGGTGTGAAACGACGTGTGCGACAGGGGTTCGTGCGACGACCGCGATCCGGCCACGGGCGCGCGGGGCCACGGCGGCCGCACGCGTTCAACGGGCCGGGGAACGGGGCGGACGGGCGACCGGGCCGAGGGCACCCGTACCCGACCGGGCGCCGGGGGCGCGGAGTTGGGGGCGAGAGCCGGCTGGGACCGCCGTCCGCCGCGCCACCGCCCAGCCACCGTACTCCGCAGGGCCCTTCCCCGGGCGCGAGGCGATAAGGCGTGACGTGACCGTCAGCGGCGCAGCGCCGCGGCCGCCGTCTCCGTCACCGCCTCGGCCAGTGCCGCCAGCGCGGGGGAGTCCAGCTTCCACTGCTGCCAGTACAGCCTGACGTCCATCCACTCGCCGGGCGCGAGGAGCATCAGCCGGTCCTCCGACAGCAGCGGACCTGCCTGGACCTCCGGCACCATGCCCCAGCCGAGCCCGGCGGCGATCGCGTCCAGAAAGCCCTCCGAGGTGGGCACGAGGTGCCGTAGCGGGCCGGCGGAGGCCCGGCCCAGCCGGCGTACGAAAGCGTCCTGGAAGTCGTCCTTGCGGTCGAAGACCACGACGGGGGCCTCGGCCAGTGCCTCCGGCAGTGGCCGCCCGCCCAGGTGGGCCGCGGTGAACTCCGGTGCGGCGACCGACCCGCACGGCTACCTGGACACCGTGTTCCTGCTCGGCTCCCTCGCCGCCGACCGGGGCGCGCCGCGCTGGACCTTCGGACTCGGCGCCGCGCTCGCCGGCGTGTGCTGGTTCGCCGCACTCGGATTCGGCGCCCGGCTGCTCGGCCGCTTCCTGGCCCGGCCGTGGCGGGTCCTGGACGGCCTGGTCGCCGTCACCATGCCGGCGCTGGGGGCCACGCTCATGGCCGGATCCTGAGCCCGGTCCTGGCAAATACCGTTCGGTGTGCACAGGGTCCACTGAGATAGTTAGGCTCTCGAATCGAAAAGATGTAACGAGCACTATCTATCGGCAACAGGACACCCGTGGACACGAGCGAGAGCAGCACCACCGAACCCGACGCCGCGACGGACGCGGCGGCTCCGCCCCGGCGCGGCTGGCGCCGCTGGGCGATGGACACCCGTCCGCTGAGCGTCCCGGCCTACCGGCGCCTGTGGACGTCGACCATCGTCACCGCCGTCGGCAGTCAGCTCACGGCCGTCGCCGTGCCCAAGCAGATCTACGACGTCACGCACTCCTCGGCGTGGGTCGGCTACGCGAGCCTGGCCGGGCTCGTGCCCATGGTGGCGTTCGCGCTGTGGGGCGGCGCGGTCGCCGACACCGTGGACCGCCGCAAGCTGCTGCTGGTCACCAACACCGGTATCGCGGTCACCTCGCTGCTGTTCTGGGTACAGGCCGTCACCGGTATGGAATCCGTCGTCGTCCTCATGGTGCTGCTCGCGTGCCAGCAGGCGTTCTTCGGTCTCAACTCCCCGGCCCGCAACGCCTCCATCGCCCGGCTGGTGCCCGCCGAGCAGCTGCCCGCGGCCAACGCGCTGGGCTCCACGGTGATGCAGACCGGGCTGGTCGCCGGCCCTCTGCTCGCCGGTGTGCTGATCCCGGTCATCGGGCTGCCCGAGCTCTACCTCATCGACGCCGTGGCGCTGTGCGTGACCGTGTGGGCCGTCTTCCGGCTGCCCGCGCTGCCACCGCTCGGCGAGGCCGCCGCCCGCCGGGCCGGGGTGCGCGAGATCGCCGCCGGGTTCCGGTACATCTCCCGGCACAAGGTACTGCTGCTGTCGTTCCTCGCCGACATCGTCGCCATGGTCCTCGGCATGCCCCGCGCCCTGTTCCCGCAGCTCGCGGCGCAGACGTACCACTCCTACGGCGAGGGACTCGCGCTCGGCGTGCTGTTCGCCGGCATCCCCGTCGGCGCGGTGCTCGGCGGCCTGTTCTCCGGGGTGTTCTCGCGGGCCCACCGGCACGGCTGGATGGTCATCGGGGCGGTCGTCGGCTGGGGCGTGGCCGTCGCCGGGTTCGGACTGACCCGGAATCTCTGGGTGGCCCTGGCCTTCCTCGCTGCGGCCGGTGTCGCCGACATGGTCTCGATGGTGTTCCGCGGGGCGATCCTGCTGTCGGCCGCCACCGACGAGATGCGCGGCCGGATGCAGGGCGTGTTCACGGTGGTCGTCGCGGGCGGGCCGCGCCTGGCCGACGTGCTGCACGGCACGGCCGGCTCCGTCTTCGGCCCGCGTGCCGCGGTGGCGGGCGGCGGTGCGCTGGTCGTCGTGGTGATGCTTGCCCTGGCCGCCGCCGTGCCGGCGCTGCGCCGCTACCGGATCTGAGCGGACGTGCTCCGCCGGGGTTGCCGCGATGTGCCTGCCGTCGTCCGGGAGCGGCGCCGTCGGGGCTGGTCACGCGGTTCCCCGCGCCCCTTCGGGGTGCTCGACCCCGCCTAGATCAAGCCGGGACGCCGCCCGCTCGTGTACTGGTCCATCAGCTTGCCCCGGGTCGTCTCCAGGCGGTTGGCCAGGATCTCGGCCACCGTGCGCACCAGCGAGAGCCCGAGCAGCGGGTCCTCCACGCACAGCGCGAGCACCGAGGGCCCGTCGAACTCGTAGGCGCGTACGTCGGTGAAGGCCACCGCGCCGAAGTCCCACTGGTACGGCGGGAACAGCCAGGACCAGCCGAGCATGTCGCCCGCGCCCAGCGTGGCCACGGTGACCCGCTGCCGCGAGGTCACCTGCTGGTCCAGGTGGACGGCGCCCGAACGGATCACCCAGAACCGGTCGGCGGTGCCGCCCGCCTCGAAGATGTGGGTGTCCTCGGGGAACGAGACCTCCTTGGCCAGTTCCATCAGGCGCTCGCGCTGCGCATGCGGCAGGGCGGTCAGCAGTTTTATCGCTTTGGTCATGGCGCGGGGCTCCTCGCCGAGGCGGTTCGGGGGTGCTTTCCCTAAGCCCATTTCAGCCGCTGCCGCCGCTGCGGGCACCTCGAAGGACGTGGATTTCCCGGCGCGTGCCCGGTCCGCAGCGGTTTCCGGGCAGCAAGAAGCCCTGGCTGGACGGGGGAAGCCAGCCAGGGCCGTCTGCGGTGACGCCATGGGGGGAGGAAGGACGGTTCCGGTCACCCCCGGCATCACGTATGTATGAACGATAAACCATTCGGCGATGGTTCTACCAATCGGTAGCGGGATCAGGTGACCTGTTTCACGCCCCCCGTCCCGACCGCCGGCCCACCCGGACAGACGATCTCCTCCAGCACCCCCGCCACCGCCTCGAACGCCCAGGCCCGGACCGTGGCCTCCCGCGCGCCGTCCGGATCCGTCGCCGCCAGACTCTGTGCGCGTTCCCGCCAGGCCCGCTCCTCGGCGGCCGCATGCTCCCGGCCGCGCCGGATGCGCCGCAGCAGTTCGTCCGCGTCCACGACATCGGTCATACGGGTCTGGTACCCGCGAGGCCACGGTGATGACACGGGCACCGACGGTGTTTCACGGCTCCGGAAGCGGTCAGGTGAAAAGAAGGAAGCCTGGCAATCCCGGCATCGCTCGGGGAGGAACGGATGCGCGACAAGCACCGGACCAGCTGCTCCACTGCCCTGCGGGAACCGCGCCGCCTGCCGTGCCGGCCGGCCGACGCCCGCAGAACCGTGGAGCGCGTCGTGGCCGAACGGTGCAGGGCCCGCGCCATGTCCTGCGGCGCGGCGGCCATGGAGGACGCCCTGCTGGTCACCTCGGAGCTCACCACCAACGCCATCCTGCACGGCGGCGGCATCACCGGCTTCGACGTCGCCGTCGACTCGGACGGCGTGCGGGTGTCGGTGAGCGACCGCAGCGACGAGCTGCCGGTGGCCGCCCCGCCCGTCGACGAGCGCGGCCCCACCCGCCTCGGCGGCCGCGGCTGGCCCATCGTCTGCCGCCTGTCCCAGGACGTCCGGGTCGCGCAGCTGCCCTGCGGGGGCAAGCGGATCACGGCCGTCGTACCGCTGCACTGAAGCCGTCCGGAACCTTCGCCCCTGGGGTGTTTGCTCCCCGGCGCGAGGGGCAGGCGGAATCTCGTGCTTCGGACCGGAGGCGCGCGCCCGGCAAGAACCGTACGACCGCCCGGGTCCCCCCTCTCGGCCGGACCGGGCGACCGACCCGCGGCGAACCCTGATACCACCGTTCGAGCCCGGCCGCGGAACCCATTCCGGCCGTGTGCCCTGAAACCACGTTCAGGAGCGATTCCGCATGCTGACCGACATGTCGACAAGCCGTCCCGGCACGCCCACCACGGACTCGGCCGCCGCAGCTCCCGCGCGGCGGCCCCATGACGACGCCCCCGACACCGCGGCGCTGTTCGCCCGGCTGGCGGAGCTGGACGACGGCCCCGAGCGGGACGGCGTACGCGACGAACTCGTGGCCGCCTGGCTGCCCATGGCCCACCGGATCGCCGGCCGCTTCCGCGACCGGGGCGAATCCGTCGAGGACCTCCGGCAGGTGGCCGCGCTCGGGCTGGTCAAGGCCGTCGACCGGTTCGACCCGTCCCGCGGCGCCTTCGAGAGCTACGCCGTGCCGACCATCACCGGAGAGGTCAAGCGGCACTTCCGGGACCGGATGTGGGCCCTCAGGGTGCCGCGCCGGGTGCAGGAACTGCGCAACCGGGTGCGCGTGGCCCGCCGCGAGCTCACCCAGTACCCCGGCAGCCCCGAACCCACCGTCACCGCCATCGCCACCCACACGGGCCTCACCGAGGAGGAGGTCGGCGCGGGCCTGGAGGCCCTGGAGAGCTTCAGCACCCTGTCCCTGGACGCCGAACTGTCCACCGGGGACGACGGCTACAGCCTCGCCGACACCCTCGGGGCGGCGGACTCCTCGTACGACGTCGTGGTCGACCGCGAGGCCGCCAAGGAGGGACTGCGCCGGCTGCCCGAGCGGGAACGGGCGATCCTCTACATGCGGTTCTTCGAGGACATGACGCAGAGCCGCATAGCCGACCGGCTGGGCATCTCACAGATGCACGTCTCCCGGCTGATCAGCCGCAGCTGCGCCCGCGTCCGCGACGAGGCCATGGGCCGGCGCGCATACGGCCCCGGCCCGGCATGACGGCGCGGCCGACGGACCGTCACTTCTTCTGCCGGTCCGCCCCGGTGGTGACGCCCAGCGGCCGGGCCAGGCCCGAGACCGCCTCGTCCAGCCGCTGCAGATGGCGCAGCACCCGGTCGGTGACCCGGCCGTAGCGCGGGGTGCGCAGGGTTCCCGGCTCCAGCATCGAGGCGATGCTGGGGCCGGTCTCGATCTCGGCCGTGGCATGCGGGTCGGCGACATGTGCGGCGATCGCCTCGATGTTGTGCACGATCCGGGCGCCCGCCCCGCGCAGCCGGGGATCCGCGGCGATCGACGGGTGCGTCGGCAGCAGCTCGGCCGTGGCCGCGAGCGAGCGCCCGTGGTAGGCGCAGGTCTCCAGCAGCGCCACCACGTACCGGGCGGTGTCCCGGCGGGAGCGCAGCGGGGTGATCGGATGCGTCAGCGGCTGGGTGGCAGCCCGCAGGTCGGCCAGCGCCTGGTCCAGATCGCGCGCCTGCTCCACCAGATCGGCGCCCGCCCCGCCGCTCAGCTGGTCCACGGCGGCCCGGGTGACCTCGGCCAGCCGGTCCAGGACCGTCACGAGGAGGTCGTTGGTACGCCGGTCGGTGCGGACCGGCAGCACCACCGCCGCCGCGATCACCCCGGAGGCCGCGCCGAGTGCCGTCTCCTCCACCCGCAGCACCAGCACCGCCATGCTGTACGTGTTCAGCAGCGTGTACAGCAGCCCCAGCATCGCCGTGACGAAGAACGACATCAGCGTGTACGACAGGGGCGCGGTGTAGAACATCGCGAAGATGAACACCAGCACCAGGCCGAACGCCGTCCACGTGTGATGCCCGACCAGACCGGCGAGCACGATACCGGCCACCACGCCGAGCACCGTGCCCAGCAGCCGCCGGTAGCCCTTCACCAGGATCTCACCGGTCGAGGCGGTGTTGATGAACACGATCCAGCAGGTCAGCACCGCCCAGTACCAGCGCTGACTGGACAGCAGCTCGCCGCCGGCGATGGCCAGCGCGGACCCGACGGCCACCTGGACCGCGGCCCGTGTGGTGGGCCGCTCGAGACCGCTCGGCCCCGGCTCCTCTTCCTCGGCCTCCTCGCCCGCCTCGATCGCGGCGTCCTCCGCCTCCAGTTCCTCGCGCGAGCGGGTCGTCGCCGGGGTGTCGTCGGACTCGTCCTGCGGCCCGTCCAGCGCGACCCTGAGGCCCAGGGAGGCCCGGGCGGCCTCGCCGAGCCCACGGAAGACGTCCTGCACGGCCGGCGCGGCCTTGGGCAGGTTCTCCTCCTCGCGGTAGCCGAGCAGCCGGTTGCGCACCTGGGCGAGCGCGGTGCCCCGGGCCTCGCCGACCGGCCGCAGCACCAGCAGCCGCAGCGCCTGCAGATCCCGGCGCAACGCCGCCGCGGCCTCGTCCCGCACCGGCAGCTGTCCGCCCGAGGGCAGCGCGGCGCCCGGCAGATGCAGGGTGAGGGTGTCGGTCCGCTCGGCGCTGCGCGCGGTGAGCAGCAGCAGTCCGAGCCGCTCGGAGGCGATCTCGGCGTCCGCGATCCGGCGCTGCAGCAGCCGGGCCACCGCTGGGTCGGAGGTGCCGTCCTCCAGCCGCCCCTGGATCAGCAGTGCCGTCTCGTGCAGCCGCGCGGTGGCGGTGCGCAGATCCTCCAGCGCCTTGTCCACCTCGTCCGGCCCCGCGTCCAGCAACTCGGCCTGGACGGCGATCAGCTGCGCGAGCCGGGCGCGGAACGCCCGCCGCAGCCGGTCCAGGATGCCCGCCGGGGTCCGCGGCAGCAGCACGAAACGCGCGGCGGCGCTGCAGGCGAAGGCCACGCAGATCACCCCGTACAGCGCGGGCAGCACCGAGGTGGTCGCGTACACGAACAGGGAGAGGAAGTAGATCTGAAAGCCGATCAGGCCGAGCGCCGTGCCGCGGTCGCCGAACCGGCGGCTGTAGACCGCGCAGCAGATGAGCAGGACGAAGAACAGGTCCCCGGCGACGACCCGTTGGTTCAGCAGCGCGCCCAGCGACACCGACGCCAGTGCCACGGGCAGGCCGAGCGCGAGCGTCACGGCCTGCGCGGGGCGCTGCTTCTCCTGGATGGCGAAGGTCGACACCATCGCCGCCATGGCGCCGGCGACCAGTTGGGGCACCGGCACCCGCAGGGCGGCCAGAACGGCCAGGGTGAGCGCGATCGCGGTGACGGTGCGTGCTCCCGCGGTGAGCCGGAGCAGCCCGGGATCGGACGCCGCGATCCGGTCCCACATCCGTACCCGCCCAGGTCGTGCCGCTGTGCTCACGCCGCCGCGCTCTCTCCCGTGCCGGAAACCGATCTCCGACCCAGCATCGCACGACGGCCCCGGCCTGCCTGCCCTCGGCCAGGGGCCCCGGCACGGAGGGAGGGTTGCGGCAGGCCGAGCGCCGTGGGGTTGCCTCGCCACAGCCTGGAGCGGGCCGACCGTGGCCGACCGCGCCCGCACGGCGCCGGCCGCCGATCGAAGACGGCCCCGCGAGGACCGCCGACCCCTGGCAAGCGATCGGCGGCCTCGACGAGCCGGGTCCGGCTACGGATTGTCGACGGCCGTGCCCTCCACCCGGGCCCGTACCTGTTCCGGTGTCAGATAGGCGTCGGTGAACTCGAAGTCCTTCAGCCGGGCAGGCTTGCGGGCCTGGAAGCCGGTGCGGACGAAATCGTCGCCGGCGACCGCGTTCAGCAGCCAGTTGGTCATCACCCGGGTCTTGGCGACGTTGGTGCGCAGCGCCGACCAGTGGTAGCCGCGGGCCACCGCCTGGGCCGGCACCCCGCGCAGCTCCACGCCGAGCGGCTTGGACACCGCGTCCTTGCCGCCGAGGTCGACGACGAGGCCCAGGTCGTGGTGCACGTACGGCGTCAGCGGCTGCCCCCGCAGGGTCGCGATGACGTTGTCGGCGACCTTCTTGCCCTGGCGCATGGCGTGCTGCGCGGTGGGCGGGCAGACCGCGCCCGGCTCGCCCTTGGCCTCGTCGGGCACGGCGGCCGCGTCCCCGAGTGCGAACACGCCGTCGTGACCGGGCAGGGTCATCTCGGCGGTCACCGCCAGCCGGCCGCGGACCGTCTCCGCGCCGAGCGTGGCGATCAGCGGGCTGGCGACCACGCCGGCCGTCCAGATCAGCGTGTGCGTCGGTACCACCCGGCCGTCGGTGAAGGTGACCTCCTCCGCGCCGGCCTTGTCGATCGACACGCCCAGCGACACCTCGATGCCGCGCCGCCCCAGGATCTCCTGCGCGCTGCGGCCGAGCTTCTCGCCCAGCTCCGGCATCAGCTTGGGCGCGATGTCGATCAGATGCCACTTGATCAGGCCGGGATCGAGCCGCGGGTAGCGCTGTACGGCGGCATGCGTCAGCCGTTGCAGACAGGCCGCGGTCTCGGTGCCGGCGTAGCCGCCGCCGACCACCACGAACTGCAGCCGCGCCGCCCGTTCGGCGGGGTCGTCGCTGGCGTCCGCGAGGTCGAGCTGAGTGATGACGTGATCGCGGATGTACGCGGCCTCGGCGAGGGTCTTCATCCCGAAGGCGTGCTCGGTCAGCCCCGGGATGTCGAAGGTACGGGTCACGCTGCCGGGCGCCAGCACGATGTAGTCGTAGGGCTCGTCGACGGTCTTGTCGGTGATGGTGCGGACGACACACACCTTGGACCTCAGGTCCACGCCGATGGCGCCGCCCGGGATGATCCGGGTGCGGTACTTCTTGCTGCGGCGCAGACTCAGGGCGATCGACTGCGGCGTCAGCACGCCGGAGGCGACCTGCGGCAGCAGCGGCAGATACAGCTGGTAGGAGTTCGGCGTCACCAGGGTGACGTCGGCCTCGGCGGGAGCGAGTTTCCGCTCCAGGCGGCGGACGCACGCGACTCCGGCGAAGCCTGCGCCAACCACCAGGATCCTGGGTCGTGTCACGGTGTTCATCCCTTTCTGCGGCTCCAGGCGGTCCGACTCGACGCCGTTCGCTTGCCCTGGATCGATGCGCACCAGCTTTGATCCCACCGTGCCCCGAGCCGTTCCGCCAGCCGGGTGCGGCAGGCAGACGAACGCGTGGGCACCAGCATGCCCCCGCTGGGACAGGAGTAACCGGTTGTCGCACAGATACACGTCGTACACACGCCGCGGTCACCCGCACGTCGTGGTCACCACGGCAGGAACACATGGATGTCCTTGCCCTCGTCGTCGACGACGACGCTGACCTGCGTGCACAGCGTGTGCACCAGGTGCCAGCCGATGCCGCCGCCGCCCGTGCGCGGGTGGAAGGGCCGCGGTTCCGGCCTGGTGGTGCTCGTGTCGCGCATCGTCACGTGCACCCCGTCGAAGGTGCGCCGCATCCGCAGACCGAACGGCCCGGGCGCGTACTGGATCACGTTGGCGGCCAGCTCGGTGACCACCAGAAGTATGTCGTCCCAGTACTCGGGTGCCGTGGGCGGCGCCTGGGTGGCGAGCGCACAGAGGAACCCCTCCGCGGCGAGCCGGGCCTCCGTGACGTTGCGCAGTTCACCGGTGAAGGAGAACGTGCGCTCGTACCCGTCCGCCGAGGGCGGTGTGTCGTCCCCACGTGGCTCCGTCGCCATCTCGCAATCCCCGGTCCCGGGCGGTCAAGGGCGTGGCGGGACCCTCCGCCCAGGACGGCTGTCGGTGCTGATCTCATTCTGTGCCTGCGAGTTCCCGCAGCCGGGCGGGATATCCGTGGCGGGCGTCAGCGGAAGACGTCGTCCGGCTCGTCCCAGTCGGCCGGCTCCTGCGGCAGACGCGCCGTCCGCGACCGCGCCTGGTACATCGCGTCGATCTCGGCGGCGTAGTGCCGCACGATCGCGTCGCGACGCAGCTTCATCGACGGGGTGAGCAGTCCGTTGTCCGGGGCGAACGGTTCCGGCAGCACACGGTAGACCCGGATGGACTCCGTGCGGGAGACGGCGCTGTTGGCGGTGGCGACGGCCCGCGCGATCTCCTCCCGCAGCGCGTTCTCCTCACGGCTCTCCCGGCCCGGACTGTCGCCCTGGAGCGCCAGGGTGGCCCGCCAGTGCGCGAGGAAGTCCGGGTCCAGGGTGATCAGGGCGCCGACACAGGGCCGGTCGTCGCCGATCACGACCGCCTGGTGGACCAGCGGATGCATGCGCAGCCGCTGCTCCAGCGGGGCCGGGGCGACGCTCTTGCCGCCGCTGGTGACGATGATGTCCTTCTTGCGCCCGGTGATCGTCAGGTAGCCCTCTGCGTCCAGCCGTCCGATGTCCCCGGTGGCCAGCCAGCCGCCGCGCAGCGCGGCCCGCGTCGCCGGCTCGTCGCCGACATAGCCCTGGAACACCGACGGGCCGCGCACCAGGATCTCCCCGTCGTCGGCCACCAGGACCTCGGTGCCCGGCAGCGGCCGGCCGACCGTACCGGACTTCTCCCGGCCGAGCGGCTGCATGGTGATCCCGCCGCAGGCCTCGGTGAGGCCGTACCCGTCGTGGACGAACACCCCGATGCCCTCGTAGAACAGGGACAGTTCGCGGCTGAGCGAGGAACCGCCGGAGGTGCCGCGCACCACCCTCCCGCCGAGCGCCGCGCGCAGCCTGCGGTACACCGTCCGTTCGTACAGGGCGTGTTGCACCCTCAGCTCGAAGCCGGGTCCCGGCCCGGTGCCCAGCCGGCGGCGCTCCTCGGCCGCCGCGTAGTCCCGAGCGGTCTGCGCGGCCCGCTCGAACAGGGCACCCCGGCCCGCCTGCTCGGCCGCCTGCAGGAACTTCGTGTAGAGCTTCTCGAACACCGACGGCACGCCGTACAGATACGTCGGCCGGAACGTGGCCAGCGCCGAGGTCAGCGACGCCTGCGTCAGTTCCGGCTGGTGCGCCATCAGGACGCCGCCGCGCACGCACATCAGCATGATCATGAGGCCGTACACATGGGAGAACGGCAGAAACGCCAGCACGGACGGCTGTACGCCCGGCGGGGCCGCCGTGTGCAGCCAGCCGGCCAGCAGTGTGTCGCAGGGGTAGGCGAGACCGCCGTGGCTCAGCGCGCAGCCCTGGGCGCGGCCGGAGGTACCGGAGGTGTAGACGACGGCCGCGGTGGCGTCCGGCAGCACGATCCGGCGCAGCGACTCCACGGTGGTGTACGGCACGATCGCGCCGTGCTCGACGAGTTCGGGCAGCGCGCCCGCGTCCAGCTGCCAGACGTGCCGCAGCCGCGGCAGCCCGGCGCACACCGTGCCGACGGTCATGACGCCCTGCTCGTCCTCCACGACCACGGCCACACAGCCGGCGTCCCGCAGGATCCACTCGACCTGGTCCCGCGAGGAGGCCGGATGTACCGGCACGATCTCGGCGCCCACGGCCCACAGGGCGTGGGCGAACACCGTCCACTCGTAGCGGGTGCGGGACATCAGGGCCACCCGGTGACCGGGGCTGATCCCGGCGGCGATCAGCCCCTTGGCCAGGTCGACCACCTCGTCGCGCAGCTCGACGGCCGTCACCTCGTGCCACACGGTGGCGGCGGAATCCAGACGGTGGGCGAGCACCGGCAGGGTGGGACTGCGCTCCGCGGTGTCGAAGACGCTGTCGGCGAGGCCGCCGGTGAGCGGCGGGGCAACGGCGGGAGCGAGGGCGACGTCGCGCATGCGCTGCTCCTGGATGTACAGAGGGTCACTCCGCCGATCGGCTCAGTGTCGGCGGTGCTCGAATGTAGCCCAGCGGACCGCGTTCGGTGCCGGGAACGGGGAAGTCGTGATCGGCTGATGATGTGGCCGTGTCCTGGGGACTCGGCGGACATGAGTCAGGTGCCCCGATCCGGAGCCCGAGCGGACCACCGGGCTGGAGCCCGGCGGCGCGGTACCGCCCGGCGAGACGCCGCCCGCCGGGAGCAGCCTGCCGGAGGCGGGGCCCCACGAGACACACAGCCCGCCCTGGGGCTGGGCCAATGATCGTCTGGCCGCGGACGGTCAGCCCTGGGTACGCCGGACGCATTCGGTGACGACATCCCGCAGATCGCCGCCGTGCTCCAGCAGCCGGCGCTGCTCGCGCGCGCCGTTGCCGCGCCGCAGCAGCTCGGCGATGCCCTGCTCGGCGCGGTCGGCGTCGCCGGTGGCGGTGAGCGCGTCCCGGGTGTACGAGAGCAGCGACCGCAGCACCTGCGGGGCGGGCTCGGGCCGCATGGTCGGCGGGTCGAGCAGGTTCCCCTCCAGGCCGAACCGGGCGGCCTGCCAGTCGGCGAGCCGCAGCAGGCTCACGCTGTGGCCGGGCGCCGGCCGGCCCGCCCGCCAGTCCCGCGCGGCCGTCTCCACGAGCGCGCGGGTCAGCGTCGCGATCAGCACGGCGGTGTCCGCACCGAGGCACACGTCGGCCACCCGGACCTCCACGGTCGGATAGCGGACGGACAGCCGCGCGTCGAAGTAGACCATCCTCGTGTCCAGCAGGGCACCGGTGGCCACCATGTCCGCCACCCGCCGGTGGTACCGCTCCGCCGACTCGAACGGCTCGGTCGGCCCGGCCGACGGCCAGCGGTTCCACACCCGGCTGCGATAACTGGCGTAGCTGGTGTCCCGGCCCTGCCAGAACGGCGAGTTCGCACTGATCGCACGCAGCACCGGGAGCCAGGAACGGATCCGGTCGAGGACGGCGATGCCCTCCTCGTCCGACTCCACGCACACATGGACATGGCAGCCGCACACCAGCTGCTCCCAGGTCGGTATCCCGTAGTGCTCGGCCAGCCACTCGTAGCGGTCGTTCACGCTGAGGGAGGGGCTGACCGGCAGGGGAGAGGTGGCCAGCGCCGCGACCGCGCAGCCGAGCTCCCCGGCGTGCCGCGCCGCCTCCTTGCGGCAGCGCACGATCTCCTCGCCGAGGTCCGCCATGTCCGCCTGCGGATGCGTGGCGAACTCCAGCATCTGCCGGAACAGCTCCTTCTCGAAGACGTGCTGCCCCGGATCGTCATGGGCGACCCGGGCGAGGACGGCCGCCGCCAGCGCCTTCGGTTCGCCGCTGTCCGGGTCGACCAGAAGGAGCTCCTCCTCCACACCCACGGTGCGCACGTGGTGCCACCTTCCGTGTCCGTGCCACGAGGGGCAGTCAAGGCTCTGTACGACCCCCGACTGCCCCTGGGCGGGCCGCCGACACCTGTGGTTTTTTCAGTGCTCCGGCGTCAGCCAGACCGTGGCGAGCGGCGGCAGCGTGAGCTTCAGGAACCCGTCCTCGGGCTTCAGCAGCCCCTCGTCGCCGACTCCGCCGCCGCCGTAGCGGAGGTCGTCGGTGTTCAGTTCCTCCTGCCAGGCGGGGACCTCGTCGCCGGCCCACACCCGGTAGTCGTGCCGGACGACGGGGGAGAGGTTCGACACCGCGAGCAGGGGGGAGCCGTCGGCGGCGTACCGCAGGAACGCGAAGACGTTGTCGTCCGCCGCGTCGCACAGCACCCACCGGAAGCCGCCCGGGTCGGAGTCCCGCTGCCACAGCGCCGGCGTCGCCCGGTACACGGTGTTCAGATCCCGCACCAGATCCCGCACGCCCCGGTGGTCCCCGGCCGAGTGGTAGTCGTCGCCGAGCAGCCACCACTCGGGGCCGTGCGCCTCGGACCACTCGGCCCCCTGGGCGAACTCCTGCCCCATGAACAACAGCTGCTTGCCCGGGTGGGCCCACATGAAGCCGAGATAGGCGCGGTGGTTGGCCCGCCGCTGCCAC
This sequence comes from Streptomyces sp. RB17, assembly GCF_009604455.1. Taxonomy (GTDB): domain Bacteria; phylum Actinomycetota; class Actinomycetes; order Streptomycetales; family Streptomycetaceae; genus Streptomyces. The sequence goes on from NZ_WEGL01000006.1 coordinate 716,374, forward strand.
CAGTCGCCGGGCATCTTCGACACCAGCGCCTGCTTGCCGTGCACCACCTCGTCGTGGGAGATGGGCAGGACGTAGTTCTCGCTGTAGGCGTACACCATCGAGAAGGTCATCTCGTTGTGGTGGTACTTGCGGTGCACGGGTTCCTTCTGGATGTACTGCAGCGAGTCGTGCATCCAGCCCATGTTCCACTTCAGCCCGAAGCCGAGCCCGCCGCTGTCCGTCGGCCGGGTCACCCCGTCCCAGGCGGTGGACTCCTCGGCGATGGTCACCACACCCGGACAGCGCCGGTAGACGGTGGCGTTCATCTCCTGCAGGAAGGTGACCGCGTCCAGGTCCTCCCGCCCGCCGAACACGTTCGGCTGCCACTGGCCGGAGTCCCGCGAGTAGTCGAGGTAGAGCATCGAGGCGACGGCGTCCACCCGCAGCCCGTCGATGTGGAACTCCTGGCACCAGTACACCGCGTTGGCGACGAGGAAGTTGCGCACCTCGGTGCGGCCGTAGTCGAACTCGTACGTCCCCCAGTCCGGGTGCTCGGCGCGCGTCGCGTTTCCGGGCTCGTACAGCGCATCCCCGTCGAACCGGGCCAGCGCCCAGTCGTCCTTGGGGAAGTGCGCCGGCACCCAGTCCATGATCACGCCGATGCCGGCCCGGTGCAGTGCGTCCACCAGGTACTTGAAGTCGTCCGGGGAGCCGAGGCGGGGCGTCGGCGCGTAGTAGGAGGTGACCTGGTAGCCCCAGGAGCCGCTGAACGGATGCCCGGCCACCGGCATCAGCTCGACATGCGTGAAGCCCATCTCCTTGACGTAGCAAGGCAGTTCGTCGGCGAGCCGGCGATACGTCAGTCCCGGTCGCCAGGACGGCAGATGGACCTCGTACACCGAGAACGGCGCCTGGTGCACGGGCACGTCGCCCCGGTGCGCCATCCACTCCGCGTCCCCCCACTCGTGCCGCGAGACCGCGACGACCGACGCCGTGTCCGGCGGCACCTCGGTGCACCGCGCCATCGGGTCGGCCTTGAGGAAGCGGTGGCCGTGACGCGAGGTGATCTCGAACTTGTAGCGGGCGCCCTCGCCGATCCCGGGCAGGAACAGCTCCCACACGCCGGACGCGCCGAGCGACCGCATCGGGTACTGCCTGCCGTCCCAGTACGTGAAGTCGCCGGCCACCCGCACCCCTTGGGCATTGGGCGCCCACACGGTGAACCGGGTGCCGGTCACGCCCTGGTGCGTCAGCGGCTCGGCGCCGAGCGCCTGCCACAGCTGCTCGTGCCGGCCCTCCCGGATCAGATGCAGGTCCAGCTCGCCCAGCGCGGGAAGGAACCGGTACGGGTCGTGCACCTCCTGCACGGCGTCGTCGTAGGTCACCAGCAGCGTGTACGACGGGATCTCCGGGTACGGCAGCACTCCCGCGAAGAGACCGTCGCCCTCCGAGCGGAGGGGGCTGCGCATCCCGTCGACCACGACGTGCACCGCGCGCGCGTTCGGGCGCAGGGCCCGGAACAGGGTGCCGCCCGGCACCGGGTGGGCGCCGAGCAGGGCGTGCGGATCATGGTGGGCGCCGCCGAGCAGCCGGCCGCGGTCGGCAGGGCCGAGCGGGACTGCGGTCGCCGGCGCGGGGCCGGCCGCCTCGGGGAGCGAGGTGTCGCGCAGAGCCATGACGTCATCCTCCCCACACGGCGAGCCGCTTGATCGCCGCCATCGGTACCGGCAGCCAGTCGGGCCGGTGTCTTGCCTCGTACAGCACCTCGTAGACCGCCCTGTCCGTCTCGTGCGCGCGCAGCAGCGCGTGCTTCTTTCGTGGATCCCAGCCGGCGCGGGCCGCGTAGCCCGCGCAGAACGCCTCCCGGCAGCGGCGCGCCCATTCGGGTCGCCAGGGGCGGCGCTGCCGGGCCGCGTAGTCGAAGGAGCGCAGCATCCCCGCCACGTCCCGCACCGGGGACTGCGGGACACACCGCTCGGCGAGCGGCCGGGACGGCTCGCCCTCGAAGTCGATGACGAACCAGTCGCGGCCGGCCCGCAGCACCTGCCCGAGGTGCAGATCCCCGTGGATGCGCTGGGCGGGCGGCCCGGTGTCGCAGGTGGCGAGCGCCGCGAACGCGGCCTTGAGCCCCGGCACGAAGGGCAGCAGGCCCGGAACGGCGTGCGCGGCCGCGTCCAGCCGGGCGCACATCGCCTCGGCCGTACGGCCGTTCTCGCCCGGCCCGGCCGGGCCGAACGCCTCGGCCAGCGCGAGGTGCACCTCGGCCATGGCCCGGCCCAGTTCACCGGCCTCGGCGGTGAACTCGTCGCCGGCGGCGAGCGCACGCAGCGCCAGCGTCCAGCCGTCGGTCGCGTCCGGCAGGAACGGCTGCAGCACACCCAGCGTGGCCGGCTGCGGCGCCGTCGTACCGAACCAGGCCACCGGCGCCGGCACCCGGGTGCAGCCCTGGGCGGCCAGCGCGGCCGTCACCTCCAGGTCCGGGTTCACGCCCGGCTGGATCCGGCGGAAGACCTTCAGGATGTACGCGTCGCCGTACACGATCGACGAGTTGGACTGCTCGGCGTCCAGCAGGCGCGGCGGCAGACCGCCGGGCAGGTGGGCGGCCGGGTCGGCCTCGAACCGCAGCGGACCGGCCGCGCCGGGCTGCCGCAGCCGCTCCAGCAGCAGGTTCGCCGAGCGTGGGTCGTGCAGCGCGTCGTACACCGCGAGCCCGGCGAACGGGCCCTCATCGGCCCGCCCGATGTACGCCCGCTCCAGCCGAGGGGCGAGGTGTTCGCGCAGCCCGAGCAGCAGCTGGTAGCAGTCACCGGGCGGGGGAGTGCCGCCCGGCGTGGGCACGGGCGCGTGCGAGGCGTGCACCAGCAGATGCAGACATCCCGGGAACAGCTCGGTCAGGGAGACCACGGTCAGATCGGTGACGGGCCGGTCCTTGCCCGCGAACCAGCGTTGCCTCGGCAGCCACTCGCGCAGCAGCTCGCCCAACGAGACCAGGGGACCGTCGAGCCCGGCCGCCGTGCTCGGTCGGACAGTGATGGTCTTCGGCATGGTGACGCGTCCTTTCCTCGGCGCCGGTCGTTCAGCGACGGCGGCCGATCCGGGATGCGACTCGGGTGAGCCGGAACCAGTAGAAGCCGTGGCCCTGCAGGGTCAGCAGGTAGGGAAGTTCACCGATGGCGGGGAAGCGGACGCCGCCGATCAGCTCGACCGGGTGCCGGCCGTCGTAGGCCCGCAGGTCGAGCTCGGTGGGCTGGGCGAAGCGGGAGAAGTTGTTGACGCACAGCACCAGGTCGTCGCCGTACTCGCGGAGGAACGCCAGGACCGCCGGATTGGAGGACTGCAGTTCGGTGAACGAGCCGAGACCGAAGGCGGGGTTCTGCTTGCGGATCTCGATCATGCGGCGGGTCCAGTGCAGCAGCGAGGACGGCGACGACATCGACGCCTCGACGTTGGTGACCTGGTAGCCGTAGACCGGGTCCATGATCGTCGGCAGATACAGCCGCCCCGGATCCGACGTCGAGAAGCCGGCGTTGCGGTCGGGGGTCCACTGCATGGGGGTGCGGACGGCGTCGCGGTCGCCGAGCCAGATGTTGTCGCCCATGCCGATCTCGTCGCCGTAGTAGAGGATCGGCGAGCCGGGCAGCGCGAGCAGCAGGGCGGTGAAGAGCTCGATCTGGTTGCGGTCGTTGTCGAGCAGGGGTGCGAGGCGGCGCCGGATGCCGATGTTGGCGCGCATCCGTGGGTCTTTCGCGTACTCGGCCCACATGTAGTCGCGCTCTTCGTCGGTGACCATCTCCAGGGTCAGCTCGTCGTGGTTGCGCAGGAAGATGCCCCACTGGCAGCCGGAAGGGATGGCCGGCGTCTTGGCGAGGATCTCGGAGACGGGGTAGCGCGACTCGCGGCGTACGGCCATGAAGATGCGCGGCATGACCGGGAAGTGGAAGGCCATGTGGCACTCGTCGCCGCCGGTGGAGTAGTCGCCGAAGTAGTCGACGACGTCCTCCGGCCACTGGTTCGCCTCGGCCAGCAGCACGGTGTCCGGGTACATCGCGTCGATCTCGCGGCGTACCCGCCGCAGGAACTCGTGGGTCGCCGGCAGGTTCTCGCAGTTGGTGCCCTCTTCGGCGTAGAGATAGGGGACCGCGTCGAGCCGGTAGCCGTCGATCCCGAGGTCCAGCCAGAACCTGAGGGCCGCGAGGATCTCCTCCTGCACGGCCGGGTTCTCGTAGTTGAGGTCGGGCTGGTGCGAGAAGAAGCGGTGAAAGTAGTACTGGCCGCGCACCGGGTCGAAGGTCCAGTTGGAGGCCTCGGTGTCGACGAAGATGATCCGGGCGTCCTCGTACTGCTTGTCGTCGTCGGCCCACATGTAGTAGTCCCCGTACGGGCCGTCGGGGTTCTTGCGGGACTCCTGGAACCACGGGTGCTGGTCACTGGTGTGGTTCATGACGAAGTCGATGATCACGCGCATGCCGCGCTGGTGGGCGGCGTCGACGAACTCCACGAAGTCGGCCAGGTCACCGAAGTCCGGGAGTACGGCGGTGTAGTCGGAGACGTCGTAACCGCCGTCCCTGAGCGGCGACTTGAAGAACGGCGGCAGCCACAGACAGTCCACGCCGAGCCACTGCAGATAGTCGAGCTTGGCGGTCAGGCCCTTCAGGTCGCCGATGCCGTCGCCGTTGCTGTCCTGGAAGGAACGGACCAGGACCTCGTAGAAGACGGCGCGCTTGAACCACTCCGGATCCCGGTCCTTGGCAGGGGTGTCCTCGAAGGTGTCGTGTACGGGTTCGTTGACGGTCATGAGGCCGCGGGCCCTCCGTTCTGGGGCATCGGACGCCCGACGTGGAGCACGTGCGCCGGCGCGCTGCCGGGCGTCAGGCGCACGTAGTTGGTCCTGCCCCAGCGGTACGTCTCACCCGTCAGTTCGTCGTGCACGGACAGGGCGGAGTTCCAGTCCAGGCCGAGTTGCGGCATGTCCAACGAGACCGTGGCCTCCTGGGTGTGGTGCGGGTCGAGATTGACGACCACGATGACCGTGTCGGTACCTGTGCTCTTGCTGTAGGCGAGCACGGCAACGTTGTCGGTCTGGTGGAAGCGGAGGTTGCGCAGGCGCTGTAGCGCGGGGTGCTGCCGTCGGATGGTGTTGAGCCGGGTGATGAGCGGCGCGATGGTACGGCCCTCACGCGCGGCCGCCTCCCAGTCCCGTCGCTTGAGCTGGTACTTCTCCGAGTCCAGGTACTCCTCGCTGCCCTCCCGCAGCGGGGTGTTCTCGCACAGCTCGTAACCGCTGTAGATGCCCCAGGCGGGCGAGAGGGTCGCGGCGAGCACGGCCCGCACCTCGAAGGCGGGCCGGCCGCCGTGCTGGAGGTAGGCG
>NZ_WEGL01000007.1 GCF_009604455.1 Streptomyces sp. RB17
ACCGAAGACGGGGTATCAATATATCTGGCGTTGACTTTTGGCACGCTGTTGAGTTCTCAAGGAACGGTCGCTTCCTTCGTACTCACCCTCTCGGGCTTTCCTCCGGGCGCTTCCCTTCGGTGTTTCCGACTCTATCAGATCTTTTCTCGATCCGATTTCCTCGGTGCTTTCCAGGTTTCCGCGTGTTTCTCGCGGTTTCCTTTCCGGCGGTTCCGACTTTATCAGAAGTTCTTGGCCGGTCTGACCGGCCGCTCATTTCTGAGTAATCGGGAGATGCTTCTGCGAAGATGCCGTTTCCGACTTCTCTGGAAGCTCGTAGAGTCTAACCTTCGCCGATGAACTTGTCCAGTTCCAGGCAACTGTTTGAATCTACCTCCCCACGCCACCCGTGTCAACGGGTCTGTGGGGCGAAGAGGAGAGTAGCAGCTCACAGGGGTGGAACGCACATCACGCGGCGGTGGGCACCGAGGCGCTGCGGTCCGTCGCTTCGAGATCGCCGGTCTCACCTGCGCGTACCGCACGGCCGCCCAGGACGTAGACGTACATCAGGAATGCCACCTCGGCCAGGACACCGATTGCGATGCGGGCCCAAGTGGGCAGGCCGGACGGCGTGACGAAGCCTTCGATGGCGCCGGAGACGAAAAGGACCACGGCGAGTCCGATCGCCATGCCGACCGCTGCGCGTCCTTCCTCGGCGAGAGCCGTGCGCCGGCTGCGGGGACCGGGGTCTATGAGTGTCCAGCCCAGGCGCAGTCCCGTACCGGCGGCGACGAAGACGGCGGTCAGTTCGAGGAGGCCGTGCGGGAGAACCAGTCCCAGGAATGTGTCGAGTCGACCGGCGGAGGACATCAGGCCGAAGCCGACACCCAGGTTGAGCATGTTCTCGAAGAGGATCCAGAGGACCGGCAGGCCCAGGAAGACGCCCAGGACCAGGCACATCGCGGCCGCCTGGGCGTTGTTCGTCCACACCTGGGCGGCGAAGGCAGCCGCGGGATGGCTGGAGTAGTAGGTCTCGTACTCGCCGCCGGGGCGGGTCAGCTCGCGCAGCTGGCTGGGCGCCGCGATCGACGCCTGTACGTCCGGGTGGGTGCCGATCCACCAGCCCAGGAGGATCGCGATGGCCGTGGAGACCAGTGCCGTGGGAACCCACCAGTGGCGTGCGCGGTAGACAGCGGCCGGGAAGCCCTGGCCGAGGAAGCGCGTGACGTCACGCCATGAGGCACGGCGGGTGCCGGTGACGGCGCTACGCGCGCGTGCCACCAGTTGGCTGAGCCGTCCTGTCAGCTGGGGATCTGGGGCGCTGGACTGGATGAGGGACAGGTGGGTGGCGGTGCGCTGATATAGGGCGACGAGTTCGTCGGCCTCGGCGCCGGTGAGGCGGCGTCGACGGCGGAGCAGGGCGTCGAGGCGGTCCCATTCGGCTCGGTGTACGGAGACGAAGACGTCCAGGTCCATCGGGTCTGCCTGCTCCTCGGCTGGTCGTCGACTGCTCGTCGTGGGTGCTCTCGATCGCGGTCAGATAGTCGCACTGGAGCGCGATGTGCCCACAGCTTGGCAGACTTGCGCTTCCGGGGGCAGATCAGGGGAAGGACGGCGGGCGTGAGTGAGCTGGTGACGGGCGAGGCGGTGGCGCTCGAACTGCGGCCGGCAAGGCTGCCGAGCAGGGCGCTGGCCGTGTTGCTCGATCTCGTGGTGGCCGTGGTCGCGTATGTCGTCGTCACCATCGCGGTGGTGGTGTCGACCGCCTCGCTGGACGAGGCCGCGCAGGTGGCGTTGTCGATCGCGACGTTTCTGCTGGTGCTGGTCGGCGGGCCGATCGCGGTGGAGACGCTCAGCCACGGGCGTTCGCTGGGCAAGCTGGCCTTCGGGCTCCGCGTCGTGCGGGACGACGGCGGGCCGATCCGGTTCCGGCACGCGCTCGTGCGGGGCGCGATCGGTGTGGTCGAGATCCTGCTGACGTTCGGCGTGATCGCCTGCATCGCCTCGCTGGTGTCGGCGCGGGGCCGACGGCTCGGTGACGTGTTCGCGGGCACCCTGGTCGTACGTGAGCGGATACCGGTCGGCCGGGCCGGCCTTGTTCCGCCGCCGCCTCCGTGGCTTGCGGGGCGGTTCGCCGAACTGGACCTGTCGGCGGTGCCGGACGGGCTGTGGCTCGCGGTTCGGCAGTACCTGACCCGGATCGGGCAGCTCGATCCGCAGGTCTCGGCGGCGATGGCCCAGCGGCTCGCGGCCGACCTCGCGGCGCGGACGGGGGCTTCCGTGCCGCAGGATCTGCCGGCGGGCGCCTTCCTGGCGGCTGTGGTGCACGAGCGGCAGTCGCGGGAGGCCCGGCAGGCGTTCGGAGCCGCTGGAATCGCCCCGCAGGTGGCCGTGCCTCCCGCACCAGCCGCTCATCAGCCACCCGCTCACGCTCGGCCGCCGCAGGATCCGCCGCCCCCGTCGGCCGTGCCTCCGCGGGACGAGTCCCCTGCGGACCGCCCGGCCACCGGTTTCGCACCGCCGGCGTAGAACGGGTCCGCTCGGTCCCCCCTTCCCGCCCCTATCTGGGATCCTGCCGCCCCTCTTCCGAACCACTTTCGACGCCTTCCGACGGTCCCGGCAACTTCTCCGGTCGGCGGTCAGTCGAACCTCGACGGCGGTGACTGGAGGTCCTCCAGCTCGATTCCGGGTGCGGCCAGGACGACGTCCCCGGCGATGTGAACGGTGTGCCGCTCACCGGTGTCCAGGGTTGTGACCTGGTATTCGTCCACGGTCAGGGGGCCGTTGTCAGTGGCGTGTGTTTCGCTGTTCACCAGAGCCCAGGACTGGTCCACGGTGCGGGGGGCGAGGACCGGGTCCGTGAAGGCGACCAGGCGTACGCGGGTCGTGTCGGACGAGGGGGTGAGGCGCAGGAGACGGGCGGTGGCGACGAGGAACGCGGGGGACGTGCCAGTGAAGGCGTGAGCGCGCACATTGCCTTCGGTGGCATGGCTTCCGGTGGGGTCGGTGCGGACCCAGGTCACGCCGTCGAGGGCGGCGCCGCGCACCTGCCACTCCCCCGCGTGGAGTTCGAGGCGGATGGGGCGGCCGAGGTCGTCCAGGGCGAGGTCGACCGAGCCGCGGTGGTCGCCGGCGGGGCTGGTCAGCCGGGAGACATAGCGCCAGCCGGAGGGGCCGGGGGCGCACTGGAAGTGTTCTTCGCCGAGGGGGGTGTGATCGTGCGGATCGTGGAGCGAATAACGGCCGCGGGGCATGGGGGTCCTGGGTCTTCGACGGGCTGACGGTCCGGCCGGGCTGTCGGTTCCTCCGGTGCTGTCCGGTCCTCCGGTGCTGTCCGGGCGCGACCGGTCAAAGGGGCAGGCCCCCGGCACGGGGGTGCGGGGGCCTGCCTCGGGGGACCTGCTGTCGGGGAGCGCGGTGGTGCACCGGTGCGTTCCCCGACGGGCGGGACTACGGAATGGCCGGCATCGCCGACTCAGTAGCGGTAGTGGTCCGACTTGAACGGGCCGTCGACCTCGACGCCGATGTACGCGGCCTGCTCCGGGCGCAGCTTGGTGAGCTTGACGCCGAGCGCGTCCAGGTGGAGGCGGGCGACCTTCTCGTCGAGGTGCTTGGGCAGCACGTAGACGCCGGTCGGGTACTCGTCGGGCTTGGTGAACAGCTCGATCTGGGCCAGGGTCTGGTCCGCGAAGGAGTTGGACATCACGAACGACGGGTGGCCTGTGGCGTTGCCGAGGTTCAGGAGGCGGCCCTCGGAGAGGACGATGATCACCTTGCCGTCGGGGAACTTCCAGGTGTGGACCTGCGGCTTGACCTCGTCCTTGACGATGCCGGGGATCTTGGCGAGGCCGGCCATGTCGATCTCGTTGTCGAAGTGACCGATGTTGCCGACGATCGCCTGGTGCTTCATCTTCGCCATGTCCGAGGCAAGGATGATGTCCTTGTTGCCGGTGGTGGTGATGAAGATGTCGGCGGTCTCCACGACCTCGTCCAGGGTGGTGACCTGGTAGCCGTCCATCGCCGCCTGCAGGGCGCAGATCGGGTCGATCTCGGTGATGATCACGCGGGCGCCCTGGCCGCGCAGGGACTCGGCGCAGCCCTTGCCCACGTCGCCGTAGCCGCAGACGACGGCGGTCTTGCCGCCGATCAGGACGTCGGTGGCGCGGTTGATCCCGTCGACCAGGGAGTGGCGGCAGCCGTACTTGTTGTCGAACTTCGACTTGGTGACGGAGTCGTTGACGTTGATCGCCGGGAAGAGAAGGGAGCCCTCGCGCTGCATCTCGTACAGGCGGTGGACACCGGTGGTGGTCTCCTCGGTGACGCCGCGGATCTCCGAGGCCAGCTGGGTCCACTTCTGGGCGTTCTCGCCGAGGGTGCGGTGCAGCAGCTGGAGGATGACGTGGTGCTCATCGGACTCGGCGGTGTCCAGGGCGGGGACTTCGCCGGCCTTCTCGTACTCGACGCCCTTGTGGACGAGGAGGGTGGCGTCGCCGCCGTCGTCCAGGATCATGTTCGGGCCGCCGGTGGGGCTGTCCGGCCAGGTCAGCGCCTGCTCGGTGCACCACCAGTACTCCTCCAGGCTCTCGCCCTTCCAGGCGAAGACCGGGATGCCCTGCGGGTTGTCGGGCGTGCCGTTCGGGCCGACGGCGATGGCGGCGGCCGCGTGGTCCTGGGTGGAGAAGATGTTGCAGGAGGCCCAGCGGACGCGGGCGCCGAGGGCGACCAGGGTCTCGATGAGCACGGCGGTCTGCACGGTCATGTGCAGGGAGCCGGTGACGCGGGCGCCGGCGAGGGGCTGGGCCTCGGCGTACTCCCTGCGGATCGCCATCAGGCCGGGCATCTCGTGCTCGGCGAGGGTGATCTCCTTGCGGCCGAACTCGGCCAGTGAGAGGTCGGCGACCTTGAAGTCCTGTCGGTTGTCGACAGTCGTCATTGCGAGCTGCTCCTCGGTGTCGGGGCGAGGTGGGTACGGCTGGTCTGCGCGGCGGCGGACACACGGGTGCCCGAGATGAGGACACTGGCATGCCCACGTACGCGCAGCGCAGTCCGTCGGAGGCCCTCTCTCCCTCGGTCGGTCCGCGGGGACCGCCCGACCGCCATCAGCAGCGACGTCTGGCTCCGTCCCAAGCTACACCGGACGGCCCGGTCGGCCCCAGTCCGCCTCCGCATGGCTCGAACCGGTGAGGTCGGGTGAGCGGAGGGAGCTGAGGGGGCGGGGAGCGGGGATGGGGGCCGGGGTCCCTGCTCTGGCCTGGCCTGAGGTTCGGGGAGCAGCAGCCTTGGGTTCGGTTGTCTTCGGTTCGGATCCCAGTCCCCGTCGCCCGCCCGGATCAGCAACAGAGCGGCCCCCGCCGCACAGCTCGTTCACCAGGTGCCGCTATTCTCCGCGCCCTTGGATGGGCCGCTTGGGGAGGACGGGACATGGTGGGCAGAAGGCGGGGGCGCGGGCTGGGGATGTCCGCGGTTGTGGTGGGGGTGCTGGGGCTGGTGCTGGCCGTCGGGGCCTTTGGCTGGCTGCGGAGTTCGTACGGGGTTTCCACCGTGGGCGGCGACAGTATGAGGCCGACGTACGGGAAGGGGGACCGGGTCGTCTGGGAGCGTGTCGATGGGAGTCAGGTGCGGCGCGGTGACGTCGTGGTGTTCACCCCGCCGGAGTCCTACGGGTTCGACGCGCCCCTGATGAAGCGGGTCGTCGGCGTGGGTGGGGACCGGGTGCGGTGCTGCACGCTCGTGGGGTCGCGGGAGCGGGTGACCGTGAACGGGGAGCCGATCGAGGAGCCGTATGTGTACGGCGGCGACCCCGACGGAGTGCACCAGCCGTACGACGTGAAGGTCCCGGCGGGGCGGCTGTTTCTTCTCGGCGACCATCGCGCGAACTCCTTGGACTCGCGTTTCCACCTGGACGAGCAGGGCGGGACGGTGTCCGCGGACGCGGTGCTGGGCCGGGTGACGGATGACCGCGCGGTCCCTGCCCTGCTCGTGGCGGCCCTGCTGCTCGGCGGCGTGCTGCTGCTCACCGGCGTCGGCCTGGGCATCGGTTTCCTCGCCGTACGGCGGCGGAGGGCACCGGAGATGCCGCAGATGCCCTGGCCGGTGCAGCCGGGCGGGAGCTGAGGTCCCGCCCCGGTGACCGACTGCGTGCCAGTTCCGGCCGCTGAGGTCCCGCCCCGGTGACCGACGGGATGCCGGCTCCCGCCGCCGAGCTCCGCCTCGGTGACCGACCGCACGCCGCTTCAGACCCCCGAGGCCCCGCCTCAGTGACAAGCGGCGGGCCGCCTCAGTGGCCGGTGGCGTGTGGGTTCGGGCCGCCGGGGGTGGCCTCCGGGTCGGGGCCCTTGGCGGCCTCGGCCTCGCTGTAGATGTCAGGTTCGAGGTAGATGACGCGGGCGATGGGGACGGCGGCGCGGATGCGGGCCTCGGCGGCGTCGATGGCGTTCGCGACCTCGGCGGCCGTGTCGTCGTGCTGGACGGCGATCTTGGCGGCGACCAGCAGCTCCTCGGGGCCGAGGTGGAGCGTGCGCATGTGGATGACGCCGGTGACCGTCCGGCCGTCGACCGTCGCCTCCTCGATCTTCTTGATCACGTCCAGGCCCGCGGCCTCGCCGAGCAGCAGCGACTTGGTCTCGGCGGCCAGGACCAGGGCGATGCAGACGAGCAGGACACCGATGCAGATCGTGCCGATGCCGTCCCAGACGCCGTCGCCGGTGAGGACCGCGAGACCGACGCCGAACAGGGCGAGGACCAGGCCGATGAGCGCGCCGAAGTCCTCCAGCAGGACCACCGGCAGCTCGGGGGCCTTGGCGCGGCGGATGAACTGGGCCCAGGACAGGCTGCCGCGCAGCTCGCTGGACTCCTTGATGGCCGTGCGGAAGGAGAAGCCCTCGGCGACGACCGCGAAGACCAGGACACCCACCGGCCAGTACCAGTTCTCCAGTTCGTGCGGGTGGCTGATCTTCTCGTAGCCCTCGTAGATGGCGAACATGCCGCCGACGGAGAACAGGATGATCGAGACCAGGAAGGCGTAGATGAAGCGCTCGCGGCCGTAGCCGAAGGGGTGCTGCGGGGTCGCCTCGCGCTGGGCCTTCTTGCCGCCGATGAGCAACAGGAACTGGTTGCCGGAGTCGGCGAGCGAGTGGACGCCCTCGGCGAGCATCGAGGAAGAGCCGCTGAAGGCGAACGCCACGAACTTGGATGCCGCGATCGCGAGGTTGGCGCCGAGTGCCGCCACGATCGCCTTCGTACCGCCTGACGCGCTCATGTGTCCGCGTAGTCCCTTCGCCCTTGTCGTCGCCCTGGTGCGGCGGCCTTCGTACGCCACGTACGGCACCTTCGTACGGCCACGCCGTCACGCGTGGCCCGGCTTTGCCCGGCCTTTGCCGGTGGGCCATTCTTGCAGCCCGGCCGGGCGCCGCCGCGTCAGGTGTCCACAACCCCGGCCATACGATCACAGGTCATACGATCACAGTGGCGCGGAAGATCGTGCCCGGGCCCGAGATCTCCGCCGTCTCGCCGGCCGGGACGAAGACCGACTGCCCCGGGGCCAGCTCGTGCTCGCCGGCGCGGACCGAGCCGGCCGTGCAGAGCAGGATCTGCGGGGTGTCGAGGGTGAGGTCGCGGGCGGCGCCGGCCTCGGGGAGGACGTACCGGGAGAGGCGGAACTCGTCGATCGGCGTCTCGTAGACCTCCTCGCCGGCCGGAGAGGCCTCCGGGCGCAGTACTCCCGGGTCGCCGGCCTCGAAGCGGACGATGCGCAGGAGTTCGGGGACGTCGACGTGCTTGGGGGTCAGGCCGCAGCGCAGGACGTTGTCGGAGTTCGCCATGATCTCGACGCCGAGGCCGTTCAGGTACGCGTGCGGGATCCCGGCGCCGAGGAACAGGGCCTCGCCGGGCTGCAGGCGGACGTGGTTGAGCAGCATCGCCGCGATGACGCCGGGGTCGCCCGGGTAGTGCTGGGCGAGGCCGGCGTAGGGGGCGTAGTCGCCGCCGAGGCGGGCGCAGGCGGCAGCGGCCTCGGCGACCGTGTGCGCCATCTCCTGCGGGTCGGCGGTGAGGATCGCGGTGAGCACCTCGCGCAGGGCCGCGTCCTCGGGCTGGGCGTGCAGCAGGTCGACGTACGGCTTGAGGGAGGCGACGCCGAGCCCGTCGAGCAGGTCGGCGGCCCGGACCGGGTCGCGGAAGCCGCACAGGCCGTCGAACTCGGTGAGCGCGCAGATCAGTTCGGGCTTGTGGTTGGCGTCCTTGTAGTTGCGGTGCGGGGCGTCGACCGGGATGCCGCGGCACTCCTCGTCGGCGTAACCCTCCCTGGCCTGTTCCAGGTCGGGGTGCACCTGGAGGGAGAGGGGCGCGCCGGCGGCGAGGATCTTGAGGAGGAAGGGCAGGCGCGGGCCGAACTTCGCCACGGCCGCCTTGCCCAGCTCGGCCTCCGGGTTCGCGTCGATGACCTCGACGAGGCTTCCGCGCGCGGTGCGCGAGGGGGCTCCCGGGTGCGCGCCCATCCACATCTCCGCCTGCGGCTCACCGGTCGGCTCCACGCCGAGGAGCTGCGGGATGGCGGTGGCGGAACCCCAGGCGTAGGGGCGGATGGTGTTGTCGAGGCGGTCCATGTGTCTTCTCTGTCTCCGAACGTACGGCTGCCCCAGCCGACCACGGTGCTGGTGCTGGTGCTGGTACCGGTCCTGGTTGCCTTGCTGATGGTGGGCGCGGGTGTTTCCGGCCCGTAGCCAGATCAGGCCCTCGAAGCGAGCGCCAGGTAAACGGCGGCGAAATCCGTGACGGCGATCAGTTCAGCGAGCGACTCCAGTTCGCCGCCTTCTTCCGGTTCGAGTTCGCTGATCGGTGTGTCGTGGCTGAGGGCCAGGTCACGGGCGGTGGGGGCGGCGGTCAGGCCACCGAGCGGGCGGTCGCGGAGCAGCACCACGCGCGCGTGGAGGGCGGGCGGCTCCTCGACGCGGTCGCGGAAGAAGTCGTCCGGGTCGGCGCTGGCGGCCAGCGGGCCGGCCAGCAGGGCGCTGTGCGCGGAGAGCGCCTCGGGGAGTTCGGCGACGAGCGCGGGGCGGCCGGCGAGTTCGGCGAGGGCGGCGGCGAACCGGTGGCCCGCGGGGCCCGCCGAGCGCCCTTCCGTCCACACCACGGGCAGTGCGTCGGCGAGTTCGGCGGCGAGGGTCTTGGCCGGGTTGCTGTACGTCGCGATGGCGGGGCCGCAGCGCTCGGCGATGTGGTCCAGGCGGTCGGCGACCTTCTCCAGGGCGTCCGGCGGGGCGCTGATCAGCCCGATCCGGTCCAGCACTGCCAGCAGCGGGGTGAGCAGCGCCCAGAAGACACCCGGGGAGGACGCGGCGAGCGGTTCCTCCTGGTCGTACGGCGCCGTCGCCATCGGTACGAACAGGCCGTGGGCGCCGGCGACCGCCTCCGCGAGCGGGGTGCTGGGCGGTGCCACGGCCACGACCGAGACACCGCGGCGGTAGGCCTGGTCGGTGAGGAGCGACAGGCTCGGTTCGGTGCCGTCCGGGGTCGCGATCAGCAGCAGGTCCACGGAGCCGGCCCAGCCGGGGAGCTCCCAGCGCAGGGCACCCGCGGCCGGGGCCACGCCGGTCGGGGCGAGTCGCACCACGGGGCTGCCGACGCCGGCCAGGGTGCCGAGGAGGTCGGCGGTGTGGGTGGCGGCGGCGCCGGGGCCGGCGATGAGGACGGCGCGGGGGCGGCCGTCGGGCTTGAGGTCGCCGACGCCGGCCTCGGCGGCGTGCCGGGCGGCGGTGCGGACGCGGGCGCCGGCCTCGGCGGCACCGCGCAGGAGGCCTCGGCGGTCGGCCTCGGCGAGGCCCTCCGGGGTGTCGAGCAGCGATTCGTCCAGCATGGGCGGTTGGCTCCGATCGCCGGGGTCCTGTGCGGGTGGTCTACGACGTGAAGGGCGTCGTCACTCGGGGCGGCGGGCCTCGTCCACGAGGAGGACCGGGATGCCGTCGCGGACGGGGTAGGCGAGGCCGCAGTCCTGGCCTGTGCAGATCAGCTCGGTGTCCTGCTCCTTGAGGGGGGCGTGGCAGGCCGGGCAGGCGAGGATCTCCAGGAGGCCGGCTTCGAGCGGCATGGGGTGTCCCTTCGAGGGCGGATGTCTGTCTGTGGATGTGCCTGGTCAGCGTACCGCTGGTGGACGGGCTGAGCCGGGCTGTCGGTACCGTCCAGGGGGCGGTGCCCCCTGGATCCCCGTTCGCCCGGCCGGCCGGGCGCTTCAGCCCCTGATGATCGCCAGGGCCTCGTCCCTGATCTTGGTCATCGTGGCCTCGTCCTTCGCCTCGGCGTTCAGGCGGAGGAGGGGCTCGGTGTTGGAGGGGCGGACGTTGAACCACCAGTCCGCCGCGGCGACGGTGAGGCCGTCGAGGTCGTCCAGGGTGACGTCGGCGCGGTTCTCGTACGCGGAGCGGATCGCGGCGAGGCGGGCGGACTGGTCGGCGACGGTGGAGTTGATCTCACCGGAGCCGGTGTAGCGGTCGTACTGGGCGACGAGGCCGGACAGCGGGCCGTCCTGGCCGCCGAGGGCTGCCAGGACGTGCAGGGCGGCCAGCATGCCCGTGTCGGCGTTCCAGAAGTCCTTGAAGTAGTAGTGCGCGGAGTGCTCGCCGCCGAAGATCGCGCCACTGCGGGCCATCTCGGCCTTGATGAAGGAGTGGCCGACGCGGGTGCGGACCGGGGTGCCGCCGTTCTCCTTCACGACCTCGGGGACCGTACGAGACGTGATCAGGTTGTGGATGATCGTGCCCCTGCCGCCGTTGCGGGCGAGTTCGCGGGCGGCGACCAGTGCGGTGATCGCGGACGGGGAGACCGGGTCGCCGTGCTCGTCCACGACGAAGCAGCGATCGGCGTCGCCGTCGAAGGCGATGCCGAGGTCGGCACCCTCCGCCGGGACGCGCTTCTGCAGGTCCACGAGGTTGGCCGGGTCGAGCGGGTTGGCCTCGTGGTTCGGGAAGGTGCCGTCCAGTTCGAAGTACATCGGCACGAGGGTCAGGGGCAGGCCGGCGAAGACCGAGGGGACCGTGTGACCACCCATGCCGTTGCCGGCGTCGACCACGACCTTCAGCGGGCGGATGGAGGCCAGGTCGACCAGGGAGCGGAGGTGTGCCGCGTAGTCCTCCAACGTCTCGCGCGAGGACAGGGTTCCCGGCCGGTCGACCGGCTCGGGCGCGCCCGACTCCAGCCACCGCTCGGCCAGTTCGCGGATCTGCGCGAGACCGGTGTCCTGGCCGACCGGGGCGGCGCCCGCGCGGCACAGCTTGATGCCGTTGTACTGGGCCGGGTTGTGGGAGGCGGTGAACATGGCACCGGGCAGGTTCAGGGCGCCCGAGGCGTAGTACAGCTGGTCGGTGGAGCACAGGCCGATCTCGGTGACGTCCACACCACGGTCCGCGGCGCCGCGTGCGAAGGCCCGGGACAGGCCCGGGGACGAGGGCCGCATGTCGTGGCCGACGACGATGGCCGCCGCACCCGTCACCTCCGCGAAGGCGGCGCCGAAGAGCCCGGCCAGTGACTCGTCCCACTGGTCCGGAACCACTCCGCGTACGTCGTACGCCTTCACGATCTGCGACAGATCAGCAGCCACGGCCAACCCTCCTGAAAGTCCTATGGGTGCCCACAAACTACCCGTTGGGGGTAAGGGGGAGGTGTGCGGACACCATGTGGACGCCCAGTCGTAACCGGGGTGGGGCGGGGGCGTGCCGGTTCGACGACCGTGGGGGCGGGCTCAGTTGTCCGGGGAGCGCAGGACACGCAGGTGGCCGCGGCGGGCGACCTCCATGGGGTCCGCCGTACGCGCTCCGCCGCCGCCCGCCCCGGCCGCGCGCTCCTGGGGGCGGGCTGCCTCGCGCACGGCGTTCGCAAGCGCTTCCAGGTCGTCTCCGCTGGGCCGCGCGGGGGCGGAGCCGTCGAGGAGGCGGACGACCTCCCAGCCGCGGGGGGCGGTGAGGCGTTCGGAGTGCTCGGCGCAGAGGTCGTAGCAGTGCGGCTCGGCGTAGGTGGCGAGAGGGCCGAGGACCGCGGTCGAGTCGGCGTAGACGTACGTCAGCGTCGCGACGGCGGGTCGGCCGCAGGCGGTGCGCGAACAGCGACGTACAGGGCTCACGACGTTGGACGGTACCGCACTCTTGAGCGGGCCGCGACGACTCTCCACCAGGTCACTCCACCGTGTCGTGCTGTGAAACGCCCCACACACCCCTTCGGGGAGGCCCCGTTGACCTGCGTGGACGGGTTCTCGGCGAGTTTTGGGCGCGGCTCGATTCGGTCATGAGTCGGCACAAACACCGTCAATTGCCTTGAGTTCGGCGGTCTTGGAGGGTTCCGGAAACGAGCCAGACCTTGGCCGGAATGGTCAACCTGCGACATGAGAGCGGAGACGGCCGATCGGAGCCGAACGGGGCCGATCGGGGGCGGGCTGATCGGCGGGGGCGGTGATCGGCCGAGGAGGGGATCTTGATCGGCTGTGGAGGGGGTCTTGATCGGCGGTGGAGGGAGTCCTGTTCGGTCGGGCATAGGGGGTTTTGATCGGCTGCGGACAGGGAGTCTGATCGAGCGGGGACGGGGGGTCGTGATCGTCCGGGGACGAGGCTCGGGATCGGCCGAGGTGGACGCCTGGATCGGCCGCGGATGTGGTCGGCCGGCGTGACTGGTCGGACGTGGCCGGCCGAGTGCTGCTGGTCGAGGTGGGAGGGCGGGACGGGTTGCCGTGTGGGGTCGGGCGGGGGGAGCGTGCGGGGACTACGCTTCCCCAGTGATGGACAACCGTGTACCCCCTCGTGCCGCCGGCCCCGGGCCCCGTCGCCGTGATCGTCACGGGAGGGGCATGCGGGGGCCGATCGCGCCGCCGCAGGTGCCGCTGGCGGCCAGCCGTGCCGATGCGTTCGCGGACCTGGTGCAGGACTCCGTGGAGCGTCTCGAGCGGCGGTGGCCGCAGCTTGCCGACATCGATTTCCTCGTGCTGGAGGTGCCCCGGCTGGACGGGCGGGGTGAGCAGCTGTGGAGCGACGAGGCCGTGCCGCTGGGCGGGGTCGTTCCCGCGCGGGACGGCCGGCGGGCGCGGGTGATCGTGTACCGGCGGCCGGTGGAGATCCGCACCAAGGGGCGGGACGAGCGGGCCGCGCTGGTGCATGAGGTGGTCGTGGAGCAGGTGGCCGAGCTGCTCGGACTGACGCCGGAGACGGTGGATCCGCGGTACGGCGAGGACTAGGCCCTGCGGGGCTACGGCGGTATGACCTGTGCTGCTTGGTGCCCTGTGCTGGGGCTGGACGACGGGGTGTTTCGGCGGGCGGCGGCTGCAGCTCCCAGGGGCGCGGGGAACTGCGCGAGCGACCACGACGGACCCGCTGCCGCCCACACACCCTCGGCGCTACGGCACAAACGCCACCGTCACTTCTGCAGGACCGACAAGTCCTCCGTCGTCCTCGGCACCGCCACCATGCCCCGGTCGTTCGGGAGGGTCTGGATGGTGAAGCCGGGGATCCCGGACTCCGTGGCGGAGAGGGCGCGGGAGGCGTAGACGGGGCCACCGGAGACGGTCTCGACGGTGAGGGCGTAGCTGCCCTTCAGGCCGGAGGGGACGGGGACGGTGACGTCCTGCGTGGTGCCGGACTTGATCGTGTAGGTCTTCGTCGTCGGCGTACCGCCCTCGCTGCCCGCCGACGCGGTGACCTTGACCGTGGCGGTGGCGGTGGGCGCGGCCAGGGCGAGGGTCGTGCCCTTGGCGCTGTTGTCGGCCGAGGTCGCGCGCGTGCCGACGGGGGCGGTGGCCGGGATGAAGGCCGTCTCCTGTTTGTCGCCCTTGCCGCGGACGACCTTGAGGGCCGCCACTACCGGGACCGACTGGTCGGTGGGGGTCAGCACGAGGGAGCCTGCCTCGCCTCTCGTCACGTCGCCCAGGTCGGCCGTGGTCGTCATGCCCGACTTCAGGTGCAGGGTCTCGTTGCCCGCCGGGGTGATCAGACCGTCCGGTGAGGCCAGGCGGACCTTCAGGTCGGCGTCGTCGCCTCCGGGGGTGAAGGCGATCAGGCGGACGTCGGTGGCGTCCTTCGGGATGCCGGGCAGGACCAGGCTGCCGGCGGGGTCGGCGGCCGCGGCCAGCCAGTCGCCGCCCGACCTGTCGTCCAGGGCCTGCACCGCGGCACCGACCCGGCCGCTGCGCACGCTGACGTGCACGGTGAGATCGGCCTGCTGTTCGTCGGTGAGCGTGGACAGCAGGATCGGCTTGCTCGCGTGCGGCGGGACGGTCTGGTTCTCGCCGAGCGGGGACTTGATCGCGCCGTTCTTGTCGTACAGCTCGATGTCGACGACCGCGGCGGAGTCGTCGGGGTTGGTCAGGTGGACGTAGTCGGTGCGGTCGGCGGCGGTGCTGGCGCCCGGGAACCAGAAGTCGGTGTCCGCGGCGGTGCAGTTGACGCCCTGCAGGCCGCGGCCGATGCCGGCGGCGACCTCGGTGGTCTCCTGGACGGTCCAGCCGGGCGCGAACTTCCCGTCGGCGGTGCCGATGAGCGCGGGCGCGTCGGCGCCGGAGGTGTCGCCGGTGATCGGGGTGCCCGGCGCCTTCGGGGTGAGCACCGGCCGGCCCGCCGTCTTCTTCCCGCCCTTGGATCCCTTCGCGCCCTTGGAGCCCTTGGAATCCTTGTTCGTCCCGGAGTTGCCCGTGCCGTCCGCCGAGCCCCCGCCGGCTGCCTGGAGTTGGGCCTTGCCGCTGCTCGCCGCTCCCTGGGTGACGGGCGTGAACGACGTGTACGACGTGTCGGCGATGTCCGAGATGCTCGGCGCCGGGCACAACAGGCTCGTGCGCTGGACCGGCAGGTTCGCGGCCGCCTCGGGGGCGGAGGCACCGGACGCGGACGGCCCGTCGAACGCGGCGAACGCGGTGACGGCGGCCAGTGCGCCGGTCGCGGCGATCAGGGACAGGGTGGTGCGGTTCACTGCTGGCTCCCGTCGGGGCTCTCGCTGCCGGTGCCGTGGGGGTGCTGGGCCGGGTCGTAGCCCTGCTGGGCGGGGTCGTACGTCGGGTGGTAGCCCTGCTGGTAGGCCGTCGGGTCGTACGGCATCTGGTCGGCCGTACCGCCATAGGCGTACGGGTCGTACTGGCCCTGGCCCTGGCCCTGGCCCGTCTGGTACGGGTCGGCGGCCGGGTAACCCTGCTGGTCGTAGCCGGAGGGCGGGTACTGGCCGCCGTTCTGGTACTGGTCGGTTCCATAGCCGGCGTAGCCGGCGTCCACGTACGAACCCTGGTCCCACTCCTCATAGGACTGCTGGTGGGGTACGGCGGCCGGGGGCTCCTCCGGCAGCGGCGGTGCTGCCGGCTGCTCCTCGCCGCCCTGCTCCTCGCCGGCCTGCTCCTCGGCCTGGGCGCGCAGGCGGCGGGCGCGGCGGCCCTCGCCCGCGGTGGCCTGGGCGGGCAGCGGCTCCTCCTCGGGCAGGTCGTCGTCGACGTCGCGGCGGCGGCCGGGCAGGGCGAGGACGACCAGGACGACGGCGAGCGCGCCCTGGGCCCACAGCCACGCGGTGTGGGTCACCGGGTCGCTGTAGGTGACGTCCAGCCTGCCGCCGGCGGCGGGCAGTTGGAAGCCCTGGGCCCAGCCGTCGACCGTGGTGCGGGTCAGCGGCCTGCCGTCCAGGGTGGCGGTCCAGCCGGCGGAGGCGGTGTCGGCGAGGCGCAGGACGCGGCCCGCCGGGCCGGCCGGCACGGTGGTGTGGATCTCGACCGGTCCGGCGCTGACCGGCTGGGTGGTGCCCGTGCCGTCGGCGGGGACGATGCCGGCGCGGGAGACCTCCTGGTCGACGCGGTACAGGGCGCTGCCGTTCTGCTGGCTGAGCCGGGTCAGGCCGGGGGTGGTGTCGAGGACGCGGGTGATGTCGCGGGGCGCGCCCTTGTGGACGAGGACGTAGCGCACGGCGAAGCCGCCGAGTTCGTCGGCCTGGTCGGCGCCGGAGCCGGCGACGAGGTTGGCGACGACCTTGTCCAGCCGGGTGTTCTGGCCGTCGGCGGCACCGGCCTCGGCGTCGCCCATGCGGGCGCCGGAGCCGCGGACCAGGGTGTAGCGGACGCTGGCGGTGGAGTCGCTGTCCAGGATGAGGGTGCGGGCCCGGTCGCCGGTGGTGGAGTCCTCGGCGACGAACGCGGGCACCTGGGTCGGGTCGCGGCGCTCCAGGGGGCCGGCGGCGCCGCGGATCATCCAGCCGGCCGCGACGAGCAGCGGGCCCGCGGCGCAGGCGAAGGCGATCAGGGCGGCGACGGGCTGGCGCCAGCCGAAGCTCTGCTCGGCCACACGGGCGCGCGCGCCGTCGGCGCCGAGGGCTGCGGCGGCCAGCAGGGCGATGCCGTAGACGAGGGTGGCCGGGCCGGCCCAGGCGGACCGGTTGGACAGGGCGGCGAAGACGAGGCCGGCCAGGGCGACGGCCCAGGCGATGCGGATGCCGAGCTGCCGTTCGGAGCGCAGCAGTGCGGCGAGGGCGGCGAGAACGATGCCGATGAGCATCAGGCCGTGCACCGTGCCGGATCCGCCGGGGCTGGCGCCGAGCAGGTCGAGCGCGGAGGCGGCCGAGGTGCCGTAGGCCAGGCCGGCTTCCTTGAAGAAGCCGGTCGGCAGCAGGGTCAGCGACCAGGGGGCGAGGACCAGCAGCGGAGTGCCGAGCTGGGCGAGGAAGCGCAGGACGTGGGCGACGAGATCACCGCGGCGCAGCACGAGCACGCCGACGCCGAGGAGCAGCGCGATGGGCCAGACGATCGGCGTGAAGGCGGTGGTGATGGTCAGCAGCAGCGCGTACGCCCAGGTGGCGCGCCAACTGCCGCGTGCGCCGGAGCGGTTCGCGAGGCCGCTCGCGGCGACGCCGGCGCGCGCGATGAGCGGCAGCAGCACGGCGAGGACGGCGGTGCCGATGCGGCCGCCGGCCAGGGCGCCGGTGGTGGCGGGCAGGAAGGCGTAGGCGATGGCCGCCCAGGCGCGCAGCAGCCGGGAGGTGATCAGCGGCCGGGAGGCGAAGTAGGCGGTGAATCCGGCGAGCGGTACCGAGGCGACCAGCAGGACCGTCATCGCGAGTCCGGTGGAACCGAACAGGAGCGTGGCGAGGGTCGCGACGATCGCCAGGTAGGGCGGGGCGGCCGGGGTGCCGCCCGCGCCGACCGGGTGCCAGCTGTCGGTGAAGCGGGACCACAGCTCGCCGGCGCCGGCCGGGGCGGGCAGCAGGGCGCCGCCCGCGAGCGCGCCGCCGCCCAGCAGGGCACGGCAGGCGACCAGGGAGATCAGCAGCAGGACGAGGAAGAGCACCGGGCCGGGCTTGCGGGCGATCCGCTTGAGCCGGGCGAACTGCTCGATCTCCAGGAAGTCGGCGTCGTCGCCGCCGGGCCCGGACTCCACGGCACCGCCGTGCCGCCCGGCCCGCGCGGTGTCGTCGGAGCCGCCGCTGGTGAAGTTGGCGGCGAGCTGTTCCACGGTGGCCCGGACGGTGGCGCCGCGCGGCGGGAAAAGCTGGCGCAGTTCGTCCTTGTCGATCTGTGAGGGTCCGCGGCGGCGCCGGGCGGCGAAGATCCGCTCGGGCCGCAGCAGGACGCCCAGCAGGCCGCGGATCTCGTCGAGGGCCTGGCCGGGCACCTTGCCGACGAGATAGGCAAGGGTCCTCAGGACGGTGCCGAGAACGAGCCGCAGCAGCGCCCAGGGCAGTGCGGCGCCGCGGGTGTTGACGAGCAGGGTGTAGACGGCGCCGGCCTTGTCGACCTTGTGCGGGGAGGCGGCGGTGCGGCCGACGCAGTCGACGGTGCGGCGCTCGCGGGAGGCGGCCTCGGCGTGCCGTACGACGGCGCCGGGGGCGATCAGCACGCGGTGGCCGGCGGTGTGCGCGCGCCAGCACAGGTCGACGTCGTCGCGCATCAGGGGCAGCCGGCGGTCGAAGCCGCCGAGCTGTTCGAAGACGTCGCGGCGGATGAGCATGCCGGCGCTGGAGACGGACAGCACGGTGCGCACGTGGTCGTGCTGGCCCTGATCCTGTTCGCGGCGGTCCAGGCCGGTCCAGCGGCGGCCGGAGTTGGCGATGGAGACGCCGACCTCCAGCAGTTGCCGGCGGTCGTACCAGCCGCGGAGCTTGGGTCCGACGACCGCCACGTCGTCGCGGCCCAGCTCCAGTTCGTTCTCCACGACGCGCAGCAGTTCGGCGAGGGCGTCGGGGTCGGGGGCGCAGTCGTCGTGCAGCAGCCAGAGCCACTGGACGGGCTCGCCGTACGGCAGTTCGGGCAGGTCGTAGGCGTCGTCGCGCCAGGTGCGCGTGACGGGGTCCCAGCCGCTGGGGCGCTTGAGGTACGGCAGCTCGTCCGGGGTGAGGACCGGGGCGGTGCGGCTCGCCTCCTCGACGGCCTGGCCGAAGCCGGTGCGGCGGGCGAGGTGCAGCACGCATGCGTCGCCGAGGGCGTCGGTGAGCAGCCGGGCGGAGTCGTCCGCGCTGCCGGTGTCGGCGGCCACCGCGTACTGCACGGGGCGCTCCTGGCCGAACAGCCCGGCGAGCGCGTCGGGCAGCCAGCGGGCGCCGTCATGGGAGACGAGGACCGCGGTCACCACGTGGCGCGGGAACTCAGGTGTGGCAGCTCGGTCTTGGGCTGCCGTGTGGCTGTGCACGGACATCGAGGTACGGGCCCCGGTTCGATGGACTGCGGTGGACGCCCGCGCCCTCTCGGGGGCCGAGGGGACAGCGGGGCGTCTCGGACGAGCGACCACACTATCGGCTGGCCATGACGACGGCCCGCCGCCTGTGGATAACCCACCGGCGACGGGCCGTTCGTGACGTTTTGGTGTGATTGGGCCTGCGCGTGCGGTCAGACGGCGGCCTTCTTGAGGCGACGGCGTTCCCGCTCGGACAGGCCGCCCCAGATGCCGAAACGCTCGTCGTTGGCGAGGGCGTACTCGAGGCACTCGGAGCGGACCTCGCAGGCGAGGCAGACCTTCTTCGCCTCTCTGGTGGAGCCGCCCTTTTCGGGGAAGAAGGACTCGGGGTCGGTCTGGGCGCACAGCGCGCGCTCCTGCCAGCCGAGTTCCTCGTCCGCGTCGTCGACCAGCAGTTGCTGCACCAGCTCGGTCATGTGCGCCCCTCGTCTGTCTTTCGCGTCCCCGTGTGCGTTGCCGTTACCGATTTCGGCTGAACGACACGAGTGAAATTACAAGTGTGCTGCTCCGGGCGAGTCAAGCCGAGATCTGCTATTGGGCCCGTTATTCACTCTGCGGAACCAAGCCCGTGCGGAAAGTGTTCAAATCGCCATAAACCATGACACACAAACGAGGCCCGGAGGGGCGCCGGAACCCGTACGGACATCTATACGGAGAAGGACGCCCTGGCGTTCGATCGCGTTCCGCGAGGGCTTGAGCGCCCGGTTGTGCCCCATGTGTCCCGCCATCCCGGTGAACAAACCTTTCGCCTCCGAGATGCACCGGATGAGGTGAAACCTGTCCCACATACCGGGCCCCGAGTTGACACTGCGGGTGTGACCCGATGTCCTATTGGGCATGCTCGCGAACTCGGCACTCACCTCGACCCGCACCGCCGGGTCCCACGGTGCTGCCCGGGCCCGCTGTAGCTGTTGTCGCTGTTCCAGCTGTTGAGCCACACCTCGCTCCAGCTGCGGGCCGGTGTCCCCTCGCGACCCGGATCCCGTTCTCCGTTCCCTCTGGCCCCGCCTCACCTCCGGCCTTCTCCCACCGAGGAACCACCGCATCCATGAACAGCGACAACGACCTCCAGATCGCCGGCGACATCCTCGAAGTCCCGCATCTGCTCCAGCCGCCGCGCGAGCACCCGGCCACCGTCGCCGAGTTCGCGGGCCTCGCCCGCCGGATCGCCGCCGACCGCTCCCAGTGGGAGCACCTCGTGCGCTACGACGCGACGACCCGCTGGTACCACCGCCTGCGCACCGGCCCCGGCTACGAGGTCTGGCTGCTGTCCTGGGTGCCGGGGCAGGGCAGCGGGCTGCACGACCACGGCCGCTCCTCCGGAGTCCTCACCGTCCTGGAGGGCACCCTCACCGAGCGCACCGAACGCGCCACGCGCGCGTTGACGGCGGGAGCCCAGCGGGTGTTCGCGCCGGGGTACGTGCACGAGGTCGTCAACGACACCCTGGAGCCGGCGGTCAGCCTGCACGTGTACCACCCGGGCCTGACCGCGATGCCGATGCACACGTCCCCGCACTGCGAAGCTCGTCCGGTGACTGCCTGACGCGTTGTCGTACCCGCCTGCAACACTTGGGCCCATGCGCATTGTGGTTCTGGCAGG
Source organism: Streptomyces sp. RB17 (assembly GCF_009604455.1). GTDB lineage: Bacteria > Actinomycetota > Actinomycetes > Streptomycetales > Streptomycetaceae > Streptomyces. Next base: position 20,242 of record NZ_WEGL01000007.1, read on the forward strand.
CGGCATCGGTGGTGCCCGGTTCCTGCGCGGTCTGAAGCGGGCCGTACCGGACGCGGACGTCACCGTCATCGGCAATACCGGCGACGACATCCACCTCTTCGGGCTGAAGGTCTGCCCGGACCTGGACACGGTGATGTACACGCTGGGCGGCGGCATCAACGAGGAGCAGGGCTGGGGGCGGGCCGACGAGACCTTCCACCTCAAGGAGGAGCTGGCGGCCTACGGGGTCGGGCCGGACTGGTTCGGCCTCGGCGACCGGGACTTCGCCACGCACATCGTGCGGACGCAGATGCTCGGCGCCGGCTATCCGCTCAGCGCCGTCACCGAGGCGCTGTGCGACCGCTGGAAGCCGGGCGTGAAGCTGATCCCGATGACCGACGACCGCGTGGAGACCCATGTCGCGGTCGAGGTCGACGGCGAGCGCAAGGCGGTCCATTTCCAGGAGTACTGGGTACGGCTGCGGGCCTCCGTCCCCGCCGAGGCCGTGGTCCCGGTCGGCGCCGAGCAGGCCAAGCCGGCGCCCGGTGTACTGGAGGCCATCTCCGAGGCGGACGTCATCCTCTTCCCGCCGTCCAACCCGGTCGTGTCCATCGGCACCATCCTCGCCGTGCCCGGCATCCGGGAGGCGATCGCGGACGCGGGCGTGCCCGTGGTCGGCCTCTCCCCGATCGTCGGGGACGCACCGGTGCGCGGCATGGCCGACAAGGTGCTCGCCGCGGTCGGCGTGGAGTCCACGGCCGCCGCGGTCGCCGAGCACTACGGCTCCGGGCTGCTGGACGGCTGGCTGGTCGACACCGTGGACGCGGGCGCGGCCGAGCGGGTCGAGGCGGACGGCATCCGCTGCCGGGCCGTACCGCTGATGATGACCGACGTGGACGCGGCCGCGCAGATGGCGCGGGAGGCGCTGGCACTGGCCGAGGAGGTGCGGGGAGCGTGATCGAGGAGCGCCCGGAGTACACGGTCCGGGCCCTGTCGGGCATCCCCGAGGTGCAGCCGGGCGACGACCTCGCCAAGCTGATCGCCTCGGCCGGGCCGGACCTGGCCGAAGGGGATGTGCTGCTCGTCACCTCCAAGATCGTCTCCAAGGCGGAGGGCCGCATCGTCGAGGCGGCCGACCGGGAGGCGGCCATCGACGCCGAGACGGTCCGGGTCGTGGCCCGGCGCGGCGCGCTCAGGATCGTGGAGAACCGGCAGGGCCTGGTGATGGCCGCCGCCGGGGTCGACGCCTCCAACACCCCCGCCGGCACCGTGCTGTTGCTGCCCGAGGACCCCGACGCGTCCGCCCGTGCCATCCGCGCGGGCCTGCGCGAGGCCCTCGGCGTGGACGTCGGTGTGGTCGTCACCGACACCTTCGGGCGGCCCTGGCGCACAGGGCTCACGGATGTGGCGATCGGCGCCGCCGGGGTGCGCGTACTGGACGATCTGCGCGGTGGCACGGACGCGTACGGCAATCCGCTGAGCGCGACGATCGTCGCCACGGCGGACGAACTGGCCGCCGCCGGCGACCTGGTCAAGGGCAAGGCGGCCGGACGGCCCGTCGCCGTGGTGCGCGGGCTGCCGTACGTGCTGGCGCCCGATGACGGCGAGGACGGCGAGGGCGCGCGGGCGCTGGTGCGGACCGCGCGGGACGACATGTTCCGGCTCGGCACCTCCGAGGCGGTCCGGGAGGCGGTGACCCAGCGGCGCACGGTCCGGGCGTTCACGGACGAGCCCGTGGACCCCGGCGCGGTACGGCGCGCGGTGGCGGCGGCGGTGACCGCACCGGCCCCGCACCACACCACACCCTGGCGGTTCGTCCTGCTGGAGTCGCCGGACGCCCGGGCCCGGCTGCTGGACGCGATGCGGGACGCCTGGATCGCCGACCTGCGCCGGGACGGCAAGAGCGAGGAGTCGATCGCGAAGCGGGTGCGCCGCGGGGACGTCCTGCGCAACGCCCCCTACCTGGTGGTGCCGTGCCTCGTCATGGACGGCTCACACCACTACGGGGACGCGCGGCGGGACGGCGCCGAGCGGGAGATGTTCGTCGTCGCGATGGGCGCCGGCGTGCAGAACCTGCTGGTCGCGCTGGCCGGGGAGCGGCTGGGCTCGGCGTGGGTGTCGTCGACGATGTTCTGCCGTGACGTGGTGCGCGAGGTGCTCGACCTGCCCGCCGGCTGGGAGCCGATGGGCGCGGTGGCGGTCGGGCATCCGGCCGAGGAGCCGAGACCGCGGCCGGAGCGGGACGCGGCGGCGTTCACAGAGGTGCGCTGAGTTCGGGCGTACGCGGCCCTAGCCCGCCCACGACCGCCTAGTCTCGAAGACGGCACAGGCTCCCCAGGACTTCACAGGACCTCATTCGTGGCAGGACGCTTCGCTCAACGCCCCACGCGTACGACCTTGCGCGGCGGCCATGTCGGCGTGCCCGCGGGTGCCGCTGCCGGGATACCGCAGCAGGCTTCGGCTCCGGCGCGGGTACGGCGGTGGGTACCGGACGGGCCCCTCGATCTCGGGCTGGTGCTCGGACCGCTGCGGCGCGGACCGGCCGACCCCACCTTCCGGGCCACCGCCGACGGATCCGTGTGGCGGGCGACCCGTACGCCCGCCGGGCCGGGCACGCTGCGGGTGCGGGCGTACGGCGGTGAGGTGCTCGGCGAGGCGTGGGGGCCGGGGGCGCAGTGGCTGCTGGACCGGCTGCCCGAGTGGCTCGGCGCGGCCGACGAGCCGGAGGCGTTCGTGCCGCGGCACCGGGTGGTGGCGCTGGCGCGGCATCGGCGGCCGGGGCTGCGGCTGACGCGGACCGGGCTGGTGCTGGAGTCCTTGATCCCGTCGGTGCTGGAGCAGAAGGTCACGACGGATGAGGCGTACCGGGCGTGGCGGTTGCTCGTGCGGAGGTTCGGGGAGCGCGCACCCGGACCGGCGGGGGCTGGGGAACGGCCGATGTTCGTGATGCCGGCGCCGCGGACCTGGGCGTTGATTCCGTCCTGGGAGTGGCATCGGGCCGGGGTCGACGACAAGCGGGCGTCGACGATTCTGCGTGCCGTGCGGGTCGCTGCGCGGCTGGAGCAGGCGGTTTCGATGCCGGCGGTCGAGGCTCAGGCGCGGTTGCAGGTCGTGCCGGGGGTGGGGCCGTGGACGTCGGCCGAGGTGGTGCAGCGCAGTCATGGGGCGGCGGACGCGGTGACGGTCGGGGACCTGCATCTGCCGGGGATCGTGGGATGGGCGCTGGCGGGGGACCGGCATGCCGACGACGCGGTGATGCTGCGCTTGCTGGAGCCCTATGCCGGGCAGCGGCATCGGGCGGTGCGGCTGATCCTGCTGAGCGGGAACACGCCGGCGCGTAGGGCTCCGAAGATGCCTCGGGTGGACATCGGGTTGCTGTGACGTGCGTGCCCTGTGCCGGGGCTGGGCGGGGGTGGGTTTTCGCTTGTCCGCGCCGGCGGGGTGCGGGGTGCTGCCGCCGGGCAACGGGGCGCTTCACTTGCCCGCGCTCGCGGGGCGCCTCCCCCACTCTCGGCTTCGCTCGGCGGGGGGACCCCCACCGCCTACCCGTGCCGCCCCACCGCCCGCCCCAGCGGCACGACTGCCCGCAGCTACGGGCGGTACGGCGAGGCGCCCGAAGGGGCGCGGGGAACTGCGCGAGCAGCCACGACGCGCCCGCAGGCAGAGCACCGGCCGAGACGCCCCCGGGCACAAGGGGGTCTGGGGGCGCAGCCGCCCTGGGCGGCGCCCCCGGCCCCGGCTACTGATCGGAAGAGAAGCGCACCGCGCCCGCCGGGATGCGGGCGTCGCACCACACGCGTACTCCCTCGCGGAGCTCGTTGTCGGCGCCGATGATCGCGCCGTCGCCGATGACCGTGCCGGTGAGGACCGTGCGTTCGCCCACGCGGGCCCGCGAGCCGATGAGGGAGTCGGTGATGACGGCGCCGGGCTCGATGACGGCCCCGGGGAGGATCGTGGAGCCGAAGACCCGCGCGCCCTCGGCCACGAACGCGCCCTCGCCGACCACCGTGCCGCCGGTCAGCTTGGCGTCCGGCGCCACCGTCGCCGTAGGAAGGATCAGTCGGTCGCCGCAGCGGCCGGGGACCGCCGGGGACGGGGCGCGGCCCAGGACCAGGTCGGCCGAGCCGCGGACGAACGCCGCCGGGGTGCCGAGATCCAGCCAGTACGTGGAGTCGACCATGCCCTGGAGATGGGCGCCGGCCGAGAGGAGGTCGGGGAAGGTCTCGCGCTCCACCGAGACCGGCCTGCCCAGCGGGATCGTGTCGATGACCGAACGGCGGAAGACGTACGCCCCCGCGTTGATCTGGTCGGTGACGATCTCCTCCGGCGTCTGCGGCTTCTCCAGGAAGGCGAGGACGCGCCCCGTCTCGTCCGTGGGGACCAGGCCGTAGGCCCTCGGGTCCGTCACCTTCGTCAGGTGCAGGGAGACGTCGGCGGACGTGGCCTGGTGCGTGTCGACCAGCGCCCTGATGTCCAGGCCCGTCAGGATGTCGCCGTTGAAGATCAGCACCGGGTCCTCGGGGCCCGAGTGCAGACGCGAGGCGACGTTGCGGATGGCACCGCCCGTGCCGAGCGGCTCCTCCTCCGTCACGTACTCGATGTGCAGGCCCAGGGAGGAGCCGTCGCCGAAGTACGGCTCGAAGACCTCGGCCAGATAACTCGTGGCGAGCACGATGTGGTCCACGCCCGCCGCCTTGGCGCGCGCCAGCTGGTGCGTGAGGAACGGCACCCCGGCGGCCGGGACCATGGGCTTGGGCGTGTGCACCGTGAGCGGACGCAGGCGGGTGCCTTTGCCGCCGACCAGGAGGATCGCTTCTGTCACCTGTCGTCTCTGCTTCCTGCCGGGACCGGCCGAACTACTCGTTTCACTCGTTTCGGCCGGTCAGTGTATGCAGACCGTAGCGGCGGCACCCTTGACAACCACTCCGTTTCCCGCGAGATCGGTGAGAGAACGGTGTGAGACGGCGAGTCCCCCGACGACGGCACCGAGCGCATCCCCGGGCCGGCTCAGCGCCCCTGATAGCGCGCCGCGCCGGAACGGGCCGTACCGAGTCTGGCGTAAAGCCGCTTGCCGGGGCACTCGGTGGCGAATCCGTCCCGATGGCCGGAGATCACGTTCAGTCGTACGTTCTTACCTTTGGGGTAGAGGTTGCCACCCCCCGACGTGAGATATGTCTTGCCCCGCGGGTCGGCCCCGAAGAGCCCGAGCTTCCACGCGGTGAGCCTGGCGACGGCCGTCACCGCGGCGGCGGGCGGCTTGGTCGCACCGTACGAGCCGATCACGGCGATGCCCATGCTGTTGTTGTTGAAGCCGAGGGTGTGCGCGCCGAGGACCGCCTTCGCCACGCCACCGGCCCGGCCCTCGTAGATGGTTCCGCACTTGTCGACGAGGAAGTTGTAGCCGATGTCCCCCCAGCCCATGCTCGCGACGTGGTACCGGTAGATACTGCGGACGACGGAGGGGGCCTGGGCGCAGGTGTACGTGTTGCCCGAGGCCGTGTGGTGCACGAAGGCCACCTTGACCTTCTTCGCGTAGACGAACCCGCCTTCGCGCAGCGACTCGTCCGCGTCCCAGCCGCGGCGGGTGACGATCCGCGGGCGCGGCCCGATGTACGGCTTGGACCGCACCGGGCCTGCCAGGCGGGCGAGTTCCCGCTCGGTGGCCCGCTTGTCCAGCGCCGGGATCTCCAGGGCGCCGAAGCCGGCGAGGTCCGTGTTGGCGGCCGAGGCCGCCCGTGCCGCGCCCGTGAGCGGCCAGGTGCGGGGCGCGCCGGCCGAAGCGCCCTCGGGCGGCGCCTCGTCACCGGGGTCCACGAGTTCCAGGCGCAGACCGGAGGGCAGCGGGGGGTGCGGCCGCCCCGCTTCGACCGTACGGCCACCGTGCTCGCCCCCGCCGACCGTACGGCTGTCCCGCGCACCTCCGTCGCCAATACCGCTGTCCCGCGCACGCCCGCCGTCGGTACGGCTGCCCCGCGCGCCCCTGCCGCCGCTACGGCCGCCCCGCGCACCCCCGTCGACCCCGCGAACCCGGACGTCCACGCCCTCGGAGCCGCCCACCCACAGCGGTGCGGTCGCCCCGCGCAGCCGCCGCGCGCGGCGTTCCGCCGTGCCCGGGTCGGCGCCGTGGTCGGCGTTGTGCGTCTCGACGTCCTGCCAGCCGGACCACTCCCCCGTCCGCGCCGACCGCGTCCGCACCTGAACCCGGCCGTGCAGTTCGGTGCCCGGGTCGTTCCAGACGACCCCGACCAGCGAGAAGTGCTCGCCGGAGGGCCGGTACAGGCCCTGCACCGGGGCGGCGCCGAGGACCCGCTCGCGGGAGAGCGGGACCAGGGGCAGCGAGCGGGTGCTGCCCGGGACACCGGCCTCGGACGGCCGTGCGGGCGCGGCGTGTGCGGCGGGTGCGGCGACCGCGGGCAGGGACAGCAGCGGAAGCGCGAGGACCGCGGCGCAGGCGACACCGATCGCGGAGACGGCGGTCGCGGAGACGCCGATCGAGGAGGCAGTGGTCGACGGGGCGCCGAGGGACGAAGTCAGGAATCCACGCATGCTCATGATCTTGGACATAGTCGTACAAATCTGTCCAACCGTGAAGCGGCGGTGAACTGACGGCCCGTCGGAAACCGTTCCGCCGAACCGGTGCCCCCGCCGCACGCTGCGCGCGCCCGCCCGCGCGTACCCTTTCCCGGGTGAACGCCACCGATCGCACCCCCGCCGACCTGCTGGCTTCCGCGCTCGCCGCGGACCCCGGCCGCCCGCTGGTGACCTTCTACGACGACGCCACGGGCGAACGCGTCGAACTGTCCGTGGCCACCTTCGCCAATTGGGTGGCCAAGACCGCGAATCTCCTCCAGGGCGATCTGTCCGCCGGGCCCGGCGACCGGGTCGCGCTGCTGCTGCCCGCGCACTGGCAGACGGCGGTGTGGCTGCTGGCCTGTTCCTCGGTGGGCGCGGTGGCGGACCTCGGCGGGGATCCGGCCGCGGCGGACGTCGTCGTCAGCGGGCCGGATGCGCTGGACGCGGCGCGGACGTGCGGCGGGGAGCGCGTGGCGCTCGCGCTGCGGCCGCTGGGCGGGCGGTTTCCACAGACCCCGGCCGGGTTCGTCGACTACGCCGTGGAAGTGCCGGGGCAAGGGGACCGGTTCGTGCCGTTCGCTCCGCCGGTCGCCGAGGAGCCTGCGCTGATCGTCGCGGGGGCGGAGTTCAGCGGGGCGGAGGTGGTTCAGCGGGCCTTGGCCGAGGCGCCCTCGCTGGGTCTGACGGGACCGGGTTCCAGGCTGCTGTCGGGGTTGCCGTACGACACCTGGGAAGGGGTCTGCGCTGGGCTGTACTCGCCCTTGGCCGTCGGCGGGTCCGTGGTGCTGTGCCGGCATCTCGACCGGCTGGGAGAGGAGGCTCTCGCCCAGCGGATCGAGAGCGAGCGGGTGACCGCGGTGCGCCGCTGAGCGGGAGTGCGGTTCCCCCGATCGGAGTAGCAAAGGGAGCTTCGGCGGCCCCTCCGACCCCATCGTCGTAAGAGCAGGACGTGACGCTCGTACGCCATGAGGGGGTGCCCCATCCGTGACCGACACCGCAGGCAAGCCCCTCGGTCCCGGTCCCGGGGCCTCCGCCACCGGCGCAGGGCTCGTACGGCGGTCTCGGCGGCGGTGGGTGCAGGCCACGGCGCTGGGTGTCGCCGTGCTCGTCGTGGCGGGCGCCGGGGGCGGGTGGGCCGTCTACGCCAAGCTCAGCAACAACATCACCGCCGATGACGCCGCCTCCCGCGAACTGGCCCGGTACGAGCGGGAGCGGCCCACCGAACTGGTGCGGGGCGCGCAGAACATCCTGCTGATCGGGTCGGACACCCGGGCCGGGGACGGGAACTCCGCGTACGGGCGGGATCTGGGCAGCGAGCGGTCGGACACCACGATCCTGCTGCATCTGGCCGCCGACCGGCGCAGCGCCACCGCCGTGTCGCTGCCGAGGGATCTGATGGTGGACATCCCGGGCTGCCGGCAGCCGGGCGGCAGCCGCAGCGAGCCGGTGTTCGCGATGTTCAACCACGCCTTTCAACTGGGTGGTTCGGCGTGCACGATCCGGACCGTCGAGAAGCTGACGGGCATTCGGATCGACCATCACGTCGTCGTGGACTTCCGCGGGTTCAAGAAGATGGTGGATGCCGTCGACGGGGTGCAGGTCTGTCTGAAGGAGCCCGTCGACGACAAGGCCGCCAAGCTGAAGCTGCCCGCGGGGAAGGTGATGCTGAACGGGGAGCAGGCGCTCGGGTTCGTGCGGGCCCGCAAGTCGCTCGGCGACGGCAGCGACACCGAACGGATGGAGCGCCAGCAGCGGTTTCTGGGCGCGCTGGTCAGCACGATGCAGAGCAGCGACGTCCTGCTGAACCCGGTGAAGCTGTATCCGGTGCTGGACGCGGCGACCTCCGCGCTGACCACGGATCCCGGACTGGCCAGTCTGCGTGGCTTGTACCAGTTGGTGCGCGGGCTGCGTGACATCCCCACCGAACAGGTGCAGTTCCTGACGGTGCCGAGGGAGTCGTACGTCTACGACGCCAACCGTGACCAACTCGTGGAGCCGGAAGCAGAGAAGCTGTTCGCACGGCTGCGGGCCGATCAGCCCGTGGCGGTGGCCGGGGAGACGCCGCAGGAGGCCGCGGAGACGGGCGGGGACACCCGCGGCGGGGGCGGCCCCTCCCCCGAGCCGACGTTCCGCGGGAACACCGCAGCCGAACACCGCTGTGAGTAATGCGCACATCAAGACGCCGAACTTCCGTCCAGGAAATGAGCCGGATTGCCCAGTTGTAGGCACAGGGAATTTGTCACCGGCGTCGCTTGACGCTGAACTGGGCGGATAGTGTGAGCGATCCGGTGCACCCGGCCACGAGGTCTGTCCTGGGGTCGAGCACCTTTCACCGAGACCCGAGCGCCTTTGAGGGGGAAGGCGCCGCGTGGCCCCGACGGAGGATTCGGACAACCGTGGACGCGCAAGGCCGTGGGCGGGCGGACAACATCGATCCCGCAGACCAGTGGGTGCTCAATCCGAACACCGGTGAATACGAACTGCGACTGGGCCCTTCCACACCGCAGTCATCGGTTCCCGGCCCCCGCAGACCCGCCCCCCGGGCGGGCGCCGGTGCGCCGCGCCGCCGTAACGACCCGGCGTCCGGCGGGACCCGCGAGACGCGCCCGGTGCGCGGGGGCGACGTACCGCCGCCGCGGCCGGGACGGCGCCGGGGCAGCGAGCCGGAGCCTCCGCAGGGGCGCAGGGCCGCCCGGCGGCCGGTGAAGAAGAAGTCGCGGGTGAAGAAGGTGCTGGCGTGGACGGCCGGCGGTACGGCGTTCGTCCTGGTCGCCGTCGGCACGGCCGGCTACCTCTACCTCAAGCACCTGGAGGGCAACGTCACCACGACGGACGTCGGCAGCGCGGCCAAGAACGGCTTCAGCAAGGACGACGCCTTCAACATCCTGATCATCGGCACCGACAGGCGCACCGGCAAGGGCAACGAGGGCTACGGCGACAAGGGCAGCGTCGGGCACGCCGACACCAACATCCTGCTGCACGTCTCGAAGGACAGGACGAACGCGACCGCGCTGAGCATCCCGCGCGACCTGATCGTCAACGTGCCGGACTGCGAGACCATCGAGCCGGACGGCAGCAAGAAGGTCATCGCCGGCTCCGACAACGTCCGCTTCAACGAGAGTCTCGGCCAGGAGGGCCGCGACCCGGGCTGCACGATGCGCACGGTGAAGGAGGTCACCGGCATCACGCCCGACCACTTCATGATGGTCGACTTCAACGCGGTCAAGACGCTGACGACGGCGGTCGGCGGCGTCGACGTCTGCCTGGCGCACGCCGTGAACGACTCGGACTCGCATCTGAAGCTGTCCGCGGGCAAGCACAACATCCAGGGCGAGCAGGCCCTGGCCTTCGTACGGACCCGGCACAGCTGGGGCAACGCGGGCGACCTGGACCGCATCAAGGTCCAGCAGCAGTTCATGGGTTCGCTGATGCGGAAGATGTCCTCCAGCAACACACTCACCAGCCCGACCAAGCTGATCAGTCTGGCCGAGGCGGCCACGAAGGCACTGACGGTCGACAAGGGCATCGGCTCCGTGAGCACGCTCAAGGACATCGCGCTGGAGCTGAAGAAGGTGCCGCCGAAGAACATCTCGTTCGTGACGGTTCCCGTGCTCGACAACCCGGCCGACGGCGTGGTCCACAAGACGGTCATCGTCAACCAGAGTGCCGCCCCTCCGGTGTTCGACGCGATCAACAACGACGTCTCCTTCACCGAGGTGAAGAAGAAGCAGAAGGCGGAGAAGGACGCGGAGGCCGCCCGTCTGAAGGGCACCAGGTCCGCGCCGTCCGACGTGCGGGTGCGGATCCTCAACGGCGGTGCGCAGTCCGGCAGCGCGCAGGTGACCCTCGACTGGCTGCAGAACAAGGAGGGCGTGCTGAAGTCGGAGAACGCGGGCAACGCGCCCGCGGAGCTGAGCAGGACCACGCTCGAGTACGCGCCCGACCAGGCGGCCCAGGCCCGGGAGCTGGCCCATCTCATGGGACTGTCCGGGTCGGCGCTGAAGCCCGGCAAGAGCGTGACCAACTCCCAGGGGCTGCCGGCGATGACGCTGACCCTGGGCAAGGACTTCAAGGGCGCGGGGGTCTCGCTGACCGCTCCGTCGAAGGCGCCGACGGTCGACAAGTCCACGGCGGACAAGGTGAAGTGCGCCTCGTAGGTAACCCAACGGGCCCCTCGTGCGTCTAACCGGACGCGGGAGGGGCCCGTTGTATGGCGCAAGGGTGGGGAGGGGCTGGACGAATTGGCGCAGAGTGATGTGCGGGGGCAGGATCCTGCGGTCGACGACATGATGTCGCTCGCATCGCGGGACCGGAGGTCGCCGGAGGGGTCCGGCAGGCACGGCGGGGGGCGCAGAGGCGGTTCCGGGACCGAGCGGCCACGGCGCAGACGGCGCGCACTGCGCTGGTCGGCGACCGTTCTGGCAGTGGTCATACTCGGTACGGCCGGCGCCGGTTACCTGTACTACGAGCACCTGAACGCGAACATCCGCAAGGGCCAGCGCAGCAGCGCCGACGACTCGAAGGTGCACAAGACGCCGGCGAACGCGGCCGGGCAGACGCCGATGAACATCCTCCTGATCGGCTCCGACAGCCGTAACACGCCGCAGGACCTGAAGCTCGGCGGGCACCGGCAGAGCGTCGGCGCGCCTCCGCTGGCCGACGTACAGATGCTCATCCACCTGTCCGCGGACCGCAAGAGCGCCGCCATGGTGAGCATCCCCCGGGACACCCGCGTGCACATCCCCAGGTGCAAGGACCCCAAGACCGGCAAGAAGTACCCGGAGACCGACGACATCATCAACACCACCCTGGCCCGGGGCGGAGCCGGCTGCACGCTGGCCACCTGGGAGGACCTCACCGGGGTCTACATCGACCACTGGATGATGATCGACTTCGCGGGCGTGGTGAACATGGCGGACGCCATCGGGGGCGTCCAGGTCTGTGTGAAGCAGAACGTCTGGGACCACCCGACACCGGACCAGCCCGGCGGCTCGGGGCTGAAGCTGAAGGCCGGGACACAGAAGATCTACCACGAGCAGGCCCTGCAGTGGCTGCGCACGCGGCACGCCTGGGGCAGTGATCTGATGCGGGCCCGCGCCCAGCACATGTACCTGAACTCGATGGTCCGCACCCTGAAACACCAGAACGTCTTCACGGACGGCGGGCGGCTGATGGACCTGGCCGAGGCGGCCACCAAGTCGCTCCAGGTCTCGGAGGAGATCGGCTCGGTCAAGAAGCTGTACGACCTGGCCATGGAGCTGAAGTCGGTGCCGACGAACCGCATCACGTCGATGACGATGCCCAACGTCGAGGACTCGCAGAACACCCAGCACGTCGTGCCGGACAAGGCCAACGCCGACAAGGTGTGGGAGATGCTCCGCGACGACGTGCCGTTCGACAAGAACGGCAAGCCGTCGGCCACCAAGCAGATCGCGAGCAAGGCCCCGGCGACCAAGTCCCCCTCCACGGACCCGAGTCGGCTGGGGGTGCTGGTGCGCAACGCCACCCAGACCTCCACGGAGGCGGCGGTCGGCCACCGGGCGAGTGACATCAGCCAGGTGCTGGCGCAGAAGGGCTACACCCGGGCCGCTGCCGACACCTCGGAAACGCTGTCCGAGGACAGCACGGTCGTGCAGTATCCGAGCGCGGACCTGCAGGGTGACGCGCAGGCCGTGGCGAAGGCGCTCGGCATCCCGATGAGCGCGGTGAAGCAGTCGACCGACGTCTCCGGGGTCACGGTCGTCGTCGGCTCGGACTGGCGCACCGGCAGCGGCTACCCCAAGCAGGCCATGCCGAAGGCAGGGGACATGCCGGGCAACACCGACTCGATCAACGGTGCCGACACCAGCAAGTGCATGGACGTGTACAAGCCCTACCAGTGGTGAACGGTGCGGGCCCCGGAAACGGGGCCCCGCCGGATGATCACACGTGATCAGCCCTGATCAGGCGTGATCGGGGCTGAGGACCGCCGGCCGCCGGGACGCGATGACCTTGCGCGCCAGCGACTTCGGGCTGGTCAGGAAGCCCCAGCCCCACGACATGTGCATGGTGGCCAGGGCCAGCGGGATCTGCAGCCGGGCCTTCAGGGGCAGCCCCCTGCCCGCAGGGAGCGAGCCCAGGGCGATCGCCGCCAGATAGCCGCCGGGGACGACGAGGGCCCACGGGGTGAGCGCCACGCCGACCACGATTCCGGCCGCTATCGCGCACACCGCCGTCGGCGGGGCGAGGTAGCGCAGGTTGATGGAGCCGGAGTGGTAGCGGGCCACGACGTGCCGCCAGCGGCCGTAGTCCTTGTACTGCTTGGCGAGGGCCCGCACGGAGGGCCGAGGGCGGTACGAGACCCTGAGTTCCGGCGAGAACCAGATCAGGCCGCCCGCCTCACGGATCCGGAAGTTCAGCTCCCAGTCCTGGGCGCGGATGAACTCCTCGTTGTAGCCGCCCTGCTGCTCCAGGGCCTCGCGGCGGAAGACGCCGAGGTAGACGGTCTCGGCGGGCCCGGCCTCACCGCCCGTGTGGAAGGCGGCGTTGCCGACCCCGATCCTCGAGGTCATCGCGGCGGCGACCGCGTGCTCCCAGTCGTTCTCACCTTCGGCGTGCATGATGCCGCCGACGTTCATCGCGCCGGTCTCCGCCAGGAGCCGGACGGCGGTGGCCATGTAGTTCGGCGAGAGCATGCCGTGGCCGTCGACGCGGACCACGATCGGGTGCCTGGAGGCCTTGATCGCCGCGTTCAGCGCGGCGGGGGTACGGCCGGTGGGGTTCGGGACGGTATGCACGCGGGGGTCTTCGGCGACCAGCTCGGCGGCGATCTCGTCCGTGCGGTCCGTGGACGGACCGAGGGCGATCACGACCTCCATCTCGCCGGCGTACTCCTGCGCGAGGATCGCTTGGACGGCCCCGCGCAGATGCCGCTCCTCGTTGAGGACGGGCATGATCACAGAAACGGCGGGGTGTCGCACGTCGGGCTTGGCGTTCATAGGGGGCTCACGTTACCGCGAACGGGGGACACCGGTGCGCGCCGCCGGGGCGTGGGGCCGGGCTGGAGATCGTATCGGCCTACGGTGCTCACGGATCCCACGTACGGCCTCGCCCGGAGGTGTCCCCGTTGGCCAGCCCGCCCCGGTCCCCCGCGCGTCCGCAGCGCCGACCGCAGCCACCCCGCCGTGTGCCGCGCCCGCCCGAGCGGCCCGTGCGGTCCGTACGGCCGCCCCGGCGGCCCCGCTGGGCCATGCGGGCGGTGAGCACACTGTCCGTCGTCGTGCTCGCCTCCGCCGGGATCGGCCACGCGGTGATCAGCAGCCTGGACGCGGGGATCGCCCGGGTCGACGCCTTCAAGGACATGAAGAACCGGCCGCTCGCGGGGCACGGCACGAACATCCTGCTGGTCGGCACCGACGGCCGCGAGAAGATCAGCGCACAGGAGCGGCGGGAGTACCGGCTGGGCGGGGCGCCCTGCCACTGCACCGACACGATGATGATCGTGCACGTCTCGGAGAACCGGGAGCGGGCCACCGTGGTGAGCCTGCCGCGCGACTCCTACGCCGAGGTGCCCGCACACACCGACGCCCCCTCCGGGCGGGAGCGCCCGCCGCACCCGATCAAGCTCAACGCGGCCTACGCCGAGGGCGGCCCCCAGCTGACCATCCGCACCGTCGAGAACATGACCCACGTGAAGATCGACCACTATCTGGAGGTCGACTTCACCAGCTTCATGAAGACCGTCGACGTCCTCGGCGGTGTGACCGTGTGCACGACGACCCCGCTGAAGGACTCCTACACCGGCCTCGACCTCGCCCCCGGCACGCACACCCTCAACGGCGGTCAGGCCCTGCAGTACGTCCGCGCCCGGCACGTCGACGGGGCCAGCGACCTCGGCCGGATGAAGCGGCAGCAGCGGTTCCTGGCCGCGCTGATCGAGCGGGCCACCTCCTCCGGGGTGCTGCTGAACCCGATGCGGTTCCGGGACGTGACCCGCGCGGTGCTCGGCTCGGTCCGCGCCGACGAGGGCTTCGGCACCGACGAGCTGCTCGACCTCGGCCGGGCCATGCGGAACTTCTCCCCCTCCTCCTCCGAGTTCACCACCGTGCCCATCGCGCAGATCAACTACGCGGTCAAGGGCATCGGCTCGACCCTGAAGTGGGACCAGGCCAAGGCGGACCAGCTGTTCACGGCCCTGCGCGACGACAAGCCGCTCACCGCGGACCACCCGCACCAGGCACCGGCGCATGGGCAGCCTCCGGCGCCCGTCGACGTCGATCCCCGGCAGATCCGGGTCCAGGTGGAGAACGGCACCGGCACGGTCGGCCTCGCCAAACGCGTCGACTCCGCTCTCGCGGCGGCCGGCTTCGCCACGACGCACCTGCCGGTCTCGGCCGCGCACGTGCCGCGCACCGTCATCTCCTACGACCCCCGCTGGGACCGCTCGGCCCGTGCCCTGGCCGCCGCCCTGCCGGGCGCCGAACTGCGCGCCGTGCCGGGCCAGGGCCCGCTGCTGAAGGTGATCGCCGGGGCGGACTTCAAGGACGTGCACAAGGTCCACTACGAGGATCCGGCCCAGCCCCAGCAGGTCCCGGTCCGCGGCAGCGACGTGGTGTGCTCGGGGACCGGCTGAGCGCTCAGTCCTCGAAACCCTCGGCCGCGCGCTTCTCCCGCAGCTCCCGGATCTCCCGGCGGCGCGCCAGCCGGTGGGTGCGGCGGATCTGGGCCTCCTGGTAGCGGCGGCGGTCGCGGTCGGTCTCCGGGACCACCGGCGGCACCCGGCGCGGCTTGCCGTCGGCGTCGACGGCCGCGAAGACCAGATAGGCGGAGCCGACCTGGGTGGGCGGGGTCGACTCGTTCCAGCGTTCGGCGAGGACCCGGACCCCGACCTCCATGGAGGTCCGGCCGGTCCAGTTCACCTGCGCCTTCACATGGACCAGGTCACCGACGCGGACGGGCTCCAGGAAGGCCATCTCGTCCATGGACGCGGTGACGGCGGGACCGCCGGAGTGCCGGCCCGCCACGGCGCCGGCCGCGTCGTCGACCAGCTTCATGATCACCCCGCCGTGCACCGTCCCCAGCAGGTTGGTGTCGCTGTGGGTCATGATGTGGCTGAGGGTGGTGCGCGAGGCGGACGTCGGCTTACCGGGTATGTCCGCTTCCATGTCCGGTTCCACGTCCGTGGCCTGGTCTGTCATGCCCTCCACCTTATGCCGAAGCGACAATCGCGGAATTTGTGTCGGGTTCGCAACAGCGCCGCTGTGATTTTCCGACAGCCCTTGTAAGCCGCACACCGACGCCCTGCACACTGGGGCGCATGAATGACTGGCCCGAGGGATGGTCCGACGACAACCGCGGCCCGCGCTACGGACGCGGCAGTGCCGGCGCACAGCCGGAGAACGCTCGCGTGATGCGTCAGGTGCGGCGCGGCCCGGCGGTACCGCCCGGGCAGCGCCCCTACGGCGACCCCGGCCCGGCGGCGCCGCCGTACGGGGCCGGGATCCCGCAGCAGCCGTCGTACGTCGACGGCCAGGGATACGACGACGGCGCCGGCTACGACAGCGGCTACAACACCGGGCAGGTGTACGGCGGCGGCCGCGGCGGCGGCGGCTTCGTGCCCAACGACAACGACCCCGACCCGGAGCTCGACCGCTACCGGCCGCGCCCGAACTGGCGGCGCCGGCTGAAGTGGACCGCGCTCACCCTGGCGACCGTGCTGGTCGTCACATCCGTCGCGACCTACTTCTGGGCCGACTCCAAGCTGCGCCGCGAGGTCGACCTGTCCAAGGTCATCGACCGGCCGGCGTCGGGAGCCGGCACGAACTACCTGATCGTCGGCTCGGACAGCCGTGAGGGCATGACCAAGGCGGACGAGAAGAAGCTGCACACCGGCTCCGCCCAGGGCAAGCGCACGGACTCGATGATGATCCTGCACGTCGGCGACAACGGCGACACGCTGATCTCGCTGCCGCGCGACTCGAACGTAACGATCCCGTCGTTCCGGGGCTCCACGTCCGGCAAGATCCGTCCCGCGATGGGCCAGAACAAGCTGAACGCGGCGTACGCCTACGACGGCCCGACGCTGCTGGTCCGCACGATCGAGTACAACACCGGTCTGCACATCGACCACTACGTGGAGATCGGCTTCGAGGGCTTCGCCAAGATCGTGGACGCGGTCGGCGGTGTCACCATCGACATAGACAAGGGCTTCAAGGACTCGTACTCGGGCGCCGACTTCAAGGCGGGCAAGCAGACGCTGAACGGCGCGCAGGCCCTCGCCTTCGTCCGCACCCGGCACGCGTTCGCGGCCTCCGACCTGCAGCGCACCAAGAACCAGCAGAAGTTCCTGTCGGCGCTGGCCCACCAGGTGGCCACCCCGTCGACGCTCCTCAACCCCTTCAGGTTCTACCCGACCATGGGCGCCGGCCTGGACTCCCTGATCGTCGACAAGGACATGTCCCTGTGGGACCTGGCCTCGATGTTCTGGGCGATGAAGGGCGTCCAGGGCGGTGACGGCACGTCGATGAACATGCCGATCTCGGGCTCCGTCGGCGGCAACCTCGTCTGGGACAAGACGAAGGTCAAGACGCTGGTGAACGAGCTGAACAACGACCAGAAGGTCACCGTCTCCGGCAACTGAGCGGCCACACACCAGAGCGAGGGCACCCGTCCGGGTGCCCTCGCTCTGCGTTCAGGCGGGCCTCACATCTTGGCGCCCGCCATGGCGCGGCACATCTCCGCCGCGCGGCGACACGCCTCCGCGCAGCGCATCATCTGCGGATCGTCCGGCATCGTCATACACGCCTCGGCGCACATCTCGCACGCCTTGGCGCACATCGCGCACATATCGCCCGCCATGGGCGAGCGACGCATCATCATGTCGGCGCACATACGGGTCGTCTCGGAGCAGTCCATGAGCGCGCGCATGATCTGCATCTGGGCCGGGCCACCCATCTGCATGCAGGAGCTCATGGTCTCCTCGCACATGGTGTGCGCGGCCATGCAGGCATTGACGCAGTCCTGCATCTGCTGGGTCATGGGCGTCATCGTTCCCGGCTGGGTCATGGCTCCTCCTAGGAGGCGGGGGCCCGGGGCGGACCCCGTGTGCTTCCGTACTACGTCGGACGGGCCCCGCCCGCATGTGACCGACCGGTCGTAAGGTGCGGCCGAGCAGCAGAAAGGCGCCCCGGAGGGCGCCTTCCCCAGGATCCGAAGTCCCTGCCGTTACGGCAGGTTGCGGGCCATGACGATCCGCTGGACCTGGTTGGTGCCCTCGTATATCTGCGTGATCTTGGCGTCGCGCATCATGCGCTCCACCGGGTAGTCGCGGGTGTAGCCGTAGCCGCCGAGGAGCTGGACGGCGTCCGTGGTGACCTCCATGGCCACGTCCGAGGCGAAGCACTTGGCGGCGGCGCCCAGGTAGGTGAGGTCGGCGTCGCCGCGCTCGGAGGCGGCGGCGGCCTGGTAGGTGAGGGCGCGGGCCGCCGAGATCTTCATGGACATGTCGGCGAGCATGAACTGGATGCCCTGGAAGTCGGCGATCGGCTTGCCGAACTGCTTGCGCTCCTGGACATAGCCCTTGGCGTAGTCGAAGGCGCCCTGCGCCACACCGAGGGCCTGGGCGGCGATGGTGATGCGGGTGTGGTCCAGGGTCTTCATGGCCGTCATGAAGCCGGTGCCCTCCTCGCCGATCATGCGGTCGGCGGGGATGCGGACGTTGTCGAAGTAGACCTCGCGGGTCGGGGAGCCCTTGATGCCGAGCTTCTTCTCCGGGGCGCCGAAGGAGACGCCCTCGTCCGACTTCTCGACGACGAAGGCGGAGATGCCCTTGGAGCGCTTGGACGGGTCGGTGACCGCCATCACCGTGTAGTACTCGCTCACGCCCGCGTTGGTGATCCAGCGCTTCACGCCGTTGAGGACCCAGTGGTCGCCGTCGCGGACCGCCTTGGTCTTCATGCCGGCCGCGTCCGAGCCCGCCTCCGGCTCGGAGAGGCAGTACGAGAACATCCCGTCGCCCTTGGCGAGCGGGGTCAGGTACTTCTTCTTGATCTCCTCGCCGCCGGAGAGGATCACCGGAAGGGAGCCGAGCTTGTTCACGGCGGGGATGAGGGAGGAGGACACGCAGGCGCGGGCCACCTCCTCGATCACGATGACCGTGGCGAGCGCGTCGGCGCCGGCGCCGCCGTACTCCTCGGGGACATGCACCGCGTGCAGGTCGCCCGCGACGAGGGCGTCGAGGGCCTCCTGCGGGAAGCGGGCCTCCTCGTCCACCGCCGCGGCGTACGGCGCGATCTTCGCCTCGACCAGGGAGCGGACGACGTCCCGGAGCATGTCGTGCTCCTCGGACGGGCGGTACAGGTCGAAGTCAGCCGATCCGGCCACGGTCTCTCACGCTCCAAAGACGCAGTGATACTGACGCTAATTACCGTTAAGTAACTCAAATTTTAGAGGGCGGCCCGCGGCACGCCTACGTGAGCTACGCGACAGCGGGGAAATTGCCCGGCAAGCGGCCCGACTATGCTCAGGGGCCGCATCACCGACGTACCCGAGCTGGAGCACATCCATGAGCCTGAAGATCACCGTGATCGGCACCGGCTACCTCGGCGCCACGCATGCCGCGGCCATGGCCGAGCTCGGCTACGAGGTGCTGGGACTCGACGTCGTACCCGAGAAGATCGCCATGCTGGAGCGCGGCGAGACCCCGATGTACGAGCCGGGCCTGGAAGACCTGCTGCGCCGGCACGTCGCCGGTATCGAGGGCTCCACCGGGCGGCTGCGGTTCACCACGGACTGGGCCGAGGTCGGCGCCTTCGGTGACGTCCACTTCGTGTGCGTGAACACCCCACAGCGGCACGGGGAGTACGCGGCCGACATGTCGTACGTCGACTCCGCGGTCTCCTCCCTCGCCCCGCATCTGCGCGGCCCGGCCCTGGTCGTCGGCAAGTCGACCGTGCCGGTGGGCTCGGCCGAGCGGCTGGCCGGCTATCTCGCCGAGCACGCCCCGGCGGGCGCGGACGCCGAGCTGGCCTGGAACCCGGAGTTCCTGCGCGAGGGCTTCGCCGTCCAGGACACCCTGCACCCGGACCGGATCGTGGTGGGCGTGCGCAGCGAGCGCGCCGAGAAGCTGCTGCGGGAGGTGTACGCGACGCCGATAGGCGAGGGCACCCCGTTCGTGGTGACCGACTTCCCGACGGCCGAGCTGGTGAAGACGGCCGCGAACTCCTTCCTCGCGACGAAGATCTCGTTCATCAACGCGATGGCGGAGGTGTGCGAGGCCGCGGGCGGTGACGTGGCCAAGCTGGCGGAGGCCATCGGGCACGACGACCGGATCGGGAAGAAGTTCCTGCGCGCCGGGATCGGCTTCGGCGGCGGCTGTCTGCCCAAGGACATCCGGGCGTTCATGGCGCGGGCCGGTGAGCTGGGCGCGGACCAGGCGCTGACGTTCCTGCGCGAGATCGACTCCATCAACATGCGCCGGCGCGGCCAGATGGTGGAGATGACCCGGGAGGCGCTCGGCGGCGGCTCCTTCCTCGGCAAGCGGGTCGCGGTGCTCGGCGCCACGTTCAAGCCCGACTCGGACGACGTGCGGGACTCGCCCGCGCTGAACGTGGCCGGCCAGATCCACCTGCAGGGCGGCCAGGTCACCGTGTACGACCCGAAGGGCATGGAGAACGCCCGCAAGGTCTTCCCCACCCTGGGGTACGCCGGTTCCGCTCTGGAGGCGGTGCGGAGCGCCGACGTCGTCCTGCACCTGACCGAGTGGCGGGAGTTCCGCGAGCTGGACCCGGCGGCGCTCGGCGAGGTCGCGGCGGCCCGGCTGATCCTGGACGGCCGCAACACGCTCGACCCGGAGCTGTGGCGCCGGGTGGGCTGGACGTACCGGGCGATGGGCCGCCCCACCGCGTAACAGGCGTACGGCGACGCCGGTTCGGCCGAGGCTCAGTCGGCCGAACCGGCGTCTTTCCGCATTCTGCACCACCGCACACATACGTGGCCGGTGAACTGCCTGTGTCTTACCCCTCCTTGGCCCGGTACCGGCGCATCTTCGCCCGTGCCCCGCACACCTGCATCGAGCACCAGCGGCCGCGTCCGGCCGGGCTGCGGTCGTAGTAGGCCCAGTGGCAGGTCGCGGCCTCGCAGGCCTTCAGCCGCATCCAGGTGCCGTGTGTCAGGCCCTCGGCGACCGCGGTGGCGACACGGGAGAGCAGTGGGGCGTCCGGCGCGGGGGCGAGGGCAGCGGAGCCGTCCCGTTCGTCGACGGCGATGTACAGGGGCGCGCGGGAGAGCAGCGTGCCGAGCGGGGTGACCTCGCGGTGCGGCGGGTGGCCGGCGTGCGCGAGCAGCGCGGCCCGCAGCGACTCCCGCAGTTCCCGCGCCTCCTCCAGCCCGTCCTCGGCGATCCCGAAGCGCCCCCGGCCCTCCTCGGTGTCCAGCGTGTCGGCGCCGGTCTCGAGGTCCAGCGTGTTGACCAGGGACTCGACCAGCGCCAGGGCTCCGGGGGCGGCCGATCTCTCATTCATGCTTGCGACGTTACCCCCAATGCGGGAGCATGCAGTAACCGTTACCTGTTGCCCGCATCTATGGGTAACGCCGTTCGTGACACAAGGAGGTAGTCATGGCTCTCGCCAAGCTCGGCGTCGTGGTGGTGGACTGTCCCGACCCCCATGCGCTGGCCGGCTTCTACGCCGGAGTGCTGGGCGGCACCGTGGAGGCGAACTCCGACGACAGCGGCGAGTGGGTGGACCTGAAGGTGCCAGGCGGGCCGGCGCTGGCCTTCCAGCAGGCGCCCGGGTTCGTGCCGCCGAAGTGGCCCGCGCCGGACGCCTCGCAGCAGTTCCATCTGGACCTGGTGGTGGAGGACCTGGACGCGGCGGAGAAGGGGGTGCTGGAGCTGGGGGCACGGCCGCTGGACACCGAGGACCGCGAGCGGACCTTCCGTGTGTACGCCGACCCGGCGGGGCACCCATTCTGTCTGTGCGCCTGCTGAGCGCCCTGAAGGAGGACTCCATGGCATCCGTCGCCCGTTTTCGCAGCGTCGTGCTCGACTGCCCCGATCCGCACGCGCTGGCCGCCTTCTACGCGGCGGTGGCCGGGGGCACCCCGCAGGCCGAGGACGACGACTGGGTCGTCCTGCAGGTGCCGGACGGGCCGCGGCTGGCCTTCCAGCGGGCCGAGGAGTACACCGCGCCGGAGTGGCCGCGCGCGGACCGCAACGGCCAGCAGTTCCACCTCGACTTCGACGCCGGCCGGACCTGGGCCGAGGTCGATGTGGCCCATGAGCGGGTGCTGGCGCTGGGCGCCCGGCCGCTGGACCTTCAGGACCGGGAGAAGAAGGACTTCCAGGTGTACGCCGACCCGGCAGGGCATCCGTTCTGCCTGTGCCGGATCGATCACCCGTGACCCGTGTGACCTAGCGGGCGTCCAGCTCCCCGATCTTCGCGGTCGACGCCTCCCGGCGGTGCTGTGCGGCCCGGGCCGTGAAGTCCGCGCTGCGCAGCACCCGTTGGACGTTGCCCCAGGTCAGCAGGGCCAGCTCGGTCTCGGACCAGCCGCGCCGGAGCAGTTCGGCGATCAGGTGGGGGTAGCGGGAGGCGTCGGCGAGGTCGCGAGGGTGCGCGGCACCGGAGTCGTAGGTGCCGGACAGGCCCACGCACTCCGGGCCGGCCACGTCGCGGACGTGGTCGAGGTGGTCGGCGACGTCATGGACGGCCGGCCCGGTCTGCTCGGCGGTCAGCGGCACCATGCACAGGCCCTTCGCCGCGCCCAGCGCCGCGAGCAGTTGGTCGGGCAGGTTGGCCGGGTGCGGGCGCAGGGCCTGGGCGGCGGAGCGGGTGCACAGCACCGGGGTCTTGGACAGCGCGAGGACACGGTGGGCGGTGGCCCGGGAGGTGCCGGAGACATCGGCGAGCACCCCGAGCCGGTTCATCTCGCGCACCACCTCCTCGCCGAACCGGGTCAGCCCCTGCTCCCCCGCCCAGGCGGTGCCCGCGAGGGTGAGCACGCGCAGGCCGAGGGTGTGCAGGACGCGCAGGATGCCGAGGGAGTCGTCGAGCGCGGTGGCGTGGGCGGGGCCCAGCACCACGGCGACGCGTCCGCAGTTGCGGGCGTCGATGATCTGCCCGGCGGTGCGCACCAGACGCAGTCCCTCCGGATGGGCCTCGATCACCGCGCGTGCCTGGTCCAGCTGTTCCAGGGTCGCGGACGCCGCTCGGTCGCCGCCGGGGCCCTCGGGCAGGTGCAGGGACCAGAACAGCGCGCCCACATGGCCCTCGCGCATCCGGGGCATGTCGGTGTCGATGGCCGCCTCGCCCAGCTCCAGGTCGTACCAGGACAGGTGGCGCAGGGCCCACGGCAGTCCGCTGTAGCCGTCGGCGACCGGGTGGGCGGCCAGCAGGGTGTGGGCCCGCTGCAGGGACGTGGGCTCCGTGAAAAAGGGGTCGTCCGGCAGGCCGTCGTCCTCCCCGACCTCGGTCGGGGAGGGGATGTCGTCCTGGAGGTCGGCCATGGCGGGCTCCGTACGTCGTCGTTGCTTACGTCGGTCGTGAGCTGCGTCGGGCTGGGGCGTATCGCCACGGTCGCACGGAGGGGAGGACGGCTTCCTGGTGAGTGGGGCGTTCGGGGGTACGGCCGAGAAGCCCCGGAACGGTGATCGTGCGCTGTTCGCGGGCGGGGGCCGCCGGCTGCGACGACGACCCCGCCCCGGCGGATCAGGCGGGGCTGCCGTCCAGCGACTCGATGGTGGCGTTGGAGGGAGCGCGCGTCGCCTGGAGGTCGCGGGCAACGTCCTCCGCCGCGCCCAGCACCCGTACCGCGTTCTGCCAGGTCAGCTTGGCCAGGTCGGCCCTGGACCAGCCGCGCCTCAATAGTTCGGCGAGCAGGTTCGGGTAGCCGGAGACATCGCTCAGGCCGTCCGGGGTGAAGGCGGTGCCGTCGTAGTCGCCACCGATGCCCAGGTGGTCGATGCCGGCGACCTCGCGCATGTGGTCCAGGTGGTCCGCGACCGTGGACACCGTGGCGACCGGGCGCGGGGTGCGCTCCTCGAAGGCCGCGTGGATCTTCATTGCCTCGGGGCTGGTGTCGAGGTGGTGCAGACCGTGGGCGCGCATGTTCTCGTCGGCCGCGGCCGTCCAGTCGACGGCGGCCTGGAGCACGAACTTCGGCACGAAGGTCACCATGGCCATGCCGCCGTTGGCGGGCATCCGCTCCAGGACGTCGTCGGGGATGTTGCGCGGATGGTCGCACACGGCCCGCGCGGAGGAGTGCGAGAAGATCACCGGCGCGGACGTGGTGTCCAGCGCGGCCCGCATGGTCGTGGCGGCCACGTGGGAGAGGTCGACGAGCATGCCGAGGCGGTTCATCTCCCGCACCACCTCGCGGCCGAAGGCCGACAGGCCGCCCACCTTCGGCTCGTCGGTGGCGGAGTCCGCCCAGTCGTTGTTGTCGTTGTGCGTGAGCGTCATGTAGCGCACGCCCAGTTCGTACAGGCCGCGCAGGGTGCCCAGGGAGTTGTCGATCGAGTGACCGCCCTCGGCGCCCATGAGGGAGGCGATACGGCCCTCCGCGCGCGCCGCCTCCATGTCGGCAGCGGTCAGCGCGGCCCGCAGATCGGCGGGGTGCCGGGCGATGAGCTGCCGTACGCAGTCGATCTGTTCGAGGGTCGCCGGCACCGCCCCGGGCAGGTCCGAGCGCACATACACCGACCAGTACTGCGCCCCGACCCCGCCCGCGCGCAGCCGCGGGATGTCGGTGTGCAGATGGGCGTCCTGCCGTACGGCGATGTCGCGGGCGGCGAGGTCGTAGCGGACCTGTTCGCGCAGCGCCCACGGCAGGTCGTTGTGGCCGTCGACGACCGGGAACTCGCGCAGCAGGGAGCGTGCTTCGTCAGTTGGGGTCATTGCCTGTTACTTCCCGAAGCCGAAGCCGCTCGACCCCTCGACCTTGGCGCGCAGCCGCTTGCCCTTCTCGGTTGCCTGGTCGTTGAGGTCGTGCTGGAAGTCGCGCATCTTGTGCAGCAGGTCCTCGTCGTGCGCGGCGAGGATGCGGGCCGCGAGGAGACCGGCGTTGCGGGCACCTGCGACCGAGACGGTGGCGACCGGGACACCGGCCGGCATCTGCACGATGGACATCAGCGAGTCCATGCCGTCGAGGTACTTCAGCGGCACCGGCACGCCGATGACCGGCAGCGGGGTGACGGAGGCGAGCATGCCCGGCAGGTGGGCGGCACCGCCCGCACCGGCGATGATCACCTTCAGTCCGCGGTCGGCGGCCTGCTCGCCGTAGGTGATCATCTCGCGGGGCATGCGGTGCGCGGAGACGACGTCGACCTCGTAGGCGATCTCGAACTCGTCCAGGGCCTTGGCGGCGGCCTCCATGACGGTCCAGTCGGAGTCCGACCCCATGACGATGCCAACAACAGGGCTCATTCGGTGATCGTGCCTCTCAGGTATCCGGCAGCGTGACGGGCGCGCTCCAGCACGTCGTCCAGGTCGTCGCCGTAGGTGTTGACGTGTCCGACCTTGCGGCCGGGCTTCACGTCCTTGCCGTACATGTGGATCTTGAGCTTGGGGTCGCGGGCCATGCAGTGCAAGTAGGCGGAGTACATGTCCGGGTAGTCGCCGCCCAGGACGTTGACCATGACCGTCCACGGTGCGCGCGGGCGGGGGTCGCCGAGCGGCAGGTCGAGGACCGCGCGGACGTGGTTGGCGAACTGGGAGGTGATCGCGCCGTCCTGGGTCCAGTGGCCGGAGTTGTGCGGGCGCATCGCCAGCTCGTTGACGAGGACGCGGCCGTCGCGGGTCTGGAACAGTTCGACGGCGAGGTGCCCGACGACGCCCAGCTCCTTGGCGATGGTCAGGGCCATCCGCTCGGCCTGCAGCGCGAGGGTTTCGTCCAGGCCCGGGGCCGGGGCTATGACCGTGTCGCAGACGCCCTTGACCTGCTGGGACTCCACCACGGGGTAGGCGACGGCCTGGCCGTGCGGGGAGCGTACGACGTTGGCGGCGAGCTCGCGGACGTAGTCGACCTTCTCCTCGGCGAGGACCGGGACGCCGGCCCGGAACGGGTCGCTGGCCTCCTCGGCGGTCTCCACGACCCACACGCCCTTGCCGTCGTAGCCGCCGCGCACGGTCTTGAGGACGACCGGGAAGCCGTCCCCCTCCGCGGCGAACCGGACGACGTCCTCCGGGTCGGCGACGATCCGGTGCCTGGGGCACGGGATGCCGATCGCGTCGAGCCTCGCGCGCATCACGCCCTTGTCCTGGGCGTGCACCAGCGCGTCGGGCCCCGGGCGGACGGGGATGCCGTCCGCCTCCAGGGCCCTGAGGTGCTCGGTGGGTACATGTTCGTGATCGAAGGTGATCACATCGCAACCGCGCGCGAACTCACGCAGCGTGTCCAGGTCGCGATAGTCGCCGATGACGACATCGCTCACGACCTGGGCCGCCGAGTCCTGAGGGGTGTCACTGAGAAGCTTGAACCTGATGCCCAACGGGATGCCCGCCTCGTGCGTCATACGCGCGAGCTGCCCCCCGCCGACCATGCCGACTACCGGGAACGTCACACCCCTAGCGTATCGGCCACGCCCGGGCGACCGGATCGCATCCCTCTCACGAACTCTTACCAGCCGCTTTCCGCCCTCTTTCCGATCTGTTTCCTGGTCTTGGCCTTGTGCACAGGCGGCGGCAGGTTCACCTGGATAGCATGGCTGGGCTGACGAAACCTACCGACGGGAGCTGCACAGCCATGGAACCTCGTTCCTCGGGGCTGCAACGGCTCGTACGCGAGGTGGCCAAGTTCGGCACCGTCGGCGTCGCGGGCATCTTCGTGAACCTCGGCGTCTTCAACCTCGTCCGGCACGTCTCCGACCTGCCGGTGGTGCGCGCCAGCATCATCGCGACCGTGGTCGCCATCGCCTTCAACTACGTGGGCTTCCGTTACTGGACGTACCGGGACCGCGACAAGGGCGGCCGTACCAAGGAGCTCACGCTCTTCCTCTTCTTCAGCGCGATCGGCCTGGTGATCGAGAACGGCGTGCTGTACGCGGCGACCTACGGGTTCGGCTGGGACAGCCCGCTGCAGAGCAACGTCTTCAAGTTCGTCGGCATCGGCGTCGCGACCCTGTTCCGCTTCTGGTCGTACCGCACCTGGGTGTTCCGCGTGCAGCCGTCGCAGGAAGCGGAGTCGATCCTGGTGGCGGAGTCGAAGCGGCCACACTCCGAGCCGAAGTCGCAGCGGGTTCCGTAACCCGGGTCAACGCACCGACCCGCTTCAACGCACCGACCCGGTTCAGCGCACCGTCGGCAGGTCCTCGTCCGACTTGCGGGCCGGCGGCGTACGCGACAGGAACAGCCCGAACACCGGCGGCTGGGCCTGGAGCAGTTCCAGGCGCCCCCCGTCGGCCTCCGCCAGGTCGCGGGCCACGGCCAGGCCGATCCCCGTGGAGTTGCGGCCGCTGATCGTCCGCTCGAAGATGCGCGCGCCGAGGTCGGCGGGGACCCCGGGGCCCTCGTCCGTCACCTCGACCACGGCCTGGTTGCCGGTGACCCGGGTGCGCAGCGCGACCGTGCCGCCCCCGTGCATGAGGGAGTTCTCGATCAGCGCCGCGAGCACCTGGGCGACCGCCCCCGGTGTGCCGACGGCCTGCAGATGCCGCTTGCCGGAGCTGACGATGGCGCGGCCGGCGCTGCGGTAGGCGGGCCGCCACTCGGCGAGCTGCTGCTGGATGACCTCGTCCAGGTCGAAGGTGACGGCGGAGCCGGTGCGTGGGTCGCGGGAGTTCGTCAGCAGCCGCTCGACGACGTCCGTGAGCCGCTCGACCTGGGTGAGCGCGACGTTCGCCTCTTCCTTCACGATGTCCGGGTCGTCCGTGAGGGTGATCTCCTCCAGGCGCATCGAGAGAGCCGTGAGCGGGGTGCGCAGCTGGTGGGAGGCGTCTGCGGCCAGGCGCCGCTCGGCCGTCAGCATGCGGCCGATCCGCTCGGCGGAGGAGTCCAGCACATCGGCGACCCGGTCCAGCTCGGGAACGCCGTACCGCTTGTGCCGCGGGCGCGGGTCACCGGAGCCGAGCCGTTCGGCGGTCTCGGCGAGGTCGGTCAGCGGGGAGGCGAGCCGGTTGGCCTGCCGTACGGCGAGCAGCACGGCCGCGATGACGGCGAGCAGCGCGACCAGGCCGATGATCAGCAGGGTCCGGCCGACCTCGCGGGTGACCGCCGAGCGCGGCTCCTGCACGGTGACGCTCTCGCCCTCCTCGCCCTTCTGTGTGGCGTGGATCACATCGCCGTGCGGCCGGGTGCCGATCTCGATCGGTGCCTTGCCCGGCATGCGGATGACCGCGTACTGGTCCTTGCTGACCGGGTTGCGCAGCGCGTCCGCGTTGACGTTCTCCGCGGCGAGGATCCGGCTGTCCACGATGCTGGCCAGCCGGATCGCCTCGGAGTCCACCCGCTCCTGGGCGCTGTTGCTGATCGTCCGCGTCTCGACGATCACCAGGGAGATGCCGAAGACGGCGATCACCACGAGGACGACGGCGAGGGTGGACTGGATGAGACGTCGGCGCATGTTCCGTTACCTGAGGTGATCACCGGCCCTGGGAAGGGCCCCCGGGGAGGAGCTCAGCTCTTCTCGAAGCGGAAGCCCACTCCACGCACCGTGGCGATGTAGCGGGGGTTCGCCGCGTCGTCGCCGAGCTTCTTGCGCAGCCAGGAGATGTGCATGTCGAGGGTCTTGGTGGAGGACCACCACGTGGTGTCCCAGACCTCGCGCATCAGCTGGTCGCGCGTGACGACCCGGCCGGCGTCCCGCACCAGCACCCGCAGCAGGTCGAACTCCTTGGCGGTGAGCTGGAGTTCCTCGTCGCCCATCCACGCCCGGTGCGACTCGACGTCGATCCGCACCCCGTGCGTGGCCGGCGGCTGCTGCGGCTCGGCGGCACCGCGCCGGAGCAGGGCCCGTACCCGGGCGAGCAGTTCGGCGAGCCGGAAGGGCTTGGTGACGTAGTCGTCGGCGCCCGCGTCCAGACCGACGACGGTGTCCACCTCGTCGGCCCGCGCGGTCAGGATGAGGATCGGCACGGTGTGGCCGTCGGCCCGCAGCCGGCGGGCGACCTCCAGGCCGTCCATGCCCGGCAGGCCCAGGTCCAGTACGACCAGGTCGACGCCGCCCTGCATTCCGGCGTCGAGCGCGGTGGGTCCGTCCTCGCGCACCTCGACCTCGTAACCTTCCCGGCGCAGGGCGCGGGCCAGCGGCTCCGAGATGGACGCGTCGTCCTCGGCGAGCAGTACACGGGTCATGAGGTGATGGTAGACCGCCCGCGCACGGTGCTGGGGTGTGATCGCCTCCACGAACTCTTACCTTCGAACGCCGTCGGCGCGTCGCTGGTACGAACCATGGCTCTGGGGATGCGATCGTAGGAGAGACCTTCGATTCCATTCCTGCGGTTGCGCCGACACCTGTGATCCGCGTCTCAAGTCCTTCCATATCCGGCAGTGTCCTGCCTTACAGTGACCTGAACGCCTGTAGTACACCCGGGGACCTTTGGCGGGCAGACGACGCTGAAGGTCTCTTTTGTGTGCGGGCTGATCAAGATCAGCCTTGAAAGGAATGACCTCTGGCCGGGCTCCGCAGCGCATCGACGCGCGACGGGGCGTGGATCCCGGTGGTCGCCGTCCACCGCTTCCGAGACCCGGATGCGGGCTCCCCTCGGGCGTTGGGGGTGGACGACCGACCGTGCCGGTGCCGGCCGCACCCCCACCGGGCGCGCAACGCTCCAAAAGCGCGTCCCGACCAGCAAGGAACGACCATGGCGTCCAGCCTGACGAAGGACTCGGTCCGCCCGGGCACCCCCGGGTCCGAGAAGACCTTCTTCGGCCACCCCCGCGGCCTGGCCACTCTCTTCATGACCGAGATGTGGGAGCGTTTCTCCTACTACGGCATGAGGGCTCTGCTCCCGCTGTACCTGGTGGCCCCGGGCGGCCTGCACCTGAGCGCGGGCACAGCGACCGCGATCTACTCGGTGTACGTGTCCCTCGTGTACCTGCTCGCCCTCCCCGGCGGCTGGTTCGCCGACCGTGTGCTCGGCCCCCGCAAGACGGTCGCCGTCTCCGGTGTGATCATCATGCTCGGCCACCTGTGCCTGGCGCTCCCCGTGTCCGCCAGCTTCTTCGTCGGCCTGGGTCTCGTCGCCATCGGTTCGGGTCTGCTGAAGGCCAACATCTCCACGATGGTCGGCCACCTCTACAAGGGTCCGGACGACGCCCGCCGCGACGGTGGCTTCACCCTCTTCTACATCGGCATCAACCTGGGCGCCTTCGCCGCGCCGCTGGTCATCGGCACCGTCGGTGAGAACGTCAACTGGCACCTGGGCTTCGCGCTGGCCGCGCTCGGCATGGCGCTGGGTCTGGCCCAGTACCTGCTCGGCGGCCGCCACCTGAGCCCGAAGAGCAGCGAGGTCCCGACCCCGCTGACCGCCGAGCAGAAGTCCGCCACCCTGCGCAAGGGCCTGATCTGGCTCGCCATCGCCGCGGTCTTCTACGGCCTCGTCGGCGGCACCGGCCACTTCACCCTGAACTGGGCGCTGATCCCGCTCACCCTCGTCGGTCTGATCGTGCCGATCCTGGTCATCGCGCGGATGCTGCGCGACAAGGACCTGGACTCGGGCGAGAAGTCGAAGGTGCGCGCGTACATCTGGTTCTTCGTCGCCGCCGCCGTGTTCTGGATGATCTACGACCAGGGTGGTTCGACCCTGTCGCTGTTCGCGGACAGCTCGGCCAAGAACTCGATCGCCGGCTGGACGTTCCCGGTCTCCTGGTACCAGTCGGTCAACCCGGTCATGATCATGGCCCTGGCGCCGGTCTTCGCCTGGGCGTGGCTGTGGCTGAACCGGCGCGGCAAGGAGCCGAGCACGATCGTGAAGTTCGCCTCCGGCCTGGTGCTGATCGGTGCGTCCTTCTTCCTCTTCCTCGCCCCGCTGTCGATCGCCGAGGGCGGTCACAAGGCCGCGGCGATGTGGCTGGTCGCGATCTACTTCGTGCAGACCGTCGGCGAGCTGACGCTGTCGCCGGTGGGCCTGTCGGTGACGACGAAGATGGCGCCGCAGAAGTACGCCTCGCAGATGATGGGCGTCTGGTTCCTCGCGGTCACCGCGGGTGACTCCGTCACCGCCCTGATCTCGAACCCGGCCGTCGGCGGGATCAACCTCGACAAGATGGGCTTCGTCGCCCTGGAGGCGGTGCTCGCCGTCATCGCCGGTGCGGCGGTGTGGATGTACCGCAAGAAGGTCAACACGCTCATGGGAGACGTCCACTGACGTCGGCTGACGTCGCCTGACGCGGCTTCCTGAAGAGGGCCACCGCATCTCCGGATGCGGTGGCCCTCTTTCGTGCGCCGGAGACTAACGCGTCCGGCGCTTCGGCATGAACGTGAACACCGCGCCGCCCAGCAGGATGGCCGTGCCCGCCACCAGGCCGAGGGCCTTCAGGGCGCCGTGGTCGCTCGCGCCGGTCTCGGCGAGGCCACCGGAGCCGGAGGTGCCGCTGCCGCCCGTCGAGCCGCCGGAGGTGGAGGTGCCGCCCGAGGCGCCGCCCGGCTGCCCGCTGGTGTCCAGGGTGAGCGAGACCGCGGTCTTCGTCGGCGTGCACGTCGTGGTCGTACCGAGCGCCTTGACCGTCAGGACGCCCGGGGACAGCGTCGAGGTGCCGCTCGCGCCGGGCTTGTAGGTGCCGGTGAGGTCGGGGATCTCGATCGGGTCGCCGGACTTGATGTCCTTCGCGTTCGTCGGACCCTCCACATGCACCGTGCCCTTGTCGGCGCCGCCCAGCACCACCTCCATCGACGGCTTCACGGAGCCCTTGGGGATGTCGGCGGGGCTGTTCATCACCGACTTCTTGAACTGCACGGTGAGGTCGAAGTTCCCGCCGTTCTTCCTGGCGTTGATCTGCACCGGCGAGGTCGCGTTCTTGTCGCCGATCGGGGTCTTGCAGGCGTAGGGGACCTGCACCTCCTTGCCGGTGAAGTCGGTCTGGCCGCCACTGCCGCCGGTCGCCGTGGGGGAGGCCGTACTCGTGGGGGTGGCCGACTGGGTGGGGGTGCTCGACCGGGTCGGTGTCGTGGACTGGGTCGGTGTCGAACTGGAGGTGCCGCCCCCGTCTCCCGTCACCTGGATGGTCGCCGCCTTCTGCACGGTCTCCTTGGGCGTGCACTTGGTGTCCGTCGACATCGCGTTGACGGTGTAGGCGTCCGGCGTCAGCGTCACCTCGCCGGCCGTCGTCAGCTTGATGCTGCCCTTCATGTCGGACAGCACCATCGCGGCGCCCTTGGGGATCGCGGGGTTCGTGCGCGTCCCCTGCAGCGCGATGTCGGCGACCTGCGCGCCGGCCGCCTTCAGCACCCCGGACGGCTGGACGGAGTTCGCGGGCAGGTCGATGATGTCGGGATTCTTGGACGCGGCCTGGACGAACTTCCACACCACGTCCACCGTGTCACCGACCTTCGCCGTGGCCGGCGCGGTGATCTCGACCTTCGTGGTGCCGTCGATCGGGCTGATGCCCGCGGGCGGCACGCAGTGGGTGGCGTACGACACCTCGGCCGCCTGCGCGGGGCTCGCGGCGAGGCCCAGCAGGACGCCCGCACCGCTCAGCGCCAGCGCGGCGCCCGCGGCCGTACCTCTCCTTCGGATGCTCACGTCGGTCCTTTCGTGGTGGGAGTCGTCGGACTCGTCGGACTGTCGTTGTGCGGTGCGGAGAGCCGGCCGGCCGGGTCGCCCGGGACGGAGTCCGGGGCGAACCACGGCAGGGTCGGGTTCGTGGGGGGCGGTTCGGTGCCGCGGCCGCCGGTGCGGGACAGCAGGGGCAGCCGGGGCAACTGGGGCAGGCGCAGGGTGCGGGTGAGGCGGGCGGCGCCCGGCCGGCGCGGCCGCACCCGGTCCACCACGGCCATGCCGACGCGGAACAACGCGGCCGGGACGACCAGGCAGAGCAGGATCCAGAACAGCGTCACGCCCCAGGGGCGGCCCACACCCCACGGCTGTTCGGCGAGGACCCTGCCGTCGTACTTCAGGGAGACGATGTAGTCGCCGTGCGCCCCGGCGGACAGCTCGACCGGCAGCCTGACCTCGGCCTTCCTGCCGGGGGCCAGGGTGCCGTGCCACTGCCGGTCGTCCCACTGCGGGGCGAAGACGCCGTGCGCGGAGCCGACCTGGAACACCGGGTCCTTGATCGCGCCGGCGCCGGTGTTGCCGACGGTGAAGACGAGGGTGCGGCTCGGCGGCGCCCCGAACCAGGTGAGCAGGCCGCTGGATCCGGTCAGCCGGGTGTCGGACAGGATCGCCAGCCGCCCCCCGGACTGCTCGGCGGGCAGCGGGGCGACGGGATGCCCGGCGACCTGCAGCACGGCGTCCGCCTCGGCCCTGGCGCCGGTGACGGTGGCCACGTGCACCACACAGGGGCAGGGCACGGGCGGCTCGGCGACGGGGAGTTTCCGGCTGAAGGCGCCCTGCGCGTCGGTGGTCACGGCCCGGCCGTCGCCGTTGGCGCAGGAGTTGGTGCCGCCGATGACACCCCGTTCCGGTGTGGCCCGCCCGCACACCAGCAGCATCAGCAGCGTGTGGGACCGCCAGCCGCTGCCGGTGACGGTGACCGAGCCACCGGCACCGGCCTGTGTCACCGACAGCTTCACGACGGGCCCGTCCGCCGCGTGCGCCGGACCGCCGAGGGCCGGCAGAAACAGCGCGATCAGCGCCACCACCACGGCAGGCACCCGCAGGACCCTCACCTTCCCGCTCACTTCACCGCGCCTTCCGTCAACTGCTCACCGGGACACGGGACCTCGTCGACGACGGGACCCGGTCCTCTTCCGGCCGGCGTACGGCCCCGCCGCCCGCGTACGGCGATCCAGGCGCCCGTCCCGAAGCACAGCAGCGCGCCGCCCGCCCCCGCCACCGCCGGCCACGGCACGAACCGGGCCGACGTGGTCGCCGTGTCGTGGGCTCCGCCCGGGGCCGTGACCGTCAGCCGCACGTCGACCGCGTCCAGCGCGGGCCGGTCGGGCCAGGGCTCGGTGAGCTTCAGACGGGCACCGGGGCGCAGGTGGACGGGGAGGGCGCGCGGCGCACGGTCCAGGACCCGGCCGAGCACGCCGTCCGCGCGCACCGCGAGTCTCGGCACGAGGACGGTCGTACCGCGGTTGACCAGCTCGTACGTGATGCGGTCGGCGTGCACGGCGAGGTGCTCGACGGTCAGCGCCGCGAGCGCCGGGCCACCGACGCGCAGCCGGACCGGGACGGTCGCCGTACGCCCCCGCGTGTCCCGCGCGACGACGGCCCCGGAGCGGTCGCCGGGTGCGGCCCCGGCAGGCACGGTCACCGTGAAGGGCACCTCGGCGCGGGTGCGGGCCGGGACGCGTATCCCGGTCTCGGCCTTCTCGGCGAAGACCGCGCGCAGGCCGGTTCCGGACAGCCGTACGACGACCGGCGCCCGCCCGGGATTGGTGACGGCCACCGTGTCCTGCAGGACCGTCCCCGGCGGGCCCTCGGCGTAGAAGGACGGACGGCCGCCGCCCGCGGGCGCGACGGACCACGCCGCGGGCGCGGCGGAGGCGCCGGCTGCCGTACCCAGCGCGGCGCACAGGCAGAGGGCGGCGGGCAGGGCGGCGCGGGCAGAGAGCGGCGCCTCGGTCCGGGGTGCACGCCGGTGACCGATCGGGGGGCGGGACCCTGGCGGGCGTCGGCGGCGTGGCGACGCACAGCTCAGCGCGCGGGTGAGGGCGCGGGCGGCGGACGGCATGGGCGGCTCCAGCGGTTGGCCTGGGCTCGGCGACGACCTCGGCTTCAGCGGCTGCAAGGGCTTGAGGGGCTTGCCCGGGGCTCGGCGGCGGCGGTCCGGGCCTCAGCAGCCACCGGGGCTTCACCAGGTGACCCGGTTTCGGCGGTCGGCCCCGGTGTCGGCAGTCGTCGGACGGGATCAGCGGCGGGCGGGCCGGACGCGGCGGGTCAGCCACAGCGTGCCCGCCGCGCCGGTGAGGAGGACCGTGCCGCCGAGCGTGGCGAGGGCGATCGCGTTGTCCTCGGGGCCGGTCTGGGGGAGCTGTCCGCCGGAGGAGCCGCCCGAGGTCGAGGACGACGAGCCGCCCGCCGCCGTCACGTCCAGGGTGAGCCCCGGCTTGGGGCTGTTGGTCGGCGTGCAGGTCGTCGTCGTGCCGAGCGCCTTGATGATCAGCGTGCCCGGCGTGAAGGTGACCTTGCCGGTCTTCTTCGGCGTGTACGTGCCGGTCAAGTCACTGATTTTGATCGGGGTGTTGGCGGGGATCGCGGCCGCGTTGGCGGGCCCGCTGACCGGCAGCGTGCCGCTGTCGGCGCCGCCCAGCCTGATGCTCGCGCTCGGGGTCATCGCGCCCTTGCCCAGTTCGACGGGACTGGAGGAGACGCCCTTCTGCCAGGACATGGTGATCTTGTAGCCGCTGCCGCTCTTGACGCCCTTGATGTCGATGGGCGACACGGCGCTCTTGACGCCGATCGGGGTCTGACAGCGGTAGTTGACATCGACGACGTCGGCGTGGGCGGCCGGCGCGGACAGCAGCACCACCGAGCCTGCCAGGGCCGCGGCGGACGCGAGCGCGGCGGTTCGTTTCGGGTACGACACGGTCGGTCCACCCCATTCATTCCGGATTCGCTGCGACGAGCATTTCCTGACGACGCATCAGATTCGGCCGTCAAGGTACGCCGGGCGCCGCGAGGAGGGAAGACGCATCACACGCCGGACTTGTGGCGATCCGGCGCGTGTGACGCGTGGCTGGAGTGGAGGGTGGGCCCGGAACCGTTCGGTCCTGTCGAACTGACGGCCGCGCGCGGCCGCCGGCTACGCCGGTGCGCCCAGTTCCGCCCACACCGTCTTGCCCGGGCGGCCCGCGGTGCGGACGACGCCCCAGTCCAGGCAGAGCCGCTGCACGATGAACATGCCGTGGCCGCCGGGGCGGCCGGCGCGGTGCGGGGTGCGGGGGGCCGGCTGGCCGGTGCCGCGGTCGGAGACCTCGATCCGGATCACCTTGTTGTCGCAGGCCAGGAGGAGTTCCTCGGGGCCCTCGGCGTGCAGGCAGGCGTTGGTGACCAGTTCGGAGACGACGAGCAGCACATCCTCTGCCGCGGCCCGCTGGTCGGCGCCGGCGGCGGGCAGCCAGCCCCACGCGTACAGCGCCTGGCGGGTGAAGTCGCGGGCGAGCGGGACGACCCCGCTCTCGCCCTGCAGACCGATCCTGCGGACCTGCGGCCCGCCGGTGTCCTGAGTGCCGCCGGCGGGCCCGGGCGGCACGGACGGCGCGGCTGCCCCCGTGGGCACGCCTGCCGTCGGCGCACCCCCCTCGGACGCCCCGGAAGCGCCGCTGGGCTCCGGGCCGCGGTCGCCCGGCGAGTAAGGCCGGGTGGTGCTCATCAGCGCTTCACCTCACCGATTCACCAGTTCACGATTCAATGGGCCGGCACTGCTCCGTGCCGGCCGGTCCGTACCGTACGTCGTACGAACCTCGTCCGTACGTCGTACGCCCGCCGTCGGCGCGGGGTGCCCTGCTCGCCCGTCCGTCGCACCTACGTGCCGTCCGGTCGTCACGCCGGTCCCGGGGCGGTCCGGGCCGGCGTCGGTCAGGGGATGCCCCGCCTTCTCCTGCCCTCTCCTGCCCGGCCGATCCGGCACAACACCCCTGTTTTCGGCGTGACGGGTGCGGCCGCCCGCGACCGGTGGCACGCGGGAGGGCGGGGACGGCGGACTCAGTCGGCGCCGTCGGCCAGGGCCGCCTCCACGGAGTCGTGGACGGTGAAGACCGCCTCGGCGCCGGTGATCTCGAACACTCGGGCGACCACCGGCTGCATACCCGCCAGATGGACCCCGCCGCCGGCGGCCTCGGCCTTCAGCCGGGCGCCGAGCAGGACGTTCAGCCCCGTGGAGTCGCAGAATTCCAGACGTGTGCAATCCACGACCAGGCGCGAGAAGCCCTTGGCCAGGAGGTCGTCGAGGGGCTCACGCAGAAGATCGGCGGTGTGGTGATCGAGCTCACCCGCCGGTGTCACAACGGCGGTGGAGCCCTCTTCACGCACCTCCACCAGAAGCCGGCCCGACTGTGCGCTGCCGACCGTCCCGTGGTCCATGCCGTCTCTCTCCCGAGGTCGCGGACGCTGACTGCCCTCGAACATTACGCCCTCCTCGCACACTCCGGCACCCGAAGAACCTCACAGAAACGGACATACCCGAACAGAACGCACTTGCGGTCGGCTCGGTCGAGCGGGTAGGGCTAGTAAGGACACCTACCCACGTGGCTTTGGAGGCGCCGCACACCGTAGTGCACGTACCGGCTTCGGCAGCCATATGCCGAGAACGATGGAGGACACCAGCCATGTCACCCCGGCTCGACGCATCGCATACCCCGATCGCGACGTCGACACCCCCACCGGAACAACTGGATCATCCCATCGACGCCCTCGACCCCATCGAGGGACTCCCGGAGATCCCCCCGTACGACGAGATCGGCCCGGTCGACGCGCGGGCCTTGTCCAAGACCCTCTTCGAGCGCCTGGAGTCGCTGGAGGAAGGGACGCACGAGTACTCGTACGTCCGCAACACCCTCGTCGAGCTCAACCTCGCGCTCGTCAAGTTCGCCGCCTCCCGCTTCCGCTCCCGCAGCGAGCCGATGGAGGACATCATCCAGGTCGGCACCATCGGCCTGATCAAGGCGATCGACCGTTTCGAACTCACCCGCGGCGTGGAGTTCCCCACCTTCGCGATGCCGACCATCATCGGCGAGATCAAGCGTTTCTTCCGCGACACCTCGTGGTCCGTGCGGGTTCCGCGCAGGCTGCAGGAGCTGCGCCTGGACCTGGCCAAGGCCGGGGACGAGCTGGCCCAGCGGCTGGACCGGGCCCCGACCGTCCAGGAGCTGGCCGAGCAGCTCGGCATCTCCGACGACGAGGTCGTCGAGGGCATGGCCGCCTCGAACGCGTACACCGCCTCCTCGCTGGACGCCCAGCCCGAGGAGGACGAGACCGAGGGCGCCCTCGCGGACCGCATCGGGTACGAGGACCACGGGCTGGAGGGGATCGAGTACGTCGAGTCCCTCAAGCCGCTGATCGCCGAACTGCCGCCACGGGACCGGAAGATCCTCTCGCTGCGTTTCGTGGCGAACATGACCCAGTCGGAGATCGGCGAGGAACTCGGCATCTCCCAGATGCACGTGTCCCGGCTGCTGTCGCGCACGCTGGTACGGCTGCGCAAGGGTCTGACGGTCGAGGAGTGACCTCCGCGTCCGCCGCTGTGACGCCTTCGCGGCGGCCCGGCCACGGTGCCGGGCCGCCGCGGCGTCCGCGCGGCCGGACCCACCTGTCCGGTTGGCACGGGTATCCCTGATCCCGACCGCCATTCCCGGTTCCCGGCCGGACCTCCGGGCCAACTGCCCCCGTGGTCCCAACCGTTATGTGGTTACCGGCGGAAACCTCTTTTCCCGGCGGTCCCCCTCGACCACTATGGCCCCCCGAACTGGCTACTGGCCGGTATGTCAGACCGGGGGCCGCAACGGCGCGGTGCCCCGGGGGTGCGAGGAGGCTGGACGCATGGCTCAGGGGGACGGGGGCGGAACCGAGGCGGGCGGCACCGGTCCGGGAGACACCGCGACGGGCGGGGAGCACGAGGACGCGCCGGACGCCCGGCTGACCGAACTGCTCCGCTCCCCCACGGCGACGGCGTACCCCGCCCTGCAGGAGCTGCGCCGCCGGCACCATCCGGCGGTCCTGGCCTACGCCCGGCTGTGCGCCGCGAGCGAGTCCGCCGCCCGCCGGCTGGCGGCCGAGGCCGTCACCACGGCGGCCCGCGAGACGGCCCGGGGTGTCGACCCGGCCGTCCCGCTGCGCCACCGGCTGCTGCTGCTCACCGCGCGGCTGGCGGCCGGCTGGGCACGCGACGAGCGCTCCGCCGGCGTCGACCCCGGGCTGCTGCTCGTCCTGAACGCGTCCGGCCTGCCCGAGGGACCCACCCCGCCCCTGCTCCCGGCGTTCCGCTCGCTGCCCTCCCGTACCCAGGGCCTGATCTGGTACGGCGTGCTGGAGGCGGAGCCGCAGGACCGCACCGCCGCCTACCTCGGCCTGAGCGGCGTCGACGTGGCCTACGGCACCCCGCAGGCCCTCAAGGCCCTGGCCCAGGCCTGCCTGCGTGACCGTCTCGCCGCCTCCGACGACCCGCACTGCGCCGACTTCCGCCGGCTGATCGAGGAGGCGGTACGGCCGGACGGCCCGCGCCACAGCGCCGACCTGGACGCCCACATGGCCCGCTGCCCGCACTGCACGGCCGCGTTCGAGGATCTGCGGGCCCTGCGGGACGCGCCGCGGCAGACCCTGGCGGAGGGCCTGCTGCCGTGGAGCGGAACGGCGTACATACGCGCCGGGGAGCCTCTTGCCGCCCCGGGCCCCGCCACCGTACGTCCGTCCTGGCCGCCCCGGCGCCGCGTCCTGCTGGCCTCGGCGGCCCTGGGCGTGGCCCTGACCCCGCTGCTGGTGTTCGTCCTCGTCCCGGCACACACCGACGACCAGCAGCCGACGGCCGCGACGCCCGCGCCGCCGCCGGTGACGGTGACGGCGACGGTCTCCGTCACCCCGCCCCCGTCGCCCTCCCCCACGAACTCCCCCTCCTCCAGGCCCCCTTCCCGCACGCCGAGTCCGTCCCGCACGGCCACGCGACCGCCGCGCACCCAAAAGCCCACTCCCGAGCCGACGCCCTCGTTCACACCGCCCGGCACCTCCTTCGCCCAGGTGGTGAACCTGGCCACGGGCCGCTGCCTGGACATCCGCGACGGCGACCTGTCCCAGGGCAACGACGTCATCACGGCCCCCTGCTCCTCCGCCGACACCCAGCGCTGGCGGTTCGATACCTACCTGGGCGTCCTTCGCTCGGGCGCCGACGACGACTTCTGCCTGGACAGCCGGGGCTCGACCGACCGTGGCGTGGGCATCTGGACGTGCGACTCGGTGTACGGCGGCAACGGCGACAACCTCCGCTTCACCGTCGACGCCGACGGCACGATCCGCCCCGACATCGCCATCGAGACGGCGGTGACCCCGGACGGCCGCTACGGCGTCTCCCTGGAGCCCCTGGACGGCGGACGGGAGCAGCGGTGGGGAGCGGGAGCGCGGTGAGGCGGCGGGGCGCGGTGAGGCGGGCCGCTCTCGGTCGGCGGTCCCCGCTCAGACCACGCGTACGCCGCGCCGCCACACCCCGCTGACCAGGGGTACGCCAGGGCGGTAGGCGAGGTGGACGTGGCTGGGGGCGTCCAGGAGGGTGAGGTCGGCGTAGGCGCCGGGGGTGAGCCGGCCGATGTCGGTGCGGCGCAGGGCCGCCGCGCCGCCCGCCGTGGCCGACCAGACCGCCTCGTCCGGGGTCATCCGCATGTCGCGCACGGCCAGGGCGATGCAGAAGGGGACGGAGGAGGTGAAGGACGAGCCCGGGTTGCAGTCCGTGGAGAGGGCCACCGTCACGCCGGCGTCCAGCAGGCGGCGGGCGTCCGGCCACTCGGCGCGGGTGGAGAACTCGGCGCCCGGGAGGAGCGTGGCCACCGTGTCACCGTTCGCGAGGGCGTCCACGTCCGCGTCCGTCAGATGGGTGCAGTGGTCGGCACTGGCCGCGTCCAGCTCGACGGCCAGCTGGACGCCGGGGCCGTAGGAGAGCTGGTTGGCGTGGATGCGGGGGTGGAGGCCCCTGGCCTTGCCCGCCGTGAGGATCGCGCGGGCCTGGTCGCCGTCGAAGGCGCCCTTCTCGCAGAACACGTCGATCCAGCGGGCGTGCGGCGCGCAGGCGTCCAGCATCGCGCCGGTGACCAGGGCGACATAGGCGGCCGGGTCGTCGGCGTAGTCCGGCGGGACGACGTGCGCACCCAGGTACGTCACCTCGTCGGTGTGCCGCGCCGCGAGGCGCAGCGCGCGGTACTCGTCCTCGACGGTCAGGCCGTAGCCCGACTTGGTCTCGAACGTCGTCGTGCCCTGGCGGAGGGCCTCGCCGAGGTAACGGGTGAGGTTGGCCTCCAGGTCCGCGTCGCTCGCCGCCCGGGTGGCCGCGACCGTGGTGCGGATGCCGCCCGCCGTGTAGGAGCGGCCGGACATGCGGGCGTTGAACTCCTGCGTGCGGTCGCCGGCGAAGACCAGATGCGAGTGGGAGTCCACGAACCCCGGCAGCACCGCCCTGCCGCCCGCGTCGACCCGATTGTCAGTGGCGGGTGCTTTGCTGGATTCACCGGTCCACGCGACACGGTCGCCGTCGATGACGACGGCCGCGTCCTGGATCAGACCGAGGGGGGAGCCGGCACCGAGGGAGGGATCGTTGGTGACCAGCGTGGCGATGTTGGTGATGACGGTGCTGCTGCTCATGGTCTCGTCCTTGTGGGGGGCGATGGGGTTCAGCCGCGGAGGGCGTCGACGGCAGCGGACAGCGCCTGCGGCACGTCGGGTACGAGCGTGTGCGCCCCGTCCCGTACGACATGCCGCCCGCCCACGACCGTATGCCGTACGTCCGCCGCGCCCGCAGCGAATACGGCCGTCTCGGCGCCCAGCCGGGGCAGCGGACCCGCCGTCCTGACCGAGTCCAGGGCGATCGTCGTGAAGTCGGCGAGCGCGCCGGGTTCGAGGGTGCCGGCCTCGTCCCAGCCGAGGGCGGCATGGCCGTCGGCGGTGGCGGCCCGCAGCAGGGCGGCGGCCGTCCAGTGCCCCCGGGTGCGGGTGCGCAGCCGCTCGTTCAGCTCCATCGCGCGTGCCTCTTCGAACAGGTCGATGACGGCGTGGCTGTCGGAGCCGAGGGAG
Organism: Streptomyces sp. RB17; assembly: GCF_009604455.1. Taxonomy (GTDB): domain Bacteria; phylum Actinomycetota; class Actinomycetes; order Streptomycetales; family Streptomycetaceae; genus Streptomyces. The sequence goes on from NZ_WEGL01000007.1 coordinate 61,580, forward strand.
AGCGGGGAGCCGGCCCGCTGCAGGGCGACGGCCGGGCCGATGCCGTCGGCCAGGTCCCGCTCGGTCGTCGGGCACATGCAGGTGCCGGTGCCCGACCCGCCGAGCAGGGCGATGTCCTCGTCGGTGAGATGGGTGTTGTGCACACCGGTGGTGCGCTGCCCGAGGACGCCGTGGTCGGCGAGCAGCCGGGTGGGGGTGCAGCCGTGCGCGGCGAGGCAGGCGTCGTTCTCGGCGGTCTGCTCCGACAGGTGCACGTGCAGCGGGGCCCGACGCTGCTGAGCCCACCCCGCCACGGTCGCCAACTGCCCGGCCGGGACGGCCCGCACGGAGTGGATCGCCGCCCCGATCCGCGCGTGATCCCGTTCCTTGAGAACTGAACAGCGTTCGGCCCAGGCCTCCGCGCTGCCGTCGGAGAACCGCAGCTGGTGGTGGTTGGGCGGCTCACCGCTGTGCTTGTTCACGATGGCGGAGGCGAGGTAGGCGGTGTCGAGGAGGGTGATACGGATGCCGGCCTCGGCGGCGGCCGCGATCAGCGCCTCGCCCATGGCGTTGGGGTCGGCGTAGGGGGTGCCGCCGGGCGCGTGGTGCACGTAGTGGAACTCGCCGACGCAGGTGACGCCGGCCAGGGCCATCTCGGCGTACACCGCGCGCGCCAGGGCGTGGTAGGTGTCCGGGGTCAGGTGGTCGGCGACGGAGTACATCACCTCGCGCCAGGTCCAGAAGGTGCCGGAGCCGACCTGGACGGTGCCGCGCAGCGCCCGGTGGAAGGCATGGCTGTGGGCGTTGGCGAGCCCCGGCAGGGTGAGCCCGCGCAGCACCTCGGCGCCGGGCGGCGGGGTGGGCGCCCCGGTGCGCACGGCACCGATCCGCCCACCCTCGGTCTCGACGACCACCCCCGGCTCGACTTCGGTGCCGAGCCAGGCGTGCTCCAACCAGTAGGTCCGCTTGGTCACCTGCAGGCCAGCCCTTCCAGTACGTCGGCGAGCGCGCGCACCCCGGCCACGCAGTCGTCCTCGGCGGCGGACTCGGCCGGGGAGTGCGAGACACCGGTGGGGTTGCGCACGAACAGCATGGCGGTCGGAATGCTGCCGGAGAGGATTCCGGCGTCGTGTCCGGCACCGGTCCCGAGGACGGGCACCGTCAGGCCGGTGTCCTTGCCCAGGATGCGGCCGAGCTCGTCGCGCAGGGCGTGGTCGAACTCGACGACCGGGGTGAAGGACTCCCGGACGACGTCGAGATCGATGCCGTGGGCGTCCGCGTACTCCCGTGCGGCCTTCTCGATGCCTCCGACCACCGTGTCCAGGGTGTCCTGGTCGGCGGCGCGGGAGTCGAGCCAGCCGCGCACGAGGGAGGGGATCGCGTTGACCCCGTTGGGCTCCACGGCGATCTTCCCGAAGGTGGCGACGGCGCCGGCGAGTTCGGCCTCGCGGCGGGCGGCGAGCACGGTCTCGGCGTACGACAGCATCGGGTCGCGGCGGTCGACCAGCCGGGTGGTGCCGGCGTGGTTGGCCTCGCCCCGGAAGTCGAACCTCCAGCGCCCGTGCGGCCAGATGGCACTGGCGATGCCCACCCGGTCGCCGGACAGGTCCAGGGCCCGTCCCTGCTCGACGTGCAGCTCGACGAAGGCGCCGATCCGGGCCAGTCGCTCGGGGTCGGCCCCGAGGCCCTCGGGGTCGTACCCGGCGGCCTCCATGGCCTGCGGGAGGCTGATCCCGTCCGCGTCGATGAGCCGGTGGGCCTGCTCGACGGTCAGCTGCCCGGCGGTGAGCCGCGACCCGACACAGGCGAGCCCGAACCGGGCCCCTTCCTCGTCACCGAAGTTGACGATGGCCAGGGGCCTCGCGAACCGCGCGTTCCTGCTCCGCAGCTCGTCGAGGGCCGCGAAAGAGGACACCACACCGAGAGGGCCGTCGAAGGCGCCACCGTCGGGCACGGAGTCCAGGTGGGACCCGGTGACCACGGCGTCCCCGGCAGCGGGGTCGCCGAGCCAGGCCCACTGGTTCCCGTTCCGGTCCACCTCGTGCGTAAGCCCACGGTCTTCGGCCTGCTGCCTGAACCAGGCCCGGCACTCGACATCGGCCCCGGTCCAGGCGTAACGGCGGTAGCCACCGGAGTCGGGGTGCCGCCCGATGGGGAGCAGCTCGCGCCACATCTCGTGGAAGGAGGCACCACGTACGGGCTGTGAGGCGTCGCCGCTCGAACCCGCAGGCCCTACAGGCTGTGGGCAGTCGTTCCGCAGGGCGATGGGGGTCCCCCCGCTCGAACGAAGTTGAGAGTGGGGGAGGATGGGCACAGCCGAAGCGGCAGACGGCGACGGGAGACCAACCCCCACCGGACCGTTGCCGCTCGGCTCACCAGAACCCTGGGTCACGCCTCGCCACCCTCACGCATAGGCACCCGGACCCCGCGCTCGCCGGCGACCGACTCCGCGATGTCGTACCCGGCGTCCACATGCCGGATGACACCCATACCCGGGTCGTTGGTCAGCACCCGCCGGATCTTCTCGCCACCCAGCTTCGTACCGTCGGCCACGGTGACCTGCCCTGCGTGAATGGACCGCCCCATGCCCACGCCACCACCGTGGTGGATGGACACCCACGACGCACCCGAGGCCACGTTGACCATCGCGTTCAGCAGCGGCCAGTCGGCGATCGCGTCGGACCCGTCGAGCATGGCCTCGGTCTCGCGGTACGGCGAGGCCACCGACCCGCAGTCCAGGTGGTCGCGGCCGATCGCCAGCGGAGCCGCCAGCTCACCGGAGGCCACCATGTCGTTGAAGCGCTCGCCGGCCTTGTCGCGCTCGCCGTAGCCGAGCCAGCAGATACGCGCGGGCAGGCCCTGGAAGTGGACGCGCTCACCGGCCATCTTGATCCAGCGGGCCAGGGACTCGTTCTCCGGGAAGAGCTCCAGGATCGCCTTGTCGGTCTTGGCGATGTCCGCGGGGTCGCCGGACAGGGCCGCCCAGCGGAACGGGCCCTTGCCCTCGCAGAACAGCGGGCGGATGTAGGCGGGGACGAAGCCGGGGAAGGCGAACGCCCGGTCGTAGCCGGCCAGCTGGGCCTCGCCACGGATGGAGTTGCCGTAGTCGAAGACCTCGGCACCGGCGTCCATGAAGCCGACCATGGCCTCGACGTGCTTGGCCATGGACTCCCGCGCACGGGTGGTGAAGCCGGCCGGGTCCTTCGCCGCCTCGTCGGCCATGTCCTCGAAGGCCACGCCCACCGGCAGGTAGGACAGCGGGTCGTGGGCGGAGGTCTGGTCGGTGACGATGTCGATGGGGGCGTTCATCGCGAGCAGCTGCGGGACCAGGTCGGCCGCGTTGCCGAGGACGCCGATGGACAGCGGGCGGCGGGCGTCGCGGGCCTCGGTGGCCAGCTGGAGCGCGTGGTCGAGGGAGTCGGCCCTGACGTCCAGGTAGCGGTGCTCGATGCGGCGCTCGATGGCGCGCGGGTCGCCGTCGATGCAGATGGCGACGCCGTCGTTCATGGTCACGGCGAGCGGCTGGGCGCCGCCCATGCCACCGAGGCCGGCGGTCAGGGTGATGGTCCCGGCGAGGGTGCCGTTGAACTTCTTCGCGGCGACGGCGGCGAAGGTCTCGTAGGTGCCCTGGAGGATGCCCTGGGTGCCGATGTAGATCCAGGAGCCGGCGGTCATCTGGCCGTACATGGTCAGGCCGAGGGCCTCCAGACGGCGGAACTCCTCCCAGTTGGCCCAGTCGCCGACGAGGTTGGAGTTGGCGATCAGGACGCGCGGGGCCCATTCGTGGGTCTGCATCACGCCGACCGGGCGGCCGGACTGGACCAGCATGGTCTCGTCCTGCTTGAGGGTCTTCAGCGTGCGGACCATCGCGTCGAAGGAGCGCCAGTCACGGGCGGCCTTGCCGGTGCCGCCGTAGACGACGAGCTTGTCGGGGTGCTCCGCGACCTCGGGGTCGAGATTGTTCTGCAGCATGCGCAGGGCGGCTTCCTGCTGCCATCCCAGGGCGCTCAGTTCCGTGCCGCGCGGTGCTCGTACGGGGCGGGGTCCCGACATCGTCTGCCTCCTCCTGTTGCACTGTCTATTCACATCCTGTCTATCTGAATAGAACTAGTCAATACATGGGGGTGGCCCCGTCCGCGCGCCGTCGGTGTTTGGCTGGATGCACGCGAGACGAATGCGAGGGGACACGAGGGGAGAGACGGTGGAGCGGGAGCTCGAAATGGAGGCGCGGGAGCGCGCCGCGCGGCGGGACGAGGCGGTGCGCGCCGCCGTGGAGCAGGGTCTGCTGGGGCCGGACGCGGCCGTGGTGGGGCTGCTGGACGTGACCGGGATCCGGGAGTCGGCGGCGGCTCTGCGGGCGGCGTTCGACGCGATCGTGCCGCCCGGGACGCCGGTGCTGCACGCCTTCGCGGTGAAGGCGACCCCGCTGGTGCCTGTGCTGCGGCTGCTGCACGAGGCGGGCATCGGCGCGGAGGTGGCGAGCCCGGGCGAGCTGGCGCTGGCGCGGGCGGCCGGGGTGCCGACGGCCCGGACCGTGCTGGACTCGCCCGCCAAGACCCCGGCCGAGCTGCGCGAGGCGCTGGCGCTGGGCATCGCGGTGAACGCCGACAATCCGCAGGAGCTGGACCGCCTGGACGCCCTGGTGCGGTCCTCGGCGACCGGGTCCCCGCTCGGCGTCCGGGTGAACCCGCAGGTCGGCGGCGGCGCGATCGGGGCCACCTCGACGGCGACGGAGACCTCCAAGTTCGGGGTGGCGCTGCGCGACGAGGGGGCGCGCGAGTGGGTCGTACGGGCGTATCTGGACCGGCCGTGGCTGACCCGGCTGCACGCGCACACCGGCTCGCAGGGCATTCCGCTGACGCTGCTGGCGCGGGGCGTGGCGGAGACGTACGCGCTCGCGGAGGAGATCAACCGGCGGGCGGGCCGGCGGCAGGTCGACACGCTCGACATCGGCGGCGGGCTGCCGGTGAACTTCGCGGCCGAGGCGACGGCACCCTCGTACGCGCGGTACGCCCGGCTGCTGGCCGAGCAGGTGCCGGGGCTGTTCGACGGGCGGTACGGGCTGGTGACCGAGTTCGGGCGGTCGCTGCTGGCCAAGCACGGGACGGTGGTGGCCCGGGTGGAGTACGCCAAGAGCGCGGGCGGGCGGCGGATCGCGGTGACGCACGCCGGCGTGCAGGTGGCGACGCGGACCGTGTACGCGCCGGGGGCGTGGCCGCTGCGGATCGCCGCGTACGACGCCAAGGGGCGGCCGAAGCCGGGGCCGGAGGCGGTGCAGGACGTGGCCGGGCCTGCCTGTTTCTCGGGCGACCTGCTGGCGGAGGGACGCACGCTGCCCCTGCTGGAGCAGGGCGACTACGCCGCCGCGCTCGACACGGGCGCGTACTACTTCGCCCACCACTACGCCTACAACTCCCTGGTCCGGCCGGGCATTTACGGCTTCGCACCGGACGGCTCGTCAGGCATCGCCTTCGGGACCGTACGGGAGCCGCAGACCATCGCCGAGGTGGTGGCGGAGTCCGGCGGGGCGCACGCGGACGCGCTCACGACGCTCCGGGCGCCGGGAGGCCGTTGACACACCCCCGGGCACCCTCGACAAAGCGTCAGACCAGCGCCGCGGTACGGCGGCGGGACCCGCCCGGGGCGGCGTCGCCGGCCGCGATGCCCGTGCCGCGCAGGCCCTTGACGGCCTTGCCCGCCGGGCTCCCGCCGCGCCGGTCGAGCCAGTCGACGCGCACCCACAGCAGCGTCTCCTCGGCGCGTTCGCGGCGCCCGATCCAGGCGGCCTTCACCCTGAGCCCGGTGCCCAGCCCGGCCAGCAGCATGCCGCCGGCCGCGGGCACCGCGAAGGAGGAGCCGAGCGCGGCGGCGAAGGCCGACAGCAGCCACCAGCGATGGCCCCGGCGCCAGTTGCGCACGGTCACCGCCCGGTCCTGCAGCACGTCGTACTTGCCCGCGCGGGCCGGGCCGCGGGCGAGGGCGCCGTACCGGCCCCGCCGCACCAGCGCCACCACCGCCGCGCCGGCGAGGAACAGCGCCGCCCCGGCGAGCAGCCCGATCCGGCGCCCGGTCAGCCCGGGCGGCAGCGCCCCGATCCCCGCGGCGAACACCCCGGACCACCACAGCGGAGCGGCCCCCGCCCGTACGACGACGGCCACCCGGGCCAGCCCCTGTCCTCCGCGCGCCACGTCAGCCTCCCGTGTCACGTGTCCGTAAAGCGCCTTGAGTCTCCTGGGGACGCTAGTGGCCGAACGTGAGACGAACATGAGAGCGGGCGGACGTCGGCACGGGCCGTCACTCCACGAAGAGCCCGCGGGACGCCGCCTTCGCGTCGAACTCCTCCAGCCGGGCCTGCGCCTGGGGCAGGTCGTCGCAGACCGCCTCCAGCAGCACCCGTCCGAGCAGCATCGGCGCGCACGCGGTGTCGAAGGCGAGCCCGGTACCGACGGCGGCGGGCAGCAGCAGGTCGGAGTACTTGGCGACCGGCGCGAACGCGGAGTCGGCGACCGTGACCGTGGTCAGGCCGACGTCCTTGGCGTAGGCGAGGGTGTCCACGACCTCGCGCGGATGCCGGGGCAGGGCGAAGCACAGCAACGCGGAGGCGCCGGCGCGGACGGCCGCGTCGATCCGGTCCTGGATCATGGTGCCGCCCTCGTTGAGCAGCCGGACGTCCGGGTGGACCTTGGCGGCGAAGTAGGCGAAGCCGTAGGCCTGGGAGGCGGCCGCGCGCAGGCCGAGCACCGGCAGCGGGCGGGAGGCGGCCAGGATCCGGCCGGCCCGCTGCACCGGGCGCGGGTCGGCGAGCAGGTCGGCGAGGTGCCTGAGGTTCTCGATCTCGGCCTCGACGGCCTGCTGGTACTCGTTGAAGGCACCCGCATCGGCGGCCGGTTCGGTGGGGACGACCTCACGCAGGTGCTTGCGCAGCGCCGGATAGCCGTCGAAGCCCAGCGCCACGGCGAACCGGGTCACCGACGGCTGGCTGACCCCGGCCAGCTCGGCCAGCTCCACGCTGGACAGGAACGGGACGTCGGCGGCCCGCCGGACCATGCTGTGCGCGATCCGGCGCTGGGTCGGCGTGAGCCGGTGGCCCTCGAAGAGCGCCTGCAGCCGGTTGGCGGGGCTGTCGGTCATGCCCGGTGCCGCCTCGGTACTCCTGTCCACGCTCATGACGCGCTCCCCCTCCAGATGTCCGTGAACCGGTCGAGCAGTGCGGCCGCCTCCGTCACGTCGTCCGTGAGCGGCCGGTCGGCCGGGTCGGCGTCGAGGACCGACTCGGCGAGCGCGAACGCCCGGCCGGCCGGCAGCCCGGGGTCGGGCCGCAGATCGCGCTGGCGCAGCGCGCGGACGGCGGCGACCAGTTCACAGCCGACCACCAGACGATACGCACCGCACGCGCGCAGGGTCTGCCGCGCGGCGAGCGAGGCGAAGCTGGCCTGTTCCTCGACGCCCCGGGAGAGTACAGCGTGGCCCAGCGAGGCGGGGGCGGAGAAGGCCCGCAGATCGCCGAGGGCCGCTCCGGCCGCGTACTCCAGGATCATCACGCCCGAGGAGGCCGCCTCGTGGTCGGCGAGGAAGGGGCGCAGCCGGGTGTAGGCGGGCTCGTTGAGGGTGGACAGGCGGGACGTGGACAGCCGGGCCACCTGGGTCAGGGCGAGCCTGAAGTGGTCGAGGGCGAGGGCCAGCTGGGCCTGGTAGAAGCCGCCGTGGTGGTAGGCGGCCAGGTCCTCGGGGGCGATGAGCGGGTTCTCGGCGGCCGCGTTGATCTCCACGTCCAGCACCTGCTCCAGGGCGTCGGCCGCGTCCTGCGCCGGGCCGTGGATCTGGGGCAGACAGCGGAAGCCGTAGGGGTCCTGGATCCGGCCGAGCGGCGGGGTGGGCCGGTCGGCGGCGCCGATCAGCTCCCGCATCCGCCGGGCCACCTCGGTGCTGCCCCGGTGCGGGCGGGCGGCGTGCACGGGTGCGGCGTACGCCTCATGGGAGCCGTCGACGGCGAGCAGGGACAGGGCCGCGACGACCTGGGTGGCGCCGATGAGCCCGCGCAGTTCGTGCAGGGCGAGCGCGGACTGGCCGAGGGTGAGGGCGTTGCTGCTGATCAGGGCGAGGGCGTCGTTGTTGTCGAGGGGCTGCGGCCCGGGTGCGCCCGTGCCGCGCCAGGGGTGTTCCCCGGCGAGCGCGAGACCGACCTGGGCGAGGGCCGCGATGTCGCCGGTGCCGACGGAGCCGAACTCGTTGACGACCGGGTACGCGCCGCTGTCCAGTGCCTCGCACAGGGCGGTGACCACGCCGGGCCTGAGGCCCGCGCCGCCGGCCAGCAGCTGGTTGGCACGGACGGCGAGCATGGCGCGGACCTGGCGGGCGGGGAGCTGTTCGCCGATGGCGCCGGCGTGGCTGCGCAGCAGGCGCAGGCCGTGCCCGGCGGCGGCCTCGGTGGGCACGTCCTCGTTCCGGTTGGCGCCGACGCCGGTGGAGCGGCCGTAGACGCGTCCGGTGGCGGCGATCTGCCGGGCGGCGTTCCAGGAGTGCTCGACGCGCCGCATCCCGGCGGGATCGGGGACGGGGTGCGCGGCGCCGTCGGCGAGCCGTACGACGTCCTCGACGCCGAGTCGGGACCCGTTCAGGACCACGGTCGCGGAGCGCAAGATCTCCGGCGCGTCCACGATGCGAGACGACATCACGCCCATACTCCCCTCAATTCGGACATTCGATCTCGCCCACCGGTCAACCGTTACCTCGGATTAACGCCAACCCGTTGACAAGCTATTCACACACCAAGAACTCTGCATGACGTTATGCAGCCGGGCAAGGGACATCTCATGATCCAGTTCGACGCGGTCCACAAGCGCTTCCCCAACGGCACGACAGCAGTCCACGACCTCAGCCTGGAGATGCCGGAAGGCGGTATCACCGTCCTGGTCGGATCCTCCGGTTGCGGCAAGACCACCACCCTGCGGATGATCAACCGGATGGTCGAGCCGACCTCGGGCACCATCCGCGTCGGCGGCAGGGACGTCACCCGGCAGGACGCGGCCGAGCTGCGCCGCTCCATCGGCTACGTCATCCAGCAGGCCGGCCTCTTCCCGCACCGCACGGTGCTCGACAACATCGCCACCGTCCCGCTGCTGCTCGGCTGGAACCGCAGGAAGGCCCGGGCCCGCGCCGCCGAACTCCTGGAGACCGTCGGCCTGACCCCGGAGGCCGGCAAGCGCTACCCGCACCAGCTCTCCGGCGGCCAGCAGCAGCGCGTCGGCGTCGCCCGCGCCCTCGCGGCCGACCCGCCGGTGCTGCTCATGGACGAGCCGTTCGGCGCGGTCGACCCGGTGGTCCGCACCCAGCTGCAGGACGAACTGCTCCGGCTGCAGGCGGAGTTGAGCAAGACCATTGTCTTCGTCACGCACGACATCGACGAGGCCGTACGGCTCGGCGACCGGATCGCCGTGTTCCGCACCGGCGGCCACCTGGTCCAGTGCGCCCCGCCCGCCGAACTCCTGGCCCGCCCCGCCGACGACTTCGTGGCCGGCTTCCTCGGCGCCGAGCGTGGCCTGAAGCTGCTGTCCCTGAAGACCCTCGCCGACGTCCCCCAGGGCCCGGCACCGGAAGGCGCCGCCTGGACCCTCGTCCTCGACGCGGCGAACAAGCCCCTGCACTGGGCCTCGAAGGACGCCGAGCTCCCCGTACGCCCGCTGAAGGACAGCGACTCCCTCCTCTCCGCCCTGAACGAGTCGGTCGCCTCCCCCACCGGACTGATCGCCCGCGTCGACGCCGACGGCGTCCTCACCGGCGTCTCCTCGCGCGACGACATCCATGAGCACGCCGGCCGTGCCCACGCCGAAGTGAGGGTGGCCGCATGACGATCGACTGGTCCTGGATAACGGCCCACACCGACGACCTCACCACGCTCACGCTCTCCCACCTCCAGGCCGCGCTGACCGCCGTCGCCCTCGGCCTGCTGATCTCGCTCCCGCTGGCCGTGGTCGCCCACCGGATCCCCCGGCTGCGCGGCTTCCTCCTCGGCGCCTCCAACGTCCTGTTCACGATCCCGTCGATCGCGATCTTCGTCCTGCTGCTGCCGGTCAGCGGCCTGACCCGCACCACCACCGTGACCGGCCTGACCGTCTACACCCTGGTCGTCCTGCTGCGGAACACCGTCGAGGGCCTCGACTCGGTCCCCGTGAAGGTGAAGGAGGCGGCGAAGGCGATGGGCACGCGCCCCCTGCGCACGCTCCTCACCGTCGAGTTCCCCCTCGCGCTCCCCGTGATCATGGCGGGCGTCCGGATCGCCACCGTCATGTCGATCTCCCTGGTCTCCGTCGCGACCTACATCGGCGACGGCGGCCTCGGCCAGCTCTTCACCGACGGCTTCCAGCGCAACTTCCCCACCCCGGTGATCGCCGGAGTGGTCCTCACCCTGCTCCTCGCGGTCGTCGCGGACGCGGCGCTGGTCGCCGTCCAGTACGCCCTCACCCCCTGGACCAGGAGGCGAGCCTGATGTACGAACTGATCAAGAACCTCGGGACGTGGCTGACCAGCGGCTCCCAGTGGACCGGCCCGGACGGCATCGCCCACCGCCTCGCCGAACACCTCCAGTACTCCCTGCTGGCCACCCTCATCGCCGCCGCCATCGGCCTGCCGCTCGGGCTGCTGATCGGCCACACCGGCAAGGGCGCGTTCATCGCGATCAACCTCGCCTCCTTCGGCCGGGCCCTGCCGACCGTCGGCCTGGTCGTGCTGGTCTTCCTGGCCGGCGGCCTGTCGATGCTGCCGGTGTACGTCGCGCTGGTCGCCCTCGCCGTCCCGGCGATCGTCACCAACACCTACGCCGGCATGACCGCCGTCGACCCGGACGTGAAGGACGCGGCCCGTGGCCAGGGCATGCGCGGCCACCAGGTCCTGTTCCAGGTGGAGTTGCCGCTGGCCCTCCCCCTGATCATGACCGGCCTGCGGCTGGCCCTGATCCAGGTGGTGGCCACGGCGACCATCGCCGCGTACGTCTCCTTCGGCGGCCTGGGCCGCTACGTCTTCGACGGCCTCGCCCAGCGCGACCTGGTCCAGGTGCTCGGCGGCGCGGTGCTGGTCGCGGTCGTCGCCGTCGTCCTGGACGTGGCCCTGGCCTCGCTCCAGCGCTTCCTCTTCCGTCACCGCACCGCGTAGGGAAAAACGACCAATGAACCGACGTACTGTCCTCGGCGGCCTGTTCGCGGTCGCCTCCGTCCCCGCCCTCTCCGCCTGCGCGGGTGGCATCACCTCCCTCAACGGCCAGGGCTCCGCCGCCGGCGGCGGTGGCTCCAGCAAGGGCGGAGTCACCATCGGCACCGCCAACTTCACCGAGAACCAGGTCCTCGGCTACCTCTACGCGGCCGCCCTGCAGGGCGCCGGAGTGAAGACGACCGTCCGCCCCAACCTCGGCACACGCGAGATCGTCATCCCGGCCCTCAGGGGCGGCGACATCGACCTGCTGCCCGAGTACCAGGGCGCCCTCCTCAACTACCTCGCCCCGAAGGTCACGGTCTCCGAGTCGGGCGAGATGCAGAACGCCCTCACCCAGGCCCTCCCGGCCGGCCTCCAGGTGCTGCCGTACGGCATGGCGGAGGACTCCGACGCCTTCGTCGTCACCCGCGAGACGGCGAAGAAGTACGGGCTGACGTCCCTCGCCGACCTGCGCAAGCAGAACGGCAAGCTGGTCATCGGCGCCGCCCCCGAGGTGAAGAAGCGCCAGGTCGGCGCGGTCGGCCTGAAGGACGTGTACGGCGTGGAGTTCAGGGAGTTCAAGTCGCTCGACTCCGACGGGCCGCTGGTCAAGGGCGCGCTCAAGAAGGGCGACGTGGACGTGGCGAACCTGTTCACCACCGACACCGACATCAAGGCCAACGACTGGGTGGTGCTCACCGACCCCGAACACCTGATCCCCAGCCAGCACATCGTCCCGCTCATCGCCGACCGCAAGGCCGACGACACCGTCCGCAAGGCCCTCGCCCGGCTCGGCAACCTGCTGACCACCGCTCAGCTCACCGAGCTCAACCGGCAGGTGGACAAGGACAAGAAGGACCCCGAGGACGTGGCGAACGCCTACGCGAAGCAGCACGGGCTGGTGCGGTAGACGGGCGGCCCCCGGCAGACCGCTGCAAGAGGGGGGTTGTCCCCAGTGCGGAGGGCGTGATCGCTCCCTAACGTGTCCGTCATGACCGGAACGGACGGGCGGGAAACCGACCTGAGAGACGAACTCGACGCCACCCTGCAGACCCGCAGGGAGCTGGGCGAGGAGTACGAGTCGGCGCTGGTCGACTCCTTCCTGGAGAAGGTCGACCAGCGCATCGACGGCGCGGTGGAGCGGCGGCTGCGCAGGACGCTGGCCGAGCAGCGGACGCAGGTGGCGCGCGGCACCCGCCCCGGGTACGGCGCGGACTCCTGGGCCGAGCGGTTCGGCCTGGCCGTCGTCTCGCTGGTACTGGCGATCCCGCTGTCGGCGATCGGCGCCCACAACGCCGGCCTGTCCGGCCTGCTGATCTCCTGGGCCGGCGTCGTCGGCGTCAACGTCGTCCAGGCCGCACGCACCCGTCCGGACCTGTTCGGCCGTCGCCGCCGTCCGTCCGAGGACGACTGACCGCTCTCGGTCTCCGTCGGCGGCAGCCCCGGCTCGACGTTCCCCTGAAAAGGACTCGATGCTCCCCTGAAAAAGATATGCGCGGGGACCGCCGCACCCCCGTTGCCGGGGGGCGGGACGACGGCGGTCCCCGCGAGGGACGCGGGCCGGGTCAGGACCGGGCTGCGCGTCCGTGGCGTCCATGGAGGTCCGGGAGCCGCTCCGGAGGTCCTTGGCGCCGTTCGGCGCCGGCCGGGGCGGGGAGCCGCTCCCGCCCTGCCGACATCCACCAATGTGCCGGACCCGTGTTAAGCGGGTGCTGCGCGCACGTGACACGCTCGTACCACTTCCGCGAACCCGCCTCACCCCAAGAAACGCGTGTGAACCCGCAGTTCACCGGGGGTTCGCTACTGCTTTCCCCCCTTGGCCAGGAAGGCCAGCAGGTCCTGCCGGCTGACCACGCCGGTGGGCTTGCCCTCGACCAGGACGATCGCCGCGTCGGCCGAGCCGAGCACGGACATCAGGTCGCCGACCGGCTCGCCGGAGCCGACCTGGGGCAGCGGGGCGGACATGTGCTTCTCCAGCGGGTCCTCGAGGGAGGCGCGCTTGTTGAAGAGGGCGTCCAGCAGCTCCCGTTCCACCACGGACCCGACGACCTCGGCGGCCATCACGTCCGGGTGACCGGCGCCCGGCTTGACGACCGGCATCTGCGAGACGCCGTACTCGCGCAGCACCTCGATGGCCTGGCCGACGGTCTCCTCCGGGTGCATGTGCACCAGGGAGGGGATGGTGCCGCCCGCCTTGTCGTTCAGGACGTCGCCGACGCGGGCGCTCGGGCCCTCGTCCTCCAGGAAGCCGTAGTCGGCCATCCACTCGTCGTTGAAGATCTTGCTGAGGTAGCCGCGCCCGCTGTCCGGGAGCAGCACGACCACGACGTCGTCGGGCCCGAGCCGCTCGGCGACCCGCAGCGCCGCGACGACGGCCATGCCGCAGGAGCCACCCACCAGCAGCCCCTCCTCCTTGGCGAGGCGACGGGTCATCTGGAAGGAGTCCTTGTCGGACACGGCGACGATCTCGTCCGCCACGGTGCGGTCGTAGGCGGTCGGCCAGAAGTCCTCGCCGACGCCCTCGACCAGGTACGGCCGCCCGGAGCCGCCGGAGTACACGGACCCCTCCGGGTCGGCGCCGACGACCTTGACCTTGCCGTCGCTGACGTCCTTCAGATAGCGGCCGGTACCGGAGATGGTGCCGCCCGTACCGACGCCCGCCACGAAGTGGGTGATCTTCCCCTCGGTCTGCTCCCACAGCTCGGGGCCGGTCGAGTGATAGTGCGAGAGCGGGTTGTTGGGGTTGGAGTACTGGTCGGGCTTCCACGCGCCCGGGGTCTCGCGGACGAGGCGGTCGGAGACGTTGTAGTAGGAGTCCGGGTGCTCAGGGGCGACGGCGGTCGGGCACACGACGACCTCGGCGCCGTAGGCCCGCAGCACGTTGATCTTGTCGGTGGAGACCTTGTCGGGGCACACGAAGATGCACTTGTAGCCCTTCTGCTGGGCCACGATGGCCAGTCCCACACCGGTGTTGCCGCTGGTCGGCTCGACGATCGTGCCGCCCGGCTTGAGCTCACCGCTCTGCTCGGCGGCCTCGATCATGCGCAGGGCGATGCGGTCCTTCACGGAGCCGCCCGGGTTGAAGTACTCCACCTTGGCCAGGACGGTGGCCCGGATGCCCTGGGTCACGCTGTTGAGCCGCACCAGCGGGGTGTTGCCGACGAGGCTGATCATCGAGTCGTGGAATCGCACCGTTGTCTCCGGTTGCTGCAAAAGATGTGGTCTTAGTGGTGTCGCCAGCCTAAGGCCAGGTGTGTGGCCGACGCGGTCGTTCACTCCCCGTTGAGATTGACGCACGGTCCGTACGGGGCAAGGAGTGGGTGTACGGCTACGAGGAGGTGGCGGCGACGCATGACGAGCATGTCCAGGGCGAGAGTGGCCCGGCGCATCGCGGCCGGTGCGGCGTACGGCGGTGGCGGGGTCGGGCTGGTCGGCGCGGCCGCGGTCGGTCTGCTGCTCGCGGAGGTACGGCTGGCCCGGCGCCATGTGGGCAACCACAGCGGCGGCCGCGTCCCCGTGGCCGACGGCGTGTACGGCCACGCGTACGACGCCCCCGGAGAACCAGCCCTCCGCCTGACCATGCTCGGCGACTCCACGGCGGCCGGGCAGGGCGTGCACCGCGCGGGCCAGACGCCGGGGGCGCTGCTGGCCTCGGGCCTGGCGGCGGTGGCGGAACGCCCGGTGGAGCTGCGGAACGTGGCGCTGCCGGGCGCCCGGTCCGACGACCTGGACCGCCAGGTGGCGTCGGTGCTGTCGGGGGCGACGCCGGTCCCGGACGTGTGCGTGATCATGATCGGCGCGAACGACGTGACCCACCGGATGCCGCCGACCCGTTCGGTACGGCATCTGTCGGCGGCGGTACGACGGCTGCGCACGGCCGGTGCGGAGGTGGTGGTCGGCACCTGCCCCGACCTCGGCACCATCGAGCCGGTGCAACAGCCGCTGCGCTGGCTGGCCCGGCGGGCCTCGCGGCAGCTGGCGGCGGCGCAGACGATCGGGGTGGTGGAGCAGGGGGGCCGGACCGTGTCCCTCGGTGACCTGCTGGGCCCGGAGTTCGAGGCGAACCCCCGGGAGCTGTTCGGGCCGGACAACTACCACCCCTCGGCGGAGGGGTACGCGACGGCGGCGATGGCGGTGCTGCCGACCGTGTGCGCCGCCCTGGGCCTGTGGCCGGCGGAGGAGGAACGGCCCGACGTGTCGCGGCGCGAGGGCTTCCTGCCGGTGGCTCGCGCGGCGGCCGAGGCTGCGTCGGAGGCGGGTACGGAGGTCACGGCGGCCATGCCGACGGGGCCGCGTGGGCCGTGGGCGCTGCTGAAACGCCGGCGCCGGCGCCGCGTACCGGAGGCCGAGCCGGCCCACCCGTCCTTGTGACCCACCAGGGGGC
The DNA here is from genome assembly GCF_009604455.1 of Streptomyces sp. RB17. GTDB lineage: Bacteria > Actinomycetota > Actinomycetes > Streptomycetales > Streptomycetaceae > Streptomyces. The sequence goes on from NZ_WEGL01000007.1 coordinate 77,127, forward strand.
TCCGCCCCCGGCCCCCACCCTGGGCATGGGCCGGGGGTCCGGGGGCGGAGCCCCTGGGCGGACAACCCAGGCCAAGCAAGCGCTTAGTAAACTGCGGTCAGTGTCACACACCAATACCGGTGACCTTGGCCATACGTAGCGGTAACTTCCCAACCGGCCCTGCCCGAAAAGCAAACATCGTTCACTGGAGCCGTGATGCCCGAAGCCGTCATCGTCTCGACCGCCCGCTCCCCCATCGGCCGCGCCGTCAAGGGCTCCCTGAAGGACCTGCGCCCCGACGACCTGACCGCCACGATCATCCAGGCCGCCCTCGCCAAGGTCCCCCAGCTGGACCCCAGGGACATCGACGACCTGATGCTCGGCTGCGGCCTCCCCGGCGGCGAGCAGGGCCACAACCTCGGCCGGATCGTCGCCGTGCAGATGGGCATGGACCACCTGCCGGGCTGCACGATCACCCGGTACTGCTCCTCGTCCCTGCAGACCTCCCGCATGGCCCTGCACGCCATCAAGGCCGGCGAGGGCGACGTCTTCATCTCGGCCGGTGTCGAGACGGTCTCCCGCTACATCAAGGGCAGCTCCGACGGTCTGCCGGACACGCACAACCCGCTGTTCGCCGACGCCGAGGCCCGTACCGAGGCCATCGCCCAGCAGGAGGGCACGACCTGGCACGACCCGCGCGAGGACGGCCTGCTGCCCGACCCGTACATCGCGATGGGCCAGACCGCCGAGAACCTGGCCCGCGCCAAGGGCATCACCCGCCAGGAGATGGACGAGTTCGGCGTCCGCTCGCAGAACCTCGCCGAGCAGGCCATCAAGAACGGCTTCTGGGAGCGCGAGATCACCCCGGTGACCCTCCCGGACGGCACGGTCGTCAGCAAGGACGACGGCCCGCGCCCCGGCGTCACCCTGGAGGGCGTCTCCGGCCTCAAGCCGGTCTTCCGCCCGGACGGACTGGTCACCGCCGGCAACTGCTGCCCGCTCAACGACGGTGCCGCCGCCGTCGTCATCATGAGCGACACCAAGGCCCGCGAGCTGGGCCTGACCCCGCTCGCCCGGATCGTGTCCACCGGTGTCTCCGGCCTCTCCCCCGAGATCATGGGCCTCGGCCCGGTCGAGGCGAGCAAGCAGGCGCTGCAGCGCGCCGGCCTCACCATCGGCGACATCGACCTGGTCGAGATCAACGAGGCCTTCGCCGCCCAGGTGATCCCCTCCTACCGCGAGCTCGGCATCGACATCGACAGGCTGAACGTCAACGGCGGCGCCATCGCCGTCGGCCACCCCTTCGGCATGACCGGCGCCCGGATCACCGGCACGCTCATCAACTCCCTGCAGTGGCACGACAAGCAGTTCGGTCTGGAGACGATGTGCGTCGGCGGCGGCCAGGGCATGGCGATGGTCATCGAGCGCCTCAGCTGACCCACCGTCCGTAGCGGGGCAGGCACTTTACGTCAGGAAAGGGCCCGGAACCGAGGAAACTCCTCGGTTCCGGGCCTTTTCGTGATCCAATCTCCCCCAGGATGTGACCTATCTCGCTCGACGGACACATCGGCGCAGGTCAACGCAGGTCGGAGCGGTTCGCGACGACACCACAAGGCCAAAGCCCTGTCCGTTTCGTGACGTTACGCACTGACAGCTGGATAGTCCGCCCTTCAAGCTGATGTAGGAAGTCGGGGGTCGACTTTGAACCGGGAGTACGTCAGTGAGCGCCATGCCCATCGCCCTGCTGCTCACCACGGCCGCCACCGGCGCCGTGGGCGTCGCCGTCCTGCGCACCGTTCTGAAGCTGCGCCGCCAGCTGGCCGAGCTGCAGACCCAGCTCGCGGAGAACCAGTCGGCCGCCATGCGCGCGCTGCTGCCGAACGCCCGCAGCAGCGCCGACGCCGACCAGATACGTGCGGCCGTGGCCGACGCGCTCGCCGAGGAGCGGGAGCGCGAGCTGGCAGAGGCGCGCGCCTTCTGGGCCGCACAGGAGGTCCGTGACGCCTCCGACACCCCGACCCTGCTCGGCCTGCCCGACACCGAGCTGTTCCTGCCCCGGCAGACCGACTTCGCCGGCCTGGAGCCGGTGTCCGAGCCGACCGCCGACGCCGACGAGTTCGCCGGGGAGTCCCCGGAACTGGCCGCGGCCCGCCGCCGTCACCCCTCGCACCCCGACTTCGTCCCGGTGCAGTCGCCGGCGGTGAACGACCACGAGCGCACCGTGACCACGCTGGAGCAGCTGGCCGCCGAACGCGTCGAGCTCTCCGACGTCCGCCCGGGCCCGCTCGGCACCCTCGACGTCTACGTCTTCGCCGACGGCACCACCCTGTGCATGACCCCGGGCCACCGGGAGACCGCCGAACGCCTCGCCGCCGCCGTGGACGCGGGTGAGGCCCCGTACCTCCTGGGCGGCTCCGGCATCTCCGGCGCCTACACCCTCACCTTCGCCTACGGCGAGGACGCCACGAACATGGTCTACATCCTGGCGGACCGGGTCATCGCGTCCCTGTAGGGAACGGCGCTCAGACCCCCGCCCTCTGACGCGCCTCCTCCACCACCTGCACCGCCTCGGCGACCTCGTCGTCACTCTGCAGCACCACCGCCAAGTCATGTGCGGCCACGAGGATTTGATCAGCCGCTGCGAACATCCCCGCATCCGGCATCTCCCGGGGCTCACTCCCCGGCTCCTCGACGGCCTGGGCCCGCCGGGCCAACTCCCGGGCCAGCGTCAGCGCCTCCGCGGCAGCGCCCCGCTGAAGCCGGCTCTGCGGGGCCGCGCGCAACCGGTCGGCGAAGTGATCCACTGCTCGGGTCAAGGGCGTCGTATCAACCACGCGCCGAGCGTAACGTGCCGCACTGTTGCCAATACGCGAACGCTCAGGCACGGTGACGTGAAGGACCGGCTTACATCCCCTTTGCGTTCGGAGGCGCCGATGTCCCAGCTCTTCTCGGAGGAGACCCACCGCAATCTGCTCGCCCGCATTCCCCACTGCACCGGTCGCGAGGTTTCCGACTGGCTGCGCACCGTTGAAGAAGGCCCCGCCCTGTTCCGCTTCGAGGAGAAGGTCAGCTGGCTCCGGCACGAGTACGACCTCGCGTACGGCCACGCGAAGGCGATCGTCCACGAGTACGACCTGAGGAGGGCAGCACGCAAGCTGCTCTAGCCGCCGCAGACGGCGAAGGGCCCCAGGTCGGAACCCGGGGCCCTTCTCATGACCGGCGCAGGCGCTAGTCGTTGTTCGTGAAGATCGCCACCAGTCGCAGCATCTCCAGGTAGATCCACACCAGGGTCACGGTGAGACCGAACGCGGCGAGCCAGGACTCGTTGCGCGGGGCGCCGTAGGCGATGCCGTCCTCGATCTGCTTGAAGTCGAGGGTCAGGAAGAACGCGCCGAGCAGGATCGCGATGATGCCGACGAGTGCGCCGAGCGGGCCGAAGCTGCGCAGGCCGCCGTTCTCGGCGACGCCGAACACGACCAGCAGCAGGTTGACCGCCATGACCACCAGGAACGCCAGGGCGATGGCCATGCCGATGCGGGCGTAGCGGGCGGTGACGCGGATCCAGCCGGCCTTGTAGACGAGCAGGGTCGCGGCCGAGACCGCCATGGTGCCGAGCACCGCCTGGAAGGGGGCGCCGCTCCAGCGGCTGTTGTACATCTCGCTGATGACGCCGAGGAAGACGCCCTCGAAGGCGGCGTACCCGAGGATCAGCGCGGGCGACGGGGTGCGCTTGAAGTTCTGGACCATCGCCAGCACGAACGCGACGATCGCCGAGCCGACGGCCAGGCCGTAGCTGGTCGCCGTGACCGGCAGCAGCGCCCAGGCGAGGACGGCGCCGACGACGACGGTGCCGAGCGTGATGGCCGAGCGGACGACGACGTCGTCCATCGTCATCCGGTCGGTCGTGGCGGGGGCCTGCGGCGGGGCGCCGTACTGAACGCCCGCCTGCGCGTACGGGTTCTGGGCGTAGGGGTTCTGCGCGTACGGGTTGCCCTGCGCGTACCCGGCCTGCGGTGCGGTGTTGAAGCCGGCGTAGCCGTTGTCGCGGCTGAACCCCCGTCGCGAGAAGACCGGGTTACTGCTCCTCATTTCACTCCTCCATGGCTGCCGTGCGCAGCCTTGGCTCAAGAGTAATGGATTGGCAAAGGACCGACCATGATACCTGAGGAGGATCTTTCCCCTGCCGTGCTGCCCAACACGCTACGCGTACCGGTGATTCCCGGCCATGGGTGATCGCTTTCCATGACGAACCTGCTACCACACCGAGACGTGCCGCTAACCCAGCGGGAACCCGGTGTACGCCTCGGCCAGATCGGTCCCGGCCGCGCGGGAGGAGGCGATCCGCTCCAGCCGGGCCAGTTGGAGGCGGGCGTCGAAGGGGGTGGCGTCCGGAGCCGGATGGAGCATCGTCGTCATGTCGTAGGAGAACCGCTCGGCCTGCCAGACGCGGCGCAGACAGGTCGCGGAGTAGGCGTCGAGGAGGTCCGCCGAGCCGGTCTCCCTCTCGTGGGCGAGGGCGCGGGCGAGGGTGACGACGTCCCCGACGGCGAGGTTCAGGCCCTTGGCGCCGGTCGGCGGCACGATGTGGGCGGCGTCACCGGCGAGGAGGAGCCGGCCGTGGCGCATCGGCTCGTGGACGAAGGAGCGCATCGGCGTGACCGACTTCTGGGTGATGGGGCCGCGTTCCAGCCGCCAGTCGTCGTCGGTCTCGAGGCGGCGCTCCAGCTCCGACCAGATCTCGTCGTCGGTCCAGTCGTCGGCGTCCGTTCCCGCGGGGACCTGGAGGTAGAGGCGGGATACGGACGGGGAGCGCATGGACAGGAGGGCGAAGCCGCGGTCGTGGCGGGCGTAGACGAGTTCGTCGTGCGAGGGCGCGACGTCGGCGAGGATGCCGAGCCAGGCGTAGGGGTACGTCCGCTCGAACACGCGGGACAGGGCGGCCGGGAAGGCCCTGCGGGCCACGCCCCAGAAGCCGTCGCAGCCGACGGCGTAGTCGCACTCCAGCACGTCCTCGCGGCCCTGGTGCCGGAAGCGGATGCGCGGCCGGCCGCCGTCGGCGCCCTCCACCGCCAGCGCCTCCGCCTCGAACAGCAGCGGTCCGCCCTCCTTCAGCTGAAGGGCGATCAGGTCCTTGCAGACCTCGGTCTGGGCGTACACCATCACCGACCGGCCGCCGGTCAGGCCGGGGAAGTCGACGCGGTGGCGGCGCCGGGCGAAGCGCAGCTCGATGCCGTCGTGCCGCAGGCCCTCCCGGTCCATCCGCTCCCCGGCGCCGGCCGCGCGCAGCACGTCGACGGTGCCCTGCTCCAGGATTCCGGCGCGCTGCCGATGTTCGACGTAGGCGCGGTCGCGGCTCTCCAGGACGACCGAGTCGATGCCGGCGCGGTGCAGCAGCCGCGCGAGCAGCAGTCCGGCCGGCCCGGCTCCGATGATCCCGACGGTGGTGCGCATCGGTTCGTCCCTTCGGATCGACTCTAGAGCGTTCGCAGAGTGAAGTTTTATTCACTCAAGCTGCGCCAGAGTCTGCGCCGGGGGACATCCGATGTCAATGGGTGAGTGCCCCCGCGGGGGCACTCTCGGGCCTCCGAGGCGTTCGCGCGGTTCAGTGACCCGGCCAGCCGTCCAGATGGCGGTGCAGGGTGACGGTGGGCTGCGCGTCCGCCTTCGGCGCGTGGGCGACGGCGTCGCGCAGCACCGCGCTCACCTCGCCCGCCAGGCCGTCGACCCGGGTCCTGAGTTCGGCCGCGGGCAGCGTGGAGCGGGTCAGCGCGTCCAGCCGGCGATGGATGTCGGCGAGCCGCTGCCGGGCGCCGGCGTCGAGGGTGAGCGGGGCCGGCGTGGAGACGACGAACTGATAGGCGCCGGCGAGGGTCTGGCAGCCGGTGCACTCCTTGTTGGCCGCGTCGCTGAGGTTCACGGCGTTCAGATGCGTGTGCACGCCCGCGACGGTGACGATCTGGAAGGACAGGGCGACCGACCGGCAGTGGTCGTCGGCCGAGCAGCCGGCGGAGACGGCGTTGGCCTGGTTGCGCACCCCCGCCGCGTTGACGGTGCCGAACTGGCGGATGGTGAAGGAGTCCTCGGCCTGCGTGTGATGGGCCCGGTCGGCGTGGCTGAAGACGTGGTCGGACGCGAACGCCGCGTGCGACGCGCCGGTCGCCGCCTGGGCCGGTACGGCGGTGGCCACGCCGGCGAATCCGGCCGCGAACAGGCCCATGCCCAGGGCGCGCCGGGCGAGGGGATGGTTGCTGGAGCGTGCCTTGCGGTGGCTGCTCATGGGGTCTCCGTAAGATGTCGGCCGGCCCGGGTGGGCCGGTTGTGACGGACGAGGTGTCAGGACGACGCGGGTGCGGGCGAGTCGCCTGACGAGGTGGGTGCGGGGCTTCCGGTCGGTGACACGGGGACGCTCTCCGACGGGGTCGGGGAGGCCGGGGGGCCGGGATCCGCGGTGGTGGGCGGGGGCGTGCTCGCGGTGACGCCGCCGGTGGAGGAGTCCGGCTGATGGGACCGGGAGCCGGTCGGCGCGCCCGGTGCCGGATCCGACGCCGCGGACTGCGGCGCGGAGGCGGTCGCGCTCAGGGAGGTGCCCGGCGACGGCCCTGCGCCCGACGCCGACGCGGACGCCCCCGGCACCGCGGAGGGCGACACGGAGGCGCCGCCGGTGCCGTACCCGCCGTGCCCGCTGTGGCCCGGGGTCGAGGCGTCCCGCGGCGCGGGCGCCTCGGTCGGCACCCCGGGCTGCAGGATCGGTGCGATCGGGGGCTTCTTCGGCAGCGGCTTCGGGGTCATCCCGGACACCCAGGCGTAGGAGAGCCCGGTCAGTCCGGCGAGGGCGAGCACGCACAGGGCCAGCCGCAGCCGGGGCCGTCCGGCGGTGGAGCGGTTCGCGGCCCGGCAGAGCCGGCCGCCGATCTTCACGGACAGATAGACGACACCGGCCATCGGGCACAGCAGCATCACGCTGCCGATCACCCCGACGAGCCCGGCAAGGATCTGTCCGTGTGCGAACGCCCCGCCGGTGCCGAGGAGTTGCTCGGCCAGCGAGCGGACCATCGTGGTGAGGATCCGGGGCAGGTTCCACAGCGCGTAGCCCATCTCGCCGACGATCAGCGGCACCATCGTCAGCACCCAGCCGGCCACGACGGTGCGCGCGGACCTCTTCAGCCCGGCGACCTCCGCGCGGGCCGCCCGGCCCTTCCCGCCCGGCAGCAGCGAAAGCAGGATCGGCTTGATCTTGCCGTAGAGATCGGGCACTCCGGCGAGGTCACCGAGGATGTAGTAGCCGTCCAGGCGGACGGCCGGCATCAGCTGTTCCAGGATCTCGAAGTGCCCGAGGTAGACGGCCGCCAGGAAGAACTGCGCCCCGGTGGCGAAGTAGGCCCCGGCCATGGCGAGCATGAAGACGACGTTGAAGTACACCCCGCCGAGGTCCGTGCGGAGCCGGCCGCCGCGGGAGATCCGGTAGACGTCGGTGACGTCGGTGTACATCGACGGCCAGATGAGGAACAGCCCGCAGCCGATGCAGCCGGGCCGGGCGCCGCCGTAGCGGCAGGCGGAGGCGTGGCCGAACTCGTGGAAGACGAGCGAGGCCACGGTGAGGCCGAAGACGATGAGGATCAGCACCGGCTGGTCCAGGACCTCCAGCACCGGTTCGATCGCCCCGAAGAAGCCGAACAGCCAGACGTCCATCGCGAGCGCCGTGAGCAGGACGGCGGCGACCACGGCCGGGCGGTGCAGCCAGGCCAGGGTGCGCGCGATCCGTGCCGTACGGCGCTCGTCGAAGATCACCCGGTGGCCCTTGAGGGCGAGCAGCAGGTCGGAGCGCGGGGCGTCGACCTCGTCGTCCTCCTGGCCCTCGGGCACGGTCACGCCGAGCGGCTGGAGCTTGTTCTCCAGCAGATAGCCGATGTTCTCGCCGCTGACCTCGCGGCCGTAGCGCGCGCTGACCCGGTGGGCGATCGTCTCGACGTCACGGACGCCGTCGACGGACGACGCCACCAGGTACAGCAGCCGCGACAACTGGACGACCTGCCCGTCCCCCCGACGGGCGATGTACTTCGGTTCGGTGAAGCCCGAGCCCTGGTACTCGCCGTGCAGCCGCAGTCCCGCGCTGAGCCGCGGGGCCGGCCGGGCCGGCGTTCCGACGGCCGGCAGGCTGCCGGTCGTCACCTGTTCGTACGTCACCGGCCAGCCCCCGGGCCCGGGCACCGGACCGGTGTCGTACAACGCGCTCGCGCCGTCGTCGAGCACCGTCATCTGTGGTCTCCCCCCACGTTCCCCCCGCAAAAGCCGCGGAGGCGGACCGCCCCGCACGCGTGCGATCCGCCCCCGCGGCCGTAGTGCCGTTACTGCGTGACGGTGATCGTCTGCTGGGCCGCCGACTCGGCGTCCGACCACGAGGAGTGGTCGTTCAGGGCCGCCGACTCGTTGTGGGCGCTGATGTTCGCGACGTGCTTGGTGACGTTGACCGTCTTGCCGAAGCTGAACTTCAGCCGGCCGAGGGCCTCACGGCCCGGCAGCAGCTCCGCGGACTCGCCGTCCAGCTCGCGCATGTCCATGCTCATGGTGGTCGTCCTTTCGTGGTGGGTGGGTCGGGTGCGCGAGGGTTACTGGCTGACGCTGATGGTCTGGCCGGCGCCGGAGTCGGCCACGGACCACGAGGAGTGGTCGTTCAGGGCCGCCGACTCGTTGTGGGCGCTGATGTTCGCGACGTGCTTGGTGACGTTGACCGTCTTGCCGAAGCTGAACTTCAGCCGGCCGAGGGCCTCACGGCCCGGCAGCAGCTCCGCGGACTCGGCGTCGAGCTCATGGGCGTTCAACATGGTCGATTCCCCCTCGGGAAACAGGCGGTTCCGGTCGGAGAGAGTCAGGATCCCCCCGGACTCTGTCCAACTTGGTCGGACGAGCTGTCCAACGAGATTGGACACTAGGGCCTCGCGGCACCGTCGCGCAACCCGTTCGGTGAATCACCCTTTCGGCGGCCCCGCTGCCCGACCGTAGAATCGGCGCCGACAGGGACGGTTCGGTCGAGCGGCGAGCAGGAAGTGGACTTCGGTGGCCAACGCACTGCAGCAGTTGATCCGTGAGCGTCTCGACCGCAAGGGCTGGTCCTACGGCGACGTGGCACGGCGCGGCGGTGTGCCCCGCTCCACGGTCCACCACCTGGCCACCACCGACCGGGTCGTCCGCATGCCCCAGGCCACCACTCTGGAAGGCCTGGCCAAGGGCCTTGAGCTGCCGCTCGACACCGTGCGCCGGGCCGCGGCCGAGGCCTGCGGCATCCACGTCTACGGCGGCCCGGACACCCGGGACGCCGATGCCGCGGCCCCCCGCGGCACCGACCCCGAGGTGGAACTGCTCATCGCCAGCGTGCAGCAGCTGTCGGCCGAGGACCGCCGGCATGTCGCCGCCCTGGTCGAGTCGCTGCTGGGCCGCTCCGCGCGGCCGGCGCCGGAGAAGTAGGCCGGCCCTCCGCTTCCCGGCCGGTGCCGGACGATGCCGCTCAACCGGAGTGGCGCCGCACCGGTACGGCGCCGGAAAAATTGCAACTGCGCCCGAATGGACCGAGATCCCCCGCTAGTCTCTCGTCCTGCCCGAGGAGCGAGAGCCGCACGACCACCCCGGGCTCTTTGGGGGGAACGTGTTGTTCGTGCATGGCGGACCGGCCACCGCGGTGGTCCGGGGCCCCGCCGGCGAATCGGTCGTCCTGCTCTCCGGCGAACTGCCCGAGGTGCTCACCGAGGAGGCGGTGACCGAGCTGCTCGACCTGGCCGCCGCGATCCTGGACGCGGACGAGCTGGAGCTGTTCGACACCTGCCTGCGCACCCTGCGCACGGACGGGCTCCGGGCGGGCCGGCGCATCGAGGTGGACGGAGCGGTACTGACGGTGTACGAAGGGTGATGAGCCGCGGAGTGCGCCCCTGCGTCAGGGGCGCGGTTGGTGCCCGGAGCCGGACTTGAACCGGCACGCCCGCGAAGGGGCAGCGAGGTTTAAGCTCGCCGTGTCTGCATTCCACCATCCGGGCAGGCCATGGGCTCCGCTTCGAGCTTCGAGCCTATCGGGACGCATCCCTCGAACAGCCGACGGGTGTCCCGATGTTGTCTTATTTTATTGAGGTCTGAGGGTGCATCAGCCCGCGGAACGCGCCATCCGCACTTGCCAGCAGCCTGACGTGACGGGGGTACGCCCGTACGCGGAATGACGGAATTTCACCGTCCTAACGAGGGTGTTCCACCCGTTCTCGACATCGCCGGACAGCGGTTCGACGGCGATCCGACGGTGCCGCTCTCAGGGTCCGCCGTCCTCCCCAGGTATGACACGGCCCTCTCCCGTCCGACCCGAGTCGGCCTCCGGAACCGGAACAGCGACTGACTACACGCGCCCCCGGCACCGGGACGATGGAACGGTCCCCATGGAACACACGTCGTCCCGACAGGAGCACCGTCCCGTGACCACCACACCCACCGCAGACCGCACCACAGCCGTGGCCGCCCGCGCCACGGAGCTGTCGAAGATCTACGGGCAGGGTGAGACCCGGGTGGTCGCCCTGGACCGGGTCTCCGTCGACTTCCGGCAGGCCGAGTTCACCGCGATCATGGGTCCGTCCGGCTCGGGCAAGTCCACGCTCATGCACTGCGTGGCCGGGCTCGACACCTTCTCCTCGGGATCCGTGCGCATCGGCGAGACCGAGCTGGGCTCCCTGAAGGACAAGCAGCTCACCAAGCTCCGCCGGGACAAGATCGGCTTCATCTTCCAGGCCTTCAACCTGCTGCCGACGCTGACCGCCCTGGAGAACATCACCCTGCCCATGGACATCGCCGGACGGAAGCCGGACAAGGCCTGGCTGGACCAGGTGATCTCGATGGTCGGACTGTCCGACCGGCTCGGCCACCGGCCCTCGCAGCTCTCCGGCGGCCAGCAGCAGCGCGTGGCCGTCGCCCGCGCCCTGGCCTCCAGGCCCGAGATCATCTTCGGTGACGAGCCGACCGGAAACCTCGACTCACGCTCCGGCGCCGAGGTCCTCGGCTTCCTGCGCAACTCCGTGCGCGAGCTCGGCCAGACCGTCGTCATGGTGACCCACGACCCGGTGGCGGCGGCGTACGCGGACCGCGTGGTCTTCCTGGCGGACGGCCGGATCGTCGACGAGATCCACGGCCCTACGGCCGACTCGGTCCTCGACCTCATGAAGCATTTCGACGCGAAGGGCCGTACCTCCTGATGTTCCGCACCGCCCTGCGCAACGTTCTCGCGCACAAGGCCCGGCTGTTGATGACCGTGCTCGCCGTGATGCTCGGCGTGGCCTTCGTCGCCGGGACGCTCGTCTTCACCAACACCATCTCCGACGCCTACCAGAAGAGCTCCGCCAAGGGCTTCGACCGGGTCGACGTCGCCGTACAGCCCAAGTACCAGGAGTCGTCGGGCGACAAGGTCGGCAAGACGCCGGATCTGACCCAGGCCACGCTGGACAAGGCCACCAAGGTCCCGGGTGCCGCCTCCGCGACCGGTGTCGTCAGTGGCTTCACCGCCGTCGCCGGCAAGGACGGCAAGCTGGTCGGCGGCGACTGGCAGTCCGCCGGCGGCAACTACTGGGGCACCAAGGACGCCCGGTACCCGCTGGTCAGCGGTCACGCCCCGCGCGGCGCGGGCGAGGTGCTGCTCGACTCCAAGACCGCCAAGCGGGCCGGCTACCAGGTCGGCGACACCGTGCGCCTGTCCGTGAACGGCCCGGTCCTCACCCCGACCCTCGCCGGCGTCTTCACCACCGACGACGGCAACGTCTCCGCGGGCGGCAGCCTCGCCCTGTTCGACACGCCGACCGCGCAGAAGCTGTTCGGCAAGAAGGGCGCCTTCGACGAGATCGACGTCAAGGCCGCGGCCGGCACCGGCCAGGGCGCGCTGAAGGCCGAGCTGGACAAGGCCCTGCCGACCCGCCTGGTGGAGACCACCACCGGCAAGCAGCTCGCCGACGACCAGGCCAAGCAGATCGCCGACTCGATGAGCGGCCTGAAGCAGGCGCTGCTGGTGTTCGCCGGTATCGCGCTGTTCGTCGGCACGTTCATCATCGCCAACACCTTCACCATGCTGGTCGCCCAGCGCACCCGGGAACTGGCCCTGCTGCGTGCGGTCGGCGCCTCCCGCCGCCAGGTGACCCGCTCGGTGCTGATCGAGGCGTTCGCGGTCGGCGCGGTCGCCGGTGTGGCGGGGCTCGCCGCCGGCGTCGGCATCGGCGCGGGCCTGCGCTCGCTGCTGGGCTCCTTCGGCGCGAGCGTGCCCGACGGGCCGCTGGTGATCAGCCCCGGCACCGTGGTGGCCGCCCTCGCGGTCGGCATCCTCATCACCATGCTCGCCGCCTGGCTGCCCGGCCGCCGGGCCGCGAAGATCCCGCCCGTGGCGGCGATGAGCAGCGTGCACGCCAAGGCCACCACCAAGTCGCTGGTGCTGCGCAACACGCTCGGCGCGCTGTTCGCGGCGGCCGGCGTCGCGGTGGTCCTCGCGGCCACGTCGATGGACGCCGACTCCGCCCAGGGCCCGATGGGCATCGGCGCGGTCCTGCTCATCATCGGCGTGTTCATCCTGACCCCGCTGCTGTCCCGCCCGCTGATCGCGGCCGCCGCCCCGGTGCTGCGCGCCTTCGGTGTCTCGGGCAAGCTGGCCCGCCAGAACTCGGTGCGCAACCCGCGCCGTACGGCGGCCACCGCCTCCGCGCTGATGATCGGCCTGACCCTGATCACCGGCATGACGGTGATGGCGGGCAGTCTGCAGACCGCCATCGACAAGATGGCCTCCTCGGCGATCCGCGCGGACTACGTCGTCTCGATGGCCAACCGCTCCCCGCTCTCCCCGGACGTGGCGGACAAGCTCGCCACCGCCGACGGCGTGACCGCCAGCAGCCCGCTGCGCAACGCGCCCTCGCGCATCGACGGCAAGACCGAGTTCCTGACCGGCGTCAACGGCTCGTCCATCGGGAAGCTCACCGATCTGAAGGTGGACGAGGGCTCGTTCACGGTGAGCGGCACGCGGGTCGTCGTGGACAAGGACCGGGCCAAGGAGTACGGCTGGACGCCCGGTTCGCACTTCACGGCGCACTTCGAGGACGGCAAGGCACGCACGCTGACCGTCGCCGGTGTCTACGAGGGCAACGACATGATCCAGGGGATCATGCTCGACAACGGCGTCCTCACCCCGCACCTGAAGGACCCCGCCGACATGCAGGTCATGGTCAAGACGATGGACGGCGCCTCCGACGCGACGAAGACCAGGCTGACGAAGGTTCTCGGCACCAACCCGGCCATCAAGATCCAGGACAAGCAGGACATCTCCAACAGCATCGCGCAGATCTTCACGACGATGCTGAACATGCTCTACGGCCTGCTCGGCATGGCGGTGATCGTCGCGGTCCTCGGCGTCATCAACACCCTGGCCATGTCCGTCTTCGAACGCGCCCAGGAGATCGGCATGCTCCGCGCGATCGGCCTGGACCGCAAGGCGGTCAAGCGGATGGTCCGCCTGGAGTCCCTGGTGATCTCCCTGTTCGGCGGGGTGCTCGGCATCGGCCTCGGCGTGTTCTTCGGCTGGGCGGCCGGTCAGCTGCTGGGCACGAAGATGCCGACGTACGAACTGGTCCTGCCCTGGGGCCGGATGGCGGTCTTCCTGCTGCTGGCGGGAACGGTCGGCGTCCTCGCCGCGCTGTGGCCGGCCCGGCGCGCGGCCCGGCTGAACATGCTGGCGGCGATCAAGGCCGAGTAGCGGTGGTACGACGGTGAAGGGGGGCCCGGAAAAGGGCCCCCCTTCTGCCGTACCCGGGTCAGGTGTTCCAGGTGCGGGTGCGCAGCGGCAGGCCGGACGCGCCCGACTCCGGAGTGCGGACCGCCAGGACCTGGTTGACCCCGATCCGGTTGTGTTCGAAGGCGAGTGCGGAGGCGGCCATGTACAGCTGCCAGACACGGGCCCGGCCGGGGCTGGTGAGGCGGACCGCGCGGGCCCACTCCCCCTCCAGGTTGGCGACCCACCGGCGCAGGGTGCGGGCGTAGTGCTCGCGGATCGACTCCACGTCCCGCACCTCGAACCCGGCGCGCTCCAGCTGGGTGACGGTGGTGCCGATCGGGGCGAGTTCGCCGTCCGGGAAGACATAGGAGTCGATGAACTCGTCCACGGCGTACGCCGCTTCGTCGTGCTGCGGGCGGCGGGCGATCTGGTGGTTGAGCAGCCGCCCGCCGGGCTTCAGCAGGTCGTGCAGCCGGCGGGCGTACTCCAGGTACCGCTCGGCACCGACGTGTTCCGCCATGCCGATGGAGGAGATGGCGTCGAAGGGCCTGTCCGCCACGTCCCGGTAGTCCTGGACCCTGATCTCCACCCGGTCGGTCAGCCCCTCGTCGGCGACGCGCTTACGGGCGTACGCCGCCTGCTCCTGCGACAGGGTGACCCCGACGACGCTCACGCCGTGCTCGCGGGCCGCGTGGATCGCCATCGAGCCCCAGCCGCAGCCGACGTCCAGCAGCCGCTGACCGGGCGTCAGGCCGAGTTTGGCGCTGATGAGTTCCAGCTTGTCGCGCTGGGCGTCCTCCAGCGTCCCGTCGTCCTCCCAGTAGGCGCAGGAGTACACCATGGACGGGCCGAGGACGATCTCGTAGAAGTCGTTGCCGACGTCGTAGTGGTGGCTGATCGCCCGCTTGTCGGTGCGCCGGGTGTGCAGATGCCGGCGCGGCCGGCGGATCTCCTCGCGCGGCGGGGCGGGCGGGACCGGGGGCCCGGCCAGCTTCAACAGCTCGCGGACCGCGGCCCGGACGGCGGGGTCGCGCAGGGTCTGCAGGAGGCCGGGCGCGTCCTCGTCGCGCTCCCAGACCAGCCCCGCCAGCGCGTCGAGCGCGGTGTACAGGTCGCCCTCGATGCCCAGGTCCCCGGACACCCAGGCGCGGACGAGGCCCAGTTCGCCCGGTTTGAACAGCATGCGGCGCAGGGCCCGGCGATTGCGCACGACGAGCGCCGGCGCGTCCGGCGGCCCGGCCTGCGAGCCGTCCCAGGCACGGATCCGTAGCGGGAGCGGAGCTCCCAGCAACTGCTCGGCAACACTCCTCAGCCGCGACGCGGCGTCGGCCATGGCGCACACCTCCAAGACGAGATCCCGGATGCCGGTAACCACGTAAACACCGTCGGCCCTCCTGCGCAGTCCCGCAAAGGAGTTACAACTCAGCAAAACAGTTGTACGGGCCATACAGATGGGGAGCGGAGGGGCCGGGCGTGCTGTCGCGGGAGCCGGTGCGCACACACGCCGAAGGGGCCGCCCGCACCACGGATGGCGGGCGGCCCCTTCGGCGTGTTCAGCCGACCGGGGTCAGGAGGCCTTGGCCTTCTCCTCGGTCTTCGGCGCGGCAGCGACCGGCGCCGGCTTCGCGGCCTCGTAGAACTCCTCGCGCGGGTTCTCCATGGCGCCCAGGGAGACGACCTCGCGCTTGAGGAACATGCCGAGCGTCCAGTCCGCGAAGACGCGGATCTTGCGGTTCCAGGTCGGCATCGCCATGCCGTGGTAGCCACGGTGCATGTACCAGGCGAGGCGGCCCTTGAGCTTGATCTTCATCTTGCCCATGACGATCATCGCCACGCCCTTGTGCAGGCCGAGACCGGCGACCGCACCCTTGTTGGCGTGCTCGTAGTCCTTCTGCGGGAAGCCCCGCATGCCGGAGACCACGTTGTCGCCGAGCACCCTGGCCTGGCGCAGCGCGTGCTGGGCGTTCGGCGGGCACCAGGCGTTCTCGTTGCCCGCCTTGCGGCCGACGAGGTCCGGGACCTGTGCGTTGTCACCGGCGGCCCAGATGTAGTCCGTGCCCTTGACCTGGAGCGTCGGCTCGCAGTCGACGTGGCCGCGCGGGCCGAGGGGCAGACCGAAGCGGGAGAGGGCCGGGTTCGGCTTGACGCCGGCGGTCCAGACGATCGTGTTGGAGTCGACCTCGAGGCCGTTCTTCAGCACCACGTGGCCGTCGACGCACGAGTCCATGGAGGTGGAGAGGTAGATCTCCACGCCGCGGCCCTCGAGGTGCTCCTTGCCGTACTGGCCGAGCTTGGGACCCACCTCGGGGAGGATCTTGTCGGCGGCGTCGACGAGGATGAAGCGCATGTCCTCGCGGGACACGTTCTTGTAGTACTTGGCCGCGTCCCGGGCCAGGTCCTCGACCTCGCCGATGGTCTCCGCGCCCGCGAAGCCACCACCGATGAAGACGAAGGTGAGCGCCTTGCGGCGGATCTCCTCGTCGGTCGTGGAGTCGGCCTTGTCCAACTGCTCGAGGACGTGGTTGCGCAGGCCGATGGACTCCTCGATGCCCTTCATGCCGATGCCCTGCTCGGCGAGGCCGGGGATCGGGAAGGTGCGGGAGACCGCGCCGAGCGCGATGACGAGGTAGTCGAAGGGCAGCTCGTACGCCTCGCCCACGAGCGGGGCGATCGTGGCGACCTTGCGGTCCTGGTCGATGGTGGTGACCCGACCGGTGAGGACCTCCGCCTTCGGCAGCACGCGCCGCAGCGGGACGACGACGTGGCGAGGGGAGATGTTGCCGGCGGCGGCTTCGGGGAGGAAGGGCTGGTAGGTCATGTACGACCGGGGGTCGACGACCGTGACGGTCGCCTCGCCGTAGCGCATCTTCTTGAGAATGCGCCGAGCTGCGTACAGGCCTACGTACCCACCGCCTACTACGAGGATCCTGGGACGCTCCGTGGTGCTCATGCCATCGAGTATCCACCTGCCTCGGAGGGGGTGCTCGTGCGCCCCTTCACAAGGTCTGACAGGCCCTGTGCTACACTGCGCGACCCGCGTGACTCAGCTCATGGCGGACGACGGGAACCGCAGCCCCCTTTGCACCCTTGTCAATGCCGCGTGAGCTGCCTCTCCGGGTCGACGGGGCGGTGGTGAGGGTGCCGTGACAGCCCCGGGAACAACCCGTTCCGCAGCGGCCCACACCCTTCATCTGAACATGTTCAAACGACCTTTGGGCCCCCGGAAGGGCCAACCGGCACCCATTCGCGGCCCGGCCGGGCCCAATTCCTTGTGAAGAACTTCACGAACTTTTCCGGAGCGCGTGCGACGAAGGGGCCCCGAAGGGCCCCCGACGCCGCTCAAACGTTATCCGACCTGCTCAGCGGATGGCTACCAATCAGTAACAAAAGAGAGCTACGCCACCGACCACGCGATGCCGTCCAGGATGTCGTGCTCGCTCACCACGACCTCCTCGGCGCCGGTCCGCTCCATGATCGCGAGCAGCACGAGGGCGCCCGCGCCGATGACGTCGACCCGGCCGGGGTGCATCGACGGGATCGCGGCGCGCTCGGCGTGCGTGGAGCGCAGCAGCCACTCGGTGATCTCGCGGACCCGGTCGCGGGAGATCCGGGAGTGGTGGATGCGCGCGGAGTCGTACTCCGGCAGCTCCTGAGCGATCGCCGAGACGGTGGTGACGGACCCGGCGAGGCCCACCAGGGTGCGCGCCTCGCGCAGCGGGACCGTCTCCTCGGCGAGGTCCAGGGCCGCCTCGATGTCGGCCCTCATGGCGGCGATCTGCTGCTCGGTGGGCGGGTCGGAGACCTTGCCGTCCTGCACCAGGTGCCGCTCGGTCATCCGCACGCAGCCGACGTCCACGGACCGCGCCGCCCGGACGTGCTCCTCGCCGACGACGAACTCGGTGGAGCCGCCGCCGATGTCCACCACCAGATAAGGCTTGACGAGGTCGTCCCGGCCCTTCAGTTCCTTGGTCGCGCCGGTGAAGGAGAACTCGGCCTCCTGGTCGCCGGAGATGACCTCGGGCTCGACGCCGAGGATGTCCACGACTCCCCGCACGAAGTCGTCCCGGTTCTCGGCGTCCCGGGAGGCGGAGGTGGCGACGAACCGCACCGTGGCGGCGCCGAGTTCACGGATGACCCCGGCGTACTCCCGGCACGCGGCGAAGGTCCGCTCCAGCGCCTCCGGCGCCAGCCGGCCGGTGCGGTCCACGTCCTGGCCGAGCCGCACGATCGTCATGCGCCGGTCCAGTTCCAGCAGTTCGCCGGTGGCCGGGTCGACGTCGGCGACCAGCAGCCGGATGGAGTTCGTGCCGCAGTCGACGGCGGCGACCCGCGAGAAGCCGGCCGGAACCATCGGCCGCTCCGCGAAGAATCCGCTGCGGACCTCGGTCGGGTCGAGGACGGCACCCTCCTCACCCGGGTGCTCGTCCGCCGGGTCGGGCGCCTGGAGCGGCTGCACGCACGGCCCCTTGCGCCACCACTCCGGCAGCATGGCGATCGCCTCGTCGCCGAGCGGGTTCACGCCCGGGCCGGCGGCCAGCGAGTGGGCCACCAGCACGTGCAGGCACTTCACCCGGTCCGGCATGCCACCCGCGCTCGGGAAGCCCTCCAGGACCTCGATCTCGTCCCGGCGCCGGATGTAGTCCTCGTGCGCGGCCCGGTAGGCGGCGGCCAGCTCGGGATCGGTCTGCAGCCGCTCGGTCATCTCCTTCATGACGCCGTCCGCCTCCAGCGTCCCGATCGCCGAGGCGGCGCGCGGGCACGTCAGGTAGTACGTCGTCGGGAAGGGCGTGCCGTCGGGCAGCCGGGGCGCCGTCTCCACGACGTCCGGCTGACCGCACGGGCAGCGGTGTGCGATGGCCCGCAGGCCCCGCGGCGGGCGGCCCAGCTGCTGCTTGAAGGCCTCGACGTCCGCGTCGGTGGGCTCGGTGCGCTCAGTGGGCGGCGGGGGCGTGTGCATGACTGCTTCTCGAATGACTTTCTGTCGGTTCACTGGTCGGAGGCGTCGGACTTGTCGACGCCGTCCCAGACGTTCGCGTACCAGGGCCGGCGGGCGGCCCCGGACTCGGCGCGGGACTGCCTGGCCGCGCCGGGGCCGACGACGATGTACCCGGTCTCCCCGGGCATCACGTAGTGCAGCCGGCGCCGGATCTGCTGCTCGGCGTAGGAGTCGTCCTGCCAGCGCGCCTTGAGGTCGCGCAGCTGCTCGACCCGCTTGCGGGCCTGCTCCTGCTGCCGCTGGAGGTCGGAGATCTGGGCGCGCTGGGAGACGTACTGCCGCATCGGATAGGCGAGCGCGACGACCATCGAGCACAGCACCAGCGCGAGCAGCGCCGCGCGGCCGGTGAGCCGGGAGCGGCGGGCCTGGCGCCTGGTCTGGGAGCGGTAGACCCGCGCCGCCGTCTGCTCGCCGAGCTGCCGCAGCCTGGTCGCGGTGGAGAAACGGTCCCGGTCCTTCACGGCCATCGGCCCCTCCGCCTCCCCTTGTGTCCGGGTCTCACACGTGCGTACGTCCCCGGACACGGTACGGGACCGGGTCCGGGGACGTACGTACGACTGGCTAAGACGTAGCCTCTACGGGCTCAGCCCTTGGAGATCTGCGCGTTCCCCCTGAAGCGCGGGAACGCGCTGCGGCCGGCGTACACCGCGGCGTCGTCGAGGATCTCCTCGATGCGCAGCAGCTGGTTGTACTTGGCGACGCGCTCGGAGCGGGCCGGGGCGCCGGTCTTGATCTGGCCGCAGTTGGTGGCGACGGCGAGGTCGGCGATGGTGACGTCCTCGGTCTCGCCGGAGCGGTGGGACATCATGCACTTGAAGCCGCTGCGCTGGGCCAGCTCGACGGCGTCCAGGGTCTCGGTCAGCGAGCCGATCTGGTTCACCTTCACCAACAGGGCGTTGGCGGTGCCCTCCTCGATGCCGCGGGCGAGGCGCTCGGGGTTGGTGACGAACAGGTCGTCGCCGACCAGCTGGACCTTGTCGCCGAGCTTGTCCGTGATGACCTTCCAGCCGGCCCAGTCGTCCTCGAACAGCGGGTCCTCGATGGAGACGAGCGGGTAGGCCGCGACGAGCTCCTCGTAGTACTCCGTCATCTCGGCGGCGGAGCGCTCCTTGCCCTCGAAGAGGTACTTGCCGTCCTTGTAGAACTCGGAGGCGGCGACGTCGAGCGCGAGGGCGATCTGCTCGCCGGGGACGTACCCGGCCTGCTTGACGGCCTCGAGGATGAGGTCGAGGGCCTCGCGGTTGGAGCCCAGGTTCGGGGCGAAGCCGCCCTCGTCGCCGAGGCCGGTGGACAGACCCTTGGCCTTCAGGACGGACTTGAGGGTGTGGTAGACCTCGGCGCCCCAGCGCAGGGCCTCGGAGAAGGACTCCGCGCCGATCGGGGCGATCATGAACTCCTGGATGTCCACGTTGGAGTCCGCGTGCGAGCCGCCGTTGAGGATGTTCATCATCGGCACCGGCAGCAGGTGCGCGTTGGGGCCGCCCAGGTAGCGGAAGAGCGGGAGGTCGGACGCCTCGGAGGCGGCGTGGGCGACGGCGAGGGAGACGCCGAGGATGGCGTTGGCGCCGAGGGAGCCCTTGTTGTCGGTGGCGTCCAGGTCGAACATGGCCTGGTCGATCAGGCGCTGCTCGGTGGCGTCGTAGCCGACCAGCTCCGGGCCGATCTGCTCGATGACGGCGAGGACGGCCTTCTCGACGCCCTTGCCCTGGTAGCGGTTCGGGTCACCGTCGCGGAGCTCGATGGCCTCGAAGGCGCCGGTGGAGGCGCCGGACGGGACGGCGGCACGACCCGTGCTGCCGTCGTCGAGGCCGACCTCGACCTCGACCGTGGGGTTGCCTCGGGAGTCCAGGATTTCCCGGGCTACGACGACGTCGATGGACGGCACGAGCATCTCCTTCTTGGATGTGACGCTGGAAGTGCGGGGCGTGGTGCCTTACGGCTGTGCCTTGCGACTAGAGCCTAACCGTCCCCGGGGCGCCGGCCACCGACCGACCGTCCCGTGGACGGGAGAGACACGCAGACGGTACCCATTGTTCACCCACGGAACAAAGGGGCCGCGCGGTGAGGCCCGGCTGAAGAGTGGGGAAACAGCGCGGAGAAACGAAAGACCCCGCCCCGGCGCGTACGGGGGAACACGCGCCGGGGCGGGGAGTCCGTGGGGACGGGGGTGGCCCTCACGAGGCCTTCAGTGTGCGGGCCGGGGATGTGAGGGCACTG
Organism: Streptomyces sp. RB17; assembly: GCF_009604455.1. Classification (GTDB taxonomy): domain Bacteria; phylum Actinomycetota; class Actinomycetes; order Streptomycetales; family Streptomycetaceae; genus Streptomyces. Next base: position 98,084 of record NZ_WEGL01000007.1, read on the forward strand.
TGGGTCCGCTCGGAGCCGGGTGTCACTTCAGGTGCAGCTGCTGGCCCGGGTAGATGAGGTCGGCGTCCTGGACGATGTCCTTGTTCAGCTGGAACAGCTTCTGCCAGCCGCCCGCGACGTGGTGCTTCTCGGCGATGGCGCTGAGCGTGTCGCCCTTGACGACCTTGTACTCGCCGTCGCCCTTCTTGACCGTCTTGCCGGCCGGCGTGGTGACGGTCTTGCTCGCCTTCGGGGCCGTGCGCGTGGTGGAGCGCGTGGCGTGCTGGTCGGTGGAGCGAGCGGCCGCGCCGGTGCTCGTGCTCTTGGTGGTGGTGCTCTTGGTGGTGGTGCTCTTGGTGGTCGTCGGGGCCGAGCCGTTGTACGGGGTGCTCGACAGGCCCGTGCCGCAGACCGGCCAGGCGCCCTTGCCCTGGCCCCCGAGGACCTTCTCGGCGACGGCTATCTGCTGCGCCTTGGTGGCGAGGTCGGCGCGCGCGGCGTAGGCGGTGCCGCCGTACGCGGCCCAGGTGGAGTTGGTGAACTGCAGGCCGCCGTAGAAGCCGTTGCCCGTGTTGATGGACCAGTTGCCGCCGGACTCGCACTGGGCGACCGCGTCCCACTGGGAGGCGGTGGCGGCGGAGGCGTTGCCGGCCGCCATCAGCGGGGCGGCGACGGCGGCGCCGGTGACACCGACGAGCGTGACGGCGCGAACGGCCTTGGACGGACGACGGTGCTTGCCCTTGCCGGAGAACAGCATGGATCGATCCCCTCACCGACGCCTGCGAGGTGAGCTGTCGGGTTCGGGCCGGTTGAGTTGCCCGGCCGCACACTCGCTCTCTCGCGAGGCGCGGCTTCACCCCGAGCCGGTCCAGCGTCAACCGCTGGGCCCGGCACTTACCTTGGGTCCCCCGCTCCTGCCTACGGCGCTTGACGCGACGACTGTTCCCGGGCGGTCGCTGGCAGGATTCGGCGTTGCGACTGCCGGGGCTCGTGGTGACGAGCGGTCCTGACCGTAGACATGCGTTCGGCGGAATTTCAAAGACGATCAGGGCTTCTGAGACTCATCCCACACTTTCACCAAACCGGACATCAGTCGCGAAGTGGGGCGTCAACTCCCGCTGGTCGTCGCCCTATTCGCCCGGGACTTTCAGGGTCTGACCGGCGGTGATGTGATCCGGGTCGGCGCCGATGACCTTCTTGTTGCCGGCATAGAGGGCATGCCACCCGCCGTCGACGTCAAGGGAGTCGGCGATGGAGGCGAGGGAGTCGCCCTCGCGGACGGTGTAGGTGCCGGGCGCACCGCCGGCGTGACGGCCCGACGATGCGGCGTTCTGACCGTTTGTCACACTTTCGTCCGCGCTCTCGCCGCGGTGACGTCCGCCACTGCTGAGCGCACCGGTGTCGACCAGGCTCCAGGAACCCGCACTCTGCTGGTATTTGTCCGGGTTGTCGGCACTCGGGGTCGCTGTGGGAGAGCTGTCGCCTCCCTGTGAACTTCCGCCGTCAGGCGAGCCGGACTTGTCAGTCTTGTCGGACTTGGGGGTTGCGGTCCCGGCGGAGTCGCCGGTGCCGTCCGTGGTCCCGGCGCCGTGCTTGCTCCGGCTCGGGGCCGGCGTGGCGCTCGCATCCGAGGAGGAACCGGCCGAGTCCGAGCCGGAGGCGCCCGAACCGGAGTTGGAGCCGGAACCGGAGCCGGACGAGGACGAATCCGGCAGACCGGACGAGTCGGAGCCGTCGGTCGAGCCGGAGGCGTCACTCGAACCGCTGCCGTCGCCGGAGCCGCCGACACCGGGGTCGACGTCGACCGAACCGGAGTGGGAGGTCAGCCCGGCGGTCAGCGCGCACATGGCCCACGGCGTGGTGCCCTGGTCGGCGAGGATCTTCTCGGCGACGGCTATCTGCTGCGAGCGGCTGGCCTGGTCGGCGCTCTCGGCGTACTGCGTGCCGCCGTACTTGCCCCAGTCGTCCTGCGAGATCTGCAGACCGCCGTAGTAGCCGTTCCCGGTGTCCGCGCTCCAGGAACCGCCACTCTCGCACTCGGCGACCTTGTCCCACGTGGTGCCGTCGGCCGCGTTGGCGCTCGCGGCGCCGAGCAGCGGGATGGCGATGGCGGAGCCGGTCACGCCGGCCGCGACGAGGAGGGCCGGAGCCTGGCGGGGGCGACGGTGACGACCGTTCCCGGAGAGCATGCGGGAGCCTTTCGTGCGACAGCGGGGCCGGCGTGGCGACGTCGTGCTTCTCGCCACGCTGATGGGTGAACGTATCGGCAGACGATCACTAGTCACAAGTTCATGCCGCGCAGATCACGTGAAGATCACGGAGTTGAATGTTTGTCATCTCCTTGTGAACGGCCCCCGATATCCCCGCTCGTCCGTTATGTCACCCGTCGGAACGGCGATGCCTCACGCGCCGCGCGCGGGGCGGCGGCGACGATGGACTCGACATGACCCCGGGGGCTTCCCGTCCAGGAGGACACGATGGCGCGGCACACCCGGCTGCCCGGCGAGTCCGCGGAGTACCTCGCCGCACGCGAGGAACTCCGCGACGCCGAGATCGACCTCATGCGCCACCGCGAGAGGGTCGCGGCCCTGCGCAGAGCGCTTCCGCAGGGCGCCGAAGTGGGCGACTACGTCTTTCTGGAGGGCCCCTCCGGCCTCGACGCCGGCGACACGCCCGTCCACGAGGTCCGGCTGAGCGAACTGTTCACCGGCGGCCCCGGCCGGCCGTTGATCGTCTACCACTTGATGTACGGCAAACGGCAGACCGACCCGTGCCCGATGTGCACCCTGTGGATCGACGGCTTCAACGGCGTCGCCCACCACGTCGCCCGGAACGCCGACCTCGTCGTCGTGACGGCCGCCGACCCGCCCACCCTGCGCCGGCACGCCCGCGCTCGCGGCTGGTCCCGGCTGCGGCTGCTGAGCGCCGGGGACAGCACCTTCAAGTACGACCTGGGCAGCGAGGACGAGGACGGTGTGCAGGACTCCACCGTCTCGGTCTTCACCCGGGACGCGGACAGCACGGTCCGCCACTTCTACTCCGCCCACCCGCGCATGGCCGAGGACATCGACCAGCGCGGCATCGACCTCCTCAACCCCGTCTGGCACCTCCTCGACCTGACGCCGCAGGGCCGTGGCGACTGGTTCGCGAGCCTGGACTACTGAGCGCCGCCCCTGGACCACCGATCGCCGGTGCCTGGACCACTGGTCGCCAGTGCCTGGACCACTGGTCGCCGGTGTCCGGACTCCGGTCGCCGGTGCCGTGACTACTCGTCGCCGGTGCCTGCCCGGACCGGCGTGAACTCCACGGGCAGGGTGCGCAGGCCCCGCATGATGAGCCCGCCGCGCCACCGGAGGTCGGCCGGATCGACGGCGAGCCGCAGGTCGGGCAGGCGGGTGAGCAGGGTGGCGAGCGCGGTCTGGCCCTCCAGCCGGGCGAGCGGCGCGCCGAGGCAGTAGTGGATGCCGTGGCCGTATCCGAGGTGCTGGTTGTCGCGGCGGGCGAGGTCCAGCACATCCGGGGCGGCGAACCGCTCCGGGTCCCGGTCCGCCGCCGCGAGCACCACGAGCACCGGATCCCCCGGCGCGATGTCCTGTCCGCCGATGGTGAGCGGCTCGGTGGCGAACCGCCAGGTGGCCAGCTCCACCGGGCCGTCGTAGCGCAGGAGTTCCTCCACTCCGGTCTCCAGCAGGTCCCTTATCCCCCTGGCCAGGGAGTCCTGGAGGCGTTCGCGCTGCGCGGGGTGCGTGAGCAGGGCATAGGTGCCGTTGCCGATCAGGTTGACGGTGGTCTCGAAGCCCGCGAACAGCAGGATGAAGGCCATCGCCGCGGCCTCGTTCTCGGTGAGGTGCTCACCGTGGTCGGAGGCGCGGATGAGACCGGAGATGAGGTCCTCGCCGGGCGCGGGCTCGGCGGGCAGCGCCTCGCGCTTCTTGTGGATCAGCTCGGCGAGGTAGCCGCGCATCTTCTTCACGGACCGCGCGACCCCGCCCCGCGGTCCTCCGCCGTGTCGGATCATCATCCCGGCCCAGTCCCGGAAGTCGTCCTGGTCCTCGCGCGGGACGCCGAGCAGGTCGCAGATCGCGTAGATGGGCAATGGGAAGGCGAACTCGTGGATGAGGTCGGCGGAGCCCTTCGCCGTGAACCCGTCGATGAGGCGGTCGGTCAGCTCCTGCACCCGGGGCGCGAACTCGGCGACCCGGCGCGGGGTGAACGCCTTGCTGACCAGGCGGCGCAGCCGGGTGTGGTCCGGCGGGTCGATGTTCAGCAGATGGGTCATCAGCTCGGCCTTGCGCTCGCCGGGGATGCCGGTCTTGCCCTTGGCGTGCGCGGGTTCGTCGTGATGCGCCGGGTTCTTGCTCAGCCGCTGGTCGGCGAGGGCCTGCTTGGCATCGGCGTACCGGGTGACCAGCCAGGCCTCGACACCGCTGGGCAACCGCGTCCGGTGCACCGGCGCGTGCTCGCGCAGCCAGGCGTAGGCGGGGTAGGGGTCGGTGGCGAACTCCCAGGTGAACAGGGCGGGAGCGGGGTCCGGGGCCGGGCCGGGGGCGGACTGGGGGTGGGGCTGGGGGTCGGGCTGGGGGTCGGGCTGGTCGGTCACTCGTCGACCGTATCCGGATCCGGGTGGGCCTCCGCGTCCCGGTGGTCGCCGGGAGCCGTGGGTATCGCCTCTGGGGCGACCCCCTCCGCCTCCCGGATGGCCTCCCGGTACGCGCGCGCCGCCGCGCGCAGGGCCGCCTCCGGGTCCACGCCCTCCGTCTCGGCGCGGGCCGCCAGCGCCAGCAGCTGGTAGCCGATGCCCTCGCCCTGCGGAAGCGGCACGTCCAGGCCCGCCGTACGCGCGCGGGAGGCGAGCTTGGCGGCGAGGGCCAGGCCGGGCTGGCCGAGCGGGACGCCCTCCGTGACCGAGGTCCGCTGCTTCTCCTCGGCCTTGGTGCGCAGCCAGTGCGCCTTGACGTCCTCCGGTGTCTCGGCCTTCTCGTCGCCGAACACATGCGGGTGGCGGTGGACGAGCTTGGCGACGATGCCGCCGGCCACGTCGTCGACGGAGAACGGCGCGTCCGGGTGCTCCTCGGCGATCCGGGAGTGGAAGACGACCTGGAGCAGGACGTCGCCCAGCTCCTCGCGCAGCTCCTCGCGGTCGCCGGCCTCGATCGCCTCGACAAGTTCGTACGCCTCCTCGATGGCGTACTTGGCCAGGCCCTCGTGGGTCCGCCGGGAGGACCAGGGGCATTCGGCGCGGATCCGGTCCATGACCTGCACGAGGTCCAGCAGACGGGCGCCGGGCAGGTCGTAGGAGGCCGGGAGCAGTTCCAGATCGGGCATGGCGACACGGCCGGAGCCGGCCAGCCGGGCCAGGCCGTCGGTGAGCGCGGGCTCCCCCTCGCCGGTGGCCACGACCACCACCGTCCGCCCGCCGGCGCAGGCGTCGACGAGCTCCTGCGCGGTGGGGGACGCCTCCTGCACCGCTATGCCGGCCTCGCGCAGATACGGCAGCTGCGGATGCGCTCCGTCCGCGCACAGCACGGCGTCGGCGGCGCGCAGGGCCTGCCAGGCGGGCCAGGACAACAGGCCGGGGGCGACGCGGTGGCTGGTGGTGAGCAGGACGATGCGACCGGGGTCGGCGGCGGGGGCGAGGCCGGAGCTGGATGCGTTCACGATCCGAACGTAACCCACGGCGGCGGGGAGCGGATTTGGTTGTCCACAGGGCGGGGACGGTCGTGTGATCGTATGACCGGGCCTGCTCGGTTGCCCGAGCAGGCCCGGCTGACCCGCCGTACGTGCCGTACCGTTCCGGCGCCCGGGCCGGCCCCTCGCTACGCCGTCGCCGGCTGTCCGCCCGAGGCCGTCGTGACCTCCCGTACCCAGGGCGTCCTGGCGTCCACACGGCTGCTCTTCTGCACGTCCCAGGCGCCGTAGCGCGGGTTGACGTCGATGTGGAGTTCCTGGGACGCCTTGGACAGCGCCTTCCAGAAGTCGGGCTGGGTGGTGTCGGTGCCCAGCTGCCTGGCCAGCTTCTGCGCCTCCAGCTGGAGCCGGAGGTTGTCGTTCAGGCGGGCCGGGGCGATGCCGTACTTCTGCAGCCAGGCCATCTGCAGCCCCTTGGCGCCGCCGGCCTGCTGCTCCAGCCCGGTGCGCATCTGCTGGATCTCCTCGCGGCTGACCGTGATGCCCGCGTCCTGCGCGGCACGGTTCAGCACCCGGTCGAGGACCATGTTGTGCAGGGTGTCCCGGGTGAGGCTGCTGGTGGAGGCCAGGACCTGCTGGTACTGGGTCTCGTCCGGCACCGCGGCACGCTGTGCCCGGCGGACCTCGTCGACCCGGTTCTCCAGCTGGGCGACGGTGATCCGCTGCCCTCCGACGACGGCCGCGGCGCCCGGATGCGCATCGTTTCCGCAGGCGGTCAGCAGGGGTGCCGCGGCGGCGATCGCGGCGGTGAGGACGAGCGCGGTGCGACGGCGGCGGTGCAAGGAGACCTCCTGGGGGAGATTGTGCGACGGTGCACAAAGTCTTGCGGTGATCGATGGTAGGCAGCGCCTCAGCTCAGGCCAACCCATTCGACCAACGATTCACCACGACTTCGGGCACCGTCGCACCCTCGCGCGCTCAGCCCGTGATGGCCACCGGGCCGTCCCACGCGTCACGGTCCACGGTGATCGTGTAGCCGTTGCGCGTCTCCTTGCTGTTCACGAGGTACTGGTGACCGCGGCTGTGGTCGGTGAACTGGGTGGAACCCCACGGCCAGTCACTGGTCGTGGTGTATTCCTTGTCCCACAGCGCGTACCAGAGGTTGCCCGGCAGATCCGTCTTGTCGGTGGCGGTGGCGATCGCCTTGGCGCTGGAACTGGTGAAGCCGTAGTAGCCGCTGCGGTACGTCTTGGCGCGCAGTTCCTTGTCGAACGCCCGGACGTACGTCAGCACGGCGTTGTTGCACGACGTGTTGGTGATGTCGTACGGCTCCATGTCGAGGAAGACTGGGCTGCCGGCCTTCATGCCGAGGGCCGACGCCTTGGACACCGCGTCGTCCGCGTCGGTCTTGCCGAGCGAGGCGGCCGTGGTGGCGGTGAGCTTCTCCGGGTTGGAACCGGACTGGCAGGGCGGCTGGGCGCCGACGTAGATCGGGATGAGCTTCCAGCCGACGGCACTGACCGACTTCACCCAGGAGGCGGTGAGGTTGGGCTGGGAGCAGCCGCGGTTCCTGCCGCCCACGTAGACGGCGGCGGCCCCGTAGAAGCCGGTGTGCCAGGCCTTCATCGCCGACAGCGAGGGCGCGGCGCAGGTGTCGAACGCGTGGCCGGTGAAGGTCTTCTGCGCCGGCCAGGTGGTGGCGGCCATGGAGGTCTGCGCGGCGATTCCGGCGCCGGCGAGGACGGCGGCCCCGGCCACCGCCCACGTGATGTATCTGCGCTTCTTCGACTGCCTATGACCGGCCATGAAACCCACCCCTGTCGTACGTGCCTGGCAAAGCGAAGCGCAACCTATCCCGCGTTGATCAAGCCTTCGGGAAACCCAATCCCCCGATGATCACAAAGTTTCGCCAGGGAACGGCAAAGAACTATCCGCGCACCTGTCCCAGCCACTGCAGCGTGCGCCGGATCTCCACGGCCATCGGAGAACCCGGGCCGTGCAGCCGCTCCACGTCCATCAGCAGCCGGGCGAGGGTGTCGTGGGCCGACGGCCGGTCGCCCAGGGCGAGCAGTAGATGGCCGATGCGCCGGCGGACGTCGTGGGCGAGCTGCGGGTCGCCGGAGACGTACTGGTTCTCGTAGTACGGCAGCAGCGCGCGGTACTCGGCGAGCGCCGCCGCCGGCTGGCCAAGCTGCTCCAGGCACTGCGCGGCCTCGTAGCGGTAGCGCAGGGACTGCGGGTCGGCCTGACCGGCCTCCGCGGCGCGTTCGTCGGCGAGGCGGCGCAGTTCGGGCAGCGCGCGCCGGTACTGGCCGTCGTCCATGAGCGTGGCCGCGTACTGCTTGCGCAGGGTGCGCACGACCGGGGAGTGCTCGCCGTGCTGCTCGGCGGCGGCGGGCAGGATCGCGCCCAGGATGTCCACGGCCTGGGTGATGCGTCCCTCCCCCAGCAGCCGCTTGACCTCGTCCACGGCGGCGGCGACGTCGGGCTTCTCGGCCATCGGCGGCGGCGCCACGGGGGCGGGCCGGGGCGCGGGGGTCCGTGCGCGGTCCGGCCAGGGGGCGTGCGGGCGCAGGAAGGGGCGCGTGGGGTCCAGGGGCGCCCCGGTGGGCGTGCCGCGCGCGGGCAGGAGCGCCGCCAAGTGCTCGTAGACCTCCTGCGCGGAAGCCGGCCGGTGCTGCGGGTCCTTGGCGAGCAGCCGCAGCACGAGCGTCTCCAGCGCCTCGGGGACCTCGGGGCGGATACGGCGCACGGGCAGCGGAGGCTCGTACAGGTGCCGGTGCAGCACCCCGAGCGCCGTGGAGCCCGCGAACGGCACGTCACCGCTGAGCAGTTCGTGCATCAGCACACCGAGCGCGTACAGGTCGGTGTAGGGGCCGACCGCCCCGCCCATCGCCTGCTCCGGCGCCATGTACGCGGGCGAGCCGATCGGGGAGCCGGTGTGGGTGAGGCGAGTGGTGTCGGTGTTCATCACCGAGGCCACGCCCAGGTCGAGCACGGTGACCGTACCGTCCTGCTTCACCATCACGTTGCGCGGCTTGAGGTCGCGGTGCACGATCGGCACGGCGTGCACGGCGCTCAGCACGGCGCACAGTTGCGCGGCCACCGCGACCGCCCACTGCCACGGGTACGGATCGTGCTCGGCGAGATGGTCGGACAGGTCGGCGCCGTCGACGTACTGCATGACGAGGAACAGCTCCTCGCCCTCGCTGCCCGCGTCGTGCACGGTCACCAGGCCCGGGTGGTCCACCTGCGCGGTCACCCGGCACTCGCGCATGAACCTGCGGCGCAGTTCGTCCGCCTCCTGGCCGGCCACCTTGTCGGGGCGCAGCAGCTTCACCGCCACGCGCCGGTCGAGCCGCCGGTCGTACGCCGTCCACACCTGGCCCATGCCGCCCTGCCCGATGAGCGTGGACAGTTCGTACCGGCCGGCGACGACACGTCCTGTCGTCACGGTCACCTTCCGCCCTCGGGGCCGTCGGGCCGGCCGTCGTGCTTGCGCAAGTAGTCGCTCAGCTCGTCCAGTTCGGCGCGCACCTGGTCGATGTGGCTGGGCGCCGGGCGCTGCGGCGGCGGGGTGGTCACCGGCGGCTGGGGCACGGGCGTATGCGGCATCGGGGGCGGGATGTGCGGGGGGTGCGGCGTGCTCGGCCTGCTCGGCGCGGTTGTCGCGGTGAACGGCGAGACGGACTGGGGATATCCGTAGCCCGGCCCCAACGGCACCTGCCCGGTGTAGGCCTGGCGGAGCCGTTGGAAGTGGCGTATGTCCGCGTAGAGGTAGTAGGCGACGCAGGCGACGGCGTTCAGCAGCAGCATGCTCATGCCCAGAGAGCCGTTCGGCGAGCTGAAGTCGTCGGTGTGGTCGGTGCTGAAGAGTGCGAAGCAGATGCCGAGGACGGTCACGGATCCGCCGAAGAACCACCACTCGGCGGGCCTGCGGGTCACGATCGCCGCTCGCAGCGGCGCCACCCAGGCCAGGAATCCGATACTGAAGAGCGCCACCGCCACGAAGATCACGCGCAACACGACCAGCACCCCGGTCGAGGGTGGCTGCGGCGGAGGCGGCGCGTAGCCGTGGCCTTGCATGGCTGCTCCTGGAGGCCTGATGCGTGCGGACGTGTGTGCTGGGTCCGAGCGTATAGGCCGCCAGGGACAGCCGGTCCCGGGTGTACCGAACCGTTGCCGCGTCCCGGGCCCTCAGTCCGGTGTCACCGTCCCGTCCGTCAACCCGTCGTACATCCCGCGCACGAGGTGCTCCCCAAGCCGGCTCGCGTGGCGCAGTGCCCGCTCGAACTCGTCGAGCGCGCGGAAGCGTGCGCCGTAGCGCCGCTGTTCGTCCAGCGGGAGCCGGGGCAGCTGCAGCCGGCGCACGTCCAGCCGGGTCGCGGTGGAGGCGTAGCTGCTGGCCTGCCGGTTGTTCGCGGTGCCGCGCAGGAACCCGGCGAGGAACCACGGGTCGAGCGCCGTGCGATCGGGGCGCAGCAGCACGAGGTTGCGCCCCAGGGCGGCGCCCCCTGTCGCGTCGTCGATCACGCGCGCCACAGAGCCGCCGCCGAGTACCGGTACGACGACATCGCCCGGCTCGGTCAGGACGGCCTCCTCCTCGCTCTCCGGAAGCGTCCCGGAGGGCGCCGTGCCGGCGAGGACGTCGTGGTCGGTGAGCACGGGCACGCGCGCGTGGCCGCCGTTTCCGCCGGTGCGCATCACCAGCGCGCCCCCGCGCGCGAGTTCACCGACGGTGGTGAGCGGCCAGCGCGCGCCCGGCGCGGGGGCGGCGGGCGGCGGAGTGAGGTCGGCGGTCAGCCGCAGGGTCTCACCGAGGCGCTCGCGCACCGCCGTGAGCTGCTCCGCACCGTCGGCCACGGCTGCCGGCGGCAGATGGCGGGCGGGGGCGAGGTCCACGTCGTCGTCGAGGAGTTCGATGACCGGCACGGAACGGGCGAGCCCCGGCCGCTCCGCCGGCCGCCCCTCACGCTCGAAGGCACGCCAGGCGTCCAGGACGGCCTCGCGCACCGCCGGCCAGTCCGGGCCGCCGCGCCCCTCCCCGGCGAACCTCCCGGTGTCCACGAGCAGCACCTCGGGCGACGCCGGTGTCCGGTCCGGCCTGCGCAGCACCCACACGTGCAGCGGGATGTTGTACGGCGGCGCCGCCCCGACCGGCAGCGCCACCACCGCCCGGAGCGCGCCCCGGCGCAGCAGGTCGGCGCGGATCCGGCGCCCGGAACGGCGGGAGGCGGCGGCCGGCGGCATGAGCAGCACGGCGCAGCCGCCGTCGGCCAGCCGGGCCAGCGCGTGCTGCACCCACGCCAGTTCGGACTCGGTGCGGGCCGGGAAGCCGTACTCCCAGCGGGGGTCGTAGGCGAGTTCGTCGTGGCCCCAGTTGCGCTCGTTGAACGGCGGATGGCACAGCACGGCGTCGGCGTGCAGCTCGGGGTAGGCGTCGGCACGCAGGGTGTCGCAGGCGGCGCCGCGCACGTCGGCCCGGGAGTGCAGGGCGAGCCGCAGCGCGGTGAGCGCGGCCAGCTCGGGTGCGCTGTCCTGGGCGTACAGCTGCTGCTCGGGGCGGGTGTCGACGGCCCGCAGCAGGGCGCCGGTGCCGCAGGCGGGGTCCAGGACGGTGCGGGCGGGGCCGGCGAGGTCGGCCATGAGACCGGCGAGTTCGGCCGGGGTGAGCGTGTACTGGCGGGGGTTGGCGTCCAGGTGCCGGCCCAGCAGGAACTCGAAGGCCTGCCGCGCCCCGATCTCGGCGGCCAGCTCGGCCGCGCCACGCAGGAGCGGGGCGGAGAGGAGGAGCTGGGGGCCGGTGGGGGTGCGGAGGGCGGGGGTGTCGGGTGTGTCGGGGGTGGGAGTGCTTGGTGTTGGGGTGTCTGGGGTGGAGGTGCTCGGAGTGGACTCGGGGGTGCTGTGCGCGGCGGCGGGGGTGTGAACAGTCGGCGGGTTGTTCACAGGCCGGCCGACGGGTGAGGAGTTCACAGAGGGTGCCGTGAGCCCTGCGTTCACACCGGAGGATTCGGGGCCGGCGTTCACACCCGAGACATCGGGGCCGGCGTTCACACCGGAGTCCCCTTGGCGAGCATTCACAGCGGGCGCCACAGGACCAGCGTTCACACCAGACCCGATGGCCGCGCTGTTCACACCGGCTGCCTCGCCAGGCGGGTTCACAGCCGGCCCCGCGCCCCCGCGCCCGCTGCCCCCACTTCGCCCGCCGCGCCGCGGACGGCCCCGCACGCTGCCGAAACGCGGTGTGAGCACCTCGTCCAGCGCGCCGGACAGGATCGCGGCGAGGCGCACGTCGGAGCCGGCGCTCGCGTCGAGCCAGACGGTGGGGCGCTCGTGGATCAGCAGCAGGGCGCAACCCGCGTGCACCAGGGCGGCCAGCGGGCCCTCGGGATGTCCGACGAGCTGCTGCCAGACGCGTTCGCGCAGCGGGACTTCGGCGAGTTTGCCCTGCTTGCGCAGCCAGGCCTCGACCTCGGCGAGCGCGAAGGACGGGCTGGTCTCGGTGCCGCCGACCGGTTTGGGGAAATCGGCGTGCCGACGGCGCCAGTTGCTGACGGCGGCCCGGCCCACTCCGGCGAGCCGGGCGATTCCGGCCGCGGTCACCTCTGTCGCGTTGTCCTGCACCGGCCCCACTCCCCTCGTCCCGCGTGTGCGCCGAGCATACCGGCGTACACAAGATCCATGCATTCACGGCGTGTACGCTTCCGATCCTGTGAACCGTGTTGACTCGGTTCACAGGCTCTGCTCTTATTGACCCAGCGAACGAGCGGCCACCGGAGGGGGAGGCCGCCGCTTTGGGGAGGGATTCGCCATGGGCATGAAGGCCAAGGTCGCGCTGGGCGCCGTCGTGGGGGTCGTCGTCATCGGTGCCGTGTCCGCGAACGCCGGCAGCAACGGCAAGGCCGGCGGTTCCGCCGGCAGCGACAAGAGCTCTTCCGCCTCCGCCGAGCACACGCCCGGCGGCACGACGGGCAAGAAGGGCACGGGGGCCGGACAGGCGGCCGGGAAGAAGAAGGCCGCCATCGCCGGCGACGGCGAGTACCGGGTCGGCTCGGACGTGAAGCCGGGCACGTACCGCACGACCGGCAACTCCGACGACATGTGCTACTGGGAGCGCGCCAAGGACGCCAAGGGCGAGATGGACTCGCTGCTGGCCAACGACAACGTCACCGGCACCAGTTACGTGACCATCAAGCCCACCGACAAGATCTTCAAGTCCAGCGGCTGCAAGGACTGGGAGGCCGTCGACCCCAAGGCGAAGGGCACGCCCGCCTCCTCCATGGACGGCGACGGCGGCATGTACAAGGTCGGCACGGACATCGCGCCGGGCACCTACAAGTCGACCGGCAATGCCGACGACTCCTGCTACTGGGAGCGCACCAAGGACGCCGAGCACGGGCTGAGCTCGATCATCGCCAACAACAACGTGACCGGCACAGCCGTCGTCACCATCGGCCCGAGCGACGCCTACTTCAAGACCACCGGCTGCGGCGGCTGGAAGAAGGCGGCCTGAGCCGGCCCACCCCTCACCCGCACACGCAGCACGCACCGCTCACCTGCACACGCACACGCACACGCACCCACCGCTCACCGAACCCGTCGTCCCGTCGGCTCCGGCTGCCCGGGCTCCCGGCCCCGCGCGGCCGGACCGGTTCCGGACGCCGTACGGCACGCCGTACACACATCCCCGTAACACCCAGCTCCGAAGGACTGTCATGCGCCTCACCCCCCGTGTCGCCACGCTGTTCGCCGTCGCGGCGCTCCCGTTGGCCCTCACCGCCTGCTCCTCCGGTTCCTCCTCCGACTCCGGCGGGGCGAGCCCCGAGCCGGCCAAGGCCAAGGACCTGAACGCCTCTCTCGCCACCGGTACGCAGCTGAAGAAGGCGCTGGCGCCGGCGTCGGCGTTCCCGTCCGGGTTCGCCCCCGAGGCGGACGGCGCCTCGGACAGCGGCGGCCGGTTCCTCTCCCCGTCCGCCCGGAGCACCGCGAAGCCGGACTGCACCCGGCTCGAGAGCACGTCCTGGATCCAGGTGACCGGGTTCAAGGGAGGCGTGTCGTTCGCGCAGAACGACTATGTGAACCACGACAAGACCGAGGAGGTGGCCCAGGAGGTCGACGCGTTCCGGGGCACCACCGCGAGCGCGGTGCTGAAGCAGCTGCAGACCGTCGCCGGCGAGTGCGCCACCTTCACGGACACCGACGCGCACGCCAAGGTGAAGCTCACGGGCCGCTCCACGGCCGGGCTCGGGGACGAGGCCTACACGATGACGCTGACGAGCGGCGCCTGGGAGAACGGCTCCACGCTCGTCGCGGCCCGTTCCGGCAACTCCGTGATCACCGTGCTGTCCACGGCGGGCACCGATGACGGAGCCACCACCGCGAAGAAGGTGACGACGCAGATCCTGGGCAACTTGAAGGGTCTGAAGACCGCCTGACCGGCGAAAAGGATGCGGCAGCCGCTCACAGCGGGTGCCGCATCCACACGTTGGGCTCGACGTAGACGGCGTAACCCCGCTCCGGTTCGCAGCGGACCGGGACCAGTGCGCCGGGCACCTCGACGTCGGCCGCGGTGTCGAACGGCAGCCCGGTCCAGCGGCGCCACTCCTCCAGGGAGGCGCCCACGGTCATGGAGGCCGGCGCGATGGAGTCGATGGTGGCTCCGGCGCGCGCGTGGACGCGCAGCCAGGGGTCCGCGGGCAGGCCGTCGGGGCGGATCCGGTGGGCGTACTCGGAGATCGGGGTGTGCGGTTCGCGGTGCTTGGCGCTGGGGCGGACGGGGGCGACGACCTCGCGAAAACCGAGCGCGCGGGCGTTCTCCCGCATTGCCGAGAGCATCAGGGCGGACAGGCCGTGGCCCTGGGCGTGCGGGGCGATGACGACCGAGACGGCGCTCACCGTGTCGGGGCGGGTGCCCCGGCGCAGGTCGGCGAAGGCCCAGAGCAGGATCTGGTCCCAGCCGCGCGCGGGCAGAGTGCGCCGACCGTCGACGTCGAGGGCGAAGGGCACGCTGAAGGCGTGGGCGACGATCTCGCCTTGCTCGTCCTCGGCGAACAGCGCGTACTGCGGCAGTTCGGCGGGGATACGGCCGTAATGGGCGTTGCCCACCGGGTCGTTGGTCACGAACTCGGGCCAGGTGTCGGCCATCTCGAACAACGCCGGCACCCGCTGGGGCCGCTCGGCGACGCTGCTCACCCTGACGTCCATGGCCCCCACGGTAGGCGGCGGGCACCCGGCCCGGGTAACGGTTTTGCCGGTCAGCGGCGTGGGCCGGCGACGCGTCGGCCGTGAGGGCCACGCGGTCGGTGTGCGGGTCGTAGCCGAGGAACGGGTGACCGTGGGAGCCCTCGGCGTCCATCGGCACGGGCCTGCGCAGGCGCCGTCCGACGGTCCGCTGCACGCCGTACGGCGTCACCCTCCAGGTGTTCGCGCCGCCGGCAGCGCACCCATCTCCTCGGGGGCGCCGCAGCTCAGCGCGCCCGGAAACGGGACGGTGCCTTGGTGGGGTTGCCGCCAGCGGGGAGTTTCTGGGCGGGGCAGCCGGTGAGGACCTTCTTCATGGCGGCCTTCTCGGCGGCGGTGACCCACAGGCCGTACTTCTTCTTCACCGCGACCTGGTCGGCCACATAGGTGCAGCGGTACTTCTTGTTGGGCGGCAGCCAGGTGGCCGCGTCGCCGTCGCCCTTGCCGCGGTTGGTGCTCGCGTCGACCGCGATGAGGTTGAGGGGGTCGTTGGCCAGCGCTATGCGCTTGCTCGCGTCCCAGTACCGGGCGCCCTTCTGCCAGGCATCGGAGAGGGGGACGACATGGTCGATGTCGACCTGGCTGCGGCCGCGCCGGTAGGTGATGTCCTGGCCGGAGTAGGGGTCGGGCTCGAGCAGGCCGTAGGAGACCTTGCAGCTGCCGCCGGTGAATCTCACGTCCTTCAGGTCGCGTTTGAGTATGTCGTCGCGGGTGTCGCAGGAGTTGGAGTCGGTGTCCGCCCACGCGGTGCCGAACCGGTCCCGCGAGTAACCGGTCTTCGGCGCACGACCCTTGACGGTCAGTGAGTCGACGGCGGCCAGGACTGCGCCGTGGCCGCCGCCCTGGGGCCCGGACGCCCCTCCGCTCTGCCCGGACTTGCAGCCGGCCACGGCGACCAGTACGACGACGGCGGTGACCGCCCCACCCCTCAGACGCGCCACGGTGCGTCCCCCCTCACTCGCCCGGGTCCGCCGGTCGTTCAGCCGGCGGAATCGTTCCGTCCTTAACGGTAACCGCCGTGAGGCCCACTTCAGATGGGGACCGATGCGGAGCTTTCGGGCAGCCGGCGGGCGAGTTGGGGCATGTCGGTCCGTAGGAGGGGAGTGCGGCCGGCGCGCGCGTGAGCCCGCTCACAACGTGACGGACGCCACCGCCCCTATGACTCCTACATCCCCCTACGACTTCTACGGCTCCTACGACTTCAACGGCTCCTACGACCCCAGGATCGAGGCGAGGAACTCGCCGACCCAGCCCAGAAGTTCGCGGCCGACCAGCGGCTTGCCGCCGACCTTCGCGGTCTTCGGGCGCGGGACCAGCACCTGGTGGACGGACGGCTTGATGACCGTGCCCGGGTAGAGACGCTTGACCCGCAGTTCCTGCGACTCGCGCAACTCCACCGGTGCGAAGCGGATGTTGGTGCCCTGGAGCACGATCTCGCCGACTCCGCACGCGCGCGCGAGCATCCGCAGCCCGGCCACCAGCAGCAGGTTCTCCACCGGTTCGGGCAGCTTGCCGTAGCGGTCGGTGAGTTCCTCGCGGACGGCCTTGATGTCCTCCTCCGAGTTGGCGGAGGCGATGGAGCGGTAGGCCTGGAGGCGCAGGCGCTCGCCGGGTGCGTAGTCGTGCGGGACGTGCGCGTCGACGGGCAGCTCGATCTTGACCTCGAGCGGCGCCTCCTCCTCGACCGCGCCGGTCTCCAGCTGGCGCCGGTAGTCGGCGACGGCCTCGCCGACCATGCGGACGTACAGGTCGAAGCCGACGCCCGCGATGTGCCCGGACTGCTCGCCGCCGAGGAGGTTTCCGGCGCCGCGGATCTCCAGGTCCTTCATCGCCACGTACATGCCCGCGCCCATCTCGGTGTGCTGGGCGATCGTGGCCAGACGTTCGTGCGCGGTCTCGGTCAGCGGCTTCTCCGGCGGGTACAGGAAGTAGGCGTAGCCGCGCTCCCTGCCCCGGCCGACGCGGCCGCGCAGCTGGTGCAGCTGGGACAGGCCGAAGGTGTCACCGCGCTCCACGATGAGGGTGTTGGCGTTGGAGATGTCGATGCCGGACTCGACGATCGTCGTGGAGACGAGGACGTCGAACCTCTTCTCCCAGAAGTCGACCACGACCTGCTCCAGCGCCGACTCCGACATCTGGCCGTGGGCGGTGGCGATGCGCGCCTCGGGGACGATCTCGCGGAGTCTCGCCGCCGCGCGGTCGATGGACTCGACCCGGTTGTGGATGTAGAAGACCTGGCCCTCGCGCAGCAGTTCACGACGGATGGCGGCGCCGATCTGCCTCTCCTCGTACGGCCCGACGAAGGTGAGCACCGGGTGGCGCTCCTCGGGGGGCGTGGTGATCGTGGACATCTCGCGGATGCCGGTGACCGCCATCTCCAGGGTGCGCGGGATGGGCGTGGCGGACATGGTCAGCACGTCGACGTTGGCGCGGAGCTTCTTCAGTTGCTCCTTGTGCTCGACGCCGAAGCGCTGCTCCTCGTCGACGATGACCAGGCCCAGGTCCTTGAACCGGGTCTCGGAGGAGAACAGGCGGTGGGTGCCGATGACGACGTCCACGGCGCCGTCCTTCAGGCCCTCCAGGACGGCCTTGGCCTCGGTGTCGGTCTGGAAGCGGGACAGTGCCTTCACGCTCACCGGGAACTGCGCGTACCGCTCGGAGAACGTCCCGAAGTGCTGCTGCACCAGCAGGGTCGTCGGCACCAGGACCGCGACCTGTTTGCCGTCCTGTACGGCTTTGAAGGCCGCCCGCACCGCGATCTCGGTCTTGCCGTAGCCGACGTCGCCGCAGATCAGGCGGTCCATGGGGACGGACTTCTCCATGTCCTCCTTGACCTCGGCGATGGTGGTGAGCTGGTCCGGGGTCTCGGCGTAGGGGAAGGCGTCCTCCAGCTCGCGCTGCCAGGGTGTGTCGGCGCCGAAGGTGTGGCCGGGAGCGGCCATGCGCGCGCTGTAGAGCTTGATCAGGTCGGCGGCGATCTCCTTGACGGCCTTCTTGGCGCGTGCCTTGGTCTTCGTCCAGTCGGCGCCGCCCAGGCGGTGCAGGGTGGGGGCCTCGCCGCCGACGTACTTGGTGATCTGCTCCAGCTGGTCGGTGGGGATGTAGAGGCGGTCGCCCGGCTGGCCGCGCTTGGCGGGGGCGTACTCCACGACCAGGTACTCACGGGTGGCGCCCTGCACCGTGCGCTGCACCATCTCGATGTAGCGGCCGACGCCGTGCTGTTCGTGGACGATGTAGTCGCCCGCCTCCAGGGTGAGCGGGTCGATGGTCTTGCGGCGGCGGGCCGGCATCCGGGCGCCGTCGCGGCCGGTGGCGCGCTGGCCGGACAGGTCGGTCTCGGTGAGCACGGCGAGCTCGAGGGCCGGGTCCACGAAGCCGTACTCGATCGAGCCGCAGGAGACGTGCACGACGGAGGGGTTCAGTTCGCCGAGGTCGGCGTCCATGCGGGCGGCGATGCCCTCGTTGCCGAGCACCTCCGCCGTGCGGGCGGCCGGGCCGTGGCCCTCGGTGACGAAGACCGCGCGCCAGCCGTCGGCGAGCCAGCCCTTGGTGTCGGCGAGGGCACGCGCGGTGTCGCCGCGGTAGGTCTCGGGCGCGTGCATGCCGAGCTTGAGGGTGTCGGCGTCGAGTTCGAGGTCGGCCGCGAAGGGCGACACCGACCACCACATCATGTCCAGTTCGCGCGCGCGGTCACGGACGTCGGCGATGGACCACAGGGAGGCGGCGCCGAGGTCGATGGGGGCCTCGCCACCGCCGGCGGTGGCCGCCCAGGAGGCCTGCAGGAACTCCTGGCTGGTCGCGACGAGGTCGGCGGCACGCGTGCGGACCCGCTCCGGGTCGCAGACCACGGTCATCGCGCCCTTGGGGAGGACGTCGAGGAGCAGCTCCATGTCGTCGACCAGCACGGGGGCGAGGGACTCCATGCCCTCGACCGCGATGCCCTCGGCGATCTTGTTCAGGAGTTCGCCGAGCTCCGGGTGCTCCTCGGCGAGGGCACGCGCGCGTGCGCGGACGTCGTCGGTGAGCAGCAGTTCGCGGCACGGGGGTGCCCACAGGCCGTGCTCGGCGACTTCGAGGGAGCGCTGGTCGGCGACCTTGAAGTAGCGGATCTCCTCGACGTCGTCGCCCCAGAACTCGACGCGCAGGGGGTGTTCCTCGGTGGGCGGGAAGACGTCGAGGATGCCGCCGCGTACGGCGAACTCGCCGCGCTTCTCGACGAGCTCCACGCGCGCGTAGGCGGCGGCCGCGAGGGCTTCCACGACGTCGTTCAGGTCGGCGGTCCGGCCGGTCCTCAGGGACACCGGCTCCAGGTCGCCGAGGCCCTTGACCTGCGGCTGGAGCACGGAGCGCACGGGCGCCACGACGACGGAGACGGGGCCGGTGCCGGGGTCGTCCGGGCTGGGGTGGGCCAGGCGGCGCAGGACGGCGAGGCGGCGGCCGACGGTGTCGCTGCGCGGGCTGAGCCGCTCGTGCGGAAGGGTCTCCCAGGAGGGGTACTCCACGACGCCCTCGGCGGGCAGCAGGGAGCGCAGGGCCGCCGCCAGGTCCTCGGCCTCGCGGCCGGTCGCCGTGACCGCGAGCACCGGGCGGCCGGCCTCGCGGGCGAGCGCGGCGACCGTGAAGGGGCGGGCCGCCGGGGGGCCGACGAGGTCGATGTGCATGCGGTTGCCGTCCGCGGCCGCCGTGATCGCTTCCGCGAGGGCGGGGTCCTTGACGACGGCGTCGAGCAGGCCGTGCAGGCTCATGGGGCTTTTTCCGTCCAGGGGTGGGCAACGCAAGTAGCCCGGCGCGGGTGGCGGCCGGGGGTGTCCAGCGTACGACTCCGTCGGGGTTGGCGTCGGAGCCTGTGGACAACCCTCGCCGTTCTGTGCCCGGTGCTGCAGTCCCCTCCCAGGGGGCTCCGCCTCCTGGACCCCCCGCTCTTGAGGTGACACCACCGAGTCCCAGCTCGGTCTGCCGCAAAAAAGCCGGGTGCCGGAGAGTCCTGGGACTCCCCGGCACCCGGCCTCCCCCGTGACCCCCGTCCACGGTGGCCCTGAGACCCCTAGTCCGTCGCGATCGCGTTCAGTACGTTCATCCGGCCCGCCCGGAACGCCGGGATCAGCGCGGCGAACAGGCCCACGAAGGCCGAGGCGACGAAGACCGTGATGATCGTCGGCCAGGGGATGTCGAGGATCTTCAGGCCCTCCAGCGCGAGGAGCTTCTGGGCGGTCGCACCCCAGCCCATGCCCAGGCCGAGGCCGAGCAGGGCGCCGAAGACGGCGATCACCACGGACTCCAGGCGGATCATGCGGCGCAGCTGGCGGCGGGAGAGGCCGATGGCCCGCATGAGGCCGATCTCCCGGGTCCGCTCGACCACCGACAGGGCCAGGGTGTTCACCACGCCCAGGACCGCGACGATGATCGCGAGGGCCAGCAGGCCGTAGATCATGTTGAGCAGCTGGCCGATCTGGTCCTTCAGCGCCTTCTTGTAGTCGGTCTGGTCGCGCACGGTCAGGGCCGGGTCGTCGCGCAGCGTCGACTTCAGCGCCTTGTAGGCGGCCGCTTCCTGCCCGTCCTTGGCGGTGGCGAAGACCAGCTGGTCCAGGGGCATCCGGCCGGCCGGCACGTACTTCGCGGCGGTGGCGATGGAGACGTACATCGCGCCCTTGTCGACCACGGCGTCGTCGCTGGTGATGGCGCGGACGGTCAGCTTCGCCGTCGTACCGTCCTTGAAGTCGACGGCGACCGTGGAGCCGAGCTTGATGCCGTGCTTCTTGGCGAAGCCCTCGAAGACGGACATCGAGTCGGGCTGGTAGGCGTCGGCGAGGTTGCCGGCGACCGTCTTGGTGCGCAGGTCCTGTGCGTAGGTCGGGTCGGCCGCGTTGATGGTCTCCTTCGTGGAGACGCGGCCGTCCGGCGTGCTCAGGTCCGCGTCCAGGAGCTTGTACTCGGTGACCCGCTCCAGGCCGGGCGTGTCCTTGATCTTCTTCACCATCTGCGGGTTGATCAGCGTGTACTCCTGGTCGCCCTGGATGATGAAGTCGGTGCCGACGGTCTTGTCGAGCTGGTCGGTGGCCGAGGCCACCATGGAGGAGCCGACCACCGACAGGCAGGCCACCAGGGCCAGGCCGATCATCAGGGCCGCGCCGGTGGCGCCGGTGCGGCGCGGGTTGCGCAGCGCGTTGCGCTCGGCCATCCGGCCGACCGGGCCGAAGATCCGCAGCATGATCGCGCCGAGGACGCGGACCAGTCCGGCGGCCAGCAGCGGGCCGATGACGACGAAGCCGATCAGAGTGGCCACCACGCCCAGGCCCAGCCAGCCCGAGCCGGCCTTGGCCTTGTCGGCGGTCGCGGCGACGTACAGGCACCAGCCGCCGCCGGCGGTCAGGAGCAGGCCGATCACGGCGCGGATGGCGCCGGCCCTGGCGTCGGCGGGGGCGCCGGCGTCGCGCAGGGCGGCCATCGGGGAGACCTTGCCGGCGCGGCGGGCGGGCAGGTAGGCGGCCAGGACGGTGACCACGACACCCAGGAGCAGGCCGACGACGGGGGTGGTCCAGGCGACGGTCAGGTCGTCGGTCGACAGGTGCATGCCCATCTGGCCCATGAGCTTCATCAGGCCGACCGCGATGCCCACGCCCGCGCCGACGCCGAGCACGGAGCCGATCACGCCGAGCAGCAGCGCCTCGATCAGCACCGACCGGTTGACCTGCTTGCGGGAGGAGCCGATGGCGCGCATCAGGCCGATCTCGCGGGTGCGCTGGGCGACCAGCATGGAGAAGGTGTTGATGATCAGGAAGATGCCGACGAGGAAGGCGATCCCGGCGAAGCCGAGCATCGCGTACTTCATGACGTTCAGGAAGCTCGCGACGCTCTTCTGGTTGGCGTCGGCGACCTCCTTGGCGGTCTGCACCTTGTAGCCGCCGCCGAGGGCGGCGGTGACGTTCTTCTTCAGCTGGTCGTTCGTCACGCCGTGGGCGGCGGTGACGTCGACGTTGGTGTAGACGCCGGTCCTGCCGACCAGGGTCTGCTGGGCGGTCCTCGTGTCCAGGTAGAAGATGGCCGCGCCGGGATTGGTGACCTGGAAGTCGGCGATGCCGGACACGCGCGCGTGGTGCGTGCCGACGACCGAGATCATGCCGATGTCGTCGCCGAGCTTCAGGTGGTGCTTGGAGGCGGTGTCCGCGTCGACCATGACCTGGTCCGGGCCCTTGGGCGCCGTACCGGAGGAGATCTTCATGGTGCGGGCGTCGTTGCTGTTCCAGTTGCCGACGATGGTCGGCGCGCCGCTGCTCGGCGAGAGCTTGTCGCGGTGGGCGTCGATGACGGTCACCGAGGTGGAGAACACCGTGCCCTCGGCCTTCTGGACGCCCTGGGCGCCGCGGACCGTGCCGACCACGGAGGCCGGCATGACCGGCGGCTTGCCGGTGCGGGAGGTGGTCTCCCCGGTGTCGGAGGAGCCCTTCGCGGCGACCGTCACGTCCGCGGCAGTGGCCTGGAACAGCTTGTCGAAGGTGGTGTTCATCGTGTCGGTGAAGACAAGGGTGCCGCTGACGAAGGCCACCGACAGCAGGACCGCGATCGCGGAGAGCGCCATGCGGCCCTTGTGCGCGAAGAAGTTGCGCAGCGAGGTCTTCAGGACGGTCATGACGTACGCCCCCGGGCGTCGAAGTCCTTCATGCGGTCCAGGACCTGATCGGCCGTCGGCTGGTGCATCTCGTCGACGATCCGGCCGTCGGCGAGGTAGAGCACGCGGTCGGCGTAGGAGGCGGCGACGGGGTCGTGAGTGACCATCACGATGGTCTGGCCGAGTTCGTCCACCGAGCGGCGCAGGAAGCCGAGGACCTCGGCGCCGGCGCGCGAGTCGAGGTTTCCGGTCGGCTCGTCGCCGAAGATGATCTCCGGACGGGCGGCGAGGGCGCGGGCCACGGCGACGCGCTGCTGCTGACCGCCGGAGAGCTGGGTGGGCCGGTGCCTGAGCCGTCCGGCGAGCCCGACGGTCTCCACCACGCGGTCCAGCCAGGCCTTGTCCGGCTTGCGCCCGGCGATGTCCATGGGCAGCGTGATGTTCTCGAGGGCGTTCAGCGTCGGCAGCAGGTTGAACGCCTGGAAGATGAAGCCGATCCGGTCCCGGCGCAACTGGGTGAGCTTCTTGTCCTTCAGCCCGGTGATCTCGGTCTCGTCCAGATAGATCTTGCCGCCGGTGACGGTGTCGAGCCCGGCGAGGCAGTGCATCAGCGTGGACTTGCCGGACCCCGAGGGGCCCATGATGGCGGTGAACTGGCCCCGCGCGATGTCCACGTCGACGTGATCGAGGGCGACGACACGGGTCTCGCCGGACCCGTACGCCTTCACGACCTGCCGCGCCCGCGCGGCAACGGCCGTTCGCCCTCCAGTGCCCCCGTGCCTGGGAATGGTTACAGCCGATGTCACGGTATATCTCCTATGTCGGTCGGCATGTCGGTGAGTTGTGCCCTGGCACGCCAGGGCGTCGTTCTTGGGTACGTCGTCGAGTCTCGCGGTCGGCGGGGTCCTCGCGCGCTGGTGCGAAGCCCCGTCTTTCCCGGGGGAAAACCCCACCCCGTCGGTGCGGTCAGCCGCCCCCCAGCGGCGTAAAGCCAGGTTAAGGACGGCACCGGGTCCCTCTCGTCCTCCGGCGGGACGAACCCTCCCCGAGCCGTAGTACGGAGGAACCCCTAGGGGTGCTCCACCCTCGGGCGGAGGCCTTCTCGGGGTCGTCTCCACCCTTCGGCACTCCCAGCCTCCACCCTGCCGTCGCGTCAGGGTCCAGTTCCCGCTGCCGTGGGAAGCTGTCGTACCGGACATAGGTGCATGGGGCACGGGAGGGGATCCGGTGGGGAGTACGACACCCGCGATACGCAACGCCGCCGCCGACGAGCAGGGCACCCGGCGCCGAGGCGCCGTCGTCGCCGCGCTGATGCTGGCGATGGCGCTGGCCGCGCTCGACGCCACCATCGTCTCCACGGCCGTACCGCAGATCGTCGGCGACCTCGGCGGGTTCTCCGTCTTCTCCTGGCTCTTCTCCGGCTATCTGCTCGCCGTGACCGTCACGCTCCCCGTCTACGGCAAGCTGTCCGACACCTTCGGCCGCAAGCCGGTGCTGGTGACGGGCGCGGCCGTGTTCCTGCTGGGCTCACTGCTGTGCGCGGGCGCCTGGAACATGGCGGCGCTGATCGCGTTCCGGATCGTGCAGGGGCTGGGCGGCGGGGCGTTGCAGGGCACCGTGCAGACGCTGGCCGCCGATCTGTACCCGCTGGCGGAGCGCCCGAAGATCCAGTCCAAGCTGTCCACGGTGTGGGCGGTGTCGGCGGTGGCGGGCCCGGGGCTCGGCGGGGTGCTCGCCGCGTACGCCGACTGGCGCTGGATCTTCCTGATCAACCTGCCGATCGGCGCCGCCGCGCTGTGGCTGATCGTCCGTCATCTGCACGAGCCCGAGCGGGAGATGCCGGAAAACGGCGTGCACGCGCGCGTGGACTGGGCGGGCGCGCTCGCGGTGTTCGCGTGCGGCGGGGTGCTGCTGACCGCGCTGGTGCAGGGCGGGGTCGCCTGGCCGTGGCTGTCGGCGCCGTCGCTCACGCTCTTCGGGACCGGCCTGGCACTGGCCGGTGTGGTGGTCGTGGTGGAGCGGCGGGCGGCGCAGCCGATCATCCCCGGGTGGGTGTGGCGGCGCCGCCCGATCGCGGCCGTCAATCTGGCGCTGGGCGCGCTGGGGCTGCTGATGGTGGCGCCCAGCGTGTTCCTGCCGACGTACGCGCAGTCTGTGCTCGGGCTCGCGCCCGTGGCCGCCGGTTTCGTGCTGTCGGTGTGGACGCTCACCTGGCCGGTGTCGGCGGCGCTCAGCCAGCACGTCTACCGGCGCATCGGCTTCCGGGACACCGCGCTGCTCGGCATCGGCCTTGCGGCGCTGATCCTGTGCGCGTTCCCCCTCCTGCCCTACCCCGGCTCGTGGTGGCAGCCGACGCTGCTGATGCTTCTGCTGGGCGCGGCGCTCGGCCTGTTCCAGCTGCCGCTGATCGTCGGGGTGCAGTCGACGGTGGGCTGGTCGGAGCGGGGCACCACGACCGCGTCCGTGCTGTTCTGCCGGCAGACCGGACAGACCCTGGGCGCCTCGCTGTTCGGCGCCGTCGCCAACGGGGTGCTCGCCGCACGGCTGGGCGGGGCGGGCGATCTGGACTCCGTCACGCGCGCGTTGGACGCCGGTACGGCCCCCGGGGCGACCCGGCGCGCGATCGCCGACGCGGTGCACGCGGTGTACCTCGGGGCGGCGGCCGCTGCGGCGCTGGCCTTCCTGGTGCTGCTGCTGGTGGCGCCGCGACGGTTCCCGGTGCGCGACGAGTGAGCGTACGAGAGCCGGGTTAACGCGGGTAACACCCCACGTCGGCCCCCGTCTTCGCGTAGTAAGCGCATACCGACCGGCCAGTTTGGTGAAAACGTCGCGCGGGCCCGGTACGCGCGAGTAGCGTGCGTGGCTCCGCACACCCCCCACCTCCCTGCGGTCCGCCGCCACGGACCCGAGCCACGCAAGGAGCCCCGGGATGTCCTACGACCCGCCGCACCCCTCGTACCACTCGCCCCAGCCGTTCTACGACACGCCCCCACCGTCCTACGACCGGCCCCGATCCCCGTACGACCCTCCCCACCTCACCTACCCCTGGCAGCCCGCTCCCCCGCCGCCACCCGGCCCGGACCGCCGGCCGCCCCGCGAACTCCTCGGCCACCACAGTGACCTGCGGGTGCTGCGCAGCGCCTACCGCTGGCAGCGGCGTACGGCCACGCTCACCGCGCTGGGTTACTTCACGCTGTTCCTGGTGCTGTCCGCGTCGGCGCCCGGCGTGATGACACGCACCGTCGCCGACGGCATCCCCGCCGGACTGCTGCTCGCCCTGATCCAACTCCCCGTCACCTGGCTCGCGATCGCCCTGTACGAGCACACCGCGCGCCGGCACGTCGACCCGCTCGCCGACCGCATCCGCAGGCAGGCCGAACTGGACGCACGCCGAGGAGCGAACCGATGACAGCCGCCGCCGGCAACCCGGCCGTGGGAGGCTTCACCGGGTTCAGCGGCTCGGCCCAGTCCATGTCCCTGATCGCCTTCTCCACCGTCGCCACGGTGACCCTGCTGCTGTGCGTGATGACCGGCCCGGACCGCGACGACCTCGACGAGTTCTACACCGGCTACAGCTCCCTGTCCCCGCTGCGCAACGGCCTCGCCATCGCCGGCGACTACATCTCCGCGGCCACCGTCCTCGGCACCGGCGGAGTGATCGCCCTGTGCGGCTACGACGGACTCGTCCTCGCCCTGAGCACCACGCTGTCGCTGATGCTGCTGATGTTCCTGCTGGCCGAACCGCTGCGCAACGCCGGCCGGTTCACCATGGGCGACGCGCTCGCCCGCCGGCTGCCGGGCCGCTGTGTGCGCATCACGGCCTGCGCGGTGACGATCGCCGCGCTGCTGCCGCTGATGCTGGTCCAGCTCGCCGGAACCGGGCAGCTGATGGCGTTCATCCTGGGCTTCACCGACGCGTCGCTGAAGACCGCCTGCGTCGTCGGGCTGGGCGCCCTGATGATCGCCTATGCGGCGATCGGCGGGATGAAGGGCACCGCGCTCATCCAGATCCTGAAGATCGTGATGCTGGTCGGATCGGGCGCCGTGGTCGCCGTGCTGATCCTGCGCCGCTTCGACTGGGACCCGGGCGCGCTGTTCACCGCGGCCTCGCAACAGAGCGGCGCCGGACCGGCCTTCCTGCACTCGGGCCTGGAGTTCGGCACCTCGGGCACATCCCGCCTCGACATGGTCGCCTCGGAGCTGACCGTGGTGCTCGGCGGCGCCGTCCTGCCGCACATCACCATGCGCATGTACACCGCCTCCAGCGCCCGCCAGGTGCGCCGCTCGATGTCCTGGGCCGTGTCGATCGTCGCGCTGTTCGTGCTGGTCATCACGGTGGTCGGGTTCGGCGCGACGGCGCTGGTCGGCCGTGCCGTGATCGCCGGGGCCGACCCGCAGGGCAACACCGCCTACCTGCTGGGTTCACGGGCGGCGTTCGGCGCGGACGTGTCCACCGCGGACACCTTCCTGTTCACCATGGTGACGACGGCGCTCTTCCTGACCCTGCTCGCCTCGGTCGCCGGGATGATCCTCGCCTGCGCCAACTCCCTCGCCCACGACGTCTTCGCGGCCCGCGTGCAGGAGATGCCGGCCCGGCGCGAGATGGCCCTCGCCCGTGTCTCGGCGCTCGCCATAGGCGTGCCGACGATCCTGCTCGCCACGCTGGTGCAGCACCACAGCCTGCAGCCCCTGGTGACGCTCTCCTTCTGCCTGGGCGCCTCGGCCATAGCGCCGGCCCTGGTGTACGGGCTCTTCTGGCGCCGCTACACCCGCAGCGGACTGCTGGCGACGCTGATCGGGGGCACGCTGACCGTGCTGCTGCTCATGCCGGGCACCAACCTGGTCTCCGGCTCACCGATCTCGGCCTTCCCGCACGCCGACTTCAACTGGTTCCCGTTCACCACCACCGGCATCGTCTCCATCCCGGCCGGCTTCCTCTTCGGCTGGCTCGGCACGCTCGCCTCGGGCCGCGTCAAGGCGGAGCAGCAGCGGCACCAGTACGAGGCCGTGGAGGGATGGATCCTGGCCGGGGCGGTGCGCAAGGGGAGCTGAGCCCGGGGTGCACGACCCGGTGGGTCACTCCAGGGCCGCCCTGCCCTGCAGGGAGATCAGGCTGCTCTGGACGTGGTCCATGTGCGCCCGCACGACGTCCCAGGTGTCGCCGTGCTCGCGCAGCACCTGTTCCGTCTCCAGGGCGATGCGTTCCTCGCGCACGCGCGCGTCGGCGATGATCTCGGCGGCACGCGCGTGTGCCTCCTCCTGGCTGCGGCGGGCGTACTCCTCGGCCTCGCCGAGGGCCCGCTCGGCGGCGGACAGCGCGGTCTCGGCCCGGCTCTCCCGCTCGGCGTGCACGGCGTCCAGCGCGGCGATCCGCCCGGCCTCCTCGCGCTCGGCCTCGGCCCACCGCTCGGCGTGCTCCTTCGACTGCTCGGCGAGCATGACGGTGGTGCGCTGCCGTACCTCACGCAACACGGTGAGCGCCTCCGAGCGCCCTTCCTTCACGTCGCGCCGCGTGCGGACGCGGATGTCGTCGGCCTCGGCGCGCGCGGTGAGGAGCCGCCGGCGGGCGTGTTCGTCGGCTTCCGCGCGGAGCGCGTCCGCCTTCTCCTGCGCCCCCCGGCGGACGCCCTCGGCGTACGCTTCGGCCTGCGCGAGGTGCTGGTGGGCTTCCCGCCGCGTGCGCTCACCGAGGTCGGCCGCCTCCTCCAGAACCAGCTGGTACACGCGCCGTGCGCCCTCCCCGAGCGACTCGTACGTCTGCGGTGCGAGCTGGGCGACGACCTCGCGCATCCGCGCGGCCTCCGCCTCCATGTCCTTGGCGAGCACGGTCAGCCGCGCGGCCCGCTCCCACGCGGCGTCGCGGTCGTGCGACAGCTTCTCCAGGTAGGCGTCGACCTGCTCGGGGCGGTAGCCGCGCCCCCGGACGGTCACGAAGCCGTGCGGCGACATCGATGTGCTGCTCACCCTGGGAACTCCTCTCCACCGGACGTACGCGACAGGATGATTTCCCGCACATCTTGATGGATCGGGCGTAAGTGCTCATAACGCGACACTCCGCAGTCACGTCACGCTCCCCATCCCGCACTTGGGGCTCGGCGTGGCGGCCGGGACCGGCTCCGGCACGTCCTCCTCAAGGGTGACGATCACGCCGCGCACGGGCGCATGCTCCGCCGGCGAGTCCAGCGCCGCGACCAGGTAGTACGGCGCAGCCCGGGGGCGGTCGGCGGCCTGGCGGGAAGCGCGCCTGACGGTCGTGCCGGTCGAAGGCCTGTGGGTCTGCGGGGGGCTCGTTCGGGGCGTGGAAACGGACCGTCATCGTGCGGCCCTTCCATGGCGCGTGAGAACGGCGGCGCCCACCCGTTCGGCCGACAGGCACCCCAGCCGGGCCGGCCCGCTCCCGGCCGGGAACAGCCGCCGGCCCTGTCCCAGCACGA
Organism: Streptomyces sp. RB17; assembly: GCF_009604455.1. Lineage (GTDB taxonomy): Bacteria > Actinomycetota > Actinomycetes > Streptomycetales > Streptomycetaceae > Streptomyces. Next base: position 126,971 of record NZ_WEGL01000007.1, read on the forward strand.
CCGGGAAGGTCAGCAGCCGGTACTCGTCGGCCAGGCCCTCCTCCGCAAGGCGGCCACGACGGCAAGGCTGCCGGTGACGACCACGTCCCGCCGCTCGGCACGTACGGCGTCCACCACCCCGCCCTTCGGCAGGCGGGAGTTGGTCCATGCGGACACGTCCGGGGTGCCGCGGGAGAAGACCAGCTTCGGTACGGCGTTCATCCGCGCGGCTGGGGGTACCCCCGCTAGCGGGGGAACGTCGTCCCGCCCGGGCCGCAGCCGCGCGAACAGCTCCCAGGTGGTACGGCCCAGTTGCAGAACCCCTTCGTCCAGCACCCGGCCGAGCCGGAACCTTTCCCCGGCGGCCGCCTCCGGGCCGTGCCGGAAGCTTCGCTCGGCTCGATGGCTCACCGGTACCTACCGGCGGCATCGGGCGGACTCATCGCTCCCACCGGAAAAAGCTGCGGGGGTCGCCGTCGGGGCCGTGGCGCCTCAGGAGAGCGGCGGGCGCAGTGGGCGCGAACGCGGCCAGGACGCGCGGGCCGGCGAACACCACGTTCCGGGCGACCCGGCCGCCGGTGACCGTCAGCACCTGCACGGTGTGCAGCGCATGACCGCCGCCGGGCACCGGCGCGTACGCCGCGAGCACCGACTGCCCGTTGGCCGCCACGCGCTCCGCCCGCCGGCCGTGCCACGCAGCGCGAACACCCGCTCCTTGTACCGCCCAAGGTCTTACGCATGCTCCACAGACCTGACGTTCCGCCGGCCCGGCGGTCCGCGCGCGCCTCCACGTCGAACCGCGCCTCGGGGAACGGCTCCAGCCAGGGCACGTCCGGCGCGGGCCTCGGCGGCGCGCCGGGATCACCGGAGGCCGCCCCCGGACCGGACGGACAGGGGGCGGCGCGCACGGCTCTCCAGAGCGTTCAGACAGGCGTTGGTCGCGATGCGGTACAGCCAGGTCCGCAGCGACACGCGCGTGGCCTCGTAGCGGTCCCGCGCCTTCCAGGCCCGCGGCATCGACTCCTGCGTCAGATCCTCGGCCTCGTGGAACGAGCCCAGCATGCGATAGCAGTACGCCACCAGCCCGCCCCGGCACGGCTCGAAGTCCACCGGCCCATCTTGCCCTTCACACGCGCGTGAAGGGCAAGATCCGCTCACCTCCGGCCGGCGGCCCGGCGTCGCCTACAGCAGCCCGTCCCACATCTGCTCCAGCAGCACCGACCACCAGCTCTCCGGCGAACCGAGCGCCGCCGGGTCCAGGGCGGCCAGCTGCGCCTGGAAGTCGACGGTCCAGCGGCCCGCCTGCTCCTGGTTCAGCCCGAACCGCAGGCGCCACATCCGGCCCAGCAGCGCCAGGCAGCGCGCGAACTCCGGCAGCCCGGAGTTCACGAACTGCGGCGGCACCGCAACCCCGCCCGGACCCGCCTCCACCGGCACGGCCACGATGTTCGCCGTGCCGTACTGCACACAGATCGCCTTGCCGAAGTCGGTGCCCATGACCAGGTACGAGCCCGCGTCCGGCGCCGGCTGCACCCCGCGCTCGGCCGCCAGCTCCGCCAGCGTCGGCACCGGCCGGCCCGGCTGGGCCTGCGCCCAGAAGAACGGGCCCATGTCCACCGGCAGACCCGCCACGACCAGCGTGTGCGCGACGATCGGCGGCACACCCTGCCGCGACACCGCCTGCTGCTCGAACCGGAAGACCCCCGGCCCGAACGCCCCCGCCAGCTCCTGCGCGATGCCCTCCGGCGGGACCGGCGGCGCGGCCTGCACCGGCGGCAACGGCGCCCGCACCGGCGCGGGCCGCGCCGGCCCGTCCGCCACCTGGTGCAACTCGCCCTGGTGCGCCAGCAGTTGCTGCATGCCCTGCTGCCGACTCGCGTGATCGGTGCCGTACGGCGCGATGCTCGTGATCCTCGCCTGCGGCCACTGCTCCCGGATCATCCGCGCGCAGTAGGCACCCGGCAGCTCGCACGACTCCAGCTCCGTGTGCAGTTCCAGCACCTGGTCCGCCGGCACGTTCATCGCCCGCAGCTCGTGGAAGATCTGCCACTCCGGATGCGGGGTGCCCGGTGCCGAACGCCGGATCAACTGCTGCTCCGAACCGTCCTGCGCGCGATAGCGCAGCACGGCCTGATAGCCGGGACCCACCGTCGGCTGCCCCTGCTGCGGATATCCGTACGCCGACGGCTGCCCGGGCGCGCCCGGAGGCATCGGCTGCGGGGCACCAGGACCGCCCGGCGGCATGCCGGGGACGCCCGGCGCACCGAGTGCGCCGGGGGCGGGCGGCGGCGGGGGTGCGCCCGGACCGGTCACCGGGGGCGCGGCCAGCACGGTCTCAGCGTGGTGCACGGCCCCGCGCCCACCGCCCGGGGCACCGGGTGTGCCGGGACCGGCAGGGGCGCCCGAGGGCTGCGGTGCGCCGGGCGCGGGAGGCATGCCGGGGGCGCCGGGAGGCTGCGGTGCCCCGGGCGGGTTCGGCATACCCGGGGCGCCCGGACCAACCTGCACGCCCTGCACGCCCGGCATGCCCGGAACACCCGGGACGCCCGGCGGCTGTGGCACGCCCCCGCCCAGCTGGCTGGGGTCGGCCAGGACCGTGGCCGCGTGATGCACGTTGCCCGGAGGCGCGGCAGGCGGATTGGGGGCGCCCGGAGCATTCGGCGCGCCCGGAGCCTGCGCCCCGTCCGCACCACCGGAACCCGTCGGCGCACCGGCACCCCCCGGACCCCCGGGCCCCTCCGGCCCGAGCGCCGACACCAGCTGGGTCGGCACATACCCACCCGCAGGCGCACCCGGTGCGGGAGGCGGCGGAGCGCTGCCCGGGCGCGCGCCCGGCGTACCAGGGACACCCGGCGGCGGAGGCGGCGCACCCACACCACCGCGTGCCTTCTTCGGCGGCGGCGCGGCCTTGCTCGTCGCGGCATCCGCGATGTCCCCGGCGTTCGGCGCGAGCCGCCGCGCCGAGGCACCGGTGTCGCCCGGAGGCTGCGGCGCACCCGCCCCATCCGGCGCCGGCGCCTGCGGGTAGCCGTAACCCGGAGCACCCTGCGGAGCACCGGGCCCCTGCGGATAGCCGTAGGTCGGCGCGCCCGAGGGCGGCGGCGGAGGCGTGCTGCCCTGCGGAGCGCCAGGCCCCTGCGGGTACGCGGGTACGCCCGGCGGAGGCGTGCCGGCGACCACGGGCGGCTGCGGGTAGCCGTACGGCGGCGTACCGGGCGGCGGTGGAGGCGTGCTGCCCTGCGGAGCGCCCGGCACACCAGGCACGCCCGGCGCATACGCAGTCCCGGGCGCCCCCGGCACACCTCCAGGGGTGGACGGGCCACCCGGCGCGCCCGGCGGGAAGCCCTGCGCGCCCGGCGCGTTCGAAGCATCGAGCGCCGGCGCGACCGCCGTCGGCGGCAGCTGGCTGCCCCCCGACATCAGCGCCGTCTTCGCATCCGGCACACTCGCCGGCGGCCGCACAGCCTCGTCGTCGGAGTCGCTCAACGGCGGCGCGAACACCGTCGCGGGCAGCGGCACCGAACGGTCGTCCCCACCGGCGTCCGCGTTCGTGTCCGTACCGGCCCAGGGCGTGGCCCCCACCGGCACCCCGGCCGAAGGCGCGGACGTAGGAGCAGGCGCCCCGGGCACACCAGGCGCGCCCGGCACACCGGAGACACCCTGCGGCGCGACACCGGACCCAGCGCCCCCGGACGCCCCCGCCGGCACCCCGGCCTGCGTCTGCGCCGGCCCCGCCCCACCGGACGAAGCCCCACCATCGACACCGGAACCGGCCCCGGCTCCGGCCACACCAAGGCCCGCACCGGAACCGGCTCCGGCCCCCGAACCGTCCTCGCCCCCCGGCCGCCGCTCCCCGATGCCCAGCTTGTCCGCCGCCTCCTGCAACCACTCCGGAGGAGTCAGCAGGAACGACGTCTGATTCAGATCCACCCGCGCCGCAGCCGGCGCCGGCACCGCGTCCTGCGGCTCCTCCGCACGGCCGTACTCCTCCTCGAACCGGCGGATCACCTCACCCACCGGCAACCCCGGCCACAGCGTCGCCTCCCCGCTGTCCCGGGCGATCACCAGCCGCTGCGCACCCGCATCAGAACGCGGACCCTCCGCCCGGTCCTCACCCCACACCACGAAACCCAGCTCGAACTCCCGCACCCGCACCTCACGATGCAGGTACGCGGGCACGTCACCGTTGATCCACTCCTCGGCGCGCTCCTGCGCCTGCGCGTACGTCACCATCGCCTGAAGCTCACTCCCCCACCGGGCCGGAAGACGCCGGGACGACACGCGCGAAACCGCCGTCCACCATCAGATTCGCCACCGTCTCCAACTCCGGCGGACTGCCCGCCAGCCCCGACAGAAACACGTCGAAATCATCACCGCAGGGCAGCAGCAGACGCTCCACCCGCTCCGCCGGCGACCACGACGGATCCACATCGCGCACATCGTCGTACGCGCAGAACCACACCGAACCGGGCCGCTCGCCCCTCACCTTCACCGCGAGCAACCCGCCCTGCACGAACGCCACCCCGAGGTAATCCTTCGTCAGATGGTCGCGCAGACACTTGTTCACGTACACCAGGTCATTGACCGCCGCCTCCTCACGCACCGTGAAGAACGGCTGATCCAGCAGCAGACCCAACGCGGCGTCCAACGCCGTACCCACCGGCGCACAACCGCCCGCCGCCTTCAGGAACGAGCGATACGCGCCCGGAAGCCGGTAGCCGAGATCCTCCTCGACCCCCTGCACCTGCCCCTCCGACACCGCCACACCCGACTTCGGCAGCCCGAAATGCGCCGGCCGCGTCTCCTGCAACGGCCGCGTCCCCCGCTTGCCGTGGTCCACCGACGCCGTCGCCACACCACCGTGATGCCGCAGCAACGCCTTCACCTCGACCGGAACCAGCTCCAGCCGCCGCGTCCCGGCCACGTGATGCCACGTCCAGCCGTGCGGTGTCGCCACATCCGGCACCGTGTCCCACAACTCGTGCCCCGCCGCCGCCAACGCCGCGTTCGCCGACACATAGTCCGTCAGCCGCAACTCGTCGACCCCGAAACCCTCCGGCGGCTCGGCGATCTCCACCGCCACACGCGCGTACGGAGCAAAATCCGGGTAACCACGCTCATCGACCCGTACCCCTCTCGGGTGACGCGCCGCCCGGACCGGATCCGGAAAGTGCACGACCTGCCCGGCATAGGCCGCGTTCGGCGGCGCGGCTTGCTGCCCGAGCCGACCTGTCGTCATGGCGGTAGCCCCCTGCGGCGTTCTCTCTGGCCTCAAATCGGCGGTGTCGATCGCGGATGCCGACAGCCTATGCGGTACGCGAACCCCGGTCACCGGCCCACCACACCCCCGGGGAAACCACCCCTGCGCTCACCCCCGGCACCACCCTCCACCTCCGTGACCAGGCGTCACCCCACCGTGACGACCAGCCCCGACACGGGCGTGTCGCACCGCCCCAGCTTCCGCACCGGCCACGGCATTTGGCACCCTGTGTCCTTCGGGGGAAGCCGGGGACCGCCCGGGGAGGGGAAAAACGATCATGAACAGCTTGCGAACCGGAGGTACCGACGTGCGGGCCGGCGACCCACGCATCGGCTGGAGCGGCACCGACACACCCCCCGCCCCCACCCTCCACCACCGCCGCGACGGCATCCTGCCCACCGTCGCCGCCGCCCTCTCCGTCCGCGGCACCACCCTCACCGGCACCGCCGCCCGCAGCGACCAGCCACCCACCCTGCACCCCCTCGTCCAGGACTTCCTCGACACCCTCACCAGCAGCCAACGCGACCGCTTCACCGGCCGCTGCGCCGAAACCATCCTCATCTCCCGGCACCTCACCGCCGCCGACGCCACCCGCAGCAAACGCGCCGCCCGCAAACCCATGACCAACGGCGAAGCCCGCAAAGCCCTCAAACAAGCCAAACTCACCGCCCGCCGCATACGCGAGGACGGCGACCCCCTCCACGGCAGCTTCGCCACCCCCTGCCGCGCCTGCACCGCCCTCAGCGCCCACTTCGGCGTCCGCATCGTCGACCCCACCGCAACCGACGACTGACAACCCCCGTCAACACCAGTGACACCGCAACACCAGCGAGCTCGACGAGAACGAAGGGCAGATGCACCCCGACCGCACCTCCACCACCCGCTTCCCCGTACTCGTCGACGCCGCCCTGCGCGCCGCCGGCTGGCAACCCGGACGCTGGGACATAAAACAGGCAGAAATCTGGGCCGACACCCTGCGTGAGCACACCTCACCCGCCGGACACCGGCACACCGTCTTCCCCGCCGCCGTCGAAGCCTGGGCCGAATTCGGCGGCCTCACCATCACCCCCAGCGGCCCCGGCCGCCAGATCGCCCCCGCCACCCTCCACCTCGACCCCCTCCACGGCCTCCACCACGCCCGCACCCTCGGCGACCTCGGCCGCGCCCTCGGCACCGAACTCTGCCCCCTCGGCACCGAGACCGACACCGCCGCCGTCCTCGCCATCGACGCCGAAGGCCGCGTCTACACCCTCGACCACACCGGCGACTGGTACGCCGGCCCCGACATCGACCACGCCCTCACCACCCTCATCACCGGCATCGAACCCGTACGACTCACCGCGGGCTGACACACCGAGAGCGGCCCTACGCCGCCGGAATCACCGCCGACACCCGGAAACCCCCCGCATCCGTCGGCCCCGACACGAACACACCACCCAGCGCCACAACCCGCTCACGCATCCCCACCAGGCCGTTCCCACCCGACGGCAACCCCGCCGCCGACGCCGACGCCGGCTCCGGCGGCGGCTCGTTCTCCACCTGCATCGCGATCTCCGACACCCGATGCGCCAACCGCACATGCGTCTTCGCACCCGCCGCGTGCTTGTGCACGTTCGTCAACGCCTCCTGCACCACCCGGTACGCCGTCTGCTCGACCCGCGCCGCATACGAGCGCACCTCCCCCTCCACCGACAGCACCACGACCATCCCCGCAGCCGCCGACTGCCCGACCAACTCCTCCAACTCCGACAGACACGGCCCGTCCACCGCACCCTCTGCCTCGGCCACCCGGGAAGCCGCAGCCGCAGCCGCCTGCCCCACCGCCGCCAACGGCACCCGCGGAGCACGCCGCACCGGATCCTCCCCCGCCCGCAGCACCCCCAGCATCTCCCGCAACTCGGTCAACGCCTGCCGCCCCATGTCCCCCACCAGCGCCGCGTTCCGCACCGCCTTCTCGGGATCCTTCCGCGCCACCGCCTGCAACGCGGCGGCATGCACCACCATCAGGCTCACCCGATGCGCGACCACGTCATGCATCTCCCGCGCGATCCGAGTCCGCTCCTCGTTCCTCGCCCACTCGGCCCGCTCCTCCGCCCGCTCCGCGAGCAACTGAAGCTCCCGCTCCAGACTGTCCGCCCGCTCCCGCAAGCTCTCCATCAACCGCCGCCGCGCCCCCACGTACAAACCCAGCAGCACCGGCGGAGCCGTCAGCCCCAACGCCGTCGCCACCGCCGCGAACGGCACGAACCAGTCACCCAGCGTCAGATCGCCCCGCGCCATGTCCTGCCGCACCCGCACGAACGTCACGACCGCCGTCCCCACCAACGACATCCCCGCCAGCGCCCCGATGACCCGCCTCGGCAGCTCACACGCGGCGAGCGTGTACAGGCCGACGACCCCCAGCAGGAACCCCATCTGCGCGGGCGTGATCGCGATCGCGACCAGCACGACGGCGATCGGCCACTTCCGTCGCACCAGCAGCACGGAGCCGGCGATCACCCCGAAAACGATCCCCACCGCCATCGGAATACCGGCATCCCGGGCGAACGGAACACCCTCCGCGCCGCACTCCACAGCCGACACCAGCGCGAGACTCCCGTCGAGCGCCGCGCTACGCCACCTGGCCCACCACCACGGCCCGGTCAGGGCCGTGGCGTGCTCTTCCCCCGTCATGGTCATGCCTCCAGCCTACGGGCGAGGGCTGCGGCTTTTCCGGTGACTTTCACCGACCTCCACACACCACACTCCGTAACCGGACGACCTCGAAACCCACCGGAATCACTCGAACTGGTGAACCCTTCCCGTTCGACCCTGGAACGGATCATTCCGGCCGGACGGTATGCCCATGGCACATTCACACAGCAAATACGCCGACTTCGAGGTACTGCGGGAGCAGGCGGTCACCCTGCGCCGGGCCGGCTACAGCCTCCGGCAGATCCGGGACGAGCTGAAGATCTTCAACAACGACATCCTCAACCAGCTGGTGAAGGGGGAACCGCCGCCGGAGTGGACGAAGCGCCCGAACGCGAAGGACGACGTAAGGGCGAAGGCCCGCGAGCTACGGCTCCAGGGCTGGACCTACGACCAGATCGAGGCGGAGCTGGGGTGCTCGCGGAGTTCCGTGTCGCTGTGGGTGCGGGATCTTCCGAGGCCTGAACCGCGGTACACACCGGAGGAGCACCGCGCGCTCATGCGAGAGGGCCTGGCAAGGCGCCGAGCCACAGAGCGGGAGAAGCGCGAGGAGACCAAGGGGGCTGCGCTGCGAGAGATCAGCGAACTCACCGATCGGGAGCTCTTCATGGTGGGCATCGCGCTCTACTGGGCAGAAGGCTCGAAGAGCAAGCCGTACGACCGCCGCGAGCGCGCGATCTTCGTCAACAGCGACCCCGGCGTGATCAAGACCTACCTGGCCTGGCTGGACCTGCTCGAGGTGGACCGCGAGCGCCTGTCTTTCCGGCTTCTCATCCACGAGTCGGCGGACGTCGAGGCGGCTCACCGCTTCTGGGCGGCCGTCACCGACATCGACACGTCGGTCTTCGCCAAGCCGACGCTGAAGAAGCACAACCCGAAGACCGTCCGTAAGAACACCGGGGACGACTACCACGGGTGCCTGGTCATCGTCGTAGCCAGAAGCGCCCACTTGTACAACCGCATCGAGGGCTGGTGGAACGGAATCGTGGCCCATGCTGAGGCACGTCTCGGGTAAGGTCTGGAGCGCTGTTCCCCCGTGGTGTAACTGGCAGCACACTGGTTTTTGGTACCAGCAGGACAAGGTTCGAATCCTTGCGGGGGAGCCACAGCACACAAACCCTAGGTTCGGGCCCTGACCGGCATCGCCCCCGTCAGGGCCCGCTCTCACCTCCCCCAAGAAACACCCCGGTATCCTGCGGCTGTCACCCCCACCACCCACAGCCGAAGGGCAACCCCGTGAGCGCCATCCGCCCGGCAGCCGTCGTCGTTCTCGCAGCGGGTGAGGGCACCCGTATGAAGTCGGCCACACCGAAGGTCCTGCACGAGATCTGTGGCCGTTCCCTCGTGGGCCATGTGCTGGCCGCCGCCCGTGAGTTGGATCCGGAGAACCTGGTCGTGGTCGTGGGCCACGCCCGGGAGCAGGTCGCCGCCCACCTCGCGGAGATCGACCCGGGCACCAGGACTGCCGTGCAGGCGGAGCAGAACGGCACGGGGCACGCCGTACGCATGGGTCTGGAGCAGCTGGGCGGGGCCGTCGACGGGACTGTCGTGGTCGTGTGCGGGGACACGCCGCTGCTGACCGCCGAGACGCTGAGGCAGCTCGCGGAGACGCACGCCGCCGACGGCAATGCCGTGACCGTGCTGACGGCCGAGGTGCCGGACGCGACGGGGTACGGCCGGATCATCCGGGACGAGGTGACCGGTGCTGTCACCGCGATCGTGGAGCACAAGGACGCGACCGACGCCCAGCGGTCGATCCGGGAGATCAACAGCGGGGTGTTCGCGTTCGACGGGCAGTTGCTGGCGGACGCGCTGAAGAAGGTGCGTACGGACAACAGCCAGGGTGAGGAGTACCTCACCGATGTGCTGGGGATCCTGCGTGAGGCCGGGCATCGGGTCGGGGCCTCCGTGGCCGGTGATCACCGGGAGATCGCGGGGATCAACAACCGGGTGCAGTTGGCCGAGGCGCGCCGGATCCTGAACGACCGGCTGCTGACCGCGGCCATGCTCGGCGGTGTCACCGTCGTCGATCCCGCTTCCACCTGGGTGGATGTGACGGTCACCTTCGAGCGGGATGTCGTCGTGCTTCCGAACACGCTGCTCACCGGGTCGACGCACCTCGGTGAGGGGGCCGAGGTGGGTCCGAACAGCCGGCTGAGGGACACGCAGGTGGGCGCGGGGGCGCGGGTGGACAACACGGTGTCGGACGGGGCCGTGGTCGGGCCGGAGGCGTCCGTGGGGCCGTACGCCTATCTCCGTCCTGGGACCCGGCTCGGTACCAAGGGCAAGATCGGGACGTACGTCGAGACGAAGAACGCCTCGATCGGTGAGGGGACGAAGGTGCCGCATCTGTCGTACGTGGGTGACGCGACGATCGGTGAGTACACGAACATCGGGGCGGCGAGTGTGTTCGTGAACTATGACGGGGAGCACAAGCACCACACGACCGTGGGGTCGCATTGCAAGACGGGGTCGGACAACATGTTTGTGGCTCCTGTCACGGTCGGGGACGGTGCGTACACCGCCGCCGGGTCTGTGATCACGAAGGATGTGCCGCCCGGTTCGCTGGCCGTGGCCCGTGGTCAGCAGCGGAATATCGAGGGTTGGGTGGCTCGGAAGCGTCCGGGGAGCGCGGCGGCGAAGGCGGCTGAGGCGGCGTCCCGGAGGGGCGAGAGCGAGGACTGACCGGAAACGGGTACGTCAAACACGGCGTACCGTGATAAGTGCACATCCGCACGCGTGCACCCGCACCCTTACCAGCGGATACGGCCTTCCATGCCCTGACGGGGGGTCGTTGAGCAGTCGGCTGGCTGAGACAACCTCTGAGGAGACAGTGCTGTGACCGGGATCAAGACGACCGGCGAGAAGAAGTTGATGTTCTTCTCCGGCCGCGCCCACCCCGAGCTTGCCGAGGAGGTCGCCCAGCAGCTGGGTGTCGGGGTCGTCCCGACGAAGGCCTTCGACTTCGCGAACGGTGAGATCTACGTCCGTTATCAGGAGTCGGCGCGTGGTGCGGACTGCTTTGTGATCCAGAGCCACACGGCTCCGATCAATCAGTGGATCATGGAGCAGTTGATCATGATCGACGCGCTGAAGCGTGCGTCGGCTCGCTCCATCACGGTGATTGTGCCGTTCTACGGTTACGCGCGGCAGGACAAGAAGCACCGGGGTCGTGAACCTATTTCGGCGCGTCTGATCGCCGATCTGATGAAGACGGCGGGGGCGGACCGGCTTCTGACGGTGGATCTGCACACGGATCAGATCCAGGGTTTCTTCGACGGGCCGGTGGATCATCTGTTCGCGCTGCCGCTGCTCGCCGATTACGTGGGCGAGAAGGTGGACCGGGACAAGCTGACGGTGGTGTCGCCGGACGCGGGGCGGGTGCGGGTCGCGGACCGCTGGTGCGACCGGTTGGGTGCGCCGCTGGCGATCGTGCACAAGCGGCGTGACAAGGATGTGGCGAACCAGGTGACCGTCCACGAGGTCGTGGGTGAGGTCAAGGGCCGGGTGTGTGTCCTCGTCGACGACATGATCGACACTGGTGGCACCATCTGTGCCGCCGCCGATGCGCTGTTCGCGCATGGTGCGGAGGATGTCATCGTCACAGCGACGCACGGTGTGCTGTCCGGCCCCGCCGCGGACCGGCTGAAGAACTCCCGCGTCAGTGAGTTCGTGTTCACGAACACGCTGCCGACGCCGGCGGAGCTGGGCCGGGATCTGGACAAGATCAGGGTGCTGTCGATCGCTCCGACGATCGCGAGTGCGGTGCGTGAGGTGTTCGAGGACGGTTCGGTGACGAGCCTGTTCGACGAGCAGTGAGGTTTCTGCGCCGGCTGCGCTGACCGCGGCTGAAGATCCTTTTGGGTGCGGCCTCCCTGTCCGAGTAGACTGCTTCAGTTGCTCGGCGAGGGAGGCCGTACTCGTGTGTACGGCGGTCCGTTATCGACGCGCTCTTCGTAGCAGGCCGTTCGTGGCCGGGTGACCACGTCCGTTCCGAGTTCCTACGAGGAGTGATCATTATGTCCGAGGTGAAGCTCGCCGCCGAGACCCGTACCGAGTTCGGCAAGGGTGCGGCTCGTCGCATCCGCCGTGACAACAAGGTTCCGGTTGTTCTGTACGGCCACGGCACCGACCCGGTGCACCTGACCCTGCCGGGTCACGACCTGCTGCTGGCGCTGCGTACGCCGAACGTCCTGATCTCCCTGGACATCGACGGCAAGACCAACGAGCTGGCCATTCCGAAGGCCGTGCAGCGTGACGCGATCAAGGGCTTCCTGGAGCACGTGGACCTGCTGCTGGTCAAGCGTGGCGAGAAGGTCACGGTCGAGATCCCGGTGCACACCGAGGGCGAGCTGGCCCCGGGTGGCAACCTGCTGGAGCACGTCCTGAACGCGCTGCCGGTCGAGGCCGAGGCCACGCACATCCCCGAGGCCGTCACCGTCTCCGTCGAGGGCCTGGCGGCCGGTGCCTCCATCCTCGCCAAGGACATCACCCTCCCGAACGGCACCACGCTGGCCGTCGAGGAGGACGCTGTCGTTCTGCAGGTCCTGGCCGCGCAGGCCGAGGAGGCCGAGGGCGAGGAGGCCGCCGAGGGCGAAGAGGTCGCCGAGGCCTGATCCTCGTCGTCGTCATCATCCGTTCAGCCGCTGCTCTCCCTCGCGGGGAGCGGCGGCTGGCGCGTATCAAGGAGACATGCACGTGACCACTCCCGCCAGTAGTGATCCCTGGCTGATCGTCGGGCTCGGGAATCCCGGGCCGGAGTACGCCATGAACCGGCACAACGTCGGTTTCATGGTGGCGGACCTGCTCGCGGAGCGGATCGGGGGGAAGTTCAAGCGGGCGGGCAAGGCGCAGGCGCAGGTGCTGGAGGGGCGGATCGGTCCGGCGGGGCCGGCGAATCGGCGGGTGATCCTGGCGAAGCCGATGTCGTACATGAATCTGTCGGGTGGTCCGGTGAACGCGTTGAAGGACTTCTTCAGGGTGCCGGTGGCGAACGTGGTGGCCGTGCATGACGAGTTGGACATCGACTACGGGGTGCTGCGGCTGAAGCTGGGCGGTGGGGACAACGGGCACAACGGTCTGAAGTCGATGACGAAGGCGATGGGTTCGGACTATCACCGGGTGCGGTTCGGGATCGGCCGGCCTCCGGGTCGTATGCAGGTGGCGGATTTCGTGCTGAAGGACTTCTCGTCGGGGGAGCGCAAGGAGCTGGACTACTTCGTGGATCGTGCGGCGGACGCGGTGGAGTGTCTGGTGATCGAGGGCCTGGAGCGGGCGCAGAGCGCGTACAACTCCTGACATGTGCGGGTACGGCGGACAGCGAGGTTGACCACCCGCACGGGTATGGCCAATGATCCCGGCCATGCCTGCCACCTCCAGCACTGCTCGCCAGGCCTCCGTGACCGCGTTGCGGTTCGGGCGGGTCGCGGTGATGGGCGCGCTCGCCGCGTTGATTCTGTTCGCCGGGGTGTGGGGTTCCTGGGGGACCGCGCAGCACGTGATGCTGGCCAAGGGGCGGGAGCAGGGCACGGTGCGGGTGACCGCCTGTGCGGGCGATACGTGCAGCGGTGCGTTCACGCCGACGTCGGCGGGGGCGCGGGCACGCGCGCGTGTGGAGATCGCGGAGTCGGTGGCGGTGCGCAAGGGGCGGACGTACGACGTGGTGCTGAAGCCGGGTACGGCGGACGCGGTGCGCTCGGGTCCGGCGGGGATCCTGTATGCGTGGGTGCCGTTGGGCGGGGCGTTGTTGCTGGCGTCGGTGGTGGTGGCCGGCGGGATGCGGCTGACGCGGGTGGCGTGGGTGCTGGCGGGGTGCGGGGTGGCGTTGCTGACGGGGGCTTTTCTGGCGGTGTCCGCCGGTTCGTGACTCCGCGCGCCGGTGATGGCGGGCAGGTGTTGTGTCTTCGTGATTGACCCCGGGTCAGGCGGAGCCGGAAGCTGGGGCGCCCCCTCCACATCTTCCCCGTAGGCCTCTCGAAGATGGACCAGCCCCATGCGTACCCTCATCCGAGCCGGCGCGGTGTCCGCCGGCCTTTCGGCAGCGCTGTTCCTCGCCCCGGCGGCGCATGCCGCTCCCCCCGGTGACAACGGCGATGTGAAGATCCACAAGTCCACGACGGACGAGTACGACCAGCGCAATGAGCCGCACGTGTGCTCGTTCTACCTGGACGCCTTCCACTTCGACGGCGGCCAGCAGGTCGACTGGCACATCGAGGTGTGGGCCCCGACCGGTGGGACGAAGGGTTCGACGGTGAAGTCGGGTGCCCTGTCCCTGGACACGGACGGCCACGGCCGCACCGAGGACATGAGCCTGCCCGACGGGCACTACAAGCTGTTCTGGAACTTCGACGGCGAGAAGGGCGCGGCCAAGCACAAGGTGTTCTGGACGAACTGCCAGGACTCCGGCGGCGGTGGCGGCACGCCGTCGTCGGGTCCGTCGTCGAGCGCGTCCCCCGCGCCGTCCTCGTCCTCGTCCCCGTCGTCGTCCGTGTCGCCGTCCTCGTCGGCCCCCGGTTCGTCGTCCTCGTCGTCTCCCGTTCCGTCCTCCTCGCCGTCCGCGCAGGGCGGTGGCGGTGGTCTCGCCGAGACCGGCAACGGTGTTCCGGTGGGTGCGCTGTCGGGTGTCGCGGCCGTGCTGATGGGCGCGGGCGGCTATCTGGTGGTGCGGCGCCGGAAGGCGCGTGGCTGACCGGAGCCGGAAAGGGCGGTGCCCCCGGGGTCGTACGGCCTCGGGGGCACCGTCTGTTTCAGCGGCGGGTCAGCCGGTGTTGCGCAGGCCCGCCGCCACGCCGTTGACGGTGAGGAGCAGGGCGCGGGAGAGCAGCGGGTCGGGGCTGACGCCGGCCGCGGCGGCGTCGCGCTGGCGCTTGAGCAGGGTGACCTGGAGGTAGGAAATGGGGTCCAGGTAGGCGTCGCGGATGGCGAAGGTCTGCTTGAGGACGGGCTGGGCGTCCAGCAGTTCCTGCTCGCCGGTGATGCGGAGCACCTCGCGGACGGTCAGTTCGTGTTCGGCCTCGATGGTGGCGAAGACGTGCTTGAGGTCGTCGGGGACGAGGGTGTCGACGTAGTGCCGGGCGATGCGCAGGTCGGTCTTGGCCAGGGTCATCTCGACGTTGGAGATGAAGTTCTGGAAGAAGTGCCACTGCTGGTGCATCTCGTCGAGGACACCGTCCAGGCCTGCCTCGCGCAGCGCCTTCAGGCCGGAGCCGACGCCGAACCAGCCGGGGACGATCTGCCGGGACTGGGTCCAGCCGAACACCCAGGGGATGGCGCGCAGGCCGTCGAGACCGGCGCCGGAGTCGGGGCGCCGGGAGGGCCGGGAGCCGAGGTGGAGTTCGGCGAGCTGGTCGACCGGGGTGGAGGCGAAGAAGTAGGCCGGGAGGTCGGGGTCCTCGACCAGGCGGCGGTAGGCGGCGTGGGCCGCGTCGGACACCACGTCCATGGCGGCGTCCCAGCGGGCCAGTGCCTCGTCGGACTGGCGGGGGGCGGTGTGCAGGGCGGAGGCCTGCAGGGTGGCGGCGACGGTGAGTTCGAGGTTCTCCCGGGCCAGGGACGGGATGAGGTACTTGTCGGAGATGACCTCGCCCTGCTCGGTGACCTTGATCTCGCCTTCGAGGGTGCCCCAGGGCTGGGCGAGGATGGCGTCGTGGGAGGGGCCGCCGCCGCGGCCGACGGTGCCGCCGCGGCCGTGGAAGAGGCGCAGCCGTACGCCGTAGCGGTGGGCGACGTCGCGCAGGCGGCGCTGGGCGCGGTGGATCTCCCACTGGCTGGTGGTGATGCCGCCGAACTTGGAGGAGTCGGAGTAGCCGAGCATGACCTCCTGGACGTCGCCGCGCAGCGCGACCAGGCGCCGGTAGGACGGGTCGGAGAGCATGTCCTCGAGGATGGTGTCGGCGGCCTTCAGCTCGTCGGTGGTCTCCAGGAGGGGGACGATGCCGATCTTCGCCCAGCCGGCGTGGAGGTCCATCAGGCCGGCCTCGCGGGCGAGGACGGCGGCGGCGAAGACGTCGTCGGCGCCCTGGCACATGGAGATGATGTAGGACTCGATGACCTCGGGGCCGAAGACCTCCAGGGCCTTCTTGACGGTCTCGAAGACGCCGAGGGTCTTCTGCCCGGCCGCGTCGACGGGTGCCGGGGTGGGGGCGAGCGGGCGCCGGGAGCGCAGTTCCTTGGCGAGGAGCTTGGCGCGGTACTCGCGGGGCATGTCGGCGTAGCGCCAGGACTCCTCGCCGAGGCGGTCGAAGAGCTGGCCGAGGGCGTGGTGGTGGGCGTCGGCGTGTTCGCGGACGTCCATGGTGGCGAGCTGGAGGCCGAAGGCGGCGAGGGTGCGGATGGTGCGGGCGAGGCGGCCGTCGGCGAGCAGGGCGCCGCGGTGCTCGCGCAGGGAGGTCTGGATGATCCGCAGGTCGTTCAGCAGTTCGCTGGTGCCGAGGTAGTCGCGGCCCGCGTCGTGGGGGGTGCCCTGGGCGAGGCGCTGCTTGGTGTTCTCCAGCTTCTGCCGGATGCAGGTGGCCTTGAGCCGGTAGGGCTCCTCGGCGTTGAGGCGCTTGTAGCGGGGGCTGATCTCGGGCAGCCGCTCCAGATCGGTGTTCAGCGACTCCAGCAGCTCTTCGGTGGCGCCGGTGTAGCGGATGGAGTTGGAGAGCAGGCCCCGCAGCTCGTCGATCATCTCCAGGGCGTCGTTGATGCCGTGCTCGTGCTGGAGGATGAGGACGTCCCAGGTGACCTGGGGGGTGACGTTGGGGTTGCCGTCGCGGTCGCCGCCGATCCAGGTGCCGAAGGTGAGCGGGCGGGTGTCGTCGGGGAGCTTGACGCCGACGCGCTCCAGTTCGGCGGTCAGGTCCTCCAGGACGTCGCCGACGGCGTTCGCGTGCAGCTCGTCGAGGTAGTAGATGGCGTTGCGGGCCTCGTCGGCGGGTTCGGGGCGGACGACGCGCAGTTCGTCGGTCTGCCAGACGAGGTCGATGTTCTCGGCGAGGCGGACGTCGTGGCGGCGGCGGTCGGAGCCCTGGACGGGGGTCTCCAGGAGCGCGGCGATGCGCCGGAGCTTGTTCAGCACCGAGCGGCGCGCGGCCTCGGTGGGGTGTGCCGTGAACACGGGGCGAACGTTGAGGTTCTGGGCGGTCTGCCGCAGATGCTCGGGGTCGGCGTCCTTCAGCCGGTCGGCGGTACGGGCGAGGAGGCCGCCCTCGGCGGCGCGCCGGGCGCGCAGTTCGCGGCCGCGGTGCACCTGTTCGGTGACGTTGGCGAGGTGGAAGTAGGTGGAGAAGGCGCGCACCAGCTTGGCGGCGGTCTCCAGTTCGGTGCCGCGCAGCAGGTCGGCGGCGGCCTCGCCGTCCTCGCGGGTGAGGCGGCGGACCTTCTCGACCAGGTCGAGGAGCTCGGGTCCTTCCTGCCGTACGAGGGTCTCGCCCAGGAGATCACCCAGCCGGCGGATGTCGGCGCGCAGCTCGCTGCTGGTCGTGGTGGTCTGGTCGTCGGCACTGCTCACAGGTGCGGCTCCTTGCAGTGTGGAAGCTCTCTGGGAGGGAACCCGGCCGGCTGCCGCGCGGCGGGCGCCGCATACGGGCCGGAGCGTCCGGGAAGGAAACTTCAGCGGACCGCGCTGTCCGACCGAGTTCAAGGATAGGTGTCGATGGGGACGCGCAGGCTCCGGGGCTCTTGCCGCCGCTCGACACGCTGCCATACTTACGACGCCGTAGGTTACGGAACCGTAGGGAAGTGCCGGAGCCTTCCGTCCGGTCCCGGCGGCCCGGCACCTGTCTCGACCCTCGACCCCACAGGGGACGCGCATGACCTCAAGTTCCGATGTGATCGAAGAAGCCCGTCAGGCCACCGACACCTCCACCCCCTCCGCCACGCTGGGCGGCGAGCAGAAGGGCTCGATCGAGCAGATCACGCTGCTTCTGTTCATCACCGTGCCGTTCCTGGCGCTCGTGGCTGCTGTGCCGCTGGCCTGGGGCTGGGGGGTGAGCTGGCTCGATCTGGGCCTGCTGGTGTTCTTCTACTTCCTGGGGTGCCACGGCATCACGATCGGTTTCCACCGGTACTTCACCCACGGTTCGTTCAAGGCCAGGCGGCCGCTGCGGATCGCGCTGGCGATCATGGGTTCGCTGGCGGTCGAGGGGCCCCTGGTGCGCTGGGTGGCCGATCACCGCAAGCACCACAGGTTCTCCGACGCGGAGGGTGACCCGCACTCTCCGTGGCGGTTCGGCGAGACGGTTCCGGCGCTGGTCAAGGGCCTGTGGTGGGCTCATATCGGCTGGATGTTCGACGAGGAGCAGACCCCGCAGGACAAGTACGCGCCGGATCTGATCAAGGACCCGGCGATCCGGGCGATCTCCCGGCAGTTCGTGCTGTGGACGGCCCTGTCGCTGCTGGCGCCGCCGCTGGTCGGCGGTCTGGTGACGATGTCCTGGTGGGGCGCGTTCACCGCGTTCTTCTGGGGTTCACTCGTACGGGTGGCGTTGTTGCACCATGTGACGTGGTCGATCAACTCGATCTGTCACGCGGTGGGCAAGCGGCCGTTCAAGTCGCGGGACCGTTCGGGCAACGTGTGGTGGCTGGCGGTGCTGTCGTGCGGTGAGTCCTGGCACAACCTGCACCACGCCGACCCGACCTCGGCGCGGCACGGTGTGATGCGCGGGCAGATCGACTCCTCGGCGCGGTTCATCCGCATCTTCGAGCTGCTCGGCTGGGCGTACGACGTGCGCTGGCCGTCACGCTCGCGTATCGATTCGCGCCGGAACTCCGACCAGGACGGCTCCCGGCGCCGGAGGGAGACCGCGAAGGCGGCATGATTGACGCCGTGGCGACCGACTCCAGCAGCACCTCCAGCAACGACAAACCACGGCGGACCCGCCGGACCCGTATGACCGGTGCCGAGCGCCGCCAGCAGCTGCTGGAGATCGGTCGCACCCTCTTCGCGGCGAAGGGTTTCGAGGGCACCTCGGTGGAGGAGATCGCGGCGAAGGCCGGAGTGTCCAAGCCGGTGGTGTACGAGCACTTCGGCGGCAAGGAGGGTCTGTACGCGGTGGTGGTGGACCGCGAGATGCGGCGGCTGCTGGACATGGTGACCAGCTCGCTGACGGCCGGCCATCCGCGCGAACTGTGCGAGCAGGCCGCCTTCGCGCTGCTGGACTACATCGAGGAGTACACGGACGGCTTCCGCATCCTGGTCCGTGACTCCCCCATCCCGCAGTCGACGGGTTCCTTCGCCTCCCTCATCTCCGACATCGCCACGCAGGTGGAGGACATCCTGGGCCGCGAGTTCAAGTCCCGGGGCTTCGACCCGAAGCTGGCCCCCCTGTACGCGCAGGCGCTGGTCGGCATGGTCGCCCTGACCGGCCAGTGGTGGCTTGACGTGCGCCGCCCGAAGAAGGCCGAGGTGGCGGCGCATCTGGTGAACCTGGCGTGGCACGGCCTGGACGGTCTGGAGCAGAAGCCGCGGTTGATCGGGCATCGGAAGAGCTGAACGGGCCCCCGCGGGGCATGCCTGCGGGATCGCGTGCGCATGAGCGAGATCGCGATCAGTGACGCCGCACTCCAGCTCGACGCCCTGGTCCGCCGGGTGGCCCACAACCGCGAGACCATAGCCCTCACCGGCCAGGAACGCGTCGGCGCGCTCCTCGTCTCTCCCCGTGTGATCGAGGATCTCGAAGATGCCCTGGCCATTGCCGACCACTGGCAAAGAGGCGCCGTCACTCAGCCACCGTCACCCACCTCGGCCGGACGACTTGACCGGCTCCAGGAACTCCAGCCGGTTGCCGACCGGATCCTCCGAGTAGAAGCGCAGGTGGCCGGGGAGGTTGTCGTCCCAGGTCACCTGGGCCCCCTTGGCGGTGAGCCGGCCGGCGTACGCCTCGATGTCCGTCACCCGCAGCCCGGGGTGGGCCTTCTTCGCGGGCCGGAAGTCGGTCTCGATGCCCAGATGCAGCTGCACGGCCCCGGCCTGGAACCAGCAGCCTCCGCGCGCCGCGAGGACCGGTGGCTTGGGGATCTCGGTCATGCCGAGGACATCGGCGTAGTACGACCGAAGAGCGGGCTCGGACCCCGCCGGCGCCGCCAGCTGCACATGATCGACCGCGGCGAGCATGCTCAGGCCTCCTTCACGGCGACGGCGAACAGCCGGCGGAACGGCATGACCGTGCCGTACGGCGCACTCGGGTAGGCCTGCCGCAGCAGGTCCCGGTACTCGGCCAGGAACGCGTCGCGCGCCTCGGGGTCGTCGGCGAGCGCGGTCAGGGCGGGCCGCAGCCCCGTGCCCTTCACCCAGTCAAGGACCGGGTCCGCCCCTTCCAGGACGTGGTAGTACGTCGTCTGCCACACGTCGGTCGCACAGCCGAGGCGGGCGAGGCGGTCCAGATAGGCGCCGGGCGTGTGCACGGAGTCGGTGCGGCGCAGGATGTCGGCGAGGCGGGACTTCCAGCGGGGGGTGCCGGCGAGTTCGCGCATCAGGGCGTGCAGCGGGGCGTCGATGTTGTCGGGCACCTGGAAGGCGAAGGTGCCACCGGGCCCGAGGCCGGCGATCCAGTCGGCGAAGCGGTCGGCGTGGCCCGGCACCCACTGGAGGGTGGCGTTGGAGACGATCAGGTCGTACGGCTCCTCGGGCGCCCAGGTGCGGACGTCGGCGTGGGCGAAGTCCAGCCGTCCGCCCCCGGCGGTGGGGCCCTCGTGCTGGGTGTGGGCCTTGTCCAGCATCTCCGGCGAGTTGTCGTAGCCGGTGACGTGTGCGGCGGGCCAGCGTTCGGTGAGCAGCACGGTGACGTTGCCCGGGCCGCAGCCGAGGTCGGCGATGCGGGGCGCCCGCGTGGGCGGGGCGGGGACGCGGGCGAGGAGGTCGGCGAAGGGACGGGCCCGGTGACCGGCGTGCCGCAGATACTGCCCGGGGTCCCAGATGGGTGTCGTCATACCGACCACTGTCCCCTCCAACTCTCTTGATGTCAAGAGACTTGATGTCAAGAGACTTCACGTCGACACAACCACTACACTGATCTCCATGGAGGACGAGGTCGATCGGCTGGTCGCAGCGTGGCGCCGGGAACGTCCGGACCTCGACGTGGAGCCGCTGGAAGTGCTCAGCCGGGTGAGCCGTCTCGCCCGGCATCTGGACCGTGCGCGCCGGCTCGCCTTCGCCGAGCACCAGCTGGAGCCGTGGGAGTTCGATGTGCTGACCGCGCTCCGGCGCGCGGGCGCGCCGTACCAGCTCTCCCCCGGCCAGCTGCTGACACAGACCCTGGTCACCTCGGGCACGATGACCAACCGGATCGACCGGCTGGCCAAGAAGGGCCTGGTGGGGCGGCTGCCGGACCCGAGCGACCGGCGGGGCGTGCTGGTCCGGCTGACCGAGACCGGCAGGGACCGCGCCGACCAGGCGCTGGCCGGCCTGCTGGAGCAGGAGCGGGCGATCCTCGCGGAGCTGTCCCCCGCCCAGCGCGCGGAACTGGCCGGACTGCTACGCCAGTTGACCGCCCCGTTCGACAACATTCCCGGTTAGCTCGGCCGGTCCGACCCCCGCGCGGCGGGCGAGCGCGACGGCGGCCAGGGTGGAGTGGACGCCCAGCTTGCCGAGGACGTTCTGCATATGGGTGCGCACGGTGTGCGGGGAGAGGAACAGCCGCTCGGCGACGGCCTTGCGGCCGAGGCCCGCGACCATGCAGCGCAGCACCTCCCGCTCGCGCGGGGTGAGGGACTCCACCAGCCGCTCGCTCTCGGTGCGGTGCCGGCGGGCGGCCGTCAGCTCCCTGAGCACGCCGGTGAGCAGGGCGGGCGGCAGATGGGTCTCGTCGCGCAGCACACCCCGGATCACCGTCAGCAGCCGGGACAGCGAGCAGTCCTTGGCGACCCATCCCGAGGCACCGGCCTGCAGCGCGAGCGCCGCCCGCCGGGAGTCGTCCTTCTCGGCGAGCACGACGATCCGGACGGCGGGCTGGGCGGCCCGGACCCCGGCGACGAGCGAGATCCCGTCGACCAGCCCGTCCTCATGACCCTCCTGCACCGGAACGGGCACGGCCGGGCGGGTGCCGGGCACATGGCCGCCCAGGTCGGCGTCGACCAGCAGCACGTCGAAGCGGCGGCCCTCACCGGCCGCCCGCTCCAGGCAGCGCAGCGCGGCGGGACCGCTGCCGGCGGCGGAGACGTCGACATCGGGCTCGGCGGCCAGGGCGGCCGCGAGCGACTCGGCGAAGATGCGGTGGTCGTCGACGACCAGGACTCGGATACGAACCACGAAACCCCTCCCGGACCGGGCCTGGCCCTCCGGAGAGCGACGACCCGCGCGGGTACGGACGCCCACGGAAAGGACGCGCGCCGCACGGCCGCCGCCGTCGCGGAAACTGCTACCCCCACCGCGGGTGCCGTACCCGCCTGTCTCGCCCCCTGAACAGCACCGGCCCCCACCGGTGCTGTTCCACAGAGTACGGATGGGAGCACGCAGCGGAAGGAGATTTACAGAACTGGCCGTCCAGCGTGCTTGTCGTGTGCCGCAAGTTTCGTATTGAGGCGGAAGTCGACAAAGATCGACGTGATCCGCGCCGGCCCCCGCACCCGCCGGGCGGGTACGGGGGCCGGTGATCGTCGTGGCCGGGGCGGGTCTCAGACCAGTCGGCCGGCGCCCGCCGACGGCACCGCCTCGAACACGCGCGGAGCCGTGAAGCCGGCGGCCGCGAAGGCCTCCTCGATCGCCTTGGTGAGGGTGTCCACCTCGGCCGCCTCCGTCAGGACGATCGCCGAGCCGCCGAAGCCGCCGCCGGTCATCCGGGCGCCCAGCGCACCCGCGCCCAGGGCCGTGTCGACGACCAGGTCCAGCTCCGGGCAGGAGATGCGGAAGTCGTCGCGCAGCGAGGCGTGGCCCTCGGTGAGGACGGGGCCGATGGCGCGGGTGTCGCCGGCGCGGAGCAGGCCGACGACCCGCTCGACCCGGTGGTCCTCCGTCACCACATGGCGGACCAGGCGCACGACCTCCTCCTCGTCGCCGAGGCGGGCCAGCGCCGCGTCCAGCCCGTCGTACGGGACGTCCCGCAGGGCGTCGACGCCGAGCAGGGCCGCGCCCTTCTCGCAGCCGGCCCGCCGCTTGCCGTACTCGCCGCCGCTGTGGGCGTGCTTGACCTGGGTGTCCACGACCAGCAGGCGCAGGCCCTCGGCCGCGAGGTCGAAGGGGATCTGCTGCTGGGACAGGTCGCGGGTGTCCAGGAAGAGCGCGTGGCCCTGCTCGCAGCAGGCCGACGCGGTCTGGTCCATGATCCCGGTGGGCGCGCCGACGTAGACGTTCTCGGCGCGCTGGCACAGCCGGGCCAGCTTCCAGCGCGGCAGGCCCAGTTCGTAGAGGTCGTTGAGCGCGAGCGCGATCACGACCTCCAGCGCGGCGGACGAGGACAGGCCGGCGCCCGTCGGGACCGTGGACGACAGGTGGACGTCCGCGCCGGTCACGGCGTGGCCCGCCTCGCGCAGGACCCAGACCACACCCGCCGGGTACGCCGTCCAGTTCTCGTCGCTCCCGGGCGTCAGGGCGTCCAGGGACAGCTCCACGATGCCGCCGTCGATGTCCGCCGAGTGCAGGCGCAGGACGCCGTCGGTGCGCCGGGAGACCGCCGCGACGGCCCGGTGCGGCAGCGCGAACGGCATCACGAAGCCGTCGTTGTAGTCGGTGTGTTCACCGATGAGGTTGACACGGCCGGGCGCCGCCCACACGCCCTCCGGCTCCGCGCCGTACAACTCGGCGAAGCGCTCCGCGACCTGCTGTGCCCCCACTACTGCTCCCTTGAGATGTGCTGTGCGAACTCCCACGCGTCCGCGACGATGCCCGCGAGATCCGCGCGGCTCGGGTTCCAGCCCAGCTTCTCGCGGGCCGTGTCCGCCGAGGCGACCAGGACGGCCGGGTCGCCGCCGCGGCGCGGGGCCACGACCTCGGGGATCGGGCGGCCGGTGACCCGCCGGACCGTCTCGACGACCTCGCGGACGGAGAAGCCCTCGCCGTTGCCGAGGTTGCAGATCAGGTGCTCGCCCGGGGTGGCGGCCGTCAGGGCGAGCAGGTGGGCCTCGGCGAGGTCCGCGACGTGGATGTAGTCGCGCACGCAGGTGCCGTCCGGGGTCGGGTAGTCGTCGCCGTAGACGGAGATCGCGTCGCGGCGGCCCTGGGCGACCTGGAGGACCAGCGGAATGAGGTGCGACTCGGGGTCGTGGCGCTCGCCGCAGGTGCCGTACGCACCGGCCACGTTGAAGTAGCGCAGGGAGACCGCGGCCAGGCCGTGGGCGTTCGCCTCGCTGGTGATCATGTGGTCGACGGCCAGCTTGGAGGCGCCGTAGGGGTTGGTCGGCCGCGTCGGGGCGCTCTCCACGATCGGGACCTGCTCGGGCTCGCCGTAGGTGGCCGCCGTGGAGGAGAAGACCAACGTGCGGACGCCCGCCTCGCGCATCGCGCCGAGCAGCGCCATCGAGCCGGCGACGTTGTTGTCCCAGTACTTCTCCGGCTTCACCACCGACTCGCCGACCTGCGAGGACGCGGCGAAGTGCAGCACGCCGTCGTAGGAGGGGTCGAGCCACTTGGCGGCGTCGCGGATGTCGCCCTCGACGAAGGCCGCCCCGGCGGGCACGCCCGCGCGGAAGCCGGTGGAGAGGTTGTCGAGGACGGTGACCTCGTGGCCGGCCTCCAGCAGATGCTGGGCCACGACACTGCCGACGTAACCCGCGCCACCCGTCACCAGGTACTTCATGAACTCGCTACCTCTCGCAGTCGCTCGGCCGCGCGTTCCGGCGGCACGTCGTTGATGAACACGCTCATGCCGGACTCGGAACCCGCGAGAAACTTCAGCTTGCCGGAAGTGCGGCGGACGGTGAAAAGCTCGAGGTGGAGCGCGAAGTCGTCCCGCGTGACCCCCTCGAAGTCCTCCAGCGCGCCGAACGGGGCCTGGTGCCAGGCCGCGATGTAGGGCGTCGGAGGCTCACCCTCGCCGAAGATACGGTCGAAGCGCCTCAAGAGTTCCAGATACACCTGGGGGAACTCTGTGCGCGCCGCCTCGTCCAGCGCGAGCAGGTCGGGCACGCGGCGCTTGGGGTACAGGTGGACCTCGTACGGCCAGTGCGCCGCGTACGGCACGAAGGCCGCCCAGTGTTCACCCTCAAGGACGACCCGCTCACCGGCGAGTTCCCGCTCCAGGACGGCGTCGAAGAGGTTGTCCCCGCCGGTTGCCTCCTTGTGGGCGGCGAGCGAGCGGAGCATCAGCGCGGTGCGCGGAGTGGTGAAGGGGTAGGCGTAGATCTGTCCGTGCGGGTGGCCGAGGGTCACTCCGATCTCGGCACCGCGGTTCTCGAAACAGAACACCTGCTCGACGGCAGGCAGATGCGACAGTTCCGAGGTGCGGTCCGTCCACGCGTCCAGCACCAGGCGCGCCTGCTCGACGGTCAGGTCGGCGAAGGAGGCGTCGTGGTCGGAGGTGAAGCAGACGACCTCGCAGCGGCCGGAGTCACCGGCGAGGGAGGGGAAGCGGTTCTCGAAGACGACGACGTCGTACGACGAGTCCGGGATCTCGCTGAGCCGGTCGCCCTGCGTGGGGCACAGGGGGCACTCGTCGGCCGGCGGATGGTAGGTGCGGCCCTGCCGGTGGGAGGCGACGGCGACCGCGTCGCCGAGCAGTTCGTCGCGGCGGACCTCGGACGTCGTATGGGTCCGCTCCAGGGGTCGGCGGTCGACGGCGTCCCGCACGGTGTCGTCCCGCAGGTCGTAGTAGATCAGCTCACGACCGTCTGCCAGCCGTGTCGAGGTCTTCTTCAACGCCGGACTCCTCTACGTCCCGCACCCAATCACTCAACACAATCAAACATAACAGAACGCAACTCGACAACGTCCAGATCATCACAATCAAACAAAGAACACCAACAGAAGTGTTCAATTTCTGAACGCGGAGACGTAGGTTCCGCTCTGGATCAGTTCGCGCAACGAAGCGAGTACTCATGCAAACCCCCACAGACAGCCCCCTGTACTTGGCGGCGGTGCTACGGCTCCCCACCAACTGGCTGGACTACACGATCCTGGCGATCTACTTCGTCGTCGTGCTCGGCATCGGCTTCGCCGCCCGCCGCTCGGTGAAGACCAGCCTCGACTTCTTCCTCTCCGGACGCTCGCTGCCCGCCTGGATCACCGGTCTCGCCTTCATCTCGGCGAACCTGGCGGCCACCGAGATCCTGGGCATGGCCGCGAACAGCGCCCAGTACGGCGCCTACACCGTGCACTGGTACTGGATCGGCGCCATCCCCGCCATGGTCTTCCTGGGCCTGGTGATGATGCCGTTCTACTACGGCAGCAAGGTCCGCTCGGTCCCCGAGTTCCTGCTGCTGCGCTTCGACCGGGGTGCGCACCTGCTCAGTTCGATCCTGTTCGCGTTCGCCGCCATCCTGATCGCGGGCGTCAACCTCTACGCCCTCGCGATCGTCGTCGAGGCCCTGCTGGGCTGGCCGCAGTGGGTCGCGATCGTGGTCGCCGGTGCGTTCGTGCTGGCGTACATCACCCTCGGCGGTCTGTCCTCGGCGATCTACAACGAGGTGCTGCAGTTCTTCGTGATCCTGGCCGCCCTCATCCCGATCACCGCCCTCGGCCTGAAGAAGGTCGGCGGCTGGGACGGCCTGACCCACAAGCTCACCGCGACGCACGGCGCGAACTTCACCACCGCGTGGGGAGGCACCGGCATCGGCCATGTGAACCCGCTCGGCGCGAACTGGCTGACCATCGTCCTCGGCCTCGGCTTCGTGCTGTCCTTCGGCTACTGGACGACCAACTTCGCCGAGGTGCAGCGCGCCCTGTCCGCCAAGAACCTCTCCGCCGGGCAGCGGACCCCGCTGATCGCCGCCTACCCGAAGATCTTCATCGTCTTCCTGGTGATGATCCCGGGCCTGGTCGCCGCAGCCCTCGTGCCGAAGATCGGCACCTCCTCCTCGGGCCTGCAGTACAACGACGCCATCCCGTACCTGATGCAGGAACTGCTGCCCAACGGTGTCCTCGGCATCGCCGTCACCGGCCTGCTCGCCGCCTTCATGGCCGGCATGGCGGCCAACGTGTCGTCCTTCAACACCGTGTTCACCAACGACATCTGGGCGAAGTACGTGGTGCGCGACCGTGAGGACGCCTACTACGTCCGGTTCGGCCGCCTGATCACCGTGATCGGCGTCCTCGCCTCCATCGGCACGGCGTTCCTGGCGTCCTCGTTCTCGAACATCATGAGCTACCTGCAGACGCTGTTCTCCTTCTTCAACGTGCCGATGTTCGTCGTGTTCATCGTCGGCATGTTCTGGAAGCGCGCGTCCGCCAAGTCCGGCTTCTGGGGCCTGCTCGCGGGCACCGTGACCGCGATGATCAACTACTTCGTGTTCTACAAGAAGGGGATCATCTCCATCCCCTCCGACCAGGGCGCCAACTTCGTCTCCGCGATCGCGGGCTTCGTCGCCGGCGCGGTCGTGATGGTCGTGGTGTCCCTGTTCACCACGCCGAAGCCGGCGCAGGAGCTGCAGGGCCTGGTCTACGGCACGCGCTCCCCCGGCATGTCCGAACCGTCCGCGCCCGGAGACGAGGCCTGGTACCGCAGGCCGGCCCTGCTGGGCTGGGGCGCGGTCGTGCTGGCCGCCGTCTGCTACGTCCCGTTCTCGTTCTGACGCGGGAGGATCGAGGAAACCATGTCCGAACACCCCGAGCACCCTGACCGCCGCCACCACTACACCGAGGACGAGGTGGCGCGGCAAGTCACCGAGCTGGAGGGCAAGTCCGCGACGGCCGCCCGCATCTTCGACCTGCGGCGCATCATCGGCGGCCTGTTCGTGCTGTACGGCGTCATCGTCACGATCGCCGGCATCACCGACTCCAAGGCCGCCATCGACAAGGCCCAGGGCGTCAACATCAACCTCTGGACCGGGATCGGCATGCTCCTGCTGGGCATCTTCTTCCTGGCCTGGCTGAAGCTCCGGCCGACTCCGCCGCCGCTTCCTCCGGAGGGTTCGGCGCAGGAGTGAGCGTCGGTCGGGGACGGTTCCGCCGTAGGGCTGCGGGCCGTCCCCCGGCTGCCGGCGCGTCGTGGCTGCTCGCGCAGTTCCCCGCGCCCCTTACGGGGCGCCGCGCCGCGGCAGCGGCGCCTACTCGGGACCGGAACCGAACGGCCCCGCCCGGTCCAGCAACCCCGTCCGCGCCGCCAGTGCCGCAGCCTCCAAACGCGACCCCACGCCCAACTTCATCAGCACCCGCTGGACATGGGTGCGGGCCGTGCTCGGCGCGATCCCCATCCCCGCCGCGATCAGCCGCGTGTCCTCCCCGTCGGCCACCCGCACCAGCACCTCCACCTCCCGCGGCGTCAGCACCGACAGCAACCGCTGCGCCTCGTCGTCGGGCTGCGCGGCAGGGTTGAGCAGTTCCTCGAACGCCCCCTGCAGCAACTGCGGCGCCACCGCCGCCTCCCCCGCGCGCGCCTTCATGATCGCCCGCTCGACGCCCTCGATCCGCTCGTCGTGCCGCACGTACCCCGACGCCCCGGCCGCGAACGCCGCCGCGATGCCGCGCGGCGAGGGCACCGGGCCGAGCACCAACACCGCGACCTGCGGGCGCTCCCGCTTGATCTTCAGCACCGGATCGAAGACACCCGGTTCGGCCGGCGCCGCCGTACCCAGCAGGCACACCTCCGGCGCCCGCGCGATCACCAGGTCCGCCGCGCCCGCGGCCGGTGCCGCCGCGGCGAGCACCCGGTGCCCGCGCAGCTTGAGCGCCGACGCGAGCGCCTCCGCGAGCAGGCGATGGTCGTCGACGACCATGAGCCGCACTCCCATAGAGCAACCCCCCAGTCCCCCCCATGGATGCCCCACTATGGACGCCCACCGGTCCGCACGGACAGAGGGCCCCCCGGCTCCTCGTCCTTCATGCCCCCGGAAGCTACACGCTTGTTCGACGGAGCGCTGCCCCTCTTGATGAGAAGTGCCCCGGATCGATGAAATCCGGGGCACTTCTCGGTAAGTCACCCATTCGGGCGAGACCCGCTTCGGCGACGGCGTTGCGTCAGCCCCCCGTGCCGAACGCCAGCACCAGGTCCTCCTCACCGATCGACGACGTGCCCTTGCGGCGGGCGAAGACCTGCCCCATGTACAGGCGGCCGTCGCCGAAGAGCAACTCGTCGCTGTCGGGCAGGATGTTGCTCTCCGCTTCCCGCACGTTCTGCACGGCAGGGTTCTGCAACAGCTTGGTCATCTTGAAGCTGCCGCCGTCGACACTGACGATCTGACCGCCCTTGTTGTACGTCGGCGGCCGGTAGGCGAGCAGATTGCTCCCGTCCATGCGCAGCGGGACGAGCGTGGTGTCGTCGCCGGCGTCGGCGCGCTGGCCCGTCGGCTTTCCGGTGGTGAGGTCGAAGGCGACGATCGAGTTGGTCTGGCCGAGGCCGGAGGAGCCGGCGTGCTCCGCGGTCGGCAGATAGAGCTTGCCGTTGCCGACGACGATCCCGTGGCAGTCCTCGAAGCGGGTGATGCCCTCGCACTTGCCGCCGTAGGTGTCGGCCGGCGCTGAGATGTGGGCGAGCAGCTTCCCCGTCTTGTCGTCGATGGAGAAGTAGTCCGTGATCTGGCTGCTGTCACCCGCGGCGGCGGCCACCACCAGCGGATCGGTGGAGACGATGGAGGCCTCGTCGATACCCTGGTCCATGCGGTACTCGGAGATCACCTTCCCCGTCTTCGGATCCAGGGTCTGGATGAGCAGCCGCGCGTTGTCGACGTCTCCGCAGTTGCGTACCGCGACCAGCTTGGCGCCTCCGCCGTAGCCCGCGTCGTAGCAGTCGTCGCCCGGCTTCGGCAGCCACAGCGGCTTGCCGGAGTCGATGTCGAACGCGGCACCGCCGTTGGTGTCGCCGACCGCGACGGCGCGCTGGCCGACCGTCACATTCTGATAGTTGACCGGGTAGTCACCGGACTTGACCGACTTCGTCCACAGCTTCTTGCCGGCGTCGAGATCGATCGCGGCGATCTGCGTGCACCCGGCGAACTTGTTCTTCGTGTCCCACTTCGGCTGGTAGGTGATCGCGGTCCTGCCGTCGGACGTGGCCTGCTTGCTGGCCGCGCAGACCGGGCCGGGCAGCTTGATCGTCCACAGCTTGGTGCCCTTGGCCGGGTCGTAACCGACGATCTCGGCGACGCCGCTCTTGGCGTACACCTTGTCGGTCAGCCATGAACCCGGGGTGCTCACCACGTCGTCCGTGGTGGGCAGCGGAACCTTGAACAGCACGTCGGCCGCGGGGTCGGCCGGTACCTTCTCCTTGCCCCCGCCCCCCGTGCTGCCGCTGCCGTTCTTGCCGCCCGTGCCGCCGCTGGAGGACGCGGTGTCGTGCTTCTGGCCGCTGTCCCCGGAGGAGCTGGCGTACCAGATGCCGCCGCCGACGATCAGCGCGATGGCGACGACCGCCGCGACGACGATGAACAGCACGGTGTTGTTCCGTCCGCCGCCGCCCTGCCCCGGCTGCGGCTGCATCGGGACGGCGGGCGGCGGGCCCGGATAGCCGTAACCCGGCTGCGCGGGCTGCGCGTACGGGTTCTGCGGCCGGCCCCCGTAGGGAGCGGAGGGCTGCTGGCCGTAGGCCGGGGGCTGCTGGCCGTACGGGTTCTGCTGCGCGCCGGGGTAGCCGTAGCCGGGCTGCGGCGCGGACCCGGTCTGCGGGTAGCCGTAGCCGGGCTGCGGCGGCTGGGGGGCCGGGCCGGACTGCGGATAGCCGTAGCCGGGCTGCGGCTGCGGGGGCTGCGGAGGCTGCTGCGGTGGCTGGTTGGGGCTCGGGGGGCCGAAACCGGGCTGCTGCGGGGGCTGGTTAGGCGGCTGGTTCGGCGGCGGAGGGGGCGGCTGGGTCATGGGACGGGTACCTCGGTGGGGCCGGACGGCCGGACGGCGAAAGGATTCGGTGGGGACGGGCGAGGAGCCGGGGACGGCGGCTCAGTTGCCGAAGGCCATGATCAGTTTCTCCTTCGACTGGTCGCTGCCGGACAGCCGGCCGGCGGAGATGAAGAACCGCCCGTCGACCCAGTCCACGACGCTGTCGAAGAAGGTGTCCTCGATCTCGGCGGTGCCCTGCGGGTTCTGCAGCAGCTTGGTGGTCGTGTGGGAGGAGCCGGTGACCGGGATCGACACCACCTGGCCGCCCGCGTCGTACGACGGCTGCACATACGCGACGAGCTTGCCGCCCTCGGCCTTCACCGGGTACATCGGCTCGTCCGCCGGGGACTTGGTCCGCCACTCGGCCTTGCCGTCGGCGAGGCCGATCGCGACGATCTCGTTGGCGGTGCTGGTGGCGTCCGTCGGCAGGTAGAGCGTGTTCGCGTCCGCGGCGACGCCCTGGCAGCCCTGCAGATCGCGTTCGAGGATCGCCCAGCCGCAGCGGGGGGCGAACTTCTCGTTCACCTTCACCTCGGAGCGGAACTTGCCGTCCTTGGTGAACGTCGAGATGTTCCAGGCCTTCTTGTCCTGGTTGGTCAGATAGACCACCAGCGGGTCCACGGAGAACGTCCGGGTGACCTGCCAGCCCTTCTTGACCGGCTGGGTCCAGCGGACCTTGCCGGTGGCCGGGTCCAGTTCCTGGATCTCGTCGTGCTCGTTGCCGCCGCCGGCGCCGCAGGAGGACACCTGGATCAGCCGGTCGGTGCCGCCCGCGTACGCGGCCGGGAAGCAGCCCGCGCCGTACTTCGTCTTGTCGTACAGCTTCTTGCCGCTGTCGATGTCGTACGCCGTGCCCGACTCGGACCGGCCCACCATCAGCGTCCTGCCGCTCACGGTCAGTTCGACGTTGAGCGCGCTGTCGAACAGCCCGCCGTCGGCGACCTCCGCGCTCCAGCCCTTCCGGCCGGTGCCCAGGTCGATCTGCTGCAGCCGGTTGCACTTGGCGTTGTCGCCGGCGCCGCTCATGTACGCCACGACGACCTTGTCGTCGGCCGACTTCTGCGGGGTGACGGCGCAGATCTTCTGCGGGAAGGAGATCGGCCCCCACACGGGCTTGCCGTCGCCGACGCCGTAGGCGAAGACCTGCTTGTACGCCGCCTTCACCGCGGCCTTGCCGGTGACCCACAGGCCGGGCGCGTCGGCGCCGCCACCGGGTGCGTCCGGTGCCGACTTGTACCAGAGCACCTTCGCCTCACCGGCCTTGCGGCCGGCGTTGAGGTTCTCCGGGTCGTCACCGCCGCCGCTCGACGGGCTCGGGGTGCCGGAGGCGGCGTGCTTGGGGTCGTCGCTCTGCTGGGCGACCGGCTGCTTCTTGCCGCCGTCGCCGCCGTCGCTCGTGACCGCGTACACCGTGCCGCCGATGACGAGCAGCGCGGCCACCGCGGCACCGATGATCAGCGCGGTCCTCTTCTTGCCGGGCGCGCCGGCGGGCATGCCCGGGTACGGCGGCTGCTGCGGCCGGCCGAAACCGGGCTGGGGCGCCGCCCCGTAGGGTCCCGGCTGCTGCGGATAGCCGTAGGGGCCCGGGGCGCCGGGCGGGGTGGGGGCTCCGTAGGGGCCCGGGGTGCCGTACGGGCCCGGCTGCTGCGGGTAGCCGTAGCCCGGCTGGGGCGGGGCGGCGGGCGGCTGGGCCGGCGGCGGGGGCACTGGTGGTACGCCGGGTGCACCGGGGACGCCTTGGGGTGCGCCCGGGGTGCTCTGTGGGGCGCTCGGGGGGCCGAAACCGCCCGGGGCCGATGGCGGCTGCGGGGCGCCGAATCCGCCACCCTGCGGTGGCTGGTCCTGCGGCGCTCCGAATCCGCCCTGCGGCGGCTGGTCGGG
Organism: Streptomyces sp. RB17; assembly: GCF_009604455.1. Classification (GTDB taxonomy): domain Bacteria; phylum Actinomycetota; class Actinomycetes; order Streptomycetales; family Streptomycetaceae; genus Streptomyces. The sequence continues at coordinate 159,655 of NZ_WEGL01000007.1, forward strand.
CGGCTGGGTCATCAGCGCTCTTCCCCCTCGTTCACTGATTCTTCGCCACGCCCTGAGGTTCTCGACGGACCCTGGGTCGTTACTCAGACGGTTCTCAGACGGCCCTTTCTATCACCCGGCACCGACAGCCCACGGGCTCGGATCCGCCGCTGTTCCCAAGGGACGACCGGGCCGTGATGCCGCCGTTACGCACCTTCACGCCCCCTTCACGCAGCGCACGCAACAGCCCTGCGCGCCGGGGGCGGACGGCGGGGCAGTGAGGGGCGGGGGGTGAAGAGAGGGCGTGCGGTGGCTGGTTCACACCGGGGAGGCAGCGGGCGCGTGCCTCTTACGCGTCCTCCGCCAACTCCAGCCAGCGCAGCTCCAGTTCCTCGCGTTCGCCGGTGAGGTCGCGCAGTTGGGCGTCCAGGTCGGCGACCTTGCCGAAGTCGGTGGCGTTCTCGGCGATCTGGGCGTGCAGCCTGGACTCCTTCTCCGAGATCTTGTCCAACTGGCGCTCGATCTTCTGGAGTTCCTTCTTGGCGGCGCGCTGGTCGGCGGCGCTCCTCTCCGTGGTGGCCGGCTTGGGCGCCGCGGCGGCGGCCTGCGCGGCGACCGCCTCCTCCATGCGCCGGCGCCGCTCCAGGTACTCGTCGATGCCGCGCGGCAGCATCCGCAGGGTGCCGTCGCCGAGGAGCGCGAAGACCCGGTCGGTGGTGCGCTCGACGAAGAAGCGGTCGTGGGAGATGACGATCATCGAGCCGGGCCAGCCGTCGAGGACGTCCTCCAGCTGGGTGAGGGTCTCGATGTCGAGGTCGTTGGTGGGCTCGTCCAGGAAGAGGACGTTGGGCTCGTCCATCAACAGGCGCAGCAGTTGCAGGCGGCGGCGCTCGCCACCCGACAGGTCACCGACCGGCGTCCACTGCTTCTCCTTGTTGAAGCCGAAGGTCTCGCACAGCTGCCCGGCGGTCATCTCGCGCCCCTTGCCGAGATCGACGCGCTCGCGGACCTGCTGCACGGCCTCCAGGACCCGCAAGGTGGGGTCGAGTTCGGCGACCTCCTGGGAGAGGTAGGCGAGCTTGACCGTCCTGCCGACGGTGACACGGCCACCGGCCGGCTGCTCCTCGCCCTCGGTGCGGGCGGCGGCGGCCATGGCGCGCAGCAGCGAGGTCTTGCCGGCGCCGTTCACGCCGACGAGACCGATCCGGTCACCGGGGCCGAGCTGCCAGGTGACGTGCTTGAGCAGCACCTTCGGCCCGGCCTGCACGGTGACGTCCTCCAGGTCGAAGACGGTCCTGCCCAGCCGCGAGGAGGCGAACTTCATCAGCTCGGAGCTGTCCCGGGGCGGCGGCACGTCCGCGATCAGCTCGTTGGCGGCCTCGACGCGGAAGCGCGGCTTGGACGTACGGGCGGGGGCGCCGCGCCGCAGCCAGGCCAGCTCCTTGCGGATCAGGTTCTGCCGCTTGGCCTCCTCGGTGGCGGCGATCCGCTCACGCTCGGCGCGCGCGAAGACGTAGTCCGAGTAACCGCCCTCGTACTCGTACACGTCACCGCGCTGCACGTCCCACATCCGCGTGCAGACCTGGTCCAGGAACCATCGGTCGTGCGTGACGCAGACAAGGGCCGAGCGCCGGTTCTGCAGGTGCTTCGCGAGCCAGGCGATGCCCTCGACGTCGAGGTGGTTGGTGGGCTCGTCCAGGACGATCAGGTCCTGTTCCTCGATGAGCAGCTTGGCGAGCGCGATACGGCGCCGCTCGCCACCGGACAGCGGCCCGATGACGGTGTCCAGCCCCTTCGGGAAGCCCGGCAGGTCCAGCCCCCCGAACAGCCCGGTCAGTACGTCCCTGACCTTGGCGTTGCCGGCCCATTCGTGGTCGGCCATGTCACCGATCACCTCGTGGCGGACGGTGGCGGCGGGGTCGAGGGAGTCGTGCTGCGTGAGCACGCCGGTCCGCAGCCCGCCGGAGTGCGTGACGCGTCCGGTGTCGGCGTCCTCCAGCTTGGCGAGCATCCGGATGAGGGTGGTCTTGCCGTCGCCGTTGCGCCCGACGACCCCGATCCGGTCACCTTCCGACACACCGAGCGAGACGCCGTCCAGCAGGGCACGGGTGCCGTACACCTTGCTGACGTTCTCGACATTGACCAGGTTGACGGCCATTTCACTCCTGTGCGCGGGGACGGTCAGCCTTCTAGCCTAGGGCCTCGGGGGGTGAGGGCGGCGCGCGAGGCGGTGGTCACTCTTTGTGATGACCTGATCGGGAAGCGGCCGCTACCGTGGAGGGCAGGCAGCAGGATCCCGTCCATGGGAGGAACCATGACCGCCGAGTCCGCAGAGCACCGCGTCCAGTGGCCGGTGCCACCGCAGGACGGCTACACCGTGGACGACCTGTTCACCCTGCCGGATCTCCCGCCGCACACCGAGCTGATCGACGGGAGCCTGGTTTTCGTGAGTCCGCAGCGCATCTTCCACGCTGATGCGATCGACATGCTGATCAGCGGCCTCAGGCGCACAGCACCGCCCGAGGTGAAGGTCAAGCGCGAGATGACCGTCGTGATCGACAAGCGCAATGGCCCCGAACCAGATGTCTCCGTGGTCCGCGCCGAAGCCGTGACCGGCCGTCGTCAGACCCACTTCAAGGCAGCCGATGTCCTACTCGCCATCGAGGTGATCTCACCGGACTCGGAGGCTCGCGACCGCGACACCAAACCGCACAAGTACGCCGCAGCGGGTATCCCGCACTTCTGGCTGGTCGACATGGCGGGCCAAGACGACCACCCTGTTGTCCAGGTGTACGAACTCGGCGAGGCCACCGGCACCTACGCACTGACCGGCATCTACCACGACCACGTCAAGGTCAGCGTGCCCTACGACATCGACGTCGACCTGACCGCCATCGACGACCTCTGAACCCGCCCCTCAGACCACCGTCGCCCCCGCCACCGGCCCCTCCGCCGTCCGCACGGCCCTGCACGTCCCCGACGCCCGCAGGGCCGCCGCCACCTTTTCCGCCGACTCGGAATCGCGCGCGAGGAAGGCGGTCGTGGGACCCGATCCCGAGACCAGCGCGGCGAGCGCACCCGCCCCGCGCCCCGCGTCCAGGGTGTCCGCCAGCTCCGGGAACAGGGACAGCGCCGCGGGCTGAAGATCATTGGAAACGGCCGCTCCCAGCGCGTCCGCGTCCCCCTTCGCCAGCGCCTCCAGCAACTCCGCCGAAGCCACCGGCTCCGGAATCTCCCGCCCCTCGGCCAGCCGGTCGAACTCCCGGAAGACCGCCGGGGTCGACAGCCCCCGCCCGGCCATCGCGAACACCCAGTGGAAGGTGCCGCCGACGTCCAGCGCGGTCAGCTGCTCGCCCCGCCCGATGCCGAGAGCGGCACCCCCGGCCAGGCTGAACGGCACATCGCTGCCCAGCTCGGCGCAGATGGCGAGAAGCTCGGCCCGCGAGGCCGCCGTACCCCACAGCGTGTTGCAGGCGAGCAGCGCGCCCGCGCCGTCCGCGCTGCCGCCCGCCATGCCGCCGGCGACCGGGATGTCCTTGGCGATGTGGATGTGGACGTTCGGCTCGATGCCCCGGCGCGCCGCGAGGGCGATCGCGGCGCGCGCGGCGAGGTTGGTGCGGTCCAGGGGGACCTCGTGCGCGTCCGGGCCCTCGCAGGTGATCCGGAGTTCCTCGGCGGGGGTCACCGTGACCTCGTCGTACAGGCCGACCGCGAGGAAGACGTTGGCGAGGTCGTGGAACCCGTCGGGGCGGGCGGCGCCGACCGCGAGCTGGACGTTGACCTTGGCCGGTACCCGTACCGTGACGCTCACTCGCCGCTCTCCTCGTGCTCGGTGCTCCCGGCGTCCTTGTGTTCGGCGATCCGCGCGAACTCCTCCACCGTCAGCGACTCGCCGCGCGCCTGCGGCGAGACACCGGCCGCGACCAGGGCGGCCTCGGCAGCAGCGGCGGACCCGGCCCAGCCGGCCAGTGCCGCCCGCAGGGTCTTGCGGCGCTGTGCGAAGGCCGCGTCGACGACGGCGAAGACCTCGGCCTTTGAGGCGGTCGTCTTGATCGGCTCCGTCCGTCGCACCAGCGACACCAGGCCGCTGTCGACGTTCGGCGCGGGCCAGAAGACGTTGCGGCCGATGGCCCCGGCCCGCTTCACCTCGGCGTACCAGTTGGCCTTCACCGACGGCACGCCGTACACCTTCGAGCCAGGCGCGGCGGCCAGCCGGTCGGCGACCTCGGACTGCACCATGACGAGGGTGCGCTCGATGCTCGGGAAGGTGTCGAGCATGTGCAGCAGCACCGGTACGGCGACGTTGTAGGGGAGGTTCGCCACCAGCGCCGTCGGTGGGGGGCCGGGCAGTTCGGTGACGTGCATCGCGTCGGAGTGGACGAGCGCGAACCGGTCGGCGCGCGCCGGCATGCGCGCCTGGACCGTCGCGGGGAGGGCCGCGGCGAGCACGTCGTCGATCTCGACGGCGGTGACCCGGTCGGCGACCTCCAGCAGCGCGAGCGTGAGGGAGCCGAGCCCCGGGCCGACCTCGACGACGACGTCGTCGGGGCGGACCTCGGCGGTGCGGACGATACGGCGCACCGTGTTGGCGTCGATCACGAAGTTCTGGCCGCGCTGCTTGGTGGGACGGACACCGAGCGCTGCCGCCAGCTCACGGATGTCGGCGGGACCGAGGAGGGCGTCGGGGGTGGGGCTGCTCACGGGACAAGGGTACGGGGACGAAGTCGGCCGAGTTGCCAGGTGCCGGTTGCTGTGGCCGGGCGGGGGTGGGGTCACTTGCCGGCGCCGCCCGCCCGCGTCAGCCGTGCAACCGCGTCCCGCAATGCGGCCAAGGCGTCGCTCCGCGCCGCATGTACAGCTTCTTCGCGCGGGAGGTCTGTTCCTCCGTCGACGCGTCCTGGGGGCGGCCGGTGCCGCCGAGGCTGTGCCAGGTGTGGGCGTCGAACTGGTAGAGCCCGCCGTACGTCCCGGAGGGGTCGACGGCGTGCGGACGGCCGCCGGACTCGCAGGCGGCGAGACCGTGCCAGTTCAGGTGGTCGGCGCCGTCCCCGGAGGTCGGCCGGGGCTTGGTGCCCACCTTCACGATCTGCCTGCGGGGCTTGCGCACCACTTCGGTGGTCTCCCGGCGGGGCTTCTCGCGGACCCCGTTGACGATGCGCAGCAGGTAGGTGTCGCGCCGCAGTCCGGGCAGCCCGGGCTGCAGGACGACCTCGGCGCCGGCGAAGAGGGTGGGGTCCTCGGTGCGCTCGGTCTCGAACGGGATCTGCTCCTCGCGGACCTCCCGGGTGCCGCTGATCCGGAGCACGGTCACCGTCTGCCCGTCGCGGGGGAAGCTGTCGGGCGGCACGGAGGTGGTGTCCTGGCCGTGCAGGCCGATCCCGGCCTCCTCGACGGCCTCGCGGACGGTGGCCGCGTTGGTGCGGATGGTCCGGGTCCGGCCGTCGGCCATGATCGTGACGGCGCGCTCGGTGCGCACGTCGAGCGCGAGCCCGGCCCGTCCGATGGGCTGGGAGCGCGAGGTGGACAGATACGCGCCCTCGGCGCGCACACCCAGCTCGTCCAGCGCCCCTTCCACGGTGTGCGCCGTCGTCCACACCTCGCGCCGGCTGCCGTCCAGCGTGAGCCGGACAGGGCGCCCGTAGTGCACGGCGACCGCTTCTCCGCTGGCGAGCGCCCTTCCGGGGGCGGGCGCGACCATGTCGTGCGTCCCCACGCGTACGCCCTGCTCGGCGAGGAGTTCGCGCACGTCGTCGGCGAAGGTGTGCAGGGTGCGCGGCCGGCCGTCGACGGTCAGCTCGACCGCCTTGTCCTTGGCGACGAAGGCGGTGGTACCGCCGGCGAGGAAGGCCACGACCAGCGCCTGCGGCAGCAGGCGGCGCACGGCGGACTCCGGGCGCTCGGCGCAGCGCATCCTGCGCCGGCGTGCCGCACGCCCATCCACCTCCTCGGGCGGGCCGGGCTCCTCCGCGGTCACCGGTTCGGGCACGCTCGCCGCCTGCCGCGGCAGCACCGGCTCGGGGACGAAGTACGCCTCGGCCTCGTAAGCAGGCCGGTAGGTGTCCTGGTACAGCCCGTAGGGCAGGGTCTCCGCGCTGTGCACGGAGCCGTCATGGCCGTAGGGGTCGTACGTCTCGTACTGCGGCTTGCTCACGCCGACACGCTCCAGAGGTGCCAGAGGGGTCCGGATCGGGCCCCCAGAACCTAGCGGAGCCTCCGTCACTCTCCAAAGCGACGCGACTACGTACTGTTGCGCTGCGAACGTGCGCTCAGTAGCCGAAGGCCCGTGCGGTGTTGGCGGCCAGGGCCGTGGCCAGCGCGTCCTCGTCGATGCCGCGCACGGCGGCCATGGCGCGCACCGTGACGGGGATCAGATACGGCGCGTTGGGGCGACCGCGGTACGGCGCCGGGGTCAGGAAGGGCGCGTCGGTCTCCACGAGGACCAGCTCCAGGGGGGCGACGGCGAGGGCGTCCCGCAGGTTCTGGGCGTTCTTGAAGGTGACGTTGCCGGCGAAGGACATGAAGTAGCCCTCGCGGGCACAGATCTCCGCCATCGCGGCGTCGCCGGAGTAGCAGTGGAAGACGGTCCGCTCGGGGGCGCCCTCCTCCTTCAGGACGCGCAGGACGTCGGCGTGCGCCTCCCGGTCGTGGATGACGAGCGCCTTGCCGTGCCGCTTGGCGATCTCGATGTGGGCGCGGAAGGACCGCTCCTGGGCCGCCTTGCCCTCGGGGCCGGTGCGGAAGTGGTCCAGGCCCGTCTCGCCGACGCCCTTGACCTGGGGCAGCCCGGCGAGCCGGTCGATCTCGGCGAGGGCTTCGTCCAGGGCGGCGTCGCCGCCGGGCTCGCGGGCGCCCTGCCGGGACCAGCCGTCGGGGTCGCCGTGCACGATCCGCGGGGCCTCGTTGGGGTGGAGGGCGACGGTGGCGTGGACGCTGTCGTGGGCCGCGGCGATCTCGGCGGCCCACTGCGAGCCCTTGATGTCGCAGCCGACCTGGACGACGGTCGTCACGCCCACCGACGCGGCCTTCGCGAGGCCCTCCTCGACCGTGCCGGACTGCATGTCGAGGTGGGTGTGCGAGTCGGCGACCGCAACGCGCAGCGGCGCCGGAAGCGGCGGTGCGGCGTTCTTGTCGCCCTTGGAGGTCTGGCCGGCGTTCGAAGGCATGCCCCGATCCTACGAAAGGGGCATGCCGTCACCGTCCGGTGATCCGCTCAGCCGGCCTTGCGCTGGAACGGGTGCAGGAGATCGGACAGGTGCCAGTGGTGCGGCTCCCGGGGCTCCGCCGGTACCGCGGGCGCCTCGACCGGGCCCGCCTGGGGCACGGCGTGGTGCCGCTCGGCGGCGCCGCGCACCGACGAGACCTGCCCCGGGCGCATGATCCGCACGACGTGGCCGTCGCAGTTCTGGCAGCCGGGCCGGCTCAGCGGCGACGGCACCACCCGGCCGTCGGCCACGTACAGCACGAACTCATGCCCGTCGGCGTCCGTGTGGTGTTCTATCTCGTACGACTGCTCCCAGCCGTGCCCGCATCGCATGCAGGCGAAGGAATACGACTCGTGAACGACGGCTGTCGGCGTGCCACGGAGGCCGGTCTGCCCTGCGATCTCGCTCATGCCAGCTCCTCTTGTCCGCTGGACAAGCGCCCCTCACCGGGGCGTCTCTTCAACCAGTGGACGCCTTCACCAGCGCGAACGCATCAGGGCTGTCGAGTGTTGGAGGCGATTTGGGCCTTCCTTGCAGAAAAGGCCCCGATCGGCGGCGTTTCCCTTTGCCATCGGCGACAGCCCTTTGCCGTCCCATGGCGCACCCGCTCACCCGAGAACAGCCCTGCTCAGAGGGGGTATGGATGGGGTGCGGGGCAGCGCCCCGAAGGGGCGCGGGGAACCCGCGCGACCAGCCACAACACACCCGCAGCCCGCCACAGAACCCGGGCCCTACGGCGCTCCCCGGCCCCGGCTCACCCAGCGGAGCTCTTCGCTGCAACGACGGCGTCGAACACGACCCGCTTCGGCACGCCCGCCTCCACCGCCACCGCCGCGATCGCCTCCTTGCGCCGCTCCCCCGCCTCCTCACGCGCGCGTACCCGCCGTACGAGCTCCTCCGCGTCCAGTTCCTCGGGACCGCTCTCCGGCGCGCCCTCGACCACCACGGTGATCTCCCCGCGGACCCCCTCCGCGGCCCACTGCGCCAGTTCGGCCAGCGGGCCGCGCCGTACCTCCTCGTACGTCTTGGTCAGCTCGCGGCACACGGCGGCCCGCCGGTCCGCACCGAAGACCTCGGCCATGGCGGCCAGGGTGTCGTCGAGCCGGTGCGGCGCCTCGAAGTAGACCAGCGTGCGCCGCTCGGCCGCGACCTCCCGGAGCCGGGACAGACGCTCGCCGGCCTTGCGCGGCAGGAAGCCCTCGAAGCAGAAGCGGTCGACGGGCAGGCCGGACAGCGCGAGCGCGGTCAGCACGGCGGACGGCCCCGGTACGGCGGTGACCCGGACGTCCTTCGCCACGGCGGCCGCGACCAGCCGGTAGCCCGGGTCGGAGACGGACGGCATCCCGGCGTCGGTCACGAGCAGTACGCGCGCGCCGCCGAGCAGCTCCTCGACCAGCTCCGGCGTACGGGCGGACTCGTTGCCCTCGAAGTACGACACGACGCGGCCCTTGGGCGCGACGCCGAGGGCCTGGGTGAGCCGGCGCAGCCGCCGGGTGTCCTCGGCGGCGACCACGTCGGCGCCGGCGAGCTCCTCGGCCAGCCGGGGCGGCGCGTCCGCGATGTCGCCGATGGGGGTACCTGCGAGGACAAGGATTCCAGTCACACCCCCATCCTCCCAGCACCTGGGCGCACCCCCGGAAACCGACCGCATCCCGACCGGTACGCCACATGCCCGGGACTTGCACAGAACGGTTCCCTACCATGGCGCGGGTGACCAGTACCGCGTCCTCCATGGACCTCCGGCAGGGCCAGGCACCGCACGACCAGCGGCCGTCGTGGCAGCAGCGGCTGCGCCGATTCGGGTACGTACCGGCCAAGGACGCGCCCTCGGGTGACGTACGCGACCGGCTGGTGCCGCCGTACGCCGAGCCGAGTCCCCGGCTGTGGCAGGTGCTCGGCGTGCCGCCGGTCCTCGCCGAGCGGATCACCCGCTGGTCGGGCTGGGGCGGTCCGCTGCTGGTGACGCTGATGGCGGGCCTGATGCGGTTCTGGAACCTGGGCAGCCCGCGCGCGGTGATATTCGACGAGACGTACTACGCCAAGGACGCCTGGGCGCTCGTCCACCGCGGGTACGAGGTCAACTGGGACAAGAACGCCAACGACCTGGTGCTGCAGACGCACGGCCATCTCACGATCCCGACGGACGCGGCGTACGTCGTGCATCCGCCGGTCGGCAAGTACGTCATCGGGCTCGGCGAGCTGATCTTCGGGTTCGACCCGTTCGGCTGGCGGTTCATGACGGCGCTGCTGGGCACGCTCTCCGTCCTGCTGCTGTGCCGCATCGGGCGCCGGATGTTCCGCTCGACGTTCCTGGGCTGCCTGGCGGGCGCGCTGATGGCGGTGGACGGGCTGCACTTCGTGATGAGCCGGACCTCGCTGCTGGACGGCTTGCTGATGTTCTTCGTGGTGGCCGCGTTCGGCTGTCTGGTCCTCGACCGGGACCGGTCGCGGGAGAGGCTCGCCGCTGCCCTGCCCGTGGACGCCGACGGCCGGGTCCGCCCCGCCGGGCACGTCGCCGACGCGTTCCGCTTCGGCCTGCGCCCCTGGCGCTGGGCGGCCGGGCTGATGCTGGGCCTGGCCATCGGCACCAAGTGGAACGGCCTGCCCATCCTGATCGTGTTCTGTGTGATGGCGGTGCTGTGGGACGTCGGCGCCCGGAAGACGGCCGGCGCCCGGCACCCGTACATGGCGGTCCTGAAGTACGACACGGGCATCGCCTTCCTGGCGACGGTGCCGGTGGCGATCGCCGTCTATCTGCTCTCCTGGCTCGGCTGGATCCTCTCCCCGGCGGACGGCACCGGCGGCTACTTCCGCAACTGGGCGGCCACCGACGGCAGGGGTGGCAGCTGGACCTTCCTGCCGGACTGGCTGCGCAGCCTGTGGCACTACGAGCACGAGGTGTGGCTGTTCAACATCCACCTGACGTCCCCGCACACCTACCAGTCCAACCCGTGGAGCTGGATCGTGCTGGGCCGCCCGGTGTCGTACTTCTACGAGTCCCCGAACCCCGGCGCCGACGGCTGCCCGGCGAACGCGGGCGAGAAGTGCGCCCGTGAGGTGCTGGCGCTCGGCACCCCGCTGCTGTGGTGGGCGGCCTGCTTCGCGATCCTGTACGTGCTGTGGCGGTGGGCGTTCCGCCGCGACTGGCGCGCCGGTGCCATCGCCTGCGGCATCGCGGCGGGCTACCTCCCCTGGTTCATGTACCAGGAGCGGACGATCTTCCTCTTCTACGCGGTCGTCTTCCTGCCGTTCCTGTGCCTGGCGGTGGCGATGATGATCGGAGCGATCGTCGGCCCGCCGGGCTCCTCCGACACCCGCCGGTTGATCGGCGCGTCGGCGGCGGGCGTCCTGGTGCTGCTGATCGCCTGGAACTTCATCTACTTCTGGCCCCTGTACACGGGCACGGCCATCCCGATCGACAACTGGCGGTCGCGGATGTGGCTGGACACCTGGGTCTAGCTGGACACACGCACCAGGACGGCCCGGCTTGATGCCGGGCCGTCCTGGTCGTTGTTGGCTGTCCGAGGCCGTCATTGGCCACCCTCAGACGGCCCGGAGACGGCCCAGCCAGCACGGTCGCAGGTTTACAGCGGGCTCCGTTTGCCTATCATGACCTGCGGCTTTCTAGGGGCTGGGCGCTGTCGGGGGACGCCTGGGGGAGGCGCTTCTACTTCAAGCCAGCGCCAAGCCGTTGGCAGTTGACCGAGCCGACCGCCCCCGCCTCGGGCGCCTGATGCAACTCCAACTTGCGTCAGCATCAGGTGACTTGTGACCAGCGGCCCTGGCATGATGCCTGCGCGAACCGTACGACCTTGGGGGCAACGGATTGGCCTGGCTACTCACCCTTGGGCTCGCGTTCGGAGTTGCTGCTCTTCAGACGTGGCTGAAGCTCGTATCACGCGAGCCTGTCCCACCTGCGCGTCACGCCCTGGTATTGGACGACGCTGTCTTTTGGATCGATTGGATCGTGACCGCAGCCGTGGCACTCTGCGGATCACTCGTGGCCGCTAGCCTGGACCACAAGCCCATTGCTACGACGACTGTCTTCACCGCCCTCGTCGTGCTGGTCATGGGGCTCACCTTCATGCCTTACGGAGTTCGGATGCTCTGCTACGACGGCAGCGGGACCATTAGGGGTTGGCTGTACGTCGTGTGCGCTGACGCCATCGGGCTCGTCGTGCTGCTGTCCTCCGTCGTGGCAGGGGTGAAGACCTATGCGTGAGCGTGAACGCTGGGCGGCGTACCTAGGTTTGGCGCTGACTTCAGTCAGCGGCTTCGTCTCGGTTGCGGTTGCGGCAGGAATTGCCAGCGTGGACGGCATCCTGTCCCTGCTGAGCGGTGGTACAGCGCTCGTGCTGACATCCGTTTCCGCGTGGGCAACCCGGCGCCGCGAACGTCAGCAGCCGCCTTCGCCGGATGACGACTGACCGAGGACGCTGGAGGCGGGTGCCGATGAGGTGATCGAGACGGTTGCACGGGCTGCTCGGGACCGCCCCTGGGGCGTGTGTCCGGAGTGAGGGGCCCGTGGTGCGGACCCCCGGTCTCCGGTGATGTCACATGCCGCCGTTGTACGGGCTGGGGATGAAGCAGAAGTCGATGTGGCTGAGGCCGAAGAACTTGCTGCCGTCCGGGCCCGCGCCGAGGGGGGCGTGGAGGGCGGTGTCGGCCGCGACGCCGCCGGGGAAGCCGTGGGCCGCGTCGTAGTTGTACAGGTCCTGGTTCGGGCCGCCCTTGACGAACACCTGGCGTGCGGCAGAGGCGCCGGTGATCGAGAAGTCGAACGTCTGGTTGTCCGCGCCGTGGATGGTGAGGGTGACCGTCCCGTCACCGGGGATGTTGGCGACCCTCGTCCCCTCCTGGAACGGTTCGTTGATCCGCAGCGCGGTCGACCCCCTGGGGCACACGGGATCCCCGCCCGGGAAGGGTACTTCGACGGGCTGCACGCCCGCATCGCCGCTCGGCGGTCCCGGTAGTGCCAGCGCGGGGCTGGCGTCGACGCCAAGTGCCACTACGGCGGTGAGGCCGGCGCCCAGGAACCGGGCTCCCCAGCGGGCGCGCTGGGACTGTGTCCTTGATCGAGTGGCTACTCGCATAACGAGCGCTCCTCCTTGTTTCTCGGGTGTACGAGGTCTGGCCCTCGCGAGATCCCGCGCCTGTTCGATTCGAGGATCCGAATCCTGCACATTTGTCCGCGACAGGGCGCCTCGAAATATGCCCGGCCCCGCCATCGCGCAACTTCACGACCCGCCACTCGTAGTCCATATGAGCTGCATAACGGGCCGGAAAGGTGATTCGGAAAGCAGTGAGGGGCGCACCCGAAAGGCTGTCGACAGCCTCTATCTGCCATCGAACCCCCAAGATCACGGCCCAGAGACGGCCCAGGCCGCCTGAGGCGGCTCCGGCCAGAGGCAAACGCCCTGGTCGGGGCCCTACAGGGCTCGACCACGCAGACTTCATCTACTTCTGGCCCCTGTACACCGGCACGGCCATCCCGATCGACAACTGGCGGTCGCGGATGTGGCTGGACACCTGGGTCTAGCCGGCTGGACGGACGTACCACGACGGCGCCGCACGATGCTGAGCGGTCGTGGTCGTTGTCGGCGGCCGTCCTCGTCCGCGCGGAATGTCGCAAGGTTGCTACGGATTCGGCGCCGGGATCACCCGCCGAGGCAGGGACCTTAAGGTGAGTGCCGTCGTTGGGTTGTGTGGGGGCTACGGGGATCCGGGGAAGGCACGGAGGAACTGAGGCTGTGGGCAAGAGAAGGCGCGTCGCCGAGCGACGTAAGACGACCGGGCCCGCCGTGGTCGGCGGGCTGATCGCCCTTGTCCTCGGCGGTGCCGGGTTCGCCGTCTACGCGCTGACCGGCGGCGGCGCCTCCGCCGACGAGCGGGCGTCCGCCTCGGCCGACCACAAGCACGTCAAGACCGGCCCGCTCAGCGCCGCCGAGGTCCGCACGGCCTCCTCCCGCTTCCTCACCGCGTGGCAGCAGGGCAGGGTCGGCGAGGCGGCCGCCGCCACCGACGACGCCTCCGCCGCCACGGCGTTGCTGACCGGCTACACCAAGGACGCCCACCTGAAGGGCGTCACGCTCACCGCCGGCACGCCGACGGGCGCCAAGGTGCCGTTCTCCGTCAAGGCGACGGTGTCGTACCAGAGCCTCGGCAAGCCGCTGGCGTACGGCAGTTCGCTCACCGTGGTGCGGCGGGCGAGCGACGGCAAGCCGCTGGTCGACTGGCACTCCTCGGTCGTGCACCCGGAGCTGAAGGACGGCGACACGCTGGTCACCGGCGAGTCCGGCACCCCGCCGATCAAGGCGCTGGACCGCGACGGCGGCGAGCTGACGGCCGCCAAGTACCCGTCCCTGAGCCCGGTGTTGGACGGACTGCGGGAGAAGTACGGCAAGACGGCGGGCGGCAAGGCGGGCGTGGAGCTGCGCGTGGTGCGCGGCAAGGCCTCGCAGAAGGCCGGACTGTCCGACAAGACGCTGGTGGAGCTGAGCAAGGGCACGCCGGGCACGGTGAGGACGACGCTGAGCCCCACCTTCCAGGCGGCGGCCGAGCAGCAGGTCGGCAAGCAGAAGCAGGCGTCCGCGGTCGTCGTACGGCCCTCGACCGGTGAGATCCTCGCGGTCGCCAACAGCGGGCACGGCTTCAACGTCGGTTTCCAGGGCTCCCTCGCGCCCGGCTCCACGATGAAGATCGTGACGTCGACGATGCTGTTCGAGAAGAACCTCATCACCCCGGACGCCTCGCACCCCTGCCCCAAGACGTACAAGCTGGCCGGCTGGACGTTCCACAACGACGGCGATTCCGAGATCAAGAAGGGCACGTTCAAGCAGAGCTTCGGGGCCTCCTGCAACAACGCCTTCATCGACTTCGCGCCGAAGCTGTCCAACAGCGACCTGACGAAGGAGGCCCAGGAGGTCTACGGCCTCTCCATGAACAACTGGGCCATCGGCGTGCCGTCCTTCGACGGCTCCGTCCCCGTGCAGAGCGGCGCGCAGATGGGTGCCTCGCTGATCGGGCAGGGCGGGGTGCGCATGAACCCGCTGAACATGGCGTCGGTGGCGGCCACGGTCGAGTCGGGCGTCTTCCGCCAGCCCTACCTGGTGTCCCCCGAGGTGGACCACCGCACGCTGGCGAAGGCGTCGCGCACGATGTCGGCGAAGACGCAGTCCCAGCTGAAGGACGTCATGCGGTTCACGGCGGACTACGGCACGGCGGCCAAGGCCATGGCGGGCATGAGCGGCGACTACGGCGCCAAGACGGGCTCAGCCGAGGTGGACGGGCAGAAGAAGCCGAACGGCTGGTTCACCGCCTTCAAGGGCGACCTCGCCGCAGCGGGCGTGGTTCAGGCCGGCGGCCACGGCGGCGACACGGCCGGGCCGATCGTGGCGGCCCTGCTCAAGATGGGCGGCTGATCAGCACGGGCGGCTGATCAGGCCCCCACCGGCTCCTCCGTGTACGTCCGGCGCAGAAATCTCACCAGCGTCTTCGACTCGAACTGGACCACCTCGACACCGTTGTCCGAGTGGAACTCGACGACGGCCTGCACGCGACCGCACGGCCACACCCGTACCGCGCCGCTCTCCACCGGTGCCCGCAGTCCCCGCTCCAGCAGCGCGCGCGAGAAGGTCCACTCGTGCGGGCCCGGCAGGCCGACCCGGACCGAGCGTGGATCGCGGTCGGGGTCGTATCGCAGCACCACCGGTACGGCCCCCGGGTCCTCCTCGTCCGTGACGATATGGGCGCGCGCGTACTGCTCGACCACAGACATCGGATCGCCCTTTCACTCTGCGTGACCTACACGGAAGCTTCGCGTCCGCTTTCACTCCAATGTCCCATATTTTCCGATTTACGCCTCTTTGCCGCTCGAGACAGGTCGAGACCTCTTCGCTCCTGCGGCTGCCGTTCGGCTTCGATCCGGAGTCCGTGACAATGGGCACGTGACGAACGAGGACCCGGCCTTCGAGGGGTCGCTTCTGCTGGACGACCAGCTGTGCTTCGCGCTGTACGCCGCACAGCGCGCCGTGACCGCCGCGTACCGTCCACTTCTGGACGACCTCGGGCTCACCTACCCCCAGTACCTCGTGCTCCTGGTGCTGTGGGAGCGCGGCGAGACCAGCGTGAAGGAGCTGGCGCGTGCCCTGCGCCTGGACTACGGGACCGTCTCGCCGCTGCTGAAGCGACTGGAGGGGGCGGGTCTGGTGCGCAGGGAGCGCGCGGCCGGCGACGAGCGCTCGGTACTCGTCGCGTGCACCGGGCGCGGAGAGGAACTCAGGGAGCGCGCGGCATGCATACCCGGCGCGCTTCTCACCACGACGGGCCTCGGCGCACAGGAGGTCGCGGGGCTGCGCGAGGCGCTGTGGAAACTCACAGAGCGCGCCGACATGGCGGCCGACCGGCACTGATCCCGCGCCGCTCCCGCCCCGATCCCGCGATCCCCCGCCGATCCCGCACCGCTCTCGTGTTACCCGCAGTTGCCACCCCCTGGTGCCGTTTCCCGACCGACCGGCCAGTACCTTGTGCACGATGTACTTGCGCGCCACTTGTTCCGGGGGAGGCCGGCCATGACCGAGGACACCGCTGTCGAGAACACCGCTGTCGACACCCGTCCGACGAAGATCATGTACGTCGCCGAGGCCACCGCCCACGGCGGCCGCGACGGCCATGTCACCAGCCAGGACGGCCAGATCGGGCTGAAGGTGGCGATGCCTCCGGAGCTGGGCGGGGACGGCAACGGCACCAACCCGGAACAGCTGTTCGCGGCCGGCTACAGCTCCTGCTTCCACAACGCGCTGATCCTCGTCGGCAACCGCGCGGGCTACGACCTGACCGGCTCCACCGTGGCCGCCAAGGTCGGCATCGGCCCGAACCGGCACCGCGGCTACGGCCTCGCGGTCGCCCTCAGCGTCTCCCTGCCGGTGCTGGACCCGGACGTGGCGGCCCGGCTGGTGGACGCGGCGCACGAGGTCTGCCCGTACTCCAACGCCACCCGGGGCAACATCGACGTAACGATCCTCCTGGGCTGATCGGACCGAGGAATCACAGGCACGCAGCCGGTGTTGCGCGCACTGTCGCAGGCGCTGGGTCAGTGATCGAAGGGACGGCGGACGTGGACGTGAACGGCACAGTGGCCGAGGGCTTCGAGCCGGTCAGGGAGGCGTTCGCAGCGAACTTCGCGCTGCTCGGGGAGCGCGGCGCGGCCGTCGCCGTGTACCGCGACGGGCACCGGGTCGTCGATCTGTGGGCCGGCGCCAAGGACGTCGACGGCACGGCCGGTACGGCCCCGTGGGAGCGCGGGACCGCGCAGATCGTGCGCTCGGCGACCAAGGGTGTCGTCGCCGCCGGGCTGCTGCTCCTGCACCAGCGCGGCGAGCTGGACCTGGACGCCCCGGTCGGCGCGTACTGGCCCGAGTACAAGGCGGCCGGCAAGGAGCACACCCTCGTCCGGCACCTGCTCGCGCACCGCGCGGGCGTGCCCGTGCTGGACCGCCCGCTGACCCCCGCCGAGGCGGCCGACCCCGACCTGGGCGCCGCGGCCGTCGCCGCACAGGCGCCGGTGTGGGAGCCGGGCACGGACCACGGCTACCACGCCCAGACCTACAGCTGGCTCACCGGCGAACTGATCCGGCGGATCACCGGCCGCCCGGTCGGCGAGTGGCTGGCGGACGAGATCGCCGGCCCCGTCGGCGCGGACCTGTGGCTCGGTCTGCCGGACTCGGAGCACGCGCGCGTGGGCCGTGTCGGCCCGGCCGAGGCACCGGAGGCGGTGGGCGGCTTGAAGACCCGCCCCAAGCGCGCCGTGGCCGAGGCCTACGCCGACCCGGACTCGCTGACCCGCCGCGCCTTCGCCGCGATCACCCCGCTGCCCGACGAGAACGATCCCGCCTACCGCGCCGCCGCCCTGCCCGCCTCCAACGGCATCGCCACCGCCGACGGGCTGGCCCGCTTCTACGCCTCGCTCATCGGCCAGGTGGGCGGCGGCAGCCGGCTGTTCACCCCGGAGACGACGGAACTGGCGCGCGCCGAGCAGTCCGCGGGACCGGACCGGGTCCTGGTGGTCGGCACCCGGTTCGGGCTCGGCTACATGCTGCACGGCGCGGCCTCCCCGCTGCTCTCCCCCCGTTCCTTCGGGCATCCGGGCCGGGGCGGCGCCCTCGCGTTCGCCGACCCGGAGACCGGCATCGCCTTCGGCTACGTCACCAACGGGTTCAGGAAGAGCGTGACGGCGGACCCGAGGGCGCAGGCGCTGGTGCGGGCCGTGCGCACGGCGCTCGCCCAGGTTGCCCGCTGACACACGGCGCGCGCCGTCAAAGGCGCGCGCCGTCAGACGTTGATCGTGTGCGAGGTCCGTCCGGACGCCGCGTCGATCTCGTCGTGTGCTTTGGACAGCAGTTCCATGGCCAGTTCGTTGAGGGCACGTGCGCCTGCTATCTCCTCACCGACCCGTGGCTGGTTGGCGTCGACGCGGTGCCGGGTGGCGTGGCCGTGCGCCCGTACCTCGCTACCGTCGGGCAAGCGCACCAGGGCCGCCGCCTTGGTGTGCTGATCATCCTCCAGGAACTCCAGCTCGACATGCCATCCGACAGTGGTGTGCATCATGAGGATCACCTCCGGGAACAGCTGATTCCAGCTGTTTCCAGGGTGCTCCCGTGTGCGGGGAACGTCACCTCGGCGGAGGCGGTCACCCGTTCCGGCCGGACTCGTCGAAGCTGGCGAAGTACGCGGCGGCCATGTCCTCGTCCGCGTGCCCCTGGGCGGCGGCGCGGGCGAACCGTTCCGCGGCCGCGGCGGCGACGTCCAGCCGTACCCCGCCCCGCTCGGCCGCCTCGACGATGAGCCGGGCGTCCTTCTCGGCAGTGGCCACCGCGAACGACGGCGGGGTGAGCTTGCCGTCGAGCACCAGCGCGGCCTTGGCCCGCAGGTACCCCATGTCGAGCGGACCGCCCTCGATGAGGTCGAAGAACCCCTGCGGATCGACGCCGAGGGCCCGGGCGAGGGCGAGGACCTCACCGGCCGCCGCGGTGGCCGCGAGCACCCAGCTGTTGGCGACCAGCTTCAGCCTGCTGGCGCTGCCCGCGCCGCCGTCGGACCCGGTCCACGTGGTCTTCGCGCCGATCGCGTCGAAGACGGGCGCGACGGTCTGCCGTCCCTCCTCCGGCCCGGCGGCCAGCACGGTCAGCCGACCGGCCTCGGCGGGCTGCCTGGTACCGAGGACGGGTGCGTCGTAGAAGACGAGTCCGTGCTCGTCGGCGAAGGCGGCCAGGTCGGTGACCAGCTCGGTCCCGGCAGTGGTGCATTGCGCCCACACCGTGCCGGGCCGCAGTGCCGCGGCGGCCTCGCGCATGACGCCGAGGACGGTGTTGCCGTCGTACAGCATCGTCAGGACGACGTCGGCGCCCTCGACGGCCTCCGCGGGGGTGCCGGCGATCCGTGCGCCGTCGGCGGCGAGCGGCTCGGCCTTCTCGCGCGTACGGTTCCACGCACGGACCTCCAGCCCGGCGCGGCACAGGTTCCGGGCCATCGCGGCCCCCATGATGCCGGTACCCAGAACGCTGACGGTCGGCTTGTCGGTCATTGACGGCTCCCTGTCGTCCGGTTGCTGCCCAGCGGTTCTCTCTGTCGGACTACCCCACTACCCGGCGTGCATCATCAACCCGATGCCCACCACCAGCAGCCCGGCCGCCGCGATCCTCGGCGGTCCGAAGCGCTCCTTGAAGCAGAGCGCGCCGATGGCGGCCCCGACGATGATCGATGTCATACCCCGCTCATACAGCGTTTCCATGAGCCGATTGACGTTAGCCAAGGCCACCGTCACGCCGGGCGATCCCGCAGCGATCTACTGTCGCATCTCGCATGCCAAGGACGAGGATCAGACCGGAGTCGACCGGCAGGAACGCATCTGCCGGGACATCGCCGAACGTCTTCAGCTCCGTGTCGAGCCGGCCCACGTCTACGTGGACAACAACCGGTCGGCATGGCAGCGCAACCGCAAGCGGCCGGGTTGGCAAGAAATGCTGAAGGCGATGGGGGAAGGAGCGATCCGGCACGTCATCGTCTACCACCCCGACCGCCTCATGAGGCAGCCCAAGGATCTTGAGGAGCTGCTCTCGATCGCCGACGACAAGCGGATTCTGCTGCACGGCGAGGCGAACCGACGCGACCTGTCGGACCCAGATGACCGGTTCATCCTTCGTATCGAGGTGGCCCACGCGTGCCGCTCTTCCGACGACACGTCACGTCGGCTGAAGGACGCCCTCAAGGACAAGGCCCGCGAGGGCAGGCCACACGTGGGCAACCGCCCCTACGGCTACACCAGCAACGGTCAGGCGATCATCGAGCATGAGGCGGAGACCGTCCGCGAGGTCTTCCGGCGGTACCTGGACGGCGAGTCGCCCCAGGGCATTGCCCAGGACTTGGCCACCCGGGGAGTGCTGACGTCCAAGGGCAAGACGTGGCAGCCGGAAAACGTCCGCGCCCTCACGAGGTTGGACACTTCCGACTACGAGCCCCCGTCGACCACGCGCCCCGAGGCCGATGTGATGGCGGACGAAAAGGACCGCGCGAAGCTGGAGGAGTTGAAACAGCTGTGGCTCACGGATGACGACTTTACGACCGCGGAGTTCCACGCCATGCGCGCCGTCGTACTCAAGCGGATCAAGGAGCGTCAGCGGAAGACGATCAAGCGGCCTGCCGCCGTCCTGGAGTGGATCGCCGGGCCGGACGCCGAAGCGAACTGGGAGAGGCTGGAGAAGGAGGAGAACTATGAGCGCATGAACGCGATCTATCGGTTCCTGTTCGCCGCCGTGGTCGTCCGGCCGCCGACGAGGAAGGGCAGGGGGTTCGACACGGACCGGGTCGACATCAAGCCGAACGCTCTGGATGAGGACTCGTTCGGGCGCTCTCGTACGAAGCCAGATGCCTGGCGCCGGTGGTGTGGTAGCCCTCCTGGGGAGCAGCGTCAGGTCAGGTGGCTGGCAATTTCGAGGAGCTGTGCATCGGTGACGCGGGGGCTCGCTGTGTTTATGACGAAGGTGTACGTACCGTCGGACCAGGCCACCGTGCGGTTGTCGGGGGTCTTGTCATCCAGGTGGCCGGAGTGGCCGTTGATGGAGACGTCCTTGCCCTGGGCTGCGCTGTGCGGACCCGTGCCCCTGGTCTGGGTGATGCTCAGAGAGGGCTGCCCCGAGGTAGTGCTGTAGAAGCGCGTCCAGGCGGGGCCTTGCGTCGCGCTCCGCTCGAAGGGAAAGACAGGACGTTGGTTCGCGTCGTCCGGGTAGACGTTGTCCGTCGGCTTGTAGCCCTGAGGGACGTAGTGGGCGGTTGCGAGCTGTGTCGCATGGAATGGCGTGATGGTCCATCCCGTGACTTCGTCCGTGAGCTTCCGTGACGCGAGGGGGGAGCGCAGGGTGGCGCTGATCTGCTGGGGCGTGCTGGCGCACTGGTGACGCAGATCGGCCGTGCCCTCGTGCAAGACCAAGGTGACGGAGTTGCTTGACTCACGGGCCACCAGGCTGGGCTTGACCTCCTGGCATGGGGTCCACCTGACAGCGGTGGTAATGGTCCGGCCGTCCGCACTGAGAAGCACTTCGCCCAGCACTGCGGCCCCCTGGGTGTCTGTGTCCCGGGTGAGCCATAGGGTCAGTGCAGTAGTCAGGCCCGCTACCACCACACAGGCGGCCAGGACACGGCGGATGCGTTTCGGATTCACGCGCACACTCCATGGTCGTCGGCGGCGCGGGGAGCCTGTCAGGTTTTCCGCTGGAAGAGAACCGGGGGTGGGCTGACACCCATCGACATCAGCCCACAACTTCTGCCGGACCGGTCAGTTGGTGATGAGGGTCCAGCCCATGTCGGACAGGGTCTGGTAGATCGGCACGTAGTACGCGCCCTTGAGGCACCATGGCCTTCGGACGTGGCCGTCGAGGACAGTGTCTTGGTTGAGGCTGGACGGGCATGTGACGGTCGTGTCCAGCGCGGTGATCGTGCCCCGTGCCTCGTCTGCCGTGTAGTTGTTCACGCCGGCGAAGACCGGCCCGCCGCTGTCGCCGTTGACCGCAGCGACGCCGTCCGGGGTGTACTGGGTCGCAAAGGCGAGATCGGTGATGGGACGCAGATTGCCGTCGGCTCCGGTGACGCTGATATCCGTCTTGGCGATCTGGACATTGCAGTGGACGCCGCCGTTGGCACCGTCGGTGCACACGTAGTCGCCCACATTGTTGTGCCCCCACCCGGTCACGGCTTTGGAGTATCCGTCTGTCCGGTTGGCCGCACCGTCATACAGAAACCCGCCGGCCTGCTTCGAGTAGAGGCTGATGGCAACCACGTCATCATTGACGTCGCTGCGGAGCGGGTCGCTGACGCCTACAAGGTCACCACCGACGTACGTCTTCCACTGACCGTTGCCGCCATCGCAGTGCCTGGCGGAGGTGAGCATGGGAGTGCTCTGCGCGGTTTTGAAACCTTGGAATGTTGGTGCCTGCTGTGCAGTTGACCGGTGCATGAGGAGGGGCCAGCAGCCGCCCGTGGATCGTGTCGGATGAGCTGTGGGCGTGGATCGAGCCGTTACTGCCGGGCGTGCCACGCCGACCGGATCACCCGGGGCGCAAGCGCCTGGACGACCGGAAGGTCCTGTCGGGCATCCTGTTCGTGCTGCACACCGGCATTCCGTGGGAATTCCTGCCGCAGGAGCTGGGCTTCGGTTCCGCATGACCTGTTGGCGGCGCCTGCGCGACTGGAACGACGCGGGAGTCTGGCAGCGTCTGCATGAGTCGCTCCTGGTCGAACTGAACGCCGCCGGCGCGCTGGACCGGTCGAGGGCGGTGATCGACGGCTCCCACGTCCGGGCCATGAAAGGCGGCCCAAAACCGGACCGAGCCCGGTCGACCGTGCCCGAACAGGCGCCAAGCACCATCTGATCACCGAAGCGAACGGCATCCCGCTGGCAATATCGCTGACCGGCGGAAACCGCAACGACGTCACCCAGCTCATGCCGCTGATCGAGGCCGTCCCGCGGGTGCGCGGCCGACGCGGACGGCCCCGTCGGCGACCGGACGCGGTCTACGCCGACCGTGGCTACGATCACGACAAGTACCGCAAGCAGCTCCGGGCTGTCGGGATCACCCCGATCATCGCCCGCCGCGGTGTCGAACACGGGTCGGGACTGGGCGTGCACCGGTGGGTGGTCGAGCAGAGCTTCGCGCTGCTGCACTGGTTCCGCCGGTTACACATCCGCTGGGAGATCCGCGACGACATCCACGAAGCGTTCCTCAGCCTGGCCTGACGGCATCATCTGCTGGCGCCGGCTGAAGAAGCTCTCACTCCATCAGGGAAACCCAATGAATTGATCTGCCGAGGAGGACCGGGATTGCGCGTCGACGCATGCCTGGGAGCAGACCACGGCCGCCCGGTACAGTCTCTGTGAGCTGATCCGAGCCGGGGGCGGCATGAGTAGTTCAATCAGCGAGATCGCAGTAGCAGTTCTGGGCATCGGGGGCACGCTCGCGTCAGCCCTGCTCACGCAGCGCACTGCTGACCGTGCCAAGGTCCGCGAGATGGAACACGCCAGGCAACTCAAGGCCGAGGAACGCGAGTACGCCGCTCGCCAGGCTCAGCTTGAAGCGCGGAGAACGTGTTACGCCGCTCTCAACGCTGGTACCCGCGACTACATCACCGTGATGGCGAGCTTCTGGCACGCGCTGAAGGCGGGCGAGGTGACATACGAACTGCGGTCCGATCTGGATAGAGCGCGTCGGGACCACCGTCTGTGTCATGCCGAGGCCCAAATGATGTTGCCCGATGGTGTGATGGCAGCAGCCAGCACGGTGAACCGCGGCTTCGGTGATCTGTACGGCCTACTGAAGAGGCTCGACAGAGGCCTCGCCGAGGAGGGGGAGGGCGTGGAGGCAGCCCAGGAGGACATGAGAAGGCTCTGGGACGCCCTGTGGGAATTACGCCGCGTCATGCGTGCCGACCTTGGGATCACGCCACCCGAGCAGGAGCTCTAGGACAAGTGAGCGGGCGGGGGTCCTCGAGCGCCGACCGGTCCAAAGGCAATGCCAGCCCAATCAACCTCATATTGTTAGCGGTTGATAGAGGCCGAACCTCGTGCGCGGGCACACTCAGTCCGACCACGTACACAAGTGATCGAACTGAGTCCCATCCGACGCTGAAACTCAGGTACTACTGCAATATCTGGGTACCTGTTTGTGGTGGTGAGCCCTGGTTTGCTCTCCCAGGGGGCCGTCCAGAGGCTGCCGACAAGAGCAGTCGTCGGATTGCTCCCGGCAGCGTGGTTTGACTGGGCGTCACGTCATCGAGCGACAAGCCCAACTCACAGCATTTCCGCCATAATAGTCGGTCTTCCAAGATGTAGGCGTCCCCGCTGACCGGCGAGATACTGCATGAGCCAGGCTTGACTCAGGACTCACGCAGCGTCGCGGAAGCGTGCGTGTACCCGGGCTCGGGGAGGATCTCTCAGGCAACGGCCTCCGGCCCGGACTCCTGCGGCGCGCTGCCCAACTCCGCCGGCACGAAGTCGACGCCGCGGGACGGTGCGAGATAACGCAGGTGGGTGAGGCGTGCCTGCTCCTGGCGCATGTGCATGAAGGACTCGAGTATGTAGCCGACCAGCAGAACGAGCACCGCGATGATCATGATGGCGGCGGCCAGTAGGGCGGTCGGAAGCCGCAAGACGATGCCGGTCTGCACGAAGTCGATGACCACCGGCAGGCCCAGAGCGAGCGAGATGATCGTCAACAGAGCGGCGATCACTGCATGGAACTGCGAGGGGCGCTGGCGCCGGGCCAGGCTCAGGATGAGCTTCAGAATGCGCCAACCGTCGCGGTACGTGCGCAGCTTGCTCACGCTTCCGGCGGGCCGATCCTTGAAGTCGATCTCCATCTCGGTGGTCGGCAGCCGCAGGCTGAGGGCGTGCACCGTCATCTCGGTCTCTGTCTCGAACTCGCGCGACAGTGCCGGGAAGGACTTTATGTAACGCCGCGAGAACACGCGATAACCGCTGAGCATGTCACTCACGTCGTTGCCGAACAGCGTCCGCACGGCGCCCGTGAGCATCTTGTTGCCGACCGCGTGCCCGGGCCGGTAGGCGCTCTCCTCGACCTCTCGACGGGCGCCGACCACCTGGTCGTAGGGGCCTTCGAAGAGCAGGTCGACCATCTCACGGGCACGGGAGGCGTCATAGGTGTCGTCGCCGTCGATGATCAGCAGTGCGTCGGCCTCGACGTCGGCGAACGCCCGTCGAATCACGTTGCCCTTGCCCTTGCGCGGCTCTTGGCGCACGATCGCGCCCGCCGCCAGGGCCTCGGCGACGGTGTTGTCCGTCGAAGCGTTGTCGTAGACGTAGATGACCGCCTCGGGCAGCGAGGCACGCAGATCGCGCACGACCTTGCCTATGGCAGCCTCTTCGTTGTAGCAGGGCACGACGCACGCGATTGTAGGGTTCATTCCGTGATCCTCTAGGGGTGTTCTGAGTTGAGATCACGAGATCGGCCTTCCCCGCTGCAGGGTGGTGCTGGGTGCGGTGGACCGGTCGCGTGACGCGTGGTGATCTGACAGATGCGAGCGGGAGTTGATCGAGCCGCAACTGCCGGTGGGGGCGTTCGGCCGATCCCCGACCTGCGCGGTCACTTCAACGCGGTGATGTGGCGGTTCCGCGCCGCCAGGCCCCTGGCGGGACGTGCCGGAGAGCTGCGGCAGCCACCCGGCGCGGGTGCGACCGGCGCCGGGATCAGCCGGTGGTGACGTCCAGGCGAGGACCGGAGCCGCCGGGGTGCGGCGCGGTCGGGTCTGCCGTGAATGGACGGTTCACGAGTGCCTCGACCGCCGCGGTGGAATCGGTGTCCTGGGTGGCGTGGGCCGTGCGCCGCGCCACGATCGCTCCGCTCACCGCCAGCAGTATCCCGAAGGTGCCGGCGATCGCCGGCCAGTACACGTAGCGGTAGTTGGCCGAAGGGGCGGTGGGCAGGTAGGTGGCGATGTAGATGACACCGCTCACGCCGAGCAGCCGCAGCTCCCGCGACCACGGGCCGGCCCAGCGGCGGCGCAGTGCCAGCACCAGCGAGACCACCAGCCAGAACCAGCCCTGGAACAGCCAGGGGAAGTCGCGGTCGAAGCCCATCACATACGACTTCATGGCCGCGTCCAGTGTCTTGTTGACCCGGACGTCCTTCGGCATGACGGCGGAGTCACCGCCTAGGTACTGGAGATTGCCCTGGAACAGCAGCCGGGCGAAGGTACGGGAGCGGTACTCGACGTAGCCGGTCGCGTGGTGCGGCATCTGCTGCGTCCACATCTTGAGCAGGACGTCGGCCTGGTCGGCCCCGAAGCCGGCCCGATCACCTGGCTTGTGCGGATAGCAGGCGAAGTAGGCGTCCCAGACGATGTCCCTGCGTTGGCAGGTCCGCGCGGTCGCGACCAGGTCGCCGGTGAACTCCGGGGTCGCCCCGGCCTTCGTCGCGGCGGAGCGCACCTGCTGAGGGGTGAGTACGTGGACCACGTCGTCAAGGGGTATCTGCGCGTACTGGCGCACCGCGAGCGGATGGGCGGCCCAGGACACCCCCAGGCTGCCGACGGCGGCGAGCGCCAGCAGTGACCCCGCGGCGACCAGCCAGCGGCGCCGCCCGGGACGCGGCCAAAGCGCGAACATCAGCAGCAGGAAGATCGGTACGACGGCCGGGAGCCCGTTCTTGCGCACCAGCATCGCGTAGGTGAGGAAGAGCATGCCGAGGACCAGCAATCCCCAACGGGCCCGCTCCCGTCCCTCCGGCAGCTCTCGCGCGACGAGCGCGATCGCGCATGCGGCCAGCAGCGTGTATGCCATGTGCACGTCCTTCCACACCACCCCGGTGAAGGTAAGGACATGCGGGGCGAGGCCGAAGCCGAGCATCAGCAGCGACAAGGGGCGGCTGCCGGTCCGACGCCACAGCACGACCGCGAGCACCCAGAGGGTGCCCCACAGCACGGCGGCCTGGAGCGCGGCCATCGCCGACAGCGCGCCGGTGATGTCGATGAGCGTGCGCCAGAACAGAGCCAGGATTGGCGGGTGCCAGTCGGTCACCGGCTGCTTCCCCTGTGCCTGCGCCAGCTGCGAAAGGCTGTCCGGGCTGAGGAAGCCGGGGTGGAACGCGACGGAGACGGCCCACCCGCAGATCGCGGCCACCACGGCCAGGAAGCAGGGCCAGAGCAGGTCATCCGGCCGGGTGGCACGGGAGATCGCACGCCAACGGCCGGTCGTCGCGGGCATGTCCAGGGAGTCCTCTCGGTGTGCGGTGAAAACGAGGGTGCGGTACGCGGCGAACCGCACCAGCGTCGCCGCCGCCCAGCCCACCAAGCGGGCCGCGTTGTCGCTCAACGGGGAGGACAGTCCGAACACTTCGTGCGCGACGTAGACGGGGAAGGCGGTGACCGCCAGCCCGGCCAGGTTGACGGCGATGAACCAGGCGACCTCGCGTCGGTCGACCGCTCCCTTGCGGTCCCGATAGGTCCAGTAGCGATTGCCCAGCCAGCTGACCACCATGGCCAGGAGCGTGGCGATCGCGGAGGCGAGGACCGGTGTGGAGCCCAGCGGCCCGCCGTGGTCCGGCGAACCGAAGATCAGGAAGTTGAAGCTCGCCGTCTCCACCACGAACGCGACGGCGCCGACGAGACCGAAGGCCACGACCTCTCGCCAGATGTTCCGTACCCATGAGGGCATATGTCGGCGCCAGACCGTCGAGTGAAGCATGGCGGGAAGTTATGTGTTTGAATTAAGAACATCATTTAAATCGTGCATGATTCAAATATGAACACTTGTAGTCGAGCTTGGAGCGTCCGCCAGTGGGTAGTGAGCTGGGTTTTCGGATGCGCGGGCCGGCGGGTTGGGTGTCCCAGCGGTGGGTGTAGCAGGCGCGTCGGATGAGCTACACACAGTGATAGTGGTAGCGGCCAGGGCAAGGTAAACCAGCGAGGAGCATTGGACGCCAGCCGTCTGAACCTCCGGTGGCTCACGCTGGGTTGAGAGCGTCGCCAACTGACGTCAGCGCAACGGTAGAACCCAATCGCGCTTTCACCACGCCGGACGGGGCTACAGCGTACGAAATGGCTTCACCGGTGCCCTGACCAGCGAAGTTATTGACGCATGAGCGAGGGTTGACCGAGGACTCGCGCAAGGCGGCGATCGGGGCGAGTTCGGCACGGGTCTGGGCCCACAGGACCAGGGCGTACGCGGCGAAGGACAGGGCGGCGCCGATCAGGCCGAGGGCGGCGTACGGCCGGAGCAGCCGGACGGTGTCGGCACGCGCGCGTGCGCACATGTAGGCCGGGATGACGAGCCCTTCGACGGCCAAGAGCCAGGCGATGTACCCGAGCGGCGAGTGCGCGGCGCGCACGCCCAGGCCGTCGATCACCGTGTACCCCGCGATCGTCAGCCCGGTCGCGAGGGCCGCGCCGATCGCCGCCCAGTTCGGCCGGCTGCCGCGCAGACCCCACAGGCTGACGCCGATGAGCCCCACACAGGACACGGCGATCCCGGCCGGCGCCCAGCCGCCGGGCACCTCGTGGGCGAACACGGCGGCCGGCACGGTGACCACGAGCGGGGCGCTGCCGCGCGCGATCGGGTACGCCTGGCCGAAGTCGCCGAGCCGGAAGGAGGTCATCAGCAGGGCGAAGTAGGCGATGTGCACGACCGCCGAGGTCAGCAGGTACGGCCAGGCGGGCCCCGCCGGGACGGCCACGAACGGCACGATCGCGAGCCCGATCAGCACCCCGCCCCCGGAGATCAGGGTGAAGCCGACCAGTCCAGTTTGTCGGTGATCCGGTGCGCGATGGCGTTCCAGCCGGCGTGGGTCACGGCGGCGAACAGGACGGCGGCCGCGACCAGCGGCGTCACGCGCCCCGCTCGCGTACGTCCACCAGGTCGGCACCGGCATGGTCCACCAGTGCCTTCGGCTCGATCGGGAAGACCGTGTGCGGCGTTCCGGCGGCCGCCCACACCGTGTCGTGGGCGAGCAGCGAGCGGTCGGCGAGGACACGCGTGCGGGTGCGGTGCCCGAAGGGCGGCACGCCGCCGATGGCGTAGCCCGTGGTCTCGCGCACGACACCGGCGTCGGCCCGGGTGACCTTGCCGGCGCCCAGTTCCGCCCGCACCCGCTCCACGTCCACGCGCGAGGCACCGTCCATGAGGACCAGCACCGGCACCCCGTCGGCGGCGAAGATCAGCGACTTGCAGATCTGGCTGAGCTCGCACCCGATGGCCGCGGCGGCCTCGGCGGCGGTCCGGGTGGCCTCCGGGAACCTTCTGGTCCGTGTGAGCACGTCGTCGAGGCCGAGCGCGCGCAGGGTCTCGGCGAAACGGGGGTGGGCTCCGGACTCGTCGGCGTCAGTGGCGGCTGTCGTCGTCATGCCGGAACGCTACCCCCTCGCCAGAGACCCGCTCACGAGGTTTTCCGGCGAGCGGCAGAAGACGAGAAGCAGAAGGCCGGTGAGGGTGCAGCCCCGTCCCCACGGGCACCCTCACCGGCCGGTCCGCTGTCGGAAGCGGTACGTCAGGCCCTATCGCCTCGGTACGTCAGACCCGTACCAGCTCCCGCTCCCCGTCGGGGTCGGCGTCCTTGCCGGCCGCGGGGGACTGCGTGCGCAGGCCCTCACCCTCGACGTCCACATCGGGCAGCGCGCGGTCGAGCCACTTCGGCAGCCACCAGGCCCGCTTGCCGAGCAGGGCGAGGACCGCCGGGACGATGGCCATGCGGACGATGAACGCGTCGAAGAAGACGGCGATCGCGAGGCCGAAGCCGATCATCTTGACCATCGACTCGGTGGAGCCGATGAAGCCGGAGAAGACGGCGATCATGATGACGGCGGCGGCCGTGACGACCCGCGCCCCGTGCCTGAACCCGGTCACGACGGCCTGGGCGGGCTTCTCGCCGTGGACGTACGCCTCCCGCATCCGGGTCACGAGGAAGACCTCGTAGTCCATCGCGAGGCCGAAGACGACACCCACCATGAAGATCGGCATCATCGACATGACCGGGCCGGTCTGCTCGACGTTCATCAGGCCGGACAGCCAGCCCCACTGGAAGACCGCGACGACCGCGCCGAGGGCCGCCATCACACTGAGCAGGAAGCCGAGGGCCGCCTTCAGCGGGACCAGGACCGAGCGGAAGACCACGATCAGGAGCAGGAAGGCCAGGCCGACCACCAGCGCCAGGTACGGCAGCAGCGCGTCGTTCAGCTTCTGCGAGACGTCGATGTTCATCGCCGTGGAGCCGGTGACCAGCACCTTGGCGTCGGTCTTCGCGGCGATGTCCGCGCCCTTGTCGCGGATGGCGTGCACCAGGTCCTCGGTCGTCTGCGAGGACGGCTTGGACCCCGGTACGACGGTGATCGTCGCGGTGTCGCCGGCCTTGTTGGGCACGGCCGGGGTGACGGTGACGACGTCCTTCAGGCCCTTGATCTCGTCGCCGACCTCGGTGAACGCCTTCTCGGGGTGCGCGCTGTCCTTGGCGTCGACCACGACCATCAGGGGACCGTTGAAGCCCGGCCCGAAGCCCTCGGAGAGGAGGTCGTAGGCGCGGCGCTGGGTGGTGGAGGTGGGCTGGGAGCCGTCGTCGGGCAGGCCCAGTTCCAGGGAGGCGGCCGGGATGGCCGCCGCGCCGAGGCCGAGCACGCCGAGCAGCAGGACGGCGACCGGGCGCCGTACGACGAAGCTCGCCCAGCGGGAGCCCATGTTGGGGCGGCCGGGCTTCTTCGGCGTACGGCCGCCGCCGAGCAGCTTGCTCTTCTCGCCCGCCGGCTTGACCTTGCGGCCCGCGTAGCCGAGCAGGGCCGGGATCAGGGTCAGCGCGATCAGGACGGCGATGGCCACCGTGCCCGCCGCCGCGATGCCCATCTTGGTGAGCATCGGGATGTTGACGACCGACAGGCCGACCAGGGCGATGACGACGGTGAGGCCTGCGAAGACCACCGCCGAGCCCGCCGTGCCGACGGCGCGTCCGGCCGCGTCCTCGCGCTCGCGGCCCTCGGCCAGTTCGGCGCGGTAGCGGGAGACGATGAAGAGCGCGTAGTCGATGCCGACGGCCAGGCCGATCATCGACGCCAGGGTGGAGGTCGTGGAGCCGAGGTCCAGGGCGCTGGCGAGCGCGGTGATCGTGGAGACGCCGATGCCGACGCCGACGATGGCGGTGAGCAGCGGGAATCCGGCCGCGAGCAGCGAGCCGAAGGTGATGACGAGGACGACGGCGGCGATCCCGATGCCGATGACCTCGCTGGAGCCGGTCTCCGGGGTCGCGGCGAGCGCGTCACCGCCGACCTCGACGGTCAGCCCGGCGTCCCGCGCGTCCTGCGCGGCCTCCTTCAGGGCGTCCTTCGAGGAGTCCTTCAGCTCCATGCCGGAGACCTTGTACTTCACCGAGGCGTAGGCGATCGTGCCGTTCTTGCTGACCGCGTGCCCGGTGTAGGGGTCGGCGACGGAGGCGACCTCGGAGCCGCTGCCCAGCTCCTTGACGGTCTTCTCGACGGCCGCCTTGTTGGCGTGGTCGGTCATCCTCTCGCCGCTCGGCGCCTTGAAGACCACGCGCGCGGTGGCGCCGTCGGCGCTCATCCCGGGGAAGCGCTGTTCCAGCAGGTCGAAGGCCTTCTGGGCCTCGGTGCCGGGGATGGAGAAGGACGTGCTGCCGGCAGGCGGCGCGGTCGCGGCGCCCACCCCGGCAAGGGTGAGCAGCGCGACCCATATCAGGGCGACGAAGTGCCGTCGCCGGAAGGCGAGACGGCCGAGTTTGTACAGAAACGTGGCCACTTCTGGCGTACTCCCGGTCAGGTCGTGGGGTTCATCAGGGCAGGGGTGATCAGCCCGACGACGTGAGCGGTGACGTCAGGTGGTGGGCTTGCTCGGGGATCGGAAGGTGATCAGGTGGTGATCAGGTGGTGGGGGCGCCGAGGGCGGGGAGGACCACGGCGTCGATGTACGACAGGAGGAAGGCCTGCGTCGGTGGCTGCTCGTCGATGAGCGAGCGGGCGGCGAACCCGCCGATCATCATGTGCATCACGTAGTCGATCGCCGGGTTGTCCGCACGGACCTCGCCCCGGTCGATCGCCCGCTGCACCACGCGACGCAACTCCGCCATCTCCGGCTCGACGAGATGGTCCCTGAACGCCCGCAGGAGGTCGGGATTGCCGTGTACGGCCATCGCCAGACCCCGCATCAGCGCGGAGTTCTGTTCCATCTCGCAGTCGTCCGAGCGCAGGGTGAGGCCGTGCAGATCGCCTCTGAGCGACCCGGTGTCGACGTCGTCGGCCGAGCCGCCCGGCTTGCTGTGCCGCACCGCCTTCGCCACCAGCTCGGCCTTGCCGCCCCACTGGCGGTAGAGCGTGGCCTTGCTGGACCGGGTGCGGGCGGCGACGGCGTCCATGGTGAGCGCGTCGTAGCCGACCTCTCGGAGCAGGTCGAGCACGGCCTCGTACAACTGGGCCTCGCGCTCGGGCGTGATCCGGCTGCGACGTGCCGTTGCGACCTCGGTCATGCCACTCGCCTTCCCACTCCGGAGCCTCCTGCTGCCTACCACCATGAAGATACCCTGGGCGCATGCGAAACGAAACCGTTTCGTACGTGTGTTGGGTCACGAACGTGAGGGGCGCATAAGTTCGGGGCCGTGCGGGCCGCACGAGTTGCTGGGCCCCAGCGGGCGGAAAAGCATGGGGAGGGTGAGCTATCTGCGCTTTCCCCACCTCAGCGGCGACCTGGTGTGCTTCGTGGCCGAGGACGACGTCTGGCTGGCCCCGCTCGACGCCCCGGGCCGGGCCTGGCGGCTCACGGCGGACCGCACGAAGGACGGGCACCCGCGTTTCTCCCCCGACGGCCGCCTGATCGCCTTCACGAGCTGGCGCAGCTTCGTCCCCGAGATCCACCTCGTCGGTGTCGAGGGCGGTCCCGCACGGCAGTTGACGTACTGGGGCAGCACCGACACCCAGGTCTGCGGCTGGACGCCCCCGGACGAGAACGGGACGTGCGACATCCTCGCCGTCGCCTCCCACGGCGAGCCGTTCTCGTACTTCACCTGGGCCTACAAGGTGACCACCGCCGGCGACCCCGGGCGCAAACTGCCCTGGGGCCCGGTCGCCGACATCCAGGTCGCCGACGTCGACGGGGTCCACAAGACCCTGCTGCTCACCGGCACCCCGCCGCACGAACCGGCCTCCTGGAAGCGGTACCGGGGCGGCGCCATGGGCCGCCTCTGGCTGCACGGGCAACGCCTGCTGCCCGACATCGACGGGCATCTGGCCTGCCCCATGTTCGTCGCGGGCCGCATCGCCTTCCTCTCCGACCACGAGGGCGTCGGCAACCTCTACTCCTGCGCGTACGACGGCACCGACCTGCGCCGCCACACCGACCACGACGCCTTCTACGCCCGGCACGCCGCCGGCGACGGCACGCGCGTGGTCTACCAGTGCGCGGGCGACCTGTGGCTGGTGGACGACTTCTCCCCGAAGGCCGTGCCGCGCAAGCTGGACATCCGCCTGGGCGGGCCGGCCACCGGGCGCCGCCGCTACCAGGTGCCCGCCGCGCAGAACGTCGACGGCATCTCCGTGGACGAGACCGGCCGGGCCGGCGCCGTCGTCGTACGCGGCAGCCTGTACTGGCTCACCCACCGCGACGGCCCCGCCCGTACGATCACCGACACGCCCGGCGTGCGGGTACGGCTGCCGGAGATGCTGGGCACGACCGGCCAGGTGGCGTACGTGACGGACGCCGAGGGCGAGGACGCCGTCGAGATCGTCCAGCTGCCCCGCGCGACCGGCGACCGCGCCCCCCGCCGGCTCGCCTCCGGCCGGCTCGGCCGCGTCCTGGAGATGGTCTCCGATCCCCTGGGCGAACGGCTGGCGGTCGCCTCGCACGACGGGCGGTTGCTGCTGATCGATGTCGGGGAGGAGCCGGAGCACACCGAGGGCCGGGAGGGCCGGGTCACCGAAGAGGCGGCGGAAACCGAGAGTGACTCGGGTGACTCGGATGACTCTCGTGACCCAAATGATTCAAGTGGCTCGGGTGACTCAGGTGCAGCCGATGTCGGTGGGCACGTGACCGAGCTGATCCGGTCCGTCAACGGCCCCGTGCGCGACCTCGCCTTCTCGCCGGACGGCGCCTGGCTCACCTGGTCCCACCCGGGCATCGGCCGCTCCCTGCGCCGGATCAAGCTGGCCCGCATCAAGGACCGGCTGATCGTGGACGTGACCAACGGCCGCTTCGAGGACGAGAAACCCGTCTTCACCCGCGACGGCCGCTATCTCGCCTTCCTCTCCTGGCGCGGATTCGACCCGGTGTACGACGTCCACACCGGCGACCTGTCCTTCCCGCTCGGCTGCCGCCCGTACCTCGTCCCGCTGAACTCGGCGACCCCCTCCCCCTTCGCCCTGAACCCCGAGGGCCGTCCGGCGGCCGGCGGGCTCGACCCGGTCGAGGAGGAGGAGACGGGCGAGGCCGGCACGGTGACCGTGGAGGTGGAGGGCCTGGCGATGCGGGTCACGCCGTTCCCGGTGATCGCCTCCAAGTACTCCGCGCTCCACCCGGTCGCCGGCGGCGGACTGGTCTGGCTGCGCTGGCCGATCTCCGGCGCGCTCGGCGAGACCTTCGCCAACCCGGCCGACATCAGCGGCCGCCCGACCCTGGAGTACTTCAACCTGGCCAAGGCGAAGAAGTCCGAACTGGTCGACCACCTCGACTGGTTCGCGGTCAGCGGCGACGGCACGCGGCTGGTCGTCGTCGACGAGGGCGACCTGCGCGCGGTGCCCGCCACGGAGGTGGGCGACAGCGACACGACCGTCTGGATCGACCTGCGCCGCATCCTGCACGTGGTCGACCCGCCCGCCGAGTGGCGCCAGGCGTACGACGAGGCCGGCCGGCTCATCCGCGCCTACTTCTGGGACCCGGGCATGTGCGGCATCGACTGGGACGCGGTGCTCGAGCAGTACCGCCCCCTCGTCGAGCGGGTCGCCTCCCCCGACGACTTCGCGGACCTCCTGCGCGAGGTCCTCGGCGAACTCGGCACCTCGCACGCCTACGTCACCGCCGCCCGCCGCAACGAGGGCCCGCCCCACTACCAGCGCTGGCAGGGCCTCCTCGGCGCCAACTTCGCGCACAGGGACGAGGGCTGGGTCGTCAAACGCATCCTGTCCGGCGACTCCTCCGACTCCAAGGCCCGCTCACCGCTGGCCGGCACGGGCATCCGCGAGGGCGCGGTCCTCACCCACGTCGACGGCCGCCCGGTCGACCCGGTGACCGGCCCGTATCCGCTGCTCGCCGGCTCCGGCGGTACGACCGTGGAGCTGACGTTCGTCCCGGCGGACGGCGAGCCGGGCCGGGCCCGCCGGGTCGCCGTCGTCCCGCTGATCGACGAACGGCCGCTGCGCTACCAGGACTGGGTCGCCAAACGCCGCGAGGTCGTACGGGAGGTGAGCGGCGGCAAGTGCGGCTACCTGCACATCCCCGACATGGGCGGCTCCGGCTGGGCCCAGTTCAACCGCGACCTGCGCATGGAGGTGTCCCGGCCCGCCCTGATCGTGGATGTGCGCGGCAACGCGGGCGGACACATCAGCGAACTCGTCATCGAGAAGCTGAGCCGCACGATCCTGGGCTGGGACCTGACGCGGGACGCGCAGCCGGTGTCGTACACCTCGAACGCGCCGAGGGGCCCGGTGGTCGCCCTCGCCGACGAGGCGACCTCCTCCGACGGCGACATGATCACGGCCGCCTTCAAACTCCTCAGACTCGGCCCCGTGGTCGGCCAGCGCACCTGGGGCGGAGTCGTCGGCATGACCGGCCGGCACCGCCTGGGCGACGGCACGGTCATCACCGTCCCCATGAACGCGGCCTGGTTCGACGCCTACGGCTGGTCCGTGGAGAACCACGGCGTCGCCCCCGACCTGGAGATCATGCGCACCCCCCTGGACTGGGCCGAAGGCCGCCACACCCAGCTGACCGACGCGGTCGAACTCGCCCTGGAACTCCTGGAGTCCAACCCGGCCGCCATCCCCCCCGACTACAGCGACCTCCCCAACCGATCCCGCCCACAGCTGCCGCCACGCCAGTAGCTCTTGACGGGGGACGCGTATCGAAGGGGCGCGGGGAACTGGACGACAAGGGACGCGACGCCTCAGGGGCGCGGGGAACTGCGCGACAAGCCACAACGCACCCGCACCCGACAACGCGACTCAACCACCCCACAACAAACGCAGGGCGCCCTCCAAAAAGAAGGGCGCCCCACGCCATCCGGCCAAAGCCGAGCGCAGCGACTAGGCGTCGTAGTCCCGGTCGAAGCGGTCTTCCATCTCCGCTTCCGTGTCCTCGATGTCGCGCAGGTTCTCGCGACCACGCTGGGGCTGCTGCTGGCCACGCTGGGGCTGCTGCTGACCGCGCTGGGGCTGCTGCTGACCGCGCTGGCCGGCCCGCTCGCGGGCCTCACCGACCTTCTGCTTGCCCTGTTCCTGCCACTCGTTGGCCTTGTCCTTCATACCCATGTGGGTTCACTCCCGTAGAGGGTGAGGTGGGGGAATCGGCCCCTCGGTGGGGCCTCACCCAGATTCACACGGGCGACCACGCAGCGCATGTGGATCAGTCACGGTGCGTAGCACGCACTGCCTCGTCGGCCGCCCCACCTGCACCGACGAGCCCGGAACGCATTCCCTGCAGCCGGGGCGCGAACCGCTTCATCTCGCGCTGCCCGACCGTCCCGATGAGGGCCGGCAGATAACCGCGCACGCCCTGCATGCCGCGCAACCACCACTGCCCGTACACATGCGCCGAGCGCCGCTCGATCCCGGCGACCAGCCGGTCCACCGCCGGGCCCAGCGGGTACGTCTTGTTCGACGGCCACGGCAGCCGCTGCCTCAACTCCCGCATGACGTCGTCCTGGTCGGCACCGCGCACCATGTCGGTGTCGGTCCAGGACAGGTACGCGACGCCGACGCGCACGCCCTGGTAGCCGACCTCGGCGCGCAGACTGTGCGCGTACGCCTCCACACCCGACTTGGACGCGCAGTACGCCGTCATCATCGGCGCCGGAGTGATCGCGGCGAGGGAGGCGACCTGGAGCAGATAGCCCCGGCTCTCCACCAGCACCGGCAGGAAGGACCGCGCGGTCACCGCCGAACCGATCAGGTTGACCTCGATCACCCGCCGCCAGGCCTGCGGATCGGAGTCGGCGAACGGACCGCCACTCGCCACACCGGCGTTGGCCACCACGATGTCGACCTTCCCGAACCGCGCCTTCACCTCCTGCGCGACCCGGCTCATCGTCTCGTGGTCGGTGACGTCGGCGTACCAGTAGGCGCTGTCGCTGTGCAGGCGCGAGGAGACGTCCTTGAGCGCCTCCTCCTCCAGCCCGACCAGCGCGACCTTCGCACCGCGCGCGGAGAGCTTGCGGGCCAGCAACTCACCGACGCCGCGCGCCGCTCCGGTGACGACCGCGACCTGCCCTTCGAGGCTGACCCTGCTCATGCGCCCTCCTTGATCTCTGCGGCACCCGTTGCTTCGGGGGTACTCTCCGTGACGACATACGTGGTGACGAGTTCCCGGATCCTGCCGGTCACCAGGTCGGGAGCCTCGATCGGGGTCATGTGGCCGACGCCGGCCAGTTCGGTGAGGCCGACGCAGTGCGGCAGCGCGGCGACCAGCGCGCGGGCGTGTACGGGTGGCGTGAGCCGGTCGGACGCGCCGTGCACGATCGCGGTGGGCGCCTGCAACTCCCGTACGCCGTGGTCGAGATCGAGCGCCTCGAGCACGCGCGCCCAGGCGTGGCGTACGGCGCGCGGGCAGGCGTGCACGATCCGCGCGCACGCCTCCACCATGTGCGGGGCCGAACCGGCGCCCATGGTGGCGTACTTGAGGATGCGCTTCGCGACCGGCGTGACCGGACCGAGCGGGGCACGCGAGCCGAGAATGCGCCCGGTGATCCAGGTGCGCACGCGCCCGGCACCGAGCGGCACCACGCGCGCCTGGGCGACCAGCCGCGAACTGCCGGTGCTGCACAGCAGGACGGCGGCGGCGTGGTCGCGGAAGCGGGGGCGCGTGGCCGCGGCCATGACGGTCATCCCGCCCATGGAGTGACCGACGATCAGCGCCTTCTCCCCGGGTGCGAGCGTCTGCGCGAGCACCGCTTCCAGGTCGTCCGCCAGCGCTTGGGTGGTGCACGCGGGGCTCGCGGGGCTGCGTCCGTGCCCCCTCTGGTCGTACGCGATCACGCGGTGGTCGGTCGCCAGGTCCCGGATCTGCGCCGCCCAGAAGGCGGTCGAGCAGGTCCAGCCGTGGGAGAGGACGACGGGGGGCGCGGTCTCGGGGCCGTGCACCTCGACATGCAGCCGCGCGCCGTCGGCGGAGACGACGGTGAGTTCGCGGGCGGGGGTGGGCGGGGCGTACGGGCCCGAGGTCACGGGGGTCACGGAGGCGAGGCGGCTCATGCGGCGCCCTCGCTCCGCCGGCCCGCGGCCACCGCCCGCTGCGCGGCCGTACCGGCCGGCTTGCCGTCGGTCCTCCGGATGACCTCGTACTCGGCCAGGTCCACCCGCCGCGTCGCACGCCGGAACTCGGACGTCGTACCGGGCCAGATGGTGGTGTTGCGGCCGCTCGCGTCGAGGTACCAGCTGGTGCAGCCGCCGGTGTTCCACACGGTGCGCTTCATGCGCTCCTGGACCGTGCGGTTCCAGTCCTCGACGGCCGCGGGCCGGGCATCGAGGGCCGTACGGCCTCCCCCAGAGCCTTGAGGGCCTGGGGGGACCCCCAGGACGTCCAGTTGCCGCAGATAGTCGGCCATGTAGTTCAGCTGGGACTCGATCATGAGGATCATGGAGGAGTTCCCGAGGCCGGTGTTGGGCCCGATGATGGTCATCCAGTTCGGGAAGCCCGCTGCCGCGGCGCCGCGCAGCGCCTGCATGCCGTTCTTCCAGGACTCGGCGAGGGTGACGCCCTCCGCCCCGACCACCCGCTCGGCGATCGGCATGTCCGTGACGTGGAAGCCCGTACCGAAGATGATCGCGTCGACCTCGGCCTCGGTGCCGTCGGCCGCGACCACGGTCGAGCCGCGGACCTCGCTGAGCCCGCCGGCGACGACGTCCACATTGGGCCGGGCCAGCGCCGGGTAGTACGTGCTGGACAGCAGGATCCGCTTGCAGCCGATGCGGTAGTCCGGGGTGAGCTTGGCGCGCAGGGCCGGGTCCTTGATCGCGCGGGCCATGTTGCGCTTGGCGAGCTGCTCGACCAGGCCGAGTTCGTCGGGGTGCTTGGTGAACGCCTGGACCTGCAGCTCACGGATGCTCCACAGCAGTCCGCGCCGCAGTTGGGTGGTGAAGGGCAGCATCCGGTGCAGCCCGCGCTCGACGCCGCTGATGGCGCGGTCCACGCGGGGCATCACCCACGGCGGGGTGCGCTGGAAGAGGGTGAGCCGGCCGACCTGCGGCTGGATGGAGGGCACGATCTG
Source organism: Streptomyces sp. RB17 (assembly GCF_009604455.1). Classification (GTDB taxonomy): domain Bacteria; phylum Actinomycetota; class Actinomycetes; order Streptomycetales; family Streptomycetaceae; genus Streptomyces. The sequence continues at coordinate 198,296 of NZ_WEGL01000007.1, forward strand.
GATGGCGGAGGCGCCGGTGCCGATCATCGCGACACGCTTGCCGCGCAGGTCGTAGTCGTGGTCCCAGCGGGCGGAGTGGAACACCTTGCCCGGGAAGGACGCCAGGCCCGGGATCTCGGGGATCTTCGGGTCGGACAGCGGCCCGGTGGCGGAGACGACGACGTCGGCGGTGAGCGTGCCGCCCGCGGTCTCGATCTCCCACCACAGGTTCTCGGTGTCCCAGGTCATCAGCTTGACCTCGGAGTCGAAGCGGATGTGCGGGCGCAGTCCGAAGAGGTCGGTGACGTGCTCCAGGTAGGCGCGGATGTGCTCCTGCCCGGAGAAGGTGCGCGGCCAGTCGGGGTTGGGCGCGAAGGAGAAGGAGTAGAGGTGGGAGGGCACGTCACAGGCGCACCCGGGGTAACTGTTGTCCCGCCAGGTGCCGCCGACGCTGTCCGCCCGCTCCAGGACGACGAAGTCGGTGATCCCTTCGCGGCGCAGCCGCACGGCGGCCCCCAGCCCGCCGAACCCGGACCCGATCACCGCCACCCGTACATGCTCGTGCTCGGCCATCGACGAAGCCTCCACGCATCACCTAGGAACCCAGAAACTCTGCCAGTGAACACTGGCGCAATGGGACTGTAGAGCAGCTCCGTACCGAGCGGTAGGGGGCGGGGGAAGGAAAGTTACCGGCGGTACAACATAGGCTTCGGGCGTGGCAGAGGACGCAGTACGCAAGGAAGGCGGGCGCGAGTACCGCATGGAGGAACTGGCCCGCCTGGCCGGCATCACCGTGCGCACGCTGCGCTTCTACCGCGAGCGCAAGCTGATTCCGCCACCCCGCCGCGAGGGCCGTATCGCCTGGTACGACGACCACCACCTGGCCCGTCTGCGCACCATCGGCGCCCTGCTGGAGCGCGGCCACACGCTCAACGGCATCGCGGAACTCGCCGAGGCCCTCGACCAGGGCCGGAACGTCGCCGACCTCGTCGGCGTCGGCACCCCCACCGAGGAGGAACCGGTCCGCCTCACCCCCGAGGAACTCGCCGCCCGCTTCGAGGGCGAGGTCACCCCCGAGAACCTCGCCGCCGCCATGGAACTCGGCTACCTCGGCACCGACGGTGACGCGATCGTCCACATCAGCCGCCGCCTGCTGGACGTCTCCTCCGCCCTGGTCCGCGAGGGCATCCCGCTCGGCGAGGTCCTCACGGCCGGCGCTCGCGTCCGCGAGCACGCCGACGCCCTGGCCGCACTCTTCACCGACCTGATCCTGCGCCACGCCCCCAAGGAGGACCTCCACCGCCTGCGCCCGCTGGCCCGCAGCGTGGTGGAGGCGGAACTGTCGCTGGCGCTGGACCGGCGTATCAACAAGAAGACGGGCGAGAACAAAGCCTGAAGGCGTTACCTACAGGTCGTAGACGACGGTCACCGGTGCGTGGTCGGACCAGCGCTCGGCATGCGTGGCCGCGCGCTCGACGAAGCCCTTGACGGCCTTGCCGGCGAGACCGGGCGTGGCGACCTGGTAGTCGATGCGCCAACCTGCATCGTTGTCGAAGGCCCGCCCCCGGTACGACCACCAGGTGTAGGGGCCCTCGGCGTCCGGGTGCAGGGCGCGTACGACGTCCACGTAGCCGCCCTCCTCGGCGGCGAACACCCGGCCGAGCCATTCCCGCTCCTCGGGCAGGAAGCCGGAGTTCTTGGTGTTGCCGCGCCAGTTCTTGAGGTCGGCCTCCTGGTGGGCGATGTTCCAGTCGCCGCAGACGACCACCTCGCGCCCGTCGGCGGCGGCCCGCTCGCGCAGCGCCCCGAGGTGGGTGAGGAACTCGCCCATGAAGCGGACCTTCTCGTCCTGCCGCTCGGTGCCGACCTCGCCGGAGGGCAGATAGAGGGACGCGACGGTGACGCCGGGCAGGTCGGCCTCGACGTAGCGCCCGCTGCCGTCGAACTCGGCCGAGCCGAAGCCGACCCGGACGCGGTCGGGCTCGCGGCGCGTGTAGAGGGAGACGCCCGCACGGCCCTTGGCGGCGGCGGGGGCGTGCACGACGTGCCAGCCGTCGGGCTGCCGTACCTCCTCGGGCAGCTGGTGCGGCTCGGCGCGCACCTCCTGCAGGCAGACGACGTCCGCCGTGGTCTGCGCCAGCCACTCCACGAAGCCCTTCTTGGCGGCGGCTCGCAGCCCGTTCACGTTCACCGAGGTCACAGTCAGCACCAGGGCACGATACCGGCACACTGGTCCGAGCCCGCAAAAGGCCGAAGGCCACCCGACTGCATAGAAGTACGATACCTAGCATGAATATACGACGTGTTCGTTTCGACCACCCCGACGCCGTCAAGCTGAACGACGAGGTTCAGGCCGAGTACCACCTTCGCTACGGCGACGGCGGCGACGCCACGCTCCTCGATCCGGGCGACTTCGACCCGCCCCGGGGCGTGTACCTGATCGCCTACGACGAGCACGACCGCCCCGTCGCGACCGGAGGCTGGCGCAGCCAGGACCGCAACGACGAGGGCAACGAGGACGGCGACGCAGAGCTGAAGCGCATGTTCGTGATCGCGGAGATGCGCGGCCGGGGTCTCGCCCGCCGCATGCTCGCGGCGCTGGAGGAGGACGCCCGGATGGCCGGCCGCGTCCGTATGGTCCTGGAGACGGGCGCCAAGCAGCCGGAGGCCATCGCCCTGTACGCCTCCAGCGGCTACGAGCCGTGCGCCAAGTTCGGCTACTACCGCGACTACGAGGACAGCCACTGCTTCGCGAAGCGGCTGTGAACACGATGGAGCCCCGGTCGGCTTCCGCCGACCGGGGCTCCATGCTGCGTGGACCTGAGGGGATTTGAACCCCTGGCCCCCTCGATGCGAACGAGGTGCGCTACCGGACTGCGCCACAGGCCCTTGCAACGAGTGAAACTTTAGCATCCCGATCGGGGTGCTTGGAAATCCGTTCCCTGACTGGTCAGCGCGCCTTCCTGACGTGTGGCGGGCGTCACTCGTTGGCCGCGCGCGGGCGGCCGCCGTCCTCGTACTGGTCGAAGAGGGGCGTGCGCCCGCGTTCGCGCGACCGGCGTGCGGAAGCCGTGCGCCGGGCGTCACTGCGGCCGCCGGCCGGCTTGTCCCCGGAGGCGGGCGCCTGCTCGTCCGACTCGGCCTCCACCGTACGGCTCGCCTCCCGCTCGGGCGCGACCGAGCTGGAACGCGCCGAACTCCATGTGTCGGGCGCCCCCAGGTCCACGTCGGACGTGGCGCGGGGCGCGACCGGTGCGGTCACGTACGTCGGCAGGGGCACCGGCACCGGGTCCCAGCTGTCCCCGCCGGGCCGCCGCTGCCGCTCCCGCTGCTGGTCGACCCACTCGGCGTGGTCCGTCTGCTCGACCAGGGCACGCCGGTCCGCGGCGAGTGCGGCGAGCCCGGTGTCCGTCTGGGCCTGAGGGGCTTCCTCCGGTTCGTCCGCGCCGGGGCCCGCGTCGAGGGGCGCGCGCCGGCGCGGCTGGCGCTCCCGCTCGCGCAGCCGCTGGGCGGCGACCTCGGCGCGGCGGCGGTCCATCTGGTAGGCGAAGCGACGGCGTTCCTGGGAGCGCAGGTACACGATGTACGCGCTGAGCAGCACGGCCGGTGCGGCGGGCGCCCACAGGAAGGCGAGCCCGCCGACGGCGGCGACGATCGCGCCCATGGTGAAGGCGAGGAAGAGGACCACGGTGGTGCGCCTGCGGCGCGCGAGGACCTTCGAGCGCCGGGCGCGTGCTGCGGCCGCCTGCGCGGAGGACGCATGGCGCGCGGACTGCACGCGCTGCTGTGCGGGCGCGGGCGCGGGGCCGGACTTGCGCGCCGGCGGGGTGTCGTGTTCACGCGCCGGTTCCGTGCCGCCGGACGCTTCGGGTTCGGCGTCGGCGTGCACCTGACGGCGGGTCGGAGGCATGGCGAAGGCCCGGACGTCCACCGAGTCGGTGACGCCGTCCGGGCGGCCGGCGTCCGGCTCCCCCTCCTGGGCGGAGCGCGCCCGCAGGTCCTTGGCGTACCGGCGCTCCATTCCCGCCCGTCCGGACAGCAGCCGGATGGCGGTGCTGAAGCGTTCCGTCGGACGGGCCTCGTTCAGCTCGTCCTGCCTACGGAGCCACATCGGCACCAAGTAGGCGGCCCAGGCCCCGACAATGACTGCGTAGATGAGGCCGCTGCTGCTCACGCCTCACACCGTAGAGGGGTTTGCGTGAGGCCATCCGCCAATTGGGCCGGTGTGTCGCACGATCTGGCTGATATTTCCAGCTTTTTTTGCGACCGATGCGATCAGCGGGCAGCCGCAGGTGCGAAATTCAATGCCCCCGAGACGGTCAACACCCGATCAATTTCGAACACATATTCAATTCCCGGTGTTCTGGGGTTTCGGCCGCACCTGCTGGGAGCGTGCCCGCTGCCACCGTGCGAGCAAACCGTCGGGCACCTCTTCCGCGGTGAGCGCGAACACCAGATGGTCCCGCCAGGCCCCGTCGATGTGGAGATAGCGCGGCCGGGGCCCCTCCTCGCGGAATCCGAGTTTCTCCACGACCCGGCGGCTGGGCCGGTTCTCGGGCCGAATACAGACCTCGATGCGGTGCAGTCCGACGATGCGGAAACAGTGGTCCACCGCGAGCGCGACGGCGGTCGGCATCACCCCGCGCCCGGCCACCGACTCGTCCACCCAGTACCCGACGTGGCCCGAGCACATCGATCCCCAGGTGATCCCGGCAACCGTCAGCTGACCGACGAGCCGCCCCTGGTACTCGATGACGAACGGCAGCATCCGGCCCGCGTTGGCCTCGGAACGCAAGTGCCGGACCATCTGGCGGTAGGTCGGCCGGTGCGCGATCGGACCGCTCGGCGTGGGCGGCGGAATGGTCGCCTCCCAGGGGCGCAGCCAGTCCCGGTTGCGCCGGTTCACCTCGCGCCAGGCCCGCTGGTCGCGCAGCCTTATCGGCCGGAGGACGACGTCGCCGTCCGCCAGCACGACAGGCCAGGAAGGGCTGTTCAGCTCGCACCCCCGCTGCTGGATCCGGGGTGGTCGCCGCCGCGGATCTGGTCGACGGCGTGGGCCAGCAGGGGCTCCAGCACGGCGAGGCCGTCCTTCACCCCGCCCGTGGAGCCCGGCAGATTGACGATCAGGGTCCGCCCCGCGACCCCGGCCAGGCCCCGGGAGAGGGCCGCGGTCGGAACCTTCTCCCGCCCGAACGCCCGGATGGCCTCCGCGATGCCCGGCACCTCGTACTCGATCACCGCGCGGGTCGCCTCGGGCGTGCGGTCGGTGGGCGAGATGCCGGTGCCGCCGGTGGTCACGATGACGTCGTAGCCGGCGGCGACCCCCGCGCGCAGGGCCGCCTCCACGGGATCCCCGTCCGGGACCACCCGGGGGCCGTCGACGTCGAAGCCGAGGCCTTTGAGGCCGTCGGCGACCAAGGGGCCGCCCTTGTCCTCGTAGACGCCCGCGGCAGCCCTGTTGGAGGCGGTGACCACCAGAGCCCGGTAGGTCATGCCCGGCTCCAGTCGCCCGACTTGCCGCCCGTCTTCTCCTCCACCCGCACGTCCGTGATGACCGCTCCCTTGTCGACCGCCTTGACCATGTCGATCACGGTGAGCGCGGCGACCGTCACGGCGGTGAGGGCCTCCATCTCGACGCCCGTACGGTCCGTCGTCCTCACGGTGGCCTGGATCTCCACGGCGTCGTCCGCGACCGACAGATCCAGTTTCACACCCGAGACCGACAACGGGTGACACAGCGGGATCAGATCCGGGGTGCGCTTGGCGCCCATGATGCCGGCGATCCGCGCGGTGGCGAGGGCGTCCCCCTTGGGCACTCCCTCGCCGCGCAGCAGCTCGACCACGCGGGGCGAGACGAGGACGCGGCCGCTGGCGCGGGCGGTGCGCGCGGTCACGTCCTTCCCGGACACGTCGACCATGCGGGCCGCGCCCGCCTCGTCGAGGTGCGTCAGTCGGTCCTGCGCAGAGGGTCCGGGGGTCTCCCCCCGGAAAGACTCAGTCATGCTGTGTGCCGCTCCCGGTCCGGGCCCGGCGCAGTGCGGTGCGCGGACCTGTTGTGCGCGACACGGTACCGCCAACCTGCGCGGCTCAGCCGAGCAGGACCACCTCGACCTCGGCGCCGGGCTCGACGGACTCGGTGTCCTCGGGCACCACGATGAGCGCGTCGGCCTGCGCGAGGGCCGCGATCAGGTGGGAACCGGAACCGCCCACGGGGGTGACCTCGCCGTCGGCGTAGGCCCCGCGCAGGAACTGCCTGCGGTTCTTCGGCGAGCTGAGCGCCTTGTCCGCCGTCAGCGTCGCGCGCGTCCGCGGCCGGTGGACGTCCGCCAGGCCCATCAGGGTGCGGATCGCCGGACGGACGAACAGCTCGAAGGAGACGTACGACGACACCGGGTTGCCCGGCAGGGCCAGCAGCGGTGTGTGGTCGGGGCCGATGGAGCCGAAGCCCTGGGGCTTGCCGGGCTGCATGGCGAGCTTGCGGAACTCCACGCCGCTGCCTGCCTCTTCGGCGTCGTCGGCGTACGACAGCGCCTCCTTGACGACGTCGTACGCCCCGACGCTGACCCCGCCCGTGGTGACCATCATGTCGGCGCGGACGAGCTGGTCCTCGATGGTGGAGCGCAGGGTCTCGGCGTCGTCGGCGACGGCGCCCACCCGGTAGGCGATGGCGCCGGCGTCCCGCGCGGCGGCGGTGAGGGCGAAGCTGTTGGAGTCGTAGATCTGGCCGCGGCCCAGTTCCTCGCCGGGCTGGACGAGTTCGCTGCCGGTGGACAGCACGACCACGCGCGGGCGCGGGCGCACGCGTACCGTGCCGCGGCCGATCGCGGCGAGCAGCGCGATCTGCGGCGGGCCGAGGATCGTCCCGGCCTGAAGGGCGCGGTCGCCGGCCTTCACGTCGCTGCCCTTGGCGCGCACGTGCGCGCGTGCCTCGACGGGGCGGTGCACGCGCACCTGCCCCCCGGCGCCCTCGGGGGCCAGGCTGCGTGCCCGCATCCCGCTCGCCGGGCCCTCGCCGAGTCCGCCGTCGGTCCACTCCACCGGGACGACGGCCTCGGCTCCGGGCGGCAGCGGGGCGCCGGTCATGATGCGGGCGGCCTGGCCGGGGCCGACCCGGACCGGGTCGGCCGCGCCCGCCGCGACGTCGCCGACGACCTCCAGGACGGCCGGGAACTCCTCACTGGCGCCCGCCACGTCCGTGACCCGCACCGCGTACCCGTCCATGGAGCTGTTGTCGAACGGCGGCAGGGACACCGGCACCGTGACGTCGTCGACCAGGACGCAGCCCTGGGCGTCGAGCAGTTGCAGCTCGATGGGTTCGAGGGGGCGGACGGTCGAGAGGATGTCCTCCAGGTGCTCGTCCACCGACCACAGGTCGTCCGGGCCGGCGGGGCGGGTCGCGGCGCTGCTCAAGATTGCTGCATCTCCTCGGCTACGTAACTGCGAAGCCAGGTCCGGAAGTCCGGGCCCAGGTCTTCACGTTCGCACGCGAGTCTGACAATGGCACGCAGATAGTCGCCACGGTCGCCGGTGTCGTAGCGGCGGCCCTTGAAGACGACGCCGTGCACCGGTCCGCCGACCTTCTCGTCCGTCGCGAGCTGCTGGAGGGCGTCGGTGAGCTGGATCTCGCCGCCGCGGCCCGGCTCGGTCTTGCGGAGTATGTCGAAGATGTGCGGGTCGAGGACGTAACGGCCGATGATCGCGTAACTGGAGGGGGCGTCCGCCGGGTCGGGCTTCTCGACCAGCCCGGTCACCTTGACGACGTCGCCGTCGGCGGTCGTCTCCACGGCCGCGCAGCCGTAGAGGTGGATCTGCTCGGGCGCGACCTCCATGAGGGCGATCACGCTGCCGCCGTGCTGCTCCTGGACCTCGATCATGCGCTGCAGGAGCGGGTCGCGGGGGTCGATCAGGTCGTCACCCAGAAGCACCGCGAAGGGTTCGTGCCCGACGTGCGGGGCGGCGCACAGCACGGCGTGGCCGAGACCCCTGGGGTCGCCCTGGCGCACGTAGTGCATCGTGGCCAGGTCACTGGACTCCTGCACCTTCGCGAGCCGGCCGGCGTCGCCCTTCTTCTGGAGCGCCGATTCCAGCTCGTAGTTGCGGTCGAAGTGGTCCTCTAGCGGGCGCTTGTTGCGTCCGGTGATCATGAGGACGTCGTCGAGCCCCGCCGACACGGCCTCCTCGACCACGTACTGGATCGCGGGCTTGTCGACGACCGGCAGCATCTCCTTGGGAGTGGCCTTGGTGGCCGGCAGGAACCGCGTGCCGAGACCTGCTGCGGGAATGACAGCCTTGCTGATCCTGGGGTGCGACTGAGTCATGCCCGCAACCTTATCCGGTGCCTTTGTTGGGAATCTGTGGCTCCGGTTGGTTGACCCTTTATGACGGCATTCAAGAAGGGCGCGAGAACGACCCGTGGAACACGACGGACGCACGAGCGAGCCTGACAAGCGGATGTTGCGGCGGGAGCTCCTCTCGGTGAGGAACAGGTTGACGGACGATGACGTCGAGGCGACGGGGCGCGCGCTGGCGGAGCGCTCCCTGGAGCTGCCCGAGCTGGCGCATGCGCGCACGGTGGCGGCGTACGTCTCCGTGGGGAGCGAGCCCGGCACGCAGGCACTGCTGGACGCGCTGCGCGCGCGGGGCGTGCGGGTCCTGCTCCCCGCGCTCCTGCCCGACAACGACCTCGACTGGGGCGAGTACGCCGGCCCGGACTCCCTCGCCCTGGTCCGGCACGGCGGGAAGATGGCCCTCTTCGAGCCCTCCGGCGCGCGCCTCGGCCCGGACGCCGTGACGGCCGCGGACGTCGTCCTGCTGCCCGGGCTCGCCGTCGACGCGCGCGGGATGCGCCTGGGGCGCGGCGGAGGGTCGTACGACCGCGTACTGGCCCGTCTGGAGCGCTCGGGGGTGCGCCCCCGGCTCGTGGTGCTGCTCTACGACACGGAGGTCGTCGCACAGGTCCCGGCGGAGGCGCACGACAGGCCCGTGCACGCCGTGGTGACGCCCTCCGGCGTGCGCCGCTTCCCGAGCGCCTGACGGGACGCTCCGGTAGGCGAAACGGCCCTCCACGCGCGCGTGGAGGGCCGTCTTCCGTGCCGTGCTCTCAGTCGGTCACGGCTTGAGGACCAGTGTGTCGCTCGTGCTGTTGTCGACCGCCTTGTCCGAGAACGACCAGGGCAGCAGTTCGCCCTTGGCCCACAGGCTCGTCTGGTCCGTGTAGTGCGCGCTGAAGGCGTGCCCGGAGGCGCCGGTCAGGTTGATCCACTTGGACTTGTCGAAGTCGGCCAGGTTGACGACCATCCGCATGGACGGCACCCAGACCACGCCGTAGCCGCCGGCGGCGTTCCAGCCGGTCGCGTTCACCGTGGCCTCGCCGCCGCTGAGCTTCCAGGGGCCGCGGTTGAGGATGTACTGCAGCGCCTCGGGGCCGTCGGTGCCGAGCGTCTGGTTCTTCAGGAACAGGCGGTGCAGCCGGCCCCAGCTCCAGGTGTCGATGTCCTTGCCGAGCTTGGCGGTCAGCTCCCAGCGGGCGTCGATCATGGCCCGGGCGAAGAGCTGGTCCATGTTGTTCGCCGCGGGCCGGGTGCCCGACCTGGGCGTCTTCCACCAGTCGCTGTCCGGCTTGTCCATCAGGGTGCGCACGACCTCGAACCAGCGGTCGCCGCCGTCCGGCTGCGCCTGGTCGGCGTCGCGATCGCCGCACTCGCGCACCTTGGTGTCGTCGTCCACCGGGCCGGTGCTGTCGATCTTGTCGACCCACAGGCACTGTCCCTGGACGCGCAGCTCCTTGGGGAGCTTGTTGCCGAAGGCGAGCTTGAGGATGTTGCGCCAGACCGCGTTGAAGTAGGCGGCCGCCGCGGAGTCGGACTCCTGGGTGTAGTCCCAGCCCTCCAGCAGCTTCTGCGCGTCGCGGACGTTCTTGTCGTCGAGGTTGATCTTCAGCAGCTTGGGCACCAGGAGCTTGGCGATCTCGCTGCTGTTGTCCAGCTGCATCTGCCGCATGTCGTCGGTCGAGATCTTGCCGCCGTCCTTGATCTTGGACTCGATCAGGTCGGTGATGCGCTGGCTGCGGGCGCCGTAGCCCCAGTCGGTGGTGAGGGTGTACGGGTACTTGTCCTTGTCGACCACGGCCTGGTTGGCGGTGACGATGTAGCCGCGCTTGGGGTTGTACTCGTAGGGCAGCTCGTCGTGCTTGATGAAGCCGGTCCAGCGGTACTTCGAGTCCCAGCCCGGCGCGGGGATCGAGCCGTCGTCCACGGCCGACCGCGTGGGGATCCTGCCGGGCAGCGTGTAGCCGATGTGGTTGTCGGTGTCGGCGTATACCAGGTTCTGCGACGGCACGTCGAACAGGGCGGCGGCCTGGCGGAAGTCGCTCCAGTTCGCCGCCTTGTCGAGGGCGAACACGGCGTCCATGGAGGTGCCCGGGTCCAGCGCGGTCCACCTCAGGGCGATGCCGTAGCCGTCGCCGCGGTCGGGGGCCGCGGTGTTGACCGTGGCCCGCTTGCCGACCTGGACGAGTTCGTCGTCACGGTCGGACAGCAGCGGCATCCCGTCCTGGGTCTGGCGCACGACGATCGTCTTGGCCGAGCCGCCGGCGACCTTGATGGTCTCCTGGCGGGTCTTGAAAGGCCGGACCTTGCCGTCGTACAGGTAGCCGTTCGCGCTCACCTTCTCCAGGTAGAGGTCGGTGACGTCGACCCCGGAGTTGGTCATGCCCCAGGCGATGTTCGCGTTGTGGCCGATGATCACACCGGGCATGCCGGCAAAGGTGTAGCCGGTCACGTCGTACTGGCACCTGGTGGAGACGGTGCGGCAGTGCAGGCCCATCTGGTACCAGACCGACGGCAGCGACGCCGACAGGTGCGGGTCGTTGGCGAGCAGCGGCTTGCCGGTGATGGTGTACTTCCCGGACACCACCCAGGAGTTGGAGCCGATGCCCTGGCCGTTCACTCCGACGGCGGTCGGAACGTCGTCCAGGACGTTGTAGAGGCCCGCCAGCTGGCTCGTGAGCGACGATCCCGACGTGGCCGAGGTGGAGGAGCCGGTCGTGCCCGTGGAGCCCGCAGAGGCGCCTGTGGCGCCGCTCTGCTGGAAGGACCTGGTCGCCTCGTTGTACTGGCCCTCCTGCACGATCGGCTTGTTCCGGCCGTACGGGTACTCCGGGTACAGGTCCTGGATCTGCTGCGGGCCGAGCCGGCTGGTCATCAGGGCGCGGTCGATCTCGTCCTGCATGTTGCCGCGCAGGTCCCAGGCCATCGCCTTCAGCCAGGAGATCGAGTCGACCGGGGTCCACTGCTGCGGCTTGTAGTCGTTGGTGAAGCCCAGGGCGGCGTACTCCAGGGAGATGTCCTTGCCGTCCTTGCCCTGCAGATAGGCGTTGACGCCCTTGGCGTACGCCTGGAGGTACGTCTTCGAGGCGGCCGACAGCTTGGTGTCGTACTCCTGCCGGGCGACCCGGTCCCAGCCGAGGGTGCGCAGGAACTCGTCGTTCTTGACCTGACTCTTGCCGAACATCTCCGACAGGCGCCCGGAGGTCATGTGCCGGCGCACGTCCATCTCGTAGAACCGGTCCTGCGCCTGGACATAGCCCTGCGCCATGAACAGGTCCGTGTCGGAGGACGCGTAGATCTGCGGGATGCCGTTGCCGTCCCGCTTGACGTCGACCGGCCCCGACAGGCCCTGGAGCGTGATCGTGCCCTTGGTCTGCGGGAAGGAGGCGCGGACGGTGCTGATCGACCAGTACGCGCCGTAGGCGATGCCCCCGATGATGGCCAGTACCAGGACCAGCACCATCAGCCGGGCTTTGCGCCCCTTCTTCCTGCCGGACTTGGCGGGCGCGGCACCGGTGGTGGTGGCGGCACCCGTTGTGGCGGTGGTGTTGGGGGGCATCGCTGTCCTTGCTGTCCTAACGCGAGCGGCAGGTCGGGCTGTGACTTTGAATGAGCGCTGGAGCAACCATAGGCGCAGGGCCCTGTCCCGCTTGACGCGGAGCCGGGAACCAGCGCGCACGAGCGTTCGATCTTCTCCCGGCAAGCGTCAAGAAAGCGTCAAGACTTAGGTAAGGTAACGAAGTACTTGGGTGCGGTGCGCCGCAGCCTCGGGTCTTGTGCACGCCAGCTCGCGCCCCCGGCGCGCGGGCCAAGGAAGGGAACCGCCGCTGACTGTTCACCACCTCAACCAGCTTCTGCTCGTCTGCTCCGTGGTCCTCCTCGTCGCCGTCGCGGCCGTCCGGATCTCCTCCCGCAGCGGGCTCCCCAGCCTGCTCGTCTACCTGGGGATCGGCGTCCTCATGGGCCAGGACGGCATCGGCGAGATCCACTTCAACAGCGCCGCGGTGACCCAGGTCATGGGATATGCGGCCCTGGTCGTGATCCTCGCGGAGGGCGGTCTCGGCACGAAGTGGAAAGAGGTCAGGCCGGTCCTGTCGTCCGCCTCCGTCCTGGCGACGTTCGGAGTCGCCGTCAGCGTGGGCGTCACCGCGGCGGGCGCGCACTATCTGGTCGGGCTGGAGTGGCGGCAGGCGCTCATCATCGGCGCGGTGGTGTCGTCGACGGACGCGGCGGCGGTCTTCTCGGTGCTGCGCAGGGTTCCCCTCCCCGCGCGCGTGACGGGCACGCTGGAGGCGGAGTCCGGCTTCAACGACGCCCCGGTGGTCATCCTGGTCGTCGCCTTCTGCACGGCCGGCCCGGTCGAGCACTGGTACGTCCTGCTCGGAGAGATCGCTCTGGAACTGGCGATCGGCGCGGCCATAGGGCTCGCGGTGGGCTGGTTCGGCTCCTGGGCGCTCAAGCACGTGGCCCTGCCGGCCTCCGGCCTCTACCCGATCGCGGTCATGGCGATCGCCGTGACCGCCTACGCCGCCGGCGCCCTGGCGCACGGCAGCGGCTTCCTGGCGGTCTATCTGGCCGCGATGATGCTCGGCAACGCGAAACTCCCGCACTGGCCGGCCACGCGCGGCTTCGCCGAGGGGCTCGGCTGGATCGCCCAGATCGGCATGTTCGTCGTGCTCGGCCTGCTGGTCACCCCGCACGAACTGGGCGACGACGTCGTGCCGGCGCTGGTCATCGGGCTGATCCTCACCATGGTGGCCCGTCCGCTGAGCGTGGTGCTCAGCCTGGCGCCGTTCCGCGTGCCGTGGCAGGAGCAGACCCTGATGTCGTGGGCGGGACTGCGCGGCGCCGTGCCCATCATCCTGGCGACCATCCCGATGGTGAACGGCGTCACCGGCAGCCGCCGCATCTTCAACATCGTCTTCGTGCTGGTCGTGGTCTACACCCTCGTCCAGGGGCCGACGCTGCCCTGGCTGGCACGCACACTGCGGCTGGGCGAGCAGGGCGAGGCCGCCGACCTCGGCATCGAGTCGGCGCCGCTGGAGCGGCTGCGCGGACACCTGCTGTCCGTCACGATCCCCGAGGGCTCCCGCATGCACGGCGTGGAGGTCAACGAGCTGCGCCTGCCCTCCGGCGCCGGCGTCACCCTCGTCGTCCGCGAAGGAAAATCGTTCGTTCCGCTGCCCACGACCGTGCTGCGCCGGGGCGACGAGTTGCTCGTCGTGGCCACCGACCCGGTCCGTGACGCGGCGGAGCGCCGCCTGCGCGCGGTCGCCCACGGCGGCAAGCTGGCGGGCTGGCTCGGCATGAACGGCGCGGGCAGCTCGCATTGACGGCGCGTTCCCTGCGGTTCACGCTCCCTTCCCGTGAAATCCCAGGTGGCCTCATCCGTGGTGCTCGTTTTCACAGCTGTTGGACGCGGTGGCCCCTGTAGCATGAAGGCGCACCCTGATCGAACCAACTCTGCCTGACGCAGAGCTGGCGCGACCGTATGGCGGCCGGGTCCCCCCACCCGCAGTGGGCGCCGGCATCTACCGCAGTCCGCGCAAGAGGACAGCTCTCGGCACCCGGGCCACACCAGGCCCGCGCTACCAGGCGGCAGAAAGGCACGGGCCGTGGGATCCACGGTCACCACCGTCGAACCGGAGAAGACCTCGCCGGTCTCGTCCCACCCGGGATACGGACAGCTGCTGCGCACCCGCGGCGCCTGGACCTTCCTGCTCCCCGGCTTCGCGGCGCGCCAGCCGTTCGCGATGCTCACCATCTCCATCGTGCTGCTCGTGCAGCACACCACCGGCTCGTACGGCGCCGCGGGCGCCGCAGCGGCCGCCACCGGTGTCTCCATGGCGCTGTTCGCGCCGTACAGCGGGCGCCTCGCCGACCGCTACGGCCAGCGCGCCGTGCTGATCCCCGGCGTCCTGGTGCACACCCTGTCCGGCCTGTCGCTGACGGCGCTCGCGCTGGCGCACGCGCCGCTGTGGACGCTGTTCCTGGCGGCCGTCCCGACCGGCGCCTCGGTGCCGCAGGTCGGCCCCATGGTGCGTGCGCGCTGGGGCGTGAAGCTGCACGGTTCGCCCCTGATGACCACGGCGGCGGCGTTCGAGTCGGTCACGGACGAGCTCACCTTCGTCTTCGGGCCGCTGCTGGCGACCGCGCTGTGCACCGCGGTGACACCGGCGGCCGGCCTGGTCACGGAGGGCGCGCTGACCCTCGTCGGCGGTCTGCTGTTCGCCGCGCAGAAGGGCACGCAGCCGCCCGTGACCGCCGAGAGCGGGCACGCGCGCGTACAGCACGCCTCCGCGCTGCGCGTACCCGGCGTGCGCGTGCTGGTCGTGACCTTCCTGGGCATCGGATCCGTATTCGGCGGCATGCAGGTGGCCCTGGCGGCCTTCACCGAGTCGATCGGGGAGCCCGGCCTGAACGGCGTCCTGTACGGCGTCTTCGCCGCCGGCAACATGCTGTCCGGCGTCGTCTGCGGCGCGATCGCCTGGAAGACCGCCCCCCAGCACCGCCTGGTCGTCGGCTACACGGCGCTCGCGATCGTCGCGTCCGCCCTGTGGACGGCGCACTCGGTGCTGCTGCTCGCCGGACTAGGCCTGCTGGTCGGCATGTGCATCGCACCGGCGCTGATCACCGGCTACACGCTGGTCGAGGGCCTGGTCCCGGCAGGCGCCCGCACCGAGGCCTTCACCTGGCTGACCGGCGCGGTCGCGCTCGGACAGGCCGCCGCCGTCACGGTCGCCGGGCAGCTGGAGGACCGGCTGTGGGACGGCGCGGGATTCCTGGTGCCGATGGCCGGCACGGTGCTCGCGCTGGCGACCCTGCTGGCACTTCGGTCGCGGCTGGTCGGGCGGTCGCAGAACCGTACCGTCGCACGTGGCGTCGGTCACCGCGTGCCGGTGGCGGTGGACTGATCCCCCGGAATACGTCAGTATGGACCGTCGTTAGCACTCATTGAGTAAGAGTGCCAGGAGGAAGACAGTGCCGACCTACCAGTACCAGTGCACCGAGTGCGGCGAGGGCCTCGAGGCGGTGCAGAAGTTCACCGACGACGCCCTGACCGAGTGCCCCAACTGCAAGGGCCGCCTGAAGAAGGTGTTCTCCGCGGTCGGCATCGTGTTCAAGGGCTCCGGCTTCTACCGCAACGACTCCCGCGGGTCCACATCGAGCAGCAGCCCGGCGTCGAAGTCGTCGAGCACGTCGTCGTCCGACACCAAGTCGTCCGGCTCGTCCTCGTCCGACTCGAAGCCGTCCTCGTCGAGCTCCGCCAGCAGCTCCGCGGCCTGACCTTCTCTTCCCCGGACCCTGCCGTCGTACGACGGCAGGGTCTTCGGCGCTTCCAGGCGGCGCTCCCCCACGGTTTCACCGCCCGCTAGTGTGCTGGTCATGGCGAACGCAGAGATCGGCGTAATCGGTGGCTCGGGCTTCTACTCGTTCCTCGACGACGTGACCGAGGTCCAGGTGGACACCCCCTACGGGCCGCCCAGTGACTCCCTCTTCCTCGGCGAGATCGCCGGCCGGCGGGTCGCCTTCCTGCCCCGGCACGGCCGCGGCCACCACCTGCCGCCGCATCGCATCAACTACCGCGCCAACCTGTGGGCGCTGCGCTCCGCCGGCGTCCGGCAGGTTCTCGGCCCCTGCGCGGTGGGCGGGCTGCAGCCCGAGTACGGCCCCGGCACCCTGCTCGTGCCGGACCAGTTCGTGGACCGTACGAAGTCGAGGGCGCAGTCGTACTTCGACGGGTTGCCGCTGCCCGACGGCACCGTGCAGAACGTCGTGCACGTCTCCATGGCCGACCCCTACTGCCCCACCGGACGCGCTGCCGCCCTGAAGGCCGCCCGGGGGCGGGACTGGGAGCCGGTGGACGGCGGCACGCTGGTCGTGGTCGAGGGGCCGCGCTTCTCGACGCGTGCCGAATCGTTGTGGCACCGGGCGCAGGGCTGGTCGGTCGTGGGCATGACAGGCCACCCGGAAGCGGCGCTCGCCCGGGAACTTCAGCTGTGTTACACGTCGCTGACCCTGGTCACGGACCTCGACGCGGGCGCCGAGACCGGTGAGGGCGTCTCGCACGAGGAGGTGCTGCGGGTGTTCGCGGCCAATGTGGACCGGCTGCGCGGTGTGCTGTTCGACGCGGTGGCGGCGCTGCCGGAGACCGGGGCACGGGACTGTCTGTGCGTGAACGCGCTCGGCGGCATGGATCCGGGCTTCGAGCTGCCATAGCGCTCGGCAATCCTGTGGACAACCGGCCGGAATTCCCCGTTCGGGTGGGCGAGTTGTCCACAATCGCTCCGTGATCCACCGGCTCCGGCGGGATTCGGCGCGAAGCCTCATCGTGGCCTCGCAAGCCGAATTCCTCGTCGCAGGCGGTGATCCCCATGCCCTGGTCCTCTTCGTCCCCGAACCCGTTCCCCCATCCGTCCTCGATCCGGCTCCCGCGTCCACTGGGCACGGACGCCCCGGCGACCTGTGACGTCCCGCAGTTCGCGCCGGTGCGCGTGCGCGGCGGGCGGTATCGGCTGCAGCGGCTCGCACGGCACCGCGGGCGGGCCGTCGCGGCCGGCCTGGCGGTGACCGCGGCCGCGCTCGTCGCCGCGGGACCGCGCACGGGGGCCGAACCGCATCGTGCGGAACAGGCCCGGCGGCACCCGGTCACGGTGCCCGTCCGCCGGCCCGCGGCCGTGGACGTGGTGACGGCGCCCGTGCGGATCGCCGACGCGGCCACCGTCCGGCTCCTGCGGCCCGGCGACCGTGTCGACGTCATCGCCGCCGGGGATCCGTCGGCCGGGGGCGTCGCACGCGTGCTCGCGCGCGGCGTGCGGGTGACCGAGGTGCCCGAGCCGCTGCAGGACCGGGCCGAGAGCGGGGCGCTGGTCGTGCTGGCGGTGCCGCGTGGCACGGCGGCCCGGCTCGTCGGCGCGAGCGCCACGGCGCGCCTGGCGGTGACGCTGTGCTGATCGACGTACTGATCGACGCGGTGCCGAACCGGCTCGGACGCTGTCTTGACGGTTTGCTGTCAAGTCGCTCGATCGAACGACGGGACTGGACACGATGGCAGCACCGTGTCGTAGGTTGCGGAGCGTTTCGTTCCACACCCTGCGCAGGCGAGGAGAGTCCCCTAGGTGAGCGCGAAGAAGGAACCGAGCGTCTGGCATGGCTTCAAGGCCTTCCTGATGCGCGGCAACGTCGTCGATCTGGCAGTCGCGGTGGTCATCGGCGCGGCCTTCACGAACATCGTGAACTCGGTGGTCAAGGGGGTCATCAACCCGCTGGTGGGAGCGATCGGCACGCAGAACCTGGATCACTACAGCTTCTGTCTGAAGGACCCGTGTGCGGTGGGCCCGGACGGCTCGGTCAAGAGCGGTGTGCCGATCCTGTGGGGCTCTGTCCTCGGCGCCACGATGACGTTCGTGATCACGGCGGCGGTCGTGTACTTCATGATGATCCTGCCGATGTCCAAGTACCTGGCGCGGCAGGCGGCCCGCAAGGCGGCGCGGGAGGGCACCAAGGAGGTCATCGAGGTCACCGAGCTGGAGGTGCTCAAGGAGATCCGCGACGCGCTGGTCGCGCAGCGCGGCTCGGGACACGACGAGCCCTAGCGGCGCCGCTGCGGACCGCTCAGAGGTGGTGGGGCGGCTTCTCGTCGAGGAAGCGCTTGAGGTCGGCCGCGCTGTCACCGTCCGCGCGCTCGCCCCACCCGCGGTCGGTGTCGTCCGAGGTCTGCTGGTCCAACGGGTCGTCGAAGACCAGCGCGGGCTTCGGATCGCGGGGCTCGGAGGCGGGGGCGGTGCTCATGTCTCCAGGGTACGGTCCCCCTCCACGCGCCCGTGCGCGTCCGGCAGCCTCGGTGGGAGCCGCTCGTGAAGGCGTTCGCTGTCGGCCTGATGCCTTCACGGGGCCTCCCGGCCGCTTTTCTGCTGTGCTGAGGGGCATGACGTCGAGTTCCGCTCCGGCGCCCGCCTCCTCGGGCGCGCCCCACTCCTCCGGCCCCCTGCGACGGCTCGTCGCGCGCGGGCGTGACGAGGCGCACCGGGTCTCCTCACCGCTGGAGCTCTTCTTCGACCTGTGCTTCGTCGTGGCGATCGCGCAGGCCGGCGCGCAACTGGTGCACACCGTCGCCGCGGGGCACGCGGGCGACGGAATCCTCGACTACGCCATGCAGTTCTTCGCCATCTGGTGGGCCTGGATGAACTTCACCTGGTTCGCCTCGGCGTACGACAACGACGACGCGCTCTACCGGGTCGTCACCCTGGTGCAGATCGCCGGCGTCCTGGTGCTGGCGGCCGGCATCTCCCGGGCCTTCCAGCAGCACGACTACCTGGTGGTCTGGCTCGGTTACGTGATCATGCGGCTGGCGATGGCCACGCAGTGGCTGAGAGCCGCGAGATCGGCCGAGGGTGCCGAGAGAACCGTGGCGTTGCGGTACGCGTGCGGCGTGCTGTTGTGCCAGGTGGGCTGGCTCGGGTTGCTGCTGCTGCCCCAGCACGCAAGGCCCTGGGTGTTCCTGGTGATGGCGGTCGCGGAGATGTGCGTGCCGCTGTTCGCCGAGAAGGACCACGGGACCTCCTGGCATCCGCACCACATCGCCGAGCGGTACGGCCTGTTCACCATCATCGTGCTCGGCGAGACGATCGCCGCGGCGACCGCAGCCGTGAAGGGGGCCTTCGACGAGCACAACGCCCTGGGCGAGCTGCTGCCGATCGCGGCGGGCTCCTGATCGTCTTCTCCGCGTGGTGGATCTACTTCGTGGTGCCCATCCACGGCCACCTCCGCGCCCACGGCCAGGCGTTCCTGTGGGGTTACGGCCACTACCTGATCTTCTCCTCGGCCGCGGCGATCGGCGCGGGCCTGGAGGTGGCCGTGGAACACGCGGTCGGCAAGACCCACATCTCCACGCTGTCCGCGTCGGCGGCCCTGACACTGCCCACGGCGCTGTATCTGCTCGCCGTCTGGGCCCTCCACTCGCGGTACTTCAAGGTCGGCGTCGCCCAGCAACTGGTGCTGCCGGTCGCGGCGCTGCTGGTGATCTGCTGCACCTTCCTGGGCGACTGGGCGGTGCTCGCGACGGGGCTGGTGTGCTCGGGCGCGGTGGCGGTCGGGGTGATGCTGTCGGCGCGCGTGGTCAGCCGGGAGCGCGCGGCGCGGGCCACCGCTGCGGCCGGCTGAGTCCCCCGAGGCGCCGGGACGGGGAAGACTGGCCGCCATGACAGTCGACGCAATCACGGACGTCGCCGGGGTGCGGGTGGGGCACGCCACCCGCACCGGGGACGGCCGGCTCACCGGCACCACGGTCGTACTCGCTCCGGAGGGCGGTGCGGTCGCCGCCGTGGACGTGCGCGGCGGCGGCCCCGGTACCAAGGAGACCGACGCGCTCGATCCGCGCAACGTGGTGCAGCGGGTCGATGCGGTCGTGCTGACCGGTGGCAGCGCGTACGGGCTCGACGCGGCGTCCGGTGTGATGGCCTGGCTGGAGGAGCGGCGGCGGGGAGTGCGGGTGGGGGCGGACCCGGCGCACGTCGTGCCGGTCGTGCCCGCCGCGTGCGTCTTCGACCTGGGGCGCGGAGGGAACTTCCGCGCGCGGCCGGACGCGGCGACAGGACGGGCGGCGGTGGAGGATGCGGCGGCGAGCGCGCCGGGCGCACCGGTCGCGCAGGGGTGTGTCGGGGCCGGAACAGGTGCCGTGGCGGGGCGGATCAAGGGCGGGGTGGGCACCGCGAGCACGGTGCTCGACTCGGGGATCACCGTGGCCGCGCTGGTGGTCGTGAATGCCGCAGGGTCGGTGATCGAGCCGCAGACGGGGGCGTTGTACGGGGAGTTGTGTCAGGGGCGGGTGGAGTATCCCGAGGGGCGCGTGCACGAGGCCGCGCGCCGGCGCCTCGACGAAACAGCCGCCAGGAACGCGCCGCCCCCGCTCAACACGACGTTGGCCGTGGTCGCGACCGACGCGAACCTGTCCAAGGCACAGGCGCAGAAGCTGGCGGGCACGGCGCACGACGGGATCGCACGCGCCGTACGGCCGGTGCACCTCATGCACGACGGCGACACGGTGTTCGCGCTGGCGACCGGCGCCCACGCTCTTGCCGAGCACCCGAGGGGACTGAACGACATCCTCGCCGCCGGCGCCGATGTCGTGACGCGCGCGATCGTGCGGGGTGTACGCGCCGCGGAGTCGGTCGACGGGCCGGGCGGAGTGTGGCCGTCGTACCGGGAGTTGTACGGAGCGCAGTAGGGGTGGTGCGCGGCGGCGGCGCGCCCCGCACTCGCACTGGTCCGTCGCCCGCGAGGTCTGAATTGTCGCGGTTCTGTCACGTGATCGCGTCAACGGGAGCCGGAGGGAACCTTCCCGGGCGCCAGTGCCCTCTTTCTTCGCGCACTGGAACGGATCACGCACATCACACGAACCTGGAGCAGCCCGTGACAACGCCGGACATTGCAGCGCGGCGCGTACTGGGGGCCTGTGCCGCCCTGGTGGTCGGCAGCCTCGCCCTGACAGCTTGCGGTGGCAGCGCCAACGCCACCGACGACGGCAAGGGCGGCAAGAACTCCGCCAAGACGTCCACGGCGAAGATCGCGATCTCGGCCGAGGACGGTTCGACCGGCGCGTCCATCAACGCGACCGGTGTGAAGGTCAGCGGCGGAAAGCTGACCGCCGTGAAGATGACCGTGTCGGGGACGGGCCGGTCCGTGGCCGGGGCGATATCGGCGGACGGCAGCAGCTGGAAGCCGAAGCAGCGGCTGGAACGCGGGACGAAGTACGAGATCGACGCGACCGCGAAGGACGCCGGCGGGCGGACCGCGGCGGCCAACTCCATCTTCACCACCGTGACGTCGGCGAACAGCTTCATCGGCACCTACACGCCGGACAACGGCACCACGGTCGGGGCGGGCATGCCGGTGTCGTTCACGTTCGACAAGTCGATCACCGACAAGAAGGCCGTGCAGTCGCACATCACGGTCGACTCCGGCAGCGGTCAGCAGGTGGTCGGGCACTGGTTCGGCGACCGGCGGCTGGACTTCCGGCCGCGGGAGTACTGGAAGGCCGGCTCCACGGTCACCATGAAGATCGACCTGGACGGGGTCCGGGGCGCGAACGGCGTCTACGGGGTGCAGAGGAAGACCGTCGCCTTCACCATCGGGCGGTCGCAGGTCTCCACGGTCGACGCCGGCACCCAGACCATGACCGTGGTCCGGGACGGCAGGACGATCAGGACGATTCCGATCTCCACCGGAAGCCCGCAGCACACCACCTACAACGGGCAGATGGTGATCTCCGAGAAGTTCGCCCAGACCCGTATGGACAGCCGGACGGTCGGCCTCGGCGGCGAGTACGACATCCCGGACGTGCCGCATGCGATGCGCCTGACGGACTCCGGCACCTTCATCCACGGCAACTACTGGTACGACAGGGGCAACCCGCCCTTCGGCCGCGAGGGCACCAGCCACGGCTGCGTCGGCCTGGCCGACGCGCAGGGCGCGCAGGGCGCCACGCCCGCCAAGTGGTTCTACGACAACTCGCTCATCGGGGACGTCGTCGTCGTGAAGAACTCCCCGGACACGACGGTCTCCCCGGACAACGGGCTCAACGGCTGGAACATGTCATGGAGCGCCTGGATCGCCGGAAGTGCCGTCTGAGCGGCGGTTTTTGACGCCATGTGGGGCCGCGCGGAAACTTCTCGCGCGGCCCGCACGTTTTCCCGCCGTACGTTTTCTCGGTTCCCGGACATGATGTCCGACCGAGGGGCTACGGTATGCACCCACAAGGTGACATGCAGCAACGCCGGGAGAAGCCTTGAGCGTTCCGTACGAGACGGCAGCGTACGAACCAGCCGAGTCGCCCGAGTCTCCTGAGGAGCATCTCGAGCGGCTCCTCGGCCGTGCCCTGAACTCCTTCGAGCTGCCTGACGAAGTGATACGGCAGCTCGACTGCGCGCTGGCGCACGACAGTTCGCTGCACTCCGCGCACCACAGCGCGGGGCGGCACCGGGAGACGTACCGGCACACCTGGCTGCTCGCCGACGGCTCCGCGGTCACGCTGTGGGAACTCGTGCACAACCCCACGCCGGACAGCGCCCCGGAGAGCGAGGTGTACGTCGACGAGGAGGAGCTGCAGGCGGCGACGGCGCGGCTCGGGATGCCGCCGGAGACGCCGGAGTTCGATCTGCCCGCGCTGATGCGGCTGTGGGCGATCCCGCAGCCCCGGCACGTGTTCGCCTCCGACGACTCGGCGGACCACGCGCGCCGGCTTCTGCGCCGCGCGGAGAACCCGGACCGGCCCGACGGGGAGACGGCGGCGCTGCTGGCGACGGCGACGGCGCACGAGATCACCCAGGCGTTCGGGCGCCCGGGGCGCGCCGGGCGCGCGGGACTGAGCTACGCGCTGTACGAGCACGCGTTCCTGCTGCCGGACGGCAGTGTGGTCTCCCTGTGGGAGGTGGAGCACACGGCGACGCCGGACGGGCGGCACATGTGCGAGGTCTACCTGTCGGAGGACGCGGCGCGGGACGCCATGGAGCGGCGCGCGGCGCGACAGGGATAGCGCGCGTGCCCCGGGGCGGGTGACCGCGCTTCCGCGGTCAGTGATCGCCGAGTCGCCGTATCAGCCCGGCGAAGGCGTCCTTTTCCGCGGGGGTCAGTTCCACCTTCTCCAGCGCCGGGCCGGCCTTGGGCTGGGGCGGCAGGAACGTGAGACGACGGGCAGCCGGGACCTCTCGCAGGGCCGCCGCGCGGAAGCGGCGCAACAGGCGTACGACGACGATCGCCCAGGCCACGCCGGCCAGGGTGAGGACGGCCGCGCCGGCCAGCTGGAGGGTCGAGAGATGCTCGGGCATGCACGCCAGTACACACCACGGTCCGGGACTTCGGCCCCGGACCGTGACGTATCTCGCATGTGCCGTGAACAACTCACAGCGAACTAAAGGGACAAGGCGTGGCGGGGGCGTGCGCCGGTCAGGCCGCCACGGGCTGCTTGGTCTCCTTCGCCGGGGCGGCCGCGTTCGCGGCGGGGTCGCTGGCCGTGGTCTCCGGGGCCTGCTTGCGCATGCCCT
The DNA here is from genome assembly GCF_009604455.1 of Streptomyces sp. RB17. GTDB lineage: Bacteria > Actinomycetota > Actinomycetes > Streptomycetales > Streptomycetaceae > Streptomyces. The sequence goes on from NZ_WEGL01000007.1 coordinate 221,643, forward strand.
TGAGGAGGACGACCAGGGCCGTGGTGGCGCAGACGCCGACCGCGATGGCGACGAGGTACAGGAAGGGGTTGCCGATCAGCGGGACCACGAAGATGCCGCCGTGCGGGGCGCGCAGGGTGGCGCCGAAGACCATCGACAGGGCTCCGGTGAGCGCGCCGCCGACCATCGACGAGGGGATCACGCGCAGCGGGTCGGCCGCCGCGAACGGGATCGCGCCCTCGGAGATGAAGGAGGCGCCCAGCACCCAGGCGGCCTTGCCGTTCTCGCGCTCGGTCTGCGTGAACAGCCTGCCGCGCACGGTGGTGGCCAGCGCCATCGCCAGCGGCGGGACCATGCCGGCCGCCATCACCGCGGCCATGATCTTCATCGCGGAGTCACTGGGGTTGGAGACCGCGATACCGGCGGTGGCGAAGGTGTAGGCGACCTTGTTGACCGGACCGCCCAGGTCGAAGCACATCATCAGGCCGAGCAGGGCGCCGAGCAGGATCGCGTTGGTGCCGGTGAGGCTGTTCAGCCAGTCGGTGAGGCCCTTCTGGGCGCTGGCGATGGGCTTGCCGATGACGACGAGCATCAGGAATCCGACGATCGCCGAGGAGATCAGCGGGATCACCACGACCGGCATGATGCCGCGCACGGGCGCCGGGATCCTCACCTTCTGGATGGCCATCACGACGCCGCCGGCGATGAGACCGGCCGCGAGACCGCCGAGGAAGCCCGCATTGATGTCGAGGGCGATCGCGCCGCCGACGAAGCCGGGGACGAGGCCGGGGCGGTCGGCCATGCCGTACGCGATGTAGCCGGCCAGGACCGGGACGAGGAACTTGAAGGCCACGCCGCCGATCTGGAAGAGCAGCGCGCCCCAGCTGTCGGTCTGCGTCCACACGAAGTGGTCCATGACCGACGGTGCCTTGTTGACCTGCCAGCCGCCGATCGCGAAGCCCACGGCGATGAGCAGGCCGCCAGCGGCGACGAACGGCACCATGTAGCTCACACCGCTCATCAGCCACCTGCGGAGCTTGGTGCCGTAGCCCTCGGTGGAGTCGCCCGCGCGCTCTACCGGGGTACCGCCCGGTGCGGGCGCCGACGCGCTCGTCTCGCCGCGCGCCGCCTTCGCGAGCACCTCCGTGATGAGTTCGGCGGGGCGGTTGATGCCCGCCTTCACTCCGACGTCGACGGTCGGCTTGCCGGCGAAGCGGTCCTTGTCGCGTACGGCGACGTCGTGCGCGAAGATCACGGCGTCCGCCGCCGCGATCACCGCCGGATCCAGCCGGGTGAAGCCGGCCGAGCCCTGTGTCTCGACGACGAGTTCGACGCCCGCCTCACGGCCCGCGTTCTCCAGGGACTCGGCGGCCATGTAGGTGTGCGCGATGCCGGTCGGGCAGGAGGTGACGGCGACGATACGGAAGGGGCGCCCGGCCGAGTCAGCGGCGGAGCCGGCGCCCGCGGAGGTCTCCGGCGCCGGGGCGGCCGCGCCCGGCGCCTGCGCCGTGGTGTCCGCCGCGGCGCCGGCGGAGGCCGCCACCGACGCCGCAGCGGAGTCTTCGGATGCGCCGGCGCCCGCAGCGCCCACGGCGCCCACAGCAGCGCCGGCTGCAGCGCGCGCGCCCTCCTCGGAAGGCGCCGCCGGCGCCTGCGCCGTGCTCGGCGTCTCGTCCCCGCGGATCAGCGCCGCCGCCGTCGCCGCGCCGGTCACCGCGCGCAGCGCCGAGGTGAACTCGGTGTTCATCAGCTGACGGGCCAGTGAGGAGAGGATCGTGAGGTGGGCGTCGTCGGCGCCGGCCGGGGCCGCGATCAGGAAGATCAGGTCGGCCGGGCCGTCCGCGGCGCCGAAGTCGATGCCGGCGGCGCTGCGGCCGAAGGCGAGGGTCGGCTCGGTGACGTGAGCGCTGCGGCAGTGCGGGATGCCGATCCCGCCGTCGAGGCCGGTGGGCATCTGGGCCTCGCGGGCGGCCACGTCGGCGAGGAAGCCCTCCAGGTCGGTCACCCGGCCCTGGGCCACCATGCGCTCGGCGAGGGCGCGCGCCGCCGCTTCCTTGGTGTCGGCGGACAGGTCGAGGTCGACCAGGTCCGCGGTGATCATGTCGCTCATCGCGGGCTCCTATGCACGCGTATCGCCCGGGGAGAGGGGTGGGCGGAAAGGGGGACGGGGGTGCGGTGGGGGGATGAGGCCGTTCGGGAGACGGGGCCGGGGAGACCCCGCCTCCCCAGGGCGGCACGTCGGCGGCTGGGCCGGCCGTCCGGCCCGGGGGCAGCCCGGGCCAAAGGGGAACCCTGCCGCTCCGAGACAGGCCGGGCGGACGCGTCCTGGGGTGCGGACGCGGGGTGCGCGGAGGCGGTGTACGCGGACGCGAGGTGTGCGCACACGGTGTACGCGGACGCGAGGTGGGCGCCCGGCAGACGGGTGTCAGCGCGGGTGCCGCGGAGCGCGAGGTGCCCGGACGCGAGGTGCGCAGACGCGGTGTACGCGGACGCGGTGTACGCGGACGCGGTGTACGCGGACGCGGTGTACGCGGACGCGGTGTACGCGGACGCGGTGTACGCGGACGCGGTGTGTGCGCCCGGCCGACGGGTGTCGGGGCAGGTGCCGCGGAGCGCGAGGTGCGCGCCCGGCAGACGGGTGTCAGCGCGGGTGCCGCGGAGCGCGAGGTGCGCGCCCGGCAGACGGGTGTCAGCGCGGGTGCCGCGGAGCGCGAGGTGCGCAGACGCGGCGGTGTACGCGGACGCGGTGTGTGCGCCCGGCCGACGGGTGTCAGCGCGGGTGCCGCGGAGCGCGAGGGTGTTCATGACACCGGCTCCGTCAGTTCGCGGTCGAGGGGGATCTCGGCCGTGACGGTGACCGCCGACGGGTCCACGTCGGCGGGGGTCGGCATGACGCTGCCGGGGAGCTGGACGGCGGCGGCGCCGTGGGCGACGGCGGAGGCGAGGGCCTCGGGGCCGCTGCCGCCGGCGATCAGGAAGCCGGCGAGCGAGGAGTCGCCGGCACCGACGTTGCTGCGCACGGTGTCCACGCGGGCGGTGGCGAACCAGGCGCCCGCGTCCTCCACGAGGAGCTGCCCGTCCGCACCCAGGCTGGCGAGCACGGCGCCCGCGCCCATGCCGCGCACCTCCTCGGCCGCCTTGAGCGCGTCGCCCACGGTCGCCAGGGGGCGCCCCACGGCTTCCGCGAGCTCCTCGGCGTTGGGCTTCACCACGTCGGGCCGCGCGCGCAGCGCTTCCAGCAGCGCACGCCCCGAAGTGTCCAGTGCGATGCGCGCGCCCCCGGCGTGCGCCCGTGTGACCACGTCGGCGTACCACGAGGGCGCGAGCCCCCGGGGCAGGCTGCCGCAGCATGCGATCCAGTCGGCGTCGCGGGACTGCCGGCGCACGGTGTCCAGGAGGAGTTCCTGTTCGGCCTCCGACAGCTCGGGCCCCGGCGCGTTGATCTTCGTGAGCACCGCGTCGGACTCCGCGAGCGCGATGTTCGAGCGGGTGGCTCCGGCGATCGGAACCGGCGCGACCTCGATGCCCTGCGCGTCGAGCAGCTCGGCGATGAGCGCCCCCGGCGCACCACCGAGGGGCAGGACGGCGACCGTGCGCCGGCCGGCGGCCGCGACGGCGCGCGAGACGTTCACGCCCTTGCCGCCGGGGTCCATGCGCTCCGTCTCGGCGCGGATGACCTCGCCGCGCTTGAGGGCCTGGACCTCGTAGGTGCGGTCGAGGGAGGGGTTGGGGGTGACGGTGAGGATCATGCGCGCACTACTTCCGTGCCGCCGCGCTCGATGGCGGCGGCGTCTTCCGGGCTCAGCCCGCTGTCGGTGATCAGCAGGTCCACGTCGCCCAGGTCGCCGAAGCGGGCGAAGTGCTCCTGGCCGTGCTTGGAGGAGTCGGCCAGCAGCACCACGCGCCGGGCGGCGGCGACCGCGGCCCGCTTGACCGCGGCCTCGGCGAGGTCGGGCGTGGTCAGGCCGTGCTCGGCGGAGAAGCCGTTCGCCGCCACGAACAGCACGTCGGCGCGGATCTCGCCGTACGCGCGGAGCGCCCAGGCGTCCACGGCGGCGCGCGTACGGTGCCGTACGCGCCCCCCGACCAGATGGAGCTGGATGCCCGGGTGGTCGGCGAGGCGGGCGGCGATCGGCAGGCTGTGCGTGACGACGGTGAGGGAGGACTCCAGCGGAATCGCGGCGGCGACCCGGGCGACCGTCGTACCGGCGTCGAGGATCATCGTGCCCTCGGTCGGCAGTTCGGCGACGGCGGCCTTGGCGATGCGGTCCTTCTCGTCGGCGGCGGTGGACTCGCGCTCGGCGAGGTCCGGTTCGAAGTCCAGGCGGCCGACCGGGATGGCACCGCCGTGCACCCGGCGGACGAGGCCGGCGCGGTCGAGGGCCTTCAGATCGCGGCGGATCGTTTCCGCGGTGACCTGGAACTCCTCGGCGAGCGACAGCACGTCCACCCGGCCGCCGTCACGAGCGAGCCGGAGGATCTCCTGCTGCCGTTCCGGTGCGTACATGTCCGCTCGCCTCCGACTCGATGTCCGTTCACTTCTGACTCATGCCCGAACGTGTGGTTTCAGTCGTGAGGCTACGCCTGGATTTCCGGAAAGTAAACAGGTTCGGGCCTCAATCGGACATGACCGGGCGTCCGGCCAGACAGAGGAGCACGGCAGAGGGGCACAGAGGAGCAAGCACAGAGGGGCATGCGATGGGCCCGGCACCCGCAGGTGCCGGGCCCTCGTCGGGCACGACTCAGTGCACCAGCTCCGGCTCGCGCGCCGGCGCCTCCGCCCCGGCTCCCTCCGCATGCTGTGCGGGCCGCTTGGGCAGGGCGGACATCAGCAGGAAGATCGCGCCCATGATCCCGGCGACCCACCACAGCGCGTGCTGGAAGGCGTGCACGAAGGCCGGGCCGACCTGGGCCGCGGCCAGCCGGTCGCCGATCTCGCCGAAGAACACCACCGACACGAGCCCCAGGCCGAGCGCGTTGCCCATCTGCTGCACCGTGTTGATCAGCCCGGACGCGGATCCGGCGTGCTCGCGCGGCACCTCCGAGAGCACCGCGTCGGTCAGCGGGGCGACGATCAGCCCCATCCCGGCGCCCATCACGAGAAGCGGCAGGGCCATCTGCCAGGAGGCGATGGCGAGGCCGAACCGGTGCGCCTCCCACAGGTAGAGCAGGACGCCCGCGGCCATGACCAGCGCGCCCGCCTGGAGCACCTTCCGCCCGAACCTCGGGACCAGCTTCTGCACCGACATCCCGGCCGCCGTGGACACCGCGAGGGAGAACGGCACGCCGGTCAGCCCGGCCCGCAGCGGGCTCCAGCCCAGGCCGATCTGCATGTACAGCGTCCAGACCAGGAAGAAGATGCCGAGCGCGACCCCGAAGACGGTCTGTACGGCGATGCCCGCGGCGAAGCTCTTCACCCGGAAGAGGGACAGTTCGACGAGCGGGGAACCGTCCCTGGCCGCCTTCCGTTTTTCGTACGACACCAGCACCGCGAAGACGACGAGCGCGCCGGCCATGCAGAGGTACCCCCACAGCGGCCAGCCCAGCTCGCGGCCGCGGGTGAGCGGGTAGAGCAGCATCAGCAGGCCCAGCGAGACCAGGGCGACACCGACGAGGTCCAGCTTCAGCGCCTTGGGGGCCTTCGATTCGGCGATGAAGCGGCGTCCGAGCAGCAGGGCGAGGACGCCGACGGGGAGGTTGATGAGGAAGATGGGGCGCCATTCGAGCCCGAAGAGGTTCCACTCCGTCAGGAGCGCGCCGAGCAGCGGTCCGGAGACCGCGCCGAGGCCGACGATCGCGCCGAACAGGCCGAACACCTTGCCGCGTTCGTGGGCGGGGAAGGTGGCGTGCACGATCGACAGCACCTGCGGCACCATCATCGCCGCCATACCGCCCTGCAGGATGCGGGAGGCGACCAGCATCTCCGGGTTCGCGGCGAAGCCGCACAGGGCGGAGGCGAGGGTGAAGCCGCCGATACCGATCAGGAACAGCCGCTTGCGGCCGTGGATGTCGCCGAGACGTCCGCCGGTGATCAGGCCTGCGGCGAAGGCCAGGGCGTAGCCGGCCGTTATCCACTGGATCTGGCTGACGGTGGCGCCGGAGTCCCGCTCGATGGAGGGGATGGCGATGTTGACGATCGTCACGTCCACCAGGTCCATGAAGGCTGCGGTCATGACGATCGCCAGCGCGAACCAGCGGCGGCGGTCACCGGATGCCCGGTGCGCACTGAGGGTCTGTTCCGTGGAGGTCATGCCCTCAAGCTAGGACCCCATTAGGTCAGATCATGTCCTAGTGGTGGGGCATGCTCGAAAGCATGACGACGGACACACCGGCACGGCTGCTGCAGCTCCTGTCGCTCCTCCAGACGCCGCGCGAGTGGCCCGGCGGTGAGCTGGCCGAGCGGCTCGGGGTCTCCCGGCGTACCGTGCGGCGGGACATCGACCGGTTGCGGGAGCTGGGCTATCCGGTGCAGGCCGCCAGGGGCGCGGACGGCGGATACCGGCTGGTCGCCGGCAAGGCTCTGCCGCCGCTGGTGCTGGACGACGAGGAGGCGGTGGCGATCGCGGTGGGGCTGCGGGCCGGGGCCGGACACGCGGTGGAGGGCGTGGACGAGGCGTCCGTGCGGGCGCTGGCCAAGCTGGAGCAGGTGCTGCCGGCCCGGCTGCGCCACCGGGTGTCCACGCTCCAGGCCGCGACGACACCGCTGACCAGCGGGGACGGGCCGACCATCGCGCCGGAGACGCTGACCGTGATGGCCTCGACGGTGGCGGGGCACGAGCGGCTGCGGTTCGCCTACCGCGACCGGGACGGCAGCGAGTCACGACGGCTGACCGAGCCGCACCGGCTGGTGTCGACCGGGCGGCGGTGGTATCTCGTCGCCTACGACCTCGACCGCGGCGACTGGCGGACCTTCCGGGTGGACCGGGTGAGCCAGCCGTTCGCGACCGGAGTCCGCTTCGCGCCACGGGAGTTGCCGACCGGCAGCGCGGCGGAGTACCTGCGGCAGTCCATCCAGCGGCGGCAGGAGATATACGAGTTCGCGGTGCGGTTCGCCGCGCCGGCGGAGCGGGTCTCCGCGCGCTTGCCGGCGCGGCTCGGGATGCCGGAGGACGACGGTGAGGGCGGGTGTGTGCTGCGGGGCACCTGCGGGGATCCGCTGGAGTGGCTGGCGGTGCGACTGGCGATGGCGGGGTGCGAGTTCACGGTGCGGGAGCCGAGTGAACTGCTGGAGCAAGTACGGGAGTTGGGCGGGCGACTCAGTCGGGCCGGCGCGGATGTTCCCGAGGAGGGAGCCCTTCGGTGACGGCCCGGCCCGCCCCGTCGCCCCACCCGAAGCCGCGCAGGGATGCGAGGTTGCGCAGGGCCAGGACCGCGGGACCTTCCGGGCCGGTGGGCGGGGCGGAGGTGGTGGCCCAGGACTCCACCGCCACGCGGACGGCGGCGCCGGCGACGGCCGCGGCGAAGCGGAGGTCGGGGGTGGCCGGTGCGGGGGGCGTGGGCCCCGGGACACCGTTGCCGCGCCGCTCTCCGGCTGCGTCGGCCCGACCGTTTCCGGGACGTCCGACTCCTTCGCGCCCGGCGCCGGTTGCGGTGATCCGGTTCGCGAGGATCTCGGCCAGGGTCCGCTCCGACGCCTGGCACACCTCTGCCCAGACCTTGCGCAGGGCGGGACTGTCGTCGGCCAGGCGGATCAGGGTGCGGACCCATTCCCAGGACGCTGCCGAGACACCGGCCCCGGGGGTGAGGGTGTGCCGTACGGCGTGCTCCAGGGCCTCGGGGACGTCGAGGTGGGCGGGGGCCGAGCGGACCGCTTCCGCCCAGCGCTGGGCACCTGCCGCGTAGAGCGGGGCGACCGCTTCCTCCTTGGTGGCGAAGTAGCGGTAGAAGGTGCGCGGTGCGATGCCCGCGGCCTGTGCGATGTCCTCGGCGCGGGTCGCCCGCAGACCCTGCCGGACGAACAGGGCGGCCGCCGCCCGGGCGATCTCCGTCCGGGTCTCGGCCTTCCGCCGCTCGGTCAGCGAGAGCGGCGCGGAGGCGGAAAGCGGCTGGTGGGCGTTGCTGGAGGTCGTGCCGGTGGTGCCGGGGGTGGTGCTCATCTCGGCAGGCTATGCCCATGTGGCAGAATCTGCCATCCGACGGTCCACCCCGGGGTTCAGGTACGGGGTGGACCGTCGTTCCATGATGTGCCGCATGGCCGGATAGGAACGCCCGGACAGCCCGGACAGCAACGTCCGGAAAGGAACGTCCAGCTCGCCCCGGCCAGTTGCCAGGCGCGCCCCTCAACCAACGCACACGGTCGCGAAGTTGCACCTACAGGCAGACCACAGAGCGGCGGACCCCACGCCGGCACGCATAAAAGCCGGGCTTCGGCACCCGGGGGGGATGGGTGCCGAAGCCCGGCTGGGAAGGTCCCGGCGCCGGGGGGGGTGTGCGTCGGGACCTGGCCTGTGGGGGCTCGAGTCGTGCGGGTGGGCGCTGGGGTCGGCCGGTCGGTGCGATGCGGTGCGGGGGGAGTGCGGCCCCGGGTCCTGGCTCCAATGGGGCCCGCATGGGTTGTTCCCGCGGGCCCGGGAGTTGAAGCGATGGGACCGCGCCATGTTTGCGCCGTCTTCCGCCACCGGCGTACGCCCCCTGGGCACCGTACGCCCACAGGCACCACACGCCGCCCACCGCGGCGCCCCGGCACCGCGCCTCCGCCTCACCCCACGGGCACCCCTCTCACAGCGGCACCGGCACGCCGTACTCCGTTACGCCGCCGCGTCGAAGCCGGTCTGGCGGGCCAGCTTCTTCAGTTCGAGCAGAGCGTGCTTCTCGATCTGGCGGATGCGTTCGCGGGTCAGGCCGTGCTCCTTGCCGACCTCGGTCAGGGTGCGCTCGCGGCCGTCCTCGATGCCGTAGCGCATCTTGATGATGGAGGCCGTGCGCTCGTCGAGGCGGCCGATCAGGTCGTCCAGTTCCTCGCTGCGCAGGAGGGTGAGGACGGACTGCTCGGGGCTGACCGCGGAGGTGTCCTCCAGCAGGTCGCCGAACTGGGTCTCGCCCTGGTCGTCCACCGCCATGTTGAGCGAGACCGGGTCGCGGGCCCAGTCGAGGACATCGATGACGCGCTCCGGCGTCGCACCCAGCTCCACGGCGATCTCCGCGGGCTCCGGGTCGCGGCCGTGCTCACGGTTGAACTCGCGCTGCACGCGCCGGATGCGGCCCAGCTCCTCCACCAGATGGACGGGGAGCCGGATGGTGCGGGACTGGTCGGCGATGGAGCGGGTGATGGCCTGACGGATCCACCAGGTGGCGTACGTCGAGAACTTGAAGCCCTTGCGGTAGTCGAACTTCTCCACCGCGCGCACCAGACCGGCGTTGCCCTCCTGGATCAGGTCGAGCAGGGGCAGGCCGCTGCGCGGGTAGCGCCGGGCCACCGCCACGACCAGGCGGAGGTTGGACCGGATGAAGACGTCCTTGGCCCGCTCGCCGGCGGCGACCAGCGCCTGGAGTTCCTCGCGGGAGGCGTCCGACGTGGACTCCTCCTCACCGTCGAGGACCTGCTGCGCGAAGACACCCGCCTCGATGGTCTGGGACAGCTCGACCTCCTTTGCGGCGTCGAGCAGCGGCGTACGCGCGATCTCGTCGAGGTACATGCCGACCAGGTCGCGGTCCGCGATCTCGCCGCCATGAGCGCGAACACTGCTTGCCCGGTCGACCGTCTCGCCGGTGGCGGACTGACGACGGGCGACGGCACGGGTTGCCATGCGTGCTCCCTTGCGATGGTGGGCTGGCGGGTGGTCCTGCTGAACGCTTGGCATCGGGGGAGGTCTCTGGGACTCCTTCCGAGTCCTCTGTGACTCTCTCCGGGTGCCCTGCATCCGTGGGAAACAACGACTGGAAACCGGACAGAATTCCCAACCCGCCCCTCAATTTTTCTGATCATGCAGTACCCTGTCCGCCACACGGGGAGGCGATATGCCGACGCAACGTACAGAGGTGCAGGTCAGGCCGGGAGTCGAGGGAGATCTCGACGCTCTCACGGCGATCTACAACCACTATGTACGCGAGACGGCCATCACGTTCGACACCGCGATCTTCACTCCGGAAGAGCGCCGCCCTTGGCTGCTCTCCCACCCGGAAGACGGCCCGCACCGGCTGATGGTTGCCACGAACCCGGACTCTCAGGAGATTCTGGGGTACGCCACATCCAGCCCTTACCGGCCGAAACCCGCGTACGTCACATCGGTGGAGACCTCGGTGTACGTCGCCCCGGACACCGGCCGGCGCGGCATCGGCACGCTCCTGTACGAGGCCCTGTTCAAGGCTCTGGCCGACGAGGACGTGCACCGGGCCTACGCCGGGATCGCCCAGCCCAACGAGGCCTCCGAGCGGCTCCACGCCCGCTTCGGCTTCCGGTACGTCGGCACGTACCGCGAGGTCGGCCGCAAGTTCGGCCGCTACTGGGACGTGGCCTGGTACGAGAAGGACCTGTAGGGGACCTGTGGCGAAAAGGACCCGTAGCGGACCTGCAGCGAGAAGGACCTGCAGCCCGCCGAGGGCCGTTGCCTCATCCGAACTGCACCGACCGCTTGGCCATTCCCATCCAGAAGCCGTCGATCACCGACTTCTGCGCGGCCGGCTCGCCGCCCGCCTCCGCCGCGCCCATGGTGACGAAGAGCGGGGCGAAGTGTTCGGTGCGCGGGTGGGCGTAACGGCCGGCCGGGGCCTTGTTCAGGAAGTCCAGCAGGGCGTCCCAGTCGCGGGTCTCCAGGGCGCTGCGGCCCCAGTCGTCGAACTCTGAGGACCAGCTGGGGACGCCGCCGCCCGCGTACCGCAGGGCGGCGAGGTTGTGGGTGAAGAAGCCGGAGCCGACGATCAGCACACCCTCGTCACGCAGCGGCGCGAGCTTGCGGCCGATGTCCATCAGGCGCACCGGGTCGAGCGTGGGCATGGATATCTGCAGGACGGGGATGTCGGCGGCCGGGAACATCTCCACCAGGGGGACGTACGCCCCGTGGTCGAGACCGCGGTCGGGGATGTCCTGGACCGGGGTGCCGGGGGCGCGCAGCAGCTTGCGGACGGATGCGGCCAGCTCGGGGGCGCCGGGGGCGGCGTACCGCACCCGGTAGTAGTGCTCGGGGAAGCCCCAGAAGTCGTAGACGAGCGGGACGGTCTCCACCGCGCCCAGCGCGAGCGGGGCCTCCTCCCAGTGGGCGGAGACCATGAGGATCGCCTTCGGCCGGGGCAGGCCGGCGGACCAGGCGGCGAGCTGGCCGGGCCAGACGGGGTCGTCGGCGAGCGGCGGGGCGCCGTGACTGAGGTACAGGGCGGGCATGCGCTCCTGCCCGGCGGCGGGGGTCTCCTGGGCGGTGGCGGACATGGCGGCGGCTCCAGCAGTCGATCCAGATGCTTTGACTCAAGATGCTTTAACTTTCAAGCTTTATGTCCCTACCGTACGCCCGACTTGTTCAAGTTTCAAGGAGCTGCCTCGTACAGTGGAGCGCATGAACACGGCATCCGACTCCGCCGCGCAGCCCCGCTGGCTCAGCGACGAGGAACAGCGCGTCTGGCGCGCCTATCTGCACGCCACCACCCTGCTGGAGGACCACCTCGACCGGCAGCTGCAGCGCGACGCGGGCATGCCGCACATCTACTACGGCCTGCTCGTCGGCCTCGCCGAGGCTCCGCGCCGCCGGTTGCGGATGACCGAGCTGGCGATGCAGGCGAAGATCACCCGCTCCCGGCTGTCGCACGCGATCGCGCGGCTGGAGAAGAACGGCTGGGTGCGCCGCGAGGACTGCCCCTCCGACAAGCGCGGCCAGTTCGCGGTGCTCACCGACGCGGGCGCCGAGGTGCTGGCGCGCACCGCGCCCGGCCATGTGGCGGCCGTACGGCAGGCGCTGTTCGAGCGGCTCAGCCCCGAACAGCAGAAGGCCCTCGGCGCGATCATGGAGATCGTCGCCGAGGGCCTCCAGCCCGATGAAGTGGGTGCGGACCTGCCCTGGCTCCGCTAGCTCACCGTACGGCCGCTCAGTGGGCCACCACCGGCACCGGCACCTCGTCCTCCGCGCCGTCCCCCGAGGCCACGGCGGTGGCTTCCGGCTTGCCGGCGTTGACGAAGGTCACCACGATCACCGCGGCCAGCACCAGCATGCCGACGGCGAACCAGATGGCGTTGGTGTAGCCGTGCACCATGCCCTCCAGCTGGAGCAGCTGGGGCTTGGCGGCGGCGCTGTGGTCCTTGATGTACGACGTCGTCGCGGACGCGGCGATCGTGTTCAGCAGGGCCGTACCGATGGCGCCGCCCACCTGCTGCGAGGTGTTGACCATCGCGGAGGCGACACCGGCGTCCCGGGGCTCGACGCCGAGCGTGGCCAGGGACATGGCCGGCATGAACGCCGTACCCATGCCGAGACCGAGCAGCAGCATCGCCGGCAGGATCGTCGAGGCGTACGACGAACCGATCTCCAGCTGGGTCATCAGCAGCATGCCGACGGAGGCCACCAGGAAGCCGGGGCCCATCAGCAGCCGGGCCGGGAGCCGCGTCATCAGACGGGTGCCGATCTGGGTGGAGCCGATCATCATGCCCGCGATCATCGGCAGGAAGGCGAAGCCGGTCTTGATCGGCGAGAAGCCCTTCACGACCTGGAGGTAGTAGGTCAGGAAGAGGAAGGTGCCGAACATCGCGATGATCGCGATGCCGAGGGAGAGGTAGATACCGCCGCGGTTGCGGTCGGTGACCACGCGCAGTGGCAGCAGCGGGGCCTTGACCCGCGTCTCGGTGACGACGAACGCGATCAGCAGCACCGCGGAGGCGACGAACAGGCCGATGGTCGTGGCGTCGCCCCAGCCGTCGGACTCGGCGCGGGTGAAGCCGTACACCAGCGAGACCAGGCCGAGGGTGGACAGGAGCACGCCGGGGAGGTCGAGCGGGTTGCGGTTGCGGCCGCCCTCCGGCTCGCGGATGACGAAGTACGCGCCGAGCGCGGCGACCACCGCGAACGGGACGTTGACGAAGAACGTCCAGCGCCAGTTCAGGTACTCGGTGAGCACTCCGCCGAGGATGAAGCCGACGGCACCGCCGCCGCCCGCGATGGCGCCGTAGATGCCGAACGCCTTGGCGCGCTCCCTGGCGTCCGTGAACATCACGGCGAGCAGCGACAGCGCGGCCGGGGCGAGCAGGGCGCCGAAGACGCCCTGGAGGGCACGGGCACCGAACATCATCGGGCCGGTGGTGGCGGCGCCGCCCAGCGCGGAGGCGAGGGCGAAGCCGGCCAGGCCGGTGACGAAGGCGCGCTTGCGGCCCCACTTGTCGGCGATCCGGCCGCCGAAGAGCAGCAGACCGCCGAAGGCGAGGGCGTAGGCCGTGACGACCCACTGCCGGTTGCCGTCGGATATGCCGAGGTCGCTCTGGGCGGACGGCAGGGCGATGTTCACGATGGTGGCGTCGAGGACGACCATCAGCTGGGCGAGCGCGATGAAGACGAGCGCTTTCCAGCGGTTGGCGTCGCCGGCACGTGCGGCGAAGCCGGTCGGCGCGGTGGCGCCGGGAGCCTTACGGGCTGTTTCGGACATGGAGGTACCCACTTCGGGACTTCGTGACGGAAAACGAGATAGGAGAGGCAGCGAGAGAGACAGGAGGAGAAGCGGCAGGCGAACAGCGCGGCTCGTCGACGGTGACGGCCGGAAGGCCAGGCGTACGGGTGGAAGGTCAGGCGTACGGGTGGACTGGGATCGGGAGCCGAACTAATCGGTCAGCAGTCGCGCAGCTCCTTGATGGTCACGGCCGTGCCCGGCAGGGCGGAGCGGGCGGGTGCCCGCAGGCCGTCGAGGAACAGCTGAAGGTGGCGGTGGACGAAACGGTCGCCGCGCAGGCAGTCCGTGCCGGCCGGGGGCCGGCTCAGCTGGGCCACGACGATCATCAGGTCGCCGACGCCGACGTCGGACCGGAGCTGTCCGGCCGCCACGGCCCGCTCCATGACCTCCTCGACGAGCTGTTCGACGCGCTCGCGGGAGGCCTCCAGGTCGGGGTGGTGCTTGTCGAAGCTGCTGGAGATCATCGGGCACAGCGCGCTGATCCGCTCGTCGGCGGCGGCGTGCACGAACCGCTCCAGCGCGGCGAAGGCGTCCCCGGTCTCGGCGAGGGCCACCTCCGCCGCCTCGGCCGTACGGTCCATGACGGAACAGACGACCTCGCGGACGAGGGCCTCGCGGTCGGGGAAGTTGCGGTACACCGTGGCGTTGCCGACGCCGGCCCGGCGGGCGATCTCGTCGAGCGGCACGTCCGGGCCGTGCTCGACGAACATCTCCCGGGCGGCGGTGACGATCCGCTCCCGGTTGCGCACGGCGTCGGCGCGCGGCCGGGACGCCTTGCGCGGTGCGGGAACGGTCGCCGTCGGCACGGTGTACTCCTCGGTCTGCTTCGGGTCTTCGGGGTCTGCTGGGGCTCTGGTGTCTGCTGGAGCTCTGCTCGGGCGATCCGGGGAAGCCGTCCCCGTTTCGCTTGGACACATGGTTAAACGGGGAGAGCGTCCCCGGTTATTTCCCGCCCGCGAAAAGAATGCATGTGACCTGAGACACATTCACATCCCGCCGGGATTCACCCCCGTGCGGGCCCGCATTCCCACGATCGGTCTCCTCCAGCGCGCGCCCCGCATCCCACCGACACAGGGTGAGCGCAAGGGTGCAGCCGGAGACCTGTGGCTGCCGTGGAACGAAGGGTCCATGCATGCAGCCGCAGCCGCCCCGCCGCATATCCCTGTCCCGCGCAGGAACCCACCGGGCCGGCTTCGCCCGCGCCGCGCGCCCGCGCGCACGCCGTCGGATACGCCGGCGCCGGACGGCCGCTCTCGCCGCGGTGACCGCACTGACCCTGGCGGTCGGCACCTCGGCCGGGACCGGACACCTGACGGCGCCCACCACCGCCGGGCCCATCGGCACGGGCCGCTCCGCCCTCACCCCCTGCGCGGTCCAGGGCGGTGACGGCGTGGAGATGACCGAGGGCATACCCACCCCGCACGGCTACGCCCGCTCCACGGGCACGCTCCACGCCCTGACCCTGATGGTCGACTTCTCCGACGCGCCCGGGCAGGGCAGCGCCATGAACCGCTTCCACGAGTTCTTCCCGCAGACCCAGGAGTGGTTCCGCACCGCGTCGTACGGGCACCTCGACTACCGCCCGGAGACACCGATCACCACATGGCTGCGGATGCCCAAGCCCTTCAAGGGGTACGGCATAGAGCGCGGCGCGCCCTTCGACCCCGGCTACCGGCAGCTGGTGCAGGACATCGTGCACGCGGCCGACCCGAGGGTGGACTTCCGCGCATACGACATCCTCAACGTCCTCATCACCCCCAACGCCGGTCCCTCCGCCCTGGACACGGTCCTGTCCGTGACCTTCGCCGGCAACGGCGACGCCCCGGTCGCCGACGGCGTCCCCGTCGCCAACGCGTCCTTCGTCTACTCCCGCCAGGACGACGGCTCCGGCTCCTACTCCCGCACCGGCTACCGGGTGCTGCCGCACGAGAACAGCCACACCTTCGGCCTGCCCGACCTGTACACGCAGGAGGGCGGGGGCGCGGTCGGCCACTGGGACATCATGAGCGAGGACTGGGGGGCCTCCAACGACCTGCTCGGCTGGCACAAGTGGAAGCTGGGCTGGCTGGACGGCTCCCAGGTGGGCTGCGCGGCGACCCGGGGCAGCGTCGATTACGAGCTGACCCCGCTGTACAAGCCGGGCGGCGGAAAGCTCGTCCTCGTCCCCCTCGACGCGCACAGTTCCTACGTCCTGGAGGTGCGGGAGCAGGGCGGCAACGACGAAGTGGTGTGCCGGCCGGGTGTGCTGATCTACAAGGTGGACGGCACGATCGACACCGGACGCGGACCGGTCACCGTCTACGACAGCCACCAGGCCAGCGGTGGCTGCACCCGCAGCCCCAACGTCCAGGCCGAACTCTCCGACGCCCCCTTCTCCCCCGGCGAGACCTTCAAGGACCCCCGCCATGGCATCACCGTGCAGGTGGTCAGCAGGAACGGGGAGGGGACGTATCGGGTGCGGGTGACGCGGGGGTAGGGGGCTCGTGCACATCACCGGGGCACGCGGCCGGTGACGTCACAGCGCCTCGTGCACGTCACGGCACACCGGGTGGCGGTTTACCGTAGGCGTGCCCGTATGCCGTACCGGAGAGCCGATGCCCGCGAAGAGTGCCACCGCGCTGGATGCCGACGCCCGTGCCTCAGCGGGGGAAACGGTCGGGCCGCTGCTGCGCGGGGTCGGGGTGCTGCGGCGGCTGACCGAGGCGGGCGGCACGCTGAGCCCGAGCGCACTGGAGCGGGCCACGGGCCTGGCCCGCTCCACGGTCGACCGCATCACCGCGACCCTCTCCCGGATGGACTACGTCCGCCTCGACGGCCGGGACGTCGTCCTGGCCCCCCGCGTGATGGAGCTGGGAAACGCCTACCTGGCCGCCCTCCGCCTGCCCACACTCCTCGGCGCCCACGCCGACGCCCTCGCCGACGAACTGGACGAGTCGGTGTCGCTCGCGGTCGCCGACCTCGACGGCATCCGCTTCATCCACCAGGCCACCCGCCGTCGCGCGATGTCCGTCAGCTTCCGCATCGGCGACCTGCTCCCGGCCGAACGCACCGCGCCGGGCCCGCTGTTCGCGACCCAGTGGACCGAACCGGACTGGAGACGCTGGCGCGCCCGCCGCGCGGCGGACCCGACGGACGCGACGTTCCCCGCCGTACCGCCACACCAGCCGCCCGCCGACGACTCCGCGTTCCCGGAACGGGTGGAGCGGGCACGCCGGAACGACTGGGCCGTGGACGACCAGCTGATCGAACCGGGCCTGGTCGCCGTCTCCGTACCCGTACGGCACCCGGACACCGGCCGCGTGGCCTGCGTGGCGAGCGTGGTCAGCCACACCAGCCGCCACTCGGCGACCGACCTGCGCACCGCGCTCCTCCCCCGCCTTCGTACGGCGGTGGCGGCGATGGAGTCCGAGCTGCGCACCGCTCCCCCGCCCGAGCCCGGCCCGCCGCCCTCGGGCCTGGCGACCTGGACGACGGCGTCCAAGCACCAGCTGGGCCGGGACTTCGTGGAGTCCCTGGCGCGCGGCCTGACCGTGCCGGCCGCCTTCGGCGAGGGCCGCTCGGCGCTGTCCCTGAGCGAGGTGGCGCGGGCGACCGGCCTGGCCCGGGCCACGGCCCGCCGCGCACTGCTCACCCACGAACACCTCGGCCTGGCCGTGGCCCGCCCCGACCGCACCTTCACCCTCACCCCCCGCGTCCTCGACCTCGGCTTCCCGCCCCTGTCCCGCACCACACTGCCCCACCTGGCCGAGTCCCACCTCCGCTTGCTCGCGAACCGCCTGCACGAGCCGACGGCGCTGGCGGTCCTCACACCCGACGGCACGGAGATCCAGTACACGGCCGGGGCGGGCACGAGCCGCGTCCTCACGGTCCGCATCCCGGTCGGCGCCCGCCTCCCCGCCGCCGAGACCTCCCTCGGCCGCGTCCTCCTGGCGGACACTGCGACCACCCCCCTCCCCCCGCCCCTCGCCGAGGTCCGCGCACAGGGATACGCCCTGGTCGACGAGGAACTGGAATCGGGCCTGCGCTCCATCGCCGTACCACTGCGGGACCGGGCCGGCCGTGCCGTCGCCGCGCTGAACGTCGCCACCCACGCGGCCCGCCGCACCCTCGAGGCCTGCGTCCACGACGTCCTCCCCGCGCTCCGCACGACCGCCGCCCACATCGAGTCAGACCTCCACATCGCCTCCCGCTTCACCCACATCCCCGCATCCTGACCCCCACCCCAGCAGCCCGCCGCCCCACCAGGCCCACAGCCCGCCGTACCGCGCCGCCCCACCCGCTACACTGTCGATCGGCGGCTCCGTCGCCACGATCGAGCAATGCTTCGTTGCCTTCGTAGCTCAGGGGATAGAGCACCGCTCTCCTAAAGCGGGTGTCGCAGGTTCGAATCCTGCCGGGGGCACGCGGCCTGACCAGGCCATATGTATCGAACAGCCCCTCCGGGGTGATTCCCGGAGGGGCTGTTTTCATGCGTGCGGGGACAATGCGGGGACGTAACTCTAGGCGACGCCTTGGTCACCGCTGCCGCTGTCCCCGTGCGTGTCGGGCCTGACGAGGTACAGCCTCCGGCGCTGCGCAGCGGCCGCTTCCGTGGTGTCGTCGGTGGAGGACGCCTGCGGCTCCGTCTCCGAAGTCGCCTCGGCGGCAGCTGGGTTGCCGTCTCGCTCACCGCCCTTGCGGGGCACCAGGTCGACCGGGGCATCCGCGGCCTCCTTCTCGAACTGCGGCATGAGGGAGGTGTAGGTGTCCGCGGTGAGTGAGTACGAGGCATGCCCGAGGAGAGCCTGGATGGCCTTCATGGAGAGGCCGGCGGCGAGACTCAGGGAGGCCGCGCAGTGGCGAAGGTCGTGGAGGCGGACGGGCGGGAGACCGAGCCGTTTGATGAGGCGCTCGAAGGCTTGGCTGACGTTGTCGGGGTGCCAGGGGCGGCCGTCGGCCTGGGTGAAGACGTAGCCGCTGTCGACGTACGGCCCGTACTTCTTCGGGTCCTCCTTGTGCTTGCGCTCCCACTCCTCCCGCTGCGCCTTCTGCACGTCTCGCCAGGCGGTCATGAGGGCGAAGGTCGCGGAGTCGAGGGCGATGGTGCGCCGACCGCTGCGGCTCTTGGGGGTGTCCTCCCACACGCCGTAGAAGGAGTCGGAGACGAGCTGCTCGACGATGTTGGCGCGGCCCTTGGTCATGTCGACCTCGGACCAGGGCAGGCCGGTGGCCTCCCCCCGGCGCGGTGCCCGGAAGACCATGAGGTGCCACATGACGTAGAGCGGGTGCTCGGCGGCCGCGTCGAGGAACTCGCCGGTCTGCTCCGGTGTCCAGACCATGACGGGGCCGGGTTTCTCGCCGGTCTTGCGCCAGTGGGCTACGCGTTCGTCGGTCCAGACGAGGGGGTCGGGTCTGCGGTACTTGGGGATGATGACGCCGTCCGCGCAGTTCTCGGTGATCAGCTTCTCCTTGACGGCGTCACCGAGGGCTGCGGAGAGGGTGTCGAGGTACCTCTTCTGGGTGCCGGGGCCGGTGTTCTGACGGGGCTTGGCGTTGGCCACCTTCAGGGTGGCCTGGGCGGCCTTCCAGCGGGCACGCAGGTGGGGCGGTCGGGGCTTGGGAGCCTGCTTCCAGGCTTCGCGGGCGGCTGCGCACTCCGCCTTGGCCTGTTGGGCGGCGAGGCGGTTGGCGGCCTTGACCTCGTTGAAGGCCCAGATCTCCTCGAACATCGCCTGGATGTGACGGGTTCGCAGGTCGCGCATGGCGAGATGGCCGAGGGCCGGGATGTAGATGCGGTTGATGAAGTCCTCGTAGTCCCCGCGAGTGCTGCGCTTGAGGTCGACGCGCTTGTTCAGCCAGCGGCGGAGGTACTGCTCGACGGTCTCCTTGGAGTCGACGTCGATGCCACCCTGGGGCTTGTCCCAGAGCTGCTGCGCGGCCTCCTGGGCCTTCTTCTGGGTGAGGAAGCCTCCCTTGCGGGGCCGGCGGCGCTTGCCTCCGGGGCCGGGCGGGAGCTGCCCCGATCTTGGCCGCGGTTGAACCCCGAGACGACTCCAGCACCTTCAAGACGAAGGCCGGGCTCATCGCCGACTACCTCGATCTCGTCTTCGCACGGCGCCTCGTCAACGACCTGCCGTCATCGGGCGCACACCTTGACCGCGAGGCCGTCCGGCTCGTCGAGCGGCTGCGCGGCGGTGTCAGCATCGACAAACTACGCACCCTCCTCGCTGAGGAGGCCGCCGCCCTCGACTACGACTTCACCGGCATGAAGACATACGGCCTGCGCTCGAACAACAGCCGCCAGGTCCGCTATCTCCTCGCCCGCCTCACCGGCTTCGTCGAGACCGCCTGTGAGCGGGGCGACGACATGCACCGCTACCTCGACGCCCAACGCCCTTTCGAAATCGAGCACATCTGGGCCAACCACTTCGAGCGCTACCAGCCCGAGACCGGCACGCGTGCCGTTTTCGACTCTACCGCAACCGCCTCGGCGCACTGCTACTCCTGCGGAAGTCGGATAACGCCAGTTACCAGGATCTCCCCTACGAGGACAAGGTCGAGTTCTACCAACGCCAGAACCACCTCGCGGGCTCCCTCCATGTCAACTACAGAGAACGAAACCCGACCTTCAACAAGTTCGTGAAGGCATACAAGCTCGACTGGCTGCTTCGGTCGTTCCCCAAGTTCGACAGGAAAGCCATCGGTATGCGCCAGGACCTTTACCAGCGCCTGTGCGAACGCGTCTGGGATCCCGCAGTCTTCGGTAGCCGACCGGCGTCCTCGCCGCAGCCTCCTGACCGCTCACGCACCCGAACCCGTGCTCGCTACGATGTCGCGATCACCGACCTCATCGCCAAGGGACTGCTGCCAGCCAACGCAACGCTCACTGGTCGACGCCGCGGCGAACTCTTCCAGGCCCAAGTCCTCGGCGACGGGCGTATCCAGGTCACATCCGGCGAGACGTTCGGGTCCCTCTCGGCAGCAGGGGAGTTCGTTCTGCAGACCAAGTCGTGCCCCGGCTGGAACTTCTGGCACGCGCAACTCGATGGCCGCGAGGTGCGGCTCGCCGACATCCGGCGAGATGCTCTGGAAAAGGGCCTAGTCTGATGCAGACTGCGCCCAGCCGAGTTACTCCGTCTAGCAAGCAACTCTGACGCTGCCCGGATCCACGGGCCCGAATGGTGTCGTCACTCGTTCCGGGACCCACTATGCGGAAGGAACAGCACGATGTCAGTACTCCTTGCTGAGGTCCGTACCCTTTGGGGCGCGGAAGCATCCGGATACGACAGTGACCTCGATCCTGGGGTTTGATTCGTGAAGGTGGGTGGGAGTGGACACCACGAGCACAGCGTTCACCGAGTAGGGCTCGGTCTTTGAGTCGGCCGTGAGTTCGAGGACCTTGGCCTTGCTGTTATTGGGGCCATAATCAACGACCTTCCAGCCGCGCTCGGGCAGATTTTCCCGCAAGCGCTGGAATCCCTGTTTCAGCTTGTCTTCCGACACCTGGTAGATCGACCAGGGGTGGTGCATGCGGTAGAGATGATTGGGATCCTTGTCACAGAGAGAGACGCCAGCGCCCCCCTCTGTCACCTTGCCTTCTTTGATTCCGATCATGTCGAGGATCTGGCTGGAGAAATGGTTGGCCTGTGTCCTGGCTTTGTCCACGGCGAGAGTCGTCGGCTTAGGATCGTTTCCGACGCCGGTCACATCGTTGCTAGTCACGTCTTTCGAGCATCCCGTCACGAGGAGGGGTAGGGCAAGGGCCGCAGCGGCAAGAGCACGTTGACGACGTAGGGGCAGTTTCATGATCGGGTTCACTTTTCTTCCGTAACCAGGTCGTACTGACCTACGACCACCCGGGCTTGATTCTGCAAAGACCTCGAATCCTCGTCCCAGTAGCCGCTGTGCCCACTCGTATTGACCTCCATCCGATGCCCCCCGAATGCCTCGTCGGACGGAATGGTCGTGATGTAACCGGCGTTGTAGGGAACCCCGTGGTAGTACTGCACCCCCCACTTCTCTCCTCCCAGGAACTGTTTGCCGATGTAGGGCACCGGGTCGTCGCTGGCGGCCTCGGACCAGACGTGGTTGCTTCCCACGCCCAGGTCGCTCGCGTCGCCCACCAGCATGCCCGGACTGCCAGCGACCACGATGTCGTTGGCCGCGATGTGGTGTTCCTTGGTGGCAGCGCCGACGACGGTGGTGCCGTAGCTGTGGGCGATAACCGTCGTGTGGCTTGACGGCGTGCATGCTTCAGAGCCGCTGCGGGCCGTCTGCAGGCCGTCCAGGAAGTTGTTGAGCTTGGGGGCCGAGTCGTAGGCGTAGCTCTTCGAAGGGGAATCGGTGAGGATGTTCTGCGGGGCGTCGTAGCCGATCCAGGTGACGGTGGACGTGGTCTTGTCGGGTGCCATCTGGTGCGTCTGTCGCCACGTATCCGTCATCCGCTTGATGTCGCCGCCGGCATTCGCTAGCTGCGCCCCCGTCCCGGGCACATACACAGCCGTGTTGTCCGCTGTGTCCGGGTTGCCGTTGGCGATGATCGCGTGTCCGAGGCCCTTGGTGTCGAAGCCGAGTACGTACGCCTGTGGCAGGGCGGGCTTGCCGTGCGGGCCGGGCACGCCGCTTGCGTCCAACCTGGCCTGGATATCGTCCATGCCACTGAGCATGTCCCGCACCCGCACGCCGCCGGCCTTCTGCCACTGTTGCCAGATCGGGTTGACGACGGCTGAGGGAGGGTCACCGACCCGGACGTACTGCGGCGGCTCGGGTCCCAATCGCTCGTACTCCTGCGCGAACTGTGCCCGTGTTTCCGCCAGCACGATCCGGTTGGAGGTGTCGCGCACCTCCGACGGCAGGCCGTCGAGCGCGCCGATCTCGGCCGGATAGAGGGTCGCGTACTCATCGCGCTGCTCGTCGGTGAGACCGTCCCACCACTTCCTGTTCTCGGCGGGACACTTTCCGTGCGGGATCTTCTTCTCGTCGAGGTAGCCGCCGACGGTCCTTTGCACGGCCTGCATGACCTTGGCCGCGTCGATCAGCATGTCGTCGGTGACGTCGAGCCCGGCCGGAGCCTTGAGCTTGCGGAGCACGGATGCATAGCGCGCGTCGATCTCGCCTGCCTCGCGCACAGCGCTCGCGATTTGTTCCGCAACGCTCTCGGCCATGGCCTTGATGGGATTGCCGCCGCCTTCGCCCTTGCCAGGCAGGTATGGGACCGGTGCGCCCGCTCGCGCTGTGCCACCGCCCTCACCGGGGGCGAACGGCACGATAGGGCCTGCTGACGATGTGCCTGGGGCGTACGGCCCGTAAGGGACGGGCGCCGGGGTGCCGTCCTTCGCGATGGGCGGGGGATACGTCACCGAACCGTCCTCGTTCACCGTGAACTTGAGCGCCTCGGCGTCTTCCAACGCTTGCTTCAGCTTTCGCTGAGGTCCTTCCAGGTCGGCGGCGAGTGATTCCAGCGTTGTCCGGATCAGACCGCACTCGCCGTGGATGTACTGGTAGTTACGACTGAGCCGGTCCAGGTCGCCGGCCGCCTTGGTGGCCGTCTCCCCCTTCTGCGTAGACCGGACGGGAATCGTCATCTCCCGGTCGACCCGAAGTCGGGCGGCATCCGCGCGGTGACTTACCTTGCCCCATCCGCCGGCGGCGTCCCGGTACTCGGACAGCTTCAGGTCCCGAAGTTGCTGCCACGTGGACACCAACCTCACCTTGCCCAATCCGGGCGGTTGCCCACGTGAACTCCACCCACTCGGCCCCCGACGTGCTGGTCGACCTCGCCGAAGTGCTTCCCGGTCTTGGCCAGGGTTCCATGCAGCCGACCGCATTCGTCCCGAACAGCGGTGAGCCGAGCGTCCCAGGTGGCACGTATCTCATTCAGCGCGGCCGTACTGTCGAATCTCTCGGTGCCGCCCGCTAAGCCGGTGCTGGCCTCCTTGAGGTCGGTCAGACCGTTGTTGGTGGCGGTGTGCAGTTCGTCCGCCACGCCGGACGCGCTCGTCCACGGTGTCTTGCTGATCCGCAGATCGGCGTCGCCGCCCCCGGTGCCATCGCCTCCCCCGCCGTTCACGCTCGCCAACTGCATGCGGCTGCGTCCCGCATCGTCGGCGCGGGGCGGAACGCCTACGGCCTTCTCCCAGTCAAACCCCACGCGCTTGTCCTCCCCATGCCATGCGTGGCCCCTCCCCGTGTCTGGTCGTACGTCGCCGAGACGCTGCGAACGCGCTACGGCAGCGCTGCGGTGGTCAATAAGCACAGTAGTAACGCTGCGTCGAGTGCCCCATCCGTATCAGCCACCAGCCCGTCTGAGTATGCGTACTCAGACAGCGCCAGGTCCCCGATCGGAGGGGGGGACGCTGTTCGGCGGAACCGGGGGCGTGTACGGCGAAGGCGTGAACCCCTGCGCGGTGTTGTGCGCTTGGCCCGGAGTGGGTGTGGTCGTTGGGAGCGGTGATGCGGCTGTCCGACGCTTCCGGACGACGACGGCAACAGCGATCCCTACGCCGAGAAGTACGACCGCTCCGACGCCTAGGGCGATCCAGGGGGTACTGCTGTCCTGGGACGCTGCCGCAGGCGAGTTGCCACCCTTTGTCTGAGCATCGGAGCCTTCGGAGCCCGACGCATTCGGCGAAGCCGACGGAGACGCCGCTGTCTTGAAGTCCGGGAGCGGGTAGACGTCAGCCGGGCCGGGGTCGCCGGGATTCTGCAGGGCGATTCGCGGCCGCACGATGCCGTAGCCGATGGAATCGTTGCGCTTGGCCCCATCCGTGGGGGCGCCGATGGTGTTGAGCATGACGCGGAGGACCTGGTTGTTGGTCCAGTCAGGGTGCTTGGACCAGATGAGGGCCGCGCTGGCGGAGGCGATAGCCGTGGCGTCGCTGGTGCCGTCGGTCCTGCAGAAGCCTGTCGTGCTGGTGCAAGCGGCGACCATGTCTGCGCCTGGAGCGGACATGTCCACCTGAGAGCCGTACTCGGACCACGAAGTACGCCGGAGGTCCTTGCCCACCGCGGCCACGCCGACGACACCGGGCGTCGCTGCGGGATACTCGACCGGATTTCCCTTGTCGGCGCTGTTACCGACGCCCGCGAAGACCAACGCGCCCTTTCCCAAGGCGTACGTGACAGCAGCGGTCACGTCCGGCGAGCCCTCCTCCGCCGCCATCGAGATGTTGATGACCCGTGCACCCGCGTCCGCCGCGTAACGAATCGCCTTCGGGAGCACCTGGTTGAACTGCTCGATGGACGCCGCCTCGTTGGCCGCTGTTGTGGACTTCGGCATCCGTACCGGGAGTATCTTGGCCCCTGGAGCGAGCCCGAAGGCTCCGTTTCCGCCGTCAGCTGCTCCGGTCCCGGCGATAAGACCAGCCATGCCCGTTCCGTGACCGTCGTAGTCGGTGTGCTCGTCTCCTGCCTGGCCTGCGGCGAAGTCCTTTCCAGGCAGGACGCGCCCCTTCAGGTCAGCGTTGCCCGCGTCCACTCCTGTGTCGATCACGGCGACCGTGATGCCCTTGCCGGTACTTGTGCGCCACATCTGCTCCGCCTTCATGGCGTCGAGGAACCACTGCTGCGCACGCATCCCCTCCGCATACGCCGGCTGGCCCGGGGCGCCTACCAGCAGCAGGCCCAGCACGGCTGCTGCCGCGGCCTTACGGCGCCCCAATCGGGTCCTCTTGAAGAGCATGGGCTTTCCTTCGCTGTTCGCGGGCGGTCACTCGGAGGTCGGACGAGCGGAACGCTGGTCGTCCTTCCGGTTCCGCTGCTCCTTGGACTGGCGGCCGCCAGGCGTGACAGCGGTGCTGCGCGGCTGGTTGGAAGATGCCGATGACGTCACCCGCGGAGTCGCGTTGGCGCGGGTGCCGCCTGACCGCTTGGAGGTGGGCGCACCACCAGAGATGCCCCCTCGCACAGGAGCTCCCGAGCTCAGGGACCCCCGAGACGACTCCTGCGTGCTGTCGCCGACGACTCTTCCATAGGGCGAGGCGGTGCGACCACCGGGGACCCCAGCCGTGCGACCAACTGGATGGGGCGCAGGATCACCGGTGCCTGTCGTAGGACGCCCCACGGGACCGCGGGCGGTCGGGCCCTCCGCACCCACCACCGTTCCGCGGGGGATGGCCCCTGTCGGCCGGCCCGTAGAAGGCGTGGTCGGACGGCCCCCGACAATGCCGTTGCCGCCGCCGCTTGGCATGCGTCCAGGATTCGGCGTCGGGACTTCCTCGCCTGGCGCCAAGGGGGGCCGTCCGGGAATCGTCCCCCGCCCCGGTTCTGCCGGACCGGCTGGGCTTCCTACTCGTTGCGCTGGCATTCCTCCTCGTTGCAGAGGACCAGTGACGTCTCTGCCCGGCGACACCGAGCCAGTTACGGGTCTGACCGGCCCCTCCTGCCACGCAGGTGTTCTGGTGCTGCTCCCGAACGCAGGAGGGATGATCGCAGGCTGCGCTGGGACGGGGCCGTCGGCCCGACTGGCGCCAGGGAGACCACTAGGCGTGCTCGTAGGCGCGCTCGCCGCCGTGTGTGGGGCATGGGGCAACGTGCCCACGGAGTCGATGCCCATCCGGGCAGGTGGTTCAGCCTTCCCCACCGGAGGATGCTGTGACAAACCGACGTGGTCGGGCGAGGTTGGCGGGTGCGATACGGAGGCAGGGTTTGAGTGCGTTGCCGGTCCCTGGTCGGCTGCGTGCGAGGGCACGCCAGTTACCGCGGGAGCATGGCCGACGCCGCTTCTCGCCGGGCCGACGACGCTGTTGTCGCGGTCCACGGTGAGGGATGCCGACGGCGGCACGATCGCTTTCGGCGGCGGCGGAAACTTGGGCCGCTCCAACCCGTTCATCTGCGTAGCCGACCACTCGTAGGTCTGCCCCAGCTTCCGCATCTGCGCCGCCGCCTCCAGGCGGACCTTCTCCTCGTGCGCCGCCAGCGCAGCCAGCTCGCTCTTGGCCTTGGCGCTCACCGCTCCCGCGTCCGGGTCGTTGTGCGCCGCGTTCGCCGCGTCCAGGTTCGCCTGCGCGCCCTTGGTGTCGCGCGGGATCGATACCTGCGCGTGCGCGATCGCCCCGGACGCCTCCCTCAGCCACTTCCCAGCGCCTTCGCTGAAGTCACCAAGTCGCAGAGTGGAGTTGGCCAGGTCGGCGGACCAGGTGCGGAACGCGTGCGCGCCCTCGCCCTTCCATTCCACCCACTGCGGACGGACCTTGAGTTCCTCGGCGATCTTGCGAATCTCCTGGGCGGCCGCGGTGAGTCGGTCCGCGGCGGCCTGCACCATGCCGGGGTCGGCCTGGTCGAGCCACGCCAGCATCTGCTCGTGACTCATGTCCTCGAAGGACGTACCACCGCCGGATCCCTTGCCAGACATCAGAACTCCCCCGCTCCCGTCCGCCCCATCAGATCGAACCACCCGCGTCGCCACCCGCCGGCGCCGGCTTCGACGGCTGCCCCGTCTGCGTCCCGTTCCCGCTGCTGTGGGCCTTGCTCGGCCCCTCAGGGTCGTAGCCGCTGCCGTAGTCCTTCGTCGTCTCCGCGCTGATCGCCGCCATGCGGTCACGGATGTCCAGGTCGACGTTCTGGTAGCCCTTGTGCGAGGCCATAACCGCGATGCCCATGCCCTCCATGGAGTCCGACAGCAGCTTCGACAGCGTCTCCAGCTCGCTGATCACCGTCTCGTACGTGCTGAACAGCCCGGCCGCTTCTGCCCACGCTCCGGCGCCGCCCCCGAACTGATGGCGTGCGAGCTGCTCCTGCCCGATCTTGCCTGGGCCTGCCTGTGAGCCCTTCAGGTCGTGGATCAGGGCATCGACGCGCTTCTGGAAGGTGGTGAAGGACGACAGTTCCGTGGCCACATCGGCGACGGCTTCGCGTGCCACGTCGAACAGGCCGGACGCCCACGACGACGTACCCGACGTCGCCCCGCCATCGCTCGGAAGCACAACACCCTCCCCGTATCGTCAGAACAATCGACTGCTCACATCCGCACCAGCAACTTTAGCTACCAGCAGTGACAGGCCACAGTCGACCCGTAGCGGCGGGCGACCGAGAACAGGCCATCCATGTGGGGCCGCTCCGCCCGCAGCCGGGAGGCCGGCGGCTCGTCAGGCATGCCATCACCCAACACCCCGGCGTGATGGAGCGCATGAGCACTTGTACTCAGATGCGGGCGTTCGGCCGTTCTGAATGGCCGATACCCGACAGTGGGTGGCGCAGAGGTGACCTTGACCGGGTCCGTTGCGGCTGGTCCGCTTACTGACGATGTGACGTCGAGATCAGTGCGATCCGGGGGTGTGTACGTGATCTGGGTGCACCTGTATGTGCCGTGCCGACCAACCCGCTGCTCACTCCGCACGGCGACAAGAGGGGTGCCGAGGTCAGGAGCCCCGCAGGATCAAGATTCGCTGCCACCGAGACGCTCTTCGCACAGCGGGACAGCGGAGCCTGTGGCATGAGGATGCGGCGCGGAGCGGCACTCGCCGTCGTCGCCGGTGGCGGCGCGGTCACCACGATGCTCGTGGGTCTGGTGACAAACGCGGTGTCGGCGCAGTCGCATTGGCCGTCCTGGTTGGGCTGGTTACAAAGGCATCCTTGGCTGTCGTTCGTCATACTGGGGGTGATCGCGGCCGCGCTGGCCGCGATCCTTACTGTGCTGGACGATCGTCGGCCCTCGCGGCTGGACCCTGAGCCTGTGCTCCGAGCGGACGACCGGTCAGGCCCGCCCGGCGCCGCCCTGGTGCTGCGGTCGCTGCCTCGTGACACCTCGGCATTCACCAACCGGTCCGCCGAGCTGGAGTCGCTGGTCCAGTCGGTCCGTGCGGCGCAGGAGTCAGGCGAAGGTCTCCCGGTCCATGTGATCGACGGGATGCCGGGCGTCGGGAAGACCGCCTTCGCCGTGCACGCGGGCCACGTCCTGTCGGAGCGGTTCCCGGACGGACAACTCTTCGTGAACCTCAACGGGCACACACCCGGACGCAACCCAGTGCAGGCCACCGAGGCTCTGGCCTCGCTGCTCGCCGCCGCCGGTGTGCCGACGCAGCAGATCCCTGTCGGTGACGACGTCGGAGCAGTGACCGAGGCACGGGCGGCCATGTGGCGCAGCCGGCTCGCGGGGAAGAAGGCGCTGCTCATCCTCGACAACGCGGGCAGCTACCGGCAGCTGGAGCCGCTGCTCCCCGGCGAGAGCGAATGCCTGGTGCTGGTGACGTCGCGCAAACGGCTGGCCGCACAGGAGGAGGTGGTACTGCCGGTTCAGGCGCTGCCACCGGATCACGCGGTGGATCTGTTCGTACGGCTCAGTGGCCGGCCAGCCGACGCACTCGACAGGGACGTGCTCGGGGAAATGGTCCGGCTGTGCGGGTGCTTGCCGCTCGGGGTATCACTGCTCGCTGCACGACTGCGGCATCACCCCTCCTGGAGTGCTGCGGATCTGCACGCGAGGCTCGTTGAGGCCCGGGACCGGCTGGGCGAACTGCGGGCTGGGGAGCGTGCGGTCGCCGCGACCTTCGACCTGTCCTATCAGGACCTGGCAGCGGAGTTGCAGCACTTCTTCCGGACCCTCGGTCACTACCCCGGTACGGATCTCGACGCGTACGTCGGGGCGGCGCTCGCCGCGGTCACGGTGGCGGGTGCCCGCGACCAGCTCGACGCGCTCTACGACGCCCACCTGATCGACGAGCATCCGGGAAACCGTTACCGGCTTCACGACCTCCTGCGCGATTACGCCCGCGGTCTCGCTGACGAAGGAGGCAGCATGGACCACGTACAGGCCGTCCGGCGTGTGGGCACCTACTATCTGGCCGCACTCGCCGTCGCCAACGATCACATCGCCCGAAGGGGCGCGGTCGCTTCACCTCCGCCGGATGATGCCGGAGAGGTGGAAACCCCGCCCTTGGAGTCGCGCCCGGCTGCACTGAGCTGGCTGGAGGACGAGCGGCCCAACATCCTGGCCTGCATTCGGCGGGCGAACGCCCTCTCTCTGTACGACCTGGTGATCCGTCTGGCGGCAGCCATGGCGCCCTTCCTGCGGCAGGCCGGCCCCTGGGACCAGGCCGTGGGGCTGCACCGGACGGCCACCGAGGCCGCCCGGCACACCGGCGACCAGCGGGCACTGGCCGACGCGCTGACCGAACTCGGCGTCATACGACGCTTCATGGCCGCTTATCCCGAGGCGACCGAGGCCCTCAACGAGGCCGTCACGCAGTACGACGCGGTCGGCGACCACGGCGGCAAGGCTGACTCCCTAAACCAGCTCGGCATCGTCTGGTACCTGACCGCGGACAACGACGCCTCGGCCCGCGCCCAGACCGAGGCCCTGGCCCTCTACCGCGAGATCGACCACCGGCTCGGACAGGCCAACGCCCTCGCCGACCTCGGCATGGTGCGACGCCAGACCAGCAACTTCGACGCAGCCGTCGAGGCCCAGTCGGAAGCCCTGTCGCTCTACCGTGAGCTCGGCGACCGGTACGGGGAGGCCAACTCCCTGCGCGATCTCGGCGTCGTGCACTGCCTCATGGGCGAGTACGAGCAGGCCGCGCAACGGCACCTCGAGGCGTTCGGCATCTACGAAGAACTCGACGATCGTGTCCACCAGGCGTACGCCCTCAACGAGCTGGGCGTCGTACGGCGGGTCACCGGGGATCTCGACGGCGCTCGCGAGTCCCACACTCAGGCCCTGGAGTACTTCACCGAACTCGGCGAACGGTTCGGGCGCGCGACCTGCATCCGCTATCTCGGCGCACTGGACAGGCTGACCGGAGACGCGACGACGGCGAGCCGCGTGCTGGAGGAAGCCCTGGAGGCGTACCGCGATCTCGGCAGCCGCGGGGGCGAGGCCGCCTCACTCGGCGAGTTGGGGGCCGCTCGCGCGGCTGTCGGTGACCAAGATGGTGCTGTCGAGGCGTTCGATCAGAGCCTCGGCATCCTCCGCGAACTCGGCGATCGCTGTGGTGAGGCGGAGGTCCTGAACCACTGGGGAACGCTGCTGCGTACGTCCGACGACCTGGGCGCGGCGCGCCGCCGCTTCGAACAGGCGCTGGCGATGGCGCAGGCCATCCGGTGTCCGTTGGAGGAGGCACGAGCACTGGAGGGAGTAGGCCGCTGTAACTGGGTGATCGACGGCCCCGAACAGGCAGAGCGGCCCCTACGCGAAGCTCTGGCCATCTACCGGCAGTTGGGCGTGATTGCATCGGCTGATGACATCGAGCGTTTCCTGGTGTCGCAGGCCGGATGAGCCAAGCGCGTGGCCGGTTTCCCTGTGTTGCGGTGAGTGGCCGGACTGCTACGTTGCGAGCCGTTCTGTCGCCTTCAACCACTGCCGTCGCACCGCGCCCGTCCCGTCTCGGGCACGTCCTCCACGAGGAGCGTTGAATGCCGTCACGTACGTCTCTTTCCACGTCGCACGCCATGGCCCCCGCCGGTCAGCAGCCCGCCCGGGGCAACGTGGTCCTGGACCGCGTCGCCGCCCGAGTACAACAGCGCCGGTTGACCGAACAGGCTGCGACGAACCGCGTTGGCGACGGCGCCCACGCCGCCTCGCTCATCTGGCCCTGGCCGTTCTGAACACCTGACATCGATGACGAGGCTCGAAGTCGCCGTTCCCTTCCGGACAATCATCCTCAAGATCGCCAACCGCTGCAACATCGACTGTGACTACTGCTTCGTCTTCAACTCCAAGGACCAGTCGGCGCGGCACCTGCCCGCCCGGATGGGCCTGGACATAGCCCGAGCCGCAGCCCGCAGGATCGGCGAGCACGTCATGGCGCACGACCTCCCGGCCGTCCATGTCGTACTGCACGGCGGAGAACCGCTGCTCGCCGGTGTCCGGCACATGGCCGACCTCCTCGCTGCTGTTCGGGAGAGGATTCCGGCGAGCACCGAGGTGCACTTCGAGCTCCAGACCAACGCGACACTTCTCTCCGAGACGTGGCTGGACCTCTTCGAGCAGTACGGCGTGGTGGTGGGCGTCAGTCTCGACGGGCCGCCGGCCGCGAACGACCGGCACCGGCTCACCCACCACGGGCGATCCAGCTCGGCCTCCACCGTGCGCGGCATCGAACTCCTGCGATCCCGGCCGCACCTGTTCGCCGGACTGCTCGCCGTCGTGGACCTGGCCAACGACCCGGTCGAGGTCCACGACTACCTGGCCTCCTTCGAGCCCCCTGTGATCGACTTCGGCTTCCCACACGGGACCCACGACGATCCACCCCACCGCAACGACCCGAGCGTGCCCGAGTACGGGCTCTGGATGAGCCAGGTCTATGACGCCTGGCTCGACCGCCCGGACCACCAGCACAGCGTCCGGATGCTGGAGGACATCGTCGCGCTGAACTCCGGCGTGCGCAGCTCGGTGGAGACGCTCGGGCTGGCTCCACCCACCAGCGTCGTGATCGAGTCCGACGGCAGCATCGAGGGCGTGGACACCCTCCGCTCCGTCGAGGAGGGCGCCACCAGCCTCGGGCTCGACGTCTTCAACGACTCCTTCGACACTGCCGTCCGCCACCCCAAGCTCCGGCACCGCCAGCAGGAGGGCACGGTCGCACTCGCCGAGGAGTGCCAGAGTTGTCCCCTGGTGGCGGTGTGCGGCGGCGGATACCTGCCGCACCGCTTCAGCACAGACCGTGGGTACCGCAACCCGTCCGTCTACTGCGCGGACCTGGCGTATCTCATTCGGCACGTCCAGGGTTCTCTACAGGGGTACGGCTGGGTGCTGGATGCTGCTGCGCCGGCCGCCCCCTGACCGCACCGCAGCCCGCCCGAGGCTCACCCCGCACGAGAGGAGCTGTACGCCGATGACCGTAACGATCCGGCCGGCCGAGAAGAACGACATCCGACAGCTGGCCAGGCTGATCGAGGAGATCGAGCGGTTCTACGGCACTGCGGATGCCGACATCCAGCCGTTCGACGAGCGTCAGGCACAGGTCGAGGAGGCGCTCTTCGGGTCGCCGCCTCTGGCTTCCGCCCTGGTGGTCGAGGACGAGGCGGGCGACATCGTGGGCCTCGCCGCGTACTCGTTCCTCTGGCCGAGCGCCGGTTCCACCCACTCCCTCTTCCTCAAGGAGCTGTACGTCCGTGACACCCTGCGCCGGCAGGGCATTGGCGCCCAGCTGATGAGCGAACTCCGTGACCTGGCTACGGCACGCCCCGGTTGCACCCGCCTGGAATGGATGACCGACCGAGTGAACTCGGACGCGCGCACCTTCTACCGATCGCTCGGGTTCGAGGAGGACAACGAGAAGATCGTCTACCGGATCGGCACCAGCACGACGTGAGTCTCTGGAAGGCATCGCTGAACTCTCAGCACACGCCGCGGAGTGCCTGGCGCAAGAGTTCGTACAGCGGGAACGAGGACTCGTACTGCGTCGAAGTCGCCGACTTCTCCAACGAGGTCGGCGTCCCGGACTCCAAGAACCCAGACGGGCCCGAGCTACTCTTCGGTATGCCCGACTGGGCAGGCTTCGTCGCAGCTGTCGGGGTGGGACACCTCGGCTCCTTGCTCAAGCCCGGCCGCGTGGGCAGCGAGCATGGTCACGCGATTGAACGAGGTGTCGGCACCGATGCAACTGAGGACGCGGGCGTCACCCTGCAGAAAGCCGCGCAGGCTGTCAACCAAATGTGACGACCGAGAGGTAGATCATCGTGCCCTGATCAGTGGCTTCCGGGTCAAGGCTTGACGAACTTCACGGCCGCCATCGGATCAAGGCAGGCATGGCAGCGTGGTCGGTGCCTTCCATCGTCACGATGACTTCTCGGCCCGTCGCCGTTCCCAGCCAGGTCACGAAGGCGCGAACGGGTGCGAAGGTCGCCTTGTCGACCACGTCGGAGGGATCGAAGGTGAACTCGATCTCTTCAATGTCGAAGAAATAGCAGGTGAACCACACGCCGTCGACGTCGATGGCCAGGCTCGCCGATTCCTCCGGGTCCTGCTCAAGCCGGGACCATACGACAGAGGCGTCCAAGGCACCGCTCTCCGTGGTGC
Source organism: Streptomyces sp. RB17 (assembly GCF_009604455.1). Classification (GTDB taxonomy): domain Bacteria; phylum Actinomycetota; class Actinomycetes; order Streptomycetales; family Streptomycetaceae; genus Streptomyces. Next base: position 255,136 of record NZ_WEGL01000007.1, read on the forward strand.
CGGAGAGCGTCCAGGTAAGGACATGATTCCCCGGGACAACGGGCAGCCCGTCGAACATGCGCCGCCAGTCGTCGATCGTGGTGTCGAGGACGCAGACGTCCCGCAGTGCTCCGTCTGCGACGAAGTCCTCTGCTCGGTATGCCGGTTCGGTCTCGTGCTGCCCCGCCATCACAGGAATCCTTCGAAAGTGAGCTGGCCCCCACGCCAACTCCATCGGGCGCCCCAGCCGCCGGGAACCCGGAAGTCGCGGGTGATGCCGCCGTATTGGGCCGACGCCGAGGTGTTGACCTTCTCGACCACATTCGGGTCGGTGAGTATGTCCTGGATCATCTCATTGGCGATCTCGGTCCGCTCACTATTGGTGAGCTTGCCGAAATTGTACATGTCAACATGAGCTTGCCCCCGTTTAGCCAGATTGCCCGGGCTCGGGTCGCCGTGTTTCTGCAGCGCCCTGCCGGCCGGTGAGAGCTGGCCCTTCTTGATGGTGGTGGCCGCCTGGGACAAGTCGTCGAGGCCATAGTTGCAGGGGGAGAGGCCGAGGGGGTCGATCCAGGTGAGGGGAGTGCGCACATAGCCGTGGTGATTGTCCGCCGGCACCAGCCCCAACGGGTCCGCGCTGATGTACCGGGCCGTCCCGGGGTCGTAGTAGCGGTGCAGGTTGTAGTGCAGTCCTGTCTCGTCGTCGGCGTACTGCCCCGGGAAGCGCAACGGGCAGTCGACGGGCCCGGCGCCATCATCCGGGACAGGAAAGCGCGTGCCCCACAGCGTGGTGCGGCGCTGCCAGAGCAGGTCTCCGGACGCGGACACCAGTTCCATCGGGGTACCGACAGGGTCCGTGACCACGGCGTGGAAGCGAGCGGTGCGCTCGGGGTTCGTCTCCTCGGCCAGCCGCGCCAGGAACGACGCGTTCGACCGTGAAGCCGACGGCTCGTGGTCGGTCTGGGCCACCGGGCGAGGGGTGCCCGGCTTGTAGTCCCAGGTCAGCACTCGGCCCGCTGCGGTCTGCTCGGCCAAGAGCGTGTCGTCCCAGATGAACTCCGTACGGTCGTGCTCCGAGCCGTCCTCGACCACCCGGTGCTTGGAGATGCGCCGGCCGAGCGGGTCGTAGGCGTAGTGCCAGCGGTCGCCGTCCGGGGTGACCACCTCCGTCAGGCGATCCTCTGCGTTCCAGACGTAGGTCCACGTACGGCTCTGGCCGTTCAGAAGCCGGCGGGTTCTGCGGACCAGGCGACCCTGCGCGTCGTGCTCGTACGCGGTCCCGGTCGCCGAGCGGACGAGAGTGCCGACGAACTCGCGCTCGCCGGGCTCGTCGTGGGCGGGGGCAGTGGCGTCCACCAAGTTGCCCGCAGCATCGTACGCGTAGGTCTCCGTCCAGCCGTGGGCACGCACCCCGGTGACGCGCCCCATGCTGTCGAGGTCGAAGCGGCGGGTGCCCGAGGTGAGCTCGCGGATCTCAGTGAGGTAGCCGTCGGCGCGGTGTGTGTAGGTGCGGTGCTGTAGGAGGCGGTCCACGCCGTCCGCCGCCGGGCCGGAGGTCAGACTCTGCCCGGTCAGCAGGTTCCGTGGGCTCCAGCTCTGGGTGAGTCTCACCTCCGTGCCGAGGCGGCGCTCCGTCTCGCGGCCTGCGGGATCGTGGTCGAAGTGCAGTTCGCCTACAGGCGAGCGCAGGGTGAGCGGGCGGCCCGCCTGGTCGTATGTCCATTCCGAGGCCAGCCCTGACGGCGTCACCCGGCGGACACGGCGGCCGAGGGCGTCGTACGCATGGGTGGTCGTGCGGCCGTTCACCGTCTCCGAGAGCACGCGGCCCAGGCTGTCCCGCTCCAGTACGACCTCGGCGTCGGCGTTGGCCGCCTGCGCGAGACCGCCGTCGGGACCGTACGCGAACGTCGTAACGGCTCCCGCCTCGGACCGCTGCTCCACCACCCGCCCCACCGCGTCCCGCGTGAGGTGCAAGGTCTCTCCGGCGCCGTTGATCCGGGAGGTCAACTGCCCTGCCGCGTCATGGACGTACGTCAGCCTGCGGCCGTTGAAGTCCGTCTCCGCTGTAAGCCGACCCGCGTGGTCGTAGGTGTACGACCAGGTGCGCCCTTGCGGGTTGGTTACACCGGTCAGGCGGAGCTCGGTGTCGTAGGCGAACTCGTAACGGGCGCCGTCCGGGTCCGTCCGTGCGGCCGGGACGTCGAACGGGCCCAGAACATGGTGGGTCGTGTTACCAGCGGCGTCAGTGTGGCTGAGGAGGTTGCCTTCCGCGTCCCAGGCCCATGACTCGCGCGTACCGTCCGGGTGTTGGCGCCACGCCTGTTTGCCCTCGGTGGTCCAGCCAAGGCGGGTGCTATGGCCCAGCGGGTCGGTCACCTCGACGATCCGGCCGAAGGAGTCCCTGCGGATCGTCGTGGTGTGGCCCAGCTCGTCGGTCGTCGCGACGGGCAGACCGGCCGGGTCGTACGCGATGGTGCGGGTGTGGCCGAGGGCATCAGTGATGGTGGTCGGGCGGCCGGCCTCGTCGTGCGTGTACCGGGTCTCGGCCCCCGTGGGGTCAACGGTCGTGAGGAGATTGCCCCGCTCGTCGTAGGTGTGCCGCCAGACCGCTCCGCCTGGTTCAACGACCTCGGTCGGCTGCCCGAACGCGTTGCACACGGCCCGCGCGACCGATCCATCCGGCAGGGTGAGTTCCGTCAGGTTGCCTGAGGCGTCGTAGGCGTATCGGGTCGTACGTCCCAGGGGGTCGGTGACGGTGACGGGCCGGGCACCGTACTCGTCCCAGCCGGTGCGGGTGACGTGCCCCAGCGGATCCGTCTCCTCCTCGACCTGGCCCTCGGCGTTGTAGCGGTGCACCGAGACGCGGCCCTGCGAGTCCGTGTACGTCGTCGTGCGTGCCGCGTCGTCGTAGGTCAAGGTGCCGGACAGGATTCCGTCCACGCCCTCAGTACGCACCACACGGCCGCACTCGTCGTAGGAGTACGAGAACCACGTGCCGTTGCGGTCGGTCCAGCGGGTGACGCGGCCCTCGGCGTCGTATGTGAACCGCAGGGGTTCGCTGCTGGAGTTGATGACCTCGGTGAGGTTGCCGGCGGCGTCGTAGCCGTACCGCATGACGACCGTGCCCTCGTCCAGCGCGGTGCCGGGGCGGTAGCGGGAGGGCGCCTCGTCGAGCAGGCGCAGGGCGGTGATACGGGGGCCCTGGGTGTCGACGGCGACGTAGTAGCCGCCGGAGTGGCGGATACCGAACGGGACGCCCTCGTCGTCGCGTTCGACGTCGATGCGGTTGCCGTTGCGGTCGCTCCAGGAGTCCAGGGCCAGGTCGAAGACACCGAAGGACGGGGAGGGAACGGGGGCGGCGAAGGTGCGGGTCACGCCTGTCGCCGGGTCGGTGACCGTCATCGCGCCGTCCGGCTTACCGTCCCACTCCAGGGGCCAGTGGGCGCCCTTGACCGGCATCGTGGGTACGCCCGGTTCCGGTACTGGGTACACCAGGCGCATGCCGTCCGCCGCAGCGAAGACGACGCCCTCACCGTCGATCTGAAGGCACTCGTCGAGGCTGGAGATCCAGGTCGAGCCGAAGCAGACGCCACCCCGGTACGAGGAAAGGTGGGTGCGGGTGAACTCGAAGGGGAGCGCGGCCGGCAGGGTGAGGTCCGTCTGGGTCATGAGCATGGCGCCGGTCGCCACGTCGATCGGCTCGCCCACGCACGGGGTGTCGTCGGCGTTGCGGGCCGCCGTGCCCAGATCGACCAGGTCGGGGCGGAGCGACGGCGGGCGCAGCAGCAGTGGGGTGGTGTCGGCGAGGCCGCCTTCCATGCTGGCCTTCAGCAGGCCGCCGCCCGCTCCCAGGGCGCCGCCGAAGATCATGCCGTTCTTGGCGGCCTGGTTGACCTCGTCCAGGCTGAAGCCGTGCTGCAGACCCGCCGCCATCTGCAGCGGCTGGGCCACGGCAAGGTCGACGGTGACCGACTCGACCCCGCCGAACGCGACGCCGGCGAAGGCACCTCCGATGATGTCGGCCACCACGGCGGAGACCCCGACGCCTATCGTGGCACCGAACTCGATGACCGCGTCCGCCGCCGCTGCCGCCGCACCCGACGCGATGCCCGCGGTCATGATGGCCAGCGCCACACCACCCGCGATCACGGCCGCGTCGATGGCGATCCGCGTCCACAGCTTGTTGATCGCGTCGTCGATGGCATCGGCGAACGTCTCCAGCGCACTGGCCATGTCCCGCGACGACTTCGCGAGATCGCTCAGCCAGCCGCCGTCCTTGCCCTGGGCGTAACGGCCCCAGAACTTGCGGAACGCCTCGATCGACTCACCCGTGTTGTTGTGGATGATCCCGGACGCGCTGCGGTGCACCGGGGAGCGGACATCGTCCACGGACTCGGCGAACGCACGCCACGCTTTCGCCGCGTCCCGCAGCTTGCCGGAGTCGGCCTCCGGCCACCACAGGCCCATGTCGAGAAGGATGTGGCGGGCTTTGGACTCAATGCTCACCGGCACCGTCGCTCTGCTTGGGGGTCTTCACTTCCGTGAACATGCCGGCGACGAGCTCGTCGTGGTCCACATGCCCGTCGGCCATGTCCACCATGGCCTCGTTGATACTCGTCAGGCCGAGCACCAGGATGCCCGCCGCGCTCTCGATCGACTTCTGGTGCGGCTTGTAGACGCCGCCGAACTGATTGCCCTGCTTGTCGTGACCCCAGGGCTCGCCGAGGCCGTCCAGGGTCTTGATGAGGGTGGTCAGCGCCTTGCTCAGGTCGATGGCCCCCTGGTGAAAGGCAGGTGCCGCCGCCTTGATGTCGGCGGTCTTGATGTCCAGCACCTTGCCAGGGACCTTGCCGTCAACCATTGATACCCCCGCCCCGTTCGCAGCTGCGGCTTCCGACCCTAGGGCGGCAAGTTCAAGGAAGACCCATGCCAGGGTAATTCAGGAGTAACACTCCCCTGCCAGGCATGACTTCAGGCCAAGCCATCGCCCGTCGCCGGCCACTACGCGATCTCCGGTGGCATGAGCCTCGGATCCCCGTAGTCCCTGCGACGAGGCCCGCGTGAGGTGCAACGCCCGGCTTCAACTGGTGGCCACGTCCAGCAACACCTCCGCAAGGCGGTCGGCGGCATCCGGGCGTCCCAGGGATCGGGCCCGCTGCGCCATGTGCTGGCGTTCGCCGGGTGAGGTGATGAGCGGGGCGACGGCCGAGCGAAGTGCCTCGGACGTGACCGCGTCCCGCAGCAAGAAGAGTGCCTGACTCCTATACATGAGTCAACCCGCCACGAAGAAGAACTCGTGGCAGGCCGAAGAGAGTTGAGCGGGCGTCAGTCGGCTGCGGGGATCCTGTACTCGAAAACGAACTGGTCAGCGGCCATAAGCGTGTCGCAGACTTCGACCACCCGACCCTCCCTCGTACGAGCTTCCCGGACCAGATGAACCACCGGAGCACCCGCACTCAGCGCCAGCTCGGAGGCTTCCGCTTTGGAGGCCGGACGCGCCTGCAGCGTCTCAACGAACTCGGCGAACTCGTGTCCGTGGTCTTCGAGTCGGGCATAGATGCCACCGCCGCCGGGGTTCTCGGCGAACAGCTCGGGGATGTCCTTCACGACGTCCCACGGGAGGTACGACGTAGCCGTCTCGACCGGGGTGCCATTGCGGAAGTAGAGGCGGCGCCGGGCAAGCACCTGGGTGCCGGCGGAAACGCCCAGCCGCCGGGCCGCATCCTCTGGGGCCTCCATTGGGCCGATGTAGAGGACGCTGACCTTGGCCGTGGCGCCAGACTGCGCGGACTCGGCGAGGTACGCGGCCTTGCCGCCCTGACGAAGCGAACGCCGGAAGCGGTCGGAGGACCGATGCCGTACCGGCGGGCGATCCTTCACGATCGAACCCTTGCCGTGCCGGGTCTCGACGAGCCCGCTCGCGCGCACCTCGACCATGGCCTTGCGGATCGTCCCGCCCGACACGCCGTAGCGGTCGACCAGCTCTGACTCACTCGGCACCATTTCACCGGGCTTGAGGACACCCGCCCGGATCTGCTGGACGATCTCCTCGGCGATCTGCACGTACCGAGGTACGGACCTCTCACCTCCTACTGCGGTTCCCATAGTCCTTCTCTTCCTCCTATGCTCCTGTACATGAGTAACAGTGCCCAGGAAGGCCAGTCAACGCCACTGCACTCCGTGTCCGTGGCCGGGGTAGTGGTGCGCGAGGACGGCCGACTGCTGGCGATCCGCCGCGCCGACAACGGCACTTGGGAGCTCCCCGGCGGTGTACTGGAACTCAACGAGACGCCAGAGGCAGGCGTCGCCCGCGAGGTCCTGGAGGAGACCGGCATCCACGTCGAGGTGGACGAACTCACCGGGGTCTACAAGAACACGATCCGAGGCATCGTTGCCCTGGTCTTCCGCTGCAAGCCTTCAGGCGGGACCGAGCGCACGTCGAGTGAGTCAACGGCCGTCGACTGGCTCACGCCCGACGAGGTCGCAGAGCGCATGTCCGAGGTCTTCGCGATCCGGCTCTTGGATGCTCTGGACGGCAACGGCCCCCACGTGAGGAGCCACGACGGGCGACGGCTCATCCCAGCGGGATAAGACTTTCCCTACTTCATCAAGCACCCTCGTCGCTTCACTCCTCCGGGCGGGCGCGGGCGGCCGGCGGCGCCCGCGCTCATGTCTCCGCCCCGCTCGGCACCGCCGGCCGCCCGCTCCCGCCCAAGAGGCAGGCACACAGTGCATAAGGTCAGAACACGTCGTGGCTGGGGCGGTCGGCTCCGCGACTTTAGCCAGCCACTTTGGCGCGAGCCTCGAAGATCATGGCCCCAACGTCGTGCTTTACCGGGCAGGTCCACAGACTGCCCGACGCGCCGGAAGCTTACGGGGCCATGATCACTCGCGCCAAAGCAGCTCCCGGCCAAAGTCGCTACGCCGACCTAGGTGTGCTGTCCGACGGGTCGCCCCATCGACCACGCGCCCGACAGCTATGTCACCCGAACGGCCCAACGTGACGTGCCACCCATATGGATGAACATCAAGCTGATTAGTGCCCCAATCAAGGCAATCCGTGAAAGGGGAACCGAATGCGCATTCGACGCATCCTCGCCGCCGGCATCGCCACGGCAGCCCTCGCCGGACTCGGCCTCACAGGTGCCGCCACCGCCGCCAGCCTCACCCCGAGTCAGGGCTTCGGCGCCGCCCTCACCCCGGGTGAGTGCATCGACGGCGGCGGAACGGTCGATTGGACCCCCACCTCGGCCAACCCCCACACCGGGACCTGCAGGGGCGGCACGGGCAACGGGCAGGCAGTCGACTAAACCCCACTAGGCGCTAGGAACGCCCCGCAGCCACGCGCTGCGGGGCGCTCCCGCGCGAGCGTAGCCGGGAGAGTCGCAGGGACCGTGCCGACCCGTCGGGCACGCTAAGTGGCCAACAGTCGTCCTTGTCTTAGCCCTCCCGCTCGGGGCCGTCTCTGGGCCGTGCGGGGGCGCTCAACGACGACCAACGCTGACAACCACCGACATCTAAGTCGCAGGTCGCAGCGTTGATCGATTACACGGGCGCAGGTCAGAGACCCGGCCCTTCACTTCTTCGGCTACTGAGCGGCCCGGCCCCCGACTTCTCGTCTTCAGGGAGTCCACTCGTGAGCGAGGAGGCCAAGGATCACCTGGTCGACGAATGCTCCGTACACCCAGGCCGAGCGCCGCAACGTGCCCTCGCTCGTGAACCCCGCTCTCTTCGCCGCCGCGATCATCGGCGCGTTGTCTGCCATGGTCTCCACCTGCAGTCGCTGCAGTCCGCGTACCGAGAACCCGTACTCGCACAGCACGCGGACGATGTCCGAGCTAAACCCACGACCGCGGAAGTCAGGGAGCACGGAGATCCCCAGGTGCGCCGACCTGTTATGCGTGTCGATGCCCCACAGCGAGGCGGCACCGACCAGTTCCTGCGAATCGAGTTCCACCACGGAAAAAGATGCTGCAGCGTCCGAGGGCTCAGCGACTACATAGGGAGAGTGGGCCGACCCTGGTGGTATCGGATGCCAGGGCCGAGGGTCCTGACGCGACCGGGTTGCCACGTCGTTGTAAAGAACCGCGTGGAGCACTGGAATGTCGGCGCCCGCAGGCCGATCTTGTTGCCTCGTATCATCCGCCATTGCTACCGCAGGACGACGAGTTGATCAATCCTGGCTGTACAGCAGCGGAGTACAGCAACCGCGGAGACCGCAGCCGACCGGCAGCACTCCCAAGACCACGAATGACCAGCCGAGCAGGCCTCAGCGACCGCCCCGCCCGTAGTTCGCATCGAGGAGGCATGGCGCAGCCCTAGGGCCGTGCCACTCAGAACGGGCGGGAAATCACAGGAATCGGGGCACGGAGCGGGCAGTATGGCAGCACAGCGCCAAGCCAGGGAACCCGCAGCTCGGCCCCGTGATCGCCCAATCTCGCTTCCCAAGCTAAGGGGCGGTACTCAGGCGTTGGGCACCTTCTCGACCGTGTCGAGGGGGACATCGATGCGGGTGTCGTCTCCGAAGATCTGCACTACCAGTTCTACGCGGTGGCGCTCGCGGTCAATGGCGCGAACCGGCCCCGTGAACTGCGCGAAGGGGCCATCGGTCACCAGGACGGTGTCCCCTGGCTGCAGTTCCGGGGCGCTCGGCATTGTTACTCCCTGGTGGTGTCGGTCGGTCCGAACTTGGTGGGTGGTTGCCCAGGACCTTACGGTGCCGGCACCGGGGGGCCGTCTCAGTAATCCGGGGGCCTGGCGGCTCCACCCCGTGGGCGTGAAAATCGGTGCGTGGCCGTCCGGCGGACGTCGAGGAAACTTGGTGCGATCCGAGCCTGTGTCTCAGTAGGACGCTGGGGGTCCATCGCCAGGCACCCGGATGTGTTGCTTCGAGCACGTGAATCAGTTTCTCCCGCCTGCCGGACCCCTGCCGGCCGGTCACGCGCCCGCGGCTGTCACGAGATGGGGGTGCCGGGGATGGATGTGATCCACGAACGCTGTGCGGGGATCGACATCAGCAAGGTGGACGTGAAGGTGACGATCCGCGTGCCCGGTGCGGGCAAGCGCCGCCGCAGGGAGACCCGTACCTTCTCGTCGGTGACGTCCGGGCTGCTGGCGATGCGGGACTGGCTGCTCGCCGAGGGCGTCACGGTGGCCGGCATGGAGGCCACCGGCGCGTACTGGAAGCCCGTGTTCTACCTGCTCGAGCACGAGATGGAGTGCTGGCTGCTCAACGCCCGGCACATGAAGGCAGTGCCGGGCCGCAAGACCGATGTCAAAGACTCCGAGTGGATCGCCCGGCTGGTCGAGCACGGCCTGGTGCGGCCCTCGTTCGTGCCTCCCGAGCCGATTCGGCAGCTGCGGGATCTGACCCGCTACCGCACCGAGGTCATCCGCGAACGCACCCGCGAGGCGCAGCGGCTGGAGAAGCTGCTGGAAGACGCCGGGATCAAACTGTCTGCCGTGGTCTCCGACATCCTCGGCGTCTCCGGCCGGGCGATGCTGGCCGCCCTCATCACCGGCAACCGTGACCCGCATCTGCTGGCTGACCTGGCCAAGGGCTCTATGCGGCGCAAGACCGATGCCCTCATCGAGGCCCTGACCGGCTACTTCACCGACCACCACGCATTCTTAGCCCGCGCGATGCTCGATCGCATCGATGCCTGCACCGCCATGGAGAAGCGGCTCGATGAGCGCATCGACGAACAGATCGCGCCCTTCCGCCGCCGCATCGAGCTGCTCGTGACCGTTCCCGGCATCAACACCCGCACCGCCCAAGTGATCCTCGCGGAGATCGGCGCTGACATCGCCCACTTCCCCACGGCCGCCGACCTTGCCTCCTGGGCCGGTGTCTGCCCCGGCAACAACGAGTCCGGCGGCAGAAAGGGCCCGGGCAGAACCCGCCACGGCGACCCCTGGCTCAAGGCCGCCCTCGGCCAGGGCGCGGTCTCCGCCTCACGCACCAAGGACACCTACCTCGCCGCCCGCTACCGGCGCATCACCGCCCGCCGCGGCAAGAAGAGAGCCCTGGTCGCCCTCCAGCACTCGATCCTCATCTCCGTCTGGCACATGTTCACCCACGACGCCGAATACGCCGACCTCGGCGGCCGCTACTTCATCGAACGCACCGGCCGGGCCCGGCAGACTCGGCGCCTGGTCAGCCAGCTCAACCAACTCGGCTACCACGTGACCCTTCAAACAAACGGAGCCGTCTGACCAGCGGCTGCGGACACATGGAAGGTGGATTTTCGAATCAGTGGAGCTCCACCGCCAGAGCTCGGCGTAGTCGGCGAAGCGCAGGCCGTGGGTCTCTTCCAGCCATGCCATGAAAAGCGCGACGTTGGAGTACTCCAGTTCGCGGCGCCCCGGGGTCCACAGCAGATCGGTGTCCGGCTTCACGGCTGCTCACCTGTGGGCGTCGCCGCGAGCGGCGCGCTTGCGGAGTCGGACTCCAGGGTGCGGATCAGTTCCTCGGCCAGGGTCCACTCGCCGTATCCGGATGCCGGGTTGAGGTGGCCGACCTCACCCAGCTCCACGAGGCGGCTGCCCCAGCTGCGGGCCAGCCCGGCGACGCGCTCCGGTGCCCCGAGAGGGTCGTCGGCGCTGGCGGCGACGAGGCTGGGGAAGGGCAGCGTCGCGCGGGGCACGGGCGTCCAGCCGTGGTCCGCGAGTTCGGCGGGGGTGGGGTAGCCGTCCGGCAGCGGTGTCTCGAAGTCCGGTGGCGTGGCGAGCAGCGCGCCGCGTACGTCGGCGCGGTGGCGCCCGGCCCAGTGCACGGTGGTGATGACCCCGGCGCTGTGGGCGACCAGCAGGACCGGTCCTTCCAGGGGTGCCAGCGTGGCGGCCAGGTTGCTGACCTGGACGTCCAGACCGAGTCGGTTTCCCTCCGCCGGGGGAACGGTGCGGACGGCGCGGCCTGCCTGGGCGAGGCGTTCGGCGAGCAGGGTCTGCCAGTGGTCCGCGACGTGGTCGCGCAGGCCGGGGACGAAGACCACGGTGGGTTCCGCGGTGGGGCTCATGAGGGGATCTCCGACGGGTGCTTGGGCTCGGCATTCACGGCGAAGTCGTTGAGGCGGAGCAGGTCACGTTCGTACCAGTGCCGGCCGACCAGGAAGGCCACCGTGGCCGCGACCGCGACGAGGGGCACGATACGCAGGGCGCCCAGCAGGCCGAAGTGGTCCGCGAGCGCGCCCGTGACCGCGGGGCCCGGGGCCAGCCCGAGCAGGCTGTTGGCCAGGGTGAGGGTGGCGAAGGCGGTCGCCGCGATGGAGGCGGGGGTCAGGTTGGCGACCATGGCCGCCGCCGGTCCGGCGGAACCGGCCGACAGCAGAGCGCCGACGGCCAGGGTCGACAACTGTGCCGGTCCTGCGGGGAGTTGGAAGGCGAGGGTCAGCAGGAGCAGCGAGCCGAGGCTGCAGCCTACGGCGACGGCCCACTTACGGATCGGGGTGGTGGAGCTGATGCGGTCGGAAACGATGCCTCCGAAAATCATCCCGAAGCCGATGACCATCGCATAGCCGCCGGCGACCGCGCCCGCTCTGGCCGTTGTCATGTGGTAGTAGCGGTTGAAGAAGCTGGGCAGCCAGGACAGCAGCGCGCCTGCGATGAACAGTTGCAGTCCGCTGCCGACATAGGCGCTGACAACGGAGACGGAGGAGAACAGACGGGGCAGGTGGGTGCGCAGGTGCCGACGCTCTTGCGCGCCGTCCTCGCCGCCGGTGGGCCGCCCGCGCGGCGCCAGCCTGCTTTCCTTGACCACGACGCCGTACACCACGGCGAGTATCAGGCCGAAGATTCCCATCACAGCGAACGCCCAGCGCCAGCCGGCCGCCTGGGCCACGGCGCCGCCGACGGCGACGCCGAGCACGGAGCCGAAGGCGCCGCCCGCGATGAAGGCACCGGAGAGGGTGGCCCGGAGGACGACCGGGAAGACGCTGAGGACCACAGCGATCCCCACACTGCCGTAGGCCGCCTCGCCGATGCCGACGAAGAGCCGGCCGATGAACATCTCGCCGTAGTTGGCCGACATGGCGCAGCCGAGGGTGGCCAGGCTCCACAGCGTGGCGGCGAGCAGCAGGCTGCGCACCCTGCCCCACCGGTCGGCCATGAGGGACATGGGGAAGGTGAGCACGCCGACCGCCAAGGCCACGATGCCGCTGAGCGAACCCAGGGCGCCGTCGGACAGCAGCCATTGGGCTTTCAGCATCGGGAAGACGGCGTTGAGGACCTGGCGGGACATGTAGTCGGACAGCAGCAGGCCGAAGCCGAGTGCGAAGACCGTCCAGGCATAGCCTCTGGACACGGGCCATTCCGACGCGGATGCGGTCGGGGCCGTGGACTGCGCAGTGGTGTGAAACTCCATTGTCATCACCTCGACTGCTTGGAAATGGCAGGTCAGAACGGTCCGTCGCCCACAATCCCGGCGCGCTCCATCTTGCGGACGGCGGGCCAGTAGTCCTGGACGGCGTAGTGCTGGGTGGAGCGGTTGTCCCAGATGGCCACGCTGTTGGGACTCCAGCGCCAGCGCACCTGGTACTCGGGGATCGCGGCCTGGCTGATCAGGTAGGTGAGCAGATGGCTCGCGCCCGGCGCGTAGTCCTGGCCGAAACGCACGTTCTCGGGCGTGTGGTAGTTGACGAAGTGCGTCGCGAACGCGTTGACGAAGAGGATCTTCTCGCCCGTCTCGGGGTGCGTGCGCACGACCGGGTGCTCGGCGTCCGGGAAGCGCTCCTTCAGCGCGTGGCGCTGTTCCTCGGGCAGGACGGCGCCGAAGGTGGCCTCGATGCTGTGCCGGGCGCGCAGCCCTTCGATCGCGGTCTTGATGTGATCGGGAAGCCGGCGGTACGCCTCGGCCATGTTGACCCAGATCGTGTCGCCGCCGACCGGGGGTGATTCGACGCAGCGCAGCACGGCCCCCATCGAGGGGTTCACCCGCCATGTGCCGTCGGTGTGCAGGGCGTTCTCGTAGTGCTCCGGGGGGCTGTCCAGGTCCTTGTAGATCCGGACCAGTCCGGGGTGGTCGGGGTCGCTGCCGGCGACGGGGTGGTCCTCCAGCGGGCCGAAACGCGAGGCGAACGCGACGTGGTCGGCGCGCGAGATGTCCTGGTCCCGCAGGAAGAGGACCTTGTACCGCAGCAGCAGGCTCTTGATCTCGGCGAACAGGTCGTCGTCACGGGCCGCGTCGGCGAGGTTCACGCCGGTGATCTCGGCTCCGATGGTGCAGGTCAGCGGCTCCGCCTTCACGGTGCCCCGGCGCACGAGCGCCGGGACCTGCCGCAGCGACGGCGAGACGGTGTCTGGCATGGGTGCTCACTCCCTGGGTGGAACGGGGTGCGCCCTCTCACAGGAGGAAGACCGAGGACCCGGTGGTCCGGCCGGATTCCAGGTCGCGGTGGGCTTGCTCCGCGTCCTCGAGGGCGTAGCGCTGGTTGATTTCGATCTTGATGCGTCCCGTGGCGACGTGTTCGAACAGCTCTCCGGCCAAGGCATCGCGTTCGGCGGGGTCGGCGATGTAGTCGGCGAGGGCGGGCCGGGTGACGAACAGCGAGCCGTGGACGGCGAGTTGCATGGCGTCGATGGGCGGTACGGGACCGGAGGCGGTGCCGAAACAGACGAGCAGGCCGCGGCGGGACAGCGACGCGAGGGAGCCGGCGAAGGTGTCCTTGCCGACGCTGTCGAGCACCAGCGGTACTCCGGCGCCGTCGGTCAGTTCTCGCACCTTTTCGGCGACGTTCTCGTGCCGGTAGAGGATGACGTGCCGGCATCCGTGTGCGCGGGCGATCTTCGCCTTCTCCTCGCTGGAGACCGTGCCGATGACACGGATGCCGAGCAGTGCGGCCCACTGGGAGACGATCAGGCCCACACCGCCGGCCGCCGCGTGCAGCAGTACCGTGTCCCCCTCCCGCAGCGGGTGGATTCTGCGCAGGAGGTAGGCCGCCGTCAGGCCGCGCATGGTCATCGCGGCCGCCGTCTCGCAGCTGATCTGCGGGGGCAGCTTGATCAGGTGCGAGGCGTCCATGACCCGTTCGGTGCTGTAGGCACCGAGGGGGCTTCCGGTGTACGTCACCCGGTCCCCCGGGGTGACGTGGGTGACGCCCTCGCCGACGGCTTCCACCACTCCGGCGGCCTCGACGCCGATGCCGTCGGGCAGCCGTACCGGGTAGAGCCCGGTGCGGAAGTAGGTGTCGGCGAAGTTGAGGCCGACGGCCTCGTGCCGGATGCGCACCTGGCCCGGTCCGGGGTCGCCGACGGGCACCTCCTCCCAGGTGAGGACGTCAGGGCCACCGGTCTGGTGGAAGCGGACGGCGTGTGCCACGGAGAGCTCCCGGAGGGGGGGTCGCAGGGATGGAGAAGAGGGCCGGGTGAGGATCCCGGGGATCAGCCCTGGACGTCGCGCAGCATGAAGCCCCGCTGTCCGGGGCGGCGGTTGGGCACCATGCCGAGCCGGGCGAGGGTCTCGTCGGCATCGGCGTAGTACTCGCCGAGCTTGTAGATCCGCTTGGCATCCGCTCCGGAGGCGATCTCGCGGCCGAGCGCCTCGGAGATCCTCACCATCTGCTCGACCTGGGCGACGGAGGACATCCGCTCGCCCTTGGCGCGCCAGAGGTTGTCCTCGTTGCCGACGCGCACGTGCTGGCCGAGGGCGATGGCGACGGCGTTCATCGGGGCCACGGCGCGCATGGAGCTCTCGATGGTCAGGACGGCGCCGTCCGGCACACGGCGGATGAACTCGACCAGGTCGGCGGGGTGCCGGCCGGCGAAACCGCCGCCGATCGCCACGTAGTTGAGGATCAGTGGCCCGGTGTAGACGCCCGCGCGGATCAGCCGCTCCACGGTCTCCAGCTGGGCCAGGTGGGCGAGCTGGAAGTGGGGCTGGATGCCGTTCGCGTGCAGGCGCTCGAGGTGCTCCAGGTAGAACTCCGGACCGGCTTCGACGACCATGTCGCGGTAGGCCCGGTAGTAGTCCGGCTTCGCGATCGACGTGCCCTGAAGGTCGTCCTCGTTCATGATCTCGACGATGTTCATCTGGCTGGTGTTGATCGCGATCGTCACCTGGTCCGGCGCCGGGGTGAGGTCGGCCAGCAGGTGGCGGGTGTCGTAGGCGAGCCACTTGGCGTCGCCGCCCTCGCCCTCGGGGGCGAAGGAGATCGATCCGCCGATCTGGAGCACCATGTCCGGCACGGCCTCACGCAGCCGCCCGAGCAGTTCGTTGAACATGGACATCCGCTTGGAGCCCTTGCCGTCGAGCTCACGCACGTGGATGTGGAGCACCGTCGCGCCGGCGTTGTAGCAGTCGACGGCCGCCTGTACGTGCTCGTCCATGGTCAGCGGTAGGTCGTCGGCGTCGCCGGGAAGCCACTCGGGGCCGTACGGCGCGGCCTGGATCACCAGCTTTTCCTGGTTCTCGGGGAAGAGGGAGTCGTCGTGGAAGTGCACGGTGCTTCTCCTTGTCGCAGGGGTGATCGCGTCACGGGGCAGGCGGGGGACGGGACGACAGGGCATGCGGCAGCGGACGTCCGGGCCGGTGGCGAGCACCTGGCCCAGGCGGTCTTGGGCCGGTCCGGAGGGGGTGCTCTCAGGGGAGCAGCAGAGCGCCCCCTCCGGAGGCCGGCCGCCTGCGCGGTGGTGTCACGGTAGGGCGAGCGGTAGGCGTCTGCTTTGCTTGCGGGGACAAGTGACTTGCCGATCGGGGACAGGCGTGCGGGCCATCGGCCCTGCCGTCATGCCATGCGTCCCCGCGGGCTCACCTTCCGCCGTGCGTCGCCGTGCCGCCCCGGCTCTTGCGCCACTCCCGCGGACCGGTGCCGAAGTGCTCGTGGAACCAACGGGAGAACGCACTCAGCGAGGAGAACCCCAGCAGCGTCGAGACCTCGGTCAGGGAGCGACTGGGATTGGCGACGAACTGCTCCGCCAGCCCCATGCGGGTCGAGTTGAGCAGGGAGGAGAACGTCTCGCCGGAACGGGCCAGATGACGGTGCACGGTGCGCCGGTCGACGCCGAGGCTGCGTGCGATCTGCTCGATGGAGCAGCGCCCGGTCGGCAGCAGCGCCTCGATGAGGTCGCGCACCCGGTCGGCCTCGGACGCCTCCCTGGGAGCCGCGACGGGCTCGAAGTACTGGCGGGTGTAGCTGCGCAACTGCGCGTCGGCCATGGCGTTGGGGGCGTCCAGATCCTCGGCGTAGCAGACGATGCCGTTGAAGTCGCGGTCGAACTCCACCAAGGGACCGAACAGGCGGCGGTGGCCGGTGGTGTGCCGTGGCGCCGGGTGGACGAAGCAGACCGACGAGGGGCGCCAGTGCGGGCCGAGGAAGCCGCACAGAACGCGGTGGAACGCACCCACGGCGAGCTCCGTGCCCTGCCGGGCCGGCTGCGACTCGCCGAACCGGAGATCCACCTTGAGCGTGGCCACCCCGTTGCCCTCCGAGAGCCGGGCGTGCAGCACCTCGTTGTACGTGTGCTGATGGCGGATCAACAGTGCCAACGCGCTGCGCACATCAGGCTCTTCACGGACGAGCAGGCTGATGGGACCGAGGTTGGAGAAGCGCCGTAGTTCCGCCAGGAGCAGACCGAAGTCCTCGCGCCCTGAGGCAGCAGCGGACAGCTCCAGCAGTCTGACGACCGCCGTGCCGGAGATCCACCGGTCCTGCACGGCCAGGTCCGCTGTGTCCAAGCCGACGCTCTTCATCAGTGCACGGGGATCGAGACCAAGGGAACGGCTCAGCTCGACGTAGCCATTCAGCGCGGCGGTGCGGACAAGGGGCCTCATGGGCACGCTCCAGGGCGGCAGGGTCCCCAAAAGTTAAGTTTCCCGTCCCTGTGCGTCAAGCATGGGAGGCGAGTGATTCGTAGCATCCCCGTTCAACACGACCGTGCGGCGACCGGCAGCCGTGCCCCCTGACCGCCGCACCGCCGGAAGAAGCTGCTCGGCTCACCGACCTCGCGGAGGCGACCATGGCCGAAACTCCAGGTACGAGGACAGCGCCGCCCAGGCCGTTCACGGGTCCCGCCCTGTGGTACGGCCCCGATGTGGCAGACCGTGACGACTGGATGGTGCGGCTGTCCGCAGAGCACCGCAAGGAACTGCGTACGGCTGTGCACACCGCCCGGGGGCGAGGCGCCACCCTGCTGCGGATGACCGTCGCCGACTTCCCGCTGCCCACTCTCGCCGCCGAGCTCGAGCGCGCAGCGGCGGCACTGGCCGAGGGACGGGGCTTCGTCCTGCTCCGGGGCGTGCCGGGGGATCTGCTCGGCGAGGCGGAAGCGAGCATCGTGCTGCGCGGCATCAGCCAGTACCTCGGCAGGCCCGTTCCGCAGACCTCCGATGGCCGCATCCTCTGCCACATCCGGGACGCCGGCCCGGTGCCGGACGGGCCGGTTTCGCCCATGCCCCTCACCCGGGCGGCGCTGCCATTCCATACCGCCGAGTCGGACCTGCTCGGCCTGCTGTGCCTGCGGCCGGCCCGCTCCGGCGACCGTACGCTGCTGGCCGGCGCGGCCGCCGTGCACAACGCGGTGCTCGACACCCGCCCTGATCTCGCCGGGCGCCTGTACGCCAGCCACCTCTTCGACCGTCACGAGGGACGGGCGCCCGGCGAGGAGGCGTACCTGGCCTCCCCGCTCGTCACCCGGCACGGCGACAGGCCCAGCATGCGCTACGACCGCGCCCGCTTGACCGGCGCCGCGCACACTGCCCGCGACGGTGGTCCGGACGACGCCCGGGCCGCCGATCGGGCGCTGTACGACCTCATCGAGACGACGGCCGCCTCGCCCGCCGTCCGCCTCGAACTGGATCTGCAGCCCGGTGACCTGCTGCTGCTCGACAACCACGTGGTGCTGCACGCCCGCTCGGCGTACGAGGACTTCGACGCACCGGAGCGCAGACGCCATCTGCTGCGCATGTGGCTGGCCCGCGACGAGGACACCGACACGACCGTCCGGTCAGCCGGACCGAACTTCCGCCCTGTGCCGCGCACCGGCGTCACACCGAGCGACGTCATCCGCCCCCGGAGCCTGCGCAGAGCGCGCCCCGGCTGTGGCGTTATGCCGCTGCGTACCCACTGACACGAATCGAGGACGGCCCAGTCATGCCCAACCTCGCCACGCTCCTGGTGAACTCCGCCGCCGTGCACGGAGCGCACGTCGCCGTACGGCACGACGACACCACCCTGACGTACGAGCAGCTCGACGAGGCGAGTGCCCGGCTCACAACAATGCGGTCGCGGCATCGGCATCGGCTAGAGATCTTTAACGGTGCGGGTTACGGCGGATCGTGACGGCTGTCGTGGGCCGCGCTATGCCGGGAGGATGAGGTATCCCGATGGCGGCGGCTTGACGGCTGAGGAACGGGCTCGGCGTGAGCAAGTCCGGCTCGCGGCCGCCGATCTGATCGAGGCCGGGGCCAGTGATCGGGAGGTGGCCCGGCGGTTCAGGGTGACCCGGATGTCGGCGAACCGCTGGCGGCCGGCCTTGGCCTCAGGAGGTCGGCAGGCCCTGGCCTCCAAGGACCCCGGCGGTGCTCGCTGCAAGCTCGACTCAGGGCAACTGCGACTCCTGCAGAAGGTGTTGGATGCCGGCCCGGCCGCCTCCGGCTGGCCTGACCAGTGCTGGACGCTGGCGCGGATCGCCGGGGTCGTGCGCCGCCAGTTCGGTGTCGAGTACACCCTGGCGGGGCTGGACCTGCTGCTGCACCGCATCGGCGGGAGTGTGCAGGTGTCCTCCCGCAAGGCCACCGAGCGGGGCGAGGACAAGATCGCCGCCTGGAAGGACGAGCAGTGGCCCGTCATAAAAAGAGGGCGGCGCACTTGGGCGCCTGGCTCTGCTTCGAGGACGAAGCCGGCCGGGGCCTGAGGCCGCCCAAGGGCCGCACCTGGGGCCGGCGGGGTCACACCCCGGTGGTGCGGGTCACCGCCGCGGGCACCAAGCGTGTCTCCATGGCCGCGCTGATCTGCACCAAAGCCGGCCATCGGCCCCGGCTGATCTACCGCATCCACCTCGACCGCGGTCCCTCCAAAGGCCGCCGCAAGGGCTTCACCGAGACCGACTACGCCCGGCTGCTCGATGCCGCCCACCAGCAGCTCGGCGGCCCCATCGTTCTGGTGTGGGACAACTTGAACACGCACGTCAGCCGCACTATGCGGGGGCTGATCGCCGCCCGATCATGGCTGACCGTCTACCAACTGCCGCCGTACGCTCCCGAGCTCAACCCCGTCGAGGGCGTGTGGTCGCACCTGAAGAGGTCGCTGGCCAACCTCACCAAACACGGCCTGGACCAGCTCACCGCGTTGGTGAAGACGCGGCTGAAACGCATGCAGTATCGGCCCCGCCTCATCGAGGGTCTCATCGCCAAGACCGGGCTCGACTTCCAACCGCCGTAACCTCAGCCGTTAAAGATCTCTAGCGCAGTCGGTTTCGCGTCTCGTCGACGTCAGTCGGTCATAGTTCACCTGGTCCTCCTCGCTCTTACCGGGGGACTCGGCAATGTTGCGTACGCTCTGTACGTCAGCAACCTCACTGCGCGGCGAGCACCGATCCCGTCCGCCATCGCCCCAGGTAAAGCCGAGCATATTCGTTTGGTGTGATCTTGAGGCACGCTGTTCGCGTGGTGAGCGAGTTAGCCGGACGGGTCGTGGGAGCTCTTTCAGTGGAGCGGCAATCGTGTTCGTCGCCAAACGTCTCGTATCGCATAGCGGGCGATGGTCCCAACCTCCAGCGACGATGAAAGAGGGCTCCGCGAAGGGAGCCCTCCGAGTACGCGAGAAGAGGGGATCTCTGGTGTCGAACGGTCCCATGGCGGCCGTGGTCCAGTACGTCGATGCCTTCAACCACAGTGACGCCAAAGCGATGGCAGCAACATGCGCTGACCCCATGCAGATCCTTGACGGAATGGCACCGCATGTGTGGCAGGGGCCAACGGCCGGCGAAGACTGGTGGAGGGACGTGCTTACCGAGGGTGAGCACCTAGGGGCTTCGGGGTACCACATCGCCCTCGGCGAGCCACGGCATGTCGAAGTCACCGGTGATCACGCCTACGTCGTTGTGCCCGCGACCATGACATTCGACCTGCAGGGCAGACAGGTCACCCAGACCGGCTCGGTGTTCACAGTGGCGCTGCGCAAGATGGGCACAGAGTGGCGACTCGCGGCCTGGGCGTGGGCGAAAGGCGCGTGAGCGGCCCGCAGCCGGCGTAACAAGACCGCAGCGCACACGGGCAGTCTCGGGGCGCCATCCGCGGTCGTCTCTGACGCGGACGCATGGCCTCACGGACCTTCGTCATCGTGTTAGGAGGCATTGATCAGCTGTCTCCGCCAGGTGGTCCGCGCCGCGCGGGACGCGCGACCTCAGTGGCCGGCAGCGGGAGCTGCCGGCCCCCTCCCGTTCCCGCTTGGCGGGCGCGCCCCGCCGTCCGGTGCCACGCTGGATGAGGGTTCCGGCCTGTGAGATGCGGAGGAGCGGACATGGAGATCAAGCCGCAGGCGGTCGCCATCCCCAAGGAGACCGACCATCTGGAACAGGGCAAGTACGGGCCCGTCTTTCCCAGGACCCCGGCCTGCTACGGGTTCACCATCATCGCGAACGTCAAACCGGGCAGGGCCGAAGCGATACGGGAGCACGGCCGCACCCTGGCCAAGGCGCTGGAGCAGGATCCGTACCTTCTCGCACCTTTGAAGCTGCACTACCTGCGCTGGGTTCTCTTCGACGACGACACCCGCTTCCTGTACCAGGGAATCTTCGACACCGACTTCGACAAGTACACCGAGGACGCCGTCGCGCTGTTCAGCAAGGCGGGTGTGAGCACCACCTTCGAGAACCTCGAAGGGTTTCCCGAGGACTGGCGGACGAATCCCGAGGGGTTCGTGCGGTTCGTACGGGAACACCACTGTCCGAGCTTCATCGAGTACGGAGAGTATCCGTACGTGACGGCGGACGAGATCAAGAAGGCTTTGCGGATCAAGGGCGCCCTTTCGGAGATGCTCGATCAGATGCAGTGAGGCTGAGCGCAATGGGTGAGGTCAAGACCGCGCGCACGTACAACCAGCGGCACATTCCGCGGGAGTACACCCCTGGCGGCCGGCGAGTGAGCATCTACGTCTCGTGGAGCTATCCGGCCGAGACCGGTCGCAACGCGGCCGAGCTGGACAATCGCTTCTCCACGATGACCGAGGTCAGGCGGGTGGCCTGGCCCGCGTACGAGGACCCGAAGTGGTCGGACCCGTACCGGTTCCAGCAGGGCATCGCCGGCTCACTGGAGCTGTTCTTCTGGGCCTGGGTGCCGTTCCAGGACTACGTCGAGGAGGTCACGGGGCATCCCGTCCCGGTGTATCAGCGCATCGACCAGGCCGGTTTCTTCACACCGCTCGATGAGCGGGTGCTCGACGATACCGATGTGATGTTCGTGTTCGGGCTGGACCACGCCGTCACCGAGCAGGATGCCCAGCCCGGGGAGATCGACGCCCTGCGGGCGTTCCTCGCACGGGAGGACGCCTGCCTCATCCTGGGCCCGCACCACGATGTCGGCGCCTCGGACGACCTGAAGGTCCGGGAGATGGAGTACCGCCACCACGGCGATCCCCTGGTGCCCCGGCAGCAGCGCTTCGCCACCTACGTCAGGGACCTGATGAAGGGCCTCGGCGTGCCGGTGATGAACCGGTACGGACTGCGTCCGGCGACGCGCGAGGGCAACCAGATCGCCCCGCTGTCCACGGTCCGGGACCTGGATCCGAAGGGCTGGCTGGAGGGGGTGACGAACTTCAACTTCCACATGCACCTGCCCCACTACGACGTGACGACCGACGACCCGGGCGCCATTCGTGTGCTGGCCAGGCAGCCGATCGACACCTCGAGGCCGCATCCGTTCACGGAGGCCGGCAACTCCGAGTTCAGCATGTTCCTGTGGATGCCGCCCAGCGGTGACCGCGCGGCCGATCTGCTGCTGGCGGACTCGACGATCTTCAGTTCCCTGTTCGGCGGAGACGACAGCCTGCGGAACTTCTGGCGCAACCTCGTCTCCAAGTAAGGCTGGCCTGGAGGTCAACCGTGAGCTTGCACACGGACGTCGCGTTGGAACTCGACGACATCCAGCGTGGGGTTCTCAGTCCCCGGCCGACGCCGTACGCCGCGACCTACCTCGCCTTCCGCATCGACGACCAGGGCGATGGGCGGGAGTTGATGCGGCGCGCGAGTACGGCGGTGACCTCCGCGGCGGACTCCGCCAGCCCACTCGGAGAGACGTGGGTGAGCGTAGCCGTCACCTGCCGCGGCCTGGAGGTACTAGGGGTGCCGCGCGCCTCGCTGGACACGTTCGCCTGGGAGTTCCGGCGGGGAATGGCCGCCCGCGCCGATGCACTGGGCGATGTGGGCGAGAGCAGCCCGGAGCGCTGGGAAGCGCCGCTGGGCAGCCCCGACGTCCATGTGGTGATCACGGCCGTCGCGCCCGACCCGGTGCACTTGGAGGCGGCCGTCGACCGGGCCCGCCCCGCCTACGACCGACTGTCCGGCGTGACGGCGATATGGCGACAGGACTGCTACGCGCTGCCGACCGAGACCGAGCATTTCGGCTATCGCGACGGGGTCAGCCATCCGTCCGTCGAAGGCAGCGGCATACCAGGATCGAACCAGTTGGAAGTGCCGCTGAAGGCCGGTGAGTTCGTCCTCGGCTACCCGGACGAGATCGGTGGCATCCAGACCCCGCAGCCGACCGTGCTGGGGCGTAACGGCAGCTACGCCGTCTTCCGCAAGCTCCATCAGAAGGTCGGCGAGTTCCGCCGCTATCTGAAGGAAAACTCCAGCGGTCCCCAGGACGAGGAACTGATCGCTGCGAAGATCATGGGACGCTGGCGCAGCGGCGCTCCCCTGGCGCTGGCTCCGCAGGCCGACGATCCGGCCCTTGGCGCGGACCCGTACCGCCGTAACACGTTCCTGTACGAGAGCGACGATCCGGCGGGGTTCAAGACTCCCGGCGGCTGCCACATCCGCCGGGCCAACCCCCGTGACGCCGCAGTGGCAGGAGAGGTGCGACTGCACCGCATGATCCGCCGCGGCGCCGTCTACGGCCCGCCGCTGCCCGAGGGGGTACTGCAGGACGACGGAGCCGACCGCGGCCTGATGTTCGCGTTCATCGGCGCGCACCTGGGGCGGCAGTTCGAGTTCGTCCAGTCGCAGTGGATGCACGACGGCGTCTTCTTCGGCGCGGACAATGCACAGGACCCCGTGACCGGATCCCGCGACGGCTCCGCCGACTTCACCATTCCCCGGCGGCCGCTGCGCCGGCGCCTCGCCTCGTTGCCGCGGTTCGTCGTCACCCGGGGCGGCGAGTACTGCTTCCTGCCGAGCCTGACCGCCCTGCGCTGGCTCGGCGGCCTGCACGACTGACAGCGTGGCGACGGACGCCCCGGCGCCGTCCCCACTGCTCCGCCGCCGGAGGTCAAGCTGATGGAGACCCTGCACCTGGTGCTCAACGCAGTCACCGTCATCTTCATCGCGGCCACCATGTTCGCAGCCGGCCTGGGCGCCACGGTCTCGGCACTGCGCGGCATCTTCACCGACGTCCCGCTCCTGTTGTTGGCGCTGATCACCAACATGGCGGTGGTCCCGCTGCTCGGCTGGGGCATCGGTGCGCTGTTCGGCCTCCCCTCCGCCGCCTTCATCGCGCTGATCCTGGTCGCCGCCTCCCCGGGCGGCCCCTTCGGGGCGAAACTCGCCATGGTGCAGAACGGTGACGTCGTCGGCGGCGCGGCGATGCAAGTGCTGCTCGCCTCGGTCGGCAGCATCACCTTCGCCCCCACCGTCAACGGCCTTCTGACCGCCGCCGACGTCGGCACCAACGTCTCCCTCGACGTGGGAGCACTGGTGCGGACGGTAGCCCTGCTGCAACTCGTGCCGTTCGCGATCGGCCTGCTGATACGCCGATACGCCGAGCCCACCGCGCGGTCGTGGCACCCCCCGGCGGCGGCAGTCTCCAACGTCACGTTCCTGATCGTGCTGGCGGGCATGCTGCTCGGAAACTGGAAGGGTGTCGTCGCGCTCCTCGGCTCTCTCTCGCTCCTCGCCGGGTTCCTGCTCTCGGCCATCGCCTTCGCCGCAGGAACGCTGCTGGCCACGGGTCCGCCCGTGCGGCGTACCACCATGGGCGGTGTCGCGTCGGTACGAAACGCCGGTCCCGCACTGGCCGCGATCGGCATCGCCTTCAACGACCAGCCCGCTGTCCTCGGAGCGCTCGCCGCCATCCTGCTCAGCGGCCTGGCAGCAGCCCTTCCGATCGCCACGTTCCTCAGCAGCCGGCGAAAGCCCCCTACGGCAGCAGAGACGGAGGTGGGGACGCATGACCGATGATGACGCGCTCATGCTCATCGACGAGACGGGCCGGATCATCGAGTGGCGCCGTCCCGCCGAGGAGCTTTTCGGACGGTCCGCCACAGAGGCCGTCGGCCGGCCCGTGGCCGCACTCATGGGCGACGTGGTCGCGCTCATGGGCAGGCGGCCCCCGCCGACGCATGGCATCGGGAGAAGCTTTCGAGCGGGCCCCCTGTAGTGGTCCAGCCGGTACTTCGAGGGACGTCGGTGGCCTGGGAAGTGCTCAGGCCGGCGGAGTCGACCACGGCCGCGGATTGGGCGATCCTCAGGGCGATGTTCACGCAGTCTCCGGTGAGCCTGGCCGTACTCGACCAGGACCTGCGGGTGGTTCGCATCAACACCGCGACACGCAGGCTCCTGGAGAGCCCACGGGAACACGTGCTCGGTCAGCCCCTGACAGAAGCCTTCGTGTTCGAGGAGCCCGCCAAGGCGGAGGCCGTGGCTCGCGGTGTACTCAGGAACGGACAGTCGGTGCTGAACAGCCGCTCGGAGGTGCTGGGCCTGGTGGTTTCCGCGATCGATGTCACCGACCGCGAGGTCGGCCGTCAGCGGCTGGCCGTCCTGGAAAGCGTTCGTGCCCGGGTCGGACAGCGGCTGGACGTCGTCGCCGTCTGCGAGGAGTTCGTGAACGCGGTGGTCCCCGACTTCTCGGGTGTCGCCGCTGTGGAGGTGGTCGAGGATGTGGTCCGCGGAGAAACACCTCCGCTGGCCCCCGTCGACCGTGATCTGCCGCCGCGCCGGGCCGCCTTCCGGGGCCATGTATCGGCCTATCCGGTCGGCGAGGTCCGTGCCCTGCCGTACGGAACACCGTTCTCACGCGTGCTTTCCGATCTCCGGCCGCGCCTGGTCCCGGTGGAGGAGGACAGCCCGTGGCTCTCAGCGGATCCGGTCCGGGCCGAGGCCATCCGCCGCTCCCATGCGCACTCTCTGATCGTCGCTCCCCTGGCTCTGCGGGGGGAGGTGCTCGGTGTGGCCAGCTTCTACCGTCGCCAGGAGGAGGACCCCTTCACAGAAGAAGACCTCGCGCTGGCGTTCGACTTCTGCGCGCACACCGCGCTGTGCATCGACAACGCCCGCCGGTACGTCCGTGAGCGGACGATCGCAGCTACCGTGCACCGGCGGCTTCTCCCCCAGCATCCTCAAGCACAGACCACCGTCGAGATCTCCCCTCTGCACCTTCCCAGCCCCCAGGGCGGAGGCTCATGGTTCGACGTGATCGCGCTGCCCGGCGCGAGGACGGCCCTGGTGGCCGGCGACGTCACCGGGCACGGGGTTGCCACAGCCACCGCCATGGGACAACTGCGCACGGCCATCCACGCTCTCGCCGCGCTGAATCTTCCGCCGGACGAGCTGCTGGCCCGGCTGAGCGACACCGCCGTCCGCCTAGCCGCCGAGCGCGCCGCACTGCCTCCCGGCGACCCCCTGCACCGCGAACCGCTCACCGCCGCCTGCGGCATCGCCGTCTACGACCCGGTCGACCACACCTGCACCATCGCCAGCGCCGGACTCCCGCAGCCGGTCGCCGTCTTCCCCGACGGCTCCTCAGTCGCCCTGCCCGTCCCGGCAGGACCCCTTCTCGGCGCCGCAGGTGAAGAGCCCTTCCCCGCAACAACGGTCGACCTCCCCGAGGGAAGCACCCTCGCGATGGGCACTTCCGTGCTGGCGGACGAGGTCCTCTCACCAACCGGCCCTCTGCGCCCGCTGCTGGACCACGGCAGTCAACAGCGACTTCCGGACCTGTGCGACACGATCGCCTACGCCCTCAACAGCGCCGACCGGACCAACGAGAGTCTGCTCCTGCTGGCACGCACCACAGCCCTACCCTCCAGCCAGGTCCTGAGCCGACCCCTTCCACACGACCCCACCGCCGCACCCCTCGCCCGTAGGGAAACCCGACGCCAACTGGAGATCTGGGGCGTCGACGAGGAGACGGCGTTCACCACCGAACTGATCGTCAGCGAACTCGTCAGCAATGCCGTCCGCTACGGCGCCGCTCCCCTCCAACTGCGTCTGATCTTCGATCGGATGCTGACCTGCGAGGTCAGCGACGGCGCGATGAGCGCTCCGCTGGTGAAACATGCGCGCACCGTCGACGGCGCACACCTGCCGACAGCTGGCCCGCCGGCCGCCTCTCGGGCAGACCTCTCGCCGGAACGCATCCAGCACACATGAGGCCGGGAAACCGCGTGAACACGCGAGAATTACGGAGGGGTGTTTCCCCAGGCCAGACAGCCCGCAGTCGACGTTTCCGCAGGTCACAGACCCGCCCAGGGAAAACTCCTCTGCTTCTGACATCAACGGGGGCGGTCACCCGCGATCGGGGCGCCTCTTCCGGCACCACATCCTGGGGCTGAGGCTCAACGACTGGACCTTCCTCGGCGTCTTCACGGCGGCGGCGTACCTCGTCCTCACCTCCCGCTGCCCCCGCTAGAGCACCGCACGGCCGAAGGGCCCGTCAACGCCGGCCGAGGAGGACCAGGCGCGGCCCCGGACCACCGCCTGTCAGGCCACCGGCGGCTGACCCGACTCTCCTGTCCCTTCCTGTTCGCACGGCCCCGGCCACTACGGTGCCATCACCCCACCGCGTACGAGTTCATACGAGACCCACCGGGTAAGGACCCCATGGACCCACAGCACGACAACCAGCCCGCGCCAGAGCCGGTCACGGCAGCTGAGCAGCAGTCAGCATGGCGGCAGCTACTCGGCTATGCGCACCCGTACCGCTGGGCGCTGCTGGCCGGCGCGCTCCTCGCACTCGTCACCGGCGCCACCGGTCTCGCACTGCCCCTGGTCGCTCGGGAACTCATCGACCGGCTCGCCCACCACCGGCCGATCACCACGCCGCTGCTGGCGATGACGGGCCTGGTGCTCGCCAACGCCGGGATCGGCGGAGTGGGTTCGTACCTGCTGCGGCGCACCGCCGAGTCCGTGGTGCTCACCGCCCGCCGAAGACTCACCTCGTACCTGCTGCGGCTGCGCATCGCCGCCGTCGACCGCAGTGAGCCCGGCGATCTGATGGCGCGGGTGACCTCCGACACCACCCTGCTGCGTGAGGTCACCACCGACACCCTCGTCGGCCTCGGAACCGGCGGGCTCACCCTGATCGCCACGCTGGTGCTGATGGGTGTCGTCGATCCGGTGCTGCTGGCGGTCACCGTCGGCGTCATCGCCGGGGCGGGGACCGTGATCGGTGTGATGATGCCGCGGATCAACAAGGCCAGCCGGGCAGCCCAGGACTCGGTCGGGGCGATGGGCGCCGCCCTGGAGCGCGTCCTCGGCAACCTGCGCACCGTCAAGGCGTCCGGCGCCGAACACCGCGAGGAGCAGGCGGTGTACGACGCCGCGCACGAGTCGTGGCGACAGAGCGTGCGCTCCGCCAAGTGGTCGGCCCTGGCGGGGAACATGGCCGGGCTGTCGATGCAGATCGCGTTCCTGACCGTGCTCGCGGTGGGCGGCGCCCGGGTGGCCACCGGCGCCATCGACGTCGCCACGCTGGTCGCCTTCCTGATGTACATCTTCTATCTGATGTCCCCTGTCCAGCAGGTCATCGGCGCCGTCACCCAGTACCAGACCGGCGCCGCCGCCATCGCCCGCATCCAGCAGGCCCAGGCACTGCCCGCCGAGCCGGAGGCCCGGCCCGCCCCGCTGCCGGCGCCAGGCGCCGAGCCCGCGAGCCTGCGCTTCGAGGACGTGCGTTTCCGCTACGCCGACGACCTGCCCCACGTCCACCACGGGGTGTCCTTCACCGTCCCCGCCCGCGGCATGACCGCCTTCGTCGGCCCCTCCGGCGCGGGCAAGACCACCGTCTTCTCCCTCGTCGAACGGTTCTACGACCCGACCGGGGGCCGCATCGTCCTGGACGGCCGCGACCTCGCGCGCTGGGAGATACCCGCACTGCGGGCCGCCATCGGCTACGTCGAACAGGACGCCCCCGTCCTCTCCGGCACCCTGCGCGACAACCTCCTGCTCGGCAACCCCGACGCCGACAGCGACGACCTGCGCCGCGTACTGAAGACCACCCGCCTCGACGACCTCGTCGCCCGCCTCCCCCGCGGCCTGGACACCCTGGTCGGGCACCGCGGCACCAAGCTCTCCGGCGGTGAACGCCAGCGCGTCGCCATCGCCCGCGCCCTGCTGCGCCGCCCCCGCCTGCTCCTGCTCGACGAGGCCACCTCGCAACTGGACGCCGTCAACGAAGCGGCCCTGCGCGACACCATCGCCGACGTCGCCCGCACCACCACGGTGCTCGTCGTCGCCCACCGGCTGTCCACCGTCACCATGGCCGACCGGATCGTGGTCATGGACGCCGGAAAGGTACGCGCCGTGGGCACCCACCGTGAACTCGTCACCGCCGACCCTCTGTACGCCGAACTGGCCGCCACCCAGTTCCTCGCCACCACCGACTGACCACACCGGTGACCGCTTACGCCTTGACCTTCCAGTGCGCTGGAAGGTCTACCGTCGGTCGCATCAGCAGTGACCTGGGAGGAGGCCACTATGCGCATCACGGTTCTGGCGGTCCCCGACTGCCCCCACGCGCCCCTCGCACGGGAACGGATCGACCAAGCGCTCGGCGGGCGAGCCGCAGACGTCGAGGTGGTCGAGGTCGCGGACGAGACGCAGGCCGTACGGCTCGGCATGACCGGCTCTCCCACCATCCTCATCGACGGCACCGACCGCTTCGCCCTGCCGGCCGTGACCGCCTCCGTCTCCTGCCGCCTGTACCGGGGACCCGACGGCCGGACGGAGGGAGCGCCCAGCGTGGCCGACCTCCAGCAGGCCCTGGCGGTCGCGGAAGCCGGCGGAGACTGCGACTGCCCGCCCCTGGACGCGGCAGGTCGCGACGGTCGTGACCGCCTCGCTCCCATCAGCGGAGGACTGCGGGCAGTGCAACAGGCCATCCTGCGGTCCTTCGCAGGCAACGGCCGCGCACCCGAAGCCGCCGACCTGGAGCAGGCGGCACAAGCCTTCAGCCGCGACCGCCACGAGGTCCTGGCCGAGTTGGCCGCCGAGGACTTCGTCACCCTCGACCGCCAAGGACGCATCCAGGCCGCGTATCCCTTCTCCGCCACGCCCACCGCCCACCGCGTCCGCCTCGCCGACGGCACCGAGCTGTGGGCGATGTGCGCGATCGACGCGCTCGGCATCCCGGACATGCTAGGCACCGACGCCGTGATCATCTCCTCCGACCCGGTCACCGGCGAGACCATCACCATCACTTCCACCAGCGGGCAGATGACCTGGCAGCCCCACAGCGCCGTGGTCTACGTCGGCCAACAGGCGTGCACCGGACCCGCCGCACTCGTCACCTGCGGAGCCCTGAACTTCTTCACCGGTCGAGAAACCGCCCGAAGCTGGGCCGAGCAGCACCCCGACTACACCGGCAAGGTCATCGATCAGGCCCACGCCGAAGCCCTCGGGCGGTCCATCTTCGGCTCGCTCCTGGCGGGAGGCGAATGATGGCGGTCATGCGCATCCGCATCGACGCCGTCGACCTGCCCGGCCGCACCTGCCCACCCGGCGTGGTCACCGGCAACGACCACAGCCCGACCTACCGCAACATCCATGTCGCTGTACAACGCCGGGACCGCCCGACCGAACTCCTCGACCCTCACCCCGGGGACGCCACCTCGGCGACCTGGACCCTGGAGTGCACCACGACGGCCTCACCGAACGGCATTGACATCAAAGGCCCTTATGTACAGGGCCGTCCCGGAGACCGGTTCATCTACCTGTCGTGGGGCACGGTCGACGACTCCGGTGCCTTCACGATGTTCCGCCGCGCCAAACTCCTCCTCGGCGCCGTCCCTGCGGAGGTGCTCGACGCAGCCGCCGGCACCGGGCTGCTCGTAGGGCACCTCGGCCTGACCGACGCGCGCGGCGGGGCCCTGTGCGCACGGGTCGTACCGCCGCGCATCACCTGGACCGCCGGGCAACGGCCCGATCCGGCGGAACGGATTCAGCACACATGAGGCCGGGAAGCGCCGGCGGGTGTCGCAGGTTCGAATCCTGCCGGGGGCGCGGAGAGAAGGGCCGGCTCAGGAGGGTTTTCCTCCCGGGCCGGCCCTTCGGCGTTTCAGGGGTCGTGCCACGGACGTGCCGCTACGGGCCCGCAGGGTCCTTCTCGGAGCGGGCGGAAGCCGCTCCCCCACCGCCCCGGATCAAGGGCGGCGAGAATCGCGCCAGCTTCATGAAAGGCCCCCCACATAACCTTCACGATCAAGGGGCGCAACCCAGCACGGGAAGGGTCGGGACACGACAGCCGAAGCCGGATGGTCGCGCAGGAGCCCTCTGTCCGCGGACTTCTCGCGGGCGGAGGGCTCCTGTGAGGTGCGGCCGGCGGTTCAGCCGATGGTTGCGATGCCGTCGGTGGTGATGGTCGGGCGCCCTGAGGTGCCGACCACGACGATCTTCAGGGTGTGCTTGGCGGAGCTGGACCAGGTCTTGGTCCAGATCGCCTGGCGGTAGAGGGTGGTGGAGGACTTCAGGTCCACCGTGCTGACCTTGGTGCCGTCGACGTAGATGTACGCCTGGCCCGAGGTCGAGGCCCGC
Organism: Streptomyces sp. RB17; assembly: GCF_009604455.1. GTDB lineage: Bacteria > Actinomycetota > Actinomycetes > Streptomycetales > Streptomycetaceae > Streptomyces. The sequence continues at coordinate 286,015 of NZ_WEGL01000007.1, forward strand.
GAGACGATCCAGGCCACCGAGCGTCCGGTGAACGTCCAGCTGATCGAGGCCCCGGCGGAGGAGGAGCTGTAGGAGTAGCCGCCCAGGTAGCTGGTGCTGCTCCGGTGTGTCCAGGTGCCGGTCCGGGTGGTGGAGGTCTCCTGGATGATGTTCGGCGTCCGGTAGACGGAGGCGCCCGCGGCGGTCCCGGCCACGTCGTACGCCTTGAGGGCGAACAGGTCCGAGGTGCCGGGCTTGGCGGTGGTGTTCCAGGAGGTCACCGTCGGGCCGAAGGTGGCCGAGGACGGCGAGGTCGCCATGACCTTGGCGAGCGCCGCGTTGTCGGCGGCCTTCCAGGTCACCGTGACCGGCACCGCGGTGGAACTCACCGTGCCGGTGCGCACCTTCACGCCGGGAGCGGTCGGGAAGGTGGGCGCGGTGGTGTCACCCACCAGGGTGACCGAGCCGGACAGCGTGGTGGAGCCGCGGACGTGGGTGGCGCGCACCTGGACGGTGTGGCTGCCGGACGCGACCGAGATCGAGGCGGAGCGGGCGGAGCCGGAGGTGTGCGCCACGGCCTTGCCGTCGACCAGGACGTCGAAGCCGGAGATCACCGCGGACGGTGTGGCGGTCGTCCAGCTCACCGTGGCCGCGCCCTTGCTGTAGTAGCTCGTCCCGGACTTGGCCGCCCCGCCGGACATCCCGGTGACGGAGACCGTGCCGACCGGGCCGGCCGCGTAGGAGCGGATCGTGCTCAGGGCGTTGTAGAGCTGGTTGCCGGGGCAGTCGGTGGCGTAGCCGTTGCGGTGCCCGGAGACGGCGTTGAAGTTGTAGCTCTTGCCCAGGGTGAAGCCGTAGCTGTCGGACGCGCCCTCGGGCAGCGACGCGGTACCCGTGCCCGGGTTCACGCCGGTCATGCCGAACTTCCAGGCCGCGATGCGGGCGATGGAGGCCAGCATCGCCTGGCTCGGTGTGGCCCCGGGGAAGGTGCTGGCGGTGGAGTCGCCGCCGCTGAGGTCGGTGTACGTGCCGATGGCGGCCACGCCCATGCTGTTGGTGTTGAACCCGTAGGTCTGGGCGCCCACGACCGGCAGCGCCATCCCGCCGAAGCGGCCCTCGAAGATGGTGCCGCACTTGTCGACGAGGAAGTTGTAACCGAGGTCGCGCCAGCCCTGGTTGAGGTGCTCGGCGTAGATGCCGCGCACGATCGCCGGGGAGTCGGCACAGGAGTAGTTGTTGGTGGTGTCCGTGTGGTGGACGAACATCACCTTCACGGCCGAGCCGTACGTCGGGTAACCCGATTCCCGCGCGCACTCGTCCGCACCCCAGCCGGCCCGGGTGACCACGGTGGGCGGCGCCACCGTGGAGGTGGTCGCGGCGGGCATCGGGTCCGGCGGGGTCGGCGAGGACGAGGGTGAGGGGCCGGCCGAGGAGGCCGGGCAGGACGGGTACGCCTGGTCCATGGTCGGCAGCTGGCTGGGCCAGGACGTCGGGGACGCGCTCGGCGAGGTGGAGGCGGAGGTCCCGGTCGACGGCGTGCCGGACGCCGGGGCCGTGGCCGTGGCCGTGGGGCTGACGGTGGCCGTCGGGGAGTCCGTGGCCGTGGGCGAGACGGAGTCCGTCGCGGTCGGGGTGACCGAAGCGTCGCCGCCCGCTGTGGCCGTCGCGGTGTCGGTCGGGGCCACACTGTCCGTCGGCGTCACGGTGTCGGTGGCCGTCGCGTCCATGGCGTAGGCCGCCAGGCCCATGCCGGAGTTCGCCGTCCCGCCGGTGGCGGGCTTGCCCGGGTCGACCAGGTCCACCCGCAGCCCGCCGGGCAGCGCGGTCGTCTTGCCCGCGCCGGTCGCGCGGACCTGGATCCCGTTCGACGGCCCCGACCACATGGGTGACATCCCGCCGCGTACACCGGGACGGTTCAGCTCGGCGGCGTCGGGGATGTCGTCCGGCTGCTGCATCTTCAGCCACGGTGTCCAGTGGCCGTCGGCGGCGGAACGGGTCCGCACCTCCACCGTGCCGCGCAGCTTGGCGTGCGCGCCGTTCCAGGTGACACCGACCATGCTGAACGGAGCCGTGGACCGGGCCCCCAGCGTCTTGAGCGACGCGCCGGCCCCGGTCAGGGACAGCGAGTGGACATGCGTCTTGATCGGTCCCTGCGCGGCCGACGCCCCATGGCCCGGCGACCCGGCGATGGCGACGGTCGCCACGGCCACGCCGCCACCGGCGACGACCGCCCCCAGCGCCAGCCACGTGCGCTTCTTCAGACCGGCTCGACGGCGACCGCGCCGAACCCTGTGTTCAGTTCTCATGCCCCACCCTGAAGCCCCGTTGGAGTTCTCAGCTCAACCATTGGAGGGCACAGCTGTCACAGGAGTGCCCAGGAATATCAGCGCACCCGAACAACAAAGCGTCACCATGGGGTCGGCCCTCGGTACGGAGGCGTCCGCGTCATGGCCCGCCTGAGTGGCATGAGCGGGATCGACGGCACGGCGACGGCGGCTCTCGGGGTCGTCGTCATGCAGGACGCCGCGGCGGCGCTGGACCTGGTGGCGGACGGAGGGGACTCGGTTGTCGAGGTCGACGTCCGACCAGCGGCGGCCGACGATCTCTCCCCTGCGGAGGCCCATGGCGGTGGCGAGCATCCCGCGCCCTGAGCGGCATTTCGTCAAGACGGCATACGGCGCACCGGCAGCGCAGCTGGGGTGAACTCCAACTCGGGCAGGGAACCGGGCTGTTGAGCCGCCTCGCCGGACGCCGCCGCTCGCACGTGCGGTGGTCGTCAGCCGGCCGCCTTGGCGATGATGCGCTCCATCTCCTCTCTGCCGAAGGCCCGCAGAGTCGTGGAACGGACGTTGCCCACCCCGTCGAGCTGCAGCAGTGCCGCCGTGGCTGTCTCGTCGTCGGGTGCCTCGACGATGGCCACGAGGTCGTACGGACCGACGGTCCAGTAGATGGTCAGGAGCTTCGCCCCGAGCTTCTGCACCGCTGAACCGAAGGCCTCGGCGCGCCTCGCGGTGTCCTTGTAGTTCCGGATCCCTTGATCAGTCCAGCTCAGCAACGCGACGTACGTCGGCATGATCTTCCACCTCCACCAGGGGGACACATCGCGAGGTCAAGCCTGGGCACCTGGGCCGGAACCCGCGCGAGATGCGCACCCGAACGAGCCGGACGGGGCCTTTGCCGATGCCCTACGGCTGCTGGCACGTACCGCCCTGAAGGACTGACACCTGGTTGGCCTCACAGCGTCACACCTTGGGCACGCCCGGAATGCCGGTTATGTGAGCTGTCGGTACGTTCATCGCAGGTCGGTCGTCCGGCCGACGCACACAAGGTAGAGAGAAGTGCCCATGCCCTCGCGTACATTCGCTGCGGTCGGTGCTGGAATAGGCGCGACCGTCCTTGCGGCCGCCGGCATCACCTATGCCCCGACCGCCGAATCCACCCCCGCTTCCCCGTCCGTCCACCAGGCGGCCCAGCCGCTGCACCACCCCGCCCAACCGGCCCACCACGCCGTCCAGCCTGCGCAACCCGCAGCATCCCCGGCTCCTACCGCTTCTGCCACGGCTCCTTCGGGCGCCAAGAGCGGGGGCGGAGGTGGAGGCGGAGGCGGAAACGGGGGCCGCGACGGCGGTGGTCGCAATGACGACGGTGGACGCGACGGAGGCGGCGGACGCGACGGCGGCGGACGCGACGGCGGCGGCGGGCGCGACGGGGGCGGACGCGACGGCGGCGGTGGACGCGGTCACGGCCACAGGGGGTTCGGAAGGATCTTCTTCAACGAACGTTCGTTCCCCGGCTTCGTCGAGGGGTGCATCACCGCGGTCAGCGGACCGGGCGCGCACAGCTTCAATGTCCTCAACGAAAGCTGGAGGACCGTCGAGGTCTTCCGGGGCTTCAACTGCGACGGTGGCCCTCCGATCGCCACCGTGGGACCCCGCAGCGAGACCTTCGGCGTGGTGCCCCATGACCACGACGGCGAATTCGGTTTCGACGGCCATGGCGCGTTCGGTCGCCACGGCGTCGTGGGCAGCTTCCGGGTGGTCTGCGACCACGACGGGTGGTGGTGACAGCACCGCCCGACGCACGTCGACGCACATCGACGCACGAAAGTCCCCGAACCGGCAGCGGTCCGGGGACTTTCCCCATGCGCGTCGGCGTCCAGGGAATGCGGCTGCACGCGAATCACGCCCCTCCGTTCAGTCCGGAAAAGTGCCCCGGCGCGTGAACATGTGGGTAAGTGCCGCCATAGGAACCCATATTCGGGGCGTCGCAGACGGCGGTGTAACGCCGTAGCGCCTGCGAAACGCAGAAGCAGGAAGGAGTGGGGTGCCGACCCGGCTGAATTGCGGCGCCCCGGCGCGAGTGCGCCGACACGGCACTACGTCAGATCGGATTTCCCTGTGAGTAACATCGACCCGGTTCACGGATACCAGGCATACAGCGAGCCCCCGGGCCCGGACCGCCCCGTGCGCCGTCGGGCCACCACGCGGCGTACGGCCCTCACCATCTGCACGATCGCCGACGTCGCAGCAGGTCTGCTGGGTCTGTGGATCCTGCTCTTCCTGCTCGACGCGAACCGCTCGAACGTGTTCGTCGAATTCGTGCGGGGGACGGCGAACTGGCTGTCCTGGTGGTCACAGGACATTTTCACGATGGACACAGAGGGTCTACGCGTCATCCTTAATTACGGGCTCCCTGCCGTCATCTATTTGCTGATCGGCCACGGGATCGCCGCCCGGCTCAACCGAGCCTGACAGCGAACCCGTCTCTTTGTCGATCACCATGAAACCGGGCCAGCCATGACACACCACTCGACGGAAAAAGATCACCTTCCGATCTATGAGGACCTGATACGCGAACGCGGTGACGTCGTCGCCGAAGCCCAACTCGCCGCGGAACACACGCAGCATCAGGCAGCGGAATTGCTGACCGGACGGGGTGCGGGTCAGCAGGCCCGCGGCCGGGACGGCGGCAGCGGAGCCGTTGCGGCCGGTCAGCCGGAGTGGCGCGGGTCGCCGCCGTAGGTGGCGGTGGAGGTCGTACCCCGTAAGGAAGTTCACCCCTATGGTCAGGCACGTCACACCTGGGACATGTCCGGAATGCCAGTCATGTCAGCTGTCGGTACGTTCATCGCAGGTCGGTCGGCCGGCCGACGTCCGTGAGACAGAGAGAAGTGACATGGCCCCGCGTACCTTTGCTGTGGTCGGCGCCGGAGTGGGCGCGACCCTCCTTGCAGCCGCCGGCATCACCTACGCCTCGACCGCCGGATCCACCCCGGCGTCCCCGTCCGCCCACCGAGCGGCCCAGCCCGTCCACCTGGCAGCCCAGCGCGGCCATCCGGCAGCCCACCCTGTCCACTTGGTGGCCCCGCTCGTCCGACCGGCCGCTCCTGCCGCGGCTTCCTCGGGCGACAGGAAAGCCGGCGGACAAGCGAGCGGGGAAGCGAGCGGAGAGAGGAGGGAGGGGCGCGACGGTGGCGGACGCGGCCGCGGGCGCGGTCATGAGGACGAGGGGAGGATCTTCTTCAACGAACGTACGTACTCCGCCGATGCCGAGGGCTGCATCACCGCGGCCAGCGGGCTGGGCGCCAGCAGCTTCAGTGTTTTCAACGACAGCCGGAAGACCATCGAGGTCTTCCGGGGCTTCAGTTGTGACAACGGCGCCCCGGTCGCCGTCGTGGGTCCCCACGGCGAGACCGAGGGCGTGGTGACCCGCACCTTCCACGAGGGCGCATTCGGTGGGTTCGGTGAAGGTGTGCTCAATTTCGGTGACGACGGTGCCGTGGGCAGCTTCCGGGTGGTCTGCGACCACGACGAGTGGTGACGGCGAGCGGTGACGGCGAGCGGTGACGGCGAGCGGTGACCCTGCCGCCCGTGGCGGAATCTTGACGTATTCATGACGCGAGTGGCCGCATCCGTCCGGCCACCGCCGGTGTCCTTCCCGGTGTCCGTGCCGTTGCGAGGAATGGAGTGCCATGGAAGGCACCGTGGTGGCGGTCGTCGTGGTGGTGGTGTTGGCGCTGCTCGTGCTGAAGAGCGGGATGCGGGTGGTCAACCAGGTGGAGCGCGGGGTCGTGTTCCGGTGGGGGAAGGCGCTGCCGGGCCACCGGCAGCCGGGCGTCACCTTCCTGATCCCCTTCGCCGACCGTATGCGCAAGGTGAACGTGCAGGTCGTGACCATGCCGGTGCCCACCCAGGAGGGCATCACCAAGGACAACGTGTCGGTGAAGGTCGACGCGGTCGTCTACTTCCGGGTGACCGACCCGGCGCGTGCGGCCATCGAGGTCCAGGACTACGTCTTCGCCGTCGGGCAGGTCGCCCAGTCCTCGCTGCGGTCCATCATCGGCAAGAGCGATCTGGACGACCTGCTGAGTGACCGGGAGCGGCTGCACGAAGGGCTCGCTCTGATGATCGACAGCCCGGCCGCGGGGTGGGGCATTCACATCGATCGCGTCGAGATCAAGGACGTGCAGCTGCCCGAGTCGCTGAAGCGGTCCATGTCCCGGCAGGCCGAGGCCGAGCGGGAGCGGCGGGCCCGGGTCATCACGGCCGACGGTGAGTTCCAGGCCGCCCAGCAGCTCGCCAACGCCTCGAGGATCATGTCGGACTCGCCGGAGGCCATGCAGCTGCGGCTCCTCCAGACGGTCGTCGAGGTCGCCGCCGAGAAGAACTCGACCCTCGTGATGCCCTTCCCCGTCGAGCTGCTGCGCTACTTCGACCGGGCCGTGCAGAAGATCGACGCCGACCTCAGCGTGCCTCGACAGCAGCAGGCTCAGGCTCCCGCCGCCCCGGCTCCGGAGACCGCCGAGCAGCCGTAGCCAACGCCAGGGTCACACACACCGAGCCCGCCGCCATCACCGTCATCCCCGCGGCGGGCGAGGTGAGTTGGGCCACCGCGCCGGCCAGCGAGGCGCTCACGCCCTGCAGGGTCAGCATGCCGGACGAGTGCAGCCCCAGGGCCTGCCCGGCGAGCTCCCCCGGGGTCAGCTCCATCAGCCGTTCCTGCTGGACGAGGCTCGCGCCGAAGCCGGCCGAGGCGATCGTCACGCACACCGTCGCCACCGGCAGCGGGGGGTGTGCCGCGAACAGCAGGTACGGCGTCGCCAGCAACAGCAGCAGGGGCGTGGCCAGGCGGCGCCGTACCGTCGGCGGCAGCAGCCGGCCCACCGTCACATCGCCGGCGAACATGCCGAGCGCCCCGCAGGCGAACAGGGTGCCGGCGGCGTGCGGCGCGTACGACACGTACAGCGACTCGCAGCCCACGACAAGCCCGTTGGGCAGCCACAGGCCCAGATAGGTGAGGCGGCGCGGCCGGGACGACCACAGCAGGGCGTTGGTGCGCCAGGTGGCCGAAGGGGAGGTACGACCCGCCGTCCTCGGCGGCCGGGCGGTCAGGCCGAGCCGCAGCGCCACGGAGGCCAGCAGGTACAGCGCCGCCGACAGCAGCAGGCACACGCGCGGGGAGAGCATGCCGAGCAGGGCGCCGCCGGTGGCGAACCCGGCGATCTGCATCAGCCCGCTCATCATGTTGAACAGTGAACGCCCGGGCAGATAGCCGTCCTTGGGGAGGATCTCGTTCAGCAGGCCCCAGCGGACCCCGCCGCCGAGGGAGGCCACCAGACCCAGCACCAGGACGACACCGAAGACCGCGCCGACCGGCAGACCGGGCGCCGCCTGCACCGCCGTACCGGCCGCGAAGGCCAGCGCGATCACGGACAGCGCCGTACGCGGGGGCAGCCGGTCGGCGCCGGACAGCAGGAAGGTCGCGCCCAGCACCTGGGCGAGCGACGGGCCGAACATGCTCACCGCCGACAGCAGCGGCGAGCCGGTGGCCCGGTACACGAGCGTGGCCAGGGCCAGCCCGCCGACCGTCTGCGCGGCGGTCTGCGCGGCCGAGCCGAGGAAGAGCGGGGTGAACTCCGGGGTGCGGAACAGGGATCGGTAGCTGGACATGCTCCGGAGTCTCGGCCGGTCGCGGATGCGCCCGTTATTGTTTCGCCGCAGCGCGAAAGGTCGTACGGCCATGGGGGGGTGCCGGAGTGGGCTGGTGGCAGCTCAACGCGGACACGCTGGTCCGCAGCCGGTTCGTCGTCTCGCCGTTCGCCGAGACCTTCGCCTGCCTGAAGCTGCTGCATGCGGGGGACGCCGCTCATCCCGGTGAGCACGCGTGGCTGCGCACCCATCTGCCCGCCTACCGGGCCCGGCTGGCGGCCGAGCCGGTGACGGCGCGCCTGGTGCGGGCGGGACTCGGCAGGGAGTGGATCGCCGACTTCCTGACCCCGGCACCCCGGGGCGGGGAGGCGTTCGCGGACGAGGTCGGACGGGTCCGCTCGACGGCGCCGGACGCGGCCCGCGCCCAGCTGCGCACCGCGCTCGCCGGCCCGCTCCCCGCCGCGCTGGACCGGGACGACCTGCCCGAGCGTGCGGCCGTCCTGCTGGAGTGGGTGTGGGAGACGACCGTACGGCCGTCCTGGGAGCGGCGCCGGCGGGTGCTGGAGGCGGACGTGGTCGCGCGGACCGCGCAGGTGAGCCGGGGCGGCTGGGTGAGCGTGCTCGACGAGCTTCGGCCCGGGCGCACCCGCTGGCTCGGCGAGAACCGGCTCCAGATCAACCTGCACGAGTACCCTCCCCGGGAGATCTCCGGGGCCGACCTGATCTTCGTGCCGGTGACCGTGCAGCGGGCGGGCTGGGTCGCCTGGGACGACGGGGTACGCTACGCGGCGGTCTACCCGTGCGCCGGCGCCCTCGCCGACGCCGGCGTCAGGCCTGTCCCGTCCGCCCTGGGCGCGCTCCTCGGCTCCGCCCGCGCGGACGTCCTGCTGCTCCTCGCCTCGCCCATGAGCACCAGCCAGCTGGCGGCGGTGACGCGGCAGGGGCTGGGCTCGGTGGGACGCCATCTGAAGGTGCTGCGGGAGGCGGGGCTGGTGGAGCGCAGGAGGGCGGGGCGGTCGGTGTTGTACGAGCGCACAGATGCCGGGAATGTCCTGGTGGAAGCGGCAGGACAGCGCGCTCCAAAGGGGCGCGGGGAACTGCGCGAAGAACCATAGCGGACCGGCAGCCGGCAGACGGCCCATGACGGCCCAGCCCGCGGAGCGCCTAGCATCCAGGCATGACCAATGTGCTGAACATCGACATCGACGCCCTCACCGGCGGCCCCGCCGACCTCGCCCAATACGCCGGCAAGGCGGTCCTCGTCGTCAACGTGGCCTCCAAGTGCGGCCTCACCCCCCAGTACACGGGCCTGGAGAAACTCCAGGAGCGTTACGCCGACCGCGGCTTCACCGTGCTCGGTGTGCCCTGCAACCAGTTCCTCGGCCAGGAGCCCGGCACCGCCGAGGAGATCGCGGAGTTCTGCTCGGCGACGTACGGCGTGACCTTCCCGCTCACCGAGAAGGTCGAGGTGAACGGCGAGGGCCGGCACCCGCTGTACCAGCGCCTCGTGGACTTCGCCGACGCCGAGGGGCACAGCGGCGACATCCGCTGGAACTTCGAGAAGTTCCTGATCGGCCGGGACGGCACGATCGTCGCCCGGTTCTCGCCGCAGACCGAGCCGGAGTCGGACGCGATCGTGACCGCCATCGAGGCCCAGCTCGGCTGAGCACCGCTTGACCTTGCCCCTGGGGCAGGGCCGAGCGTCCCTGTCACCGGGCGGCGGATCCGCCCGGTGACGGAGGATGCCACGGTGGACGACGACCAGCTCACCGACGGCCTGCTCACCATCGGCGCGTTCGCCGCGCGGGCCCGGCTGTCGGCCAAGGCACTGCGCCTGTACGACCGGCTCGGCCTGCTGGCGCCGGCTCATGTCGACGAGGCGACCGGCTACCGCTACTACCGCGCCGACCAGGCCGGACGCGCCCGTCTTGTGGCCCTGCTGCGGCAGCTGGACATGCCGCTGGCCCGGATCGCCGAGGTGCTCGACGCCGAGGGCCCCGAGGCCGCGGGCCGGCTCGCCGCCTACTGGGCGGACGTGGAGAGCCGGATCGCCGGGCAGCGGACGCTCGCCGAGTACCTCCGTGGACGGCTGTCCGGGAGGAACACCGATATGTACGAGAAGTTCGTGATCGAGACCGTGGACGTGCCGGCGCAGGTGGTGATCACCGAGTCGCGGCACACGCTGGCGGACGAGCTGCCGACGTGGATCGGCGCCTCGCTGGGCCGGCTGGAGGCGGCGGCGCGGGAGTGCGGAGGCGTGACGGGCGCCCCGTTCGTGGTCTACCACTCCGAGGTGTCGATGGAGAGTGACGGCCCGGCGGAGTCCTGTGTGCCGGTGGCAGACGAGGCGGCGGCCCGGGCGTGGGCCGCCGGGCGGGGGCGGGCCTGGGAGACGTCGGTCCGGGTGGAGCCGGCGGCCCGGCTGGCCTGCACGCGGATCACCAAGGCGCAGGTGGCGCATCCGCAGATCCTGGCCGCCTTCGAGGCGGTGGAGCAGTGGATGGCGGGCGAGGGGCTGGAGATGGCCGGTCCCTGCCGCGAGATCTACTTCGCGGACTGGGAGGCGGCGGGACCGGAGGACCCGGTGTGTGACGTGGCGTTCCCGGTGGTGCGGTCCACGGGGGCGGCGTGACCGTGCCGCCTGACAGAAGGTGCCCTCTCGGCAAGGACGGCGACTGGTCGAGAGGGCTCTTCTGGTGGTGCTTGTGAAGTTGTTTTCCTCGGGGTCTTCACTGACGAAGGTCAGAGAGGACCCCCTAGGCCTTGACCGAGGTCACGAAGGCGTTCCACGCGTCGGTGGGGAAGGCGAGGATCGGGCCCTCGGGGACCTTGGAGTCGCGGACGGCGAGTTCGGCGTCGGTGGGCGACTTGACCTCGACGCAGGCGCCGTTGCCCGCGGAATAGGAAGACTTCATCCACGTCTCCGAAGCGCCCTGAATCAGTGCCATGTCCACTCCTGTTGCGAGTTGCGGTAGTGCGGTTCACGCCAACCTTGTCGTCTGATTGGCGTGATCGACGCTACCGGGCAACTGCCCCCGCCGGAGTGGTCGTTCACTCGACCGGATGGCATATTCCAGGGGGGACTTCCATTGGAGTGGACCGGCGGTGTACGATCCCGCGCCCTGCGTGACAGCCGCTCACTCGGCGTACAGTTTGGCCACCTTCGCAATGAATTGCCGGGATTGCTCCACATTGAGGGACTGCGCCCGTAGATGCTCGTACATCACGGCGTACTTCTGCACGTCCTGGGCCTTCTCCAGGTACAGGTCGCTGGTGACGCCCTCCAGGTAGACCACGCTGGAGTCGGCCGCGTCGGCGAACTCCAGGATGGCGTACTGGCCGTTGAGCCCCGGGTGCGCGCCCACCTCGAACGGCAGCACCTGCACGGTGACGTGCGGCAGCTGGGACATCTCGATCAGATGGTCCAGCTGTTCCCGCATGACCAGCTTGCTGCCCACGACGCGCTTCAGCGCCGCCTCGTCGAGCACCACCCACAGCCGGAGCGGGTTGTTCTCGGCGGTGATACGTTCCTGTCGGCGCATGCGCACCTGCACACGCTTCTCGATCTCGGCCGTCGACGTCTCCGGCAGCGCGCCCTGCACCAGGGCCTCCGCGTAGGCGCGGGTCTGCAACAGACCTGTCACCAGCTGCGGTTCGTACACCCGCAGCGACTCGGCGTCGGTCTCCAGCCCGATGTACACGCTGTACGGGATGTCCCCGAACGTGTGCCACCAGCCCTGCTGCCGGGAGTCCCGGGCCATCTCCATCAGCGAGTCGACGATCCGCTGGTCCTCGACCTCGTACACCCCGCACAGGTCGCGCACGTCGCGCTGGCTGATGCTTCTCCGGCCGTTCTCCAGCCGACTGATCTTCGACTGCGACACGAGCAGACGCTCGGCCACTTCCTCGGCCGTCATGCCTTTGAGCTCCCGGAGCCTGCGCAGCTCCTGGCCCAGCCGGCGCCGCCTGACGGTGGGATTGACATTGGACGCCACGGGACGTGCACCTCCGGCTGCCTGCCTGTTGCTTAACACTTTCCGTATCTGCTGCTGAGCAGACTGCCACCAAGGTGCTTTCTACCGCTGGTAAATGGTGGATATGCGGCGCGTACGCGTCAGTTCGCCACGGCTCGCCACCCGATGGTGTATCTGGACGCAGTCGAGCGGGACGGCGAGATCCAGGGAAGGATCTCACCGCCCCGCTCCGACCAGCGGCTCCCGAACCGGGTCTGTGCGAACCGGCGTTCTGCCCGAACCGCATCACGGCGCGGAACCGCGATCACGATCACGGCTCGGAACCGGGGTTACGGCTCAGTGGGCCACGGCTCGTGCCATGGATCCGCGGTGCGGCTGCATCGGAACCCCGCGTGCGGGTTCCGCCGCGGACCTGGTTCCGGCCGGGCCCTGCCGCCCGGGGGCGGCCGCGCCGCGGCGTGGCTGTGCGGCAGCCCCGCTCTGCACGTCCATCACGGCGTGCGCGACAAGACCGCCCATGGGGTCGTGCCGGATCAGATCCCGCAGCCGGGAGCGGGACGATCGGCCCTCGTTCCCCGGGTACAGGTGCTTGCCGAGTCCGACGGCGTGCGCCAGGGCGGCGAGCGCCGCGGTCCGCGGGTCCGGCGGTACGCCGGTGCGGATCGCGGAGTCCAGCCGGGCTCGGATCTCCCGGCTGATCTCGTTGTCCGTCGCCTGATAGCGCGTCGTCGGCAACACGCCGCACATCTGGCCGGCCACGGCATGCACCATGCCGCACCGCTCCAGATGCGAGAGGTACGTCTGACGGAGCCCCAGCCGGGGTCCGCCGATCCAATGGACGGCACGCACGGGAGCGCCACGCCTTCGCAGCAACTCCAACGCGCAGTCCAGAGTCGGATCTCCTGTCGGCCGTGGCACCACCACGGCGATACGATCCCCGTCTGGGGCTATCCGTCCGGCCAGCGCCAGCTCCACTAGCTGTGCTCCGGCCAGACCGAGGTCGAGCGACTGCGGCTGTGCAGTGGTACCCGTGGCCGGGTCCAATGCCAGCAGCAGAAGCTCCTCCGGAAGTGTTCTGCGGCTCCTGCCCATCCATGCCTCCCCGCGTGGATGAATGACAGGGTGACCCCTCTCACATTGGTCTGTCGAGGGTGCGTGACCGGTTCGTGAGGGAACCGGTAGGTATGTCGTTCTCGTCTACTGCAGGGGCCAAGCCCTCACACAGGACACTGGTACATGGTTCGGACAGGGCGCGCGCGTGGGCGTGCGGCGCATGGAGGAGGCATCGGTGGCGGGCGAGTCCCCCGACAGGTCGAAGCAGCGCGAGTCGTCGGCAGAACCGACGTCGGGGAGCGCGGGTCCGGTTCCCGAGGCACGCGATCCGCGCCTCGCCGTCTCGCGGGAACAGGATTCCGCGCCCGCCGGCGCGGACACCGCGACGAAGATCCTGTCGGTCCGTGACGTGAAGGCCCGCGCCACGGAGGCCTCGCCGGAGGACACCGCCCTCCGCGAGGCGGTCTCCGCGTGGGTCCGCGCCGCCGCGCCCACAAGTCCTCAGCCGACGACGACGGACGAGCCGGAGACCGAGGAGGGCGAGCCCGAGGCCGAGACCGAGGCGCAGGCGACGGAGACCGGGGCCGAGGTGACGGACGCCGGCGCGAAGGCGAACGCCGGCACGGAGGTGGACGCTGACGCGGTCACAGGTACGGAGGCGGACCCGGAGAAGGAAGCGGGCACCGACGCCGACGCGAAGGCCGACGCCGACGAGAAGGCCGCCGAGGGCGACAAGGCCGACGGGAAGGCAGACGCGGAGGCGAAGGCCGAGGCGAGTGCCGACGCCGACACGAACCCGGAGACCACCACGGACGACGACACCCGGGCCGACGCGGGCGCCGAGAGCGAGACGGGCGCCGACGCCGACCAGAAGGCCGCCGAGACCGACGAGAAGGCAGACCCAGAGGCGAAGGCCGAGACCGACCCGGAGACCACCACGGACGACGACACCCGGGCCGACGCGGGCGCCGAGACGCAGACGGGCGCCGACGCCGACCAGAAGGCCGCCGAGGCCGACGAGAAGGCAGGCCCAAAGGCGAAGGCCGAGACCGACCCGGAGACCGACGCTGACCGTGACGCCGACACGGACGGCAGCGCCGGGGCCGACGCGAAGACCGACACCGACCCTGACACCGACGCAGACACCGGCACCCCGGCCGACGCGAAGACCGACACCGACCCTGACACCGGCACCCCGGCCGACGCGAAGACCGACATCGACACGGACAGCACCGCCCCGGCCGACGCGGAGGGCGGCTCGGGTGGTGGCGCCGGGGCCGGTGCGGACGGCGAGGCGGATGCGAAGGCAAAGGCCGGTGGAACCGGGGACGGGGCTGAGGACGCCGACGGTGAGGACGGGCCACAGGGGCCGCCCGCAGCCGACGACGAGACCCGCACGCGTGGTACGGGCGGGGGCGACACGGACGCCGAAGGCGAAGCCGAGGCGGACGCGGGTGACGACGAGACCCCCGCGGACGACACCCCCGCCGACCAGCCCACCACCGTCTTCAAGGCTCTGAAGCCCAAGCCCGCCCCGCAGGTCGATCAGCCGACGACCATGCTCAAGCTGGGCGGCAAGCCCAAGGCCCCGGAGTCCGACTCCGAGCGCACCAGCAAATTCGTCGCGCTCAAGAACGACTTGGCCCCGGCCGCCGAGCCGGGGGCCAAGCCTGCCGTCAAGCCGGACGCCACCACCCCCGTCCCCCAGGTCGGCCCCGAGCGCACCACCCAGCAGCCCCTCCCCCCGAAGCCCCCGCTGGATCTCCTGGCGGAGCTGACGAACACGCCCCCGCCCCCGGAGACCGCGGTCCGCACGATCGTGCGCCGCGTCAAGATCTGGACCCCCCTGGTCCTGCTCCTTGCGATCGTCTTCGCGGTCGTACAGACCTTCCGCCCGCTCCCCGAGCCCACCCTCGACCTCACCGCGAAGGACACCTACACCTTCGACGGCGGCAAGGTCGGCATCCCCTGGCCGGCCACCGGTCAGGCCGCGCTCGACGTCCAGGGCATCGGCACGTTCGGCTCCTCCGGCAACCAGAAGCCGGTTCCGATCGCGAGCGTCGCCAAGGTGATGACCGCCTACCTCATCCTGCGCGACCACCCGCTCAAGAGCGGCCAGGACGGCCCGAAGATCACGATAGACAAGGCCGCCGAGGACCAGTCGGACGCGGGCCAGGAGTCCACCGTCCACGTCACGGCCGGTGACCGGATCTCCGAGCGCGAGGCCCTGGAGGCCATCCTCCTGCCCTCCGCCAACAACGTGGCCCGGCTGCTCGCCCGCTGGGACTCCCATTCGGAGCAGGCGTTCACGGAGAAGATGAACGCCGCCGCCAAGAGCCTCGGCATGACCAACACCAAGTACACCGACCCCTCGGGCCTGACCGCCTCCACGGTCAGCACGGCGGTGGACCAGGTGAAGCTGGCCCGCGCGGCGATGGAGCAGCCCGTCTTCCGCGAGGTCGCGGCGATGATGTCGTACGACGACTACAAGGGCGTCAACCACTCCAACTACAACCGCCTGGTCGGCCACAACAACGTCGTCGGCATCAAGACCGGCACCACGCCCGCCGCCCTCGGCAACCTCGTCTTCGCGGCGAAGCAGCAGGTCGGCGGCGAGACGCGCACCGTCATCGGTGCCGTGCTGCGCCAGCCCGCCGGCGGCTTCGACAACACCATCATCAGCGGGGTCCTGGACGCGGGCGACAAGCTGATCCGGGCCGCGCAGGGCGCCCTGAAGTCGGTGACCGTCCTGAAGAAGGGCGACGTCGTCGGGTACGTCGACGACGGCCTCGGCGGCCGTACCCCGGTCGTGGCGACGAAGGACGTCACGGCGGCCGGCTGGTCGGGGCTGAAGGTGAAGCTGTCCTTCACCGCCGGCAAGCTGCCGCACACCGCGAAGGCCGGCACCCAGGTCGGCTCGCTCACCGTGGGTGACGGTTCGGCCGGCGCCGTCAAGGTGCCGGTGGCCTTGGAGAAGGATCTGGTCGAGCCCGGCTTCGGCGCCAAGCTGACCCGTCTGGGCTGAGTCCGCACCCCGGCCGTGACCAGCACGCACCCTGCCGAGGCGGACCCCCGGCAGGGTGCGTGAGCCGAAGGGGCCGAAGCGCCCCGGAGGCGAGCCGCGCCACAAAAAGGCGCGCGTGCTAGCGTCACGAATCGGGGCAGGTCGCCGGTCACGGGACATGGCCGCGAACTGGACGGGAAGCAGTCGGGAACACCGTGGAACACGGCGGAGAACAGAAGACGGGACACGGGGAGTGCCTTCAGGTGGCCACAGCCGAGCCGACACGCGCCGACGACGCCGATCCGAGCCCGGGATCCGGCCCGCGAATACGCCTGTCCGAGGCTGATCCGGACGGTCGCGGGGATCGCACCGGCCATCCGGACGGCCGTACCGAGAGTGATCACCCGGACACGCCCCCCGGCAGGCTCACGCGCCTGCTCGCCGCCGCCGAACCCCTGCGGCAGCGGCTGCTGGCACACCCCGTGCTGTCCATAACGGCCCTCGCGGGGGTCCTGCACATCGTCTGGTTCTTCACGTTCGCGAACAGTGGCGGCGATCTCGCGGCGCAGGACGCCTGGGCGGAGTTCGTCGGCCGGCACCCGGACTCGGCGTACAACCTCGCCTGGTACGGCGGCATGCACCCGGTGTCGTACAGCGTGGTGTCGCCGTATCTGATGGCCGTCCTCGGCGTCCGCACGTCGATGATGATCGCCGGGACCGTGTCGGCGGGCCTGCTGACGCTGGTCCTGATCCGCAGCCGGGCGGTGAGGAACCCGCTGTGGG
The DNA here is from genome assembly GCF_009604455.1 of Streptomyces sp. RB17. Classification (GTDB taxonomy): domain Bacteria; phylum Actinomycetota; class Actinomycetes; order Streptomycetales; family Streptomycetaceae; genus Streptomyces. The sequence goes on from NZ_WEGL01000007.1 coordinate 302,736, forward strand.
CCTCGCTCGCCGGGGTCGTCGCGCTGCTGTGCAACGCGGTCTCGGGCCGGGTGACCTTCGGGCTCGGCACGATGTTCGCTCTCGGCGCCGTCGCGGCCGTCTTCTGCTGGCCCTACCGGTGGCGGCACAAACGCTGGGCAAAGGCGGCGGTGGCCGCCCCGCTGGCCGGGCTCTCGACCATGGCCTCGCCCGTCTCGGGCCTGTTCGTCGGGCTGGTCGCGGTCGCGCTGTTCCTGCAGAAGCGGCGGCCGGGCGCCTGGGCGCTGGGGCTCGCCCCGGCGGTGGTGGTCGCCGCGTCCTACTTCCTCTTCCCGTTCTCGGGCACCCAGCCGATGACGATCGGCTCCGTGATCCTGCCCCTGTTGTACGGGCTGCTGTGCCTGTTCCTCGCCCCCAGGGAGTGGGTGACGGTCCGGCTGACGGCCGCCGTGTACAGCGTCGGCGTGGTCCTGGTGTGGCTGATCAGCTCGCAGATCGGGTCGAACATCTCCCGGCTGCCGATGCTGTTCGCGGGGGCGACGCTGGTGGCCGCGCTGCCGTTCACGGTGCCGAAGTCACGCAAGTGGTACACGACCGTACTGGCGCTCCTCGGCTTCGCCGGCTGGATCGGCTTCAAGTCGGTGGACGACATCATCCACACGACCCCGGCCGCGTCCTGGGCCCGCGAGCTCGCCCCGCTGGTGCACCAGCTGCAGAAGGCCGGTGCCGAGAAGGGCCGCGTCGAGGTGGTCCCGGCGCGCTCACACCGGGAGGCCTCCGCGCTCGCGCCGTACGTCAACCTCGCGCGCGGCTGGAACCGGCAGGCCGACATGGAGCGCAACCCGCTCTTCTACGACGACACCCTCAACTCCGCGAACTACCACGAGTGGCTGCAGCGCTGGGCCGTCCACTTCGTCGTCCTGCCCAAGGACAACCCGGACGGCGACGGCGGCGAGCGCGAGCGGGAACTGCTGCAGCGCGGGATGCCGTATCTGCGGCAGGTCTGGGGCGACGCCAACTGGCAGCTGTTCCGGGTGACCGATCCGGCGCCGCTCGCCGAGCCCGACGCGGTGGTGGACCGGGCCGAGCAGGGCGAGATGACGCTTCAGGTGCGCAAGGCCGGGCGGATCCTGATCAGGATCCCCTACTCGCCGTGGCTGAGCATCGTCGACGAGCACGGCAAGAGTCTGAAGCCGCCGCAGGTGGTCTCCCCCTCCGGCACGCCGAAGAAGTACCGGAACGTTAACGGGTGTCTGACGGAGACGCCTCAGGACGTGAACGGGGACAAGTGGACGGTACTGCTCGCTCCGCGTGCGGGGACGTACCGGCTGGCGGCGCCCTACCAGCTGCCCCGGGGCACTCCCTGTCCCGACGAGCTCAAGTAGAGCTGCGCAGCTCGGTCACGTACCGGTCCGTCCCCGGCACCGTGGGGATGAACGGCGCCACCAGCTCCGCCCGCCCCAGCCCCGCCCCCGAGACATCCGCGTCCAGCCCCGTGAAGTGCTCCTCCCAGCACTCCCGTGGGTCCTGCTCCAGGAACCACAGCAGGGTCAGGCGGGTGTCCACTGCCTCGACCTGCTTGACGTAGGTCATGCGGTCGCCGGGCAGCGGGGTGGGCCGGAAGACGGTGACCATCGCGGCCGGGGACCCGGCCAGGCGCGTGGGCAGGTGGCGGGTGCGGAGCCACTCGCCCAGCTCCGCCCGCTGCCCCGCCGACTCGCTGTCGATCACCTCCAGCACCAGCCCGGCGTAGGGGTGGTCGAGGGCGTGGACGTCGCGCGGGCCGGCCGCGCCGTCGCGGTAGACCGTCGCCTCGTGGTCCTGGAAGGCCGTGAAGACGTGGGTGCGGTCGTGGTAGACGCGGGCGTCGCGGTTGAGGCGCCGGTTGATGGCCACGGTCCACTTCATGTGGTCGTCGTAGCGGCCGTCGGTGATCCAGTAGGTGGAGAGGTAGCAGCCGGCCGTGACGGGCTGGGCGACGGCCGACTTCTCGGGGTACCGCAGGAGTTGCAGTTCCCGGGTCGCGACCCAGCGGCGGCCCGCGTACATCCAGGGCATGGCCATCGCGCCGGCGTAGTAGTGGTCGTCCTCGTACCAGCGGTTGTAGGCGTACTCGTGACCGGGGTGCGGCTCGACCATGGTGATCAGGGCGTGGCCGGGCCGGACGCCGTACGGTCCTACGGCGGCCAGTTCGCCGTACGCCTCACTGCGGGTGTCGTCGTTCATCGGCTCTCCTCCGTGGACAACCCGGCCTACCGCCGGGAAGGAAACGGCTCTGAGGCTCACAAGCTGCCCAGGTCGAAGACCCCAACGTCAAGCCGCTGCCTCCTACGGATGCGGCCGTCGGCGTGGACGCCGGACTCGACCATCTGCTGACCCTGTCCGCTGGGGAGAAGATCACCAGTCCAAGCTGTGCTCGAGCTGCGGAAGGCTGCAGGCCCCCTCCTTCGGGAGGCGGGCGAAGTCAAACGGTTCCCCTTTCCTGCGGTAGCCCATACTCTGACGCCCCGTCAGATAAAGCGCCATACCGCGGGAGGCATCGATGTCCCTGCTCGCAGGCAGGACAGTGGTCGTATCGGGAGTGGGCGCCGGGCTCGGTCACCAGGTCGCGGCGGCCGTCGTACGGGACGGCGGGAACGCGGTGCTCGGGGCGCGCACCGAGGCGAATCTCGCCAAGAGCGCGGCCGGGATCGATCCGGACGGCACGCGTACGGCGTACCGGGCCACCGACATCACCGACGAGGGGCAGTGCGCGGCGCTGGCGGAGCTGGCGCGGGAGCGGTTCGGCGGCATCGACGCCGTTGTCCATGTGGCCGCATGGGACTCCCACTTCGGCGGACTGGAGGACGCGGACTTCGCGACCTGGCAGTCGGTCATCGACGTGAACCTGCTGGGCACGCTGCGGATGACGCGGGCGTGCCTGCCGGCGCTGAAGGCGGGCGGCGGCGGTTCCGTGGTGTTCATCGGGACACAGTCGGCGGTGGCCGCGCCCTCGCAGGTGAAGCAGGCGGCCTACGCCGCATCCAAGGGGGCCCTGACCAGCGCGATGTACTCGCTGGCCCGGGAGCTCGGGCCGTACCGGATCCGGGTCAACACCGTGCTGCCGGGCTGGATGTGGGGACCGCCGGTGCAGGCGTACGTACAGTTCACCGCGCAGACGGAAGGGGTGCCGGAGGAGGAGGTCCTGGCGCGGCTGACGGAGCGGATGGCGCTGCCGGAGCTCGCGACGGACGGGGACGTGGCGGATGCGGCGGTGTTCCTGTCGTCCGACCGGGCGCGGGCCGTCACGGGGCAGTCGCTGCTGGTCAACGCGGGGGAGCTGATGCAGTGAGAGCCTGTTCATGTAGGTGAACGTCAGTCATCAAGTCGAACATTTTTACCGTGACTTGACCTTCCGCTTGCTTGTCGTGTTCACGTGACCGCACCCACGATCGAGCACATGAACAGTCTCGACTGGGCCGTACTCATCGGCTACTTCGGTGTGATGGTCGCGATCGGCGTCTGGTCGCACAAGCGCGTGGACAACGTCTCCGACTTCTTCACGGCCGGCGGCAAGATGCCCTGGTGGCTGTCCGGCATCTCGCACCACATGTCGGGCTACAGCGCGGTCATGTTCACCGGGTACGCGGGCATCGCCTACACCTACGGCGTCACCTCCTTCGTCACCTGGTCCTTCCCCATCGCGCTCGGCATCGCCATCGGGTCGAAGCTGTTCGCGCCCCGTATCAACCGACTGCGTTCCCGGCTCCATGTGGCCTCCCCGCTGGAGTACCTGAAGAACCGTTACAACCTGTCCACCCAGCAGGCGCTGGCCTGGTCCGGCATGCTGCTGAAGATCGTGGACGTGGGCGCCAAGTGGGCGGCGATCGCCACCCTGTTGTCGGTGTTCACCGGGGTCACCCTGAACCAGGGCATTCTCATCACCGGCGCGATCACGGCCGTGTACTGCACGATCGGCGGCCTGTGGGCGGACGCGCTGACCGAACTCGGCCAGTTCGTCATCCAGTTGCTCGCCGGTGTCTCGATGTTCGTGGCGGTCGTACTGAAGCTGAGCGACAAGCACATCGGCTTCTTCGACGCCTGGAACCAGCCCGCGCTGCACGGCCACGGCAAGCCGCTGATCGGCCCCTACAGCACGGTGTTCCTCCTCGCGTTCCTGTTCATCAAGCTCTTCGAGTACAACGGCGGCATGCTCAACCAGGCCCAGCGGTACATGGCGACGGGCAGCGCGCACGCCGCCGAGCGGTCGGCCCGTCTGTCGTCCGTGCTGTGGCTGATCTGGCCGGTGGTCCTGTTCTTCCCGATGTGGATGTCCCCCCTCCTCGTCCACGCGCAGAAGCCGGACGGCTCCGACTCCTACGGCCTGATGACCGAACAGCTGCTGCCGCACGGCCTGCTGGGCCTGGTCGTCGTCGGCTTCTTCTCCCACACGATGGCCATGTGCTCCTCCGACGCGAACGCGATCGCGGCGGTGTTCACCCGTGACGTGGCGCCGGTGCTGTCCGCTCGCGCGCGGGCGTGGGGGCAGCGGTCGGGGCTGATCGCCGCCCGCGTCACGACGGTCGTCTTCCTGGCCCTGTCCATGGCGGTGGCGACACAGGTCAACTCCCCCACGTTCAAGGACATCATCACGGTGGTCATCAAGTGGGTGGCCGGCCTCATGGGCCCGATCGCGATCCCGATGATGCTGGGCCTGCTCCGCCCGTTCCGCCGCTCCGGCCCCACGGCGGCGCTGACCAGCTGGGCGGCGGGTCTGCTGGCGTTCTGGCTGGTGAACTACCCCATCAGCTGGAACGTCTCCGGCGGGGTGCCGCTCCAGTACCAGGTCTCGGTGCCGCTGGTGGTGTCCCTCGTCCTCTACATCGTCATCGGCTATGTGAAGCCGGAGGACACGCCCGAGCGCCTGGCGGTCATCGAGAAGGTGAATGCGGACGGAGACGGGAACGCTGCGCTGGCCACGCCGGTGCCTGCGGGGGCCGGGGACGACGTGGTGGGAGCGCCGTAGGGGTACTTCGCCGTCGCCGGGTGCGGGTCTGTCGTGGCAGCCGCTCGGTTCAGGCCCGCGGATACCGGGCCAGCCACCCCGGCGACGACCCCGCCGGGCCATGCAGTGCAGGTCCCTGGGTCATCTCCATCGCAAAGTCGTCGGCGAGTTCGAGAATCGTCGGCCGCCCTTCCAAATCGGCCAGCCAGCCCGGCGGAAGGGCGGTCTCGCCGTGGAGGGCGCCCAGCAACCCACCTGTCAGCGCCCCCGCCGCGGCCGACGGGCCGCTCTGGTTCACCGCGAGGCACAGGCCGTGCCGCATGTCCTCGCCCACCAGCGCGCAGTACACCGCCGCCGCCAGCAATCCGTCCGCCGTGCCGTCGCCGGCCAGTTCCTCCACCCGCGTCGGGCTCGGGATGCCCTGCCGGACCGCCCCGAGGGCATGCTGCAGGGCGTCCGAGACCGGCTGGTGGCCGGGCCGGGCGGCGAGCAGGGCGAGGGTCCGCTGCACGGCACCGTCCAGGCTCTCGCCCCGGGCCAGCGCATGCACGATCACGGCGTACGCGCCCGCCGACAGATAGGCGAGGGAATGCCCGTGACTCTGCGCGGCGCACTCCACCGCCAGCTGCGCGACGAGCTGCGGCTCCCATCCGACCAGCAGCCCGAACGGCGCCGACCGGGCCACGGCCTCGGGCCCCAGCTCGCCGGGGTTCTTCGGTGACTCCAGCGTGCCCATGGTGTCGTCGCCGAACCCGACGAGCAGGGCGCGGGTCGGGTCGCGGCGGGCGTACAGCCACTCCTCCCGTGCCAGCCAGCCGTCGTCCTTGCGGCGCTCGTCGGGCCCCCAGTCCCGCTGGGTGGCCGCCCAGCGCCGATAGGCCCGGTGCAGATCGGTCGGCGGATGCCAGGCGCCGGTGTCGCGGCGGACCTGGGCCCTTATCAGTCCGTCCACGCTGAACAGGGTGAGCTGGGTGTGATGGGTGACCGTGCCGCGCCGCCCGTGCCCGAAGGCCAGGTCGAGCAGGCCCTCGGGGCCGTAGGCGGCCCGGATCTCCTCCAGGGACAGCGGGTCGGCGGGCCCGCCGAGCGCGTCACCCACGGCGACCCCGAGCAGGGTGCCGCGCACCCGGCTGCGGAAGTCCTGCTGCTCGGCTCGGCCCCAGACGGCGCCGGATGTCGCACTCACCCAGACCTCCCCACGGCACCGTCCATCCGTACGACCTTCAGCACTGTAATCGACGGGGAACGGTCCGTTCACGGGGGCAAATCGCCCCCCTGGGGTCATTCCCGCTCAGCCACGACGTCCGGCCACGAGCGCTTCGACCCCGTCGAGGATCCGGTCGAGCCCGAACTCGAGCGGGTCGGTGCCGGCAGGGTCGAAGGCGCCGTCGGCGATGGCCCGGGTCAGGGCCGGGAACCGGTCCGCGTGGCGTTCGAGCACCTCCCCGGTGAGGCGGTTCCACTCCCGGTCCTCGGCGGCGTCGAAGTCGGCCGTCTGCTGGGCGAGGCTGCGCACGAGGCCGACGACGAGGACGAAGATCTGGTGCCGCTGGGCGGCCGACAGGCCGGTGGGCTCCAGGGCCGCGTGCGCCGCGTCCAGCCAGCCGAGCTGGTGGGGGCCCATGACCTGGCGGCGCATCGCGGTCGCGGTGAGCGCCCAGGGGTGGGCCCGGTACAGGTCCAGGCACCGGCGGGCCCACAGCCGGGTCCCGGCGCGCCAGTCGCCCTGCGCGGCGGAGAGGTCGGGGGTCTCGGCGAGGATCGACTCGATCATCAGCTCGACCAGTCCGGCCTTGCCGTGCACATAGCGGTACAGCGCCATGGCCGAGACGCCGAACCCGGCGCCGACCTTGCTCATCGAGACCGCTTCCAGCCCCTGGGCGTCGGCCAGCTCGACGGCGGCCGCGGCGATGCGCTCCGGGGTCAGCGACGGCTTGGGCCCGCGCGTGGGCTGTTCCTGCTCGCCCCACAGCAGCGCGAGGACCGCCCGCGGGTCGCGCGGCGTCTCCTGCTGCTCCTTGCCGCTCCTGGCGCTGCGTCCGGCCACGAGGCCCTCCTGCTCGGCTGCTGCTCGACTTCGGCGAAGCCCGTTGACTCCACCCGACAACTCTATATACCGTAAACACAAGGAACACCTAACGGTGTAAACAGTTTAGGGGGAACACCATGCTGCTCACCTACCGGGCCCTCAAGCGCCGCGCCCTCGCCAAGAAGCTCGCGATCACCACCCCGAACGGCATCGACGAGTCCTCGTACGTCCGCATCGGCGGCATCGACCAGTGGCTCTCCGTGCGCGGCGAGGACCGGAGCAACCCCGTGATCCTGGAGCTCCACGGCGGCCCCGGCGCCTCGAACCTGATCTTCACGCCGCGCACCCGCGCCTGGGAGCGGCACTTCACGATCGTCCGCTGGGACATGCGGGGCGCCGGCCGGACCTTCGCGGCGGGCGGCGCCGAGGGGCAGGGCGAGCTGACCCTCGACCGCCTCCACGCGGACGCCCTGGAGGTGACGGAACACGTCCGCACCCGTCTGAACGTGGACAAGGTGCTGCTCCTTGCCAACAGCTTCGGCACGGTCATCGGCCTCCGCCTGGCCCGCAACCACCCCGAGCTGTACTCGGCCTACGTCGGCACCGATCAGAACATCGTCGGCGGGGGCCGCGACGCCTCCGCCTACCAGGCGCTGCTGGCCCGGCTGGAGAAGGCGGGCAGGAAGAAGGAGCTGGCGAAGATCACGGCGATGGGCTCGGACCGCACGGCCTGGTCGGCCCACGAGTGGGCGGAGCACGCGAAGACGGTGGTGACGACCGACCCCCTCACCTACGACACCATGAAGACGGTCGTGATCCGCTCCCTGTGGTTCTCCCCCTTCCACACGCTCCGCGACCTGCGCACGTACCTGAAGGCGCAGACCTTCTCGGAGCGGCTCGGCCCCCAGGCGATGACGATCGACGAGTACGCCGAGGGCACCGCCTTCCGCCTCCCCTTCTTCGTCTTCCAGGGCGAGAGCGACGTCCTCACCCCACCGCAGCCGGCCCGCCGGTTCTACGACGAAGTCACCGCCCCGCTGAAGGACTTCGCCCTGATCCGCGAGGCGAGCCACTTCGCGGCCTTCCGTCACCCCGACCACTTCCTGGACCTGCTGCTGACGAAGGTGCGGCCGGTGACAACCGGGGAGGCGGTAGGGCGCTGAGGCTGCGGCGCCCTGCTCCAACTCCCTGGAGCAGGAGCGTCTTTCCGACGCCCGCTTTCTCAATCTGGCGCAATGGCCACGCGATAACCGGGCCCCGCGCAGGGGAGAATCCAGCCATGACCACCAACCCCCCACGTCACACGGGCCTCAACCTGGCCGCCGGTGTGCTCACCGGCATACTCGCCCTCTACATCGCCCTCGTCGCTCTCGGGAACATCACCGACTTCGGGACGAACCAGCAGTTCGTCCGGCATGTGCTGGCGATGGACACGACGTTCAAGGACCACGACCTGATGTGGCGGGCCGTCACCAGCACCGGCCTTCAGGACACCGCCTACGTCCTCATCATCGTGTGGGAGACGGTGGCGGCCCTGGTGCTGATCTGGGGCACGTACCTCTGGGCGCGGCGCAAGGACGACGACCTCGCCCGGCGCTGGTCCACCTACGGACTGCTGATGCTGGTGCTGCTCTTCGGCGCCGGGTTCATCGCGATCGGCGGTGAGTGGTTCTCGATGTGGCAGTCCAAGACCTGGAACGGGCTGGACGCCGCGACGCGCATCTTCCTGCTCGCCGGAGTCGCCCTGATCGTCAACCAGCTGCCCGCCCGCCGGGAGACCACTACTTGACGACCGCCACCCTGGTGCCCTGGTCGCCGAAGGACCACAGGGCGGCGCCGTCCTGCTTGTGCAGACGGATGCCGCCCAGTTTCTTGCCGTCCGCCGGGGGCGGCGAGGAGCCGTCCAGGGCGTTGGAGAAGGCTATGTTCACGCCGGACGCGACGGTGAAATACATCACGTGCTCGATCTCCACGCCGTCCGAGCCCTTGGTGGGCCGGCCGCGCTTGATGATCGAGTAGCGGCCGGGCTGCGGGCTCACCGTGCCCGGCCACACCGTGAACGTACGGGACGCCCTGCCCGTCGCGTCGACCAGCCAGACCCGCTTCTCGCCGAGCGAGTACACGATCCGGCGGCCCTCGCCCGACGCGGCCGGCAGCGCGGGCGGGGCCGGGGAGTGCGGCGCGGCGGAGCCATGGGCGCCCGCCGACGCCGACGGTCGCGGCTTGGCCACGGCGGCCGTGGGACGCGGCCCGTGGTCCGCCTGTACGGCGAGGGCGACGACGGCCGCGGTCGCGCCCGCCGTCAGGCCGGTGACCCAGGCCCAGGAGGGCAGTCGGGCAGCCACGGGTACGCATCTCCTCCGCTAGGCGGCGCTATGGGGCCCCTTCTCCGGTCGGGGTCGGATCATCGTACTCAGTCCAGGGCGGGGAGCAGTTCCGGCAGGTGCCCGTCGGAGGCCTCCGCCGCCCGCTGCCGTTCCTCCGGCACCTCGCCGTAGAGCGTGGTGCGCGGTTTCGCCGGGCGGCCGGCCGCCTCGGCCACGGCGACCAGGTCGCGGACCGACTTGTACGAGCCGTACGACGAGCCCGCCATACGGGAGATCGTCTCCTCCATCAGCGTGCCGCCCAGGTCGTTCGCGCCGGAGCGGAGCATCTCCGCCGCGCCCTCCGCGCCCAGTTTCACCCAGCTTGTCTGGATGTTCGGGATCCAGGGGTGCAGGAGGAGTCGGGCCATCGCCGTCACCGCGCGGTTGTCGCGCATGGACGGGCCGGGGCGCGCGATGCCCGCGAGATAGACCGGGGCGTTCGTGTGGATGAACGGAAGCGTCACGAACTCGGTGAAACCGCCCGTCTCGCGCTGGAGGGCGGCCAGGGTGCGCAGGTGGCCGAGCCAGTGGCGGGGCTGGTCGACGTGGCCGTACATCATCGTGGAGGAGGAGCGGATGCCCAGCTCGTGGGCCGTCTTCACCACCTCGATCCAGGTGGCCGTGGGCAGCTTGCCCTTGGTCAGCACCCAGCGGACCTCGTCGTCGAGGATCTCCGCCGCCGTACCGGGGATGGTGTCCAGGCCCGACTCCTTGGCCGCCGTCAGCCACTCCCGGATCGACATGCCCGTCCTGGTCGCGCCGTTCACCACCTCCATCGGCGAGAAGGCGTGGACGTGCATACCGGGGACGCGCTCCTTGACCGCCTTCGCGATGTCGAAGTACGCCGTGCCCGGCAGGTCCGGGTGGATGCCGCCCTGCATGCACACCTCGACCGCGCCCACGTCCCAGGCCTGCTGAGCGCGGTCGGCGACCTGCTCCAGGGACAGCGTGTACGCGTCGGCGTCCGTGCGGCGCTGGGCGAAGGCGCAGAAGCGGCAGCCCGTGTAGCAGACGTTGGTGAAGTTGATGTTGCGGGTGACGATGTACGTCACGTCGTCCCCGACACTCGACCTGCGCACGTCGTCGGCCACCCGGCACAACGCGTCCAGCGCCGGGCCGTCCGCGTGCAGCAGCGCCAGGGCCTCGGCGTCGGTGAGCTTCGTCGGGTCGTCGGCCGCGGTCGCCAGCGCCTGCCGTACGTCGGTGTCGATCCGCTCCGGCGCCATGCCCGGGGCGGCCGCCTCGCGCAGCGCCTCCCAGTCGCCGTACACCTCGTCGAAGTCGTCGCGCCGGTCGGCGCTGCGGCCCTCGGTGTCGATCGTGCGGTGCAGGTCCGTACGGCCGGCCGGGACGAAGGCCTCCTCCGGCTCCTGCCACGGACGGCCCTCGACGGTGGCGTCCGGGAGGGCCAGGCCCGTCTCCGGGTCGGCGAGCGCGCTCACGTGCGGGCGCAGCCGCGGGTCCAGCCAGGGCTCACCGCGGCGCACGAACTCCGGGTAGACGCAGAGCCGTTCGCGCAGTTCGAAACCGGCCGCCCGGGAGCGCTCGGTGAGTTCCTCGATCTGCGGCCAGGGCCGTTCGGGATTGACGTGGTCGATGGTCAGGGGTGACACCCCGCCCCAGTCGTCGATGCCGGCGCCGATCAGCCGCTCGTATTCGGAGTCGACGAGGTTGGGCGGGGCCTGGAGGCAGGCGGACGGGCCCATGATGTGCCGGGCGACGGCCACCGTGGCGACCAGGTCGTCCAGTTCGGCGTCCGGCATGCCGCGCATCGCCGTGTCGGGCTTGGCGCGGAAGTTCTGGATGATCAGTTCCTGGATGCCGTGGTAGGCCCGGGAGACCTTGCGCAGGGCGAAGAGGGACTCGGCCCGCTCCTCGTACGTCTCGCCGATGCCGATGAGCAGGCCGGAGGTGAACGGCACGGAGGAACGGCCGGCGTCCTCCAGCACCCGCAGCCGTACGGCCGGCTCCTTGTCCGGGGAGCCGTGGTGCGGGCCGCCGGGCTCGGACCACAGCCGGGTCGCGGTCGTCTCCAGCATCATGCCCATGGAGGGCGCGACCGGCTTGAGCCGCTGGAAGTCCGTCCAGGTCATGACGCCCGGGTTGAGGTGGGGCAGCAGACCCGTCTCCTCCAGGATCCGGATGGAGATGGCGCGGACGTAGGCGATGGTGTCGTCGTAGCCGTGCGCGTCGAGCCACTCGCGCGCCTGAGGCCACCGGTCCTCGGGCTTGTCGCCGAGGGTGATCAGGGCTTCCTTGCAGCCGAGGGCGGCGCCCTTGCGGGCGATGTCCAGCACCTCGTCCGGGGACATGAACATTCCGTGGCCCGCCCGGCGCAGCTTGCCGGGGACGGTGACGAACGTGCAGTAGTGGCACTTGTCCCGGCACAGCCGGGTGAGGGGGACGAAGACGCTCTTCGAGTACGTGATGACACCGGGCCGGCCCGCCTGTTCGAGACCCGCGTCGCGCACCCGGGCGGCGGACGCGGCGAGGCCGGTCAGGGCCTCGCCGCGGGCCTGGAGCAGCACCGCCGCCTCGGAGACGTCGAGGGCGACACCGTCCCGGGCGCGTTTGAGGGCGCGACGCATGGAGTTCTCGGTCGGACCGGTCCCGGAGGTCGCGGAAGTCGTCATCCTTTGAGCATACGTTCGGGGTGATTCCGGAAGATGGCTCCCACTCGGCCTACAGGTGACTCCCGTACTCGTCCAGCACCCCCAGCACCTCCGTCTCCCCCGCCGGCGGCAGCTGCAGCACGACCTCCTCGATGCCCAACTCCGCGTAGTGCGCCAGCTTTCCCGGCGTCGGCTGCACGGCGTACGGGACGATCTGGAGGGCGGCCGGGTCGCGGCCCGCGTCCGCCCAGACCGAGCGCAGCAGCGGCAGGGACTCGGTGAGACCCCGGCCGCCGATCGGCAGCCAGCCGTCGGCGTACTCGGCGATGTGCGCGAACAGTTTCGGCCCGGCCGCCCCGCCGACGAGCGTGCGCGGGCCGGTCACCGGACCCCGCGGTTTCTGTACGGGCTTGGGGTGCGCGTGGCTGGCCCGTACGGCGGCGAACTCGCCCGTGTAGGCCGTCGGTTCCGCGGACCACAGCGCCTGCATCAGCCGCACCCGGTCCCGGACCAGTTCCCGGCGCGTGCGCCACTCCACGCCGTGGTCGGCGGCTTCCTCGACGTTCCAGCCGTAGCCGAGACCGAGGGTGACACGTCCGCCGGACAGGTGATCCAAGGTGGCGATCTGCTTGGCCAGGGCGATGGGGTCGTGCTGGGCGAGGAGGGTGATGCCGGTTCCGAGTCCGAGGCGCTCGGTGACGGCCGCGGCCTGACCGAGGGCGACGAAGGGGTCGAGGGTGCGGCCGTACTCGCGGGGCAGGTCGCCGCCGGCGGGGTAGGGGGTCCTCCGCTCGACGGGGATGTGGGTGTGTTCGGGGAGGTAGAGGCCGCTGTAGCCACGCTGCTCCAGCTCGCGCGCGAGCCGGAGGGGGGTGACGGTCTCGTCGGTGAGAAAGATCGTTACGGCGATGCGCATGAGGCATCGTACCGACTGGTTGGTCGCGGAGCCGCGATTGATACTGTCCCGCGGCCCCGCAGGGCGCCTAACGTGGTCCTTGTGACCAGCTTGCGCGGCACTCTCGCACCCGGTTCACCCGACTACGTCTACCTTCCCTTCGAAGTGCCTTCCGGCACAGCGGAGTTGAAGGTCTCCTACACCTACGACAAACCCTCCAAGCCCCCCGGCACCCCCGGCAACGCCCTCGACATCGGTCTCTTCGACGAGCGCGGAGTGGAGGTCGGCGGGCCGGGGTTCCGGGGATGGTCCGGAGGGGCCCGCACGGAGTTCTTCGTGCGGGGCGACGACGCGACGCCCGGGTATCTGCCCGGGCCGATGAACCCCGGCACCTGGCACATCGCGCTCGGCCCGTACACCGTGGCCCCGCAGGGGCTGTCGTACGAGGTGACCGTCACCCTGACGCCCGGGGAACCCGGTGCCGCACCGCAGCCAGTGTATCCGCCGGCCCGCGCCCGGGGCCGGGGGCGGGACTGGTACCGGGGCGACTGTCATCTGCACTCGTGGCACTCCGACGGGCGCCGTACCCCGGCCGAGATCGCGGCGCTGGCCCGGGCGGCCGGGCTGGACTTCATCAACAGTTCCGACCACAACACGAACGCCTCGCACGCCCACTGGGCCGACGCGGCGGGCGACGACCTGCTGGTGCTGCTCGGCGAGGAGGTCACCACCAGGAACGGCCATGTGCTGGCCCTCGGCACCGACCCGGGCACCTTCGTCGACTGGCGCCACCGGGCCCGGGACCGGCGGTGGGCGCACTTCGCGCGGGAGATCCGGCGCGCCGGCGGTCTGGTGGTACCGGCCCACCCCTACGCCGACTGTGTGGGCTGCTCCTGGAAGTTCGGGTTCGCCGAGGCGGACGCGGTGGAGGTGTGGAACGGGCTGTGGACGCCGGACGACGAGGTGGCGCTGGCCGCCTGGGACGGGCTGCTGGTCGCCTCCGTACGCGAAAACGGGGACTGGCTTCCGGCCATGGGGGACAGTGACGCCCACCGGGATCCGGATGTCGTCGGTCATCCGCAGACCGTGGTCCTCGCCGAGGAACTGAGCCGGGAGGCGATCCTGGAGGGGCTGCGGGCGGGGCGGTCGTACGTCGCCGAGTCGAGGGCCGTCTCCCTGGAGTTCACCGTCACCGCCGACAGCGGGGAACAGGCCGGTGTCGGGGAGCGGTTGGCGGTGGGCGCCGATACGCCGGTGACCGCCCGGCTCGCGGTCTCGGGCGCCCCGCGCTGCTCGGTCCGGTTCGTCACCGACCAGGGCGTGCTGCTGCGCAGCGATCCGCTGCCCGTGTCCGGGGCGGGAGTGGTGGAGTGGCGTACGACTGCGGCCTACGCGGCGTACGTGCGCGCCGAGTTGCGGCACGAGACGGCGCTCGGCCCGGTGCCGGGGGCGATGGCGGCCTTCACCAATCCGGTCTTCCTCGGGGCCGCCTGATCGGTCACCCGGTCTGTTCGCGCACCGATCCGGTCGCCCTCGGGGCGGCCGGCGGGGCGTGACCCATGCGGCCGGTCAGCTCTGTGCGGCCCGCGTCAGCTGCCGCAGTTCGATGACCGTCGCGACGGCACGCAGCCAGCGGGCGGCGGCGTCGTCGGCGGCGACACCGGCCGCGAGCTCGGTGCCGGCGGCCAGCCAGTCGCGTACGACAGCCGCCGCCTCCGGGCGCGGCAGCGGCTCGGGGAGCCCGGCGGCGTAGGCGAGGCCGCCGGCCCGGACGGTGTCGGCGAGGAAGGCCACCGAGCGCGGCTGGGTGCCGAGGCGGTCGAGCAGCACGGCCGCGCCCGCGGCGCCGTCCCCGAACAGGGCGGTGCGCCGGGGGCCGGGCGGTGCGGTGAGGCCGTAGCGGAGCAGGACGGAGATGTCGAGCCGGGCCAGCTCGTCGTCGGTGCGGTCCGGGGGATGCGGGGCGGGGTTCGATTCGGGGTTCACGTTCCGGTCTCGGTGGTGTCGGCCGGCTCAGCGGACGGTGACGGTGTAGGTGACGCGCTTCGGCGCGGACTGCCGGTACGGCGCGGTCGACGCCGGGGCCGGGGTGCCGCCGCCGTCCTCGTCGCAGGTGGTGGCGAACGTGCAGTGGGTCAGCACGATCCGGGTGCTGCCCTTGCCGATGGCCTCGAAGGTGAAGGTGAGACTGCTGCCGGCGCCGACCAGGTGCTTGTCGCCGGAGCCCGAGGTGCTGTGCTGCCCGCGCTCGCGGACCACGTGGGCGTCGGGCCTGGGGTCGGACAGGTACCAGTGCTCACGGGTGGAGGCGTTCTCGTGGACGGTGAGCGTGAAGCGCTCCCCGGCCTTGGCGGTGATGCGGGGTTCGTCGGTGGGGTGCGCGACCGGGGCGGGCTCGTCGGTGCCCGACCCGCAGCCCGCGACGAGCGTGAGCAGCGCGACCGCCACGACGGCGCCGCCCGCCGCCCTGCCCCGACGCCAAAGGCCCCGCCTACTTCGCCGTCGGGAGGTACACGCTGTACGCGTCGTTGAGTCCACTGTCCGCTGCCTTGCTCATGTGTCCGTTGATGAAGTCGTTCTCGCTCACCCAGGTCGTCGTGCCCCACGGGTTGTAGATCTGCAGCATGTCGCCCTCCTGGCCGATGATGGTCATCGCGTGGGCGCCGTCCTTGCCCTGGACGTCGACGGGGACCGGGCGGCCGTCCGCGACCGCCTTCTCGACATCGCTCAGCACCCCCTCGCGGTCGGCGGCGTCGTCCAGGTCGTGGCGCTGGTAGTCGTCGCCGGCGCTGGTCTCGGCCAGCATCAGCTTGTCCACGGCGGTCAGGTCGCCCGTGCCCAGCTTGCTGCGGCGCGCCTCGGAGACCCACTTGTTCAGGTCCCTGGCGGCGCTGTGGGCGGCGGCGTCGGCGGCGATCGCGGCCTTGTGCAGGTCGTCGGCGCCCAGGGAGGCGAGGGAACGGGCGTTCAGCCGGACGGCCTTCTCGTCGTCGGACTCGATGAGGTCGTCGAACCAGCCGTCCTTGCCGCCGAGCATCCGGAGTGCCTCGTGCAGCGTCTCCCGCCCGTCGCTGTCCTGGCTCTGGGCGTCCTTGAGGGCGTCGGCGAACGTGACGCCCCGGCGGCGTCCGGGCCGCCGAGCGCGTCGTCCGTGTAGCACATGCCGGGCTGGATCGCCTCGCGGATCTTGCCCGCGTCGTCGCCCGCGGCGTCCAGGTCCTTCGCCTGTCCGGACATCCCGGACTTGACCGTGTAGCCGTCCGAAGACGCGCCCATCAGGCTCCCCCGTTGAAATGATCACGATCGCGGGGGAGGCTAACACGCGACAGCCGGCGGAAAGTCCGGGGATCACACGCCCCGCACCGAGCCGCCACACCATCCCCGACACGACGCCGTGCCGTCAGACCAGGAGAGCGACCGGCATGTCAGCCCCCGCAGACCGCAAGCACCGCGTGGTGACCGCCTTCCAACGGCACATCGCCAACCCGCTCAACCGGCGGCTGCCGTTCCAGACCCTCCTGGAGACGACGGGCCGCAGCTCCGGCCTGCCCCGGCAGACCCCGGTGGGCGGCCGCAAGGTCGGCGGCTCCTTCTGGCTGGTCTCCGAGTTCGGCTACAAGTCCCAGTACGTCCGCAACATCCAGGCCGACCCGAGGGTCCGCGTCCGCCTCGCCGGCCGCTGGCACCACGGCACCGCCCATCTCCTCCCCGACGACGACCCACTGGCCCGCCTGCGCGCCCTCCCCTTCTTCAACAGCACGGCGGTCCGGGCGTTCGGCACGGACTTGCTGACGGTCCGGGTGGATCTGGAGGAGTGACGACCCGAGCCGGCCTGCACGGGGAGCACACGGCAGACTGCGGGCGTGAAGCTCACCACCGCACCCTCCGTCGTCGAACCCGCCCGTGACTTCCCGGAGTTGCTGCCGCACGCCCGTCCGGTCGTCCGGCTGCATCCGCGCCGCGGCACTCCCGGCCCCCGCGAGAGCCACATCGGCGGCCCCCTGTGCTGGCCGGCCGCCGAGCCGTGGCCGGAGTGCGCCGACCACGAGGACGTCAACGGCCGGCCGTACACCCTGCGGATGGTCGCGGTGGCCCAGCTGACGGCGGTGGACTTCCCCGAGATCCGCTTCCCCGACGACACGGACCTCGTCCAGCTCCTGTGGTGCCCCGACTGGCACGACCAGCCGCACCCGGAAGGCTGGGGCCAGGCATGCCGGCTGTTCTGGCGCCGGACCGCCGAGGTCACCGACCCGCTCGCCAGGCAGCCGGATCCGGCCGAGGAGTGGGACGACGACCTGGACATGGTGCCGCGCCCCTGCGTCCTGCACCCGGAGCGGGTGACGGACCACCCCGGGGACGAGGAACTCCCGCTCGGCCTCGGCGAACGCTTCGCGGCCTGGCTGGAGGAACGGGGCCTGACCGACGACCTCACCGCGATCCCCGGCTACAAGCTCGGCGGCTTCCTGAGGTGGGGTACGACGGACCGCCCGGACCCCATGGACTGCGGCGACTGCGGGGCGCCGCTGGAGCTGTTCCTGCAGTTCGACTCGTCCGAGTACGGGCTCGGCACCTTCGGCCCCGACGGCGCACCCCACCGCTTCCGCCCCCTGGAGGAACGCGACACCGACCCGAGCGACGCGCTGGGCGAAGCGCTGCGCGAGCCGGTGGGCATGGTCATCGGCCGCTTCAGCCACGGCGGACTGTTCACCTGCACGGCCGACCCCCGCCATCCGGCGTCGTTCTTCACGCAGTGAGCCGGGTCCCCCTCACCCCGGCCACACGATCGCCTGCACCTCGCTGTACGCGTGCAGGGCGTACACGCCCACGTCCCGGCCCACCCCGCTCCTCTTGAACCCCCCGAACGGCGCCTCCATGTTGCGGCCGACGGTGTTCACCCCCACGCCCCCGGCCCGCAGCTGCCGGGCCACCCGGAACGCCCGGGCCACGTCACCGGACCACACGTAGTCGATGAGCCCGTACTCGGAGTCGTTGGCGAGGGCCACCCCCTCGTCCTCCTCGTCGAAGGGGATCACCACGACCACCGGCCCGAATATCTCCTCCCGGGCCACCCGCATGTCGTTGGCGCAGTCGGCGAGAAGGGTCGGCACGACGTAGAAACCCCGGTCCAGCGGCGGCCGTTCGCCGCCCACGACCACCGACGCTCCTTCCTTCCGGCCGAGTTCGACGTACGACTCGACCCGCGCCCGGTGCTCGGCCGAGATCACCGGCCCGACGACCGTGTCCGCCTCCCGCGGATCCCCGACCTTCAGTCTCCGGGCGTACCCGGCGAGTTGCTCGACCAGCCGCCCGTACACCCCGCGCTGGGCCAGCACCCGGGTCGGTGCCGTGCAGATCTGCCCGCTGTAGAAGGAGAAGGCCGTGCCGATACCGGCGACGGCGGACCTCAGATCGGCATCGTCGAAGACGATCGCCGCGCCCTTGCCCCCCAGCTCCATCAGCTGGCGTTTCATGTCCCGCCCGCACACCTCCGCGATCCGCCGGCCGACGGCCGTGGACCCGGTGAAGCTGACCATGTCCACGTCGTCGCAGGCCACCGCCGCCTCGCCCACGGCCTGCCCGCGCCCGGAGACGACGTTCACCACTCCCGGCGGCGCCCCGGCCGCCTGGAGCGCCTCGGCCATCCGGTACACGGACAGTGGGTCCTGCGGGGCCGGCTTCACGACCACCGTGTTGCCCATGGCCAGCGCGGGCGCGACCTTGCCGGCCGGGTTGGCCCACGGGTTGTTGTAGGAGGTGATGCAGGTGACGACCCCGACGGGCTGCCGTACCGCCAGCGCGCCCATCACCCCGGCCCGCCCCATCGGCCCGGCCTCGTTGATCTGCGGCGCGATCGCCCACTCGGCGGGCTCCACGCACGCGTACCGCCGGAACCGGGCGGCGGCCACCCCGACCTGCATCGCCCGGGCGGTCCCGGTGGTCGCTCCGGTCTCCGCGCGGGCCAGCTCCGTGTACGGCCCCGTCCGGTCACGGATGATGTCCGCCGCCCGGCCCAGCACCGCCGCCCGCTCCTCGGGCCGGGTCCGCGACCACGCCCCGAACGCCTCCCGGGCCGCCGCGCAGGCCGCCCGCACCTGCTCCGGCGTGGCCTCCGGCGCCCAGCCGACGGTCTCCTCGGTGGCCGGGTCGGTCACCGGGTAGTGCCCGCCGTCCGGCTCCACCCACTCCCCGCCGACGAACAGCCGTTCGCCCTTCACCTCGTGCTCACCGTCCGCGTGTCCGTGCCGGACCGCAGCACCTTCCCCGGTACGGCCCCGGTCACCACGTCGTCCCGGATCGCCTCCACCCCGTTGACCCACACGGCCCGCACCCCGATCGCCCTCGAGTCCAGGCGGGGACTGTCACCCGGCAGGTCGTGCACCAGCCGGGCCTGGCCGGCGTCGATGCGCTCCGGGTCGAGCAGGACGAGATCCGCATGCCAGCCCTCCCGCACCTGTCCCCGCTCCCGCAGCCCGAAGAGCCGCGCCGGGTCGTCGGTCAGCATCTTCACCGCCTGCTCCAGCCCGACCAGCTTCCGGCCGCGCAGACAGTCCCCGAGGAACCTGGTGGTGTACGGCGCCCCGCACATCCGGTCCAGATGCGCTCCCGCGTCGGAGCCGCCGAGCAGCACGTCCTCGTGCTGCCAGGTCTCGGCGCGCAGCGCCCAGGAGGCCGGGTCGTTGTCGGTCGGCATGGGCCAGAGGACCGTGCGGAGATCGTCGTCGGCGCAGATGTCCACGAGGCAGGCGAAGGGGTCCTGCCCGCGCTCCTCCGCGATGTCCCGTACGACCCTTCCCGTGAGCCCCCGGTTGGCCTCGCTGTAGGTGTCTCCGATGACGTACCGCCCGAAGTTCGCCAGCCGACGGAAGACGCCCGCCTCCTTCGACCGGGCCCGGCGCAACATCTCCGCCCGGACGGCGGGGTCCCGGAGCCTGGCGATCCGCTCCGGCACCGGCAGCCCGAGAATCGGCCCCCAGCCCGGGATGAGGTTGAGAGCGCAGAACGTGCCCAGGGACATGTTCATCGGGGTGAGGATCGGCATGGTGAGCGCCACCACCCGACCGCCCGCCTTCCGGGCCCGCTCGCTCGCGCTGAGCTGTCGCGGCACCCGCTCCGGTACGGCCGCGTCGACGGTGAGCACGTTCCAGTTGAGCGGCCGCCCGGCGACCGCGCTCATCTCCACGAGCAGTTCGATCTCGTCGTCGCCGAACTGATCCAGACAGCCGGCGACGATCGCCTCGATCTGCGTGCCCTCGTGCTCGCCGACGGCCTTCGACAGCGCCAGCAGCTCCGCCGGCCGCGCATGCCGGGAGGCGACGGGCTGCCCGTCCCCGTCGGAGTGGGTCGATGACTGGGTGGTGGACAGCCCCCAGGCCCCGGCGTCCATGGCCTCGTGCAGCAGCCGCAGCATCGCGCCGAGCTGCTCCTCGCTCGGCTGCCCCCCGACGGCCTGCGGCCCCATGACGTACCGCCGCACCGCGCAGTGCCCCACCATGAACCCCGCGTTGACGGCGATCCGCCCGTCGAGAGCATCGAGGTACTCCCCGAAGGAGTGCCAGCTCCAGGGCGCCCCCTCCTCCAGCGCCACCAGGGACATCCCCTCCACCTTGGACATCATCCGGCGGGTGTAGTCGGCGTCCGCGGGGCGGGAGGGGTTGAGCGGCGCGAGCGTGAACCCGCAGTTCCCGGCGGCGACCGTCGTCACCCCGTGGTTGAGGGAGGGCGTGGCGTACGGATCCCAGAAGAGCTGGGCGTCGTAGTGGGTGTGGGGGTCGACGAAGCCGGGGGCGAGGACGAGACCGGAGGCGTCCTCGGTGGTGCGGGCGTCCTCGGTGGCCGTGCCGATGACGGCGATCCGGCCGTTGCGGATGCCGACGTCGGCGGTGAAGGCGGGCGCGCCCGTGCCGTCCACGATGGTGGCGCCCTTGATGAGATGGTCCAACATGCCGGGAACCCCCTCAGACGGCCTGACGGAACCGGGACGTGCGGTGAACCGGATCCGTGTCGATCTTGGGAATCACGTGCTCCCCGATCAGCCGGATCGTCTGCAGCGTCTCCTCCTTCGGCACCCCCACCGGCAACCCGAAGCTCAGCTGATCGGCGCCCGCCTGCTCCCACCGCTTGCACTGCCGCAGCACCTCGTCGGGGTCGCCGCAGATGAGCAGCTCCTCCTCCACCAGCAGCTCCACGAACTCCGGTGTGTACTGGGGCAGCGTCTCCGGCCACACCGGGAACCCCTCCGGCCGGGGAAACGTGTCGTGGTACCGGAAGACGAGCGAGGGCAGATAGTGCAGCCCCCCGTTCACCGCGATCTCGATCGCCTCCGCGTGCGTGGGCGCGCAGATCGCGGTCGTCGTCACCATCACGTTGTCGTTGACGAAGTCCCCCACCGGCTCCGCGTTCACGACCGCCCTCTTGTACTGGTCCAGCACCCACTCCATGTCGGACACCTTCTGGATGCTGAAGCCGAGCACGCCGAGGCCCTTCTTCGCGGCCATGGCGTACGACGGCGGGGAGCCGGCCGCGTACCACATCGCCGGGTGCGACTTCCCGTACGGCTTGGGCAGGACCTTCCGCGGCGGCAGCTGCCAGTGCTTGCCCTGGAAGCCCACGTACTCGTCCTGGAGCCACATCTTCGGGAACTCGGCGATGGTCTCCTCCCAGATCTCCTTGGTGTAGTTCATATCGGTCACACCCGGTATGAACCCGAGGATCTCGTGGCTGCCGGCACCCCGCCCGCTGCCGAACTCGAAGCGACCCTCGCTGAGGTGGTCCAGCATGGCGACCTTCTCGGCGACCTTCACGGGGTGGTTGACCTGGGCCAGAGGGTTGAAGATCCCGGAGCCGAGGTGGATCCGCTCGGTCGCGTGGGCCAGATAGCCGAGGAAGACGTCGTTGGCGGACAGGTGCGAGTACTCCTCCAGGAAGTGGTGCTCGGAGGCCCAGGCGTACTTGAAGCCGGACCTGTCCGCCTGGATGACGTACTCGGTCTCCTCCATCAGCGCCTTGTGCTCGGCCAGCGGGTCGGTCTCGGCGCGCTTGCCCACGTATCCCTGTACAAAGAGCCCGAATTCCAAGGCGGTTCACCTTCCCCAGTTTTTCTGACGAACCGTCAGATCCATTTGTTGGCCGACTGTCGCACCGCGCACGAGGCCCGTCAATAGCTGACGGTGAGTCAGATGACCGAGACCCCCGCCAGCCATCCGCCGTCGATCACGAACGGCTGGCCGGTGATGTACGACGAGTCCGCCGAGGTGAGGAAGAGCGCCAGCCGCGCCACCTCCTCCGGCTGCCCGACCCGCCCGAGCGGCACGAGCTTGCGGTACAGCTCGTCCAGGGCCCGGCTCATCTCCTCCGGGTCGGCGTCCGGGTCGAGCCGCGCCGGGTTGGACATCGCCGTGTCGATGGCGCCCGGGCAGATCGCGTTGACCCGGATGCCCCGGCCCGCCAGCTCCAGCGCGGCCACCCGGGTCAGCCCCAGCACGGCGTGCTTGGTGGCGGCGTACGTCCCCACGGCCGCCATGCCGGTCATGCCCGTGTAGGACGCGGTGTTGACGATGGTCCCCCCGTCGGCCATCTCGGGCGCCACCGCCTTCATGCCCAGGAAGCAGCCGACCTGGTTGACCTGCACGACCTGCATGAACTCGGCCAGCGGGGTGTCCACGAGCGCGTTGAAGCGCAGGATCCCCGCGTTGTTCACCAGCCCGTCGATGTGCCCGTACGCCTGCTTGACCACCCCGACGGCCTCCCGCCAGCCCTCCTCGGTGCCGACGTCGAGATGGACGTACAACGCGCCTATCTCCTTGGCCAGGGCCTCCCCCTGGTCGTCCAGCACATCGGCGACGACCACCCGCGCCCCCTCCGCCCGGAACAGCCGCGCCTCCTGCTCGCCCTGTCCGCGTGCCGCCCCGGTGATGACGACGACCCGCCCGTCCAGCTTGCCCATGGACTCCTCCTCAGTTCAGCCGGGGCGCGACCTCCGCCCCGAACAGTCCGATCTGCTCGATGAGTTCGGCCCGGTCCCGGCTGCGGAACCGCACCTGGATCCGGTCCACGCCCATCGCCCGGTACGCCCGCAGCGACTCGGCGATCTCCTCGGGTGTCCCGGTGAGCGTGCGCGGCCCGACCTCCCAGCCGGCCCGCCCGACGTACAGCGGCTCGGCGATCGCGCCGATGGTGAACTGTCCTTCGACGCCCGCCTCTGCGCGCAACCGCCGCAGTCGGGCGATCTGGGCGGGCAGCCGGTCCCGCGGATCCCCCTGCGGCAGCCAGCCGTCCCCCTTCAGCGCGGCCCGGCGTACGGCGGCGGGCGAGGAGCCGCCGACCCAGAGGGGGACGTACGGCTGCGCGGGCCGGGGCCGCTGCCCCAGCCCCTCGAAGTCGTAGATCTTCCCGTGATGCGCGGGGAACTCCTCCGCCCCCAGGGCGGCCCGCAGCGCGTCGATCGTCTCGTCCAGCACGGTCCCCCGCCGCTCGAAGTCCACCCCGAGCGCCTCGAACTCCTCCCGGACGTGCCCGGCCCCGACCCCGAGGACCAGCCGGCCGCCGGAGAGGTGGTCGAGGGTGGCGTACTGCTTGGCGGTGAGCAGCGGGTGCCGCAGCCCCACGACCGCCACATGGCTGAGCAGGCGCACCCGCTCGGTCACGGCGGCGAGGTGCGCGAGGGTGGCGACCGGGTCGTACCAGACCGTGCTCATGGCGGGGGCGAGCCGGCGCGGGACGCCCACGTGATCGCATGCGGCGAGGTAGTCGAACCCGGCACGGTCCACGGCCCGCGCGACGGCCACCAGGTCCTCCGGACCGGCCCCGGCCTCCCAGCCCTCCGCGAACAGGGTGCTCTGCGCCTGCACGGGCAGCTGGATGCCGTACGCCAGGGCGCTCACCGCCACAGCCCTGAGGGGGTGAGGCCCAGCAGTTCGATGGCGTTGCCGCGCACGATCCGCTCGACCACGTCCGCCGGCAGATGCCCCATCTGGGCCTCACCGACCTCGCGGGACTTGGGCCAGGTGGAGTCGGAGTGCGGGTAGTCGGTCTCGTACAGGACGTTGCCGACCCCGATGGCGTCCAGGTTCAGCAGGCCGAAGGCGTCGTCGAAGAAACAGCCGTACACATGCCCGGCGAACAGCTCGGACGGCGGCCGGGTGACCTTGTCGGCGACCCCGCCCCACCCCCGGTTCTCCTCCCACACCACATCGGCACGCTCGAGGATGTAGGGAATCCACCCGATCTGCCCTTCCGCATACATGACCCTGAGGTTCGGGAACCGCTCGAACTTGCCGCTCATCAGCCAGTCCACCATCGAGAAGCAGCAGTTGGCGAAGGTGATGGTGGAGCCGACGGCGGGCGGGGCGTCGGCGGAGGTGGAGGGCATTCGGCTGCTGGAGCCGATGTGCATGGCGACGACCGTGCCGGTCTCGTCGCAGGCGGCGAGGAAGGGATCCCAGTCGTCGGTGTGGACGGACGGCAGGCCGAGGTGCGGGGGTATCTCGGAGAAGGCGACGGCCCGGACGCCGCGTGCGGCGTTCCGCCGTACCTCCTGGGCGGCCAGCTCGGCGTCCCACAGGGGTATGAGGGTGAGCGGTATCAGCCGCCCGCGCGCCTGCGGCCCGCACCACTCCTCCACCATCCAGTCGTTGTAGGCGCGGACACAGAGCAGCGCGAGGTCCTTGTCCCGCGCTTCCGTGAAGGTCTGGCCGCAGAAGCGCGGGAAGGTGGGGAAGCAGAGCCCGGACTGCACGTGGTTGACATCCATGTCGGCGAGCCGGGCCGGCACGTCGTACGACCCGGCCCGCATCTGCTCGTACGTGATGACTTCCAGCCTGACCTCGTCCCTGCTGTACCCCACGGCGGTGTCGAGCCGGGTGAGGGGCCGCCGCAGATCCTCATAGGCCCACCAGTCACCGACAGGACCGTCGGTGCTGCCGGGCTCGCCCATGACCGGCCTGAATCGTCCGCCGAGGAAGGTCATCTCCTTCAGCGGGGCGCGCACGATCCGGGGCCCGACCTCCCGGTACTTCCTCGGCAGCCGATCCTGCCAGACGCCGGCGGGCTCAACGGTGTGGTCGTCGACGGAGATGATCAGCGGGAACTGTGTGGTCTCCATGGCCTTCACGGTAGCGCTGATCTGACGGTCCGTCAGCTATCGAGTGACTGCCGGTGCTTGCGAAGAGGGTGTGAGGGGTTTGTGTGCTGCGCTGCGCCGCCCTGTGATCGGCGTCTCCCACGGCTGACGCAACCGCCCGGAACAAGGCAAACTGACGGGGTTGTTCGGGACGTCGAGGGGGACGAACGCATGGACGGTGGGCCGCGAGTGCCTGAGCAGCGGCGTCCCGGCTCCGTGACCGTCACGGAGCAGGAGGCGCTGCGGTTCGGCGTGCTCGGTCCGGTGCGGGCCTGGCGCGGCGAGGAGCAACTCGCCACGGGCTCGCCCCAGCAGCGCGCCCTGCTGGCCGCTCTGCTGCTGCGCGAGGGCCGTACGGCGACGGCGGCGGAGCTGATCGACGCTCTGTGGGGCGCCGAGCCCCCGTCGCAGGCACTGGCGGCCGTCCGCACGTACGCGTCGCGCCTGCGCAAGATCCTGCCCCCGGGCGTGCTGGTCAGCGAGTCCGGCGGCTACGCGGTGCGGGTGCCGGCCGAGGGCGCCCTGGACCTGACCGTGGCCCAGGACCTGGCGGCGGAGGCGGAGAAGGCACGCGCCGCCGGCAACCTGGGCCGAGCCCGCGACCTGCTGAACCGGGCCCTCTCCCGCTGGGACGGCGAGGTCCTGGCCGGCGTACCCGGCCCGTACGCCGAGACCCAGCGCGTCCGCC
Organism: Streptomyces sp. RB17; assembly: GCF_009604455.1. Lineage (GTDB taxonomy): Bacteria > Actinomycetota > Actinomycetes > Streptomycetales > Streptomycetaceae > Streptomyces. The sequence goes on from NZ_WEGL01000007.1 coordinate 328,407, forward strand.
TGGAGGAGTGGCGCCTGGGCCTCCTCGAATCCCGCCTGGACATGGACCTGGAACAGGGCTGCCACGCGGAGGCGGTCTCGGAACTGACGGCACTGACGGCCGCGCACCCCCTGCGGGAACGCCTGCGCGAACTCCTGATGCTGGCCCTGTACCGCAGCGGCCGCCAGGCGGAGGCCCTCGCGGTCTACGCCGACACCCGCCGCCTGCTGGCCGAGGAACTGGGCGTGGACCCGCGCCCGGGCCTGCGCGACCTCCAGCAGCGCATCCTGCAGGCGGACCCGGCCCTGGCAGAGCCCTCGTCCCCGTCGACGGAACCGCCCGTGGTGGCCGTCCGCCCAGCCCAACTCCCCGCTTCGGTCCCGGACTTCACGGGCCGCGCGGCTTTCGTGACCGAGCTGAGCGAGGTGCTGTCCTCGGCGTCGGAATCGGCGGACGCCGGGGGCCGGGTCATGGCGGTCTCGGCGCTGGCGGGCATCGGAGGCGTGGGCAAGACGACCCTGGCGGTGCACGTGGCCCACCGGGCCCGCGCGGCCTTCCCGGACGGCCAGCTGTACGTGGACCTCCAGGGCGCGGGCCCTCGCCCGGCGGAACCGGAGACGGTCCTGGGCTCCTTCCTGCGCGCCCTCGGCACGGCGGACTCCGCGATCCCGGACTCCCTGGACGAACGGGCGGCGCTCTACCGCTCGGTGCTCGACGGACGCCGTGTCCTCGTCCTGCTGGACAACGCGAAGGACGCGGCCCAGGTACGCCCCCTCCTGCCCGGCACGGAGGGCTGCGCGGCCCTGGTGACATCCCGCGTCCGGATGCTGGACCTGGCCGGGGCGCACCTGGTGGACCTGGACGTGATGTCCCCGGACGAAGCGCTGGCCCTCTTCACGAAGATCGTGGGCGAGGAGCGGGTGGCGGCGGAGCGGGAGGCCGCGCTGGACGTGGTGGCGGCGTGCGGGTTCCTCCCGCTGGCGATCCGCATCGCGGCGTCTCGGCTCGCCGCCCGGCGTACGTGGACGGTCTCGGTGCTGGCGGCGAAGTTGGCGGATGAGCGGCGTCGGCTCGATGAGTTGCAGGCCGGGGATCTGGCGGTGAAGGCGACCTTCGAGCTGGGGTACGGGCAGCTGGAGCCGGCCCAGGCCAGGGCGTTCCGGTTGCTGGGTTTGGCCGACGGCCCGGACATCTCCCTGGCGGCTGCGGCGGCGGTCCTCGACCTGCCCGTGGAGGAGACCGAGGACCTCTTGGAGTCCCTGGTGGACACGTCGCTGCTGGAGTCCGCAGCTCCGGGCCGCTACCGCTTCCACGACCTGGTCCGGCTCTACGCGCGTGCCTGCGCGGAGCGCGACGAACAGCCACCGAGCGAGCGGGAGGCTGCGATGTCGCGGTTGCTGGATTTCTATCTGGCGACGGCGGCGCAGGTGTATGCGATGGAGCGGCCGGGGGATCGGGTCGTGGACCACCTGCAGCCGACCGCGTATCCGGGGCTCAGGTTCGGGTCCCGGCATCAAGCCCAGGACTGGCTGTACGCGGAGGCCGTGTCCCTGCTCGCATGCGTGCGCCAGTTCGCGGGGCCGAGCACGCTGCTGCGCGCCATCGACCTCCTGTGGGCCGCCGTCGACCTGACCGAGTCCGGCGCCAACTCACGCGAATACGACGCCGCTGCCCTCGCCCTGCTCGACGCGGCACGGACCTGCGGGGACCGACGCGCGGAGGTACGGGCCGCCGTGGTCCTGGCCAACGCCCACCAGCTCTCGGGGCGGTTCGCGGAAGCGGACGACGCCGCCCGCCAGGCCCTGGAGCTGGGAGAAGCGCTCGACCACCCGCTGGCACGTTGCTGGGCCGAGAACTGCCGGGGCGCGATGGCCTTCTACCAGCGGCGGTACACCGACGCGGAGAAACACTTCAAGCAGGCGCTCACCGACTTCCGGGACTGCGGGGACCGGGCCGGTGAAGCCAGCGTCCTGTGCAATCTGTCACGCATCCATGTGGTGACCGGGCGCCCGAAGAGCGCCGTGGAACTGGCCCAGCAAGGCGTCGACATGTACGAAGCCCTGGGCCACGCCGTGAAGAGCGCCAACGGACGATACGCCCTCGGCATGGCTCTCACGCAGAACGATTTGCATGTCGAGGCAACGGAGCGGTTTCGAGAGGCACTTGAAGTCTTTCGCGAGAGCCGCCAGCGGCTGTGGGAGGGGATGACCCTGTTCCGGCTCGCGGAACTCGACCTTGTGACCGAGCGGCACGCCCAGGCCTCGGCCAACGCCGAAGCCGCTCTGACCGTGCTCCGCGGGATCGGTGGCGAGTGGCGTCGGGGGAACGTACTCACCGTTCTGGGCCGGGCCCTGCATGGGATCGGGCAGTCCGGGCGGGCCCAGGTGTGCTGGCAGGAGGCCCTGGCCACCTACGAGGCGCTCGGCTCACCCGAGGCTGAAGCGGTCCGCAAGCTGCTGTCACCCGCCGCCGTGTGAGTCCCCCACGACGTTCATCGTTCGTTTATCGCCGAGCGCCATTCTCTTCTCGTCGGTCCGTCGCGTCGGGGGGCAGACGAACCGCCGGTGAGGACGCCCCGTCAACGATCTAGGGTGGGGCGACCAGTTGTTCGTCCGGCCGTCCATCGGGGGAACGGCCGGACGAACGCTACCGAGTTCAGCGCCCAGGGAGGGAAGCACCATGAGCGACGCCAAGAAGGACCAGTCGGTCGTAGAGCCGGACAACATCCACATCACCGACGCCAAGGACGACAGCGCGGTGACGCCGGACAACATCCACATCACCGACGCCAAGGACGAGGCCACGGTCACCCCGGACAACATCCACATCACGTCCGAGCCCGCCTGACCCAACGACCGACGGGGGACACCGGCCGCGACGGCACCGAGGGGGAGCCGTCGCGGCCGAGGCGTGTACGGCCCGGCGGGATCCCCGTCCGCGACTCGAAGAAGGCCCAGGAAGGGCCCGTGCTCGTCTTCGGGCCCGTCGCCTGGGGTGCTTTCCTCGGCTCCCTGAAGGGCTGACCCGGCCCGGTTGTCCACAGGGCAAGCGGCAGATCACGGCTTCTGCGATCTTGCCCGGGTGGAGCGAAGGGACCTGAGGGCGTTGGCGGACCGGGGCGTTCTCCTCACCTCGCGTGCCGTTGAGGCCGGCTGGCCTCGGCGCGACCTCACGCGTGCGCTGCGGGCAGAGGGCTGGACTCGGCTTCGGCAGGGCGCCTGGGCGGAACCGGGGCGGGACCCGGACCTGCTGACTCGGCTGCGGGCCGTGCTGTTCCGGGAACCCCGGCTGATCGTGAGTCATGGTTCAGCGGCAGCCCTCTGGCGGATCGAGGTGCTCGGCGGCAGCCGCAGGGCACCGTTGGAGTTCATCGACCCGCAGCTCGCCATCCGCCGGTTGAGCAGGGACGTACGCGTACACCGGCAGCCGCTCGGCAGGGGTGACGTGGTGGAACGACAGGGGCTCCGGCTCACCACCCCCACCCGCACGCTCACCGATCTGCTCCGGCGCGGTCCGAGGGACGAGGCGCTCGTCGCCGTGGACTCGGCGCTGTCGTACCGCCGGGTCGGACACGTCCGCCGGGCACCGCTCACCCGGCAGGAGGAGATCGCCGCCGCGCTGCAGTCGATGGGCCCGGCTCAGGGATCGGTCCGCGCCCGGGGCCGGCTACGACTGTGCGATCCGCTCGCCGGTTCCCCGGCAGAGACCGTTGCCCGACTGCGGATGTACGACGCCGGTCTCCATCCCGAGAGCCAAGTCGAGCTGCGTACACCGGACGGCAGCCGCCGCACCGTCGATTTCCTGTTCCGGGCGGCAGGGCTGGGCCTGGAGATCGAGGGCTACGCCTACCACGGCTCCCGTGAGGCCCACCGCCAGGACATCAACCGTTTCAATCAACTCCAGCGGTGCCCGGAGATCCGCAGCCTCCTCCGCTTCAGCGCCGAGGAAGTCTTCCACCGCCCTGCGCACATGGTCGAGGAGATCAGGGCCACCCTGGCTCACCTGACCGGCGATTCCACGTGTCCATGAGGGCCGCCCGGAAAGGCGGGGTCCCGACCGGCGTTGGGCCAATTGGAAGGTTTGGGCCACCCCTCATACTCACGGCCACGCCACCCCCACCTCCCAGCTCGCCCAAACCATCCAACTGACCAAGACAACTCCCCCGCCGCAAGCCGCCAAACCCACCCGGCGTGCAGGCCACACGCGAGCGCGCCCCACCCGCCGGCCGTCCGCCGCCAAACCCACCCGGCGTGCAGGCGAGGCGCGACCGCGCGCCCCCAGCCGACGCCGCGCTCGCAGCGCACCCAAGGGACGGGCACCGGTAAGGCGCCCGCCTTCCCCGGGTTGCCCGCTCGCTTCTCACCCGGGCTGGAGCGAGGTGGGTCAAGGGTGGCCCGCAGGGCCATCGCCGAAGGCGACGCGCAGCGCCCTTGACGCACCTCGCGGAAGCCCGACACTGGCCAAAGAAGCGGGCGGCCCCACGGCAACTCGTCAACGCCGCTCAGTCCAGCTCACCCTCACCCTCACCCTCACCCTCACCCCCTCACCCTCACCCCCACACCCCCGCCCCCCTCACCCCCTCCCCCGCAAAGCCCCCTTCACCACCTTCCCGCTCGCGTTCCTCGGCAGCTCCCCCACGAACTCCACCGCCCTCGGCACCTTGTAGTTCGCCATCTCGCGGCGTGCCCAGGCGATGAGGTCGTCGGACGTGAGGACCGAGCCGGGGTGGCGGACGACGAACGCCTTGGCGACCTCGCCCAAGCGGGCGTCCGGTACGCCGATCACGGCCGCCTCCCGGACAGCCGGATGGAGGGCGAGCAACTGCTCTATCTCCGCCGGGTAGGCGTTGAAGCCGCCGACGATGAACATGTCCTTGATGCGGTCCGTGATGCGCAGGTTGCCCGACGAGTCCAGGACGCCCACGTCACCCGTGCGCAGCCAGCCGTCCGCCGAGATCGCCTCGGAGGTGGCCTCGGCGTCCTCGTAGTACCCGCGCATCACGTTGAAGCCGCGGACCAGGACCTCTCCCGGTGTGCCCGTATCGACGGATGCGCCCTTCGCGTCGACCAGCCTCAGCTCCGTCCCCGGGATCGCACGGCCGGAGGTCGACGCGATGACCGACGGCTCGTCGCCGCGCCGGCACATCGTGACGATGCCGCTCGCCTCCGAGAGGCCGTACGCCGTGAGGACCGTGCCGACGCCCAGCTCGGTGCGCAGCCGTTCCACCAACGTCAGCGGTACCACCGCGGCGCCCGTCACCACCAGGCGCAGCGCCGAGAGGTCGTAGGCGTCCCGGGACGGGTGGTCCAGCAGCGACTGGAGGAGGGTGGGCGGGCCCGGGAGGACCGACACCCTCTCCGCCGCGATGTTCGCCAGTGCCGTCTCCACGTTGAACACCGGCTGCGGGATCATCGTCGCTCCGCGCATCAGACAGGCGATCACCCCGGCCTTGTAGCCGAAGGTGTGGAAGAAGGGGTTGATGATCAGGTAGCGGTCGCCGGCCCGCAAGCCTGCCAGGTCCGCCCAGATCGCGTACGCCCGGAGGGTCTGGGTGTGCGTGATCACCGCGCCCTTGGGACGGCCCGTCGTACCCGACGTGTAGATGATGTCCGAGACGTCAGCACCGTCCAACTCGGCCGACCGGGCCCGCACTTCGGCCGCCCCCACCCCCTCCCCTCCCGCCAGGAAGTCCTTCCACGTCCGGAAGTCCGGTGGTGCGTCCTCCGACAGGACCACCACCTCCTCCAGTTCCGGCAGGCCCGGCAGCGGGCCCCGGCCGGCGTCCGGTACCCCTTGCCCCGCCCCCCGCCGCAGGCTCGCCACGTACGAGGCGCCCAGGAAGGTGCCCGTCACGAACAGCAGTCGGGCGCCGCTGCGGCGCAGTACGTCCGCCGCCTCCGTGCCCTTGAAGCGGGTGTTGAGCGGGACGAGGACCGCGCCCGCCGTCACCGCGCCGAGGGCCGACACGATCCAGTCCGGGGTGTTGGGGGCCCAGACCGCCACCCGGTCGCCGGCCCGCACACCGCTCGCCAGGCAGGCCGCCGCCGCCCGTTCCACCCGGGCGCCCAGCTCGCCGTACGTGATCCTGGTCCGGCCCTCGACCACCGCCTCGGTGTCCGCGTACCGCTCGGCGGACCACCGGACCAGATCGGGGATGGTGCCCCAGTCGCTCATCACAGTGCCCCCTGTACAGCGCAGACCGCACTACTGACTGACCGTCAGATTAGCTGTAATCTGACGCACTGTCAGGTCGTCGTGAGTGAGGGGGACGGACGCCATGGCAACAACCGGGATCAAGGACGCCACCGCCATCGTCGGGATCGGGCAGACCTCGTTCGCCAGGCGTCTTCCGGAGGACGAGAAGACGCTCGCGTGCCGGGCCGTGCTCGCCGCGCTCGACGACGCGGGGATCGCGCCCGGTGACGTCGACGGACTCGCCTCCTACACCATGGAGGAGACCGATGAGGTAGAGCTGGCGAAGGCCGTCGGGTTCGGGGACCTGACCTTCTTCAGCAAGGTCCCCTACGGCGGCGGTGGCTCCTGTGCCACCGTCGGTCATCTCGCCGCCGCCATCGCCTCCGGGCAGGCCACCGTCGGGGTCGCCTGGCGGTCGCGGAAGCGGGGCAGCGGCCCGCGCCCCTGGAGCAACACCACCGTGCAGCTCCCCACCCCGGCCCAGTGGACCCGGCCGTTCGGACTCCTCCGCCCCGCCGACGAGATCGCCATGCTCACCCGCCGCTACATGCACGAGTACGGTGCCACCCGCGACCACCTCTTCAACGTCGCCCTCGCCTGCCGCAACCGCGCCAACCAGAACCCGGCCGCCGTCATGTACGAACGGCCGCTGACCCGCGAGATGTACATGACCTCGCGGTGGATCAGCGAGCCGCTGTGCCTCTTCGACAACTGCCTGGAGACGGACGGGGCCCTCGCCTGTGTCCTCGTGTCCAGGGAGCGCGCCCGGGACTGCCGTCGTACGCCGGTGTACGTCCACTCCGCCGCCCAGGGGCTGCCCGCCCAGCACCACGGCATGGTCAACTACTGGAACGACGACCCCCTCACCGGCCCCGCCTGGACCGCCGCCCGGCATCTGTGGAAGCACGCCGACTTCACCCCGGAGGACGTCGACGTGGCGCAGATCTACGACGCCTTCACCGCCCTCGTCCCGCTCTCCCTGGAGGGATACGGCTTCTGCGGGAGGGGCGAGGGTGGGGCGTTCACCGAGCACGGGGCCCTGGAGATCGGCGGGCGGCTGCCCCTCAACACCAGCGGGGGCGGGCTCAGCGAGGCCTATGTGCACGGCTTCAACCTGATCAACGAAGGCGTGAAGCAGTTGCGCGGGACCAGTACCGCCCAGGTGCCCGGCGCCGCCACCTGCCTGGTCACGGCCGGTGAGGGCGTACCCACGTCCGCTCTCCTCCTCAGGAGCTGATCATGCTGATCCCCGTCACCGACACCGACGGCGCGCCCTTCTGGGAGTACGCGGCCCGGGGTGAACTGCGCGTCCAGGCCTGCGGCGACTGCGGCGAGCCGCGCTTCCCGCCGCGCCCCTGCTGCCCGCACTGCCAGTCCTTCGCGAGCGAGTGGCGGCTCACCAGCGGGCGCGGACGGATCTGGTCGTACGTCGTGCCGCATCCGCCCCTCCTCCCGGACTACGCGGAACAGGCGCCGTACAACGTCGTCGTGGTGGAGTTGGAGGACGCGCCGCGCATACGGCTGGTGGGGAACGTGGTCACTCACGCCGGCGCGCCCCTCAACTCCCTTGACTCATCAAGGATCAGGGTCGGCGCCCGGGTCCATGTCGTCTTCGGTGACGGCGGGGTGCCGCAGTGGGTGCTCGCGTGAGCGCCGCCGTACGGATCGACGCCGACAAGGACAGCGGGGTCGCCGTCGTCACCCTCGACCGGCCGCACCGGCTCAACGCCATCGACCTGGACATGGCTCGCGAACTGAGCCAGGTGTGGCGGGCGTTGCGGTTCGACGACTCCGTGCGGGCCGTCGTGCTCACCGGGGGCGGGGAGCGGGCGTTCTGCACCGGGATCGACCGGGACGTCGTCGTGCCGCAGCCCTCGTCGCCGTACATGCAGGACGATCCGCTGCTGACCGTCGGGCCGAAGGCCAATGACCTGTGGAAACCGGTGGTCGCCGCCGTGCACGGGATGGCCTGCGGGGGTGCCTTCTATCTGCTGGGCGAGTGCGAGTTCGTCGTCGCCGATGCGACGGCCGTCTTCTTCGATCCGCACACGACGTACGGCATGGTCAGCGCCTACGAGTCGATGCTGATGGCCGCGCGGATGCCGTACGGGGAGGTGGCCCGGATGGCGCTCATGGGGACGGCCGAGCGGATCTCCGCCCGGCGGGCGTACGAGGTCGGGCTGGTCTCCGAAGTCACCGAGGAGGGCGAGGCGTTGGCGGCCGCCGTGCGCTGTGCCACCGTCGTCGCCGGGTGTCCGCCCACAGCCGTCCAGGGCACGGTGCGGGCGCTGTGGGCGGCCAGGGAGGCGGCCCTGGCCCGGGCGTTCGCCCAGGCCCCGCCCCTCATCGCCCTCGGCGGTCTGCCGGCCGAACGGCAGGCGGAGCTGTTCCGGAACAGGGACCGTACCGAGCCGCGGACACGGTGAGTGACCGTATGGCGGGGAACGCGCACCCGGGGTAGCGTCAGGCCTGGGACGGCCGCCGTCTGGAGCCCTTCCGTGACACACCGGTACGACGGCCGTCACGCCCCTCCCCGCACACTCCTCACGCCGTGCGGGCCGTCCCGGTCCCCTTCTCCGCGTCCAGCGCGTACACGCACCGGTCCTTGCTGCACGCGTACACCACGCCGTCCTTGACCACCGGGGAGCCGGTGATCTCGCCGCCGGTCGCGAGCTTCCAGCGCAGGCGGCCGTCGTCGGACTTCAGGGTGTAGAGCAGGTGGTCCGTGGAGCCGAAGTGGATACGGCCCTCCGCCACCGCCGGGGCGCCCACCACGTCGCCGCCCGCCTGGAAGCGCCACTTGGGCGTGCCGGTGACCGCGTCCAGGGTGTACAGGCCCTTGCCGCTGCCGACGTGGACGTGCCCGGCGGCGACCAGCACCGGCTCGATCGAGGACCGCGCCTCGGTCGCGATGCGCCAGCGGTCGCGGCCGTCGGTGGCGTCGAGGGCGTAGACGGTGCCCAGGTAGTCCGCCAGGTAGATGCCGCCGCCCGTCACCGCCGGGCCCGGGGCGAAGGCCGGCGGGCAGAGGAAGACCGCGGGGGCCTCGAAGTGCCAGCGGACCATGCCGCTCGCCGCCTCGACGGCGAGGACGCGGGTGCCGGCGGAGACGTAGACGTAACCGTCGGGGGCGGGGGTCAGGCGGACCGGTACGCCGCCGCAGGAGGCCGCGTCGCCGACCGGGTACGACCAGCGCTCCTCGCCGGTGCGGGCGTCCAGGGCGCGCAGCCGGGCGTCCTGCCAGACGTAGACCGTGCCGTCGTGGACGAGGGGGCCGGCCTCGGGGGACTCGAAGTCGGTCTGGCAGCCGGCGGTCTCCCACAGCTTCTGCCCGCTCGACGCCTCCCAGGCCTGGACGCCGCCGCCGCGGGTGCCGGTGACGACCGTGCCGTGGTCGGCGTTCAGGGAGTACACCCAGGCGTCCGTGGACAGCCGCCACAGGTCGGTGCCCTCGCGGGCGTCCAGGGCGAACAGGGTGGGGCCGTCGGAGGCGTGGATACGGCCGTCCGCGACCGCCATGGACCAGGCGACGTCGCGTGTCTTGAACCGGCGGCGGCCGGTGGCCACGTCCAGCGCGTGCACCTCGAAGGAGGTGACGTAGACCAGGTCGCCGTCGACCGACGGGGTGCCCCAGACCTCGTTGGACATGCGGAACCGCCAGGGCCGCCAGCCGCTCGCCGTCTCCGGGGGCTGGGGCGGTGCGGGCGGGACGTTCGGGTCGGGGCCGGTGACGCCGGGGCGGGGGCGGGACCAGTTGGCGACCAGGCCGGCCTCCGGCGGGGGTGCCTTCACGGCGGCGGCGCGGGCGTCGGCGACGCGCGGGCCGGGGCCGATGGGCACCTGGGCGCCGGCCAGCCGGACCGGGCCGGTGTCGGGGGCGCCGACGGGGACCGGAGCCGGGGCCGGGGGGTCGTACGGGGGCGGCGGGGGTACGGCCGCGCGTCCGCCGCTCCTCGGGCCGCCGTTCGGGGCGGGGGAGGGCTTCACGGCGGGGCGGCCGCCGCGGCGGGCCTCGATGAGGGCGACCGCCTTCTCGGGCAGCCAGGCGGAGGCGGTGCCGCTGTCGTCGGAGCCGGAGCCGAAGAGATGGGGAGCCAGCTGGGCCTGGAGGTCGGCCGGGGTGGGCCGGGCGGCCGCCTCCATCTGCATGCAGACTTCGATGAGCGGGCGCAGCTCGTCGGGCAGGCCGGTCAGGTCCGGGCCCTCGCGCAGCAGCATGAACACGGTCTCGACCGGGTTGGCGCCGTGGAAGGGCGGGTGGCCGGTGGCCGCGAAGACCAGCATGGAGCCGAGCGAGAAGACGTCGCTGGCGCCGGTGACGCTGCGGGAGTCCTTGGCCTGCTCGGGGGACATGTAGGCGGGGGTGCCGACGGCGACGTTCGTCATGGTCAGCCGGGTGTTGGAGACACCGGAGGCGATGCCGAAGTCGATCACCCGGGGGCCGTCCTCGACCACGAGCACGTTGGACGGCTTCAGGTCACGGTGGACCAGCCCCGCGCCGTGGATGGACTGCAGGGCTTCCGCCACGCCCGCGGCGAGCCAGCGCACGGCCTGGGCCGGGAGCGGCCCGCAGTCGTTCACTATCTCCTCGAGCGAGGGCGCCGGGACGTACGCGGTCGCCAGCCAGGGCACGGCGGCGCGCGGGTCGGCGTCGACCACGGCGGCCGTGTAGAAGCCGGAGACCGCGCGGGCCGCCTCCACCTCGCGCGTGAAGCGGACCCGGAAGAGCTGGTCCTCCGCCAGCTCGGTGCGCACCGTCTTGATCGCCACGCGCCGGCCGGACGCCGAGCGCGCGAGATAGACCAGCCCCATGCCGCCGGCGCCCAGCCGGCCCAGCACCTCGAACGGCCCGATCCGCCGCGGATCGTGCTGCGTCAGCTGATCCACCACTTGCCTGCCACCTCCCCGTACGAGCCGCGCCACCCACATATGTACGCGACCGAAGTGCAGCGTCTCACCACCGCACCGCCGCGGCGGCACGCACCCCAGATTCTTCCTGGCCGGGCGCCCGGTTGCGAACCCGGCGACCTTCGGGGTGTCTCACCATCTATCACCCCAAAGCGGACGTATCACCGCTGCAGCAGTGCGAACGACGCCCCCTGATTGTCGGTGACGACGGCCACTCGTCCGTACGACGCCTCGAAGGGTGGCGCCTGCACCCGGCCGCCGAGCCGCTGTACGGCCCCGAGCGCGTCGTCCAGCTCGGTGACGCGGAAGTGGGTGAGGAAGTGCGGGGGCATCTCGGCCGGGAACACCTCGGTGACCTCGGCGCGGCCGAAGTCCGGCGCGGCACCGGCGCCGAACAGGGCGTCGTGGAAGAGGGCGCCGTAGAAGGCGTTGGCGGCGGTGGTGTCCCGGGTGTACAGCTGGGCCCAGACGAAGGTGCCGGGCTCGTGCCGCCGCCCGAAGCCCCGGTGACGGCCCGGCTGCCACAGGGCGAACACCGCGCCCTCGGGATCGGCGGCGAGCGCGGCCACCCCGAGGTCGCCCACCGGGAACGGGGCCATGACCACCTGCCCGCCGGCCGCGGTGATCCGCCGGCCGAGGGCCTCGGCGTCCGGGGTGGCGAAGGACACCGTCCAGACGGTGGGCATACGGCCGTCGATCTTGGGAGCCAGCGAGGCGACGAGCGCCCCCTCCAGCAGGGCCCACACCGAGGAGCCGTAGGCGTCCTCGAAGGTCCACCCGAAGAGCTCACCGTAGAACCGCTTGCCCGCCTCGACGTCGGAGAGCCGGGCGTCCACCCAGCAGGGCGCACCCTCCCCGTACGTCTCTTCCGCCTCCACCACCTCTGCGTCGATAACGTCTTCCGCCTCTTCGGCCTCTTCCGCCTCTTCATTCCCGGATGCCCTGTTTTCGGCCATGTCGTCAAAGTAACCGGGCCGCGCACACCGCGCAGACCAGGCACACCACTCTCAGAGCACCCGTGCACCCCATTTGCAGTCGGCCGAATCGCGCTCCGATCACCCGTCGGTAAGCTGACGGCATGACAGGACAAGTGCGTACCGTCGACGGCCGCGTGGCCGGCCGGCGTGGGCAGGCGACCCGGCAGAAGCTGCTCGACTGCCTCAGCGAGATGCTCAGCTCCTCCCCCTATCGGGACGTCAAGGTCATCGATGTCGCCCGGAAGGCGGGAACTTCACCCGCGACCTTCTACCAGTACTTCCCCGACGTCGAAGGCGCCGTCCTGGAGATCGCCGAGCAAATGGCGGCCGAGGGCGCCGGATTGACGGAACTGGTCCAGGGGCGGTCCTGGGCCGGTAAGTCGGGATGGCAGACCGCGCAGGAACTCGTGGAGGGATTCCTGGAGTTCTGGCGCAAGAACGACGCGATCCTGCGGGTCGTCGACCTCGGCGCGGCCGAGGGGGACAAACGCTTCTACAAGATCCGCATGAAGATCCTGAACTCTGTGAACAACTCCCTCGCCGAATCCATCACCGAGTTGCAGTCCAAGGGGAGGGTCGACAAGGACGTGAACCCGGCGGCGGTGGCCGGCTCGCTGGTCGCGATGCTCGCGGCGGTGGCGGCGCACCAGAAGGGTTTCTCGTCCTGGGGCGTGAAGCAGGCCGAACTCAAGCCGAATCTTGCGCTGTTGGTGCACCTGGGAGTGACCGGGAAGAAGCCGAGCAAGTAGCACACGGCTTCCGCCCCTTCTTTATCCCATACCAAGTCCTGTCTGGCAGGCGGCAGTTCACCGAGGTGAGCTGCCGCCTGCCGTGTTACGCGGGCAGCGGCCGGTCCCGCACCACATGCTTCATCACCAGCGTCGAGGTCAGTCGCTGCACCCCCGGCAGGGTCGCCAGCCGCTCGTCGTAGAGCCGCTGGAAGGCCGCGAGGTCGGCGGTGGCCACCCGGAGCAGATAGTCGGGCTCGCCGAACAGCCGCTGGGCGTCGAGCACGTGCTCCAGCTCGCCGACGGCCCGCTCGAACTCGGCGACCGTGTCGCGGTCCTCCTGCCGCATCGACACGAAGACCAGCGCCTCGAAGTTCAGCCCGAGCGCCGTCGCGTCCACCACCGCCCGGTAGCCCTGGATGGCACCGGAGCGCTCCAGCTCGCGCAGCCGACGGTGGCAGGGCGAGACGCTCAGACGCACCCGGGCGGCCAGCTCGGTCACGGTCAGCCGCCCGTCCTGCTGCAGCTCGGCAAGGATTTTCCGGTCCATGTCGTCCATGAGACAGACCTTCCTCCGATATAGGCTACGGCGGGCAAACTTCGGGAACACTTTCGGGCCAATCACGCCTAATGTCCCCGGCATGGACTCGGGACTGCTCTTCTCCTACCTCGCTGTGGACCTGCTGCTGGTGTGCGTACCGGGCGCCGACTGGGCGTATGTGATCGCGACCGCGCTGCGCCGCGGCTCGGTGCCGCGCGCGGTGGCCGGCCTGGTCAGCGGCTACGCCCTGCACACGGCCCTGGCGACGGCGGGTCTCGCGGTCCTGGTGGCGGGCTCGCCGAAGCTGCTGACGGCCCTGACGGTGGCGGGCGCCGGTTACCTGCTGTGGCTCGGCTGGGGCGTGCTGCGCCGGCCGGCGGTGCCGGGCGCCATGGAGGAGCCCTCCCCCGACGGGCGCCTCTTCCTGCGCGGCGCCACGATCAGCGGCCTCAACCCCAAGGGCCTGCTGCTCTACCTCTCCGTCCTCCCCCAGTTCCTCACCCTGCACGGCGCCCACCTGCCCGTCCCGGTCCAGACGGCGGCCCTCGGACTGCTCCACATGGCCTGCTGCGCGGCCGTCTACCTCACCGTCGGCGCGGTGTCGCGTGCGCTGCTCTCGGCGAGGCCGGCTGCGGCCCGGGCGGTTGCGCGGACGTCGGGGGCGGCGATGGTGGGGATCGGAGCGGTGCTCCTGGCGGAGCGCCTGGCCGGGGTTTAGCGCCGCAGGGGGTGCCACTGGATGCCGTCGGGCGTCTGCGGGTCCGTCGCGGCTGGTCGCGCCGTTCCCCGCGCCCCTTCAGGGCGCTTGAGTGAGCCGGAACAGGCGGATTTGCCTCGTCACGCGGCCCTGATATGCGGCGTACGGCGGCCAGAACGCGAGGACCGCCCGCCACGCTGCCGCCCGCTCCTCCCCTGCCAGCAGTCGAGCGGTGACCGGAATGTCGTGCCCCTTCCAGCTGATGGAGGCGTCGGGGTGGGCCAGCAGATTGTGGGTCCACGCCGGATGCCCGGGCCGGCCGAAGTTGGATCCGACGAGGAGCCAGCTCTTGCCGTCCGGCTCCGGCATGCAGGCCAGCGGGGTGCGGCGGGGCAGGCCGCTGCGGGCGCCGATGGAGGTGAGGAGCACGCCGGGCAGCATCTGGGTGCTGAGCAGGAACCGGCCCCGGGTGAGCCGGTGGACCGCCCGGTCGAGCGCCGGGATCACATGGGGCGCGACCTTCGCGAACGCGCGCGTCGAGGACACCTTCTGCACCAGCCGGACGCCGATCACACCGTCACCGCCCCGCCCGCGAAGAGACCGGCGACCTCGGCGGCCCGGTCCCGCAGCCGGTGCACGGGCCCGAACAGCAGCTCGTCCCCGGCGGCCCGCTTGAAGTACAGCTGGGCGTCGTGCTCCCAGGTGAACCCGATCCCCCCGTGCAGCTGGATCCCCTCGGCGGCGGCACTGCGCAACGCCTCCAGGGCCTGAGCGAGCGCGAGCCCACCACTTCGTTCACCCTCAGCGGGTGGGAACCCGGACGCCGAAGGCGCAGCCGAGGCGGGCCCGGCGCCGGCGCCGCAGGCCCACGCGGCGTAGTACGCACCCGACCGAGCCGCCTGCACCCCCACATACACATCCGCCAGCCGATGCTTCACCGCCTGGAAGGACCCCACCGGCCGCCCGAACTGCTCACGCCGGCCGACGTATTCCACGGTCCGCTCCAGTACCCGCTCCGCCGCTCCGACGGCCTCGCAGGCGAGCACGGCGGCGGCCTGGTCCCCGAGCGCGGCGAGGGCGGGCAGCACATCCGTGTCCTCCTCGCCGAGCAACTCACCTCGCACTTCCCGCAGTTGTACCCGCCCCTGGGCCCGCGTCGCGTCCAGCGCGGTCTGCCGGGTCCGTACGACACCGGGCGCGTCCCCGGCCACCAGGAACAGCAGGGTTCGCGACCGCGCGAAGCCCCCGGTGTGCGCGGCGACGAGCAGCAGTCCCGCGCTGTGCCCGTCCAGTACCTGGTCGACCTCCCCGTACAGCCGCCAGTCACCGTCGGTCTGCCGGGCCTGGACACCGCCGGCCCGTCCGCCACCGGCGGAGTAGGTGCCGTTGTCGCAGGTCAGGGCGAGGGCCGTGGTCAGGGACGGGCCGGGGACGGCGAGGGTGGCGGTGAGCGCGCCGGCGGCGAGGCGGGGCAGCAGCTCGGCGCGCTGGGCCTCCGTGCCGAGGGCGAGGATCAGCGGGGCGGCGAGGACGGAGGTGGCGAGCAGCGGGGAGGGGGCCAGCACCCGGCCGGTCTCCTCGCACGCGAGGGCGAGTTCGGTGACCGAGCAGCCGACGCCGCCGTACCGCTCGGGCAGGGCGAGCCCCGGCAGGCCGAGCTGGTCGGCGAGGGCCGACCACAGGAGGGGCTCGTGTCCGCCCGGGCTGTCGACGGCGGTGCGCAGCTCGGGCGAGCCGCACCGCTTGTGCAGCAACTCGCGCAGGGTGCGGCGGATCTCGTCCTGCTCGGCGGTCAGGCGTGTGTCCATGGCGGGTCCTCATCCCTCCCGAGCCGATCTGACGGACCGTCATATTAGGACGCGGCGACGGGGATGCCCAGGGTCACGAACACCTGCCGCGAACCGCAGTAGCTGATGTACCGTCAGATTCATGACGGCTGGGAACAGGAAGGTCGCCGTGGTCGGTGTGGCCCTCTCCGACTGCGGGCGCGTGGACGACGCCACCCCGTACACCCTGCACGCACAGGCGGCCCGCCGCGCCCTCGCGGACGCGGGGCTCGACCGCACCCGGGTGGACGGCCTCGCTTCGGCGGGCCTCGGCACGCTGGCCCCGGTGGAGGTGGCCGAGTACCTGGGCCTGCGCCCCACCTGGGTGGACTCCACCTCGGTCGGCGGTTCGACCTGGGAGGTCATGGCGGCGCACGCGGCGGACGCGATAGCGGCGGGCCGTGCGAACGCCGTCCTCCTCGTCTACGGCTCGACGGCGCGCGCGGACATCAAGGCGGGCCGCAGGACGGGCGACCTGTCCTTCGGCGCCCGCGGTCCCCTGCAGTTCGAGGTCCCCTACGGCCACACCCTGATCGCCAAGTACGCGATGGCCGCCCGCCGCCACATGATCGAACACGGCACGACCGTCGCGCAGTTGGCCGAGGTGGCGGTCCAGGCCCGGGCCAACGCGGCACTGAACCCGGAGGCGATGTTCCGCGACCCGATCACGGTCGACGACGTCCTGGCCGGCCCGATGATCGCCGACCCCTTCACCAAGCTGCACTGCTGCCTGCGCTCGGACGGCGGCGCGGCGGTCCTGCTGGCGGCCGAGGAGTACGTACGGGACAGCCGCCCGGCCCCCGTCTGGATCCTCGGCACCGGGGAGCACGTCTCGCACGCGGCGATGTCCGAGTGGCCGGACTTCACGGTGTCCCCGGCGGCGGTGAGCGGACGGCTGGCCTTCGAGCGGGCGGGCGTGGGGCCGGAGGAGATGGACTTCGCCCAGATCTACGACGCCTTCACCTACATGACCCTGGTGACGCTGGAGGACCTGGGCTTCTGCGCGAAGGGCGAGGGCGGGGCGTTCGTGGAGAAGGGCCGGCTGCTGGTGCGGGGCGGGGAGCTGCCGGTGAACACGGACGGGGGTGGCCTGTCGGCCCAGCATCCCGGGATGCGCGGGCTGTTCCTGCTGGTGGAGGCGGTACGGCAGCTGCGCGGGGAGGCCGGGGAGCGGCAGGTGCGGACGCGGGACGGGCAGGTGCCGAGGCTGGGTGTGGCTTCCGGGACGGGGGGCTGGTTCTGCTCGTCGGGAACGGTGGTTCTCGGGCGGTGAGGGCCCCGCTTCAGTCCTCCTCCAGGAGCCGTCGCCAGATGCGGGTACGGTGCAGGACGTAGAGCGAGCCGAGCAGGACGACCACCTGCAGCCCCACGGCGAGCAGCCAGAACTCGTCCCTGGTCTCCAGCCTGTTCGTCAGGAACGTGAAGTTCATGCCGAAGAACCCGGTGATGAACGACAGCGGCAGGAAGATCACCGACACGATGGCCAGCCGGTTGATCACGCCGTTCTGCTCGCCCGCGACGAGCGAGGAGTAACTGGCGAAGGCCCGGCGGGTGGCGTCCTGCAGGGACTCGACGTCGGCGAGCACCAGCCTCCCGGCGGTCTGGAACCCCTGGGCACGCCGTTGCCGCTCCTCGGGGAAGGTGGGGCTCATCATCCGGCGGGTGAGGATCTCGTCGATCGCCTGGAGGTAGGGCCGCAGCGCGTGGTGCAGGAGCGCGGAGCGTCGCCGCAGCTGCGCCAGCCGGTACACCTGCTCGGGGCGCCGGTTCTCGAACATGTCGTCCTCGAGCTCCTCGGACTGCAGCAGGGCCTGTACGGCCGCCCGGCGGAAGGTGTCCAGGGCCTCCTGGAGCAGGAGGAAGAGCACGGCCACGGTGTCGTCGGGCCGCTCGTGCCGCAGCGCCGCGGTGATGCTCTTCGCCAGTCCGGCCTGCCCCCGGTGCACGGTGGCCAGGAACCGCTCGGTCACCACCACGTGGAGGTGGGCGATCTCGTCGCCGTGCACCACCGGCACGACGAAAGCGGCCCGGTCCCCCAGGAACTCGGCCCGCGGCGGTTCGCCCTCCCTGCCGAACCACTCCATGTCCTCGCCGACCAGGCCCAGCTGATCGGCGATCGGCGTGCCCGGCGCCGGCGCGTCCTGCGGCAGCTCCACGTCGACGAGCAGGAAGGAGTCGACGGCCAGCCGCTCACGGGCCTCCGAGACGTCCGTACGGGTGATGGTCATCTCGGGCATCGACACCACCGTTACGATCATCGCCCCTCACCGTCGCCTCCGAGCCCGTGGCTCCGAGCGTCCCCCGTGCTCCGGCACGCCCGCACGTCGAATCACCCGTGTGCCTCGCGGGACGACTGCCGAACGGATGGCGGCCCGGTCGCAGGCAGCCGCGCCCACGGCGGCGCGGTGGCGATACTCGGCACATGGAAACGGATCTCCACGCAATTCTGAAGTCGCTGCGGGTATGGGACCCGGACGTCACGGACCTGCGCCCGTTCGACCCGGACACCGCGCCGCCGACCCCGCTGCCCCTGTTCACGAGCTGGTTCGCGGACGCGGTGGCGGCCGGGCAGCCGGAGCCGCACACGATGTCGCTGGCCACGGTGGACGAGGAGGGTCGGCCGGACGTCCGGATCGTGATGCTGCACGGCGCCGACGCGGACGGCTGGGCCTTCGGCACGCACGCCACGAGCCGCAAGGGCCGGGCCCTGAGCGCCCACCCCTGGGCGGCCCTTGCCTTCTACTGGCCGGTGCTGGGCCGCCAGGTCCGGCTGCGCGGGGCGGTGACCGCGGCGCCGTCCCGGGACAGTCAGGCGGATCTGCACGCCCGCTCGACGGGGGCGCTGGCCGCGGCGCTCACCGGGCGGCAGAGCGAGGAGCTGTCCTCACTGGCCGAGCTGCGGCGGGCGTCCCGGGCCGCGTGGGAGCGGGCCCGGGACAACCCGGCCGAGCCCTCTCCCACCTGGACCCTCTACCGGCTGCACCCGGAGACGGTGGAGTTCTTCCAGGGGGATGCGGACAGGCGGCATGTGCGGCTGGAGTACCGGAGCACGGAGTTCGGCTGGAGCAAGGCGTTGCTCTGGCCTTAGCCGGGCGCCCACCCGCCGTCGGGGTGTGGGGCCGTTTGCGACTGCGGGTGTGTTGTGGCTGGTCGCGCCCAGGCGGCGGAGCCGCACATCGACAGAGCCCCGCGCCCCTTACGGGGGCGCTCAGGCCTCCGCCACCAGCCGCCGGGCCAGACGCACCAGTTCCGGAATCGCCGGGTGCGTAGGAGTTCCTCGGTGCCAGGCGAGAAGCAGCGGTACCGGGGGTGCGTCCGTCAGGGGGCGGAAGGCGATCGCGGGGTGGGTGTGGACACCCGGTGTCGCTGTCGTCGTGATGCCCGCTGCCCGGCCGGCCGCGATCGCCGTCAGCCATTCGTCCGTGTTGGTGACCTCGATCGTCGCCGTGGGCCGCGCCGCGGCGGGCCAGAGGTCGAGCGTGGTGGTGCCCGCCACCGTGTTCAGGGCGATCGGCCAGGCCGCCAGGTCCGCGAGCGTGAGGGTGTCGTGTCCGGCGAGGTCGCTGTCCGCCGGCACCACAGCGATCCGCGCCTCCTGCAGCAGCAGCTCAGTGGCCAGCCCCGGCACCGTCACCGCGCCGCGCAGCAGCGCGACGTCGACCTTGCCCTGGGTGAGCCCGGCCGTACGGTCGTCGACACGGCGCAGTTGCAGCGGCACATCGGGGTGTTCCTCGTCCCAGCGGCGCAGCAGCGGGACGGTCAGCCCGCCGAGCGCGGCCCAGGGGTGGCCGAGGCGCAGCGGCAGCGCGGTCAGCGCGCCGGGGTCGAGGGCAGTGTCGACGGCGGCCAGCGCGGCGGCGGCCCGGTCCCGGAAGCGGTGACCGGCGGGCGTCAGCTCCAGGTGGTGCGTGGAACGGTCGACCAGGCGCACGCCGAGGTGGGTCTCCAGCTGGCGCAGCGTGCGCGACAGGGCGGGCTGGCCGATGTGCAGGCGGGCCGCGGCACGGGTGATCGTGCCTTCCTCCGCGATGGCGAGGAAGGCCCGCAGATGGCGCAGCTCCATGGTCATGCCTGCCCAGCATAAACGCGGGCCGATCGGCATTTCACGGGCCGCGTCCGGCTTCCTAGCGTGAAGCCATGACGAACCTGACGCCCCGCGCGGCAGCCCCCCGAGCGGTGTCCGCACAGACCGGGCCGGCGCAGCCCCCTTCGCAGTCCGTCCGCATCCGCACCGGCGCCCCGACGGCCGGTGCCGGCGGTCTCGGCGGCATCGCGCTGGTGCTGTCCAGTGCGCTCTCGGTGCAGTTCGGCTCCGCCGTCGCCGCGCTGCTCTTTCCGCGCACCGGGGCCCTCGGGGTGGTGGCGCTGCGGGTGACGATCGCGGCGGTGCTGCTGCTGGCGGTGTGCCGTCCCCGGCTGCGCGGTCACAGCCGTGCCGACTGGGCGGTGGTCTGCGCCTTCGGGCTCACGCTCGGCGGCATGAACATCCTCTTCTACCAGGCGATCGACCGGATCCCGCTGGGTCCCGCGGTGACCCTGGAGGTGCTCGGCCCGCTCGCGCTGTCCGTCGTCGCCGCACGCCGGGCGGTGAGCCTGCTGTGGGCCGCCCTGGCGCTCGCCGGAGTGCTGCTGCTCGGGCAGGAGGGCCTGGGGCGGCTCAGTCTGCCGGGTGCCGGGTTCGCACTCGGCGCGGGGGCGCTGTGGGCGGCGTACATCGTCTTCAACTCCCGGACCGGCGCCCGCTTTCCACGGCTGGACGGGCTGGCCGTGGCGATGGCCGTGGCCGCGCTGCTGAGCCTGCCGCTGGGCATCGCCTCGGCGGGTACCGCGCTGCTGCGGCCGGGGTCGCTGGGGCTCGGACTGGCCGTGGCCCTGCTGTCCTCGGTCCTGCCGTACACGCTGGAGCTGCTGGCCCTGCGCCGGCTGCCCGCCCCGACCTTCGCGGTCCTGATGAGCCTGGCCCCGGCGCTCGCGGCCCTGGCCGGCTTCCTGGTCCTCGGCCAGACCCTGTCCCCCGCCCAGTGCCTGGCCATCGCCCTGGTGGTGACGGCGATCGCGGGGGCGGTGCGGGCGGGGCGCCGGTAGTCTCCGTTGTCCCGCCGCGTGCTGGGGCAGCGTGGTCAGCGGGTGCGGCCCGACGACCGAGGCGACACCAAAGGCGGCGAGGGCAGCCCGCATGCCTCTCTCCCGCTCGCTTCAGACCCGCAGGGCCGTGCCGGAGAACCGCCACACCTCGAAGTCCGCCACCGGTCGGTAGCCGATCCGCTGGTACAGCCGGTTGCTCGTCGGATTGGCGAGGTCGGTGAAGAGGAGGACCTGCGCGACCCCGGTCTCGCGCGCGGCCCGGCTCACCTCCGCCGTGGCCGCGCCCGCGTAGCCGCGGCCGCGCAGGTCGGCGGGGGTGTAGACGGGGGCGACGCGGACCTGGCCGGCGATCTCCGGGGTGGCCCCCACCATGGAGACCGGGGTGCCGTCGGCCTCCTCCCAGAGGGTGGCGCCGCCCTCGGCGATCCGCGCGTCGGCCCACGCGGCGGTGTCCGTGCCGACGCCGTGACCGGTGTCCGTGTCGAACTCGGCCTTCCAGCGGCTCAGCAACTCGCGGTCCTCGCGCCCCGCGATCCGCGCCCGGCCCTGCGGCCTCGGCTCCGGTACGGTCAACTCGCCCAGCCGGTAGAGCCGTTGCCGCAGGCCGAGCGTGGCCGGCGCACCGGTGTGCCGCTGCCAGGCCGCCGCGAAGGCCCCCGCCGTCTCCCGCGGGCCGGAGATTCCGGTCGCGGGGTGCCCCAGGCCGGCGAGCCGGGCGGCCAGGGCGTCGGCCTCCAGCGCGGTGAGCCGGGTGATCTGGAGGGGGAAGGGCGGCGTGTGGATCACGGTCGCGCGGACGGTGTCGTCGGCCAGGACCCCGAAGAGCGGCGCCTCGGCGCTGTAGAAGTGCAGCCCGCGCCGGCGCAGAGCGTCCGTCACCGTCAGCGGGACCGTGTGCAGGGCGGGCCGGGAGCGCAGGAAGTCGCCGGCGCGGGAGAGGAACTCGTCCAGGTCTTCGGTGAGATACCAGTCGTCAGGGCGCATACGGCCCATGATCGGCGCCAACTTCCGTACGAGACACCGGTTTTCCCGGGGGCTCAGCCTGCCGGGCGGAACACCGGCTTCCCCTCCACGAACGTCACCCGCAGCGGCAGCCCGGCGCGCAGTTCCGCCTCCGCGCACTCCACCACCTGCGTCATCATCCGCGGGCCCTCCGCCAGATCGACCACCGCGGCCGCGTACGGCGTGCGGTCGCAAAAGGGCGGCAGGTCGTTGCGGTGGACGGTGGACCAGGTGTAGAGCACGGCCCGGCCGCTCGCCTCCTCCCAGGTCACCTCCTCGCTCCAGCAGTGCGGGCAGAACTCGCGCGGGTAGTGGTGGGCCTGGCCGCAGGCCCCGCACCGGCGGACGAGCAGCCGGCCCCGCGCGGCCGCCTCCCAGTAGGGGCGCGTGAAGGCGTCGGGCTCCGGAAGGTCGTGGCGCACCGCGGCCATCAGAACCACCCCAGCCACGCGTCGATGGACCAGGTCTGCCAGGCCATTCCGAAGAACCCGACGACCGAGATCAGCGCCATCATCGAGTTCTGGCCCTGTTCCGCCCAGTCGTGGACCATCAGCACGAAGTAGATCGCGTTGAGCAGCAGTCCGCCGAGCAGCGCGACCGGGGTCAGAAGGCCGAGGATCAGGCCGAGGCCGAGGGAGAGTTCGGCGTAGGCGACGACGTACGCCATCAGCCTCGGGTGCGGTGCGACGACCGCCTCGAACCCGGTCCGCACCGGCGTCCAGCGGTGCTTCTCCGCGATCTCCGCCGCCCACGCGATTCCGCTGCCCCGTTGGAACCAGGCCTTCTTGTCCTTGTGCCGCCAGCTCTCCAGCCACCACACACCGAGGCCGATCCGCAGCACCGCCAGCCACTCCGCACCGCCGAGCCATATCGAGTCCATGTTATCTGACGGTACGTCAGATCACCGGCAAAGCCCACCTGTGAGTCCACCCTGAATCGCCCACGTGAAGCGACTTCATCACCTGGATCGCGAAGGTGACAGGGCACAAGGCCCGGACTCAGCACGCGGGGCGGGGATCGATCGCCGTACCGCCACAACCAAGCGCCCTACGTCACCGGTCCCACCCACTCCTCCTACACCCGTGATCAATCCGCAACCAATTCCGGTCTTGACCGAGACCCATCAACCGGGTGCGTGATTACGCTCCCGAACATGGCCGACTCCCGTTCCGCTCCCGTGCAGCTCTCCGCCACACCCGCCGACCGCCCGGTGTACGTCATCGGCGCCGGTCCGGGCGGCCTGGCCGCCGCGTACGCACTGCGGGCACGGGGCATACGGGCCGTGGTGCTGGAGCGGTCCGACCACGTGGGCGCGTCCTGGCGCGGCCACTACGACCGTCTGCACCTGCACACCACCCGACGGCTGTCCGCGCTGCCCGGCCTGAAGATCCCCCGGAAGTTCGGGCGCTGGGTGTCCCGCGACAACGTGGTGCGCTATCTGGAGAAGTACGCCGAGCACCACGAGCTGGAGATCGTCACCGGCGTGGAGGTCTTCCGCGTCGAGCGGACCGGGGACGACACCGGCTGGCTGCTGCACGCCTCCGGCGGCCGCGAGCTGACCGGCAGCGCGGTGGTCGTCGCCACCGGCTACAACCACACCCCGCGCATCCCCGACTGGCCGGGCCTCTCGGCGTACGGCGGGGAGTTCCTGCACGCCGGCGCCTACCGCGACGCCGCGCCGTACGCGGGCCGGGACGTCCTGGTCGTCGGCGTCGGCAACACCGGCGCCGAGATCGCCGTGGACCTGGTGGAGGGCGGGGCGGCGCGGGTGCGGCTGGCGGTGCGCACCGTCCCGCACATCGTGCGCCGTACGACGCTCGGCTGGCCCGCGCAGTACTCGGGCGTGCTGGTACGGCGGCTTCCGGTCGCGCTGGTGGACCGGCTGGCCAAGCAGATGGCCCGGCTCGGCGTGCCGGACCTGTCGGCCCACGGGCTGCCGCGCCCGGACACCGGGATGTACAGCAGGGTCATGCAGGGGGCCGTCCCGGTGCAGGACGTCGGCCTGATCGACGCCGTGCGCACGGGGCAGGTGGAGATCACGGCCGCCGTCGAGTCCTTCGAGGACGGGAACCCCGGCAAGGTCGTCCTCGCCGACGGCAGCCGGATCGAGCCGGACACCGTGATCGCGGCGACCGGGTACACGCGGGCGCTGGAGGGCCTGGTCGGGCATCTCGGGGTGCTGGACGGGCGCGGGAAGCCGGTCGTGCACGGCGGCCGTGCCCCGGCGCAGGCGCCCGGCCTGTTCTTCACCGGGTTCACCAACCCGATCAGCGGGATGCTCCGGGAGCTGGCGCTCGACGCCGGGAGGATCGCGAAGGCGGCGGCGAGGCACCTGCGCACCCGTCGGTAACTTTGCGGGTCCGACCCGTTCCTGACATTGCGTCAGTTCAGTAATCTGACAGTGCGTCAGTTTACTTGTGCTGTCTCACAGGAGCGGGGCGGACCGATGCTTGGATCAACCCACGGCACCCTCACCACCGACTCCCGCCGGGCCCGGGTCATCGCGTGCGGCGAGCAGCGGCCCGGACCCGTCGTCCACGACCGGGTCGACGACCTGGACGTCAGCGGGCGGCCGCTGTACGCGGACGTGCCGGACCTGAGCCGCTTCTTCCGGCCCGAGTCGGTCGCCGTGATCGGCGCCTCGGACACGGAGGGGCGCCCGAACACCGGGATCACCCGGCAGCTGCTGGCCTGGGCCGAGCGGGTCGGGGCGCAGGTGCATCCGGTGCATCCGACCCGACCCTCGGTCTTCGGCATCCCCTGCGCCGCCTCCGTCGCCGAACTGCCGCCCGGGCAGGTCGACCTGGCCGTCCTGCTGGTGGCCGACCCGCTGCCGGTGATCGGGGAACTGGCCGACGCCAAGGTGAAGTTCGCCGTCGCGTTCGCCTCCGGTTTCGCCGAGACGGGCGAGGCCGGCGCCGAGGCGCAGGAACGGCTCGCGGACGCCGTACGCCGCTCGGGGATCCGGCTCCTCGGGCCGAACACCAACCTCAACGCCTTCGAGCACTTCCGCGAGGACCTGACCGGCCCGGCGATCGCCCTGATCACCCAGTCCGGCCACCAGGGCCGCCCGGTCTTCTCGCTCCAGGAGCTGGGCATCCGCCTCTCCCACTGGGCGCCCACCGGCAACGAGGCCGACCTGGAGACCGCCGACTTCCTGTCCTGGTTCGCCGAGCAGCCCGAGGTCGGCGCCATCGCCGCCTACGTGGAGGGCCTGAAGGACGGCCGCGCCTTTCTGCTGGCCGCCGACCGCGCCGCCCGCCGCGGGGTGCCGGTGGTCGCGGTGAAGGTGGGCCGCACCGAGGCCGGCGCCCGTACGGCCGCCTCGCACACCGGCAAGCTCACGGGCGCCGACGACGTGGTGGACGCGGCGATGCGCCAGTTCGGGGTCGTACGGGTGGACGGTCTGGACGAACTCCAGGACACCGCCGCCCTGTTGGCGCGGGCGCGGGCGCCGCTGGCGGACGGGGTCGCGCTGTACTCGATCTCCGGCGGCACCGGCGCGCACGCGGCCGACCTCGCCACCGCGGCCGGACTCCGCCTCCCCCGGCTGTCCGAGGCCAGGCAGGCCGAGCTGCACCAGTGGATACCGGAGTACCTGAGCGTGGCCAACCCGGTGGACAACGGCGGGCACCCGGTGGGCGACCGGCGCGGCCGGAAGATCATCGACGCGATCCTCGCCGACCCGTCGATCGGGGTCCTGATCTGCCCGATCACGGGCCCCTTCCCGCCGCTCAGCGACAGGCTCGTGGCGGACCTGGTCGAGGCGGCCGAGCAGACGGACAAGTTGGTGTGCGTGGTGTGGGGCTCGCCGGTGGGCACGGAGGCGGCGTACCGCGAGGTGCTGCTCGGCTCCTCCCGGGTGGCGACCTTCCGCACGCTGGGCAACTGCCTGAAGGCCGTCCGCGCCTGGCTGGACCACCACGCCTTCGTGAGCGACTACCGCTCCCCCTTCGACGAGGCCCCACGCATCCCCTCCCCCTCCTTCCGCAAGGCCGAGGCCCTGATGCGGCCCGGTCAGCAGCTCAGCGAGCACGGGGCCAAGCAGCTGCTGCGCGCGTACGGCATCCGGGTGCCGCGCGAGCAGCTGGTGACCAGTGCGGCGGCGGCCGTACGGGCGGCGGCCCAGGTCGGCTACCCGGTGGTGATGAAGGCCTCCGGCGCCCGGATCGCCCACAAGACCGAACTGGGCCTGGTGAAGATCGGGCTGACCTCCGCCAGTCAGGTCCGGGACGCCTACCGCGAGCTGACCGACATCGCCCGGTACGAGGGTGTCCCGCTGGACGGGATCCTGGTGTGCCAGATGGTCGAGCAGGGCGTGGAGATGGTCCTCGGTATGACCCACGACGACCTGTTCGGGCCGACGGTGACGGTGGGCCTCGGCGGGGTCCTGGTGGAGGTCCTGCACGACGCGGCGGTCCGCGTCCCGCCGTTCGGCGAGGACCAGGCCCGCGCCATGGTCGGCGAACTGCGTGGCCGGGCCCTGCTGGACGGGGTCCGGGGCCGCCCGCCGGCCGACCGGGAGGCGCTGGTGGAGGTGATCCTGCGGGTCCAGCGCATGGCGCTCGAACTGGGCGAGTTCGTCTCGGAGCTGGACATCAACCCGCTGCTGGTGCTGCCCCGGGGGCAGGGCGCGGTGGCGCTGGACGCGCTGGTGGTGTGCCGATGAGCGAGCTGGAGACCGAGCGCAGCGAACGGGTCGCCCACCTCACCCTGAACCGTCCCGAGTCCCTCAACGCCCTCACGCCGGCGCTCCGGGACCGGCTGATCGACGTGCTCGCGCAGGCGTCGGCCGACCCGGAGGTCCGGGCGGTGGTGCTGACCGGCAGGGGGCGGGGCTTCTGCGCGGGCGCGGACCTGAGGGGCGGCTCCGGTGGCGGTGTCCGGCTGCCCGGCGATGTGGCCAGGGTCCTGCGCCAGGGCGCCCAACGCCTGATCGCGGCCGTCCTGGACTGCGAGAAGCCGGTGATCGCCGCCGTGAACGGTACGGCGGCGGGTCTCGGCGCGCACCTGGCGTTCGCCTGCGACCTGGTCCTGGCCGCCGAGTCGGCCCGCTTCATCGAGGTGTTCGTACGGCGGGGGCTGGTACCGGACGCCGGCGGCGCGTACCTGCTGCCCCGCCTGCTGGGCCCCCACCGGGCGAAGGAGCTGATGTTCTTCGGCGACGCGGTGCCGGCGGCGGACGCGCAGCGCCTGGGCCTGGTCAACCGGGTCGTGCCCGACGCGGACCTGGCGAAGACGGCCCGCGAGTGGGCGACCCGCCTGGCATCCGGCCCCACCCGGTCGCTGGCCCTGACCAAGCACCTGGTGAACGCCTCCCTGGAATCGGACCGGGCCACCGCCTTCGCCGCGGAGGCCTGGGCCCAGGAGCTCAACATGACGACCGAGGACGCCCGGGAGGGGCTGCGGGCGTTCGCGGAGCGCCGGGGGGCGGAGTTCCGGGGGCGGTGAGGGTCAGTCCCCGGCGCGGTCCAGGGTCCGCAGGGTGCCGGCGTCCGGGTCGCCGAACAGGACGAAGAGCTTGGGGTCGGCCTCGGTGCCGCTGAAGGACCAGCGGGTGTCGAGGCCGCAGTCGGTGCCGAGGTGCAGAACGATGCCGGGCCGGCCGGCGTCGGGCGGGTCGGCATCGGGCTCCCAGGTACCGGAACCCGCGCACACCACGAAGTCCTCGTAGTCCGGGGCCGCCCAGTCGCTGTCCGCGGGTTCGGTGGGCAGTCTGCGGGCGGTGGCCCGGCCGTCGGAGCCGAGACGCAGTTCTGCGCCGTGGTCGCCCCGCCAGACTCCGACGAGCTGGGCGGGGGTCAGCTCGGGCGGCTCGTACTGCGGGATCAGGCCGGTCACGGAGGCCGCGATCCCGCCGCCGAGAGCCAGGACGAAGAGGACGGCCGAGCCGATCGCGGCACGCCACCACGGACCCCACCACCGCCAGGCACGCCGGCGCACATACGGCACGCCGAGTGTGGGCAGCAGGCCGAGGGCCGTGAGGACCGGGACGGTCGTCGTGAGCGGCCAGTGCCAGAGCAGTGCCGTGAGCAGCCCCCAGCACGCGGCCGGGACCAGCGGTGCCAGCAGATGCCGGAGCGGGCCCGGGCCGGGCAGCCCGCGGGCGAGACAGACCGACGGCAGGGTGAGGACAGCCGCCTGCACCAAGCCCAGGAACGGCAGTATCAGCGGCGCGAACAGGAGCATGCAGAGGAAGCCGACCGCGGCCGGGGCCCCGCCGATCCCGACGCCGTAGTCGTCACGGCTGAAGCTCTGGACCCATACCAGCGCCGCCACCGCCGGAAGCTGCGCGGCACTCAACGCCGCGGCTGCGTTCAGGTCACCGGACGACCGGCTCGCGCCGGCATCGCCGAGTCTTTCCTGTTTCTTACCCCACCCCATGACCGCAGCTTAGGGATCACCTGCAGACGGCCCGTCGCCGGACTTCCCATCTGACGGTCCGTCAGCTTCAATGGACGGCGTGATGGGACACGCAGGGGCGGCGGCCGCCGCCGTCCGGTATCTGGGGCGCAGGCCCGTGGAGCCGTTGCCGCGGCCGGAGTTGCGGTGCGTGCGCGAGGACGAGCGGGCGCCGGTGGAGCCGGGCGAGTTCCGGCGGGTGCTGGGGAGCTTCGCGAGCGGCGTGACCGTGATCACGGCACCGGCCGCCGACGCGTCGGGCTCGCCCGCGGGCTTCGCCTGCCAGTCCTTCGCCTCCCTCTCCCTCGAACCGCCCCTGGTCTGCTTCATGGTGGGCCGTACGTCGGCCACCTGGCCCCGGATCGCCCGCGCGGGCGCCTTCTGCGTCAACGTCCTCAGCGCCGGCCAGGACGCACTGTGCCGGGCCTTCGCGGTGAGCGGCGCGGACAAGTTCGCGGGGGTGTCCTACGACGCGGCACCCGTCTCCGGCTCCCCCCGGCTGACCGGCACCGCCGCCTGGATCGACTGCACCGTCCACGCCGTACACACCGGGGGCGACCACCTGATCGTCGTGGGCCGGGTGAACGCTCTGGGCGCGGCGGATCCGAGCGAGCCACTGCTCTTCCACCGGGGGCGGTTCGCCAGGCTCGACACCTGAGGCCCGGCACGCCTTCAGGACACGGCGACCACCGGAACCGAAGGAGCCGGCCGGCGGATCACCAGGGACATCAGGGCCGCCGCCGCGCACAGTGTGCCGGAGGCGTACCAGACGAGGTCGTAGGTGCCGAAGACGTCGCGGGCGAGGCCGCCGAGGTAGGCGACGAGGGCCGCGCCGACCTGGTGGGAGGCGAGTACCCAGCCGAAGACGATGGCGCTGTCCTCGCCGTAGTTCTCGCGGCACAGGGCGAGGGTCGGCGGGACGGTGGCCACCCAGTCCAGGCCGTAGAAGACGATGAAGAAGAGCATCGGGGGATGGACCGCCGGGCCCAGCAGCATGGGGAGGAAGAGGAGCGAGAGGCCGCGCAGGGCGTAGTAGACGGCGAGCAGGCGGCGCGGTTCGAAGCGGTCGGTGAACCAGCCGGAGGCGATCGTGCCGGCCACGTCGAACACGCCGACGACCGCGAGCAGCGAGGCCGCCGTGGTGACCGGCATCCCGTGGTCGTGCTCGGCGGGCACGAAGTGGGTCTGGATCAGGCCGTTGGTGGAGGCGCCGCAGATCGCGAAGGTGCCGGCGAGCAGCCAGAAGGTGCCAGTGCGGACGGAGGTGGAGAGGACCTTCAGGGTGCGGCGGGCGGCGCCGGTGACCGGCGCCGGCTTGGGTACGAACTCCTGGGCGCCGTACGGCGCCATGCCCACGTCCGCCGGGTGGTCGCGCAGCAGGATCCACACGAAGGGGACGACGGCGAGCGCGGCCAGGGCGACCGTCACGGCGGCCGGGCGCCAGCCGTGGTGCTCGGTCAGCCAGGACAGCACCGGCAGGAAGATCAGCTGGCCGGAGGCGGACGCGGCGGTGAGGATGCCGCTGACCAGTCCGCGCCGCTGGGTGAACCACCGGTTGGTGACCGTCGCGGCGAACGCGAGGGCCATCGAGCCGGAGCCGAGGCCGACCAGCAGGCCCCAGCACAGCCACAGCTGCCAGGCCGCCGTCATCCACACGGTCAGGCCCGAGCCGACCGCGATCACGGTCAGCGCGACGGCGACCACCCGGCGGATGCCGAAGCGGTCCATCAGCGCGGCGGCGAAGGGGGCGGTGAGGCCGTAGAGCGCGAGGTTGATGGAGACGGCCGCACCGATCGTGCCGCGCGACCAGCCGAACTCCTGGTGCAGCGGGTCGATGAGCAGGCCGGGCAGGGAGCGGAAGGCGGCCGCGCCGATGATCGTGACGAAGGTGACGGCGGCGACGAACCACGCCCGGTGCACACGGCGGCGCCGGGCGGGCGGGGCGGCCTGGACGGGGGCTGCGGCGGGGCTTGTCTGAGTCACGTCGTACAGCGTGCTTTTTTCATGTGCGCACAACGAGTGGCCCGAGGGACAGCATTCGCTAGGATCGGGCCATGAGTGCCGATCGCGACAGCGCCGCCCCCGCCGACGGGTTCCGTCCGCACCGGATCGCCGTCCTCGCCCTCGACGGGCTGCTGCCCTTCGAGCTGGGCATCCCGCACCGCATCTTCGGCCGCCCCAGGGACGAGCACGGCCGGCATCTGTACGAGGTCGTGACCTGCTCGGTACGGCCGCCCGGCCCGGTCGAGACCGACGCGGACTTCGCCGTGCACGTCCCGAACGGCCCGGAGGCGCTGGCCGGCGCCGACACGGTGATCGTCCCGGCGTCGTACGAGCTCGGCCCGGTCTTCGAGGAGGGCCGCCTCACCGACGAGCTGGCCGCCGCCCTCGCCCGCATCCGCCCCGGCACCCGGCTCGCCTCCATCTGCACCGGCGTCTACGTCCTCGCCGCCGCCGGATACCTCGACGGCCGCCCGGCCACCACGCACTGGGCCGACGCCGAGCGTTTCCAGCGCATGTTCCCGCGGGTCAGGCTGGACGCGGACGTCCTGTTCGTCGACGACGGCGACGTGCTCACCTCGGCCGGGGTGGCCGCCGGGATCGACCTGTGCCTGCACATGGTCCGCAGCGATTTCGGTACGGCGGTCGCCAACGACGTGGCCCGGCGCACGGTCGTACCGCCGCACCGCGACGGCGGCCAGGCCCAGTACATCGAACGCCCGGTCCCCGACCCCCAGTTGTCGACCACGACCACCGCCCGCGCCTGGGCGCTGGGCCGCCTGCACGAGCCCATCCAGCTGCGGGACATGGCCGAGCGGGAGGCCATGTCGGTCCGCACCTTCACCCGCCGCTTCCGCGAGGAGGCCGGTATCAGCCCGGGGCAGTGGCTCACCCAGCGGCGCGTCGAACGCGCCCGCCATCTGCTGGAGACCACCGACCTGTCCATCGACCAGGTGGCCCGCGAGGCGGGCTTCGGCACCGCCCAGTCCATGCGCCAGCACCTCCAGCAGGCGCTCGGGGTGACACCGACGGCGTACCGGCGGACCTTCCGGACCGCGGTCAGAACGTGAGCACCGCCCGCGCCACCCGCCCCGCCTCCGCGTCCGCGCGGGCCTTGGCGAAGTCCTCCACCGGGTAGACCGCCGTCACCAACTCGTCGAGCAGCAGGCGGCCTTGGCGGTACAGCTCGGTGTACAGGGCGATGTCCCGCTGGGGGCGCGAGGAGCCGTAGCGGCAGCCCAGGACGGACTTGTCCAGGTAGAGGGAGGAGACGAGGAAGGACGCCTCGGCGGCGGCCGGAGGCACGCCCAGCAGGACGGCCTGGCCGTGCCGGTCGAGGAGGTCGATCGCCTGCCGGATCAGCTCCACCCGTCCCACGCACTCGAAGACGTGGTCGGCACCCATGGGCAGAATGTCCCTCACCCCCTCCGCCGAGGTCAGGAAGTCGGTCGCGCCGAACTGCCGGGCGGTCTCCTCCTTGGCCGGGTTGGCGTCCACGGCGACGATCCTGAGCGCCCCCGCGAGCCGGGCGCCCTGCAGCACGTTCAGCCCGATCCCGCCGGTCCCGATGACGACGACGCTGTCCCCGCGGTCCACCCGGGCCCGGTTGAGCACCGCGCCGACGCCCGTGAGCACCCCGCACCCGATCAGCGCGGCCGACTCCAGCGGGACGTCCTTCGGGATCCGCACCGCCTGTACGGCCTTGACGACCGTGCGCTCGGCGAAGGCCGAGTTGGCGGCGAACTGGTGGACCAGGCCCGCTCCGCCCCGGGTGAACGGCTTCCCCGGGCGCCCGATGGCCTGCCGGCACATCGTCGGCCGGCCCCGGTCGCACTCCGCGCACGTGCCGCAGTTGGCGAGCGTGGACAGCGCCACATGGTCGCCGGGCGCGACATGGCTGACGCCCGCGCCGACCGCTTCCACGACCCCGGCGCCCTCGTGCCCCAGCACCACCGGCACCGGGAAGGGGATGGTGCCGTCCACCACGGACAGGTCGCTGTGGCACAGCCCGGCCGCCGCGACGGCCACCAGCACCTCACCGGGTCCCGGCTCGCGTACCGCGAGATCGTCGACCACCTGCACCTGCTTGCCGTCGAACACCACTCCACGCATCACACGGCCCCCTTGGGCTCTCTGGGCAGACCGAGCACGCGCTCGGCGATGATCGTGCGCTGGACCTGGTCCGAGCCGCCGTAGATGGTGTCGGCCCGGGAGAAGAGGAACAGGTGCTGGTCGTCACCGAGTTCGTACGGCGCCGAGGGCGACCAGTCCATCGGGCCGACGGTGGCCGTCGCCCCCCTGACCTGCATCGCCAGTTCGCCGAGCCGCTGGTGCCAGCCGGCCCACAGCAGCTTGGCCACGCTGGGCGCCCCGGGGTCGGCCGAACCGCCGAGAGTGCGCAGGGCGTGCCGGCGCATGGTCCACAGCTCGGCCCACTGCCGCACGAGCCGCGACCGCACGACGGGGTCCGCCGCCGCTCCCGTCTCCACGGCCGTCCGCACGACCCGGGCCAACTCCTCGGCGAACCCGATCTGCTGGGCGAGGGTGGACACCCCGCGCTCGAACCCGAGCAGGCTCATGGCCACCGGCCAGCCCCGCCCCTCCCCTCCCACGACGTGCTCCACGCGCGCGTGCGCCCCGTCGAAGAAGACCTCGTTGAAGTCGCCGGTGCCGGTCATCTGCCGGATGGGGCGGACCTCGATGCGGCCGGGCTGGTCCATGGGGACGAGCAGAAAGCTGAGGCCGTGGTGGCGCCTGGACTCCGGGTCGGTACGGGCCAGCACGAAGCACCAGTCGGCCTCATGGGCGAGCGAGGTCCAGATCTTCTGCCCGCTGACCCGGTAGCGGTCCCCCTCCCGCACGGCCGCCGTCCGCACTCCGGCCAGGTCCGACCCCGCACCGGGCTCGCTGTATCCCTGGCACCACAGCTCCTCACCGGCCGCGACCGGCGGCAGGAAGCGGGACTTCTGCTCCTCGGTGCCGTGGGCGAGGAGGGTGGGGGCGAGCAGGTTCTCCCCGATGTGCCCGGAACGCGGGGGCGCGGCCGACCGTGCGTACTCCTCGGCCCAGACGACCTGCTGGGTGAGCGTGGCGGTCCGGTTGCCGTACCCCGCCTCCGGCCAACCGAGCCCGATCCAGCTGGCCGCGCCGAGGGTGCGTTCCCAAGTACGTCTGTCCATACCTGTGTTGGCATTGCTGGTCAGCCAGGCACGAGCCTCGCCGCGAAACTCTTCGTCCTCATGACTGCACCCGAAATCCATGAAACCCCCTCAGCTTGAGCGCCCCGCAAGGGGCGCGGGGAACTGCGCGACAAGCCACGACGCACCCGCAGCCGCCGAACCACAACGCGCCCCGAGCTATTGGGCGTTCGGCCGAGAACCAGCACGCGCCGCAGCCTCCATCGCCAAGAGCTGGGACAGCATCGGCATCGGATCCACCCCCACCGACCCCGGCAGAACCTCCGCGATCCGCTCCGGCGTCCAGGACCCCTCCCCGTACACCGAACGGAGTTCACGCGGCTGTGCCCACACCGCGATCTTCGGCCCCGCAATGGTGTACACCTGCCCGGTGATCCCCTGCTCGGCGGCACTGCCGGAGAGCAGGTAGGTCACCAGCGCCGCCACATCCTCCGGCTCGCCGATCTCCGTCAGCTCCGTGGGAACGTTCGCCGACATCCGCGTACGAGCCACCGGCGCCACCGCGTTCGCGGTGACCCCGTACTTGTGCAGACCGAGCGCCGCGCTGCGGACGAGCGAGATGATCCCGCCCTTCGCCGCGCTGTAGTTGGCCTGGGAGACGGAGCCCTGATGGTTGCCGCTGGTGAAGCCGATCAGCGTGCCGGACCGCTGCCGCCGCATCACCGCGGACGCCGCCCGGAAGACGGTGAACGTGCCCTTGAGGTGGGTGGCGAGGACAGGGTCCCACTCCTCCTCGGACATGTTGAACAGCATGCGCTCGCGCAGGATCCCCGCCACGCACACGACCCCGTCGAGCCGGCCGTACGACGCCAGCGCCACGTCGACCACCCGCTGCCCGCCCGCCATCGTGGAGATGTCGTCGGCGACCGCCACCGCCTCCCCGCCCGCCGCCTCGATCTCCTTGACGACGGCCTCGGCGACCTCACTGGTGGGCGAGGCGCCGTCGACGGAGACGCCGTAGTCGTTGACGACGACCTTCGCCCCCTCGGCGGCAGCCGCCCGTGCGACCGCCCGGCCGATGCCCCGCCCGGCGCCCGTGACGGCGACGACCTTTCCTGCCAAGAAGTTCCCCACGCCCGGCCCCTTCCCGCGGTTTCTGATGGTCCGTTAGATTCTATGGCGCGCCGGACGCACGGACACAAGCCCCGGGGAGGCACCGGATGGCACTGCCGGAGGAGTTCCACGAGATCGCGAAGCGCGTGAACAACTGGGGCCGCTGGGGGGAGGACGACGAGATCGGCACGCTGAACCTGATCACCGACGCGATCGTCCGCGAGGCCGCCGCCTGTGTCCGCACCGGACGCCGCGTCCCCCTCGCGCTTCCCCTCCGGCAGGACGGCGTGCAGACGGGCGTGATCCCGGGGCGGGTCAACCCCCTCCACGCCATGGTGCAGATCAACCAGGAGCTGTTCGGACCGGGCACGGTGGCGTGCAGCGACGACGCGGTGACCATGGGACTCCAGGCCGGCACCCACTGGGACGCCCTCACGCACGTCTCGCACTCGGGCCGGATCTACAACGGCCGCCCGGCGCACACGGTGACCGCGCACGGCGGTGCCGAGTTCAGCGGGATCGACAAGGCGCGGCACATCGTCTCGCGCGGGGTGCTGCTGGACGTGGCACGCGCGCGTGGCGTGGACCGGCTGGCGGGGGGCCATGCGGTGACGCCGGAGGATCTGGAGCTGGCCGAGGAGTTCGGCGGGGTCCGGGTCCGGGCCGGTGACATCGTGCTGGTCCGCACCGGGCAGGTGGGGGTGTATCTGGCCGGGGACAGGCACGGGTACGGCTATCCGTCGCCGGGACTGTCCCTGCGTACGCCGGAGTGGTTCCACGCGCGCGACGTGGCGGCGGTCGCGAACGACACGCTCACTTTTGAGATATTTCCGCCCGAGTCCGAGAATCTGTGGCTGCCCGTGCACGCCCTGGACCTGGTGGAGATGGGGATGCTCCAGGGCCAGAACTGGAATCTCGAAGAGTTGTCCACAGCCTGTGGACAAGAGGGGCGGTACGCGTTCCTGCTGTCGGCCATGCCCGAGCCGTTCGTCGGCGCGACGGGCACCCCGGTGGCCCCCGTGGCCGTCCTCTGAGAACCAGAGACGGGGGGGTTGACCGGCGGGCGGCGCGCCTCCCCCCACCGTCACGCGCACGCGCCGCCCACCGGGTGCGACCCACACTCGGCGAGAGCCGCCGTCACCCAGGCCCTCGCCGTCCCCTCGCGGCGAATCGTCGCCCACAAGCGTGTTCAGGCGGTCACGGGTCGTCAACGCCGGTACGGGGATTTGTTACGTCTGCCCTGTTCGCGGCACCCGCGCACGGATGCACCCCCGGCGCACCGCCGCGCCGGGTGCTACACCGCTTCGAAGGCGAGACCCTCGTATGCGGACAGTCCGCCCCCGTACGCCATCGCCACGCTCTCCCTGGGCTGTGAACAGCGGTCCAGTTCGCACCAGATGCTCTTGCCGGCGCCTTCCGGGCTCCAGCCCCAGCGATCGGCCAGGCAGTCCACCAGGGCCAGGCCGCGGCCGCCGGTCGCGTCACCGCCGGCGCAACGCGGCACGGGGGCGCGGGAGCTGCTGTCCGCCACCTCGACGCGCACGGTGGCCGCGGCGGGTGCCGCCGGCGGATCGGCGGTTCCGGACGGATCCGTGGTGGCGATCGGCTCGATGGTTCCGGACGGCCCGGTGGTCGCGGTCGGTGCGGCGGCTCCGGACGGCCCGGCGACGGCGACCGGTCCGGTGGTCGCGACCGGTCCGGTGGCTGAAGCCGGTCCGGTGGTTCCGGACGGTTCGGCCGCCGTGCCCGGCAGGGAGAGCCGGAGCACGGCCGCGTGGCCGGTGTGCACGACCGCGTTGGTCACCAGCTCGGAGACGAGCAGGATCAGGGTCTCGGCCAGCGGCTCGTCGGCCTCTATGCCGAGCCCGGGGAGCCGCGAGCGGGCCCACCTCCTCGCCCGGCCCACCTCTGTGGGGTCGGGCCGGATCTCCAGCTGCACTTGAAGCACCTGCACCGCTCACACCATCCGAACCGGCGGACACATGACCCCACGCCACCCGGCCGCCACGGCCGCTGCGGCCGCGCGGTCGATCACGAGGGCCACGATCGTAGCCATTTTCTGCATGGCCAGAACAACGGCCAGAGCAAGGGTCACGGAACGTGATTCCCTTTGGAGACAGCATGGTTGACGTACAGTCACCCCAACAAGCGCTTCGGGCATATTCCAGCGCGAAGGAGTACGCGTGCGGCATACTGTGCGACGCTCGTGCGGGGGAGTCGAACAGGCGTCGGCCGACGCCTTCACCGCCCCGCGAGCAGCGACGCGCACCGCGCGACCCGGTGCCGCCCCAGGGGCGCCGCCGGCCCGGCTCGTGCTCGCAGCCACTCGCATCCCACACAAGGTACCGGAGCAGACGCCCGACGACGGGATGTGACGAGCCTCGCCAAGGACACAACCAGGTATCGACGCTCCGTGATACCGGCGTGCCACAATCCGCGACATCCTGGGCCAAGGCTTTTCCGGCGGCGCAGTCCAGGACGCGGTCGTCCCGTCAGGCCACCAACCGTGCGGCGAGCAGCTCCTCACTCTCCGTACTCCCGCCGCCACGCCCGGCACGCACCCAGGCCCGCTTCAGGTGCAGATGCACGTCCGCCTCCCAGGTGAACCCCATGCCGCCGTGCACCTGAAGGCAGTCACGGGCCCCGCGTACGGCGGCCTCGTCGGCGAGCAGCCGGGCGGCGGCGATGTCGGCGGGGTCGCCGGTGACGGCGGCCGCGTACACGGCGACGCGCGCGGTCTCGGTCCGCGCCAGCACGTCCGCGCACAGATGCTGCACGGCCTGGAAGGCCCCGATCGGCCGCCCGAACTGCTCGCGAGTACGGGCGTGTTGCACGGCGAGCTCCTGCACGCGTACGGCGGTGCCGAGTTGCTCGGCGGCGGTGAGGAGGATGGAGATGGATTCGGGGGTGGGGGTGGGCGTGCCGGGGCCGGTGCCGGGGCCGGCGGTTTCTGCGGCGGTATGGCGGCGGGTGGGGGCGGGGATGCGGTGCAGTGGGGTCAGGGGGTCGACGGAGCGCAGCGGTACGGCGCCCGTCGAATCCCCCCGTACCACGTCCGCGGCCTCCAGCCACTCCACCAACTCCCCGTCCACCGCCGCCACCACCGTCTCCCCGGTGGCCGCGCCCGGTACGCTCCCGGCCGCCAGGTGGGTCGCCACGAGCGGTCCGGGCAGCAGGGCCCTGCCCGCCTCCTCGAAGGCCAGCACCGCCTCCGGCAGCCCCAGCCCGACCCCGCCCTGCCCCTCGGGCAGCCGCAGGGCGAAGAACCCGGCGTCCCCGAGCGAGCGCCACAGCTCCCGGTCGAGCCGCCCCGGTGCCTCGACGGCCGCCCGCAGCGCCTCCCGCCCGAACCGCCGGTCGAGCAGTTCCCGTACACCGGTCTTCAACGCGCGCTGGTCTTCGGTGAGTTGGAAACGCACGCTCATCTCCCCTTCGGCAGCCCCAGAATCCGCTCGGCCAGGATGTTGCGCTGGATCTGTGAGGTGCCCGCGGCGATCGTGTACGACAGGGAGGACAGGCGGTCGAGGACCCAGGGCTGGTCCAGGTCGAAGCCCGCCGGGCCGAGTACGTCGGCCGCCACGTCGTACAACTCCTGGCGGGCGTGCGAATAGCGGAGCTTGAAGACCGAGCCGCCGGCCCCCGGCACCCCGCCGCTCGCCTCCGCCTCGCTCACGTTCCACTGGGTCAGCCGCCACAGCGCCCGGAACTCCGCCTCCAGGCGGCCGAGCCCGCGCCGCAGTACCGGGTCGTCCCAGCGGCCGCTGCGCCGGGCCTCGGCCGCGAGCCCGGCCAGGACGCGGCGGCAGGCCACCACCTCGCCGACGAACGCCGTGCCGCGCTCGAAGGACAGGGTCACCATGGTCACGCGCCAGCCGTCGTTCTCCGCCCCCACCCGGTTCGCCACCGGCACGCGTACCTCGTCCAGGAACACCTCCGCGAACTCGGCGGACCCGGCGAGCGTGCGCAGGGGCCGTACGGTGATGCCGTCGGCGGACATGGGCATCGCGAGCCAGGTGATGCCCCGGTGCCTGGGCGCGTCCGGGTCGGTGCGGACCAGCAGTTCGCACCAGTCGGCGACCTCGGCGTGGGACGTCCAGATCTTGGACCCGGTGACCACGTAGTCGTCACCGTCGCGCCACGCGCGCGTGCGCAGCGACGCCAGGTCGGATCCCGCGTCCGGTTCGCTGAAGCCCTGGCACCACACCTCTTCGCCGCGCAGGATCGGCGGCAGCCAGCGCGCCCGCTGCTCGGGTGCGCCCTCGGCGGCGATGGTCGGGCCGGCATGCAGCAGCCCGACGAAACCCGCCCCCACGTAGGGCGCGCCGGCCTTCTCCGTCTCCTCCAGGAAGATCAGCCGGGTCGTCGGCGAGGCGTCCCAGTGGACCTCGGCGTACCCGGCGTCGTACAGCATCCGCTGCCAGCCCAGGTCGTACGCCCTGCGCGCGGGCCAGTCGTCGGGCGACGGCTTCGGCGGCAGCGTGGGCAGCGCCTTGGCGAGCCACTCCCGGAGCCGGGAGCGGAAGTCCTCCTCCTCGGGCGTGTACGACAGGTCTGTCACCGGTCGAAGTCCAGGTCCAGCATGCGGATGGCGTTGCCCCGCATCAGCTTGTACACCGTCTCCTCGTCCAGGCCCTTCACATGGTCGAGCGCGACCTCCTTGGTGTGCGGGAAGGTCGAGTCCACGTGGGGGTAGTCGGTCTCGAAGGTGGCGTTGTCCCTGCCCACCACGTCCAGCGACGCGACGCCGTGCTTGTCGCGGAAGAAGCAGCAGAAGATCTGCCGGTAGTAGTACGTGGACGGCGGCTCGGGGATCAGGTCCCTGACCCCGCCCCAGGCGCGGTGCTCCTCCCACACGTCGTCGGCGCGCTCCAGGGCGTACGGGATCCAGCCCATCTGTCCTTCGGAGTAGGCGAGTTTGAGCCGCGGGAACTTCACCAGGACC
This sequence comes from Streptomyces sp. RB17, assembly GCF_009604455.1. Classification (GTDB taxonomy): domain Bacteria; phylum Actinomycetota; class Actinomycetes; order Streptomycetales; family Streptomycetaceae; genus Streptomyces. The sequence goes on from NZ_WEGL01000007.1 coordinate 367,940, forward strand.
CCGCTGAAGAGGTAGTCCATCATCGAGGCCATCGCGTTGTTGAAGCTCAGCGAGGCCTGGACGGCGGGCGGGGCGTCGGGCGATGCGGCCGGCATCTGCGAGCTGCTGCCGATGTGCATGTTGACGACCGTCCCCGTCTCCTGGCAGACGGCGAAGAAGGGGTCCCAGTAGCCGGAGTGGATGGACGGCAGTCCGAGGTGGGTGGGGATCTCGGAGAAGGTCACCGCCCGGACCCCGCGCTCGGCGTTGCGCCGGATCTCCGCGACGGCCAGTCCGACGTCCCACAGCGGGATCAGGCACAGCGGGACGAGGCGGCCGCCGCTGTCGCCGCACCACTCCTCCACCATCCAGTCGTTGTAGGCGCGCACGCAGGCGAGGGCGACCTCCTTGTCGTGCGCCTCGGCGAAGGTCTGCCCGCAGAAGCGGGGGAAGGTCGGGAAGCAGAGGCTGGCCTCCACATGGTTGAGGTCCATGTCCTTCAGCCGCTCGCCGGGGTCCCAGCACCCCGGGCGCATCTGCTCCCGGGTGATCCCCTCCAGGGTCATCTCGTCCCGGTCGAAGCCGACGGCGGCGATGTTGCGCTTGTACGGGAACTTCAGGTCCTCGTAGATCCACCAGTCGGTCGGCTGGCCGGCCGGGTCCATGGTGATCCGGTACTTGCCGCCGACGTAGGCGAGTTCCCCGATTCCGGCGGTCAGCGGCTTGGGACCACGGTCCCGGTACCGGGCCGGCAGCCAGGTCTCGAAGAGGTGGGCGGGCTCGATCACATGGTCGTCGACGCTGATGATGCGGGGCAGTTCGGTCATGGGTCCCCTCCGCCGGACGGTACTGATCTGATGGTCCGTCAGATAACATGCTACCTGACGAGTCGTCAGCCAAGGAGGGGGCAGACGTGAACGGCACCCCGCACGCCCTGAGCTCCGCCCGCACGCTGTGGGACCTGGTCGCCCGCCGCGCCGATCTCACACCCGACCGTCCCGTCCTCCTCCAGGGCGACCGCCGGCTGACCTTCGGCGAGCTGCGCGCGCGTGCCGAGCGGGTGGCGGCGGGCCTGTACGGCATGGGCGTGCGGCCGGGCACGGTGGTCGCCTGGCAGCTGCCCACCCGCATCGAGACCGCCCTGCTGTCCTTCGCGCTGGCCCGCCTGGGCGCCGTTCAGTCCCCGGTGATCCCCTTCTACCGGGACCGGGAGGTCGGCTTCGCGCTGCGCGAGTCGAAGGCGGAGTTCTTCGCGGTGCCGGGGGTCTGGCGGGGCCACGACCACACGGAGATGGCCCGCCGCCTCGGCGCGAAGGGCATCTTCGAGGCGTACGACGCCCTCCCCGACGGCGACCCGTCCGCCCTCCCCGCCCCGCCCGCCGAGGGCACCTCGGTCCGTTGGATCTACTGGACCTCCGGCACCACCTCCGACCCCAAGGGCGTACTCCACACCGACCGCTCCCTGATCGCCGGCGGCTCCTGCCTCGCCCACGCCCTGCGCCCGGCACCGGACGACGTCGGCTCGATCGCCTTCCCGTACGCCCACATAGGCGGCCCCGACTACATGGTGATGCTCCTGCTCCACGGCTTCCCGGCGGTGCTGTTCGAGCACTTCGCGCTGCCGGACGCGCTGGCGGAGTACCGGCGGCACAAGGTGACGGTGGCCGGCGGCTCCACGGCGTTCTACTCGATGTTCCTGGCCGAGCAGCGCAAGCAACCGGGCGAGAAGCTGATCCCGTCCCTGCGTCTGCTCGCGGGCGGCGGCGCGCCGAAGCCCCCCGAGGTCTACCACTGCGTGGTCCGCGAGATGAACGTCCAGCTCACCCACGGGTACGGCATGACCGAGGTCCCGATGATCACCATGGGCGACCCCGAGGACACCCCGGAGAACCTGGCCACGACCGAGGGCCGCCCGCCGGCCGGCATGGAGATCCGGATCGTCGACGGCGAGGTGCGACTGCGCGGCGAGGCCGTCTGCCAGGGCTATCTGGACCCCGCCCAGACGGCCGCCGCCTTCGACCCCGACGGCTTTCTGTGCACCGGCGACCTGGGCCAGGTGACGGACTCCGGGCACCTCGTCCTCACCGGCCGCCTGAAGGACGTGATCATCCGCAAGGGCGAGAACATCTCCGCCAAGGAGATCGAGGACCTCCTCGCCGCACACCCCGCGGTGGCGGACGCGGCGGTGATCGGCCTGCCGGACGCGGACCGGGGGGAGCTGGTCTGCGCGGTCGTCGAACAGCCGCCGGGCGCCACCGAGTTGACCTTGCCGGATGCCGTCTCCTACCTGCGCTCCTCAGGCCTGTCCCCGCACAAGCTGCCGGAACGCCTGGAAGTGGTGGAGGCACTGCCCCGGAACGACACCCTGCGGAAGGTGTTGAAGTACAAGCTGCGGGAACGGTTTTCAAGACCGTTCCCTTAGGCCGCGTTCAGGTGTCCCTCGGCCAACCGCTACTCCGGCACCGTGAAGTAGCGGGCGAACGCCGGGATGATGTCGGGCTCGGTGATGGTGCCGTCGGTGTCGGTGTCGAGGGTCGTGGCGACGGTGTCGGCGAGGTCGGCCGGGACGTGGAGGACACGCAGGACGCGGGCGGCGTCGGCGAGCGTGAGGCGGCCGTCGTCGTCCGTGTCGGCCACCGCGAGGGCCGCGTGCAGGAAGGGGCGGGCGATCTCGGCGAAGCGCTGGGGGTTGTCGCGCAGGCGCTTGACGGCGCCGGTGACGAACTCCTCGCGGGTGATGCGCTGGTCGCCGTCCCGGTCGGCGATCCCGGCCATGCCCTGCCAGAACGCCTCGGCGCCGGCGTACAGGGCCTGGCCCTTGTCGGAGCGTGCGGGCACGGAGAACTCGGCGAGGAGCGCCTTGGCCGCCGCGCTGAAGTCCTCGCGGTCGATCCAGCCGTTGCCGTCCTGGTCGAAGGTGGCGAACCGGGCTGCGATCCTGCGCTCGTAGTCGGTGCTGACCATGTCTGTTCGGGCCGCCTTACGTGTGCGTCGTTCCGGTCGTCCTACGGGTGCGTGAGGGACCTGGCAGGGAGCGTATGACGCGGGCGGCCGTCTGATGGCGGAAATCCGGTGGTTGTGCCAAGACCGGGGGAATTTTGCGACAACAGTGTGGCCGTGTCGCAAAGTCCGGCGTGGCGCGGGCGGCGCCTCAGGCCGAGAGGGGGCCCGCCTCGTCCGTCGTCGCGGACTCGACGTCGGGCCGGACGTCGAAGAGCCGGCGGACACCGAGCGCGCCGAGGACCCGGTTGACGTGCGAGCCGTCGTCGGCCCCCCGGTCGGGCAGGATCAGCCGGAGCCGGCCCTGGCAGGAGCGGATCAGCCTGCGGGCGGCGACGAGGACGCCGACCCCGCTGGAGTCGCAGAAGAAGACGTCGGACAGATCCACGACGAGGCTGTGGTGACCCTCGGCGACGACGTCGTGCACACGTTGACGCAATATCGGCGAGGTCATCAGGTCCAGTTCCCCGGACACCCGGAGCACGGCCCACTCGCCCTGTTCGACGCCGGTCACGTTGAATGCCACGTCCCTGCCCCTCCGCTCGCCGGAACTCCCGGAACCGCCCGGAAACGGAAGCAGTTCCTACGCTTGCTTCCGCGCGGCTGCCCAGCGGCCATCCCCTGAAACGTCGAACCACAAACCAGACGTGATCGACAAGGGGGTTGTTTCGGTCACTACCGATCCGGTTTGATCATAGATGCACACAGCTTGTGTGAGGGTTATGTGAAGAGGGCACTATCACCTGCAGCCCTTCCGGGGGCGCGCATTGACACAAAGGGGCGTGCGCTGTCGGACGTGCCGACTACATTCGAGAAGACGGTGCAGACAGGCTGGACGAGCCGGACACGGGTGAGGGGAGGGGACCACATGGCCGCGAAGGACGTACCGCCCCGCTGGGATCGCAAGATGCAGCAGCGCCTCGCCCGCGGTGAGGCGGCCGCCCTCGGCGAGCTGTACGACCGCTTCGCCTCGCTCGTGCACGGCCTCGCCCACCGCGTCCTCGGCGACGAGAAGGCCGCCGACACCCTCACCCGTGAGGTCTTCGCCCACCTCTGGGAACACCCCGAGACCTACGACCCCAAGAAGGGCCCGCTGCGCACCTGGGTCGCCGACGTGACCAACCGGTTCGCGGTGCAGCGGCTGCGCGACAGCGAGGCCGCCGCCCTGCCGCGGGGCGGCAACTCCCTGACGGCACTGGAACGCAAGGTGCGCCGCGCCTCGGTCGCCGCCCGCGCCGACTACATCGTCCACTCCATGCCCGCCCCGCTGCGCGCCGCCCTCGACCTGGCCTACTTCCAGCGCCGCGACTACCGCCAGACCGCCACCGACCTCGGCGTCACCGAGGACGAGGCCCGCCGCCGGCTCCGCCTCGGCCTGCAGTTGCTCTCCACCGCCCATGACGCCGGGACGCCGCCGGAACACGGGGGTGCGGTGTGAGCGGAGCGGAGGGGTTCGAGGCACACGACGAGCACAGCGCACATGGCGAGCACGGGGGGCCGGGAGACGAGGAGCGGCGCGAGGGCCGGCCGTACGAGGGCGACGGCGGCCGGGGTGATAACGGTCACACCGGCGAGGGCGCCGGCGGCGGCTCGGGGCAGGACCCCCGTGATACCGGCGGGCCCGACCCGGACCGGCCGGCGCGCATACCGACGCCCCGCGCCTCCGTCGAGGACAGCGGGCGTCCGCTGCCCGGCCTCGCCGACCTGGGGGACCTCACGCCCGTGCCGCTCGACCTGCCGCACGACGTCCTGAAATCGCTCCTCGGCGCCTGGGCGCTGGCCGCCTGCTCGGCGGCGGAGACGGCGACCGTCGAGGACCACCTCGGCTCCTGCGGCAGCTGCGCCGACGAGGCCCGCCGGCTGCGCGAGGCGGTCGGCCTGCTGCACCAGCCGGAGAGCCTCGACCTGGACCCGGCCCTGCGCGCCCGCGTCCTGGCGAGCTGCCTGGAACGCCGGCCGCCGCGCATCCCGGTGCCCGAGTGGGCGGCGCCGTACGACGCCGAGACCGCCCGCCTGGACGCCCTGCTGCAGGACTTCGGGGACGCGGAGTGGCATGCGCCGGTGCGGCTGCGGTGGTTCGAGGCCGACACGGCGCGGAGCCGTCGTACGACGGTGGCCGGTGTGATCGCGCACCTGCTGTCCGTGGACGGGCTGATCGCGCTCGGGCTCGGCCTGGAGGACCCGCTGACCGAGATCCTCGGCGCGGCCGCGCAGCACGCGGTGGGCCCGGCCGAGCGCACCGAGGCCTTCTGGCAGACCACCCACTTCCCGCCGACCCGCTCGGTGCGGGGGCCCTGGCGGGAGCAGAGCCACGGCCTGGTGCGGACGGTGTCCTTCACCGGCGGGCACGCGGGCGGACTGGCGGTGTCGTACGGCGACTTCGAGCTGCCGCTGCACGACGCGATGCTGGACCGGGCCTTCGAGTGCTGGGTGCACGCCGAGGACATCGCGGACGCGGTGGACTACCCGTACCAGCCGCCCCCGCCGCGCCACCTGAACCGGATGATCGATCTCGCGGCCCGGATGCTTCCCGCCGCGCTGGCGGAACGCCGGCAGGCAGGGTTGGCCTCGCCCAGCCGGGGACGGCACCTCGGGCTCGCCGGCGAGCCCGGCCGCAGCCTGCGGCTGGAGATCGAGGGCGCGGCGGGCGGCGAGTGGCTGATCCCGCTGGACTCACCGGCGGCGGTGGGCTCCGCGGACCTCGAGGTGGCCCATGTGGCGCTGGACGGCGTGGAGTTCTGCCGGTTGGCCGCCGGCCGCATTCCTCCGGAGGACGCGGCGGTGGGGCAGGTCGGCGACCGGGAGGCGATCAGGGATGTCCTGTTCGCCACGGCGGGGTTGAGCCGACTGTAGGGGCGGGTTCCGGTCTCGCGGCCGCCGGACCACAACGCGCTCCGAGTCGCTAAGCGAACACCACGGTCCGTCGGCCATTCAGCAGGATGCGGCGCTCCGCATGCCACTTCACCGCCCGCGCCAGCGCCTGGCACTCCACGTCCCGGCCGAGGGCCACCAGCTGATCCGGGGTCACGTCGTGCCCCACCCGCTCGACCTCCTGCTCGATGATCGGCCCCTCGTCCAGGTCGGCGGTCACGTAGTGCGCGGTCGCCCCGATGAGCTTGACACCCCGGGCGTGCGCCTGGTGATACGGCTTCGCGCCCTTGAAGCTCGGCAGGAAGGAGTGGTGGATGTTGATGATCCGGCCGCTGAGCTGCTTGCACAGGTCGTCCGAGATGACCTGCATGTAGCGGGCGAGGACGACCAGCTCGACGCCCTCCTCGCGCACGATGTCCAGCAGCTTCGCCTCGGCCTGCGACTTCGTGTCCTTCGTGACCGGAATGTGGTGAAAGGGAATGTTGTAGGAGCCCACCAGCTCTTCGAACTCGGTGTGGTTCGAGACCACGCCCACGATCTCCACCGGCAGCGCGCCGATCCGGGCGCGGAACAGCAGGTCGTTCAGGCAGTGCCCGAACTTGCTGACCATGAGCAGGATCCGCATCCTCTCGTCGGCCCGGTTGATCTGCCAGTCCATGTGGAAGGAGTCACCGATCGCCGCGAAGCTCGCCCGCAGCTTCTCCACCGTCACCGGCGACTCGGCCGAGAAGTGGACGCGCATGAAGAACAGACCCGTGTCGTGGTCGCCGAACTGCTGGCTGTCCTCGATGTTGCAGCCGGTCATGAAGAGGTAGCTCGACACGGCGTGCACGATGCCCTGCTTGTCCGGGCAGGAGAGGGTGAGGACGTACTGGTCGGCCGGGGCGGCGGCGGCCGCGGACTGCTCGCTCATGCACTACAGGTTCTCACGTCGGCCGCCCGCCGTGGGTGATCGTCCCGCAGGGCGGGACGGCGGGAGGGCAGTCCGGGACGGCAGCGCGGGGGCCACGGCGGCACGACCGGGCGGGAGGCACGGCGGCAGACCGGGCGGGACGAGCGGGCGGTGCGTCTACGCCGTCCGCGTCATGATGCGCAGCACTTCCAGGCTCTTCGGCGGCGCGTCCGGGTCCTCCTCGTCACTCGCCGCCATCCGGACATGCGCGTCCCGCGCCGCCCGCACCGCCTCCGGCCACCCCTCGTGTTCGAGGTACGCGGCGACCGGCGCGTCCGGGCCGACCTGGTGCATGATCCGCAGCACCCGCAGCACGGCGGTGTCCACGAGGGCCGCCTCCTGCGAGTCCCGGAATATCGTGCCGACGTACTTCTCCGCGGACCAGTTGTCCAGCCAGGTGTCCTCCACCAGCCGGTAGACGGCGTCCGTGACGTCGCCGTACCCGTCCACGCCGGCCAGCCAGACGTCCCGCTGGAACAGGGGGTCGGAGAGCATGTGCAGCGCCGAGCGCACATTGCTGCGCCAGCGCCACCACGGCATGTCGCTTAGGGGCATGCCGCCCATGGTGGAGGAGCGACGGCCGCGACGGGAAGAGTTCTCCGAACCTTGCACGGTCATCGATCGTACGTTCCTCGTCACACCAGTCTCACCGACCCCTGCAATTCACCTCGGTGTCACCTTTCATTGACCCAGGGTCACTCACCGGTTAGTCGTGTGAGGGAATCGTGCGTGCACATGACCGGCAGGCGACGCACCGTTAGTACCTTCCTCCATCCCTCACTCCGCCCCGGCAGAGCCACCGCCCTGACCGCGGGCGCCGTGGCCCTCTGTGCGTCGCTCACCGCCGGATGCGGGGTCATCCCCGGTGCCACGGGGGGCTCCGGGGATGATCCGATCAAGGTCATGACGTGGGCGCCGCAGGACACCGACGCCACCAACAAGCCCGGCATGCCCGCGATGGCCCTCGCCTACGCGAAGTGGATCAACGGGCACGGCGGCATCAACGGCCGCAAGCTGAAGATCCTGACCTGCAACGACCACAACGACAGCGTGGGCGCCGCCAAGTGCGCCCGGTACGCGGCCGACGAGAACGTGGTCGCGGTCGTCGGCTCCTACAGCCAGTTCACCGACTCCTACTCCGCCCCGCTGGAAGGCGCCGGCATCCCCTACATCGGCGGTTACGGCGTCACCAACGACGAGTTCACCGGCCAGATGTCCTACCCGGTCAACGGCGGCCAGCCCGCCCTGCTCGCCGGCCTCGGCAAGGCTCTCGCGGCCTCCTGCGGCGACATCTCCCTGGTCCGCCCCGACAGCATCGCCGGCGACGAACTGCCCGTGCTGCTCGACTCCGGGCTGCAGGCCGGCAGGCACGCCAAGGCCGGCGACCAGCTCGCCGAGGAGGACGCCACCGAATACGGCGACCAGGCCGACCGGGCGCTGCGGAACGCCACCAAGGACCCGCTCAGGAAGGGCTGCGTGGTCCCCGCGCTCGGCGACCGCACCGACACCTTCATGGACTCCTTCCGGCGGGAGCGCGGGAGCTTCCCCACGGTACGGCTCGCGACCGTGCTCGGCAGCGTCGACCAGACCGTGATCAACGCCACCGGCGGTGCGGACGGGCCGTACGAGGGGGCGTACATCACCGGCTGGTACCCCCCGGCCTCGGACGCGCGGTGGGACCCGATGAAGAAGGTGATCAACGAGGAGGCCTTCGGCGACAACCGCATCGACCCCGCGGACGCCGGAGTGCAGACCACCTGGATCGCCTACACCGTGCTGAAGGCCGTCCTGGACAAGATCGGCGACGGGGACGTGACCTCCGACTCCGTGCGCCGCACCCTCGACGACGGCCTGCGGGTCTCCACCGGCGGGCTCACCCCGACCCTGCGGTGGACCCGCTCGAGCACGCTCGCCGCGGTCGGCTTCCCGCGGATGGTCAACGCCGACGTCACCCTGCAGGTGGTCCAGGACGGCCGGCTGGTCGCCGCACGCAAGGGCGTCGGCGGACTCGACGGCACCACCGACATGACGCGGACGCTGGAGAACGCCGACGTGCAGTGACGCCCGCCGGCGCGTCCCTCACAGCCGGGTGTTCACACCCGGCTGCTCACAGCGGGGTGCTCACAGCTGGACCGGCTGGCGCTGGGTCAGGCCGTACTTCTGTGCGATCGCGTTCCACAGCGCCGCCGCCTTCACCTTCTGCGCGCTGGCGGTGCCGCTCGCCCGGTTGCCGGCCTGCGTCTCGCCCGTGACGCGGGCGTGGCCCTTGCGGCAGACCTTGTGGTTCTTGGCCTGACCGGCCCAGGCCGCGTAGTGGTTGTCGGCCGCGGCGGACGCCTGCCAGGCCTGGGTCAGCGCGGTGGTGAGCGCGCCGTTGTTCGGCAGCTTGTCGACGGACAGCTTGCCGAGCCGGGTGACCAGGTCGCCGCGCTGCCTGGCGGCGGCACGCAGATCGGAGGCCGCCCCGTCGAGGTTGTCGCAGTTCTTGACGTCGGCCACCGCCCTGATCACCGAGGCGCGGCTGCTGCCGCTGTCGGCGAGCAGCTTGTCCAGCTCGACCGCCTGCTGCCGGGCCGGATCGGCGGCCGGTCCGGAGCTCTGGCCGGGGGCCGGGGACGTGGCCGCGACCGGCTTGCCGTCGGCGCCCTGGTCCTTGCCGCCGCCGCTGAGCAGCGCGCCGACGCCCACACCGATGACGACGATGCCGACGCCGATCGCGGCGATCAGCGGCACGCGCGACCGGCCGCGCGGCCGGTCGTCGTCGTGTGCGGGGGCGTACGACGGCGACGGCTGCTGCGCACCGTACGCCGGGCCCGGGTAGGCGGCAGGCTGCTGGACACGCGGCATCTGCTGGGTGGCCCCGGCCGGGCCGTCACCGCCCGCCGGACCGCCCCGGAAGAGGTGGTCGAACCCGTCCGACGGCTGCCGCTCCCCACCCTGTGCCTGCGCGGCGTACGGCGGGATGAACTGGGTGGCCTCCGCGTCGGGCGACGCGGGCGCGGGCGTCTGCTGCGGGACGCGGCCGAGGTAGCGCGTCTCCTCGCCGCCGCCCGCCTCGGGGGGCAGCGCGCCGGGCGCCACCGGCGGGATGTACTGGGTCGCGCCCTCGTCGGCGGGGACGGCCGGCACCGGCGGCAGGTACTGCGTGGCACCCTCGGGGACGGCCGCCGTCCGCACCGGCGGAATGTACTGGGTCGCACCCTCGTCCGCCGCGGGCAGCGGGGCACCGGCGGCCTGGTAGGGGTCCGGAAGGGCCGGCGGAAGCGGCGCGGCGGCGCCGCCCGACGGCTGCGCATACGGCTGCTGGTGCTGCTGGTGGGGCTGCGGCAGGGACTGCTGCTGGTACGGATCGTGTGCCGCGCCGTACCCGGGCTGCTGGCCGGCGCCGTAGCCACCGCCCGGCGCGCCGGAGTGGTCGTACGACGGTATCTGGCCGTACTCCGGCGCGGGGGCGCCCTCCGGGGGCAGCGGGCCGGGACTCGCGGCGGGCGGGTACTGGTTCGGGGCGTCCTGGGTGTGCCACTGCTGCGCCGCCGCCGGGGGCCAGCCCTGGCCGGGCTGGGACGGATGCTGCTCGGGCCCCCAGGAGCCGCCCCAGGCCTGCCCGCCGGCCGGCGCGGCCGGGGCGGGCGCTCCGGTCATGCCGGGCAGCAAGGGCTCGCCTCCGTCGGAGGGCAGCACGATGCCTTCGCGCGCCGTCCGCGCCGAGGGCTCCTCGCCCTGTCCACTCTGCGTCACCGGGACTCCTACTAATGGGGGACCTTGTGAATCGGGCTCACGCTACCGGGTCCCCGGAGCCGGGTGCTATGCAGCTCAGGGCGCGATCTTCTTTCCTGTGACAGCGGTAACAGCACCGCCCCGCGCGACGCCGCCCTGACACCCGCACGGATCCGGGTGCCGTTCGCCGTGCGTTCACGCCGCCGCGGGGCCGGTGTTCACGCGGCCTGCTGGAGATCGAGGCGCGCCCCGAACTCCCGTACCACCGCCTCCTCCCGGAACGGTTCCAGGCGCTGCTGGAGATCCTCCAGGTATTCGGCGCCCCGGTTGGAGCGGAGCGTCTCCAGCAGCTCCACCGCCTTCAGGCCGGTGCTGCAGGCCTGTTCGACCTCCCGCTGCTGCACCTGGGCCGTGGCGAGCAGCACATAGCCGATGGCGCGCCGCCGGGCCCGGGACTCCGGGTGCCCCGCGAGCGACTGCTCGGCGTACCGGGCCGCCTGCTCGGACTGGCCGAGATCGCGGTGGCAGTGCGCCAACTCGTCGGCGAGGTACGCCTCGTCGAAGTGCCGGATCCACACCGGGTCGTCGCCGGAGGAGTCGTCCGCCTGCTCCATCGCCGTCACCGCCCGTCCGATGGACGCCTGCGCCGCGCGCCCGTCGCCGAGCAGGGCGTGCCCGCGCGCCTCGGCCGCGTGGAACATCGTCTCCACGCGCGGGGTCACCCGCCCGCGCGCCCCCTCCTGCGCCGCCCGCGCCAACTGGGCGATCTCCCGCGGGTTTCCGAGCTGGGCGGCGAGATGGCTCATGGAGGCGGCGAGGACGTAGCCGCCGTATCCACGGTCCCCGGCGGCCTGCGCGAGCCGCAGCGACTGGATGTAGTACCGCTGGGCCAGCCCCGGTTGGCCGGTGTCCACCGCCATGTACCCGGCGAGCTCGGTCAACCGGGCGACGGATGCGAACAGCTCCCGCCCGACCGTCTCCCGGTACGAGCCGGCGAGCAGCCCGGAGACGACGCTGTTGAGGTAGTGCACGACGACCGGCCGCACATGCCCGCTGCCGAACTGGTGGTCCAGGTCGGTCAGCGCCTGCGTCATGGACCGTACGGCCGCCACGTCGGCCTGCCCCACCCGGGGGCCCGCCTGCCGGGCCACCTGGGCGTCCGGTGCCGAGATCAGCCAGTCGCGGCTGGGCTCGACCAGCGCGGAGGCGGCGACGGAGGAGCCGGACAGGAAGTCCCGCCGGCCCACGTCGCTGCGCCACAGCTCGCAGACCTGCTCGATGGCCCCCAGTACCGTCGGCGAGAACTGGAGACCCACCCCCGAGGCGAGGTTCTTGCCGTTGGCCATGCCGATCTCGTCGATCGTGACCGTACGGCCGAGCTTGCGGCCGATCGCCTCCGCGATGATCGCCGGGGCGCGGCCCCGTGGCTGCTGTCCGCGCAGCCAGCGGGCCACGGACGTCTTGTCGTAGCGCAGGTCGAGGCCGTGCTCGGCGCCGCACATGTTGACCCGCCGGGCCAGCCCGGCGTTCGAGCACCCCGCTTCCTGGATGAGCGCCTGCAGCCGTTCGTTCGGCTGCCTCGCCACGAGAGGCCTTGCGGCCATGGACTACCCCCTGCGGTGCGAGCCCCCGGAGCGTGAAGTTCCGGCCGAGTGATCGGTGGTGATCCGTACGGGAAGATCACTGCCCAGTTGACATACCGTCAATGCGCGACATGTGCGGTTTGCCGGGGTAAAGGTGCTTGCCACCCCACCCCTGGCTACCCAGGTCACGCCCCACTTCCTCCCGCGCGCCCCCACCCGTGCACCCATGCGCCCCGACTGCCGAATCGATGCTCCACCCCCGCGCGCACTGCAGCCGTAACTCCAGGTGGGCGCGGGAGTTGAGAGGGGCGTGGAAGAGACGATCGCGGGCGCCGAGAACACTCAGATTGCCGGTCAGATTCCGAAGCAACGCGGGGAATCGCTGCTGGAGACCGCCGTACGCTACGCCGAGGAACGGCACTGGGACGTGTTCCCGGGCACCTGGCTGGAAGCGGTCGACGGAACGCAGCGCTGCTCGTGCGGCGAGGCCTCCTGCCCTGCGCCGGGTGCGCACCCCGCGCGCCCCGACTGGGCGACGCAGGCGACCGGCAGCGCGACCGTCGCACGCCGGATGTGGCACAAGCAGCCGACGGCTTCGATTCTGCTGCCGACGGGGCGGACGTTCGACGCGTTGTCCGTCCCGGAGAGTGCGGGGTTTCTGGCGCTCGCCCGGATGGAGCGGATGGAGCTGACGCTGGGGCCGGTCACGCTGAGTCCGGATCGGCGGATGCACTTCTTCGTGCTGCCGGGAGGTGCCGCGAAGGTGCCGGAGCTGGTGCGCAAGCTCGGGTGGTCGCTTTCGTCGCTGGATCTGGTGGCGCTGGGTGAGGGAGCGTATGTGGCCGCTCCTCCGACGCGGTTCGGGTCGCGTGGTGCTGTGCAGTGGGCCTGTCGGCCGACCCCGGCGAATCGGTGGTTGCCGGACGCGGAGGAGTTGATCTCGCCGCTCGCGTACGCGTGCGGGCGGGACCGGTAGCCGTCTCGTCCGCGTGGTTCCTCGTGCGTCGGCGGCCACGGACTCGTTGTGGTTGTCGCGCCCACGCGGCGGAGCCGCGTATCAGGCACAGTCCCGCGCCCTTGTGGGCGCTGCCACCGCCGTAACCTTCATGCATGACGGAAGCTGCGGTACGCGTGCGTGGGCTCTGGAAGCAGTTCGGGCAGCAAGTGGCTGTCGGCGGGATCGATCTCGATCTGCCCGCCGGGAAGTTCATCGGGCTGGTCGGGCCGAACGGAGCCGGGAAGACGACGACTCTCTCCATGGTGACCGGACTGCTGCGGCCCGACGGCGGGACCGTCGAGGTCGTCGGTCATGACGTGTGGCGGGATCCCGTGGCCGTCAAGGCGAGGATCGGCGTCCTTCCCGAAGGGCTGCGGCTGTTCGAGCGGCTGTCGGGGCGGGAGCTGCTCGGGTACTCGGGGCGGCTGCGCGGACTGCCGGGGGACGAGGTCGACAAGCGGGCCACGCAGCTGCTGGACGTCCTCGACCTGGCCGGCGCCCAGCACAAGCTCGTCGTCGACTACTCGACCGGCATGCGCAAGAAGATCGGGCTCGCCGCCGCGCTCCTGCACAATCCCGAGGTGCTCTTCCTGGACGAGCCGTTCGAGGGCGTCGACCCGGTGTCCGCCCAGACCATCCGGGGCGTCCTGGAGCGGTACACCGCCTCCGGTGCCACCGTCGTCTTCTCCTCGCACGTCATGGAGCTGGTCGAGTCGCTGTGCGACTGGGTCGCGGTGATGGCGGCCGGGCGGATCCGCGCGACCGGCCCGCTCTCCGAGGTGCGCGGGATGCATCCGACGCTCCAGGGTGCGTTCCTGGAGCTGGTCGGGGCGACCGGCCGGGACGTCGGGTCCGATCTGGACTGGCTGGGCGGCGGGGCGGCCCGATGACGAACCTCACCTCCACCGTCGTACGGCTGAAACTGTCACTGCTGCGGGGCGGGCTGCGGCAGTCCGGGGGCCGACGGGCCGCGTTCGTCGTGTCGGCGGTCATCGCGGTCCTGTTCGCCCTGCTGCAACTGCTGGGGCTGCTCGCCCTGCACGGGCGCGCGCACGCCGACGCCGTCGCCGTACCGGGTACGGCCGTGCTGGCGCTGGGCTGGGCCGTGCTGCCGCTGTTCTTCCCGACCGGCGACGAGACCCTGGACCCGACCCGGCTGGTGATGCTCCCGCTGCGTCCCCGCCCGCTGGTCCGGGCGCTGCTCGCGGCCTCCCTGGTGGGCATCGGCCCGCTGTTCACGCTGCTGGTGCTGGCGGGCTGCGCGCTGTCGCTGGCCCGGGGCGCGGCCGGGTACGTCGTCGCCGTCGTCGCCGTCGCCCTCGCCCTGCTGGTCTGCGTGGCGCTGGCGCGGGCCGTCGCCACGGCCAACGTACGGCTGCTGACCAGCAGGAAGGGCCGCGATCTGGCCGTACTGAGCGGGCTGGTCATCGCGGTCGGGGCGCAGCTGGTCAACTTCGGGGCGCGGCAGCTGGGTTCGGCCGGGCTCGGCCAGTTGCAGCCCGCCGCCGACGTGCTGTCCTGGGTGCCGCCGGCGTCGGCGGTGGGGGCGGTACGCGCGGCGAGCGAGGGGTCGTACGGCATCGCAGCCGCCCAACTCGCCGTCACAGCGGCCGGGTTGGCGGCACTGATCGCGCTCTGGGCGCGGAGCCTGACCCGGCTGATGACCGCGCCCGACGCCTCCACGCTGCAGCCGGTCGACGCCGCGGTCCGCAGCCGGTCGGCCACCGGACTCGGGCGGCTGCTTCCGCAGGGCCGCACGGGTACGGTCATGGAACGCAGCCTGCGCTACATCTGGCGGGACCCGAAGACCAAGGCCGCCTGGGTGTCCTCGCTGGCCATCGGGCTGATCGTGCCGGTGTTCAACGCGGTGCAGGGCACCGGGTCGCTCTACTTCGCCTGCTTCGCCGCCGGGATGCTCGGCATCCAGATGTACAACCAGTTCGGGCAGGACACCTCCGCGTTCTGGATGGTGGCCATGGCCATCTCCTCGCCCCGGGACGCCTACGCCGAGCTGCGCGGCCGCGCCCTGGCGCTGCTGCTGATCACCCTGCCGTACGCGGCGCTCGTGACGGTGGTGACGACGGCCCTGCTGGGCGCCTGGTCCCGGCTGCCGGAGGTGCTGGGGCTGTCCTACGCCCTGCTCGGGGCGATGCTCGCGACCGGCTCCTGGACCTCGGCCCGCTTCCCCTACTCCATCCCCCAGGAGGGCCACAAGAACGTCGTCCCCGGCCAGGCGGGCCTCGCCTGGATCTCCATCTTCGGCGGCATGATCGCAGCGGCCCTGCTCTGCTCCCCCGTCATCGCCCTCACCATCTGGCTCCACGTGAGCGCGGACGGGGCGGACTGGAGGTGGCTGCTCCTGCCGGTGGGAGCGGCGTACGGCGCAGGGCTGACCTTCACGGGCCTGCGCCTGGCAGCTCCGAGAACGGCGGCACGGCTGCCGGAGATCCTCACGGCTGTCAGCAAGGGCTGAGGAGACTCACCCAAGGGGCGCGGGGAACTGCGCGAGAACCACCCACCGGGCCGCACCCGCCAACGAGACACCGACCCGGCAGGCTCCCACGCGCTCAGTTCCCGAGCACCCGATCAAGAAACGGCCCCACAGCCTCCCGCCAAGCCGACGGCAGTTCATAGTGCGCAAGGTGCCCGGCGTCAGAAACCTCCGCGTACTCCCCGGCCGGCAGCACCCGCACCATCTCCTGCGCCTCCGCCCGCCCCAGCTCCCCGTCCACCCCACGCACCACCAGCGCCGGGCACCGCACCTGGGCCAGCTCCTCCCAGTGCGCGTCGTACACCCAGGTCTCACGGGACCGGAGCATCTGCTCCGGCTCGAACACGGGCCGCCAGCCGTCGGGGTCCTCGTGCATCACCTCGGCGTAGAACTCGCCACGCGCCGGATTCGGCCGCTCCACCCAGGGATCGTCCGCACCGAACCACTTGCGTACGTCCGCCAGCGTGGCGAAGGGAACGGGCCAGGCCCGGAACCAGTCCGCCCACTCCTGCTGCGAGGCGGCACCCAGGGCGGAGGCCCGCATGTCGCAGATGATCAGGCCCCGGACCAGATCGGGGCGCTTCGCGGCGAGCTGCCAGGCGGTCAGCGCGCCCATGGCGTGGCCGATCAGGAGCGCGGGGGCGAGGCCGAGCTGTTCGAGGGCGGCCTCGGCGTCCTCGACGTAGTCCTCGCGGGTGTAGGCGGCCTGTGGGGGCTTCTCGCTCTGGCCGTGACCGCGCTGGTCGAGGGCGACGGCACGGTGGCGTGCGGCGAGCCAGCGGGCGGTCGAGGCCCAATGGGAGGCACGGCCCATCAGGCCGTGAAGTAACAGCACGCCCACCTGATCCTTCGCCGGGTCGTCCGCCGGATCGAGTCCCGTCTTGGGAGGGTCGGCGAACTCCCAGGCGGCCAGGCGCACCCCACCCGCTCCCGTCACGTCGATACGCCGTGCCATCGGCCTGGTACCCCCCAGCTCCGCCTGCCTCGTACCGGTGTACTGCCGTACTCGCTCGTACTCGCTGCTGTCGCTGTCGTACTCGTCCTGTCGCCGCAGAACAGCCAATCTATCGAATGTCCATTCGAAAAATCCGTCTCCGCGGACAACACCCCTCATTCGAGTGACACCCCTGAAGGAATGATCGCCGCCACCGAGGGGATCTCTTCTGGCGGGAGGCGGACCGCTCGGGGAAAAACGGTCCGAGGGGGTTGACCCTGAGAGCTCGGGGCTCCGGGTCAGCACAGGGGAGGACAGGCCCCGGCGCCACCAGGCGCCGGGGCCCTCTCCTGCTAGCGCTTGGCGACGAACACGTGCGAGGCGACGTCCGCCTCCAGCTCGGCCGCCTCGCCGCCGCTGCCCACCAGGACACCGCCGGCCGACTCGGTCACACTCACCACGGAGCCGGGCTGCACACCCGCGCGCCGCAGCGTGTACATCAGCTGCGCGTCCGTCTGGATCGGCTCGCCGATCCGGCGGACGACCACCGTCTTGCCGTCCGTGCCCGCGTCCAGGTCGGCCAGCGAGACCATGCCCTCGTCCAGGAACGGGTCGGCGCCGTCCTTCTCGCCCAGCTCCTCCAGCCCCGGGATCGGGTTGCCGTACGGCGACTCGGTCGGGTGCCGCAGCAGCTCCAGCACGCGCCGCTCGACGGCTTCGCTCATCACGTGCTCCCAGCGGCAGGCCTCCGCGTGCACCTGCTCCCACTCCAGGCCGATCACATCGACGAGGAGACACTCGGCCAGCCGGTGCTTGCGCATCACACGCGTGGCGAGCCTTCGGCCCTCGTCGGTCAGCTCCAGATGCCGGTCGCTGGCGACGGAGACGAGCCCGTCACGCTCCATGCGCGCCACCGTCTGGCTCACCGTCGGCCCACTCTGGTCGAGCCGCTCCGCGATGCGGGCGCGCATGGGGACGACGCCTTCCTCTTCGAGCTCGAGGATGGTGCGGAGATACATCTCCGTGGTGTCGATCAGTCCGGACATACGTGCCCCTCGATTACCTCTGCCGGCAGCTCGGCGCGTGCGCTGGCCCTGGCATCAATTCTGCCGGATCCGACTGACAAGCGGGGGCCTCCGGCGGAACGGGCCGGTACGGGTGACCACCGTGGGGGTCCAGGTCCGTTGCCGAGTGCGGGCCCGACGGGCCGGTCGTGCGGTTCCCCGCGCCCCTGAGGAGCTGCGGCGCCGTCGGCTTCCGGGCACCCTCCGTATTGACACCGCACTGGTCCAGACCGCACGGTGATCCGCGACACAGACGCTGCGAAGGGGCACCGCATGAGCGACGGCACGCCTGCCGACCTGTTCTTCGACGCCGCGATCGGCCTGCTGCAACGGGTCCGTGCGGAGGAGGCCGAGTCGATCGCCGAGGCCGGGACCCTGCTCGCCGACACCGTGGCCGCCGGCGGCCGACTGTTCGCCTTCGGCGCCGGGCACTCCTCCCTGGCCGCTCAGGACGTCGTCTACCGCGCCGGCGGTCTCGCCCTGATGAACCTGCTCGCCGTCCCCGGCGTCGTCGGGGTCGACGTCACCCCGGCCACCCTCGGCTCCGCCCTCGAACGCGTCGACGGCCTCGCGAGCGCCGTCCTCGACACCTCACCGCTCCGGTCCGGCGACGCCCTGGTGATCATCTCCCTCTCCGGCCGCAACGCCCTGCCCGTGGAGATGGCCCGCAGCGCCCGCGCCCTCGGTGTGAAGGTCATCGGCGTCACCTCGGTCGCCTACGCCGAGCAGACCACGTCCCGGCACTCCTCCGGCACCTTCCTGAAGGACCACTGCGACATCGTCCTGGACTCGAAGATCGCCGTCGGCGACGCGGAACTCACCCTCGACACCATCCCGGCGCCCTTCGCCCCCGCCTCCACGGTCGTCACCACCGCCCTGATGCAGGCCGTCATGGCGACCACCGCCGCCGCTCTCGCCGACCGCGGCATCGAACCCCCGCTGCTGCGCTCCGGCAACGTCGACGGCGGCCACGAGTGGAACGGCCGTGTGATGCGGGAGTACGGCGACCGGATCTTCTACCGGCACTGAGACCGTCGGCGAGCTACCCGGGGCCACCGGCGGGCTACCGGGGAGCCTGCTCCTCCCGTACCGCGTCCGCCAGGTCCAGCGCCGCCGCGATGCGGACCGCCACGTCCTCCGCGTAGACCGTGTCGGACCGCTCGAAGCGGCTGCGGCCGGAGCCGCGCAGGAAGGTGACCACGCCCAGCGTCCGCCCCCGGCTGCGCAGCACCGCGCACAGGGCGTGCACCGCGTCACCGGGCCACTGCCGGGCCAGCGCCCACTCCCGCGCCCGCTGCGGCGGAACCGACCCGGCGTCCGCGCGCACGACCCCGGCCCGCGCCACGCAGCTGAGCGCCGGATGCCCCGGCTCGTAGCGCACGGGCAGCCCGGCCGCACCGGTGAGCAGACTCGGTCCCGGCGCCCCGGCGGGTGTCGCGGCGAGCCGTACCAGCCGTACGTCGCCCTCCTCCTCGCCCTCCCGTGCGGACCGCACCTTCCGGTCGATCAGCGCGTGGTCGGCGAAGCCGGCGAGGGCGAAGTCCAGGTGGACGGTGGCCGCCTCGGCCGGGTTCTCGCACTCGGCCGCGGCACGCGCGGCCCGGTGCAGCTGGTTGGTGCGAAAGCGCAGCAGGGCCGCCTCCTGCTCACCCTGCTTGGCCTCGGTGACGTCCTGGAACAGCCAGCCCACGCCGAGCGGCACCGGTTCCTCCGCGAGCGGCGAGGCCAGCCGCACGAACCCGCTGCGCCAGCAGCGCCGCTTCTCGCCCTCCCGGGTACGCACGGTCACCCACATCTCGGCGGGCGCGGGCGGCGCACCCTCGGCCAGCACATGGGTGAGCGCGGCCTCCAGCTCCTCCACGCCCTGCGCGAGCAGCTCGCCGAGCGGCCTCCCCAGCGCTGACGTCCGCCCGATCCCGAGGGCACGGGCCGCGTGCGCGTTGACGACGGCGGGCCGCAGATCGGCGTCGATGAGGACGACCCCCCAGGCCGCGTCCTCGAACAGTGCCTCGCTGAGCGCGATCGACCGCTCCAGATCGATCTGCGCGTGCACCTCACTGAACGCGCAGTACACCCCCGCCGGCTTCCCGTCGGGCCCGCGCACGGCTGCGGACTGGGTCCGTACGAGCACCCGCCCGCCGTCCTTCGTGACCAGCGCGAACTCGTTCACCTGCCGTCCGGGGGCGTGCATCGCCGACATCAGCCGGGCCTGCACCTCCTCGGCGTCGGCGCTGCGCACCGCCCAGCCGGCGAACCCGTGCCGCCCGACCGCCTCGGCGGCCGTCCAGCCGAGGATCCGCTCGGCCTCCCGGTTCCAGTGCGTGACGACCCCCTCGGCGTCGAAGGCGCACAGGGCCGCGTCCATGCCGTCGAGCAGTGCGGCGAGCAGATCGGATCCGCCTGACTCACCGGGCTCGTCCGGCCCCAGCTCATCGGTGGTCCCACTCCGCCGGGAAGCACTCACCTGGACCCCCTGGAGGCTGCGTCGGCGCGCATACGACGCGCGGTTCGCTCACTGCCCTCATTCAACTGGAACGTGACCCACCCCACACCCTGTTCCCGCAACTTCCCGAGAATCAATCCCCGCTCCACCGAAGGTCCACCCACTCGTCGCGCTCCCCGTCGAGCACATACCGCTCGATCTCCACAAAACCCCTCCGCCGAGCGAATCGCAGCCCGTCCTCGTTCACCGCCAGCACACACGTCTCGATCACGGTCGCGCCCAGCACGCGCGCGTGGGCGAGCCCGTCGTCGTACAGGGCCGTCCCGAACCCGCGGCCCCGGAACTCGGGCAGCACGCGCGCGATGACGGTCGCCGCGTTCCCCTCCCCCGTCGGCGGACGGACCGTGGAACAGCCGACGAGCACCTCCCCGACGTAGGCGTTGCGCAGCCGGTACCGCTCCCGCCGTTCCCGGGCGTCCTCCGGGGACATGGCGGCGGGCGGCACGATCGTGTTGTGGACGTGCCGCCACTGTTCGAGCATGGTGTCGCCCTCGACAGTGATGATCTTCAGTTGGGTCATGCGCGGGAACGTATCGAAGACGTCCGGGGGAACGTGCCGAAAAACAGTTGAGCGTCTTCCGCCGGCTTCCTAAGGTGTCGAGTACACGAGAAGGGAGGTGGTTCGGCAGATGTATGAGAACCGGACGCGTGAGGTGGCTGCGGGCTAGCGGTCCGCCACCACATCCAGTGCGGTGCCGGACCAGCACGTGACAGACGCGTGCAGCCGGCCCCAATCCCAAGCAGTCACCCGACCCGCGGGCTGCCGGTACGTCCGGCCGGCTCCTCCTCGAGGAACCCAGCCCGCGGGTCGTCTGCGTCTGCGGGCCCGTGCTCTCAGGGGGCGAGGCGCTCGGCCTTCCAGGTGCCGTCCGGCTGGGCGACGTACCGCAGGCGGTCGTGGAGGCGGTTCACCCGGCCCTGCCAGAACTCCACCGTCTCCGGGGTGACGCGGAAGCCGCCCCAGTGCGGGGGGATGGGGACCTGTTCGTCCTCGGGGTAGCGGGCCTGGAGTTCGGCGTAGGCGGTGTCCAGTTCGGCGCGGGAGGCGATCACCGAGGACTGGGCGCTGGCCCAGGCTCCGAGCTGGGAGCCGTGCGGGCGGGTGCGGAAGTAGGCGGCGGTCTCGTCGCGGCCGGTGCGGTGGGCGGTGCCGGTGACGATGACCTGGCGGGCCAGCGGGTGCCAGGGGAAGAGCAGGGAGATGTGCGGGTTCTCCGCCAGGTCCCGGGCCTTGCGGGAGCTGTAGTTGGTGAAGAAGACGAAGCCCTCGGTGTCGAACTGCTTCATCAGGACCGTGCGCGAGCTGGGGCGGCCCGCCGCGTCCGCCGTGGAGACGACCATCGCGTTGGGCTCGTAGATGGTGCCGTGCAGCGCCGCCCGGGCGGCGTCCTCGAACCAGCGGGCGAACTGGTCCATGGGATGCGCGGCGAGGTCCTGTTCGGCGAGGCCCTCCGCCCGGTACTGCTTGCGCATGGCTGCGGGGTCGAGGACGGGGTCCAGGAGCGGGTCGCGGTCGGTCACGCGGTCATCTTGCCGTATCGAACGCCACTGGCACTCAGTGTCGTACGGACTCCCCAAGCGTGACACCGGGGGTTATCGTGCTGGTTCCCCTGTGGTTTGGCCGGCCACCGGATGACCACCGGCCGAACGGGGCATCACCGGGGTGACCGCCGCCGACCACTTCACGAGGAGCCGCCTGATGTCCGATTTCGTACCCGGACTCGAGGGAGTCGTCGCGTTCGAGACGGAGATCGCCGAACCGGACAAGGAGGGGGGCGCCCTGCGCTACCGGGGCGTCGACATCGAGGATCTGGTCGGTCATGTCTCGTTCGGGAACGTGTGGGGGCTGCTGGTCGACGGGGCTTTCAATCCCGGGCTGCCGCCCGCCGAGCCGTTCCCGATTCCCGTCCACTCCGGTGACATCCGCGTGGACGTGCAGTCGGCGCTCGCCATGCTGGCGCCGGTGTGGGGGCTGAAACCGCTGCTCGACATCGACGAGCGGCAGGCGCGGGACGATCTGGCGCGGGCCGCCGTGATGGCGCTGTCCTACGTCGCCCAGTCGGCGCGCGGGCAGACGCTGCCGATGGTGCCGCAGCAGGAGATCGACAAGGCGAAGTCGGTGGTGGAGCGGTTCATGATCCGGTGGCGGGGGGAGCCGGATCCCAAGCATGTCGCCGCCGTGGACGCCTACTGGACGTCCGCCGCCGAGCACGGGATGAACGCCTCGACCTTCACGGCGCGGGTGATCGCGTCGACGGGTGCGGACGTCGCCGCCGCGCTGTCGGGGGCGGTCGGGGCGATGTCCGGGCCGCTGCACGGGGGTGCGCCCTCGCGCGTCCTCGGGATGATCGAGGAGATCGAGCGGACGGGGGACGCGGAGGCGTACGTCAGGCAGGCCCTGGACCGCGGTGAGCGGCTGATGGGGTTCGGGCACCGGGTGTACCGGGCCGAGGATCCGCGGGCGCGGGTGCTGCGGCGTACGGCGCGTGAGCTCGGGGCGCCGCGGTTCGAGGTGGCCGAGGCGTTGGAGAAGGCCGCGCTGGAGGAGCTGCACAATCGCCGGCCGGATCGGGTGCTGGCCACGAACGTGGAGTTCTGGGCGGCCATTGTGCTGGACTTCGCGGAGGTGCCGGCGCACATGTTCACGTCGATGTTCACGTGTGCGAGGACGGCTGGGTGGTCGGCGCACATTCTGGAGCAGAAGCGGACGGGGCGGCTGGTGCGGCCTTCTGCTCGGTATGTGGGGCCGGGGGTGCGTCGGCCGGAGGACATCGCCGGGTACGCGAATATCGCCCACTGAGCGGAGGTCGCCCACTGAGCGGGTGTCGCCCGCTGAGCGGGGTGCTCGGGGCGCGCGGGCGACTGCGGGCCGGTTGGAGCTGGTCGTGCCCGCGCGGCGGAGCCGCATGTCGATACGGACCCGCGCCCCCCGGGGAGTTCACGCCGCCGCTGTCAGCAAGTTGCCGTGGTGCCGCTCCGCCACCAGCGGGTGTGCCCTGAGCTTGCCCTTCAGTTCGTTGTAGCCGTACTCGGCGTACAGAGGGTTCGCCGGGTCGGTTGTGATGCCTGGGGCCTGCGCCGCGTGCGGGAAGGGCAGGGGCTCGACCCTGGCGTCCAGGCGGGGGTTGTAGAAGAACGGGACCGAGAAGCGTTCCGTGGCTCCGGGCGGGCTGACCACGCGGTGGTTGGTGGCGAGCAGGTAGCCGTTGGTGGCGACCTCCAGGAGTTCGCCGAGGTTGACGACGAAGGCGCCGTCGAGGGGCGGGACGTCGTGGAAGAGGCCGTCCTCGCGCTGGACCTGGAGGCCGCCGACGGTGTCCTGCAGGAGCAGGGTGAGGAAGCCGTAGTCCTTGTGGGCGCCGACGCCCTGGTCGGTACCGTCGCCCGCGCTGCCCGGGTAGCGGACGAGCTTGAGGTGCGGGTGGGCGTGGGTGCCGAAGACCGGGTCGTAGAAGCCGGCGGGGGCGCCGATGGCGGCGAGGAGCTCGTGCAGGAGGCGGTCGGCGACTCCGCTGAGCCGGTCGATCCAGGCGAGGGCCGCCGTGCGCAGCTCGGGGAGGGCGGTGGGCCACTGGTTGGGGCCCTGGAGCCACCAGTACGGGGGTTCGCCGGGGGCGGGGACGCGGGCGGGGCGTTCGGCGCCTATGTCGAGCTGGTCGCGCCAGTCGCGGGCGCCGGCGGTGCGTTCGTCGCCGGTGCGGGTGTAGCCGCGGAAATGGGGGGAGTTGACGTTGTCGAGGGCGAGGCGGTCGGCCTCGGGGAGGGCGAAGAAGGCACGCATGGCGGTGAGCAGCGCGTCGGTCTCGGCCCGGGTCACGCCGTGTCCGACGAGCTGGAAGAAGCCGACGTCGTGGGCGGCGCTGTGCAGCTGGGCGTGGAGCAGGGCCCGCGCCTGGGGGCCGCGGTCGGCGGCCGACAGGTCGATGATGGGGAGCTGGTCGTAGGACGGGGTCGCCGTCCCGGGGTGCGTGGTCATGGTGCGTCCGCGGGTGTACGGGGCACGGGTGGCCGCCGAGGGGTGTGACGGCCCCCGGGTGCCGGAAGAGGACCGGAAAGAAGCAAGGGAGAAGGGGGCTGGATCAGGCGGGCAGGCGCCGACAGCCCATGCTCGTGACGCGCACGTAGTCCACGTGGCGGCGGCGGACGAGCATCGGAAGCATGGGGCAAGAGTACTGCTCCGTGCCGGATACGGGTGTGGCGCGTCTCACGGGGTCAGAGCTTGCCCCACACGCGCACAGTGCGGTGTCCGCCCAGCGCGTCCGTGACCAGTGCGCGGAAGTCCTCGCCGAACTCGGGCCAGTTCCAGAACTCGAAGCCCAGGCAGGCGAAGGCGAAGTAGTCGTAGGCCCAGGTCCAGTCCGGGAGCGGGACCGGGGTGGCGCAGGCGGGGCAGATGACGTCGGCCGCTCCGCTCGCATGCCAACGGTCCATGGCCGTGCCGTACGGCTCCCAGGCCGCGTCGATCCGGTCGTACTCATCGGTGTACAGGCGGGTGGTGGTCGTGCAGCGGGGGCAGCGGACCCACTCGGGTTCGCCCTGGCCGCCGTGGAAGATCGTGCGCCCGGTGTACAGGGTGAGGCCGTCGCACGGCTTCTCGTCGGTGTCTGCCGGGTCGACCGCCCGGTCCCAGTGCGGGCCGGGCAGGTGGTGGCCGAAGGAGCGGTCGGCGCGCTCTGCCAGCACGATGCCTTCGGTCACGAGCCGGTCGAGGACTCGCTCGGCGAGGCGAGGCGCCTCGCCGGCGCCGGCGTCCAGGTCGACGATCGTCTGAAAGTGATCCCCCATGCCCACAACCGTAGTTGCCGCCACTGACAACGGCTCAGCCCAGGGCCTGCTCCAGCAGGTCGGCCCACTGGGCGACGACGCGTGCGCGGCGGGCGGTGTCGTCGGTGAGGAGGTTGGCGAGGCCGAGGCCGCGGGCCATGTCCAGGAGGCCCTGGACGGTTTCGCGGACGCCGGGGCGGGTCTCGTCGGCGCCGAGGAGGTCGACGGCGATGCGGTGGGTCTCGCGGCCGACGCGGGCCTCCAGCTCGGTCACGCGGGGCCGTAGCTGGTCCTCGTCGCAGGCGGCGACCCACAGGTGCAGGGCGGCGCGGAAGAGGGGGCCGGTGTAGAGGCCGACGAGGGCGGCGACCACGGCGCGGCGGTCGGTGGGGCCGGCCGGGAAGAGCGCCCGGAGTGCGGTGGAGCGCTCTTCGGCGACGTACTCGACGGCGGCCGTGAACAGGTCCTCGCGGGTCGGGAAGTGGTGCTGGGCGGCGCCGCGGGAGACTCCGGCGCGTTCGGCGACGACGGCGACGGTGGAGCCCGCCCAGCCGTGTTCGGCGAGGCAGGCCACGGCGGCCTCGAGGAGCCGCTGCCGGGTGGCCCGGCTGCGGTCCTGCTTGGGGCTGCGGTCCGGTTTGGGGCTGCGGTCCGGCTCCGGCTCCGGGTTCGGGTCCTGCCGGGTCACGTCGCCGCGTTCCGCCGTCGTGCTCATCCGGTCACACCACCCATGCCGCGTCCCGTCTTTCCAGGAAGGCCGTCATCCCCTCCCGGGCCTGTGCGGAGGAGAACAGCCGCGCCGAGAGCGCGGTCAGATCCGCCGCGTCCCGGTCGAATGTTTCCAGCACCCTAGCCGTGAGCAGCTGTTTCGTCTCGGCCAGGCCCTGGGGTGAGGAGCGGCGCAGTCCGTCGAGGATCGGGGCGAGGGCGTCGTCGACGTCGTCGGCGGTGACGGTGAGGAGTCCGACGCGTACGGCCTCGCACGCGTCGAAGCGTTCGCCGGTGAGGAAGTAGCGGGCCAGCGCGCGGGGGTCGGCGCGCGGGATCACCGGGAGGGAGATCACCGCGGGGGCGACGCCGATGCGGACCTCGGTGAAGGCGAAGGTGGCCTGGGTGGAGGCGGCGGTGATGTCGCAGGCGGCGAGGAGGCCGAGGCCGCCCGCGCGGACGTGGCCGGTGACCCGGGCGACGACGGGTCTGCGCAGGTCGAGGATCTGCCGGAGCAGGCCGGTGAGCGCGTCGGGGTCGGGCGGGTCGCGCAGATCGGCGCCGGCGCAGAAGGTGGAGCCGGTGTGGGTGAGGACGACGGCGCGTACGTCCGGGTCCTTGCCGCAGTCGGTGAGGGCGTCGGCGAGGTCGGCGACGAGGGCGGCCGAGAGGGCGTTGCGGGTGTCGGTGGCGTCGAGGCTGAGGGTTTCGACGGCACGCGCGCGTGTGCGGCTGATCGATGTCACGGCAGCTCCCTCAGTTCCCGGCGCAGGATCTTGCCGGAGGCGGCACGGGGGACGGTGTGTATGAAGGTGACCTGGCGGATGCGTTTGTAGGGGGCCACGCGTTCGGCGACGTACAGCATGATCGTGTTCTCCGTGAGCTCCTCGGCGGCTTCCGGCCGGCGGACGACGAAGGCGTGCGGGACCTCGTTGCCGTCGCCGTCGTAGGAGCCGATGACGGCGGCGTCGGCGATGCCGGGATGGGTGAGCAGCAGGGCCTCCAGTTCGGCGGGGGCCACCTGGAAGCCCTTGTACTTGATGAGCTCCTTCACCCGGTCCACGACGAACAGCCAGCCGCCCCCGTCGACGTGCCCCACGTCTCCAGTGTGCAGCCAGCCGTCGGCGTCGATCAGCGCGGCGGTGGCGTCGGGGCGGCCGAGGTAGCCCTTCATCACCTGGGGGCCGCGGATGAGGATCTCGCCGGGCTCGCCGGTGCCGAGGTCCTTGTCGGGGTCGTCCAGGGAGACGATGCGCATCTCGGTGCCGGCGATGAGCCTGCCGACGGTGCCGGCGGGGGCGTCGTGCAGCCGGTCGAGGGGCACGACGTGGGTGCCGGGGGACAGTTCCGTCATGCCGTAGGCCTGGCCGATCGGGGGCAGGCCGAGCCGCTGCGAGCAGGCGTCGGCGAGGTGGGCGTCCAGCGGGGCGGCGGCGCTGATGACGTACTTCAGGGAGGACAGGTCGTACCGGGCGACCGCCGGATGCTTGGCGAGGGCGAGGACGATCGGCGGGGCGACGTACAGACCGGTGATGCGGTGGTTCTCGATGGCCGCGAGGAAGGTCTCCAGGTCGAAGCGGGGCAGGACGACGACCGTGGCGCCCTTGCGCAGGGGCGCGTTCATCAGGGCGGTGAGGCCGTAGATGTGGAAGAAGGGCAGGACGGCGAGGATGCGGTCGCCGGGGGCGGCCGGTACGGCGGGCTCCAGCTGGGCGAGGTTGGTGGCGATCTGCCGGTGCGTGAGCATCACGCCCTTGGGGATGCCGGTGGTGCCGGAGGAGTACGGCAGCGCGGCGACGTCCTCGGCCGGGTCGAGGGCGGGCTGTGGCTCGGGGGCGGTGGTGGCGAGCATGTCGATGAGCGACCGGTGTCCGGGCGCGCTGTCGCAGACGAATATCTCCCGTATGCCGCCCGCGATTTCGGCGGCGCGGCGGGCCGTCTCCAGCAGGGGTGAGACGGTGACGATCCAGCGCGCACCGCTGTCGCCGAGCTGTTTGGCGAACTCCTCGGGTGTGGCGAGCGGATGCGCCGTGGTGACGGTGGCACCCGCGCGCGTGGCCGCGTAGAAGGCGGTCGGGAAGGCGATGGTGTTGGGGCTGTGCAGGGCGAGGACGTCGCCCTTGCGGACGCCCGCGTCGGCGAGACCGGCGGCGACGCGCCGGTGGAACCGGTCCACCTGCTCGTACGTGAGCGTGGTGCCGTCCGTGCCGTCGATCAGGGCGGGACGCTCGCCGAACTCGGCGGCGCGCCCCAGGACGGCGTCGTGGATGGGGAGTGCCACGGGCGGAACGTCTGCGTACTCGCTGCGGAACACGGTTCCTCCTCGCACAGGGCGATCAGTACGACTTGGGCAGGCCCAGGGTCTGGTGAGACACGTAGTTGAGAATCATCTCCCGGCTCACCGGGGCAATACGAGCCACGCGTGCGGCCGTTATCAGCGAGGCGAGGCCGAACTCGCGCGTGAGCCCGTTGCCGCCGAGGGTGTGCACGGCCTGGTCGACGGCTTTCACGCAGGCCTCCCCGGCCGCGTACTTGGCCATGTTGGCGGCCTCGCCCGCGCCGATGTCGTCGCCGGCGTCGTAGAGGTGCGCCGCCTTCTGCATCATCAGCCGGGCCAGTTCCAGGTCGATGTGCGCCTGCGCCAGCGGGTGGGCGATGGCCTGGTGGGCGCCGATCGGGGACTTCCAGACCGTACGGTCGCGGGCGTACTCGACGGCCTTGGCGAGGGCGTAGCGGCCCATCCCGACGGCGAACGCGGCGGTCATGATCCGCTCGGGGTTCAGCCCGGCGAACAACTGGAGCAGACCGGCGTCCTCGTCGCCCACGAGCGCGTCGGCGGACAGCCGCACGTCGTCCAGGACAAGCTCGAACTGCTTCTCGGCGGCGCCCAGTTCCATGTCGATCGGGCGCTTCTGGAAGCCCTCGGCGTCCGTCGGGACGATGAACAGGCAGGGCTTGAGGCGCCCGGTGCGGGCGTCTTCGGTACGGCCGACGATCAGGACGGCGTCCGCCATGTCGACACCGGAGATGAAGACTTTCCGGCCGGTGAGGAGCCAGTCGGCGCCGTCGCGGCGGGCAGTGGTGGTGATCCGGTGGGAGTTCGAGCCGGCATCGGGTTCGGTGATGCCGAAGGCCATGAGGCGGGTGCCGTCGGCGATTCCGGGGAGCCATGTCTGTTTCTGGGCCTCGGTGCCGAAGCGGGAGATCACGGTGCCGCAGATGGCCGGGGAGACCACCAGCATGAGCAGCGGGGAGCCCGCGGCGCCCAGCTCTTCGAGGACGATGGAGAGTTCGGCTATGCCGCCGCCTCCGCCTCCGTACTCCTCGGGGAGGTTGACGCCGAGGTAGCCGAGTTTGCCGGCCTCGGCCCAGAGTTCGGTGGGCGGCTTCCCGGCGGCTACCGCCTGTACGAGGTAGTCGCGGCCGTAGCGCTTGCCGAGGGCCGCTACCGCCGAGCGGAGGGCTTTGTGCTCTTCGGTTTCGATGACGGGAGACATGAGGCTCCTAAGAAGAGGTTTCCTGCACGACGGCGAGCAACATTCCTGGTTCCACCTGCTGGCCGGTCTTCGCATGCAGCGCGGTCAGCGTTCCTGTGACCGGCGCCGAGATCTGGTGCTGCATCTTCATCGCCTCCAGCCAGATGAGTCCCTGACCGGCCTGAACCGTTGCCCCGTCCGTCAGGCCCTCGGCGATCCGTACGACCGTGCCCGGCATCGGGGCGAGGAGGGAGCCGGGGGCGAGCAGGGTGGTGGGGTCGGGGAAGCGGGGCAGGGCGGTGAGGCGGGTGGCGCCCACGTACACCTCCTCGCCGTAGCGGGCGATCGTGAACCTCCGCTCCACGCCGTCCACTTCGAGTACGACCAGACGCTCCCCGGCGTGCACGACCCGCACCCCGTCCGCCGCCAGCCCCTCCCGGGTGTGCCGGTAGTGGACCTCGTGCTCCTCCCCCGCCAGCTCGTACCGCTTGACCTGCGGCTGCGAGGGCAGGTTGCGCCAGCCGCCGAAGCGGGAGCGACCGTGGGCGTCGGCGAGTGCAGCGGCCAGGGGGGCGTACGGGTCGGGCGTGGGCTCGGTCAGTGCGGCGAGGTGGCGGTCGTAGAAGCCCGTGTCCATGCGGGCCGCCGCGAACTCCTCGTGCCGCAGGGAGCGGACCAGCAGCTCCCGGTTGGTGACCGGGCCGTGGATCTCCGCGCGCTCCAGTGCGCCGGCGAGCCGGCGGATCGCCTCCGCGCGGGTCGGTGCGTGGGCGACGGCCTTGGCGATCATCGCGTCGTAGTGGACGCCGATGGTGTCGCCGTCGGTGTAACCGGTGTCCAGGCGGACGCCGGCCGGTACGGCGAGGTGGTGCAGGGTGCCGGTCTGCGGGGCCCAGGCGTGGGCGGGGTCCTCGGCGTACAGGCGGGCCTCGACGGCGTGGCCACGCGCGCGTGGCGGCTCTTTTGCGAGGGCCCCGCCCTCCGCGATGCGGAGCTGTTCGGCGACCAGGTCGATGCCGAACAGCTCCTCGGTCACGGGGTGTTCGACCTGGAGGCGGGTGTTCATCTCCAGGAAGTGGGCGCGGCCGTCGGCGACGAGGAACTCGACGGTGCCGGCGCCGACGTAGGCGACGGCGCACGCGGCCTGCACGGCCAGCGCGTACAGGTCCTGCGTGAGCTGCTGGGAGAGGCCGGGCGCCGGGGCCTCCTCGATGACCTTCTGGTGGCGGCGCTGCAGGGAGCAGTCGCGGGTGCCGAGGGTCCAGACGGTGCCGTGGGTGTCGGCGAGGATCTGCACCTCGACGTGGCGGCCGTGCTCCAGGTAGGGCTCGATGAACACCTCGCCGTCGCCGAAGGCGCTCGCTGCCTCGGCGCGCGCGTCTTCCAGCGCGGCGCTCAGCTCCTCCGGACGGCGCACGATCCGCATCCCGCGCCCCCCGCCGCCGGCGGCCGCCTTCACCAGCACCGGCAGATCGGCCTCGGTGACGTCGGTCTCGGCGAGGGACGCGATCCCCATCAGCTCCTTCGCGCGGGTCTTGGACGCCATCGCCTCGATGGCCTCGGGCGGCGGGCCGATCCAGATCAGGCCGGCGTCGAGGACGGCCCGCGCGAAGTCGGGGTTCTCGGAGAGGAAGCCGTAACCGGGGTGCACGGCGTCCGCGCCCGCGGCGAGGGCCGCCTTCACGATCAGGTCGCCGCGCAGATACGTCTCGGCGGGCGCCGCGCCCGGCAGCCGTACCGACGTGTCGGCCACGCGCGCGTGGAGCGCGTTCTCGTCGGCGTCCGAGTGCACGGCGACCGTCCGGATTCCCCCCTCACGGCAGGTACGGAAGATCCGGCAGGCGATCTCGCCCCGGTTGGCGACGAGCAGTGTCGAAATCACGGAGTCCCTCATATCCGTCATGACCGTCACATCCGGAAGACGCCGAAGCCGCCGCGCGCGCCCTCGTAGGGAGCGGTGTGGAGGGCGGACAGGCACAGGCCGAGGACGGTGCGGGTGTCGCGCGGGTCGATGACGCCGTCGTCGTACAGCCGCCCGGACAGGAACATCGGCAGCGACTCGGACTCGATCTGCTGCTCCACCATGGCGCGCAGGGCGGCGTCCGCGTCCGCGGCCTTTTCGTCGTATGGCTGTCCCTTCGCCGCCGCCGACTGCCGGGCGACGATCGACAGCACGCCGGCGAGCTGCTGCGGGCCCATGACGGCGGACTTGGCGCTGGGCCAGGCGAACAGGAAGCGGGGGTCGTAGGCACGCCCGCACATGCCGTAGTGGCCGGCGCCGTACGACGCCCCCATGAGCACCGACAGGTGCGGGACCCGGCTGTTGCTGACCGCGTTGATCATCATCGAGCCGTGCTTGATGATCCCGCCCTGCTCGTACTCCTTGCCCACCATGTAGCCGGTGGTGTTGTGCAGGAAGAGCAGCGGGATGTCGCGCTGGTTGGCGAGCTGGATGAACTGGGCGGCCTTCTGGGACTCGGCGCTGAAGAGCACCCCCTGGGCATTGGCCAGCACCCCCACCGGATATCCGTGCAGCGCCGCCCAGCCGGTCACCAGGCTGGTCCCGTACAGCGGTTTGAACTCGTCGAAGTCGGAGGCGTCGACGATCCGGGCGATGACCGCGCGCGGGTCGAAGGGGGTCTTGAGGTCGCCGGGGACGATGCCCAGGAGCTCCTCCGGGTCGTACTTGGGCGGGGCCGCCGGGCCGGGGTCCGGGTGGGCCTTGCGGTGGTTGAGGCGGGCCACCACCCGGCGGGCCTGCCGCAGGGCGTCCGGCTCGTCCACGGCGAAGTAGTCCGCGAGGCCCGACACGCGCGCGTGCATCTCGGCGCCGCCCAGGGACTCGTCGTCACTCTCCTCGCCGGTGGCCATCTTCACCAGCGGCGGCCCGCCGAGGAAGACCTTCGCCCGCTCCTTGACCATGATCACGTGGTCGGACATGCCGGGGATGTAGGCCCCGCCGGCGGTGGAGTTGCCGAAGACGACGGCGACGGTCGGGATCCCGGCGGCGGAGAGGCGGGTGAGGTCGCGGAAGATGGCGCCGCCCGGGATGAAGATCTCCTTCTGGGACGGCAGGTCCGCGCCCCCGGACTCCACCAGGGAGATGCAGGGCAGCCGGTTGGTGAGGGCGATGTCGTTCGCCCGCAGGGCCTTCTTCAGGCTCCACGGGTTGCTCGCGCCGCCGCGCACGGTCGGGTCGTTCGCGGTGATCAGGCACTCCACGCCCTCGACCACACCGATACCGGTGACGAGCGAGGCGCCGACCGTGTAGTCGCTCCCCCAGGCGGCGAGCGGGGACAGCTCCAGGAAGGGCGTGTCGGGGTCGAGGAGCAGCTCGATGCGCTCGCGGGCCGGCAACTTGCCGCGGTCGCGGTGCCTTTGCACGTACTTCTCGCCGCCGCCCGCGAGCGCCTTGGCGTGCTCGGCGTCGAGTTCGGCGAGCTTGGCGAGCATGGCCTCGCGGTTGGCCCGGTGGTCGGGGCCGGCCGGGTCCAGAGCCGAGGTCAGGATGGTCACAGCAAGGCCTCCGGGATGTCCAGGTGGCGGGAGCGCAGCCATTCGCCGAGGGCCTTGGCCTGCGGGTCGAAGCGGGCCTGGGCGGCGACGCCCGCGCCGAGGATGCCCTCGACGACGAAGTTGACCGCGCGGAGGTTCGGCAGCAGGTGCCGGGTGACGGGGAGGTCCCGGCTCTCCGGAATCAGCTGCCGGAACCTTTCGGCGGTCAGCTCGTGCGCGAGCCACCGCCAGGCCTCGTCGGTACGGGCCCAGACACCGACGTTGGCGTTCCCGCCCTTGTCCCCGCTGCGGGCCCCGGCGACCAGGCCGAGGGGTGCGCGGCGGGTCGGCCCGGGCGGCAGGGGCTCCGGGAGGTCCGGGTCCGGTACGGCCTCCAGGGGCCGCGTCTCCTGGGGCGGCGCCACAGCGATGCGGCGCCCGTCATGGAGTACGGCCCTATGGTCTACGGCGCCATGGGGGACGTACACATCCTCGAAGACCCCATAAGGCGAGCCCTTCCCCGGTGGTGAGAGCACATGGAAGCCCGGGTAGCTGCCCAGCGCCAGCTCCACGGCGGCCCCGCTCAGTGCCCGCCCGACGACCCGCTCGTCCGCGTCCCGTACGACGAGCCGCAGCAGGGCGCTCGCGGTCTCCTCGGTGCCGGCGTCGGCCCGGTCGGTGCGCACCAGCTCCCAACGCGCCTCGGAGGGCGGCGACTTGGCGAGCGCGTCGGTGAGCTGCGCCTGCACCAGCCCGGCCTTGGCCTCGATGTCGAGTCCGGTGAGGACGAAGACGACCTCGTTGCGGAAGCCCCCGAGCCGGTTGAGCCCGACCTTCAGGCTCGGCGGCGGCGCCTCGCCCCGCACACCCTCGATCCGCACCCGGTCCGGCCCGTCCTGGCTCAGCCGTACGGTGTCCAGCCGGGCGGTGACATCGGGCCCGGCGTACCGGCCGCCACCGGTCTCGTACAGCAGCTGGGCCGTGACCGTACCGACGTCGACGAACCCGCCGGTGCCGGGGTGCTTGGTGACGACGCTGCTGCCGTCGGCGTGGATCTCGGCGAGCGGGAAGCCGGGCCGGCGTACGTCCCCCTCCCGGAAGAACGCGTAGTTCCCGCCGGTGGCCTGCGTCCCGCACTCCAGCACATGCCCGGCGACGACGGCGCCCGCGAGCCGGTCGTGATCGGTGGGACCCCAGCCGAAACGGGCGGCGGCGGGCCCGGTGACGAGGGCCGCGTCGGTCACGCGCCCGGTGACGACGATGTCCGCGCCCGCCCGAAGACACTCGGCGATCCCGAAGCCGCCGAGGTAGGCGTGGGCGGCGAGGGTGCCGGGGTGGGAGGCGGTGAGGTCGTCGCCCTCGACGTGCGCGACGCGGACCGGAATGCCGAGCCGGTCGGCCAGCTCCCGTACGGCGGAGGCCAGTCCGGCCGAGTTGAGCCCCCCGGCGTTGGTGACGATCTTCACCCCCCGCTCGTGGGCGAGGCCGAGGCAGTCCTCCAGCTGACGCAGGAGGGTGCGGGCGTAACCGGCGCCGGGGTCCTTCAGCCGGTCGCGGGCGAGGATCAGCATGGTGAGCTCGGCGAGGTAGTCGCCGGTGAGGATGTCGACCTCGCCGCCGGTGAGCATCTCGCGCAGGGCGTCGGATCGGTCGCCGTAGAAGCCGGAGAAGTTGCCGATCCGCAGCACCGTCATGCCGGGGCCCCCTTCGGCGGGCGACCGCCGCCGGGCGGGCCCGCGAAGGCCTGGGCGATGTCCAGCCAGCGGTCGGCGTCCGGACCGACGGCGGTCAGGGCGAGGTCGGAGCGGTGGGCGCGCTGGGTGACGAGGAGGCAGAAGTCGAGGGCGGGGCCGGTGACGCGCTGCGGGGCGTTCTCGGGGCCGTACGCCCACACCTCGCCTGACACTGAGGTGAGTTCCACGCGGAACTCTTCGGCGGGCGGGGTGATCTGGTGGACGGTGTGGGCGAAGTCCCGGGTGCGGACCCCGAGTCGGACCACATGCCTGAGCCGGTCGGTGGGGGGCCGGACCACACCCAGGGCGTCGGCGATGTCCAGGCCGTGGGCCCAGGTCTCCATGAGGCGGGCGGTGGCCATGGAGGCGGCCGACATGGGCGGGCCGTACCAGGGGAAACGGGCGCCGGGCGGTGCGGCGCGCAGCGCCCGCTCGAGGGCCTCGCGCCCGGTGCGCCAGGTCCGCAGCAACTCGGCGGGTGCGAGCCGGGCGCCTTCCTCGGCGCCCTCGTCCACGAAGGAGCCGGGGGCGGCGAGCGCCTTCTCGACCAGTGCGCGGAAGGCGTCCGCGTCGGTGACGGCGAGCAGCGCCGACCGGTCGGTCCAGGCGAGGTGGGCGATCTGGTGGGCGACGGTCCAGCCGGGAGCGGGGCTGGGCAGCACCCACCGGTCGGGCGCCAACTCGGCCACCAGTCGGTCCAGTTCGTCGCTCTCGGCACGCAGGTCGTCGATGACGGGCGTCGGGTCGGCCATGGGGGGAGCATGGCAGTGGCCATAGAAACAATCAAGCGTGCTTGCATGAATTTGCCGGACGAGTTTCCGAGGGTCGCTCCCTCACGCCGATGCCCGGTGCCGCCTCCGCATGCCGACGTCCGGTGCCGCCCCCTCACACCGCTTCCACCGGCGGATACACCGGCTCCCAGCGCGCCGCGCGCACCGCCGCCTCGATGCCGTCGCCGGCCAGGCCGGCCCGGGCGACACCGTCCGCCATCGCCGCACGGACCACGGACACGGCGACCTCTTCCGACGTGCCGCGCAGGTCGCGGATGGGCGGGAGCACCGGCGCGTTCAGCCGGGCCACGTCGGCGTCACCGGTCCGGCGTGCCACCGCGTCCGCCGCCGCGCGGAGCATGCGGTCGGTGACGCGGGACGCGCGTGCGACGATCACGCCGAGGCCCAGACCGGGGAAGACCAGGGCGTTGTTGGCCTGGCCGATCTCGTACGTCGTCCCGTCCCGCTCGACCGGCGCGAACGGGCTGCCCGTGGCCACCAGTGCCCTGCCGTCCGTCCAGTCGAGCAGGTCGGCGGGGGTGGCCTCGGCAAGGTGGGTGGGGTTCGACATGGGCAGGATGATGGGCCGCTCGGTGTGCCCGGCCATCTCCCGGACGATCGCCTCCGTGAAGGCGCCGCGCTGGCCGGAGGTGCCGATCAGGATGGTCGGACGGATCCTGTGGACCACCTCGTCGAGGGGGATGCCGGGCAGGCTGTCGTCGCGCCGCCAGCCGTCGACCTCGCCGGCGGGGCGGGCGTAGGGCTGCTGGAAGTCGCGGAGTTTGTCGCCCTGGTCGTCGGTGAGCAGCCCGTACCGGTCCACACACCAGAAACGGGCGGTGGCCTGCTCGGTGGTGAGGCCTTCGGCGACCAGGGCGTCCCGCAGCTGGTCGGCGACGCCGATACCGGCCGTACCGGCGCCGAACACCACGAACCGGTGCTCGGGCAGAGGCACCCCGGCGGCGCGTGCTCCGGACAGCACGGCGGCGAGGTTCACGGCACCCGTGCCCTGGATGTCGTCGTTGAAGGTGCAGACCCGGTTCCGGTAACGGTTGAGGATCCGGCGGGCGTTGGCGGTGCCGAAGTCCTCCCAGTGCAGCAGGGCGTTGGGGAAGAGTCTGCTCGCGGTGCCGACGTAGGCGTCGATGAAGGCGTCGTAGGTGTCGCGGTCGGCGCGGGGGTGGCGGTTGCCGAGGTAGAGGGGGTTGTCGAGGAGTTCCTTGCGGTTGGTGCCGACGTCGAGCATGACCGGCAGGGTGCGGCGCGGGTCGATGCCGGCGGCGGCCGTGTAGACGGCGAGCTTGCCGACCGCGATGTCGATGCCGCCCACGCCCCAGTCGCCGATGCCGAGGATGCCCTCGCCGTCGGTGGCCACGATCAGATCGACGTCGTCGGCGCCGAGACCGCTCGCGCGCAGGGAGCGCTCGATGTCGTCGGGGGCGTCCACGGAGAGGTAGATGCCACGCGGGCGGCGGTACTCGTAGCTGTAGCGCTCGATGGCCGTGCCCACGGTGGGGGTGTACACGATGGGCAGCATCTCTTCGAGGTGGTCGCCGACGAGCCGGTAGAACAGGGTCTCGTTGCGGTCGTGCAGGTGGGTCAGGTTGACGTTCTTGGCCAGGTCGTTCGGCTGCTCCCGGTACTGGGCGTAGGCGCGTTCGGCCTGCTCGTCCTGGGTGAGCACGTGGGGCGGGACCAGGCCGACGAGGTCCAGGGCCCGGCGTTCGGCCTCGGTGAACGCCGTCCCGCGGTTGATCCGGGGGTCGGCGAGCACGGCACGGCCACGGGCGGTGATCTTCAGTGGGCGGGGAGCGGAGTCGCTGTTGCCGGTCACCTTGACCACTTTCCCACAAACCCCGATCCGTCGCGCACTCGGACGGCTACTCTCCGTTACTGGCACGGGACGCGCTCCTCGTCGAGGAAGCCGGTGCGGTGCCCGACGAAGCGGAGGCCGTTCGGCGGCACCTCCTCCACCGCCACGGAGACGTCCGGTTGCCCCGGCTCGTACCGGCTCGGCCACTCACCGCCGACGTCCGTCTGGAGGAAGGCGCCGTCCCGGCAGGAAGACCTGCGCGGGGCGGGTGAGCGACTGCTTCGTGACCGGCGGAGGCGGACGTCGGGTCGGCGCTGCAGGAAGGGGAGGCGCCGTTGCCGTCCGGCCACCGCTCGGGCTCGTGCCTCCAGCGCGGCCGGCCGTCGGCTCCGTACACCGTCACGACGCCATTGCCGCACACCGCGGGGCCCGCGTACGGCAGCGGGGACGCGAAGTCGTGCGGTGCGCCGGGCGACGGGGACGGCCACCGGCGGGGTTCGGCCACGGCGCGGGAGCGGTCCTCGGTGACACGGGCCACGGCGACCCTTGGCCTCCATGACCAGCCAGTTGGACCGGCCCGGGTCAGAAAGGAGTGGCACCGCCCGAACCGCTCGCCGAACCCGGGGAGTTCCTCCTCGGCGAGGAGCTTGGCTGTGAGGCGGTCGCCGGCATGGGACCGCATGGTGTCAGGCCGGTCCGTCAGGCCTCCGGCACCGGTTCCACCCTGGCCTTGCCCCGGCCCACCTGGGTGCGGACCGCGCCGATGCTCGCCGCGATGACCAGGGCGATGGCGGCGGCCTCCGGCAGGGACAGGGACTGGCCGAGGATGAGGAAGCCGGCCGTCGCGGCGATCGCCGGTTCGAGGCTCATCAGGATCGCGAAGGTGGAGGCGGGCAGGCGGCGCAGGGCCAGGAGTTCGAGGGTGTAGGGGAGGACGGAGGAGAGCAGGGCCACCGCCGAACCGAGGGCGATGGTCGTGGGGTTCAGGAGGCGGGCGCCCGATGCGGTGATGCCGATCGGGAGGAAGAGGAGGGCCGCTATGGCCATGGCCAGGGCCAGGCCGTCC
The DNA here is from genome assembly GCF_009604455.1 of Streptomyces sp. RB17. Taxonomy (GTDB): domain Bacteria; phylum Actinomycetota; class Actinomycetes; order Streptomycetales; family Streptomycetaceae; genus Streptomyces. Next base: position 405,856 of record NZ_WEGL01000007.1, read on the forward strand.
GCCTGGGGGAAGCGGCGGCCCGTACGGGCGCTGAAGAGTATGTAGATCGCCCACATGGCGCCGGCGCCCAGGGCGAATCCGACACCTGTGGGGTCGAGGCTGCTGAAGCCGCCGCCGCTCAGCAGGAAGACGCCCAACAGGGCCAGGCCCGCCCACAGCGCGTTGATCGCGCGGCGGGAGGTCAGGACCGAGAGGGTCAGGGGGCCGAGGACCTCCAGGGTGACCGCCGGGCCCAGGGGGATGCGGGCGACCGCCTCGTAGAAGAGGCCGTTCATCGCACCCATGGCGATGCCGAAGGCGATCACCGTGCCCCAGTCCGCACGGGAGTGGCCACGCAGCCGGGGGCGGCAGACGAGGAGGAGGACCACGGCCGCCGCGAGGAGGCGGAGGGCGACGACGCCCGGCGCGCCGGCCCTCGGCATCAGGGTCACCGCCAGGGCCCCGCCGAACTGGACCGAGATGCCGCCGGCCAGCACCAGGCCCACGGGGCCGAGTGAACCGACGCGGCTCTGCCGTCCGGCGGGAACGACCGGAGTCGGGGCTTCAGTGCTGGAGGTCGCGGTCACGGGCGGTCCTGTGCTTGATCGGGTTTGTTCAGCTCGATGTACTATCGAGTCCAGGGTAATGGACTTTGACAGGTGCGTGAACCCTTGACGGCACTGTCCCGGATGCTGGGATCCAGCGGCGCTCAGATGCCCGGCCAGGCCTCCTCGTCCCGGAAGAGGGGGCGGCCGTCGGGGAGGGTGGTGGGGATGGGGGTGGGGATGGGGGTGGCGTAGGGGTCGTCACCGTACGGCTGCGGGTACGCCGGCGTGCGGTCGTACTCGTACGTGTACGGGGGAGCCGGCGCGGGCGCCTGCCGCTCCTCCCACAGCGGCATGCGCAGCTCGCCGGTGTCCATCACCGCGTTGTTCTGCGAGCGGTGCAGGCGCCAGTACGCGCCGCCGTGGGCCAGGAGTTCCTCGTGGCGGCCGCTCTCCACGATCCGGCCCCGGTCGATCACCAGGATGCGGTCGGCGTCGGGGGCGAGGTTGAGGTCGTGGGTGATCATGATCGTCGTACGGCCTGCCATCAGGCGGCGCAGGGGTTTGACGACGCGGCGGGCGGCCATCGCGTCCAGGCCCGTCGTCGGCTCGTCCAGGACCAGGACGGGGGCGTCGCGCAGGATGGCGCGGGCGATGGCCAGGCGCTGGAGCTGGCCGCCGGACAGGCGGGCCGAGTTGGGGTCGACCCGGGTGTCGTATCCGCCGGGCAACCGCGAGATGAACTCGTGCGCGTCGGCCGCCCGCGCCGCCTCCTCGATGGCCTGGCCGCTGGCGCCGGGCCGGCCGCAGGCGATGTTGGCGCGGACCGTGTCGTGCAGCACGAGGGTCTCCTGCGGGAGGAGGGTGACGTACGCGCGGAGGCGGGCCAGCGGGAAGTCGCGCAGGGGTACGCCGTCCAGGAGGACGTCTCCGGAGTCCGGGTCGTAGAAGCGCAGCAGGAGCTTGGAGACCGTGGACTTGCCGGCGCCGCTCGGGCCGGTGACGATCACCAGCTCGCCGGGGCTGACCGTGAAGGAGAGGTCGTGGAGGGCGGCCTGCTCGGCGCCGGGGTAGCGGAAGGTCACGTCCCTGACCTCGACCGTGCCGTCCGGGCGGCCGGTGTCCGCGGGACGGCGCGGGTCGGTGACCGAGGGGCGGACGTCCAGGATCTCGATGAGCCGCTCGGCACCCGCCGTGGCGGCGGTGACGGTGAGGCCGAGCTGGGCGAGGCCCCGCACCGGGGGGTAGAGGTAGCCGAGGAAGGCGGCGAAGGCCAGGAGCCGGCCGAGGGTCATCCGGCCCGTGGAGATCTCCCAGGCGCCGATGCCGATCACGGCGAGCACGCACACCGTCTCGATGACCTGGACGAGCTGCTCGTACGCCTCGTTCAGGCGGGTGGAGCGGACCGAGGCGCGGAACCAGGCGTTGGCCTCCTCGCGCAGCCGGCGGCGTTCGGCGTCCCGGCGGTCGTAGGCCTGGGTGAGCACGATGTTGCCGAGGGACTCCTCCACCACGGAGGTGATCGCACCGTCGGCGACCCGGCCCTCGCGGGAGACGTCCTTGATGGAACCGGAGAACCGGCGTGCGGCCAGCCAGAACAGGGGCGCGAGGACGAAGGTGGCGGCGGCCAGGTCCCAGCGCAGCCAGAACGCGGCGGCCGCGTAGAAGAGGGCGGAGAAGGCGGCCGAGGCGGCGCCGACCAGGCCGGACACGACCATCGTCTCGATCGCCTCGACGTCGCCGGTCAGCCGGGAGAGCAGATCGCCCTGGCGGTGGCGCTGGAAGAAGTGCGGTGGCAGCTGCTGGACGTGGTCGAAGACGTGCTCGCGCAGCCGTATCACGAACCGTTCGGTCACCCAGGCGGCAAGGGAGTTGCCGGCGTAGGCGACGACGGCGCCGGCCACCGCGACGCCCAGCCACGTGCCCGCCGGGCGCCAGAACGCGGCCAGTGAGCCCTTCTGCAGGGCGTGGTCGGTGAGGTCGCCGAACAGCAGGATGGCCTCGGTCTCGGCGAGCGCGGCGAGGACCGTGCACAGCCAGACCAGCAGCAGCCACTTTCTGAGTCCCTTGGTCAGCGGCCAGAAACGACGGAATGCGGTACGGGCCGGAATGGTCGGGGTGCCGTACTCGAATTCGTCACCCTCTTCATCCACAACGGATTCCCTTCTGAAATCACCGTCCCGAGGAAAACAAAAAGGGGCCGACGGTGCACCATCGGCCCCTTTCAGTTCAGCGCCGGATCAGTGGTCCTGGCCGGGCAGCGGCTTGGGCAGCGGCTTCGGGGCGTGCTTCTTCCTGGGCTTCGGCGGGGGCGGGGGCGGCAGCTGCTTCTTCGGCTTCGGGGGCAGCGGGGCGAGCTTCTTCAGGCTCATTTCCGACTCCTCATGTCGCACTGTACTTGTGGGTGTTGAATTCCGCGTCCGGAACCCGACACCGAAGAACGTACACGCCTCTCATGTTCCCGAACGGCAAAAACGGCAAAGGGGCGCTGTGAATCCCCTTGGAAATGCTGGGTGTTGGTTCACGAAGCTGAGAGTGCCCTCAGCGCAGGGTCATGTAGACGTCAAGTGCCTTGTGCAGCAGGCGGTTCAGCGGGAAGTCCCACTCGCCCACGTACTCCACGGCCTCGCCGCCCGCGCCCACCTTGAAGCGGAGCAGGCCGAGCAGATGGTCGGACTCCTCCAGGGTGTCGGTGATGCCCCGGAAGTCGTAGACGTGCGCGCCCAGTTCGTGCGCGTCGCTCATCATCCGCCACTGCATCGCGTTGTTGGGCTGCACCTCGCGCTTGCGGGCGGTGGAGGCGCCGTAGGAGTACCAGACGTGCCCGCCGACGACCAGCATCGTGGCCGCGGCGAGAACGTCGCCGTCGTGGTGGGCGAGGTACAGCCGCATCCGGTCGGGGTCCTCGGCGGTGAGCGCGTTCCACATGCGCTGGAAGTACGGCAGCGGGCGGGGGATGAACCGGTCGCGCCGGGCCGTCTCGGTGTACAGCTCGTAGAAGACCGGCAGGTCCTCGAAGCCGCCCCGGACGACCTTCACCCCCGCCTTCTCGGCCTTCTTGACGTTGCGCCGCCACTGCTGGTTGAGGCCCCGGTGGATGTCGTCCAGCGACCGCCCGGCCAAGGGCACCTGGCAGACGTACCGGGGCTGCCCGGCGGCGAATCCCTCCTCGCCGCCGGGCTCGGCCTGCCGCCAGCCCATCCGGCGCAGCCGTCCGGCCAGGTCCGCGGCGCCCTGTTCGGACGAGGTCGGCGGTACGTCCCGCAGCCGGTGCGCCTCCGGGTCGGCGATCGCGGCCTTGACCGCCTCGGGACTCCAGCGCCGGGCCACCACGGGCGGGCCCATCTTCACCGAGAACGCGCCCAGGCCCTTGAGATGGGCCAGCATCGGCTCCAGCCAGCGCTCCAGCTCCGGGGAGTCCCAGTCGATGACCGGCCCCTCCGGCAGATAGGCCAGATACCGCCTGATCCTCGGCAGCGGCCTGAGCAGCACCAGCCCGGCCCCGACGAGCCGCCCGTCCGGCTCGAACCATCCGAGGCTCTCCGCCTTCCAGTCCGCCTTCACATCCCCCCACGACGGCACCTGCATATGGCTGACGGAGGGCCGGTCCGCCACGAAGGCGAGATGCTCGGCACGGGTGAGGGGGCGGAGGGTGAGGGACATGCGCACTCCTTGGACCTCGCAAGATCACAGTTCGTTTCACCCTACGAAGCTCCCCGCGCGTCGTTCGGTTCCCAGGCCGTCGGCACCCTCGGCCCGTGCGCACAGCTCAGCCCTACGGCCCTGCGCCAGCCACGGCACGTCCGCGGTGTCGGCACCCTCGGCCCGTGCGCACAGCTCAGCCCTACGGCCCTGCGCCAGCCACGGCACGTCCGCGGTGTCGGCCCCGCCGAGCACCGCGTCCCGGCCCGTGCAGACCCGGGCACCTGACTCCCGCGTTCCCCGGCACCCTGCCGCCCGGTCACCGCCGATCACCCGGTTGCCCGTTCCCCGGCACCCTGCCGCCCGGTCACCGCTGATCACCCGGCTGCCTCACCTCCCCCTGTGTCCCCCTGTCCAGCGCCTCCGCCAGCACCTCCGCCAGATGCCGGCCCCGGACCCCGGCGAGCTGTTCCAGCTGGGTGCGGCAGGAGAAGCCGTCGGCGAGGATCAGTGCCTCCTGCGGTGCCTGGCGTACCGAGGGCAGGAGCTGTTCCTCCGCGCAGGCTCTCGACACCTCGAAGTGACCCTTCTCGAAGCCGAAGTTGCCCGCGAGGCCGCAGCAGCCGCCGCTCAGCTCGCCGGTGAGGCCCGCGGCGGCGCGCAGTCGGCGGTCGGGGGTGTCGCCGAGGACCGCGTGCTGGTGGCAGTGGGTCTGGCCGGCGACCGGGCGGTCCACGGCGGGCGGGGTCCAGTGCGGGGCGTGCCGCTGAAGGGCCTCGGCGAAGGTGACGACGGCCGAGGCGAGCCGGGCCGCGCGCGGGTCGTCGTGCAGCAGCTCGGGCAGGTCGGTGCGGAGGGCCGCGGCACAGCTCGGCTCCAGGACGACGACCGGAGCCCCGGACCGCAGCACCGGCTCCATCAGGTCCAGGGTGCGCCCCAGGACCGTGCGGGCGCGGTCGAGCTGGCCGGTGGAGAGATAGGTGAGGCCGCAGCAGACCCGGGCCCGGCGGGCGGTGAGCAGTGCGCCGGCCGACCTGGAGCGGCGGTCGCCGATACCGCCCTCGCCGATCCGCCCCCCGCGCGGCAGCAGCGTCGGCGGCAGGGCCACCCGCAGCCCGGCGGCCTCCAGCACCCGGACGGCGGCCCGGCCGACGGACGGCGACAGATGCTCGGTGAAGGTGTCCGGCCAGAGCACGACCAGGTCCCCCGGGCCGGAACCCTCCGGCACCGGACCCCCGCCGCCGGGGGCGGGCTTCCTGCCGCGCCACCAGGCGGTGAACGTCCGTGTCGCCAGCAGGGGAATCTCCCGCTCGGCCGCGATCCCGCCCAGACGCCTGCCCACCAGGGCCAACGGCCGTATCGAGGCGAGGGCGTTGAGCAGCGGGGCCGTGCGGGTGGCGGCGACCCAGCGCAGCCACTGGGGCAGCCGGCCCATGGTGAGGTGGGCGGCGGGACGGCGCCGGCCGGCGTAGTGGTGGTGCAGGAACTCCGCCTTGTAGGTGGCCATGTCGACGCCGACCGGGCAGTCGGAGCGGCAGCCCTTGCAGGACAGGCACAGGTCGAGGGCGTCACGGACCTCCGTCGAACGCCAGCCGTCGGTGACCAGTTCGCCGGCCAGCATCTCGTGCAGCAGCCGGGCCCGGCCGCGCGTGGAGTGCTCCTCCGCGCCGGTCGCGCGGAAGGAAGGGCACATCACGGCGGGCCCGGACGCCGTGGTCGTACGGCACTTGGCGACGCCGACGCAGCGGCGGACGGCGGCGCTGAAGTCGCCCTCGTCGGCCGGATAGCCGAAGGCCACGTCGACGGGCTTCGCGGGCAGGACGGAGAAGCGGAGGTTCGCGTCCAGCGGGGCCGGCCGGACGAGCATGCCGGGGTTGAGCAGGTCGTCGGGGTCCCAGACCGCCTTGGCCCGCTCGAAGAGCCGGACCGTCTCCGCGCCGTACATGCGCGGCAGCAGCTCCGCGCGGGCCTGCCCGTCGCCGTGCTCCCCGGACAGCGAGCCGCCGTGCTCCACCACCAGGCCGGCCAGTTCCTCGGAGAAGCGGCGGAAGCGGCCGACGCCGGCCTCGGTGAGCAGGTCGAAGTCGATGCGGACGTGGATGCAGCCGTCGCCGAAGTGGCCGTACGGCGTGCCGCGCAGGCCGTGCGCCGACAGCAGGGCGCGGAAGTCCCGCAGATAGGGGCCGAGCCGGGCGGGCGGCACCGCGCAGTCCTCCCAGCCGGGCCAGGCCTCGCTGCCGTCCGGCATACGGGTGGCCGTGCCGCTCGCGTCCTCGCGGATGCGCCACAGGGTCCGCTGGGCGGCCGGGTCGGTCACCACCAGGGAGTCGATCACTTCGGCCGCGCGGACGATGTCCTCCGCACGCGCGCGTGCCTCGGCCGCCGACTCCCCGCCGGTCTCCACGAACAGCCAGGCGCCCCCCTTGGGCAGCCCGGCGGGCGAGCGCACCAGGTCGGCCGCCATGCCCTCCACGGTGAGCGGGCCGAGCGGCAGCAGCCCGGCGGCGGCCTCGGCGGCGGCGCTCTCGTCGCCGTACGCCAGCACGGCCAGGGCACGTGCGCGAGGGGCCTCGACCAGCTGGACGACGGCCTCGGTGAGGATGCCGAGGGTGCCTTCGGAACCGCAGAAGGAGCGGGCGACATCGGCGCCCTTCTCGGGCAGCAGCGCGTCCAGCGCATAGCCGGAGATGCGGCGGGGCAGTTCCGGGAAACCGGTGCGCAGCCGCGCCAGTTCGCCCTCCGCCAGCTCGCGAAGACCGTCCGGCGCTCCGGCCCAGTCCCGGCCGAGTCGCAGCCGGCGCCCGCGCGCGGTGACGACGGACAGCTCCCGCACGCTGTCCGCGGTCGTGCCCCAGGCGACCGAGTGCGAGCCGCAGGAGTTGTTGCCGATCATCCCGCCGAGCGTGCACCGGCTGTGCGTGGAGGGGTCCGGGCCGAAACGCAGGCCGTGCGGGGCGGCCGCCTCCTGCAGCCGGTCGAGGACGAGCCCCGGTTGGACGACGGCCGTACGGGTGCCGGGGTCCAGCTCCAGCAGGCCGTTCATATGCCGGGTGAAGTCCAGCACCACGCCGGTGCCGGTCGCCTGTCCGGCGATCGACGTGCCCCCGCCGCGCGCCACCACCGGGACGCCGCGCGCCCGGCAGACTGCCAGCACGGCGGCCACGTCGCCGGCGTCTCTCGGGGCGACCACGCCCGCCGGGACACGCCGGTAGTTGGACGCGTCCATGGTGACCAGCGCCCGGGAGGTGGTGTCGAAACCGACCTCGCCCCGGACGGCGCCGCGCAGCTCCGCTTCGAGACCCGAGTGATCCGTCATGCGTCCAGGATGCATCCGCTCACGGACAGTCACCGAGAGTTTTCCACAGCCCCGCACATATGGTCGTACAAGGTTGTCGCGCTCGTCGGGCTCCTCGCGCCCTCATGCCCCTCATGCTCGTCGCACTCGTCGCACTCGTCGTACGAGTTCACAAATCGCGTGCCCGGTGATCTCGTCTCATCGGACGGACACGGTTCCGCCCGGTTTCGCCCACCGCGATACCCTCCGACTCGTGGCCGACATCCAGATTCCCGCTGACATCAAGCCCGCCGACGGACGTTTCGGCGCGGGCCCCTCCAAGGTGCGGACCGAGGCGCTGGACGCCCTCGCCGCGACCGGAAGCTCCCTCCTCGGCACCTCCCACCGCCAGGCGCCCGTCAAGAACCTGGTCGGCAAGGTCCGCGAGGGCATCTCCGAGCTGTTCTCGCTGCCCGAGGGCTACGAGGTGATCCTGGGCAACGGCGGCTCGACCGCCTTCTGGGACATCGCCACCCACGGCCTGATCGAGAACAAGTCCCAGCACCTGAGCTTCGGCGAGTTCTCCTCCAAGTTCGCCAAGGCCGCCAAGCTCGCCCCGTGGCTGGCCGAGCCCACCGTCATCTCCACCGACCCCGGCACCCACCCCGAGGCGCGGGCCGAGGCGGGCGTCGACGTGTACGCCTTCACCCACAACGAGACCTCGACGGGCGTCGCGATGCCCATCAAGCGTGTCGAGGGCGCGGACTCCGGTTCCCTGGTCCTCGTGGACGCCACCTCCGGTGCCGGCGGCCTCCCGGTCGACGTCTCCGAGACGGACGTCTACTACTTCGCCCCGCAGAAGTCCTTCGCCTCCGACGGCGGCCTGTGGATCGGCGTCTTCTCCCCGGCCGCGATCGAGCGCGCCGAGCGCGTCCACGCGAGCGGCCGGCACGTCCCGGAGTTCTTCTCCCTGCCCACGGCGATCGACAACTCCCGCAAGAACCAGACGTACAACACCCCCGCCCTCGCCACCCTGTTCCTGCTGAACCAGCAGCTGGAGTGGCTCAACGGCCAGGGCGGTCTCGCCTGGTCCACGGCCCGCACCAAGGACTCCTCGACCCGCCTGTACGGCTGGGCGGAGGAGTCCAAGCACGCCACCCCGTTCGTCACCGACCCGGCCAAGCGCTCGCAGGTCATCGGCACGATCGACTTCTCCGACGAGATCGACGCCGCCGCCGTCGCCAAGGCCCTGCGTGCCAACGGCATCGTCGACACCGAGCCCTACCGCAAGCTCGGCCGCAACCAGCTCCGCGTCGCGATGTTCCCGGCGATCGACCCGGCGGACGTCGAGGCGCTGACGCACTGCGTCGACTACGTGATCGAGAGGCTCTGACCTCTCGGGTACGACGGTGAAGGGCGCCCGGCGGAGTACGTTCCGCGGGGCGCCCTTCGTCATGGCGTGGTCATTGCGTGCGATGCCCGGTCCCCGGTGCCGGCCCCCGACGCCTCCACAGGCACCTCCCCGGCCGCGGTGCGCACGTACGGCACCGACCCGCCCGGCCCGGTGTCCGGCAGCACCCGCAGATGCCGTCCCACCGACGCCGGCCCGTGCCCGGTCACGGCGACCGGCCGGGTCGTGCTCATAGGGTCCTGAGCAGCAGTGGCAATCCGGCCCGCGCGGTTCCGACGAGCGCCCCGAGCCCGGCCGGGACGGGGCGCCGTACGTGGTCCTCGGCCGGCACCCCGAGGCACGGGAAGACGACGGCGTACCGCCCCGTCCCTTCCACGACCCCCACCCGGCCCCGTCGCCACCGGCATGAACAGCAACTCGGCCCCGGCGGCGACCTCTCGCGGCGGGTACGCGTGTGGGTTGACCTGGAACCGGCTCTCCCCGAGCCATCGCGTCCACGGCCGCAGCGAGTCCGGTACGGCCGCCCAGCCGCCCTCGCTCACCCGCGCGGTCCGCGCGACGACATCACCCCGCAGGGCGTCAGCGCGGCCCTCGCGGGCACCGTGGCCCAACTGACCTCCCCGGCCGCGGCGATGACGCCGATGGCGGCCGGATCGGTCACCGTGACCCTGACCCTCGCGGCGCTGGTCAGGCGCGGGCGACGACAGCCGGCCGTCCCCGGTACGCCTGCGGGCGTCCTGCCGGAGGACGCCCGAGCCTCATCCCCGCCGCCGCAGCCACCGCACCCCGAACAGCGCGGCCAGCCCGGCGGCGACCGCGGCGGCGCCCACCTTCAGACCGTCACCGCTCCCCCCTGAGGACGCGGAACCCGGACCAGTGCTCCCCGAGGGGGAACCGGACGCCCGCCGGCCGGGTGCGTCCTTTGCCACGACCTCGCTGTCCGCGCCCTCGCTGCTGTACAGCAGCTTCGTCCCGTCGGTGGAGTACGTGACGCCCTCCCCCTGTCCCTGCAGGGGGACGTCGAGGCGGCCCTCGCGTTTGATCCGGCCGCCGTTCCAGTCGTAGTAGATCCCGCCGAGATACCCGCGCACGGCGAGTTGCCGGCCGTCCGGCGAGAAGGCCGCGTCCGTGGCCCAGAGGTCGACCGGGGCGATCGGCTTGAAGATGTTCGCGCCGGATGTGGACAGGGTGGCCGGGCCCTCGTACAGGTGCCCGCCGTCTTCCTTCTTGTCGATGACGTAGACCCGCCCGGTCTTCGGATGGACGATCAGCGACTCGGCGTCGCGCGGCCCGTTCGCGTACTTCACGACGTACTGCGTGGCGGTGACCGTCTGGTCCTTCAGCTCCTTCGGCTCGGGCAGCCGGTAGATCCAGACGTACGGCCACTTGCCGCCGAGGTTGTCGCCGATGTCGCCCAGGTAGATCTCGTTGTGCGGCCCGATGGAGATGGCCTCGACGTCACGCGGGGCGCCGATGCCGCGCAGGGTGATCCGGGCGACGGTCTTCCCGGTCCGGCTGTCCACGGCGTAGATGTACGGTCCGTCGCCGCTGTCGTTGTGCGTCCAGTAGATGCCGGGGTGGAGACGGGAGGCGGCGAGTCCGCTCGACTCGTCGACCCGCGGGTCCTTGAAGGTGAAACCCTGGTCACCGACCCCGCCGGCGCTCTCGGCGGCGGAGGCGGGCAGCGCACAGGCGCCGGCGAGCAGCAACCCGGCGAGGACGGCGGACGATCGACGCATGGCCCAAGCCTGCCATTGCCGCCCGCTGTTCACCGGGCGTCCTCCCGCCGGGGCTCGCCGGACGTGGTGTGGCTCACATCCCATCGGTGCGTGTGATCGTCCATTATGAGCGGATGCTTAGGTTCATGCCCGTGGGTGACTCCATGACGATCGGGAGCGCGGGCGAGCACACATGGCGTTACCGGCTGTGGCGGCATCTGTGCGACACGCACGGCGGCCCGTTCACCTTCGTCGGCCCGCGCGAGGAGCTCTACGACAAGGCGGCCGACGCCCCGACGTCCCTCGCCTACGCCGAGCCCGGCTTCCCCCGCCGCCACCTGGCCGGCTGGGGCGAGGGCTGGCTGCACATGGCTCCGCTGATCGGGGACGCGGTACGGCAGCACCGGGCGGACGTGCTGCTGGTCTCCCTCGGGCTGATCGACCTGGGCTTCTACACCGATGCCGAGCAGACGGCGGAGAACGTGCGTGCCTTCGTCGCCGGGGCGCGGGAGGCCGCGCCACGCATCCGCATGGTGCTGCTGCCGGTGATCCCGAACATACGGGCCGAGGGGGACGCGTCCTTCGCCGAGCAGGTGGACCGCTTCAACGTCCTGCTCGCCAAGGCGGTCGCCGACCTGGACGAGCCCCGGTCACCGATCCTGCTGGCCTCGCGCCCGGAGTCGTACGACATCCACGTCGACACCTACGACGGCACCCATCCCAACGCGAGCGGGGAGCACCTGATCGCGGGGGCGTTCGCGGGGGCGATGTGGGAGGCGTGGGGGGTCGGAGAGGCGTACGCGGCCGGAACGGGTTGACCGATTTCCGGCGTCCCCTCGTCACCGTGCGTATCGTTGAACTGCGCGGCTGCACCGGTGCGTGGGGCAGCCGGGGAGGAGCGCCACGATGACCGTCCTTGAAGACAGGATCGAGATGGCCGAGGAGAGCGGCGAGCTGACTCTGGACGACCTGTTCGAGTCGCTTGAGCGGACCACCCCCGAGGGATACAAGGTCGACATCGTCGAGGGGACCGTCTTCATGTCGCCGCAGCGGGACACCCACTGGGAGATCATCGCCGACATCTACGAGCAGTTGCGCACCAAGTACCCGCGCAAGCGCGTCAAGTCGGACGTCCGCGTCGATTACCCGGGCCACCTGAACGGCTTCGCATCCGACGTCACCCTCGTCGCCGAAGGTGCCGAGAAGACGCCGAAGGGCCTCTGGCGCTGTGACGACGTCGAGTTCGTCGCGGAGGTCATCTCGAAGGGCACGGCGCACAACGACTACGGCCCCAAGAAGACGGCCTACGCCACCGCCGAGGTCCCCGTCTACCTCATCGCCGACCCCTACCAGGGCAAGTGCCACCTCTACAGCCAGCCGAAGGACGGCGACTACGTCAGCGAACTGACTGTCGCCTTCGGAGCGGACGTCGACATGACCACCACCGCCCTGGGCCTCACTCTCACGACCGACGAGTTCCCCCGCGACTGACACGCCGGATGCCAGGATGCGGTCCATGACCTACGGCTGCATCGTCTCCATGAAGACCACCCCCGGCTCCCGCGACGAGGTCGTGGCGATCCTCCTCGGCGCCGCCGACGGCCTTCCTGCGGCCGGCTGTGACGCCTACGTCGTGGGGCTCGCCGACGATGACGACGTGACGATCTGGGTGACCGAGGTCTGGCGGAGCAAGGAGCACCACGACGCCTCCCTGGAACTGCCGGAGGCGCGTGCGGCGATGGGGAAGGCCATGCCCCTGCTCACGGGCGAGTTCACCAAGCAGGAACTGGCGATCGCGGGCGGGCTCGGTCTCTGAGCCGCAACGCCCCCGGCCGAATGCCCTTGCTTCGAGCGCACTTCAAGCCGTTGGCTAGAGAACCATGAAGTACACGCAGCTTGGACGCACGGGACTCAAGGTCAGCCGACTGGTCCTCGGAACGATGAACTTCGGGCCGCAGACCGACGAGGCCGACAGCCACGCCATCATGGACGCGGCGCTCGACGCGGGCATCAACTTCTTCGACACGGCCAACGTGTACGGCTGGGGCGAGAACAAGGGCCGGACCGAGCGGATCATCGGCAACTGGTTCGCCAAGGGCGGCGACCGCCGCGACAAGGTCGTCCTCGCCACCAAGGTCTACGGCAACATGGCCGCCGACGGCGAGACCGCCTGGCCCAACCACGACAAGCTCTCCGCGCTGAACATCCGCCGGGCCGTGGATGCCAGCCTGAAGCGGCTGCAGACCGACCACATCGATCTCTACCAGTTCCACCACATCGACCGCAGCACCCCGTTCGAGGAGATCTGGCAGGCCATCGACACCCTGGTCCAGCAGGGCAAGATCCTCTACGCCGGCTCCTCCAACTTCCCCGGCTACAAGATCGCCCAGGCCAACGAGATCGCCGCCCGGCGCGGCGGCACCATCGGCCTGGTCAGCGAGCAGTGCCTGTACAACCTCGCCGAGCGCCGCGCCGAGATGGAGGTCATCCCGGCCGCGCAGGACTACGGCCTCGGGGTCATCCCGTGGTCGCCGCTGCACGGCGGCCTGCTCGGCGGGGTCATCAAGAAGGAGGTCCAGGGCGGGCGCCGCGCCACCGGCCGGGCCGCCGACACCCTCAAGGACCCGGCCGCCCGCGCCCAGATCCAGTCGTACGAGGACCTCGTCGACAAGCACGGCCTGGAGCCCGGCGAGGTTGCCCTGGCCTGGCTCCTCAGCCGTCCGGGTGTGACGGGCCCCATCGTCGGTCCGCGTACGGCAGCACAGCTGGAGTCCGCGATCAGGGCTTCCGAGCTGGAGCTGAGCGAGGAACTGCTGGCGGGCCTGGACGAGGTCTTCCCGGGGCCGGGGCCGTCCCCGGAGGCCTTCGCCTGGTAGTTCCGGGTGGGGCGAGCGCCCCGTCAAGGGGCGCGGGGGACTGCGCGACCGGCCACGGACGGCCCCCGGCCGACCAACCGGCCGCAGTTCCCCGGCCCAGCCCAGACCTACCTGACCGCCGCAGCCACGGCGACCACAACGAACATCAGAACAAGCACACCGGCCATGATCCGGTTCCGGGTTTTCGGGTCCACGCCACCGAGCCTAACCAACCCCGCCAAGCTCCCAGCGGGCGACCGCCTCGTACCGGGGCTGCTCCCCCACCACACCCGACCGCGGCAGATTGCTCCGCACCAGCACCAGCTCGTTCACCGTCCAGGTCCCGCTGGTGAACTCGCGGAGCAGATCGACATACGGCCGTACGTCCACCGAGTCCCGGCTCCGCGCCACCGTCAGGTGGGCCTTGTAAGGCCGGTGCTCCGCCATCGACACGCCCGCCTTCCGCGCCGCCGACTCCGCCCGGTCGGCCAGCAGCCGCATCGCCTCCACCTCGCCGTAGGCACCGGTCCACAGGGCCTTGCCGTGCCCGAACTGGCCGCCGCCGGAGAGGGCCAGGTCGAAGGGCGCCGTACGGCCGGCCGCGCGGGCCAGGCGGTCCGACAGATCCGGTACGAGTTCGTCGGCGACCTCGCCGTAGAAGGCGAGGGTGAAGTGCCAGCCCGGGCGGTTGGTCCAGCGCAGCCGCTCCGCGCCGGGCAGCCGCTTCAACTTGGCCACCTCGACGGCGAGTTCATGGACGACGGGCTCCGGAGGGAGTACCGCGGCGAAGAGTCTCATGCCTTCACCTTGGCAGACACCGGTGGGCATGATGCGGCGTGGACCGCTACGCGGGCGGCGACCGCAAGCTCGTCGCCCACGACGAGGCCAACGGTTTCACGCCGCCGGAGGCGTACACCTCCGGCGAGCAGAACGACTGGCCGGGACAGGTACCGGCCAGGCGGGTGCGGTAGGGGCGCGGGGGGCGCGCGGCCGGCCACGGACGGCCCGGGGCCGACGAACCGGCCGCGGTTCCCCGCTCGCCGCGCCGGAGGCCTACGCCGCTGTCGCCAGTTGCTCCCGCTCCCTCGGCACGAAGCGGACCCGCGGGTGCCCGTGGTGCCAGCCCACCGCCAGCCGCAGACCGCCGATGCGGGCCAGGACCAGGCCGATCCCGGCGGCCGCCGCGGCCGAGACGACGCCGCCGAGGGCGAAGCCGACCCGGGCGCCGTAGGTGTCGGTGATCCAGCCGACGACCGGCGCGCCCAGCGGCGTACCGCCCATGAACACCATCATGAACAGGGACATCACCCGGCCGCGCATGGCCGGGTCGGTGGCCATCTGCACGGCGGTGTTCGCGGTGACGTTGACCGTCAGGCCGAAGACCCCGATCGGGACCATGAGCAGCGCGAACAGCCAGTACGACGGGGCCAGCGCGGCCACCACCTCCAGCGTGCCGAAGGCCAGCGCGGCGGCGATCAGGATGCGCAGCCGGGCCGTGCCGCGCCGGGCGGCCAGCAGGGCGCCGCACAGGGAGCCGACGGCCATCAGGGTGTTGAAGAGGCTGTAGGAGCCTGCGCCGGAGTGGAAGACGCCGTTCGCGTAGGCCGACAGCCACACCGGGAAGTTGAAGCCGAAGGTGCCGATGAAGCCGACGAGGACGATCGGCCAGATCAGCTCGGGGCGCCCCGCCACGTACTGCAGGCCCTCCCGCAGCTGGCCCTTGCCGCGTGGGGCGCGCCTGACGGCGTGCAGTTCCCGGGCGCGCATCAGCAGCAGGCCGGTGATGGGCGCGACGAAGGACAGTCCGTTGGCGAGGAACGCCCAGCCGGTGCCCACGCCGGTGATCATCACACCGGCGACGGCGGGGCCGACGAGGCGGGCGGACTGGAAGTTCGCCGAGTTCAGGCTGACCGCGTTCTGCAACTGCTCGGGGCCGACCATCTCGGAGACGAAGGACTGCCGGGCCGGGTTGTCGAGCACCGTGGCGAGGCCGACGGCGAAGGCGGCGAGGTAGACGTGCCAGACCTGGACCTGTCCGGTGAGGGTCAGCGCGGCGAGCGCGAGGCCCGTCACGGCCATCGACGCCTGCGTGGCCAGCAGCGTGGGGCGCTTGGGGAGGCGGTCGACGAGGACCCCGCCGTAGAGACCGAAGAGCAGCATCGGCAGGAACTGCAGGGCCGTCGTGATACCCACGGCGGCGGAGGAGCCGGTGAGGCTGAGGACGAGCCAGTCCTGGGCGATGCGCTGCATCCAGGTGCCGGTGTTGGAGACGACCTGGCCGATGAAGAACAGGCGGTAGTTCCGGATCTTCAGCGAGCTGAACATCGAGCCCTTGCGGGCGATGGGGGTAGTAGTGGCGGTCGGTGCGGGGGCGGAAGGTGTTCCGGATCCCGTACTCAAAAGGGTTCGCCTCCTCTTTGGAACGGCTTACAGATGTGCGAGCTTCTCCAGCACGGGGGCGGCGGCGCGCAGTTTGGCCCACTCGTCCTCGTCGAGGCCCTCGACCAGTCCGGCCAGGAACGCGTTGCGCTTGCGGCGGCTCTCCTCGAGCATCGCCTCGGCCTGCTCGGTCTGGGTGACGACCTTCTGGCGCCGGTCCTCGGGGTGCGGCTCCAGCCGGACCAGCCCCTTGGCCTCCAGCAGCGCGACGATGCGGGTCATCGACGGCGGCTGGACGTGCTCCTTGCGGGCGAGCTCGCCCGGGGTGGCCGAGCCACAGCGGGACAGGGTGCCGAGCACCGACATCTCGGTGGGGCTCAGCGACTCGTCGACCCGCTGGTGCTTGAGCCGACGGGACAACCGCATCACGGCGGAGCGAAGGGAGTTCACGGCGGCAGCGTCGTCGCCATGGGTGAGGTCCGGCATGTTCTTTAGAGTAACTCATTACCCTCGCTAAAGACCACCGCGACACACCCGCAATGCCCGTGACCCTGGCCACTGAACCGTTTGATCACCCATATGAGTGAGTCGGCTCCGAAAAGTGACGCACGGGGTGGCCGGATGTGGCGACCCTCGTACGCATGGGGACCACTGTGCTCAGCCTGCGGATAGACGGGGAGCTGCTCGAGAGGCTCCGGCACCATGCGGCCAAAAGAGGAATGAGCGTGCAGGACTATGTGGTCCGCACGCTCATCCGGGACGACTTCGACGAGCGGTTCCAGGCCGCCGTCGAGGAGACGGAGCGGTTCTACGGCGTCACGTGACGCCGTGGGACCGCGACGGGCTCAGGTCAGGCCCAGGGCCGGCATCAGGTAGTAGAAGGCGAAGACCGCCGAGACGACGTACATCGCGGCCGGGATCTCCCGGAACCGGCCGGCGGCCAGGCGCAGCACCGTGAAGGTGATGAAGCCCATGCCGATGCCGTTGGTGATCGAGTAGGTGAACGGCATCATCAGCATCGTCACGAACGCCGGGATCGCGATGGTGTAGTCCGCCCAGTCGATCTCCTTGATGGAGTTCGACAGGATCAGGAAGCCGACCGCGATCAGCGCCGGGGTCGCCGCCTGGGACGGGACCATCGTGGCGACCGGGGTGAGGAACAGCGCGACGGCGAAGAGGCCGCCCGTGACGACGTTCGCGAGGCCCGTGCGGGCGCCCTCGCCGACACCGGCCGTGGACTCCACGAACGCGGTGGTGGCCGAGGAGGAGCTGGCGCCGCCCGCCGCGACCGCGAGGCCGTCGATGAACAGGACCCGGTTGATGCCCGGCATGTAGCCCTGGGCGTCGGTCAGCTTGGCCTCGTCGCTGACGCCCATGATCGTGCCCATCGCGTCGAAGAAGCACGACAGCAGGACGGTGAAGACGAAGAGGACGCCGGTCAGCACGCCGACCTTGGAGAAGCCGCCGAACAGGCTCACCTGGCCGACCAGGCCGAAGTCGGGGCTGGCGACCGGGTTGCCCGGCCACTTCGGGACCGTCAGGCCCCAGGACGGGATCGTGGTGACCGCGTTGATGATCACCGCGAGTACGGTCATGCCGACGATCGAGATCAGGATCGCGCCCGGCACCTTGCGGACGATCAGCGCGAAGGTCAGCAGCGCGCCCAGGATGAAGATCAGCACCGGCCAGCCGTGCAGATGGCCGCCGACGCCGAGCTGGACCGGGACCGTGGTCTGGGCGGCGTCCGGCATCCGGGTGACGAACCCGGAGTCCACCAGGCCGATCAGCATGATGAACAGGCCGATACCGATCGAGATCGCCTTGCGCAGCCCGAACGGCACCGCGTTCATCACGCGCTCCCGCAGACCCGTGGCGACCAGCAGCATGACCACGAAGCCCGCGAGGACGACCATGCCCATCGCGTCCGGCCAGGACATCCGGGGCGCCAGCTGGAGCGCGACGACGGAGTTCACGCCGAGGCCGGCGGCGAGCGCGATCGGGACGTTGCCGATGACGCCCATCAGCAGCGTGGTGAACGCGGCCGTCAGCGCGGTCGCCGTCACCAGCTGGCCGTTGTCCAGGTGGTGCCCGTACATGTCCTTCGCGCTGCTCAGGATGATCGGGTTCAGCACGATGATGTACGCCATCGCGAAGAAGGTGGCGAAACCACCGCGGATCTCCCGGGCGACGGAGCTGCCGCGCTCGGAGATCCTGAAGAAGCGGTCGAGGGCGCCCTGGGCGGGCGCACCGCCTGGGATTTCAGGGGTGGGGACCTTGGCGGGTGCCGAGGTGGACATGCGGGACCTCATCACCGACGGGGTTCCCCCGAGCCCGTTGGAGTTTCATACGAACAGAAGCGGCCAAAGACAAACGGTTTCAGTATGAACACATAAGCGCGAGATCGCTATCTCCGCGCGTAGAACGATCGGAAAGCAGCGAGGACGCGGTCGCCTCGTAAGCTGTGCCCCATGACCAAGTGGACCCCCAAGCACGAGGCGCCCGAGCCCCTGGAGGGCCCCGTGGTCGCCACCATCACCGGCGGCACGATCATCTGGTTCGTCCTCTTCCTCGTCCAGCTCCCCTTCTACGGCTGGTTCCACGACCACGGACATCTGTGGTGGCTGTGGACCTGCCTGGCCGGGGGCGGGCTCGGGCTGATCGGCATCTGGTACGTCCGCAAGCGGGACGCGGCGATCAAGCGGGCGGCCGCGCTGGAGTCGGCGTCGGCTGAATAAAGCGGGCAAGTGGGCGAATCCGCACGTACCGTCGATGACATGACCCACATAGACGCGGGTGCGGAACTCGACCCCGTGCATCCGGTGGCCCTACCGATGACCAGGTCGGCAGGGCTGACCGGCGCCGAAGTCGCGGAGCGCGTCACCCGCGGCCAGGTCAACGACGTACCGGTGCGCAGCAGCCGGTCGCTGGGCGAGATCGTCCGGGCGAACGTCTTCACCCGGTTCAACGCGATCATCGGCGTGCTGTGGGTGATCATGCTGTTCGTCGCGCCGATCCAGGACAGCCTCTTCGGCTTCGTGATCCTCGCCAACACCGGCATCGGCATCGTCCAGGAGTGGCGGGCCAAGCAGACCCTCGACTCGCTCGCGGTGATCGGGGAGGCCCGGCCGACCGTCCGGAGGGACGGCACCGCCACCGAGGTGGCCACCAGCGCGATCGTCCTGGACGACCTGATAGAGATCGGGCCCGGGGACAAGGCCGTGGTGGACGGCATCTGCGTCGAGGCCGACGGGCTGGAGATCGACGAGTCGCTGCTCACCGGTGAGGCCGACCCCGTCGTCAAACGCCCCGGCGATCCCGTCCTGTCCGGCAGCTTCGTCGTCGCGGGCGGCGGCGCCTTCCAGGCGGCCAAGGTCGGCCGCGAGGCCTACGCCGCCCAGCTCGCCGAGGAGGCCTCCCGCTTCACCCTGGTCCACTCCGAGCTGCGCACCGGCATCTCCACGATCCTCAAGTACGTCACCTGGATGATGGTCCCGGCGGCCGTCGGACTCGTCATCACCCAGCTCGTCGTCAAGAGCACCGGCTTGAAGGACTCCATCGCCCGCACGGTCGGCGGTATCGTCCCGATGGTCCCCGAAGGGCTGGTCCTGCTCACCTCGGTCGCCTTCGCCATCGGGGTCATCCGGCTCGGCCGGAAACAGTGCCTGGTGCAGGAGCTGCCGGCGATCGAGGGGCTGGCCCGCGTCGACACCGTCTGCCTGGACAAGACCGGCACGCTCACCGAGGGCGGCATGGACGTCACCGAGCTACGGCCGCTCGACGGGACCGACGAGGCGTACGTACGCAGGGTGCTCGGCGCCCTCGGCGAGTCCGACCCGCGCCCCAACGCCTCCCTCCAGGCGATCATCGACGCCTACCCGGACAGTGAGGACTGGCGCTGCGTGGAGTCGCTGCCCTTCTCCTCGGCCCGCAAGTACAGTGGCGCCGCGTTCAGCGAGGCCGACGGCGAGACCAGCACCTGGCTGCTGGGCGCCCCCGATGTCCTCCTCGCCGACGGCGACCCGGCCCTGGCCGAGACCGAGCGCCTCAACGAGCAGGGCCTGCGGGTGCTGCTGCTGACCCGGACGAGCCGCGACCTGGACGACCCCGAGCCGGCCCACGGCGCCCGCCCCACCGCCCTCGTCGTCCTGGAACAGCGGCTGCGGCCCGACGCCGCCGACACCCTGCGCTACTTCGCGGACCAGAACGTCCGCGCCAAGGTCATCTCCGGCGACAACGCGGTGTCGGTCGGCGCGGTCGCCGCCAAGCTGGGCCTGGAGGGCACGACGCTGGACGCGCGGCACCTTCCCGCCGACCGGGCGCGGATGGCGGACGCGCTCGACCAGGGCACGATCTTCGGGCGGGTCACGCCGCGGCAGAAGCGGGACATGGTCGGGGCGCTGCAGTCGCGCGGGCACACGGTCGCGATGACCGGCGACGGCGTGAACGACGTGCTCGCGCTGAAGGACGCCGACATCGGGGTCGCGATGGGCTCCGGCTCGGAGGCGACGCGGGCGGTGGCGCAGATCGTGCTGCTGAACAACAGCTTCGCCGGCCTGCCGTCGGTGGTCGGCGAGGGCCGGCGGGTGATCGGCAACATCACGCGGGTCGCGACGCTGTTCCTGGTGAAGACGGTCTACTCGGTGCTCCTGGCGGTCCTGGTGGTGTGCGGGCAGGTGGCGTATCCGTTCCTGCCCCGGCACCTGACCCTCCTGTCCACCCTCACCATCGGCGTCCCGGCGTTCTTCCTGGCCCTGGCGCCCAACAAGGAGCGGGCGAAACCGCACTTCGTGCGCAGGGTCATGCGGTACGCGATCCCGGGTGGGGTGGTGGCGGGGGTCGCGACCTTCGTGACGTATCTGATCGCCCGTGCCTCCTACACGGGAAGCGGTCAGCTGGGCGCCGAGACGAGCGCGGCGACGCTGACCCTCTTCCTGATCTCCATGTGGATCCTGGCGATCGTGGCCCGGCCGTACACCTGGTGGCGGGTGACCCTGGTGGCCGCGATGGGTGTGGCGTTCCTGCTGGTGCTTGCCGTACCGGCGCTGCAGGGCTTCTTCGCCCTGAAGCTGGTCGGGATCACGATGCCGTGGACCGCCGTCGGCATCGCGGTGGTGGCGGCGGCCGCCCTGGAGTTCCTGTGGAAGTGGGTCGGCCGCCGTTTTCCTGACTAGGGGGTGATTACTTCGCGCCCACGTACACACCCGTGGCGCTGACCGCCGGGGTCGTCGAGACGCCGGCGAAGGAGTAACGCCAGTAGCCGCTGGAGTTCACGGTGGCGGTGGTCTTCGCGTTGCCGTACGAGTCCGTGTACACCGTCTTGATCGTGGTGTACGTGCTGGTGCCGGCCTTGCGGAACTGGAGCTTGACGGGCTGGCCGCCGAAGTTGTTGTACGTGTGGTGTTCCCAGTCGGCCCGGGTCAGCTTGCCCGACACCGTGACGCTCTTGCCCTTGTAGACGGACGTCGAGCTCACGGTGGTCGTCAACTTGGAGTAGCGCTGCACCAGGCTGGTGCCGAGGCCGCTCTGGTCCTTGAAGCCGACCTTGCTCATGTCGGGGTTCTGCTGGTCCTGGCCGTTGAAGGCGACGGCCTCGGCGGCCACGCTCCAGCTGCCGGCCCAGGCGTTCCTCAGGTCGCCGTCGGCCGGGTAGATGTTGACGGAGCCCTTGCAGGTGGCCGTCGTCGAGGAGGTGGCGGTGCAGGTCGCCGGGTTGTCCCCGTACAGCTCGGGCGCCGTGTCGGTGTAGGAGCCGTGGTAGAGGAAGGCGTCCGTGTAGAAGTCCTTCGCGGCGATGTTCACGTCGCTGCCGTGCGTCAGCGTGTACGAGTACGCGACGCTCACCTCGTTGGTGGTGCCCACCTTGACCGCCTTGGCGATCGAGACGTTGGAGAAGCTTGCGTTCAGCGTGTACGGAGCGCCCGAGTCCGTGACGGCCTGCGCGGCCGGGACTGCGAGGGCGGTGAGGGCCAGGGCGCCGGAGACGGCGGCCACGGTGGCACGTATGCGCATGTGCGTTTCCCCTGGAGGGAGAAGTGATCGTGGAGTCGGTCGACTCACGCGATCATCAGATCCGCGGGGGGTGCCGGTGGTTGTACGGCCGTTGCCCCCGCGGACCGGATTTTGTGCCGCGCTTACTGATTCGTTACCGCACGTCGACGAAGTCGCCCGTGGCGTTGACCGCCGGGGTGGTCGTGGTGCCCGCGAAGGAGAAGCGCCAGTAGCCGTCGACCGAGGCGGTGGCCGTGGTCTTCAGGTTGCCCGTGGAGTCCGACTTGATCGTCTTCAGCGTGGTGTAGGTGCTGGAGCCGTACTTGCGGAACTGCAGCTGCACCGACTGGTTGGTGTAACCGTGGTACTGGTGGTCCTCCCAGTTGGCCCGGGAGAGCTTGCCGGTGATCGTGAGGGTCTTGCCCTTGGTGATCGGCTCGGGGCCGGCGTTGACCGTCAGCTTCGAGTAGCGCTGGACCTTGGTGGTGCCCAGGCCGCCCTGCACGGAGCTGTCCCCGGTGCTGTACTGCAGCGCCAGCGCGCCGGCGTTCCAGGTGCCCGCGTCCGAGTTGATCAGCTCGTCGTCGGCGGGGTAGATGTCGATGAGGCCCGTGCAGCTGGCGGTCGTCGACGAGGTGGCGGTGCAGCTGGCCGGGGCGTCGCCGAACAGGACGTTGTCCGCGGTGTCGGGCGAGGATCCCTTGTAGATGAAGGGGCCGGTCGCGAAGTCGTCCGACGAGATGTCGTAGTTGGCTCCGTGGGTCAGCGTGTAGGTGACCGAGGTGGAGACGTGGTTGGTCGTACCGACCTTGACCGCAGAGGCGATCTTGAGGTTCGAGAAGGTCACACCGAGGTCCGCACCTTCGGCCGTGCTGAACGCGGACTTGCCGGAGGCGTGGAGCGCCTTCGCGGCCTCCGTCTGGTACGACGGGGCGGAACCGGCGGCCTGGGCGGCCGGCACGACGAAGGCGGAAAGGGCCAGGGCGCCGGAGACGGCGGCCACGGTGGCACGTATACGCATGTGTTCCCCTGCGTGCAGAGTGATCGGGAGCCTGTTGGCTCCGGCACGTCAGACTCCGCACCCAGGGCAACGGTTGTACGTAAGTTGAACATTCAGCGAGAACATTGTGGAGCCAGGTTTTCGCGGCGCCGTCAGTCGAACCAGCGGTCCCTGGCCAGCTCCTCCGTCCGGGACGGGTCCTCCAGCAGGGCCGCCACCTCGAAGCGCCGCGGCCACTGGCCGGCCGCCCACGCGAGGCCCGCGGCGACCCCCTCCAGGGTGGCCGCGTGCAGCACGCCGTCGTCGGTGAGCCGCCAGTCGATCTCCACGCCGTCCACGAGCAGTTCCTCGTGCTCGACGTACGTCTCGGGCGTCCGCGGTCCGAGCAGCACCCGCACCGGCTCCGGCACGTCGTGCTCGGTGCCCTCGGAGTGCACCTCGCCGGTCACGGACTCGCTCAGCCGCCGCACCTGGAACAGCTCCGCCAGCTCGGCCGCGCGGGACGGCCGTACCGGAAGCAGCGCGACCGAGCCGGTGAACGGCAGCAGATCGGGTGAGTCGACCACGACCGCCTCCGCCGCGTCCACGACCTCGACCCGGCCGTCGACCACGGCCCGCAGCTCGTCCGGCAGCGTCACCTGCTCCGGGTCCAGTTCGGCCAACGCCCCGTACAGCCCGTGCAGTTGGGCTGCGGCGACCGGCCGGTCCGGGTCGGCAAGCCGGTCCAGCAGCTCGGCCGCGCCACCGGGCTCGTCCAGCAGGGCCGCGACGGAGGTGCGCACGCCCAGGGCCCGCAGTACTTGCTCGTCCTCGAACCCGGTCGCGTCGGCCTCGTCGTACAGGCCGTGCAGGAGCGGGTCCCCGCCGGCGGCGAGGAGACCGGCGGGCCGGCGCCCGTCGAGGACCGGGTGGCCGCGCAGCCACCACGCCGTGTACGGCCGCACGATCTCGTGCGTGCCGTCGTGCAGCAGAACGCGGACCGGCTGGGTGAGGGCGTCCCGCAGCGGCGGCTGCGCGAGCAGCGCGAGCGCCTGCGGCCAGCGCTCGTCGTCCACCAGGTCCAGATCGCGTACGGCGACCAGCTCGGTGGCGACCGGAGGCACCGGGCTGTCCGGGAAGCGGTCGAGGATGTCCTCGCACCACACGTCGACCGCGTCCAGCAGCCCGGCGTCGTCGGGCTCGGCGAAGTCGCCCTCCCGGGGCTCCAGTTCGTCCGGGTCGAGGACGACGTCGGCGGCGCGGACCAGCGCGAAGTTCGCGAGCACGCCACACGCGGCCAGCGGCTGCTCGCCCCACTTGCCGGCCAGGTCGTGGTCCACGGCGGCCAGTTCGCCCTCGCGGATCACCCGGGCGAACGGGCTGCCGGGCAGGACGAGCTCACCGGCGGGCGCCAGTTCCCCGTCCTCGTCCGGCAGGGCGAGGGCGCCCAGCCAGGGCTCGTCCCCGGGCTCCAGGCCCGCGTCCCGGACCAACGCCAGGACGGTGTCGGCCAGCTCCTCCGCGTCCGGGGCGTCCTCCTCCCAGCCCCCGATCGCGCCCTCCTCGTCCAGCGAGGCGGCGACGGCGGCCCGCACCTGCGGGGTGGTGAGCACCGCGCGCGCGGTGGCGGGCAGCGCGCCGAGCTTCTCCAGCAGCGGGTGCACGGCGTCCTCGTGGGCCACCTTCAGCCCCAGCCGGCCGAGCACGTCCGCGTCGATCCGGGCGGCGTCCGGGGTGGGCAGGAGGACCTGCCGGGGGCCGATGGTGGTCCGCCCGTCGGCGAGCGGCACCGGCAGCCCGGACAGCCGCTCGGGGTCCACCCCGGCGAGGCTGTCGTAGAGCCGCCACCACCAGTCGGGGTCCTTCTCCAGGCCGGCGAGCCGGTCGACGGCGTCGGCGAGCCGCAGCCGGGCGACGCCGAGGGTGCGCAGCTCCGCGCGCCGTTCGAGACCGGCGGGCAGCAGCGTGGGCAGCACCTCGGCGAGCACCCGCACGGTGGCGGCCCCGGCACCCTCCACGATCTCCGCATCCCTGGGGCGCAGCGCCTCCGGAAGCTCGTGACCGTCGTCCTCCCTCGCCGCCACGACGGCCGACGGCAGGGAGGCCGGGTGGGCGGGTGGGAGAAACTCAGCACGCGGCAGCCGCTCCAGCACGGCCTGCCGCAGCGCCCCGTCCAGCTCGCCCTTGCCGAGCGGTCCCGGCACGAGGTCGATGATCCCGTCCGTCACCGGCCGCCAGCCGGCGAGGAGTTCGGTGTAGACGTCGGCGGCGCGCTGCACCAGGAAGTCGGTGAGCGGACCGGGAGCGGTGTGCCGGCGGGTGGTGTCGAGGGGGAAGGAGGCGATGAGCAGAGCGGGCACGCCGAGGGGTTCGTCGCTGGGCGTGGGCGCGTGCACCACGGGCGTCGTACGGGGCCGGACCGGACGCCCGCCCTCGTCCTCGGGCACGGCCCAGGTCACCGACCAGTGGGGCCGCAGCCGCTCCTCCACGGGCCGGTCGGCGAGCAGGTCGGGGGTGAGCGGACCGTGGGCGGAGGCGGTACGCCACCGGGTGGCCCCCTCGCGCGAGTCCTCCACGACGACGACGGCGCCCTCGGTACGGCGCCGCAGCACACGCTGCGCCCCGTCCCCGGCCTCCACGACGACCTCCTCCAGGCCCGGCAGGGCGAGGAGCAGCGCGTCGTCGACGGAGTTCAGCAACCGCTCGGCGAGATCGGCGGCGGCCGCGTCCCGCAGGGGCAGGATGACGGCGGTGTCGTAGGGGTCCGGGGCGGTGCCCTCGGCGGCGAACGGCAGCCGGAGCAGCGGCACGTGCCCGTCCCGGCGCCGGATCTCGTCCCCGAGTCCGGGACTGTGCCGTGCGGTGTCGGCGGCCAGTTCCCGCGCCTCGCCGAGGGACCAGCGGACACCGCCGTGCCGCCCGACGATCGCGGGGTGGTCGGTCACCGCGAGTACGGCGGCGAACCCGACCCCGAACCGGCCGACGGCCCCCTGGGTGACGTCGGCGTCCCGTTTGGCCGAGGCGCGCAGCGTGGACAGCGACTCGACTCCGGCCGCGTCCAGCGGGGCACCGGTGTTGGCGGCGACGAGGACGCCGTCGCGGAGGGTGAGCCTGAGCCGCCCCGGCACCCGCGCCCGGCCGGCGGCGTCGGCGGCGTTCTGGGCCAGCTCGACGACGAGCCGGTCCCGGTAGCCGCCGAGGACCAGGTCCTCCTCGGCGTTGGCGTCCTCACGGAACCGGGCGGCGCTGGTGGCCCAGGCGTCGAGGACACCACGGCGCAGCCGGGCCGTCCCGAAGGGATCGGCACCCTCGGCCGCAGGCCGCACGTACTTGCTGCTCACGTTCCCTCACCTCGTCGACGTGAGCACGAAGGTACAGCGTGAGCGGGGCGGCCGGGGCGCCGGACGGGGTTCAGCCGCCGAGGACGGGCAGGGACACGCCGCAGCGGACGGGCTCCGCGTGAGCGGGATCGAGCGCGTTGCGCACGAGTTGGGCGGCGTTGGAGTCGTACGCGATCGAGAGGTGCTCGGAGAGGTCCCGGGGGCAGACGTCCTGGATCGTGATGTTCTTGACGGTCGCGCCCGGTCCCGCGGTCAGGAACTGGTGCGTGTAGGGGGTGACGACCTCGTCGAGCCTGGTGGCGACGACGGTGTAGCGGACCCCCGGCCGGGTGTCCCCGTCCCGGTCCAGCGTCGTGTTCACCTCGGAGCCGGCCAGCTGGTCCTCGTACGCCTCGCCGAGGACCAGCGACACGGGCTTGTTCAGGCCCAGTTCCGAGGTCAGGGTGCCGAGGCCGGAGCCGGTCGTGCCGTGGTTGGAGGGCGCCAGGCCGATGAGGCCGTGCACCTTGTTCCGTTCCGGATGCGCGGGGTCCGTGCCGCCGTCGAACCGCAGGTACCAGCGGGGCGTCGGACCGCCGCCCTGGGAATGTCCGACCAGGTCGACCTGGTGGGCGCCGGTGGCCTTGAGCACGCGGTCGACGAAATCCGCGATCTGCCGGGCGGAGTCCGGGACGTGCGCGGTGGCCTTGACCGGATTGCCGGGGGCCCCGCCGTACTCGGCGGCGAAGACGCAGTAGCCCAGCCGCTTCAGGTACGGGGACATCAGGCCCCAGGTGTCGTAGGCGTTCGCCCAGGTCCCGTGCAGCAGGACGACCGGGCGCGGATGCTCACGCGTGGGCTTGCAGTGCCAGTCGTCGGCGCCGGGCGGCGGCGCGTCCGGGTGGACGAGACCTCCGATCGCCGCCAGGGGGAAGTCGAGGATCTTCCCTCTCGGCGCCGGGGGCGCGGGATCGCCCGCCGCGGTCGCCGTACCCGGCCCCACGCCCAACGCCAGGGCGAGCCCCGCGCAGACGGCGACCCACCTGCCGCGCCGCCGGTTCGACCGTCTCCCGGAAACACACCGATCCATCCGGCGATGGTCGAACCAGGGGGCCCCTGCGGGCCTCTACGACGGGCGCGGCACCCCTTATGGCGCAGCCGGTTTCATCCGGTCAGCGGGCGCAGGCGTACGACACGAATTCCGTCCGGGCGAGGGGGTGGCCCAGTCCGGGGCCACTTCGACGCACGCGTCGGCCTCACCACGACATTCCGCAACTGCCCCAGTTCCAGGGTGTGTTCCAGCTGCCGCCGGAGGGGTGCCCGCCCGTGCCGAGGTACTCCGGCCTGGGAATCCGCTTCAGGAGTGGCCCAGTTCCGCCGTCTCCTCGTCGCCCGCCTCCGGGACCGAGCCCGAGTCGCGGGCGGGGCGGAGCGGGAAGGGGTCCACCCGGGTCTCGTCGATGACCGGCGGGGCCGGCTGCGGGGGCTTGGGCATGACCGCGGCCTCCGAGTGGCCGCCGCAGCCGTAGGCGAGGGAGACCACACGGCCGTCGGCCGGGGAGAACTCGTTGGCGCAGACACCGAAGGCCTGGCCGAGGGAGCCGCCGATGGGGCTCAGGAAGCCGCAGGTCTGGCACGTCGCCGGGGCCGCCTGGGCCATCGCGGTCTTCGGGCCGTACGACTCCTCCCAGCGGTCGGCGGCGACGTGCAGGCCGTAGCGGGACAGGACGCGGGCCCGGCGCATGCCCAGTTCCTCGGCGACCGCCGCGATCGAGCCCCGGGAGGGCGTGGGCTGGGCGGCCGGGGTGCCCGGGGTGACGTCGGCGTCCTCGGCCTCCGCCAGTTCCGCCATCTCGTGCGAGACCACCGAGTTCGGCAGCGGCTCCTCCTCGCCGGAGTAGCCGGGCTCCAGGCGCAGGTCGTCCTGGTCGGTGGGGAGCAGGTCGCCGGGGCCGAGGTCGCCGGGGCGCAGCCGCTCGCTCCACGGGACCCACTCGGGGGCGAGCAGGGCGTCGGGGCCGGGGAGGAGGACCACCTCGTCGAGCGTGACGATCTTGGCGCGGGAGGCGCGGGTCACGGTCGCCGCCCAGCGCCAGCCGCGGTAGCCCAGTTCCTTGCACTCGAAGAAGTGCGTGACGACGCGATCGCCCTCGGAGACGAGGCCGACGTGCTCTCCGACCACACCGGGGGCGGCGGCCTCCTCCGCGGCGGCGCGGGCGAGGTCGACCGCCTCGGCGCACAGACGGTCGGGGGTGCGGCTTCGCGTTGTCGCTGCGCTCACAGGTATCGCTTCTCTCCTACGCCGTCTCGTCGAGTGCGGCTGCCTGACGGCGGGTCTGCCGACGGAGCGGACCGGGGGACCGCATCGACGTCTGCATCCGCGCGCTGGGCGCACCTCTGCCATCCATTCTGCGTTATGGCTGAGACACGCACGCTACACCGAACGAGATTCGTCGCCGCTACGCGGCATTGTCTCCCACCCTGGCCCCCTCCGCCGCACGCATGCGCGGTTCGGTTCTGCGCCATGCGCGTCGTATGCGCACCATCCGGGCGCTTCTCGGGGCACTATGAAGCACGTGGCGACCGCGGACAGGCGTCGTGTTCGGGGTGGCGGTGCGAGCCGGGTCGGTGGCGCCGTCCGGTCCGTCGGGCGTGCCCTGCACTTTCCGGTCACCGGGGCCGCGCGCGGGATCCGCAAGGCCACGCATGCGCACGGGGCGGGCGAGTCGGGGCTCGGCAAGCTGATCGAGCTGCACGCCGTGAACGGCGCGGGCGACGTGATGATCACCGTGGCGCTCGCCTCCACCGTGTTCTTCTCCGTGCCGACCGACGAGGCCCGCGGGCGGGTCGCGCTCTACCTCGCCATCACGATGGCGCCCTTCACCGTCCTCGCCCCGGTCATCGGCCCCCTCCTCGACCGGCTGCCGCACGGCCGGCGCGCCGCGATGGCCGGCGCCATGCTGGCCCGTGCCCTGCTCGCGCTGGTCATCTCGGGCGCCGTGGCGAGCGGCAGCCTGGAGCTGTATCCCGCCGCGCTGGGCGTGCTGGTCGCGTCCAAGGCGTACGGGGTGGTCCGCAGTGCCGTCGTACCGCGGCTGCTGCCACCCCGGTTCTCGCTGGTGAAGGCCAACTCGCGGGTCACCCTGGCGGGGCTGCTGGCCACCGGTGTCGCCGCGCCGGTCGCGGCGGGCCTGCACAAGGTGGGCGATCCCTGGCCGCTGTACGGCGCCTTCGTGATCTTCGTCGCGGGGACGATCCTGTCGTTCTCCCTGCCGCCCAAGGTGGACTCCGCCAAGGGCGAGGACGTGGCACTGCTCGCGGCCGACGAGCAGCATCTGCACGGGCCGCAGCGCCGGAAGGAGCAGGCCAAGCGGCCCGGGCTGCGGACCGTGGGCCCAGCCGTCACCCACGCGCTCGGCGCCAACGCCGCCCTGCGCTGCCTCTCCGGCTTCCTGATCTTCTTCCTCGCCTTCCTGCTGCGCGAGCACCCGCTGACCGGCGAGAGCGCGGCGGTCTCGCTCGGGATCGTCGGGGTCGCCGCGGGCGTGGGGAACGCGCTGGGCACGGCCGTCGGGTCCTGGCTGAAGTCACGCGCGCCGGAGATCATCATCGTGACCGTCGTCGCGGTGGTGCTCGGCACGGCGATCGTGGCCGCCCTGTTCTTCGGGACGTTCCTGGTGGCCTGCCTCGCGGCCGTCGCCGGGTTCGGCCAGGCGCTGGCCAAGCTGGCCCTGGACGCGCTGATCCAGCGGGACGTGCCGGAGCTGGTGCGCACCTCGGCGTTCGCCCGCTCGGAGACCCTGCTGCAGATGGCGTGGGTGTTCGGCGGCGCCGTCGGCATCGTGCTGCCGCTCAACGGCACCGTCGGCCTGCTGATCGGCGCGGTCTTCGTGGCGGCCGGCTGGCTGAGCACCGTCAAGGGCCTCCTCGCCTCCGCCCGGCACGGCGGCCGCACCCGGCCCCGGGTGGCCTGACCTGCCCGCCCCGTGATCCACCCGCTCCGGCATAACGAAGCGGACACGGTTCCCCGAACCGCAGGCACGGCTGGCGTAACGAAGCGGGCACGCCGCACCCCACGTGGGCGGACGGCTCGGGGTGCCCGATAGCCTTCGGCCATGACCACGCTGCCCCGCGGCGAAGCCGCTGATGTACACCGCGCTGTGCGCCGCCGTCGCGCCGTCGCCGCCGCCGGCGCCGTTTCCGCCGGACTGCTCCTGCTCTCGGCCTGCGAGAAGCCGACGCCCGTCGCGACCGTCACCGTCGGCGACAGCTCGGTCAACTCCGAGGCCCTCTGCTACAACGACGGCAACGCGCTGGACGCCAAGTCGCTGACGACGTGCGTCAAGAACGTCGGCAAGGCCAAGTCGATCACGGTCGACCAGGACGAGACGGTCCGCATCGGGGTCGACCCGAAGATCGCGGACGCCGGCTGGGTCCTCCTGGTGAACGGCCAGCAGTTCACCGACGTCAGCAACAAGACCTACCGCACCATCCCGGGCAGCGCGTTCTTCAACCAGCAGTACGGCACCCAGGGCGACACCAACACGGTCACGATCCGGATGGGCGAGAAGGCCAACCAGGGCATGTGGTCGTTCAAGCTGAAGAAGGCCGCCTGATCACGGCTGCCGTGCGCGTCCTCGTCGCCACCGCGGTCCCCGCCGAGCGGGACGCGGTGGCACGGGCGTTCCCCGGAGCCGTGACCGGGGTACATCTCCCCGGCGCGCTGCTGTGCCGTACCGCGACCGGCTGCGATCTGCTCGCCGCCGGCGTCGGCCCGGCCCTCGCCGCGTCCTCCACCGCCGGCGCGCTGACCGCAGCCGCCCTCGAAGGCGCCCCGTACGACCTGGTCGTCTGCGCCGGGATCGGCGGCGGCTTCCCGCCCGAGGCGCCCGTCGGCTCGCTCGTCGTCGCCGACGCGATCACCGTGGCCGACCTGGGCGCGCAGACCGCCGACGGCTTCCTGCCGGTCACCGAGCTCGGCTTCGGGACCGTCACCCACCGGCCCCCCACGCCGGCCGTACGCGCCGTGGCCCAGGCGACGGGCGCCCGTACCGGCACGATCCTGACCGTCTCCACCGTCACCGGCACCGCCGCCCGCACCGCCGAACTGCGCGCACGGCACCCGGGCGCGCTCGCCGAGGGCATGGAGGGCTTCGGGGTCGCGGAGGCGGCCACCGCGCACGGCGTGCCGGTGCTGGAGCTTCGCGCGGTCTCCAACCCGGTCGGCCCGCGCGACCGCGCCGCCTGGCGCATCGGCGACGCCCTCACCGCCCTCACCGAGGCGTTCGGGAAGCTCGCCCCCGTACTGGAGAGTTGGAACCCACATGACGAACAGTGAACCCCTGCGGATCGCCTACTCCCCCTGCCCCAACGACACCTTCGTCTTCGACGCCCTCGCCCACGGCCGCGTCCCCGGCGCCCCCGCGCTGGACGTGACCTTCGCCGACATCGACATCACCAACGGCATGGCCGAGCGCGGCGAGTTCGACGTGCTGAAGGTGTCGTACGCCGTCCTGCCGTACGTCCTCGGCGAGTACACGCTGCTGCCCTGCGGCGGTGCGCTGGGGCGGGGCTGCGGGCCGCTGGTGCTCACGCGCGAGCCCGGGGCCGACCTGACGGGCCGTACCGTCGCGGTGCCGAGCGAGAGGTCGACGGCGTATCTGCTGTTCCGGCTGTGGGCGGCGGACACGCTGCCCGGCGGAGGGGTCGGCGAGATCGTCGTCATGCCGTTCCACGAGATCATGCCCGCCGTGCGGGACGGCAAGGTGGACGCCGGCCTGGTCATCCACGAGGCCCGGTTCACCTACCAGAACTACGGGCTGCACAAGCTCGCCGACATGGGCGAGCACTGGGAGCGGACCACCGGCCTGCCGATCCCGCTGGGCGCGATCATCGCCAAGCGCACCCTGGGGGCCGAGACCCTCACCCGGCTCGCGGACTCCGTCCGCGCCTCCGTACGGGCCGCCTGGGACGACCCCGAGGCGTCCCGGCCGTACGTCATGGCACACGCCCAGGAGATGGACCCGGCCGTGGCGGACCAGCACATCGGGCTGTACGTGAACGAGTTCACCGCCGACCTCGGCGAGGACGGCTATGCCGCGATCCGCGGCCTGCTCACACGCGCGGCGGCCGAGGGGCTGGTGCCGCCCCTCGGCCCGGATGCGCTCGCGTTTCCCTGACGGGCCCCTATACGTCCAGCTGGTCGGCGACCGCCCGCAGCAGGCCGGCGATCTTCTTGCCGGAGGCCTTGTCCGGGTACCGGCCCTTCTCGAGCGACGGCGTGATGTTCTCGAGAAGGGTCGTCAGGTCCTGCACGATGGAGGCCAGCTCGTCCGGCTTCTTGCGCTGGGCGGCGGCGACCGACGGCGTCGGATCCAGCACGGTCACCGACAGCGCCTGGTCACCCCGCTGACCGGCGACGACGCCGAACTCCACGCGCTGTCCCGGCTTGAGCGCGTCGACTCCGGCGGGGAGAACAGAGGAATGGACGAAGACGTCACCGCCGTCGTCGCGGGAGAGAAAGCCGAAGCCCTTCTCGCTGTTGAACCATTTGACACGCCCGGTCGGCACCGTCTGTCCTCGTCCTCGTACTAGTTGGAAAACCACTGGGGAAACTGCCCTTGACAGCACTAGAGCGGGTCGACCGCGACCCGCCGCTACCAAGGCTAATGGTCTGGGGGCGGGTGACAAGACGTCCCCCGGATGTTCCCTTGCGCCAGGAACTACCCTGGTCCGGTGCGTGACAAAACCCAAGCGAATTCCGCCGCGCCCGGTGACCAGCTGATCCGCGCCGGTGCGATCGTCTTCTTCCTCGGGGCCGTGGCCACTCTCGTCACGGTGGCCCCGCTGTTCCTGGGCGCAAAGCCTTTTCCGACGTACATGTACGGTCTGAGCATGCTCATGGCCGTCGGTTTCCTCGTCGCCGGCGCGGGTGTCCTGCGATCGATCACCGCGGGCCGCCGTCAGGCGCGCGACGCCTCGGCCTCCCGGTAACCGGCCAGCCACGCCGGGAAGGCGGACAGGTCGTCGAGCACGACGTCCGCTCCGGCGGCGCGCAGCTCGTCGGCGGGGCAGGGCCCGGTCGCCACGGCGACCGACAGCGCCCCCGCCGTACGGGCCCCGCGCACATCCCCGACGTGATCGCCGACGTACGCGCCGGCGCGGTACTCGCGCAGCGCCTCCGCCTTCTGCTCGGCCCACAGGTCGCCCACGACCACGTCCGGCTCGATGCCGAGGTGGGTCAGGTGCAGCTTGGCGTTGGGCTCGTACTTCGCCGTGACCACCATCGTGCGTCCACCGGCCGCCCGCACCGCCGCTATCGCCTCCCGGGCGCCGTCCATGGCGGGGGTCGCGGCGATGGCGATCGTCGGGTACATCTCCCGGTACAGGTCGGCCATCGCGGGCACCTGCTCCTCCGGGAACCAGTTGATCAGTTCCTCGGCGAGGGGCGGGCCCAGCCGGGTCACCGCCAGATCGGCATCGATGAACGTCCCGGTCCGCTCGGCCAGCGCCAGGTAGCAGGCGTGGATGCCGGGCCGGGAGTCGATCAGGGTCATGTCGAGGTCGAATCCGACGGTGAATGTCATATGGGTCATTGTGTCAGGGGCCCGGTGGGCAACTGGTGTGCGCCGGGTGCGGGAAGCACCCCGAAGGGGCGCTCACCTGGTCCTTTGCGAGCGCCAGACCAGAAACAGCGCCGAAGCCACCGCCGCACCCCGCACCACCCACGGCCACGTCCCGGCGATCGCTTCGTTCATGTGCCCCTGTGCGATCGGCCGGCCCCAGCGGCCGTTGAACCTCCCCCACAGCCAGACCAGTCCGGCGGCGACGGAGGTGCCCGGCAGGACCATCACGGCCACCTTGGTCTCCGCGGCCGTCAGCCGCCGGGAGCCGTAGGCGATCACCCAGCCGAGGATCAGGGCGAACCAGTTCCCGAGCACCGCACCGGCGACCAGCGCGGCGGCGGCCAGCAGCAGGAGGGGGTTGGTCCAGCCCGCGGCGGGGCGGGGGAGCAGGCGCCGGCGCGAGGTGGAGGGCGCGGGCTCGGCTTCCGCCGCCCCGGCCGCCTCCGGTTTCGGCTCGGGTGTGTCCGGCTCCCGTTCCTTCGGCGGCCGCCTCAGCAGCTCGGGGATCTCCACCCCGCCCACGAACCCCGGCACCGAGTCCGTCTCGGCCGTGGCGCCGAAGGAGTTGCCGCCGAGACGCCACCAGTCGGGCCGTACGGCGCTGTCCCCGAGTTCGTGCGCGGCGGCCAGGTGCGGCGGGGACGGGGCGTCGCGCGCGGCGGAGGGCGCGGGTTCGGTGCCGGCGGGGCGCGGGCCGGGGACGGCCCGGCGCAGCCCCTTCAGGCGCTGTACGGGCACGGCGGCAGCGGGCGGCTGCGGAACCCGGCCGGTACCGGACGTGCCGGACGCGCCGGTGGCACCCCCTGCCGCCTCGACCACCTCGTGCGGGGTGCCCAGCCGGTCCAGGATGCGGCGGACCGCGGCGGGGCTGTCGGCCGTCGCCTCGGCCCGGTGCCGGTCGATCTCGTTGCGCAGCTCGGACACGAGCCGCATCCGCGTGGCCGACGGCAGCTGCCGTTGCTGAGCGATGTCTCCGACACGGCTCAGGTACTCGTAGACGACCTTGTCGCTCTCGATCCCCAACGGAACCCCTCCGGGGTGACGGCGATGAAACCCCGTGAGGACGGTAGCGCAGAGGCGCCTCGCCGAGGCGGTACCGGGGTCGTGGCCTCCGGGGGCACCTCTCGGGGACGGCAACCGCTACCGTGGGTCAGATGAGCCAAGCGGCCCACCCAGCCCCTCGTTCCCTCGCGGAAGCGCTCCGCGCGCGGGACGACGTCTCCCTGGCCGCGTTGCTGCGCAGCCGCCCCGACCTCATCACGCCCGTCCCGACCGACCTCACCCAGCTGGCCACCCGCGCCGGCACCCGTGCCTCGGTGCTGCGCGCACTGGAGCGGCTGGACCGGTTCGCGCTGCAGACGGCGGAGGCGCTGGCCGTGGCCCCGGACCCGGCGTCGTACGACACGCTGCTCGGCCTGATGGCCGGGGACGCCGGCGACGAGACGGTCGCCGCCGCGCTGCCGCACGCCCTCGCCACCCTGCGCGAGCAGGCGCTGGTGTGGGGCGACGACGAGCGACTGAGGCTGGTCCGCACGGCCCGTGAAGTCCTCGCGCCGTCCCCGCAGCACCCCTCCCCGACCGGGCTCGGACCCTCCGTGCAGGAGACCACCTCGGGCATGTCGCCGGGCCGGATCCAGGAGATCGTCACGGCGGCCGGGCTGCCCTCGACGCACGACTCGGTGTCCGCCGTGGCCGCGCTCGGCGCGCTGTTCGCCGACCGGAAGAAGATGGCCAAGCTGCTGGCCGGAGCCCCGGGGCCGGCCCGCGAGGTGCTGTCGCGGCTGGTGTGGGGGCCGCCGTACGGGCAGGTCACCCCGGAACCGGCCGCGCATCTGCGCTGGCTGCTCGACCGCGGTCTGCTGCTGCCGACCGCGCCCGGCACGGTCGTCCTGCCCCGCGAGGTGGCCCTGCACCTGCGTGAGGGCCGGGCCCATCGCGCGCCCGAGCCGCTGCCGCCCGCCGTGGAGCCGGCCGCGACGTACGGTCCGCAGGTGGTGGACGCGACGGCGGCCGGTCAGGCGTACACCTCGCTCGCCACGGTCGAGGAGCTGCTGAAGGACTGGGACGAGGGCGGCCCGGCCGTGCTGCGGGCCGGCGGGCTGAGCGTCCGTGACCTGAAGCGGACCGCCGTCGCCCTGGACGTGTCCGAGCCGGTCGCCGCGTTCTGGGTGGAACTGGCGTACGCGGCCGGGCTGATCGCCTCCGACGGCGAGGCCGACGAGCGGTACGCGGCCACGCCGGCCTACGACGAGTGGCTGGAGCGGCCCGCCGCCGAGCGCTGGGCACAGCTGGCGGAGACCTGGCTGGCCGCCACCCGGACGCCGGGGCTGGTCGGCGGGCGGGACGCCAAGGACCGTACGCTCGCCGCGCTCGGGCCCGGCCTGGACCGCTCGGCCGCGCCCGAGGTACGGCACCGGGTGCTGACGCTGCTGGCCGGGCTGCCGGCGGGCGCGGCCCCGGACACCGAGTCGGTGCTGGCCCGGCTGCGCTGGGAACGGCCGCTGCGCGGACCCCAGAAGCGGGACGGCGACGAGGACCTGCGCTCCCGGCTCGCCCGCTGGACCCTGTCCGAGGCGGAGCTGCTGGGCATCACGGGGCGGGGCGCGCTGTCGGCGCACGGGCGGGCGCTGCTCGGCGCCCCGGCGGCGGGGCCGGGCCCGCGCGCCGGATCGAGCGCCGTGGACACCTCGCGGGCCACCGTCGGCACGGCGTCGGCCACCACCAGCGCCGTCTCAGCCACCGGCACCTCGTCGGCAGCCGCCGGCAGTTCGTCGGCAGCCATCGGCACCACGCCAGGCACCGCCGGCGCCGCGCCGGCCGCCACTGGCACGCTGCCAGGCACCACCCGCGCGCCGTCGGCCGCCACCCGCACCGCGCCGGGCGCCCCCGGCTCCGCCGAGCCCACCGGTCCCGGCGACAAGCTTCCCGTCCACCATCACCACCGCCCGGCCGCCGTCCCGGCTCCCCTCTCCCCCGCCGAGCAGGCCGTGGCGACGGCCGCCGCCGCCCGTCTCCTGGCGCCGCTGCTGCCCGAGCCGCTGGACCACGTCCTGCTGCAGGCCGACCTGACGGCGGTGGCACCCGGGCCGCTGCAACGCCCCCTCGCCGATCTGCTGGCCGTGCTCGCGGACGTCGAGTCCAAGGGTGGCGCGACCGTGTACCGCTTCACCCCGGCCTCGGTACGACGCGCCCTGGACGCCGGCCGTACCGCCGCCGATCTGCACGCCTTCCTCGCCGAGCACTCCCGCACCCCGGTACCGCAGCCGCTCGCCTATCTGATCGACGACGTGGCCCGCAAGCACGGCCACCTCCGGGTCGGCGCGGCCTCGGCGTACGTGCGCTGCGACGACGACCACCTGCTGAACGAGATCCTCGCCGACCGGCGCGCCGCAGCCCTGCGGCTGCGCCGGCTCGCCCCGACCGTGCTGGCCGCCCCGTGCGACCCGGCCACGCTGCTGGAGGGCCTGCGCGCCATGGGCTACGCGCCGGCCGCCGAGTCCGCCGAGGGTGACGTCCTGATCACCCGCGCCCACGCCCACCGCACCCCGCCGCGCACCGCACCCGAGCCGGTCCCGGACGGCCCGCCGCCGCCCGACGCCACGCTGCTCGCGGCGGCGATCCGGGCGATCCGGGCGGGCGACCTGGCCGCCACCGCCCCGCGCAGGACCGCCGGGGCCGGGATTCCGCTGCCGGGCGGCGAACTGCCCCGCACCTCCTCCGCCGAGACCCTGGCCACCGTGCAGGCCGCCGTCCTGACCGGCGGGTCCCTCTGGATCGGCTACGTCAACGCCGAGGGCGCCGCCAGCCAGCGGGTCATCGCCCCGGTCAAGGTGGAGGGCGGTTTCGTCACGGCCTACGACCGCACCGCGGACGAGGTGCGCACCTATCCGCTGCACCGGATCACCGGGGTGGCCGAGCTGGCGGAAGACTGACGGTGATCGTCGGCGTTTAGGGCACACTGGACGTTTGGTGTTTGTGGAAAGGGTGTGTGCCGCACGTGAACGGACCGCTGATCGTCCAGTCCGACAAGACCCTGCTCCTGGAAGTCGACCACGAGCGGGCCGACGACTGCCGGCGTGCCATCGCGCCGTTCGCCGAGCTGGAGCGGGCGCCCGAGCACATCCACACCTACCGGGTGACCCCGCTCGGGCTGTGGAACGCGCGCGCCGCCGGGCATGACGCCGAGCAGGTCGTGGACGCGCTGGTGCAGTACAGCCGGTACCCGGTGCCGCACGCGCTGCTCGTGGACATCGCCGAGACGATGGACCGCTACGGTCGGCTGACGCTGAGCAAGCACCCCGCGCACGGACTCGTGCTGACCACCACCGACCGGCCGGTGCTGGAGGAGGTGCTGAAGTCCAAGCGGATCGCCCCGCTGGTCGGGGCGCGGATCGACGCGGACACGGTCGTGGTGCACCCGTCCGAGCGCGGGCAGATCAAGCAGATGCTGCTGAAGCTGGGCTGGCCGGCCGAGGACCTCGCCGGGTACGTCGACGGTGAGGCGCACCCGATCGAGCTGCTGGAGGACAGCTGGGCGCTCAGGCCGTACCAGAAGCAGGCCGTGGAGAACTTCTGGCACGGCGGCAGCGGGGTCGTCGTGCTCCCGTGCGGTGCCGGTAAGACGCTGGTGGGCGCCGGTTCCATGGCCCAGGCCAAGTCCACGACCCTGATCCTGGTCACCAACACCGTCTCGGCCCGGCAGTGGAAGCACGAGCTGGTGAAGCGGACCTCGCTGACCGAGGACGAGATCGGCGAGTACAGCGGCACGAAGAAGGAGATCCGCCCGGTCACCATCGCCACCTACCAGGTGCTGACGACCAAGCGGAAGGGGATCTACCCCCACCTCGAACTCTTCGACTCCCGGGACTGGGGTCTGATCGTCTACGACGAGGTGCACCTCCTGCCCGCCCCGGTCTTCAAGTTCACCGCCGATCTGCAGGCGCGCCGGCGACTGGGTCTGACGGCGACCCTGGTCCGCGAGGACGGCCGCGAGTCGGACGTGTTCTCCCTCATCGGGCCGAAGCGGTTCGACGCGCCCTGGAAGGAGATCGAGGCCCAGGGGTACATCGCGCCGGCCGACTGCGTCGAGGTCCGGGTGAATCTGACGGACTCCGAGCGGCTGGCGTACGCGACGGCCGAGACGGAGGAGAAGTACCGCTTCTGTGCGACGACGGACACCAAGCGGAAGGTGACGGAGGCGATCGTCCGCCGTTTCGCCGGCCAGCAGATCCTCGTCATCGGCCAGTACATCGACCAGCTCGACGAACTGGGCGAGCACCTGAACGCTCCCGTCATCAAGGGCGAGACCTCCAACGCCCAGCGCGAGAAGCTCTTCGACGCCTTCCGCGAGGGCGAGATCAGCGTTCTGGTGGTGTCGAAGGTCGCGAACTTCTCCATCGACCTGCCGGAGGCGACGGTGGCCATCCAGGTGTCCGGCACCTTCGGCTCCCGCCAGGAGGAGGCCCAGCGCCTCGGCCGCGTCCTGCGCCCCAAGGCCGACGGCCACCAGGCGCACTTCTACTCGGTCGTCGCCCGCGACACCCTCGACCAGGACT
Organism: Streptomyces sp. RB17; assembly: GCF_009604455.1. Classification (GTDB taxonomy): domain Bacteria; phylum Actinomycetota; class Actinomycetes; order Streptomycetales; family Streptomycetaceae; genus Streptomyces. The sequence goes on from NZ_WEGL01000007.1 coordinate 445,126, forward strand.
TCGCCGCCCACCGCCAGCGCTTCCTGGCCGAACAGGGCTACGCCTACCGGATCATGGACGCGGACGAGATCCTGACCGAGGACAGCACCGGCTGAGCCGAACCCGTACAGATCGGTGCCGTGGACCACGGCCGCGCATTCGGTTACTTGCGGCGTATGCCCGCTTCCTCGCCGTACTCGCCGAGGATGACCACACCGAACGCGGCCTCCGCGAACACCTTGATCGCACGCAGGGCGTTGCCCAGCCAGTGGTGGTGCGGGCCGTCGACGGCGGTGGCGCCGGTGGGTGGTCGGACAGGACCGGGGGAGATGGTTGCTGCGCTCATGTCTCCATGGTGGATCGCCGGGCACAGGACCCGCATCGGTCTCCAGAGCCAATCCTGGAAGGCTCCGCGTAGATCCACGGGTGGACCGCGGCCCCTACGTCGGGGGCCTCCTGTCCCCTAGGGGGCGGAAAAACCGTTGGCCTCCGCAGCGCGCCCTCGCCTAGAATCTCCGCTCTTGCCCGCCTCCCCTCCGCGGAGTGCCGTCGCCCGGCCGGAAACCGGGCGGCATCGTCGTAGCCGCCCAGCAGGTCCACCGGAGGCACCCTCGTGTCCACGTCCACGCCCGCCGCCGATCCGCTCGCCCGAGAGCGCTCCCACCTCGCCGAATCCCGCGCCGCGCTGCGCGCGATGCGCGAGGACGTGGAGGCGCTGGACATCCGGGACGTCACCGCGAACTGGGTCAACGCCGAAGTGCTGTCCCGCCAGATCGACGAGCGGATCAAGGCGCTGGCCGACCTCAGCGACACCCCGCTGTTCTTCGGCCGGCTGGACTATCTGCACGCCCCGGGTGCGGGCCAGGCCGAGGGAGCCGACGGAGAGCGGTTCTACATCGGGCGGCGGCACGTGCACGACGCCGTCGGCGACCCCATGGTCATCGACTGGCGCGCCCCGGTCTCGCAGCCGTTCTACCGGGCGTCCAAGAAGGACCCGATGGACGTCGGGCTGCGCCGCCGCTTCGGCTACACCGGCGGCGACCTGACGGCGTACGAGGACGAGCACCTCTCCGACCCGGCCGAGGCGACGGCCACGAGCAAGCTGCTCCAGCAGGAGATCGAGCGGCCGCGCGTCGGCCCCATGCGGGACATCGTCGCCACCATCCAGCCCGAGCAGGACGAGATCGTCCGCTCCGGCCTGTCCGGCACGGTCTGCGTCCAGGGCGGCCCCGGCACCGGAAAGACCGCCGTCGGCCTGCACCGGGTCGCCTACCTCCTCTACGCCCACCGGGAGCGGCTCGCCCGCACCGGCACGCTGGTGATCGGACCGAACCGGTCCTTCCTGCACTACATCGAGCAAGTCCTCCCGGCACTGGGCGAGTTGACCGTGCAGCAGGCCACGGTGGACGACCTGGTCGCCCACGTCGAGGTGAGCGGCACGGACGACGCTGCCGCCGCCGTGATCAAGGGCGACGCCCGGATGGCCGAGGTGCTGCGCCGGGCCCTGTACTCCCACGTGACCATGCCGACGGAGGCCGTCGTGGTGGTGCGCGGCTCGCGCCGCTGGCGGGTGCCGGCGTACGAACTGGAGGACATCGTCCGGGAGTTGCGGCAGCGGGACATCCGTTACGGCGCCGCCCGCGAGGCCCTGCCGCAGCGGATCGCGCACGCCGTGCTGGTGCAGATGGAACGCTCGGGCGAGGCGCCGGACGACCGGGTGCAGGACGCGGTGGCCCGCAACAGCGCGGTGAAGGCGGCCGTGAAGGAGGTCTGGCCGGCCGTGGACCCGGCGAAGCTCGTCCTGCGCCTGCTGACGGACGCGGACTTCCTCGCCGAGCACGCCGCCGGGATCCTGGACGAGGACGAGCAGAAGACGGTCCTGTGGGCCAAGCCGGTGCGCAGCGTGAAGTCGGCCAAGTGGTCGGCGGCGGACGCGGTGCTGATCGACGAGGCGGCCGATCTGATCCAGCGCACACACTCGCTGGGTCATGTCGTCCTGGACGAGGCGCAGGACCTGTCCCCCATGCAGTACCGCGCCGTCGGCCGCCGCTGCACCACCGGCAGCGCGACGGTGCTGGGCGATCTGGCGCAGGGTACGACCCCCTGGGCGACCCGCAGCTGGGACGAGGCGCTGGCCCACCTCGGCAAGCGCGAGGGGGTCGTCGAGGAGCTGACGGCCGGTTTCCGCGTCCCCACGGACGTCATCACCTACGCCTCCCGGCTCCTCCCCCACATCGCCCCCGGCCTCACCCCGGTGGCCTCCGTCCGCGAGAACCCCGGCTTCTTCGAGGTCCGTACGATCACGCAGTCGTCCGACGTCGTCGCCGCCTGCGAGGAGTTGCTGCGCAACGAGGGCTCGACCGCCCTGATCGCCGCCGACGCCCGCGTCCCGGCCCTGGCCGAGGCCCTGACGGCGGCGGGCCTGCAGTACCTCGCCCCCGGCGAGGAGACCACCCAGGAGACCCGCCTCACCCTGGTCCCGGCGTCCCTCGCCAAGGGTCTGGAGTACGACTACGTGGTGCTGGACGAGCCCCAGGCGGTGGTCGACGGAGAGCCGGACGAGCGCACGGGACTGCGGCGGCTGTACGTGGCGCTCACGCGTGCGGTGTCGGGGCTGATCGTGACCCACGCGGCGCCGGTACCGGCTCAGTTGGCCTGAGGGCACGCCGCTAGGGTGTCGTGCCGTTCCGGCATGTCCCCATGGAAAGGCCTCCGTTGAGCACTCCACCGCCTCCGCACCCCGCGTACCAGCAGCACCCCGGCCCCTACCAGCAGGCCCCTGCGGGCCACCAGCAGGCGCCGGGGCCGTATCAGCAGGCCCCCGCGGGCTACGCGCAGGCGCCAGGGCCGTATCAGCAGGCCCCCGCGGGCTACGCGCAGGCGCCAGGGCCGTATCAGCAGGCCCCCGCGGGTTACCCGCAGGCGCCGGCGGGGCAGCCGCAGCCCGCCGGGCCGTACGGGCAGGCACCGGGCGGCTACGCGCAGGCACCGGGCGGCTACGGGCAGGCTCCCTACCCGCAGGCGCCCGCCGGCTCCGGGCAGGCCGGGTACCAGCAGGCCCCCGGCGCGTACCCGGCCGCTCCCGGCGTCGGGTGCGACGTGTGCGGAGCCGCGCCCGCCGCGCGGATGACGATCCGCGGCCACCAGGGCATGCTGATCGTGATGCGCAACCTGTGGCGGAAGGGCACCTTCTGCCACACCTGCGGGCTCGCCGTCTTCCGGAAGATGCAGTCGGACACCATGGCGCAGGGGTGGTGGGGTCCGGCGTCGTTGCTCATCACGCCCATCACGCTGCTGATCAACCTCTTCACCCTGGCCAGGATCCGGAAGCTCCCGGCACCGGTCGCCGCCCAGGGCCCCGGCCTGGACCCGGGCCGCCCGGTGCTGCGGCGCCCGGCCGGAATCCTGGGCCTCGTCCCGCTCACCGGCTTCGCCCTGCTGGTGCTCCTCGTGCTCATCGGACTGGCGGCCGGGTAACAACACCGGCAGGGGTGCAGCGCCCCCAAGGGGCGCGGGGCTGTCTCGATATGCGGCTCCGCCGCGTGGGCGCGAGCAACCACAACGCGCCCGCCCCGGGCATGAGACCCGCGCCCCAACGGCGCTAATCCCCGTCCAGCACCCTGCGCCACTCCCGCACCGCCCCCTCGGACACCGCCCCCGCCCAACCCGCGGAGCGCGCCGCACCGCCGATGTGGAAGGCGTCGATACCGGCGGCCCGCAGCCGCGGTACGTGCTCCAGCCGCAGGCCGCCGCCGACCAGGAGGGTCTGGCCGTACCCCGGCTCGCCCCGCCGGCCCGCCTCCGCGACCAGCGTCGGCAGGCCCTCGTCCACCCCGCCGGCGGCGCCCGCGGTGAGGTAGGTGTCGAGCCCGGGCAGGTCGGCGAGCTGCTTGCGCAGGGCGTCACGGTCGGCGGCGCGGTCGATCGCCCGGTGGAACGTCCACGCGCAGCCGTCCAGCGCGCCGACCACCCGCTCGACGGCGGCCAGGTCCGCCCAGCCGCCCCCGTCGAGGAAGCCGAGGACGAACTGGTCGGCGCCGGCCTCGCGCAGGTCGCCGGCCACCCGGACCAGCCGGTCCACGTCACCGGCCGCGAACCCGTCCGCGAGGCGGAGCATCACGCGCAGGCCGATGTCGACGGCGGCCCGGATCCCGGCGACGGTGGCCGGCGCGGGGCTGAGCCCGTCGGCCGCCATGTCGGTGACCAGCTCCAGGCGGTCCGCGCCTCCGGCCTGGGCGGCGACCGCGTCCGCGACGTCGAGCGCGATCACCTCCAGGACTGCACGCTTGCTCATGGCACCTCATTCGTCCGTCGGTCACTACAGGTCTAGTCCAATTCCAAGACTACGCCTGTACGCGGGCCACGGAAGAATGGGCCCATGGCCGACCTCGATGCCCTGCGCCTCCGTTTCGTCCGTGCGCTGGAAGCAGCCCGCGCCCCCGGCGGCGGCCCCGATCCCGTGCCGTACGCCGACAATCTGCTCGCCCGCTGGCAGGAGCCGCAGCGCCGGTACCACACGGTGGCCCACCTCACCGCGGTCCTGGACCACATCGACGTACTGGAGAAGTACGCCGCAGACCCCGACGTCGTACGCCTGGCCGCCTGGTTCCACGACGCCGTCTACCTCCCGGAGCGGTCCGAGAACGAGGAGCGGTCGGCGCGGCTCGCAGAGCGCGCTCTGCCGGAGGCCGGCGTGCCGGACGCCAGGACGGCCGAGGTGGCCCGGCTGGTCCGGCTCACCGCCACGCACGACCCGGCCGACGACGACCACGACGGCCAGGTCCTGTGCGACGCCGACCTCGCGATCCTGGCCGCGCCCCCGTCGGCGTACGCCGGCTACACCGCCCAGGTGCGCGAGGAGTACCACTTCGTGCCGAACGACGCCTTCAGGGAGGGACGTTCGGCGATTCTGCGCCAACTCCTCGGACTCCCCCGGCTGTTCCACACCCCGTACGGCCAGGAGCACTGGGAGTCCACCGCCCGCTACAACCTCGCCTCCGAGCTGGAAATGCTGTCGACCTGAGGGGTTCGGCCCCATAGGGTTCGCCCCATGCGAGCGATGAACGGGGACGATGTCACCGAGGCCGTGGCGGGCTGCACGGCGGCACTGCGGGCGGCGGTGGACCGGGACTGGAAGGCCGTACGGGCCGGGCGGCTGGAGTGGGACTGCCACGCCACCGCCGTGCATGTCGCCGACGACCTGATCGCCTACGCCGCCAACCTGGCCGGACGCGCGCAGGACGCCTATGTCCCCTTCGAGCTCACCCTCGACGAGGGCACCGACAACGCGGGCCTGCTGCACGTGATCGAGACGACCGGCGCCCTGCTCGCCGCCGCCGTCCGCACCGCCGCGCCCGGCGTACGGGGCTTCCACCCCTACCCCTTCCGCAGCGCCGACGCCGAGGGCTTCGCCGCGATGGGCATCGCCGAGGTGCTGCTGCACACGCATGACATGGCCGAGGGGCTGGGGATCCCCTACGAGCCGCCGGCCGAGCTCGTCGCATCGCTCCTTGCCTGCCTCTTCCCGCACGTCCAGCCCGGCACCGCCCCGTGGCCGACCCTGCTGTGGGCCACCGGCCGCGGCGCGCTGCCCGGCCGCGCCCCGGTCACCGCGTGGCGCTGGTACAACAACCTGGTCATCCCGGGCGAGCGGGTCACCCTGACCGGCATCCGCCCGGCCACCGCCCACGATCTGCGCCTCGGCGGCGACGGCGGCTTCACCTGGCTCGACGGCGGCCCGTACGAGGGCACCCGGGAGGCCGCCTCCTTCCTGGTGAAGGCGTACGAAGCCGGAGTGCACCGGCCGGAGTTCGGGGTCTTCGTGCTCGTACGGCACGAGGACGGCCGCGCGATCGGCGGCATGGGCTTCCACAGCGTCCCGGACGAGGACGGCCGGGTGGAGATCGGCTACGACCTGGTCGAGGGTGTCCGGGGGCAGGGGTACGCCACCGAGGCGCTGCGCACGCTCGCGGAGTGGGCGCTGGCCCGCGACGACGTCAGTTCCCTGTTCGCGACCGTCGAGCGGGACAACACGGCCTCGCAGGCGGTGGTCACTCGGGTCGGGTTCGCGCAGGTCAGCGACGAGGGTGACGAACTCGCCTACGAACTGCGCCGCTGAACGAGCCCCTTGGGCCTGCGCAGCCCCGACTCCCGCAGCAGCCGTACCACCTCGCGGCTGCTGACCTCCATCGCCCCGGCGGCCACCGCCTCCGCGTACCGGTGCGAGGGAACGTCGTAGTGGTCGCGCTCGAAGGCACGCCTCGGCACGCCGAGCTTCTCGGCGAACGCGTGGAGTTCGTCGTACGACACATCGCTGACCAGGTGCGACCACATACGGCCGTGTCCGGGCCAGGCGGGCGGGTCGATGTACAGCGTCACGGACGCCTCATGAGGACGACATCCCGCCCGTGGCCGAGCCCAGGGAGCCCACGGCCGCGACCTTCACGCCCACCTTGTGGCACACCCAGTGCGGGTCGGGACCCAGCTCGGGCTCCACGTCCAGCGCGTGCGGGTCGCCGGTGCGGCACACCGGGCACAGCGGCCAGCGGCCGTACCGGTCCAGCAGCGCGTCCTGCACGTCCTGGGCGATCAGCCCGGCCACAAAGGTCGCACCGTCCGGCCACTGCTCCACCCACCAGCGGCGCTCCGCGACGGAGTCCTCGACCAGCGACACCACGTCCGCCTCCGCGACCTCGCCTGCGACCAGATCGGCGAGCACGAGGGCTCGGGCGGCGTGCAGCGCCTGTTCAAGGGGACCGATGAGCTCCATAACACCCATTGTGCGCACTCTTGACCCCGACGCCGAACCGAAAATATCTTTCATCCGTGACCCAGGACGTGAAGGAAATTTTCGGCAGTCCGGGCGGTTCCCTCGCCGCCAAGGTGCGTACCCTCGCCCCGTCCATGACCCGCTCCATGCAGCGCGTCGCGGAGGCCGTCGCGAGCGACCCGGCCGGCTGCGCCGCCCTCACGGTCACCGGCCTCGCCGAGCTCACCGGCACCAGCGAGGCCACGGTCGTGCGCACCGCCCGCCTCCTCGGCTACCCCGGCTACCGCGATCTGCGCCTCGCCCTCGCCGGGCTCGCCGCACAGCAGCAGTCGGGCCGCGCGCCCGCGATCACGACCGACATCGCGGTGGACGACCCCATCGCCGACGTCGTCACCAAGCTCGCCTACGAGGAGCAGCAGACCCTCGCCGACACCGCCGCCGGACTCGACACCGTCCAGCTCGCCGCCGCGGTGAGCGCACTGGCCGGCGCCCGGCGCACCGACGTGTACGGCATAGGGGCGTCCGGGCTCGTCGCCCAGGACCTCACCCAGAAGCTGCTCCGCATAGGCCTCATAGCCCACGCCCACAGCGATCCGCACCTCGCCGTGACCAACGCGGTGCAGCTCCGCTCGGGTGACGTGGCGATGGCGATCACCCATTCCGGCTCGACGGGGGACGTCATCGAGCCGCTGCGGGTCGCCTTCGAGCGCGGGGCCACGACCGTGGCCATCACCGGCCGGCCGGACTCGCCGGTCACCCAGTACGCCGACCACGTCCTGACCACGTCCACCTCACGGGAGAGCGAACTGCGACCCGCCGCGATGTCCTCGCGGACCAGTCAACTGCTCGTGGTGGACTGCCTGTTCGTGGGAGTGGCCCAGCGTACGTACGAGACGGCGGCACCCGCGCTGGCCGCGTCGTACGAGGCACTGGCTCACCGGCATCGCACCAGCGGCAGGTGAGCGACACCCCGGGTGCTGCGGTGAGCGACACCCGGGCGAGTGGCACCCCGGGTGCTCCGGTCAGTGACACCCGGGTGAGCGACACCCCGGGTACTCCGGTGAGCGAGACCCGGGCGAGCGACACCCCGGGTGCTCCGGTCAGTGACACCCGGGTGAGCGACACCCGGGGTACTCCGGTGAGTGAGACCCGGGTGAGTAACACCCCGGGTACTCCGGTGAGCGAGACCCGGGTGAGCGACAGGACGCACGACGGCACCCAGACCTGAGAGAGCCACCCCCCATGACCTCCCATGACCTGCATCAGCAGTTGGCTTCCCTGACCACCGAAGCCTTCCGGCCCGAGCTCGCCGGGATCGACCGCCTGCCCACCCTCGACATCGCCCGCCTGATGAACGGTGAGGACGCGGGCGTGCCCGCGGCCGTGGCGACGCAGTTGCCCCGGATCGCCGCCGCCATCGACGCCGTCGCCGAGCGCATGGCGCGCGGCGGACGGCTGATCTACGCCGGCGCCGGCACGGCCGGCCGGCTCGGCGTCCTGGACGCCTCCGAGTGCCCGCCCACCTTCAACACCGACCCCGCGCAGGTTGTCGGCCTGATCGCGGGCGGCCCGGAGGCGATGGTGACCTCCGTCGAGGGCGCCGAGGACTCCGGGGAACTCGCCCGCCGGGACCTGGACGCACTCGAGCTCACTCTCGACGACACCGTTGTCGGCATCTCCGCCTCCGGCCGCACCCCCTACGCGGTCGGCGCCGTCGAGCACGCCCGCTCCCTGGGCGCGCTGACCGTCGGCCTGGCCTGCAACGAGCACAGCGCGCTCGCGGCGGCGGCCGAGTACGGCATCGAGGTCGTCGTCGGCCCCGAACTGATCACCGGCTCCACCCGTCTGAAGGCGGGCACGGCCCAGAAGCTGGTCCTCAACATGCTCTCGACGATCACGATGATCCGGCTCGGCAAGACCTACGGGAACCTGATGGTCGACGTCCGCGCCTCCAACGACAAACTCCGCGCCCGCTCCCGCCGGATCGTCTCCCTGGCCACGGGCGCGTCCGACGACGAGATCGAGAAGGCCCTCACCGAGTCCGGCGGCGAGGTGAAGAACGCGATTCTCTCCCTCCTCGCCGGCGTCGACGCCCCGACGGCCGCCCGCCTGCTGAAGGAGTCCGGCGGCCATCTGCGCGCCGCGCTGCCAAACGCGGCACGCTGACCTGCACGTTCGGGGCGCGTGCAACGACCCCGCCTCCGCCGCGACCGCCATCGGCTGGACGGCCGGCTACGCGCTCGACACGGTCGGCTTCGCGGCGACATACCTCTTCGGCTGCCCCGCGGGCACCGGTGGGGGCACGGGCGTGAGGCCTGGGTGCGGCCACGGGCGTTGACACCGGGGGTGGGGAGATGGCGCTGAGGCCGGGGTGGGGGGCATCGGCGTGACGCCCGGGTGGGGGGACTGGCGTTGACGCCCGGGTGGGGGGCCAGCGTAGACGCCCGGGTGGGGGCACCGGCGGTCACGCTCGGGTGGGGGGAGGACTGGCGTTGACGCCCGGGTGGGGGCACCGGCGGTCACGCTCGGGTGGGGGGAGGACTGGCGTTGACGCCCGGGTGGGGGCACCGGCGTGACGCCCGGGTGGGGCAGGTCGTTCCTTCGGGCATGATGAAGAAGCTCCTGGTCACCGCCGTCCTTACGGCGACCGCCGCGGCCCTGGCCGCCCCCGCCCACGCCGACGGCCGCGAGTTCGGCTCCGACTCCGGGGCCAACGCCGACGCCGCGAGGTGTGTCGAGAACCTCGCCGTCATTCCTGCGTTCAGTCAGGTCTCCCCGCTGTCGCTGGCGACCGGCGCCCTCGCCGCCGCACCCGCTTGCGGAGCGCAGAGCGCCCTCGACCACGTCACCGGCTGACGTCCCAGCGCGGGCCCGCAGCGGCCTGCCGGATCGCCGGGGGCACTGAAACGGTGAAGGACGTTGACCAGCCGACTCGGCGACTTGCCTTCAGCTCTTCTCCCAAGTGGCCGTTGGGCCACTGAACAGCGCCGGGCCCGAAGACCGCCGTTCTCGTACCCTTGGCTGACATGAATCACGCCCAGCTCGCCGCCCTGGGAAGGGCGCTCCGGTTGCTCGGGGAGCACGGGGAGGCGCTGACCTCCGACACCCCGGACGCCCGGCTGCACGAGATCAAGGCCGACATGCGCCGGGCGCTCGATCTGCTGGACGAGAGTGTCACCGGCAACGCGCCGGCCACCCGTTGCCCCGAGCACCCGCAGGGCCCCGTCGACGAGAGCGCGCCCGATCTGTGTCTGCTCTGTGAGACCCGGCGCCGGGCCGCCCGGCGGTCGGAGTTCCAGGGCGGGAGGAGCGGACCCGCCCCCGTCGCCACCGCGCCCTCCCGTTACGGCGTCCGCGCCGACCGGCCCCAGCCGCAGCAGCGCTGGCTGCCGGAGGCCTGGAACGGGCAGGAGTGGCAGTTGTGCGGAACGCCGCGGAGGGACCGGCGCGAGGCGGAGGCGTATCTCGCCGCTCAGCGGCGCGGATCGCGGCCCGCCATGGCCTACCGGCTCGTGCACGAGTTCACCGACTACGAGGTGCTGCGGGTGTGGGGCACCCCCGTGCACGTCGACATCGAGCCCATGGGCAACCTGTAGGCCCGCGCCGGGGAGTTTCAGCTGAGCGTCTTCACCGCCGCCGCGTCGTACGGCGTCAGCTCGTCGAAGCGGTCGGAGAGCACCTTGGCCGCCCACTCCGGGTCCTGGAGCAGCGCGCGGCCCACGGCGACCATGTCGAACTCGTCGGCCTCCAGGCGGTCGAGGAGGTTGTCGATGCCCTTGACCGGGGCGCCCGCGCCCTGGAAGGCGTTGATGAAGTCGCCGTCGAGGCCGACCGAGCCGACGGTGATGACCTGCTTGCCGGTGAGCTTCTTCGTCCAGCCGGCCAGGTTCAGGTCCGAGCCGTCGAACTCCGGGAGCCAGTAGCGGCGGGTGGAGGCGTGGAAGACGTCGACGCCGGCCGCTGCCAGGGGGGTGAGGATCGCCTCCAGCTCCTCGGGGGTCTCGGCGAGGCGGGCGGTGTAGTCCTGCTGCTTCCACTGCGAGTAGCGGAAGATGACCGGGAACTCCGGGGAGACCCGCTCGCGGACCGCCGCGACGATCTCCGCCGCGAACGTGGCGCGGGCCACCGGGTCGCCGCCGTAGGCGTCCGTACGGCGGTTGGTGCCCTCCCACAGGAACTGGTCGACGAGGTAGCCGTGGGCGCCGTGGATCTCCACGCCGTCGAAGCCGATCCGCTCGGCGTCCGCGGCCGCCTGGGCGAACGCGGCGATGACTTCGTCCAGGTCCGCTTGCGTCATCGCCTTGCCGGTGGGCTCGGCGCCCGCCGTGACCAGGCCGGAGGGGCCCATGGCCGGTGCGTCCGGGTAGGGCGCGTCGCCCTGCTTGCGGACCATGCCGATGTGCCACAGCTGCGGGACGATCGTGCCGCCCGCCGCGTGCACGTCCTCGGCGACCTTCGCCCAGCCAGCGAGCTGCTCCTCCCCGTGGAAACGGGGCACGCGGTCGCTCTGCCCCGCCGACTCGTGGCCCACGTACGTGCCCTCGGTGACGATGAGGCCGACCCCGGCCGCGGCCCGGCGGGAGTAGTACGAGCGCACGTCCTCGCCGGGGACGCCGCCCGGGGAGAACATGCGGGTCATCGGCGCCATCACGATCCGGTTCGGAACGGTGAGACCGTTGAGCGCGATCGGGCGGGACAGGATCTGGGCCGCGCGGGAGGCGGGCGTCGTGGCGGTCACGTGGGGGACTCCTCGTGAATGGTGGTGTTAACCGGTCGGTATGTGAGCACGCATTGTTGCAGCTTCTTAAGTAATCGCCTATGCGCTGTCCCACATTCCGGCCGCGAGAGAGCCCTTACGTGACGCCGGTCACACTCTCTCGGTGGTTCGGCCGCTTTCGCCGGTCACCTCAGGCGCCCCCACAACTGGGTCGCCGTCTGTTCCGTGAACTCCGTCGGTGAAGGGGACGTCGGCAGCTGCGCAGGCACCACCGTGTCCTTCTTCGTGCCGGGCTTGTCGGCGAAGAGTGCGACGGTCAGGGTGAGCCGGGCGTCGTAGGCGACGGTCCACACCGTGCGGCGGGTGACGCCGCCGCCCGCGCCCGCCGTGAACAGGTGCGCCGGAGGGCCGGCGGCCGGGGTCGCCCGGAACCCGCCGCCCTGGACCGGTATGGCCGCCTGCTCGGGCAGGACCCGGTGGCGGTCGGGGTGCGCGGACCAGACGGTCCGGCCGTCGCGGGTGATGCGGGCGACGGTGTACGGCGCGGCGTACATGCCGTCGGCCGCGACCGCCGCGTACGCCGACGTGAGCTTCAGCGGTGTGGGCGCGGCCGTCTTCGGCAACCCGGTGAGCGGCGCGCCGAACCGCATCCCGGCCAGCGGCGTCAGCGCCGAGCCCGCCTCCACCGCCCCGCTCACCGCGTCGTTGAAGGGCTGCCGGGCGTAGTCCGACCCCCCGTACAGCACCCGCACCGCACCATCACCGGGGTCCATGCCCACGACGGCGGTGTGGAGCCGTACCCCCTTGCCGGCCTTCTGCCCCTTGGCCAGTTCCGCCGTGGCGTCCTGCAGGGTGAGGTCGAAGGTGGTGCGCACGGTGTAGCCGCCGCGCGCCAGCTCGTCCTCGGTGATGCCGAGCCGGTCGGCGGCCTCCTTCGCCGCGACGTCGATCAGGTACTGCCGCTGCCCGTCCGTGGCCCCCGGCGGATAGAAGCGGAACGCCGGGAAACGTGCCGCGGCCCGCTGCTTCGCCGTGATGTCGCCGCTCGCCGCCATCGCGTCCAGCACCCACTGCCAGCGGCGTTGGAGCGTCGCCGTCACCTTCGGGTCCGAGCCGGCCTTCTCGTAGTAGGAGGGGAGGTTGATGATGGCGGCCAGGGCCGCGCCCTGCGAGACGGTGAGGTTCTTGGTGTCGACGTCGAAGTAGTTGCGCGCCGCCGACTGGATGCCGGCGGCGCCCCGGCCGAAGTACACGGTGTTGAGGTAGCCCTCGAGGATCTCGTCCTTGGAGCGGGTGCGGTCCAGCTTGACCGCGATCAGCGCCTCGCGTGCCTTGCGTGACAGCGTCTGCTCGGGGCTGAGCAGCGCGTTCTTGACGTACTGCTGGGTGATGGTGGAACCGCCCTGCCGTTCGCCGCCGGTCAGCGCCGCGGCGACGGCACGGACCAGGGCCTTCGGGGAGACTCCGGAGTCGGTGCGGAAGGAACGGTTCTCCGCGGCGATCACCGCGTCCTGCACATACCGCGGCACCTGCGACAGCGGTACGTCCTGACGGTCGACCGGACCCCGGCGGCCCAGATAGTCGCCCTTCTCGTCGAGGAAGACCGTGCTCTGGACGACGGTGTCCGGGTGCGGCTCGGGAATGACGGTGAGCTTGTAGGCGACGAGGACCGCCCCGCACAGCAGGGCCAGCATGAGCAGGAAGGCGACCAGCAGCCGGCGCGCGATACGGCCCCGGTTGCGGCGCAGACGGACGCGGAGCGGGATGCGGCGCGAACTCCCGGGTGAGGCGGCCTGCTTGGGCTTCCGCTCGGGTTCCTTCTCGGGCACCCGAGCGGGTTCCTTCTCGGGTTCCTCCGTGAGCTCCGGGGTCATGCCCGCCACCAATCGCTCCGCAGCCGTGCCACGACGGCGCCCGCGGCGTCGTACACCCTGACCCCTTCGGTGTTCTTCTCCATGCCCTCGGCGAAGAACACCTTGGTGTCCCGCACGGACAGCGACGTGCTCGCGTACCAGACGCCCCACCCGGGGCTGCCCGCCAGGGTGAGCACCTGGGCGGCGACCTCGCCGTGGCCGGTGTTCAGCGCGACGCGTCCCGGGTCCCCGGTGACGCCGTAGTACAGGCCGGACAGGACGTACCTGCCCTTCGCCATCTCCGCCTGCATGGACACCCCGGGCCTGTGGCGTGGGTAGGCGTCCAACCCGCGGAACTCGTCGGGCTGTTCCGGCGTCGACCAGTGCCCGCCGTCCGCGGTCAGCCACGTCTGCACGCCGGGCGCCACCTCCACCCGCTCGCCCGGCGCCACGATCCGCACGGAACCGCCGGACCGCCCCGCCGCCGCGCCGGACGACGCACCGGCGCCGGCCCCGCCGATCCGGCCGGCGGCGAAGAGCGATCCCGGCACGAGCACCGCGGCACAGCAGACCGCGACCACCGCGACACGACGGCGTCGCACCACCCGCCCTCGCGCCCGCACCGTCTCCAGCGGAAGCGGTGCGGCAGGCACGTCGGCGGCGACCGCGGCGTACGTCTCGCGCAGCCGCCGGGCATCACCCCCGTGCGCCTTCAGACCCCGCCCGGCGATGTGGCGCACCGCACCCCCGGAGGTCCCGAGCAACTGGGCGATCTGCTTGTCGGTCAGGCCCTCCCAGTACCGCAACACGAGTACGGCCCGCTGCCGAACACCCCGCCGCCCGCGCGACCACCGCCCCCGCAGCGCGGTCCGCACGAGGAGCCGCCGTACATGAAAGTCCACGTCGTTGCGGGGGACGCGACGCCAGGAGGCGTGGACCCGGATCAGCGTTCTGAGCGCCAGATCCCGCGCGGCGGGCAGATCGTCGGTGAGCAACCGTGCGGTGACGACGAGTTGGGGCCAGCGGGTGCGCGCGTACGCGGCGAAGTCATGTGGGATCCCGGCGCCCGTCCGCATCGTCTTCTCCTTGGGTCGCGTGTGTTTCGATGTACGCCACGTGTGGCCTACGGGACCTGTACGCACGGCGGGGGCGGGCGGGTTGCACGGGAATCGAGAGACTCCGGCGGAGGGCATGACCGAGGACGAGTTCGACGCTTTCTACGCGGCCGCCTTCCCCCGCCTGACCGGGCAGCTCTACGCCTTCACCGGAGACCACGGCGAGGCCCAGGACGTGGTGCAGGAGGCGTTCGTACGCGCCTGGGACCGGCGGAAGTCCTTCCTGGCCGACAGCGCCCCCGAGGCCTGGATCCGCACGGTCGCCGTACGGCTGGCCGTCAGCCGCTGGCGGCGGGCCAGGCGCTGGCTGGAACTGGTACGACGGCACGCCCCGCCCGAGTCGACGCCGGGGCCCGGCCCCGAACACACCGCGCTGGTGGCCGCGTTGCGCCAATTGCCCCAGGCGCAGCGGTTGGCGATCGTCCTGCACCATCTGTGCGACCTGAGTGTGGAGCAGGTAGCCTCCGAGACCGGCGCGCCCGTGGGCACGGTCAAGGCCCGGCTGTCCCGGGGCCGGGCGGCACTGGCGAAGCAGCTGGGCACGGACGAGACGGATGAGCCGGTACGGAAGGAGGGCGGCCGTGTCGGATGACCTCACCTCGGACGGACTGGGCTCCTCGCTGCGCGAGCTGGCCACCGCGGGCGAGACCCCGCCGCCCGTCGCCGCCCCCGAGATCCGGCGCCGCGCCGTCCGCCGGGGCCGCCGCCGTCGTACGGCCCTCGCCGTCGGCGCGGGCGCCGCGACGCTCGCTCTGGCGGCATTCGCCCTGACGCTGAACGCGGGCGGCTCCCCCGCCCACCGCCAGGCCCCGGCCGCCTCTCCCCGCCTCCCGTCCCCGTCCGCCTCATCCCCCGTCGCGACCCCGGTCACCGGCACGGTGAACTTCGCGAAGCGGACCGTGAGCGTCGACGGCCGGGCCCTGCCCATCACCTCGGGCCGCCTGTCCCCCGTCTCCGCCGGCCTGCTGACCGTCTCCGCGAAACTGGACCTCGAACGGGACTCGGTCGGCGAACTCACCAAGGACGCCTGCAAAGCGGCGGAACCCTACGTGGTCGAACTCCGCGGCGCCGACAGGTCCAGCCTCTACGTCGGCTCGCTCGCCTGCACGCCCCGTGGCGGCACCTGGATCGGGCTCGACACGAAGGACGCCCTGTGGCTCTACAACAGGCTGGAGCCGGGCGACACGCTGTCGGTGGCGATCGCGCCGCGGACCTAGGCCCTGTCGTCAAACTCCAGCCGTCCGCCCGAAGGGCGGGCCCTGCGGCGTCAGGTGCGTGCTCTCGGCGTGCCGGACCCTGGCCCTCGTACTGGATGTACTTGGGCCTGGGTCCGGTGCGGCGAGAGTGCGTGCATGGCGTCGCGGGGCAGGCGGGAGTTTGACGACAGGGCCTAGCCCGCCACTACGCCGACCGGTCCCGGTGAACGCCCGAGGGCGGCACCCCCAGCCAGAAGCTGGACGTGCCGCCCTCGGTCTCAAGGACAGGCGATCAACCGTCAGGTCGATCAGAAGTCCATGTCACCGCCCGGCATGCCGCCACCGGCCGGCGCGGCGGCCTTCTCCGGCTTGTCGGCGATGACGGCCTCGGTGGTGAGGAACAGCGCGGCGATGGAGGCGGCGTTCTGCAGCGCGGAACGGGTCACCTTCGCCGGGTCGATGATGCCCTCGGCGACCAGGTCGACGTACTCGCCGGTCGCGGCGTTCAGGCCGTGGCCCGGGGTCAGGTTGCGCACCTTCTCCACCACGACACCGCCCTCGAGGCCGGCGTTGACGGCGATCTGCTTCAGCGGGGCCTCGAGCGCGATGCGCACGGCGTTGGCGCCGGTCGCCTCGTCACCCTCGAGCTCCAGCTTCTCGAAGACCTGGGAGGCCTGCAGCAGGGCCACGCCGCCACCGGCGACGATGCCCTCCTCGACGGCGGCCTTCGCGTTGCGGACGGCGTCCTCGATGCGGTGCTTGCGCTCCTTGAGCTCCACCTCGGTGGCGGCACCGGCCTTGATGACCGCGACACCGCCGGCGAGCTTCGCCAGGCGCTCCTGCAGCTTCTCGCGGTCGTAGTCCGAGTCGCTGTTCTCGATCTCGGCGCGGATCTGGTTGACGCGGCCGTTGACCTGCTCCGAGGAGCCGGCACCGTCGACGATGGTGGTCTCGTCCTTGGTGATGACGACCTTGCGGGCGCGGCCCAGGAGGTCCAGGGTCGCGTTCTCCAGCTTGAGGCCGACCTCCTCGGAGATGACCTCGCCACCGGTGAGGATGGCGATGTCGCCGAGCATGGCCTTGCGGCGGTCACCGAAGCCCGGGGCCTTGACGGCGACGGACTTGAAGGTGCCGCGGATCTTGTTGACGACCAGGGTCGACAGGGCCTCGCCCTCGACGTCCTCGGCGATGATCAGCAGCGGCTTGCCCGACTGCATGACCTTCTCCAGGAGCGGGAGCAGGTCCTTGACGGAGCCGATCTTGGAGTTGGCGATGAGGATGTACGGGTCCTCGAGCGACGCCTCCATGCGCTCCATGTCGGTCGCGAAGTAGGCGGAGATGTAGCCCTTGTCGAAGCGCATGCCCTCGGTGAGCTCGAGCTCAAGGCCGAAGGTGTTGCTCTCCTCGACGGTGATGACGCCTTCCTTGCCGACCTTGTCCATGGCCTCGGCGATCAGCTCGCCGATCTGGGTGTCGGCGGCGGAGATGGACGCGGTGGAGGCGATCTGCTCCTTGGTCTCGACGTCCTTCGCCTGCTCCAGCAGGGCGGCGGAGACGGCCTCGACGGCCTTCTCGATACCGCGCTTCAGAGCCATCGGGTTGGCGCCGGCGGCGACGTTGCGCAGGCCTTCCTTGACCAGGGCCTGGGCGAGCACGGTCGCGGTGGTCGTACCGTCACCGGCGACGTCGTCCGTCTTCTTGGCGACTTCCTTGACCAGCTCGGCGCCGATCTTCTCGTACGGGTCCTCGAGCTCGATCTCCTTGGCGATGGAGACACCATCGTTGGTGATCGTGGGGGCGCCCCACTTCTTCTCGAGGACGACGTTGCGACCCTTGGGGCCGAGCGTCACCTTGACGGCGTCCGCGAGCTGGTTCATGCCGCGCTCGAGGCCGCGCCGCGCCTCCTCGTCGAACGCGATGATCTTGGCCATGTGAAGTGGTCCCTCCAGGACTGGGGGTGATTCCTTCGGACCGCGCCCGCGCCCGCGACGGACGGCTCGCCGGCCTGTGGTTCCTTGCCCCACTTGGCCTGCGGGCCTCACCGACCCGGTCCATCTTTGTCACTCTCACCTTCAGAGTGCTAACGCCAATGATTAGCACTCGGCATGGTCGAGTGCAAGCGCCTACGGGGTACGGCGTCCCCGCCGGCCGCCCGCGAACACGGGCACCCGGGGCATGACACACGGGCGCCCCGGGCATGGCGAAGGGCCCGCACCCCGAGCGAGGTGCGGGCCCTTCGAAGATGAACGAAGAACGTCGCTGACAGTCGACGCGTGCTTCAGCTGGTCGCCAGCCGGACCATGTCCGCCTGCGGGCCCTTCTGACCCTGCGAGATCTCGAAGTCGACCCGCTGCCCCTCTTCCAGGGTGCGGTAACCGTCCATCTGAATCGCGCTGTAGTGGACGAAAACATCCGCACCACCGTCGACCGCGATGAAGCCGTACCCCTTCTCCGCGTTGAACCACTTGACGGTGCCCTGAGCCATGCCTAACTCCCCTATTACTGGCCCTTGCACAGATCCACACTTCGCGGACCCGGGTCAGACCTCGCCCCCCATCGGTTCGGGGGCGTGCGCCGGAACGCGTCGACCGCGGCTGAATGTATCTGTCCAACTGCCGTCTGCAACAGGTCAATCGGACGAGAATTCTGGACGGGAACGGTCCGGAATGTGCGGAAAATTCACCAGACTTCAGGGCAAGTCCGGCCCCACAAACCGCCACAAAAGCCGCATAAAACCCGCGCACTTTGGCTACTTCTTATCGGGCGTGCGGAACGAATACAGGGCTCCCGACCGGTCGCACCGGGAGCGCGTTCCCCAACTCTACCGCGCTCAATCACACAGAATTGCCTCCTCCGCTTCTCTCACGGAGGAGGCAATTCGATGAACAATGCGTAACCGAAGTTACCTACGGTAACGGTCAGCCGCCGGCGACGGCCGGGATGATCGAGACGCCGGCGCCTTCCGGGGTCGCCGTCTCCAGGCCCTGCTCGAAGCGGACGTCGTCGTCGTTGACGTAGACATTGACGAACCGGCGCAGCTTGCCCTGGTCGTCCAGGACGCGCGCGGCGATCCCGGTGTGGTTCTTCTCCAGGTCGGCGATGACCTCGGCGAGAGTCGCGCCCTCGGCGGCCACTTCGGCCTGACCGCCGGTGTAGGTGCGCAGGATGGTGGGGATGCGGACAGTGACACTCATGTAAGACCTCCGGTCAGGTAGGCGCCCCAAAGGGGCGCGGGGAACTGCGCGACCAGCCCCCGCGGCCCGCAGACGAAAAACGACTTACGCGAGACCAGCGTCCCGGAACGACTCAAGGTTGGGACGGATGGTCGCGGTGAGTCCTGTACCGGCCACCGCGTCCAGCGTCTTCAGGCCGTCGCCGGTGTTGAGGACCACCGTGGTCTTCGTCGGGTCCAGGACGCCGTCCTTGAGCAGCTTGCGGGCGACACCGACGGTCACGCCGCCCGCCGTCTCCGCGAAGATGCCCTCGGTGCGGGCCAGCAGCTTGATGGCGTCGACGACTTCCTCGTCCGTCACGTCCTCCACGGCACCCCCGGTGCGGCGGGCGATGTCCAGGACGTACGGCCCGTCGGCCGGGTTGCCGATGGCGAGGGACTTGGCGATGGTGTTCGGCTTCTGGGGCCGTACGACGTCGTGTCCTGCCTTGAAGGCGGTCGACACCGGCGAGCAGCCCTCGGCCTGCGCACCGAAGATCTTGTACGGCTTGTCCTCGACCAGACCCAGCTTGATCAGCTCCTGCAGACCCTTGTCGATCTTCGTGAGCTGGGAGCCGGAGGCGATCGGGACCACGATCTGGTCGGGCAGCCGCCAGCCGAGCTGCTCGCAGATCTCGTACGCGAGGGTCTTGGAGCCCTCCGCGTAGTACGGCCGCAGGTTGACGTTGACGAAGCCCCAGCCCTCGCCGGCCGGGTCGCCGATCAGCTCGGAGCAGAAGCGGTTCACGTCGTCGTAGTTGCCCTCGATGCCGACCAGGTCGCCGCCGTAGATCGCGGCCATGACGACCTTGCCCTGCTCCAGGTCGTGCGGGATGAACACGCAGGAGCGGAAGCCGGCCCGGGCGGCGGCGGCACCCACCGCACCGGCCAGGTTGCCGGTGGAGGAGCAGGACAGGGTGGTGAAGCCGAAGGCGCGGGCTGCCTCCAGGGCCTGGGCGACCACGCGGTCCTTGAAGGAGTGGGTCGGGTTGCCGGAGTCGTCCTTCACGTACAGGCCGCCGGTGACGCCGAGCTCACGCGCGAGGTTGTCGGCCTTGACCAGCTTGGTCCAGCCCGGGTTCAGGTTCGGCTTGTCGGCCACGTCGGCCGGCACCGGCAGCAGCGGCGCGTACCGCCAAATGTTCGCGGGGCCGGCCTCGATGCGGCGGCGCAGCTCTTCGGTGTCGTAGGCGGAGAAGTCGTAGGCGATCTCCAGCGGGCCGAAACACTCCTCGCAGGCGAACACCGGGCCGAGGGAGACGCGGTGACCGCACTCGCGACAGCTCAGGGCCGCGGCGGGACCGAGGTCGACGGTGGAATCGGTGGAGCTTGCAACTGTCTGCACAGCCATGGAGGCGAGGCCCTTTCTCCTCATCTTCCTCACGACGCATCTCGCCGTGAGACGGATTTGGCACCTTCCCTAGCCGGGAGCCTCGCTGGAGAACGAGTACCGACTGGAGGGTTGCCGGGGCTTCATCGGGCCGTGTCCCTCTGCCCCTCTGGATGAGCGGTATGCGGTTGTTTTGCGCACCTTGACCCCCGACATGCGATGGTCATCGGCGTTGTTCAAGACTGTAACCGAAGGCCAGGACAGTTGAGATAGTCGTCCGAACCGCGAGATGGATCACACGGTGCAGCCCGTGCGATCACGAACAGTGAGGAGCCCCAGACCGTGCTGGAAGAAGTCGAGCGCTGGCTGGCCACCCGCTCCTGGTCCGTGGCCGATCGCCCGCTCCACCGGATCCTGGCCGCCAAGCAGCGCACCGGCCAGACGATCAGCGTCGTACTGCCCGCGCTCAACGAGGAGGAGACGGTCGGCGACATCGTCGCCATCATCCGCCACGACCTCGTCGAGCAGGTCCCGCTCGTCGACGAGATCGTGGTGGTCGACTCCGGCTCCACCGACCGCACCTCCGAGGTCGCCGCCGCCGCGGGCGCGCGGGTCGTTCACCGGGACGAGATCCTGCCCCGCATCCCCGCCGTCCCCGGAAAGGGTGAGGTGCTGTGGCGCTCGCTGCTGGTGACCAGCGGGGACATCGTCTGTTTCATCGACGCGGACTTGAGGGAGTTCTCCTCCGACTTCGTCTCCGGCATCGTCGGCCCGCTGCTCACCGAGCCCGGGGTGGACCTGGTCAAGGGCATGTACGACCGTCCGCTCGCCGGGACGGCCGGTCAGGGCGGCCGGGTCACCGAGCTGATGGCCCGCCCGCTGCTGAACATGCACTGGCCGCAGCTGGCCGGCTTCGTGCAGCCGCTGGGCGGCGAGTACGCGGCCCGGCGCTCGCTGCTGGAACAGCTGCCGTTCCCGGTCGGGTACGGCGTGGAGCTGGGCATGCTGGTGGACGCCCTGCACCTGGTGGGGCTGGACGCGCTGGCCCAGGTGGACGTGGGGGTGCGCAAGCACCGCCACCAGGACGGACAGGCCCTCGGCCGGATGGCCGCCGCGATCTACCGCACGGCCCAGCTCCGGCTGGCCCGGGGCCATCTGATCCGCCCCTCCCTCACCCAGTTCGATCGTGGCGAGGACGGCTTCGAACCGCGCACCTACTCGGTGGACACCGAGGAACGGCCGCCGATGGTGGAGATCGCCGAGTACGCCGAGCGCCGGGTGGCGTGAAACCGGCAGCCGCGGTCGTATACGGCGGCGTGCCGGGCGTGTGCGTACGTTTGAGCGTTTCCGGGCCGGGCTAGGTTGAGGACCATGGCTTCCACGCGGGGTGCTGAGGTGCTGGTCGCGTCCAATCGCGGCCCCGTTTCGTACGAACTGCGCGAGGACGGCTCGCTGCACGCCAGGCGCGGCGGCGGCGGGCTGGTGTCGGGGCTGTCTGCCATCGGGCCGAACGCCGGCGCGGTGTGGGTGTGCGCCGCGTTGAGCGACGCGGACCGGGAGGCCGTACGGCGTTCCCACGGCGGGCGCCGGCTCTCCGTCGAGGCGACCGGCGGGCAACTGGTGCGGATGCTCGACATCGACGCGACGGTGCACACGGACGCCTACAACGGCATCGCCAACTCGGTGCTCTGGTTCGTCCACCACATGCTGTACCAGACCCCGCTGGAGCCGGTCTTCGACGCGGAGTTCCGGCGACAGTGGGCGTCGTACGAGGCCTACAACCGGGCGTTCGCCGAGGCCCTGGCCGAGGAGGCGGCCGAGGGAGCGGCGGTGCTGGTCCAGGACTACCACCTGTGTCTGGTGCCCGGGATGCTCCGCGAGCTGCGCCCCGACCTGCGGATCGGGCACTTCTCGCACACGCCGTGGGCGCCGCCGGAGTACTTCCGGCTGCTGCCCGACGACATCGCCGCCGAGCTGCTGCACGGCATCCTGGGCGCGGACCGGGCGGCGTTCCTGACCAGGCGCTGGGCGGACGCGTTCACGGAGTGCTGCCACGAGGTACTGGGACCCGGGGCCCCGGCCGTGCGGGTCGGGGTGCACGGGCTCGGAGCGGACGCCGACTTCCTGCGCAAGCGGGCCCATGAGCCCGATGTGGACGAGCGGATGGCGGCGCTGCGCGAGCAGATCGGTGCAGGCCGCAGGACCATCGTGCGCGTCGACCGCACCGAGCTGTCCAAGAACATCGTGCGCGGCCTGCTGGCGTACCGGCAGCTGCTGGACGATCACCCCGAGTGGCGTGAGCGGGTGGTGCATGTCGCGTTCGCGTATCCGTCGCGGCAGGACCTCGCCGTGTACCGGGACTACACGGCCGAGGTGCGGCGGGTGGCCGAGGAGATCAACTCGACCTACGGCACGCCCGGTTGGACGCCGGTCGTCCTCCACGTCAAGGACGACTTCGCCCGTTCCCTGGCCGCGTACCGGCTTGCCGACGTGGCGCTGGTCAACCCGATCCGGGACGGCATGAACCTGGTCGCCAAGGAGGTGCCGGTCGTCTCCGACGAGGGCTGCGCGCTGGTGCTGTCGCGGGAGGCGGGGGCGTACGAGGAGCTGGGCGCCGACGCGCTCGTGGTGAACCCGTACGACATCGGGGGCACGGCCGACGCGTTGCACGCCGCGCTGAGCATGCCGGCGGGCGAGCGGGCGGAGCGGTCGAAGCGGCTGGCCGCGGCCGCGACCGCGTTGCCGCCCGCCCAGTGGTTCCTTCAGCAGCTGGAGGCGCTGGAGGAGCTTCAGTCCAGCTGAGCGGCGAGGGTCCGCAGCAGGTGCACGACACCGGCCGGGCCGTCGACCACCACGTCGGCGCGTTCCGCCAGTTCCGTGACCTCCGTGCTGCCGCTGCAGACCAGCAGGCCGGGGACGCCGTCGGCGCGCAGTTCGTCGACGGCGGCGAAGGCGGGGAGGTCGCCGAGGTCGTCGCCGGCGTAGAGGACGGACTCGGCGCCGGTCCTGCGGACGTGGTCGGCGAGGGCCACGCCCTTGTCCATGCCCGGCGGGCGCAGTTCCAGGACGAGGCGGCCGGGTTCGACGATCAGCCCGTGACGGGCGGCGAGGTCGGCCAGGGGGCCGCGCAGGGCGTCGAACGCGGCCTGCGGGTCGTCGGCGCGGCGGGTGTGCACCGCGACCGCGCGGCCCTTCTCCTCGATCCAGGTGCCGTGCCAGGCGCCGGCGCGGTCCAGCACGCCCGGCAGCTCGGCGCGGGCCGCCGCGACGCCGGGGTGCGGGGGCGGGGCGGTGACCGTGCCGGTGACCGCGTCCCAGCGTTCGGCGCCGTAGTGGCCGAGGACGGTCAGGTGCTCCAGGCCGGGGACGCCGGCGAAGCCGCCGTGGCGGACCGCGACGCCGGCGGGGCGGCCGGTGATCACGGCGACGGAGGCGACCTTGGGAGCCAGGGCCGCCAGTGCGGGTACGGCGTCGGGGTGGGCGCGGGCCTGCTCGGGGTCGGCGACGATGGGGGCCAGCGTGCCGTCGAAGTCCAGGCCGACAGTCGCGGCGCTCGGCTTGGCGAGGAGCGCGGCGAGTCCGTCCCGGCCGGGCTGGGTCTGCGGGGTCGGCAGAGGGTCCATACCGCGACACTATCCAGGCTCGGCCGGACTCACTCCTGGGCTGCGCGGACGGCTCCGCCACCGCGCCCCGTTTCGCCCACCCGCCGGGCCAGGCAAGACCGTGCGCGAGTGCGGGGTACGTCGTGGCTGGTCGCGCACTTCCCCGCGCCCCTTCGGGGCGCCCACCGCCCCGGCTCAGCGCTCTGCTCTCCGCGCCTCCCTCACCCGGCGCAGGCGGTTCACCGTCACCGGGTCCGCCGCCAGTGCCCGCTCGTCGTCCAGCAGCGCGTTCAGGAGCTGGTAGTAGCGGACCGGGGACAGGCCCAGTTCCTCGCGTATCGCGCGCTCCTTCGCGCCGGGGCCGGAAAAGCCCCGGCGCTCCAGCGCGAGGATGGCTTGTTCGCGGGGCGGCAGGTCCATGGGAGTCACGGTAGTCGTGGGGACTGACAGCGCGCGCTCAGTTCTTGGCGCTGCTGTCCGCCGCCGTCGCCGTCGCCTGGAGGCGGGTCAGGACGCCGGCGGGGTCGCCGCCGGGGGCGACGGCCTGGCCGATGTCCTGCTTCACGGCCGCGCTGACCGACGCCCAGGAGGTCTTGCCGACGGGGTACAGCTCGGAGGTGGGCAGCTGGTCCAGGAAGGGGTGCAGGGCCTTGTCGGGCGCGGAGTCCGACGCGCTCATGGCGTTGGACGCGGAGCCCGTGACCGGGAGCAGGCCGTACTCGCGGGAGAAGGCCAGGACGTTCTTCTCGGTGTAGACGAAGTCGAGGAAGTCGCCTGTCTGGTCGCGGTGCCCGTTCTGCTTGAAGGCCATCATCCAGTCGGCCACGCCCATCGAGGCCCGGGACGTGCCGGTGCGCCCCGGCATCGGCACCATGCCGAACTTCACCCCCTTCTTCTCGGCCTGCTGGATCAGCGTGGGATGCCCGTTGAGCATGCCGACCTGGCCGTCGGCGAAGGCGGCGAAGGCGGTCGCGCGGTTGAGCTTGCCGGGCGCGACCGGCCCGGTCAGTCCCTTGTCGACCAGGTCGTCCTTGAGCCAGGTGAAGGTCTGGACGTTCGGCCCGGAGTCGATGGTGTAGGTGCCGATGTCGTCGGTGTAGCCGCTGCCGCCGTTGTTGCCGCTGCTGCCGCTGCTGCCGCTGAGCAGCCACTGCATGGTCTCCGCCTGGGCCTCCTCGGGGCCGAGCGGCAGCGCGAAGGGGTACTTCACGCCCTTGTCCCTGAGCGCCTTGGCGTCGGCGGCCAGCTCGTCCCAGGTCGTGGGCGGGGTGATGCCTGCCTTGGCGAACAGGGTCTTGTTGTAGAAGAGCACGCGCGTGGAGGCGGCGAACGGGATGCCGTACTGCGTGTGGTTCCACTGCCCGGCGTCGGAGAGCTGGGAGAGGAAGTCGGCCTGGGTCCGGATGGAGAGCAGGTCGGAGGCCGGGTAGAGCTTGCCGGCGGCCGCGTAGTCGGCGTAGGCGCCGATCTGGGCCAGGTCGGGGGCGTGGCCGGCGGCGACCATGTCCTTGACCTTGGCGTCGACGTCGTTCCAGGAGTACACGCTGACGTCGATCTTCACACCGGGATGCTTGGACTCGTACTCCTTGGCCAGGGTGTCCCAGTACTTCTGGGAGCTGTCGGCGGCGGAGTCGCCGTAGTCGGCGGCGACGAGTCTCAAGGTGACGTCGGAGGAGCCCGTGCTCCCGCAGCCGCCGAGGACCGCCGTCATGCCCAGTGCGGACACCACCGCGATCGTTCCTGCCGTACGCCGACGCACCCTCAAAGCCCCAACCCTGCTGTCTGACCGTTCAACATATGGACAGATAAGGTCTACACCACGTGAGTGGACTAGACCTCTCGCGGGTCGGAGGGCCACACTAGGGCCGTGGTGAGACATGTCATCGCCCTGGACGTGGGCGGTACCGGGATGAAGGCCGCCCTCGTCGGCGACGACGGCGAGCTGCTCCACCGCGCCCGCCGCGCCACCGGACGCGAGCGCGGACCGGACGCGGTGGTCAGGGCGATCCTCGACTTCGCCGCCGACCTGCACGCGTACGGCGCCGAGCACTACGGCGAGGCCCCGGTCGCCGCCGGTATCGCGGTCCCCGGCATCGTCGACGAGGAGCGGGGCATCGCCGCCTACGCGGCCAACCTCGGCTGGCGGGACGTACCGCTGCGCGCGCTGCTCGGCGAACGGCTCGGCATCCCCGTCGCCCTCGGCCACGACGTGCGCACCGGCGGCCTGGCCGAGGGCCGGATCGGCGCGGGCAAGGGCGCCGACCGATTCCTGTTCGTGCCGCTCGGCACCGGGATCGCGGGCGCCATCGGCATCGACGGCCGGGTGGAGGCGGGCGCGCACGGCTTCGCGGGCGAGATCGGGCACGTGGTCGTACGCCCCGGCGGGACCCCTTGCCCCTGCGGGCAGCACGGCTGCCTGGAGCGGTACGCCTCCGCGTCCGCCGTCAGCGAGGCCTGGGCGGCGGCCTGCGGGGACCCGGACGCGGACGCCGCGGATTGCGCCAAAGCCGTCGCGTCCGGCGACCCGAACGCCGTTCGGGTCTGGCAGGAGGCGGTCGACGCGCTCGCCGACGGCCTGGTCACCGCGCTCACCCTGCTGGACCCGCGCACCCTGATCATCGGTGGCGGTCTCGCCGAGGCGGGGGAAGTGTTGTTCCAGCCACTGCGGGACGCCGTGCGGCGACGAGTCACCTTCCAGAAGCTGCCGGCCATTGTCCCGGCCGCCCTCGGGGACACGGCCGGCTGCCTGGGCGCGGGCCTGCTCGCCCGCGATCTCCTCGACACCGGCGGCCCCGTCCGTACCGACCCCGACCCCGACTCCACCGACCCCTCGGAGGTAACTGCCTGATGGCTCCCAGCTTGGTTCTCGCAGGTGCTCGGGTGGTGCTGCCCAGCGGGGTCCTGGACGACGGGCGTGTGGTCGTCGCGGGTACGAAGATCGCCGCTACCGCTCCCGGGAACGCCGAGGTGATCGACGTGACCGGCCACTGGCTGGTACCGGGGTTCGTGGACATCCACAACCACGGTGGCGGCGGTGCGTCCTTCTCCGGTACCGCCGAGCAGATCCTCACCGCGATCCGCACGCACCGCCTGCACGGCACCACCACCCTGGTGGCCTCCACCGTCACCGACGAGATGGACCTGCTGGTCCGCCAGGCCGGGCTGCTGAGCGAGCTGGCCGAGCAGGGCGAGATCGCCGGCATCCACTTCGAGGGGCCGTTCATCTCGCCGTGCCGCAAGGGCGCGCACTCGGAGGAACTGCTGCGCGACCCGGACCCGGCCGAGGTCCGCAAGCTGATCGACGCGGCGCGCGGCAAGGCGAAGATGGTGACCCTCGCGGCCGAGCTGCCGGGCGGCATCGAGTCCGTACGCCTCCTCGCCGAGCACGGCGTGATCGCCGCCGTCGGTCACACGGACGCCACGTACGAGCAGACGGTCGAGGCCATCGACGCGGGCGCCACGGTCGCCACGCACCTGTTCAATGCGATGCCCACCCTCGGCCACCGATCCCCCGGCCCGATCGCGGCCCTGCTGGAGGACGAGCGGGTCACGGTCGAGCTGATCAACGACGGCACCCACCTCCACCCGGCCGCACTGGAGCTGGCCTTCCACCGCGCGGGGGCGGACCGGGTCGCGTTCATCACGGACGCGATGGACGCGGCCGGCATCGGCGACGGCCGATACATGCTCGGCCCGCTGGAGGTCGAGGTCAGCGAGGGCGTGGCCCGGCTGGTGGAGGGCGGCTCGATCGCGGGCTCCACGCTCACCCTGGACCGCGCGTTCAAGCGGGCGGTGACCGTCGACAGGCTGTCCGTCGAGGACGCCGTACAGGCCCTGTCCGTCACCCCGGCCCGTCTCCTGGGCCTCTCGGACCGCATCGGCTCGCTGGAGCCGGGCAAGGACGCCGACCTGCTGGTGCTGGACGCGGACTTCGGCCTCAAGGGCGTGATGCGGCGGGGCGAGTGGGTGGTGATCCCGCCCCAACTGGCCTGATCTGCCCGTCTTTTCCGTGGACGGCGGCCGACTCGTGACTGGGCCGGCCGCCGTCTGTTTGGCATGATCGTGCCCCGGAAACCGATGACAGGCGCGATGCCGGGCGCAAGGGACTTCGAGGGAGGCCGGCCGGGGTGATCCTCACGGTCACGCTGAACACCGCTCTCGACCTGACCTATCGCGTCCGGTCACTGCGCCCGCACGCCTCGCACCGGGTGTCGGAGGTCATCGAACGGCCCGGCGGCAAGGGCGTGAACGTGGCGCGGGTGCTGGCCGCGCTGGGCCACGAGGTGACGGTCACGGGGTTCGCGGGCGGCGGCACGGGCCGGGCGATACGCGAACGGCTGGCCGACGTGCCGGGGCTGACGGACGCGCTGCTCCCGGTCGCCGGGGCGACCCGCCGCACGGTCGCGATCGTCGACGAACTCTCCGGCGACACGACCCAGTTGAACGAGCCGGGCCCGCAGATAGCACCGACCGAGTGGGGCGCCTTCCTCGACCGCTACGAGGAGCTGCTGGCCGGCACCTCGGCGGTGGCCCTGTGCGGCAGCCTGCCGCCGGGGGTACCGGTGGGGGCGTACGCCAACCTCGTCCGCGCCGCACGCTCTGCCGGCGTCCCGGTGCTCCTCGACACCAGCGGCGAACCACTGCGCCGCGGCGTGGCCGCCCGCCCGGACCTCATCAAACCCAACGCCGGCGAACTGGCCGAACTCACCGGCTCCCACGAGCCGTTGCGCGCCACCCAGGACGCGCGGCGCCGCGGTGCCCAGGCGGTGGTCGCCTCCCTCGGCCCGAAGGGCCTCCTGGCCGTCACCCCCGAGGGCCGCTGGCGCGCCACTCCACCGACCCTGGTACACGGCAACCCGACGGGCGCGGGCGACTCGGCGGTGGCGGGCCTGCTGTCGGGGCTCGTCGAGCAGCTCCCGTGGCCGGACCGCCTGAGCCGAGCGGTCGCCCTGTCGGCGGCGACCGTCCAGGCCCCGGCCGCCGGCGAGCTCGACCCCGCCGTGTACGAGGAGTTGCGGGGGCGGGTGGCGGTGACCGGGGTGGTCAGCGCGGCTTAGCCACTCCGCGTGTGCTGGCCCTGCTGGAGCCACAGCTGGTCGATCAGCGCGTTGCACTGGTCGCCGGGCTGGCAGGAGATGGTGATCGTGTTGGAGCCCTTGTTCAGGGTGGGCCACACGTAGGTCGTGGTCCAGCCGTTGGCGTAGTCGCCGTCCTTGGCGTGCGCGTAGTTGTGCAGCGACAGCCCGGTGGCGAACGGCTTGCCGTTGATGCTGACCGTCATCTTCTGGTCCGGACCGGCCACGCTGAAGTGCGTGAACAGGGTGTAGACGCCGTCCGAGGGGACGTTGGCGACGGTCCAGGTGATCGAGGCGCCGACCGTGTTCAGGCCACCCACGTAGCTGCCGTCGGAGCTCTGGGCGCCCTTGACGTCCGAGGCCTTCGCCGCGCCGCCGGCCAGCTGAATGCCGCTGGCGGCCGCGTCGGTCTTCAGCTCACCGCTCCCCGCCGAGTTGCTGCCCGACGGGCTCGGGTTCTGGCTCTGGGACTGGGTCGGGGTGCCGCCCGCCTGGTTGTGGGTCTTGTTGTCGTCGTTGCCGTTGAGCATCGCCACGCCGATGCCGATCACGACCGCGGCGACCACCGCGATCGCGCCGATCAGCAGGCCCCTGGTGTTCGGGCCGCGGCGGCCCGGTGCGGGCGGGGCGGAGCGGGGGGTGCTGGGCGGGGCGCCGCCGGGGAGGGTCTCGGGGGCCTGGTAGTAGGCGTTCGGCTGGGCGTAGGTGCCCTGCTGCTGCGGCACCCCCTGGCCGTAGGTCGCCTGCTGCTGGCCGTACTGGCGCTCGCCGACCGCGCGCACCCTGCTGACCGAGTTCGGGTAGCCGTAACCGCCGGACGGCGGCTGGGCGCCTCTGGCCTGGCCGTCGGCGTACAGATAGCCGAACGGGTCGTCGTCCTCGGGCGTGCTCGGGCCGTTTTCGCCGGGCGTCATCCCTAGGTCTCCTCAGCAGGTGCGGGTGGATGCGGTACAGGTCTGGAAAGGCGAGCCTACCCGCTCTCACCGACCCAAACGGGTGACTCGCACCGCATCGACTCGCTGACCTGGGGATCAGCCGGCACGGCGGTGTTGTTTGGGACGAGATCGTTTCTCTACGTACATCCGCTCGTCAGCGGACTTCAACACTTCGTCCGCCGTCATGCCGCAGTGCGCCCACCCGATACCGAAGCTCGCGCCCACCCGGACGGCCCGGCCCTCGGCCCTGATCGGCTGGATGATCTCGTTGCGCAGCCGTACGGCGAGGTCCTGGGCGTCGGCCCGGCCCAGGCCGTCGGCGAGAATCACGAACTCGTCGCCGCCGAGGCGGGCCACCGTGTCGCCGTCGCGGACCCCGCGCGACAACCTGCGCGCCACCTCGATGAGCACCGCGTCGCCCGCGTTGTGCCCGAAGCGGTCGTTGATCGACTTGAAGCCGTCGAGGTCGCAGAAGAGCACCGCGAGGCCCTTGGTGCCGTCGTCGCGGCCGTCCTCGGGGGCGACGGTGTGGACGTGGTGGTCGAAGGCGTCGTACGCCTCCGTCCCCGGCCGGTAGTCGAAGCCGTGGGCCGCGGGGGCGTCGAAGGCGGGGTGGCTGTAGGCCGCGTCCAGGGACTCCAGCTCACCGGCGTGGGCCGGGCGCCGGCACAACCGGGCCGCGAGGCGTGCGCGCAGTTCGGCGGAGTTCGGCAGGCCGGTGAGCGAGTCGTGGGAGGCGCGGTGGGCGAGCTGCAGCTCGCGCCGCTTGCGTTCCTCTATGTCCTCGACGTGAGTGAGGAGGAAGCGGGGGCCGTCGGCGGCGTCCGCGACGACACTGTTGCGCAGGCTCACCCAGACGTAGGAGCCATCGCGGCGGCCCAGGCGGAGTTCCGCGCGGCCGCCCTCCGCCGAGGTCCGCAGCAGCGTGCCGATGTCCTCGGGGTGGACCAGGTCGGAGAAGGAGTAGCGGCGCATCGCGGAGGCCGGGCGGCCCAGCAGGCGGCACAGGGCGTCGTTGGTGCGCAGGATGCGGCCGTGCTGGTCGCCGCCCATCTCGGCGATGGCCATGCCGGACGGGGCGTACTCGAACGCCTGCCTGAAGCTTTCCTCACTCGCCCGCAGCGCCTGCTGCTCGCGCTCCAGGCGGACCAGGGCGCGCTGCATGTTGGCACGTAGACGCGCGTTGCTGATCGCGATGGCGGCCTGGAAGGCGTACATCTGCAGGGCCTCGCGGCCCCAGGCGCCGGGGTGGCGGCCGTTGCGCGGCCGGTCGACGGAGACGACCCCGAGCAGCTCGCCGCAGGAACCGCCCTGCACGCCCGGTGTGTACATGGGGGCGAAGAGGCGGTCGGAGGGGTGCCACTCGTCCTCGAAGCGGGGTGCGGGCCCGTCCGTGAACCACTGGGGTACGTCGTCGTCGTCCAGCACCCAGCCCTCGGTGTGCGGTATGAAGACCAGGTCGCCCCAGCGCTCGCCCATGTTCAGCCGCCGGTCCCAGGACTCGCGGGAGCCGACCCGGCCGGTGATCAGGGCCTCGGCGGCGGAGTTCCCGGAGAACGCGGCGACGACGAGATCGCCGTCCGGACGTACGAGGTTCACGCACGCCATCTCGTACCCGAGGGCTTGTACGACGCCGTCGGCGACCGTCTGCAGCGTGTCGGCCAGGCTGCGTGCCGTGTTCATGTCGGCCATGACCTGGTGCAGCTGCCGCAGGGACGCAAGGCGGACATACGGCTCCGACTCGGTCTCCATGCTCGCCCTCCCCCCGAGACCTCGCAGCGAATCAAGGGTTGTGTTCGGCGCTTCTTAAGGGTGCCTCTTACGGTGCGTTCCAGCTTCCCCGCCACTGAATCACAGCGCGCTGCTCACTCGGTACACAGGGTCAACAATTCCTGGCCCTTGTGACTCAAGTCACAGCCAAACATGAACAATTGAGTGGGGTTTCTGTGTTTCCGCGTGCGTTTACTGAACGCAAGCTTTTGGGGTCTGTTCACACGACGTACACAGCGGTCCTCCGTTGGTCCTAGGACCCGGCTCGGGCCAGGGCCCGATGCGGCCCGTGCAGGGCGGAGACTAGCGTTTCGGGCGTGCTGAAGACTGCCTCACCCACCGCCGCCGCTTCCGGGCATGCTGAGGGGGTGAGCAACGACGAGTTCCGGGCCGCCATGTCCCGGCTGGCCGCCGGAGTGGTCCTGGTGACCGCGCAGGAGCCGCCGCTGGACCCGGACGACCTGGACGCGCCGGGCATGGAGGACGTCGGCATGACCGCCACCGCCTTCATGTCCGTCTCCCTCGACCCGCCGCTGGTCCTGGTGAGCCTGCGTACGGGCTCCCGCATGGACGACCTGCTCGACGAACAGCCCCTGTGGGCGGTGTCGGTCCTCACCGAGAGCCAGCGGCACGTCGCGGGTCGCTTCGCCATGAAGGGCCGCATCAGCGACCGTCTGCTCTTCGAGGACATCCCCTACGTCCGCGGCGAGGCCACCGGCGCCCCGTTGGTGGGCGGCGCGCTGGCCACCCTCGAGTGCCGCACCGAACAGCGGGTGACGGCCGGCGACCACACCCTCGTCATCGGCCGCGTCCTGACCGCGCAGGTACCGAGCGCGGCGGGCGGGCCGCTGCTGTACTTCCGGGGCCGGTACCGGCAGTTGGGCTGAGCGCCGATAATGCGTGGCTCGGAGGGGATCTGCCTTCCTACGCTGCGCGGATGACCCCTCGTCTGGAAGAACTCACCCCCGCGAACTTCGACGCCGCGATCGGCCTGCGCATCCGCCCCGACCAGGAACACGCGGTCGAGCCGGTCGTGCAGTCCCTGGCCGAGGCGTACGTCCACCCCGCCGGCGTGGCCTGGCCCCGGCTGATCGTGGACGGTGACCGGCCGGTCGGGTTCCTGATGGCCTTCCTCGACATCGACTGGCGCGGCGACGGCAGCGTGCGCCGTTCGGGCCTGTGGCGCCTCAACATCGCCGCCGAGGAACAGGGCCGCGGGTACGGCAGGTTCGCCGTCGGCTCCGTCGCCGACCTGATCCGCCGCCGGGGCGGCAGGGAACTGTACGTCACCTGGCACCCCGGCCCGGACGGCCCCGAGGAGTTCTATCTGCGGCTGGGCTTCCTCAAGAACGGGGAGACCAGCGGGGGGCAGACGGTGGGGGTGCTGGCGCTGTAGTCGTCCTTCGCAGGCGCGGGCGGCTGCGCTACACCGGCTCGATCGTCAGCTCCGACAGGTCGTCCGGATGCGTCAGGATGTCGATGGCCGTGATGCGGTCGGCGACGAAGGTGAACGTCAGGACACGCTCGACGCGGCCCTCGGCGTACACGACCAGGCCCGTCGCGCCGTCGACCAGCGCGGGACGCGCCACGCGGGCCAGATGGGCGAAGCTCTTCGCGCCGGAGGCGACCCCCACCGCACCGGCGGTCACGCCCGCCTCGCCGCGCGCCACCACCTCCGGGTCGAGCACCTCCAGCAGGCCGTCGAAGTCCCCCTCCCGCGCGGCCGCCAGGAACGCGTCGACCACCTCCCGCTGCCGCAGCAGGTCGGCCTCCGGCGCCTCCGCGCCCCGCACCCGGCGCCGGGCCCGGCTGGCCAGTTGCCGCGCGGCGGCCGGGCTGCGCCCGAGGATGCCGCCGACCTCCTCGAACGGCACCCCGAACAGATCGTGCAGCACGAACGCCAGCCGCTCGGCCGGCGAGAGCGTGTCGAGGACGACCAGGAGCGCCAGCCCGACCGAGTCCGCGAGCACGGCGTCCTGCGCGGGGTCCGGCTCGGCGGAGGCCCCGGGATGCCAGGTGTCCAGGGGCTCCTCGCCGCGCGAGCGGCGGGAGCGGAGCATGTCGAGGCAGACCCGGCCGACGACGGTCGTCAGCCAGCCCCCGAGGTTGTCCACCCCATGCGTGTCGGCCCGGCTCAGCCGGAACCACGACTCCTGCACCGCGTCCTCGGCCTCCGCGGCCGAGCCCAGCATCCGGTAGGCGACGGCCCGCAGATGCCCCCGGTACGCCTCGAATCGCTCGGCGAGAAACGCGTCGTCGCGGTGCTGCTGCTCGTTGTCACTCATCGGGGTGCCCGGCCTCTCCGTCGCGCTGGTGGTCCGCTGCCTCACTGACGAACGGCAGGCCCCGGATGTGACGGCGCACCCGCGCGCGGCGACCGTACGGGTGACGGGCGCCGCCCGGCCTCGCCGCGCCCCCTGCCCGCCGGGTTCACGCGCCGGCCCACCGGACTCACGCCCAGTCCCGGCCCGAGCGGCCCCGCTTCCTCTCCGAGCGCTGCTTCTTCTCCCGCAGCCGGCGTTCGTTGATGCCGCGCGGGATCCGGGTCGGTCTGCGCGGCTTGGGCGGGGGCGCGCTGGCCTCCGCGAGGAGGGCGGCGAGGCGTACGGCGGCGGCCTCGCGGTTGCGCCACTGGGAGCGGTGCTCGGACGCCCGTACGGTCACCACGCCGTCGACGAGCCGGCCCGCGAGCCGCTCCAGCGCCCGCTCCTTCCAGACCGCCGGCAGCGCCTCGGTGCGGGCGAGGTCGAAGCGCAGCTCCACCTGCGAGTCCGTTGTGTTGACGTGCTGGCCGCCGGGCCCGGACGACCTGGAGAAACGCCACATCAACTCGGCCTCGGGAAGCGAGACGGAGCCACGAACGACGTAGGGACCGGACATGCGTTCCATGTTCCCGGTCGCGCCGGGCCCACGTCACCTGGATTTCCGACTTGGTAAAAAAGGTAAAGGGGTCCGGAACCGACAGGACCCCTCTGGACGTTCTCCCCGGTGACGGTAGCTTCAACGGCACTGCACCACACATATCCAACGGAAGGGACTCCCAACATGGCTGTAAGCCTGTCCAAGGGTGGCAACGTCTCGCTCACCAAGGAGGCTCCGGGCCTGACCGCCGTCACCGTGGGCCTCGGCTGGGACGTCCGCACCACCACCGGCACGGACTTCGACCTGGACGCCTCCGCCATCGCGGTCAACGGCCAGGGCAAGGTCTACTCGGACGCGCACTTCGTCTTCTTCAACAACAAGCAGACCCCGGACAACACCATCGTCCACACCGGTGACAACCGCACCGGCGAGGGCGCCGGCGACGACGAGGCGATCAACGTCAACCTGGCCGCGCTCCCGGCCGACATCGACAAGGTCGTCTTCCCGGTCTCCATCTACGACGCCGAGAACCGCGGCCAGAACTTCGGCCAGGTCCGTAACGCGTACATCCGCATCGTCAACCAGGCCGGCGGCGCCGAGATCGCCCGCTACGACCTCTCCGAGGACGCCGCCACCGAGACGGCCATGGTCTTCGGCGAGCTGTACCGCAACGGCGCTGAGTGGAAGTTCCGCGCGGTGGGCCAGGGTTACGCCTCGGGCCTGGTCGGCATCGCCCAGGACTTCGGTGTGAATGTCTGACACCCGGTCACAGCGAGCGGAGGCCCCGGGCGCGGACGCGGCTCAGGGCTTCCGCCGCCGGGAAAATCCCGTGGAGGGCGACCGGCCCGCGGGATAGCGTGCCCCCGTGATCCTCGAGCCCCTCTGCCCCGGCCAGGACATCCCGGCCGCGCTGCTGACCGAACTCACCGCGCTCTACGCGTCCAACCGCGAGTTCCACCGGCTCAGCGGCGACTTCCCGGACCCGGACGACGTGCGTCCCGAGCAGGTCGCGGCCACCCTGGCGGAGGACCTGGCCGTGCCGGGCGCCGAGGTGCTGCTCGCCCGCACGGAGGAGGGACAGCTCGTCGGACTCGCGGGCACGCTCGCCCACCATCCCCAACCCGTCGACCCGGACCCGTGGATCGGGCTGCTGATGGTGGACGCGGCCGTGCACGGCAAGGGGTACGGCCGCACCCTCGCCCACCTCGTCGAGGACCGCTTCCGCGCCCAGGGCCGCCGCAGCGCCGTACGGCTCGCGGTACTGGAGAACAACCCGAAGGCCCTGGCCTTCTGGACCACCCTCGGCTACGAGGTGATCGACCACCGCCCCGACCGCGCCCTCGGCCGCCCCTGCGCGGTGCTGCGCAAGGTGCTGGGCGAGGCGTCCCGCACACCGAGGAAGGCGGCCCGGATCGCCGTGGTGGACCCGGACGGCGCGGTGCTTCTCTTCCGGTACGACAACGTCGAGGTCGGCGTCCACTGGGCGCTGCCCGGCGGCGGCCTGGAGCCCGGCGAGTCCCCGGGCGAGGGCGCCCTGCGGGAGCTGGCCGAGGAGACCGGCTGGACCGACCTCGAGCCGGGCCCGCTGCTGTGCACCTGGGAACACGACTTCACGCACACGGGCACCCGGGTCCGCCAGCACGAGCACGTCTACGCCGCCCGTGGCCCGCGCCGCGACCCGGCCGGCCCCCACCTCGCCGCCGCGCACACCGCGGACGGCATCCTCACCTGGCGCTGGTGGACGCGACGGGAACTGTCCGAGGCACCCGAGCCGGTGTGGCCGCCGGGGCTCGCGGGGCTGCTGGACGCGTGGGACAGCTCCGGGGTGCCGTAACCCGTCACGGGTGGACCGGCTTCCCCGTCAGGGGTGGGCCGGTTTGCCGTCGCCGTACAGCCAGTCCTTCCAGATCTCGGTGAAGTCCTGGTGCGGGGCCTTCTTGTCCACGTACGCGGTGAAGTCGGCGGTGCTCGCGCTGCCGTGGCGGTGGGCGGCGGCCCAGCCCTGGACGATGTCGTAGAACGTGTCGTCGCCGACCTTCTGCCGGATCTTCTGCAGGACCATCGCGCCACGCTCGTAGACGGGGCTGTCGGAGATGTGGGCGGCGCTCGACGGCTTCGCGGGCGGGTAGGCCCAGATGGCCTCGTCGTCGCCGTGGTACAGGTCCATGAAGTGCTTCTGCACGCTCTCGCCGCCGTGGTCCTCCCGCCACAGCCACTCCGCATACGTCGCGAAGCCCTCGTTGAGCCACATGTCCTGCCAGGACTTCGGGGTGACCGAGTCGCCGTACCACTGGTGGGCGAGTTCGTGCACGAGGGTGCCGGTGTCCGGGGCGCCGGGGAAGACGGGCCGGTTCTGGGTCTCCAGGGCGTAGCCGGCGTCGTCGGGGCGGTCGACGATGGCGCCGGTGGAGGAGAAGGGGTACGGCCCGAAGTTGATCTCCTCCCACTTGATGATGTCGGGAAGCTGCGCCAGTACCTTCTCGCTCGCCTTCGCCTGCGTGGGGTCGACAGCGGTGAGGACCGGCAGTCCGTGCGGGCCGGTGGTGCGGGTGAGGTCGAAGTGGCCGACGGCGACCGTGGCGAGGTAGCTCGCCATGGGCTGCGCGGTGTGCCAGTGCCAGGTCGTACGGCCGCCTTTGGTGGACCGGTCCGCCAACTCGCCGTTGGAGACGGCCTGGAGGCCCTCGGGGACGGTGACGGTGATGTCGTAGGAGGCCTTGTCGGAGGGGTGGTCGTTGCCGGGGAACCAGGCCATGGAGCCGACCGGTTCGCCGAGGCCGAGGGCGCCGTCGGCGGTCGGCAGCCAGCCCTCCTTCGAGCCGTCGGGGTCGGTGAGGGTCTGCGGGGCGCCCGAGTAGCGGACGGTGGTGCGGAAGGTCTCGCCGTTGCTCAGGTCGTCGTGCGGGCGGACGGTGAGTTCCTGGCCGGCCCGGTTGAAGCGGGCCTTCCTGCCCTCGACGGTGACCGAGTCGACGTGCAGCCCGGCGAGGTCGAGGTCGAAGGCGGACAGGTCCTGGGTGGCGCGGGCGGTGATGACCGCCGTGCCGGTGAGACGGCGGGCGGCGGGGGTGTAGTCGAGGGTGAGGTCGTAGTGCCCGACGTCATAGCCGCCGTTGCCGGCCTTCGGGAAGTACGGGTCGCGTACGCCGGAGCCGCCCGGGGTGCCGTGCACACCGCCGTCGCACGCGGTGGCGGTCAGGGCGAGGGTGAGCAGGGCCGCGACGGCCGGCACCAGGCGTACGGATCTGGACATGTCAGTGATCTTAGGTGCCGGGGTCCGAGGGGCCCGTGTGTCGTCAGGCTCCTGCCGAGGCGTGACACCATCTCTGACGTGCTCGACATCGGCTACGCCCTCTCCAACCGGTTCCCGGACCCTCCGCAGACCGACTACCGCCGCGCGGACGTCCGTGCGCTGCGGCACGACCTGTTCTGCGGTGACGTGTATCTCGCGGACACGAAGACGGACCGGGAGCTGTCCACAGCCTGGGGATGGGTGCCGGTGCTGGACTTCGCGTGGGCGCTGTGCGACATCGTGGAGCGACTGGACCGAGACCCGATGGGCTCCCGCGCCGCCCGGCCGCAGCGGGCGGAGCTGGACTTCACCGAGTCCACCGACCGGATGCTGTTCGAGCGCCGCTTCGGCTGGGTGGACGTCACCGCCGACTGGGTGCCGGCCGAGGAGTCCCCGCTGTCCTTCTCCCATGCCGAACTGCGCCGCGAGGCCCGTGACTTCCTGCACGACCTGATCGCCGACCTGACCGATCTCCATGAGGACCTGGCGGAGAACCCGGCGATCTGGACGCTCCAGGCCCGCTTTCCACGCGTGCCGTAGAGCCCGCGGGAGGGCCTACTCCACGCGGATCCCCAGTTCTGCCGCCAACGCCGGTGCCAGATCCAGCAGTTGCCCCGTGCTGATCACCGCCCCCGACAGCCGGTCCAGCCCGCGCACGAGCTCCAGCGGAGCGGCCCCGCGCAAGTCCACGTCCGTCAGTGTCGCGCTGCCGAAGTCGGCCTCTCTCAGCGCGCAGTCGACGAACTCCACCCGCTCCAGGGTCGCGCCCGCGAAGTCCGGCTCGACCAGGACGCAGGACTCGAAGACGACGTCCTTCAGGCGGGCCTCCCGCATGTTGAGGTAGTCGATCTTGCCGCCGCGGACCACGACCCGTTCCAGGACGGCGCCGTGCAGCTGTGTGCCGCCCAGCCGGGCGTCGATCAGCTCGACGTCCCGGAACGTGGACTCGGCGAGATGCGTGCCCACCCCGCGCAGCCCCGTCAGGACCGAGTCCAGCACTCTGGCCCGGCCCAGCGCGGCATCGTCCACCACGCAGCCGGTCAGCGCGCAGTCCATGAACCGGGCGCCCACGCCGTCCTGCCCGGTCAGGTCGGCGTCCCGGAATTCCAGCCCGTCGTAATCCCCGTCCGGCTCCAACTCCGCCTCGGCCCACGGCCGAAGGGGCGGCAGCCGCAGCTCCGGCCGTCGCGCGCCCTTCACCCCTGCCCGGCCCACCGCACGGCCGCCCGTCGCTCTCCTCGCCATGCCCCCATGCTGCACCCCACCACTGACAATCCCCCCTGACCTGCGCAAACCCCGGCGATGTCACATTCCGGCCCCGCCGAACAGTCCTATACACGGACCGACAGCCGTACGCCCGTCACCGACCGACAGCCATACACACGGCCAGGTGTACCGATCCGAGGGAGGGCCCACCCCATGCACCGCCCCCTGCACCGCATCACCGTCGTCGGCGGTGGCTTCGCCGGACTCACCGCCGCGATCACCGCCGCCGAGGCCGGCGCCGAGGTCACCGTGTACGAGTCCCATCACACCCTCGGCGGCCGGGCCCGCACCGCCGAGGGGCCGTACCGCACCAACGAGGGCCCGCACGCCCTCTACAACGGCGGCCCGCACTGGACCTGGCTCAGGCAGCGGGACCTGATCGGACCGCTCGCCCCGATCCCGGCCCTGCAGGCCGCCCGGCTGCGGCTGCGGCACCACGGCACGCTGCGCCGCACCCCGCCCTTCGGGATGCTGAAGCTGCTGCGTCCCGGCGTCCGGCAGGCGCCCGTCGACACCGACTTCCTGAGCTGGGCCACCGGAGTGGCCGGCGAGGAGGGCGCCCGCGCCGCCGCCCACTACGCGGCCGTCGCCCTCTTCCACCACGACCCCGGCGCCCTGTCCGCCGCGTTCGTGCAGGAACGACTGCGCCGGGCCACCAAACTGCCGCCGGAGGCGCACTACCCGGTCGGCGGCTGGGCCCGCCTGATCGACCGGATGGCCGCGCGGGCCTGGAAGCTGGGCGTGCGGGTCGAGACGCTGTCCCGCGTCGGCGAACTGCCCACCGACACCCCCGTGGTCGTCGCCACCTCCCTGCCCGCCGCCCGGCGGCTGCTCCGCGACGACTCGCTCACCTGGCCCAGCGGCCGTACCGTCCTGCTCGACCTCGCCGTCCGCACCCGGCGCGGCGACCCCTTCGTCCTCTCCGACCTCGACGCGACCGGCCGGCTGGAGCGGTGCACCGCACCGGACCCGTCCCTCGCCCCGGCCGGGGAACAGCTGATCCAGGGGCAGTTCCCGCTCGGGCCGGACGAGTCCCGCGCCGACGGCCTCGCCCGCGCCGAGGAACTCCTCGACCTGGGCTTCCCGGGCTGGCGGGAGCGGCTGACCTGGCGGCGGGAAGCCGTGGCGGACGGCCGTACCGGGGCCGTGGACCCGCCGGGGAGCAGCTGGCGGGACCGGCCCGCCGTGGACCGCGGCGACGGGGTCTACCTCGCCGGCGACCAGGTGGCCGCGCCCGGTGTGCTGTCGGAGGTGTCCTTCAACAGCGCGGTCACCGCGGTGTCCCTGATCCTCGGCCGGCCCGTCCTTGACCTCAAGCGGGCTTGAGGTCGGAGCGTGGACCCGAAAAGCCCGATGAGTCAGCCGTCCTCCTGGGGGTCACCCATGCACGCCGTCCGCCTCTACGCCTTCGGTCCCGCCGAGAACCTCACCTACGAGCAGGCCCCGGACCCGGTCCCCGGCCCGGGCCAGGTGCGGATCGCGGTCGCCGCGGCCGGGGTGCACCTGATCGACGCCGCCCTGCGCGCCGGCCACCGGGGCCCGCTGCCCGAGCGGCCCGCCCTGCCGACCGTGCCCGGCCGCGAGGTCGCGGGGGTCGTCGACGCGCTCGGCGACGGCGTCGACGGGCTGTGGCTCGGCAGGCGGGCCGTGGCCCACCTCGGCTTCGCGCCCGGAGGGTACGCCGAACTCGCCGTCACCGACGTCGACCGCGTGCACGAGATCCCGGCGAACCTGGACTTCGCCGCCGCCGTCGCCATGATCGGCACGGGACGTACGGCGCTCGGGATCGTGGGGTTCGCCGAACCGGGACCGGACGACGTGGTCGTCGTACCCGCCGCCGCCGGAGGCATCGGCACCCTGCTCGTGCAGTACGCCAGGAACGCCGGCGCCACCGTGGTCGGACTCGCGGGCGGCGCCGGGAAGACCGCCCGCGTCCGGGCGAACGGCGCCGATCTCGCCGTCGACTACACCGACACCGCCTGGCCCGCCACGGTCCGCGCCCGCCTCGGGACCCGGCAGGCCACGCTCGTCTACGACGGCGTCGGCGGCGAGGCCGCCCGGCAGGCCGTCGCCCTCCTCGGGCCGGGCGGGCGGCACCTGGTCTTCGGCTGGTCGGCGGAAGGCATCGGGCAGGGCACGGGCCACCTCGTCGAAGGCGTCTCCCAGTCCGTGCTCGGCCCCGACATGCTCCGCAGGGCCGGCGGCCTGCGCGCGCTCGAACTGCGCGCGCTCGCCGAGGCCGCCCACGGCCGGCTGCGGCCCGCCGTCACCCGCTTCCCCCTCGCGCGGGCGGCCGCCGCCCACCGCGCACTCGAGAACCGCGACACCATCGGAAAGGTGGTACTGGAACCATGAAACGCCCGCCGAAAACCTTGAAGAAGGCCACGAACAGCCCCACCGCACACACGGATGCAATACGCCCCGATTCGTGGTCTTCTGGCCAGATGAGTATCGGCCGAACGGGTGCGGCAGGAACCCCCCGAGTGGCCCCCGAGGGGACCGATCCACACCGCTGGTGGGCCCTCGTCGTCATCGCCCTCGCCCAGCTGATGGTCGTCCTGGACGCGACGATCGTGAACATCGCCCTCCCCTCCGCCCAGCACGCCCTGCACATGTCCGACGGCAACCGGCAGTGGGTCATCACCGCCTACACCCTCGCCTTCGGCGGCCTCCTCCTGCTCGGCGGCCGCATCGCCGACCTCGTCGGACGCAAACGCACCTTCGTCTTCGGGCTCATCGGCTTCGCCGTCGCCTCCGCGATCGGCGGCGCCGCCACCAGCTCCGGCATGCTCTTCGGCGCCCGCGCCCTCCAGGGCGCCTTCGCCGCCGTCCTCGCCCCCTCCGCGCTCTCCCTGCTCACCACGACCTTCACCGACCCCCGCGAACGCGGCAAGGCCTTCGGCGTCTACGGCGCCCTCGCCGGCAGCGGCTCGGCGATCGGGTTCATCGTCGGCGGCCTGCTCACCGAATACCTCAACTGGCGCTGGTGCCTGTACGTCAACGTGCCCATCGCCGTCATCGCCGTGTTCGGCGCCTTCGCCCTCCTGCACGACCGCCCCGGCCACCGCGAGGCCGGCCTCGACGTACCCGGCGCACTGCTCGGCTGCGGCGGCCTCGTCGCCATCGTCTACGGCTTCAGCGAGGCCGAACCACGCGGCTGGACCGACCCGCTGGTCCTCGCCCTCTTCGCGGCCGGAATCGCCCTGCTCACCGCGTTCGTCTGGTGGCAGAACCGCGCCCCGAACCCGCTGCTCCCCCTGCACATCATCAAGAACCGCAACCGCGCCGGCTGCTTCCTGACCATGATGCTCGCGACGATCGGCATGTTCGGCCTGTTCCTGTTCATGACCTACTACCTGCAGATCATCCTCGGCTACTCGCCGGTCAGGACAGGCCTCGCCTATCTCCCCCTCACCGCCGCCATCATCACCGGCTCCACCCAGATCTCCGCCCGGCTGCTGCACCGCGTCGCCCCGCGCATGCTCATGGCCCCCGGCATGCTCCTCGCCGCGGGCGGCATGACACTCCTCACCCGCATGACGGTCCACTCCTCCTACACCACCGAGATTCTGCCCGCCCTCATCCTCATGGGCCTCGGCATGGGCCTGACCTTCATGCCCGTGTTCGCCACCGCGACCTCCGGCATCGCCCCCCGCGACTCGGGCGTCACCTCGGCAACCGTCAACACCTCCCAGCAGGTCGGCGGCTCCATCGGTACGGCACTGCTCAACACCATCGCCACCACCAGCAGCACCGCGTACATCACCGCCCACCTGCGCACCGGCGCACCCAAGGCCCTCGTGATCCCCGCCGGCGTCGTCCACGGCTACACGATCGCCATCTGGTGGGCGGCCGGCGTGATGCTCCTGGCAGGACTGACCGCCGCCCTGATGGTCACGGCCAAGGCCCCGAAACACGGAGCGCCGGCCGACGCCCCGGTACCCGAATCAGTGAACTGACCCCAGCGGACAAGCCCGCCCGGCCGACTCACCACCACCCGGGCCGGAACCCGACCCCAGCGCCGCCAGCGCATCGTCCGTCAGCCGGTACACCGTCCACTCGTCCTGCGGACGCGCCCCCAACGCCTCGTAGAAGCCGATCGCCGGGCGGTTCCAGTCCAGCACCGACCACTCCAGCCGCCCGTACCCGCGCTCCACACAGATCCGCGCCAACTCCGTCAGCAGCGCCCGGCCGTGCCCGCCGCCACGGGCACCCGGCCGCACGTACAGATCCTCCAGGTAGATCCCGTGCACCCCACGCCAGGTCGAGAAGTTCAAGAACCACAGCGCGAACCCCACGGCCTCCCCGGTGGCGTCGTCCACAGCCATGTGCGCGAACGCCGCCGGCCGCTCCCCGAACAACGCCTCCCCCAGCTGCTCCTGCGTCGCCCTCGCCTCGTGCGAAGCCTTCTCGTACTCGGCCAGCTCACGGATCAGGCCATGGATGACGGGAATGTCGTCAGGGATCGCGGTACGAATCATGCGGCGAGGCTAACCCGGCGTCCCCCCGCCGCTCAGTGCCGCCCCGCGACCCGGTCCGCCACCCTCGCCAGCCGCGAGGACTCCGTCCCCGGCCGCAGACGTTCCCGCTGGTCGGCGGTGCGGTAGGTGGCATACATGCCGTGGACACCGAGCCAGCGGAAGGGTTCGGGCTCCCACCTGCGGACCTTGTGGTTCACCCAGGGCAGATCCGTCAGCTCGGTCCGGCCGCCCTGGCCGGAATCCCGCTGGACCAGATCGCGCAGCGTACGGGCGGCCAGGTTGGTGGTGGCGACACCGGACCCGACGTAGCCGCCGGCCCAGCCGAGGCCCGTCGAACGGTCCAGCGTCACCGTCGCACACCAGTCGCGGGGTACGCCGAGGACGCCGGACCAGGCGTGCGTCACGCGCACTCCGGCGAGGGCCGGGAAGAAGCGGGTCAGGATCTCCCGGAGGGCTTCGACGGTCGCCTCCTGCGTGCGGCCGTCGTTGTCCGTCCTGGATCCGAAGCGGTAGGGGATCCCG
This sequence comes from Streptomyces sp. RB17, assembly GCF_009604455.1. Taxonomy (GTDB): domain Bacteria; phylum Actinomycetota; class Actinomycetes; order Streptomycetales; family Streptomycetaceae; genus Streptomyces. The sequence goes on from NZ_WEGL01000007.1 coordinate 489,101, forward strand.
CGTCCGCCGAGCGCGATACGGCCGTCGGCGGTGCGCTGGGCGTACATGTAGGCGTGGGCCATGTCGCCCAGAGTTTCCCGGCCGTCCCAGCCGATGGACGCCCACTGGTCCTCCGTCAACGGCTCGGTGGCGATCATGGAGGAGTTCATCGGGAGCCAGGTGCGCCGCTGGCCCTTCAGGGACGCGGTGAAGCCCTCCGTGCAACGCAGGACGTACGGGGCGCGGACCGTGCCGTACGGAGTCACGGCGTGCTGGGGACGAATCTCGGTCACCGGGGTCGACTCATGGATCGTGACACCCAGCGCCTCCACCGCCGCCGCGAGACCCTTCACCAGCTTCGCCGGGTGCAGCCGCGCGCCGTGCGGGGTCCAGGTCGAACCGACCGCGTCGGCGACACGAATACGCTCGGCGGTCTGCCGGGCACCGTAGAGCTCCCGGTCCTTCTCGCCGTACGACAGCTCGTGCTCGTGGAAGGCCTTGAGGCGCGCCAGTTGAGCGGGAGTGGTGGCCACCTCCAGAACGCCGCCCCGGTGGATGTCGGCGTCGATACCCTCCGCCTCCGCCGCCGCGATCACCTCGGCGACCGTGTCGTTCATCGCCCTCTGCAGACGCACGGCCGCTTCACGACCATGCAGCCTCGCATACCGGTCACGGCCGGCGACGCCGTTGTAGAGCCAGCCACCGTTACGGCCGGAGGCGCCATAGCCACAGAACTTCTGCTCCAGGACGGTGATACGGAGGAAGGGCGCGGCCTTCTTCAAGTAGTACGCGGTCCACAGACCGGTGTAACCGCCACCGACGATCGCGACGTCCGCCGTCGCGTCCCCCGGCAGCGGCTCACGTACCGCAGGCAGACCGTCATCCGCGTACCAGAAGGAGACCCCACCATTGACGACACTGCTCGCCGTGCTGCTCATGGCCCGGACGTTAACCCCTCGGAGCGGCCAGTGTCTCCTTCGGATTCCATGCTTTTCCACGGCCTCTGGTCAGCGGGTAACAGGCCAGTCCGATCAGTACCGAGACGAAGTGGCCGAGTTCGGTGAACGTACGTCCCGAGGCCAGGGGCAGACTGAAGACGACCAGGATGACCAGGAGATACGCGTAACGCCAGGGTGGCGCGATGCGGTAGGTCAGCACGCCGATGACCCCTGCCAGGGCGTAACTGACCCCGGTGTCCAGGGTGTTGACGGCCGAGTGCGGGGCCATGCCGTCCCGGATCGCCTTGAGCAGGGCACCTTCGCTGATGAGGGTGGCCAGGACGTGCGACAGGGCACACACCGCGAGCCAGCGGGCCGTGCCGAGCCAGCGTTCGACGGGCGCCTGGAAAACGGTGTACAGCACGACGTAGGGGAGCCAGCGACCACTGTCGATCCACATCGCACTGGCCACCAGGACCCGCACCGGGTTGCGCGACAGCTCATGGATGTTCGTCGACCGCTGCCGCAGGAAGTGCTGCTCAAACTCCGGCGACATCTGGTGCAGCGCGACGGTCGTGACGAACAGGACCAACAGCCACACATACGTGCCGGGAGCGCTGCGGACATACGCCCACACACCGCCGAGGCCCCGGTTGATTCGCATGAGCCGATTCACGCACGCCAGTATCGTCCGGTCCGTGATTGACATCCCCGGTGATCTCGCGCAGGCCCAGGAGACCTACAACGGTGCGGCGGGGCGGGCGTTCATCGCGGGCCTGCCGGAACTCACGGCGACCTTCCTGCACCGGTGGCAGCTGCGGCTCGACGGGCCTTCCATGAACGGTGTCAGTGCACTGGTCCTGCCGGTGGTCCGGGCCGACGACAGCCGTGCCGTGCTCAAGCTGCAGCTGCCGGACGAGGAGACCGAGGGCGAGCCCGTCGCACTGCGGACATGGGACGGCGACGGAGCCGTACGACTCCTGGACCACGACCCGACGACGGGCACCATGCTCCTGGAGCGGCTGGACGAGTCCCGGATGCTGTCCGCCGCCGACGACACGCGTGAGGCCGTCGTGGTCATCGCGCGGCTGCTGGCCCGGCTGACGTCCGTCCCGGCGCCGCCGGGGATGCGCCGGCTCGGCGACATCGCCGAGGCCATGCTGGAGCAGACCCCGTGGGCGCTGAAGCACATCCCCGACCTCGGGGCGCGCCGGACGATCGCCGACTGCGCGGCCGCGCTGCGTGAGGTCGTCGCAGAGCCCGGTGACCGGCTGCTGCACTGGGACCTGCACTTCGAGAACGTACTGGCCGCCGGCCGCGCCGAGTGGCTCGCCATCGACCCCAAGCCACTCGCCGGCGACCCGGGCTTCGAACTGTGGCCGGCGCTGGACAACCGCTTCGAGGCGGCCGAGGTACGCCGCCGCTTCGACGCCATGACGGAGGTGCTCGGCCTGGACCGGGAGCGGGCCCGCGCCTGGACCCTGGGCCGACTCCTGCAGAACACCCTGTGGGACGTGAAGGACGGCCGACCGATCGAGGAACGGCAGCTGGAGATCGGGCGGCGCCTGCTCTGAAAATGCCGATGACCTGGGAGAAACCCCAGGTCATCGGCCTATGGAGCCCCCTGTCGGATTCGAACCGACGACCTTCGCTTTACAAGAGCGGCGCTCTGACCAGCTGAGCTAAGGAGGCGTGCACCTGGGTGCTCGTGCAGTGTACCCAGGTCCTCGGCGGGTCCCGTCGAAAATTTCCGCGAAGTTCACAGTGGCCGAGGTGCTGACAGATCGCGTGAACGCCAGGTACCGTCCTGAGCCAGTTCACTCGTGTGGACTACACCAACCACCTTCCTACAACGGATCGTCCGGCACGTTCCTGCCGGTAGAAGGGGGCCCATCACCATGGCCACTGTCACGTTCGACAAGGCGACCCGGATCTACCCGGGTTCCACCAAGCCCGCCGTCGACTCGCTCGACATCGCGATCGAGGACGGCGAGTTCCTCGTCCTGGTCGGCCCGTCGGGTTGCGGAAAGTCCACCTCGCTGCGGATGCTCGCGGGCCTGGAGGACGTCAACGGCGGCGCCATCCGCATCGGTGACCGCGACGTCACGCACCTGCCGCCCAAGGACCGGGACATCGCCATGGTGTTCCAGAACTACGCTCTGTACCCGCACATGACGGTCGCCGACAACATGGGCTTCGCGCTCAAGATCGCGGGTGTCAACAAGGCGGAGATCCGGCAGAAGGTCGAGGAGGCCGCGAAGATCCTCGACCTCACCGAGTACCTGGACCGCAAGCCGAAGGCGCTCTCCGGTGGTCAGCGTCAGCGTGTCGCCATGGGCCGCGCGATCGTGCGTGAGCCGCAGGTGTTCCTCATGGACGAGCCGCTGTCCAACCTGGACGCCAAGCTCCGTGTGAGCACCCGTACGCAGATCGCGTCGCTGCAGCGCCGCCTCGGCATCACCACGGTCTACGTCACCCACGACCAGGTCGAGGCCATGACGATGGGCGACCGGGTGGCCGTGCTCAAGGACGGTCTGCTCCAGCAGGTCGACTCGCCGCGGAACATGTACGACAAGCCCGCGAACCTCTTCGTCGCCGGCTTCATCGGCTCCCCGGCCATGAACCTGATCGAGGTCCCGATCACCGACGGTGGCGTGAAGTTCGGCAACAGTGTCGTCCCCGTCAACCGGGAGGCGCTGAAGGCCGCCACCGACAAGGGTGACAAGACGGTGACCGTGGGTGTGCGCCCCGAGCACTTCGACGTGGTCGAGCACAACGGCGGCACTGCCGCGTCCCTGACGAAGGACAGCGCGGACGCTCCGGCCGGTCTCGCGGTGTCGGTGAACGTGGTCGAGGAGACCGGCGCCGACGGTTACGTGTACGGAACCGTCGAGGTCGGCGGCGAGAAGAGGGACCTGGTGGTCCGCGTCAGCAGCCGTTCCGTGCCGGAGAAGGGCTCCACGCTGCACGTGGTGCCGCGGCCGGGTGAGATCCACGTGTTCTCGACGTCCACGGGTGAGCGTCTCTCCGACTGAGCGCGTGTGCGCGGCACGCATGCACACAGGCTGAGCTGCGTGTTTGTGCCGCGTTGACGAAAGGGGCCCTGCGGAGTGCCGCAGGGCCCCTTTCGCGCTGTTTGCGCGTGTGGATATACCCCGGCACAGCAATCAATTCGGGCGGGCCTCGTCAACCCCTTACCCAGAAAGTGGCACTGTCTCATCCCCCGAAAGGGTGACTAAATGTCGCCAAATCATTACCCCGCGCTACCCTCACACGCGTGAAGCACTCCACCAACCCTCAGACGCGACGCGGCCACCGGGGCGGCCCTGCCCGCCGGATCGGCCGCACTCTCGCCCTTGTCCTGCCCGTCGTCCTGGTGCTCTCGGGAACCCTCGCGGTGACCCGGGTCAACTGGACGGGAAGCCCCTCCAGCTCGGTGCTGGCCGCCTCGGACGTCTCCTCGGCGGAGGTCTCCACCAAGACGGTCTCCCGCGCTCCGGAGGACGTGCTCCGTGACCGGCTGATCGCCGAGCTGCAGAAAAGGAACCCCGGTGTCGTCCTCACCCACCTCCAGCAGGCGGTGAACGGGCGCCCCTCGCTGGCCCGGCACTGTTCCGCGATCGCCCGCGCCCTGGGCCAGGCGGCGGCGCGCATCTACGGCGTCCCGCGCGCCCAGTCCTACGCCCGTCCGGTGTGCGACACGTCGTTCGCCTCGGGCGTGCTGGCCGCGCGCGGCTGAACGGGGCGCCGGGCAGGGCCAAAAGCCGGTGAGCGCTCCTTCGGGTAACGGCTGCCCGAGGAGCGCGCCACCGCCGGACGGCCCCGGGCGTGGGCCACGTACAGTGCGGTCATGACCCATCCCAACGCCGCGTCGCGCCCCACTCAAGCCGTGGTCCTGGCCGGTGGCCAGGGCTCCCGGCTGCGTCCGTACACCGACGACCGGCCCAAGCCGATGGTCGAGATCCCCGGCACGGGGACTCCGATCATCGGCCATCAGCTGACCTGGCTCGCCGAGGAAGGCGTGACCGACGTGGTCGTGTCCTGCGGCCACCTCGCCGACGTCCTGCAGAAGTGGCTGGACTCCGCCGACCTGCCGCTCTCCGTCACCACCGTGGTGGAGACCGAGCCCCTCGGCCGTGGCGGCGGCCTCAAGTACGCCGCCGCGCGTCTTCCCCACCCGGATCGGCCCTGGTACGCCACCAACGGCGACATCTGGACCCGCTTCTCCCTGCGGGACATGGCCGACTTCCACACCGAGCGGGACGCCGTAGCGACCTTGGCCCTGGCCCGGCCGCGTATCCCCTGGGGTGCGGTGAAGACGGACGGGTTCGGGCACATCACCGACTTCATCGAGGCCCCGCCGTCGACGTTCGAGATCAACGCGGGTGTGTATGTGTTCTCGCCCGGGTTCGCGGAGTTGCTGCCGGAGCGGGGGGATCACGAGCGGACCACGTTTCCCGGGCTGGCCCGGGAGCGGAAGCTTGCCGGGTTCCCAATTCCGCAGGGGGCTTACTGGCGGGCCATCGATACGGCCAAGGATCTCACCGAGGCGGCCAAGGAGTTGGCGGCGTTGGGGCGGTAGTCGTGCCGTCGAAGCGGTAGTCGTGCCGTCAAGAAGGGGCCCCGTACCTCCACTGGTACGGGGCCCCTTTTGTCCGGCTCGGTCAGCCCAGCAGGCCTCCCACCAGGCCCGGCTGGCCGCTGGACGAAGAACCGCCCGAGCCGCCGGAGGTGGACGTGCCGCCGGAGGTGGAACTGCCGCCGGTGCTGGTCGGGCCCGCTGTGGTGCTCGGGGCGCCGCCCGTCGGGGAGGACTGGCGGGGCGGGGTCTGGCCCGTTGTGCCCTGGGTCTGGCTGGGGGTCGTGGTCGTACCGCCGGCGCTGCGGGTGGCGCCCGGGGTGGTCGCCGCGCCGGAGGGGCTCGCGCCGGCCGTGGCGCCGCCCGTGGGCGAAGTGGAGGCGGACGGGGTCTTCTTGCGCTGTCCGGGCTCCTGGGGGACCGGGGAGCCGGGGAGGTTGTTGCGGGGGGCCTCGCCCGGGCCGGGGACGACGACGCGGCTGGAGTCGCGTACGGCGCCGCCGAGGAGGGAGCCGACGAGGAGGGTGACGCCGACGGTGACGGCCGTGATCAGGGCGCCGCGGCGCAGGACGTAGCGGCGCAGGTCCCAGATGTCGGCGCGGGGGCCGAGGCGGCGCCAGGCGCCGGCGGCCAGGCGGCCGTCCACGGAGTAGACGGGGGCGCCGGCGATGATCAGCGGGGACCAGGCGGCCATGTAGATGATGTCGGGGGCGTCGTAGGCGGGGACCGTCTTCCAGCTGACCGTGACGATCAGGGCGGCGGACAGCAGGGCTCCCACGATCGCGGCGACGCGCTGCCAGCAGCCGAGGACGGTCAGGACGCCGACGGCCACCTGGAGGAAGGCGATGACCAGGCCGGAGCCGACGGGGTGGTGCAGGGCGAACTGGCGCAGTGGCTCGGCGACCTCCCAGGGGTGCAGTGTGTTGAGCCACTTGACCATGGAGCCGCGTTTGCCGCCGTCGAAGTAGAGCGGGTCGCACAGCTTGCCCATGCCGGCGTAGACGGAGATGAAGCCGAGGAAGATGCGCAGGGGGAGGAGGACGACGCCGAGGTTCATCCGGCGGCCGGGGAAGTAGGCGTGCCGGGCCGGGTCGTCCCCGTGCCGGCGGGCGGGGCGGGGGGCATCGGGGTCGGAGGGGTCGGCGTAGTCGTCGTACTCGTCGTACTCGCCGTAGCCGTCGTGGCCGTCGTACGGCTCGAAGTCGGTGTCCGGGTAGGGGGGTTCGTCGTAGGCGCCGCCGACGGTGCGCATGTGCGGGAGCAGGCGGGTGCCGGCGGTGGCGTCGGGGGCCGTGCGCTGGTGGCCCACGACCGGCGTCTCGACCGTCTGGTCCAGCCTGTCGTAGGCGTCGTCGTAGTCGGTTCCGACGCGTGGGATGACCTGGGTGGCGCCGGGCTCGGGCTCGTCGACGTGGCGGACGCTGCTGCCCCGCACGGCCTGGAGGAGCCGGTGGGCGCCGGTGTCGTCGGGGGCGGACTTGCCGCTCCACACGACGGGGCGGCGACGGCCGGCCGCGGCGCCCGGCCGGCCCGCCGTGCCCACGACGGGCATCCGGGCGGCGTCCTGGGCGGCGCTCAGATGCCGGGCGATCCGCGGGGATTGGGCGCGCTTCGTCGATGCGCCCAGCTGCACGCGGAAGCTGGCGTGATTGACGATGACCTGCGCCGGATCGCTCGGCACCTTCACCATGCTCAGCGCGGGAGCGTCGTCGGCCCCGGACTGGAATCCCGACGAGCGTCCCCCCGTGGGTGTGCGGGGTGTTCTGGTGTCCACACTCATCTAACCGAGCGACGTGGAGTTAGGACACTGCTTTGACCGGGCGGATGTGTCCGGACCCCGTCAAAGCGGCCTCGAACGCCACATGGGCGCCAGAATTACCCCGCAAGGGTGAATTCGCGGACGGGTGTTCAGTCCCGTCGGCGTGCCGTTACGTCAGCTGCGCCTGCGGGCCGCCTCGTACAGCACGATGCCCGCCGCCACGCCGGCGTTGAGCGACTCCGCGCCGCCCGGCATCGGGATGCGGACGCGGGCGTCGCAGGTTTCGCCGACCAGGCGGGACAGGCCCTTGCCCTCGCTGCCGACGACGATGACGACCGGGCCGTCGAGTGCTTCCAGGTCGCCGAGTTCGACCTCGCCGTCCGCCGCCAGGCCCACGACCGTGATGCCGGCCTTCTTGTACGCCTCCAGGGCGCGGGTGAGGTTGGTGGCGCGGGCGACCGGGGTGCGGGCGGCCGTGCCGGCGGAGGTCTTCCAGGCGCCGGCGGTCATGCCGGCCGAGCGGCGCTCGGGCACGACGACGCCGTGGCCGCCGAAGGCGGAGACGGAGCGGACGACCGCGCCGAGGTTGCGCGGGTCGGTGACGCCGTCGAGGGCGACGACGAGCGGGTCCTCGCCCTCGTCGGCGGCGGCGTCGAGCAGGTCCTCGGGGTGGGCGTACTCGTACGGCGGGACCTGGAGGACGAGGCCCTGGTGGTTGAGGCCGTTCGTCATGCGGTCCAGCTCGGGGCGGGGGGCCTCCATCAGGTTGATGTTGCCGCGCTCGGCGGCGAGCTGGAGGGCCTCGCGGACGCGCTCGTCGTTGTCGATGAACTGCTGGACGTACAGGGTGTTGGCGGGAACGCCCTCGCGGAGCGCCTCGACGACCGGGTTGCGGCCGACGACCAGCTCGGAGGTCGACCTGCCGCCGCCCCGGCGCTGCTGCGGGCGGCCCTGGGCACGGCGGGTCTTGGCCGCGGCGGCGCGCTGCTTGGCGTGACCCTTGCGCATCTCGGCGGGCGGGGTCGGGCCCTTGCCCTCCAGGCCCCGGCGCCGCTTGCCGCCGCTGCCGACCTGCGCGCCCTTCTTGCCGGACATGCGGCGGTTGTTCGCGGCCATGACCTACCTGTTCTCTGCGTCTTCTGCGGGAAAAGTGTGCGTACGTCTATGCAGTGTGCCGCCCGGGGGGCCGGGCGGCACAATCGATCAAGGGTCGGGGCCTACCGGGACCCGAGGGTCCAGCGCGGGCCCTGCGGGCTGTCCTCGATGACCAGGCCCGACTGGTTCAGCTGGTCGCGGATGGCGTCGGCGGTGGCCCAGTCCTTGCGGGTGCGGGCGGACTCGCGCTGGTCGAGGACGAGTCGGACGAGGCTGTCGACCACGCCGTGCAGGTCCTCGCTCTGGTCGGACTCCCCCGCCCAGTGTGCGTCGAGCGGGTCGAGGCCGAGGACGCCGAGCATGGCCCGTACCTCGGCCAGGCGCTCGACGGCGGCCTCCTTGTCGTCGGCGGCCAGCGCGCTGTTGCCCTGCCGGACGGTGGTGTGCACGACGGCGAGGGCCTGCGGGACGCCCAGGTCGTCGTCCATCGCCTCGGCGAAGGCGGGCGGGACCTCGCCGGCCGGCTCCACGGTCTTGCCGGCGAGCTCGGTGACGCGCTGCACGAAGCCCTCGATCCGCGCGAACGCCGACTCGGCCTCGCGCAGCGACTCCTCGCTGTACTCGATCATCGAGCGGTAGTGCGGGGTGCCGAGGTAGTAGCGCAGGACGACGGGCCGCCACTGCTTGACCATCTCGCTGACCAGGACGCTGTTGCCGAGCGACTTGGACATCTTGTCGCCGGCCATGGTGACCCAGGCGTTGTGCACCCAGTACTGGGCGAAGTCGTCGCCGTAGGCCTTGGCCTGGGCGATCTCGTTCTCGTGGTGCGGGAAGATCAGGTCCAGGCCGCCGCCGTGGATGTCGAAGGCGGTGCCCAGGTACTTGTGCGCCATGGCCGAGCACTCCAGGTGCCAGCCGGGACGGCCCTCTCCCCACGGGGTCGGCCAGGTCGGCTCGCCCGGCTTCGCCGCCTTCCACAGGGCGAAGTCGCGCGGGTCCCGCTTGCCGGTCTCGCCCTCGCCGGACGGCTGGAGCAGGTTGTCCAGCTCCTGCCGGGACAGCTGGAGGTACTGCGGGAAGGACCGTACGTCGAAGTAGACGTTGCCGTCGGCGGCGTAGGCGTGGCCGCGGTCGATGAGGCGCTGCATCATCTCGACCATCTCGGTGATGTGGCCGGTGGCGCGCGGCTCGTAGGTCGGCGGGAGGCAGCCGAGGGCGGTGTAGCCCTCGTTGAACGCGCGTTCGTTCTCGTACCCGATCGACCACCAGGGGCGGCCCTGCTCATGGGCCTTGGTGATGATCTTGTCGTCGATGTCGGTGACGTTCCTGATGAACGTCACCGCATAGCCGCGGTACTCGAACCACCGGCGCATGATGTCGAAGTTGAGCCCCGACCGGATGTGCCCGATGTGCGGTGCGGCCTGCACGGTGGCACCACACAGGTAGATCGAGACACAGCCCGGCTGGAGCGGGGTGAAGTCACGAATCTGCCGGGCGCTGGTGTCGTACAGGCGAATGGTCACCACTCCAGAGTAGTGGGCCCCGGGTGGTGCCTCGTGCCGCTCGGCTCAGAACACTCCGCTCAGGACATCCCCACGACCTTCTCCGGGGTGATCCTGACGATCACGCGGTCGGCGTCGTTGACCGAATCCGGGTTGAACTCCGCGTATTTCTTGCCGGTGTACTTCAGTGACAGTTCGTCGATCAGTTCCTTGGCGCCCTGCGTGGCGAACTCCGCGGTGCCCCGGATCTCGGCGTAGACGTACGGCATCTCGGGGTCCTGGACGACGACGCTCACCCGGGGGTCGCGGTCGAGGTTCTTCTTCTTGCGGCGGTCGACGGTCGTGGAGAACAGGACCTGGTCACCGTCCCGCTTCACCCACACCGGGGACAGCTGAGGCCGGCCGTCGGACTGGATCGTGCCGACCACGATGAAGATGGGACTGTCGAGCAGGGACTTGAGCCGGTCGGGCAGGGTGGCGGGGGGCATGGGTACCTCCTTAAGTCAACGGTGACTCTCCGGGTACCCTCGCACGCTCTCCGCTCACCCGCACCACGAGCAACGGGCCGCCGGCGGCTCAGCCCGTACGGACCACCAGTGCCGTCGCGATCGCCATCAGCCCCTCCTCGCGGCCCGGGAAGCCGAGGCCGTCCGTCGTGGCGCCGGAGACGGAGACGGGCGCACCGGCCGCCTCGGCGAGGAGCTTCTGCGCCTCGTCCCGGCGCTTGCCGATCTTCGGGCGGGGGCCGACGACCTGCACGGCGATGTTGCCGATGGTGAAACCGGCCGCGCGGACGATCCGGGCGGCCTCCGTCAGAAGGGTCACGCCCGAGGCGCCGGACCACTCGGGGCGGCCGGTGCCGAAGTGCTGTCCGAGGTCACCGAGGCCGGCGGCGGAGAAGAGGGCGTTGCAGGCGGCGTGGGCGACCACGTCCGCGTCGGAGTGCCCGGCCAGGCCCGGCCCCTCGCCCTCCCACTTCAGGCCCGCGCACCACAGCTCGCGGCCCTCCTCGAAGGCGTGGATGTCGGTGCCGATGCCCACCTGCGGCAGGACGACGCCCGGCGGCAGGCGGAGATCCGGTGCTTCAGAAGCCATCGTTCAGCCTCCTGCGGGCCAGGACCGCCTCGGCGAGGACCAGGTCGAGGGGGCGGGTGACCTTGAAGGCCTCCTCGTGCCCGGGGACGGCGACGACCGTCAGGCCGAGCTGCTCGACCATGCTCGCGTCGTCGGTGACGTTGTCGGTGATCGTCTCGTGGGCGCGGACCAGGGTCGCGCGGTCGAAGCCCTGGGGTGTCTGGACGGCGCGCAGGCGGGCGCGCTCCGGGGTGGCGACGACCGGCTCCGGCTCGCCGGGCGCGCTCGCGGGCTCGACCTCCTTGACGGTGTCGGCGAGCGGGAGCGCGGGGACGACGGCGGGGGCGCCCGCGCGTACGGCCTCCACGACGGCGTCGACCGTGTCGACCGGGACGAGCGGGCGGGCCGCGTCGTGGACCAGGACGACGCCGTACTCGGGGGGAAGCGCGTCGAGGCCGAGCCTGACCGACTCCTGGCGGCTGTCACCGCCGGGGACGACCAGGAAGTCGGTCCTCCCCCAGCTACCGCTGGGGGTACCCCCAGGCAGCGCGTGCGCGTCGAGCAGCGACTTGACCTCGGCGGCGCCGTCCGGCGGGGCCACGACGATCACCAGGGAGACATAGCGGGAGGCGGCGAGTGCGCGGACCGCGTGGATGAGCATGGGCGTGCCGTTCAGCGCGCGGAGCGCCTTGGGGGCGCCCGGACCGAGGCGTACGCCCCGGCCGGCGGCGGGAATCACGGCGGCGACGCCGGCTTCGGCGGGGGTCTGCGCGGGCGAAGGGCGCGATTCGTCAGACATCGGTTCCTGTCAGGTTTGTGTGCTCGACCTAGGTGGGTATGGCCTGGAGGAGTGCCGGGCGCGACGCCTTGACCGGACCCTTTCCGTGACCCTGGTCGAGCCATCTGCCCGGGCCCGGCACGCCAAGCAGGGGGCCCGCTTTCCCTGAGGTTGTACGGCAGGCGTTTCGGCGCCGTGTTTACGGCTGCCGAAGCCGCGCTGAAGCTTTGCGGCTATTTTCGGGGACGAACATGCCGCAGCGCCCGGCGACATGGTCAATGTCATCGGGCACCGCGGCATTTCACTGTGCTGAGCGTGACGGAAGCGAAGGTTCGCTGCCGTGGCGCGTCAGGAGGCGAGCACCTCGTCGAGCAGGGCCTCGGCCTTGTCCTCGTTCGTGTTCTCCGCGAGAGCCAGCTCGCTCACCAGGATCTGGCGGGCCTTGGCGAGCATGCGCTTCTCACCGGCGGAGAGCCCTCGCTCGCGCTCACGACGCCACAGGTCACGCACGACTTCCGCGACCTTGATGACATCGCCGGAGGCGAGCTTCTCCAGGTTTGCCTTGTAACGACGGGACCAGTTCGTGGGCTCCTCGGCGTACGGCGCGCGCAGCACCTCGAAGACCCGGTCCAGCCCATCCTGACCGACCACATCACGCACACCCACGAACTCAGCATTGTCCGCTGGCACACGTACCGTCAGGTCACCCTGGGCGACCTTCAGCACCAAGTAGGTCTTGTCCACGCCTTTGATCTGGCGAGTTTCGATGGCCTCGATCAGCGCGGCCCCGTGATGGGGATAGACCACGGTGTCGCCAACCTTGAACGTCATGTGACAGGTACCCCTTCCGTGGCTATCCAGGGTAACACGGATACGGCGTCTTCTGAATGGCGTTTTCGCAGGTCAGGGCATATCTCGGGGCTTGACAACTGCGACAGGAACGTGCTGCGAGGGGCCTGCGGAAGCGGGAATTCGCAGGTCGGAGGGGCTCTTCGGGCGAGGTGAAACGCGTACGTTACACACTCCGGGAGCCGCCTCCAAGTGGACGAACGTCCCGTTTTGTCCACTTCCAAGCGTACGACTTCCGCTACTCCGTTCGGTGCCTCGAGGCCGATCCGGGCCGATTCCGGAATTGATCAACGGCCGTCCGGCCCGGTGCCGAGTGATCAATATCGAGACAGTCGTCGAAGAGGTCGTCGAAGGGATCGTCGAAGAGGGCGACGAAGGGATCGCCGAGGAGGCGCGCATTCCTTCACGGAAATTTTGCGAGCGGTTATGTGAATGACGGACCAGCGCTCGGCAAAGTGACCGGAGGGTCACTTGTGACGGGAGTGACGAAGGGCTCGCGGTACCCCCAGCCGGAGGCAAGCCGGGGGCTTGGGGAGGGTCGGGTGCGGCGGCGTGGGAACGGCTCGGTAACCTAAGGCCGCTGACAGACACTTAGGGTGGCTTTATAAGGGGAGCCGCCCGCGCGTTCAAGGAGTTGCCGCCGCCGTGAGCAGCAGCCTTCGACGCGGCGCTCTCGCCGCTTCCGCCATCGTCTTCTCGATCGCCTCGCTCGCCGCCTGTGGCGCCGGCAACGACTCACAGACCCTGGGGATCAAGCCGGACAACGCGGCGACCTCGGTAGGCAACATCAAGATCCAGAACGCCCTGGTGATCACCCAGCCCGACCTGAAGTCGACGGGTCCGGCGGTGATCTCCGCGACCCTGTTCAACCAGGGCGGCACGGACGAGACCCTGCAGTCGATCGCCATCCCGGGCAGCACCCAGACGGTGAAGCTGACCCCGGCCAAGGGCGGCAACCTGACCGTCCCGGCGCACGGCTCCCTGATCCTCGGCGGCAAGGGCAACGCCTCCGCCGAGATTCCCAGCGGCCGCGAGTCGGTCCAGGACGGCAACGCCCAGAAGATCACCTTCACCTTCAGCACGACCGGTGCCGTGAGCCTGCAAGCCTTCGTGGTGCCGGCCACCAGCTACTTCGACAAGTGGGGCCCGAGCCAGATCCCGTCCGGCCCTGCGACGGCCTCCCCCGCCCCGGGCGCCACCGCCTCCGGCAGCGCCAAGCCGGGCAAGCACGGCAAGGCCACCCCGTCGGCGACCGCGAGCAACACCGCGAGCACGGCCGCGACCCCGAGCGACTCCGCCTCCCAGTCCGCCGCCGGCCAGTGAGCAGCCGCACGGGCCACTGAGCGGCCACACGCACGAGGGCGGCACCCCAGCACGGGGTGCCGCCCTTCGTCGTGGAACCGCTGCAGCCGGCGTACGCGGTGTACGGCCCGTACAGCAGACGCGTACGGTTTACGGCTCGAACTTGTAGCCCAGCCCCCGCACCGTCACCAGGTAACGCGGCGCACCCGGGTCCGGCTCGATCTTGGCGCGCAGGCGCTTGACGTGGACGTCCAGCGTCTTGGTGTCACCCACGTAGTCGGCGCCCCAGACGCGGTCGATGAGCTGCATGCGGGTCAGGACGCGGCCGGCGTTGCGCAGGAGCATCTCCAGGAGGTCGAACTCCTTCAGGGGCAGGTCGACCTTGGAGCCGGAGACGGTGACCACGTGGCGGTCGACGTCCATGCGGACCGGCCCCGCCTCCAGCGCGGCCGGGGCGACCTCCTCCGGCTCGCCGCGGCGGCGCAGGACGGCGCGGATGCGGGCGACCAGCTCACGCGAGGAGAACGGCTTGGTGACGTAGTCGTCGGCTCCTATTTCGAGGCCGACCACCTTGTCGATCTCGCTGTCCTTGGCCGTCACCATGATCACGGGAACGTTGGAGCGGCCGCGCAACTGGCGGCACACCTCGGTGCCGGGCAGCCCCGGCAGCATCAGGTCGAGGAGGACGAGGTCGGCGCCGTTGCGCTCGAACTCGTCGAGTCCGTCGGGGCCCGTGGCCGCAACGGCGACCTCGAAGCCCTCCTTGCGGAGCATGTACGACAGGGCGTCGGAGAAGGACTCCTCGTCCTCGACGACGAGCACTCGGGTCACGGAAGGACCTCCGGGGCGGGAAGCGGTTCGTACGGGGATGAGTCGGGGGCGCCGCCGTCCTCGTCATCGAGGTCGGGGTGCTGTTGTGCGCGGTCGCGGGCCGCGCCCGCCTCCGGCAGCCTGAGGGTGAAGGTGGAGCCCTGGCCTTCGGCACTCCAGACCGTGACCTCCCCGCCGTGCGAGGCGACCACGTGCTTGACGATCGCGAGACCCAGACCGGTGCCTCCGGTCTGCCGGGAGCGGGCCGGGTCGACGCGGTAGAAGCGCTCGAAGATGCGCTCCTTGTCCTTGTCGGAGATGCCGATGCCCTGGTCCGTCACGGCGAGCTCGATCATGTCGCCACCGGGTGCGTTGACCCGGCGGGCGGCTATGCCGACGCGGGTGCGGGCCGGGGAGTAGTTCACGGCGTTCTCGACCAGGTTGCCCAGGGCCGCCGCGAGCTGGCCGCGGTTGCCCCAGACGTGCAGGTCGGCGGTGCCGCCCGCGGCCATGGTGATCTGCTTGGTGCCGGCCTGGTGGCGGCAGCGGTCGACGGCCTCGGCGACCAGCTCGTCCACGCGGACGGGCTCGGCGTCCTCCAGCGGGTCGTCGTTCTGCACCCGGGAGAGGTCGATCAGCTCCTGGACCAGGTTGGTCAGGCGGGTCGCCTCGATCTGCATACGGCCCGCGAAGCGCTGCACGGCCTCGGGGTCGTCGGAGGCGTCCATGACCGCCTCGGACAGCAGGGAGAGGGCGCCGACGGGTGTCTTCAGCTCATGGCTCACATTGGCCACGAAGTCCCGTCGTACGGCCTCGATCCTCCTGGCCTCGGTCAGGTCCTCGACCAGCAGCAGGACCAGACGGGAGCCGAGCGGGGCCACGCGCGCGGAGACGGCGAGCGCCTCTCCGCGTCCGGTGCCACGCCGGGGCAGGTCCAGCTCGACCTGGCGTATCTCGCCGTCGCGTCTCGTGTCCCTGGCCATCTGGAGCATGGGTTCGACGGCGAGCTTGCCGCCGCGGACCAGCCCGAGGGCGTAGGCGGCGGAGCTGGCCTTGACCACTGCGTCGGCCTCGTCGAGGACGACGGCCGAGGAGCGGAGCACGGACAGCACGGTGTCCACGCCGGGCGGGAGTACGGGATCGGTGTGCAAGGAAGTCCTGGTCGGTCGCTTCTGGTCGCGTTCGCTCCAGCGGAACGCCAGCATGGCGATGACACCGGTGAGCACCCCGGCGATCGCTGCCGCTGCGGCGACCGCCGCGTTCACGTCCATGCGTCCAGGTTAAGCAGGCCCTACGACAAGACCACAGCCGTCGAGGTGCGACCTCGGACACTCGTCGCTCAGAGTTCACCTTGGGGCCAGGATTGGTTCATTTGGGGTGGCGGAAACGGACGCGTGCGGGACAGAACGTGGGAGCGTGGGGACCAAGCACACCTATGAGAGGGAACCCTGATGCGGGACGCGTACCACGAGGAACTTGACTCGATCGGCGACGGTCTGGTGGAGATGGCCCGGCTGGTCGGGTCGGCGATCGGGCGCGCCACGACCGCCATGCTGGACGCCGATCTGAAGCTGGCCGAGAGCGTGATCGAGGCCGACCAGAAGGTCGACGAGCTCCAGCACGACCTGGAGGCCCGGGCCATAGCCCTGCTCGCCCGGCAGCAGCCGGTGGCGACCGACCTGCGGATCGTCGTCACCTCGCTGCGCATGTCCGCCGACCTGGAGCGGTCCGGCGACCTCGCCCAGCACGTGGCGAAGCTGGCCCGGCTGCGCTTCCCCGAGCGCGCGGTGCCGCGCGACCTGCACGCCACGATCCTGGAGATGGGCCAGCTCGCGCAGCGCCTGATGGCGAAAGCGGCCGAGGTGATCATCACCAAGGACGTCGACCTGGCGCTGCAGCTGGAGCAGGACGACGACGAGATGGACCTGCTGCACCGCACCCTGTTCCAGCACCTGATCGACGAGCGCTGGAAGCACGGCATCGAGACGGCGGTGGACGTCACCCTGCTCGGCCGCTACTACGAGCGCTACGCCGACCACGCCGTGGCCGTCGCCAAGCGGGTCGTCTACCTGGTCACGGGCGAGCACGCGGACGAGCTCCAGCCGGACATCCAGCCGGTGACGGGGGTCGAGGGCGCGTAGCCCTCCGGGAGGCGCGGGGGTTCGCGGCCGTCGGTTTCCCGGCCCTCGGCGTCCGGGCCCGGGCGATCTCGGCGTCTCGGGCCCGGGTTCGCGGGCCTCGGCGTCCCAGAGCCTCGGTTCGCGGGCCTCGGCGTCCCAGAGCCCGGTTTTCGCGGATCTCGGCGTCTCGGCGCTATCCCGCCCCGCTTCCTCGACCCAGCGCCGCAGGGCCGCGCGCAGCCGCTCCCTGAACTGGGGGAAGTGGGCCGTCGATGGTGACCGAGGCCAGCAGGCGGTCCAGCTCGGCCGTGAGGTCCTCCGGCGCTAGCAGCCATTCAGGGCCTCGGTTCGCGGACCTCGGCGCCACGGATCTCGGCGTTTCAGAGCCGCGGTTCGGGTTCGCGAGGCTCGGGTTCGCGAGGCTCGGGTTCGTGGGGCCCTCCGCTTTCGGAGGCTGGTTTCGCGGGGCTCTGCTTCCTGGGCTGGTCCGGTGCGAGGCGGGGCGCTTGTCGGCGGCTGTCGGGTGGTGTCTAGGGCGCGGGGGCGCCTCCGTGCGCCGTTGATGCGCCCAGGGAAGCGGGCATGCAATAGGCGAGGGCATCCCTGCCCCAGCGTCCAGGAGGGACCCATGGCCGAATCCCCCAGCACCACGCCCGACCCCACCCAGGAGCGCGAGACCGACCAGCCCGCCGAGACCAGGAGCCTTCCACTGATAGCTGCGTGCGGCTGCGGCTCCGGCTGCGGGTGCGGGTGCCAGTCGGGCGGACCCTGCCAGTGCGGCTGAGGGTCCGTACGACGTCGTAGGGCCGGTGTGGGTCCGATGTACACCGGCCCTTTCCCATGAGCCGCGGCAGGCCTCGACGACCTCAATGAGCCCCATGGCCCTGCGCCCTCCGGTGCAGGGCCTCCCGGGCCTCACCGAGTTCGTCCCCGGCCCGACGAGGCGGCGGCGAACCCGACGGCAGGTGGCGGAAGCCGGCTACGGCCGGGGAACCAGGGCGGGTGGTCGCGGCGGCGGCGCCTGGGCGAGGGCTGCCGCGAGCCGGACGGTGCCGAGCCCATGGTCGCACGACGGCACGGAGCAGGGTGCCGGCGCCACGGGCGGTCGGAAAGGCCGTACCGCTCCATGCGCCGTCGAGAACGGTCTGGCAGGGCCCGCCCCCCACTCGCCGAGCTGCAGCACACGCGCACCAGGTGACGCGCACGCCCTTCCCGCCGGAGATCCCGCCCCGCGCGGCGGCGCCGGCGTCTCACTGAGCCGCGGCCGTGCCCGCCTGTCCAGCGGCACACCGCACCGCGGCACCATGGCCATCACCCCCGTCGTAGCGTCCCGTCAGCACACATGAGCTGTTCTCCGGGAGATCGGCGATCCGGCGTGGCCGCGATGCCTCCGATTGGGTCAGTCCGGCGGGCGGGGGGCGATACCGGCCCGGGATCCTGGGATGTGACCGTGGCCTGCCACCCGGCTGCCCAGCTCAGCGGCGTCCACCCGTGGCCGGCCCCCTATCCGCGGGGACCTGGATGAGCCGAGAACCGACGTATGTGGCGGTTGTCTCCGACTGCCCGCTCCTTCTGCACGGCCTGATCCGCGTCGTCGACGGCGCGCCGGAGCTGCGGCGGCTGCACGCGGCGGGCACCGACGGCGCACCACCGCACGAGGTCGGCCAGGCGGAGGTGGTCCTGCTCAATCTGCGCGCCTCCGTCCGCGAGATCTGCGACCTGGTGGCCCGGCTGCACGAGAAGGGCCGCCGGGTGGTCGTACTGTCGGCCGCCGCGACCCAGACCGACCTCGTGCTGTTCATCGAGGCCGGGGCCCGGGGCTATGTGAGTCAGTGGGCGAGGGAGGAGGAACTGCTGACCGCGCTGCGAGCCGTCGCCGCCGGCCGCAGCTATTTCTCCACCGGATTTTTCGGTGACCACGACGTCCACAAGAATCCACCCCGTATCACCGAGCGGGAGCAGCAGATTCTGCACCTCGTCGCGAACGGGGCCACCGACCGGGAAATCGCCGCTGAATTGAATATCAGCGAGCACACCGTGCATTCCCATCTGGACCGGCTGTGCAGCAAGACCGGATACCGCCGCCGGGCCGATCTCACGCGGCTCGCGCTGAGGCGGGGGATGGCCGCCATGGAGCCCGCCGAGGAGGGGTAGTTCTCCCCACACCGCCTGGGCTGTTCTGCCTCTGGTTCTTCCGCGGACCGACAGAGATCCTCAAGTACGTCCGTGTGAAACTCAACCAGGGTTGGGAAAATGGACAAAAAACTCAGGAAGATCTGTGTCGCGGTGACGGCCTCCTCCTGCCTGGCGGCCGGCGCCTGGGGCATTTCGGCAACGGACGCCGGCGCGACGTCGAAGACAACAGCTCTCGCGCCCACCGCCAAGGTCATCAAGTGCTACCGGACGCACAAGGATCCGAAGAAAATCCACTGCTACCAGGTCAAGAAGCGGCACGAGCGCCACAACGGCCGCGACGTCATCGTGATCATCCTGGTGCAGGTTCCCACACCGAAGAATCCCCCGGCCGTCATCGTCGTACCGTCGCTGCCGACCCCGACGACGACGTCACCGGCACCGACCACGACCTCACCCACGCCGGGCACCACGGCGCCGACGCCGAGCCCCACCACGGGCTCCCCCACGCCGACCACCGGGGCGCCGGCCACCACGTCGCCGACCACCGGCCCGACCACCGGGGCGCCGACCACCGGCCCGACCACCGGGGCGCCGACCACCGGCCCGACCACCACTGAGCCGACCACCAGCGCACCGGGCACCGAGTCACCGACCGGCGGCGCCACGGAGACGGGAGCGCCGAGCGCACCGGAAACGGGAGGCACGGACACCGGGGCACCCGGCGGCAGCTGAGCACCCCAGCGCCCTGCCCGGACCTGAGCACAGCACCAGGTCCGGGCAGTGGTGTACGCGGAACCGGTGTTTCTCACCGAACAGGGTGGCAGGCGGGGCTGGTTACTGACGGGTACTGACGCTCTGTAAGATCCACTCCGACCAACGCAGCCCTATCTGGGGGAAACAACTCATGACCAAGCGCTTTTCCGCCCTGGCCCTCTCCGCGGCCCTCGCCGGAGGCTTCTTCCTCACGTCGGTGCCCGCTCACGCCGCCGCGTCGGCCCGCCACCGCGCGGTCTCGGTCAAGGCGGCCTCCGTCACCTGCAACGAGCGCCAGATGCGCCAGCAGATCGCCGACCTCAAGGACAAGGCCGCGAGGCTGAAGCAGCTGGGGGAGTACGACGCGGCCAGGAAGGCGCTCAGCAACGCGGCCGCCCTCCAGCGGAAGCTCGACGCGTGCATCAAGGCCGAGAACGACCAGACCAAGCCGTTCCCGGGATAACCGGATAACCGGAGACTCCGGATCACCGCAGCACGGCAGCCGACCACGGCGGCCACGGCGGACGCACTCCGGGTGCTGGGTTCGTCGAGCGCCGTCGTCTGCACGCGGAGCTCCAATGTCGGCGCCGTCGCCACCTGCACGTCAGCCGGCTTCCGGCGACTCCCCGAGGTCCGGGACCGCCGCCGGGACGCCTGAGCCCCAGGGCCCAGAGCCGCCCCCAGCACGGCGACAAGCCCCCTTCCGGCGGAGAAACCGCAGGCAGGGGGCTCGATCGCTGAGGCTTACTTCTTCTTGCCCTGGGTCTCGTCGGGGATCTTGATGAGCTGGGTTTTTGCTGGTCAGGGGCGGTGGGCTCGTGCTCCTAGCGGTCGTCCTTGGTCGTCCTTGGCCACTGTCGAGCGTCCTCGGACGGCCCAGGGACGGCCCAGCTTCGGAGCGCTCGGCTGACGGCCGGCACCTTCGATGCGACCGTCTGAACCTCAGCCGACGAAAGCCGGCCACGATGGCGGGTGCGCCAACCGATCACGCACGCTTATGCCTCGTTGCACCCCCACCGGCCTCGGGATGGTGTCACGCGCGATGGTGTACCCGATCAGCTGTGAAGTAGTGCGCGGGTGTGCTCCGGCTGATGGTGCCCGCTCCCTGCGCATTGGGTGGGCCACCATGCAACTATTTGCGTCGGCTGCACACGTCGTGGGGCGGCCTCCGCGAGACCGCCCCTGACCACCATCCAGGCCGCTACACTCCCTACCGTCAGGCCGTTGACCAGGAGAAATGCGGCAGTCAGGCTGGAATACTAAGGTCTGTCTGGCGGCGGCCCACGCAGCCGCTGCCGAATCGCGCCTGGGGTAACCCTGCTGTATGAGCTGTCTCAGCAGTTGTCGACGCAGATCCCTTCGCTCATGCCTCCGTAGTAGTAGGTGGGGCTGGTGAAGAACGACTGGGCGAAGACGCCGTGGGTGCCCTGCCAGACCACCGGGGTCGTGACGACGGTGCCGGACGGGCCCTGCACAACTTTGCAGGTGAGGCTGCCGGGGATGACGTTGAGGTTTTCGTCCAGCACTTCGACGCAGAGGTTGATCGAGGTGTTATTGCTGCCGTAGGTCTTGACGGTGCCCCAGACGTTGTGGCCGTCGTACTGGGGGGTGTTGATGCAGGTGTGGACGTACAGGCCGTCCGCGTAGAGGTCGGGGGTACGGCAGGCGGTGACTGTGTTGGCGGCCGAGGCGTTGCTGGCTGTGAGGACACTCGTGGACGCGGCCATCGCCAGCGTCAGCGCCGAGGCGGCAAGGCGGAGCTTCAAGGTGTCTCCTTCGGGAATCGTGGCCGGAAGCCGACGTTCCGCGTGCGGATACCGCTTCAGTCGGGATGCACAACCGGCTGCCCCGCGCAGATGGCGTGGGCCACGACCGGGACCCTATGGGGCTGGATCGGCGCCGAGACAGTACGGAATGCGCCACACCGCCGAGTGCACCGGTTTGGTTCCTTCGGGGTTCACAGATCGTTGAGCAGCACGGCCGCCCCGTCGAAGCGTCCCACCTTCAGATCGCTCAACGTCCGCTGGGCCTCGGAGAGCGGGCGAGATGCACGACGAATGGATCGCCTTCCCCCGCCGCTATCTGCCCGAAGGCAGCATGGGCCGCCAACTACGCCGGCCCGCGCACTCCCCAGCACCACCGGCGAATGATCGGCTACACCATCTCGCGGGACGCCATCGGCCTCGGCCACGCTGCCGATCACGTCGACCAGAGCAAGCCACGACGGCCGGCCCGTGACGACGATGCCTGAGCCCTCAGCTTGGGAAGCTGCGGGCATTTGCGGCCAGTTCGGGCGCCGACCTGGGCGGACGACCGGGCCTGGGTCTCGTCTGGCTCGGAAGCTTTCACCGTGATTCCCCGCTGTTCCCCGCCTGATCTGGTGCGCTTGTGGTGCGCTGGAGGGCTTTCCCCTACTGCAATGGAGCCGCGTTCCGACGCTGGGCGAGTCGGCGCCGTACCACCCAGAGGGTGTTCACGACCAGCAACGCAGCTCCTGCGATAGGCCAGCCCACGGAGCCCCCGTCACGGTGGGTCTTGATGCCAACGGCAAGCAGCAATCCGCTGGACACCAGGCCCATCACGTCATGGACGACGTCCGTGATCCTGTTGATCTTCAGAAGGTTGGCCACGGCTTGATCGTGACAGCCCAAGTAACCCCACGCCAAGGGCTCTCGTCCGAGGAGCGTGCGACACCCGCTTTAGGAGTTCGATCCCGCTTCTGTGAACCCAGCGTCTTGCTGCCGCGCGTTGTATGCACGCTGTCCAGGAGGTACGCCGATGTCTGAGGTTATTGATGTCAATGATGGATGTCAGGCCGTGGTGCGATGACCGTGGCCGACGCGTGCTCGTTGGCCGCCTCGGCACCCCCTTGCTGCCCTGCTGCCCCGGCCTGCGAGAGTGGCCCCGTGCTACTGGATCCTGAGAACACTCTGTTCGTCCGTGGTGCCACGCCCGTGCTCCTGCTGGCTGACGCGCCTGTCCACGATGCCCTGCCGCTCCTGACCGCGCCGGACGGAGCGTTGCCCTTGTGCGAGGGTTGGAACATCGTTCCCCGACTCACCCTGTGTGTCGTAGACGGACCCGGGGACCACGGCCTCGTCGTCCCCGCTCTCGCTGCGCCGGTGGTCGGCGGAGCCGACGACGGCACGGCATCGAGCGGCATGGGCGACTGGTGTGCGGATGCCGAGCAGGCTGGCGGAGCAGTCGTTCTGTCTTTGGACCGCCTGCCTGAGGCACTCGACTGGTCTGCCCTGCTGTCCTCGGGAACTGCCCGCGGCGGCTTCATGCCTGCGCTGGCCTGACCGTAAGAGCGTCGGACTCGCAAAGCGAGCGTTGGACATGCTGACTTTGCGAGTCTTGCACTCCGGACCTCTTCGTCCCGAAGCAACTTGGGCGGGCGCCCGACCTTGGACCGGTGCGCTTCTCACCCGCGGCGACAGTCCATGGGTGTTCGCGGTTGTCCGCCGTTGTGCGCGGGCGTTGTCACGCAGTTAGACACTCACCTTCCCCCACGGCGGTGTCGTAGGGCTCGGTTAAGTTGCCTGCATGATTGACAGGGATCCGCTTGTGCCGGCACTCACCGGCCTGCTCGTCGACGTCATGTGGTGGTTGGACAGCTGCGGGGACGAGGAAGTGGATCCCGACTCCGCGGTGAAGATGATGGAGAGCGTGCGCTGGGTGCTCCTGCAACTGCCCTCGGACCAACGCCAACGGCTCTTGCAGGTGCTCGCGGACCTGGTCGTGAGGGAGCAAGACCCTGCACGGCGCGAGTTCCTGGAGTCGTTCCCCTTCGCGATCGGCATGGTCGAGGACCAGGAGGACTGAGGTGAGCTGGCTGCGACCTCAGTTCAGCCACAACTGATCACCGGCGGCCGTGACCTGCGGCCGCCTAAACGATCAACGTCCTGACCTGCTGCTGAGCTGTCGGCAGTTGTCGGCGTTGGTCATCATTGAGCGCCCTTCCACGGCCCCAGGACGGCCCGGGAGGGCGCTCGTGCGTGAGCACCGCTTTAGGAGCGAGGTTGGGCGGTCACGGGCCTGACCTGCGGATTTCCTACCTTGGGCACAGTCTGGTGGAACTCACCCCTGTCGACCCCGGTTCCCCGTGAGTCCCCGTCCGTTCTGGCACGGGAGTGGCACGGCCCGCGGGCAGCGCCGGTCCCCTTGATGCGAACTACTCCGTGGTCGGCTGCTCAACTCAGTTGACCGGAGGAGCCGCGGTTGCTCTACTGCGATGCCGGACCGGGGAGGACGTGTGGCAGAACTGCCGGAGAGTGTAGATCGCGACATTCTGGAGGGGCGCACCATCCTCGCAGTGAAGGCGATTCGTGAGGCACAAGGATGCCCGCTCCGCGAAGCGGTTGATCTTTACCATCAGCGCTACGGAGAACTTCATCCTGAGCCGGACTCCGCCCAGGAAGCTCCCCGGCCCCGCGTGCTGCGGTTCGAGCGGGATGGCTCTTTGATCGTGTTTGAGGGACTGCAAGACGGTCAGTAGCCGAAGAACTGGTTTCAATGGGCGCCCAAGTCGACTGATGGCGTTGAGCATTGGCCTGACCTGCGCTGATGTGCGCGCTATCTGTCGTCGCCTGTCGACGTTGGTCACTGCCGGACGGCCCAGAGACGGCCCGAGGGAGCGCACTCCCGGATGCAATGATCTCTAGGGAGGGGTGCAGATGGACATGCTTGAGCTGATGGGGTGGCTGGCCGAGCGCGGGGTCACGACCGTGTTCAAGGTCGACGGTGACCGCATGGTTGAGCACCGGAAGGCATGGATGGTCATCGTCAGCGGTGGGCCACTCGGTGAGGACTCGTTCTTCCGTGCAGACGTGGCCACGGTGGATGCATGCCTTGACTCGCTGCTCGCTCACCTGGAGAGCAAGGGCTTGTCGCCGTTTGCGTGATCGGCATCTCTGCCTGGCCGCCGCTGGCACTCGATCTTGAAAACCGTCGCGGCAGCGATGTCAACGTGGGTTCAAATCCCACCCCTCCGCGCGATGAGCAGTGAGAACGGCCTCTGACCTGGGTTTTCGGTCGGGGGTCGCTCCTGTGTCCCGGTGCCATGACTGCCCGGTGGTCCCCGTGGTTTCCCCGCTCGATCGGGCACGGCTGGGGCACGGTTACCTTCTGATCCGTAGCTCTATGTGGATCGGTTATCGGCGGTCGGACCGGCCAACTTCCGGTCTCGTCGGGGTTCTGCTGTGCGCGGCCGGTTGCTGTGGTTGCTGTACTTCGCTGCTGTACAGCTAGTGCTC
Organism: Streptomyces sp. RB17; assembly: GCF_009604455.1. Taxonomy (GTDB): domain Bacteria; phylum Actinomycetota; class Actinomycetes; order Streptomycetales; family Streptomycetaceae; genus Streptomyces. The sequence continues at coordinate 514,030 of NZ_WEGL01000007.1, forward strand.
GTCGGCCCATGACCGGAACATCGTCAGGAGTTCGGTCAAGTTGCCGGGACCGCAGGCGCCGTCGAATTGATGGTCTACCACTCGCGCGAAGATCCAGTCATTGGGGCCGCGCGTGATGGTTTGCTTGGGGTACTCGCACTCTTCAACCGAAGTGCCCTCAAGATCAATCCTGATGGTCCACCCAGGGTTGTCGAGCGTCGCGATCTTGACACCCCATTCGTGCTCCCAATCGCCGTCGCACTGCTCGGTGTACCACCCCTGTAGCCAGCTGAGAACGCTGTCCGAGTCGCTCATGTCCGCTGATCCTATAGACGGCTGCGGCCTGACTTTGCGGCCTCATCCTTATCAGGTCGATCACGCCGCTCGTCGATGTCGGCTAACCGACCGTGGACCCAGGAGGGTCGTTCGCTGAAGGTCGCCACCGACCGTTGCTGTCCGCGCCTGTTGGTGTCAGGCGTTGGTGTCAGCCTGAACGTCGGCGGTCGTCGCTAGGCTGTCCTGCACTGAGGCCGGTCAGAGAACCGTTATGGTCCGCGGCCTAAGGGGGGCGGGATCTGAAAGGTCCCCGGGTTCGCCTCGGGACTGTAGTCGATGCCAGAGGACCGCCCCCCTCCCATTCATACAGCCGAGGCCTCCGCTACGCCTCGGTCATCGGCGTTCGACTCGTGTGGCTGCGGGCAATACGTCGATCTCGGGCACGCGCCGATCGGGCAACCTCGACGGCCGCGAGCAAGCGCTGGCCGGCGCGCACATAGTCCAGCGACGGAGCAAAGCTCTTGCACCGCTCCACGATCGTCCAGCACATGTCGTCCGAGGGGATCGTCTTCCCCTTCAGGTAGCTCTCAACTCTGAAGGTCAGGCTTCCGAAGATCAGCCACAGCTGGTCATCCAGCCGGGTCATACCAAGCAGCCGCTTCAGTTCGTCAATGACCCGCTGCTGTTCAGGCGGGGGGGCGATGGATACGCGGGGTGCCCTTGGCGTGAACTGCCGCCCAGACTCGACTTTCTGAACCAGACGTGTGTACCTGTCCTTCCACTGGACCGCGAGCGTGCGCCCTTCGTGATCAGCGGGAAGCCAGCCGATCCACGCCCAAGCTGGCTCCGCATAGAGCAGATCGTCCGAAGACCACTGCTCGTCCGCTGGGTTACCAGCCCACCACCGAAGCAGCGTGCCGACGGTTTCCTTCTTGGGGAGCCGCGTGCCAGAAAGAGCCGCATACAAGGACGCCCTGGAGGCCGTGGTGGCCTCATGCCCGGCGATCCATGCCACTGAGACCTTCCCCTCCCCGAGTTGCCGAAGGTCGTATGCGAACTCCTGGAGCGGCCCTGCTTGAGGGTCCGGGATTCGCGGACGAGCTGGCATATGCCAATCCCCCCCTTCGGTCCTGTCGTTGATGTCTCGCGACATCTTTTCACAAGATCGTTCTGTCAGTGCCGCCCCATATGCTTTTCCACGGCGACGAGAGCAGCCGCGAGGGAGGCCTGAGTTGACGGGTCTGTCCGAGCGGCAACCGCTCCAACGGGCTTTCGCCGCGCAGCAATCCGGTGCCGGTCGACCACCTGGAGGTGACACGACTGCGGCCCCCCGCTCCAACGGGGGGCCGCATAGCAATCCGATGGGTCTCGCACCCAAGCAGAAGCACATCCGCACTTCAGTGAGAGGGTAGAACCATCAGTTCCAGCAACGAGATTACGGGTCAGCCTGTCCCTGCGTCGAGCCGGGACCCCCTTTGGAAGTCATCGTGGACGGCTGTCCGTGCCTTCTCTTCGAAGCACCGCGTCCTGAGCGGACTTCTCGGTGCCGCTGCATTTGGCCTGACCAGCGGGGCCTGCAAGGTCTTCGGTCAGGACTTTGCCGAGCGGGTCATCACCTGGGCAAGCCAGTTCTGAGCGCCAACGGCGGTCCGCTCCAGTGACCGGGCGGACCGCCAATTCGAGGTGATCGTGACGGTGCGCACTCAGTAGCTTCAGGATCGCGGAATGATCCACTGCGTTAACCCACCACTCACCTCAGCTCCCATCCCGTACGCCGTCGACCCACACACCGTGGAGCAGGCGTGGTTCCTGGCGTCCAGGTGGAGCGCGCCACTGTACGAACGACCTGGACGCCAGGGGCCGCGTCTGCTCGGCTCTGCCTGGGTCGATGGTGTGCGGGATGGGAGCCCCAGCATCCGCCACAACGGGCCCGCAGTCGGCGACGGCGCCCCCTCCATCCCGGTGCCGGCCGATCCCCCGCCGGAGGCACTGTTCTGACCGCCGCGTACGCCGTGATCGACTCATGGCCACCGGCCCTATCCACCAGTGGGCGCGCGTCGGCGCAGCGCGGGCGGAGCGGGCCGAAGGCAGGAGCGTCGCCCGCAGCGGAGCCGGGAAGCGCGCCCGGCGGAGCGGAGCGCAGCCGGGGCTTGAACCAGTAGAGAAAGTTGTAACTCAGTCCGTCGGACGGGGCTTGAAGTCGTACGCGCACGCTGGGAGTTCGGCCGCCTGGCGGTACGCGAGTGGCAGGAAGAGCACTGGTCGGATCGTCCAGGTGATGCGGGTCTTGGCGTGGGTCACTGACACCGTGCATGGCTCGGCGCGCAGCAAGGCTCGGCGGGTTTCGATGCGGCCCTCGTACAGCCACTCCCACGCCTCGTCGGAGGCGTCCGCGTCCAGGGCCGGCGAGATGGTGCGGAGGGCGACCGCTACCCAACGGTCGGCCTGGGGTGCCGAGTACGCGTCGAACGATGCCAGTAGCGCCGGCCCCCACTGCTCGGTCAGGTCCTCGGTCCAGCACTCGCACCAGTAGCCCCACTTCGGCGGCTTCAGCATGGGTGGCCTCCCAGCCGGGCGTCCGCATACAACTCCGCGGTGACCGTGTGGCCCTGGTCGCTGTCGTGCACGACGACCCGGTGGGCGATGGCGCTGACCATGCCCAGCCCGCGGCCGTGCTCGGCGTCCTGGTCCTGGTGCTCGACCTTCGGGGCCGTGGCCGTGCCGCCGTCGTCCGTGACCGACACCGCCACCACCTGAGCCGAGACGGCGACGGCCAGGTGGAAGCTGCCGTACTCCCGGCCGCTGGCCGTGTGCAGGATCGCGTTCGCGCTCAGCTCGCCCACGATCAGTTCGGCGTCTTCGGCTAAGGGGGAGCCGCGCAGAATGTCGCGGGTCCATCGGCGGGCCCGGCCCACTTCTTCGGGAAATCCTGGGCAACTCAGTCCCCAGACCCGGGCTGTACTCGTATACTCGTGCATACAAGTTCCTTCGTGCTGGTAGGCCGCCATGTGCAGCGGGTTCGGGCTAGACGAGTTTCACGCCGTCGTGGGCGCGGATGGCCGGCGGGGTCGTCGCGTCGAGTGCGTCCAGGACGCGGATCGCGTACGCCTCGTCGGCAAGCTCGGTGACCTCTGCGCGGGTGGCCCAGCGCAGTGCACGGGTCTCGTCACCGGTGGTGGGCGTGCCGTCGGCGGCTTCGCAGCGGAAGACCAGCGAGACGATCAACCCCTTCATGTTCTTGTAGACGCCGGTCAGGGTCGCCGGAAGAGCGATCTTGATGCCGGTTTCTTCGAGGACTTCGCGCTGGAGGGCTTCCGGGATGGTCTCCTCGCGTTCAAGGACGCCGCCCGGCGGCTCCCACTTGCCGTTGTCCCGGCGCTGGATCAGGAGGGCCCGGCCGTGGCCGTCGACGACGACCCCGGCGACGCTCACGGAGTGCGGGCGTTCTGTGCTCACGTTCCTCGGCCCTCTCGGCTGGCTAGGCTCTCCACCGTAGCAACAACACTCGCCCACTCGTCTAGATACCTAAAGGAGTACTCAACGTGAGCCCTCTCCCTTCCGGCCTCCTCGGCGATCTCGACCCCACGAGCGATCGTGCGGTCTTCCGGCAGATCGCTGATCAGCTGCGTGAGGCCATTGACCGTGGGCGATTCCGCGAGGGTGAGAAGCTGCCCTCCGAGGCTGAGCTTGTCGAGCACTACGGAGTTTCCCGAATGACCGTCCGGAACTCCTTCTCCATCCTCACGGGGGAGGGCCTGGTGCACGCCGAGCATGGCAAGGGCGTCTTCGTACGACCACGACCGCCCGTGCGGCGACTCGCCTCCGACCGCTTCGCCCGACGGCACAGGGAGCAGGGGAAATCCGCGTTCATCGTCGAAGCCGACGCGGCCGGCAGTCACCCCCAGGTCGACAGCCTTGAGGTCAAGGAGGAGAAGGCCAGCCAGGACATCTCCACCCGACTCGGATCCGTCCGGCGCGTGCTCGCCCGTCGGCGCCGGTACCTCCTCGACGGACGGCCCGTCGAGTTCGCCACCTCCTACCTCCCCCTCGACATCGCACGCGGCACCCCCATTGCCGAACCCAACCCCGGCCCCGGCGGCATCTACGCCCGCCTCGAAGAGCTCGGACATCGTCTCGACCACTTCGAGGAAGAGATCCGTGCCCGGATGCCTTCGCCCGCCGAGGTCAAGACGCTGCACCTGGCGGCCGGCGTACCGGTGATTCATCTGATCCGGACCGCTTTCGACACCGAGGGGCGCGCCGTCGAGGTGTGCGACACCGTCATGGCGGCGGACGCATACGTCCTGTCGTACCAGCTCCCGGCAACGTGATGGACGGCGGCACAGCTCTAGGTAGTCGGCTCGTCCTCGCCATCGGGGACCGGCGGGAACATGTGACCGATGCTGTTCCACATGAAGCCCTCCCGCCAGTTGGGCTTGTCGAGCATCCAGCCGAGGAGCGCTTGCAGGACCTTCTCCTGCGACACCGTCAGTGTCTGGTAGTGCTCCGAGGGGACGCCGTCGCGGTATTCCAGCTGGTAGGTGTTGTTGTCGCGGAACCAGACCTGGATGTACCAGTCACCCTCGCGTTCCTCGTCCTGGCGCTCAAGAATCAGGTACTCGTTGCCGCGTCGCAGGTTGGCGAGCATGGTCCCCACTGCCGGCTTCGTGGGGCGCTTCAGCTGGTGGCCACGGCCGTTGGTCGCTATGAGCATGGGTGGATTGTGGCGGGTGGGTCTGACACGGGCGCAGGCCGCTTCTCTGAACTCGTACACCGCAACACGCTTACTCGTATAGACGAGTGGGCAAGTTGTGTGGCAAGTGGCCCGTACGAGCCCGGGAGACCGGGTTCGCAGGCAGACTCTTGTATAGACGAGTAGATAGGGGAACTCCCTTGCACACCATCCGTGTTGAGACCTCCGCCGCGACGATCCTCCTCACCGAGGCCCCGGAGCCGAAGGTCCGCGACCGGCAGACGGGCGAGATCGCCAAGGACGCGAACAGCGGTGAGGCCCTGATGACGATCGGCGTCGTCTACATCGAGGACGGCGAGTCGTCGCTGATCAAGGTCACCGTTCCGGAGGGCGGCATCTCCGAGGGGCTGACCCTCGGGGCGCCGGTCTCGCTCCCGGGGTTGGTCGCCCGTCCGTGGGAGTCCGTGTTCAACGGGCAGCAGCGCCACGGCATCGCCTACCGGGCTGCCGCCGTCACGCCGGCCGCCTTCCCGGTCGCCAGCGGGGCCGCTGCCTGATGGCCGACCTGACGACGCTCCTGGAGGTGGGTGGCCCCCTCGCCGCGCTCGGCGGCGGGGCCGCCTACACCCGGGCCAAGCATCCGGCGGTGTACTGGTCCGCGGTCGGCCTGCCGATATCCACGGCTCGGCTGCTCGGCTCGTACAGCTCGGTCATGGAAGCGTGCGGCCTGACCGTGGCGCCCTCCCGGCTCCGGGTCCTCGCCGTCAAGGCCACGACCAACCGTGAGGTCCGGCCCGTACCGCCCCGCCGGGGACTCATCCGGCCCACCTCGACCGGTCTCCGGATCCGGCTGAGGCTCGCGCCGGGGCAGGAGCCGGCCGACGTCGCCGCCTCGGCGGAACGGCTGCGGCACGCGTGGGGTGTGCACGCCGTGTACGTCACGACCGTCAAGCCGGGCGTGGTTGAACTGCGGCTGGTCGGCTACGACGTACTACGGCGGGTACGGATGCCCCGCAAGGTCGCGGACGGCCCTCTCAAGGTGCCGGTCGCGCTGCGGGAAGACGCCATGCCGTTCGTCCGGGACTACCGCACCATCCCGCACCAACTCACCCTCGGTGCCACCCTGTCCGGCAAGTCCATGTACCTGCGCCACCTGATCGCCGGACTCGCCCGGCAGCCCGTCGCCCTGGTCGGCATCGACTGCAAGCGGGGAGTGGAGCTGGCACCCTTCGCCGCTCGGCTCTCGGCGCTGGCCACCGACCCGGAGCAGGCGGCCGAACTGCTGCCCGTGCTGGTCAAGGAAATGGAGGACCGATACGACCTGATCAAGGCCCGGCAGGGGATCGCGCCGGACACGCCGGACGAGGAGATCACGTCCGACGTATGGGGCCTGCCCGAGAAGCAACGCCCGATGCCCATCGTGCTGTTCGTGGACGAGGTGGCCGAGCTGTTCCTGGTCGCCACGAAGAAGGATGAGGAACGCCGGGACGAGATGGTCACCCAGCTCATCCGCCTTGCCCAGCTCGGCCGTGCCGCCGGCATCTACCTGGAGGTGTGCGGGCAGCGCTTCGGTGCCGAGCTCGGCAAGGGCGCCACCATGCTCCGGGCCCAGCTCACCGGGCGTGTCTGCCACCGCGTGAACGACGAAGCCTCCGCCAAGATGGCGCTCGGCGACATCGCCCCCGAAGCGGTCCATGCCGCCTGCGCCATCGCCCCTGAGCGGCCCGGCCTCGCCGTGGCCGGTGACACCTCCGGCGGCTGGTCCCGCATCCGCACGCCGTACCTCTCCCTCGGCGCCGCTGCCGAGACCTGCCGCGAGTCGGCGCACCTGGTGCCCGACCTGCCCGCACTCAAGCCCTTCCGGCCCGACGTGCCCCTACGGCCGGTCGAACCCCCGGTCTCGCTGGTCAAGCCGCGCCCGGTGACCGACTGACCTTCGTTCCAACCCGGTCGGCGTGACCGCCTCACGCCACGTCCCTACCCCTCCCATGCCCGAACCCGAAAAGGAGCCGCAGCATGCGCGCCCACCTGGCCCGCGTCGACGCGGTACTCGTCCAAGCGGTCATCGCCGCCGCGCTGTCCTTCGCCCACCTGCACGACATCGCCTCGGCCGCCGGGCAGGCCGGGTGGAAAGCATGGGCCTACCCGATCAGCGTCGACCTGCTGCTCGTCGCCGCCTGGCGTCGACTCCGGACCGGCGACACGAAAGCCGCCGGATGGTGCTGGTTCGTCGTCGCGCTCACCGCTTCCCTCGGCGCCAACGTCGCCACCGCCGGACTCCTCGACATGCACCAGGTGCCGGCATGGCTCCGCATTCTCGTCGCGGGCTGGCCCGCGGTCGCCTTTCTCGGGGGCACTCTCCTCGCCCACACCGCACCCAAGCCACAAGCCGACACCGACGAACGTGTCATCGAGAACCAGGAGGACGACACCGAACCCGTCCCTGAGGCACCCGCCCAACCGGCCGTCGAGGCACCACCGGAACGCCCTGCCGTGCCCGTCCCTGCCGCCCTCGTCGAACACGCCCGCAAGGTCGCCGCCGTACATCACGCCCGTACCGGCGCCCCGATCGACACCCCGACCCTCCGCACCCGCCTCGGCGTTCCGGCCCCCATGGCCGAAGCCATCGCCGCCCAGCTCTGAAGGCGGGCCCTGTCCGGAGGCTTTACCGCTTCCGCAACACTCGCCGCGTTCCGACAACGGCCGAAACGATCAGCACCTCAAGGCAGCACATGGTGATGACGGTGCCCCAGGACTCGCCCAACCACCACCTTCCCCCAACACACGCGAGCCCAAGTACCAAAGCGGCCGAACCGAAGGCGGCCAGCCGCCGCGCCCCTTGTGACATGCCGCCTGTCTACACGCCCTCGCACCCCTTGGGTGAGCAATCAATGAAAAGGAGATCATCCGTGACCGCCAACCGCCGCTTCCGCGACGTCACCCGCATCGGCCCCGTCCAGGTCGGCACCGCCTACGACAACCGGGGCCGCGAGAAGCACACCGCCGCCTGCACCGCCCCGCGCTGCGGCTTCGCCGCCGACTACGACAGCCGCGCCGCCGCCGAACTCGCGGCCCGCACGCACCGCTGCCCCGTCCGCTGAAAGGACTTCGCACACCGTGACCGTCAGCCTGCCGCTGGTCTTCGTCCTCGGCTTCTTCGCCTGGGGAGCGGTCAAGTTCCTCGGCGTTCGTCCGTGGATCGTCGTCCTGATCGCCCTCTTCGGCTTCTGGCTCTCGCACACCTTCCTGGCCCCGGCCATTGAGTCCGGCACGCGTTCCGGCGTGAGCGTCATAAACGGCACACATGACTAGACGAGTAGATAAGGAGGGCTAGCTGTGTTCTTGCCCAAGTACCCCGACAGCCCGACTCCGCCGGCCACGCACACTCACACCCCGGCCGAACCGGCCCCCGACCGGCGTTCGCTGCCGTCCCTGTCCATCGACAACAAGACGATCGCGACCGTGATCGTCGGCGGCGTCGTCCTCACCGCGCTCCTGGCAGCCGTCGCCGTCACGGCCATATCGGTGGCCGTCGCCGCCGTGGTCCTGCGCTCCCTGCTCCGCGAGCAGCACCGCCGCTGAAGAACAGCGCCCGACGCCCGGGGCGGCCCGATACCGCCAAGCATCCGCCGCCCCGGGCTCCCTCCCTCCCGACCGAACCAGTCAGTCAGAAGGAGACCGCCATCTTCACCCGCGCCACCCCGCCCCCGATCCCAGAACTCGCAAGGCTGGCCGAACACGGCACCCTGCCCGGTATCCTCCGGCAGCTCTCCGGCCTCGGCGGCTGCACCCACCCGATCCGCCTCGACGGCCACCGCACCGAGTACGACATCGACACCACCACCGGTGAGATCGGCCGCGTCCTCCATCACCTCGACTCGACCGCCCTCCCCGCCAGCCAACTCCTGGTCCGCTGCAACAACCGCCGCACCACCCGCTGCCCGGCCTGCGCGGAGGTCTACCGCCGCGACACCTTCCACCTCATCACCGCCGGACTGCGCGGAGGCAAGGGCACCCCGGAACAGGTCGCCGCACACCCCCGCGTCTTCGCCACCTTCACCGCCCCCGGCTTCGGACCGGTCCACAACCGCCGCACCGACGGCCGCCCCTGCCGCTGCGGCACCCTCCACGACCAGGACGACGACGCCCTTGGCACCCCGCTCGCCCCGGACACCTACGACTACGAAGCGGCCGTCCTCTGGAACGCCCATGCCGGGCAGCTCTGGCGGCGCTTTTCCGTCTACCTGTGCCGGGAGGTGGCAAAGCGAGCGGGCCTGTCACAGCGGCGTTTCCGCGAGCACGCGCGCGTGTCCTTCGCCAAAGTCGCCGAGTACCAAAAGCGCGGAGCCGTCCACTTCCACGCGGTCATCCGCCTCGACGGTCCCGGCGGCGGAGACACCCCGCCCCCGCCCTGGGCAACGGCCGAACTCCTCACCGACGCCATTCGGGCATCCGTTGCCAGGGTCCGCATCGACGGCCCGGTCATCGACGGCCGCGCCCACACCTTCACCTTCGGCCGCCAGCTCGACGTCCGCACCATCCGCTCCGCCGACTTCAACGACGGCCAGGAGCTGACCGAGCGGGCCGTAGCGGCGTACATCGCCAAGTACGCCACCAAGGGAGCCGAGACCGCGACGGGTGCCCTCGACCGCCCGCTGAAGTTCGCCGCCGAACTCGCCCAGCTCGACATCAGCGACCACGCGCGCCGCCTCATCCGAACGGCCTGGACCCTCGGCGCGCGCAAGGACCTGGAACACCTCCGCCTGCGCGCCTGGGCCCACATGCTCGGCTTCCGCGGCCACTTCTCCACCAAGTCCCGCCGCTACTCCACGACCCTCGGCGCCCTCCGCGACGCCCGTGCCGAGTGGCGCCGAGCACAGGCGGCGGCACCCAACGGCCCGGAGATCGAGACGACGTACGTCCTCGCCCACTGGGTGTTCGCCGGCACCGGCCTGTCCGACGCCGAAGCCTGGCTTGCCGCCTCCCTCGAACCCGCTCCCGGAACGGAAGGAGAGCCCACGCATGGCTGATCGACGCCGCGCCTCTGTCGAAGTAGCCCCCGCACCGCGCGCCCTGCCGACGCGGTTCCTAACTCCTGACGACCTGGTGGAGATGTTCGAGCTGCCTAGTGTCGAGACGGTTTACCAGTGGCGTCGTAAGCGCACCGGCCCTCGTGGCTTCCGGGTCGGCCGGCACCTTCGATTCGATCCGGAAGACGTACGCGCTTGGGTGGAGTCCCAGATCAAGAGGGTCGCTGCCTGATGGCCGGACACATCCAAGATCGCTGGTACAAGGAAGAGAAGGGCCCGGACGGTAAGACTCGCAAGGCCAAGACCGAGCGCTATGGCACGGGCATGCGCTACCGCGCCCGCTACGTCGGCCCGGACGGCACCGAGAAGTCCAAGAGTTTCCCCGACCGTCAGAAGCGGCTCGCCGAACAGTGGCTGGCGCAGACCGAAGCGGACATGGCGCGGGGACAGTACATCGACCCCCGCGCGGCCCGGATCACTTTCCAGCAGTACGCCGAGAAGTGGGTGACCCACGCGCCGGACCCGAACACGCAGGCCTCGATGGAGTCGCAGCTTCGGTTGCACGCCTACCCGGACCTGGGTTCGCGCCCTCTCGGCTCGTTCCAGCCCGCTCACATCCGTGATTGGGTGCGGCAGCTCCAAGAGAACGGCGTCCGTGGCTCGTATGCCCGGACGATCTACTCCAACGTGCGCGCCGCCCTCAGCGCGGCCGTGGATGACGGGCACCTTCCCCGGAACCCGTGCGCCGCCCGCTCAGTCCGTCCACCGTCTGTGGACAACAAGCGCGTCGTGCCTTGGACGCCGGAACGGGTCTTCGCCGTCCGGGCCGGCATGCCCGAGAGGTACCAAGCCATGGTCGACCTGGGCGGCGGCTGCGGCCTTCGACAGGGCGAGATCCTGGGCGTGGCCGTCGACACGCTCGACTTCGAGTCGGACACCCTCCACGTGGTCCAGCAGCTCAAGCTGAGCCGCAGCAAGCCGGTCTTCGCCCCGCCGAAGGGTGGCAAGCTCCGGGACGTACCGCTCCCCGGTCCGGTCGCTGACGTCCTCCGCGCCCACATGAAGCGATTCCCGCCGGTCGAGATCACCTTGCCGTGGAAGGTGGCGGACGGGCCTCCGGTGACCAAGCGGCTGATCTTCACCGGACCGCGCGGCGGGCACGTCTGGCGTACGTCGCTCAACGAGGAGGTGTGGAAGCGGGCCCTCGCCTCGGCCGGCGTGATCCCTGAGCGGAAGCCGGGCGGGTCGTACGCCGAGTCCCGCGAGAACGGCATGCACGCCCTCCGCCACTTCTACGCCTCGGTGCTCCTGGACGCGGGAGAGAACATCAAGGCCCTCGCCGAGTACCTCGGCCACTCTGACCCCGGCCTGACCCTGCGCGTGTACGCGCACCTCATGCCGTCCAGCCAGGAGCGCACCCGCAAGGCCGTGGCCGCCGTCTTCAGCGGCGAAATAGCCGGTGTCTGAGACGGCTCAGACACTTACGCTCCTGATCAGAAACGGGAGGGGAAGAGGGATGGCGGTCAAGTACTTCACGTTGGTCTGCGACGACGTGCCCCACGAGGTGGTGCTCGTCCACCCGGGTGCCTGTCCGCTCGATGTAGCCCAGGTTGTACGCCGGATGACTGGACTGAGCCTCTGGCGTAGCAAGGTGCTGGTGGATCAAGCCCCTGTCGTGATTCTCGACCGCATTCCGGAAGAGACCGCCGAGAGAGCGGTCGCGGCCCTGCGCGATGCAGGAGGGCAGGCAGAGCTGAGGCAGCAGCCGAAACCGCACTCCCCCGGCCCTGTCTCCTGACAGCCCGGTCGAGCAGCTCACGGCCCAGAGACGGCCCCAGCGCAGCAACAAGCCCCCTACTAGCGAAGAAAACGCAGGTAGGGGGCTTATTCGTGGGCGCTTACTTCTTCTTGCCCTGGTTCTTGACCGCCTCGATCGCCGCCGCGGCCGCCTCGGGGTCGAGGTAGCTGCCGCCGGGGGTGACCGGCTTGAAGTCGGCGTCGAGCTCGTAGACGAGGGGGATGCCCGTCGGGATGTTCAGGCCCGCGATGTCGGCGTCGGAGATGCCGTCCAGGTGCTTGACCAGCGCGCGCAGGGAGTTGCCGTGGGCCGCGACCAGGACCGTGCGGCCGGTCAGGAGGTCGGGGACGATGGCGTCGAACCAGTACGGAAGCATCCGCTGGACGACGTCCTTCAGGCACTCCGTCTTCGGGCGCAGCTCCGGCGGGAGCGTCGCGTAGCGCGGGTCGTCGAACTGGGAGAACTCGGAGTCGTCCGCGAGCGGCGGCGGCGGGGTGTCGTAGGAGCGGCGCCAGAGCATGAACTGCTCCTCGCCGAACTCGGCCAGCGTGGCCGCCTTGTCCTTGCCCTGGAGGGCGCCGTAGTGGCGCTCGTTCAGGCGCCAGCTGCGGTGGACCGGGATCCAGTGGCGGTCCGCGGCCTCGAGGGCCAGCTGGGCCGTGCGGATCGCGCGCTTCTGGAGGGACGTGTGGACCACGTCGGGGAGAAGGTCGGCGTCCTTCAGGAGCTCGCCACCGCGGACTGCCTCCTTCTCGCCCTTCTCGTTGAGGTTGACGTCCACCCAGCCGGTGAACAGGTTCTTCGCGTTCCACTCGCTCTCGCCGTGGCGGAGGAGGATCAGCTTGTACGGTGCGTCGGCCATGGGAAAGAGCGTAATCCACGGGTTCGCGGCCCCGCCCGGGCCGGTCGGTGGGTGGACGGTTGACGGCATCTGTTAATCGAGTGGTCGCCGGCAGACCTCGCATGTAAGTTGTGCTTACCGCTTGAGCCGCTTACTGCGCCCACACCGGGCGCGCTTTGATCCGTGGGGGGTCTTGTCATGTCCGCCGCCCGTCTCCGACGTGCCGCCCGGGAGAGCGTCTCCGGGCTCCCCCGTGAGTTCTGGTGGCTGTGGACCAGCACCCTCGTCAACCGGCTCGGCGCCTTCGTGGCCACCTTCATGGCCCTCTACCTCACCCTCGACCGCGGCTACTCCGCCTCGTACGCCGGCCTCGTCGCCTCGCTGCACGGGCTGGGCGGGGTCGTCTCCTCGCTGGGGGGCGGAGTGATGGCCGACCGGCTGGGCAGGCGTCCGACCCTCCTCATCGCCCAGTCGGCCACCGCCGCCTCCGTCGCCCTGCTCGGCTTCATGACGGACCCCGTCGCCATCGCCGCCGTCGCCTTCCTCGTCGGTATGGCCTCCAACGCCTCCCGGCCCGCCGTACAGGCGATGATGGCCGACATCGTCCGGCCCGAGGACCGGGTGCGGGCCTTCTCCCTCAACTACTGGGCCATCAACCTCGGCTTCGCCGTCTCCTCCATGGCCGCCGGGTTCATCGCCGAGTTCAGCTATCTCGCCGGCTTCCTCATCGAGGCCGGGATGACCCTGGCCTGCGCGCTCGTCGTCTTCCTGAAGGTGCCCGAGTCCCGGCCGACCGCCCACGTGAAGGAGCGGGACAGCGCCGTCAGCCTCGGGACCGTGCTGCGCGACGGGCGGTACATGGCCGTCGTCGGGCTGTCCTTCCTGGTCGCGCTGGTGTTCCAGCAGGGGTCCGTGGGGCTGCCGGTGGCCATGGGGCGGGCCGGGTTCTCGCCCGCCGACTACGGCCTCGCCATCGCCGTCAACGGCATCCTGATCGTCGTCCTGCAGATCCCGGTCACCCGGTTCATCGAGCACCGCGACCCGCGCACCCTGCTGGTCGTCTCCTCGCTGCTCGCCGGTTACGGCTTCGGGCTCACCGCGTTCGCCGGCTCGGTCGGCGTCTTCATGGTCACCGTGTGCGTCTGGACCCTCGCCGAGATCGTCAACGCCCCGACCCAGACCGGACTCGTGGTCCGGCTGTCCCCGGTCCACGGTCGCGGCCGCTACCAGGGCGTCTACACACTGTCCTGGTCCGTCGCCGCACTGGTCGCCCCGCTGATGTCCGGCACGGTCATCGACCGGCTGGGCGCGGAGTGGCTGTGGGGCATGTGCGCCGCGGTGGGCACGGTCGCCGGGCTCGGGTACGGGGTTCTCATGCGGGGGCTGCGGAAGGAGAGCCCGGCCGCCCCCGCGCCGGACCCGCAGCCGCGCGCGTCCGAACAGGCCGCCTGAGCGGCTCGGGCAGCCAGCCCCCGGAGGTCCGTCGAGGAGGCCGAAGAGGCCGATGAGACGAGGAGTCCGAAGAGATCGCGCCGCCCGCCGAGGCGATCGGCCGTCCAGGATCACCGTCCCGCCGGCGGCCGACGTACGTGTCGAGCAGCGGGAACGTCGTATCCACGGGAACTCCCCGCCCCCGCACCGAAAGCGTTCCGGCGCGGGGGCGGGGAATGTGAGGCACGGCCCAGCCGTCAGCCGGCGGTCCGATCGAAAATCGAGCCGACTTTGCCGAAACCGGACGCACCCTGGCCCTGGCCGAAGCCGGACGCGTCCTGGCCGGAATCGGGTTTGGCCACAGAGGTGCTCCCGAAATCACCCCCGGCGCCACCCATGACACTGCCCATCCCCACGTCGTCGTTGTCGTCGGCGAGGGCCTGGGCCGCACCACCCAGCAGAACGGTTCCGGCAAGAGCGAGGGCAGCCAGCACGGCAGGTGCACGCATAAGCGTCTCCTTCGGTCGGTGTGTGCTTGCCCCAGGTATGCCGTCGACCCGCGCGACAGAAGCGTCGACGTGCGCACAAGCACCCGAACAGGCGGCGCACATGGCCCCATCCGCCGACATGACCGAGCCCCCCACCTGGGAGTTCTCCACCGGCAGGGGGCTGGGTACGCCGATCGGAGCGATCAGAAGGCGAGGTTCACGCCGATCTGGTGGGGCTGGGCGAGGGCGCCCATCAGCTCGCCCTGGACGGCGCCGAGCTGGGACAGCGCGTCGGCGCTGCTCAGGGTCGTGGAGTCGGCGGTGAGGCTGGCCTCGGGGGCCAGGCCGCCGGAGACGGTGTCGAGCTCGGTGTCGGCGATCTCGACGGTCTGGATCTGGTGAGCGGCGTTCATGAGGAAACTGCCCTTCGCATGGATGGTCCACATGGTCCAAGGGGAAGCGGCCCGCTGGGGACAGACGGGGGCCGCGACCGCAGGCGTGCGCCGTCCCTTTCAGGACACCTGGCGCGATCCCGGCGGTGCCAGCGATCAAACCACGGAGCGTGCGGGGCATCCAGTCAACCGCCGCCCGCACCCCGTGAGTTGAGCGACCCGTACGACGCATCCGTGCACGTACGGTCACGCCTTGGGGCCAGTACCTCCACATGCCGCGCCACACCGGCAGGCCACGGCTCTTGCCACCGCCGCGCCGACCGGGACAACTCCCCACCAACGGAACCCGCTCGACCCGGGGTTGCGGACGCACTGTGCAGATTCCGTTCACGGACGGATCCGGGCGGCGGCGGACGGCCGGACGAGCCCGCCCCGGGCGGTCCAGTGACGCAGGTCACACTCACCCCCGTCACATCTCCGCGGAGGGATCCGTCAGGGAGGTGTAGCCATCGGAAACCACACGGGAGCACACCATGGACGCTCGTCTGAACCTCTTCGCCAGCCCGGTCACCGGCAAGTTCTTCAAGTACATCAACTCGGCGGGGAAGGTGGTGACGGACTCGACCCTGCCGGCCGCAACACAGGAGCTGGTGAAGATCCGGGCCAGCCAGATCAACGGCTGCGGGATGTGCCTCGACATGCACACCAAGGACGCGGCCGCCGCCGGGGAGACCGCACAGCGGCTGAACCTGGTCGCGGCCTGGCGGGAGGCCACGGTGTTCAGCGAGGCCGAGCGGGCCGCGCTGGAGCTGACGGAGCAGGGCACCCGCATCGCCGACGCGGCCGGCGTCCCGGACGAGGTCTGGGCGAACGCCGCCAAGCACTACGACGAGGACCAGCTCGCCGCGCTCGTCGCGCTGATCGCCCTGATCAACGCCTACAACCGCGTCAACGTCATCGTCCGGCAGCCCGCCGGCGACTACCAGCCCGGCATGTTCGACTGACCCGCGACACGGATCCTCACGGGTGCATCCGCGCGCCCTTGAGGACCTTGTCCACCCCGTTGCGCGGGCCGTACACCGCCAGCCCCACCAGGTCCAGCTCCCCCGGCGGCACGGCCCGCACCGCCGCGCGGTTGTCGCGGTCGTTGCCCGTGGTGAACAGGTCCGAGGTGAAGACGGCCCGGGGCAGGGCGCGGCTCAGCGCCCTGCCGTGGGCCGCCTTCAGGGTCTCCTTCGAGCCCTGGAAGACCAGCACCGGCTGGCGGAACATCGGCAGGTACGACACCCCGTCCGCGTCCTCGTACGGCTCCCCGATCACCTCGGGGAGCTGTGTGCCCAGGCCGCTGACCAGGAACGCGGTGACGTTGAGGCGCTGCCAGGGCTCCAGGTCCTCGCGGAGCAGTACGGCGATCTTGGTGTCGAAGCGGATCGGTCCGGCGGTCGGTTCGGTGTTCATGCCTCGAGACTGCCGACCGGGCTTCGCCGCCGTCTTGTACGTTCTTTGCATGGCCGTTCAGCCGGAAGTCTCCGCCTGGCGCCCGCGCATCCCGGGTGTCGTGGAGGTCTTCCACGCACACTTCACCGAGTACGCGTACCCGATGCACGTGCACGAGGCCTGGACACTGCTGATCGTCGACGACGGGGCCGTACGGTACGACCTGGACCGGCACGAGCACGGCACCCCGCACGACACGGTCTCCCTGCTGCCGCCGCACGTCCCGCACAACGGCTCGCCCGCCACACCGCACGGCTTCCGCAAGCGGGTGCTGTACCTCGACTCCGGCCGCCTGGGCGACGACCTCATCGGTCCCGCGGTCGACGGCCCCGATCTGCGCGATCCCGTACTGCGGCGGCGCGTCGGGCAGTTGCACGGCTCCCTCGCGCACCCCGGCGACGAGCTGGAGGCCGAGAGCAGGCTGACGCTCATCGCCGAGCGGCTGCGGGCCCGGCTCAAGCCCCGATCCGGCGCACAGGAGCCCCGGCGCGATCCCGCCCTGGCCCGCTCGCTGCGCGAGCTCCTCGACGAGCGCGTCACACGGGGGCTCGCGCTGGAGGAGGCCGCAGGGCTGCTCTACGCCCATCCCGCCCACCTGGTAAGGGCGTTCAGCACCGCCTATGGCATCGCCCCGCACCAGTATCTGATGTCCCGCCGCGTCGACCGCGCCCGCCGTCTGCTGCTCGACGGGCGGGCGCCGGGCGAGGTGGCGTCGGCGACCGGGTTCTACGACCAGGCCCATCTCACCCGGCACTTCAAGAAGCTGGTGGGCGTGACACCGGGGCGCTACCGGGCCGGCGCCCGGTCATAGCTACGTGACGTCGACGTAGTCGCCCGCGGCGGATGCGCCGCTCGTCGTGGTCGTGTCGCCGAACGTCCAGCGCCAGTAGCCGTCCGCGGAGGCGGTGACCGTGGTCCTCAGGTAGCCCGCGGAGTCCGCCGGCACGATCTTGACCGTCGAGTAGGCGCTGGTGCCCGCCTTGCGGAACTGCAGCTTGGCCGCCTTGCCGCCGAAGCCGGTGTAGGCGTGCTTCACCCAGTCCGCGCGGGTGATCCGGCCGGTCACGGTGAGCGTCCTGCCCTTCGTGACGGGCTCGGGCGAGGCGTTGACGGTGACCTGGGCCCTGCGCTTGACCTGCACGGAGCCGAAGCCGGTCAGGTACTCCTGGCGCTTGAGCCGGCCGTCCGAGCCCCAGATGCGTGCGGAGACCGCGATCTTCCACGTGGTGGCGTCGTTGTTCGAGTCCAGGGTGTAGCGCGGCTCGATGTACAGCTCGCCGTCGCAGTCGGCGGCGTGCGTGCCGTCCTCGTTGCAGTTGGTGTAGCCCATGTAGATGCCGCCGGAGTCCGCGCCCATGGCGACCGTGGTGTCGTGGTAGAGGAACGGAAAGGCGTTCACGTCCTGCAGCTGGGGGCCGGACGGCCAGGACATGTGGTACGTGAAGTCGGGCCTCACCTCGGCGCTGGTGCCCACGATGATGGGCTTGCCCTTGTTCACGACCAGGTTCGACACCGTGATGCCGGTGTCCGCCGCCTCCGCGGGCGGCGCGGCGAACGCCCCCAGGGCGAGCGCTCCCGCGAGCACGACCGCGGAGCCGGATCTGCCTGCGCGCATGCACAACCTCTTCGTCGGTGAGGGACCGGTAAGGGTCCGGTAAGGACTCGGGTCGCCGCAGGCTAACAGCACTCACCCGAACGCCGGTTCGGACCCCCACCGCGGCCCGTCCCCTAGAGGTCCCGCTGCGCCTCGTACAGGTTGCGCGGGCGTACGGCGTCCGTGGTGCCGTAGAGCTCCAGGCGGGAGTGCAGGTCTCCGGTGAAGTCGGCGACGTCGATCTGGTCGAACTCGGTCACCGTGTTGACGCCGACGGTCGCGGAGTACGGCGCCAGGCCGTCGATCTTCATCAGGCCCGCGCGGCCGTTGGTGACCCTGATGTTCCAGTGGGTGAAGCGCGCGCCGAACAACGGTCCTGCGTTCGCGTCCCCACCGTGGCGGCCGTTGTTGTCCACGGTGATGTCCGTGCGGACGTTGGCGAAGGGCAGGCCGCGGTGGCTGTCGAAGGTACCCATCTGCATCTCGCCGCGTGACCAGACGTTGTGGGAGGACAGTCCCTCGACGTTGATGCCGTGGAGCTGGGTGTTCGGCGGGGCCGGGACGGTGCGCTGTTCGATGGTGAAGTCCTCGATCAGGTTGTCGTGGGAGCCCTCGCGGCAGAAGTACGGGTGGTGCGAGCCACGGCCGGCCACCCGGGTGCGGCGCAGGGTGCAGGCGGAGGCGGCGACGAGACCGAAACCGTTGTCCACGTCGGTCACCGTGACGTCGTCCACCCAGCAGTCGTACGCACACTGCAGGACCACGCCGTTGTAGCCCTTGTCGAGCAGGTGCGGGGACTGCGGGGTCTCGACCGCCCGCAGGGTGAGGCCCTCGACCCCCGATCCGGTCAACTCGGGCACATGGGTCGTCAGTTGGGGGTTCCACTCGGGGCGTATGTCGAGCGGGAGGGGGCGTTCGAGGGTGACCCGGCGGCCCTGGACGCGGGTGATGCGCACCGGCCACTCGTAGGGGACGTACGACAGCAGTTTCGTCTTGTCGTCCCAGTAGTACGACGCCGGGCCCGGGCCGCCGCCCGCCATGTGCTGGAGCAGGGTGTGCGCGCGGTCGTCGGCCAGGCGGAGGAGGACGAGGCGGCCGGGGTGCAGCCCTTCCGGATCGGCGACGGTGATCGTCCACGAGCCCTGCGTGGCCGGTTCCACCGCCGTCAGCGGCGTCCACTCGTCCCGCTTGTTGCCGGTCCAGCCCTCGAAGGGCCAGGCGCGGGACCGGACGGCGGCGACGAGGGAGTCCCAACGAGCTTTCGACGCCAGCCAGATGAGGCCGCCCGCCCACGACCACGCCGACTTGTCGCCGCCGTAGCGGGAGCCGTAGACGCCGATCAGTTCGGTGAGGGACTTCGTCGCGTACAGCGTCGTACGGCCGCTGCCGGCGCCGCGCAGGACGACGCCCGAGTCGCCGATGCGGATCAGGTCGTCGATGCGGAAGGTGCCGGGCGGGATGGTGACCGTGCCACCGCCGGCCTGTCCGGCGGCGGCGATGGCACGGTTGATCGCGGGGGCGCAGTCGGTGGTGCCGTCGGGTACGGCGCCGTACTCGGTGACGTCGGCGAAGTGGCGGGGGCGGGGGAAGCGGGGGGCGCCGGCGCGGCGGCCGGCGCGGCCGACATAGGGGACCTGAGGATGGGTGAAGGGGGTGCGCGTGAACTCCCTCCAGATGTCCGGGACTTCTCCGGGTGAGGAGACCTCGGCCGCCCGTGCCGTAGCGGCCGTGACGCCGAGGGCCACGGCCGTCGCGCCCGCGAGCAGGGTCCGTCTGGCGATGTGCGCGTTGTTCATGTCCACCCGCCCCTTCATATTCATACATATGAACGACGTTCAGAATCGCGTCGGCGGTGAGCATGCCACTGCCCCGGCGGCAGGGGGAAGGGGTCGTACCTAAGTCAGTCGGCGGGGCGCTCGATCAGATGCCTGAACGCGTCCAGGTTGCGCGTGGACTCGCCCCGGGACACCCGCCAGGCGTACTCCTTGCGGATGGACGAGGCGAAGCCCAGCTCCAGGAGGGTGTTGAAGGCGCCGTCGGCCGCTTCCAGGACCTGGCCGAGGAGGCGGTCGATCTCGTCGGGGGTGACGGAGGCGAGGGGCAGGCGGGCGGTGACGTAGATGTCGCCCAGGCGGTCGACGGCGTAACTCACGCCGTAGAGCTTGAGGTTGCGCTCCAGGAGCCAGCGGTGGACGCCCGCCTCGTTCTCGTCGGGGTGCCGGATGACGAAGGCGTTCAGGGAGAGGGAGTGGCGGCCCACGAGGAGGGAGACCGTCGTGGAGAGCTTGCGGGTGCCGGGGAGCTTGACCACGTAGTTCCCGGGCTCGGGGCTCTCCCACTCCAGTTCGGCGTCCTTCAGGACACCTTCCAGGACCTGCCCGGCCTTCTCGACATCACCCATGGTGGGAGCGTACGCGACGGCGGTGGGACTGGGTCGCGGCCGTGTAGACGTCCGCCGTCTCGCCGGCCGCCCTGTCCCAGCCGAAGGACTGCGCGTGCCGGGCGGCCGCCCGCCCCATGCTCGCCGGGAGGGACGGCTCGTCGACGAAACGGTGCAGCACGCGCGCGTAGTCGGCGGGATGGTGACCGTGGACCAGGAAGCCGGTCTCGCCGTCGCGCACGGCCACCGGCAGCCCGCCGACCGAGGCCGCGAGCACCGGCGTGCCGGCCGCCTGCGCCTCTACGGCGACCAGCCCGAAGGACTCGCTGTAGGACGGCATGACCAGCACGGACGCGGCCCGGAACCAGTCCGCGAGCTGCTCCTGCCCGACCGGCGGACGGAACCGTACGACGTCCGCGATGCCGAGCCGGGCGGCGAGCTTCTGCAGCCCCTCCGGCTTGGCGAGCCCGCTGCCGCTCGGGCCGCCGACGACCGGCACGACCATGCGGGAGCGGAGCTCCGGGCGCTCGTCCAGCAGCACCGCCACCGCGCGCAGCAGGATGTCCGGGGCCTTCAGGGGCTGTATGCGGCCCGCGAAGAGCGGGATCAGGGCGTCCTGCGGGAGGCCGAGGCGGGCGCGGGCGGCGGCGCGGCCGTCGGCGGGGCGGAAGCGGTCGAGGTTGACGCCCGGGTGGACGACGGCGACCTTGGCGGGGTCGGCGGCGTAGTGCCGTACCAGCTCGTCGGCCTCCTCGGCCGTGTTGGCGATCAGCCGGTCGGCGGCCGCGACGATCTGGGTCTCGCCGATGACGCGGGCGGCGGGTTCGGGGGTGTCGCCGTCGGCCAGGTTGGCGTTCTTGACCTTGGCCATGGTGTGCATGGCGTGCACCAGGGGCACGCCCCAGCGCTGGGCCGCGAGCCAGCCGACGTGGCCGGAGAGCCAGTAGTGGGAGTGGACCAGGTCGTAGTAGCCGGGGCGGTGACCGGCCCAGGCCTGCATCACGCCGTGCGTGAAGGCGCACAGCTGGGCCGGCAGGTCCTCCTTGGCGAGGCCCTCGTAGGGGCCGGCGTCGACGTGCCGGACGAGGACGCCGGGGGCCAGCTCGACCGTGGGCGGCAGTCCGCCGGCCGTGGCCCGGGTGAAGATCTCGACCTCGATGTTGATGGCGGCGAGCCGCTGGGCCAGCTCCACGATGTAGACGTTCATGCCGCCGGCGTCACCCGTGCCGGGCTGGTGGAGCGGGGAGGTGTGCACGGAGAGCATGGCGACGCGACGGGGCCTGCGGTGCAGTCGTAGCCGTGCCGCGGCCGACGGGGAGCGTCGCCCGAGCCTGTTGACGTACTGGCTCACCTGGCGGTCCTCTCCTTGCTGCGGGCATGCCGGACGGAGGACCGACCTCGCCCTCCACGCAGGTGCAACAGCGGCGGGGGGCCGGACCATTTCCGGATCGACTTCCGGATCAAGCCGCTTTACTCAATCATGACCTCCGCTCCATCGGCCGAGGGGGTCATGACCAGGGCTTCATCCAGCCTTGACCTGCGGCGATACAACCTTTGACAGGACACGTACAGGGGCGGTACACGCTTGCTCGTCGACCGTTCTCACCGGTCCCAGAGACCGGTCCCAGAGACCGGCCCGAGAAACCTGACCCGAGAAACCTGACCCGAGAGACCTGACCCAAGAGACCTAAGGACAAGCGTGTCCCTCTCCCACCGCTCCACCCGGGTGGCCCGCGTCATCGGCACATCGGCCGCCGCGGCCGTGCTCTCCCTCGCCGCCGCCCAGACCGCGCTCGCCTGCAGCATCGGCGACTTCTCCGCCGCCGTCGCCTGCGACAGCTCGGGCAAGCCCGTCATCCGCGTCACCGACAAGGACGCCTCCGGCACCCCGGCCACCCTGACCCTCAAGATCGAGCTGAGCATGCCGGGCGGGGAACGGGACGACGCCACCGGGACGATCGACCACCCGACCGCACAGGGTGTCAGCGTCGACCTGCACCCGTTCGACTGGTACGCCGGGGAGACCTTCGTGGTCCACGTCAAGGCCGGCGACCGCGTCGACGAGGACCTCAAGCCGCCGGTGGTCGTACCGGACGACTTCACCTGCAAGTCCTCCGGCGGCTCCTCCGCCTCGGCCTCCCCGACGCCGACCGGCCGGCCCTCGGCGACCCCGACCGGTCACCCCTCCGCGACGCCGTCCGCCGCCGCGAGCCCGGTCGGGAGCAGCAGCCCGGCCGCCTCGCCCGTGGCGAGCGACGCCCCGTCGCCCGCGGGCGGCGGCACCCACCTCGCGGAGACCGGCGCCTCCGGCGACACCCCGGTGCTCGCCGGTGCGGCGGCGGCGCTGGTCGTGGCAGGCGGCGGCATCGTCGTCGCCCTGCGCCGCAGGGCGGCACACCGCTCGCGCTGACCGGCGCCGCCCGGCCCGGTCGACTCACTCGGCCGGGCCGGTACCACTCGGCGCCCGCTTACCCTCGTACACATGACAGCCCGCGCAGCCTCCCTCCCCCACGCTCGGCTTCGCTCGAGCGGGGGGACCCCCATCGTGGGAACGGTGACGCGCGGGACCACCAACCCCAACCGGCTGCGCCGCATGGACCGCTGGATAGCGGCGGCCCACGGCGCCGAACTGCGCCGCGCCCACGATCCCCTGGCCATCGACCTCGGCTACGGCGCCGCCCCCTGGACCGCCGTCGAACTGCTCGGCAGGCTGCGGACGACCGTCCCCCGCGCTCACGTGGTCGGCATCGAGATCGAACCCGCGCGGGTCGCGGCGGCGAAGGCGTACGAGCGGGAGGGGCTTGTCTTCCGGCACGGTGGGTTCGAGGTGCCCGTGCCCGGGCGGCCGATGCTCATCCGGGCCGCCAACGTGCTGCGCCAGTACGACGAGACCGAGGTCGCCGCCGTCTGGCAGCGGCTGTGCGCGCGGCTCGCCCCGGCCGACGGCGGTTCGCGCGGCGGGCTGCTGGTCGAGGGCACGTGCGACGAGATCGGCCGACGGCACGTATGGGTGGCGCTCGGTCCGGAGGGCCCGCGGACCGTCACCTTCGCCACCCGGCTGGGCTCGCTGGAGCGGCCCTCCGACCTCGCCGAGCGGCTGCCGAAGGCGCTGATCCACCGGAACGTCCCCGGCGAGCCGGTGCACGCCTTCCTGCGCGACTTCGACCGCGCCTGGGCCGCCGCCGCGCCCTACGCCTCCTACGGCGCGCGTCAGCGCTGGCTGCGAGCGGTACGGGACCTGACGGCCGACTGGCCGGTGACGGACGGCCCGGCGCGCTGGCGGCAGGGTGAAGTGACGGTGACGTGGGAGGCGTTGGCGCCCCGGAGCTGAGATCACCCTTTCGGGGCGGCCGGAACGGAACGATCTCAGTGCGCCGTTCGTCACACCGGCGGGGAGATCGTCATGTCGGCGCACAGGCCGGGGGGAACACCTGCCTCTGTCGTTTTGTGCCGGGACGTGACACCATCCCCGGGGCACCGTAAGTTACTGACGGTAAATCAGCTTTGGGGGCATCAGTGATGGGCTGGGGCAAGCGCAGCATCCTCTCGGCCGCGGTGACCGTGGTCTGTGCGGTGACCGTGCTGGCGGCGCCCGGCACGGCCTTCGCCACCCCGGCACCCACTCCGGCACCCACTCCGGCACCCACTCCGAGCACGTCGCCGACTCCCGCGCCGGGCAAGGATCTCGAGAAGGTCCGCGAGAAGCTCGACGGGCTTTATCACGACGCCGCCGTCGCCACCGACGCCTACAACGCGGCCGAGGAGAAGGCGAAGCAGCAGTCCGCCCAGATCGTCGCGCTGGCCAGGAAGATCGACGAGGGCCGGCAGCGGCTCGACAGGCTCAAGGACCAGGCGGGCGCGGCCGCCCGCGCCCAGTACCGCACCGGCGGCATCCCGCCCACCGCGCAGTTCCTGCTCAGCGACGACCCCGGACAGGTCCTGGACGGGGCCGGACTGGTCCTCCAGGGCCAGCGGGCGACGACGTCACTGATGAGCGAACTGACCAGCACCCAGAAGCAGTTGCAGGCGTACGCCGACGACGCCGCTGCGCAGTGGACGAAGCTGGACGCCGAGCGCAAGGCCAAGGCCGCCGCCAAGAAGAAGATCCAGCAGCAGATCTCCGCCGCCGAGAAGCTCCAGTCCGAGCTGGAGAAGAAGGACAGGGAGCGGCTCGCCAGGCTGGAGGACCAGGCCGCGCTGAAGGCGCAGACGAAGTGGCTGGACACCGGCATCCTCAAGAAGATCCACGGCAAGGCGTCCGCGCAGGGCGAGAAGGCGGTCGCGTTCGCCGCCGCCCAGCTCGGCAAGCCGTACGTGTGGGGCGCCGAGGGCCCGAAGTCCTACGACTGCTCCGGCCTGACCTCCCAGGCCTGGGCGGCGGCCGGCCATCCCATCCCGCGCACCTCGCAGGAGCAGTGGCAGCAGCTCAAGCACGTGGCGGTCAAGGACATGCGCCCCGGCGACCTCATCATCTACTTCGACGACGCCAGCCATGTCGCCCTCTACATCGGCGACGGCGCGATCATCCAGGCCCCGCGCCCCGGGCGGACGGTGACGGTCGCGGGCGCCGGCTCGATGCCGATCCTCGGGGTCGTACGACCGGACGCGTAGCCCTCCGGCCGGGGCGCGGGGCGGTACAGCCCCGTTGAGGTGGGGCCGCCTTCCGGGTGACCCGCGCCACGTGACCCATCACACCGCCAACCCCCGCCCAAACCCGGGCCGGACGTGAGCTTCGTCATCCTCCGTGCCGGGGCGCCCTGTCCAACTGTCGTACGGAACGCGGCATATGACAGCGGCCTGCGCGCGAGCGACGCGGCTCACACCATTCCATCGGGACGGGAGCACCCGCTATGGTCCCCGTCGGTGGCATCGAGACCCTCGGCGCCACCATGCCCTCGGGGGGAGGGAAGGAACCAACAGATGCCCGTACCCGTACCGCGGCAGAGAGCGATCCCGGCCGTGGAGAGTGGTCAGGCGCAGGCCGCCACCGCAGGCGGCGGCCCCCTCAAGGAAGAGGCCCACCGCGACGCCAAGCCGACGAACGGCACCGGCGCCACTCTCACCCTGCTGCTGATCGAGGACGATCCGGCCGGCTCGCCGATCGTCCCCGACCTGCTGGACTCGGCCGGCAAGCCGATCCGTGTCCGTACCGCCCGGAATCTCACCGAGGCCGAGCGGCTGCTCACCGACGACGTCCACTGCATCCTGCTGGACCTGGCCCTGTCGGCGCCGGGCGGCAGCGACGCCGAGGACGAGCTGGCCGTGCTCAAGCACGTGCTCCGGCTCGCGCCCCGGCATGCCGTGCTCGCGCTGACCGCCTCCGGCGACGCCGAGCGCGGCGCCGAGGCCGTACGCGTGGGCGCGCAGGACTACCTCTTCCGGGATGAGCTGGACGGCCGGCTGCTCAGCCGCGCCATTCGTTACGCGGTGGAGCGGAAACGTTCCGACACGGCCGAGCGGCGGCTGGCGGAGGGCCGGCTGCGCGCGCAGGAGAACCGGCGCCTGGAGCGCGGGCTGCTGCCCACGCCCCTGCTGGAGGGCTCCTCGCTGCGCTTCGCCGCCCGCTACCGCCCCGGCCGCTCCCGCGCGCTGCTCGGCGGTGACTTCTACGACGCGGTCCGCACCCCCGACGGCACCGTGCACGCCATGATCGGCGATGTCTGCGGCCACGGCCCGGACGAGGCCGCGCTCGGCGTGGAGCTGCGCATCGCCTGGCGGGCGCTGACGCTGGCGGGCCTGTGCGGCGACCAGCTGCTCGGCACGCTCCAGCAGGTGCTGGAGCACGAGCGGGCCGACGAGGAGATCTTCGCGACCCTGTGCACGGTGGACATCGCGCCCGACGGCCGCCGCGCGGGCCTGTGCCTGGCCGGCCATCCGGCCCCGCTGCTCGCCCGCCCCGGCCGGCAGGCCCGGCTGCTGCCGTACGACAACAACGGCCCCGCCCTCGGCCTGCTGCCCGGCGCCCGCTGGCCGCGGATGCAGGTGGAGCTGGGTTCCGAGTGGAGCCTGATGCTCTACACCGACGGCCTGATCGAGGGCAGGGTCGGCGAGGGCGGCGAGCGGCTGGGTCAGGACGGAATGGTGTCGATGATCCGCCGCCAGCTCTCCGAGGGGTTGCGGGGGGAGGAGTTGCTGCGGGCCGCGGTGAGTGAGGTGCGGGAGCTCAATGGGGGGGAGCTGACGGACGATGTTGCCGTGGTGCTCTTGGATCGGGCGCCGTAGTCGGGATCTCGCGTCAGGGGTTCTTCACCGTTGCCGAGTGCGGGTCCGTCGTGGCGGCAAGCCACGAACCACCCGCACCCGGCGATCGACCAGTTGCCCTACGGCGGGATGCCGCTAGCGGCCCCCGTTGTACGGCCCGTAGGGACCGTCGCTGCTGCTGCCCCGGCCCCCGCCCCGGCGGCGGAAGCCTCTGCCGCCGGAGACGTGCTGCAGTGCGGGGCGTACGTCCACGAAGAAGACGATCGTGGCGACCAGGCCCGCGAGCTGCAGGAACAGCATGGGCACGAACAGGTTCACGGCGACCGCGATGCCGAGGATGATCAGCCAGAAGCCCTTGTTCTGCTTGTCCGCGGCGCGGTACGCGTCCTCGCGGAAGATCGCGGCCATCACGAACGCCACGATGGCGAGCGCCAGCATGGCGGTGAAGATCAGCCACATCACTCCGCCGACCGCCGTCATCAGCACAATGCCCACCACCCGAGTCGAGTCGTCCGTACAGCCACCGTACCCGTACAACGGGCCGGACACCCCAAAGGTGCCCGGCCCGCTGTCATCTCGGCGTGATCCCGCCGCTGCCGGTCACTTGGCCGGCGGCGTCGTCTTCTTCGCGGTGGTGCTCTTGCGCGGGGCGGGCGCCTTCTTCGCCGCCGGCTTCTTGTCGGCGGAGTCGGCCTCGGCCACGGGCTCGGCCGGCTTCGGCGCGTCCTGGGCCTGGACCGGCTCGGGCCTGCCCTCGACGGTGATCGCGAAGTCCTCGATCTCCTCGGCGGCCTCGCCCCGCCAGCTCTTCACGGCCTGCTCGCCGTGTTCGGCGACCTTCTCGTAGGTCTCGCGGGCCTTGACGGCGTACTCGGCGGCGACGCCGACGCCGCGCAGGGCGAGGTCCTGGGCCTGCTCGCCGAGCTTCTTCAGGTCGACGTCGAGGGTGCCGAGGAACTCGTTGACCTTGGTCTGGAGGGTCTCCTGCGCCTCCTTGGCCCGGGCGGCGGCCTTCTCCTGCACGGCCTTCGGGTCGGTGTTGCGCACGGCCTCGATGCGGGCCGGCGCCTCGGAGCGCAGCTGCTCGACCAGGGCGGGCACCTTCTTGGCCTGCTGGAAGGCGAGGTCGGCGGTGCCGGCGGCGAAGTAGAGCGGAGTGGGGTCGCTGAGGGTCTTGCGCAGGTCGTCGGTGATGGCCATGGTGATCTGGTCCTCCCGGATTCGCGTTCGGCTGAGGTTGGTGTGGTCCGCGGTGGGAGCCGGCGCCCTGGTCCGGTTATCCGGCCGTCCGCCGCGGGCCTGCATCGGCATCGTGTCCGCCGGCGGTGCCGGGCACGGTGGCGCCGTCGGTGTCCGCTTCCTGAACGCTGTCCTCGTCGTCGACGGACTCGCCGACCCCGAATCCGTTCTCTTTCCGGAAGGACTCGTAGATCTGGAGCAGCACCTGCTTCTGCCGCTCGTTGAGCGAGGGATCGGCGAGGATGACCGCCCTGGTCTCCACGTCATCCCGGTCCCGCTCGGCGTCGAGGATCCCGGCGCGGACGTACAGCGTCTCGGCGGAGATGCGCAGGGCCTTGGCGACCTGCTGGAGCACCTCCGCGCTGGGCTTGCGCAGCCCGCGCTCGATCTGGCTCAGGTAGGGATTGGACACCCCGGCGGCGTCGGCGAGTTGCCGCAGCGACAGCTGCGCGTTCCGCCGCTGCTCGCGCAGGTATTCCCCGAGATTGCCGACGTTCAGCGATGCCATGCCCCTACCATGCCGCACCTTCGCTAACAATTGCAAGCACCCGCTTGCAAAAGTCTGCCGCGGGCGTGGGAGGCAACGGGGAGCTACCGGGCGAGTGTGTCCGTTCCCGGCATATCTGCGATTTCCCGCCGAATCTGCAGTGTGCAGTGAACGGGTCCCGCACGACCTGCACAGCGCGCCGCCCTACCGGCCAGCGAGCAAGAGCGGACCGGATTATTCGCGGTAGCGGGGTGAGGGCTGCGTTCGGTGCAGGCGTCCGTGCGTTCGTCTCACGATGGTTTTGCAGTTGTTGGTGCTGGTGCTCTCGCGCGTGGCAGTCAGGATGGCTGGACCTGGTCGAAGTGGGCGAGGGCTTCGGCGGGGTCCGGGCTCACGAGGCGTTCCAGACCGGCCATCGCGATCTTCGCCCACCTGCCGGCTCGTGCCCACATCTGTTCCTCGAAGGCGCGGACGGCCTTGTCCAGATCTCCAGGGCCGGTGGCGATGGACTCGGCGAGTTCGGCGCCTTCCGGCGTCGCGAGGTTCGCGCCCGCCCCCAACGGGGGCATCAGATGGGCGGCGTCGCCCAGTAGCGTCACCCCGAATCCCGGCGTCATCCTGCGACGACGTCAGCCCTGTCTGCCGTTCCGGATCCGGCTGGCTGAGTCCGCCTGGATGCGTCCACACCGCCCGCGTCACCTTGCCCGCACACAACTCCTCCTCGATCACGTGGGCCTCGATCACGCCGATGACCAGGCGGCTCACCCGCCGCACGACCTGCCTTTCCGCGCATCGCCCTACGAGTCGAAATCCAGCCGGTCGGGGGCTGCCGGGTTCGTGGCGGAGTCCGTCAGGGCATCGAGCTGGGCGGCGAGGTCGGGGTGGGTGGGGGTCAGGTGAGCACGAGTGGCGTTGAGGGGGCGGACGAGAGCGGCGGGGTCGTCGTGGGCGAGAGCCGCGTGGAGTTGGCTGAGCGGGAGGCCGGCCGCGGTGGGCAGGTCGGTGAGGGCGGCGACCTGGCCGGCGATGCGGCGCAGGTCGGCCGCGTTGCGGCGGGCCCAGGTGGCGGTGGTGCGTTCGGCCGCGCGGCGCTCGCGGGTGGCCTGGACACGTTGTTCGCCGGTGGTTCCCGCGGGGCCGGGGCGGCCCCGCAGGTAGCGGCGTTCGGCGGCCTGGCGGCTGGCGACGCCGAGGGGGTGCGCGAGGTCCGCCCAGCTGGCACCCGCCTTCCGGGCGGTTTCGATCAGGCCGGTTTCCCATCCGGCGAGCTGCTCGCGGACCTGCCGCAGCAGCAGAAGCGAGGCCAGGGCCTGCTCCGGGCTGACGTCGTGAGTCTGGGCAGTGCCGGGGCCCTCGTGCCGGGCGGCATGCAGGGCGTCGTCTATGGCTTGAAGGGCCGCTGCTGCGGCGAGGAACGACGCCGGGCTTCGGGTGTCGGCGCTGGTCGAGGCCGGCTGGTCGGCCGGGGTCATGGGCACCTCCCTCGATAGTCATCCTTTGGACGACATCCTGTTTGTCATCCATTGGATGACATGTTACAACGGTGTCAGTGAGGCGCATTGGCAGCAACTGCCCGAACCTGCTGGAGGTGTTTCACGATGTTGATGCGCACTGACCCCTTCCGTGAGCTGGACCGGCTGGCCCAGCAGCTGATGGGCCCGGGCACCTGGTCCAGGCCGTCCCCGATGCCGATGGACGCCTACCGTGAGGGCGACCAGTACGTGGTGGCCTTCGACATCCCCGGCGTCAGCGCGGACGCGATCGACATCGACGTCGAACGGAACATGCTGACCGTCAAGGCCGAGCGCCGGCCCGTGACGAAGGCCGACGACGTGCAGATGGAACTGTCGGAACGGCCGCTCGGCGTCTTCTCCCGCCAGATCGTGCTCGCCGACACCCTCGACACCGAGCACATCCAGGCCGACTACGACGCAGGCGTGCTCACCCTGCGCATCCCGATTGCCGAGCGCGCCAAACCCCGCAAGATCGCCATCGGCGTCGGCTCCGGCCACAAGGAGATCTCCGGCTGAGCCGGACCAACGAGGGCTGAACAGCCGCGGAGGACGGGTACCCGATCTCCCCCTCGCCTGTCCTCCGCGCCCCGTGGACCGAGGAAGGGTGGCGACCGACGTGACTGTGCGACGGGAAGCGTTCCTCGACCGTGTGAAGGAACGCGGCGAATATGACACCCCGCAGGAGGCCGAACGCGCGGCCCGCGTGGTGCTCGCCCTGCTGGGCGCACACCTGGTCGGCGAGATACGCGCCCAACTGGCGGCGCGCCTGCCGGAAGACCTCTCCCCGATCCTGCTCAACCCGCTGCAAAGCGCCGAGCCGCTGCCCCCCGAGCGGTTCGTGCGCGCGACCGCGGCGTGGATCGAAGGGGCCACCGAACAGACCGCGGCCTGGGACGTCAGCGCGGTCCTGTCCACGGCGGCCGACGCCGCCGGCGACGACCTCCTCAAAGAGATCCTGCTCCAGCTCCCCGCGGGCTACGACCTCCTCTTCGGCCGCCCCCAGCCCACCTGACCCCCCGGGTGACCGCACACCGGCCACTACGACCCTGGTGAGAGAAAGGCAACCACCGCAGTGATGTCCGACCAGAGCGCACCACTCCAGCAGTCCTACGGGAGGGCGTACGAGCAGATGCTGGAGAAGGTCCGCTACGACGGCGCCTACCCCACCCGCGAAAAGGCCGAGGAAGCCGTCCGCCTCGTCCTCGCCGGACTGGGACGCCAGCTGACCGGCGACGAACGCGTCGAACTCGCCGCCCGCCTGCCCCTCGAAGCCGCACGCATCGTCACCGCCCAGATCCCCGACATCCAGCCGCTGACCGGCTGGGCCTTCGTCAATGACCTCGCCGCCCGCACCGGCGCCTCCCAGGCCACGACCCGCTGGGACACCGGATCGGTCTTCTCCGCCGTCGCGGCCCACGCCGGCCCCGATCTCCTCACCCGCATCCTGCGCCGGCTTCCCTCCGGCTACGCGCTCTTGTTCGGCCGTGCCGAACTCACCCAAGCCGCATAGGCAGGCCGGGCCTTTCAGGTCTCCTGGGAACGGACACCGGGCAAGTCCCCGACGTCCGCCTCCCCGCCCTGGCGGAAAACCGTCGGGCGCTTCGCCGGCACGGGGAACCATGAAGCATGCGACCGGATGACTGGTACCTCACGGAAGACGTCGACGACTTCCTCGGCCGAGCCGGGGCCTTTCTGCGGTCTCGGCCCGGACCGCACGTCATGCAGCTGACCTGGGCCGAGAGAGTGCGAGCGCGTGGGGCGGGGGCGTTCGGCACCGGAGTCCCCGTCTTCGGCGTGCTGGAGCGAGCGGGCGAGGTTCACGGCACCTTCTTCCGCCTCCCGCCGCGTGGTTTCGGCCTCTCCCCGCTCACGTCCGAGCAGGCCGACTCCCTCGCCGTCCGCCTGGCCGCCCTCGGGCACTCCGTCCCCTCCGTCAGCGCGGACCACGGCACGGCCACCGCCTTCGCCGAGGCCTGGCAGCGGCGCACCGGCGCGACGCCGGAACTCCGCGACACGCGGCTCCGTCTGTACCGCCTCGGCACGCTCACCGCACCGGAGCCGCTGCCGGCGGGCCGGGGCCGCCTCCTGGGCGAGCGGGACCTCGAGCAAGCCATGTTCTGGTGCGGCGAGTTCGCCAAGGCCGTCGGGGAAGACGTCTCCATCGACGCCGACACGTGGGCCGGCACCCGCTTCGCCGACAAGCGCTACACGCTCTGGGAGACCCCGGACGGCACCCCCGTCTCCATCGCGGGCATGAACCCGTTGATCGGCGGCCAGATCCAGGTGGACGTCGTCTACACCCCGGCCCACCTGCGCGGTCGCGGCTACGCGGGCGCCGTGACGGCGGAGGTGAGCCGGGCCGCGCTGGCCGCGGGCGCGAGGGACGTCGTCCTGTTCGCCGACCTGTCCAACCCCACCAGCAACGCCCTCTACCAGCGCCTCGGCTATCGCACGCTCACCGACTGGGCGGCGTACGACTTCTCGCGCGCCGCACCGGACGTCGGTTGAGAACGGACGAGGGGGATCGACCCGGACGACGGACGGCTACCGGGCCAGCTCGGCCGTCTCGTTCAGGCGGGTCAGCTTGTGGGGGTTGCGCACCACGTGGATACGGGTGATCCGGCCGTCCTCCACCGTGAGGCTCACCGCGCTCGGCGCGCCGTCGAAGTCGACGCGGCCGGCCGGGGCGCCGTTGAGCCACACCGCCGTCGTCTCCAGCGTGTCCACCAGCCGGTGTGCACGCGCCAGCACCTTCGCGACCACGGCGGCTCCGTGGAACGGCGTCGCGGCGGCCGGCACCACCCCGCCCCCGTCGGTGACCATGACCACGTCCGGGGCCATGATCTCCAGCAGCTCGGCCAGCTGCCCGGTGCGCAGTGCGGCCAGGAAACGGTCCACCACGGCCCGCTGCTCGGAGCGGCTCACCCGCATGCGCGGCCGTCGGGCCGCCACGTGCTCGCGGGCGCGCCGCGCGATCTGCCGCACCGTGGCCGCCGTCTTCCCGACCGCCTCGCCGATCTCCCCGTACGGCAGCTCGAAGACCTCGCGCAGCACGAACACCGCCCGCTCGGTCGGCCCGAGGGTTTCGAGGACCGTCAGCATCGCGATCGACACGCTCTCCGCGAGTTCGACGTCCTCGGCGACGTCCGGGCTGGTCAGCAGCGGTTCCGGCAGCCACTCGCCGACGTACTCCTCGCGGCTGCGCGACAGGGTGCGCAACCGGTTGAGCGCCTGCCGGGTGACGATCCGGACCAGGTACGCCCGCGGGTCGCGGACCTGCGCCCGGTCGGCCTCGGCCCACCGCAGCCAGGACTCCTGCAGCACGTCCTCGGCGTCGGCCGCCGAGCCGAGCATCTCGTAGGCGACCGTGAAGAGCAGGCTGCGGTGGGTGAGGAAGGGGTCCTCGGTCATGAAACCGACGTCTGTGGACGTGCGGCCAGGGGGATCTCGCAGGCGTCCGAGAAGCCCTGGGACCTGACCCCGAGCGCCGTGTTGTTCCTGGTCGCGAAGTTGGCGAAGGCGATCGACGCGGTGATCTCGACCAGCGCCGCCGCGCCCAGCCGGTCGAGCAGGCGCGCGGACAGCTCGTCGGTGACGGTCGGCGGCGTGACCGACATCGCCTCGGCGTACTCCATCACGTCCCGCTCCAGCGGGGTGAAGACGTCCGACTCCCGCCAGCGCGGCACCTGGCTGGCCTTGGCCAGGTCCAGGTTCTTGTTCTGCGCCTGGAAGTAGTTGAT
The DNA here is from genome assembly GCF_009604455.1 of Streptomyces sp. RB17. Classification (GTDB taxonomy): domain Bacteria; phylum Actinomycetota; class Actinomycetes; order Streptomycetales; family Streptomycetaceae; genus Streptomyces. The sequence goes on from NZ_WEGL01000007.1 coordinate 547,610, forward strand.
GTCGAGGCACCAGCCGCAGCCGACCAGTGCGGCGACGGCCATGTGCGCGAACGACTTCAGGTTCTCGTCGGCCACGTCCCACGCGTTCACCCGGGCCCCCATCTCCTGGCCCGCCTCGACGACCCGGGGGTTGTGCCACGTGGCCTGGAGGGGTTCGGGCACCTTGCCGAACTGCTCGGTCAGGACCTCGGTCATCTCGGGGCCGAGCTCGGCCCTCGGGACGCGGAGCGTCATGGTGTCCTCCTCATGCGACTCATCCATACGGCTCATGTGCGTGCCGGTTCGCCATGAAGACACCGCCGGGCTCCGGGATGTGACACCCGGCTCGTCGGGTTCGTCAGGATTCGAGAAGCGCCGGCCGCGCCGTCCCCGCTACCGTGACCGCCATGGACGACGCCACCGCACCGCACGCAGCCGACAGCCACGACCTGATCCGTGTGCACGGCGCCCGGGAGAACAACCTCAAGGACGTCAGCGTGGAGCTGCCCAAGCGCCGGCTGACCGTGTTCACCGGCGTGTCCGGCTCCGGCAAGAGCTCACTCGTGTTCGACACGATCGCCGCGGAGTCGCAGCGCCTGATCAACGAGACGTACAGCGCGTTCGTGCAGGGCTTCATGCCGACGCTGGCGCGCCCCGAGGTCGACGTCCTCGACGGAATCACCACCGCGATCATCGTCGACCAGCAGCGGATGGGCGCCGACCCCCGCTCCACCGTCGGCACCGCCACCGACGCCAACGCCATGCTGCGCATCCTGTTCAGCCGGCTCGGCAAGCCGCACATCGGCTCGCCCAAGGCGTACTCCTTCAACGTCGCCTCCATCAGCGGTGCCGGTGCGGTCACCGTGGAGCGCGGCGGACAGCAGGTGAAGGAGCGGCGAAGCTTCAGCATCACCGGCGGCATGTGCCCGCGCTGCGAGGGCCGGGGCGCGGTCACCGACCTCGACCTCACCCAGCTCTACGACGACTCCCTCTCCCTCAACGAGGGTGCGCTCACCATTCCCGGCTACAAGACGGGCGGCTGGAACTACCGCCTCTACACCGAGTCCGGCCTGTACGACCCGGACAAGCCGATCCGCAAGTTCACCAAGCGGGAGCTGCAGGACTTCCTGTACAAGGAACCGACCCGGATGAAGATCGCGGGCATCAACATGACCTACGAGGGTCTGATCCCGCGCATCCAGAAGTCGATGCTCGCCAAGGACAAGGAGGGCATGCAGCCGCACATCCGGGCGTTCGTGGACCGTGCGGTCACCTTCACGGTCTGCCCCGAGTGCGCGGGTACCCGGCTCACCGAGGCGGCCCGGTCCTCGAAGATCGACGGCGTCAGCATCGCCGACGCGTGCGCGATGCAGATCAGCGACCTGGCCGACTGGGTAGGGGGGCTCGCCGAGCCGACGGTGGCCCCGCTCCTGGCCTCCCTGCGGCACACCCTGGACTCGTTCGTGGAGATCGGCCTCGGCTATCTCTCGCTCGACCGGCCGGCGGGCACGCTGTCGGGCGGCGAGGCCCAGCGCGTGAAGATGATCCGCCACCTGGGCTCGTCCCTCACCGACGTGACGTACGTCTTCGACGAGCCGACCATCGGACTGCACCCGCACGACATCCAGCGGATGAACGAGCTGCTGCTGCGCCTGCGCGACAAGGGCAACACCGTGCTGGTCGTCGAGCACAAGCCGGAGGCGATCGCGGTCGCCGACCATGTCGTCGACCTCGGCCCCGGCGCCGGTACGGGGGGCGGCACGGTCTGTTTCGAGGGCACGGTGGCGGGCCTGCGGGCCAGCGGCACCCTGACCGGCCGGCACCTGGACGACCGGGCGGCGGTCAAGGACACGGTGCGCAAGCCGACGGGCGCCCTGGAGATCAGGGGTGCGGCCACGCACAACCTCCAGAACGTCGACGTCGACGTCCCGCTGGGCGTGCTCTGCGTCGTCACGGGGGTGGCCGGCTCCGGCAAGAGCTCGCTGGTGCACGGCTCGATGCCGCGGGGCGCGGAGGTCGTGTCCGTCGACCAGACCCCGATCCGCGGCTCGCGCCGCAGCAACCCGGCGACGTACACCGGGCTGCTGGAGCCGATCCGGAAGGCGTTCGCCAAGGCCAACGGGGTGAAGCCGGCGCTGTTCAGCGCGAACTCCGAGGGCGCCTGCCCCACCTGCAACGGCGCCGGTGTCATCTACACGGACCTGGCGATGATGGCCGGTGTCGCCACGACGTGCGAGGAGTGCGAGGGCAAACGCTTCCAGGCCTCGGTGCTGGAGTACACCTTCGGCGGGCGGGACATCGCGGAGGTGCTGGCGATGTCGGTGACCGAGGCGGAGGAGTTCTTCGCCTCGGGCGAGGCGCGCACGCCGGCCGCGCACAAGATCCTGGAGCGCATGTCCGACGTGGGCCTCGGCTACCTCACCCTCGGCCAGCCGCTCACCACCCTCTCCGGCGGCGAACGCCAGCGTCTGAAGCTGGCGACGCACATGGCCGACAAGGGCGGGATCTACATCCTCGACGAGCCGACCACCGGTCTCCACCTGGCCGACGTGGAACAGCTCCTCGCCCTCCTGGACCGCCTGGTCGACTCCGGCAAGTCGGTGATCGTCGTGGAACACCACCAGGCGGTCATGGCCCACGCCGACTGGATCATCGACCTCGGCCCCGGCGCCGGCCACGACGGCGGCCGCGTCGTCTTCGAGGGCACCCCGTCCGACCTGGTCGCCGCGCGCTCGACGCTTACGGGGGAGCACCTGGCGGCGTATGTCGGCGCGTGAGGAGACGGCGAGGAGCCAAGCGCCGTTGAGCTGAGGCCCGTCAGAACGGCAGCGGGCGGGCGTGGACCACGTCCAGGCGGGATACCGCCCTGGTCAGTACGGAGTACAGCCGGTGCGCGCCCCGCTCCTCCGCTTCCGCCACGGCCGCCGGTTCCACGGCCACGACATGGTCGTACTCCAGGCCCTTGGCCAGGGTCGCGGGGACGAGTGTCACGCGGGCGCCCAGTGCGTCCGGACCCGCCGGGTCCAGGCCGGCTGCCGTGAGCGCCGCCCGCACGGCGTCCACGTCCGCGTCGGCGGCGACGACGCCCACCGAGCCCTCGTGGGCGAGCGCCTCGCGCACCGCGGTCACGGTCGTGGCCGGCACGTCGTCGGTCGGGCGCATCCTCAACTCGCCGTCCGTGCGGAGGGAATGTGCCGCGGGTACCGACACGTCCAGCCGGGGCAGCAGGCGGTTGGCCAGCGCCACGACGGCCGCCGGCACCCGGAAACCGATGGTCAGCGGGACCACGGCCGCGTCCGGCCGGCCGAGGTGGCGCAGCTGGACGGACCAGTCGCGGGCGGCCCACGGGGTGGTGCCCTGGGCGAGGTCGCCGAGGACGGTCAGCGAACCGAAGGCGGCGCGGCGGGCGATGGCCCGGCACTCCATGGGCGAGAGGTCCTGTGCCTCGTCGACGACGATGTGACCGCAGCCCTCGGGGTGTTCGATCAGTCCGGAGAGCTCGTCCAGCAGTACCAGGTCGGCGGCCGACCAGCGGGCCGACTTGTACGAGCGCGGCGGGCGGGGCCACAGGAGCGCCGCCTGCTCGTCCGGGTCCAGCAGACCGCCGGCCCACCTTGACAACTCCCTTGGATCGGCGAGGAGTTGCGCCAGCACCTCCTCGGGGCGGACCTTGGGCCAGACCAGGTCGAGGTGTTCGGTGACCGGCCGGGCCCGTTCGACGCGGCGCACCCAGGAGGCGGGCAGGACCCCGGAGCGCCGTTCGGCCCGCTCGCGCAGCCGCCGTACCACCCGGGTACGAACCCGCTCGCGGCCGATCGCGTACGGCGGCTCCTCGCTGCGGACCGCCTCGACGACGGCGGTCAGTTCAGCGGCGGGCACCCGCCACCGACCGGAGCCGTCCTGCACGGCGAGGTCGGTCACGCCGGCGGTGGTGACCCTGCCGTACAGCGCCCGGCGCAGCACCTCGGCCATCCGGGCGTCGTGTTTGAGCGCCGCCGTGTCCGCCGGGTCGGTGCCGGTGACCGGGTGCCGGGCGATCTCCTCCAGGAGGGTCGACTGTCGCACGCCGGTCTCGCCGAGCGAGGGCAGCACCTCGGCGATGTAGTGCAGGAACGTGCGGTTGGGGCCGAGGATCAGCAGTCCGGCGCGCTGGAGCCGCTTGGGGTGGGTGTACAGCAGGTACGCGGCGCGGTGCAGGCCCACCGCCGTCTTGCCGGTGCCGGGCGCGCCCTGGACGCACACCGAGTCGGCGAGGGCGGCGCGGACCAGGTCGTCCTGTTCGGGCTGGATGGTGGCGGCGATGTCCCGCATGGGTCCGACGCGGGGCCGCTCGATCTCACGGGCGAGGATGTCGCTGGTCCGGGACGCGCCCCGGCCGAGGTGCTCGTCCTCGAGACCGGTGAGGTCGGCGGACTCGCCCCGGCTGCCCGGCGCCCAGCCGAACCGGCGCCGTACCTCGACGCCCCTCGGGTCGCGGGCGCTCGCCTGGTAGAAGGCGCGGGAGACGGGGGCCCGCCAGTCGGCCACGAGGGGCGGGGCGGCCGGGTCCTCGGTGATCCGGAGCCGGCCGACGTGGTAGTTCTGCCCGCCGTGTTCGGGGTCGGTGCCGGCGAAGTCCAGGCGGCCGAAGAACAGCGGGCCCGGCGGGAGTTCGCGCAGCGCCTTGGCCTGGCTGCGCAACCGGTGGCCGAGGACCTCGGCGTCGGCTCCGGAGGCGGAGACGTCCTCGCCGATGACGACCTGTTCGGCGGCGCCCTCGACCATCGCGGCGAGGGCGGCACGGCACGTGTCGTGGTAGGCGCGCTCGCTGTGCAGGGTGTCGGTGAGGGCGGGGTCGAGTGACGTCATGACGCCAGCGTACCGCCACGGCGTTACCCGGTTACATTTTTAACCGAGTCTCATTGATCACGTCTCAGCTCCGGCAACCCCTCCCCCAGCCGCCGGAACGCCAGCTCGGCCGCCCGTACGGCGTCCGGCGCCACCTCCTCCACCCGCTCCCCCGCCGCGACCCGCCGCCAGTTCTCCTGGGCGAGGATCCGCTGTACGGCGATGATCTGCCCGGCGGCCAGCCGCGCGTCCAGCCCGCCCCCGAGCGCCTCGGCGAGGGCCGCCTCCGACCGCTCCAGATGGGTGTGCGCCCGCGCCACCAGGGCCGGGGTGCCGTAGAGCAGGGTGTGGAAGGCGAGCACCTGGGGATGGTCGTTCAGCCCGGTGACCGGGTCCCGCCGCTCGAGACCGGCCAGGAAGTGCCGGCGCAGCGCGTCCACCGGGTCCGCCGCCCCGGCGACCACCCGCGCGGCCTCCGCCTCGTGGTCGGCGATCCGGTGCAGGACCAGGTCCTCCTTCGCCGGGAAGTACCGGAAGAGCGTCGGCTTGGAGATCCCGGCCGCCGCCGCGACCTCGGCCACGGACACCGCGTCGAAGCCCCGCTCCAGGAACAGCCGCACGGCGATGTCCGACACGTCCTGGTACATCCGCCGCTTCTTGCGCTCACGCAGGCCGATCTCCTCACCCATGCCGCCGAGCCTACGCACCGCGGCGGTGCCCGGCGCACGTCGGAGCCCTTGAGGTCGGTCCCGTCAGGGGACCCCTAGGCCCTGTCGTCAAACTCCAGCCGTCCGCCCGAAGGGCGGGCCCTGCGGCGTCAGGTGCGTGCTCTCGGCGTGCCGGACCCTGGCCCTCGTACTGGATGTACTTGGGCCTGGGTCCGGTGCGGCGAGAGTGCGTGCATGGCGTCGCGGGGCAGGCGGGAGTTTGACGACAGGGCCTAGGCCAGGGCACGAGCAAGATACGGGTTCGCCGTCGGCCGGGCGGGCAGCCCCAGGGAACCCTTGGCGGCTGCCAGGGTCATGGCGTACGAGTCCACGGCGCGGCGGACGTTGGGCGCGTCCAGACTGGCGCCGGTGACCAGCCGGTCGAGGTCCACATAGGCCGAGCGGACGATCTCGATCCACCGGTAGACCCGCCAGTCCTGCCGCCAGTCGCGGGTGTACTCCGCGGGCATCAGGGACTCCCAGCGCCGGAACATCCGGTCCCGGATCTCCGGCCGGGTCGGCGTCAGGTGCATGTGCCTGACCAGGTCGTACAGGGGATCGCCCACGGCCGCCAGCTCCCAGTCGATGAGGGTCAGCGCCAGGTGGTCGTCGCGGCGTACGAGGTTCCACGGATTCAGGTCGCCGTGCAACAGGATCGGCTTGCGGTGGCTCACGTCGTGCCGGGCCAGTATCTGCCGGAGCCGGTCGGCCTCGGGCAGGCCGAGGAGCCGGGCCAGGTGCTGGGACTCCTTGGGCAGCCCCCTGACCAGGGCCACGAGTTGCTCCGCCAGCCAGCCGTAGAAACGGAAGTCCCGCTCGCCGGCCGCGGGGTCGAGCTTCGTGTAGTCCACGCCCTTCAGCGCGCAGAGCTGGTCGACGAGCCGGTCCGCCTCGTACGGGAGCAGCCCGTGCACCGGATGCTCGGGCGGCCGCTCGGTGTCGAAGGGCCCCTCGTAGGTGTGGACGGCGAAACTGTCCTTCCGGAATTTCCCGGGATAGCTCTCGCCCAGCGCGAGAATCCTCGGTGCCGCCACCGGCACCCCGGAATCCTCGATGGCCCGCAAAACCGCGTGCTCGCTGAGAAAGCTGCGTTCGCGCCGGCAGACCTTCGCCACTTTCCGCCGCACCACGACCGGGAATGCGATACCGGGGACCCGCACCACGGAATTCAGATGGGCCGTTCCCTTGAACACCCGGTCGGCCGGAGCGGCACCTTCCGCATGCAGCGCCGCATGCACCGCCGAGTAGGGGAAATCCCGGTGCTCGGGCACTCTTCGGTCCGGGTTCCAGGACGGGGAGACAAAGGTGGAGAAGAGACCCTTGCGCGCCTTTCCGCGCGAAATGCGCCAGCGGAACAGGACCCGCTCGATCTCCGCCTCGCTGGGCAGACTGCGCAGGTTCAGCGGCGCCCGGGCCGCCTCCAGGGCACGGCGCACCCGCCCCGTGGCGTGGTCCAGCCCCTTCTGGTCGAACGTCTCGTCCAGGGAGATCGCGGCGCGCATGACGTCCGGGTACACCGACTGGGCCTGCTCGAAGGCGATGTAGTGGCGCAGGTCCTTGGCCAGCCCGTTGACCGCCCCCGGGCGGATCCGCTGCATGGCCTCGGCCCAGGCGTCGATCACCTCGGACCACTGATGCCTCGGGTACCGCATGCGCACCAGATGGGTCGCCAGGTCGTGCAGGGGGTCGCCGTACGTCGCCAGTTCCCAGTCGACGCAGATCAGCGGGGGGTCCCCGGCGTAGGTCACGATCAGGTTGTCGCGGTGCAGGTCGGCGTGGAGCAGGCTGTACGGCCGGCGCGCCATCGGCGGCACCCGCTCGGCCAGCCGGACGAGCGCGTCCTCCGGGATGCCCAGCGCCGCGAACAGACCGCCGAACGCCCTCCAGTTGGGCCGGCGGATCTGCTGGTCGGCACGGTGCGCCAGCGTCTGCAGAAAGCCCTGGCTGTCCTGGTCGTTGCTGGGCCAGCCGGCCGGCAGCGGCGGCAGCGCGCCCCGGCGCACCTGGGCCATCTGGGCGAGCAGCCCGGCGAGGGCCTTGATCAGCAGCGCGTCCACGGGTTTGCCGTTGCCGCACACGCTGGAGAGCGGTACGCCCTCCACATAGCCGTGGATGGCGAACCCGTCCCCCTCCGCGAGGCACTCGGGCACGTGCGGCAGGACGCTCTTGACCGCCCGGAGGATCTCCGCCTCGTTGTGCCAGGTCCTGATCACCACCGGCAACGCCTCGGCCCGCCGGATCCGCACGGTCACCGAGGTGCCGGCGTCGCGGCCCAGGAGCTGGGCCATGGGCGGCGGGAGCGGCATCCGGTAGTTGTCGTTGTGGTGGCCGCTGCTCATCTCGCCCTGACGCGTGGCGAGGCCCACGAATCTTTCGTACGGCGCATGCGCTGCGCCGGGTTCGGCGCGTTCCCCACGAAAGAGGTGGGGAACGGGAGGTGCGCCCACTGGCCGCTCCGAAATACTCGCGCTGGTGGAAAGTATGGCAAACGGTAAACGCGGGCGTCTGTCCGCACGAGTGGAACCGTGGTCGAGTAGCCACAACGGGTGTGTTCGGCGCTCGTCCGCGTCGGATCCTTTTCCGGTCGGCACGTTTGCCGACCGGTACGTACGAACGGGAGCGGTTGCTCACGCGGTGCGCGCATGCTACAGCACGCCGCTCGACCGGCCCCCCGAATCGCGGGGCCGCGCTCACACCGCGGCGGACTCGTCCGTCAGCAGCTCCCACACCGCCTCGAACCACGCCGTCATCCCGTCCACGAAGGTCGAGCCCGGCGAGTCCGTACGGCCGTCGCGGACGTGGTGGGTGAGGGTCGCGCCGAGCCCCAGGACGTCCACCGCCCGCACCTCTTCGTGGACGTCGAGCATCACCGGCCTCACGAGCGGTATGTAGGGGCCGTGCAGCACCTCGGAGCCGTTGATCACGTACAGCTTGAACGTCGGCGCGAACGGGGCATGGCGGAACTCGTACGACACCGACGGGACGAGCTTCTCCCGGTGCAGCTCCCCGAGGACCTTGTCGAGGGAGGTGATATGGGTCTCGGCGATGCCCCGCAGCCGCTCCCTGAGCCGCTCGTCGTCCCTCCTCTCCACGCCCCGCGGATACGGCAGGGCGTCGATCGCGGACGGGAGGATCAGGCGCAGGGCGATCCGCTGGGGCGCGATGATCCCGGCGCGGATCCGCTCCGCCTGCAGGTGGATGTGGGTGTCCAGGCTCTCCGACGTCAACGTGTAGATGTCCAGGGTGACGTCGGACTGCTCGAAGGCCTCGGCGATCAGGGGGCCGAGGGTCAGCTGACGGCGGGAGCGGCTCGCCCGGGGCGTCGAGGACTGGATGCGCTGGTTGCGCACCACCCATGAGCCCTTGCCCTGCCGGGACTGGATCCAGCCCTCGCCGCGCAGCGCCCGCAGGGCCCGCTGCACGGTGTCCCGGGACACCCCGAACTCCTTCGCCAGGGTGGTCTGGGAGGGCAACAGGGTGTCCACCGGGTAGAAGCCGTCGGCCATCCGGGCCCGCAGTTCCTCCGCGACCCGGAGGAACTCGTGGCCGCCGGTCTCGTCCTTCCGCTCCACCGTCACACGCGGTACGTACCTCCCGCGGACCAGCGGCAAACCCGCGGCAGTCAGGCAAGCAGTCAGGTCAACTGTCCGGTTACTGGATCTAGTTGGCCGGGCATGCTGCCCCAAGCAGTCAACTTCACCAGTCAACAGTGCGGACTTGAGGGGTTGACCGGTTGCCGGGGCCCGAGGGGGTGGAAGTCATGACGGTCCATGTGCTCGGGTTCGACGTGCAGATCGACGACCTGAGTCAGCTCGTCTTCTGGGGCGCGGGCCTGGTGGTGTCGCTGACCGGCTGGATCCGCGGGCGCGCACGGCGCCGGCCGCGGGCCGGGGTTCCGGACGCCGCGCGGCCCGCCGTCATCGGCCGCGCAACAGGCGCAGCAGCGGCTCCAGCGACGCGACGACGAACCCGGCTCCGGCCTCCCGCAAAAGCTTCCCCTTCCGTTCGTTACGCGCGTAGCCGAGAAAGGGCACGCCGGCGTCGTTCGCGGCGGCGAGGTCGGAGGTCGAGTCCCCGATCATCAGGGCCGCCGCGGGGGCGGAGCCCATCGCGGCCAGGGCCCGGTTGAGGCAGTGCGGGTCGGGCTTGAGCAGGTGCAGGGCGGTCGTGCGGCCGTAGATGTGCGGGGCGAAGCAGGGAGTGAGACCGCGGCCCTGCAGATAGGCGCGGACCACTCTGGGCGAGTTGTTGGTGGTGATGGCGAGGCGGGAGCCGACCGCGGTCCAGGTGCGTATCAGGGGGTCGGCGTAGGGGGTGGGCAGCGCGGAGCCGGCGGCTCGCAGCTCCTCCTGGGTGAGACGTTCCTCCAGCTCGGCCACGAGGTCGCTGCCGGGGCGCCGGCGGTCCACGGCGCGCAGCACCACATGGGGGTCCAGCGAGTCGCGCTCGGAGTCGCTGAGCAGATCGTGCAGCCCGCGCCCGGCCAGCCAGTCCACCAGCTCGGCCGCCACCCGTTCCGCCCTGTGGAGCGCGAACAGCCGGCAGATCGGCCCGTCGAAGTCCCATAGGACCACTCGGGCACCTTCGATCAGATCCCGGAGCCGATCGGTCTCGTACGCGGCCTGTTCGGTCTGCGTCGTGTCAGTCTGCGTCGCATCAGAAGTCACTAGGAGAGTGTCAGGTCCGTGGTGATGGTTTCCCAGAGGGCGTCGAACCACTTCTGCGATTGCTCCACGAACGCCGCGTCCCGCTGTCCGGCCCGCTGCTCGAAGGAGAACAGCAGGGACTCCGAGCCGAGGGTGTCCCACATCTCCAGCGTCCCGCTCTCGGTGGGCTCCTCCCGCCTGGCGATCATGTAGTGCGCGAACAGCGCCTCCACCCCGTTGAGCAGGTACAGCTTCACCGGCGGGGTGAACGGCAGCGCCCGGAAGGTGACATGCACGTCGATGTCGTGGGTGCCGCGCAGCGCCTGGAGGTTGTACTGCAGCACCTGGCCCTGGGCGTTGCGCATGGCCAGCCAGCGCTGGTGGACGGCGTCCTCCTCCTCGCTGCCGGCGTCGACGGAGACCGGGAAGGCGAGGTTGATGTCCCGGGACGGCAGCAGGATGCGGGCGTCGATCCGCTCGGGGTGCAGCCGGCCCTCGTGGACCAGGCGCAGCGGCTCGCCGAGCGCGGGGATCAGGCTCTGCGCGGTCAGGCAGACGGCGTCGATGCGCACGTGTGGCGCCGAGAACGCCTCGGTCAGCCGGGGCGCGAGCGCCACCATGGTCGGCTGGGGCTCCCCCCGCACGGTCCGCGGCTCGGCGACCCGCGGCGGGCTGCCCTTGCTGACGTCGGCGAGCAGCCCGTCCTCCTGGAGCACCCGCAGCGCCTGGCGTACGGCACCTCGCTCGACGCCGAACTCCCCGGCCAGCTCGGCCTGGGTGGGCAGCCGCTCGCCGGGCTGCAGCGCACCGGTGCGGATCCGTTCGCGCAGGGTGTCGGCGATCTCCTGAGGCGTGAGCCGCCTGCTGCCGTTCACTGCCACATGCTCCTGAGTCACGACCAAACGCTACAACTCTGATCCATCTTTGGGGAGTTGCCGAGAAGTTGTTTATAAACTCGGACCAAGTGGGGACAACTTAGATGGAGTTGGTTGCCAACTTCTCGGAAGTTTTCCAAGTTGGCCAATCGTCTGAAGGGGGAACCGCCGTGCCCGCCCTCGCTCTCCTCGTCGAACAGCTCGTCCAGTGGAAGTACGGTCTCGCCGGCGCCGTCGGCCTGCTTCTGATCTCCGTCGGCATCGAGACCAAGAGTCACAAGGCGCTCTCCGCCGGCGCCGTCCTGCTCGCCGTGCTCCTCGCGGGCCCGGCGCTGTGACCGTCACGCGCCCTAGGAGCTGAGCAGGAGCTCCGTACTGATCGTCTCCCACAGCGCGTCGAACCACCGCCGCGACTGCTTCACGAACGCGGCGTCACGCTCCCCGGCACGCCGCTCGAAGGCGAACAGCATCGAGCGCGTGCCGTCCGCGTCGTACAGCTCCAGATGCTCGTGCTCGATCTCCCGCTCGCGGCGCTTCAGCGTGTAGTACGCGAAGAGCGCCTCGGAGTCGCCCAGCAGGTACAGCTTGACCGGCGGGGTGAAGGGCAGGGCGCGGAAGGAGACCCGGACGTCGATCCCGTGCGTGGTGAGCAGGGCCAGCAGGTTCTGCCGCAGCACCATGCCCTGGGCGTTGCGCTGGGCCAGCCAGCGCCGGTGCAGCAGACCGTGGTCGTCGGCGGCCACCGCCGCCGGGAAGGCGAGGTCGATGTCACGGCTGGGCAGCAGCACCCGGACGTCGATCTTGGCCGGTTTCAGCCGTCCCGCGTGGATCTGCCTCAACGGCTCGCCGACGGCCAGCGTGAGCGAGACCGAGGTCAGGCAGAGCGCGTCGATCCGCACGTGAGGGGCGGCGAAGGCCTTCGCTATCCGGGGTGCGAGGCCGACCATGGTGGGCTGCGGCGGCGCAGCCTGCCCGGCCGGCAGCCTGGCCGGCCCGGGTACGGCCGCCACGGTGGCCGGGCTGCCTTGGGAAACGTTGGTGAGCAGGCGCTCCGACTGCAGGGTGCGCAAGGCCTGGCGCACGGTCCCGCGCTCGACGCCGAACTCGACGGCCAGCTCCGCCTGCGTGGGCATGCGCTGACCCGGCTGCAGCACTCCGGCCCTGATCCGGCTGCGCAGTGCGTCGGCGATGTCGCGATGGGACGCGTGGGGCCGCTGTGACCTCGTCCGTCCACTGGCGGAGGCGTGCTCCGGTTCCACGTACAAACACTACAACTTCCCGCCAAGTTCCGGCAGTTCATCGACAGCTGGTTATGAGCCGCTTCCTAGTGGACATAAGTACGGTGAAGTTGGCTGCCAACTTGCACGACATGGTCAAGCTTCCCAGTGGTTGGCCGACCGGGCTCCCTTCCGGAGGGGAGCCGGGAGCCCGGGCAGGGGACGGCCACCGAAGCGCACAGTCACAACTGAACACGACATCGCACAGCCACAACTGAACACCGCATGCACAGCCACAACTGAACAGCTCGCTACGGATGCACAGCCGCACGTCGCCGGGAGAAGGGAGCGGTCAGAACATGTCCGGGCACCAAGGACGCCCGGACGAACGGAACAGGGCGTCGGCCTTCCGGGCGGCGCCCTCTCGTTCTTCCCGCACCCGCCCGAGCGCCGCGAGCCGCAGCAACGACTCGCCGCCGAGCCACACCGAGGCCAACTCGCCCACGCCCAGCGTCAGATCGGCGCTCCCGGCGCCCGCGGGCACACAGGACGCCCCCTGCGGCGAGGCCTCCAGCCGGAACCGCCCTCCCGTCATGCCGGCACCGTCCACGACCTCCAGGACAAGGGTGCCCGTCCCGTCGTACGTCCGCGCCTCCAGGGCCCGTACGACGTCCAGGATCCGCACCCACAGCCAGTCCCCGTGCTCGGCGATCCTGGCCGCGCGCGGATCGGGGAGGTGAAGGGGCAGCAGGTCGTCGGGGCCACGGAAGTCGCTCTCGACCTTCGTGATCCAGTCGATGGAACACAGGTAGTGCCACAGGGCGCGCTCGGCGGCCGGGGTGGTCGCGATCAGCCCCCGCACGGTGGCGGTCTGGTCGGGCTGCTTGCCGTCCCACGCCTCGTCGCACGTGTACGCCACCAGACCCTCGACCTCGCCGGAGGCCGAGCGGTGGACGGCGTAGAACGGCTCGGTCCAGTCGGCGTGGGTGCGGACCACGCCCGTCTGCACCAGCCACCACAGCTCGTCACGGCTGACCGCGCCGGGCTGGGCGCGGCGGAACCGCTCGAACAGCTCCGGACCCAGCTTGCGCACGTCCTCGCCGTCCACCAGATCGATCCGGCCTCCGTCCCCGGGGCCGGACCAGCGCGGGTCCAGGCCGGCGCGCGGCACCGCGACGGTCCACCGGGTCGACCAGGTGGCCGGGCCGAAGCCGTAGCGCCCGTAGATCGGGTACTCGGCGGCGATCAGGGTGGCGACGACGTCACCGCGCTCCTTCGCCGCCGCGAGGTCCCGGTTCATCATCTGTGTGAGCAGGCCGCGGCGGCGGTGGGTGGGGCTGACGGTGACGCCGGAGATGGCATCCGCGGGGACCAGGCCGCCGCCCACCGTGGTCAGTTCCTGGGCGAAGGAGCGGAAGGTGGCCACCCACCGGTGGCCGTCCACGGCACCCAGCCACCGTCCCGGTACGAACTGCCGCCGTCGGGCGTCGAGTTGCTCGCGCGCCAGAGCCGGCGGCCGGGTGAACCCGGTGGCCAGCGCACGCTGCCAGTCCTCGAAATCGGCCTCGGTGACGATCCGGACGTCGGTCATGGGGCCACGGTAGGCGGGCGGCCGCCGGGTGTCCTCCCCTTTTCCCCGTCCCTTTCCCCCGTCCCTTTCCCCGGCCCTTTCCCCGTCGCGTTCTTCCCTTGTCGCGCGGTTCCCGTCAGAGCAGCAGGTCGTCCACCTGTGCCTCACCCACCCGGTACCGGCGGGCGATCTCCGCGCTGCAGTCGTCGGCCGTGCGCTGCAGGCGCTGACGGCGTCCGGAGACCTCCTGCTCGTACCGCACCAGCCGCCCCATCGCGGCGGACAGTTCCAGGTCCGTCCGCGCCTGCAGGTCCGACAGTTCGACCTCGCCGAGCATCTCGGCGGCCAGCTGCCGGTACTCCTCGTTGTGCGGGGTGCCGAGCGTGACATGCCGGGCCGAGGAGCGGTGCCGGGCCGGGGCGTCCTTGAGGATCTCCGGGAGCCGGTCGACCATGGAGCCGTCCGCGGGCGCCGGCACGGACGCGCGGCCACGCCGGCACAGCTCCGCGCGCAGGATGTCGATCCGCCCCTGCAGCAGCCGCCGCACATAGCTGAGGTCCGCCTCGTCGCGCTGGGCGTCGCGGCGCAGCGTGCGCAGCTCGGGCAGGCTCAGCCGGGCCAGCTCGGGCGGATGGGGTTCTCCCCGGCTCGAAGAGCCTTCGCCAGGCTCCGCGGGGCCCGCCGCGGCGGACGGGGGCGCCGAGGCCGCCGTAGCCGGCGGAGTGTCGGCGCGCTGGGCGGGCGGCCGGTACGTCCCCTGCGCCCCCAGCTGCCCACTGGTACTCGGTGTGCTCATGGTGCCTGTGACCGTCCCCTCGACCGGCGTGTGGAAGCATCGTGCCACCCCAACTGGCCGCTATGTGACCGAGTGCCCCCGAACGGCCCCAGATGGGGGGTAAGGGATCGATATTGGACCCCCTGTGACCGCGTAGCGGGCACCCGGCATGATGGTCCGCATGCGTGCGGTGGTGCAGAGAGTGGACGGCGCGAGCGTCGTCGTGGACGGAGAGACGGTCGGCGCGATCGAGGGCGAGGGGCTGTGCGTCCTGGTCGGGGTGACCCATGAGGACACCAAGGAGAAGGCGGCGCAGCTGGCCCGCAAGCTCTGGTCGATCCGCATGCTGCAGGACGAGAGATCGTGCAGCGACATCGACGCCCCGCTGCTGGTCATCAGCCAGTTCACGCTGTACGGCGACGCGCGCAAGGGCCGTCGGCCCACCTGGAACGCCGCCGCCCCCGGCGATGTCGCCGAGCCGCTGGTGGACGAGGTGGTGTCCCGGCTGCGGGCCCTGGGCGCGACGGTCGCCACGGGCCGCTTCGGCGCCCGGATGCGGGTGTCGCTGACGAACGACGGACCCTTCACGGTGCTGCTCGAGGTCTGAGCCGGCACCGGGACGGCTGGTTTGGCCGACGGCCCGGCCGGGATACCCATGGCGCGTGATTCCAACCAAGGTCGACGACACCCTGCCGGAGCTCACGCCCTTCGTCCACGCCGTGCAGGCACGAAGGCCCGACGACGGCACGTGGTGCGAAGCGTGGACGGTACGGGACGTCCTGATCCACCAGACGGGCAACGCGGAGGAACTGGCCCGGGTCCTGCAGGCGTTCCTCGCGGGGACACCGGTGGAGACCAGGGGCTTCGACCGTGAGGCTCCCTTCCGGCGGATGTCCGACTCCGAGCTCTGGGCGACGTTCATGAACCGCTGCGAACGGCTCACCGAGGTCGCCGCGGCCGCCGCCCGGGATCTGTCGCCGGACACGGAGGTGAGGTGGACCGGCCGGACCGTGACGGTCCCCTTCTTCGCGGAGCACATGCGTGAGGAGCTGATCCTGCACCGCTGGGACCTGACCGGCGACGACCGGACGGCGGTGCAGGCGCTCGACGAGCCGTGGATGACCGAGCACAGCGTGGCCTCGGTCGGCCGGCCGTTGCTCGCACGCGGCAGCGCCGGACTGGATCTGGGACCCGACGGACGGGTCGAGGGCCGGCTGCGCACCCCGGGCACGGACGACATCGTGGTCAGCGCCGACGCCGACGGCAGCAGCATCCGGTTCGCAGCCCCCGAGGGCCCCGCCACGATCGAGAGCGACGCGGCCACCCGCGTCCTGCTGCTGTGGGGACGGCGCCCCGGCGACCCCACACGCTGGCACAGCGAGGCCGGCCCGGAGGCCCTGCGGGGTGTGCGAGCTCTCCTGAGCGGCTACTGATGAGCGCCCCGTAGGGGCGCGGGGCTGTATCGACATGCGGCTCCGCCGCGTGGGCGCGACCAGCCTCCCACGCACCCGCAGCCGCAGAACTACGGCTCGACCACGACCTCCTGCGCCGCCGCCGTCTCTCCGGCCAGGAGCCTCGCGTCGACCGGCACGTTCCGCTTCACCAGCGCCAGTGCCACCGGTCCCAGTTCGTGGTGCCGTACGGAGGTCGTCACGAAACCGATCTTGCGGCCCTCGGAGCCCTCCTCCGCGATCCGGATCTCCGTGCCCGGCACCGGCAGATGGACCTCGCTGCCGTCCAGGTGGAGGAAGACCAGGCGGCGCGGCGGCTTGCCCAGGTTCTGGACGCGGGCGACCGTCTCCTGGCCGCGGTAGCAGCCCTTCTGCAGGTGCACCGCCGTGCCGATCCAGCCCAGCTCGTGCGGGATCGTCCGGTGGTCGGTCTCGAAGCCGAGCCGGGGCCGGTGCTGCTCGACGCGCAGTGCCTCGTGGGCGAGGAGGCCGACGGCGGGCCCGTGCGCGGCCGCGAAGGACTCCAGGTCCTCGCGCGGCAGGAAGAGATCACGGCCGTACGGCGTCTCGCGCACGACGACGCCCTCGGGCACCTCGGCGATGGACCCGGCGGGCAGGTGGACGACCGCGAAGTCGGCCGTCCGGTCGGCGACCTCCACGCGGTAGAAGAACTTCATCGACTCCAGGTACGCGATCAGCGCGTCCTGGGTCCCGGGCTCCACGTGCGCCCACACGGTCGCACCGTCGTCCACCAGGTACAGCGCGTGCTCGATGTGCCCGTGCGCGGAGAGGATCAGTGCCTCGGTGGCCTCGCCGGGCGGCAGCTCGCTGACGTGCTGGGTGAGCAGCAGATGCAGCCAGCTCAGCCGGTCCTCGCCACTCACGGTGACGACACCGCGGTGGGACAGGTCGACGAAACCGGTGCCGTCGGCGAGGGCACGCTGCTCGCGGAACAGGTCGCCGTAGTGGGCGGCGACGCCTTCGTCCACACCCTCGGCGGGGACGGCGCCGGGCAGGGACAGCAGAGGGCTCTTCATACCGTCAGCCTACGACGTGGTAGTTGAACTCTTCAGCGAACAGTCCTTGCACCGGCCGAAGATCGCGAAGTGCTTCATGTCGGTGTCGAACCCGAACTGCTGCCGCAGCTTGGCGGTGAACTCGGCGGCCACGTCCACGTCGGCCTCGATCACGTTCTCGCAGTCGCGGCAGACCAGGTGCAGATGGCGGTGGCGGTCGGCGAGGTGGTACGTCGGCGCACCGTGCCCGAGGTGGGCGTGGCTGACCAGGCCCAGCTCCTCCAGCAGCTCCAGCGTGCGGTAGACCGTGGAAATGTTGACCCCCGACGCCGTCTTCCTCACTTCCGAGAGGATGTCGTCGGGGGTCGCGTGCTCAAGGGTGTCCACGGCTTCGAGGACAAGCTGCCGCTGCGGCGTCAGCCGGTAGCCGCGCTGCCTGAGGTCGCTCTTCCAGTCGGTGCTCACCACGCGGTCAAGTCTAGGACCGACGGGTCCGAAATCGCCTGGGCGCCTTGAATTCAAGGGATAATCCGACAGGTTTTCTGCCGTACGAGCGGTTGGTTCGATGAACGGTTATTCGGGGTGAATGCCCGGGTAGCTTGGCGGCGACTCGTTGACCCAGCCGAGGAGGAAACCCCATGCGCGCACGCAGAGCCCTGGCCATCGCGATCAGCACCCCGATCCTGCTCGCCGCAGTCGGGATGAGTGGTGCGTCCGCGGCGACCCGGCCCGGGCCCACTGCCGACCGGACTGCGCCTACGGCTGACCTGCCTGCGCCTGCCGCTGACAGTGAGCACAGCAGGCCCAGCAGGCATGCCCAGGCTCAAAAGGCCGCCGAAGACGCAATGGAACCGGACGAAGGCCTCATCACAGGCCTCGCAGGTGAACTCCTGGGCCGGGTGGGCCCCGCCGATTCTTAGGCGCTGCGCATTCCGGCGGGTCGCTCCGGCAATTTCCTCAGTTCGCCGGCGGGAGGTCGCCGGAGGATCCGGACGCGAAGGCCAGGATGTGCGGGACTGCTGCTCGCAGGCTCTCGAAATGGCGGTGCACGCCCTCCACCGAGGCAGCGGCGTTCACGCCCCACACCGTCATACCGGCACGCAGCCCGGACTGCACTCCGGACGGGGCGTCCTCGATGACCAGGCAGTCCCCCGGCTCGGCACCCAGTCGCGCAGCGGCCCGCAGATACGGAACGGGAGAGGGCTTGCCCTCCTCGACGGCGGCTGCGTCCACGATCAGGCCCGGCACCGGCAGGCCCGTCCGCAGGAATCGGCCGCGTACCCGGTGCTCGTAGTTCGAGGTCACCAGGGCCCAGCACCCCGGTGGCAGGCCGCGCAGCACATCTGCTGCACCGTCGAAGGCCGCGTAGACGCCGGACCGCACGTCCTCGTCCTCCAGCTCGTGCAGCGCGGCCAGGCACATGTGCGGATCGTGACACGCGGCGACCTGGGCGAAGGTCTCCATGGGCCTGGTCCGCAGGGCCACCCGGTAGACCTCGTCCGGATCCAGCCCGTAGCGCTCCGCCCACGCTCGCCACACCCGGCGCTGATTCTCCACCGCGTCGATCAACGTGCCGTCGACGTCGAACAGGACGAACCTGGTGCGGCAGGACATTCCGTGGATCGATCTGCGCCTTACCCGACCCGAGCCCCGCCCGGCGTTCACATGCTCACTTGAAGAAGGCGATGCCGTCGTCGGGCATGTCGTCGGGCAGGGCCTTGGCCCAGCGCTCGACGTCCTCCGGGGTGACGACCTTCTTCAGGTGGGCCGACATGTAGGGGCGCAGCTCGACCTCGGGGGTCTGCTTCTCGCCGACCCACATGAGGTCGCTCTTCACATACCCGTACAGCCGCTTGCCACCGCTGTACGGCTGCGAGGCCGCCGTGCGGGCGACCGCGTCCGTGACCAGGTCGATCTGCGGCTTCTTCTCCGCCATCTCGCCGTACCAGATCTCGATGACGCCGTCGTCACGGGTCATCGTCACCTCGACCTTGCGGTCGGCGTCGATCCGCCAGAAGCCGGACTCCGACTCCAGCGGGCGGACCTTGTTGCCGTCCTGGTCCAGCACCCAGGTGTGCGAGCGGTACTCCAGGAAGTCCCGGCCGTCATGGGTGAAGCTGACCTCCTGCCCGAAGTTGCACTTCTGAGAGCCGGGGAAGTCGTGCACGCCCGCGCCGGCCCAGTTGCCGAGCAGAAAAGCGAGCGGGACCAGGTCCTTGTGCAGGTCGGACGGGATCTCGATCATGAGGGAAGCTTCCTAGAGGTGGTTCAGCGCTGGCCCTGGTACAGCTTCTTCACGGTCAGACCGGCGAAGGCGAGCACGCCGACGCAGACCAGGACCAGCAGGGTTTCGAAGAAGATCTCCACGGGTGCTCCTTGAGCGAGGGTGCGGGCATACGGCAGAGCCGGGGCCCAGCTTACGCGGCCGGGCACCGGCTCTCTTTCCGAGGTGGTCCGAAGCGACGATCCCCGTACCCGGCTCAGTCGAGCAGCTGCTGCTGCAGGACCACCGTCTGCTGGAACGGGATCTCCTTCGCACCGCCCGCACGGGACTGCACCACGAGGGCGATGACGTCACCGGAGGTGATGTACGCCTGCCGCACCTGCTCGGCGCCGTACGGCTTCTGTTCCGCGAACTCCTCCACCAGGTTGTTCCCGTCGGTGGCGGCCGTCGGGTACGACGCGTCCAACGTGTTGGAGGCCGCCCCGCGCAGGGCGAGCAGGGGGTCGTCGTAGCCGGTGAACTCGTCCCGCTGGACCTCGCCGGCGACCAGGGCGGTCTCGAACTGGAGCAGGTAGATCCGGGTCCGGGTGCCGTCCGGCATGGTCCAGCCGCGCGCGGCGATGTGCCGCAGGCCGTGGTCGGTGAGCTCGCCCCGGAGGGTGTCCCGAACGTCCTTGCCCGCGTACTCCGCGAGGTACACCTTCGGCTTCGTCCATCCGTGGTCGCCGGCGAGCGCCGGATCGGCCTTGGCACCCTTCGGCGCGGGCAGCACCAGGGTGCGCAGGTCGGCGTAGTGGACGTTGGCCGCGTTGCGGCCGGCGAACGGGGCCGGGCGGCCGGCCGGCAGCGGCGGCCGGACGATCCGCGGGTAGTCCCAGCGGCCGTCCGGGCGCGTGGCCAGGCCGGGGAGGCCGGTGCGCGCCATCCGGGTGATGCCGTACGCCGTCGACGTGCCGGCCACCGCGAAGACCACGAGCGCCGCGGTCCAGCGCAGGACGGCCCGCAGGACCCGGCGGTCCCTGGGCGGCCCGGGCACGGGCGTCGCCTCCGGCCCGGGCACGGGCGTCGCGGGCGCGACGGGAATCTGCTGCTCGCTCATACGGCCTTCCCCGGGTCCTTGTCCTTGATGCGGTCGAGCTGTCTGCCGACGAACTCGGCGATGGCGTGGGTGTCGAGCGGGCGGGGCCCGGCCGCGTTGGCGGTGACGAGCACGTCACCCACGGAGGCGGAGCAGACCATGCGGTCGATCTTCTCGTCGTCCACCTTGGGCATCCGGAAACAGGCCGCGTTGTTGTGCCCGTGGATCTCCGGCCCCTTCGGGAAGATCCGGAGGGCCTTGAGGAACTCGTTCCGGTTGCTCGAGAGGTCGCGTACGGAGGCGCGGTCGGCCATCCGGACCAGTTCGAAGGTGAGCGTGAAGGGCTTGTCGACACCGCCGTACGTGTCGAAGGGGGCGTAGCTGCGCATCGCCAGGCCCTGGATGTGCTCCTTGTCGATCGCCCTGTCCAGTGCCCGCCGGGTCTCCGGCGGCAGGTCGCTGACCTCCTGCTTGCGCAAGGCGGTGGCCTGGCGCCCGCCGAGCGCGGCCTCGGGGCCGAACTCGTCGATGTCCGGCCCCTGCGCGTAGCCCTCGGACCCCTCGTCGTACGGCATCAGCATGTCGCGCAGCCCCGAGGCGTCCTTGCCCTGCCGGTCGTCCTGGGCGCCCTGGTTCTCCGTGGCGGCCTTGGGGAACTTCCAGACGGGCTTGCCGGGATCCCGGTCGGCACCGGCGACCGTCACGGCGGTGAACCCGGCCCCGCCGACGACCGCGAGGGCCAGCAGCGCGACCGCGAGGATCCGGCCCACGGGCCGCCGCGTGCGGGCCGGTGCGGCGGGCGCCTCGCTCTCAACGTTCTCCGGGATCGGGAGAGCGGGGTCTTCCTCGAGCGACTCGTTCACGGCATCGTTCACAGCTGGGCCACCTGCCGCTTCGCCAGTTCCATGATCTTGTCCTCGGGGACCGGCCTGGTGTCGCTGACCCAGATGTCCATGTAGAGGTCACCCCGTGAGGCCACCGCCTCGGCCTGGTACTCCGGCAGATAGCCGCTCTTCCGCTCGGGCGTGTGGTGCACGTACACCATGCCGTCGCCGGTCCCGGGTATGGGCGAGCTGCTGGTGTTCGGCTCCCGCTCGGCCCAGTACGCCTGGTCCTCCACGTGCTTGGCGGCGGCCGGCTTCGTCACCTGGTGGTACTGGACGAGCCGTATCTCGACGTCGTACGTGCCGCCGATCCGCCAGCTGGTCTGGGCCGCGCGCCGGAACTCGCTCTCCAGCTCGTACTGGAAGTCCTCGGCAGGTTTCCGGTAGGTGCTCGCGTAGTCGGCCAGGTCCAGCCAGCCGTCGGCGCTCTGGAAACTGGTGCCCCTCGCGCCCCTGGGCCGCGTCAGCAGCAGCTTGCGCAGGTCGCCGTCGGTCTTCACCCGGCGGTCGTACGCCGCCGGCACAGGTTCGACAGCGCCCTTGGCCTGGCGGACGACGGGCTGCGACAAAGGGGGCAGTTTCGTGGGCGCGCGGCCGGCCTGGACGACGTAACCGGTGCAGACACCCGCGACGACACCGAGGGCGGCGGCCCCGGCGACCAGCGTGGCGGTCCGGCCACGGCGCGGTCTTTCAGGTGATTCCAAGAGGTCTCCCTACACGACGGGAAGCGCGGGTTCCGTCACCCGCGCGCCACAGGAGACTCATGGCGTGCACATGGAGTTGTAGTGCAGTTCGATCACGATTCAGCACGTGACCTCGCCGGCCGGCGCCCCGCGGCACACGCCGTCCGCCAGGGCTTACGCTTCCGGCATGGCGAAGAAGCTCGTGATCAAGGTGACGGCGGGGGCCGATGCCCCGGAGCGCTGCTCGCAGGCGTTCACCGTGGCGGCGGTGGCCGTGGCCAGCGGGGTCGAGGTGTCGCTGTGGCTGACCGGGGAGTCGTCCTGGTTCGCGCTGCCGGGACGGGCCGCCGAGTTCGAGCTGCCGCACGCGGCCCCGCTGCCGGACCTGATCGAGTCGGTCCTGGCCGGCGGACACATCACGCTGTGCACCCAGTGCGCCGCCCGGCGCGAGATCACCGAGAAGGACGTCATCGAGGGCGTACGGATCGCGGGCGCACAGGTGTTCGTACAGGAGGCCCTGACGGACGACACCCAGGCGCTCGTCTACTGACCGCTCACCGCCTGGGCGGTTTCTTGCCGTCCAGCTCGTCCCACCACTCGTCGGACTGCGGGTCGCCGGACGGGTCGTCCCACCAGCGGTCCTCGGGGCCCCGCCGGTTGGCGATCATCGCGGCGACCGGCGGGATCAGCATGGCCACGACGCACATGCCGACGGCCGCCGGCACCGACCAGATGCGCACGACCCCCCAGGCCAGGACGAAGAGCCCGATGCAGGTCCCCATCATGGCGAAGTAGATGTGCCGCCGCCGCGCGTACATAAGACAAGGGTAGGCCGGGTCATACCTGTCACAAGTGATCCACAATCCCCGCCCGGGCCGCGCCCGGAGGGTTACCGTGACGTAGCCGAAGACCGCTCTCGTCCCGGGGGAACCCCACATGCGCGCCCTGCGAATAATCCTGATCCTCGTCGTGATCCTGGGCGGGCTGTTCGTGATCGCGGACCGGGTGGCCGTGCACTTCGCCGAGGGGGAGGCCGCCGACAAGCTGAAGTCGACGGAGAACCTGGCCTCGACGCCGGATGTGAGCATCAAGGGGTTCCCGTTCCTCACCCAGGTCGCGGGCGGGTCGCTCGACGACGTCGCGGTCGGGATCAAGGACTACGAGGCCGCGACCGGGACCGCCGGGAAGACGATCCGGATCGACGATCTGCAGGCCGACATGAAGGGCGTCTCCTTCTCCGGTGACTACAGCTCCGCCACCGCGGCCAGCGCCACCGGCACCGCGACGATCTCCTACGCCGAGCTGCTGAAGACCGCCAAGTCCGAGCCGACCGAGGTGGCCCCGGGGCTCGAGGCCAAGGTCGTGGGGCTCTCCGACGGCGGCAACGGCAAGATCAAGGTCGCGGTGCATGTGACGGGCAAGGTCCTCACCGTCCCGGTCGACCGGACGCTGTCCGTGCTCAGCTCGGTGACCATCGTGAACGACAAGGTCGAGGTGCACGCCGACTCGCTGCCCAAGCTGGCCGCCATCTCCCTCGCCGAGAACCGTGTCCGCAACATCACCGACTTCCAGCAGGCCATCGACCACCTCCCCGGCGGCATCGAGCTGGACAAGGTGCAGGCCGCGAAGGACGGCGTGGACATCACGGTGAAGGGTTCCGACGTCAGGCTGGCGGGGTAACCGGCGGGGCAGGGAGACTGCCGACGGACGGGGATCGTCCGACTGGCGAGACGGGGTCGTCCGTACATCAGATGCGGGGACCTGTGCGAGCGCCCGGGAGGCCGTACGGCGGCCACCGGGCGCTTCCCTCATCCCGATATGCGGACGATCGTGTCTCGTCATATGACACGCCGGTGACACGCCCACCCGGACGTCCCTACGATCGCTCCCATGAAGCGACAGGCGGATCTCACGAAGCGGCGGGCAGTGGACCTGTGCCGCGTTGCCGCCATGCTCTGTCGCCCCTTCTGAGCGAAAGTCCCCGACTTCCGCATTTCACCCCCGCCCTGCTGGAAGGGCACCCGTGCGCCGCCCGGGCCCTACGAGCGCGCACCCCCGTACCCGCACGCCCCGCCGCAACTGCCCCGGAGGAGAAAGAGCATGAGCCGCACAGACGTCCTGGTCGACGCCGACTGGCTGCAGGAGCACCTGGACGACCCGGCCATCGCCATCGTCGAGGTGGACGAGGACACGTCCGCCTACGAGAAGAACCACATCAAGAACGCGATCCGCATCGACTGGACCAAGGATCTGCAGGACCCGGTCCGCCGCGACTTCATCGACCAGGAGGGCTTCGAGAAGCTCCTGTCGAAGAAGGGCATCGCCAACGACACGCTGGTGATCCTCTACGGCGGCAACAACAACTGGTTCGCGTCGTACGCCTACTGGTACTTCAAGCTCTACGGCCACGAGAACGTCAAGCTCCTCGACGGCGGCCGCAAGAAGTGGGAGCTGGACGCCCGCGAGCTGGTCGACGGCACCGAGGTGCCCGAGCGCGCCGCGACCGACTACAAGGCCAAGCCGCAGGACACCTCGATCCGCGCCTTCCGTGACGACGTCGTCGCCGCGATCGGCTCGCAGAACCTGGTCGACGTGCGCTCGCCCGACGAGTTCTCCGGCAAGCTGCTCGCCCCGGCGCACCTGCCGCAGGAGCAGTCGCAGCGTCCGGGTCACGTCCCGAGCGCGCGCAACATCCCGTGGTCGAAGAACGCCAACGACGACGGCACGTTCAAGTCGGACGAGGAGCTCAAGGAGCTCTACGCCGAGGAGAGCGTGGACCTCGCCAAGGACACGATCGCCTACTGCCGCATCGGTGAGCGCTCGGCCCTGACCTGGTTCGTGCTGCACGAGCTGCTCGGTGTGGAGAACGTCAAGAACTACGACGGCTCCTGGACCGAGTACGGCTCCCTCGTCGGCGTGCCGATCGAGCTCGGCGCGAACAAGTAAGCCCACAGGTATCCCACTCCCGACCGGCCTTCCGGTCAGACCCCTCTGGAGAAACAGCATGTGCGGAGCGAAGGCCGGCGGCCCGGACGCCTCGACGATCAAGCCCGGTGAGACCACGATCCAGGGTCAGGTGACCCGCGACGGCGAGCCGGTGACGGGCTATGTCCGTCTGCTGGACTCGACCGGCGAGTTCACGGCCGAGGTTCCCACCTCGGCGACCGGTCAGTTCCGCTTCTACGCGGCCGAGGGCACGTGGACGGTCCGGGCGCTCGTCCCGGGCGGGACGGCGGACCGTACGGTCGTCGTGGCGGAGAAGGGCGCGCTGGCCGAGGTCGCGATCGCGGTCTGAACGGGCCTGCGCGAAACAGCAGCACAGTGACGGTCGAAGGGCCGCACCCCTGGGGTTGGACGCCAGTGGGGGTGCGGCCCTTCGGCATGCCGCTAGCGCGCATCACGTCCGTGCGCCAGTAACGACACGCTTGCCGCTGGGGTAGGCACTTGTCATAAGATCATCCAAAAGGTCTAGCGCTGTGTCAATTTGCCTATTTCTGCGGCGACTTGACGACCCCTCGACGAGCGAGGAGCGACGGACATAGGCCGTAATTCCCCCGATTGGTGCACAAAAACCCAGTCTCCCGGCAATCTCGACATGACAGCCATGGTGGTCGGTCCGTACGTTCATGACGACCGGCCAACGAGTCGGCGTCTCAGAGACTGGAGTTGCACCATGAAGTTCTCGCGTTCCACTGTTGTCACCGCCGCTGGCCTCGGTGCAGCGGCCCTGGCAGCGACCGGCGTGACCTACGCCTCGGCTGCCTCGGCGCCGGAGGCTCCGGCCGCCGCTCCGGCCGCCGCGGCCCCGGCCGCCGCCCCTCTCGGCGGCGCCGGTGGCAGCAACAACGGCAACGGCAACAACAACAACGACAACAACAACAACAACGGCAAGGGCAACGAGGGCAAGGGCAACGAGGGCCGTCGCGGCGGTGGCGGCGGCGGCCGGCACTTCGAGGGCCGGATCGAGATCAACGAGCGGTCCTACTCTGCCCACCCGGGTGACTGCATCACCGTGATCAGCGGCCTGGGCGCCAGGACGCTGAACATCCGCAACGACAGCCACCGTGTCGTCGAGGTGTTCCGCGGTGCCGTCTGCGACAACGGCGCTCCCGTCGCCACGGTCGGCCCCCACAGCCAGAGCGACGGCGTGCGCGTCCGGCGCACGGAAGGCATCCACGTCAAGGACGGCGTGGTCGGCAGCTTCCGTGTGGTCGGTGGGCACGGCTGGGGCGGCGGCTGGGGCGGCGGCTGGGGCGGCGGCGACGGCGGCTGGGGCGGCGGCGACGGCGGCTGGGGCGGCGACGGCGGCGACGGCGGCTGGGGCGGCGGCGACGGCGGCGGCGACGGTGGTGGCCGCTAACCCACAGCCCGCTCGTAACCCGAAGCCCGTTGTATGACATGGAGCCCCGGCCCGCCGGAATCGGGCCGGGGCTCCGGCTTGTCGTCCCACGTACCGCCCGGGGCGGACGGGACGTGATGGAGGGGGAACGGCTCTAACCGAGCGCCCTTCCCAGCACCCACACCACCGGCGCGGCAGCCGACAGCGGCAACGCCACGCCGGCCGTGAAGTGCACGAACCGGGACGGGTAGTCGTAGGCGGCCACGCGGTGGCCGACCAGCGCGCACACCCCGGCGGCCGCGCCCAGCAGAGCGCCCTTCGCGCCCAGCCCGGTCATCCCGCCCACGGCGATCCCCGCGCCGGCCGCCGCCAGCAGCGAGACCACGACCGACGCCGGTGTCGGCAGCGGCAGGGCCCGGGCCAGGACCGCCACCGCCACCGCCGCGCCGCCCACGGACACCGCGTGCGCGTCGGCGCCCAGGTACCCGGTGGCGAGCACCGACAGCGCCGCCGAGACGACCGTCGCCATCAGGCCGTACATCCGCTCGTCCGGCGAGGCGTGCGAGCGCAGCTGCAGGACCAGTGCCAGCAGGACCCAGATGCCGAGCGGGCCGAGGATGGCCGCGGGGGCGTGGTCGCGGCCGGCGACGAGCACCGCCGCGTCGGCCGTCAGCCCGCCCAGGAACGCCAGCGCGATGCCCTGCCGGGCCGGCCACATGCCGTTCAGCCGGAACCAGCCCGCCGCCGTCACGCCCTGGAGCACCACGAGCGGCACGAGGAGCGCGTACGAGGCGACCGGTGCCGTCGCGGCCAGCAGCAGGCCGAGCACCGCGGTCAGCAGCGCGGGCTGCATACCGGGCTCGATGACCGGCGACCGGCCTTCGAGACGCGCCCGCTGGGCATCCGTGATCCGGGAGTTCCCGGCGAGCGTGGCGGGGCCGTAGCCCGGCTCGGACTCCGGTCCGGCTTGCGGCACGGGGGCAGGTGCGGGCGCGGGTGCGTGCGCCGGGGCGGGCTGCGGCTCGGGGTGAGGAGCGGCCGCGTACTGCTGGTACTGCTGCTGGTACTCCTGGTACTCCTGGTACCCCTCGTACGTCTCCGCCGGCATCTGCACCGAGGCGTGCGCCTGCGTGTCCCAGGTCTGGCCCTGCCACTGCTGGGTGTGCTGGGGGTCGTAGCCCGGCTGCTGCTGTCCGTACGGGTGGTCGTGGCCGGGCCAGGACTGCTGAGCGGCCTGCGGCTGGTGTTGCTGCTGGTACGGGTCGTAGCCCTCGTAGGGGCCGCCCTGATACGGCTGGTCGCTCATCGCCTCACCCTCCTGCGAACGGCGGGAGCACCTCGACCGTGCCACCCTCGGCCAGCCGTACCGTCTCATGCGCGCGGGTCCCGACGGGGTCACCGTCGACGAGGAAGGAGCATCGCTGCAGCACGCGTGTGAGTTCACCGGGATGTCGCGCGCGCACGGCGGCCAGCGCGTCGGCGAGCGTGTCCGCGTCGTACGGCTCCTCGGCGACACCGGCCGCGGCCTTGGCGGCGGCCCAGTAGCGCACCGTGACCTTGGGCATCTGTTTCCTCAATCGACGGCAGGAAAGGAATAAGAGTCCTGCCAGGCTAGCCCGCCCCGGCGGCCGCCCATTCCCCGATCCGGGCGAGCAGGGCGTCGTCCGCCGCGTGCTCCGCGTGGCCCATGCCCGTCTCCACCCAGAGTTCCGCGTGGTCACCGGCCGCCTCGGCGAGCATCCGGGGATGGTCGAGGGGGAAGTAGCCGTCGCGGTCGCCGTGCACGATCAGCAGCGGGGTGGGGGCGATCCTGGGGACCGCCTCCGTCGGGGAGAGCGGGACCGGGTCCCACTCGCGGTGGTGGATGCGGGTGCGCAGGCCGTAGCGGCCCACCAGGCGGCCCTCGGGGCGGGTGACCAGCCAGTGCAGGCGGCGCATGGGGGCCGTGCCCCGGTAGTACCAGCGGGCCGGGGCGCTGACCGAGACCACCGCGTCGGCCGTGCCGGGCTCAAGGGCGGCGTGCCGCAGGACCACCGAGCCGCCCATGGAGAAGCCGACGGTCACCACGCGCGCGTGCCCGAGGCCGCGCGCCCACGCGACGGCGGCGGCGAGGTCCAGGACCTCCTTGTCACCGACCGTGGAGCGGCCCCCGGAGCGCCCGTGGCCGCGGAAGGAGAAGGTGACGACCGCGCCGTAACCGCGCAAGGCGCCCGCCACCCGTCGTACGTGCGGACGGTCCACGTCCCCGGTGAACCCGTGGGCGACGACGAACACCAGGTCACGCGAGGCCGAACGGCCGGTGTCGGGAGCGGATCCGGAGCTTTCGTATACAACGGCGGCCGGATCGTATACGGAATCGATCGGAATTCCGTCGGCGGTGCGCAGAAACGTCCGGATAGGGCCCTGTCTGACTGTCTCGCGATTCGGACGAACGGTGGAATGCGCCACTTGACCTGCCGAACGGTTCCTCATGTGGGCTATTCTGCTGGGCAGAGGACTCGGGCAGCGCAGCCCCCGGGTCCTTTTGTGCTTTCGGAAGCGTTGTATACGAAGCGGGAAACCTCAGGTGACCGCCGGTGTACGGGCCTTCGGGAACGCAGAGCAGTACCCGTCCGCACAGTCCTCGCGGGGACCGAGGAGGAACCAGACGTATGAGTTCTCTGCTGCTCCTGACCAATGCCCTCCAGCCGTCGACGGAAGTGCTCCCCGCCCTCGGTCTACTCCTGCACAACGTGCGAGTGGCCCCGGCGGAGGGTCCCGCCCTGGTCGACACCCCGGGCGCCGACGTCATCCTCGTCGACGGCCGCCGCGACCTGCCCCAGGTGCGCAGCCTGTGCCAGCTGCTGCGCTCCACCGGCCCCGGCTGTCCGCTGATCCTCGTCGTCACCGAGGGCGGTCTCGCCGCCGTCACCGCCGACTGGGGCATCGACGACGTGCTCCTCGACACCGCGGGTCCTGCGGAGGTGGAGGCGCGGCTGCGGCTGGCCATGGGCCGGCAGCAGATCGTCAACGACGACTCCCCCATGGAGATCCGCAACGGCGATCTGTCGGTGGACGAGGCCACCTACTCCGCCAAGCTCAAGGGCCGGGTCCTCGACCTGACCTTCAAGGAGTTCGAGCTGCTGAAGTACCTCGCCCAGCACCCGGGCCGGGTCTTCACCCGCGCCCAGCTGCTGCAGGAGGTGTGGGGCTACGACTACTTCGGCGGCACCCGGACGGTCGACGTGCACGTACGACGGCTGCGCGCCAAGCTCGGCCCGGAGCACGAGTCGCTGATCGGCACCGTCCGGAACGTCGGTTATCGATTCGTTACGCCCGAGAAGGCCGACAAGACCGACCGGGCCGGTGAGGAGGCCAGGGCCAGGGCGGAGCGGGCAAAGACGGAGGACACGGACACATCCGCCGTCCAGGACGGCTCCGAGATCCACGCCGACGCCTAGCCCGGCATGAAAGCCGTTCGGGCCGGGCATTGCTTCCGCACATCCAAGCACTGATACGCCCTGCCCAGAACGGGTCAATCCGCGTAGACTCCGCGCGTGGCCAAGGTGACTCGGGATGACGTGGCACGGCTGGCTGGAACCTCCACCGCCGTCGTCAGTTATGTCATCAACAACGGACCCCGGCCGGTCGCCCCGGCCACGCGCGAGCGTGTCCTCGCTGCGATCAAGGAACTGGGGTACCGCCCCGACCGGGTCGCCCAGGCGATGGCGTCCCGGCGCACGGACCTCATAGGCCTGATCATCCCGGACGCCCGCCAGCCCTTCTTCGGCGAGATGGCGCACGCGGTCGAGCAGGCCGCCTCCGAGCGCGGAAAGATGGTCCTGGTCGGCAACACCGATTACATCGGCGAACGCGAGGTCCACTATCTGCGCGCCTTCCTCGGCATGCGCGTCTCGGGCCTGATCCTCGTCTCGCACGCGCTGAACGACCTCGCCGCCGCCGAGATCGACGCCTGGGACGCCCGGGTGGTGCTGCTGCACGAGCGCCCCGAGGCCATCGACGACGTGGCCGTGGTCACGGACGACCTCGGCGGCGCCCAGCTCGCCGTACGCCACCTGCTGGAGCACGGCTACGAGTACGTCGCCTGTATGGGAGGTACGGCCGAGACCCCGGCCGTCGGCGACCCGGTCTCCGACCACGTCGAGGGCTGGAAGCGGGCGATGGCCGAGGCGGGCCTGTCCACCGAGGGCCGGCTGTTCGAGGCGCCGTACAACCGCTACGACGCCTACAAGGTCGCCCTGGACGTCCTCTCCGGCCCCGACCGGCCGCCGGCGTTCTTCTGTTCCACCGACGACCAGGCGATCGGCCTGCTGCGGGCCGCGCGCGAGCTGCGCATCGACGTGCCCGGCAAGCTGGCGGTGGCCGGGTTCGACGACATCAAGGAGGCGGCGCTGGCCGACCCGCCGCTGACCACGGTCGCCTCGGACCGCTCGGCGATGGCCCGGGCGGCGGTCGACCTGGTGCTGGACGACGGGCTGCGGGTGGCGGGGTCGCGGCGGGAGCGGCTGCGGACGTTCCCGTCCCGGCTGGTGGTGCGCACGTCCTGCGGCTGCGGGAGCTGACCGGGCCTTCTGAAGGCCGGATGAGAGTCCGGCTCAGGCAGCCGAGGGGCGCTTTTATATCGGGCAAACACGGTTCTGCCGGGCTTCTCAGCGAGCACTCAGGAAGCTCTCATGGTCACAGGGGAGGCTTCTGTCATGACCGAGAGCCAGGGTGCATACACCCAGCCGCAGCCCAGCTACTCCGCTCCCGTGAACCCCGAGTGGCCGCCCCCGCCGCCGTACGAGCCCCCGACGGCGACGGGTGCGCTGCCGGCACCGGAGCCGAAGAGGAAGCGCAACCGGGGTCCGGTCGCCCTCCTCGCGGCCGTCGCGATCGTCGCGGCGGCGGTCGGCGGCGCCACGGCGTACGGCTTCCAGGAGCTGACCGGCAAGGGCACGGTCGCCTCCACCGGTACGACCACCAACGTGGTGCCCTCCAGCAAGAGGGGTGACGTCGCCGCGATCGCGTCCGCGGTCAGCCCGAGCGTGGTCGAGATAAACGCGACCCTCGGCAACGGCTCCTCCACCGGCTCCGGCGTGATCATCACGTCGAACGGCGAGATCGTCACCAACAACCACGTCGTCTCCGGGGCGCAGTCGATCAAGGTGCGTACCAGCGACGGCAAGAGCTACACCGGCGACGTCGTCGGCACCGACAGCTCCAAGGACCTCGCGCTGGTCAAGCTGCGCGGCGCCTCGGGTATGAAGCCCGCCTCCCTCGGCAACTCCTCCGCTGTCCAGGTCGGTGACACGGTCGTCGCCATCGGCTCCCCCGAGGGCCTGACCGGCACCGTCACCAGCGGTATCGTCTCCGCCCTCGACCGGGACGTGACCGTCTCCACCGACGAGAACCAGGGCCAGGGGCAGGGCGGCGACGGGCAGTGGCCGTTCCAGTTCGGCGGCCGGGAGTTCAACGGCGACACGGGTTCGTCCACGACGACGTACAAGGCGATCCAGACGGACGCGTCCCTCAACCCCGGCAACTCCGGCGGCGCCCTGATCGACGCGAGCGGCAACGTCATCGGCATCAACTCCGCGATGTACTCGTCGAGCCAGCAGTCCTCCTCGTCCTCGGACGCGGGCAGCATCGGCCTCGGCTTCGCGATCCCCGTCAACACCGTCAAGTCCGACCTGGCCAAGCTGCGGGCGGGCACCAAGAGCTAGCGCGTCAGCACTGCACCAGTCAGCAGGGAGTACGTCATGATCAGCAAGGTTTCGCACCAGATCGCCGACCGGGGTCCCGCCGACATCACGATGGCCCTCACGGTCTCCCGGACCCTGCACGCGCCCATCCCGGCGCCCCGCAAGCCGGAGCAGGCGCCGCGTGCGCCCGAGGTGGTCGTCACGCCGGTCCCGGAGCTGATGGGCCTGCGCACCGCCCCCGTCCGCACCCACCGCCGCAAGGTCCCGCTGAACCGCCTGACCGCCGTCCGAGCCTGACGCCCACTGGGCGAGACCGCGGAGTGAACCGGACACGCGCCGGGCCCGGCTTCGACCGGGCCCGGCGTCGGGTTGGTGCCGGCGTCGGGTGCGGACCGGCCCGGGTCGGAGCCGGCCTCGAATCGAGGTCGGCCCCGGCTTGGGACTGGCGCCGGCTTGGGGCTGGCGTCGGGTTGGCGTTGGCGTCGGGCCGGGGCCAGCCTCGGGCCGGGGCCGGTGCCTCGGATCGGCGTCGGCCTCGGCTTGGGACTGGCGCCGGCTTGGGGCTGGCGTCGGGTTGGGGCTGGCGTCGGGTTGGCGTTGGCGTCGGGCCGGGGCCAGCCTCGGGCCGGGATGGGCCTCGGATCGGGGCGAGCCTCGGATCGGGACCGGCCCCGGAACGGGATCGGCCCCGGCCCGGGACCAGCCTCGGATCGGGACCGGCCCCGGAACGGGATCGGCCCCGGAACGGGACCAGCCTCGGATCGGGACCGGCCCAGCCCCGCGCCGGGACCAGCCCCGGAACGGGACCAGCTCCGGGCCGGGATCGGCCCCGGATCGGGATCGGCCCCGCGCCGGGGTCGGCCCCGGATCGGGGCCGGCGTCGGACTGGGCGAGCCTGTGGTTCGGGCCCGGCCGCCGTCCGAGGCGACCGCCGTCGGGGGCAGCCCGCGGATGGGTTCCGACCACCGCGGGGGCAACCCCCGACCGGGCCCGATCCCCGGGGACGCCCCGCCGCACCGGCCACCGTCGAGCCCGGCCCCCGGACCGGACCCGGCACCGGCCTCCTCCCCGGCCAACCGCTGACCCTGCCCGACCCCCGGAGACGCCCCGCCGCACCGGCCACGATCGAGCCCGGCCCCCGGACCGGACCCGCCCGAAGGCCGGCACCGGACCTCCTCCCCGGCCGACCGCCGTCCGGGCCGACCCCGGGAGGTGTGCCGCCCGGCCCGCCGGTCGTGGCAGGCTGAGAGGCGGGCGGCAGACAGCCCAGAGAAACAACACCCGTCCACCCCCACCACCGCATCCCGAGGAACCGCGAGCCATGAGTCCCGCCGAAGGCGACCGTGAACCCCAGCGCATTCTGATCGTCGACGACGAGCCGGCCGTACGCGAGGCGCTCCAGCGCAGCCTCGCCTTCGACGGGTACGACACGGAGGTGGCCGTCGACGGCGCGGACGCGCTGGAGAAGGCGACCGCCTACAAGCCCGACCTGGTCGTCCTGGACATCCAGATGCCCCGCATGGACGGTCTGACGGCGGCCCGCCGCATCCGCGGGGCGGGCGACACCACCCCGATCCTCATGCTCACGGCCCGCGACACCGTCGGCGACCGGGTGACCGGCCTCGACGCCGGCGCCGACGACTACCTGGTCAAGCCCTTCGAGCTGGACGAACTGTTCGCCCGTATCCGCGCCCTGCTGCGCCGCAGCTCGTACGCGGTCGCGGTGTCCGCCCAGGCCCAGGAGGACGAGGCGCTGACCTTCGCCGACCTGCGCATGGACCTCGCGACCCGTGAGGTCACGCGCGGCGGCCGCCAGGTGGAGCTGACCCGCACGGAGTTCACCCTCCTGGAGATGTTCATGGCGCACCCGCGCCAGGTCCTCACCCGCGAGCAGATCCTGAAGGCGGTCTGGGGCTTCGACTTCGAGCCGTCCTCCAACTCCCTCGACGTCTACGTCATGTACCTGCGCCGCAAGACCGAGGCGGGCGGCGAGCCACGCCTCGTGCACACCGTGCGGGGCGTCGGGTACGTCCTGCGCCAGGGGGGCGCCGAGTGAGCAGGCTGGTACGGCGCTACCGGTCCCTGCCGATCAGGGCCCGGCTGGCGATGCTGGTCGCGGCGGCGGTGGCGTTCGCGGTGGCGGCAGTGTCGGTGACGTGCTGGTTCATCGTGCAGAAGAAACTGTACGACCTGGTCGACACCGACCTGCAGAAGGCGATCCAGCGGCCCCAGATGGCGGACGACGTCACCACGCTGCTGTCCTCCTGCCCCCAGGCCCCGTCGGAGTCGGCCTTCGGGTTCCGGTCGCGCGGCAACTACTACTTCGAGCTGGTCAAGGCGGACGGCACCGCCTGCATCTTCTCGAACTCCGCGGGCGCCGTGAAAACCGTCTCCAGCGACCGTGAGGTGGCGAAGGCGGCGGACACCCGCAAGGGCCTGCTTCGCAACGGGACGGACAGCAACGGAGACGCCGTTCGCGTGCTGACCTTGCCCATGGTGGTCAACGAGGGCATGGCGTCCCCACCCCAGCTGTACCCGAACACGGCCCTGCTGGTGGCCACACCGCTCAAAACCACCCAGGGCGCCCTCAACGACCTCGCTCTCGTCCTGCTCCTCGTCTCCGGCATAGGAGTACTCGGCGCAGGCGCCGCGGGACTCGCCGTCGCCCGGGCCGGCCTGCGTCCCGTCGACAAGCTCACCGAGGCCGTGGAGCACGTGGCCAGGACCGACGACCTGACCATCCGCATCCCGGTGGAGGACGACAACGAGGACGAGGTGGCGCGCCTGTCCCGCTCCTTCAACTCCATGACCGCCTCCCTGGCCAGCTCCCGCGACCTCCAGCAGCAGCTGATCGCCGACGCCGGCCACGAACTGCGCACCCCGCTGACCTCCCTGCGCACGAACATCGAGCTCCTCACCCGCAGCGAGGAGACGGGCCGTCCGCTCCCGCCGGAGGACCGCAAGGCACTGCTCGCCTCGGTGAAGGCGCAGATGACCGAACTCGCCGCACTGGTCGGCGACCTGCAGGAGCTGTCCCGCTCGGAGGGGCAGCGCGGCGAACGCGTCCAGGTGGTGTCGTTCCAGGACGCGGTCGAGGCGGCGCTGCGCCGCGCCCGCCTGCGCGGCCCGGAGCTGACGATCACATCGGACCTGGAGCCCTGGTACGTCCGGGCGGAGCCCTCCGCGCTGGAGCGGGCGGTCGTCAACGTCCTCGACAACGCGGTGAAGTTCAGCCCGGAGGGCGGCACGGTCGAGGTGCGGCTCACCGACGGCGTCCTGACCGTCCGCGACCATGGCTGCGGCGTCCCCGAGGACGAACTTCCGTACGTCTTCGACCGCTTCTGGCGCTCCCCCAGCGCCCGCGCCCTGCCCGGCTCGGGCCTCGGCCTGTCCATCGTGGCCCGCACGGTCCAGCAGGCGGGCGGCAAGGTCACCCTGGCCCGCGCGGAGGGCGGCGGCACGGTGGCGGCGGTATGGCTGCCGGGCGCCCCGACCCCGCCACCGGAGACACGGGAGACGACCGAGACCCTGGCCGGCTGAGCCGGGGTCTCGGGAGCGGGGCCGGCGGGCTCAGTCCCGCTTCGGCTTCGGCAGGGTGCGCAGGCGCTGGATCTGGGTGCGGCTCAGTTCGTTGGCGCGGCGCATGTGGTGGGTGATGGCCCGCAGTTCGTCCTCGGTGTGGTCGTCGAGCAGGGTCTGCCAGGTACGGCCGAGCTCGTCCCACACGGCCTCGACGCGTGCGACGCGCTTCGGTACCGGGGTGACCAGCACCTGGCGGCGGTCCCGCGCGTCCGGCGTACGGGCCACGTAGCCGCCGCGTTCGAGCCGGTCCACGAGCCGGGTGGCCGAGCCCGTGGTGAGGCCGGTCATGTCGGCGATCTGCCGGACCGTGAGCGGTTCGGGCTCGGCCGTCAGCAGGCTCAGGGCCTGCACATCGGTGGGGTGCAGGCCGAGGTGGTCGGCGACGGCCTGGTTGAACAGCACGTACGCCGCGTGGTAGCGGCGCGACTCCGCCGACAGCTCCTCGTACAGCCGGGCCCGGCGCGGATCTGTCCCGTCCGTCAGCTGACTCGCCTCCTCGAAATCACTGCGCGGCGCAGTGGAATTCGCGCTAGTCTCCTGCGTGGCGCAGCTAATGCGTCACGCAGTTATCTGCGCCGACCATCCTATCCACCGGGGGACACCCATGCTCACCGTCGCCGTCACCGGCGCCACCGGCGCCCAGGGCGGAGCCACCGCCCGCGCCCTCCTGGCCGCCGGCCACCATGTCCGCGCCCTGACCCGCGCCCCGGGTTCACCCGCCGCCACGGCCCTGCACGCCCTCGGCGCCGAGATCCGCCACGCCGACTTCGACGACCGCGCCTCCCTCGACGCGGCCCTCACCGGCGCCGACGCCCTCTTCGCGGTCACGACCCCCTTCGGCACCGACACCGACACCGAGGTACGACAGGGCAGAGCCCTCGTCGACGCCGCGGCGGCCGCCCGCCTCGCGCACGTCGTCCTCACCTCCGCCGCGCACGCCGACCGCGGCACGGGTGTGCCGCACTACGAGAGCAAGCACCAGGTCGAGCGGTACCTGTGCGCGTCCGGCCTGCCCTGGACGGTGATCGCGCCGGCCGCCTTCATGGACAACCACGCCGACGGCTGGACCCTCTCCGGACTGCGCGAGGGCGTCTTCGGCTGGCCCATGCCCGCCGACCGGCCCTTCGCCCTCGTCCCCGCCACCGACATCGGCGCGTTCGCCGCACTGGCCTTCACCCGCCGGACCGCCTTCGTGGGGCGCCGTATCGACATCGCCTCCGACACCTGCACCCCGGAGCAGATCGCGGCCGCCCTCACCACCGCCACCGGCCGCCCGATCGCCCACCACGAGGTCGCCCTCGACGTCGTCCGCACCCACTCCGCGGACCTGGCGGCGATGTTCGCCTACTTCACCAGCACGGGCCTCGACGTCGACACCCCGGCCCTGCGCCGCGCGTATCCCGAGGTCGGCTGGCAGACCTTCACCGACTGGGCGGCGGGGCAGGACTGGGAGACGCTGCTGGGCCGGTAGCGGCCCCCATGAACAGGGGGTCTAGCCTCTCCTCGGTCGCGCACCCTTTCGGTGTGCCGGGGAGGGGACCTCCATGGACGAGGGCGGATGGACACGGGAGTACCGAAGGTGGCGAAGACGGCCCCGGCAGGCCGCGCTGGTGCCGTTCCTCTTCCTGGGCAACGCCGTGCTGCAGATCATCCGCACCGGCCATCACGACGTACCGTTCTGATGGGTCCCCCTCGCGCTCGCCGCGCTCGTGGCGATCGGCGTGTGGGGCGCCCTGTCGGAGTGGCGGGCGCGCACCGTGGTGACGGCCCGGGGAATCACCCGGCAGGGACCCCTGCGGGCGCGCACCTGGGCCTGGTCCGCCGTGTACGACATCCGGGTCGAGCACACCGGCAGCGGGCGTCTGAACGCCCAGCCCCGGTGGCCGGCCTACCTGTACGACTCCGAAGGCCGCCGATTCCTGCTCCCGCAGATCAACGAGTGGCAGCTGGACGACCCCTACGCCGAGGTCGCGGCCCTGCGCGAGGCCGCCTGGCGGCTCGGGATGCCGTACGGGCAGCGGGCCGAGACCGAGGTGCGGATCCTGCGGCAGTCCGGGCGGCGCCGGGGATGGCAGTGGGCGAGCGTCGCGGCCGTGGTGGTGTTCGCCGTCATGATCGTGGTCGCGCTCGCGGAGGACATCGCCGGGAGGCCGGCCAACCTCTTCGTACTGCTCCTGGTCGTACCGCTGGCCGCCTTCGGCCTGCTCGGGCTGCTGCTCGGCCGGTACTGCGCCGCCCGCGCCCTGCGGCTGCCGCGCTAGGGCCTCACCAGCGCAGGACCAGCGTGTCGTCACCCCTCGGCGCCGGTGCCGTCGCCGCTTCCGGCAACGGTGACGCCGGCCTGGCGTACGCGCCGCCGCGCGCGAGGAGTTGCTCGTGCGTGCCCGTCTCGACGAGGCGTCCGTGGTCGATGACCAGGATGCGGTCGGCGTCGGCGGCGAGGGACAGGTCGTGGGTGATCATGATGGTCGTACGGCCCGGCATCAGGCGGCGCAGGGGCCGTACGACCTGACGGGCGGCGACCGCGTCCAGGCCGGCCGTCGGCTCGTCCAGGACGAGGACGGGGCCGCGCGCGGCATCGCGCGGGCGATGGCGATCCGCTGGAGCCGGCCGCCGGACAGGGCGGCGGTACCGGGGGCGATCAGGGTGTCGTAGCCGTCGGGGAGCGCGGTGACGAAGTCGTGGGCCGCCGCGTCCCGTGCCGCCTGCTCGATCTCGGAGTCGGTGGCGCCGGGGCGGCCGCAGGCGATGTTCTCGCGGACGGTCCCGTTGAGGATCAGGGCCTGCTGCGGCAGCAGGGCGACCTGCTCGCGCAGGAAGTGCAGGGGGAGGTCGGTGAGCGGTACGCCGTCCAGGGTGATCACGCCGCCCGCGGGGTCGTAGAACCGGCTGAGGAGCTTGGCCAGGGTGGACTTGCCGGCGCCGCTCGCGCCCGTGACCAGGACCAGCTCGCCCGGCTGCACGGTGAATCCGACGTTTCGGAGAGAGGCGTCCGGCGCGCCCGGGTAGCGGAAGGAGACGTCGTGGAAGCCGACCCAGCCGCGTACGGGCCACTGCGGGGCGGGTTCGGCGGGGTCGGTGACGGCGGGCTCGGCGTCCAGTATCCCACCGATGCGGCGGGCGCCGACGGTGGCCGCGGTGACCGTCAGGCTCAGGCGGCCGAGGCTGCGGACGGGCGGGTAGAGGTAGCCGAGGAAGGCGGCGAACGCGAGGAGCCGGCCGAGGGTCATACGGCCGGCGGAGATCTCCCAGACGCCCAGCCCGATCACCGCCGGCACGCACAGCGTCTCGACGACCTCGACGAACTGCTCGTACATCTCGCCCAGCCGCGCCCCGCGCACGCTCGCCCGCAGCCAGGCGCGGGCCTCGCGGTCGAGCCGCTTCTCCTCGTCCCGCTGCCGGTTGTGCGCCTGGGTGAGGACGACATTGCCGAGCGACTCCTCCACCACCGAGGTGAGCGCGCCGTCGGCGACCCGCCCGTCGCGGGAGGCCTGCTCGATACGGCCGGAGAAGCGGCGCGCGGCGAGCAGGAAGAGGGGCGCGAGAACGAAGGTGGCCAGCGCCAGGTCCCAGCGCAGCCAGAGGGCGGCGGTGGCGTAGAAGACGGCGGAGAAGGACGCCGACACGGCTCCCACGACACCGGAGACCACCAGCTGTTCGATGGACTCGACGTCTCCGGTGAGCCGTTCGACCAGGTCGCCCCGGCGGTGTTTCTGGAAGAAGTGCGGCGGCAGGTCCTGGACGTGCCGGAATACGGCAGCGCGCAGGCGCAGCACAAATCTCTCGGCGGTCCGGGCGGCCAGGGAATTACCCGCATAACCGACCAGCGCGGCGAGCACGGCCGCGCCGAGCCAGGCACCGGCCGGCCCCCAGAACGCGGACAGCGAACCGGCCCTCCCGGGCTTCCCCGAGCATCGACGACTCCTTTCCACAGCTGTGGACACACGCTCTCGTTGCAGGCCCGAGGCGGGGGCCGCCGGTTCGACCACGCGACAACCGGTGGCCCTCGCCTCACAACGGCCCGGCTCAGCCCTTGTCGCCGACCGGGCGGGACTTGGGCGCGTGCACCGCGTGCAGGTGGTGCTTCCTCGGCGCCGGCTTCTTCGGGTCCGGAGCGGGCTTGCGGTGCTTCTTGACGGGGGCGAGCCTGTGGAAAGACATAGCGATACTCCGTTTCCTGTGATTTCCGTCAGTGAATTCCGACATGGAAAACACTACGGCATTCGAAGACCGGGAAAAGCCGATTCCGATGAGACCTCAATTAAAGAGCCCTCTGAGTAATTCACAGGTATTTTCGGGAACCACGGCGCCATTCACATAGGTTTTACCGGGTGGCTGCCGTACCCTCTACGCATGAGCAGCGACGACACCGTACGAGCCTTCCCCGCCCGCTCCATCGAGACCCACTCCGCGCTCACCCCGGACCAGGCCGAGGGCGTCAGGGCCCTGCTCGCCGAGGCCGCCGCGGTCGACGGACAGCAGCCGGTGTCGGAGCAGGGCCGGCTGCAACTGCGCGGCGGGGCCCGCGAGGGTGTCTCGCATCTGCTGCTGGCCGTCGACGGCGACCTCGTCGGCTATGCCCAGCTGGAGGACACCGACCCGGTGGAGGCGCCGGCCGCCGAACTCGTCGTACGCCCCGTGGACCGCGGGCACGGGCACGGCCGGGCGCTCGGCGCGGCGCTGCTCGCCGCCTCCGGCAAGCGGCTTCGGGTGTGGGCGCACGGCGGCCATCCCGCCGCCCGGCATCTCGCCCAGGTGCTCGGCCTGACCCTGTTCCGCGAACTGCGGCAGATGCGGCGGTCGTTGACCGATCTGACACTGCCCGACCCGGTGCTGCCGGAGGGTGTGAGCGTGCGCACCTTCGTGCCCGGCAAGGACGACGCCGCCTGGCTCGCGGTCAACGCGGCCGCCTTCGCCCACCACCCCGAGCAGGGCTCGCTGACCCAGCGGGACCTCGACGACCGCAAGGCCGAGCCGTGGTTCGACCCGGCCGGGTTCTTCCTCGCCGAGCGGCGCGGTGAGGTGATCGGCTTCCACTGGACCAAGGTGCACGCCGAGGAGGCCCTCGGCGAGGTCTACGTCCTCGGGGTCCGCCCCGGTGAACAGGGCGGCGGCCTCGGCAAGGCCCTCACCACCATCGGCCTGCGCCACCTGGCCGGCCAGCAGCTGCCGACCGCGATGCTCTACGTCGACGCCGACAATCAGGCGGCGGTGTCGGTGTACGAGCGGCTGGGGTTCACGACGTACGAGACGGACCTGATGTACCGGACGGAGACCTGAGCCCCGGAGCACCGAGCACGGGCCGCGGATCGGCCGGCGCACCGTCGGCTCGCACAGCGCCCGGCGGGCCGGCAGCAGGGGGCGAGGACGGCTGCGGCGGGCGCGGTGTCGGCCCGCACCGCAGCACCACACGGACCGCCCGCCGGTGTGCCGGGGCGGGGTCATCGGTCATCCGGGACGAAGGGGGGCCCGGGGCGGTGAGCAGGGCGGTCGGCAGCAGGAGGCAGTCGTAGCGTCGGCGGCGTGGTGATCGGGCCGGAACCGCCGCCGTGCGGCCGCGTGGACCCGACGGGCGGCTGCGGGCGTGTCGTGGTTGGTCATGCCCGTGCACCCGGAGCCGCGCATCGACGTATCGAAGACAGCCCCGCGCCTCTTCGGGGCGCCGCAGCCGCCCCACCGCACGCGCACCGCCCGCCTCGCTTTCGCAACCCGGACCCCCGGGAGCCGCCCCCCGATATCCCGCACGTCATGTCTCCGTAACCATCGATTCAGCCAGACTTGCGACGCTCGGCCAATGAAGCCCGCCGTGCCAGAGCCTTCGCCGCCCCCCGAGGGGCCCGCGGGAAACGGGGCCATGATGCTCCCGCCCGCACGTTCCGACGCGCCTGTCATGCCCGTAGCGCGGAAGAATGGGTTCATGAGTCAGCAAGACACCCAGGCAGAGGTCCAGCACATCCAGCCCGACGTGGGCTCCATAGCCGCGCACCGCTCGCGCACCGTCGCGGGCTCGGTCTCCGATCTGGAGCCGGACCTCGACGCCGATCTCGACGCGTACGACGAGTCGAAGGCCGAGGGTACGCCACTGCCCCAGGGCCGTTTCCTCGACCGTGAGCGCAGCTGGCTCGCCTTCAACGAACGCGTCCTGGAGCTGGCCGAGGACCCGAACACGCCGCTGCTGGAGCGTGCGAACTTCCTCGCGATCTTCGCCAGCAACCTGGACGAGTTCTTCATGGTTCGGGTGGCCGGCCTGAAGCGCCGTATCGCCACCGGCGTGGCCACGCGCTCCGCCTCGGGGCTGCAGCCGCGCGAGGTCCTGGAGATGATCTGGGCCCGCTCGCGCGAGCTCATGGCCCGGCACGCCGCCTGCTACCAGGAGGACGTCGCCCCCGCACTCGCGGAGGAGGGCATCCACCTGGTCCGCTGGAGCGAGCTGACCGACAAGGAGCAGGCCAGCCTGTTCACGCTCTTCCGGCACCGGATCTTCCCCGTGCTCACCCCGCTGGCGGTCGACCCCGCGCACCCCTTCCCGTACATCTCCGGCCTGTCCCTGAACCTGGCCGTGATCGTGCGGAA
Organism: Streptomyces sp. RB17; assembly: GCF_009604455.1. Taxonomy (GTDB): domain Bacteria; phylum Actinomycetota; class Actinomycetes; order Streptomycetales; family Streptomycetaceae; genus Streptomyces. The sequence goes on from NZ_WEGL01000007.1 coordinate 589,720, forward strand.
CCCGGTCAGCGGCCACAAGCACTTCGCGCGCGTGAAGGTGCCGCCGCTGCTGTCCCGCTTCCTGGAGAGCAGCCCCGGCCGGTACGTCCCCGTCGAGGACGTCATCGCCGCGCACCTGGAGGAGCTGTTCCCGGGCATGGAGGTGCTGGAGTCCCACGCCTTCCGCCTCACCCGCAACGAGGACCTGGAAGTGGAGGAGGACGACGCCGAGAACCTTCTCCAGGCGCTGGAGAAGGAACTCATGCGGCGCCGCTTCGGCCCGCCCGTGCGCCTGGAGGTCGAGGAGTCCATCGACCGCGAGGTGCTGGACCTGCTGGTGCGCGAGCTGAAGATCAGCGAGGCGGAGGTCTATCCGCTGCCGGGCCCTCTGGACCTCACCGGCCTCTTCCGCATCCACAGCCTCGACCGCCCCGAGCTGAAGTACCCGAAGTTCGTCGCCGGCACCCACCGCGACCTCGCCGAGGTCGAGTCGGCGTCCGCGCCGGACATCTTCGCGGCCCTGCGCACCCGGGACGTGCTGCTGCACCACCCGTACGACAGCTTCTCCACGTCCGTGCAGGCCTTCCTGGAGCAGGCGGCGGCCGACCCGGACGTCCTCGCGATCAAGCAGACCCTGTACCGCACCTCCGGCGACTCCCCGATAGTCGACGCGCTCATCGACGCCGCCGAGTCCGGCAAGCAGGTCCTCGTCCTGGTCGAGATCAAGGCCCGCTTCGACGAGCACGCCAACATCAAGTGGGCGCGCAAGCTGGAGGAGGCGGGCTGCCATGTCGTCTACGGCCTGGTCGGCCTGAAGACGCACTGCAAGCTGTCCCTGGTGGTCCGCCAGGAGGGCGAGACCCTGCGCCGCTACAGCCACGTCGGCACGGGCAACTACCACCCGAAGACGGCTCGCCTGTACGAGGACCTGGGCCTGCTCACCGCCGACCAGCAGGTCGGCGCGGACCTCTCCGACCTCTTCAACCGCCTGTCGGGCTACTCCCGCCGGGAGACCTACCGCCGCCTGCTGGTGGCCCCCAAGTCGCTGCGCGACGGGCTGATCTCGCGGATAGACAAGGAGGTCCAGCACCACCGCGCGGGCCGTCAGGCCTTCATCCGGTTCAAGGTCAACTCGATGGTCGACGAGGCGGTCATCGACGCCCTCTACCGCGCGTCCGAGGCCGGCGTCCCGGTGGACATCTGGGTGCGCGGCATCTGCGCGATCCGGCCCGGCGTCACCGGCCTGTCCGAGAACATCCGGGTCCGCTCGATACTCGGCCGCTTCCTGGAGCACTCCCGCGTGTTCGCCTTCGGCAACGGTGGCGAGCCCGAGGTGTGGATCGGCAGCGCCGACATGATGCACCGCAACCTCGACCGCCGGATAGAGGCGCTGGTGCGGGTCGTCGACCCCGCCCACCGGGCAGCCCTCAACCGGCTGCTCGACACCGGCATGTCCGATTCGACCTCCTCCTGGCACCTCGGTCCGGACGGCGAGTGGACGCGACACGCGACCGACGCGGACGGCCAACCCCTGCGCAACGTCCAGGAGATGCTCATAGACGCCCGGAGGCGCCGGCGTGGCACAGCAACACCTTGACCCGACGGACCCCACGGCCGAGGTGGTGACCGGGGACGCCCTCGCGGCGTATCTGCGCGCCCAGGCCACGGAGTTCCTCCGCGCCCTGCGCCTGCACCGTGAGACCGGCGGTGCGAACGGGGCGGGCCCCGCGCGAGCACAGGCCAGCGTGACGGACAACGGCGCGGAGAAGTCCGTCGACGCGGCGCGCGCGCTGCGCCGCTCGGCCCGCCGCATCAGCGGCAGCCTGCACACCTTCCGCCCGCTGCTCGACGCCGACTGGTCCGAGGAGATGCGCCCCGAACTGGCCTGGCTGTCCGGCACGCTGGGCCTGGAGCACGCGTACGAGGCCCGGTTGGAGCGGCTGCTGCTGGCGCTGCACCGGCTGTCGGGCGCGACGGCTTTCCCGGGCCAGGTGGTTTCCGTCGAGATGGCCGCAACGGCGCCCGCCCCCACCAGTGGCGCGGCGACCGCCGCACCGGAGCGCGGCAACCTCACGGTGGGCGCGGCAAAAGCGGGCGCGCTGCTCGAACGCCAGCTGACCCTGGCCCGGACGAGGGCTCACTCGACGGCGCTGCAGGCCCTCGGCTCGTCCCGGTTTCACGCCGTGGCCGACAAGGTCGCCGTACTCGCCAGCGAGGTCCCCCTGACGCCCGCCGCGCCCACCACCGACCTGCGCCCCCTGGCAGCCGCTGCGGAGGAACGGCTGACAGACGCCATCGCCGGGCTCCCGCTGGTCGTCGCGGGCCACCCGTACAACGCGGAGGCCCTGGTGCACGGGCTCTCCCCGGACCCGTCCCCGCACCCCCAGGACGGCCCCTGGCACCAGGTACGGCTGCTGCTGCGCCTGCACCGGTACGCCCAGGAGGCGCTGCACGAGGGTGGGGGCACCTCCCAGCCCGAGGGAAGCCGAGAGCCCGGGGGAGCACCGGTGGACGTACGCCTGCTGGCGGCCGGTCAGGCCCTGGACCGGCACCGGGACGCGTCGGAGGCGGCAGCGGCGGCGGCCCAGGCCGCCCGTACGCCCCGGATCGCCCCGGCGACGGCGTACGCGCTCGGCGTGCTCCACGCCGACCAGCGGCATGAGGTGGAGGCCGCCAGGTTCGCCTTCCAGCAGGCCTGGCAGAGGCGGACCGTCAGCGCACCCTGAGTTCTCCGAAGGAGGCGGTGTGAGCGACACCCTGGTGCGGGCGGCCGGCTGCGTGCTGTGGCGCCGCTCGCCGGTCTCCGGGGACCTGGAGATCTGTCTGGTCCACCGGCCGAAGTACGACGACTGGTCGCACCCGAAGGGCAAGCTCAAGCGCGGCGAGGACGCGCTCGCGGGCGCCCTTCGGGAGGTCGCGGAGGAGACCGGGTACCGCGCTGTGCCCGGCGAGGAGCTGCCGACCCTGCGGTATCTCGCGAACGGCCGCCCGAAGCAGGTGCGTTACTGGGCGGCCGAGGCGGTCTCGGGCCGCTTCGTCCCGAACGCCGAGGTGGACCGCATCCTGTGGCTCTCGCCCGCCGCGGCGCGCAGCCGCCTCACCCAGCCCCGCGACCGCGAACTCGTCGACGCCCTTCACAGACCCGCGGCGTGAGCCTCCGCGTCCGTACGGGCCTGGCTGCGGGCCCGGCGGGCCGGACCGCGCCAGCCGCAGGTACAGCGGGCCACGCAGAAACGGCCCTGTTCCGTCGTCGAGGTGAGGTGCTCCGGTCCCTGCCGGACGCGATCCGGCCCCTGCTGCTGCGCCACCCTGACAACGTTACCGACATAGCGGTTAAAGGGTTCGTATGGCTTTCCCCGCCCCCGGCGGCGCGTGACGGCGCCCCCTACCCGTCGTTAACCGGACGACAGGGGGCCCGTGACGGACGTACCGGCTTGGGGGTAGGCAGGCGATGGAACGGCGGCAGCACAGGAACGCGGGCAGGACGGTCGTCGCGGTCGGCATCATGCTCGGCCTCGGGGCGGGTGCCACGGGCTGTTCCGGCAGCGGGGCCGCCGCCGAGGACGTCAAGGGCGGGGGCGACCCGGTCGCGATCCTGCAGCGGGCCGCCGACACCCTGCTCAGCGCGGGCAGTTCGAAAGCCACCACCTCCATGGAGATGGCCACCGGCGGCACCCGGGTCACCATCCGCGGCCAGGGCGTCTACGACTACCGGCACCGGCTCGGCCGGCTCACCGTCGTCCTGCCCGAGGACCCGGCGGGCACCTCCGAGCACAAGCCGATCACCGAACTCCTCGCGCCCGGCGCCCTGTTCATGAAGAACCGGGGCGCGGGCGTGCCCGCCGACAAGTGGGTCCGGGTGGACACCGCGACGCTGTCCGACGGCAACCTGGTCACCGGCGGCGCGACCGACCCGTACGCGGCGGCCGAGGTGCTGCGCGGGACGCGGACGGCGACGTACGTCGGCAGGACCGAGGTCGGCGGCACCGCCGTACGCCACTTCCGGGGCACGGCCGACCTGGGCAGCGCGGCCCGCCGGGCCTCCGCCGAGAACCGGGAACCACTGGCCGCGGCGGCGCAAGGGTTCGCCACGGTCGAAGTGCCGTTCGACGCCTATCTCGACGACCAGGGCCGCATCCGCAAGCTCCGGCAGCGCTTCAGCTTCGTCAACGGCAAGCAGAAGACCCCCGTGGCGGTCGCCTCGACGACCCTGCTCTACGACTTCGGCGCCCCCGCCGCCGTACGGCTGCCGCGCTCGGCGGACATCTACGCGGGCCGTATCGCCGAGGACGGCAACTAGTCCCTGGCGCCACCCCGTAAGTAGCCCGTCCGTGCCATGCGCGGTGTGTAGAGCCCTGCCTACTCTAGGAAGTCGGTGACGGCAGAGAAGAGGTGAGGCGGGTGGCTCCGGTCGGCGGTACGGCGGTGCAGGACCACGTGGCCCTCGCCGAGATCGAACTGTGCGGAGAGCTGATCATCGCGGCCTCCGCGGCCGAGGACCGGCTGAGCCTGGAGAGCATCGACGAGGTGCTGCGGGTGTCCGAGGAACGGGACGGCCAGGAGCGCGGGCGTCTGGCGGCGGGCGCCCGGGGCGCGGGCGCCTAGGAGCGCAGGAGGCGGCCGATCGCCTTCGTCGCCTCGTCCACCTTGGTGTCGATCTCGTCGCCGCCCTTGAGGGCCGCGTCGGCCACGCAGTGCCGCAGGTGCTCCTCCAGCAGCTGCAGAGCGAAGGACTGCAGCGCCTTGGTGGAGGCGGAGACCTGGGTCAGTATGTCGATGCAGTACGTGTCCTCGTCGACCATCCGCTGCAGGCCGCGGATCTGCCCCTCGATCCGGCGCAGCCGCTTGAGGTGCTCGTCCTTCTGCTTGTGGTAGCCGTGCGTGGCGTGCGGAGTGTGCGCCGTCTCACCCGCGGCCCCACCCGGGATCTCGGAGGGAGCCGTGGCGCCGGCCTCGGTCGTCGTCATCGCGGGCCTCCATCTCGGGACGAGTTGCGGGACAAGCTGCGGACACAATCGGGGATACATACCCCTGGTGGGTATATGGTAACCAATTTCGCGGGGTAGAGAGCCCTTGGTACGCCCCCGTGCTGATCACGCTGCCCGATGGGCGACACTGGGATGCGGCCCATTAGCCGTGGCCGGATGATGCGCCTAGCATCAGCCTGACCGAAACCGAAGCACCCCGAGGACCCCACGTGCGCTTTCGTCTGACCCCCAGGGAGACGAGCTTCTACGACATGTTCGCCGCCTCCGCGGACAACATCGTCACCGGCTCGAAACTCCTGATGGAACTGCTCGGGGCGGACGGACCTGCCCGAGCCGAGATCGCAGAGCGTATGCGGGCCGCGGAACACGCGGGTGACGACGCCACGCACGCGATCTTCCACCAGCTGAACTCCTCGTTCATCACGCCGTTCGACCGCGAGGACATCTACTCCCTCGCCGGGTCCCTCGACGACATCATGGACTTCATGGAGGAGGCCGTCGACCTGGTCGTCCTCTACAACGTCGAGGAACTGCCGAAGGGCGTCGAGCAGCAGATCGAGGTCCTGGCCCGGGCGGCCGAGCTGACGGCCGAGGCGATGCCCCACCTGCGCACGATGGACAACCTGACCGAGTACTGGATCGAGGTGAACCGCCTGGAGAACCAGGCGGACCAGATCCACCGCAAGCTGCTCGCCCACCTCTTCAACGGCAAGTACGACGCGATCGAGGTGCTCAAGCTCAAGCAGATCGTGGACGTCCTGGAAGAGGCGGCGGACGCGTTCGAGCACGTGGCGAACACGGTGGAGACCATCGCCGTCAAGGAGTCCTGAGGCGTCGATGGACACCTTCGCCCTGATCGTGACCATCCTGGTCGCGCTCTTCTTCACGTACACCAACGGTTTCCACGACTCGGCGAACGCGATCGCGACGTCGGTGTCGACGCGGGCGCTGACCCCGCGGGCGGCCCTCGCCATGGCGGCGGTCATGAACCTGGCCGGTGCCTTCCTGGGCTCGGGGGTCGCCAAGACGGTCAGTGAGGGCCTGATCGAGACGCCCTCGGGCTCGACGGGCATGGGCATCCTCTTCGCGGCCCTCCTGGGCGCGATCGTCTGGAACCTGACGACCTGGTACTACGGCCTCCCCTCCTCCTCCTCCCACGCCCTGTTCGGCGGCCTCGTCGGCGCGGCCCTGGCGGGCGGTACGGCGGTGCACTGGAACGGCGTGCTGGACAAGATCATCATCCCGATGTTCCTGTCCCCGGTCGTCGGTCTGATCGTCGGCTACCTGGTCATGCTCGCGATCATGTGGCTGTTCCGCCGGGCGAACCCGCACAAGGCCAAGCGCGGCTTCCGTATCGCGCAGACGGTCTCGGCGGCCGGCATGGCGCTCGGCCACGGCCTCCAGGACGCCCAGAAGACCATGGGTGTCGTGGTCATGGCCCTGGTGATTTCCGGCCACGAGACCTTCGGCGACCCGATCCCGGTCTGGGTGAAGATCGTCTCGGCGGTGATGCTGTCCCTGGGCACCTACGCGGGCGGCTGGCGCATCATGCGCACGCTCGGCCGCAAGATCATCGAGCTGGACCCCCCGCAGGGCTTCGCCGCGGAGGCGACCGGCGCGTCGATCATGTTCGGTACGGCGTTCCTCTTCAAGGCGCCGATCTCCACGACCCACGTCATCACCTCGGCCATCATGGGCGTGGGCGCGACCAAGCGTCTCAACGCCGTCCGCTGGGGCGTGGCCAAGAACATCGTCCTGGGCTGGTTCATCACGATGCCGGCCGCAGCGCTGGTCGCCGCGCTGGCCTACGGCCTGGAGAAGCTGACGGTGCTGTAGCCCGTCTCCCACGTCTCCCGACCCGCAACCTTCCTCCGTCTTGCCCCGCAGGGTACGGACACGTACCCATGCCCGTGGCGTGCGGAGGAGTCCGATGACGGCCGACGCCAACGTCCCCATCCCCGAGGAGGCCCGGGACCGGCTCGCCGAGACCCTGCTCGCCCCGGCCGAGCAGGCCGAGCAGGCCCGCGCCGCGCTGAAGGAGTGGACCGGCTACGCGCCCGGTCCCGCGGAGGAACAGGACCGCAGACCGCGGAGCATCTCACCGCACAACACGTGGGCCGCGGCGCACTGTCCGTACGCCGCTCAGCCCCCCCCGGACCGTCCCGACGGAGCTCATCGCCACCACCGCCCCGGACGCGTGGATCGGCGAGCCGGTCCGCGTGCTCGACCTCAATCCGTAACCGCCCCGACGGCCGTCCCGCGGCCCGAGGCGAACGCAATGGGCCCGCCCCCGGGAGCCAGGGGCGGGCCCTCTTGCGTCCTCGCGGTGGCACCGCCATGCAGCACCGCGAGGGGTTCTATGACACCCGGCCTCGGCTCAGCCGAAGCGGCCGGAGATGTAGTCCTCGGTCGCCTGGACGGACGGGTTGGAGAAGATGCGCTCGGTGTCGTCGATCTCGATCAGACGGCCGGGCTGGCCCACCGCCGCGAGGTTGAAGAACGCCGTACGGTCCGAGACACGCGCCGCCTGCTGCATGTTGTGCGTCACGATGACGATCGTGAAGCGCTCCTTCAGCTCGCCGATCAGGTCCTCGATCGCCAGCGTGGAGATGGGGTCGAGGGCCGAGCAGGGCTCGTCCATCAGCAGGACCTTGGGCTCCACCGCGATCGCCCGCGCGATGCACAGGCGCTGCTGCTGGCCACCCGACAGGCCGGAGCCCGGCTTGTTCAGGCGGTCCTTGACCTCGTTCCAGAGGTTCGCGCCCTTCAGGGACTTCTCGACGACGTCGTTCAGTTCCGACTTCCGGTACTTGCCGTTGAGGCGCAGACCCGCCGCCACGTTGTCGTAGATCGACATCGTGGGGAAGGGGTTCGGGCGCTGGAAGACCATGCCCACCTCGCGGCGGACGGACACCGGGTCGATCCCGGCGCCGTACAGGTCCTCGTCGTCCAGCAGCACCTTGCCCTCCACACGGCCACCGGGGGTGACCTCGTGCATCCGGTTCAGCGTGCGCAGGAACGTCGACTTGCCGCAGCCGGAGGGGCCGATGAACGCCGTCACCGAACGCGGCTCGACGGTCATCGAGATGTCTTCGATCGCCTTGTGGGAGCCGTAGTAGGCGGTGAGTCCGCTTACGTCGATTCGCTTGGCCATGTCGTCTACTTCACTTCCAGAAATTCAAGCTCGGTCGCTGTGTGGCCGCCGTCAGCGACCGGTCTTCGGGGCCTTCCAGCGGGCGATGCCGCGGGCCACCAGGTTGAGGATCATCACGAAGGCGATCAGCGTGAGCGAGGCCGCCCATGCCCTGTCGTACGCCGCTCCGGAACCCGCGCTGTTCGCGAACTGCTGATAGATGTACAGCGGCAGCGACGACTGCGCACCCTCGAAGGGGTTGTTGTTGATGAACGGGTTGCCGAAGACCAGCAGCAGCACCGGCGCGGTCTCACCGGCGATACGGGCGATCGCCAGCATGACGCCGGTGGTGATGCCGCCGATGGAGGTCGGCAGGACCACCTTCAGTATGGTGCGCCACTTCGGCACGCCGAGCGCCAGGGACGCCTCACGCAGCTCGTTCGGGACGAGCTTGAGCATCTCCTCGGTGGATCGCACGACCACCGGCATCATCAGGATGGCCAGGGCCAGCGAACCGGCGAAGCCGAACGGCTGCATCTTGAAGATGAGCATCAGCGACAGGATGAACAGACCCGCGACGATCGACGGGATACCGGTCATCACGTCGACGAAGAAGGTGACGGCCTTGGCGAGCCTGCCGCGGCCGTACTCCACCAGGTAGATCGCGGTGAGCACGCCGATCGGGGCGCCGATCAGAGTGGCGAGGCCGACCTGCTCCAGGCTGCCGATGATGGCGTGGTAGATGCCGCCACCGGGATCGGTGTCGGCGACGACACCCATGGAGTGGGTGAGGAAGTAGACGTTCAGGACCTTCACGCCGCGCGCGACGGTCACCCAGATCAGGGAGACCAGCGGGATCACGGCGAGCAGGAAGGCGACCCAGACGAGGCTGGTCGCGACCCGGTCCCTGGCCTGGCGGCGGCCCTCGACGCGCGCGGCGATCACGTACGTACCGAGGACGAACAGGACCGCGGCGATCAGGCCCCACTGGACATTGCTGTGCAGGCCGGCGGCCAGGGAGATGCCGATGCCCAGGACGAGGGAGCCGGCGGCGATCGCCCACGGCGACCACTTCGGCAGGCTGGCACCGCGCAGGGTGCTCGGGCGCTTGTCGGTCAGGCTTGCGGTGCTCATGCGTTGGCCCCCGAGTACTCCGCACGGCGGGCGATGATCAGCCGGGCCGCGCCGTTGACCAGCAGGGTGATGACGAAGAGGACGAGACCGGAGGCGATGAGCGCGTCCCGGCCGAACTCCGTCGCCTCACTGAACTTGCTGGCGATGTTCTGGGCGAAGGTGCCGCCGCCCGGGTTGAGCAGGCTGGCGTGGACGATGAAGTCGGGGGAGAGCACGGTGGCCACGGCCATCGTCTCGCCGAGCGCGCGGCCGAGGCCGAGCATCGACGCGGAGATCACACCGGAGCGGCCGAACGGCAGCACGGACATGCGGATGACCTCCCAGCGCGTGGCGCCGAGGGCCAGGGCGGCCTCCTCGTGCATGCGCGGGACCTGGCGGAAGACCTCGCGGCTCACGTTGGTGATGATCGGCAGGATCATGATCGCGAGCAGGAGGCCGACGGTGAGCATCGAGCGCGGGGCGCCCTTGTCCCAGGAGAAGATCCCGGTCCAGCCGAAGAAGTCGTTGAGCCAGCCGTAGAGGCCGTTCATGTGCGGCACGAGGACCAGGGCGCCCCACAGGCCGTAGACGATGGACGGCACGGCGGCGAGCAGGTCGATCACGTACGCGACCGGGCTGGACAGGCGGCGCGGTGCGTAGTGCGTGATGAACAGCGCGATGGAGACCGCGACCGGGACGGCGATGACCATGGCGATGACCGAGGAGACGATCGTGCCGAAGGCCAGCACCGCGATGCCGAAGGTCGGCGGGATGAGGTTGGTGTTCCACTCGGAGGTGGTCAGGAAGTTGCCGTGGTCCTTGCTGATCGCGAGGGAGGCACGGTAGGTGAGGAAGACCGCGATCGCGGCCATGATCACCAGGAGCAGGATGCCGGACCCCCGGGTCAGGCCGAGGAAGATGCGGTCACCGGGGCGGGTCGCGCCGCGGGCGTTGCGCTTCTGCTCGGACAGCGAGGGCGTGGGGGGAGGTGCGTCGGTTGTCTTGGTCGATATGTCCATCGGGTTCTCCGGTCTGCGGAGCCGGCCGCGTGTGCGGGGCGGTGGCTCGTGGCGGCGGTGCACCGGACGGTGCGGCCCGGGCCCTGTCGGGCACGGGCCGCACTTTCGGATCAGGTCAGCTCAGGCCCTCGATGGTGGTGCGGACCTTGCTGATGATCTCGTCGGGGACGGGCGCGTAGTCGATCGTGGAGAGGATCTTCTGGCCGTCCTCGCTGGCGATGTAGCGCAGGAACGCCTTGGTGGCGGGCAGGGTGTCCGCCTTGTTGCCCTTGTCGCAGACGATCTCGTACGTCACCAGGGTGATCGGGTAGGCACCCTCGGCCTTGGTGGCGTAGTCCAGCTTCAGCGACAGGTCCTTGCCGGTGCCGATGACCTTGGCGGCCGCGATGTCGGCGGTGGCGGAGTCGGTGCTGGGCGCGACCGGCTTGCTGGCACCGGTGTCGATGGAGACGGCCTTCATGCCGTCCTTGACGTAGGACAGCTCGAAGTAGCCGATGGCGCCGGAGGTCTGCTTGACCTGCTGGGCCACACCCGCGGACTGCGGAGCGGACTGGCCGCCCTTGGCCTGCCAGGCCTTGCCGCCGGAGTACTTCCAGTTGTCCGGGGTGGTGGCGATCAGGTACTTGGTGAAGTTGTCCGTCGTGCCGGACTCGTCCGAGCGGTGGAACGCCTGGATCTTGAGGTCGGGAAGCTTCGCCGACGGGTTCAGCTTCTTGATCGCCGGGTCGTTCCAGTTGGTGATCTTGCTGTCGAAGATCTTGGCGGTCGTCGGAGCGTCCAGGACCAGGTTGTCGACACCCGGGACGTTGTAGCCGAGGGCGATCGGGCCGCCGACCATCGGCAGGTCGATGCCCTGACCGCCGTTGCAGACCTTCTTGGAGGCGGTGACCTCGTCGGGCTTCAGCGCGGAGTCGGAACCGGCGAAGGCGAGCTGGCCCTGGGTGAACGAGGTGACACCGGCGCCCGAGCCGCCGCCCTTGTAGTTGATCTGCACGCCGCAGGCCTGGGAGAAGTTCTTGACCCACGCGTCGATCGCGTTCTTCTGCGCGGAGGAGCCGTCTGCGAGCAGCTGACCCTTGGCGTTGTCACACTTGATCGAGGAGGCGTTGGTGGAGCCGGACGGGCTGCCCGACGCCTTCGAACCGCCACCGTTGTCGTCGGAGCCGCACGCCGTCAGGGCCAGGGCGCCGGTCACGGCGATCGCACCGAGCGACAGGGCGCGCAGCCGGTTCTTGCGCTGAAGCATCACTTTCGGGAGTTCCTTCCAGGAGCCGCCGCTTGCCGGCGGCGTGCGAGGTATGGAGGTAGCGCGGGCGCAAATGGCCGCGCTCCGCACCGTGCACGGCCGAAATTAGGCAGAACAGGTGAAGCCGCCGATGGCCGGAAGTGAACGGGGGGTGAACCCCTGCCGTCGGCCCGGTTAGGTCACGGAATGCTCACGGGGAGGGCACGTGGAGGTTCCGGCGATCGGGTCACACGCACACGTCTTCGACGTTCGTTTTCCTGTGTGAGGACTGTTGCGGATCCCTGTGCGCGAACTGTTACGAACCAACGTGCCCATGCGGTCGTCTCACCCCACGAAGGGCCAAGGGGGCCCGCGGAAAGGCGACACAGGACGATGGGCATGGAACGGCGTACGTTCATCGCGGGCGGCACGGCCGTGCTGGCCGCGACCGCACTGACCGGCTGCAGCTCGGGCGCGGGCAGGTCCACCGCCTCGGCGAGCACGGGCTCATCCTCGCTCACGTCCCTCAAGACCACCAGCGCGAACGCCGCCGCCAACTGGACGGCCCTCGCCCATGACCTGGACGGCACCCTGGTCCGGCCCGGCGACGCGACCTGGAACACGGCCCACCAGCTCTACAACACCCGCTTCGACGGCCTGAAGCCCGCCGCGGTCGCGTACGTCGCCCACGCCGGCGACATCCGTACGACCCTCACCTACGCCCAGGCCCACGGCGTCCGGGTGTCCATACGCAACGGCGGCCACTCCTACGCGGGCTACTCCTCCGGCGACAACCGCCTCATCCTCGACGTGTCCCGGCTGAACCGCATACGGGTCTCCGGCGGGACGGCGGTGGTCGGCGCCGGCTCCAAGCTGATCGACGTCTACCGGGCGCTCGCCGCGAAGGGCGTGACCATACCCGCGGGCTCCTGCCCCACCGTCGGCGTCTCCGGCCTGGTGCTCGGCGGCGGCCACGGCGTCGTCTCCCGCGCCTACGGCCTGACCTGCGACAGCCTCACCCAGGCGACGCTGATCACCGCCGACGGCACCCAGGTGACGGCCGACTCACGGAATCACTCCGACCTCTTCTGGGCGCTGCGCGGCGCCGGCAACGGCAACTTCGGCGTCGTCACCGAGCTGCAGTTCAAGACCCACCCCGCCCCGCAGGCGGTGACGGCGTACATGACTTGGCCCTGGGCCAAGGCCGCGGCCGTGCTGAAGGCCTGGCAGGAGTGGGGCCCGAGCCAGCCCGACGAGATCTGGTCCGCCCTGCACCTGGAGTGCTCACCGGGCCGCACCCCCACCATCTCCGTGTCGTGCTTCTCCCTCGGCACCTACGGCGAACTCCAGAACGCCGTGGACCGCCTGGCCCACGCGGCCGGCGCGAACGCCTCCTCCGTCAGCCTGCGCCGCCGGGGCTACGAGGAGGCGATGGAGATCTACGCCAACTGCTCCTCCTTCTCCACGGACGCCCAGTGCCACCTGCCCGGCTCCACCCCCGGCCGCTCCCCGCAGGGCCGCCTGGGCCGGGAGACGTACGCGGCCCGCTCCGACTTCTTCGACCGCTCGCTCTCGGCGGCGGGCATCCAGACGGTGCTGCGGCAGATCGCCTCGGTCCGGGGCGGCGCGGGCAGCATCGCGTTCACCGCCCTCGGCGGCGCGGTCAACCGCGTCTCCCCCACCGCGACGGCCTTCGTCCACCGCCGCTCCCGGATGCTGGCCCAGTACATAGCCTCCTGGGGCGCGGGGGCCTCCGGCGGTACGGCCCAGTCCTGGCTCACGTCGGCCCACCAGGCGATGGCCCCCTACGCCTCCGGGGCGGCGTACCAGAACTACACCGACCCGACGCTGCGGGACTGGAAGAAGGCGTACTACGGAGACGCGGTGACGCGGCTGGGGAAGGTGAAGAAGCAGTACGACCCGCAGAGGTTCTTCTCTTACGCGCAGGGGTTGTGAGACGGGGCTCCCTTCGGGGCGCCCCACTGCCGTCGGCTACGCCGCGAGGTCCCGTTCCTCCGACTCCACCGCCGTACGGGCGGCCGGCAGCAGCGCCCCCTCGCGCGCCCCGCTCGCCGCACGCCCGCGTACGACCCACCCCGCCCGGGGCGACCGCTCCACGGCTCGCATCAGCGGGGTGAGCAGCGCCATGGCCGGCGGGGAGAGCAGCAGCACGACCGCCGTACCCAGCGCGAAGCCCCCGACGACGTCCGTCGGGTAGTGCACGCCCATGTAGACCCGGCAGAACCCCTCCAGCAGCGCGATCCCGAGGCCCGCGATCCCGAAGCGGCGGTTGGCGACGAAGAGCCCGACGCCCAGCGCCATGGTGATCGTCGCGTGGTCGCTGACGAAGGAGAAGTCGGTCTTGCCGGAGAAGAGGACGTCCAGCCCCTGGTGATCGACGAAGGGGCGGGGGCGTTCCACGAAGCCCCGGATCGGAACGTTGACCAGCACCGCGATGCCGGCCGCGAGCGGCGCCCACACCAGCGCGGCGACGGAGGACGCGGCATCCTCGCCGCCCCGGCGCCGCACGGACAGCCAGCACCACAGCACGAGCAGCACCATGGCGACCAGCAGCCCGTACTCACCGACGAACTCCATGACCCGGTCGAACCAGTGGGGCGCGTCCTTGGCCAGGCCATTGATGTCGTAGAGCAGCTCGACGTCGGGGTTCGATCCGGATTCGGCGAGTACAGCCATGGTGCTGCGGCCCCTTCGTCGTCTACCGGACGCACCTCGTGTGCGTCGCTCCTACCCCCGTGGTTCGTAGATCCGCTTCCGCTGCACTGTCGCACTGCCCGTACTGACGTCCGCTCGGCTACGTCAACAGGAACGCACGGTCCCCATGAATACGTTCCACTCTCCACCGAATGATCACGCAGACGTTATCGAAGAGAGACTCATCATCGCAGCTCAGGGGGTGGGTTCACGCTCGGTCACAGTCTGTCAGATCGTCGTGGGGAGCGCTTTCGCGCCATCTTCGGTCGCGCGGGTGGCGCCGAAGTAGTCCGGGGTGTCGATCGGGTCGAACCGGATGACGGCCCCCGTCCGCGGCGCGTCGATCATGTACCCGCCCCCCACATAGATCCCCACGTGATGGATGGCCCGCGAATCGCTGAGGTCGGTGGAGAAGAACACGAGATCACCCGGCAGAAGCTGATCCCGCGACGGATGCGGCCCGGCGTTGTACTGATCATTGGCCACCCGCGGCAGCGTGATCCCGACCTTCGCGTACGCGGCCTGCGTCAGCCCCGAACAGTCGAACCGCCCACCCTGCTCGGCCGCCCCCTCCCCGCCCCACAGATAGGGCGTCCCCAACTTGCTCTGCGCGAAGGCAATGGCACCGGCGGCTTGCTGGGTGGGGTCGATGCGGCTGACGGGCGCGGCAAAGCTCTGCTCCAGGCTGCGGATCCGCTTGACGTAGTTCTGCGTCTCGCTGATGGCAGGAACCCCGCCGGCCTTTATCACGCGGTAGGCACCGGCGTTGTAGGCGGCGAGCATGTTGTCCGAGGCGTTGCCCGGCACGTCCTTCACATACTTCGCCAGTTCGCAGTCGTACGAAGCGGCCGACGGAATCGCGTCGTTGGGGTCCCAGATGTCCCGCTTGCCGTCGCCGTTGCCGTCGATGCCGTGCGTAGCCCATGTACTGGGGATGAACTGAGCGATGCCCCGCGCGTCGGCCGGGCTGACGACGGTTGGGTTCCAGCCGCTCTCCTGGTACAGCTGGGCGGCGAGCAGCGCGGGGCTGAGCGCCGGGCACAGGTTGCCCCACTTCTGCACGAGCGACTTGTAGGCGGCCGGTACGGCACCCTGCGCGAGCGCCCGGCTTCCCGCGCCGACTCCGTTGAGGAGGTTCCCGGCGACGACGTACACCCCGATGACGAGCAGCATGACGAAGCCCATGCCGAGCCCGACGGCCGCCCCACCGATCACCCACACCTTCCGCACGGTTCAACTTTCCCCCATGTGCCGACGGTTCAAGGCGCTTTCGGCATGAAGTGGCGTCATTTCACAGTGAAGCCGCCGCACATGATGCTGCTGTAGTCGTGCGGCGTGCGGATGTGGTGCCACTCGACGGTCCAGTCACCGGGATCGTTGGTGAGCGGGATGGCGGGCCAGGACTGCTTCCCGTTCGGATGCCAGGAACGGAAGTCGTCCGGGTAGGTGAGGTACTTCCAGGAGGTGGCGTCGCCGCCGTACAGGTCGACGGGCTTGCTGGTGTACCCCAGCGTCACGTTGGGCGTGAACACCCCGGCGGCGGGTTTTCCGGTGCTCGGGTCGATGCTGTGCGGCGGTTTCACGCTGACGGTCACGTAGTACGGGGCGTGGGCTCCGGCGCTCGAGGCATAGCCGTTGCTCCGTATCCCGATCTTCACCCGGCGGTCGAGGATCAGGCGCTCACCGCTCTTGGCGGGGTCGTCGGGGTCGGACACCGAGGTCATGAAGTCCGCGGGCGCGTGTTCCTCGGTCGGCAGCTGGCATTGCGCCGTCGACGACTGCCAGAAGGTGCGGTCGATGTCGTCGCCCGCGTATGCGGGTGGGCCGCCCTTGCCGGTGGCCGACCTGGTCGCCGTGGCCTGCGCGCTCGCGGAAGCCCGGCCCCGCGCGGGGTCCTTGCCGTCGCCCCGCTGGGTGAGCACGAGCGCGGCGGCCGCAGAGACGCCCACCACGAGCCCCACGGCCACGGCCATCGTCCTCCGTCTGCTCGGACCGCGGCTCGGCCGGGCGGCCAGCTCGGTGGGCGTGTAGCCGGACGGGCCGTACGGCGCGGGTCCCACCGTCGGCAGATCGTGCGGCCCCACCGGCGGCGCCACTGGCCGTCGTGCGGGCGTCGGCGGCATCTGCGGTGTGGCCTCGCCCTGTGCGGCGAAGCCGGCGTAGACCGGGTCCTCCACGAGCGCGGTGCGCACCCCGCAGCGGGCGATCACCTCGGCGAGTCCCGGCCGGGTGGCGGCGTCCTTGGCCGCGCACGCCTCTATCAAGGCCCCCAACTCCGGTGCGACACCGGCCAGGTCGACGGCTTCGTGGACGGCGCGGTAGCTGACCCCGTTCGGGTCGCCGCTGCCGAACGGGGCCCGGCCTGTCGCCGCGTACGCGAGCGTGGCACCGAGGGCGAACACGTCGGCCGACGGTCCGACCTCGTTGCGCAGCAGCACCTCGGGGGCGGTGAAGCCGGGCGTGCCGGGCACGAACCCGGCGTCGGTGAGGGCGGTCTGCCCCGCGCCGCGGGCGATGCCGAAGTCGATGAGCTGCGGGCCCTGGGCGGCGAGGATGACGTTCTGCGGCTTGAGGTCCCGGTGCGTGACCCCGTGAGCGTGGACGGCGGCGAGCCCCTCGGCGAGCGCGGCGAACAGCCCGAGGCAGGTCTCCGGCGGCAGCGGGCCGTGTTCCGCCACGGCCTTGGCGAGGGTGGGTCCGGCGACGTACTCGGTGGCCAGCCAATAAGGGGCGGCGTCCAACGAGGCGTCAATCAGGTTGGCCGTATACGCACTCCGGACCGCCCGCGCCGTCTCCACCTCGCGCCGGAACCGGGTCAGCGCCTCGGGATGGTCGGTGATCTCGTCCCGGATCACCTTGATGGCGACGAGCCGCCCGCCGGGCGACCGCCCGAGATAGACCCGCCCCATCCCACCCGCCCCGAGCCGGGCGAGCACCGTGTGCGTGCCTATGTGCGATGGGTCCTGGGGCTTGAGTGCGTCCACGGACCCACCCTGCCATGAAGATCAGTTGGCCGTCCGGGGTGTTTACTGATCGCCGGTCGGGTCCGGGCACGCGGCCTGGCCGTACACCGGGAAGTCGCCGGTGCCGACATCGGCACCGAACGGCTCGGGCAACGGCACCGCCTCCCCGAACTTCCCCAGCAGTACGTCCTGATAGGCGCCGTTGTCCGGGCGGCTGTGCAGGGCCCACGTGCCGTTACGCGGGTCGATGACGAGCAGCAGGGGGACACGCGCCACGGCGTACCAGTCGGCCTTGTCGCGGATGCCCCGGGACTTCTCGGAAGGGGAGACGACCTCGACGGCGAACGCCGTGTCCTCCGGGGAGGCGAGCCAGTCGTCGTCGTCCTCCCGCTCCATGGGCAGAACGATCAGGTCCGGCGTCACGTAGTCGTCCGGGTCCTCGGGGAGGGCGATCGAGGACACCTCGTACACATCCAACCCGTCGGGAAGGGCCATACCCTCGAGCTGCCGTCGCAACCGCTTCACCACGCCCGCGTGCCTGCCACACGGAGGCCGGGACGTCACCATTTCCCCTCCCGTGATCTGCACCCGCAGACCGCCTCCTGTCGTGCCTCCGCGTCACGCGCGCTCATCGTGGTCACGTACACCCTCCAATACGCTCCGATCGATCTCGACTACACTAAGTCACGGCTCTGACAATCGGCCCACAGCAGCTTCCCGCCCCGGGATGCCCCCAGCTCCCGCAGCACGGAGACCCCCCAGGAGTCGGCACAGGCCCGCACGAGCTGCAGCCCGCGCCCGCTTTCCGCGTCCTCCTGCACGACCACGGGCGCGGCGTCACCGGTGAAGCCGGGCGGCACGTGCGGGTCGCCGTCCCAGACGCCCACCGTCAGCCGGCCCGACTCCCTCCCGAGGAGACGCAGGGCGTAGGGGCCGGAGGTGTGCAGATGCGCGTTGGCGAGCAGCTCGGCGGCCACCAGTTCGGCGGTGGGGGTGAGCGAGGAGAGGTCGTGCGCGGCGAGGACGGTACGCAGGGTTGCGCGGGCGATCCCAGGCGCACGTGGATCGTGTGGGAGGTGCAGGGTGTAGGTCCAGGGCTTGGATACGGTGGGCATCGAAGTCTCCGTTCGGGAAGGGGCGTTGAGGTGCGGTTGTTCGATAGCCCAGTGGCCTGTCGCCCGGTCGGGCGGTGCGCTTCTGAGCGAGGGGCCCAGTTGTAAGGTAGCGACAGACAGTGAAGGTATTCACTGAAAACTAGGCATCTCCTTCACCTACCACCCATGTGAGTGACAGCGAGGAGGCGGCACGCCCGTGAGGAACCCAACGGGTCGCCAGCTGCGCTTCGGCGCGGAGCTGCGGAAACTGCGTGAGCGCGCAGGCTTGAGTTCCACCGAGGCCGGTCAACTCCTGGGTATCAAGCAGGCGCAGGTCAGCAACATGGAGGCCGGTCGCGTAGGCGTGAGCCCCGAGCGGGTGCACACCATCGCCTGCCACTACGACTGCTCCGACAAGCCCCTCATCCACGCGCTCGCGGCCATGACCTCGGAACGCAAGCGCGGCTGGTGGGAGCAGTACCGCGAGTTGCTTCCGAACTCGCTCCTCGACCTGGCGGAACTGGAGCACCATGCCCGGTCGCTGCGCGCCAGCACCACAGCCCGTATCCCCGGGCTGCTCCAGACTCGCGAGTACGCCCTCGAAATCTTCCGCCAGGCGGTCACCGAACTCTCGCCGCCCGACATCGAGCACCGCCTCTCATTCCGCATCAAACGACAGGCGATCCTCTACGACGAGAACACCCCCACCCCGTACGAGGCGATCGTCCACGAGGCCGCCCTCCGGATGCAGGTCGGCGGCCCGGCGGCAACCCGGCAACAGCTGCAACACCTGCTTGACATGAGCGACCGTGACCACATCACGCTGCGCGCCATCACCTTCGAGGCCGGCGCCTACCCGGGATCCGGGCAGTCGATCTTTTACGCGTACGGACCAGTGCCGCAGCTGGACACCGTCCACCTGGACCAGGCCCACGGTCTCGCGTTCCTCGATGCCGAGGCCCAACTTCACAAGTACCGCAGCCTCTTCGAGCGGATCGATGCCGTGGCGCTCGCCCCCGAGAAGACCCGAGACCTTGTCCGCAACGTGATGCGAGAGCTGTGAAGGAACGTCATGAACCCACAGAACTGGCAGAAGTCCTCTTACTGCTCCGAGGGCGATTCCTGCATACACGTCGCCGCCACCCCCGGCGCCATACACCTCACCGAATCCACCGACCCCACGGGAGCCGTCCTCACCACCGCCCCCGCCGCCTTTGATGCCCTGCTCACCGGCCTCAAAAGGGAGCCGTCCCCCACCGGCCGGAGCGCAGGCGACGACACCCCCCTCCGTCTCCGCTCCGCGGACACCGTCGTCACGACCACCCGCCACAAGTGGAACGCCTTCGTACTCGGCGTACAGGCAGGCGAGTTCGACCACTTCGTGTCTCTCCAGCCCGCAGCCGGGCGGGACATGTCCCCGGCAACGGTCCCGTACGACGTGTGAGCCGCTTCCTCAGGCCCGCAACCCCTCCAGCACCACCGCCCACAACTCCCCGTACCGCTCGGCGAGATCCGCGCGGCGGCTGAGGGCGTCGGAGATGTGCTGCATGCCGAAGAACGCGGAGACGAGGACGCGGGCCGCCGAGCGCGGGCGGGCTGGTCGCCGATCAAGTACACCGCGATCACCACGGTCCTGGGCCCGGCCGGCGCCACCGTCATCACGGCGGTCATGCTGGCCACGGGCGGCGTCCCGGTCCCGAGCGCGCACACCGTGACGACGATCCTCCCCGAGCTCGCCTACATGAGCGTCATCGCCGGTTTCGTGGGCGTCCTCGGCTGGAACTTCGGCAACCGCTACCTCGGCCCGCTCAACGGTGTCCTCTTCATGGACGTCGTTCCCATCACCGCGTTCGTCATCTCCGCGCTGACCGGTGTGGTCCCGGCCGGCATGCAGGTGGCCGGCGCCTCGCTGACCGCGCCGGCGCTGATCTTCAACAACCTGTACCTGCGCCGGGTCGCCCAGCGCACGGCGGCGGCAGCGGCGGCGAAGGCCGCGGCCGAGAAGCCCGCGGTGAAGGCGACGGACGGGAAGACGGCCCCGGTGGCGGCGAGCCGCTGAGCCAACGTCGGGCCATCCGGACCAGGGCTGCCGTGGGGTGCACCCCCCGCGGCAGCCGCTTTCCTGTTCCCTGCCCTTCAGGGGTCGCCGATCGCGTCCTGGTACAGCTCGGCCGCCTTGCCGGCCAGTACGACGCTGTACGACACGTCGTCGGTCGAGCCGCCCTCCTCGTGACCGCCGAGGATGCCGACGACCTGGTTGTTCCCGTTGATCCAGGGGCTGCCGCTGGTGCCGCTGGCGAAGGCGGGGCAGTCGATGCGCTGCTGGGTGCTGCTGTGCGCGACCGGCTTGTTGGTGCAGCTGATGGGCACCTCACGGGAGTCGGGGTAGCCGGTGACGGTGACGGCGGTGGCGCCCGTGGCCGTACCCGGAGTGAACCGGTTGGCCCCCACCACGTCCTCGATCCGCTTGCCGTCCAGGTCGTCGACGGTGACGAGGGCCAGGTCGCTGTTCTCGTCCTGGTCCTTGGCCCAGTCGTCGGGCAGGTAGCGCTTCCCGACCCTCCACACCCCGTACGGCGCCTGTCCGTCCCGGTAGCCGGGCACGAACACCAGGTCGTTGTCGGCGTCGTTCACGCAGTGCGCGGCGGTGACGAGGAGGTTGCCCCGCGGGCTGTGCACGACCGAGGCCGTGCAGAAGTGGCCGCCGGCCAGGTCCTCGGCCCGGTCGGCACCGAACAGCGCGCCGACGCGCACCGACTGCCGGGTCGCGACGGCATCGGCGGCGGTGACCCCGAGGGGCCCCGGCCCGTCATCGGCTGCCGCGACGGACGCCGAGGTCAGGGCAAGCATCACCACGGCCCCGAGCAGCGCGGGACGCGAGGTGACCGTGATGCGTGAGATGCGCTTCATCAGTGCTCACTGTCCCCCACGAACGTGAGAATCCATCTGCGACTTAGCTGAGATTTTCCTGTGAAACGTCCCGATGGGCGCGGGGGTTGCCCCGCAACACCGCCACGACCAGCCGTGATTACGTTACGTCATGGACTGGGTCCCGGCCCGGACGCGACCGTCCGCGGCTTCGCTCAGAACGTCGTCGTCATCCCCCCGTCCACCGCGATCGTCTGCCCCGTGATGAACGACGCCGCATCGCTCGCCAGGAACACCACGACCCCCGCGATCTCCTCCGGCCGCCCCCACCGCCCCAGCGCCGTACGCGTCCGCAGCCACCGCTCCCACCCCGGGTCGGCCGCCAGCTCGGCGTTGACGTCCGTCGCGAAGGTGCCCGGTGCCACCGAGTTGACCGTCGTACCGCTCGGGCCGAGGTCGGCGGCGAGGGCGCGGGTCAGGCCGTCGAGGCCCGCTTTCGCCGTGGCGTACGCGACGTCCCCGGTGCGGCCCAGCTGGCCGACCACCGAGGAGACGTTGATGATCCGGCCGGCCGCTCCGCGTGCGGTCAGGCCCCTCGCCACCGTCCGGCTCAGGGCGTACGCCGAGGTCAGGTGGACGTCGAGCAGTGAGGACAGCTCCTGCGGGGTCATCTCCGCCACGCCCCGCCGGTCGCGGTGGCCGACGTTGTTGACCAGGATGTCGAGGTCGCCCAGGGCGCGCACCGCCTCCTCGGCGGCCTCCCGTTCGGTGACGTCGAACGCGGCGGCGGTGACGTCGTAGCCCTCCTCCGCCCGCAGTCGCGCCGCCACGGGTTCCAGGGCGGCCGGATTCCGCCCGTTCAGGACGACCCGCGCCCCTGCCCCGGCCAGGCCCCGTGCCATCTCCAGCCCCAGCCCGCGCACCGAACCGGTCACCAGAGCGGTACGGCCGTCGAGCCGGAAGTTCACCGATGAACTTTCATACATACCCGGACGTGTTCCCTGTGGGCTCGCTTCATGGGCTTCATGGGCTTCATGGGCCCGCACGACCTGTGCTGCCCGGCCGGCGGTCACCGACAGCTCGGCACGGACAGACGCGTCACGCTCGGCTGACCGGCTTCAGCGGCCACTCCACCCCGGTCAGCTCCTCGGACAGGGTCCACAGCCGCCGGGCCGCCGCAGGGTCGCTGGCCGCCGTGCTGCGGCCGACCAGGGTGGGCGCGCCGCGCATCTCGCCGAGGCCGGAGGGGCCGACGTAGGACGCGCCGGGGAGGTCCTGGCTCGCGGCGTAGAGGGTCGGCTGGGCGCCTGCCCTGTCGCTCTGTGCGAAGACCTTGTTGCCGACGGCCATGAAGCCCCTGACCAGGGAGTTCGCGTGGTGGCTCTGGAGGTTGGTGGCCGCGTAGCCGGGGTGCGCGGCGAAGGCGCGGACGGCGGAGCCGGCCTCGGTGAGACGGCGCTGGAGTTCCAGGGTGAACAGGAGGTTGGCCAGCTTGGACTGGGCGTAGGCGCGGGTGGGGGTGTAGCGGCCGCGCAGGTTGACGTCCTCGAAGTGGATCACTCCGTCGCCCCCGCGGTGGAGGCCCGAGGACACCGTCACCACCCGGTCCGTCACATACGGCAGAAGCAGGTTGGTCAGCGCGAAGTGACCCAGGTGGTTCGTGCCGAACTGCATCTCGAAGCCCTGCTTGGTGCGCTGCTCCGGCAGCATCATCACGCCGGCGTTGTTGATCAGCAGGTCCAGCGGGCGGTCCCAGCCGGCCGCGAACTCCCGCACCGAGTCCAGGTCGGCCAGGTCCAGGCGGCGCACCTCGGTGCTGCCGCTCGCCTTCGCCGCGGCGGCGCCGCCCCGCGCGAGGTCCCGTACGGCGAACACCACATGCGCTCCGGCCCGGGCCAGCGCCTCGGCCGTGACCAGGCCGAGTCCGCTGTTGGCGCCGGTGATCACGGCCGTACGGCCGGTCAGGTCGGGAAGGTGGGTCGCGTTCCATGAGCGCGGGGTGCGCGCTTCGGTCGTCTCAGCCATGCCCCCAAAGTAGGCACCGACAACAATGCTGTCAATGACAACATCAGGTTACGATGGTCGGCATGCCGCGCCTGTCCCCGTCGCCGTCGCCGTCGCCGTCGCCGTCGAGCCGCCCCTACCACCACGGAGACCTGCGCGCCGCCCTGCTCAAGAGCGCCGAGCACACCCTGCGCGAGAAGGGGGTCGGCGCGCTGTCGCTGCGCGAGCTGGCCCGGGACATCGGCGTGAGCCACGCGGCACCCGGCCGGCATTTCAAGGACAAGCAGGCGCTGATAGACGCCCTCGCGCTGGACGGCTACGAGCGGCTGAACCGAGCCCTGGACACCGCCGCCGGACAGCCGGGGCTCACCTTCGAGGGGCGCATGGCGGCACTCGCCCGCGCCTACCTCGGCTTCGCCGTCGAGAACCCGGAGCTGCTGGAGCTGATGTTCGCGCGCAAGCACGCGCCCGACAGCTCCGCCCAGCTCGCCGCGGCCGTCGACGAGTCCCTCGGCTCCTTCGCCCGGATGATCGCGGAGGCGCAGGAGCAGGGCGACATCGTCGCCGGCGACCCCGAACGGATCACCATGATCGCCGCCGCGAGCCTGCACGGCCTCGCCGCTCTCATCGCCGCCTGCGCGCTCGACGCCGAGGAGGCCATGGACGGCCTGGACGAACACGTCCATCTGCTGCTGCACGGCCTCAAGCCCCGACGAGCCTGACGGGCCCGATGAACCCGACGGGCCCGATGAACCCGACGGGCCCGATGAGCCCGATGAGCCCGACGGGCCCCCTCCGCACGGGATCGTGCGGAATCCGTGCCCCGGGTCAAGCCACGCCCAGCACAGCTCCAGCACACTGCCATTGATCAGCAATCCCCCAACCACCTTGAGTAACGCGGGAGTCAGGATTCCGAAAGCCGCTTGTTGTCGCGTACTCAACAAGGTGATGGTCGTCGCGGGCCGCCGCCCCCACCGGTCACCCACCGGTGGTCCCCCACACCCGCAGGCCCCTGTCCACCACTCACAGGAGGCTGTACCTTGCGTACGACCACCCCCAACTCCCCCCACATACGCGGCAGATGGCGCCGGATCGGATCCGCCGCCGCGGCCACCGCCGCACTCCTCGCCGCCGGTATGACCACCGCGGCCCACGCCGAAGCCGCCGCCACGCCCCACAAGGTGAGCGCCAGGACCATCGCCGCCCAGGTCGCCAAGGCCCACGTGCGCTACGAGAAGGCGTGCGGCGCCACCCCGAAGAAGGGCTACGCCGCCTGCGACGCCCTCCGCGTCACCGGCGGCACCACCGCCTTCATGGAGAAGCAGGCGGCCCTGAAGGGCATCACGCCGAAGACGGTGCGGCCCGAAGCCGCCTCCGACTCCCCGACCGGCTACGGACCGAGCGACATCCAGTCGGCGTACGGCCTGACCGACGCCGCCTCCTCGAACGGCTCCGGCGAGACCGTCGCCATCGTCGACGCCTACGACGACCCGAACGCGGAGTCCGACCTCGCGGCGTACCGGTCGTACTACGGCCTGCCGGACTGCACCACCGACAACGGCTGCTTCAGCAAGGTCGGCCAGACCGGCTCCACGACCTCCCTCCCCTCCGCCGACAGCGGCTGGGCCGGTGAGATCTCCCTCGACCTCGACATGGTCAGCGCGACCTGCCCGAACTGCAACATCCTGCTGGTCGAGGCGAAGTCCGCGTCCGACGCCGACCTGGGCACCGCGGTGAACGAGGCCGTCAAGCTGGGCGCCAGGTTCGTCTCCAACAGCTACGGCGGCTCGGAGTCCTCCTCCGACACGACGTACGACTCCTCGTACTACAAGCACCCGGGAGTCGCCATCACCGCCAGCGCGGGCGACGAGGGCTACGGCGCCGAGTACCCGGCCGCCTCCCGGTACGTGACCGCCGTCGGCGGCACCAGCCTGTCGGCCTCCTCCGACAGCCGCGGCTGGACCGAGTCCGTCTGGAACACCTCCAGCACCGAGGGCACCGGCTCCGGCTGCTCCGCCTACGACGCCAAGCCCAGCTGGCAGACCGACTCCGGGTGCGCCAGGCGCATGATCGCCGACGTGTCCGCCGTGGCCGACCCCGCCACCGGCGTCTCCGTCTACGACACCTACGGCTCCGACGGCACCGGCTGGAACACCTACGGCGGCACCAGCGCCTCCTCGCCCATCATCGCCTCGGTCTACGCCCTCGCCGGCACCCCGGGCAGCAGTGACTACCCGGCCCAGTACCCGTACAACGCGGCCGGCACCTCCGCCCTCAACGACGTGACCAGCGGCAGCAACGGCACCTGCTCGACGTCGTACTTCTGCACCGCCACGTCGGGCTACGACGGTCCGACCGGCTGGGGCACCCCGCAGGGCACGAGCGCCTTCGGCGCGAGCTGAGCACCACCCGCCCGATCCACCCCGTCGGGTCACGGGGAGCCGCCAGGTGAGGGGGACGTGGGGTCCCCTCGGCGGCACGGAGAGGAGGACGGGCCACGGCATCCGGCCGCGGCCCGTTTTCCCTGCTCCGATCAAGCCGCCGCCGGGGCCATGTCCCGTTTCCCGCCCTCGCCCATGAGAACATCATCTCGACGCCTCACCCGACCAGCCGTCAGAAAACGTGCCAGGTCGTAAAGGAGGACAACGACCCAACCACACGACGGGTTCCGGTCGGACCTCGTTGCCCGGCGTGACCTGCCGTGATACACAGAGTGACCGTACGCGCTATTCGTACGAAACCCGCCAGTCAATGACGTCAAGTCGACATACGACCGCGACGTTGTCGGCGACAATGAGACCTGCCCTCCGCACACTGCGGGGGCCTTGCGGAACTACCCACCAGGGGCGGTGACTTACATGCTCTTTGCGGCCGACAAGGGAGACATCAACACCATCATCGGCGGGATCGCTCCGGACTGGGGCCCCTTCGGCAGCCTGGGCAACGAGGCGAAGGTGATGATCGAGGTGGTGATGGCCGTGGCCATCCTGCTGTGCCTCGGCATCGCGGTGTGGGGCGCGGCCAAACAGCGCATCGGCGCGACCGCCCTCCGCGACACCTTCAGCGCCGAACAGGGCAAGGGCCTCATCATCGCCGGCCTGACCGGGGTCTTCATCATCGGCTCCCTCGGCACCCTGTTCACGATCGTGTACGGCATGGCGGTCTGAGTCCCCTGAAGGTTGCGTCTCCCTGATGTCGAGTCACCACACCGCGCCCGAGCGGCAACCAGCACGGCTTCCGTCGTACGCCTACGAGGGTGAGGGAGCGCGCACACCATGACCTCCGGCGACGACCAGGCCTACACCGACTACGGCGACACGGGCCACACGCGCACCCGCCTCCCCGAAACCGACCCCTACGGCGGCGCCCCCCGCCGCTCCTCCTCCCGCTCCCTGATCACAGTGGTCGGCGTAGTGGTCCTCCTCATCGCCGCGATCGCTTTCGCCAACAGGGGGGACAACTCATCGGGCAACGACGCGTCCGCGAAGAACCACAAGCCGGCGGCCGCTTCCACGGCGGCCAGCGGAACGCGCCCCGTGGACACCAAGTCCCTGGGCGTACCGACGGGATTCGCCCACACGGAGCAGGGAGCGCAGTCGGCCGCCTCGAACTACGCCGTGGCGCTGGGCTCGACGGAGATGTTCAAGAAGGACAGCCGCGACACCCTGCTGAACCTCCTCTACACCTCCGACGCTGCGGCCAGACTCCAGGGCCCGATGGACCAGGCCTACTCGACCGACTTCCTCGCCAAGATGGGCCTCGACGCGGCGGGCGACCCGCCGAAGGGCAGTACGTTCGTCTCCCGGGTGGTCCCGGTCGGCACGACGGTGCAGCACTACACGGAGAACGACGCCAAGGTGGCGGTCTGGTACGTAGGGCTCATCGGCATGGCCGACAGCTCCTCGAACGACCCTGTCACCTCCTCCTGGAAGACGTGGACGTTCGACCTGCAGTGGTCCGGGGACGACTGGAAGATCACCTCCGACACCCAGAAGGACGGCCCCGCACCAGTACCCGGAGACGACAAGGCTGCCACCTCCGACGAGATCAGCAAGGCCATCGAAGAGTACGGAGGGTTCACGTATGCCCGGTAGCCCGCGACCTGCGCTCAAGCTCGCCGGAGTCGTGACAGCCGTACAGACCACGGCGGTACTGCTGGCCACACGTGCCTTCGCCGCGCCGTCACCCACCCCTTCGCCCTCACCGTCGAAGAGCAAGTACAACTGCGACGTCATCTCCGGTGAGGCCAGGAAGTACTGCGAACGCGGCAACACCTCCAGTGGCTCCGGAGGTTCCAGCGTCCCGGACACCTCCACCCTCGACCCCCTCTCCTCCCTCGCCAAAGGCTGTGCCGAAGCCGCCTCCTGGACGATCGAGAAGCTCAGCAAGGCCGTGAAGGAGACCGCCAACGTCGACTTCACGAATCCCAAGTTTCTGCAGCAGTACGCGATCGTGTTCGCGGCGTCCACGATCCTGACGCTCCTGCTGTGGCTCCTGGCCGTCGCCAAGCGAGCCGTGCGCGGGGTGCCGCTGACGACCGCGATCTCGGAAGCCGTCGGGTTTCTGTGGCTGACCGTGCTCGCCTCTGCCTTCACCCCGCTGATCCTGTACACGGTCGTATCGGCCACCGACGGCGTCACGGACGTCCTCGCCAAGGCCACCGGCGACCAGGCCGACACGTTCTTCGGCACCTTCTCCGGCGCCCTCGGCAAGGGCACCGACATCGGCGGCGGCCCGATCATGCTGATCGTGGTCTCCCTGGTCAGCATCCTCGCCGCCGGCGTCCTCTGGCTGGAGCTGGTCATCAGGGCCGCCCTCCTCTACGTCGGCGCCCTCCTCGGCACCGTCGTCTACGCGGGGCTCGTCGACAAGAACCTGTGGGGACATGTCCGGCGCTGGGCGGGGATCATGATCGCCGTCATCCTCGTCAAGCCAGTGATCGTGATCGTGCTCGGGCTCGCCGGCGCGCTCTCCTCCGGCAACGGCCCCGACTCCTTCTCCGCCGTCGTCTCCGGCCTCGCCATCATCCTGCTCGCCATCTTCGCCAGCGCGATGATCTACCGCTTCGTCCCCGGCTTCGGCGACGAGATCGCAGGCAGCCGCAACAACCGCATCATGCAGGGCGCCGAGTCCAAGGCCGCCGCCGTCATCAGCTCCCCCGCCACACTCGTCGCCCAGGGCATCAAGACCCACAGCTCCCGGGCCGACAACAACGGAGCAGGGGGACAGTCGAGCAGCGCCCCCCGCCCCGCCAACCCCGCCACCGGCGGCGTCGCGGCCCACAGCAGCCGTACCCCCGCCGGGGGCGGTGGCGGAGCCGTCCCCTCCGCCACCCCCGCGCCCCGCGCACCCAGCCCGGCCAGCCCCGCCAACACCCCGCATGCCAGCAACACGCGCAACGTCAACCGCACGGGAGGTGAAGGGCGTTGACGACCGAGTCCCACCTGTCCCATCCGATCACGCCCCGCCGTACATATCTCATCGGCCGCGCCCGGCCGAACGCGATCGTCGGCCGGAACCGCGAGTCCGGCGAGATCGCGCTGATCGTCGCGGGCGCGTTCCTCGGCATGATGTGCGGCCTCGTCGTCCCGGTACTGTCCCTGCGGATCGTGCTATTGATGGGCTTCCCGCTGCTCGCGCTCGCCGCGGTGTACGTGCCGTACAAGCGCCGCACCTTCTACAAGTGGTTCGAGATCAACCGCAGCTACAAGCGGACCGTCAAGAACGGCGCCCACTACCGCTCCGCCGCCATGGAAGCCGGCACGCGCCTCGACGGACGGGAGATCGAGGTCGGCCCGCCCCCGGGCATCGGCCGCATCAACTGGCTCGCCGCACCCTTCGGGCCGGACGAGATCGCCGTACTGCTGCACGCCGACCGGAAGACCGTCACCGCCGCCATCGAGATCGAGGGCCCCGGCGTCGGCCTGCGCGACTCCGAGGACCAGGAGGCCCTGGTCGACCGCTTCGGCACGCTGCTCAAGCACGTCGCCAACGGGGACGGTTTCGTCACCCGCCTGCAGATGCTCGCCCGTACGCTCCCCGCCGACCCCGACGCGCACGCCAAGGACGTCACCCAACGCGGTGACTCCCGCTCCCCCGGCTGGCTCCAGCAGTCGTACGACCAGCTGCAGTCCATGGTGTCCACCAGCAGCGAGCAGCACCGCGCCTACCTCGTCGCCTGTATGCACTACACGCGCGAACTCGCCGCCGAGGCCAGTGCCATGGCCCGCGCCGTCCGCGCCCGCGGCGGCAAGGTCGACCGGGACGCGGGACTCGCGGTCGTCATGGCCCGCGAGCTGACCGACATCTGCTCCCGGCTCCAGGAGGCCGACATCCGGGTCCGCCAACCGCTGGGCCAGGGCCGGCTCGCCTCCCTCATCCACTCCATGTACGACCCGGACCACCCCATCGACCACATCCAGGCGATGACCCAGCGCAACGCCTGGCCGGCCGAGCTCGACGCCACCGAGCCCACCTTCCTCCAGGCCAAGACCCGCGAGTCCAACACCCGCGCCCCCTGGTGCCACGCCACCGCCTGGGTGAAGGAGTGGCCGATGACCCCGGTCGGGGTCAACTTCCTCGCGCCCCTCCTCGTCCACACCCCGGACGTCATCCGAACGGTCGCGGTGACGATGGATCTCGAACCCACCGAGGTAGCCATCGAACGCATGCTGACCGAGAAGACCAACGACGAGGCCGAGGCCTCCCGCGCCGCCAAGATGAACCGCACCGTCGACCCGCGCGACGTCGCCGCCCACAACCGCCTCGACCAGAGAGGCGAAGACCTCGCGAGCGGCGCGGCCGGCGTCAACCTCGTCGGCTACATCACCGTCTCGGCCCGCACCCCGGAGGCCCTCAACCGCGACAAGCGCACGATAAGGGCCTCCGCAGGCAAGTCGTACCTCAAGCTGGAATGGTGCGACCGAGAGCACCACCGCGCCTTCGTGAACACACTTCCCTTCGCCACCGGCATCCGCAGGTAGGGGCTGATTCGCCGATGCGGGATCCGCTGTCCGTCCTCACCGACGCCTTCACCTCCTTCCTCTTCGGGAAGGTCGAGACGACCCGGCTGCCGGTGCGCACCTCCACGGGCCAGGCCCAGGCGGTCTATCTGCCCACGGCCGCGCCCGGCCTCGGCGACTCCGGCGTCATCATCGGCCGCGAGGTCTACTCCGGAAAGGGCTACATCTACGACCCCTTCCAGCTCTACGGCCAGCAGCTCCCGGCGCCGCACTGGCTGGTCCTCGGCGAGTCCGGCAACGGCAAGTCGGCCCTGGAGAAGACGTACGTCCTGCGCCAGCTGCGCTTCAAGGACCGCCAGGTCGTCGTCCTGGACGCGCAGGGCGAGGACGGCGTCGGCGAATGGAACCTGATCGCGGAGGAGCTGGGGATAACTCCCATCCGGCTCGACCCGACGGCCGCCCTGGACCACGGCATCCGGCTCAACCCCCTCGACCCGGCGATCACCACCACCGGTCAGCTCGCGCTGCTCCGGACGATCATCGAAGTCGCGATGGGCCACGGCCTCGACGAACGCGCCGGCTTCGCCCTCAAGGTCGCCCACTCCTACGTCAACGAGTCGATCCTCGACCGCCAGCCGGTCCTCTCCGACATCGTCGAGCAGCTACGGCACCCGGAACCGGAGTCGGCCGAGGCGATGAACGTCGCCATAGACGACGTACGCGCCTGGGGACTCGACGTCGCGCTCGTCCTGGACCGGCTGGTCGACGGTGACCTGCGGGGCATGTTCGACGGCCCGACCACGGTCGGCATCGACCTGGACGCCCCGCTCATCGTCTTCGACCTGTCCCACATCGACCGCAACTCCATCGCCATGCCCATCCTCATGGCGATCGTCGGCGTCTGGCTGGAGCACACCTGGATCCGCCCCGACCGGAAGAAGCGCATCTTCCTGGTCGAGGAGGCCTGGCACATCATCAACAGCCCGTTCGTGGCCCAGCTGTTCCAGCGCCTGCTGAAGTTCGGCCGCCGGCTGGGTCTCTCGTTCGTCGCGGTCGTCCACCATCTGTCCGACGTGGTCGACGGCGCGGCGGCGAAGGAGGCTGCCGCGATCCTCAAGATGGCGTCCACCCGGACGATCTACGCCCAGAAGGCCGACGAGGCCCGGGCCACCGGCCGGGTGCTGGGTTTGCCGAGGTGGGCGGTGGAAATCATCCCGACACTGACGCCCGGCATCGCCGTATGGGACGTCAACGGCAATGTCCAGGTGGTCAAACACCTGGTCACGGAGACGGAACGCCCGCTGGTCTTCACCGACCGCGCGATGACCGAGTCCTCCAGCGACCTCGCGGCCGACGACGCCCTGCGCGCCGCCGAGCTGGAGGCCGAGCAGCGGGCGGCGGCCTTCGTGGAACAGCACCTGGGCGACTCCGAGTCGACGGTGGCCTAGGGCAGGCAGGGACAGAGGCACGGCAGGGGAGGAACGGGTGAGACCGGACGCTCGCGACCGCCGCGAGGACCGCCGGGAGGGCCAGGGCGGCATCCCCGACGGTCTGCTGATCGGCATGCTCGCGTTCCTCCTCGGCATGACCGTGCTGGTGTGGACGGCCACCGGCCTGGCGGCCCTCTTCGCCAAGGGCGCCTGGCCGCACGGCGTCACCTTCACCCGCACCCCCCTCGCCATGCGCCACCTCATCGGCGAACCCCACGACATCACCGGCGCCTGGCCCGACACCCCCGCCTCCCAGCTCTCCGGCTGGGGCCTGTTCTGGGGCCTGTTCATCGGCCAGCTGATGGTCCTGTTCGTGCTCACCGTGTTCGTGATGGGAGCGGTGGCGCGATGGCGGGCGGGCAGAGCGCGGGCGCGGGCCCAGAAGGCGATGCCGGCGGCGCCGGAGCAGCGGTACGAGGTTCCTGTGCGGTACGAGGCACCTGTGCCGTACGAGGTCCCTGTACCGCGTACGGAGCCCGCGCCGAGTGAGGCCGTCCCGGTCCCGCAGCCCACGGCGACCGCCCCGGCTCCGGCACCACAGGAGCCCCTGACTCACCTGCCGGCCGACGGTGAACCGGTGGGCGACTGGGAGAAGATCGTCGTGGCACCCAGGGAAAGGCGCCAGGCGGCCGCGACCCAGGCCGTACGAGACGCCGAGGGCGCCACCCTGGTCGTCACCTCGAACCCCACCCTCTGGACGGAGACAAAGGACGCCAGAGCCAAACTCGGCCCCACCCTCCTCTACGACCCCACCCATCTCTGCGACACGCCGGCCCGCCTCCACTGGTCCCCGACCGCAGGCTGCGAGGACAAGCAGACCGCGCTGAACAGGGCCGCAGCCCTCCTCGGCCCCGTCCAGCCCACCGCCAAGATCGACCAAGCGGTCGCCGACACGGCACTGACGCTCCTGCGGAGCTACCTCCACGCGGCAGCCCTGGAGAACCGCACTATCCGCCACATCCACCGCTGGTCCCAGGGCAGCCAGGTCCAGGACGCCGTACGCACCCTCCGTACCCACCCCAAGGCCGCCCCCGGCGCCGCCGGTGAACTCGAGGCCGCGCTCACCGCACACCCCGAACGCCGCGACATCGCCCAGGAGCTGACCAGCCGGGCCCTCTCGGCCCTGTTCACGGTCAACATCCGCGAGGCCTGCACCCCGAACCGAACAGATGCCCTGTCACTGGATTCCTTCGTCCACGAAGGGGGCACGCTTTATGTGGTCGGTGAATCCATCGAGGACCCCAGGAGCAACCCGGGCGCGATGCCGCTCCTGACTGCCCTCGTCTCCAGCGTGGTCGAGCGCGGCCGGCGCATGGCCGAACGGTCATCCTCCGGTCGGCTCGACCCACCACTCACCCTCGTCCTGGACGACATCGCGGCCGTGGCCCCCATCCCCCAGCTCCCCGACCTGCTCGCCACCGGCACCGACCAGGGCCTGCCCACGCTCGCCCTGCTCCGCTCCCGCGAACAGGCCCGCTCCCGCTGGCCGCACCAGGAGCTACCGGCCTGAGACAGCCGGTCTAGGACGGCCACTCGAGAACGAACTCCATCTCGTTCTGCGCCTCGTCCCTGACGTACGGCACGACGACCCCGCTGGGCACGAACCCGACCTTGCGATACGCCCCCTGAGCGCGGGCGTTCTCCTCGTGCACCAGCAGGCGCACCCGCTCCGCACCCCGCTCCCGCGCCCATGCCACACCGGCGTCGAACAGGGCCTTGATCAGCCCGGTCCCGCGATGCTCGGGCCGGATGAACACCCCGACCACATGCCCCTGCCGACGATCGACGGCATACCCCGCCCAGTCCGTCATGCCGGCTTCCTCCATGAGCACGGTCACCGAGCCGGCCCAGCCACCGTCGGGCGCCTCGGCGATGAACTGCCGCGCCACGCTCTCCTCCTCGGCCGACCGCGCGGCCCGCTCCTGGTAGAAGGAGTCCGGCTTGGCCGCGCCCTCCTCGTACGTCTCCAGGAAGGCGAGGTGAGCGATCGGGTCCCGCAGCGCGGACAGCCGCAGCTCCTTCACCCGGGGCCAGTCGTCGGGTCGTATCGCGCGGATGACGTAGTCACCGCTGGTCAAGGTGCTCATGAGGGCCACCGTAGTGCCGCCCGTTGTCAGCGGCATCCCATATTGTGAAAGCCATGACAACGCTGCCCGAACGCCCGTACACCGCCCTCCTGGTCATCGACGTGCAGAACGGCGTGATGGTGCCGAGCTCACCGAGGCGCGAGCACGTCATCGCCAACATCGGGACCCTCGTCGACAAGGCCCGCGCCGCGGACGTGCCGGTGGTCTGGGTGCAGCACCAGGACGAGGAACTGGTTCCGGGCACCGAGAGCTGGGAGTACGTCCCGCAGCTGAAGCGACTCGACTCCGAGCCCCTGGTCGCCAAGCGCTACCGGGACTCCTTCGAGGACACCGATCTGGAGTCCGTCCTGACGGAGCGCGGAGTGGGCCGCCTCCTCGTCACGGGTGCCCAGAGCGACTTCTGCATCCGCTCCACCCTGCACGGCGCCCTCGCGCGGGGCTACGACGCCACGCTGATCGCCGACGCCCACACGACGGAGGACCTCACCGAGTACGGCGCGCCGGCCCCGGAACAGGTCATCGCCCACACCAACCTCTACTGGAGCGGCCAGCATGCACCGGGCCGCCGGGGCGGGATCATCAACACGGACGAGGTGACGTTCTAAAACGGCGCCGCAATACGACTCCGAAACGCAGAAAGGCCCACGCCTGTGGCGTGGGCCTTTCTCAAGAATTGTTCGGCGGTGTCCTACTCTCCCACAGGGTCCCCCCTGCAGTACCATCGGCGCTGTGAGGCTTAGCTTCCGGGTTCGGAATGTAACCGGGCGTTTCCCTCACGCTATGACCACC
>NZ_WEGL01000008.1 GCF_009604455.1 Streptomyces sp. RB17
TGTTTCGGTGGTCATAGCGTGAGGGAAACGCCCGGTTACATTCCGAACCCGGAAGCTAAGCCTCACAGCGCCGATGGTACTGCAGGGGGGACCCTGTGGGAGAGTAGGACACCGCCGAACAATTCTTCTAAAAGGTCGGATCCTGAACTTCGGTTCGGGGTCCGACCTTTTTACGTTTTGCTTAACGTGTCGTTCACCCTGCGCGCCGAGCATCCAGCACATGGGAACTGCTGCAATGCTCAGGGCCGCCGGCGTCGGCGTGGGTGACGAGGTCGTCGTACCGGCCTTCGGGAACGTCGAGGTCGCCGAGGCCGTGACGCTGGCCGGCGCGCTTCCCGTGTTCGCCGACATAGACCCGGTCACCTACTGCCTGGACCCCGGCGCTGTCGAGGCAGCCGTAACTCCGCGTACCGCCGCGGTCGTTGTCGTACACCGCTTCGGACGGTGGGCCGATCTGCGGCGGTTGCACGCGCTCGGGCAGCGGCACGGGGTCCTGGTGCTGGAGCAGGGCGAGTCCGAGGTGCCGTACGACGAGATAGCGCAGCGCAGGGAACGGGCCGCCTACCTCGACGGCAAGCTCAAGGGTGTACGGACTCCGGACGGCGGTGACGGGCACACCTACCAGCAGTACGTCGTGCGGGTGCCGGGGAACGGCCGGCCGGACCGGGACGCTTTCGCGATGGCCTTGCGGGCCAAGGGAGTCGAGTGCCGGGTGCCGGTCAAGACGCCTGTGCACCGGCTGCCGGAGTTCCGTCGGTGCGTGTCCCTGCCGGAGACCGAGCAGGCCGCCGACGAGACGCTGACGCTGCCCGTCGACGCCTCGCTCACCAAGCGGGAGATGCAGCGGGTCGTCTCGGCCTGCAACGCGCTCGGCGGACTGCTGCAGCCCGCCTACTGAGCGGGTTCCGAACTAATTTGGGAACTCGGGCCCGCTCGAGGTAGAGTTTCTTCGTCGCCGCGAGGGAAACCTCGAAAACGACCGGCCCCTATAGCTCAGTCGGCAGAGCGTCTCCATGGTAAGGAGAAGGTCAACGGTTCGATTCCGTTTGGGGGCTCCAGCAAAAAGGCCTCACCCTTCCGGGTGGGGCCTTTTTCGTGCCTGATGCCGGCTCAGGCCTCCTTGTGGATTCCCGGAACGCGCATCGCCAGGATCGCCATGTCGTCCGACGGGGCGTCCGACGCGAAGCGTTCCACCGCCCGCATGATGCGCGCGGCGACCGCGCCGGCCGTCAGACCCGTGCACGTGGTGAGGACGTCGGCGAGGCCGTCGTCGCCCAGCATGCGCGCCCCCTCACGGCGTTCGGTGACGCCGTCCGTGACGCAGAGCAGTACGTCACCGGGGTCGAGGGTGACGGTCTCCTCGTGCAGCTCCAGGTCCTCGATCACGCCCAGCAGCGGCTGCGGTTCGGCGGCCGGCGTCACCGTGCCGTCCTGGCGCAGGCGCAGCGGGAGCGGATGGCCGGCGCAGACCACCTTCAGCTCGGCGCTGCCGTCCTCCTGCGGGCGCATCTCGCCGTAGAGGAGAGTCAGGAAGCGGCTGCGGTCGCCCTCGTCGAGGATCGCGGAGTTCAGGCGCTGCAGGACCGCCGGTCCGGACAGACCCTCGCGGGCCAGCAGGCGCAGAGCGTGCCGGGCCAGACCGGTGACCGCCGCCGCGTTCGGGCCCGTACCGCAGACGTCGCCGATGGCGAAGCCGTAGGCGCCGTTGCCGATCGGGAAGAGGTCGTAGAAGTCGCCGCCGACCTCGTTGCCCTCGCCGGCCGCGCGGTAGATGACCTCCACCTCGACGCCGTCGATCTGCGGCAAGCCCGGAGGGAGCAGGCTGCGCTGGAGAGACTGGCTGATGGCCGTGCGCTCCGAGTAGAGGCGGGCGTTGTCCAGGGCGAGCGCGGCCCGGCGGGACAAGTCCTCGGCCAGTTCCAGGATCTCCTGGCGGAAGTGTTCGTCGGTCGGCTTGCCGAGGGTCAGCATGCCGATGACGCGGTTGCGGGCCACGAGCGGCAGGACGACCGTCTCGCCGCCGACCGCGGAGGCCGTGGCGAGGGTGGGGCCGATGCTCGAGGCGACCCGGTGCGTGGGGCCGCCGGAGAGGCCGAGGCTGCGCATGGAGGTGCGCAGGGCCGCCTGGTGGGCGACCTCGGCGGGCGTGGTCCAGACCCGGGCGCCGGGGGTCGGTACCGGGTCCGGCGGCGGGATCTTCGACAGCAGCGACTTGATGCCGTCGATGAGCTCCTCGTCCTCGTGCAGGACGTACGACAGGTACGGCTCGGAGGCCTGGTCGGCGATCGTATAGACGGCGCACCAGGTGGCCAGGGTGGGAACCGTCATCTGGGCCATCAGGGCCAGCGTCTGGTCGCGGTCCAGGGTGCCGGCCAGCAGGTCGGAGGCCTCGACCAGGAAGCTCAGGGAGCCGCGGCGCAGCCGCTCGAGCTCGCCCAGGCGGGCCGACTCGACGGCCAGGGCGATCCGGTCGGCGGCGAACTGCAGACGCAGCGCCTCCTCGTTGGAGTACCGGCCCGGTGACTCGGCCGCGACGCCGAGCGAGCCGGTGAGGCGGCCCTCGACCTTCAGCGGGACCGTGACGACCGAGCGCATCCCGGTGCCGGAGAGCAGCGGTACGGCGCCGGGGACGGACATGAGGTCGTCGTGGACGGCCGGCATGCGCGCGGATCCGTAGCGGCCGGGGCCGGCCTCGACGGGCACGCGTGCGAAGCGCTGACGGGCGGAGGGCAGGCCGGTGGAGGCGCGGACCTCCAGCTCGGTCTCGTCGTCGGTGGCCAGCAGCAGGAATGCGGAGTCGGCGTCGAGCATGTCGCGGGCCCGCTCCACCGTGCGCTGCAGGAGGCCGTCGAGGTCGTCCGGGGCGGGGGAGCCGATGAAGACCTCGAAGGGGTCGGTGCTCTGGCCGTCGGAGGTCTGCGGCTGGTCGCCTGCCGGGACGCGCGACGGGCTCTGCAGGACGGCGCGCTCGTCGTCGCGGACCAGGAGGCAGACGGTCGAGGGTTCGCCGCCGGTGTCGCGGACCCTGAGGTGGGAGGCGTACACCGAGGCCACCTTGCCGTCGGCGCCACGGATGCCGTAACTGCCCTCCCAGCGGGAGAGCTGCAGGGCCTCGGCCACTCCGGTGCCGGTGCCCGGGGTGTGCGGCCAGGCCGCCAGTTCGGTGAGGGGCCTGCCGATGACCTCGGTGGCCGGATAGCCGAACAGTTCTTCGGCGTCCTCGTTCCAGGAGGTGATGGCTCCCTTGCGGTCGACCTGGAGGACGGCGACGCGGACCCGGCCGTCGGCCAGCGGGAGCAGGTCGGCGGGCAGGGGCGGGCCGGCGGTGCGGGTGCCGACCGGACGTTCGGGCAGGTTGAGCTGGAACCAGACGTTCTTGTGGGTGGGCGTGTAGTCCACGCCCCAGCGGGTGGCCAGGGCCGCGCACAGCTGCAGGCCGCGGCCGCCCTCGCGGTCGGGGCTGCCCATGGTGGCGGCGGCGTTCTGGAGGGGGACCTCGCGCTCGGGGTAGCGGTCGGACACCTCGATGCGCACACCGTCCGCGGTGCGCAGGCACAGGACGTCCGCGTGCGTGCCCGCGTGGACGACCGCGTTGGTCACCAGCTCGCTCGTGAGGACCACGGCGTCGTCGACGATGTCGGCGAAGCCCCAGCCCTGGAGGGTGTCGCGGACGAAGGACCGGGCGGTCGCGACCGATCGCCCGACGGGCTCGAAGGTGGCGGCCGCGCGCGCGGTGATCACAGAACTCCTCGGCCGGTTGTCGTCGGGCAGGGCTGCGCAGCCGGGCGGCTCGCTCCGCTGCTGCGGCATCAGCTCGCCCGCCCGCTGTGGCTCCGGGGGCTGTCCCCCGGGGATGACTCCGGTGGTCATGGTCTGCGGCCGCCCCTCCGATGCCCGCTCGTTCTCGTGCCACCGCCCAGACCGGTCGCACCGGTGCGGCTGGACAGCCGCATGCAAGGTTACTTACCTTCGCGGTCCGAGCGGATGCCGGTCGCCGGTGTTTACCCCCCAGGGTGTGCGGACGATGTGCGAAGCTGCCGAACTGTTATGGCCTGGTTCGGCGGGGGTGAAACACTGGGCAAGCTTCTGATGAAGGTCGGGTCAGCCTGCGTGTGTTCCGTGTACGGCGGGCAGCAGCCTCTGGTGTGGCCGGATCTCGTCTGGCAGAAATACGCAGCAGTAACGGGTACGCGGAAGTAACCGGTATGCCGATCAGCGGCACGCCGGGCCGAAGCGGCCGAGCACAGCAGTAACGGTCTACCCCTCCGGGAGGGACACAGTGGAGTCTGGCGCGGCGACGCGTGGTACGAAGACGCGCGCGAAAGGCGGACCGTCCCTGGGCGGGCGCGGCGAGACCACCGCCGTGGACACGGCTGCCCTGAACCGGCTGCTGGCGGCGCTCGTCTCGATGCGGGACGGGAACTTCCGCAAACGGCTCACCGTCTCCGGGGACGGTGTGATGTCGGAGATCGCGGCCGTCTTCAACGAGGTGGCCGACCGCAACCTGCATCTGACCGGTGAGCTGTCTCGGGTGCGGCGCATGGTGGGACGTGAGGGAAAGCTCACGGAGCGGCTGGAGACGGGGGCCTGCGAGGGCTCCTGGGCGTCCGCGATCGACGCCTCCAACGCGCTCGTCGACGATCTCGTGTGGCCGGTGTCGGAGGTCGGCCGCGTGCTCACGGCGGTCGCCGAGGGTGATCTGTCGCCGCGGATGGAGCTGCGGACGCAGGCTCTGGACGGCGGCACCGGGCATCCACTGCGGGGCGAGTTCCTGAAGGTCGGACGTACCGTCAACAACCTGGTCGACCAGCTGTCGACGTTCACGGACGAGGTCACGCGCGTGGCCAGCGAGGTCGGCACCGAGGGCAAGCTCGGCGGCCAGGCCAGGGTGCGTGGTATGTCCGGTTCGTGGAAGGACCTGACCGAGTCTGTCAACACCATGGCGCGGCAGCTGACCGCCCAGGTGCGCGACATCGCGCTGGTGACGACGGCGGTCGCCCGGGGTGACCTGTCACGCAAGGTCACCGTGCAGGTCGCCGGCGAGATGCTGGAGCTGAAGAACACCGTCAACACGATGGTGGAGCAGCTGTCGTCCTTCTCCGTCGAGGTGACCCGGGTCGCCCGTGAGGTGGGCACCGAGGGCATCCTGGGCGGTCAGGCGCAGGTGCCGGGCGTGGCCGGGGTGTGGAAGGAACTGACCGACTCCGTCAACACGATGGCGGGCAACCTGACCGCCCAGGTACGTGGGATCTCGCAGGTCACGACGGCTGTCGCCAATGGTGATCTGTCGCAGAAGGTGACGGTTCCGGCGCGTGGCGAGGTGGCGCAGCTCGCCGAGACGATCAACCAGATGACCGAGACGCTGCGGATCTTCGCGGACGAGGTCACGCGCGTGGCGAACGAGGTCGGCGCGGAGGGCCGGCTCGGCGGCCAGGCGAACGTGCCGGGCGCCGCCGGTACCTGGAAGGACCTGACGGACTCCGTCAACACGGTCTTCCGGAACCTGACCACGCAGGTGCGGGACATCGCCACGGTGACGACGGCCGTGGCCAACGGTGATCTGTCGCAGAAGGTCACGGTCGACGTGGCCGGCGAGATGCTGGAGCTGAAGAACACCGTCAACGGGATGGTTGACCAGCTCTCGGCGTTCGGTGCCGAGGTGACACGGGTCGCGCGGGAGATCGGTGTCGAGGGTGAGCTGGGCGGCCAGGCGCAGGTGCCGGGCGCGGCCGGCGCATGGAAGGACTTGACCGACTCCGTCAACACCGCGTTCCGCAACCTCACCGGACAGGTGCGCAACATCGCCCAGGTGACCACGGCGGTGGCCAACGGCGACCTCTCCCAGAAGGTCACGGTCGACGTCTCCGGCGAGATGCTGAAGCTGAAGAACACCGTGAACACGATGGTGGACCAGTTGTCGAGCTTCGCCGACCAGGTCACCCGGATGGCCCGGGACGTGGGTACGGAGGGACGGCTGGGCGGTCAGGCCCGGGTGGACGGCGTGTCGGGCACGTGGAAGGAGTTGACGGACTCCGTCAACTTCATGGCCGGCAACCTGACCTCCCAGGTGAGGCAGATCGCCCAGGTGACGACGGCCGTGGCGCGCGGCGACCTGTCGCAGAAGATCGATGTTGACGCGCGCGGCGAGATCCTTGAGCTGAAGAACACGATCAACACGATGGTTGATCAGCTGTCCGCCTTCGCCGACCAGGTGACCCGGGTCGCCCGGGACGTGGGTACGGAGGGCCGGCTCGGGGGTCAGGCGCAGGTGCCCGGTGTGGCCGGCGTGTGGCGGGACCTGACCGACTCCGTGAACGGCATGGCCGGCAACCTGACGGCCCAGGTCCGCAACATCGCGCAGGTCGCGACGGCCGTGGCCCGCGGTGACCTCTCCCAGAAGATCACCGTGGACGCGCGCGGGGAGATCCTGGAGCTGAAGAACACCCTGAACACGATGGTGGACCAGCTGTCGTCGTTCGCCCAGGAGGTCACCCGGGTGGCCCGTGAGGTGGGTACGGAGGGCATCCTGGGCGGTCAGGCCGAGGTGCAGGGGGTCTCCGGCACCTGGAAGGACCTCACGCAGTCCGTGAACTTCATGGCGAACAACCTGACGATCCAGGTGCGCAACATCGCCGAGGTCACGACCGCGGTCGCCAAGGGTGACCTGTCGAAGAAGATCACTGTTGACGCGAAGGGCGAGATCCTTGAGCTCGTCACGACGGTCAACACCATGGTTGATCAGCTGTCCAGTTTCGCCGAGCAGGTGACCCGGGTGGCCCGTGAGGTGGGCACCGAGGGCATCCTGGGCGGTCAGGCGACCGTGCCGGGCGTCACCGGCATCTGGAAGGACCTGAGCAACAACGTCAACCTGATGGCCAACAACCTGACGATGCAGGTGCGGAACATCTCCCAGGTCGCCTCGGCCGTCGCCAACGGTGACCTGACGCGGCAGGTGACGATCGAGGCCCGTGGTGAGGTCGCGCAGCTCGCCGACACGATCAACATCATGGTGAAGACGCTGAGTTCGTTCGCCGACCAGGTCACCAAGGTGGCCCGTGAGGTGGGTACGGACGGCATCCTGGGCGGTCAGGCGCACGTGCCGGGTGTGGCCGGCACCTGGAAGGACCTCACCGAGTCGGTGAACCAGATGGCGTCCAACCTGACCGGCCAGGTGCGGAACATCGCCATGGTGACCACGGCGATCGCCAAGGGTGACCTGACGAAGAAGATCGACATTGACGCGCGCGGCGAGATCCTCGAGCTGAAGACGACGATCAACACGATGGTCGACCAGCTGTCCAGCTTCGCCGAGGAGGTCACGCGCGTGGCCCGCGAGGTGGGCACCGAAGGGCAGCTCGGCGGCCAGGCACGCGTGCGTGACGTCGACGGCACCTGGCGGGACCTGACCGAGTCGGTGAACGAGATGGCCGGGAACCTGACCCGGCAGGTGCGTGCCATCGCGCGCGTGGCGACCGCGGTGACCCGCGGCGACCTGAACCTGAAGATCGACGTCGACGCGTCCGGCGAGATCCAGGAACTGCAGGACTACATCAACAAGATGATCGCCAACCTGCGCGACACCACGATCGCCAACAAGGAGCAGGACTGGCTCAAGGGCAACCTGGCCCGTATCTCCGGCCTCATGCAGGGCCGCCGGGACCTGGAGGACGTGGCCTCGCTGATCATGAGCGAGCTGACGCCGGTGGTGTCCGCGCAGCACGGCGGGTTCTTCCTGGCGATGCCGCTCATGGAGGGCAAGGACGCCGGCGACGGCGAGGACAACTACGAGCTGCGGATGCTGGGTTCGTACGGCTACTCGATGGGCTCCATGCCGACGTCGTTCCGGCCCGGTGAGGCGCTGGTCGGCACGGCCGCCGAGGAGAGGCGCACGATCCTGGTGGAGAACGCGCCCAGCGGCTATCTGAAGATCTCCTCCGGGCTCGGCGAGGCTCCGCCGGCGCAGGTGATCGTGCTGCCGGTGCTGTTCGAGGGCAATGTGCTCGGTGTGATCGAGCTGGCCTCCTTCACGCCGTTCACGCAGATCCAGAAGGACTTCCTCAACCAGATCGCCGAGATGATCGCGACCAGCGTCAACACCATCTCGGTCAACACCAAGACGGAGCTGCTGCTGAAGCAGTCGCAGGAGCTGACCGAGCAACTGCGGGAGCGGTCGGCAGAGTTGGAGAACCGGCAGAAGGCGCTGCAGGCCTCCAACGCCGAACTGGAGGAGAAGGCCGAGCTGCTGGCCCGGCAGAACCGCGACATCGAGGTGAAGAACACCGAGATCGAGGAGGCCCGGCAGGTCCTGGAGGAGCGTGCCGAGCAACTCGCGGTGTCGATGCGCTACAAGAGCGAGTTCCTCGCCAACATGTCGCACGAGCTGCGTACGCCGCTCAACTCGCTGCTGATTCTGGCCAAGTTGCTCGCCGACAACGCCGAGGGCAACCTCTCCCCGAAGCAGGTGGAGTTCGCCGAGACCATTCACGGCGCCGGCTCCGACCTGCTCCAGCTGATCAACGACATCCTCGACCTGTCGAAGGTCGAGGCGGGCAAGATGGACGTCTCCCCGACGCGTATCGCGCTCGTGCAGCTCGTGGACTACGTGGAGGCCACCTTCCGGCCGCTGACCGCGGAGAAGGGCCTGGACCTGTCCGTACGGGTCTCCCCGGAGCTGCCGCCGACGCTGCACACCGACGAGCAGCGGCTGCTGCAGGTGCTGCGCAACCTGCTCTCGAACGCGGTGAAGTTCACCGACTCCGGGTCGGTGGAGCTGGTGATCAGGCCGGCCGGTGCGGACGTGCCGGTGGGCATCCGGGAGCAGCTGCTGGAGGCCGGTTCGCTGACCGATCCGGACGCGCCGCTGATCGCGTTCTCGGTGACGGACACCGGCATCGGGATCGCGGCCAGCAAGATGCGGGTGATCTTCGAGGCGTTCAAGCAGGCGGACGGTACGACCAGCCGCAAGTACGGCGGCACCGGCCTCGGCCTGTCGATCTCCCGGGAGATCGCGCAGCTGCTCGGCGGTGAGATCCACGCGCAGAGTGAACCGGGGCGCGGTTCGACGTTCACGCTGTACCTGCCGCTGCACCCGAGTGAGCTGCCGCCGCAGGGCTACCAGCAGTCCGCGCCTCCGCTGGAGGCGGGTGAGCTGCTGGCCTCCGAGGCCAGGCAGTCCTCGGAGCTGTCCGCCGTGGAGATCGAGATGCCGGCCGAGGTGAAGTCGTACCGGGAGACGCAGAACGGTCCCGCTGCGCTCTTCCGGCGCCGGCGCCGGGGTCTGCCCGAGGGCGAGCCGCGGTCCGAGGCGTGGTCGGCGGTGCCCGAGCAGGAGAGCGCGCCACAGTCCGCGCGCGGGGTGCGGTTCGGCGGCGAGAAGGTGCTGATCGTCGACGACGACATCCGCAACGTGTTCGCGCTGACCAGCGTCCTGGAGCAGCACGGCCTGTCGGTGCTGTACGCCGAGAACGGCCGTGAGGGCATCGAGGTGCTGGAGCAGCACGACGACGTGGCCGTCGTGCTGATGGACATCATGATGCCCGAGATGGACGGGTATGCGACGACCACGGCGATCCGCAGGATGCCGCAGTTCGCCGGGCTGCCGATCATCGCGCTGACCGCGAAGGCGATGAAGGGCGACCGGGAGAAGGCGATCGAGTCCGGCGCCTCGGACTACGTGACCAAGCCGGTCGACCCGGATCACCTGCTTGCCGTGATGCAGCAGTGGATGGGTGGGAAGTGACGAGATCGGCGCACCGGGATGTGAATATGTGGGGAACCCTTGGCGTGGGTCGGGAGTTGTCCGGTTGAGGTGAGGGCGAACGTACGGCCTAAGGTGGCCTGCGAACGTATAGGAATGCGGGATTCCGGGAACCATCCCGGCCCCTGCCGCGTTTCCGGTACGTGCACAGTGACATCGCGGTGACAGGGTGTGGCGACGGGCGGGGTGCGGCTACGATGACCGGCACAAGGACGGGCGGCGAAAGGGAGTCGTCCCCTGGGGCGGCGCCCGGTGTACCGCCGGGGCGAGGAGGGCGGGCCATGGTGCAGAAGGCCAAGATCCTCCTGGTCGATGACCGGCCGGAGAATCTGTTGGCGCTGGAGGCGATCCTCTCGGCGCTCGATCAGACGCTGGTGCGGGCATCGTCCGGGGAGGAAGCGCTCAAGGCACTGCTCACGGACGATTTCGCGGTCATTCTGCTGGACGTCCAGATGCCGGGCATGGACGGATTCGAGACCGCCGCCCACATCAAGCGGCGCGAGCGGACGCGGGACATCCCGATCATCTTCCTCACGGCGATCAACCACGGCCCGCACCACACCTTCCGGGGCTATGCGGCGGGCGCGGTCGACTACATCTCCAAGCCCTTCGACCCGTGGGTGCTGCGCGCGAAGGTCTCGGTGTTC
Source organism: Streptomyces sp. RB17 (assembly GCF_009604455.1). Lineage (GTDB taxonomy): Bacteria > Actinomycetota > Actinomycetes > Streptomycetales > Streptomycetaceae > Streptomyces. The sequence continues at coordinate 10,405 of NZ_WEGL01000008.1, forward strand.
GTCGAGCTGTACATGAAGAACTGCCAGCTCCGGGAGCAGGCGGCACTGCTGCGGCTGCAGTTGGAGGGCGGCGGCAAGGGCGCGGTCGGTGGCAAGGAGTCCGCGGGTCTGCTCGCCGAGCTGTCCGCGCGGCTCGCGGCCGTCGAGGAGCAGGCCGAGGCCCTGTCCAAGCAGCTGGACGACGATTCGGCGGACGCGGCCGCGGTGGCCACGGCGGCGCATCTGGAGCGCAAACTCACCGGGCTGCGGCGCGCGCTCGACGCCCTGGAGCCGGGCGCCGGCCCCGGCGGCTCGTCGGTGCCGGCGCAGAACTGACGACGCCCGGGCGGCGGTTGCCCATGAGCGTGCGTCAGTTCCGGTGTCCGCCAAGGGCGACACGAACGGGTGAAGCTGTGGGCACACGTGTCCGCTGTCGTCTCCCCCGGTAACCTCACACCCATGGCCTCACGTCCCTCCGCAGCCAAGAAGCGGCCCGCCAAGAAGGCGGCCGCTCCCTCGAAGGCTCCGGCGAAGAAGGCCGCAGCGAAGAAGGCCCCGGCCAAGAAGGCGCCCGCCAAGAAGGCCCCGGCCAGAAAGGCCGCGCCGCCGAAGCCTGCGCCCAGCCCCACCGGGGGCGTGTACCGGCTCGTGCGCGCCCTCTGGCTGGGTCTCGCGCACGCCGTCGGCGCCGTCTTCCGCGGCATAGGGCAGGGCGCCAGGAATCTCGATCCGGCCCACCGCAAGGACGGCATCGCACTGCTGCTGTTCGCCATCGCGCTGATCGTCGCCGCCGGCACCTGGGCCGACCTGAAGGGCCCCGTCGGCGGTCTGGTGGAGATCCTCGTCACCGGCGCCTTCGGCCGGCTCGACCTGCTGGTGCCGATACTGCTCGCGGTGATCGCCGTACGGTTCATCCGCCACCCGGAGAAGCCGGAGGCAAACGGGCGGATCGTGATCGGCCTGTCCGCGCTCGTCATCGGCGTGCTCGGGCAGGTCCACATCGCCTGTGGCTCGCCCGCCCGCAGCGACGGCATGCAGGCCATAAGGGATGCCGGCGGCCTCATCGGCTGGGCGGCGGCCACCCCGCTGACGTACTCCATGAGCGACGTGCTCGCCGTACCGCTGCTGGTGCTCCTGACGCTCTTCGGGCTGCTCGTGGTGACCGCCACCCCGGTCAACGCGATCCCGCAGCGGCTGCGGGCGCTCGGCGTACGCCTCGGCGTGCTCCACGACCACGAGGCGGACGAGTTCTCCGAGGACGACGAGCGCTACGACGAGCAGTGGCGCGAGGCGCTGCCCGCGCGCCCCCGTAAGCGCCCGTCCGCCCCTCAGTCCTACGACCCCGACAGCGCCGAGGAGGAGGCGCTGTCGCAGCGCCGCGGACGCCCCCGGCGCTCCGCGGTGCCCCAGCCGGATCCGCAGCGCCGGATGGACGCCGTGGACGTCGCAGCGGCGGCCGCCGCTGCGCTCGACGGCGCGGTGCTGCACGGCATGCCGCCCTCCCCGCTGGTCGCGGACCTCACCCAGGGCGTCAGCGTGGGCGACCGCGAGGAGACCACACCGGTACCGACCCCCGTGCCCGCGCCGGCTCCCACGCCGTCGCCGGTCCCGGCCGCGCGCCCCAAGCAGGAGAAGCTCACGGCCGGAGTGGTCCCCGACCTGACCAAGAAGGCCCCCGAGGAGCCCCGCGACCTGCCGCCGCGCGCCGAGCAGCTCCAGCTTGCCGGGGACATCACCTACGCGCTGCCGTCGCTGGACCTGCTCACCCGCGGCGGCCCCGGCAAGGCGCGCAGCGAGGCCAACGACGCGATCGTCGCCTCGCTCACCCAGGTCTTCACCGAGTTCAAGGTCGACGCCGCCGTCACCGGCTTCACCCGCGGCCCGACGGTCACCCGCTACGAGGTCGAGCTCGGCCCCGCCGTCAAGGTCGAGCGGATCACCGCGCTGACCAAGAACATCGCGTACGCCGTCGCCAGCCCGGACGTGCGGATCATCAGCCCGATCCCCGGCAAGTCCGCGGTCGGCATCGAGATCCCGAACACCGACCGGGAGATGGTCAACCTCGGCGACGTACTGCGCCTCGCGGAGTCCGCCGAGGACGACGACCCGATGCTGGTCGCCTTCGGCAAGGACGTCGAGGGCGGGTACGTGATGCACTCGCTGGCGAAGATGCCGCACATGCTGGTCGCCGGTGCCACCGGCTCCGGCAAGTCGTCCTGCATCAACTGCCTGATCACCTCGGTCATGATGCGGGCGACCCCGGAGGACGTCCGGATGATCCTGGTCGACCCCAAGCGGGTCGAGCTGACCGCGTACGAGGGCATCCCGCACCTGATCACGCCGATCATCACCAACCCCAAGCGGGCCGCCGAGGCGCTGCAGTGGGTCGTACGCGAGATGGACCTGCGCTACGACGACCTGGCGGCCTACGGCTACCGGCACATCGACGACTTCAACCAGGCGATCCGCGACGGCAAGGTCAAGCCGCCCGAGGGCAGCGAGCGCGAGCTGCAGCCGTACCCGTACCTGCTGGTGATCGTGGACGAGCTGGCCGACCTGATGATGGTCGCCCCGCGCGACGTCGAGGACGCGATCGTGCGCATCACCCAGCTCGCGCGCGCCGCCGGCATCCATCTGGTCCTCGCCACCCAGCGCCCCTCGGTCGACGTGGTCACCGGTCTCATCAAGGCCAACGTGCCCTCCCGGCTGGCCTTCGCCACGTCCTCGCTCGCCGACTCCCGGGTCATCCTCGACCAGCCCGGCGCCGAGAAGCTGATCGGCAAGGGCGACGGCCTGTTCCTGCCGATGGGCGCGAACAAGCCGACCCGTATGCAGGGCGCCTTCGTCACCGAGGCCGAGGTCGCGGTCGTCGTCCAGCACTGCAAGGACCAGATGGCGCCGGTCTTCCGGGACGACGTCACGGTGGGCAGCAAGCAGAAGAAGGAGATCGACGAGGACATCGGCGACGACCTGGACCTGCTGTGCCAGGCGGCCGAGCTGGTCGTCTCCACCCAGTTCGGGTCGACCTCCATGCTGCAGCGCAAGCTGCGCGTCGGCTTCGCCAAGGCCGGGCGGCTCATGGACCTCATGGAGTCCCGCAACATCGTGGGCCCGAGCGAGGGATCCAAGGCTCGTGACGTTCTTGTGAAGCCTGACGACCTGGACGGCGTGCTCGCCATGATTCGCGGGGAGTCTGAGGAGTAGGGCGAAGGGCCGTCCGGCGGACGCCGGTGACGTCGGGCGGCGGCATCCGTCGTGATCCACCTGTTAGAGAACGGCGAGCAACCGTTTCCCTTCGTCGTACGTCCAGTTGAGCGAAAGGACAGTTGGGGGTCCCACCATGGGGTACCTGCCTGTCGAATCATAGGAATGTCCGGCCATTCCTATGGTGGACAAAGTCAGACCGCCCGGTTGCCCCACCCTTTCGTACCCCCCCTAGACTGAGCTTCCAGCACAGGTGGCTACACGCTCGAAAGGCGCCCCCCGTGTCCATCGGCAACTCCCCTGAAGACGAGCGTCCGTTCCGAGACGAGCCCCAGGAAGCCCGTGTCTCCGTGGGCCGCGCCCTGCAGCAGGCGCGGATCGCGGCCGGGCTCACCGTGGACGATGTCAGCACCGCCACTCGTGTCCGTATCGCCATCATCCATGCCATAGAGGCGGACGACTTCGCCCCCTGTGGCGGCGACGTCTACGCGCGCGGGCACATCCGCACGCTGGCCAGGGCCGTCCACCTCGACCCCGCTCCCCTGATCACCCAGTACGACGGCGAGCACGGCGGCCGTCCCGCACCCACCCCGGCAGCACCCCTGTTCGAGGCCGAGCGGATCCGGCCCGAGCGGCGCGGGCCGAACTGGACCGCCGCCATGGTCGCCGCGATCGTCGTGGTGATCGGCTTCGTCGGCTTCACCGCCGTCAAGGGCGGCGACTCCGGCAACGACGCGAAGTCGCAGGTCGCCGGTGGCGGCAAGTCCGCGGCAAGCAAGTCCGCCTCGCCCACGCCGAAGAAGGACAAGCCCGCCACGCCGAGCCCCGAGCCCTCCGACAGCGCAATCGCCGCCGCGCCCCAGGACAAGGTGACCGTCCAGGTCAGTGCGCCCAACGGACGCAGCTGGATCTCGGCCAAGGACCACAACGGCCGGATGCTCTTCGACGGGCTGCTGAACAAGGGCCAGTCCAAGACCTTCCAGGACAGCTCCAAGATCAACCTGATCCTCGGCGACGCCGGCGCGATCGAGCTGTACGTCAACGGCAAGAAGATCGACGACAACTTCCAGCAGGGCCAGGTGCAGCGCCTCACCTACACGAAGGGCGACCCCGTCGCGGGGTAGGGCGCCCCGAGGCGGAACGGATGTGACGGGGTCGGCCAAGATCGGCAGGGTCCTGCCGGGAGGCCCTGACCCCGTCGACGTGGGCTGTCGGTGAGACGAAGTACTCTTGAGCCCATGCCTGAACGCCGTACCGTCGCACTCGTCACACTCGGCTGCGCCCGTAACGAGGTGGACTCGGAGGAGCTCGCAGGCCGTTTGGAGGCGGACGGCTGGCAGCTCGTCGAGGACGCCGCGGACGCCGACGTCGCCGTGGTCAACACGTGTGGTTTCGTCGAAGCCGCGAAGAAGGACTCCGTCGACGCCCTCCTCGAGGCGAACGACCTCAAGGACCACGGGAGAACCCAGGCCGTCGTGGCGGTGGGCTGCATGGCCGAGAGGTACGGCAAGGAACTCGCCGAGGCGCTGCCCGAGGCCGACGGCGTGCTCGGCTTCGACGACTACGCGGACATCTCCGACCGCCTGCAGACCATCCTGTCCGGCGGCGTCCACGCTGCCCACACCCCGCGTGACCGCCGCAAGCTGCTCCCGATCAGCCCGGCCGAGCGGCAGGAGTCGGCCGTGTCCGTCGCCCTGCCCGGGCACGGACCCGCCGACCTCCCGGAGGGCGTGGCCCCCGTCTCCGGCCCCCGCGCGCCCCTGCGCCGCCGGCTCGACGGCTCCCCGGTCGCCTCGGTGAAGCTCGCCTCCGGCTGCGACCGGCGCTGCTCCTTCTGCGCGATCCCGTCCTTCCGCGGCTCCTTCATCTCCCGCCGCCCCAGCGACGTGCTCAACGAGACGCGGTGGCTGGCCGAGCAGGGCGTGAAGGAGATCATGCTGGTCTCCGAGAACAACACCTCCTACGGCAAGGACCTGGGCGACATCCGTCTGCTGGAGTCCCTGCTGCCGGAGCTGGCCGAGGTCGACGGCCTCGAACGGGTGCGGGTGAGCTATCTGCAGCCGGCCGAGATGCGCCCCGGCCTGATCGACGTGCTGGCCTCCACCCCGAAGGTCGCCCCGTACTTCGACCTGTCCTTCCAGCACTCCGCGCCCGGCGTGCTGCGTGCCATGCGCCGCTTCGGCGACACCGACCGCTTCCTGGAGCTGCTCGACACGATCCGCTCCAAGGCGCCCGAGGCCGGTGTGCGCTCCAACTTCATCGTCGGCTTCCCCGGCGAGAGCGAGACGGACCTCGCTGAGCTGGAGCGCTTCCTGAACGGCGCCCGCCTGGACGCGATCGGTGTCTTCGGCTACTCCGACGAGGAGGGCACGGAGGCGGCGACCTACGACGACAAGCTCGACGAGGACGTCGTCGCCGAGCGCCTGGCCCACATCTCCCGGCTGGCCGAGGAACTCGTCTCGCAGCGCGCCGAGGAGCGCGTCGGCGCAACCGTGCGCGTCCTGGTCGAGTCCGTCGACGAGGAAGAGGGCGTGTACGGCCGTGCGGCGCACCAGGCGCCCGAGACCGACGGTCAGGTTCTGCTCACGAGCGGCGCTGGCCTGAGCGTCGGACGTATGGTCGAGGCGAAGGTGGTCGGTACGGAAGGTGTCGACCTGGTGGCCGAGCCGCTGGCCGGCTCGCTCGCGTGTAGTGAGGAGGCGGGCAGATGACCGGAGTCCCGGCATCCGCCGCGGGTGGCTCCTCCGGCGCGCACGGCGCCCGGGGTTCCGCCGCCGCCGCCGACGGCGCTCGGTCCGAGGTCTCCGGTTCTGCCCCAGGTCCCGACAGCGGCGGCAGGTCCGCGCGCGGCGGGAAGATCGCGGCCGCGGCCGTCAACCAGGCGAGCGTCTGGAACGTGGCCAATCTGCTGACCATGCTCCGGCTGGTCCTGGTGCCCGGCTTCGTCGCGCTGATGCTGGCGAACGGCGGCTACGACCCGGCCTGGCGCTCGCTGGCCTGGGCGGCCTTCGCCATCGCCATGATCACCGACCTGTTCGACGGACATCTCGCGCGCACCTACGACCTGGTCACCGACTTCGGGAAGATCGCCGACCCCATCGCCGACAAGGCGATCATGGGGGCGGCGCTGATCTGTCTGTCGGCCCTGGGCGATCTGCCGTGGTGGGTGACGGCCGTGATCCTCGGCCGGGAACTCGGCATCACGCTGCTGCGTTTTCTGGTCATTCGCTACGGCGTGATCCCGGCCAGCCGCGGGGGCAAGCTCAAGACCCTCACTCAGGGAGTGGCGGTCGGGATGTATGTCCTGGCGCTGACGGGATGGCTGGCCACGCTGAGGTTCTGGGTGATGGCCGTGGCTGTCGTTTTGACCGTCGTCACCGGACTCGACTATGTGAGACAAGCCATTGTGCTGCGCAGGCGGGGAATCGCCGAGCGCGCGGCGGCGTTGGAGGAGAAGGAAGCGTGAGCTCGCAGGCCACCGAAGTGGTGCGACTACTGACCGTGAGGGGCGAGACCCTCGCCGTCGCGGAGTCGCTCACCGGTGGCCTGGTGGCGGCGGAGATCACCTCGGTCCCCGGAGCGTCCAAGGTGTTCCGGGGTTCGGTCACCGCCTACGCCACCGAGCTGAAGCACGGGCTGCTGGGCGTCGACGCCACTGTGCTGGCACAGCGAGGAGCGGTGGATCCGCAGGTCGCAAGCCAGATGGCGGTCGGCGTACGGAAGGTTCTGGGCGCCGACTGGGGCATCGCGACCACCGGCGTCGCCGGCCCCGAACCGCAGGACGGCAAGCCCGTCGGGACGGTCTTCGTGGCCGTCGACGGGCCCCTCACCGACCGCCCGGGTTCTGCCGCTGGCGGAAAAGTGGAGGCCCTGCGGTTGAACGGCAGCCGTGCGGAAATTCGTATGGAGAGTGTACGGAGCGTACTCACGGCGCTCCTGGAGCAGCTTGCGGGCGAACAGACCGGTAATGAGCGGGCACAGGATACGGAACGGAACGGGGGGTTTTGATGTTTGCAGCCCTGAGTGAACACGACATCGCTCCCCGCACGGCCGCAGCGCGAGGCGGTACGGTGGGGCGAGAAGGATGCGGCTACGCGGTCCGAGGAGGGAGCCACCGATGATTCTGCTCCGTCGCCTGCTGGGTGACGTGCTGCGTCGGCAGCGCCAACGCCAGGGCCGTACTCTGCGCGAAGTCTCCTCGTCCGCCCGAGTCTCACTCGGCTATCTCTCCGAGGTGGAGCGGGGGCAGAAGGAGGCTTCCTCCGAGCTGCTCTCCGCCATCTGCGACGCGCTGGACGTACGGATGTCGGAACTCATGCGAGAGGTGAGCGACGAGCTGGCGCTCGCCGAGCTGGCCCAGTCCGCCGCGGCCACCGAGCCCGTGCCCACGCCGGTCCGTCCGATGCTGGGTTCCGTGTCGGTGACCGGTGTGCCACCGGAACGGGTGACCATCAAGGCACCCGCGGAGGCGGTGGACGTGGTCGCAGCGTGACGTACGCGTGCGCGGCTTAGCGAACATGTGAGGCCCCGGCCGGGCTTCTCGGGATGGACCGAGAAGCGTGGTCGGGGTTTTCTCTTTACCGGCCGCCCACGGGCCCCGCGTGTGGTTTCTGTCACTTTTGTGCCCGTTTGCCGGGCTCGGTCGGTGCGGTCATGGTGGAGGGACGTGACGGCGCCGAAGCACCGGAGGAAGCGGATGTACGTCGTGAAGAGCCCGTTGGCCGAGGGGGACCTGAAGACCGTGGCCGAGGCGTTGCAGGGTGCCCTCGTCGACCTGGTGGACCTCTCCCTGGTCGCCAAGCAGATCCACTGGAACGTCGTCGGGCCCCGCTTCCGCTCCATCCACCTCCAGCTCGACGAGGTCGTCGCCTCCGCGCGCACCCACTCCGACACCGTGGCCGAGCGGGCCTCGGCCCTGGGCGTGCCGCCGGACGGGCGCGCCGCCACGGTGGCCTCAGGCAGCCGTATCGGCACCACTCCGGCGGGCTGGATCAAGGACGGGGACGCGGTCGGGGCGATGGTGGACGCGCTCGGCGCGGTGATCGCCGCGATGCGGGTGAGGGTGGCGGCGACGGGGGAGCCGGATCCGGTGACCCAGGACATCTTCATCGGGATCACGGCGGATCTGGAGAAGCATCACTGGATGTTCCAGGCGGAGAACGCGTAGGCGGTTCGGCCGGGATCGGTTGCCGGTGCTGTTCCGGTGCCCCGCGCCGGGCTGCGGTCGGGGGCTGCGGTCCGGGGGCCGAGCCCGCAGATGCCCGCTGTCGGCCTTCGGTTTCGTCCTGGTGCACCGGTGAGCCCATGGTGCGCCGTCCCCGCCGGGCGGGCGGAGGGCTAGCGTCCGGCAGGAGGTGGTGGCGGGCATGGTGGCGCGGACAGTGCGCTGGGCTGTCGGGTTGGGGCTCGGGGCCGTGTGGTGGTGGGCCGTGCTGCGGATCGCCCTGGGTCAGGGCGCGGGCGTACTGGAAGGCGCCATCGCGGCCGGCGGGTGGGGGCTGAGCCTGCTGCCCGTGCACTGCGTGCCCAGGGGGCAGGCCGTGGGGGCCGTGCCGAAGGGGCGCTGGGTGTCAGCCTGGCGGGCGGGGGACGCTACCAGGGCATCGCCACACCCCCGTTCGGGCGAAGTATCTGACCGGTGGTGAACGCCGAGGCGTCCGACGCCAGGTAAAGCACCGCGTGAGCGACGTCGTCCGGCTCACCGACCCGGCCCAGCGGCGCCATCCGGGCCATCACACTCTCGGTGTGCGCCTGCGCCGCACGGTCGTGGCGGTCCGTCATCGGGGTGCGGATCCAGCCCGGCGCGATCGCATTGACCCGGATGCCGTACCGGCCGACCTCGGTGGCCAGCGTCTTGGTGAGCTGGACCACGGCCGCCTTCGCCGCGCCGTAGCAGAGCAGCCCGGGCCCGCCGGTGTCGATCGCTCCGGAGGCCATGGTGACGATGCTGCCCCGCGTGTCACGGGCCAGCATCGAGCGGGCCGCCTCCTGGCAGGCGTACAGCACGCCCTTGAAGTTGACGTTCAGCACCCGGTCGAGATCCTCGTCGCGGGTCTCCAGCACGGGGCTGCTGTGCATGATCCCGGCGATCGCCGCCATCACGTCCAGGCGCTCGCAGCACTGGACGGCCTCGGCGAGCCGGGCCCGGTCGGTGACGTCCAGGACATGGGCACGGGCCGTGCCGCCGCGTTTCTCGATCAGCTCGGCAGTGCCGTGCAGGCCGTCCGCGTCCCGGTCGGCGCAGTGCACCGTCGCCCCCGCCTCGGCGAGCAGCACGGCGGAGGCGCGGCCGATGCCGCCGGCGGCTCCGGTGACGAAGGCGGTGCGTCCGGTGAGGTCGTACGCCGTGAGGGGCATGCAGCGACGGTACGAGCGTTTCTGACGGATCGTCAATTAGCGGGACGGGATCGGTCTGGCGTGGGTGGAGCGGGCCGGGGCGCGGGGTTGTCGGAGGGAACGGATCCGCCGTCGCCGGGATGTGTGGTGGGCGGGCGGGGCACCTGGGGCCGGCCGCGGAGGCCGGAGGCCCCCTCGCGACGCCACGAAAGAGGTTACGGGCGACGGATCTTGCGGGCGGGGCTTCAGATGCTGCGGTGGGGCGGGCGGTCTCGCCGGAGTTGGGGTGAGCCGGAGGCCGGGGCCGGGCCCTGCTGGCAGGTGGGGCACCAGTAGGTGGGGCGCTCCCGGGAGCCGTCGCCCTGGTCGGCCACGCGGACCGGGGTGTGGCAGCGCAGGCAGGGGCGGGGTGCGCGGCCGTAGACGAACAGGTCGTGCCGGTGCAGGCCCGTGGTCTGGCGGACCGGACGGTCGCGGTTCGCCTCCAGGAGCCTCTTGGCGAGCGTGGGCAGCTTCTCGGCGCGGTCCGCGGGCAGTGCGCCCACCGGCAGCCACGGGGTCACGCCCAGCAGGAAGCACAGCTCGCTCTTGTAGATGTTGCCGATGCCGGCGAGGTTGCGCTGGTCGAGCAGGGCCTCACCGAGCGGGCGGCCGGGGTCGGCGAGGAGGTTGGCGAGGGCGCGCTCGGGGTCCCAGTCCGGGCCGAGCAGGTCGGGGCCCAGGTGGCCGACGACCCGCTCCTCCTCGCCCGTGCGCAGCAGCTCCAGCACCTGGAGCCGGTAGCCCACGGCCGTCCGGTCGGCGGTGCCGAGGATCGCCCGGATCTGGTGTGCCGGACCGCCCCGCCAGCGCTCGCCGGTGCCGTATACCTTCCACGCGCCCTCCATCCGCAGATGCGTGTGGAGGCTGAGCCCACCCTCGAACCGGGTGAGCAGGTGTTTGCCGCGCGGGATCGTGCCGAGCACCGTACGGCCCGTGAGGTCGACCGTCGCGTACTTCGGCACCCGGAAGTCGCTGCGGGTCAGCGTCTTGCCCGCGAGGCCCTCGTGCAGCCGCCTCGCGGCCTGCCAGACCGTGTCACCTTCGGGCATGCGTCAAGGGTGCCACGGCGAGGTGGGCGGTGGACGGGAGTGGTGGGGCGTCCCAAAGGGGCGCGGGACCCTGTCGATGTGCGGCTCCGCCGCGTGGGCGCGACCAGCCACGGCACGGCCGCTGCGGAAAGACGGCATACCGCGGCACGTCCACATTCTGCGGCATCCAGCGGAGCGTCACGCTCTCAGGCGCAGGCCGCGCGGTGTGGCCACGAAGCCCGCTGCTTCGAGAAGGGTGCCTGTCGGCGAGGTGAGGGCCTGGGCGCCGTTGATCCGCTCGACCGTGACCGTGCCGAGGGAGCCCGCACGGGCCGCCGCGGCCAGGGCCTCCGCGGCCGTACGGAGCCGGGGGTCGTCCGGGGCCGGAGTGTCCGGTCCGGCGGGCCAGGCCAGCAGGGTCTTGCCGCCGCGCTCCATGTACAGCGTCAGCTCGCCCTCCACCAGGACAACCAGCGAGCCCGCCTTGCGGCCCGGTTTGTGCCCGGCACCGGTCGGCGGCTCGGGCCAGGACAGGGCCGCGCCGTACGCGTTGGCGGGATCGGCCGCGGCGAGGACCACGGCACGTGGGTCGGGTGAGGCCGTGCTCGTACGACCGCCGCCGTACCCCCGGTGTGCCGGTGAGCCGTAGGAGGCGGTTCCGCCGCCTCGGGGGCCGCCGTAGCCGGGGGAGGCGAAGGGGTCGGCGAGGTCGCGGGGCGAGACATGGTCGCCGGGGGCGGGCGGGGGGTCTGCCGGTGGCCAGGTGAAGTCGCCGTCGAGGCCGGGGTGGGCGAAGCCGCCGTCCGACCCGTCGAAGGTGCCGGGGAGGAGGGGTTCGTGAGGTGCGCCATCGCTTCCGCCGAAGTGGTCCGGGAACGCCGGTGCGGCAAAGCCGTTCGAGAGACCCGGGAGGCCGTTTCCGGGGGCGGCGGCGGTCAGACTCTCGCCGCGGTCGCGGGCGTTGGACACCGCGCGGAGCCGGTCCACCGCGCCGTCCATGGCGAACTGGGCCGCGCCCAGGCCCTCGACCACATAGCCGCGGCGCGCCTGGCCGCTCTCCTCGAACGCGGACAGCACGCGGTACACCGCAGAGAAGCCGCCCTCGATCCCTTCCGCGGTGACCGCCCCGCGGGTGACCACGCCGTGCCGGTCCAGCAGGGTGCGGGCCAGCGCGTGGGCGCGCACGGTGGGGTCCGGCTCGGCCGTGGGGAGCAGGGACCAGCGGCCGGCGACGGTCGGCGGGCCCGTACGGGACGCGGTGCGTGCGGCGGCCGTCAGGGAGCCGTAGCGCCCGCGCGGGACGGCGCGCTTGGCGCGGTGGGCGGTCGAGCCCGCGGTCCGGCCGGAGCCCAGCAGGGAGCGCATCGGCGCGAGGGTGTCGTTGGTGAGCCGGCCCGACCAGGCCAGGTCCCAGAGAGCGTCGGCGAGTTGGGGGTCGGTGACGTCGGGGTGGGTGGTGGCACGGACCTGGTCGGCGATCTGGCGGAAGAACAGGCCGTAGCCGCCGGAGAGCGCGTCCAGGACGGACTGGTGGAGGGCGGTCAGCTCCAGGGGGTGGGGCGACGGGAGCAGCAGGGGGGCCGCGTCCGCCAGATAGAGGGAGACCCAGCCGTCCTTGCCGGGCAGGGCGCCCGCACCGGACCACACCACTTCGCCGGCGGCGGTCAGTTCGTCGAGCATGGAGGGCGTGTAGTTCGCCACGCGGGAGGGCAGGACCAGCTTCTCCAGCGCGGACGCGGGCACGGAGGCACCCTGCAACTGCTCGATGGCGCGCACCAGTCCGTCGATGCCGCGCAGGCCGTGCCCCTTGCCGATGTGCTGCCACTGGGGCAGGAACTGTGCGAGCGCGGCCGGCGGCACGGGCTCCAGCTCATGCCGCAGGGCCGCCAGGGAGCGGCGGCGCAGGCGGCGCAGTACGGCCGCGTCGCACCACTCCTGGCCGATGCCGGCGGGGTGGAACTCGCCCTGGACGACCCGGCCGTTCGCGGCGAGCCGCTGCAAAGCGCCCTCGGTGACGGCCACGCCCAGGCCGAATCGGGCCGCCGCCGTGGCCGACGTGAACGGGCCGTGGGTGCGGGCGTAACGGGCGAGAAGATCGCCCAGCGGATCCTTGACCGGCTCGGTGAAGGCCTCGGGCACGCCGACCGGAAGCGCCGTACCGAGCGCGTCGCGCAGCCGGCCCGCGTCCTCGACCGCCGCCCAGTGGTCGGCGCCGGCGATCCGGACCTTGATGGCCCGGCGGGCACCGGCCAGCTCGCGCGCCCACTGCGCATCCGCGCCCCGCGCCACCAGCTCGGCGTCGGTCAGCGGGCCGAGCAGTCGCAGCACATCGGCCACGCCCTCCACGTCCTTGACCCGGCGGTCGTCGCTGAGCCACTGCAGCTCGCGCTCCAGCTCGGTCAGCACCTCGGCGTCGAGCAGTTCCCGCAGCTCCGCCTGGCCCAGCAGCTCGGCCAGCAGCCGGGAGTCCAGGGACAGCGCGGCGGCGCGGCGCTCGGCGAGCGGGGAGTCGCCCTCGTACAGGAACTGGGCGACGTACCCGAACAGCAGAGATCGGGCGAACGGCGAGGGCGCCGGAGTGGTGACCTCGACCAGGCGCACCTTGCGGGACTCGATGTCGCCCATCAGCTCCGCGAGCCCGGGGACGTCGAAGACGTCCTGGAGGCATTCGCGGACGGCCTCCAGGACGATCGGGAACGAGCCGAACTCGCTCGCCACCTGCAGCAGTTGGGCCGCACGCTGGCGCTGCTGCCACAGCGGGGTGCGCTTGCCGGGGTTGCGGCGTGGCAGCAGCAGCGCGCGGGCGGCGCACTCGCGGAACCGGGAGGCGAACAGGGCGGAGCCGCCGACCTGGTCGGTGACGACCTGGTTGACCTCGCCCTTGTCGAAGGCGACGTCCGCCGCGCCGACGGGCGCCTGGTCGCTGTCGTACTCGGTGCCGGCCTTCATGGGCTCCTGGTCGAGCAGGTCCAGGCCCATCAGGTCGGCGTCGGGCAGGCGCAGCACGATGCCGTCGTCGGCGTGCATGACCTGCGCGTCCATGCCGTACCGCTCGGACAGGCGGGCGCCGAGCGCGAGGGCCCAGGGGGCGTGCACCTGGGCGCCGAAGGGGGAGTGGACGACGACCCGCCAGTCGCCGAGCTCGTCGCGGAAGCGCTCCACGACGATCGTACGGTCGTCCGGGACATGGCCGCAGGCCTCGCGCTGCTCGTCCAGGTACGACAGCACGTTGTCCGCCGCCCAGGCGTCGAGGCCCGCCGCGAGCAGACGCAGCCGGGCGTCGTCCTTGGGCAGCGAGCCGACCTCACGCAGGAACGCGCCCACCGCGCGGCCCAGTTCGAGCGGGCGGCCGAGCTGGTCGCCCTTCCAGAAGGGCAGTCGGCCCGGCACACCGGGCGCGGGGGAGACCAGGACCCGGTCGCGGGTGATGTCCTCGATCCGCCAGGAACTCGTGCCCAGCGTGAAGACATCCCCGACCCGGGACTCGTAGACCATCTCCTCGTCCAGTTCGCCGACCCGGCCGCCGCCCTTCTTCGGGTCGGAACCGGCGAGGAAGACCCCGAAGAGGCCGCGGTCGGGGATCGTGCCGCCGGAGGTGACGGCGAGGCGCTGGGCGCCCGGACGGCCGGTGATCTCGCCGGTCACGCGGTCCCACACCACGCGCGGGCGCAACTCCGCGAACGCGTCGGACGGATAGCGGCCCGCGAGCATGTCGAGGACCGCCGTGAACGCCGACTCGGGCAGTGACGCGAAGGGTGCGGCACGGCGGACCATGGCGAGCAGGTCGTCGAACTGCCAGGTGTCCAGCGCCGTCATCGCGACCAGTTGCTGCGCGAGCACGTCGAGCGGGTTCGCGGGCACCCTCAGGGACTCGATCGAGCCGGAGCGCATCCGTTCGGTGACCACGGCCGCCTGGACCAGGTCACCGCGGTACTTGGGGAAGACGACACCGGTGGAGACGGCGCCCACCTGGTGCCCCGCGCGGCCGACGCGCTGGAGGCCGGAGGCGACCGAGGGCGGGGACTCGACCTGCACGACCAGGTCGACGGCGCCCATGTCGATGCCCAGCTCCAGGCTAGACGTGGCGACCACGGCGGGCAGCCGGCCCGCCTTCAGGTCCTCCTCGACCAGGGCGCGCTGCTCCTTGGAGACCGAGCCGTGGTGTGCGCGGGCGATCACCGGGGGCGCGCCCTGGGCCGCTCCCGAGCCGCCCATCAGCTGGGCCGGGGCGTGGTGCTCGTCCAGGGTCTCGCCGGTCGCCCGCTCGTAGGCGATCTCGTTGAGCCGGTTGCACAGCCGCTCGGCGAGGCGCCGGGAGTTGGCGAACACGATCGTGGAGCGGTGGGACTGGACCAGGTCGGCGATCCGCTCCTCCACATGCGGCCAGATCGACGGTTTCTCGCCGCCTTCGGCGGCGTCGGCCGCGGGGGAGCCGCCCAGCTCGCCCATGTCCTCGACCGGCACCACCACGGACAGGTCGAACTCCTTGCCGGACTCCGGCTGGACGATCTCCACCTTGCGGCGCGGCGACAGATACCGGGCCACCTCGTCCACCGGGCGGACGGTCGCCGACAGGCCGATCCGGCGGGCGGGCTTCGGCAGCAGCTCGTCCAGCCGCTCCAGGGAGAGCGCGAGATGGGCGCCGCGCTTGGTGCCCGCGACCGCGTGCACCTCGTCCAGGATCACCGTCTCCACGCCCGTCAGCGCGTCACGCGTGGCCGAGGTCAGCATCAGGAACAGCGACTCGGGGGTGGTGATCAGGATGTCCGGCGGGCGGGTGGACAGGGCGCGCCGCTCGGCCGCCGGGGTGTCGCCGGAGCGGATGCCGACCCTGACCTCGGGCTCGGGCAGGCCCAGGCGCACGGACTCCTGGCGGATGCCGGTCAGCGGGCTGCGGAGGTTGCGCTCGACATCGACCGCGAGGGCCTTCAGCGGGGAAACATAGAGCACCCGGCAGCGCTTCTTCGGGTCGGCCGGGGGCGGGGTCGAGGCCAGCTGGTCCAGGGCGGCGAGGAACGCGGCCAGCGTCTTGCCCGAGCCGGTCGGGGCCACCACCAGCACGTCCGAGCCCGCGCCGATGGCCCGCCACGCGCCGGCCTGGGCCGCGGTGGGCGCGGAGAACGCCCCCGTGAACCAGCCTCGGGTCGCGGGGGAGAAGCCGTCGAGGGCTCGGTGTGCGGAGCTGACCATGCGTCCATCCTGCACCCGGCCACTGACAATCGCGCTGACCTGGGCATACGTCCCGCGGTGGGAAGTGGTCGGGAGCCAGGCGGGGACGGGAGCCGGGCGGCGCGGGCGGGGCCGGGAGTGAGGTGGTGGTGCGCGGAGTGAGCGGTGGCGGCTGCGGGTAGTGCCGGGGGGCGGCGGCGGTCGTGGGGCGGGGAGCGGACGAGGCCGGTCGCGGGCGCCGGGGGCGGAGAGCGGACGAGGTCGGTCGCGGGCGGCGGGCGGAGAGCGGACGAGGTCGGTCGCGGGCGGCGGGGCGGAGAATGGGCGTATGGCGGGTGAGGTTCGGCGGGGCGAGGAACGGACGGGCGGGGAGACGGGTGGGCGCCGGCCCGTGGAGCGTGCGCGGCACTGGCGGTACGCCGACCTGCCGGGCGTGGACCTGCTGCGGGCCCGGTACGTCCACAAGACGTTCGTCCGGCACACCCACGAGCACTTCGTGATCGCGGCCATAGCCGACGGCGTCGAGGTCTTCCACCACCGCGGCTCCGACGTGTCCGCGGGCGCGGGAGCCCTCGCACTGGTCAACCCGGACACGGCGCACACCGGCCGCGCCGGCGTCCCCGAGGGCTGGCGGTACGGCGCCGTCTACCCCTCACCCGAGGTGGTCGCCGCGATCGCGGCCGAGACCACCACCATCCGGGGCACGCCGGGTTTCCTCAGCCCTGTCCTCGACGACCCGTACACCGTGCGTCTGGTCCACCAGGTGCTGCGCGCCGCCGACGAGGGCAACGCCCTGGCCGCCGACACCATGCTGCGGATCGCCGTGACCAGGCTGCTGCGACGGAACGGCGGTCCGCTGCCGCAGCGGCCGGTCAGCACGGCCGGAGCGGGTGTCGCGGCACGCGCGCGTGCGGTGCTCGACGAGCGGATGGCCGAGCCGCCGACCCTGGAACGGCTGGCTACCGAACTCGGCACCAGCCCCTTTGCGTTGCTGCGGGCCTTCCGCGACTCCTACGGCATGCCTCCCCACGCCTGGCTGACCGACGCCCGCGTGCGCCGCGCGCGCCTTCTTCTGGACGCGGGCTCGCCTCCTGCCGAGGCGGCGGTGGCCGTCGGCTTCACCGACCAGCCGCACCTCAACCGGCACTTCACCCGGATCGTCGGGGTGCCTCCGGGGGCCTACCAGCGTGAGCGCACGGCATCCGGCCAGGGCGGGCGCAAGAACGTACAAGACCCGGGGTGAGGGATGTCCGTACCCTCCGGGGCGTGGCACAGCAGACAGCACTCGCGGACCTGACCGCCGACGGCGCGGACAAGCCCGACCGGACCGTCGTACGGGACGCCCTCGGCGTCGGCGTCGCCGTGGGCCTGTCCGGATTCGCCTTCGGGGTGACCTCGGCCGGCAGCGGGCTCGGACTGCTCCAGACCTGCGCGCTCAGCCTCCTGGTCTTCACCGGCGCTTCCCAGTTCGCGCTGGTCGGAGCGCTCGCCGCCGGAGGCAATCCGTTCACGGCGGCCGCGGGCGCCTTCTTCCTCGGCGTGCGCAACGCCTTCTACGGGCTGCGGCTGTCGCAGTTGCTCGCCCTCCCGCGCGCGGTACGGCCGTTCGCCGCCCAGTGGGTGATCGACGAGACCGCGGCGGTCACCCTGGCCCAGCCGACCCGGCGCGCCCGGCGGATCGGCTTCACCGTCACCGGGCTCACGCTGTACGCGCTCTGGAACCTCACCACGCTGCTCGGCGCGCTCGGCGCCAAGGCCATCGGCGACACGCGCGCGTGGGGCCTGGACGCGGCCGGGCCCGCCGTGTTCCTGGCGCTGCTCGCGCCGATGCTGAGGACGACCAGCGAGCGCGCGGTCGCGGGCCTGGCGGTCCTGCTGGGCCTCGGCCTGCTGCCCGTCCTCCCGGCCGGCGTTCCGGTCCTGGTGGCGGCCCTGGCGGCGCCGGTCGCCCTCGTCGCCGAGGGCCTTCGCGAGGGGCGTGGCCGGCAGGGTGTACGGCGCGGGCCGGGCCGGACGGGGGGACCGGCTGGACTCACCGGATCGGATGGAGTGACCCGGGTGGACCGGATGGACCGGGTTGACCGGATCAATGGAGCGGATGGGCCGGAGGACGGCGCCGTAGCGGAGGAGGACCGGTGAACACCTGGATCGCGATCGGCTTGACCGCCCTCGGCTGCTACGCCGTCAAGCTCGCCGGGCTGCTGGTGCCCGCTGGCGCCATGGAGCGGCCGTTCGTACGGCGGCTCGCCGCCCTGCTGCCCGTCGCCCTCCTCGCCGCGCTCACGGCTCAGCAGACGTTCGCCGACGGGCACGGGCTCGTGCTGGACGCACGGGTCGCGGGGCTCGGCGCGGCCGCAGTGGCGCTGGTGCTGCGCGCGCCGTTCCTCCTGGTCGTCGCGGCGGCCGTGGTGGTGACGGCAGGTGTACGGGCTCTCGGCGGATGACGCGGGACGGACGCCGGCCGGCGCGGCCCACACGCGTGGTGCCGCGCGAACCGGTCGGGCTCGGTCGGGGGCGGGCGGCCGTACGACGCCGGCTCAGCCCACGAAACGGCCGTACGCCCGCAGGGTGCGCAGTGCCTCGATCGTCACCAGGGGGCGTGCCTCCAGCGCGGGGGCCGGTGCCCACTGGCGCCACCGGATCGGCCAGCCGCCGTCGTCCTGCTGCTCGGCGGTCAGGTGGTCCAGGGAACGTGCCATCTCGTCGTCCGTGAACCACGCGCGCGCGAGTGACTCCGGGGTCCTGGCGAAGTCGTGCGGGAAGTGGTGCTCGCCGGGGGCGTAGCCGGACGCCACCGGAAACGCGTCGAGCCGGTCCGGGTCCAGGGCCGCGAGCCGTTGCTCCCGCACCAGGCGGCCGAGCCGGTCCGCGGCGGCCTCCGCGCGTGAGCGGTCGGGAGCGGAGTCGAGGAAGGCCACGGCGGCCTCCACCTCGTACGGATGGGACTTCTCCAGGGACTCCACGGCCTGCCAGCAGAAGTCGGTGGCCCGGAACAGCCAGGCGTGCCACACCTCGTTGCGGTGCAGCAGCCCCACCACCGGTCCCGTGGCCAGCAGCTCGCTGGCAGGGTCGTCGACGACCGGGACGAACGGTGCCACCGGATATCCGCGCTGGCTGGGATGGATCGCCGGCAGGGCGCCGTCCGCGGTGGAGACCGAGGTCAGATAGCGGCAGACGCGCTCGACCCGCTGCCCGCCGCAGCGCCCGACGGCGTCCAGAACGCGCAGCGCGTGCGCGGTGTGCAAGGGCTGGCTCACGGGACCGCGCAGGTCGGGTTCCAGGGCGTGCCCGTACCCGCCGTCCTCGTTGCGGTAGGCGTCCAGCGCCGCTTCCACCGCGTCCGGGGTGCCGTGCAGGAAGTGGTACGCGAAGAGGTGCTGCTCCAGCACGCGCGCGGTGAGCCACACGAACTGTTCGGCGCGGAAGAGCGGGGAGCGCGCCGGGGGCGTGGGAGGGAGTGGGGAAGCTCCTGTTTCGGCCATGTGTCAGACCGTAGGACGGAAAGCGGTCTCGGCAAGCGCTCCCGGCCGGGGCCCACCCCCAGGGGCGGGATACTTGAGTCATGCGGTTGACGGTCTTCTGGCAGCGAATGGCGGAACACTTCGGTCCGGGGTACGCCGACACCTTCGCGCGCGATCACGTCATGTCCGAGCTGGGCGGGCGCACGGTGAACGAGGCGCTGAACGCCGGCTGGGATGCGAAGGACGTGTGGCGCGTGGTCTGCACGGTCATGGACGTGCCCGGCGAGCGACACTGAACCACCGTCCGAAATGCCCTGATCGTCCGTGAAGGGGCCCGCCGTACGGCACCGATCGGTCACGAAGATCGCGGGTGGGCGCCGGTTGTCGGTGGCGTGGGCGAGACTTGGCCCGTGGCACCGATTGACGAGGACGACCAGCCGCTGACCCGGGACGCGGCACCGACCGGCACGACACGGCCCGAGCGGCCCACGGCCTCCGGCGCCGTCGCCGCGGTCGGCCGCATGCCGCGCTGGCTGCCGCGCGCCATGGTGCTCGCGCTCGCGTTGATCGCCGCGTTCCAGCTCGGCAGCTGGGCCTTCCATCAGCTCACCGGGCTGTTGATCAACGTGTTGATCGCGTTCTTCCTGGCTCTCGCGATCGAGCCCGCGGTGAGCCGGATGGCCGCCCGCGGCATGCGCCGGGGACTGGCCACCTTCCTGGTCTTCCTCGGGCTGACGATCGCCGTCGCCGGGTTCGTCACCCTGCTCGGCTCCATGCTGGCCGGCCAGATCATCAAGATGGTCGAGGGCTTCCCGCAATACCTTGACTCGCTCATCAACTGGATCAATGAGACCTTCCACACCGAGCTCCGGCGCGTGGACGTCCAGGAGGGCCTGCTCCACTCCGACTGGCTGCGCAAATACGCACAGAACAGCGCCGCGGGTGTTCTCGACGTCTCCGCGCAGGTGCTCGGCGGACTGTTCCAGCTGCTGACGGTGGGGCTGTTCTCCTTCTACTTCGCGGCCGACGGCCCCCGGCTGCGCCGCGCCCTGTGCTCCGTCCTGCCGCCCGCCCGCCAGGCCGAGGTGCTGCGCGCCTGGGAGATCGCCGTCGACAAGACGGGCGGCTATCTCTACTCGCGCGGCCTGATGGCACTCATCTCCGGCGTCGCCCACTACATCCTGCTCCAGGCCCTCGGTGTGCCGTACGCGCCCGTGCTAGGTGTCTGGGTGGGCCTGGTCTCACAGTTCATTCCGACCATCGGCACCTACCTCGCCGGTGCGCTGCCGATGCTGATCGCGTTCACCGTCGACCCCTGGTACGCGGTGTGGGTGCTGGTCTTCGTGGTGGTCTATCAGCAGTTCGAGAACTACATGCTCCAGCCCAAGCTGACCGCCAGGACGGTCGACATCCACCCTGCGGTCGCCTTCGGTTCGGTCATCGCCGGCACCGCGCTGCTGGGCGCCGTCGGCGCGCTGATCGCCATCCCTGCGGTCGCCACTCTCCAGGCCTTCCTCGGGGCGTATGTGAAGCGGTACGCCGTCACGGACGATCCCAGGGTGCACGGGCACCGCGGCCGGAGCCCGGGCGGCCCCGGAATGCTGGCGCGCATACGCCGGCCGCGGGCCGGGCAGCCCGAGCCGGAGCAGTCGTCGTAGACCGGTGTGCCTCGCAGGCGGACGTCGCGGGCCGGTGACGGGAGAGGAGGCGGTGGGCCGGTGCCGTCCCGGCCTTGTCATCGATACGTCAGCACCGCCCACGCTCCCGCACCGGCGACGGCCACCGCGTAGCAGCCGACCGCCGTGGCCACGATCCGCCGGCGTGTCCGTTCGCTCCAGGGCGAGTCGCTCCAGGGCCAGCGGGACAACAGCCAGGCCAGCGCGGGTAGGACGAGTACGGCGTGCAGGCTCACGCCGTGCAGGGGCTTGAGCGGGGCCGTCGAGGCGTAGGCGGCCTCCTGGTGGCCGGTGCGGGTCAGTACGACCCCGCGCGCGATCATCGCAGCCCCCGAGGCCAGTGCCACCAGCAGGATCGCGAACCCGGAGCGGACCGCGAGCGGCATGCCCGCCGGCCCTGTCGGCCGGTGCCGGAAGGACGCGACGGCGAACACCGTGAGCAGGGCGACAAGGACACCGCCGCCCACCGCGAGCGTCATGGACACCGCCGTGTCGAAGGGGGTCTCCATGTTCAGGTGCGAGGGCACCCGGCGCCAGGCCTGGAGGGTGATGCCGCCGACCTCCACCACACAGTCGGCGGCGAAGACGAGCAGCAGGGCCGAGCGCAGCCGCGGGCCGACGCGCAGATACGACGTGACCCACGTGATCGCGATCAGCGTCAGCCCGAAGGAGAGCCCGAAGGTGACGGGCTTGCGCCAGGAGACGGGACCGGCCCACGGGCCTCCGTCGACCGCGAACACCCCCAGGTGCACGAGACCGGACAGGACGAGGAGCAGCCCCGTCGCATGACAGAGGCGGTCGACGGCGCGCGGATTCTTCATGGGCCAAGGCTCTCCGGAGCGGCCCGCCCGGTCGTCGTCCGGCCGAAGACACCCGTTTTACGCCTCCGGGAGTAGCGACGCCGGGTGCCGCGGCACGGGTTCCGGGCGCCGCGTGGTGCGCTTGACACCAAAATCGAACATCCATTCTCATGGAGGTTCAGGCGAGGCATCGGC
The DNA here is from genome assembly GCF_009604455.1 of Streptomyces sp. RB17. GTDB lineage: Bacteria > Actinomycetota > Actinomycetes > Streptomycetales > Streptomycetaceae > Streptomyces. The sequence goes on from NZ_WEGL01000008.1 coordinate 32,295, forward strand.
AGTGGATTTCGCCCCGTTTTACGGGAAGAAGTCCCATGGTTATCCACAGGCTGGGCCTGCGTCGGGGCCCATTGTCAGTGGCAGGCGTTAGCGTCTTTGACGTGAAGCGATCGACTCAAGCAAACCGGGTGGAACCCATGGCAGGAACCGACCGCGAGAAGGCGCTCGACGCCGCGCTCGCACAGATTGAACGGCAATTCGGCAAGGGCGCGGTGATGCGCCTGGGCGAGCGGCCGAACGAGCCCATCGAGGTCATCCCCACCGGGTCGACCGCACTCGACGTCGCCCTCGGTGTCGGCGGTCTGCCGCGCGGCCGTGTGGTGGAGGTGTACGGCCCGGAGTCCTCCGGTAAGACGACCCTGACCCTGCACGCGGTGGCCAACGCGCAGAAGGCCGGCGGCCAGGTCGCCTTCGTCGACGCGGAGCACGCCCTCGACCCCGAGTACGCGAAGAAGCTCGGCGTCGACATCGACAACCTGATCCTCTCCCAGCCCGACAACGGCGAGCAGGCCCTGGAGATCGTGGACATGCTCGTCCGCTCCGGCGCGCTCGATCTCATCGTCATCGACTCCGTCGCCGCGCTCGTCCCGCGCGCGGAGATCGAGGGCGAGATGGGCGACAGCCACGTCGGTCTCCAGGCCCGGCTGATGAGCCAGGCCCTGCGGAAGATCACCAGCGCGCTCAACCAGTCCAAGACCACCGCGATCTTCATCAACCAGCTCCGCGAGAAGATCGGCGTGATGTTCGGCTCCCCGGAGACCACGACCGGTGGCCGCGCGCTGAAGTTCTACGCCTCGGTGCGTATCGACATCCGCCGCATCGAGACCCTGAAGGACGGCACGGAGGCGGTCGGCAACCGCACCCGCTGCAAGGTCGTCAAGAACAAGGTCGCCCCGCCCTTCAAGCAGGCCGAGTTCGACATCCTCTACGGCCAGGGCATCAGCCGCGAGGGCGGTCTGATCGACATGGGCGTGGAGCACGGCTTCGTCCGCAAGGCCGGCGCCTGGTACACGTACGAGGGCGACCAGCTCGGCCAGGGCAAGGAGAACGCGCGCAACTTCCTCAAGGACAACCCCGACCTGGCCAACGAGATCGAGAAGAAGATCAAGGAGAAGCTGGGCGTCGGCGTCCGGCCGGAGGAGCCTGCCGCCGAGCCGGGCGGGGACGCGGCGGTCACCACCGCGGCCGCCGACGACGCCAAGACGGTGCCCGCCCCGGCAGCCGCCAAGGCCACCAAGCCCAAGGCCGCCGCAGCCAAGAGCTGACCCGTGACACGACGAACCGACTGGGCCGAGTACGAGTACGCCACCCCCGGCGCCCCACGGGGGAGGGGCACCGGGAGCAACCCGGACTCCGCCCCGCGCGGCGGCGGACATCGGGACGACGGTTACCAGGGTCACGACGAGCACCGGGGCACCGGCGGATACGGGGATGCCGGCGGCGCCCACCCGGGCGCGGGCGACGAGCCGTACGGGGGCGGCTCGCCCGGCCGCGGCTCCCGCGGCGGCGTCGGCCCGCGGGGCGGCCGCGGGCGGGCGCGAGGCCGGCGGCGCGGCTTCGGAGACGTACCCGGTGAGGACGAAGGCGCCCCTTCCTCGTCGAGGGCCGAGCGGGGGGAGTCTTCAGGGGACCCGGCTGAGCGGGCACGGGCGATCTGCCTGCGCCTGCTCACCGGGACCCCGCGCACCCGCAAGCAACTCGCGGACGCCCTGCGCAAGCGGGAGATCCCCGAGGAGGTGGCCGAGGAGGTGCTGTCGCGGTTCGAGGAGGTCGGGCTGATCGACGACAGCGCGTTCGCGGACGCCTGGGTGGAGTCCCGGCATCACGGCCGGGGGCTTGCCCGCCGGGCGCTCGCCCAGGAGCTTCGCACCAAGGGGGTCGACTCGGCGCTGATCGACGAGGCCGTCTCCCAGCTCGACTCCGAGCAGGAGGAGGAGACGGCCCGAGAGCTCGTGACCCGCAAACTGCGCGCCACCCGTGGCCTCGACCGTGACAAGCGGCTCCGCCGTCTCGCCGGCATGCTCGCCCGCAAGGGCTACCCCGAGGGCATGGCCCTCCGGGTCGTCCGCCAGGCCCTGGAGGAAGAGGGCGAGAACACGGAGTTCCTGGGAGAAGGAGAGTTCTGAGTCCTCGGCGCGCAGGCGGGAAGCCGCCGTGCTCGCGAACTCCCCGCGTCGCATGGGGGTTGATCGGGGGTTAACCCCCGCCGAAGACGCCGGGCCACCGCAGTGCTCTTCCTGCCACGCGCAGGCGAGTCTGTACGCACGCTCCGGACCACGGCATGCACAGCCGCCGAGGCCGACCGCGTACGACCCAGCCGACGCGTACAACAGAAGAGAGCCCCGCCTGATGATGCTGCGATACGCCCTCCAGACGGTCCGCGCACGGAAGGCGGGCTTCCTCGGTGCCTTCCTCGCGCTGATGTGCGCGGCCGCCCTGATCACCGCCTGCGGCACCCTCCTGGACACCGGCCTGCGCGGCACCATCCGCACCGAGCGCTACGCCGCCGCTCCGGTCGTGGTCTCCGGTGACCAGTACGTCCACAAGACCACCGTCAAGCACAAGAACGGCAAGACGAAGGTCAAGCACAAGGCGAAACCCATCGCCGAACGCGCCTGGCTCTCCGAGCGGCTGCGCACCAGACTCGTCCACGTGCGCGGGGTGGCCCGGGCCGTGCCCGAACTCACCTTCCTCGCCCAGCCGTTGACTCCAGGCGGCACCGGCGGCCGTACCGCATACGGGCATGCCTGGGACTCCTCCGTGCTGACGCCGTACCGGCTGACCACGGGCAGCGCGCCCAGGGCCGACGGCGACCTGGTCATCGACGGTGACCTCGCCGCACGGGCTCGGCTGCGGCCCGGTGACCGGCTCACCGTGCAGTCCACACAGGCCCCGCGTAGTTACCGCATCACCGGTATCGCCGCCCCGGCCACCGCCGTACGCCACCAGACGTCCCTGTTCTTCTCCGCCGCCGAGGCCCGCCGCCTGGCCGCGCATCCGGGGCAGGTCAGCGCGTACGGCGTGTTGCCGGCGGAGGGAACCGACCCCGAGCAGGTGCGCAACGCCGTGGCGCGGGCGCTGCACGGCACCACCGCCCAGGTCAGCACCGGAGACGCCCGCGGGCCTGTCGAGTTCCTGGACGCGGCTGCCGCCCGCACCCGGCTGGTCAGCATGGGCGGCGCCATGGGCGGGACCTCGCTGCTGGTGGCGGTGCTGGTGGTCGTCGGCACCTTCGCGCTCACCGTGCAGCAACGCCACCGCGAACTCGCCCTGCTCCGCGCCATCGCCGCCACACCTGGACAGATCCGCAAACTGCTCGGCCGGGAGGCGCTGATCGTCGGCGCGGCGGCGGGCACCGTGGGCGCGCTGCTCGGGCTGCCCTTGGGTGGCTGGCTGTACTCCAGGTTCGTCGCCCTGGGCGCCGTACCCGCCACCCTCGAACTCACCGTCAGTGTCTTCCCGCCGCTCGCCGCCCTGGCCGCCACTCTGCTCGGCGCCTGGGCCGCGGCCCGGATCGCCTCCCGCAGGGTCGCCAGGATCCGCCCGGCCGAGGCTCTGGCCGAGGCCAGGACCGAGCGGACCCGTCCCGTCTGGGGCCGGACCGTCGCCGGACTGCTGCTTCTCGCCGGCGGAGTCGTCCTCGTCGTCGTCCTCACCTCCCTGCGCACCGAGCCCGCCTCGACTCCTGTGACGTTCCTCGCCGTCGTCGTCCTGTCCACCTCCGTCGCCCTGCTCGGTCCGCTGCTGGTCAGGGCGGCCGCGCTGCTGCTCGCCGGCCCGCTCCGGCTCGCCGGTCACGGCGGCCGTCTCGCCACCGCCAACCTGCGCGGCAACGCCGCCCGTATGGCCTCCGTCGTCACTCCCCTCACCCTGCTCGTCGGCATGACCTGCACCGTCCTGTTCGTCCAGTCCACTCTCGGCGACGCCGCCCGCAGCCAGGCCCGTGACGGTGTACGGGCCGACTGGGTCGTCGCCGCACAGGGCCCCGGCGTCCCTGCCGAGGCGGCACAGCGGCTGCGCGGGCGGCACGACACCGTCACCGAAGTCGTCCGCACGACCGTCCGTATCGGCCTCGACAAGTACCCCGCGCAGGGCGTCACCCCGGCAGGCCTGACCCGCACCTGGGACCCGCAGGTCACGGCCGGCTCTCTCGACCGACTCGCCCCCGGCACGGTCGCCGTCAGCCAACTGGCCGCTGACCAGCACCGCTTGAAGCCGGGCAGCACCCTGAAACTCACCCTCGGCGACGGGACGCCCGCCACGCTCACCGTCGCCGCCGTCTATGCCCGGGGTCTCGCCTTCGGCGACCTCACCTTCGCCCATGACCTCATCGCCCGCCACGTCGACAATCCGCTCGCCTCCTCCGTCCTCGTCAGCACAACCCGTACACAGACACAACTCGCGACTACACTCCGTGAGTTCCCGGGTCTGCGGATTCTTTCGCCGACCGATGCGGACACCCTCCAGGCCGAGCGGCAGCAGACGAATGCCGAGGTCAACTATCTCGCCATGGGACTGGTGCTGGCGTTCACCGCTATCGCCGTCGTCAACACGCTGGCGATGTCGGTTGCGGAGCGTGTCCGCGAATTCGGCCTGCTTCGCCTCGCCGGTGCGACCCGCCGTCAGGTGCTGCGGATGCTGCGGACGGAGACGCTGTCCGTCGTGTTCCTGGCCGCCTCACTCGGCAGCGGTATCGCGCTCGCCGTGCTCACCGCGTTCAGCGTCGGAATGACGGGCCGGGCGGCGCCCTCGGTCACGCCCCTGCTGTACGTCACCGTCGTCGGGACCGCCGGTCTCCTCGCGCTCGTGGCCAGTGCGGTGCCCGGGCGCGCGGCGCTGCGGGTTCTGGCGGTGACGGTGGCCACAGCGAAGGAGTAGCAGCCGGGAAGAGGACGTGGACGGACCCCCGTGCCCGGAACGGAACGGGGGTTCCGCACTCCCGGTGATGTGTCGCCTCCCAGGTCGCCAGGGACCGTTTCGGGTCAGGGCGTCGCCGGCTCCACCGGGAGGCCCTCTGCCCGCCATGCCTGGAAGCCACCGACGAGGTCCGTGGCCCGGTGCAGTCCCAGCTGGTGGAGGGAGGCGACCGCGAGGCTGGAGGCGTAGCCCTCGTTGCAGAGCACCACGACGCGCAGGTCGTGGCCGGTGGCCTCGGGGACACGGTGGCTGCCCTGGGGATCGAGGCGCCACTCCAGTTCGTTGCGCTCGATGACGAGAGCGCCGGGGATCAGTCCGTCCCGCTCGCGCAGGGCCGCGTACCGGATGTCGACCAGCAGCGCCTCGCCGGTCCGCGCCGCCTCGTGCGCCTCCCGTGCCTCGATGCGCCGATAGCCCGCACGCACCCGCTGCAGCAACTCGTCGATACCGACGGGCTGTCTACCCACTCCGACCACCGCTCCTGCGCCGCCCGCCGGCGGCTCGCCCGTACCGCCGCTCGGTGCGGCCCCGATGCCGCCCACGGCCGTCTCCTCCGTGCGGCTCACTGCCAGTCCTCCGGGCGTTCGACCTGCTCGAGGCGGAGCAAATGCCCCGTGCGGCTGTAGCGGCGGATGCGCGGCAGCGGCGGGTAGTAGGCATGTACGGAGATCGCGTGCTCGTCACGGGACTCGTTGAGCACCTCGTGGACATGGTGGCGGCCGAAGGCGCGGCCCTCGCCCGCGGGCAGCCGGCGTTCGCGGTCCACGCCCTCGGCGAGCTCCAGGGTCTTCCAGCCGTCGGTCGGCAGCCGGGCGGCGAGCGAGTTCTCCTTGAGCACGCCAGCGGCGGTGAGGAACGCTCCGACCGAATCCGCGTGGTCGTGCCAGCCGGTGCCGGTGCCGGGCGGCCAGCCGATGAGCCATGCCTCGCTGCCGCCCGGACCCTGCAGCCGCACCCAGGTGCGGCCCTCCGGGTCGAGCGGAAGGGAGGCGATCAGTTCGGCGTCGGCAGCCGTACGCCGTACGAAGTCGAGGAGGTCCGCCTGGGTGGGCACCGAGCCGACGGCAGGGGACACGGGAACGGGGGAGACAGACACGTGCACCGTCCTGTGGAGGGTTCGCGGTACGGGCGCGCGGCGGCGCCCGGAAGGAAGGGGATGCGAATTCAGCAGGACGGGCGACACACGCAGCCCGCATAGCGGACGAGGTCCATATGGACCCGCCGCCACAGGCGCACGCAGGTGTCGGTCATGGTCCGGAGTACAGCATGCCGGTCTACTCCGGTCAACTCACCGTCACCATGTGGACGGAGGGTGACGGGCCTGCGGGTCAGCGGGTGCCGGAGGGTGACGGGCAGCGGGTCAGCGGGCGCCGGAGGCTGCCTGGGCCGGCTCCTCCCTGGCCGCTCCGCCCACCGCCGCCTCCGCCGCCGCATAGAGGTCGGCCGGACGGACGCCGCTCAGCGCGGTGATCAGGTGGCCGTCGGGGCGCACGAGCAGCACGCTGTGCGCCGGCGCACCCGGGTAGCTCTCGGCGACCAGCAGCTCGGCGGCGTACGGCAGCGCGGTCACGGCCGCCGCGAGCCGGGGCATCACTCCGGCGGACACCCAGTGCTTGCGGTCCCACACTCCCGTGCCGGGCGCGATCAGCACGACCAGGAGGGCGGCGCGGCCGAGCCGGTCGCGCAGTTGGACGAAGGAACCATCCTCCGCGGTGACCCGTACGTCGGTGACGGGTGCGCCGAGCGGGGTGCCGACCGGGATCTCGCCCTCCAGATGCCGGGGCGCGAGCGGCGAGTCGGCGTACGCCCCCGGCGCACCGAGTGGCCCGCGCCCCAAGTGACCGTCCGTGAGCAGCGCGTCGTGGCCGCGCGCCGCACGCGGCACGATCTGGCGCAGCCCGCCGGCGCCGCGCAGCACCGGCAGCACCTGGTCGGCGGCGCGCAGCCGGGCGGCGACCACGGCGCGCCGCTCGGCCTGGTAGCTGTCCAGCAGCGCCTCATGCAGGCCGTGGTGCCAGGCCGGGGCCAGCTTCCAGGCGAGGTTGTCGGCATCCCTCAGGCCCTCGTCCAGCCCCTGGGTGCCGAGCGCGCCGAGCAGATGGGCCGCGTCCCCGGCGAGGAAGACCCGGCCGACGCGCCACCGGCGGGCCAGCCGGTGGTGCACCGTGTGAACACCGGTGTCGAGCAGCTCGTACGGCGGTGTGGAGCCGTCCGTCCAGCCCGCGAGCGTCTCGCGGATCCGCGCCACCAGGGTCTCCGGCGTGACCAGGTCCTTGCCCGGTGGCAGCAGCCAGTCCAGGCGCCACACGCCGTCCGGGAGGGGGCGGGCGGTCACCTCCCCGGCCGAGGGCCCGGACTGCCGCCAGGGCGGTGTCCGATGGAGCAACGCCTGACCCTCCCACGGAAGTTCCGTGCGCAGCGCGGCGACCGCGTGCCGCTCCACCGCCGTGCGGCCGGGGAAGCGGATGTCCTGGAGTTTGCGCACCGTCGAGCGCGGTCCGTCGCAGCCGATCAGGTAACTGCCGCGCCACCAGGTGCCGTTCGGGCCGCGAGTGTGCGCGGTGACGCCGGAACGCTCCTGCTCGATCGAGTCCAGACGGCTGTCCACCGCCACCTTCACCAGCGGCTCGTCGGCGATGGCGGCGCGCAGGGCGCCGGTGACGACGTGCTGGGCGATGTGCAGCGGGGCGGCGGGGTCCGTCTGCTCGAAGGCGACCTCGCTCATCACCTGCTTGCGCCTCAGGGACCGCCATCCGGCCCAGCGCACACCATGCTCACCGAGCGCCACCCCGGTCAGCCGCTCCAGCAGGGCGGCCGTGTCCTCGCGCAGGACGACGGTGCGCGCCGGGCGGGGTTCGTCCTTGCCGGGGCCCTCGTCCAGGACGACGCACGGCACCTCCTGGCGGGCCAGCGCCAGCGCGAGCGCGAGCCCGACCGGCCCCGCTCCGACGATGATCACCGGGTCCATGACGCGGCGCCCCCTGCCCGTGACGATGCCCTGACGGAGACAAGTGAACAGGAAGGGGGAGCGGGGTGCACGATCACAGAACGTATGCAACCCATTGGCAGAGTTTGCGTCAAGCGACGGGAGGCAGTGGCGATCACGCCACTGCCTCCGGGTAATGCTTTCGGTCCTGACTTGGCGTCAGGCGGCGGTTCCCGTTCCGGCGTGGCCCGCGATGCCCACGGTGTCCTCGACGCCGAGCACCGCCCCGGTCGACTTCTTGCGCCGCCGCAGCCTGCCCTCCAGCCAGCTCGCGAACGAGGTCAGGGAGAAGTTGATGATCACGAAGATGACGGCCACCACCGTGAAGGAGGCGATGGTGTTGGCGCCGTAGTAGCCGCTCATCGTGCTCGCCGAGGCGAGCAGTTCGGGGAAGGTGAGGACGGCGCCGCCGAGCGCGGTGTCCTTCACGATGACCACCAACTGGCTGACGATCGCGGGGAGCATCGCGGTGACCGCCTGCGGCAGCAGGATGAGCCGCATCACCTGGCCCTTGCGCAGACCGATCGCCATCGCCGCCTCGGACTGGCCCTTCGGCAGGGCGAGGATGCCCGCGCGGACGATCTCGGCGAGCACCGACGCGTTGTACAGCACCAGGCCGGTCACGACCGCGTACAGCGGACGGTCGTCGGAACTCACGTTGGTGTACTGGCTGTACAGCTCGTTGCCGAAGATCATCAGGACGAGCACCGGAATCGCGCGGAAGAACTCGATCACGACCGTCGCCGGTATCCGCACCCACGCATGGTCCGAGAGCCGGGCGATGCCGAAGAAGGCACCCAGCGGGAGCGCGATGACCATGGCCAGGGCCGCCGCCTTCAAGGTGTTCTGCAGACCGGGCCAGATGTACGTCGAGTAGGCCTCCGAGCTGAAGAACGGCTTCCACAGCGCCCAGGCCAGCTGGCCCTTCTCGTCGAGGGACTGGTACACCCACCACGCGAGAGCCGCGAGGACGACCAGGAAGACCGCCGTGTACAGGACGTTGCGCCGCTTGGCGCGCGGGCCCTGGGCGTCGTACAGGACCGAGCTCATCGCTTCACCGCCACCTTCTTGCCCACCCAGCCGAGGATCAGACCGGTCGGCAGCGTCAGGCAGCAGAACCCGAAGGCGATGACCGCGGAGATCGCCAGCAGCTGCGCCTCGTTCTCCACCATCTTCTTCATCAGGAGTGCCGCTTCCGCCACGCCGATCGCGGCCGCCACCGTCGTGTTCTTCGTCAATGCGATCAGCACGTTGGTCAGCGGGCCGACCGCCGCGCGGAAGGCCTGCGGCAGCACCACCAGGAACAGCACCTGAGTGAAGCTCAGACCGAGGGCCCGGGCCGCCTCCGCCTGGCCGACCGGCACCGTGTTGATGCCGGAACGGATCGCTTCGCAGACGAAGGCCGACGTGTAGACGAGCAGGCCGAGCACGGCCAGCCGGAAGCTGTACGTGTCGACCTTGTCCGAGCCCAGGGAGACGCCCAGCGTGTCGTGCAGGCCGAGCGAGGCGAACAGGATGATCACCGTGAGCGGGATGTTCCGCACGATGTTCACATAAGCGGTGCCGAAACCGCGCATCAGCGGTACCGGGCCCACCCGCATGGCGGCCAGCAGAGTGCCCCAGACCAGGGAACCCACGGCCGACAGCAGCGTCAGCTGCACCGTCGTCCAGAAGGCGCCCAGCACGTCGTACTTGTCAAGAAAGTCGAACACGATCTCCCGCGCTTCCGCGTGTAGGGATGCCCCGGTGCGCCGCCGTCGTCAGAGGCGGCGCACTCGTGGGGCGTTGCCTCAGCTCTTGATGTCGCCGATCTTCGGGGCGGGCTCGTTCTTGTAGTCGGCCGGGCCGAAGTTCTTCTTCACGGCCGTCTCCCAGGAACCGTCGGAGACCATCTCCTCAAGGGCCTTGTTGATCTTGTCCTTGAGGGCGCTGCCCTTCTTGACGCCGATGCCGTAGTTCTCGTTGGTCATCTTGAAGCCGCCGAGCTTGAACCTGCCCTTGAACTGAGCCTGGGCGGCGTAGCCGGCCAGGATCGAGTCGTCCGTGGTCAGGGCGTCGATCGCCTTGCTCTGCAGACCGGTCAGGCACGCCGAGTACGTCGGGTACTGCTGGAGCTGCGCCTTGGGGGCGAGCTTGTCATGGACGTTCTGCGCCGACGTCGAGCCGGTCACCGAACACAGCTTCTTGTTGTTGAGGTCGGCCGGGGACTTGATGGAGGTGTCGTCCGCGCGGATCAGCACGTCCTGGTGAGCCAGCAGGTACGGCCCGGCGAAGTCGACCTTCTGCTGACGCTCCGGGGTGATCGAGTACGTGGCGGCGATGAAGTCGACGTCCCCGCGCTGCAGCATGGTCTCGCGGTCGGCGCTCTTCGACTCCTTCCACTCGATCTGGTCGGCCGAGTAGCCGAGCTTCTTGGCGACATAGGTGGCGACGTCGACGTCGAAGCCCGAGTAGCCCTGCGGGGTCTTCTGGCCGAGGCCCGGCTGGTCGAACTTGATGCCGATGGCGATCTTCTTGCCGCCACCGGAGGAGCCGTTGTCGTCCTTCTTGCCGCCACCGCACGCGGTGGCCCCCACGGCGAGGGCGAGTACGGCGGCCGAGGCGGCGGTGACCTTGCGGAGCTTCATGGTGAACATCCTTTGAGTGGTGCGGAACGAGGTCCGTTGGAAAAGGCGACCCAGGGGCGCGGGGCGGGACGGCACCGTCAGTGGTGCAGGATCTTGGACAGGAAGTCCTTGGCCCGGTCGCTGCGCGGGTTGCTGAAGAACTGGTCGGGCGCAGCCTCTTCGACGATCCGGCCGTCGGCCATGAAGACCACGCGGTTTGCAGCCGATCGTGCGAAGCCCATCTCATGGGTGACGACGATCATCGTCATGCCCTCACGGGCGAGCTGCTGCATGACTTCGAGGACCTCGTTGATCATCTCGGGGTCGAGGGCGGAGGTCGGCTCGTCGAAGAGCATGACCTTCGGATCCATCGCCAGTGCCCGCGCGATGGCGACGCGCTGCTGCTGGCCGCCGGACAGCTGGGCGGGGTATTTGTCGGCCTGAGTGCCCACGCCGACCCGGTCGAGCAGGGACCGGGCCTTTTCCTCGGCCTGCTTCCTGTCCGCCTTGCGGACCTTGAGCTGGCCCAGCATCACGTTCTCGAGCACGGTCTTGTGCGCGAAGAGGTTGAAGGACTGGAAGACCATCCCCACGTCCGCCCGCAGCCGCGCCAGCTCCCGGCCCTCGTGCGGCAGGGGTTTGCCGTCGATCGTGATGGTGCCCGAGTCGATCGTCTCCAGACGGTTGATGGTGCGGCAGAGGGTCGACTTTCCGGACCCGGAGGGCCCGATGACCACGACGACCTCGCCGCGGGCGATCGTCAGGTCGATGTCCTGGAGCACGTGCAACGCGCCGAAGTGCTTGTTGACGCTCTTCAGGACGACCAGTTCGCCGGACGTGACCACGTCTTCCTTGGTCACCGATACATTGGTCATCGCTTTCGGGCTCCGTCCTCCTCGGTTTCGGAGGACAGTAGTGAGGGGCTGTGACCTGCGTCATCACATCTGAGGGAGATCTGAGCATCACGATCCGATAGCAAACGGACACGTGTCGTAGCACTCGCCGCCTCTGTGCGTATCGGCCGGATAACGGAAGCGACGGGCAACCGGAACCCTCTTGACGCCGTCCTTGTCCATCGGCGTCACTGCCATGGTGCACGCGCGCGTGAGGCTGTACGACGCACGCGAACCCAGACCGTACGACCGCTGAACCGGAGGGGGCCGGGATGAGACTGCTGCTCGTCGAGGACGACAACCATGTCGCCGCGGCCCTGTCCGCCGTACTCGCGCGGCACGGCTTCGACGTCACCCACGCGCGCAGCGGCGAGGAGGCCCTGCAGGCGCTCGTCCCCGAGGGCAACGGATTCGGCGTGGTCCTGCTCGACCTGGGCCTGCCCGACCAGGACGGCTACGAGGTCTGCGGAAAGATCCGCAAGCGCACCAGCACACCGGTGATCATGGTGACGGCCCGGTCCGACGTCCGCTCCCGCATCCACGGGCTCAACCTCGGCGCCGACGACTATGTGGTGAAGCCCTACGACACCGGGGAACTGCTGGCCCGTATCCACGCCGTCAGCCGGCGCACCGTCCACGAGGACCCGGCGGCCGGCGGCGACAGCACCCTGCATCTCGGTCCCGTACGCATCGAACTGCCCACCCGGCAGGTCACCGTGGACGGTTCGGTTGTCCAACTGACCCGCAAGGAGTTCGACCTGCTCGCCCTGCTCGCGCAGCGTCCCGGAGTGGTCTTCCGCCGGGAGCAGATCATCAGCGAGGTCTGGCGCACCAGTTGGGAGGGCACCGGCCGCACCCTGGAGGTGCACGTCGCCTCCCTGCGCGCCAAACTGCGCATGCCCGCGCTGATCGAGACCGTACGCGGCGTCGGCTACCGGCTCGTCGCCCCGGCCGCCTAGCGGGCAAGGGTGCGCACACGGCTCCTGCCGCTGCTGATCGTTCTGATGGCGGCCGTCCTCCTCGCCCTCGGGATTCCGCTCGCCCTGAGCGTGGCGGCCGCCCAGCAGCAGAAGGTCGTCGTCGACCGCATCGACGACACGGCACGCTTCGCGTCGCTCGCCCAGTTCGTCACCGACGGGCCCAGCGGATCGCGCCGCACCAGCACCGACGAGCGCATGGAAGCCCTGCGCAGCGAACTTGAGAGCTACTACGGCGTCTACGGCATCCGCGCGGGCGTCTTCTACCGCAACGGCTCGGCGATGGCCAACGCCCCCGACGCCTGGTTCGTACCGCAGACGGGGGAGGTACGGGACGCCTTCGAGGAGGCGCTGCTCAGCCGGCGCAGCCACGACCCGCGGCAGGTGTGGCCCTGGCAGCGGAGCCGGCTGGTCGTGGCCTCGCCGGTGATCCGGGACGGGGACGTCGTGGCGGTCGTGGTGACCGACTCGCCCACCGGGCAGATGCGTTCGCGGATCCTGCGCGGCTGGCTGATCATCGGGGCCGGCGAGATCGCCGCGATGCTGCTGGCCGTCGGCGCGGCGCTGCGGCTGACCGGCTGGGTGCTCAGACCGGTGCGGGTCCTGGACGCCACCACCCATGACATCGCCACCGGGCGGCTGAAGTCGCGGGTCGCGGTCGGCGGCGGGCCGCCGGAACTCAGACGGCTCGCCCGTTCGTTCAACGAGATGGCGGACAACGTCGAGGACGTGCTGGAGCAGCAGCGCGCCTTCGTCGCGGACGCCTCGCACCAGCTGCGCAACCCGCTCTCGGCGCTGCTGCTGCGCATCGAACTGCTCGCCCTCGAACTCCCCGAGGGCAACGAGGAGATCGCCTCGGTCCGCACCGAGGGCAAGCGCCTCGCACAGGTGCTGGACGACCTGCTGGACCTGGCGCTGGCCGAGCACGCCGACGCGGACCTGGGGCTGACCGACATCGGCGCTCTCGCCGAGGAGCGGGTCGCCGCCTGGTCGCCGGCAGCCGAGGCCCAGGGGGTCCGGCTGACCGGGGACTGCCCGCCCACGACCGCCTGGGCGGACCCGATCACCCTGTCCAGCGCCCTGGACGCGGTGATCGACAACGCAGTGAAGTTCTCTCCCGAGGGCGGCACGGTGGAGGTCATCGTCGCCGCCGACGGCGACCGGACCACGGTCGTCGTCACCGACACCGGGCCGGGCCTCACCGACGAGGAACTCGCGCGCGTGGGCGACCGGTTCTGGCGCAGCGGCCGGCACCAGAACGTCAAGGGCTCGGGCCTCGGCCTGTCCATCGTGCGTGCCTTGCTCACGGCGGGCGGAGGCTCGATCGACTACGCCCACCATGAGCCGCGCGGACTGCGGGTGACGGTGTCCGTGCCGAGGCATGGGGCGGGCTGATCGGGCGCGGAGCTGGTGCCGGGCGGGTGCGGCGAGTGGGGGCACCTCCCGGCCGGAGGCTGGGGTCCCGGCCGAAGGTCGGGGGAGGGAGTTCGACGACGGCGGAGTGGACGTAATCGAAGCCCACGCTGCTTCGCCGGGCCCGGCCGGCCTGTCGGCCCAGGACTTTGTGGCCGCCGCCGTCGGGGATCCGGCCGAGCTTCTTGACGTCCACGTGGACCAGTTCGCCGGGCCGGTCGCGTTCGTGGCGGCGGATGGGCCGGCCGGTGGGCCGGTCCAGGTGGGCCAGACGGTTCAGGCCGTGCCGGGTGAGGATGCGGTGCACGGTGGAGGCGGGCAGGCCCAGGATCGGTCCGATACGTGCCGGGCCCAGCTTGCGGTCCTGCCGCAGCCTGCAGACCTGCTTGGGCTGTAGGACGGGAGATGCCCATCTCCGCGGCGACGTGGGCGACGGGACGGCCGGAGCGGACTCGTTCGACGAGCAGCCGCCTGCCGTGAACGGTCAGCCGGGCATTACGGTGGGACACGAAGGCCTCCGTGCGGTGAAGATTCGACACCTCCACCACACACGGGGGCCTTCGCCGTGATCAAGACCGGCCGTGTTAACAACGCTCGTGATCAATACACCTAGGGCTTCACCGAGCGGTAGTAGCGGCGGGCGCCCTCCTGGAGGGGCAGTGGGTCCGTGTAGATGGCGGTGCGCAGATCGACCAGCTGGGCTGAATGGACATGGGCGCCGATGTCGTCGCGGCTCTTGATGACCGTGCGGGTCACCCATTCGGTGAGCCTGGGGTCCACGTCCGTACGGGTCATCAGCAGGTTGGACACGGAGATCGTCGGGACCTCGTTGCCCTGCTGTACGGCCGGGTAGGCCGACTCGGGGATGTTGGTGGCCCGGTAGTAGCGCGCGTCCTCGCCCTGGCTGTGCAGCTTGGTGACCAGGTCGCCCTCGATCGGCACGAACTTGAAGGCGGACTTCTGGGCCAGCCCGGCGAGTCCCTTGGTGGGCAGACCGCCCGACCAGAAGAACGCGTCGATCCTGCGCTGCTCCAGCTGGGCGGGCCCGGTGTCGATGCCGTCCGCGACCGGGGTGATGTCCGTGTGCGGGTCGATGCCGGCGGCCTTGAGCACCCGGTCGGCGATCAGCCGCACCCCGGAGTCGGGCAGCCCGGTCGCCACCCGCTTGTGCCGCAGGTCCGCGACGTTTCTGATGTCCGAGTCGCTGCGCACGACGAGGTGGACGTAGTCGTCGTAGAGCCGGGCCACCCCGCGCAGCCGCCCGGCGCCGCGGCCGTGCTGCAGTTCGTACGCCTCCACCGCGTCGGCCGCCGCGATGGTGAAGTCGGCCTTGCCGGTCGCCACCCGCTGCACGTTCTCCTGCGAGCCGGCGCTGTTCAGCAGCTTCACCTTCAGGTTGGGCATGTCCCTGGCGAACTCGGCGCGCAGCCGCTCGCCGTACTCCTGGTAGACCCCCCGGGGCGTGCCCGTGCTGAAGACGATCGTCCCGCTCGGCGGCTTGTCGCCCAGCGGCAGCAGCCACCACAGCAGCAGTCCGAGCACCACGGCACCGGCGGCCGCGGCCGGCAGCGCCCGGCGCCTGCTGATCCGGGGGAACACCTTGGACATGCGGCGATCCTGCCAGGCCGGGTGCGACGCTGAACAGGGCGGGGGTCACTCCGGGACGGCCAACGGGGCCACTCCGGGGCGGGGGAAGGGGCCACTCGGGGCGGGACAGGAGGGCAGCGGGCTCTGTCAGTGGTGGCCGTTACAGTCGTTGCATGAGCACTTCGCCTGCCGACCGCGTCCGAGAGTTCCACCTCGCCTTCGGCCTCGACGCCCGCACCAGGCCGACGGAGGTGGACCCCGAACTGGCCGCGCACCGCGGGGAACTGCTCGCCGAGGAGGCCGCGGAGGTCGCCGAGGTCGCGGTCGACGGCCCGCTGGACAAGCTCGCGCACGAACTGGCGGACGTGGTCTACGTGGCGTACGGCACGGCGCTGGTCCACGGCATCGACCTCGACCAGGTGATCGCCGAGATCCACCGCGCCAACATGAGCAAGCTCGGCCCGGACGGACAGGTCGCCCGCCGGGCCGACGGCAAGGTCCTCAAGGGCGAGCACTACCGGGCGCCCGATGTGTCGTCCGTTCTGCGCAGACAGGGCTGGATACCGTCGGCGCAGGACAGTTCGTCGCAGGCGAACGCCTAGAAAGTGCCGCCCGCCAGCTTCCACTCGCGGTTCAGGGTGCCCGGCGGAATGCTCCGCTCGATGACCGGTGTGCCGAAGACGGACAGCTGGAGCCGCAGGGTCCCGGACAGATCGACCCCGCCGTACACGCTCCAGGTGTCCGCGGTCTTCGCCCCGTCGCGGGAGGAGGCGGTGACCGTTCCGGGGGCCTCACCCCGCAGATACGGCGCCAGATCTGCGGTGACGCCGACGGTGCCGTAGAGGCCCACCGAGGCCTCGGTGCCCAGCGCCGTCTTCACGTTCCCGGCGGTGGTGACGGGCGCGCGCACGGGCGTGCTCGTCAAATGACCGGGGCCACGGCGAGTTCGCGTCATGCGGGGCCGAAGACCGCTGGTGCCCAGCCGGTCGAAGGCCGGCCGCCGCCCGGCTGCGGGCGACGGCCGACTTTGCGGAGCGGCGGTCGGCCAGAGCCCTCCCGAGGCTCACCGGAGCCCTCCCCGAGGCTCAGTGGCCGGTCAGGCCGGTGCCGCCGAGGCGGGTCAGCAGGGACGACAGCCGTGTGATGTCCTCGGCGTTCAGCGCCGGGGCGGCGAAGACCTCCGCGGCGGTCTCCTCGGCCGTCGCGAGCATCTCCTTCAGTCGCCGTCGGCCCGTCCCGGTCAGCGACGCGTAGGCCACACGGGCGTCCCGGGCATCCGCCTCGCGGGTCACCAGTCCGATCCGCTCCAGTGGCGCGAGCCCGCGCGTGACCCCGGAGGCCGTCAGGCCCAGTGCCTCGGCGAGGTCGACCCGACGCATGCGGCCGCCGGGTGCCTGACTCAGCCGTAGCAGCAGGATGAAGTCGGCCAGACTCACACCGTGCAGTCCGCTCAGCCGGGAGTCGAAGCGCCGCACGAGCGCCGCCTGGGCCCGTACCAGCCGCAGTGCCGCGTCCAGGGCGTCACTCATGGCGCCTCACTCCCCGCTCCCGCCGTCGTGCCGTGCGCGCACTCATTGCCAACTCCTTGAGTGCTCAAGTTTATACGCCGCTCGAACGCGCCGCGCGTCGCTGCCGCTTGCCCATCGGCGCCTGGGAGAGGTCCTCGGCGGTGGAGCGGAGGTTCTTGAAGCCGTAGCCGCGCTCGGTCAGCCAGGCCTTCGCCGCCTCCTCGGCCCGCTCGGTCGCCTCCAGGATGTCCTCCTCTTCCTCCCCGGTGTCGGAGAAACGGAAGACGAAGGCCGGCCGGGCGGCGATGTCGTAGGTCAGGTTGCCTTCGGGGGTGAACGCGGCGCGCAGCACATCGTGTCCGGCGGCGTCGGCCAGTAGTTCGGCCCGCTGCGCGTCGGTGAGGCCGTCGAAGGCCCCGCGGACGGTGATCCGGAAAGTGCGAGTGGTCATCCCGCGACCTTAGGCACGGCGGGCCCCGGCTTCCACCGGGTTTCCGGAGGCGCTGGGCTCACCGCCCCTCCGGGACTCACGGCCGGACACGAGACCACCGCCACCACCCTGACCTGGCCGGGCCTGCTCCTCGACCGTTACCCCACCGCCCGCGCGCAGGCTCCGGCCGTCGGCGGCGAAGGCTCGGCGCATCGCCGCCGGGCCGCGCCGGCCAGGACAAGGAAGCGTTTCGACGCAGCTCGGCGCTTCCGGCGAGCGCCTAGGCTGGAGCCGCGGGCAGCGAGCCGACCGACTGCCGTGGCCCGTCCGGGAAGGCGGTGGCGTTCCATGCGGTACGTGGCGGTGAGCGCGCTGAGCCATCCGGGACTGCTCCGCGAACGGAACGAGGACAGCCTCGTGGTCGGGCCGTGGACCCTGTGCGCCACGGTGACGGAGAGTCCGCAGACCCTGGTCTTCCCGATCGGCACGCCCCTCGTCGTCGCCGTCGCCGACGGGCTCGGCGGGCATCCGGGCGGCGACGTGGCCAGTTCCCTGGTCGCCCGCCGGATCGCGTCGCTCGGCCCCGCCCTGAGCGACGAGGACGCCGTCCGCGACGCCTTGACCGCCTGCAATCGCGCGGTGTACGCGGCCGCCGGCGGCGAGGAGGAGACCGAGCTCGCCGCCATGGGCACGACGATCGCCGGCATCGTGGTGCAGCCCGGCTCGCTGCTGGCGTTCAATGTGGGCGACAGCCGGGTCTACGCGGCTTCCCGGGACGGGCTGCGCCAGGTGAGCGTCGACGACAACCCCCCGCTCGAACCAGGGCAGCACACCACCTCCATCGTCACCCAGTGCCTGGGCGGCAGCCCCACGTACCGCGCCGTCCACCCGCACGTGACGGCCGAGTCCCTGTCTCCCGGCGACCGCTACCTCATCTGCACCGACGGCCTGACCGACCCTCTGCCGGCGGATGTGCTCGACGAGGTGATGCGGGAGCACGACGACGGCCGCGCTGCCTTCGAGCTGTGGAAGGCCGCCATCGCCGCGGGCGGCCCCGACAACATCACGCTGGCGGTCGTACGCGTCGCCGACGAATAGCCAATGCCCACGACTGGCCAAGATCCACGACTGGCCAATGCCCGCGATTGCCGCCTCAAGCCCTCAACGCAACCCCGCCCCCTCCTGCCCGAACTCCTCCGGCGGGAAGCCGTACCGCCCCTGCAGCCGGACGAAGCAGGCCGAGGTCAGCACCCGCAGCCGCGCCAGCCCCGACGCGGTGCGCCCGAAGCAGACCACCTGCTCGTGTCCGCCCGGCCCGATCGGCTGCACCAGGCGGCCACCCGGGCGCACCTGTGCGGCCAGCGGCGCGGGCACCTCGGGGAACGCGGCCGACACGAGGACGGCGTCGTACGGAGCCCGGTCCGGCACACCGCCGCTGCCGTCGCCGACGCGGAGTTCCACGTTCCGCACCCCTTGACGTGCGAGATTCGCGCGCGCCTGGCGAGCAATGTCCGGCCGCATCTCGATGCTGAGCACGTCCGCGGCCAGCCGGGCGAGCAGAGCGGTCTGGAAGCCCAGACCCGTACCGACCTCCAGGACGTGCTCCGAGCCGTCCAGACCGAGACCCTCGATCATCATGGCCGACAGCGAGGGCTGCGTGGTGACCTGTCCCTGCCCGATGGCAACGGGCACGTCCCGGTAGGCGGCAGCCAGCTGATCGGCCGGGACGAATCCCGCCCGGGGTGTCGTCCGTACCGCTTCGAGCAGTCGCTCGTCCCCGATCCCGGCGGCCGTGAGGGCCCGCACGAGATCGTCCGGTTCTCCGGGTACGGAGTTCACGGCCTGGTTCACCGCATCGCCCGGCGGCGACGCCTACGGTGGAGGCATGACCGAGATCGTCGTCTACGAACTCGACAGGACCGCGGAGACGCACTCCGGCAAAGGACCGGCGGGGGGCGCGGAACGGCGCGTCCGCAAGGTGCACGCGGCACCGGCGGCACCGGGGTCGCATACGGCCGCGGGACCGCGGACCCTCTGCGGCAAGGACACCTTCGCCATGGAGACGACCGACTGGAAGCCCTCCGAACACCCGGGAGCGCCCTGGTACCCCGAGGAACACGCCGCCGTGGTCTGCTCGGACTGCGCTGCCGTGATGGAGACCTGACCGCCGTACCGGCGGCCCGACGCCGCCGCGTCCGAGGTGTCCCGCTCACCCGCGTTCCAGGTACTCCTTGAAGTGCTCCAGATCGCTGCGGACGAGCCGTTCGATCGCGTTCGTCTGCGCGAACCCCTTCGGCCCGCCGAAGGCGTCCCGGACCGTGCCGGGGTCGTAATCCAGCCGTGCCTGGATCCGGGTGTGGTTCTGGTCGATCGGCTGGACCGAGAAGGAGCCCGTCATCTCGGGAGCGCTCGTGGTGAGCCACTCCATGACGTGCTCGCCGCGGTCGGTCACCTCGGCCTCGACCTCCCGGGGTCGGCCGCTCGCTTCGACCTCCAGATGCGCTCGGCCCCCCGCCTCCGTACGCGCGCCCCGCACTCCGTCCACGAAGCTCGGATAGTTCTCCACCCGGTGAAGGGTCTCCCAGGCCCTGTCGACCGGAACATCCACGTCGACATGCAGTTCCAGGGTGCTCATGGCTCACCTCCGTGTGCGGCTCATGACGCATGGCCTTCCGCTTACAGTGTGCGCCTGACGGCTGATGCCTTCCATAAACCCCCGGAAGCGCCCTGACCTCGCTCTTTCCGGAGCCGCTGGTTGGGGTTCGCCCGGCACCGGCGTCACTCCGTGCGCGTGCGACCGTTCTTGAGCACCCCGTAATAGTCGCTGTAGGGGAGTTCCAGCTTGAACACCAGGCCGTACCGTTTCCGGATGGCGGCGACCGTGGCGGTCTTCGGGTCACGGACCACGCGGGACACCGGCGGATCGTCGACGAGGCCGGCGTACGGCTCCTCGACCAGCCGGCGCGGGGCGCCGCCGCGTGTGGTGTCCCAGGTCAGCGTCTGTCCGGAGACGGCCAGCCGGGTCGGCTCCGGGGCCTTCGGGCCCTGGGGGTTCGGGCCGTGCCCCCGGTAGTAGGCGACAAGCCGCTTGCCGTGGTCGTCGTGCGTGAACGGGATGGGACTTCCGGATCCGGCCGGCCCGGAACGGGCGTGGTCGCCCGCGGTCAGGATTCCGTCGAGGGTGTCGCCCACGTGCCTGGGGTCGGCGCCGTAGTAGGCGGTGATGTTCATCGAGCAGACGACCTTGTAGCCGTCGGTCTTCTGCTGGAAGAACCAGCCCGGTCCCGATCCCGGCACGCACACGTCGTGCACCACGACCAGGCCGAGCGTCAGGGGCGCGCGGTCGGCGTACGCCCCCGCCACGTCCCGAAGCCGTTGCTCCGCCCGCTCCCGGGCCTGCACCGCCTGGCCGCTCTCCCCGAGCTTGCGCAGTTGTCTGTCGCTGACGGCACGGTCCGGGGTCGTGGAACAGGCCGAGACGGCGAACAGGACGACCACCGCCAACGACCCCCACACGCTCTTCGAGCCGGCGGCACGCCGCGCGAAGGCCCTCATGCTTGTCCGCCTCTCATCGGCAGCTGCCTCTCCATCGACGTACGCCCGGCCCGACCGTCACTGTCCACCAGGACGGCCGGGCCGGGCATGAGTACCCGTACTCAGACGGCTACAGGCTCATGCCTGCCATCGTGCGCTCGAGCGCGTTCGCGTACAGGCGCGCGCCCCCGATCTTCGGGTGGAACGACTGGGCCGACAGGCCGTACTGGTTGATGAGCGGCCAGTCCTTGATCGGCTCGTCGGACTTCACCAGCGTCTTGACGATGCCGTGGACCTGCTCCGGGTCACCGCACACGCCCTTGCCCGCGAAGTCGCTCTTCGGGTTGGAGAACCACACGTCGATGCCCGAGGCCTTGGCGTCGTCGGCCGCGCCCTGCATCGCCGCCGCCAGCGTGTCGGCCGTGTCGTCGAGCCAGGCCGCGGATGCCTCGGACAGGCCGATGGCCATGCCGCTGAAGCCGATGTTCAGGCACGATCCCTTGTCGGAGATCAGGGGCGGGTACCCCATCAGGACGATCTTCGCGTTCTTCGCCCTCTTGTGGATCTCCTTCAGGACGCGTGTGATGTCCGGCCGGACGACCTGGTTCATGAGGCCCGGAACGGCCGTCTCCAGCGGCTGTCCGAG
Source organism: Streptomyces sp. RB17 (assembly GCF_009604455.1). Lineage (GTDB taxonomy): Bacteria > Actinomycetota > Actinomycetes > Streptomycetales > Streptomycetaceae > Streptomyces. Next base: position 53,792 of record NZ_WEGL01000008.1, read on the forward strand.
GAACTGCTTGTCCCGGCCGTTGACGCTGTCGTCCGTCTTGTCGAACGTCTCGCCCTTGCAACTGCCGTTACCGACGGACAGCAGGCACTTCTGGACGATCTGGGAGAACCGGGAGTCGTTGCCGCCGATGGAAATGGTGACCAGGGTGGTGTTCTGGTCCAGATAGCCCTTGTCGATCTGGGGCTCCTCGCCGTTCTGGCTCTCACCCTTCGACAGAGCGCTGTCGTTGCCCACATCCTTGGGCAGAACGTTGTAGGTCCGCGCACCCGAGCACGCGATCAGGTGGTAGTCCATGCTCGGGTCCAGCGAGTCGTCCAGCTGACCGATCGACCGCGCGGCACCGGGCATCGTGGCCTGACGCGACCACGCCTGGGTGGACCGGTGGCAGGCGTTGCGGGCGTTGTCGTCCAGCTTGCTGCGGTAGTTGGTCTCCGGGTAGTAGTCCCGGTCGCCCTCGGATGCGCCCTCGCCGGAGGAGTACGAGTCACCCATCGCGACGACCACGTTCTTCGGCTTGCCCGGCAGCGGCTGGAACGCGACCGAGCCCCACGCGATGTCCTCGTCGGCCGTACCGTCGTCGGTGACGTTCGACAGCATGACCGCCGGCCGCCCCGTGAAGTGGAACGCGCCCAGGCTCACCCAGCGTCCCGCACGCTGCTGCACGGACCGAGCGGGGCTCGAGCTGTCGGTGTTGAGGACGTGGTACTTGGCCTGCCTCGTCTGTGCGCCGGTGTCGGGCAGATGCACCAGGACACGGGCCCAGCCGAGATCCTGCCCGAGGGTCCAGACGCCGTTGATGGCCATCGGGCCGCCGTCACCGCCGAGATGGTCCGCGTTGCGGGTGTGGGCGTACCAGTAGTGGCCGCCGTATCCGCCGCCGACCTGGTGCAGGTCCTCCTTGCCCTCGTAGTGGCCGTCGGAGTCAGGGAAGAAGCGGAAGCCGAAGGTTCCCGCCGAACTGGTGTTGCCGCAGTCGGACCACGTCGGTGTGCCGTTCGGTACCGAGGCCACGACCTTCGACCCGGAGGGGGCTCCGGTGCAGACCGGGGTGCCGTCCTGCAGACGATGCCCCTGCCCCGGCTCCGAGATCAGCGTCTGGTACTTGATGTTCTCGTGCCCGCAGGTGGTCTTGCAGTCGGGCTTCCAGGTCGCGTTGGACTGGTTCCACCAGTACTGCTTGTAGCAGTCCTCGTTCGGGCAGTTCGGCGGAACGTTCGGGTCGCAGTTGTTCTTGGTGTTGCAGAACGTGTCCAGCGGCGGGGAGACATGGCTGCGGTCGCCCTTGCTGATCCACCAGGCGGGCTGGAAACCCGCCGAGTTGAACCCGGAGTCGCCGGGCCAGTCCTGCTTGCCGTCGGTGCCGTAGGAGAAGCCGGTGTCCATGGACCAGGCGGCCCAGCCCATCACCTTCTCCTCGTAGGGCCAGTCCTGCGGATGCGCGGCGTCCTTGTTCGCGGTCGGGCCGTCCACGTCCGTGTCCATGAACGGATGGCCCCAGCTCTTCTTGTAGAACGGGTTGGCCGGGTTGTTGTACCAGCCCAGACCCCAGTGGCCGGCGTTCTTGCCCGCGTCCGCGGCCGGGTTGAAGCCGAGGTTGTAGTTCCACACGGCCGTGAACCAGTTCTCGACCATGGACGGGTCGTCGTCGTTGACCGTGACCGTCTGCCCGGCGGCGTGGACCTCGTTCCACTTGTCGGCCAGGATCTGCATCGCGGCGGCGATGTTCGTGGCGTAGTCGACGGCGATGGCCTTCTGCAGGCCCGGCGACAGGGCCTTCTCCTTGTGCCCGTTGGCGTCCGTCTTCTCGTGGCCGGCCAGGCGCATGCCGTCGGTGACCTGTCCGACGCCGTACCCGCAGTCGGACTTGTCCCAGTGGATCTTCCAGTAGGCGTCCGGGTCGTTCTCCACGGCCTTGCGGCCGTAGTAACCGTCCATCGCGGCCAGCGGGTTGCCCATCTGGCCGGGGATCGAACCGCCCTCGGCCTGCCACAGGTTGGACTCCTGCGCCATGATGCCGAGCAGCACGTTCGCCGGGATACGCCCGTTGCCGTCACCGCCCGCCAGCTTCGGCACCTGGAACAGTCCCTGGGGGTCGATCGTGCCCAGTCCGGTCTGGCTGCGGTAGCCGCCCTGCCGCAGGTACTGGGAGCGCAGCTTGCCGCGTACGGCCATGTCGACGGCCCACTCGACCTGGTTCGGCGTCGGCTGCAGCGCCTGTGCGTCCACGTCGTTGCGGGAGATGGCGCAGATGCGGTCGGTGTCCCGCGGGTCCACCGCCGTGGTGGGGTCGTTGACCCGCGCCACCGAGGACCCCTTGCCCCTGCCGCCGGCGACGGGCAGAGCGGGGCTGGGGTTCTTCCCGTTCGGTGCCGTCGTGTCCGCGACCGACTGGGTGACCTTCTCACCGGTGGCGGTGGCCGTGCTGGTGACGGTCACGGACTGGGCCCCGGCAACGGTCTCAGGAGTCGGCCTGGTGTCCTGCGGGGCGGGCTCGTTCCTGGTGAACCCCTTGCCCGCGGTCTTGATGTGCGCCAGACCCGCGCGGATGCCCGGCGTGAGGACCGGTTCGACGGCGAGGCGTCCTCGCGTGGAGATGTCCGTGTCGGCGGGGGCGTCGATCCGGGTGATGCCGGTGTCCCGCACCTCGGCGGAGCCCTTGGGGTGACCGGTGAGGAACACCCGGCCCGCCTCGCCCGGCATGAGGTCGAGGTCGCCCAGCTTCCCGGTGGCGACGAGAGCCGGCCTGCCGTGCCCGGACCACACCTTCGCCTGTGAGGTCTTCGTGTCCTTGCGGTCGACGAAGACGATCTTGCCGCCCTGTGCGGGCCGGATGTCGAACGGAACGCTGTCCCCGGTGGCGAGGTCCTTCACCTTGCCGGCACGGTCGATGTGGACCAGGTTGTGGCCGCGCGCGGCCACCGCCCCGTCCTCGACCGGTACGGCGCTGGTGATCTCGCCCCTGAGAGCCGCCCTGCCCAAGGACTTTCCGGCCGTGTCGACGGTCACCACACGGGTCTTCGTCCGGGCCGGGTCGTTCATGTCCCTGAAAGCGGTGAACGCGGCCGTGTGCGTCCGGGTGTTGCAGGACGGGTCGAAGTAGGCCAGGGACACCGTGAACGGCAACTTCGTCACGTGCCCGGTGGCCGTGTCGACGATGGCGGCGAACGCGCCGCCCTGCATCAGGTCCGGCTTGTTCGTGAAGGTGCGCGGCGCGTACACGGCCGCGACGTGGTCGCGGTCCATCACGCACTGGTTGCCGATCCACGAGTCCGCCGTCAGACCCGGCTCGGACAGTTCGGCGGCCGTCTTCCACGCGTACGCCGTGCCGCTGTCCGCCACGAGGATCTTCAGCCCGCCGGTGTCGGCGGCGGCGGTCACGGCGCGGTCCCCGCTGCTCTTCCAGCCCTTGCCGAGCTTGCTGTCCGGATGCGCGATGCCGGTGGGCGGTGCCGGTGGTGCCGGTGTGCCGTGTTCTTGCCCGTGGCCGGGGCGCGGTGCGGCAGCGGCGGGCGCTGCCTGCAGCAGGCCGCCGGTCAAGGCCGCGCAGGCAGCCAGGGCCGCTATGGGCACGTGGACTCTTGTTCTGCGTCTCAAGAGAGAGCTTCCCCGTTTCTGGTTGAGAGGTTCCCCTGCCTGGTCGGGGCAGGGCTCGGCCGCCCACCCCCGCGGGTGGGCGGCCGAGCGTGGGCGCGAGTGCGAAGAGAGTCGGCCGGTGGTGGAGACGGCAACGGCGCCGACGACGGACCTGGATTTCTCCGGCCGCGTCGGCTTGCCCTGGAAGCGTGGCGGCAATGACCACCTACGCGTCCATGCGCCAGGCGCTGTTGGTGCAGGCCCATGGGCGTAGGCGCGCATCAGCGTGTGCGTCCGACATTGGGGCCAGGGCCGGTCAGGAGACGGCAGGCCTCGTCCCCGGCCGATCCACCGAACAGCTCGCGTGGAGAGGCCGTTCTGGATGGTGGCCGGGAAGAGAGCCGAGGGCGGGGTTCTCCAGGCCTTGTATTCGTTCCGCTCGTCGCTCTCGATGGTGATGTGCGGATGCGCGGGAGGCGTGTGACCGGATTCGCTCACCGTCAGCTCGTGAAAACGGTCACGTCTCCTTGCCGAACGACCGAAGTTCCGGAGTGCTCGCTGCCTTTGGCGATATCGGTCGCGGCCTGCGACGGGGTGATGGTCACCCCAGGCGGGACACCGGCGTACGCACGGGCATGAACATCTGCCTCGCAGATGGAGAGGGACAGGAGATGGTCAGTCGCAGGCGTCGACGTGGCGTTCCCGGTTGATGATCGCGACGCTGCCCTCCCACATCAGGGCGGTCACCATGGCACAGCGGGGTTGGAACGTATCAGCGTTGCTCTCGTACTTGACCGGGCCCGCGTAGTCGGAGAATGAGCCCTCATCGGTCTTGCACGTCGTCCAGCACAGCTTCAGCTTCATGTGCTTCTTGGCGCCGAGGTTGTTGTCGAACACGGCGCATGCCCCCGACATCGCCGGTGCTGTGACTTCCTTGATGTACGTGAACAGGGTCCCGAACCGGCGTGAGTCCGGAAGCGGTTCTACGGAAGCCAGCTTGTATCCGCTCCCGCACAGCAAGCCGCCGGCTCGTACCGCTGCGGGATCGGCCGCCGCGAGGGCACGCGTCTGCGCATCGCGCGCCGCGCTCGGTGAAAACTCGACGCTGGTGCCGGGCACCTTCTCGGACACCGGCCTCGAGTCCTGCGCCAGGGCCTGCGGAGCCGCCAGAACCGAAGAGACGAAAGCTGCGGACAGGGCAAGGGCAGGCAGCCATTTACGCATGGCGAAGTTCCCCCGTGTTGAAGGCACAAGGAGACCGGTCCGTGGCGGCACGCGCCTGTGTGGTCCCCGTTGCGCTGAGCGTGTCTTGGTCGTCCGCCCCCGTCCCGCCCGGACGATTCGGGCAGGCAGTTCCCCAACCGACCGGGAGCAGGGTCGTCACTTTAAGCGCACCGCCAGCAGCAGTCACAGGGGCATACGACTCGATATGGCGGGAAGGTGATGCTGCCGCCAAGTAAGCGGAACCAGCGAAAACAATGTGCTGCATACGATCTGCCGCAGAAACGGAGTCTGCAGGGCACGCGCAAACCATGGCGAGAATTCACACCTCTGCTGTCCGGCAAGGGATGTGCCGCGCGCCCGGTCGACGGACGGTGCCCGGGCCCGCCGAGTCGCGCGTCCTCAGGTCTCGTCCTGCGATTCTGAGCAAGCAGGGGCAGAAGGGGCCGCAGGCCGAGAGTGATCACAACTGTGCCGCTGCCTGCGAGCGCGGGGCGAAGCGGCCCGCCTGACGGAGCGGCCGGGCGGTGATGGTGGGCACCGCGTGACCAGGGTGATCCTCGCGGTGGTGTCCGTCGTGATGCCTCGTCTTCGAAGGTGAGCGTGTATGCGCTGTTCGGCGACCCGGCGACCCGGCGACCCGGCGACCCGGTGCTGGCGCGCCGCATGCGGTCAGCAACCCGGTGGGCCGCAGGATGACCTTACGGACGGACGGACGGACGGGCGGGGCGGCGGGCCCGATTCCCCGGCGGCGCCTGCCTGGCCCGCGGGTCCGTGCAGCCCGCGGGACCGCCCGCGCGGCTGCAGCGTTCTTCCAGCGGTGCAGCCACGCAGCGCCCGTGCGCCGCACGCGCAGACGCGAACCAGTGATTCACAAACGCGCAATCGGGTGCCGACTGGCTCATCCACCAGTCTTCCGGCCCGCGCCTGATTCGACTCCCGTACGGGGAGGGCGCTCCGGGCCGGGCGGATCGCCGCTGAGACATCGGGGGAGTGCCGCTGGGACATCGGGGGGGTAGGGGCGTCCGCCGCCCCTGGTGTGCCGGCGAAGTGGCGGCGGCCGAGACAGGCCCCGTTCACGACCGCCTACCCTTGACGCATGACCAGCAGCAGCGACCGGAGCCCGGCAGTGGACGTTCAAGCACCCAGGACCTACGAAGTGCGCACCTACGGGTGCCAGATGAACGTCCATGATTCCGAGCGGTTGGCCGGCCTGCTCGAGGATGCCGGGTACGTGCGAGCTGCCGAGGGCTCGGACGGGGACGCGGACGTGGTCGTGTTCAACACCTGCGCCGTGCGGGAGAACGCCGACAACCGGCTGTACGGCAACCTCGGCCGGCTCGCGCCGAAGAAGGTCTCGCGGCCCGGCATGCAGATCGCGGTCGGCGGCTGCCTCGCGCAGAAGGACCGCGACACCATCGTGAAGAAGGCGCCCTGGGTGGACGTCGTCTTCGGTACGCACAACATCGGCAAGCTGCCGGTCCTGCTGGAGCGCGCCCGCGTGCAGGAGGAGGCGCAGGTCGAGATCGCCGAGTCGCTGGAGGCCTTCCCGTCCACCCTGCCGACCCGGCGCGAGAGCGCCTACGCGGCCTGGGTGTCGATCTCCGTCGGCTGCAACAACACCTGCACCTTCTGTATCGTCCCGGCCCTGCGCGGCAAGGAGAAGGACCGCAGGCCCGGCGACATCCTCGCCGAGGTGGAGGCGCTGGTCGGCGAGGGCGTCTCCGAGATCACGCTGCTCGGGCAGAACGTCAACGCCTACGGCTCCGACATCGGCGACCGCGAGGCCTTCAGCAAGCTGCTGCGCGCCTGCGGGAACATCGAGGGCCTGGAGCGGGTCCGCTTCACCTCCCCGCACCCCCGTGACTTCACCGACGACGTCATCGCCGCCATGGCCGAGACCCCGAACGTGATGCCGCAGCTGCACATGCCGCTGCAGTCCGGCTCGGACACCGTGCTGAAGGCGATGCGCCGCTCCTACCGGCAGGAGCGTTACCTCGGGATCATCGAGAAGGTGCGGGCCGCCATCCCGCACGCCGCGATCACCACCGACATCATCGTGGGCTTCCCCGGCGAGACCGAGGACGACTTCGAGCAGACCCTGCACGTGGTCCGCGAGGCGCGGTTCGCGCAGGCCTTCACCTTCCAGTACTCCAAGCGTCCGGGCACCCCGGCCGCGACCATGGAGAACCAGATCCCCAAGGAGGTCGTCCAGGCCCGCTACGAGCGGCTGGTCGCCCTTCAGGAGGAGATCTCCTGGGAGGAGAACAAGAAGCAGGTCGGCCGCACCCTGGAGCTGATGGTCGCCGAGGGCGAGGGCCGCAAGGACGGCGCCACGCACCGGCTCTCCGGCCGCGCCCCCGACAACCGCCTGGTCCACTTCACCAAGCCGGAGCAGGAGGTCCGCCCCGGTGACGTGGTCACGGTCGAGGTGACGTACGCCGCCCCGCACCACCTCCTCGCCGAGGGCCCCGTCCTCTCCGTGCGCCGCACGCGCGCGGGGGACGCCTGGGAGAAGCGCAACGCCGCCGAGGCCGCCAAGCCGACGGGCGTCATGCTTGGCCTGCCGAAGATCGGGGCGCCGGAACCGCTGCCGGTCGCCACGGGAAGCGGCTGCGGCTGCGACTGAGGGGCCTGCCACGACACGGGCGGAATGGAGCGCCCATGGTGCCGTACCGGGCCGCGTTCACCGAAGAGACCGCCCACGTGCGCGACAGCCTGCCCGCCGACCGGCGTGACGTGCTGGAGCGCGGCCTGGCCGTACCGGTGAACGACCCGCGGCACAAGCTCTCCCACCCCGTGCGCGGCGGCGACGCCACGCGTGAGATCACCCTCTCGCGCAACCTCGTCGTCGAGTACGTGGTGAGCGACGGCAAGCTCGTCGTCCTCGGGCTCAGGGTGATCGACCTGACCGACGTGTTCATCGAGGACTGACTCGGTCGGCGACCGTCGTACGGCGTAACCTGCCGATCATGCTTGTCGCCGCCGCAGTCTGTCCCTGCCCTCCGCTGCTCGTGCCCGAGGTGGCCGCGGGCGCCGCTCCCGAGATGGACGCCGCGCGCTCTGCCTGCACCGACGCGCTCGGGGTGCTGGCCGCCGCCCGCCCGGACCTCCTGGTGGTCGTCGGACCCGCCGAGCAGAGCGGGCGCGGATCCTTTCCGCAGGGCGCTCCGGGGTCCTTCCGCGGGTTCGGGGTCGACGTGGAGGTACGCCTGGGTCCTGCCGGGGACACCCGCTCCGAGCGTGAGCTGCCGTCGTCGCTGGCCGTCGGCGCCTGGCTGCTGGAGCGGACCGGCTGGGCGGATGCCCCGATCGAGGGACTCGGCGTGGGCGAGCCGCTCACGCCCGAGCGGTGTGCCGACGCCGGAAGGGAGATCGGCGCCCGGGCCGGGCGGGTGGCGCTGCTGGTGATGGGCGACGCCAGCGCGTGCCGCACGGTCAAGGCGCCGGGTTACCTGGATGAGCGGGCGGCCCCCTTCGACGCGGAGGTCGCGCGGGCGCTGGGCGCGGCGGACGTGGCGGCCGTCCAGGCGCTGGACGCCGAGCTGGCGTACGAACTGAAGGCCTCCGGCCGGGCCCCCTGGCAGGTCCTGGCTGGCGCCGCCGAGGGCGCGAACCTCAGCGGCGCACTGCTCTACGAGGACGCGCCGTACGGGGTGGGGTACGTCGTGGCCACCTGGTCCTAGCGCGGCGGGGACTCCGGCCCATGCGAGCCCACGCGGAAACGGCGGACGGCCGGGAGCCGTTGTGCTCCACGGCCGTCCGCCGATCCGCATACCTGCGCGGCGGCCTGCCGTTCAGGCGAGCCGCAGGCCGTGCGGCCGCCCTCCGTTCAGGAGGCCGGCATGCCGTTCAGAGGGTTCAGGAAGTCGGTGGCGGGCCCTCCGGCGGGCTGGGAGGCATCGGAGCGCCGCCGGCCCTCTCCGGGCCGTGACCTTCCTTGTGCGCGAGTCGGTCGACCGCGTCCTTGGCCTTGCCGGTGCCCGCGTGGATCTTGTCGCTGTACTTGTGCTTGGTCCGGTCGTCCACGACCTTCGCGGCCTTGTCGATACCGTGCTGGACCTTGCCCCCGTGCTGTCGCGCGAGGTCCGACACCTTGTCCCTGGCCGGGCCGAGCTTGGCCTTCATGTTGTCCAACAGACCCATGGTCCACCTTCCCTCGCGGGCCGTTACCTGTGGGCGCCCTCACCGGCCTCGTTGTCGGCGGCCTCCTCGGCGGACTGCTGCTTGGGGATGCCGGAGCCCTCGGACGCGTCGTCCGCGGCGGCGTCCGGCCGTGTCGCCCCGTCCTCGCTCCCGTCCCCGGCCGTTCCCGTCGCCTCCGTCGACCCGGCCGCCTTCGCCTCCGCCGACCCGGCCTCCTCCGCCTCGGCTCCCGGCTCCGCGACGGTCTGCGCCTCGGCGGCCGACGCCTCCGGAGTCGCCTTCGACCTGCCGAGGAGTCGTGCAAAAACGCCCATATCCACTCCATACGGTACTCGTGCGGGCGAATTCCCGCGTTACCCGGTGCGTACGGTTGCGCCGCCCGGGTCACCGCCTCCGTTGATCCGGATGGCGGTATCCGCCACGGGCAACGACCCGGGATCCCGCCGGTCACGTAACTCGTTCGAGGCGCCGCCGGGAGGTTTGCGAGACTGGTGCGGTGAGCAGTGCACCCTCCTCCCCCCGCGTCATCGCCGTCGTCGGACCCACCGCGGCCGGAAAGTCCGATCTCGGCGTATTCCTGGCCCAGCAGCTCGGTGGGGAGGTCGTCAACGCGGACTCCATGCAGCTGTACCGAGGGATGGACATCGGCACCGCCAAGCTGACGCCCGAGGAGCGCGGCGGCGTCCCGCACCACCTGCTGGACATCTGGGACGTGACGGTCACCGCCTCCGTCGCCGAGTACCAGAAGCTGGCCCGCGCCCGGATCGAGGCACTGCTCGCCGAGGGCCGCTGGCCGATCCTGGTCGGCGGTTCCGGCCTGTACGTCCGCGGGGCCGTCGACAACCTGGAGTTCCCCGGCACCGACCCCGAGGTGCGCGCCCGCCTGGAGGAGGAGCTGGCACTGCGCGGCTCGGGCGCGCTGCACGCCCGGCTGGCCGCCGCCGACCCGGAGGCCGCCCGCGCGATCCTGCCCAGCAACGGCCGCCGTATCGTCCGGGCGCTGGAAGTGATCGAGATCACCGGTCGGCCCTTCACCGCGAACCTGCCGGGCCACGACTCCGTGTACGACACCGTCCAGATCGGCGTCGACGTGGCTCGACCCGAACTGGACGAGCGCATCGCGCGCCGTGTCGACCGGATGTGGGACGCCGGCCTCGTGGACGAGGTGCGCGCACTGGAGGCGGAGGGGTTGCGCGAGGGGCGCACGGCGGCGCGTGCGCTGGGTTACCAGCAGGTGCTCGCGGCACTCGCCGGCGAGTGCACGGAAGCGGAAGCGCGGGCCGAGACCGTGCGCGCGACCAAGCGCTTCGCGCGCCGTCAGGATTCGTGGTTCAGGCGCGATCCCCGCGTGCACTGGTTGAGTGGGGCCGTGGCCGACCGCGGGGAACTTCCGCACCAGGCCCTGGCGTTGGTCGAACGACCGGTTACAGCCTGATCACGTCATGGCATCGGGATGCGCCGCCGGTCATCGCGGCCTTCGGCGCCGTGCCATCATCGAGCTTCGATCGACCAAGTGGAGCCTAGTTGGGAGGGCGCGTGGCGATGGAGGCCGGCCCTCGCGACACCGCACAAAGTGCCGAGCACGTCACCACAGCCGGTGACGAACCGGAGCCGGGCGGCGGCGGCCGTCTGACCGACGACTGCCTGGGCGAGGACCCTCTGACCGAAGAGCGTCCGAACGGAGACGGCCTGGCCGACCACCGGCTGCCCGAGGGCCGACACACCGGGGACCGGCCGGCAAAGTCCGAGGGACGGCTGACGGCGGACCACCGCACCGACGACCACCTCACCGACGACCGGCTCGGTGCGGACCGGCTCCCGGACCACCGCCTTACCGACGACCGGCTCCCCGACCACCGGCTCGGTGCGGACCGGCTCAGCGACGACCGGCTTGCCGAAGATCGACTCGGCGCGGGCCCGGTCACCGCCGGCCGTCTCGCCGAAGGCCTGCCCGTCGAGGAGCGGCTCACCGAGGACCCCCTCGCCGAAGACCGGCTGACCGACGACGGTCCCGACGAGACGCCGGACGGCGTGACCGACGACGGCCCGGAGCCCGAGGAGATGTACCCGGGCGGTCCGGAGGTCGAGGTCGAGCTGCGCCCGCAGCGCAGGCTCCGCCTCTGGCAGCTCGCCCCCATCGTGGGACTGTCCGCCGTCGGTTCCCTGATGTTCGCCTTCCCGCTCGCCTTCGACTTCGGCGACAGCGGCGCCGTCATCGCCATGCTCGGCCTGCTGATCTGCTCCTGCGCCGCCGGCTGGGGCATGATGGCCGCCCGCCGCGTGGGCTACACCTGGCCCGGCCTCCCGGCACGCGGCTCGGGCCGCCGCCCGGACTGGCGGGTCGTACTCGGATACGTGCTTCTGGTGGCCGTGGTCGTGGTCCTCGCGGTCTGGCGCGTGGCAAGGCTGCGCTGAAGCGCCCCCCAAGGGGCGCGGGGAACTGCGCGAGCACCCCCCGCCGGCCCGCAGCCCCGCACGCCCACCTCCCGTCGGCCGAACCCAGCGGAGCGACCCCGTACGATCGAGGAATGAGCACGCGCACGCGAATCCCCTTCCTCAAGGGTCACGGCACCGAGAACGACTTCGTGATCGTCCCGGACCCGGAGAGCGCCCTCGACCTGAGCCCGGCCGCCGTCGCCGCCCTGTGCGACCGCCGGGCCGGTATCGGCGGTGACGGGGTGCTGCACGTCGTACGCTCCGCCGCGCACCCCGAGGCCCGGGCGATGGCGTCCGAGGCCGAGTGGTTCATGGACTACCGCAACGGCGACGGCTCGGTCGCCGAGATGTGCGGCAACGGAATCCGTGTGTTCGCGCGCTACCTCCAGCACGCCGGACATGTGGGCGAGGGTGACCTGGCGATCGCCACGCGCGCGGGCGTGAAGACCGTCCACCTCGCGAAGGACGGTGACATCACCGTCGGCATGGGCCGCGCCCGCCTGCCGGAGGGCGAGGTCACGGTGAGCGTCGGCGAGCACAGCTGGCCCGCGCGGAACGTGAACATGGGGAACCCGCACGCGGTCGCCTTCGTCGACGACCTCGCGCAGGCCGGCAACCTGTACGACCCGCCGCCGTTCAGCCCGGCCGCGGCCTACCCCGATGGGGTCAACGTCGAGTTCGTCGTCGACCGGGCTCCCCGCCATGTCGCCATGCGCGTGCACGAGCGCGGTTCCGGCGAGACCCGCTCGTGCGGCACGGGCGCGTGCGCCGTCGCGGTGGCCGCCGCCCGGCGTGACGGCGCCGACCCGGCCGTCACCGGAACCCCGGCCACGTACGTCGTCGACCTGCCCGGCGGCCGTCTGGTCATCACCGAGCGGCCCGACGGCGAGATCGAGATGACCGGACCCGCCGTGATCGTCGCCGAGGGCGAGATCGACGGCGAATGGCTGGAAAACGCCCTGCGCTGACTCGGCGTCACCACGGGGAGAACGCCCCGCGGCGCCCCGATCAGCGGTTTCCGGTGCGCCGGGGTGCTCGAAATTCCGGTCGAGGTCAAGGCGGTTGGCGCAAACCCTAAACCTCCGTGTCATCGCTCGAATGGGTGATCCGTTTCACGCTGGGCGAGAGGCGGTCGGTCGTGCGTGGTGGGCTCGGTAGCATCAAGCACCGGCACGGACGGGGGAACGTCGCCATCCCTGAGCCGCGTACGCCCTGGGGCCCCCGTCCGCCGGTCACGAGCCGGAGGTGCCCATGAGTGCGGAGGCCACGAACCCTGCGACCCCTGGCCCGGTAGCGCCCACCGCGTCCGCGGCGGCCACCGCCCCCGCGGTGCCCCGGGCGGACCGCAGGAAGTCCCGGCCCCGGATCGACCTGCGCAGGCTCGGCCGGGCCGCGCTGCTCGGCCCCGCCGTCCGCGGCAAACTGCCCGACGCCATCAGCCATGTCGTGGAGGCGCACCGCGCCCATCACCCCGACGCGGACCTCGACCCGCTGCGCCGCGCCTACGTCCTCGCGGAGTCCTCGCACCGGGGCCAGATGCGCAAGAGCGGCGAACCGTACATCACCCACCCGCTCGCCGTGACCCTGATCCTCGCCGAACTCGGCGCCGAGACCACGACCTTGACGGCCTCCCTGCTCCACGACACCGTCGAGGACACCGATGTGACGCTCGAGCAGGTGCGGGAACAGTTCGGCGAGGAGGTTCGTTATCTCGTCGACGGTGTCACGAAACTGGAGAAGGTCGACTACGGAGCCGCCGCCGAACCGGAGACCTTCCGCAAGATGCTCGTCGCCACCGGCAGCGACGTGCGCGTGATGTCGATCAAACTCGCCGACCGCCTGCACAACATGCGCACCCTCGGCGTGATGCGCCCGGAGAAACAGGCGCGCATCGCCAAGGTCACCCGCGACGTCCTCATCCCGCTCGCCGAACGCCTCGGCGTGCAGGCCCTGAAGACCGAGATGGAGGACCTCGTCTTCGCCATCCTGCACCCCGAGGAGTACGAGCACACACGCGAACTCATCGCCGAGAACGCCGCCCGCCCCGACGACCCGCTCGCAGGGGTCGCCGAGGAGATGCGGGGGGTGCTGCGCGAGGCCGGCATCCAGGCCGAAGTCCTCATCCGCCCACGGCACTTCGTCTCCGTCCACCGCGTGGCCCGCAAACGCGGTCAGCTGCGCGGCACCGACTTCGGCCGCCTGCTCGTGCTGGTGAACGAGGACGCCGACTGTTACGGCGTCCTCGGCGAACTGCACACCTGTATGACGCCGGTCGTCTCGGAGTTCAAGGACTTCATCGCCGTACCGAAATTCAACCTGTACCAGTCGCTCCACACGGCCGTCGCCAGTCCCGACGGCCAGGTCGTCGAAGTCCTCATCCGCACCCACCAGATGCACAAGGTCGCCGAGGCCGGCGTCGTCGCCCTCGGCAACCCGTACGCCCCCGCCTCCGACACCTCCGCCTCCGACACCTCCGCCTCCGACGCGCCCGCCGACGGTGAGCGTGCCGACCCCACCCGTCCCGGCTGGCTCTCCCGGCTCCTCGACTGGCAGCAGGCCGCCCCCGACCCCGACACCTTCTGGTCCACCCTGCGCGAGGACCTGGCCCAGGACCGCGAGATCACCGTCTTCCGCCCCGACGGCGGCAGGCTCGGTCTGCCCGAGGGCGCCACCTGCGTGGACGCCGCGTACGCCCAGTACGGCGAGGACGCGCACGCGTGCATCGGCGCCCGCGTCAACGGCCGCCTGGCCACCCTCAGCACCGTCCTGAAGGACGGCGACACCGTCCAGCTCCTCATGGGCCAGGACCCGGCCTCCGAGCCCTCCCGTGAGTGGCTGGAGCACGCCCACACCCCGGCCGCCCGCATCGCCATCCAGCGCTGGCTTGCGACGCACCCCGGCGGCGGTACCGGTGCGGAGGACATGACCGGCCCCCGCGCCGAAACCGCCGAGGGCACCGCACCCGAGCGGTGCGTCGATGCGGCCCCCAGCCCCGCCGCGTCCCGCCGGGCGGACGCGGCCCCCGCCCGGAGCGGCTCCGCGGCCCGCTCGCGCGGCGCCGACGTCCTCGCGGACCGGCCGGGGGCCTCCGTACGGCTCGCCCGGTGCTGTACGCCCGTCCCGCCCGACGAGATCACCGGCTTCGCGGTACGCGGGGGAGCGGTGACGGTGCACCGCGTGGAGTGCTCCGCTGTGGTGCACATGAAGGGCAGGGGGCGCGTGGAGATCGGCGTGCGCTGGGGGGACACCAGCGAGTGCCGGGTCACCCTGGTCGCTGAATCGTTCGGCCGCCCCCATCTGCTCGCCGACCTCACCGAGGCGATCTCCTCGGCGGGCGCCGACATCGTCTCGGCGACCGTCGAACCGCCCAGCCAACAGCGGGTACGGCACACGTACACCCTCCTGCTCCCCGACGCGGCCGGCCTCCCGGCCCTGATGCGCGCCATGCGGGACGTCCCGGGCGTGTACGACGTGGCCCGCGCCCAGCACCAGGCCCCTGGCTCCTGAGGGCACGGGGGTGTGCCCTCAGGAGCCAGGGGAGCACACTGCCAGGCTTGGATCAGAAGGCCCCCGGAACCGAACCCGATCGGGTGGGCCGGGCGCGAGTCGCCGTCGGAGCGCGGGAACGCACTGGTAGCGGTGGTGCATGCTGCTCAACCCCCGCGTGAACCCTCGCGTCGGCCTCCGCGCCTGCTCCGACTCCCGGACCCGGCCCAGGACCCAGTACGGAACCCGGCCCAGGACCCAGCCCCGGGTCGCCCGGCACCGGGCGGCGGCCCTGCTCGCCTCCGCCGTCGCCGTCTCTCTCCTCGCCGCCGCGCCCCCGGCCCAGCCCCTCGGCGTCGGCGACCGGCTCTACCCGGACCTCGGCAACCCCGGCTACGACGTGGCGTCGTACGACCTGTCCCTCACCTACCCCGGCAGCAACGACAAGCCGCTCCAGGCCGTCACCACCATCGACGCCCGGACCACCGCGGACCTGGACCGGATCAACCTCGACTTCGCGCACGGCACCGTGCGGTCCGTCGAGGTCGACGGGCATCCCGCGGACTTCACCAGCGCCGGCGAGGACCTGGTCGTCTCCCCGGAACACCGCCTCGCGGCGGGCAGCTGGACCCGGATCACCGTGCGGCACACCAGCGATCCCGTCTCCGCCAAGAACCAGGACGGCGGCTGGGTGCGCACCTCCGACGGCCTCGTCATGGCCAATCAGGCCGACGCCGCCCACCTGGTCTTCCCCTGCAACGACCACCCGTCCGACAAGGCGATGTTCACCTTCCACATCACCGCCCCGAACGGCTACACGGCCGTGGCCAACGGACTGCCCGCCGGAGCGGACCGGGCCGGCCGTACCACCACCTGGACCTACCGCACCCAGCACCCCATGGCCACCGAACTCGCCCAGGTGTCCATCGGCCGTTCCGCCGTGCTGCACCGCGAGGGACCGCACGGGCTGCCGGTGCGCGACGTCGTGCCCGGCGCCGACGCCAAGACCCTCGAACCCTGGCTCGCCAGGACGCCCGGCCAGATCGCCTGGATGGAGAGCAAGGTCGGGAAGTTCCCCTTCGAGACGTACGGCCTCCTCATGGCACAGGCCTCCACCGGGTTCGAACTGGAGACACAGACCCTCTCCCTCTTCGAGAAGAACCTGTTCACCGAGCCCGGCTACCCCAAGTGGTACATCGAATCGATCATGGTGCACGAGCTGTCCCACCAGTGGTTCGGCGACAGCGTCAGCCCCCGCACCTGGTCCGACGTCTGGCTGAACGAGGGGCACGCCACCTGGTACGAGGCGCTGTACGCCGAGGAGACCGCACACCGGCCCATGGCGGACCGGATGAAGACCGCCTACGGCGCCTCCGACCGCTGGCGGAAGGCCTACGGGCCGCCCGCACTGCCCAAGGCGCCCGCCCCCGGCGAGAAGATCAGCCTCTTCCGGCCCAACATCTACGACGGCGCCGCGCTCGTCCTCTACGCCCTGCGGCAGGAGATCGGCACGCCCGCCTTCGAACGCCTGGAGCGGAGCTGGGTCCGTCAGCACCGGGACTCCACCGCCTCCACCGCCGACTTCATCCAGCTGGCCTCGGCCGTCGCGGGCCGTGACCTGAGTGGCTTCCTCAAGAGCTGGCTCTACGGCGAGAAGACCCCGCCGATGCCCGGCCATCCGGACTGGAAGCAGCAGGCGCCGGCCGCGTCCGCCGGGCCCGAGGCACCGCGGAGCGCGCGATAACACGGTGACGAGACGGGCCGCCTCGTGCGACCATCGTCGGGTCGGCGCGAGACGGGCCCGGGAATCTCCCGGGGTACTCGTACGTTGACGACAAGGCGCGGTCCAGCAGGGCCGCCCCACCGAAGCCGTAACGGCATCCCATCGACGTAAGGATCCAATGACCTCCTCTTCTTCCCCTTCCCAGGACCCCAAGCGCCTCGCGTACGCCCACTCCGAGGGTCTTCGGGCCGATGCCCTGATGGAAGAGGACGTCGCCTGGAGCCACGAGATCGACGGCGAGCGGGACGGCGACCAGTTCGACCGCTCCGAGCGCGCGGCCCTGCGCCGTGTGGCCGGACTGTCCACCGAGCTGGAGGACGTCACCGAGGTCGAGTACCGACAGCTCCGCCTGGAGCGGGTCGTGCTCGTCGGTGTGTGGACCACCGGCACCGCGCAGGACGCCGACAACTCCCTCGCGGAGCTGGCTGCCCTCGCCGAGACGGCGGGCGCGATGGTGCTCGACGGCGTGATCCAGCGCCGCGACAAGCCCGACGCGGCCACCTACATCGGCTCCGGCAAGGCCCAGGAGCTGCGCGACATCGTCCTCGAAACGGGCGCCGACACGGTCATCTGCGACGGTGAGCTGAGCCCGGGCCAGCTGATCCAGCTGGAGGACGTCGTCAAGGTCAAGGTCATCGACCGTACGGCCCTGATCCTGGACATCTTCGCCCAGCACGCCAAGTCCCGGGAGGGCAAGGCGCAGGTCGCGCTCGCGCAGATGCAGTACATGTTGCCGAGGCTCCGCGGCTGGGGTCAGTCGCTGTCCCGGCAGATGGGTGGCGGCAGCGGCGGCCTCGCCACGCGTGGCCCCGGTGAGACCAAGATCGAGACGGACCGGCGACGGATCCGCGAGAAGATGGCGAAGATGCGCCGGGAGATCGCGGCCATGAAGACCGGCCGCGAGATCAAGCGCCAGGAGCGCCGGCGCAACAAGGTGCCGTCCGTCGCCATCGCGGGCTACACCAACGCAGGCAAGTCCTCCCTGCTCAACCGCCTCACCGGCGCGGGGGTGCTGGTCGAGAACGCCCTGTTCGCGACCCTGGACCCGACCGTCCGCCGGGCGGAGACCCCCAGTGGCCGGCTGTACACGCTGGCGGACACCGTCGGCTTCGTCCGCCATCTGCCGCACCACCTGGTCGAGGCGTTCCGCTCCACCATGGAGGAGGTCGGCGACGCCGATCTGATCCTGCACGTGGTGGACGGCTCGCATCCGACCCCCGAGGAGCAGCTCGCCGCCGTGCGCGAGGTGGTCCGGGACGTCGGCGCCACCGACGTGCCCGAGATCGTCGTGATCAACAAGGCGGACGCCGCCGACCCGCTGGTGCTCCAGCGGCTGCTCAGGGTCGAGAAGCGCTCCATCGCCGTCTCGGCCCGCACCGGCCGGGGCATCGAGGAACTGCTCGCCCTGATCGACAACGAGCTGCCGCGCCCGGCGGTCGAGATCCAGGCGCTCGTGCCGTACACGCACGGCAAGCTCGTCGCCCGTGCCCACACCGAGGGCGAGGTGATCTCCGAGGAGCACACCGCGGAGGGCACCCTGCTCAAGGTCCGGGTGCACGAGGAACTGGCGGCGGACCTGGCACCGTACGCGCCGGTGTCCGCAGCCTGATCCAAGGCCATACGAAAGGCCCGCTCGCTTTCGAGGGAGCGGGCCTTTCTCAGCGCCCCGTCAGGGGCGCGAGGAACTGCGCGACCAGCCACAGACGGCCGCCGGCCGCCGACGCGCAGTCAACCCCTATGGCGCAGGGGCGGCTGTAACCGTCCTTACTGCCCGGCGAACTTCTTGCTGACCGCCTGATACACACCCTTGGCCACGTCACCGAACCGGGGCCCGGCCAGCCAGCCCGACGTCACCGGACCGATCGACGTGTTGGACACCAGCGCCGGCTTGCCGTCGGAACCGGTCTCCACCCAGCCACCTCCGGAGGAGCCCGCCGTCATCGTGCAGCCGATCCGGTACATCGTCGGAGCCGACTGCTCGATGGACAGCCGGCCCGGCTTGTCCTTGCACTGGTAGAGCAGCTGACCGTCGAACGGCGCCGCCTCCGGATAGCCGGACGCGGTGATGCTGTCGACCTTCGGCACCGCCGGGGCGTCGAAGCTCACCGGCAGCGCCCCGCCGACGGTCTCCTCCAGCGACTTGCCGCCGTTGCCCTGCTCCGGCGTCACATGGATCACCGCGTAGTCGTACGAGGCACCGTTGCCGCCCGTCTCGCCGCCCTGGTCGATCCACTGCTGTGAGGTGCGCGCCGCATCGGCCCACCAGACGCCGTACGGGGCGATCTCCGACCGGCTGGCGTTCTGCAGCTGGGCGACCGACTTGCCGGAGTTGTTGTACGACGGCACGAAGGCCATGTTGCGGTACCAGCCGCCGCTCTTGCCGGCGTGCACACAGTGCCCCGCCGTCCAGACCAGGTTGGACTTGCCCGGATGCGCGGGATCCTCCACGACCGTGCCCGAGCACACCATGTGGCCCTCGGGGGAGTCGAAGAACAGCTTGCCGAACGGCGCTGCGTTGGTGTGGTACGGCGGCGCGACCGCCTGGGCCTTCACCGGCTGCGGGGTCGGGTCGGTCACGCCCTGGTCACCGGAGATGTCGTTGTCGTTGACACCCTTGTTCGGGTCGTTGGCGTGGCGCATCCGGTTGGGATCCCACAGGCCCTTGATGATCGGGTTGATGAAGTCGTTGGCCTCGCGCAGCCAGTCGTCCCTGTTCCAGTTCTTCCAGGCGCCGTTTTTCCACTTGTCGATGTCGATCCCGTGCTCCTTGAGCCTCTGCTTGAGGTCGTCCGGGATCCTGATCTTGCCGTCACCGGCGCCGACCGCGGTCGCCGAGGCGGTCGGCTTGCCGTCGGCATTGTCGTCGCCGTTGCAGGCGGTGGCGGTCAGCGCCAGCGCCGAGGCGAGGGCGACCGCCGCCAGCGCGGGGGAGGTGCGGCGGCGGCCCCTCCCTCGCCGAACAGTGGACGACGGCCGTATGGATCGCATGCTGTGACTCCCCCTGCTGTGAAGGTACTCGGCGCTTCGGCCGTGCCACGGGCCGAGAACTCATGGGGAGTTCACGCCCGTCTCACGACCGTCTAGGAACGGCATCACACACTATGCGCTCGCTGTGGGGGACTTCCGACGGAACGGCAACGGTTCGGCTACAAGCCGTCTGACCAGGCCAACCATCCCTGGGTCGCCCGATTTGACGATCCCTCACCGCTACGCTCTTCCAGGGCTTTCGCCCGCCGCCGCACCGCCTGCCGCCTGCCGCAGGCGACCGTCCGGCAGCTGTCCGGCACCTATGCCGGCGGGCGTCCGGCAGCCGTTCTCGCCTGCCCGGTCGTCCAGGCCGTGCCGCGTGGAGCCGTGTGTTCCGTCCGCAGGCCGCCGTCCCGCGACACCGCGTCGAGCTGCAGTCGTTCCCGACATGGCAATGATCTTGCGCCAACCCGTAACCCGTAGAACGGCACACGGTTGTAGCGGTGGGGGGCCAGCTGCCTGTAACCGGTCCCCGTGGATCAACTCGCCTCTGGACAGCGGGGAGGACAGCGAGCCGTGGTCGTTACGGAGTCGATGGCTGGAGGCATGCACGAGGAAGCGCGTGCTGTGCACGAGGGGATCCTCAGACGCCAGTCGGCGCGTGAATCCTCCGCCCGCACCTATGCCCGAGCCCTGCCCATCGTCCCGGTCCGGGCACGAGGGCTCACCATCGAGGGCGCCGACGGCCGCCGCTATCTGGACTGCCTCTCCGGCGCCGGAACGCTCGCCCTCGGTCACAACCATCCGGTCGTGTTGGAAGCCATCCGCAGGGTCCTCGACTCCGGTGCTCCCCTCTCCGTCCTCGACCTGGCGACCCCCGTCAAGGACGCCTTCGTCACCGAGCTTTTCAGCACCCTGCCGCCCGGACTCGCCGATCGCGCCCGTGTCCAGTTCTGCGGCCCTGCCGGTACCGATGCCGTCGAAGCGGCTCTCAAACTGGTCCGGGCCGCGACCGGCCGCACCGGCATCCTCGCCTTCACCGGCGCCTACCACGGCATGACCGCCGGAGCCCTGGCCGCCTCCGGCGGAGCCCGTGACATCCAGGTCGCCCGCCTGCCCTATCCGCAGGACTACCGCTGTCCCTTCGGCGTCGGCGGAGCGCACGGCGCCGAACTCTCCGCCCGATGGACCGAGTCCCTCCTCGACGATCCCAAGTCGGGCGTGCCCCTGCCCGCCGGGATGATCCTCGAGCCCGTCCAGGGCGAGGGCGGGGTGATTCCCGGACCCGACGACTGGCTGCGCCGTATGCGCCGGCTCACGGCGGACCGGTCCATCCCGCTGATCGCCGACGAGATCCAGACCGGGGTGGGCAGGACGGGCGCCTTCTGGGCCGTCGACCACAGCGGCGTCACCCCTGACGTGATGGTCCTGTCCAAGGCGATCGGCGGTAGCCTCCCGCTCGCCGTGATCGTCTACCGCGACGATCTCGACGTCTGGCCCCCCGGCGCGCACGCGGGAACCTTCCGGGGCAACCAACTCGCCATGGCCGCGGGCACCGCCACCTTGACCTATGTCCGCGAGAACGGCCTCGCCCGGCGAGCGGCCGACCTCGGCTCCCGCATGCTCGACCAGCTCGGGGAGCTGGCCGACTCTTTCGCGTGCGTAGGCGAGGTGCGGGGGCGCGGACTGATGATCGGGGTCGAGCTGGTGGACCCGGCGGACGCCGGATCCGAGCCCCTCGACCACCACCCCGCGACCACGAGCCCGGAGCCCACCCACACCCCGTATCCGGCCGCGCCCGAACTCGCCGCGGCGGTACAGCGGGAGTGCCTCCAGCGTGGCTTGATCGTGGAACTCGGCGGCCGCCACTCGGCCGTGGTCCGGCTGCTTCCCCCGCTCACGATCAGCGAGGAGCAGGCGGCAGCCGTTCTGGACCGGCTGTCGGACGCGGTGGCCGCGGTCGCCCGCCGTCACGAATTGCACGGCCCACACCACGGCAGACACCACGGCCCTGGGCGGCGCGCGGGCTGAGGCCCACACCGATCGCACCCACACCGCCCGGCCCTCGAAGCCGACACCAGCCTTCCGGCCCCTTGCCCCTCTCATCCAAACGCATCTCCTTCCAAGGTTGTTCAGGCCGAAACGGCCGCCCATGACACGCCCACAGCCCTCTCGCCCACGTCCGTTCTCCCCGTCGGCCCGGGCCTTCGGCGCGGCCGAGCCGACCGCCGGCGCCGCCGAGGCAGCCATCGACCATCAGAGAACGGCGCCCGAGCGACGGCGCGAGCCCAGCACCACTCCAGCCAGCCACGAGGAGCCGTCATGAACGTCACTCCCAATCCCGACGGCAGCTCCGGCGCTCCCGACGAACAGGGAGACTCCGTCACCCCGGCCTCTCCCGTACCGATCGCCGAGTCGGTTCCCCAGCAGAAGAGGCGCACCGCCGATCTCACCCGAGTGACCGATCCCGGCGCCGACCTGCTGGAACATCCTGATCCGCACATCGCCGCCCAGGCCGCCGCCGTGGAGAACCTGCTGCGCTGCTGGGTACGCGAGACCAACCTCGCCGCCCCCACCGGCGGCATCCTCCACCTCCCGCTTCCGGCCAGCGGCACCTCCCTGCTCGCACCGGTCCGCTACTGGTCGCCGACCGGCTTGCATCGCTTCGGTCCACCACGCCTGACCAGCGCCCCGGACGCCGCCCCGGCTGTCGACGCCGTCACCCTGGCGGCGCTGCTCGCCCGGGAGACAGCCGGTGACACGGGCAGCACCTCCCGTGCCGAGGCCGCAGGTGCAGCCGGCCCCCACGACGACGGCGATCTCGTGGCCAGGGTGGCCGACTCCCTCCGCCGCACCGCGACCTTCATCCGCGACCGGCGTCAGCACCCCAGCGACGCCCCCGACCTCTTCCTCTCCGCCGAGCAGGCCCTCCTCCTCGGACATCCCCTGCACCCGACCCCCAAGAGCAGGGAAGGCCTGACCGAGGCAGAAGCCCGCCTCTACTCACCGGAACTGCGCGGCTCCTTTCCCCTGCACTGGATGGCGGTCGCCCCCTCTCTCCTCGCAACCGACACGGCCTGGACCGAGCGCGGTCGTCCCGTACCCGCCGACCACCTCACCCGGCGCCTCACCGAAACCGCCCTCCCTCTGCCCGACGGCCATGCCGCCCTTCCTCTGCACCCGTGGCAGGCCCGCGACCTGCGCCATCGCGAACCCGTCGCCGCCCTGCTCGACTCCGGTCTGCTGCGCGACCTCGGTCCCCTCGGTACCTGCTGGCATCCCACCTCCTCCGTGCGCACGGTGCACCGATCCGGTGCCCCGGCGATGCTCAAGCTGTCGCTCGGCCTGCGCATCACCAACTCCCGCCGGGAGAACCTGCGCAAGGAACTGCATCGGGGAGTCGAGGTGCACCGACTGCTGCGCACCGGCCTGCTCAAGCAATGGCAGGCCGTACACCCCGGCTTCGACATCGTCCGCGACCCGGCCTGGCTCGCCGTCGACGACCCGGACGGCCGGCCCGTGCCCGGACTCGACGTGGTGATCAGGCACAACCCTTTCGGCCCGACCGACGACGTCGGCTGTGTCGCCGGACTCGTCTCGCCCCGTCCCGTTCCCGAACCCGGAAGCAACTCCTCCGTCCAGCAGGCGGCTTGGCCCATGCGCTCCCGCCTGGCCCAGCTCGTGGCGAGGCTCGCCGCAGGCACCGGGCGGCCCGTCGGCGCCGTTGCCGCGGAGTGGTTCCTGCGCTACCTGGAGCAGGTCGTCCGTCCCGTGCTCTGGCTGGACAGCGAGGCCGGCATCGCCCTCGAAGCCCATCAGCAGAACACCCTGCTTCTGCTCGACGGCGACGGCTGGCCAGCCGGCGGCTACTACCGCGACAACCAGGGCTACTACTTCCGCGAGTCCCGGCGAGCCGAACTGGATGCCCGGCTGCCCGGCATCGGTGCGCGCACCGACACCTTCGTCTCCGACGACGTCACCGACGAACGCTTCGTCTATTACCTCGCCATCAACAACGTGCTGGGCCTGATCGGTGCGTTCGGCTCCCAACGCCTGGTCGACGAACGGCTCCTCCTCGCGGCCTTCCGCCGCTTCCTCACCGACGTCGCCGCAGGACCCGACGCCCTGCGCACCTCCCTGCCCCGCCGCCTGCTCGACTCACCCGTGCTGCGCTGCAAGGCCAATCTGCTGACCCGGCTGCACGGCCTCGATGAGCTCGTCGGCCCGGTCGACACCCAGTCCGTCTACGTCACCATCGCCAACCCCCTTCATTCCTGAGCGATTCGAACCGTCTCCCCGCACTTTCGAGGAGCATGACCCACCTCGTCTCCTGAGAGGAGCGCACCATGCCTCCCACCGACGCGAACGCCGGCCCCGGCTCCGGCCCCGACCGTCCGCGAGCCGGTGCCGAAGCGGCCGCCCCTGCCCACGTGCGGGTGCCCCCGCGCGAGCGAAGCCGAGAGTGGGGGAGCACCGCCGGCCCCCGGGCGGACAGCACGGGTGCCTGGAGCGGCCCGTTCACCGGGTTCGCCATCGAGGACGACGACGGGGACTGCGAGGACACGCTGGACCTGCATCTGCCCGCCGAGTTCCTCGCGCATTTCACCGGAGGCACGGCATACCTCCTGGATCAGCTCCACACTTGGGGCCCGGTGGTCACGCGCGTCGGCTCCTTCCAACTGGTTCCTGTCCGTATCGATGAAGACCTGCCTCTCATCCATGGCTGGATGAACGACCCCGCCGTCGCGGAATTCTGGGAGCTGGCCGGGCCCCGGAACCGCACGGAGGACCACCTGCGCGCTCAACTCGACGGCGATGGGCGCAGCATGCCGTGTCTCGGCGTGCTGGACGGCACACCGGTGAGCTACTGGGAGATCTACCGGGCAGACCTGGATCCCCTGGCCCGCCACTACCCCGCCCGTCCACATGACACCGGGATCCACCTCCTCGTCGGCGGAGCGGCGGATCGAGGGCGGGGGCTGGGATCCGCCCTGCTCCGAGCCGTAGCCGACCTGATCCTCGACCGGCGCCCCGCGTGCGCACGGGTCGTGGCGGAACCCGATCTTCGCAACACCCCCTCCGTCGCCGCGTTTCTGAGCGCCGGCTTCCGGTACGCGGACGAGGTCGACCTGCCCGGCAAGCGGGCCGCCCTCATGATCCGGGACCGGGTCCTGCGCGATGTGCTGTAGCGCTGTGTGACTGCGTGTTCACCCGTAGTACGAAGCGTGGGGCGCTGAAGTTCCCACGTTCCGAGAAATTTTCGAAGCCCGTATCCCCCAGGAGCCCGGCCGTGATCCCGCCCTCCCTACCCACCGTGACCGCCCGTGTGTCAGTGCCGGGCCGTAGGGTGGTCGGGCTATGACGAAGCCCTCACTCCCCGAACTCCTGCATGCCGCCGTCACAGCCGTCGGCGGTACGGAGCGCCCCGGCCAGGTGACCATGGCCGAAGCGGTCGCCGACGCGATCGACGACGGATCCCACCTGCTGGTCCAGGCCGGCACCGGCACCGGAAAGTCGCTCGGCTATCTCGTGCCCGCGCTCGCGCACGGAGAGAGAGTGGTCGTCGCGACGGCCACCCTCGCACTGCAGCGCCAGCTCGTGGAGCGCGACCTGCCGCGCACGGTCGAGGCCCTGCACCCCCTGCTGCGCCGCCGCCCGGAGTTCGCGATGCTCAAGGGCCGGTCGAACTATCTCTGCCTGCACCGCCTGCACGAGGGCATGCCGCAGGACGAGGAGGACGGCCTCTTCGACCAGTTCGAGGCCGCAGCGCCCACCAGTAAGCTGGGCCAGGACCTCCTGCGGCTGCGGGACTGGTCGGACGAGACGGAGACCGGCGACCGGGATGATCTCACGCCGGGCGTCTCGGACCGCGCCTGGGCGCAGATCTCGGTGTCGTCGCGGGAGTGCCTGGGCGCGTCGAAGTGCGCCTACGGCGCCGAGTGCTTCGCGGAGATGGCGCGCGAGCGTGCCAAGCTCGCCGAGATCGTGGTCACGAACCACGCGCTGCTCGCCATCGACGCCATCGAGGGCGCGCCGGTGCTGCCGCAGCACGAGGTGCTGATCGTGGACGAGGCCCATGAACTCGTCTCCCGGGTCACCGGTGTCGCGACCGGCGAACTCACGCCCGGTCAGGTCAACCGGGCGGTGCGCCGCGCCGCCAGGCTGGTGAACGAAAAGGCCGCCGATCAGCTCCAGACCGCCGCCGAGGGCTTCGAGCGGCTGATGGAGCTGGCCCTGCCGGGGCGCCTGGAGGAGATCCCGGAAGACCTCGGCTATGCCCTGATGGCGCTGCGGGACGCCGCGCGGACGGTCATCTCCGCGATGGGCGCGACGCGCGACAAGTCGGTGCAGGACGAGGACGCGGTCCGCAAGCAGGCGCTGGCCTCCGTGGAGACGGTGCACGATGTGGCGGAGCGGGTCGTGAACGGCTCGGAGTGGGACGTCGTCTGGTACGAGCGGCACGACCGCTTCGGTGCGTCCCTGCGGGTCGCTCCCATGTCGGTCTCGGGCCTGCTCCGGGAGAAACTCTTCGCCGACCGCGCCGTCGTCCTCACCTCCGCGACCCTCAAGCTGGGCGGCGACTTCAACGGCGTCGGTGCGTCCCTGGGCCTCGGCCCCGAGGGCGTGGAGGGCGAGGACCTGCCGCAGTGGAAGGGTGTCGACGTCGGCTCCCCCTTCGACTACCGCAGGCAGGGCATCCTCTATGTCGCCAAGCATCTGTCCCGCCCCGCGCGTGACGGAGAGCGTTCCGACATGCTCGACGAGCTGACCGAACTCATCCAGGCTGCCGGCGGCCGCACCCTCGGGTTGTTCTCGTCCATGCGGGCCGCGCAGCTCGCTGCTGAGGAACTGCGTTCCCGGATTCCCGAGTTCCCGATCCTGCTCCAGGGCGAGGAGACCCTCGGCGAACTGATCAAGAACTTCGCGGCCGACCCGAAGACCTGCCTGTTCGGCACCCTGTCCCTGTGGCAGGGAGTCGACGTCCCGGGCCCGAGCTGCCAGCTGGTCGTCATGGACAAGATCCCGTTCCCTCGCCCCGACGATCCGCTGATGAGCGCCCGGCAGAAGGCGGTGGAGGACGCGGGCGGCAACGGCTTCATGGCGGTGGCCGCCACCCACGCGGCCCTCCTCATGGCCCAGGGTGCCGGCCGGCTCGTCCGTGCGTCGGGGGACCGGGGCGTGGTGGCCGTACTGGACCAGCGGCTGGCCACGGCACGGTACGGCGGCTATCTCAAGGCATCACTGCCGGACTTCTGGTACACCACGGACCGTAACCAGGTCCGCAAGTCGCTCGCGGCGATCGACGCGGCGGCGAAGGCGGCGGAAGCAGAGCAGGCCGAGGTGAAGTGATCGCGGGGTAGCCTGACCGGCCGGCGGTCAGGCTACCCCGCGATGCGAAAAGCCTGGTGAGCGCCCCCCTGGACACAGCAGGACCCCGGAACCGGCGCAGAGGTTCCGGGGCCCGGTCAGGGAGCGAGCCGGCCGTAGCCCGCCCGCCGCAGGCGTCACACGCGCCGCAGCACCGCGACGACCTTGCCCAGAATGGTCGCGTCGTCGCCGGGGATCGGTTCGTAGGCCGCGTTGTGCGGGAGGAGCCAGACATGGCCGTCCTCGCGCTTGAAGCGCTTGACGGTGGCTTCGCCGTCGAGCATCGCCGCCACGATGTCGCCGTTCTCGGCGACCGGCTGACGACGGACGGTGACCCAGTCGCCGTCGCAGATCGCGGCCTCGATCATGGAGTCGCCGACGACCTTGAGGACGAACAGTTCACCGTCGCCGACGAGCTGGCGGGGGAGAGGGAACACGTCCTCGACGGATTCCTCCGCGAGGATCGGGCCGCCGGCGGCGATACGGCCGACCAGCGGGACGTACGACGCGGCGGGCTTGCCGGCGGTGTCCGTGGGCTGCACGCTCACGGCCTGGTCCGAGCCTCGTACCTCGTACGCGCGCGGGCGGTGTGGGTCGCGGCGCAGGAAGCCCTTGCGCTCCAGCGCCATCAGCTGGTGCGCGACCGAGGAGGTGCTCGAGAGGCCGACGGCCTGGCCGATCTCCCGCATCGACGGCGGGTAGCCGCGCCGCTGCACGGAGTCCCGGATGACTTCGATCACGCGGCGCTGCCGGTCGGTCAGTCCGGAGCTGTCCGCCCGGATACCTGGAGGTCGGCCCGGCAGGGAGCGCTTGTGTCCCTCGGGATTCGTGGCTTCGTTCATCACGTGTACCGGCTCGACTCGTCCCTGGGAGCGGTCCTGGGCGGTGATGGTGGCACTGTCTGCGGTGGTGGTCACGTCGGCCCCTCTCGATGGTCTCCCTGCTGGACAACGGTAGTTGCTTTCGAAAGGTTGCGCCAAACACACGTTCGAGTGAAAAAGTGCGGTTCACCTGACGCGATCATGTGTCTGGGTGTATTGCTGACGCGCCACCTGGTGGGCAAAAGCGCCCATTGTTGTACTGTTCACCGCCGGGATTGCCGACCTTGTGGGCCGCCGCCCCAGTCTGCCATCCGGAACCTGCTCGTCCGGGCTCCGGGTCCCTTCTGCGCCGGAGTCCCACGCGTCCTCCGTGCGGCGCCCACGGTATCTCCGTAAGCCCCACAGCGATACGGCTCTGCGTCCGCGTGTCTCTGCGGGTCGTCTGCAGGCCGGGCGTCTGCTTTCGTTCCTCGCGACACGCGAGTTGGCCTCGATGTATGAGCCAATCCCCACATCTAGTGGTTGGATGGCTACAGCGGCCCAGAAGTTGTGGTCCCCCGGGTCTGAGACGGCTCTGCGATCGCCTATGCTTAGGGCTGCTTCGCGGGGCCCGTGTGGCCCAGTGAGGTTTTTGAGTCTGCTGTGAGGAGGGTTGGAGATCATGCACTGCCCCTTCTGCAGGCACCCCGACAGCCGTGTGGTCGACAGTCGTACGACCGACGACGGCACGTCGATCCGCAGGCGCCGCCAGTGCCCCGACTGCTCCCGTCGTTTCACGACCGTGGAGACGTGCTCGCTCATGGTGATCAAGCGGTCCGGGGTCACCGAGCCTTTCAGCCGTACCAAGGTCATCAACGGCGTGCGCAAGGCGTGCCAGGGACGGCCTGTCACCGAGGACGCACTCGCCCAGCTCGGCCAGCGGGTCGAGGAGGCGGTGCGGGCCACCGGAAGCGCCGAGCTGACCACCCACGACGTGGGGCTGGCCATACTCGGCCCGTTGCAGGAGCTCGACCTCGTCGCCTATCTGCGATTCGCCTCCGTCTACCGGGCGTTCGACTCGCTCGAAGACTTCGAGGCCGCCATCGCGGAGCTGAGGGAGGCGCCGCGAGACCCCGCCGCGGACGAGGAAGACGCGGGAGCGGGGAGCCAGGAAGACGACCGCGGGCCCGGCGGGACCACTCAGGTCCCCGTACCCGCCCACGCCGCCGACTGACCGGCGGGCCGTGATCCGGAGGAGAGCCGGGTTCCGGCCGCCAGGCGGCGACCGAAGACCTGTTGCGGGTGGCAGCTGAGGATGCCCGCAACACAAGACAGAACACCGTGCCACGGGAACAAACGGGGCACTTCAGGGCGTTTTTGCCCGTACAGGGAGGCGGCATGACAGAGACGGCGAGTGGTCCGGCACGAGGTTCCCGAGCCAAGGGCGCCAAGGCCACCAAGGGGCTGCACATCGAGCGCATCCACACCACCCCCGGCGTACACCCGTACGACGAGGTGGAGTGGGTGAGCCGTGACGTCGTCATGACCAACTGGCGCGACGGCTCGGTCAATTTCGAGCAGCGTGGCGTCGAGTTCCCCGACTTCTGGTCGGTGAACGCGGTCAACATCGTCACCAGCAAGTACTTCCGCGGTGCCGTCGGCACCCCGCAGCGCGAGACCAGCCTCAAGCAGCTGATCGACCGCATCGTGAAGACGTACCGGAAGGCCGGCGAGGACCACAAGTACTTCGCCTCGCCCGCCGACGCCGAGATCTTCGAGCACGAGCTGGCCTACGCCCTCCTGCACCAGATCTTCAGCTTCAACAGCCCCGTCTGGTTCAACGTGGGCACCCCGCAGCCCCAGCAGGTGTCCGCCTGCTTCATCCTGTCCGTCGACGACTCCATGGAGTCGATCCTCGACTGGTACAAGGAAGAGGGCATGATCTTCAAGGGCGGCTCCGGTGCCGGCCTGAACCTCTCCCGCATCCGCTCCTCCAAGGAGCTGCTGTCCTCCGGCGGCAACGCCTCCGGTCCCGTCTCCTTCATGCGCGGCGCCGACGCCTCCGCCGGCACCATCAAGTCCGGTGGTGCCACCCGTCGCGCCGCCAAGATGGTCGTGCTCGACGTCGACCACCCCGACATCGAGGACTTCATCGAGACCAAGGTCAAGGAGGAGGAGAAGATCCGCGTCCTGCGCGACGCGGGCTTCGACATGGACCTGGGCGGCGACGACATCACCTCCGTCCAGTACCAGAACGCCAACAACTCGGTCCGTGTGAACGACGAGTTCATGACGGCGGTCGAGGACGGCGGCCGGTTCGGTCTGCGCGCCCGGATGACCGGTGAGGTCATCGAGGAGGTCGACGCCAAGGGGCTGTTCCGCAAGATCGCCGAGGCCGCCTGGGCCTGCGCCGACCCGGGCATCCAGTACGACGACACCATCAACAACTGGCACACCTGCCCCGAGTCCGGCCGGATCACCGCGTCGAACCCGTGCAGCGAGTACATGCACCTGGACAACACGTCCTGCAACCTGGCCTCGCTGAACCTGATGAAGTTCCTGAAGGACGACGGCAAGGGCAACCAGTCCTTCCAGACCGAGCGCTTCCAGAAGGTCGTCGAGCTGGTCATCACCGCGATGGACATCTCGATCTGCTTCGCGGACTTCCCGACCCAGAAGATCGGTGAGAACACGCGCGCGTTCCGCCAGCTCGGCATCGGCTACGCCAACCTCGGCGCCCTGCTGATGGCCACCGGCCACGCCTACGACTCCGACGGCGGCCGCGCCCTCGCCGGCGCCATCACCTCCCTGATGACGGGTACGGCCTACCGCCGCTCCGCCGAGCTGGCCGCGGTCGTCGGCACCTACGACGGCTACGCCCGCAACGCCGACGCCCACAAGCGCGTCATGAAGCAGCACGCCGACGCCAACGGCAAGGCCGTCCGCATGGACGACCTGGACACCCCGGTGTGGGCCGCTGCCACGGAGGCCTGGCAGGACGTCGTCCGTCTCGGCGAGAAGAACGGTTTCCGTAACTCCCAGGCGTCCGTCCTCGCCCCGACCGGCACCATCGGCCTCGCGATGTCCTGCGACACCACCGGTGTCGAGCCCGACCTGGCGCTCGTGAAGTTCAAGAAGCTGGTCGGCGGCGGCTCGATGCAGATCGTCAACGGCACCGTCCCGCAGGCCCTGCGCCGCCTGGGCTACCAGGAGGAGCAGATCGAGGCGGTCGTCGCCCACATCGCCGAGCACGGCAACGTGATCGACGCCCCCAGCCTCAAGCACGAGCACTACGAGGTGTTCGACTGCGCCATGGGCGAGCGCGCCATCTCCCCGATGGGCCACGTCCGCATGATGGCCGCGATCCAGCCGTGGATCTCCGGCGCCATCTCCAAGACGGTCAACATGCCGGAGACGGCGACCGTCGAGGAGGTCGAGGAGATCTACTTCGAGGCCTGGAAGCTGGGCGTCAAGGCGCTCGCGATCTACCGCGACAACTGCAAGGTGGGCCAGCCCCTCTCCGCCAAGACCAAGGAGAAGGAGAAGGCCGAGGTCACGGAGAAGGCCGAGGCGACCATCCGCGAGACGGTCGAGAAGGTCGTCGAGTACCGCCCGGTCCGCAAGCGCCTCCCCAAGGGCCGCCCGGGGATCACCACGTCCTTCACGGTCGGTGGCGCCGAGGGCTACATGACCGCCAACTCCTACCCCGACGACGGTCTCGGTGAGGTCTTCCTGAAGATGTCCAAGCAGGGCTCGACCCTCGCGGGCATGATGGACGCCTTCTCCATCGCGGTTTCCGTCGGCCTCCAGTACGGCGTGCCGCTGGAGACGTACGTCTCGAAGTTCACCAACATGCGCTTCGAGCCGGCCGGCATGACGGACGATCCGGACGTGCGGATGGCGCAGTCGATCGTCGACTACATCTTCCGCCGCCTGGCGCTGGACTTCCTGCCCTTCGAGACCCGCTCGGCGCTCGGCATCCACTCCGCAGAGGAGCGTCAGCGGCACCTGGAGACCGGTTCCTACGAGCCGTCGGAGGACGAGGTCGACGTCGAGGGCCTGGCCCAGTCGGCGCCGCGCGCCCAGGAGCTGAAGGCCGTCGCCGCGCCGAAGTCCGAGTCCGAGGCGGCCAAGCCCGCCCCGAAGCAGGCCCACACCAGCGCCGAGCTGGTGGAGATGCAGCTGGGCATCCAGGCCGACGCCCCGCTGTGCTTCTCCTGCGGCACGAAGATGCAGCGGGCCGGTTCCTGCTACATCTGCGAGGGCTGCGGCTCGACCAGCGGCTGCAG
This sequence comes from Streptomyces sp. RB17, assembly GCF_009604455.1. Lineage (GTDB taxonomy): Bacteria > Actinomycetota > Actinomycetes > Streptomycetales > Streptomycetaceae > Streptomyces. Next base: position 85,861 of record NZ_WEGL01000008.1, read on the forward strand.
CTGATGGTGCGTGCCGGTCAGGTGTGATGCACCTGGTCAGGGCGGGGGCCCGGGCACCCGGGCTCCCGCCTTCGGCGTTCGGAGCGTCGGCCTGATGGGTCCGACGCAACCGCGGTCGGCGGAACGTCCGGGTCCCGAGGCATGGCGCACGCCCGCGAACACGTGCCCTCCGCCGGTGGGACGCGGCGTTTCTGACGTGAAGTAAGGGGTGTCGGCTATGGCCGGCGCCCCTTACCGCTATTGCTGGGCCCTGCCCATGACCCGGGTGAAGGTCGCCGGGTCCTCCTCGAAGCCGTGCACGCCGGGGCGGAAGACCCACTCGCCGGAGTCGTCACGGACGAATTCCGCGATCGTGGCCGCCGTCGCCCCGAGGACCGAGCCGAAGTCGTCCTGGGCGAGCACGGTGTAGCGGTCCACCCGGATGCGCATGGCCGGATTCAGCACATTGACGAACGTCTTGTGCCCGTACCGCTGTTGGATGACGGCACCGACCACCACGCGCGCGTACCGGTCGTCGAGCCGGTCCAGTTCCAGCGTCATGACCTCGTCCCAGCCGAAGCCCCTGCCGTCCGTGCTGTCCCGGTTGAGGAAGATCGTTCCGTCCGGTGAGCGGCTGTCGAAGTGCACCAGATAGGCCGGGGTCCCGTACGGGTCGTCCGACACGAACGTGGCCGCGACGATGTCGAGGTCGGTGGGCGGTTGGCCCGCAGGACTGGGGTCCCACTTGAGCCCGACCTCGACCTTGCGGATTCCCTTGCTGAAGCCGGTCACCAGGCTTCCCCTTCCCCCGATCGGTTGCTTCACACCCCAACTCGCCTGAAGGCAGAGCTCCTTGTCCATCGTGCCACGCGCGCGGGTGCGCACGCGCGGGCGATCTCGGCCCGAGCGTGACCGACGCCACGCCAGGTGGCCTTACGATGGCGCGGTGCTGGTCAAGTGGATTCGCTGCACCGTGGTGGACCGCCGCGGCTTCGAGCGGGGGCAGCGGAAATGGGCGGGGCTTCTGGGGGAGCCGGGTTTCCGGGGGCAGGGTGGGGGCTGGAGCCGGCGGCGGCCGGGGGTGGCGCACATCTTCGCCTTCTGGGAGAGCCGTGCCTTCTACGACTCCTTCATGGCCCGCTCGCACGACCGCCTGGCGTCCGCCCAGGCGGGCACGTTCAAGGATGCGCAGGTCAAGCTGTTCGAGTACCGCTTCGATGTGAAGACGGGCTTCGAGCCGCGGTTCACCGACGCCGATCTGATCCGTGTGGCCCTGTGCCAGATCCACGAGGAGCGCGTCGAGCACTTCACGCTCATGCAGGAGAAGGTCTGGAACCCGGCGATGGCCGGTTCGCCCGGCATGATCCGCGGCATGTTCGCCGAGGCGCCAGAGCAGGAGTTCTTGGTCCTGTCGATGTGGCGGTCGGCGGCCGAGCACGGCAAGTACCGCACCGAGCGCGTGGAACGTCTCGCGCTGCGTGCTCAGACCGAGGCCGACGTCGCGGCCCTCTCCGGTGACATCGTGGAGCTGGAGCCGTCCTGGACGGTCTGACATCACCGTCGTGCGTTTCGACATATGTTTGAATAACAGACTCACTGCCTGAGAGTGCGGCTCAGCGTGTCCGGGAACGGCCCCAGAGACGGGATTCGTGTGACCTACGCCGTATGGAGCCCGTACGGGTGCTCGACTCTCCCTCGCTCGATCTAGGGTTCTGGCATGGCACGACCACGGCGCATCGTCCTTGTCCGGCACGGCGAGTCAACGGGCAACGTCGACGACTCCGTGTACGAACGCGAGCCCGACCACGCGCTTGCGCTGACCGAACGCGGCCGACGGCAGGCGGAGGAGACCGGCAAGGAGCTCCGGGAGCTCTTCGGCCGGGAACGCGTGAGCGTGTACGTCTCCCCCTACCGCCGGACGCACGAGACACTCCGCGCCTTCCACCTCGACCCCGACCTCATACGGATCCGCGAGGAGCCGAGGCTGCGCGAACAGGACTGGGGCAACTGGCAGGACTGCGACGACGTGCGCCTGCAGAAGGCCTACCGCGACGCGTACGGCCACTTCTTCTTCCGGTTCCCGCAGGGCGAGTCCGGCGCCGACGTGTACGACCGGGTCGGCGGCTTCCTGGAGAGCCTCTTCCGCAGCTTCGAGGCCCCTGACCACCCGCCGAACGTCCTCCTGGTGACACACGGTCTCGCGATGCGACTGTTCTGCATGCGCTGGTTCCACTGGACGGTCGCGGAATTCGAGTCACTGTCGAACCCCGGGAACGCCGAGATGCGGATGCTCGTTCTGGGGGAGGACGGCAAGTACACGCTCGACCGGCCCTTCGAGCGCTGGCGGGAACCGGTGCCGTACTGGGGTGAACGGATAGAGTGGCAGAGCGATGACCGCTGACTCCTCTTCCTCCGGGCGCCTGGAGCGCGCCCTGGCGAGCCTGCGCGGGCTGGCCGTGGGGGACGCCTTGGGCTCCCAGTACTTCGTTCCCGCGAACTACCCCCTCCTGAAGCGACGCGAGCTGCCCGCGGGGCCCTGGCAGTGGACGGACGACACCGAGATGGCCTGCTCCGTGGTCGCCGTCCTCGCCGCCCACCGGCGCATCGACCAGGACGCGCTGGCCCGCTCCTTCGCCGAGCACCACGACTTCGACCGGGGCTACGGCCCCGCGGTCAACCGGCTGCTCAGACTCGTCCGGGAGGGCCAGGACTGGCGTGAGCTGGCCGCCGCACTGTTCAACGGACGGGGGTCGTGGGGCAACGGAGCGGCGATGCGGATCGCACCCCTCGGCGCCTGGTACGCGGACGATCCGGAGCAGGCCACCCACCAGGCGGAGATCTCGGCCTACCCCACCCATCAGCACCGTGAGGCCGTCGTCGGCGCCATGGCCGTGGCCGCCGCCGCGGCGCTGGCCGGCTCGCCGGACGGCCCGCCCAGCCCCGAGGCGCTCCTCGACGGCGTGGTCGCCCTGGTGCCGAAGAGCGCCGTCGGCCAGGGACTCCGGCGCGCCCGGGACATGCTCGACTACGGCGACGCGGGCACCGTCGCGGCGGTACTGGGCTGCGGACGCCGTACGACCGCCCACGACACCGTTCCCTTCGCCCTCTGGTCGGCCGCGCGCAGCCTGGGTGACTTCGAGGCGGCCTTCTGGACGACGGCCGGGGTCGGCGGAGATGTGGACACGACCTGCGCGATCGTGGGCGGCGTGCTCGCCTCCGGCAAGGCGGGGACACCGCCCGCCGCGTGGGTGGAACGCTCCGAAGCGCTGCCGGGCTGGGTGCCGACCGGGCTCTGACCGGTCCGACGGCCGTGGCCGCGGCGGTCATCGGTCGTGATCTCACGGCCCTCGCCGAAGCCTTTCACTCCCGGACCAGTGTTCTCGGAACTCTCCGTGCGCGCTGGGAACTCTCCGTGCGCGCTGGGAACTCTCCGTGACCACCGCCCGTTCCTCTTGTGTCGCTCGTATGCCGTGGCGTGCGGCGGCAGGTCGACGGACAGGCGGAGAGGGACGGTCGGAGGGGGCGTGGAGATGGCGGCCTGCATGATGTTGGTGGTGGTTCCCGTCCTGGTTCTCATGCGGGCGCTGATGACCGGCGTGCGGCCGGCCGGACCGTCGTGTGCGCCGTCCGTTCCCGGGCGGCGGTCCGGCCGGCCACGGCTTCGCGTGGCTCGGCCCGGGTCAGCCGATGCCCGGGCCCGACACGCCGGCGAGGGAGTCGAGATCGCTCTTGAAGGTGAGCGTGTAGGCGCTGACCACCCACGTCAGATCGGTGGTGCTGAACTTGAGTGCGTCTTGAATGTGCGGGAGCGCGATGTTCACAATCGTCGCGTCGAGTGGCGTTCCAACGCGCGTTATCAAGTTTCGGCTGGGGGCGATGGTGTGACCCCGGGAACGGCCGGGACAGCGGCGTCGCGGGGCGCCCGTGGGCCGACGAACCCGCGTAGGCAGGACGATCGGTCACGGGCGCCGTGATCGGGGGACGCACGAGGGTTACGCGGCCTGGGGGCTGCCCGTGCCGCTGAGGGCTTCCAGGTCGCTCTTGCGGACACGTATGACGACCGTGGCGACGGCGAACGCGAGGACGGCCATGGCGGCGGCCGGTATGAACGCGGTCGAGATGCCGTGGGCGAGTACCTCGTGGCTCCATGGGGCGGGCAGTTGATGAGACTTGGCGAACGCGGCTTTCTGCTCGGGTGTGGCCTGGGCCATGAACGAAGCGACCTGCTTGGTTGCTTCGTCGCGGTTGGCCGAGCCGAAGACAGTGGTCAGGATGGACAGGCCGAGTGAACCGCCCACCTGCTGCGTTGTGTTGAGCAGTGCGGAGGCGGCGCCCGCTTCGTGAGGGGCGACGCCGGAGACGGCGGTCACGGTGACCGTGACGAAGTTGAGTCCCATGCCGAAGCCGAAGACCAGCATCGGGCCGAGTACTCCGCTGACGTAGGAGCTGCCCGAGTCGATCAGGGACTGCCAGGCCAGGCCGATGGCGACGAGGGTGGTGCCGGTCATCAGGAACGGCTTGGGGCCGAGCACCGGCAGCAGCCGCTGCGATATCCCAGCGCCCACCGCGATGACCACGGTGACGGGCAGGAAGGCGAGACCGGCGCGGATCGGGGAGTAGCCCAGCACGTTCTGCACGAAGAGCACGATGTAGAAGAACATGCCGAACATCGCCGCGGCGAGGCTGATCATGATCACGTAGGTGCCGGAGCGGTTGCGGTTGGCGAACATCCGCAGGGGAGTGATCGGTTCCTTGGCGCGAGACTCGACGAGCATGAAGGCGGCCAGCAGCACCACGGCCGCGCCGAAGGCACCGAGCGTGAGCGAGTCACGCCAGCCGTCGGACGCCGCCCTGATGAACCCGTAGACCAGCGCGACCATGCCGAGCGTCGAGGTGAGCGCGCCGGTGAGGTCGAAGCGGCCAGGGTGGCGTTCGGACTCGTTGATGTAACGCGGCGCGAGCGCGGCGATGAGGATGCCGATGGGGACGTTGACGAAGAGTACCCAGCGCCAGTCGAGCCAGTCGGTGAGCAGCCCGCCGGCCAGGAGTCCGATGGCGCCGCCGCCCGCGGAGACGGCCGCGAAGATGCCGAACGCCCGGTTGCGCTCCGGGCCTTCGGGAAACGTGGTGGTGATGAGCGCGAGCGAGGTCGGCGACGCGATTGCGCCACCCATGCCCTGCAGTACCCGTGCGGCCAGCAGCTGCCAGGGTTCCTGGGCGAGTCCGCCGAGCAGCGAGGCGAAGGTGAACAGCAGGATGCCGGTGATGAAGACCCTGCGGCGCCCCAGGATGTCACCGGCCCGCCCGCCGAGCAGCAGCAGACCGCCGAAGGTGAGGGTGTAGGCGCTGACCACCCACGTCAGGTTGGTCGTGGAGAAGTTCAGCGCGGTCTGGATGTGGGGCAGGGCGATGTTGACGATGGTGGCATCGAGTACCACCATCAGCTGGCATGCGGCGATGACCGCGAGCGCGATGCCCGGGTGTGGCGAGCGCTTGGCCGGACCCGGCGGGGTGGGCACGGGTGACTGGGTCTGGATCTGATCGTGCGTCACAGGATATGTCCCCCAGAGGCGAAGTAGTGAACGTATCCGTTCACTAATCGGGACCATAGCCAGTCGGCCCGTGTGAACACAAGTGGCCTGTACGGGAGTTGATCCAGAACAAGTGCCGCGGGTCGAGCGGGTTGGCGTGCCCGGGGGAAGACGTGAGGTGGTGGGGCTGTGCTGCCGTGTAACAGGGATCGGGAAGGTTGTCTGTCGGCGTGGCGGCGCCCTCGTAGTGTTGGCCGCAGGTTCGAGTCCCTGGCCGGAGCCACAAAACATGGCTGAGCGTGTACACGGTGCTGACCCGCGGATTTGTGCGAAGGTGGCGGTTGAGGGGCGGGCACGGGTGGTGCCGCCTTCGCCGGGTACGGGCCCGGCGGTTGAGAGCCCCGCGCGTGATGGAGCAGACCTCCGACCCTGGGTGATGCCTTCCACGGGCCCGGTTCCGGCGGGGAGTTACCGGGAGGTCGTGCTCCGCACTGTTGTTGGCGACGGTCAGCAGGTCGGGAGACGTCAACTGCTGGCCGTAGTCCGACGTACATGCCGATCCCCCGATCATGTGAGGCTGTTGGTGTGCGAACCTGGCCGTGGTTCCGCCCAGGTGGGTCGCGGAGAAGGGTTTTCCGGGCGTGTGGTCGCGAGGCGGTCTCCCGCACGCTCGCAACTGTCAGATGCCTGGAGTCTGCGAGCGGCCGCTATAAGCGCTCTATACGGCCATATCGCTGGACGAACACATCGGCCCCGAAAGCCGGTTGGCTCCGGGGCCGACGCGCGGCGTGCGCCACGGGGGATGCGCACCACCTGGATGAGGGTCTATACGGAGGAAGTGCTGCTCAGCCCGCCTCCCCGCTGATGTCCGCGAGGATGTTCCGCCCGGCCCCCCGCCGCAGCGCCATCAGCGCGGGCGCCACCGCCGCGACCAGGGCCGCCGCCGCGCACACCGCGACCAGCTCACCGATCGTCGACCACGGCACCACCGCCGGTGTGGGCCCCACCAGTTGACGTAAGGCCGCCCAGGACCCGGTGACGCTGATGGCCGAGCCCAGCGCGCCGAGCACGGCTCCCGCGCCCACGCACATCAGGGTCTCCACCGCCACGGCCCCCAGCACCTGGCCGGTGGTGGCGCCGGCGAGCCGCAGCATGGCCAGTTCGCGCCTGCGGTCGCTGATGGTCATGACCAGCGTGTTGGCGAGGGCGATCACGGCGTACAGGATCGACAGGCCGAGGATCATGAGGATGCCGTTGCGGGAGCTCTCCTCGTTGGCGTCGGTGGCGGCCGCGGCGACCTGCTCGGCGGTGGTGACCCGGGCGCCCAGCCCGTGCACGGCGGTGCGCAGTGCCGCGACCGTCTTGGCCCGGTCGGCACCCGGCGCGAGCCGTACGTCGATCCGGCTGGCCAGGGTCGTCGTACCACCGTAGGAGGAGTCGACGTACGCCCGCACGTCGGTGTTCCCGGCGGCGAGTACGGCGGCGACCTTCAGGTTCTTCCGGGTGCCGTCGGCCAGCCACACCTTGATGCGCTGCCCGGTCTTCGGGGAGCCGGGCCAGATGTCGCTGACGACGATGGAGTCCGGGCCGAGGTGGCTGAGGGAGCCGGAGGACACGCGGAGGTCGGCGACGGTGCCGAGGGCGGTGGAGTCGACGGCGGCCGCGTGCCGGGCCAGGGCGGGCTTCAGCGGGCGGGACGCGAAGACCGTGGTCGGAGTCGTCACCAGCGGGGTGATGCCGGTGACGGAGCGGACGCGCTGGACCACGGTACGGCTCAGGCCGGGGGTGCCGGCGGGCTGGATGACGTAGTCCGTCCGGGACAGCTGCTGGCGTACCCCGCTGACCTGGGCGGCGTTGATGGTGCCGATGGTGCCGAGCAGGCAGCCCGCCAGGCTCACGATGATCACCACGGGGGTGGTGGTGGCCGAGGTGCGGCGGAACGCGGTCAGGGCGCTCTGCCGGGCCGTCGTCCACACCGCGCCGCCCGCGTCGGCGGCGTCCCGGTCGCGGCGGGCGGCGAGGAGGCCGGGCAGGGCGGTGAAGAGCCGGATCAGCGGGGCGGCCAGCACTCCGGCGAGGGTGGCGCAGGCGCCGACGATCACCAGGACGAGGGAGGCGGAGGCGGCCGCGTTGGCACCGGCCTCCGGTTGCACGGCGGCCGTACCGGTGACCGCGACGATCCCGGCGGCCAGCGCGAGACCGCCCGCCATCCAGCGGAAGATGTGCCCGCCGCGCGGCCTGCGCTCCACCGACGCCTCCTGCAGCGCCTCCCCGGGGTTGACCCGGCCGGCCCGGTGGGACGACACCAGCACCCCGATGAGGGCGGTGACCATGCCGATACCGGCGGCGGCGAGCAGCGCCCACGAGGTGACCGGGACCGCGAAGTCGGCGGTGACGATGTGGTGGTCGATCAGCCAGGCACGGCACAGCGGGACCCCGGCCAGGCCCATCGCACAGCCCGCGGTGGAGGCGAGCACGCCGACCATGACGGCCTCGAAGTAGATCAGGGTGCGCAGCTGGCGGCGGGTGGAGCCGACCAGGCGGAGCAGGGCCAGTTCGCGGCGGCGCTGGGCGATGGACAGGGCGAAGGTGCCGGCGACGACGAACACGGCGACGAATCCGGCGACGCCGGCGGCCAGCCCGAGCGGGGTGTCCACGCTGTCCATCAGGGCGAGGAGTTCGGCATGGTGCGGGTCGGCGGTCAGACGGGCGTCGCCGGTGAGGACGAGGGCGTGGGAGGTGCCGCCGAAGCCGTCCTTGACGGCCTGCCGTATCTCGGCGGGCGAGCCGTACGCGGCGAGCGCGTCGACGGCGGGGGAGAGGCGGGCGGCCTGCGCGTCGGTGAAGAACACCGCGTCCTCGAAGGGGACCTTGGCGGTGACACCGGTGACGGTGACCGTCATGGGACCGGTGGACGTGGTCAGCGGCAACGTGCGGCCGATCAGGGAGCGGGCACCGCCGCCGACGATCACCTCGCCGTCACGGGCCGGGGCGTGACCGGCCGTCAGCCGGTAGCCGCCGGCCGCCGCGATCGACCAGCCCCGGCCCGCCTGGTCCTTGGCGCCGGTGGCGAGCTGGTCGTAGAAGCTGTGGTCGGCGATGACCTTGCCGGTCGCGCCGACCGCCTTGACGACGGCGGCCGGGAGGCCGGGCTGCTGGGCGATCGCGGTGGACTCGACCTGCCCGGAGTCGTTGACGACGTCGATGGTGGTGTTCGGTACGACGACCACCGGTGCTTTGGCGTACCGGTGCTGGGCGGGGGTGGCGACGCCGCCGGTCGCGGCGATCACCGGGATCGCGGTGGCCATGAGACCGACACCGAAGGCGAGGGCGACGAAGGTGCCGGCGAAGGAGACCCAGCGCACGCGCAGGGTGGACAGGGCGACGGTCAGCATGCGACGGCCTCCAGGCTCGTCATGCGGGCGGCGACGCCCTCGGCCGTCGGCCGGTCCAGCTCGCCGGCGAGGCGGCCGTCGGTGAGGAAGACGACGCGGTCGGCGCGGGCGGCGGCGACCGGGTCGTGGGTGACCATCACGACCGCGCGCCCGGCGTCGTCGGCGAGGCCGCGCAGCAGCGTCAGGACCTCGCGGCCGCTCTTGGTGTCGAGGGCACCGGTCGGCTCGTCGGCGAGGACCACGGCGGGGCGGCTGATCAGGGCGCGGGCGATGGCGACCCGCTGCTGCTGGCCGCCGGACAGCTCGCCGGGGGGGTGCCCGGCCCGGTCGGCGAGGCCTACGGAGGAGAGCGCGGCCAGCACCTCGGAGCGGCTCGGGCGGCGGCCGGCGAGCTTCACGGGGAGCGCCACGTTCTGCGCGGCCGTCAGCGAGGGGAGCAGGTTGAAGGACTGGAAGACGAAACCGATCTTCTCCCGCCGGAGCAGGGTCAGCTCCTTGTCCTTGAGGCCGCCGAGTTCGGTGCCATCGACGAGAACCTGTCCGCTGTCCATGCCCTCGAGGCCGGCGGCGGACCTCAGCAGCGTGGACTTACCGGACCCGGACGGGCCCATGATGGCCGTGAAGGTGCCGAAGGGAAAACCGAGACTCACCCGGTCCAGTCCGACGACGGGCTCGGGACCGGAACGGTAGGTCTTCGATACGGAGCGGAGTTCGACAGCGAATTCTGTGACGGCCATCGCGCAAGTAGACCTTCCGGGTCATGCAGGGGGGAATGAACTGCGGTTCAGTTCTGGGGGTGGTGCTGGCCATACCCCCGGGGTGAGGCGGGGAGCAGCCTGCGTGCCCCACCGTGCGCCCACGACGTATAGAGCACCTATAGCGGGCGTCCCGAGACTCACGGCATATCAAGAGCAGTACTCGATCTGGTGCGCGGACCGCGCGCTGCCCGCCGGCTGGCACCAGGAGGGCACCTCCGGCACGAAGGAGGAGTGCCTGGCCCGGATCGGCGACGTGTGGACCGACATGCGTCCCGAGAGCCTGCGCGAGCGCATGGCCCAGACCGCCTGACGGCACCCACCGACGGCCCGGGAAGCCGCGGGCGGAACGCGCCTTCGCCGTCCGTACCGCGGCCCGCCTTCCCATCTTCCACACGGCGAGCCAGGTTCCTGATTCGGTCGCCGTATTCGACGGCCACCACGAGATCAGCTAGCGCGAAATCGATGAACAGGCCCATCGCATCGCGCGTTTCCTTCACGACGCGGGCGTCGGCCGGGACACCGGCGTCGGCCTCCGCTCGCACACAGGGCGGGACCTGGCGGCGGCCGTCATCGGCGTGTGGCGGGCCGGGGCCGCCGTATTGCCGCGCTGGACGCCGGCGACTTCCCTGCGGCGGCCGACGTCGTCCTCACCGACGAGGAGTACGACCACCCCCGCGCCCTCCGCCTCGACCCCGGCGCCCTCGCCGCTGCACCCCGTCGCGCCCGTCGACAGCACCCCGGACCCGCTCGCCCCCGCCTGGGCCGTGCCGGGCCCGGACGGCACGCCCGCCCTGCTGCTCGACCACGACACGCTCGCGAACCAGGTCGGCCGGCTGGTCGACGAGCACGGCGTCGAGGAGAGCGACCGGATCCTGCACGCGGGCCCGGTCCACACGTCGTACGGACCGCTGCCGGCCGCCCTCACCACCGGAGCCGCCGCCGTCCTCACCCCGGGCGACGACGCGTCCGTCCTGCCGCGCACCCTCGCCGAGCACTGTGTCACCGTCCTCGTCGCCACGCTCGAGCTGCTGGCCGGCGCGGTCGCCGCCGACGGCTGGGAGGGCGCCGTACCGCGACTGGTGCCGGCGGCGGGCTCCGCGCTCGCCCGTGAGACCGGCCGCGCGCTCGCCGAGCGCACCAGCGCCGAACTGCGCACCCTGCACGTCCTGCACGGCGGGGCGCTCACCGTCGCCTCCGCCGACTTCGACCCGCGGCGGGAGACGGCCGGGCCGCTGTTGGGCCAGCCGGTCGACAACGGATGGCTGCTCGTCCTCGACGAGTACGGCGACCCCGTCCCACCCGGCATCCCCGGCGAACTCCACGTCTCCGGCCACCAACCCGGTGACGGTCACCCACCGGCAGCTGGCCGAACGGGTCGAAGCCGGCCTGTGCGTGCTGGGCACGGCACGGCAGGCGGCCTGGCTGATGCCCGCGTCCGACCCGGCCGAGCGGCTCCACCTGGTCCTCGCCTCGGGCGCCCGCGTGGTGCTCGCGGGCCGGGACACGGCGGGCGATGCGCAGGCGCTGGTCGGGTTCGTGGACCGGCAGCGGATCACCCACATCCAGGCGACGCCCGAGGAGTGGCGGGAGCTGCTGGCGGCGGGCTTCGACAACTACGCCGTCACGGCGCTGGTCAGCGGTGGATCGCTCAGCCCGGACCTGGTCGAGGAACTGCTGGACAGGACCCAGCGGTTGATCGCCGTACAGGGTGTCCGCTACGAGGAGCTGGACGGCTTCCCAAAGCCGGCGGGCGCGCTGCGGTGAGCCGGTGAGACGCCGGGGAACGGGACCGACTCAGTGGATCTGGATCGCCCCGTTCCCCGTCCGCACCGTCACCGCGTGCCTCGACCCCCGCTCCACGGGAAGGCTGATCCGGGGTGCGGTGGGTCCGCCGCTGTGGGCCTCGACCGAGTAGTCGGCGTCCTGCGGCATCTCCAGGTCCACGCTGCCGTCGCCGGTCGACACCTCGACGCTCGTCGGGGGAGCGGCGAACTCGGCGCGGACGCTGCCCTGGCCGCTGGTGACGGTGACATGGCGGGATCGGGAGTCGGTCACGGCCACCGCGCCGGAACCGCCGTGCAGGACGAGGGTGCCGGCCGAACCGGACACGCTGATCTGGCCGCTCTCGCTGCGCAGGGAGAGCGGGCCGCCCAGGCCGCTCGTGCTGATCTCGCCGCTGCCGGAGGTGACGTCGGCGGCCAGGTTCGCGGGCACGGTGATCCGCAGTCGCAGCGAACAGCCCTCATGACAGGACGACTTCACGGTCACCATGCCGCCGGAGGAGGCCACCGCCACCTTGGGCGCGGCCTGCTCGTAGTCGCCGGACGCGTCGACGTGCACCAGGGAGTCCGTACCCGGGCTCAGCGTGACCCCGGCCCGTCCGGCCTCCACCCTCAGCCGGGTGCTGTCCGCCGCGTCGGCCCGCAGCGACCGGGAGTAGCCGTGGTCGGCGGAGAGCACGAAGAGCAGCCCGAAGGAGACCGCCGCGACCGACACGGCCAGCACGGCGAGGCCGCCGGCGACGATCCACCGGTGACCGCGCGGGGGCGCCACGGGCTGCGGGACGCCGGTCTCGGGCTCGATGTCGGGCTTGATCTCAGGCTCCCAGATAACGCAGCACGGCCTGTACCCGGCGGTGGCCGCCGCCGTCGGCCGGGGGCAGGTCCAGCTTCATGAAGATGTTGTTGATGTGCTTGCCGACCGCGCTGTGACTGACCGTCAGCGCGTCGGCGATGCCCGCGTTGGACTGGCCCTCGGCCATCAGCGCGAGCACCTCCCGCTCACGGGCGGTCAGTTCGGACAGCGGGTTGGCGCGGTTGACGCGGGTCAGGAACTGCTTGACGACCTCCGGGTCGAGCACCGTCTCCCCGGCGGCGACGCGTTCCAGCGCGGCCACGAAGTCGTCGACGTCGTCCACCCGGTCCTTGAGCAGATAGCCGACCCCGCCGCTCTGGTCGCCGATCAGCTCGGAGGCGTACCGCTCCTCCACGTACTGGGAGAGCACCAGCACCCCGATGCCGGGCCACTGGGCGCGGATCGCCAGGGCGGCGCGCAGGCCCTCGTCCACGAAGCCGGGGGGCATCCGGACGTCGGTCACACAGACGTCCGGCCGGTGCTCCTCGACCGCCCGCAGCAGTGCCTCGCCGTCACCGACGGCCGCCGCCACCTCGATGTCCGCCTCGGTGAGGAGCAGCACGATGCCCTGCCGGAGCAGGGCGGAGTCCTCGGCGATCACTACCCGCATTGCATGTCCACCTTGATCAGGGTCGGTCCACCGGGAGGGCTGGTCACGTTCAGCCGGCCGTCCACACCGGCGACCCGCGCCGCGAGCCCGGCGAGGCCACTGCCGCCGCCCGGATCGGCGCCCCCGCGGCCGTCGTCGCCGATCGTAACGGTGAGCCGGTCGCCGCTGCGGCGGATCTCCACCCAGGCCCGGTCGGCCTGGGCGTGCTTGGCGACGTTGGTCAGCGCCTCGGTCACCACGAAGTAGGCCACCGCCTCCACGGCGGCCGACGGCCGGGGCTCCACCTGGACGTCGACGGTGACCGGCACCGGCGCGCGGGCGGCGACCGCCGACAGCGCGGCGGCGAGCCCCCGGTCGGTGAGCACCGGCGGGTGCAGTCCCCGGGCCAGGTCACGGAGTTCGGTGATGGCCTCACGGGCATCCGCGCGGGCCTGTTCGACGATCTGCCGGGTGCCGTCGTCCCCGGACCTGCGCAGTCGCGACACGGCCCGGCCCAGCGCCATGCTGACGGCGACCAGACGCTGCTGGGCGCCGTCGTGCAGATCGCGTTCGATACGGCGGCGCTCCGCCTCGACGGCCGCCACCAGCTGCGCCCGGCTCTCCGTCAACTCCTCCACGCGTTGGCTGAGTTCGAGGTCTCGGGGCGGGGCGAGCAGGGTGCGCGCGAGGGCCGTGTCGACGGCGAGCAGCGCGCGGACCAGCAGCGGTGACACGAACACCCCGGCCAGCAGGGCGAGCGCCGACACCAGCAGGGCGCTGTCGAGGGAGGCCACGGTGAACGGCCAGATCACCGCGTGCCCGCTGCCCAGCCGCGCGTAGTACAGCGGCAGGGGCAGCAGGGTGAGCGGGACGGCCCAGGCCAGGGCCACGGTCACGCTGGTCATCAGGGACATCGGCACCACGGCGACGCAGTAGCCCAGTTGCCGCCAGGTGCAGCGGGCGGTGGCCAGGGCGCGCGCCGAGCGGAACGGGGCGCGGCTGGGCGGGAATGTTGAGCGCGCAGGTCGCGGCGTAGCGGACGCGTTCCGCCGCGGCGAACCGGTCCAGGGCCCAGCCCGCCGCCACCATGACCGGCAGGCCGATCAGGGCGACGGGCAGCAGCATGATGCCGAGGGCGAGGACCAGCAGGAGGGCCAGGGCCGCCGATCCCGTCACGGCGTCCCCGGCCAGATGGGCGGCGCCGCACCACAACGCGGCCGAGACCAGGGCCCGGTGCGGGGCCCGGGGGATCGCCCGGTGCGCGGCTTGTGGAGTGGCCCGGCGGGGAGCCGCTGAGTCGCGCACCGTCCCGTTCGCCGCCACCCGGTCGTCGCCCTCCACCGTCACCGTCCCGCTCATCCGCCGCTCCAGACTCTAGCCGCGGGTCAGTCCCACCCGTTGTTGACGGGGACATCCAGGGTCGCGGCCAACTGCGCGGACGTGCCGGTGATGCCCGTGGTCACCTCGACGCCGGCGGCGCTGGCGGTGCCGGCCTTGGAAAGAGCGGACGGGGCAGACGTGGAACGAGGCCGCGTCGCCCACTGCTTGGGAGCGAGTGTTGGAGGAACTGGCGGGGGTTGAGATGATTCCGGCCGTTCCGGTGCCCGAACCATCGAAAGAGTCGCCGTTGCCTGACATGCTGGTCGAGGGCGTGGTCGAGCCCCGCTCAATGGCATGAGTGAACGATCACGTTCACTGTGGCGTCCACGGGAGTGAGGTCGCAACAGTGAACGCGAGCGTTCACCTGAACCTGCGCCCCGCTTCGCGTCCCCCTGTTGCTGCGGCGCGGCGCACCTTGTCCCCGGAATCCCCGCTTCCCTCGTTGGAGAGACACAGATGGTTACGTCGCGCTGGACGGCCGCTCCCGATCGGGCGGCTTCCCCTCGACGGCGCGGAGTGGTGCTGGAGCGCGCGATCCTCGACGCCGCGCTGGAGCAGCTCGGCGAGGTCGGCTGGAAAGGCCTGACCATGGAGGGCGTCGCCGCCGGTGCGCAGACCGGCAAGGCCGCGGTGTATCGCCGCTGGCCCTCCAAGGAGGACCTTGTCGCGGACGCGCTGGTGGCCGGACTCCCTCGGGTCGAGACGGCCCCGGACCTCGGCAGCGTGCGCGAAGACCTTCTCGCGCTGTGCCGCGAGGTGCGGCAGATCATGTTTTCGCCGCCGGGTGTCGCGCTGCGCTCGGTGATTCACGAGTGCGATCAGACCCAGGCGGAGCGCTTCCAGGAGGTGATCGCCGCAGGGGTGGTGGAGCCGACCGTCAAGCTCCTGGGGGAGGTCGTCACCCGCGGAATAGAGCGGGGCGAGGTGCGTCCGGATGCAGCCAATGGCTACGTCTTCGACGCCATCCCGGCCATGATGATGTACCGCTCGAAGATGTGCGCCAGCGAATGGAGTGATAGGGATCTCGAAGAGATGATCGACCAGCTGATGCTCCCGCTGCTGCGGCCCTACGGAAGCTGATCCTGCATGCCTGCGATCCGCGCGGCGGTGGGACGACCGGGGGTGTCGGCCGGCGACCCCGGCGGCGTACCCTAATGGCGCCATGCCGTACGAACCGCCTACTCACACCGTCGAGCGCTCCCTGCGCGCCACGACCGGAGCGAAGGTCATTGCCGGTGTCGACGAGGTGGGGCGCGGCGCCTGGGCCGGACCTGTCACCGTCTGTGCCGCGATCACCGGCCTCCGCCGTCCTCCGGAGGGGCTGACCGATTCCAAGCTGCTGACGGTCAAGCGGCGTACGGAACTGGCGGTGACCCTGCGCGCGTGGGTGACGGCCTATGCGCTGGGGCATGCTTCCCCCGAGGAGATCGACGACCTGGGGATGACGGCCGCGCTGCGGCTCGCCGCGGTCCGCGCCCTGGACATCCTGCCGGTCCGCCCCGATGCCGTGATCCTCGACGGGAAGCACAACTACCTCGGCGCCCCCTGGAACGTGCGCACGGTGATCAAGGGCGATCAGTCGTGCGTGGCCGTGGCGGCGGCGTCGGTGATCGCCAAGGTTCAGCGCGACAAAATGATGGCCGAACTGGGTGTCGACCATGCAGACTTCGGTTTTGCGGACAATGCCGGGTATCCGTCGCCCGTGCACAGGGCCGCACTGGAGGAGTGGGGGCCCACCCCGCACCACCGCTTGTCGTGGGCGTATCTTGATGCGCTGCCTCAGTGGCGGCACCTCAAGAAGGTCCGCAGCTGGGTGGACGGAGGCGGTCCGGAGATCGAGGGTCAGCTCGGCTTCGATTTCTGACGTTTCCGCTCGCACTGATGTGCCACCCGGTCACCCGCGCCGCACCAATGTTTGATAGATATCAGCTCATGCCTCTCATTCCCGAGGAGCCTCAGATTCACGAGAGTGCCCAGGGTCCCCGCGCCACTCCGGCCAGCGGCCGTAGCGCGCCGACCCCTCGCCCCGTACCCGGCCCCCGCCCCGCGGCTCCGTCCCGCCCCGGTCGTCCCGGTCCTCCGCGGCCGGCCCCGCCGGTGCAGCGCACGCCGCGTGACGCGGCCCCGGCCAAGCCGGGCCCGTCCGGTCCGGCCGCTCCCGCCGCCACGGCGGCAACCCCGCAGATCCAGCTGATCCCTGCCTCTGCCGAGGGCGCGCTCGACGCCGCCGATGAGGCGGTCGACCTGCTGCTGGACTCGGGTCGTGCCCCCGGCGACGTGCTCGTGATCACGACCGGGTCCGAGCACCCGTGGGCGGAGCACGAGCTGTCCTTCGGCGAAGCTTCCTATTGGGCGCAGCACGATGCCGGTGACGACGTCTTCTATGCGGACGCCGCCGTCGCCTCCCGCGCCGCGTCCCGCCCCGTGGTCGTCGTGGCCATCAACGGAGGCCCCGCTTCCGCAGCTGCCTCGGCCCTTCCGCTGGCCCACACCCGGGCCGGTGCCCTGCTGATCGTCTGCGGCGACCCGCAGCAGATCAACTCGGTGCTGGGCGCCGGCGTCTGAGCCTCTTGGCGCACCTCGGCGCACGGGGGCGACAAAGGAACCGCTCCGGCGGAATCCGCACGGCGTGGCCGTTGGCATGTCCGGGTGAGGGGTGCGGTCGTTCTGCGTGTGCCGGAGGCCGCTCCGCTCGTGGGACGGCGTTCCGGCAATACACCAAGACGCCAGGGGCGGGGCAGCGGTTGCAGGGCGGAGGCCGGACCCCGGCTCACGCTGCCGGACGGCCGAGGCCGGACTGTGAAGCCGCCGCCCTCATGGGCAGGGCGGCAGGCACTTGGGCAGAGGCCCTCGTACGGCTGGAACGGCTGCCGGATGCGGCGGGGGTGAGCGGTCCGCTCGGCAGGACACAGCTCCGTGTCCCCCGGGCGCCGTAGGCCCTTGCGTCGCTCCGGTCACGGGCGGCCCATGCGTTTCTCGGGGCACGGCCCCGTGCGGCGCTGCGCGTCGGCACACCAGTGGGCGGGCGCTTGGCCGTTCTTGCGGACAGGGCGGTGACCGGATGACAGCCGGGCAGAGGCCGACCTGCCGCCGTGCCCTTCAGCGAGCCGCCGCCCGGCGCAGGACCTCGGAGACCGGGCCGCCGGTGCGCGGTGCGAGCGGCGGGGCCTCGGAAGTGGCGAAGGGTTCGGGTGCGGAGCCGGCGTTGGGGCGGCGGCCGCTGCGTCCTTCGCCGAGCACATGCCAGCCGTCGTGGGTCAGCGTGATGTACGCCCCGCACCGCAGCCCGTGCAGTGTGCAGGCGTCCCGCAGGCCCCACATCCAGGCCCCGTCCTCCTCCGTCCAATGTGCGTCGCCCTCGCGGCAGTAGACGAGAATGGCCGTGCGCACCGGGGTCCGGCGTCTCAGGTCGTGCGGAATCACCCGGCGCAGCTGCGCGAGCAGTGCGTTGCGGAACATCCAGCCGTCGGGCGGGGCCGGACGACGCGTGAACGACGCGCTGGCGCACAGCCGCTCGTCCGGATCCAGCACTGCCACGATCGCCGTGGAGGGCCTCGGCCGATGGCGGGCGTGCAGCCCGCTGACGACCTCGCGGGGGTTGCGCAGCAGAGGGATTCCGGCGGCGGCCCATTCGGCCGGCTCGAGCAGACGACTTGCGGAAGCGGCGGACGCGGAGGTCGACAACGAGGCCGCCGAGGACGAGGCGAATCCGAAGGTCACGTTCCTCCCTTCGGCTACGCGCCCACACTGCGGGCGAGGTCGGATTCGAGGGACCGCGCACCGCAGCGGAGCCCGACCGATCACGGACGAGCCGCGCGGGGAGCGGACCTCAATTCTTCCTGCCGAACTTGGATGCGGCAACGAGCAATTGAGGCCACCGGCTGTTATCTGGTGGTGCGTGGCTTATATCCCTACCCAAAGGTCGGCCCGATGACGCCCGAGGTGCCGGGCTGTGTCCCGTACTACTGCCGCGGCGGGTGCCCGCTCACGCCTGGACGGCCAGGACCAGCGGCAACACCGCCCGTGCGCCGGATTTTCTGAGCAGACGTGCCGCGACCGCGAGGGTCCAGCCCGTCTCCGTGAAGTCGTCGACCAGCAGCACCGGGCCGTCGGCCGCGGTGAGCGCCGAAGCGAGGGCGAGCGGTACCGTCAGCGCACCGTCGAGGGCCTTCAGCCGCTGCGCGCTGTTGCTGCGTGACACCCGCGGCACGTCCTCGGCGTACGCCACGGAGCCGAGCAGCGGCAGCCGGCCCACCTCGGCGATCCGGGAGCCCAGGGAGTCGATCAGCAAGGGCCGGGTCCGCGAGGCGACGGTGACGACACCCACCGGCCGTGCCTGGACGCCCGGCGCATCGGAAGCCCAGCCGCCGGGGCCCTTCGCCCAGTCGGCCAGGACGCCGACCACGGCCCGCGCCACATCGTCCGGCACAGCGGTGTCCGGTGCCTGGGGCGCGAGGAGCGGACGCAGCCGGTTGCCCCAGCCGATGTCCGAGAGCCGGCCCAGGGCCCGCCCCGGCGAGGCCTGTTCACCGGCCGGAATGCGTCCCTTGAGATCGATGCCGATGGCCGGCAGGCCCGTCGGCCACATGCGGCGCGGCTCCACCTCCACGCCGGCCCGGCCCAGGTCGCTGCGCGCGGCGTCCACCGCCACCGTGGACGTGTCGGCGGAGAAGCGCGGTCCGGCGCAGTTGTCGCAGCGGCCGCAGGGGCTGGCACCCTCGTCGTCCAGCTGACGCTGCAGGAACTCCATCCGGCACTCGGTGGTGGACGCGTAGGCGCGCATCGCCTCCTGCTCGGTCGCGCGTTGCCGGGCCACCCAGTCGTAGCGCTCGGTGTCGTACGACCAGGGCTCCCCGGTGGCGATCCAGCCGCCCTTGACGCGGCGGACCGCTCCGTCCACGTCGAGGACCTTGAGCATGGTCTCCAGCCGGGAGCGGCGCAGCTCGACCAGCGGTTCAAGCGCGGGCAGCGACAGGGGGCCGTCCGCCCGGGCCAGGACGTCCAGGGTGCGCCGGACCAGCTCTTCGGAGGGGAAGGCGAGCGACGCGAAGTACTGCCAGATCGCCTCGTCCTCCCTGCCCGGCAGCAGCAGCACCTCGGCGTGTTCGACACCGCGGCCCGCCCGGCCGACCTGCTGGTAGTAGGCGATGGGTGAGGAGGGGGAGCCGAGGTGGACCACGAAACCGAGATCCGGCTTGTCGAAGCCCATACCGAGCGCGGAGGTGGCGACCAGCGCCTTGACCCGGTTGGCGAGCAGATCGTCTTCGGCCTGCTGGCGTTCGGCGTTCTCCGTCTTGCCCGTGTACGAGGCGACGGTGTGCCCCCGCTGTCGCAGAAACGCGGTGACCTCCTCGGCGGCGGCGACGGTGAGCGTGTAGACGATGCCCGAGCCCGGCAGGTCGTCGAGATGCTCGGCGAGCCAGGCCATCCGGTGCGCGGCATCCGGCAGCCGCAGCACGCCGAGGCTGAGGCTCTCCCGGTCCAGCGGTCCGCGCAGCACCAGGGCGTCCGAGGTACCGCCGGTGCCCAGCTGCTCGGCGACATCCGCGGTCACCCGGGCATTGGCCGTGGCCGTGGTGGCCAGCACGGGGACACCGGGCGGGAGATCGCCGAGCATGGTGCGCAACCGCCGGTAGTCGGGCCGGAAGTCGTGACCCCAGTCGGAGATGCAGTGGGCCTCGTCCACGACCAGCAGTCCCGTCGCGGCGGACAGCTTGGGCAGGACCTGGTCGCGGAAGTCCGGGTTGTTCAGCCGCTCCGGGCTGACGAGCAGGACATCGACCTCGCCGGCCGCGATCTCGGCCTGGACGGTGTCCCACTCCTCGGAGTTGGAGGAGTTGATGGTGCGGGCATGGATACCGGCTCGGGCCGCGGCCTCCACCTGATTGCGCATGAGCGCGAGCAGGGGCGAGACGATCACCGTGGGCCCGCTGCCTCTGGCCCGCAGCAGCGAGGTCGCCACGAAATACACCGCGGACTTGCCCCATCCGGTGCGCTGCACCACCAGGGCCCGGCGCCGCTCGGCCACCAGTGCCTCGATCGCCCGCCACTGGTCCTCGCGCAGCCGGGCCGCGCCCGTGGCATCCCCGACGAGCCGGGCGAGGACGGCGTCCGCCTGCGCCCGGAGATCCGCGTTGCTCGTGTGCTCCATGCGTCCCATACAACAGGACGGGACCGACAAGCGGGCGGCCCACCGCCCCGGCTGTGGACAACCGGGACGGCCTTGTCGTGTTCCTGATCCGACTTGTCCACAGGCCCAACCGGAATCTCGAGATCCGCGAGATCGTCTGCGCATGACGAATCACAGCGAAACCACCGGACCGTTCGAAAACGGCGACATCTCGGGGCAGGAGCCGCTCACCGGCCTGTCCGCGCACGACACGCAGGTCACCCTGCGCACCCCGGCCGAGCTGGCCGACGCCCTCCCCTACCTCCTCGGCTACCGGCCGGAGGACAGCATGGTGCTGGTGGCCCTGCACGACCGTGAAGGCCGGGGCAGGTTCGGCGGCCGGGCCCGGCTAGGCATCCCGGCGGACGAGGAGGACTGGGAGGCGGCCGCACGCCAGCTGGCCCACGGCCTGGTGACCGGCAGTGAACGGCGGGGTGCCCGGCCCGAACAGATGGTGGCCTACGTCTGCCAGGAACCGGCCCCGGGAGAGTCCGGCCGCGACGTCAAGCGACGGCTCGAGCGGCTGGCCCACCTGCTGCGCACCCAGTGCGGCGAGCGCGACGTGCCGGTCATCGAGGCACTGTGCATCTCCGACGGCCGCTTCTGGTCGTACTGCTGCCCGGTCGAGAGCTGCTGCCCCGAGGACGGCTCGCCAATGGGCCTGCCCGGCACCTCCGTCCTGGCCGCCGCGGCCACCTACGCAGGCATCCAAGTGCGCGGCACACTCCGGGAGTTGCGTGCCAGGCTGCAGCCCTGGGAGACGACCGCGGCCCTGGAGCAGGAGATCGCCCTGGACACGGCCGGCATGACGCTGGTGCCGCGCATTCTCGACGAGGTGTCCCGCGCGGAAGTGGCACAGGAGACCCTGGACCTCGCCGAGCGGATCATCGACCGCTTCGCCGCCGCGGCACCGGTGTCCGGCACGCATCCGGCGGACCTGCGCGACGACCGCCTGCTCGCACACGACGAGGCGGCGACTTTGATCCTCGGGCTCCAGGACCGCACGACCCGCGACCGCGCGGCCGCGTGGATGGAGGGCGACGCGGCCGGTCCGGCCCTCCGGCTCTGGCGCGCCCTGGCCCGCCGCTGCGTCGGACCCTACGGCGAGCACGCCGCGGCCCCACTGACCCTGGCCGGCTGGGTCGCGTGGTCGACGGGTGACGAGTTGGAGGCCCGTGAGGCACTCGCCATGGCGCTGGGCGCGGATCCCGAATATCTGTTCGCCCGGCTGTTGCACCAGGCCTGCAACGAAGGCCTCGACCCGGAAGCGATCCGCCGCTGTCTGCGCGCCGACCGTGCGGATCGCGTGAGGCGTACGCCGGCGGACACCGGCTCACAGTCGCACGCGGAGGAGAAGACGACCCCGGCCGAGTTGCCGGCAGCCGAAGACGCGACAGGGACCACCCGAGCCGACGACCAGGGCGGCGACGAAGTGGGCCGGGAGACGGGCACGCGCCGACGACGCCGTGTGCGACCGGCCGACGGCGGCGATGCCCGCCGCGCGGCCAGGCCCACGGGCGGACGGCGGAGGCCGGCCGGATCCCACCCCGGCCCGTCGGCTGCCGAACCCTCGCGCCCCGGCAGCCGGGGCCTCGGCGACGCCCGCACGCGTGCGGCGGAACAGAGCGGCACCACGGCCGGCTCTCCCCTGACGAAGAACGACCACCGCAAGCCTGAAGGAGAGGCGTGATCGCCGTGCGGGGGAGCACGGGCGCGTACCCGGTCGAGCAGGCCCGTCCGAGGAAGACGCCTGGCGCATCGACGGAGTCGGCGGGAGGCGACGCACACCCCCAGCAACTGCTCCGGCAGCGATCTCCCGCGAGCCGGTGCGGCGGCCCTGGCAGTGGCACTTCACGGCCGCCAGGCCGACCGGGTCCATCGCCGTCCCCGACTGCTCGGGGCGCATGCGAGGGGCCGTCGCGCGTCCGGTGGTGGAAGCGGTTCGTGGCCGGCCTGAGCGGCATCGCTCCTTTCTTGCGCCGTCACTCGGTGGGTGTCGCGGAGACGAGCCGTGACGCGGACCAGCCCCCTTCCGTCCACCTGAGTGGCGGAACGCCTGGCTGGCCCCTGCCGCCGTACGACCTCTGTCCGGCGGGGCGTCCCACGGGTCGCCGGCATGTTCGAGGCGCCGCGAGCGCAGAGAAAGCCACCCCATGCACCAGCAGCCGACTCCGCCCTTCGCCACCGACGACGAACGTCCGTCCCTGGGACAGTCGTGTGTGGTCGCCGCCGGACGGTGCCGACGTCACCGCACGGCAGGCCATCGCCGCCCCACCGTCACCCAGGGACCTCGGGCCGAACTCCGCGCCAGGCCACGACAGGCCGCGGACTTCGGATCCAGAGCTAGGCCGGGGCAGGCCAGGTGAGCATCATGATCAGGGAAGCCGCGCCCCGTTCCCCGTGCGCATCAGACGGCTGGGGCTCGCCCGGCCGAGGAGGCCTGCAACTGGCAGTGTGACCTCGTACGACGCCACGGAGACGAAGAACGGCAGCCGGTCCTGCGCCCCATACGAGAACGAAGCGGAACCATCATCGATGCGGCCGGGGAAGGGAGTGTTTATCGTCAGGCAGACGACTATGATCGCGGCATGCCCTACGACCCGTCAGCCTTTCCGCCCTTCGCCGTCACCGTGGACCTGGTCGTGCTGACCGTGCGCCGCCACGCCCTGTGCGCGCTGGCGATCCGCAGGGGCGAGCCCCCGTTCCAAGGGCGCTGGGCGCTGCCCGGAGGTTTCGTAAGGGCCGATGAGGACCTCACCCAGGCGGCGGCGCGCGAGCTCGCCGAGGAGACGGGGCTGTGTGCGCACGACCCGTCGGCCCCGGTTCAGGACAACGGGGCTCATCTCGAACAGCTCGCCACCTACGGGGACCCCAAGCGGGACCCGCGCATGCGCGTGGTGAGCGTCGCGCACCTCGCGCTCGCGCCCGACCTGCCCGCCCCACGAGCAGGAGGCGACGCCGCCAACGCGCGCTGGGCGCCGGTCGAGGAACTGCTCCAGCAGGGCGGTTACGGCCGCGACGGCGAGGCCGTGGCACCGCTCGCCTTCGATCACGCCCAGATCCTCGCCGATGGCGTGGAACGGGCCCGGTCCAAGATCGAGTACTCGTCGCTGGCCACCGCGTTCTGCCCACCCGAGTTCACCGTCGGCGAGTTGCGCCGGGTGTACGAGGCGGTGTGGGGAGTGGCCCTCGACCCGCGCAACTTCCACCGCAAGGTCACGGGAACCCCCGGATTCCTCGTCCCCACCGGAGGGACGACCACGCGCCAGGGCGGTCGGCCGGCGCAGCTTTTCCGGGCCGGCGGTGCCACCCTGCTCAACCCGCCGATGCTGCGCCCCGAGGTCTGAGGCGCACGGGCGGGGCGTCGGTTCCGCCGAACGGCGGACGTGAACCGGGTCCATCGGCAGCACGTGTGGTAGTAGACCGGGTGGTACCCGAAAAAACGGACATCACACGCTATCTTGCTGCAGGTGATCCAGGCCTTCGGACTGACCAGCAACCCCCGCAAGGCGCACCCGCCCGCCGTCGACGATGTCTCCTTCGAAGCACACGCGGGACACGTCACCGTGCTCCTCGGAGGCGCCGGCGCGGGCAAGACGACGACGCTCAGACTGATGCTCGAACTTCAACAGGGGCGCGGCATCACCTACTTCAGAGGGCGACCCCTGCACCGGATCGCCCATCCCGCGCGGGAAGTCGGCGTGCTCCTCGGCGACGTACCGGGGCATCCGGCCCGCTCGGTGCGCGGACATCTGCGCATGTTGTGTGCGGCCTCGGGAGTTCCGGCGCGACGGGCCGACGAGGTCCTGGAAGTGGTCGGCCTCGTCAGCTTCCGCGAGGAGCGCCTCGGCACGCTCTCGCGCGGGATGGACCGCAGGCTCGGCCTGGCCTGCGCTCTGCTGCCCGATCCGCACACGCTCGTCCTGGACGAGCCCGCCGGCGGTCTCTCTGTCCGTGAGGCGCAATGGCTGCACGACACGCTGCGAGCCCACGCCGGCCAGGGTGGCACGGTGCTCCTCACCACGGCCGACCCCAAGGAGGCCGCGCGCAGGGCCGACCGGGTCGTGACCCTCGACGGCGGCAGAATCGTGGCCGACCAGGTGGCCGGGGAGTTCGCCCGTACCCGGCTGCGTCCGCGCGTGGCGGTCCGCAGCCCGCAGGCAGCACGGCTCGCCACCCTGCTCGCCAAGGAGGCCCGTACCGCGCGCCGGTCCGTCGAGGTCGTACGGGAGGGCGGCAACCACCTCTCGGTGTACGGCACCACGACCGCCGATGTCGGCGAGACGGCGTTCCGTCACGGCATCCTCGTGCACCAACTCGCGGACGAGATCGGCGACATGGGGCCGGGATCCGGTACCGGGGCAAGCGTCTCGTCCGCGGAGCCGACCCCGGATTCGGAGAGCGAGACACCTGCGGAGCTGGAACACGCCGGGCCCGGACCGTCGGCCACGGAACCCGAGCCGTCGGTCCGCGGCTTGCCGACGGTGGATGCGGGTGCCTCGGGGCTCGCCCTGGCCGCGTCCGCGTCCGGCATTCCGACGCCCGGTTCGTCGGTGGCCGAGTCCGGAGCACCGGTACTGGCCGAGTCCGGAGCACCGGCACTGGACGCGTCCGTGTCGGAGCCGGCCCCTGCGGCGTCCGGCCTCGCGTCGGGTGAGCCGGGCACCATCGCGTCGGGTTCCTCCGGGCGGGAGCGGGCCACCCTGCCGTTCGGCTTCTCGGTGGGAGTACGGGAGAGCGGCCCAGCGCAGACCCCGGCGGGGCTGCGGGCCGTTTCCGGCGCCTCCTCGGGCGAGGAGCCGCCGGCGGGCGAGCGGGCACGGGCCCTCAGCGGTGAGCAGCCGTCGCTCAGGGAGACGTGCGAGCCCGGGCAGGGGACGGCGCACACCGAGCCCGTCGAGCGTGTTCCGGCCGAGGGTGCGCCGCTGGGCGACGCGACCCCGGGAACCGGCGGGAGGACGATCGGCGATGTCGGGCCCGTGGGTGAGGACGCCCTCGACGGAGGTGCCGCAGCGGTGCCCGCCGAGGTGCTCGTGGGAGCCGACGGAGGCCGGACCGCCGACGCCGCGGCCACCACGGACGCCGGGGGCGACGCGGCCTCGGCCGCCCAGGAACCGCAGACCGGCGCCGCGAGCACGATGGCGCCGGGCATCTCCGGCCTGAGCACCCGCCTCCCCGGCGCCAGAAGGCCCGGCACCGGTCAGCCGCAGGCCACCGGCGCCGCCCGCCCCGAGGGTGTACGTTCTCCTGATCCCCTTTCCCCCCTCCCACCCCCCATCCCCGTCCGCCCCGCCCCCAGCCCCCTCCGCCCCCTTCGCTACGAGATCCGGCGCGCCGCCGGCATCGGCGTCGGCTTCGTCACCTGCGGTGCCGTACTGGCGGTGTCCGCGCTCACCGCCGTACTGCTGGCCAGGATCGGGCACACCCCGCAGGCGCGGCTGTTCGCCGCGTGGCCGCGGGAGCTGCCGCTGCCGCCCGCGGCGCTCGCGGCTGGGCTGCTCGGTGCGCTGGCCTTCGGGGACGAGTTCCGCCACCCCGCCCTCGCGGCGGACCGCGGCACCGTGCCCCGACGGCTGGGGCTGCTCACCGCGAAACTGCTCGTCTCCGGGGCCACCGCGGCCATGCTGGCCTTCCTCACCGTGGGCTGCGACGCCGAAGCGCTCTACATCGTCTACGGACGGGAGCTGACGCAAGTTCCCGCGGACTGGCTGTCGCTGGGCGCGAGTTGGTTCTGTCTGATCGTCGGCTGCGCCTGGGCAGGTGTGCTGGCGGCCGGTGTGTTCCGGTCCACCACGGGCGGCCTGGCCGCCGTACTCGCCGTACCCGTTGTCGTCGTCCCCCTCGTGCACGAGGTGATGCACGGGCCCGCCCTGCGCTTGGCCGACGGGTTTCCGGTGCGGATGCGAGAGCTCTTGCTGCTGCAGTGGCCCTTCGGCGGCGAGCGCTATCTGCTCGGGATGGCGCGGGTGTTCGCCCAACCCGTGGGCAGCGCACTGGTGTTGTCGCTGTCGGCGCTGCTGTGCGCGTATCTGTTCACCACACTGCGCACCCGGTTCCGGTGACGCCCGTGCGTCCACTTCCGATCCCGCCGTGTGCACAACTCCCCGCGGTAAGCCCATTTCTTTCCGATAAGGCGTCAATTGCGACGGGGTGAGCGATCACCCTTTCGTGTGCTTTTCACCAAAGACCTCAAGGGAGTTGAAGCCGACGCCGACAAAGGATCCGTGAGTACCCTTGCGCACACCATGATGACCGCCGCCCGCTCCACCGACTCCGGTCTGGCCGGCCCGGGCGAACTCGACCGCTACCCCTACGCAGAGCCCCACGTGGCCGACCGCGTCGGAGCGCCCTCCTGGGAGGGCGCGGACCCCGAGCTGGGCCGCGTCGGCCGACGTGCCGCGGGCAGCCGCGGACGCGGACTGCACGGCCAACTCGTTCAACAGCTCGGACAGATGATCGTATCCGGAGACCTGGGCGCGGACCGACCGCTGGTGCCCGAGGAGATCGGCCAGCGCTTCGAGGTCTCCCGCACCGTCGTCCGCGAGTCCCTCCGTGTCCTCGAAGCCAAGGGCCTGGTCAGTGCCCGCCCGAACGTCGGCACGCGCGTGCGTCCCGTCAGCGACTGGAACCTGCTCGACCCCGACATCATCGAGTGGCGGGCCTTCGGGCCCCAGCGCGACGATCAGCGCCGCGAGCTGAGCGAGCTGCGCTGGACGATCGAGCCGCTCGCCGCCCGCCTCGCCGCCGGGCACGGGCGGGAGGACGTGCAGCAGCGCCTCTGCGACATGGTCGAGATCATGAGCCATGCCATGGCGCAGGGCGACTCGCTGACGTACTCGCGCGCCGACAACGAGTTCCACGCCCTGCTCATCCAGATCGCCGGCAACCGCATGCTGGAGCACCTCTCCGGGATCGTCTCGGCGGCCCTCCAGGTCTCCGGCGGTCCGGTCACGGGTTGTGAGCGGCCGAACGAGGCGTCGCTCGCGCAGCACGCGCGGATCGTCGACGCGC
This sequence comes from Streptomyces sp. RB17, assembly GCF_009604455.1. Lineage (GTDB taxonomy): Bacteria > Actinomycetota > Actinomycetes > Streptomycetales > Streptomycetaceae > Streptomyces. Next base: position 113,307 of record NZ_WEGL01000008.1, read on the forward strand.
TCGGCACCGGCGACGGCGCGGCCGCCGAGACGGCCATGCGGCAACTGCTCACGGTCCACCCCGAGGTCGAGCGCGTGGTGCCCGCCCCGCGCGAGCACTGAGCCCCGCGACCGGGGTGGTGCGGTCGCCGGTGTGCGGCGTCGGCCTGGCTCTCGGGGCGCTCGTGTCGGCGCCGGGCGCGTTGCCGGCCGCCGCTGGACCCCGCCGGACCCTGTCCGGTCCGGCGGGGTCCAGCGGTGCGACCGGCCGCCGGGGCCATGTGCACGACCGGGCAGGACGGCAACGGTGATCTGGTCTGCCCGTGTCTGACTCCTTTTGACCGCTTACGGGGTGTGACTCGGGCCACGCAGATTGGGCGTAACGCTCGTGGAGACAGCGCGATGACCTAAGAGGTGACAGCCGCGGAGGGAATACGGACGCCATCACAGGCGCTGTGCATCTTCCCCGGCCCCCGCCCGCGCCGTCGGCCCATCCCCAGGCCGGTGGTCGGCTCCTGTCCGCAGTGGACGGTGCCGGAAGCCGTTTTCCAACGTTCCGAGAGGTTGTTCGTGTCGGCCAGCACATCCCGTACGCTCCCGCCGGAGATCGCCGAGTCCGTCTCTGTCATGGCGCTCATTGAGCGGGGAAAGGCTGAGGGGCAGATCGCCGGCGACGATGTGCGTCGGGCCTTCGAAGCTGACCAGATTCCGGCCACTCAGTGGAAGAACGTACTGCGCAGCCTCAACCAGATTCTTGAGGAAGAGGGTGTGACGCTGATGGTCAGTGCCGCAGAGCCCAAGCGCACCCGCAAGAGCGTCGCAGCGAAGAGCCCGGCGAAGCGCACCGCCACCAAGACGGTCGCGGCGAAGGCGGTGACGACGACGAGGCAGGCCACCGCCACCACGGCCGCCCCCGTGGCGCCCGTCGCTCCGGCCGCAGCCGATTCCGCCGAGGAAGCCGCACCCGCCAAGAAGGCCGCGGCCAAGAAGACCACCGCCAAGAAGGCGGCTGCCAAGAAGGCCGTCGCCAAGAAGACGGTGGCCAAGAAGACCACGGCCAAGAAGGACGACGCCGAGCTTCTCGAGGACGAGGTGCTCGAGGAGACCAAGGTCGCCGACGAGCCCGAGGGCGCCGAGAACGCGGGCTTCGTCCTGTCCGACGAGGACGAGGACGACGCGCCCGCGCAGCAGGTCGCCGCGGCCGGCGCCACCGCCGACCCGGTCAAGGACTACCTGAAGCAGATCGGCAAGGTCCCCCTGCTCAACGCCGAGCAGGAGGTCGAGCTGGCCAAGCGCATCGAGGCGGGTCTGTTCGCCGAGGACAAGCTGGCCAACGCCGACAAGCTGGCGCCGAAGCTCAAGCGTGAGCTGGAGATCATCGCCGAGGACGGCCGCCGCGCCAAGAACCACCTCCTGGAGGCCAACCTCCGACTGGTGGTCTCCCTGGCCAAGCGCTACACCGGCCGCGGCATGCTCTTCCTGGACCTCATTCAGGAGGGCAACCTCGGTCTGATCCGCGCGGTCGAGAAGTTCGACTACACCAAGGGCTACAAGTTCTCCACGTACGCCACCTGGTGGATCCGTCAGGCCATCACCCGCGCCATGGCCGACCAGGCCCGCACCATCCGTATCCCGGTGCACATGGTCGAGGTCATCAACAAGCTCGCGCGCGTGCAGCGCCAGATGCTCCAGGACCTGGGCCGCGAGCCCACCCCGGAGGAGCTGGCCAAGGAGCTCGACATGACCCCGGAGAAGGTCATCGAGGTCCAGAAGTACGGCCGTGAGCCCATCTCCCTGCACACCCCCCTGGGTGAGGACGGCGACAGCGAGTTCGGTGACCTCATCGAGGACTCCGAGGCCGTCGTCCCCGCCGACGCCGTCAGCTTCACGCTCCTGCAGGAGCAGCTGCACTCCGTTCTGGACACCCTGTCCGAGCGCGAGGCCGGCGTCGTCTCCATGCGGTTCGGTCTCACCGACGGTCAGCCGAAGACCCTCGACGAGATCGGCAAGGTGTACGGCGTGACGCGTGAGCGCATCCGCCAGATCGAGTCCAAGACCATGTCGAAGCTGCGCCACCCCTCGCGTTCCCAGGTGCTGCGCGACTACCTCGACTAGGTCGCGGTCGTACGACGGCGAAGGCCCGGTTCCCCACGCGGGAGCCGGGCTTTCGTGCTGCGCGCGACGGCGTAGTGGATCACTCTGGGTGTTCCGGTACCACCCGAGAGTGAGGAGCCTGTATGCGCCGTTCCGTTGCGCGGGCACTGATCCGGCCGCTGGCCCTGGCGGCCGCCGTGACCGCCATACCCCTGGAGAACGCAGCTCCCGCGGCCGCCGACAGCGTGGTGGTCGGGGGCTTTCCGATAGACGTCTCCCAGGCTCCGTGGACCGTCGCGCTGTCCAGCCGTGACCGGTTCGGGGGTACGCGGGCGGGCCAGTTCTGCGGCGGCGTCGCGGTCGCACGGACGGCGGTGCTGACCGCGGCCCACTGTCTGGCCGAGGACGTCCTCGGGGCGCCCCCGAACCGTGTGCGCGACCTCCGGGTCATCGCGGGCCGCACCGATCTGCTGTCGAGTGAGGGGCAGGAGGTCGCCGTACGCGACGCCTGGATCAATCCGGCGTACGACACCGGGACCAACGCCGGCGACTTCGCCGTGCTCACCCTGGCCAAGCCGTTGCCGCAGAGCGCGGTCATCGGCATGGCGGGCGCGGCGGATCCGGCCTACAGGGCGGGCACGCAGGCCACGGTCTCCGGGTGGGGTGACACGACCGGCGGGGGTGCCTATGCGCACAGGCTGTACGCCGCACACGTGCACGTACTGCCCGACGACCGCTGCGTCCGCGCCTATCAGGGCGGCCTCGACGGCACCTACCGGGCCGGCAGCATGCTCTGCGCCGGAGAGGCCGCCGGGGGCCCGGATGCCTGCCAGGGGGACAGCGGCGGCCCGCTGGTGGCGGGAGGGCGGCTGATCGGGCTCGTGTCCTGGGGGAGCGGCTGCGGCAGGCGGGGCAGCCCCGGTGTGTACACACGCGTCTCCGACGCCGTGAGAGCCGTGGAGACGGCCTCAGGGGGCCGGACGCGGCCTCACGGAGGCTCGTGAAGCGTCCACACGGGAACATGAGCACGGGCGGCCGCTCCTGGACAGGAGCGGCCGCCCGTTCGCCGGCCTGTGCCGGAGCTGGCTCGTCGTATGTGCGAGATTCAGCGCTCTTCGTCGGAAGCGGTGTTCGGAACCGACGTCAGCCGCTCCGTCTCGTCCTGTATCTCAGCGGCGATCTTCTTGAGTTCCGGCTCGAACTTGCGACCGTGGTGGCCGCAGAAGAGCAGCTCTCCGCCGCTGAGCAGGACGACGCGCAGGTATGCCTGGGCGCCACAGCGGTCGCAGCGATCGGCGGCCGTCAGGTGGCTCGCGGGGGTCAGAACAGTAGTCACGTCGCCTCTTCTCTAGCTCGACGAGCTGTCGTACCAGGGTCAACATCCAACCAGCCCGAAAACGTTCCCGCTCGTGGCTTTTCCTGGAAAAAATCTTCCGGGCGGCTGTCTGCTGCCGGTTGGCGGCGAATGTGCCGTAGTGCGTCTCTCGTGGTGCTTACGGTTTCGCGCAGTGTTGTGTTTCGGTCCTCCAGGCGGGGTTGCCTGTTGTTCAGGAGGACGTGCCCGGAGCCTAAATGGTTCATGCCTCCAATGGAACGTGATATGTACTTCACTCCATCGAGGGATCGAACAGGTATGCGAGCCTGGACTAGTCTGAGTTCTTGACGAGGGTGGCGTTACATCGGCTCTACCAGGCCTCGGTACCCTCTGAGCGGCGACCGAAGCCGTCCCCTTACCCAGTAGGGGGCCAACTGAAATTCAGCGAGGAGCGAACCGCGTGACCGCCGATACGTCCGTGCCGTCCACAGCGCTGCTGGCAGGAGCAGACCGGGACGGTTCCAACTACACCGCGCGGCACCTGCTCGTCCTCGAGGGCCTCGAGGCCGTGCGCAAGCGCCCGGGCATGTACATCGGCTCGACCGACAGTCGCGGTCTGATGCACTGTCTGTGGGAGATCATCGACAACTCCGTGGACGAGGCTCTCGCGGGCGTCTGCGACCGCATCGAAGTGATCCTCCACGACGACGGTTCCGTGGAGGTGCGCGACAACGGCCGTGGCATCCCCGTGGACGTCGAGCCCAGGACCGGCCTGTCCGGCGTCGAGGTCGTCATGACCAAGCTGCACGCGGGCGGCAAGTTCGGCGGCGGCTCGTACGCCGCCTCCGGCGGTCTGCACGGCGTCGGCGCCTCCGTGGTCAACGCCCTGTCCGCCCGTCTCGACGTCGAGGTGGACCGCGGCGGCCACACGCACGCCATCAGCTTCCGGCGCGGTGCGCCGGGTGCCTTCGCGGCCGACGGTGCCGACGCGAAGTTCGAGGCCAAGAGCGGACTGCGCAGGACCAAGAAGATCCCCAAGACCCGTACCGGCACGCGGGTGCGGTACTGGGCCGACCGCCAGATCTTCCTCAGGGACGCCAAGCTCTCCCTGGACAACCTCCACCAGCGCGCCCGGCAGACCGCCTTCCTGGTGCCGGGTCTGACGATCATCGTGCGCGACGAGTTCGGCCTGGGCGAGGGCGGCAGCAAGGGCGAGGAGTCCTTCCGCTTCGATGGCGGTATCAGCGAGTTCTGCGAGTACCTGGCGGGTGACAAGCCGGTCTGCGACGTCGTCCGCTTCTCGGGCAAGGGCACCTTCAAGGAGACCGTCCCCGTCCTCGACGAGCACGGCCAGATGACCCCCACCGAGGTCACCCGTGAGCTGGGCGTGGACATCGCGATGCGCTGGGGTACCGGCTACGACACCACGATCCGGTCCTTCGTCAACATCATCGCCACCCCGAAGGGCGGCACCCACGTCTCGGGCTTCGAACAGTCTCTGACGGGCGTGTTCAACGACGTGCTGCGCACCAAGAAGCTGCTGCGGGTGGCCGAGGACAACATCGTCAAGGACGACGCCCTCGAGGGCCTCACGGCCGTCGTGACCGTGCGCCTGGCCGAGCCGCAGTTCGAGGGCCAGACCAAGGAGGTCCTCGGCACCTCGGCGGCCCGCCGCATCGTGAACAACGTGGTCACCAAGGAGCTGAAGGCGTTCCTGACCAGCACGAAGCGGGACGCCGCCGCGCAGGCCCGGGTCGTCATGGAAAAGGTGGTGGCCGCCGCCCGCACCCGCGTCGCGGCCCGCCAGCACAAGGACGCCCAGCGCCGGAAGACCGCGCTGGAGTCCTCGTCCCTGCCGGCGAAGCTCGCCGACTGCCGCAGCGACGACGTCGACCGCAGCGAGCTGTTCATCGTCGAGGGCGACTCCGCGCTCGGTACGGCCAAGCTGGCGCGGAACTCCGAGTTCCAGGCCCTGCTGCCGATCCGCGGCAAGATCCTCAACGTGCAGCGGTCGTCGGTGACCGACATGCTCAAGAACGCCGAGTGCGGCGCGATCATCCAGGTCATAGGAGCGGGCTCGGGCCGTACCTTCGACATCGACCAGGCGCGCTACGGCAAGATCATCATGATGACCGACGCCGATGTGGACGGCTCCCACATCCGCTGCCTGCTGCTCACGCTGTTCCAGCGCTACATGCGACCGATGGTCGAGGCCGGCCGGGTCTTCGCGGCGGTGCCGCCGCTGCACCGCATCGAGATCGTCCAGCCGAAGAAGGGCCAGGACAAGTACGTCTACACGTACTCCGACCGCGAGCTGCGGGACAAGCTCATGGAGTTCCAGAGCAAGGGCATCCGGTACAAGGACTCCATCCAGCGCTACAAGGGTCTGGGCGAGATGGACGCCGACCAGCTGGCCGAGACCACGATGGACCCCCGTCACCGCACGCTGCGCAGGATCAACCTGTCCGACCTGGAGGCCGCCGAACAGGTCTTCGACCTGCTGATGGGCAATGAGGTGGCGCCGCGCAAGGAGTTCATCTCCAGCTCGGCGGCGACGCTGGACCGCTCGCGCATCGACGCGTAGCCGCTGCGCTGGGCCTCGGCCGACTCAGCATGCCCGAGGTGGGCTGACCTGGTCGGCCGGGGCGGGCGAGGGGGCCGCTGGCCGGCGGAGGGGGATGGTGTTCTGTCTCCGTGGGCTCCGTGGGCTCCGTGGGCTCCGTGGGCTCCGTGGGCTGGGTGGGCTGGGTGGGCCTCTGAGGTCGGCGGGTTGGTTTTCTGCGGTGGTTGGGGCCGTCCTTCGGTTTCGGTCGGGTGGCTCGTGCGGTGGCTGAGTCGTCTGTGCGGTGGACGCGTGGTCCGTGCGGTGGACGCGTGGTCCGTGAGGCGGCCGGGTAGTCCGTGCGGTGGCTGCGTAGTCCGTGCGGTGGCTGGGTGGTTCTTCGGGTCCGGCCGGGCGGCCGCCGACCGCCACGATTCTCTGCGGTGGCCGGACCCCGGCCGCGACCGACCTCCGCCTCCCCTCCCGGCGCGGTATGCGCACCCGCGGGGTCTACACCCGTGGGTGGAGACGAGCCGCTGCAGGTTTCCACCCGTGATCCACCCCGGCTCCGATCTCCCGACCTGCGCTTTTCCGTAGCTTCGTAGGTGTCGGCAGCACCCGCTCCCGACACCACCTTCTCGCTCACGGAGGCTTTGATGTCCGGGCTCGTCAACGCGCTGGTGATCGTGGCCGTCGCCGCCATAGTGATCGTGCGGTAGTTCCGCGCCCGCGCCATCAACACCGACCGGCGCTGGTGGCTGATCCCCGTGGTCCTCGCCGTCCTGGCGCTGCGCGAGCCCGGCATCCTCGACGCCCACCACCGTGCGGAATCCGCCGTGCTGCTTGCGGTGGAACTGATCATCGGTGTGGCCACCGGCGCCGGCTGGGCCTGGACGACCCGCATCTGGACGGAACCGGACGGTGTCGTGTGGACCAAGAGCACCAGGGCGAGCGTCGCGGTATGGATCGTGGGCATAGCCCTGCGCATCGGTATCTACGCCATCGGCGCCGTACTCGGCCTGCACCAGGACAGCTCCGCCCTGATGTGCGCTCTCGCCGCCACTCTGCTGGTCCGTGGCGGAATCCTGGTCTGGCGGGCGCAGTCTCTCGGCGGCGTGAACCGCCCCGCTCCGGCGTACGGTGACGGCATGCGGCCGGTCAGGAGGGAGCGCGCGTGAAGGAGAACGCCTGGACACGCTGGCCGTCGCGGGAGGCGCTCGGCCGCGAGGGAACCTCGGGGCCCCGGCGCCTGATCGCCTGGTCCGTCAGGTGCCTGGTGATCGCCATGCTTCTGTGGGGCGCGTACAACCAGAGCCACGTCGGCCTCTGGGGCGGACTCGCCGCGATGGGCGGGGTCCTCGTGACTGCTCTCCTCGCCTGGGCCTTCTTCCGGACCACGTACCAGCACCGGCTGGTGCCCTCTCTGGTGCTGATGGGCGCACTCATGGGCATGGCGGTCGCCGGTGAGGCCACGGGGTTCAGGGGACCGGCCCTGGTGATCTGGTGCGGCTGTGGGATCGGCGCCCTGGAGCGGCTGCCACTCGCGGCCGCAGCTCCGGTGACCACGGTGGGCCTGGCCGCATACTCCGCTTTCAACAACGACGTCTGGCTGACCACGGCCGCCTCGGTCGCGGGCATGGCCCTCGCCGGATACGTCCTGCGGCTGGACGCCGAGGCCCGCGGCCACGCGCAGCAACTGCTTGCCCAGGAGCGCGCCGCCCGGGCAGCCGAGGCCGAGTCCGCGGCGCTGGCCGAGCGAGCCCGGATCGCACGGGAGATCCATGACGTGCTGGCCCACAGCCTTTCGGCGCAGCTGGTGCACCTGGAGGCGGCCCGGCTGCTGATCGAGAACGGCGCGGACCGTGACCGCATCCTGGAGCGAGTGGTGGCCGCCCGGGGCATGGCCCGCGACGGGCTCGCCGAGACCCGGCAGGCCCTGTCCGCGCTGCGCGGCGAGCTGACTCCGCTGGAGGATTTCCTGAGCGAGCTCGTCAGCGGGGCCGACGGCGCCGAGGTCACTGTGACGGGTGAGCGCAGAGCCCTGCCGGCCGAGGCCTCCCAGGCCGTGCGCAGGGTCGCCCAGGAAGCGCTGACGAACGTCCGTAAGCACGCACAGGGTGCCAAGGTGCGCCTGAGACTCGACTACAGCGAGCACGAAGTGACGCTCGACGTGCGGGACACGGGAGGGCGGCCGGGCGAACTCACGGGATCCGGAGCCGGGTACGGTCTGCTGGGCATGCGCGAGCGGGCCGAGCTGCTGGGCGGTTCACTGGACGCGCGGCCGGAGGAGGAGGGGTTCGTGGTGACGCTGAAGGTGCCTGTATGACGGAGACGGAGGGGGAGAGGAAGCCCGCACGGGTGGTGGTCGCCGACGACCAGACCGTGGTCCGGGAGGGCATCGTGATGCTGCTCGGGCTGCTGCCCGGGGTGGAGGTCGTGGGGGCCGCGGGAGACGGCGAGGAGGCGGTGCGGCTGGTCGCGGAACTGGCCCCGGACGTCGTCCTGATGGATCTCAGGATGCCCCGCTGCGACGGCGTGGAGGCCACCCGGCGGATCCGGGCGGAGTACCCAGGGACCCAGGTCGTGGTGCTCACCACGTATGCGGACGACGAATCGCTGTTCCCCGCACTGCGCGCAGGCGCCCGGGGCTATCTGACCAAGGACGCGGGCGGTGACGAGATCGTGCGTGCCGTGGAGAGCGTGCTGTCGGGGGACGCGGGTCTGTCGCCGAGTGTCCAGCGCCGGTTGCTGGAGCGGCTGTCACAGCCGGAGCCCGGCCCGCCCGCGACCGTCCAGGCGCCGCCCGACGGACTGACCGCGCGGGAGACCGAGGTGCTGCTGCTGATCGCCGAAGGGTTCAGCAATCAGGAGATCGCCCGCAAGCTGCATGTGTCGACCGCGACCGTGAAGACACACATCAACAATCTCTTCTCGAAAACGGGCCTCAAGGACCGGGCGCAGGCGGTGCGTTACGCCTACAGCAAGGGGCTGGTGCGGCCGCCCACAGAGTGAATCACCTGATGGGGTGAAGAGCCGGAGGAAGAAGAGTCACGGAACTTCCCGATCTGTCCATCCTTGGGCATGCAGTCAAGCAATGGTCGTGCCCGTGGAGCCGGAGACGGTCCCGAGAGTTCGGCCGAGAACCGTCAGGACCACGGCGCGCCCTCCCGTGGGACGTACGAAGACCCTTGGTACGACGCACTGGCCTCCGGCTGGGGCGAGTTGGACGCCACCGGTGTGCCCGCGCAGGCGATGCCATCCGCTCGCGGGGAGGGGAGCGGGAGGGCGGTTCGGGCACGCGATGTGTACGTCGAGGTGCAGCGCAGCGCGGCCTTTCAGGAGGTGCGCACCAGGTACCGGCGGTTCGTCGTGCCGGGAGTCGCCGCCTTCCTCGCCTGGTACCTGGGCTATGTGGTCGCCGCCACGACGGCGCCGGGACTCATGGCCCGTTCCGTGGCGGGAGCGGTGAACGTGGCCATGCTGGCCGGGCTCGGACAGTTCCTCACCACGTTCCTGCTCACCTGGGCCTACGCCCGGCACGCACGGCTGCGCCGGGACCGGGCGGCGCTGGAGCTGCGCTGGGACACCCAGGAACTGGCCCGCGAAGTGCGGGGAGACGCCTCGTGACCGGTGAACACCAGACGCTGGCGCTGCTGTTGTTCAGCGGATTCGTGGCCGTCACCCTCGGGATCACGACGTGGGTGAGCCGTCGCCGACGTGGTTCGGCGGAGGAGTTCTACGCCGGAGGGCGGCTGTTCTCTCCCATGGAGAATGGTTTTGCCATCGCCGGTGACTACATGTCGGCGGCCTCCTTCCTCGGGGTCACCGGGCTCATCGCGCTGTACGGGTACGACGGGATGCTGTACGTCGTGGGCTTCCTGGTGGCCTGGCTGGTCGTGCTGTTCCTGGTGGCCGAACTGGTGCGCAACTGCGGGCGGTTCACCCTGGCCGACGTGGTGGCCGCGCGGATGAGCGAGCGGCCGGTGCGGATCGCCGCGGGAACTTCCTCGGTCACGGTGTCCGTTCTGTATCTGGTGGCGCAAATGGTCGGCGCGGGCAGTCTGGTGGCGCTGCTGCTGGGGCGGACGAGCGGGGCCGCGCAGGCCTGGGCGGTCATCGGGGTCGGCGCGCTCATGGTGATCTATGTGTCGTTGGGAGGGATGCGGGCCACCACCTGGATCCAGATCGTGAAGGCGGTGCTGCTGCTGAGCGGCACCATCGCGCTGACCGTCCTCGTCCTGCTCCGCTTCCACGGCGACGTCGACCGCCTGCTGCTCACCGCCGCGGACCGCAGCGGTCACGGAAGGGCATTCCTGGCCCCGGGCCTGAAGTACGGCGGGACCTGGACCGCCCGCCTCGACTTCATCAGCCTGGGACTCGCCCTCGTGCTGGGCACAGGGGGACTGCCGCACATCCTGTCCCGCTTCTACACCGTGCCCACCGCGCGGGCCGCACGCCGTTCCGCGGTGTGGTCCATCGGGCTGATCGGCGGCTTCTACCTGATGACGATCGTCCTCGGCTTCGGGGCGGCCGCGGTGGTGGGGACGGACACGCTGCGCGGTTCGAACGCGGCCGGGAACACCGCGGTGCCGCTGCTCGCCCTCGACCTGGGCGGTGGCGCGGGCTCCACCGGGGGCACGGTCCTGTTCGCGGTCGTCGCCGCCGTCGCCTTCGCCACGATCCTCGCGGTGGTCGCCGGCATCACCCTCGCCTCGTCGGCGTCGGTGGCGCACGACCTGTACGCGTCGCTGCGGCGCTCGCGAGGTACGGCGCGCAGCGAGGTGGCGGTGGCGCGCTGGGCGGCGGTCGGCATCGGTGTCGTGGCGATCGCGCTCGGTCTGCTGGCCCGTGACCTCAACGTCGCCTTCCTCGTCGGCCTCGCCTTCGCCGTCGCCGCGTCGGCGAACCTCCCGGTGCTGCTGTACTCGCTGTTCTGGCGCGGCTTCACCACCCGCGGCGCGGTGTGGGCCGTGTACGGCGGACTGATCCCGGCGCTCGGACTGGTGCTGCTCTCCCCCGTGGTGTCGGGCAGCCCCACCTCGCTGTTCCCGGACGTCGACTTCCAGTACTTCCCGCTGCAGAACCCGGGCATCGTCTCCGTCCCGCTCGGCTTCCTCGCCGGCTGGCTCGGCACGATCACCTCGGACGAGGCTGCGGACGAGGCCAAATACGCCGAGACGGAGGTCCGGTCGCTGACCGGAGCCGGGGCCGTGTAGCCGGTCACCCGCCGGGCACGGATCGCTACGGCGCCACCCAGGCGTAGCGGTGCTCTGGCCGGCCGGTGTCGCCGTACTTCAGGGAGAGCCGGAGCCGGCCGGCCTGTTCCAGGTGGCGGAGGTAGCGCTGGGCCGTGGAGCGGCTCAGACCGGTCCTGGCGGCCACCTCGTGGGCGGACAGCGGCTGGTCGGCGCGGTGCAGGACGCCGCAGATCAGATCGGTCGTGGGCTCCGAGTGGCCGCTCGGCAGACCGGGCGCGGACGGCGCGGGAGACGTCCGCAGCGCCCCGAAGATCCGGTCGACCTGCTCCTGCCCGGTCAGGCCGCGGCCGCCGACCCGGTCCACCGTGCGGCGCAGCGCGGCATAGGAGTCGAGGCGGGCGCGCAGGGCGGCGAACGTGAAGGGTTTGACCAGGTAGTGCAGGGCGCCCAGGCGCATCGCCCGCTGGACGGTCGTCACATCGCTGGCCGCGGTGATCATGATCACGTCCGTGCCGTGGCCCTGCTCCCGCATGCGGTGCACGAGATCGAGACCCGTCTGGTCCGGCAGATAGTGGTCGAGCAGGACCAGGTCGACGGTGCCGCGTTCGACGGCGGCCAGTGCCTGGGCGGCGCTGTGCGCGCGGGCGGTCACCCGGAAGCCGGGAACCTTTCCCACGTACTTGGCGTTTATCTCGGCGACGCGGAAGTCGTCGTCCACGACCAGGACGTCAATCATCAGGCCTCTCCTTCAAGGCCGCCGGGCGTTAAGCCCGTGTTTCGGCTCCGCAGTTGTAGCGCGAGCAAAAAGAGCACAACAGACTCTTGCAAGCAGAAGAACGGCTTGCGCTCACAAGACTCCTGCTGTGGCCGGGGCCACACCTACCGTCCCGGGCCATGAGCGCACACACCAGCCCCGCCATCGAGCTGCGGGGCGCGAGCAAGACCTTCAGAACCCCGTCAGGGGGACGGCACACAGCCGTGCGCGGTCTGGACCTCACCGTCGGCCGGGGCGAGTTCGTGGCCGTCGTCGGCCCGACCGGCTGCGGCAAGTCCACCACGCTGACGCTGGTCAGCGGCCTGGAGGAGCCCACCGAGGGCGAGGTGCTGGTGTCCGGCGAGCCGGCCTGTGGCGTCGGCGACAAGGTCGGCTTCGTCTTCCAGCAGGACGCCACCTTCCCCTGGCGCACGGTCCTGTCCAACGTCATGGCCGGCCCCCGCTTCCGGGGCGTGCCGAAGGCGGAGGCCAAGGAGAAGGCCCGGGAGTGGCTGGCCCGCGTCGGCCTCGCCGCCTTCGAGGACCGTTACCCGCACCAGCTCTCCGGGGGTCAGCGAAAGCGTGTCGCCCTCGCCGCCACGTTCGTCAACGACCCCGAGATCCTGCTGATGGACGAGCCGTTCTCGGCGCTGGACGTGCAGACCCGGGCCCTGATGTCGGACGAACTGCTGGAGCTGTGGGAGGGCACGGGCGCCTCCGTCGTCTTCGTCACCCACGACCTGGAGGAGTCCATCGCGCTCGCCGACAAGGTCGTCGTGATGACCGCGGGACCCGCGACCGTGAAGCAGGTCTTCGACATCGATCTGCCCCGGCCGCGCAAGGTCGAGTCGGTGCGCCTGGAGCCGCGGTTCATCGAAATCTACCGCGAGATCTGGGAGTCCCTCGGCGAAGAGGTCCGCATCACCCGGGAAAGAGGTGCCGCCCATGTCGCCTGACGTCATGCCCGAGGCCCAGGCCGTACTGGCCACGACCGAGCCCGCCGACAAGACGAGCCGTGCGCAGACCCGCGCGCAGGCCGCCCGCCGCCGCAAGCTGCTCGTCAACGCCGTGCGCGTGCTGCTCCTCGTGGCCGTCCTCGGGCTGTGGGAGGGGCTGTCCCGGGCGAAGATCATCGATCCGTTCAACTTCTCGATGCCGTCGAAGATCTGGGACCAGATCTGGACCTGGGTCATGCACGGCACCGCGCTCGGCTCGCTGGGCGAACAGATCTGGTACACGCTCTACGAGGCCCTGCTCGGCTGGGTGATCGGCGTGGTCGCCGGCGTGCTCCTCGGTATCGCCCTCGGGCGGATCAGGTTGCTCGCCGAGGTCCTTGGTCCATACATCAAGGTGCTCAACTCGATCCCAAGGATCGTTCTTGCACCCATCTTCCTGATCTGGTTCGGGCTGGGCCCGTCCTCCAAGGTCGCCTCCGCGGTCGTGCTGGTCTTCTTCCCGGTGTTCTTCAACGCCTTCCAGGGCGCCCGCGAGGTGGACCGCAACCTGGTGGCCAACGCCCGCATCCTGGGCGCCGGCGACCGCCAGGTGACCCTGCAGGTGGTCATCCCGTCGGCCACCTCCTGGATCTTCACCAGCCTCCACGTCAGCTTCGGTTTCGCCCTCATCGGCGCCATCGTCGGCGAGTACATCGGTGCCACCAAGGGCATCGGCCTGCTCGTCTCTCAGTCGCAGAACACGTTCAACTCGGCCGGCGTCTACGCCGCGATGGTCATCCTCGCGGTCGTCGCCCTCGCCGCCGAGGGGCTGCTGACCTTCGCTGAGCGCCGCATCTTCCGCTGGAAGCCCGCCGGTTCCGACAGCTGACCGGCCCTCATCAGGCCCCCACGCCTTCCCCGTACCGCCCTCTCACAAGGACGTGAACCGCATGCGCAACACCGCCAGATACGCCTCCCTGGCCGCCGCCGGCCTGCTCGCGCTGTCCTCCCTCACCGCCTGTGCCAATGACGCGGCCAGCTCCACGGCCGACACCGGCAGCGGCGGGGGCGGCGGCAAGGGGGAGAGTGTCAAGATCATGGTGGGCGGCCTGGACAAGGTCATCTACCTGCCCGCGATGCTCACCCAGCGCCTCGGCTACTTCAAGGCGGAGGGCTTGAACGTCCAGCTCCTCAGCGAACCCGCAGGTGTCCAGGCCGAGACCGCGCTGGTCTCCGGCCAGGTGCAGGGAGCCGTCGGCTTCTACGACCACACCCTCGACCTGCAGACCAAGGGCAAGTCGGTGGAGTCGGTCGTCCAGTTCTCGCACGCGCCCGGCGAGGTCGAGGTGGTCTCCGACAAGGCAGCCGGCGACCTGACGTCGCCCAAGGACTTCAAGGGCCGCAAGCTGGGTGTGACCGGGCTCGGGTCCTCCACCGACTTCCTCACCAAGTACCTCGCGGTCAAGAACGGCGTGCAGGTCAACGAGTTCACTCCGGTCGCCGTAGGGGCCGGACCGACGTTCATCGCGGCCCTCCAGAAGGGGGCCATCGACGGCGGTATGACCACCGACCCGACCGTCGCCACGATCCTGGACAAGAAGGCGGGCAAGGTCCTCATCGACATGCGCACCCCCGAGGGCTCGCAGAAGGCGCTGGGCGGGCCGTACCCGTCGTCAAGTCTGTACATGCAGACGGACTGGGTGAACGGACACAAGGACACCGTCCAGAAGTTGGTCAACGCGTTCGTCAAGACGCTCAAGTGGATGTCCACCCACAGCGCCGACGAGATCGCCGCCCAGATGCCGGCCGACTACTCCCAGGGCAACAAGGCGCTGTACGCCCAGGCCATCAAGAGCACACTGCCGATGTTCACCGACGACGGTGTGATGCCCCAGGGCGGCCCCGAGACCGTCGAGAAGGTGCTCAAGTCGTTCAACCCCAACATCAAGAACGCCAAGGTCGACTTGAGCAAGACGTACACCACCGAGTTCGTCGACGCGGTCGAGTAGCCGAGTCCGCTCAGCCGCGGGTCGCCCACACGTAACGGTGTTCCGGGCGGCCCGCGTCGCCGTACTTGAGGGTCAGCCGCGCCCGTCCGGTGCGCTCCAGGAGCTTGAGATACCGCTGGGCCGTCTGCCGGCTCACTCCCGTCCGATCGCCGATCTCCTGGGCGGACAGCGGCCCTTCGGCGTTCAGCAGCGCCTGGCGCACCAGCTCGGCCGTCGTCGGGGAGTGCCCCTTGGGCAGCCCGGGCTCCGACGGCGCGGACAGGGCGCCGAAGATGCGGTCCACCTCCGCCTGTTCGGCCTCGCCGCCGCCGTCCAGGGTGCGCCGCAGCCGCGCGTACGCCTCCAGCTTGGCGCGCAGACCGGCGAAGGCGAACGGCTTCACCAGGTACTGCAGCGCCCCCTGCCGCATCGCGGCCTGGACGGTCGACACGTCCCGCGCCGCCGTCACCATGATCACGTCGGCCTGGTGGCCGCGCCTGCGCATCTCCCGGACGACCGCGAGACCGGTGTCGTCGGGCAGATAGTGGTCCATGAGGACCAGGTCGAGCCGCGGCAGTGTCTCCACCTGCCGCAGCGCCTCGGCCGCGCTGTGCGCCTCTCCGGCCACATGGAAGCCCGGCACCTTCTCCACGTACGCGGCGTTGACCCGGGCGACGCGGGTGTCGTCGTCGACGACCAGGACCTCGATCATCGGGTGTCCTCCTCGGTGACGGCAGCGGGCTCGGGGGACTTGTCGAGCACCGCGGGTGCCAGCTCCGGCTCGGTCAGTGCCTCCGGAAGGACCACGGTGAACTCCGCGCCGCCGCCGGCCGCCTCGTCCACCGTCGCGCTCCCGCCCTGCCGTTCGGCGAGCCGGTGCACCAGCGAGAGCCCGAGGCCCCGTTTGCCGTGCGCGGGCGGCTTCTTGGTGGACCAGCCGTCTCTGAAGATCAGCTCCCGCTGGTCGGCCGGGACACCGGGGCCCGTGTCGTGCACCCTGAGGACGACCGTACGGCCCTCGGTGCGCAGCTCGACCTCCACGCGCGCGTGCAGCGTGCCGGCGACCGCGTCGAGGGCGTTGTCCACCAGGTTGCCCACGACGGTGACCAGACCCCGCGGATCGATCAGCCGGTCCGGCAGCCGCGTGCGCTCCGACACCCACAGGGCGACTCCGCGCTCGGCCGCGACGGTCGCCTTGCCGACCAGCAGCGCGGCCAGCAGGGGATCCTGGATCTTCTCGGTGACCTGCTCGGCGGTGGCCCGGTGGTCGCCGACCACCTCGCCGACGAACTCCACCGCGTCGTCGTACATCTCCAGCTCCAGCAGTCCGAGCAGGGTGTGCATGCGGTTGGCGTGCTCGTGGTCCTGGGCGCGCAGGGCGTCGATCAGGCCGCGCGTGGAGTCGAGTTCGCGCCCCAGCTGCTCCAGTTCGGTGCGGTCGCGCAGGGTGGCCACGGCGCCGCCGTCACCGGTGGGCATACGGTTGGCGACCAGCACCCGCTGACCGCGCACGGTGAGCAGATCGGTGCCGGTCACCCGGCCGGCCAGGACGTCCGTCGTACGGCCCGCGCCGAGGGCCTCGTCCGGGGTCTGTCCGACGGCCTCGTCGCCGATGCCGAGCAGCCGCCGCGCCTCGTCGTTGAGCAGGCGGACACGGCCGCCGCGGTCGAGGGCGACCACGCCCTCACGGATGCCGTGCAGCATCGCCTCGCGCTCCGCGAGCAGCGCCGAGATGTCGGAGAAGGCCAGGTCCCGGGTCTGCCGCTGGACCCGCCGGGAGATCAGCCAGGCGGCCAGCGCGCCCACCGCGAGAGCGCCTCCGGCGTACGCGAACAGCCCCGGGATCGCGCTGATCAGCCGCGCCCGCACGCTGTCGTAGGCGATACCGACCGAGACCGCCCCGATGATCCGGTGGTGGGCGTCGTACAACGGCACCTTGCCGCGGGCCGAGCGGCCCAGGGTGCCATTGTCGATCTCCATGACCTCGTTGCCCTTCAGGGCGTCTTTCGGGCTGGTGGAGACCTTCTGGCCGATGTTCGAGACGGTGGGATGCGACCAGCGCACCCAATGGGTGTCCAGCACCACGATGTACTCGGCGTGCGTGGCCCTGCGGATCCGTTCGGCCTCCCGCTGCACCGGGCCGTCCGCGGTCGGCGGGGTGGTCAGGACACCCTCGGCGATCTGCGGGTCCTGGGCGGTCGTCTGCGCGATGGCCAGCGCGCGGCGCTCCGCCTCCTGGTCCAGCTGCTTGCTCAACGGCGCCAGGAACAGCCCGGTCGCGAGCACCGCGACCCCCGCGGCGATCGTCAGCTGCATCATCAGCACCTGCGAGAACACCCGCCGTGGCATACCGAGGCGCAGACGGCGTGCGGGGGGAGTGGGGCTCATGCGCACGACGTTACGTGGGGGGACCCGACGCGCCCCAGGGGGTGTGGTGGGGATCTCTTGACCGATCCTTGAAAGAGGCGTTTCGCTCCGGCGGGGAGCGGTCGCTCAGTTCGCCGGCGCCGTCGGCCTCAGCTCGCGCACGGCCACGACGTCCATCCGGGCCGGCGTACCGAACACTGCCGCGCCGCAGCTCTCCGGGCGGGGCGGCAGCGACGCCCCCTGCGCCACGCTCACCCGCCAGCGGCGGCCGTCGGCGTGCCCGACGGTGACCTCCCAGCGTGGGGCCGCGCCGTCGGTCCGTACGACGCACAGCACTCCCGCACGGTACTCGCCCGCCACCGACCGGACGGCCAGCTCGGCCGCCTGGCCGGGCCGCTCCCAGGCGGAGCAGCCGCGGCACCCCTCGACCACCACGCGCCCCTCCTGCGCGCCGTGCAGCGCTTCCTTGATGGTGTGCGCCTCGGCGCGGCCGTATGCGTAGCCGTACGGCAGGACGAGCACGGTCGGCGAGAAACGATGTCCACCCAGATGGGTGACCTCCCAGACGCCGCGCACGCCCGAGGCGCACAGCTCGGCGGCCAGCGGACGGCCCAGGAGGGCGCAGCAGCGGTCGCGCTTTCCGTTGGTGCACACGAGCGCGAGCGGGTCGCCGCGGTACGGCCGCCCGCCGAGCGCGGTACCGAAGGAAGCGTGGTCACCCGCTCCGAGCGCGGCGAAGTCGAGGCCCAGCAGCCGGCCCGGATCGCGGGTCGTGGCGCTGTGCAGCCATACGTGACCGGGCAGGGTGTGGGCGGCGTACACCTGCCGGACGGCGGGCCCGCCGGGGTCGGCGTGGCGCCCGGGGCGCCGGATGAGCGCGACGCGTACGCCGGTTCCCTCGGCGGCCGCCTCCAGTGCTCGCCCCACCGCGGGGTCCAGGTGGCTCGAAGTGAGCGCCTTGGCACCCCACGGGCCGGGCTGTTCCAGCAGCAGCCAGGTCGTCGCCGTGGCCGCCGTGCCGGAAACGGGCTCGTCGAGGCTTCGGGAGACGGTCGCGCACCTACTCACAGAGGTGAGCCTAACCTGACTCCCCCTAGGGCGACTTCCGGCCGCGGCTGTGTCCTATTCCTTCGGGCTGGGCCTGCTCCGGGAGCGGCTGCGGCGGCCGGGGACCGACGTACTGGCCCACCGGCCGCATGCGCAGCGGGCGCTCGCCGTACTCCTCCAGGGCGTGCGCGATCCAGCCCGCCGTCCGCGCGACGGCGAAGATCGTCTCGCCGGCCGTGGCGGACATGCCGCTGGACGCGGTGAACACCGCCAGGGCCAGGTCGACGTTGGCGTGCAGCGGGGTGTGGCGGGCGGTCGTGGCGACGATGTCCCGGGCGGCGAGCAGGGCGGACTCCGCGCGCGGGACCTGCTCCAGCAGGTCGAACAGCACACGCGCGCGTGGATCCTCACCGGTGTACAGCCGGTGGCCGAGCCCCGGGACCCGGCGGCCGGCGCGCAGTTCATCGGCGATGACCGGGACCGCCGTGCCCTGGTCCAGCACGTCGAGCAGCATGCGGTGGGCGCTGCCGCTCGCGGCTCCGTGCAGCGGGCCCTCCAGGACGCCGAGCCCGGCCGAGACGGCCGCGTACGCGTGCGCGCGGGCCGAGGCGGCGACCCGGACCGCGAGCGTGGAGGCGGCCAGGTCGTGGTCGGCGAGCAGGGCGAGCGCGGTGTCCAGGACGCGCAGGGACGCCTCGTCGGCGGGACGGCCGGTCAGGCGGCCCCACAGCCGGTGGGCGAGCGGGCCGTCGTCCCTGTGGTCGCGCCGGGCCGGTGGCAGCGCGTCGACCAGCGTGGGGATCAGGATCCGCGCCGTGTTCAGCACGGCGTCCTCGGACAGGTCGAAGCGCAGGGGGTCCTCGGCCGCCGCGGCGACGGCGGCCACGCGCAGCCGGTCGGTGGGGGAGGCGTGCTCGGACAGGGCGTTCACCGCGCGGCGGGCGACCTCGACGGTGGGGCGGGGCGCGGAGAAGGCGACGCCCGGGGTGAGCCGGCCCGTCCACAGCCACTCCGCGACCTCCTCGTAGGAGTGCCGGAGCGCCAGCTCGACGGCGTCCACGCCCCGGAAGTAGTACCGGTCCTGCTCGATCAGCGTGATGCGGGTCCGCACGGACAGGTCCCCGCCGGAGCCCGGGGTTCCGGCCGCCTCCCGGCGATGGCGCCGGGCGAGGGCCTCGACCTCCTTCGCCTCGAAGGTGCTGGCACGGCCGCCGGGCTCGCGCCTGCTGCTGAGCAGGCCGCGGCTCACGTACGCGTACACCGTCTCCGGTTTCACGCCGAGCAGTTCGGCGGTCTCCTGAGTGGTCAGCCTGCGCTCGGGACGGCCGGGAGCGGGTTCGTGATCGCGCATGGGGGTCACCGTAGCCGCCTCTGCACATGTTGATCAGTTTGCATTGATTCAATCAATATTGACAATTAAATAGTCAAGCATGGACAGTCGGATCAAGTCCAGGGAGGAGAATCATGGCCATCAACACGACCGCGACCCCGCTCATCGACGCACCGCGCGGACTCGCCGGCGTCGTCGTCACCGAGACCGAGATCGGTGACGTCCGGGGGCGGGAGGGCTTCTACCACTACCGCCAGTACTCGGCCGTCGAACTGGCGCGGACCCGTGGCTTCGAGGACGTCTGGCATCTTCTGGTGCACGGCACGCTCCCGGACGCCGAGCGCCGCGCCGCCTTCAACGCCGAGACCGCGGCGCTGCGGCGGCTGCCCGAGGAGGTCCGCTCGGCACTGCCGGCGATCGCCGCGGCGAGCCGCGTCCCCGGCCCGCTGTCCGGCCTGCGCACGGCCCTGTCCCTGCTGGGCTCGGCGCGGGGACTGCGACCGGTGTACGACATCGACGCCGACCGGCGCCGCGCCGACACCCTGGCCGTCTGTGCGGCCGTACCCACGCTGCTCACCGCGCTGTACCGGCTCGGGCAGGGTCTCCACCCGGTCGAGCCGCGCGACGACCTCCCGTACGCGGCCAACTACCTGTACATGCTCACGGGCGAGGAGCCCGAGCCGCGGCGGGCTCGTGCGGTCGAGCAATACCTGATCTCAACCATTGATCATGGATTCAATGCATCAACCTTCACCGCCCGCGTCATCGCCTCCACCGGAGCCGACGTGGCCGCCTGTCTGGTCGGGGCCGTCGGCGCCCTGTCCGGACCGCTGCACGGAGGCGCGCCCAGCCGGGCCCTGGACACCCTGGACGCCATCGGCACGCCGGACCGGATCGACCCCTGGATCCGCGAGCGGGTGCTCGCCGGTGACCGGATCATGGGGTTCGGGCACGCCGTCTACCGCACGGAGGACCCCCGTTCCCGGATGCTGCGGGAGATCGCCCAGAGCTTCGGCGGTCCGCGCGTGGACTTCGCGGTGGAGGTCGAGCGCCGGGTCGAGGCGATCCTCGCCGAGCTGAAGCCCGGCCGCGAACTCCACACCAACGTCGAGTTCCACGCCGGCGTGGTCATGGAACTGTGCGGCCTGCCTCGCGAGATGTTCACCCCCACCTTCGCCGCGGCACGGGTGGTGGGCTGGAGCGCCAACATCCTGGAACAGGCGGCCGACTCGAAGATCATCCGTCCGGTGGCGCGGTATGTGGGGCCGACGCCGCCGGTCGCGGTGCCGGCCGCGCTCTGACCCGGGCCGGCCGACACCGATGCCCTCTTATCCTGGTCCGGCAGCCGGTCCACAGGAGAGAGGTCACCCGTTGGGGAACAGCAGCGGTCCGCAGATCCCGGTCGTCGTGCTCGCCGGTTTCCTCGGCTCCGGCAAGACCACGCTCCTCAACCACCTCCTGCACCGCAGCGGAGGCAGCCGGATCGGGGTGATCGTCAACGACTTCGGGGCCATCGAGATCGACGCGATGGCCGTCGCGGGCGCCCTCGGCGACTCGACCGTCTCGCTCGGCAACGGCTGCCTGTGCTGTGCCGTCGACGCGAGCGAACTCGACCTCTACCTGGACCGGCTCGCCGACCCCCGCACCGGCGTCGACGTGATCGTCATCGAGGCCAGCGGGCTCGCCGAACCGCAGGAGCTCGTGCGGATGGTGCTGGCCGGCGAGCACCCGAGGGTCGTCTACGGCGGCCTGGTCGAGGTCGTGGACGCCGCCGAGTTCGACGACACGCGCGCGAAGCACCCCGAGATCGACCGGCATCTGGCCCTCGCCGAGCTCGTCGTCGTCAACAAGCTCGACCGAGCGGACGACGCCGAGCGGGTTCTGGGGCTCGTCCGCTCGCTCACCGGCCGGGCCGCCGTCGTCCCCGCCACCTACGGCCGGATCGACCCCGAGTTCCTCTTCGACTGCAAGCCGAGCGAGGAGCGGATCGGGCAGCTGTCCTTCGAGGACCTCCACGAGCACACGGGGGTCGCGGAACACGACGGTCATCTGCACACGGGTTACGACAGCCTGTCCTTCACCTCCGAGGTCCCCCTGGAACCCCGCCGGCTCATGCGGTTCCTGGACAGCAGGCCCGAGGGGCTGTACCGGATCAAGGGGTACGTCGACTTCGGGCCGTACGACACCCGCAACCGGTACGCCGTGCACGCCGTCGGCCGGTTCCTGCGCTTCTACCCGCAGCCCTGGGACGCTGCCGGCGAGCGCCTCACCCAGCTCGTGCTGATCGGTTCCGGCATCGACACCGAGGCCCTCGGCCAGGAGCTCAAGGGGTGCGAGAACGACGCCCCACACGCCGACGAGCACGGCATGTGGGGCGTCCTGCGCTATGTACCGGGCCCGGACGAGGCGGACCTGGAGGATCCGCCCGCCTAGGACACCGGTCCGGCGACCACCGCCACCGTCTTCGGCAGCGACGTGCCCGAACCGTCCCGGCGCGGGTCCAGCTCCGGAAGCTCCGCCGGGGTGCCGTTCTTCTGCGCCGCGAGCGCGGGAGCCACGCCCGCCCAGGCCAGCGACAGGCAGTCCTCGCCCTTCAGGAACCGCTGGCAGCGCACACCGCCCGTGGCCCGGCCCTTGCGCGGGTACTGGTCGAAGGGGGTCAGCTTGGCGGTCGTCTGCACCGAGTCGTCCAGCGTGCCGCGCGAGCCCGCGACCGTGAACACCACCGCGTCGGCCGCGGGGTCGACCGCCGTGAAGGAGATGACCTTCGCGCCCTCCGTGAGCTTGATGCCCGCCATACCACCCGCCGGACGGCCCTGCGGGCGCACGATGGACGCCTGGAAGCGCAGCAGCTGGGCGTCGTCCGTGATGAAGACCAGGTCCTCCTCGCCGGTGCGCAGCTCCACCGCGCCCACGATCCGGTCGCCCTCCTTCAGCGTGATGACCTCCAACTCGTCCTTGCTGGACGGGTAGTCGGGCACCACGCGCTTGACGACACCCTGCTCGGTACCGAGCGCCAGGCCCGGGGACGACTCGTCCAGCGTGGCCAGACAGACCACCGTCTCGTCGTCCTCCAGGGAGACGAACTCCGCCAGCGGCGCGCCTCCGGAAAGGTTCGGCGCGCTCGCCGTCTCCGGCAGCTGGGGCAGGTCGACCACGTTGATCCGCAGCAGCCGGCCCGCCGAGGTCACCGCGCCGATCTCGCCGCGCGCGGTGGCCGGGACCGCCGAGACGATCACGTCGTGCTTGACACGCTTGGCGCCCGTCTGCTCCGGGAACGGCTCGGCGGTCGCCGTACGGGCCAGCAGACCCGTCGAGGACAGCAGCACCCGGCACGGGTCGTCGGCGACCTGCAGCGGCACGGCGGCGACCGGGGCGCCCGCGGACTCCAGCAGGACCGTACGCCGGTCGGTGCCGAACTTCTTCGCCACGTCTGCCAGTTCGGCCGAGACCAGCTTGCGCAGCTCCGCGTCGGAGTCCAGGATCCGGGTCAGCTCCGCGATCTCCGCGGTGAGCCTGTCCTTCTCCGCCTCCAGCTCGATGCGGTCGTACTTGGTGAGCCGGCGCAGCGGCGTGTCGAGGATGTACTGCGTCTGCACCTCGCTCAGCGAGAAGCGCCGCATCAGGCGCTCCTTGGCCTGCGCGGAGTTCTCGCTGGACCGGATCAGCCGGATGACCTCGTCGATGTCGACCAGCGCGGTCAGCAGGCCCTCGACCAGGTGCAGCCGGTCGCGCCGCTTGCCGCGGCGGAACTCGCTGCGGCGCCGGACCACGTCGAAGCGGTGGTCGAGGTAGACCTCCAGCAGCTCCTTCAGGCCCAGCGTGAGCGGCTGGCCGTCCACCAGCGCGACGTTGTTGATGCCGAAGGACTCCTCCATCGGGGTCAGCTTGTACAGCTGCTCCAGGATCGCCTCCGGCACGAAGCCGTTCTTGATCTCGACGACCAGGCGCAGGCCGTGCTCGCGGTCCGTGAGGTCCTTGACGTCGGCGATGCCCTGGACCTTCTTGCTGTTGACGAGGTCCTTGATCTTCGCGATGACCTTCTCCGGGCCGACCGCGAACGGCAGTTCCGTGATGACCAGGCCCATGCGGCGGGCGGTCACCGTCTCGATCGTGACCGTCGCGCGCATCTTGAAGGTGCCGCGGCCCGTCGCGTACGCGTCCCGGATGCCGTCCAGGCCGACGATCCGGCCGCCGGTGGGCAGGTCCGGGCCCGGGACGTGCTTCATCAGCGCGTCCAGGTCCGCGTTCGGGTGCCTGATCAGGTGGCGGGCGGCCGTGATGACCTCGCGCAGGTTGTGCGGCGGCATGTTGGTCGCCATGCCGACCGCGATGCCCGAGGAGCCGTTGACCAGCAGGTTCGGGAAGGCGGCGGGCAGCGCCACCGGCTCGCGCTCCTGGCCGTCGTAGTTCGGCGCGAAGTCGACCGTGTCCTCGTCGATCGACTCGGTCATCAGGCTCGTCGCCTCGGCCTGCCGGCACTCGGTGTACCGCATGGCGGCCGGCGGGTCGTCGTTGCCCAGCGAGCCGAAGTTGCCGTGGCCGTCGACCAGCGGCACGCGCATGGAGAACGGCTGGGCCATGCGCACCAGGGCGTCGTAGATCGACGCGTCGCCGTGCGGGTGCAGCTTGCCCATGACCTCGCCGACGACACGCGCGCACTTCACATAGCCGCGGTCGGGGCGCAGGCCCATCTCGTTCATCTGGTACACGATCCGGCGGTGCACCGGCTTGAGGCCGTCACGGGCGTCCGGCAGGGCGCGCGAGTAGATGACCGAGTACGCGTACTCGAGATAGGAGCCACGCATCTCGTCCACGACGTCGATGTCGAGGATCCTCTCCTCGAACGAATCGTCGGGCGGCGGGGTCTTCGTGCTGCGGCGGGCCATCGCTGCCGGCTCCTTGCTACTGAAGCGTTTGATGGATCTGACGCGGACCATTGTGGACCGCGGCACTGACAACCCGGGCCACGGCCCGGTCTTCCACGGTCCGCCCGGCACCGCAAGGCACACCGGACCGGCACCGCACAGCGCCCGCACGCGTCCCGCGGGCACGCGAGTCGCAGGCTACGGGATCCGCTCTCGGCGTACGTCGCGCCGGAACTTCTCCGGGGCCCCGCACGGTTTGCATACAGTGGCAGGAACGGCAGGAAAACCGCGGTTTTCACAACCGCCTCCGCTCGCGAAGGGATGTACATGCCCATGGGTCACACGACCACAGCCGAGGCAGGCTCCGGGGGCCTGACAGCGACCGAGCACCGCTTGGCCAACGGTCTGCGCGTGGTGCTCTCCGAGGACCACCTGACCCCGGTGGCGGCGGTCTGCCTCTGGTACGACGTCGGCTCCCGCCACGAAGTCAAGGGGCGTACCGGCCTGGCTCACCTTTTCGAGCACCTGATGTTCCAGGGCTCGGGGCAGGTCAAGGGCAACGGTCACTTCGAGCTCGTGCAGGGCGCCGGCGGCTCGCTCAACGGCACCACCAGCTTCGAGCGCACCAACTACTTCGAGACCATGCCCGCCCACCAGCTGGAGCTCGCCCTCTGGCTGGAGGCCGACCGCATGGGCTCCCTGCTGGCCGCCCTGGACGACGAGTCCATGGAGAACCAGCGGGACGTCGTCAAGAACGAGCGCCGCCAGCGCTACGACAACGTGCCCTACGGCACCGCCTTCGAGAAGCTGACGGCCCTGTCGTACCCGGAGGGCCACCCCTACCACCACACGCCGATCGGCTCGATGGCGGACCTGGACGCGGCCACCCTGGAGGACGCCCGCCGGTTCTTCCGCACCTACTACGCGCCGAACAACGCCGTGCTCTCCGTGGTCGGCGACATCGACCCCAAGCAGACCCTTGCCTGGATCGAGAAGTACTTCGGGTCGATCTCGTCCCACGACGGCAAGCCCGCCCCCCGCGAGGGAACCCTGCCGGACGTCATCGGCGAGCAGAAGCGCGAGGTCGTCGTCGAGGAGGTCCCGGCGCGCGCCCTGATGGCCGCCTACCGGCTGCCGCACGACGGCACGCGCGCGTGCGACGCCGCCGACCTCGCCCTGACCGTCCTCGGCGGCGGCGAGTCCTCCCGCCTGTACAACCGGCTGGTGCGCCGCGACCGTACGGCAGTCGCGGCCGGCTTCGGACTGCTGCGCCTGGCCGGTGCGCCCTCCATGGGCTGGCTGGACGTGAAGACCTCCGGTGACGTGGAGGTGCCGGTCATCGAGACCGCCATCGACGAGGAGCTCGCCCGGTTCGCCGAGGAGGGCCCCACGCCCGAGGAGATGGAGCGAGCCCAGGCCCAGTTGGAGCGCGAGTGGCTGGACCGGCTGGGCACGGTCGCCGGCCGCGCCGACGAACTGTGCCGGTACGCCGTCCTGTTCGGCGACCCGCAGCTCGCCCTCACCGCCGTCAAGCGCGTCCTGGCGGTGACCGCGGAGGAGGTCCAGGAGGTCGCCAAGGCCCGCCTGCGCCCCGACAACCGCGCCGTCCTGGTCTACGAACCCAAGGCCCCGGAGCAGGCCCCGGACGCCGACGTCCCCGAGGACCCGGAGCAGGAAGCCACCGTAGAGGCCGGTAACGAGAACGAGGAGACGGCCAAGTGACCGAGCTCGCCACCATGGAGTTCCACCCCCAGCCGCACCCCGGTGAGGCCAGGCCCTGGGCGTTCCCGGCCCCCGAGCGGACCGCCCTCGACAACGGGCTCACCGTGCTGCGCTGCCACCGCCCCGGCCAGCAGGTCGTCGCCGTCGAGGTGCTGCTGGACGCGCCCCTGGACGCCGAGCCCGCCGGTCTCGACGGCGTCGCCACGATCATGGCGCGGGCCTTCTCCGAGGGCACCGACAAGCACTCCGCCGAGGAGTTCGCCGCCGAGCTGGAGCGCGCGGGCGCCACCCTGGACGCGCACGCCGACCACCCCGGCGTCCGGCTCAGCCTGGAGGTCCCGGCCTCCCGCCTGGCCAAGGGCCTCGGCCTGCTCGCCGACGCCCTGCGCGCGCCCGCCTTCGCCGACAGCGAGGTGGAGCGGCTGGTCCGCAACCGCCTGGACGAGATCCCGCACGAGCTGGCCAACCCCTCCCGGCGGGCCGCGAAGGAGCTCTCCAAGGAGCTGTTCCCGCTGGTCTCGCGCATGTCGCGGCCGCGCCAGGGCACCGAGGAGACGGTCGAGAAGATCGATGCCGCCGCCGTACGGGCCTTCTACGGCCGGCACGTACGCCCCGCCACGGCCACCGCGGTCGTCGTCGGCGACCTCACCGGCGTCGACCTGGACGCGCTGCTCGGCGACACGCTGGGCGCCTGGACCGGCACCCCGGGCGAGCCGCGGCCGGTGCCGCCGGTGGCGGCCGACGACACCGGCCGCGTGGTCATCGTGGACCGGCCCGGCGCGGTGCAGACGCAGCTGCTCATCGGCCGCGTCGGCCCCGACCGGCACGACCGCGTGTGGCCCGCCCAGGTGCTCGGCACCTACTGCCTCGGCGGCACCCTCACCTCCCGCCTGGACCGCGTCCTGCGCGAGGAGAAGGGCTACACCTACGGTGTGCGTGCGTTCGGCCAGGTCCTCAGGTCGGCGCCGGACGGCACGGGTGCCTCCATGCTCGCCATCAGCGGCTCCGTGGACACCCCCAACACCGGCCCCGCGCTGGAGGACCTGTGGAAGGTGCTGCGCACCCTCGCGGCGGACGGCCTGACCGACGCCGAGCGGGACGTGGCCGTGCAGAACCTCGTCGGGGTGGCGCCGCTGAAGTACGAGACCGCGGCGGCCGTCGCGAGCACGCTGGCCGACCAGGTCGAGCAGCACCTGCCCGACGACTTCCAGGCGACGCTGTATCAGCAGCTCGCGGCGACGGGCACGGTGGAGGCCACGGCGGCCGTGGTGAACGCCTTCCCGGTGGACCGCCTGGTGACCGTCCTCGTCGGTGACGCCTCCCAGATCAAGGCGCCGGTGGAGGCGCTCGGCATCGGTCAAGTGACCGTCGTGGCGGCCGAGTAACGGCTACGCGCGCGTGGGGCCCTGACGGCTACGGACCGTCAGGGCCCCACGCGGTTCCACTTCCTTCCTCAGATGCCCGATTTGAGGCGGAGGTTGCCTGTCTGACCTGTGGGATGCGCTACAAACGCCCGGATCCGTTTGGGATTCGAAAGCAGGCTTCCGTAGCGTCGTCCGGGCTGTTCGTCAGGCAGTGCGCCGCGCCCGCGGCACCGGACAGCCATCGCCGAGTCCCCGTACGGCGCGAGCCAGGGGAGCCGGGGACCCACGCAGTCCCTGGGGTGAATCGGGCGCCCGCGCTTGCCGCGAGGGGGCCCGTAGGAGACCTTCCTGCTCCGAACCCGTCAGCTAACCCGGTAGGCGAGAGGGAAGGAAAGGACCAGCCACTCCATGGCGTTCATGTGCGCCACCGGGAAGCACCGCAAGCCCGGCCGGGTCAAGCGCACCACCGCTCAGGCGGCGGGCATCGCGGCCCTCACCACCACCGGTGCCATCGGCACCCTCGCCGCCTCCCCGGCGCTCGCCGCCGAGAACACCGTGGAGCAGACCGGCCTCACACCGGTCCTCACCCTCAGCGACGACGTGGCCGAGCACATCGACGCGCAGGCCGCCGCGCAGCAGCGGGCCGCCGAGCAGAAGGCGGCCGAGGAGGCCGCGGCCAAGAAGGCCGATAAGGAGCGCGAGGCAAGGGTCCGCGCCGCTCGTGAGGCCGAGCGCAAGCGCCTGCTGAACACCTTCGTCGCCCCGATCGCGCACTCCTACGTCTCCACCGGCTACAGGGCGAGCAGCTCCCTGTGGTCCTCAGGCTCGCACACCGGCATCGACTTCCACGCGGCGAGCGGCACGTCCGTCCACGCGGTGGGCTCCGGCACCGTCGTCTCCACCGGCTGGGGCGGCGCGTACGGCAACCAGATCGTGATCAGGATGGCCGACGGCATGTACACCCAGTACGGCCACCTGTCGTCCATCGGCGTCTCGGTGGGCCAGCAGGTCACTCCGGGCCTGCAGATCGGCCTGTCCGGCGCGACCGGCAACACCACCGGCCCGCACCTGCACTTCGAGGCCCGTACGACCCCCGACTACGGCTCGGACGTCGACCCCGTCGCCTACCTCCGCAAGCACGGCGTGAACGTCTGACGCCGCAGCACGCGACATGCGATGCCCCGGCTCACCGAGCCGGGGCTTTCGTCGTTTTTCATGAGCGCCACCCGATCCACTGACCAAAAAATATCCATGGATTCCGGCTCGCCGTCGGAAATTCCGGCTCATTGGAATAGAGTCACGGAACACGCGTCCATCGTCGACGTTTCACGGGGATTAAGGCGGAGGTCGGTCATGCGTATTCCGGCGCACTCGGTGTGCACGGCCATCCGGGATGACATCGTCGCGGGTGTCTACGAGCGCGGCGGCCGGCTGACCGAGGACGTCCTGGCCCGCCGCTACGGCGTCTCGCGCGTCCCCGTCCGCGAGGCGTTGCGCACCCTGGAGGCCGAGGGCTTCGTGGTGACCCGCCGGCACGCGGGCGCGTGCGTGGCCGAGCCGACCGAGCAGGAGGCCGCCGACCTGCTGGACATGCGCCTGCTGCTGGAGCCGCTCGGGGCCGCGCGGGCCGCCCAGCGGCGCACCGAGGCCCATCTGAAGGTGCTGCGCGGCCTGGTCAGGCTGGGCCAGGAGCGGGCCAGGAGGGGGAACAGCGAGGATCTGCGCTCGCTGGGCGGCTGGTTCCACGAGACGCTCGCCCAGGCCTCCGGCAGCCCCTCGCTGACCGCGATGCTCACTCAGCTGCGGCACAAGATCGCCTGGATGTACGCGGTGGAGGTGCCGCCGAGCCCGGTGGAGTACTGGACGGAGCACGGCGCCATCGTGGACGCGGTGGCGCGCGGCGACGGGGAGCGCGCGCGGGCGCTCACGGCGCTGCACACCGAGCGCGCGACGGCCGTGCACCGGCTGCGTTTTTCCGGGGCCGGCGAGCGTGTGAGGACTTCGCAACACGCCGTAAACATGTCGGGCCTCCGGCATTAACACGGACGCCGTATACAAAGAAGAGGTATTCGGCCGCGGTGCATTTCCGCTACCCCAATTCCGGTGTGCGCGCAATGAGCCCGGAAACGCAGAGCCGCGCCGCCCGAAAAGGGCGACGCGGCTCCGGCGTATCGGTGTGCTGCTGCTCAGACCGTCTCGGGCAGTTCCTCGAGGCCCTCGGAGACCAGCTTGGCCAGACGGTCGAGGGCGGCGTCCGCACTCTCGGCGTCGGAGGCCAGGACGATCTCCTCGCCGCCCTGGGCGCCAAGCCCCAGGACAGCCAGCATGGAGGCCGCGTTGACGGGGTTGCCGTCAGCCTTGGCGATCGTCACCGGGACGCCTGTGGCCGTGGCGGCTCGGACGAAGATGGAGGCGGGGCGGGCGTGGAGACCCTCGGCCCAGCCGACGTTGACGCGGCGCTCAGCCATGTGTTGCTGCCCTTCAGTCTTCAGGGTTGTCTAGACCAGTTTCCCATATCGCGAAGCGTGCCCGGAGCGGACCTTCGTCCGCGCCGGTGTGGTGCCGGAACCGCGGCCTCGGTTCCGGCTTGTCGTCCTCCACAGACTGCCCCGCGCCGTTGTCGGACGCGAGCCGTACTCTGGGGCCCATGCAGACCTCGGCGGACCGGAAGGACCGGCATCACTACCCCGCCCACTGGGAGGCGGACGTGGTGCTGCGCGACGGGGGTACCGCGCGCATCAGGCCCATCACCGTTGATGACGCCGACCGCCTGGTCAGCTTCTACGAGCAGGTCTCGGACGAGTCGAAGTACTACCGCTTCTTCGCGCCGTACCCCAGGCTCTCCGCCAAGGACGTCCACCGCTTCACACACCACGACTTTGTGGACCGGGTGGGACTCGCGGCCACCATCGGCGGCGAGTTCATCGCCACCGTACGCTATGACCGCATCGGCGCCGACGGCATGCCCGCCTCCGCACCCGCCGACGAGGCCGAGGTCGCGTTCCTCGTCCAGGACGCCCACCAGGGCCGCGGGGTCGCCTCCGCCCTGCTGGAGCACATCGCGGCGGTCGCCCGCGAGCGCGGCATCCGGCGCTTCGCCGCCGAGGTGCTGCCCGCCAACAGCAAGATGATCAAGGTGTTCACGGACGCCGGCTACACCCAGAAGCGCAGCTTCGAGGACGGCGTCGTCCGCCTGGAGTTCGATCTCGAACCCACCGACCGCTCCCTCGCCGTGCAGCGCGCGCGGGAGCAGCGCGCCGAGGCCCGCTCCGTACGGCGGCTGCTCATGCCCGGCTCGGTCGCGGTCGTCGGCGTCGGCCGCACCCCCGGCGGCGTCGGCCGCAGCGTCCTCGGCAACATCAGGGACGCCGGCTACGGCGGCCGGCTGCACGCCGTGAACAAGGCCTTCCCGGAGGACCTCCGCGAGGTCGACGGGGTGCCGGCGTACCGGTGCGTGCGCGACATCGGCGCTCCGGTGGACCTCGCCGTGGTCGCCGTACCCGCCGAGCACGTGCCCGCCGTGGTCGCCGAGTGCGGAGAGCACGGAGTGCAGGGGCTCGTCGTGCTCTCCGCCGGGTACGCCGAGAGCGGCCCCGAGGGGCGCGAGCGGCAGCGGGCGCTCGTGCAGCAGGCGCGCGCGTACGGCATGCGGATCATCGGCCCGAACGCCTTCGGGATCATCAACACCGCGCCCGGCGTCCGGCTGAACGCCTCCCTCGCCCCGGAGATGCCCCGCCCCGGCCGCATCGGCATGTTCGCCCAGTCCGGCGCCATCGGCATCGCCCTGCTGTCCCGGCTGCACCGGCGCGGGGGCGGGGTCACCGGGGTCACCGGCGTGTCCACCTTCGTGTCCGCCGGCAACCGCGCGGACGTCTCCGGCAACGACGTCCTCCAGTACTGGTACGACGACCCCGAGACCGACGTCGCCCTCATGTACCTGGAGTCCATCGGCAACCCGCGCAAGTTCACGCGCCTCGCGCGCCGGACGGCGGCGGCCAAGCCGCTGGTCGTGGTGCAGGGGGTCGGTTCCGTGCCGCAGGGACACGCGGTACGGGCCACCCGGCTGCCGCACGCCACCGTCTCCGCGCTGCTGCGGCAGGCCGGGGTGATCCGCGTCGACACCATCACCGAGCTCGTCGACGCGGGGCTGCTGCTCGCCCGGCAGCCGTTGCCCACGGGGCCGAGGGTGGCGATCCTGGGCAACTCCGAATCGCTGGGGGTGCTGACGTACGACCGGTGTCTGGCGGAGGGCCTGCGGCCTTCGCGCCCGCTGGACCTGACGACCGGGGCGACGGCGCAGGACTTTCACGGGGCGCTGGCGCGGGCCTTGGCCGACGCTACGAATGACGCCGTGGTGGTCACGGCGATCCCTGCCATCGGAGAAGCGTCGCCGCGGGACGCGGAGCTGGCGGAGGCGTTGCGGTCGGCTGCGGCGGCGGTTCCGGGGAAGCCGGTGCTGGTGGTGCATGTGGAGCTCGGTGGGCTTGCTGAGGCGTTGTCGGCTGCGGCGAGCACCGCACCTCAGGCCGTTGACAAGGCACCCGGTAGTGAGGGCGGTGCCCCCCTGTTCCGCCCTGCGGAACGGCTGCCCACCGCGGTGGCGGCCAGCCCTCCGGAGGGCATGCACCTCATCCCGGCCTACCCCGCCGCCGAACGCGCCGTGCGGGCGTTGGCCGAAGCCGTCAGATACGGGCAGTGGCGGCGGGAGGCGGCTGATCCCGGGAAGGTGCCCGAGTACGACGACATCGACGAGAAGGGGGCCGCGCGGCTGATCGGTGAGCTGCTCGCGCGTGGCGAAGGACTCACGATCTCCGACGCGGAGACCTGCGAGCTGCTCGGCAAGTACGGCATCCCCGTCCGGCGCGCGCTGCCCGCGCCCACCTCCGACGCCGCCGCCGACGCCGCCCGCTCCCTCGGCTACCCGGTCGCCCTCAAGGCCACCGCCCCGCATCTCAGGCACCGCGCCGACCTGGGCGGCGTACGCCTCGACCTCGCGGACGAGGAGCAACTGCGCCGGGCGTACGCCGAGTTGACCGAGCTGTTCGGCAAGCCGGAGGAGCTGCGGCCGGTGGTGCAGGGCATGGCACCGCGCGGCGTCGACACCGTCGTACGGGCCGTGATCGACCCGGCGGCCGGGGCCGTGCTGTCCTTCGGGCTCGCCGGGGCCGCCTCCCAGTTGCTCGGGGACATGGCGCACCGGCTCGTCCCGGTCACCGACCGGGAGGCGACCTCGCTGCTGCGATCGATCCGTACGGCACCGCTGCTGTTCGGCTGGCGCGGCTCCACGCCCGTCGACACACCGGCGCTGGAGGAGCTGCTGCTGCGGGTGTCCCGGCTGGTCGACGATCACCCGGAGGTGGTCGCCGTCACCCTGGAACCGGTCGTCGTCGCCCCGCACGGAGTGAGCGTCCTGAGCGCCACGGTACGGCTCGCGCCGCCACCGGCCCGCGACGACCTCGGCCCGCGCACGATGCCGGCCTACTGACCGGGGGAGGGGGAGAGCATGGAGATCGCCGGCCGTGCGCTGCCCGACGGCAGTTGGTGGGACTGGGACGTCATCGGCTGGGACGCCGGGGAACTGCGGCTCGCCGCCGGACACGACCTCGCGTACCACCACGGCCTGGAGGTCGTCTTCGTCGCTCCGCTCTTCGCGTCCTGCCCCTTCGCCTTCCAGGACCCCGTCTTCCGGGCGCCCACGGCGGAGGAGACGGCACGGCTCGTGCGCACCCTCGGGGAGACACCGGCCCTCGTGGTCGCGTTCGAAGCGGACGCCGGCGGCCCGGAGCCCCTCTCCTGTCTGATCGCCGCCGAGCGGCTGGAGGTCCGGCAGGGGGTCGTCCAGCGGCGCCCACGCGCGTGTGCGCAGGCCGGCCCCGGTCTCCGCGACTGGCCCGGACCCCCCTTGCCCACGGATTAGGATGGACGCCATGGCCAAGACCAGTACGACGACCCAGGGGCTGCGCGCGGCGATCGAGCGCAGCGGCTACTACCCGGCCCTCGTGGCCGAGGCGGTGGAGGCCGCTGTGGGCGGCGAGCCCATCCGGTCGTACCTGGTCCACCAGGAGACCACCTTCGATCAGAACGAGGTGCGGCGGCATGTGACCGTGCTCGTTCTCACCGGCAACCGCTTCATCGTCAGCCACACCGATGAGCAGGCCGCCGACAGCACCTCCCCGACGCCGTACGCCACCACCTCCACCGAGTCCGTGAAGCTCGGCCGGATCTCGTCGGTCGTGGTCAGCCGGGTGGTCGCGAATCCCGAGCAGTACGCCCCGGGCACCCTGCCCCGCGAGGTCGTGCTGACCATCGGCTGGGGCGCGGTCAACCGCATCGACCTGGAGCCCGCCGCCTGCGGCGACCCCAACTGCGACGCCGACCACGGCTACACGGGCAACTCCACGGCGGACGACCTCAGCCTGCGGGTCAGCGAGGCCGGGGACGGTCCGGAGACGGTGCGCCAGGCGCTCGCCTTCGCACAGTCCATCTCGGAGGCGACCGCGGACCTCGCGCACTGATGTCCCAGCTCTCCGCCTGGGACCACCCGGAACCGCTCGCCCTGGACACCGCGCCGCTGCCCGAGTACGGCACCGGCTCTCTCGCCGATCTGCTGCCCACCCTGGCCGCCGGCCTGGGCGTCCCCGGCCTGACCGCCACGATCGAGGAGCTGACCGCGGCCGACCGGGTCTGCGTCCTCCTGATAGACGGGCTCGGCTGGGAGCAGCTGAAGGCGCACGCCGACGAGGCTCCCTTCCTGACCTCGCTGCTCGACACCTCGCGCGGCGGCACCGGCCGCCCGCTCACTGCCGGGTACCCGGCGACCACCGCGGTCTCACTCGCCTCGGTCGGCACCGGCCTGCCGCCCGGCGTCCACGGCCTGCCCGGCTACACCGTGCGCAACCCGGACACCGGCGGGCTGATGAACCAGCTGCGCTGGCAGCCGTACACCGATCCGCAGGCCTGGCAGCCGTACCCCACCGTGTTCCAGCTGGCCCAGGCGGCCGGAGTGCACGCCGCGCAGGTGACCTCGCCCATCTTCGAGCACACCCCGCTCACCAAGATCGCGCTCAGCGGCGGCAGTTTCCACGGACGGCTGAGCGGCGAGGAGCGCATGGACCTCGCGGCCGAGCAACTGGCCGCCGGGGACCGCTCGCTGGTCTACACGTACTACTCCGAGCTGGACGGCGCCGGACACCGCTACGGCGTCGCCTCCGACACCTGGCGCGGCCAGCTGATGTACGTCGACCGGCTCGCCCAGCGCCTCGCGGAGCAACTGCCGCCGCGCAGCGCGCTCTACGTCACCGCCGACCACGGCATGGTCGACATCCCGTTCGACGACGAGCACCGCATCGACTTCGACACCGACTGGGAGCTGCGCGCCGGGGTGGCTCTGCTGGGCGGCGAGGGCCGGGCGCGGCACGTGTACGCGGTGCCGGGCGCCGAGAACGACGTACTGACGGTCTGGCGCGAGGTGCTCGGCGAGCAGTTCTGGGTGGCCTCGCGGGACGAGGCGATCGCGGCAGGCTGGTTCGGGCCGCACATCGACGAGCGGGTCCACCCACGGCTCGGGGACGTGGTCGCGGCCGCGCACGACGACGTCCTGATCATCGCGTCCGAGCGGGAGCCGAAGGAGTCGGCGCTGGTCGGCAACCACGGTTCGATGACTCCCGCGGAGCAGCTGGTCCCGCTGCTCGAAGTACGCTCCTGAAGCTCCTGCCTCTCCCCTCCTTGCCGAAAGGTGCTCAACCCCTCATGCCCGAGCTGGTGTTCTTCTCCGGAACGATGGACTGCGGGAAGTCCACGCTGGCTCTGCAGATAGAGCACAACCGATCGGCCCGGGGCCTCGTCGGCATGATCTTCACCCGGAACGACCGTGCGGGCGAGGGCAAGCTGTCCTCCCGGCTCGGCCTGGTCACCGACGCGGTGGAGGTCGCCGCCGGCCAGGACCTGTACGCCACTCTCGTGGAACACCTCTCGCAGGGCCGCCGGGCCGACTATGTGATCGCGGACGAGGCGCAGTTCCTCGCGCCCGAGCAGATCGACCAGCTCGCGCGCGTGGTCGACGATCTCGGCCTGGACGTGTACGCCTTCGGGATCACCACCGACTTCCGCTCCAAGCTCTTCCCCGGCTCGCAGCGGCTGGTGGAGCTGGCCGACCGCATCGAGGTGCTCCAGGTGGAGGCGCTGTGCTGGTGCGGCGCCCGAGCCACGCACAACGCCCGCACGATAGGCGGCGAGATGGTGGTCGAGGGCGCCCAGGTCGTCGTCGGTGACGTCAACCAGGCGGCCGGCGAGGTCGGCTACGAGGTCCTGTGCCGGCGCCACCACCGCCGCCGCATGACCGCCGCGACGGCCCGCGCGGCGGCCCTGTCCCCGGACGTCCTGCCGGTCTCGCCCGGCTGATCCGGGACCGAAGCGGGGCGGCTGGGCCTGCACGGGGGTTCGGCCGAGGCTGGTCCGAGGGATCCGCCGAGGCTGGTCCGAGGGGTTGGCCGAGGCCGCTCCGAGGGTTCGGCCGAGCCCGGCCCGGGAACCATCCGACCGACGCTGCTCCGAGGATCGGCCCGATCCGGCGCCCAGAGCCGGCTGATCTCTCCCCGAGGGGTCGGGCGACTCCGTCCTGACGGGCCGACGGACCCCCGACGGGATCGGCTGACCTCCGAGGGGATCGGCTGACCCCCGGGGGGATCGGCTGCCCTCCCTCGACGGGATCGGCTGAACCCCCGACGGTCACCGGAACCCCCGACGGTCACCAGAATCCCCGACGGTCGACGGAGCCCGACAGGATCGGCTGAACCCCCGGGTGGGTCGACGGAACCCCGACGGGATCGGCTGAACCCCTCCGAGGGGATCAGCTGAGCCCCGACAGGATCGGCTGAACCCATGGTGGTCGACGGAGCCCGACAGGATCGGCTGAACCCCCGGGTGGGTCGACGGAGCCCCGACAGGATCGACTGAACCCCCGGGTGGGTCGACGGAACCCCGACGGGATCGGCTGAATGCCCTTACGGGCCGATGGAACCCCCAGCGGGATCGGCTGAACCCCCAGCGGGATCGGCTGAAACTCCGAGCAGGTCCGCTGAACCCCCGACGGGTCGGCCCAATCCACCCCCAGCGCTCAGTGCGGGTTCTGGATCACCGAGAACTCCGCGCCCTCGGGGTCCGCCACCGTCGCCACCCGGCCGTGCGGGCTGTCGTGCGGCTGTCGGATGACGCGGCCTCCGAGGTCCGCCACCTGCCGCACCGTCGTGTCGGCGTCGGAGACCTCGAAGTACGTCTGCCAGTGCGGTCCGCGGTCGCGGGGCAGGCCATGGCCCACGCCGTGCAGTCCGGCCACCGGGCGGCCGGCGAGATGGAGGGTCACATAGTCGAAGTCGGCGGACACCACCGGCTCCCGCTCGTAACCGAACACGGTCGCGTAGAACTTGGAGACGCTCTCGGTCTCGAAGGTCACCAGCTCGTTCCACGCGGGCGTGCCGGGCACCCCCGTGATCACGGTGCCGAGGTGCGCGGCCCCCTGCCAGATGCCGAACACCGCCCCGGAGGGGTCCGAGGCGATGGCCATCCGTCCGGCCTCGGCGGCGTCCAGCGGTCCGACCGCCACGGTGCCGCCGCACTCCCGTACCGTGTCGGCCGTCTGGTCCACGTCGTCCGAGGCGAGGTACGGCGTCCAGGCGATCGGCAGCCGACGGTCCGGCGGCAGCTGGCCCATGCCCGCCACCTCGCGCCCGTCGAGCAGCGCCCGCACATACGGGCCGAGCTGCTGTGGGCCCGGCCGGAACTCCCAGCCGAACAGCTCACCGTAGAACTCCTCGGTGGCGGCCAGCCCGTGCGCCATCAGGCTCACCCAGCAGGGCGTGCCGGGCGCACGCCGCGCGTGCGGGCCGGCCGGCTCCCGTGCCTCGGTCATCGATCACTCTCTCCCCGGCCTCTCGTGGTGGCCGTGTCGCTTCCGCTCCCCGGAAGGGATTACCCGCCGGCGGCGGGTACGTACGTGCCGGTGCCCGCATCCTCCCCGCCGCGACGGGACTTACCGCGCCGACGCTCGGCGACACCTCCCGGAGGATGCCCGGTCTGCCGCCTTTCGCCGCTTCCTGACGATGGCCGGCGGGTGTCGGCCGGCTGTACAGCACGTGCTCGATCCCATACGCCTCGTGATCGAGCCTGTCCGGCCGAGCAGAGTAGCCGGACCTGGACGCCGCGGCCACCCCTGGCGTATGCATGGCGGCATGACAGCCATCATCACCGCATCCGATCTCGCACACGAGCTCACCGGGGACAGCCCTCCGGTCCTGCTGGACGTGCGCTGGCAGCTGAGCCTGGCGAAGGCGGCGGGCGCGCCGGCCTTCGACGGGCGGACCGAGTACGCGGCCGGTCACATCCCCGGCGCCGTCTTCGTCGACCTGGACCGGGAACTGGCCGGAGAGCCCGGCGCGAACGGCCGGCATCCGCTCCCGGACCTGGCGGAGTTCGGTGCCGCCATGCGCCGCGCGGGCGTGTCGGGCGGCCGGCCGGTCGTCGTGTACGACGGCGGCCAGGGCTGGGCGGCCGCACGCGCCTGGTGGCTCCTGCGTTCGACGGGTCATCCGGACGTGCGGGTCCTCGACGGCGGACTGCCGTCCTGGCGGGGCGAACTGTCCACGGAGGTGCCGGAACCGGCCGAAGGGGATTTCCGGCCGGAACCGGCCGCTGCCGGCCTGCTGGACGCCGACGGGGCCGCGGCCCTCGCCCGCGCCGGCGTGCTGCTGGACGCGCGGGCGGGGGAGCGGTACCGCGGTGAGGTGGAGCCGGTCGACCGGGTCGGCGGGCACATCCCGGGCGCGGTGTCGGCGCCGACGACGGAGAACGTGGGCCCCGACGGCCGCCTCCTGCCGGCGGCGGAGCTGCGGGACCGCTTCAAGGCCCTGGGCGTCTCCACGGACACCGAGGTGGGGGTGTACTGCGGCTCGGGCGTCTCCGCCGCCCACGAGGTCCTCGCGCTCGCGGTGGCCGGCATTCCGGCGGCGCTGTACGTCGGTTCCTGGTCCGAGTGGTCCTCGGATCCGTCCCGGCCGGTGGCCGTGGGCGCCGACCCGCAGTAGCCGCATCCGACAGAGGGCACGCACGCGTGCAGCCCAAAAGCTGGGCACGGACGCGTGCAGCCCAAAAAAGTCGGGCACGCACGCGTGCAGCAGGAAGGGGGGCACGCACGCGTGCCCCCCTTCTCCGTTTCCGTACGCCGGTTACTCCTGCTTCTTGCGGCGCGTGCCGAACACGATCTCGTCCCAGCTCGGTACGGCGGCGCGGCGGCCGGGGCGGACGCCGTCGGCCTCGGCCTGGCGGTCGGTGGCGCCGATGAGCCGGTCGCGGTGGCTGCCGACGGAGCGGGGCATGAGGACGTCCGCGTAGGCCGAACCGGCCGAGGCGGCAGGGGCCGGCGGTTCCTCGGTGGCCGGTTCGTCGGCGGGCTCCTCGGGCGTCTCCGCCGGGCGCTCCGGAACCACCAGGTCACCCCGGAAGCTCGGCACCGCCTCGAGCAGGCTGGTCAGCGAGTCGCGTTCGCCCGTGTTCTCCTCGGCGGGCTCGGACGGCTGCGCGGGCAGGCTCGGCCGTTCCCGCTCGCCCCGGTCCAGCGCGCGGTCCATCGAACGCTCGCGCGGCAGCCGGGCGATGCGCGGGACGAACGGGAAGCTCGGCTCGGCCACGGCGAGGTCGTCGGACTCGCCGATCAGCGAGCGAGCCTCGTCGTCCACGGCCTGGACGAGCCGCCGGGGCGGGTCGTACGTCCAGCTCGCCGAGTGCGGTTCGCCCGCGACCCGGTAGACGAGGAGCACCTCCCAGGTGCCGTCGTCGCGGCGCCAGGAGTCCCACTGCACGGTGTCCTTCTCCGCGCCGCGCAGCAGCAGCCGCTCCTGCACGGCCTCGCCGAGCAGCGGCCCGGAGTTCTCGCCGGGGCGGCGGACCGGGGTCTTGCGGGCGCGCTCGGCCATGAAGGCGCGCTCGGCGAGCACGGGGCCCTCGAAGCGCCGTACCCGGTCGACGGGGATGCCGGCGAGCTGCGCG
Organism: Streptomyces sp. RB17; assembly: GCF_009604455.1. GTDB lineage: Bacteria > Actinomycetota > Actinomycetes > Streptomycetales > Streptomycetaceae > Streptomyces. The sequence continues at coordinate 152,848 of NZ_WEGL01000008.1, forward strand.
ACCTCTTCCGCCGTGGCACCGGCACGTATACGCGCCTGGATGTCACGCGGGCGCAGATGGCTCTCGACCTCGATCTCGATCTGGCCGAGGCGGGGCCGGTCGCCGCGCACGGCGGCGCGCAGCCGTTCGTCGATCGGAAGGGTGTACTCCGTTGCGTCGGCAGCCTTGAGCACCAGCCGTGTGCCGTCATTCGAGACGGCCACGACACGCAGTTCGGGCATGGGGACCTCCCGGGTGGTGCCTGCCGACGTCACGTGCGTCGCTGCTTCCGCTAGTCGAGTGTGGCCTGCCCGGGTGCAGCCTGCCACAACCTTGCCGAGTTGCCCGGCGTGTCGGGCACGGGCCCTGGGCCGCCGTTATGGCACGGTTACCTATTCGCAACGCTAAGTGACCGAATTCGTCACCCTGTGCAACTGGCCCCCTCCCGGCGGTCCTTCAAGGCCGCGGACACCCTGGTGGGAGACCGGACCCAGGGCTCGCAACAGTACTCCATTTGGACCATGTGCGTGGATGGGCGCGCCGCCCAACTTCTGGCAAGGCGTGCGACTTGGCCGTCGGTAACCGGTTTTGCCGATCACGAACGTGGCGAACTTCACGCAATCCCCAGAAACGGAACTAATGGTTTCCGGTGTACGTCCCTATCTCGTGCAGTCGGTCGGTCAATGTCGATCAAGTACGGGAAAGGTAGGCAAGTTCCGGGTATGCGTGAAACGCCCGAAGCGGGTCGCAAACGGATCGACCTGAGCGTCCCCCAGGTCGCGGGCAGTGCTGTCGCGGCCGTCGTGGCGGCCAAACTGGCCTCGTACGTCGGGGTGTACGGCACGATCCTCGGCGCGGGAGTCGTCAGCGTCGTCGCCACCTGCGGAGGCACGGTGTTCCAGCACTTCTTCAAGCGGACCGGGGAACAGCTGAGGGAGGCGACGGTCGCGCCCCGTCCGAGGGGGCAAGTGCCACCGGCTGTGGGCGAGTTCACCGAGGCCACTGTCTACCGCGCGCGGGTGAGGAGCCGGCGCCGGCTGGTGGTCGCGGCCGCCGTCGTGTTCGGGGTGGCCATGGGCGGCATCACGGCGTATGAACTCGTGTCCGGCAACAGCTTCAGCGGCGGTTCGGGCACGACGGTCAGTGACGTGGTCACCGGACGGGTGTCGGGTTCGTCCTCCTCGACGACCGAGGTCCCCGTCAACGCCCCTGAGACACCGGCCCCTTCGGACACCCCGTCCCGCGCGCAGCCGCCCGACGCCGGTGCCGGTACGGCCCACGGCGCGACACCGTCGCCCGGCGACCCCCCGGGCGGGGAGACCGGCGACGGCCCGAGCCCGTCCTCTCCGGCCCCCACGCCCAGCGGGTCCGCCGTTGCGCCTACGACCCCAGAACCCTCCGCAAGTAGTCGTTCTGGAACAGGCGTTCCGGGTCAAGACGGTCCCTCAGGGCAGTGAACTCGCCGAAGCGCGGGTAGACGCGCGCGAAGTACTCGGCGTCCCGGGTGTGCACCTTGCCCCAGTGCGGCCGGCCCTCGTGCCCGGTGAAGATCCGCTCGGCGGCGGTGAAGTAGGCCTGGTACGGCGTGCCCCGGAACATGTGGACGGCGACATAGGCGCTGTCCCGGCCCGAGGCGGTGGACAGGGTGATGTCGTCGGCCGGGGCGGTGCGCACCTCGACCGGGAAGCTGACCCGCAGCCCCGAGCGGTCGACCATGGACTTCAGCTCGCGCAGCGTGTCCACCAGGGCCGCGCGCGGGACGGCGTACTCCATCTCCACGAAACGCACCCGGCGCGGCGAGGTGAAGACCTTGTACGGGATGTCCGTGTACGTCCGCCCGGACAGAGCCTTGCTGGAGATCTGCGCGATGGCCGGGACGGTGGCGGGGGCGGCGCGGCCGACCCACTGGGCCACCCGGAAGACTCCGTTGGAGAGGAACTCGTCCTCGAACCAGCCCGCCAGCTGCCCCACGGGCTGCTCGGGGCCGGCGCTGCGGTTGTTCCGCTTGGTGTTGGTGTTGCCGGTGTGCGGGAACCAGTAGAACTCGAAGTGCTCGTTCTCCGCCCAGAGTTGATCGAACTCGGCGAGGACCCGGTCGAGGGGCATCGGCTCCTCGCGCGCGGTGAGCAGGAAGACGGGCTCCACGGCGAAGGTGATCGCGGTGACGACGCCGAGGGCGCCGAGGCCTATTCGGGCGGCCGCGAAGATCTCCGGATTCTCCTTCTCGGAGCAGGTGAGCACCGAGCCGTCCGCCGTGACGAGTTCGAGCCCGGTGATCTGGGCGGCGATCGAGGCCGACTCGCGGCCCGTGCCGTGCGTCCCCGTGCTGGTGGCCCCGGAGACGGTCTGCTCCATGATGTCGCCCATATTGGTGAGCGACAGACCCTCGCGTGCCAGAGCCGCATTGAGCCGCTTGAGCGGGGTGCCGGCCTCGACCGTGACCGTCATGGACTCGCGGTCGATCCTGCGGATGCCCGTCAACAGTTGAGGGCGGATCAACACACCATCGGTGGCCGCGATCGATGTGAAGGAGTGCCCGGTGCCGACGGCCTTCACCTTCAGGCCGTCCTCGGCGGCCCGGCGCACCACCGCCGCCAGCTCCTGAACCGAGGCCGGCGCGACCTGCCGCGCGGGCCGGGCCGAGACGTTCCCGCCCCAGTTACGCCAGGTGCCGTTCTTCCCGCTCGCTGTGCTGCTCAACGGTGCCTCCCCGACCCGCGGCCGGCCTGCGCAGCCGGCGGTACCCGAGGAAACCGACCGCGACCGCGACGGCCCCGGACACGGCCGGAACCCCGTACCCGGCCCGCGCCCCGGCTGCGTCGATCACCGAGCCGGCCACGGACGAGCCGAGCGCGACCCCGACCGCGAGGCCGGTGCTCACCCAGGTCATGCCCTCGGTGAGCTGTGCGCGAGGTACGTGCTCTTCGATGAGGGACATCGTCGTGATCATCGTCGGTGCGATGGACAGCCCCGAAACGAACAGCGCCACGGCCAGAAGCGGCAGGTTTCCGACCAGTAGGAGGGGGATCATACTCACGGCCATCGCCGCCACGCCCAGCAGCCAGCGGCGTTCCGGAGCCCCGGCGAGCCGCAGCAGCCCGAAGACCGCCCCGGCCACACAGGATCCCGCCGCGTACAGCGCCAGGACCACGCTCGCGGCGCTCTTGTGGCCGCGCTCGTCGGCGAAGGCCACGGTGACCACGTCCACGGACCCGAAGATCGCGCCGGTCGCCGCGAAGGTCGCCACGAGCACCTGCAGCCCGGCCGAGCGCAGCGCCGTACCGCCGCCGTGCTTCTCGCGCGGGTGCGGCTCCGGCTCGGTGGCGCGCTGGGCGGTGAGCCAGAAGACGCCCGCGGCCAGGAAGCAGGCGGCGAGCAGCGGCCCGGCCTCCGGGAACCAGGCCGTGGACAGGCCGATGGAGATGATCGGGCCGAAGATGAAGCAGATCTCGTCGACGACCGACTCGAACGAGTACGCGGTGTGCAGCCGGTCGGTGCCCCGGTACAGCGCCGCCCAGCGGGCCCGGATCATCGCGCCCAGGCTGGGCACCGAGCCGATCCCGGCGGCGCACCCGAACAGCAGCCAGTCCGGCCACTTCAGATGCGCGGTGAGCAGCAGCCCGGCCGCCGCCGTGAGGGCCACCAGGGTCGCGGGACGCAGCACCCGGCGCTGCCCGTGCCGGTCGACCAGCCGGGAGATCTGCGGTCCGATGACCGCGGCGGACAGCGCGATGGTGGCCGACAGCGCCCCTGCGAGGCCGTAGCGCCCGGTCAGCTGCGAGACCATCGTGACCACGCCGATGCCCATCATCGACAGCGGCATCCGGCCGAGGAATCCCGCGGTGGAGAACGCCTTGGTGCCGGGTTCGGCGAACAGGGCTCTGTAGGGGCTGGGCACGTGGTCTCCGGAGCGGCTCGTAAGGCGCCAATGCGGCTGATACAGCTTACGAGTTAGGTGACCCTAATGGCACCTGGTTTATGACCTCGGGAAATACCGGCATAAACCGACTGGAACCCGACTCGTCACCCCACTGTTTCCCGGCCGTCAGCAGCGGGTGGCAGGATCGAGACATGCCAGACGCGCTCGATGCCACCCCGTACGACGCCCTCCTCCTGCTCTCCTTCGGCGGCCCCGAAGGCCCGGACGACGTGGTCCCGTTCCTCGAGAACGTCACGCGCGGGCGCGGCATCCCGAAGGAACGCCTGAAGGAAGTCGGGCAGCACTACTTCCTGTTCGGCGGGGTCAGCCCCATCAACGGCCAGAACCGCGCCCTGCTGGACGCCCTGCGCAAGGACTTCGCCGAGCACGGCCTGGACCTGCCGGTCTACTGGGGCAACCGCAACTGGGCGCCGTATCTGACGGACACCCTGCGCGAGATGGTCGCCGACGGCCGCCGCCGCGTCCTCGTGCTCGCCACCAGCGCCTACGCCTCCTACTCGGGCTGCCGCCAGTACCGCGAGAACCTCGCCGACGCGCTGGCCACCCTGGAGGCCGAGGGCCTGCCGCTGCCGAAGATCGACAAGCTGCGGCACTACTTCAACCACCCCGGCTTCGTCGAGCCCATGATCGACGGCGTGCTGCGCTCCCTCGAAGACCTCCCCGAGGACGTTCGCGCGGGCGCCCACATCGCCTTCACCACGCACTCCATCCCGACCTCCGCGGCCGACACCTCCGGCCCCGTCGAGACCCACGGCGAGGGCGGCGCCTACGTCGAGCAGCATCTGGACGTGGCCCAGCTGATCGCCGACGCGGTCCGCGAGCGCACCGGCGTCGATCACCCCTGGCGGCTGGTCTACCAGTCGCGTTCCGGCGCCCCGCACATCCCGTGGCTGGAGCCGGACATCTGCGACCACCTCCAGGCGCAGCACGCGGCGGGCGTCCCGGCCGTGGTCATGGCGCCCATCGGGTTCGTCTCGGACCACATGGAGGTCCTGTACGACCTCGACACCGAGGCCACGGCCAAGGCCGAGGAGCTGGGCCTGCCGGTGCGCCGCTCGGCCACCGTTGGCGCCGACCCCCGGTTCGCCGCCGCCGTCCGCGACCTGATCACGGAGCGCGCCGCCGTGGAGCGCGGCCAGGAGGTCACCCCGTGCGCCCTGGGCGCGCTGGGCGCGAGCCACAACCTCTGCCCGGTCGGCTGCTGCCCCGCCCGGGCGCCGCACCCGGCCGCCGCCGGTGCCGACAGCCCCTACGCGTGAGGAGACCCGTGACCGACCCCCTGCACCGGGAACTGCTGGAACTGGCCCAGGAGGCCGCCCGCCGCGCCGGTGAGCTGCTGCGGGACGGCCGGCCGGCCGATCTGGCCGTGGCGAGGACCAAGTCCAGCCCGATCGACGTCGTCACCGAGATGGACATCGCGGCGGAGAAGCTGATCACCGACCTGATCTCCGGCCACCGTCCCGACGACGGCTTCCTCGGCGAGGAGGGCGCCTCCGTGGCGGGCACGAGCGGCGTCCGCTGGGTGATCGACCCGCTCGACGGCACGGTGAACTATCTGTACGGGCTGCCGACCTGGGCGGTGTCCATCGCCGCCGAGCACGACGGCGAGACCGTCGCGGGTGTCGTCGCGGCTCCGATGCGCGGCGAGATGTACCACGCCGTGCGCGGGGGCGGCGCGTGGGCCACCGGCGCATGGGAGGGCGAGCGGGCGCTCGCCTGTCGCCCCGCGCCCCCGCTGGACCAGGCGCTGGTCTCCACCGGCTTCAACTACGTCACCGAGGTCCGCGCCCACCAGGCCGAGGTGGCCGGCCGGCTGATCCCGCTGCTGCGGGACATCCGGCGCGGCGGCTCGGCGGCGGTCGACCTGTGCGACGTGGCCTGCGGCCGGCTCGACGGGTACTTCGAGCGGGGGCTCAACGCGTGGGACTTCGCGGCGGGCGACCTGATCGCCCGGGAGGCGGGCGCGCTGGTCGGTGGGCGGCCCGGGGAGCGCCCGTCGCCGGAGCTGACCGTCGCCGGCGCACCGGGGGTGTTCGAGCCGCTGCAGCGGTTGCTGGAGGACTTCGGGGCGTGGCACGACTGAGCGTGACCGTCCCCGGCAGCTGAACGCAAAGGGACCCCGGCGCTGGATTCGCCGGGGTCCCCTCTTGCGCTTTCGGGCCGATCAGACGCGTGACGCGCCGACCTCCACACCGTGTTCGGCGGCGAGGCGTCGCAGGTCGTCGAGCTCTGCCTGCTCCACTTCGACGAGGAAGTCGTCACCCTCGTCACGAGCCCGCGACAGGTCGGACTCGGTCGCCCTTATGCGCTGCAGAAGTCCTGCGGTGAAAGCGTCCATGCTGCGCCCCCTCGTCCTGGGTCGTGGGTCGGTGGCACGGGGGTGTGCCTGTTTGGGAAAGGGGCGATCACGTCTCTCGCGGGTGCCCAGCGCTGCCCTGCCGGGCGGCGACGGTGCCGGACACCCGCGCCCACTCTGCGGAAGCGGATCGCGGAGTACCGCATGGTGCTGCGGCACATGCAGAGCGTGATCGCGGGGTGTAAAGCCGTCCTCCCCCCGCTCCCTCATCCGGAAACCTCAACCGGAGGAGAAAGTCTCGTATTCCTGCCCCGGAGCGCGGATCCGTGCGGTCCACAACCCGCCTTACAGCCGACTTACGGCCGAAAAGGGCAGGATGGAGGTCACACCCCACGAACACCCCTGCCCGCACGCGCCCACGGTGCGCTACGCGAGTGGACATGAGGAAGGACAAGCGACGTGCGCGTACTCGTCGTCGAGGACGAGCAACTGCTCGCCGATGCGGTGGCCACCGGACTGCGCCGGGAGGCCATGGCCGTCGACGTCGTGTACGACGGTGCGGCCGCCCTGGAGCGCATCGGCGTCAACGACTACGACGTGGTCGTCCTCGACCGCGACCTCCCGCTGGTGCACGGCGACGACGTCTGCCGCAAGATCGTCGAACTGGGCATGCCCACGCGCGTGCTCATGCTCACGGCGTCCGGCGACGTCAGCGACCGTGTCGAGGGCCTGGAGATCGGCGCCGACGACTATCTGCCCAAGCCCTTCGCGTTCAGCGAGCTGATCGCACGCGTGCGTGCCCTCGGCCGTCGTACGAGCGTTCCCCTGCCCCCGGTCCTGGAGCGCGCCGGCATCAAGCTCGACCCGAACCGCCGCGAGGTCTTCCGCGACGGCAAGGAGATCCAGCTCGCGCCCAAGGAGTTCGCGGTGCTGGAGGTGCTCATGCGCAGCGAGGGCGCCGTGGTCTCGGCCGAGCAGCTGCTGGAGAAGGCCTGGGACGAGAACACCGACCCGTTCACCAACGTCGTGCGGGTGACCGTGATGACCCTGCGGCGCAAGCTGGGCGAGCCGCCGGTGATCGTCACCGTCCCCGGCTCCGGCTACCGGATCTGATCGGCCATGGCCGCCACACCCGCGCCGCCCCAGGCGCCACCGAAGCCCACCTGGGACCCCAGAAGGCCGCAGCCCCCCTTCCCGTGGCTGCGCCCGACCATCCGCATACGGCTCACGCTGCTGTACGGCGGCATGTTCCTGATCGCCGGCATCCTGCTGCTGTCGATCATCTACCTGCTGGCCGCGCAGGCGATCAGCACCGGCAACCAGCCGCTGTTCAAGATCGTCAGCGGTACGTCGATCCGGGTCTCCAGCGACAACTGCCCCGCGATCACCGCGATCAACAGCACCAGCCTGCCGCTGTCGGACTTCAACGACGCGATCGCCCATTGCGTCGACCAGCAGCGCCAGGCGGCCCTGGACGACCTGCTCAGCCGCTCGCTGCTGGCCCTGCTGGGCCTCGCCGTGATCGCGTTCGCGTTCGGTTACGCGATGGCCGGCCGCGTGCTGTCCCCGCTCGGCCGGATCACCCGCACCGCCCGCCAGGTGGCCGGTTCAGACCTGTCCCGCCGGATCGAGCTGGACGGCCCGGACGACGAGCTGAAGGAGCTGGCGGACACCTTCGACGACATGCTGGAGCGGCTGCAGCGGGCCTTCACCGCCCAGCAGCGCTTCGTCGGCAACGCCTCCCACGAGCTGCGCACCCCGCTCGCGATCAACAGAACGCTCCTCGAGGTGCATCTGTCGGACCCGGACGCGCCGGTGGAGCTGCAGCAGCTGGGCAAGACGCTGCTGGCCACCAACGAGCGCAGCGAGCAGCTGGTCGAGGGCCTGCTGCTGCTCGCTCGCAGCGACAACCAGATCGTCGAGCGGGGGCCCGTCGACCTGGCCGAGGTGGCCGGCCAGGCCATCGACCAGGTGCACGCCGAGGCCGAGGCCAAGGGCGTGAAGATCCGCGGCGAGCGCAAGCCCGCGGTGGTGCAGGGCAACGGCGTGCTGCTGGAGCGGATCGCGCTGAACCTGCTGCAGAACGCCGTGCGGTACAACGTGGCCAATGAGGAGGTGCAGCGCGAAGCGCTTCCTCAGAAGGGTGGTGGCGGGCGAGGGGAGGGCGGCTGGGTCGAGGTGGCCACCGAGATCCAGCACGGACAGGCGGTGCTGACCGTCACGAACACCGGGCCGGTGGTGCCGGCGTACGAGATCGACAACCTCTTCGAGCCCTTCAGACGGCTCCGTACGGAGCGCACGGGCAGCGACAAGGGTGTGGGCCTCGGCCTGTCCATCGTCCGGTCCGTGGCCCGCGCGCACGGCGGCCACATCGTGGCGCAGCCCCGTGAGGGCGGCGGTCTGGTGATGCGGGTCACCCTGCCGCTGTGATGTGTGACCGAGCGGTTGTGTTCCGTGACCGGGCCGCCTCCGGACGGGGGGCCGACACACGCGAGGGGTGTTCGCTTCACGCGGAATTTTTCATCCGCCGAATGAGCTTCCCCTTGTGTGATCGATCACATGCGCGGATTTTCAGCCATGTACTCTCTGTGATCATGAAACATGGCGGAAAGCCGGGAAAGTCCTGGTTTTCAGGGCACTTGATCACGGGAAGTACACGGTGAGGCGCCTTTGAGGTGCGGCATTCCAACCGTGTACGGTCCTCACCGCCATCCAAGCCGCTCACTCTTGAGAGATCGGATTGGGTGTCGATTGAGTAACAGACCTTGATGTGAGGCAAAATCTCCGCCTCAGGTCGGGCACAAGTCCGGCCTCTCACGCGTTACGTGCGCTGGAGACACCGCAGACACCCAGAGGGGGAGAGCGATATGGCAACCGATTACGACACTCCACGCAAGACCGACGACGACGTCGACTCGGACAGCCTTGAAGAGCTGAAGGCCAGGAGGAACGACAAGTCCACCTCGGCGGTGGACGTCGACGAGTTCGAGGCCGCCGAAGGCCTCGAACTTCCCGGCGCCGACCTCTCGAACGAGGAGTTGGCCGTCCGTGTGCTGCCGAAGCAGCAGGACGAGTTCACCTGCATGAGCTGCTTCCTGGTGCACCACCGCAGCCAGCTGGCCCGTGAGAAGAACGGTCAGCCGATCTGCCGCGACTGCGACTGAGGTCGGGTCGGCCATGACTGGCTCGACCCCTCCCCGGAAGCACCGCTTCTCCTTGGGGAAAGCGGACGAAGGGCCGTCCGACGGCTCGTACGGCGCGCGTGAGGACGAGCGGGGCGCACCCGGAGTGGTGGCCCCGCTCGAACCGGCGAACGACCGGGCAGACCACCCGGCGCCGGTGCGGCAGCCCACGCCCGCCGCCCGGCTGGGGATCCCCCCGACCCGAACGGAGTTGAAAGCTTGGGGGAGGGCCACGGTGATGGGCGGAAAGGCCCGTGACATGGCCCGGGAAGGGGCCCGCAGGGGCGGCAGCCGCGCCCGCGCGGGCCTGGCCTACCTCGCGGACCGGATCATCGAGATCGCCCCGCGTGTCCCCGTACGCGACCTCGCGACCCTGCGCCGGCAGTTCCCGGGCCTCGGGCCCGAAGAGCTCGCCGACAAGCTGGTGGCGGGCGCGGCGGCCGGCACCTCGACGGTCGGAGCCGGGATCGGAGCGGCGGCGATGCTGCCGGTGCCGCCCGCGATGCCGACCGAACTGGCCGCGGAGATCACCGGGGTCGCGGCGATCGAGCTGAAGCTCATCGCCGAGCTGCACGAGGTCTACGGCGTACGACCGCCCGGAAACCTCAGGATCCGCAGTGCCGCGTATCTGTCCTCCTGGTCGGGGGAGCGCGGGATCGACGTGATGAAGCCGTCGACGTACGACGCGGCCCTCAGCGTCCGCATGAAGCGCGAACTGCGCCAGCAGATCATGAAGCGGATGGTCCGCGACCTGCCCAACCTCATGCCGTTCATGGTGGGTGCCGCGGTCGGGGCGGTCCTGAACCGCAGGGACACCAAGAGGCTCGCCGCCCGCATCCGGGCCGACCTGCGCAAGATCCAGGTTCCGTGGGAGGAGCTGGCGGAGCTTCCGCCGCTGGAGGAACCCGCGGAGCCCCTGCAGCTGCGCGACCTCCCCGAAGAGCTCTAGGCGTCGGCCTTCCGGGCCGCCTCGATCGCCGCCGCCAGCCGCTCCGGCTCGCGCGTCGACAGATACAGGTACGGCGTCGGGTCCTCGGGGTCCGTGACCTGCACCCGGAGCGCCGTGGGGATGTAGGCGCGCAGCAGCAGGAAGGCGCGGGTGTCGGCCTTGTACGTCCGCCAGGCGCGGGCCTCCTCCGCGTCCAGCACCTCCGCCTCGCCCAGCGCCGACACCGGGATCTTCGCCTCGCCCGCGATCAGTGAGTCGCCCACGATCCGGATGCGCAGGGAGCCGTACGCGCTGGCCACCACCGCCGCCGCGGCCGTACCACCGACCAGGCCGCCGAGCAGCGGCAGGGTGCCGAAGGGAAGCAGGACGAGGGCGAAGGAGACGCCCACGAGGAAGCTGATCAGCCACCACGAGCGGGGGGCGGTGAGGCGTTCTTCGTACGGGGTGGCGGAGAGCTGCATGAATCCAAGCTTGGCACGGCATCCGCGCACCGCCGACGCGCGGGTAAGGTCTGCGCCTGTGAGTGGTAGTTCCGCAAGCCTTCAGCCTCCTGTCGACGCGGTGAAACCGGTACGGCACCCCGACGCGCCCGCGCCCGGGGAACTTCTCGGTGCCCACTACGAACACTGTTTCGGCTGTGGCCCCGGGCAGTCCCACGGACTGCACCTGGAGGCCCGGGCCGGCGACGGTGTCTCGCTGACCGCCGAGTTCACCGTCCAGCCCGCCCACCAGGGCGCCCCGGGCCTCGCGCACGGCGGAGTGCTGGCCACGGCCCTCGACGAGACGCTGGGCTCGCTGAACTGGCTGCTGCGGACCATCGCCGTGACGGGACGCCTGGAGACCGACTTCGTGCGGCCCGTGCCCGTCGGCACCACGCTGTACCTGGAGGCCGAGGTCACCGCCGTCGCCGGCCGGAAGATCTACTCCACCGCCAAGGGACGCATCGGCGGCCCCGACGGCCCCCTCGCGGTCCGTGCCGACGCCCTCTTCATCGAGGTCAAGGTCGACCACTTCATCGACCATGGCCGCAAGCAGGAGATCCAGGCCGCCATGAGCGACCCGGACCAGATCCGCCGTGCCCGCGCCTTCGAGGTGAACCCGTGAGCCGTAGCCCCCTCGACGTGCTGATCCGGCGTGTCGACCCGGACGTACCGCTTCCGGCGTACGAGCATCCGGGGGACGCCGGAGCCGATCTGCGCACCACCGAGCCGTGCGACCTGGCGCCCGGGGAGCGGGCCGTGCTCCCCACCGGGGTGTCGATCGCCCTGCCCGAGGGGTACGCGGCCTTCGTGCACCCGCGCTCCGGTCTCGCCGCTCGCTGCGGTGTCGCCCTCGTCAATGCCCCGGGGACGGTTGATGCCGGGTACCGTGGGGAGATCAAGGTGATCGTGGTGAACCTCGACCCGCGCGAGAGCGTGCGGTTCGAGCGCTTCGACCGGATTGCCCAACTGGTCGTCCAGCAGGTCGAGAGGGTCCGCTTCCGACAGGTCGCGGAGCTTCCCGATTCGACGCGGGCCGAAGGGGGCTTCGGGTCCACCGGCGGCCATGCCGCGGTGGGCGGCGAGAGCGGCACAAGCGGTCAGGCCGCCGATGGCGGTCCGACGGGTGGGAATCGATACGCTTCGGTCGTATCCGACCGGGAAGGACAGTGACGTGTTCGGACGTCGCAAGAAGAAGGGTGCCGCCGAGGACGCGGCCGGCGAGGCCGAGCAGGTCGTCGACAGCGTCGACACCGAGGCGGACGAGGAAGAGGCAGAGGCCGAGCGCGAGCGCGTCCGGCTGGAGCCCGGGCCCCGGCCCGACGGGCCGTGGGACAGCAGCGAGGTGCGCGATCCGGCCGAGGGCCGCGTCGATCTCGGCGGTCTGTTCGTCCCGGGCGTGGACGGCATGGAGCTCAGGGTCGAGGTCGCCGGTGACGCGATCGTCGCCGCGACCGTCGTGCTGCGCGACAGCGCCGTCCAGCTCCAGGCCTTCGCCGCGCCCAAGCGCGAGGGCATCTGGGGCGAGGTCCGCGACGAGATCGCGTCCGGCATCACCCAGCAGGGTGGCATCGTCGACGAGGTCGAGGGCCCCCTGGGGTGGGAGCTGCGGGCGCAGGTGCCGGTGCAGCTTCCGGACGGCACGGGTGGCTTCCAGGTCGTGCGGTTCGTGGGCGTGGACGGCCCGCGCTGGTTCCTGCGCGGTGTGATCTCCGGGCAGGGCGCGGTGCAGCCGCAGGCCGCCGGGCTGCTGGAGCAGATCTTCCGTGACACGGTCGTGGTCCGAGGTGAAGGGCCGATGGCGCCGCGCGACCCGATCGTCCTCAAGCTGCCGAACGACGCGCAGATGGTTCCCGAAGGGGTCCAGCAGGAGGAGGGGTCGCGCTTCTCCGGGGGCATGGGGCAACTGCAGCGGGGCCCGGAGATCACCGAGGTCCGCTAGGCGCTCCGCTGGGTTCAGCAGGGATGTACGGGCCGTGCCTTTGAGGGGTGCGGCCCGTTTTTCGGGGTCTCGCCGTTGGGGGTTTCGCGCAGTGACCGGGTGCGGGGTCGTTGTGGTCCCTCGCGCCCACGCGGCGGTAGCCGGATATCAGACACTGTCCCGCGCCCCTCACGGGGCGCCATACTGGCGCCCGATCGATGGGGGAGGCGGTATGGGCGGTCGGGTGGCCACCGAGACCATGGTGCGGGTCGAGGACGTGCACAAGTCGTACGGGCGGGGGGTCGCGGCCGTGCATGCGTTGCGCGGCGTGTCCCTCGAGGTGCGGCGTGGGGAACTGGTCGCGCTGAAGGGGCGTTCCGGGTCCGGGAAGACGACCCTGCTGAACATCGTCGGCGGGCTCGACACACCCGACCGGGGGCGGGTCGAGGTCGACGGGAAGCAGCTGGGGGAGCTGGGCGAGAGCGAGCTGCTGCGGCTGCGCCGGGACCGGGTCGGGTTCGTCTTCCAGTCCTTCGGGCTCATCCCGATCCTCACCGCGGCCGAGAACGTCGGCGTACCGCTCAGGCTGCGCCGCGCCGACCCGCGCGAGCGCGAGGAGCGGGTCGAGCTGCTGCTCTCCCTCGTCGGCCTGGCGGGGCACGCCGCCCAGCGGCCCGGTGAGCTGTCCGGCGGGCAGCAGCAGCGGGTCGCCATCGCCCGCGCGCTCGCCAACCGGCCGGCCCTGCTGATCGCCGACGAACCGACCGGCCAGCTCGACGCCGAGACCGGGCACGCCGTCATGGAGCTGCTCCGGGCCGTCGTACGCAGCGAGCAGGCCACCGCGCTGGTCGCCACGCACGACGCGACCCTCCTCGACCTGGCCGACCGGGTGCTGGAACTGCGTGACGGCGAGATCACCGAGCACTGAGCAGGGCGGCCGGTCGAGGCGCTCATCAGGGATGCGTCAAAGTTGTCCGCCGGACGCCCGCCTGTCCCGTTTGCCGTGATTGTGGGCCGTAAGGTCGACGCTGCGTACGCAGTAGTCACGGGAAGACAATGGGACCATGGCACGCGGCAAGCTTCGGATCTACCTCGGCGCGGCACCGGGCGTCGGCAAGACCTACGCCATGCTCTCCGAGGCGCACCGCCGTGTGGAGCGGGGCACCGACTGTGTCGTGGGTTTCGTCGAGCCCCACGAACGGCCGCGTACGGAGGTGATGCTGCACGGCCTGGAGCAGGTGCCGCGCAGCCGGCTGGAGTACCGGGGCACCCATTTCGGCGAGATGGACGTCGACGCCGTGCTGCGCCGGGCGCCGGCCGTGGCCCTGGTGGACGAGCTCGCCCACACCAACGTTCCCGGCTCCCGCAACGCCAAGCGCTGGCAGGACGTGGAGGAGCTGCTCGCGGCCGGGATCGACGTGGTGTCGACCGTCAACATCCAGCACCTGGAGTCACTCGGTGATGTGGTGGAGTCGATCACGGGCGTGCGGCAGCGTGAGACCGTTCCGGACGAGGTGGTACGGCGGGCGGACCAGATCGAGCTGGTCGACATGTCCCCGGAGGCGCTGCGCCGCCGGATGGCGCACGGCAACATCTACAAGCCGGACAAGGTCGACGCGGCCCTGTCCAACTACTTCCGCCCCGGAAACCTCACCGCGCTGCGGGAGCTGGCGCTGCTGTGGGTCGCGGACCGGGTCGACGAGTACCTGAACGCCTACCGCAGCGAGCATGGGGTCTCCAGGATCTGGGGCTCGCGGGAGCGGATCGTGGTCGGCCTGACCGGCGGGCCCGAGGGGCGCACCCTGATACGGCGTGCCGCACGGCTCGCGGAGAAGGGCGCCGGCGGCGAGGTGCTCGCCGTGTACATAGCCCGCAGCGACGGGCTGACCTCGGCCTCCCCGAAGGAACTGGCCGTCCAGCGCACCCTGGTGGAGGATCTCGGCGGCACCTTCCACCACGTGGTCGGCGACGACATACCGGCCGCCCTGCTGGACTTCGCGCGGGGCGTGAACGCCACCCAGATCGTGCTGGGCTCCTCGCGCCGCAAGGCCTGGCAGTACGTCTTCGGGCCCGGCGTCGGCGCCACGGTCGCCCGGGACTCCGGGCCCGACCTCGACGTCCACATCGTCACCCACGAGGAGGTCGCCAAGGGCCGCGGACTGCCCGTGGCCCGGGGCGGGCGGCTCGGGCGGGCGCGGATCATCTGGGGCTGGGCGGTGGGCCTGGTGGGCCCGGCGATCCTCGCGGTGCTGCTGAACACCGTCGCCCTGGGCCTCGCCAACGACATGCTGCTGTTCCTGTCCGTCACCGTCGCGGCGGCGCTGCTCGGCGGCCTGCTGCCCGCGCTGGCCTCGGCGGCCTTCGGCTCGCTGCTGCTGAACTACTTCTACACCCCGCCGCTGCACCGGCTGACCATCGCCGACCCCAAGAACATCGTCGCCATCGCGATCTTCTTCGGCGTCGGCATGTCGGTGGCCTCGGTGGTGGACCTCGCAGCCCGGCGCACCCACCAGGCCGCCCGGCTGCGCGCCGAGTCGGAGATACTCTCCTTCCTCGCCGGGAACGTGCTGCGCGGCGAGACCAGCCTGGAGGAACTGCTGGAGCGGGTCCGCGAGACCTTCGCGATGGAGTCGGCCGCGCTGCTGGAACGGGCCGGCGACACCGAGCCGTGGACCTGCGCAGGGCGGGCCGGATTCGGGCGGCCGCTGCAGCGGCCCGAGGACGCCGACGTCGACATGCCGGTCGGAGACCACATGGCGCTCGCGCTCACCGGACGGGTGCTGCCCGCCGAGGACCGCCGGGTGCTCGCCGCGTTCGCCGCGCAGGCCGCCGTCGCCCTGGACCGGCGGCGCCTGCAGGAGGAGGCCGACCAGGCCCGCGCGCTCGCCGAGGGCAACCGCATCCGCACCGCCCTGCTCGCCGCCGTCAGCCACGACCTGCGCACCCCGCTGGCCGGCATCAAGGCGTCGGTGTCCTCGCTGCGCTCCGACGACATCGAATGGTCGGACGAGGACCGGGCGGAGCTGCTGGCCGCGATCGAGGAGGGCGCCGACCGGCTGGACCACCTCGTCGGCAACCTTCTCGACATGTCCCGCCTGCAGACCGGTACGGTCACCCCGCTGATCCGCGAGATCGACGTCGACGAGGTCGTACCGATGGCACTCGGGGGCGTCCCGGAGGGCAGCGTCGAGCTGGACGTGCCCGAGAGCCTGCCGATGGTCGAGGTCGATCCCGGGCTGCTGGAGCGGTCCGTGGCGAACCTGGTGGAGAACGCCGTCAAGTACGGCCCGAACGGCCGGCCCGTGCTGGTCTCCGCCAGCGCCATAGCCGACCGGGTCGAGGTGCGCGTGGTGGACCGCGGGCCGGGCGTGCCGGACGAGGCCAAGGACCGGATCTTCGAGCCGTTCCAGCGGTACGGTGACGCCCCGCGCGGTGCCGGGGTCGGGCTCGGCCTCGCGGTCGCCCGCGGCTTCGCCGAGGCCATGGGCGGCACCCTCGACGCGGAGGACACACCCGGTGGCGGACTCACCATGGTCCTGAGCCTGCGGGCGGCAGGATCCGGTCCGGAGCCCCAGGAGGTGGGCGCGGACATCGCAGAACCAGAAAGGCAGACCCTATGACGACCCGGGTGCTCGTGGTCGAGGACGAGCCGCAGATCGTGCGCGCCCTCGTGATCAACCTCAAGGCGCGCAAGTACGAGGTCGACGCGGCGCCCGACGGCCGTACCGCCCTCGAACTCGCCGCCTCCCGGCATCCTGACGTGGTCGTGCTCGACCTGGGCCTGCCCGACATGGACGGCGTCGAGGTGATCAGGGGCCTGCGCGGCTGGACCCGAGTGCCCATCCTGGTGCTGTCCGCCCGGCACTCCTCGGACGAGAAGGTCGAGGCGCTGGACGCGGGCGCCGACGACTACGTCACCAAGCCCTTCGGTATGGACGAGCTGCTGGCCCGGCTGCGGGCCGCCGTACGCCGGGCCGAGCCGGTCGGGCCCGGCGAGGACGACCTCACGAGCGTCGAGACCGAGGGCTTCACCGTCGACCTGGCCGCCAAGAAGGTCAACCGCGCCGGCAGGGACGTCCGTCTCACCCCGACCGAGTGGCACCTGCTGGAGGTGCTGGTCCGCAACACCGGCCGCCTGGTCGGCCAGAAGCAGCTGCTGCAGGAGGTGTGGGGGCCGTCGTACGGCACCGAGACCAACTACCTGCGCGTGTACATGGCCCAGCTGCGGCGGAAACTGGAGACCGATCCCTCGCACCCGCAGCACTTCATCACGGAGCCGGGGATGGGGTATCGCTTCGAGAAGTGAGCGGGGTCGACGTGAGCTTGGCTACGGCGCTGTCGGTGTGCCCCGGTACGCTTCAGGTATGAGTGCTGTTCCTCGTTCCGAAAAGCCGGCCGGCCGGTTCCGGCGCATGCTCGACCGGCTCTCCTCGTCGCAGGAGGACCTGGAGTCCGAGGAGCTGCGCGAGGACGCCGAGACCGCGGGCTGTACCAAGATCGGCGACTGTCACGACCGGCAGATCGTCACCGTAACTGGTACCTTGCGCACGGTCACCCTGCGTCCCCGCGCCGGGGTCCCCGCCCTGGAGGCCGAGCTGTTCGACGGCTCCGCCGCGCTGGACGTGGTGTGGCTCGGCAGGCGTTCCATCGTGGGCATAGAACCGGGGCGCAAGCTGATCGCATCGGGCCGGATCTCGATGAGCCGGGGCCGCCGCGTGCTGTTCAACCCGAAATACGAACTGCGACCCCTTGGACGGGAGTAGCCGGTGACGTCCCTCGACAAGCCGACCGAAGGCACCGACCAGAGTCCGCCCGACGGGACCGGCGATGCCCGTGCGGTGACCGAGGCCGCGCTGTTCGAGGCGTTCGGCGGTGTCCGCGGCATGGTCGAGACGGTCGTGCCGGGCCTGCTCTTCGTCGCGATCTTCACGGTGAACAAGGACCTGCACGTGTCGGCGATCGCCGCGCTGATCGTGTCGCTGGTCCTGGTCGTGGTGCGGCTCGCCATGAAGGACACCGTCAAGCACGCCTTCAGCGGCGTCTTCGGCGTGGCCTTCGGTGTCGTGTTCGCCATGTTCACCGGGAACGCCAAGGACTTCTACCTCCCCGGCATGCTCTACACGCTGGGCCTGGCGCTGGCGTACATCGTCACGACCCTGGCCGGTGTGCCCCTGATCGGTCTCATCCTCGGCCCGGTCTTCAAGGAGAACCTCTCCTGGCGCACCCGCAACCCCGGCCGCAAGAAGGCCTATGCGAAGGCCAGTTGGGCCTGGGGTCTGATCCTGCTCGCCAAGTGCGCGATCCTCTTCCCGCTCTACTGGTGGTCCGACACCACCAAGCTCGGCTGGGTCCTGGTCGCCCTGAAGATCCCGCCGTTCCTGCTGGCGGTCTGGCTCACCTGGGTCTTCCTCGCCAAGGCCCCCGCGCCCATCGACGTCTTCGCCGAGATGGAGGCCGAGGAGAAGGCCGAGCAGGAGCGCAAGGCGGCGCTGGCCACCGAGGGCGGCGAGGCGACCGGGGGACGGCACCGCCGGGACGCCTAGCCGACGGCACCTCGCACCGGCCCGGGACCTGCGGAGGTCCCGGGCCGTTCGCATGCCTTCAGCTCTCTTGCCGGTGATGGCAGGTGGCGTACGTCGCGGCCGATCGCAGTCGGGGGCGCGCACACGTCGTGATCGTCAAGGTTCCGGAGCACGTGGCCGACGCCGGCCTCCGGCTGAGCGGGTGCTCGCTGCACGGAGGGGATGTGGACCACCTGTGGCACGGGCTCACCGGTGCGCGCTGGTGGTCGACCCGGGCGGGGGCACCCCTGGGGCATCCCCGCACCGGCACCCGTACATCTTCGAGGTGACGTACGGCAGCGCCTCGCCGATGCTCAGGGAATGCTGGGCCGAGGCAACGCGGGGCTCGGAGGACCGGCTCGCCCGGTGGTGTGTCCTGCTGCGGCACCGGCGCGCGCGGTGCGCGGCCGGCGGTCAGAAGCGGCGTTCCTGACCGTCCGAACGGCAAGGGCCCGGCGGATCCGACGATCCCCGCGCCCTCGGCACGCCAACGCCCGGACTGGCCGGGTGCTCGGCATGCCGGCGTACGGACCGCCCGGGCCCCGGCGCGGCAGCGTACGGACTGCCCGGGTGCTCGGCGCGGCAGCGCACGGACCGTCGGGCCCTCGGCGCGGCAGCGTACGGACCGGCCGGGCCTCCGGCGCGGCAGCGCGCGGACCGTCGGGCCCTCGGCATGCCAGCGTACGGACCGTCTGGGTGCTCGGCGCGGCAGCGCACGGGCCGGCTGGGCCCCGGCACAACGGCGCGCGGACTGGCCGGGTCCCGGCGCGGCAGCGTACGGACCGGCCGAGCTCCGGCGCGGCAGCGTACGGACTGGCCGGGCCCTCGGCGCGGCAGTGCTCGGACCGTCGGGCCCTCGGCACGGCAACGCGCGGACTGGCCGGGTGCTCGGCGTGCCGGCGTACGGACCGCCCGGGTCCCGGCGCGGCAGCGCACGGACTGGCCGGGCCTCCGGCGCGGCACCGCGCGGACTGCCCGGGTGCTCGGCGCGGCGGCGTACGGACTGGCCGGGCCCTCGGCACGGCAACGCGCGGACTGGCCGGGTGCTCGGCATGCCGGCGTACGGACCGCCCGGGTCCCGGCGCGGCAATGCACGGACTGGCCGGGCCTCCGGCGCGGCAGCGCGCGGACTGCCCGGGTGCTCGGCGCGGCAGCGTACGGACTGGCCGGGCCCTCGGCACGGCACCGCGCGGACTGGCCGGGTGCTCGGCATGCCGGCGTACGGACTGCCCGGGTCCCGGCGCGGCAGCGTACGGACCGGCCGGGCCCTCGGCACGGCAATGCACGGACTGGCCGGGCCTCCGGCGCGGCAGTGCTCGGACCGTCGGGCCCTCGGCACGCCAACGCCCGGACTGGCCGGGTGCTCGGCATGCCGGCGTACGGACCGCCCGGGCCCCCGGCGCGGCAGCGTGAGGACTGCCCGGGTGCTCGGCGCGGCAGCGCACGGACTGGCCGGGTGCTCGGCGCGGCAGCGCACGGGCCGGTCGGGCCCCGGCACAACGCCCCGCGGACTGGCCGGGCCCTCGGCGCGGCAGCGCGCGGACTCCCGGGCCCTCAGGCGTGGTGGCGTGCCGGTCAGCTCGATGTGTCCTCGCGCCGTACCGACAGCAGTTCCTCCAGTTGCTCCTCGCGGGCCTGGGCGGCCACGAAGAGGAGTTCGTCGCCCGGCTCCAGGGAGTCCTCCTTGGACGGGGTCAGCACGCGGGTGCCGCGGATGATCGTGACCAGGGAGGTGTCCTCGGGCCACTGGACGTCGCCCACCTGGGTGCCGGCCAGGGCCGACTCCTCGGGCAGGGTCAGTTCGACCAGGTTGGCGTCGCCGTGGCTGAAGCGGAGCAGGCGGACCAGGTCGCCGACGCTCACCGCCTCCTCGACCAGGGCGGACATCAGGCGCGGGGTGGAGACGGCCACGTCCACGCCCCAGGCCTCGTTGAAGAGCCACTCGTTCTTCGGGTTGTTGACACGGGCGACGACGCGCGGGACGCCGTACTCCGTCTTGGCGAGCAGCGACACGACCAGGTTGACCTTGTCGTCGCCGGTCGCGGCGATGACGACGTTGCAGCGCTGCAGCGCCGCCTCGTCCAGGGACGTGATCTCGCAGGCGTCGGCCAGCAGCCACTCCGCCTGGGGCACCCGCTCCACCGAGATGGCGGTCGGGGCCTTGTCGATCAGCAGGACCTCGTGGCCGTTCTCCAGCAGCTCGCCCGCGATCGAGCGGCCGACGGCGCCGGCTCCGGCAATGGCGACCCTCATCAGTGACCGCTCTCCTCTTCCGGGCCCTGGGCGAACGCCGCCTCGACCTTCTCGACGTCGTCCGACCGCATCATCACATGCACGAGGTCGCCCTCCTGCAGCACCGTCTGCGAGGTCGGCAGGATCGCTTCGCCGAGGCGGGTCAGGAACGCCACGCGGACGCCCGTCTCCTCCTGCAGCTTGCTGATCTTGTGTCCGACCCATGTCGGGGAGGCGTGCACCTCGGCGAGCTGCACCCCGCCCGTGGGGTCGCGCCACAGCGGCTCGGCACCGGAGGGCAGCAGCCGGCGCAGCATCTGGTCGGCGGTCCAGCGGACCGTCGCCACGGTGGGGATGCCCAGGCGCTGGTAGACCTCGGCGCGACGCGGGTCGTAGATACGGGCGGCCACGTTCTCCACGCCGAACATCTCGCGGGCCACGCGCGCGGAGATGATGTTGGAGTTGTCACCGCTGGAGACGGCGGCGAAGGCGCCGGCCTCCTCGATGCCCGCTTCGCGCAGGGTGTCCTGGTCGAAGCCGACACCGGTGACCCGGCGGCCCCCGAAGCCCGGGCCCAGCCGACGGAAGGCGGTCGGGTCCTGGTCGATCACGGCGACCGTATGGCCCTGTTGCTCCAGGGTCTGGGCGAGAGCGGAACCCACTCTGCCGCAGCCCATGATGACGATGTGCACGACCGTCCTTCCGATGTCAAGAGTCGTTGACTTGGCCTTAACAGGTTCTCAGACCGAGGCCCAAAGCTACACACGGGCGGCAGGGCGTCGGCACCCCCCTGCGGGGGTTGCCGTGATCACGGTCCGCGATCATGCGCGCGAGCAGCGTCAGCGATCGGCGTCGGCGGCAACCGGAGGCGGCGGCCGGCGCGTGATGCTGCGCACGCTGCACAGGGTCAGGATTCCGAGGCCGAGGAGGGCGAGAGTCGCCCCGATCAGCTCCGCGGTGGCGGGCATGGGTCCTCCGAGGTGCGACGACATGCGGGGTTTGCCATCTAGGCACGGGGAGCGCGCGGACCGCGGAATCCGCAGTTTCATGCGCCTCTGATTTCACTCGTGAGGCAGATCCGGGATGCCGGGTGGGCGGGTGCCTGTTCGAAGGCCTACGATCCTCTCTCGTGTCCAAACTGACCGACGTGCCCAAACGGATCCTGATCGGGCGCGCACTGCGCAGTGACCGGCTGGGCGAGACGCTCCTGCCGAAGCGCATCGCACTCCCCGTCTTCGCCTCCGACCCGCTGTCCTCCGTCGCCTACGCGCCGGGGGAGGTCCTGCTGGTCCTGTCCATCGCGGGCGTGTCGGCGTACCACTTCAGCCCGTGGATCGCCGTCGCGGTCGTGGTGCTGATGTTCACCGTGGTCGCCTCCTACCGGCAGAACGTCCGCGCGTATCCGAGCGGCGGCGGCGACTACGAGGTCGCCACCACGAACCTGGGCGCGAAGGCGGGCCTCACGGTCGCCAGCGCCCTGCTCGTGGACTACGTCATGACCGTGGCCGTCTCCATCGCCTCCGGCATCGAGAACCTCGGCTCCGCGATCCCGTTCGTGGTCGAGCACAAGGTGCTGTGCGCGGTCGTCGTGATCGTGCTGCTGACGCTGATGAACCTGCGGGGCGTGAAGGAGTCCGGCAAGCTCTTCGCGATCCCGACGTACGTGTTCGTCGGCGGCGTCTTCATCATGATCGCGTGGGGTGCCCTACGCGGCCTGGTCCTCGGTGACACCATGCGGGCGCCGACCGCGGACTTCCACATCAAGGCCGAGCACCAGGGTCTCGCGGGCTTCGCCCTCGTCTTCCTGCTGCTGCGCGCCTTCTCCTCCGGCTGTGCCGCGCTGACCGGTGTGGAGGCCATCTCCAACGGTGTCCCGGCCTTCCGCAAGCCCAAGTCGAAGAACGCGGCGACCACCCTCGCCCTGATGGGCATCCTCGCCGTCACCATGTTCTGCGGCATCATCGCCCTCGCCATGACGACCAAGGTCCGCATGGCCGAGAACCCGGCCACGGACCTGCTCCGGGGTGGCCACCCGCTCGGTTCCGGTTACGTCCAGAACCCGGTGATCTCCCAGGTCGCCGAGGCCGTCTTCGGCAAGGGCAGCTTCATGTTCGTGGTCCTCGCGGCCGCGACGGCCCTGGTCCTCTTCCTCGCGGCCAACACGGCGTACAACGGCTTCCCGCTGCTCGGCTCGATCCTCGCCCAGGACCGCTACCTCCCGCGCCAGCTGCACACCCGCGGCGACCGTCTCGCCTTCTCCAACGGCATCGTGCTGCTCGCCGGCGCGGCGGCCCTGCTGACCGTCATCTACGGCGCGGACTCCACGCGGCTGATCCAGCTGTACATCGTCGGCGTGTTCGTGTCCTTCACGCTCAGCCAGACCGGCATGGTCCGGCACTGGAACCGGCACCTGCGGGTCGAGCAGGACCCCGGCAAGCGCCGCCACATGATCCGCTCCCGCGCGATCAACGCGTTCGGCGCCTTCCTGACCGGTCTGGTGCTGGTCGTGGTGCTGGTCACGAAGTTCACGCACGGCGCCTGGGTGGCCGTGCTCGGGATGTGCATCTTCTACGCGACGATGACCGGGATCCGGAAGCACTACGACCGTGTCTCCGAGGAGCTCGCCGCTTCGGACGACCCGGCCGACGACCTGGTCCGCCCGTCGCGGGTGCACTCGGTGGTGCTGATCTCCAAGATCCACCGCCCCACCCTGCGCGCCCTGGCCTACGCCAAGCTGATGCGCTCGGACACCCTGGAGGCGCTCACGGTCAACGTCGACCCGGCCGAGACCAAGGCACTGCGCGACGAGTGGGAGCGGCGCGGCATCGACGTACCGCTGAAGGTCCTGGACTCGCCGTACCGCGAGGTGACCCGCCCGGTGATCGAGTACGTCAAGAGCCTGCGCAAGGAGTCGCCGCGCGACGCCGTCTCCGTGATCATCCCCGAGTACGTGGTCGGCCACTGGTACGAGCACCTGCTGCACAACCAGAGCGCCCTGCGCCTGAAGGGCCGCCTGCTGTTCACGCCCGGCGTGATGGTCACCTCCGTGCCCTACCAGCTGGCGTCCTCCGAGGCGGCCAAGCTGCGCGCCCGCAGGCGGCAGGAGTGGAGCGCGCCGGGTGCGGTGCGACGCGGTCCGGCGGCGGAGCGGCCGAAGGAGCCGTCGGCGACGAAGGACTAGCCGGACCCGATTCCGGACGGAGCCGGGTGCCCGGCCTGTGGTGAGCGGCCGGACGACAGCCACGTAGACTGGTGGGCTGTTGTCCGGCCGTTTCCCGTTCCCGATCTGGAGTCACCCCGCCATGCAGGCAGAAGAGAAGAAGTCGCTGGTCGGGGAGGAGTACGAGGTCGAGATCGGCCCCGTCGCCCACGGCGGCCACTGCATCGCCCGCACGGCCGAGGGCCAGGTGCTGTTCGTCCGGCACGCGCTGCCGGGAGAGCGGGTGGTGGCGAAGGTGACCGAGGGCGAGGAGGGCGCCCGCTTCCTGCGTGCGGACGCCGTACGGATCCTGGAGCCCTCCAAGGACCGCATCGAGGCCCCCTGTCCCTTCGCCGGGCCGGGCCGCTGCGGCGGCTGCGACTGGCAGCACGCCAAGCCGGGCGCCCAGCGCAGGCTGAAGGCCGAGGTGATCGCGGAGCAGCTGAAGCGGCTCGCGGGCCTGACCCCGGAGGAGGCCGGCTGGGACGGCACGGTGGTCCCGGCCGAGGGCGACAAGCTGCCGGCCGGCCAGGTCCCGCAGTGGCGCACGCGCGTCCAGTACGCCGTCGACGCCGAGGGCCACGCGGGCCTGCGCCGCCACCGCTCGCACGAGGTCGAGCGCATCGACCACTGCATGATCGCGGCGGAGGGCGTCAGCGAGCTGGGCATCGAACGGCGGGACTGGACCGGCATGGAGTCGGTCGAGGCCATCGCGGCGACGGGCTCGCAGGACCGCCAGGTGATCCTGACGCCGCGCCCGGGCGCGCGCCTCCCCCTGGTGGAGCTGGACAAGCCGGTGTCGGTCCTCAGGGTCGACGAGAAGTCCGGCGGGGTGCACCGCGTGCACGGCCGCCCCTTCGTCCGCGAGCGCGCCGACGGCCGTACGCACCGTGTGGGCAACGGCGGTTTCTGGCAGGTCCACCCGAAGGCGGCGGACACCCTGGTGACGGCGGTCATGCAGGGCCTCCTCCCGCGCAAGGGCGAGATGGCCCTGGACCTCTACTGCGGAGTGGGGTTGTTCGCCGGGGCGCTGGCCGACCGGCTCGGCGAGAAGGGCGCGGTCCTCGGCATCGAGTCCGGCAAGCGTGCGGTGGAGGACGCGCGGCACAACCTCGCCGACTTCCCGCGGGTCCGCATCGAACAGGGCAAGGTCGAGTCGGTCCTGCCGCGCACGGGCATCACCGAGGTCGACCTGATCGTCCTGGACCCGCCGAGGTCCGGCGCCGGCCGCCAGACGGTCGCCCACCTCGCCTCCCTGGACGCCCGCCGCATCGCGTACGTCGCCTGCGATCCCGCCGCGCTGGCCCGCGACCTGGAGTACTTCCGCGAGGGCGGGTACCGGGTGCGGACGCTTCGGGCGTTCGATCTGTTTCCGATGACGCATCATGTGGAGTGCGTGGCGATCCTTGAGATGGCTGCGAAAGGTCACTGACCTGCGGATTTGTCCGTGAAGGGGCTCGTCGTGAGTGGCTTCCAGCCGTTTCCACGCAACCATCACGTGGATTGGTCAAGAACGTCCGTCCCCGCTCTCAGGGACTGACTGATCTGCCGTTTCGTCAGATGATTTGCAGGATCGACAGTGGTGGGACGCGTCGCTGACAGGACGCCTCTCAGCGTGGTCTGACACTGGTATGACGCTCGTTGTGATGTTGCGTCAGGAACCTGATCGCGGTCGACGGCTGCCCCATCCCTGTGAGGGCTGCGATGGGTCCGCGGCACGGCTTGGCGGGCGTCGGAGGGCCTTCTCTTCCCCTGTGGTCGGCCGAATGCTGCGGCGGCCAGTGCGCCCCCTTCAGAGCTGCATTGCCGAAGCGGCCGGCACGCTGCGCCTGTTCACCGAGGTGCTGCGCCATCTGGACTTCCGGGCGGAGCGGATGGCCGAGGCGTGCGAGCGGGAGTTCCTGGGCGGCTTCTCCCTGGCCAACGCGCTGACCACGGCGGAGGACGTGTCCTGGCGGCGCGCTCCCGCCGACGGCGACCCGGAGTTGCTGCGCCGGGTGGCGCGGGAGCAGGGGTAGGAACTGCGCGACCCGGGCGGGACCTTGGGCGGCACCTTCGACGTCCGGGGGGCGCTGCGGCGGATGACCTCCGTGGGCTCGGCCGGCCCGCAGGCGGTCGCGGGCGCGCTGCGGGGACTGGCAGTGGAGCACGAGCGCCTGGTGAAGGAGCGGTCGAGGAGGGCAACGGTTGCCCGAGGAACGGGGGAGGACGTCGATGGGAACGGCTCGGTCCGAGGCAGTACCCGGGGCGGCCGGCGCAGCGGACGCCGTGCCCGGCACCGGCCGGGCCTACGGGACCTTCGGCGAACTGCTGCAGGGGGTCCTTCCGGGAACCGACCGGCACTTCATGGTCACTTTCCCGCTCGCCAAATGGTCCACGGCGACCCTGCGGTACTCCGCGCGGGCCACCGGGATCACGGTCTGGCCGCCACACAAGGCGAAGGCGCAGCGGATCGCCCGGACGGCTCTGGCGGCTGCCGGGCACACGGGAGGCGGCGTTCTGGAGCTGCACAGCGACCTGCCCGAGGGCAAGGGCATGGCGAGTTCCTCCGCGGACCTGGTCGCCACCGTACGCGCGGTGGGCGCCGTCCTGGGCACGACGTTCCCGCCCACCGTGATCGAGCGGCTACTGCGGGACATCGAGCCGAGCGACGGCGTCATGTACGACGAGGTGGTCGCCTACTACCACCGCGAGGCCGAGCTGCGCAGCGGTCTCGGTGTCCTGCCGGCCATGACCATCGTCGCCCACGACGAGGGCGGCCAGATCGACACGATCCGGCACAACCGCTCGGCGCGGCCGGTCGGTGACGAGGACAAGGTGGAGTACGGCCGGCTGCTGGCCGAGCTGTGCGACGCCGTCCGGGCGCGCGACCTGCCGGGGGTGGGGCGTGTCGCCACGCGAAGCGCCGAGCTGAACGCGCTGGCCCGGCCGCGGCCGGCCCTGCGGGAGCTGCGGGACATCTGCGAGGCGACCGGGGGACTCGGCGTGGTGTGCGCGCACAGCGGCACCGTGCTCGGCATCCTCGTCGCCGCCGACGACCCGGACCACGACACCAAGGTCCGCGCCGCCCTCGACGCCTGCCGCCGGCTGCCCGGCGCCACCACGGTCCTGCGCTCGCTGGGCGACGCGGAGAACTGGATCCCCGAGGCCGGCACGACGACCACATGATCCCGTCCGCGTCCCTGTCGTTGCTCGTCACCCAGGTCGTCTCCCGGACCGCCGGCTGAGCGGTACTGCCCTCACCGTCCAGGCCTTCTTCCAGAACCCGACCGTGGCGGCCCTCGGGCGGGTCCTGGACGAATCCGGCGCCGCCGCAACCACCGACGACGCTCCACGCGTGGTCCGGCGAACCCGCACGCTCCGCTGCGCACCGGGAGGCGCCGAGTCATGAACATCCATCAGACCTCGTCCCTCCTCCTCGGCCTCGCCGCCATCGTGTTCCTCGCGCTCGGCCCGACCCTGTTCCACGGGGCGCTGTCCGACGCCCTCTTCCCGGCCGGCATCCGGCGGCCTGACCGAGCTCATCGTCCTGAGCGTGGGTCTCCAACTCGGTTTCCTGAGCCAGCGGTTGTACTCGCTCATGGTCGTCATGGCCGTGGTCACCACCGCGATGGCGGGCCCCCTGCTGACCCTGGTCATCGGCCGCCCCGACGACGACCTGCCGGATCCGACGGAGGCGCCCGAGCACACCGCGGGCTCGGTGGGCAGCGCCGCCTGACACACGGTCGACAGGACTCCCCACCGGGACCCGGTGGGGAAGCTCAGTCAGCCGCCGAGGGAGTCGTGCCGCCCCCGAACGCCTCCAGAATGCGTTCCGCCGCCAGGGTCGCCGTCAGGCGGCCCTCCCTGACCTGTCGTTCGAGGTCGGGGGCGGCGCCGCGTACCGCCGGGTCGGCGTACAGGCGGCCCAGCAGTTCGTCGCGGACCATCGCCCAGGTCCAGCCGACCTGCTGATCGCGCCGCTTGGCGGTCAGCCGGCCGGTGGAGTCGAGCAGGGTGCGGTGCTGCTCCAGGCGCTCCCAGACCGTGTCCAGGCCCGTCGAGTCCCGGGCGCTGCAACTCAGCACCGGCGGGGTCCAGAACGCCTCCCTGCCATGCATCAGGCGCAGCGCGCCCGCCAGTTCGCGGGCGGCGGCCCTCGCGTCGCGCTCGTGCGGGCCGTCCGCCTTGTTGACGGCGATCACGTCGGCCAGCTCCAGGACGCCCTTCTTGATGCCCTGCAACTGGTCCCCGGTGCGGGCCAGGGTCAGAAGGAGGAAGGAGTCGACCATCTCCGCGACCGTCGTCTCCGACTGGCCCACGCCGACCGTCTCCACGAGGATCACGTCGTAGCCCGCCGCCTCCATCACCACCATCGACTCCCGGGTGGCCTTCGCGACCCCGCCCAGCGTGCCCGCGCTGGGGGAGGGGCGGACGAAGGCGTTCGGGTCGACCGCCAGGCGCTCCATCCGCGTCTTGTCGCCGAGGATCGAGCCGCCGGTGCGGGTGGAGGACGGGTCCACGGCGAGGACCGCGACCCGGTGGCCCAGCGAGGTCAGCAGCGTGCCGAACGCGTCGATGAACGTCGACTTGCCGACCCCCGGCACCCCGCTGATGCCGATCCGCCGCGCCCGGCCGCTGTGCGGGAGCAGCTGGGTCAGCAACTCCTGTGCCAGCGCCCGGTGCTGGGGGCGGGTGGACTCGACGAGCGTGATGGCGCGGGCCACCAGGGCCCGCCTGCCGTCGAGCACACCCTTCACATACGTGTCGAGATCGATCGCTGCCATGCGAGGTCTACAGCTCGTGGCCCAGGTCGGCCGACAGCCGCCGCACCAGGTCGTACGCCGCGTCCGGGATCACCGTCCCGGGCAGGAACACCTCCGCCGCGCCCATCTCCCGCAGCGTCGGCACGTCCTGCGGAGGGATCACCCCGCCGACCACGATCATGATGTCCTCGCGGCCCTCCTCGGCGAGCTTCTCGCGCAGCGCCGGGACCAGCGTCAGGTGGCCCGCGGCCAGCGAGGACACGCCGACCACGTGCACGTCCGCCTCGACCGCCTGCCGGGCGACCTCCTCCGGCGTCTGGAACAGCGGGCCGACGTCGACGTCGAAGCCGAGGTCGGCGAAGGCCGTGGCGATCACCTTCTGTCCGCGGTCGTGGCCGTCCTGGCCCATCTTGGCGACCAGGATGCGCGGGCGGCGCCCCTCGGCCTCCTCGAAGGCGTCCACCAGGGCACGGGTGCGGTCCACGTTCGGGGACTGGCCTGCTTCGTTGCGGTACACGCCGGAGATCGTACGGATCTGGCTCGCGTGCCGGCCGTACACCTTCTCCAGGGCGTCGGAGATCTCGCCGACCGTCGCCTTGGCGCGGGCCGCGCGCACCGCCAGCTCCAGCAGGTTCTCCTTGCCGTCGGCGGCCCGGGTGAGCGCGTCCAGGGCGTCCTGGCAGGCCTGCTCGTCGCGCTCCGCGCGCAGTCGCCGCAGCTTCTCGATCTGCTGGGCGCGTACGGCGGAGTTGTCGACCTTGAGGACGTCGATCTGCTCGTCGTTCTCCACCCGGTACTTGTTCACGCCGATCACCGGCTGCCGCCCGGAGTCGATACGCGCCTGCGTGCGGGCCGCCGCCTCCTCCACGCGCAGCTTCGGGATGCCGGCGTCGATGGCCTGCGCCATGCCGCCGGCCTGCTCGACCTCCTGGATGTGCGCCCAGGCCTTGCGCGCGAGGTCGTACGTCAGCCTCTCCACGTACGCGCTGCCGCCCCAGGGATCGATGACCCTGGTCGTCCCCGACTCCTGCTGGATGAGCAGCTGGGTGTTGCGGGCGATGCGCGCCGAGAAGTCGGTCGGCAGGGCAAGGGCCTCGTCGAGGGCGTTGGTGTGCAGCGACTGGGTGTGGCCCTGGGTCGCCGCCATCGCCTCCACGGCCGTACGCGTGACGTTGTTGAACACGTCCTGCGCGGTCAGCGACCAGCCCGAGGTCTGCGAATGGGTGCGCAGGGAGAGGGACTTGGTGTTCTTCGGGTCGAACTGCCGCACCAGCTTCGCCCACAGCAGCCGGGCCGCGCGCAGCTTGGCGATCTCCATGAAGAAGTTCATGCCGATCGCCCAGAAGAAGGACAGCCGGGGCGCGAACGCGTCCACGTCCAGGCCCGCCTCGCGGCCCGCGCGGATGTACTCCACGCCGTCCGCGAGCGTGTACGCCAGCTCCAGGTCGGCCGTCGCGCCCGCCTCCTGGATGTGGTAGCCGGAGATGGAGATGGAGTTGTAGCGGGGCATCCGCTGCGAGGTGTACGCGAAGATGTCGGAGATGATCCGCATCGACGGCTTCGGCGGATAGATGTAGGTGTTGCGGACCATGAACTCCTTGAGGATGTCGTTCTGGATGGTCCCGGCCAGCTTCTCGGGCGGTACGCCCTGTTCCTCCGCAGCCACGATGTACAGCGCCAGCACCGGCAGCACGGCGCCGTTCATCGTCATCGACACCGTCATCCTGTCCAGCGGGATCCCGTCGAACAGCTGCCGCATGTCGTAGATCGAGTCGATGGCCACGCCCGCCATGCCGACGTCGCCGGTCACCCGCGGGTGGTCGCTGTCGTAGCCGCGGTGCGTGGGCAGGTCGAAGGCGACCGACAGGCCCTTCTGGCCGGCCGCCAGGTTGCGCCGGTAGAAGGCGTTGGACTCCTCGGCGGTGGAGAAGCCCGCGTACTGGCGGATCGTCCAGGGCTGGTTGACGTACATCGTCGGGTAGGGGCCGCGCAGATACGGCGCGATGCCCGGGTAGGTGCCCAGGAAATCCAGGCCCTCAAGATCACGACCGGTGTACAGCGGCTTGACCCCGATGCCCTCCGGGGTCTCCCACAGCTGCTCTTCGCTGCCGGTCGCCCGCGCGACGGCCGCCTGCCAGTCCTCGGCACTGCCGTCGGCGACCGGTGTCCCCAGCTCGATGCCGGAGAAGTCGGGGATTCCCATCAGGACACTCCCATGCGGTCGAGGGTCGCGGACAGCACGTCGATGGCGTCGCAGCCCGCGAAGACGTAACGGTCGATGCCGGCGTACTCGCCCCGGCCCGCCAGGAACACCTGCCGGGCGCCGGACGCCTTGAGCGACTCGGCGGCCTGCTCGGCCTGTTCGGCGTACAGGGCGTCGCTTGAGCACAGCACGGCCTCGGTGGCTCCGCTGTCCTCGAAGGCGCCCTCGGTGACCGGCTCGATGCCGCCCGCCTGGAAGAGGTTGGCGGCGAACGTGGCGCGCGCGGTGTACGCGGCGGCCGGGCCGAGCGTGGCGAGGAAGATGCGCGGACGGGCACCGGTCGCCGCGAGGTGGGCGTCGGAGCGGGCGCGCAGCTGCTCGTACGCCTCGTCGCGGCGTACCCGCGGCAGCCCGCCGGACGGCGGCTCGGGCGCGGGCTCGCGCTCCACCGGCTTCTCGGCCAGCAGCGGGAACTCGCTGACGCCGGTGATGGGTTCGCGCCGCTTGGCGAGCTTCTTGGAGCGCTCCGCCCAGGTCGTCGCGAGGTCCGTGCGCAGCCGGCCGGAGCGCAGCACGGCGGCCTGGCCGCCGTCGCGCTCGATGGTCCGGAAGAACTCCCAGGCGGCCTGGGCGAGTTGGTCGGTCAGCCGCTCGACGTACCAGGAGCCGCCCGCCGGGTCGACGACCCGGGCCAGGTGGGACTCCTCGATGAGGATCGTGGAGGTGTTGCGGGCGATCCGGCGCGCGAACGCGTCGGGCAGGCCGAGCGCGTGGTCGAACGGCAGGACGGTCACCGAGTCGGCGCCGCCGACCCCGGCGGCGAGCGTCGCGACCGTCGTGCGGAGCATGTTCACCCACGGGTCGCGGCGGGTCGTCATCACCGACGAGGTCACCACGTGCTGCACCTGCGCACCGGGCGCCCCGCAGACCTCGGCGACCCGGGCCCACAGCCGGCGCGCGGCGCGCAGCTTGGCGATCGTGAGGAACTGGTCGGCCGTGGCCGCGTAGCGGAACTCCAGCTGCCCGGCGGCCCGTTCGACGCCCAGCCCGGCCTCGGTGAGCTCCCGCAGATACGCCACACCGGTGGCGAGCGAGGCGCCCAGCTCCTGCGCGGCCGAGCCGCCCGCCTCGTGGTACGGCAGCACGTCCACGGTGAGGGCGCGCAGCCCCGGGTACCGCTCGGCGCAGCGCGCGGCCAGGGCGGCGTACGGCGCGAAGTCCAGGGCCGTACCGGTACGGGCCTCGTACCCGAGCGGGTCGCCGCCCAGGTTGCCGCGTACGGCCTCGGCGGCCACGCCCTTGTCCGCGTACAGCCGCAGCAGTGCCTCGGCGGCCCGCTCGGTGTCCCGGCCCGCCTCCAGCACGACCGGCGCGAGGTCCAGGTACACGCCCTCCAGCGCCCGGCCCAGCCCGTCGACCGGGATGCCGCCCTCGCCCAGCACGAGCCACAGCGAGGTGCCGCCGTTCTCCAGGTCGGCCAGGACGGCGCTGTCCGCGAGGGCGGTGTGCCGCTGCCGTACGTCCCAGCCGCCCGCCGTGTTGCCCTCGGGCCGGCTGCCGCGCACAAAGGGCGCGAAGCCCGGCAGGCCGGGGTCGGGCGCGGCGTCGCGCGCGGTGTACAGGGGCCGGGTGCGCAGCCCGTCCTCCAGCGTCGTGGACAGGGCGTCCTCAGCTGCCGCGCCCGAGACTTCCTTGCCGGACTTGCGCAGCACACCCTCCACCAGGGCTTGCCACTGCTCGTGCGTCGCGTCAGGGAACTCGGCGGCCAGTGAGAGCCCGTCGTCAGGCAGGACCGTCATGGCTCGGATGCTAGGGCAGCATGCTCAAGTGAGTGCAGCGCGGGGGCTGTGAGGTTTCCCTCCTTGCGCTTGTGACCTGCGCCGCTCAGCCGTCGGAGGGCTGCTCGCCCGGGTCCGGCAGATCGGGCACCAGCGCGCACATCGCCGCGCGCTGGTCGGGGCCCATGGAGTCGGCGAGGGCCTGGCGGACGGTGCCGACGAGCAGGGCGGAGGTCTCGGCCAGCAGGTCGCGCGCCCTGTCGGTGAGGGTGACCTGTACGCCGCGCTTGTCGCCGCAGACGGAGGTGCGGACGACCAGGCCGGCCCGCTGCAGGCAGGCGACCTGGTAGGTGAGCCGGGTCTTGGGGCGGCCGAGGAGGCCGGCGACCTGGGTCATGCGCAGTCCGGTGCGGGGCTGTTCCGCCAGCAGGCACAGGATCAGGAACTCGTCGTGGGAGACGTCGAGGGTCTCCTTCACGACCGACCGCAGCCGCTGCTCCACGGCGCCCGTGGCGGCCAGCAGGATCATCCAGGCGCGCAGTTCGGCGGGCAGCAGGCTGCCTGCCGAGGCGGGACATTCGAGCTGGTCGGAGGGGTGCGCGTCGGAGTCGTACATGGCTCGAGTCTACCTGTTGTCCAAATTTGGATGACGCGCTAACGTGGCGCCAGTCATCCAAATTTGAACCACTCGACTCCGGAGTACGACCATGACCGTCGCCGTGCAGACAGGCACCTGGCAGCTCGACCCGGCCGCGTCCACCGTGGGACTGCGGCACAGGACCATATGGGGACTGGTCACCGTGAAGGGCACGTTCACCGCTGTCGCGGGCGGGGGCGAGGTGCGCGCCGACGGCTCGGCCACCGGCACCGTGACCCTGGAGGCGGCCTCCCTGGACACCAAGCACACCAAGCGGGACACCCACCTGCGCTCGGCCGACTTCTTCGACGCCGACCAGCACCCCGAGATCACCTTCGCGGTGCGCGGCGCCGACCGCCTCGACGGCGACGCGGTACGGGTCACCGGTCAGCTGACCGTGCGGGGCGTCAGCAGGCCCCTGGACTTCACCGCGCGCCTGACCGGCGAGGGCGCCGACGCGCTCGGCCTGGACGCCGAGTTCACCGTGGACCGCGAGCAGTTCGGCATGGGCTGGAACCAGCTGGGCATGCTGCGCGGGCTCACCACGGTGACGGCGAAGCTGCGCTTCGTGCGCGCGGAGGCGTGAGCCGGCCGCTCAGCCCTTCGGCGCCCCGCCCTTGCCGCTGCCGCCCTTGATGCCCAGCTCGGCCCGGCTCACGTCCTTGGTGGAGAGCGTCTGCGGGGTCGCCGTGAAGGCGCGCAGCCGGATGTGCGTGTACTTCTTCCCGGGCAGCGGGAAGCCGCCCTTGGGCGCCCGTAGCTGGACGGTCGCCGTGCCGTGCGCGGGGATCGTGGCCGGGCCGTGGGCGAGCGACCAGTACCGGTTCATGCCCTGGCCCGTCGTCAGCATGTAGTGCGGGGTCAGCGCCGTGTTCCCGGTGTTGGTGACCTTCACCGTCAGTGCCGACAGCTTCCGCGCCGAGCCGTGCCGGGCCGCCGTGATGTCCATCCGCAGCGGCGGCTTCCCCGTCACCGCCAGCGTCGCGCTCACCAGCGCGGGCAGCACCAGCAGCACCACGGCGGCGGCCAGCGCGGGCCGACGGCGACGGCCCGTCAGCCACCCGGGGCGCGGCTGCCACGCGTTCCTGAACTCCGACAGGGGCACGGTGATGGCCGCCGCCAGCCACAGCGGCGTGTACATCAGGTAGTAGCCGTCCTGGGACCGGGTCGCCAGGTAGAAGGCGCACCAGGGCAGCACGGTCGCGGCGGGGCCCAGCCGCCGTACGAACAGCACGAACAGGGCCAGCAGGGCCGCGGCGAGCAGCATGCTCGCGTGGCCGTACCAGTCGAGCCGGTCGCTGCCGTGGGTGAAGTACAGGGAGATGTCGACCAGACCCTGGCCGTGCAGCACCGCGCCCTGGGTCAGCGGCAGCGCGATGCCCCGGAACCACGGACCCGGCTCGGTCACGATGAAATACGCGTTGATCAGCAGCCAGGTGAGGACCGCGATCCCGGCGATCCGCAGCACCACCCGCGCGGCCGCCCGCCCGTCGAGCTCGCCGCGGCGCACGGCGTAGATCCCGGCCAGCAGGAACGGCGTGACGAACCAGGGGAGTTGCTGTGCCGCGCACGCCGCCCCGATGCACGCGGCCCGCGCGATCCCGGCGGCGCCCAGCCGCCCCCCGGCGCCGAACCGCGGCCAGCGCACCACCACCGGCACCAGCAGGACCAGGCCGACGATCGCCGGGTAGCCCTGACGGGCGTACATCGGCAGGAAACTGAAGCCCAGACAGACCATCGTGGCCGCCGAGCGCCACGGTGTCGGCAGCAGCCGCCACAGCACCACGGTGCCCACGATCAGTACGACCGTCACCGCGAGCGTGGCCGGCGCCCCGGCATGGCCGAGCCACAGGAAAGGCGCGGTGAGCAGCGGCGCAAGCGGGGGATAGCCGTACGTGAAGTCGTAACCGCCGGTCGTTGTCGCCGTGAGGGCGACGCCCTTGATGTGGAAGAGCCACGGCCACGGCTGGTCGTACACCAGGTGCCCGCCGACGATCTGTTTCGCGGCCTGTGTGGTCAGCACCGCCTCGTCGCCGCCCGCGTGGTTCAGCGCCCAGGTGCACAGGGTGAGCGCGATCGCGGTCACCAGCACCACGGCGTCGAGGCGGGCCAGCGAACGCGCCCGGCGGACCGTGAGCGTGAGCACGCCGGTCACCAGGATCGAGGCGTAACAGACGGAGATGATCCCCGCGAGGAGCAGCTTGTGCGTGGCCGCCTGTGTCCACACCGCACGCGTGCCGATGAACAGGCTGACGTCGGCGAGCAGCGTCAGCACACGATGCCACTGCGCGGGTGGCTCGTGGAGCTCCGCGTGGGCGACCGGTACGGCGGACACCGCCGACTGTGTCCGCCGGCCGGCTGTCACCTGCTGTGTTTCTGCCAAGTGCACGGCACCGGACGCTAATGGCAGCCGGTGAGCGAGGCATGGCGGCATGTGAAGAGTCGGGTATGAGGGCGGTAAGAAACGGACTTAATCGTACATGTGACGCAGGTCGCACCCGGCCATGCGGCACCGGATCGGTCGCGCAGTGTGTCGCTGTTGGGCCGAACGGGTGACGTGGCGTAAGAATTGGCTGGTGCAGGCATGGAGTGCGAGTCAGGTCAGGGGGAGCCGGTGAGCCGCTACGACGTCACCGATGAACAGTGGGAAGGGCTCGCCCAGGTCGTGCCGCTGCGGGGCCGGGACGCCTGGCCGTCCGCGGTGAACCACCGCGCGCTGCCCGACGCCGAGACCGAGACGCGGCGCCGTTTCGTCGTCCTGCGCGTCAACGTCTTCGCCGACGCCCGGGAAGTCGCCGAGACCCTGATGGCCGGTGCGCCGGTCCTGCTCGACCTCTCCGGCGCGGAGAGCGAGGTCGCCAAGCGCGTCCTCGACTTCAGCACGGGCGTGGTCTTCGGCCTGCGCAGCGGAATGCACCGCGTCGACCGCAACGTCTTCCTCCTCACCCCACCCGGCACCGAGGTCAGCGGGCTGATGGAGGGGGCGGGCGCGTCGCGGGACTGAGCGAGTGCCTCCGGCGGTCGGGCGGGGTGCTTGGGGCGGCTGAGCGGGTGTCTTCGGTGGTCGGGCGGGGTGCTCGGGGCGGCTGGGCGATGTCTCCGGGGGTTGGGCCGGGGTGCTCGGGGTGGCTGAGCGGGTGCCTTCGTCGGTGGCGCACGGTGCTTGTGGCGGGTGCCATGGGGGCGTCGGGTGGCTGGGCGGGTGCCTTCGTCGGTGGCGCGCGGTGCTCGGGGCGGCTGAGCGGGTGTCTTACGCGGTGGCGCACGGTGTGGGTGAGCGCCTTGCGGGTGTTCGGGGTGGCTGGGCGGGTGCCGTCGGCGGTGGCGTGCGGTGCTGCGGCGGGTGCCATGGGGGCGTCGGGTGGCTGAGCGGGTGTCTTCGGTGGTCGGGCGGGGTGCTCGGGGCGGCTGGGCGATGTCTCCGGGGGTTGGGCCGGAGTGCTCGGGGCGGCTGAGCGGGTGTCTCCGGGGGGCGAGCGAGGTGCTCGGGGTGGCTGAGCGGGTGCCTTCGTCGGTGGCGCGCGGTGCTTGTGGCGGGTGAGCGGGTGCCTCGTGCGGTCGGGCGGGGTGCTTGGGGCGGCTGGGGGGATGGCTTCGGTGGTGGCGTGCGGTGCTTGTGGCGGGTGCCATGGGGGCGTCGGGTGGCTGGGCGGGTGGCTTCGTCGGTGGCGCGCGGTGCTCGG
Organism: Streptomyces sp. RB17; assembly: GCF_009604455.1. Lineage (GTDB taxonomy): Bacteria > Actinomycetota > Actinomycetes > Streptomycetales > Streptomycetaceae > Streptomyces. Next base: position 189,632 of record NZ_WEGL01000008.1, read on the forward strand.
GGTGGCTGAGCGGGTGTCTTACGCGGTGGCGCACGGTGTGGGTGAGCGCCTTGCGGGTGTTCGGGGTGGCTGGCCGGTGCCGTTGGCGGTGGCGTGCGGTGCTGCGGCGGGTGAGTGCCTTGGGGGTGTCGGGGGCCTGATTGGGTGTCTCCGGCGGTCGGGCGGCGTGCTCGGGGTGGCTGGGCGGATGCCTTCGGCGGTCGTGCGCGGTGCCTCTGGCGGCTGAGCGCGGGACCGGTGGCGGGTGAGCGCGGGATCTGTGGAAGGTCGGCCGGGGTCGTGCGCCGGGACGACGTCGGCGGCGGTCGTGCGGTGGCGTGCGCGGAGGCGGCGTGTCCGGGTGCTCGGAAACCGGTCGTGCGCGGAGGCGGCGTGTCCGGGTGCTCGGAAAGCGGTCGTGTGTGGAGGGACGTGAGCGGTGCTCGCTTGGTCGGTGTCACCCGACCGAGTGGCCCGAGTCCCGTTTGGGCCTGCCCGCACCGCCCGTTCGTGGGAAGGTGCCGGCAGGAAACGGTTCGGCAGGCGGGGCGGGTTCTACGGTCCGGGCATGGCCGTGCCTTCCGTGTCCGCCGATCCGCCCGCCGCCGACGCGCCCGCCGGGACCGTACCCGCGCAGTCCAGGCGGTCCCCCGATGTGCGTGCCCGGATCACCGAGTTGCGGCTGTCGGCCTTCGCCGGGCATCGGCGGGCCGGGCTTCCGCTGGGGTCCGTCACTCTGTTCGCCGGGCGCAGCGGAGCGGGGAAGACGACCGCGCTCACGGCGTACGAGGCGCTGGCCCGGCTCGGTGGCGGAGCCTCGCTCCTCGAGGTGTTCCCGGACCCGGTCGCCTGTGTGCCGCAGCGGGCCCGCCCCGATGCCGGAGGGCGCCGCGGCTTCCGGATCGGCTGTACGGCCGACGGCGCCGAGGGACCGGTCCGGCTCGACGTCGCCGTACAGGCCGAACCGCACCTCCGGATCGTCGGGGAGCGGCTGACCGCGGGCGGCCTCGTCCTGCTGGAAACCGCGTTGCGCGACCCCGGGCGCGGGACCGTCCAGGCCGCCTGGCACACCGCCGGCTCCGCCCCGGTGACCCGCGCCCCGCTCCCCGACGACCGGCTCGGCACCGCCCTGCTGCCGCTGCGCGTGGCCGGCAAGACGGACGGGCAGCGGCAGGTGCTCGCCGCGGCCGAGCAGATGGTGGTCGCTTTGCGCTCCGTCTTCCCCTGCGACCCCCGCCCCGAGTCCATGCGCAGGCCCGTGCCCACCGGCTCCGGCCGGCTGCTGTCCGGCTGCGACAACCTCGCCGACGTGCTGTGGCGCACCCGCGCGGAATGCGGCCGTCGGCACGGCCTGCTGGTCGACGCGCTGCGCGCGGGCTGTGCGGGGCCGGTGACCGATCTCGTCGCGGAGCCGCTGCCGGACGGCACGGTACGGGCGGTGCTCGACCGCGGCGACGGCCTGCGCACCGAACTCGCCCGGCTCGGCGACGGCGAACTGCGCCATCTCGCGCTGACGCTGGTGCTGCTGACCGGGCCCGGCGTCCTGGACATGGACTCCCCGGGCGAGGTGCCCGACGCCCTGCGCACCCTCACCGTCCTCGCCGACGGCTTCGACCGTGGCCTCGACCCCGTCCAGCGCCGGGAACTGCTGCGGACGGCCGCCCGGATGGGCGAGCGCGGCCACATCCGGTGCGTGGGCGCGGTGAGCGACGCCTCGTGGGCCGCCGGGACCGAGGGTGTCGCAGTGGTACACCTGGACGCGTGACGGAACCTCTCGACCTGGCAGGACTCCAGCGCAGGCTCGCCGAGTTCGCGGCCGCGCGGAACTGGCAGCCCTACCACACCCCCAAGAACCTCGTCGCCGCTCTCAGCGTGGAGGCCTCCGAACTGGTCGAGATCTTCCAGTGGCTGACGCCGGAGGAGTCCACGCGCGTGATGGACGACCCGGACACCGCGCACCGGGTCACCGACGAGGTCGCCGACGTCCTCGCATATCTCCTGCAGTTCTGCCATGTGCTCGGCATCGACCCGCTGGCCGCCCTGTCCGCGAAGATCGACCGCAACGAACGGCGCTTCCCGGTGCCGGGGGCGCACGAAGTGTCCGAGAACGCGTCCGAGCGCCGTCAACCCCCGGAAGATTGACCTCCGTTATCACCCTGCGGAGTCAATTCACCTGTCGAATCCGAATTGTTGTCCACAGATTTCCGTCTACCTCTGGCTTTTCACCCCGAGCGGTTTCACTCTGGGTAGTGACCAAGGGAGTTCCAGCGGGCGTGCGCTGAAGCACGCGGAAGGACGGGGGCGACGCATGGATGCCATACGGCTCATTCTCACGAGCAGGCGTGCGCTGGCGTGCGGCACCGACGCGGCCGAGATCATGGCGGAGGCGTGGCAGGCACAGGCCCTGGCCCAGGCGATCGGCAGCCGGCTCGCGGTCTCCGGACCGCCCGAGCTGCGCGGCGAGGCGCTGGGCCTGACCGAACTGGCGGGCCGCGGCTGCGGGGTGCTGGACCCGCCCGAGCTCGACCTGGGCGACCTGCGCGCCGCCCAGCTCACCGAGCTGGCCGACGCCCGCGAGACCCTGCTCTGCCTCGGGGGTCTGCTCGGCGAGGTCGGCATGGCCCTGGTCGGCCTGGCCAGCGGGGCCGACGACGAGACGACGTACTGGCAGTGCATGGAGGCCATCGACGCGGCCGACGAGTCCCGCGACCGCGTCCTGGAGATGCTGCGCAAGCTGGCGGCACGGGAGGAGGCCTTACAACGGGAGGAGGCCTTACCGGAGACCAGCGGCCACACCGGCCTGAGCGCCGACCACACCAGCCTGAACGCCGACCAGAGCAGCCTGAACGGCAATCGCAGCAGCCCGTCCGGCGTTTGAGGACGCGGCCGTTCGGGCCGAAGCGGGGGCCAGCCGACCGGCGGGGCGATTTTCACCCGACCGGGGACCGCCGCGCCGGACGGTACCCACGAGCCTGACGTGGCGGGCGGCGTGCAGGATAGGTGTATGGACCTTCGAATCTTCACCGAGCCCCAGCAGGGGGCCACCTACGACACCTTGCTCACCGTGGCGAAGGCCACCGAGGACCTGGGCTTCGACGCCTTCTTCCGCAGCGATCACTACCTCCGGATGGGCAGCGTCGACGGCCTGCCCGGACCCACGGACGCCTGGATCACGCTCGCCGGACTGGCCCGCGAGACCCGGCGCATCCGCCTCGGCACGCTGATGACGGCCGGCACCTTCCGGCTGCCCGGCGTGCTCGCCATCCAGGTCGCCCAGGTCGACCGGATGTCCGGCGGCCGGGTGGAGCTCGGCCTCGGCGCGGGCTGGTTCGAGGAGGAGCACAAGGCGTACGGCATCCCGTTCCCGAAGGAGAAGTTCGCGCGGCTGGAGGAGCAGCTGGCGATCGTCACCGGGCTGTGGGCGACCGAGGTCGGCAAGACCTTCGACTTCCACGGCACGTACTACGACCTGACCGAGTCGCCCGCGCTGCCCAAGCCGGCCCAGAAGAAGGTCCCGGTGCTCGTCGGCGGCCACGGCGCGAGCCGTACGCCGCGGTTGGCAGCCCAGTTCGCCGACGAGTTCAACATCCCCTTCGCCGGCATCGAGGACACCGAGCGGCAGTTCGCCCGGGTACGTGCCGCCGCCGAGGAGGCCGGCCGCGGCGCGGACGCGCTGACGTACTCCAACGCGCTCGTGGTCTGCGTCGGCCGGGACGACCGGGAGGTGGCCCGCCGGGCCGCCGCGATCGGCCGTGAGGTCGACGAGCTGAAGGCCAACGGCCTGGCCGGTTCGCCTGCCGAGGTCGTCGACAAGATCGGCCGGTACGCCGCGATCGGCTCCCAGCGCATCTATCTGCAGATCCTGGACCTCGACGACCTGGACCACCTGGAGCTGATCTCCGCCCAGGTGCAGTCGCAGCTGTCGTAACGCCGTCCGGGCGGCTCCCTCCGCCCCGCACCGCCGGAGGGAGCCGGCTCGGCCGTCGCACTGCGCGAAGTCGTAGTCGTAGTCGAGTCGTAGTCATAGTCGTGGATCTCGCAATGAACGACGTGACGTGGTCCGCTGGGCCGTCGTCGACCGGCCACTCCGAGAAAACCGGTCGTCAGCGGGCCCTGCTACCGGAAGACTCGGTCATGTGTTCCTGACGATCTCCACGCGCGGCGACGCCGCCCACCCGGCCACCGACCTCGGATACCTGCTGCACAAGCACCCCGACAAGGCGCAGAGGTTCTCCACGTCCTACGGCACGGCGCACGTCTTCTACCCCGAGGCGGACGACCGGCGCTGCACGGCCGCGCTGCTGCTGGAGATCGACACCCTCGCGCTGGTCCGGCGGGGCAAGGGCAAGGGCCGCGGCGGCGCCCCCGACGCGGCGCTCGCGCAGTACGTCAACGACCGCCCCTACGCGGCTTCCTCGCTGCTCGCGGTCGCGCTGAGCGGCGTGTTCTCCAGCGCTCTGCGCGGAGTGTGCGCCGCCCGCCCCGAACGGGCCGCCGCCCCGCTGCCCCTGCGCGTCGAGGTACCGGCGCTGCCCGCCCGCGGCGGCCCGGAGCTCGTACGACGGCTGTTCGAGCCGCTCGGCTGGACGGTGACGGCCGAGCCGGTGCCGCTCGACACCGAGTTCCCGGAGTGGGGCGACTCGCGGTACGTCCGCCTGGTCCTGGAGTCGGAGACGCTGACCCTCGCGGAGTCGCTGCGCCATCTGTACGTCCTGCTGCCGGTCCTCGACGACGCCAAGCACTACTGGGTGTCCTCCGACGAGGTCGACAAGCTGCTGCGGGCCGGCGAGGGCTGGCTGCCCGCCCACCCGGAGCAGAAGCTGATCACCAGCCGGTACCTCTCCCGCCGCTGGTCGCTGACCCGGCAGGCGATGGAGCGGCTGGAACTGGTGCGTCTCGCCGAGGCCGACGACAGCGAGGTCGAGGAGATCGACAACGCGGTCGAGGAGGAGAAGGAGACAGAGGAGAAGCCGACTCCGCTCGCGGTGCAGCGCCGGGACGCGATCATCGAGGCACTGCGCGCGTCCGACGCCACCCGCGTCCTCGACCTCGGCTGCGGACAGGGCGAGCTGGTGCGGGAGCTGCTGAAGGACGTGCGGTTCACCGAGATCGTCGGCCTCGACGTGTCCGTGCGGGCGCTCACCATCGCCTCCCGCCGGCTGAAGCTGGACCGCATGGGGGAGCGGCAGGCGTCCCGGGTGAAGCTGGTGCAGGGCTCGCTCGCCTACACCGACAACCGGCTCAAGGGCTACGACGCCGCCGTGCTCAGCGAGGTGATCGAGCACCTCGACCTGCCCCGGCTGCCCGCCCTGGAGTACGCCGTGTTCGGGCACGCCCGCCCGCGCACGGTGCTCGTGACCACCCCGAACGTCGAGTACAACGTCCGCTGGGAGACCCTGCCCGCCGGACACACGCGGCACGGCGACCACCGCTTCGAGTGGACCCGGGAGGAGTTCCGCACCTGGGCGCACACGGTGGCCGAACGGCACGGCTACGACGTCGGGTTCAGGCCCGTCGGCCCCGACGACCCCGAGGTGGGCCCGCCCACCCAGATGGCACTGTTCGTGATCAAGACCGAGAAGGAGGCGAAGGCGGCATGACCGAGGCAACGGAGAACGCACCACAGAACAAGGGACGGGTCCTCCCCGTCACCGACCTCTCCCTCGTCGTCCTCGTCGGCGCCTCCGGCTCCGGCAAGTCCACCTTCGCCCGCCGGCACTTCAAGCCGACCGAGGTGATCTCCTCGGACTTCTGCCGCGGTCTCGTCTCCGACGACGAGAACGACCAGAGCGCGACCCGGGACGCCTTCGACGTCCTGCACTACATCGCCGGCAAGCGGCTGGCCGCCGGCCGCCGCACCGTCGTGGACGCCACCAGCGTGCAGCAGGACGCCCGGCGTCAGCTGATCGACCTGGCCAAGCAGTACGACGTGCTGCCCATCGCCATCGTGCTGGACATGCCCGAGGAGGTGTGCGCCGAGCGCAACGCGGCCCGCACCGACCGCGCCGACATGCCGCGCCGGGTCATCCAGCGGCACATCCGCGAACTGCGCCGCTCGCTGCGCCACCTGGAGCGCGAGGGCTTCCGCAAGGTGCACGTCCTGCGCGGGGCCGAGGAGGCCGAGCACGCCACCGTCGTCACCGAGAAGCGCTTCAACGACCTGACCCATCTCACCGGTCCCTTCGACATCATCGGCGACATCCACGGCTGCTCCGCCGAACTGGAGGCCCTGCTCACCAAGTTGGGGTACGCGGACGGCGTGCACCCGGACGGCCGTACCGCCGTCTTCGTCGGCGACCTGGTCGACCGCGGCCCGGACACCCCGGGCGTGCTGCGCCGGGTGATGTCGATGGCCGAGACGGGCAACGCGCTGTGCGTGCCCGGCAACCACGAGAACAAGTACGGCCGCCATCTCAAGGGCCGCAAGGTCCAGCACACCCATGGGCTCGCCGAGACCATCGCGCAGATGGAGGGCGAGAGCGAGGAGTTCAAGGAGCGGGTACGGCGGTTCCTGGCGGGCCTGGTCAGCCACTACGTCCTCGACGGCGGCAGGCTGGTCGTCTGCCACGCCGGCCTGCCCGAGAAGTACCACGGCCGCACATCCGGCCGGGTCCGCTCGCACGCCCTGTACGGCGACACCACGGGCGAGACCGACGAGTTCGGGCTGCCGGTGCGCTACCCCTGGGCGGAGGACTACCGGGGCCGCGCGGCGGTGGTCTACGGCCACACCCCGGTCCCCGAGGCGACCTGGCTCAACAACACCATCTGCCTGGACACCGGCGCGGTGTTCGGCGGCAAGCTGACCGCGCTGCGCTGGCCGGAGCGCGAGCTGGTCGACGTACCGGCCGAGCGGGTCTGGTACGAGCCGTCGCGTCCGCTGCGCGCCGAGGCGCCCGGCGGACAGGACGGCCGCCCGCTGGACCTGGCGGACGTGTACGGCCGCAGGGCCGTGGAGACCCGGCAGGCCGGCCGGGTGGCGGTCCGGGAGGAGAACGCGGCGGCGGCCCTGGAGGTCATGAGCCGCTTCGCGACCGACCCGCGCCTGCTGCCGTACCTGCCGCCGACCATGGCACCGACGGCGACCTCCCGGATCGACGGCTACTTGGAGCACCCGCAGGAGGCCTTCGCGCAGTACGCGGCGGACGGGGTCGAGCGGGTCGTGTGCGAGGAGAAGCACATGGGCTCGCGGGCCGTGGCCCTGGTGTGCCGGGACGCGGAGGCGGCGCGCAAGCGGTTCGGGGTTGGGGGTACCTCCGGCTCGAGCGAAGCCGGGAGCGGGGGAGGCCCCACCGGGTCCCTCTACACCCGGACCGGGCGGCCGTTCTTCGACGACGAGCAGGTGACCGAGGAGATCCTCGGCCGACTGCGCGCGGCGATCACGGACGCCGGCCTCTGGGACGAACTGGCCACCGACTGGCTGCTGTTGGACGCCGAGCTGATGCCGTGGTCGCTGAAGGCCTCGGGGCTGCTGCGCAGCCAGTACGCGGCCGTCGGTGCCGCGTCCGGCGCGGTGTTCCCGGGCGCGCTGGCCGCGCTGGAGGCCGCCTCGGCCCGGGGTGTCGACCTCACCGGCCTGCGGGACCGGCAGCGGGACCGGGCCGCCGACGCGGCCGCGTTCACCGCCGCCTACCGCCGCTACTGCTGGACCACGGACGGCCTGGACGGCGTACGCCTGGCCCCGTTCCAGCTGCTGGCCGTCCAGGGCCGCAGCCTCGCCGCGCTGCCGCACGACGAGCAACTGGCCCTGATCGACCGCCTGGTGGAGCACGACGGCACCGGACTGCTGCAGACCACCCGGCGGCTCTACGTCGACACCGGCGAGGCGGATTCGGTGCGCGCGGGTGTCGACTGGTGGCTGGAGATGACCGGCCGAGGCGGCGAGGGCATGGTCGTCAAGCCGCTCGGCGCGCTGGTCCGCAACCACGACGGACGGCTGGTGCAGCCCGGCATCAAGTGCCGGGGCCGGGAGTACCTGCGGATCATCTACGGCCCCGAGTACACCCGCCCGGACAACCTGGCCAGGCTCCGGCAGCGCTTCCTGAACCACAAGCGGTCCCTGGCCCTGCGCGAGTACGCCCTCGGTCTGGAGGCCCTGGACCGGCTCGCGGACGGGGAGCCGCTGTGGCGGGTGCACGAGGCGGTGTTCGGGGTGCTGGCGCTGGAGTCGGAGCCGGTGGACCCGCGCCTGTAGCCGTCCCCGCGCACGTGTCGGTCACAGAACGCCCTTGTGTCGCACACACATCTGTCCATATGGTGGACAGCCGTGCGGCACAGGGGTGTTCGCGCGTCGGAGGGGAGGGCGGTGGACATGGAGATCAAGAAGGTCGTGGTCCGCGAGGAGGAGCGGGGCACCGGCCGTCGGCCGGCGATCCTGGAGAAGCGGCCGACCCGCTGAGCATGCGCGTTCACCTGGTCACGATGCCCTGGCATCCGCTCGACCTTCCGTCCCTGCAGCTCGGCCTGCTGAACCGGCTGGTCCGGCAGGCGCGTCCGGACGCCGAGGTGACCGAGTTCCACGGCTCCCTGCGCTGGGCCGAGTTCCTGCTGGAGCGCTCCGGGGGCCGGCTGCGGCCGGGCGACTACGTCTCCGTCGGCAGCGACGCCATCTTCCACGGCCTCGGCGACTGGGTCTTCTCCGGCGTCCTGTACGACGATCCGGACTGGGGCCTGGCCCGGCTGCGGGAGTACGCCGCCGACCGGGACGTCTTCGTCGACACGGCCGTCGCGATGCGGCCGTACGCCGCCGCCTACGTCGCCGCCTGCGCGGAGGAGGTGCTGGCGGCCGAGCCGGACGTCGTCGGGTTCACCAGCACCTTCATGCAGAACGTCGCCTCCCTCGCGCTGGCCCGCGAACTCAAGCGAGAACGCCCCGAGTCGACGGTCGTCTTCGGTGGCGGCAACTGCGACGGGCCGATGGGCCACGCCCTGCACCGCAACCACCCCTTCGTCGACCATGTGGTCCGCGGCGAGGCCGAGTACGCCTTCCCGGCCCTGTTACGGCACCTTGCCGAGCGCACCGACCCCGTCGACGTGCCGGGCCTGTGCTGGTGGGACGGCCCGGTGTCGCGTGCCAACCCCGCGACCCGGCGGACCGTGGCGCCCGCCGACATACCCTCGCCCGACTACGACCAGTGGCAGGCCGCGCTGGACGCCTCCCCGGTCCGGGAGTACGTCCATCCGAAGCTCGTGGTGGAGGGCGCCCGTGGCTGCTGGTGGGGCGAGAAGCACCACTGCACGTTCTGCGGGCTCAACGGCTCCGCCATGGCCTTCCGCGCCAAGCCCGGGGAGCGGCTGTGGGCGGAGATCGACCGGCTGGTGCGCCGGCACCGCGTCCTCGACGTGGTCACCGTCGACAACATCATCGACATGGCCCACTTCCGGGACTTCCTGCCCCGAGTGGCGGAGAGCGGCTGGGACCTGCGGCTGCACTACGAGGTCAAGTCCAACCTGACCCCCGCGCAGCTGCGACTCCTCGGCGAGTCCGGCACGGTGCACATCCAGCCCGGCATCGAGAGCCTGGGCAGCCGGGTCCTGGACCTGATGGACAAGGGGGTCACCGGCGCCCGTAACGTCCGCACCCTGCGCGAGTGCGAGAACCACGCGCTGACCTGCTCCTGGAACCTGCTCTACGGTTTCCCCGGCGAGACGGCCGACGACTACGCGCCGGTGATCGACCAGTTCCCCGCGCTGGTCCACCTCCAGCCGCCCAGCGGCGCCCACCGCGTCCAGCTGGAGCGGTTCAGCCCGCACTTCACCGACCCGGACCTCGGCTTCGGCAAGCGCCGCCCGGCCCGGATGTACCGGCACGTCTACGAGCTGCCCGAGGGCGAACTCGCCGACCTTGTCTATCTGTTCGACACCGAGGACGCCGGGATCGCGGGCCCGGTCGAGCGGCGGCTGCAGGCCGCCGTCGCCGCGTGGCGGGCCGGGCACGCGCACTCCCGGCTGCTGTTCGAGGAGGACGGCGAGGAACTGCTGGTGCACGACCGGCGGCACGGCCGGCCACCGGCCACCCACCGCTTCACCGGCTGGGGCGCCGAGGCCCTGCGCCGCCTGGAGGACGGCCGTACCGTCCCGGCACTGCACCGGCTGCTGACCGCCGACGGCCACGGGCCGACCACGCAGGCCCTGACCGCATGGGTCCAGCAGGCCTTCGACCTCGGACTGTTGTTCCGTGACGGCGCCACCTATGTGTCCCTGCCGACCTGGGGCGAGCCGGTCCGCCTGTCCGAGGACGCCGGATGAGCGCGCCGATGGCCGTGGTGCCGCTGGACCTGAGCGGCGCGGGCCCGGAGACGGCGGAGGCGGTGCGCTTCCTGCGTGAGTGCCAGAGCGACGGACTGCGGGTGGACTGGCGGGGCGTGGGCCGGCCGTCGTACGACATCGGACTGCTGCGCCATCTGCCGCCGCCGGCCGAACTGCCGGGCGAGGAGGCGACGTTGGCCGCCTGGCGGGCCGGACACGCCTACGGCACCCTCTACCACCGGCGCGGTCCCGGGTTCGTGACCGTCCTGGACCGCAGGGAGAAGGGCACCGCCGTACGGCTCACCCTCGACCACCCCGGTCTCCTCGCCGCCTTCCTCCGTCTCCAGGAGCCGGCACCGCTGGACGCGGTCGACCGGGAGGCCCTGGATCTCCTCGTCGCCGAGCGGCTGGTGCTGGCCGCCGGAGGCTGGGCGGTGGCCCTGCCTCCGCGCATCCGCCGCTGGCCGGTCCCCTGCACCGCGATCTGACCGGCCAGCCGCAGCCGCTCCGACCAAGAGGTACCGCTTCTCGTCAAGGAGACGAAAACAGCAAGGGTCGGAAACGGTCAACAAGGGCGTGAAGACGGGCGGGGGCGGCCAGGATGGAGGCATGGCATACCACGTCGACTCCGAGGCCGGGCGGTTGCGTCGCGTGATCCTGCACCGGCCCGACCTTGAGCTCAAAAGGCTCACCCCCAGCAACAAGGACGCCCTGCTCTTCGACGACGTGCTGTGGGTGCGCCGGGCGCGCGCCGAGCACGACGGGTTCGCCGACGTCCTGCGTGACCGCGGGGTCGCCGTCCACCTCTTCGGCGACCTGCTCACCGAGACCCTGGAGATCCCCGAGGCCCGCACCCTCGTCCTCGACCGGGTCTTCCACGAGAAGGAGTACGGCCCCCTCGCCGCCGACCACCTGCGCGCCGCCTTCGAGGCCCTGCCCGCACGCGAGCTGGCCGAGGCGCTCGTGGGCGGCATGACCAAGCGCGAGTTCCTCCAGGCGCACGCGGAGCCCACCTCCGTCCGCTTCCATGTGATGGACCTCGACGACTTCCTCCTCGGCCCCCTCCCCAACCACCTCTTCACCCGCGACACCTCCGCCTGGATCTACGACGGGGTCGCGATCAACGCCATGCGGCTGCCCGCGCGACAGCGGGAGACCGTCCACTTCGAGGCGATCTACCGTCACCACCCGCTGTTCCGCGACGAGGCGTTCCATGTCTGGTCCCAGGGGCAGGCCGACCATCCCTCCACCATCGAGGGCGGCGACGTGCTGGTGATCGGCAACGGCGCCGTGCTGGTCGGGATGAGCGAGCGCACCACCCCGCAGGCCGTGGAGATGCTGGCGTACAAGCTGTTCGCGGCCGGCTCGGCGCGCACCATCGTCGCGCTCGACATGCCCAAGCGGCGCGCCTTCATGCACCTCGACACCGTGATGACCATGGTCGACGGTGACACCTTCACCCAGTACGCGGGGCTCGGCATGCTGCGCTCGTACACCATCGAGCCGGGGGTCTCCGAGAAGGAGCTGAAGGTCACGGACCATCCGCCGGAGCACATGCACCGCGCGATCGCCGCCGCCCTCGGGCTCGGCGAGATCCGGGTGCTGACCGCCACCCAGGACGTGCACGCCGCCGAGCGCGAGCAGTGGGACGACGGCTGCAACGTGCTCGCCGTCGAGCCCGGGGTGGTCGTCGCCTACGAGCGCAACTCGACCACCAACACGCATCTGCGCAAACAGGGCATCGAGGTGATCGAGATCCCGGGTAGCGAGCTGGGGCGGGGCCGGGGCGGGCCGCGCTGCATGAGCTGTCCCGTGGAACGAGACGCCGTATAGAAATGTGAAGGATCGTATAGACTTACAGAGTCCGCTGTAGTCATACCTCTGGAGCGCTCCCCATGGCGACAGTCCCGACCGCCCTCGCCGGCCGCCACTTCCTCAAGGAGCTGGACTTCACGGGGGAGGAATTCCGCGGCCTGGTCGAGCTGGCGGCCGAGCTGAAGGCGGCCAAGAAGGCGGGGACCGAGACGCAGTACCTGCGCGGCCGGAACATCGCGCTGATCTTCGAGAAGACCTCGACGCGCACCCGCTGTGCGTTCGAGGTCGCCGCCGCCGACCAGGGCGCCCGCACGACCTACCTGGACCCGTCCGGCTCGCAGATCGGTCACAAGGAGTCCGTCAAGGACACCGCGCGGGTGCTGGGCCGGATGTACGACGGCATCGAGTACCGCGGGGACAGCCAGGCCAAGGTCGAGGAGCTGGCCGCGCACGCGGGCGTGCCCGTCTACAACGGCCTCACCGACGACTGGCACCCCACCCAGATGCTCGCCGACGTGCTCACCATGACCGAGCACAGTGCCAGGCCGCTCCGGCAGATCGCCTTCGCCTACCTCGGCGACGCCCGCTTCAACATGGGTAACTCCTACCTGGTCACCGGCGCCCTGCTCGGCATGGACGTGCGGATCGTCGCCCCGAAGGCCTACTGGCCCGCCGAGGACGTCGTCACCCACGCCCGCAAGCTCGCCGCGGCGAGCGGTGCCCGGATCACCCTCACCGAGGACGTCCCGGAGGGCGTGTCGGGGGCGGACTTCGTCGCCACCGACGTGTGGGTCTCCATGGGCGAGCCGAAGGAGGTGTGGCAGGAGCGCATCGCCGCGCTGTCGCCGTACGCCGTGACCATGGACGTCCTGCGCGCCACCGGCAACCCGGACGTGAAGTTCCTGCACTGCCTGCCGGCCTTCCACGACCTCGGCACCGAGGTCGGCCGCGAGATCCACGAGACCTATGGCCTGACCTCGCTGGAGGTCACCGACGAGGTCTTCGAGTCCACCCACTCGGCCGTCTTCGACGAGGCCGAGAACCGCCTGCACACCATCAAGGCGGTGCTGGTCGCCACACTCGGCCGGCAATCCTAGTCCACCCTCCCGACCAGGCCTTATCCTGACCGGCGGCCCGGCACCACCCCAGCCCGGGCCGCCGCCGCGACCTCACCCGGTCGCCCGCACCACCGAGAAACGAGCACCAACCCGCAATGCCCGCTCCCCGCATCAAGTCCCCGCACCTGCTCGTCGCCGAATCCGGCGCAGACCGCGAGGGCCACGGCCTCAAGCGCACGATGGGCCTCTTCCAGCTCATCTGCTTCGGCGTCGGCGCCATCGTCGGCACCGGCATCTTCGTCGGCCTCTCCGACTCCGTCGCCCAGGCCGGCCCGGCCGTCGTCGTCTCGTTCGTCCTCGCCGCGATCACCTGCGTCTTCACCGCCTTCTCCTTCGCGGAGCTGGGCGGCGCGATCCCGGTCTCCGGCTCCTCGTACTCCTTCGCCTACGCCGGACTCGGCGAGTCCACCGCCTTCCTCGTCGGCTGGTGCCTGCTGCTGGAGTACGGCATCTCCATCTCGGCCGTCGCGGTCGGCTGGAGCCAGTACGTCAACGAGCTGTTGCACAGCCTCACCGGCGTCCAGCTCCCGGCCGCGCTGTCCGCGGGCCCCGGCGACGGCGGGATCATCAACCTCCCCGCCGTGATCGTCATCGCCATGGCCTCCGTGCTGCTGGTGCGCGGGGTGCGCGAGAGCGCCCGGGCGACGGCCGCCATGGCCGCGGTCAAGCTCGTCATCCTGCTGGCCTTCTGCGCCGTCGGCTACAGCGCCTTCAAGCACGGCAACCTCACCCCGTTCTCCCCGGCCGGCCTCGGTGGCATCGGTGCCGGCACCACGGCCGCCTTCTTCTCCTACATCGGCTTCGACGCGATCACCACGGCCGGCGAGGAGGCCAAGAACCCGCGCCGGGACATCCCGGTCGCGATCATGGTCTGCATGGGCATCGTGACGCTGCTGTACTGCGCGGTCGCGGTCGCCGCGATCGGCGCCATCGGCGGCAAGCAGGTCGCCGGCCGGCCCGCCGCCCTCTCCTACGTCGTCAACGAGGTCACCGGCTCCGCCGTCGGCGGCGGAGTGATCGCCTTCGGCGCGGTCGTCGCCATCGCCTCGGTCGTCCTCGCGGTGATGTACGGCCAGACCCGCATCCTGATGTCGATGTCCCGCGACGGCCTGATCCCGCGCGTCTTCGAGAAGGTCAACCCGAAGACGTCCACGCCGGTCGCCGGCACGCTGATCGTCGCCGTCGTCTTCGCGCTCCCGGCGGCCTTCGCCTCCCTCGACGCCGTGATGAACCTGTGCACCATCGGCACCCTGGCGATCATGGCCGTCGTCAACATCGTGGTGATCGCGCTGCGCCGCCGCGAACCGGGCCTCACCCGCAGCTTCCGGGTGCCGCTGTATCCCGTGGGCCCGCTGCTCGGCGTCGCCTTCTGCCTGTACCTGATGTACGAGACCGGGTGGCAGACCTGGATCCAGTTCGCCGTGTTCCTCGTGGTGGGCCTGGCGATCTACGCCCTCTACGGGCGCCGGCACTCCACGCTGGCGCGGACGGCCGAGCCCGAGGTCACGCCGAGCGCCGCCGCTGAGCGGGAACCGCAGGCAGTCTGAACCACACCGCCTTGCCCGACGGGGTGGGGCGGTGCCCGCAGGACGAGCTGAGGGCTCGGATCAGCAGCAGCCCGCGCCCGCCCTCCTGCCAGACGTCGGGCTCCTCGATCGACGGTGCGGTCAGCCGGCCGGGCGGCGCCGGGTCCGGGTCGTGCACCTCGACCTGGCAGCCGCTCGGCAGCAGCTCCACCACCAGCTCTATCGGGCCGCGCCCGGCGGTGTGCTCCACCGCGTTGGCCACCAGCTCCGCCGTGAGCAGTTCCGCGGTGTCGCTGTCGGCCGGATGCTCCACCTCGGCGAGGGCCGTGCGCACCAGGGCACGCGCCACGGGCACCGCCGCCGCGGTGTGCGGCAGCGCGATGCGCCAGGAGGCCGGTTCGGTGGAGGGTTCGTGCAAGGCGAGTCCGTTCATGGAGCAGGCTGTCCTGCTTTCGACTGTAGGAATGGTACGGGCCCGGCCACAGGGACTGTCGGCGGGCTTCGCCCAGGACCTTCGGCCCCGGTACCGGGCGGCTTACCCCGGCGAACGGCCCGCCTCGCCCGCCCGTGCCCACTGTTACGGCGCTGTCGCTGACCGGTGACGCATGTGACCGGACGACCGGATCCGGCCGATCCGCCGCCGTCTGTCGCGTACTCGTGACGACAGTCACAAATGAGTGATAACTTCAGGGGACAGCGCAACGTACGGCACCGCCGCCCTAGGAGGCCGCACGTCATGAGTCCCTTCACCGGCTCCGCCGCCCGCACCTCCGACTGGGAGCATCTGCGGGTCCAGCTCGCCGACGGGGTCGCCACCGTCACCCTCGCCCGTCCCGAGAAACTCAACGCGCTCACCTTCGGCGCCTACGCCGACCTGCGCGACCTGCTGGCCGAGCTGTCCCGGGAGCGCGCCGTACGCGCCCTGGTGCTGACCGGTGAGGGACGCGGCTTCTGCTCCGGCGGCGACGTCGACGAGATCATCGGCGCCACGCTCGGCATGGACACCGGCCGGCTGCTCGACTTCAACCGGATGACAGGCCAGGTCGTACGGGCGATCAGGGAGTGCCCGTTCCCCGTGATCGCCGCGGTGCACGGAGTGGCGGCCGGGGCCGGAGCGGTGCTGGCGCTGGCGGCCGACTTCCGCGTCGCGGACCCCACCGCACGCTTCGCCTTCCTCTTCACCCGCGTCGGCCTGTCCGGCGGCGACATGGGCGCGGCCTACCTGCTGCCCCGCGTCGTGGGCCTCGGCCACGCCACCCGCCTGCTCATGCTGGGCGACCCGGTCCGGGCCCCCGAGGCCGAGCGCATCGGCCTCATCAGTGAGCTGACGCAGGAGGGCCGGGCCGACGAGGCGGCCCATGCGCTGGCCCGCCGCCTGGCCGACGGTCCGGCCCTGGCCCACGCCCAGACGAAGGCGCTGCTCACGGCCGAGCTGGACATGCCTCTGGCGGCCTCGATCGAGCTGGACGCCTCGACCCAGGCCCTGCTGATGAACGGCGAGGACTACGCGGAGTTCCACGCGGCCTTCACGGAGAAGCGTCCGCCGAAGTGGCGGGGGAGGTGAGCTGTCATGCGGGTGGCGATCATCGGTGGCGGCCCCGGTGGCCTGTACGCGGCCGCGCTGCTGAAGCGGCTCGACCCGGCCCGTGACATCACGGTCTGGGAACGCAACGCCCCCGACGAGACCTTCGGCTTCGGAGTCGTCCTCTCCGACGAGACGCTGGGCGGCATCGAGCACGCCGACCCCGTCGTCTACGAGGCCCTGCAACGCGACTTCGTTCGCTGGGACGACATCGACATCGTCCACCGGGGTGTCACACACCGCTCCGGAGGCCACGGTTTCGCCGCCCTCGGTCGTCGCCGCCTTCTGGAGATCCTGCACGACCGGTGCCGCTCCCTGGGCGTGGAGCTCGACTTCCGCACCGAGGCGCCCCACCCGGACACGCTCTGCGCCGAGTACGACCTCGTCATCGCCGCCGACGGAGTCAACAGCACCACCCGCGCCACCCATGCCGATGTGTTCGAGCCGCAGGTGACGACACACCGCTGCCGATACATCTGGCTCGCCGCCGACTTCCCCTTCGACGCCTTCCGTTTCGAGATCGCCGAGACGGAACACGGCGTGATGCAACTGCACGGCTACCCGTACGCGGCCGACGCCTCCACCGTGATCGTCGAGATGCGCGAGGAGGTCTGGAAGGCGGCGGGATTCGACGACGTCACCCCGCAGGAGTCCATCGACCGCTGCGCCAAGATCTTCGCGGAGGCGCTGCGCGGCCGCCCCCTGCGCTCCAACAACTCGGCCTGGACCACCTTCCGTACGGTGGTCAACGGCCGCTGGTCCAACGGCAACGTCGTCCTCCTCGGCGACGCCGCGCACACCGCCCACTTCTCCATCGGCTCCGGCACCAAGCTCGCCGTGGAGGACGCCCTCGCCCTCGCGGCGTGCCTGCGCGAACAGCCCACACTCGAAACGGCACTGGCGGCCTACGAGGAGGAGCGCAAACCCGTCGTGGCCTCCACCCAGCGTGCCGCCCGGGCCAGCCTCGAATGGTTCGAGAACCTGCGCCTCCACCTGGACCAGCCGCCGCGGCAGTTCGCCTTCAACCTGCTCACCCGCAGCCGCCGCGTCACCCACGACAACCTGCGGCTGCGCGACGCCCACTTCACCGAGGCGGTCGAGCGCGAGTTCGGCTGCCCGCCCGGGACACCCCCGATGTTCACCCCGTTCCGGCTGCGCGGCCTGACCCTGCGCAACCGGGTCGTGGTGTCGCCGATGGACATGTACTCCGCCACCGACGGCGTCCCCGGCGACTTCCACCTCGTCCACCTCGGCGCCCGCGCGCTCGGCGGGGCCGGTCTCGTCATGACCGAGATGGTGTGCGTGAGCGAGGAGGGCCGTATCACGCCGGGCTGCGCCGGTCTCTACACCGGCCGGCAGGCCGAGGCGTGGCGGCGGATCACCGACTTCGTGCACGGCCAGGCACCCGGCACGGCGATCGGCGTGCAGCTCGGCCACTCCGGCCGCAAGGGCTCCACGAAGCTGATGTGGGAGGGCATGGACGAGCCGCTGCCGCGCGGCAACTGGCCCCTCGTCGCCGCCTCCCCGCTGCCGTACAAGGCGGGCAGCCAGACCCCTCGGCAGCTCTCCCGTGCCCAACTCACCGACATCCGCGAGCAGTTCACAGCGGCCGCCTGGCGGGCCGCGCGGGCCGGCTTCGATCTGCTCGAACTGCACTGCGCACACGGTTATCTGCTCTCCGGCTTCCTGTCCCCGCTCACGAACCGGCGCACCGACGCCTACGGCGGCTCGCCGGAGGGACGGCTGAGGTTCCCGCTGGAGGTCTTCGACGCCGTACGCGCGGTGTGGCCGGCGGAGCGGCCCATGACGGTGCGCATCTCGGCCACGGACTGGGCCGAGGGCGGCACCACCGCCGAGGACGCCGTGGAGATCGCCCGTGCCTTCGCCGCGCACGGGGCCGACGCGATCGACGTCTCCACCGGGCAGGTCGTGGCCGGGGAGCGGCCGGAGTTCGGGCGGTCGTACCAGACGCCGTTCGCCGACCGGATCCGGAACTCGGTGAGTGTCCCGGTGATCGCCGTCGGCGCGATCTCGTCCTGGGACGACGTCAACTCCCTGATCCTCGCTGGGCGTACCGACCTGTGCGCGCTGGGCCGTCCGCACCTGTACGACCCGCACTGGACCCTGCACGCGGCGGCCGAGCAGGGCTACGAGGGGCCGGGCGTCGCCTGGCCCGCTCCCTACCGGGCGGGCAGCCAGCGCCCGCAGACCGGCCGCACGGACGCCCCGAAGCCACGGCTGTCACTGGGCGACTGAATCGTCAGTGCCCCGGCCCACCGCGCCCGGACGGGGGAGCACGCCTGTACTGCCTGGCCCCCTGTGAAACCGTCCTGCGTCACACCCCCGCGAACTCCGCCCCCGCGTCCCGCAGTCGCTCGTGCAGGGCGCGGAACACCTCCGCCGAGCGCACGCCCGGCCAGCCTGGGGGCAGCAGGGGGGTGGGCAGGCCGGGGTCGGTGTAGGGCAGGTGGCGCCAGGTGTCGAGGGCGAGGAGGTAGTCGCGGTAGGCCTCCTCGGGCGGCGTGGACGGACGGCGCTGCCAGGCGCGCAGCACCGGGGCGTGCACGTCCAGGAACCGCTCGTGCTCCTTGGCGAGCGCGGCCAGGTCCCACCAGCGGGCGACCGCATCGGCCGTGGGCGCGAAGCCCAGGTGCTCGCCGCGGAAGAAGTCGACGTACGGATCCAGGTGCAGCCGGCGCAGGGTGTGCCGGGTCTCCTCGTACAGCCTCGCCGGGGCGATCCACACCCCGGGGGCCGCCGTGCCGAAGCCCAGGCCGGCCAGCCGGGAGCGCAGCACGTGCCGCTTCTGCCGCTCCGACTCGGGCACGGAGAACACCGCGAGCACCCAGCCCGTGTCCTCCACGGACGTGGTGGCGTAGATGCGCCGGTCACCGTCCTCCAGCAACTGCCGTGCCTCCGGGGAGAGTTCGTAGCCGGCCGCGCCCTGCCCGGTGCGGGCCGGCAGCAGCAGGCCGCGCCGTTTGAGCCGGGACACCGAGGAGCGGACGGAGGGCGCGTCCACGCCGACCGCGGCCAGGAGCCGGATCAGCTCGGCGACGGGCACCGGGCCGGGCATGGAGCGGCCGTACGCGCCGTAGAGCGTGACGATGAGGGACCTGGGGGCGTGCTGCTCGGACACGTTGATCATTTTAGGCCGTCGGCATCACTGCCGGTCACCTCCGCTGCGCAGCCGGAACCGCTGGAGCTTGCCGGTGGCGGTGCGCGGGAGCGCGTCGACGAAGACGAACTCGCGGGGGCATTTGTAGGGTGCCAGTTCGGACATGAGGAAGGTGCGCAGGGCCTCCGGGTCGCGCGGGGCGCCCTCGCACAGCACCGTGTAGGCCACGGCGACCTGTCCGCGGGCCTCGTCCGGGCGGCCGACCACCGCCGTCTCCACCACGTCCGGATGCCGCAGCAGTGCGTCCTCCACCTCCGGGCCGGCGATGTTGTATCCGGCGGAGATGATCATGTCGTCGGCGCGGGCCACATAGCGGAAGTAGCCGTCGGGCTCCCGGACGTAGGTGTCACCGGTGATGTTCCAGCCGCCGCGCACATACGCGCGCTGGCGCGGGTCGGCGAGGTAGCGGCAGCCGACGGGGCCGCGCACGGCGAGCAGCCCGGGCTCACCGTCCGGCACCGGCGTGCCGTGCGCGTCCTGCACCCGCGCCTGCCAGCCCGGTACCGGCACCCCCGTGGTGCCCGGCCTGATCCGCTCGTCGGCCGCGGAGACGAAGATGTGCAGCAGCTCGGTGGCGCCGATGCCGTTGATGACGCGCAGTCCGGTGCGCTCGTGCCAGGCCCGCCAGGTGGCCGCGGGCAGGTTCTCGCCGGCCGACACACAGCGCCGCAGCGAGGAGACGTCGTACCCGTCCAGCTGGTCCAGCATGGCACGGTAGGCGGTCGGGGCGGTGAACAGGACTGAGACGCGGTGCTCGGCGATCGCGGGGAGCAGTTGGCGGGGGCCGGCCTGTTCCAGGAGCAGGGAGCTGGCGCCGGCCCGCATGGGGAAGACCACCAGGCCGCCCAGGCCGAAGGTGAAGCCGAGCGGGGGTGAGCCGGTGAAGACGTCGTCCGGGCGCGGGCGCAGTACATGCCGCGAGAAGGTGTCCGCGATCGCCAGCACGTCCCGGTGGAAGTGCATGCACCCTTTCGGGCGACCCGTGGTGCCCGAGGTGAACGCGATCAGGGCGACGTCGTCGGCCGCGGTGTCGACCGCCGGGTACGGCGCGCGGGGCGCCGGGCGGTTGAGGAGGTCGTCGGGGCCGTCACCGCCGTACGTCGTGATGCGCAGCCCCGGTATGTCGGCCTTCGCCAGGTCCTCCACCGACCGGATGTCGCACAGCGCGTGCCGCACCAGGGCGATCTCGCACATCGTGGCCAGCTCGTGCGGGCGTTGCCGGTCCAGCACGGTGACGGCTATCGCGCCGGCCTTGAGCGCGGCCAGCCAGCAGGCGGCGAGCCAGGGCGTGGTGGGGCCGCGCAGCAGCACCCGGTTGCCAGGCACCACGCCGAGGTCGGCGGTGAGCACGTGCGCGATCCGGTCCACGTGCGCGCGCAGTTCGCCGTACGTCCAGCTGGGGCCGGCCGGGGTGTGGAAGACCGGGCGGTCCGCCTCGGCGTGGTCCAGGAGTTCGGCGGCGCAGTTCAGCCGCTCGGGGTAGCGCAGCTCCGGCAGGTCGAACCGCAGCTCGGGCCACTCGTCGGGCGGCGGCAGACGGTCGCGCGCGAAGGTGTCGACATGGGCCGAGCGATGCATGGCGGTTCGCCCCCTTGCCGTGACAGACGTCGAGACGGGCGTCGTGGTGGGCACCGGCGTCCTTCATGGCTCGCGCATCGAGCGTATCGCCTTGGTGACGGCAGTCAAGCTTGCGCGATAACGTCGGGGGAGCCGGGGTATGCCCCGGCGGTGGCGGGGAAGAGCCGTGGTGGCCCGCCTCCGTCAGGCGTCGAGGGCGGGCCGTGGTGGTCTCGGTCCGGATGGTGGTGGGGCGGGGCTGTGATGGCCCGCGTCCGGCAGGCGTGGAGGGCGGGCCGTGGTGGTCGCCCGGATGGGAGCGGCGCGGGGCTGGGTGGTCTCGGTCCGGATGGGAGTGGGGCGGGGCCAGTGGTGGTCTCGGTCCGGATGGGAGTGGGGCGGGGCTGTGATGGTCCGCCCCCGGAAGGCGTCGGGGGCGGGCCGTGGTGGGGCCCCGGACGGGAGCCGGGCCGGCCGTGGTGGTCGCCCGGATGGGAGCGGGGCGGACCGTGGTGGTCTCGGTCCGGATGGGAGTGGGGCGGGGCTGTGTGGTCCCGTTCCGGAAGCAGTGGGCGGGGTCGCGGCGATCCCGTCCTGGACGGCGAACGGGAAGGGTCACGGCGGCCCGGACCGGAGGGAGGGCCCGCAGTGCCCGCATTCTCGCTCGAACCGCAAGCGACCGCCTGGTGTGCCGAGCTGCGCACCATGGCCACCGAACGGCTGCGCCCGCTCGCCGACAAGGGCGAGCCGGGACACGTCAACCGGCCGCTCCTCGCCGAGCTCGGCCGACTGGGCCTCCTGGCACGGCTGTTCAGCTCCGGTGCGCTGGACCTGTGCCTGATGCGGGAGTCCCTCGCCCAGGCCTGCACCGAGGCCGAGACCGCGCTCGCCCTGCAGGGCCTGGGCGCCCACCCGGTGCACGCCCACGGCAGCCCCGCCCAGCGCGAGCACTGGCTGCCCCGGGTCGCCGACGGCGGCGCGGTCGCCGCCTTCGCGCTGAGCGAGCCGGGGGCCGGTTCGGACGCTGCCGCGCTGTCCCTCGCGGCCGAGCCCGACGGCGCCGACGGCTGGCGGCTCACCGGCGCCAAGTGCTGGATCTCCAACGCCCCCGAGGCCGACTTCTACACCGTCTTCGCCCGCACCACTCCCGGCGCCGGAGCCCGTGGCGTGACCGCCTTCCTCGTTCCCGCCGACCGGCCGGGGCTCACCGGCACCGCCCTGGACATGCTCTCGCCGCACGCCATCGGCGCCCTGGACTTCGACGCCGTACCGGTCACCGCCGACGACGTCCTCGGCGAGGAGGACCGCGGCTTCGCCGTCGCCATGGGCACCCTCAACCTCTTCCGCCCCAGCGTCGGCGCCTTCGCGGTCGGCATGGCCCAGGCCGCGCTCGACGCCACCCTCGCCCACACCCGCCGCCGCGAGGCCTTCGGCGGCCGGCTGATGGACCTGCAGACCGTCTCCGACCAGGTCGCCGAGATGGCCCTGCGCACCGAGGCGGCCCGGCTGATGGTGTACGCGGCGGCGGCGGCGTACGACGAGGGTGCCGCGGACGTGCCGGGGCGCGCCGCGATGGCCAAGCTGCTCGCCACCGAGACCGCGCAGTACGTCGTCGACACCGCCGTCCAGCTGCACGGCGCCCGCGCCCTGCGCCGCGGCCACCTCCTCGAACACCTCTACCGCGAGGTGCGCGCCCCGCGCATCTACGAGGGCGCGAGCGAGGTCCAACGGGGCATCATCGCCAAGGAGTTGTACGCCAGGACCGAGGAGGCCTCCCGATGACGGCCGAGCGTGTCAACCCGCCCGAGCTGTCCCCACCCACGGGGTTCTCGCACGCCGTCGTCGCGTCCGGCTCGCGCGTGGTGTTCCTCGCGGGCCAGACCGCCCTGGACGCCGACGGCAAGGTCACCGGCGACACGCTCCCCGAGCAGTTCGAGTGTGCCCTCGGCAACCTCCTCGCGGCCCTGCGCGCGGCCGGCGGGACCCCCGCCGACCTCGCCCGGGTCACCGTCTACGCGACGGACGTCGCCGCGTACCGCGCCCACGCCGGCCGACTCGGCCGCATCTGGCGGGACCTGGCGGGCCGGGACTACCCGGCGATGGCCGTCGTACAGGTCGTACGGCTGTGGGACGAGCAGGCGATGGTGGAGCTGGACGGGTTCGCCGTGCTGCCGTAGGGAGCCGGGTCAGGCCGCTGCGGCGAGCTGTTCCGCCGGGAGCCGGCACGGCGGGACCACACTGCCGTCCGGGTGCAGTTCGCCGCTGTCGTCGAACACGATCGAGCCGTCGCACAGCAAGGTCCAGCCCTGCTCGGGGTGTGCGGCCACCGGGTGTCGCAGGGCGGGGCCGGACGCGGGGCACGAGGATTGTTCGGAGCACATGGCGCACCTCCACATCGGGATGTGAGGGGCCGGCGGGTGCGGCCGCCGCCCGTCATGCCTAGACCATGCTCCCGCCGTGAACGCGCCGGAACCGCGCGCCGTGAAGCGTGACAACACCTGGACAACTCCCGGACGGTTCCATGACGCGCCACCGTTGGAGTGACGGTCACGGCCGACGGCCCGGCCGACCGGTACGAGTGGAACCTCCCATTCCGTGGATCCGGAGGTCCCCGTGCCCGTACGCCTCGCCCTCGCCGCCGCCCTCGGCGCAGCCGCCCTGCTGTGCGTCGCCGTCACCCCGGCCGCCGCCGACTCGTCCGAGACCAGGACCGAGACCGTGACCGTCGATCCGAACGGCCACATCGCCAAGGACGGCACCATCACCCTCACCGGCACCTACCGCTGCACCGATGCCACCGGCCTCGCCCTCGTCAGCTCCTCGATCAGCCAGGGTGACCGCTCCACCGTGTTCGGGATCGGCGGCACCGCCGCCCGGTGCGACGGCGCCGAGCACCACTGGGAGAACTCCGGCAAGATCTCGCCGAAGACCCTGAAGGCCGGCAAGGCCCATGTGCAGGCGACGGTCACGGAACTGCGCGACGGCGGCCCGGTGCTGTTGCTGCCGGCCTTCCACGCCGTCCAGGAGCAGGACGTCACGCTCACCAAGAAGTGACGGACGTCCCGCCGCGCCGAGCGGCCCGGCACCCCCTCCCGTGCCGGGCCGCCCGGCGTACGGCGGCTCCCGTCGGGAGTGACCCGCCCGCCCGGACATCTCCGGCTCCGCCGGGGCCGAACCGTGGTCACCCCTGCGCCGGCCCCGGCACCGGACGGCGCAACGCGGCCACGAACTTGTACCGCGAACCCCGGTACACCGAGCGCACCCACTCCACCGGGGTGCCCTCCGCGTCGCGGGAGTGCCGGGACAGCAGCAGCATCGGCAGCCCCACGTCGGTGGCGAGCAGTTGCGCCTCGCGCGGGGTGGACAGCGAGGTCTCGATGGTCTCGTCGGCCTCCGCGAGATGGACGCCGTACACCTCGGCGAGCGCCGTGTACAGCGAGGGGTAGGTCGTCAGCGAGCGGCGCAGGCCGGGGAAGCGCCGCGCGGACAGATGGGTCGTCTCGATCGCCATCGGGTCGCCGCTGGCCAGCCGCAGCCGCTCGATGCGCAGCACGCGCTCGCCGATGCCGATGCCGAGCAGCTCCGACAGCCGCTGGTCGGCCGGGACCTCGCCGATGTCCAGCACCTGCGAGGCGGGCGTCAGGCCCTGGGCGCGCATGTCCTCGGTGTGCGAGGTCAGCTGCAGCGTGCGGTACAGCTTGGGCTGGGAGACGAAGGTGCCCTTGCCCTGGATCCGGTCCAGGCGGCCCTCGCCGACGAGTTCGGTGAGCGCCTGCCGGATGGTGGTCCGGGAGGTGTCGAACCGGACGGCGAGCAGCCGCTCGGCCGGCATCGCCGAGCCGGGCTGCAACTCCTCGGCCATGGCGAGCAACCGCTGCTTGATCCGGTAGTACTTCGGCACGCGCGCGGTGCGGCCGGACGCCCCTCCGTACGGCTGGGCGCTGCTGACGTCGGTGGTCATGCCTGCCTTCCCGGCTGTGTCGACGGTCTCCCGTTATAGCGACCAACTGCCCTATGGTCTAGTCCAACTCGCGTGCTCAGGTCCGGTCCAACCGGATGGCCGGGCGAAACGGGCGGATGCGGACGGACGCACTCCGGTGACGTTCTCGTAACGGCCGGAATCGGCTTCGCGGACCACCCTTGACACCCCGAAAGGTCTAGGCCAAGCTCCACCGTACTGGTCTACACCATTAGTGGCCAGGTCCCGAGCCCTACGTGCAACAGCGTCGTACGCAGGTCACCGCCGAGGGCGTGGGGGGTTAGTGGCATCCCTGAGGAGGGTGGCGTGAAGCGCAAGCTCGCTGCCGCGATCGTGATCGCGGGCATGATGGTCTCCGTTGCGGCGTGTGGCGGAAACGACGGCAAGGACAGCTCCAAGGACGCGGGACCGAGCAGCTGGAAGGGCCAGACGCTGACCGTCTGGACCATGGACGGCTCCGCGCCGCCGCAGTGGAGCAAGGACGTCCAGGCCGCGTTCGAGAAGAAGACCGGCGCGAAGCTGAAGTTCGAGATCCAGAAGTGGGACGGGATCCAGCAGAAGATCACCACCGCCCTCTCCGAGGACAACCCGCCGGACGTCCTGGAGGTCGGCAACACCCAGACCCCGGCCTACGCGGCCACCGGCGGCCTCGCCGACCTCGCCGACCTCAAGAAGGGGATCGGCGCCGACTGGACGCCGTCCGTCTCCCAGTCCTCCGTGTACGACGGCAAGCAGTACGCCGCCCCCTGGTACTTCGCCAACCGCGTCGTCATCTACAACAAGGCGATCTGGGCGAAGGCCGGCATCAAGTCCACCCCGAAGACCCGCGACGAGTTCTTCAAGGACCTGGACACCATCGGCAAGAAGACGGACGCCGAGCCGCTCTACCTGCCGGGCCAGAACTGGTACTTCTTCGACGGCCTGACCATCGGCCAGGGCGCCGACCTGGTGAAGAAGCAGGGCACCACGTACGTCTCCAACCTGGCCGACCCGAAGGTCACCGCGGCCATGGAGATCTACAAGAAGTACGCCTCCTACTCCAAGGCCCCCAAGGACAAGGACGAGGCCACGCCGCAGCAGGCCACGATCTTCGCCAAGGGCAAGACCGGCGCGTTCATCGGCATGGGCTGGGAGGCCGGCACCGCCATCCAGGCCAACAAGGCCATCGAGAAGGACCTCGGCTACTTCACCATCCCGGGCGCGACGGCCGACAAGCCCGAGGGCGTCTTCCTCGGCGGTTCCAACCTCGCCGTCGCCCAGAACAGCAAGAAGCAGTCCCTGGCCAAGGAGTTCCTGAAGATCGCCCTGTCCGACCAGTACGAGGGCGAACTGGCCAAGCTCAACGGCGTCATCCCGAACAAGACGTCCCTGCAGAGCAACCTCCAGGGCAACGGTGCCGCCGAGGCCGCGGCCCCCGGCGCCGCGGTCGGCGGCACCACCCCGCTGATCCCGGAGTGGGCCGCGGTGGAGAACACCCCCAACCCGATCAAGTCCTACATGACCGCGGTGCTGACCGGTAAGTCCCCGGCGGACGCCGCCAAGCAGGTCGAGGGCGAGATCAACAAGCGCCTGGCCCAGCAGAACTGATGACCCGCGCCGGGGGCGCCGCGGCAGGCGCCCCCGGCTCAGTCGTTCGTACGGCCGGTTCGGCCACGGAAGAGATGGCAACTCATGTCAGTGCAGACCCAAGGCACGGACACGGCCGGGGAGCCCGCTGTCCGCAAGGCCCGGATACCGGGGCCGCCGCGGGGTGCGGACCGTGACTCCGGGTCCCCGTCCCGCCGCGGTGCCGCCGCCCCCTACCTGCTGCTGCTGCCCGCACTGCTGGCCACAGTGGTCCTGCTCGGCTGGCCCCTGGTCAAGAACGGCCTGCTGTCGTTCCAGAACCTCAACCCGCGGCAGCTCATCCAGCACCTCACCGAGTGGAACGGTGTCGACAACTACCGCCAGGTGCTGTCCGAGTCGGAGTTCTGGCACGTCGTCGAGCGCTCCGTCTTCTTCACCGCCGCCAACGTCGTCCTGATCATGGGGATCGGCACCCTGATGGGCCTGCTGCTGGTCCGGCTCGGCAAGCGGATGCGGCTGCTGCTCATGGTGGGCCTCGTCCTGGCCTGGGCGATGCCCCCCGTCGCCGCCACCACCGTCTACCAGTGGCTGTTCGCCCAGCGCTTCGGCGTCGTCAACTGGGCCCTGGACAAGCTCGGCTGGCACTCCATGGCCGACCACAACTGGCTGGGCAGCCAGTTCTCCACGTTCGCCGTGGTCATCCTGCTGATCGTGTGGCAGTCGATCCCGTTCGTGGCGATCAACCTGTACGCGGCCACCACCACGATCCCCAAGGAGTTGTACGAGGCGGCGTCCCTGGACGGCGCCGGCGCCTGGCAGAGCTTCACCTCGGTGACCCTGCCCTTCCTGCGGCCCTTCCTGTACGCCACGACCTTCCTCGAGGTCATCTGGGTCTTCAAGTCGTTCACCCAGCTCTTCGCGCTCAACCAGGGCGGCCCCGACCGCCTCACCGAGACCCTGCCGATCTACGCCTTCGTCGAGGGTGTCGGCAACCAGCACTTCGGAGTCGGCGCGGCGATCTCCTTCCTGACCATCCTGGCGTTGCTCGTCATGACCTCGTACTACCTGCGCATGGTGCTCAAGCAAGAGGAGGACGAGCTGTGAAGCGCTCGCTCTTCGGCCGTATCTGGCCCAACGCGACCGCCGTCGTCCTCTTCGTCGGCTTCGTGTTCCCCGTCTACTGGATGTTCGCGACGGCCTTCAAGCCGACCGGCGATATCATCTCCGAGAACCCGGTGTGGTTCCCGACGAACGTCACCCTCGGCCACTTCAAGAAGGCGATCGACGCCGACCACTTCTGGACCCTGGTCGCCAACTCCATCACCGTCACGGTCCTTTCGGTCGTCTTCGCGCTCGTCATCGCCCTGGTCGCGGCCTTCGCGCTCGCCCGCATGCGGTTCAAGGGCCGGCGCGGGCTCATCGTGACGTTCATGCTGGCGCAGATGGCCCCCTGGGAGGTCATGATCATCGCCATCTACATGATCGTCCGGGACAACGACATGCTGGACAGCCTGGTGCCGCTCACCGTCTTCTACACGATGATGGTGCTTCCGCTGACGATCCTGACGCTGCGCGGCTATGTGGCCGCCGTGCCGAAGGACCTGGAGGAGGCGGCCATGGTCGACGGCTGCACCCGCACACAGGCCTTCGTCCGGGTCATCTTCCCGCTGCTCGCGCCCGGCCTGATGGCGACCTCACTGTTCGGGTTCATCAGCGCCTGGAACGAGTTCCCGCTCGTCCTGATCCTCAACAAGGACGTCGAGAAGCAGACGCTGCCGCTGTGGCTGTCGCAGTTCCAGACCGCCTTCGGCGACGACTGGGGCGCCACCATGGCCGCCTCGTCGCTGTTCTCGCTGCCCATCCTGATCCTCTTCATCTTCCTGCAACGCAAGGCTGTCAGCGGCCTGACCGACGGCGCCGTGAAGGGATGACCCCGCCGATGACCACACTCGCCACCGGCACCGACACCCTCACCCGGGACGCCCTCGCGGTGCTGCAGCCGGGCTTCGACGGCACCACCGCGCCCGACTGGGTGCGCCGCCGCCTCGGTGAGGGCCTCGCCTCCGTCGCCCTGTTCGGCCGCAACGTCGTCACCGAGGACCAGGTCACCGCGCTCACCGCCGAGTTGCGCGCCGAACGGGACGATCTGCTGGTCGCCATCGACGAGGAGAGCGGCGACGTCACCCGCCTCGATGTGCGCACCGGCTCCTCCTTCCCCGGCAACCACGCCCTCGGCGCCGTCGACGACCCCGCCCTCACCCGGGCCGTCTCCCGCGAGCTGGGCCGGCGCCTGGCCGCCTGCGGCGTCAACTTCGACTGGGCGCCCTCGGCCGACGTCAACGCCAACCCCGACAACCCCGTCATCGGGGTGCGCTCCTTCGGCGCGAGCACCGACCTGGTCGCCCGGCACACCGCTGCCTGGGTCGAGGGCCTGCAGTCCACCGGCGTCGCCGCCTGCACCAAGCACTTCCCGGGCCACGGCGACACCAACGTCGACTCCCACCACGCCGTACCCCGCATCGACGTCGACGCCGACACCCTGTACGAGCGCGAACTGCCGCCGTTCCGCGCGGCCATCGCCGCCGGCACCCGGGCCGTCATGAGCGCCCACATCCTCGTACCGGCCCTGGACCCCGACCGCCCCGGCACCCTCTCCCGTCGCATCCTCACCGAGCTGCTGCGCGGCGAACTCGGCTACCAGGGCCTGATCGTCACCGACGGCATGGAGATGCGCGCGATCTCCGGCACCTACGGCCTGGAGCACGGCGTGGTGCTCGCGATCGCGGCCGGCGCCGACGCCATCTGCGTCGGCGGCGGACTGTGCGACGAGGGCACCGTGCTGGGGCTCAGGGACGCGCTCGTGGCCGCCGTACGCTCCGGCGAACTGCCCGAGGAACGGCTCGCGGACGCCGCCGCCCGGGTGCGGGACCTGGCCCGATGGACGGCCCGGTCCCGCAGCGGCGCGGCGAACACCGAGCCGAACCCGCAGATCGGCCTGGTCGCGGCCCGCCGCGCGCTGACCGTGACCCGCGCCGGCGCCGCCGCACCGGTCACCGCACCGGCGTACGTCGCCCAGTTCGAGCCGGCCCGCAACATCGCCGTCGGCGACCAGACCCCGTGGGGCGTGGCCGCCGAGCTGCAGCGGCTGCTGCCCGGCACCGCCTCCGGCTCCTTCACCGGTGCGCGCGCCGGAGAGGCCGCCCTCGCCGCGGCCGACGGCCGCCGGATCATCGCCGTGATCCGCGACGAACACCGGCACGACTGGATGGCATCCGCCCTCGACACCCTGCTCGCCGCCCGCCCCGACACCGTCGTCGTGGAGATGGGCCTGCCGCAGGCCGCCCCGCGCGGCGCCGTGCACATCGCCACGTACGGCGCCGCCCGGGTCTGTGGTGTGGCGGCGGCCGAGGCGGTCGTCGCGGGCTGACCCACGGGCCTGTCGGCCGCCCGCTCCTCGTGCGGGCGGCCCACTCGGTCTTGCTCTTTTCCCGGATCCCAACCGCACCTTGTGTTCCAGAGGAATCGCATGCAAACGCCCCACCCCCACCCCCACCTCCATCGAGCCGCCTCCGCCCGCCCCTACTTCAGCGCCGACGGCGAGACCTACCTCGCCCCGACCCCGCTGCGTCACCTCGAGAAGTCCCAGCCCCTCAGGGTGCTCTCCGAAGAGGACTTCGCCTTCTGGCAGACCTACGGCTACGTCGTCGTCCGCGAGGCCATCACCCCCGGCGAGGCCAAACAACTTGTCGACCTCGCCTGGGAGTTCACCGGGCTCGACCCCGACGACCCCGAAACCTGGTACAGGGAACCGGAGTTCCGCTCCGAACTCGACCAGCACCTGTTCATCTACGGCTTCGTCGAGGCGTATCACCATCAGCTGATCTGGGACAGCCGCCAGACTCAAAGGGTCTACGACGCCTTCGTGGACGTATGGGACTGCGAAGAGCTGTGGGTCACCCTGGACCGGCTCAACCTCAACCCGCCCAACAGGCGCACCCGTTCCCGCTCCCTCATCGAGCCCACCGACGAGGGCTTCGACATCGAGCTGCACTGGGACGTCGACACCACCCTCGCCGTCCTCCCGCAGCGCGTCCAGGGCATCGTCGCCCTCGGCGACACCCGGCCCGAACTCGGCGGCTTCCAGTGCGCCCCCGAGCTGTTCCGCCGCTTCGAGGAGTGGCGCGTGGCCCAGCCGCCCGGCCGCGACCCGGTCCGGCCCGGTACCGACCGCGCCGAGTTCCCGGTGATCCGCCCCGACCTCCAGGCCGGCGACCTGCTCGTCTTCAACGGGTTATTGGCGCACGGTGTCGCACCGAACCTCTCTGACAACGGTGTCCGAGCCGTCCAGTACCTGTCGATGATGCCCGCCCTGGAGGAACACACCGCCCTGCGCGACTCCCGCGTGGAGTCCTGGCGCACCCTCGCGACTCCCGACTGGAACGCCACCCTCCTGGGCGACGCCCGCATGCCGGAGGCCGACCGCTACGGGCCCGCCACGCTCAACCCGCTCGGCAGAAAACTGCTCGGACTGGACTCCTGGGCCGCTACCGCCGCGGAAGAGGCACAGTGAACCGGATCTGCCTCTGCCTGCCCACCAACCGGGCCTGCTCCGCCACCCTCACCGCGATCAACGACGAGGCCGCCCACGCCGCCCAGCGCTTCGGCGCCGACGTCCAGTTGCTGATCCTCGA
Source organism: Streptomyces sp. RB17 (assembly GCF_009604455.1). Lineage (GTDB taxonomy): Bacteria > Actinomycetota > Actinomycetes > Streptomycetales > Streptomycetaceae > Streptomyces. Next base: position 220,868 of record NZ_WEGL01000008.1, read on the forward strand.
CTCCTCCGACGACCGCACCCGCGCGGAGCACGCCCGGATCGTCGCCGGACTCCACCCGGTACCCGGCGTCACCGTCCACCACGTGGACGAGTCCGGGCAGCGGGCCTTCCTGCGCCGGACCATCGAGCGGGCCGCCCTGCCCGAGCCCGACCGCGTGCTGGATCTCATGCTCCCGCCGACCGTCTCCTACGGCGCCTGCACCAACCGCGCCTTCCTGCTGGCCGCCGCCCTCGGCTGCCGTTCACTGCACCGCAGGGACTCCGACAGTACCTACCAACTCCACGCCGGGAACCCGGTGTTCCCCGTCCACCACGAGCTGCCCTGGCTGGGCGGTCCCGCCGCCGAGGCCACGGCCGGCGGCCTGCGCACCGACCTCGATCCGGCGTTGCTGGGCCGTCCGGTGTCGCTCGCCGGAGCCTCCTTCATCGGCGAACTCTCCGTCGACATCGGGGAGATACGGCGAATGGACGAGGGCGTGTACCACGACGTCGTCAGCCTCTGGGCGCCCGGCGACTGGCCCGAGGAACGCAAACGGCAGCTGGTCGAGGAGTCCTTCACCGGCGCGGGCACGGCCCCCTTCACCGGCGACCGGGCGACCCTCACCGTGGTCGACCCCATGCGCGTCGACATGTGCAACATCGCCTTCGACCGCGCGATCTACGAACGCATCCCGCTCCCACCCGCCACGGACACCATCGGCAGCGACTACTTCCTCCTCCACCTGGTCCATGACGCCGGCCTGCCCGGCATCCTGCACAACCGCCACATCGAGAACTTCCACACCCCCGAACGCCGCACCGACACCGGTTTCCCCGCCTACCAGCGGCGGTTCGTGAAGTTCCTGCTGTCGATGCTCTACTTCCACGACGTCTACGACCGCATGGCGGCAGAGGGTGCCGGTCTGCTGGACGACCGCCATCGGGTACGGCCCGACCGGATCGTGGAGTTCCTGCGGGGGAGCACGGGCCTGGACCGGGGGGAGAACGTCTGGCGCCTGGACCGGGTGGACACGGCGTACCGCAAGCTGGGCGGTCGTTACGCGACGTTCGCCGAGCAACTGGCCGTAGAGCGCGGCCAGTTATTGGACAAGGCCAAGTCGGACGTCGAGGACTACGCGTACCTGACCGAGGTGTGGCCGGCACTCATGGAAGCGGCCCGCACATGAGCGCCCCAAAGGGGCGCGGGGAACTGCGCGATCAACCACGACGAACCCGCACCGGACCACTCAGCGAACCCCTTGCCCCCCAACTCGCCGCATCCGAAACCGACCGCATCATCTACGACCTCACCGGCATAGAGCACCAATTCGATGCACTGCTCGACGAGTTGCCCGGAATCAGCATCCGCTTCGCCCTCAAGGCCTGCCCCGTGGGCGAAGTCCTCCGCTGCCTGGCTGCCCGTGGCGCCGGCTTCGACGCCGCCGGCCCCACCGAGATCACCCAAGCCCTCCACGCCGGCGCCCCCGCCGACCGAATCCACTACGGCAACACCATCAAGTCCGACCACGACATCGCCGAGGCCCACCGCCTGGGTGTCCGTACCTTCGCAACCGACAGCGTCGAGGACGTCACCGCCGTCGCCACGCACGCGCCCCGCGCCCGCGTGTTCTGCCGCCTGACCACCGGAGGTGACGGCGCCCTGTGGGGCCTGAACCGCAAGTTCGGCTGCGCTCCGGACGACGCCGTGCGCGTGCTGGTGACGGCCCGCGAGGCCGGGCTCACCCCGGCCGGCCTGTCGGTGCACGTCGGCTCCCAGCAGATGACCGGCGAGGCCTGGCAGCAGGCCATCGACACGCTCGCCGGGACCCTGACCGCGCTGGCCGGGCGGGGGGTCGTACCCGACCACGTCAACCTCGGCGGCGGCCTGCCCGCGCTCGGCTACCGGGACCGCCACGGCAACCCCCTCGACCCGCCCCTGGACAAGATCTTCACCGTGCTCCGCGAGGGCATGGACCGGCTGCGCGACCTGACCTCCGCCCCGCTCGACTTCGTCATGGAGCCCGGCCGGCACCTGGTCGCCGACCACGGCGCCGTGCGCGCCCATGTCTCCCGGCTGACCCGCCGCAGGCAGCCGGACGGCACCGACGCGCACTGGCTCTACCTGAGCTGCGGCAAGTTCAACGGCCTCTACGAGATGGACCAGTTGACGCACCGGATGGTCTTCCCGGGCCACCCCGAGACCGAGGAACACGTCTCCGCGATCGTCGCCGGTCCGACCTGCGACAGCGACGACGCCTACGGCGCGGGCCGGTACCCGGTGCGCGTGCCGGCGTCCGTCACCTCCGGCGACCCGGTCTGGATCCTCTCCGCCGGCGCCTACGCCACCAGCTACATGACGCAGGGCTTCAACGGCATCCGCCCGCTGCCCTGCGTCTGCGTACGCGGCCAGGAAGGACACCACTGACATGAGAGACCTCGTCCGGGGCATCACCGAGGCCGACTGGCCCCGGGTCGCCGCCCTGGAGGCGGCGGCGTACGCGGACACCGCGCTCACGGAGGGCGAGAGCGCGCTGCGCTCCCGGGCCGCGGCGGGCACCAGCTTCGTCCTGGACCTCGACGGCCGGATCGCCGGCTATGTCCTGGCCCTGCCCTACCCGAGATTCCGCTGCCCCGAGCTGACCGGGCCCGAGTCGGCCCGCCACCGCTCCACCAACCTGCATCTGCACGACCTCGTCGTCACCGCGCCCCTGCGGCGCAGAGGGCTCGGCACCCGGCTGGTCCGCCACCTGACGGACGTCGCCCGCACCCGCGGATTCCGGACCATGTCCCTGATCGCGGTCGCCGGCAAGGAACCCTTCTGGCGTGTCAACGGCTACCGCGCCCACCACGAGGCACGGGTCCCGGCCGGCTACGGCAGCGGCGCGGTGTACATGTCGGCGCAGGTCACCGCCGTACGAAAGGCCGGCTGATGCCCACACCCTCGTTCCGGCGCGCCAAGTGGTCGATCGCGGCGCTGTTCTGCTTCCTCGGCTTCCAGTACGGCAGCTGGGTCTCCCGCCTTCCCGCGCTCAAGACCCGGCTGGACCTGGGCGCGGGGGAGGTGGGCCTGTTGCTGATGGCCTGCGGGGCCGGCGCGGCGGCCTCCTTCCCGCTCGTCGCCCACCTGATGCGCCGCCTCGGCTCCCGGTGGCTGTCCCTGGCCTCGGCGGGGTGCCTCGTCGCGGTACTCGCGGCCCTGTCCGCCGTACCGAACTACCCGCTCGCCCTGCTGGCCGTCTGTACCGACGGAGTCGCGGTGGGCTGCCTCAACGTTGCCATGAACGCCCAGGGCGCCGCGCTGGAGAAGGCGTACGGCCGCACCGCCATGTCCCAGCTGCACGCCACGTTCAGCGCCGGTCTGCTCGCCGCCGCCCTGCTGACCTCGGGTGTGACCACACTGACCGCGTCGGTGCCGGCGCACTTCGCCGTGGCCGGAGTCCTGTTGCTGCTCCTGCTCACCGGCGCCCGTACCGGGCTGCTCACCCACACCGAACCGGGGACGCCGGGCGAGCCGAAGCGGAACCACCGGGCGGCCCTGCCCTCCTGGCCGACCCTGCTGATGGGGTGCGCCATGGCCTTCGGCACGATCACCGAGGGCGCGATGAACGACTGGTCGACGCTCTACCTGAAGGACGTCGTCAAGGCCTCGGCGTCGGTGGCGCCGCTGGGCATCGCGGTCGTCTCCGCGATGATGCTGCTGGCCCGGGTGCGCGCCGACCGCTGGCGCACCCGCTTCGGCGACGGCCGGGTGGTCCGGGCCGGCAGCGCGCTGGCCGCCGCCGGCCTGGCCCTCGCCCTGCTCACCGGCGGGCTGGTCCCGGCCCTCCTCGGCTTCGCCTGCGTCGGCCTCGGCGCGGCCGCCGTCACCCCGTGCGTCTACGTCGCCGCCGCCGGCCACGGCTCCGACGCCCTGGCCCTGGTCGCCGCGATGGGCACCACGGGCCTGCTGGCGGGCCCGGCCCTGATCGGCTTCGTCGCGAGCACCACGAGCCTCACCCTCGGCATGGCCACGGTCGCCGCGTCGGCCCTGATCGTCACGCTGACGGCGTTCCGGATCCCCTGGTCCGGCCGCGCCCCGGCGGCCCTCGACCCCTCGGCAGAGGTGCCTGCATGAGATGTTCATCGACACCGCGCTGACATCCGGCTGACGGCTCCGCACGGGCCCCTGGTCGGGCGCACGGTGGTACGGACAGCCGGTGGCCGAACCGGGGGCTGGCCCCATGGCCGCCTCGTCGCTGGCGCGGTAGCGTCGCAGCGCGTCGGGCCGCGAAGGCCCGGGACCAGCGCTTTCTCGCTGCCTGTTCAGGCGACTTTCCAGAACCGAGGGAACACCCATGCGTCAGTCACTCCGCTGCCTCGCGATCCTTGCGGCGTCCGGCATCGCCGTCGGCGGACTCTCCTCCTGCTCGCTGGTGAAGGCGAAGACCTACGAGGACGACGCCACCCTCTCCGGGAAGATCACCGCCGTCCGGCTGGACATCGGGTCCGGCGGCGCCACGATCAACGGCGTCCCGGCCGGCCGCGCCCTGTCCCTGCACCGCAAGATCGAGTACCGGGGCGACAAGCCCGCCGGACCCACCCACCGCATCGAGAACGGCGTGCTGGTCCTGGGCCGCTGCGGCAGCCGCTGCTCGGTCGACTACACCGTCGACGTGCCCGCCGGAATCCCGGTCAGCGGGGAGACCTCCAGCGGATCCGTCCATCTGGCCAAGGTCGGTTCGGTCAAGGTGACGACGCATTCCGGCGACGTCGAGATGAGCGGGGTGACCGGCACGGTCGAGGCGCGGACCAGCAACGGCGACATCACCGGCAAGGGCATCAAGGCCGCCCGGATCCAGGCCCAGACCTCCAACGGCGGGATCAGCCTGACCCCGGACGCCCCTGCCGACGTGCGCGCCCGGACGTCCAACGGCGACATCACCCTGACCATGCCGAGGGCCGGCTACCGGGTGAGCGCCGACACCCACAACGGCGACAAGAACATCGACGTGCCCGACGACCCGTCCGGCAGGTACGAACTGGGTCTGAAGACCAGCAACGGCGACATCACCGCGAAGACCTCCTGAACCGGGCCCGCCGCCGATCGCCCGCCGGCACCCCCCTTACGAGGACTGCCGGCGGGCGGCACCCGCCCTCCGAGGCCGCGGAAGAGCTCGTCAGATGTCCCGGAAGATCTCGATCTGCGCCCCGATCGAGTTCAGGCGCTCGGCCAGATCCTCGTAACCCCGGTTGATGACATAGACGTTGCGCAGCACCGACGTGCCCTCGGCCGCCATCATCGCCAGCAGGACGACCACGGCGGGGCGCAGGGCCGGCGGGCACATCATCTCGGCGGCGCGCCAGCGGGTGGGGCCCTCGACCAGGACCCGGTGCGGGTCGAGGAGCTGGAGGCGGCCGCCGAGGCGGTTGAGGTCGGTGAGGTAGATGGCGCGGTTGTCGTAGACCCAGTCGTGGATGAGGGTCTTGCCCTGCGCGACGGCCGCGATGGCCGCGAAGAACGGGACGTTGTCGATGTTCAGGCCCGGGAAGGGCATGGGGTGGATCTTGTCGATGGGGGCTTCGAGCTTGGAGGGACGGACCGTCAGGTCGACCAGCCGGGTGCGGCCGTTGTCCGCGAAGTACTCGGGCGACCGGTCGTGGTCGAGGCCCATCTCCTCCAGGACCGCCAGCTCGATCTCCAGGAACTCGATGGGGACGCGGCGGACCGTCAGTTCCGACTCCGTGACGACCGCGGCGGCCAGCAGGCTCATCGCCTCGACCGGGTCCTCGGAGGGGGAGTAGTCCACGTCGACGTCGATGTTCGGCACGCCGTGCACGGTCAGCGTGGTGGTGCCGACGCCCTCGACCTTGACGCCGAGGGCCTCCAGGAAGAAACACAGGTCCTGGACCATGTAGTTGGAGGAGGCGTTGCGGATGACCGTCACGCCGTCGTGCCGGGCGGCGGCCAGCAGCGCGTTCTCGGTCACGGTGTCGCCGCGCTCGGTCAGCACGATCGGACGGTCGGGGCGGACAGTGCGGTCGACCTGTGCGTGGTACTGGCCCTCGGTGGCCGCGATGTCCAGGCCGAACCGGCGCAGCGCGATCATGTGCGGTTCGATGGTGCGGGTGCCGAGGTCGCAGCCGCCGGCGTACGGCAGCTTGAAGTGGTCCATGCGGTGCAGCAGCGGGCCGAAGAACATGATGATCGAGCGGGTGCGCACGGCGGCCTCCGCGTCGATCGCCGCCATCTCCAGCTCGGCCGGCGGCACCAGCTCCAGGTCGACGCCGTCGTTGATCCAGCGGGTGCGCACGCCGATGGAGTTGAGGACCTCCAGCAGGCGGTACACCTCCTCGATACGGGCCACCCGGCGCAGCACCGTGCGCCCCTTGTTGAGCAGCGAGGCGCACAGCAGGGCCACACCGGCGTTCTTGCTCGTCTTGACGTCGATGGCGCCGGACAGACGGCGACCGCCGACCACGCGCAGATGCATCGGGCCCGCGTACCCGAGTGACACGATCTCGCTGTCCAGGGCCTCACCGATGCGGGCAATCATCTCAAGGCTGATGTTCTGGTTCCCGCGCTCGATGCGGTTGACCGCGCTCTGACTGGTGCCGAGCGCCTCCGCGAGCTGTGTCTGTGTCCAGCCCCGGTGCTGGCGGGCGTCACGGATGAGCTTGCCGATGCGTACGAGGTAGTCGTCTGCCATGGGGTTGAGGTTATCTCAGATATGAGATGGCACCGCGCTGGGGGGTCCATTCGGGTGACGACACGTCAGTGGCCTGCGGGTATACCGGGGATGTCGCACATGTGGGCGATTAGTCCATCAATGCCCTGTTATTCGGCTTCCCGTGCGCACTGTCCGTCATTCCCGTGCGGCCGACGGAAAACGACACGGCCCGGCCTGGCCGGGCATGACCATCCCGCGCCCATGTACTAGAGTTATCTCGACATCGAGATATCTGCCAGGCGCACCGCAGCCGCCACCCAGTAAGGGTTGCCTAACTTAGCCTTACCTTAGCGGATCGGTCAGACCGGCGTGGCGGCAGGATTGACGGTGGTACGCGCACATCAATGAAGGAGACTGTCGTGTCGGCGAACAGCTTCGACGCCCGCAGCACGCTGCAGGTGGGCGACGAGTCGTACGAGATCTTCCGGCTGGACAAGGTGGAGGGCTCGGCCCGCCTGCCGTACAGCCTCAAGGTCCTGCTGGAGAACCTGCTCCGCACGGAGGACGGCGCGAACATCACCGCCGACCACATCCGCGCCCTCGGCACCTGGGACTCCCAGGCCCAGCCCAGCCAGGAGATCCAGTTCACGCCGGCCCGCGTGATCATGCAGGACTTCACCGGCGTGCCCTGTGTCGTGGACCTCGCCACCATGCGTGAGGCCGTGAAGGAGCTCGGCGGCGACCCCGCCAAGATCAACCCGCTGGCGCCGGCCGAGCTGGTCATCGACCACTCCGTCATCGCCGACAAGTTCGGCACCAACGACGCCTTCAAGCAGAACGTCGAGCTGGAGTACGGCCGCAACAAGGAGCGCTACCAGTTCCTGCGCTGGGGCCAGACCGCCTTCGACGAGTTCAAGGTCGTCCCCCCGGGCACCGGCATCGTCCACCAGGTGAACATCGAGCACCTGGCCCGTGTCGTCATGGTCCGCGACGGCAAGGCCTACCCGGACACCCTGGTCGGCACCGACTCGCACACCACCATGGTCAACGGCCTCGGCGTCCTCGGCTGGGGCGTCGGCGGCATCGAGGCCGAGGCCGCCATGCTCGGCCAGCCGGTCTCCATGCTCATCCCGCGCGTCGTCGGCTTCAAGCTCACCGGTGAGCTGCAGCCGGGCACCACCGCCACGGACCTCGTACTCACCATCACCGAGATGCTGCGCAAGCACGGTGTGGTCGGCAAGTTCGTGGAGTTCTACGGCGAGGGCGTGGCGGCGACGAGCCTCGCCAACCGCGCCACCATCGGCAACATGTCCCCGGAGTTCGGCTCCACCGCCGCGATCTTCCCGATCGACGACGAGACCCTGAACTACCTGCGCCTGACCGGCCGTTCGGACCAGCAGGTCGCGCTGGTCGAGGCCTACGCCAAGCAGCAGGGCCTCTGGCTGGACCCGAAGGCCGAGCCGGACTTCTCCGAGAAGCTCGAGCTGGACCTGTCCACGGTCGTCCCGTCCATCGCCGGCCCGAAGCGCCCGCAGGACCGCATCGTCCTCGCGAACGCCGCCGAGCAGTTCAAGCTGGACGTCCGCAACTACGTGGACGAGGCCGACGAGGCGGGCAAGGAGTCCTTCCCGGCCTCCGACGCCCCGGCCGTCCACCCCAACGGCTTCCCGACCAACCCGGTTCCGGTCACCGCCCCCGACGGCACGACCTACGAGCTGGACCACGGTGCGGTGACGGTCGCGGCCATCACCTCCTGCACCAACACCTCCAACCCGTACGTCATGATCGGCGCCGCCCTGGTCGCCAAGAAGGCGGTCGAGAAGGGCCTCACCCGCAAGCCGTGGGTCAAGTCCACCCTCGCCCCGGGCTCGAAGGTCGTCACCGACTACTTCGAGAAGGCCGGCCTCACCCCGTACCTGGACAAGCTGGGCTTCAACCTCGTCGGCTACGGCTGCACCACCTGCATCGGCAACTCCGGCCCGCTGCCGGAGGAGGTCTCCAAGGCCGTCAACGACCACGACCTCGCCGTCACCTCGGTCCTCTCCGGCAACCGCAACTTCGAGGGCCGTATCAACCCCGACGTCAAGATGAACTACCTGGCGTCCCCGCCGCTGGTCGTCGCGTACGCCATCGCGGGCTCCATGAAGGTGGACATCACCCGTGACGCCCTGGGCACCGACCAGGACGGCAACCCGGTCCACCTGAAGGACATCTGGCCGACCGAGGCCGAGGTCAACGAGGTCGTCGCCCACGCCATCGGCGAGGACATGTTCGAGAAGTCCTACGCGGACGTCTTCGCCGGCGACGCCCAGTGGCAGTCCCTCCCGGTCCCGACCGGCAACACCTTCGAGTGGGACGCCGAGTCCACCTACGTCCGCAAGCCCCCGTACTTCGAGGGCATGGGCATGGAGCCGGCCCCGGTCGAGGACATCGCCGGCGCCCGCGTGCTCGCCAAGCTGGGCGACTCGGTCACCACCGACCACATCTCCCCGGCCGGTGCCATCAAGGCCGACACCCCGGCCGGCCAGTACCTCACGGAGCACGGCGTCGAGCGCCGCGACTTCAACAGCTACGGCTCGCGCCGCGGCAACCACGAGGTCATGATCCGCGGTACGTTCGCCAACATCCGCCTGCGCAACCAGATCGCGCCGGGCACCGAGGGCGGCTACACGCGTGACTTCACGCAGGAGGGCGGCCCGGTCTCCTTCATCTACGACGCCTCGCAGAACTACCAGGCGGCCGGTGTGCCGCTGGTCGTCCTGGCCGGCAAGGAGTACGGCTCCGGCTCGTCCCGCGACTGGGCCGCCAAGGGGACCGCGCTGCTCGGCGTCAAGGCCGTCGTCGCCGAGTCGTACGAGCGCATCCACCGCTCGAACCTCATCGGCATGGGCGTCCTGCCGCTGCAGTTCCCGGAGGGCGCCACCGCCGAGTCCCTCGGCCTGACCGGCGAGGAGACCTTCTCCGTCTCCGGCGTCACCGAGCTGAACGAGGGCCGCACCCCGCGCACGGTGAAGGTCACCACCGACACGGGCGTCGAGTTCGACGCGGTCGTCCGCATCGACACCCCCGGTGAGGCCGACTACTACCGCAACGGCGGCATCATGCAGTACGTGCTGCGCAACCTGATCCGCAAGTAAGCGGCAGGCCACAGCGGTTCAGGGCCGCATCCCCGGCACCGGGGGTGCGGCCCTTCGCCGTCCCTCCCCGTGACCGGGCGCACGAGAACGCGGGAGGTTCCGCGGCGACGGCGGGTGCGGGTCGTTCGTGGCGGGTCGCGCGGTTCCCCGCGCCCCTTCGGGGCCGGGCCGGCCGTGCCCTAGGGCAGTGCCTGCTCCGCCCAGATCACCTTGCCCTGAGGGCTGTACCGAACGCCCCAGCGCTCGGTCATCTGCGACACCAGGAACAGGCCCCGGCCGCCCTCGTCGGTGGTCGCGGCGTACCGCAGGTGCGGCGAGGTGTTGCTGCCGTCGGCCACCTCGCAGACCAGCGAGAGGTCACGGATCAGCCGCACCCGGATCGGATCGCCGCCGTAGCGGATGGCGTTGGTGATCAACTCGCTCAGCACGAGTTCCGTGGCGAAGCCCAGCTCGGCAAGGCCCCACTCGTCCAGGGTCCCGGACACGGCCAGGCGCATGTCCGACACCGCCGCCGGATCGGCGGGCACGTCCCACTCGGCGACCTGGTCGGGCGCCAGCCCCCGGGTGCGCGCGATGAGCAGCGCGACGTCGTCCGTGGGCCGCCCGGGCAGCAGCTCGTCCAGCACCGCCTGGCAGCTCGCGTCCGGTGCCCGGCCGGGATGGCCCGCCAGCGCCTGCCGCAGCAGCTCCATGCCCACGTCCAGGTCGCGGGCCCGGTCCTCGATGAGACCGTCGGTGTACAGCACGAGCTCGGTGCCCTCGGCCAGCTGGAACTCCGCCGTCTGGAACGGCAGGCCCCCGATGCCGAGCGGCGGCCCGGCGGGCACGTCGGCGAAGGTGACGCTGCCGTCGGGATGGACCAGTGCGGGCGCCAGGTGCCCCGCCCGCGCCATGGTGCAGCGGCGCGTCACCGGGTCGTAGATCGCGTACAGACAGGTGGCACCGGCCACCTCCCCGGACGTATCCGCGCAGGCCTCGTCCTGGTCGATGCGGCCGACCAGGTCGTCCAGATGGCCCAGCAGCTCGTCGGGCGGCAGGTCGAGAGTGGAGAAGTTGTGCACCGCGGTGCGCAGCCGGCCCATGGTGGCGGCCGCGTGCAGGCCGTGCCCGACCACGTCACCGACGACGAGCGCCACCCGGCTCCCCGGTAGCGGGATCACGTCGAACCAGTCCCCGCTCACCCCCGACTGCGCGGGCAGATAGCGGTACGCGACCTCGAGGGCGCTCTGCTCGGGCAGCGCCCGCGGCAGCAGGCTGCGCTGCAGGGTGACCGCCAGCGCGTGCTCACGGGCGTACCGGCGGGCGTTGTCGATGCTCACCGCGGCGCGGGCCACCAGCTCCTCCGCCAGCGAGAGGTCCTCCTCGTCGAAGGCGTCCCGCTTGCCACGCCAGAAGGTCGCCATGCCCAGCACCACACCGCGGGCCCGGATCGGGGCGACGATGAGCGACTGGATGCCGTAGTCGAGGATCTCCCTGGCGCGCTGCGGATCCTGTGCCTGCCAGTCCTGTACGGCGGCCAGGTCGGCCACCAGTTCCGAACGGCCGGTGCCGTACCCCCGTGCCTGCGGCGTGGACGGCAGGAAGTCGATCAGCCGGTCCCTCTCGTAGAGGGGATGGTCGTCCTTGACGCCGTGGACGGCGATGCGCCGCATGTCCCTGGCGGTGGCGGCCGGCTCCTGGCCGTGCAGCACGGCGTCGGCCAGGTCCACGGTGACGAAGTCGGCGAAGCGCGGCACGGCGACCCGCGCCAGCTCGTCCCCCGTGCGTGCCACGTCGAGCGTGGTGCCGACGCTCAGACCGGCGTCGTACAGCAGCTTGAGCCGCTCCCTGGCGACCTCCGCCCGTCCGGACAGTGCCTGCAGTTCAGTGGTGTCGCGGAGGGTCACCACGGTGCCCGTGGGGCATCCGGGCCGTTCCGTGGGCCGCTGGTTGACCGCCAGCAGCCGCTCCCCGGCGAACAGCACCTCGTCGGTGGCCTCGCGTCCGGACAGGAGCAGGTCCACGAAGTCGGGGTCGAGGCCCGGAAGGGCGGAGACCGGCTGCCCCTCCGCCTCGGCGGGCAGCTCCAGCAGCCGCCTGGCCTCGTCGTTGATCAGCAGCAGCCGCCCGTCGGCGCCGACGATGAGCACTCCTTCGCGCACCGAGTGCAGCACCGTGTCGTGGTGCTCGTACATGCGGGTCATCTCGTCCGGGGCCAGGCTGTGGGTCTGCCTCCGCAGCCGCCTGCCCACCAGTGCCGTGCCCCCGGTCGACACCACGAGCGCGGCGGCCCCGGCGGTCAGGATGATCGGCAGCTGCCGTTTCACCTCGTTGGTGACGTTCTTGACCTTCAGCCCGGCGGAGACGAGCGCGACCACCTTGCCGTGGGTGTCGTCGATCGGCACGGTCGCCTGCTCCTCATGGCCCAGCGGACCGTGCACGCTCTCCGTGTAGACCTTTCCGGCCAGCGACGGGCCGATCCGGCCCACGAACCGCTTTCCGATCTTGCTGGGGATCGGGTGGGTGTACCGGATGCCGTGAGTGTCCATGACGACGATGAAGTCGACGCCGGCGGACTTGCGCCCCGCCTCGGTGAGCGGCTGGAGGATCTTGGACGGGTGGGGCGTGCGCAGCGCCTGCAGGACGCCGGGGGAGTGCGCGAAGGTCTGGGCGACCGCGATGGACCGTCGCCTGGCCTCGGTGCCGGTGTCCCGCTGCGACTGCAGGACGAGGGCGAGGACGGCACAGAGCACGAGCGCCGCGACCAGCGCCACCTGCAGGATGAAGACCTGCCCGGCCACGCTCCGCGGGCTTTTGCCGATCACAGACCGCCAGGAGTGACGCCTGAGTCGGTCAGCAATGTCCGACATGCGGCCTTTGTAGCACCGGGCTTCACCCGGTGGCTATGGCCGGGCCACGAGCCGGACGCGCGTTTCGGGCCGATCGGCGCCGATCGTCGCTGGTCGCACGTGTGCGGGCGGGGCCGGAGAACGCATGGAGAATCCGGCGCCCGCCGCCGCGAACCGCTCTGGGCGGACCCGGTGTTCATGGGCACCGGGTCCGCGAGCCGGGCGGGTGAGGGGGGTGGGAATCCCGTCCGGGTGGTGCTGGCTTGGGAGAGGGGGGTGTGAGGTGGGCCACATTTGTGAGCGACAACGTTGTCTTATGGTCTGTACATGACTCTACCGTGCGAAACGACAACGATGTCAACCCACTTGGGTAGCCCGACCGGGTGATCCCGGCGTGCGCCTGCTGGGGGGACGTGGTCTTCCGTGGTAGCGCTGAGGCCCGTTGCCTTCCCTGCGGCTGGTGGGACCTGTGGTGCGCGCCCGGCCCGACGGCCGCTGCCGCGGAACGGCGACCTGCACGTGTGCACGCCGGCCACCGGCTGACCGACCGCATGGCAACCGCATGACAAAGACCAAAGGGGCGGACCCGCACGGGCCCGCCCCCTTCCACGCGCTACGCGTCAGGCCAGCAGCTCCACCTCCGCCAGCGTCGACTCGCCGTCCAGGACGAGCCGGTACTTCGTGTACGTGCCCGGCGCGGCGATGGTGAACGCCCGGGTCTGCCGGTCCCAGGTGAACGACTCGCCCGAGCGGTGGTCCAGGGTCTGCCACGTGGTGCCGTCCGTGGAGCCCTGGAGGGTCCAGCCGGTCGGCGCCCTGGTGTGGTCCGTCGAGGACGTCAGTGTGTACTGGACGGGCTTCACGGCCCCGTCCACCGGCAGATCCACCGAGGTGACCGTGGCGTCCGTCGCCGAGGTGTTGTCGAACAGCGCGCCGTCACCCTTCAGGACGTCCGAGCGGGGCGCCGGCACCTTGTCGTCCTGGGTGATGGAGACGGGTGCGGCGTTCTTGCCCGTGCCCCATGCCGACGGCTTGGCGCCCATGGAGAACTCCAGCACCCCGCCCTTGGACAGCAGCGAATGGGGCAGCGAAGTCGACGTCCAGGGACGGCCGTTGAACGTCACGCCCTGGATGTAGACGTTCTTGGCGCTGTTACCGGGCGCCTTGATCACCAGGTCGCGGCCGTTCTCCAGGTGCACGGTGACCTTCTTGAACAGCGGGGAGCCGATGGAGTACTCGCCGCTGCCCATCACCAGCGGATAGAAGCCGAGCGCGGAGAAGAGGTACCAGCCCGACTGCTCGCCGTTGTCCTCGTCGCCGTGGTAGCCCTGCCCGATCTCGCTGCCGACGTAGAGCCGGGAAAGGATCTCGCGGACCGCCGCCTGGGTCTTCCAGGGCTGGCCGGCCGCGTCGTACATGTACGACACATGGTGCGCGACCTGGTTGGACTGCCCGAGCATGCCCATCCGGACGTCGCGTGCCTCGGTCATCTCGTGGATGACACCGCCGTAGGAGCCGACGTAGTCCGGCGAAGCGGTTTCCGGGGTGGAGAAGAACGCGTCCAGCTTGTCGGCGAGACCCTGCCGGCCGCCGTAGAGGTTGGCCAGGCCCCGGCTGTCCTGCGGGACGCTGAAGGCGTACCCCCAGCCGTTCGTCTCGGTGTAGTCGTAACCCCAGACGCGCGGGTCGTACGTCGCGGAGTCCACCCGCCAGTCGCCCTTGGCGTCACGGCCCTGGAAGAAGCCTCCCGACGCCTTGGAGTCGAACAGGTTCACATAGTCCCGGGCGCGGTTGAGGAAGTACTCGGACTCCTCCTTGTAGTGCTTCTCACCCGTCTTCCTGTACAGGGCCTCGCCCATCCTCGCGATGCCGTAGTCGTTGACGTAACCCTCCATCGCCCAGGACAGGCCCTCGTCGGTGGCGGTGCTGGTGTAGCCGAGGAACGGCGAGGTGCTCATGCCCTTGCGGCCCACACCCGACATCGGCGGCACGACCGTCGCGTTCTTCAGGGCCGCCTGGTACGCCGCCTTCGCGTCGAACTGCACACCCTTCACGTACGCGTCCGCGAACGCCACGTCCGAGGAGGTGCCGGTCATCAGGTCGGCATAGCCCGGGGAGGACCAGCGTGAGGTCCAGCCGCCGTCCTTGTACTGCTGCACGAACCCGTCGACCATCTCGCCCGCCTGAGAAGGCGTCAGGAACGAGTACGCCGGCCACGTGGTCCGGTAGGTGTCCCAGAAACCGTTGTTGACGTACACCTTGCCGTCCACGATCTTCGCCCCGGTGTGCGTCGGGGTGTCCTGGCTCGGCATCGGGGAGAAGGGGGAGGCGTACTGGTCCTTGTCACCCACCTTCTCGAAGCCGGAGTTCGGGTACAGATACAGCCGGTACATGCCGGAGTACAGCGTGGTCAGCTGGTCCGGGGTGGCGCCCTCCACCTCGACCTTGCCGAGCAGCTTGTCCCAGGTGCGCTGGGCCTGCGCCTTCACCGTGTCGAAGGAGGCGCCGTCCGGGATCTCCTGGCGCAGATTGTCCTTCGCCTGGTCGATGCTGATCAGCGAGGTGGCGAGGCGCAGCGTGACGGTGTGGTCCGTGCCCGCGTCGAAACGCAGGTAACCCTTCACCCCACTCGATCCGCCGTCCGTCACCGGCTTGTCGAACTCGCCGTACACGAACAGCCGGGTCGCACCGGTCGACAGGCCCGACTTCACGTCCGAGTAACCGGTGACGGTCCCGTGCTCCTTGTCGAGGGTCAGGCCCGCCTGCTCGGTGACGTTGTCGAACAGCACGCTCGCGTCGTCGCCGGGATAGGTGAAGCGCAGCATCGCCGCGTGGTCGGTGGGCGTCATCTCGGCCTTGAGACCGTTTTCGAAACGGACCCCGTAGTAGTACGGCCGCGCGGTCTCGTTCTCGTGCCGGAACGGCAGCTCGCGCGCCTCGCGGCCGGTGTCCGGAGTGCCGGACGCGGCCGACGGCATCACCTGGAAGGTCTGCCGGTCGCCCATCCACGGGCTCGGCTCATGGCTCGCGCTGAACGCCTGGATCGTGGGCAGGTTGTCGTCGTTGTTCGCATGTGCGTACTCGTAGAGCCAGCTCAGCGACGACGCGTTGGTCACCGGCGTCCAGAAGTTGAAACCGTGCGGAAGGGCGGTCGCCGGGAAGTTGTTGCCGCGCGAGAAGCTGCCGCTGGAGTTGGTGCCGCGCGTGGTCAGCGCGTAGTCCGACAGATGCGCCTTCGGCTGCTCCGGCGCCACGGGCTTCAGCGCCACGTCGTCGATCCAGCCCCGGAACTTCGCCGGCCCCGTGGGGGAGTCGTACGCCACCAGGATCCGGTCGACCGTCTTGCCGGCCGCCGCCGAACCGATCCGTGCGACCACGTTGTTCCACTGGTTGACGTACAGCGACTTCGAGTCGCCCTGCCCGCGCGGCGACAGCGGGAACCCGTGCTGGTCCAGCGCGCCCAGATCGCTCAGATAGGTGCCGTCCGTGAAGGCCAGGTCGAGGGAGACGTTCGTGGCGTCGTAGTCCCGGTCGCCGTCGGCCATCTGCGGGAAGATCCGGTACGACAGCTGGGTGTCGCCGCCGACCTTCACGTTCACGTCGAAGACCTTGTTGTACGAGTACGCCCGGCCGCCCGCCGTGTGCCGCCCCGCGTAGCGCAGCGCACGCTTCCCCGTGAACCCGACCCGCGCCTTGGCCGTCGGCGAGGCCGTCGGGCCCTTGTCGACCAGCGTCAGCATGTCCTGCGGCACGGGGTCGCCCCCGCCGCCGGTGGAGAACTGCACATCGGCGAGCTGCAGGATGCCGGAGGCGCCGTTGTTCTTCGTCACCTCCAGCCGGAAGTGCTGGTACTCGGCGGGCTCGGCCAGGTCGTACGACTTGGTCTGGAACCGCTCGGAGAAGGTCTCTCCCGAGCGGGTGTCGACCGTCTTCCAGTCCTTGCCGTCGGTGGAGCCGAGCAGCGTCCAGTCCCTCGGGTCGCGCTCGGCGTAGTCGTTGGCCGAGGTGAGCGCGTACGTCGCCAGCTTGACGGGCTTGTCGAGGTCGAACTCGACCCAGCCGGTGGGCTCGAAGGTCAGCCACTTGGTGCCGGGCTCGCCGTCGACCAGGTTCTCCTTGACCTCGCCCGCGCCCGTGTTCTCGCCGCTCGCCCGGACCTCGGTGACATGGTCGTTCACACTGCCCGGTATGCCCGTGCTGTAGCCGCCGTCGACCCCCGAGGCACGCTTGGTGCCGTCCGGTTCGGTGTCGACGGTGTTGAGCCAGTCCGGTGCCGGATCACCCGTCTCGAACGAGGATGCGAACTCCCGGTCGGCTGCCGGCGCCTTGGCGGGCAGGGCGACCGCCGCGCCCTGTGCACCGACGGCCATGACAAAGGCGGCCGTGAGGACGACCGCCGGACCCCATCTGTGCCGAGTTCTCCGCTGCATCGAGTGGATACCCCTCCTGCGACCGCTCTGGACAACGTTGTCAACCTCGGTGCGCAGGAACCAGTAGGGCCGCAAGTGGCCCGTGATGTCAAGGGTGTTGGGTGTGGCATTCAGGCACTTATGCCGCGAGTTTTTCTGTCAGCCGCTCCGCAGGGGGCTCATATTTCCGCGAGGTCTCAACTCGGAAAAGACCCATGGCGAACCCTGCATTCGATCTTGCTCCGCCGGCGGGAAGTGGACTATACCTGTCGGCACTTCCAGCACGACTCTGCACGACCCAGCACTACCCGACAGCGGTGCCGGGGAGGATCCGGTTCACCGCCTGAGTCCTGGAGAAGGCGAGGACTTGAGCATGGGATCCACTGCGCACCACGGTGGCGAGGATGTCGGCCGCCGCGATCTGATCAAACGTTCGGCCGCGCTGGGCCTGGTGGCGGCCCCCGCAATGGGCCTGCTGTCCGCCTGTGCGAGCGGCGGCGGAGGCGGGAGCAACTCCGACGAGGGCAACACCAAGGGAAAGGCGTCCAAGGACAACCCCTTCGGCGCGAAGAGCGGCAGCAAACTCGACGTCGTCGTCTTCAAGGGCGGATACGGCGACGACTACGCCAAGGCGTGGGAGGCCGACTTCGGCAAGAAGCTCGGCATCACCTCGACCCACACCGGCACCCAGGAGATCACCGGCAAGCTGCAGCCGCGCTTCAACGCCGGCAACCCGCCGGACATCGTGGACGACTCCGGCGCCCAGCAGATCAAGATCGACGTGCTGTACAAGAACGGCTCGCTGCTCGACCTCTCCGAGGTCCTCGACGCGCCGTCGGTCGACGACCCGAGCAAGAAGGTCCGTGACACCCTGATCCCCGGCACCCTCGACCCGGGCATCCAGGAGGGCAAGGTCGTCGCCCTCAACTACATCTACACGGTGTGGGGCCTGTGGTACTCCGGCAAGCTCTTCCAGCAGAAGGGCTGGCAGGCGCCGAAGACTTGGGACGACTTCCTCGCCATCTGCCAGGACGCCAAGAAGCAGGGCATCGGCGGCCTCGCCCACCAGGGCAAGTACCCGTACTACATCAACGTCGCCATCATGGACATGATCGCCAAGAAGGGCGGGATCGACGCCGTCAAGGCGATCGACAACCTGGACCCGAAGGCGTTCGTCGGTTCCGACGCGGCCCAGGCGGGCGTCGAGGCGATCTACGAGGTCGTCGAGAAGGGCCTGTTGATGCCGGGCACCAACGGCCTGACCCACACCGAGTCGCAGACCCGGTGGAACCAGTACAAGGCCGCGTTCATCACCTGCGGCTCCTGGCTGGAGAACGAGCAGCTGAAGCAGACGCCGACGGACTTCGACATGAAGTTCCTGCCGATGCCGCTGCTGCCCGGCAGCAAGATGCCGTTCGAGGCGATCCGGGCCGGCTCCGGTGAGCCCTTCATCATCCCGGCGAAGGCGGCGAACCTGCCCGGCGCCAAGGAGTTCATGCGGCGGATGCTGTCCAAGGACTGGTCGACGCTGTTCGCCAAGGAGGCGAACTCGCTGACGATCCTGCAGGACGGCGTCGATCCGAGTGTCAAGCTGCGGCCGGGTACGCAGTCCACGGTGGAGGCCTCCAAGGCGGCCGGCTCCAACACGTTCCGCTTCCTGTACCCCGACTGGTACAGCGAGATGGACACGGCGATCCAGAACGCGTCCAATGAGCTCATGGCGAAGCGGATTCAGCCGAAGGAATGGCTGAAGAGGTGTCAGGCGGCGGTGGACAAGCAGGCGAAGGACCCGGCGTCGAAGAAGAACCGGCACGCGTGATTTTCGCCGAGACGCCGTGGGGGTGCGGGTTGTTCTGCGGGTGCCGGTCGCGTTGTGGCCGGTCGCGCAGTTCCCCGCGCCCCTAGGGTGTTGGCGCTCACCTGAATATCAAGGGCAGGAACGCCATGCGCAAAGGGCAGTACCGGTTCGTCGCGGGGTTTCTCTTCGTTCCCGTGGTGCTTTATCTGATCTTCGTGATCTGGCCGTACATCCAGACGTTCGGTTATTCACTGACCGACTGGAAGGGCCAGTCGCAGACCTTCGACTTCGTCGGTCTGGACAACTACAAGGCGCTGTTCCAGGACGATGTGTTCCTGGAGGCGATCTGGCACAACATCCTGTTCCTGATCTTCATCCCGGTGATCACGATCCTGCTCGCCCTGTTCTTCGCCTTCATGCTGAACGCGGGCGGACGCAGCAGGGCCGGCGGGGTGCAGGGCGTCGCGGGGTCGAAGTTCTACAAGATCGTCTACTTCTTCCCGCAGGTGCTGTCGCTGGCGATTCTCGCCGTGCTGTTCAACGCGGTGTACCGCAGTGACGGCGGCGGTCTGCTCAACGGCGTGCTGATCAAGATCGGGCTGGTGGACGCCAACAACCCGGTGGAATGGCTGAACGAGCCGAACCTGGTCCTGTGGGCGCTGATGGTGGCCGTGATCTGGCAGGGCGTGGGCTTCTACCTGGTGCTGTTCTCGGCCGCCATGCAGTCCATCCCCCGGGACATCTACGAGGCCGCCCTGATCGACGGGGCGAGCCGCAACCAGTCCTTCTTCCGCATCACCCTGCCGCTGCTGTGGGACACCGTGCAGACCGCCTGGGTCTACCTCGGTATCGTCGCCATGGACATGTTCGTACTGGTGTCCTCCATGACCCAGAGCATGGGCGCGTACGGCGGCGGCCCCGACCATCACAGCGATGTGATGGCGACGGTGATGATGCGCAACTTCCTCTACTACGGCAAGAGTGGCTACGCCTGCGCGATGGGCGTGGTCATGCTGCTGCTCACCCTGGTCCTGTCCGTGGTCACGCTGCGCGCCACCCGCCGCGAGCGCATCGAGTTCTGAGCGGGAGTAACGACGATGACTGCACTCAAGGAGACCGCCCCCGCTCCGGCCGAGGGGCCCGTGGCCAAGGTGCCCGGCCGGCCCGGCGACCGGCGCGGCGAGGGCGTCGTACTGAACGTCTTCTCGCACGGCTTCCTCGCCCTGTGGGCGCTGCTGATCGTGCTGCCGCTGCTGTGGCTGGTGATCAGTTCCTTCAAGACCGACGCGCAGATCGGCGGCTCGGCGTTCGGCTGGCCGCACGACTGGTCCTTCGGCGTCTTCCGGCGGGCCTGGAACAAGGGCATCGGGGACTACTTCCTGAACACCGTGATCGTCCTGGTGTTCTCCGTGCCGCTCACCATGCTGTTCGGCTCGATGGCCGCGTACGTGCTGGCCCGGTACCGGTTCTGGGGCAACCGGCTGCTGTACTACTTCTTCGTCGCCGGCGCCATGTTCCCGGTGTTCCTGGCCCTCGTCCCGCTGTTCTTCATGGTCAAGCGGCTGGACATGCTGAACACCTACCAGGGCCTGATCCTGGTCTACGTCGCCTACTCGATGCCGTTCACGGTGTTCTTCATGCACGCCTTCTTCCGGACCCTGCCCACGGCGGTCTTCGAGGCGGCGATCCTGGACGGCGCCTCGCACACCCGGACCTTCTTCCAGGTGATGCTGCCGATGGCCAAGCCCGGGCTGATCAGCGTGGGGATCTTCAACACCCTGGGCCAGTGGAACCAGTTCATCCTGCCCACGGTGCTCATGCAGCCGCAGAGCGGCTCCGACCCCGAGCGCTATGTCCTCACCCAGGGGCTGATCCAGCTGCAACAGCAGCAGGGATACGCCTCCGACCTGCCGGTGCTGTTCGCGGGTGTGACCATCGCGATGATCCCGATGCTGGTCGTCTACCTGTCCTTCCAGCGCCAGGTGCAGGCGGGTCTGACCTCGGCGACCCTGAAGTAGCGACACGCTCCGCGACCGTCCGTGCGCACGCCGTTCCGGCTTCCGGGGCGGCGTGCGCACATGCGTCCGGGTCCCGGAATTGGGTTCAACCTCTTGACGTAAGACACCCCGAACGGCTCAGCTTAGAGTTCACTAGTTGGACATACGCGGGGCCTCGCCGAAGCGGCCCCGCGCTCAGGAGGTCGTCGTGGAGACTCCAGGGTCGCAGTCGTCGCTGCACCGAGCCAACCTGGAGCGGGTCGTACGGGCCGTGCGCTTGGCCGGGTCCCTCACGCAGGCGGAGATCGCGCGGACGACCGGTCTGTCCGCCGCGACGGTGTCCAACATCGTGCGGGAGCTGAAGGACGGCGGAACCGTCGAGGTCACGCCCACGTCGGCGGGCGGGCGCAGGGCACGCAGCGTCAGTCTGAGCGGGGACGCCGGGATTGTGATCGGTGTCGACTTCGGGCACACCCATCTGCGCGTCGCGATCGGGAACCTCGCCCATCAGGTGCTGGCCGAGGAGGCCGAGCCGCTGGACGTCGACGCCTCCGCCGCACAGGGCTTCGACCGGGCGGAGCAGCTGGTCAGCCGCCTGATCGCGGCGACGGGCGTCAGCCGCTCCAAGGTGGCCGGGGTGGGGCTCGGCGTGCCGGGCCCGATCGATGTGGAGTCCGGGACGCTCGGCTCCACCGCGATCCTGCCGGGCTGGACCGGCGCCAAGCCCGCCGAGGAGCTGCGCGATCGGCTCGGCGTGCCCGTGCACGTGGACAACGACGCCAACCTGGGCGCTCTCGGCGAGCTGGTCTGGGGCGCCGGCAAGGGCGTCCGCGACCTCGCGTACATCAAGGTCGCGAGCGGTGTCGGCGCCGGTCTGGTGATCGAGGGCAAGATCTATCGCGGCCCGGGCGGCACAGCGGGCGAAATCGGTCATATTACACTCGATGAATCCGGCCCGGTCTGCCGCTGCGGCAATCGCGGCTGCCTGGAGACCTTCGCGGCCGCACGCTATGTGCTCCCGCTGCTCCAGCCCAGTCACGGCCCCGACCTGACCATGGAAGGCGTCGTACGGCTGGCCAGGGACGGTGACCCGGGCTGTCGTCGGGTGATCGCCGACGTCGGTCGTCACATCGGCAGTGGGGTGGCCAATCTCTGCAATCTGCTGAACCCGAGCCGGGTGGTCCTCGGCGGTGATCTCGCCGAGGCCGGTGAGCTGGTGCTCGGGCCGATCAGGGAGTCCGTCGGCCGCTACGCCATTCCCAGCGCGGCGCGTCAACTGTCCGTTCTCCCGGGGGCACTTGGCGGCCGCGCCGAGGTGCTCGGAGCGCTCGCCCTCGCCCTCAGCGAGATGGGCGATTCGACCCTTTTGGATGGTTCTCTGCAGGTGGCGGCACCCGCCTTCACTTAGAGAACGGATGGCACCGTTGCCATCTCGTTAAGGATTTACTTCTTGACGTCGCACGTGTGGCCGAGTTGACTTCCAGCCACCTCGGCCGCAACGACGCGGCCTCGTCAGGGAGGTTTCTGAAGTGAACACGCGTATGCGTCGTGCGGCCTTCGCCGTTGCTACTGGTGCCATGGCCGTCTCTCTCGCCGCCTGTGGCAGCGCCAAGGAGTCCGGTGGCGGCTCCTCCAAGTCGTCCAGCCCCAAGAAGGGCGACGCGATCACGGTCGGTCTGCTCCTGCCGGAGAACCAGACCGCCCGTTACGAGAAGTTCGACAAGCCCTTGATCGAGAAGAAGGTCCAGGAGCTCACGGGCGGCAAGGGCAAGGTTGTCTACGCCAACGCCAAGCAGGACGCGACCCTGCAGAACCAGCAGGTCGACACCATGATCACCAACAAGGTGGACGTCCTGATCGTGGACTCGGTGGACGCCGCGGCCATCAAGAACTCGGTCCAGAAGGCCAAGGACGCCGGCATCCCGGTCGTCGCCTACGACCGCCTGGCGCAGGGCCCGATCGACGCGTACACCTCGTTCGACAACGAGACGGTCGGCAAGACCCAGGGCGAGGCCCTGCTGAAGGCCCTGGGCTCCAAGGCCAAGTCCGGCGAGATCGTCATGATGAACGGCTCCTCCACCGACCCGAACGCCGCGCAGTTCAAGAAGGGCGCCCACGAGGTGCTCGACGGCAAGGTGAAGGTCGGCAAGGAGTACGACACCAAGGAGTGGAAGCCGGAGAACGCCAACTCCAACATGGAGGGCGCCATTTCCGCTGTGGGCAAGAAGAACATCATCGGCGTCTACTCCGCCAACGACGGCATGGCCGGCGGTATCATCACCGCCCTCAAGGCCGCGGGCATCTCCAACATCCCGGTCACCGGCCAGGACGCGGAGCTCGCCGGTGTCCAGCGCATCGTCGCCGGTGAGCAGTACATGAGCGTCTACAAGCCGTACGCCCCGGAGGCCGCCGCGGCCGCCGAGATGGCCGTGGACCTCGCCCAGGGCAAGTCGCTCGACTCCGTCGCCAAGGACAAGGTCGACAGCCCCACCACCAAGCAGGTGCCCTCCGTCCTGGTGCCGGTCACCGCGCTGACCAAGGACAACATCAAGGACACCGTCATCAAGGACGGCGTCTACACGGTCGCCGACATCTGCACCTCGCAGTACAAGGCCGCCTGCGACAAGATCGGCCTGAAGTAAGCAGCCGCACGCGCCTTTCCCTCTAGGAGAATTCACTCCTGAATACCTGGCGGGAAAGGCGCCCCCCAGCCCCTCCGGCGCCCCGCACAAACAAACAGCCCCGCAAGCTCGGTGCGGGGCGCCGGACGGAACTACCCCCCAAACTTCTGCACAACCTCCCGCCGGGTCAGGCGGCGAAGGAGATGGTTCACGTGTCCGCTACGCCCGTGCTGGCGTTGCGCGGGGTCTCCAAGCGGTTCGGTGCCGTTCAGGCGCTCACCGACGTAGAGCTTGAGGTCCACGCCGGTGAGGTGGTCGCCCTGGTCGGCGACAACGGTGCCGGAAAGTCCACGCTGGTCAAGACGATCGCCGGCGTGCACCCCATCGATGAGGGCGTCCTCGAATGGGACGGCAAGGCCGTCCAGGTCAACAAGCCGCACGACGCCCAGAACCTGGGCATCGCGACGGTCTACCAGGACCTCGCGCTGTGCGACAACATCGACGTCGTCGGCAACCTCTTCCTCGGCCGGGAGATCCGCCGCCGCGGTGTGCTGGACGAGGTCGAGATGGAGCGCCGCTCGCGCGAGCTGCTGGACCAGCTCTCCATCCGCATCCCCAGCGTCCGTATCCCGATCGCCTCGCTCTCCGGCGGTCAGCGCCAGGTCGTGGCCATCGCCCGCTCCATGCTCGGCGAGCCCAAGCTGGTCATCCTCGACGAGCCCACCGCGGCGCTCGGCGTGGAGCAGACCGCCCAGGTCCTCGACCTGGTGGAGCGGCTGCGGGAGCGCGGTCACGCCGTGATCCTCATCAGCCACAACATGGCCGACGTCAAGGCCGTCGCCGACAAGGTGGCGGTGCTGCGTCTGGGCAAGAACAACGGCGTCTTCGAGGTCAAGTCGACCTCGCAGGAAGAGATCATCTCCGCCATCACCGGCGCCACGGACAACGCCGTGACCCGTCGTGCGGCGCGCAGCAATGGGGAGATCAAGAAGTGAGCATCGACAAGACCTCCACGCCCCCCGAGGACACGCCCGTGGAGAACCCCGAGGCGGCACGCGGCTCTGACGTCGCCGTCGACCCCCGTCTGCTGGTGCGCGAGCAGGGCCTCGCGGGCTACGTCACCGAGTTCAAGCGCAAGATGAAGGCCGGCGACCTCGGCTCCATCCCCGTCGTCATCGGCCTGGCGATCATCTGGATCATCTTCCAGAGCCTGAACTCCAACTTCCTGACCGCCGGCAACCTCTCCGACATCTCCGTCGCCATGGTCGGCACGGGCATGATCGCCGTCGGCATCGTGTTCGTCCTGCTGCTCGGCGAGATCGACCTGTCGGTCGGTTCGCTCTCCGGTGTCGCGGGCGCCACCTTCGCGGTGCTCAACATCACCCACGGCATGAACGAGATCCTGGCCCTGGTGCTGTCGATCCTCACCGGGACGGTCGCGGGCGCGGTGCAGGGCTTCTTCTTCGCGAAGATCGGCGTGCCGGCGTTCGCGGTCACCCTGGCCGGTCTGCTGTTCTGGAACGGCCTCATGCTCAAGATCCTGGGCGACAACGGCACGATCAACCTGAACGACAACGGCCTGGTCGCCAAGCTGACCAGCTACTACTTCTCCGACGTGGCCGCCGCCTACGGCCTCGCCATCGCGGTGACGGTGCTGTTCTTCCTCAGCTCCTACTTCGGCAACAAGCGCCGCGAGGCCGCCGGCGTGCCGTCCCGCCCGCTGAGCGAGACCGTCCTGCGCACCGTGCTGCTGGCCGTCGTGGCTTTCGCCGCCGCGGTCGTCTTCAACCAGTACAAGGGCCTGCCGCTGGCCGTGGTGGTCTTCGTCGCCGTGCTGTTCATCACGGACTTCGTGCTGCGCCGCACCGCCTACGGCCGCAAGGTCTTCGCGCTCGGCGGCAGCGTCGAGGCGTCCCGCCGTGCCGGTATCAATGTGGACATGGTCCGCATCTCGGTGTTCGCCATCTCCGGTACGTTCGCGGCGATCGGCGGTCTGTTCATCGCCTCCAAGATCGCGTCCGCCAACCAGGGCGCCGGCGGCGGTGACCTGCTGATGAACGCGATCGCAGCCGCGGTCATCGGTGGTACCTCGCTGTTCGGTGGGCGTGGGCGCACCTGGAACGCGCTCCTCGGTGTGCTGGTGATCGTCTCGATCCAGTACGGCCTCGCGCTGCAGGGCATCGCCTCGCCGGTGCAGTACATGATCACCGGTGGTGTTCTGCTCGCCACAGTCGTCATCGACGCGGTGACCCGCAAGACGCAGAAGTCGGCTGGTCGCGCGTAGCGCCCCGGCCGTACGACAGCGCCCGGCGCCCGAAAGGGGCCGGGCGCTGTCGTGTCGTGCAAAGCATGAACATTAGACTCGGGCGAGCCCGTCAAAGCTCGATCAGCTCAACGCAAGGAGGCACGGGTGCCGCTGCTGACCCGCATCAGGGGACCGCGCGATCTGGACCGGCTCAGCCTGGAGGAGCTGGACCAGCTGGCAGAGGAGATCCGGACCTTCCTCGTCGACGCCGTCTCCAAGACCGGCGGCCACCTCGGCCCCAACCTCGGCGTGGTGGAGCTGACCATCGCCCTGCACCGCGTCTTCGACTCGCCGAAGGACAAGGTGCTGTGGGACACCGGCCACCAGTCCTATGTGCACAAGCTGCTCACCGGCCGGCAGGACTTCTCCAGGCTGAAGATGAAGGGCGGCCTGTCCGGCTACCCCTCGCAGGCCGAGTCCGAGCACGACGTCATCGAGAACAGCCACGCCTCCACCGTGCTCGGCTGGGCCGACGGCATCGCCAAGGCCAACCAGCTGAAGAACCGCGACAGCCATGTCGTCGCCGTCATCGGTGACGGCGCCCTCACCGGTGGCATGGCCTGGGAGGCCCTCAACAACATCGCCGACGCGAAGGACCGCCCGCTGGTCATCGTCGTCAACGACAACGAGCGGTCGTACGCCCCCACCATCGGCGGCCTCGCCAACCACCTGGCGACCCTGCGGACCACCGACGGCTACGAGCGGTTCCTCGCCCGGACGAAGGAGCTCCTGGAGCGCACCCCGGTCGTCGGCAGGCCGCTCTACGAGACCCTGCACGGGGCGAAGAAGGGCTTCAAGGACTTCATCGCACCGCAGGGCATGTTCGAGGACCTGGGGCTGAAGTACGTCGGCCCGATCGACGGCCACGACATCGAGGCGCTGGAGTCCGCGCTGGCCCGCGCCAAGCGGTTCGGCGGCCCGGTGATCGTGCACTGCCTCACGGAGAAGGGCCGCGGCTACCAGCCCGCCCTGCAGGACGAGGCGGACCGCTTCCACGCCGTCGGCAAGATCCACCCGGACACCGGCCTGCCGATCGCCTCCTCCGGCGCCGACTGGACCTCCGTCTTCGGGGAGGAGATGGTCCGGCTCGGCGAGGAGCGCGAGGACATCGTCGCCATCACGGCCGCCATGCTCCAGCCGGTCGGTCTCGACCGGTTCGCCAAGCAGTTCCCCGAACGCGTGTACGACGTCGGGATCGCGGAGCAGCACGGCGCCGTCTCCGCGGCGGGCCTCGCCCACGCCGGGGTGCACCCCGTCTTCGCCGTGTACGCCACCTTCCTCAACCGCGCCTTCGACCAGGTCCTCATGGACGTGGCCCTGCACAGGTGCGGGGTGACCTTCGTGCTGGACCGGGCCGGTGTCACCGGAACGGACGGTGCCTCGCACAACGGCATGTGGGACATGTCGATCCTGCAGGTCGTACCGGGCCTGAGGCTGGCCGCCCCGCGAGACGCCGAACAGGTGCGGGCCCAGCTGCGGGAGGCCGTCGCGGTGGACGACGCGCCGACCGTGGTCCGCTTCTCCAAGGGCGCCGTCGGCCCCGCCGTACCCGCCGTGGGCCGTGTCGGCGGCATGGACGTGCTGCGCGAGCCCGGCACCGACCGGCCGGACGTGCTGCTCGTCTCCGTGGGCGCCCTGGCCCCGATGTGCCTGGAGATCGCCGGCCTGCTCGACAAGCAGGGCATCTCCACCACCGTGGTCGACCCGCGCTGGGTCAAACCCGTCGACGAGGCGATGGCCCCGCTCGCCGAGCGGCACCGGGTCGTCGTCACCGTCGAGGACAACAGCCGGGCCGGCGGCGTCGGCTCCGCGATCGCCCAGTCCCTGCGCGACGCCGGCGTCGACGTGCCGCTGCGCGACTTCGGCATCCCGCCGCGCTTCCTCGACCACGCTTCCCGCGCCGAGGTCCTCGCCGAGATCGGCCTGACCGCCCCGGACATCGCCCGCCAGGTCACCGGACTGGTCGCCAAGCTGGACGGACGGTTCGACCGTACGGCCGCCGAAGTGGAGTCGGTCGAGCCCGCGCGCGACTGACCCGAACGCGCCCCCTGACGGGCCGGTCACGCCACTCCCTGCGGTGGCGGAACCGGCCCGTCTGCGTGAACCTGCCTGTGCCGGGGCATACGCATCTCCGACCCTCTCGATCATGACGGGCCACGGCGAGGCCCCCAAGCGTGGGAGGTAGGTACGTGACCAGCGCGTTGTTCAGGACGAAGAACATCGAGCAGTCCATCCAGGACACCGAGGAACCGGAGCATTCGCTCAGGAAGTCCCTCTCCGCGCTCGACCTGACCGTCTTCGGCGTCGGTGTCATCATCGGCACCGGCATCTTCGTCCTCACCGGACAGGTCGCCAAGAACAACGCCGGCCCGGCGGTGTCCCTGGCCTTCGTGGTGGCGGGCGTGGTCTGCGCGCTCGCCGCCCTCTGCTACGCCGAGTTCGCGTCCACGGTCCCCGTGGCGGGCTCGGCGTACACGTTCAGCTACGCCTCCCTGGGCGAGCTGCCCGCCTGGATCATCGGCTGGGACCTGGTCCTGGAGTTCGCGCTCGGCACGGCGGTGGTGGCGGTCGGCTGGTCCGGGTACATCCGCTCCCTGATGGACAACGTCGGCTGGCATCTGCCGGACTATCTGGCCAGCCGGGACACCGCCTCCGGCTTCGGCTTCGACATCCTCGCCGCCGCCCTGGTGCTGGTGCTCACCGGCATCCTCGTCCTCGGCATGAAACTGTCGGCCCGGATCACCTCGCTCGTCGTCGCCATCAAGGTGGTCGTCGTGCTCATCGTGATCATCGCGGGTGCCTTCTTCATCACGGGCAGCAACTACTCGCCGTTCATCCCCAAGCCCCAGCCGGTGCCCGCCGGCGGCAATCTCAGGGCCCCGCTGATCCAGCTGATGTTCGGCTGGGCGCCCGCCAACTTCGGCGTGATGGGCATCTTCACGGCCGCCTCGGTGGTGTTCTTCGCCTTCATCGGCTTCGACATCGTCGCCACCGCCGCCGAGGAGACCCGCAACCCGCAGCGGGACATGCCGCGCGGCATCCTCGGCTCCCTGCTCATCTGCACCGTGCTGTACGTCGCCGTCTCCCTCGTCGTCGTCGGCATGGAGAAGTACTCCAAGCTGTCCGTGGAGGCCCCGCTCGCCGACGCCTTCAAGGCCATCGGGCACCCCTGGTTCGCGGGTGTGATCAGTTTCGGCGCCGCCGTCGGCCTGACCACCGTGTGCATGATCCTGCTGCTCGGCCAGACCCGGGTGTTCTTCGCGATGAGCCGCGACGGACTGCTGCCGCGCTTCTTCTCCCGCGTCCACCCGCGCTTCCGCACCCCGCACCGGCCGACCGTCCTGCTCGGCGTGATCATCGCGATCGTCTCCGGTTTCACCAGCCTGAGCGAGCTCGCCGAACTGGTGAACATCGGAACGCTCTTCGCGTTCGTCGTCGTCGCGATCAGCGTGATCATCCTGCGCCGGACCCGCCCGGACCTGCCGCGCGCCTTCCGCACCCCGTGGGTGCCGGTCATCCCGGTCCTGTCGGTGTGCGCCTCGCTGTGGCTGATGCTCAACCTGCCGGCCGAGACCTGGCTGCGGTTCGCCATCTGGATGGTGATCGGTTTCGCCGTCTACTTCTTCTACGGCCGCACCCACAGCCGGCTGGCCGCGGGCGGGCGGACCGCCACCGGAGAGACCCGGCGGCCGTCCGCCGGAAACACTCCGTAACCGTCTTCACCGGGCGGCTGCTGATTCCGGCCCCGCATGTCCCGCTGCGGCCGGGGCCACGGGTCCGGACAACGTGCTCTCCGTGCCCCATGCCCGCCGCCCCACTCGCCCCGCACGGACCGTGGTCACGAGGACCGGCACCCGGACGGCGTACCGGACGCGTCTGCTGCCCCCGCGCGGTGCCGGCCTGCGCTCGGCCCGGTCCTCTGCGGCCTTCTGGGCTCTCGGCCGATCCCCGTGGGCTCGCCGGGCTCGGGGCCCGGTCCCGTGGGGCGCCCAGGCTCTCGGGCCCGCGCCGACGTCGGGCTCGGCGCTGTGTCGTGCGGGTGTCGGGTCGGGTGCTGTGTCGTGCGGGTGTCGGGTCGTGCTGTGCCGTGTGGGTGTCGGGTCGGGTGCTGTCCCGTACGGCCGCCGGGCTCGGTGCAGTGCCGTACGAACCTCGGGTTCGGCGTCGCACCGATGGACGATGGGCTCGGTGCAGTGCCGTACGAACCTCGGGTTCGGCGTCGCACCGATGGACGACGGGCCCGGCGCAGTGCCGTACGAACCTCGGGTTCGGCGTCGCACCGATGGACGATGGGCCCGGTGCAGTGCCGTACGAACCTCGGGTTTGGCGTCGCACCGATGGACGACGGGCCCGGTGCAGTGCCGTACCGCCGCAGGGTCAGCCTCCCAGGACCGTGCGGGGGCCCGTGACCTGGGCGCCGTGTTCCTGGACGCGGCGGCGCAGTTCGCGGTCCGCCGTGACGACCAGGCACGGACGTGCACCGGCCGCCGCCGCGAGGTGCACGATGCGGTCGTCGCCGCTGCCGGGCGCATCCTCGACGCGCACCCCGGGCACCGGCTCCACCCCCCGGGCCGCACCCTCCACCACCAGGACCAGCTCCAGCGGACCGGGCAGGCCGGCCACGCCGGACCGGGCGAGGGGCGCCAGCCGGTCGCGCAGACGCTCGGCGGCGCCGCGCCGGTCGCGCCACCAGCCGTCGGGCACCGACCCGACGACGTTCGCGCCGTCGACGATGAGCAGGGGGAGGGGCTCGTGCCCAGCCCCCGGAGTGTCCCTCATATCGGTAACAGCCCTGTTCTGCCGTGTTCCTGGCGGACTCAGTCTGTCACGGGTCCGCTCGCCCACCGCCGGGTGATCTCGGCGATCGCGGCGGCGGCGCGCTCGGCGGGCCGCCCGCCCGAACGCACCTCGGGGGAGAACTCGACGTGCAGGAACGGCACATGGTCGGCGTCGGCGGTCTGCCCCTGCACGTTCGTGCGGCCCTCCAGCGGACAGGAGCGCGCCCAGGCCCTGCACACCCGGAAGCCGTGGCCGCGCAGGGCGTCGGCCAGGCCGCGACCGTCCGGCCGGCCCGCGGACCCGGCACCGGTGGAGGCGACCACGTCGTAGCCGGGCACGGCGGAGGCGGCGAAGCCGTGCAGCTGGATCCCCGGCATCCCGCGGCGGGCCAGCTCGGCGCAGATGGCGTGGAAAACGGTGTCCCGGCGGTGCGCCACATCGGCGGAATTGCCGACTCCGGCTTTGCGATGTGCTCCCGCGATCACCAGGACCCCGCCGGGCGAGCCGCGCAGCACCCGTACGCCCAACTGCTCGGTGCCCAGATCGAAGCCGGGGTGCGGGACCTGTACCGACCAGCTCGGGCGGTGGTCCAGATCCAGGTAGACCCGGCCCCAGCCGCGCGGGGTCGCGGCGGAGTCGGTGCGGTCGGCCACCTCGGCATAGCGGTGGCCGGAGGGCCGGTCGACGACCGTGCGCACGGTGAAGTCCCGCTGTGAGAGTCGCTGTTCCGCTTGTGCGCGGTGTCCGTCGAGCAACAGGCCGACGGCCGCGGCGATGTCCTCGCGGTCGGCCCGGCCGGGCGGCAGATAGCCCCCGCCGGGGCCGAACCGGCTCGTGTAGTCCGCCACCTCGCGCGCCAGGTCGATCTGCCCGGTCCCCTTCGGAACGGTCCTGCGCGCGTCGTCCGCGGTGCCGGCCGGGGTGCGGAGCAGGACGGTCAGACCCGCCGCGAGGCCGACGGCGACCAGCAGCAGTGTTGCGATCGTTATGAGACGTGAGCGATGGGCTCTCATGGTTGTATCAAGATATCCCGGTGAACAGACGCCGTAGCCGGACCCTGCTGTCCCTGCTGACCCCGCTCTCCCTCCTCGCCGCCGTCTCCGGATGCGGACTCCTCTCCGACGACGCCGGCGCCTCGGGTGGCGGGCGCTCCTTCACCGTCGCGGCCGCCGGGGACATCCTCATGCACCCCGAGCTGGTCGACCAGGCGCGCAAGGACGCGAAGCGCACCGGCAAGGGCGTGGACGGAATGGACTTCGGGCCGATGATGGCCGGGATCAAGCCGCTGATCAGCAAGGCCGACCTGGCGATCTGTCACTTCGAGCCGGTGATGGGCCCGGCGCAGGGCCCGTTCGAGGGCTTCCCTGACTTCCAGGTGCCGCCGCAGCAGGCGAGGACCATCAAGGACATCGGTTACGACACCTGTTCCACCGCCTCCAACCACACCCTCGACCACGGCTACGACGGAGTGAAGCGCACCCTCGACGCCCTGGACGCCGCAGGCCTCAAGCACACCGGCTCCGCCCGCACCGCGAAGGAGGCGAACACCCCGCTGATCATGGACGTCAAGGGCGTCAAGGTCGCGCAGATCTCCTTCGCCTACGGCTTCAACGAGCCGCACACGCTGCCCAAGGACAAGCCCTGGCTGGCCAACGAGCAGGACCTCGGCCGCATCAAGGCCGCCGAGCAGCGGGCCCGCAAGGCCGGTGCCGAGGTGGTGATCCTCTCCCTGCACTGGGGCCGAGAGCACCATCCGGAGCCGTCCGCCTCGCAGATCTCCTTCGCCCGGCAGATCGCCCGCAACACCGGGATCAACCTGGTCATCGGCCATCACGCGCACGTCGTGGAGCCGATGGAGAAGGTCGACGGGACCTGGATCTCCTACGGGCTCGGCAACCAGATCGCCCGGCACGAGGTGCCGACGGGCCTGACCGAGGAGGGCGTGATCGCCTGGTTCACGTTCACCGAGCACGGCACGGGCCACTGGGACGTCCAGCCGCGCTTCGAGCCGACGCTGCTGACGATCCCGCCGGACGCCGAGAACGTCCGGGACGGCGGCACCGCCGCCTACACGGACGACGACGTGCGGGACTACCGGCTGCTGGACGTGCCGGCCGTGCTCCGCGACGACCACGACCTCTCCGACGCCCTGAAGGCCCGGCTGCGGCTGGCCTTCGAGCGCACCGAGGGCACCCTGCTGAACCGCGGCGCGGCCCAGGACGGGCTGAAGGCGCTCACCCCGCTGCCCGCATAGGCGGCCCGAACATACGGGGCATTTGTCGGAACTTGTCCGCCGGTTGCTCGATGTTGCCCAGATCACGCCGGACTTACTGCAACTTAATGCCCCTCTTATCTGTCTGAGATTTTCGGGTGCGGTCTTACCGTCGGCGCGCCCCGGACCGTATGCACGAGAGGACACCTCCCTTGGCGTCACCGCCCCCGGCGCGGCAGCACCGAGCCCGCCGCCGAGCCGACATGTCGCTGATAGGGGGCATCCGCCCGCCGATCGCGGTGCTCTCGGTGCTGCTGCTGACGCTCGCCAGTTTCACCGACCTGGTACTGGGCCGTGTCGACGACGCCGGCGTGCCGAAGGCCGTGCTGACGTCCCAGCAGCACTACGCCGAGGACGGTGCCATCGCGCTGCGCGCCTCCATCGACGAGTCCGTCAAGGACGTCAGCCGCTCCGCCGCGCTGTTCAGCGCCGGGCAGCCGGTCTCGGGCGACGCCGTCCTCGACAAGCTCGGCAGCACCTACGAGAAGTGGACGGGCACCGCCGTCGTGGAGGTCCGCTCCGGCAAGCTGGTCGCGGCCCGCGGCGAGACGGTGCCGCTGACCGACGTGGACCTGTCCTCGCTCAGTGGCGACGGCGGGCTGGCCCCGCGCATGGTCCGGCTGAAGAACGGCGAGGGACGGCTGCTGTCCTTCGGGCTGCTGTCCTGGCCGGGCAAGCCGCAGTTGCTGCTGGTGGCGTCCACGACCCTGAAGTTCCCCGGCATCAGTCTCGGTCCGTTCCGCTCGATCGCCGTGGTCGACTCGGGCGGCACGATCCTCAGCAGCGACGGCATCGCCGATCCCGCGTCGGCGCGCAACAGCATCGACCGCAAGGACATCACGGAATCCCGCAAGCAGCTGACGGCCTTCGCCGGGCAGGCCGCCCGCCGCGCGCAGCAGGATCCCCGCAGCAGCAAGGACCCGGGCAGCGGCGGCTACCAGGGCGTCAGCGGCAGCCTCCTCGGCGGCAAGCTGCTCGGCGACCGGTCCGTCGCCGGGTACGCCACACTCGCCGCCGCCGAGCCGGGCGAGACCACCACCGCCACCGGGCTCGGCCTCTCCGTGGTCGCCATGGTCAAGGTGACCGAGAAGTCCGGCGGGGCCCGGTCCCCGGTCTTCGGGCTGGCGGCGGGCGCCGCGCTGCTCGTCGTCGGCACCCTGGCCGTGGCGGTGCTGCTGGGCACCGTGCAGCGCCCGCTCATCCGGCTGTTCCTGGAGTCCCGCCGGCTCACCCGCGGCGATCTGACCCGGCCCGTCACCGTCCCCGGCTACGGCGAGGCCCACCGCATCGGCGGCGCGCTGGAACGGCTGCGCCGGCAGCTGATGGGCGAGAGTGCCGAGTCCACCGGAGAGCCCGAACGCCCGCGCGGCCTGCGCCGGGTGGGCACCGGCGCCCTCCTCGCGGTCTGCGCCGTGCTGCTGCTGGCCTGGTCCGCGCCGCTGATGCTGCTGGTCAACCGGGCCGACAACACCGCCGAGATACCCCGGCAGCTCGTCAACGACCAGCGTGAACGCACCGACACGCTCAGCGACCGGGTGCGCCGCGCGCTCAACGAGGGCGACGTCGACCTGCAGTCGGTCGCGTCCCTGATCGGCGACAAGACCTCGCCCGGGGCCATGGAGGAGGTGCTGGAGCGCACCTACAACGAGAACAAGCGCTACCGCTCCCTCTACGTCGTCGACTCATCCGGCGAGATCAAGGTCCGCGAGGGCAAGGACCCCAAGGTGATCCGGAGGAACCGCGTCTCCGACAGGCCCCTGCGGCTGCTGGGCCGCGGCGGCAAGGAGCCCGTGGTCGTCGCCTCCGCCGAGATCCCCGGCCGGGACGGGGACCGCCTGGTCGGCGAGTTCCGCCCCGAGTTCCTCAACGCGCTGCTGAACCGGCCGGGCCTCGGCGTGGTCCGGCTCGTGGACGACCGGAACAAGGTCATCGCCGGCAACACCGGTTTCCTCGCCTTCCAGTCGCTGCCCGACCAGCGCCTGCGGGACCTCGCCGAGGCCAGCGCCCAGCGGCTCGGCAAGAAACCGCGGCCCAACAGCGTGCTCTACCGCGACAACGGGCTGCGGATCGCCGCCGCCGCTTCGTTCTCCGGCGGCGGCTCGGCCGAGTCGCTGCACTTCAGCGTGGTCAGCTGGGAGCCCGTCGACCGGCTCGCCATCCCGGAGTTCGACACCCAGAACCGCACCGTCCTCGCCGGTCTGCTCGGCGCCGCCGCGGCCGTCGCCTGCCTGGGCTGGCTGCACATCGTCGTGGCCCGGCCGCTGCGCAGCCTCGCCGACCGGGCGGAGGCCCTCGCCGCCGGCGACCGCAAGACCGTGCTCTTCCCGCAGCACCACGACGAGGTCGGCGCCGTCACCCGCTCCCTGGAACTCCTTCGGCAGCAGCTGCAGGACCAGCGCAAGCAGCAGCCCCGCCGCACCTCTCCGCCCCGGCCCCCGGCCCCGCGGCGGAACCCGCCGGAGCAGCACGCGCCCGAGCAGCACGCGCCGACGTCGTACCCGGACCCGTACCCGCCCCGGCAGTACCCGCCCCAGCAGTACACAAGGAACTGATCACCCGTGCTCTTCCTCTACACCGTGCTGCTGGTCTGCTGCGCGATACTGCTCGCCGCGGGCGTCGTGGAACAGCGGCGGCACTTCGTCAACCTGGACACCATCCCCACCCGGGTCCTGGTCAACGGCATCCGCGGCAAGTCCTCCATCACCCGGCTGTGCGCGGGCGCCCTGCGCGGCGGCGACCTGGTCACCGTCGCCAAGACCACCGGCACCGCGGCCCGGTTCATCCACCCGGACGCCACCGAGGAACCGGTCTACCGCAAGTTCGGCATCGCCAACGTGGTCGAGCAGATCGGCATCGTGCGGCGCGCCGCCGCGTACAAGCCGGACGCGCTGGTCATCGAGTGCATGGCCGTCATGCCGGCCCTGCAGGAGATCAACCAGTCCAAGCTGATCCGCTCCACCATCGGCGTGCTGTGCAACGTCCGCGAGGACCACCTCGCCGAGATGGGCCCCACCCTGGACGACGTGGCGCGCTCGCTGTGCCGCTCGATGCCCGAGGACGGCATCTGCGTCACCGCCGAGAAGGACCGCTTCCACATCCTCCAGGAGGAGGCGGACGCCCGTAACTGCAAGCTGATCTACGCCGACCCGCAGACGGTCACCGACGAGGAGCTGCGCGGCTTCAGCTGGTTCACCTTCAAGGAGAACGTGGCCATCGCCCTCACCGTCGCCGAACTCCTCGGCGTGGACCGCGAGACGGCCCTGCAGGGCATGTACGACGCCCCGCCGGACCCCGGTGTCCTCTCCGTCGAGCGCTATCTGACGCCCGAGGGCAAGAAGCTGCGCTTCGCCAACGTCTTCGCGGCCAACGACCCCGAGTCGACGCTGATGAACATCAACCAGCTGCTCGACCTCGGCGCCATCCACCGCCCGCTCAACGTGGTCATCAACTGCCGCCCCGACCGCGTCGAACGCAACGGGCAGATGGGCGAGATCATCCCCGACCTGGACCCCGAGCGCGTCTTCGTCATCGGCCACCCGGCCAAGTCCGCCATCGACGCGATCCCCGCCGAGTTCCGCTCGCGCGCCGTGGATCTCGGCGGCGACAAGCGCGACCCCGAGGAGTTCATGCACAAGATGCTGGACATGCTCGGCGCGGACTCGTCGATGGTCGCGATCGGCAACATCCACGGCCAGGGCGAGATCCTGCTGGAACACCTCGCCGAACTGCCGCCGGACGACAGCGACGAGCCGGCCGCCGCGGCTCCGGCCGGCCGGACCGAGCCGGCCCCCGCCAAGGTCGACAACTCCGAGACCATGCAGCTGTACGCGCCCCGCATCGACCCGTACCAGCACTACCCGGAGGCGTACGAGGCGCGCTACGCGCAGCACCAGCAGCCATACGTCCCCCAGGTCCCGGCGCACCAGGCCCGGTACGAGCAGGCGCCGTCCCACGCCTCCTCGTACGACACCGGGACCGAGCCGCAGCCGTACCACGGCGGCCGGCCCGTCCCCGCCGTGCCGCAGGCACCCGCCGACCGCGGCCGGGCGGCCGAACCGGACCGGTCCCGCGGGCTGTTCGAGCCCCGTGTCCCGCCCCAGCCTTCCGCCGACGACAGCCAGCAGTGGCACAGCCCAGGAGAACAGCGTTGATCCCCTCCGTCCTCACCCCCGAGATCGCCGCGATCGGCATCGGCCTGGGCCTGATGTTCTCGCTCATGTGCTACCTGACGACCAACCTGTCGCCGGGCGGCATGATCACCCCGGGCTGGCTGGCGCTCACCCTCATCGAGGACCTCCAGCGCGCCGCGCTCGTCCTCGGCGTGACCGTGCTGACGTACCTCGCCACGCTGCTCATGCAGAAGTTCGTGATCCTGTACGGCAAGCGGCTCTTCGCGGCCGTCGTGCTCAGCGGTGTGCTGATCCAGGCCACCGTGATCATCGTGCTGCAGATGGAGTTCCCGCTGCTGTACGCCAACCAGACGCTCGGCTTCATCGTCCCGGGCCTGGTCGGCTACCAGCTGGTCCGCCAGCCCAAGGGCGCGACCCTGCTGTCCGTCGGCACGGTCACCCTCGCCACCTATGTGGTGCTGACCGCCGGCATCCTCCTGGGCGCCATGCCGTCCGCCTGAACCCGCCCGTATCCGAAGCATTCCTGGAGCCCCCACCATGCCGAAGCGCAAAGGCCGGCCCGTCGTCCACACGGTGACGGTCCTGGCGCTGCTCGCGGGCAGCGCCTACTTCACCTACGCACTGCGCCAGGACGAGCAGGCGAAGCTCCCGGCCGCCCAGACCATCACCGAGAACCTGCACAGCTCGGGCGGGGCGACCGGCAAGCAGACCTGGGAACGGCTGAACAACCCGGCGCGCTCGGTGCTGCGCGACGGCAAGGGCGCGGTCATCGCCACCTTCACCGACGGCGCCCGCACCGCCACCCTCAAGGGCCCGACCCGCACCTTCAGCGAACCCGCCAACACCACCACCAAAGTGGTCACCGACGACTGGGTCCGCCTGATGCCGGAGACCTGGACCAAGGGTTCCGAGAAGCAGCAGTGGTTCAAGGACTGGTTCAAGCAGTACTACGGCAGCGAGGAGGACGACGTCTTCGCGTTCGCCTTCCAGTACATCGTGGGCGCACCGGCGAAGAAGGACGACCAGGGCATCCAGTACGCCGGGCACGCCACCTACGGCCCGCTCAAGGCCGACGGCGTCGACCGCTACGAACAGACCGACTTCTACGACTACCTGGGCATCCCGTACACCT
Organism: Streptomyces sp. RB17; assembly: GCF_009604455.1. Classification (GTDB taxonomy): domain Bacteria; phylum Actinomycetota; class Actinomycetes; order Streptomycetales; family Streptomycetaceae; genus Streptomyces. The sequence goes on from NZ_WEGL01000008.1 coordinate 258,901, forward strand.
TCCGGGACGGCGTCACCAAGTACCCGCAGAAGGACCGCCTGCGCGCCGTGGACTGCTCCGGCTATCTGCGCCTGGTCTACGGCTACCGGGCCCGCTACCCGCTGATGTCCGACAACGACCACGGCGACGGGCTGCCGCGCACCGCCGACGGCATGGCCCGCGGCAAGGAGGGCGTCGACATCATCAAGCTCCAGGGCCCGAGCCCCTGGTACACGCGGCCGCAGAACATCGACGTCCTCCAGCCCGGGGATCTGCTGTTCTTCAAGATGGACCACCGCACCGCCAACCACATGGACCACTCCGCGATCTACCTCGGCCCGGACACCGAGGGCCACAAGGTCTTCATCTCCAGCCGCAAGGAGCAGAACGGTCCCACGATCGGCGACCAGGGCGGTGTCTCGCGCCTCGACGGAAACGGTTTCTACGCCGGGCTGTTCCGCAGCGCGAAGCGGCTGTGACCAGGGGCGGCGAGGGTGTCCGTGCGGCCCGCGGCTAGAGTGAACCGGTGAACGGCGACTGGCTCCTGCGCGGCCGAGACGGCCGGCTCAGTGTCTACCAGCTGTCGGGCGACGCCGTCCTGTGCCGGGCGGAGCGCGAACCCGGCGGCCCCTGGACCACCCCGCGCACGGTGGGCGGCGAGCAGAAGCTGCACCCCGTCCTGGCGATCGGCCAGGGCACCGACGGTTACGCCCACCTGGTCTCCTGGCGGCCCACCGTCAAGGGCGAGTCGGGACTGGTCCACTCCACCCACTTCCGCCCGCGCCTCGCGGCCCTGGACTGGAACCCGCTCGGCCACCCCCTGAAGAAGGGCGACCGCACGGGCACGCCCGCGGTCGCCGTCGACGCCCAGGGCCGCGCCCATGTCTTCGTGCCCGACGGCCAGGGCGGGGTGCGGCTGCTCACGCAGAAGGAGAAGGGCGGCTGGGCGGCCTGGCGGGACCTGAAGGGCGAGAACGTGCGGGACGGTCTCGCGGCGGTGACGGGGGAGTCCGGCCGGGTGGAGCTGTACGCGGCCGGCCCCGACGCCATCCTGTACTGGCGCCAGGAGGAGCCGGGCGCCGAGCCGGTCCTGACGGAGTCCCTGCGCACCCCGGTCCGCCCGGGCACCCTCCACGCCCTCGCCACGTCCCCCGACAGCACGACCGTCTTCTACACCGACACGGGCGGCGACCTGTGCGCCTGGCGCCCCGGCGGCAAGCCGGCCGTCCTGCTGCCGGCCGCCGGTTCCGGCCCGGTCTCCGCCGTCCGCTGCGACCTCGACGGCCACGACTGCACCCTGCTCGCCCAGCGCTCGGCGAGCGGCCGCGTCGCCTTCGCCGCGTACCCCACCGAGCTGGAGTCGGCGGGCGCCTGGTGGACCGAGTCCGGCCCGCGACTGCCGGTGGACGCCAGGGTGTGCCTGACGACGGACCGGGACGACCGGGTCGTGGCGGCAACGTTGTCCCCGTCCACCGGCCAACTGCTGCTGACCCGCCGCAAGCCCGAGCCGGGACTGGCACTGGAGGCGTGGCGGCAGGTCTGAGTGCGCCATGATGGCCGGCGTGGACACCGAGACTCTGATCGACGCCTGGCGGCGTCTCCTCGCCGGCTCCGGAAAGACCTGGGTGCTGTTCGAGCACGGCACCTGCGTGGTGCTCGAACGGCCCACCGGGGACCTCGCCGCCCAAGCCACCGAGATCCTGCGCGAGTTCGGGCCGGTACGGGTGGGAGGCCCTGCGGGCGACTTCCGGGTGCTGGAACTGAAGAACGGCGAGGGCTGGCTGGTGACCGGCCATCACCCGGACGTCGTCACCTTCGTCCCGCCGGCCGACCCCGCCGATCCCACGCACCTGGCCGTCGGCATCCTCGGCCGCTCCCGGCGCGACCGCGACGGCACCGGGCTTCATGTCGTCCACGTCGAGGACGGGCGCCCGGCCGAGGCCTGAAAACGCCGATGCCCGGCACACCCATCGGTGCGCCGGGCATCGTACGACCGTACGCGGTGCCCTACGCCGGGACGCTCGCCACGCCCTGCGCCAGGAACTTCTTGCCGTTCACGCGCTCCGAGACGCCCTCGCGGTCCAGGTACGGCGTGATGCCGCCCAGGTGGAAGGGCCAGCCGGCGCCGGTGATCAGGCAGAGGTCGATGTCCTGGGCCTCGGCGACGACGCCCTCGTCGAGCATGAGCCCGATCTCCTGCGCCACCGCGTCCAGGACCCGGGCGCGCACCTGCTCCTCGGTCAGCACGACGTCGCCCTGCTTCAGCAGCGCGGCGACCTCCGGGTCCAGCTCCGGCTTGCCGCTGTCGTAGACGTAGAAGCCGCGCTTGCCCGCCTCCACGACCGCCTTGAGGTTCGGGGAGACCGTGAAGCGGTCCGGGAAGGCCCGGTTGAGGGTCTCCGAGACGTGCAGGCCGATCGCGGGACCGACCAGCTCCAGCAGGACGAGCGGGGACATCGGCAGGCCCAGCGGCTCGACGGCCTTCTCGGCGACGTCGACCGGGGTGCCCTCGTCGATGACGTTCTGGATCTCGCCCATGAAGCGGGTCAGGATGCGGTTCACGACGAACGCCGGGGCGTCCTTGACCAGAACCGCGGTCTTCTTCAGCTTCCTGGCGACGGCGAACGCGGTCGCGAGCGACGCGTCGTCGGTCTTCTCGCCGCGGACGATCTCCAGCAGCGGCAGCACCGCGACCGGGTTGAAGAAGTGGAAGCCGACGACCCGCTCGGGGTGCTTCAGCTTCGACGCCATCTCCGTCACCGACAGCGAGGAGGTGTTGGTCGCGAGGATCGCGTGCGCCGGGGCCACCGCCTCGACCTCCGCGAACACCTGCTGCTTGACGCCGATCTCCTCGAACACGGCCTCGATGACGAAGTCCGCGTCGGAGAAGCCCTCGGCCTTGTCCAGCACACCGGTGACCAGCGCCTTGAGGCGGTTGGCCTTGTCCTGGTTGATCCGGCCCTTACCGAGCAGCTTCTCGATCTCGGCGTGGACGTAGCCCACACCCTTGTCGACGCGCTCCTGGTCGATGTCGGTCAGCACGACCGGCACCTCCAGGCGGCGGAGGAAGAGGAGGGCGAGCTGCGAGGCCATCAGGCCCGCGCCGACGACGCCGACCTTGGTGACCGGTCGGGCCAGGTTCTTGTCCGGGGCGCCGGCGGGACGCTTGGCGCGCTTCTGGACCAGGTTGAACGCGTAGAGCCCGGCGCGCAGTTCGCCGCTCATGATCAGGTCCGCGAGGGCCTGGTCCTCGGCGTCGTAGCCCTGCTGCAGGTCGCCGTTCTTGGCGGCGGCGATGATGTCGAGGGCGCGGTAGGCGGCCGGGGCCGCGCCGTGCACCTTGGAGTCGGCGATGAACCGGCCCTTGGCCACGGCCTGGTCCCAGCCCTCGCCGCGGTCGATCGCCGGGCGCTCGACCTGGACGTCGCCCTTGAGGACCTGCGCGGTCCACAGCAGCGACTGCTCCAGGAAGTCGGCGCCCTCGAAGAGCGCGTCGGCGATCCCGAGCTCGAAGACCTGCTTGCCCTTGAGCTGCTTGTTCTGGTTCAGCGAGTTCTCGATGATGACCGAGACGGCCTTGTCGGCGCCGATCAGGTTCGGCAGCAGGGTGCAGCCGCCCCAGCCGGGGACCAGGCCGAGGAAGACCTCGGGGAGCGAGAACGCCGGGACGGCCTTCGACACCGTGCGGTAGGTGCAGTGCAGACCGACCTCGACGCCGCCGCCCATCGCCGCGCCGTTGTAGTAGGCGAAGGTCGGCACGGCCAGGTCCGCCAGACGCTTGAAGACGTCGTGGCCGCCCTTGCCGATGGCGAGCGCGTGCTCGTGCTCCTTGAGGACCTCGACGCCCTTGAGGTCGGCGCCGACCGCGAAGATGAACGGCTTGCCGGTGATGCCGACGCCGACGATCCCGCCGTCCGCCGCCTCCTTCTCGACCTGGTCGATGGCGGTGTTCAGGTTCGCCAGCGAGCCGGGACCGAAGGTGGTCGGCTTGGTGTGGTCGAAACCGTTGTCGAGCGTGATCAGCGCGAAGCGGCCGGCGCCGAACGGCAGGTCGAGGTGGCGTACGTGCGCACTGGTGACGACCTCGTCGGGGAACTGCTGTGCGGCCTGCTTCAGAAGCTCGGCGGTGGTGCTCACTTGTCCCCCTCGAAGTGCGGGTTCTCCCAGATGACCGTCGCGCCCATGCCGAAGCCGACGCACATGGTGGTCAGGCCGTAGCGGACGTCTCGCTGCTCCTCGAACTGGCGGGCCAGCTGCGTCATCAGCCGGACGCCGGAGGAGGCCAGCGGGTGACCGAAGGCGATGGCGCCGCCGTACTGGTTGACGCGCTCGTCGTCGTCCGCGATGCCGTAGTGGTCGAGGAAGGCCAGGACCTGGACGGCGAAGGCCTCGTTGATCTCGAACAGACCGATGTCGGAGATCGACAGGCCCGCCTTGGCGAGGGCCTTCTCCGTCGCCGGGATCGGGCCGTAACCCATGACCTCGGGCTCCACGCCCGCGAAGGCGTAGGAGACGAGCCGCATCTTGACCGGCAGGCCGTTCTCGCGGGCGAAGTCCTCGGAGGCGATGATCGAGGCGGTGGCGCCGTCGTTCAGACCGGCCGCGTTGCCGGCGGTGACCCGGCCGTGCACGCGGAACGGCGTCTTCAGGCCCGACAGGTTCTCCAGGGTCGTACCCGGGCGCATCGGCTCGTCGGCGGTGACCAGGCCCCAGCCGGTCTCGCCGGCCTCCGGGTTGGTCCGGCGCACCGAGATCGGCACCAGGTCCTGCTGGATCTTGCCGTTGGCGTACGCCTTGGCGGCCTTCTCCTGCGAGCGCACCGCGTACTCGTCGGCACGCAGCTTGGTGATGTGCGGGTAGCGGTCGTGCAGGTTCTCCGCGGTCATGCCCATGAACAGGGCGGACTCGTCGACCAGCTTCTCGGAGACGAACCGCGGGTTCGGGTCCACGCCCTCGCCCATCGGGTGGCGGCCCATGTGCTCCACACCACCGGCGATGACGGCGTCGTAGGCACCGAAGGCGATCGAACCGGCGGTGGTCGTCACGGCGGTCAGCGCGCCGGCACACATGCGGTCGATGGAGTAACCGGGCACGGACTGCGGCAGCCCGGCGAGGATGCCGGCCGTACGGCCCAGGGTCAGACCCTGGTCACCGATCTGCGTGGTCGCGGCGATGGCGACCTCGTCGATCTTCTTCGGGTCCAGGCCGGGGTTGCGGCGCAGCAGCTCCCGGATCGCCTTCACGACAAGGTCGTCGGCGCGGGTCTCGTGGTAGATGCCCTTCGGGCCCGCCTTGCCGAACGGGGTGCGGACGCCGTCGACGAAGACGACGTCCCTGACGGTACGAGGCACGATGGCTCTCCTCCAGGGTGCGGGACGCTGAGCGCTTGCTCACGCCCATGCTACTTGCGAGTAATGTAGCTGCCCAGCCCCCACCACTGGAGCGGCGAAGGTCACACCACGGCGGTGCGCCGGTATGGCTTGATCTGATCGTGCCGGTGGCGCCCCGCAAGGTGGTCATCAAGCTCTACGGCGGTCAGGCACCCTGGTTCTTGGCCAGCGCAGCGACCAACACCGGCGTCACCAGCTCCACCTGCCACGCCCGCGCGCCGTACCCCGCCAGTGCGGTCGCCACGGACCCGGCGTCCACCGCCTTCGGCGGCTCCCAGCAGATCCGCCGGACCGAGTCCGGGGACACCAGATTCTCCTGAGGCAGGTTGAGCTGCTCGGCGAGAGCCGTCACGCCCGCCCGGGCCGCGGACAGCCGGGCCGCGGCGGCGGGATCCTTGTCGGCCCAGGCCCGCGGCGGCGGCGGCCCGGTCACGGTCTGACCCGGCTGAGGCAGCGCAACGTCCGGAAGGGCCCTGGCCCGGTCCACCGCCGCCTGCCACTGCTCCAGCTGCCGCCGCCCCATCCGGTGCCCGAACCCGTTCAGCTGGGCCAGGGCATGCACAGTGGCCGGAAGCGCGAGCGACGCCTCGACGATCGCGGCGTCGCTGAGCACCTTGCCCGGCGACACATCCCGCCGCTGCGCGATCCGGTCCCGCGTCTCCCACAGCTCCCGTACGACACCGAGCTGCCGGCGCCTGCGCACCTTGTGCATCCCGGACGTGCGGCGCCACGGGTCCTTCCGCGGCTCGGCCGGCGGCGCGGCCGCGATCGCGGTGAACTCCTGCAGGGCCCACTCCAGCTTGCCCTGGCGGTCCAGCTCCTTCTCCAGGGCGTCGCGCAGGTCGACGAGGAGCTCCACGTCGAGCGCGGCGTACCTGAGCCACGGCTCGGGGAGCGGCCGGGTCGACCAGTCGACGGCCGAGTGGCCCTTCTCCAGGACGAAGCCGAGCACGTTCTCGACCATGGCGCCGAGGCCGACCCGGGGGAACCCGGCGAGCCGGCCGGCCAGCTCGGTGTCGAAGAGCCGGGTCGGGACCATGCCTATGTCGCGCAGGCAGGGCAGGTCCTGGGTGGCGGCGTGCAGCACCCATTCGACGCCGGACAGCGCCTCGCCGAGCCCGGACAGGTCGGGGCAGGCCACGGGGTCGATCAGTGCGGTCCCGGCGCCCTCGCGGCGCAGCTGCACCAGATAGGCGCGCTGGCCGTAGCGGTACCCGGAGGCGCGTTCGGCGTCGACGGCGACCGGGCCGGAGCCGGCGGCGAAGGCGGCGACCACCTTGGCGAGCGCGGCGTCGTCGGCGACGACGGGAGGAATGCCCTCGCGGGGCTCGAGAAGCGGTGTCGGCGCCCCCAGCACAGAAGATCCGGCGTCGTCCGGAGGAGTGCCTCCGGTGGTGCGCAGGGAGCTGTCTGCTGCGGTGTCTTGGGCGTCGGTCACCTGTCAAGGGTATCCGTGTGTCGACGGCGCCCGCCGACGGAACGTTCCGTCGACGGGCACCGGAGGGTCGTAAACCAGTCAGGCCGGTGACAGGCGCGGTTCATGTGAGTGAACGGTGCGCTGCTCCGAACGGCTCGATGGGCGGCTCGACGAGCGGTTCGGGGAACAGCTCGGTGATCGCTTCGGTAACGGGCTCGGTGATGGGCTCGTGGATGGGCTCGGGATCGGCTCAGTGGATGATGCCCGTGCGCAGGGCCACGGCCACCATGCCGGCCCGGTCGCCCGTGCCGAGCTTGCGGGCGATGCGGGCGAGGTGGCTCTTGACGGTCAGCGCGGACAGGCCCATGGAGACGCCGATCGCCTTGTTCGACTGGCCCTCCGCGACCAGTCGCAGCACCTCGACCTCACGGCCGGACAGCTCGCGGTAGCCGCCCGGGTGGCTCGGGGCACCCGGGGGGCGGCGGTGCATCCGGGCGGCGCCGAGGGGAGCGGCGCCGGGCCGGGTGGGCAGTCCGAGGTTGGTTCGGGTGCCGGTGACGACGTAACCCTTGACGCCGCCGGCCAGGGCGTTGCGCACCGCGCCGATGTCATCGGCGGCGGACAGCGCCAGCCCGTTGGGCCAGCCCGCGGCGCGGGTCTCGGACAGCAGGGTCAGGCCGGAGCCGTCGGGCAGGTGGACGTCGGCGACGCAGATGTCGCGCGGATTGCCGATGCGGGGACGAGCCTCCGCGATGGACGAGGCCTCGATGACATCGCGCACGCCGAGCGCCCACAGATGGCGGGTGACGGTGGAACGGACGCGCGGGTCGGCCACGACCACCATGGCGGTCGGCTTGTTCGGGCGGTAGGCGACCAGGCTTGCGGGCTGCTCGAGGAGAACGGACACCAGGCCTCCTGGGGTGGGGGGACGGGGCCGGCTTGTGGGGAGGAAGCCGGGACGAACCGTGCTTTCTAGGTCACAGTCGTCTTCGGCAGCAAACTCGTCCGCCTTTAGAGAATGATCACGATCTAGTGAGTAACAATCTGTGCAATTCGGACACGCGATCGATCATCCGAAGATCGAATCGGTTCGAGCGAGTGCTATTCGGGGTCGGAAAGTGGCCGTATCGACAAAGAGGTGGTCAATAAGGCGCCCATGCGGATGAACCGTCGGTCCGACGGCCTCGCTCACCGTGACTGCGGGCCCCTGCGCTGTGGCAGCGTCACCACCGAGGCATCGCCCGGACCGGCCGGCGGCAGCCCCGCGACCTGGGCCAGCAGATCGCACCAGGATGCCAGGTGGGAGGCGGTGTCGGGCACTCCGCCGAGGCCCTCGCGGGGTGTCCAGGACGCCCGGATCTCGATCTGCGAGGCCGACGGCCGCTCGGCCAGCCCGCCGAAGTAGTGCGAGCTCGCGCGCGTGATCGTCCCGCTCGGCTCGCCGTAGCCGAGCCCGCGCGCCTGCAGCGCTCCGGTCAGCCACGACCAGCACACCTCGGGCAGCAGCGGATCGACGGCCATCTCCGGCTCCAGCTCCGCGCGCACCAGCGTCACCAGCCGGAAGGTGCCGCGCCAGGCATCGTGACCCGCCGGATCGTGCAGCAGCACCAGCCGCCCGTCGGCCAGCTCCTGCTCACCGTCCACCACCACGGCCTCCAGCGCGTACGCGTGGGGGGCGAGCCGCTGCGGGGCGGGCGTGGGCTCCACCTCGACCTGCGGCCGCAGCCGGCTGCTGCGCAGGGCGTCGACCGCGGCCCGGAACGCCGGCGGGTCCGGAGTACCGGAGCGCCGGTCCGCCTCCTCGGTGTCCTTCACGTCGTCCATTCCGTCAGCGCTGTCCGACATTCGTCCGTGAGCCGCAGCCATGCCGGGAAGAGTAAGGGGAACGGGGCCTTCGTGCAGGGCAAGACACCACCGCGAGCACGTGGCCACGGGCACCCGGCCCGGCTCCCGGCCGGCACCCGGTCCGGGGGCAGGTCGCATCCGGCGGCATGCGAAACTTGGCCCGTGACCGCCAACACCAGCATGCAGCCGACAGCGACGTACGACAGCGCCTTCCTCAAGGCGTGCAGGCGCGAACCCGTGCCGCACACCCCCGTGTGGTTCATGCGCCAGGCCGGCCGCTCCCTGCCCGAGTACCGCAAGGTGCGCGAGGGAATCCCGATGCTGGAGTCCTGCATGCGGCCCGAGCTGGTCACGGAGATCACGCTGCAGCCGGTGCGCCGGCACCACGTGGACGCGGCGATCTACTACAGCGACATCGTCGTCCCGCTGAAGGCCATCGGCCTCGGCCTCGACATCGAGCCGGGCGTCGGCCCGGTCGTCGAGGAGCCCATCCGAACCCGCGCCGACCTGGCCCGGCTGCGCGACCTCACGCCCGAGGACGTCCCCTACGTCACCGAGGCGATCGGCCTGCTCACCAGGGAGCTGGGGTCGACCCCGCTGATCGGTTTCGCCGGCGCGCCTTTCACCCTCGCGAGCTACCTCGTCGAGGGCGGTCCCTCTCGCACGTTCGAGAACGCCAAGGCGATGATGTACGGCGACCCCGAGCTGTGGGCCGACCTGCTGGACCGCCTGGCCGACATCACGGCCGCCTTCCTGAAGGTGCAGATCGAGGCCGGCGTCAGCGCGGTCCAGCTGTTCGACTCCTGGGTCGGAGCCCTCGCCCCGGCGGACTACCGGCGCTCGGCCATGCCCGCCTCCGCGAAGGTCTTCGAGGCCGTCTCCGGCTACGGCGTCCCGCGCATCCACTTCGGTGTCGGCACCGGGGAGCTGCTGCGGCTCATGGGCGAGGCCGGCGCGGACGTCGTCGGCGTCGACTGGCGCGTCCCGCTGGACGAGGCGCACCGCCGCGTCGGGCCCGGCAGGGCGCTCCAGGGCAACCTCGACCCGACGGTCCTGTTCACCGACAAGGACACCGTCGAGGCCCAGGCCCGCGAGGTGCTGGACGCGGCCGCCGGCCTGGAGGGCCATGTCTTCAACCTCGGCCACGGCGTCATGCCGAACACCGACCCGGACGCGCTGACCCGGCTCGTGGACTACGTCCACACCGCGACCGCGCGCTGACTCACCACGTGTAGCGGGGCCGCGCCCGCCTGCCGAACAGCAGGCCGCGCGGCTCCGGCGGGGGCGGCGTGCCGGGCTTGAGCGGCCAGGCCAGCAGCATGCCCGCGACGAATCCGACCACGTGCGCCGCGTACGCCACCGTGCCCGCCCCGGACACGGCGTGCCCGGACGAGTAGACGGCCTGCAGCACGAACCAGAAGCCCAGCACCAGCCAGGCGGGCAGCCGCAACGGCAGGAAGATCAGGAACGGCACGAGGACCCACACCCGCGCCGTCGGCCACAGCACGATGTAGGCGCCGAGCACCCCCGCGATCGCGCCGGACGCGCCGATCAGCGGGTCGCCCGAGGTGGCGTTGAGCAGCGCGAAGCCGTATCCGGCCGCGTAGCCGCAGACGACGTAGAAGAGGAAGAAGCGGATGTGGCCCATCCGGTCCTCGACGTTGTTGCCGAAGATCAGCAGGAAGAGCATGTTCCCGAGCAGGTGCAGCCAGCTGCCGTGCAGGAACATCGCCGTGAGGACCGACAGCGGCGGTGACTTGTCGTAGCGGGGCGGGGCCACCACGCAGCCCGGACCGTGCGGTCCGACGCCCACCTGTCCGGTCGGGACCAGCCGCGGCATCTGATGGTGGATCAGCTCCCGCGGGACCGCCGCGTACTGATCCATGAAGGCCTGCAGATGGCACAGCTGCGCCAGGTCGCTGCCGCCGGTCACCGAACCGGCTATGCCGGGCATGCTGACGAACACGAGCACGTTCGCGGCGATGAGGGCGTACGTCACCCACGGGGTGCGACGCACCGGGTTCACGTCATGGACGGGGATGACCACACAGAAGTAGTGCCCGGGATACGGCGGGCGAATCGGTGAACGGCGCCGGGTGAGTGTGCGTATAACTCGTCAACCGACGTGAGGATCAGGCGATGAACGAGCGAGTTGCTCCTCCGATGCACGCTCTGCCCGACGGTGAGGCGGAGATCTCTCTGGTCGTACGACTCCCCTGGGAGGACGTCGCACGCCTCGGCCAGGAAGCGGGGCGGCTCGCTTCACAGATGCAGCGGCCCGTGACGCTGGACGAGGCGGTCAGCTACCGGCTCCGGTCCACCCGGCCGTCGGCGACGCACGCGAAACCCGCGGGGGAGCAGCCGCCGGCAGCCGTCTCCGCTCTGCCACGCATCAGCGGAACAGCCTAGGAAACGCGTACCTTCGCCGCCGCCTTTCTCGCTGCCACCAAAACCGGGTCCCACACCGGTGAGAAGGGCGGCGCGTAGCCAAGGTCCAGGGCTGTCATCTGTTCCACCGTCATCCGCGCGGTCAGCGCCACCGCGGCGATGTCGACCCGTTTCGCCGCGCCCTCGCGGCCGACGATCTGGACGCCGAGCAGCCGGCCCGTGCGGCGTTCGGCGAGCATCTTGACCGTCATCGGGGAGGCGCCGGGGTAGTAGCCGGCGCGGCTGGTGGACTCGATGGTGACGGTCTCGTACTGGAGGCCCACCCGGTGGGCGTCCTTCTCGCGCAGGCCCGTGCGGGCGATCTCCAGGTCGCAGACCTTGCTGACCGCCGTGCCGACCACGCCCGGGAAGGTCGCGTACCCGCCGCCGACGTTGCTGCCGATGACCTGGCCGTGCTTGTTGGCGTGGGTGCCGAGCGGGACGTACTGGTCCTGGCCGGAGACCAGGTTCAGCACCTCCACACAGTCGCCGCCCGCCCAGATGTTCCCGTGGCCGCGCACCCGCATCGCGAGGTCGGTGAGCAGGCCGCCATGGGTGCCGAGCGGGAGTCCGGCTGCCTTGGCGAGGGCGGTTTCCGGGCGGACACCGATGCCGAGGACCACCACGTCCGCCGGGTACTCGGCGTCCTGCGTGGCGACCGCGCGGGCCCGCCCGTCCGGTCCGGTGAGGATCTTGGTGACCTCGGCGTCGTTCACCATGGTGATGCCGAGGCCCTCCATGGCCCGGTGCACCAGACGGCCCATGTCCGCATCGAGCGTCGACATGGGTTCCCTGCCGCGGTTGACGACCGTCACCTCGAACCCGCGGTTGATCAGCGCCTCCGCCATCTCCACGCCGATGTATCCGGCGCCGACGACCACTGCCCTGCGGCCACGCGTGCGTGCCAGCGTGTCCAGCAGCGCCTGGCCGTCGTCCAGGGTCTGCACGCCGTGCACCCCGGGGGCGTCCGTGCCGGGCAGGTCGGGGCGGACCGGTCGCGCGCCGGTCGCGATGACGAGCTTGTCGTACGGCGTCCAGGACTCCGCGCCGGAATCGACGTCACGCGCGCGTACCCGCTGTCCGGCCACGTCGATCTCCGTGACCTCGGTGCGCAGCCGCAGATCGATCTCGCGCGCGCGGTGCTCCGCGGGGGTGCGGGCGATCAGCTGGTCGCGTTCGGCGACGTCGCCGCCCACCCAGTACGGGATGCCGCACGCCGAGAAGGAGGTGAAGTGGCCGCGCTCGAAGGCCACGATCTCCAGTTCGTCCGGCCCCCGCAGCCGGCGCGCCTGCGACGCCGCGGACATGCCCGCGGCGTCGCCGCCGATCACGACCAGTCGTTCCGTCCCGGCCCGCCCTTCGCGCATGCTCATGGGAACACGCTACGGGGCGCGGGCATTTCAGTCCCGGTCCGGCCGCTCCTCGGAGGGTTCCGGCGCCGGTCGGGCCGACGGCAGCGGGCCCAGCGCGGTCATCGCGGTCGCGGGCTCCCCGCGGCGCGGCAGACGGGGCCGTACGATCCGCAGCCACAGCAGCGTCAGCAGCGCCGCGCACGCCGCGAACGGCAGGGCGGCGCCGAGCGCGAGGACGATCCAGCGCAGCATGGTCACGAACACGTGCCAGCCGCCGGTCAGGGCGTCCAGGACGCCGGGGGAGTCGTCACCGGCTGCCTTCTTCACCGGCGTCTCGGACAGCGACAGCGTGATGGTGGCGAGGCTCGTGCGGTCCTTCAGGGACGCCTGCTGTGCCAGCAGCGCCTCCAGGTCGGCCTGACGGGTGCTCAACTCGCCCTCCAGCGTGACGACATCGCTCAGCTTGGTCGCCCGGTCCATCAGCGCGCGGATCCGGTCCACGCTGGCCCGCTGGGACTTGACGCGGCTGTCCACGTCCACGACCTGGTCGGTGACGTCCTCCGCCTGGGCCGTTCGGTCGATCAGCCGGCCCGTCCCCTGGAGTCCGGAGAGCACCTCGTCGTACGTCGCGCCGGGTACCCGCAGCACCACCCGGGTGTGCTCATGGCCGCCGGCGTCCCGGCTCGTGCTCTCCTTGCCGACGTAGCCGCCCGCGTCCTCGGCGGTGGCGCGGGCCTGGTCCAGGGCCTTGGGCACGTCCTTGACCTGGAGGGTGAGGGACGCGGTGCGGACGATCGCGTTCTGGGGAAGCCGTTGGGTCTTCGGGGCCGGCTTCGCGCTGTCGGCCCTGGCCGGCCCGGCGGCCACGTCGGCGCCGCCGCCCGCGGACTTCGCCGAGGCGCCCGCGCCCGAGTCGTCCGCACCGCCGCATCCGGCGAGGGCGAGGGAGGCGGCGAGCAGGATCCCCACCAGGGCCCTGGCGGGTCGTGCGGGTCGTGCGGAACGTGCGGAACGTGCTGTGCGCATGGGCGGTACCCCCGAGGGCTCTGCGGCCTGTGACGTCCCTACGACGGCCGGACGCGCCGGAACGTTCGGCCGAGTCCCCGGTGCGGGGGGACCCCGGGCCCTGGCCTGAGTGTCAGTGGGGTCTGAGAGAGTGGGGGGCATGAGCGCAACGGGGTCTCGTACGGGGCATGTCGTCGTCATCGGAGCCGGTATCGCCGGGCTGGCCGCCGCCCACCGGCTGCTCGGGCGCGGCACGCGCGTGACCGTGCTGGAGGCCGCGGACCGGGTCGGCGGCAAGCTGCAGCCCGGCGAGATCGCGGGCGTGCGGGTCGACCTCGGCGCCGAGTCGATGCTCGCCCGGCGCCCCGAGGCCGTGACCCTCTCCCGCGAGGTGGGCCTGGCCGACCGCCTCCAGCCGCCGGCCACCGCGACCGCCTCGATCTGGACCCGCGGCGCCCTGCGCCCCATGCCCAAGGGCCATGTGATGGGCGTCCCCGGCACCGCGGCCGCGCTCTCCGGTGTGCTCTCCGAGGAGGGCCTGGCGCGTATCGAGCGCGACGCCGACCTGCCGCGCACCGAGGTCGGCGACGACGTGGCCGTGGGGGAGTACGTGGCCGCGCGGCTCGGCCGCGAGGTCGTCGACCGTCTGGTCGAGCCCCTGCTCGGCGGGGTGTACGCGGGCGACGCGTACCGCATCTCGATGCGTTCGGCCGTCCCGCAGCTCTTCCAGGCCGCCCGCACCCACACCTCCCTCACGGAGGCAGTGCGCGAGATCCAGGTCAGGGCGGCGGCGAACCAGCAGACCGGACCGGTCTTCATGGGCATCGAGGGCGGGGTCGGCACCCTGCCGCTCGCGGCCGCCGACTCCGTCCGGGCACGCGGCGGCGACATCCTGACCGGCACGCCGGTCACCGAGCTGCGCCGCGAGGCCTCCGGCGGCTGGCGGGTGGCCGCCGGGGAGCGGGTCCTGCACGCCGACGCCGTGATCGTCGCCGTACCCGCCCCGGCCGCCGCGCGGCTGCTGCGCGCCGAGTCCCCGGAGGCCGCCACCGAGCTGGCCGCCGTCGAGTACGCCTCCATGGCACTGGTCACCCTCGCCTACCGCCGCTCGGGCCTGCACCTCCCCGAGGGCAGCGGCTTCCTGGTCCCGCCCGTCGACGGCCGCACCATCAAGGCGTCCACGTTCGCCTCCGGCAAATGGGGCTGGATCGCCGAGCAGAACCCGGATGTGGTCGTGCTGCGCACCTCCGTGGGCCGGCACGGCGAGACGGAGATCCTCCAGCGGGACGACGCCGCCCTGGTCGAGGTGTCCCGGCGCGACCTGCGGGAGGCCACCGGCCTGGACGCCGTACCCCTGGAGACCCGGGTCACCCGCTGGACCGACGGCCTGCCGCAGTACCCGGTCGGGCATCACGCGCGCGTGGCCCGCATCCGTGAGCACGTCGCGAAGCTGCCGGGCCTCGCGGTGTGCGGCGCGCAGTACGACGGGGTCGGCATCCCGGCGTGCATCGCGAGCGCCTACGCGGCCGTCGACCAGCTCGAAGGCGACATGGGCGGAATCCGGGAGCTCATGGCCAACCCGGTGCAGAGCCTCCACGGCGGAGCGGGAGAATAGGGATTATGAGTGACGACGCCCCCACCACCGAGTCCGGCAGGATCCCGAACAAGGGCAAGCTGGCCAAGGACCTCAACGAGGTCATCCGCTACACCCTCTGGTCGGTCTTCAAGCTCAAGGACGTCCTGCCGGAGGACCGCGCCGGTTACGCCGACGAGGTCCAGGAGCTGTTCGACCAGCTCGCCGCCAAGGACGTGACGATCCGCGGCACCTACGACCTCTCCGGCCTGCGCGCCGACGCCGACCTCATGATCTGGTGGCACGCCGAGACGAGCGACCAGCTGCAGGAGGCGTACAACCTCTTCCGCCGCACCAGGCTGGGCCGCGCGCTGGAGCCCGTGTGGTCCAACATGGCGCTGCACCGCCCCGCCGAGTTCAACCGCTCGCACATCCCGGCGTTCCTCGCCGACGAGACCCCGCGCAACTACGTCAGCGTGTACCCCTTCGTGCGCAGCTACGACTGGTACCTGCTGCCCGACGAGGACCGCCGCCGCATGCTCGCCGACCACGGCAAGATGGCCCGCGGCTACCCGGACGTGCGCGCCAACACGGTCGCCTCGTTCTCCCTCGGCGACTACGAGTGGATCCTGGCCTTCGAGGCCGACGACCTCCACCGCATCGTCGACCTCATGCGCCACCTCCGCGGCTCCGAGGCCCGCAGGCACGTCCGCGAGGAGATCCCCTTCTTCACGGGCCGCCGCAAGGACATCGGCGACTTGGTGGCCGGCCTGGCCTGAGGCGCCCCAAAGGGGCGCGGGGAACTGCGCGATCAACCACAACGGACGGGCAGCCCCCCGACGGCACAGCGCGGCACCCCAGTAGGGGCACTCAACGCCGCCGGCCCTTCACAGAGGCTCGCTTGGACTCCTTCACCGGCCCAACCGCCGCGGGCAACCGGTGCGGCGCGCACGACGCGCGCCGCCCCGGCACCCGGCCCTGAAGCAAATACGCGTCGAGGTGGCCGTTGACGCACGCGTTGGGCCCGCCCCCGATCCCGTGCGTCCCCGCGTCCCGCTCGGTCACCAGCGCCGAGCCGGCCAGCCGCCGGTTCATCTCCAGCGCCCCCGGGTACGGCGTCGCCGCGTCCCGCTCGGCCGCCAGGATCAGCACCGGCGGCAGTTCGCCCTCCCCCGTACGCACGTCCACGGGCCGCTGCCGGGGCGCCGGCCAGTAGGCGCAGGGCAGGTTCATCCACGCGTTGTCCCAGGTCTCGAACGGCGCCACCCGGGCGAGCCGGGTGTTGTCCCGGTCCCACACCTTCCAGTCCGTCGGCCAGGGCGCGTCGTTGCACTCCACGGCCGTGTAGACCGCGTTGAGGTTCTCCGCCTCCGCGGCCGAGTCCGCGCTCGGCGCGGCCATCCGGACCAGCGGCTTGGCGTCGCCGTGGAGATAGGCCGACAGCGCCGCGGCCCGGCTCGGCCAGTAGGTGTCGTTGTACCCGGCCTGCAGGAACGCGCTCTGCAGCTCGCCGGGCCCGACCTTCTCGCCCGCCGCCCTCCCGGCCAGCCGCTCGCGCGCGGTGTCGTAGCTGCGCTGTACCTTCCCCGGGGTGTCACCGAGCTTGTAGACGTCGTCGTGGCGGGCGATCCAGTCGCGGAAGTCCGCCCAGCGCTCCTCGAACGCGGCCGACTGGTCGAGGTTGTCCTGGTACCAGATCTTCTCCGGGGCGGCGTCCACCACCGAGTCCAGCACCATGCGCCGTACGTGCGAGGGGAACATCGCCGCGTACAGCGCGCCGAAGTAGGTGCCGTACGACGCTCCCATGAACGTCAGCCGGTCCTCGCCCAGGGCGGCCCGCAGCACGTCCAGGTCGCGGGCGTTGTTCAGCGAGGTGTAGAAGCGCAGCTTGCTCCCGGAGCGTCGGGCGCAGCCGCGGGCGTACGCCTTGGCCTGGGCGATGCGCTGCCGCTTGTACGCCTCCGACGGGTGCGCCGGCGACGCGGTGGGCCCCTTGACGAAGCGCTTCGGATCCTCGCAGGACAGCGGCGCGGAACGGCCCACGCCGCGCGGGGCGTAGCCGACCAGGTCGTAGGCGGCGGCGATCCGCTGCCACTGCGGGACCGCGCCGAGCAGCGGGAAGGACATGCCGGACGCCCCGGGGCCGCCCGGGTTGTAGACGAGGGCGCCCTGCCGGGGAACCTTCCGCTTGCTGTTGCGCGGGTCCTTCTGCGTCGCCGGCATCCGGCTGACGGTCAGTCGGATCTGCGGGCCGTCCGGGCGGGCGTAGTCGAGCGGGACGGTCACCGTGCCGCACCGCAGATTCCTCGGCGCCTTCGGTACGTCGGCCGTGGAACACGCGCCGAAGTCGATGCCGGTCGCCCGGGCGTGGGCCGCGGCCACCTCGGTGCCGCGCAGCTCTGCCGTACCGGGGGCGCCCGGCACCCCGCCCGCACGGGACGCGCCGGGTGCCGGGGCGGCGGCCAGCGCGGTCAGCAGCAAGGACCCGGCGGCCGAGTACAGGGCGGCAGCTCTCATCGCGTATCCCTTCGGTGCGGCGACGGCGATGGCACGGCTGCCATGCCCAGGCGACAACAAAAGGGATATTTCGTTCGCCTCTCGGTGAAGGCAAGCACCATTCGGCCGGTGTCGGCGCCAATGCCCCCTATGCGCCCCTCGAAGCTCCTGTGGGGACCCTGCGGGCGCCGGTCACTCCCGCCAGGGCTGGTCGCGGTGGGTGAAGGCGGCGCGCAGCTGCGGCTCGCCGATCGCGCGGATGCCGCGGACGGCGACCGAGGTGAGGAAGGACCGCTCGTCGCCGGCCGGCCTGCGCACCAGCGCGCCCAGCAGCCGCTGCCCGGCCGGGGAGGCCCAGCGCGCGTACGGGTGCACCTCGAACCGGGCGATGGCGAGGCAGCTCAGGGACAGGATGAGGGGCAGCGCGAACCACAGTGCGACCAGCAGCCGTGGCGTCCCGGTCTGGATGGGCAGCGCCGGCGCGGTCACGCCGAGCACCGCCACGGCCGCCGCGGCGGCGCGCACCTGGCGGACGGCGGTGCCCACGGTCGCGCCGGCGCCGTCGGGGACGGCGAGACCGGCGCGCACCAGCCGGTCGGCGAGCCGCCGTACCGCCTCGGCACCGGCCGCCCGCGCCCGCGCGGGCGCGATGCGCGACTGCCCCTCCGGACCGATGGCTCCTATGACGGACTGCTCGATCTCGTCACGCCCCCGCGGGTCCACCACCGTCGCCCAGCCGGTGTGCGCGAGGTGCAGCCGCCGCTGGCGGGCCATGGAGACCATCGTCACATCGGCGACCCGGGCGGGGCCGCCGGAGAGGAAGGCCGCCTCGTACAGCGTCAGATCGTGCTCCCGGTCCGCCGTCGCGGCATCCGCGTCCAGGGCGGCCGCGCGCACGGCCGCAAGGCACAGCCGGGTGCACGCCGTACCGGCGAAAGCCCAGGCCAGGAGCAGGAGAAGGACCCAGAACATGACGTGTTTCTATGCCAGAGGCCTGGGGGAACGCCATGCCCTGTTCATCATCCGGACACAGTGTTAGCGGTCTGTGACGTTCCGTTTCGCGCCCAGGTCAGGTCGGTCAGGAGCCGCTCGTCGCCGGCGGCGGGCTGGTGGTGGCGGGCGGCAGGGAGTACGACTCGGCCGGCGACGGGGTGACCGGCACGGCGGCGCTCGGGTCGACGGCCGGCGGGGTCGGTACGGGGGTGGGCGAGGAGGCCAGCTCCCTGGCGAGCGCGCCGAAGTCGACGTACCCGGTCGCCTCCAGCACCTTGATGTGATCCAGGAGGGTCGCGTTCGCGTCGTCGGCGAGATCGCGGACCAGGGAGTTCTGGGTGCCGGCCCGGACCTGGGCGACCAGCGCGAACACCCGGCCGTGGGCGAGCCGTACGATGCCGGCGAACTGGCGGTCGAAGTCCTGGCCCTGGGCTGTCCCGAGCGTGTCGAGCCACTGCTGCTGCTGCTGGTTCGGCTCGTCGGGCAGCGGTACGCCGAGCTGGGTGGCGACGGTGCGGACATGGGCGTCCAGCGAGGTGTGCCCGTCGACCAGGTGCCGGCCCGCCGTGCGTACGGCCGCGGTGGTGCCCTTCCGCTCCGCCAGCTCGCCGGCGGGCAGTTCCCAGAGCCCCGCCAGCCTGACCTTGGCGATGAAGTCCCGGTCCTGTGCGGACAGGGGGCCGTAGGGGGTCGTCACGGTCTGCGTGCTCAGGACGGTCGCACCGGCCACCGGGCTCGGGCGGTCGGCGTACGACCAGAGCGGGTAGAACAGCGCCGCCGCGGTCGCCGCGAGGGCCGCGATGACGAGGCCTGTGCCGCTGAACATGCCTCGGCCCTTGATCGGGGGTCGGGGTCGCATGACGCCTCCTGTAGCGCACCGCACGCGAGTGTGCAGGGGGGTGTGGTGCGGGCGGCATATTACCCGGGTGCGGGCGGCGGCTGCCGGGCTCGGGGCGGGTGCGCAGGGCTCCCGTTCGACTTCGGTGCGTCGGCGGCCGCGGGTGCGTTGTGGCTGGTCGCGCCCACGCGGCGGAGCCGCGTATCGGTACAGCCCCGCGCCCCTGGGGAGTTGCAGTCGGCGCACCCGTAGGCACGCCGTAGCTGCGGAGGCACCCCGTCACACCCCCCGCAGCAGCACCCTCCGCGCGGCCCGAGCCATCCGCCCGCCGGACCTGGGGGTCGGGCCCGCCCGGTCCATCCACCACTCCCGGAGCTGTCGGCGGGCGTCCGCGTCCTCGGGGCGCCCGGACCGCAGCAGGTGCCCCGCGAAGTCCAGGGCGTCCCGGCGGTAGCCGCCCGTCATCGGCCGTACCCGAGCGTAGTCCAGGAAGGCCGCCCGGTACCCGTCGCCGAGAATGACCGGCAGCTCGGGTGCCACCTTCGCCACCACGTCCGCCCGCTTCGCGGCGAGCGCCCGCGCCTGCACCCCCATCCGCACCCGGTCGAACCCCTCGGGCACCGGCGTGCCGGCCACCAGCGCGGACAGCACGGCGGCCTGGGCGACGGCGAGCCGCTCCCGCGCACGGACCGTCGGCCGCGCCAGGACGGCGACACCCCCGCCCGGCGAGCCATCGGCGGCACCGGTCCCGCCGCCCTTGCCGGCCCGGGTCCGCCCGGCCGCCACCGCGTCCGCGATCACCGTCAACTCCCGCTCCAGCTCGGCCGGTTCGGGGAAGTTCTCGTCCCGTTCCAGGAGGACGCCGGGCGGCGTGGTGCGGGAGGCGAGGTCGGTCAGGATGTCGAGCACCGGGGGCGGCACGGGGTGGGCGTGGCTGTCGTGCCAGACGCCGTCCCGCTCGAAGCCGCCCGCGACATGGACGTAGGCGATCGCCTCCACGGGCAGCGCGGCCAGCGCCTCGGCCGGGTCCTCGCCCCGGTTGACGTGGTTGGTGTGCAGGTTGGCCACGTCGATCAGGAGCCGTACGCCCGTGCGCTCGACCAGTTCGGACAGGAACTGCCCCTCGGTCAGCTCCTCGGCCGGCCAGGAGAACAGCGCGGCGATGTTCTCCAGGGCCAGCGGCACCGGAAGGGCGTCCTGCGCGATGCGCACGTTCTCGCAGAGCACGTCCAGGGCGTCCCTGGTGCGCGGCACCGGCAGCAGGTGCCCGGCCTCCAGGCGCGGGGAGGCGGTGAGCGGGCCGCCCGCGCGGACGAACGCGATGTGCTCGGTGACCAGCGGGGAACCGAGGGCCTGCGCACGCTCCGCCAGCGCCGTCAGCCGGACCTCGTCGGGGCGGTCGGCGCCGCCGAGGCCGAGGGAGACGCCGTGCGGGATCACGGTCACGCCGCGCTCGCGCAGCCGCAGCAGCGAGTCGGGAAGGCGGCCGGGGCAGACGTTCTCCGCCACGACCTCCACCCAGTCGATGCCCGGCATGCGCTCCACGGCGTCCGCGATCTCCGGCCGCCAGCCGATCCCCGTGCCCAGTCGCCGCATGGCTCCTCCCCTCCGTCGAGCGGATCCCTCCGTCGAATGACGGGGGTATGGCCCCGGCGGCCGGACCCGAACCTCCTTCGTGTCGTCTTCAGAGCAACATTTGAGCTTCGGCCCACGATCCGGCTCCGGGTCCGGCCACCGCTCGGGGCTGTGGCTCAGCAGATGCAGTACGGGCGGGCTCGCTCATGTCCTCCGGCTCCCGCCCGTCTTGCGGCTCCCGCCTGCGGCTCCCGCCTGCGGCTCCCGCCGGTCCTCCGGCGCCCGCCCGGCTCGTCGCGTCGACGAAGTCCGCTGTTCGGCGGTGAGACGGCCGGCGGTGAGTGCCTCCAGGGCCTCGACCGAGGCGATGTCCGCCGTGCCGTGCGGCACAGGCCGACGGGTGGGTGCGCCGTTCGAATCGCCCGTCGACCCGCGTCAGTCGACCCGTGTCATGAGCCCCGGCCGGCGCAGCGCCGGGTGGTCGGCGACGACCGTGCAACTGCCCGGCGCGATCTCCGTGAAGCCGGCGTCCCGCACCGTCGGCAGTCCGCTGCCGGACAGCCGTGCCCAGTCGGCGGGGCGGGCCGTACGGACCGCCAGTTCGTAGCCCGCGTCCCGCCAGGCGGTGCGCTCGGCGTCGGACAGCGCCCACCAGGCCAGCTGGGCACCGTGCCCGGCCTGCGCCATCGCCTTCCCGGCCGACATCTCCAGATCCGGGTTCAGCCACAGCACCGGCTGGGCCGGGTCGGCGGCGACGGGCGGCTCCGGGTCGTCCAGCTCGGTGCCGGACACCTGGAGCTTGGCCAGGTCCTTGGGCCAGCCGTCGAGCGGGATCGGCGGGAAGACCCGTACCTCCGCGGACTTGCCGGTCACCGTGGTCCCCGGCAGTGTCCCGGCCCGCCGCCACTCGGCGCCCCGGGCCCGCCGTACGACCTTGCGGATCCGCGCGTCCTCCCAGCTCCGCACCGCCCCGGCCCACTCACCGTCCCCGCGCGCCCGCTCGTCCCCGAGCAGCACCAGCACCGCCCGGGCGGCGGTCTCCAGCGCGTCGGTACGGGCCGGCGGCGCGCTCTTCTCGATCCGCACGACGAGGGGCAGCACGAACTGAGGTGCTTCGTCGCGAGGGGTGCGCTCGGCCTGGAAGGGACTGTCTCCGGGGGACGCTGAAACGTGGCTCACACCAGCCAACCTTAAATGGCGCGGGCAGTGGCGATATGAGGGTCCGCCGCGTGGGCGCGACCGGCCACAATGCCCTCATGCAACGTGATCTACGGCTGGCCGGCGCAGGCCGCCGCTACGGCCTGCGCGGCCCGTGGGTGTTAAGAGGCGTCGACCTCACCGTCACCCCCGGAACCCTGATCCGCGTGGAAGGAGCGAACGGCACCGGAAAGTCCACCCTGCTCCGCCTTCTCGCCCGGCTCGACGCCCCCAGCGAGGGCCGCGTCACCGGCCGCCCCCGCACCGCGTACGTGCCCGAGCGCTTCCCCTCGGCCCTCCCCTTCACCGCCCTCGGCTACCTGACCCACCTCGGCACCGTGCACGGCCTCGGCCGTAAGCGCGCCGCACACGCCGCGGGCACCTGGCTGGAGCGCTTCGGCGCGGCGGCGTACGCCGGTACGCCCATGGCGCGGCTGTCCAAGGGCAGCAGCCAGAAGGTGGCCGTCGCGCAGGCGCTGCTCGGCGAGCCGGAGCTGCTGGTGCTGGACGAGGCCTGGACCGGACTGGACGCGGCGGCGCGGGCCGAGCTGGAGCGGGCGGTGGCCGAGCGGACCGCAGCCGGGGGTGCCGTGGTGTTCGTGGACCACGACCGGCGCCGGCTGGCCGGGGCGCCGGACGCGACATACACCGTGCTCGACGGAGGTCTCAAGCTCCGTACGGACGACGGGAGTCCGGCGGCCGGGCCGCTCACCCTCGTCATCGTGCGCGGACCGGCCGGCGGGCGGCTGCCGGCCGACGCGGCCCGGACCGTCGCCTCGGCCGAGGAGACCGCTCCCGGCCGCTACCGGCTCGCCGTGCCCGCCTCCCACTCCGACGTCGTGCTGCGCGCCCTGCTCATGGCCCGCCCGCCCTGGCACGTCGTGAGCGTCACCCCGCCCCCGGACGATCCCGTACCGAACCCCGGAAGCCGCCCATGACCGCACTCCTGCGCTACCAGGCCGACCTGCTGGTGCGCTCCCAGCGCTGGCTGCCTCCGGTGATCCTGTATGCCGCGTTCCTCGGGATCGGCGTGCAGAGCGGCCAGCCCGTCCTCGACTCGCTCGCCTACACGGCCGCCGGCCTGCTCCCGGTGGCCGCCTGGCTGGTGCGGATCTGTGCCACCGGCGAGCCGGACGCGGCCCGCGCCTGTGTCGCCGCCGCGCGCGGCCCGGCCCGGACGCACCTCGCCTGTCTGCTGACGGCGCTGCTCGCGTCGGTGGCGCTCGGGGTGGTGGCGACCGTGGTGGTGACGCTGATCAGCGATCCGGCGAGCAACGGGCACCGGGTGCCGGTGCCCCTGCTGCGGGCGGCCGCGGCCGGACTGCCGGCCACGCTCACCTGCGCGCTGCTCGGCGCGGCCGTCGGCGCGCTGACCAGCCGGCCGCTGCTGCGCTCCACCGGCCAGGCGGTGCCCGCGATGCTGATGGGCGCGCTGCTGGCGGTGGTGCTCACCGGCTCCCCGGCGCAGGCCGCGGTCCAGGGCCTGGTCACCGGTTCGCAGACCGGCCGTGCGCCGGTGCCGCTGCTGCCGCTGGCCGGGGCAGCCCTGCTCACGGCCGCGGCCTTCGCCGCAGCCGGCGGGCTCACCGCCCGCCGGTCACCCTGAGCAGGCGAGGGTCGCCCCGGCCCTGTCGTCAAACTCCCTCCCCCAGCCTTCGGCCGGGAGGTGCCCCCAGCCCCGCGACGCCATGCACGTTCCCCCAGCCTCCGGCCGGGAGGTGCCCCACTCGCCGCACCGGGCCCCGGCTCGAGTACGTCCGGTACGAGGGTCAGGGCCCGGCACTCCCGCAGCCTTCGGCCGGGGGACCCCAGAGCACGCACCTTCGACGCACATGGCCGCTCCGCGGCGGGCGCGAGGCACGCTCTCCCGGCGGACGACGGGAGTTTGACGCCAGGACCTGGGAATGTCAGCGGTGTCCGCCTGTCTCGCCGATCAGCTCGGAGACCTTCACGAACCGGTAGCCGCGCTTGCGCAGTTCCGGTACGACCGCGCGGACGACCCGTTCGGTGGTGGGGGCGGCGCTGCGCGTGCAGTGCATGACGACCACCGAACCGGGCTTCACCCCGTCCAGCACCTGCTTGGTGACGGCGTCGGCGTCGGTGGCGAACGCGTCGCCGCTCACCACGTCCCACTGCACCGCGGTCACCCCGAGCCCGCTCAGCGCGCGCAGCGCCCGCTTGTCGTAACAGCCGCCGGGGAAGCGGAAGTACGGCAGCGCGTGCGGCACGCCCGCCTTGTGCAGGGAGGCGTACGCCCGCTCCACGTCCGACCGCATCTTGTCGGCGGCGACGGTGGGCAGGCCGTAGCAGTCGCCGGTGAACGCGTAGTGGCTGTAGGAGTGGTTGGCGACCTCGAACTGCGGGTCGTGGCCGAGGCTGCGGGCCTCGGTCGGGTACTCGTCGGCCCAGCGGCCCGTCATGAAGATCGTCGCCGGCACCTTCAGCACGCGGAGGGTGCCGATGAGGTCCGGGTTGTCGAAGTGCTCGCCGGCGGCGGCGCGGGGCCCCTGGTCGGCGGTCATGTCGGCGTCGAAGGTCAGCGCGACCGTCTTGCCCAGGGTGCGCGGGCCGTGCTCGAAGACCGGGGTCAGGCCGCCGGGACCCGGGGCCAGCACGGGCGGACGCGAGGCGGACGCGGACGGGGAGGCGGAGACGGACGGCTCGGCCGGGGCCTGGTGGCCACTGCCCGCGTGGCTCGCGGTACCGCAGGCGGCGAGGGCCACGCCCAGGGCACAGAGGGCGCTGATACGGCGTACTCGTGGGATCACCGTATGAACGTAGGTCTGGACAGCCGCTTGTATGGCGATATGGTCCGTGGCGCGGCGCCGTGGTCACCCGGGCGGCGCCGTGACGCGGTGACACGGGCGCGGCAACCTCACGCGCGCACTTGGATGCTCCACGGTGCATGCCCGTGCGTGCGTGAGGTCACCACACCTTCCATGGCGGCGGTGGGTGTGCCGGCCGGCCCTCCGGTTGTCCTGCCGCCCTGTCCGCCGTCATGGGGTCCTGAACCGGCCTCTCAACCGGCCCTGTTGCTGCAGCCCATGGTCGAGCCGATGTGCGAGGCCTGGGCACCCGGGTCGCCCTCGCCGTTGAGCGCGTCGCCCGCCAGGCCGTCGATGATGCCGACCTCGCCCAGGATGTCGAGGTTCAGGTCGTGGTCCTTGCAGTTGGAGCTCTGCATGATGTGGCTTCCCTTGCCGTGGTCCTCGTCCTCGTGTCCACCGGCGTAGGCGGTCCCGGCGGACAGGAGGCTCACGCTGCCGAGCGCCACGACCAGGACGGCGGCCTTGCGAAGTCTGTGCATGTCATCTCCATGGGTGTGAATGCGTGTGGATGCGGTGCGCGACGAGTCAACCGCGTACAGTCATGGAGATTAGTGTGAAAATAGTCCGTAACGGGCGGCGACGCGCCGGTTTCATGATCTCGGGCCGACAGGCCCGCTTCTCTCCACGGTCCGCTCGTCAGATGCCCTTCAGCAGCCGCTCACGGCACTCGGCCACGTCGAAGTCGCTCTTCGGGTACTGCGGGTCCAGCTCCTCCAGGTGCTCCAGCAGCAGGCGGCTGATCGCCCAGTTCCGGTACCACTTGCGGTCCGCCGGGACCAGGTACCAGGGCGCGTACGGCGCCGCGCAGCGCTCCAGGGCCAGCTGGTACGCCTCCTGGTAGGCGGGCCACAGCGCGCGTTCGACGATGTCGCCGGGATCGAACTTCCAGTGCTTGTCCGGGCGGTCCAGGCGGCGCAGCAGCCGGCGCTTCTGCTCCTCGCGGGAGATGTGCAGGAAGCACTTGATCAGGGTCACGCCGTCCTCGGCGAGGGACCGCTCGAAGTCGTTGACGAGGCCGTAGCGGCTGCCGATCTCGGCGGGCCGGGCGAGATGCCGGACGCGGGCGATGAGGACGTCCTCGTAGTGCGAACGGTCGAAGACGGCGATCTCGCCCGGCCGGGGCAGGGCCCGACGCACCCGCCACAGGAAGTCGTGCCGCCGCTCCTCCTCGGTGGGTGCCTTGAACGCCTGGATCCGGCAGCCGGCCGGGTCGAGCCGGCCGATGACGTGCTTGACCGTCCCGCCCTTGCCGCTGGTGTCCATCCCCTGGAGCACCAGCAGTACCCGCCGCCGGTCCCCGGCCGTGCTCGCCGCCCACAACCGCACCTGCAGCTCGGCGAGCCGCTTTCCGGTGGGCCCCCTGTCCTGGAGGGCCGCCCGCTTCCCGCCGGGGGCACCGGGGGTGGCCCGGGTGTCGTACGCGGCGAGGTCGACGGGTTCGCCGGGCGGGAGCCGCAACAGCTCTCGCAGGTCCCCGAAGCTCTTCTTCGTCACGGCCACCTCGTCTGTCTGTGGCCGCAGACCATGACGGCCCCTCGCGGCACTATCCGCGGCCGTATGTGCCGGTCAGCGTGCCCACAGCAAGCGTGTGCCCGGAGAGCACCCGCAGCAGATCCGCCGCCGAGGCCCCCGCGCCCAGCGACACACGCCGGTCGACGGCATACACCGTGAGGACATAGCGATGCGGCCGGTCGCCGCGCGGCGGGCAGGGGCCGCCGTACCCGGTCTTCCCGAAGTCGTCGCGGCCCTCCGTCGCGCCCCGCGGATGCTCGCCCGCGGACAGTCGCGTGGTGTGCGGGTCGACGTCCCACACCAGCCAGTGCGTGAACGTGCCGTGCGGGGCGTCCGCATCCCGCAGGAGCAGGGCCAGCGCGGCCGTCCGCGCGGGTACGCCGGTGAGGGCCAGCGGAGGCGAGACGTCGGCGCCCGCGCAGGTGTACCGGCGCGGGATGGTGCCGCCGTCGGCGAAGGCCGTACTGGTGACGGTCAGCCGGCCGACGGTGGTGGGGGAGGGCGCGGCGGCAGGTGTGCCACCGTGCCCGCAGCCCGCGACGAAGGCCATCGCGGCCACGGCCGTCACCCAGTTCCTGCGCATGCCCGGCACGCTAGCCCGAGGGAAGCTCCTCGTCATCGTGCGGCACGGTCTGCCGATCGCCTCGCTCCAGGCGGAGCTCCCCGTCACCGTTCGGCGCGGCCGGCTGGTTGCCCCGCTCCAGGAAGTGCAGCAGCTCCACCGGGATGGGCAGGACCAGCGTGGAGTTCTTCTCGGCGGACACCGCCATCACGGTCTGGAGCAGCCGCAGCTGGAGGGCGGCGGGGGTGTCGGCCATCTGCTGGGCGGCCTCGGCCAGCTTCTTGGAGGCCTGGTACTCGGCGTCGGCGTTGATGATCCGGGCCCGGCGTTCCCGGTCGGCCTCGGCCTGGCGGGCCATGGACCGCTTCATCGTGTCCGGCAGGGAGACGTCCTTGATCTCCACCCGGTCGACCTGGATGCCCCAGCCGACGGCCGGGCTGTCGAGCATCAGCTCCAGGCCCTCGTTGAGCTTCTCGCGGTTGGAGAGCAGGTCGTCCAGATCGCTCTTGCCGATGATCGACCTGAGGGACGTCTGGGCCATCTGCGACACCGCGAACTTGTAGTCCTCGACCTTCACCAGGGCGCTCGCCGCGTCGACCACGCGGAAGTAGACGACGGCGTCCACCCGGACGGTGACGTTGTCGCGGGTGATGCCCTCCTGGGCCGGGATCGGCATCGTGACGATCTGCATGTTGACCTTGTGCAGCCGGTCCACGAACGGGATCACCAGGGTCAGGCCGGGCTGGCGTTCGGCATCCACCACCCGGCCGAGCCGGAAGAGCACGCCTCTCTCGTACTGCTTGACGATCCGCGCCGCCATAGCAAGGTAGACCACGGCGACCGAACCCGCCGCCGCCACGGCGCCCAGCAGCTCCTGGAGCATGGTGACCTCCTCACGGAGAGGCCGGTTTTTGTCCGCTGCTGCAACGATATGCCACTTCCGGCCCGACCGAGTGGGGCGGGAGTCACTCTCCTCAGCCCACCGGCACCGTCAGCCTCACCGGCTCCGTCCCTGCCGCACTGTGCCGCTCGGCCCAGTTCTCCAGGGCCGTACGGCAAGCGTGGTCCAGCTGGTGCAGGCCGGACAGGTCCAGGCGGACCGGGCGGTCCTGGGGCAGCGACTCCAGGCTGTCCAGGATCTTCGGCAGCCGCAGGAAGGTCGCGTTGCCCGAGAGGTGGGCTTCGACCGGGCCCGCGCCCTTGTCGACGACCTCCAGCCTGACGTGCGAGGCCTGCCAGGCGGCCTTGACCACCGCCAGCGCCAGGCCGATCAGCACGCCCTCGAACATGCTGACCGCCACGATCGAGACCGCCGTCACCGCCAGGATCAGCGCCTCGCCCCGGTGCTCGCGCCACAGCACCGACAGCGCCCGCACCGGGACCAGCTTGGCACCGGAGTGGATCAGGATGCCGGCGAGCGCCGGGACCGGGATGTGGGCGAGCACGCCCGGCAGCAGCGCGGCGAACAGCAGCAGCCACACGCCGTGCAGCACGCGGGAGGCCTTGGTGCGGGCGCCCGCCTGGACGTTGGCCGCGCTGCGCACGATCACCGCGGTCATGGGCAGCGCGCCCAGCAGCCCGCACACCGTGTTGCCGGCGCCCTGGGCGAGCAGCTCCTTGTCGTACTCGGTGCGCGGTCCGGTGTGCAGCCGGTCCACGGCGGCCGCGCTGAACAGGGACTCGGCGGAGGCGATCAGCGTGAAGGCGACGACCGTGCCGAGCAGCCCGATGTCCGCCAGTTCGCCGAACGCGCTCGACGGAGGCGGCTGGACCGAGCCCAGCAGGCCCCGCACCTCGACCGTGGCGACCGGCAGGTCCAGCGCGAACGCCGCCACCGTGGCCAGGCCGACCGCGGCCAGCGGGCCGGGCAGCGTCCGCACCTTCGCCGGGAGGTGCTTCCACAGCAGCAGCACCGCGACCGTGCCCGCGCACACCGCGAGCGAGGCCACCGCCCTGCTGTCGCCGAGGGCGTCCAGGAACGCCCCCGGCAACCCGGCGATCTTGCCCGGGCCGGAGTCGGGGGCCTTGGCGGCCAGCGCCGGGTACAACTGCCCGGCGATGAGCACCAGTCCGATTCCGGCCAGCATGCCCTCGACGACGGAGACCGAGATGGCGCGGAACCAGCGGCCCAGCCTCAGCAGGCCCATCGCCACCTGGAGGAGCCCGGAGGCGAGCACGATCACGCCGAGCGCCGGCAGCCCGAACTCCTGGACCGCCTCGAAGACGAGCACGGTCAGGCCGGCCGCCGGCCCCGACACCTGCAGGCTGCTGCCGCGCATCAGCCCGGTGACGAGGCCGCCCACGATGCCGGTGACCAGGCCCAGTTCGGCAGGGACCCCGGAGGCGACGGCCACGCCCACGCACAGCGGCAGGGCGACCAGGAAGACGACGAGGGAGGCGGCGAAGTCCTGCCGCAGATACCGGAACCGGGCTATGCGGGTGGTGTTCTCGCTGGTCATCGGCGCGCTCACAGGGACTCGAAGGTGTCGGTCTGCGGGCGGTGCGCCCGTACGGCGCCGGTGTGCACCTCGTAGTACCAGGCGTGCAGGCCCAGTTGACCCTCCGCCAGCTTGCGTTCGACGCACGGGTACGAGCGCAGCCGCAGCACCTGGGTCAGCACATGGGCCTGTACGCCCGCGGCGACCTCCGGGTCCTCGGCCCGGCCGGCCGGGCGCGGGGTGGCGTGCGCCAGCCAGTCGCGCACGGCGGGTACGGAGGTCAGGTCGTCGCCGCGCACCAGCGCGCCGACGGCACCGCAGTGCGAGTGACCGCAGACGACGATGTCGCGGACGCCGAGCACCTCCACGGCGTACTCGATGGTGGCGGCCTCGCTGGTGGGGTGCCGCGAGGTGTGGGGCGGGACGATGTTGCCCGCGGTGCGCAGCTCGAAGAGCTGGCCGGGGCGGGCGCCCGTGATCAGGGCCGGGACGACCCGGGAATCGGAGCAGGTGATGAACAGGACCTGCGGGGACTGGCCTTCGGCGAGCTCGGCGAACTCCTCAGGGCGCTGTCCGAACGTACGGGCGTTGTCGATGAGGGGCTGCATATGCGGGTTCCTCCTGGCGCGCCTGCATGGGCGCGTCGGACTTGAACGACGGGTTGGGGGGGGGAGCTGAGCCCCTGTCAGCAGCGGAAGACCTGAAGGGCTGCCGGGGTGTGGGCTCTCGAGGTTCTGGGGGCCGGGCCGTGCGCGGTGCCGGACGGGTGCGACGGGCCCGCACCGGCTGCCCGGACGGGTATGAGCGGGTGCTCCCGCGTACCGCGGGAGGCGGAGCCATGGATCGCATCCGCTCCGTCGCGCTCCGGCTGTTCGGAAGGCGTGGTTCCAGCCTCGGCCTTGGCCGTGGCTTCACTGGGAGTGTGCGCGGAAGCGAAGGTTTCCCCGGGTGCGAAGCACAACAGGGCGAGCAGGGTGACGGCAAGGGAGGCGAGCACGGTCCGGGCCGTCGTACCTCGGAACATGCGCCCCCCTTCCGGAAGTCCACGTCTCTCGCGCGGGCCAAGCGTTGGTCAATGCTTGGTCAAGAAGCACATTAACCCTGCAAAGTCCTTTGCAGGGTTAACTACGCGTTACGAGCACGAGAGAGCGTGAAAAGTGCCGGTCGTGTGGCGCGATCTCGCCCTTGACTAGGAGCCGACGAGACCCTTCGCGTCGCGGGCCAGCGCGGTGAGCCGGGATATCGCGCGGAAGTACTTCTTGCGGTAACCGCCGTTCAGCATCTCCTCGCTGAACAGCTGGTCGAAGGGCAGCCCCGAGGCCAGCACCGGGACCTCACGGTCGTAGAGCCGGTCCGCGAGCACCACGAGCCGCAGTGCCGTCGACTGGTCCGGCACCGGCCGCACATCGGTGAGGCACACCGCCGTCACCCCGTCGGTCAGCGCGCCGTACCGGCTCGGGTGGACCTTGGCCAGGTGGTCCAGCAGATGCGGGAAGTCGTCGAGCGAGGCGCCCGGGGTGGCGTAGGCCGCCTTCGTCACCGCTTCGTCGGTGAAGGGCTTCGGCGCCTCGGGCAGACCGCGGTGGCGGTAGTCCTCGCCGTCGATGCGCAGGGTGCGGAAGTGGGCGGACAGGCCCTGGATCTCGCGCAGGAAGTCGGCGGCGGCGAACCGGCCCTCGCCCAGCCTGCCCGGCAGCGTGTTGGAGGTGGCGGCGAGTGCCACGCCCGCCTCGACCAGCTTGCCCAGCAGGGTCGACACGAGGACCGTGTCGCCCGGGTCGTCCAGCTCGAACTCGTCGATGCACAGCAGTCGGTGGCCGGAGAGGGTCCGCACGGTCTGCTGGAAGCCGAGGGCGCCGACCAGGTTCGTCAGTTCCACGAAGGTGCCGAACGCCTTGAGTGCGGGTTCGGCGGGGGTGGCGTGCCACAGGGAGGCGAGCAGGTGGGTCTTGCCGACGCCGTAGCCGCCGTCCAGGTAGACCCCGCGCGGGCCCGCCGGGGTCTTGGGCGCCCTGGCCCTGCCGAAGCCGAGGAAACCGCGCCTGCCGGCGCCGGAGGCGTGCGCCCCGCCGAGCCCGCCCGCGAATCCCTCGAGCACCTGCACGGCCTCGCTCTGGCTGGGCTGGTTCGGGTCCGGTATGTACGTCGAGAAGCGGACCGAGTCGAAGCGTGGGGGCGGCACCATCTCGGCGACCAGCCGGTCCGCGGGGACGTGCGGCTCGCGGGCGCACAGCGAGAGGGGGCCCGCTTCGGTCAGAGGGCTGGATCCGGGGGCAGTGGTGGAGGACGACACGGTTGTCCATGCTAAGCGCCGTGTCACACTGCACGACATGCGACGCCTGTTCCCTGTGACCGACGAAACAGCAGCCCAGGCCTCCGGCGGGACGGCCGAGAGGGAGGGGACGGGCGGGGTTGCCGGGACCCGGGTGACACATCTGGCGCATGGCGCCCTCGTCGATCGTGAGTGGAGTCTCGACGAGCTGGCCGACGCCTACGCCTACCCGGTGCCGCCGGGTCCCCCGCGGCCGTGGCTGCGGGCCAACATGGTCTCCACGCTCGACGGCGCCGCCCAGCACCAGGGGCGTTCCCAGCCCATCTCCAGCGCCGCCGACATGCGGATCTTCGGCACGCTGCGGGCGCTCGCCGACGTGATCGTGGTGGGCGCGGAAACGGTACGCCAGGAGGGGTACCGCCCCGCACGCGCGCGTGCCGAGTTCGCCGAGGCCCGGGAAGCCGCCGGACAGGGCCCGGCGCCGGTGATCGCGGTCGTCACCGCGAGCCTGGATCTGGACTTCTCGCTCCCGCTGTTCACCTCGCCCCTGGTGCCCACGCTGGTCCTGACCGGATCCGCGGCCGCCCCCGACCGCGTCGCCGCCGCCGAGAAGGCCGGCGCCAGGGTGGTGATCGCCGGTGAGGGCAGCGGCATCGACCCCGCGCGGGCGGTACGTGCGCTGGCCGGCCTCGGTCACACCCGGCTGCTCACCGAGGGCGGTCCCCGGCTGCTCGGCCAGCTGGTCGCCGCCGAGGTGCTGGACGAGCTGTGCCTGACCCTGTCGCCCATGCTCACCGCGGGCGACGCGCAGCGCATCGCCGGAGGGCCGTCGGTGGCCGTGCCGCACCGGTTCGAACTCGCGTCCCTCCTCGAAGACGCCGGATTCCTGTTCGGTCGTTACCGGCGGTCCTGAAATCAGCGGAATATGCCGTTCCGTTTAGCTTCCGGAGGGCAGACTTAGGTACCGGCACACCCCGTGCGATCACGGGGCAGGATGGTTTCCGCAAGGGCCCGCGCCGGGCCCACGGACGAGAAGAGGCGTTTGGTGTTCACCAGCGTGCTGATGATCGAGAAGGCTTTGACGTCCGCCGACGTGGAGTTCGTCACGACCTTGCACGGAGACGAGCCGGTCGCTTTTCATGTGCTCCTCCAGCCGCGCGGCGACCAGGCGGACCGCCTGCTGCGGGCCATCGACGACATCGCGCTCGGCGAACTCGACGAGGCGGTCCGCGAACACGAGACGCCCGAGGGGGAGGACGCCAGGAGCGTCGGACAGCAGGCCCTGGACGTGTCGGTGCAGGCACTGCGGGCCGCGGGCAGCCAGGCGGCGGGGCAGATGGTGGAGGACCATCCGCTGGACGCGCTGAAGTCCCTGGTCGCCGAGGTGGGCGCGGACGAGGTGATCGTGCTCACCGACCCCCACTACGTGGAAGAGTTCTTCCACCGGGACTGGGCTTCCCGGGCGCGGCACAAGGTGGGGGTGCCGGTGCTGAAGCTCTTCTCGCACAGCAAGGCGTAGGCGCTCCGCCGGTTCGGCCGATGAGCGCCGTCGGGGGGTGGGGGTGCGGTGCGTTCGCGGGTGCCGGAGCGTTGTGGTTGCTCGCGCAGTTCCCCGCGCCCCTCAGGTCAGCGCCCTTGCCTCTCGCTGCAACGAGCCCGGTGCCGCAGCGCATAGGCTAGACCCGCTCTCGTACGTACCGTCTCTGGGGAGAACCACATGGCACCCGGCCTTCCTGCCGCCATGGACCGACCGCACTTCATCGGCATCGGCGGCGCCGGGATGTCGGGCATCGCCAAGATCCTCGCGCAGCGCGGGGCGAAGGTCGCCGGGAGTGACGCCAAGGAGTCGGCGACCGCCGAGGCGCTGCGGGCGCTCGGTGTCACCGTGCACATCGGGCACGCCGCCGAGCACCTCGCCGCCGACGCGAGCTGTGTCGTCGTGTCCTCGGCGATCCGCAAGGACAACCCCGAGCTGGTCCGCGCAGCCGAGCGGGGCATCCCGGTGGTGCACCGCTCCGACGCCCTCGCCGCGCTGATGGAGGGGCTGCGCCCGATCGCCGTGGCCGGCACCCACGGCAAGACGACGACCACCTCGATGCTGGCCGTCTCCCTCACCGAACTGGGGCTGCAGCCGTCGTACGCCATCGGTGGCGACCTGGACGCGCCCGGCTCCAACGCGCTGCACGGCGAGGGCGACATCTTCGTCGCCGAGGCAGACGAATCCGACCGCAGCTTCCACAGGTACGCCCCCGAGGTCGCCATCGTCCTCAACGTCGAGCTGGACCACCACGCCAACTACGCCTCGATGGACGAGATCTACGAGTCCTTCGAGACCTTCGCCGGGAAGATCGTCCCCGGTGGCACCCTGGTGATCTCCGCCGACCACGAGGGCGCGCGGAAGCTGACCCGGCGACTGGCGGGATCGGTGCGGACGGTGACGTACGGCGAAGCCGCGGACGCCGATGTACGCGTGCTGTCGGTCGTCCCGCAGGGGCTGAAGAGCCGGGTCACCGTGGTGCTGGACGGCGAGGAGCTGACCTTCACGGTCTCCGTGCCCGGCCGCCACTACGCCCTCAACGCCGTCGCCGCGCTCACCGCCGGGGCCGCCCTCGGCATTCCGGCCGCGGAGCTCGCGCCCGCGCTCGCCGCCTACACCGGCGTCAAGCGGCGCCTGCAGCTCAAGGGCGAGGCCGCCGGGGTGCAGGTCATCGACTCCTACGCCCACCACCCCACCGAGATGACCGCCGACCTGGAGGCCATGCGCGCCGCCGCCGGTGACTCCCGCATCCTCGTCGTCTTCCAGCCGCACCTGTTCTCCCGCACCCAGGAGCTGGGCAAGGAGATGGGCCAGGCCCTCGCCCTCGCCGACGCCTCCGTGGTGCTGGACATCTACCCGGCCCGCGAGGACCCGATCCCGGGCGTGACCAGCGAGCTGATCATCGAGGCCGCGCGCGCCGCCGGCGCCGACGTCACCGCCGTGCACGACAAGAACGCGATCCCCTCGGTGATCGCGGGAATGGCGAAGCCCGGTGATCTCGTTCTCACCATGGGCGCGGGCGACGTGACCGACCTGGGCCCGCTGATCCTGGACCGCCTGTCGCAGTGAAGGGGCTGAGGCTCATGTCGTACGACGTCGAGAAGCCGGACGAGCAGTGGCGGGCGGAGCTGACACCGGCCGAGTACGCGGTGCTGCGGCAGGCCGCCACCGAGCCCGCCTTCACCGGTGAGTACACCGACACCAAGACCCAGGGCGTCTACTCCTGCCGGGCCTGCGGCACCGAGCTGTTCACCTCCGACACGAAGTTCGCGTCGCACTGCGGTTGGCCGTCCTTCTACGACCCGAAGGACACCGACGCGGTGGAACTGGTCGAGGACCGCTCCCACGGCATGGTCCGCACCGAGGTGCGCTGTGCCCGCTGCGGCTCCCACCTCGGGCACGTCTTCGAGGGGGAGGGGTACCCGACCCCGACCGACCAGCGGTACTGCATCAACTCCGTCTCCCTGCGACTGACGCCCGCCGAGGACTGACCCCTCGTCCACTGTTCGACACTTCGAATCTGGCAAAAGACATCCGCGACCGGGCTCGTCCAGTCGAAGATGAACGCCATCGGACACCGGAGCGCGACTCAAGGCCTGTCCTGGGCCTGCCGAGGGCGCTGGGACGGATGAGGCTGGTGCCCCACTCGCTCCGGTTTGAGACTCTGTGAGGGTGTTGGGTGTGGCGCGCTGGATCCAGTCCCGTCGCAGGGCCGTGCCCGCCGACAGCGGCCGTCACCGCGAGGACGAGGGCGGGCACGAGGCGACGGGGACATCCGCGCGGGCCGGGGACTCCGCGGCTGCCGCGGGCTCCGCTGCGGTCGCGGGCTCCGCGGAGTCGGCGGAGGGCGAGCCGGCCGGCGACGACACGGTGTCCGACGCGCGGCTGAGCGTGCTGCGGGAGACGCTGGCCGGGATCGGTACGACCCTCGACGAGGACACGACCTGCACCGAGCTGACCCGGCTCGCCGTGCGCCTGGCCGGTGGCACGGCCGCCGTGATGCGCCGCACCGGCCGGGCCATATCCGGATACGAGGCGATCACCGGGGAAGCCGACGCACTGCCCGACGTCCGGTGGGCCACCGCGGCGGCCCGCGAGGCGGGGGAACCGGCGCTCGGCGCACAGCCGGAGCCCTGGCTCGAGTACGTGGGCGCCACCCGGATCGCCCTGTGCGCCCCGCTGACCAGCGGCGGGGAGGGGTACGGGATCCTGGTGTGGGCCCGCTCCGGGCCGCCGCTGCGCCGCGCGGAGGCCGAACTGCTCAGCATGCTCGCCGAGCGCGCCGCCTCCCACATCCGGCACGCGCGCGCCTACGTGAGCATCAACCGCACCGCCGGCGACCTGCAGCGAGCGCTGCTCGCCGAGCCCGGCCGCCCGCACCCCAACCTCGACATCGCCGTCCGCTATCTGCCGGCCGGCGGCGGCGTGCTGGTCGGCGGCGACTGGTGCGAGACCGTACGGCTGCACTTCGGGCGGACCCTGCTGGTCGTCGGCGACGTGATGGGCCACGGCCTGGAGGCCGCCGTCGACATGAACGCCTACCGTTCCTCCCTGCGCTACATCGCCTCCGCCGACCTTCCCCCGCACCGGGTGCTGCGGCAGATGGACGACATCTCCTCCCGGGAGGCGGACCTCAGGCCCGCCACCTGTCTGCTCGCCCGTGTCGACCCGGGGCGCCACCAGGTCACGCTGTCCAGCGCCGGGCATCTGCCGCCCGTGCGCATCACGACGGACGGGGAGACCTCCATCGTGCCGGTGCCCGTCGGACCGCCGCTGGGCACGGGGCTCGGCGGCTACGAGTCGGCCACGCATCCGCTGACCGAGGGAGAGACCCTGGTGCTGTTCACCGACGGGCTGGTGGAGCGCCGCGGTGAGGACATCGACCAGTCCCTGGAGCGGCTGGCCGCCCTCCGCTTCCCTGGTGGGAACGAGCTGGAGGACGTCCTGGACACCATCGTCGGCCGGCTGGACGCGCGGCATGCGGAGGACGACGTCGCGGCGATGGCCTGCCGGCCGTTCAGCCGACGGGGGCCTTCGGCCGACGCGGGCTCGACGTAGGGGCGAGTGGTCTGCCGGGTGTCCGGCCGGGGGTGGTTGCTCGCGCAGTTCCCCGAGGCTCTCGGGCCGGAGCACCACCCGCGCGTCCTCATGCACCCGTTCGGCCCCGCCCGGGCTGCCGGCCCCCAGCGGCCCTGTCGATACTCGAGTGACCGTCGCCCGACAGGAGAACGACAGCGACATCGGGCGAAGCTCGACACCCAGGAGCCGACCAAGGAGCTGTGTCCGTGACGACCCTCCAGACACGTCCCGCACTCCCCGCGACGATCCGCCCCCGGGTCGTGGCCCGCACGGGTCTGTACGCCCTG
This sequence comes from Streptomyces sp. RB17, assembly GCF_009604455.1. GTDB lineage: Bacteria > Actinomycetota > Actinomycetes > Streptomycetales > Streptomycetaceae > Streptomyces. The sequence goes on from NZ_WEGL01000008.1 coordinate 296,003, forward strand.
CTGGCCGTCAACGCGGCCTGTGTCGCCTGGTTCTTCGTCCAGGCCGGGTTCGCCTCGAACACGCTGATCGTGCTGGGCCGCCTCGCCGGCCTGAGCGGCGCCCTCCTGATGGCCTTCCAGCTGCTGCTGGTGGCCCGGCTGCCCTGGCTGGACCGCCGTATCGGCATGGACCGGCTGACCTCCTGGCACCGCCGCACGGGCTTCGGCATCCTGTGGACCCTGCTCACGCACGCCGTGTTCATCACCTTCGGCTACGCGCAGGCGTCCTCGATGGATCCGTTGAACCAGCTCGTGGACCTCGCCGAGACCGTCGAGGGCGTGCTGCGCGCCATCGTCGCGCTCGCGCTGATCGTCGTGGTCGGCGCCGTCTCGGCCCGCTGGGCACGCCGCCGGCTCGCCTACGAGACCTGGCACTTCATCCACCTGTACACCTACGCCGCCGTGGTCCTCGCCTTCACCCACCAGGTCGCGGCCGGGACGACCTTCACCTCCTCGCCGGTCGCGAGGACGTACTGGTACACGGTGTGGGGCGGCGCCCTCGGCGCGGTGTTCCTGGGCCGGCTGGTGCTGCCGCTGTGGCGGAACCTGCGGCATCGGCTGCGGGTGTCGGCGGTCGTCCCGGAGTCGGACGACGTCGTCTCCGTCTATGTCACCGGCCGCGACCTGGACCGGCTGCCCGCGTGCGCCGGCCAGTTCTTCCTCTGGCGGTTCCTCACCCGGGACCGCTGGTGGCAGGCCAACCCCTTCTCCCTGTCGGCCGCCCCCGACGGCCGCACCCTGCGCCTCACCGCCAAGGCCGTCGGCGACGGCAGCACCGGCCTGCGGCACCTCAAGCCCGGCACCCGCGTCTTCGCCGAGGGCCCCTACGGCGCCTTCACCACGCTGCACCGCACCCGCCCGGAGGCCGTGCTGATCGCCGGCGGCGTCGGCGTCACGCCCATCCGGGCGCTGTTGGAGGACCTTCAGGGCCACGCCGTGGTCATCTACCGGGTGTCCACCGACCGCGACGCCGTCCTGTACGACGAGCTGAGCGACCTCGCCCTCACCAAGGGCGCCGAGTTGCACCTGGTGACCGGTCCGGTCCTGCCCGACCGGCTCGCCCCGCGCGAACTGGCCCGGCTCGTGCCCGACATCGGGGAACGGGACGTCTTCCTGTGCGGGCCGCCCGGCATGATGACCGCCGTGCTGCGCAGTCTGGCCGACCTGGGCGTGCCCAAGCGGCAGATCCACTTCGAGCGCTTCAGCCTCGCCGGCTGAGAGAGGTCGTCCGACCGTGAAGCGAGCCATTCCCGTCTTCGTCCTGACCGTCGCCGGTCTGATCCCGCTGTGGCGCTACCACCCGTCGACCGGCACCGTCGAGACCGCACCGCCCGCGGCGACGCCGACTCCGGCGCCGTCCACCGCACCGTCCGCTTCGCCCGCCTCGCCTTCGGCGGCGGCCGCGAAGGTCGTCCAGGGCACCGCGGTGAGCACCACGAAGGGTGTCTTCCAGGTGGAGGTGACCTTCCGGGGCGACCGGATCGCCTCCGTGCGGATGCTGCAGGCGCCGCACCATCCGCAGACCCGCTGGGCCGTACCGGAGCTCGTCGCGGAGACGCTCAAGGCGCAGAGCGCCCACATCGACTCGGTGTCCGGGGCCACGATCACGAGTGCGGGATACAAACAGTCCCTCCAGGCCGCCATCGACGCCAAGGGCTCCTGACGTGCGCCGTGTCGAGCACGTCATGGGCCTCCCGGTCTCGCTGCGGATCGACGACGAGGGCGACTTCGGCGCGGCCGCGGACGAGGCCTACGCCTGGCTGCGCCAGGTGGACGCGCGGTTCAGCCCGTTCAGGTCCGACAGCGAGGTGTCCCGGTACGGTCGCGGCGAGTTGGCGGAGGAGGACATGAGCGCGGACCTGACGGAGGTCCTCGGCCTGTGCGAGCGGTACCGGGCCGCGACCGGCGGTGCCTTCGACGTACGGCTGCCCGGCCGGGGGTTCGATCCCTGCGCGGTGGTCAAGGGCTGGTCGGTGCAGCGGGCGGCCGGGCTGCTGGCGGCGGCCGGTGCGCGGCGGTTCTGCCTCAACGCGGGCGGTGACGTGGTCGCATCCGGCGGGCCGTGGCGGGTCGGGATACGGCACCCCGAACAGGCCGACCGGCTCTGTGCCGTGCTGGCGGTCACCGACGCGGCGGTGGCGACCTCCGGCCGGTACGAGCGCGGTGACCACATCCTCGACGGCCGCACCGGACGCCCCGCGACCGCGCTGCTCAGCCTCACCGTGCTGGCCCCGACCCTGACCGAGGCGGACGCGACCGCCACGGCCGCCTTCGCGCTGGGCACCGACGGACCGGCCTGGGCCGCCGCCCGGCCCGGCTGCGAGGTGTTCGCGGTCGACGCGTCGCGGAGCGTGGTCCGTACGCCGGGGTTGCCGGTGGCGGCCTAGCCGTTCGTTCGCCGTGGGCGCGGCTCGCCCGGCCGCCGGCCGGCCGTTCGCCCGCCAAAGCGCTGCAACATTCGCGGTCTAGACTCTCCCCGCAACGGGCTGCGCAACGACGACCGTGGCCGAAAGCGGGCGGAAATCCGCCAAACCCGAAGGGTATTCGGCGTTTTGATACGGATAGAGTCAGTCACGAAGCGGTATCCGGACGGCACGGTCGCGGTCGACCGGCTGTCGCTGGAGATACCGGACCGCGCGATCACCGTCCTCGTCGGGCCTTCCGGCTGCGGCAAGACGACGACCCTGCGGATGATCAACCGGATGGTGGAGCCCACCGAGGGCAGCATCCTCCTCGACGGCACGGACATCCGGCAGCAGCCGGTCAACACCCTGCGCCGTTCGATGGGGTACGTCATCCAGAACGCCGGACTCTTCCAGCACCGCACCATCCTCGACAACATCGCCACCGTGCCCCGGCTGCTCGGCTGGAGCAAGCAGAAGGCCCGCGCGCGAGCCGCCGAGCTGATGGAGCGCGTGGGGCTCGACGCCGCACTCGCCAGGCGGTACCCGTACCAGCTCTCCGGCGGCCAGCAGCAGCGTGTCGGCGTGGCCCGGGCGCTCGCCGCCGACCCGCCGGTGCTGCTGATGGACGAGCCGTTCTCCGCCGTCGACCCCGTGGTCCGCAAGGGCCTCCAGGACGAACTGCTGCGTATCCAGGATGAGTTGGGCAAGACCATCGTCTTCGTCACGCACGACATCGACGAGGCGATCAAGCTCGGTACGATGGTCGCCGTCCTGCGCACCGGCGGCAGGCTCGCCCAGTTCGCCCCACCCGCCGACCTGCTCAGCGCACCCGCCGACGCGTTCGTTGAGGACTTCCTCGGCGCCGACCGGGGCATCCGCCGGCTGTCCTTCTTCCCGTCCGCCGGCCTGGAGCTGCAGACAGCGCCGATCGTGGGCATCGACGCCGACGCCGGCGTGCTCGCCTCCCGCGACGACGCCCCGTACCTCCTCGTCACCGACCCCGACGGCAGACCGCTCGGCTGGAGCGAGCCGCACCGGCTCACCGCAGGGTCCGTCGAGAGGGCGCAACTCCTCGACTTCGGACGGCCGTTCGTGCCCGGCCAGGACTCGCTGCGCACCGCGCTCGACGGGGCGGTGCTCTCGCCGGCCGGCTGGGCCGTCGCGGTGGACGGCGACGGACGCGCCATAGGCGTCGTCTCCCAGCAGGTCATCGGCGAGGCCATCCGCACCGCACACAGCCGGGTCGCGACCGGCACCGACGCCGCACGCGGGCGGGTTGCGCACGACACCGACTCCGCGTCTGGGCAGGGCGCGGATGGCACCGGTGCCGAGCTCGGCCAGGGTCCGGACGGCGCCGCCGCTGGGCCTGGGCGGGGTGTGGAGGGGGCGGGTGCCGAGCGCGGGCGGGGTGCGGATGGCACCGACGCCGGAGCTGGGCGGCCCGGGGATGGCGCCGACTCCGCACCGGGCCGGCCCGCGGACTGCACCGACACCGGATCTGGGCAGGGCGCGGATGGCACCGGTGCCGAGCTCGGCCAGGGTCCGGACGGCGCCGCCGCTGGGCCTGGGCGGGGTGTGGAGGGGGCGGGTGCCGAGCGCGGGCGGGGTGCGGATGGCACCGACGCCGGAGCTGGGCGGCCCGGGGATGGCGCCGACTCCGCACCGGCTCGGCCCGCGGACTGCACCGACACCGGCGGCGGATCTGGGCAGGGTGCGGATGGTGCGGGCGCGACGCCGGACCGGGTCGGGGACGGCGCCGCCACCGGGCCTGGGCAGGGCGCGGACGGTGCAGAGGCCGAAGCCGGCCGGTCCGCGGACGACACCGACTCCGCAGCCGCCCCGGATACGCACGGCGCGGACGCCGCAGCCGGCCCGGACGCTGACGGTGCAGACTCCGCGCCAGGCCAGGACGCGGACGGCGCCGGCGCCCGGCTCGGCCGGCAGGGCTCGGGCGGGGCCGACGACCTCAAGGCCGCCCGATGAACGGCTTCTTCGACCTTCCGAGCGATCTCCAGCACAGCTACCTCGGGCTCGTCGGCGTGCATCTGCGTGAGGGCCTGCTGCCGGTGCTGGCCGCGCTGCTCGTCGCGCTGCCCGTGGCCCAGCTCTGCGTACGCTTCCGCTGGGTCTACCCACCCGTCCTCGGCATCACCACCGTGCTCTACTCCATCCCGTCGCTGGCCTTCTTCGTCGTGCTCATCGACTACTTCGGGCAGAGCGAGACCACGGTGATGATCCCGCTCGCCGTCTACAGCCTGGTGGTGCTGGTGCCGGGGATCGTGGACGGCGTCCGGTCGGTGCCACCGGAGACCCTGGCCGCCGCGCAGGCCATGGGCTTCGGCCCCGTACGCCGTTATCTCCAGGTCCAGCTGCCCATCGCCGCGCCCGCGATCATCGCGGGGCTCAGGGTGGCGGTCGTCTCCAGCTTCTCCCTGGTCAGCGTCGGCATGCTGATCGGCAACCAGGGCGCCCTCGGCAACATGCTCTACGACGCCAACACCTACCACCGGCCCGCCCTGGCCGTGAACTCGGTGCTGACGACCGCGCTGCTGGGCGTCCTCGCCGACGCGCTGCTGGTCCTCCTGCGCCGCCTGCTCACCCCCTGGATGCCGAGGAAGGGTGCCACCCGGTGAACGTCCTGAACTTCGTGCACGCCTTCTTCAGCGACAGTGCCCACTGGCACGGCTACGACGGCATCCCCACCCGACTCGCCGAGCACGTCAAGTACTCCCTGGAAGCACTGCTGTTCGCCGCCCTGATCGGACTGCCCGTCGGTCTGGTCACCGGTCACTACGGCCGCGGCGGCAACGCCCTCGCGCTGATCGCCACCGCCGGCCGGGCCCTGCCCAGCTTCGGTCTCCTGGTCCTGATGTTCATCTGGATCGGATTCGGCCTGCTGCCGGTGATGATCCCGCTGGTCGTGCTCGCCGTACCGCCGATCCTGGTCACCACGTACGAGGCGATCCGCTCCGTCGACCCCTCGCCGGTGGACGCCGCCCGGGGCATGGGGATGTCCGAGGCGCGGGTGCTGTTCCAGGTGGAGATGCCGGTCGCGCTCCCGCTGATCCTGAGCGGCCTGCGCACCGCGGCCATCCAGATCGTCTCCACCGCGACCATCGCCGCCTACGTCAGCCTCGGCGGACTCGGCCGCTACATCATCGACGGCCTCTACCAGCGGAACTACGAGAAGGTGGTCGGCGGCGCCACCCTGGTCGCCGGACTCGCCCTGGCCACCCTCCTGGTGTTCTGGGCGGCTTCCCGGATCACGGTCTCGCCGGGGGTACGGCGGAGCAGCTGACGCCTGCCGGCCGGGGTGCGGGCCGCCGCCGGTCCACGAGACCCGCACAAGGCGGCTGCCCCGCAACCGACCGCAGATCGAGGCCAATCGGTGATCTGCAGCCCTTGACTGACCGAGAACCGGCTGGCTTGGATCGGTGGGTGACTTCCACCAACCGCATCAGCAGGTCCATCCGGAGGAACCGAGGCGCGGCGGTGGTCGCCCTCGCGGCGGCGACGGCTCTGCTGGCGGGCTGTTCCTCCAACGACAAGTCCGGCGGCAACCCGCTGACGGACAGCAAGGCGAGCGGCGACACCGTGGTCGTCGGATCCAACAACTTCCCCGAGAGCACCCTGCTCGCCGACATCTACGGCGAGGCCCTCAAGGCCAAGGGAATCAAGGTCAGTTACAAGCCGAACATCGGCAGCCGCGAGACCACCTACGGGCTGATCAAGAACGGTTCCATCTCGGTGCTGCCCGAGTACAACGGCGCGCTGCTTGCCTACCTCGACCCGAAGGCGACGCCGAAGACGGCCGATGCCACCACCACGGCCATCGAGGCCAAGCTGGACTCCAAGCTGACCCTGCTCAAGCCCTCGCCGGCCGAGGACAAGGACTCGGTCACGGTCAACGCGGCCACCGCGACGAAGTACCACCTCACCGGGAAGTCGACCATCGCCGACCTCAAGGGCATCGCCAAGGACCTGGTCATGGGCGCCTCGCCGGAGTTCCAGACCCGGCAGCAGGGTCTGGTGGGCCTGAAGTCGGTCTACGGCCTTCAGTTCAATTCCTTCAAGGCGCTCGACGCGGGCGGCCCGCTCACCCAGGCCGCGCTGAAGAAGAACGCCGTGCAGGTCGCGGACATCTTCACCACGGACCCGACCATCTCCAAGGAGAAGTTCGTCGTCCTGCAGGACCCGAAGAACCTCTTCGGCTTCGAGAACGTCCAGCCGCTCGTCCACAAGAGCGCCCTGCCCCAGAAGGGCGTCGACGCGCTCGACGCGGTCTCGGCCAAGCTCGACACCACGACCCTGCTGGACCTCGACACCCAGGTGCAGACCCAGAACAAGGACCCGCTGGACGTGGCCAGGGCCTGGCTGAAGTCCGCCGGCCTCGCCTGACGGGCGACAGGCACCCCACGGCGAGAGGCCGGACCTCACCCGTCCGCGCCTCGTGACGTGCTGTCGATTCTGTCGGATTCCTTCGGCAACAGGGCCGCCGATGGAAGAAATCGGCGTGCGCACCGCTCCTGGTGGAGCCCGCCACTCTCGCTCTCGCACGCTGGCCCGGGGCCGGTCCCGGCCCAGCGTGCGAGAGCGAGAGGAACAGCGGAACACCCATGACCACAACACCCGTGGCCGTCGCCACCCCTTACCGCAGGCGGTGGCCCGGCCTGGCCGCCCTGCTGCTCGGCGAGGCGATGAACCTGCTGGACGCGACCGTCGTACAGGTCGCGGCGCCCGCCGTCCATGCCGACCTGGGTGGGCCGGTCTCCGACGTCCAGTGGTTCGGCGCCGCCTACACGCTGCCGTTCGCGGTGCTGCTCATCACCGGCGGGCGGCTCGGGGACATCGCGGGCCGGCGCCGTGTGTTCGTCCTCGGCGTCACGCTGTTCACGGCGGCGTCCGTGGCCTGTGCGCTGGCGCCGTCCCCCGGGCTGCTCATCGCCTTCCGGGCCGTCCAGGGCGCCGCGGCGGCGCTGATCATTCCGCAGACCATCGGGCTGATCAAGGCGATGTTCTCGGGCGAGGAGACGGCGAAGGCGCTGGGCAGCATCGGACCGGTGATGGGCCTCGCCGCCGTGTGCGGACCCGTCGTCGGCGGTGTGCTGACCCACGCCGACCTGTTCGGCTCGTCCTGGCGGTCCGCGTTCCTGGTGAACGCGCCGGTGGCCGCGCTGGTGCTGGCCCTCGCCCGCAACCTGCCGGAGAACCGCGCCCCGCACCGCCCGGCCCTCGACCGGCCCGGCACCGCACTGGCCGCGCTCGGCACCGGGCTCCTGGTGTACCCGCTGATCGGCGGCGACCTCACCCGACTGCACGCGTCCGACTGGCTGTTGCTCGGCACCGGACTGCTCGTGCTCGCCGGCTTCGCCCGGCGTCAGCGGCGCACGGCCCGCCCGCTGCTGGAGCCCAGCCTGTTCACGCACCGCGGCTTCCCGGCCGCTCTCGTCACCTCCACCGCCTTCTTCGCGGTCACCAACGGACTGACCGTGGTGGTCGTCCTGCAACTCCAACTCGACGCGGGCGCGGGCGTGTTGGCGTCCGGACTGAGCCTGCTGCCGTGGTCCGCCGGTCTCGCCCTCGCCTCCTGGTGGGCGGGCTCGCGGCTGGTACGGCGGCACGGGCGGCGGGTCATGCCGTACGGGCTCGGGCTGCTGCTGGGCGGACTGCTCGCCGCCGTGGCCGCTTACCGCACGACCGCGCCGGGGCACTACCCGGCCGCGCTGCTGCCGGCCCTCGCCCTCGTCGGCCTCGGCGCCGGCCTGTTCACGCCCGCGTTCTTCACCCTCGCCCTGCGACCCCTGCGTCCGCAGGAGATCGGCTCGGCGGCCGGACTGCTCAACGCGGTGCAACAGCTGGGGGCGACGCTGGGGGTGGCCGTCCTCGGCAGCGCCTACCTGGCGGGGACCGGCCCGGACGCAGCACAGGGCGCGTGCTGGGTGGCGGTGGGGCTGCTGGGGGTGACCTGGGTGGCGAGCGGACGGGTCGGGACGGCGTAGCGCCCGAAGGGGCGCGGGGCCCTGGCGATGTGCGGCTTCGCCGCGTGGGAACGACCAGCCCCCACGCACCCGCAGCCGCGCACGGTCTCTACCGCCCTGCCCGGTGGGCGCGGTCCCGCGCCGCCCTCTCGCAGGCTCAGAGGTCGAACTCGTGCGGCGGCAGGTCCAGCGTGTAGCACGCCTCGCGCACCACGGCCTGCTCCGTCTTGTCGAAGTCGCCGTCCGCGCCGCCGATCACGATGCCGATCTGGACCACGGCCCGCGCCTCGGCCGGCTTCTTCTTCGCCTTGGCGATCTCCTGCAGCACGCTCACCTTGCCGAAGGCGAAGTCGGTCGTCAGCTTGTTCAGGTTCTCCTCGAAGCGGCGCCTGAGGTCGTCCGCCGGGAAGTTCTGCAACACCTCGTTCGTGGCGATGAGCTGGGCCACCCGCTGCCGCTCCGACGGATCCACTGTCCCGTCCGCCGCGGCCACGAGCGCGCACATCGCCATGCTCGCATCGCGGAACGCGCCGCTCTTCAGGTCGTTCTTCTTCGCCACCAACTGGGTCTGCATCTGCGACGCCGACTCCTTGAAGCGGTCCCACAGGGCCATGCGCACTCCTCGATATCCGTCGTATGCGGCGGCCGGGTGCTGCCCCGCACACCGGTGCGCACCGGCCGCAATTTCTACAGCACCGTAGAAACTCCTGGGGCCGCCGGGAAGTTCCTGCCGACCCGGACGAAGTTCCCGCCCACCTACACTGAATCCCCGCACAGAGACGGAACAGACGGAACGCAGGACGACGCGGAGGGAAGGCGACAGTGGCGACAGGGCCCGGGACCGGCTACCAGGACCCCTCCGCCGAGGTGCTCACCGAGGCCGCCGCCGCCTTCGGACTGCTCGCCTCGCCCGCCCGGCTGCACATCGTCTGGGCGCTGATCCAGGGGGAGAGCGACGTCACCGGGCTCGCCGAGCGGGTCGGCGGCGCGCTGCCCGCCGTCAGCCAGCACCTGACCAAGCTGAAGCTCGCCGGGCTCGTCCGCTCCCGCCGCGAGGGCCGCCGTCAGGTGTACTTCGTGGCCGCCGCCGGACAGGCCGCCGTCGTCGACGTCGTACGCCTTCTCGTCGGCCGGCTCGCCGAACGGGCCGCGGCCGCCCCGGCGCCGGCCCGCCGCCTCCGTGGCCTCTGAGCCGCCGAGGGGCCCGGTGAGCCGAGCCGGGACCGATCCGGTGAGCGGACCCGGCCCCGGCCCGGCGAGCGGTACGTCGCTGCAGGTCCTGCGGGGCCTGGACACCGGCCCGCGCGGACTCACCGACGCCGAGGCCGCCGCCCGGCTCGTCGGCCACGGCGAGAACGCCCCGCCCCGCCCGCGCACCCCGTCCGCGCTCCGGCGCGGTCTGCGGGGCCTGCGCGACCCGTTCACCACCGTCCTGCTCACCCTCGGCCTGGTCTCGGCGTTCGTCGCCTCCTGGGGCACCGCCACGGTGATCCTCGCCCTGGTCGCCGTCAGCTGTGCGCTGCGCGCGGCCGGCGAGCGCCGCGCCGACCGTTCGCTCGCCGCCCTGCGCGAACTCGTCGTCGGCACCGCCACCGTGCTGCGCCGCACCGACGACACCGCCGCCCCGCGCGCCCACGAGGTCCCGGTGGCCGACCTGGTCCCCGGCGACGTCGTACGGCTCGGTCCGGGCGACCTCGTGCCCGCCGACGTACGACTGCTGCGCGCCCACGGGCTGACGGTGTCCGAGGCCGCGCTGACCGGCGAGTCCGCGCCCGTGGCCAAGGCCGCCGCCGATCTGCCGGAGCCGCACGCCGAGTCCCATCTGTGCTTCCAGGGCAGCGCGGTCGTGGCGGGCGGGGCCACCGCGGTCGTCGTGGCCACCGGGGCACACACCCGGTTCGCCGCCGCGCAGCGGACGCCCGAGCCGCGCGAGCCCAGCGCCTTCGACCGGTCCGTGCACGGCATCGCCTGGGTGCTGGTCCGGTTCATGCTGCTCACCCCGCCGCTGGTGCTGATGGCCGGCGCGGCGCTGCGCGGCCGGGGGCTGCAGACACTGCCGTTCGCCGTGTCCGTGGCCGTCGGGCTCACCCCCGAGATGCTCCCGGTGATCGTCACCACCTGCCTCGCCCGCAGTGCCGCGCTGCTGGCCCGCACCCGCCGGGTCGTCGTACGGCGGCTGCCCGCGCTGCACGACCTCGGCGCGATCGACGTGCTGTGCGTGGACAAGACCGGCACCCTCACCCAGGACCGGCCGGTCGCCGCCCGCTCGCTCGGACCCGACGGCCGGGACGATCCGGAGGTGCTGCGCCGCGCGGCCGCCTGTGCCTGGTGGACCCTGCAACTCGCCGAACTGCCCGCCCCCGACGCCCTCGACGAGGCACTGCTCGACGTCGCCGGAGCCGCGGGGGAGGAGTACGACGGCCTCGCCGCACTGCCCGTCGCGCCCGGCCGGCGCCTCGCGACCGCCGTCGTCGCCGGCCGGCCCGGCCGGCACCTGCTGATCACCAAGGGAGCCGCCGAGGACGTCCTGGAGCGCTGCGACCTGCCGGACGACGCCGAGCGCCGGCGGCTGCTCGCGCTCGCCGCACGCGAGGCGGAGGCGGGGCAGCGGGTACTGGCCGTCGCCACCGCCGACCGGCCCGCCCGCGCCCGCCCCCACACACCCGCCGACGAACGCGGCCTCACCTTCCGCGGTCTGGTCACCTTCCGCGACGAGCTCGCCCCCGGCGCCGCCGAGTCCCTGCGCACCCTCGCCGCCCTCGGCGTCGACGTCCACGTCCTCACCGGCGACCACCCCGCAACGGCGGTCCGCGTCTGCCGGGAGCTGGGGCTGGAACCCGGCGAGGTACGGACGGACGGGGGCGGGGACCCGGGCGGGGCCGACACGGTCTCGGCCGGTACCGAGGGGGCGTCCGGCCGCGGTGACGGAGCCGGGCCGGGCAGAGCCGAGGTCCGCGAGGACGAGAACCCGGTGCGTACCGGCCAGGTCACCGCCGGGACCACCACGGTCGTCGCCCGGTGCACCCCCGAGGACAAGGCCCGTGTCGTCGCCGGGCTGCGGGCCGCCGGGCACACCGTCGGTTTCCTCGGTGACGGCGTCAACGACGTGCCCGCGCTGCTCGCCGCAGACGTCGGGATCGCGCCGCGCGGGGCCGTGGCGGTGGCGCGGGAGAGCGCGGACGTCGTGCTGGCCGAGAAGGACCTCACCGCCATCGGACACGCCGTCACCGCCGGCCGGAGCAGCAGCGCCAACATCGCCGCCTATCTGCGGGTGACCCTCTCCTCCAACCTCGGCAACGTCCTCGCCATGCTCGCGGCCGGGCTGCTGCTGCCCTTCCTGCCGATGCTCCCGGTCCAGGTGCTCGCGCAGAACCTGTGCTTCGACGCCGCCCAGCTCGCCTTCGCCCACGACCGCCCGGACCCGGGCGAGCTGCGCCGGCCGACCCTGCTGCGGCCGCCCGCCTTCCTGCGGTTCATCACCGGCTTCGGCCTGCTCAACGCCTTCGCCGACCTCGCCACCTTCGGCGTCCTCGCGCTCGCTCTGGACGGTCCCGACGCCCTGGACGACGAGGCCGTGTTCCACTCCGCCTGGTTCACCGAGAACCTGCTCACCCAGGCGCTTGTCATGCTGCTCCTGCGCCACGGACGCCGCCTCACGCGCGGCGGGCGGCCCGGACCCGTCGGCTGGGCCGCCGCCTTCCTCGCCGCCGTCGGACTCGCCGTACCGCCCAGCCCGCTGGGCGCCGCGCTCGGCATGACCGCCCTGCCCGCCCCGTACCACCTGCTGCTCGCCGCCGTCCTCGGCCTGTACGCCCTGGCCCTCACCGTCGCGACGATCCGCCACGCACGGCGCCGGCCGCAGCCCGCAGGTTGTACAGTTGCGCAAAACAGCAACCTTTAGTAGCAAGCTTTCCCGAGAAGGGGGCGGTCGTGCTCCGCAACGGACTCGAGCCCTGGCACCTGTTGATCGTCGCCATCGTCTTCCTCGTGCTGTTCGGTTCCCGGAGGCTCCCGGACACCGCGCGGGCGCTGGGCAAGTCGATGCGCATCCTCAAGAGCGAGGCGAAGGCGATGAAGGACGAGCACGGCACGCCGGGCGCCACCGGCACGCCGGTCGTGGAGCCGTCGCAGGTCGTGGCCGCGAGCGAGGTCCACGCGCCGGCGGCCGAGCCTACGGCCACGCAGTAGGCGGCGTCCGCCGCGTCCCGGTGAGGACGGGCTGAGGGGCGGAGCGGGCGGGGCGGCGCCTGAGCGGTCGGCCGGCGGACCCTCAGGCCGCCAGACCCTCCGCCCCCTCCGCGCCCTTGGTCCCTTCGGCCCGTGCACGCGTCGCCGCCTCCGCCTGTCTGCGGCGCCGGCGGCTGACGCGCGGCTCCTGGTCGGGGAGCCAGCCGAAGGCGAGGCAGCTGCCGGTCACGCCCAGCAGGAGGCCGATGAAGAAGCCGCCCAGGTTGGACGTGACCCAGGTGCCCAGCGACAGCAGGACGCCGGTGACGGAGTAGAAGAGCCGTTGTGCGGGGTTGAAGAGGATCAGCAGGCCCAGCAGCGCCATCAGCCCCGGCAGCAGGTAGCCGGCGGCCCCCTGCATACCGATGTGCATCACGACCTTCAGTGAGGCCTTCTCGGTGAGCAGGATCTCGCCGCCGGCCAGCGCGAGCAGCAGCCCGCCCCAGAACGGCCGGCGGGCCCGCCAGCCACGGAAGGCGGTTCGCGCTCCCCGGTGTGGACGGTCGGCCACGGCGATCAGCAACCCGAGTCGCTGAAGCGGAGCTTGAGCCCCGGAAGCTTGAACACGCCAGCCGTCGTCGCGTAGTTGGTCTGCCGCAGGTTGGCGATGTGCACGGTGTCGGCCTGCTGGCTGAACACGCCGATCGGGCCCTTCACGCCCGCCTTGGTGAGCGTGCCGGCGTCGTTGCCGATCTCGATGTTGCCGAACGCCGCGTCGCCGGACAGCTCCGTGGAGTCGGTGGTCAGATCGGTCGCCTGTACCTTGTCCGCGCCGCTGCCCGCCGTGATGAGCAGGTTGGTGCCGCCGAGGTCGACGCTCTGGCACAGCTTGGTGAGCGTGGCGTTCTTGATGGCGGAGGTCACCACGAGCTCCTGGCCCCCGGTGTCCCCGGCGTTCGGGCTGCCGTCCGCCATGTTGTCGAGGCCGCCGAACTGCTCGAAACCGGTTCCGTCCAGTTCCGTCGCGGTGACCGTGAACGGCATGCCGGAGATCGCGAACTGCACGCCCAGTGCCCCCTGGGCGGTGAGAACCGCGAGACCGGCGGCGACGAGGGTGGCGGGCACCGCCATCACCGCGGCCCGGCGGGCCCGGACCCGACCTCGTCTCTCGGCGTCGGAGGTCCCGGCCCCGCCCGCGTGCGGCGCTTCGGGGGCTTCGGGGACTCCGGATGCTGTCGAGACCTCGGATGCTGCGGCGGCTTCGGAGGGTGAACCGGTTCCCGGGTTCTCGGGGGTGTTGCCGACGGACGGGACGTCCGGGGACGAGGCCATGTCTGCTCCCATGGGCATGGATCTGCGGGTTGGGCTTCAGCGGCGCGGTGTCCTGGCGCGGACAGCGACTGTCGCGTAGGTCTCCTCGCACCCCGGCGGAGCAAGGGCTTTCTCGTTACGCGGCAGTAGCCTTCGAGGAAGTTACCGCCGGTTACTTCCGGGGGTCAAGGCAGATGTGAAAAAAGCGTGCCGGATGTGCGCGAGCTGCGATCGGAGACCACAACTACCCTTGCAGTGCTTGACGTTGACGGTTGATCAGGTCTACAACTTCCCCTGTTTCACGGATCCGTGGCGCCGGATCCGCCGAGCGGCACCGGATGCGTTTCCCGGCCTCTCACGCCGACCGCTCAGCCAGGCCGACAGAAACCGTTCACATCAGTGCGGCACCGCATGGCCCCTTCCCCCTGGCCGTGCCCGGCCGCCCCCTGCCGGCCCGGCCGAAGGCCTTCCCCCGGGTCTTCGGCCGGTGCCCGGACCGCCGCCGTCGCCGGACCGTCGCGTACGGAGAAGGCGCACGGTCCTGCGCCGGCGGCACCGCCAAACCCCCACCCAACGACATCGCGCGCCCCCACCCAACGGCATCACGCGCCCCCAAGCGCATCACGCGCCCTCACCACCACGGCATCGGACGCCACCCCCCACCCCACCTCACCCGGACCCCACCCAGGAAAGAGGCACCCGCATGCGTACGCGATCCCTCCTCGCCCTCACCGGCACCGTCACCGCACTCGCCCTCGCGGTCGCCGCCCCCGCCTCCGCCGACGGCGGCGCCGTCCTCACCACCGGCGGTGCGGGCGGCACCGCCGTCGCGACCGGTGACACCCTCACCGCGCCGCTGGCCTCCGGCACGTCCGCCACGCTCTACTCCAGCGCGACCGGCACCAGCGGCGTCAGCTGCACGTCCTCGCAGTTCACCGCCACGGTCACCGGCAACCCGAGTGCCCCCGGCACGGCCACCGAGTCCGTCACCGGGCACACCTTCGACAGCAGCTCCTGCACCAGCAACGTCACCGGCGTCCTCGGCGTCAGCAGCATCACCGTCGACAACCTGCCCTACACGGCGACGGTCGCCTCCGACGGCACCCTCACCGTCTCGCCGGCGAGCGGCTCCACCATCCAGACCACGGTCAAGCTGCGCACCCTGCTGGGCTCCATCACCTGCGTCTACCAGGCGCCCTCCCTGACCGGGAAGGCCGACAACACCGACAACAGCATCAGCTTCACCAACCAGCAGTTCAGCAAGACGTCCGGTTCGTCGCTGTGCTTCTCCAGCGGCTACTTCACCGCCAAGTACGCGCCCGTGACGGACGGCGGCACCCCGGTCTACGTCAACTGAGCCACCAACTTTCCCCGCAGTCCATCGGAGTTCAGCGTCGGCGTAGACGCATTGCGAGGGCGGCGCCCCCGGTGAGCACCAGCACCGCGGCGGCGCCGCCCGCCAGCGCGGGTGCCGAGGGCCGTGTGGCTCGGCCGACGTGCCCCTGCGCGACGGGGGCCGGACGTGTCGCCCGGACAGGTCCGGCCTTCGCCTCGCCCGCCCCCTTGTCCGGAAAGACCACGTCGGAACACGAGTAGTAGGTGTCCGGCGTGCTGCTGTTCTGCCAGACGGTGTAGAGGATCTGACGGCCTGTCCGGTCCTTCGGCAGCGTCGCGGAGAGGTGGTACGCCCCGTCGCGCAGCGGTGGATCGGTGACCTGTGCGAAGGGCCGCTCCGGCAGATCGGACCAGTTGAGCGGTTTCGCCGGGTCGTAGCCGGGCTCGGTCAGATACAGCCGGAACGTGCCCGTGTGCGCGATCGTCGAGGCGTACGTCATCGTCAGTCTGCCGCCGGGCGCCAGCCGGGTCGCCGGCCAGTCCCGCCGCGCCAGGTCGAGGCCCCGGTACGCCGGAAGGTTCCCGCTGCACAGCCTGCCGTCCGGAATCGCCTGCCGGTCACGGCCGTTCACCCCTGCCACCCGCAGGTTGTCCCACGCGGTGAAGGGCGCCCCGTTCGCCGCGACGGCCGCCCGGCACGCCGCCGAGCGGCCGGACTCGCCGCCCTCGGGGGAGCAGGCGTAGACCCGGCTGACCGGATCCGTGGGTGCCCCGTGCGCCTGGGCGGGGCCCGCCGCCCACGACAGGAGCAGGAGCGGGGCCGCGGCGGCGGCCGCCATGACGCTCGGTCGGGCTGTCGTCCGGGTCATCCGGGATGTCTCCTCGGCGGGCGCGGGAACGGGGTCTGCGCGGTCCATTACGGCGGAGACGTCCCGCATGTTCAGCCGGCGCGGCGTAGCGGCGGCCCGAGGGGGGCGTGAACGCACCGACGGTGGGCGCGGGATCACCGACCGATGCGGACGTAACGCGCCTCCTTCGAGACCCCGTTGAGGAGCCGGTGGTCATCCTCGTATCGTGGCGATCATGGGTCCGGCACCCGCCGCCCCGCGACTGCCGGGGGCAGCCCGGTAAAAAAAGGGGGAGCCGTTCTGGTCTCGTCGTTCATGGACCGTCGGGGGCCCGTCCGGCGCCGGATACGCCGGTGACACGTGTCCTGGTGCCGGCCCGCTCCCCGGACTGCCGCTGCCGGTCGGTGAGTTATCGTGTGCAAGGGGTCAAAAACAAACCGCATGTCCCGTTCGTACGACTCGCGAGGAGGGGTCCCAGGATGGCGAGGCAGTTACGCGCCGAACAGACCCGGGCAACGATCATCACGGCCGCCGCCGATCTGTTCGACCGGCACGGCTACGAGTCCACGAGCCTGAGCGACATCGTCGCGCACGCGAACGTCACCAAGGGGGCGCTGTACTTCCACTTCGCTGCCAAGGAGGACCTCGCCCACGCCATCCTCGAACTCAACGCCGGCGCCGCGAAAGCCCTCGTCGCCGAGGTCGAGAGCCGCGGCTGCTCCTCGCTGGAGACGCTGATGCGCACCACGTTCGGGATCGCCGGACTCGCCGTGGAGGACCCGGTGCCGCGCGCCGCGCTGCGTCTCGCCACCGCCGACGTGGCCGTACGGCCGCCCCTGAGGCATCCGTTCACCGAATGGCTGGACTTCGCCACGCGGAAGTTCACCGGAGCCGTCCGGGAGTCCGATCTGCACGGCGATCTCGACGTCGGCGTCGTCGCGCACTCCCTGGTCTCCTTCTTCGTCGGAACCCGGGTCGCCGGCCGCTCGCTCGAACCGGTGGGACGGCTTCCGCGCCGGGTCGCCGAGATGTGGCACCTGTTGATCCGGGGCCTGGTCCCGGTGCACCGCCGCCCCCGCTACGTCACGCTCGCCACGCAGCTGGAGCGGGAGATCAGAACCGTCTGACCCGCGCGATACGGTGACGGACATGCCTTCCACCCCGTTCGCACCCGTGATCCTCGGCAACGAACCCGGCTCCTTCCCGCACAGCGTGCTGGCCGAACGGCACCCCGCGATCATCGGCCGGGTGAGGGACGCCTTCCCGTACGGCCCCGGGCAGCACCGGGCGCTGGACGAGCTGCTGAAGAGCTGCACCGAGGGAACGGTCGAGCCGCTGCCCGCCGATGCCCCGGACCGGGACCGGTGGCGGGAGTGGGGCCTGGCGGGCTGCGCCGGGCGTTCCTGGTACGACGTGCCGTGGCTGTGGTCCGAGAGCTACTTCTACCGGCGGCTGCTGGACGCCGTCGGCTGGTTCGGCCCCGGCACCTGGCAGGGCATCGATCCCTTCCGCCCGTTCAAGCGCGCCGAACTCGACGCGCCGGAGACGGACGAGGAACTGGCCGCGCTGGACGTGCTGCCCGGCCTGCCGGAGCAGGAGCGGGCGCGTGCCCTGTTGCACGGCTCGCTGTGGGGCAACCGCGCCGACCTCGGCTTCCGGCTCTCCGCCGAGGGCGCCGAGGCCCGGGACCCGGCCCCCGCGCTGGTCGCCGACGACAGCGCGGCTCTGTGGTCGCTGCTGCCGCCCGACGGTACGGCCACCCTGGTCCTGGTCGCGGACAACGCGGGCCGCGAACTCGTCCCGGACCTGCTGCTGATCGCCCATCTCCTCGACGAGGGCCGGGCCGCGCGGACGGTGCTGCATGTCAAGCCGTACCCGTACTACGTCTCCGACGCCACCACCGCCGACGTCGTCGACGCCCTGCACCGGCTGCGTGCCGCGTCCGGCGCTGCCGCCACGTACGCGCGCGTGCTCTGGTCGGCCATGGCCGACGGCCGCCTCACCGTGCGCGCCCACCCCTTCTCCTGCGCCCCGCTGCCGTACGAGGAGATGCCGGACGACCTGCGCGCCGAGTTCGCCGCGGCCACCCTGACCGTCTTCAAGGGCGACCTCAACTACCGGCGCCTGGTGGGCGACCGGCTCTGGCCGCCGACCACACCCTTCGCGGAGACGACCGGCTACTTCCCCGGCCCGGTCGCCGCGCTGCGCACCCTGAAGTCGGACGTGGTCACCGGCCTGTCCGCGGCGACCGAGGCCGCGCTGGTGGCCGCCGAGGACGGACGGTGGCGCACCAGCGGCACACACGCGCTGATCCAGGTTGCCGGCACTGACGTCAAGTGACCTGCAGCGGCAGTGACTTGATGCCGTTGATGAAGTTCGACACGAGACGCCCGGCGGGCGCGACGAGCCGCGGCTCGGGGACCACCCGCAGCACCTCCTCGTGGAGCAGTCGCAGTTGCAGCCGTGCGAAGTGGGCGCCCAGGCAGACGTGCGGGCCGTCGCCGAAGGACACGTGCGGGTTGGGGGAGCGGGCGAGGTCGAGCCGGGACGGATCGGTGAAGACCCGCTCGTCCCGGTTGGCCGAGGCGTGGAAGACCACGACCTTGTCCCCGGCCCGGATCCGCTGCCCGGCCAGCTCGGTGTCCCGCGCGGCGGTCCGCCGGAAGGTCAGCACGGGCGGGTGCCAGCGCAACAACTCCTCGACGGCGGTCGCGAGTTCTGCCGTCCCGGCGCGCAACGACGCGTACGCCTCCGGGTGTTCCGCCAGTGCCAGCAGCCCGCCGGGTGCAGCGCTGCGTACGGTGTCGTTGCCGGCGACGGTGAGCAGGAAGAAGAACATCTCCAGTTCACCGCCGGCCAGTTCGGCGTCGTGGGCGAGTGTCGTCATGATGTCGTCGGCGGGACACCGTCTTTTGTGTGCGGCCAGCTGTCCGGCGTAGGCGAACATGTCCTTCAGCATCGCCGGGGACCGCGGATCGACGGGCTTGCCCGTGGCGTCCAGCACCGCCGGACCGGCCTCGTCCGGGTCCTGGTAGCCGATGACCCGCTGCGTCCAGTGCAGCATCAGCCGCCGGTCGCTCTCCGGTACGCCCAGCAGATCCGCCAGGTTGAGCAGGGCGTACTCGTCGGTGACGGTGGCCACCAGATCGACCGTGCCGTCCCCCTCCCGCGCCTGCTGCAGCGCCCCGGCGAGCAGGGTGCGCGCCCGCTCCCGGGCGACGGCCGCGTACCGGTCGACCCGGCCCGGCGTGAAGGCCCTGCTCACCAGCCGACGCAGTCGCCCGTGCCGCGGCGGATCCTGATTGAGCATCATGCGCCGGATGAAGGGGAGGTCCTCCGGATCCGGGTCGCGGATCTGGGTGGCGCCGAGGTGGGAGGAGTACGTCGTGGCGTCCTTCAGCACCCGGACGACGTCCGCGTGCCGGGTCACCGCCCAGAACCCCGGCCCGGCCGGCCAGCCCAGCACCTCCGGCTCCTCCTGCCAGGCGACCGGATGACGGTCGCGCAGCAGGCGGTAGTCGTCGTGGGGCACGCCGACGGCGTACCGGCGCGGGTCGAACACGTCGGGCACCGGCCGCGCCGCCCGCACGCTCACGCCGGCTCGCCCTCGCCGGCAGCGGTCACGGCAGCCGCTGGGATTGCGGCGCCCGCGGGGTCTTCGGCGT
This sequence comes from Streptomyces sp. RB17, assembly GCF_009604455.1. GTDB lineage: Bacteria > Actinomycetota > Actinomycetes > Streptomycetales > Streptomycetaceae > Streptomyces. The sequence continues at coordinate 315,751 of NZ_WEGL01000008.1, forward strand.
CCGCGGGTTCTTCGCCGTCCGCCCGCAGGAAGTCCTCGACCACGCGGATCAGGTCCAGCGGGGCCTCGTCCATGGCGTAGTGCCCGGCGAACGGCAGCGCCACCAGCTCGGCACGCGGATACCAGGACATCCAGGTCTGCCGCATGACCTCCGGGGAGAGCGCCGGGTCCAGGTCCCCGGCCACGGCCAGGGCGGGCACCTCGCTGCCCTCGACGTCGGCGTGGAAGTCCTCGCCCGCCCACGAGTCCAGCCAGGCCCGGAACGCCTTCGCGTCGCTGCGTTCCAGCGAGCGGGCGACCATCCGGTCCAGCCAGGCTGCGGGACGCCGGCCCCCGGTGGTGAAGTCGAGGATCGCACGCCGGTACTCCGGCTGGTGCGCGGCGTCCGTGAACAGCGCGGCCTGCTCGCCGGCCAGCGGCACGCCCGAGGCCGGCACCGGGGAGACGCCGACCATCCGGCGCAGCCGGTCCGGGACCGTGGCGGCCAGCCGCTGTGCCACCGCGCCGCCCATCGAGTGCCCGATCACCGAGAACCGGTCCCAGCCCAGCCGGTCGGCCAGCTCCACCAGGTCCCGGGCCGCCTCGGCCGTCGTGAACGCACCCGCCGCGTCCCGGGCCTCGCCGTAGCCGCGCAGGTCGACCAGCGCATAGGTGAAGGAGGTGCGGTCGAGATCCGGCAGGACGGCGGCGTAGGCGGACCGGTCGGCGAACCAGCCGTGCACGGCGAACACCTTGTGGGCGCCGTCGCCGTGCACCTCATGGGGCAGCACGAAGGAGGTCATGCGCCTACCGTGGCCCGCCCGCGAGGGCACGGCAAGAGTGCGGACGGGGCATGCCGGAGGGCCTCGCCACGGTGCTCGTCCGAACCCGGAGTTCCGCCTTTTCGCGGTGGTTCACGCGATGGTGTGATCATGTCCCGTGCGGCGGATGGGCGTTGGGGGCCGCGGGTAGGGCCCCGGCCATGACGCAGCCGTTCGAACTCCCGCACTTCTACATGCCGTATCCCGCGCGGCTCAACCCGCACCTCGACGAGGCCCGCGCCCACTCCACCGGGTGGGCGCGCGAGATGGGCATGCTGGAAGGCTCCGGGATCTGGGAGCAGGCCGACCTGGAGGCGCACGACTACGGGCTCCTGTGCGCCTACACCCACCCCGACTGCGACGGACCCGCTCTCTCGCTCATCACCGACTGGTACGTGTGGGTGTTCTTCTTCGACGACCACTTCCTCGACATGTACAAGCGCACCCCCGACCGCGCCGCCGGAAAGGCCCACCTGGACCGGCTGCCGCTGTTCATGCCGCTCGACCCGGCAACCGCCGTGCCGGAGCCGGAGAACCCCGTCGAGGCGGGGCTGAAGGACCTGTGGGCGCGCACGGTGCCGTCCATGTCCGTGGACTGGCGCCGCCGCTTCTCCGTGGCCACCGAGCACCTGCTCAACGAGTCGATGTGGGAGCTGTCGAACATCAACGAGGGGCGGATCGCCAACCCCGTCGAGTACATCGAGATGCGCCGCAAGGTGGGCGGCGCCCCCTGGTCGGCCGGGCTCGTGGAGTACGCGACCGCCGAGGTGCCCGCCGCCGTCTCCGGCACCCGGCCGCTGCGGGTCCTCATGGAGACCTTCGCCGACGCCGTCCACCTGCGCAACGACCTGTTCTCCTATCAGCGCGAGGTCGAGGACGAGGGCGAGAACAGCAACGGCGTCCTCGTGCTGGAGACCTTCTTCGGCTGTACGACGCAGGAGGCCGCCGAGACCGTCAACGACATCCTCACCTCACGCCTGCACCAGTTCGAGCACACCGCGCTCACCGAGGTCCCGGCCGCGGCCCTGGAGAAGGGCCTCACCCCGGACCAGGTCGCCGCGGTCGCCGCCTACACCAAGGGACTGCAGGACTGGCAGTCCGGCGGCCACGAATGGCACCTGCGCTCCAGCCGCTACATGAACAAGGGCGCGCGGCCCGGCTCGCCCTGGCAGCTGCCCAGCGGCCCCGGCGTCGCGGCCGCCGACGTCCGTGCCCTCCTCGCCGCAGCCGCGCAGGAACGCCTGCGTGCCTACACCCACGTGCCGTACCAGAAGGTCGGCCCGCCCCTCCTGCCCGAGTTCCACATGCCGTACCGGCTGGAACTGAGCCCCCACCTCGACGCCGCCCGCCGGAACCTCGTCGGCTGGTCCCACCGCATGGGCATCCTCGAGGAGGGCGTCTGGGACGAGGACAAGCTCGCCGCCTACGACCTCGCGCTGTGCTCCGCCGGCCTGGACCCGGACGCCACCCCCGAAGCCCTCGACCTCAGCGCCCAGTGGCTCGCCTGGGGCACGTACGGCGACGACTACTACCCGCTGGTCCACGGCCACCGCCGGGACCTCGCCGCCGCCCGGCTGACCACGGCCCGGCTGTCGCAGTGCATGCCCGTCGAGGGCGATCCGGCCCTCGTCCCGGCCAACGCCATGGAGCGCGGCCTGACCGACCTGTGGACGCGGACGACGGCCGACATGACCGCCGACCAGCGGCGCACCCTCAAGGCCGCCGTGGACACGATGACCGAGAGCTGGGTGTGGGAGCTGTCCAACCAGCTGCAGAACCGCATCCCCGACCCGGTCGACTACCTGGAGATGCGGCGCGCCACCTTCGGCTCCGACCTCACTCTCAGTCTGTGCCGGATGGGCCACGGCCCCGCCGTACCGCCGGAGGTGTACCGCAGCGGCCCGGTCCGCTCCCTGGAGAACGCCGCCATCGACTACGCCTGCCTCCTCAACGACATCTTCTCGTATCAGAAGGAGATCGAGTACGAGGGCGAGATCCACAACTCCGTGTTGGTGGTGCAGAACTTCTTCGGCGCCGACTATCCGGCTGCCCTGCGTGTCGTACACGACCTGACCACCCAGCGCATGCAGCAGTTCGAGCACGTCGTCGAGCACGAACTGCCTGTGCTCTACGACGACTTCGGGCTCTCGGAGGCCGGGCGGGCCGCCATGGACGGGCATGTCCTCGACCTGCAGAACTGGATGGCCGGAATCCTGAACTGGCACCGGAACGTGGACCGCTACAAGGCCGAGTGGCTGGGCCGCCGCGCCCACGGCTTCCTGCCCGACCGGCCCCCGGCGCCGCCCGTCCAGCTCGTCAGCTGACCTCACCGGCCGTCCCGCCACCTCCGCGGCGGCCTCGCCCAGCCCCGTGCGGGCGGCCTCGCGCAGGGCGCCGCGTGTCGCCCCGCCGCCCGCCAGGACCGCGCGGGCCTCCTGACGGAGGTCCGCGTCGGCCAGGGCGCGGGCCGGCGCGTCGTGCCTGGGCGAGGTACCGGCCGAGGTTCACCTCCCGCCAGGACCCGGGCGAGCGGCGTACGGACGCCGGGCGCGCAGCGCCTGCAGGCGCCGGGGACAGGGGGCGCGACCCTGCCACAGCGGCTCCTGCCACAACGGCTATGGCTACCCTCCGGCACGCTCCGGCCATTCTCACTCGTTCGTGTCTCGTCGCGGCCCGGCGCCCCGGGTAGAGCATCAGCCGGAGGCGAGCGAACCATGGAACAGACTGCGTTGCGTCCCAAGCCGATGCCCGGTCAGGACCGGCGGGAGGGCGGCACCCCCGGCCAGCCGCACCGCCCGCACGCCGCGCCACGGCGCGGACGGCGGCTGCGGACCCTGCTGTTCGCGCTGTGCGCCGGCACCCTGCTGGTGCTGTCCGGCGTCGGCATGGGCACGGTCGGCGCCACGGTGATCGGCATGAGCAAGCTCGCCGAGCTGCAACGCCACGCCCCGCCGGCCACATCCCCGGGCAGGGGCATGCCCACCGCCCCCGGCGGTACCCCCGCCGCCCCGAGCCCCGCTCCCGACGCCGCGACCGGGGCGACCCTGGGCGTCGAGGCCGTCGACGCCGACAAGGCGGGCGCGCTGGTCGTGGGCGTGCACGTGCCCGGCCCCGGCTACACGGCCGGCCTGGTCCGCGGGGACGTGCTGCTGCAGTTCGGCTCCGCCCGCGTCGACACCGCCGCCGACCTCGTCCGGGCCGTCGCCCGGGCCCGCCCCGGGAAGCAGGTCCTCCTCACCGTGCGTCACAGCGGCGGGGGCTACCAGCAGTTGACGGTCGTACCGGGCGTGGTGACCTGAGGAGGCCGGCGCGGGCCCCCCACCGCACGGCCTCACCCCGCGTCGGCCCGGACCCCGCCCCACGACCTCTCGGCCACCCCGGGAAACCCGCTGGTCACCATCCGCCCCGCGCGCCATGATGGCCCCATGCCGAGTCCCTTCCGAGCCGACCGCGCCCTGCGGGGAGCACCGGCGATCGGCTCGCGTGACCCTGTCCGGCCGGGCAGGATGCTGCCCGAGACGCCGACGCCCGTTTCCCGACCCGCGCACGGAGGCCCGGATGACCGGTAGTACGCCCGCGCTCTTCACCGCCGCCGACTACAGGGCCCGCATGGAGCGTGCCGCGCGCTCCGCGGCCGACGCCGGCCTCGCGGGGCTGCTCGTGGCGCCGGGACCGGACATGGTCTGGCTCACCGGCTACACGCCCACCGCCGTCACCGAACGGCTCACCGTGCTGGTCCTCACCCCCGGCCAGGACCCCGTGCTCGTCGTGCCGACCCTGGAGGCCCCCGACGCCGAGCACGCGACCGGCGCCTCCTCGCTCACCCTGCGCGACTGGACCGACGGCAAGGACCCCTACGCCGTCACCGCCGCCCTCCTCGACGGCCACGGCCGGTTCGGCATCAGCGACAACACCTGGGCCATGCACCTGCTGGGCCTGCAGCGGGCGCTGCCCGACACCGCCTACGCCTCTCTCACCGACGCCCTCCCCATGCTGCGCGCCGTCAAGGACGCCGCGGAACTGGAACTCCTCGCGGCCGCCGGAGCCGCTGCCGATGCAACGTTCGAGGAGATCCGCAAGGTTCCCTTCGCCGGCCGCCGCGAGTCCGACGTCGGCCGGGACCTCGCCGGCCTGCTGCGCCGCTTCGGCCACGAGCAGGTCGACTTCACCATCGTCGGCTCCGGCCCCAACGGCGCCAACCCGCACCACGAGGTCGGCGACCGTGTCATCCGGCGCGGCGACATGGTCGTCCTGGACTTCGGCGGCCTGAAGGACGGCTACGGCTCCGACACCACCCGTACGGTCCACGTGGGCGAGCCCGCCGAGGAGGAGCGCCGCGTGCACGACGTCGTGCGCGAGGCCCAGGAGGCGGGCTACCAGGCCGTACGGCCCGGGGCGGCCTGCCAGGACGTCGACCGCGCCGCCCGCGCGGTGATCAGCGAGGCCGGGTACGGCGAGTACTTCATCCACCGCACCGGCCACGGCATCGGCGTCACCACGCACGAGCCGCCGTACATGATCGAGGGCGAGGAACAGCCCCTCGTGCCCGGGATGTGCTTCTCCGTGGAGCCCGGCATCTACCTGCCCGGCCGCTTCGGGGTGCGCATCGAGGACATCGTCACGGTGACCGAGGACGGCGGACGCCGCCTGAACAACACCACGCGCGACATGGTCATAGTGGACTGAGGGACCACGGAGCGACCCAGGAGACACACGTTCGACGACATCCAGGAACGGCGACGCGCGACCCATGACCCAGGCACCGGCACCCACCGCGGACACCGTCCGCAGACTGGTCCGTTCGTTGCTCAAGCAGGGCGGCGACGACACCGCGGGCCCCGAGGTGCGGCCCGTGACTGAGGGTCGTGCGTACACGTGGTGGGTCGGCGCCCGCCATGTGCTGCGCCTCGCCCCCGACCGTGAGGCCTCGGCACTGCGCCGCCGGGAGCTGCGCCTGCGCGACCTGGTCCGGCCGCACGTGCCCGTCGCCGTCCCCACCAGCGTCGCGCACGGCGACTGGGCGCCCGGCCTCGCCTGCACCCTGGACACCAAGGTGCCCGGCGGCACCGCCGACGAGCACGACGTCTCCGCCGTCGGCGAGGCCGACCTCGCCGGGCTCCTCCAGGGGCTGCGCGCGGTGCCCGCACGGCAGACCGAGCCGCTCGGCGTGCCGCGCACCGCCCCGCGCTCGCTGGAGGCGCTGCGCCGCATGGCCGTCCACGCGGCCGAACGGCTCGCCGCCGCCGACGAGTTCGACGCCGCCCGGCTGCACCAGCTCACCCCGCCCGGCGCGGCCCAGCTCGCCGCGCAGCCCGGCACCGCCGTCCTCACCCACCACGGCCTGACCGGCGAGCACGTGGTGGTCAGCGCCGACGGCCGGGTGCGCGGCATCCTGGACTGGACCCGGGCGGCCCTGGGCGACCCCGCGGAGGACATCGCCGGCCTGGCCGTGGCGGTCGGCTCCCCGGCGGCCGTCCGCGCCGCGACCCTCGCCGGCTACGGCGCCCGTCCCTGCCTGCGCGGCCTGTGGCTCGCCCGCTGCGACACGGTCATCCGACTCGCCGGCCACGTGGAAGGCCGCGCTCCCGGCGACCTGCTCCTGCTCCGCACCCAGCTGCGGCGCGCCTGGGAGCCGATCCTGCTGGAGCGGTTGTCGGACTTCAAGGAGGACGAGCCGGAGCCGTAGACCGCCGAGCGCGGGCGTCCGCCCGGCCTTCTGGCGGGACGCCGCTCCTGCTGCCCCGGGCGGGGTCCTCCGGTGGTCCGGGTCCGGTGGTCCGGAGGGACGACCGGGTGGTGTGCGGCCGTCGCTGCGGGCCGTCGGACCGCGGGACGGCGCGGCCGGGCGCGGAGGCACCGGCCTGGCGCCGCCTGGTGTGCCGGGGCTGTGGCCCCGGGGCACCGCGAGCCCGCCGCCCCTGGCTCGGCGATGGCACCCTCGCGGCCCTTCCTGTCCGGGGGTTCGGCGGGTTCGCACGCCGCCAGGTCCAGCGCCGGACGTGTGCTCGGTGGGATCGCCGTCGGTGCCTGGGCCAGGTTCACCGCCACCCGCGGGTGACCGCGCCGGAGGGGCGGCGCCGTCTGGTGCCCGGGGGGCTGTGGCCCCGTCACACCGCGAGCCCGCCGCCGCCCCTGGCTCGGCGATGACACCCTCGCGGCCCTTCCTGTCCGGGGGTTCGGCGGGTTCGCACGCCGCCAGGTCCAGCGCCGGACGTGTGCTCGGTGGGGTCGCCGTCGGTGCCTGGGCCAGGTTCACCGCCACCCGCGGGTGACCGCGCCGGAGGGGCGGCGCCGTCTGGTGCCCGGGGGGCTGTGGCCCCGTCACACCGCGAGCCCGCCGCTGACCCCGGCTCGGCGATGACACCCTCGCCGCCGCGGCACCGGGCCCGGTTCAGGGCTGCGCCAGCACCACGCACGACTCCCCGGGCACCTGGAGCAGGCCCTCCCCGCGCGGGGGTTCGACCGGCTCCCACGCCGCCAGGACCACCGCCGGACGCGTGCCCAGCGGGATCGACGCCGGTGCCTTGCCCAGGTTCACCGCCACCCGTACGTCACCGCGCCGGAAGGCCAGCCAGCGAGCCTCCTCGTCGTACGCCACCTTGGTGTCGGCCAGGTCCGGGTCGGTGAGGTCCGGCTGTTCGTGCCGCAGGGCGATCAGCCGGCGGTACCAGGCGAGCACGCGCGCGTGGTGCTCGCGTTCCGGTTCCGACCAGTCCAGGCAGGACCGCTCACGGGTCGCCGGGTCCTGCGGGTCCGGTACGTCCTCCTCGGCCCACCCGTGCACCGCGAACTCCCGCCGCCTGCCGCGCCGTACCGCCTCGGCCAGCTCCGGATCGGTGTGGTCGGTGAAGAACTGCCAGGGCGTGCCCGCCGCCCACTCTTCGCCCATGAACAGCATCGGCGTGAACGGCGAGGTCAGCGTCAGCGTCGCCGCGCAGGCCAGCAGACCGGGGGAGAGGCGGGCGGAGAGCCGGTCGCCCTGGGCGCGGTTGCCGACCTGGTCGTGGGTCTGGCCGTAGCCGAGCAGCCGGTGCGCGGCCACCCGCGCGCGGTCCAGCGGACGGCCGTGGTGCCGGCCCCGGAAGCTGGAGTACGTGCCGTCGTGGAAGTAGCCACCGGTGAGCGTCTTGGCGAGCGCGGCGAACGGAGCGCGCGCGAAGTCCGCGTAGTAGCCCTGCGACTCACCGGTGAGCGCGGTGTGCAGCGCGTGGTGGAAGTCGTCGTTCCACTGCGCGTGCAGCCCGAGGCCGTGCTCCGCGCGCGGGGTGATGAACCGCGGGTCGTTCAGATCCGACTCGGCGATCAGGAACAGCGGCCGGCCCAGTTCCTCGGCCAGAGCGTCCACAGCAGTCGACAGCTCCTCGAGGAAGTGGCACGCGCGCGTGTCGTACAGCGCGTGCACCGCGTCCAGCCGCAGCCCGTCGATGCGGTAGTCCCGCAGCCACGCCAGCGCGCTGCCGACGAAGAACGCGCGCACCTCGTCCGAGCCGGGCTCGTCCAGGTTCACCGCCGAGCCCCACGGCGTGTGGTGCGCATCGGTGAAGTACGGCCCGAAGAGCGGCAGATAGTTCCCGGACGGGCCCAAGTGGTTGTGCACGACGTCCAGGACCACACCCAGGCCGAGTGCGTGCGCGCGGTCAACGAACCGTTTCAGCGCCTCCGGGCCGCCGTACGGCTCGTGCACCGCCCACAGCGACACCCCCTCGTAGCCCCAGCCGTGCCGCCCCGGGAACGGACACACCGGCAGCAACTCCACATGGGTGACGCCGAGTTCCACCAGGTGCTCCAGCCGGGCCGCCGCCGCGTCCAGGGTGCCCTCGGGGGTGTACGTGCCCACGTGCATCTCGTAGAGCACGGCACCCGGCAGCTCCCGCCCCGCCCACTCGGTACGCCACGCGTGGCGCCCGTGGTCCACGACCGCGCTCAGCCCGTCGGGCCCGTCCGGCTGGCGGCGCGAGCGCGGGTCGGGCAGTACGGGGCCGTCGTCCAGCGCGAAGCCGTACCGGGCGCCGTCCCCGGCGTCCGCCTCACCCGTCCACCAGCCCGCGCGCTCCGGATCGCGCGCCAACGCGCGCGTGCCGCCCTCGCAATGGAGCGTCACTCGGCCTGCCTGCGGTGCCCACACCTCGAACTGCACGGACGGTTCCCCTTCGTCTGTGATGGATGGCGCCTGTGATGACTCGCCTGCTCACCGTGATGTCCCGCGTCCCCATCGTGCCCGCCGGCACGATCGATCCGCTTTCGAATCCGTCCTTTCCCCGGGGGTGTCGTGGTAGTACCCGCAGATCGGCGCCGATTCCCCGTCTTCTGGACACCCGGGGTCCACTGCCCGACAATCACCTGCGTGACGTCGTCCTTCGAGTTCTCCACGTACCCCGCGCGGCTGTCCGACGCGGAGCGCGACAAGGCGCTGCAGGTGCTGCGTGACGGCGTCGCCATGGGCCGGCTCTCGCACGACACGTTCGTTCGCCGCATGGAGCTGGCGCTGGCCGCCCGCCGCGCCGACGAACTGGCCGCCCTCGTGGCCGACCTGCCCCGGGAGAACCGCTTCTCCCGTGCGGTGTTCGGCACCGTCGAGGCCGTCTCCGGGTTCACCGTACGGCTGCGCCGAGCCTGGCAGGCCGAGAAGCTGCCCAAACTACTGCTGCCGCACCCGGCGCACACCCACCCGCTGCGCATCGGCCGCGACCCGGCCAACGGGCTGCGCCTGAACCACGACACCGTCTCCCGCGTGCACGCCGAGCTCCGCCGCCAGGGCGGCATGTGGGTGCTCAGGGACCTCGGCTCCACCAACGGCACCACCGTCAACGGCCGCCGGGTGACCGGCTCGGTCGTCGTCCGCGAGGGCGACCAGGTCGCCTTCGGCAGGATGGCGTTCCGGCTCGCCGCGAGCTGAGGGACGCCGGCCGGTGGCGTGCGAACCGGTTCTCCCGCACGGGCGGGTGAGAAACCGATCGGGTGAGCCGGGCTGTGGAACGCGCGCCTGTGTGCCGATGCATCGGTCATGACGTACATCACCCGACTGACCACGGCCGCCGGTGCCCTGCTGGCCTGTGCCGGCCTCCTCGGCGCCGGCCCGGCCCACGCGGCCCCCCGCAGCGCGTTCCCCACGGACAACTGGCTCTACCTCACCGTCACCCCCGGGAAGACCGCGCAGGGCGGCGACAGGCACGGCACGCTGCTGCTGTGCGACCCGCTGCCCCTGGGGTACGCGCGGGCGGCCGAGGCCTGCGCCGACCTCGCGCGGGCCGACGGCGACATCGCACGCATCCCGCAGAAGAAGGTCTTCTGCCCGATGATCTACGCCCCCGTGACCGTCCGGGCGCACGGGCAGTGGAACGGCAGGCCGGTCGACTACCGGGAGACCTACTCCAACACGTGCGCCATGGAGGCGCGGACGGGCGCGGTGTTCGCCGTGGACCGCGGCCGCTGAGCCCGGCCGCCTGGCGGCGCGGCCCGGGCGGAGCGGGCGGCTCTCACGCCGCCCGCTCCCGGGCCTGCTGCGCCGCCACCAGCACCGTCCGGGACTGGTGCTCCACCTGATGCTCCAACGGCACCCAGCGGGCCCGGAACCGCGCCGCGAAGGCGTCGCACCAGTCGGCGACGAGGTGTTCCAGCCGCGGTGCCGCCCGGTCGTCCGTCTCCCGCAGCACTCGCAGCAGCATCGCCGCGGCACGCAGCGGCAGCCGCCGCCCGAAGGCGTCCACACTACCGACGTACGCCATCGTCGTGGCGGCCGGCGGGGTGTGGATCCAGTCCTCGGCCAGACCCGGGATCAGCTCCAGCGCCCAGCGCGACGCCCGCAGCAGCGGACCGTCCGCGCCGTCGAGCCGGGGCAGCGCCTCCGCGAGGATCCCCTCCACCTCCAGCGAGTCCCGCAGCAGCCGCTGCGCCAGGCGCCGCATCGCCGCCGCCGGCGCCGGGTGCGGCGCCGGGTCGTCCACCAGGTCACTCGCCCACATCGGCACCTCCACCACGGCCGTCAGACCGCCGTAGCGGTGTGCGTGGTACCAGGTGCTGTGCCGGGCGTCGTCCGGCATGCTCGGGTAGGCGGCGCCCGTCTCCGGGCCGGGCATGACATGCACCCCGGGGCCGGAGGCCGGCCAGCCGGCGGCGTCCGAGGCGCCCGTCTCCACCGGGATGTGCAGCTGCGCCGCGGACTTGGCGAACGGCTCCGCGAGCCCCGGCACGTCCCTGGTCAACTGCACCCAGCTGCCGCCCAGATCGGTGCCGTGCAGCGTCACCTGGAGGTAGGGCCGCAGCTCGTCGATCACCCCCTTCAGCGCCCGGGTCTCGGGCGGCAGCCGGTCCGGCGGCAGCACGGACGGCGACCACTCCGGCTGCTCGGCGCCCGTCGGCCGGTAGAAGCCGAGGTGGTAGTCGAGCAGGCTGCGCGGCGCCGGCGTCACATGCAGGCTGGCGCCGTCCGGGTCCGCGCACAGCAGGAAGTGCCAGGACGTGTCCGCCCGCAACTCCCGCTCGGCCAGTACGCGTTCTGCCAGCACCCGCAGGGTGGAGCCCCCGGTCGGCTCGTTGGCGTGGGCGCCGGCGACCACCAGCACCGCCCGCCGGGCGTGCCCCACCGACAGCAGGTGCAGGGGTCTTCCCGCGCGCGAGACGCCCACCCGCCTGAGCGAGCACAGCCCCGGTTGCTGAGCCGCCAACGCCTGTGCGGAGGCGATCAGTTCGGGAACGCTGGGATAGCGCAGCTCCGGCAGAAGACTCACCCCCGACTTGTTCCGCCCGGCTTCGCCCTCCAAGTCCCGCACGGGATGGGTGAACTGTCAAGCATGCGGCGGGGGAGGCTACCGGGGGCGCCCGGACGGAATCGCGGGGGCGCGCCCGGTGCCGTGCGTGCCGTGCGGTCACTGCTGGTGCAGGCCGCGTCCCACGAGCGTCAGGAACATCTCGTGATGCAGGCCGAGCACCTGCTCGCCGCCGGCCTCGGTGACGACCTTCACCAGCCGCCCAGCCCGTGCACCATCCCCTTGGCCACGCCGGTCAGCGGTATCGCGTTGACGTCGACCCCGCGCCCACGCGCGCGTGTCGCGGTCTCGCTCGGGCCCACCGAGGCGGTCCGCGGCGCGGAGTACGTCACCCGGGGCACGGCAAGCCTGGTCCACCGTGGCGACGGCAGCCCGGCCGGCGTCTCGGCGGCCGGCAGGCCCTCCGCGAACGAGGCGTGGGCGAGCCCGGGGGAGGGCGGCGGCAGCAGGTCCCCGACGACATGGATGCCGGCACGGCCGTCTCCGGCCGGTTCCGGTCCACCGGTACGACGAACCCCCGCGCGTCCGTCGCCGGGCCGCCCGGACGTCCTCCACGAGCCGGTGCTGACTGCGGCCCACGGCCCGCCCGATCCACCGGCATGCCTCGGCCGCCGCCAGATCCAGGACCTCGGCGACCGGCACCCGGCCGACGGCCACCAGCAGCCGCTCCGCCTCCACCGTCCACGCCTCCACCGTCCACGCCTCACCGCGCGCGGTGCGCACACGCGCGCGTACGCCGCCTTTCTCGGCCCCGGCCCTCCGCGCCCGCCCGCGACCGCCCAGGGGACCCCGTGACGCATCCGGCTTCCAGCGTCCTGCCCGGCCCCGGGCAGCCCGGGCTCATCCCTCCCCGGACCGCTCCAGCAGCACCACCGGCAGCCGGTCGAAAAGGTCCGCCACGCGCGTGTCGCCCGTGAACTCCCGCTCCGGGGCGAGCACGTCCGTCCACCGTCCGGGCGGCAGCGTCAGCCGGGTCTCCTGCCAGCCGCCCGCCTCCGCGAGCCGCAGCGACAGCCGGGTCACGGCTGTCACCACCTCGCCGGAGCGGGCGAACGCCACACAGTGGCCGGCCGCCGGGCCCTCGGCGGGCAGCGGGTCGTACGAGGCGGACGCGCCGAAGGCGCCGGGGCGCCGGGCGCGCAGCCGCAGCGCCGCCGCCGTGAGCGCGTCCTTCTCGCCGGGCACCTCGGGCGGGAACGCCACCGGACGCCGGTTGTCCGGGTCCACCAGCGCCCGGTACTCGCCCTCCGTGCCCTGGTACACGTCCGGCACCCCGGGCATCGTCAGATGGACCAGGGCGGTGCCGAGCACGTTGGCCCGGATGTGCGGCTCCAGCGCCTTGCGGAAGGCCGCCACACGCTCGCCGGGCGGCCCGCACGGGCCTGCCGCGACGAACGCGGCCACCGCCTCCTCGTACGGCGGCTCCTGCTCCGTCCAGCTGGTGTACATGCCCGCCTCGCGCACATGCTTCAGCAGCGCCTGCTGCACCCGCTCCTCCTCGGCCGGCCCCAGCCCGAACACCGTCTGCCAGGCCGCCCAGGCCAGCTGCCCGTCCGGCACGCCCGCGCCCTCCTCGGGCCGGTTCACCTCGGCCAGCAACTCGGCCCACCGGTCGGGGCACTCGGTGAGCACGGCCAGCGCGGCGCGGACGTCGGCGCTGCGCTTGGTGTCGTGCGTGGAGACCACCGTGCCGGTGACCGGCCAGTCGCGCTGCACGCGCGCGCAGTACGCGTGGAAGTCCTCCGGCGACACCCCGGGCCGGGCCGGATCGCCGCCCACCTCGGCCGACGACAGCAGCGGCACATAGCGGTAGAACGCCGTGTCCTCCACCGACTTGGCGCGCAGCGCCGACGCGGTCTGCGCGAACCGGGTGCGGAACTCCACGCGGTCGGCGTGGTCCGGCGCGGACGGGTCCCCGGGCGGCTCGACCAGCAGCCGGCGCACGATGCCGACGGCCTCGGCCTCCTCCGGGACCGCGAAGGCGAGCCTGGCCTCCTCGGCGGCCTCCTCGGTGACGACGGCGGCCGCGTCGGCGGAGGCGTACGGCCGGTACACCCGCATCCGCACCAGCAGCTCCTCCACGGCCGTGCGCAGCGCCCAGGGAGCCCGGTCGCGCAGGGCGAGGTCCGGCGAGGACGCGCACAGCCGGCCCGCCACCCGGGTGAGCCGGTCGGTCTCGGCGGCCAGCTCGTGCGTGAGCACCTTGTAGGCGGCCCGCCGTGCCGTCGCGTCCCAGTTGCCGCCCCGGTCCGTCTGGGGCGCCGCGAACGCCCGGTACCGGCCCAGCAGTTCGTACGCCCCCGTCTGGTCGGTGAACAGGCCGTCGACCTGGCGCAGGGCGTCGTAGCCGGTGGTGCCCGCGACGGGCCAGGACGCCGGCAGCGGTTCGCCGTCGGAGAGGATCTTCTCCACGACCGTCCACCGCCCGCCGGTCGCCTCGTGCAGCCGCGCGAGGTAGCCGTCGGGGTCGGCGAGCCCGTCGGGGTGGTCGACGCGCAGTCCGTCGAACACGCCCTCGTGCAGCAACTGGAGGATCTTGGCGTGGGTGGCGTCGAAGACCTCCGGGTCCTCCACGCGCAGCCCGATCAGCTCCGAGATGCTGAAGAACCGTCGGTAGTTCAGCTCGGTACGGGCCAGCCGCCACCACACCGGCCGGTACCACTGGGCGTCCAGCAGCTCGGGCAGCGGCAGGCCGAGGGTGCCCTCGCGGAGCGGGAAGGCGTGCTCGTGGTAGCGCAGCACGTCGCCGTCCACCACGAGGTGCTCCAGCTGCGAGCCGACCGGACCGCCCAGCACGGGCAGCAGCACGCGCCCGCCCTGCGCCTCCCAGTCGATGTCGAACCAGCGCGCGAAGGGCGAGCCGGGACCCTCGCGCAGCACCTCCCACAGGGCACGGTTGTGCCGGGGGGCCATGGCCATGTGGTTCGGCACGAGGTCGGCCACCAGGCCCAGACCGTGCTCCCGCGCGGTCCGCGCGAGCGTCCGCAAGCCCTCCTCACCGCCCAGTTCCTCGCGCACGCGCGCGTGGTCGACCACGTCGTAGCCGTGCAGGGAGCCGGGCACGGCCTCCAGGACGGGGGACAGGTGCAGGTGCGAGACGCCGAGCGACGCCAGGTACGGCACGGCCGCCGCGGCGGCGGCGAACGGGAACGCGGGCTGGAGCTGGAGCCGGTAGGTGGCCGTGGGCACCTCCGGTCCGGGGCGCGCAGAAGTCATGGAAACGTACGTACCCAGCCCGCCGTCTTTCGTGTCATCTGTCCCCGCACGGACCCACGCACGCGTGCCCGGCTTCGGACGCGGGCAACGACGGGGAGACCGGATCGGCGCCGTGCCCGGGACACCCGGCCTCAGAGGATCGCACTGGCCGGAGCGCTGCTGCCGCGCGTCGTGCCCGGGGCGGCCGCCGGGCGCCGGCGCTCGCCCAACCGGCCTACGCGGGGGCCGCGGCGACGGCGCCGGTGGCCGGCTGCGACACTGCCCTCGCCCTGCACCCCCGCGGCCCGGCTCGTCGCCCCGACCCGCGCGGACCGCGCCAATCGCCCCCCGGCGGCCCATGAGGCCGCCATGGGCTTCCCCCGTTACGTCGGCCGCTGCAGCACCGTCAGGCTGCGGTCGGGCAGAGTGAGCCGGTCGCCCGCCCCGACCTTCGGCCCGGAGCCCGGTGGCACCCCGTCCGGACGGGCCGTGTCGACGACCACCTGCCACTGCCGGCCGTGGTTGACCGGCACCAGGAAGTCCAGCGGACCGGGGGAGGCGTTGAACATCAGCAGGAACGAGTCGTCGGTGATGCGCTCCCCGCGCGCCCCGGGCTCGGAGATCGCGTTGCCGTTCAGGAACACCGTCAGCGCGGACGCCCGCGCCGAGTCCCAGTCCCGCTGGGTCATCTCGGCGCCCTCCGGAGTGAACCAGGCGATGTCGGACAGCTCGTCGTGGGTGCCCGCCACCGGGCGGCCGTGGAAGAAACGGCGCCGGCGGAAGGCCGGGTGGTCGCGGCGCAGCCACACCATCGCGCGCGTGAACTCCAGCAGGTCGCTCTCCAGGGACTCCGGCCAGTCCAGCCACGACAGCTCGCTGTCCTGGCAGTAGGCGTTGTTGTTGCCGCCCTGGGTGCGGGCGAACTCGTCGCCGTGGCTGATCATCGGCACGCCCTGGGACAGCATCAGCGTGGCGATGAAGTTCCGCATCTGCCGGGCGCGCAGCGCGAGCACGTCCGGGTCGTCCGTCTCGCCCTCGACGCCGCAGTTCCAGGACCGGTTGTGGCTCTCGCCGTCCCGGTTGTCCTCGCCGTTGGCCGCGTTGTGCTTGTCGTTGTACGCGACGAGGTCGTGCAGGGTGAAGCCGTCGTGGCAGGTGACGAAGTTGATCGAGGCCAGCGGGCGGCGGCCGTCGTCCTGGTAGAGGTCCGAGGAACCGGTCAGCCGTGAGGCGAACTCCGCGAGCGCCCGCGGCTCGCCCCGCCACAGGTCCCGTACCGTGTCCCGGTACTTGCCGTTCCACTCGGTCCACAGCGGCGGGAAGTTGCCCACCTGGTAGCCGCCCTCGCCCACGTCCCAGGGCTCGGCGATCAGCTTCACCTGGGAGACCACCGGGTCCTGCTGCACCAGGTCGAAGAACGACGACAGCCGGTCCACCTCGTGGAACTGCCGGGCCAGCGTCGCCGCGAGGTCGAAGCGGAACCCGTCGACGTGCATCTCGGTGACCCAGTACCGCAACGAGTCCATGATCAGCTGGAGTACGTGCGGGGACCGCATGAGCAGCGAGTTCCCGGTGCCCGTGGTGTCCATGTAGTAGCGGGGATCCTGCGCGAGCCGGTAGTACGACGCGTTGTCGATGCCCTTGAAGGACAGCGTCGGGCCCAGATGGTTGCCCTCGGCGGTGTGGTTGTAGACGACGTCCAGGATGACCTCGATCCCGGCCTCGTGCAGCGCCCGGACCGCCGACTTGAACTCCAGCACCTGCTGGCCGCGGTCGCCCCAGGAGGCGTACGCGTTGTGCGGGGCGAAGAAACCGATGGTGTTGTAGCCCCAGTAGTTGGTCAGGCCCATGTCGACGAGCCGGTGGTCGTGCACGAACTGGTGGACCGGCATCAGCTCAAGCGCCGTCACCCCGAGCTTGGTCAGGTGCTCGATCAGCGCCGGATGCGCGAGCGCCGCGTAGGTGCCGCGCAGCTCCTCCGGCAGCCCCGGATGACGCATGGTCAGCCCCTTGACGTGCGCCTCGTAGATCACCGTGTGGTGGTACTCGGTGCGCGGCGGCCGGTCGTCGCCCCAGTCGAAGTACGGGTTGATCACCACCGAGGCCATGGTGTGCGGGGCCGAGTCCAGGTCGTTGCGGCTGTCCGGAGCGCCGAAGTGGTAGCCGTACACCTCCTCGCCCCACCGGACCGAGCCACTGACCGCCTTCGCGTACGGGTCGAGCAGCAGCTTCGCGGAGTTGCAGCGCAGCCCGCGCCCGGGGTCGTACGGGCCGTGCACCCGGAACCCGTACCGCTGTCCCGGCATCACGCCCGGCACGTACGCGTGCCGCACGAAAGCGTCGCTCTCGCGGAGTTCCACCGCCGTCTCCGAGCCGTCGTCGTGCAGCAGACACAGCTCTACTCGGTCCGCGGCCTCCGTGAAGACCGCGAAGTTGGTTCCGGCGCCGTCATAGGTGGCGCCGAGCGGATACGCCTGTCCAGGCCAGACCTGCATGGCTACGACTCTCCCAGGTGTGCCGCCGCCCGGGGGCCGCGTTGGCCCCCGAGTCGCACCGAATTGACGGAACCTCCCGTGTCTTGCGTCCCTCTTACCCACCGACCAGCGCACATGTCGGCTCTCGTACCCGCCGTGTGCCGAACCAGTGGGGCAACACGTACTCCCGTGAACCACGGGGAGCAGGGGGAAATGTGCGTGAGACAGTGCACCGCCGTCTGGGGACGTTAGTGGCCGCAGGGGCCGTCGCGGCGGTGGGGACCGCCGCGATGGTCGCGCTCACCCTGCCGGGCACGGCGGGGGCGGACACCTCGGCGGGCGCGCGGGGCGGCGGTACGCAGGCCGGTCAGGGCGCGGACGCGGTCCGGCCCGGTGCCATCGAACGGGCGCCCGCCGAAGGGGCCAGGGGCACCGGCCGGGATCCGCTCACCGACGACGAGATCCGGCGGGCCGAGAAGATCGCCCTGAACCGGCCGGTGCCGGCCACGGGGAAGAACGTCGCCGGCGGCCGCGGACCGCAGCGCCTGAGCGTCGACCTCGCCGAACCCGAGCCCGGCGAGGCGGACGACCCGGCCGCGCCGCGACGGGCCGACATCGCCTTCTACGACTACACGAACGACACCCTCGTCACCAGGACCGTCGACCTGGACACCGGCAAGGTCGAGCGGACCGGTACCCAGCGCGGCGTCCAGCCGCCGCCGAGCCGGGACGAGAACGCCGAGGCCGCCCGGCTCCTGATCGCCTCCCCGCTCGGCGCGGGCCTGAAGGCGGACTACAAGGACGCCACCGGCGAGGAGCTCACCTCCCCGGACCAGCTACTGCTGAGCGGCGGGATCTACCGGGCCGCCCCGGGCGCCCAGCCCGCCCTCCTCGACCCGTGCGGTGTGCACCGGTGCGTCCGGCTGTTCACCAAGGTCAGGAACGGTCCCTGGATCGACACCAGGTCCCTGGTGATCGACCTGAGCGCCCGCAAGGTCGCCGCCCTCGACCGCCGCTGACCAAACGTTTCCTCATACCCGCACCTCCTGTAAGGGAGCCATTTCGTCATGCCCGAGTACGGATTACGCCGTGCCCGCAGGGCGGCGGCCGTCGGCCTGACCGTGGCCGCGCTGGCCGCCGGCGCGACGACCGCCGCCGGACCGGCCGCCGCCCGCCCGAGAACCGCCGCCGCGCCCGCAGCCGACTGCAGTGCCGCCTACCGCATCGAACAGGAGCTCTCCACCGGCACGACCTGGCGCATGTGCTGGCACTACGACAGCAAGGCCGGTCTCGTCCTGGAGGACGTCAGCTACCAGCCCAAGGACGAACCGAAACCGATCAAGGTCCTGAACAGCGCCAGGCTCGCCCAGATCCACGTCCCCTACGACGACGGGAAGAACGAGTACAGCGACCTGACGGACGAGGACTTCGCCCAGTCGCTGATGAACCTCTCGCCCGCCGAGTGCCCCGGCGGCACCATCAGGACCGTCAAGGTCCCCGACGCCGTGGACCCGCGGCACCCGAACGTCCAGGGCCTGTGCACGACCACCCGCGCCCGCGGCCACGCCTACCGCATGCACGACGACCTCGGTACGGGCAAGGTCTACCAGGCGCAGGGCAAGGACTTCCTCGTCTACACCGTCAACCAGGTCGGCTGGTACGAGTACATCACCGAGTGGCGCTTCCAGGACGACGGCACGATCGCCATGAACGTCGGCGCGACCGGCAGCCTCTCCTGGGACGACTACGACTCCGGTGACGGACGCGGCTGGCCCCTCGGCAAGGGCGCCAAGGCCTATGCCACCAGCCACAGCCACAACGTCTTCTGGCGGCTGGACTTCGGCCTCGACGGCTCGTCCAAGACCAAGGTCGAGCAGTACGACTCGGCCGTGAGCCCGCGCGCCGGCGGACAGCAGGGCCCGACCACGAAGACCACCCGCACCGACATCACCAGGGAACTCGCCGGCGACCTGAAGGACTACCGCTGGTGGCGGGTGGTCAGCGCGACCGGCAAGAACAAGGACGGACACGCACGTTCGTACGAGGTGGTCCCCGGACCCAGCACCAAGTACCTCGGCCGCGCCTTCACCAGGCACGACCTCTACGTCACCGAGTACGACCCGTGCGAACTGTTCGCCAGCGACAACCCCAGGTGCGGCCGCGGGCACCCCGCATCCGTCGACCGCTGGGTCGGCGGACAGACCCTGACGCACCCGGTGATCTGGATGAACGTCGGTTTTCACCACATCGCGCGGGACGAGGACCAGCAGCCCATGCCGGTGCACTGGCAGGGCTTCGCCATCGTCCCCCGGGACGTCACCGCTATGAATCCGCTCACTCCGCGTGACCTGGCATGGCAGAACGGCCATTGGGAACCGCGTAGTTGAGCAAAACAGTTGAGAAACCGACCTGTCCATCCGGCTGCACCGCCCACCCCTCGCGGAGTACCCTTCCTTGATCGTTGAGACGGGAAAGGCCCGGGGGATCGGAAGGCGGTGCACGGGTGGGCTCGGGAGGCCTGGAGCTGCCCCCTGGTGACGAGGGTCACGAGGGGAACTCCACAGACGTCCCGCCCGGCGCGGTGTCCCTGGCGCGCCCGATGGACGCGGGGTCCATCGGGCCGGAGCTGGACTGGGACGCCGACGCCTGGCGCGAGGTGCGCACCCGCGCCCAGCGGGCAGGCCGGGCCTATATCTGGCTGAACCTCGTCGAGCAGCGGCTGCGCGCGGTCGTGGCCGCGGTGCTGCGTCCCATCTATGAACCCGTCCACGGGGACGACTGGGTGGTCGCCGCGGCCGGTCCGGCCGGGCAGGAGTGGGTGCAGCGCGCCGTCGCCGTCCGTGAGGTCAGCCGCCGCAAGGGCTACCTGCTCGACCCGGCCGACGACAACGTGCTCAGCTTCCTCACCCTTCCCCAGCTGCGCGAGCTGATGGTGCAGCACTGGCCGTGCTTCGAGCCCTACTTCGACGAGCGCCGCGACCTCGAACTCGCCCTGGACGAGCTGGAGGTGACCCGTAACGTCGTCTCCCGCAACCGGGCGCTGTCCGAGGCCGTTCTGAGCCAGGCCGAGCGCGCCTCCGCCCGGCTCCTGGAGACGCTCGGCTCGGGCGGTGACGTCCCCTCTGCGCGCCGGCTGCCCGTGGACGCGGTCGAGAACCTGGTCGGCGACCGGTACGCGGACGTCGTCGCCGTCCACTCCGACCGGGTGCGGCTGATGCGCCAGTTCCCCGCCGAGGACCTCTTCGGCGGCGCCCGCCGCCTCGACGCCATCGGTATCGGCCTCAATCTGCTCGTGCAGAACTTCTCCGGCCGCCGGCTGGTCCGGCTCGCCGAGACGGGCTGCCGGGTACGGCTGCTCTTCCTCAACCCGGCCTCCAGCTCGGTCAAGCGCCGCGAGCGCGAACTCGGGATGAAACGGGGCGAACTGAGCCGCTCCGTCGAGATGAACATCCTGCACATGCGCCGGGTGCGCTCCCGGCTGCGCGACCCGGGTGCCTTCGAGATCCAGGTCTACGACGAGACGCCGCGCTTCACCGCCTACCTGGTGGACGGCGACGGCGCGGACGGCATCGCCGTGGTGCAGTCCTATCTGCGCGGGGCGCGTGGGATGGAGTCACCGGTGCTGGTGCTGCGCAACGGAAGCAAGCTGGTCACGTCGGACGACGTGGGTGAAGCGGGGCTGTTCCCGACATACCGCGAGGAGTTCGAGTTGGCTTGGGCGGATTCACGTCCTGTGTCCTGATCCCGTGTCCTGAACGGTCCACCGGCGCAAGCGGAAGGCGACCCTCGGATTGTCAGTGCCGCGTGCGATGGTGGAGGCCACTGGGGGAAAGCACCACCAAGAAGGGGGGCCGCCCATGGGCTGGCACCGGGAGCTGCTGATCGGCTTCGACCTGGAGACGACCGGGACCGATCCGCGCGAGGCACGCATCGTCACCGGCGCGGTGATCGAGGTCAGGGCCGGTGAGCCCATGGGACGCAGGGAATGGCTGGCCGATCCGGGCGTGGAGATCCCGGCGGACGCGGTGGCGGTGCACGGCATCAGCAACGAGCGGGCGACGACCGAGGGGCAGCCCGCCGACCGGGTGGCCGACGCGATCGCCGACGTCCTGGTGGGGTACTGGCAGTCGGGCGTCCCGGTCGTCGCCTACAACGCGGCCTTCGACCTCACCCTGCTCGCCGCCGAACTGCGCCGCCACGCCCTGCCGTCCCTCGCCGACCGCCTGGGCGGCGCCGCCCCCGCCCCGGTCGTCGACCCCTACACCATCGACCGCTGGGTCGACCGCTACCGCCGCGGCAAACGGAACCTGGAAGCGGTCTGCGCCGAGTACGGCATACGCCTCGACGCGGCCCACACGGCCCCGGCCGACGCCCTCGCCGCCGCGCGCCTCGCCTCCGCGATAGCCGACCGCCACCCGAAGATCGCCTCCCTGAGCCCGGTCGAGCTCCACCAACGGCAGATCGAGTGGTATGCCGCGTGGGCGGCGGACTTCCAGGCGTTCTTGCGCCGCAAGGGGGATGAGGGGGCGGTGGTGGACGGGGCGTGGCCACTACGGGAGTTGGCGGCGGTGTCTGCTTAGCCGCGGGCGCGAAGACACCGGAACACTGTCAGAACGGGTACCAACGGACCATCTCGTCCCCGGCCCGCAACGACTCCACCCGTCGCCGGAATTCGTTCCGCGCCTTCGGATTGCTCGGCGCGTGCTGGGCCACCCAGGCACAGCTGGCCGTCTCCCGAGCCCCGCGGAGCACACCGCACCCGTCCCACTCCCGCACATCCCACCCGTACGCCTCGGCAAAGGAGTCGTACGCCTCGGCTGGCAGCCCGTACCGGTCGCGGGAGAGGGCCATGACCACCAGGTCGTGCTCGCGCAGGTCGGCGGAGAAGGTCTCCAGGTCGACCAGGACCGGCCCGTCCGGCCCGATGTGCACATTGCGGGGCAGCGCGTCCCCGTGGATCGGGCCCGGCGGCAGATGGGGCGTCAGGGCGGCCGCGGCCGCCGCGAAGGAGTCCCGGCGCGCGCGGAGGTAGGCCGCGTCCTCGGGATCGATCGCGTCGCCCGCGAGCCGCAGCCAGCGCTCCACACCGCCCAGCAGCTCACGGGGCGGCAGAGCGAAGGGAGGAGAGGGAAGTGCGTGCACCCTCCGCAGCAACCGCGCCAGGTCCCGCGGCTCGGCGGGCCGTACCGGGTCGGACAGCCGGTGCCACACGGTCACCGGGTGGCCCTCGACCAGCCGTGGCTTCGGCTCCGCGGCCCGTACCGCCGGCACGCCCGCCTCGGCCAGCCAGCCGGCGACGTCGAGCTCGCGCCGGGCCCGCTGCAGCAACTCGGCGTCGCGGCCCACCTTCACCACCAGATCGCCGGCGGCGAACACCGCGTTCTCGCCGAGGGCGAGGAGAACCGCGTCCCGGGCCGGCCCCGGCAGCACTCCCGCCGTGGCCAGTACGTCCCGTGCCCGTGCCTCGTCCATCGTGCCTCCGTGCCGCGCCGCCGTCCCGTGCCCGTCTCTCCGGCCAGTCTCGCATTCGCACAGGTCGGGCGGTGTGCGCGGGCCCTTGACGAGGTACCGGACCTTCATGACCATGAACACGTCAATCGGAGCAGGCGGGGAGGGGCTGAACGCGACACACCCGGACATCAGGGTCGAGTACGTCCCGGGCAGTTGGGACGGCGTCCACGACCAGCTGCTCACCTCCTTCGAGGGCGGTGAGGCCCCGGACGTCATCCACGACGCCCCCGACGACCTCGCCGACTTGGCCTACGGCGGCTACCTCGCCGACCTGACCGATCTGCTGCCCGCTCGCCTCAAGTCCGGCATACCGCAGGCCACTTGGGGCACAGCCACCTTCGGGCACGGCAGCTACGGCGGGGCCTGGCCGCCGAAGGAACCCGTCTCCGCCACGCTCAACCTCCCCCCGTCGGCGGCCGGGCCGGCTCTTCCGCACAGGTGCGGACGGCAAGGTGACCGTGCACTTCGCCGCCGCCGACCCGGTCGTACCCCGCACGGTCCACGGCCAGGTCGCCGTCGACCGCAGCGCCCCCGCCTCGACGCCGGGCAGCGGCGGCTCGGACACCCTGCCCGGCTTCTTCGCCGGCCGGTACGCGATGGTCCCGCTGGGGTTCTCCTACCGCCGGCGGATCGTGCAGCAGGCACCGAAGGGCTTCAGCTGGGACGTACTGCCCGCGTCTCGCCCTCGGCGACTGGATGCTGCCCACCGGCACCCGGGCCCTGCGGGACCCCGCCCTGCACGTTACGACGTACGGCTGGGCGACCGGCACCGCCCTGGCGGACCGCCTCCGCCCGGCACCCGCCCAGTCCGTCCGCGGCCGTCCCGAAGGGAAGGACAAGGTGGCCACCCCTGCCCTCCAGGAGTGCTACGGCGGCGCCATCGGCCTCGCTGACCCGCGCAGACGCCTGGAGAGCGACGGCAGCCTGGTCCTGGCCCGCTTCCAGCGCTGAGCGGGGGGATGAAATCCCTTTGAACGAGACGTCTCGTCTCGTTTATGTTGGACGGCATGACCGAGCCCGCCCACATCGCCATGTTCTCCATCGCCGCGCACGGCCATGTGAACCCCAGTCTGGAGGTGATCCGCGAACTGGTGGACCGGGGCCACCGGGTCACGTACGCCGTCCCGCCGGTGTTCGCCGGGAAGGTGGCCGCCACCGGGGCCCGGCCCGTGCCGTACAGGTCCACGCTGCCCGGACCCGACGCCGCCCCGGAAGCCTGGGGCACCACGCTGCTGGACAACGTGGAGCCGTTCCTCGCGGACGCGATCCAGGCGCTCCCGCAGCTCGCGGCGGCCTACGCGGGCGACGAGCCCGACCTCGTGCTGCACGACATCGCCTCCTACCCGGCCCGCGTCCTCGCCCACCGGTGGGGCGTCCCGGCGATCTCCCTCTCCCCGAACCTGGTCGCCTGGGAGGGCTACGAGGAGGAGGTGTTCGAGCCGATGTGGGCCGAGCCGAGGCAGACCGAACGCGGGCGGGCCTACGAGGCTCGATTCGCGTCCTGGCTCGCCCAGCACGGGATCACGGAGCGATGGGATTCCTTCGTCGGCCCGAGACGCTCGATCGTGCTCATCCCCAGGGCCCTCCAGCCGCACGCCGACCGGGTCGACGGGACCGTGCACACCTTCGTCGGCGCCTGCCAGGGCGATCGCGCCGACCAGGGTGACTGGCAGCGGCCCGGCGGCGCCGAGAAGGTCGTGCTGGTGTCGCTGGGCTCCGCCTTCACCAGGCAGCCCGCGTTCTACCGCGAGTGCGTCCGCGCCTTCGGTGACCTGCCCGGCTGGCACCTGGTCCTCCAGGTCGGCCGGCATGTGGACCCCGCCGAGCTGGGCGCCGTACCGGAGGGCGTCGAAGTGCACGGCTGGGTGCCGCAGTTGGCGGTCCTCCGGCAGGCCGACCTGTTCGTCACGCACGCGGGCGCGGGCGGCAGCCAGGAGGGCCTGGCCACGGCCACGCCGATGATCGCCGTACCGCAGGCCGTCGACCAGTTCGGCAACGCCGACATGGTCGCCGTACCGCAGGCCGTCGACCAGTTCGGCAACGCCGACATGGTCGCCGTACCGCAGGCCGTCGACCAGTTCGGCAACGCCGACATGCTCCAGGCCCTCGGCGTCGCGCGCCGGCTGGACACCGAGGAGGCCACCGCCGACCGCCTCCGCGAGACCGCGCTCGCCCTGGTGGCCGATCCGGAGGTGGCCCGGCGCCTGAAGGACATCCGGGCGGAGATGGCCGAGGAGGGCGGCACGCGTCGCGCGGCGGACCTGATCGAGGCAGAGCTGCCGGGCGGAGCGGGGGAGTAGGCCACCCCGCCCCGAAGGGGCGCGGAGTTGTTTCGACATGCGGCTCCGCCGCATGGACGCGACAGCCCCCGCGCCCCTTCACTCGCGTACGGTCTCGACCACCCCGGTGGGCAGGCGCGGAATCAGACCGGCACCCGCTCCCCCTCCTCCCGCACCCGCCGGGAGGCGACCGGCGCCTCGTCATGGGTGAGGTCGGGCAGGCGGCGCAGCCACTTCGGCAGGTACCAGTTGCGCTCGCCGAGCAGGGCCATCACGGCCGGCAGCAGCACACCGCGGATGACCGTCGCGTCGATGAGGACCGCCGCGGCCAGGCCCACACCCATCTGCTTCATGGACTGCATCGACAGCGTGCCGAAGATCGCGAACACGGCGACCATGATGACCGCGGCGCTGGTGACGACCCCGGCCGTGGTCACCACGCCGTGCCGGATCGCGTCCTTCGTCGTACGGCCGTTGATGCGGGCCTCGCGGATCCGGGAGACGACGAACACGTGGTAGTCCATCGACAGCCCGAACAGGATCACGAACAGGAACAGCGGCAGCCAGGTCACGATCGCGCCGACCCCCTGCGCGCCCACCAGCGAGGCACCCCAGCCGTGCTGGAAGACCGCGACGAGGACGCCGTACGCGGCGCCCACCGACAGCAGGTTGAGCACGATCGACGTGATCGCCACGGTCAGCGAGCGGAACGACAGCAGCATCAGCAGGAAGGCGAAGACGATCACGAACGCGAAGACCGGGACGACGGACCCGAGCAGCTGGTCGTTGAAGTCGTGGTTGCCGGCCACCTGTCCGGTGATCGGCGCCTGCACGCTGTCGACCTTGCCGAGCGTGGCGGGCCGTACCTCGTCGCGCAGCTTGTCCAGGCTCTTCACGGCCCGGTCCATGTCGGAGCCGCCGACCAGCGGCACGGAGACCAGGGCGACGTTCTGCGCGTCGTGCACACGGATGTCGACCGGGCCGCGCGAGGCGCCGGAGGCGATCGCCTGCCGCTTGAAGTCGGCGAGGGCCTGCCGGACCTCGGGCGCGCCGATGTCCTTGGCCCTGACCACGACCTGGGCCGGGTCACTGCCGCCCGGGAAGGCGTCGTTGATCCGGTTGTACGTCTGCACGATCGGCAGCGACTTCCCGAACTCCTGGTCCAGGGTGAGCTGCTGGGTCTTCATGCCGAGCGCGGGCGCGGCGACCGCCAGCAGCGCGCCGGCCGCCACGACGACGGAGACCAGCGGCCTGGCCAGCACCGCGCGCAGGACGGCGGTCCAGACCCGGCTGCCCTCGCCCGCGGCCCGCTTCCGGTTCCGGCGGCCCAGGAACGGGATACGGCCCTTCTCCACCCGCTCACCGAGCAGCGACAGCAGCGCCGGCAGGACCGTCACCGAGCCGACCATGGCAACGGCGACCACCATCAGCGAGGCCAGACCCATCGCCTCGAACTCGGCGAGCCCGGTGAAGAGCATGCCGGCCATCGCCACGCACACCGTGACCCCGGACACGATGACCGCCCGGCCGCTGGTGGCGGCGGCGATCCTGAGCGCGGTGCCCGGGTCCCGTCCCGCCTGCCGCTCCTCGCGCTCGCGGCGCAGATAGAACAGGCAGTAGTCGACGCCGACGGCCAGACCGACCAGCAGCATCACGGAGTTGGCGGTGTCGCTCATCGGCTGCAGATGGCTGACGATGCCCATCAGGCCCATCGTCGCCACGATCGCCGTGATGGCGAGGGCCACCGGCAGCAGCGCCGCCACCAGCGCCCCGAAGGCGATCAGCAGGATGCCGAGCGCCACCGGCACCGCCGAGTACTCGGCCTGCTTGAAGTCGTCGCCGAAGGCGTCCTTGTACTGCTTCTGCATGCTGGCGCCGCCGAGCTCCTCGATCCGCAGCGAGCCGTGCGCCTTCTGCACCCCGGCGACCGCGTCCAGCACCGGCTCGACCCGGTCGACCGCCGTCTTGGCGTCACCGCGCATGTCGAACTGCACCAGTGCGCTGCGGCCGTCCCGGGAGATGGTGTGCGTGTCGTACGGCGAGGTCACGGCCGTGACCTTCCCGGTGCCCTCGACCGCCTTCACCACGTCGGCGACGGCGGCCCGGAACTCGGCGCCCGTCGCACTCACTCCGGCGTCCTTGGACTGGATCAGGACGGTCTCGCCGGCCGGCTCCTTGATCCCCGCGTCGTCGATGATCCGGGCAGCGGTGTGCGTCTCGCCCTTGAGCTGGTTGTTCTCGTCGACGTCGACCCGGCCCGCCGCCGAGCCCAGCCCCATGGCCAGCACGACGAACAGCACCCATATGCCCACGGCCGCCCAGCGGTGCCGGGCGCTCCAGCCGCCGGCGCGGGCGGCCAGCCCCCGCACCGGCACGTCCCTGTTCCCCATCGCGGGTCTTCCCCCTCGTGTGCGGTGGCGACCCCCTGTCGCCACCTCTGCGCTTGCTCCGGTACGACCGTATGAGCCGGGTGAACGCGTCTCGTCGTGCTGCCCGGTGAACTCGGCGGGGCGCCGGTCCGCACTGGGGAGGACGACGGCCCCCTACACCTATCCGTGCTTCTCGGGGGCGCGTCTCGGGGTCGGCAGCCCGTTCCGCCGGCCGTCGGACGTGGGTTGTCCGTTCTGCCGCCGGCGCGGCGGTTTGTGATTACGAAACCTTGTTGAACAAGTCACAGCTGCGTGTAGAGGTTGATCCGGTGCCCGGCGATCGGCGAGAGTTTCGCGCAGCCCGCCCCGCGCGGGCCCGGCCGTCGTGCCCACCCCCACGGGGCACGACGGCCGCTCTACGCTGACCGGATGACGACCTACGCGGCGCTGTTGCGCGGAATCAACGTCGGCGGCAGCAAGAAGCTGCCGATGGCCGACCTCCGTACGCTGCTGACCGGCCTCGGTCACACCGGCGTACGGACCCATCTGCAGAGCGGTCAGGCCGTGTTCACCACCGGCCACGGCGACGAGGAGTCGCTCGCGGCGGAGCTGAGCCGGGCGATCGAGGAGCGGTTCGGCTTTCCGGTCGACGTGATCGTGCGCGACCACACCTATCTGAAGGCGGTCGTCGAGGCCTGCCCGTTCCCGGCCGCCGACCTGGAGGCCAGACAGCTGCACGTCACGTACTTCTCCGCACCGGTCACCCCGGACCGCTTCGCGGAGATCGACCCCGCCGCCCACCTGCCCGAGGAGTTCCGCCTCGGCGACCGCTGCCTGTATCTGTACGCCCCCGAGGGCCTCGGCCGCTCCAAGCTCGCCGAGGCGCTGTCCCGCCGCCCCCGGACCAAGGGCGTGATCGCCACGGGCCGGAACTGGAACACGGTGGTCAAACTGGTCGAGCTGACGGTTCCGGGAGCATGACGGCCGTTGCCGGCATCCCCTCGGGGCCGCAGCCCAACCGGTTGCCGGCCGGCGCCGTGGTACGGCAAGGCAGTTGATCTTCCGGCCGGTTCGGCGTTTCGTAGGGCGTGGACCGTACGCACGAAGGGGCGGGGGAACGGGTGGACGAGGTCACGGACGGAGCCCGGGCTGGCGAGGCCACGCAGGACGACGGGCGGCGGCTCGCGGAGCGGTTCGAGGCGGACCGGCGGCATCTCACGGCCGTGGCCTACCGGCTGCTCGGCTCGGCCGCCGAGGCCGACGACGCGCTGCAGGAGGCCTGGCTGCGGGCCCGGCAGGCCGACCTCGACGGGGTGCGGAACCTCACCGGCTGGCTGACCACCGTGGTGACCCGGGTCTGCCTCAACCTGCTACGGGCCCGCCGCAACCGGCGCGAGGAGTTCCTCGACGCCTACGAAGACGCCCACGAAACCCCGGCGGCCCCCGCCGAGGCCGGCGACCCCGCCCGGGAGGTGCTGCTGGCCGACCAGGTCGGGGTCGCGCTGCTCGTCGTCCTCGACACCCTCGGCCCGGCCGAGCGGGTCGCCTTCGTGCTGCACGACATGTTCGCGGTGACCTTCGAGGAGATCGCCCCGCTGATCGAGAAGACCCCGGCCGCCACCCGGCAGCTCGCCAGCCGGGCCCGCCGCCGCGTCCAGGGCCGGCCGGCCGCGCCCGCCGCCGACGCCGTACGCCGGCGCCGGGCCGTGGAGGCCTTCCTCGCCGCCACCCGCGGCGGCGACTTCACGGCCCTGGTCGCGCTGCTCGACCCGGACGTGGTGCTGCACGCCGACGCGCTGGTCGTGCCCACGCCCGAACCGGTCACCGTGCGGGGCGCCGAGCCCGTCGCCCGGGGCGCGACGGCCGCCATGGAGCGCGCTCTGCTCACCGGACTCGCCCTGCTGGACGGCGAGTTCGGCCTGGTCATGGCGGAGCGGGGGCGGCCACGTCTGGTCCTGGCCTTCGCCTTCGGCGCGGACGGCCGGATCACCCGGATCGACGTCGTGGCGGAACCGGAACGCCTGCGCGGAACGGAGATCGCGGTGGTGCCGGGGCCGAGCGGGGCCGGTGGAGCCGGCGGGGAATTGGACCAGTGAATCGGGCGCGGATTGGCCCGCGACACTGAACCAATATGGCACTAGCGTCGCTGTCATGACGTACCGCGAAACCGCCACCGAGCCCGCCCCGACCCGGGTCGACTTCTTCTTCGACCCGGCCTGCCCCTTCGCCTGGATCACCTCCCGCTGGCTGCTGGAGGTCGAGCGCCTGCGCCCGCTCGACCTCCGGTTCCGGGTGATGAGCCTGTACCTGCACAACACGGGCAACGAACTCCCCGACTGGTACCGCGACTTGGTGGACCGCTCGATCGGCCCGGTGCGGGTCGCCGTGGCCGCCGCCGAACGGCACGGTGACAAGGTGCTGCGCGATCTGTACACCGCGTTCGGCACCCGCATCCACGAAGGCCGGATCGAGGACTTCGACCGGGTGGTCGCCGAGTCGCTGGCCGAACTCGGGCTGCCCGCCGACCTGTCGGCCGCCGCGCACGATCCGTCGTACGACGACGCGGTGCGCCGCAGCCACGAGGCCGGCGTCGAGCCGGAGACGGGCGGCTACGTGGGCACGCCGACCCTGCACATCGACGGCACGGTGTGGTTCGGTCCCGTCCTGCGCGCCGTTCCGCGCGGCGCGGAGGCGGCCGAACTCTTCGACAGCTTCCGGGTGCTGGCCGGCCACCCCGACCTCTTCGAACTCAAGCGCACGCGCACCGGCGCCCTCCGCTTCGACTGACACGGAAACCGGTTGGCCGATAAACGCCGCTCGCCCTCCTCGAGTTCGCCGCTCGTGTGACACACGGACCGTGACCGACGCAGAACGAAGAGCCGCCGCGGTCCGACGTCACAGGGGAGCGCCGGACCCCGGCGGCCCTCTACCACGCACCCGTCCCGCAAGGCCAGCCCTCGCCGAACCTCGCGACAAACTCATCCCGTTGTCCCTAGGGTGATGCGCGCAGACGGCCGGAAGGGGCGAGGGGACGGATGAGCGTGTCGGGCGGACCATCACGGGCCCTGCCGCAGTACCGTGCGGGCACGCCGGCACCGGCGCCGGCGCGGCACCGCGGGAACGGAGTGCCCCGGCGACCGGGCGCCCCGGGGTACGCCGACGGCGTCTTCGCCCACCGCGTCGACCGGGTCACCGGAGACCGGCCGTACGCGCCGGGGCTCCCGGAAACGGCCGTACCCTCTCGTCCCGCGCCGCCCCCGGGAGCCCGGTCAACGGACACGGGTCACCCGGATGGGTGGCGATTTTCGGCCTACTCGACACCTCATTCGCGGGTCACCTCTTCCGGGCCCGGTGCAGGGCGGCCCCGGGCCGCCGGGCGCCGGCCCGGAACATCGGTAACGTCAGCCGCACCAGCATCTTCGGCAACCACAGCCTGGTCGCCCGCGCCGAAGCCGTAGCCACCCCCCACCCCCGAAGGCTCCTTCGGACGACAAGCGAGGACAGGACATGAGCACCTACAACTTCGGGAACGGGCCCATCGATTTCGCCCGTATCGACCCCAGGAACGGCACCCCCGACCTCGAAACCCTCATGGCCGTCGCCGACCGGCTCACCGAGGCACTGCGCGCCGAGTACCCGCGGATCGCCGGGAACGGGGAGGTCATCCAGGCGGAGCTGGCGCTGTCCGCGGAGGACGGCCTGCCGCCCAACCGGGGCCGGATCCGCACCGCGCTGGAGAACGTCGCCATCACGGCGGGCGCGGGCACCGCCAGTCTCACCTTCACCCAGCACCTGCTGCACGCGCTCGGGCTGTAACCCGGGAGAGCCGGGGAAACCGGAGAGGCAGGGAAGCCGGGGAGGCCAGGGACGCCGGGGAACGGTCAGGCGCCCAGGGCCGTCAGCGCCGGGCGGCGTGCCGCGTCGTAGCGCTCCAGCAGCACCCGCGCCACCTCCGGCGCGGGGCCCAGCACGTCCGCCAGTACGTCCGCCCCGGCCGCGCCCCGCGCGATGCGGTCCGGCAGAAAGCC
The DNA here is from genome assembly GCF_009604455.1 of Streptomyces sp. RB17. Taxonomy (GTDB): domain Bacteria; phylum Actinomycetota; class Actinomycetes; order Streptomycetales; family Streptomycetaceae; genus Streptomyces. The sequence goes on from NZ_WEGL01000008.1 coordinate 347,172, forward strand.
GGGGGCCAGGACGTACGGCGCGACGGCGACCCGCTCGCAGCCGAGGGCGCGCAGCTCGGCCACGGCGTCCTCGGTGCGGGGAAGGGATGCGGAGGCGAACGCAGGCCGCACGGCGCACCAACCGGTGTGCCACCACTCCCGCGCGATGTCGGCGATCACTGCGATCGCCTCCGGGTCGGAGGACCCCGCCGAGGCCAGCACGATCCCGGTCGAGGACTTGTCGGCGGGGCTCAGCCCCGCCTCGTACAGCCGTCGTTCCAGCGCCGACAGCAGCAGCGGCGACGGACCCAGCACGTCCGCCTGCCGGATCCGCAGCCGGGCCGGCGCCTCCCGCAGCACGGCGGGGATGTCGGCCTTGGCGTGGAAGGCGCGGGTCAGCAGCAGCGGCAGGGCGACGACGTCCCGCACGCCGTCTGCAGCCAGGTTCTCCAGCACCCCGTGCACGGACGGGACGTTGAAGTCCAGGAAACCGGTCTCCACCCGCAGTCCCGGCCGCAGTGACCGAACCCGCTCCACCAGGGCGTGCACGGTCGCGGCGTGCCGCGGGTCGCGGCTGCCGTGGGCGACGACGAGGAGAACCGGACGGTGCATGGGGTGTGCCTCAGCCCTTCACCAGCAGGCCGCGGCTGCGCAGCACCCACCGCTCCAGCGGGCTGAAGATCAGCAGGTCGATGGCGATGCCGACGAACAGGATCAGCAGGATGGCCTCGAACACCATGGCCATGTCGCTGGCCGTTCGGGCGTTCTCCAGCAGCTGGCCGAGGCCCGTCCCCAGGTCGGGGAAGTTCGCGATGATCTCCGCGGCCATCAGGGAGCGCCAGGAGAAGGCCCAGCCCTGCTTCATACCGGCCACATAGCCGGGCAGCGCCGCAGGCAGGGTGACGTGCCAGGTGCCCTTCAGGCCCGTGGCGCCCATCGTGCGGCCCGCCCGAAGGAACAGCGGCGGCACCTGGTCCACGCCGGACACCAGGCCGTTGGCGATGGACGGCACGGCACCGAGCAGGATCACCGCGTACATCATCGAGTTGTTCAGGCCGAGCCAGATCACCGCGGGCGGCACCCACGCCACCGACGGCAGCGACTGCAGACCGGACAGGATCGGGCCGATGGCCGCGCGCACGAACCTGACCCGCGCCACCAACAGACCCAGCGGGGTGCCGATCAGCAGGGCGAAGCAGAAGCCGAGCAGACCGCGCGAGACACTCGTCCAGATGTAACCGAGCAGCTTGCCCTGCAGCCAGTCGGCACGGAACGCGTTCCAGACCGCGACAGGGGTGGGCAGTTTGGTCGGATCGTCGACGATCTTCAGGGTGATCAGACCCTGCCAGACCACCAGGACCACGACGACCGCGGTGACCGGCGGGACGATCTTGTCGACAAAGGTCCTGCGGAACGGCGTACGGCCCGGTTGCGCGGTCTCCAGCGCGTCGAGGCCCGCCTCCACGCTCCCCGTCCCGGGAGGGGTCGTCGTGTCAGTGCTGGCCATGGCGGCGGATCTCCCCACGCAGTACTTCGGTGATCTCCAGGGACAGTTCCGCCACGGGCGCGTCCTCGATGCGGCGCGGCTGCGGAATGTCGACCTCCCACTGGCGGGCCACCCGGCCCGGACGGGAGGACAGCAGCACGACACGCTGCGCGAGCCGCACCGCCTCGCGCACGTTGTGCGTCACGAACAGCACGGACAGCCCGGTCTCCGACCAGATACGGGTCAGCTCGTCGTGCAGCACGTCCCGGGTGATGGCGTCCAGCGCCGCGAACGGCTCGTCCATCAGCAGCAGGCTGCTCTCCTGCGCCAGCGCCCGCGCCAGCGCCACCCGCTGCCGCATACCGCCGGACAGCTCGTGCACGCGCTTGCCGTACGCGCCCTTCAGCCGGACGAGTTCGAGCAGCTCCTCGGCCTTGTCGCGCCGCGCGGGCTTGGGAACTCCCCTGAGCTTCAGGGCCAGTTCGATGTTCTTGCCCGCGGTCAGCCACGGGAACAGGGCGTGCTCCTGGAACATCAGGGCCGGGCGCCCGTCCGTGGTGATGGACCCGGCGGAGGGCCGGTCCAGGCCCGCCACCAGGTTCAGCAGCGTGGACTTGCCGCAGCCCGAGGCCCCCAGGAGGGTGACGAACTCGCCGGGCGCGACATCGAGGCTGATGTCGTCGAGGACGAGCTGCTGCCCGCCGGGTGTCGCGAAGGACTTCGAGACATGCTCGAGGCGTGCGGCGTAGTCGACCGCCTCGGCGGCCTTGGCGAGAGTGGTTGCCATGGTCGTCACCTCCTGGGAACTCATCGGGAACGGGGGTCAGCTGGTGCCGAGGCCGGCGGCGTCGACGGGCTGGTCACCCTCGGCCTTGAGGACCTTGTTGAGGATCGTCAGGTCGTAGATCCCCTTCAGGTCCGGCTTGTCCAGCAGGCCGGCCTTGACCGCGTGCGCCGCCTCGGTGTCGAGGGTGGAGGCCAGCGGGTCGTCGGTGAACCGGATGGACTTCCACGCCGGGTCGAGGACGTTCGCAGGCAGCTCCTTGCCGGAGTCGATGCCCAGCTGCTTGTTCGCCGCCGCCTTCGCCTGGTCCGGGTTGGCGTTGATCCACTTGTTGGCCTCGACCGAGGCCTTCAGCACCGCCTCGACCGCCTTCGGGTGCTCCTTCAGGAAGGCCTGCCGCACGATGATGTTCGTGATCACGAACTTCTTGTCCGGCCACAGCGACGACTCGTCCAGCAGCACCTTGCCGCCCTCGGCGACCAGCTTGGACGCGGTCGGCTCCGGCACCCAGGCGCCGTCGACCGACCCCGCCTTGAACGCGTCCGGGGTCACCTTGTTGTCGCTGCGGACGACCGTGACGTCACCCTTGCCGCTCTGCGGGTCGACCTTCCAGCCCTGCTCGGCCGCCCAGTTGAGGAACGCCACGTCCTGCGTGTTGCCCAGCTGAGGGGTGGCGATCTTCTTGCCCTTGACGTCCTTCAGGGACGTGATCTTCTTGGGGTTCACGACCAGCTTCACACCGCCGGACGCCGAACCGCCGATGATCTTCAGGCTCTTGCCGTCGGACTTGGTGTAGCCGTTGATCGCCGGGGACGGGCCGATCCAGCCGATGTCGATGGAGCCCGAGTTGAGGGCCTCGATCTCGGACGGACCGGCGTTGAAGGTGGCGTAGTCCGCCTTGGTGGCGCCCAGTTCCTTCTGGAAGAGGCCCTGTTCCCGGCCGACCAGTGCGGTCGCGTGGGTCAGGTTGCCGAAGTACCCGATCTTGACGGAGTCGAGTCCGTCGATCTTCTTGGCGCCGGCGGCGACCTTCGTGGTGTCGTCGTTCTTGGACTCGGAGCCGTAACCGCAGGCGGCGAGCGTGAGGAGGGGAAGGGCGGCGAGCGCGGCTATGCCGCGACGGAACAACGTGGAGCGGGAGGCAGGCACGGGAGGGGTTCCTCTCGTTGGCCCGGCGGTCACGGTCTCTCAGGTCGTGGCCGGGAAGTCGGCAGGTCTTCGTTCACTGCGGTGGGGGGTGAGGGCGCGCAAGCGGTGCGCGTACGTCAGCGCGCACATCGCGCCACCCCGCCCTGCCCGCTGCCGAGGGAGCCGCTGCCGATACGGCCGCCCTCCTTCGCGAACGTCGCGTAGACATCGGTCGTCTTCATGCTCAGAAGTCCCAGCCGTCGTCGTCGGGCTCGTCCTTGACCGGCTCGGGGGAGGCGAACGACTCGCCGACCATGCCCGCGGTCAGCGTGGTGCCGTCGCTCGGGTCGATCAGGATGAACGAGCCCGTGCGCCGCGAGTCGGCGTAGGAGTCGACCGGCAGCGGCTCGGCGGTACGGATCTTCACCCGGCCGATGTCGTTGGCGACGAGCAGTCCCGGGTGCGGGTGCAGGGACAGGTCGTCCAGCGTCAGCCGGGACGGGATGTCCTTCACGATCGCCTTGACCGTGCGGGTGCCGTGCTTGAGCAGCACGCGGTGGCCGACGGTCAGCGGGGCGTCGGCCACATGGCAGACGGTCGCCTCCACGTCCTGGGTGGTGTCCGGCGCGTCCTTCGTCGGCACGATCAGGTCACCGCGCGAGACGTCGATGTCGTCCTGGAGCAGGACCGTCACCGACTGCGTCGTCCAGGCCACGTCCACCGGCTCGCCCAGCAGGTCGATGCCGGAGATCCGCGTCGTCCGCCCGGACGGCAGGACCGTGACCTCCTCGCCGACGCGGAAGGTACCCGCCGCGATCTGGCCCGCGTAGCCCCGGTAGTCCGGGTGCTCGGCGGACTGCGGCCGGATCACGTACTGCACGGGCAGCCGGGCGTGGCAGTGCGCCAGGTCGTGGCTGACGGGAACGGTTTCGAGGTGTTCCAGGACGGTCGGGCCGCCGTACCAGTCCATGTTCGCGGACGGCTCCACCACGTTGTCACCGGCGAGCGCCGAGATCGGGATCGCGGTGACCTCGGGCACGCCCAGCTCGGTCGCGTACGCCGTGAACTCCTCGGCGATCGCCGCGAACACGGACTCCTCGTAGCCGACGAGGTCCATCTTGTTGACCGCGAGGACGACGTGCGGGACCCGCAGCAGGGCCGCGATCGCCGCGTGCCGGCGGGTCTGCTCGACCACGCCGTTGCGGGCGTCGACGAGGATCACGGTCAGCTCGGCCGTCGAGGCACCCGTGACCATGTTGCGGGTGTACTGCACATGGCCGGGCGTGTCGGCCAGGATGAACCGGCGCCGGGGCGTGGCGAAGTAGCGGTAGGCCACGTCGATGGTGATGCCCTGTTCCCGCTCGGCGCGCAGGCCGTCGGTGAGCAGCGCGAGGTCCGGGCCGTCCTGGCCACGGCTCGCGGAGACCCGCTCCACGGCCTCCAGCTGGTCGGCCAGGACCGACTTGGAGTCGTGCAGCAGTCGTCCGACGAGGGTGGACTTGCCGTCGTCGACGGAGCCGGCGGTGGCGAACCGCAGCAGGGTGGTGGCCGAGAGCGCCTCGGTCGTGATCGTGCTCATGCTTAGAAGTACCCCTCGCGCTTGCGGTCTTCCATCGCGGCCTCGGACAGCTTGTCGTCGGCGCGGGTCGCGCCCCGCTCGGTGAGCCGGGAGGCGGCGATCTCGGCGATCACGGCGTCCAGCGTGGTGGCGTCGGAGTCGACGGCGCCGGTGCAGGACATGTCACCGACGGTGCGGTAGCGGACCTGGCGCTTCTCGACGCTCTCGCCGTCCTTCGGGCCGCCCCACTCGCCGGCGGTCAGCCACATACCGCCCCGCTGGAACACCTCGCGCTCGTGCGCGAAGTAGATCTGCGGCAGCTCGATGCCCTCACGGGCGATGTACTGCCACACGTCCAGCTCGGTCCAGTTGGACAGCGGGAACACGCGGACGTGCTCACCGGGTGCGTGCCGGCCGTTGTACAGGTTCCACAGCTCGGGGCGCTGGCGGCGCGGGTCCCACTGCGAGAACTCGTCGCGCAGGGAGAACACCCGCTCCTTGGCGCGGGCCTTCTCCTCGTCCCGCCGTCCGCCGCCGAACACGGCGTCGAACTTCTCGCTCTGGATCTTCTCCGTCAGCGGAAGCGTCTGCAGCGGGTTACGGGTGCCGTCGGGACGCTCCTTGAGCACACCCCGGTCGATGTAGTCCTGGACGGAGGCCACATGGAGCCGCAGCCCATGTGCGGCCACCACACGGTCCCGGTACTCAAGGACTTCCGGGAAGTTGTGTCCGGTGTCCACATGCAGCAGCGAGAAGGGGACCGCCGCGGGGGTGAACGCCTTCAGCGCCAGGTGCAGCATGACGATCGAGTCCTTGCCGCCGGAGAAAAGGATCACCGGGTTCTCGAACTCGCCCGCCACCTCGCGGAAGATGTGCACCCCCTCGGACTCGAGCGCGTCCAGGTGGGAGAGGGCGTACGGGCTGTCCGTACCCTCCTCGGCCTTCGCCACGGTCGTCGTCATGCCAGTCCCCTCTCGCTCAGCAGGGCGTACACCGACGCCGCGGACTCCTGCACGCTCTGGTGCTGCGACTCGATCCGCAGGTCGGGCGTCTCCGGCTCCTCGTACGGGTCGTCGACACCCGTGAGCCCGGTCAGCTCACCGGCGGCCTGCTTGGCGTACAGCCCCTTCACGTCGCGGACGCTGCACACCTCGACCGGGGTCGCCACATGGATCTCCAGGTACGGCGTCGCGTTCTCCGCGTGCCGCTTGCGCACCGCGTCCCGGCTGTCCGTGTACGGCGCGATCACCGGCACCAGCGCCTTGACGCCGTTACGGGCGAGCAACTCGGCCACGAAGCCGATGCGCTGCACGTTGGTGTGCCGGTCCTCGCGGGAAAAGCCGAGGCCCGCCGAGATGAACTCGCGGATCTCGTCGCCGTCGAGCACCTCGACGCGGTGGCCCTCGGCACGCAGCCGGCCGGCCAGCTCGTACGCGATGGTGGTCTTGCCGGCGCTCGGCAGACCCGTGAGCCAGACGGTGGCTCCGGTGGTCACGTCGTACTCCTGAAGAAGGTGATGGTTCGTCATCCGTGCAGCCCGCACTCGGTCTTGGCGCGGCCCGCCCAGCGGCCGGCGCGCGCGTCCTCGCCCTCAAGGACCCGGCGGGTGCAGGGGGCGCAGCCGATGGAGGCGTAGCCGTCCATGAGCAGCGGGTTGGTGAGCACGCCGTGCTCGGCGACATAGGCGTCCACGTCGTCCTGCGTCCAGCGGGCGATCGGGGAGATCTTGACCTTCTGCCGCTTCTCGTCCCAGCCGACGACCGGGGTGTTCGCCCGGGTCGGGGACTCGTCGCGGCGCAGGCCGGTCGCCCACGCCTGGTAGCCCCGCAGCCCCTCTTCGAGCGGCTTGACCTTGCGCAGCGCGCAGCACAGGTCGGGGTCGCGGTCGTGCAGCCTCGGGCCGTACTCCGCGTCCTGCTCGGCGACCGTCTGCTTCGGCGTGAGGGTGATGACGTTGACGTCCATCACGGCCTCGACGGCGTCACGGGTGCCGATGGTCTCGGGGAAGTGGTAACCGGTGTCGAGGAAGACGACGTCCACGCCCTTGAGGACCCGCGAGGCGAGATGGGCGACCACGGCGTCCTCCATGGAGGAGGTGACACAGAACGTCGCGCCGAAGGTGTCCACCGCCCACTGGAGGATCTCCAGGGCGGAGGCGTCCTCCAGGTCCCGGCCCGCCTGCTCGGCGAGCGCCTTCAACTCCTCGGTCGTACGCTGTTCCTGAGCCGTCGTCATGATCGGTCGTCCCCTCCGTTGTCGGCTCGCTGAAGGCCCCGGGCGAGCAGCCCGAGGAACTTCAGCTGGAATGCGCGGTTGCACGCCCCGCATTCCCAGGCGCCGTGACTCTGCTCGTGCGGACGCAGGTCCTCGTCGCCGCAGTAGGGGCAGTAGAAAGGTGCGGCCCGCTCGCTCACGACAAGGCCTCCTCGGAAGCGCGGGACGCCCAGGCGGCGAACCGCTCGCCGTCCTCGCGCTCGGCCTGGAACCGCTTCAGCACCCGCTCGACGTAGTCGGGCAGCTCCTCCGCGGTGACCTTCAGTCCGCGCACCTTGCGGCCGAAGCCCGCCTCCAGGCCGAGCGCGCCGCCGAGGTGCACCTGGTAGCCCTCGACCTGCTCGCCCTGGTCGTCGAGGACCAGCTGGCCCTTGAGACCGATGTCCGCGACCTGGATACGGGCGCAGGCGTTCGGGCAGCCGTTGAGGTTGATGGTGATCGGCTCGTCGAAGTCCGGCAGGCGGCGCTCCAGTTCGTCGATCAGCGTCGAGCCGCGCTGCTTGGTCTCGACGATGGCGAGCTTGCAGAACTCGATGCCGGTGCACGCCATGGTGCCGCGCCGGAAGGAGGACGGCCGGGCGGTGAGGTCCAGCGCCTCCAGCCCCTCGACCAGCGAGTCCACCTTGTCCTGCTCGACGTCGAGGACGATCATCTTCTGTTCGACGGTGGTGCGCACCCGGCCCGAGCCGTGCGCCTCCGCCAGGTCGGCGATCTTCGTCAGGGTGGCGCCGTCGACGCGGCCGACCCGCGGGGCGAAACCGACGTAGAACCGGCCGTCCTTCTGCCGGTGCACACCGATGTGGTCGCGCCACTGCTGCACGGGCTGCTCGGGGGCGGGGCCGTCGGTCAGCTTGCGCTTGAGGTACTCGTCCTCCAGCACCTGACGGAACTTCTCCGCGCCCCAGTCGGCGACGAGGAACTTCAGCCGGGCCCGGTTGCGCAGCCGGCGGTAGCCGTAGTCACGGAAGATCGAGATGACGCCCTCGTAGACGTCCGGGACCTCGTCGATCGGCACCCAGGTACCGAGCCGTACGCCCAGCTTGGGGTTGGTGGACAGGCCGCCGCCGACCCACACGTCGAAACCCGGGCCGTGCTCGGGGTGCCGTACGCCGACGAACGCCACGTCGTTGATCTCGTGCACGACGTCCAGCAGCGGCGAACCCGAGATGGCCGTCTTGAACTTGCGGGGCAGGTTCGAGTACGCCTTGTTGTTCAGGACGCGGCGCTTCATCTCCTCCAGCGCCGGCGTGGCGTCGATGATCTCGTCCTCGGCGATGCCCGCCACCGGGGAGCCGATCATCACACGCGGGGTGTCACCGCAGGCGGTGACGGTGGACAGGCCCACGCCCTCCAGCCGCTCCCAGATCTCGGGCACGTCCTCGATCCGGATCCAGTGGTACTGCACGTTCTGCCGGTCGGTGATGTCCGCGGTGCCGCGCGCGAACTCCTGGGAGATCTCACCGATGACCCGCAACTGCTGGGTGGTCAGCGCGCCGCCGTCGATGCGCACCCGCATCATGAAGTAGCGGTCGTCCAGCTCCTCCGGCTCCAGCACCGCGGTCTTGCCGCCGTCGATCCCGGGCTTGCGCTGGGTGTACAGCCCCCACCAGCGCATCCGGCCGCGCAGGTCGCTGGGGTCGATCGAGTCGAATCCGCGCTTGGAGTAGATCGTCTCAATGCGCGTCCGTACATTGAGACCGTCGTCGTCCTTCTTGACCTGCTCGTTGCCGTTGAGCGGGGTGAAGTGGCCCACGGCCCACTGACCCTCACCACGGTGACGGCTCACCTTGCGGCGGGGCGCGGAGGCGGCGGGGTTCGGCGGAGTGGCGGCCATGGTTGTACGTCCTTCGGGACCGGTGGAATCGGCTCTGACCTGCACGGACGCGCGCACGCGTGCAGGCGTGCGCGTCCTTGCGCGAGGAAAGTCTGCTGAGAGGGTTCGCGGCGGTGCTGGGGCGGTCAGCTCGCCGGACAGATGGCGCTGGACATGCGGCCGAGGTCGACGTGCCGCCGACTCACCAAGGCAATTCCAGTTCCAGACATGACGGAAGCGTGTCACGGCGATCTGGACACAGTCCAGCTTTATCCATCATGCGGACACCCTTGTCCCGGAATGTGGGACAGGGGTGTCGTCGCTCACATGCGCTGCGGGAAGGCTTGTCCCGGCAGGTCAGACGGCGTATCAGGCGGAGTGTCAGGCCGGGTGCGCCCCGGGCCAGGGCCCCGGCGTCGGCCCATCCGGCTCCAGCTCGACCTTGGTGTCGAAGAGTGTGAAGCCGCGCCGCTGGTAGTTGTCCATGGCGAACTCGCCGTCCTTGCTGCACGTGTGCAGCCACACCCGCTTCGTCGGCGTCCGCCCGGGCCACCGCTCGGCCAGGTCCCAGGCGCGCGCCGTACCGTACGCCAGCAGATGGCCGCCGATGCGGCGGCCGCGGAAGGCGGGGATCAGCCCGAAGTAGACGATCTCGACCGCGCCCTCGTCCTGCGGTTCCAGCTCCACATAGCCGGCCGGGGTGCCCCGGTCGTAGGCCACCCAGGTCTCCACGCCGGGCCGCCCCAGATGCTCCTGCCACCGGGCGTACGTCCAGCCCAGCCGGTCGGTCCAGCGGATGTCGCCGCCGACCGAGGCGTACAGGAAGCGGCTGAACTCGGGGGAGGGCACCTCGGCACGGACGATCCGCACGTCGCCCTCCGGCGCGGCGGCGGGCAGAAGGTCCGCGGGCGAGGTCTGCTCCAGGGACCAGGTGGTGACGGGGACGCTGCTCATGCGGGCCAGGGAATCATCCCGCCGCCCGCTCTGTCGATCGACCGCATCACCCGACGGACCGGATCACCCGACGGACCGGTCCAGCTCCGCCAGGGGTACGGCGAAGAGCATCCGGTTCGACAGGGACCACACCTCGCCCGTCTCCTGCCAGTACGACAGGGAGCCCGCCGCCTCGGCCCAGCAGCGGTGCGAGCCGTCCGCGCCGCAGTGCGCCGCCTTCGCGCCGTCGGCGTCCTGCCGCCACAGCCCGCCGTGTCCGTCCCGTGAGCCGGGCAGGCGTCCCACATACCAGGACGCGTCCTCCGCACCCGGCCGCTGGTACGACAGCACGCCCCGGATCCCGGCCGCCCGGGTCCGGTACGCCTCCACCGCCGTCACCCGCCCCGCGGCGTCCGTGGCGAGCAGCCCCTCACGCGCCGGATCCGTGCTGAACGCGTACCGCCACAGCCGCGCGCCGTGGCCGCCGTCCGGCGCGGTCCACTCCGCCGCGACCACGCTGTCCGGCGCGGTGCCCCGGTCGAGGGCGAGCGCGCCGGGGCAGGGCGGGCCGGAGTGGCCGCAGCGGCCCCCGGTGAAGCGGTACGAGCCGATCGCGGGCATCACATACCGGTAGCCGTCGGCGGACCAGCCGCCGGGCACCCGGCCGATCGCGGGCCCGTCGACGCCGGCGCGCTGGATCCGGTCCAGGTCGTAGACGTACAGCGCGTCCGCGCTTCCGGTCCTGGCGGTCACCAGCAGCTTGTCCTGGTACCAGACCATCCCGGAGATCCCCGAGGCCAGCCCCCGGTAGTCACGGCCGCCGTCGACCGGCACCACCAGCAGCACCCAGCGGAAGGCCAGGTGGGCGGGGTCGTCGGCGTTGACGAAGGCGACCCTGGCCAGCCCCCGCTCGGCGGACCGGCCGGTGGCGGTGCTGTGGGTCCAGCCGGCGAGGACGACCCGGTGGGTGCCCCAGACGCCGTCGTCGTCGGCGTCCCCGGAGGTGGTCAGCGACGCCGGCCGCCAGGCGGTGCCGGCGGAGTCGGCCGGGTCCCAGCAGTAGGCGCGGGTGACGGCGGGGCTGACGGGCAGGGACGCGCGGTCGGCGGAGGAGCAGCCGGCGGAGGTGCGCATCCCGCGGTCGGCGCTCGCCAGGACGGCGTCCACACCGACCGGGCGGCCCATTGCGGCGGAGAGCCGGTCCAGCGTGCGGGCGGGGACCAGCCGCTCCTGCAGCCGCAGCCGTTTGGTGTCCGCGGGGGAGGAGAGCGGCTTGAGCGCGCCGGGACTGTCGGTGACGTCCGCCTGGGACGCGCTGATCAGGGTGGCGGCCGCGGTGAGCGCCAGCGCGGTCCCGGTCAGGACCGCCCGCAGTGCAGCGCCCCGCCTGCGCCGGCGGTGTCTGCCGCGATGCTTCATCTCGTCCCCTTCTCCGGGGCTCCTTCGCCGCCGGGGCGCGCCGGCCGGTGCCGGACCAACTGCGCCTGATGATCCGTACGTTGACGCGAGAAGCGGCTGGGGAGGCCCTCGAGGGATGCTACGGCAGCAACGGCCCGCGCAGGGCGAAGACCCCGCAAATATGCGGAAGACACGCTCACCGGTCCGCGGTCCCGCCGCGCTGCGCGCCCGTCCGTCTCCGCGCGATCGCCGGCGCCGTCGAGGAAGGCAGCAGGTCGCGGGGGTCGTCGGGGAGGAGCACCTCGAACTCCGCGTCCTCACGGAAACGATACGGCCGGTGTTGCAGAAGTTCTCCGCAGTACCGCCGGATCCGGGACATCTCCGCCCGTACCGTCACCGTGCGTGAGGAGTCCCCGAACAGATCCTCGGCCAGGGCCGCCGCCCCGCGGCCCGCGCGGTGCGCGGCGAGCAGATAGAGCAACTCGGCGTGCCGGGGACTGAGTTCGTGCGACCAGGAACCCGCCGCACCGGACACCGTCAGCGTACTGCGTCCCGGCCTGGCCAGATCCAGTACGATCCGCGGCGCCGTGCCGGCCGGTTCCTCGGTCGCCCGCAGCAACCAGCCCCCGGCCAGCGGCTCCACCGCGCACGAACCCAGCGACGGCAGCCACCGGCGGCCCGGCGCCAGCGACTTGGGCAGCGCGACACGCCGTACATAGGGCATCCCGGACACCGCCGCCGACCAGCCGTCCCGGTCCACCACCAGCGCCCGCCCGTCCAGCCGGGCCAGCACCGGCGCCGCCACCGACCGCAGCCGCTCCAACTGGTCCCGGTGCACCTCCCGCAGCCGCGACTCGGCCAGCTTGGCCACCGAGTCCACCCAGGCGAGGGTCGCCGGATGCATGGTCTCCAGCGGGCCGCTGACGTCCACTACACCGATCAGCCGGCCGTCCCGGGGATCGGTGATCGGTGCGCCGGTACAGGTCCAGGAGGCGTGCGAGCGGACGAAGTGCTCGGCGGCGAAGACCTGCACGGGCCTGCGTACGACGGCCGGGGTGCCCACCCCGTTGGTGCCGACGACGTCTTCCCGCCAGTCCGCGCCGAGTTCAAAGCCCAGGCCGTCCGCCTTGCGCAGCACCGGCGAGGCGCCCTCGCGCCACAGCACCCTCCCGTCGGCGTCCGCGACGACCATGATGTGCTGGGCGACGTCGGCGACCGAAAGCAGCCCCTGCCGCAGCACCGGCAGGACGTGCCGGAGCGGTGACTCCTCGCGCCGGTGCCGCACTTCCTCGGAGGACAGCAGTCCGGATCTGAAGTCGTGGTCGGGATCGACGCCGCTGCGCAGCATCCGTCCCCAGGACTGCTCGATCACCGGCCGGGGCGCGATCCTCGCCCGCTGACCGGCAAGGGTGGCGTCGCGCACCTCGCTCAGCAGCCGCGCCGCCTGCGGCGCGTCCACGGCGGCCAGGCGCGCCACGTTCATCGGCGGATTCACCACGGTGGTCCTTCCGGAAGGGCGTCGAACATAGTTGTCAAGCCGTCCTGGCGGCGGTTTCCGGTCCGGCTGCACCTCTCATACTGCCGCTCCGGGCAGGCCGGAGGCACACACTCCGCGCACGTGCCCCCACAAGTTGCAACCCCCTGCAACCCTGGTGGACGGGCGGGGGGTGGCCGAGACTTGACCCCGACGCGGGTTCGCGTCCGCGGGCTTAACGGGCCCATGAGGTGGGGGTGGTGCCGTGTCGGCGCAGCACCACCCCCACCGGGGGTTCGGCCGACGCATTCCGGGGTGTGGGCTTCGGTGCGTCGGCGGGTGCCGCCCGGTGGAGGCCTGTCGCGCAGTTCCCCGCGCCCCTGGGCCGGTCAGGTCGGCCTGCGTTCTAAGAACCCGGGTGTGCTCGTTCGACGATCGATGCCAGATCCAAGCCCGTCGGCAGAGTGCCGAACGATGCTCCGTGGTCGCCGCCCAGGCGGGAGGCGCAGAAGGCGTCCGCCACCTCCGGTGGGGCGTGACGGACCAGGAGTGAGCCCTGGAGCACCAGTGCGAGGCGTTCCGCGAGTCGGCGTGCGCGGCCCTCGACGGCGTCAAGGTCGGCGAGTTCGGTGAAGAAGTTCTTCACCGCGCGGTCGAGGCGATGGTCGGCGCCGTGGGCTTGGCCGATCTCGGTCAGGCAGGCGTCCAGTGCGCCCGGCTCCCGCTGCAGCGCCCGGAGCACGTCCAGCGCCTGGACGTTTCCGGCGCCCTCCCAGATCGAGTTCAGCGGTGACTCCCGTACCAGCCGGGGCAGGCCCGACTCCTCGACGTAACCGTTTCCGCCCAGACACTCCGCGGCCTCGACCGCAACGGGCGCACAGCGCTTGGTGATCCAGTACTTGGCGGCGGGCACCGCCAGCCGCAGGAATGCGCGCTCCTGTTCGCCGCCGTCGTCGCAGGCGGCCGCCAGCCTGAGCGTGAGCGCGGTCGCCGCCTCCGACTCCAGCGCGAGGTCGGCGAGGACGTTCCGCATCAGCGGCTTGTCGATCAGCTTCCCGCCGAAGGCCTCCCGATAGGTGCAGTGGTGGATCGCCTGCGTCACCGCCTGCCGGATCAGGCCCGCCGAGCCGAGCGCGCAGTCCAGCCGGGTCGCCGCGACCATCTCGATGATCGTCCGCACCCCGCGCCCCTCCTCGCCGACCCGGCGCGCCCAGGTGCCGGCGAACTCCACCTCGGCCGAGGCGTTGGACCGGTTGCCCAGCTTGTCCTTCAGCCGCTGGATGAGGAAGACGTTGCGGGTGCCGTCCGGCAGGACACGCGGCACCAGGAAGCAGGTGAGGCCCCCTTGTCCCTGAGAGGGGGATGCCTGGGCCAGCACGAGGAAGGCGTCCGACATGGGAGCCGAGCAGAACCACTTGTGCCCGGTCAGTTCGTACGCGCCCGTCTCCGCGAGCGGCCGGGCCTCGGTGGTGTTCGCGCGGACGTCGCTGCCGCCCTGCTTCTCGGTCATGCCCATACCGAAGAGCACGCCGGGCTTCCGCTCGGCGGGCCGCAGCTCGCGGTCGTAGACCGTGGACGTCAGCCGCGGCTCCCACTCGGCGGCGAGCGCGGGGTCGGTCCGCAGTGCCGGCACCGCCGCGTGGGTCATCGACAGCGGGCAGCAGGTGCCCGCCTCGACCTGGGTCCAGAGCAGGAAGCCGGCGGCCCGGCGGACGTGTCCGGACGGCCGTGTCCAGGCGCCGGTCAGGCCCGCCGAGACACCCTTGCCGAGCAGCCGGTGCCATGCCGGGTGGAACTCGACCTCGTCGATCCGGTGGCCGTACCGGTCGTGGGTGCGCAGCCGGGGCGGGTGCTCGTTCGCCTGCACCGCCCACTCCTGCACCTGCGCCGAGCCCGCGGCGCGGCCCAGCGCGGACAGCTCCGACCGCACCTCGTCCAGAACGTCAGGACCGGTGTGCCGTTCGACGGCCTCCACCAGGGCCCGGTCGGCGGTGAACAGGTCGTAGCCGACCAGGGGCGGCGGCTGGTTCGTCACGGTGTGGGTGGAGGAGCCTGCCATGGTGCGAACCTACCCGGGACGGCGGCGGTGATGGCCTCCAGAGTGGCACAGCAGCGCCGCCGGGCGCGCCGGATGCGCTCACCTGCCCCGGAAGGTGAGGCGGGTCCGGTGCTGCGGATACCTTTGGGTCGTGCAGCCAGCAAGTGAACCCCCCGAGCGGCCCGCCGGTCGCCTCCACCGGGCCAGAGCCCTCTACCGGAACGTCTCCAAGCGGAAGACCGCCTGGCTGCTGCTCAAGGACACCGTCAACTCCTGCATGGAGTACCGCATCCTGGGCCTGGCGGCCGAGGCGGCGTTCTTCACGCTGCTGTCCGTGCCGCCGCTGCTGCTCTGCCTCATCGGGCTGCTCGCCTACGTCGACACCTGGACCGGCGCCCACACCATCAGCAGCCTCGAGACCAACATCCTCGAGGCCTCGCGGACGGTCCTGTCCGACAAGGGTGTGAAGGAGATCACCGAGCCGATCCTGCACGACGTGATGAAGGGCCGGCCCGACATCATCTCCATCGGCTTCCTCTTCGCGCTGTGGTCCGGCTCCCGCGCGGTCAACGTCTTCATCGACACCATCACCGTCATGTACGGCCTCGACGGCGTCCGGGGCATCGTCAAGACCCGGATGATGTCCTTCCTGCTGTTCATCGTGGCGCTGCTGATCGGCTCGGTGGCCCTGCCGCTGATGGTCGCGGGCCCGGACGCGGTGGTGCGGGTGCTGCCCTGGTCGGAGACGGGCGTGCAGGTCCTGTACTGGCCGGTCGTCATCGTCCTGTCCATCGCCTTCCTGACGACCCTGTACCACGTGTCCGTGCCGGTCCGCTCCCCGTGGATCGAGGACGTCCCCGGCGCCCTGGTCGCCCTGGCCATGTGGGTCCTGGGCAGCTTCCTGCTGCGGATCTACCTCGTGCACACCATCGAGGGCGCCACGATCTACGGCTCCCTCGCCGCCTCCGTCGCCGTGCTCCTGTGGATCGGGGTGTCGGCCTTCGCCGTCCTCGTCGGCGCGGCCGTGAACGCCGCCATCGACCGGGTCTGGCCCGCCGCCGCCACGGCCGCCGCCCGCGCCGCGAACGAGCGGATGCGCGAGGCCCAGGTCGCCGAGTACGTCGTCCGGGCCGCGGCGGCCCGCGACACCGACCCCGACGATCCCGACGACCCCGACATGCCCTCCGAGTTCCC
Organism: Streptomyces sp. RB17; assembly: GCF_009604455.1. Classification (GTDB taxonomy): domain Bacteria; phylum Actinomycetota; class Actinomycetes; order Streptomycetales; family Streptomycetaceae; genus Streptomyces. Next base: position 363,231 of record NZ_WEGL01000008.1, read on the forward strand.
CGAGCGCTGGTCCCGCTTCCTGCCCCCCGAGGACGTCACGGCCCGCCTGCGCACCCACGCCAAGCACGCCCACCACACACACAAGGCGAACGGCGACCCCTCGCAGGCCGACGGGGAGGGGGAGGGGGGTAGGGCTCGGGAGGAGAAGTGACGTGGTGGCGTCGGGGGTGAGGGACGGGGGCTGCGGACTGAGGCGGGCCGGGGTCGGGGCAGCGGGTCAGCGGGTGAGAGGGGCCTACTGCGCGTGAGGGTCTGCGCCCGAGCACGGCGGGTCTGCCGGCCGTGCCGCACGGCGGGCCCGGTGTCGTCGTCACGCCTTCCGCACCCGGGCTGCCGCTGCACTTGTGTCCCGGGCTGTCGCGTCCCAGGGGGGCCGACCCGGTGGACGCGTCGGTGCCGTGCAGCACCGGGGCCCAGGCCGAACGGTCCTGCCAGTCGAATACCCGCGCGCGTACGGCGGCCCGGCCGGCCGATCGCGCCGCCCGTGTCCGCCCGTAAGGGCTCGGCCGCACGTGGTCACCCTGTGGTCTCCACCCAGTGAGTGACGCTGCTGTCCACCCTGCTTTCCACCTGTTTTCCACCCGGCGCTCCACCCGTGCTCCGATCCGTCCGACACCGCCCCGGACCTAGCGTTTTCGCGTGGGCCGGTGCCGTCCGGCCGGACGAGCGGGCCGACGGGGTGCCGCCGTCATCACACGCCGGGCAAGGAGGCGGAGGACATGGTGCGCGTGCCAGATGCGGCAGCCGTGGCAGACGTGACAGAGGTGCGGGAGGCGGGAGAGAGGGCGGAGCCGGCGGATCTGTCCGGCCGGGTACGGCGCTCACGCACGGCGGCGAGGACGGGCGGCGCGGCCCTCGGCCCGCTGCTGACCATCGCCGTCGACATCCTCCTGCCGCTCCTCGTCTACTACGCGGCGCGCGGCCTCGGCGCCGGCCAGGGCCCGGCGCTGCTGCTCAGCGGGGCACCACCCGCACTGCGGCTGGTGTCCGGTGCGGTGCGGCAGCGGCGGATCGACGGCGTGGACCTGTTCTTCACGGTGCTGCTGGCCGCCGCAGCGCTCGTCACTGTGGTCGGTGGCAGCACCCGCCTTCTGCTGTTCAAGGACGCCGCACTGTCTCTCGTGGTGGGCGGCTGGATACTCGGCACCGGATTCACCGGCAGGCCGCTGGCCTTCCAGCTGGGCCAGCGACTGCACCGAGGTCCGGCGGCCGGGGCACGGGCCGGCATATGGCGGGACTCCGCCGAGTTCCGTCGGGCACTGCGCGTCCTGACCGTGCTCTGGGGCGCCGAGCAACTGCTCGACGGCGGCCTCGGCACTCTCGCCGCCGCCACCCTGCCCACGGACGTGGTGCCGCTGCTCGCCCGGGTCCTCTCGCTCCTCCTGCTCGTCCTGACCGTCGCGGCCACCGCCGCCCACGCCCGCCGCTTCCGCACCCGCCGCGGCATCCCGCTGTTCGGTGCCCCCGACTCCGGAGTCCTCGACGGCCTCGGCATCTCGGCGTCCCCCGCCCGGCGTCCGAGCTGATCGGGGAATCGGGGAGTGGGGCCCGGCGTCGTCGGCGACGTAGGCTGGCACCCGTGTACAGGGAGCGGGCGTCCCGGCTGACCGGCGCGGTGGTGTGGACGAACACCCCGGGCGGCGCCGGTGGCGGGCCGGTACTGCCCGACGGATGCATGGACCTGCTGTGGAGCGAGGGCCGGCTGCTGGTCGCGGGCCCCGACACCCGCCCCTACGTCCCCGAGGGCACGCCCCGCACCTGGGCCGGCGTCCGCTTCTTCCCCGGCACCGCGCCCGCCCTGCTCGGCGTACCCGCGCACGAACTGCGGGACCTCCGCGTCGACTTGGCCGACCTCTGGCCCGCCGTCCGGGTCCGGCGGCTGCGCGAGCACGTCGAGGCGGCGCCCGACGCGGCGACGGCACTGGAGGACATCGCGCTGGACCGGGCAGCGCGGACCACGGCCCCCGACCCATTGCTGCGCCGGCTGGTGCAGCGCCTGCACGAGGGCCGCCCGGTGTCGGCCGCGGCAGCCGAACTCGGCATCGGCACAAGGACGTTGCACCGCCGCTGTCTGGACGCGTTCGGCTACGGCCCCAAGACCCTGGCCCGCATCCTCAGGCTGCAGCGCGCGCTGGCGCTGGCCCGCTCGGGGACGCCGTACGCCGAGACGGCCGTCCGCGCCGGGTACGCGGACCAGCCCCACCTCGCCCGCGAGGTGCGGGAGCTGACGGGCATGCCGCTCGGGAAGCTACTCGGCGGCGGGTAGCGGGGCGAACAGGTCGACGCCGTTGCCGTCGGGGTCGTGCACGGTGGCGTACCGCTGCCCCCAGAACGCGTCCCACGGCTTCAGCTCCCCGTGGTACCCGGCGCCTACCAGGTCCTCGTACAAAGCGTCGACCGCGGCGGGCGAGTCGCACCGGAAGGCGAGCGACACCCGCCCGCCGCCCTCCGGCGGTCGCCAGGCGGGGTTGAAGGAGCGGATGGTCTCCTCGGTGTCCAGCGCGAAGAGCAGCCCGCCGGGCAGTTCGGCATCGACGTGCGGCTGTTCTTCGGATCCCTCGGGAAACACGAGTCCGAGGCGACGGTAGAAGGCGAGCGCGGCGGTCATGTCGGACGTCACCACGCCGATCAGGGCGAATCGTGGAGTCATGCCGTCACCGTAGGCGTGCGGCCGCAGACCGGTCTTGAAGGAATCGGACACCTTCCCCGGACGGCCTGCATCGGGCGGCACCACCGAGGGCGACGGTACCGAGAAGCGGCAGCACCACAGCCCCCGCCGGCCCCGCGCTCCCGCCTCAGGCGAAGGTCACGGGTCCGTCGGGCGTGTCCACCGTGAAGGAGAGGGCGACGGGGCCCGCTGTGAGGACCAGCCCCGTGTCCAGGGCCGCGAGCGGGCCGCGCACCTCCTCCGGGTCCGGTACCGCGGCGGACACCTCCAGCAGGGGGGTGACCGGCAGGCCCGTGGTCGCGGGGTGGCGGGACTCGCCCCAGTCGATCAGGAACGGGACCAGACCGGAGGGATGCGCATGTCCGCCGTCGGTCAGCCGCCACCGCAGTACGGTGCCGTCCGGGGTGCGGCGGCTCATCGGGTGCACGGGCCCGGGGTCGTAGCCCCGCTCGCGGGCCGTCGTGATCGCCGCGTCCAGGTCGGGCGGGCTGATCGCCCAGGTCAGCGTGCGCGGCTCGGTCAGCCGGTCGACCCCGAACGGCAGCGGGCCGGCGGGCTCGGGCTGCTCGGGATCGGGGCCGAGGATCTCCAGATAGCTGCGGCCGCCCAGCCCCACCAGATGGTTGCGCGTGCCGAGACCGGGATGCGCACCGCCGGGCACGGGCGTCACCCCGGTCCGCCGCGCGAAGTCGGCGGCCGTCGCCGCCAGATCGGGCGTGGCGAGGACGAGATGGTCCAGGAACGGGGGAACGGCGCTCATGCCCGGTGAGGCTACGGTCAGCGGTCCTGTGCTTCAAGGGAGTTGGTGCGGACGCGGGCGGCTGCGGCTTAGGGTCGGCGCATGGCCGCGCGACTGCTGCTGTACACCCGCACCACGGACTACCGCCACGAGTCGATCCCGGACGCCGTCGCCGCCGTACGCGCGCTCGGGCGGTTCGCCGTCGAGCACACCGAGGATCCCGCGGACCTCGAAGGGCCGCTGGACGGGTACGCGGCCATCGTCTTCCTGTCCACGAGCGGCGAGGTGCTGACCCCGGCCGGCCGGGAGCGGCTCGCGGGGTACGTGGACTCGGGCGGGGGCTTCGCCGGGGTGCACGCGGCGGCCTGCACCGAGTACGGCTGGCCGTACTACGGCGAACTCCTCGGTGCCCGCTTCGTACGGCATCCCGTCCTCCAGCCCGGCCGGGTCGTCGTCGAGGATCCCGGCCACCCCGCGACCCGCGGGCTGCCGGCCGTCTGGGACTGCACCGACGAGTGGTACGACTTCGACGCCAGCCCCCGCGGACGGGTGCGCGTGCTGCTGAGCGCCGACGAGGCGTCGTACGACGGCGGCGGGATGGGCGCGGACCATCCGCTGGCCTGGTGCCGTGAGCAGGGCGCCGGCGGCGGCCGCGTGTTCTACACGGCGCTCGGTCACGCCGCAGCGGCCTACCGCGACCCGCTCTTCCTGGCCCACCTGGACGGCGGCCTCCGCTGGGTGGGCCGGCTTCACACGTGACGTTTCTGCGATGAACCGGTTCCACCATTGGGGTGAGTAAAGCTCGCATACATAGAGGGTCACGTGACTATCTAGAGATGCTCTTGGCTTGGCAAAGGGCGTCGAGACGCGTCGGCTGTCCGGCCCCGCGTCACCCACCCACAGGAGGAGCCGGACCTTGACTTACGGTAAGAAGCTGCGCGAGCGCATCGCGGGGCCCGGGACCACACCGCTGATCGGCGTGTACGACATGTACTCGGCGTCGATCGCGGCCAAGCACTACGACGGGATGTTCGTCTCGGGCTTCGGCTTCGCGGCCTCGTACTACGGGCTGCCGGACATCGGTTTCATCGCCTGGCCCGACATGGTGGCCTTCGTCCAGCGGCTGCGGGGCGCGTTCCCGCACCATCACCTGCTGGTCGACATCGACGACGGGTACGTCGACCCCGAGGTCGCCTGTCACGTCGTCGAGGGGCTGGAGCGCATCGGTGCCTCCGGGGTGATCCTCGAGGACCAGAAACGGCCCCGCCGCTGCGGCCATGCCGACGGCAAACAGGTACTCCCGCTGGAGGAGTACCTGGAGAAGCTGCACAAGGTCCTGCAGACGCGCAAGGACCTGGTCGTCGTCGCCCGCACGGACGCCACGGACGAGCACGACATCCTGCACCGCGCCGAGCGGATCGCCGCGACCGACGCCGACGTGGTCCTGGTCGACGGGGTGCGCAGCGTCGAGTGGATCAAGCGCATCCGTGAGGTCGTCGGAGACAAGCCGCTGCTGTTCAACCAGATCGCCGGAGGCAAGTCGCCCCGCCTGTCCCTCGGTGAACTGTCCGACCACGGCGTCGACGTCGCGGTCTACAGCACCCCCTGCCTGTTCGCCGCGCACGAGGCGATGGACTCCGCGCTCGCCGGCCTGAAGGCGGCCGACGGCCGGCTGCCGGAGGTGGATCCCGCGAGGGGGGTCGGCGTGAAGGCCTCCACCAGCCTGCTGGAGCGCAACATCGCCCGCGAGCGGCTCACCCCCGAGGGTGTGGGCGTGTGACCGGCACCGTGCCCCGGCTCGGCATGGCGGCGGCGGTCGCCGCCGTCGTGCTCGGGGCCGGTGCGGCACCGGTGGCCGCGTCCGGCAGTCTGATCACCGTGATCGACAACTCCCATGCCGACTCCTGGCTGGAGGTCGACCGCGCGGCCAATGTCCAGGCCGGCAAGGGCACCGCCGGCAGTGACCACGACGGCAGCGCCGTGGACGCGATCGAGGCCCTCGCCGGAGGCGGCCACCAGCACAGGGAGGTCTGGGACTGAGCGACCGGGAGCCGACCGGCCGCCGGACGACGACCGGTCGCCCGACGGCGGCCGGTCGCCGGACCGCAGCCGATCGCCGGACGACAACGGATTGCTGACGCACGGTCGTTGGCGATGTCGGTGGCTGAGCGACCGGGAGTCGGCCGGCCGCCGGACGACGACCGGTCGCCCGACGGCGGCCGGTCGCCGGACCGCAGCCGATCGCCGGACGACAACGGATTGCTGACGCACGGTCGTTGGCGATGTCGGTGGCTGAGCGACCGGGAGTCGGCCGGCCGCCGGACCACAGCCGATCGCCCGACGGCAACCGGTCGCCCGACGACGACCGGTCGCCGGCCCGCGGCCGTTGATGGCGACAGCCGGGCACCCCGTGCGGGAGGTGCCCGGCCGTCACCGTCCTGTTCGGACCCAGGACTGTGACGGTACCCCCGCAGAAGATCGCTCCCCGGCCATGAACCTCGGCAGGCGCGCCGCGCATCAGGCAGCCGGCCGCTCCTCCGGTGGCGCGGCCGTGCTCGCGCGGGACACCAGTCGGGTCGACAGCTCGGTACGCGTGCCCTCCGGGCGCTCGCCCTGCATCATCCGCACCAGCAGCCGGAGCGCGGTCGCCGCCATCTCACCGAGCGGCTGGCGCACCGTGGTCAGTGCCGGGGCGGCCCAGCGGGCCTCGGGCAGGTCGTCGAAACCCACGACGCTCATGTCGTCCGGCACCCTCAACTCCCGCTCCGCGAGCGCCTCGTACACGCCGAGGGCCATCCGGTCGGAGCACACGAACACCGCGGTCGGCGGCTCGGGCAGATCCAGCAGCCTGTGCAGGCAGCGCCGGGCGGCGGTCTCGTCGAAGCCCGCGTGCCGCACGTACTCGGCGCGATGGCACAGCCCCGCCGAGGCGAGCGCGGAACGGTAACCGGCCACCCGGGCGCTGTCGGCCATGGTGTGCCGCTGCCCGGCGATCACCGCGATGCGCCGATGGCCGAGCCCGAGCAGATGCTCCGTCGCGCTCACCCCTCCCTGCCAGTTGGCCGCCCCGACCGACACCACCCCGGCCGGCGGCTCGTGGGCGGGGTCGATCAGCACGTACGGGATGCGATGGTGGTCCAGCCACGCGTACTGCGCCGGCGTCAGCTCCGCCAGGTTGAACAGCACCCCCGAGGAGCCGCGTGCCGTCAGCTTGTTCAGCCAGTCCCGCTCCGGCCGGTCGGCCCGGGTCCGGGCCGGCCCGGACGAGACCACGACCTCCAGCCCCGCCTCGTACGCCGCCGCCTCCACCCCGTGCAGTACGGCCCCCGTCCAGGAGGTCTCCAGGGAGTGGACCACCAGGTCGATCAGGGCCGGAGTCCGCGCCGTGTCGAAGCGGGGCCGGCGCACATAGCCGAGCCGGTGCAGGGCCTCGGTGACCCGGCGACGGGTCTCGGGTGCCACGTCCTCGCGGCCGTTGACGACCTTCGACGCGGTGGGCACCGACACGCCTGCCTCCCGGGCCACCACCGCGAGCGTCGGCCCGGCCGTCACGCTCGCACTCCCCGCACGGATCACAGGAAACCGCCCCTCCGGCCCGCCCTCGGGCCATCGAAAGTTGCGACCAACGCTGCTTCCGCGGCCTGCTCACCGACCGGGCGGAAAGCGCTTCCTACGATAGGTGCGCGTCAACACGGCGTGAAGACATGGGCATTCGCGGGACGGCGGCGGTCGATGCTTTCGAAACTCCGAACATCGCTGACTCGGTCCGGGCGGGGTCGGTCCGGGGTGCGGGTCCAGCCTGAAGTCGGCCGGGCTGATCAACTCATGGCCTGGTCACTGGTCACCTCATTTCAGGGCGCCCAGGGTCACCCCCGTGCGCCAGTACCGCCGCATCGCGACCATCATCACCGCCATCGGCACGATGGACAGCAGCGCACCGGTCAGCACGAGCCCCGTCAGATCGACCCCGGACTCCAGGCGGGTGCCCGACCAGTTGTACAGGCCGAGGTTGAGGGTCCAGTTCTCCTTGCCGCGCAGCACGGTCAGCGGGAGGAAGAAGGCGTTCCAGGTGTTGGCGAAGGCCAGCAGGAAGACCGTCGCGCCCCCCGTCGTCATCATCCGCAGCACGATGCTGAAGAAGATGCGCAGTTCCCCGGCACCGTCGAGGCGGGCCGCCTCCAGCAACTCGTAGGGGATGGTGGCCTCGGCGTACACCTTGGCCAGGTACACGCTGAACGGGTTGATCAGGCAGGGGATCAGCATCGCCCAGGGGGTGTCCACCAGGCCGATCGCGGAGAACAGCAGGTACAGGGGGAGCGTGAGCAGCGCGATGGGGATCAGGAACGAGCCGACGACGCACGCGAAGACGACGTTGCGTCCCGGGAAGTCGAACCGGGCCAGGCCGTAGCCCGTGGCGAGCGCGACGAGGGTGCCGCCGAGGGAGCCGACACCGGCGTACAGCAGCGAGTTGGCGGTCCAGCGCAGGAAGATGCCGTCCTGGTAGGTGACCACCTGGTGCAGGTTGTCCCACAGGTGCCAGCCGGAGAACCACAGGCCGCTCTGGTACAGCGCGGTACGGTCCTTGGTCGCGCTGACGAGCAGCCACCACACCGGAAACAGGCTGTAAACGCTTGCGAGAATGAGTCCGAGGAGCAGGAAGCGCTGGCCGCCCCGTCGGTGGGGGTCCGCGTCCGGGCGGGACAGGCGTCGCACACCGCGGGCGGGGGGCCGCTCGGTGGGGGCTTCGGTGACCGCCATCAGTCGGCCTCCTTCGAGGTGAACCGGTAGAAGAGGAAGGAGGCCACGCCCAGGATCAGGGCGAGCAGTACCGACAGGGCCGCGGCGTAGTGGTAGTTGCCAGAGTTGAACGCCTGGTTGTAGATGATCACGATCGGGGTGAAGCTGTCGCTGACCGTCTGCGGGGTGACGTTCCGGAACAGCGCGGGCTCGTTGAAGATCTGCAGCATCTGGATGATGGACAGCAGCCCGGTGAGGACCAGGGCGCCGCGCACGTACGGCACTTTGATGCTGCGGGCGATCCGTGTCTCCGAGGCGCCGTCCAGCCGGGCAGCCTCGAACAGCTCGCGGGGCACCCCCTGCAGCGCCGAGTAGATGATCACCATGTTGTAGCCGATGCCGTGCCAGGTCAGCAGGTTGCCGATGGACGGCCACACCATCGACGGCGCGAAGAAGTTCCAGTGGAAGCCGAAGACCTTGCCGAGCGGGGTCAGCGGGCCGACGTCCGGGCTGTAGAGGTTGACCCACATGATCGCCGCGACCACACCCGGGATCATGTACGGCACCAGCAGCAGGATCCGGAACCGGCCGGCCGCCCGGGAGGCGAGCGCGTCCAGACACAGCGCCAGCACCAGGCTGATGAACAGCATCACCGGGATCTGCACGCAGGCGAACAGCACCACCCGGAGGATGGAGTGCATGAACGCCGCGTCCGTCAGGCCCTTGGTGTAGTTGTCGAGCCCGGCGAACTCGGTGGTGGAGCCGCCGAGTCCGAGACCGGACTGGTGCTCGCGGAACAGCGACTGGTGGACGGCGTACCCGATCGGGAGCAGGTAGAGGAACACGAAGCCGAGCTGGAAGGGCACCGTGAACGCGGCACCCTTCCAGCGCATGGAGCGAATCATCGTCGGTGCCTCAGCCCTTGACGCTGATGCCGCGGGACTTCAGGTCGCTCACCGTCCACTGCTGCATGTGCGCGAGCAGGTCGGTGACCTTCTCCTGCTTGTCGACCACCTTGGCCCAGCCCGCCTGCATCTCGGTGAACATCGCGGTCCAGTCCGGGCCGAAGGTCCAGTCGGTGGTCACGGTGCCCAGGCTGTCGGTCACGACCTTCTGCGCCGGCCGGTAGTTCGTGCCGAGCAGCTTCCGCGAGACCGACTCGCCGACGTACGCGTTCGCGTCCTTCAGCGCCGGCATCACACCGTTGCCCGTCTCCGGGCTCGCCATCGTCTTGACCGCGCCGGAGTCGGTCGACATCCACAGTGCAGCCTGCGCCGCCTGCTCCTGGTTCCTGCACTGCTTGGTCACCAGGGTCACGCCGCCGGTCAGGTTGGTGCCGGCAGGCGTCTTAGGCGCCTCTCCCCGGTACGTCGGCCACGGCGCCAGCGCCCACTTGCCGAAGGACTTGCTGAAGTTCTGCACCATGCCGGCCATCTGCCAGGTGGAGATCTGCCGGGTGGCGGTGCCGCCGTCGTCGTAGTTGCGCTGTACGGCCGCGTAGTCGGCGAAGGACAGCTTGGAGTTCAGGTCGTTGTCGATGATCTCCTGGACCACCTTGGCGGCCTTCAGGGTGCCCGGGTCCTGGAAGTTCACCTTCCAGGAGTTGCCGGCGATGGCGTACCAGTGCGCCCCGGCCTGCATGGCGAGCACCTCCAGGGTGCTCGGGTCCTCGCCGGCGTAGTTGGTGATCTTGATGCCGTGCTTCTTCAGCACCTTGCCGGCCGTGATGAAGTCGTCCCAGGTCGTGGGGGTCTTCAGGCCGTACTTCTGGAAGATGTCGGTGCGGTAGATGGTGAAGTTCGGCGCGGAGCCGGTGGGAACGCCGTACATCCTGCCCTGCACCTGGGCGCTCGCCCAGGAGCCGGAGTTGAACTTGTCCTTGGCGGACTCGACGTACGGGGTGATGTCGGCGAGTGCGCCCTGCGACACCCAACTGGTCACGTACTCGGCGGTGTTCTGCAGCAGACAGGGCGCGTTGCCCGCCTTCACCGCGTTGGTCAGCTGCTTCTGCATGGTCAGCTGGTCGGTGACCTTGGTGTACTTCAGCCTGATGTCCTTGTGGGAGGCGTTGAACGCCTTCACGACGGCCTCCTGGCCGTTCGCCCAGCCCCAGAAGTCGAGGGTGACGGGGCCGGACGGCTTCGAGGACGCGTCGTCGCCCGAGCCGGATCCGCCGCAGGCGGAGAGCAGGCCGGCGAGTGCGATTCCCGCGACGGTGGCGGTGGCGAACCTTCTCCGGGGGCTGGTGAAGTTCATCTGACCTTGATCCTTCGGATGTAGGCGTTCTCAGGAGGTCTGAGGAGGTCTGAGGAGATCTCGGGAGGCAGTCGGCGGGGCCTGACGAAGAATCAGGACGTGCGGGAGCCTCGGGAGTTCTCAGAACGGCAGGACGGCGGCTCGGGGAATGTGGCGGCCGGAAATGGCGGGGCCGGAAACCGTCGGCTCGCGGTTGCGGGGACCGGCCAAGCGGAAGCTGTAGTAAGCGGTTGCTGGGACGGTAGGCGACGGTCTCGCCCGGAGCAAGAGGGCCGGGGGAATTTGTTACGGCGGAGGGTCCGTCAGGGGCCTGCGGCGCACGCCCGGGTGCACGGGAACTGCGGGGCAATCGCCTAGGTCAGCGCCTTGCGATGAGGAGCTTCCGAGGGTTCGGCGGGAGGTCCGAGAAAGGGGCGAGGGAGTCGTAAAACTTCAGAAACCGGTTACGTAACCATCTCAGCGCGCTGTCCGCGTGGGGGCAGGCGGCCGCACGGAGTTGCGTACGACGACATGGGTGCCCAGCACCAGGTGCTCGCCGTCGGTGCCCTTCCGGCGGCCCGCGCCACCCCCACGCCGGTCCGCCACGGCGCGCAGCGCCACCCGGCCCATCTCCTCGTACGGCACGTGCACGGTGGTCAGTTGGGGTGTCAGCTGGGAGGCGAGCGGGATGTCGTCGTACCCCACGATCGAGACGTCCTCCGGCACCCGCAGGCCGGCCGCGCGCAGGGCCTGCATGGCGCCGGCGGCCACGACGTCGGTCCCGGCGAGCACGGCGGTGAAGTCCGGCGTCTCGTGCAGGGCGGACTCGACCGCTTCGTAGCCGTGTGTGTCGTCGTACGGGCCGTGCCGGACCAGACCCGGGTCGAACGGCACGCCGTACGCCTCGAAGGCCCGCTGCGCTCCCCTCAACCTGCCTTGCGCCGTGGTCAGTCGGTCGGGCCCGGGCAGGACGAGGACGCGCCGGTGGCCGGCCGACAGCAGATGGCTGGCCATGGCGTAGGCGCCGCCCTCGTTGTCGTAGTCGACCGTCGTGGCCGGGACGTCGCCCTCCAGGGGCGGCCTGCCCACCAGGACGAGATGGGATCCGGCCGCGTCCAGGGAACGGGCGAAGCGGGCCATGCGCAGCTGGTACTCGTCGAAGTCGTACGCGCCGCCGAGCAGCACCACGGCGGCCACGCCCTGCTGCCGCATGAGGTTGACCAGGGCGAGCTCCCGCTCGGGGTCGTCGCCGGTCGTGCCGACGAGCGACAGCCAGCCGCGCAGCGTGGCGGCACCCTCGACACCCTTGGCCACGTGGGCGAACGCGGCACCGGTGATGTTGTTGATGAGGATCGCCACCGTCGGAGTGCCGCCGCCGGCCAGCGAGCGGGCGTGGGCGTTGGTGACGTAGTCCAGGTCCCGGACGACCTTCATCACGCGCCGGCGCAGCTCGTCCGAGACCGGGTAGTTGCCCGACAGCACCCGCGAGACGCTCGCCACGGAGACTCCGGCGCGCTCCGCCACGTCCCGGATGGTGGCCCGGCCGGCGTCACCGGTCGCCTTGCGCTGACTCACCGTTGCGGCTCCTTCGACGTCGTGGCGCGTTTCCCTTCTGCCCGGGTCCCGCCCCCGTAGGTGCGGGAACCGTATCCCATCGTCACTCCGGGCAGATGAGGCTGTGGACAACGCTCCTGCCGGGTGCATCAGGCGACCCGGGCCAGATCCTCGTGCCGCACCTCGTGCAGCGGCGGCAGGCCCGTGGCCAGCCGCTCCAGCTCCGCCACGACGATCGCGCCCAGCCGCTCCAGCTCGTTGCCGAGCGAGCCCGCGATGTGCGGGGTGAGGAAGACGTTGGGCAGCCGGTACAGCGGGGAACCGGCGGGCAGCGGCTCGGGTTCGGTGACGTCGAGGACCGCGCGGAGCCGTCCGGAGACCAGTTCCTCGGTCAGCGCCTCTTGGTCGACCAGCGCACCGCGCGCGGTGTTGATCAGCACACCGCCGTCCCGGACGAGGGCGAGCCGGGTGCGGTCGAGCATGTGGTGGGTCTCGGGGATGTCGGGGGCGTGCAGGCTGACGATGTCGCTGTGCCGCAACAGGTCCTCCAGCGGCAGCAGTTCCGCCCCGAGGGCGGCGGCCTCGGCGGGGCTCACGTAGGGGTCGTGCAGCAGGACCGTGAGGTCGAAGGGCCGCAGCAGCTCCATGAGGCGGCGGCCCACGCGGGAGGCGCCGACGACCCCGACGCGGCGGCCGAGATTGCCCGTGGCCGCGGTCTCGGCGGGGGCCGGCCCGTCGTGGGTGCGGCGGTAGCGCTCGCGGAGGGCGAAGGCGTCCTTTCCGGCGAGCAGGATCATCGCGAGCGTGTACTCCGCCACCGGCAGGGCGTTGCCGGTGACCGCGCTGGACACGGTGACGCCCTGTTTCCACAGAGGCTCGCCGATCAGGGATCGGACCGAGCCCGCCGCGTGCAGGACGGCCCGCAGCTTCGGGACGGCGGCCAGCACGGCGGCGTCCAGGCGCGGACAGCCCCAGCCGGTGATCAGCACCTCGGCCTGGGCCAGCGCGTCGGCCGTCGCCGGATCGGTGAAGTCCCGTACGACGAGCTGCGTGTCGATGCCGGCCGTCCGCCTCAGCCGAGCCATGAGCGGCGGGGGGAAGAGCAGCGGCAGATGTACCGGATCCATCGCGAACACGGCCCGCGGCGGTTGAGGGCTGGGCATGGCTCTCCTGGGAGGGAAGGGAAAGGAGGTGTGGCTCTGGGAGGATGGAAACAGTTTCAGAAAGCGCCTTCTACCGTATGTCCGCCGGGAGGGGTGGTCAATCAGCTGTCGGCTGGGGCGGGTGGCGGGGGTAGCGCACTGAGGGGCTCGGGGTTGGGGGCGCCTGAGCAGTTCGACAACCGGTTTCACCGTCCGGTGCGGACGGTGTCGCGTCGCCCCGCCCTCTCGATGACCTGCATATTCAGGGTGTTTCCGCGCGGTAGGTCAGGGCGTCGAAGTCACGTCGTCTTTCCGAAAGTTCGTCAAGGCTCTTGACGCGTCGGCGGTACCGGAAGAAGCTCCCCCCACGTAGAAACCGGTTGCCGAATCGACATCCGATCGATGAGCCGAGCACTGACCGGTGCTTCGAACCGGGACGTCCACCTCCGGTCTCGGCCGATCTTCCTCAAGTGACCTTCCTCATCTGCCCCTTCACCCCGCGAGGAGCCCCGCATGACCCCGTCCCTGTCGCGCCGTACCGCCCTGCAGGCGGCCGGTGCCGCCGTGCTCGCCGCCGGCCTGTCCGGCCTGACGGCCACGGCGGCCCGGGCGGACGGCGGCAACGCCGCCCCGAAGCTGGTCACTTACCCGCGCCCGTCGACCATGCCGACGAACACGAGCTTCCAGGTACGGGTGCGCACCGCGCCCGACGGCGACTGGCAGACCCTCGACATCTGGCGGCCCCAGCTGGAGGAGATCAACCCCGCCACCGGCTCGGGCAAGGTCTACAACTCCTCGATGGTGTACTTCGACTTCCAGGGCTCCGCCGAGATCGAGGTCACCTACCTCAAGGGCGGCACCACCAAGGCCCGAGTGAGACCGGACGCGCTCGGCATCAAGCCCGACCTGCTCGGCGACACCCTGCGCTTCACCCTGGACGAACCGCGTGACGTCGTCGTCCAGATCAACGACGAGATCTTCGACTGCCTGCACGTCCTCACCAACCACATCGACCCCGACCCGCCCTCCGCCGACGATCCCGACGTCCTCTACTTCGGGCCCGGCGTGCACACGGTCACCGGAAACGTCCTCAACGTACCGAGCGGCAAGACGGTCTACCTGGCGGGCGGTGCCGTCCTGACCGCCCAGGTCTACTTCAAGGATGTCGAGAAGGCCGCCGTCACCGGGCGTGGTGTCCTCTACGCGAACCCCGGTGGCGCCATCCTCAGTGAGGGCAGCAAGAACATCCGCGTCGAGGACGTCGTCATCCTGAACCCGGGCGGCTACGCGGGCACGTTCGCGGAAAGCCAGAACGTCCACGTCATGAAAGCGCGCGCGTTCAGTTCGAAGGGCAACGGCGACGGCTTCGACGTCTTCTCCTCCTCCGGCGTCGTCTTCGACGGCTGCTTCATGCGCAACTCCGACGACTGCATAGCGATCTACTGCCATCGCTGGAACTACTACGGTGACAGCCGCGACATCACCGTCCAGAACTGCACCCTGTGGGCCGACGTCGCCCATCCGATCAACATCGGCACGCACGGCGACACCGACGCCCCCGAGGTCATCGAGAACCTGGTCATCAAGAACCTCGACATCCTCGACCACCGCGAACCGCAGATGCTCTACCAGGGCTGCATCGCGCTCAACCCGGGGGATTCCAACCTGATCCAGAACGTCCGGATCGAGGACATCCGCATCGAGGACTTCCGCTGGGGACAGGTCATCAACATGCGGGTGATGTACAACACCAAGTACAACACCTCGCCCGGACGCGGTATCGAAAACGTTTACATCAAGAACCTCACCTACACGGGCACCCATGCGAACCCGTCGATCTTCGTCGGCTACGACGAGGACCGCGCCATCAAGAACATCACGTTCGAGAACCTGGTGATCAACGGCCGGGTCGTCGCCGACTCCATGCAGAAACCCAAGTGGTACCTGACCACCGACGCGATCCAGTGGTACTACAACGAACACGTCCAGAACCTGACGTTCCTCACCACCGCCGAGGCCGAGGCGGCCGCCGCGTCATGACGAACCCCGCACCGAGCCGCCGGGGTTTCCTCGGCGGCGCGGCCGCCCTGCTGGTGGCGTCGGGCACGAGCGGCCTGCTCGGCCCCGGCACCGCCGGGGCCGCCGCTCAGGACAGCACCACCCCGGCAGCCTTCACCCACTCGGGGCTCCTGCACAGCGCCGCCGACCTCGCCCGGATGAAGGCCGCGGTCGCCGCCAGGCAGTCCCCGGTCTACGACGGCTACCTCGCCCTCGCCGCCCACTCCCGCTCCAAGCCGACGTACGCCATCCAGAACACGGGACAGATCACCTCCTGGGGCCGTGGCCCCGCCAACTTCCAGAACCAGGCCGTGGCCGACTCCGCCGCCGCATACCAGCTCGCCCTCATGTGGTGCGTGACGGGCGACGGCACGTACGCCGACAGGGCCCGCGACATCCTCAACGCCTGGTCGGCGTCCCTGACTGCCGTCACCGGCGCCGATGGACCGCTCGGCGCCGGCCTGCAGGCCTTCAAGTTCGTCAACGCCGCCGAACTGCTCCGCCACAGTGGCTACGACGGCTGGGCCGCCGACGACATCGCCCGCTGTGAGGAGTCGTTCCTCACCGTCTGGTATCCGGCCGTGTCCGGATACATGCTCTACGCCAACGGCAACTGGGACCTGACTGCCATTCAGGCCGTCCTGGCCATCGGCGTGTTCTGCGAGGAGCGCACCCTCTTCGAGAGCGCGCTGCGGTTCGCCGCCGCCGGCGCGGGCAACGGCAGCGTCCTGCACCGCGTCGTCACCGACGCGGGTCAAGGTCAGGAGTCCGGGCGCGACCAGGGCCACGAACAGCTGGCCGTGGGCCTCATGGGGGACATCGCCCAGGTCGCCTGGAACCAGGGCGTCGACCTGTGGGGGTACGACAGCAACCGCATTCTCGCCAACGCCGAGTACGCCGCCCGCTACAACCTCGGCGGCGACGTCCCCTTCACCCCCGACCTCGACCGCACCGGCAAGTACCTCAAGACGGCCGTCTCCGCCATCTCGCGCGGCAACCTCCCGCCGATCTACGAGATGTACTACGCCCACTACGCCGGCGTCCGGGGCCTCGACGCCCCGTACACCAAGGCCGCCGTCTTCCGCGGCACCTCGGGGATCCGCGTGGTCGAGGGCAGCAACGACGACCTACCCAGCTGGGGCACCTTCACCTACGCGGGCACCGAGGCACCCGCGGCGGCCGTCCCCAGGGCACCGGCGGGCGTCACAGCCATCGGCGACGACACGTCCGTCACCGTGACCTGGCTGCCCTCCGCATGGGCCGACTCGTACACCGTCCTGCGCGCCATCGCCCCCGACGGCCCGTACGAGGAGATCGCGACCGGCGTCGGCACACCGGCGTACACCGACCGCGGCGCGCGCGGCAGCCGCACGTACTACTACGCCGTCAGGGCCTTCAACTCCCAGGGGAGCAGCGGCAGTTCCACATGGCCGGCGGCCGCCGCCCGGCTCCCAGAGCCCTGGGCCACGCAGGACCTCGGGGACGTGCGGATCCCCGGGTCCGCCGCCTTCGACGGCGAGCGGTTCGTGCTGGAGGCGTCCGGCACCGCCGACACCTACCGCCTCGTCCACCTCCCGCTGGACGGCGACGGCACCGCCACCGCACGGATCGTGTGGCCGCTCAGCTCCCAGTACTCCAAGATCGGCGTCACCCTCCGCGCCTCCCTCGATGCCGACGCCGCGCACGCCGCCATGCTGATCCAGGGCCTGCCTCTGCACACCTGGAGCGGCGTGTGGACCGTACGCCCCAAGGCCGGGTCCGGTATCTCGGCCACCGGCAGCACCCCCGTACCCCCCTCGCAGCAGACGGCGATCACCGTGAACGCCGCCTTCCCGATCTCCAGCCTCGGCACGCTGCCCGAGTCGGCGACCCCGCTCGAGGCCCCGTACGTCGAGGGCGCCGGCGACGGCTACCGGCTCCGCATGCCGTACTGGGTACGGGTGACCCGCCGGGGCGATGTGTGCACCGGCGCGATCTCACCCGACGGCATACGGTGGACCGAGGTGGGGTCGACGGTAGGCGATCTCCCGCACACCGTGTACGCCGGCCTCGTCCTCACCTCCTGCCTCGGCGTCGACGAGGACTACGCCGAGACCGGCACCGGCGCCTTCGACAACGTCAGCGTCGTCTCCCGTACCCACGGCGAGCTCTGGACCGTCCCGCGCCCCTCCTATGCCGCCTCCGACCTGCGTGCGAGCACCGGCGCCGACGCGATCGAGCTGGCCTGGACCGACCCGGACCTGTCCGCCCGCTACAAGGTCCTGCGCGCCACCGACCCGGACGGCCCCCACCACACCGTCGCCACCGGCATCGGGCCGGTCGGTACCGGCGCCCGCATCCGGTACACAGACCCCACCGGCGCGCCCGGCACGACCTACCACTACACCGTTGTGAAGACCAACACCGCCGGCCGGGGCCCGCTGTCGCAGTCCGCCTCCGCCGCCATGCCGAACCCGTCCGTGCCCCAACTCGCCTCGGCCGCAACAGCCTTTGCCAACAAGGGAGTTGCCTTCCAGTACCTCCTGCGGGCCACGCACGAACCCACCCGGTTCGCGGCGGAGGGGCTGCCCGACGGCCTGCGCGTCACCCCCCGCACCGGCCTGATCTCCGGAACACCTACTGGCACCGGCGAGTTCATCGTCACCACGACCGCGGGCAACGCGGCCGGCGAGACGAACGGCACCCTCACCCTCGCCGTCGGCACCCCGCCGCCCGCTCCCTGGACGTATGGCGACCTCGGCGACGTCATCCTCGACGACCGCGCCTACGGCACGCTCGGCGTGGTCGCCGTCCAGACCTCCGGCAGCACCGCCCACCAGGACGGGACCTTCGTGGTGCGGGGCGCCGGAACCGACCTCACCGTCAACAACCAGGGCATGACCGGCCAGTTCGTACGGCAGCCCGTCACCGGCGACTGTGAGATCACCGCCCGGCTGGTCTCCCGCAGCGGGGCGAGCGACGACCGGGTCGGGCTGCTCATGGCCAAGTCCCTGTCGCCGTTCGACCAGGCGGCCGGGGCGATCGTCACCGGCGGCACCAGCGCACAGCTCATGCTGCGCACGACCGTAGCCGGAAAGTCCGCCTTCACGGGCAACGCGACGGTCACCGCCCCCTGCCTGCTCCGGCTCAGGCGCACCGGCACCAGCTTCTCCGCCCACACCTCCACCGATGACGGCGCCACCTGGGCCCCCCTCGCCGCGGGCGACATCCCCGGCTTCGGTGACGCCCCCTACCACGTGGGCCTCGTGGTCTGCTCCCGCGATCCCCTGGCCCGCAGCACCACCGAGTTCGACGAGGTGAGCATCACCCCCATGTAGAAACTCCATGATGGGAGACACCGCATGAGCCGCACTTCCCCCCACATACATCTCCCGAGTGCTGAGGTGAGCCGCCGCGGTCTGCTCAAGACCGCCGGCGGCCTCACCGCCGCCCTCGCCCTCGGCGCCTCCGCCTCCGCCACCACCGCGGACGCCGCGCCGGCGGCCTTCACCCACCCCGGCATGCTGCACAACGCCGGCGACATCAACCGCGCCAAGGTCCGGGTCGCGGCGGGCGACGACCCCTGGCTGTCCGGCTGGAACAGGCTGACCGCCAACTCCCACTCCGCGTCCACCTGGACGCCCAACCCGCAGGCCACGATCATTCGCGGGGGCACCGGCGAGAACTACGGCATCCTGTACAACGACATCGCCGCCGCCTACCAGAACGCCCTGCGCTGGAAGGTCGGCGGCACCGAGGCCAACGCCGAGTGCGCCGCCAAGATACTCAACGCCTGGTCGTCCACCCTCGCCACGGTCACCGGGAACGCCGACCGCTTCCTCGCCGCCGGAATCTACGGCTGGGAGTTCGCCAACGCGGCCGAACTCATGCGTGACTACGACGGTTTCGACCTCGCCGCCTTCCAGGACATGATGGTGAGCGTTTTCTACCCGCTCAACGACAGCTTCCTGACCAGCCACAACGACGCCTGCATCACCAACTACTGGGCGAACTGGGACCTGTGCACCATGGCCTCCGTCATGGCCATCGGGATCCTGTGCGACGACGGCGCCAAGTACGACCAGGCCGTCAGCTACTTCAAGACCGGCGCCGGAAACGGTTCCATCCAGCACGCCGTACCGTTCCTGTACGCGAACGTCGACGGCTACGACCTCGGCCAGTGGCAGGAGTTCGGCCGCGACCAGGGCCACACCGTCATGGGCATGGGCCAGATGGGCGCGATCTGCGAGATGGCCTGGAACCAGGGCGACGACCTGTACTCCTACGACAGCCGGCGGTTCATGAAGGCCGCCCAGTACGTGGCCAAGTACAACCTCGGCGACGACGTCCCGTTCACCACCTACACCTGGGGCAGCGGCCAGACCTGCACCCAGCAGTCCCAGACGGTGATCGGCTCCGGGTCCCGCGGCCAGGTGCGCCCCGTGTGGGCGATGCTGCACTTCCACTACAACCGGCGCCTGTACCTCGACGACAAGTACATCTCCGCGATGTACTACTCGGTCGCCCCGGAGGGCGGCGGCGGGGACTACGGGTCCACCAGCGGCGGCTACGACCAGCTCGGCTTCGGCACCCTGATGTACGCCAAGTAGCCGCCGTACAGAAAGCAACGGCCCGCCACCCACCGCCCCGGGGTAGCCCGGACGGCCCTCCCGCGCACCGTGCAGCCGGAATACCGGACGTTCTTGTGGTGCTCTGTTGGTGCACGGTGCACGAGTGCGCGGCGAAGGGCTGGTGGGCGATGACGGCGGACCAGGCGAACCCCGAGGTCAGGCCCGAGGTCAGAACGCCGTACGGAGTCGTACGCGGCCGGTACGAACACGGCGTCGCGGTGTTCCGGGGCATCCCGTACGCCGCCCCGCCCTTCGGCCCCCTCCGGTTCCGCCCGCCCGAGGCGCCCGAGCCCTGGGACGGGGTGCGCGACGCCGGCGCCTTCGGTGCCACCGCGCCGAAACCGCCGTACTCCGAGGCCTTCGCCCAGTATCTGTCCGACCCGGAGATCCCCGGCGAGGACTGCCTCAACCTCAACGTATGGACTCCCGAGCCGGGCCCCGGCGCCCGCCTCCCGGTCCTCGTCTGGCTCCACGGCGGCGCCCTGACCAGGGGTTCCTCCGCCGTGCCCGTCTACGACGGCGCCACCTTCGCCCGGGACGGTGTCGTCTGTGTCTCCGTCAACTACCGGCTGGGCGTCGAGGGCTACGGACTGTTCCCCGACGCACCGCCCAACCCCGGCCTGCGTGACCAGCTCGCCGCCCTGCGCTGGGTGCACGACGCGATCGGCGCCTTCGGCGGCGACCCGGACCGGGTCACCCTGTGCGGCCAGTCGGCCGGCGCCATCAGCACCGGCGCCCTGCTCGCCGCACCCGCGAGCCGGGGCCTGATCCGGCGCGCGGTCCTGCAGAGCGGACCACCGGAGGCGTCTGAACGGGACAAGGTACGGCGGATGGTGCGCCGCATGGCCACCCGGCTGAAGATCCCCGCCACCGCCGAGGCCTTCGCGGCCGTCGACCGTGACCTGCTGCTGCGCACCCAGGCCGAGGTCGGCCGGCTCAGCAGCCCGGTCCTGGGCGGACCCGCGTTCGGCATCGTCGTGGACGGCGACCTCGTGCCCCGCGACCCCCTCCAGGCCCTGATCGACGGCGACGCCGCGCAGGACGTCGAGCTGCTCATGGGCTGGACCCGGGACGAGTACCGGCTCTGGCTCGTGCCCGGCGGGCTGCTGGACCACGTCGACCGGCTCGGCCCCGTCGCCCTCGCCGGCGCCATGGCCCGCTGCCGCGCCGGCCACGAGGTGCCCCGCGGCTACCGCGCTCTGCACCCCGACGCCGGCGCTGCCGAGATCGTCGGCCAGATGGTCACCGACCACCTGCTGCGCCTCCCGCTGCACCGCCTTGCCGACGCCCGCCCCGGCGCTTCCTACGTGTTTGAGTTCGCCTGGCCGTCCAACCGTCCCGGCCTCGGCGCCTGCCACGCCCTGGAACTGGGGTTCGTCTTCGACTCCGGTGACCTGCCCGAGTCGCAGAAACTGGCGGGTGAGGGAGCCCCGCGGGAGCTGGCCGAGGCGATGCACGCGGCATGGGTGCGCTTCGTGACGACCGGGGATCCCGGCTGGCAGGCCTGGGACGCGTCCCATCCGGTGCGGATCTTCGGCGACGGTGAACCGCATACCGCATTCGGTGTGCGGGATGCGGAAATCGCCCTCTGGTCGACCGCACCCACCGTCCCGGAACCCGGCCCCACCTCGGACATCCGCGCACCGGGAGCGGAGCTGGCGGCGGCGGTACGACGCCTGCGGTGGTCGGTGGGGGTGGCGCGGCGCCGGTGATGGTCGACAGCCGACTGTCGACAGTTGCCCGTCGTCGCCAGACCGTCGCCGGCCGGCCGACACAGGCGACGGGGCTGATCGTCGCCGGTCGCCGGTCGGGGCGGGTCCGTCGTCGCGGGTCGCCAGCCGCCCCGTCGCCCGTCGCCGACCGCAGGTGGCCGGTCGCCGGGCGGCCCGCCCCGACCGCAGGGGGCCTCCGGGCGGTCCGCCCCGACCTCACCGAGGCCTCACCCCCGGACCGCCGCCACGGAATCCCGCACCACCACATGCGTGCCCAGCAGCAGATGCTCGCCGGGAGAGTCCGCGGAGTGGCCCAGGGCGGTGCGCACGGCGAGCCGGCCCAGCTCCTCGTAGGGGACGTGCACGGTCGTCAGCGCCGGGCGCAGGTCGCGGGCGAACGGAATGTCGTCGTACCCGGCGAGCGACACGTCCCCCGGCACGTCCAGACCGGCCTCGTGCAGCGCGGTCAGGGCGCCCGCGGCGACCATGTCGGTCGCGGCCACCACGGCCGTGAAGTCCAGCCCCCGCTCCAGCGCCCGGCGCATCAGCCGGTGCCCGGAGTCCCGGGTGAAGTCGCCGTGCAGCAGCAGGTCCGGGTCGGGTTCCAGCCCGCGGGAGCGATGCGCGCCCACGTAACCGCGTTCGCGGCCCTGCGCCGTGGTGTGGTCCGGCTTGCCGCCGAGGAACAGCACCCGCCGGTGGCCCTGGCCGAGGACGTGCGCCACGAGCGCGTGAGCCCCGCCCTCGTTGTCGTACTCGATCACCGTCACCGGCGCGCCCGGACCGAGCGGTGGCCGTCCGCACAGCACCAGCCGGGACCCGGCCGAGGCCAGCGAGTCGGCGATACGGCGCGTGCGTGCCCGGTACTCGGGCGTGTCCGCCGCGCCGCCGACCAGGATCACCGCCGCCGCCCGCTGGGCGCGCATCGTCTCGATGAAGTCCAGTTCCTGCCGCAGGTCGCCGTCCGTGCTGCAGACCAGGCACAGATGCCCGAGCCGCGCGGCCTCGCGCTCCACCCCCCGCGCCATGTGCGCGAACGACGGCCCCGTGATGTCCTCCAGCACGAACGCCAGGGTCGGCGTACCGACCCCGGCGACGGCCTTGGCGCGCGCGTCGGCCACGTAGTCCATCTCGCGTACGGCCCGCATCACCCGGGTCCGGGTCGCCGTGCTCACCGGATACACCCCGCCCAGTACCCGGGACACGGTCGACGCGGACACCCCGGCCCGTGCCGCGACATCGCGGATCGTGCTCCGCCCGGCGGCGTCGCTCTTCCTGGTCATTCCCCAGCCCCTCCGCACCGTCGGGAACTGCGGCAACATCGACAGAAACCGGTTCCCGGGCGGAGGCTAGCGCCCGGGAGCGGGCGTGGGCCAGTGCGATGCACCGTTCCGGCGCGCGGCCGCCACGTGCCCGGAGCTTGGTCCGGCCGCCCTGCGGGTGGCCTCGGGGACGACGGGGGCACCGCTCAGACCGTGCCCAGCGCCTGCCTGATCGCCGCGATCGCCTCCGGCCCGACCCGGCAGCACCCCCCGATGAGCCGCGCCCCCGCGTCCTGCCAGGTCTTCACCTGATCGGCGCCGAACCTCGTCCGCCCCGTCCAGGCGCGTGCCTCGGCGTCCCAGGCCTCACCGCTGTTCGGATAGACCACGACCGGCTTGCCGGTGACCCGCGCCGCGATCTCCGCCGCGGGCTGGACGTCCTGCGGCGCACAGCAGTTCACGCCGACCGCGATCACCTCGTCCACGTCGGCAGCCGGCGCGAAGGCCTCCTCCAGCGGCTGCCCTGCCCGCGTGTGCCGGCCCTCGACCGTGTACGACAGCCAGGCCGGCACCCCCAGCCCGCGCACCGCCCTCAGCAGCGCGGCGCCCTCGTCGGCGTCCGGCACCGTCTCCAGCGCCAGGACGTCCGGGGCGGCGGCGGCCAGCACCGCCATCCGCGGCCGGTGAAAGCGCTCCAGCTCGTCCATGCTCAGCCCGTACCGGCCCCGGTACTCGGATCCGTCCGCGAGCATCGCGCCGTACGGCCCGACCGACGCCGCCACCCACAGCGGCCGGTCGATGCCCTCGTCCCCGGCCTGCCGGGTGGCCTCCCGCGCGAGGTCCACGCTGGACGCGAGCAGCCGCGCGGCGTCGTCGTGGCCGATCCCGCGCCGCGCGAAGCCCTCGAAGGTGGCTTGGTAGCTCGCGGTGATGGCCACGTCCGCGCCCGCCCGGAAGTAGGCGAGATGCGCCGCCGTAACCGCTTCCGGCCGCTCGGCGAGCAGCCGGGCCGACCACAGCTCGTCGCTCAGGTCGTACCCGGCCGACTCCAGCTGGTTGGACATGCCGCCGTCGAGCACGACCGTCCCCGCGGCGAGCGCGTGGGCGAGGCTGGGGGAGGTGTCGCTGGTCATGCCACGACGCTAGTCGAAACCCGACGCCGACGGACCGCGGTGTCCAGCTGGTGAGCGCCCCGCCGCGCCGTCCCCGACCTGCGAAAAGCGGTGTCTCGGGGACGGGGCGCCCGCCTCTCCCGGCCTTCCGCCGCTGAACTGGGCACCGGTACTGCAGCCGGCCGGGCCGGGGCAGCTCGCTGTGCCTGCAGAGGAACGCCTCCGACGTCAACCGGCGAGGGCCCGGACGTGTCCGGTGCGTCCACCGCCGATTCCGCGGCGATCATCACCTACACCTGCAACGGAGGAACGGACCAGCTGTGGCCGCACCGAACATGAACCGCCCTCAGGCGAGCAGGTCGATGGCGTCGACCGCCGTGCCGGCGCTGAGATAACCCGTCGTCCCCGAACCGCTCACTCCAGGTGTCGTTGACCGTGATCTGGGGCCGGCCGCCCGCGTAGGCCGTCGGCACACCGATTCTCAGGGTGTGCGCGGCGGCGGCCTGGGCGGCGGCGAGCCTGAAGTGCACGAGCAGGCCGCTGTTGACGTCCTTCCACAGGTAGCAGGGGAAGGCGGAGGTTTCGGAACCGCTTCCGATCACCACGTTGCCGGTCCAGGAGGCGGCGCGTACGTCCGAGGGATGCGCGTACGTCATCAGGTCCGCGTTCTTGAAACCGCTCGGCGTGCCGTCCCAGTCGCCGATCCGCCGGATCGCGCTCGCGTGGGACGGGTCGTTGGAGGACGGGACGGTGATCGTGTTGAGGGTGGTCGTCGTGGAGACCCTGGTCGCGGGAATCCGGGACCAGGGCGGCGAGCCGGTGCTCGTCACCCCGATCGTCCGCCGCTGGTTCAACGCCGACGGAACCCTGGACAACACCACCGCCCTGCTGGTCAACTGCCTCGGCCTCCCCGCCGTCATCCGGTCCGTTGCCGCCACCGAGGACGCCCCCTGATCGACCTCACCGCGAAGACCAAGACGCTGGTGGAGTCCCTCGGCCCGGAGGGCTCCAAGGCGATCTACCTCTACAACGAGAAGCGCCCTGCCAGGAAGGACAGCATCCGCCGTGATCGAACTGCCCGCCGACGACCGCGAGTCCAGCCCGTACACCGGCTACACCCGCGCCCACTGGGAGGCCGCCGCCGACGGCCTGCTGGCGGCCGTCGAGCCCTACGCCACCCCCGACCGTGCCCTCTACCACCTCCCCGGCGACCATGTGAGCCACTCCGGGCACCTCTCCGACGGCCTGGAGGGATACGCCCGCACGCTGCTGCTGGCCGCCTTCCGCCGCGACGAGACCGCGCTCGGCCGCTACGCCGACGGGCTCGCCGCCGGTCCCGGCGGGGTCTGGCCGCGCATCGAGGACCGCAGCCAGCCGCTCGTCGAGGCCGCGTCCGTCGCGCTCGCGCTGCGGCTGACCCGGCCGCTGCTGTGGGACCGGCTCGACGACTGCGTGCGGCAGCGCACCGCCGACTGGCTGGCGGACGCGCTCACCGCCGAACCGTGGCCGTGCAACTGGGAGTTGTTCCCCGTCACCGTCGGCGGATTCCTCGCGGAGATCGGCCACCGGCCGGAGGCGGCACGCAAGGCGATGGACCGTGGTCTGGAGCGGATCGAGGGCTGGTATCTCGGCGACGGCTGGTACACCGACGGCGACGGCCGGAAGTTCGACTACTACAACGGCTGGGCGATGCATCTGTATACGGTCGTCCATGCGTGGCTGGCCGACGACAGGGAACTGCTTTCTGCATACGGTCGACGGTTGTCACGTCATCTCGCCGACTACGCCCGCCTGTTCGGCGGCGACGGCGCCCCCCTGCACCAGGGCCGCTCCCTCACCTATCGTTTCGCGACGGCCGCCCCGCTCTGGCTCGGCGCGCTGATCGGACAGACCCCGCTGACCCCGGGGGAGACGCGGCGCCTCGCGTCCGGTGCGCTGCGGTACTTCCTCGACGGTGGCGCGGTCGACGAGCGCGGACTGCTCCCGCTGGGCTGGCTCGGCTCCGATGAGTCGCTCGTCCAGAACTACTCGGGCCCGGCCTCCCCGTACTGGGCCGGCAAAGGGTTTCTCGGCCTTTTGCTGCCCCCTGAGCACGAGGTGTGGACGGCGACCGAGGAGCCGGGCCCGGTGGACCGCGCCGACGAGGTCCGTTCCGTCCCCGCCCCCAACTGGCTGATCCAGAGCACCCGTTCGGACGGACTGGTCCGGCTGCACAACCACGGCAGCGAGGACGTCCGCTACGACCCCTACTACACCCGGCTCGCCTATTCGACCGCGACCACGCCGGACCAGGTGTCGTACGACAACAGCGTGATCGTCGGCGGCGATGCGAGCCGCACAAAGATCGAGCCGATCGACACCGGGGCGGGGTGGATCGCCTCCCGGCACACCGTGCGTGACGGGGTCACCGTCACCAGCCTCGTGCTCGCCGACGGAGCGGTGGAGGTGCGCGCCCATCTCGTGGCCGGGGCCGAGCCGGGGACGCCGGTACGGATCACCGGCTGGTCGGCACCGGACGGGCTGCGCGCCGAACTCCTCCCGGTCCGCGGCCTGTCGGAAGACCTGACCGGTGAGACCGGTGCGGGCGAGGCCACGCTGTTCGTGGCGCTCGCCCGGCTCACCGGCGAGCCGGACCCGTGGCCCCTTGCGGACCTGGTCTCCGTGCGGGTGCGGGAGGAGGAGCGCGAGGTGAGGGTCCGCTGGGCGTCCGGGGCGGAGGGTGTCTTCGCCTTCACGCCGGCAGACGGGCGATCCGCAGGCTCTGGGTGGTCGGTGACGCGCCTGTGAGCGTGCCCTGTGATGGCCACAGGCCGGAAGTGCCGCCCCCGGGGGCTCCACCCCGGGGGCTCCACCCCCGGACCCCTCTTGCCCACCCTCCCACCGACTCGGCCGGCCCCCACCGTTCGGCCGGCGCCGAAGTGTTCGCGGCCTAGCGTGGCCGTATGACCGCAGAGTCCGCAGAGCCCACACAGCCCGCCAGGACCTCCTTCGCCGGACTCCACCACCGCCCCGGTGAGCCGCTCCTCCTGCCGAACGCCTGGGACCATGCCTCGGCCGCCGTGCTCGCGGCCCACGGGTTTCCCGCGATCGGCACGACGAGCCTCGCGGTGGCGGCGGCCGTGGGACTGCCCGACGGTCAGGGCGCGACCCGCGAGCACGCGCTGCGGCTCGCCCTCACCCTCGGCTCGGAGCCGTATCTGCTGTCGGTCGACGCCGAGGACGGCTTCGCCGACGATCCGGACGAAGTGGCGGAACTGGCACGGGAGTTGTGGGCGGTCGGGGTGGCCGGCATCAATCTGGAGGACGGGCTGGGGCCCGTCGGCCGGCACGCCGCGAAGATCGCGGCGGTGAAGGCGGCCGTGCCCGGTCTGTTCGTCAACGCCCGCACGGACACCTACTGGCTGGGTGACGGCGACGGCGACGAGACGGACACCCTGCGCCGTTTGGACGCCTACCGACAAGCCGGTGCCGATGGCGTGTTCGTGCCCGGGCTGACCGACCCCGGCCGGATCGCGGCACTCGTCCGGCGCCTCGACGTCCCCCTCAACATCCTCTACTCGCCCAGCGGACCCACCGTCGCCCACCTCGCCGACCTCGGCGTCCGCCGCGTCAGCCTCGGCTCGCTGCTCTATCGGCGGGCGTTGGGCGCGGCCGTGGAGACGATGGCCGCCGTGGCGGCCGGAGGGACGCCGCAGGGTGCCACTCCGTCGTACGACGAGGTGCAGGCGCTCAGCGATGCCGGGAACTTCCAGTAATGGTTTGACGAAGTCCTGTCCGATGTCTGTCCGATGTCTTGACAGTGCCCGGCGGCTACGGCGAGGCTCTCGGCCGAAAGGTGATCGTCCCGGCGTGACAGCACGTCGGGCGACGCACATGGTGCGTCTTTGCCCATGCAGCTGCCCTGAGCCGCCCAAGCCTTCGGCCCAGCAGGAGAACCGGCCCCCCGGCGCCCGCGGGAACCCCGCCCGACGTCCGTGTCCGCATGCCGCCTCCCCGCCCCCAGACCCGCGACAGGAAGGTCCCCGCACATGTTCCGCTCCGCACGCAGAGCCGCACGGCGCGCCACCGGACTCACCCGTACCGTCCTCGCGGCGGCCGTCGCGCTGAGCAGCAGTGCCCTCATCGGGCTGGCCTCCGTCCCGGCATCGGGTGCGGACCGGGCGGCCGCCTCGCTCGAACCCGGCCGGTTCCACGGAGTGAACTGGGCCGACCCGCGCGACAACTACGCCGACGACCCCGTGGTCCTGTCCGGGCTGAGCCTCTCCGACGACTACGCCACCACCTACGCCAAGGCCAGTGGCGTCATCGCCGGATTCCGCAAGAACCTCCAGGCGAACACGGTTCGGCTGCCGGTCAACCCGTACACCGTCAACGGCTCCTACTGGCGCTCCTACCGAGCCGTCATCGACGCCGCCACCGCCCACGGCTTCAAGGTCATCCTCAGCTACTGGGAGGGCACCGGCGCACGGAAGGACGGCTTCGTCGACAACCTGCCCGACTTCTGGCGCATGTGGGGCACGGTCACCAGCGCCTATCAGCGCAACCCGCTGGTCTACTTCGAGCCGATGAACGAACCGCACGGCTACACCGCGCAGGCGTGGGCCGACCTGGTGGCGCAGTGGATCGGCACCTACCCCGCCGTACCCCGGAACCGGATCTTCGTCAGTGGCTCCGGCTACAACGACAGCGTCCTCAGTGTCTGCGCGGACCACCGGCTCGACGGCACGTACCTGTCCCTGCACCACTACGGTTTCTGGAAGCAGAGCGCCACGTACGACGAGTGGGTCGGCGACCTCAAGGCGCGCATCGGCAGCTGTGCCTCCCGTACCGTCGCGGACGAGTTCGGCGCCCCCATGACGACCGGGCTGAACTACGACCAGCCCGCCTCGGCATCCAGCGATCCCAACTCCGTCGCTTTCATCCAGGCCGACACCGACATGTTCCGGGCCCTGCACATGGGCGCGGTCTACTGGCCGGGCCTGCGCACCGGTGACACCTACAGCATCCAGACCCTCACCGGCAGCGGCACGCATCTGGGCCTGGCCACCACCAACGCCTCCGGCGCGGACCGCCTCGCCTGGGCGTGGGGCATGGGACACCCCGCGACCGAAGGGTGACCACCGTCCGTTGACCAGGCCCCGGAGCGCTCAGTCGCCGCCCGCGTCCTCCCGCTTCGTCTCGCGCGGCCAGTGCTCCAGGGCCAGGTGCAGGGCGTTTACGGCCTTGTCCCAGGACGCCTGTACGTCCCGGTCGGCGCCGAAGCCCCCGGAGGACTCCAGGGCGCAGTAGCCGTGGAAGGTGCTGCGCAGCAGGCGTACGGCGTCGGTCAGGTCGGGCTCGTCCAGGCCGTAGGCGCGCAGCATGCCGTAGGTGATCTCGGCGGTGCGGCGCATCGCCGGGGAGCCGGCGACGAGGGACTGGTCGAGACGGATCTGGGTGGCCGCGTACCGGCCGGGGTGCTCCAGGGCGTAGGAGCGGTAGGCGCCGGCGAAGGCGGCCAGCGCGTCCTTGCCCGCGTGGCCCGCCACGGCCGGCGCGATCCGGTCGATCAGCTCGCCACCGGCGTACAGAGCGAGCCGGGTGCGCAGGTCTTCCAGGCCTCGGACATGCGAGTACAGGCTCGCGTCCTTCACGCCGAAACGGCGGGCCAGCGCGGACAGGGTGACGTTCGCGAGGCCCGCCTCGTCGGCCAGTTCGGCCGCCGCCGCGACCAGCCGGTCCACGGTGACTCCGGCACGGGCCATCAGTGTGCGGCGCCGGCGGCCAACGCCACGAACTCCGTCCAGGAGGCCGGGGAGAGGGCGAGCCGCGTGCCGGTGGTGTTCTTGGAGTCGCGCACATGGATGGTGGTGGGGCAGGTGGCTGCCTCGACGCGGTCGTCGCCGGAGCCGCCGCTGTAGCCGCTCTTGAACCAGGCCGGTTCAGTGGTGGTCATAGTGCTCCTCGCATCCGCTCCGGCAGGCTCCGGGAATCCTCCGGTGTCAGAGCCTGCGAACGCAGTTTTGCATACCGTGTATGGAGCACGCTGATCTTCTTCGCGTCGGTGATGAACTGGCTGTCCGGGCGCGGCGACTGGTGGCCGGACCGGATGCGTGCGTGGGGGTTCGGACACGGGAGGGAGGTCAGTGACACGGTCACCCTCGTCGCCGCCGAACTCGCCGCGAACGCGGTACGGCACGGACGGGCCTGGGGGAGGGGTTTCCGGCTGCTGCTGGAGGAGGACGTCGTCCGCGCGGAGGTGCTGGACGCGCGCGTGGAACGGCTCCCCGTGCGGACGCAGGGGGAGCCGGACGAGAGCGGGCGCGGGCTGCTGATGGTCGAGGCACAGGCGGACAAGTGGGGTGTGGAACTCCGCCCGGACGGCCTGCACACGACCGTCCGGGCGGACGTCCCGGTCCGTAGGGGACTCAGCCGATCGGCGCGTAGAGCACGCCCAGCTTGTCGATCTCGTCGCCCGCGCGGCCGGTGAAGCCGACGATCTGCCAGCCGGACGGGGCGGTGAAGGTGGCCGTGTCGGTCGTCGCCGTACCGGCGGACAGCGTCCGGCCCTTGTCCGTAGTGAACGTGGCCGAGAAGATCCGGGTGCGGCCGTCTTTCTGACCCTCCGTCAGCTTCACCGAGGTGAGATGTTCTCCGGTCGCGAGGGTGAGGGAGGCGGCCGTACCGCCCGTGCCGCCGTGGCCGAGGACCGTGCCGGCGTCGTGGGTGAGGGACACCGCGTCCAGCCGGGCGCCACCGCGCAGGGTGAGGGTGCGGGGGGAGAGGGCGGCGGGGAGGTCGTCGGCGTCGTTGAACGCCGCACCGTGCGGGCCGCCGAAGAGGTCGCCCGCCCGGAGCTTCGGATTGAGGGTGTAGGAGAAGTCGACGGTGTGCGGGAAGTGGTCGGACAGGTTTCCGCCGCTGGAGTCGAGGAACTTCGCCCACTCGTCGTTGTATCGGGTCGCGGAGAGCGAGACGAGGTTGCTGCCGCGGTAGAGCACCTTGTCCACCACCTCGCAGTCGTTCGGCGGCGCGGACGTCGGGCACAGCAGCGGGTCGGCGCCCTGTGCGGGGGCCGTACCGCCCTTGACCAGCTTCACCCACGCGTCGGTCAGACTGTTGTCGTTCACGAGCGTGCGGATGTTGTCGCCGGTCCGGGTGTAGCGGGTGTTGGTGTCACCCATCACGATCACCGCGTTGCCGGCCGAGTTGGCCTGGATGAACTGCGACAGCTGGGTGATGTTGGCGCGGCGGGCGGCGAGGGCGTCGTCGGTGTCGTCGGCGTTGGGGTGGAGGTTGTACAAGTCGACGTACACACCTTCCGCCAGGCGTACCCGGGCCAGCGTGAAGCCCTTCGGGGTCAGGCAGTTGGTCCCGGTGCAGTCGTTCCACTTGACCCGCTCGAAGTCCTCGAACGGGTAGCGGGACAGGGTGTTGAGACCGTCGCCGATGCCCGCGCCGCCGCTGGTCGCCGTGCGGTAGGGATGGCCGTCGCCCGCGTACAGCGCCGCGTGGTAGTTGAAGTCCTCCTGGACGTTGACGATGTCGTATCGCGCCAACCTCGGTGAGATCAGTGGTGTGTTGGTGGCCGGATGGCTCGAGCTGAGCCCTTCCGGCAGACCCGCCACGTTGTACGTCAGCACACTGAACGTGCCCGAGTCGGCGGACTGCGCCGGGGTGGCGCACAGGGTGAGCCCGGCGAGGGCGAGCGCGCCTGACGCGAGGGCGCCGAGGAGTCGTCTCATGGGTCGCATGCGGCCATGCTCATGCCAACAGGCCTACAAATGAAGGGTAGTTGAGAAAACTGTTCAACATTTATCAATGACGTGAGAGTGTTCCCGAGACCCTTCGGGACGCTCCAGTCGCAACTCCCCACCGGCGTAGGGTGGGCGCACGCCGGGAGGGGGAGCGGTGGGACGCGAGACACGCAAGGGGCACAGCCGCGGCGCCGCCGGCGAGCGCGAGGACGCCATCCAACCCCTGTGGCGGCAGCGGGACTTCGCCGTCTTCTGGGCCGCCCAGACCCTCTCCGTCCTCGGTGACTCCTTCGCCCTGATCGCGCTGCCCCTGCTGGTGCTCGAGGCCACCGGATCCGTGGCGAGGATGGGGCTGCTCACCGCGGTCGGCGGGGCCGCCGCCGTACTCGCCGCCGTGTTCGCGGGCACCGTGGTGGACCGCGTGGACCGGCGCCGGCTCCTCATCACATGTGACCTCGTTCGTATGGCCCTGTACGGCCTGATCCCGCTCGTGTGGGCCTCCGGCCCCCGCATCTGGCTGCTGTACGGGGTGCTGCCGGTCTGCGAGGCCGTCGGCATGTTCTTCGCCGTCGGCTACGTCACCGTGGTCCGCGGCCTCGTCGGCACGGCCCGACTCACCGAGGCCAACGGCCGGCTGAACGCCACCGCCGCGGCGGCCGGAGTCCTCGGACCGCTGTGCGCGGGGCTGGTCGCCGCCTGGACCGGGCCGGCCGCCGCCGTCGCCGTCGACGCGGCCAGCTTCGCCGCCTCCGCCGCGTGCATGCGCTGGGTACGACTGCGCCCCCGGGCCGGCGACGACACCCCCGCCCCCGGCCGCAGCACCGTACGACAGGACCTGCGCACCGGCATCGCCTTCCTGTACCGGCACCCCCTGCTGCGCTCGCTGACGACCCTGCTGTTCGGCTTCAGCTTCCTCACCCTCGGCCTGAACGACCTGGTCATCTACCACCTCAAGCACGACCTCGGCCACGACGACGGCACCGTCGGCACCGTGATGGCCGCCGCCGCGCTCGGCACCATCGCCGGATCCCTGCTCGTCGCCCGCGTCCGCCGCCTGCTCGGCTTCGGACCCACCTGGATCGGCGCGACCGCGCTGTGCGGGCTCGCCTGCGCCGGCCTCGGCCGGGTCGGTACCGTGCCCGCGGTCGCCGTCCTCGCCGCCGCCTTCCTGGCCGGCGTCGGCATCGCGGGCACCTGCTCGATGTCCCTGCGCCAGGAGGTCACCCCCGAGCACCTGCTCGGTCGGGTCACCTCCGCCTACTGGACCCTGCAGTACTCCGCCGCCCCCGCCGGCGCCGCCCTCCTCACCTGGGCCGCCGGCCGCTGGGGCACCACGCCGGCCGCCCTGACCGCGGGCACCACCTGCGTCCTGCTCGCCCTCACCGCCCTCCTCACCCCGATCCGTACGGCCTGACCCGGCGGTCCGCGCCGCTCGCCGTGCATCCCGGGGCGCGCTCAGGAGGGCACCGTCGTACGACCCGCGAGCAGCCGGCTGCGGCCGAGCGCACCCGCCATCAGGGCCGCCGCCACCGTCAGGTCACCGATCGCGTTGGTCGGGAACCACTGGAGCTGGATCTGCCGGTGCACCGGCATCGGACGCAGCAGGTACGCGTCGATCCTGCCCTCCTGGATGCTGTGGCCCAGACCGTGCACCCGGCCCAGGAACAGCACGAACAGCCCGTGCGCGAGCATCCGCGTCGCCGGTATCAGCAGCACGTCGGAGCTGTCCCAGCCGCCCATCCCGGTGAACCGGGTGAGCAGCACCGTCGAGAACACGATCACCGAGACCTGCCAGATCGCGCCGATCGCGATGTTCATCAGGAACTCGGCCCGGTACTCCAGCTCGGCACGGACGTCCAGGCGCGTGATGCGCCACATGATGCGCAGGCCTTCCACGGGCGTCAGCCTCCCTGCGAGACGACACGTCGGCCCGCCCGCTCCGGATGCACCAGGGATCTGAGCGCGCCGGCGAAACCGGGCGGCGCACGGTCGTGTGGAAGGTGCGGGACAGCTCGCGCACCTGGATGCCGGCGGGCACCCCGGCCGTTCGGGTCACAGGGCGTTCCTCCTGGTCGGCGCGACCGCGGCCGGCCGGATGGCGAACCGGCCGGCCGCGGTGGGTTTCGGGACGTGCCGGTCAGCCGGCCTCCGCGCCGGGGGCGGTGGAGAACACGAAGGAGAACTCCGCCGGTTCGGCCCGCAGGTGGTACGGGGGCAGCGGGCCCGGACCGCACGACTGGGAGCCGATGCCGTGCTGGCCGTGGTCCAGGTTGACCCACACGGTGTCGCCGGGTGTGAGGTCGCTGCGGTGCGCGGCGGCGTGCAGCTGCTCGGTGGTCCAGCGGCGGGCGGTGAGGAAGAACGCGGGGTCGCCCTCGATGCGCAGCCCGCCGAGCTCGGCCCAGCGGACGTCGATACGGGCGCCGTTCTCCTGGGGACGGACGTACGGCGTCTGCATATCGTCCACGGTCGACTGCCAACGGCCGACCGCGGACGCCGTCCTGGTGTCCGGATAGGCCTCGCCGGGGCCGCCGCCGTACCACCGCACACGGTCGGCCGTCGACAGTCCGAAGCGGATGCCGAGCCGGGGGAGGGGGACGGTCCAGTCGCCCTCGGGGGTGGTGCGTACGGTCAGCCGCAGCCGGTCCCCGTCCGACGTCCAGCGGTATACGGTCGACAGGCCCAGCTCCCGAGCGGCCGGCGCCACCCGGGTGCGCACCGTCAGGGTGTGCTCGCCGGTCTCCACCGCGTCCAGCCGGTGCCGCATCCGGTGCAGGCCGAGCCCCCGCCACAGCAGCCCGTAGCGCAGGTCGGGCTGCCAGGGGGCGCCGTCGTCGTTGTCGGTGGTGGCCCGCCACACGTCCAGGCGCAGCCCGGAGACGGGCACGCCGCCGACGGCCGTCAGCGCTCCCGTGCGGGCGTCGAAGGTGCCGGGGCCGAGGGTGATCACCCCGTCGTCGGTCACCGGACGGGCGGTCGCCGCGACCGTGGGCACCCGGCGCTCCGACACCGTGACCTGGCCCCAGGCCACGACATGGCCCTCCGGCGCCCAGGCGCTGTCCGCCGCGAGTGCCGCCCGGACCGTCCACAGGGCCTCGCCGGCCGGCGCCCCGGCCGGCGGTGCGGGCAGCTTGACGTCGGCGGACTCACCGGGCGCCAGCGCCGGCACCGCCAGCGCGCCGGACTCCACCGTCTCCCCGTCGACCTCGTACGACCACGAGAACGCCAGCGCCGACAGGCCGGCGAAGTCCTGCTTGTTGGTGATCCGGACCGTGCCGTCGCCGAAGTCGCCGGCGATGCCGACCGGTTCGATCACCTTCTTGAACTCGACCAGGCCGGGCGAGGGCTCCCGGTCCGGGAAGAGCAGGCCGTCGCAGACGAAGTTGCCGTCGTGCAACTCCTCGCCGAAGTCACCGCCGTAGGCGTAGCCCAGCTCCGGATGGGCGATGCCGTGGTCGATCCACTCCCACACGAAGGCGCCCTGCAGCCGGTCGTACGACTCGAACAGCCGCTGGTAGTCGGCGAGTCCGCCAGGGCCGTTGCCCATGGCGTGCGCGTACTCGCACAGGACGAAGGGGAGCCCGCGTCGCTTGCGGCTGCCGCCGTCCAGGCCCTGGCCGATCCGCTCGACCTCGGCGTGGCCGGCGTACATCCGCGAGTACATGTCCGTGTCACGGCAGGTGAGGTCGCCCTCGTAGTGGATCAGGCGGGAGGAGTCCCGGCCGCGGATCCACTCGGCCATCGCGGTCAGGCCCCGGCCGGTGCCGGCCTCGTTGCCCAGCGACCAGACGACGACCGACGGGTGGTTCTTGTCCCGTTCGACCATGCGGGACGCCCGGTCCAGCAGGGCCGGGGTCCAGCGGTCGTCGTCGACGGGGTTGTCCCGCCAGCCCTGCTCGGTGAAGCCGTGCGTCTCCAGGTCGCACTCGTCGATCACCCACAGCCCGTACGTGTCGCACAGGTCGAGGAAGGCCGGGTGCGGCGGGTAGTGGGAGGTGCGGACGGCGTTGATGTTGTGCCGTTTCATCAGCAGTACGTCCTCGCGCATGGTGGCGAGGTCCAGGGCGCGGCCCCTTTCCGGATGCCACTCGTGCCGGTTGACGCCCTTGAACAGCACCGGCCTGCCGTTGACCTTGATCAGGCCGTCCGCCAGTTCCACGGTACGGAAACCGATGCGCAGCGGCACCCGCTCGCCCTCGGTGGCGAGCGTGCCCTCGTACAGCCTGGGTGTTTCCGCCGACCACGGCTCGACCGGCACGGTCACGCTCTCGCCGGTCGCGACGTCGACACCGAGCTCGGAAACGGTTACTCGGCCGTCCACGTCGGAATCGACGCGCAGGGTGCCGGTGCCGGCGCGGTGGTCGTAGGAGGCGTGCACGAAGAAGTCGAGGGCGGCGCCCGCCGGGCGGTGCAGCAGGGTGACGTCCCGGAAGATGCCCGGCAGCCACCACTGGTCCTGGTCCTCCAGATAGGAGCCCGCCGACCACTGGTGGACCCGGACCGCCAGCACATTGCCCTCGGGCCTCAGCAGACGGCCGACGGCGAACTCGTGCGGCAGCCGGGAGCCCTTGAACTCGCCGAGGTCCGTGCCGTTCAGCCACACCCGGGCGCAGGACTCCACCCCGTCGAAGCGCAGTACGGCACCCCCGTCCGTGTGATCCGGCCAGTCCTGCGGCAGGTCGAAGACCCGCAGATGGTCGCCGGTCGGGTTCTCCGTCGGCACGCGGGGCGGGTCGACCGGGAACGGGTAGAGGTGGTTGGTGTAGATCGGG
This sequence comes from Streptomyces sp. RB17, assembly GCF_009604455.1. Taxonomy (GTDB): domain Bacteria; phylum Actinomycetota; class Actinomycetes; order Streptomycetales; family Streptomycetaceae; genus Streptomyces. Next base: position 399,568 of record NZ_WEGL01000008.1, read on the forward strand.
GAGCCGTGCCCCTGGAGGACCCAGTGGCCGGGTACCTGGATCTCCGCCCAGTCACCGGCGTCGTACCCCTCCTCGGCGAAGGAGTCGTCCTCGGCGTCGGCCGTCGGGGACAGCCGGAAGCGCCAACTGCCGTTCAGCGAGAGGGAGGTGGCGTCCGAGGACCCGTACCAGGCGCGGGGTGGCAGCGCCCCCGTGCCCGGCGAGACGTCCTCGACGTAATCGGTGACGGTGCGGTTGCGGAAGGACATCGGTCTCCTAGCTCAGCCCTTGATACCGGTCTGTGCGATCCCCTGCACCAGCCAGCGCTGGAGGAAGAGGAACACGAACAGCAGCGGGAGGATGGAAATCGCGGTCGCCATGAAGATCTGGTGGAAGATGACGGTCTGGTTGGTCATGTACGACGAGAGCGCCACCTGTACGGTCCACGAGTTCGGGTCCTGTCCGACGACCAGCGGCCACAGGAAGGCGTTCCAGCCGTTGATGAACGTGATGGTCGCGATCGCCGCGAAGAAGTTCAGCGAGTTGGGGACGACGACTCGCCAGTACGCGCCCCAGTAGCCGAGCCCGTCCACCCGCGCCGCCTCCTCCAGCTCCTTGGGGAACCCCAGGAAGTACTGCCGGAACAGGAAGCAGGTGAAACCACTGAACAGCCCCGGAACGATCAGGCCCCGGTAGCTGTCCACCCAGCCGAGCGACGACACCAGCACGAAGCTGGGCACGAAGGTCACCGAGGTCGGCACCATCAGGGTGCCCAGGACGACGTAGAAGATCTTGTTGGCGTGCCGGTACGGGATGCGGGCCAGGGCGTAGCCGGCGAGCGAGCACACCAGCAGGATGCCGGCGGTCATGGAGACGGCGACGACGGTGGAGTTCAGCAGCGACCGGGCGAACGGCACCGACTGGTCGTCGAACAGCTCGCCGATGTTGCCCCACTGCAGGTGCGTGGGGAAGAACTCCCAGTGTTCCCCAGTGATCTGGGCGTCGGTGGAGAAGGAGTTGCGCAGCAGCACGTAGAACGGGATCAGGAAGAGGAAGGCGGCGACACCGGTGGCGATGTAGAGGCCGGTGTTGCCCATCACCCCGGCCCTGCGTTTGGCGGTCACTTGGACTCGTCACCCCTTCCGAAGCCCATGAGCCTGCCCTGGAACAGGGTCACGACGACGATCAGCGCGGTCAGGATGACGGCGCCCGCGCTGCCGGCGCCGTAGTCCTGTTCCTGGCCCAGGGCGGTGTAGTACAGCTCGACCAGCGGGGGCCGGCCCCAGGTCGTCTTGTCGAGCAGGTTGTAGAACTCGTCGAAGGCCTGGTACGCCGCGATGAGCAGCAGCAGGATCACCGCGGTCGAGGTGGCGCGCAGCTGGGGCAGCGTGATGTGGCGGAAGGTCTGCCAGCCCGGCCTGGCGCCGTCGATGGCGGCGGCCTCGTACAGCTCGGCCGGGATGTTCTGGAGCGCGGCCAGGAAGAGAATCATGTAGAAACCGGACTGCAGCCACAGCCGTGCCGAGACGATGACCAGCCAGTACCAGGGCGGGTTCGGGCTGGCCAGCCAGGCGATGTTGTCGATCCCGAACCAGCCGAGGACCGTGTTCATCAGGCCGAAGCGCACGCCGCTGAACAGCGACATCTTCCAGATCAGCGACGCGGCGACATAACTGCACGCGGTCGGCAGGAAGAACACCGACCGGAAGAACGCCCGCATGAACCGTATCCGGTTCACCAGCAGGGCCAGGCCCAGTGACACCGCCCAGGTGATCGGCACGATGAACGCGGCGAACACGGTGAAGGTGCCGAGCGAGTTCACGAACTTGGGGTCCGTCAGCATGTACGTGTAGTTGTCGAAACCGATGAACTTCGACGGCGTGACCGTGAAGCGGGCGTCGAAGAAGCTGAGGTAGACGCTCCAGACGATCGGCACGTAGATGAAGACGATCAGCCCGATGAGGAAGGGGCTGAGGAAGAGCCAGAAGTTGAAGGTGCGGCTGCCCCGCAGATCCCGCCAGGTCCGGGCCGGCCGGGCTTTCGCCGGGGCGGGGCCCGCGAGGGTGGGCTTGATGGTCGTCGACATGTCGTGGTCCGTCCGCCGGCCTATCCGAAGAGCTTCTTCAGCTCGCGGTTCACGGCCTTGTCGCACTTGTCGAGCGCGGCCTCCGGGTCGCCGTCCTTGCGGACGCAGTCGGCCATGACGTCCCACGATGCGCTGATCATGGCCTGGGTCCAGGCGATGTTGTCGAAGTGCCCGTACTGGTTGAAGAGCTGCACACCCTGCGCCGGCAGGCCGGACTTGAGCTTGGTGGCCGACGCGGCGATCGAGCTGCGCGGCGGGATGTGGAAGCCGTACGACGTCGCCCAGTCCTCCTGGTACTTCTTCTGGTCGATCCACAGCCACTTCACGTACTCCTTGGCCGCGTCGACGTTGCCGCCCTTGGCGTTGACGAACATCGACCAGCCGCCGTTGTAGACCGAGGGCTTGCCCGAGTCGACGGTCTTCGGGAACGGGAAGACGCCGAGGTCGTCGCCGAGCGCCTTCTGGAACTGCGGCATGGCCCACATGCCGCAGAACTGGATGGCACACAGGCCCTGGCTGAGCGAGGAGGGGTCCCAGTAGTCGGTGGGGGCGCCGAGGAGCAGATGGCCGCTGGTGAACAGCTTGCGCATCTTCGTCAGGCCCTCGATGACGGCGGGCGTGTGGTAGGCGATCCGGTTCTTGTCGTCGAGGGTGTCGGCGCCCGCGGACCAGATCAGCGGGTTGACGATCGCGTGCAGGTCGTTGCCGACGTAGAGGCCCTTGACCTTGCCGGTGGTGAGCTTGGCGGCGGCCTCGATCAGCTCGTCCAGGGTCTCCGGGACCTTGACGCCGGCCTTCGCGAAGAGCGATGGCCGGTAGAAGAAGAACTGCGGGTCGTCGATCATCCGGACGCCGTAGACCTTGCCGTCCACGGTGTGCGACGTGATGTCGGCCGGGTTGAAGTCGCTCTTGACCGGATCGATGAGATCGGTGAGGTCCGCCACCTGACCGCTCTTGACCATCTGGATCTGCGGGTGGAACTCGAAGACATCGGGCGCGTTGTCGGTGAGCAGGGTGGCGAAGAGCTTGCTCTCGTAGTCGGCGCTGGTGATCCACTGGGTGTTCACGCGGGCGTTCTTGTAGGCGGCGGCGTACCGCTTGATCGCCTGCTCCGTCCCCGCCTCGCCGTAGGCGTGGAACATCTGGTTGAGCTGCTTGCCCGAACCGGAGCCTCCGCCACGGCCGTTGTTGCTTCCGCACGCCGCGAGCGGGGCGGCGACGGCCAGTCCGGCGGCGGCCCGGAGTATCGAGCGGCGGTCCCAGGTGCTGTTGCTCTGTGCCGACATGCTGACGTCCTTGTCTGTCGAGGTGCGGGTGCGGGTGCGAGTGCGAGTGCGGCTAAGGCTGGTGCGGGACGTTAACCTTCGGCTAATGCTTCGGCAAGGGGTTGGACGAAGTCTGTTCGAAGCGTTGTGCCTTGTTCGGCATACCGAACGGATCGGTGGGGAACGGGAGTTGAAGGCCGCCGGGTCAGGGGTGACCGGCGGCCCTCGGTACAGGGGAAGAGGGGATTACCGCCTGGTCCAGGCCTCGCTGGTGCCGCCGTTGCAGCTGTAGAGGATCACCTTGCTGCCGTCGGCGGTCGCCTCGGCGGCGGCCGGGGCGGCGTCGGCACTCGCGGCCGGGGAGGTGAGCAGGCCTCCGGTGACGGACAGCGCGGCGGAGGCTGTCCGCAGCAGTGTCCTGAAGCGGGGGTGAGACACGTGCATCCCTCCGTCGTCACGAAGGCGGTGCGGTACGGCTCCTTGCGTTGCTGCGTTGTGCCGACCTCTGCCCGACGGACTGCAGCGCCCCCTCCAGCGCGAACGTGGCCGCGCCCAGGGACACCGGGTCGGTGGGGATCGGGGAGAGGACGATCTCGGTGGCGGCCAGCGGGCGGCGCAGCGCGTGCCGGGCGACGGCCTGGCGGACCTCGCCGAGCAGCGGCTCGCCCAGCCGGGCGGCGACCCAGCTGCTGAGCACGACCACCTCGGGATTGAGGAGATTGATCAGGTCGGAGATGCCGGCGCCCAGGTAACGGGCGGTGTCCCGGACCACCTTGAGTGCGACCGGGTCCTCGGCGGCGACCGCGCGGGCCAGCGCGTCGATGGTGGCCGTCTGGTCCTCGGGGTGCAACAGGGGGGACTGCGGGCTGAGTTCGCGCAGGTTCTGCATGATGCCGGGCGCGCCGACGTACGTCTCGACACAGCCGTGGTTGCCGCAGTGGCACAGCCGCCCGTCCAGCACGAGCGTGGTGTGACCCCACTCGCCGGCGCTGTTGCTCACACCCCGGTGCAGACCGCCGCCGAGGGCCAGACCGGCGCCGACCCCCGTACCCAGATTGACCACGACCGCGTCCCCGCGGCCCCGCGCGGCCCCGAACCACAGCTCGGCCACCGCACAGGCGCGCAGCGGATTGTCCAAGTACAGGGGATAGGCGATGTGTTCGGCGAGCAGGTCGTGCAACGGCACGTCGTGCCAGTCCCAGTTGGGCGCGTACTCGGCGAGGCCGGTGTCCCGGTCCACCTGGCCCGGCACGCTCACCCCGACGCCGAGCACCCGGGCCGCCTCGACCCCGGCCTGCGCCACCACCGAGCCGACGGCCGCGGCCACATGGCCGACCACCTGCTCCGGGCGGCTCTCGCCGGGCCGCATGTCCTCGTCGGCGCGGGCCAGCACGTTCAGCGCCAGGTCGAACAGCTCGACATGGACGTACGTCTCCGCGATGTCCACGCCGATCAACGCGCCCCCCGACGCGTTGACGGCCACCAGGCCCCGGGGCCGGCCGCCGGCCGAGTCCTCGAACCCCACTTCGGTGATCATGCGGAGGTCGAGCAGTTCACCGACCAGCGTGGCGACCGTGGCCAGGCTCAGTCCGGTGGCGGCGGCCAGCTCCTGCCGGGAGGTGGGAGACGCGGCGATGATCTGGCGCAACACCTCGTAGCGGTTCGCGGTGCGGATGTCACGTGATGTGCGCTTCAACGCGGCTGCCCCTCCCATCCCGTCCGGCCGGACCAGGCCGGGGCGACATCGGCACCGGCGCGGGCGTCAGGCTATGGGGCTGGGGAAGGTTTCGACAAGGGATTAGGAAAGGGGCTGGAGAAAGTCCGGCGGCCGTGTGGGCGCCAGAGGGCCTCAGTCCTCCACCAGATGCCGTACGAAGGCGTTGGTGAACTTACCGGCCGGATCGAGGGAACGGGCGACGGCGCGGAAATCGGGCACGCGTGTGTACCGTCGACGGACCACCGCCGACGGGATCTCGTACACCTTCCCCCAGTGCGGACGCGGATCGTAGCGGACCAGCGCGTCCTCCAGCCTGCGCACCACCGGCAGGACGGCCGCCTCGTCCCGTACCCAGGTGAAGTGCAGCGCCACCGAGTCCCGCCCGTGCGCCGGGCTGAGCCACTGTGTGTCGGCGGCGACCGTCCGTACCTCGCAGGTCTGCAGCACACCGGCGACCGTCGACCGGATACCGTCGATCACGTGCAGCGCCTCCAGCGCCGCCGTCCGCGGCAGCAGATACTCCGACTGGATCTCCTCCCCGCTGCTCGGCGTGAACTCCGCCCGGAAGTGCGGCAGCCGCTCGTGCCACGGCCCCGGCACCCCCAGCTGCTCGGTGCAGTTGCCCGCGGGCATGCCCGGCACCGGGTGCAGCGGCGCCTCGGCGGGTGCCGCCCACGGGAAGTCCACCGCGGGCTGGTCGGTGCGCCGCTTGACCCACACCTGCCGGAACCCCGGCTCCTTCCAGTCGGTGAACAGGCTCACGCTGTATCCGGCGGCCGACACGGCGGCGAAGTCCAGGCCGTCCAGCGGGAGTTCGGTGAAGACATGCTGCTCCACCTCGTACGCCGGCTCCAGGTCGAGGGTGAGTGCGGTGACGACGCCGAGCGCGCCGAGCGAGGTCACGGCCCCGTCGAAGCGCGGATCACCCCGGCCGATCGTCACCGTCGAGCCGTCCGCGACGACCAGCTCCACCTCCCGCACGGCCGAGGCCAGCGGCGCGTTTCCGACGCCCGAGCCATGGGTGCCGGTCGCCACCGAACCGGCCACCGAGATGTGTGGCAGGGACGCCATGTTGGCCAGGGCGAGACCGTACGCGTGGACCGTCCGGGCCAGTTCGGCGTAGCGGACGCCCCCCGACACCCGGACCGTGCGCGCGGCGGTGTCGACCTCGATCACCGGCGGCAGACCGTCGACGGACAGCAGCACACCCTCGGCCCCCGGATCGGCGATCCGGTTGAAGGAGTGCCCGCTGCCCAGCACCCGCACCCGCTCACTGCGCGCCACCAGCGCCGCGAGCGCGTCGAGCGTGCGCGGACGGTGGAACTCGCGCGCGGTGTACGTGATGGTGTGCGCCCAGTTGCTGACCGTCCCGGCGGTCTCGGCCGTCCCTGTCACAGTTGCGTTCCTCCCGGAGAGTGCGTCTGTGTCGACCCTCTCATCCGTAACGGCTCAGTAGAGAGTCCTTCTGCGGATTTCGTTGCGGTAACCGCATTCATCGACGTATTCAAAATTGTACTGGCCTGATGAATACGATATCGGTACCTTTCCAGTCATGACTCAGGAACCGCTTCCCGCTCGTCTGCCCGTCACCGACCGCACCCGGCACCGCCGGCTGCGCGAGCAGGGCAGCCTGGAGCGGGCGGAGCTGGAGGCGATCCTCGACGCCGCGTTCGTCTGTCATCTCGGGGTGCTGGTGGAGGGGCGGCCGGTCGTCGTGCCCACGGTGTACGGGCGGGACGAGCGGTGGCTGTATCTGCACGGTTCCGTGGCCGGCCGCAGCCTCGCCGGAGACACTCCCGTGTGCGTGACCGTGACGCACGTGGACGGGCTCGTGCTCGCCCGGTCCGTCTTCGAGCACGGCGTCAACTACCGCAGCGCCATGATCCACGGCACGGCGCGCAAGGTCACCGGCCCCGAGGAGAAGCTGGAGGGCCTGCGCCGGCTCACCGAGCACTCCGCGCCGGGCCAGTGGTCGTACGCCCGCCGTCCCAGCCGGAAGGAACTGGCGGCCACCACCCTCCTCGCCCTGTCCCTCGAGGAGGCCTCCGTCAAGATCCGCACCGGCGCCCCGGACGACGGCGACGGACCCGACGCCGCCCTCGGTCTGTGGGCCGGGGTCCTGCCGCTGACCACGGTGTGGGGCACCCCGGAGCCCGACCCGGCGCTGCCGGCCCAGGCCGCCGTGCCGGACCACATCGCGTGCCGTGCGGGGACCCGGCACGGCTGAGCCGCAGGCGGGGGCATACGGTGTGACACGTACGCCTGAGCCGGGAGGAGACAGACGGATGGGCAGTCGTACCGCGCTGGTCGAGGATCTGATGGAGCGGTTCCCGGACGTACCACGGGAAGCCGTCTTCAAGGAGGACCTGCTCCGCGGCGGCGTCGCCTTCGACCCGTCCGCGCTCAGCGACAACGAGAGCGGCGAGGTCAAGCCGAAGTCGTACTTCATCTTCTCCTTCGACCACGGCACCCTGCCCGAACTCGGCGAGGCGGCACTGCGGCGCCCGCCGGAGGAGATCATCCTCACCGGCGGCCCCTACGACCTGCGGCGTACGGTCGTCTCCGTACGGGTGAACCCGGCCTCGCCGTACCGGGTGGCGGCCGACGACGAGGGGCTGCTCGGGCTCTATCTCGACGGGAAGCGGATCGCGGACGTCGGTGTGCCGCCGATGCCGGAGTACTACCGGCACACCCTCTCCAACGGGAAGTCCGTGATGGAGGTCGCCCCGACCATCCAGTGGGGTTACCTGATCTATCTCACCGTTTTCCGGGTCTGCCAGTACTTCGGCGCCAAGGAGGAGTGCCAGTACTGCGACATCAACCACAACTGGCGCCAGCACAAGGCGGCAGGGCGGCCGTACACCGGCGTCAAGGACGTCGAGGAGGTGCTGGAGGCCCTGGAGATCATCGACCGGTACGACACCCAGAAGGCCTCCACCGCCTACACGCTGACCGGCGGCGCCATTACGAAAACGGTTGCCGGGCGTGACGAGGCCGACTTCTACGGCCACTACGCCAAGGCCATCGAGGAGCGCTTCCCGGGCCGCTGGATCGGCAAGGTCGTCGCCCAGGCGCTGCCCAAGGCCGACGTCCAGCGGTTCAAGGACTACGGCGTGCAGATCTACCACCCCAACTTCGAGGTGTGGGACCGCCGGCTTTTCGAGCTGTACTGCCCCGGCAAGGAGCGTTACGTCGGCCGCGACGAGTGGCACAAGCGCATCCTGGACTCCGCCGAGGTGTTCGGCGCGCGCAATGTGATCCCCAACTTCGTGGCGGGCGTGGAGATGGCCGAGCCGTTCGGGTTCACGACGGTGGACGAGGCGATCGCGTCGACCACCGAGGGCCTGCGCTTCTTCATGTCGCACGGCATCACGCCCCGCTTCACCACCTGGTGCCCGGAGCCCACCACCCCGCTCGGCAAGGCCAACCCGCAGGGCGCGCCGCTGGAGTACCACATCCGGCTGCTCCAGGCCTACCGGCAGACGATGGAGGACTTCGGGCTGTCCTCCCCGCCCGGCTACGGCCCGCCCGGACCCGGCCGTGCGGTCTTCTCCGTCAGCTCCTTCATGGACAGCCTGCCCGCGGACGACCGGGCGGCGGATGCCACGGAGGCACCGGCAGAGGCGTGATGCCGCGCACCGGACCGGCGGGAGGGGCGGTGCGCGGTCCCGGCGGGGCGGTGCGCGGTCCCGGCGGGGCGGTGCGCGGTCCCGGCGGGGCGGTGAGCGCAAGGCCGCCCGCATCCGTACAAGAGACCGGAGTCGTGGGCTCGTGGCGTCAGGCATTCGTCCCGCCACCAACGGTAACCGGATGTGAACAGGCCGCTTGTCAGTTGTGACGAGGACGTGAAAGGCTCTGTGTCCTGCCGCGAGGTTCCGCAACTTCCTTCTTCGTACGGTGAGTTGACCTCGCTCGTGGATGCAGGAGTCCCATGCCCGACCTGCCGACCCCCCAGGACACCACCGAGGCCGCGCTGTTCTCGGAGGGCTGGGACGCGGTGCTCAGTTACGCGGACCTGTGCACCTCCGGCGCCCTGACGGCCCATCAACTGGCGACCGAGGCCTTCACGCTCGGCATGCGCGAGGTCCGCGCCGCCGCACGCACCCATGTGCGCGGCGCGGGCCGCCGCACCCCCCGGCTGCCCACGATCCCGGCGCTGCTCACCGCCGTACGCGACACCGCCGCCGCCTGGGAGGGCGACGGGCAGGGCCACAGGCTCGACCCCGACCTCAGGCTGTGGCTCAACTCGGGCCAGGCCGCCCGCTACACGGGACCGCCACTGGAGCGCCCGGTCGCGCTGCGCGGCCTGCGGGACATGCAGGAGGCCGACGCGTCGCTGCTGTGGCTGGCCGAGGTGGAGGCGCTGCCCCAGTCCACCGTCGCGCGCCGGCTCGGCCTGGACCCGGCCACCGTCGCCGACGAACTCGACCAGGTCCGCACCCTGTTCCGGGACCGCTGCCACCGCGCCCACCTGGACACCCCGATGGACGCGCAGTGCCGTTCCTACGCCCGCTTGCTGGACGCGGTCACCCGCTCGCCGGCCGCCGACACCCCCGACGACCTCTCCCGGCACCTCGCGACCTGCGTACGCTGCGCCGAGGCCGCCGCGTGCCTGCGCCTGCACGGCGGCGGGCTGCCCGCCGCGCTGGCCGGCGGCGTCATCGGCTGGGGCGGCCTCGCCTACCTGGAACGCCGCCGCCGTGCCGCCGAGGTCCGCCTCGGCGCGGGCCGCCCCGCCGGTCCCGACCCCGCCACCAGCGACGCGGAGGACGGCACCCACCGCAGCCGCGCCCTGCGCGGCGGCCTGCTCGCCGCCGCCGTGCTGCTCTCGGCACTGGCGCTCGGCGTGTCGATGATGCCGTTCGGCGGCTCCGGCGACGACAGCGCCGCCGCCCGCGACGACCGGCAGCCGGTCGCCGCCGACCCCGGCGTCTCCCGGGCCACCACCCCGCCCCCGCCCGGCTCGCCGGCGGCACCCGCCGCCACACCGTCCGCGACGCCGACCGCACCCACCTCCGGCCGCAGTCGGCCCGACCCCGAACCCCAGGGCAGCACCTCCTCGGCCGCGCACCACCCCGGCGCCGGCCGCTCCAGCGCCCCCGCGGCCGGCTGCCGGGCCGGCTACGACGTCGTCGACCAGTGGTCCGACGGTTTCCAGGCCACCGTCACCGTCACCACCGACCGGCCCCTCGACGGCTGGAGCCTGTCCTGGGCCTTCCGTGACGGCCAGCGGGTCCGCCAGATGTGGGACGCCACCGTCCACCAGAGCGGCTCCCGGGTCACCGCCACCGCCGCCGACTACAACAAGACCGTCGCCGCGCACGGCACGATCTCCCTGGGGTTCATCGGCACCTGGCAGGGCAGAAACCGCTCACCGTACGGTTTCACGCTCAACGGGGCCCCCTGCACGGCAGGCTGAGCGCGCTGAAAGCCCGCACGCCCCGGACACGCCCGGGCGTACGAGGAGACCACCCGGTCCGGCACCGACCGGGGCGGCTCCGGCTGGGGGCACGAACACCACGGCTCTGCCGCGGCGTACTTGCCGCTCTCGCTGCCGCTGCGGCAGCCCGGCTACGACGTGCGCAGCATCGACACGCCGGAAAAGCGGTGGCGACTCGTGGCCGTCCCGCGTTAACGTCAGCTGTCTTCCGCAGCGGACGAATGCTGCGGGCCGAGTGCGCGCGAAAGAGGAGGTGTCGACCGATGGCTGTCATTGCGATGGGCGCTGCCCGCATCCAGGAATCCATCAAGTCCACCTCCGTGGCCACCGGCTGAACCCACCGCGCGCCGAACGCGCCTGCCCGGGGCCACCCTTGTGAAGGGTCTCCCTTGACTTCCACCTCTGCTGTGTACTCCGCGCTGGCTCCCTACGGCTGGGACGAGGCCTGGGCCGACGCGTTCGCCCCCTACACCGCCGACGGACTGCTGCCCGGCCGCGTCCTGCGCGTCGACCGCGGCCAGTGCGACATCGTCACCCCCGGCGGGACCGTCCGCGCCGACACCGAGTTCGTCGTGCCCCGCGACCCGATGAAGGTCGTGTGCACGGGGGACTGGGTCGCCGTCGACCCCGACGGTGACCCGCGGTACGTCCGCGCGTATCTGCCGCGCCGCACCGCCTTCGTGCGCTCCACCTCCTCCAAGCGGTCCGACGGGCAGATCCTCGCCGCCAACGTCGACCACGCCGTCGTCGCCGTGTCCCTCGCCGTCGACCTCGACCTCGGCCGGATCGAACGCTTCCTCGCCCTGGCCTGGGAGTCCGGCGCGCAGCCCGTCGTCGTCCTCACCAAGGCCGACCTGGTGCCGGACCCGGTCACCCTCGCCCACCTCGTGCAGGACGTGGAGACGAGCGCGCCCGGCGTGCCGGTGCTCACCGTCAGCGCCCTGCACGGCGAGGGGCTCGACGTCCTCGTCGCGCTCGTCGGCTCGGGTACGTCCGTGCTGCTCGGCCAGTCCGGCGCGGGCAAGTCCACGCTGGCCAACGCCCTCGTCGGCGCGGATGTCATGGACGTACGGGCGGCGCGGGACGTCGACGGCAAGGGCCGGCACACCACGACCACCCGCAACCTGCTCCCCCTGCCGTCGGGCGGGGTGCTCATCGACACACCCGGGCTGCGAGGTGTGGGCCTGTACGACGCCGAGAGCGGGGTCGGCCAGGTCTTCTCCGAGATCGAGGAGCTGGCCGAGCGGTGCCGTTTCCACGACTGCGCCCACGAGTCCGAGCCGGACTGCGCGGTGCGCTCCGCCGTGGAGAGCGGGGAGCTTCCTCAGCGCCGGCTGGAGAGTTACCGCAAGCTGGTGCGGGAGAACCAGTGGATCGTGGCCAAGACCGATGCGCGGGTCCGTGCGGAGCTTCGCCGGGACTGGAAGCGGAAGGGCGCCGCCGGTCGGGCCGCGATGGAGATCAAGCGAGGGCGTTTCCAGTAGTGCCCGGTGCTGGTGCGGGCGTCCGGGGCTGCCGCCCCCGGACCCCGCTTCGGCCCGACGGCCTCGTCCCCAAACGCCGCACGGGCCGGTCCTTGCCGACCCGAGCCGAGAACGAGCGTCAGATCCACGTCCGATTTCCGCGAGCCCCACCCCTCGCCCCTGGCCCACACTGGAACACGTGATGGGCGAGGACACCAGGTGCGAGGCGGTGCGGAGCAGGGACGGGCGGTTCGACGGCGTGTTCTTCTTCGCCGTCGAGACCACCGGTATCTACTGCCGGCCCAGCTGCCCCGCGGTGACGCCGAAGCGGCACAACGTGCGGTTCTTCGCGACGGCCGCCGCCGCGCAGGGGGCCGGGTTCCGGGCCTGCCGGCGGTGCCGGCCGGACGCCGTGCCGGGGTCGGCGGAGTGGAACGTGCGGGCGGACGTCGTCGGGCGGGCCATGCGGCTGATCGCCGACGGCGTCGTGGACCGCGACGGCGTCGCCGGACTCGCCGCGCGGCTCGGCTACAGCGCGCGGCAGGTCCAGCGGCAGCTCACCGCGGAACTCGGCGCCGGGCCGGTGGCGCTCGCCCGGGCCCAGCGGGCCCACACCGCGCGGGTGCTGCTGCAGACCACCGAGCTCCCGGTCACCGAGATCGCGTTCGCGTCCGGGTTCGCCAGCGTGCGGCAGTTCAACGACACCGTCCGGGAGGTGTACGCCTCGACGCCCACCGAGCTGCGGGCTGCCGCCCCCGGTGGCCGGGGCGCCTCCCGGGGCAGGGGTGTCCGCAGGGCCGCGCCCGGCGCCGGGATCCCGCTGCGGCTCGCCTACCGCGGGCCCTACCAGGCCGCCGCCGTCTTCGACCAGCTCGCGGCGGAGGCGGTAACCGGTGTCGAGGAGGTTTCCGGCGCGCCGGGCGGCCGTACCTACCGGCGCACGCTGCGGCTCCCGTACGGCACCGGGATCGTCGCCGTCGAGGAGCGCACCCGGGCGCCGAGGAGCGGTACCGGCACGCGTCCGGGCGGCTGGCTCGACGCGCGGCTGCACCTCACCGACCCCCGGGATCTCACCACCGCGGTGCAGCGGCTGCGCCGCCTGTTCGACCTCGACGCCGACCCGTACGCCGTCGACGAGCGGCTCGGCGCCGATCCGCGGCTCGGCCCGCTGGTCGCCGCCCGGCCCGGGCTGCGCTCGCCCGGCGCCGTGGACCCGGCGGAGGCCGCCGTACGCGCCCTGGTCGGGAGGGACAGCGCCCAGGAGCTGGTGCGGCGGTACGGCAAGGTGCTCGACGCGCCCTGCGGCAGCCTCACCCGTCTCTTCCCCGAGCCGGCCGTCCTCGCCGAGGCCGAGCCGGACGGGCCGCTGGGGGCACTGGCCGCCGCCCTCGCCGACGGCACCGTACGACTGGACCCGGGCGCCGACCGGGAGGACGCGCAGGAGGCCCTGCTCGCCCTGCCCGGGCTGGACCCGGCCACCGTCGCCGCCGTACGCGTGCGCGCCCTCGGCGATCCGGACGTCGCCCCTCCGGGGGTGGAGGTGCCCGACGACTGGCGGCCGTGGCGCTCGTACGCCGTCCGGCATCTGCGTGTGGCAGGGGAGTGGAACGACCGATGACAACCGTTTACTGGACCGAACTCGACGCACCCGTGGGCCGGTTGCTGCTCACCGCCGACACCGGCGGGGCGCTCACCTCGCTGTCCGTGCCCGGGCAGCAGGGCGGGCGGAGTGTGCAGAGCGTGCGGGACGGCGGGCGGCACGACAGCGGGCCGTTCCGGGCCGCGGCGGACCAGCTCGCCGCCTACTTCGCCGGTGAACTCAAGGAATTCCAGCTGGAGTTGAGTCCGTGCGGCACCGAGTTCCGGCAGCGGGTGTGGACCGCGCTGGACGAGGTGCCGTACGGCGCCACCGTCACCTACGGGGAGATCGCCGCGCGGATCGGCGCGTCCCGCGCGGCGGTGCGCGCCGTCGGCCGCGCGATCGGCGCCAACCCCCTGCTGATCGTGCGCCCGTGCCACCGGGTCATCGGCGCGGACGGATCGATGACCGGGTATGCGGGCGGAGTCGAACGCAAGGTGTGGCTGCTGACCCTGGAGGGCGCGCTCACCGATTAGGTCTCTGACGGGCCGGACGTGGCCTGGGCGGTCTCCGGCCGGTCCTCCTCCAGGCCCCAGCTGTGCACCCTGTGGGGGCGGATGCGGATGACCTCCTCGCTGAAGTGTGGGCCCAAGTCATGTGGGCCGACGAGGAGTTCGGCCTCGCCGCGGATGTCGACCCCGCGCACCCGCCAGGGCCGTACGCTCGCGATGTCGTCCACGACCAGCGCGACCTTCGGGTTGTGCCGGAGATTGCGCAACTTCTTCGTCGTCCCCATCGCGTAGCCGCCGACCAGGATCGAGCCGTCGTCCTGGACGAAGAAGCCCACGGGGTTCGCCTGCGGCCGGCCGCGCGGGTCGACCGTGGCCATGCGGCCCAGCCGCTGCGACGCCAGATACGCGCGCTCCGCCTCGCTGAATTCGGTCATGACGGCAGCCAAGCGAACCGGCCCGCCCCGCACAGCGGCTCCGGGGCCCAGGTCTTGGAGGGCCAGGCCTCGGGGGCGCGTGGGGCACCTCCCGGGCCCTCCATGCCCTCCATGCCCGCCATGCCCTTCATGCCCTGGAGAGGACAGGGCCCGGGGCCGCCGGGCCACGCCCGGTTGCGCCGAGCGGGTGGACCGGCGTCGCGGGTGCGGTGGCGGGGCCCGGCCCTGTGACACGGTCTGCTCCGACGGGTGACGGGGAAAGGGCGGTTGCGGAGATGGCCGGTGCCGGACGGATCCTCGCGGTGCTGCTGGTGGCGATGCTGCCGGGCACGACGGTGCCGGCCGTGGCGGAGCCCGCGCCGCCGCCGTCCTGGACGGGCAGCTGGGAGACCGCGCCGTCGGGAACCGCTTCCGCACTGCCCGGCGCCGCGATCCGCAACGTCGTCCACCTCAGCGTCGGCGGTACGGCCCTGCGCATCCGGCTCGGCAACCGGTTCGGCACCGCGCCCCTGCGGCTCGGCGCGGTCACCGTCGCGCTGCGTCGGGGGGCCGGCCCGGACGCGGTGCCCGGCACCCTGCGCACCGCCACCTTCCACGGCTCTCCCACGGTCACCGTCCCGCCCGGCCAGGACACGGTCACCGACCCGCTGCCGCTGCCCGTCCCGGCCACCACCGACCTCCTCGTCACCGTGTACACCCCCGACGACAGCGGCCCCGCCACCTACCACCAGACCGCCCTGCAGACCAGCTACGTCGCCCCGGACGGCGCGGGCCGGGCCGCCGACGAGGACGGCGCGGCCTACACCACCACCGTCAGCCGCTGGTACTACGTCACCGGCGTCGACGTGCTCGGCGCCGCCGCGGGCAGCATCGTCGCGTTCGGCGACTCCCTCACCGACGGAAACGGTTCCACCCCCGACACCAACCACCGCTGGCCCGACCGGCTCGCCGAACAGGTCCTCGCCGACCGGCTCGGCGTCCTCAACGCCGGAATCTCCGGTAACCGTCTTCTACGCGACGGCACCGGACCGAGCGCCCTCGCCCGCCTGGACACCGACGCCCTGGACCGGGCCGGGGTACGGGTCCTGGTCGTGCTGGAGGGCATCAACGACATCAAGGGCACACCGACGGCCGCCGACGTCACCGCGTACGCCGACGCCTACCGCACCCTCGTCGCCCGCGCCCACGCCCGGGGCGTCCGGGTCGTCGGCGTCACCCTCACCCCGTACCGGGGCTTTTCCGCCTACACGGACGCCCGCGAGGCGGTACGGCAGCAGGTGAACTCCTTCATCCGCACCGGCGGCGCCTTCGACGCGGTCGCCGACGCCGACGCCGCCCTCCGCGACCCCGCCGACCCCACCCGCCTCCTCCCCGCCTACGACCCCGGCGACCACCTGCACTTCAACGACACCGGCATGGCCGTGGTGGCCGGGGAGGTACGCCAGGCCCTCGGCGCGGTTCCGTGAGGCCGGACGGTGCCGGGGGTGTCCGGGAGCTGTGGTGCCGGGACTGTCGGGTGATGGCCGTACCGGGCTGTCCGGTGCCTGCTGTGCCGGCGCACCTCAGCCCCACAGCACCGCCCCCAGCCACGCCCCCGCGATCAGCAGGCAGGCGAAGAGTTCCGTCAGCACGCTGGAGCCGCCCGAGCGCATCGCCGTGCGGACGGCTGCCATCGCCTCGCCGTGTCCGCCCAGACGCAGCCGCTCGCACAGATAGATGCCGGCCACGAAGCCGGGCAGGGCGCCCAGCACCGGCAGCAGGACGAAGCCGAGGAACGCGCCGGCGCCCGCGTACACCGCCGTCCGCGGTGTGGCGCCGCTCTGGCGGAGCCGGCGTCGGGGCAGCGTCGTACGGACCGCCAGCGACAGCAGCAGCACCGCGCCGGCCCCCGTCAGCACCGCCCAGGCCAGTGGCTGCGGATCCGTCAGCGCCCACCACAGCACCGCGGCCCACACCAGCCACGACCCCGGCACCCCGGGCACCAGCACCCCGCACAGGCCGAGCGCGACGACCACACCGACCAGCAGGAGTTCCCACACTCCCATCTGCCCAGAGTGCCGGACACGGCAGCCGACGGCAGGTGGGTCACGGGTCGGCCGAAGGCTACGCGCGCGTGACCCAGCCCCGCTCGTACGCGTGCCAGCCCAGCTGCAGCCGGGTCGTCACCCCGGCCAGCTCCATCAGCCGCCGCACCCGGCGCTGCACGGTCCGCAGGCCCAGGTCGAGCTGCTTGGCCACGCTCGCGTCGGTCAGCCCGGCCAGCAGCAGCGACAGCACCTCCAGATCGGTGGCGTCGGGGCCGTCCGGCTGCTCCTCGACCACCCCCGACGCCCCCAGCCGCAGCGGCAGCGCGTCCCGCCACACCGACTCGAACAGCCCGGCCAGCAGCTCCAGCAGCCCACTGGCGTGCACCACCAGCGCGGCCGGCTCCGCCGTGCGCGAGGTCAGCGGCACCATCGCCAGCGAACGGTCGGCGATCACCAGCTTCGTCGGCACCCGGTCCACCGCCCGTACCTGCTCGTCCCGGCCGAGCGCCGCCGTCAGCTCGGTCAGCCCGTGCGGCGGCTCCAGCACCGCGCGCTCCACCACCACCCGGTAGCGCACCCCGCGCCCTGCCGCCTGCGCCTCCGCCTCGTTCTCCACGCCGGGGACGACCACCGGATTGCCGGTCACCAGGGCGCACACCTCCTCGGCCGCCCCCAGCTGCAGCTGCAGAAACCGCTGGGCCACCGCCGAGGCACCGGTCACCACCTCCACCAGGTCGTGCACCGCGGGCTCGGCCGCCGCCGCACGGTACTCCTCCGCGAGCAGCGCCGCCGCCAGCTCCGCCTGCTCCAGCTCGTGCCGCTGCTGGGTGAGCAGCGCGCCCAGCGCGACCCCGGGCGGGGCCGCCACCCAGCGGCCCGGCCGGGCCGGGGACTGCGCGGCGAGTCCCCGCCGCTCCAGCCGGCGCAGCGCCCGTTCGGCGTCCATCTCGGACAGCGTCAGGCGCCGCGCCAGATCCGTCACGTCGGCCGCGCCCACGGACACCAGCGCGCGGTACGCCGCCTCGTGCGTGTCGTCCAGCCCTATCGCCGCCAGCATCGGCTCACGTCCCTCCCCTGGAACCGGCCCGGAAGCCAGGCCCGGGAATCCGCCACGGCGGGCCCGGCCTGGCGGAAACAGGCCACGGCGCAAACCCGCCGCGGAACATCATCGCCGTACCGGAGGCGGGTCTGCCAAGGTGGCAGCACCACAGGATGCGGGCGGTGCTCTCGATTCACAGCCGTGTCCCAGGAAACCAAGCCACAATCCGGCCATCCGACCGGTGCCCCGTCAGGGTCCGGTCGCCCGGACCGTGGCCCGGGCCCGGACGTGTGCGAGCCATGCGAAGGGGATCCGGGGCCGGGTCACTCGGACGTCGCCGGGCGGTCCTCCCGTGGGGGGTGGGGCCGCCCGGCGGCCATCTGCCGCGTCCCGTACGGCTGTTCACCCCCTCACCCGACACGCCGTTCGACGCGGCCGGGTGTGCCCGATTTTCCCGATGCCCCGTTTTCATACGGCCCGTGCGGTGGACAATCAGGGGCATGAGCCAGCAGGGGGGAAGGCCCGCCCGTCCTGAGGACGACTGGTGGGGACAGCTGTACGACGACTCCGCCGAGGACACGGGACCCACAGCCGCGCCCGATTCCCTGGACGACCGCTTCGCCTCCGCGAAGTACACGGTGACGGACCTGCCGATCTCGCCACCGCCGCGCGAGGCCCGGCCACCGCGCCCTTCCGTCCCACCGCGCGAGGCGCCGCCACGCGGTCCGGCGCCGGGAAGGCGGTACGGCGACGCCGACGCACGGGGAGACGAAGACGGCGCGGGCCGGGGTGCCGGGCGCGTGGACAGGGGTGCCGGGGGCGCGGACGGAGGTCTGGGCGGCGCGGACGCAGGTGTCCGGGGTGTTGGGGGCTACCGCGGAGCGGAGTCCCGGGAGCCCACGCTGCCGACGCAACGCGCGCCCCAGGACTCCATGCTGCCGACGGAAGGCGCACCCCAGGAACCGGCCTCGACACCGCCGGAACCGCCCGTCCGACGACCACCCTCCGCCCCCTCCCCGCTCCTGCCGCCGCCGGCGTCCGACCGCCCGGCACCCGCATCGCTCCCCGAGCCGGCAGACCCGCACCCACCCACCACGCCTCCGGAGCCACGGGCCCCGTCGGCACCCGCCGAGCCGTGCTCCGAGCCTTCGGTGCAGGACCTGCGGCCGCCTGTCGTGCCTGCCGACGGGCTGGATTCGCCGGCGCCTGCAGCCCCTGCCGAGCCGCAGGATCCGTCGCTGTTCGCCTCGCCCGCCGAGCCGTGCTCCGAGCCTTCGGTGCAGGATCTGTGGTCGCCTGTCGTGCCTGCCGACGGGCTGGATTCGCCGGCGCCTGCAGCCCCTGCCGAGCCGCAGGATCCGTCGCTGTTCGCCTCGCCCGTCGAGCCGTGCTCCGAGCCTTCGGTGCAGGATCTGTGGTCGCCTGTTGCCGACGGGCAGGTCGCATCGGCACCCGTAGCCCCTGCCGAGCCGCAGGATCCGCTGCTCTTCGCCCCGCACGCCGAGCCGCAGGACTCGGCCCTCCCCGCCTCGGCGCCGCCCCCGGCGGTCACCCCTCGGCCCGCCGAGCCGGCCCCGGACACCACGGCACCCCCGTCCCCCTCCGCACCCCCGCTCGCGGCCGCCGCACCCCCCTCCCTCTCCGCCATCGACTACGTCGGCTCCGGGCCGCCCACCTACGACCCCGAGCCCACCGCGCTGCCGGCCGCCGATCCTGAGGGGCTGGAGGAGCTGGTCGCGGACACCGTGCTGGACGGTGCCCGGTACGGGGCCTGCACGCTGCGGGCCGTGTCGCTGCGCGGGGACTCGGCGCGCTACCGGGGTGAACCGCGCCGGGACGCGCTGCTCACCGCCCGGTTCGGGGCGGGGGAGCAGGCGCTGGTGCTCGTCGCGATGGCGACCGGAGTGCGGGGCACGCCCGGCGCGCATCTGGCGGCGGCCGAGGCGTGCCGGTGGATCGGGCGGGCCGTGGGCCGCAGTCATCACCGGCTCGTGGAGGACATCCGGGCTGCCCGGCGCGGGGACCTGAAGTCGGGGCTGCACCGGCTGATGGACCGCAGCCTCGGCAAGCTCCGCGCGAGCGCCGCCGAACAGGGCATCGACCCGGAGGAGTACACGGCGAGCGTGCGCTGTCTGCTGATGCCCGCCGACCCCGACTGCCGTACGCGCGTGTTCTTCGGCGTCGGCGACGGTGGCCTGTTCCGGCTGCGGGACGGCGCGTGGCAGGACATCGAGCCGCAGGTGTCAACGGCCGACACCGCAGGAGGCTCGGTCGTCGGCTTCGGCTCGCCGCCGGCGAAAACGTTCGCCGAAACTCCTGAGGGCGACCGGCTCACCATGGACTTCGGGATCCCGACCCCGCCGAGTCCGTACGAACCGGCGCCCGAGCCGCCCCGCGAGCCGTTCCGGTTCCGTGCCTCGGTGGCCCGCCCGGGTGATGCCCTGGTGATGTGCACCGCGGGCCTGGCCGAACCGCTGCGTGGCGAGGCCGCCCTCTGCGCCTACCTGGCCCGTCGCTGGTCCGGCCGTACCCCGCCCGGGCTCGCCGCGTTCCTCGCCGACGCCCAGGTGCGGGTGAAGGGTTACGCCGACGACCGTACGGTGGCGGGCGTGTGGGAGGCGTAACCGCTTTCCCTGTGACTCCATGGGTGCATGGCCAAACAGAACGTAGCGGAGCAGTTCGTCGACATCCTCGTCCGCGCCGGTGTGCGCCGCCTCTACGGCGTGGTCGGGGACAGCCTCAACCCGGTGGTGGACGCCGTCCGCCGCAACGCCGCCATCGACTGGATCCACGTACGCCACGAGGAGACCGCCGCCTTCGCGGCCGGCGCCGAGGCGCAGATCACCGGGAAGCTGGCGGCCTGCGCCGGCTCCTGCGGCCCGGGCAATCTGCACCTGATCAACGGCCTGTACGACGCGCACCGCTCCATGGCCCCGGTGCTCGCGCTCGCTTCCCACATCCCGTCGAGCGAGATCGGCCTCGGCTACTTCCAGGAGACCCACCCGGACCGGCTCTTCCAGGAGTGCAGCCACTACAGCGAGCTGATCTCCAGCCCGAAGCAGATGCCCCGGCTGCTGCAGACCGCGATCCAGCACGCGGTCGGGCAGAGCGGTGTCAGCGTGGTCGCGCTGCCCGGTGACATCGCCGCCCAGCCGGCCCCGGAGCGGGCCGCGCAGAGCGCCCTCGTCACCTCCCGGCCGACGGTCCGGCCCGGCGACGCCGAGATCGACGCGCTCGTGGAGATGATCGACGACGCCGGCAAGGTCACTCTGTTCTGCGGCAGCGGCACGGCCGGTGCGCACGCCGAGGTCATGGAGTTCGCCGAGAAGATCAAGTCACCGGTCGGGCACGCCCTGCGGGGCAAGGAGTTCATCCAGTACGACAACAAGTTCGACGTCGGCATGAGCGGCCTGCTCGGCTACGGCGCCGCCTACGAGGCCACCCACGAGTGCGACCTGCTGATCCTGCTCGGAACCGATTTCCCGTACAACGCCTTCCTGCCGGACGACGTCCGGATCGCCCAGATCGACGTGCGGCCCGAGGTGCTCGGCCGCCGCTCCCGGCTCGACCTCGCCGTGTGGGGCGACGTACGCGAGACCCTGCGCTGCCTCACGCCGAAGGTGCAGGAGAAGACCAACCGGCGCTTCCTCGACCGGATGCTGAAGAAGCACGCCGACGCGCTGGAGGGCGTGGTCAAGGCTTACACCCGCAAGGTCGACAAGCACGTCCCGATCCACCCCGAGTACGTGGCCGCCGTCCTCGACGAAGTCGCCGACGACGACGCCGTGTTCACGGTCGACACCGGTATGTGCAATGTGTGGGCCGCGCGGTACGTCTCGCCCAACGGCCGCCGCCGGATCATCGGTTCGTTCTCGCACGGGTCGATGGCGAACGCTCTGCCCATGGCGATCGGCGCCCAGTTCACCGACCGGCGCCGGCAGGTGGTCGCGATGTCCGGCGACGGCGGGTTCTCCATGCTGATGGGCGACTTCCTGACGCTCGTGCAGCACGACCTGCCCGTCAAGGTCGTGCTGTTCAACAACTCCTCACTCGGCATGGTCGAGCTGGAGATGCTGGTCTCCGGGCTGCCCTCGTACGGCACCGCCAACACCAACCCCGACTTCGCCGCCGTCGCCCGCGCCTGCGGGGCCCACGGGATCCGGGTGGAGAAACCCAAACAGCTGGCCGGCGCGCTCAGGGACGCCTTCAAGCACAAGGGACCTGCGCTGGTGGACATCGTCACCGACCCCAACGCCCTGTCCATCCCGCCGAAGATCAGCGCCGAGATGGTCACCGGGTTCGCGCTGTCCGCCTCCAAGATCGTGCTGGACGGCGGTGTCGGCCGGATGCTCCAGATGGCCCGCTCCAACATCCGCAACGTGCCGCGGCCCTGAACCCGGAGTCGCAGGAGCGGATTTCGGCCAGTTTCACGGCGTGTGACGGTGTGCCGACGGCCGGTGCCGGACGCATCTGCCCTGCCGTTCCGGGGCGTCCGTGGCGCCCAGGGGGCTTGCGGAGAGCAGGCCACCCGGGCGCGGCACGCGCCGGTGGCCGGCCCGTACACCGTACGGTCGTGGCCGAACCGCCGGTCATCGGGCATGTGTGATGACTGCCTGTGTGCGTGCTGGGCAAGCATCCTCCGTGAACGTGTTCGACCAGGAGGGGCAGGGTCCAGCGGCGTGCGGGCGGGGGTCATGAAGAGTCAGGCACGAGGGGGCGGTCCCGCGGTCGTCGGGGGCTCCTCGGCGACGACGGGGGAAGAGGCCGGCACCATCACGGAACACGCGCACCGGCTCCGGCGCAGGCTGGGACGGGCCGATCTCAAGGCGGTGCCCGAGGCGCGCCGGGAATTGCGCGAACTGCTGCGGCACTGGGGGAAGCCGGGCCGTTCGGAGATCGCCGAACTGCTCACCAGCGAACTGGTCACCAACGCGCTCGTCCACACCGACGACGACGCGGTCCTCACGGCGGTCGTGGAGCCGGGCGGACTGCGCGTGGAGGTGAGGGACTTCGTGGCCCGCAGACCGGAGCTGAGAGGCCCGGACTCGGACGACGACACCCATGGGCGGGGCATGGTGCTGGTGCAGTCCCTCGCGGACTCCTGGGGCGTACGGCCGCACGGGGTGGGCAAGTCGGTGTGGTTCGAACTGGGCGCCGAGGCGGCGTGACGATCCGCGGGAGGGCCGGCTCACCGGGTGCGGGTCCATTGCGGCTTGCCGGTCCCGCGTTCCTCGGAGTGGGAAACGGGCCGGGGGCGTGACCCGTGCGGTCACGCCCCCGGCCCGTCATGAGCTGTGGTTCCGGCCGAACCGGCCCGCGCGGCGGTCCTGGCAGAACTCCCCTGCGCGGCGGTCCTAGCCGAACTGCTGCTCCAGGTCCTTCAGTTTGCGCTCCAGGGAGTCCAGCCGTGGCAGGGCCATGGTGTCGTCCTCGGCGGTGAGGTCGACGGTCACCTGCTCAGCGGAACCGCCGCGGAACGGCTGCAGGGAGGGGCGGGCGCGTACGGGCAGCTGTTCCGCGGTCGATATGGCAGGCTCCGCGGTCGCCGGGGCGGGGCCGCGCTCCACCGCCTGCACCTCGACCTCGACCTGCCGTCCGCCGCGGCCGACGAAGCCGCGGTGGCCCCGGCTGATGGCCTTCAACTGGGCGCGCTCGATCCGCTGCTGCTCGCGCCGGCGCTGCCGCTGCTCCTCCTTGCGCTGCTTGTCGTCGCGGACCTCCTCGACCGCCTCGTCCAGGCTGCGCACGCCCTCCAGGAGCATCAGCGACCAGGCCCTGTAGGTCTCGCGGGGGGCCCGCAGCCAGCGCACGATGCGGATCTGCGGCAGCGGACGCGGCACCAGGCCCTGCTCGCGCAGCGCGGCCCGGCGGGTCTGCTTCAGCGCACGGTCGAACAGGACGGCCGCCGACAGCGACATACCGGAGAAGAACTGGGGCGCGCCCGCGTGGGCGGCACCCCGGGGCGCGTGCACCCAGTTGAACCAGGCCGCAGCCGCGGCGAACATCCACACGAGAATCCGAGAGCCGAGGGCCGCGTCACCGTGGCTGGCCTCGCGCACCGCGAGCACGGAACAGAACATCGCCGCGCCGTCCAGGCCGAACGGCACCAGGTACTGCCAGCCGTCGGTCAGCCCCAGGTTCTGTTCACCGAAGCCGACGAGGCCGTGGAAGGACAGGGCGGCCGCGACCGCCGCACAGCAGAACAGAAGCACGTAGGAGGCCGTGCCGTAGATGGCCTCCTTGCGCCTGCGGCGCTCCTCGCTGCGCTCCCACGAGTCGTCCGCGCTCGCGCTCTCCCCGGAGGAGCGCTTGCCGCGCGCGAGCACCGCCACCGCCGCCAGCATGCCCAGGAGCAGTACGGCGCCCGGAAGCAGCCAGTTCAGCGATATGTCGGTCAGTCTCATCAGGGGTCCCTTGCATTGGGATAGGGCGTAACGCCCGCCATAGTGGCCCACTCCCGACCGCCCTCAGGGGGTTTCGGGGCAAGAGGCCGCCAAGGAAGTGCAAGGGGATGCCCAGGGCGGCGTTCTGCTCGAACTGCCGCTTGAGGGGCGGGAGTTGAGTTCGAATAAGACTACCCGCACGGGTGGTTCCCGGGAAAGTTCCCGAGGCGCGTGAGGAAGTTGTGAATCGGGATGATCCTAGTGGACGCGGGGTGGTGCTCCGGCATGGTCAAATCAGGTAAACCTACCCTTATATGATCTTCGGTGAATTTGCACGACCGTCTTCGGCGCCTATGGTGCTTGACGGACAAGTGACAACTCACCGTTAATGACCCAAGTGCCGACAAGCCGCCAGGAGGGACCCGTGAAGCAGAGCGCGCAGGGCGCCGCCCGCGCGGGGACACCGAGCGGGACACCGCCCGGTGCCGCCCGGGTGCCCGCGCAGCCGCGCGCGGCGGACGCCCCCGACGGCTTCCGCGAGCGGGACATCGCCGTGCCCGCCGCGCGGGGGGAGCACACGCACAGTGAGCGGCCGATTCCGCAGCCGCGGCCGGCGGTACAGCGTTCCTCGGTGCGGGGGCAGATCCTGGACGCGCTGCGCACGGCGCTGGTCACCGGGGAGCTGAAGCCGGGCGAGGTCCACTCGGCGCCGGTGCTCGGCGAGCGGTTCGGTGTCTCGGCCACGCCCGTGCGGGAGGCCATGCAGCAGCTGGCCCTGGAGGGCGCCGTCGAGGTCGTGCCCAACCGTGGGTTCCGGGTGGTCGAGCGGGGGACGCGGGAACTGGCCGAGCTGGCGGAGGTGCGCGCCCTCATCGAGGTGCCCGTGATGCTGCGGCTCGCCCGGACCGTGCCCGGTGAGCGGTGGGCCGAGCTGCGTCCGCTCGCGGAGGAGACGGTGCGCGCGGCGGCCTCCGGCTGCCCGGCGACGTACGCGGAGTCCGACCGCGTCTTCCATCGCGCCCTGCTCGCCCCGGCGGGCAACGAGCAGTTGGTCCGCATCGCCGCCGATCTCCACCGGCGCTCGCAGTGGCCGCCGGTCCGGCGGGGCCGGGCGTACCTCGTCGCCGACGCGGCCGAGCACATGACTCTGCTGGACGCGTTGATCGCCGGGGATGTGGATGCGGTGCGGGGGTTGGTGACGGGGCACTTCGCGGGCGCGGGCTGAACAGTCGGGCACGCGCCGTGGGGGTGCGGGCCGTCTCGCGGGTGCGGGTCCGTCGTGGCCGTTCGCGAAGCTCCCCGCGACCCTGGGGGAGCTGCAGCTGGAGCGCCCGAAGGGGCGCGGGGAGCTGCGCGAGGAGCGACCAGCCGCCCGCACCCGGCTACGCCGCGGCACCCACCCGCCCCTACGCCGTAGCCGCCCCCGGCGCCGGCGGGGACAACTGCTGCGCCAGCCACGTCGGTACACCCCCGAGCAGCCGGAACAGCCTTCGCGCCTCCTCCCGCAACCGCGAGGCCTCCGGCTCGGACTCGGCGTCGGCCAGCGAGGCCAGCGCGGGGGCCGTACCCACCAGGTATCCCAACTCCTCGCGGATCCTGAGCGATTCGGCGAATCCGTGCCGCGCCTCGGTCAACTCCCCGTCCCTCAGGGCGAGTCCGGCGAGATGCCGCCAGGTGAAGGACAGCAGCAGCGGGTCGGCGTGGGCCGTGGCTCCCGCATGGGCCCGGCGGTACGCCGCCCGCGCCGCCTGCGGAGAGCGCGTCAGGTTCTCCGCGATCAGCCCCCGGCGGAAGTCGAGCAGGGCCCGGCCCGGAGCCCCCGGAGGGATCAGCGCCGCCGCCCGCCCGAGCGCGGCCCGCGCCTCGTCCGCGCGGTCACGGACGCCGTGCAGCGTTGCGGTGTAGGCGAGTTGGCCGCGCTCGCAGGCGGCGGCCCCCCGCTCCTCGTCGGTGTGCGCGAGCGCCTCCGCCGTCCGCAGGGCGTCCTCGGCGTCCTCCCAGCCCCGCTCGGTGTACAGGCACCGTTCGACCAGCAGCGCGGCCCGCTGCAGGGCCGCGGCGGCGGTGTCCCGCGGCAGCAGGGCCGCCGCGTCCGCCCAGCAGGCCCGCGAACGCAACCTCCATACCGCGGTCTGGAGCGGATCGTCACCGGCGGTCGTTCCGTCACCAGACATGGCGGTATGCGCCACGTTGCCCTCCCCGAGCACGTCATCGAGCTGTTGAGTGGTGGCGGCATTCCAGCACCATTCGCCGGGCCGGGCCAAGAGGGTGGGTGAAAGATTTCACAAAGTCGTGGGGCGCGGGCGTGACCTGGTTTGGCCGCCGGGCGCCCCCGCCGACCTCAGCTCATGCGCAGCGCGAGGAAGAAGTCGAGCTTGTCCTCCAGGCGCGAGAGGTCCCGTCCCGTCAACTGCTCGATCCGGCCCACCCGGTAGCGCAGCGTGTTGACGTGCAGGTGGAGCCGGGTGGCGCAGCGGGTCCAGGAGCCGTCGCAGTCCAGGAACGCCTCCAGGGTCGGGATCAGCTCGGCCCGGTGGCGGCGGTCGTAGTCCGTCAGGGGGTCCAGCAGACGGGCCGTGAAGGCGCGGCGGACGTCGTCGGGCACGAAGGGGAGCAGCAGGACGTGCGAGGCCAGCTCCTGGTGTCCCGCCGCGCAGACCAGCCCCGGGCGGGCGGCCGCCACCCTGCGGGCGTGCCGGGCCTCCTCCAGGGCGCCGCGCAGCCCCTCCGCGGAGTGCACGGCCGCGCTGACGCCGAGGGTGAGCCGGCCGTCGTCGTTCAGGCCCGCCGACAGGGTCTCCCGCACCGACTGCAGCAGGGAGTCGGCCAGCAGCCCGGTCTCCGAGCCGTCGTGCTCGGTGGGGACCGCGGGGAGCGGGACGAGAGCGATCGCCTCGTCGCCGGTGTGGGCCACGGCGATCCGGTCGGACGGTTCCGGGCCGGTCGCCTGCGGGTCGACCAGCACTTCCTCCAGAAGCGACTGGGCCACCGGACCGCCCTCGACGTCTCCGCCCTCCCACTCCACACGGGCCACCACGACCTGCCAGTGCGGGGCCGCGCCGAGCCCGGGCAGCAGCACCGGCGCCGCGACCCTCAGGCGGGCCGCGATCTCGGCCGGCGCGGCGCCCGTCTGGACCAGCTCCAGCACCTCCTGGGCGAGCCGGCGCCGCACCGTGCGGGCCGCGTCCCGGCGGTCCCGCTCGACCGCGATCAGCTGGGTGACGCCCTGCAGCAGGTCCAGCCGCTCCTCGGGCCAGTCGCCGGCGTCCGCGTCGACGGCCAGCAGCCAGTCCGACAGCACCGTCTCGCGCACGTCGCGGGCGGCCTGCGGGGAGCGGCCGGAGGAGCGGATCGGGAACAACGAGTACGTCGTGCCGCCGAGCAGGACGCGGTGCGGGCCCCGCCGTCCGGTGCGGGTGGCCGCCAGGTGCTCGGCGGCGAGCCTGGCGCAGGTCTCCGCCGGCAGCGCCGGGCCGGCGACCTTGGAGCCGGCGATCAGCCGGCCGGTCGGGGCGAGCACCCAGGCGCGCAGGTCCAGGTCGGTGCCGAGCAGGTCCAGGACCACGTCCGGGCCGCCGCCCGCCGGGCCCGAGGTCATCATCCGGCGGTGCCGGTCCACCACGGCCGCCAGGTCCCCGGCACGCTCGCCGGAGACCTGCCGGACGACGTATTCGGTGATGGTCGCGAAGGCCACCGACTCGTGCACCGCGAACAGCGGCAGCCGGTGCCTGGCGCAGGCGAGCACCAGATCGTCCGGGATGTCGCGCAGCTCCGCCTCGCCGGCGGCGAGCGCCGCCACCCCGGCCTGCACCAGGATCCGTACGAACGGCTCGGAGTCGGCGGCGTCCTTGCGCCAGGCGAGGCCGGTCAGCACCAACTCGCCCCCGGAGAGATAGCGGCTCGGGTCGCGCAGGTCGGTGGTCATCACCCCGCGCACCGACCGGTCCAGCTCGTCCTCCCCGCCGAGCAGCCGCAGGCCCAGCGCATCGGTGTCCAGAAGTGCGCGCAGCCGCATCTCGTCGCCGCCGTTCTTTGTCTCGAAACCTACGATGGATCTTGGAGGGTGACGGGGGAGTCACCCGGAAACCGACGCCGGGGGACGCGATCGGCGGCCCTCCTGCTGTTTCCTGCGTTTCTCCAGGAAAGCGGGGAGGTTACCGATGACCTCCGTTCATACGAATCTACAAGATGCTCGGCGTGGCCAGCGAACTCCTTCATGGTTTCGGTGACTGACCCCGCCGGAGCACAGGGCGGTGTACTGAGTCCACTGCGCGTTAACAGCACATGAACGAGCCGCGCCCGCCGCACACGGATTGGCTCAATCTGTACGACCCATTGAGACGAAGAAGAGAGCCGGTCATGGACTTCCTTCGCCCCGCCAGCTGGGAGGAGGCGCTCGCCGCGAAGGCCGAGCACCCCACCGCTGTGCCGATTGCGGGCGGCACCGATGTGATGGTCGAGATCAACTTCGACCACCGCCGGCCCGAGTACCTGCTCGACCTCAACCGCATCGGTGACCTCTACGAGTGGGAGGTCGGCGAGGAGAGCGTGCGGCTGGGCGCCTCCGTCCCGTACACCAGGATCATGGAGCATCTCCGTGCCGAGCTGCCGGGCCTCGCGCTCGCCTCGCACACGGTCGCCTCCCCGCAGATCCGCAACCGCGGCGGCGTCGGCGGCAACCTCGGCACGGCCTCGCCCGCCGGTGACGCGCACCCCGCCCTGCTCGCGGCCGGCGCCGAGGTCGAGGTGGAGTCGGCGGCCCGCGGCACCCGTCTCATCCCGATCGACGACTTCTACACGGGCGTCAAGCGCAACGCGCTCCAGCCCGACGAGCTGATCCGTGCCGTCCACGTCAAGAAGGCCGACGGCCCGCAGCAGTACTCGAAGGTCGGCACCCGCAACGCCATGGTCATCGCCGTGTGCGCCTTCGGCCTGGCCCTGCACCCCGAGACCCGTACCGTCCGGACCGGTATCGGCTCGGCCGCGCCCACGCCCGTGCGGGCCAAGGCCGCCGAGGAGTTCCTGAACGCGGCCCTTCAGGAGGGCGGCTTCTGGGACAACGGAAAGGTCATCACCCCGTCGGTCGCCAAGCAGTTCGCCCAGCTGTGCTCGGCCGCCTGCAACCCGATCGACGACGTCCGGGGCACCGCGAGCTACCGCCGCCACGCGGTCGGCGTGATGGCCCGCCGGACGCTCACCTGGACCTGGGAGTCGTACCGCGGCAACCACCGCACCACCGAGGGAGCTGCGTAATGCGCGTCAACTTCACCGTCAACGGACGTCCGCAGGAGGCCGACGACGTCTGGGAGGGCGAGTCCCTGCTGTACGTCCTGCGCGAGCGCCTCGGCCTGCCGGGTTCCAAGAACGCCTGTGAGCAGGGCGAGTGCGGCTCCTGCACGGTGCGCCTGGACGGCGTGCCGGTCTGCTCCTGCCTGGTCGCGGCCGGCCAGGTCGAGGGCCGCGACGTCGTGACCGTCGAGGGCCTGGCGGACTACGCCAAGCAGCGCGAGGAGCACGGCGGCTGCGCGAGCGGCGACTGCGGCACCTCGCTCGACGCGGCCAAGGGCCGGCAGGCCAGGGGCACCGACTCCCAGACCGGCGAGGGCACCGAACTCTCCCCGATCCAGCAGGCGTTCATCGACGCCGGCGCCGTCCAGTGCGGCTTCTGCACCCCGGGTCTGCTCGTCGCCTCCGACGAACTCCTGGAGCGCAACCCGAACCCGACCGACGCGG
Source organism: Streptomyces sp. RB17 (assembly GCF_009604455.1). Lineage (GTDB taxonomy): Bacteria > Actinomycetota > Actinomycetes > Streptomycetales > Streptomycetaceae > Streptomyces. The sequence goes on from NZ_WEGL01000008.1 coordinate 429,225, forward strand.
ACATCCGCGAGGCGCTGTCGGGCAACCTGTGCCGCTGCACGGGCTACGAGAAGATCATGGACGCGGTCCGCCTGGCTGCCGCCCGCCAGTCCGAGGAGGTCTGACATGCCGTCCCCCACTCTCGGCTCCGCTCGAGCGGGAGGTGCCCCCACCGGCACCCCTACGAAGATCACGCAGGGCTCGCAGACCAAGGGCGGCATCGGCGAGTCCACACTGCGCCCGGACGGCACCCTCAAGGTCACCGGCGAGTTCGCCTACTCGTCCGACATGTGGCACGAGGACATGCTGTGGGGCCAGATCCTGCGCTCCACCGTCGCGCACGCCGAGATCGTCTCCATCGACACCTCCGAGGCCCTGGCCACGGCGGGCGTGTACGCCGTGCTGACGTACGACGACCTGCCCACCGAGGTGAAGAACTACGGCCTGGAGATCCAGGACACCCCGGTCCTCGCGCACGGCAAGGTACGCCACCACGGCGAGCCGGTCGCGCTCGTCGCCGCCGACCACCCGGAGACGGCCCGCCGCGCCGCCGCGAAGATCAAGGTCGAGTACCGCGAACTCCCGGTCATCACCGACGAGACGTCGGCCCTCGCGCCGGACGCGGTCCTCGTCCACGAGGGCCGCGACGACCACCACTCCGGGCACGTCCCGCACCCGAACATCGTGCACCGCCAGCCGATCGTCCGCGGCGACGTGGCGGAGGCCCGGAAGCGGGCCGATGTGATCGTCGAGGGCGAGTACACCTTCGGCATGCAGGACCAGGCCTTCCTCGGCCCCGAGTCCGGCCTCGCCGTGCCCGAGGAGGACGGCGGCGTCCACCTCTACGTCGCCACCCAGTGGCTGCACTCCGACCTGCGCCAGATCGCCCCCGTCCTCGGCCTGCCCGAGGACAAGGTGCGCATGACCCTGGCCGGCGTCGGCGGCGCGTTCGGCGGCCGCGAGGACCTGTCGATGCAGATCCACGCCTGCCTGCTCGCCCTGCGCACCGGCAAGCCCGTGAAGATCGTCTACAACCGGTTCGAGTCCTTCTTCGGGCACGTCCACCGGCACCCGGCGAAGCTGTACTACGAGCACGGCGCCACCAAGGACGGCAAGCTCACGCACCTGAAGTGCCGGATCGTCCTGGACGGCGGCGCCTACGCCTCCGCCTCCCCGGCGGTCGTCGGCAACGCCTCGTCCCTGTCGGTCGGCCCGTACGTGGTGGACGACGTCGACATCGAGGCCATCGCCCTGTACACCAACAACCCGCCCTGCGGCGCCATGCGCGGCTTCGGCGCGGTCCAGGCGTGCTTCGCCTACGAGGCGCAGATGGACAAGCTGGCGAAGAAGCTGGGCATGGACCCGGTGGAGTTCCGGCAGCTGAACGCGATGGAGCAGGGCACCCTCATGCCGACGGGCCAGCCCGTCGACTCGCCCGCTCCCGTCGCCGAACTCCTGCGCCGCGTCAAGGCGATGCCGCTGCCGCCCGAGCGCCAGTGGGAGTCCAGCGAGGGCGCCGACGTACGGCAGCTGCCCGGCGGTCTGTCCAACACCACGCACGGCGAGGGCGTCGTACGCGGAATCGGTTACGCGGTCGGCATCAAGAACGTCGGCTTCTCCGAGGGCTTCGACGACTACTCCACCGCCAAGGTGCGCATGGAGGTCATCGGCGGCGAGCCCGTCGCGACCGTGCACACCGCGATGGCGGAGGTCGGCCAGGGCGGTGTCACCGTCCACGCGCAGATCGCCCGCACCGAGCTCGGCGTCACCCAGGTGACCATCCACCCCGCCGACACGCAGGTCGGTTCCGCCGGCTCCACCTCGGCCTCCCGGCAGACGTACGTCACCGGCGGCGCCGTGAAGAACGCCTGCGAGCTGGTCCGCGAGAAGGTCCTGGAGATCGGCCGGCGCAAGTTCGGCTCCTACCACCCGGCCTGGGCGACCGCCGAGCTCCTGCTGGAGGGCGGCAAGGTCGTCACCGACGGCGGCGAGGTCCTCGGCGACCTGGCCGACGTCCTGGAGGACGAGGTCGTGGAGATCGAGGAGGAGTGGCGGCACCGGCCGACCGAGGCCTTCGACCTGCGCACCGGCCAGGGCAACGGCCACGTCCAGTACTCCTTCGCCGCGCACCGCGCCGTCGTCGAGGTCGACACCGAACTCGGCCTGGTCAAGGTCATCGAGCTGGCCTGCGCCCAGGACGTCGGCAAGGCGCTCAACCCGCTCTCCGTCATCGGCCAGATCCAGGGCGGTACGACCCAGGGCCTGGGCGTGGCGGTGATGGAGGAGATCATCGTCGACCCGAAGACCGCCAAGGTCAGGAACCCCTCCTTCACGGACTACCTGATCCCCACGATCCTCGACACGCCGACCATCCCGGTCGACGTGCTCGAACTCGCCGACGACCACGCCCCGTACGGGCTGCGCGGCATCGGCGAGGCCCCGACCCTGTCGTCCACCCCGGCCGTCCTCGCGGCGATCCGGAACGCGACCGGGCTGGAGCTCAACCGCACTCCGGTGCGGCCCGAGCACCTCACGGGGACCGCGTAACACCCCAGCTCTCCGGGCGGCGCAGGGAACGTCACACACTCCGCCGCGCCGCCCGGAGGAACCCCCTTTGAGTTCCGCACCGCTCGCGGTCCTTGAAGTACCAGGAAATACGTTCGTCTCGGGCCGTCCCCCGGGTCGTCCATTCCCCAAATCCCGTGACCGCCAAGGCGGTTGCACGGGTGCCCCTGTGAACCTTGGGAGATGGCACCATGACCCAGCAGTCAGTGGAGCCCACGACCACCGCCGACGACGCGGGCGCGGGTTCGCGTCCGCCGGCCGGCAGGTCGTGGCTCGACCGGTACTTCCACATATCCGAAAGAGGATCCACCCTCGGGACCGAGGTCCGCGGTGGCGTCACCACCTTCATGGCGATGGCGTACATCCTCCTGCTCAACCCCGTGATCCTCAGCGGCGCGGACAAGTCCGGCGACTCCCTGAGTCAGAAGGCCCTCATCACGGCCACCGCGCTCGGCGCGGCGTTCACCACTCTCCTCATGGGCTGGTTCGGCAAGGTGCCGCTCGCCATGGCCGCCGGACTCTCCGTCTCCGGTGTGCTGGCCGGTCTGGTCATGGGCACCAAGGACCTGACGTGGGCCCAGGGCCTGGCGATGTGCGTCGCCTACGGTGTCGTGATCATGTTGTTGGTGGTCACGGGCCTCCGCGAGATGATCATGAACGCGATCCCGCTGCCGCTCAAGCACGGCATCACGATCGGAATCGGCCTGTTCATCGCGTTCATCGGCCTGGTCAAGGCCGGGTTCGTGCACGCCGGTACGGCGACCCCGGTCACCCTGGGCAACGGGGGCGAACTCGTCGGCTGGCCCGTCCTGCTCTTCGCGGTGACCCTGCTGCTCATCTTCGCGCTGCAGTCCCGCAACGTTCCCGGCGCCATCCTCATCGGCATCGTCACCGGCACCGTTCTCGCGGTGGTCGTCAACGCGGCCGGCCTCGTCGACGACAAGTCCTGGGCCAACGGCTCGGGCCCCGCGCTGCACGGCAGTGCCGTGTCGATGCCGGACTTCTCGCTCATCGGCAAGGTGTCCTTCAGCGGCCTCGGCGACGTCGGCTACATGACGGTCACCTTCATCGTCTTCACGCTGGTGCTCGCCGGCTTCTTCGACGCGATGGCCACCATCATCGGCATCGGCACCGAGGCCAACCTCGCCGACGCCCAGGGGCGGATGCCGGGCCTGTCCAAGGCGCTGTTCATCGACGGTGCCGGCGGCGCCATCGGCGGCGTGGTGGGCGGCTCCGGGCAGACCGTGTTCGTCGAGTCCGCGACCGGCGTCGGCGAGGGTGCCCGTACCGGACTGGCCTCGGTCGTCACCGGCGGGTTCTTCGCCCTCTGCCTCTTCTTCACGCCGATCACGGCGATCGTGCCGCGCGAGGTGGCCTCGGCCGCCCTCGTCACCATCGGCGCGATGATGATGATGAACGCCCGTCATGTGGACTGGGGTGACCGCTCCGTCGCGATCCCGGTCTTCCTGACCGTCGTGATCATGCCGTTCACCTACTCGATCACTCCCGGTGTCGCCGCCGGTGTGATCTCCTACGTCGTCATCAAGCTCGCCCAGGGCAAGTGGCGGGAGATCGGCCCCTTCATGTGGGGGCTGACGGTGCTCTTCCTCGTCTACTTCTCCCTGCATCCCCTCCGGGCTGCGCTGGGCGTGCACTAGCCGGGTCAACGCCCCTTCCACGCAACACCGTTAGGAGACCGACAGATGCTGGACATCGCCGACGAGCTGAACCGGTGGGTCGAGCAGGGCCGTGACTTCGCCGTCGCCACCGTGGTGGCCGTCGGCGGCAGCGCCCCGCGCCAGCCCGGCGCCGCCCTCGCGGTGGACGCCGGCGGCACGGCCATCGGCTCGGTCTCCGGCGGCTGCGTGGAGGGCGCCGTGTACGAGCTGTGCCGACAGGCGCTCGAGGACGGGGAAACCGTTCTCGAACGCTTCGGCTACAGCGACGAGGATGCCTTCGCCGTCGGCCTGACCTGTGGCGGCGTCATCGACATCCTCGTCACACCGGTCCGGGCGGACGGTCCCGTCCGGCCGGTGGTCGCCGCCGCGCTGGCCGCCGCCGCCCGAGGGGAGGCGGCGGCGGTCGCGCGGATCGTGGAGGGACCGGCGGAGCTGCGGGGCCGGGCCCTCCTCGTCCGCCCCGACGGCTCCTGCGACGGTGGCTTCGGCGGCCATCCCGAACTGGACCGCACGGTCGCCGCCGAGGCCGGCGCCCTCCTGGACGCCGGGCGCACCGGCACCCTGGAGATCGGCGAACAGGGCTCGCGCTGCGGCGCCCCGCTGACCGTCCTGGTCGAGTCCTCCGTCCCCGCGCCCCGGATGATCGTCTTCGGCGCGATCGACTTCGCCTCCGCGCTGGCCCGCGTCGGCAAGTTCCTCGGCTACCACGTCACGGTGTGCGACGCCCGCCCGGTGTTCGCCACCCGCACCCGCTTCCCCGAGGCCGACGAGATCGTCGTCGAGTGGCCCCACCGGTACCTGGAGCGCACGGAGACCGACGGCCGTACGGTCCTGTGCGTCCTCACCCACGACGCCAAGTTCGACGTCCCCCTGCTGAAGCTGGCCCTGCGGCTGCCGGTCGCCTACGTCGGCGCGATGGGCTCCCGCCGCACGCACCTCGACCGCAACGAGCGGCTGCGCGGGGTCGGCGTCACCGAACTCGAACTGGCCCGTCTGCGCTCCCCGATCGGCCTCGACCTCGGCGCCCGTACGCCGGAGGAGACGGCCCTGTCCATCGGCGCGGAGATCGTCGCGGCCCGGCGCGGCGGCAGCGGCGTCTCGCTCACCGGCGCGCACACCCCCATCCACCGCGACATGTCCTCGGCGCCGGCCGGAAGGCTCGGGTCGGTGGCCTGAGGGCGCGCCGGCTCACGCCCGCCTGAGCAACCGGTTCACCGCTCGTCCGAACACATAACGCGCCGTGCCCTCCAGGACGCCGTCGAGGGCACGCGGCAGGAAGCGCACCCGCAGTTCCTCCTGCCACACCACCCGGCTGCGGCCCCCGGGCCCCGGCAGGACCTCGATCTCCGCCCAGCCCCGCACCGCCCGGCCGCGCTTCTCCAGGCGGCACAGCCCGCCCTCGCCGTCGGCGGGCGGGCGCCAGACCGTGACCTCCATGACGTCGTCGAGGGCCAGCGGACCGAGGCCGGTACGGGCCACGAACCGCGTGCCCACGCCCGTGGGGCCGTCGGTGAGCACCCGGATCCGGGTCAGCGGGACCGCGTCGGCGTGGCGGGGCCAGTGGGTCAGCCTGCGCCACGCCTCATCGAGGGGGAGCGGGGCCGTACGGGCGAAGGTGAAGATCGGCACGGCACGATCGTAGGGGTCAGGGCCGGTAGACCCGGCCCGGTTCCGCCTTGCCGGGTGCCAGCAGCTGAGGCACCGTCACGAAAACGTATCCGCGTGCTTTCAGTGCGTCGATGATGCCGGGTACGGCGGGCACGGTGCCCGGGTAGATGTCGTGCAGCAGGATGATTCCGTCCCGGGACGCCTGGTCGAGGACGCGCTTGGTGATGAGGTCGGAGTCGTTCGTCGTGTAGTCCTTGGCGGTCACGCTCCACAGCACCTCCGCCAGGCCCATCTCCTTGCAGATCTTGTGCACATCGCTGTCCGTACGGCCCTGCGGCGGGCGCATCAGCGTGGGCTTGCGCCCGGTGAGCCGCTCGATCGCGTCGTCCGGCCGCTCGAGTTCCTCGCGTATCTGCGCGTCCGATATCCGGGTCAGGATCTTGTGGTCCCAGGTGTGGCTCGCGACCTCGTGGCCCTCGGCGGCCATCCGCTTGACCAGCTGCGGGTACTTCTCGATGTGGTTCTTGCCGAGCAGGAAGAAGGTCGCCGGGACCTTCTTCTCCTTGAGGATGTCGAGCAGCCGCGCCGAGTTCTCGCTGGGCCCCGCGTCGAAGGTGAGCGCGATGCACTTGGTTTCGCGGCAGTCGACGGTGCCGATCCTCGCCGGGGCACCGTGCGCCGCCCGGGCCCGCACGCTGCTCGGTGCGGTGGTGTCGACCTTGGCGCAGCCGGACAGCGCGAGCGCCAGGGCGAGGGCGGCGGAGGCGAGCGCGGCCGGACGCAACCTCCGGGCGGTCTCGCGCATCTTTCCGGTCGCGTGCTGCCGCGTCGGGATCTTGTCGGTCGAATGAGGCATGCGGTGACTATACACTCAGTGTATAGGGCGTGAGTTCGAATATCTCGGATACGGCCGGCCGGTAGCACCATGGAAGGAGGGGCACCGCGGAGGAGGACGGCCATGCGCTTCCGGAACCGTGCCGAAGCCGGACGGGAACTCGCCGGACTACTGAGCGACCTGCGTGACCAGGGCGCCCTCGTCGATCCCCTCGTGCTCGCCCTGCCACGCGGCGGCATCGCCGTCGCGGAGCCCATCGCCGACGCCCTCGGCGCCCCGCTCGACGTGCTCGTCGTCCGCAAGATCGGCGCCCCGCACCACCAGGAGTTCGCCGTCGGCGCGCTGGTCGGCGACGACCCGCCGCTCTTCAACACCGGGTCCCTGGACCGGCTCGGCCTGACCGAGGAATCCATGGCCCCGGTGGTGGAACGGGAGCGGCAGGAACTGCGCCGCCGCGAACAGCGCTACCGCGGCGACCGTCCGGCCCCGGACCCGGCGGGCCGCACGGTGATCGTGGTCGACGACGGACTGGCCACCGGCGCCACCGCCCGCGCGGCCCTGCGCCACGTCCGGCGCCGTCGCCCCGCCCACCTCGTCCTCGCCGTCCCCGTCGGCGCCCCGGACTCCCTGGACCACCTCGCCGGCGAGGCCGACACGATCCTGTGTCCGTACCGTCCGGCCGGGTTCACTGCGGTGGGGCAGTGGTACGAGGACTTCGAGCAACTCTCGGACACGGAGGTGCTCGCCGCCCTGCAGACGCACTGACGGGTGAGCGCCGCGGGGGTGTCTCGCCGGGGTCGGCTGCGGCGTCGTCCCGATGCGGCGCGCCCAGGCGGAGCCGCACACCGGAGCCCCCCGGGGCGGCCGACCAGCCGGGCCGGTCAGCGCGCGCGCCCAGCGCCCGACCCGGCTCCCCTCGGTGTACGACGAACCGCTGTGAGAGGCGCGGGCGACGGGAGCAGGTGCCGGTGCCGCCGGGGTCGGTGGACGGGTCGCCGCCGTCGGTGTGTGCCTGCGTCGCAGGGAGCGTCGCGGGCGACGGGAGCAGGTACTGGTGGTGCTGGGGCGGCGGACGGTTGCTGACGTAGGTCTGTGACTGCGCGGCCGGACGTGCCGCGGGCGACCGAACCAGTTGCCGGCGCCGCCGGGCTGGTGGACGGGGCGCTGTCGCAGGTGTCTTCCTGCGTCATAGGGAGCGCCGCGCGCGGCGGGAGCAGGTGCCGGTGCCGCTGGGTGGGCGGACGGTTGCTGGCCGTGGGTCTGTGACTGGGTCGCGGGACGTGTCACAGGCGATCGGACCAGGCGCCGACGCCGCTGGGTTCGCGGACGGTCGGTGCCGCTGGGGTGTGTCTGCCGCAGGATGCGCCGGTGTACCGAACTCCGGGAGCCGGACTGTCAGTTCGTGAAACCTCGCCACGGCAGCGTCAGCGTCCTGCCCTGGGTGCGGCCCGCCTCGGCAGCAGGGCCGCGGGTGGCGGGGTCCAGGGGGTTGGAGCCGATCGCCGCCACCGACGCCTCGTCGGGAGCCAGGACGACCACCTCGGCGCCCCCGTCGCGCAGTTCCTCCACCGACCGCTCCAGCGGGTGTTCGCTGGGGAACGGCTCGGCGGCGCCGAGCGGCACGACCACCAGCACCCGGCCCGCACCTGCGGCGAGGTCGGCGTTGGCGATGGAGCGCACCCCGCCGTCGACGTACCGGCGCGCGCCGATCGTCACCGGCGGCCACACGCCCGGCACGGCACAGCTCGCCGCGACGGCGTCCACCAGCGGGACGCCCGACGCCCGCTCGAAGACGACCGGCTCCCCGCTCTCCGCGTCGACCGCGACGACCTTCAACGCGCGCTCCGGCCAGCCGTGCGACGGCAGCCGTGACTCGATCACCGCGCGCCTGGCCTCCTCGGACACGGTCCGCGACCCGAGCGCCACCTCCCCGACCTTGCGCCGCAACTCCGGTACGGAGGCGCCCGAGCCCGTCGCGGCGCCGATCTCCGCCGCGAACGTCTCCAGATCCATCTCGGCCATGATCTCGGCGGCCTGCAACGCCGGGTCCACCTGCCGGGCGTACAGCTCCTGAAGACTCAGCCCGCTGCCCACCTGCGCGGCCACGGTGGACCCGGCGGAGGTCCCCACCAGCAGACCGGCCCCGCTGACGTCCTGCCCGGCCTCCGCGAGCCCCACGAGCAGCCCGGTCATCCAGGCGATACCGCCCACCCCACCGCCGCCCAGCACCAGTGCCTCGGTCATCTCAACTCCTCGATGGTCGGTGATCCTTCCGTAATGACGCCGCTCGCCGCGCGGTCATTCCCGTCAGCCCGCAGGTTCCGCCGGTCCCGGCGGTCCCGGCGGACCCTGGCCGGTCCGCGAGGGGCATGGAACACTGGCCTGTGCGTACGCCGCCGTGCCGTGCGGCACCCGTGCGCGTACCCGGCGGCCCAAGGAGGCGTATGTGTCCCCGGTCCCCGAACCCTCGGAACTCGCCGACCGGTTGGGCCACGAAACCGCTCAAGCCCTGCTCGACTGGGCCGAGTTGAACGATCAGACCGTGCACCTGTTCCAGCCGTCCTGGCTGCCGCCGGGCAAGGGGCACACCGGAGCCGTGCTGGCGGCGCTGGCGGTGGCCCCGCCGCCCAGGGTCGCCATCCTGAAGGTGCTGCCCGAGGGACCGCACCGGACGGAACCCGCCCGGCACGCAAGGGTGTTGCGGACCTCACCCCGCACGTTCGCGGCCGACCATCTCGTCGAGCAGGCCTTCGAGCCCTTCCCCCTCAAGAGCGGGGGAGCCCTGATGTTCCAGTCCGTCGCCGGCGACGGACTGCGCGACGCGCTGCCCCTCGGCGCCCTGGAGGGCGAGACGTTCACCCGCACGTGCGCGCACGTGGTGCGGGGACTGCTCACCGAGTGGAACACGGCCGATGTGACACCGCGTCGGATGCGGGCCTCCGCCTTCGTGCGCGGGGAGGTCGATCCCGAGGGAGGCGGACTGCGCTCGCTGGAGGCGTCCCGGCGTCGCGCCGGGCCGGCCGGGTCCACCGAGCCCTGGTTCGACGCCGGAGGCCGACGGCTGCCCAATCCCTATCTCCTGGTCTTCGGCGGGCACTCGGACCTGCCGGACCCCGAGGTGCCGGTCCTCACCGGACTCACCCACGGGGATCTGCACGTCGACAACGTCATCGTCCCGGTGCGGCGCGGCACCGTCCTGGAGCAGGCGTACCGGCTGATCGACCTCGGCGGCTTCCGCGCCGACGGGGCGCTGACGTGCGACGTCGTGATGCTGCTGCTGTCGGCGCTCGCGCCGTTCGTCGCGGGGGCGTTGCCGGCCCGGCAGGAGCAGGCGCTGCTCGACCACGTCGTCGCACCGCGGCACGAGCTTGCCGACCGGCTTCCCGCCGAGGTGGTGCGGCGCGTCGACTGCGTGCGGGACACCGCCGCCGACCTGATGGCGGGGTGGCGGGAGCCGTGGACGGACCAGTTCCTGCTGTCCGTCGTCGCCGGCGCCCTCACCTGCACCACCTTCTCGGGACTCGGCGCCCGCGCCCGGAACTGGTACCTGCTGCTGGCCGCTCATGCCTACGGGGCCGTCCTGGAGCCCCGCCCGGCCGCCCCGCCCGTGCTCGCCCTCCCCGTCCCGCGGGCGCACGAGCCCTCGCCGCCCGCACCGATGGGACCGCCGATTCCCGCCACATCCGACCACCCGCCCGGCCCGCCGACGCGGTACGGCGGGGCGGATGAGCAGACGGACCCGCGGGAGGCGCTGGTGGAGGCCCTCGAAGCGCTGCAGGTGATGACCGACAAGGAGTCCCGTGAGGCCGTCCTGCGCCGTCTGCCCAGGACGCTGAGGGTGAGCATCCCGAGATCCAGCACTCTGCGGGTGGAGGTCCTGGGGCTCGTCGACACCTGCGCCGAGTTTCCCGACGGCCTGCGCCAACTGCGGGACGCGATACGGAAGGTGGACCCCGGAAGCCGACAACGCGACGTGGTTTTCGGCCTTTTGGAGGCAATGCCGGAGTTCGGCCCCCTGACGGACGGCGGACCGGGCGAGCGCTGATTTCCCGCCTCGGGGTTTCCGGATATGGGTCGCGGGGACATCATGAAATGACAGGGGAAAGGGCCGAACGCCGGGGGACGGGGAGGGCCGCACAGGATGGACCAGGCTGGGGCGATCATCGAGTCGGAGCTGCCCGATCTGTCACAGCTCGCGTTGGAGGACGTACCGGCGTACCGGAACGGCCGCGAGTGGCAGACGGCGGAGCGACGGCTTCTGACGGAGTTCGGCAACCCCTCCGTCTTCGCAGGCGATCCCAAGAGCAGTTTCACGGTCTGATGTCGAGGCCCCGACGGCGACCACGGAGGCTCATCGGTGGGTGGATCCTCTCTGTCCCCGGGGTGGTCGGCACCAGGACTCCCGCGACACGGGCTTCCTCCCAGGCACTTCGACCTCCTGGCCGGCGGCGGGGGCGGCCGCGCGGTCATCGCCCATCTGTGGGACTCCGAGCGCAGCCACCGGCTGGTTCTGCTGGGCATGCTGACGGGCACGGCGAGCGGGCGCGCCGACGCGACGGGGCCGCTGTCCGGAATCGAGGAGGCCTGGGAACTTCTCATCGCCGCCGAACGGCAGAGCGCCGCGATCGCCGACGACATGCTCCTGCTGCCCGAGACCGGACGCTGGCTGCGCCACTGCCTGCAGCGATTACAAAACCCGGGCCACGGCCGTGAGCCGGGCGACCCTCCGCTCTGGGCGGACGTGGGCCATCTGCATCTGCTCGCCGCCGTGGCCGCGGTGCGCACCGGGCTCCCGTTCCGGCTGAGGGTGCCCGCCCGGACCGGACGGGTCTGGTTCCCCACCCTCGGATGTGCCGTGCTCCCCGGTCCGTCCCCGGCCTGGCAGGCGGTCGAGGCCACGTTCACGTCCCACACGCTCACCGTGGCGCAGAGCGGCCCGGTGGCCGGCGACCGGGCCGCCGTACGGATCGAGCGGCCCTTCTCACAGCCGTCCGAGCACTGGCAGATCCCCCATGTGCTCGCCCTGGACCTGCCCGACGGCCCCCGGCAGGTCGTGCTGCACGAGCTGGGTCCCTACCGGATGCGGGGCACGTCCTGGGACAGCCCGGACCCGGCCGTCGGCCCCTCCGCGGCGCAGGCGGTGCTCCGCTGGAGCGACCTCCTGCAGCGGGCCTGGCCGCTGCTCGCCCGGGTCGATCCCAGCGGCGCCGAGGACGTCACCGCCTGCCTGCGCTCCATCGAGCCGCTGCCCGCAGCACTGCCGTTCCGCTGGCACAGCGCCACCATGGAGGACGGCATGGGCGGCATGGCGGCGTCCGAACCGGACGGGACCGAACCCGCCGCCGCGGCCCAGTTCGCCGCCGTGCTCACCCACGAGGCGCAGCACAGCAAGCTCAGCGCCCTGCTGCACATGTACTCGCTGCACACGCCCGACGTCACACGGCGCTTCCACGTTCCGTGGCGAGACGACCCCCGCCCCTTGAGGGGCGTTCTGCACGGGGTCTACGCCTTCACGGGCGTGGCGCGGTTCTGGCGTGGCCACCTCCTCAACGGATGCCCGGCGCAGGAGGAACCGCTGGCGGCGTTCGAGTTCGCGTTGCGCCGCCGCCAACTCCTGCGGGTACTGCCCGTGGTGGAACCGGAGCCCGAACTGACCGCGCTGGGCCGCAGGCTGGTCGGCCGGCTGCTGGAGACCGTGCGGGAGTGGCAGGAGGAACCGGTGCTGCCGGAGCCGCTCGCGTGGGCGGAGCTGGCCGTCGACGACCAGGCGCTGAGCTGGCGGGCCCACCATCTGGTGCCCGATCCCGACCTGGTGGCCGACCTGGTGCAGGAGTGGGGCGACGGCCGGGCCGGTGCCGCGGCACCCGAGCACGCCTGGCACTGTCCGGCCCCGCGCCTGGTGCCGGACCCGGCGGCGCGTCACCTGGACGCCCGCGCCGTACTCATGCGGATGCGGCTGACGCCGGCCACGGCCGCCCGGGTACGGGCCACGGGCGCCCTCGGTGACCTCGTGCTGGGGGCCCGGCCGGCGGACGTCCATCTGCTCGACGGCCGTCTGCCGGCCGCGGAGCGCCTGTACGCCGCCGAGATCAGGTCCCACAGCGACGCCGGCCCGGCTCCGGGCACCGCGTGGGCCGGGCTGGCGTGGACACTGCGGGGGCGGCGGGACCGCATGCGGGCGGCCCGCGCCCTCGTCGCCTGTCCGGAACTGGTCCGGCACGTCTACGCGTCCATCAAGCTCAAGAGCGTGTCCGCGCCGGATCCCGTCGACGTGGCCGAGTGGCTCGGCCACACGGTGGCCCTGCCCTGAGCACACACCGCGGTGCGGCCGGGGTGCTGTGCCGTGCGCCCCGGGGGCTCAGGGCATGGGGTCGGCGTCGCAGTTGGAGCGGCGCCAGGCCTCCGCGTCCGTGCAGGCCGGGTGGGTGGCTCCGAGCTTGCCGCTCAGCCCCTCCACGGCGGCCGCGTGCATGGCCTCGGCCTCCTCGGTACGACGCAGCGCCCGCAGATCACTGGAGATGTTGTTCATCAGGGCGTATGCGGTGGGGTGCTGTTCGCCCAGGGTGGCCTTGACCCGCTCCAGGGTGCGCTGGTCCAGCTCCAGGGCGCCGGCGGCGTCTCCCTGCGCGTACCTGTCGCTGGCCAGGTTGGCCGAGCACACGAGCACCGTCGGGTGATCCTCGCCCAGGACCCGCACCGCGCGGTCGAGGGCGTTCTCGTTGAGGGCGCGGGCGTCCTCCACCTGGTTGACCAGCCGCAGGGTGATGGCGAGGTCGATGTCGGCGGCGACCGTGTCGGGGTGCTGCGAGCCGAAGACCTCCGCGTACAGATCGCGGGTCCGCTCTCCGAGTTTGAGCGCGTCGTCCAGGTTGTTGAGCTGCCTGAGGTCGATCGACAGACTGAGGGAGGCCACCAGGGAGTCCGGGCTGCGTTCGCCGTAGCGGTCGGTGAGCGCCTTGCTGGCCTGCAGACTGAGGTCGTAGGCCGCCCGGTGGTCGCCGGCCTTGCGCCGTGACACGGCCAGCCGGGCCAGGGCACGCAGGGTGTGCGGGTTCATCTCGCCGAACACGCTGCGGTACTTCTCGACGATCTCCTCGAACATGCGGGCGCCGAGCGCGTAGTCGCCCGCCTCCCGGCGGTCCAGCGCCAGACCCATCTCGGACAGGAGGGTGTCGTAGGCCTCCTCGCCGTAGATGAGGACGTTCCGGCGCCAGGTCTCCTCGTCCAGTTCGAGCGCCTCGCGGTAGTGACCGCAGGCGCGCAGGGCCACGGCGAGGTTGTGCGTGTGGTCGAGGGTGAGGGGGTCCTCCTCGCCATAGGCGCGTACGGCCCTCTCGTGCACCTCGCGGGCCATGTCCAGGGCGCCGCGGAAGTCACCGTGCGAACGGCGGTCGACCGCGACCTGGCCCATCGTGGACAGCAGCTCCTCCTCCGCGTCGGAGCCGAGGGCCTGCACGGCGGTCAGCATGCGCTGGTTCAGTTCGGCGGCCTCCCCGTACCGGCCCATCCGCCACAGGACGTACCACAGGCTGCGGCCCAGCAACAGGGTCTGCTGGTCGCCCTCCCCGTACTTCTCCCGCCACCGCTCGTACGCCCTCTGGCCGAACTCGCGGGCGCTCTCGTGGTCGCCCCAGTAGTAGAGGTAGTCGGCCGTGTTGATGATGAGCTGCCGGACGTTGCCGACCTCCGACTCGATCGCGCCGGACTCCACCACGTGCGGGTACAGGTCGCCGAAGCGGGCCCAGTGGTCGGGGTCCCGGGGGTCGCGGGGTGCGTTGGCCGCGAGGAGCAGATGGGCGCCGTTCCGCATGCGCTGCTGCTGTTCCTCCGTCATCCGGGCGATGAGCACCGCCTGCACCAGACGGTGCATCTGGATGCTGTTGTTGCGGTGGTCGATCTTGGCGAGCGAGTACCGGTTGATCTCCCGGATGGCCCGCGCCAGGCGCAGCGGGTCGGTCAGCGCCCGGTCCAGGTCGGGGGCGATGGGCTGGACCGGTGCCCCGGAGAACAGCGACCGCGCGATGGGCTCGGGAGCGAAGTACGCACAGATCTGCAGCAGTTGCAGGGCGGCCGGGTTCTTGCTGGCCAGATGGTCCAGCGAGACGTTCCAGGCCGTGGCGACGGTCTGCTCGTAGTGCGTGGGACGGGAAACTGTCATGAGTTCTGCACGTTTCTCTGCGAACAGCCGCAGGTACTCGGCGGCGGGCATACCGGTTTCGGCTCGCCAGGCCGATGCCTGCTCGACCGCGAGCGGCAGATCACCCAGGACATGGGCGAGCTGGTCGGCCTCGTCGTCGGACAGGTCGGGATTGCGGCGCCGGAGCAGCTGAATGCTCTCCGAGCGTTCGAAGACGTCGACTTCCAGCGGACGGGCCAGGGTGTTCCACTGCGGATTGCGTGACGTAATGATGATGGAGCCGCCGGAACTGGTCTCCGAGTTGCTCGGAAAGAATTCCTGGACAGCTTCCGGGCTCTCCGCATTGTCGAAGACCAGCAGCCACTTGCTGTAGGGGTTTCCGGTGCGCAGGGCCTCCAGCACGGCCGGGACCGCGGTGATCGCCTCGCTGCTGACGGGCAGATGCAGCCGGTGGGCCAGTTCGACCAGCGCCTGCGCGATCTGCGTGGGGCGTTCGGCGGGAATCCACCAGACAATGTCGTACTGGCTCGCCTGGCGATATACGTATTCCTGGGCGAGTTGGGATTTCCCGACGCCGCCGAGGCCGTGCAGGGCATGCGGAAGCACGGCGGTGGGACCGCCCTGCAGTTCCCTTTCCAGCCTCAGCAACAGGTCGTCCCGTCCGGTGAAGACGAGATTGCGCGGCGGCATGTTTCCCCACACCTGAGGGCGCACCGCGGAAACAGGCGCGGGGCGGCTCAGTGTGATTCCCTGCCGTGACCCAGTGTCGGGGTAAGCCGTGACCATGGTGGCGTCTCCTGGGGAGGTGCCAGTATCAGCGTGGCCGAGCTGCTCGGCCAGCACCGGTGCCTCGGAGGTGTTCGGTTCAGTCACTATGCCATAGCTTTCCGTGTGTGGCGCGATGGGTCGCTCGCCGCGTGTCGATTCGCTCATCTGCTGTGTTGATTCCTCGTGCGCCCGAATGAGTTGCCCGATGAATCGGGCCCGGCGCGCGTGGGCGCCGGAGAGCGATCGGAGAACCGCGCATTCGATCTCGCGAAGATGCCGGTTTTCTTCGGTGACCTTCGGTTTGGAGGCGGTTGCTCCATCCAGGTATGCCAGCATCTCCCGTGCGGCGGAGCTGTGCGGGGCGAGTAACTCCGCCACCACTTTTGTGGCCAGTTCGGTGGCGTGCCGGTTGCTTGCCGCCAGCACTTCCTCGCGGACACCCGGGTGAAAGGAGAAGAACCCGTCGGCGGCCGGGTCGGACGTCACCAGATCGCTCATGAGGAACTCGGCCAGGTGCTCCGGCCCGGTGCGTGGCAGGGTGCGCCGCTGCAGGGCCGTCATGAGCGGCAGGTCCAGCGGAGCGGTGGCGAGACGGGTGGCCAGTTGGAACGTGTCGGGAGAGGCCCAGACACGGAACAGGGCGACGCGTTCCGCCGCGGTCTTCTCACGGGGTTGGCGCATGGACAGGGACGCGGCCGGCCGGCGTGGCGTACGGGGCAGGACCAGGGCCGCCACCTCGGTCCAGCGCGGCCCCACCCCGGTCAGGAACGTGGTCCAGGGCAGCAGCCACTCCTCGGACAGCTCCAGGACGGGGACGGCGGTGTCCGTGCGGTGTGCCGGCTTCCCGCCCGACGGCTCGGCGTGCTCCCACGACCCGGGGCCCGGCCGGTCGCCGGAGGCGTGCAGCCGGACGCGTTCCAGCCGGTGCAGCGCGGTGCGGTACCACAGGTGTTGGGGCAGTACGTTCAGGACGGCGGTCGGCTGCCCGCGGCCCCAGGAGGCCAGCTGTGCCTGCACGGCACCGGACTGCCAGGCCGGGGCCAGCCCGTCGGTGACGACGAGGACGAGCGTGCGTCCGGTGGGATCCACCAGCCGTCCGGGTGAGATGCCGTGCGTCGTACCCGGCCAGTGGACGGACACCGTCTCCGGCCGGCTGGTGTCGAGATGGAGCAGCCGGAAGTCGCCGAAGCCGCCGTACTGCCGGAACAGGCGTGCGGCGTGTTCGGTGAGGTCGCGCCACACGGCCATGCGCGGTGCGACGTCCAGGAGCAGCACCGCGTGCCAGCGGGGGCCCGGTCCCGGGCGCAGGGCGGGAGGCAGTCCGGGGTCCACCGCCAGGCGTTCGGCCGTGGCGTCCGTGTCGACCTGCGGTGCCCGAGGGGTCGGGGCCGGCCGGCGCAGTGGCCGCAGGGCGCGCGCGAGGTGGGGGAGCGGAGGGTCGGGGGGCGGGCGCAGGGCGCGGACCGGCTGGACGGTGCCCGTGTCGCCGGGTGCGAAGAGGTCGTCCGTGAGCGCGAGGAGCGAGGACGGATCCGCCTCGGTGTGCCGGCGGTCGCCGTTGGCGCGGCCGCGCAAGGCGTCCTCCGTGCGCGTGCTGCCCTCGCCCGGCGGGGCGAGGGGCTCGCGGTCCGCCGGCCACCGCGGGAACCGGCGCGGTGGCGCCTGCTGCTCGGCAGGGGCCGGGACGGGGGGCGGGCCGGCCGGGGGTGCGTGTGCGGGCAGGTCTGTGCGGCCGTCCCCGTCGGCCGCGATCTCCGGGTGGTACGCGGCGAGCCACAGGGCGTCCGCGATCTCCCGTGGGTGCAGTTCACCGATGGGCACAGCGGAGGCAGCGACGGCGGCGGACGCTCGACTCGGTCCGCCGGCCGCCGCGCGACCGTTGATCTTCGGCGGTTGGTCAGACACCCCAGTCCGCTCCGTCTCCGTTCAGCGGGTGCCAGATTGCTTCGAGGACGGCTCTCCACTCGGCGTGGTCTCCCTCACCGTAGGAGTAGGCACCTGAGGTGACCAGGTGTGCCGCATTGAGCAATTGGTCGGATGCCAGTCCGTCGACCTCAGCGCTGCGTGTCATGAACTCCTGGACGAGCCTTTCTTGCACGTCTCCCAACCCGCCCCCGAAGTGTGCGGCTACCAGCTCGCCCAGCGTCTCCGGTGTGGGGTCCGGTATATCAAGTCGCAGGCATCGGCGCATAAACGCCTCAGGGAACTCACGTTCACCATTGGACGTCATGATGACGATCGGGAATGATCGAGTTTTGACGATCCCGTCGTTGATTGTTGCGGTCCTGCCCGGGTCTGCCGTGTAAACGGTGACACTCCCCATCTGGCGCTTCACCCGAACGAGAGGCTGAACCGGGAACCAGCCGTCCTCGAACAGCGACAGAAGATCATTGGGAAGGTCGGCGTCGCCCTTGTCCAGTTCGTCGATCAGCAGGACGCGCGGCAGCCGGTGGGGCAATAGGGCGGTGCCCAGCGGACCGAGCTGGATGAAGTCGCCGATGTCCAGCGCGGACGCCGGCGGACCGTCGCCGGCGGCGTCCTGTCCCGACTCCCGCCCCTGGGCGGCGAACCACGCCTGTCCCGCCTGGGCCCGCCCCAGGACGTCGTACTCGAACAGCCCCGAACCCAGCGTCGTCCTGCTCGTGACCGGCCATTGGAGCACCCGTCCCAGGCCCAGTTCACGGGCGATGCGAAAGGCGAGCGCGGACTTGCCGACGCCGGGCCGGCCGGTCACCAGCAGCGGACGCCTGAGCAGGATGGCGGCGTTGACCAGCCGTACCTCGGCCGCCGACGGGCGCCGCGTCGCCGAGGCCGGTCCCAGACGCCGGTCCGCCTCGCCGTCCTCGGGGGGCGCGGGCTGCACCGGCCCTCCGTCGAAGGTCCGCCAGCGCGGGCCGGGCGGCCACGCGCGCTCCTCGTACGGCGTCTCGTCCGTGAACGCGGTACCGGTTCCCGTGTACGGCAGCCGGCCCGGAGGACGCCCGTCCGCCGACGGTAAGCCCGCCCGAGGTGATGCACTCATTCAATCCCCCCTATGAACGCGGCAGGCGCGCCGGCACCACCGTCCAGCAACTGCTCGGGGTCGTCCCAGACGACGCAGAGGTGCTGGGCCGAGGCCTGTGTCCGGCCGTCCGTACGCGTTGCGGAGTCGCTCTTCCACTGTCGGGCATGGAACGGAAGGCCTGCCAGACCGCCTTCGGCCAGGCCGTCCCGCACCATGCCATGGAACTGCTCGGACGTCGCTTCACGGTGGTGTATGAAGACAGGGATGCCCAGATCGATGGCCACGCGAACTTCTCCGAGGCCGACCGCCCGGCCTGCGGTCGGCGGCTCGCTGAGCACCATGGCGACGACGTCCTTCTTCGCACCGATCGCGGTGTCCAGACGTCCGAGATACTCCTTCACCGGATGCCCGGTCGGCTCGCACCAGTGCACGGTCTCCTCGTTCTCCGGCGCGTCCTTCCACCGCGCCCAGCGCAGCCGCCAGACCTGGTGGGCGTCCCGCCGGTGCAGGCGTTCCAGGCTGTGCAGCACGATCTCGGGATACCTGCTGAACAGCGGGTTGGGATAGCCGAGTGAGGGATCCCGGTCCCACCATTCCACCGGCTCGTTCAGCAACTCGGTCGGCAGGAAGAACTCCAGCACCACCTCCTGGGCGCGCGTGTGCCACAGGGAGGCCATGCGGGACAGCAGCCGTGCCACCGTGGCCGGCACCTGTGCGCGCGAGACCGGCTGCTGGGCCTCGCCCTCCTTCGCGTGGTGCAACTGCGGTGACTCCGCGTACTTCACGCGGGCGGACACCCAGTAGCGGCGCCCCCGGCGCGCCTGCCGCCGGCCCGTGCTCGGCAACGGGGTGAGGTCCGGTACGAGCTTGATGTACAGCCTGATCACCGGCCGTTCCGGCACGGCGGGCGGGTCGTCCGGCACGACGGCCGGGGCCTCGGGCTCCGCGACGGCGCGTTCCACCGAGGAGGGGGGCCCGTCGAGGAGGGACGCCCGCAGCGCCGCGAGGCCGTCCTCGCCGTCGGTCAGTTTCCACAGCTCGGCGAAGTGGTCGTTCCAGCCGTGCAACTCGCCGACGTGCGAGGCGAGATCGGTGTGCAGCGCCAGGTGCTCCAGCAGCACCATGCCCGGCGGCAGTACCGTGTCCGGTGTGGCCGCGAGGCCGGACAGATGCAGAAAGGCGTCCCAGGCCGTCGTGCAGTGCACGGGCAGACGCACCCGGCCGCCCATGATCCGCGCGACCGTCGCATGCACTTCCGGCAGATTGACGTCCAGCGCCTCGCGCAGTGCCGTCCAGTCCCTGCCCTCGTAGAACTGCAGCGCGTTGAACTCCTCCACGAGCGGCCGCAGGCGATGCTCCAGCGCGGGGGCGACGAGACAGGTCGCGTCCATGAGCACCGTCAGGCCGTCCGGCAGCTCCTCGCACACCCGCACCGCCTCGACGAACTCCTGCTGAGCGGTGGGGAACTCCGCCAGGACCTGACCTCGACCGCCCAGCAGCCGCGTCAGTTCGCGCCGCCACTGATGCCGGCCGCGCGTGTCCGTCAGCGCCGACGAATCCGCCAGAACACCCACGAACCCGCGCATGATCCGGCGATGCTGTTCCGTCTGGACAGCGAGTCCCCATGGCATGAGCGTCTCTCCCCCGTACGCAGCCCTACCTGGCGCCTCGGCCTCAACACCCGATCAGGGTATGGGGATTGGACGCAGAGCCAAACACGTTCGGCGAGATTCACGGGTAGGAACATGGTTTGGGGCGCCCCGCCGTGGTGTACGCCCGCATAGGGTGCTGCCCGTCCAGGGGCGAGCAGGGGGGATCACGTGAGTCGACGAGAGCCGGATCCGATCGTGCGACGGCAGAACGACGAGGACATGCTGACGGTCCTGCGGGCCGGGGAGTCCTCGCACGCCCGCGCCCGACGGCTCGCCTCCACCCATGTCGTGGTGTCCGCGGTCCTGGCCGCCGGAGCGGTTCTCGCGGTCGTGGTTCCGGCCCTGCGCACGGTCCTCACGGCAGCCGGCTTTCTGTGGGCGCTCGTGTACGCCGTCGGGGCGGGTTCGTGGACGCAGAGCGAGTTCCGTACGGCCGCACTGCTGCAGGAGACGTTCGACACCCGGCTGTACGCCATCCCGTGGAACGAGATGCTGGCCGGCAACGCCCCGTCGGCCGAGGAGATAAGCCGGCTGGCACGGCGCTACAAGGGGTCGGTGGAGCGGCTGCGGGACTACTACGAGATCCGTGACCTGCCGCGCCCCCTGGACGTACTGTCCTGCATCCTGCAGAACCTGGCGTGGGGCGCCCGCATCCGCCGGCGCTACGCCGCCGCCGTCCAGGCCGGTGTGATCGGCTGGGTCGCCGTCGGGGTGGCCGTGGGCGTCGGCACCCGGATGACCCTCGCCTCTCTGCTCACGACGTGGTTCGTGCCCTCGCTCGGGCTGCTGCTGCTCGGAGTCGACATCGTGCGTGCCCAGCGCGAGACCGCCGCGGCGCGCGAGCACGCGCGGCAGGTGATCCTGCGGGAGATGAGGGAGCACGCCCGCTCGGGGATGCCCGCGGACCGCGTCCCGGACCTGCTGGTGCTGGCCCGGCAGGCCCAGGACGTGCTGCTGCGCACCCGGCTGGCCCATGCCCGGGTGCCCAACTGGTTCTTCAGGAGGTTCCTGGACAGCGACCGGGCCGACTTCGCCGCCGCCATGGACGAGGTCGGCAGCTGGCTTCCGCAGACCTGAGACCGGCCTCGGCGACGCGGCTCAGAGCCAGTCCCGCTTCTTGAACACCACGTACAGCGTCAGACACACCACGCCCATCAGCCCGATCGCGAACGGGTAGCCGAACAGCCAGTGCAGTTCCGGCATGTGGTCGAAGTTCATGCCGTAGATCGTGCCGACGAGCGTGGGCGCGAACAGGATGGCCGCCCACGACGAGATCTTCTTGACCTCCTCGTTCTGTTCGAAGCCCGCCTCCGCCAGGGCCCGCATCTCCGCGTTCTGCTGCTGGGTGACCAGGGTGGCGTTGACCGTGAGGATCTCGGAGAGGGCCTGGCGGAAGCCGTCGACGCGTTCGCTGATGTGGGTGACATGGTCGGCGACGTCCCGCAGATAGCGCTGGAGCTCCTCGTCCGTCTCGTACTTGGCGAAGCCCGCCATCAGCCCGTGCAGCATGCCGACCAGCGGGCGGGTGGCGCGCTGGAACTCCACCATTTCGCGGGAGAGTTCGTAGATGCGGCGGGAGACCTCGGGGTCGCCGCGGAACACCTCGGTCTCGATCTCGTCGATGTCGTTCTGGACCCCGGAGACCACCGGGGCGTAGCCGTCGACGACGGCGTCCAGGATCGCGTACAGGACCGCTTCCGGGCCGAGCTTGAGCAGGTCCGGGGTGTCCTCCATGCGGCGGCGGACCGCCGACAGGTCCGGCGCCGCGCCGTGCCGGACCGTGAGGACGAAGTCCGGGCCGACGAACACGTGCAGCTCGCCGAAGTCGACCTCCTCCGGCGCGTCCAGATAGCGGGCGGCGCGCAGCACCACGAACAGTGTCTCGCCGTACCGCTCCAGCTTGGGCCGCTGGTGGGCCTCCATCGCGTCCTCGACCGCGAGCGGGTGCAGGCCGAACTCTGCGGCCAGCGAGTGCAGATCGGCCCCGGTGGGCCGGGCCAGGCCGATCCAGGCCATGCCCGAGGGCTGTTCGCGCAGCTCGCGGTAGGTCTCGGCGAGCGTGGCGGGGGAGGAGACGCGGACGCCGTCGCGGTACAGCGCCGCCTGGACGATGCTCGCCGGCTCGGCGCCGGCCGGCGTGCCGGGGACGGGCGCGGGCGCCTCGGCGGGGGACGCGGACTGGGGCTGGGGGGCGCGGCGCCAGACGGACCTGCGCCCGCCGTTCCCGCCGTTCCTGCCGTTCTCTCGCTCGGACATCGGCCGCCTCGCAGGAACCCGGGGGGACAGGAGGAGAAGGATATCGGCGGGGGTGCCGTGAGCGGCGTGCGCCGCGGTGCAGGGTTGGGTGAGAGTCGAGGACAGAGGGTGTCCGCGATCCCGGTTAGCGTGCGGTCATGACGAAGAGCAGTGCGACGAAGAGCAGTGAGACGAAGGCCCCCCTCCTGGACGTCCGTGCCCTCAACCGCGCCACGCTGGCACGCCAGTTGCTGCTGCGCCGCTCGGCGCTGTCCCCGGCGGCCGCCGTGGCGCATCTGCTCGGTCTCCAGGCGCAGAACGTCAGAC
This sequence comes from Streptomyces sp. RB17, assembly GCF_009604455.1. Lineage (GTDB taxonomy): Bacteria > Actinomycetota > Actinomycetes > Streptomycetales > Streptomycetaceae > Streptomyces. The sequence goes on from NZ_WEGL01000008.1 coordinate 452,014, forward strand.
CGCCGTACTACGCCCTCGCCTCCCGCCTCGACGGCTTCGCACCGCAGCAGCTGTCCACGCTCATGGCCGATCGCGAGGTCGCGCGGATCGTCACCCTGCGCTCCACCCTGCACACCCACACCGCCGAGGACTGCCTCACCCTGCGGCCCCTCGTCCAGCCGGCCCGGGACCGCGAGCTGGGGCAGTTCCGCACCGGCCTGGCCGGCGTCGACCTGGACGTCCTGGCCGGTCTCGCCCGCGAGCTGGTCGAGGCCGAGCCGCGCACGATGGCCCAGCTGCGGCAGGCGCTGAGCGCCCGGTGGCCGGACGCCGACCCGCGGGCCCTCGCCATCGCCGCCCGCTGCACGCTGCCGCTGGTCCAGGTCACCCCGCGCGGACTGTGGGGCCGCAGCGGCCAGGTCGCCCTCACCACCGCCGAACACTGGCTGGGCCGCCCGGCCGGACCGGCCCCCGAGCCGGACGCCGTGGTCCTGCGCTATCTCGCCGCCTTCGGCCCGGCGTCCGTGAAGGACATGCAGACCTGGGCCGGGCTCACCCGCCTGAGAGACGCCTTCGAACGGCTGCGCCCCCGGCTGCTCACCTTCCGGGACGCGAACGGGACCGAGCTCTTCGACCTCCCCGACGCCCCACGCCCCGACCCGGACACCCCGGCCCCGCCCCGCTTCCTGCCCGAGTTCGACAACCTCCTGCTCTCCCACGCCGACCGCGGCCGCGTCGTACCCGCCGAGCACCGGGGCCGCCACTGGCAGGGCAACCAGGCCTACCGCACCCTCCTGGTGGACGGTTTCCTGGCGGGCCTGTGGAAGCTGGAGGCGGACGCCCTGGTCATCGAGTCCTTCACCGAGCTCAGCAGAACCCAGCGGGACGAGGTCACCGCGGAGGGGGAGCGGATGCTGCGCGTCCTGCACCCGGAGACGTCGTACGACATCCGCTTCGGGACGGTCGTACGGCCCTGAGCCTCACCCTCCACAGTCGCCCTCCACCCTCGGCCCATGGCACTCCGCCGGCCCAGCCATTTCGTCGCCGTCGCCGAGGAGTTGCAGCGCCCGACGTCGAGCTCAAGCGGCAGCGGACTGCTGGGGCGCGGCCGGGAAGCTCACGGCCGGCAAGTGGCCCCCGTGTTCCACGGGGGCGAACGTGGAGAGGGGGGCGTTGCGGGCCGCTCGTGGTGGCTCGCAACGCCCCCCTGGCATCTACCTGAGGGGTGCTCAGGTGTCCCTCTTCCGGGTTACGCGTCGACCTGCGCGGTCACGAGTTGACCTGCGCGGTCACGAGGTCCGAGAAGGTGGTCAGCCGGGTGTAGACACCCGGGTAACCGGCCTCCGCGCACCCCTCGCCCCAGGAAGTGATCCCTGCCAGGACGCCCCCGATGAGCAGGGGACCGCCGCTGTCGCCCTGGCAGGTGTCTACGCCGCCGGAGGAGTATCCGGCGCACACCATGTCGGACTGGACGAAGTCCGAACCGTAGGAGCTCTTGCAGCTGGAGTCGGACACGACCGGGACGGTCGCGGTCCGCAGCTGGTTGGAGGAGCTGCCGTTCTCCGAGGTGGTCCCCCAGCCGAGGATCCGGGCCGTGGCGCCGGCCGCGTACACACTCGTCTGGGAGGAGGAGACGTACGACACCGGCTTGTACGGCATCGACGTCGCCAGGGTCAGCACGGCCACGTCGTCGCCGTTGGTGGCGTCCGTGTAGCCCGGGTTGACCCAGATCTTGCTGACCTTGCCCACCGTGCCGTCGGTGCCGTTGAGAAAGGTGCGGCCGCCGACCACACGGACGTTGTCCGCCGACTCGCCCGCCATGCAGTGCGCGGCCGTCACGACCTTGTCGGCGGCCACCAGGGTGCCACCGCAGAACTGGCTGCCGGACGCGTCGGTGATCTGCATGACGAACGGGTAGGCGGCCGTCGTGGTGGTCGTACCGCCGACGATGGGCTGCGGGGCGGCGCTCGCCGTGGGGGAGGCGAGCAGCGCGGTCGCCGCGGCTGCGGCACAGGCCACCACGGTCGCGGCGGTCTGTCTTGCACGTCTGGGCCCGAACATGAGTCTCCTCAGTGGGGGGTTGCACCGGTGGGGGATCGCACGGGTGGATGGAGCACGGGGGTCGCGGGACCGACCCCCGTATGCCCGGGCGAGCGGCACGCCCATTACGCTAGGACCGGAACCCTCGGCTCCCAATGAGGGAACCCCCTAGGGGGTCGGGTGAGGGAAAACCCTCGGTCCGGTTCAGTTAACTCGCGCCACGCTCAGCGTGCGCGCTTACCCGCGGCCAATCGGACGATGTCCACCCGCGACCGGATCCCCAGCTTGCGGTAGACCCGGGTCAGGGTCGCCTCCACCGTCTTGACGCTGATGAACAGCCGGGCGGCGATCTCCCGGTTGGTGGCGCCCTCCATGACCAGCGCGGCGACCTGACGCTCCATCGCGGCCAGCACGTCCAGCGCGTCCAGGGCGCCCGGCACGGTGCGCGCGGGTTCCGGTTCGGGGGTGGTGAGGGATTCGTCCACCTGGCGCAGCCAGGGCAGCGCCCTGCAGCGGCGGAACATCCGGGTGGCCTCGTCGTACGCCGGAGAACCGGGGCGCCTGCCGCGCAGCCGGGCGAGCGCGAACGCGGCCCGGGCCTCCTCCAGTCCGTAGCCGAGCTTGCCGAGCCGGTCCTGAGCGGACGTCAGCTGGGCTACCGCGGCCTCCAGCTCGCCGTGGGCGGCCCGCACCAGGGCCTGGGAGCGGTCCAGGACGGCGAGGACGCTCTCCCGGCCGAGCCGCAGGGCGTGCTCGCGGCTCGCGTCGATGACGTCCTGCGCCTCGGCCGGTTCACCGATCCGGACCAGCGCCTCGGCGAGGTCGCCCTGCCAGCGGCCGCGCGCCGGGTCGGTGATGCCGAGCCCCAGTTCCAGGGTCCGCACCCGGCGCAGCGAACGGACCGTGCCCGCCGGGTCCCCGGCCACCAGCTGGGCGTACCCGAGCGCGCCCAGCGCCCGGGAGAGGTACATCTGGTCGCCGTCCTCCTCGGCGTGTTCGACCGCCTCCCGGGCGAGGCCGAGGGCCCGGTCCACGTCCCCGCCGGAGGCCTCGGCGAGCGAGGTGAGCATCGCCGAGGCGGTCTCGCCGATCCCGGAGTCGCGGGCCAGGCGCAGGCTCTCGCGGGCCAGCTCCAGGGCGCGGCCGCAGTGCCCGGCACGCAGCTCGGTCTCGGCGAGGCCGCGCAGGAAGTGGACCTCGCTCTCCACCGAGCCGCGCCGGCGCACCTCGCGCAGCAGCGCGGTGACCGTCGCCCGGGCCTCGGTCAGCTGGTCGCTCATCACCAGCCAGCGGAACCGGGCGCTGCCCGCCCCGTTGTGGTGCCAGGCCACCCGGGGGTCCTGAGGCTCCTTCAGGGCGCGTTGGATGGTCCGGGGCGCCTCCGGGTGGCCCATCAGGGTCTCGGTCTGGGCCTGGAAGGCGAGGGAGAGCAGTTCGGTGCGCCGGTCCTTGCCGCGCGCGGCCAGCTCGGCGGCGTGCGCGGCCGCCTCGCGGGCCTCGGTGAAGTCGCCCTCCACGATCAGGGCGCGCCAGGCCAGCTGGTAGTGCACCAGGGCCAGCAGCCGCGGGTCGTCGCCGGCGTCGGCGAGGGCCTGCGGGAAGAAGGCGTCGACCTCGGCCATGGTGTGGCCGGCGGTGTCGATGACGATGATCCAGGCCCGCACCCGTTCGGCGGGCACGCTCGCCCGGTTCAGCACCTCGCGGGCGATGTCCCGGGCCAGGTCGATCTCGCCCGCGGTGATCGCGTCCTCGGCGGCCTGCAGCCGGCGCTCCTCCGGGCCGGGTGTCCCGTCGGCGGGGGTGTGCCGGGCGGCGAGCAGACCCAGGTGGGCGGCGACCGAGGGGGCGCCGCGGTCCCGGGCGAGGGCGGCGGCCTCGGCGAGCCGGGCGGCGACGTCCGGGTCGGTGCCGGTGGTGGCGAGGGCCAGGTGCCGGGCCCGTTCGATCGGGTCGGAGGCGGCCGTGGACAGGGCCGCGTGCGCGGCGCGCCGCTCGTGCGCGGGTGCCTCCGCGTACAGCGCGGCGGATATCAGCGGGTGCGCGAACCGTACGGCGGGGGCGTCGGGCTCGGTGGCCAGCAGCCCGAGTTCGGCGGCCTGGGCGCACTCGGCCTCGGCGTTCTCCCGGCCGGCCGCGTGCAGCAGCGCCGGGCTGGGGCGGGCGCCGGCGCTGGCCACCAGCAGGGTGCGGCGGGCCTCGACCGACAGCATGTCCAGGCGGCTGAGCACCAGGGCGCGCAGGCTGGTCGGCACCGGCAGCGGCTCGCCCGGCCGGGGCGGGGTGGGGCTGTCGGCGAGGGCGCGGCCGAGTTCCAGGGCGAACAGCGGATTGCCGGCGGACGTGCGGTGTATCTCGCGGACGGTGGAGCGGGGGAGGCCGGCGTGGCCGCGGTGGTCGAGCAGCTGGGCGACCTGGGTGCGGGAGAGCGGTCCGAGCCGGACGGCGAGGGTGCCCGGCGGACAGGCGCGCAGATGCCGGTCGTACTCCTGGCTCTCCTGGCCCTCGGTGCGTACCGCGCACAGCAGTTGCACCGGGGTGCCCTCCAGGCGGCGGGCGGCGAAGCCGAGCAGTTCGGCGCTGGCCGGGTCCAGCCACTGCAGGTCGTCGGCGACGACGAGGACGCCGCCGTGCGCGGCCAGGGCGCGCAGCGCGGAGAGCACCGCGAGGCGCAGGGCGAGTCCGTCGCGCTGGAGGCTGGACTCGCCGCGGCCGGTGAGCGCCGATTCCAGGGCGGTGCGCTGGGCGAGGGGCAGCCGCGGGGCGACGTCGTCGAGGACCAGGCCGAAGAGGTCGGCGAGGGCCAGGAAGGGCAGATGCGATTCGGACTCGGTGGCGGAGCAGCGCAGGACGGTGCGGGCGGTGGCGCCGTATTCCTCGGCCAATGCCCGCAGGACGGTGGATTTCCCTATTCCGGCGGGACCGTGGAGCAGCACACTGCCGCCCGAGGCGAGTTGGTCACGGGCGCCGGCGCACAGGTCCTCGCGGCCGATGACCAGGTCGGGGCGGCACCTGGCAGGCTCCTGGAAGTCCCGTCGCACGGTCACCGCTCCCCTCGTGTGGCGTGTCCGGGCCAAATTCTAGGCAACGATCCCTGAAATTCGGACGGAAGCTGTGGTGAGGGAAATAACAAACGGTCAAGCATGAGGAAATTCAAGGCATCCTCGCTTGAATGGAAAGGTTTCGCCGCTGCCGCCGTCACGGCAGCAGCCCCGCCCTGCGGGCCGCGGTCACCGCCTCCCCTCGGGTGTGCGCGCCCAGCTTCCGCATCGCCGAGCGCAGATAGCCCTTCACCGTCTCCGCACGCAGTCCCAGCCGCTCGGCCACGGCCGCGTTGGTCGCCCCCGCCGCCACCCAGGACAGCACGTCCAGCTCGCGCGGCGCCAGGGTCACGCCCGCCTTCCGTGGCGGGGCCGTCAGCAGTCCGCAGGCCGCGAGCAGTTCGGCGCGCAGCTCAGGGTCGCTGATCCGGGGGGCCAGGGCACGCAGCGCCGCATGTGCCTCGCGCACCTGTTCCCAGGCGGCACCCTGGTCGCCGCCCGGGGGCTCCGGCCGGCCCGCCGCCAGCAGCCCCCGCACCTCGTCCCGCACCACCAGCGCCTGCTCCACGTCCCGGGCGACGGCCATGGCCGCGCCCAGCGTGCGGTCGCCGAGGGGCTGGGCCGAGCGCAGCGCGCCGTAGAGCACGCCGCGCACCCGGCGCCGTACCACCACCGGCACCGCGACGACCGAGCGGATGCCCTCCGCGGCCACCGGGACGTCGTACTCGTGGCTGATCTGCCGCGAGCTGGAGTAGTCCGTCACCGCGCACGGCCGGGCCAGCGCCACCGCCTTGCCGCCGAGCCCGTTGCCGGAGGTCACCGCGAGCGAGCGCAGGGCGGCCGTGGTCGTGCCGCTCAGCTCGCTGATCCGGATCTGCGGCCGGCCGGACTCGACCAGGCCGCCGAAGGCGACGGGAAGCCCCGTGGCACGCCGCAGGCGGACCAGTGCGCCACCGATCTCCACCGTCCCCGCCGCGTCTGCCGTCACGTGTCCGCCCCTTCTGCCGCCCCACCCCCGTTCGGGGGTAGTGAGACCCGCATCACGGATTAGACGATGCCAGAGAGCCGCCCGGCAATGGTCCGGAACAGCGAGGAGTGTGTGATGACGACGGTGACCGAGGTGTTCCGTGAGGCCCGGGACTTTCTGCTGGCGCACCGGGAGGACCGTGCCGCCGCCTACGACGGCTTCGCCTGGCCGCGGCCCGCGCACTTCAACTGGGCGCTGGACTGGTTCGACGTGATCGCCGCCGGCAACGACCGGACCGCGCTGCACATCGTCGAGGAGGACGGCGGCGAGACCCGGCTGTCCTTCGCCGAGATGTCCGAGCGCTCGAACCGGGTCGCCAACCGCCTGCGCGCGCGGGGCGTCGCCGCCGAGGACCGGATCCTGGTCATGCTCGGCAACCAGGCCGAGCTGTGGGAGACCGCCCTGGCGGCGATGAAGCTGCGCGCGGTGGTCATCCCGGCCACCCCGCTGCTCGGGCCCGCCGATCTGCGCGACCGGGTGGACCGGGGGCGGGTGAAGCACGTGATCGCACGGGCCGAGGACACCGCGAAGTTCGCCGAGGTGCCCGGGGACTACACGCGCATCTCGGTCGGTGGCCCGCCGCAGGAGGGCTGGCAGCCTTACGAGGACGCGTACACCGCCCCCGCGGAGTTCGCGCCCGACGGTCCCACCCTGGCCGACGACCCGCTGATGCTCTACTTCACCTCCGGTACGACCGCCCGCCCGAAGCTGGTCGAGCACAGCCACACCTCGTACCCGATCGGGCATCTGGCCACCATGTACTGGATCGGCCTGAAACCCGGTGACGTGCACCTGAACATCTCCTCGCCGGGCTGGGCCAAGCACGCCTGGTCCAATCTGTTCGCGCCGTGGAACGCCGAGGCGACCGTCTTCCTCTTCAACTACACCCGGTTCGACCCGGCCCGGCTGATGGCCGAGATGGACCGGGCCCACGTCACCACCTTCTGCGCCCCGCCGACCGTGTGGCGCATGCTCATCCAGGCCGACCTGGGCCTGCTCGCCACCCCGCCCCGCGAGGTGGTGGCCGCGGGCGAGCCGCTCAACCCCGAGGTCATCGAACAGGTCCGGCAGGCCTGGGGCGTGACCGTCCGGGACGGCTTCGGGCAGACCGAGACGGCCGTGCAGGTCTCCAACAGTCCCGGCCAGCTGCTGAAGACCGGCTCCATGGGCCGCCCGAGCCCCGGCTACAAGGTGGAGCTGCTCGACCCGGTCTCCGGCGCGCCCGGCGTCACCGAGGGCGAGATCGCCCTCGATCTGTCCGAGCGGCCGGTCGGTCTGATGACCGGCTACCACGGCGACCCGGACCGTACGGCCGAGGCCATGGCGGGCGGCTACTACCGCACCGGGGACATCGCCTCCCGCGACGAGGACGGCTATCTGACGTACATCGGCCGTGCGGACGACGTGTTCAAGGCCTCCGACTACAAGATCAGCCCGTTCGAGCTGGAGAGCGCGCTGCTGGAGCACGAGGCGGTCGCCGAGGCCGCCGTGGTGCCCGCACCGGACGAGCTGCGGCTCGCGGTGCCGAAGGCGTACGTCGTCCTCGCCGAGGGTTTCGAGCCGGGACCGGACACCGCGAAGGTCGTCTTCGAGCACTCCCGCCAGGTGCTCGCCCCGTACAAGCGCATCCGCCGGCTGGAGTTCGGCGCGCTGCCCAAGACCGTCTCCGGCAAGATCCGCCGGATCGAGCTGCGCGAGGCCACGGCCCAGGGCTCCGCGAACGAGTACCGCGAGGAGGACTTCCGGTGAGCGCAGAGCTGTCGTACACGCACGGAACCGGTTCCACCGCCCTGCTCGGCGACACCATCGGCGCCAACCTGGACCGGGCCGTGGCCGCCTGGCCGGACCGCGAGGCGCTGGTCGACGTGCCGTCCGGGCGGCGCTGGACATATGCCGAATTCGGCGCCGACGTCGAGCGGCTGGCGTACGCGCTGCTCGGCAGCGGAGTCGCCAAGGGCGACCGGGTGGGCATCTGGGCGGTCAACTGCCCGGAGTGGGTCCTGGTCCAGTACGCCACCGCCCGCATCGGCGCGATCATGGTGAACATCAACCCGGCCTACCGCACCCACGAGGTGGAGTACGTCCTCAACCAGGCCGGGATATCCCTGCTGTTCGCCTCCCTCAGCCACAGGAGCAGCGACTACCGCGCGATGGTCGAGCAGGTGCGCGGCAGGTGCCCGCGGTTGCGGGAGACGGTCTACATCGGGGACCCGACCTGGGACGCGCTGTTGCGGCGGGGGACGCCCGATCTGTACGAGGACTTCTGGGAACGCGGGAGCGAACTGTCCTGCGACGACCCCATCAACATCCAGTACACCTCGGGCACCACAGGTTTCCCGAAGGGTGCGACGCTGTCCCACCACAACATCCTCAACAACGGCTACTCCGTGGGGGAGTCGATCGCCTACAGCGAGCAGGACCGGATCTGCATCCCGGTGCCCTTCTACCACTGCTTCGGCATGGTGATGGGCAACCTGGCCGCCACCTCGCACGGCGCCTGCATGGTCATCCCGGCCCCCTCCTTCGACCCGAAGTCGACCCTGGAGGCCGTCCAGCAGGAGCGCTGCACGTCCCTCTACGGCGTCCCGACCATGTTCATCGCCGAACTGAACCTCCCCGACTTCGCCACGTACGACCTCTCGACCCTGCGCACCGGCATCATGGCGGGTTCGCCGTGCCCGGTGGAGGTGATGAAGCGGGTCGTGGCCGAGATGCACATGGCGGAGGTGTCCATCTGCTACGGCATGACCGAGACCTCCCCGGTGTCGCTCCAGACCCGCCGGGACGACGACCTGGAGCACCGCACGGGCACCGTCGGCCGCGTGCTGCCGCACCTGGAGGTCAAGGTCGTCGACCCGGCCACCGGCGTCACCCGACCCCGCGGCGCGGCAGGTGAGTTGTGCACCCGCGGCTACAGCGTGATGCTCGGCTACTGGAACGAGCCGGAGAAGACGGCCGAGGCCGTGGACGCGGGCCGCTGGATGCACACCGGGGACCTGGCGGTGATGCGCGAGGACGGGTACGTCGAGATCGTCGGCCGGATCAAGGACATGATCATCCGGGGCGGCGAGAACATCTACCCGCGCGAGATCGAGGAGTTCCTCTACGCCCACCCGAAGATCAGGGACGTCCAGGTCGTCGGGGTACCGCACGAGACGTACGGCGAGGAGGTGCTGGCCTGTGTGATCCCGCACGACGCGGCCGCCCCGCTCACCCTGGAGGAACTGCGCGCCTTCTGCCAGGACCGGCTCGCGCACTACAAGATCCCCAGCAGGCTGCAGATCCTCGACTCCTTCCCGATGACGGTGTCCGGAAAGGTGCGCAAGGTCGAGCTGCGCGAGACGTACGGGGGGTGAGCCCGACCGCTGGTCACCGTCACTCCTGCAGGCGCCGCCCCGTCCATGGCCGGCCGTCCGGCGCGCCCGTCGCGTTCAGGGCGTCGGCCGCGTCGTTCACCGGCTGCGGGACGCCCGCCAGGTCCAGGACGAAGAGGGGGACGCCCAAGGTGTTCGCGCGGGCCCGGGCGTCGTCGGTGTAACCCGCGAGGCAGAAGTACACACAGTCCGCGGACTCCGTCATCGCCGTCAGCCACAGACACTCCACGTCCCGCGCCGCCGCCGGGCGCACGGTCGGGTCCACCTGGGCGAGGAGCCCGTGCGCGGCGAGCCCGATGCCGTTCGGGGGCCGCTGGTCGGCGCGGCGGATGTCCCGGTACCCGAGCCAGCGCAGATAGAGCGCGGCGACGGTGACGGCGTCACGGGCGGTGCGGATGGCGCGCGGCTGGAAGGCGGGGCGGTGGGCGGGGGAGCCCGGCCCGGCCACCGGTGACTGCGTACCGCGGTCTGCCGACCGCATACCGTCGCCGGGCGGCCGCACACCGCTGCCGGGCGGAGGCGTCGTCGCCACCGGGACGCGCAGCACCGTGCCGCAGGAGCAGCCCAGCTCCGGGTGCGGCCACTGGCCCAGCCGCCCGCAGGCGGCGCACGGCACGGAGATCCACTCGTCGTCCCAGGCCCGGTGGGCCGCCACGGCCGGTGCGGCGGCCGGATCCAGCCGCGGGGCGGTCGGCGCACCGCACACGCACGGATACGACGGCGCGGTGTAGACGTGCTCGCGCCGGCAGGCCGGGCAGCGCACCGGCACGCTCTCGGGCATGGCCCACCCCCAGGCGTCACGCGGAACAGTCGAGTCGTAACAGTCGCGCCGGATCAACCGTGTCGGGACAGCGGCTCCCATCGTCCTCCTCGGCCGCCCCGCTTGTCCGGCGCTTGGCCCGTCTTCGCCTCTCTTGACGACGGTTGGCGTGCGCTTCTACATTGATTCCAGATAGTAGAAGTTAAGTTCCGCGATACGGAAAAGTTCGCGGAAGTTGGATCACTGGAGACTGTGCTCACCGCGGGGCGCGACGGGAGTACGCATCCGAGAAGCCGAAGCAGGAGTACTCGATGGCTCGTATGACCGCTGCCCGCGCGGCAGTTGAGATCCTCAAGCGCGAGGGCGTCACCGACGCCTTCGGTGTGCCGGGCGCGGCGATCAACCCCTTCTACAAGGCCCTCAAGGAGGGCGGTGGCATCCACCACACCCTCGCGCGCCATGTCGAGGGCGCCTCGCACATGGCCGAGGGGTACACCCGCACCAAGCCGGGCAACATCGGCGTCTGCATCGGCACCTCCGGCCCGGCCGGCACCGACATGATCACCGGCCTGTACTCGGCCATCGGCGACTCCGTCCCGATCCTGTGCATCACGGGCCAGGCGCCCACCCACGTGATCCACAAGGAGGACTTCCAGGCCGTCGACATCGCCTCGATCGCCAAGCCGGTCACGAAGATGGCGGTCACCGTCCTGGAGGCGGCGCAGGTCCCCGGCGTCTTCCAGCAGGCCTTCCACCTGATGCGCTCCGGCCGTCCCGGCCCTGTCCTGATCGACCTGCCGATCGACGTCCAGCTCACCGAGATCGAGTTCGACCCGGAGACGTACGAGCCGCTGCCCGTCTACAAGCCGGCCGCGACCCGCGCCCAGATCGAGAAGGCGATCTCCTTCCTCCTGGCGTCCGAGCGCCCCGTGATCGTCGCGGGCGGCGGCATCCTCGGCGCCGACGCGGCCGACCTGCTGGTGGAGTTCGCTGAGCTGACCCGGACCCCGGTCATCCCCACCCTGATGGGCTGGGGCGCGCTGCCCGACGACCACGAGCTGAACGCCGGCATGGTCGGCGTCCAGACCTCGCACCGCTACGGCAACGCGAACTTCCTGGAGTCCGACTTCGTCCTCGGCATCGGCAACCGCTGGGCCAACCGCCACACCGGCTACAAGCTCGACGTCTACCGCGGCGACCGCAAGTTCGTCCACGTCGACATCGAGCCCACCCAGATCGGCAAGATCTTCCCGCCGGACTACGGTGTCGTCTCCGACGCCAAGGCGGCGCTGGAGCTGTTCGTGGAGGTCGCGAAGGAGCTGAAGGCCGAGGGCAAGCTCCCCGACCGCGCCGAATGGGTGGCCTCCACCCAGGAGCGCAAGGCGTCCTTGCTGCGCCGTACGCACTTCGACAACGTGCCCATGAAGCCGCAGCGCGTGTACGAGGAGATGAACAAGGCCTTCGGCCCGGACACCCGGTACGTCACCACCATCGGCCTCTCCCAGATCGCCGGCGCGCAGATGCTGCACGTCTACAAGCCGCGGCACTGGATCAACTGCGGCCAGGCCGGCCCGCTCGGCTGGACCATCCCGGCCGCGATCGGCGTCGCCAAGGCCGACCCGGACTCCCCGGTGGTCGCCCTCTCCGGCGACTACGACTTCCAGTTCCTGATCGAGGAGCTGGCGGTCGCCGCCCAGCACCGGATCCCGTACGTCCACGTGCTGGTGAACAACGCCTACCTGGGCCTGATCCGGCAGGCGCAGATCGGCCTGGACATCAACTTCCAGGTCAACCTGGAGTTCGAGAACATCAACACGCCCGAGATCGGCGTCTACGGCGTCGATCACGTCAAGGTCGCCGAGGGCCTGGGCTGCAAGGCGATCCGGGTCAGCGAGCCGGACCAGCTGGGCGCGGCGTTCGAGCAGGCGAAGAAGCTGGCCGCGGAGTACCGGGTGCCGGTCGTCGTCGAGGCGATCCTGGAGCGGATCACCAACATCTCGATGAGCCGCACCATGGACATCAGCGACATCTCCGAGTTCGAGGAGCTGGCCACCGAGCCGGGCCACGCGCCGACGTCGATCAAGCCGCTGAAGGTCTGATCAGGTCCGACCCCACGGCCACGCACACGAAGGGCGGCCCGTCCTCAGGACGGGCCGCCCTTCCGCGTCCCCCGTGCCATCCCCCGTGTGTCCCCGTTGTGTCCCCCGTGATGGGGCCCGCCGCCCCCGTGCCGGCGGGTCCCTGTGCCCCTAATCTGCCCGACCGCGGGGGCAGTTGAAGCCTCAGCCGTGGTGTTCAGAGGTTGATTTGAGGATGGCGTAGCCCGCCTACGACCGCTGCCGTACACCAGCCGCTACAGCTCGTGTTCCGACAGTCCCGGCCAGTCGTCGGGCCCACCGCCCTGCCACTCGATGAGATCGCTCTCCTCCACCTCGATCCGGTCCAGATCGGCCAGCCGCAGGATCTCCACGACATCGTCCAGATGCGAGGCGATCCCCAGGGTCACCTCCCCCTCGGTGACCCGCCGGGAGCCGTCCAGCGCCGGGGAGTGGACCACGATGTGCGGGTAGTGCGTCGGATTGCCCATGGCTTCAGCGTGCGACGCGGGGTGCGTTCTCGCACGCCGGTCGCGGCCCGTGGAGGGCCGTCGTTGTGCGGCGGGGCGACGGCGGGATGCCGATGACCAGCCGGACAGCGGTGGCCACGGCGCGCACCGCGCTGCTCTCGCTGCAGTCCTCCGGCCTGACCAAGCCGCCCGGCGGGATCGTCGACAGCGTCCAGCACCTGTACGGCGGAGACTTCGGGAGAGCCGTTCCGGCTGACGGGCGGGTGTGCGGAGAAGCGCCCACAACGCCGAACGCTCCCCCGCCGGAGGGATCGAGTCGGCGTAGGGAGCGTTCTGCGTGATGGCCGTCCGACGGCGCGAGGCTGGGCGCGACAGGTCGTTCGCGCCGCCGGACGGGGTCGGGGAGCCCCCGTGAGGGGGCTGGGTGGGACCGTGGTGGGTGCGACGGAGCCGGGGCCCTTCCCTCTGGTCGAGAAGGGGACCCGGTCCTTCACCACCGCACTGGCTCGCACTCCGCCACGGTCCTCGCCCTGCCCGCGCCCACCGCCGTACGGCCACCCCTCATCCGGGCCGTCCGGCGTGCCGCGCGGGCCGCGTACGGGGACCCTGACCTCCCGTCAGGTCCCGCACGCTGCTTGCGGGTTACTGGTCTCAGTCCTCGCGCAGGGCGCGGACCGCCTCCTCCACGCGCTTGCCGTACTCGGGGTCGGCGGCGTGGAAGTGGGCCAGGTTCTTCTCGATCACGTCGTCGCGGGAGACCTGCGAGAGGCCGCCGGCGATGTTCGCGATCAGGCGGGACTTCTCCTCCGCGGACATCAGGCGGTACAGCTCGCCCGCCTGGTAGAAGTCGTCGTCCTTGGTGTGCAGCGGCGCGGAGTGGTTGCCCGTGTGGCCCGACACCGCCAGCGGGGCGGACAGGGGGCGGCCGGTCTCCACCGGGCCGTCGTAGGAGTTCGGCTCGTAGTTCTTCGCACCCCGGCCCTGGGCGTTGAGCGCCATGTAGCCGTCGCGGCCGTAGTTCCGGGCGCCGCCCGGGACCGCCTTCGGGGAGTTGACGGGCAGCAGGGTGTGGTTGACGCCCAGGCGGTAGCGGTGCGCGTCCGCGTAGGCGAACAGCCGGCCCTGGAGCATCTTGTCGGGGGAGGGACCGACGCCCGGCACGAAGTTGTTCGGGGAGAACGCGGCCTGCTCGACCTCGGCGAAGACGTTGTCCGGGTTGCGGTCCAGCACCAGCCGGCCCACGCGCTGCAGCGGGTAGTCCTTGTGCGGCCACACCTTGGTCAGGTCGAAGGGGTTGAAGCGGTAGTCCGCCGCCTCGGCCGCCGGCATCAGCTGGACGTACAGGGTCCAGGACGGGTGCACGCCCCGCTCGATGGCCTGCAGCAGGTCCGTCTGGTGGGAGTTCGGGTCCGTGCCCGCGAGCTCCGCGGCCTGCTCGGAGGACAGGCTGCGGATGCCCTGGTTCGTCTTGAAGTGGTACTTGACGAAGAAGGCCTCGCCGTCGGCGTTCGTCCACTGGTAGGTGTGCGAGCCGTAGCCGTTCATGTGCCGGTACGACGCCGGGATGCCGCGGTCGCCCATCAGCCAGGTCACCTGGTGCGTGGCCTCGGGGGCGTGCGCCCAGAAGTCCCAGACGTTGTCCGGCTCCTGACGGCCCGTGAACGGGTCGCGCTTCTGCGAGTGGATGAAGTCGGGGAACTTGATCGGGTCCTTGATGAAGAACACCGGGGTGTTGTTGCCGACGAGGTCGTAGTTGCCCTCCTCGGTGTAGAACTTCACCGCGAAGCCGCGCGGGTCACGGACGGCGTCCGCGCCGCCGAGGGAGTCGGCGACCGTGGAGAAGCGCACGAACACCTCGGTGCGCTTGCCGATCGCGCTCAGGAAGTCGGCGTGGGTGAAGCCGGTGACGTCGTCGGTCACCTCGAAGTGGCCGTACGCGCCGGAGCCACGGGCGTGCACCACGCGCTCCGGGATGCGCTCGCGGTTGAAGCGCGCGAGCTTCTCCAGGAGGTGCTGGTCCTGGATCAGGAGCGGGCCGCCGACGCCGGCGGAGGCGGAATTCTGGTTGTCTGCGACCGGGGCGCCGGACTCCGTGGTGAGAGTTCGCGCCGTGAGCACGCGCTTCGACATCGTGGACCTTCCGTGCGAGTGTCAGCGGAAATCAATTTCCGCTTTGTGGAGCCTAAGAGTGGGCGGTCTGAGCGTCAACAATTTGTTGAAGGTGATTCCGGGCCGCGGCGCCGCCTGGGCGCGACAGGACAGGTGTCAGCGGCGCCGCGGCCCGGAAGTCTCTACAGCTGAGCGCCGGAGAGGCGCTCGACCGCCCGCAGCAGGGCCGAGTGGTCCAGGCCGCCGTCACCCTGGGCGCGCAGCGAGGCGACCAGCTGGGCGACCACGGCGCCGACCGGCAGGGCGGCGCCGACGTTGCGGGCGGCGTCGGTGACGATGCCCATGTCCTTGTGGTGCAGGTCGATGCGGAAGCCCGGCTTGAAGTCGCGGTTCAGGAAGTTGTCCTTCTTGCGGGTCAGCACGGTCGAGCCGGCCAGGCCGCCGTTGAGGACGTCCAGCGCGGCCGCGAGGTCCACGCCCGACTTCTCCAGGAAGACCACGGCCTCGGCGCACGCCTGGATGTTCACGGCGACGATCAGCTGGTTGGCCGCCTTCACGGTCTGGCCGGAGCCGTGCGGGCCGCACAGCACGATGGTCCTGCCGAGTGCCTCGAAGATCGGCCTGGCCTGGTCGAAGTCGGCCTGCTCGCCGCCGACCATGATCGACAGCACGGCCTCGACGGCGCCGGCCTCACCGCCGGACACCGGGGCGTCCAGCACCCGGATGCCCTTGTCCTTGGCGGCCCTCGCGAGGTCCACGGAGGTCTGCGGGGTGATCGAGGACATGTCGATCAGCAGGGCGCCCTGCTTGGCGTTCTCCAGGATGCCGTCCGGGCCGTAGGCGATGGCCTCGACCTGCGGGGAGGCGGGCACCATGGTGATGACCACGTCGGCGTCGCGCACGGCCTCGGCGATGGAGGCGGCCGCGGTGCCGCCGGCGGCGGCCAGGCGGTCCAGCTTGTCCTGCTCCAGGGTGAAGCCGGTGACGCTGTATCCCGCCTTGATCAGGTTCTCCGACATGGGGGAGCCCATGATGCCGAGGCCGATCCACGCGATCTTGGGAAGAGTGCTCATGACTAGGGGTGCCTCTCTAACTGCTCTGCAAAGTCGGGGGGTTCAGCGCGCCGCGCGCGCTTCGCGCGGGAGCCAGTCGAAGACCTCGGCGCTCGGGCGGTCGCCGGCCTTGTACTCCAGGCCGACCCAGCCGTCGTAACCGGCCTTCTTGAGCTGGTCGAGCAGCTCCTCCAGCGGGAGTGAACCCGTCCCGGGGGCGCCGCGGCCGGGGTTGTCGGCGATCTGGACGTGGCCGGTCTTCGCCGCGTACCGCTCGATGACCGAGGGCAGGTCCTCGCCGTTCATGGACAGGTGGTACAGGTCCATGAGGAACTTCGCGTTTCCGAGGCCCGTCGCCTCGTTGACCTTGTCCACGATCTCGATCGCCTTGGGCGCGCTCACGATCGGGCACTTCGGCGACTCGGGCTGGTTGAGGGCCTCGATCAGGACGGTCCCGCCGACCTGGCCGACGGCCCGGGCCGCGAGGACCAGGTTCTCCAGGGCGAGCGCGTCCTGCTCGGCCGGGTCCACACCGTCGACGCGGTTGCCGTACAGGGCGTTGAACGTCGTGCAGCCGAGGGACCGGGCGAAGGCGATGGCCACGTCGATGTTGGCGCGGAACCTCTCCGATTCCTCACCCGGGATCGACAGTGCGCCGCGGTCCGGGCCCGGCAGCTGCCCGGCGTAGAAGTTCAGGCCCGTGAGCTGGACGCCCGCGTCCTCGATCGCCTTCTTCAGGGCGTCGAGCTCGGGCTGCTCGGGGGTGGGGGAGTCGACCCAGGGCCACCACAGCTCGACCGCCGTGAAGCCCGCCGCGGCGGCGGCCGCGGGACGCTCCAGGAGCGGGAGTTCCGTGAAGAGGATCGACAGGTTGACGTTGAAGCGCTGGTCTGCGAATCCCATTCGGGCCGCGCTCCCTTCCGTTGGGTCGAGATTCCGTATTACGGAAGTTCGTTTCTGCTTAATGGAAGATTGCCGTCGTGTGTCGGTGCTTGTCAAGGGGGCCCGGATGGCCGTACGGCCCTGGTCCTCTCGCGACCGCCCCAAAACCCGTGCCGCGCGTTAGGTTGTGCGCGTGCGATTGAGAGTGGAGTTCACGACCGAACCCTTCGACCTGGACGAGGCGCCCGCGCACGCCCTGGTGGCACGGGAGGTCATCGAGACCGCCGAACTGGACGCCGTCGACGTCGGCCCGTTCGGCAACACGGCCGAGGGCGGCGCGGACCGCGTACTCACCGCCGTGGACGCGCTGCTGCGCAAGAGCCTGGAGGCCGGGGCCACCCGGATCTCGCTCCAGGTCAGCGTGATCGACGACGGGATCGGGGAGGGCGATAGGTGAGCGGGGACGAGCCCTTCATCGCGGCGGTGAAGCCGCTGATCGACGCCATGGGCGGGCAGATGATCCCGCCGGACGAGGCCGGCCCCGAGGACGTCGTCCTCGCCTGGGAGGGCGTCGACGTCGTCGCCGTACGCCTGCCCCAGCTCGCCGACTCCCTCGACCACATCCTGGCCGCCATGGAGCGCCGGCAGGGCCGGCCGCTGGCCGACCTGGACCGCAGGGCCAAACAGGAGATCGTGCGTACGCTGGAGGCGCGGGGCGCCTTCGCCGTACGGCACGGCGTGGAGACCGTGGCGGGCGCGCTCGGCGTCAGCCGCTTCACGGTCTACAACTACCTCAACCGGGACAAGGGTGCCTGACCGGGGGAGTGCCGGGGTGCGGGGCCGCCCCCGGACCCGTCCGGCTTGTTACGCGGATTTTTCAACAAAGTGTTGACGTGGCGTTTCCGGGAGCGTTAGCTATCGGCAGCCCGTTCAGCACGAAGGCCCATCGCGGCCACGGAGGCTCCCGTGACGTCGATTTCCACGCCCCCGGGCCTGGCCCGGTTCAACGACCTGGAGGAGCGCGCGGCCCTCGCCGCCCTCCACGAGGCGTGTGCCTCCACGGAGTGGGCCCGGCGACTGCTCGCCGCCCGCCCCTACGCCACCGCCGACGACCTCTATGCCGCCAGCGACGCCGCCATGGCCGAGCTGGCCACGGCCGACCTGGAAGAGGCGATGGCCGGGCACCCGCCGATCGGGCGCCCCAAGCCCGGGGACCCGGCCTCCGCCCGCGAACAGCGCGGCATGGCCGGCGCCTCCGAGGAACTCAAGGCCGAGATGCTCGAACTCAACCTGGCCTACCAGGAGAAGTTCGGCCATGTGTTCCTGATCTGCGCCACCGGCCGGACCGGAGAGCAGATGCGCGACGCGGTCAAGGAGCGGATCGGCAACGCGCCGGAGCAGGAGCGGGAGATCGTCCGCACCGAGCTGGGCAAGATCAACCGCATCCGACTGGCCCGACTCGTCGAAGAGGACGCCTGACACCATGAGCACCAGCACCACCGCCTCCGTGTCCACTCACATCCTGGACACCTCGATCGGCCGCCCCGCCGAGGGCGTCGCCGTCCGGCTCAGCGCTCGCTCCGGGCGCGATGCGGACTGGCAGGCGCTCGGCGGCAGCGCGACCGACGCCGACGGCCGGTGCAAGGACCTGCCCGCACTGCCGGAGGGGACCACACACGTACGGCTCGACTTCGCGGTCGAGGCGTATTTCTTGCAGTTCGAGAACAAGCAAGCCGATGCGCAGCAGGACGCCCCCGCGAATCGGGACAGCGGACCGGCCGTGTTCTTCCCGGAGGTGGCGATCACGTTCGCCGTCGTACCGGGCGAGCACTACCACGTACCGCTGCTGCTCAACCCGTTCGGCTACTCCGTTTACCGAGGGAGCTAGCAGAAACATGCCCACGATCCTGGGACAGAACCAGTACGGCAAGGCCGAGAACCGAGTCGTAAAGATCACGCGGGACGGCGCCACCCACCACATCAAGGACCTCAACGTCTCCGTCGCCCTGAGCGGCGACATGGACGACGTGCACTACTCGGGCTCCAACGCCCACGTCCTGCCCACCGACACCACCAAGAACACGGTGTTCGCGAAGGCCAAGGAACACGGCATCGAGTCCGCCGAGCAGTTCGGCATCCACCTCGCCCGTCACTTCGTCACCTCGCAGGAGGTGATCCACCGGGCGCGCATCCGCATCGAGGAGTACGCCTGGGAGCGGATCGAGACCTCCGACGCCAACTCGAAGTTCATCGGCGCGGACGAGGTCAAGCACTCCTTCGTCAAGAAGGGCCAGGAGACCCGCCTCACCCAGATCACCTACGACGGTGAGAAGTGGGAGGTCATCTCCGGTCTGAAGGACCTGACGGTGATGAACTCGACCAACTCCGAGTTCTGGGGCTACATCAAGGACAAGTACACGACGCTCCAGGAGGCCTACGACCGGATCCTCGCGACCTCGGTCTCCGGCCGCTGGCGGTTCAACTGGACCGACGACGAGCAGAAGATGCCCAACTGGGAGAAGTCCTACGAGCAGGTCAAGAAGCACATGCTGCACGCCTTCGCCGAGACCTACTCCCTCTCCCTGCAGCAGACGCTGTACCAGATGGGCTCGCGCATCATCAACAACCGCAGCGAGATCGACGAGGTCCGCTTCTCGCTGCCGAACAAGCACCACTTCCTGGTCGACCTGGAGCCCTTCGGGCTCAAGAACGACAACGAGGTCTACTTCGCCGCCGACCGGCCCTACGGCCTGATCGAGGCGACCATCCTCCGGGACGGCTGTGAGCCGCAGATCCCGGTCGACTCGACCAACCTCTGACGCGGGACGCGTGTCCCCGGACCCGCCCACCGGGCCGGGGACACGCCACACCGGAGGGAACGAAATGGCACAGCCTGCGAAGGGGCCGGCCCACGCCCCGTGCTCCACCCCGCCGGTGCACTCCGGGAACGCCGTCACGTCCGACGCCGTCACGTCCGTGCACCCGGTGGACGAAAGGCTTCACCCGACGCGGCTCGTCCCCGCCGCGCTCCAGCACATCGCCGCCATGTACGCAGGCGTCGTCACTCCTGCGCTCATCATCGGCCAGGCCTGCGGACTCGACCTCGCGGCCCGGACCCGGCTGATCGCCGCGAGCCTGCTGATCGCGGGCGTCGCGACCCTCCTGCAGACCATCGGCGTCAAGGGCCTCGTCGGCAACCGGCTGCCCTTCGTCAACGCCGCCTCCTCCGCCGGCATCGCCCCGATCCTCGCGATCGCCGAGACCAACGCCAAGGGCCACCAACTCCCCGCCGTCTACGGCGCGGTGATGGTCGCCGGCGTCTTCTGCCTGGCCGTCGGCCCGTTCTTCGGACGGCTGCTGCGCTTCTTCCCGCCGCTGGTCACCGGCGTCGTCATCACCCTGATCGGCGTCACGCTGATGCCGGTCCCGGTGAGCTGGGCGCAGGGCGGCGACAAGAACGCCGCCGACTTCGGGTCCATGAAGCACCTCGCGCTCGCCGGGTTCACCCTCGCCGTGATCCTGCTCATCCAGCGCTTCGGGCGCGGCTTCGTCAAGCAGGTCGCGCTGCTGTTCGGGCTGCTCATCGGCACCCTGGCGGCGATCCCCTTCGGCATGGCCGACTTCAGCGCCCTTCGATCCGCCCCCGTCGCCGCCCTGCCCGCGCCCTTCGCCTTCGGCCCGCCCGAGTTCCAGCCCGCGGCGATCCTGTCGCTGTGCATCGTGATGCTGGTGCTGATGACCGAGTCCAGCGCCGGCATGCTCGCCCTCGGCGAGATCTGCGAGCGCCGCACCGACGCGAGGACCATCACCCGGGGCCTGCGCACCGACGGCATCGCCACCCTGCTCGGCCCCGTCTTCGGGGGCTTCCCCACCTCGGCCTTCGCCCAGAACGTCGGCGTCGTCTCGCTCACCCGGGTGCGCAGCCGCTACGTCGTCGCCGTCGCCGGCGGCGCCCTGCTGGTCCTCGGCGCCTTCCCGGTGCTCGGCGCGGTCGTCTCCCTGGTCCCCATGCCGGTGCTCGGCGGCGCGGGCATCGTGCTCTTCGGTTCCATCGCCGTCAGCGGCATCCGTACGCTGTCCGAGGCGGGCCTGGACGACAGCTCCAACATCATCCTGGTCGCCGTGGCGCTCGGCGCCGGCGTCATCCCGCTCGCCGCGCCCACCTTCTACGCCGGCTTCCCGGCCTGGGCGCAGACCGTGCTCGGCTCCGGCATCAGCGCGGGCGCGCTCGTCGCCGTTCTGCTGAACCTGTTCTTCCATCACCTCGGCACCCGGAGCCGCCAACCGGCTCCGGCACTCAAATCCTCCTAGGGTCCTGCCGTGCCCACCCTGTGGACTCCTCCCCGTCCACGGCCCGCCACTGAAAGACGAGGAAGCACCATGGCACCATCGGCAGCCCAGCGCATCGTCATCGAGAACTGCGCGATCGCGACCGTGGACGCGGGCGACACCGAGTACGCCTCCGGACACCTGGTTCTCGCCGGCAACCGCATCGAGTCGGTCGGCGCGGGCCGGGCCCCCGAGGGTCTCGAGAACGTGGTGCGCCGGATCGACGCGAGCGGCCATCTGGCCACGCCCGGTCTGGTCAACACCCACCACCACTTCTACCAGTGGATCACCCGGGGCCTCGCCACCGACCACAACCTGTTCAACTGGCTCGTCGCGCTCTACCCGACCTGGGCGCGCATCGACGAGCAGATGACGTACGCGTCCGCGCAGGGTTCCCTCGCCATGATGGCCCGCGGCGGTGTCACCACCGCCATGGACCACCACTACGTCTTCCCGCACGGCTCCGGTGACCTGTCCGGCTCGATCATCCGGGCCGCCGCCGAGATGGGCGTCCGGTTCACGCTGGCCCGCGGCTCGATGGACCGCAGCGTCAAGGACGGCGGCCTGCCGCCGGACTTCGCCGTGGAGACGCTGGAGGGTGCGCTGGCGGCGACCGAGGAGACGGTGAAGAAGCACCACGACGCCTCCTTCGACGCCATGACCCAGGTGGCCGTGGCCCCCTGCTCGCCGTTCTCGGTGTCGACCGAACTCCTCAAGCAGGGCGCCGAGTTGGCGCGTCGGCTGGGGGTACGGCTGCACACCCACGGCTCGGAGACCGTGGAGGAGGAGAAGTTCTGCCACGAGTTGTTCGGCATGGGCCCGACGGACTACTTCGAGTCCACGGGCTGGCTCGGTGCGGACGTGTGGATGGCGCACTGCGTCCACATGAACGACTCCGACATCGCCGCGTTCGCCCGGACGAAGACCGGTGTGGCCCACTGCCCGTCGTCCAACGCCCGCCTCGCCGCCGGCATCGCCCGGGTGCCCGACATGCTGGCGGCCGGCGTCCCGGTCGGCCTCGGCGTCGACGGCACCGCCTCCAACGAGTCCGGCGAACTCCACACCGAGCTGCGCAACGCCCTGCTGATCAACCGGCTCGGCGCGCACCGCGAGGCCGCGCTGAACGCCCGTCAGGCGCTGCGGCTCGGCACCTACGGCGGCGCGCAGGTCCTCGGCCGGGCCGAGCAGATCGGCTCGCTGGAGCCGGGCAAGCTGGCCGACGTGGTGCTGTGGAAGATGGACACCCTCGCCCACGCCTCCATCGCCGACCCGGTGACCGCGCTGGTCTTCGGCGCGGCGGCCCCGGTCACCGCGTCCTTCGTCAACGGCGAGCAGATCGTCGCGGGCGGCCGCCTGACCACCGTCGACGAGGACGTCATCGCCCGCACCACCCGCGAGGAGGCCCAGCGCCTCGCCCGGATCACCGCCCAGGCCTGATCCCCACCCACCCGCCGGTGGGCCGGCCCCGCCAACGCCCGGCCCACCCGACACCCTCGGCGAACCGCCCGCAGCGGGGCACGCCGAACCCTCGGCGACCGCCCCCAGCGGCCCGCCGACAAACCTGGCGGTCGCCTCGTACGGGCGGTCCGCCCAAGGTCCCGGCAACCGGCCCCACGGCCGGCTTGCCGCCGGCCCCGTCGGCTGACCCGCAAGGGCCCGTCGCCGGAGCACCAGGCAGGTCGGACCCCGCGCCCGGCCTGCCGGACAACACGGCGGTCGCCTCTCGCGGGCGGCCCGCCAGAAGACTTGGCGGTCGCCTCGTACGGGCGGTCCGCCCAAGGTCCCGGCAATCGGCCCCACGGCCGGCTTGCCGCCGGCCTCGTCGGCTGACCCGCAAGGGCCCGTCGCCGGAGCACCAGGCAGGTCGGACCCCGCGCCCGGCCTGCCGGACAACACGGCGGTCGCCTCTCGCGGGCGGCCCGCCAGAAGACTTGGCGGTCGCCTCTTACGGGGCGTTCGCCGGAGGACTTGGCAGGTCGGGCCATGTGGCCGGTCTGCCGGAGGACTTGGCAGGTCGCCCTGCGCGGGCGGCGTGCCGGAGGACTTGGCAGGTTGCCCGGTACGGGCGGCGTGCCGGAGGACGCGGCGGTCGGCCCCTGGGGCCGGCTCGTCGGAACGCTCCGGTCGGGAGGGACGGCTCCCGGCCGGGGTCCGTGGACCCGAGCGGGGTCCACGGCAGCCGTCCGGGGCGCGTGTGAACGCACGCGCCCCGGACGGTCACCGCTCGAACCGCTCAAGCGCCACCCCGTCACGGTCCCGCACGACCACACGCACCACCTCCATGAAACCCACGTCGACCCACGTCGACGACGACGTGTTACCCGACCGGAGGAGCCGCCGTGGCCGCCCATCCTGTTGACGAGAAACTCCCCGCCATCAAAATGGCGACCAGCGGCCTGCAGCACGTGGCCGCCATGTACGCGGGAGTCGTCGCCCCACCCCTGATCGTCGGCGCGGCCGTAGGGCTGTCCGGCAAAGACCTCACCTTCCTCACCGGAGCCTGTCTGTTCACCGCCGGGCTCGCCACCTTCCTGCAGACCCTCGGCTTCTGGAAGATCGGCGCCCGCCTGCCCTTCGTCAACGGTGTGACCTTCGCCGGCGTCGCCCCCATGACGGCGATCGTGGCGTCCGCGAAGGACAAGTCCGACGCCCTGCCGATGATCTTCGGCGCGGTCATCGTCGCCGGCCTCCTCGGCTTCATCGGGGCCCCCTTCTTCAGCAAGGCCGTCCGCTTCTTCCCGCCCGTCGTCACCGGCTCGGTCATCACCCTGATCGGCGTCTCCCTGCTCCCGGTCGCGTTCGGCTGGGCCCAGGGACCGAACCCCGCCGCGCACGACTACGGCTCGACGACCAACCTCGCCCTGGCCGGTGTCACCCTCCTCATCGTGCTGTTGATGCGCCGCTTCACCCGCGGCTTCGTCAAGCAGATCGCGGTCCTGCTCGGCCTGATCATCGGCACGCTCATCGCGATACCCTTCGGCGCCACCGACTTCGGCCCGGTCGTCCACGCCGACGTCGTGGGCTTCCCGACCCCCTTCCACTTCGGCGCCCCCACCTTCCACATCGCGGCGATCCTGTCGATGTGCGTGGTGATGGTCGTCTCCATGACGGAGTCCACCGCCGACATGCTGGCGCTCGGCGAGATCGTCGAACGCCCCGCGGACGAGAAGACCATCGCGGCGGGCCTGCGCGCCGACACCCTCGGCTCCGCGCTCAGCCCGCTGTTCAACGGCTTCATGTGCAGCGCCTTCGCCCAGAACATCGGCCTCGTCGCGATGACGAGGATCCGCAGCCGATTCGTCGTCGCCGTGGGCGGAGGCTTCCTCGTGCTGATGGGCCTGTGCCCGATGGCCGCCTCTCTCATCGCGGTCGTACCCCGTCCGGTCCTCGGCGGCGCCGGCGTCGTCCTGTTCGGCTCGGTCGCCGCGAGCGGCATCCAGACCCTGGTCCGGGCCGGCCTGGAGAAGGACAACAACGTCCTCATCGTCGCCGTCTCCCTCGCGGTCGGCCTCGTCCCGATCACCGCGCCGGACTTCTACCACGCCTTCCCGGACACCGCGAAGATCGTCCTGGACTCCGGCATCTCCACCGGCTGTGTGACGGCCGTCGTCCTCAACCTCCTGTTCAACCACATCGGCAGGGGCAACGAGGCCGAGGACGTCACGCACCCGATGGAGGCGGGGCAGGAACTCTCGCCCGCCCACTGAACACCCCTGCGGGGCACGGCGATTGGCGTGCCCTGCACGGCGGCGTGCGGCAGTCTTGGGCCATGAACGAGTCCGGCCGGGTCGAGGCCTTCAGCGACGGCGTGTTCGCCATCGCCATCACCCTGCTCATCCTGGAGATCAAGGTCCCGAAGGCGGGTGAACCCGGCGGCCTGTGGCACGCGCTGGGCGCGCAGTGGCCGTCGTACGCCGCCTATGTGGTCAGCTTCCTGGTCATCGGGATCATGTGGGTCAACCACCACCAGGTGTTCAGCTACGTCGCCCGGGTCGACCGCCCGCTGATGTTCCTCAACCTGCTGCTCCTGATGGTGGTGGCCGCGGTGCCGTGGCCGACGGCCATGCTCGCCGAGTACCTGCGCGAGGACGGCGCCTCGCACGTGGCGGCCGCCGTGTACAGCCTGATCATGGTCGCCATGGCCCTCACCTTCCAGGCCCTGTGGTGGCACCTCACCCGCACCGGCCACCTCTTCGACGCACGCGTGGACACCACGGCGGCCCGTGCGACCCGCGCCCGTTTCGCCCTCGGCTCCCTCGGCTACCCCCTGACGGTGGCCCTCGCCTTCGTCTCCGCGCCCCTGACCCTGGCCGCGCACGGCCTGCTCGCCCTGTACTACGGCTTCAACCAGATCGCGGTGCCGACGCGTCAGGCCCCGGACCCGGCCACGCCATGAGGTTCGCCAGCAGCTCCGCCTGTTCGATCGCGTCGTCCAGGGCATGGTGTGTGTGCCGGCGCCGGGACAGCAGATGGCGTGGCATCGTGCCCTTGGCCACCGCCCGCAGCGGCAGCCCGGCCTTGGTGGCGTACAGCGTCTTCATGTCCAGGCAGCCGGAGTGCCCGAAGGGACTCTCCCCGGTGAACCGGATCAGGTACCAGTACAGGAACGTCCAGTCGTACGACGCCGGATACCCGCACATCACCGGCTGAGCCCCCGCGCTCACCTCCCGCACCCAGGCGCTGAACTCGGCGAGCGCGACCGCCGGTTCGGCACCCTCCGTCGTCAACCGGTCCCGGTCCAGGCCGCTCACCGCCAGCGCCTCGGGCACGAACTCGCCCGAGATCGGGCGCAGTTCGCGGTAGAAGGTCTGCTCTTCCGGGTCCGCCGGGGTGAAGCCGCCGGCGTCCTGCGTGCCGGCCACGGCCGCGCCGATGCTCAGCATGGAGTACGGCCCCGGGATCGGCCCGTCGGCCTCGATGTCGACGGAGATGCAGCGGCTGGGCCTGACGCTTCGTACGGACATGGCCCCGCAGCATGGCAGGGGCGGCGGCAGCCGCGCATCCGAATTCCGGTTCAGGTGCGCGGGCCCACCTGGCACGGCGTGACCGCGGGCAGTCGGCCGGTGACGTACGACTTGGGCGGCACCCCCATCAGGGCGCGGAAGTCGGACGTCATGTGGGACTGGTCGAAGTAACCGGTGGCTGTGGCGAGTTCGGCCCAGCGGGCGGTCCCGGCCCGGGTGACGACCGTACGGACGCGGTCGATGCGGGCGTAGTGCTTGGGGGAGACCCCGACGCCCTCGGCGAACAGGTTCCGCAACTGGCGCTCGCTGACGGCCAGTTCCCGGGCGACGTCCCGGACCTGCGCGGGCGCCCGGTCCAGGCGCACCGACAACGCCGCCACACCGGCCCGGAGCAGCTCCGTCCGGGCCGGATCCACGGCGTCGGACAGCAGGCCGGGCAGCACCTCGGCGAGCGGCGGCAGCGCCTCCCGCGGGTCCAGCCGGCGCATCTCGCGCGCGAGCCGGCGCGCCGCCCCGTCCGGCAGCTGGTCCAGCGACACGACCCGGCCGACCAGCGCGGCGGCCGGAACACCCAGCAGCGGCCGGGCCGTACCCGGGGCGAGGCGCAGCTCCACGCAGGAGACGCGGGTCTTGCCCCGGTGGTAGGAGGCCCGCACCCGTGGCCCCACGGCCAGCACGTCCCGCCGTCCGTCCGCCGTCACGCGCAGCACCACCTTGGTCACCGCGTCGGGCAGATGGACGAACGCCTCCTCGGGCGGCTCGGCGAAGGACACGGTCCGCACCCCGGCGAGCCACGGGCGCAGAACGTCGGGCGTGCTGGGGGTCTGCCAGGCGGTGGTGTTCGGCACCCTTCCACCGTAAGCGCCCGCAACCCCCGTCCGGGCGGGCCGGTCGTGCCGGAATTTCCAAGAGACCGGCCCCGCATCCGGCCCATCGTGGACCTCATGATTCTGGTGACGGGTGCCACGGGCACCATCGGAAGTGACGTCGTACGACAGCTGGCCGCGCGCGGGGAGAAGGTGCGTGCCCTCACCCGCGACCCGGTGACGGCGCGGGTGCCCGCCGGGGTGGAGGTGGCGCGCGGGGACTTCCGCGAACCGGCGTCCCTGGAGGCCGCGCTGGAGGGGGTGACGGCCGCCTTCCTGCTCCGTCCGCCCGGCGCCGACGAGGGCCAGGACGCGGCGCTGGTCGAGGCGGCCGGCGTGGCGGGCGTACGACGGCTGGTGAAGCTCTCCGCCATCGGCACCGGCGATCCCGCGGTCGGCCCCTCCGGGCTGTGGCACCTGGACGGCGAGCGTGCCGTGCGCGACAGCGGCGCCGAGTGGACGGTGCTGCGGCCGTCGTCGTTCGCCTCCAACGCGCTGAGCTGGGCGGAGCCGCTCCGGGCGGGCGAGCCGGTGCCCAACATGACCGGGGACGGGGCGTCGGGCGTGATCGATCCGCGCGATGTGGCGGCGGTCGCCGTCCGGGCGCTCGTCGACGCGGGGCACGCGGGGCGGACCTACACTCTGACCGGGCCCGAGGCGGTCAGCGTCCCCGGGCAGACCGCCGTGCTCGCCGATGTCCTGGGCCGCCCGGTCCCGGTCCGGGACCTGTCGCCGGAGCAGACCCGCCAATTCCTCCGCACCGCCTGGGGTTTCGACGAGGAGCGGGCGGACGGCATCCTGACCGCCGTCGCGTTCGTCCGCGACGGCGGCAACGCCGTGGTCACCGAGGACGTCCCGGACGTGCTCGGCCGGCCGGCCCGGAGTTTCCGGGAGTGGGCCGAGGACCACAAGGAGGCCTTCGGGCGGGCTGAACGCCCGGCGACAGGGCGGAGCCGACCGCGGGCCGGCGGTCGGCCGAGCGCCGCCGGCCTCACCGGTTCCGCGGCCGCAGCACCGCTCCCGCCAGGACCAGCGCGGCCACCGCGATCCCGGTCGCCACCCGGAACGCCAGCCGGTAGCCCTCCGCCGTGGCCGGGATCTGCTCCGCGCCCGCCTCCAGCAGACCGCCGGTGCGGCTCGCCGCCAGCGTGCTCAGCACCGCCAGGCCCAGCGAACCGCCCACCACCTGCGTGGTGTTGAACAGCCCGGACGCCAGTCCCGCGTCCTCCTCCCGCGCCCCTGACATCGCGAGCCCGGTCAGCGCCGGCATCGCAGCGGCGAACCCGGCGGAGAGCAGCAGCAGCGCCGGCAGCACGTCGCCGGCGTAGGAGGCGTGGACCGGTGCGCGGCTCAGCAGGGCCATACCGGCGACGATCAGCGCCAGACCGGCCAGCAGCACCCGGTACGCGCCGTACCGGGCCACCGTCCGCGCGGACAGGCCCAGCATCAGCAGCCCGATGGCGATCGGCGCCGGCAGGAACGCGGTGCCGGTCGCCAGCTCGCCGTAGCCCAGCACCTTCTGCAGATACAGCGCGCCGATGAACTGGAAGCCGTACATCGTGGCGATCATCAGTACCTGCACCGCGTTGGCGCCGGTCAGCAGCCGGGAGCGGAACAGGCGGGGCCGCAGCAGCGGGCGGGCCGCCCGGACCTGGCGCAGGGTGAACGCCGCGAACAGGGCGAGGGCGAGAAGCGCGAGCAGTGCGGTGCCGGCCGGCGCGCGGTCACCGGTGCCCACGATGACGTACACCGTGAGCATCAGCGCGCCCGTGACCAGCGCGGCCCCCGGGTAGTCGGCGCCCCTGCCGAGCCCGGCGCCGCGCTCCGGCGCCAGCACCCGCACCGCCGCGAGCCAGGCGGCCACCCCGATCGGCAGGTTGATCAGGAAGATCCAGTGCCAGTTCAGGGCCTGCGTCAGCGCGCCGCCGAGGAAGGTGCCGAGCGCCCCGCCGGCCGCGCCCACCGCGCTGAACGCCGCGATGGCGCGGGCCTGTTCACGTGGCTCGGGGAAGAGCGCGACCAGCATGCCGAGGACCACCGCGGAGGCCATCGCCCCGCCGGCCCCCTGCAGCGCCCGTGCCGCGATCAGCAGCCCCTGACTCGTGGCCAGCCCGGCCAGCACCGATGCCGTGGTGAAGACCGCCAGCCCGGTGG
Organism: Streptomyces sp. RB17; assembly: GCF_009604455.1. GTDB lineage: Bacteria > Actinomycetota > Actinomycetes > Streptomycetales > Streptomycetaceae > Streptomyces. The sequence continues at coordinate 481,154 of NZ_WEGL01000008.1, forward strand.
TGAACATCCGCTTGCGGCCCACCAGGTCGCCGAGCCGGCCCATCAGCAGGAGCAGCCCGCCGAAAGCGATCAGATAGGCGTTGACCACCCAGGCGAGACCCGGCCCGCTGAACCCGAGATCGCCCTGGATGGCGGGCATCGCCACCGTGACGATGTTGCCGTCGAGGATCGTCATCAGCGTGCCGGCGCACAGCACGGCGAGAGACGTCCAGCGGGAGTACGGCCCTCGGGATGTCACCGGCGTCGGTGACGGGCTGTTCTCGATCACGGCCGACATGGCTACCCCGTTCTTCATACGCACCTTGGTGCACGACTTGTAACGGGGACCATCGTGAGTGACCATGGAGGCCGGCGTAAGGAGGCAGTCCGATGTCCCAGAGGCACACCGGTGTAACCGTCCAGGCAGTGAACGCGCAGGCCTGCCCCGTCCGCGAAGTTCTTGACAGGGTGGCCGGGAAATGGAGCGTGCAGATCCTCGTCGCCGCCTCGCACGGACCCATCCGGTTCACCGAACTGGAGCGCGGCATCGAGGGCATCAGCCGTCGGATGCTCACCCTCACCCTGCGCAACCTGGAACGCGACGGCCTGGTGACCCGCACGGTGCATCCGACCGTGCCCCCCAAGGTGGAGTACGAACTCACGGCCGTGGCCCATGAGTTGAACGACACCCTGCAGCGGCTGACCGACTGGGCCGAGCGGAACCGGATGTACATCGCGACGGCGCGGGCGGCCTACGACGCCGAGCACCGGCCGGAGCTGCTCGACGCGTAGACCGGCGGGCTCTACAGGGCGGGGCCTACAGGGCGGGTTCTACAGGGCGGGGCCTACAGACCGAACAGAGCGAGGTCCGTCGTCAGCTCCTTGAACACCTCACGCGGGTCGGGGACCAGCGTGCGCTCCGTGAGATCCAGCAGGCCGCCCACCGCACTGACCTCGGCCGCCAGGGTGCCGTCGGTCTTGCGTATCTCCTGCACGATCCGGAAGGTCTTGCCGCCGCCCCACTCGAACGCGCAGGTCACGTCGACCTCGTCGCCGGCGAGCAGTTCGCGCCGGAAGCGGAGCGTCGTCTCCAGCGCCACCGGGCCGACTCCCCGGCCCACGAGCCGGGCCTGGCTGATCCCGGCCGCTTGGAGCAGCGACCAGCGGGCGTGCTCCGCGTAGTTGAGGTACACGGACTGGTTGAGGTGTCCCTGGGTGTCGGTCTCGTAGCCGCGGACGGTCACTCGGACGGAAAACGGTTCGGCCACTGTTTGCCCTTCTCGCGTTCGGATCTCCGGTCGGTCGATCTTGGCACGCCGCTCAGACCCGGCGCGGGGAGGCGAGCAGATAGCGCACCCGCGTGCGCGGTTCGGTGTACTCGCCCGCCTGCCAGCCCGCGCCCGTCAGCGTGGCCGCGCAGGCCGCCAGGCTCTCCGCGTCCGGCGCGTACACGGCGATCGCCTCCGGCTGCGGGGTCGCCCGCACCCGGTAACCGTCCGCGCTCCCGCTCGCCGGACGGTGCCCGGCCGCCTCCAGGGCCAGGGCCGCCGCCCGGACCAGATGCGCGCGCTCCCAGCCGCACGGCCGGTCCACCGCGCCGCCGGGATTGGTCATCCGGCGCAGCTCCAGCAGTCCCTGCCAGGCGCTGTGCACCTCACGCAGCCGCGCCGGACCGTCCGCGGGCGGCTCCTCCTCGCCCCCGACCCGCGCCGCGAACACCCCCGTGTCCGCCGCGGGCTCCTCCGGTGCCGCCTCGGACACCGCTTCCCGGGGCTCCGCCTCCCGTATTCGATGCCCCGCCGGCGTCAGGAAGTGCTCGTGCGGCGGCCGCGGATGCCGGAAGGCCAGCCCCCGCTTCACCAGCGCCGCCAGTTGCGCCTCTGTACCGCGCAGCCGCCCGGTCAGCGGATCGGCGGCCTCGATCACCCGCCGCTGCGCGGCGCTCGGCGGTCGGCTCACAGCGCACTCCTCCCGGTCCCGCGCCCCGTCCGGGCCCGCCCGTCCGGCGGCCCGTTCGCAGAGTTCGGACGCTTCATTCGCAGAGTACGGCCCGGGTCTGACAACGCGGCGGTGCTTCTGCGGCGGGCTGCGTGCGGTGGCCCGTGCGACCGACTACTCCCGCGGCCGGATGTTCCACCCCGCCACCACCGGCCGGTCGTGCTCCGTGCCCAGTCGGCACAGGGCTCCTGTGGCCAGCTGGAACAGGGCCCCGTGCTGGGGCGGGAGGCCGAGGCGGCGGGCGGTGAGGACGCGGAGGAAGTGGCCGTGGGCGATCAGCACGACGACGCCCTCGGTGTTGGCGAAGGCCGCGTCCACCTTGGCCAGCATCCGGTCGGCGCGCTCGCCGACCTGCTCCGGCGTCTCGCCCGGATGCCCAGGCGGCCCCGGCGCGACCCCGTCCGTGAACAGGAACCAGCCCGGCCGGCTGCGCTGGATCTCCACGGTGGTGACGCCCTCGTAGCCGCCGTAATCCCATTCGTGCAGGTCGGCGTCCACCCGGGCGTCCGGGATCCCGATGAGCTCGGCGGTCTCCCGGGCCCGCTGCATGGGGCTGACGAAAGCGGCCCCGATCCGGTGCGAGCGGATCAGCGGCACCAGCCGGCGCGCCTCCTCCCGCCCGTGCTCGGTGAGGGGTACGTCGGTCCAGCCGGTGTGCCGTCCGGACCGCGACCACTCGGTCTCACCGTGCCGGACGAGAAAGAGGTCACCCACGTCAGCGCCCTTCCCGCTCGCCTGTCAGCACCGTGTCACAGGGAGGCGGCCGCCCGCAGGACGGACTCGGCCAGACGGCCGTTCTCCAGGGCCGCGCCCACCCCTGAGGGGAAGGAGAACCGGCGCCGGGTGTAGGCGTACGCGATGCCGTTCGCCGGGTCGGCGAAGCCCAGCGAGCCGGTCGCGCCGCTGTGCCCGAAGGTGCCGGCGTCGAGGAACGGGTAGAGCGCGGGGGTGTGCTCGAAGCCGCGCGCGAAGTGGTCCTGGCTGCCGGTGACCAGGTCCGGCCCGCCCGGGGTGCGGAGCTCGGCGAACCGGGCCGCGGTGGCGGGCGTGAGCAGCGGCGGCCTGCCGTCGACGGTGCTGATGGCGGCCGCGAACATCCCGGCGACCCCGCGCGCGTTGCCCACCCCACCCGAGGACGCGGGCCCGAGCGCCTTCACACGGGAGTGATTGCCGAAGGCCACCATGTCGGTGGGCTGCCCGGCGTGCGCGTTGAAGGCGATGCCCCGGATGCTGTCCGGGGCCGCCGCCCGCTCCTTCAGCAGTACGGCCTCCTCCGGGGTCGGCAGCAGCGGCTGCACGTCCACCCAGCGTGACTCCGCCTCGGCGGGCAGACCCAGGTAGTAGTCGAGGCCGTACGGCGCCCGGATCCGCTCCTCGTACAGCTCCTGGACCGACCGGCCGGTCACCCGGCGCACCACCTCGCCGGTGAGGGCGCCGATGACGAAGGCGTGGTAGCCCCAGGCGGTACCCGGCTCCCACAGCGGCGCGCGCTCCGCCAGCCGGGCCGCGGTGATCCGGTCGTCGGCCAACTCCTCGATGGTGAACGGTTGTTCGGCGTCGCCGACGAGTCCCGCCCGGTGCTCCAGCAGCTCACCCAACGTCAGCCGGTCCTTGCCGTGAACGCCGAACTCCGGCCAGTAGGACGCGACTTCGCGGTCCAGGTCGAGCACCCCGTCCTGCACCAGCAGGGCGACGACGAGGTGCGCGGCGCCCTTGGCGATGGAGTACAGGGTCGTCAGCGAGTCCCCGTCGATGCCGTCGCCGCCCCACAGGTCCACCACCCGCCGCCCGTGCCGGTACACCACGAGCTGTGCGCCCGGATCGTCCCGCTCCTCGGCGAGCACCGCCGCGAACTCCTCGCGTACGCCCTCGAACCCCTCCGCGACGGTTCCGTGCACGTCGATCCGCATGCGTTGTTCCCCCTGTCCGGTGACGGCCTGAGGGGATCGTCAACCGGCGGCCGCGGCCGGGCATTCCCCGGCGTACGAGACGAAGGCGGCCCATCCCTGCGGGCCGACGGAGAGCTGGGGGCCGTGGGTGTGCTTGGAGTCCCGTATGTGGATGGTGCGGGGGGTGAAGGCGACCTCGACGCAGGCGGGACCGTCGTCGGTGCTGTAGCTGCTCTTGAACCACTTCAGTTCGGAGCCGTGACCGGCCGGGGGCTTCGCGCTCATGTTTCTCCCAGGACTTTTTCGACGAAGGCCAGTGACTCCGGCGGCGGAAGGGCCTGGGCCCGGATGACCCCGTAGCGCAGCTCCAGGACCTGGATCTCCTTGGGCTCCGAGATCAGTCGGCTGAAGCGCTGAACCTCGTTGTGCCCCACCGTGCTGCCCTCCTTGAGTCGCAGCAGGTGAAAGGGCCCGCCGAGACCGGCGTTGTCCTCGCGATCAAGAGGTAGCACCTGGATCTCCACGTTCCGCATCTGCCCGACTTCCAACAGCCGTTCGAGCTGTCGGCGCATGACCATTCTGCCCCCGACCCGCCGCCGCAGGGTCGCCTCATCATGCACAAAGCTGAAGGCGGGGATCATCTGCTTACCGTCGATGATCCTCTGGCGTGCCAGCCGCGCGGCGACACGCTGTTCCACCTCCTCCTCGGTGAACGCCGGTCGCCGCGAGCCGAACACGGCCCTCAGATACTCCTCGGTCTGCAGGAGCCCGTTGATCACGGAGTTGTCGTAGGAGCAGATCTCGACCGCCTCCGACTCCAGCTTGGCCAGATCCCGCACCTTCTTCGGATACCGGGCTTCCTCCACGTCCTTCTTCAACGCGGCGATGACTCCGTGCGCGTCGAGCGCCTCGTCCGCCGCGTCGAGGAACTGCCCCTTCGGCGCCCGCCGCCCCCGCTCCACCGAGGACACCTGTTCCTCGCTGTAACCGATGGCCGCCCCCAACTCGGCCTGGGTGAGCCCCTTACGCTCCCGGTACATCTTGATGATCTTGCCGACGGTCCTCAGGACGGCCGCCGACTCCTCGTCCTCGGCGTGCCACGTCACGTCCTCCACCCGACACCTCCATGCCGCTGGTCCCCAACCCCGCACCGGCCGGCCGCGTCACGCGTCACCACCCGGACAATCCCGGACAGCCACCGTACAGTGACGCTGCGTACCGCCGTGGTCGCTGTTCAGCGTAGAGTCGGGTGACCACGCTGAGTGACATGAACGTCGATATCGCCGCGCCCGCCCGTCACTTCACCGTCCGGCTCTCGGCCACGCCCCGAGGCGCTCGCCTCGCCCGCCGTCTGACGGCCGAGCAACTGGACACCTGGGGCTGGCCGTACGACACGGAGGGGAACGAGACCGCCGTGCTGCTCGTGGCCGAGCTCGCCGCGAACGCGGTGCGGCACGGGCGGGTGAGGGGACGCGACTTCCGGCTGAGGCTCACCCTCTTCCCCGACGGCCCCGCACTCCGCATCGAGGTCACGGACTCCCGTACCGACCGTCACCCGCCCGCTCCCGGCGCACTCGCGGCGGCCTCTCCCGAGGCGGAGTCCGGCCGGGGCCTCCTGCTGGTGGAGGCGCTGGCCGGTCACTGGGGAACGACGTGCGGGGACCCGTACACCAAGACCGTCTGGTGCGAGGTCGTCCTCGGCTGAACCGTCATTGCCGGTACCCGCCGAGGAAGCGCCCGATCCGGCCGATCGCCGCCTCCAGGTCCTCCGCGTGGGGCAGGGTGAGGATGCGGAAGTGGTCGGGGGAGGGCCAGTTGAAGCCGGTGCCCTGGACCACCTGGATCTTCTCGCGCAGAAGCAGATCGAGGACGAACCTCTCGTCGTCGTGGATCGGGTGCACCTTCGGGTCGATGCGCGGGAAGGCGTACAGCGCGCCCTTGGGCTTCACGCAGGACACGCCGGGGATCTCGTTGAGCTTCTCCCAGGCCACGTTCCGCTGCTCGTACAACCGGCCGCCGGGGACCGTCAGTTCGCGGATGGACTGGCGGCCGCCGAGCGCGGCCTGGATCGCGTACTGGGCGGGCGCGTTGGCGCACAGGCGCATGGAGGCCAGCATGGTCAGGCCCTCCAGATAGTCCTTCGCGTGCTGTCTGGGGCCGGTCACCACCATCCAGCCGGAGCGGAAGCCCGCGACCCGGTACGTCTTCGACAGGCCGCAGAAGGTGAGGACGACCAGGTCGGGGGCGAGCGCGGCGGCCGAGTGGTGCACGGCGTCGTCGTACAGGATCTGGTCGTAGATCTCGTCCGCGAACACCATCAGGCCGTGCCGGCGGGCCAGGTCGAGGATGCCCTCGACGACCTCCTTCGGGTACACCGCGCCCGTCGGGTTGTTGGGGTTGATGATGACCACGGCCTTCGTGCGGTCCGTGATCTTCGAGGCCATGTCGGCGAGGTCCGGGGTCCAGTCGGCCTGCTCGTCGCACAGGTAGTGCACCGCCTTGCCGCCGGCGAGGGTGGTCACGGCGGTCCAGAGCGGGAAGTCCGGTGCGGGGATGAGGATTTCGTCGCCGTCCTCGACCAGTGCCTGTACGGCCATGGAGACCAGCTCGGACACGCCGTTGCCGAGGTAGACGTCGTCGACCCCGACCTCCAGGCCCAGGGTCTGATAGCGCTGGGCGACCGCGCGGCGGGCGGAGAGGATGCCCCGGGAGTCGGTGTAGCCGTGCGCCTGCGGCAGCATCCGGATCATGTCCTGGAGGATCTCCTCCGGCGCCTCGAAACCGAAGGCCGCGGGGTTGCCGGTGTTCAGGCGCAGCACGCTGTGCCCCGCCTCCTCCAGCGCGTTCGCGTGCTCGATCACCGGGCCGCGGATCTCGTAACAGACCTCGCTGAGCTTGTTCGACTGCCGGAACTCCATGCGCCCCTCCGGAAACTGGTGTTACTTGGTTTTACCAAGTGGACGCTTGGAAAGTCCAACATCTTGTCTAGACTGCGTCGCATGCCACCTCGCCGAAGCTACGACCAGTACTGCTCCGCAGCCCGCGCCCTCGATCTCGTCGGCGACCGCTGGACCCTGCTGATCGTCCGGGAGCTGCTGGCCGGCCCCCGCCGCTACACGGACCTGCACGCGGACCTGCCCGGCGTGAGCACGGACGTACTCGCCTCCCGGCTGAAGGACATGGAACGCGACGGCCTCACGACCCGCCGCAAGCTGCCCCCGCCGGGCGCGGCCTATGTGTACGAACTCACCGGGCGGGGGCAGCAGTTGCTGCCGGTGCTGCAGACGCTGGGCAGGTGGGGCGAGGCGGAACTGGGGGAGCGGCGCCCGACGGACGCGGTACGGGCCCACTGGTTCGCCTTGCCGCTGCTGCGCGCACTGGAAGGGGAGGGGCTGGTCGAAGTCCGGCTGGACGAGGGGGACTTCCACCTGCGCCTCGGCGCGCAGGAGGGCCCGGTGTACGGCGACGGGCCCGCCCCCGACGAGCCCGACGCACGGCTGACGATGGACGCGGCGACCTGCGAGGCCGTCGCCCGCGGCGAGCTGCACCTGACCGACGCGGTCCGCGCGGGCCGGGTGACGGTGACAGGGGACGGCGCACCGGCCAAGGCCCTGCGCGAGGCCTGAGAAGGCCCGCCGGCAGGCGGGCCTTCAGCCGCTACGACGGCCGGCCGGAACCCCGCGTCAGCGCATACCCGCCGACCCCGGCGAGAGCCGCCAGCACGCCCCCGATCGCGGTCCACACCCACCGGTCGGACCACCACCCGGACGACCAGCCGTCGTCCGAGCCGAAGCTGGACAGCACCGCGGCCTTCGAACCGTCCCCGCTCTCCTCGGACTTGACGGCGATGCCGGGGACCAGCGGCTTGCCGAGCGAGCCGTCCACCGCCGCCGCGCCGCCGACGTCCTCGGAGTCGGCGCGGACCTCGACGCCGACCGGCTTGCCGAGGTCACCGGAGCCGAGGTCCACGACCGTCAGCCGGATGTAGTACGTGCCCGGCAGCGGGTCGTTGCCCCAGGGCTCCGACCAGCCGCGCACGGTCCGCAGGACACAGGCCAGTTCGACGGAGGAAGCGCCCTCCTCGGCCGTACGGCTCGCCGCGCCGTACTGGCAGGCCTGCCGGCGCCGCAGTCCGTCGTACACGTCGATCTGCCAGGTCTGCGCCCCGTGCGTGGCGGGCAGCTTCACCGTCGCCCCGACGGTGGGCCGCTGCCCGGTGTCCGCGGGGAACGACCAGTACAGGTAGTCACCCGTCGAACCGGACGCGGTGGCCTGCTGCCCCTGCTCGATCTCCGTCGCCGTACGGAACGACGTGCCCGCCTGGGTGGGTGCCTTGCCGTCGGCCGAGGCACTGGGGGACGGGGAGGAGTCGGCCGCGGCCGGTCCGGCCGCGAGTCCGAGTGCCAGCAGCGCGGCACCCAGCACATGTGTGATCCGCATCAGTTCGTCCTCCAGACCGCGACCCGCCACCGCGACAGCCATCCCCACAGCAGACCGGCGACAAAGCCGACCAGCACCAGCGCGCCCAGCAGCCACCAGCCGCGCCCGAGGCCGAAGGAGGCCACGTCATGGTGCCCGGAAGGCCCGTCCACGACGTCGACCGTCAGTTCCAGCGGCAGGCCCGGCGTGGTCTTCACCCCCGTCGTCGCGGAGAAGGAGTTGGTGACCTGCAAGCACACCGTCTCCGCCGGCGCCGTGTCGTCGTCGCTCTCCGGCTTCGGATAGCGCAGACCCGTCGAGACGACGTCCGTACGGCCCGTGCCCGCGGCCTCGCCGCGCACGATCTCCCGTCCGTGCACGGTCACCGCCCGCAGCAGCACTCCGTAGTCCGGGTTGACGGCGCGGTCGTCGGCGACGCTCACCGAGGCGCGCAGTTCCTGGCCGGGGTCGACGTCGACCTTGTACCAGCGCTGCTGCCCGAACTCCTCACGGTCCGTGTACAGCCCGGACTTCAGTGTCGGCGCGCTCGCGCACTGCGCGGCACCCTCCGTGGCCACCGGCGTCACCACCGGATCCGCCGCCCGGTCGACCAACTGGCCCACCCGGTCGGACAGTTCCTCCCTGTGCCGTACGTCGGTGTACGTGCCGCCGGTGGCGTCCGCGATGCAGCTGAGCTGGTCGCGGGTCTTGGCGTCCGGCACCAGACCGAGGGTGTCGATGGTCAGGCCGATGCCCTTGGCGGCTATCTCGCGGGCCACCTCGCACGGGTCGAGCGGCTGGCAGGTGTCCTCGCCGTCGCTGATCAGGACGATACGGCGGGTGCCACTGCCGCCGTTCAGATCGTCCGCCGCCTTCAGCAGCGCGGGCCCGATCGGCGTCCAGCCGGTGGGCTGCAGCGTGGCCACCGCCGTCTTCGCGTCGGTCCGGTTCAGCGGGCCGACCGGATAGAGCCGGGCCGTGTCCTTGCAGCCCTCCTTGCGGTCGTTGCCCCGGTAGTTGGCGCCCAGGGTGCGTATGCCGAGCTGGACCTCCTGCGGGGTCGCGTCCAGCACCTCGTTGAACGCCTGCTTCGCCGCGGCCATCCGCGAGCCGCCGTCGATGTCCCGGGCCCGCATCGAACCGCTGACGTCCAGCACGAGTTCGACCTTGGGAGCGGCCTGTCCGGTCTCATCGGCGACGGCCCCGCCGGGAAACGCGATCCCGGCCGCCAGGGCGGCGAGCAGAGCACAGACGCCCGCCGCCAGCCGTTGTCTTGTGATCATCGCCGGATCTTATGGAGCGGACGCGTCGTGCTCCAAAACGAGCGGGTTCGGAAGCGACGTCCACTGGTCGCCCGGGGTCTGCGGGGACAGCCGCATCAGGGTCAACGCCTTGGCCGGCAGCGGCCCTTCGCGCAGGGCACGCAGATCCGATGTGTCCGGCAGGTCCGGTACGGCGGACGCCAGCGCCGCGCCCAGTGCCGGGCCCGTACCCGCCGTACCGGCCAGTGCGCCCGCCACCAGCGAGCCGAACAGCTTGCGGCGCAGGGCCGTTTCGTCGTCCGTGATCAGACGGCCGGTCAGCGGCGGCCGGGTGACGCCGTGCCGGGTCAGGCGGGCCGGGCTGATCCGGATGTCGGCCAGGTCGCGGTAGACCAGCCGCAGCGGGGTGCCGTCGGCCGACAGGATCACCAGCAGGTTCTGGCCGTGCGCCTCCAGCGCCACGCCGAGATCGAGGAGACGCAGCCCCACGGTCAGCGCCAGCCGGGCGAACGCGGCCAGCCAGGCCGGGGAGTCGGGCAGTGCGGTCATGGCGAGCGCGGCCACCGGTACGACCCACTCGCCCGGGCCGGCGTACGCCTCGGGGGGCTCCCGCAGCAGCGCGGCCAGGTCGGGGGAGTGGGCCGAGACCGCGCCCAGCGTGCGGGTGATGTGCAACAGGCCCTCGGTGCGCGCCGCCAGCTCCTCGCCGAGCGCGGACAGGGATGCGGCGGCCCGCACCGAGTACGGGGAGATGTCCCGCACGGAGGACGTCAGCCGGGTGCTGAGCGCGGTCTTCACATGCGGGCCGTCCGGCAGCGCGAGCGTGCGCAGGGAGAGCAGCGGGCGGGCCGGCCGCCAGGGGGCGTACGGCCGCTTCAGGACATGGTCCGCCTGCCACGGGTGCACCGGCAGCAGCAGCCGTTCGCCGTCCCGCAGCTCCCGCGGCCAGTCGCCGGTCACCAGGCACTCCTCCGCCGGGACCGGCACCGTCCGCAGCTCCACGACGGGCCGGTGCTCCGGGCCGTACGCCAGCTGGTCCGCCACCGAGAAGCCGGGCCGGGCGCGGCAGCCCGGGTGGTACGGATGCCCGTCGGTCACCCGCTGCTCCCACTGCCAGGTCTTCCCCCCGCCTTCGGCCGGGGGGACCCTCACCGGCCACTCCTTCGACTGCTCCCCGTCGGCCCGCGACAACGCCAACGAGGCGACACTGTCGGCCAGTTCGGCCGCGAACGCGGCGCCGTGCGGCACCCCGAGGGCGCTCAGCAGCCCGGCCGGATCCACATGGCGCTCGCGGTCCAGGCGGACACCGGTGACGTACGCGCTCGTGGCGTACGGGTCGGCGTGCGGCCCGTACAGCGTCCGGCCGTCGGCGAGCCGCAGCGCGAGGCTGTGCGCGCCGTGCGTCCGGCCGGTGACCCACGGCAGCGGCTCATGGGCGAGCGCCCGCCACAGCCGGGTCAGCACCGCGGCGCGGGCACCCGGCAGCTCCGCCGTGTACCGGGGCAGCAGCCCGGGCCGGACGGCGGCCAGCTCCTCGGCGACCCGGGGTTCGGTGGCGGGGGGACGGTGCACGGTCGGCTCCTCGGGTACACGCGGCGCGGAGGACGATTGTCGGCGACGACGGACAGGGCGACGACAGACAGGACGACGACAGACAGGACGACGACAGACATACTGATCGCGAACACCCCGGACGAAACGAATGGATCGCGTGGACTCCTCACCCTCCTGCGGAGCACCCCCCACCGGAGCCGTCGGCCGCCTGGCCGACGCCTACGCGGCCGCGCCCCTGCTGAACTGCCTGCTGCGCGAGGTGGCCGAGCCGCTCGGGCACCCCGACGACCCGCGGGTCCACCGGCTGCCGAGCGGACGGCTGCTGCGGGTGCGGGCCGGCCGGCGCCCCACCGGCCCCGAGGTGCGCGCGGCCGGGACCTGGCACCGGGTCGGCCACTCCGAGCTGGTCAAACTGGTCGCCGACGAGCTGCGCCGGCACACCGGCCTGCCATGCGGCGATCTGCCCGCCGAGATGATCGACAGCCGCGACGCGGTCGCGGCCCTGCTCACCGCCCGAGCCCTCGCGACGGCGCCCGCGGACCCGTATCTGCGGTCCGAGCAGTCCCTGATCACCGGCCACCCGTACCACCCGGCGCCCAAGGCGCGCGGCGGCGGCCCGGTCGCCTCCTGGCTGCCGTACGCCCCCGAGGCGCACGCCCGCTTCCCGCTGGTCCTGTTGGGCGTCCGCGAGGACCAGGTGGCCGAGGAGGGCGACACCGGCGCCCTGGACGCGCTCGGCCCGGTCCCGCCCGGCTACCGGCTGCTGCCGGCCCACCCATGGCAGCTGGAACTGGTGGGCCGCGAGCTGGCCGAGGCCTTCGCCGACGGCCGCCTGCTCCGCCTCGGCACCACCGCCTTCGACACCTGGCCGACGGCGGCGATCCGCACGGTGTACGAGCCCCGGCGCGACCTGTTCCTGAAGTTCAGCCTGGACGTCCGCATCACCAACGACATCCGCCGCCTGTGGCGCCACGACCTGCGCAGACTGCGCCGTACCGACACGGCCGCGCGGCACGCGTTCGCGGCGATGGGCCCGCCCGCGGCCTGGCTGAGCGACCGCGGCTACCGCACGGCCACGTTCGCCTTCGAGGAGCTGGCCGTCCTGGTCCGCGACGGCCTGCGCGGCCACCTGGTGCCTGGCACCACCCCACTGCTCGCCGCCGGCCTCGCCGAGGGCTTCGACGGCAGTCCGCTCGCCACCGCGGCCGACCCGGGGGCCTGGTGGGAGGCCTATCTGCGCCAGGTCGTGCCGCCCGCCCTCACGGCGTTCGACGACCACGGCGTCGTCCTGGAGGCCCATCTTCAGAACACCCTCGTGGCCGTGGACGCGGCCGGCACGCCTGTGCAGGTGCTGTACCGGGACGCCGAGGGCACCAAGCTGCTGCCGGACGTGACCCGGGCGGCGGGCTGGGAGCGGCTGGTGTACTGCCTGGTCGTCAACCACCTCACCGAGATCGCCGCCGCCCTCGCCGAACGCCGTCCCGGACTCGACCCCTGGCCCGCCGCCCGCCGCGAGCTCGCCCGGCACGACCTGCCCGAGATCCCCGCCCTGCTCGCCTCGCCCACGCTGCCCGGCAAGACCAACCTGCTGCTGCGCTGGACCGGCGCGGACGGCGCCGACGCCCGCTATCTGCCCCTGCCGAACCCGCTGGCGGGCGGCTGAGCCGTGCTCAGCGGGCGGTGCCGAAGTCCTGGGTCCAGTAGCTGCCCGGCTGGGCGAGGCCGACGCCGATCTCCTTGTACGAGCAGTTGAGGATGTTGGCCCGGTGGCCGGGGCTGTTCATCCAGCCATTCATGACCTGCTCCGGGGTGGCGTAGCCGTAGGCGACGTTCTCGCCGTAGGCGCTCCAGCTGTAGCCGGCACGCGTGATGCGGTCGCCCGGGGAGGACCCGTCGGAGCCGGTGTGCGACATGTTCTGGTGGGCCGCCATGTCCGCGCTGTGGGCCTGCGCCGCCTTGGTCAGCTCCGCGTTCACCGTCAGGGGATGACAACCCACCTTCGCGCGCTCGGCGTTGACGAGCTGCACGACGCGCGCGGTGGCGCTGGACGCGGTGGCCGCGGGCGTGGGCGTGGGCGTGGGAGCGCTGGGGGCAGGGGTCGTGCGCGGCTTGGGGGCCGTCGTCTTCGTCCCGGTGCTCGGGTGAGCGGTGGCCCGGTGCGTGGGCGACGCGGTGGCCTGCGGAGTGGCGGTGTGGGGGTGGCCGTTGCGGTGGTGACGGTGATGGTGCCGGTGACCGTGGTGCTCCGACGGGTGGGGCGTGCTCGTCGAGGCGACGTCGGCCCGGTCCGTGCCGCCGTACGGCCAGTCGGAACAGGCCAGGGCGACGGACGGTACGCCCACGGTTCCGATGGCGACGGCGGCGACGACTATGCGCCGGTAGTGCTGCGTCTTGCGGTGCTTGGCCATTCGTCAACCTCGTTCGGTGATCGCCGGGCGCTCATTTTCGGGAGGGCTTCACAAGGAGCGCAAAGGGCGCTTCTCCTACGCCGGGTAGTAGGAGGTGACGCCTCTTGTCAGGCGACCACAGAGGTGCCGCGTTCGCGTCCGCGATGTTTGCAGGTACCTGGCGCCCTGTCAGGGGAGGTTCGACGACGGCGGATCCGGTCACGCCCCGAGCGGATGCCGGGGCGTGACCCAAGGGGCGGTTCGCGTCGGCGGCAAGCCGGACAAATCCCATATGTCAGCGAAGCCGGGCCTACTATCCAGGACGCCTAGTTGCCGAGACCGCTGTGATGGATGTCACCCTGGCGGGCCTCCGGTGGGGGTCGCCCGCCGGAGGCACGGGGGTCAGCGGTCGGGGATGACGGTGCCGTTGTTGTCCTTGGCCTCGTCGTCGCCCCAGCGGGAGAGGTAGTAGCCGGAGACGTACTGGTTCGAGGGCCCGGAGGTGTCCACCCAGTACGTGGTGGGCGGCGGGGGAACGCTGCCTCCGCCGTCGACGTCGAGGTAGTCGCCGTCGATGTTGACGGTGACACCGCCCCAGGTCTCGTTCCTGCCCCCTAGCCGCGCGCGTGCAGTTCGTCGGTCCAGGCGGAGAGGTAGTTCAGAACCCCGGTACTGCAGGAGGAATTGGTGTTGTCGTAGCCCTCCATGTCGTCGTAGAGGACGCTGTCGGCCGGGATCCCGATCGCCTGTGCCTGGGATATGGCGTCGTCGGCTTCCGTGGCGCCCTGGCTGCGGGCGGTGGCGTCTGTGATATCGATTTCAAGAGTTGAGGAGTGGGAACGCCCGAGATTTGGCGGAACCCTGGGGCGGGCCCCGCCGACGACCTCGACCCGCCTTGATGGAGGCCGCTACGGCGCGGGCCCCCATCGAGGGCCGGTGGGCGGGGACTTGCTCAGAAGGTGTTGCCGACCGTGACGTTGCGGTAGTCGGCCGCGGTGTCCTCGGTGACCAGACCGGGCTGGCCGTTGAGCAGCACCGGGAAGGACGCGCCGCTGAAGGTGCGCTGCTGGGCCTGGGTGCCGTCGAGGAAGAACGTGCAGCCGGCGCCCGCCTTCACCACCTTGAGCGTGTGGTACTGGGCCGGATCGAACGGACGCATGCACTCGATGCCTCTCTGAAATCGATTTCCGTCAGTGTGGCAACGGGGTGAGTGGGCGTCAATGGGCTGGGATCCCGGGCACCGCTGGAGGCGATCGGGGCGGTCCGGAAGCCGCGGGCACTATGCTCGTTTCATGCCGGGGGCAGGAAGCAAGGGGTGCACCGCCGTGGTAAGTAAGGCGAACAAGTTCTGGGGCCTTGGAAGATGATGAGAGAGGTCACCGCGACCCGCTACATCGCACCCCTGCGGTCCGGCGGCTCCGTCCCCGGAGTCGTCGAGGCCGACGACCTGGGCACGTACGTCGTGAAGTTCACCGGTTCGGCGCAGGGACACAAGGCGCTGGTCGCCGAGGTGATCGTCGGAGAGCTCGCCCGCGCGCTCGGGCTGCGCTTCCCCGAGCTGGTCCTCGTCCACTTCGACCCCACGATCGCCGCCGGCGAGCCGCACCAGGAGGTGCGGGAGCTGCACGGCGCGAGCGCGGGCGTGAACCTCGGGATGGACTACCTGCCGGGCGCACGGGACTTCACCCCGGAGATCGCCAGGGACTTCCCCGTGGACCCGCAGGAGGCGGGCCGGATCGTCTGGCTGGACGCGCTGACCGTCAACGTGGACCGTACGGTCCACAGCTCCAACCTCATGGTCTGGCCCACGCTCGGCACCGCCCCGCCCCGCCTGTGGCTCATCGACCACGGTGCCGCCCTGGTCTTCCACCACCGCTGGGACACCACGACCCCGGGCAAGAAGTACGACTTCCGCCGGCACGCCCTCGGCCACTACGGCCCCGACGTCCGCGCCGCCGACACCGAACTGGCCCCGAGGGTGACCGAGGACCTGCTGCGCGGGATCGTCGCCGAGGTGCCGGACGCGTGGCTCGCCGAGGACGCCGGCTTCGCGACCCCGGACGACGTCCGCGCCGCCTACGTCGACTACCTCCTGGCCCGTGTGCGCCTGTCGTCCGAGTGGCTGCCCACCGACTTCCCGAGCCGCGAGCAGCTCGCGGCCGAGGAGGCCGCGCGCGCGGCGAGGACACAGGCCGGCCGCCCGGACTGGCTCAAGCGCGTCCCCGACCTGCACGGCAAGCCGGCGGCGGCACAGGACTGGTCGGTGCACCTGGGATGAGGCACATCGGATGACCCACGTCGTACAGATCGAGTACTGCACACAGTGCCGCTGGCTGCCCCGCGCGGCCTGGCTGGCGCAGGAACTGCTCACCACCTTCGAGGCCGAGCTGACCGAGCTGGCGCTCAAGCCCGGCACCGGGGGCGTCTTCGTGGTCCGGGTGGACGGCGAGGTGGTGTGGGACCGAAGGGAGCAGGGCTTCCCGGAGCCCACGGCGGTCAAGGGTCTCGTACGCGACCGAGTGGCCCCGGGGAAGTCCCTGGGCCACTCGGACAAGACCGCGTAGTCGTCAGCCCTGGAGCTGCTCGTACGCCGGAAGGGTGAGGAAGTCGGCGTAGTCCTCGTCCAGGGAGACCTTCAGCAGCAGGTCGTGGGCCTCCTGCCAGTGGCCGGCGGCGAAGGCCTGCTCACCGATCTCCTGGCGGATGTCCGACAGTTCCTCGGCGGCGACCTTGCGGGCCAGCTCCGGCGTTGCCGTGTCGCCGTTCTCGAACTCGACGCCCGCGTTGATCCACTGCCAGATCTGGGAGCGGGAGATCTCGGCGGTGGCCGCGTCCTCCATCAGGTTGAAGATGGCGACCGCGCCGAGCCCGCGCAGCCAGGCCTCGATGTACCGGATGCCGACCTGGACGGCGTTGACGAGACCCGCGTACGTCGGCTTCGCGTCCAGCGAGTCGATCGCGATCAGGTCGGCGGCCGCCACGTGGACGTCCTCGCGCAGCCGGTCCTTCTGGTTCGGCTTGTCGCCGAGCACCTTGTCGAAGGACTCCATGGCGATCGGGACGAGGTCGGGGTGGGCGACCCAGGAGCCGTCGAAACCGTCGTTCGCCTCGCGGTCCTTGTCGGCGCGGACCTTCTCGAAGGCGACCTTGTTGACCTCGGCGTCCCGGCGGGACGGGATGAACGCGGCCATGCCGCCGATCGCGTGCGCGCCGCGCTTGTGGCAGGTGCGGACGAGGAGTTCGGTGTACGCGCGCATGAACGGGGCGGTCATCGTGACGGCGTTGCGGTCCGGGAGGACGAACTTCCGTCCGCCGTCACGGAAGTTCTTCACGATGGAGAACAGGTAGTCCCAGCGGCCGGCGTTCAACCCCGAGGCGTGGTCGCGGAGTTCGTAGAGGATCTCCTCCATCTCGTACGCGGCCGTGATGGTCTCGATCAGCACGGTGGCGCGGATGGTGCCCTGCGGGATGCCGAGGTGGTCCTGCGCGAAGACGAAGACGTCGTTCCACAGGCGCGCCTCGAGGTGTGACTCGGTCTTCGGCAGGTAGAAGTACGGGCCCTTGCCGAGGTCCAGCAGCCGCTGGGCGTTGTGGAAGAAGTACAGGCCGAAATCGACGAAGGCACCCGGCACCGGCGTACCGTCGGTGTCGACCAGGTGACGCTCGTTCAGGTGCCAGCCGCGCGGCCGCATGACGACGGTGGCGAGTTCCTCGTTGGGCCGGAGGGCGTACGTCTTGCCGGACTTCGGGTCGGTGAAGTCGATGTTCCGCGTGTAGGCGTCGATCAGGTTGGCCTGGCCGAGGACCACGTTCTCCCAGGTGGGCGCGGAGGCGTCCTCGAAGTCGGCGAGCCAGACCTTCGCGCCCGAGTTGAGCGCGTTGATCGTCATCTTGCGGTCGGTGGGGCCGGTGATCTCGACGCGCCGGTCGTTCAGCGCGGCCGGGGCCGGGGCGACCTTCCAGGAGTCGTCCGCGCGGATGGCGGCCGTCTCGGGCAGGAAGTCGAGCGTGGAGGTGCGGGCGATCTCGGCGCGGCGCTCGGCCCGGCGGGCGAGGAGTTCGTCACGGCGCGGGGTGAACCGCCGGTGCAGCTCCGCCACGAAGGCGAGCGCCGCGTCCGTGAGGACCTCTTCCTGCCGGGGCAGGGGCTCGGCGTCGACGATGGCCAGCGGGGACGGCGCTGGTGCGGACATGAGCTGTCACTTCCTTCAGCGGTGGCACCGGGTGCCTAGTGGCACGAATAGGGCGGACAGCGCCGACTGTGCGGGCAGGCGCTTCTGAACAGTGGATAGTAGTTTCCTCATCGTGGAACTTCAATGGTTTGTTGATGTCGAGATTCTCTGAGTCGAGGCAAGGTGGCGCCCAGTGCCACCCCTTCACTCAAGGTGGCGCAGGTCGGCCTCGGTGTCGATGTCGTACGGCTCGGCCACGTCCGCGCACTCCACGAGCCGGATCAGGCCCGCGTGCTCCTGCAGATAGGCGCGGGCCCCACGGTCCCCGGTGGCCGTTGCCGCGATCCCCGGCCAGTGCGCCGCGCCGAAGAGCACCGGATGGCCGCGCGTGCCGTCGTAGGCGGCCGAGACCAGCGATTTCTCGTCCTCGTAGGCGCCGAGCACGCGCGCCACGGCCGCCGGTCCGATGCCCGGCTGGTCCACAAGGCTCACCAGGGCCGCGCGCGCCCCCGTACCGGCCAGCGAGGCGAGGCCGGCGCGCAGTGAGGAGCCCATGCCCTCGGCCCAGTCCGGGTTGTCCACGAGCACGCATCCCCCGAGGTCGGCACGCCGGCGGACGTCGTCCGCCCGCGCCCCCAGCACGACGTGGATCCGGGCGCACCCGGCCGCGCGCAGCACCCCGACCGCGTGCTCGACCAGTGGGCGCCCCCGGTGCTCCAGCAGTGCCTTGGGCCGCCCGCCGAGCCGTCTGCCTCCGCCGGCGGCGAGCAGCAGCCCGGCGACCGCCGCGTGATGGTTGTCCGTCATGCGTCCTGCATACCTGACGGGGGATGCGGCGGCCGGTTTCCCTGGGCTGAATTTCGGTCCGCGCGGTGGCGCTCCCGGACACGGTGGCGTTTACTGACCCGCGCACGACGGAGTGTGAGGGGGAGGGCTGTGTTGCGGAGCTTGGGGCAGAGGCCAGTGACCGGCAGCGTCGAGGACCCGAGAGTGGCGGAACTGCGGACCGCGGTGTCCCGGCTGCGCCGCGAACTCGCCGCGCTCCCGTCCGACTTCCCCGACCGCGCCATCGCCGAGGACGAACTGGCGACGCTGGCTGCGATGGCCTCCGGCGGCTCCCCGGAGATCCCGCGCCTGCGCAGCGCCCTGTTACTGATCGCCGGCGCCATCGGTTCGGTGAGCGCCCTGGCGAGGGGGCTGGGGGACGTCCGGCAGGCGGTGGATCTGTTCGGGGAGTCGCCGAGGGCCTGAGGGCTGGGACGAGCGGCCCTGCTCAGGGGCGCGGGGCTGTGTCGATGTGCGGCTCCGCCGCGTGGGCGCGATCAGCCACGAAGCACCCGCACCCGCAAACGATCAGATCCCCCCCCGAGCGCTCAGGCGCCCGAACTGGCCAAAGCCTGAGACAGTTCAAGGGCGATCTGCTGCAACACCGGCACGATCTTGTCCGTAGCCGCTTCCGTGACCCGCCCGGCCGGCCCCGAGATGGAGATCGCCGCGGCCGTCGGAGACTCCGGTACGGACACCGCCAGGCACCGCACCCCTATCTCCTGCTCGTTGTCGTCGACGGCGTACCCCAGCTGCCGTACCTCCTCCAGAGCCGTCAGGAACCCGTCGGGCGTGGTGATTGTCTTTTCCGTCGCGGCGGGCATCCCCGTACGGGACAGCAGCGCCCGTACCTCGTCATCCGGCACCCCGGCCAACAGTGCCTTGCCCACCCCGGTCGAGTGCGGCAGCACCCTGCGGCCCACCTCGGTGAACATGCGCATCGAGTGCTTCGACGGCACCTGGGCCACGTACACGATCTCGTCGCCGTCCAGCAGCGCCATGTTCGCGGTCTCGCCGGTCTCCTCGACCAGCCGCGCGAGATACGGCCGCGCCCACGTGCCGAGCAGCCGGGACGCCGACTCGCCGAGACGGATCAGCCGGGGGCCGAGCGCGTACCGCCGGTTCGGCTGCTGGCGGACGTAGCCGCAGGCGACCAGCGTGCGCATCAGCCGGTGGATGGTCGGCAGCGGCAGTCCGCTGGTCGCGGACAGCTCGCTCAGGCCGACCTCGCCTCCCGCGTCCGCCATCCGCTCGAGCAGGTCGAAGGCGCGCTCCAGGGACTGGACCCCGCCCGCGGAGGAGGGTTTGGCGGAGTCGGTGGTGCTGGCGCTGGACGTCGGCACGGCGCTTCCTTTCGGGGCTGGCGGGAGGTCAGAAGCCTACCCGGCAGCCGGTTGACTCCCTGCTTGTACGTAGCTACGTTCTGCTTGCTGGAATTGTAATTCCGCTTTGTGGAAACGTCCAGAGTCGGAGCGGTTCGGCCGCTGTCCAGAAGTGTGCCCCTTGACGGCGGGGAAGTGGGAGTGAAGACTCCTTCAACAGAACGTTGAAATCCGTTACGTGGGTGTAAATCCCGTTTCTGAGGCGTAAAACGGCGGTACAGAGAGGGGTTCGGGTGTCCGACGCTGAACTGGTCCTGCGCTCGACGCGCGTCATCACGCCGGAAGGGACGCGGGCCGCGACGGTCACCGTGTCCGCCGGGCGGATCACGGCCGTCCTGCCCTACGACGCGGAGGTCCCGGCCGGCTCGCGGCTGGAGGACGTCGGTGACCACGTGCTGCTGCCCGGCCTGGTCGACACCCACGTGCACGTCAACGACCCGGGCCGCACCGAGTGGGAGGGCTTCTGGACGGCCACCCGCGCGGCCGCGGCCGGCGGCATCACCACGCTGGTCGACATGCCGCTCAACTCCCTCCCGCCGACCACGACCGTCGACAACCTGCGCGTGAAGCAGGAGGTGGCCGCCGACAAGGCGCACATCGACGTCGGCTTCTGGGGTGGCGCCCTGCCCGACAACGTCAAGGACCTGCGCCCGCTGCACGACGCCGGCGTCTTCGGCTTCAAGGCCTTCCTGTCCCCGTCCGGCGCGGACGAGTTCCCGCACCTCGACCAGGACCAGCTCGACCGGTCCCTGGCGGAGATCGCCGGCTTCGGCGGCCTGCTGATCGTGCACGCCGAGGACCCGCACCACCTCGCCGCAGCCCCGCAGCACGGCGGCCCCAAGTACGCCGACTTCCTCGCCTCCCGCCCACGCGACGCGGAGGACACGGCCATCACGAACCTGATCGCGCAGGCCCGCCGCCTCCACGCACG
Organism: Streptomyces sp. RB17; assembly: GCF_009604455.1. Taxonomy (GTDB): domain Bacteria; phylum Actinomycetota; class Actinomycetes; order Streptomycetales; family Streptomycetaceae; genus Streptomyces. Next base: position 501,952 of record NZ_WEGL01000008.1, read on the forward strand.
CGTGCACGTGCTGCACCTGTCCTCCAGCGACGCGCTGCCGCTGATCCGCGCCGCCCGCGCCGAGGGCGTGCGGATCACCGTGGAGACCTGCCCGCACTACCTCACCCTGACCGCCGAGGAAGTCCCCGACGGCGCCAGCGAGTTCAAGTGCTGCCCGCCCATCCGCGAGGCCGCCAACCAGGACCTGCTGTGGGAGGCGCTGGCCGACGGCACCATCGACTGTGTCGTCACCGACCACTCGCCCTCCACCGCCGACCTCAAGACCGACGACTTCGCCACCGCCTGGGGCGGCATCTCCGGCCTCCAGCTCAGCCTCTCCGCCACATGGACCGAGGCACGCGCGCGTGGGTACGGCCTGGAGGACGTGGTGCGCTGGATGTCCGCCAAGACCGCCGCCCTGGTCGGCCTCGGTGCGCGCAAGGGCGCCATCGCCCCCGGCCACGACGCCGACTTCGCGGTCCTCGCCCCCGACGAGACCTTCACCGTCGACCCGGCCGGCCTGCAGCACCGCAACCGGGTCACCGCGTACGCCGGCAAGACCCTGCACGGTGTCGTGAAGTCCACCTGGCTGCGCGGCGAACGCATCGTCCACGACGGCGAGTTCACCGAGCCGAAGGGCACGCTGCTCGCCCGCCCCCAGTAAGCCACCCCCGCATCCGCAACCGGCCGACTCCAGAAAGGACCCCCTGATCCCCGTGACGGCGACACAGAGCTTCACCGGCGACGCGAACCCCTACGGAGGCGGCGACCCGTACGCGGACTACCGCACCGCCGACTTCCCCTTCACCCAGTACGCCAACCTCGCCGACCGGCAGCTCGGCGCCGGTGTCATCGCCGCCAACGACGAGTTCTTCGCCCAGCGCGAGAACCTGCTGGTGCCCGAGCCGGCCGAGTTCGACCCGGAGCACTTCGGGCACAAGGGCAAGATCATGGACGGCTGGGAGACCCGCCGCCGGCGCGGCGTCTCCGCCGAGCACCCCTGGCCGACCGCCGAGGACCACGACTGGGCGCTGGTCCGCCTCGGCGCGCCCGGGGTGATCCGCGGGATCGTCGTCGACACCGCCCACTTCCGCGGCAACTACCCGCAGGCGGTCTCCGTCGAGGCCACGTCCGTACCCGGCTCGCCGTCCCCGGAGGAACTGCTGGGCGAGGACGTGAAGTGGACGACGGTCGTCCCGCGCACCGCCGTCGGCGGCCATGCGGCCAACGGCTTCGAGGTCACCGTCGAGCAGCGCTTCACCCACCTGCGGGTCAACCAGCACCCCGACGGCGGCATCGCGCGCCTGCGCGTGTACGGCGAGGTCGTTCCCGACCCCGAGTGGCTCGCGGTCCTCGGCACCTTCGACGTGGTCGCCCTGGAGAACGGCGGCCGGGTCGAGGACGCCTCCAACCTCTTCTACTCCCCGGCCACCAACACCATCCAGCCGGGCCGCTCCCGCAAGATGGACGACGGCTGGGAGACCCGCCGCCGCCGCGACCAGGGCAACGACTGGATCCGCTACCAGCTCGTCGGCCAGTCCCAGATCCGCGCGATCGAGATCGACACGGCCTATCTGAAGGGCAACAGCGCGGGCTGGGCGTCGGTGTCGGTGAAGGACGGCGAGCACGGCGACTGGACCGAGGTCCTCCCGCGCACCCGCCTGCAGCCCGACACCGACCACCGCTTCGTGCTCCCGGCCCCGGCCGTCGGCACGCACGCGCGGATCGACATCTTCCCCGACGGCGGCATCTCCCGCCTGCGCCTGTTCGGCTCGCTGACCGAGCAGGGCGCGGCCGGCCTCGCCGCCCGGCACCAGGAACTGGGCGGCTGACCCACCCCCTGTCCGCGCGGGGCGCTCCGGCCTGGACAGCACTGGGGCGCCCCGCGTGTCACCCACAAGGACCCGTTTCCGGGCCCCAGGAACTTACGGGTCCCTCTCCCGCGTTCTTCCCGCGTGACCCTTCAGCAAGAGATCGTCGGCAACGCCATGCAGATGGCGGTCGTCAACCTGCAGCCCGGCCAGACCGTGTACTGCGAGGCCGGGAAGTTCCTGTTCAAGACGACGAACGTGACCATGGAGACGCGGCTGTCCGGCCCGTCCGGCAACGGCGGGCAGCAGGGACAGGGCGGCGGGAGCGGCGGCATGGGCGGCCTGCTCCGCCAGGCCATGGGCACCGCCATGCAGGTGGGCCAGCGCATGCTCGCGGGTGAGTCGCTGGCGTTCCAGTACTTCACCTCCCAGGGCGGCGAGGGCACGGTCGGCTTCGCCGGCGTGCTCCCGGGCGAGATGCGGGCCCTGGAACTCGACGGCACGCGCGCGTGGTTCGCCGAGAAGGACGCCTTCGTGGCCGCCGAGTCCACCGTCGACTTCGGCATCGCCTTCGCCGGCGGCCGCACCGGCATGAGCGGCGGCGAGGGCTTCATCCTGGAGAAGTTCACCGGGTACGGCACGGTGATCATCGCCGGTGCGGGCAACTTCATCGACCTCAACCCGGCGGACTTCGGCGGCCGCATAGAGGTGGACACCGGCTGTGTGGTCGCCTTCGAGGAGGGCATCCAGTACGGCGTCCAGCGCGTCGGCGGCCTCAACCGCCAGGGGATCATGAACGCCGTGTTCGGCGGCGAGGGCCTGTCCCTGGCCACCCTGGAGGGCAACGGCCGGGTGATCCTGCAGTCCCTCACCATCGAGAGCCTCGCCAACGCCCTGAAGAAGGCCCAGGGCGGCGACAAGCAGGGCCCGACCGGCGGACTGTTCTCCACCCACGCCGGCTGAACCGATGAGTTGTGGAGGCGTGCGGGGTCTTACCCGGTGACCGAAAGACCTCGCACACGGAAGAAGGCACCAGCCATGGGCAAGCTCGTCTCCACGATCTTCGTCACGCTCGACGGCGTCTACCAGGCACCCGGCGGCCCCGAGGAGGACACCAGGGGCGGCTTCGAGCACGGCGGCTGGAGTTTCACGTTCGGCGACGACGACTTCGGCCGGTTCGTGACCGAGGTCTTCGACCGCTCCACCGCGTTCCTCCTCGGCCGCCGTACGTACGACATCTTCGCCGCCTACTGGCCGAAGGTGACCGACCCGGCCGACCCCATCGCCTCCCGGCTCAACGACCTCCCCAAGTACGTCGTCTCGTCCACCCTCCAGGCCCCCGAGTGGTCCGGCACCACCGTGCTCGGCGGCGACCTCGCCAAGGAGGTGCAGGCCCTGAAGGAGCGCACGGACGGCGAACTCCAGGTGCACGGCAGCGGCGCCCTGGTCCGTTCCCTGATCGACCTCCGGCTCCTCGACACCCTCCACCTGGTGACCTTCCCGGTCGTCCTCGGCTCCGGTCACCGCCTCTTCCTGGACGGCGCGGTCCCCACCCGCTTCCGGCACACCGGCGGACGCGTCACCGCATCGGGCGTCTCCATCCAGACCTACGACCTGGCGGGCGACCCGGAGTACGGGTCGTACGAACTGCCCGAGAACGCCTGAGGCACGGACAGACCCCTGGTCGGCAAACCCCTGGCAGAAGATCGTCGCCGCCGGTACGGTGATCGCGCCCCGCGTGAGCCGCCGATGTCTCCGCACCCCCCTCGGAGACCGGGAGAGCCGCCCGTATGTCCTCGATCGCCGTACCGGGCGCCGCCGTCCTGCCCCGCCGTGCCTGGCACACCGACCTGCCCGTCCTTCTCGTCGCGGTCTGCTGGGGCGCCAGCTACCTCGCCGCGAAGGACATCACCACCGCCCGTACGGTCCTGGCCGTCCTGGTGCTGCGGTTCGCGCTCGCCGTACCCGCGTTGGCCGTCGCAGGCCGCCGGGCCCTGCGGGCGCTCAGCGGCGCCCAGTGGCGCGGCGCGGCCCTGCTCGGGCTGATCCTCAGCGGGATCTTCCTGCTGGAGACGTACGGCGTGGTGCACACCTCGGCGACCAACGCCGGACTGATCATCAGCCTCACCATGGTCTTCACCCCGCTCGCCGAGGCCGCGGTCACCCGCACCCGGCCCACCCCGGCGTTCCTCGGCGCGGCGCTGCTGTCGGTGCTCGGCGTCGTCCTGCTCACCCAGGGCGGCGGCTTCACCCGGCCGAGCACCGGCGATCTGCTGATGCTGCTCGCCGCGCTCGCCCGCACGCTGCACGTGCTCGCCATGTCCCGGCTCAGGGCCGTACAGGGCGCCGACGCGCTGCCGCTGACCACGGTCCAACTCGGCGCGTCCGTCGCGGTCTTCGCCCTGCTGTCGGCGGTCTCGGGTGGTCCGGCGCCCTGGGCGGTCGCGACCGGGTTCGGCGCCCGGGAGTGGGCGGGGCTGCTGTTCCTGTCCGCGCTGTGCACGGTGTTCGCCTTCTTCGTACAGATGTGGGCCGTCCGCCGTACCTCCCCGTCCCGGGTCGGTCTGTTGCTCGGCACCGAGCCGCTGTGGGCCGCCGCGGCGGGGATCGCCCTGGGCGGGGAACGGATCGGGATGCTCGCTCTCGCGGGTGGTGCGCTGGTGCTCGTGGGGACCGCGTGGGGACGCAGGGCGGCAGGTTAACTTCGCGAAAACTCATCGGACTTGAAGGGAAAATCTTCAATCTTGTCGTTGACATGCCAACGTCTACGCGCGTCATCATGAAGGCATGAGATTCCCCCCACGCGCCACTCGCATCGGCGCCGCAGCCGCGCTCCTGTCCGCCCTTCTCGTGGGCGGCACCGTCTCCGCCACCACGGCGGACGCCGCAGCCTCGTCGGTCGGCAGCATCTGCTACGGCGACCTGCCGTCACAGGCCCACGACACCCTGGACCTGATCGCCCAGGGCGGCCCGTACCCGTACTCGCAGGACGGCACCGTCTTCTCCAACCGTGAGGGCGTCCTGCCCAGCGAGCCCTCCGGCTACTACCACGAGTACACGGTGATCACTCCGGGCTCCTCCACGCGCGGTGCCCGGCGCATCGTCACCGGCGAGCAGTCCCAGGAGGACTACTACACCTCCGACCACTACGCCACGTTCGACCTGATCGACTTCGGCTGCTGAGCCGGAGGACGACAGGATCCGAGGAACAGCGCGACAGAACCGACGCACCAGTCCGCCCCGCCCCGCGGCCCACCCCCCACCCAGGTGCCGCGGGGCGGGGCACTGCCGTGCGGGCACGAGCGTTCCACCGGCGATCGCCCCCGGCGGGCCGCTGCCGTCCGGTGCCGGGCGGGCGGCGGCTGCCGGCCCGTACCCGACACGATCTCCGCCGGCTGCTTGTCAGTAGTCGATGCGGTCGGACTTGGCCAGCCACGCGTCGAACGGTGCCGTGCGGTTCGGCAGGTCCAGCCGGTGGACCGACATCGGCCACATCGACGCGGGCTTCTTCTCGAACAGGTCGTAGAACTTGCGGTCGTCGAAGCCGGCCACCGCGGCGTCGTGCCGGTCGGCGGCGTAGACGACCCGGTCGACACGCGCCCACAGGGCGGCGGACAGGCACATCGGACAGGGCTCGCACGAGGTGATCAGGACGCAGCCCTCGAGCGAGAAGGTGTCCAGTGCCTTGCACGCGGCACGCATCGCGCTCACCTCGGCGTGCGCCACCGGGTCCAGGGTGGCGGTGACCTGGTTGTTCCCGATCGCGACGACCTCTCCGTCCTTGGCGACCAGCGCACCGAACGGGCCGCCGCCGTCCGCCACGCTGCCGGCGGCCAGCCTGATCGCCTGCTCCAGCCAGGCGCGCTCGGACTCCTGGACGCTCGTTTCCTGGGTGTGCGTGGTCACGGTCACTCCTTGTGCGGAGACGGTAGGGACGTTGGCATCCGGACGCGGAGCCTGATCGTTTCCTTGCAACTCGTCTTGGCCTGTTGCAACTTGTACGAGGAGTACACAGCGGGTCGAGTGGAGTCGGCCAGGAGTGGAAGACATGAAAGCGTCCGCAGGTCGGGGCCGTCTCTTCATAGGTTCCTACAAGGGCGCGTCGGTCCGGTGGCACGAGAAAACTCCCAGGGGAGACCTGCCGTTCGCCGAAAGTCGATGAGTCCGCGACTTTGGTAGCCGATCGCCGCCACGGCGCGACCGGCACGCCGCGTCCTGCGTAGATTTGTCGACCGTGACAGAGAACGGGCTCGACCACACCGTGGCGCGCGGGGCGTGGCCCCGCCCGTGGATGCTGCCCTCGGCCCTGCTGCACGGGCTCGACTCGGACTCCGGCCCGGCCGGCCGGCGGCCCCGGCGCACCGCACGGGACTGGGTCGTCGACACCTGCTGCTTCCTCCTGGCTGTCCTCCTGTTCCTGGCGACCGCCACCGTTCTGCTCCGGCAACAGCACACGCCCCGGGGCCTCGCCGTCGCCGACGTGCTGCTCGGCGTGCTGTCCTGCGCCGCCGTCTGGCTGCGCCGACGCCTGCCGGTCGGCCTCGCCGCCGCGGTGGTCGTCGTCGGCTTCGTGTCCTCCACCGCGGGCGGCGCCGCCATGGTCGCGCTGTTCACCCTCGCCGTGCACCGGCCCTTCCGCTACGTCGCCTGGATCGGCGGGGCCGACCTCGCCCTCGTACCCCTCTATTACTGGCTGCGCCCGGACCAGGACCTGCCCTACGCGGGTTCCGTGGTGTTCGCCGTGCTGCTCGCGGTCTCCGTCATCGGCTGGGGCATGTTCGTGCGCTCCAAGCGGCTGCTGATGCTCAGCCTGCGGGAGCGGGCCCGCCGGGCGGAGACCGAGGCGCGGCTGCGCGCCGAGCAGGCGCAGCGGCTCGCCCGCGAGGCCATCGCCCGCGAGATGCACGACGTCCTCGCCCACCGGCTCACCCTGCTCAGCGTGCATGCGGGCGCGCTGGAGTTCCGGCCGGACGCGCCGCGCGAGGAGATCGCCCGGGCCGCGGGTGTGATCCGGGAGAGTGCGCACGAGGCGCTCCAGGATCTGCGGGAGATCATCGGTGTGCTGCGGGCCGGCGAGGCCGAGGACGCCGCCGGCGAGCGGCGCCGGCCGACGCTGGCAGGGTTGGACGCCCTGGTCGCCGAGTGCCGCGAGGCGGGCATGAAGGTCACCCTGGACCACCGTGTCGCGGACCCGGCCGCCGTGCCCGCCTCCGTCGGCCGTACCGCCTACCGCATCGCCCAGGAGGCCCTGACCAACGCCCGTAAACACGCGCCCGGCGCCGAGGTCGCCCTGAGCCTCATCGGCGCCCCCGGCGAGGGCCTCACCGTCACGGTCACCAACCCGCCGCCCACCACCGAGCCCACGCCCGTCCCCGGCTCCGGGCAGGGTCTGATCGGCCTCACCGAACGTGCGACCCTGACCGGCGGCCGACTGGAGCACGGCAGCACGGCCGACGGCGGCTTCGAGGTACGGGCCCGGCTGCCCTGGGAACGGCCGGGACCGACGTCCTGAGGGTGCCCCTCGCACGCCGGTCCGCCGAAGCCGGTTCCGGCCGGGCGAGCGGCCCGCGACCGATGGAGCCCGGGGCGCCACCGGCACCACGACGCACCCTCGACCGGGTGACGACCGGCCTGCGCACCAGCGGTGATTCCACGGCCGCTCCGGTCAACCCGCCCTGGCCAGGCGGCACATGCGCCCGATGCGACGGGTCGACCGAACACCGGCACATGTCGCCTGACGCCGATCGGCTCGATGCAACTTCCGTTCCCCAGGAGGCGAGGTGCGTCCGGCCGGACGCCTTGATCGGGATCCGCGCTCTCGACCCCTGCTGCGGCGCACGGCGGCGCCGACGGCGTGGTCCCGCGCGGCCGACGCGGCATCAGGTCACGCGGACCGCCCCCGGGCGCGCAGGCCGGGCGCCATGGCCCGCGCGACCGTGATTACGTAGGGCGCATGACGCCGATCAGACTGCTCCTCGTCGACGACGACCCGCTCGTACGGGCCGGACTGGCCCTGATGATCGGCGGGGCCGAGGACATCGAGATCGTCGGGGAGGCCGCGGACGGCGCCCAGGCCGAGGAGCTCGCCGCGCGGACCCGGCCGGACGTCGTCCTCATGGACATCCGGATGCCGTCGGTGGACGGTCTCACCGCGACCGAGCGGCTGCGCGCGCGGGCCGACGCCCCGCAGGTCGTGGTGCTCACCACCTTCCACGCCGACGAACAGGTGCTGCACGCCCTGCGCGCGGGCGCCGCCGGATTCGTGCTGAAGGACACCCCGCCCGCCGAGATCGTCGACGCCGTGCGCCGGGTCGCGGCCGGCGACCCCGTGCTGTCGCCCGCCGTCACCCGGCAGTTGATGCGGCACGCGGCCGGCGGCGCCGCCGACGCGCGCCAGGCACGCGCGCGTGAACGGCTCGCCGTCCTCAACGACCGCGAACGCGAGGTGGCCGTCGCCGTCGGCCGCGGTCTCGCCAACGCCGCGATCGCCGCCGAGCTGTTCATGAGCGTGGCCACCGTCAAGACCCACGTCTCCCGCATCCTCGCCAAACTCGGCCTCGACAACCGCGTCCAGATCGCGCTGCTGGCGTACGACGCCGGACTCCTGGAGGACGACGGGCACTGATCGGGTGCCCGGGACGTTGTCGTGGTACGGGGTGCTGCTGTCCTGGCCTCGGGGGCCGCAAGGGGAGGACGGTAAGGGCATGGAGCTGATCGACCTGGGGGAGTACGGCGACGAGCTGCGCCGGAACCCGCACGCGGTGTACGCCCGCCTGCGCGAGCGGGGCCCGGTCCACCGCGTCCGGCAGCCGGACGCCGGCGAGGGTCACGAGAGCTGGCTCGTCGTGGGGTACGAGGAGGCCCGCGCGGCGCTCGCCGACCCGCGCCTGGCCAAGGACGGCAGCAGGATCGGCGTGACCTTCCTCGACGAGGACCTGATCGGCCGGCACCTGCTGGCCACCGACCGGCCGCAGCACACCCGCCTGCGCGGCCTCGTCGCCCGGGCCTTCACGACGCGCCGGGTCGAGCGACTGCGTCCGCGTGTCCAGCAGATCACCGACGACCTGCTGGACGCGATGCTCCCGGCCGGCCGCGCCGACCTCATCGGCTCGCTCGCCTACCCGCTGCCCATCACCGTCATCTGCGAACTGCTCGGGGTCCCGGAGCTGGACCGCGACGAGTTCCGGAAACTGTCCACGGAGGTGGTCGCACCGACCAGCGCGCAGAGCGAGTACGACGCGGTGGTCCGCCTGGCCGAGTACCTGACGGAGCTGATCGAGGACAAACGGTGCGCCGGTCCGGCCGACGACCTGCTGAGCGACCTGATCCGCACCACCGCCGAGGACGGCGACCGGCTCTCGGCGGAGGAGCTGCGCGGCATGGCCTACCTGCTGCTGATCGCCGGCCATGAGACCACGGTCAACCTCATCGGCAACGGCGTCCTGGCGCTGCTCACCCACCCCGGCCAACTCGCCGCCCTCCGCGCCGACATGGGCCTGCTGGACGGCGCGATCGAGGAGATGCTGCGCTACGAGGGCCCGGTGGAGACCGCCACCTTCCGTTACGCCGCCGAGCCCCTGGAGATCGGCGGCACCCGGATCGGGCAGGGCGAGCACGTGATGATCGGCCTCACCGCCGCCCAGCGCGACGCCGCCCGCTACGCCGACCCGGACCGTTTCGACATCCGTCGCGACCCCCGCGGCCACCTCGCCTTCGGCCACGGCGTCCACTACTGCCTCGGCGCCCCCCTGGCCCGCCTGGAGGGCCGCACGGCCATCGGCACCCTCCTGCGCCGCGCCCCCGCCCTGGCCCTCGACGGCCCACCCGGCGCATGGCTCCCCGGCCTGCTGATGAGAGGCGTACGCAGCCTGCCGGTGCGCTGGTAGCTCCCGGCGACCCGACCCCGGCCGACGGGGCCGACGTCGCCGACGGTCCGCCGTTCCGCAGTCGTGCCCGGCAGCCTGCTGCCCGCCGTACGGCACCGGTGCCGGGCCCCGCGCTACAACGCCCGTGCCCGGTCCGGGATCTCCGCCAGGAGTACCGGGCGCCGCTCCCGTCGCGAGACCTCGCAGGCCTCGGCCACCCGCAGGGCCTGCAGCGCCTCATGGCCGTCGCAGGGATTGGGGCGCTCGCCCTGCACCACCTCCACGAAGGCGTTCAGCTCGGCTTCGTACGCGGGGCCGAACCGCTCCAGGAAGCCCGGCCACGGCTTGTCCGCGGGCGGCGGCCCGGTCGGCTCGGTGGACGCGAGCGGCGTACGGTCGTCCAGGCCGACCACGACCGTGTCCGCCTCCCCGGCCAGTTCCATGCGCACGTCGTACCCGGCGCCGTTCAGCCGGGTCGCCGTGGCCGTGGCGAGCGTGCCGTCGTCCAGCGTGAGGAGCGCCGCGCCGGTGTCGATGTCGCCCGCCTCGCGGAACATCGGGGGCCCGGCGTCGGACCCGGTGGCGTAGACACCGGCCACCTCACGGCCCGTCACCCACCGCAGCACGTCGAAGTCATGGATCAGCGTGTCCCGGAACAGCCCGCCGGACAGCGGCAGCCAGTCGGCCGCGGGAGGGGACTGGTCGCAGGTCATCGCGCGCACGGTGTGCAACCTGCCGAGGCGTCCCGAGCGCACGGCCTCGCGGGCGCCCGCGTATCCCGCGTCGAAGCGCCGCTGGAAGCCCATCTGCAGGACCGTGCCCGCCGACTCCACCTCGGCGAGTGCCTGCAGCGTGCCCGGCAGATCGAGTGCGATCGGCTTCTCGCAGAAGACCGGCAGGCCCGAGCGTGCCGCCCGGCCGATCAGCTCGGCGTGGGCCGACGTCGCCGTGGTGATCACCACCGCGTCGACGCCCCACCTGAAGATCTCGTCCACACCCGGCGCCGCCGTCTCACCCAGCCGGTGCGCCAGTCCCTGCGCCCGCGCCGGATCCGCGTCCGTCAGGATCAGCGATCCGACCTCGCGGTTGCGGCTGAGCGTTCTCGCGTGGAGGGTGCCGATGCGGCCCGTACCGATGACCCCGATGCGCATGGAAACAAAGTGAGGGCGGAGCCCGTACGCTGTCAATGCGTATGTCCGGACAACCGGACTACACAACTTCCCGTCAACCGGCCACGGGGCTACGCTCGGGCCCGTGCCGAAACCAGATGTGGACCCCACCGTGTCGCTCGACCTGCATGTGGACCGTAGCTCCCCGGTGCCGCTGTACTTCCAGCTCTCCCAGCAGCTGGAGGCCGCCATCGAGCACGGCAGCCTCACCCCGGGCAGCCTGCTGGGCAACGAGATCGAGCTGGCCGCGCGGCTCGGCCTGTCCCGGCCGACCGTCCGTCAGGCCATCCAGTCCCTCGTCGACAAGGGGCTGCTCGTACGCCGCCGCGGCGTCGGCACGCAGGTGGTGCACAGCCAGGTCAAGCGCCCGCTGGAGCTGAGCAGCCTGTACGACGACCTGGAGGCGGCCGGCCAGCGCCCCGCGACCAAGGTGCTGGTCAACACCGTCGTTCCTGCCTCCGCCGAGGTCGCCGCCGCGCTCGGCGTGCCCGAGGGCGGCGACGTGCACCGCATCGAACGGCTGCGCCTCGCGCACGGTGAGCCGATGGCCTACCTGACCAACCACCTCCCGCCCGGCCTGCTCGACCTGGACACCGACCAGCTGGAGGCCACCGGCCTGTACCGGCTGATGCGCTCCGCCGGGATCACCCTGCACAGCGCCCGCCAGTCCATCGGCGCCCGCGGTGCCACGGCGGCCGAGGCCGAGCGGCTCGCCGAGGCCGAGGGCGCCCCGCTGCTCACCATGCAGCGCATCACGTTCGACGACACCGGCCGCGCGGTCGAGTTCGGCGACCACACCTACCGTCCGACGCGCTACTCCTTCGAGTTCCAGCTGCTCGTGCGGCCGTGAGGCAGGCCTCCGGATTCGTCGCAATGTCCGGACAATAGGACCCACAGGGACCCCCCGGTCATGTCATGAGTGTTCACCGTGTTCGATACTGGAGCGTTTGGGGCCGCTGAGCTGATCACCGGCCCCTTCGGTACGCAGGAACACGGCAAGAAGGGCACCGCCTCGTGGCACGGTTTCGGACCTGGGTTGGCATCGCGCTCGCGGGGGCACTCTCGCTGTCCCTGGGGGCGTGCAGCAGCACCGGCGGCAAGCGGGCCGAGGATGCCCGCAAGGCCGCCGCGGCCCAGGGGAGAGCGGCGGTGAACACGCCGCGCTGGACCTTCGCGATGATCACGCACTCGGGAGACGGCGACACCTTCTGGGACATCGTGCAGAGCGGCGCCAAGCAGGCCGCCGTCAAGGACAACATCAACTTCCTGTACTCGCACGACGACCAGGCCCAGCAGCAGGCGCAGCTGGTGGACGCGGCGGTCGACAAGAAGGTGGACGGCATCATCGTCACCCTGGCCAAGCCGGACGCCATGAAGGCGGCGGTGGCCCGCGCCGAGAAGGCCGGCATCCCGGTGATCACGGTGAACTCGGGCTCCGAGGAGTCCAAGGCCTTCGGCGCCCTCACCCACATCGGCCAGGACGAGACCATCGCCGGCGAGGCAGTCGGCGACGAGCTGAACAGGCGCGGGAAGAAGAAGGCCCTGTGCGTGCTGCACGAGCAGGGCAACGTCGGCCACGAGCAGCGCTGCGACGGCGTCGCCAAGACCTTCCACGGCACCCTGCAGAAGCTGTACGTCAACGGCACGAACATGCCCGACGTCCAGTCCGCGATCGAGGCCAAGCTCCAGGCCGACGGCTCCATCGACTCCGTCGTCACCCTCGGCGCCCCGTACGCCGACACCGCGGTGAAGGCGAAGAGCGACGCGGGCAGCAGGGCCGAGATCGACACCTTCGACCTCAACGCCCAGGTCGCCGCCGAGCTGAAGAACGGCACCCTCGGCTTCGCCGTGGACCAGCAGCCGTACCTCCAGGGCTACGAGGCGGTCGACCTGCTGTGGGCCTACAAGTACAACGGCGACATCCTCGGCGGCGGCAAGCCGGTCCTGACCGGCCCGCAGATCATCACCAAGGACCAGGCCTCCGCGCTGGCCGCGTACACCGAGCGGGGCACCCGATGAGCGCGGCCACCGATGAAAGGATTCTGCAGGGCTCGCCGCTGAAGAAGCTGCTCTCCCGGCCGGAACTGGGCTCGGTGGTCGGCGCCCTTGCCGTCTTCCTCTTCTTCGCCTTCGCCGCCGACGGCTTCCTCAACGCCTCCAGCCTCAGCACGGTCCTCTACGCCTCCTCGACCATCGGCATCATGGCCGTACCGGTGGCGCTGCTGATGATCGGCGGCGAGTTCGACCTGTCGGCGGGTGTCCTCGTGACCTCCTCCGCGCTGGTCTCCTCGATGTTCAGCTACCAGATGACGGCGAACACATGGGTCGGCGTGGGTGTCTCGCTCCTGGTCACCCTCGCCATCGGCGCCTTCAACGGCTTCATGCTCACCCGCACCAAGCTGCCCAGCTTCATCATCACGCTGGGCACCTTCCTGATGCTGACCGGCCTGAACCTGGGCTTCACCAAGCTGATCGACGGCACCGTGTCGACCAAGACCATCGGGGACATGGAGGGCTTTCCCTCCGCCCACACGGTCTTCGCCTCGACCCTCACCGTCGGCGGCGTCGACTTCAAGGTCACCATCCTGTGGTGGCTCGGCCTGGTCGCCCTCGCCTCCTGGATCCTGCTGCGCACCCGCGCCGGCAACTGGATCTTCGCCGTCGGCGGCAACCAGGACGCGGCCCGCGCCGTCGGCGTCCCGGTCGCCAGCACCAAGATCGGCCTCTACATGGGCGTGGCGTTCGGCGCCTGGGTCTCCGGCCAGCACCTGCTCTTCTCCTTCGACGCCGTCCAGTCCGGCGAGGGCGTCGGCAACGAGCTGATCTACATCATCGCGGCCGTCATCGGCGGCTGCCTGATCACCGGCGGTTACGGCAGCGCGATCGGCTCCGCCGTGGGCGCCCTCCTCTTCGGCATGACCAGCAAGGGCATCGTCTTCGCTGAGTGGAACCCCGACTGGTTCAAGTTCTTCCTCGGAGCGATGCTGCTCCTCGCGACCCTGCTCAACGCCTGGGTCAAGAAGCGTGCGGAGGTCAGCAAGTGACTCTGGTCGAGCTGGCCGAGGTCAGCAAGCACTACGGCACCGTCCGCGCCCTCGAAGGCGTCTCGCTGGAGGTCCACCCCGGGGAGATCACCTGCGTCCTCGGCGACAACGGGGCCGGCAAGTCCACCCTGATCAAGATCGTCGCGGGTCTGCACCGGCACGACGGCGGCACCCTGCGCATCGAGGGTGAGGAGACGACCCTCTCCTCCCCGCGGGAGGCCCTGGACCGGGGCATCGCCACGGTCTACCAGGACCTGGCGGTGGTCCCTCTCATGCCGGTCTGGCGCAATTTCTTCCTCGGCTCCGAGCCCCGCAAGGGCAAGGGCCCCTTCAAGCGCCTCGACACCGACCTCATGCGCCGCACCACCCGCGAGGCACTGCTCCGCATGGGCATCGACCTCCGCGACGTCGACCAGCCCATCGGCACCCTCTCCGGCGGCGAACGCCAGTGCGTGGCGATCGCCCGCGCCGTGCACTTCGGCGCGAAGGTCCTGGTCCTGGACGAGCCGACGGCGGCACTGGGGGTGAAGCAGTCCGGTGTGGTCCTGAAATATGTGGCCGCGGCACGCGACGAGGGCCTGGGCGTTGTCTTGATCACCCACAATCCGCACCACGCGTACCTGGTGGGGGACAGGTTCGTCTTGTTGAGGCGCGGCACAATGGTGGGCAATTACACACGAGACGAAATAACCCTGGACGAATTGACCCGGCAGATGGCCGGCGGCTCCGACCTGGACGCTCTACGCCATGAACTGCAGCGGAGTTGAGGGGCGCGGGGACCTGCGCGACCAGCCGCGGGCCGGTCGCACCCGGCCCTGATCGCGCACCCCCTTCCCCCCTTCCCCGTGCCGCACCCTCACCCACGGTGAGGCACAATCGAGCGCGATGAGCACCTACCGCGACCTCACCGCCCCCATCGGCTCCCGCCGAGCCCCGGTCCTGCGTACCGTCGGCACGAGAGAGCGCCGGTCACACCTGACCGCGCCCCGCGTGCCCACGGTCGGGATCGACATCGGCGGCACCAAGGTCATGGCGGGCGTCGTGGACGCCGACGGCAACATCCTGGAGAAGCTCCGCGCCGAGACCCCGGACAAGTCCAAGAGCCCCAAGGTCGTCGAGGACACCATCGTCGAACTGGTCCTGGACCTGTCCGACCGGCACGACGTGCACGCGGTCGGCATCGGCGCCGCGGGCTGGGTCGACGCCGACCGCAACCGCGTCCTGTTCGCACCCCACCTGTCCTGGCGCAACGAGCCGCTGCGCGACCGCCTGAGCGGCCGCCTCTCCGTGCCCGTCCTCGTGGACAACGACGCCAACACCGCCGCCTGGGCGGAGTGGCGCTTCGGCGCGGGGCGCGGCGAGGACCACCTCGTCATGATCACCCTCGGCACCGGCATCGGCGGCGCCATTCTGGAGGACGGCCAGGTCAAGCGGGGCAAGTTCGGCGTCGCCGGCGAGTTCGGCCACATGCAGGTCGTCCCCGGCGGGCACCGCTGCCCGTGCGGCAACCGCGGCTGCTGGGAGCAGTACAGCTCCGGCAACGCGCTGGTCCGCGAGGCCAAGGAGCTGGCCGCCGCCGACTCCCCGGTGGCCTACGGGATCATCGAGCACGTCAAGGGCAACATCCACGAGATCACCGGCCCGATGATCACCGAGCTGGCCCGCGAGGGCGACGCGATGTGCGTGGAGCTGCTCCAGGACATCGGCCAGTGGCTCGGCGTCGGCATCGCCAACCTCGCCGCCGCCCTCGACCCGTCCTGCTTCGTCATCGGCGGCGGGGTCTCGGCCGCCGACGACCTGCTCATCGGCCCGGCCCGGGACGCCTTCAAGCGCCACCTCACCGGCCGCGGCTACCGCCCCGAGGCCCGCATCGCCCGCGCCCAGCTCGGCCCCGAGGCCGGCATGGTGGGCGCCGCCGACCTGGCCCGGCTGGTCGCCCGCCGGTTCCGCCGCGCCAAGCGCCGCCGGGTGGAGCGGTACGAGCGCTACGAGCGGTTCGCCCAGGGCCGACGCGACCGGGACACCGCATGACCGCGTCACTGCCGCGCCAGGCCGCCCCGCCGGACGAACCGCGCCGCCCCGCCGAGGACGCCCGGCACAAGGCCAGGCGCCGCGCGCTCACCCTGCTGATCATCGGCCTGCTCATCGGCGTCCCGGCCGGCTACCTGGTGATCTCGGCGAACCAGAGCCGCAACAGCGGCAAGGACAAGGAGGCCAAGTACTCGGCGACCGGCCTGACTTCGGGCTGGCCGTCGAAGGTGCAGCGCCGCCTCTACCAGGTGACGGTCCCGCACCCGGCCGACTACATCGCCTCCTACGAGACGAACAACTGGAAGACCAGCCGCCTCTACGTGCAGTTCCGCACCAACACCGCCGGCCTGGACAGCTTCCTGCAGGCCATGGGCGCACGCCGGGACGAGCTGAAGAAGGACGACATCGCGATCGGCGCCCGCGACCAGAAGGTGAGCGGCTGGCACTTCACCGGCACCGGACCCTGGTGGGGACTCGCCCACACGCAGAAGAACCCGGCGCCGACCCAGGACGTGGTCGTGAACATGTCCGACCCGGCCTACCCGATGGTCTACGTCGTCTCGCGCACGGTCCCGTGATCGCGGGCCCGGCCGGTCTCCGCGGCCGATTGTCAGACCCCGCCCGTAGAGTCGAAGACGTCTGATCCGACGCACGGGCGGGAGGTGGCACGACGTATGAGCGCAGGCACGGCCGCGGTGGCCGAGCGCACGGACGGCTCCGGGCGGGGCGGGGACGAGATCCCGGTGCGCCTCGCGTCCGTGTACCTCCCGGCGTCCCTCCCGCGCGAGGGCCGTATCGCCTTCTGGGACCCCGACGGCGGTTCCGTCGAGGGCGAAACCGCCGAGCTCACGGTCGTACGACGGCACGGTGCGAGCGTGCGCCGCCGGCAGGTGCCCGCGCTGACCCTGCCGCTCGCCGAGGCCCTGCCGCTGCTGGTCCGGGCCCGCCGCGACCCGGCCGCGCATCCGGCGACGGCCTGTTGGGGCGCCGCCGCACTGCACGCGCTGCGGCTGGTCGCCCGCGGCCGCCTGCTGCCGGGCCTGACCCCGAGCGGTCACGACGCCTGGCGGGCCGGCCCGCTGGAACCCGCCGACATCGCCCACCTGCGCGCGGTCGCCGCGGCCCTGCCCCCGGAGGGCCACGCCGTGCCGCTCCCGGACCCGGGCCCGCTCAGGCTGCCCGAGCCGGAGGCCCTGATCCGCTCCTTCGTGGACGCGGTCGCCGACACCCTGCCCCGCACCCCGGCCGCCCCGTACACCTCCGGCCGGCCTTTCGCCGCCCGGGAGCCCGTGGCGCTGCCCCAGGCACATGAGTGGGCGGCCGAGGTCGCCGCCGGCATGGACGCGGGCGTACGGATCTCGCTCCGCCTGGACCTGTCCGCGTACGACGTCTTCGACGCCGGCGAGCACGACGGCACCCGCGCTGCCGGGGCGGCCATCGTGCAGGTGCACAGCCTTGCCGACCCCACCCTGGTGGTCGACGCGGCGGCCCTGTGGGCGGGGGAGGCCGACACGGCGTTCGGGCCCCGCTCGCGGGTGGACGCCGCCCTCGCCGTGCGGCGCGCGGCGCGCGTGTGGCCGCCCCTGGACCGGCTCGCCGAACAGGACGTGCCCGATGTGCTCGCCCTGTCCGAGGAGGAACTGGGCGAGCTGCTCGGCGTCGGTGCCACGCGCCTCGCCGCCGCCGGGGTCGCCGTGCACTGGCCGCGGGACCTCGCCCGCGACCTCACGGCCGCCGCCGTGGTCCGCCCGGCACCCGGCTCCGCGACCGACGGCACCGGCTTCTTCGAGAGCGAGGAACTGCTCGGCTTCCGCTGGCAGTTGGCCCTCGGCGGGGATCCGCTCAGCGAGGCCGAGATGGACGCCCTCGCCGAGGCCCACCGCCCGGTCGTACGGCTCCGGGACCGCTGGGTGCTGGTCGACCCGGCCCTCGTCCGCAAGGCCCGCAAACGCGAACTGGGCCTGCTCGACCCGGTCGACGCGCTGTCCGTGGCGCTCACCGGCACCGCCGAGGTCGACGGGGAGACCGTCGAGGCCGTCCCGGTCGGCGCCCTGGCCGCCCTGCGCGACCGGCTCACCGCGGGCCTGCGCCCGGCCGAACCACCCACGGGGCTGGCGGCCACCCTGCGCGACTACCAGCTGCGCGGTCTGGCCTGGCTGGACCTCATGACCTCGCTCGGCCTCGGCGGCTGCCTCGCCGACGACATGGGCCTCGGCAAGACCGTCACCCTCATCGCCCTGCACCTGAAGCGCGCCCGCACCGAGCCCACCCTCGTCGTCTGCCCGGCCTCCCTGCTCGGCAACTGGCAGCGGGAGATCACCCGGTTCGCCCCCGGCGTCCCCGTGCGCCGCTACCACGGCCAGGGCCGCACGCTGGACGGCCTCGACGGCGGGTTCGTCCTCACCACCTACGGCACCATGCGCTCCACCGCGGCCCGCCTGGCCGGACAACCCTGGGGCATGGTCGTCGCCGACGAGGCCCAGCATGTGAAGAACCCCTACTCGGCCACCGCCAAGGCGCTGCGCACCATCCCGGCCCCCGCGCGCGTGGCGCTGACCGGCACCCCGGTGGAGAACAACCTCTCCGAGCTGTGGGCCCTGCTCGACTGGACCACCCCCGGACTCCTCGGCCCCCTGAAGTCCTTCCGTGCCCGGCACGCCCGCGCGGTGGAGAACGGCGAGGACCAGGAGGCCGTCGAGCGCCTCGCCCGCCTGGTCCGTCCCTTCCTCCTGCGCCGCAAGAAGTCCGACCCCGGCATCGTCCCCGAGCTGCCGCCCAAGACCGAGACGGACCATCCGGTGCCGCTCACCCGCGAGCAGGCCGCGCTGTACGAGGCGGTGGTGCGCGAGTCGATGCTGGCCATCGAGACCGCCGAGGGCATCGCCCGCCGGGGCCTGGTGCTGAAACTGCTGGGTGCCCTGAAGCAGATCTGCGACCACCCGGCGCTCTATCTGAAGGAGGACCCGCACGCCGACCGGCTCCTGGCCCGCTCCGGCAAACTCGCCCTGCTGGACGAGCTGTTGGACACCGTCCTCGCCGAGGACGGCTCGACGCTCGTCTTCACCCAGTACGTCGGCATGGCCCGCCTCATCACCGCGCACCTGTCCGCCCGGGCGATCCCGGTCGACCTGCTGCACGGCGGCACCCCGGTCCCGGAGCGGGAGCGCATGGTCGACCGCTTCCAGGACGGCGAGACCCCGGTCCTGGTGCTCTCCCTGAAGGCCGCCGGGACGGGCCTGAACCTCACCCGCGCGGGCCATGTCGTCCACTTCGACCGCTGGTGGAACCCGGCGGTCGAGGAACAGGCCACCGACCGTGCGTACCGCATCGGCCAGACCCAGCCCGTCCAGGTCCACCGCCTGGTCACCGAGGGCACGGTCGAGGACCGCATCGCCGAGATGCTCACCGCGAAGCGCGCCCTCGCCGACGCCGTCCTCGGCTCCGGCGAGGCGGCCCTCACCGAACTGACCGACCGCGAGCTGTCCGACCTCGTCTCCCTGCGGAGGCCGTCGTGACGAGCGGCGACCAGCGTCCCGGCGACGCCGCCCGCCGAGCCCTGCGAGAGGCACGCCAGCGAGCGGAAGCCGAACGGACCGGGGGCGAACGGGCCGGGTCCGTGCCGGCGGAGACAGGGTCTGCCGGGCCCGAGCGGGCGGAGGCAGGGCCGGCCTGGTCCGAGCGGGCGGAGCCCGGCCGAGCGAAAGCAGAGCGGGAGGAAACCGCGGAGGACCAGGCGGCATCCGGGCGCGCGTCCGACCGGCCCGGCACCCCGGAGCCGAGTCCCGCGGACGCCGCGCGGGCCGCTCTCCGGTCGGCCATGTCGGCCATGCCCGCGCGGTCGGTCGCGGCCGGCACGCCGGGCGAGACAGGCGACTTCCGCCCATCAGGCGACCGCCCTGCAACAGGCGCTCCGGCACAGCCCGCCGCAGGCGGAGGGATCGCCGACCCGGAGCAGTCCGCCGGTGGGGGTGGGTGTGGTGTGTCGGGGTCGGCTGGTGTGGGCGCTCGTGAGGTGCCGGGGTCCGCCGGTGCGGGTGAGCCTGATGTGCCCGGGTCCACGGGTGTGGTCCCTCGTGACGTACCGGGGCCCGCCGGTCGGGGTGGGCGTGGCGTGTCGGGGTCGGCTGGTGTGGTCCCCCGTGACGTGCCGGGGCCCGCCGGTGGGGGTGGGTGTGGTGTGTCGGGGTCGGCTGGTGTGGGCGCTCGTGAGGTGCCGGGGTCCGCCGGTGCGGGTGAGCCTGATGTGCCCGGGTCCACGGGTGTGGTCCCCCGTGACGTACCGGGGCCCGCCGGTGGGGGTGAGTCCGGCGTGCCCGGGTCCGCCGATGCAGATGCCCGAAAGATGCCGGGGACCGCCGGTGCGGCAGATCCTGACATGCCGGGGACCGTGGGTGCGGCAGATCCTGACATGCCGGGGGCCGCGGGTGCGGCAGGCCGTGCCATGCCGGGGCTCCCTCGTGCGGAACGTCCTGCGGGGCGTCCCGCCGACCTGGCCAGGGAGGCACTTCGGTCCGCCCGGCGGGAGGCGCTGCGTGCCGAGGCCGAGGCGGACGAGGCTGCCGCGCGCGGCGAGCGGGCGACGGCCTCCCGTACCCGACGCGGGCCGCGCGCGACCGGTGGCTCCGCAGCGACGGCGCCGCGCCCCGCGACCGTCCCCGGACCGGACTCCCGAGCCGCCCGCATCAAGGCTGCCCAGGACATGCGGCACTACCTGGCCAACGCCTTCCGGATGCCGGCGTGGTCCGACGACCCGGAGGAGGAGACACCGGGCACCGACACCACCGGCACCGGCGACAGCGCCGACACCACCGGGCCGCGCCCCGTCTCCACCCCAGCGCCCCCGTCCCCGCGCACACCGCAGCCCGCCACCCCCGCCGGGCCGGGCTCCACGCGGGACGAGCCGGCGTCCCCGGACACGCCGCCCGCCACGTCCACCCCCACCTCCCCACAGGCCGCCGTCCCGCACCGATCCGCCCCCGCCCCCGCGTCCCTCCACGTGCCCGCCACCATGGCCACCCCCCACCGCGACACCGAACTCCGCCGCACTTTCCCGCCGTTCCCGCCCCGCGAGGCCGGTGCCGAGGACGCGCCGTTCGCCGGGACCTGGTGGGGCAATGCCTGGGTGGCCGCGTTGGAGCGGGGTGCGCTGGATCCCAAGAGGCTGGCACGGGGCCGTGGTTACGCCGACCAGGGCCATGTCGACGCGATCACCGTGACCCCGGGGCTGGTACTGGCGTACGTCCGTGGAAGCCGGCCCCGCCCGTACCGGGTGCAGGTGCGGGTCCGCACGCTGGAGGACGCGGACTGGGCGCGGTTCCTGGACGCGGCCGCCGACCGGCCGGGGCACATCGCCGCGCTGCTCGACAAGGAACTGCCCCAGTCCCTCGCCGACTGCGGTGTGCCCCTGCTGCCCGGCCCCGGCGACCTCGTGCCGCGCTGCAGCTGCCCCGACTCCGGGCACCCCTGCAAGCACGCGGCCGCGCTCTGCTACCAGACGGCACGGCTGCTCGACGCCGACCCGTTCGTGCTGCTCCTGCTGCGCGGACGGGGCGAGCGGAGCCTGCTGGACGCGCTGTCCCGGCGCAGCGCCGCCCGCGCGGCCCGCGCCGCCCAGGAGCGGCAGCCCGAGTCCCTGCCAGGCGTCCGCGCCGCCGACGCCCTCGCCCCGCGCGAACTCCCGCCGCTGCCCCCGCCGTTGCCGGCACCCCCGCATCCCGAGCAGCCCCCGGTCTATCCGGCGGCGCCCGGCGGCCCGGACCCCTTCGCGCTGGACCAGCTCGCGACCGACGCCGCCGCCCGCGCCCACGCACTGCTCGGCACCGGACGCGACCCGGTGGGCGAGCTGACGCTGTGGCAGGACGCGGTACGCCTGGCCGCCGCCCGCCCCGGCTCCGGCCTCACGGCCACCACCCGCACCCTCTACGCCACGCTCGCCACGGCCGTTGGCCGCACCCCGGCCGACCTCGCGCGGGCCGTCGCGGCCTGGCGCCAGGGCGGGGCCGCCGGACTGGCCGTCCTGGAGGAGCCGTGGGACCCGCCGGCCGGCCGCTTCGACCGGGCCCGCCCGCTACTGCTCGCCGCCGACCTCCCGGCGTTCCGCCCCTGGCACAACCGACTCACCCATCCGCGCGGCCACGTCCAGCTCCGCCTGGGCCGCGACGGCCTGTGGTACGCGTACGAGTCGGAGCCGGGCCAGGACGACTGGTGGCCGCGCGGCACGCCGGACCTGGACCCGGTGGGCGCCCTGACCGGCCTCGGCACCCCGGACGACGCCTGACCGTTGCTGCGCGACAAGGCCGGTGCCGGCAGCGGTTGTCGCTGCCGGCACCGGCCTTCAGGTGCTGGGGTGTGCGTCGGCTCAGTACGCGGAGTTCACGTTGTCGATGGAGCCGTAGCGGTGGGCCGCGTAGTTGGCGGCCGCGGTGATGTTGGCCACCGGGTCGGTGACGCTCTTGGCGGTACCGGCGACGTGGTAGGTGTTGAAGGTCGGGTCGATGACCTGGAGCAGGCCCTTGGAGGGGGTGCCCTGCTTGGCGTTGACGTCCCAGTTGTTCTGCGCGCTGGGGTTGCCGCCGGACTCGCGCATGATGTTGCGCTTGAGGCCCTCGTAGCTGCCGGGGATGCCCTTGGCCTTCATGATCTGCAGAGACTGCTTGATCCAGCCGTCGAGATTGTTGGCGCTGCCGTCGTGCGAGGAAGCCTTGACCACCGAGGAGGCCGGCACCTGCGTCGCTTCGGCGGCCTGTGCGTTCGCGGGCATCAGAGTGAGGGCGACAGCCGCCGCGCCGGTGGTGGTGATGCCGGTGAGGGCGAGGGTGCGCAGACGGGCGATGCGGGTGCGGGTGGTCATGGTCATACGGAAGTAACTCTCCACAGGAGGACGAAGTCGGAGCCGGCCGCGGTCGGTCGCGGTGGCGTGGGGCGGTGCCTCGTGCCGCGTCGGGAGCGGGTGGATCCGGCGGTGTTCCGCTCGGTCCGGCCTGTGGCTCCCGGCGACGACAGCAATAGTTATCGGCGGCTCGGGCGGGGGGCAATGATGTGACGTACTACCCAAGTACGGAGGAATGTCCGAAATGGGTTGTTATGGCGACTTCTGTGCAGGTCAGGCGGGTGGAGGTCCTACGACCCCGGCTAGGATGTGATCTGGCTCCTATGGGTGGCATCACACGGGAGACCCTGCCGGCAGGGGCTCGGGGCCGGCTCGCGAGGGGAAAAGCCGGGTCTTGCGACCGGCGCCTCGACGGTGCCGGTGGGTCCCCCGCCACGCCTTCGGGGGATGGCCGTACGGGCGCAACACTCCACCTGACATGGGTGTGATTCGGCCTGCCGCAGCCAGCATCTACACTCAGTTGGTAGCCGCAAGCAACGGAACGTGAGTGATGATCGTCCGCTGCTGCACTTCGGCGACGACCTGGTCGACCGCACGTACACGAGCCTCACGGCCGGGCTGGGCCCGGGCGGCGGGGCGAGGCAAGGAGATCCGCACGCATGACCACGTCCGCATCCCCGGCCCGTGGGGGAACCGAGGCGATACCGGCATCGGCGCCGGCCGGCAGGCTGACACACCGTCAGATCATGACGATCCTCAGCGGCCTCATGCTGGGGATGTTCCTCGCGGCGCTCGACCAGACCATCGTCAGCACCTCGATCCGCACGATCGCCGACGATCTGCACGGACTCAGCGCGCAGGCGTGGGTCACCACCGCGTACCTGATCACCTCCACCATCAGCACGCCGCTGTACGGAAAGCTGTCCGACCTCTACGGCCGCAAGCCCTACTTCCTTGCGGCCATCACGATCTTCATCGCGGGCTCGGCGGCCTGCTCGTTCGCCACCTCTATGACGGAGCTGTCCGCCTTCCGGGCCTTCCAGGGCATCGGCGCGGGCGGTCTGATGTCACTGGCGCTGGCGATCATCGGTGACATCGTGCCGCCCCGCGAGCGGGCCCGGTACCAGGGCTACATGCTCGCCACGTTCGGCTCCTCCAGCGTGCTCGGCCCGCTGATCGGCGGTTTCCTCGCGGGCCGCAGCAGCATCCTGACCATCTCCGGCTGGCGCTGGGTGTTCCTGGTCAACGTGCCGGTCGGCATCATCGCGCTGTTCGTCGTCGCCAAGGTGCTCAACCTCCCGCACACCCGGCGCGAGCACCGCATCGACTGGTGGGGCGCGCTCACCATCGCCGTCGGCGTGGTGCCGCTGCTGCTCGTGGCCGAGCAGGGCCAGGACTGGGGATGGACCTCCACCAAGGCCTACGTCTGCTACGCGGTCGGCGCGGTCGGCCTGCTGGTGTGGGTCCTCGTCGAACGGGCCATGGGCGAGGAGGCCCTGATCCCGATGCGGCTGTTCCGCAGCGCGGTCTTCAGCAAGATGAGCCTGCTGTCCGTGCTCATCGGCATGGGCATGTTCGGCGGGATGATGATGGTCCCGCTGTACCTGCAGATCGTGAAGGGCGTCAGCCCCACCAAGTCCGGCCTGCTCATGCTGCCGCTGATGGTCGGGATGATCGCCGGCACCATCGTGGTCGGCCGCATCATCCAGAAGACCGGCAAGTACAAGGTCTTCCCGGTCATCGGCTCCGCGCTGATCATCGCCGCCATGCTGCTGTTCCACTACCGGGTGCAGTGGGACACCGCACTGCCGGAGACCATGGCCTACATGGCGCTGTTCGGCATCGGCCTCAGCGGATGCATGCAGATCCTGACCCTGGCCGTGCAGAACGCCGTGGAGCCCAAGGACATGGGCGTGGCGACCGCGTCGGCCACCTTCTTCCGGCAGATGGGCGGCACCGCCGGCACCGCGGTCTTCCTCTCCGTGCTGTTCAGCACCGTCGGCGACAAGATCAGCTCGGCCTTCCGGTCCGCCGCGCAGACGCCCGCGTTCCAGGCCGCGCTGCATGACCCGGCCGTGCGGGCCAACCCCGCGAACAAGCCGGTGCTGGAGCTGTTCAAGCACCCGCACGCGGGCGGCGGGAGCGGCTCGGGGGTGCTCGACGACTCCTCGTTCATCCAGCACCTCGACCCGCGCCTGGCCCAGCCGTTCAAGGTCGGCTTCACCGACTCGATGCAGCTCGTGTTCCTCATCGCGGCGGCCGTGATGGTCCTCGGCTTCCTGGTCGCGGTGTGGACCAAGGAGGTGCCGCTGCGCAAGGTCTCCGGACTGGAGGCACGGGCCGCCGAGGAGAACGCCGGCCCCGCTCCGGAACCGGCCGCCACCACGACCACCGAGCCGGCCGCCCCGGAGCCCACCACCGCCGGCGCGGCGGCCGGAGGCATCAAGCCCGTCGCCGGGCCGGCCGATCGGTTCGCACCCGTTCCCGGCGCCCCGTCGTACGACGTCCACGGCCGGGTGCTGGACGGCACGGGCGCCCCGGTGCCGCAGGCCGTGATCACCCTGATCGACGTGAACGGCCGGCAGCTCGGCCGCGCCGTCAGCGGCGCCGACGGCGCCTACGCGCTGTCCGTCACCGGCCCCGGCACCTATGTGCTGATCGGCGCCGCCGGTGCCCGGCAGCCCCAGGCCGTCACGGTGCTCGTCGGCGAGGAGCCGGTCGCCTGCGATCTCGCGCTGAGCGGCACCGTCGCGCTCACCGGGACGGTCCGGGACGCCGTCGAGGGACAGCCGGTGCCCGGAGCGCTGCTGGTCGCCACCGACGTACGCGGTGAGGTCGTGTCCTCCGGCACCTCGGCCGCCGACGGCGCCTTCGAGCTCGCCGATCTGGTCCCCGGCAGCTACACGCTCGTGGTGAACGCGCCCGGACACCGCCCGGCCGCCCTCCCGGTCGAGGTCACCCCGGGAGCCGCGGACGTCTGTGAGATCCGCCTCGAACCCGGCGCCCGGCTCCACGGTGTCGTCGGCACCGCGACCGGCCGCCCGCTCGACGACGCCAAGGTCACCCTGCTGGACGCGGCCGGGAACGTGGTCGGCACCACGATCACCGGCTCCGACGGCGCCTACGGGTTCACCGACCTCGTCGGCGGCGACTACACCGTCATCGCCAGCGGCTACGCCCCGGTCGCCGGGTCGGTGCGCCTGGACGGCAGCGGTGTCACCGGCTTCGACCTCGAGCTGTCGCACGAGGACGGGTCCCGGTAGCGGTCCACCGTGCCGAAACGGGCGTGTGAGAGCGTGCGTGAGACGCAGAAGCCCCACCGTGCTCCGGTGGGGCTTCTGCGTGAGGTCGGCCAGTGTCCCGGTCCGCAGACGTCCCACTCGATCATCTCAGCAGGTGACCGTCTCCAGCGGTACGGGATGCGGCATCGACGGGCCCAGGGTCACCCGGTAGCAGACGACGACGGACGCCCCCCAGCCGTTGCCCGGCGTCGAGTAGTGCTCGTTCCCCCGGAAGTCGACCACGGTGGTGGTCGCGGCGGGTATCGCGCTCACCATGCCGAGACGTCCGCCGCCCGCCGTCTCGGCGAGCGCGCGGAAGTGCGACTCGTCGTTCTTGCCCTGCGCATAGGACACGGTCCCGGCGTTGTTCGGGTGGTAACTCTCCATGCTGACGCAGGCGAACCGGTCGTCCGGGGAGACGAACACCGCGTCGAGGGGCCCTCGATGAATCCCAGATCGGCCTCGTCGTTGCGCAGGGCTTCGCTCCGGGCGACAGGGTGAGCTGAGCATCCATGCTTTCCCAGGCGCCGAGGACCACGAGTTCTGGCTGCGGAGGCAGGCGTTCCAGTCCGGCGTTGGCGAACTCACCGGTCTTCACTGCCACCGCATCGACCGTCACCGGTCCCGACTGTTCGTGGTCGACGTAAGCTCGGCGCCGCTGATCGGCCGGCATCGGCCCGGCCACGACCGGCTGGCGGTGCTGCCCGACGCGAGCAACACCATCCGCGGCCCGCCGCCGGCGCCGTGCCCGACCTCGATGCCGGCGGGGCCGGGGCCGGAACGGGTCCGTGCTGCCGGGCTGTGGCTCAGGCGTCGATGATGACGGGGATGATGAGGGGCTGGCGGCGGTGGGTGCGGAACGCCCAGTTCGCCACGGCGCGGGCGAGGAGTTGTTCGAGTTGGCGCGCGTCCCCGACGCCTTCCTCGGCCGCGGTGGCCAGGGTCTTCTCGATGACGGGGATGACCGGCTCGAACGTGGCGTCGTCGTGGACGAAGCCCCGGGCCAGGAAGTCGGGGGCCTCGGCGAGGGCGCCGGTGTCCGCGTCGACGATCGCCACCACCGTGACCACGCCTTCGGCGGCGAGGGTGAGGCGGTCCTTGAGGGACGCTTCGGTGGCGCCGCCGACTTCCATGCCGTCGACGTAGACGTTGCCGGCGGGGACCTTGCCGGTGATGGACGCGCGCCCGTCGACCAGGTCGACGACGACGCCGTCCTCGGCGATGACGACCCGGTCGGGGTCGACACCGGTACGGATGGCGAGGTCGGCGTTGGCCCGCAGGTGGCGCCATTCGCCGTGCACCGGCATGACGTTGCGGGGTTTGACGATGTTGTAGCAGTAGACGAGTTCGCCGGCACTGGCGTGCCCGGAGACGTGCACCTTGGCGTTGCCCTTGTGGACCACATGGGCGCCCCACCGGGTGAGTCCGTTGATCACCCGGTAGATGGCGTTCTCGTTGCCGGGGATGAGGGAGCTGGCGAGCAGGACGGTGTCGCCCTTGCCGATGCGGATCACGTGGTCGCGGTTGGCCATCCGTGACAGCGCGGCCATCGGTTCGCCCTGGGAGCCGGTGCACACCAGAGTGATCTTGTGGTCCGGGAGCTTCTCCAGCTCCTTCGTGCTCACGACCAGACCGGAGGGGACCTTCAGATAGCCCAGGTCACGGGCGATGCCCATGTTGCGGACCATCGACCGGCCGACGAAGGCGACCTTGCGGCCGTGCTGGTGGGCGGCGTCCAGGACCTGCTGGATGCGGTGCACGTGGCTGGCGAAGCTGGAGACGATGACCCGGCGCGGCGCGGTGCGCATCACCTGCTCGATCGCCGGGTTCAGCTCCCGCTCGGAGGTGGTGAAGCCGGGTACTTCGGCGTTGGTGGAGTCGGTGAGGAACAGGTCCACGCCCTCCTCGCCGAGGCGGGCGAAGGCGCGCAGGTCGGTGATGCGGTCGTCGAGAGGGAACTGGTCCATCTTGAAGTCGCCGGTGTGCAGCACCATCCCGGCCCGGGTGCGGATCGCGACCGCGAGGCTGTCGGGGATGGAGTGGTTGACCGCCACGAACTCGCAGTCGAAGGGCCCGAAGCCACGCCGGTCGCCTTCCCGCACCCGTACCGTGCGCGGCCGGATGCCGTGTTCCTTGAGCTTGGCCTCCAGGAACGCCAGCGTCAGCTTGGAGCCGACGACGGGAATGTCGGACCGCTCGCGCAGCAGGTACGGCACGCCGCCGATGTGGTCCTCGTGGCCGTGGGTGAGTACCACGGCCACGATGTCGTCCAGCCGGTCCCGGATCGAGGTGAAGTCCGGCAGGATCACGTCCACGCCGGGCTGGGTCTCCTCGGGGAACAGCACGCCGCAGTCGACGATGAGCAGTTTGCCCGCGTGCTCGAAGACGGTCATGTTGCGGCCGATCTCACCCAGGCCGCCCAGGGCGATGACCCGCAGCCCTCCTTCAGGAAGGGGCGGGGCGGCTTTCAGTTCGGGGTGCGGATGACTCATACCCTGACGGTACCCGGAGAGCGGGACCGGGTGATCCATTGCCTGCGGGATCTCCTTTTTCCGACGCAGCGGGACACTCGCAGTGGTTGCCTGGTCACGATCGGATCACGCGGGCGGCCGGAACAAGGCGAAGCTGTCCCACTCCGGGCCGATGTCCCGGGCCCCGGGGACGGTGAGGGCGTTGCTCCAGCCGCCGGGGCCGGTGAACAGGTCGGGGATGATCCGCCTCACGAGGCCGGCTCGGAATTTCCTGGGTCGATCGGGGCCTGGGTGAGCGGTTCCCGGGAGCGGTGCAGGAACGCCTGCCCGAGCAGCCGACCCGCCGCACGAAGGCACTCCCCGGTGCGAAATACTCTCCCGATGAGTTCACCCACTTCCCCGATCGGCCAGCCGATCACGATACGGAGGGCCGTCGCGCGGGATGCCAAACGGCTCACGCGGCTCGTGCGTGGCTCAGGCGCCTATGAGGGTAAGTACGCAGCCGCCGTCGCGGGCTACCGGGTCGGCCCTGATTACATCGAGGCCCACCGCACCTTTGTGGCCGTCGGCGCCGGCGAGCATGGAGGCCGGGTCCTCGGGTTCTACTCGCTCGTCCTCGCTCCGCCGGAGCTCGACCTGCTGTTCGTCGCCGACGAAGTGCAAGGACGGGGTATTGGACGGCTGCTCGTCGCGCACATGCGGTCCGAGGCCCGTGCCGCCGGGCTTGACCGTCTCAAGGTCGTGTCGCATCTTCCCGCCGAGGACTTCTACCACCGCGTTGGTGCGGTGCGGACCGGGACCGCGTTCGCGAACCCGCCCGCCGTGCCGTGGGACCGTCCCGAATTCGAGTTCCGCATTTTTCCGGAATGACGCGATGGGCCGGTTCGCGGGCCACCGGATCCGCCTGCAGGGTGGCCGGCGTGCAGGAGCCGCTGCAGGCCGCGCGCTCCGTGCGTGCCGTCGTCTCTGCGCTGTGCGGGGTCAGCAGGCGCTGGAGTCGCTCAGCTGCTCGGGGACCGCCGGCAGCCTGTATGTGTCGGCGACGAGGTATTCCTGCCAGGTGCCTGCCACAGGGGGCCCGGGTACAGCCGGGATCGCGGCGACCACCACGCGCTCACCGACCTTCAGCCCCTCGGTTTGCGGGCCCAGGTCTGCGATGCGGCCCACGCACTCCATGTTGCCCCCGACAGCGGGAAACTCCGGCGAGAAGCCGTAGCGGCCGCGCAGCACGTGCAGATCACTCGCGTGAACCGGGGTCGCCTTCACACGGATCAACGCCTGACCGGCGTCCGGCGTGGGAACCGGCCGTGATTCCAGCCGCAGGACATCGGTGGGCTCGCCAGCCGCTACGGCTACGAGAGCGCGCATGGATCGAGACATCAGTGGCCCTTCGTCTCTCGGTCCGCGAGGAAGCCCGGCGGAACGCTCCAGGCAGAGCGATGCCGGGTCGGCGCCATGACCGGTGCCGAGGCTGATCGGCCTCGGACCCCTCCAGACCCTTACCGACTCACCCGAGGCGATCATGCAATGGGGGAGGTTCTGGTTGGTGGACCATGACCACCGAGAGAATGCCCGCCGCGCCGATCCGGGACTCCGCATCAACCGCTCGTGTCGGCGTCGCCGTCATCCGGCGGATCTCTCCGTCTCCTGCCGTCCGGAGGGGAGCCGTCCCCGTGCTCTTCCAGCAGTTCGAGGAGCGCCGCATCGGCTCTCCTCTGATCTTCCTTCGTCAGCTCGACCGGTGCGTTGTTGTAGACGGTGTAGCGATCTGGATCGATGATGTTGGCGGCCCTCAGGGTGAACGTCAGCAGGGGGCGCCACCCCTTGCGGTGGCCGACCCGCACTTGTATCTGGGCCTTGTAGTCACGGGCCTCCGGGATGAATCCGGAGAACGGTGCCTCGAACTCGATGAAGAGTTGTTGTGCCTCTCTGCCGGGCACGACGAATCCGGCCGGCAGCTTCGCTTCCTCGTCGGGTCCCGGCTGGAGGCGGGACGGGGAGGACACCCATAGGAGTGGCAGGTGGGATGCGGGCTCATCAGGGAAGGTCAGGATGAGGTCCTGCACGACGATCGGCTTGGGGCCGGTGTTGTGCAGGACGAGCGGAAGCCGGAGGCGGGCCGTGGAACCGTGGACGATCGCCGCGAAGGAATGAGGCTCCCACGCCTTCAGGCGTCCCTGTCGGGCGTTGAGCCACCAGAACGACGCGACGGTGAAGAGCAGCGCGCAGATCGACACCACGCCGGCGCCTGTGAGTGATGAGGACACGGCCTGATCGGTCGCGGTCATCAGCGGAACCACAGATTCAGTTTGCCAGCCTCAGCGGGGGCCCGCTCACAGGTCCGGTGGCTCCTGGTCGCGTGCGGGACGGAGCCTATGCCACAGGCGGCCGTCTGCACCTGAACGCGTCACAGGCCGGAAAGGAGCGTGAGATACCAGGCGACCAGGGCTGTGCACGCCACCGCGGGGACGAGCTTGGGCACCCCATCGCCCTTGCGCACGTGCGTGATCACGGCACCGGCGAGCAGCATCAGCAACCCGATACCGGCCAGGCCGCCGCACAGCGGTACGACCGGGCCGACCGCTACGCCGACGGCGCCCGCCAGCTCCAGCCCGCCGATGACCCGGTAGGCCGCGGTCGTGAAACCGGCGTGGGCGGCCAGCCCGGGCATCGGCCCCAGGGCAAGGATCTTGGCCACGCCCAGCAGGGCGAAGATCAACGCGATGAGACAGGTCAGCGAGACGGAGAGGATCACGAGACGCCCTCGGGGGTGTGCGGGTGACGGAGCTGACGGCGTTCGGCTCCCAGGTCGGCGAAGTAGGCGACCAGGTCGGGGTTGTCGACCGCGGAGGGGTTGAGGACCTGCTCGGCGGGGGCGCCCTGGAGGAGGCGTTTGACCGGGACCTCGAGTTTCTTGCCGGTTTTCGTGTGTGGGATGGCCGGTACGGCGAGGATCTCGTCGGGCACGTGGCGGGGCGAGGCACCGGCGCGGATCGCGTCTCGGATCCGGTCTCGCAGGGCGTCATCCACCGTCACACCGGGCGCGGGGACGACGAACAGGGGCATCCAGTAGCCGCCGTCGGGTTCCTCCGCGCCGATGACGAGGGCCTCGGTGATCTCGGGGAGGTGTTCGACGATGTCGTGGATGTCGGCGCTGCCGAGGCGTACGCCGTTGCGGTTGAGGGTGGCGTCGGAGCGGCCGTGGACGATCACCGATCCGTGCGAGGTGAGCGTGATCCAGTCACCGTGCCGCCACACGCCCGGGTAGGCGGTGAAGTAGGCGTCGCGGTAGCGGCTGCCGTCGGGGTCGTTCCAGAAGTACAGCGGCATGGACGGCATCGGACGGGTGACGACCAGTTCGCCGACCTGATCGACGACCGGCCGTCCAGCCCTG
The DNA here is from genome assembly GCF_009604455.1 of Streptomyces sp. RB17. Lineage (GTDB taxonomy): Bacteria > Actinomycetota > Actinomycetes > Streptomycetales > Streptomycetaceae > Streptomyces. Next base: position 533,826 of record NZ_WEGL01000008.1, read on the forward strand.
TCGTACGCTGCCAGCGCCACGCCCAGGTTGGGGGCGGACAGCTCGCCCGCCCAGATGGGGGTCGTGGGGGCGCTGCCGGCGAAGCCGGAGACGACGTCTGTGCCGCCGCTGGTGGACGCCAGCTGGATGCCGGCGCCGACGTGGTCGCGGACCCAGGGGTAGGCGGAGGCGGGCAGGGCGGAGCCGGTGCAGCCGATGACGCGGATCGCCGACAGGTCGTGCACGGAGGGTTCGACGCCGAGCTTGGCCATGGCCAGCAGGTACTGGGGACCGGTGCCGAAGACGGTGACGTTGTGGCGGGCCGCCAGCTCCCACAGGATGTCCGGACGCGCCACCGGCGCCGGGCTGCCGTCGTAGGTGCAGGTGGCGGCACCGGTCAGCAAAGTGGAGACGGCCAGGTTCCACATCATCCAGTGGGTGGTGGTGTACCACAGCAGGCGGTCCCCGGCGCCCAGGTCGCAATGCAGGCCGAGGGTCTTGAGGTGCTCCAGCAGGACGCCGCCGTGCCCGTGGACGATGCCCTTGGGCAGGCCGGTGGTGCCGGAGGAGAAGACGATCCACAGCGGGTGGTCGAACGGCACCGGGGCGATGGTGAGGTATTCGGTGCGGGTGGCCGCGTCCTCCCAGGGAACCGTCAGTCCCGCGGTCCGGGTCTGGGGCCAGGCAAGGCCCACGTGGTCCACGAGCACCGTGGCCTTCAGCGTGGGCAGGGCGGCGGCCAGCTCGAGGGAGGCGGCACGGCGGTCGTGCGTGGTGCCGTTAAAGAGGTAGCCGTCCGCCGTGACGAGCACAGTCGGTTCGAGCTGAGCGAAGCGGTCGGCGGCAGCCTTGGGGGCGTAGTCCTGACCGCACACCGACCACACCGCTCCCAGGCTCGCGGTGGCGAGGAAGGCGATGATGGCGTGGGGGGTGTTGGGCAGGTAGCCGACCACCCGGTCGCCCTGGCCGACGCCCAGATCGCGCAGAGTGGCTGCGACGGAGGCGACCTGGGCGCGCAGCTGCCGACCCGTGATCTCGTAGCTGGCTCCGGTTTCGTCCAGTGCGGTGATCGCGGGCGCCTCCGGGTCCAGGTTGCGCAGCGCGTGGTGGGTGTAGTTGAGGGAGGCGCCTGGGAACCAGCGCGCACCGGGCATGGTCTCATCGGCCAGCACACGCTCGTACGGAGTCGTCGCGTCGATGTCGAAGTACTCCCACACCGCGGCCCAGAATCCTTCCAGGTCGGTGACCGACCAGCGGTGCAGGGCCTGGTAGTCGGTGGGGTCCTGGAGCGCTTCGGCGCCTGCGTGCCGGGCGGCCCAGCGGGTGAAGTCCGCGATGCGACTGCCGGCGGCCGCCTTCGGGTCGGGAGCCAGGAAGGGCGGGGTCGGGTGCGGGGTGGTCATGGTGCGGGGCTCCTCGTCAGTGGGCGGGCCGGGCTTCGGCGGGGCGGCGGGCCGTGTGCAGCAGCGGTGCCCAGGCGGCGGTGTCGGTGAAGTCGCCGGTGCCTACGGGGACCGTGTCCAGTACGACGCGGTCGGGGCGCAGCAGGACGGCGTCGGCGCGGCCGCGTGCCAGCCAGGCGGCCAGGGTGCCGTCGTCGCCCAGGTCGCCAACGTGGATCGTGGGTGCGCCCAGTGCCGTGGCCACAGCCTTCATCTGCGCGGTGGGCGGCACGGCGGTCACGACGGCGAAGGAGTCCCCGAGGACGTCGTCGAGGCGCACTCTGCCGCCGCCGTGAAGCACCCAGGGTTGCGGGCAGAAGGTGCCGGCCAGTGCCCGGCCGGTGAGCCGGGGGCGGCGCCGCACGAGTGGACCGGCGGTCAGGGCGGGGCTGAGGTCACGGCTCACCGCCGCGGTCACGCCGGGGACGCGACACACCGCGCCCACAACGGCCCGGCGCAGCGCCGCACCGCGGTCCTGTCCGCCGGTCATGGCCCAGCCGACGGCGACCGCGACACGGATCAGATGGCGGGCGTGCGGCTTGCGCTCGCGCTCGTAGGTGTCCAGCAGCAGCTCATCTGCGCCCTGCCGGAGGACCCGGGCGAGTTTCCAGGTGAGGTTGTACGCGTCACGCAGGCCCGCGCACAGACCCTGCCCGACGAACGGCGGGGTGAGGTGGGCGGCATCGCCCAGCAGGAAGACGCGCCCCCGCCGCCACCGGTCGGCGAGGCGGGCCCGGAAGGTGTACTGAGCCTGCCGGATCACCTGGAAGTCGCCTGGCGCGGCTCCGGCCGGCAGGTCCACCCACGGGGCGACCAGCTCACGCAGGCGCTCCCGCCCCTCCGGGCCGTCCAACTGCTCACCGTCGGCCAGCCGGAACTCCCAGCGGTAGCGGTCCCCACTGAGACGCATGAAGGTAGCGGGCTGGTTCGGGCAGCAGATCTGCTCCGCACCTTCCCAGGTGCGCACCGGGAGGCTGGTGCGCACGTCGATGACCCGCCAGCTCTCCTCGAAGTGCAGGTCCTCCCAGCTGGCGCCGATCGCTTCGCGGGTGAGGCTGCCCGCGCCGTCGCAGCCGAGGACGGCATCCGCCCACACCTGCTCCACCTCGTCGCTGCCATCGCGACGGAAGGCGACCCGGACCGGACCCGTCGAACCCATCGGTCCGTCGCTGTCCTGGGTGACGGACATGACCTCCACCCCGCCCCACAGCTCGCACTCCGGGCGACGCGCCAGGGCGTCACGCAGCAGGCGTTCCAGGTCGGGCTGGTCGAACATGCTGAGCTGTGGGAAGCCGTGATGTCCGTGCAGGGACCGCGGGAACTCGGCGATCACCCGGCGCCGGGCATCCAGCAACCGCAGCCCCGGCGCGGGACGCACGAGAGCGGCGAACTCCTCCTGGACACCGACCCTCTGCAGGATCCGGCGGATCTCGTCGTCCGCGACGACGGCGCGCGGCAGGGGGTAGATGTCCCGGTGGCGTTCCAGGAGCAGGCTGGGCACTCCGTGTCGTGCGAGCAGGAGCGCGGCCGTGACGCCCACGGGTCCCGCACCGATGATCACCACCGGCCTCCGGATTGCGGCGCTCACCTCGCATCCGCCACGGCGTTGCGCTGCTCGCCGAGGTCGATCCGCCCGTCCGGGGTGCCGATCGTGGCCGTGACGACGTCGCCCGCATGCAGGTACAGGGGGTTCTTGGCCTGCCCCTTGAAGAACGCCTTCCACCTCACCGCGGGCGGCAGCAGCGCACTGATCTTGGCGACCGGCTTGGGCGGGGCCTTGAGCGCGGTGCCGCCTGGGGTGCCGGTCAGCAGCAGGTCGCCCGGGTCGAGGGTCTGGAAGCGGGCGAGCAGCGTGAGTGCCTGCGCGGGCCGCACGATCATGTCGGCCAGCGTGCGGTCCTGGCGCGGCACGCCGTTGACCGACAGCCGCAGCCGCAGATTCAGCAAGTGGGCGAAGTCCTCGGGCTCCAGCAGGGCCAGGTACGGTCCGGTCGGCGTGAAGGTCGGGTAGGACTTGCTCTCGTAGAACTGGGTCTTGGTCAGCTGCACGTCGCGTGCGCTGACGTCGTTGGTCAGGACCAGCCCGGCGACGTAACGGGGAAGGTCCCGCTCCTCCACGACGGCGCCGACCGGCAGCGGGGCACCCATGACGAGGCCGAGTTCCACCTCGTAGTCGAGGAAGTTGACGTGCGACGGGCGGACGATCGTGTCGTGCGGGCCGCTGACCGAGCCGGACGCCTTACGGAAGAAGGTCGGCGGGACCTCGCCGGAGAAGCCCGAATCGCGGGCGTGGCTGCGATAGTTGACCATCTGGGCGACCACCCGGCAGGGGGTGGTGACCGGGGGCAGCGCCACCAGGTCGGCCACGGGCGTACCGCTTTCGTCGGAGGCGGCGGCCTCGCGGACCGCGTCCCGGTCGGCGAGCAGCTCGGCAGTGGTGACCGCCTTGGTCTCGACGCGGACGGCGCGCTCGTCGCGTACGACCCACCAGCCGTCGGTGGTGCGCAGAACGTTGGTGCTCATGAGCTCATCGCTTTCATCAGGCCCAGCAGACGTGCGGGGTCGAGTTCGTTGTCGCCGCGCAGGGCATGCATGACCTCGCGGAGCTTGGCGGGGGAGGGGTTGGCGCCCAGGAAGTCGCGGGTGACGGGCGGGCCCCACTGGGCCAGGCCGCTCGCCGACATCGGCGCCCACCCGGGTTCGAGGTCGCAGGAGAACAGGTCGCCGTCGGCGAAGTGCTCCAGCATGAAATGGTCGGGGTCGCGCCAGTAGTCGAAGAGCTGGCTGCCCTGGATGTGCCGGCCGATGCCCCAGCTGCGCCGGTAGCCGCGCTCGGCCAGGTACTCCCCGCCGGCGGCGATCGCGTCGAGGTCGGTGACCTGGTAGGCGGAGTGGACGTAGCCGGTGCCGGGCCCCAGGTGCAGGGCCAGCGTGTGGTGATCGACGGCCAGACTTCCCTGGTCACAGCGGATGAACGCCATGGTCGGGCCGCGCCCGCGCTGCCCGTCCAGGAACAGGAAGTCGGACACGATCATCCCCAGGGTGTCCAGGTACCAGTTCAGGGCCCGCATGAACACCCGTGTCTCCAGCACCACGTGCCCGAGCCGCTGGATACGCGACGGCTCACGGGGCGGCCGCTGGGTGGCGTTCGTACGACGGCGTCCGGCGCCGGTGTTGAGGACCAGCGGCTGCTGCTCGGACAGAGCCGGCAGCTGCTCGGCGCAGTGCACGACCCGGACCGGGAAGCCCGAGGGATCGAGCAGGGCGACCGACTGTCCGCCGCCGGGTACGTCGATGTCCCGGACGTCACTGCCGGTCGCGCGGGCCAGCCGGTCGAGATCGGCCCGCTCGGCCGCGCGGAACGCCGTTCCGATGAAGCGGGACGCCTGCCCTCGGCGGATGACCATGCACGGTGAGCCCGCGAACGTGCCGCGCAGCCACAGTTCGCGCTCGGTGCGGGCGGCGATCGCGAATCCGAAGTCCCGGGCGAACACCTCCGCCCGGTCCAGATCAGGCTTCTCGAACTCCAGCCAGGCAAGGTCCGTCACCTTGATGACGGGGTTCCGGGACCGCCCGGGATGCTCACCGCGCAGGGCGCCCAACTCACTGTGGAGATCTTGATGGGGCGTCAGGAGATCGTCCCTGTTAACGGGGGTGTGGGACATGGTGCCCTCCAAGCAACACTGCCGTAATGAGGAAATCATCAACTTTGCCGTTGCTCATCGTCAATAGAGCAGACCCAAAGAATTGAGAGAATCATCAGCCATGGGGGGATCATCGACACGGTTGTTACACTCGGTCGTATGCCGACGTCAGCCCCGCCCCGCAACCGCTTCGAACGGCGCCGCGCCGAGACCCGTCAGGCACTCATCCGTGCGGCCCGGCAGATCCTCGCGGAGAGCGGGGACACCAGCGCCAGCATCCAGGCCATCGCCGAGCGCGCGGACGTCGGTTTCGGCTCCTTCTACAACCACTTCGAGTCCAAGACGGAGCTGTTCGACGCCGCGGTGACCGATGCCCTGGAGGAGTTCGGCCAGGTCATCGACGAGCGTGTGGCAGGGATCGACGACCCAGCCGAGCTGGTTGCGGCCGGTTTCCGGCTCACCGCCCGGATGGCCGACTCCCACCCCGAACTCATGCGGATCCTGCGCGACCGCGGCCTGGCCCACATCCACTCCGAGCGCGGCCTGTCCCCACGAGCGCTTCGTGATCTGGAACACGGCATCGCCTCGGGCCGCTTCACCGGCACCGACCCGACCACGGCCCTGTCCGCTCTGGGCGGGACCCTGCTGTCCCTGGTGGCGCTGCGGCTGGCCCGCCCCGACCTCGACGGCGACGAGACCGCCTCCGACCTGGCCGAGATGGTCCTGCGCATGCTGGGCCTCCCCCCGGAGGACGCGCACGAGGTCACCCGGCGCCCGCTGCCCGATCTCGCCTGAGGGTCCGGCGCGATTGTGGCCCCGCCGCTGGCGAAGAAGCATCTCAACCTCACCATCAAGACCCTCGGCAGCCTGAGGGACACATCCGGGTTCGGCCTTTTGCCCAAGGCCGTGAAGTTTGCGGTTGGGGCGTGTTGTCGAGGGTCTGCGGGCGCGAGGATGTCGATGCGGGGGCTGATCCGCAGGCGGCGTGCGGGCAGCAGGCCGGCCAGGACGTGTCGGCCGATCGTGCCGGCCCAGGTCGATGACGATGTCGGTGATGATGCCCGCGGCCAGGATGATCTGGTCGCGGGCGGCCTGCCAGGCGATGGTGAAGCCGGCCCGGTCGGGATCGGTGCCGGGCCGGGTGCTGGTGGCGTCTGCCATGGCGGTCCGTAGCAGCTGGTAGACCACCAGCAGCGTAGATTTCCTGCTCGACGCCGTCGCGGGTGCGGGCCCGCGGGACGCGGTTGCCGAGGATGGTCGACTTCAGTTCCAGGTAGGCGGTTTCGATCTCCCGGCGCTGGTGAGACAGGGTGGCGAGTTCGGCTGCCGGGTGGCGGTGGTGGTCGAGCAGGGTGGTGGCCGGCCGGTAGAGGCCGATGTGCTTCCCGGCGGTGGTGGTGATGGTGATCTCGCAGTCGACGACGCGAACCCGTACCGGGCCGAGGGTGGAGAGGTAGGTGCGAAATTGCCTCGCGGCGCCGTCCGCGACCCGGATCTCCGCCCTGTCCGTGCTGGGGACCATCGCCTGGCCCGGACCGTCCTCGTCCGGCTGCCAGTCCTGTGAACCGTCCGTGTCCTGCCCGGTGCCATTGTCGCGGCCGACTGGCAGTCGGGGTTGGTGACGAAGTCGTCCACGTCACCTGGGGGTCCTGGCCCTGTTCCTGCTTCACCATGACGTACGTGCGGTACGGCAGGCCGGGATGCAGGCGGAGCACGACGCCCCGCAGCGTCAGACACATCGACCTGGCGATCTCCGGCTCCGCGTAGATCGCCCCCTGTTCGTCGGTAATCTTCGGCCCTGTTCTGGCCTGCCTGCCGTTTGCCACCGATGACGAGGCCACCGAGATGCCTCACGGCGTCACACCGGTGCAGTCGATCGCGCATGCCTGCACGTAGCTGCAGGCCCGCTCTGCCGGCAGACGCCGTCCTGTCAGGCGTGCGTACATGGTGGCCACCAGCTGGTGCGCGAGAGGCGTGATCAGGGGCGTCGTCAGGGCGAGCGCGGCGAGCGACGTGGCCACCCATAAAACCTGACATCAAGTTGATCCGGCACCTGGACAGGGGTTGTAACCCTCCCTACTCTCTGAGGAAATCATCATCCCTGCCGAGATCGGCAATTCTGTGGAGATCGGCAAGCAGGGTTGCTGTCGACGCTCTCAACGACGAGGCGAGGGGACCCATGCAACGGAACAGCACTGTCGTCGGCGGTGGGGTCACCAACCAGGCCCGTGCCATAACACTCCTCGATGCCGTTGGTGCCGCCGATCGCTCGGGCGGCGGTCGCGACACCGGTACAGCATGCTCGGCGCGGTCGGAGTCGGAGGTGGGGGCCGGATGACGATCGTCGCCGTCACCTACCGCTACACCGATGACGTCGCCCGACGCGACGGTGTCCTGCCGCAGCATCGTGACTGGCTGCGTCGGTTCGCCGACCAGGGCGTCCTGCTGGTGTCCGGACCCTACGGGCCTGACGAGCCGCGCGGTGCCCTGCTGCTGTTCCGTGCGGAGAAGGCCCAGGTGCGGGCACTGCTGGAGAAGGACCCCTTCGCTGTCGCCGGCGTGATTGCCCGGACCGAGATCGCCGTGTGGGAGCCGGTGATCGGCTCCGTCCTTGCGGCCGTTCGCAGTTGACGACGTGACCAGCCGGGCCGACTGCGCTTCGCGCCGGCCGCCGGCGGTGGATGACGACACCCGGCTGAGGCCTTCCAGTGGATTCAAGTGCATTCGAGTGAAAGGGGAGTTCCATGGCAGATCCTCGTGGCGACGTGGGCGTGGCGCTCGCGACCATGCGGGCCCGATGCCTGATCAGAGGCATCGACCTCGCTGACTACCAGCGGCTGTCCGAGAAGGTCGCCGGCTGGGACGACTGGTGGAACCAGTGGACGGCGATGGGCGAGCACTATCTGGGGCTGGCGGACCGTTATCAGGCCGCAGGATGGCAGACGAGCGCCGGTGCCGCGCGGGTGCGTGCCGGAGTCGCCTTCCACTTCGGGAAGTCCCTGGCGGTGCAGGACGACGCCCGTTACCGGGATCTGACGGTCCGCAGTGTCGACGCCGTTGCCGCGGGCCTGCGGCTCCTGGACCCGGCCTTCGAGCGGATCGAGGTTCCGTTCGAAGGGCACAAGGTCGTCGGCAACCTCCGCCGACCGCGCGGCACCGCCCGGCCGCCGCTGGTCCTGCTCCTCCCGGGCACCGAATCCGTCAAGGAGGAGTTCCCGAAGTGGGAAGAGGACTTCCTCAGCCGTGGGATGGCCACGCTCTCCATGGATGGCCCAGGTCAGGGTGAGGTCGGCTTCGAGCTGGGCATCCGACTCGACTACGAGCGGTCGGTGTCCGCGGTTCTCGATGTTCTGGACGGCCGCGACGACCTCGACCTCACGCGGATCGCGGCCGCCGGTGTGAGTCTCGGCGGCTACTACGCCATCCGCTCTGCCGCGTTCGAGCCGCGCATCACAGCGGTGCTGGCCAACTGCGGCCCGTGGACCCTGGGCGAGGAGTGGGAGCGGATGCCGCCCCTCTACCGCGCAAAATACGCCTGGAACCTCGGCGGCGGCAGCGAGAAGACGGCCCGTGAGCGCGCCAAGTCGCTCACGCTCGACGGTGTTGCCGAACGGGTCGACGTTCCCGCCCTGGTGATCTTCGGTGGTAAGGACGTGCTTCTGGACGGCGACCGCCATGGCAGGCGAACCGCCCAGGCGCTGCCCAAGGGCGAGCTGTGGATGTTCGAGCAAGGCAACCACGCGGTCACCGACTTCGCCGCCGAGCACCTGGGCCCGGGCGCGGACTGGCTCCTGACCCACATGTAAGGGGCGTCACGTCGTCGACGCGACCGCGTGACGACGGATCTCCCACCGAAGATTTCTTGACGACGGACGGAGCAGGAACGGGAATGGACGGCATACGTACCGAACTTCGGGGCAATGCATCGTGGATCACCCTCGACAATCCGGACGTGAACGGGCTGCACCCCGGTCTGGTCGCCGGTCTGATCGACGCGCTGCGCGCGGCGGACGAGCACCCCGACGTCACGGCGGTCGTGCTGACCGGCGCGGGCGACGTCTTCTGCGGTGGGGTGGACGCCGCGCGACTCGGCCAGGGTGACCCGGCGGAGTTCGGAGAGGCGATGGTCGAACTGTTCAAGACACTCCCGGCCCTCGGCGTCGCCGTCATCGCCGCGGTGAACGGCGACGCCCTCATGTCGGGCTTCTCACTGGTATGCGCGAGCGACATCGTGGTCGCCGCCGAAGGAGCCAGGCTCGGCACGACGGAATCAAGCCTGGGTGCCTGGCCCATGGTCGCCTCTGTTCCCGTCCTGCACACCCTTGGACGTCACCATGCGTTCCAGAACATCCTCACCGGCGAACCGTTCGACGCCCAACGTGCCTACGAAATCGGTGTTGTCAACGAGGTGGTCCCCGCTGACCGGCTGCGCACGGCTACCGAAAGCTGGGTCGCCCGCGCCACGCGATCGCGTGTGCTGGCCGGTGGCCGCCGCAACGCCGAACGCTTCCTGTCCCTGCCCTACGACGAGGCGCTGGAAGCAGCCCTCACCGAATTCGTCAACCTGTTCACCAGGAGCACGCCATGACAACCCACTGTCCCAGGGCGGTACGAAGGACTGCCGGACATGAGCGCCCGCGAGCGCGAGCGGCCGGCGCGACGGCAACTGATCGCGGCACGTCTTCCTTGAACCAGCACGTGTGCGGACACGGCCCGAACCGGCGCTCGGCCGGGTGGCATTCGAGGGAAGCGGGTGGGAGATGAGCCAGCACACCGACGTTGACGTCGTCATCGTCGGGTACGGCCCGGTGGGGCAGTACCTTTCCTACAAGCTGGGGCGCCTGGGCTGGACCTCGGTCTGCATCGAACGGCACTCGGAAGCCTACGCATTCCCGCGTGCGGTCCACTTCGACGACGAGATCGCCCGGCTGTTCAACAGCATCGGCCTGGACGCCGACACCACTCCCGCGATCCAGCAGTTCGACGTCCCCTACCGCTGGGTGAATGCGGACAAGGAGGTCCTGCTCGAGCTGGTTTGGCGCGGCCGCGGGCGCTCGGGATGGAACGTCAACAACTTCTTCTACCAGCCCCACCTCGAGCGCGAGATCAACGACATCGTCGCCACACAGACCAGGACGCAGGTGCTCCGCGGCTGGGAAGCGGTCGAGGTCGTCCAGGACGACAGCGTCGCCACAGTGGCGGCCCGCCCGCACGAGGGCGGCCCGGACTCCGAGACGCGGTCATTCCGGTGCCAGTACGTCGTCGGTGCCGACGGCGCGAACTCGTTCGTGCGCAACAACATGGCGGTGACGACCACCGACCTCGGGTTCGCGTTCGACTGGCTCATCGTCGACCTGCTTCCGCACGAGCCGCTTGAGCTCGAAGCGCGCGCATGGCAGTGGTGCCGACCCGAACGTCCGACCACGGTCATCCCCGGTGGTTCGCCACATCGTCAGCGGTTCGAGTTCATGCGACTTCCCGGAGAAACGGTCGAGGAGCTCAACACCGCACGAACAGCATGGCGCTTGGTCGGCGAATTCGGGCTGACCCCGGACAACGCGGTCCTCGAACGGCACGTGGTCTACACGTTCGGCGCACGCTGGAGCGACCGCTGGCGCGACGGGCGGCTGTTCATCGCCGGCGATGCAGCGCACCTGACGCCGCCGTTCGCCGGCCAGGGCATGTGTGCCGGCATCCGCGACGCCGAAAACCTGGCATGGAAGCTCGACGCGGTCCTGCGGAAGAAGGCACCCGACTCCCTGCTCGACACGTACGGCCCGGAGCGCATCGAACACGTCCGTCATGTCATCGAGTTGTGCGTGGGACTCGGCCAGGTGATCTGTGTGACCGATCCGCAGGCGGCCGCCGTGCGCGACGCCCGGATGAAGGCAGCCCTCCAAGACCCCGAGCTCGCTCCTGCGCCTCCCCCGCTCCCGCGCCTCGGGGCCGGCCTGACCGGCAGCCATCCGGAGGCCGGATACGTGTCCTACCACGGGCGCGTGACCGCGGGCGGAGTCAGTGGCCGGTTCGACGACGTCCTCGGACACGGCTGGACAGTACTGGGCCGACCCGGAGCCTTCGCCCCGCTCCCGCACGGGACCCGTGCCTGGGCGAACGATTACGGTCTGCGTTTAGTCGAGGTCGGCGAGGGCGCGCCGGTCTCCGACGACGAGGGCGTCTACGCTGCCTGGTTCGACGACCTGGATGCCGATGCGGTCGTCATCCGCCCGGACTTCTACGTGTACGACGCCTGCGCCGCCCAAAGCCTGGATGCCGTGCTGTGCCGCCTGCGCTCGTCCCTGGTCGTCGACGACGTCACAAAGGTCTGACACATGGTGTTGCGACCTGGCTCGCTCGGACTCGGGAAAACGTGCCGACCTCTATGTGAGGAACACGCCGTGACAAGGATGAGTCGCCATGCACTTCGTTCATGAAGTCCCCCGATCGAGGGTGGTGTTCGGTGTCGGCAGTCGGCTGGGGCTCGGCGCCGAGTTGACCCGGCTCGGGCTGACCCGGCCGCTGCTCGTCAGCGCCTCCTCCTCCAAGGCCGGGCAGGAGATGTCCGACCTGCTGAGGCCGCTGCTCGTCGGTCACTTCGACGAAGTAGCCATGCACGTTCCGGTAGACGTAGCCGCGCGAGCGGTGCACGCCGCACACGTCGCCGCGGCCGACTCCGTCGTGGCGGTCGGGGGCGGTTCTGCGATCGGCACCGCAAAAGCCATCGCGAAGGACACACACCTGCCGATCCTCGCCGTACCCACCACGTACGCCGGGTCGGAGATGACACCGATCTGGGGTCTCACCGACAACCGGCGCAAGACCACCGGGCGCGACCCGCATGTCCTGCCCCGGGTCGTCATCTACGACCCGGAGCTCACCGTGTCGCTTCCGCCCGCGCTCACGGCCGCGAGCGGCATGAACGCGCTGGCGCATCTCGCCGAGGGCCTCTACGCGCCGCAGGTGTCTCCCTTGGCCGCGCTCACCGCGCACGAAGGGATCCGGGCGCTTGCGGTGGGTCTGCCCAAGGCGGTGGCGGAACCGGCGGACATCAACGCCCGCACCGAGGTGAACTACGGCGCCTGGCTCGCCGGCTGGACGCTCGGCACCACCGGGATGGGCATCCACCACAAGATCTGCCACACCCTCGGCGGCACCTACGACCTGCCGCATGCTCCCTCCCACTCGGCGGTCATCCCGTACGCGCTGGCCGTCAACGCCCATGCCGCACCGAGGGCGATGGCGGCCGTAGAGGCCGCGTTCCGGGCGGCCGGCCGCGACATCGACCACGCGGCGGGTGCGCTGTGGGACCTGCGCAGGGAGATCGGGGCCACGCAGTCCCTGTCCGCGCTCGGTTTCCCGGCCCAGGAGATCGACGCGGCCGCGGACATCGTCGTGCAAAGCCGGCCGGTCAACCCGCGCCCGGTCGACCATGCCTGCGCCCGCGCGGTTCTCGCCGCCTCCTGTACAGGTGACCGCCCCGCCGCCTTCCTTCCCTGACGAGAGAGATGACCATGGACAAGATGGCCGAGGACGACCTGACCGACCAGGCCGTCTCCCGACTTGGGGCGACCCCCGACCCACGGCTGCGCGAGGTGATGTGCGCCCTGGTTCGGCACCTCCACAGCTTCGCCAAGCAGGTGCGGCTGACGGACCGGGAATGGCTGGCCGGCATCCGCTTCCTCACCGCGGCCGGTCATATCACCGACGACACGCGGCAGGAGTTCATCCTTCTGTCGGACACGTTGGGGCTGTCCTCGCTGGTGGACCTGATCAACCACTCCGACGTCGAGTCGCTCGCGACGGAGCCCACCATCCTGGGCCCGTTCTACGTGCCGGGCTCACCGGACCGCGACTTCGGTGCCTCCATGGTCGAGTACGACGACGGCGGCCGGCCGGCGCTGCTCAAGGGAACCGTGCGGGACGAGAACGGACAGCCGATCCCGGGCGCACGCCTCGATGTGTGGCAGAACGCCGCCACGGGCTTCTACGCCGTGCAGCAGCCCGGCCTTCAACCGCCGACGAACCTGCGCGGCGTGTACCGCACCGACGAGCACGGCCGCTACGAGATCCGCACCGTCAGGCCGGTGCCCTATCCCATTCCCGCCGACGGGCCCGTTGGCCGGCTGCTGGCCGATACCGGACGGCACCCGTGGCGGGCGGCGCACATCCACGCAAGGGTCTCGGCCCCGGGCTTCGAACCGCTGACCACCCATGTGTTCGACCGCGACAGCCAGTACCTGGACTCCGACTCCGTCTTCGGCGTCAAGGAGTCACTGATCCGCGACTTCGTGCCCGGCGAGGACGGCGTCCTGCACTGCGAGAGCGACTTCGTCCTGTGCCGGACAGGTCAGTCCGCCGCATCCGTGTAGGGACACGGGACGATGCCCGATCTCGCCATGAGCCTCGTCGAGGCCGCCCAGATGTACCCCGACCGCTCGGCGATCAGGCTGGAGGACTTCTTGCTGAGCTACGCCTTGGTCCGCGATATGGCCGAAGTCGTCGAGAACACGGCGGTCGACGCGTGAGCCGGACCGAGATCTGCGACACGGTCGAGGAGGCGGTCGCCGGCATCGAGGACGGCAGCACCGTCCTGGTCGGCGGGTTCGGTCTGGCCGGGATGCCGTTCGACCTCATCGACGCTCTGATCCGTCAGGGCGCGAAAGACCTGACCATCGTGTCCAACAACGCCGGCAACGGCGAGGTGGGGCTGGCGGCGCTACTGAAGGCCGGCCGGGTGCGGAAGGTCATCTGCTCCTTCCCCCGGCAGAGTGACTCCTACGTGTTCGACGAGCTCTACCGGTCCGGCAGGATCGAACTCGAGGTGGTCGCGCAGGGGACCCTCGCGGAGCGGATACGAGCAGCCGGCGCCGGCATCGGCGCCTTCTTCTGCCCGACGACCATCGGGACGCCGCTGGCCGAGGGCAAGGAGGCCCGAACCATCGAAGGGCGTGCCCACGTGCTCGAATACCCGATCAGGGGTGACGCCGCACTGATCAGCGCCCACCGTGCCGACGAGATGGGCAACCTGGTCTACCGCAAGACCGCCCGCAACTTCGGGCCGGTGATGGCGACCGCAGCGGCGAACACGATCGTCCAGGTCGCGGCGGTGGTACCGAGGGGCGGCCTCGACCCCGAGGCGGTCGTCACGCCGAGCATCTACGTCGACCGCGTCGTGCAGGTCGAGACTCGTCACTACGTCGTGCAGGGAGCGCGCTGACATGCCACTGAGCCCCGACGAGCTCGCCGCCATCGTCGCTCGTGACATCCCGGCCGGCTCCTACGTCAACCTAGGGATCGGCCGGCCCACGACGGTGGCCGATCACCTGCCCGCGGGCTCGGGTGCGGTGCTGCACACCGAGAACGGGATGCTCCACATGGGTCCAGCCGCGCTCGGCGACGAGATCGATCCGGACCTGACGAACGCGGGCAAGGTGCCGGTGACCGAGTTGCCCGGCGCGTCGTACTTCCACCACGCCGACTCGTTCGCGATGATGCGCGGCGGCCACCTCGACGTCTGCGTACTCGGCGCCTTCCAGGTATCCGCGACAGGTGATCTGGCCAACTGGCACACCGGCGCGCCGGACGCGATTCCGGCCGTGGGCGGGGCGATGGACCTCGCCGTCGGTGCCCGGCACGTCTTCGTGATGACGACCCTGTTCGACAAGCAGGGCCGACCCAAGCTGGTCCCGAAGTGCACCTTCCCGCTGACCGGCGTCGGCTGCGTCAGCCGGGTCTACACCGACCTCGCCGTCTTCGATGTCGGAGCGCACGGTGTGTGCGTGCGGGAGGTCTTCGACACGGATGTCGATGATCTCCGTGCCCGCCTGGACGTACCGCTGACCGTGCTGCCGGTCGCCGGCCGGCAGTCCCGCGGCGCACGAGATCACGAGACCTGACGACCCGCGCCGCGCCCACGGTGTCCGAGGTGCCTCCACCGTCATCGACTTGCTGTACGACCGTGCTGGAGCGTCGCCCCGGCCGAGCGAGTCCGCGCGCTTGATTCGCGCAGATCGCACAGGTGAGAAGCCCGCTCGCCGCGGCGCACGATGTTGTGGACCACCACCGCCGGGAAGCACACCGGCCTCTACCGGCCGGCCACCACCCTGCTCGACCACCACCGCCACCCGGCAGCCGAACTCGCCACCCTGTCTCACCAGCGCCGGGAGATCGAAACCGCCTACCTGGAACTGAAGTCGACCATCCTCGGCGGCCGCGTCCTGCGGGCCCGCACCCGCGACGGCGTCGAGCAGGAGATCTACGCGCTGCTGGTGGTCTACCAGCTGCTACGGACCGCCATGGCAGACGCCACCAGCACCCGGCCCGGCACCGATCCCGACCGGGCCGGCTTCACCATCGCCTGGCAGGCCGCCCGCGACCAGATCATCCTGGCCGCGGGCATCATCACCGACATCGTCATCGACCTGGGCCGGCACGATCGGCCGACACGTCCTGGCCGGCCTGCTGCCCGCACGGCGCCTGCGGATCAGCCCTCGCATCGTCAAACGCGCCATCTCCAAGTACCAGGCCCGAGGCCCCCGCATCGACCGCACCAGCTACAAAGCCACCACCGGCATCGACATCCTCGCGCCCGCAGACCCTTGACAACACGCCCCAACCGCAAACTTCACGGCCTTGGCCTTTTGCCCCGCTGCTGGGTCGTCGAACGCTCACAGGCCTGGACGATGAACGCCCGCCGTCATGCGAACGCCCGCCGTCATGAGGGACTACGAACGGCACATCCAGCACTCGGGGACCGTAGTGCTGCAACGGTGCTTGCCGTGGGTGTGATCAATGGCCCTGTCGCAGGGCGTAGGCGTACTCGGTGCGGTGAGCCGGACGTCAGCGCCGCCCGCAACGAGGCGCCCGCCGTCTTCTGCACGAGCGCCCGCCCCGTTTCGGCGGTATGCCCGGCGGTGCGGGAGCCCTCCCGTCCGCCCCGGGCGGGGCGCGCCAGTCACCCCCTGGAGCTGCTCCAGTGTTCCTCGAGGGCGGCGGCGACCTCAACCGGCTTCTGGATCGGCGTCCAGTGGCTGCTGTCCAGCCTCAGAAAACGGGTGGCGCGTACGGACGCGGCCATCTTCTCGCCGAACTCGACGGGGCAGACTGGGTCGAACGTCCCCCAGAACACCAGGGACGGTCCGGCCAGGTCCGCGAGATTCGGTTCCCACTCCGCACCGACCGTCAATGCGGAACGGTAGAGCTTGAGAATGCTGTCACGCATGGTCTCGTCCACGCGGCCGGCCGTCTGTTCGGCCAGCTCGGCCGGGATCTGGAGGTTGTCGGTCAGGTCCTTGGCGAACGCGGCGGCGTCGTACTCCTTGGCCCAGCGGTCGCCCGTGACCGGGTCCTGCCACAGCTTGGCCAGCGGATGCCAGACGTACTCGGCGCTGACCGGACCGTTGCTGCCGGCCCACGTGCGGATCAGATCCGGCCGTACGGAAGCCACGCGGGCGGTGAGGAGGCAGCCCCAGTCATGGCCGACGAGGTCGACCGGCTGGCCGATTACCTCCAACCGCTCGATGAGCCAGGAGACGTACTCCTCCTTGGTGCAGTTGAAGCCCTCGGGTCGCGGCGAACCGAAACCGGGCAGGTCCCAAGCCTCCACGTCGCTGCGGGTGAGATGCTCGCGCACGCCGTCCCACACATGGTGGGTGTCGGGTACGCCGTGGATCAGAATGGCCGGCATGAATGAACTCCTACAAGGGTGAATCTATGGACAGAAGCGAAACAGCGACACAGGGAGAATGAAGAGGCCGAAGCCTCGTGCCGCAGACACGCGCGTCCGCGCCGATGTGGACGGGACCGACGTGACACGGCACGGCACCGCCCGCCTGCAGCCTCTCGATCGATGCTGGTCAATGAGTCGGTACAGCCGTCCTGGCCGGGCGTCCACCAGGACCGTACGCCGTACGGAAACGGCTGTGTGGGCTGCCGTCATGGCCGCATCAAGAAAGAGTCCCGCTTACTCACGCAACACGGCCCGAACCCGGCGCGATGCGATCTGTGGTGCTACGCCGGCGGCGACGAGGAACGCTGTCACCGCAGCCTCACCCGTGGGGTCCGCCCATGTGGATGCGGTGTTCTCCTCGGCGAGGGCCAGCATCAGTGATTCCAGCGCCTGGGCGAGGACGGGCGCGGGGACGTGGTTCGCGAACACGCCTTCGTGCTGGCCACGTCGTAGGGCCGCGATGGCCTCTTCGCGGGCAGGGGCCAAGGTGGCGCGGATGGTCTCTTCTCCCAGGTGGCGGCGCCCCAAGGAGATGAGCACGCGGTACTGGTCGCCCACCGCCCATGCCGCCAGGGCCATCCGTGCCATTGCCTCCAGCGGATCAGCACCCGGGATACGGGTTGCGGCGAACGCCTGCTGAAGCGCCCGGGCTGCTTCCTGCGTCAACTCGGTGATGAGCGCTTGCCGGTTGGCGAAGTGTCCGTAGAAGGTGCGTCGTGCGATGCCGGCCGCCAGGGCGATGCTGTCGAGACTTGCGTCGGGGTCGTCCCGCAGTTTTTGCCGAGCGGTAGCGAGAATGCGTTGACGGTTCGAGCGAGCGTCGCTGCGCTGCGGAGTGCGGCCCGGTGCTTTGGTTGGCTGCATGGCTCCATCTCCACGGGTTCTGGCTGCCGGAAAGCCGTGGGCGCCGGTGCTCCCTCACGCACCGGCACCCACTCACCCCTGCCCAGGGTGGCTTGTCGTCCTGCTGACGGGCGTCAGGGGACGAGGATGAGGCGGATCGGGTCGCCGATCT
>NZ_WEGL01000009.1 GCF_009604455.1 Streptomyces sp. RB17
TTGATGGGGTAAGGCTCCCAGTAGACGACTGGGTTGATAGGCCGGATCTGGAAGCCAGGTAACTGGTGGAGGTGACCGGTACTAATAGGCCGAGGGCTTGTCCTCAGTTGCTCGCGTCCACTGTGTTAGTTCTGAGGCAACGACCGTTGCCGGCTTTGAGCAGAACGCATAACTATAACTACAGAGTGTGCTTGTTCGCTCGAAACCATTAGGGTTTCGGTGGCCATAGCGTGAGGGAAACGCCCGGTTACATTCCGAACCCGGAAGCTAAGCCTCACAGCGCCGATGGTACTGCAGGGGGGACCCTGTGGGAGAGTAGGACGCCGCCGAACAATCTTTGGAAGGACCCCTGGTCCCAGCGTTCAGCTGGGACCAGGGGTCCTTTCGTTTTTACAATGCTTGCGGTAGTACCTAAGACAGGAGTCACCATGTCCACCAACTCTCCCGACGACCGACCGGAGCGCGACCAGCGGCGACGGGACAGTGGTGACCGGGGCGATCGCGGCGGCTACCGCGGCGACCGTGGCGGCTTCCGTCGCGACAACGACCGTCGCGAGAGCGACCGTGGCGGTTACGGCCGGCGGGACGACCACCGCGGCGACCACCGTGGTGACCGTGGCGGCTTCCGCCGTGACGACCGGCGTGATGACCGTCGTGACGATCGGCGTGATGACCGTCGTGACGACCGGGGTGGGTTCCGGCGTGACGACCGGGGCGGTTATGGCCGTAGGGACGATCGTCGTGAGGGTGACCGGGGTTCGCGTCCGGGCTTCCAGCGGGACGATCGTGATCGTGGGCCGCGTCGTGACGACCGGCGTGACGACCGGGGCTTCCGCCGCGACGACCGGGGCGGCGACCGTCCGCCCTTCCGCCGCGACGACGACCGGGGCAGCGACCGTCCGTCCTTCCGCCGTGACGACGACCGTGGCGGTTACGGCCGCCGCGATGACCATCGTGGTGACCACCGCGGCGACCGCGGCGGCTTCCGGCGGGACGATCGGCGTGATGACCGTCGTGACGACCGGGGTGGGTTCCGGCGTGACGACCGGGGCGGTTACGGCCGTAGGGACGATCGTCGTGAGGGTGACCGGGGTTCGCGTCCGGGCTTCCAGCGGGACGATCGTGATCGTGGGCCGCGTCGTGACGACCGGCGTGACGACCGGGGCTTCCGCCGCGACGACCGGGGCGGCGACCGTCCGCCCTTCCGCCGCGACGACGACCGGGGCAGCGACCGTCCGTCCTTCCGCCGTGACGACGACCGTGGCGGTTACGGCCGCCGCGATGACCATCGTGGTGACCACCGCGGCGACCGCGGCGGCTTCCGGCGGGACGATCGGCGTGATGACCGTCGTGACGACCGGGGTGGGTTCCGGCGTGACGACCGGGGCGGTTACGGCCGTAGGGACGATCGTCGTGAGGGTGACCGGGGTTCGCGTCCGGGCTTCCAGCGGGACGATCGTGATCGTGGGCCGCGTCGTGACGACCGGCGTGACGACCGGGGCTTCCGCCGCGACGACCGGGGCGGCGACCGTCCGCCCTTCCGCCGCGACGACGACCGTGGCGGTTACGGCCGCCGCGATGACCACCGCGGCGACCGTGGTGACCGCGGCGGCTTCCGCCGTGACGACCGTCGGGACGACCGGCGTGATGACCGCCGTGACGATCGGCGTGATGACCGTCGTGACGACCGGGGCGATCGCGGTGGGTTCCGTGGCCGGGACGATCGCGGTGGCCGTGGGCCCCGTCGGGACGACCGTGGTGGGCGGCCCGGTGGCTTCCGGGGGCGTGACGACCGGCGTGACGAGCGGCGCGACGACCGCCGGGGTGGCGGCCGCTTCCGCGACGAGCGGGACCGTGACCGGGACCGGGAGCCGATCAAGCGGCTGCCGATCCCGGAGGACGTCACCGGCGACGAGATCGACAAGGACGTGCGGCAGGAGCTTCAGAGCCTGCCCAAGACGCTCGCGGAGGACGTCGCCAAGAACCTGGTGATGGTCGCGCGGCTCATCGACGAGGACCCCGAGGGCGCATACGGCTACTCCAAGGTGGCCCTGCGCCTGGCGTCCCGCGTGGCCGCCGTACGCGAGGCCGCCGGGTTCGCGGCGTACGCCAGCCAGAAGTACGCAGAGGCCCTGGCCGAGTTCCGGGCCGCGCGGCGGATGACCGGCACCGTGGACCTGTGGCCGGTGATGGCCGACTGCGAGCGTGGGCTCGGCCGGCCGGAGAAGGCGCTGGACATGGCCGGTGCCCCGGAGGTGCACAAGCTGGACAAGGCCGGTCAGGTCGAGATGCGGCTCGTCGCGGCCGGCGCCCGGCGTGACATGGGCCAGCTGGACGCGGCCATCGTGACCCTGCAGAGCCCGGAGCTCGCCTCCAACTCGGTCCAGCCGTGGACCGCGCGGCTGCGCTACGCCTACGCCGACGCCCTGCTGGCCGTCGGCCGGGAGAGCGAGGCGCGGGAGTGGTTCGCGAAGGCCGTGGAAGCCGACCGGGACGGCAGCACGGACGCCTCCGACCGGCTTGCCGAGCTGGACGGCGTGGAGTTCGTCGACGCCCTCGACGAGAGCGAGGGTGAGCCGGAGAAGCCGTCGCAGGACGACGGCGACGGCGACAAGGACTGACGACAGCCACCGAAAGGCGGCAGTCACCGAAAAGGGGGCGGGTTCCGGTGGAACCCGCCCCCTTCGGCGTTTTGGGGCTCAGATCTCCAGCGCCCGCAGCACCAGCCCCGACGCCGGCTTCGGGCCGAACGACGTCGATTTGCGGGGCATCGTGACGCCCTGGCGGGCCAGGTCGCGTACGACCTCCTCGCGGACCGGGTGCATCAGGACGGCCGTACCGCCGTCGCGTTCGGCCTTGGCCACTGTCGCGGCCGTGTCGTGGATGTACGCGATGTGGGCCGGGGAGTCCTCGGGGATGTGCCAGACGTGGTCGAGGAGCGCGGCGTGCAGGACCGTGGCGTCCAGGGAGCGCCAGGCGGCCGGGCGGTCGGCCGGGATCGTCCGGGCCAGCAGGCCCGGATCGGGATGGTCGAGGAGGTGGAAGGCGCCGTCGCCGGCCAGCAGGAAGGCGTTGCCCGCGCAGGAGGCGTCCGCGAGTGCCTCCAGGGCCTCGGGGAGCGGTGCGTCGAGGTGCCGTACCCGGAACAGGCCCTCCACGGCCGCGAGGGCGTCTGCGACCGGCAGGCCGTGCAGCAGGCGGTGGATGGCGCGGACGCGCAAGGGGTAGCGGGCGGTGTCGACGAGCAGGACCAGGCCGTGGTCCCAGGGGCTGGGGGAGGGGTGCTCGGCGCGCAGCCGCAGGTAGGTGGCCCAGCGGTGGTGGCCGTCGGCGATCAGGGCCTGCTGGTGAGCGAGGTCGGACTGGATGCGGGCCAGGTCGGCGGGGTCGGTGACGTACCAGAGGCGGTGGTGGAAGCCGTCCTCGGTGGTCGTGTCCAGCAGCGGGGGCTTCTCCGCCGTGCGCTCGACGACCTCGGCCGCCGTACCGTCGCCGCGGTAGGTCAGCAGCAGCGGTTCCAGGTTCGCGCGCGTGGCCCGCATCAGGGCCGCACGGTCGGCGACCACGGGCGGCATGACGTCCTCGTGCGGCAGCACCACACCCTCGGCCGGTTCCGAGACGCGCAGCGCGCCGATGACACCGCGCTGGAGCATGCCGCTCTCGTCGCGCTGTTCGTAGACGTACAGGCCGGGCTCCGGGTCCGCGGTGAGGATGCCCTCGTCCAGCCAGCGGCGCAGGGTGTCCGCCGCCTGCTCGGTACGGGCGCTCGGGGTGCCGGCCTGGGGCAGGATCAGCCGGACGATGTTGTAAGGGTCCGCGGACTGGAGGTGGTGCACCCCGTCGGGGCGTACGACGACGTCGTACGGCGGTGAGGTGACGGAGGCGAGGCTGCCGACCCGGTCGGGGTCGTAGCGAAGGCCGCGGAACGGGGTGAGTTCCAGGCCTCGGCGCGCCGTTGCTTCCGAGTGACCTGCAGTGTTCATCCCGGCATCGTACGTGTGTCAGTGGCGTGCGGGATGATCGGGGGAAAGGCGATGGAAAGCCTTCGGACGTCGGCGAACGAGGAGCGATGTGGAATGAGCCAGGCGGTCAGGACGAGGCCCGAGGGCAGTGGGCAGCCCCTGAGCGAGGCGTACGACACGGCGCTGCTCGATCTGGACGGGGTGGTGTACGCGGGCGGGCACGCGATCGCGCATGCGGTCGACTCGCTCGCGGTGGCGCGCACCGGCGGGATGCATCTGGCGTACGTCACCAACAACGCGCTGCGGACCCCGGACGCGGTGGCCGAGCATCTGACGGAGCTGGGCATACCGACGGGCGCCGATGACGTGATCACCTCGGCGCAGGCGGTCGCGCGGCTGATCAGCGAGCAGGTGCCGGCCGGGGCGCGGGTGCTGGTGATCGGTGGCGAGGGGCTGCGGGTGGCGCTGCGCGAGCGTGGGCTGACTCCGGTGGAGTCGGCGGACGACGATCCGGCGGCGGTCGTGCAGGGGTACGGCGGGCCGGATCTGACCTGGGGCCGGTTCGCGGAGGCGTCGTACGCGGTGGCGCGCGGGGTGCCGTGGTTCGCGTCCAACACCGATCTGACGATCCCGAGCGGGCGGGGCATCGCGCCGGGCAACGGGGCGGCCGTGGAGGTCGTACGGATCGCGACGGGCAGGGAGCCGCAGGTGGCGGGCAAGCCGCTGCCGCCGATGCACAAGGAGACGATCATCCGGACCGGCGCCGAGCGGCCGCTGGTGGTCGGGGACCGGCTGGACACGGACATCGAGGGCGCGTTCAACGGCGGGGTGGACTCGCTGCTGGTGCTGACCGGTGTCACCGACGGCGCCCAGCTGCTCGCGGCGCCGCCGCAGCACCGGCCGACGTATGTGGACGCCGATCTGCGCGGGCTGCTCACCGGGCAGCCCGAGGTCACCGTCGGCAGTGACGGCTTCCGGTGTGGCGGGTTCACGGCGACGGCCGGCGCGGACCGGCTGGAGCTGGAGGGCGAGGGGGAGCCGCTGGACGGGTTGCGGGCGCTGTGCGCGGCGGCCTGGTCGGCGGCCGGTGACGGCTCCTGCGGACTGGACGGGGGGAAGGCGCTGGCGCGGCTCGGACTGTGAGGCGCTGATGCGGCTCACCACTGAGACGCATTCGCACCCCGGGGATCGAGAATCGAAGCGAGGGTAGGCTAACCTAACCTCGTGTTGGTCGACAGTCCTCCGGAACAGCGCGCGGAGACCGCCCCCGCGCCCCCAACCCGCCGGGCGGCAAGGGCCCTTGGGCTCCTGCTCTCCGCCGCGCTCCTGGTGCTCGTCGCCCTGGCGAGCATCGCGATCGGGGCGAAGGCACTGTCGCCGGACCAGGTCTGGCACGGCCTGTTCCACGACACGGGAACCTACGGCGACGTCGTCGTGGACGAGCGGCTCGCGCGCACGGTCCTCGGCCTGCTCGCCGGTGCCGCGCTCGGCCTCGCGGGCGCGGTGCTCCAGGCGCTCACCCGCAATCCGCTGGCCGACCCCGGGCTGCTCGGCATCAACGCGGGTGCCTCGGCCGCCGTGGTCACGGCCATCACCTGCTTCGGTGTCACCAGCTTCACCGGCTATGTGTGGTTCGCCTTCCTCGGGGCGGCGGCGGTCGGCACACTGGTGTGGTTCCTCGGCGGCAGCCGGGGCGCCACCCCGGTGCGGCTCGCGCTCGCGGGTACGGCGATCAGCGCCGCCCTGTACGGCTATCTCCAGGCCGCGATGATCCTGGACGACGCGGCGCTCGGCCGGATGCGCTTCTGGACGGTGGGTTCGCTGGCCTCGGCCACGGACTCGACCATCCTGCAGGTGCTGCCGTTCCTCGCGGCCGGCATGGTCCTCGCGCTCACGCTCGCCCGCCCACTGAACGCCGTGGCGATGGGCGACGACACCGCCCGCGCTCTCGGCGCGAACCTCAACCGCACCCGGGCCCTGGCCATGCTGGCCGCCACCGTGCTGTGCGGTGCCGCGACCGCCGCCTGCGGACCCATCGTGTTCGTCGGCCTGATGGTGCCGCACGTCGTGCGCTCCTTCACCGGCCCCGACCTGCGCTGGATCCTGCCGTACGCCACGGTCCTGTCGCCCGTGCTGCTGCTCGGCGCCGACGTCGTCGGCCGGGTCGTGGCCCGCCCCTCCGAACTTCAGGTCGGCATCGTCACCGCGCTCATCGGGGGCCCGGTCTTCATCTTTCTCGTACGACGGCGGAGGACGGCCCAGCTGTGAAGACCCGAACCATGAACCGGGCCGTACGCACCCCGGGCGGGCTCTCCCTGCGTCTGGACCTGCGGGCCCTGCTCGTCGTCGTCCTGCTGCTGGCCGCCGCGTGCGCCGCGGGCGTCGCGCTGATCGGCACCGGCGACGCGAAGATCCCGGCGTCCGACGTGCTCCGGACACTCGCCGGGAACGGCAACGCCTACCAGGACTTCATCGTCAACCAGCTGCGCCTGCCGCGGGTCCTGGTCGGCCTGCTGGTCGGCGCCGCGCTGGGCCTCGGCGGCGCGCTGTTCCAGTCCGTCTCCCGCAACCCGCTCGGCAGCCCGGACGTGCTGGGCCTGTCGCAGGGCTCCACGGCCGGCGCGCTGGTCGTCATCGTGCTGCTGTCCGGCAGCACCACCCAGGTCACCGTCGGCGCGCTGATCGGCGGCCTGGTGACCGGACTCGCCATCTACCTGCTCGCCTGGAGGCAGGGTGTGCACGGATACCGGCTCGTCCTGGTCGGCATCGGCGTCTCCGCGATCGCCACCGCGGTCAACGGCTATCTGCTCACCAAGGCCGACCTGGTCGACGCGGCCCGCGCGGTGGTGTGGATGACAGGCTCGCTCAATGGGCGGGACTGGGACCAGGTCTGGCCGCTGCTCGTCCTGTGCGCCGTCCTCGTCCCGCTGGTCCTCGTCAACGCGCGCGGGCTGAGGATGCTGGAGATGGGCGACGACGCCGCGAACGCCCTCGGCGTGCGCGTGCAGCGTGTCCGGCTCGTGCTGATGGTCTCCGCCGTACTGCTCACCGCGGCCGCCACGGCCGCCGCCGGGCCCGTCAGCTTCGTCGCGCTCACCGCGCCGCAGCTGGCCCGGCGCCTTACCCGCTCGCCCGGCCCGAACCTGGTGCCCTCCCTCTGCATGGGCGCCGCCCTGCTGGTCGCCGCCGACTGGGCCTCGCAACGCCTCTTCGGCGCCGACCAGCTGCCCGTCGGCGTGGTCACCGGCGTCCTCGGCGGCGGCTATCTGCTGTGGCTGCTGGTCACCGAGCGCAGGGCGGGCCGGATATGAGCGCCACCCCCGAGTCAGTCAGCAAGAGGAGCACCGTGAACCGCCTGTCCGCCGAGAACGTCACCCTCGCCTACGACCGGCGGGTCATCGCCGAGCAGTTGTCCGTGGAGATCCCCGACAACTCCTTCACGGTGATCGTCGGCCCGAACGCGTGCGGCAAGTCGACGCTGCTGCGGGCGCTGTCGCGGATGCTCAGGCCGAGCCAGGGCCGGGTGCTGCTCGACGGGCAGGTCATCCAGTCGACGCCCGCGAAGAAGGTCGCCCGGACGCTCGGACTGCTGCCGCAGTCGTCCCTCGCGCCCGACGGCATCACGGTCGCCGACCTTGTCGGCCGGGGCCGCTACCCGCACCAGGGCCTGCTGCGCCAGTGGTCGGCGGAGGACGAGCGGGTCGTGCACGAGTCGATGCGGCAGACGGGGGTGGCCGAGCTGGCCGAGAGGTATGTGGACGAGTTGTCCGGCGGGCAGCGGCAGCGGGTGTGGATCGCCATGGCGCTCGCCCAGCAGACCCCGCTGCTGCTCCTGGACGAGCCGACCACCTATCTGGACATCCAGCACCAGATCGACGTCCTCGACCTGTGCGCCGAACTGCACGAGGAACAGGGACGGACGCTGGTGGCGGTGTTGCACGACCTCAACCACGCCGCCCGCTACGCCACCCACCTCATCGCCCTGCGCGGCGGCGAGGTGATCGCCGAGGGCGCCCCGAACGACATCGTCACCGCCGAGCTGGTGGAGCGGGTGTTCGGGCTGCGCTGTCAGGTCATCGACGACCCGGAGACAGGGACGCCTCTGGTGGTGCCGGCGGCTCGAAGGGCACGGGTCACCGCAGCTTCCTGAGCCGAAGGTCTACAGCAGCTTCCTGAGCCGGAACAGATCGAGCAGGCTCGCCTCCAGCCTGACCCGGCCCTTGCCCCAGGCGGTCGCGAAGTTCAGCTCGCCGTCCACCAGGGCCACCAGGTCGTCGCCGGCCATGGCGAGCCGGATCTCGGCTCTCTCGCGCGGCGGGCCGGGACGGGTCTCGTCCACCTCGATCCGCCCGCCCGTCATCCGGCCGGTGAAGGTGACGTCCAGGTCGGTGATGTGACAGCTCACCGAGCGGTCCAGGGCGGCGGCCGCCCGGACGTCGCCCTCGGCGCCCTGCATGTTGTCCGAAAGCTTTCCCAGTGCGGCGCGGCACTCCTCGATCGTGGCCATCGCCCACGACGGTACCCCAGCGGTTCGGGGTAGCGTCGGGGCATGAACGACTCGGTTCCGGAGACGGAGATCCCGCAGGATTCGGTGCGGGAGGCGGTGGAGGCACCGGAGGCGTACGACCCCGCCTCGCCCGCCCCCCTGAACGTCCCGCGCACCCCCACCGGCAACGCCGAGGTCGACGCCCAGCTGGAGCGGCTGGCCGACGCCGACCACCTCGCCACCGACGGACACGTCGAGGTGTACGAGGATGTACACCGAGGGCTGCGCGACGCGCTCACCGCGCTCGACGCCCGCCCGGCACCACCGGCGCCCTCACCCTCGTACCGACAGGCGCCTTCACCGGCGTACCAAAACAGGAGCTGAACCCAACGTGGCAGGAGTCGCACGCCGTCGTCTGGACGCGGAGCTGGTCCGCCGGAAGCTCGCGCGCTCGCGCGAGCACGCCAGCCAGCTGATCGCCGCCGGGCGGGTCACCGTCGGCAAGACCGTGGCGACCAAGCCGGCCACCCAGGTGGAGACCGCCGCCGCGATCGTGGTGCAGGCCGACGACAGCGAGCCCGACTACGTCTCGCGCGGCGGGCACAAGCTCGCCGGCGCGCTGGAGGTCTTCGTCCCGCAGGGGCTCGTGGCCGAGGGCCGGCGCGCGCTGGACGCCGGCGCGTCCACCGGCGGCTTCACCGACGTCCTGCTGCGCGCGGGCGCCGCGCACGTCGTCGCCGTGGACGTCGGATACGGACAGCTCGCCTGGTCTCTCCGGAACGATGAACGCGTCACCGTCAAGGACCGTACGAACGTACGCGAGTTGACGCTCGAGGCGATCGATGGGGAACCTGTGGATCTTGTCGTGGGCGATCTGTCCTTCATCCCGCTCGGACTGGTGCTGCCGGCCCTGAAGCGGTGCGTGAAGCCGGACGCCGACCTGGTGATGATGGTCAAGCCGCAGTTCGAGGTCGGCAAGGAGCGGCTCGGCAGCGGGGGTGTCGTACGGAGTCCGCAACTGCGGGCGGAGGCCGTGCGGGGAGTGGCCGAGAAGGCCTGGGAGCTGGGGCTCGGGGTGCAGGGAGTCACCGCCAGTCCGCTGCCCGGCCCCTCGGGGAACGTCGAGTACTTTCTCTGGTTGCGGGCGGGGGCACCCCAGGTGGACCCGGCCGACGTAGACCGTGCAGTGGCGGAGGGGCCGCGTTGACACAGAACCTGGCGCGTACTGTTTTCCTGCTCGCCCACACCGGGCGGCCCGCGGCGATCCGCAGTGCGGAACTCGTCGTCAAGGGCCTGCTGCGGCATGGCATCGGGGTGCGGGTGCTGGAGGAAGAGGCGCGCGACCTGCCGCTGCCGGACGAGGTGGAGCTGGTCAAGGAGGCGACCCCGCAGTGCCTCGACGGGTGCGAGCTGCTGATCGTGCTCGGCGGTGACGGCACGCTGCTGCGGGGGGCCGAGTTCGCGCGGGCGTCCGGGGTGCCGATGCTCGGCGTCAACCTCGGACGGGTGGGGTTCCTCGCGGAGGCCGAACGGGACGACCTCGATCGGGTGGTCGACCGGGTGGTGGCGCGGTCGTACGAGGTCGAGGAGCGGATGACCGTCGACGTCGTCGTGCACCGCAACGGGGACATCGTGCACACCGACTGGGCGCTGAACGAGGCGGCCGTACAGAAGGCCGGCGCCGAGAAGCTGCTGGAAGTCGTGCTGGAGATCGACGGGCGCCCGGTGACGGGGTTCGGGTGCGACGGGGTCGTCCTGTCGACGCCGACCGGGTCGACGGCGTATGCCTTCTCCGCCGGGGGGCCGGTCGTCTGGCCCGAGGTGGAGGCGCTGCTGATGGTGCCGATCAGCGCGCATGCCCTGTTCGCCAAGCCGCTGGTGACCTCGCCGGATTCCGTGCTCGCGGTGGAGGTGCTGCCTCATGTTCCGCCGGGCGTGCTGTGGTGTGACGGGCGGCGGACGGTCGAGCTGCCGCCGGGGGCGCGGGTGGAGGTGCGGCGCGGGGCGGTGCCGGTGCGGCTTGCTCGACTCCATCACTCTTCGTTCACGGATCGGCTGGTTGCGAAGTTTGCGTTGCCGACGACCGGATGGCGGGGCGCGCCGCACCACTCGGCGGAGTGACAAAGGCGGGCCGTGTGCACGACCCACCCCGGACCTCGTATGGTCTGTTCCGTGTTGGAGGAGATGCGGATACGGTCGCTCGGGGTCATCGACGATGCCGTCGTCGAGCTGTCGCCTGGGTTCACCGCG
Source organism: Streptomyces sp. RB17 (assembly GCF_009604455.1). Lineage (GTDB taxonomy): Bacteria > Actinomycetota > Actinomycetes > Streptomycetales > Streptomycetaceae > Streptomyces. Next base: position 10,699 of record NZ_WEGL01000009.1, read on the forward strand.
GTCACCGGTGAGACCGGTGCGGGCAAGACCATGGTGGTCACCAGCCTGGGGCTGCTGCTCGGCGGCCGGGCGGACCCGGCGCTCGTGCGGATCGGGGCCGAGAAGGCGGTCGTGGAGGGGCGGGTCACCGTTCCCGACGACGCCGCCGCCGTCGTACGCGCCGAGGAGGCCGGGGCCGAGCTGGACGACGGGGCCCTGCTGATCAGCCGTACCGTTTCCGCCGAGGGACGCTCGCGGGCGCACCTCGGCGGGCGCAGCGTGCCCGTGGGGCTGCTCGCCGAGCTGGCCGACGACCTGGTGGCCGTGCACGGACAGACCGACCAGCAGGGGCTGCTGAAGCTGTCCAGGCAGCGGCAGGCGCTGGACCGGTACGCGGGCGACGCCGTCGCCGTACCGCTCGCCAAGTACACCGAGGCCTACCGGCGGTTGCGGGCCGTCGCCGTCGAGCTGGAGGAGATCACCACGCGCGCGCGTGAGCGGGCGCAGGAAGCCGACATGCTGCGGTACGGGCTCGAGGAGATCGCCGCCGTCGAGCCACGCGCCGGAGAGGACGCCGAGCTGGCCGAGGAGGCCGAGCGGCTGGGGCACGCCGAGGCGCTGTCGTCCGCCGCGACGGCCGCGCACGCCGCGCTCGCGGGCAATCCCGAGGACCCCGAGGGGATCGACGCCTCCACCCTCGTCGCGGGCGCCCACCGCGCGCTGGAGGCCGTGCGTGCGCACGACCCGGCGCTGGCCTCCCTCGCCGACCGGATCGGGGAGATCGGGATCCTGCTGGGCGATGTCGCCGGTGAGCTGGCGGGGTACGCCGACGACCTGGACGCCGATCCGCTGCGGCTGGCCGCGGTGGAGGAGCGCCGGGCCGCGCTGACCACGCTGACGCGCAAGTACGGCGAGGACGTGAACGCCGTCCTCACCTGGGCCGAGCAGAGCGCGGCGCGTCTGACCGAGCTGGACGGCGACGACGAGCGGATCGACGAGCTGACCGCCGAGCGGGACGCGCTGCGCACCGAACTGGGCGGGCTCGCACAGGCGTTGACGGACGCGCGGACGGAGGCCGCCGAGCGGTTCGCCGCCGCCGTGACCGCCGAGCTGGCCTCGCTCGCCATGCCCCACGCGCGCGTGTCCTTCGCCATCCGGCAGACCGAGGACCCGGAGGGCGTGGAGGTCGGCGGGCGTACGGTCGCGTACGGGCCGTCGGGCGTGGACGAGGTCGAGCTGCTGCTCGCCCCGCACCCCGGTGCCCCGCCGCGGCCCATCGCCAAGGGCGCGTCCGGCGGTGAGCTGTCCCGCGTGATGCTCGCCGTGGAGGTCGTGTTCGCGGGCACCGACCCCGTGCCGACGTATCTCTTCGACGAGGTCGACGCCGGTGTCGGCGGCAAGGCCGCGGTCGAGATCGGCCGCCGCCTCGCCAAGCTCGCCAGGACCGCGCAGGTCGTCGTGGTGACCCATCTGCCCCAGGTGGCCGCCTTCGCCGACCGGCAGTTGCTGGTCGAGAAGACCAACGACGGATCGGTCACCCGCTCCGGCGTCAAGGTCCTGGAGGGCGAGGAGCGCATCCGCGAACTCTCCCGGATGCTGGCCGGCCAGGAGGACTCCGAGACGGCCCGCGCCCACGCGGAGGAACTGCTGGCGACGGCCAGGGCGGATCTGTAGGCGGGCTCGGGTTCGGGTTCGGAGCGGGTGCTGACAGGGTGCTCGCCGAGGGTGCCACCCTCGGCGCCGCGCACTTCATGGGTCTCGAGCGCGTGGTGATTGGTCACATGGGGGCGCGCGTGCTCGGCGTCGCGCTGGGGGCGGCCGTCGTGGCGGGCGACCGGTGCGCGGGACTGCTCGCGCACGCCGGTCGCCGTCCTGGCCGCCGCCGTGCACGGGGACCGGGTGAGCGCCTGGGCGCAACCGCTGTGAGCGTCTGACCTGGCCGGACGCGGTCGCACGGCGTTCGGCCGCGCCGGGGTTTTCCTCACTCGTGTGGGTGACGTGCTCCGGCGCAGTGCCCCGGCCCGCCGCACAGTGCGCCCTCCGGATTTCCCGTAACGGCCGTTCCCCCTGGCATGCTTGAGCGCACACGGTCCGCGCGGCAGGCGCGCGGGGTACGTCCTTCCGCCCCCCTGAGCCCGCTACCTTCTGTACGTTTCCTCGTGACCGCCCACGCCGAACCAGGAGCCCCGGCCCCGTGAGCCCCCTGAGCAGCAACGCACCGCACGGCCAGTCGCCGCTGCGCACCGTGCAGGTGCTGGGGGGAGGCAACGCCGGCAGCAGCGTGCATGTGCGCTCGCTGGCCGAGGGGCTGGTGGCGAGGGGGGTGCGGGTCACCGTGTGCGCCCCCGTCGAGGCCGACCGCGCCTACGACTTCACCGGCGCCGGTGCCGAGCACGTGCACGTGCCGCGCAGCAGCGACCCCGTCTCGGTGGCCGCGCTGCGGACCGCCTGCGCCAACGCCGACCTGGTGCACGCGCACGGGCTGCACGCCTCCTTCCGGGCCGTCCTCGCACTCAGCGGCCGGAGCACCCCGCTGGTGGTCACCTGGCACAACCGGGCACGGGCGCAGGGCCCGCGGGCGCATCTGCTGCGGCTGCTGGAGCGGCGGGTGGTGCGGACGGCGGCCGTGGTCCTCGGCACCAGCTCCGACCTGGTGGACCGGGCCCGGGACACCGGGGCACGGGACGCCCGGCTCGCCCCCGTGGGCCTGCCGGGCCGGCGGCGGCCCGTCGTCCCCGACGACCCCGACCGGCTGCGCCCCAAGGTCCGGGCCGAACTGGGCGCCATCGGACGCCCGTTGCTCATCGCGGTCGGCTCCCTCGACCGGCAGCGCGGCTACGACCTCCTGCTCGACGCGGCCCGCGCCTGGCGGGACCTGGACCCCGTGCCGCTGGTCGTCATCGCCGGGGAGGGGCCGCTGCGGGCGGAGCTGCAGCGGCGGATCGAGGACGAGGAGCTGCCGGTGCGGCTCATCGGGCACCGGGGGGACGTGCCCGAGCTGCTCGCCGCCGCCGATCTGGCGCTGCTGACGAGCAGGTGGGAGTCGAGGTCCGTCCTCGCCCAGGAGGCCCTCTACGCGCGCGTGCCGCTCGTCGCGACCCGGGTCGGCGGCATCCCCGACCTCGTCGGCGACGCGGCCGAACTCGTCCCGTACGGCGACCCGGAGGCGCTCGCGTCCACCGTCGTGCGGCTCCTCGCGGACCCGGAGCGCCGGGAGGAGCTGCGCGAGCGCGGGGTGCGGCAGACTGCCGGCTGGCCGACCGAGGACGAGACGGTCGCCCAAGTGCTCAGTGTCTACGACGAGTTGACGCAGCCCCGGCCGCTCGCTTAGTGCCGGTGCCGAACGTGTGCCGCGCAGTTGCGACCGCGTCTCATGTCACCCAGAGTGACTTATCGTATCGATGAGATAGAAAAAATGATAACAGCTGTAATATCCCTATTATGCGGACGCGAACAGCGCAGACGCGGGAACGGATCCTGCATGCCGCAGCGGATCTGTTGACCCGCGAAGGTCGTGCGGCTGTTTCGACGCGGGCGGTGAGCGCCGCGGCCGGGGTGCAGCCGCCGACGCTGTACCGCCTGTTCGGTGACAAGGACGGACTGCTCGACGCGGTCGCGGCCTACGGGTTCCAGCAGTACCTCGCCGAGAAGCAGGCCCTCGGGGAAACCGACGACCCCATCGACGACCTGCGCCGGTCCTGGGACCTGCACGTGGGGTTCGGCCTTTCCCGGCCGGGTTGCTACGTACTGATGTATGGCGAAGGGCGTTACCGCAGGGACATTCCGGCAGGGCTGGAGACCATTGCGATTCTGCGCCGGAACATCGCCCGGGTGGCCGCTGCCGGCCGGCTTCGCATGAGTGTGGAGCGCGCGACCCAGCTCATGCACGCCAACGGGGTCGGAGTCGTGTTGTCGCTGCTCTCCACTCCGCCGTCCGAACGGGACCCCGAGCTGCCGGCGGTCGCTCGTGAACACGTGCTGCGAACGATCACGACGGTGGGTGACATCGAGCCCGAGGCGCCGGCGGACGTCGTGAGCCGGGCCGCGGCGCTGCGCGAGGCCTTGCGCGACAGCGGCACCAGGGCCCTGACGCAGGCCGAGCGCGCGCTGCTGGCCGATTGGCTCGATCGCCTCGCCGACACGGGCGAGCCGGGTCCTGCCGCCCGAGGAACACCCGGCAGAAGGGATGACCGCGATGCCCACAGGTGACCAGACGGCTCCGACGGCCGTGCGGGGAGCGCCGCGGTCGGCGGGGCAGATGATCGGCGCTGCCATCGCGGTCGTCGACGGGACGGGGACGATGGTGGGCTGGACGCAGGCTGCCCAGCGACTCACCGGATTCTCCGCCGCCGAGGTGGTCGGCCGCTCCGCCGCGGAGGTGCTGGCACCTGAGGACGGCGTGAAGGCATCGGAATGCGCGGAGCGGTGCCGTGTCGAGGGCGGCTGGTCCGGACTCGTCGGTCTTCGCCACCGCGACGGCGGCCGACTGGAGGTGAATCTGCGGGTCGCCCCGCTGGCGGGGCAGGACGGGCGGATGCGCTGGCTCGTCTCCGCGACCTGCATGGCCGACATCTCCTCGTCCCCGGTGAACGGACTGGGACTGGATTCCCTCCTGTCCAGTGCGCCGATCGGCATCGCCGTCCGTGATCCGGAGCTGCGCTGCACCTGGGTGAACGACGCTCTGGCGCTCCAGGACGGCATCTCTCGCGAACAGCGGCTGGGCCGACGTCTGACGGAGGTGCTGCCGGGATGCGACGCCGAAGTGGTCGAGGCGGTGATGCGGCGGGTACTGGAAAGCGGCATTCCGGCGGTGGACCACGAATACCGGCTGAGCCCGTCGGCGACGGTCCCGAGGCGGGAGCAGGCGTTCTCGGTCTCCTTCTTCCGCCTCGACGACAGGGAAGGCCGCGCGTCGGGCGTGTGCGCCCTGGTCGTCGATGTGACGGACCGCGAGCGGGCGCGTGAGCGGCTGGCCATCCTCAGCGAGGCCGGCACGCGGATCGGCAGCACGCTGGACGTGTTGCGGACCGGGCAGGAACTCGCCGACTTCGCCGTGCCGCGCCTCGCGGACTACGTCATCGTCGACCTGGCGGAGTCGGTGCCGCTGGGCGAGGAGTCGCCGGCCCGGCTCGGCGCGGTGGGCGGCCGCATACCGCCCTTCCGCCGGGCAGGGGTGGCGTCGATCCACGCAGGGGCCCCGGAGTCCCTCTGGCCGCGCGGGGAGCCGGTCTTCGTCCCCGCCTCCTCGCCCTTCGCCGAGGTCCTGACCTCCGGCAGATCCCACCTGGAACCGGTGCTGGACACCTCTCCCGGCACATGGCTCGACCAGGACCCGGGCCGGGCGGAGAAGATCCGCCGGTACGGGATGCATTCCCTGATGGTCGTGCCGATTCACGCGCGCGGGGCGGTGCTGGGTGTGGCGGTCTTCGTGCGCACCGCCGATCCCGCGCCGTTCGAAGCGGACGATCTGCTCTTCGCCGAGGAACTCGTCTCCCGTGCCGCGCTGTCACTGGACAACGCCCGCCGGTACGTGCGCGAACGCGCCGCGGCCCTCGCGCTGCAGCGCAACCTGCTGCCACGCCGCCTCACCGGCGGGGCCGCCGTCGAGGTGGCCTCCCGCTACCTCCCCGCGGACACGGAGGACGGCGTGGGAGGTGACTGGTTCGACGTCATCCCGCTCTCCGGCGCCCGGGTGGCGCTGGTCGTGGGCGACGTGGTCGGGCACGGGATCAACGCCGCGGCCACCATGGGCAGGCTCCGCACGGCGGTGCACACGCTCGCGACCATGGACCTGCCTCCCGACGAGCTGCTGGTCCAGCTCGACGACACGATCTCCCGGCTCGCCGAGGAGGACCTCGACGCCACGGACCGGACCGTCGCGGACGTGGGTGCCACATGCCTGTACGCCGTCTACGACCCGGTGACCCGCCGCTGCGCGATGGCACGTGCCGGGCATCCCCCGCCCGCGGTCGTCTCGCCCGACGGCCGGGTCACCTTCCCCGACCTGCCGCCCGGCCTGCCGCTCGGCATCGGCATGGCGGCCTCCTTCGAGGCCGTGGAGCTGGACCTCGCCGAGGGCTGCGTCCTCGCCTTCTACACCGACGGACTGATCGAGACGAGGGACGCGGACATCGACGCGGGGATGCAGCGACTGGGCGCTGCCCTGGCACAGCCCGGCCGCCCCCTGGAAGAGCTCTGTTCGGCCGTGGTCGACACCCTGCCGAGCCGGGCACCGTCCGACGACGCGACGCTGCTCCTGGCCCGGACCCGCGTGCTCAGTCCGACCCAGGTCGCCTCGTGGGAGCTGCCGCCCGATCCGGCCGTCGTCGGCGACGCCCGCGCGTTGTCCGCAGCCCAGTTGACCGAGTGGGGGCTGGAGCACCTGGCGCCCACCACCGAACTGATCGTCAGCGAACTCGTCACCAACGCCGTCCGGTACGGCACGGGCCCGATCACGCTGCGTCTGATCCGGCACCACGTGCTGGTCTGCGAGGTCTCCGACGCCAGCGACACCGTCCCACGCCTGCGCCATGCCCGGGCCACGGACGAGGGCGGTCGAGGACTGTTCCTCGTGGCACAGCTGTCCCACCGGCGAGGCACCCGTCACACGACCGGCGGCAAGATCGTCTGGGCCGAACAGGAACTGACACCCGCGCTCTGACCCGCGCTCTCAGGGGACATGCCGGCGAGCCCGCAGGGCCAGGCTCAGCGCCAGGACCGTCTGCGGGTCGTCGAGGTCGGTGCCCAGCAACTCCCCGATGCGGGCGAGGCGGTTGTACAGCGTCTGCCGGTTCAGGTGCAGCTCGCGGGCCGTCTCCGCCTTGCGGCCGGCGTGCGCCAGATAGGTCTGCAGGGTCGGCAGCAGCGCCGGCTTGGACCGGTTGTCGTGGTCGCGCAGCGGGCCGATCGCCCGGTCCACGAACGCCGCGAGGTCCGGGTGGTCGCGCAGCCGCCACAGCAGCAGGTCGATGTCGAGGCGGCGGGCGTCGTACCAGGGCCGGTCCGTGAGGCCCTGCGCCGCCGTCGCCGTCTCCGCCGCGTGCCTGAGCCCCGCCGAGGCGGCCGCCCAGCCGCCCGCCACGCCGACCACCACGACCGGCGGCGGCGAGCCCGGCCGGCGCATCCCGGCCCGCTCCACGCCCGCGCGCAGCGCCGCCGCCACCCGGTCGGCGACCGCCGGGCGCTCCGACTCCGCGCGCAGGCCCAGCAGCACCAGCACCCGGCCCTCCACCGGACGCACGCCCAGCAGCACCGGCACCCCCACGGCGGCCAGCTCCTCGGAGACCGCCCGCGCCAGCACCGCCCAGCCCCCGCCGGGGGAGAGGCTGTCCCCGATCCGCATCACCACGGGCAGCAGCGGGCTGTCGCCGGGCTTGAAGCCGAGGACCCGGGCCTGCGCCGGGGCGTCCTCCGCGGTGATCCGGCCCTCGGCGAGATCGGTCAGGAAGTCACCGCGTCCGCGCGCCGCCAGCTCCTCCTCCTGCCGGGCCTGCATCAGCACCACGGCCAGGATGCCCGCGGCCCGCTCGGCGGCGATCCGGTGCACGGGGGACAGCGGCGCGCGGACCGGCAGCAGGACCAGGCGGGCGCGCACCGAGCCCGCCGTACCGGGGCCGCCGCCCGGCACGTCCACCAGCACCGAACCGGCGGGCGGCGGCGCGTCCTTGTGCGGGCCGCGCAGCCCCTCCCACACCTGGAGCGGGTCCGCGCCCTCGGGGCCCTCCCCGGCGGCGTACAGCAGGCGGCCGTCGGCCGTCTCCAGGAACACCGGGTTGCCGCTGAAGCCCGCCAGGATGCCCAGCACCTGCGGCACCCCGCCGCCGCCCAGCAGCGCCTCGGTGCAGCGCCGGTGCACCTCCTCGGCCCGCTGCAGCAGGGCGTAGTGGCCGTTGACGATCTCGGTGTGGATCTCCTCGGTCACCGTCACGAACGGCACCTCGCGGTGCAGCTGGACCAGCGGCAGCCCGGCGGCGCGGGCGGTGTCCACCAGGGCCGCCGGCAGCCGGCTGAACCGCGGGCCCAGCTCCACCACCAGGGCGGCGATCCCGCGCTCGGCGAGGGTGCGCACGAACGCCCGCTGCTCGGCCGGGCGGGTGCCGAGGCCGTAGCCGGTGGTGAGCAGCAGTTCGCCGCCCTTGAGCAGCGAGGCGATGTTGGGCACCTCGCCCGCGTGCACCCAGCGCACCGTGCGCCCCAGCCGGTCGGCACCCGCCAGGATCTCCGGCAGCCCGCTGCGCAGCCCCGGCAGTTCCAGCGCCCGCTGAACGGTGATCCCGGCGCCCTGGGTGTCGAATCGGTTGTCCGTACGGCTGTCCATGCAGCGGACGCTACCTGCGTAAACGCCCTCAGGACAGCTTCCGCTCACGCCGGTTCGACGGTGCGGGCTACACCGGCTCGATGTTGTGGTTGAAGCGGAAGACGTTGTCGGGATCCCAGCGCCGCTTCACCTTCTCCAGCCGCAGCAGGTTCCCGGCGCCCAGGCCCGCCCGGACGCGCTCGGGGCCCTCGTCGCCGATGAGGTCGAGGCAGACGGCACCGGTGCTCCAGGGCCGTACCTCGGCGCACGCGTCCCGCACCCAGGCCGGCGCCCGCTCGTCGTCGGCCGGGTCCGCCCAGCAGGCGAAGGGGTGCACCAGCCAGGACGCGTCCCGGTACGACACCGGATACTCACGAGGTCCGGCGGCGATCGCACCGCCCAGCGGGAAGATCACGTGCTGGCTGCCGTTCGACGCGGGCATGCTGTCCGCACGGGCGGCCAGGAGGTCCACCAGCTCGTCGGGCAGGTCCGTCAGGCACTCGGCCGACCAGTGGTCACGGAGGCCGGACAGGGGTTCCAGCAGGCACTGCACATCCGCGTACGGCAGGGTCCCGACGACCTCGGCCTCGTGCGGCAGCGCCAGCAGCGGACCGGCGAGCCTGCGCAGCCCCGCCTCCCCACCCGCGTACGTCAGCAGCGTGCCGCACAGCACCCCGTCCGCGGCCAGATACATCACGGCGCCGCCCACCTCGTCCGGACCGGCGCGGACGATCTCGCGGAAGGCGCGGACCGCGTCCGGGCCGAACTCCGGCCGGCCCCGCAGCAGCGCCACCGAGAACTCCGGCAGCTCGTGCAGCTCCAGGGTGAGCGCGGTGGCGACGCCGAAGTTGCCGCCCCCGCCGTGCAGCGCCCAGAACAGCTCCGGGTTCTCGTCGGCGTTGGCGTGCACCCGCTCGGCGTCGGCGGTCACCAGCTCCACGCCGAGGAGGTTGTCCACGGCCGGGCCGAAGACCCGGTCCAGCCAGCCGGTGCCGCCGCCGAGCACGAAGCCGCCGACACCGGTGGACGGAGCCCGGGCGCCGGGGGTCGCGAGGCCGTACGGCTGCGTGGCCCGGTCCAGATGGCCCGTGGTGGCGCCGCCCTCGACCCGGACCGCCTCGGCCGCCGGATCGACGGTCACCCCGTGCATCCGGCGCAGGTCCACCACGAGCGCGCCGTCGATCCGGGCCCCCACCAGGCCGTGCCCGCCGCCGCGGACCGCGATGTGCAGGTCCAGGTCGCGCGCGAAGCGCACGGCGCGGACGACGTCGGCCGCGTTCGCGCACTGGGCGATCACGGCCGGGCGCCGGTCGGTCAGGGCGTTGAAGACGGCACGGGCCTCGTCGTAGCCCGGGTCCCCGGGGGCGAACACGTCGCCGACGAGATCCTCACGGAGCGCGGCGAGGGCCGTATGCGCCGTGGAACGGGTGGCCATGGCAGCCCCCTTCCCGACAGGGTGCTGCTGTTCAGCCTAGGCCGACCGCTCAGCCGCCGTACGCCCCGGACGCCGTCAGCCGCAGCGCCGTGTCGATCAGCGGCACGTGGCTGAACGCCTGCGGGAAGTTGCCCACCTGGCGCTGCAGCCGCGGGTCCCACTCCTCGGCGAGCAGGCCGAGGTCGTTGCGCAGGGCGAGGAGCCTCTCGAACAGCTTGCGGGCCTCGTCCACGCGGCCGATCATCGCCAGGTCGTCCGCCATCCAGAAGGAGCAGGCCAGGAAGGCGCCCTCGTCGCCGGGCAGGCCGTCGACGCCCGCGTGGGCGCCCTCCGTCGGGTAGCGCAGGATGAACCCGTCCGGGGTCGACAGCTCCCGCTGGATCGCCTCGATCGTGCCGATCACCCGCTTGTCGTCCGGCGGCAGGAAGCCCATCTGCGGGATCAGCAGCAGCGAGGCGTCCAGCTCCTGGGAGCCGTAGGACTGGGTGAAGGTGTTGCGCTCCTTGTCGTAGCCCTTCTCGCAGACGTCCCGGTGGATGTCGTCGCGCAGTTCCTTCCAGCGCTCCAGCGGGCCGTCCGCGTCCCCGGACTCGATCAGCTTGATGGTGCGGTCCACCGCGACCCAGGCCATCACCTTGGAGTGCACGAAGTGCCGGCGCGGTCCGCGCACCTCCCAGATGCCCTCGTCCGGCTCCTGCCAGTGGTCCTCCAGGTAGCGGATCAGCTTCAGCTGGAGCAGGGCGGCGTAGTCGTTGCGGGCCAGGCCCGTCATGTGCGCCAGGTGCAGGGCCTCGGTGACCTCGCCGTACACGTCCAGCTGGAGCTGGTGCGCGGCGCCGTTGCCCACCCGGACCGGGGCCGAGTGCTCATAGCCCGGCAGCCAGTCCAGTTCGGCCTCGCCCAGCTCGCGCTCGCCGGCGATGCCGTACATGATCTGCAGGTTGTCCGGGTCGCCCGCGACCGCGCGCAGCAGCCACTCGCGCCAGGCGCGGGCCTCCTCGCGGTAGCCGGTGCGCAGCAGGGAGGACAGGGTGATCGCGGCGTCGCGCAGCCAGGTGTAGCGGTAGTCCCAGTTGCGGACCCCGCCGATGTCCTCGGGCAGCGAGGTCGTCGGGGCCGCGACGATGCCGCCCGTGGGGGCGTACGTCAGGGCCTTCAGGGTGATCAGGGAGCGGATCACCGCCTCCCGGTACGGCCCGTGGTACGTGCACTGATCGACCCACTCGCGCCAGAACTCCTCCGTCGCCTCCAGCGAGGCCTCCGGCTCGGGCAGCGACGGCGGCTCCTTGTGCGAGGGCTGCCACGAGATCGTGAACGCGATCCGGTCACCCGGGGCGACCGTGAAGTCGGCGTACGTCGTCAGCGACTTTCCGTAGGTCTCGGCCTCCGTGTCGAACCACACCGAGTCCGGGCCGGCGACCGCCACCGTACGGCCCTCGTGCTTGTGCACCCAGGGGATGACACGGCCGTAGGAGAACCGCATCCGCAGCGCCGAACGCATCGGCACCCGGCCGGTGACGCCCTCCACGATCCGGATCAGCTGCGGGGCGCCCTCACGCGGGGGCATGAAATCGGTCACGCGGACCGTGCCGCGCGGGGTGTCCCACTCCGATTCCAGGATCAGCGAGTCGCCCCGGTAGCTCCGCCGGGCGGCCGCGGGCGGCTGCGCGTCGGCCGCGTGGGCCGGGCCGAGCCGCCAGAAGCCGTGCTCCTCGGTGCCCAGCAGGCCGGCGAAGATGGCATGCGAGTCGAAGCGGGGCAGGCACAGCCAGTCCACCGTGCCGTCCCGGCAGACCAGGGCTGCGGTCTGCATGTCTCCGATGAGTGCGTAGTCTTCGATGCGCCCGGCCACGTGCAACTCCAGTCGAACGGCCACGTCACCCCCGCGCAGGGGGCTGTCGCTAGTGCGGTCAAGGGGTCGTTGTTATGCGTCGTTGAGCGGTGAAGCAAAGCAGCCCGCCGAGCCCTGAGGCAATACGACAGTCTTTGCTCAACGAACTGCCGCGCTCAAGGTGTTCCGGGTGATGCTGGCGGGGGTGTGCCGTCGTTCCGGCCGGGCTCGGCAGCGAGTGTCCGAGCAGGATACGACGCACGCAGATGATCTGCGTGCCGGTGCGGGCAACCCGTGTGGGCCGAACGGGTGAGCAGCGGGTGATAACCATGTGACCTGTGCGTGCCTGTGCTGACATGTGGGGCGGGCCGTTCTGTACCCGGGCGAGCGCGGAGCGTGGCCGGAAGCCATCCACGCCAGGCGCTGATACCCTGGTAGCCCGTGGACCGGTGGGCCCCGAAGGAGAACAAAGGGGTCCCCCGAACCGCAGCGACGGCACCCCCGGAAGGCTCCGGGACGGCAGCCGCACCGCATCACAGACAGCGACCACGGGAGCCCCCTCTTGGCCATGCCGCCCAGTGCTTTTCGATCGAGCACAGCCACGACGACCAAGCACATCTTCGTCACCGGGGGCGTCGCCTCCTCGCTCGGCAAGGGCCTGACCGCCTCCAGCCTGGGCATGCTGCTCAAGGCCCGCGGCCTGCGTGTCGTGATGCAGAAACTCGACCCGTACCTGAACGTCGACCCGGGCACGATGAACCCCTTCCAGCACGGTGAGGTGTTCGTCACCAACGACGGAGCCGAGACCGACCTGGACATCGGACACTACGAGCGCTTCCTCGACCGTGACCTGGACGGCACCGCCAATGTCACTACAGGACAGGTGTACTCGACGGTGATCGCCAAGGAGCGGCGCGGCGAGTACCTGGGCGACACGGTGCAGGTCATCCCGCACATCACCAACGAGATCAAGCACCGCATCCGGCGCATGGCCACCGACGAGGTGGACGTCGTCATCACCGAGGTCGGCGGCACCGTCGGCGACATCGAGTCGCTGCCGTTCCTGGAGACCGTCCGCCAGGTCCGCCACGAGGTCGGCCGGGACAACGTCTTCGTGGTTCATATCTCTCTCCTGCCCTACATCGGGCCCTCCGGCGAGCTGAAGACCAAGCCCACCCAGCACTCCGTCGCCGCGCTGCGCAACATCGGTATCCAGCCGGACGCGATCGTGCTGCGCTGCGACCGCGAGGTCCCGACCGCGATCAAGCGCAAGATCTCGCTGATGTGCGACGTCGACGAGGCCGCCGTGGTCGCCTGCCCCGACGCCCGCTCGATCTACGACATCCCGAAGGTCGTGCACTCCGAGGGCCTGGACGCCTACGTCGTGCGCAAGCTGGACCTGCCGTTCCGTGACGTCGACTGGACCACGTGGGACGACCTGCTGGACCGCGTCCACAACCCCGACCACGAGATCACCCTCGCACTGGTCGGCAAGTACATCGACCTGCCCGACGCCTACCTGTCGGTGACCGAGGCGCTGCGCGCCGGCGGCTTCGCCAACCGCGCCCGGGTGAAGATCAAGTGGGTCACCTCGGACGACTGCAAGACCCCGGCCGGCGCCAAGGCCCAGCTGTCCGACGTCGACGGCATCTGCATCCCGGGCGGCTTCGGCGACCGCGGTGTGCAGGGCAAGGTCGGCGCGATCAAGTACGCCCGCGAGAACAAGATCCCGCTGCTCGGTCTGTGCCTTGGCCTGCAGTGCATCGTGGTCGAGGCCGCGCGCAACCTGGCCGACATCCCGGACGCCAACTCCACCGAGTTCGACCCGGCCACCGGCCACCCGGTCATCTCCACCATGGCCGAGCAGCTGGACATCGTCGCCGGTGAGGGCGACATGGGCGGCACGATGCGCCTCGGCATGTACCCGGCGAAGCTCGCCGAGGGCTCGATCGTGCGCGAGGTGTACGACGGCAAGGAGTACGTCGAGGAGCGGCACCGCCACCGCTACGAGGTCAACAACGCCTACCGCGCGGAGCTGGAGAAGAAGGCCGGCATCCTGTTCTCCGGCACGTCGCCGGACGGCAAGCTCGTGGAGTACGTGGAGTACCCCCGCGATGTGCACCCTTACCTGGTGGCCACCCAGGCCCACCCGGAGCTGCGCTCGCGTCCGACGCGTCCGCACCCGCTGTTCGCGGGCCTGGTGAAGGCAGCGGTCGAGCGGAAGATCTCGAAGTAACACAAGGGTTGTACGGTGGCCGGGGCGCGCGAGTTCAGATCGATCGCGCCCCGGCCGCTTGGCGCTTCGGGGAAGGACAGGGCATGACGATCAAGGACAACCCTCAGGAGTGGGAGATCCGGGCGACGCAGACGCCCTTCAGGGGCAACAAGACCTCCGTCCGCACGGACGACGTGGTCATGCCCGACGGCTCGGTGGCCCGCCGCGACTACCAGGTCCACCCCGGCTCGGTCGCCGTCCTCGCCCTGGACGAGGAGGACCGGGTGCTGCTGATCAACCAGTACCGCCACCCGGTGCGGCACAAGCTGTGGGAGATCCCGGCCGGCCTGCTCGACGTGCCCGGCGAGAACCCGCTGCACGCGGCCCAGCGCGAGCTGTACGAGGAGGCGCACGTCAAGGCCGAGGACTGGCGGGTGCTGACCGACGTCTACACCACGCCCGGCGGCTGCGACGAGGCCGTGCGGATCTTCCTCGCCCGTGACCTGTCCGAGGCCGAGGGCGAGCGGTTCGAGGCGGAGCACGAGGAGACCGACATGGAGCACGCGCGCGTGCCGGTCGACGAGCTGGTGCGCCGCGTCCTGGCCGGCGATGTGCACAACAACTGCCTGGTCGTCGGCGTGCTCTCCCTGGTGGCCGCGCGTGGCGGCGACGGCCTCGACACGCTCCGCCCGGCCGACGCGCCCTGGCCGGCCCGGCCCTTCCAGTCCTGACCGGGACCGTCACCTTCCGCGCCGTACCGTCACCTTTTCAGCCGCACCCGTCGCCGCCTGGGCCGTACCGGTCACCCCCTGAGCCGTGACCGTCACCCCGAACCGCACCCGATCGGCGTACTGATGTGACGATCGCCTGATCCGATCGGGGGACCTGTCCGTCGCCGTCCTCACGGCACCTCGCACAGCGTGAACTAGGCTCTTGCACGCCCGTAGCGGGAAGATCCGGCGGGTTTGCGCGTGCGGTGGGACGGGAGTGTGGCCCGTGACGGATCAGGCGGTGGACACAGGCGGCGTGCGACTGTCGGCACACGAGCGCACACGCGACCATTTCCTGGGCCGTACAAGGGAGTTGAAGGAGCTGCGCGCCGACATCGAGCGCGCGGGACTCGACACCCTCTCCGGCCGCAAGGCGCCACGCGCGCGTGTGCTGCTGATCGCGGGCCGTCCCGGCTCCGGCCGGACCGCGCTGGCCGAGGAACTCGTCCGGCAGATCGAGGACCGTTACCCCGACGGAGTGCTGCGGGCCCGGCTCAGCGAGCCCGACGGCACCCCCGTCCCGGTCGGCCGCACCGCCCGTGAGCTGCTCGCCGCGCTGGAGCTGCCGGCACCGGCCGGCGCCGCCGACGACGACCTCACCGAGGCGCTGCGCACCGCCCTCGCCGACCGGCGCGCCCTGCTGCTCCTGGACGACGCGGCCGGCGCCGAGCAGGTCGACGCGCTGCTCCCGGAAGCCCCGGACTGCCTGGTGGTGGCCGTCTCCTCGGGCCCTCTCACCGGTATCGCGGACGTCCGCCCCTGCACCCTGGGCGGCCTGGACACCAAGTCGGCGGTGGAACTCCTCACCCGCTACACCGGCTCCGTCCGTATCACGGTCGACCCGCGCTCCGCCGAGAGCCTGGTCGAGGCCTGCCAGGGCCATCCGACCGCGCTCGTGCTGGCCGGCGGCTGGCTCGCCGCCCGTCCCAAGGCCGCAGTCTCCGACCTCGCCAAACGGCTGCACACGGCCGCCGACGACGGCCCGGACGGCACCCCGCTGCCCCGTGTCTTCCGGCATGTCCTCGGCGACCTGCCCGGCCCGGCCGCCCGGCTGCTGCGCCTCCTCTCCCTCGCCCCGACCGGTCTGCTCGACCCGCACACCGCCTCGGCCCTCGCCGGCTGCTCGGTGAGTGCCGCCCGCGCCGGCCTGGACGAGTTCGTGGCCCTCGGCCTGCTGCGCGCGGTGGACTCTCCGCTGCCCCAGTACGACGTCCCCGGCTGCCTGCACCCGCTGCTGCGCGCCTGCGCCGAGAGCCAGGAGCGGCCGGCGGAGCTGCAGCTGGCCCGGGCCCGGATGCTGGAGCGGACCGTGCGGCTGCTGCAGTCGTGCCGGGCGATCACCGAGACGGACAGCCCGCAGGCCCGGGAGAAGCTGGGCGCGATGCCCCGCGAGCTGCGCTTCCCCAACCCCAGGGCGGCCGCCGACTGGCTGCGCATCCGGCGCGCCGCGCTGCTCGCGAGCGCACGCCTGGCGGTGGCCGACGGGGAGCTGGACAATCTCGCCCGACGGCTGATGTCCCAGCTGGTCAGGGCCATGGTGGCGCATGAGGGCACGCAGGCGGCGGCGGCCGACCTGTACGAGGTGCACAGCCTGGTCCTCGATGTCGCCGAGCGCCGCGGGCTGGCCCGGGAGCAGGCCGCGGCGCTGCTGAACCTGGGCGACGTGGACGCGCAGACCGGGCGTACCGCGGATGCGCTGGCGCGATATCGGTCGGCTCTGGCGGCCGGACGCAGAGCAAATGACCCGTACGCGATCGGTCGCGCAATGGAATCCGTAGGTGGTGCCTACCAGGAACTCGCGGACCACGACCGGGCCACGGACTGGTTCGGCCGGGCCCTCGCCGAGCGGCTGGCACGCGGCGAGCGCGAGCAGGCCGCCCGGCTGTACGGCCGGATCGCCACCGCCCACACCTACGCGGGCCGCTACGGCGAGGCCCTGCGGAACTGGCGGGCCGCCGTCGCCGGCTACCGCAGGGGCGGCGATGTCGCAGGCCACGCGCGGGCGTTGAGCGAGCTGGCCCGGGTGCAGGAGTACGCCGGACGGTTCGAGGAGTCCCTGCGCACCTGCCACGAGGCGGTGGAGTGGGCGCGGCGCGCCGACGACGTCCGGTTGCAGGCCGCGCTGCAGCTCCGGCTCGCCGACACGCTGGAGCACCTCGGCGACCCGGCCGCCGCCCGTCTGCACCGCGCGGCGGCCGGGCGCATGCTGGGGAAGGAGGGCTCTGAGGACGAGACAAGCCCGAAACCGGACAGCGATGCCTGCGAAATCCGCAGTGCATCCAGCGAAGATTGATGCAATGAAAGGCTAGACAGCCGGAACGCCTTCATTAGACTGGCTCTGCCGCACGTTCCCTGCGGTGTCTCCCGGTATGCCCCCGCATGTCTGGGTACGTCTGTAAAGCACCCCCATACCCTCTGAGCCAAGGACCGTGATCGACGTGAAGGTCGGCATCCCCCGCGAGGTCAAGAACAACGAGTTCCGGGTGGCCATCACCCCCGCCGGTGTGCACGAGCTGGTGCGCAACGGGCACCAGGTCGTCATCGAGCGGGGCGCCGGCCTCGGCTCCTCGATCACGGACGAGGAGTACGTCTCCGCCGGTGCCGGGATCCTCGACACGGCCGACGAGGTGTGGGCCACCGCCGACCTGCTGCTGAAGGTCAAGGAGCCCATCGCGCAGGAGTACCACCGCCTCCGCAAGGACCAGATCCTCTTCACCTACCTGCACCTGGCCGCCTCCAAGGAGTGCACGGACGCGCTCATCGAGTCCGGCACCACGGCCATCGCCTACGAGACCGTCGAGCTGCCGAACCGCGCCCTGCCGCTGCTCGCCCCGATGTCCGAGGTCGCGGGCCGGCTGGCCCCGCAGGTCGGCGCCTACCACCTGATGCGCGCGGCCGGCGGCCGCGGCGTGCTGCCCGGCGGCGTCCCCGGCGTGACCCCGGCCAAGGCCGTCGTCATCGGCGGCGGTGTCTCCGGCTGGAACGCCACCCAGGTCGCCGTCGGCATGGGCTTCGACGTGACCCTGCTCGACCGCGACATCAACAAGCTGCGCGAGGCCGACAAGATCTTCGGTACGAAGGTCAAGGCGATCATGTCCAACTCCTTCGAGCTGGAGAAGGCCGTCCTCGACGCCGACCTCGTCATCGGCGCGGTCCTCATCCCGGGCGCCAAGGCCCCGAAGCTGGTCACCAACGAGCTGGTGGCCCGCATGAAGCCCGGAAGTGTCCTTGTCGACATCGCGATCGACCAGGGCGGCTGCTTCGAGGACTCGCACCCCACGACGCACGCCGAGCCGACCTTCCGGGTGCACAACTCGGTCTTCTACTGCGTCGCCAACATGCCCGGCGCGGTGCCCAACACCTCCACCAACGCCCTGACCAACGCGACGCTGCCCTACATCGTGTCGCTCGCCAACAACGGCTGGGTCGAGGCGCTGCGCCGCGACGCCGCGCTCGCCAAGGGTCTCAACACCCATGACGGCAAGGTCGTTTACCGGGAGGTCGCGGAGGCGCACGGCCTGGAGCACGTGGAGCTGGAGACCCTGCTCGGCTGACCCGACCGACCTCTGTTGACCCGGCCGGCCCTGTGACCTGCTGAGTCGCTAAGTCGCCCGGTCATAAAAGGCGATTCGTCAACACGACTCGTCAACACGTCGCACCCGGCCGGACCTTACCCGACAAGGTCCGGCCGGATGTGTGTATGGTCACTTGGCGACTCTTGGTCAACTCGCCTCGAACGTAACCCTTCGACCGATTCGCACACCGGTGAAACCTGCTGTGCGACGGCCGTACGCCCTTGACAGCGAGATGTTTCATTGCCGACACATCCTGCCGGGTCCGGCGGATTGTGTTGCTGCGGACCGCCGACACGCCATAGAGTCGCCAACCGTCGGCATGGTGCCACGCTGACCTTGTCTAGAAGTTTCCTGGTCACCAAGGAGGTAAGACGACTTGTGAATGAGTCGACATTTTCTCCCGGGGGTGGTCAACCAGGAATGCCTGCACGGGGCCAGGGCCCCGCGGGATTCGAGGCTGTCGGCTCCGTAGCTGTGCGCACCTTCGCAGCCCACCAGAGTTCCGGTCCGCAGGCGGCCGGGACAGCACACCCGAGCATGGATGGCCATCACGTGAACGCCATGGCCGGCGACGGAAGTGGCGCGCCCCACAACCACCTCGCCGACTACGACGAACTGCCCGAGGGGCACTTCTACGACCCCGACGCCGAGTACGAGCCCGATCCGGAGTACGCGGCCACGCTCGCGCCCGACGCGGCCCGACAGCGCCGCGAGCGCGTCGGCCCGACCGGACGCCCGCTGCCGTACTTCCCGATCCCCGGCCCGCTGACCGACCACGGCCCCGCGAAGATCATCGCGATGTGCAACCAGAAGGGTGGCGTCGGCAAGACGACGTCGACCATCAACCTGGGTGCCGCGCTCGCGGAGTACGGCCGGCGCGTGCTGCTCGTGGACTTCGACCCGCAGGGCGCGCTGTCGGTGGGACTCGGCGTCAACCCGATGGAACTCGACCTGACGGTCTACAACCTGCTCATGGAGCGGGGCATGTCCGCCGACGAGGTCCTGCTGAAGACCGCGGTCCCCAACATGGACCTGCTGCCGTCCAACATCGACCTGTCGGCCGCCGAGGTCCAGCTGGTCTCCGAGGTCGCCCGCGAGTCGACGCTGCAGCGCGCCCTGAAGCCGCTGATGCCCGACTACGACTACATCGTGATCGACTGTCAGCCCTCGCTCGGCCTGCTCACCGTCAACGCCCTGACGGCCGCTCACAAGGTGATCGTGCCGCTGGAGTGCGAGTTCTTCGCCCTGCGCGGTGTGGCGCTGCTGACCGAGACCATCGAGAAGGTCCAGGAGCGGCTCAACCCCGACCTCGAACTGGACGGCATCCTCGCCACGATGTACGACTCGCGCACGGTCCACAGCCGTGAGGTCCTGGCCCGTGTGGTCGAGGCGTTCGACGACCACGTCTACCACACGGTCATCGGACGCACCGTCCGCTTCCCGGAGACCACGGTCGCCGGCGAGCCGATCACCACGTACGCCTCCAACTCCGTCGGCGCCGCCGCCTACCGCCAGCTCGCCAGGGAGGTGCTCGCCCGGTGTCACGCCGAGTGAGTCTGCCCGGGGCCGACGAACTCTTCCGCACGACAGGGGGGACGGCGCTGCAGCCGTCGACTCCCCGCCGCTCGGCCAACGGAGAGGCCCGGGTGCCGGCTCCCGCGGGGGAGAGCGACGACGCGGCCGCCGCCGAGGACGCGCCGCAGTCGGTGCCGGTCCAGGGCGGCGACGGCGAGGGCGCGGAGCATGTCGCCGCGGAGGCCGAGCAGGACGGGGCGGGCGAGTCCCGCACCCGCCCGGCGCGTCGTCAGGCGGCGCAGGACGGTTCTGATGCGCCTTCCGCCGCGGCGTCGCGGAAGCGGGGGCGGTCGCCGTCGCGGCGGCCCAGCGGCCGCGAGCGGCACGACGAGAAGATCACGGTGTATGTGTCCGCCGAGGAGCTGATGGACCTCGAACACGCTCGTCTGGTGCTCCGCGGGGAGCACGGGCTGGCGGTCGACCGCGGGCGGATCGTCCGCGAGGCGGTGGCCGTGGTCCTGGCCGACCTGGAGTCCCGAGGGGACGCGAGCATCCTCGTGCGCCGGCTGCGGGGGCGGTAGCGGTAGCCTGCGGGGGCTATGACCTCGAACGACGTTCCCGTCCCCGGCGCCGGCGCCGGCCGTCGGCGTGCGCTGGGGCGGGGTCCAGGGGTTCCGCGAGTGGCTCCGCCGGTTGCGCCGGAGACCGAGCCGGCGCCCGCGGCCCACACTCCGGCCCAGGCCGGCGGGCCCGACGCCCGGCCGGCAGAGGCACCCGCAGCCACCGCGCCCCCGCTGCCCGAAGACCGTACAGCGGCCGAGCCGGAACTACTCGCAGCTGCCGAGCCGGAAGCTTTGGCAGTCGCCGCCCCCCGAACTCCCGCAGTCACCGAACCCGAAGTTCCCACGGCCGGCGACCCGGAAGCGCCCGCAGCTGCGGACTCCGGCGGGTCCGCGCCTGTCGAGCCGGAGGGGCTGATGGCCGCTGGGTCGGAGGTTTTCGCGGTCGGTGAGCCGGAGGCGGCCGCAGCTGCGGGCTCCGGCGGGTCCGCGCCTGTCGAGCCGGAGGGGCAGGTGGGCACTGGGTCGGAGGTTTTCGCGGTCGGTGAGCCGGAGGCGGCCGCAGCTGCGGGCTCCGGCGGGTCCGCGCCTGTCGAGCCGGAGGGGCTGGTGGCCGCTGGGTCGGGAGTTTTCGCGGTCGGTGAGCCGCCGGCGGCCGCAGCCGCTGACTCCGAAGGGCCGGCGCCTGCCGAGTCAGAAGTTTTCTCAGCCGCCGAGCCCAAAGCTCCCGCAGCCGCCGAGCCCAAAGCTCCCGCGGTCGGCGAGCCCAAAGCTCCAGCGGTCGGCGAGCCGGAGGCTCCCGCAGCCGCTGAACGTGGAGAGACAGTGGAGCCCCAAGGCCCTGTCGACGGGGTCTTCAAGGTCCGGCTCGCCAACTTCGAGGGGCCCTTCGATCTCCTCCTCCAGCTGATCTCGAAGCACAAGCTGGACGTCACCGAGGTCGCGCTCTCCAAGGTCACCGATGAGTTCATGGCGCACATCCGGGCCATGGGACCCGACTGGGACCTGGATCAGACGACCGAGTTCCTGGTCGTCGCCGCCACGCTGCTCGATCTGAAGGCGGCACGGCTGCTGCCCGCCGCCGAGGTCGAGGACGAGGCCGACCTGGCGCTGCTGGAGGCGCGGGACCTGCTGTTCGCGCGACTGCTGCAGTACCGCGCGTACAAACAGATCGCGGACATCTTCAACCGGCGCCTCGACGACGAGGCCCGCCGCTGGCCCCGTACCGTCGGCCTGGAACCGCACCACGCGGAGCTGCTGCCCGAGGTCGTCATCAGCATCGGCCCCGAGGGCTTCGCCCGGCTCGCGGTCAAGGCGATGCAGCCCAAGCCCAAGCCGCAGGTCTACGTCGACCACATCCACGCCCCGCTGGTCAGCGTGCAGGAACAGGCCGGAATCGTGGTCGCGCGGCTGAAGGAGCTGGGCGAGGCCAGCTTCCGGGCGCTGGTCGAGGACGCCGACGACACCCTCACCGTCGTGGCCCGGTTCCTCGCCCTGCTGGAGCTGTACCGCGAGAAGGCCGTCGCCCTGGAGCAGGAGGCCGCGCTCGGGGAGCTGCTCGTGCGCTGGACCGGCGGTGACACCGACACGGCACCGATGGTCACCGACGAGTTCGACCGGCCGCCCGAGCGGGCCGAGGAGGAGAAGAAGGCATGAGCGAGACCACAGAGCTCCCCCCGGGGCTGCGCGGCGTCGCCGATCTCGACCTCAAGCCCGCCCTGGAGGCGATGCTCATGGTCGTGGACGAGCCCGCGACCGAGGAGCACCTGGCCAAGCTGCTGGAGCGGCCCAGACGGCAGGTCGCCGACGCGCTGCGGGAGCTGGCCGACGAGTACACCGTGCAGGGCCGCGGCTTCGAGCTGCGGTTCGTCGCGGGCGGCTGGCGCTTCTACACCCGCGCCGACTACGCGCCCGCCGTCGAACGGCTGGTCCTGGACGGCCAGACCGCCCGGCTCACCCAGGCCGCGCTGGAGACCCTCGCGGTCGTCGCCTACCGCCAGCCGGTCAGCCGCAGCCGCGTCTCCGCCGTACGAGGAGTCAACTGCGACGGTGTGATGCGCACCCTCCTGCAGCGGGGTCTGGTCGAGGAGGCGGGCACGGAACCCGAAACAGGTGCGATCCTGTACAGGACGACGAACTACTTCCTGGAGCGGATGGGCCTGCGTGGCCTGGACGAGCTTCCGGAGCTCGCGCCCTTCCTCCCGGAGGCGGAGGCGATCGAGGCCGAGACCCAGGAGGGGGCTTTGTCGTTCGACCCGGACGCGCCCGACGCGCCCGGTGCTCAGGACGCAGACGACTAAGACGGAAACCTTGATGCGAAGCAGCGGCAGCGGCAGGAACAGCGGCGGGCGCGGTAACTACCGCGGCGCCGGCAACAACCGGGACGAGCGGCAGGGGCAGGGCCGTCCCAGCAAGCCCCGCCCCGAGGAGCGCCGCTACGACGTGGGCCCCGGGGCCACGAAGGACGGCCCCAAGGCCGGGCGCGGCGGCGCGGCCCGCGGTGGCGCCAAGGGCGGCCCCAAGCAGGCCCAGCAGGGCGGCGGGCGCGGTCGTACGGCCCCCGCGCGCTCGCGTGAGTACGAGACGCGCGTCGAGGAGCGCAACCGCGAGCGCTACGCCGGGAAGAAGGACATCAAGCTGCCCAAGACCTTCCCGGGCGCCGAGCAGGAGGGCGAGCGGCTGCAGAAGGTCCTCGCGCGCGCCGGCTACGGCTCCCGGCGGGCCTGCGAGGAGCTGATCGAGCAGGCGCGGGTGGAGGTCAACGGCGAGATCGTCCTGGAGCAGGGCCGCCGGGTCGACCCGGAGAAGGACGAGGTCAAGGTCGACGGCCTGACGGTCGCCACGCAGTCGTACCAGTTCTTCTCGCTGAACAAGCCCGCCGGTGTGGTCTCCACCATGGAGGACCCCGAGGGCAGGCAGTGCCTCGGGGACTACGTCACCAACCGCGAGACGCGGCTCTTCCACGTCGGCCGGCTGGACACCGAGACCGAGGGCGTCATCCTGCTCACCAACCACGGCGAGCTGGCGCACCGCCTGACCCACCCCAAGTACGGCGTGAAGAAGACCTACCTCGCGGCGATCGTCGGCCCGATCCCGCGCGACCTCGGCAAGCGCCTGAAGGACGGCATCCAGCTGGAGGACGGCTACGCGCGCGCGGACCACTTCCGGGTCGTGGAGCAGACCGGCAAGAACTACCTGGTCGAGGTGACCCTGCACGAGGGCCGCAAGCACATCGTGCGACGCATGCTCGCGGAGGCGGGCTTCCCGGTCGAGAAGCTGGTCCGCACCGCCTTCGGGCCGATCACCCTCGGCGACCAGAAGTCGGGCTGGCTGCGCCGGCTGTCCAACACCGAGGTCGGGATGCTGATGAAGGAAGTCGACCTCTAAGTCGGCCAAGCCGACCCGCACAACGCCTTGCCGCGATCACACTCCCCCTTTATCGTCAGACTGACGATAAAGGGGGATGGTGATCCTATGTCCAAGCGTGCCGCCACCGGGGCACTCCTGGGCCTCGCCCTCGGGGACGCCCTCGGCTTCCCGGCCGAGTTCAACGACGTGCCCCAGATCCTCGCCAAGTGCGGGCCCTGGCGCGAGATGGAGCTGCCGCGGCGGGCCTTCGTCTCCGACGACACCCAGATGACCCTCGCCGTCGGGCGGGGACTGCGGACGGCCAGGGAGCGCGGGTACCTCGCGCCCAGGCGGCTGGAGCGGCCGCTGCGCGAGGAGTCCGTGGACTGGTTCCACGCGCCGGAGAACAACCGGGCCCCGGGCAACACGTGCCTGACCGCGTGCAATCTGCTCAACGACGAGCGTCGGCCGTGGCAGGACGCCGGCCAGGCCGGCTCCAAGGGCTGCGGTGCCAACATGCGGGTCGCCCCCGTCGGGCTCGCCCCCGGCCTCAGTGACGAACAGCGCGCCGGCGCCGCCCAGTTGCAGTCCGGGCTCACCCACGGCCACCCGACCGCGCTCGCCGCCTGCGACCTCACCGCCCGCGCCGTCCACCTGTTCGCGGGGCGCACCGACCCGACCGGACCGGTCGGCCGACTGCGCTCGTACGCCCTCGACCACCGCACGCTCCCCGAGAGCTCTCGGCTTCGCTCGAGCCGGGGGGACCCCAACCGACCACACCTGGCCCGGCGACCTGTGGACCCGCTCCAGGACTCCAGCCCCCGAGCACTTCATCGCGCGCGGCTGGGACGAGTGCCTGGCCGTGCTCCACCGGCTCCAGGAGGCCGTACGGACCGTCTCCCCGGAGACCGACGCCTGCCTGGCCACCGGCGCGGGCTGGATCGCCGAGGAGGCCCCTGGGCCCTGTCGCCGGATTCCCGCCTGCCCGGCGACGCCTGGCACGCACGCACCAGACGCCTCCGGGCCCGCCCTCCGGGCGGACGACGGGAATCTGACGACAGGGCCCAGCCACCGGGCTGCTGTGCTTCCTGCTCTTCCCCGACGAGCCCGTCACCGCCCTGCGCCGGGCCGCATGCTCCTCCGGCGACTCCGACTCCATCGCCTGCCTCACCGGCGCCTTCGCGGGCGCCTGGCTGGGCGAGGCGGCCTGGCCCGCCGACTGGGCGGAGCGGATCGGGTACCGGGGCGACCTGTTGGCGTTGGGTGCGCTCTGGGACGCTTGGGCCCATGATCGACGACCTCGACATCGACCTGAAGCCGGTGGTCGCGGAACAGCCCGACCCCCTGCTGTTCGCGACCGTCTCCGGAGCCCATCTGTACGGCTTCCCCTCGCAGGACTCGGACGTGGACCTGCGAGGCGTCCATCTGCTCCCGGCGGCCGACCTCGTCGGGCTGCGCGAGCCGGAGGAGACCCGCTCCCGGACCTGGGTGCGCTACGGCGTCGAACTGGACCTCGTCACGCACGATCTGCGCAAGTTCGTACGGCTGATGCTGCGCCGCAACGGCTATGTGCTGGAGCAGCTGCTCTCGCCGCTGGTCGTGCACACCGGGGACCCGCACCGGGAGCTGGCCGCCCTCGCCCCCGGCGTCCTCACCAGCCACCACGCCCACCACTACCGGGGATTCGCGGTGACCCAGTGGCGACTGTTCGAGAAGACCGGCGAACTCAAGCCGCTGCTCTACACGTTCCGGGTGCTGCTCACCGGTATTCACCTCATGCGCAGCGGCGAGGTCCAGGCCCACCTGCCCACGCTGCTGGACCTGGTGGACGCTCCCGGGTACGTGCCGGAGCTGATAGCCGCCAAGGGCGAGCGGGAGCACGGGGCGGCCGGCGTCGAGCACGCGCGCGTGGAGACCGACGTGGAGCGGCTGCACGCCGTGCTCGACGAGGCACAGGCCGCCTCAGCCCTGCCGGACGTGCCCGGTGCGTACGACGGCCTGCACGACTTCGTGGTCCGCGTCCGCCTGCAGGGCTGAGGCGCGGCGCACCCGGAACAGGAAGTCGGCCACGCGCGCGTGGTCCGGCTCGGGCGGGAGCGGGCTGCGCTGCACGGCCTGGTCCGTCTCCGCGCCCAGCCGGGCCATCCACCTCTCGACCTCGGCCCAGGAGACCTCGCCCCGCTTCACCGCGAGCAGCGGCTTCCGCTGGTCGCCGACGTCGATGCGCAGCTCGCCGGTGCGCAGCAGGTCGCGGGCGCTCATCAGCAGGCGCAGCAGATGCATGGCGTGCTTCCAGCGCGGGGCGCCCTGCGTGCGGACGTCGGCGTCGAGCTTCTTGCGCTGGCCGAGGGCATAGCGGGTGAAGGTGTCGTAGGCCCGGCGGGAGAGGAAGGCCTCGCGCAGGGAGAGCAGCTCCCGGCCGGTGTCGTCCACCCGCTCCACCAGCGGCGAGTGCAGACACTCCAGGATGTTGGGGTTGCCGCGCAGCGCCAGCTCGCAGAACCGCTCCAGCTCCCAGGAGAACTGCTCCTCGCCCGGCCCCTCCACATGCGTGGGCGGCTTCTCGAACCGCCAGAACAGGGGGGTGGGGGCGAGGAACACGCCCCGCCGGTCGGTGTCGCTCGTGTCCGTGGCCAGACCGAAGGCCCGGGAACCCATGACACAGGCGTAGACGGTGTGGTCGCGTACCAGGGTCTCGGGCTGCATGCCCGGAGCGTACGACGACTCCTCACGTCAGTTTGATCGAATTTCCCTGCACCTTGATCGACTTTGCCGGAAGCGGCCTTTTCGCAGGCCCGTGCGCCACCGAGCCGTCGGCGATGTGGAACTTGCTGCCGTGACACGGACAGTCGATCGTGCCGTCCGCGACTTTGTTCACCGTGCAGCCCAGGTGCGTGCAGATCGCCGAGAAGGCCTTGAAGTCGCCCTTCGTCGGCTGGGTGACGACGACCTTCTTGTCCTTGAAGACCTTGCCGCCGCCCTCCGGGATGTCCTTGGTGCTGCCCAGATCCCCGGCACTGGACCCGCCGGCGTTGCCGCCGCATGCCGCGACGGGTGCGACGATCGCCGCCGCGCCCGTCGCCAGAACCGTGCGCCGCGTCGCGCCCTCCGTCATGCCGGCCTCCATACAACACATCCAACACATCGAAATCGGTGAATACCGGATTCTCCGCATCGTCTCAGCGATCGGGCGCCGTGCGCCCCGTCCGCGCGGGCTGACTACGCTGGACGGACCAAGAAAAGATCCGCACGTCAGCAGGGAGCAGCGCCGTGGCGGTACGAGCGGTCCGGGGGGCCGTCCAACTCGAGCGGGACGAAGCCGGGCACATGGACGAGCAGGTCGGAGCCCTGCTCACCGCCGTCCTTGAGCGGAACGGGCTGACCGCCGACGACCTGATCAGCATCTGGTTCACGGCCACGCCGGACCTGCACAGCGACTTCCCGGCCGCCGCCGCCCGCAAGCTCGGCATCGACATCGGCGATGTACCCCTGATCTGCGCCCAGGAACTGGACATCCAGGGCGCCATGCCCCGGGTCGTACGGCTGCTCGCCCACATCGAGTCGGACCGGCCCCGCGCCGACATCAACCACGTCTACCTCGGCGCCGCGGCCGCACTGCGCAAAGACATCGCCCAGTGAGAACCGCACTCGTCATCGGCACCGGCCTCATCGGCACCTCCGCCGCCCTGGCCCTGGTCCAGCGCGGCGTCACCGTCCACCTCGCCGACCACGACCCCGAGCAGGCCCGCACGGCCGCCGCGCTCGGCGCCGGCACCGACGAGGCCCCCGAGGCCCCGGTCGACCTGGCGATCGTGGCCGCCCCGCCCGCCCATGTGGCCGGCGTCCTCGCGGACGCCATGCGCCGGGGCGTGGCCCGCGGCTACGTCGACGTGGCCAGCGTCAAGGGCGGCCCGCGCCGCGAGCTTCAGGCGCTCGGCCTGGACCTGTCGTCGTACATCGGCACCCACCCCATGTCCGGCCGGGAGAAGTCCGGCCCGCTGGCCGCGACCGCCGACCTCTTCGAGGGCCGCCCCTGGGTGCTCACCCCCACCCGGGACACCGACACCGAGGTGCTGAACCTCGCCCTGGAGCTGGTCTCGCACTGCCGGGCGGTACCGGTCGTCATGGACGCCGACGCCCACGACCGCGCGGTCGCGCTCGTCTCCCACATGCCGCACCTGGTGTCCAGCATGGTCGCCGCGCGCCTGGAGCACGCCGAGGAGGCCGCAGTACGGCTGTGCGGGCAGGGCATCCGGGACGTGACCCGGATCGCCGCCTCCGACCCGCGCATGTGGATCGACATCCTCTCCGCGAACCCGGGACCGGTCGCCGACCTCCTCTCCGACGTCGCCGCCGACCTGGGCGAGACCGTCGAGGCCCTGCGCGCCCTGCAGTCCTCCGACGAGGCCAAGCGGCGCGAGGGCAGCGCCGGCATCGAGGACGTGCTGCGCCGCGGGAACGCCGGCCAGGTGCGGGTACCCGGCAAGCACGGCTCCGCCCCGCGGGTCTACGAGGTCGTGGCGGTGCTGATCGACGACCAGCCGGGGCAACTGGCCCGCATCTTCGCCGACGCGGAACGGGCCGGCGTCAACATCGAGGACGTACGGATCGAGCATGCGACGGGGCAGCAGGCCGGTCTCGTCCAGCTCATGGTCGAGCCGAAGGCGGCGGCGGTGCTGAAGGAGGCGCTGCGGGAGCGGGGCTGGGCACTGCGGCAGTAGGGCGATGCACAGGCGTCCGGACGAGTGACCCGCACCCAGTAACCTTGTGCAGGGCGCTCCTGCCCCCGCACCCGCCCACACCGCACCAGGAAGGTGTCCCTCCGTGGAAAACGGCGCCGCCCCGACCGCCAAGTCCGTGATCGTCGCGATCGACGGCCCCTCCGGCACGGGCAAGTCGAGCACGTCGAAGGCCGTCGCCGCGCAGCTCGGCCTGAGCTACCTGGACACCGGCGCCCAGTACCGGGCGATCACCTGGTGGATGGTGAACAACGGCATCGACCTGGAGGACCCGACCGCCATCGCCGCCGTCGCGGGCAAGCCGGAGATCGTCTCCGGCACCGACCCGGCCGCCCCGACCATCATGGTCGACGGCACCGACGTGGCCGGCCCGATCCGCACCCAGGAGGTCACCTCCAAGGTCAGCGCGGTCAGCGCGGTGCCCGAGGTGCGCACCCGGATCACCGAGCTGCAGCGCTCCCTGGCGGCCGGCGCCGAGCACGGCATCGTGGTCGAGGGCCGCGACATCGGTACGACCGTCCTCCCGGACGCCGACCTGAAGATCTTCCTCACCGCCTCCCCTGAGGCCCGCGCGGCCCGCCGCAGCGGCGAGCTGAAGGGCGCCGACGTCCACGCCACCCGCGAGGCCCTGATCAAGCGGGACGCGGCGGACTCCTCCCGCAAGACCTCGCCCCTCGCCAAGGCCGGCGACGCGGTCGAGGTGGACACCACCGAGCTCACCCTCGCCCAGGTCATCGAGTGCGTCGTCACCCTGGTCGAGGAGAAGCGGGCCGGGAAGTGACCCAGTCCGTTCCCTCCCGGAGGGGGGCCGAGGTCGGCCGGCGCATCGGCGTCGGCCTGATGCACGGGCTGTTCAGGCCGCGCGTGCTCGGTGCCTGGAAGGTGCCGGCCAGTGGCCCGGTGATCTTCGCCGTGAACCACTCCCACAACATCGACGGTCCGATGGTCATGGGCGTGGCACCCCGGCCGACGCACTTCCTGATCAAGAAGGAAGCCTTCATCGGCCCGCTGGACCCCTTCCTGACCGGCATCGGCCAGCTGAAGGTGGACCGCGCCACCGCCGACCGCACCGCGATCACCCGGGCCCTCGGCGTGCTGGAGGCCGGGGGAGTGCTGGGCATCTTCCCGGAGGGCACCCGGGGCGAGGGAGACTTCGCCTCGCTGCGCGCCGGGCTCGCCTACTTCGCCGTACGCAGCGGGGCGCCGATCGTGCCCAT
Organism: Streptomyces sp. RB17; assembly: GCF_009604455.1. GTDB lineage: Bacteria > Actinomycetota > Actinomycetes > Streptomycetales > Streptomycetaceae > Streptomyces. The sequence goes on from NZ_WEGL01000009.1 coordinate 40,179, forward strand.
CGCCGTACTGGGAAGCGCGGAGAGGCCGGGACGGTTGATAAAGGCACTGCCCCCGCTGCGCTCCCGCGTCGACGTCGTCTTCGGCGACCCCTTCGACGCGGGCGACGGCAGCGGGCGGCGCACGCGCAGGGCGCTGGACGAGGCGACCGAGCGCATCCAGAAGCAGCTCACCAGCCACCTGGAAAACGCCAGGCGCCTGACCGGGCGCTAGGCGACACTTGAGTAGTGGATCAGCCCGTGCGGGGCTTTTCCACCGATCACCACGAATGAACGACGAGGTACGGACTTCATGAACGACGACATCCAGCCCGGCGACTCGGCTGAGCACGAGTACGACCACGGGGCTCTCGGCGACGCCGAGTACGCGGAGTTCATGGAGCTCGCCGCGGAAGAGGGCTTCGACATCGAGGACGTCGAGGGCGCCATCGAGGCGGCGGGCCACGGTCCGCTGCCCGTGCTCGCCGTCGTCGGCCGCCCCAATGTCGGCAAGTCGACCCTGGTCAACCGGATCATCGGCCGCCGCGAGGCGGTCGTCGAGGACAAGCCCGGTGTCACCCGCGACCGCGTCACCTACGAGGCCGAGTGGGCCGGCCGCCGCTTCAAGGTCGTCGACACCGGCGGCTGGGAGCAGGACGTCCTCGGCATCGACGCCTCCGTGGCCGCCCAGGCCGAGTACGCGATCGAGGCGGCCGACGCGGTGGTCTTCGTCGTGGACGCCAAGGTCGGCGCGACCGACACCGACGAGGCGGTCGTACGGCTGCTGCGCAAGGCCGGCAAGCCGGTTGTGCTGTGCGCCAACAAGGTCGACGGCCCGAGCGGCGAGGCCGACGCGGCCTACCTGTGGAGCCTCGGCCTCGGCGAGCCGCACCCCGTCTCGGCACTGCACGGCCGCGGCACCGGCGACATGCTGGACGCCGTCCTGGAGGTGCTGCCGGACGCGCCGCGCGAGACCTTCGGCGGAGCCGGCATCGGCGGCCCGCGCCGCATCGCGCTCATCGGCCGCCCGAACGTCGGCAAGTCCTCCCTGCTGAACAAGGTGGCCGGCGAGGAGCGTGCGGTCGTCAACGAGCTGGCGGGCACCACCCGTGACCCGGTCGACGAGCTGATCGAGCTGGGCGGCGTGACCTGGAAGTTCGTCGACACGGCGGGCATCCGCAAGCGCGTCCACCTCCAGCAGGGCGCCGACTACTACGCCTCCCTGCGCACCGCCGCCGCGGTGGAGAAGGCGGAGGTCGCCGTCATCCTGATCGACGCCTCCGAGAACATCTCCGTGCAGGACCAGCGGATCGTCACCATGGCCGTCGAGGCGGGCCGCGCTGTGGTCATCGCCTACAACAAGTGGGACACCCTCGACGAGGAGCGCCGCTACTACCTGGAGCGGGAGATCGAGACCGAGCTGGGCCAGGTCGCCTGGGCCCCGCGGGTGAACGTCTCGGCGCGCACCGGCCGCCACATGGAGAAGCTGGTCCCGGCGATCGAGACCGCCCTCGCCGGCTGGGAGACCCGCGTGCCCACCGGCCGCCTCAACGCCTTCCTCGGCGAGCTGGTCTCGGCCCATCCGCACCCGATCCGGGGCGGCAAGCAGCCGCGCATCCTGTTCGGAACCCAGGCCGGCACCAAGCCCCCGCGCTTCGTCCTCTTCGCCTCCGGCTTCATCGAGGCCGGCTACCGGCGTTTCATCGAGCGCCGCCTGCGCGAGGAGTTCGGCTTCGACGGCACCCCGATCCACATCTCGGTGCGGGTGCGCGAGAAGCGCGGCGCGAAGAAGAAGTAACGGCGGTACGACGTGAAGGGCGGCCCCTGGTCCTCCAGGGGCCGCCCTTCACGCCGTGTCCCCGGCACTCGCCCCGTCACACGCCCCGGCGCGGCCCCGGAGGCAGCGCCGCCGGAACGTGCTGCATCCCGGAGTCCTGCTGCCGCCCCAGCGTGCCCACCCGCTGCCACTGCGAGTGCTGCCGCGCGCTGTACGCGCCCGCGCTGTAGGCGCTGTACGAGCTGCTGAACGACCCCGCCCGATGGCCCCCGTAGCCGCCCGTTCGGTCCGGAAGCTGCCCGAAGGGGCTGAACGCCAGCTCCTCCTCCCCGCTCCGGTCGCCCGGCAGCGTACGGAAGGTCTTGACCCACTCCGCGTAGAGCGAGTCGTAGATCGGCGTGGCCGAGGCAGCACCGCCCGCCTCCTGCGCCAACCGGGCAGAGGGAACGGAGACGAAGGTGGACCGGCGAGGAGGGGGAGCGTCGTATGTGTGCACGTATGTCCAAACGACGGCGTCCCTGAAGAGATGCGGTTCTGCAGCATGCCTTTAGGGACGCGGGGGCTGTGTGGATATGCGGCTCCGCCGCGTGGGCGCGAGCAGCCACAGCGCACGCGCACGCGCGAACGCGCCGCAGCTCCCCACCCACCGGGCGAAAAGAGTCACGTACCCGCGAGAGGGAGCGCCGCCGCGACCAGCTTCCCGTTCGCCGCCGCCTTGTCGAGAGACTCCCGCAGCAGATCCTCCCGCGGCTGCCGCCCGATGGACCCCACCGGCGCCGCGAACAGAAGCACCTGCTGGTGCTTGTTCGCGGCGGCCCGCCAGCTGTCCGTGACCTGCAGCGGCTGATGCGCCTGCCACCAGGCCACCGGCTGCCCGCCGTTCGCCGACGGCTGCAGCACCGCGTGCAGCTGGCCCACGGCGAGCAGCACCGACCAGCCGTGCAGCACCGGCGGCACGGACGCCAGCTCGGTCAGCGGCATGAACCCCTGCTCGATGAGCAGCGGAAGGAAGTCGTCGCCGGCCCCGGTGGAGCCCGGCCGCACGATCGGCGAGGTCGGTTCGACGACGAGCGCGGGGTGCAACTCGCCCTCGATCAGGACGAGTCCGCTGGTCACGCCGAGCACCGCCTGCTCGGGCACGGCCCTGTGCGGCTCGCCCGCGGCAGCGGAGCCCGCGGCGACGCCGCCGATGGACCGGACGGCGCCCCGCAGCTGCTCCTCGGTGACCTGGACGACCTGCGAGGGCAGGCAGCTGGCGTGGGCGAAGGCGAGGACGGCGGTCTCGTCGCCGACGAACAGAACGGTGCTGGTGCGCTCCTGCTCGGAGTCGCCCGGGGTGCGACAGGACGTGCAGTCGTAACTGCCCGGGGCGTTCTCTCCGGCGAGCAGCCGGTCGGCTTCTTCATCGCCGATCTCGGCGCGTACGGCGTCACTGACGTCGAGCATGCGCGGCACGGTGGCTCCCTCGGGATGCGTGCTGGGGTCGGCCGGGTGGCTCCCGGCCGCTGAGTCCCGGGGTTCCGGGCTCATGAAGAAGACAACGGACGTCCTGTGGTAGGGGTCACGCTCCGGGGACAATCGGTTCGAACCAACCAGCGCTCACGGTCACCAACGGTCCGGAATCCGCTACTCCCGGTCAACTCGTCGCCAAGTCAAGGAACTTGGATGGGTGAAGTGGGTCACAGATCGCTTCAGTCGTTGGTCGATAAATCAGGAAATCATCGCATGTAGTGGGTGGCCGGAAATCGCCGATACCCGCGGTAACCGGCAACTGGCCTCGAATGACAGGAGGTTGGTTGATTCCGACCGCTCGTCCTCCCTACATTCCTCCGCCGTGTGCAACGAGCACCGCTCGGGTACGTCCGACGCCCGGCACCGGCACAGCACCAGCGCCGGCACCGGTCACGCGGACGGGGCGGGCACGAGCGACCGCGGTCCTGCGCGGCGAGGCGTGCTCCGCCCGGGGGAGCCCGGGTTAGTGGAGAGGGAATTACATGTCCGAGTGTGCCGATACCACCCGCAACACCGCCCGTCCCGAGGGCGCCCGCAAGGGCCGTACGACCGCGGCGCTGGCCGGAGCCGTGCTGCTGGCCCCGCTGGGACTGCTCGCCGCCACCGGCAACGCCGCCGCGGCGGACAACGGAGTGTGGGACCGCATCGCCCAGTGCGAGAGCGGCGGCAACTGGCACATCAACACCGGCAACGGCTACTACGGAGGGCTCCAGTTCTCCGCCGGCACCTGGCGCGCGTACGGCGGCGCCGCCTACGCCCCGACGGCCGACCAGGCCTCCAGGAGCGCCCAGATCGCCGTCGCCACCAAGGTCCAGCAGGCCCAGGGCTGGGGCGCCTGGCCGGTCTGCTCGGCCCGCGCCGGAGCCTCCGGCGCCGCTCCCGCGGCGGCGCACACAACTTCCTCCGGTACGGCGGCCCCGAAGGGCGGCGTGACGACGAAGTCCGCCCCGGCGAAGACGCCGGAGCGCCCGGCCGGCCACACCAACCGCAGTGAGTCCCGCGGCACGGGTGACTACACCGTCCGCGAGGGCGACACCCTGAGCGCCATCGCCGAGCGGCACGGGACCACCTGGCAGCGGATCTACGCCGCCAACAAGAAGGTCATCGGCGACGACCCCGACCTGATCGTGCCCGGCCAGCGCCTCGCGCTCTGAGCGACCGAGCACTCGCACCAGGAACAGCCGCTGTCCGTCGAGGACAGCGGCTGTCCGCCATCCCTGACAGACTCGGCCCCATGTTGGAGACCTCGGCACGTCTGCTGCGGCTGCTCTCGCTGCTCCAGGCCCACCGCGAGTGGTCCGGCGCCGAACTCGCCGACCGGCTCGGCGTCACGACGCGTACGGTCCGCCGGGACGTGGACCGGCTGCGCGAGCTGGGCTACCCGGTCAACGCCAGCCCCGGTACCGGCGGCGGCTACCAGCTGGGCGCGGGCGCCGAACTCCCGCCGCTGCTGCTGGACGACGACGAGGCCGTTGCGGTGGCCGTCGGCCTGCGCACCGCCGCCGGGCAGGGCATCGAGGGCATCGGCGAGACCTCCGTACGCGCCCTCGCCAAGCTCGAACAGGTGCTGCCGGGCCGGCTGCGCCGCCGGGTGAGCGCCCTGAACACCTTCACGGTGCCGATGCTGCGCGGCGGCCCGCCGGCCGCGGACGTCGACCCGGCGCTCCTGACCGAACTGGCCAACCTGTGCCGGGACACCGAACGGCTGCGCTTCGCGTACCGCACGCACGACGGCGCCGACAGCCGCCGTACCGTCGAGCCGCACCGGCTGGTGTGCACCGAGCGGCGCTGGTACCTGGTCGCATGGGACACCGACCGGGCGGACTGGCGCACCTTCCGCGTCGATCGCATCACCCCCAGGCCGCCGCACGGGCCCCGCTTCACCCCGCGCGAGCCCCCGGCCGAGGATCTGGCCGCCTATGTCTCCAAGGGCGTCTCCACGCGCGCGTACGCCACGCACTCCGCCGTACGGCTGCTGGTGCCGCTGCACGAGGCCGCGGAGCGGATCTCGCCGTCGGCCGGGACGCTGGAGGCGGACGGGGAGGACGCCTGCATCCTGCGCAGCGGAGCGCCGAACCTCGAGGTGATGGTCATCCACATCATGATGACCGGCTTCCCGTTCGAGGTGATCGAGCCCGCCGGGCTGACCGAGGAGATCAGGAGGATCCGGGACCGGCTCGACGCGGCTCTGGCACGGACCGCGGCTCCTGCTCCTGCGCCGCGTACTCCGGGTGATGCAGGTCGAACGCCGGGGACTCCGAGCGGATCCGGGGCAGCGTGACGAAGTTGTGCCGGGGCGGCGGGCAGGAGGTCGCCCACTCCAGCGAGCGGCCGTAGCCCCAGGGGTCGTCGGTCTCGACCTTCTCGCCGTACTTGGCGGTCTTCCAGACGTTGTAGAGGAACGGCAGCGTCGACAGGCCCAGCAGGAACGCGCCGATCGACGAGACCGTGTTGAGCGCGGTGAAGCCGTCGGCCGCCAGATAGTCGGCGTACCGACGGGGCATGCCCTCGGCGCCCAGCCAGTGCTGCATCAGGAACGTGGTGTGGAAGCCGACGAACAAGGTCCAGAACTGGATCTTCCCGAGCCGCTCGTCCAGCATCTTCCCGGTGAACTTCGGCCACCAGAAGTAGAAGCCGCCGAACACCGCGAAGACGACCGTGCCGAACACGACGTAGTGGAAGTGCGCGACGACGAAGTACGAGTCCGTGACATGGAAGTCCAGCGGCGGGGACGCCAGGATCACCCCGGTCAGGCCGCCGAACAGGAACGTCACCAGGAAGCCCGTCGCCCACAGCATCGGTGTCTCGAAGGACAGCGAGCCGCCCAGCATCGTGCCGGCCCAGTTGAAGAACTTCACGCCCGTCGGCACCGCGATCAGGAACGACATGAAGGAGAAGAACGGCAGCAACACCGCACCCGTGGCGAACATGTGGTGCGCCCACACCACCACCGACAGCCCGGTGATCGCCGTCGTCGCGGCGACCAGCGTCAGATAGCCGAAGATCGGCTTACGGCTGAACACCGGGATGATCTCCGTGATGATCCCGAAGAACGGCAGCGCGATGATGTACACCTCGGGATGCCCGAAGAACCAGAACAGGTGCTGCCACAGCAGCGCCCCGCCGTTCGCCGCCTCGAACACCTGCGAGCCGAACCGCCGGTCCGCCTCCAGCACCAGCAGTGCTGCCGCCAGCACCGGGAACGCCAGCAGGATCAGGATCGACGTGAACAGCGTGTTCCAGGTGAAGATCGGCATCCGGAACATCGTCATGCCCGGCGCGCGCATCCCGACGATGGTGGTGATGAAGTTGACCGCGCCGAGGATCGTCCCGAAGCCCGACAGCGCCAGCCCCATGATCCACAGGTCCGGACCGACGCCGGGTGAGTGCAGGGAGTTGTTGAGGGGCGCGTAGGCGAACCAGCCGAAGGCCGCCGGCCCGTCCGGAGTGAACAACGAGCCGAGCACGATCAGCCCGCCGAAGGCGAACAGCCAGTACGACAGCATGTTCAGGCGCGGGAACGCCACGTCCGGCGCGCCGATCTGCAACGGCATCAGCTCGTTGGCGAAGCCCGCGAAGCTCGGGGTCGCGAAGAGCAGCAGCATGATCGTGCCGTGCAGCGTGAACAGCTGGTTGTACTCCTCGTTGCTCATGATCTGCAGCCCCGGCCGGGCCAGTTCGGCGCGCATCAGCAGCGCCATGACCCCGCCGGCCAGGAAGAAGCCGAACGCCGTGATCAGGTACAGATGCCCGATCTTCTTGTGGTCGGTGGTGGTGAGCCAGTCGACCACCACCCGGCCGGCCCGGTTCCTGCCGCGCACCGGCCCTGCCGCCGCCCCTACGGTCTCGGTCCCCATCGCTCGCTCGCCCCTTCGCATCGTCGCGCTCGGGCCCGCCGGCCCGCGTACCCGCGGGCCGGCGCCATGATGCTCGCGGGGTCACCCGCTCCGACAGGGTGCGTACGGCGGTGATGTGCTGAATCCGTGAAAATTCCTATGCGGCGTCAGGTGCCCGGGCATCGCTGCCGGATTGCGCGCGGAATCACTCCCCTGGACGCCTCCGGATCCCGGCGGCGGAGCTTTCCGCGGGTAATTCGACGGGCTGCGCAGGGGCGCGGTGAATTCTGTTCGATTACCCCGGTGCCCGCTGCGGAAACGCCCGTACGTGTGACTGAGTTCGAAGGAAACGAGGCCGGGCGGCTGTGACAGAAGTGTGACGGGAGCCTGATACGACTCTTACCTTGTGCTGCGCGGTAGCGTGGCGGCATGGCACCGATTCCCACTCCGCCAGCGGAGCCCCAGGACAGTCCGGACGGGTACGTCGGCCTCGACGCCGCGCATGCCGAGCGGCTCGCTCGGGAGCGGGGGTGGTCGACGGTACGGTCGCTGCCGCCGGGCGCGATCATCACCATGGAGTACCGGGTGGGGCGGCTGAACTTCGAGGTGCGGGAGGGCGTGGTGGCCCGCGCCTGGAAGGGGTAGCGCTCCGCTGGGTTCCACCGACGTCGAAGGCCCCGTTTCCCTCCTCCGGGAAGCGGGGCCTTCGTGTGCGTGCCGTTGTGCGTACCGGTCTCCGCGTCAGCCGCCCGTCAGTGGCCGGGCCGGCTGGGGCGTGCCGCGCGGGCGGTGGTCGGTCTGGGGTGGGCGGCGGCTGCCCGCCGGGGTGACCGGGGTGCGTTCCGAGCGGGTGGTGTGCGGTCCCGGCGCCAGATGCGCCAGCCCTCTGGAGGCACGGGTCGAGGCGACCGGCTCGCGCGCCGGGGCCGGCTGCTCGGCCGGTGTGCCGAGCGGCCTGAGCACCACCGGCGTGACCGGCACGGCCGGTTCGGGCACGGGACGGCCGCGGCGGGCGCGCCAGCGGTCGCGCAGATCGAACAGCGCGGTCTCGGACTTGGCGATCAGCGGCTCGAACCACGGCAGGGCGAGCAGGATCAGCAGACCCGCGGCCCAGCCCAGCAGCACGTCGCTCAGCCAGTGCGTACCGAGGTAGACGGTGGTCATGCCAACGCCGAGCGAGGTGACCGCGGACAGCGCCGACAGCCAGCGGCGCGCTCTCGGGGTGGAGGCCAGATAGGCCAGGATGCCCCAGGTCACGACCGCGTTGGCGGTGTGGCCGCTGGGGAATATATCGCCGCCCCGCATCATCTCGTTCGAGCCGATCACGGTCGCGTAGTGCGGACCGAGGCGCCCCATGCCGTACTTGGCGGCGCCGACCGTGATGTTCAGCAGCAGCAGCGAGGCGGCCAGGGTGAGCAGCGGGCGGAGGGTGTGCTGCCGCCAGGAGCGCCAGCCGAGCCAGGCCGCGACCATCACCGCGGTGGGGCCGCGCTGGCCGAGCACCACGTAGTAGTCGAGGAAGGCGTGGATCTGCGGCCACTGCTGGTACGGCCGGAAGAACATGACCTGCCAGTCGAGCCGGACCAGCCAGGACGTGATCACCACGGCCCACACGATCGCCAGGTAGAAAGCCAGGGTCGCGGTGAACAGAACGACCCGGTGCCGGCTCATCCTTGGCACATCGATGTGGGCCGGTCGTTCCGGCTCACGGTCGAGTCTGGCGAACACCCGGTCCAGACGCCGGGTGAGGTTTCGTTCGGTACGCACCCAATCGACGTTACAGCGAGTGAGCTGTGTTCCCGGTCGAAACAGCGGGTTTGTGATGACGATGTGATGTGGGAAACCTCTCAAGGGTGGCCCGAATTCCAGGCATTCCGCAATCCTGTGAGGCGGTTCCCTTCAATTCCTTTGATCATGCCGGGCGTTGTTTATATGGCGCTTATGAATGCGTTAACCCGGTCCTGGCGTGGAATTTTCCGGAGCGTCATCGGCCGTCGATGTCGATCATGGGGGACCGGATCCGTTCAGCCAGAACGCCCCGTAGACCGCCGTGGCGGCCGCCAACCCGGCCGTGACCAGCACGGATCGGGACGTGCGCAGCCGGGCGAGGGCGCAGGCGAGCGGCAGCAGCACGGGGAAGGCGGGCATCAGCAGCCGCGGCTTGGAGCCGAAGTAGCTCGACGCGCACAGGGCGAGGGCGAGGACGACACCCGTGTACACCAGCAGTTCGATCGGTTGGCGCCGGCGGACACCGGTTACGTACAGCCAGAGCAGCAGGGCCACCCCGATGATCAGTCCGACGCCGGCGAACGCGGACGGAAATGACGTGAACTTGTCGGCCACGAAGCGCGCGAACGCATAGCCGCCGTCGAACCCGTTGCGCCATCCGGCCTGAACGTCCAGGTATCCGAGCAATCCCTTCCCCGTGCGCCGGCCGACCCAGAGCACATAACCGGCGGCGCCGAGCGGAGCGAGAAGCATGCCGAGCGCACGGCGCCATGCGGGGGCGGGTGGGGCGGCGGGGGCTCGGGTGACTGCTGGGAGCTCAAGAGCATGTGGGTGGTGCGAAGCAGTGTCTGCGCCCGGTGTGCGCGCGGAGGCTCGTGTGACATCGGATGCGCCGGGTGTGCGCGCCGGGGTGTGATCGTCGTCGTACGCGCCGGGCGCGCGCATCGCGCTCCGGTCCCGTACGAAGGAGAGCACGCCCGCGACCCACACCGCCGCGACCACCGCCGCCCCCACCGGCCGGGTCAGCCCGGCCAGCGCCGCCAGCGTGCCCGCGGTGATCCAGCGGCCCGTCAGCAGCGCGTACAGCGACCAGGCCGCCAGCGCCGTGAACAACGACTCGCTGTACGCCATCGACTGCACGATCCCGACCGGCAGTACCGCCCACAGCAGGACGGCGCAGATCCCCACCCGGGGGCCGTACACCCGCTCGGCGACGGCGAAGATCCCGCAGGCCGCCGCGAGCGAGGCGAGCAGGCTGACGACGAAACCGGCGTCCGCGTACGACAGCGGCGTGACCGCGTGCCCCAGCCGCTCCAGCCACGGCAGCAGCGGAAAGAACGCCAGATTGGAGTGCACGTCGCCGTTCGGCAGCCGCACCTCGTAGCCGTACCCCAGCTCGGCGACCCGGGTGTACCACAGCGAGTCCCAGCGGGCGGTCAGCACGGTGTACGCGCTCTTGCCGCGCGCGGCGCTCCACAGCGCCAGCACGACCAGCCCCAGAGCGCGGACCGCCGCATAGCCCAGGAGGGCCGGGGCCGCCCGGCGCAGAAGGGGGGCGTGGGGTGGGGCCACGCGCGTGTCAAGATCGGTCACGGACCCGATTATCGACGGGCACCGGAACCGGAACGGCCCCCGGGGCGTGGTCAAGAGCGAACGATGTGGTGTACGCCACACGGGTTCCGTCCCGCGTGTGAGAGGTCCGCCACGTGACCCCGTGGTGAACTCGCGTAGGCTGACGAGTCACCCGCTTGGGTTTGCGCGGGCCGGAGACACCGCTCCTCTCCGGCCGTACGACAGGGGAGTCCCCACCCCGTCGGTCCGCACCTCGCGAGGCACATCTGGGAGGTACGTACATGTCCGGGACGACCACGGCTGCCGTACGGCCGCGCCGTCGGACGGCCGGGCCCGGTGCCAACCGCTGGGTCGTCCTCGTCGTCCTGTGCGTCAGCCTGCTGCTCGTCGCCCTCGACGCGACCGTGCTGCACGTGGCGGTGCCCGCCGTCACCGAGGACCTCAAACCCAGTGCCATAGAACTGCTCTGGATCGTCGACGTCTATCCGCTGGCCTGCGCCTCGTTGCTGATCCTCTTCGGCACCCTCGGCGACCGGGTCGGCCGCAGACGCGTCCTGCTGCTCGGCTACGGCCTGTTCGGCGTCGCCTCCGCCGTGGCCGCGCTCGCGCAGACGGCCGAGATGCTGATCCTCGCCCGCGCGCTGCTCGGCGTCGGCGGCGCCATGATCATGCCCGCGACGCTGTCGATCCTGCGTCAGGTCTTCCCCGACCGGCGCGAGCGCGCGCTCGCGATCGGCCTCTGGAGCGCGGTGGCCGCCGTCGGCGCGGCCGTCGGACCGCTGCTCGGCGGCTTCCTGCTGGAGCACTTCTGGTGGGGCGCGGTCTTCCTCATCAACATTCCGCTGATGCTGGTCAGCCTCCCGGTGGGCCGGATCCTGCTGCCCGAGTCCCGCGGTGACCGGCGCGGCCCCTGGGATGTCACCGGCGCCCTGATGGCGGCCGGCGGCCTCTTCGGTGTCGTACTCGGCGTGAAGCGGCTGGGCGGCGGAGAGGCGTCGGCGAGTCCTTTCACCGTGCTGCCGCTGCTGGTCGGCGCGGCCCTCCTCGTCCTCTTCGTCCGGCGGCAGCGCAGGCTTCCGCATCCGCTGGCCGATCTGCGGATGTTCCGCAGGCCGGCGTTCAGCACCTCGGTCGGCTGCATCGTGCTGGCGATGCTCGCGCTCGTCGGCCTGGAGCTGATCGCCGCCCAGTACTTGCAACTGGTGCTCGGCCTCTCCCCGCTGCAGACCGGCCTGCGGCTGCTGCCCCTGACCGTCGCGGCGATGGCGGCGGGCCTGGCGGGCGCGCGGATGCTGCGCCGCTTCGGGCCGCGCCGGATGGTCTGCTTCGGCTTCTGCCTCACCGCCGTCGCGGTCCTGACACTCACCGCGATGGGAGAGGACGACAACGCACCGCTGCTGCTCTCCGGTTTCGTCCTGCTCGGCTTCGGTCTGGAGACCACGCTCTTCGGGGCCTACGAGTCGATGCTCAGCGAGTCCCCGGCCGACCAGGCCGGCGGCGCGGCGGCGATCGGTGAGACGTCGTACCAACTCGGCGCCGGCATCGGCATCGCGCTGCTCGGCAGCGTGATGAACGCCGCCTACGCGCCGCATCTGCGCTCGGTGCCGGGCGTTCCGCGGCAGGCCTCGGACGCGGCCGGGCACTCGCTCGGCGAGGCCTACGACGTCGCCGGACGGCTGGGCGGGTCCACCGGGGCGGCGCTGCGCCGGGTCGCCCGGGACGCCTTCGTGCACGGGCTGCATGTGACGCTGCTGGTGAGCGCGGGGCTGTTGCTGCTGGGCGCGGCGATGGCGCTGCGGCTGCCGCGGGTCATGCAGTGCGCGGAACCGGTGGAACCTGCAGAGACGGTGGAGGCGGTGGAGGCCGTGGAACTGCCCGCGCAGCGGGACGTCGCGGAGTCCCGCGTCTCGGCCTGACGTACTGGACGTGCGGGACACCGCGCCGTAACGTCGGCGGCACATATGTGATTAGCAGTGCTAGTTTTCTGTGTGCCGGAGGGTGTCCATGTCCGCGTCCGCGAAGTTGCCCCCTTTCGATCCCGCCGACCCGCTCGGGATCGACGACCTGCTGGAGCCCGAAGACCTGGCCGTGCGGGACACCGTGCGGGCCTGGGCGGCGGACCGGGTGCTGCCGTTCGTCGCCGAGTGGTACGAGAAGGGGGAGCTGCCCGGCATCCGTGAGCTCGCGAAGGAGCTCGGCGGGATCGGGGCGCTCGGGATGTCGCTCAGCGGATACGGGTGCGCGGGGGCCAGTGCCGTGCAGTACGGGCTGGCCTGCCTGGAATTGGAGGCCGCCGACTCCGGGATCCGGTCCCTCGTCTCCGTGCAGGGCTCCCTCGCCATGTACGCGATCCACCGGTTCGGCAGCGAGGAGCAGAAGCAGCAGTGGCTGCCGCGTATGGCGGCCGGCGAGGTGATCGGCTGCTTCGGGCTGACCGAGCCCGACCACGGCTCCGACCCCGCCTCGATGCGCACGCACGCCAAGCGCGACGGCGGGGACTGGGTGCTGAACGGCCGCAAGATGTGGATCACCAACGGATCGGTCGCCGGCGTGGCCGTCGTCTGGGCGCAGACCGAGGACGGCATCCGCGGCTTCGTCGTCCCGACCGACTCCACCGGCTTCTCGGCGCCGGAGATCAAGCACAAGTGGTCCCTGCGCGCCTCCGTCACCAGCGAACTCGTGATGGACGACGTACGACTGCCCGCAGCCGCCGTACTCCCGGAGGTCGCCGGACTGCGCGGACCGCTCAGCTGTCTGTCCCATGCCCGGTACGGCATCGTCTGGGGTGCGATGGGCGCGGCGCGCAGCAGCTTCGAGGCGGCGGTCGACTACGCGAAGACGCGGGAGCAGTTCGGGCGGCCCATCGGCGGCTTCCAGCTCACCCAGGCCAAGCTCGCCGACATGGCGGTGGAACTGCACAAGGGGATCCTGCTCGCCCATCATCTGGGGCGGCGGATGGACGCCGGCCGCCTGCGTCCCGAGCAGGTCAGCTTCGGCAAGCTCAACAACGTCCGCGAGGCCATCGAGATCTGCCGTACGGCGCGGACGATCCTCGGCGCCAACGGGATCTCCCTCGAGTACCCCGTGATGCGGCACGCGACGAACCTCGAGTCGGTGCTCACCTACGAGGGCACCGTCGAGATGCACCAGCTCGTGCTGGGCAAGGCGCTCACCGGGCTCGACGCCTTCCGGTGAGCACCGGGGCGGGCAGGGCCGGTGAGCGGCCCTGCCTCAGCTCTGGTTGAAGAAGCCGTCCTCGCGGTGCGAGGAGGCGTCCCCGCTGATGATCTGGGTGTCGGCCGGCGTGAGCAGGAACACCCGGTTGGACACGCGGTCGATCGAGCCGCGCAGACCGAAGATGAGCCCCGCCGCGAAGTCCACGACCCGCTTGGCGTCACCGGGCTCCATGTTGGTGAGGTTCATGATGACCGGGACCCCGTCCCGGAACAGCTCGCCGATGGCGCGGGCGTCCCGGAAGCTGTCCGGGGTGACCGTGCCGATCCGGCGGCCCTTCTCCTCGGCCGTGTCCGAGGCCACCTTCACCCGCGGGTCGGTGACCCAGGCGGCGTCCCCGGATTCGGAGCCCTCGGAGTACTCGTCGTCGTAGTAACGCTCGTCATCGTTGTCGTCGACGAGGCCGAGCCACGCACTCGCCTTGCGTACCGATCCCATGGACGCCTCCTCTCACAGCGGTCTTTTTCTGCTTTCCGCGTCCCTATGGTCATCCATGATGCGGACGGCGCGCCAAGTGGATAGACGCCGCGCGGGGGGTTTGTGACGGTACTGGTGCACAGCCGATCCGTCGAGAGTCCTTGTGTCCCAAGGGTCGCAACACATACGGCTGCTGACTGAGAGTGAAATATGATAGTCGTCGGCGGATGGGTGATGATCGGTGCGTCCGGGTGAACCTCAACGTCGTACCACATCACGGGGGATCGTCGTGTTCGGAATCGTCAGACCGTGCTCTCATCGGCTCGGTGAAAGCCTCAAGGCCGAGTGGATGGCGCACTTGTGCGGGCTCTGCCTCGCCCTGCGCCGCGACCACGGACAGCTCGCGCGTGTCGTGACGAACTATGACGGCCATCTCATATCGGTCCTGACGGAGGCTCAGACCGGGCGGACCGCCCGCGGCCGCCGCACGGCCGGGCCGTGCGCGCTGCGCGGGATGCGCACCGCGTCCGTCGCCCGGGGCGAGGGCGCCCGGCTCGCCGCCGCCGTCTCGTTGGTGCTCGCCGCGGCGAAGGTGCGCGACCATGTCGCCGACCGGGACGGACTGCTGGCCCGCCGGCCCATGGCCGTCGCCGCGCGCCGGGTCGCCGCGGGCTGGGGCAGGGCCGGCGCCCACAGCGGCGCCGCGGTCGGCTTCGACACGGGCGTCCTCGTCGATGCCGTCGACAGGCAACTCGGCCTGGAGACCCTCGCCGGGTACGGCACCCCGATCCTGACGGTCACCGAGCCGACCGAGACCGCGACCGCCGCCGCCTTCGCCCACACCGCGGTGCTGGCCGGACGGCCGGGCAACGCGACCGCGCTCGCGGAGGCGGGCCGGCTCTTCGGCCGGCTCGCGCATCTGCTGGACGCCGTGGAGGACCAGGAGGCCGACGCCGCGTCGGGCGCCTGGAACCCCCTCACCGCCACCGGCACCTCCCGGACCGAGGCCCGCCGGCTCGCCGACGACGCCCTGCACGGCATCCGGCTCGCCCTGCGCGAGGCCGAGTTCGCCCACGGCAGGCTGGTCCATCTGCTGCTCGTGCACGAACTGGAGCGCTCCGTGGACCGCGCGTTCGGCACGCGCGCGTGCGGACACGCGCCCGAAGCCTCCTTCGGACCGCCGCCCGGCCACCACGCGCCGAACGCGCCGGGCCACCCGTACGGCAACCCCTTCGGCGGGCAGCCGCCGCGTCCCGACAAGCGGGGCTTCTGGGCCGGCTGCGCGGCCGCCCTCGGCCTGTGCTGCACCTGCAAGGTGTGCTGCGCCGACGAGTTCGAGGGTCCCTGGTCGCGGAAGAAGCGCGAGGGCGCTTGCGCCAACTGCGACTGTGACTGCGACTGGTCGTGCTGCGAGGCCTGTGAGTGCTGCGAGTGTTGTGAGTGCTGCTCGTGCTGTGACTGCGGGCTGTGACCGTCCCGCTCGGTTCGCTTGATTCCGGCGGGCTGTGCAGCGTGCGAGGGGAGGGGTGCGCGTGTGAAGGCGAGGAAAAAGAGCGAAGGTGCTTGCCCGGAGGCCGGGCGCCCGCAGGGGGTCGGCTCAACAGGAAGAGGACCACACGCGACCGAAGTCGATGTGGGAGCGCGTGACCAGCCACTGCTGTGGATGCATGGGCCAAGTGGAACAGGCATCCGGTTCCGCGTCAACTGACCTGAGACGTACGGCTCACAGTGTGGACACGGGCTCACAGTGTGGACACGCTTGACAGACGCGGCAAACGCCCACGTACTCTCGGTGCACGGCCCTGCTGAGGGGCTCGGCCGTACCCGCGCCGCACGGCGCGCCCGTGTGAAGGCATCACCCGTGTTCTGACGTCACTTCGCGTCACGGAGCCTTCGCATGTCATCCGACACCCTTGCCCAACCCCCCACCTCCTCGGGGATTCCCGAGCCCGCGCACGCCCCGCGGAGCATCCCGCGGCGCGGGACCGGCCGCCCGACGAGACCGCAACTGGTGATCGTGGGAGCCGGGCCGCGGGGGACCGGACTGCTGGAGCGCATCGCCGCCAACGCCCCGGAGCTGTACGCCGGTCCGGGCCTCGACATCCATCTGGTCGACCCGCATCCGCCGGGCGGCGGCCGCATCTGGCGCCAGGCGCAGTCACCGCTGCTGTGGATGAACTCGCACGCCGAGGACGTCACCATGTTCACCGACGAGACGGTGACCATGGACGGACCGGTCCGCGAGGGCCCCACCCTGCACGAGTGGGCGGGCCTCGACGGCAGCACCTTCGCCGACCGGCAGCTCCAGGGCCGCTATCTGCGCTGGGTGTACGAGCGCGCACGCGCCGAGCTTCCCGAGGGCATCGCCGTTCACCACCATCCCCGGCGTGCCGTGCGGATCAGCGGTCCGCGCGAGGGCCGCCAGCAGGTGTGGCTCGAGGGCCGTCCACGCCCTCTCCCCGCCGACCTGGTGATCCTCGCGATCGGCCACCTGGACGCCCAACCGGACGGCGAACAGGCGGCGTTGGCCGCGTACGCCCGCGAGCACGGCCTGGTGCACCTGCCGCCCGACTTCACCGCCGACAGCGACCTGTCCCCGCTGCAGCCCGGCGACCCCGTCCTCGTACGCGGCTTCGGGCTGGCCTTCGTCGACCTGATGGTGCTGCTCACCGAGGGGCGCGGTGGGCGGTACGAGGGCGACACCTACGTTCCCTCGGGGCGGGAGCCGGTGCTCTACGTCGGCTCGCGGCGCGGAGTGCCGTACCACGCGAAGATCGGCTACGACTGGACCGGCGACCGGCCCCCGCTGCCCCGCTTCCTCGGCCCGGCCGAGGTCCAGGCCCTGCTGGCCAGGCCGGAGGGCTTCGACTTCCGGCGCGATGTGTGGCCGCTGGTGGAGAAGGAACTGGGCTTCGCCCACTACCACCGCCTCTTCACCGCCCACGCCGAGCGTACGGCGATGACCTGGGCCGACTTCGAGGAGAAGTACGCGGCGGCGAGCGGCATCGCCGAGGTGCGGGCGCTGGTCGCCGCCGCCGTGCCGGATCCGGCCGACCGGCTCGACCTCACCGCGCTCGACCATCCGCTGGACGGGGTGAGCCATGCCTCGCACGAGGACTTCCAGGAAGGCTTGCGGGGGTACATCGAGGCGGACCTGAGCCGCCGGCACGACGCCTCGTACAGCGCGGATCTCGGCGTCTTCCTCGGGCTGCTCTCCGTCTACGGGCAGCTCGTCCGCCTCGGGAACATCGGCCCCTGGTGGCACGGCTTCTTCAGCTACCTGGCGTCCGGGCCGCCCGGACCCCGGCTGCGGCAGATGCTCGCACTGTCCCGGGCCGGACTGCTCAGGTTCGTCGGCGCCGACATGACCGTCACCGCCGAGGACGGCGTGTTCCGGGCCACCAGTCCCACCGTGCCGGGCTTCTCCGTCCAGGCCCGGGCGCTGGTCGAGGCCCGGCTGCCCGAGCCCACCGTCGGCCGGGCCCGCGACCGCCTGCTGCGCGCGCTGCACACCGACGGCGCCGCCGAGACCCCCGACGGGCTGCTCCGGGTGGACCCCGGCGACGGCCGGATCCTCGACGGCGCCGGGCGGCCGCATCCCCGGCGCTTCGCGCTCGGCCCGTACACCGACGCCCGCACCCCCGGCGCCTTCACCCGGCCGCGCACCGGCGGGGCCGCGTTCCGGCAGAACGACGCCACCGCCCGGGCGGCGCTGTCCTTCCTGAGCACCTCACTCGAGAGGGAACTCGCGCGATGAGCGTCATGGCCGGCATCCGGTCGGTGCACAAGAGCTTCGCGGCTGTCCTGCTGTGCGACGAGCCGACCTCGGCGCTCGGGCCCGAACTCGAACAGGGGCCGCCGGGCGAGGGGCTGGACCGGGCGCGGCACGAGCGGGCGCGGGCATTTGTGGCGAAGGCGCTGTGAGGGTGGGCGTCGCTGTGGGGTGCGGTGCGTTCGGCACCGCCGGTCCGAGCCCTTGTGGTTGCCCGCCGTCCCGGCGGAGGCAAGGGATGCCGAGGCAAGGGGAGCGGAGGCCTCGGGTATGAGCCAGCTGCTGCATCTCGCCGCCGCCGTCGATCTGCCGGGCTGTTCCGCTGCCGAACCGTACGTCGAGCTGGTCCGGCTGGCCGAGCGCGGGCGGCTGGACTTCGTCACGCTGGAGGACTCCTTCGCCCGGCCCGGGCCCGACGCGCTCGCCGTGCTGTGCCGGGCGGCGCCCGCGACCCGGCGCATCGGTCTGGTCCCGACCGTCACCACCACCCCCACCGAACCCCTGGTGGCGCAGGCGGCCGTGGCGACGCTGGACCGGGTCAGCGGTGGGCGGGCCGGCTGGCGGCTGGACGTGTCCGCCGGTGCGGAGGAGCCGCACCACATCGACTTCACCGGCACCGCCTTCTCGGTCCGGGACCCCTCGACCGTGCCCCGGCCGCCGCAGGGTCACCCCGTCCGCCTGGTCGACGCCACCGAGCGCCATGCCCGTACCGTCGCCGCCCGGTACGCCGACGTGGCCCTGGTGCGCGCCGCGACCCCGGCGCAGGCCACCGCCGTACGCGACGAACTGCGCGCCCGTGCCGCCGAGTTCGGGCGGGATCCGGACGCTCTCCGGGTCCTGACGGGTCTGCTGGTCGACCTCGGCGACGGCGAGCACGCGGCCGAGCCCGGACACGGGGGCGGGGGTCCGCGGGCGACCGGGCGGGGGCCGCTCTACCGGGGCGGCCCGGTCGACCTGGCCGAACTGGTCGCCGGCTGGCACGCCGACGGTGTCACCGACGGCTTCCACTTCGTGCCCGTCGAGCCGCGCCGTGATCTGGAGCGGCTGGTCAACGGCACGGTGGCGCTGCTCCAGCACCGCGGCCGGTTCCGCACCTTCTACCCGGGCAGCACCCTGCGCGAGCACCTGGGCCTCACCCGGCCCGCCAACCGGTACGCCATGAACATGAGATATGTGGATGAAGGGAACGACGGCATGACGACGGACGCGGCCGACGCATGGAAGCAGTGGCACGAGGAGCGGGTCGAGAAGGTGTCCGCGCCCTACGGTCCGCTCGCGCTGACCGCCACGCACTGGATCGAGGACTATCCGGAGGGGCGAATTCCGGACATTCCCGGGACCTGGGTGGTGGCCGAGCGGGAGGGCGTGCTGCTCACCGCTGTCGAGGCTGACGGCCTGAGCGTGGACGGGCGGCCGTTCGCGGGCGAGGTCCGGCTCGCCGCCGATCGCGGACCGGAGGCGGAGGCGCGCGTCGCGCTGGGGGAGAAGCGGCTGTTCGTGCTGGTGCGGGAAGGGGTGTGGGGGGTGCGGGTGTACGACCCCGAGGCCGCGGCCCGGCGTGCCTTCCGGGGGATCGAGGCCTCGCCGTACGACCCCCGCTGGTCGGTGCCGGGGCGGTTCACGCCGTACGACGGCACCCGCACCGTGCGGGTCGGCAACGCGGACGGGCGTGAGCGGGGGCTCGCCCTCGCCGGTGAGCTCGCCTTCGCCCTGGACGGGCGGGAGCTGACGCTGCAGGTCGCCCAGCAGGGCGACGGGCCGCTGTGGGCGGTGTTCGCCGACGCCACCAGCGGCGACACCAGCTTCCGGTTCCGCTTCCTCCACCCGGCCGCGCCGGACGCCGAGGGGCGTACGACCGTCGACCTCAACCGCGCCCAACTCCCGCCGTGCGCCTTCGCCGACCACTTCATCTGCCCGTTCCCGCCGCCCGGCAACACACTGGACGTGGCGATCGAGGCGGGGGAGCGGGCGGTGCGCTGACCCTGTGGTGACGGCCGCGGTCACCGCCGGCGGCGTGTGCTGAGCGGGTGTCAGGGGGGTCCTGCGTAAAGGTGGTTTAAAAGCCAACGGCCGAAAGCCACTCTTGTGGCGACCGGTCGTTCGGCCGAATACTCCCCCTCAGCGCTTGCCAGGGGGCATGCATGTTCGCAACCCGGCGCACCCCCTGGCTGCGCCTCACCGGGCCCCGACCCCACGCGGGCCCCCGACTTCCCCTGGGAGGGAACGAAAAGTGAGGATCAAGCGCAACACTCCCCGCAGCGGCACCGCGAGACGGACCCGGCTGATCGCCGTGGCCACCGGCCTCCTGGCCGCGGCCGCGCTCGCCGCCCCCACCGCGCACGCCGGCGACGACCACACGTTCAGCGCAGCCCAGCTCAGCAAGGCGAACGACGCCGTTCTCAAGGCCGACGTACCCGGTACGGCCTGGGCGACGGACAGCAGGACCAACCGCGTCGTCGTCACCGTCGACAGCACGGTGTCCAAGGCCGAGATCGCCAAGATCAAGCAGCAGGCCGGCGGCGAGGCGAACGCGCTCACCATCAAGCACACCCCCGGCAAGTTCAACAAGCTGATCACCGGCGGCGACGCCATCTACGGCGGCCAGTACCGCTGCTCGCTCGGCTTCAACGTGCACAGCGGCAGCACGTACTACTTCCTCACCGCCGGTCACTGCGGTCAGGTGGCGTCCACCTGGTACAGCAACTCCAGCCACAGCACGGTGCTCGGCACCAACGTCGGCTACAGCTTCCCGGGCAACGACTTCGCGCTCGTGCGCTACACCAACTCCTCGATCTCGCACCCGAGTTCGGTGGGCAGCCAGTCCATCACGAGCGCGGCCACGCCGTCCGTGGGCACGACCGTGTACCGGCGCGGTTCCACCACCGGTACGCACAGCGGGCGGGTCACCGCACTGAACGCCACCGTCAACTACGGCAGCGGCGACATCGTCTACGGGCTGATCCAGACCACGGTGTGCGCCGAGGGCGGCGACAGCGGTGGTCCGCTGTACGCGGGGACCGTGGCGTACGGGCTGACCTCCGGGGGCAGTGGTGACTGCACCTCCGGCGGTACGACGTTCTTCCAGCCGGTGACCGAGGCGTTGAGTTACTACGGGGTCACGCTGCCCTGACGCTCCGCTCCTGTGGGCCCCCGCATGCCGGTTGGTGTGCGGGGGCTTCTTGGTGGGTGTGGTGCGTATGGTTTCGGCCAGTCGCTTTGGTCACCGTCCGGTGTGGGTCACGTGCGTGTTGTGTTTGCTGTGCGAATCACGCTGGGGTGACCGTGTACGGTCAAACAGGGGAGGGGTGTGCAAGACCCGTCCGTGCGCGGCCTGAAGTCAACCTTGTGTGCCCCTGTGTCATTCGGAAGAGTGGACGCTCGTCAACCAGCCTTCCGGTCCGTCGAGTCCCCACAACTCGCGGGCCATCCCCCCACAGGAGGACGTGAGTTGAAGCACCGACGCATACCCAGGCGGCGGGTCGCCGTGGCCGGGGCGGGAATCGCCGCACTGGTCGCCGCGGGTGTCACCTTGCAGAACGCGAACGCCAGCGAGCCTGTGAAGTCGGCTCCGGAGCCGCAGGTTCTGTCCGCTCCGGCGGCTGGAAACCTCGCCTCGACGCTGTTGAGTCGCCTCGGGTCCGAGGCCGCGGGCAGCTACTACGACGCCTCGGCCAAGAGGCTCGTCGTCAACGTGGTCGACAAGGGTGCGGTGAACGCCGTCGAGGCGGCCGGGGCCAAGGCGAGACTCGTCACCAACTCGCTGGCCGCGCTCGACGGCGCGCGGACGACGCTGAAGAAGGACGCGACCATACCGGGGACGTCGTGGGCGGCCGACCCGGTGAGCAACAAAGTCGTCGTCACCGCCGACAAGACGGTCTCCGGCGCGCAGTGGGCCAAGCTGAGCAAGGTGGTCGACGGGCTCGGCGGCACGGCGGAGCTGAGGAGGTCGAAGGGGGAGTTCAAGCCCTTCATCGCCGGTGGTGATGCCATCAGCGGGTCCGGCGGGCGCTGCTCGCTCGGCTTCAACGTGGTCAAGGACGGGCAGCCGTACTTCCTGACCGCCGGGCACTGCACCGCGGCGATCTCCAACTGGTCGGACTCCAGTGGCCAGGAGATCGGGCAGAACGCGGAGTCCCACTTCCCGGGGACCGACTTCGGGCTCGTGAAGTACACGGCGCAGGTGGACCACCCGAGTGAGGTCGACCTGTACGACGGGTCCACCCAGAAGATCACCGGTGCCGCCGAGGCGACGGTGGGGATGAAGGTGACGCGCAGTGGGTCGACGACCCATGTGCACGACGGTACGGTCACCGGGCTGAACGCCACGGTGAACTACCAGGAGGGCACCGTCAGCGGTCTCATCCAGACCGACGTGTGCGCCGAGCCCGGTGACAGTGGTGGGTCGCTGTTCTCGGGGAGCGAGGCCATCGGGCTGACGTCCGGCGGCAGTGGTGACTGCACCTCCGGTGGGGAGACGTTCTTCCAGCCGGTCACCGCTGCGTTGTCCGCCACGGGGGCGCAGATCGGCTGACGCCTTTGGTGAGCGGTTCGTGGAGTCCCGTCCCCGGGTGCGTGGGGGCGGGGCTTCGTGTCGTATGCCTGCGCCGGCCCTTCCCGCCGTGCGCGGCCGCGGGCCGTCGGGAGCGCGCCGTCGCATGGATCACGAGCGCGGGGTCGTGGGGTGCCTCGGGCGAGTGTTTGTGCAGGTGAAAGGCGGTCGAGCGGGTGTCGTACGCATGTTCGAGAAAGGGGGTATGGTGGGGGTGGAAGTAGGGAACTGATGTTCGAGAGCTGTTCGGGGCTCACGAGTGCGGGAGGTGCGTGTGCCGGGCTTCGCGCATCTGCACACCGTCTCCGGGTTCTCCCTGAGGTACGGGGCATCCCATCCGGAGCGGCTGGCCGAGCGTGCCTCGGAGCGGGGGATGGAGGTGCTCGCTCTCACCGACCGGGACACCGTCGCGGGGGCGGTGCGCTTCGCCAAGGCCTGCGCCGGGGTGGGGGTGCGGCCGGTCTTCGGGGTGGATCTGGCGGTGGGCGAGGCCGAGGCCGTACGGCATGCGCGGCGGAAGGTGCCGGTGCGGGGCGGGGCCTTCGTGGACGAGTCGGCTCCCCGGGTGACCTTTCTCGCCCGGGACGGGGCGCGGGGGTGGGCCGACCTGTGCCGGATCGTCACGGCGGCGCACGCGGGAGAGGGCGCTCCGCTGCTTCCCTGGCCCGGGAATCACGGGGAGGGACTCGTGGTGCTGCTCGGGCCAGGGTCGGATGTGGGGCGGGCTCTTGCGGCGGGGCGTCCGGACCGGGCCGCGCGGCTGCTCGGGGCGTGGCGTGAGGTCTACGGCGACGCGCTGCGGCTGGAGGCCGTCTGGCACGGGCGTGGGGGTACGGGGCCCGGTTCGCTGCGGCTGGCCGCCCGTACCGTCGGGTTCGCCGCCGAGCAGGGGGTCCGGCCGGTGCTCAGCAACGCCGTCCGGTATGCCGATCCGGGGGCGGGGCCCGTCGCCGATGTGCTGGATGCCGCGCGGCGGCTGGTTCCGATCGATCCGCGCGGGGAGCTGGACTCCGGTGAGGCCTGGCTGAAGGACGCGCAGGCGATGGTGGGGGTTGCCGAGCGGGTGGTGGAGGCTGCCGGGTACCGGCGGGACACCGCCCTGCGGCTGGTGGAGCAGACCCTGGCCGCGGCCGAGGAGTGCCGGGTCGATCCCGAGAGGGATCTCGGGATCGGGACCGTGCACTTTCCCGAGGCCCATCTGGTCGGTGCCGGGCTGCGTACCGCCCAGCGGGCTCTTGCCTCGCGGGCGGTGGCGGGGATGGTGCGGCTCGGGTATGGGGGGAGGCGTGCGTACTGGGAGCGGATGCACCATGAGCTGGACATCATCGCCCATCACGGCTTCGCCTCTTATTTTCTGACGGTTGCTCAGGTCGTGGACGATGTACGGGAGATGGGGATCCGGGTGGCCGCCCGGGGGTCCGGGGCCGGGTCGCTCGTCAATCATCTCCTGGGGATCGCGCACGCCGATCCGGTCGAGCACGGGTTGCTGATGGAGCGCTTCCTGTCCAAGGAGCGTGTGGTGCTGCCCGATATCGACATCGATGTGGAGTCCGCCCGGCGGCTGGAGGTGTATCGGGCGATCATCCGGCGGTTCGGTGAGGAGCGGGTGGCGACCGTTTCCATGCCGGAGACCTATCGGGTGCGGCATGCCATCCGGGATGTGGGTGCCGCCCTGTCCATGGATCCGGGCGAGATCGATCGGGTGGCCAAGTCCTTTCCGCATATCCGGGCCCGGGACGCGCGGGCGGCGCTGGAGGAGCTGCCCGAGTTGAGGCGGCTCGCGGGGGAGAAGAAGCGGTACGGCAGGCTGTGGGAGCTGGTCGAGGCGCTCGACGCCCTGCCGCGCGGCGTCGCCATGCATCCGTGCGGGGTGCTGCTGTCCGATGCCTCGCTCCTCGCCCGTACGCCGGTGGTGCCGACCAGCGGTGAGGGGCTGCCCATGTCGCAGTTCGACAAGGAGGACGTGGAGGACCTCGGGCTGCTCAAGCTCGATGTGCTGGGCGTGCGGATGCAGTCGGCCATGGCGCACGCGGTCGCCGAGGTGGAGCGGGTGACGGGGGAGCGGATCGATCTGGACGCGGTGCCGGCGGGGGATCCGGAGACCTATCGGCTGATCCGGTCCACCGAGACGCTGGGGTGCTTCCAGATCGAGTCGCCCGGGCAGCGGGATCTGGTGGGGCGGCTGCAGCCGAGCACCTTTCATGATCTCGTCGTGGATATTTCGCTGTTCCGGCCCGGGCCCGTCGCAGCCGACATGGTGCGGCCCTTCATCGAGGCACGGCACGGGCGGGCGCCGGTGCGTTATCCGCATCCTGATCTGGAAGAGCCGTTGCGCGGGACGTACGGCGTTGTCGTCTTTCACGAGCAGGTCATCGACATCGTCGCCATCATGACCGGATGCGGGCGGGGTGAGGCCGACCGGGTGCGGCGGGGGCTGTCCGACCCGGAGTCGCAGGGGCGGATCAAGGTGTGGTTCGCGCAGCAGGCCGCGGCCAGGGGGTATGGGGCGGAAACGATTCAGCGGACCTGGGAGATCGTGGAGGCCTTCGGGTCGTACGGGTTCTGCAAGGCGCACGCCGTCGCCTTCGCCGTGCCGACGTATCAGTCGGCCTGGCTGAAGGCCCATCATCCGGCCGCCTTCTATGCCGGGCTGCTCACGCATGATCCGGGGATGTATCCGAAGCGGCTGCTGCTGGCCGACGCGCGGCGGCGCGGGGTGCCGATCCTGCCGTTGGACGTGAATGTGTCCGGGGTCGCTCACCGGATCGAACTGGTGTCCGAGTCCGGGGTATGGGGGCTGCGGCTCGCCCTCTCCGATGTGCACGGCATCAGTGAGGCGGAGGCGAAGAGGATCGCGGACGGGCAGCCGTACTCCTCCCTGGTGGACTTCTGGGAGCGGGCGCGGCCGAGCCGGCCGTTGGCTCAAAGGCTCGCCCAGGTCGGCGCGTTGGATGCCTTCGGTGCCAACCGGCGGGATCTGCAACTGCACCTGACCGAGCTGCACCGGGGCGCCCGGAGTGGTGGTGGCGGTCAGCTGCCGTTGGCGGGCGGGCGGAAGACCGCGCCGGCGGGGCTGCCGGACCTGACGTCGGCGGAACGGCTCAGCGCCGAGCTGGGTGTGCTGTCCATGGACGCCTCGCGCAATCTGATGGACGACCACCGGGAGTTCCTCAGGGAGCTGGGCGTGGTCTCCGCGCGCCGGCTGCGCGAGGCGCGGCACGGCGAGACCGTGCTGGTCGCGGGCGCCAAGGCGGCCACCCAGACCCCGCCGATCCGCTCCGGCAAGCGGGTCGTCTTCTCCACGCTGGACGACGGCACGGGCCTGGTCGACCTGGCGTTCTTCGACGATTCGCATGACGCGTGTGCCCACACCGTCTTCCACTCGTGGCTGCTGCTGGTGCGGGGAGTGGTGCAGCGGCGTGGTCCGCGCAGTCTGAGCGTGGTGGGGTCCGCCGCCTGGAACCTCGCCGAGCTGGTGGAACTGCGTGCCGAGGGTGGCCTCGACGAGGTGGCGGCGCGGCTCGCGGAGCCCGTGGCCGAGGGCGCGGGCGGTGATCCGACCGGTGGGCGGCGGATCCAGCTGCCGACCGGATACCAGATGCATCCGTGGGCCGATCTGCGGCCCGCGGGGCAGGAGGCCGCACAAGGGCCTGCTGCCGTACGGAAGTTGTGGCACCAGAGTCCGGGGAGTGCGGGATGACCATTCTCTGCGTACGTTTCCAGCTGCCGCCGATGGACGAGGCGGCCCTGCCGGGACTGCTCGGACTGCTGGAGGACTTCACCCCGGTCGTGGAGGCGCTGCCGCCGGACGGGGCGCTGGCCGATCTGCGCGGTGCCGAGCGGTACTTCGGGCGCAGCGCGGTGGAGCTGGCCTCGGTGATCCGGGTGCGGGCGCTCGCGCGGTACGGCGTCGACTGTGTGATCGGCGCCGGTCCCGGCCCGATGCTGGCCCGTGTGGCGCTGCGGGACGCCGGGCCCGGGGTGACGTGTGTCGTGCCCGAGGATCCGGAGGGCATCGCGGAGTTCCTCGCCGAGCGGCCCGTGTCCGCGCTGCCCGGCGTCGGCACGGCGACCGCCCGCACCCTGAGCGAGTACGGCCTGGACACCCTGGGCCTGGTCGCCGGTGCGCCGCTGTCCACGCTCCAGCGGCTGACCGGCGCGAAGGCGGGCCGTGAGCTGCACGAGAAGGCGAGTGGCATCGACCGGGGCCGGGTCGTGCCGAACGCCGTCTCGCGGTCGCTGGCCACGGAACGGGCCTTCGACCTCGACGAGCTGGACCCCGGCCGGCACCGCAGGGCGCTGCTGTCCGCCGCCGAGGAACTGGGCGCCCGGTTGCGCGCGGTGCGGAAGATCTGCCGCACCCTGACCCTCACCGTGCGCTACGCCGACCGGTCCTCGACCACCCGTAGCCGCACCCTGAAGGAGCCGACCGCGCACTCGGCGGCCCTGACCAGGGCGGCCTACGACATGTACGAGGCGCTCGGCCTGCAGCGTGCCCGGGTCCGCGCGATCACCTTGCGGGCCGAGGGCCTGGCCCCCGCCGACCAGGCCTCCTACCAGCTCACCTTCGACCCCGTGGACGAGAGGATCCGCCGTATCGAGGAGGTCGCGGACCGCGCGCGGGCGAAGTTCGGGCCCCGGGCGGTGATGCCGGGGGCGCTGGGGCGTGACGGCGGCTCGACGGCCGTCAGTTGGCCCAGGGTGGCGTGATACGGGCGCCGTCGGCCAGCTCCGCCTCCAGGCCGACGGAGGTGGTGACCCAGGAGAGCGCGGTGTGGTCGGTCGGGTTCTCCACGGTGAGGGTGGCGCCGGGGTTCACGATCACCGTGTCGCCGGCGGAGATCCGCTCGGTCCGGCCGTCGAGCGTGATCAGCAGTTCCCCGACGAGCAGATGGAAGATCTCCTCTCGGCTGACGGTGTGGGCGGGCGCCCTGGTGCCCGCCGGGATCTCCCCGCGCCAGGCGCAGAGCTCCTTGCTGCCGGTGAGTGGGGTGGCGTACGAGACGAAGCGGGCGCCGTGGATCTCATGGGTCGTGGCCTCCGACGAGCGGACGACGGGCATGGCGGTGATCTCCGTTCAGTGGTCAAGCAACTTGACTATATGGTCAAGCTACTTGACCAACCTGTCAAGGGTGTTTCAATGCCTCCGTGCAGAACTCCGAAGCCATGGCCCTGTCCGCCGCCCTGCTCGCCGTCGCCGGCGACCTCACGCAACGCATCCATGACGGGGTCACGGCGCGCGGATTCACCGATCTGCGGCCGGCGCACGGCTTCGCCTTCGCGCGGCTCGCCCCGGACGGGGCCACCGTCACCGACCTCGCGGCGCACCTCGGGGTGACCAAGCAGGCCGCGAGTCAGCTGGTGGACGAGGTCGTACGCAAGGGATACGCCGAGCGCCGGCCGCATCCGCAGGATGCGCGGGCCCGGCTGGTCGTGCTGACGGAGCGGGGGTGGGCCTGCACCCGGGCGGCCGAGGAGGCGGCGGCCGAGGTCGTAGGGGTGTGGGCCGGCCTGCTGGGCGAACGTGAAGTGCGCGCGCTGGGTGAGCGTTTGGCGCGGATCGCTCCCTATGGTCCGATCAGGCCTGCCTGGTGACGGTCCGTCAGTGTTCGACGGCGCTCCGGTTACCACTGGAAGTTTTTACTGACGCGTAACTTCACGTCTGCACTACTCGCTCGTAACTTGACGAGTGAACAGCATCCTCGTGATCCGGATCACAGGGCAAGGCCCCCACCTCCCTTGAGCCGCAAGGAGATCACACGATGCTGCCCTGGAAGCGAGTGCTCAGACCGCTTGCCGCGCTGCTCCTCACCGCCGCCGTCGCCACCGTTCCCGCCGCAACGGCGGCTGCCGCGGACGCCGCCCCGAGCACCGGCTGGAACGACTTCTCCTGCAAGCCCTCCGCCGCCCACCCCCGCCCGGTCGTCCTGGTGCACGGCACCCTGGGCAACTCGGTCGACAACTGGCTCTCCCTCGCGCCCTATCTGGAGACTCGCGGGTACTGCGTCTTCTCCCTCGACTACGGACAGCTGACCGGCGTCCCCGTCTTCTACGGCCTCGGCCCCATCGACACGTCGGCCGGGCAGCTGTCGGCCTTCGTGGACAGGGTGCTCGCTGCGACCGGAGCCGCCAAGGCCGACCTGGTCGGGCACTCCCAAGGCGGCCTGATGCCCCGCTACTACCTGAAGTTCCTCGGCGGAGCCGCCAAGGTGAACGCCCTCGTCGGCCTGGCCCCCGACAACCACGGCGCCACGCTGAGCGGCCTCACCAACCTGCTGCCGTACTTCCCCGGCGCCTCGGACCTGGTCAAGGCCACCACCCCCGGCCTCGCCGACCAGATCCCCGGCTCCGGCTTCCTCACCAAGCTCGACGCGGGCGGCGACACCGTCCCCGGAGTGCACTACACGGTCATCGCCACCAAGTACGACGAGGTGGCCACCCCTTGGCAGAGCCAGTACCTGAGCGGCTCCGACGTGCACAACGTCCTGCTCCAGGACCTGTGCCCGCTCGATCTCTCCGAGCACGTCGCCATCGGCCTGTTCGACCGCATCGCCTTCCACGAGGTGGCGAACGCGCTCGACCCGCCCCACGCCACCGCCACCACCTGCGCGTCGGCCTTCAGCTGACGCGCCGCCGGGGCCTGTCCGGCCTGAGCCGCCGGACAGGCCCCGGAACCTCAGCGGCGGTGGGCGGCACCCGCCGCGCGCCGCCGCACCGACAGGAACAG
Source organism: Streptomyces sp. RB17 (assembly GCF_009604455.1). Taxonomy (GTDB): domain Bacteria; phylum Actinomycetota; class Actinomycetes; order Streptomycetales; family Streptomycetaceae; genus Streptomyces. Next base: position 69,279 of record NZ_WEGL01000009.1, read on the forward strand.
CGCCGCCGAACCGAGCGCCAGCGCCGCCGCGCCGCCGATCGCGGCATAGGCGGTACCGGAGGAGGCGCCGGTCTCCGCCAGATCGCGCGAAGTGCCCGCCGCCCGGGGTGCATTGGGGGCGGTCGAGGGCTGCCCTGCGGGCTGCTGGGACGGGGTGGCCGTGGCGTCGCCGCCGTGACCGTGGTGCCGCATCGTCGACTTGTCGGCACCGGCCGCGATCTGCCGGTCGGAGGGCGCGGAGGCGGTCGGGGCGGGAGTGGAGCCCGTGCTCCCCGTGCCGGCGCCGCCGAAGTCCACGTCCGAGCAGGAGTAGAACGCCTCCGGGCTGTCCGAGCGCTGCCAGATCGCGTACAGCAGCTGCCGGCCGGACCGCGCGGGAAGGGTGCCGGAGAACGTGTAGAAGCCGCCCGAGGCGACCGGGTCGGTGACCGTCGCCACCGGGTGCTGCAGATCCAGCTCGGACCAGGCCGGCGGCTTGGCGGGGTCGTAACCCGGCTTGGTGAGGTAGACCTTGAAGGTGCCCTTGTGCGGCGCCGTCACCCGGTACTTGAAGGTGTACGACCCGCCGTGCACGCTCGTCGCCGGCCAGTCGGCGCGGGCCAGATCGAGGCCCTTGAACTCCTCGTTGTTCGCGCTGCACAGCTTGCCGTCCGGGATCAGCTTCTGGTGCTGCCCGGCGGCATCGCCGATCCGGATGCCGTTCCAGTCGTACAGCGCCTGCGTGCCGCCGGCCGCCACGGCCGCCTTGCATGCCGCCGACTTCGGGCTCTGAGGACCCTCCGCGTAGCACTGCGAGACACGGCTGACCGGGTCACCCATCGAACCGTGCGCGGAAGCCGGAGCGGCGGCGAGCCCGGTCAGGGCAAGGGGCGGCAGACCGAGCACGGCGACGACGGCGGCCGTGCGGCGGGCGCGAGCGGACATGCGGAACTCCTCGGCAGACGGTCCTTCGGTGGGGCGGAACCCGTGGGGGGCGATCCGAAGCTAGCCCCAAGAACCCCCGAAACGGCCTGCTGAGGGCGGGTGGAGGACATCCTTATGGTGCCGTTAAGGCGGGACTAACCGGGGGCTCAGGCTGCCCACACGCGGTGACTTCGTCATTCCGTGCCGTAGTACAGCCGCAGGAACTCCTCCATCGCCGCGTCCACGCCGGCGCGGTCGCCGGTGGCGAGCAGGTCGAGCAGCAGGCCGCGGACGGTGGCGAGTCCCAGCCGGGCGCGGCTCCGGGCCGTGGCGGGCTCCGTGCCCGCGGCGGTCTCGGCGGCCACGAGCGGCTCCAGCCAGTCCGTCACCAGCCCTTCGAGGACGGGGGCGGCCTCGGGGCGGCCGCGCAGCGCCTGTCCGCAGATCTCGAAGAAGAGCCGCTCCTGCCCGGCCAGCCGAGGGTCCGTCAGCTGCCGCCACAGCAGCCGGGCGACATCGGCGGGCGGGCGTCCGGGCTCCAGGTGGAGCCGGGACAGCAGCTCGCGCTGGCGCCGTTCCGACGTCCGGACGATCTCGACGAGCAGCTGTTCCTTGGACCCGAAGTAGTGGATCAGCATGCGGTGACTGACGCCGATCGCGGCGCCGAGGCGGCGCAGGCTCAGATCCGCGATGCCGTGCGCCGCGACGTGGTCGACGGCCGCGTCCACGAGGTGTGCGCGCCGGTCCTGGTCCACGCCGCTCCCGGCCTCGTCCTCGGGATGCGGGTCGCCCGTATTCGCCACGACGTGAGTGTACCAATTGGTACATGGGCCATGTACCGTGTGGTACATGAAGCCGGTCACCGTGTCGATCGACGTACCGCAGACACCCGAGCAGGTCTACGACTTCCTCGATGTCATGGCCCACCACGAGCGATTCACCGACCACTACCTGACCGACTGGCGCTACAGCGGCCCCCGCCGGGGCGTCGGATCGTGCGCCACGGTCACCGCCGCGCTGGGCGGCGTGCGGACCGACGTCACCATCGAGGTCGTCGAGGCCGAGGCGCCACGGCGGATCGTCGAACACAACGTCAGCGCGGCCGGCCGGCGCCGGGCCCGCGGCACCTACGTCATCGACCCCCTGCCCGCCGGCGGGAGCCGCGTCTCGTTCACGTACACCTGGGTGCGCGCCCCGCTGGCCGACCGGCTGCTGGCTCCCGTCGTACGGACCACCATGCGGCGCGCCAACGGCACGGTCATGCGGCGCCTGGCCACCGAGTTGGCTCGGGTGGATACCGTGCGTCCATGATCGAAGAGAACCCGGAGCGCGTGCGGCCGGCCGTCGCCGAGGACGTGCCGGCCGTCAAGGCCGTGACGGACGCGGCCTACCACCCCTACATCGAGCGCATCGGAGTGGTGCCGCAGCCCATGGCGGCGGACCACGCCGCGAACGTGGCCGCCGGAAGGGTGTTCGTCACCGGAGAGCCCGTCGACGGGCTGGTCGTGATCGAGGCGTTCGCCGACCATCTCTTCCTGGACAGCATCGCCGTCCGCCCCGGTGCCCACGGCACGGGCGTCGGACGGCGGCTGCTGCGTTTCGTCGACGCACGCGCGCGTGAGCTGGGCCTCGGCGAGATCAGGCTCTACACGAACGCGTTGATGTGGGAGAACCAGAAGATCTATCCGAAGTACGGATACGAGGTCGTGGAACGCCGTGTCGACGGCCCCTACGACCGCATCCACTACCGCAAGCGGCTGGCCTGACGGCCCGCCGGCGGGGTCAGTCGTCGGGCCACCAGGTGCGCGCGATGTCCTTGCGCACCTCGGGACGTTTCGCGGGGCGTTCCTCCGCCTCTTCGTGGATCCGGCGGCTGTCCGTCTTCTTCAGGGGCTTGTGCACGATGCGGCGCATGGCTGCCTCCTTCAGAGCCTACCGAGTTTCCGTGTCGTCACGGTGGTAGACGCTTTTGCCGAGAGTTCCTCATCGGAGCCGGGTTGTCAGTGGTGGCTGTCACTCTTGGGGCATGACGAACGTGAATGACGACACGGTCGCGGCGGGCACCCCGGACCTGGACTGGGACGCCGCGGCCGGCGCCTTCGACGACGAGCCGGACCACGGCCTGCGCGACCCCGGCATCCGCGCGGCCTGGGCGGCCCGGCTCCGCTCCTGGCTGCCCGAGCGCCCCGCCGACGTCCTCGACCTCGGCTGCGGCACCGGCAGCCTGTCGCTCCTCGCGGCCGAACAGGGACACCGGGTGACGGGCGTCGACTCGTCCCCGGCCATGGTCGAGCGGGCCCGTGCCAAGCTCGCCGGGCGCGACACCGTGATCCTGTGCGGGGAGGCGGCGACGCCGCCGGTCGGGGAACAGCGCTTCGACGTCGTCCTCGTACGGCACGTCCTGTGGACCCTGCCGGATCCCGGCCGGGTCCTGCGGCGCTGGCGGGATCTCCTGCGCCCCGGGGGCCGTTTCGTCCTGGTCGAGGGTGTCTGGGGCGCCCCGCACCCCGTGGGCATCCCCGCCGACCGCCTCACCGCGCTCCTGGCCCCGCTGAGCCCGGACGTGCGCGTGGAGCGCCTGTCCGACGACCCGCTTTTGTGGGGGAGACCGGTGGAGGACGAGCGGTACGCGGTGGTGGCGGTGGTGTGAGGGAGGGCCGCCTCCCTGGCTGACGGCGTCAGGTCAGCAACCGGTCGAAGTCGCCGGTGCGGGCCAGCGTCTCCAGTTCGTCGAGGGCGGCCAGGGCGGCGGACGCGGCCTCGGGGTCCGTCTCCGTGAGGCCGCTCTCCGCGAACTCGTCCTCGTCCAGACGCCGTACGTCGCTGCCGTCGGCGGAGCGCCACAGATCCAGGTCCAGGTCCTCCACGACCAGTTCACCGTCGGTGCGGACCGCCGGCCTGGTGATGTCGCAGTACCAGCCCTTCAGAGTGCCGTCGGCGGCGCGCACCTCCTTCACCGAGTACCAGCGGTCCCGCCAGTAGTACTCGGTGAATACGTCGCCCGCCTCGAAGCGCACGAAGCCGAAGTCGCGGACGCCGGAGCCCGCCCAGGGCGCGCGCACGGCGATGCGGGTGCCGTCGTCGCCGAGCAGCCCGGCCGGGTAACGGATCTTCGTCCGGCCCGCCTTGACCAGGACGACGTCCAGCGGGGCCGTCGGTTCAGCCGAGTTCGCGGACATGGCGCACCTCCGTGGCGCAGATCTCGTATCCGAGCCACTTGTTGATCGCGATCATGGGCTCGTTGCCGGCGTCGTTGCCCGTGAAGGCCTCGGTGAGACCGGCGGCGCGAGCCCGGTACAGGGAGTGGATCTTGGCGAGCTTCGCCAGGCCACGGCCGCGGTGGGCGCGGGCGGTGCTGGTCATCGCGGTGGAGTAGCGGGCGGCGCCGTCGGTGTAGGCCACGCTGAAGGCGACCGGACGGCCGTCGACACACGCGGCCACCGTCAGGTCGCGGTCCAGCAGCGGATGCTTCCAGTACTGCTCGACCCAGGCGTCGTAGTCCGCGTACTCGTAGTCGATGTCACTCGGCTCGTCGCTCATCGTCTGGGCGTCCAGCTCGAACAGCGGGCGTGGGTCGTCCGCGAAGTCCGCGGCCGTTCGGAGTTCGACGTCCGGCGGGGTCCGAGGCAACGGAGGGAGGGCGGTGCCCGCGAGATCGAGGCGGAGGAAGTGGGCGGACCGGCTGTCCCGGTAGCCGTGCCGCTGCGCGAAGGCGCGGTTGGCCGGCTCGTCGAGGACCCAGCTGAGCAGCCTGGTCGCTCCCTGCGCGGCGAGGTGCTCCTCGGCGGCCCGCAGCAACAGCCCGCCGGCGCCGCGACCGGTCCGGTCCGGCCGGACGTAGATGTTCAGCAGGCCCTGGCCCGGCTCGGTGCTGTCGTAGGCCAGGTGGACCTGGGCCGTGCCGATCACCTCGCCGTCCTCCTCCGCGATCAGCGGGCGGTAGCGGGCGTCGGGCGGCATGTGGACGGCGTTGTGACGGACCGAGTCCGAGGTGAACAGGATGTACGGCAGGGCGAGATGGCGGACCCGGGCGAAGCCCTCGGTGTCGGCCGCGGACTCGGGGCGCAGATCACGCACGATCACTGTCATGGAGAGGCACCGTACGGGGCCGCGTGCCGGGGATGCCTCTCATTTTCCGCCGGGTACGGGACAATCGGCCCGTGAGCCTGAAGATCCGCATCGATGACAGCGCGCCCCCGTACGAGCAGGTGCGGGCGCAGATTTCCGAGCAGGCGCGGTCCGGGGCACTGCCCGTGGGATACCGGCTGCCGACCGTGCGGGGGCTTGCCGAGTCCCTGGGCCTCGCGGTGAACACGGTGGCCAAGGCGTACCGGGCGCTGGAGGGCGACGGGGTGATCGAGACGCGGGGGCGCAACGGAACGTTCGTGGCTGCCGCCGGCTCGGCCGCGGAACGTGAGGCTTCCCTGGCCGCGCAGGCGTACGCCGAGCGTGTCCGGCGGCTTGGGCTCACCGAGGACGCGGCGTCGGCCGCCGCGCGGGACGCCCTGCGGGCCGCCTATGGGGAGTAGGGGTCCGGTTACGGGCTTCGGCTGAGGAGCGTTCGGCACCGCCGGACAGCGCCGTCGTGGCTGAGCGCCGTCGCGGCGGAATCAGCTCACCGGCGTGCCATCGGCTCCGGGGTTCTGGTCACCGTCAGCCCCGCCCGCCTCGCCGTCCTCCCGAAGGCCACCGCATCCGCCACCGCCGCACCCCCCGGATCATTGTTGAAGTACGCGTACACGTCCTCCCCCTGCTCCCACGTCGTCGCGATGCGGTCGACCCACGTCTCCAGGGACCGCTTGCCGTAGCGGGGCCAGGGGTGGGCCCGGCCCTGGTGGAAGCGGGCGTAGCCCCAGTCGGTGGTGCGCCACAGCGGGGTGACCGGGCGGGCCAGGACGTCCGCCCAGCACAGGGCCGCGCCCCGGGCCGACAGGACGTCCCGGACCTCCCGTGTCCACCAGGAGTCGTGGCGTGGCTCGACCGCGACGCGCGTGCCGGACGGGAAGCAGGCCAGGCAGGCGTCCAGGAGCCCGGGGTCGGCGCGCAGCGTCGGGGGGAGCTGGAGGAGGACCGGGCCCAGGCGGTCGCCGAGGCCCGCCGCATGGCTCATCAGGCGGTGAACCGGTTCCTCGGGGTTCTTCAGGCGCTTGATGTGGGTCAGATAGCGGCTGGCCTTGACCGCGACCACGAAGTCCTCCGGGACCCGGTCCCGCCACGCCTCGAAGTTCTCGCGCGAGGGGAGGCGGTAGAAGGCGTTGTTGATCTCCACGGTCGCGAACAGGCGCGTGTACTCCTCCAGCCACAGCCGCGCCGGGACCCCGGCCGGATAGACGAGGTCCCGCCAGTCCTTGTACTGCCACCCGGAGGTGCCGACGAACAAGGTCACAGCACCATCAAAGCACTACAGGTACAGGCCCGCGTCCGCGCCGTCCCGCGCCCCGGGCACCGAGGTCGGTGCCGTGCCCCGGCGCAGGGCGAACAACTCGGCCAGCGTCGCCCCGTCCCGGCCGACGGCCTCCTCCCGGTCCCGGGCCTCGCCGCCGAGCCAGTTCACCGCCTCCCGGTGGGTCAGCTTGCCCACCTCGATACGGGCCAGGCAGCGGCCGGGGCGGACCACGGCCGGGTGCAGGCGCTCCAGGTCCTCGTTGGTGGTGACGCCGACCAGGACGTTGCGGCCCTGGCCGAGCAGGCCGTCGGTGAGGTTCAGCAGCCGGGACAGGGCCTGGCCCGCCGTGTGCTTGGCCTCGCCGCGGATCAGTTCGTCGCAGTCCTCCAGCAGCAGCAGCCGCCAGCGGCCCTTGCCGGCGCTGTCCTCCTCGCCGATCGCGATGTCCATCAGATAGCCGACGTCGGAGAAGAGGCGCTCGGGGTCCAGCACGCAGTCCACCTGACACCAGTCGCGCCAGGAGCGGGCCAGCGTGCGCAGGGCGGAGGTCTTGCCGGTGCCCGGAGGGCCGTGGAGGAGGAGCAGACGGCCCGCGATGTCCTGCGGGGTCGTCTTCATCAGACGGTCCATGGCCTCCGCCACGGGTGCCGTGTAGTTGGGCCGGACCTCCTCCCAGGTGCCCGCGGAGATCTGCCGGGTGGTGCGGTGCGGGCCGCGCCTGGGGGAGACGTACCAGAAGCCCATCGTCACGTTCTCGGGCTGGGGCTCGGGCTCGTCGGCGGCACCGTCCGTGGCCTGGTCGAGGACGTTCTTGGCCAGTTCGGCGCTGGTCGCGGTCACCGTGACGTCCGCGCCGCGGTTCCAGCGGGAGACCAGCAGGGTCCAGCCGTCGCCCTCGGCGAGGGTGGCGCTGCGGTCGTCGTCGCGGGCGGCCCGCAGCACCCGGGCGCCGTCGGGCAGCAGGGTCGCGCCGGAGCGGACGCGGTCGATGTTCGCCGCGTGCGAGTACGGCTGCTCGCCCGTCGCGAAGCGGCCGAGGAACAGCGCGTCGACGACGTCGGACGGCGAGTCGGAGTCGTCGACGTGGAGCCGGATCGGCAGAGCGTCGTGTGGGTTCGCAGACATGGGGCCATGATCCGGCACGGGTGTGCTGTGCGCACGGCATTTCGCATCGGCGGAAGCGTTGTTCGTCGGCTGCGGGCCGTCCTGGGCCGGTCGCTCCCCCCAAGTTCTCGACTTCGCTCGAACCCGGGGGACCCCCATCGCGGCGGGGCCGCATATCGAAACAGCCCCGCGCCCCTTGCGGGGCGCTGCCCTCCGCGTGTTTCCAAGTCCTGCCCGATGCGCGGCTTCCGCCGATACTGTTGTCCCCGATGGGACGTCATGGGTGGGATTCGGATACTCGGCGGTGGCGGCTCACCGCCCTGCTCGGTGTGGGCGCCGTCGCGCTGGCCCTGGCGGTGACCCTGTTCAGCACGCTGTCCGGCGGGCCGAGTACGGCCGGCACCATACGTGACGGCGACAAGGTGCACGGCACCCCCGCGAGCCCCGGCGCGAAACCGGAGCCGTACGTCGGCTGGGGCTTCACCCACACCCAGTACAGCGCCGACGAGGGCGCCGGGGCGGCCACCGCGCGGGTGGAGAAACTGCTCGGGCAGGACGCCGGGCTGGCGCAGAACCAGCACATCATGGGCTGGGGCGCCGACAACCCCGAACCGGTCAAGGGGCACTACGACTTCGGCGCCCTCGACCGCCGTGTCGACTTCATGCGCGCCTCCGGCGGCACCCCGGTGATCACGCTGTGCTGCTCCCCGGACTGGATGAAGGGCGGCACGGCCGGGGCCGACAACACGAACTGGAGCCGGGCCGCCCTGGAGACGGCGCCCACCCCCGACCACTACCAGGACTTCGCCGGCCTCGCCGCCACCGTGGCCCGGCGCTACCCGGACGTGAAGCACTTCATCGTCTGGAACGAGTTCAAGGGCTTCTGGAACGACGCCAAGTCCCGCTGGGACTACGAGGGTTACACGAAGATGTACAACCTCGTGTTCCGGGCCCTGAAGAAGGTCGACAAGGACATCATGGTCGGCGGGCCGTATCTGGTGATGGACAGCGTCGACCCGCGCGACCAGGACGCCTCCGCCACGCTGAAGGGGCCCTGGGGCGCCATGGACCAGCGGGTGCTCGACGCCTTCTCCTACTGGAACACGCACAAGGCGGGCGCCGACTTCGCCGTGGTCGACGGCTCCAGCTACACCCGCGACGACGACATGCTGCCGAACGAGTTCGCGGCCACCGACAAGCTGACGGCGGTCGGCGCGTGGGTGCGACGGCAGACCCACGGCCTGCCGCTGTGGTGGGCCGAGTACTACGTGGAGCCCGGCGACGGCAACGACGACCGCAAGGGCTGGTCCGAGTCGCACCGCGTCGCCGTCCAGGCCACCGGGATGATCGCCATGGTCAAGGGCGGCGCCGAGTCCGGCTTCTACTGGAACCCGGAGGAGAAGACGGGCACCGCCTGCGCGGGCTGCCTGTGGACGCCCACCGACGGCACGGGCGGCGGCAGGGCCCTGCCCATGTACGGCCTGGTGTCCCGGTTCGCCAAGGCGTTCCCGCCGGGGACGCGGTACGAGAACGTGTCCGTGGCGGCCGACGACGTGCCCGATGTCCGCGTCCTGGCGAGCGACAGGACCGTCCTCGTGGTCAACACGCAGAACCGGACGATCAGCGCCCAGGTCGACGGCAAGCGATTCGACATGCGGCCGTACGAGGTGAAGTGGCTCGACCGCTGAGCCACCCCACCTTCCCTCATTTCAGCGTCATTTCATCGTCAGGAACCGCTGCACCAGCGAGGCCAGCACCACCGTCAGCAGCGGCAGCGCGAACCAGAACGAGCCCTGGAGCAGCCGCAGTTGACGCACGCCGGGGCGGACGGCGACCCGTACGACCTCCCGGGCGGCCAGCAGCAGGATCAGGACGACGGCGGCCAGCGCGCCCACCACCGACCAGGGCGTCCAGGTCACCTGTGGGCCGATCGGCCCCGGTTTCGGCAGCGGCACCGGGCCGGCCGGCTGCCTGCGCAGCGCGAACACGGTGACATCATCGTTGACCAGGACCTTCGTCAGCTCCTGCCGGTTGTCCAGGTTCTGGATCAGCCGGGGTTCCCAGGTCGCGGAGTAGCCCGCGTCCAGCTGCAGATAGGTCACCTGACTTCGGTTGATCATCAGATATGAGTTCGGGCCGGCGTCCTTCAACGCCTTGACCAGGCCCGACACCAGCACCGGGTCGGCGGGGGCGAGAGTGGGCACGTAGTTCACCCGCTCCATGTCCTTCGACCCCCACGGCATCGCCGGCGTCACGTCGTTGACCGTGTCCTGGGTCAGCCACAGCAGCCGCACCGTCGGCTTGTCATGGGCGTACACCCAGTTCATGGCCGCGACCTCGCCGGGCCGGGTGCGCTCGAAGGGCTCGTTGCCCCAGCGGGCCACCAGGAAGCCGCCCATCAGCAGCAGCCCGGCCAGCAGCGCGGCCAGCGGGGCGAGGCTCACCCGGTCCTTCGCGCGTTCCTGCGCGGTGACGCCGGTGCGCGGGAAGAGGGCGAGGGCGCCGAGCAGGGCCGCGCCGGGCACGGCGAACATGAAGACGCGCAGCGCCATCTCACCGCCGTACGACTGCATGCCGAAGCCCAGGAACGGCACGAAGGTCAGCACCAGCAGGGCGCGTTCGCGGTAGCGGTGGAAACGCCGGCGCCACCAGCCCCAGCAGGCGAACGCCATGACGGAGCCGGCCAGCAGCACCCGGGTGTACAGCACCAGCTTGTGGGTGGAACTCCCGCCCTGGATACGGCCGGAGACGGAGGTCGAGACATTGCTGCCGACGCCGCCCACCCCGCCGAACAGGTCGTTGAAGTGCCCGGACCAGTACGGCTCGGCCATGAAGCCCACCCAGACCGCGACCAGCACCGCGAACAGCAGCGGCAGGCCGCGCAGTTCGGACCGGCCGAGCAGGACCAGGACGGCGAGCACGCCGAGCATGACGAACGGGGTGAGCTGGTGCGCGGGGACGCTCGCCGCGTACAGGCCGATCAGCACCAGCAGCAGGACCGCCCGCTGGCGGCGGTCGGCCGGTTCCACCTCGGCCTCGCCCGGACGGAACTTCGTCCAGATCACGCGGGGCGGACGGAACCAGACCAGCAGGATCGCCACGAACATCAGGTACAGCAGGTAGGTGAAGCCCTGGGGCGAGAAGTAGTCCTGGCCGACCCAGCCGCACAGCACGAACAGCCACACGCCGGTCCACTTCGCCCGCCAGCTCGCCCGCAGAGACCGGGTGAGCAGGAACATCGGTGCCAGATAGGCAAGTTGGACGGCTGTCGGCCACCAGCGGATGACCTCGGTGAAGTCGGTGACCCCGCAGGCCCGGCCGACGAACGCGGCCACCGCGAAGAAGCCCGGCCAGCTCCAGCGGGCGTCCAGGTCCGGTACGGCGGACCCGGTGCGGTCGATGTAGTCGATGAACCCGAGGTGCTGCCAGGCCGTCGGGAAGCGCGGCTCGGTCTCGATCACGGCGGGCAGCGCGTGCAGCGAGACGACCGTCGCCACCAGCGTGAGCAGCAGCAGCGCCCGGTGCTCGCGGCGCAACCAGAGCAGCGCGGCGAAGACGGTCACCAGCAGGGCCGCTCCGACCAGCGTCGGCAGCGGCAGCACCGAGACCAGCCCGAGCCCGCCCATCCGGTCGAGGTCGGCCTCGCCGAGCCGGAGCGCGGGCACCCAGTACAGCAGCAGTGCGGCGACCAGCAGACAGCCGAGGACCACGCCGGTACGGGTGGGCAGCAGCCGCTGGCGAAGCGGCACAGCAGCCGGTGGCTCCTCGGCCACGGGTTCGTCCGGTACGGGCTCCGCCGGGAGGGGCGCGTCGGTCTCCACCACGGAGTCCATTCTCCCGAGGGACGCCTCCAACTCCTCCTCCGTGAACGGCGCGTCGACCTCCGCCGCTTCCGCCTCCCGCAGCAGTTCGGCCTCGGCGGGGCCCAGCGAGACCTCGCTGCCCGGCTCCCTCTCCTCGACGGGAAGCCCCACCGGTAGGCCCAGCGGGGGCGCCGGCGTGCCGGCGGGCGGGGTGCCGGGGCCCGGGCGGACGTCCGGACGGCGCTCCACGTGGTCGAAGTCGACGTGGATGCCGAGGGCGAGCGTGTCGGAGTCCAGCGCCCAGGCCGGGCTGTGCCGGCGCGCCGGGACGGCGGCCGGGATCTCGCGGGGCCCGAGGTCGGCGAGGTCCCCGTCGGGTGCCGTCGTGTCGGGCACGGATTCGGTCGCGGTCCGGACCGTCCTCCAGAGCTTCGGCGCGGCGATCGCGGCGATCACCGCGAGGCTGGCGGCCTCGGCGAGGCCCGCGCCGGTCAGTCCCATCCGGGGCAGGAGCAGCAGCGTCAGGCCCAGTGTCAGCAGGCACAGCAGGCCCTGCAGCCAGGCGAGCCCGGCGGTGCGGCTGCGCGCGCGCAGCACCGCGAAGTAGGTCTCGATCACGACCCGCAGCATCGAGCCGACCGCGAGCCAGCGCAGCAGCGGGGTCGCCGCGTGCGCGTAGCCCGCGCCGAACACGCCGAGTATCCAGGGCGCGCCGATGATCCACAGGCCCGCGATCGGCAGCATGATCCGGGCCATCCGCTTCAGCGCGGCCCGGGTGTTGGCGGCCAGCCGTCCCGGGTCGTGCGAGCCCTCGACCGTGAGCGACGCGCCCATGTTGATGGCGAGCAGGTCGGTGGTGCCGCCGATGGTGGTGGCGATGTAGAAGTACGCGTTCTCCGCCGAGCTGACCTGCGCGGCGACGATCACCGGCACCAGGTAGATCACCGCGAGCGAGAACAGCGAGCCGGTGTAGTCCCCGGCCAGGAACCTGCCGACCTGCTTCAGCGTCGGCGGCGTGGCGTGGCCCTCGGTCGCCTCGACGTGCCGGGGCACCAGCCGCCGGAACACCAGCCAGCCCAGCGGCACCACCGAGGTGGCGATCGCGGCCACCCAGGACACGAAGACACCGGTGGTCGGGATGGCGACGGCGAACGCGACGAGCAGGGCCAGCTTCACGGCCGAGAACACGGTGTTGCCCACCGGCACCCAGGTGGCGTTGCGCAGCCCGGTCAGCACCCCGTCCTGCAGGGTGAGCACGTTCCAGGCGACGACGGCCGCGATGAAGCCGAGCCCGTTGACCGTCCCGTGCAGGAAGCGGTACGACGGCCCCCAGGCGTCCAGGGTCAGCAGGAAGACGCCCGCCGCGAGCGCAACCAGCAGCGAACTGCCCGCGTAGGTACGGAAGATGAGTTTGCCGGTGCGGTGCCCGGCGACCGGGATGAAGCGGGCCAGGGCGCCGGTCAGGGTCACCGCGGTCAGCCCGGCGAGGAACTTCATCGCGGCGATGGCGGCCGAGCCCTGCCCGACCGCCGACTCGGAGTAGTAGCGTGCCGCGGCCAGCCAGAAGCCGAGTCCGAGGACGGCGGAGATGCCGGTGTTGAGCATCAGCGCATAGGCGTTGCGGAACAGCGGGCTGCCGTCGGCGGACCGGCCCGTGCCGGGCAGCCGGAGGCGGCGCCCGGACTTCTCGGGCGCCTCGGCGTCGGTCGTCGTGGAGTCGGTCGTGGTCGTCGTGTCAGACACGGGAACGGATGGCCTTCCGGCGGACCTGACGGGTTCTGCGGACGAGGGCGTAGCCCTTGGTGAGGGCGCGGTCCCGGGCGAAGGCGCGGGCGACGGCCCGGCCGCTCAGCAGCCGCTCGAACTCCTCCACGCCGGTGGAGCGCCGGACCGTGACCCGCCGGAGCGCGTACGGCCCCTGGCGGCGGCGGGCGAGGCCGTTGCCGACGGCGAGGGCCTGACCGTACCCGTTCTCGCGTACGGCCCGGCGGACCCTGCGGTCGGAGTAACCGTAGGGGTAGGCGAAGGACACCGGCCGCGCGCCGAGTTCGTCCGTGACGATCTCCGTGCAGCGGGTCAGTTCCTCGGACAGGGTGGTGTCGTCGAGCTGGTCGAGCTGCGGGTGGGTGTGGCTGTGCCCGCCGATCTCGACGCCGGCGGCGGCCAGTTCGCGCACCTGCGGCCAGTCGAGCATGCTGTCCAGGCCGCCTCCGGTGTCGTATGCGCCCCTGATCCAGCCGGTGGAGACGAACAGGGTGGCCGGGAAGCCGTGCTTGGCCAGGACGGGCAGGGCGTGCCGGTGCACGCCCTCGTAGCCGTCGTCGAAGGTGATCAGCACCGGCCGGGCGGGCAGCGGGTGGCCGGAGCGCCAGCGGGCCGCGAGGTCGGCGGTGCCGACCGGGGTCAGACCCAGGTCGCCGATGAGCGCCATCTGCTCCGCGAACGCCTCCGGCGCGACCGACAGGGCACGGGTGGCGTCGTTGGGCGCGGTGGCCACGGAGTGGTACATGAGGATGGGTACGGGAGTGTCAGTCATCCGTGCCCCCTTGGTGACGCTCGCCGCCGTTTCCGGCGTGCTCGACGGCGTCGGCGTCGGCCGCTACGCCCCGGCCGCCGCTCGGCCCCGCGCCGCCCGCGGCGGGGGCGCGGCTTTCCTGGGCGGGGTCGGCGCCGCCGGTCCGCCGGACTCGGCCGCGGGCCGGTTCACCGCCGGCCGGGGCCGCCTCGGCGCTGCCTGCGGGCCGTCCGCCGCCCTCCCGGACCGGCGCCGACGAGAAAGCCGTACCGTTCCGGTACGCCCTCAGGGTCCCCACCGCATACCCGCCGGCGGCGCTCAGTACTCCGGCGACGATCGCGCCCGCGCGTCCCGCGCCGCCCGGCCGGGCCAGCAGGGCGTCCCGCAGGCCGCGAGCGACCCCCGCGGGCAGCACCCTGGTGGTGTACCGGCGTTCGGACTCCAGGCCCTTGTCCGCGCCGACGCTCTTCGCGACCAGCGCCTTGGACAGGCCCTCGGCGTAGGTGCGGGTGCGGAAGTAGGCGAAGTGCTCGCGGGGCCCCGGCACCCGGTGGTGGATCACCGCGCGGTCGTCGATGAGCAGGACGGCGTCGGGTCGGGCCCGGGTGAGGCGGATGCACAGTTCCGTCTCCTCGCAGCCCAGCGGGCGGCGGTCGCCGTCGCGGCCGATGCCGGTCGCGAAGCCGCCCGCCGCGTCGAACGCCGTACGCCGGAAGGAAGCGTTTCCGCCCAGCACGTTGCGGACCCGGACCCGGCCCGGCGGCAGCCCCTTGTAGGTGCAGCCCACCACCCAGTCGAACTCCTCCGGGAACCAGGCCGGCCGCCGGCCCGACGCCCAGACGGGCATCGTACGGCCGCCGACCGCCATGACGTGCGGGTCGGCGTAGCCCTCGGCGAAGTGGCGCAGCCAGTCGCGTTCGGCCACGGCGTCGTCGTCCAGGAAGGCGATGACCTCGCCGTGGGAGGTGGCGATACCGGTGTTGCGGCCGGCGGACAGGCCGCGTGGGCCCGCGTTGGCCAGCACCCGGACGCCCTCGGTCTCCTTGTACTCGCGCTCCAGCCGGTCCTTCAGGGCCGGGTTGTGGTCCACGACCAGGAGCGTCTCCAGCGCCGGGTACGACTGCGCGCGCACCGAGGAGACCGCCGCGAGGATGTCCTCCCAGCGGTCCTCGGTGTACACGCAGATCACGACGGAGATGCCGGGATCTCTCAAGACACCTCTCCCCGGACCGTGTCGAGCATCGGCGACTGGCGTTCCTGGCGGCGCAGTTCGCGCCGGTTGGAGCGCTCCTTGAGAATGACCTTGAGCACCCGGAACCCGTCGCGCACGGCCCGCAGATTGCTGGTGCCGTGGATGCGGAGGTACTCGTGGCTCGGGATCTCCTGGACCTTCAGGCCGGCCTTGACCACTCTGATGTTCATCAGCGTCTCGACCTCGAAGCCGGTGCAGTCCAGGTCGATCTTGTCGAGGCAGTGCCGCCAGAACGCGTTGTAGCCGTAGCAGAGGTCGGTGTAGCGGGCGCCGAACTTGCGGTTGACGACCGTGCACAGCGCCCAGTTGCCGAGCTTGCGGATGAAGGTCATGTCGTCGGTGCCGCCGCCGTTGGCGAAGCGCGACCCCTTGGCGAAGTCGGCGCCGGAGACCAGCGCGGAGACGTACGACACGATCTCGTTGCCGTCGGCGGAGCCGTCCGCGTCGACCATCACGATGATGTCGCCGCTGCATGCCTCGAACCCGGTGATCAGGGCGTCCCCCTTGCCCTTGCCGTGCTGTTCGACGACCTTGACGTCCGGCCACAGGGACCGGGCGACTTCGACGGTGTCGTCCGTGGAGTTGCCGTCCACCAGGACGACTTCGTGTATCCAGTCCGGAAGCGTCTTGAAGACGTAGGGCAGGTTCTCCGCCTCGTTCATGGCGGGGATCACCACGCTCACCGGCGGAGTGATGGCCAGGTGAGAGGAGATCGGCCGGTAGTGGGCGGCGATTAAAGGATCTTGGCCCGAACTCGGCGGGCGCAGGACGGAACTCATGAGTCTTTTCCCTCTCGTCCGGTGGACCGCCCACCCCCGGGCGGCCCGGCTCTGTGTCCGGTTCGAAAGGGGGGTTCTCATCTTCGGCGCGGTGAACTGGTCTCCGTGCACGCCGATGAGCTGGCAAAGCTGACCGGTCTGCCGGTGAAGAACGGCAGCCGGTCGCGCGGCACGGCTCGGTCACATGTGCGGTCACCGAGCACGGCACCCCCCTACCGCGCCCCGCGCCGGTGGACGCCGCGGCCCTGAGCCCTCCCCTGGAGCCGTATGCCGACGTGCCGGTGCGGGTGAGATGTACGACGGTATTGACGATTGAACCCGAAAGGCAACCCCTGGGGGCTGTCTCACAGTTTTGTTGGTTTGCGCGTTACACAACTTTGGCCGGTGTTGCTCGGTCTTGTGTACGTTTTCCCGAAATTCGTTCCAGGATCGGGAGCAGGAGCAGGAGCAGCAGGCTCAGCGCGGTCACCGCGACCACACCGCCGCGGACCGACCAGCGGTGGACGGCGAGCATGCCTTGGGCAACCAGCATGTTGAGGACAACCGAGCCCGCAAGCGCGCAGAGCGCTCGGCCGAAGGGATCCAGCCCGCGCAGCGCGGCGGCGAGCGCCGCGGCCGGCGCCGCGAGCAGGAAGAGCAGGGTGCACGGGCCGCGCAGCGCAGACGCGGAATCGGTGAGAGCGAGCAGCGCGCCGGCCAGTGCCACGGCGGTTGCTGCCCCCGCGAGCAGCGGCAATGAAGAGGTCTTGTTGCGTATGGTCTGCATGGCCGACTTTGCCCCCCGACGTGCCGGATGCCGGGCTTCAATGTGGCGCAGTCCATGTGGGGTCGTCAAGACGGCAGTTGTCGAACCGTCAACAGAAGTCGTATGTCCCTGCAACAGATGAGCAGTGAACGTTTCGCGTTGATCCTGTTGAGACCCCAAAAGTCTTGGCATGGACACTTCCCGTCAACACGCGTAGTTGCTACGACAGTTGTGGCAGAGATCCTGCTAAAGGGAGGTTCCATGAGACGTTCCCGACTTACCGGATTCGTTACCTCGCTCCTCCTCGCCGCCGGCCTCGGTCTCACGGGAGCCGGCCACGCGACCGCGGCGACCGGCGGCTATGTGGCACTCGGCGACTCCTACTCCTCCGGAGTCGGCGCGGGCAGCTACATCAGCTCCAGCGGCTCCTGCGACCGCAGCACCAAGGCGTACCCGTACCTGTGGAACGCCGCCCACGGCCCGTCCTCGTTCGCCTTCAACGCCTGCTCGGGCGCCACGACGGACGACGTCCTCGCGAACCAGCTCGGCTCGCTGAACTCCTCCACCTCACTGGTGTCCATCACCATCGGCGGCAACGACGCCGGGTTCTCCGACGTCATGACGACCTGTGTGATCCAGTCGGACAGCGCCTGCATCGACCGGATCAACACGGCCAAGGCGTACGTCGACTCCACGCTCCCCGGCAAGCTGGACACCGTCTACAACGCGATCAGCGCCAAGGCCCCGAACGCCCAGGTGGTCGTGCTCAGCTACCCCCGCTTCTACCTGCTCGGCCAGACCTGCCTCGGCCTCTCCGACACCAAGCGGTCCGCGATCAACGACGCGGCCGACTACATGGACGCCGCCATCCAGAAGCGCGCCCAGGCCCACGGCTTCGTCTTCGGTGACGTCCGCACCGCGTTCTCCACCCACGAGATCTGCTCCGGCGACTCGTGGCTGCACAGCGTCAACTGGCTCGACATCGGCGAGTCGTACCACCCCACCGCGGCCGGCCACTCCGGCGGCTATCTGCCGGTGTTCACGAACAACGCGTGACCCGAACGGGCTCGCCCCTCAGGGTGAACTCCCCGGTGAGCCCGACGCCGAAGCGGAGGCCCCGTCCGACGGGGTCTCCGTCGCCGTGGCCGTCGTACAGCTCACCGAGAACGGGACCGCGTTCGACGTGGTCTGCACGGGAGCGCGCACCTTCACGCTGATCCGGTCCTCGGTCGTCCCGTCGCCCCGGTACACCGTCAGGGTCACCCGCACCTGCCGGGTCTTCCCGCCGCCGTCCGGGAACGACAGCGTGTGCCATCCCGGGTCGGACACCGATCCCCGGGTCGTCACCCACCGGTACTCCACCTGCGCGGGCAGCCGCCCCACCGTGAACGTCGCCGTGAAGGCGGGCGTCTGCGCGTCCGGCGGCGGACAGCTCCCCGCGTACGTCGTGTGGGCGCCGGCCACGGTGACCTGGACGGACTGGGCCGGCCGGGTGCTCGCCGACGCGCTGCTGCTCGGGGCCGACGGCGTTCCCGCGCCCGAGTTCGCGCTGCCGTGCGCGGTCGGCGTCCGCGCGCCGCCGCTCGTGCGGGTGTCACCGGCCGCGTCGTCCCGACGGCCACCGTTGTCACGGTTCAGCAGCGCGTACGTCAGCCCCGCCAGCGCGAGCGCGACCAGGAGCAGACCCGCCACCAGCACCGCGCCCGCCCGCCGGTTGCGCTGCCGCCCGTCGGACGTCGTGGACGTCGTGGGCGCCGTGGCGCCGGCCAGGGGCAGCGGCGGGGTGGGGGAGGGCTGTTGGTGCGGGGCCGCGACCGTCGGGGCGGCGTACGGCGGCACCGGCGTCGTGGCCGCCCGGGGCACGCCCCCCGCCGCGACGATCCGCAGCTCGTGTTCTGCCCGCTCGGCGTCCAGCCGCTCGGCGGGGTCCTTGCGCAGCAGCCCCTCGATGACCGGGGCGAGCGGGCCGGCCCGGTGCGGCGGCGGCAACTCCTCGTCCACCACGGCACGCAGGGTGCTGAGCGGGGTGTCGTACCGGAACGGCGAGACGCCCTCGACCGCCGCGTACAGCAGCACGCCCAGCGACCACAGGTCCGACTCCGGCCCGAACGCCCGTCCCAACGCCCGCTCCGGGGCGAGGAATTCGGGCGAGCCGATCACCTCGCCGGTCATTGTCAGCGCGGAGCTGCCCTCGACCGAGGCGATCCCGAAGTCGGTCAGCACCACCCGGCCGTCGTTCGCGAGCAGCACATTGGCCGGCTTCACGTCCCGGTGCAGCACCCCGGCGTCGTGCGCGGCGCGCAGCGCGGACAGCACCTCGGCCCCGATGTGGGCCGCCCGCTGGGGCGACAGCGGGCCCTCCGCCTCCAGCCGGTCGGCCAGCGACAGCCCGCGCACCAGCTCCATCACGATCCACGGCCGGCCGCCCTCCAGGGCCACGTCGTACACCATGACCACGTTGCGGTTGGCGACCCGGGCCGCCGCCCACGCCTCCCGCTCCAGGCGCGCGTACATCCGCTCCACGTCGGAGGCCGGCAGCCCGGCCGGGGCCCGCACCTCCTTGACGGCCACCTCGCGGTGCAGCACCTCGTCCCGGGCGCGCCACACGGTGCCCATGCCGCCCTCGCCCAGCGGGGACAGCAGACGGTAGCGGCCCGCGATCACACGTTCGCGGCCCGGCTCTTCGGACACGGCGCCCCCAAGGCAAGTCGCGTGATGTCTCCCCGTCGCGTGATGTCACCCCAAGTTAGCTCAGCCGAGCGCGGATGCGGCCCCCTTGAGCACCAATCCGGCGCCCAGGGCCATGACGACCAGCGCGGACGCGAGCGGCACGGAGCGGCGCACCAGCCCGGCCACCGGGTGGGCGGTCCAGCGCGGACGCCGCTCCAGCACCCGGCTCACCCCCGACCCCAGCCGCACCACGGCGAACCCGGCCGCGGTGAGCGTCAGCGCGAGCCCGGCGCCGTAGGCCACGACGAGCAGCAGTCCGAACCAGGCCTTCCCGAGCGCGGCGGCACCGACGAGGACCACCACGGCGGAGGGGCTGGGCACCAGGCCGCCGGCGAAGCCGAGCAGGATGGTGCCGCGGAGGGTGGGAGCGGTGGGGTGGGTGTGGGTGTGGCCTCCGTGGGTGTGGGTGAGGGTGAGGGTGTGCCCTTCATGGGTGTGGGTGTCACTGGAGTGGCCGCGGCTGTGGGCGTGTCCTGCATGGTCGTGCCCCACATGGTCGTGCTCCCCATGGTGCGCGGGGCGATGGTGGCGGGCTGACCACACCCTCCGTACGAGGCCCGCGCCCGCCGCCAGGACCAGCGCCCCTCCCGCGATGCCCAGCCAGGCGATCACCGACGGCGTGGCGGCGGAGCCGGCCGTGACCAGCAGGCCCAGGGCGACCACTCCGAGGGTGTGGGTCACGGTGACCGAGGCGGCCAGCGGCAGCACGTCCCGGAGCCTCGCCCGGCCCCCACGGGCCGCCGCTGCCGCGGCCATCAGCGTCTTGCCGTGGCCCGGCGCGAGCGCGTGCAGCGCGCCCAGGACGACCGCGACGAGCAGGGCGAGCGCGGCGAAGCCGGCCGTGAGGTCGTGGCGGGCCACGAGGTCGTCCAGCGCACGGGTCCAGCGGTCGGCGCCCCGCGGCAGGATCGCGGCTCCCGGTTCCGCCTGCCGCTCCTCGTCGAGGGCCGGGCCGCCGGGGCGCAGGCGCACGGAGGCGGCGGTGGTGTCGGCCGGTGAGGACAGCAAGTCCTTCGGATACCCGGTCAGTTCGTGCGAGACCGACGCCTTCGGCACGTCCGTCGCGGTGAGCGTCATACGGTCGCCGCGCGCGGTGATCTCCCGCCAGCCGGGTCCGCCTGCGGCGTCCGCGCTGTGGAAGCCGAGGGTCACGGTGGCGCCGCGGGGGAGCGGGGCGGTCAGCCGGCACTCCACGCGGAGGGTGTGCAGCCCGGCCTGGCCGGGACGCAGCCGCGCCGAGGCGCCGACGGCGGTCAACGTGGCCGTACGGCCGTCGACCGTGAGCCCGCTGCCCTCCGCGGCCCGCGAACACCGCTGCCTCGCCCACGCGTCCGTGCCCAGCCGTTGGAGGTCCGGCCCGGCCTGGGTCGCCGGGATCTCGGCGAGGTCCTCCACATGGTCGACGCGGAGCTGCCCGGGGGCGGCGACCAGGCCGTCGTACCGGTTGACGGTGAAGTTCCCGAGCGGGTGCGCGCTCGCCGGGCCGCTGGGAACGAGGGCCAGGACACCGGTGGCCAGCAGGAGGAACACGAGCCGTGGCTTCACTGCGCGGCCTCCAGAGCCTTGCGGGCCTCGGCCGCGCCGAGCGGGGAGAAGCCGGGATTCAGGCGCAGGGCCGAGGTGAGGGAGGCGTGGCCGGCCAGGCGGTGGCCCGTGGCCAGCTCGATCACGCCGCGGTGGTACAGGAAGGCGGCGTTGCGGTAACCGGTGGCGGTGGCCCGGCGGGCGTAGGGCAGGGCCTCGGCGTCCCGGCCGTTCACATGCAGTGCCCAGGCCAGCGCGTCCGCGGTGTGCACGGTGTGCCGGCGGGCCCATTCGGCGCGGGCCGCGCGCAGGGCGGCCGCCTTGTCGCCGTGGTCGGCGGCGGCCAGCGCGGTGTCGAGGTCGGCGTCGACTCCATTGGCCCGGGCCAGCGCGATCCACGCGTCCACCAGGGCGTACTGCCGGCGCGCCCTTTCCCGGTCGCCGGCCGCGCCCCGCGCCTCGTACAGCTCGCCCAGCTCGACGAGCGGACCCGGCAGCGGATACCGGGACACCACCGTCTCCATCCCCCTGATCGCCGCCGCGCGGTCCCCGCTCGCCGCCTGCGCCCGGGCGCGGCCCTCCAGCGCCGGCAGGTAGGTGTCGTCGGCGGCGAGGGCGCGGGCGTAGTACGTGAGGGCGGACTTGTCGTCACCCTGGCTCCAGGCGAGTTGGCCGAGCTGGGTGGCCACGTACGCGATGTCGCCGGGTGAGGTGGTGCCCGCCAGCGCCTGTGCGAGGACCCGGTGTGCGGTCGTCACATCACCCCGCAGCTCGTGCACATACGCGTACCGCGTGAAGACCGGCACCCCCGGCTTGCGGGCGTCGGCGGTCTCGGCCGCTTTCGACGCCTCCGCGTACCGGCCGAGTTCGACCAGGGCGTCGATACGGGAGGACAGCGCGCGCTCGCTGTACGGGTTCTGCCGCAGTGCCCGGTCCGCGTAGGTCAGGGCGTCCGTGAAGTCGTGCCGGGCGGCGGCGAGGGCGGCGCGCCCGGCCAGCGCCTGATCGTTGTCCGGGACCAGCGCGAGAGACCGCCCCAGTGCCTTGTCCGCCTGCGGATAGCGCGCCGGATCCCCCTTGGTCCGCGCCTGCTCGACGTATGCCAGGCCCAGCGTGGCCCAACTGCCGGCGTCCTGGGGCTGGCTCCGCAGATGCGCCTGCAGCGCGGCGATGCCCGCGTCCAGGTCGCCGCCGCCGAGCACACCGGGGTCCACGGCAGCGGAGGCGGCCGGCACGGTGACGGCCCCCCGGTCGGCCCCGAGGGCGATGGCCCCGCCGGTCAGGGCGACGGCCAACAGCGCGGCACAGCCCATGAGTTGCGCGGCCCGCCGGCGCCGTCCGGCGGCGGTGAACCGCCGAACGGCGGCCACACGCGGGTCGGATCCGTCGGCGGAGGGTGTTTCGGGGCCGGAGGCCGCGAGGTCGTCGGGGGTGGTGGGGGCCGACGCCGGGGGGTCTTCGGCCGTCTCCGTCGGTCCGTCGTTCACCGCCGGCTCACCACGCGCCGTCCGCTCGTCCATGCCGTCGTCGTCCTGTCTGCGCGCGCCCATGCCGTTCTCCTGCGTCCGTCGGTCGTGTGGAAGGCGCGGCCCGCCGTGGGGGAGAGGAAGGTACGGGCCGCGCCGGTCTGGATGAGGGGCGTGGGTCAGTACGGGCGGCGTATGCGCCGGCGCCACCAGCCGAGGGCCGTGCCGAGGAGCAGGATCCCGGCCGCGCCCGAGGCGGCCGACGCGGCGATCAGCACCGTGTCGGCCGAGCCGGAGCCGCCGGAGGAGCCGGCCGGCTGGAGCGCGTCGCCCAGCTGGCTGCGGACGTCCGTGCCTGCCGTCGTGCCCTTGGCGAGGGGGCCGCGGGAACCGGAGGTGGGCTCGGCGACGTACGGGAAGTACTTCTCGAAGCCCTTGTCGTTCTTGTCCACCGCGTCGCCCAGGTCGTTCTTCGAGCCGACCAGTTCCCCCTCGACGACCTGCAACGCCTCGTCGATCACGTCGTCGGTGAGCCGGCGCCCGTTCGGGAAGCCCGCGTTGTCGCCGTCGAGCACGCCGAGCCGCTTGGGGTGCGCGGCCGGCTTGACGGAGGTGTTCAGGCGCAGCTCCTCCGCAGGGCGCACGCCCGGCGGCTGGTTGAGCCCCTTCACGCCCTTCAGGAAGACGTCGACCAGGTCGTTGCGCGGCTCGCTCGGCGCCTTGATCTTGTAGATCGACTCGATGAGCCTGGGCAGTTCGGGGTTCGTGACGTTCTTCAGGAACTGGGCGTCGTACCAGGGCTGGGAGGCGTTGAACCGGTCCTTGTCCTTCTGCGGGTTGACCACCTCGTTGACCAGCGGGTTGCCCAGGCGGGAGACCTGGCTGTAGTAGCCCTGGGCGTTGCGGCGCTGGGTGGTGGACCAGATGCCGACGACCGGCTGCCCCGCCGACTCCCGGATCAGGTCGTTCGGCACCTGCAGGGCGATGGTGTTGACGTTGTAGCCCTTCAGGGTGTCCCGGCCGACCTCGCTGAGGTTGCCGCCGTACAGCAGGTCGAAGACGCGCAGGTCCGCGAAGAACGGGTCGTCCGCCTGTCCGGCGAAGGTCGCGGCGCCGCCCGCCGTCTTGTACACGGCCTGGGCGCGCAGCTTGCCGTAGTCCGGCATGGACGCCTTGCCGACGTCCGACGGCGCCACCGGCACGTCGTCCGCGAGCTTGGTGTCCGACAGCACGTGCTGGTTCTTCAGCCGGATCAGATCGATGTCGTACGTCTGTGTGATGTTGAGGTCGGGGTCGGCCAGGCTGGTGACCGGGCCCGTGTTGTACAGGAACGTGTTGCCGTTCTTCGTATGCGTCGTGAAGGTGTAGCGGAACACCAGCTCGCCCTGTGCGTCACCGTTGTTGTCGATGTGGATGTCGTACTGGGCGTCGTCGGCGAACGTGTAGAAGTTCGGTCCGCCCGCCGGCTCCTCGAACGGGATCCAGTCGGCCACGATCGTCGTCGTGTCGGGCCTGTCCGGGCTGACGAACGCGTACAGGTCGGTGTTGTCGTACTGCGGGGTCCCCGAGATCAGCGGGGCCTCGCGGTGGGAGGAGGCGGAGGCCGCCCCGGGTCCCAGCGCGGCGACGCCGGCGGCCGCGAGCGCTCCGGCCGCCAGCGCACCGCTGACGAGCGCGGCGAGGGCCGTGCGTCCCGTGCCGCTTCTCGGGAAGGGCCCCCTGGAGAAGAGAGGTGTCATGCCGTCCGTCCTCAGTGCCGACTTGCCTTTGACGGACGGGTCTTCGGAGCGGGGCCGCCGGTCGGATTGGTCGGCGGAGAAAAACTTTTGGGCGTCTTCCGACCCGCGTTTTCGGCCCGCTGATCCGTATCTCCCGCGGGAGGTGTGCGGTCGTGCGGATGCGTGGAGTGCGCGGGAGGGCCGGCTGTGGCCACGGAGAGGGGGCCCGCATGCGGGCGGACGAGCTGCTGGTGCTCGTCGCGGGCGGCGACCAGCGGGCGTTCGAGGATCTGTACGCACTGGTGTCCGGGCCGGTGTACGGACTCGTACGACGGGTGGTGCGCGACCCCGCCCAGTCCGAGGAGGTCGCCCAGGAGGTGCTGCTGGAGACATGGCGCTCGGCCGCCCGGTACGACCCCGGCCGGGGCAGCGCGCTGTCCTGGATCCTCACCCTCGCCCACCGCCGTGCCGTCGACCGGGTGCGCAGCGCCCGCGCGGCCGGCGAACGCGAGCAGCGGGAGGCCCTGCGCGTGGGGGAACCCGCCTTCGACCAGGTCGCCGAGGAGGTCGAGGCCGGGATGGAGCGCGAGTGGGTACGCCGCTGTCTGCGCCGGCTCACGGATCTGCAACGCCAGTCCGTGACCCTCGCCTACTACGACGGCTACACCTACCGTGAGGTGGCCGAGCGGCTCTCGCTGCCGCTCGGCACGGTCAAGACGCGCATGCGCGACGGGCTCACCCGGCTCCGCGACTGCCTGGGAGGTGTCGCGTGAGCCTCCTCGGCAAGCTGCTGCGCCGCGAGGACCTGCACTCCCTCGCCGCGCCCTACGCCCTCGACGCCCTGGAACCGGGCGAGCGGCGCCGGTTCGAGAAACACCTGCACGGCTGCGAGCGCTGCGCCGGCGAGGTGCGGGCACTGGCCGAGGACGCGGTCCGCCTGGCCTGGTCCACGGCCGCCCACGCGCCGCCCGCCCTGCGCGAGCGGGTGCTGGCGGCCGTACCGACCATCCCGCAGGAGCAGGCCCAGGCACCGGCCCGGGAGCGCACGCCGCAGCTGCCGCCGCACGTCTGGGGCACCCAGCCCCCGCCGGGCCGCACCCGTACGCCCCGCACGCGCCCCCTGTTCGTGCCGTTCGCCACGGCCACCGCGGCGGCGGCCCTCGTCGTCGCCTCGCTCTTCGCCGTGCAGGCCCAGCGCACCCAGCACCGGCTGGACGCGGAGCGGGCCCGGGGACGTGAGATCGCCCACGTTCTGGCCGCGCCGGACGCCCACGCCACCACCAGCAAGGACGCACGGGGCCGCGCGATCGGAGTGATCGCTTCCGCCTCGCAGGGAGAAGCCGTCGTCACCCTCAGCGGATACGGCAGCCCGCCCGCCGGCCGCGTTCGCCAGCTCTGGCTCATGCGCCCCCGGGCGCAACCGCGCTCCCTCGGGCTCCTCGCGGGCGACACGCCCTTGGTCGCGAAGGGTCTCGACACCTCCTCGACGTCACTCGCCGTGACCGTCGAGCCTGACGGTGGCTCAGCGCAGCCCACCGGCCAGCCCATTGTCCAACTCACCCTGAAATCGGTCGGATTCGGAGAGTAGTCAAAGACGGATGGTCAACCTCCTTGCAGGGAAGGTGAATCCTGTGGACGCGATACACGCGTGCCCCCATGGGGCGATAGGGTTACTCTGCCCGGGCCGGGTGGACTCGTACGGGTGGGGAGTGACATGGAGCAGATAACAGTGCGCAGCAGGGCCAGGGTCCCTGCGATCACCTGCGGCAGCAGCGCGACCAGTTCGCGCCTCGACCGCCATCTGTCGGTGCTGGCGGGTCCCGCCATACCGCAGCGCGAGACGGTCGAGGCGACCTCCCTGATGCGCGAGCTGACGGCGCGTGACACCACGCACGAGCGTACGGGCCGGGGTGCCCGGGTGCGCCGGGTCTCGCTCTTCGCCCCGCTGCGTCGACTGCGCCGTTCGCTGTTCGGCGGCCACAAGCACTGAGTGCGCCGCGCGCTCAGGCGGCCACACCGTCCCGGCGCATCGCTGCGATCTCGTCGTCCGTCATCCCCACGGCACGCAGCAGCGCCTCGGTGTGCTGCCCGAGCGCGGGCACCTCACCCATCCGCGCCTCGTCCCCGCCCGGCAGTGTGATGGGAGGCAGCAGCGCTTTCAGCGGCCCGACCGGCGACCCCACCTCACGCCACCGCTCCCGGGCCGCCAGCTGCGGATGCCCGGCCAGTTCGTGCAGATCGCGCAGCCGGGCGCAGGCGATGCCGGCCTTCTCCAGCCGGGCCTGCGCCTCCTCGGCGTCCAGCACGCCGAGCGCCCGCGCCACCAGCTCGTCCGTCTTCTCCCGGTTGGCAACCCGTGAAGCGTTCGTCGCATATGCCGGATCCGTCCCCAATTCCGGGCGCCCTATGACCTGTTCGGCCAGCCGCCGCCACTCCCGGTCGTTCTGCACCGACAACAGCACGCGCCCGCCGTCCGCCGTCGAATAGGCGTCGTACGGCGCGATGACGGCGTGCGCCAGGCCGGTGCGCGCCGGGGGCTCACCTCCGTGCATCGCGTGATGCAGGGGATGCCCCAGCCACTCGGCGAGCGCCTCCAGCATCGACACCTCCACCGGCCCGCCCCGTCCGGTCGTCCCGCGCCGGACGAGAGCCGCGAGCACGCCCGAGAACGCGTACATCGCCGCCGCGATGTCCGCCGCCGGGACGCCCGCCTTCACCGGCTGCTCCGGCGTCCCGGTCACCGACACGAGCCCCGCCTCGCACTGCACGAGCATGTCGTACGCCCGCTTGTCCGCGTACGGTCCGAAGGAGCCGTACCCGGAGATGTCCACGGCGATCAGCCGCGGATGCTCCGCGCACAGCGTGGCCGCGTCGAGGCCGAGCCGGGCGGCCGCCCCGTGGGCGAGGTTCTGCACGAACACGTCCGCGTCCGCGATCAGCCGCTTGGCGGCGGCCAGGCCGCGCGGGTCCTTCAGGTCCAGGGCGAGGGACTCCTTGCCGCGGTTGCACCACACGAAGTGCGAGGCGAGACCGCGGGCGGCCGTGTCGTATCCGCGCGCGAAGTCGCCGCCGTCGACCCGCTCCACCTTGATGACCCGGGCGCCCAGGTCGGCGAGCTGCCGGGTCGCGAAGGGCGCGGACACGGCTTGTTCGACGGCGACGACGGTGATGCCGGCCAGGGGCAGGGGCTGCAGGTCCGTGGGCTGTTCCATGCCCGGATCATGGCCTGTGACCGGCGGGTCTGTCAGCAGTGCGGCAGCGGATCGGCACCGGGACGCGTGTGCGCCGCGCCGGCTGGGGCGGTCCTCCGAGTGCGGGTTGAGTGTGGCTGGACGCGCAGTTCCCCGCGCCGCGTGGCTGCGTGGTGGCTGGGCCATGGACCTCTTATTGGCCGCAGTCACCCGGGAGGTGGACGGCAGCTTCACGCTGGTGGACCGGGATGGGGCGGGACGGGTGGTCGTCGCTGGTGGGCCCTGGGGTCGCGCGGCTGGAGGCCGCCCTGAAGCACCGCTGGTGCTGTGACCGCATAGGTTCACCGGGTTGGCGGTCGTGGCGGTTGGATGTCCGGCGACGTCCGATCCGATCGCTGGAGGCCCGGTGGCCGAACCTGGCCTGCCTGGACCCTCGCTGGGCGGGAGGCCGTCCCCGCCTACTCAGTCCTGACGAGGAAGACTTCGACATCCAGACGGCCACCACCCGCCCCACCAAGCTCGGCCAACCCTTCACCCGCTGGTCGATCCGCAAACTCGCCGCCTGCCTGCGGAAAGTGCACGGCCGCGTCATCCGCATCGGCCGTGAAGCCTTACGGTGCCTGCTCCGGCGCCGCGGCATCACCTTCCAGCGCACCAAGACCCGGAAGGAGTCGCCCGACCCTGATCGCGACGCCAGGCTCGACCGGATTGAGCAGGTGCTGGACCGCTTCCCGGACCGGGTCTTCGCCTTCGACGAGTTCGGGCCCCTGGGGATCCGGCCCACCGCGGGCTCCTGCTGGGCGAGGCAGGGCAAGCCAAACCGGCTGCCGGCGGCCTACCGCCGAACCCACGGCGTCACCTGCGTCCACGGCTGCTACTCCGCGGGCGACGACCGCCTGTGGGGCGTCAACCGACGTCGCAAGGGCACCGCCAACACCCTGGCCGCGCTCAAGTCGATCCGCGCCGCCCGACCCGACGGCGCCCCGATCTACATCAGCCTGCGCTTCCTGGGCCAATCCGATCGAGGCCCACTTCGGCCCGCTGCGGCAGTTCACCCTGGCCGACTCCCACCACCGCAGCCACCCCGCGCAAAGCCAGGCACTGCACCGCTACCTGCGCCGGCGCAATACCAACGCCCGCCACCCCGACGTACTCACCGCCCAACGCAAGGAACGCGCCCGCGTCCGCAGCGAGAAGGGCATCCGCTGGGGCGGACGCCCCCTCAACACCGCAGCCTGACCAACCGCGAACCGCAGCCCCCGAGCGCCGAAGGGGGCAAGTTCAGGAGAAGGACAGCGACAGAAGGATGACTCAGGAGGCGGACGGTTCGATCTCCCCCGCGAAGACGATGACCTGGTCGATGAGGCTCCGCCGCAGATGGACCACATCCGTTCCCGCCAGGCGGGGACCTCCATCCGGCGTGGTGAAGACCCACTGGTACCGGGCCCACTCGTCAGGCATGTCCACCGCCGAGCAGCGCACCATCGTGCCGGTCCCCGCCGGGTGGCGCCGGATGTCCAGCACGAACCGCTCGACCGCCGCGATTCCTTCGCTGCGACCCAACGGCCCCCAGAAGACCACGTCTGAGGTCAGAGCCTGGGAGAGCAGGGCAGTCACATAGCTGTCGTCCGAGGCGTTGAACGCGGAGATGAACGTGTCGATCGCGGAGCGTGCAATCTCTTCCTGCATGCCCCAGTAATACCAGCCGTTTCGCGTGCGCTCGTCCCGCGCGCCGCCCTCCGATCACGGTGAACCATCCCGGTCACAGCACTAGATCAGGGCGAACTGGCCCTCCGGCCCCTCCTCGTGATGGTCCAGGACCGAGGCGGGGCGGCGGGACGCCTCCGGTACCGGGAGGACGCCGGCCTTCCGGAGGCCGGTTGCCGTGATCGAGGTCGCCACCTTCAACTCGGCCCGCTGGGGCCGTAGTTCCGCCAGCAGGGCCAGGACGGTGATCAGTTCCAGCAGTTCCGACGTCCAGGTCTGCGGCCAGCCTGCCGGGCGGATCGCGGCCAGCGTGCCTGGTTCGGCCGGTGTGGTGCGGGTGGTGAACCAGGACTCCAGGACCCGGGCCCCGGCCACCTCGTAGTCCCAGGCCTCCGGTGGGACGGGCGAGATGCGGCCCTCGTCGACGTGGAGGGTCTCCTCGTCCGGGTCGTAGAGAAGGGTGACGGGCCGGGCCGGCAGGGGTGCGCGGACGTAGGGCCGGCGACCGCCCGGCAGCTTGGGGCGTTCGCCGTCGCGGCGCATCAGCCACAGCATGCGGCGGCCGAGGTCGACACCGGCCGACCAGAGGCCGGGGTCGTCGGTGAGCGGGACCGTCAGGTCGGGGGCGGTGGCCGCCAGGATCCAGGAGAGGACATCGACCGGAGCCGGGGACTCGCCCAGGCGGTCGGCGAGGTGCGCCGTCAGGCCCGGTGCGAGGTTCGGTTCCGTGCCGCCGGGGCGGCGGAACAGGGGACGGACGCGGCCGGTGCGGAGGGTGGGGAGCAGGGAGGTCGCCAGGAGCGGGTCGTCGCCGTCACCCGTCTCCACCGTGAAGACCTGGTGCGCGTCCGCCACCCGCCACAACTCCGGGCGCGCGGTGTCGACCAGCCGGTGGTCCGGGATCAGCCACTGCTCGTCGAAGGGCCCCGCCAGCACGCGGACCGGCTCGGCGCACGGGCCCTCGGCACGGGCCAGCCGCTCGGTACCGGAGGGCTGGCCGGGGAGTTGGCCCACCGCGGAGTTCGGCGTGCGGGAGCGGCTCGGCTCGAAGAGGGCCTCGCGTTGCGGCCCTTCGGCCTTCAGCAGAGCGTCCCAACGGGCCTTCAGCGCGCCGGGATCGGGCGCCGTCGGCCACGCGCGGCCCACCCGCGGCGGTGCGACGGACCACGGCATGAGGTCCGCCAACGGCGGAGCGTCGTCGTACGTCACGCAGGGCATGGTACGACAGAGCCTTGCTCGGCAGCGCCCCGTTGGACGGCGCCCCGAAGGGGCGCGAGGCTGTGTTTGACATGCGGCTCCGCCGCGTGGGCGCGACCAGCCGCAACGAACCCGCAGACAACCGGCGACGCATCCTGGCACTGACCACCACGGCCCCCAGCGGAGCGTCTACGCCTCCAAGGTGACCGTGAACGAGAACCGGTCCCCCCGGTACTGGATCACCGCCACATCCAGGACCCGCCCACCGCTGTCATACGTCACACCCGTGTAGTGCAGGATCGGACTGAGCAACGGCACCTGAAGCAGCCGGGCGGTCTCAGGATCGGCGAGGCGGGCCTCCACCGTGTCCGTGATACGGCTGATGTCCGCCCCCACCACGTCCCGCAGCACCTTCGTCATCGGCCAGCGGACCAGGTCATCCAGGTCGATGCGCGCGGCGAGTTCGGGGCGGACATGGTTGACGGCGTGGTTGGTCGGCTCGCCGGTCTTCTCGTCGCTGCGCAGGCGGTGGTACGTCGCCACCTCCGCGAGGTCCGGGAAGTACTCGGTGACACCGGCCGGGACCGGTGTCATGCCGTGGTCCAGCAGCTGCGTCGTCATCCCGGACTGCTGGGCCACGATCGCGTCCACCGAGCCCAGCAGCCGGACGGGCGCGCCCCGCCGGACGTCAGGCTCGATGAACGTGCCGCGCCGCCGGTGGCGGCTGATCAGCCCCTCGTCCTCCAGCTCCTTCAGCGCCTGCCGCATGGTCAGCACGCTCACGCCGTAGTGCTCCGCCAACTGCTCCTCGGTGGGCAGCCGCAGCGGGTCCTCCGGGGAGCGGCCGAGTATCGAGGCGCGCAGCGACTGCGACACCTGATACCACAGCGGCAGCTTGCGGTTCAGGACGATCGAATCCGGGGCGAAGGAGGTCACTTGGTTATCCGTACCGGTCGATGAACGTCAGGCGCAACAGAGGCGTCATGAGGGCCTCATCCGCGGAAATGGCGCTCGAGGCCCCGCCACACGTCGTCGTAGCGCTGCTGGAGGTGGTCCGCGCCGGCCGCGTGCGGGGTGAGGGCCACCGGCCAGCGGGTCTCGAACATGAACGCCAGCCCGTCGTCGATCTTCTGCGGCTTCAGCTCGGCCGCGCTGGCTCTGTCGAAGGTCTCCCGGTCCGGGCCGTGCGCCGACATCATGTTGTGCAGCGAGCCGCCGCCGGGCACGAAGCCCTCCGCCTTGGCGTCGTACGCGCCCTCGACCAGGCCCATGTACTCGCTCATCACATTCCGGTGGAAGTACGGCGGCCGGAAGGTGTCCTCGCCCACCAGCCAGCGCGGTGCGAAGACGACGAAGTCGACGCCGGCCAGGCCCGGGGTGTCCGACGGTGAGGTCAGGACCGTGAAGATGGAGGGGTCCGGGTGGTCGTAGGAGATGGTGCCGATCACATTGAAACGGCGCAGGTCATAGACGTACGGCACATGGTTGCCGTGCCAGGCGACCACGTTGAGCGGGGAGTGGTCGTAGGTGGCCGTCCACAGGTTGCCGCAGAACTTGTTCACCACCTCCACCGGGCCGGTCACGTCCTCGTACGCGGCGACCGGCGCCTGGAAGTCCCGTGCGTTGGCGAGGCCGTTGGCGCCGATCGGTCCGAGGTCGGGGAGACGGAAGGGCGCGCCGTAGTTCTCGCACACATAACCCCGGGCGGACTCATCCAGTAGCTCCACACGGAAGCGCACCCCACGGGGAATCAGCGCCACATGTGCGGGCTCCACAGAGAGCCGGCCGAACTCGGTGTGCAGCAGCAGTCCGCCGCGCTCGGGCACGATCAGCAGTTCGCCGTCGGCGTCGGAGAAGACCCGCTCCATCGAGGTGTTGGCGTGGTACAGGTGCACGGCCATGCCGGTGCGCTGGGTGGCGTCGCCGTTGCCGCCGAGGGTCCACAGGCCGGCGAGGAAGTCGGTGCCGGCCGGCGGCTCGGGCAGCGGGTTCCAGCGCAGCCGGTTGGGGTCGGGCACGGTCTCGGTGAAGGGGGCCGTGCGGATCGCGCCGTCGCCGGTGCGGGTGAACGCCGGGTGCGCGGCCGAGGGGCGGATGCGGTAGAGCCAGGAGCGGCGGTTGTGCGCCCGCGGCTCGGTGAACGCCGAACCGCTCAACTGCTCCGCGTACAGCCCGAGCGGTGCCCGCTGCGGCGAGTTGCGGCCCTCGGGCAGGGCGCCCGGCACCGCCTCCGAGGCGTGTTCGTTGCCGAATCCGGTCAGATACGACAGTCCCGCGGCGGCCTTCCGCGCGTCCCCGCTCATGATCGCTCCCTTGCGCGCGCTTCCTGATTCCTATGTATCACCGTAGGAATAGGTGGGGGCAGGCGCAAGAGGGCCGCCGGACTCCGCAGGTGAGGGGCCGGGTGCACTCCGCGGGCGAGGGGGCCGGGCGTACTCCGCCAGGGGGACCTCACGGGGTGGGTGGAACCAGACTTCAGGCGGATTCGGGAGACCGGAGGGTTGTTCTACTCTCCGGGGCATGCCGAGGACGTCGTGGACCCGCAGGACGCTCGCCGCGCTCGCGGCGGGTGTCCTGCTGCCGCTCGGCGCGGCGGGCTGCGCGACCGGACACGCCCACGGCGGCACGGTCTCGCCCTCGCCGGTCGGCAAGGTCCTGGACGACACCGACGGGACCGGGCGGCATCTGCGCGAGGTCGACAAGAAGGGCGCGCCGGAGGTCGGTGTCGAGGTGACCCCGGACTCCGGCGGCGGCTGGGACGTCCGGCTGACGTTCCGCCACTTCCACTGCTCCGCACCCGGTGCCGGGTCCACAGTGGTCACCGGGCGCGGGCTCGTGCACCTCTTCGTCGACGGCCGGCGGATCGCCCGGCTGCGTTCTGCCGCGTACCACCTGCCCGACGGTCTCGTCCCGCACGGCACGCACCACGTCACCGCCCGCCTGTACGCCGACGACGGCACCGTGTGGGCCGTGCACGGCAAGCCGGTGCAGAGCACCGCCGACATAACGGTGTCGGGCGCGGAGACGGCCCCGGCCCAGCCCACGAGCGGCACGGCGACCCCGTTCGCCGGGAAATGAGTGCACCGGCCACCCTTCTCCGTACTGGAGGGCGAGGTTCACCCGGTCCCGGCGGAGAGGCATCATGAAGTCCGTGCCCCACGCGACATCGCTCCGCCGCGCGCCCGTCCAGCGGCGCAGTGCCGAACGGCTGACCAGGATCCTCGACGCCTGCGCCGAACTCCTCGACGAGGTCGGCTACGACGCCCTGAGCACCCGTGCGGTCGCCCTGCGCGCCGGTGTGCCCATCGGCTCCGTCTACCGGTTCTTCGGCAACAAGCGGCAGATGGCCGACGCCCTCGCCCAGCGCAACCTGGAGCGGTACACCGAGCGGGTCACCGAGCGGCTGAGGAAGGCGGGCGGTGGGGCAGGCTGGCGGGCCGCGATGGACGCCGTGCTCGACGAGTACCTGGCCATGAAGCGCACCGCACCCGGCTTCTCCCTGGTCGACTTCGGCAACCAGATACCGGTCGGCGCCCGCCACGCCGAGCCCAACACCCGCGTCGCCGACCGCCTCACCGACCTGCTGTCCGGCTACCTCGGCCGCACACCCGACGACGATCTGCGCCGGGTCTTCCTGGTCGCCGTGGAGAGCGCGGACACCCTCGTCCAGCTGGCCTTCCGGACCGACCCGCACGGCGACGAGGCGATCATCGGGGAGACCCGCGAGCTGCTGCGGGCCTATCTGGGGCGTGTGCTCGACTGAGGCCCGGCCGGATTCCGGTGCGGGGAAGGGACTCCCCTCCATGCATACCGGTCGGTATGCTCGGCCCGTATCCGCGTGCCGCCGCTGCCGCCCCCGGGAGGACCCGTGTCCCGCACCGCCCTGCGAATCTGCCCCCTGTGCGAGGCCACCTGCGGGCTGACCCTCACCATCGAGGGCACCCGTGTCACCGGCGCCCGCGGTGACCGCGAGGACGTCTTCAGCAAGGGCTTCATCTGCCCCAAGGGTGCCTCCTTCGGGGCCGTCGACTCCGACCCGGACCGGCTGCGCACCCCGCTCGTCCGCCGGGACGGCGAACTGCGCGAGGCCACCTGGGAGGAGGCCTTCGACGCGGTCGCCGCAGGGCTGCGCCCCGTGGTGGAGGACCACGGCCCCGACTCCGTCGGCGTGGTCCTCGGCAACCCCAACGTGCACACCGTGGCCGGGGCCCTGTACCCCCCGGTCCTCCTCGCCGGCCTGCGCACCCGCAGCCTGTTCACCGCCTCCACGCTCGACCAGATGCCCAAGCACGTCTCCAGCGGGCTGCTCTTCGGCGACGCCAACGCCATCCCCGTACCGGATCTGGACCACACCGACCACCTGCTGCTCATCGGCGCCAACCCACTGGAGTCCAACGGCAGTCTGTGCACCGCACCCGACTTCCCCGGCAAGCTCAAGGCGCTCAAGGCCCGCGGCGGGCACCTCACCGTGGTGGACCCGCGCCGCACCCGCACCGCGAAGCTCGCCGACCGGCACCTGGCGATCCGCCCCGGCACCGACGCCCTGCTGCTCGCGGCGATGGCGCACACCCTCTTCGCGGAGGACCTGGCCGACCTCGCCCACCTCGCCCCGCATGTCCAGGGGCTGGATGAACTCCGGGAGTCCATACGGGACTTCACGCCCGATGCCGTGGCCGAGGCCTGTGACATCGACGCGCCGACCATCCGTACCCTCGCCCGCGAACTCGCCGCCGCCCCCACCGCCGCCGTCTACGCCCGCATCGGCAGCTGCACCGTCCCGCACGGCACCCTGGCCAGCTGGCTGGTGGACGTCCTCAACATCCTCACCGGCAACCTGGACCGGCCCGGCGGCGCGCTCTTCCCGCAGGCCGCCACCGACAGGACGCCCCGCCCGGCCGGTCCCGGCCACGGCTTCGCGCTCGGCCGCTGGCACTCCCGGGTACGGCAACTCCCCGAGGCCAAGGGAGAGCTGCCGCTCTCCGTGCTCGCCGAGGAGATCGACACCGCGACGGCCGAGGGGGAGCCGGTCCGCGCGCTGATCGTCGTGGCCGCCAACCCGGTGCTGTCCGCGCCCGACGGCGACCGCCTCGACAAGGCCCTGGACTCGCTGGACTTCATGGTCAGCGTCGACCCGTATCTGAACGAGACCTCCCGCCACGCCCACGTCGTCCTGCCCCCGCCCCCGCCCTCCCAGAGCCCGCACCACGACTTCGCCTTCAACACCCTCGCCGTGCGCAACCAGGTCCGCTACAGCCGCCCCGCGGTCCCGCTGGAGCCCGGCCGCATGGCCGAGAGCGAGATCCTCGCCCGGCTCGTCCTCGCCGCCACCGGCATGCACGGCGCCGACCCGGCCGCCGTGGACGCCATGGTCATCGACCAGACCCTCGGCAAGGCCGTACAGGAGGAGCACTCGCCGGTGCACGGCCGGGACCCGAAGGAACTCGCCGCCGTACTCACCGGCGAGACCGGCCCCGAGCGGCGGCTGGACCTGATGCTGCGCCTCGGCCCGTACGGCGACGGCTTCGGCGTACGGCCCGACGGGCTCACCCTGGACAGGCTGCTCGCCCACCCGCACGGCATCGACCTCGGCCCGCTGCGCCCGCGCCTGCCGCAGCCGCTCAAGACCCGCAGCGGCAAGGTGGAACTGCTGCCCGAGCCGATCGCCGCCGACCTGCCCCGGCTGCGCGAGGCCCTGCGGGAGCGACCCGAGGGACTGGTCCTCGTCGGCCGCCGCCACCTTCGCTCCAACAACAGCTGGATGCACAACGTGCCCGCCCTCACCGGCGGATCCAACCGCTGCACCCTGCACATCCACCCCGAGGACGCGGCCCGGCTCGGAGTCCGGGACGGGGCGGACGTCCGCGTGAAGGGCGCCGGGGGAGAGGTGGTGGCGCAGGCCGAGGTCACCGACGCCGTACGGACCGGCGTGGTGAGCCTGCCGCACGGCTGGGGCCACGACCGCGCCGGAATACGGATGAGCCACGCCACGAAGAGCCCCGGCGTCAACGTCAACCAGCTCCTCGACGGCAGTCTCCTCGACCCGCTCTCCGGCAACGCGGTCCTCAACGGCATCCCCGTCCACCTCGCCGTAAGCCTGTGACCTGGACTTTCGCGCTTATTGCTCACGCGTCAACATCTTGTTAACGCCAGTCGACGCGACCTAACGTCATCGCACCGCCGACCCCCAGGTGGGATGTTCAAGGGCGAACGTTAGGTATCCACTCATGCTGACCATCCTCGGCTTCGCCATGATCGCGACCTTCCTGGTCCTGATCATGCTGAAGAAGATGTCGCCGATCGCGGCGCTCGTGCTCATACCCGCGCTGTTCTGCGTGTTCGTGGGCAAGGGTGCCGAGCTCGGCGACTACGTCATCGACGGCGTCACAGGCCTCGCCCCCACCGCGGCGATGCTCATGTTCGCGATCGTCTACTTCGGTGTGATGATCGACGTCGGCCTCTTCGACCCGATCGTGCGGGCCATCCTCAGGTTCTGCAAGGCCGACCCGCTGCGCATCGTCGTCGGTACGGCGGTCCTCGCCGCGATCGTCTCCCTGGACGGCGACGGCTCCACCACCTTCATGATCACCGTCTCGGCGATGTACCCGCTGTACAAGCGCCTGAAGATGTCCCTGGTCGTGATGACCGGCGTGGCCGCCATGGCCAACGGCGTGATGAACACGCTGCCGTGGGGCGGCCCGACCGCCCGTGCCGCCACTGCGCTCAAGGTCGACGCGAGCGACATCTTCGTGCCGATGATCCCGGCCCTCGCCATGGGCCTGCTGTTCGTCCTCGTCCTCGCCTACGTCCTCGGCCGCCGCGAGCGCAAGCGGCTCGGCGTGCTCACGCTGGACGAGGTGCTGGTGGAGGAGAAGGAGACGGTCCTCGTCGGCGCTGGCTCCGGCAAGTCCCCGGCGCTCACCGGCGGTTCGGGGACGGGCCGCACCGAGGAGCCGGACGGCGACGAGGGCTTCCAGGGCCTCGACCCGGACCGCCCCACCCTGCGCCCCAGGCTGTACTGGTTCAACGGACTGCTCACGGTCGCCCTGCTCACCGCCATGATCATGGAGTGGCTGCCGATCCCGGTGCTGTTCCTGCTCGGCGCGGCGCTCGCCCTGACCGTCAACTTCCCGCACATGCCCGACCAGAAGGCCCGGATCGCCGCCCACGCCGAGAACGTCCTGAACGTCTCCGGCATGGTCTTCGCCGCCGCCGTCTTCACCGGCGTCCTCCAGGGCACCGGCATGGTCGACCACATGGCGACGTGGCTGGTGGACAACATCCCGGCCGGCATGGGCCCGCACATGGCCTTCGTGACGGGCGTGCTGAGCATCCCGCTCACGTACTTCATGTCCAACGACGGCTTCTACTTCGGCATCCTGCCGGTGCTCGCCGAGGCGGGCCACGCGCACGGCGTGTCCTCGCTGGAGATCGCCCGCGCCTCGATCGTCGGCCAGCCCCTGCACATGTCCAGCCCGCTGGTCCCCGCCGTCTACGTCCTGGTCGGCATGGCCAAGGTGGAGTTCGGCGACCACACCCGGTTCGTGGTCAAGTGGGCCGCCCTGACATCCCTGGTGGTGCTCGGGGCGGGAATCCTCTTCGGCATCATCTGACCACTCGACGGAGGTCGTACCCATGGCGCCCGGTGGGAACCGCGGCTGGCTGCTCCGCCTCGTCCTCGCCTTCGGCTTCGCGCAGGGGGCGGTGTCGATGGCCCGGCCCGCCGTCTCCTACCGGGCCCTCGCGCTGGGCGCCGACGAGCGAGCGGTCGGCGTCATCGCGGGCGTCTACGCCCTGCTCCCGCTCTTCGCCGCCGTACCGCTCGGCCGGCGCACCGACCACGGCCGCTGCGCACCCCTGCTGCCGGCCGGCGTGGTCCTGATCTCCGGCGGCTGTGCGCTGAGCGGACTGGCCGGCTCGCTCTGGGCGATGGCCCTGTGGAGCGGGGTGATGGGCCTCGGCCACCTCTGCTTCGTCATCGGCGCGCAGTCGCTCGTCGCCCGGCGGTCCGCGCCGCACGAACAGGACCGCAACTTCGGCCACTTCACCATCGGCGCCTCCCTCGGCCAGCTCATCGGCCCCGTCGCGGCCGGCGCCCTGATCGGCGGCCCCGACCGGGCGCACAGCAGCGCGCTCGCCCTGGTGGTCGCGGGTGCGGGCGCGGCGGTCGCGTTCACCTCGCTGTGGCGCATCGAGGACCGTACGGCCGTCAACTCCCGTACCCGGCAAGGGGACCGCGTGGCCTTGGGCCGCATCCTGGGCGCCCGGGGAGTGCCCGCGGGCATGCTGATCAGTCTCTCCGTGCTGTCCGCGACGGACATCCTCACCGCGTATCTCCCGGTGGTCGGCGAACACCGGGCCATCGCCCCCTCGGTGATCGGCGTCCTGCTCAGCCTTCGCGCGGGCGCCACGATCGCCTGCCGGCTGGTGCTCACCCCACTGCTCCGGCTGCTCGGCCGCCCCGTGCTGCTCACGCTGACCTGCTTCCTGGCGGCGGTCCTGTGCGCGGGGGTCGCGGTGCCGGTGCCGGTGTGGGCGCTCGGTCTGATGCTCACGGTGCTGGGCTTCTGCCTGGGGGTGGGCCAGCCGCTGTCGATGACGACGGTGGTGCAGGCGGCTCCGGAGGAGGCCCGCTCGACGGCGCTCGCGTTGCGCCTCACCGGCAACCGGCTCGGCCAGGTGGCGGCGCCGGCCGCGGCGGGCCTGGTCGCGGGCCTCGCGGGCGTGGCGGCGCCGTTCGTGATGCTGGGGGCGTTGCTGCTGCTGTCCTCGGGGGTGGCGCTGCGGTCGCCGGAGCGTACCGAGGGGCGGGCGAGCACCCCGGGGCAGGAGCGGGCGCGCTCCGGATTGCGCCGCACGAGCGATCTCTGACGGTTCGCCGAGTGTCGCTACGTCAGGAATGGCGTAGATCGAGCACAGTCCAGTCGAAAGAACGATTTGTATGAAAATCGTCTGACTCGGAGGAATGTGCATGCCCACCCAGACCTCACCACGTGCCTTCCGCTCCCGTGCGGGCGCCACTGTCGTTCTCACCGCCCTCGCCGCGGCGGGTGCGTCGTGGGTGATGGCACCGACCGCGGCGGCCCAAGGGGAAAACGGCGACATCCGAGTGCACAGCGTGGGCGAGCACGACAGGCTGTCGCCGGACGCGCCAGTGGTCTGCAAGTTCTACCTCGACGCCGTCAACTTCGACATCCTGCCCAACATCGCCTACATCATCCAGGCGCAGCCCCCGCTGCCCACCGCCTCCACCGTCACCGGTGTCATCCAGCTCGCCGGCGGCGCCGGACACACCGACGTGATCGGCCTGGCCGACGGGCAGTACAAGCTCACCTGGGTCGCGTCCGGCGCCGTCAAGGAGAAGCTCTTCCGCGTCAACTGCCGGGACCACGACCACCACGACGGGGACCATGGTCCGAACGGGCAGATCGAGGACCACGACGACCGCCACGACCACCGGCAGGAGGACGGGCCCGGCTGGGGCAGGCGGGACGACGGCGATCCGCCGCGGGGTGGTGTGCACGCGGGCGGCGGCGGGCTGATCGACACGGCCGCCGCCTACTCGCCCGTGGCCGCCGCGGGTGCCGTGGGCCTGGCGGCCGTGGGCGGCACCATGTATGTCCGGCGCAGCCGCCGGCGGCCTCATGGCGCCGCGTAGGCGCAAGAGGAGGCCCTGGTACCGGACCCGCGCCTACCGCCTCGCCAGGACGGCCCTGCTGGTGACCGTCCTGGTGACGGTGGGAAGCCGGTGCGGGGGCGGGCACGCCGGGCCCGGCCGGCCGGGTGACGCGGTGGCGGCCGGCGGACCGGGCGCGAACGGCGGGAAATCCTGCGAGCCCCCTCCCGGGCCCCCGCCGGACCCGCTGCCCCGGTCCCGGCCGACGTCCTTGCGCATCCCCTCCCTGGGCGTCGACGCCCCGATCACGGCCATCGGGCTCGACGGGGAACGACAGCTGGAGACGCCGCCCGTGGACAAGCCCAAGCTGGTCGGCTGGTACCAGGGCGGCCCCACACCGGGTGAGTCCGGCACCGCGATCGCCGTCGGCCACCGCGACACCACGACCGGTCCCGCCGTCTTCGCCACGCTCGCCTTCGTCAAACCCTGCAAGGTGATCGAGGTCAAGCGCGCCGACGGCCGTACCGCCGTCTACACCGTGGACCGGATGAAGGTCTTCGACAAGGCGGGCTTCCCGGACGCGGAGGTCTACGCACCGGCCGCGCGGCCCGAACTCCGCGTGCTGACCTGCGGCGGCTTCTACAGCCGGCGGACGGGCTACACGAGCAACGTCGTGATCTTCGCGCACCTGACCGCGACCGAGTGACGGGACGCGCGGTGCGATGTCTTCCCCAGCGCCGCCACTTTCCGTTAACTTCCGTGACCCACAGGCCCCGTTCGACCCGCGCGGGGCCTTCGGACCACGGAGCAGCGGCGCTCCGGACAGCCCCCGGGGGCGGCAGGCATGACACGCGCCATCGAACTGCACGACGTGAGCAAGTCCTACGCACGCGGCCCGCGTGTGGTCGACAGGCTCTCGCTGGCCATCGCGCCCGGCGAGTTCCTGGTCCTGCTCGGCCCGTCCGGCTGCGGCAAGTCCACCGTGCTGCGGATGATCGCCGGCCTGGAGGACATCGACGAGGGCGAGCTGCTGCTCGACGGGGCGTACGCCAACCACTGGCAGCCCTCCGAGCGGGGCATGGCCATGGTCTTCCAGAACTTCGCCCTGTATCCGAACATGACCGGCCGCGACAACATCGGCTTCCCGCTGCGCATCGAGGACCCCGGCGCCGACCCCGCCCCGCGGGTCTGCGCCACCGCCCGCATGCTGGGCATCGAGGATCTGCTCGACCGCTTCCCGAGCCAGCTCTCCGGCGGCGAACGGCAGCGGGTCGCCATGGGCCGGGCCATCTCGCGCCATCCTTCGGCCTTCCTGATGGACGAGCCGCTGTCCAACCTCGACGCCAAGCTGCGCAACCACCTGCGCGCCGAAATATCCCAGCTCACCCGCGAGTTGGGCGTCACCACGGTGTACGTCACCCACGACCAGGCCGAGGCGATGTCCCTCGGCGACCGGGTGGCCGTGCTGCGCGGCGGAGTGCTCCAGCAGGTCGGCACCCCGCGCCAGGTCTACGCCCTGCCCCGCAACGTCTTCAGCGCCGCCTTCATCGGCACCCCACGCATCAACCTGCTGCGCGGCCTGGTCCGCGCCCCGCTGGACGGTGCCATGACCATCAGCCTGGGCAAGCAGGCCCTGCGCCTGCCCGAACCGCTCTCCCTGGACCACCAGTTGCTCCGCGTGCAGCAGGGCCGCGAGGTGATCGTGGGACTGCGCTCGGAGGCGGTGCGCATCGCCAAGCACAGCTCAGCCCGGCCGGGGGAGGTGGCGATCACGGGGCTGGTGGAGCACGTGGAGTTCCAGGGGCACGAGATCCTCGTCCACTTCGACACCGGCTCACGGCCCGCCGTCGTGCCCGACCTGGAGGCCCCGCGCCCCGCCGCCCGGCCGGCGCGCCGGCGGCGCAGGGAAGGCCCGACCGTGCTGGACCGGCTGCGGGAGCGGACCGGTGCGCGGCGCGCCGGACCGGTGGTCGTGCTCGAACACGCCCGAGACGACGGGCCCGAACCCGCGCCCCCGGAGGGCCGGCTGCCCGGCGACCTGGTGGTGCGCACCACCCCGGACCTCCGGCTGCGCCACGGCATGCAGGTGCCGCTCCTCGTCGACCTCGCCCACCTCTTCGTCTTCGACCAGCACGGCGACCGCATCTGCCCGTCCCCCGACCGGCTGCCCGACCTGGACGAGTGAGCTCCGGCACCCGCACGCGTGAGCACCGGCCGCTCCGGCGATGATGCCCTGGTACGCCCGGCGCCGTCTGGCGCCAGAAAACTAACGCCGCTAGTTTGTGTGCCGGACGACGCAGACCCGCCGGGAGGAAACAGCATGAAGGCACACGACGGCCTCTACATCGACGGCGCCTGGCGCCCCGCCGAGAGCGCGGATGTCATCGAGGTCGTGAACCCGGCCGACGAACAGGTCATCGCCAGGGTCCCGGCGGGCGGCGCCCTGGACGTCGACACCGCCGTACGCGCGGCCCGCGCCGCACTGCCCGCCTGGGCCGCCACGCCGCCGGCCGAGCGCGCCGCCCGCCTCACCGCCCTCCGCGACGCCCTCGTGGCCCGCAAGGACGAGATCGCCGAGACGGTCACCGCCGAGCTGGGCTCCCCGCTGCCGTTCTCCCAGGCCGTGCACGCGGCCGTGCCGATCGCGGTCGCCGGCTCCTACGCCGAGCTGGCCGCGGCCCACTCCTTCGAGGAGAAGGTGGGCAACTCCACGGTCCTGCACGAGCCGATCGGCGTGGTCGCCGCGATCACCCCCTGGAACTACCCCCTGCACCAGATCGTCGCCAAGGTCGCCCCGGCGCTCGCCGCCGGCTGCACGGTGGTCCTCAAGCCCGCCGAGGACACCCCGCTCACCGCCCAGCTGTTCGCCGAGGCCGTCCACGAGGCGGGCGTCCCGGCCGGTGTGTTCAACCTGGTCACCGGCCTCGGCCCGGTCGCCGGCCAGGCGCTCGCCGAGCACCCGGGCGTGGACCTGGTGTCCTTCACCGGCTCCACCGCGGTCGGCAGGCAGATCGGCGCGGTGGCGGGCGCGGCGGTCAAGAAGGTCGCCCTGGAGCTGGGCGGCAAGTCCGCCAACGTCATCCTGCCGAGCGCCGACCTCGCCAAGGCGGTGAACGTCGGCGTCGCCAACGTGATGTCCAACTCCGGGCAGACCTGCAGCGCCTGGACCCGCATGCTGGTCCACCGCGACCAGTACGACGAGGCCGTCGAGCTGGCCGCCGCGGCCGCCGCCAAGTACGGCGAGCGCATCGGCCCGGTCGTCAACGCCAAGCAGCAGGCGAGGGTGCGCGGCTACATCGAGAAGGGCCTCGCCGAGGGCGCCCGCCTGGTCGCCGGCGGCCCCGAATCCCCGCAGGAGAAGGGCTACTTCATCAGCCCCACGGTCTTCGCGGACGTGACCCCGGAGATGACCGTCGCCCAGGAGGAGATCTTCGGCCCGGTCCTGTCGATTCTGCGGTACGACGACGAGGAGGACGCCCTGCGCATCGCCAACGGCACGGTGTACGGCCTCGCGGGCGCCGTGTGGGCCGGTGACGACGCCGAGGCCGTGGCCTTCGCCCGGCGCATGGACACCGGCCAGGTCGACATCAACGGCGGCCGGTTCAACCCCCTCGCCCCCTTCGGCGGCTACAAGCAGTCCGGGGTCGGCCGGGAACTGGGCGCGCACGGACTCACCGAGTACCTCCAGACCAAGTCCCTCCAGTTCTAAGGAAGTCCGCGACCCATGGCCGTACGAGCCGCCGTCCTGCCCGCCATCGGCGCACCCCTGGAGATCACCGGCATCGACCTGCCCGACCCGGGCCCCGGACAGGTCCGGGTCCGCCTCGCCGCCGCCGGTGTCTGCCACTCCGACCTGTCCCTGTCCAACGGCACCATGCGCGTCCCGGTCCCGGCCGTCCTCGGCCACGAGGGCGCCGGCACGGT
This sequence comes from Streptomyces sp. RB17, assembly GCF_009604455.1. Lineage (GTDB taxonomy): Bacteria > Actinomycetota > Actinomycetes > Streptomycetales > Streptomycetaceae > Streptomyces. The sequence continues at coordinate 112,836 of NZ_WEGL01000009.1, forward strand.
CGTGGCCGTGGGCGAGGGCGTCACACACGTCGCCGAGGGCGACCCGGTCGTTCTCAACTGGGCCCCGTCCTGCGGCGGTTGCCACGCCTGCGCGCTCGGCGAGGTCTGGCTGTGCGCCAACGCCCTGAACGGCGCCGCCGACGTCTACGCCCGCACCACCGACGGCACCGACCTGCACCCCGGCCTGAACGTGGCCGCGTTCGCCGAGGAGACCGTGGTCTCCGCGTCCTGCGTGCTGCCCCTGCCCAAGGGCGTGCCGCTGGTGGACGCCGCCCTCCTCGGCTGCGCCGTCCTCACCGGCTACGGCGCCGTCCACCACTCGGCGAAAGTCCGCGAGGGCGAGACGGTCGCCGTCTTCGGCGCGGGCGGCGTCGGTCTCGCCACCCTCCAGTCGGCCCGCATCGCGGGCGCCTCCCGGATCATCGCCGTCGACGTCTCCGCGGGGAAGGAGGAGCTGGCCCGCGCGGCCGGTGCCACGGACTACGTGCTCGCCTCCGAGAACACCCCCCGCGAGATCCGCGCCCTCACCGGCAAGCAGGGCGTGGACGTCTCGGTGGAGTGCGTGGGCCGCGCGGTGTCGATCCGCGCGGCCTGGGACTCCACCCGCCGGGGCGGCCGTACGACGGTCGTCGGCATCGGCGGCAAGGACCAGGAGGTCACGTTCAACGCCCTGGAGATCTTCCACTGGGGCCGCACCCTGTCCGGCTGCGTCTACGGCAACTCCGACCCCGCCCGCGATGTGCCGGTGCTCGCCGAGCACGTGAGGGAAGGCCGCCTGGACCTCTCCGCGCTGGTGACGGAGCGGATCGCCCTGGAGGGCATCCCGGCCGCCTTCGCGAACATGCTCGAGGGCAAGGGCGGCCGGGCGCTGGTGGTGTTCTGAGGCTCAGCCGACCTTCTCGGGTCGCGGCTCCCGGCCCGCGACCCGCCTGCTCCGCCCGAGCGTCCGCGACCGCGACACCGCCACGCCGGCGAGGCACAGCACACCACCGACGAGCGTGAGGACACCCGGCACCTCACCGAGCACCAGCCACGACATCAGCACCACCAGCGCGGGCACCGCGTACGTCGTCGCGCCCATGCGGCTGGCGGTGGTGCGGGCGAGGGCGTAGGCCCAGGTGGTGAAGGCGAGCGCGGTCGGGAAAACGCCCAGGTAGACCATGTCGAGGGTGGCCGGCACGGGCGCGTGCGCGGCCTGGTGCACCAGTTGCCCGGCGAACGGCAGACACGCCACCGCCCCGACCAGACACCCGAACGTCGTCACCTGCAGGGCGCTCGCCTGTCCCAGGGCCGGCTTCTGCGCGACGACACCGGCGGCGTACGCCATCGCCGCGAGCAGACACAGCACCACGCCGAGGACGGAGGATCCGCCCCCGCCCGACATCGACAGCCCCACGGTCACCGCACCCGCGAACGACACGGCCATCCCGGCCAGCAGTCGCGGCGGCATCGGATCGCCGAGCAGACGGGCGCCGAGCAGGGCGATCAGCAGCGGGCCGACGTTCACGACGAGCGCGGCGGTACCGGCGTCCACCTGCTGCTCGCCCCAGTTCAGAGCCACCATGTAGAACCCGAACCACAGCAGCCCGGACAGCAGGATCCCGCGCCAGGCGGCCCTGGGCGGCAGCCCTTCCCGGCGTACGGCCCAGACGACCCCCAGGGCGAGGGCCCCCGACGCCAGCCGCCCCAGGGCCAGCGCGCCCGGCGAGTACTCCTGCCCCGCACTCCGGATCGCCACGAAGGCGGACGCCCAGAGGACGACGGTGACGACGGCTGCGCCGGCGGGCAGCAGGCGATGGCGTGGGACGGCGTTCATCATGCTCCCGAGGTTAGGTAGGGGACTGTGTCTTGGCCGGCGGCTGTCGGACAGGGCGCCCGGGGGCTGGGCGGGGCCTGGGTCGCTTACCGGCGCCGGCAAAGGTGCCTCGAAGGTGCCGGGCACTGCAGCCCCCCGAGGGGCGCGGGGAACTGTGCGAGCAACCACGAACGACCCGCACCCGGCAGACGACAGAACCCACCGCCCCGGTAGTCGCACTCAGCGCAGGGCACCGGAAGGAATACCGAGCAAGGCCGACAACCGCCGCTCCCCCGCGGGGGTCACTTTCACGGCCCGCGCGGAGCCGATCCGCACACACCACCCCACCTCCAGCGCATGCCGGCACAGCGCGGCCCCCGCCGCCCCCGCGAGATGGGGCCGCCGCTCGGTCCAGTCCAGGCACGCCCGGGCCAGCGGCCGCCGGCCGGAAACCTCGAGCGGAATCCCCGCCGAAGCGAACCACTCCAGCCCCGCGTCCGTCAGCGCGAACCCCGTGTCCTGCCGCAACAACCCTTGGAGGGTCAGCGCATCCGTGACCGCGATCCCCAGCCGCCCCGCGAGATGGTCGTAACAGGTACGGCCCCGGGCCATGGCCGACCCGGCACTCGACTCCCGCAGGGTGCGAGGAGAACGCCGCACAGCCGCCGGAGGCACGTGCGCGGCCAGGTCCTCGACCAGCTGCGCCACGTGTGCGTCGGCCAGCCGCACATACCGGTGCCGCCCCTGCCGTTCCTCCGCGAGCAGGCCCGCGGCCACCAGCTTGCCCAGGTGCTCGCTGAGCGTCGACGCGGCGACCCCGGCGTGCCGGGCCAGCTCACCGGCCGTCCAGGCCCGACCGTCGAGCAGCGCCAGCAGACACGCGGCACGGGTCTCGTCGGCGATCAGGGAGGCGAGCGCGGCGAGACCGGCCGCCTGTGGATCCTTCGCGGTCATACCGCCCAGCATGCGGTACGGACACTTCGGCCCCCACCGAATTATCGCTGCATGCCCGGCTGCACCTGCTGCCGTACCTGCTCGTACTGCTGCGCCAGCCCGTCCAGCAGCGCCGTGAGCCCGGTCTCGAAGGCACGCTCGTCGATCTTCTCCTGCTGCTCGGCGAGCAGATGGGCCTGGCCGAGGTGGGGATAGTCGGCGGGGTCGTACGCGCTCGCGTCGTCCACGAAGCCCCCGGCGAACGAACCGAGCGCGGAACCCATGATGAAGTACCGCATGAGCGCGCCGATGGAGGTCGCCTGGGCCGGTGGCCAGCCGGCGTCGACCATCGCGCCGTAGACCGCGTCGGCCAGTCGCAGGGCGGCCGGACGGCGTCCAGGGCCCCTGGCCAGCACCGGGACGATGTTCGGGTGCTCGCGCAGGGCGGCGCGGTAGGAGACGGCCCAGTCGTGCAGCGCGGTGCGCCAGTCCCGGCCGTCCTCGAACATCGACAGGTCCACCAGAGCGCTCACCGAGTCGGCGACCGCCTCCAGGATCTCGTCCTTGGTGCGGAAGTGGTTGTAGAGCGAGGGCCCGCTCACCCCCAGCTCGGCGGCGAGCCGGCGGGTGGAGACGGTCGCCAGGCCCTCCCGGTCCACGAGTTCCCGGGCCGTCTCGACGATCCGTTCGGTGCTGAGGAGGGGCTTGCGCGGTCGGGCCATGGCGCACATAGTAGGGCTGCGGACGTAAACTAGCAGTGCTAATTTAAATGTACGGCTTTCAAGATCCGTTCGATGGATCCTTTCTGTATGGGGTGATCGCGTGGTGAACCTGGAGCTGAGCGAGGAGCAGGCCGCCGTACGGCAGCTCGCCCGGGACTTCGTGGAGCGCGAGATCGCCCCGCACGTCGTGGCGTGGGACCGGGCCGAGGAGGTCGACCGGGGCATCGTGAAGAAGCTCGGCGAGGTCGGCTTCCTGGGGCTGACCGTCGACGAGGAGTACGGCGGCTGTGGCGGCGACCATCTCGCGTACTGCCTGGTCACCGAGGAGCTGGGGCGCGGCGACTCCTCCGTGCGCGGGATCGTCTCCGTGTCCCTCGGGCTCGTCGCCAAGACGATCGCCGCCTGGGGTGACGAGGGGCAGAAGCGGCGCTGGCTGCCGGGACTGACCGCGGGCGAGTACGTCGGCTGCTTCGGCCTCACCGAGCCCGGCACCGGCTCCGACGCGGGCAACCTCACCACCCGCGCCGTACGAGACGGCGACGACTACGTCATCAACGGCGCCAAGACGTTCATCACCAACGGGACGTGGGCGGACGTCGTCCTGCTCTTCGCCCGCTCCACCGACGCCCCCGGCCACAAGGGCGTCTCCGCCTTCCTCGTGCCCACCGACACCCCCGGCCTGACCCGCCGCACCATCCACGGCAAGCTCGGCCTGCGCGGCCAGGCCACCGCCGAGCTGGTCCTCGAGGACGTGCGGGTGCCCGCCTCGGCGATGCTCGGCGAGGCGGGCAAGGGCTTCTCCGTGGCCATGTCCGCCCTGGCCAAGGGGCGGATGTCGGTGGCCGCGGGCTGCGTCGGCATCGCCCAGGCCGCGCTGGACGCGGCGGTGCGGTACGCCGGCGAGCGCGAGCAGTTCGGCAAGCCGATCGCCCACCACCAACTGGTGCAGGAGCTGATCAGCGACATCGCCGTCGACGTGGACGCCGCCCGGCTGCTCACCTGGCGCGTCGCCGATCTGATCGACCGCGGGCAGCCGTTCGCCGTCGAGTCCTCCAAGGCCAAGCTGTTCGCCTCCGAGGCCGCCGTCCGCGCCGCCAACAACGCCCTCCAGGTCTTCGGGGGTTACGGCTACATCGACGAGTACCCGGCCGGCAAACTCCTGCGCGACGCCCGCGTGATGACCCTCTACGAGGGCACCAGCCAGATCCAGAAGCTGCTCATCGGCCGTTCCCTGACCGGGGTTTCGGCGTTCTGAGCATCTGAGTACGCGCCTGAGTACTTCGGCGGATGTGGCGAGGGCCACGTCCGCCGATGCTCTTCTCCATGAGTGACACACCGGTCAAGCACCAGAGCACGGTCGCGTTCTACGGGCAGGCCGTCGCCTCCTTCTCCATCGCCATGGCGGCCACGGCCGTCGGTATCTACCAGCTGGACACCAATGCCTGGGTCCGGGCCTTCCTGGCCATCGCCGTCCTCTACCTCGTCACCTCCGCCTTCACCCTCGCCAAGGTGATCAGGGACCGGCAGGAGGCCGGGCAGCTCATCAGCCGCGTCGACCAGGCGCGCCTGGAGAAGCTCCTCGCCGAGCACGACCCCTTCGAGAAGATCTGAGCAGGCACACTAAGCGCTCGCTCACCGTCGGCGGTATGGTGGTGCTCCTGTCACCGAGAGGGGCGAGCGAGCGATGAGTACGGCGGAGGAGACGACCGGCGGCGAAGTGGAGCCGTGGGAAGAGGTCACCCCGGACGCGGCGCGGCGGCTGCTCGTCGCCGCCGTGGAGGCCTTCGCCGAGCGCGGCTACCACGCGACGACCACCCGCGACATCGCGGGCCGCGCCGGCATGAGTCCGGCCGCCCTCTACATCCACTACAAGACCAAGGAAGAGCTGCTCCACCGGATCAGCCGGATCGGCCACGACAAGGCCCTCGACATCCTGCGCACGGCGGCGCGGCGCGAGGGGACGGCGAAGGAGCGGCTGGCCGACGCGGTCGGCTCCTTCGTCCGCTGGCACGCGGGGCGGCGCACCACCGCCCGGGTCGTGCAGTACGAACTCGACGCCCTCGGCCCCGAGGCCCGCGCCGAGATCGTCGCGCTGCGCCGCCAGGTCGACGCCGAGGTGCGCGGGATCATCGAGGACGGCGTGGCCTCGGGCGAGTTCGACGTGCTGGACGTGCAGGGCACCACGCTCGCCGTGCTGTCGCTGTGCATCGACGTGGCCCGCTGGTTCAACGTGGACGGCCCGTTCACCCCCGAGGAGGTCGGCGCGCTCTACGCCGACCTCGTGCTCCGGATGGTGGGGGCGAAGTAGGCCGTCGGTACGGCCTACAGGTAGTACCGGGACACCGACTCCGCGACGCACACCGGCTTGTCGCCGCCCTCGCGCTCCACGGTGAAGGCGACGGTCACCTGTACACCGCCCGGGACGTCCTCGACGCCGCTGATCTTCGCGGTGGCACGCAGCCGGGACCCGACGGGGACGGGGGAGGGGAAGCGGACCTTGTTGGTGCCGTAGTTCACGCCCATCTTCACGCCCTCGACCCGGATCAGCTGCGGGCCGAAGAGCGGGAGCAGGGAGAGCGTGAGATAGCCGTGGGCGATGGTCGTCCCGAAGGGGCCCGCGGCGGCCTTCTCCGGGTCCACGTGGATCCACTGGTGGTCGCCGGTGGCCTCGGCGAACAGGTCGATGCGCTTCTGGTCCACCTCCAGCCAGTCGGTGTGCCCCAGCTGCTCGCCGACGGCTGCCTTCAGCTCGTCGGGGGAGGTGAAGGTCCTCGGTTCTGCCATGTTCCCGGCCTCTCGCTCGCGTCTCGGTCGCGTATCGCCCGCGCCTCTAAGCAACTGCTTAGCATGGTCGGGTGAGGGGCGCCTGTCAACGGATCGCGACGGGCACCGGGCGACTACGCTCTGAGGAGTGCCCCAGATCCCCGAGAAGATCCACGAGCTGACCGTCGGCCAGTTGTCCGCGCGCAGTGGCGCCGCCGTCTCCGCCCTGCACTTCTACGAGTCCAAGGGCCTGATCAGCAGCCGCCGCACGCCCGGCAACCAGCGCCGGTACAGCCGCGACACCCTGCGCCGGGTCGCCTTCGTCCGCGCCGCTCAACGGGTCGGCATCCCGCTGGCCACGATCCGGGACGCCCTGGCCGAGCTCCCCGAGGAACGCACGCCGACGCGGGACGACTGGGCGCGGCTGTCGGAGAAGTGGCGGTCGGAGCTGGACGAACGCATCAAGCAGCTGAACCGGTTGCGGGATCACCTCACCGACTGCATCGGGTGCGGGTGTCTTTCGCTGGAGAACTGTGTGCTGTCCAACCCGGATGATGTGTTCGGTGAGCGGCTGATCGGGTCTCGGCTGTTCGCAGAGGGGCGGTCGGGCTCGGCCACTGGGGAGGGGTGATCTGTCGTCCGCCGGGCGCGGGTCGGATGTGGCTGGCCGCGCGGTTCCCCGCGCCCCTGGGGAACCGCACTGCCGTTGGCTACCGCCCCGCCCCAGCCGACGGCACGTCACTCGTACTCGGTGCCGCCCTTACGTGTCAGGTACGCCGGGCTGACCGCCTTCGCGATGGCCCGGCCCCCCGTCACCGTGCTGTACCGCTCCACCGCCGTCCGTATCACCACGCCCTCCCGCAGATGCGGCCCTCGCCCGGACACCGTCTCGCAGCGTGGACATGGACTCCCCGTGTTCATGGGCTCGGTTTCATCGGCTCCGCTGTCCGGACGGGAATCGGGTGGAGCCGGCGGATTCGGGGCTGGTGACGTCGGCCCCTTCGGCCGGCCGCGCCGCCGCGCACGGAGTCCCGAACGGGGGCCGAACTCCTAAGTCCACACAGGCACTTGGGGCCGCGCTCGCGGACATCGACACCGTGTTCAACGGGTTCGCCTGCCCCAGCGAGACCGGCTGCGAGCGCTGTTTCGCCCCGGAGGAGACGGCGTATCTGCGCACGCCGTGCACCCGTCTCCCGCCCGACCTGCTGAACCGGTTCGTCCGCAAGGTGCCGGACCACTTCGAGGACCACGCCACCGTGATGCGGCGCCTGCTGCCCCAGTGCGCGCACGCGATGGCGGACGGCACCCTGGACGACGTCGGCTGGGCGCCGCACGGGATGGGCCGGGCGGACTGGCGGTCCTGGCCGGCCGAGCAGGCCTCGGCCGTCGAGGCGTTCGTGCTCGCCTGGTGGCAGGACGTGCTCGCCTCGCCCGCGCCGCCGTACAGCGCCGAGCGCGTCTTCGAGACCTGTGCCTCGATCCTGCGCACGACGACCCCGCTGCTCGACCGGTGGGGGCCCGGCCCGTCGGCCGACGCCCACCTCGTCGGCTGCGCCCGCTCCTGGCAGTACGACCTGGTCAACGACGACTGGCCGTTCACCTGGTGGAGCCGGAGGACCGGGCCGCCGGTGTCGCCGAACTCCGGTCCTGGCTCGCCCGGCACGCCCCGGAGCGGCTGCGGGCCCAGGGCGAGGCGGATCTGGCGGTCCGTGCCCGGCTGATCGGCCTGCCCTACGACGAGCGCCGGAACGACCCGTACTGGACCAGCCCCTCCGCCACCAACTGAGCGTTTCCTTCCGCCCGTCGGCCGTCCGGCAGGACCAGGGTGTCCTCCAGCCCGATCCGGGTGGCCAGGCCCAGGCGTCCCGCCAGCCGCAGGACCGGCCAGGTTCCGCCCTCCTCGCCGTGCAGGAGCACCGGGCGGCCGTGGGCGGAGCCCAGCTCGGTGAGCAGCGTCCGCGCCGAGGCCTCGGCGGTCGCCGGGTCCGGGTCGGTCACTTCCGCCAGTACGCGCAGTACCCTGGGCCCGAGAGCAGAGGCCGCGAACCGGGCCGCGCCGTCGGTGCCGGACCAGATGCCCGCCTCGACGCCCACGCCCCGCGCGATGAGCTGCTCGGCGACCGCTTCGGCGCCCGGCTCATGCCAGTTGACCGAGGCGAGGTCGGGCAGCACGGACCAGCTGCGCACCCGGGCGAGCCGCGCTGCCGGATCGGGCTCCGCCCAGGCGCCGGTCGTCACCCCGACCGGCACCGCGACCCGCGCCCGGATCGCCTCCAGCGTCGGCGCGAGCACGCGCGGGGAGAGGCTGTCGTGCCCGCACGGTGTCTTGGGGTGGACATGGATCTCCGTGGCGCCCGCGGCGACTGCCTTCGCCGCGGAGTGGGCGATGTCCTCGGGCGACATCGGCACGTTTGCGCTGTCCGCTGGGGATCGGCGGCCGTTCAGGCAGACTTGGACCATGTCCCGATGGTGCCAGGCGCTCCGTGGGCAAGCCGCAGCAGAGTGGTGCCGCTCCGTGCCGTCCGGCGTCCGCGGCGTCGTCGTGGTTGCTCGCGCCCACGCGGCGGAGCCGCATGTCGATACAGCCCCGCGCCCCTAGGGGTGCAGCCGGCCGCGCTGCACAGCGCGCGAGCCCCCCGCAGGGGTGCGGCATCCCCCAACGCACCCCCCGGACAAGCCCCCCGTTGGAAAAGCACAGCGGCACCGCTCAGGCCGACATCAGCAGTGCGCCCCGGCGGGCGAACTCCAGTGCCTGTGGGGTGAGAACGGGACGCGGCACCAGGATGCCGCAGTCCGTGCAGACCGGGCCGGACGACGGCTCGTGGTCCAGGCCGTACCGCCAGACCAGGCGGTGCCCGCCGCACACCGGGCAGGTCCAGCCCGGTTCCCGGTTCAGTGCGGTGATCAGCCGGCGCAGCACCTCGGCCAGCGGCTCGTCGGGGTGGATCCGCGGGTTGTCGCACCAGGCGACCCCGAAGCCGCCCCAGGTCAGCCGGTGCCAGTCGTCCACGCTGCCCGGCCGGCGCAGCCCGTCGTGCTTCTCCTTCCTGCGCCGCTCGGTGAAGTCGGTCTCATAGGCGAGCCAGACGGAGCGCGCCTCCTCCAGTTCCTCCAGTGCGGCCACGAGCCGCGCCGGGTCGGGGGAGCGGTCCTCGGGGCCGAAGCCCGCCCGGGAGCACAGATGCTCCCAGGTCGCCCGATGCCCGTAAGGGGCGAACTTCTCAAGGCACTTGCGCAGTGAGTAGCGCCGCAGTGCCAGATCGCAGTCCGGGTCGCGTACCTGTCTCGCCAGACTCCGAAAACCGGCCATCGCCCTGCACCTCCGTCACACCTGCACCTGTACTTCGGTCACTTCGGCGTCGTCGCACGGACGTCGCCGAATAGACGTATCGACAGGCGATTCGGCTCCATCTCTTCGCGTGCTGCTTTCTGCGCTCTGCTTGCGGACTGCAGAAAGTGACGCATGTTCATCTTTAAAGCTGGGGATACCGGCGGTAACGTTCGGCCACCCCTGTCGCTAGGAGCTGCCATGCCACGGCGAACCCCACGGACCACCCTTGACAGACTGAGAACGTCCCGCCGCTTCTCCGGGTTCCTGAAGACGGCGTCGATATGCGTTCTCGTCGCCGGACTTCTCTCCCCCCTCACCCAGGCCGCGGCTGCCACGGATGCCGCCGCCTCGAACGACTACTGCGGCGGCCAGTGCTCGGACATCCTGCCGCCCGGCGAGAACGGCAACGCCACGCTCGCCCAGATCCTGCTCAACCAGGCCTTCGGCACCCAGCCCGCGCACGCCGAGGACCAGCTCGGCCCGTACGCCAACCTGGCCGGCGGCTACAAGGGCCTGACGGACGCCACGATCAACACCTTCTTCAACGACGCCTCCTTCGGCGTCCCGTCCGACCAGGTCGCCTCCAGCGAGAAGCCGGGCGGGCGCAGTGACGTGACGATCGTCCGGGACAAGAAGACCGGTGTGCCGCACATCACCGGCACCACCCGCTTCGGCACCGAGTACGGCGCCGGCTACGCGGCGGCCGAGGACCGGCTGTGGCTGATGGACGTCTTCCGGCACGTCGGCCGCGGCCAGCTGACCTCCTTCGCCGGCGGCGCGGCCGCCAACCAGGGCCTGGAGCAGGAGTTCTACCGCAACGCGCCCTACACCGAGGCCGACCTGCAGGCGCAGATCGACAACGCGGTCGCGAAGAACGGCGCCCGCGGCCAGCAGGCCCTCGCCGACGTCAAGGCCTACCTCGACGGCGTCAACGCCTACATCGACGCCTCCGACAGCGGCCGTTACTTCCCCGGCGAGTACGACCTGACCGGCCACAAGGACCCGGTCACCAACGCCGGCACCATCGAGCACTTCAAGGTCACCGACCTCGTGGCCCTGGCGTCCGTGATCGGCTCCCTGTTCGGCGCCGGCGGTGGCGGCGAGGTCAACAACGCCCTGTCGCTGCTCGCCGCCCAGTCCAAGTACGGCGTCGAGGAGGGAACCAAGGTCTGGGAGTCCTTCCGTGAGCGCAACGACCCCGAGGCCGTCCTGACCGTCCACGACGGCGAGAGCTTCCCCTACGGCGGCAAGCCCGCCGACCCCAAGGGCGAGGCGCTGCCCGACGCCGGCTCGGTCACCCAGGAACCGCTGGTCTACGACCGTACGGGCAACGCGACCACCGCGGCCGCCAGGAGCACGTCCGCCACCGCCGCCAAGGCCACACTCGGCTCGGCCAGGCGCGGCATGTCCAACGCCCTCGTCGTGAGCGGCAAGTACACCGCGAGCGGCCACCCGATCGCCGTCTTCGGACCGCAGACCGGCTACTTCGCCCCGCAGCTGCTCATGCTCCAGGAGATCCAGGGCCCGGGCATCAGCGCCCGCGGTGCCTCCTTCGCGGGCCTGAGCATGTACGTCGAACTCGGCCGCGGCCAGGACTACTCCTGGAGCGCGACCACCTCCGGCCAGGACATCATCGACACCTACGCCGTCGAGCTGTGCCAGGACGACTACCACTACCTGTACCACGGCACCTGTACGGCCATGGACAAGGTCGAGCAGAAGAACTCCTGGTCACCGACCACGGCCGACAGTACGCCGGCGGGGTCGTACACCATGCGGGTGTGGCGGACGAGGTACGGCCCGGTGGAGTACCGCGCGACCGTCGGCGGCAAGAAGGTCGCCTACACCACGCTGCGGTCGTCGTATCTGCACGAGGCCGACTCGATCATCGGCTTCCAGATGCTGAACGACCCCGACTACGTCAAGGGGCCCAAGGACTTCCAGAGCGCGGCCCAGCACATCAACTACACCTTCAACTGGTTCTACGCCGACTCCCAGCACACCGCCTACTACAACAGCGGCGACAACCCGGTCCGTGCGTCCGGCGTCGACGCCGAGTTCCCGGTCTGGGCGCAGCCGGCGTACGAGTGGCAGAACTGGGACCCGGCCACCAACACGGCCGACTACACCCCGGCCTCCGCCCACCCCAACTCCATCGACCAGGACTACTACGTCTCCTGGAACAACAAGCAGGCCGAGGACTACTCGGCCGCCGGCTGGGGCGACGGTTCCGTGCACCGCGGCAACCTGCTGGACGACCGGGTGAAGAAGCTGGTCGCGGCCGGCGGGGTGACCCGCACCAAGCTGGTGCAGGCCATGGCGGACGCGGCCCTCGCCGACCTGCGGGCCGAGGACGTGCTGCCGAAGCTGCTCAAGGTGATCAACTCCTCGACGGTGACCGACTCCACGGCCGCCGCGGCGTTGAGCAAGCTGCAGGCGTGGGTGAGCGCCGGCGCCAGGCGCACGGAGACGTCGGCCGGTTCGAAGACCTACGCCGACGCCGACGCGATCCGCATCCTGGACGCCTGGTGGCCGCTGCTGGTCAAGGCGGAGTTCGAACCGGGCCTCGGCAGCGATCTGTACAGCGCGATCACCAACGACATCCCCGTGGACGAGGCCCCGTCCGCCGGCCACGGCCCGACCGGCTCACACGCCGGAAGCTCCTTCCAGTACGGCTGGTGGAGTTATGTCGACAAGGACATACGGGCGGTGCTCGGGGAGAACGTGCGGGGCGGGCTCGCCGAGAAGTACTGCGGCGGCGGCAGCCTCGGTGCCTGCCGGGACGCCCTGATCAGCACCCTCGACCAGGCGGCCGGGATGACCGCCGCCCAGGTCTACCCGGGCGACGACCAGTGCTCGGCCGGCGACCAGTGGTGCGCCGACTCGATCGTCCAGCGCACCCTGGGCGGCATCAGGCACGGCAAGATCAGCTGGCAGAACCGGCCGACGTTCCAGCAGGTGGTGGAGTACACGTCACACCGGTGAACCGATCGGGATGACGTGGGCGGCGGGTCACGTGATGCGGCCCGCCGCCAGCACCAGCCGGGCCAGTTCGGGGTGGACGATGTCGCTGTGCGCCCCGGCCGGCGGGCCGCCGTGGCAGACGACCGCGGCCGCGTCGACGTTCACGCACCCCGACGCGGGCAGCGGTCCGGCGAGGGCCGTAGCGAGGTCCAGCCGGGCGGTGCCCGGCACCGCCTGCACCCCGTCGTGCCCCATCGCGCCCCACTCCGGCCCCAGCACGGCGGCGATCTCGCTGCCCGCACACGAGCGGTCGTCCCCGGACAGCCGGGAGGCCAGCGGATAGAACGTGCCGAGCGCCGCGTCGAAGTGCGAGTGACAGCACACCAGCGGGCCGTCGATCCGTCGCTGCCGGCCCTTGAGCGCCCCTGCCCTGCCCGGGTCCTGCGGCAGCCGGTCCGCGAACGCGTAGTGCGAGAAGGCACCTTGGAGGAGGGTCACGGACTTCACCGTGCCCACCCCGTCCGGCAGCCCGCGCAGCGCGAACGACACCAGCCGCCCGCCGAAGCTGTGCCCGACCAGATGCACCCGCACCCCGGCCGCGGCCCGCGCCAACTGCCCGATCACCGGCCCGAGCCCGTGCTCGCCGACCGTCCCGGCCCGCCGCTTCATCGTGTAGTACGTCGCCTGCCGCAGCAGCTCCTTCGCCCCCTCCCAGGGGTTCGGGATGCTGAACCCGGCCGGTGCGCCGGGCGACCGTACGGCGGCCAGCGCCTCGGCGAACTCGTCGCAGGCGGTCGCCGGTTGCTCGGTGAACACCGTGGGCTCGCCTTCCTCGTCGGTGTCGGCCGCGCCCAGCCGCCGCCCGTCGTCCACCAGCAGCCGCACCAGCCGCCCGAACTCGGCCAGTCCCCGGTCCCCGCCGGGCCGTTCGTCCAGCATCCGGGCCAGCTGGTCGATCACGGATGCCCGCCCCGGAAAGGTCTCCAGCAGGGCACGCCGGGTGTCCTTGTCCAGCGCCGGCCCCGGTGCCGTCTGACCCGCCACGGCCGCCACCGACTTCGGGAAGTCCGGGATCGGCTCGTCGCTGAACCGCATCGACGGCCAGATCACGCCCACGTACCCGAGCCGGGCCCGTGGCGCGAGCGCCGGGACCGGTGCGAAGAAGCTCCGGTACAGCGCGGTCGCGCCCGAGCGGTCGTTGTTCCAGCCGTGCGCGAAGACGAGCAGGTCACGGACGCCGCGCTCCGTGACCTGCGCCATCAGGTGGTCGCGTTCGGGGCCGTCCACGTCCCCGTCCGCGTCGAAGGTCAGCTCCCAGTAGGGAGACACGCTCATCCCGGGATCCGCCATGCCAGGCTCCCTCGTCCCGCCTGCAACGATGCGTCACGATGTGCTGCGCACGCATCGTCCTGCTCCGGGGCGAGGTTGGCCATACACGGCGCCTCACCGGTAGAGGAGATATTCCTGGCGCACCCGCCGGAACGCGGCCAGCTCCTCCTGCCAGGCGCCGACCACCTCGTCCGTGCCGGCTCCGGCGTCGATCATCGTGCGTACCCGGGTGGAGCCGGTGAGCTTGTCGATCCAGTCGTCCGACCGCCACGCGAAGCCGTCCCAGACCTTCCTGACGGTCACCAGCAGCGCGATCCCGGTGCGGACCGGGTCGTAGGCGGCCCGGTCGTGCACATGGATCTGCACCCCGCCGACGGTCTTGCCCTGGAACTTGGAGAAGGTGGGCGCGAAGTACGCCTCCCTGAACCGCACGCCGGGCAGCGCCAGTTCGTTCACGGCCGCGGCCCAGCGGCCGTCGACGCCCTCGGCGCCGAGCAGCTCGAACGGCCTGGTCGTGCCCCGCCCCTCCGAGACGTTGGTGCCCTCGAACATGCAGGTGCCGGAGTAGACGAGAGCGGTGTCCGGGGTCGGCATGTTCGGGCTCGGCGGCACCCAGGGCAGCCCCGAGGCGTCGTAGAACCGGGTCCGCTTCCAGCCGGTCATCAGCACGGTGTCCAGCGCGACCGGCCTGCTCAGGAACTCCCCGTTGAACAGCCGTGCCAGCTCCGCGACGGTCATGCCGTGCGCCTGCGCGACCGGCTGCCGGCCGACGAACGTGGCGAACTCCTTGTGCAGGACCGGCCCCTGGGCCTCCCGGCCGGTCACCGGGTTGGGCCGGTCGAGGACGACGAACCGCTTGCCCGCGAGCTGGGCCGCCTCCATACAGTCGTACAGCGTCCAGATGTACGTGTAGAAGCGGGCGCCGACGTCCTGGATGTCGAAGACGACCGTGTCGACGCCGGCGGCGGTGAAGATGTCGGCGAGCGGCTGTCCGCTCTTCAGGTACGTGTCGTACACGGGCAGCCCGGTCGCCGGGTCGTCGTAGCGGCCCTCGGAGCCGCCGGCCTGTGCGGTGCCCCGGAAGCCGTGCTCCGGGCCGAAGACGGCCGTCAGGTTCACCCGGGGGTCGGCGTGCATGACGTCGACGATGTGCTGGACGTCGCGGGTGACGCCGGTCGGATTGGTGACGATGCCGACGCGCCGGCCCTTCAGCAGGGCGTAGCCGTCGGCCGCGAGTCTCTCGAAGCCGGTGCGCAGCTCTTCGCGGTGTGCGGGGGCGGCCGGCAGGGCCGCCATCGAGGCCGATGCGAGCAAGTTCCGTCGAGACAGATGCATGACCAGAGGTTGGTGCAGTGGCCCTTCCTTCACACATACCGACCGGTTAGTCTGTCTCGGCCAGAGCCGATGCGCGCCGCGCTGAGTCGTGTCGAAGGAGACCGATGGTGGAAGCCGTGCAGGATGCGGGAGTGGTCGTCACCGGGGCCGGCGGGGGGATCGGGGCCGCGCTGGCCCGGCGGTTCGCCGCCGAGGGGGCCCGGGTCGTCGTGAACGACCTGGACGGCGCGCGGGCCAAGGCGGTGGCCGACGAGATCGGCGGGATCGCCGTGCCGGGCGACGCCTCCGCGATCGTCGGCGACGCCCGCGACGCGCTCGGCGGCACCGTCGACGTCTACTGCGCGAACGCCGGTGTCGCCTTCGAGGACGGCGGCGCGGGCGGGCCGCTCGACGAGCGGTCCTGGGCGGCCGCCTGGGACGTCAATGTGATGGCGCACGTCCGCGCCGCCCACGAGCTGCTGCCGTCCTGGCTGGAGCGGGGCGCCGGGCGGTTCGTGTCCACCGTGTCGGCCGCCGGGCTGCTCACCATGATCGGCGCGCCCTCCTACAGCGTCACCAAGCACGGCGCCTACGCCTTCGCCGAGTGGCTGTCGCTGACGTACCGCCACCGGGGCCTGAAGGTGCACGCGATCTGTCCGCAGGGCGTGCGCACGGACATGCTGGCCGCGACCGGCAGCGCCGGGGACCTGGTGCTGCAGCCGACCGCGATCGAACCGGAGGCCGTCGCCGACGCCCTGTTCCGGGGCATCGCCGAGGACCGCTTCCTGATCCTGCCGCACCCCGAGGTCGCCGAGTACTACCAGGCGCGGGCCGGCGATCCGGACCGCTGGCTGAGCGGCATGAACCACCTCCAGCGCAGGTGGGAGGAGGCCCGGTGAGCACCTCGCGGTACGCGGCCCGCCCCTGGCTGGCGCTGCTCGACGAAGCGCAGCGCGGCCCGATCGATCCCGCCGACTCGCTGGTGCACGCCCTGCGGGCGGCCGTGGCCGAGGCGCCGGAGCGGACCTTCCTCGCCTACTTCGACGCCCGGCTGAGCTACCGCGAGGTGGACGAGCTGAGCGACTCCGTCGCCGCCCACCTCGCCGCGCGCGGCCTGGAGCGCGGCGACCGGGTGGCGGTGCTGCTGCAGAACTCCCCGCACTTCGTGGTCGCCGTCCTCGGCGCCTGGAAGGCCGGCGCGACCGTCGTCCCGGTGAATCCGATGTACAAGTCGGCCGAGATGGGCCACATCCTGCGGGACGGCGAGGTGACCGCGCTGGTCTGCTCCGACCGGGCGTGGGCGGCGTACCTCAGGGAGACCGCCGCCGACTCGCCGGTGCGGGTCGTGCTCACCGCGAGCGAGCTGGACTTCCAGACCCGCAACGACGCGCGCGTGCTCGGGTTCGAGCGGCTGCCCCAGGCGCCGGACGCCGACGACCTCGTGGCCGTCGCCCGGCAGGGCGGCACAGCGCCCGAGGGCCGTGCGCCGCGCCCGGACGACATCGCGCTGATCAGCTACACCTCCGGCACCAGCGGCACCCCCAAGGGCGCCACCAACACCCACGGCAACATCATGCACAACGCCGAGCGGCAGCGGACCGGGCTCGCGCTGCCCGAGGCGCCCGTCTACTACGCGCTCGCGCCGCTGTTCCACATCACGGGCATGGTCTGCCAGTTCGGCGCCTGCCTGAACAGCGCCGGCACCCTGGTGCTCGCCTACCGCTTCGATCCCGGACTCGTCCTGGAGGCCTTCATCGAGCACCACCCGCACTACACGGTCGGCCCGTCCACCGCCTACATGGCGCTCGCCGCCCACCCGGACGCCACACCGGAGCACTTCGCCTCCTTCGTGAACCTGTCCTCCGGCGGCGCGCCCGTGCCCCCGGCCCTGGTGGAGAAGTTCCGCGAGCGCTTCGGGCCGTACATACGCGTCGGCTACGGACTCACCGAGTGCACCGCCCCCTGCGCCTCGGTGCCGCCCGGCCTGGAGGCGCCCGTGGACCCCGTCTCCGGGACGCTGTCGGTGGGCCTGCCCGGCGCCGACACGGTCGTCAGGATCGTGGACGAGCGGGGCGAGGAGGTGCCCTTCGGGGACCAGGGCGAGATCGTCGTCCGCGGGCCCCAGGTGGTCCCCGGCTACTGGCGGCGTCCGGACGCCACCGCCGAGTCCTTCCCGGACGGCGAGCTGCGCACCGGCGACATCGGCTTCATGGACGCCCAGGGCTGGCTCTATGTCGTCGACCGCAAGAAGGACATGATCAACGCGTCCGGCTTCAAGGTGTGGCCCCGCGAGGTCGAGGACGTGCTGTACACCCACCCGGCGGTGCGCGAGGCGGCCGTCGTCGGCGTCCCCGACGGCTACCGTGGCGAGACCGTGAAGGCGTACATCAGCCTGCGTCCGGGCGCGGAGACGGACCCGGATGAACTCGCGGTGTACTGCAAGGAGAGACTGGCCGCCTACAAATACCCGCGTCAGGTGGAGATCCTGCCGGACTTGCCCAAGACGGCGAGTGGGAAGATCCTCCGGCGGGAACTGCGTTCCCGCGCGCACGACGACAGCAGCGCCGGTCAGTAGGCGACGAGAGAGGCAGGTGGCGGCAGTGCCCAGGACGACGGACGGAGACGGGACGCCCGTTCCGCAGCGGCTGCTGGCCGCCGCCACCCGGCTCTTCGCCGAGCAGGGTTACGACCGCACGTCCGTGCAGGAGATCGTGGAGGCGGCCGGCGTCACCAAGGGGGCGCTGTACCACTACTTCGGCTCCAAGGACGACCTCCTGCACGAGGTGTACGCGCGCGTGCTGCGCATCCAGCAGGAGCGGCTGGACCACTTCGCGGGAATGGACGCGCCGGTGGAGGAACGGCTCAGAGCCGCGGCGGCGGACGTGGTCGTCACCACGATCGACAACCTCGACGACGCGATGATCTTCTTCCGGTCCATGCACCACCTCAGCCCGGAGAAGAACAAGCAGGTACGGGCCGAGCGCCGGCGCTACCACGAACGGTTCCGCGCGCTGATCGAGGAGGGCCAGAAGGCGGGCGTGTTCTCCACGGCGACCCCGGCCGACCTGGTCGTGGACTACCACTTCGGCTCCGTCCACCACCTGTCCACCTGGTACCGCCCGGACGGCCCCCTCACCCCTCAGCAGGTCGCCGACCACCTCGCCGACCTGCTGCTGCGGGCGCTGCGTCCTTGAGGCGACCGTCCATGAAGCGATCGTCCGCGAGGCGATCGTCCGCCAGGTGACGGACGAGGGCGGCGGCCGCCGGATTCCGGGGCCGCTCGCCGCGTCCCGCGAGGACGATCCTGCGGCCGGGCTCCGGCTGCCGTATCCGCACGCACGGCAGCCCGGCCCGCTCGCCGATGGCCCGGGGCACGAACGCCACCCCGATCCCCGCCCGGACCAGGTCCACGAGCAGCCCGATCTGGGTGACGTCACAGGTGATACGGCGGTCCAGCCCACAGTGGGCGGCCAGACGCCGCACGGCCGTCTCCAGCCCGGTGCCCGCGCGGAAGTCGACGAAGGCCTCCTCGGCGAGGTCCCTGATGAGTGTGCGGCCCGCCTCGGCCAGCGGATGCCCCGGCGCGGTGATCAGCACCAGCTCCTCGTGCCACGTGGCGTACACATGCAGGCCCTCGGGCAGGTCCCGGGCGTCCGGGGCGAGATAGGCGAGGTCCAGTTCGCCCGCGCGCAGCGCCTCGGTCAGCTCGGCGACCGTCGCGTCCCGCACGGACACCTGGACACCGGGGAACTCGCGGTGGAAGGCGGCCAGTTCGGCGGGCAGGTCGACGCAGGTCAGCGTCTGGATCGTGCCCACGGACACCCGGCCGACGGCCAGTGCCGCCACGGCCGCGACCGCGTCCCGGGCCGCCTCGGCGCCGGCGAGCAGGGCGCGGGCCTGGGGGAGGAGGGCGCGGCCGGCCTCGGTGAGCACCACCCGGCGGCCCGTACGGTCGAACAGGTCGGCGCCCAGCTCCCGTTCGAGATTCTTGATCGAGGTGCTCAGCGCCGACTGCACGATGAGCTCGGCGCGTGCGGCGGCCGTGAAGCCGCCCTCGTTCACCACCGCCATGAAGTGGCGCAGCTGACGCATCTCCATCCATCTATGATAGAGATGCCGCCCAGCGAAACCATCTGTTGGACCGGTGGGCGGCCTGCGGGCCAGGCTGGACCCATGACCCGCAGACCGACTCTCCTGCACCGGTTCCTCGCGTTCCTCCGGGCACTCGCCCGCGAGGACCACCACTACTCGGGCGGCTACTAGAAGCACCTCAGAGGTACTTCTTCAACTCCCGCCGTGCCAGCGACCGCTGGTGCACCTCGTCCGGGCCGTCGGCCAGCATCAGGGTGCGGGCGCTCGCGTACAGCTCGGCCAGCGGGAAGTCCTGGCTCACCCCGCCCGCGCCGTGCAGCTGGATCGCGCGGTCCAGGATGCCGACCACCGCGCGCGGCGTGGCGATCTTGATGGCCTGGATCTCGGTGTGGGCGCCCTTGTTGCCCACGGTGTCCATCAGCCAGGCCGTCTTCAGCACCAGCAGCCGCAGCTGCTCCACCGTCACCCGGGCGTCGGCGATCCAGTTCTGGACCACACCCTGCTGGGCCAGCGCCTTGCCGAACGCCGTACGGGACACGGCCCGCCGGCACATCAGCTCGATGGCCCGCTCGGCCATGCCGATCAGCCGCATGCAGTGGTGGATCCGGCCGGGGCCGAGCCGCGCCTGGGCGATGGCGAAGCCGCCGCCCTCCTCGCCGATGAGGTTCGTGACCGGCACGCGCGCGTGGTCGAAGATCACCTCGGCGTGGCCGCCGTGCGAGTGGTCCTCGTAGCCGAAGACCTGCATCGCGCGCTTGACGGTCACGCCCGGGGTGTCGCGCGGGACCAGGACCATGGACTGCTGGCGGCGGATGTCGGCGCCGTCCGGGTCCGTCTTGCCCATCACGATGAAGATCGTGCAGTCCGGGTTCATCGCGCCGGAGATGTACCACTTGCGTCCGGTGATGACGTACTCGTCGCCGTCCCGCTGGATGTGCGTGGTGATGTTGGTGGCGTCCGAGGAGGCCACCTCCGGCTCGGTCATCGCGAACGCCGAGCGGATCTCACCGGCCAGCAGCGGCTCCAGCCACTGCTTCTTCTGCCGCTCGTCGCCGAACTGCGCCAGCACCTCCATGTTCCCGGTGTCGGGCGCGGCGCAGTTGGTCGCGGTGGGCGCCAGATGCGGGGAGCGGCCGGTGATCTCGGCGAGCGGCGCGTACTGGAGGTTGGTGAGTCCCGCGCCGTACTCGGCGTCGGGCAGGAAGAGGTTCCACAGGCCCTGCCTGCGGGCCTCGGCCTTCAGCTCCTCGACCACGGCCGGGGTGTCCCACGGCGAGGCGAGCGCGGCCCGCTGCTCCTCGGCGACCGCCTCGGCGGGGTACACGTACTCGTCCATGAAGGCGAGGAGCCTGGCGCGCAGTTCCTCGGTGCGCGCGTCGAACGCGAAGTCCATGTCCGGGTCAGCCTTCCTGGAGAGTGGTCAGTCCGTGGTCGATGAAGACGGGCACGAGGTCGCCGATTCGGTCGAAGCCGCGCCCGACCGTCTGGCCCAGCGTGTACCGGTAGTGGATGCCCTCCAGGATCACGGCGAGCTTGAACCAGGCGAACGCCGTGTACCAGGAGACGCCGGAGACGTCGCGTCCCGAGCGCTCGGCGTACCGCTCGATCAGCTCCCGCGGGGAGGGGTGTCCCGGCGCCTCGGCCGTGGTGGAGACCGGGGACTCGGCCATGCCCAGCGGTTGGCTGTACATCACCAGCAGGCCCAGGTCGGTGAGCGGGTCGCCGAGCGTGGACATCTCCCAGTCGAGGATCGCCATGATCGTGTCGTCGTCGCCGATCAGGACGTTGTCGAGCCGGTAGTCGCCGTGGACGACGGCCGGGGCGGAGGAGGCGGGCAGGGAGCGGCCGAGGGCGGCGTGCAGTTCGTCGATGCCGGCCAGTTCGCGGTTGCGGGAGGCGTCCAGCTGCTTGCCCCAGCGGCGCAGCTGCCGGTCCAGGAAGCCCTCGGGGCGCCCGAAGTCCGCAAGGCCCACCTCGGCCGGGTCGACCGCGTGCAGTTCGACCAGCGTGTCCACCAGGGACAGCACCGCGTTCCGGGTGCGCTCAGCACCCAGAGGGGCCAGCTGCTGGGCCGTGCGGTAGGGGGTGCCCTCGACGAACTCCATGACGTAGAACGGCGCCCCGAGCACCTCGTCGTCCTCGCACAGCAGCACCGGGCGCGGAACCGGCACCCGGGTCGGGTGCAGGGCGCTGATCACGCGGTGCTCGCGCTTCATGTCGTGCGCGGTGGCCAGGACATGGCCGAGCGGGGGCCGGCGTACGACCCACTTCGAGGTGCCGTCGGAGAGCGCGTAGGTGAGGTTCGACCGTCCGCCCTCGATCAGCCGGCCGGTGAGGGGGCCGGTCACCAGTCCGGGGCGCTCGCGGTCGAGGTGGGCGCGCAGCCGGTCCAGGTCGAGTCCGGGCGGGTGGTCGGCGCTCATTCATCACTCCTACGAACGGGTGAACAGGACCCGACTCATGATGCCGACCGGTCGGTATGTAGTCCAGTGGGCGGAGCGATCAGGAGGTCGAACGTGACCGGAGCCACGATATGCCGACGGCCCCCCGGCGCGCTGCCCGGGGAGCCGTCGGCCCTGTCGCGGCCCGCCGTCAGTGGTCGTCCCAGTGGCCGTCGTGCTCGGCGTGCCGGTGGCCGTCGTGCAGATAGTCGATGTGATCGCCGTGCGGCACCTGGGCGTGTCCGCACTCGTCGTAGTGCACGTGCTCATGGCGCTCGTGGACGGTGTGCCCGGCCGGTTCGCACTCGTCCCAGTGACCCTGGTGCTCGCGGTGCAGATGCCCGTCGTGCGCGTAGTCCAGGTGGTCGCCGTGCGGCACCGCGTTGTGCCCGCAGCCCGGACCGTGGCGGTGCGTGCCGTGTTCGGTGTGTTCCTGGTGAAGGGTGGTCATGGTGCTCACCTTCGGGGATACGGGTGCCGGTGACGGACAGGCTATGCGTGAAGCGGCGCATATCGGCGCATACGGCTTGCGTGGCGGACGAGTACCCCGGAGGGTCGAGGGCATGAAG
Organism: Streptomyces sp. RB17; assembly: GCF_009604455.1. Lineage (GTDB taxonomy): Bacteria > Actinomycetota > Actinomycetes > Streptomycetales > Streptomycetaceae > Streptomyces. Next base: position 135,089 of record NZ_WEGL01000009.1, read on the forward strand.
GCCATCAGCTACCGCCGGTACGGCGGACCCGAGGTGCTGGAGTACGGCGAGGTGCGCGACCCGAAGGTCGGCCCGGACCAGGTGCTGGTCGAGGTCCGGGCCGCGGCCGTCAATCCGGTCGACTGGAAGTGCCGCGAGGGTTATCTCGACGCGCTGCTGGACGCCGTCTTCCCGGTGATCCCGGGCTGGGACGTCAGCGGCGTGGTCGTCCGGCCCGGCGCCGCGGTCACGGAGTTCGCGGTGGGCGACGAGGTCATCGGCTACTGCCGCGAGGACTTCCTCTCCCGTGGCACCTTCGCCGAGTACGTCGCCGCACCCGTGCGCACCCTGGCGCGCAAGCCGCGCAACCTGTCCTTCGAGGAGGCCGCCGGACTGCCGCTGGCCGGGCTCACCGCCTACCAGGTGCTGGTCAAGGCGCTGGAGATCCAGCGCGGGGAGAGCGTGCTGGTGCACGCGGCGGCCGGCGGGGTCGGCTCCTTCGCCGTACAGATCGCGGCCCACCTGGGCGCTCGGGTCATCGGTACGGCGAGCGAGCGCAACCACGACCATGTGCGCGGCCTCGGCGGCGAGCCGGTGACCTACGGCGAGGGCCTGGCCGCACGGGTGCGCGCGCTCGTCCCGGACGGCGTGGACGCGGTCTTCGACACCGTCGGCGGCGACACCCTGAAGACCTCGGCCAACCTGCTCGCCCCGGAGGGGCGGCTGGCGTCGATCGCCGACCCGGAGGTGACGGGCTACGGCGGCCGCTACTGCTTCGTCCGCCCGGACGCCGAGGATCTGGCCACGCTCTCCCGGCTGGCCGAGCAGGGCGTCGTCTCGGTCCACGTCCAGGAGACGTTCCCGCTGGAGCGGGCGGCGGACGCGCAGCGGGCGAACCAGGAGGGCCGCACCCGCGGGAAGATCGTGGTCACGGTGGGCCGGCGGGAGGAGGAGGGCGCCGTCTGGACCAGGGGCGAGGAGGGCACCCTGTACAGCACCAGCCAGGAAGGCACCCTCTAGACCACACCAGCCAGGAAGGCAGCCTCTAGACCACCAGCGCGGTCGCGCACACCGCCAGCGCCACCGCGCACAGGGCGGCCGTCGTCGCGTGCCGGGGAGCGAGCGCCCGCGGGCGGGGACCGGTCGCGAGGGCCCGGATCCGGCGGTGGGCCACTGCCAGAAAGCCCAGGAAGAGCCCACAGCACAGGGCGCAGACGGTCACTCCGGTGGCCGAGGTGCCGCCGTGCAGGGCGGTCTTGACGGCGAGCACGGCGGCCACGGCGGCCGAGAGGGTCGTACGACGCCAGGCCAGCCGGGTGCGCTCCGGTTGCAGCCCCGGATCGCGCCCGGCCTCGCTCACCCCGCCCATCCGGCCAGCACCACCACGACCATCGCCACGGCCACCACCGCGACGACCAGGCTCAGCAGCGCCGGAAACCGGGACGCGGGCAGATCCTCACCGCGCCGCATCGCCCGCTCGCAGCGCACCCAGTGGTTCACCGCGCGCAGGGAGCACAGCACGCCGGCGCCGAGCAGGGCGAGCGCGAGGCCGACCCGCCACGCCCAGCGCAGGTCCGGCAGGAACTGGTCCACCGCGAATCCGCCGCCGATCAGCGCGAGCGCCGTGCGCAGCCAGGCGAGAAAGGTGCGCTCGTTGGCCAGCGAGAACCGGTAGTCGGGCGTGCCGCCCTCGTCCCGCACCAGCTCCGGCGCGAACCACAGCCGGATGTTCGTCACGAATTCGCTCACGCGGCCGACCCTACCGGGCGGTCACCGGCCCGCCCGGAACGCCTCCAGCCTCTCGTACGCCGCCAGCCCGTCCGGCACCCACTCCCAGTCGCCGAGCCGCCGGCCGACCTCCTCCTCCGGCAGGAAGTCGTGCCACTGGACCTCCTCCGCCTGCGGCCGCACGGGCAGCTCGCAGCGCACCTCGTACACCGCCGACCACCAGCTGTGCCCCGCCCCGTCGTCGTACAAGAATTTGAACAGATACTCCGGCCGGGGCAGCCCCGTCACCCCCAGCTCCTCCTCGGCCTCCCGCAGCGCGGCCTCGTCGTAGGACTCGCCCGCTCCGACGACGCCGCCGACGAACATGTCGTACAGCGCGGGGAAGACCAGCTTGGTGGCCGTGCGCCGGTGGACGAAGAGCCGGCCGGCCGCGTCCCGGGCCTGGACGAACACGCACCGGTGGCGCAGTCCGCGGGCGTACGCCTCGCCGCGCGGGGCCCGGGCGATGACCCGGTCGTGCTCGTCGACGATGTCGAGGATCTCGTCAGCAGGGTTCATGCCCTCATCCAAGCAGGCGGTGTCAGCGCCGCTGGAGGTCCCGGGCCGAGGCTTCTGTCTCGGCCGCGCCGCACGGCATCGCCGGGTGCAGCCCCAGCAGCACGATGCCCGCGACGACCGCGGCGAGCCCGGCCGCCTCCCAGGCCAGCGCCCCGGTGTCGGTGCGCAGCCGGTCACCGAGGAAGCCGACCCCGCACAGGATCCCGGCGAGCGGCTCGGCCGCGGTCAGCGCGGGCAGCGACATGCGCAGCGGGGCCGTCTCGAAGGCGCTCTGCACCAGCACGAGTCCGGTGACCCCGCACACCAGCACACCGTACGGCTGCCAGCCGGTGAACAGCTCGGGGAAGCCGCCCTCGGAGAAGCGGGTGCCGCTCACCCGGGTCAGTGCGTCCTGGACGCCGTACAGCAGCCCGGCGGCGGTGGCCAGCAGCACCGGGCCCCAGCTCAGCCGGGAGCGCTTGCCGTACGTCGTGAGCACCAGGGCCGCGCCGACCATCGCGCCGATGATCAGCCAGTGCCGCAGCGGATCGGAGACGGCGCTGCCCGCCCGCGGCTCGCCCGCCATGATGAACGCGCTCACCCCGCCCGCGAGCAGCAGCAGCCCCGCCCAGCCCTGGCGGCCCAGGGACTGCCTGGTCTGGTAGCGGGAGAGGGCGAGCGCGAACAGCAGGTTCGTCGCGAGCAGCGGTTCGACCAGGGAGATCTCGCCCTTGCCGAGCGCGATCGCGCCGAGCACCATGCCGGCCACCATCAGAGCGAGCCCGCCCAGCCAGCGCGGCACCCGCATCAGGTCGAGCAGCAGCCGGAAGGACAGGAAGTCGCTCAGTGGTGCCTTCTGCGCCGCGTTCTGCTGGAGCACGAATCCGAAGCCCAGACAGCAGGCAGCACTCACGGCGAGAAGGAGAACCAGAACGGACACGCTGCGTACCTCGATCATCCGGCCGGACCACGGGTGCGTAGTGGCCGACTGTAGCGTCCCCGGGACGGCATTGACCCGGAAGTGCGCGGAACAGGGCAGTTGACCCGCCATGGTCCGGGGCCGGCCGGTCCGGCGCCATGGCGTACGCCACAACGGGCCGTCGGGTACCTCCGCCCGGGCCCCGGCCCACCTGCGCGAAGTTCCCCAACTTTCCTCTGAGTCACGGTGGTTGAACCCGTAACAGGCTCGTTCCGCTTGACGCAAACCGTGGCTGAGGGTTTGCTGTGAGTGATCGGTCGATGGCGGCCCGAGAAACAGGAAGTCCCGCCGTGCCCTCTCTCCCACCCCTGCTCGGCGCTCGCCGGGCCCCCACGGACCAGTCCGGCGACACCGCCCCGGACGACTCCGGTGACTTCGACGCCGCCCTCGACGACGCAGAACTGCGCACCGCGCGTGCCGCGTTCACCCAGGGCCGGCGGCAGGCGGCCCGCTCCCTGCTCCGGCACACCGGCGACGACTGGGACCGCCGCGGCCACCGCCTCACCGTGCTCGCCCGGGAGCCGTACGCCGTCGCCCGGGCCCGCGACTGGCTGCACGCCGAACCCGGCTCCGCCGACGCCGCGACGCTGTACGCCCTCGCCCAGGTCCGGCGCGCCCTGCGCGGCAAGGAGGACCCCGACCGGGCCCGCGAGGCCTGCGCCACCGCCGCCGCGCTCGCCCCGGCCGACCCCACCCCCTGGCTCGGCCTGCTCCGGCTGGCCCGCACCCTCGGCCCGGAGCGCGAGGTGCTCGGCACCTTCGCCGAGCTGCGCCGCCGCCACCCCGAGCACCACCACGCCCACCACCTGGTGCTCGCCCGCATGGCCGAACGGCCCGCCGGCGGCCGGGCGGCCGAGGACCACGAGGTGTACGACCTCGCCGAACGGGCCGCCGCCGAGGCCCCGGCCGACTCCCCGCTCGCCGTCCTGCCGGTCGTCGCCTACGCCGAGCGCCACCGCGTCCTCGCCCCGGCCGACCCCGCCGACTCCCGGCACTGGTCCGGCCCCCGGGCCCGCCGCATCCTGGGCGCCTGCTTCGACTGGTGGCTGGAGTGGGAGCACGACGAACACCCCCGCCGCCACATCGACCTCAACCACCTCGCCTTCGCGCTGTCCTGCGCCGGCCGCCCGGCGGAGGCCGCGGCCCTGTTCCGGCGCATCGGCCGGCACGCCACCCGGGCGCCCTGGTCCTACGCCCACCGCGACCCCCGGGAGGCCTTCCGGACGGCCCGGGCCCGCGCACTCGGCCACTGAACGGCACGCCTCTCGCAGACGTACGTAACAAGTGATTACAGAACCCTGACCAGTGGCCCGATTCCCTGGCCCCCCGGGGCCCCGAGTGCTCGAATGAATGCGTGAACTCTGAACAGTCCGAGGAGCGGGACGGCGCACCCATAGGCCGCCGCGTCTTCCTCGGCACCCTCGGCCTGGGCGCGCTCGGCCTCGTCGCCGCGCCCACGCTGCAACGCGGCCTGGAGGGCGCCCTCGGCGCCGTCGCCGGCAAGGACCCCACGGGCCTGACCGGCCTGCTGCCCAACGGCGGCGGATTCCGCTACTACTCCGTCGCCGCGTCGGTGCCGCACCTGAACGCCGGCGACTACCACCTGAAGATCGGCGGCCTGGTCGACCGCCCGCACACCTACTCCCTGGCCGATCTGCGCGCCCTGCCGCAGACCCGGCTGGTCAAGGACGTCCAGTGCGTCACCGGCTGGCGGGTCCCCGGCACCCCCTTCGAGGGCGTACGCCTCTCCGACCTCCTCGACACGGCCGGGGTCCGCCCCGGTGCGAAGGCGATCCACTTCACCTGCTTCGACGGCGCCTACACCGAGAGCCTCACCCTCGACCAGGCCCGCCGCCCGGACGTCCTGGTGGCCCTGCGCATGCAGGACAAGGACATCTCCCACGACCACGGCGGCCCGGTCCGCCTCTATGTCGCCCCCATGTACTTCTACAAGTCGGCCAAGTGGCTCGCCGGGATCACGGTCACCGACCGGGTCGAGCCGGGCTACTGGGAGAACCTCGGCTACGACGTCGACGCCTGGGTCGGCCGGTCGAACGGACGGACCGATGAGCCTACGAGCTGACACCCCGGCCCCGCCCGGCGCCCGCATCCGCCGCTTCGGCCCGGTCCAACGCTGGGTCCACCGCACGACGGCCGCGCTGATGGGGATCTGCGTGGTCACGGCCGCCATCCTCTACATCCCCCAGCTGGCGGTGGCGGTCGGCCGCCGGGAACTGGTCGTCCGCGTCCATGAGTGCGCCGGGCTCGCTCTTCCCGTCCCGGTCCTGCTGGGGCTCGCCTCCCGCGCCTTCCGCACCGACCTGCGCTTCCTCAACCGCTTCGGCCCGCACGACCGCACCTGGCTGCGCGCGGCGCTCGCGCGCGACAAACGCCACTCCTCGCGCCCGGCGGGCAAGTTCAACGCCGGCCAGAAGGTCTACGCCGCCTGGATCGCCGGCGCCACCCTGGTCATGCTCGGCACCGGCCTGCTGATGTGGTTCACCCACCTCGCCCCGCTGGTGTGGCGCACCTCTGCGACCTTCGTCCACGACTGGCTCGCCCTGACCATCGGCGTGGTCCTGGCCGGCCACATCGGCATGGCCCTGGGTGATCCGGAGGCGAGAAGGGGCCTGCGCACGGGGACGGTGAGCAGGGAGTGGGCGAAACGGGAACACCCCTTGTGGCGCGGTTAGTTCTCGAAGTCCAGCAACACCTTGCAGGACCGGCTCCGGTCAGCAGCCAGGACGAACGCGTCCTCGGCCTCCCGCACCGGAACCACCGCACCGACCAGCCCGTCGAACTCCCCCCGCCCGGCCAGCAGGTTCAGCGCGTCGTCGAACCCGGCGCCGAACCGGAACGCCCCACGCAGCTCGATCTCCCGGCTCACCAGCAGGTTCCCGGCGAACGGCGACCGACCCGGCGGGAGCATCCCGAGCTCGACGACCACGCCCCCGCGCCGTACGCGCCGCAGGCATGTGTCGAGCCCGGCCGCGACCCCCGACGCCTCGACGGCCACGTCGACCTCCTGCGGCCACCCGGCATCACCCGGATCGTCGGCCCGTACCAGCGTGTCCGCTCCGGCCACGGCCGCGTACCCGAGTGCCTCCGGCACCGGATCCGTCACCGTCACCCGTGCCGCACCGGCCGCCTTCGCCGCCGCGACCACCAGGCACCCGATCGGCCCGGCCCCGGTCACCAGCACATGCCGCCCGGACACGTCCCCGGCCCGCCGCACCGCGTGCAGTGCCACCGACAGCGGCTCGGCGAGCGCGGCCCGCCGCAGCCCGAGCCCGTCCGGCAGCGCCCGCACCTGCCCGGCCGGTACGGCGATCCGCTCGGCGAAGCCGCCCTGGACATGCGGAAAACGGGCCGCGCTGCCCAGATACCGGGTGTCCCGGCACACGTTCGCCCGCCCGTCGGCGCACTCCGGGCAGCGCCCGCACGGCGTGGCGGGGTGCACGGCGACGGCCGTACCCGGCGCGGGACCCGTGGCCCCGGCGCCGTAGGACACCACCGTGCCCACCACCTCGTGCCCGAGCACCATCGGCTCCCGGAGCCGGAAGTCCCCGACCCCGCCGTGCCGCCAGTAGTGCAGATCGGAGCCGCACACCCCGCCGTAACGCACCGCCACCACGGCCTCGCCGGGACCGGGCCTCGGCACGGGCAGCTCCCGCACCCGCAGCTCACCCGCGCCGTGGATCACACATCCCAGCATCGCCGCAGCCCCTTTCAGAGCACGCTCGTCATGCCGCCGTCGATGTACAGCATCTGGCCGTTGACGAAGTCCGAGGCGGGCGAGGCCAGGAAGAGCAGGCCGCCCACCAGATCCTCGGTACGGCCCCAGCGGGCCGCCGGGGTGCGCCTGCGGACCCAGGCGCTGAACTCCTCGTCCTCCACCAGCGGCCGGGTCAGCTCCGTCTCGATGTAGCCGGGGCCGAGGCCGTTGACCTGGACGCCGTACGGCCCCCAGTCGGCGCACATGCCCTTGGTGAGCATTTTCAGCGCGCCCTTGGTCGCCGCGTACGGCGCGATGCCGGGCCGTACCACCTCGCTCTGCAGCGAGCAGATGTTGATGACCTTGCCGTGGCCGCGTTCCGTCATCCGCCGGGCGGCCTCGCGGCCGACGAGGAACGCGCTGGTGAGGTTGGTGTCCAGGATCCGGTGCCAGTCGGCGTCGGTGAACTGGAGCAGCGGGGCGCGCAGTTGCATGCCCGCGTTGTTGACGAGGATGTCGAGCGGGCCCACCCGCTCCTCGACCTCCGCGATCCCGGCGGCCACGGCCGGTCCGTCGGTCACGTCGAACACCGCCGTGTGGATCCGGTCCCCGGGCAGTCCGGAGGCCGCCTCGGCCAGCCGGTCCCGGTCGCGTCCGTTGAGGACCACCGTGCAGCCGGCCTCGGCCAGGCCCCGGGCCAGCGCGAGGCCGATGCCCCGGCTGGACCCGGTGACCAGGGCCGTACGGCCGCTGATGTCGAAGAGCGGGTGACTCACGCCCGTACCCCTACACGATCAGTGAGAGCAGCAGGACCAGTCCGCCGGCGACCACCGAGAGGATCGTCTCCATGAGCGACCAGGTCTTCACGGTCTGCCCGACGCTCAGCCCGAAGTACTCCTTCACCAGCCAGAAGCCGGCGTCGTTGACGAAGCTGAAGAACAGCGAGCCGGCGCCGATGGCGAGGACGAGGAGGGCGGTGTGGGTGGTCGACGTGCTGGCCGCGAGCGGCGCGATCAGACCGGCCGCGGAGACCGTCGCCACCGTCGCCGAACCGGTCGCCAGCCGGATCACCACCGCGATCAGCCAGGCCAGCAGCACCGCCGGGATCGACCAGCTCTTGGAGATGTCCAGGATCATCTGGCCGACACCGCTGTCGATCAGGGTCTGCTTGAAGCCGCCGCCCGCGCCGACGATCAGCAGGATGCCCGCGATGGGCATCAGGCCCTTCTCGACGGTCTGCTGCAGTCGCTCCTTGCTGAACCCGGCGGGCCGGCCCAGCGTGAAGAAGCCGACGATCACCGCGGCGAGCAGCGCGATCATCGGGGAGCCGATGATGTCGAAGACCCGCTGGTTCACGTTCGTGGGGTCGTCGACGACGATGTCCACCAGCGCCTTGGCCAGCATCAGCACCACCGGCAGCAGCACGGTGGAGAGCGTCGCCCCGAAGCCCGGACGGCGCTCCAGCTCCTCCGACGGACGCTGCGGCAGCATCCGGTCGGGGGCCGGCACGTCCACCCAGCGGGCCGCGACCTTCGAGAACAGCGGACCCGCGACGATCACCGACGGTATGGCGACCAGGATGCCGAGTGCCAGGGTCACACCCAGGTTGGCGTGCAGCGCGTCGATCGCGACCAGCGGGCCGGGGTGCGGCGGGATCAGGCCGTGCATCACGGACAGACCGGCGAGCGCCGGGATGCCGATGCGCATCAGGGAGTAGTTGCCGCGCTTGGCGACCATGAGCACGACCGGGATCAGCAGCACGATCCCGACCTCGAAGAACAGCGGCAGACCGATCACGGAGGCGATCAGCACCATCGCCCAGGGCATCGCGCGCCCGCCGGCCTTGGCGAGGATCGTGTCGACGATCTGGTCGGCGCCGCCGGAGTCGGCGAGGAGCTTGCCCAGGATCGCCCCGAGCGCGATCAGGACGCCCACGCCGGCCACCGTGGTGCCGAGCCCGGTGGTGAAGCTGGTGATGGCCTTGTCGAGCGGCGCTCCCGCGACCGCCCCGAGCGCCAGTGACCCGATGGTCAGCGCCAGGAAGGCATGGAGCTTGAACTTGGTGATGAGCAGGACGATCACGGCGATGCCCACCAGGACGGCGATGCCCAGCTGGGCGTGTCCGGCGGAGGTGATCGGCGGAGGCGCGTCCGCTGCCAGCATCTCGACGCTGAGTCTGGTCACGGGTTTCCCTTGCGTTACGGGGGGACGGGGGTGGGTGCTACGCGGTGGTGTCGGGAAGCGCCTCGAGTGCCTTCGCGGCACGCTCGGCGATGTCCTGGGGGCTGCCGGTGACGTCCACGGCGACTCCCGCCTCGTCCGGCTCCAGGGGCTGCAGCGTGGCGAACTGGGAGTCCAGCAGCGCGGTCGGCATGAAGTGCCCCTGCCGCTGCCTCATCCGGTCCTCGATCAGCTTCCGGTCGCCGGTGAGGTGCACGAACACCACTCCGGGAGCGGCGGCCCTGAGCCGGTCGCGGTACGACCGCTTCAGCGCCGAGCTGCTGACCACCCCGCCCAGTCCGGCCCGCCCGTGCGCCCAGTGGCCGATGGCGTCCAGCCAGGGCCACCGGTCGTTGTCGTCGAGCGGGACACCGGCCGTCATCTTGTCGATGTTGGCCTGCGGGTGGAAGTCGTCGCCCTCGGCGTACGGGACGCCCAGCCGCGCGGCGAGCAAGGGACCGATCGTGGTCTTGCCCGTCCCCGCGACGCCCATCACGACGACGACCTGGGGGGTTCGCATCACTGCCTCGCTGTCTTCCTCGACATCCGACGCCACAGCGGCGTCGCCACACTGAAACCTATTAGGTACGACGAATTCAAGAGTGTGTGATGTATAAGTCTGACTTTTTTCGTCGGTGATCCACGCCGTACGCTGAGTGCATGACCACTCCGGGCCGGGGGCTGCACGGCCATGTACTGGACACCCTCGGCCCCGCGATCACTGCGGGCGAGTACCCGCCGGGCAGCGTGCTGCGCACCGACGAGCTGGCACAGCGGTTCGACGTGTCGCGTTCCGTGATGCGGGAAGCGGTCCGCGTGCTCGAATCCATGCACCTGGTCGAGTCCCGCCGCAGAGTGGGTGTGACGGTCCGCCCCAAGTCCGAGTGGAACGTCTACGACCCGCAGGTCATCCGCTGGCGCCTCGCGGGCGCCGACCGCCCGTACCAGCTGCGCTCGCTGACCGTGCTGCGCTCCGCGATCGAACCGGTCGCGGCCGGTCTCGCCGCCCGGCACGCCACGGCGCAGCAGTGCGCCGAACTCACCGAGTGCGCGCTCGGCATGGTGGCCAACTCACGCGGCCACAAGCTGGAGGAGTACCTGGTCCACGACATCGCCTTCCACCGGGTCGTCCTGAACGCCTCGGGCAACGAGATGTTCGCCCGGCTCGGCGACGTCGTCGCGGAGGTCCTGGCCGGCCGCACCCATCACGAGGTCATGTTCGAGGATCCCGACCCGGCGGCGGTCACCCTGCACGTGCAGCTGGCCGAGGCGGTCCGCGAGGGCGACGCGACCCGCGCCGAGGAGCTGACCAGGGAGATCACCGTGGGCGCCCTGCAGGAACTGGACATCCTGGCGCCCTAGTCCGGGTCGGTTCCGCAAGCCTCGGTCCAGGAAGTCTCAGTCCAGGAAGTCTCAGTCCAGGAAGTCCCCGTCCACGTACACCCACGCCCCGTCGACCCGCTCGAACCGGCTCCGCTCGTGCAGCGAGCCGCCGCGGTAGGAGGCGCGGAAGGTCACCGTGCCCGTGCTGTGGAAGGCCGACCCGTCGGTGGTGTCCAGGATCTCCAGCCCCGTCCACCTCATCCGCGGATCGAGGTCCAGCCGTTCGGGCCGGGTCCGCGGATGCCAGGTGCGCAGCAGATACCCCGCGTCCCCCGTCACGAACGCGCTGTACCGCGACCGCATCAGCAGCTCGGCGGTCGGCGCGGCGGCCGGCCCCGCGTGGAAACGGCCGCAGCAGGCGTCGTAGGGCTGGGGGAGTCCGCAGGGGCAGGCGCGCGAGGTCATGGCCGACATTGTGCCCGGGCCGGGGGAGGCGCCCGTCTGGGGCCGGATGCAAAGTGGAAGAGCTGGACCACGCGCCCCTTGGGGCGCGGGGACCTGCGCGACCAGCCACGACGGCGCCGCACACGACGGACGGCCCATCGCGGCACGACCCGCGGAGCGAGGTGGCGGACCATGACCCGACCCAGGACCAGCCGTCCTCCGGCCGTCAAGGAGTGGCGGCTGAACCTGTACCTCTCCGAGCACGACCCGGACACCACCGCCCGGATCGTCCTGGACACCGGCGACAACGTCCTGGAGAGCCACGCGGAGGCCCGCCGGAACCCCTACGACCCCGATGTACCGGAGATAGGCGACGAACTCGCCGCCGGACGTGCGCTCATCGCCATGGGCCGCAGGCTGTTGCGCGCCGCGGACGGGGACATCAAGGCGGTCGGAGCGGACGATACCGAGGAGGACCTGTCACCCCTGTGGCTGGACCGCGAGTGACGCCCCCTCACCTCCCCTTCCGCAGGAAGCGGCGCAGCCGGGCCAGCGTCCAGGTGTTGATGACGTCGTCCTTGGTCAGCCAGCCCCGCTGCGCCGTACCGACGCCGTAGCGCAGCTGCGCGAGGTGCGGGACGGAGTGCGCGTCGGTGTTCACGGCGAACCGCACGCCGTGCTCCCTGGCCCGCAGGATGTCCTCGTCGCACAGGTCGAGACGGTCCGGCTGGGCGTTGACCTCCAGCGCGGTGCCGGTGCGCGCGCAGGCCGCGAACACCTCGTCCCAGTCGGCGTCGACGCCCGGCCGCTTGCCGATCAGCCGGGTCGTCGGGTGCCCGATGATGTTGACGTACGGGTGCTCGCAGGCCCGCACCAGCCGCCGGGTCATCGCCCTGCGGCCCAGGTCGAAGTGCGAGTGCAGCGAGGCCACGCACAGGTCGAAGCCCGCCAGGAACTCCTCCGGCCAGTCCACCCCGCCGTCCGGGTCGATGTTGAGCTCCGTGCCGTGCAGCAGCCGCATCCTGTGGTGGGTGCCGTCCAGCTCCCGCACCCGCTCCCGCTGGGCGAGGATCTTCTCGTCGGTCATGCGCTGCATGTACAGGTTGGGCGCGTGGTCCGTGACGGCGTAGTACTTGTAGCCGCGCTCGGCGGCCACCGCCGCCATCTCCTCCAGCGGCGCCAGACCGTCGGTGAGGTCGGTGTGGGTGTGCAGATCGCCCCGGATGTCCTTCTCGGTCACCACCTCCGGCAGCTCGCCGTGCAGGGCTGCCTCGATCTCCCCGCGGTCCTCCCGCAGCGTCGGTGTGATCCACGGCAGCCCGAGCCGGGCGTACACCTCCTCCTCGGTGCGGGAGGCCAGCGAGTCCCCGCTCCCGGCGTCGAACAGGCCGTACTCGGACAGCTTCAGCCCCTGGTGCACGGCGATGGTGCGGGTACGGATGTTGTGCGCCTTCGAACCGGTGAAGTACTGCATCCCGGCACCCCAGGACTCCGGCGGCAGCACCCGCAGATCGACCTGGAGCCCCTTGCCCGTGCGGACCGACGTCTTCTTCGAGCCCCGCGCGATGACCTCCGCGGTGGCCGGCAGCTCGCACAGCGCCGCCATGAACGGCTCCGACTTCTTCGCCGCGACGATGACGTCCAGATCCCCGACCGTCTCCCGCATCCGGCGCAGCGAGCCGGCGTACGCACACCGCTTGCACCCGGTCACCTCGGACAGCTCCGCGACGATCTCCTCCGCGGTGTCCAGGGCCAGTGACAGCGGCACCCGGGCGCCCGCCCGCTGCAGCAGCTCGATGCCGTGCCGGATGTTGTCCTGCGTCTTCTCGCCGAAGCCCTTCAGATCGGCCAGCGCGTCCGCCTCGATCGCCGCGGCCAGCTCGCTGACCGAGGAGATGTGCAGGTCCTCGTACAGCCGTAGCGCCTTCTTCGGGCCCAGGGTGGGGATCGTGATCAGCTCCCGCACCCCGGCGGGGATCTTCGCCCGGCGCTCCTCGACCACCGCCATCTTCCCCGTGCGCAGATACTCGGCCACCTTGTCGGCGATCGACTTCCCCACGTTCGGGATCTCCTTCAGCCCGTCCGCGTCGAGCTTGGAGACGTCGGCCGGATACCCGCCGATGGCACGCGCCGCCTTCTCGTAGGCGCGCGCCTTGAAGGCGTCGCCTCCCGTGATCGCGATGAGGTCCGCGTACTCCCGCAGGAGCGCCTCGACCTCGTCATTGGGCCGGGCCACCCCTCCAGTCTAGGAAACCTCCCCGAGCACCGGCAGCGGCGGCAGCCGCGCCCCGTACACCCACTCCTGGAACAGCACGGCCGGCGGCTCCTGCGCGAACCGGGCCACGTGCTCGGTGAACGCCGCCGTCGTCACCGTCCCGTTCCGGTGCAGCCACACCCAGGCGCGCAGCATGCGGAAGAACGCGTCGTCGCCGAGCGCGCAGCGCACCGCGTGCAGGGTCAGACCGCCCCGCTCGTAGAGCCGGTCGTCGAACATCGCCTTGCGGCCCGGATCGGCCAGCTTCAGGTCCTGCGGCAGCGCGGCCAGCAACCGGTGGGCGGCGGCGGCCAGTTGCTGGGCGGTGCGGCCGCCCGAGCGCTCGGACCACAGCCATTCCGCGTACTTGGCGAAGCCCTCGTTCAGCCAGATGTGCCGCCAGTCGGCGATGGTGACGCAGTTGCCGAACCACTGGTGCGCCAGCTCGTGCGCCACCAGCCGTTCCGAACCCCGGGCTCCGTCCACGTGGTTGGCGCCGAACAGCGACAACCCCTGTGCCTCGACCGGCACATCGAGCTCCTCCTCGGTCACCGCGACCGCGTACTCCTCGAACGGGTACGGCCCGAACAGCTCCTGGAACAGCTCCATCATCGCCGGCTGCCGCGCGAAGTCCCGGGAGAACTCCGGCAGCAGACGCGCCGGGATGTGCCCGTGCTGCGGCACGCCCCCCGGGCCTGGGTCGCCCAGCAGCACCGTCTGGAACCTGCCGATGGCCAGACCGACGAGATAGCTGGACGTGGGCGCGGACTGCTCGTACACCCAGGTCGTCGTCGAGGCCTTCGTGGTGCGGGTCAGCAGACGCCCGCCCGTGACCACCGCGTACGCGGACGGTGTGGTCACCGAGATCAGGTACGACGCCTTGTCGGCGGGCCGGTCGTTGCACGGGTACCAGGACGGCGCCCCGACCGGCTGGCTCGCCACCAGCGCCCCGTCCGCCAGCTCCTCCCAGCCGAGCCCGCCCCACGGGCTGGCCACCGGCCTGGGGTTGCCGGACCACTGGACCTCCACGGTGAACGCGGCGCCGGCCCGCACGGGCTTGGCCGGGCGGATCCGCAGCCGTCCGCCGCGGTGCGTGAAGTGCGGCTGCCGGCCGTCCACCCGCACCCGGCCGATCCTGAAGTCGGCCAGATTGAGCTGGAACTCCGTGAGCGGCGCGCGGCCCGCTATGGCGTAGATCCGGGCCGTGCCGGACAGCCGGTTCGGGCCGGGGCGGTAGTCCAGCGTGAGTTCATAGCGGTGCACCCGGTAGCGGGGATCACCGTTGTCCGGGAAGTACGGGTCCCGTCCGGCCGACTGCTGAACTGCCACTGCTGTGTCCGCTCCCTGCGCTGTGCCACCACTGGGTGCCGGGGCCGCACCCGGATGGCCCGCGCTCAGGGACGCCATGCCTCGATCGGATTGCCGAGCCAGCGGGTGTCGTCCGGGACGGACTCCGCGGCCATGACGAGCGACGCGGGCCCCAATGTCGTACGGGCCCCGACCGTGCTGCCGGGCAGCACGATCCCGCCAGGGCCCAGCGTGGCGCCCTCACGGAGGACCACAGTATCCGTCCGCAAGATCCGGTCGTGGAAGAGGTGTGTCTGCAGCACACAGCCACGATTGACGGTCGCCGCGTCCTGGAGGGTCACCAGGTCGGTCTCCGGCAGCCAGTAGCTCTCCACCCACACGCCCCGGCCGATGTGCGCGCCCAGCCCGCGCAGCCACGCCGTCATCACCGGCGTCCCCGGCACGGCCCCGGCCAGCCACGGCACCGCCAGCACCTCGACGAACGTGTCCGCCAGCTCGTTGCGCCACACGAACGAACTCCACAGCGGATGCTCCCCGGCCCGGTGCCGCCCCACGAGCAGCCACTTCGCGAGGACGGAGACGACCGCCGCGACCATGCCCGCCCCGAGCAGCACCGGCCCCGACAGGGCCCACGCCCACGGACCCAGCGCACACAGCGCCGCCACCGTCACCGCGGCCAGCGCCGCCGAACACAGCACCGGCACGATCCGGCACAGCTCCACGAGACCGCGCGCCCACAGCAGCCGGGCCGGCGGCTCGTAGGTACGGCTCTGATCCCCGCCGCCCGCACTGCGCGGCAGCTTCACCGGCGGCAGCCCCAGATACGAGGTGCCCTTCTTCGCCTTCTTCGGCGTCGCCGACAGCACGCCGACCAGGCCGCCGTCCGGCACGCTCCGGCCCGGCCCGGTCATCCCGGAGTTCCCCAGGAAGGCCCGCCGCCCGATCTCCGCACGCCCGATCCGCACCCAGCCGCCACCCAGCTCGTACGGCGCCGTCAGCGTGTCGTCCGCCAGGAACGCCCCGTCGCCGACCGTGGTCAGGCTCGGCAGCGCGAGCACCGTCGACACCTCGGCGCGGCGCCCGATGCGCATCCCGAGCAGCCGCAGCCACACCGGCGTGACCAGCCCCGCGTACAACGGGAACAGCGTCTGCCGGGACCGGTCCATCAGCTGCGTCACGGTCCACGCCTGCCAGCCGACCCGGCTGTGCGTCGGATGCGTGCCCTCGCGCAGACCCAGGCCGAGCACGCGCACGGCGACCAGGATCAGCAGCGCGTACGCCAGCCCGTAGGCGAGCGTGGCCGGGACCAGCCCGAGCGCGGCTGCGCGCAGCGCCCGGGGGAGCGAGCTTCCGGGCGCCACGAACACACGGGCGACCAGCAGCGCGGCCACACCCGCGAGCAGCGGCAGGGAACTCAGCGCGAGGCCGGTGATGCCGTACATCACCCGCCAGTACGTGCCCCGCTGCGGCCGCTCCTTCGGCCAGTTGCGCTTGGCCTTGCCGAGCTTGACCGCGGGCGCGCCCGCCCAGCGCTGGCCGGTCGGGATCTGCCCGCCGACCGCCGAACCGGGAGCCACCTCGGCCCGCTTGCCGATGCGGGCGCCCGGGAAGAGGATGCTGCGGGTGCCGACGGTGGCGTGCGCACCGACCTTGACCGGGCCGATCACCAGACGGTCGCCGTCCAGCCAGTGCCCGGACAGGTCCACCTCGGACTCGACGGCCGCGCCCCGGCCCAGCCTGAGCATGCCGGTGACCGGCGGCAGCGAGTGCAGGTCCACCTCGGGCCCGACCTTCGCGCCCAGCGCCCGCGCGTACCGCTCCAGCCAGGATCCGGTCAGCGAGGTGGCCCCGCTGAACTCGGCCAGCCGCTCGGCCGTCCACAGCCGCAGATGCACGCTTCCGCCGCGCGGATACCGGCCGGGCTCGACGCCCCGCAGCAGCAGCCGCGCCCCGCCCGCCGCGAGCGCGATCCGGCCGGGCGGGGTGAACAACAGCAGCGCCCCGGCCGCCGGCAGCCACCAGGGGGCGGTCGGCAGCCAGGAGTAGCCGGGCAGCAGGTTCCCGACGGCGGCCAGGACCACCGTCCAGCGCAGCCCGAGCAGGGTGACCAGCGGAAGCAGCAGCAGAAGCTGGACGGCCTGGGCGCGCACCGGGACCGGCGCGATGGTGCGGGCCCTGCCGTCGTCCTGCGCCGAGGCCTCCAGCCGCCGGGCCAGCTTGCGCAGGACGGGCTGCTGGTAGATGTCGAGGACGGCCGCGCTCGGGTAGCGGGTGCGCAGCCGGGTGGTGAGCTGGGCGGCGGCCAGCGAGCCGCCGCCGATCGCGAAGAAGTCGTCGGACGCGCTGGTCACCGGGACGTCCAGCACCTGGGCCCACTGCTCGGCGAGCCAGGCCTCGGTGCCGTACAGCTCGGCCTTGGGGGTCTTGACGCCCTCCAGGGGCCAGGGCAGCGCGCCCCGGTCCACCTTGCCGGACGTCCGGGTCGGCAGCTCCGCGACGGGCGCGAGCAGCGGCACCAGTGCGGCGGGCAGCTCGGCGCGCAGCTTCTCGACGGCCGCCGCCTGGTCCCAGCCGTCCTGGGTGACCACGTAACCGACGAGGAGCTGATTCCCGCCGCGGGCGGTGCGTACGGCGGCCGCGGCCCCGGCGACGCCGGGCAGGGCCTGCAGTGCGGCATCCACCTCACCGAGTTCGATCCGCCGCCCGCCGAGCTTGATCTGCTCGTCGGCCCGGCCCAGGAAGACCAGCCCCTCGGGCTCGGCCCTGACCAGGTCACCACTGCGATAGGCCCGCTCCCAGCCCAGCGAGTGCAGCGGCGCGTACTTCTCGGCGTCCTTCTCGGGATCGAGATACCGGGCGAGCCCGACCCCGCCGATCACGAGCTGCCCGCAGCCGCCCATGGGCACGGGCTCCTCGCTGTCGTCGACGACGGCCAGCTCCCACCCGTCGAGGGGAAGCCCGATCCGGATGGGCTCCTCACCGGTCATCGGCGCCGCGCAGGCCACGACGGTCGCCTCGGTCGGCCCGTAGGTGTTCCACACCTCGCGCCCCTCGGTGACCAGCCGCTGCGCCAGCTCGGGCGGGCAGGCCTCGCCGCCGAAGATCAGCAGCCGTACGTCGTTCAGCGTCTCCGGCTCCCACAGCGCGGCCAGCGTGGGCACGGTCGAGACGACGGTGATCTCCTGCTCGACCAGCCAGGGCCCGAGATCGGCACCGCTCCTGACCTGCGACCGGGGCACGGGCACCAGACAGGCGCCGTACCGCCAGGCCAGCCACATCTCCTCGCAGGAGGCGTCGAAGGCGACGGAGAGCCCCGCCATGACCCGGTCGCCGGGCCCGATCGGCTCCTCCGCGAGGAACAGGGCGGCCTCGGCGTCCACGAACGCGGCGGCGCTGCGATGCGTGACGGCGACGCCCTTGGGCTTCCCGGTGGACCCGGAGGTGAAGATGATCCAGGCGTCGTGCTCGACGCCGGGCCGCGCGGCGGCGGTGCCGGAGGTGTCCGTGCCGGTGCCGGAGCCGCCCTGGACCGCGATGCCGTGTCCGGCGCCGACGACGGCCCGTACCTCCGCCTCCCCGAACACCAGCTCCGCCCGCTCGTCGGGGTCCTCGGCGTCGACCGGGACATACGCGGCACCGGCGGCGAGGACGGCGAGGATCGCGACGTACAGCTCGTTGGTCCCCGACGGAACCCGCACCCCCACCCGGTCCCCGAGCCCGACCCCCGCACCGGCGAGCCGCTGCCGCAGCCGCTCCACCTCGCCGGCCAGCGCACGGTAGGTGAGGCACGTCGTACCGTCGTCCAGCGCCGGCTCGTCCGGATGGGACCGCACGGTCGCGTCGAAGACGTCGACCAGCGTGCGCGGCGACGCCGCGGACCTGGCGGAGAAGCGCGCCCGGTCGCCGAACTGCGTGCGGATCTCTTCGTCGAGCAGGCCGAGAGCGCTGCTCTCGTCTATGGCTGCCATCGGGTCCTCACGTCGGTCCGGCTCAGTGACAAGCCGGAAATATTAGTACGACGTTAGTCTCCATCCCCTTCGCCCGGTCGCCCGAGAGGGCCGTTCGGGTGAGGGCCGTACCGCGGCTGTGGGCCTCTGACCTGCCGACCTTCACGCCGGGCGAGACATGCCTCACACACCGTCAAGGAGGGGGCGTTCCGGGGGTAGTTGGGCTTCGCTCGCGGGGAAACTCACGAGGAAAAGCGAAGGGCCCCTGGTGAACAGGGGCCCGCACTGGTGTCCGAGGGGGGACTTGAACCCCCACGCCCGATAAAGGGCACTAGCACCTCAAGCTAGCGCGTCTGCCATTCCGCCACCCGGACAAGGTGTCTGTCGTCCTCGGGAAGGCCTTTCGGCGTGGTTTCCCTCGCGGCGACGAAGGAAACATTACCAGGCTTCCGGGGGTGGCTGATCACCCCCCGCCGCCGGAGCCCGTCGCGCGTGAACGGTGTGTGACGGGCCGGGACCGGTCTTGGGCCGCGGCCGGGTCAGAGGGAGGATGAGGGGGACCATCAGCAGCGACAGCGCGGGAGGAAGCACGTGAGCCAGACGGACACGGCCAGGAGCGTCACCGGCGAGGACGAGGTCGTGGACCTCTGCCGCGAGCTGATCCGGTTCGACACCAGCAACTACGGCGACCACTCGGGTCCGGGCGAGCGCAAGGCGGCGGAGTGGGTCGCCGAGAAGCTCGCCGAGGTCGGTCTCGAGCCGAGGATCTTCGAGTCGCACCCGGGCCGCGCCTCGACGGTGGCCCGCATCGAGGGGGAGGACCCGTCCCGGCCCGCGCTGCTGATCCACGGCCACCTGGACGTCGTACCGGCCAACGCCGCCGACTGGACCCACGACCCGTTCTCCGGCGAGATCGCCGACGGGTGCGTGTGGGGGCGCGGGGCCGTCGACATGAAGGACATGGACGCCATGACCCTCGCGGTCGTGCGCGACCGGCTCCGGAGCGGGCGGCGGCCCCCGCGGGACATCGTGGTCGCCTTCCTCGCCGACGAGGAGGCGGGCGGCACGTACGGCGCCCGCCACCTGGTCGACCACCACCCCGAGCTGTTCGAGGGCGTCACCGAGGCGATCAGCGAGGTCGGCGGCTTCTCGTTCACCGTGAACGAGCAGCGCCGGCTCTATCTGATCCAGACGGCCGAGAAGGGCATGCACTGGATGAAGCTGACCGTGGCCGGCACCGCCGGGCACGGCTCGATGATCCACCGCGACAACGCCATCACCGAGCTGTCCGAGGCCGTGGCCCGGGTCGGCCGGCACAGGTTCCCGGTGCGGGTCACCAAGACCACCCGGGCGTTCCTCGACGAACTGGGCGACGCGCTCGGCACCGAGCTGGACCCGGAGGACATGGAGTCCACGCTCGTCCGGCTCGGCGGCATCGCCAAGTTCATCGGTGCCACCCTCAGCAACACCGCCAACCCCACCCAGCTCAACGCCGGCTACAAGGTGAACGTCATCCCGGGCGAGGCCACCGCGCACATCGACGGCCGCTTCCTGCCGGGATACGAGGAGGAGTTCCTCGGCGACCTCGACCGGCTGCTCGGACCGCACGTCCGCCGCGAGGACGTGCACACGGACAAGGCGGTCGAGACCGGCTTCGACGGGGCGCTGGTGGAGGCCATGCAGTCCGCGCTGGTCGCCGAGGACCCCACCGCCAAGGCGATCCCCTACATGCTCTCCGGCGGCACCGACGCCAAGTCCTTCGACGACCTCGGCATCCGCGGCTTCGGCTTCGCCCCGCTGAAGCTGCCGCCGGAGCTGGACTTCGCCGGCATGTTCCACGGCGTGGACGAGCGGGTGCCGGTCGACGGCCTGCGGTTCGGCGTGCGGGTGCTGGACCGGTTCATCGACGCGTCGTGACGTCCTGGGCCGAGACGGCCGACATATTCGGGCGCCCGTACGGGATCGACTGGAACGGGTGAATGCGACGATCGGTTCGTAGCTTCATTAGTTCCTCCTCGTTACAGGTGATGTGACTCCGCACCTTGGGGTCGCTTTGCCAACAAGGAGGAACTAATGATCAAGAAGGTCGTCGCTGCTGCGGCTGCCACCGGTGGGCTGGTTCTCGCGGGCGCGGGCCTCGCCGTCGCAGACTCCGGAGCCCAGGGTGCTGCCGTGCACTCCCCGGGCATCGTCTCCGGCAACGTCATTCAGGTCCCCGTGCACGTCCCGGTGAACGTCTGCGGCAACACGGTCAACGTGATCGGGCTCCTGAACCCCGCCTTCGGCAACACCTGCGTCAACAAGTGACGACGACCTCCTGAGGGGGGCGTCTTTTCCAAGCCGTCGGCCCCGGAGCGCGCGCCACGCGCTCCGGGGCCGACTGGCCTTTCCGCGAGGCACAGCAGGATCGAAGGCAGGGGAAGATCAGAATGCGACAGGGCACCCGTAAGGGCCTGATGACCATGGCGGCGGCCACGGGTGTGATCGCCGCCGCGAGCGGCTACGCCCACGCCGACGCCGGCGCGTCCGGCGCCGCCACCGGCTCGCCCGGCGTACTGTCCGGCAACCTGGTGCAGGCGCCGGTGCACGTTCCGGTGAACGTGTGCGGCAACACCGTGAACGTCGTCGGGCTGCTCAACCCGGCGGTGGGCAACAGCTGCACCAACCACGGCGGCACGTCCGGCGGCCACGGCGGCTCCCACGCGGGCGGGCACACCGCCGGCTCGCCCGGCGTCGGCTCCGGCAACACCGTCCAGGTGCCGATCGACGTCCCGGTGAACGTCTGCGGCAACAGCGTGAACGTCATCGGGGCGGGCAACGCCGCCAAGGACAACGACTGCGCCAACGGAGGCGGCGATCACCACGGCCGGCCGCCGGGGGGCGGGCACGGCAACCCGCCCGGAAACCCGGGACAGCCGGGCCGGCCTGGACACCCCGGGCACCCGGGCCATCCCGGCCACCCCGGTCAGCCGGGGCACCCGGGCAGTCCGACGACCCCGCCCGGTAAGGGCGGTCACACGCCCCAGGGCCCGCACGGGTCGACTCAGGTCACGCAGCACGGCGGCCGCTCCGACCAGCCCTTGACCAACGCGCAGCTCGCGCACACCGGCAGCGACCTGCCGGTGGGCCTCGCGCTGCCGGTCGGCGCGGGCGCGCTGCTCGCGGGCGCGGTGCTCTACCGCAAGGCACGGGCCGCGGCGTAGCGGGCAGCGTCGAGTACGCCGAGTACGGAACCGGCCGTGCGGCGCGGTGAGCCGTGCGGCGCGGGAAGCGGAGCGGGCCCTGCCAGGTCGGTGGGGCCCGCTCCGTTCAGGCGGCCGGCCTCACCACGTGGCACGCACCTGGCGGATGATCCGTCGGCGCAACCGCACCCTGCGGCTGCCGTCGCGCAGCAGGCTCAGGCGGTCCAACTCCCAGTGTCCGTACTCGGCATGGTCCGTCAGTAGACGTGTGGCCTCCTTGCGGGACACCCCGCGAGGCACGTACACGTCGACAAATTCGTATTCCGGCATCGCATCTATTGTGCGGGCTGGGGCTCGGTACGGATAGCGTCTGCACTATGTCTGATGCTGCGCAGCCCACCGCTGCCGAGGTACGCGCCGCCGCCGAGGCGATCAAGACCGCGCTCGACCGTCATCTGGCCGCGGTCGAACGCAGGTCGGGTGAGGACGACCCGGCCGTCTTGGAGGCGTTCAACCAGCTGGCCGCGGCCGCCGAGGCGTACGACGAGCTGCTCTACGACCGCTACGACGAGGTCACGCCCTTCGAGATCCCCAGCGCGGAGGAGTCCCTGCCGCCGTACGCGGGCCCCGAGGAACCGAACGCGATCAGCGTGCTGATCCGCCGCGACTACGCCGTGGTGGAACCCCAGCGGCTGCTGGCGCAGGCCCAGCGGGTCGAGGCGGCGGAGTACGAGGCCGCGGGCGGCCTGGCCGAGGACGCCGAGGGTACGGTTCCGGGCGCGCTGGGCATCCTCTTCGGCGAGTTCGAACCGGACGAGATCGCCTCGCGGCACAAGGAGTTCGGTCTGGAGGAGGGCGACTCCACGCTCTGGGTCACCGCGGCGGACGAGACCCCCGAGGCGGGGGAGTGGCTGGACGCGCCGTTCGAGCACATCGACGCGCAAGGGGTCGTGTGCCGGTTCGATGTGAGCGCGGTGTTCGACGACGAGGACGACGAGGAAACGGACGAGGACGAAGACCTTGAGTTCGTCGAGGACGAGGTCCAGGGCGTCGAGAGATGACGGTGGCCGGCGGTGCCGTGGGGCCTGAGGCCGGTACGGCACCGCCGGACTCCGCCGCTGTGGCTGTTCGCCGGCGGCGGACAGACATCCAGAAGATCTGGCGGACAGACATCCAGTAGATCTATGCGGGCACCTGCGTGCGCAGCAGCGTCTGCAGGCGGGTCGTGCGAGGCTTGGCCGGGGTCTCCGCCACCGCTTTCGGCAGCGCCTGTTCCACGCCGTGGACCACGGACAGATGCCGCTCCGCCCGGCCGAAGGCCGTGTACACCCAGGGCCTGCTGAGCGCCTGCGCGGCGTCGCCGGGCAGCACGACGACCGCCGCCGGCCAGCGCGCGCCCACCGCCTGGTGTGCGGTCAGCGCCCAGCCGTGCCGTACGGCGCCCTCCACCCGCTCGCGCGGTACGACCACCGGGGCGCCCGCGCACGACAGGTGCAGTCCGTCCGCGTCGGCCTTCACCACCACGCCCGGCACCGAACGGCCCGGGGCGGGGGAGTAGACGATCCGGTCGCCGGGGTCGAAGCCGCCGAACCGGCCCGGGCCGGGGTTGAGGCGCTCCTTCAGCGCGGAGTTGAGGGCGCGGGTCCCCGCGGCGCCGCCGTGCCCGGGGGTGATCACCACGGTCTGGTCGGCCGGGACGCCGATGGCCCGCGGCACCGAGTCGGCGACCAGCTGGACGGTCCGGTGCACGGCCTCGCCCGCGTCCCGCACCGGGACGATGACGATCTCCTTGCCCGGAGCGGCCACCTGGTTCAGCTCGCCGATGCCGATGCCGGAGACCAGCTCGCCGATCGGACCGGCGTCGGGCCGACGGGAGGAGAGCTGCGGGCAGACGCGGGCGGCGAGCAGGTCGGCGAAGACCCGCCCCGGTCCGGCCGACCACAGCACAGCCGGGTCGCCGCTGAGCACCAGCCGGGCCCCGTCGGGCAGCGACTCCACCAGCATCGCGGCGCTCTCCACGTCGAGCTGCGGCGCGTCCAGCACGATCAGCAGATCGAGTTCCAGTGCCCCGTCCGCGTCCCGGCCCGGCCCCTCGGCGCCGGAGAGCAGACCGGCGACCGTGCCCACGCCGTGCTCCGCCGGGCCCGGGCCCGGCAGGGCGGCGAGGCGGTGGCGTCCGTCGGGAGTGTGGCAGACGGCGAAGGCGCGCAGGCCCGCGGCGCGGGCGGCACCGAGCAGCGCGGCCGGTTCGGCACGGGCCGCCTCCCCGCCGGTGTGCAGCACCAGGCCGTGCCCGGCGACCGCGCGGGCCAGCTCGGCCGAACCGCCGGAGGCGGCGTCGACCGCCGCCTGCCAGGCCTGTTCGGTGTCCTTGGACAGCGAGTTGACCAGCCGCGCCAGGCCGTCGGCGAGGCTCTCCTCGGCCAGTGCGTACCGCTCCAGGCCGACGAGCACCCGGACCGGCCGCTCCTCCTCGTCCTCGCCCTCCGCCGCCACCTCGGGCGCGGCGGCGCCCGGTTCCTCCGGGGCGTCCTGGAACGCCAGGACCTCGCCCTCCGTGAGCGTGCTCTGCACCGCCGCGTCCGGGTCCGGCACGCCCTGCTTGCCCAGCGCCGCGGTGAGCGTGGGCAGTTCCAGCGCGGTGTGCCCCGCCAGGGCCGCCTGCTCCAGCAGCCAGGCGGTGATCGCGCGAGCCCGCCGCTCGTCGCCCGGGCCGCAGGCGGCGCCGAGCAGGCCGCGCGCGAAGCCGTCGGCCTGTTCGGGCCGTACGCCGCCGGTCCGCAGCAGCTGCCAGGGGTCCTCGCGGAGCGCCGCGTCGGCGCCCTCGCCGAGCGCCGCGGCCACCTGGGGAGCCAGGGCCTCGGGCGCGCCGCCCTCGGTCAGCACCCGGCGCACGCCCTCCACCGCCTCCGGTGCCGGGGTGCTGGGTGTGACAGCGGCCGGGGCGGGCGCGGGCTGGGACCGGCGTACGGGCTCCGGGGCCGGGCGGCGCGGGGCCGGCGCGGGCTCGGCGAACACCGGACCCACCGGCTTCTCGCCGCTCTCCACCGCCCGCACCGCCGCGAGCAGATCGGCCGCCCTGCCGCTGAGCTTGGTGCCGCTCTCGATCGGGCCCCTCTTCTCCGCCTTGCGCCGCTCGATCCGCTCCCGCTCCACCTGCTGCGCAGCCAACTCGGCCTCGGCCTCGGACAACTGCGCCGCGTCACCGGCACCCCCGTCGCCGGTGCCGCCGTCTGCTCCGCCGTCGCCGTCCGTGGCCGCGCCGGTGCCGCCGTCGGCTCCACCCGTGCCGGTTCCGGCTTCGCCTGCGCCCCTGCCTTCGTCTGCGCCGCCCGCGCCTTCGGCTCCGCCGTCGCCGTCCGTTGCCGCGCCGGTCTCGCTCGCCGGCTCGCCGCTCGCCGGCCCGCCCGCGCCGGTGCCGCTTTCGGCTCCGCCCGCGCCGGTGCCGCCGTCGGCTCCACCCGTGCCGGTTCCGGCTTCGCCTGCGCCCCTGCCTTCGTCTGCGCCGCCCGCGCCTTCGGGTCCGTCCCCGCCGTCCACGCGCGCCTCCCCCGTGCCGGCCTCGCCTCGCGCCCCGCTCGCGTCGCCCTCGGCGCCGTTCGACTCGGTGCCGTGCGCAGGGCGGGGCGCCGCAGAGGCGGATTCCCCGCCCTGGGTCTCGGATGTGTCCGGCGTCCCCGGCCCGGTTTCCTCCGTGGTCTCCGGCTCCGTGCTCACAGCGTGCTCCAGTCGTGATCGGGATAGCGGTGCACGGGCGCCGACACATCGTCCAGCGCCCGGCAGATCTCGTCAGGAAGACTAAGGGCCTCCACTGACAATGCCGCCGTGAGCTGCTGCGCGTTGCGTGCGCCGACGATCGGCGCGGCCACGCCGGGCCGGTCCCGGACCCAGGCGAGGGCCACCTGGAGCGGGGTGACGGCGAGCCCGTCGGCGGCCGTCGTCACCGCGTCCACGATGCGCGTCGCCGTGTCGTCCAGGTACGGCTCGACGAACGGCGCCAGATGCTCGGAGGCGCCGCGCGAGTCCGCGGGAGTGGAGTGACGGTACTTGCCGGTCAGCACGCCCCGGCCGAGTGGGGAGGAGGGCAGCAGACCGACGCCGAGATCCAGCGCGGCGGGCAGCACCTCCCGCTCCACGCCCCGCTGCAGCAGTGAGTACTCCATCTGCGTGCTGGCCAGTCGCGTGCGGATGCCCGGCGCCGCGAGCTGCCAGGTGGCGGCCTTGGCGAGCTGCCAGCCGCAGAAGTTGGAGACGCCCGCGTACCGCGCGCGGCCGCTGCTGACCGCTATGTCCAGGGCCTGGAGGGTCTCCTCCAGCGGGGTGCCGGGGTCGTAGGCGTGGACGTGCCACACGTCGACGTAGTCCGTGCCCAGGCGGGCCAGGGAGGCGTCGAGGGCGGCGAGCAGATGGCCCCGCGAGCCGTCGAAGCGGCGGTCGGGGTCGGGAACGCTGCCCGCCTTGGTGGAGATCACCAGGTCCCGGCGCGGCACCAGGCCGTCCATCAGCTGCCCGAGCAGATACTCCGCCTCGCCGTTGCCGTACACGTCCGCGGTGTCGACGAGGGTTCCGCCGGCTTCCCAGAACGCCTTCAGCATGTCCGCGGCGTCATGCTCGTCGGTGTCCCGGCCCCAGGTGAGGGTGCCGAGTCCGATCCGGGACACACGCAGGCCGGTACGGCCGAGATGCCTCTGCTCCATGCGGGCGAGATTACTGGCCGGAACCGGTGCGGTGGGTTGCCTGTGGACAACCGGGTTGAGCCATGGGCCGATGTTTTCGGGTGCCCTGTGCCTCCTCCGACCCCCACCCCCGCGCTAAGGTCGCCCCACAGGCACGTTACTCATGGGTAAGGGGATTCGGCCATGCAACTCGGGATCAACCTCGGCTACTGGGGTGCCGGAATGGACGGGGACAATCTGGCCGTGGCCCAGGAGGCCGACCGGCTGGGCTTCTCCGTGTGCTGGGCCGCCGAGGCCTACGGCTCCGACGCGGCGACGGTGCTGTCCTGGGTCGCCGCCCAGACCGAACGCATCGACGTCGGCTCGGCCATCTTCCAGATCCCGGCCCGCCAGCCCGCGATGACCGCGATGACGGCCGCGACGCTCGACTCGCTGTCCGGCGGCCGCTTCCGGCTGGGGCTCGGCGTGTCCGGCCCGCAGGTCTCCGAGGGCTGGTACGGCGTCAAGTTCGACAAGCCGCTCGCCCGCACCCGCGAGTACGTCGAGATCGTACGCAAGGCGATGACCCGGGAGCGGCTGACGTACGAGGGCGAGCACTGGACGCTGCCGCTGCCCGGCGGCCCGGGCAAGCCGATCAAGCTGACCGTGCACCCGCAGCGCGAGCACATCCCGCTGTACATCGCCGCGATCGGCCCGAAGAACCTGGAGCAGACCGGTGAGATCGCCGACGGCGCGCTGCTGATCTTCCCCGCCGCCGAGCACCTGGAGGAGACCACCCTGACGTATCTGCGCGCGGGGCGTGAGAAGGCGGGCAGGACCCTCGACGGGTTCGACGTGTGCCCGACGCTGCCGATCGCGGTCGGCGAGGACAAGGACGTCGCCCGGCTCGCCGACACCTTCCGGCCGTACACCGCGCTGTACGTCGGCGGCATGGGCAGCGCCAAGCAGAACTTCTACAACCAGCTCGCCCGGCGCATGGGATACGAGAAGGAAGCCGCCGAGATCCAGCAGAAGTACCTGTCCGGCGACAAGCAGGGCGCCGCGGCCGCGGTCCCGCAGGACCTCATCGACAAGACGACTCTGCTGGGTTCCGTCGACCGCATCGCCGACCGGATGAAGGCCTACGCCGCCGCCGGCGTCACCACGCTCAGCCTGTCGCCTGCCGGATTCACCCTGGAGGAGCGGATCGCCTCCCTGCGGGCCGGCCGCGAGGCCCTGGAGCGCGCCGGGCTGGCCTAGGCCCTGTCGTCAAACTCCCTCCTGCCCCGCGACGCCATGCACGCACTCTCGCCGCACCGGACCCAGGCCCAAGTACATCCAGTACGAGGGCCAGGGTCCGGCACGCCGAGAGCACGCACCTGACGCCGCAGGGCCCGCCCTTCGGGCGGACGGCTGGAGTTTGACGACAGGGCCTAGGGAGATTTCAGCGGCCGTGGTGGGGGCTCGGGGGTCTTCCCCGCCACGGCCGTCACCGGGAACAACGCGCCGGGCGCCGCGCGGTTACGACCCCGGCGTTCCTTCTTTCGGCCGAGTCGCCCGACACCCGTGTTGCGGCTCCCCTCCGCCCGCATTTGACTCGTTCTTTGCGGAAACCTGCGGAATTGCCCACAAGGTGCCGCGGAGTCTTCGCGGAGAGGTGGCGTCCATGCTGTCGGCCAAGAGTCTGTTCCAGGAGATCCTCGACAACGACGAGTCGTTCCGGCTCTTCTGCTCCGTCGCCGCCAGCGGGGAGTCCCAGGGCGGCTGGGAGAACGGGCGCATCGCCGCGCTGGTCCCGCCCGGCGAACGCGCCCTGGCCCCGAAGATCGCCCGGCACGGCGCCGACGAGGACAAACACGGGCGCATCTTCACCGCCCTGATGAAGAAGCGCGGGCTCACCCCCGTCGCCGTACCGCCCGACACCGACTACACCAAGCTGCTGGAGCGGCACGGCATCGGCCTCGCCCACGACAAGCTCCGGCGCGACGAGCCGCTCACCGAGCGGGACGTCATCGTCTACCTCGCCCACAGCCGCGTCACCGAACAGCGCGCCGCCGAGCAGATGGACCTGCTGCTCAGGCACTTCGCCGACCATCCCGAGGTGGGCAGGGCCGTCCGCATGATCTGCGCCGACGAGGACAACCACCTCGCCTACACCCATGAGGAACTGCTGCGGTTCGCCGCCGCCGGGCACGGCCGGCTGATCCAGCGCACCCTGCGCGCGTGCGCCCTCGCCGAGATCCGCGTCCACCGGGACGTCAGCCTCGCCGTGATGGCCCGCATGGGCCGCATCCTGGGCTGGTCCCGGACCAGGTACGCCCTGCTCGCCGCCTGCATCCACGCGGTCTACGCCTACGAGCGGCTCGCCGGCTGGCGCCGCATGGTCACCCTCCGCATGCCCGAGCGCCGCGACCCCCTCGGCGGCCCCGCCGCCCCCGCCCACGAGTTCGCCTGAGCCGCGGACATCAGCGGCTCCCGAGCATCACAGCCAGCCGCGATGCTTGAACAGGCGGTACAGCAGCACCTCCAGGGCGGCCATCGCGAGGATCACCGCCGGATACGACCACAGCCAGTGCAGCTCCGGCATGTGGTCGAAGTTCATGCCGTAGATCCCCGCGATCATCGTGGGGACCGCGGCCATTGCCGCCCACGCGGAGATCTTCCGCATGTCGTCGTTCTGCCGCACGCTCATCTGCGCCAGATGCGCCGACAGGACGTCCGACACCAGCCGGTCCAGGGCCTCCACGGACTCGTTCACGCGTGTCAGGTGGTCGCATACGTCCCGGAAGAACGGGCGCGCCTTGTCGTGCACGAACGGCACCGAGCCGCCGAGCGGTCCGGTGCCGGCCAGCCGGGTCAGCGGCAGCGCGAGCGGGCCGGTGGCCCGGCGGAACTCCAGGATCTGCCGTTTGAAGCCGTAGATCCGGGACGCGGTGCCCCGCGAGCCGCCGCCCTCCGGCAGGAACACCTCCGTCTCCAGTTCCTCCAGATCCGTCTGCAGCTCCGTCGCCACATCCAGATAGTGGTCGACGACGGCGTCGGAGATCGCGTACAGCACGGCGGTAGGGCCCTTGTCGAGCATGTCCGGCTCCTCCTCCAGGCGGCGCCGTACGGCGGCCAGCGGCGAGCCCTCGCCATGACGGACGGTGACCACGAAGCAGTTGCCGACGAAGACCATGATCTCGCCCGCCGAGACGGTGTCGCTCTCCGTCTCGTACACGACCGGTTTCAGCACCATGAACAGCGAGTCGTCGTACACCTCCAGCTTGGGCCGCTGATGCGCGTTCAGGGCGTCCTCGACGGCCAGCGGATGCAGCCCGAACTCCTGGGTGACCAGGTCGAACTCCCGCTCCGACGGCTCGTACAGGCCGATCCACACGAACCCGCCCTCGGCCCGCGCCTCGGAGAGCGCGTCGGACAGGTCCTCCGGCCCCTCGGTGCGGTGTCCGTGCCGGTAGATGGCGCAGTCGACGATCACGGAGCGCATTCTCCCTTCGCCCGGTCACCGGTGCATGTGCTGATACGCCTACCCTGGGCCGCATGCCCACGCTGATCCTCGTCAGGCACGGACGCTCCACCGCCAACACCTCCGGCGTGCTCGCCGGCTGGACGCCAGGCGTCGCCCTGGACGAGCGCGGCGCCGCCCAGGCCGCCGCGCTGCCCGCCCGGCTCGCCGCGCTGCCGATCGCCGAGGTCGTCACCAGCCCCCTGCAGCGCTGCCAGGAGACCGTACGGCCGCTGCTCGAGGCGCGCCCCGGCCTGCGCGTCCACACCGACGAGCGGATCGGGGAATGCCACTACGGCGACTGGTCCGGCCGCAAGCTCGCCGAGCTCAAGGACGAGCCGCTGATGGAGGTCGTCCAGGCCCACCCGTCGGCCGCCGCCTTCCCCGGCGGCGAGTCCATGCGCGCCATGCAGACGCGCGCCGCCGAGGCCGTACGCGAGTGGAACGCGCGCGTGGAGCGCGAGCACGGCGCCGACGCCGTCTACCTCATGTGCTCCCACGGTGACATCATCAAATCCCTGGTCGCCGACGCCCTCGGACTCCACCTCGACCTCTTCCAGCGGATCTCCGTGGAGCCGTGTTCCGTCACCGCGATCCGCTACACCCGGCTGCGGCCGTTCCTCGTTCGCCTCGGCGACACCGGGGATTTCGCCTCGCTCGCCCCGCGCGAGGAACCTGGTGACGGCGACGCACCGGTCGGGGGTGGTGCGGGCGCACCGTGATCGTCGGCCGCAGTAGGGTGAAGCGATCCACACAGTCGCGTATCCGCGGGCGGCCCGCACCGCGGAAACTCCCGAACCCACTCTCCGCACTCACTCTCAATGGAGACAGGACGTGTCCCGTCAGGTGTTCCTCTACGACCCGCCGGACCGCTTCGTGGCCGGCACGGTCGGACTGCCCGGACGCCGTACGTTCTTCCTCCAGGCCATCGCAGGCTCCCGGGTGACCAGCGTGGCTCTGGAGAAGACGCAGGTGGCCGCACTTGCCGAGCGGATGGACGAACTGCTCGACGAGGTCGTACGGCGCAGCGGCGGCAGCGCCGCCGTCCCCGCCATGGCGCCCACCGAGATCACCGACACCGCCCCGCTGGAGACCCCCATCGAGGAGGAGTTCCGCGTCGGCACCATGGCACTGGCCTGGGACGGCGAGGAACAGCGCATGATCGTCGAGGCGCAGGCCCTGGTGGAGCTGGAGGCCGACACCGAGGAGGACCTCGCCGAGGCCGAGGAGCGGCTGCTCCAGGACGAGGAGAACGGGCCCCCGATGCTGCGGGTCCGGCTGACCGGCGCGCAGGCCCGGGCCTTCGCCAAGCGCGCCCTCGACGTCGTCAACGCCGGGCGGCCGCCGTGCCCGCTGTGCAGCCTCCCGCTCGATCCGGAAGGACACGTATGTCCGCGCCAGAACGGATACCGCCGCGGAGCGTGACGCCCGTCGACGCCGCGGCCGATCCGGCCGCCGCCGAGCTGCTCGCGCGGGGTGAGCTGACCGTGCGCGGCCGGATCCGCGAGGCGTCCAACGCCGCGTTGTTCTGCACCATCGCCCTGGACGGCCGGGAAGCCTCCTGCATCTACAAGCCGGTGGCCGGGGAGCGTCCGCTGTGGGACTTCCCGGACGGCACGCTGGCCGGCCGCGAGGTGGCCGCCTACGAGGTCTCCGAGGCCACCGGCTGGGGGCTGGTCCCGCCGACCGTCCTGCGCGACGGGCCGTACGGCGAGGGCATGTGCCAGCTGTGGATCGACGTCCAGGCCGAGGCGGAGCTGCTCGCCCTGGTCGACGCCGAGGAACCGGAGCCGGGCTGGAAGGCGATCGGCCTGGCCGAGGTCGGCGAGGGCCGCACCGCGCTCCTCGTGCACGCCGACGACGAGCGCCTGCGCCGGCTCGCCGTCCTCGACGCGGTGATCAACAACGCCGACCGCAAAGGCGGCCATCTGCTGCCCACCACCGACGGCCGGCTCTACGGCATCGACCACGGCGTCACCTTCAACGTCGAGGACAAGCTGCGCACGCTGCTGTGGGGCTGGGCCGGGGAGCCGCTGACCACCGAGGCCGTCGACGCCCTCCAGGGACTGCGGCAGGCCCTGGGCGGGCCGCTGGGGGAACGGCTGACCGGACTGATCACCGCGGCCGAGATCGACGCCACACGCGCGCGTGTCGAGGCGCTGCTCAGCACGGGGGTGCACCCGGAGCCGAACGGCGAGTGGCCCGCCATCCCCTGGCCGCCGGTGTGAGCACGATCAGCACATCGGGCGGCGATGCACAAGACCACACATCCGGCCATCGGGCGCGATCCCGTTCGTATACGCGGCGGGCAGCCGGTTAGGCTCATGTACATGCATGCCTGGCCCGCTTCCGAGGTCCCCGCCCTGCCTGGTCAGGGCCGCGACCTGAGGATCCACGACACCGCGACCGGCGGCCTCGTCACCCTCGACCCCGGTCCCGTCGCCCGTATCTACGTCTGCGGCATCACCCCGTACGACGCCACCCACCTGGGGCACGCGGCGACGTACAACGCGTTCGACCTCGTGCAGCGCGTGTGGCTCGACACCAAGCGGCAGGTCCACTACGTCCAGAACGTCACCGACGTCGACGATCCGCTGCTGGAGCGCGCGGAGCGGGACGGCGTCGACTGGGTCGCCCTCGCCGAGAAGGAGACGGCCCTCTTCCGCGAGGACATGACCGCCCTCAGGATGCTCCCGCCGCAGCACTACATAGGTGCCGTGGAGGCGATACCCGGCATCGTCCCGCTCGTGGAGCGGCTGCGCGAACTCGGGGCGGCCTACGAGCTGGAGGGCGACATCTACTTCTCCGTCGAGTCCGACCCGAACTTCGGCAAGGTCTCGAACCTCGACGCGGCCGCCATGCGGCTGCTGTCCGCCGAGCGCGGCGGCGACCCGGACCGTCCGGGCAAGAAGAACCCGCTGGACCCGATGCTGTGGATGGCGGCCCGCGAGGGCGAGCCCAGCTGGGACGGCGGCTCCCTCGGCCGGGGCCGGCCCGGCTGGCACATCGAGTGCGTGGCCATCGCCCTCGACCACCTCGGCATGGGCTTCGACGTCCAGGGCGGCGGCTCCGACCTCGCCTTCCCGCACCACGAGATGGGCGCCTCGCACGCCCAGGTGCTCACCGGCGCGTTCCCCATGGCCAAGGCCTACGTCCACGCCGGCATGGTCGCCCTGCACGGCGAGAAGATGTCCAAGTCCAAGGGCAACCTGGTCTTCGTCTCCCAGCTCCGCCGGGACGGCGTCGACCCCGCCGCCATCCGCCTGGCCCTCCTCTCCCACCACTACCGCGCCGACTGGGAGTGGACCGACCAGGTCCTCCAGGACGCCGTCACCCGCCTCGCCCAGTGGCGCGCGGCCGTCTCCCGCCCCGACGGCCCGTCCGCCGACACCCTGGTCGAGGAGATCCGCGCGGCCCTGTCCAACGACCTGGACGCCCCGGCCGCCCTGGCCGCGGTGGACCGCTGGGCGGCGCGGCAGGAGCAGGAGGGCGGCTCGGACACGGGCGCCCCGGGCGTCGTCACCCGTGCGGTGGACGCGCTGCTGGGAGTAGCCCTCTAAGCGCCGTGAGCGGGGCGGCCCGTCAGGGGCGCGGGGAACCGCGCGACAAGCCACGACCGGCCCAGGGACGCCGGACGGCATGTCGCGGCACCCCAGAGCACATCGGCGACAAAAGAAGGGGCGCTTCCCGACACGGGAACCGCCCCTTCGTCGTACCTCAGCTTCCGAACCTTCAGTCCTCCGAGTCGTCCTCGTCGTCCTTGCCCCCACCGCCACCGGCCGGAGGCCTCTGCTTACCGCCCGGAGGGCCCCCGTCCCGGCGCCGCAGATACCGCTCGAACTCGCGGGCGATCGCCTCACCCGACGCCTCCGGCAGCTCCGCGGTGTCCCGGGCCTCCTCCAGCGTCTGGACGTACTCGGCGACCTCGCTGTCCTCGGCGGCCAGCTGGTCCACGCCCACCTGCCAGGCGCGCGCGTCCTCGGGCAGCTCACCCTGCGGGATGCGCAGGTCCAGCAGGTCCTCCAGCCGGTTGAGCAGCGCCAGCGTGGCCTTCGGGTTGGGCGGCTGGGAGACGTAGTGCGGTACGGCCGCCCACAGCGACACCGCCGGGACGCCGGCGTGCGTGCACGCCTCCTGCAGGACGCCGACGATGCCCGTCGGGCCCTCGTACTTGGTCTCCTCCAGGTCCATCCGCTGGGCCAGCTCCGCGTCGGACGTCACCCCGCTGACCGGCACGGGACGCGTGTGCGGGGTGTCACCGAGCAGGGCGCCCAGGATGACCACCAGCTCCACGCCCAGCTCGTGTGCGAAGCCGAGCAGCTCGTTGCAGAACGAGCGCCAGCGCATGGACGGTTCGATGCCGCGGACCAGCACCAGGTCGCGCGGCTTCTCGCCGCCGACCCGCACCACCGACAACCTGGTCGTCGGCCAGGTGATCTTGCGCACACCGGCGTCCATGAACACCGTGGGGCGGTTCACCTGGAAGTCGTAGTAGTCCTCGGCGTCGAGCGCCGCGAAGACCTCGCCCTTCCACTCGCGTTCCAGATGCGCGACCGCCGTGGAGGCGGCGTCGCCGGCATCGTTCCAGCCCTCGAACGCGGCCACCATGACTGGGTCGATCAGCTCGGGAACCCCCTCCAGCTCGATCACCCAGTGCCTCCTTCCGACGTGCCCTCGCTTGACTCACCAACCTTACGGCGTCCGGCGGGGGCGCCCGCAGCCCCCTTGCGTGGGCCAGTGACCGGATCACTGCCCCGTTCGCCACCGCGGAACACCCCCCGTCAACCCGGAGCCCGGACGGATCCGCCCAGGTGTTCCCCCGCTTTTCGAGGGTGCTACGCAGCGGTTTCACAGGGTGCTGCGAAGCCACTGCTCCACGCTCGCGATGTGCACGGTCGCCCAGGAGCGGGCCGCCTCCGCGTCCCGGTCGCGCAGCGCGGCCAGGATCGCCCGGTGCTCGCGCAGGGTGCGGCCGACGGCGTCCTCCTGGGTGAGGCCCCGCCAGATCCGGGCCCGTGTGGTCGGGCCGGACAGGCCGTCCAGCAGCGAGCACAGCACCGAGTTGCCGGCGCCGCGCACGATGCCGCGATGGAACTCCAGGTCGGCGGCGACCAGTTCCTCCACCGACGGTTCGGCGCCGAGGGCGTCCAACTGGGCGGACAGCGCGTCCAGTTGCTGTTCGCCGATCCGGAAGGCCGCCATCGCGGTCGCGGCCGGCTCCAGGATCCGGCGCACCGCGAGGAACTCCAGGACGGTGTCGTCGCGGTGGAAGTCCACGACGAAGCTCAGCGCCTCCAGCAGCAGTTGCGGGTCGAGGCTGGTGACGTACGTGCCGTCGCCCTGTCGCACGTCCAGGATCCGGATCAGCGACAGCGCCCGCACCGCCTCCCGCAGGGAGTTCCGCGACAGCCCCAGCTCGGCGGCCAGCTCGCTCTCCTTGGGCAACCGGTCCCCGGGCCGCAGGGCACCTGAGACGATCATGCCCTTGATCTTCTCGATCGCCTCGTCGGTGACTGCCATCCCCGGCCTCCTGTCGCCCGCCCCAACACCTCAGACATCGGATGTCTCAGGCACATTATGCGGGCGGTGCGTCGAACCACTCCCTGCCGTCCGCCCAGTGCCGCACCCAGCCTGCGAAGCCGGGCTCCGCCGTGGTGTGCCCGAACTCCGTGCCGAACGGGGCCGCGCCCTCACCGGTGATCAGCCATATGTGACCGCGGTGCGGGCCGCTCACGATCAGGTGCCAGTCCATCCCGCATCCGTCCGTGCCCAGCACGATCGAGCCGTCCCGGACGACGCGCTCGATGACAGCTTCCGGATTCTCGTACCCCCCGTCGTCGCCGCCCTCCCACAGCCACATCCGGGTGAGGGGGAACGGCTCGCTCAGGCGCTGCCTGCCGCCGCCCTCGGCCAGTCCCACGAGTCCGTACTCGGGAGGCCCCTGGTACGACCCGTCCGTCACCTCCGCCACGAACGTCCGGTACGGCTCCGGCAGCACCACCTGGTGCTCCGCCTCGAAGGCGCGCACCGCCTCCCAGCCCAGCGCCGACTCACCGTCGTCGACGCCGAAGGCCTGGCGCAGGGCGGCGACCACCCCCGGCTCGGCAAGATCGTTGTTCATGCCCCCATGGATACCAGTCGGCACTGACAACGCCCCCGGCCAGGCGAGAGGGGCGGCCCCATCGGCGTGGGGCCGCCCCTCTCGGTCGTCCGGACCCGGTGCGGCGGTCCGGCGCTGCGGTGGCGGCCGGTCCCGGTCAGGGGAGCGGACCGGCCGCCACCGAGGCCTACTTCTTGTCGAGCAGGGTCTGGACCCTGGCCCGGACGTCGTCCGTGGCGAGGCCCCGGATCGTCAGGGTCGTACGGCGGCGCAGCACGTCGTCCGCCGTCTCGGCCCACTCGTGGTCGCGGGCCCAGACGACCTGCGCCCAGATCTCGGGCGCGTCGGGGTGGACGCGCTCGGCCAGCTCCGGGTTCTCGTTCGCCAGGCGGGCGATGTCGAAGGCCAGGGAGCCGTAGTGGGTGGCCAGGTGCCTGGCGGTGTCGGCGGCCATGCGCGGACCCGGGGCCGGGCGGTCCACCAGCAGGCGGTGGGCGACGGCGCGCGGGTTGGCGACACCGGGCAGCGGAAGCTTCTTCGGCAGCGAGGAGATCGGTTCGAAGTCGTCGCCGAGCGGGTGCCCCGGCAGCGCCTCCAGCTTCTTCATCACCGTACGGCCGATGTGCCGGAAGGTCGTCCACTTGCCGCCGGCCACGGACAGCATGCCGCCCTTGCCCTCGGTGACCACGGTCTCCCGCTTGGCCTTCGCGGTGTCGCCGGGACCGCCCGGCAGCACGCGCAGGCCCGCGAAGGCGTAGGTGATCAGATCCCGCTGCAGCTGCTGGTCCCGGACAGAGAACGCGGCCTCGTCCAGGATCTGCGCTATGTCCTTGTCGTTGACGGACACGTCCGCCGGGTCGCCCTCGTACTCCTCGTCGGTGGTGCCGAGCAGCAGCATGTCCTCCCACGGGAGGGCGAAGGTGATGCGGTACTTGTCGATCGGGGTGGCGAGCGCGGCCTTCCAGGGGGAGGTGCGCTTGAGGACCAGGTGCGCGCCCTTGGACAGGCGGATGGACGGCGCCGCGTTCGGGTCCTCCATCCGGCGCAGGTGGTCGACCCAGGGGCCGGTCGCGTTCAGCACCAGGCGGGCAGTGACGCCGAACTCATCGCCGGACGTACGGTCCTTGAGGTCGGCGCCGGTGACCCGGCCGTTCGTGAAGCGCAGGCCGGTGACCTCGGCGTGGTTGAGGACGACCGCGCCCGACTCGACGGCCGCGCGGACCGTCATCAGCGCCATGCGCGCGTCGTTCATCTGGTCGTCGCCGTACACGGCGACGGCCTTGAGGTTCTCGGTGCGCAGCTCGGGCACGTCCTGCGCCGCCTTGGCGGGGGAGAGCAGGTGGCCGACACCGTCGCCGAACGCGGAGAGCGCGGAGTAGGCGAAGACGCCCGCGCCGAGCTTCGCCGCGCCGTGCGGCCCGCCCTTGTACACGGGGAGGTAGAAGGTGAGCGGGTTCGCCAGGTGGGGGGCCACCTGGCGGGAGACCGCACGGCGCTCGAAGTGGTTCTCCGCCACCAGCTTCACCGCGCCGGTCTGCAGGTAGCGCAGACCGCCGTGGAGCAGCTTGGAGGAGGCGGAGGAGGTGGCGCCGGCGAAGTCGCCGGCGTCGACCAGAGCCACCCTCAGGCCGGACTGCGCAGCGTGCCAGGCGGTGGAGATGCCCAGGATGCCGCCGCCGATCACCAGAAGGTCGTACGACGCCTTGGAGAGCTGCTCCCTGGTCTCGGCCCGGCTCGGGTTGGAGCCGGAGGCCGGGTGCGTCCCCAGGGCAGGCACGGAACTCAGGGTGGACTGACTGGTCATGTGCGGTACTTACTCCTCGTCAGAGATGTCTGAGCCTGTCTTGGGCGCTCAGCTCTCGTCCTCGATCCAGCCCATGGTCCGGTCGACGGCCTTGAGCCAGTTCTTGTACTCACGGTCGCGGGTGTCCGCGTCCATCTGGGGGGTCCACTCGGCGGCCCGGCGCCAGTTGGCGCGCAGTTCGTCCGTGCTGGACCAGAAGCCGACGGCCAGGCCGGCGGCGTAGGCGGCGCCGAGGCAGGTGGTCTCGGCGACCATCGGGCGCACCACCGGTGCGTCCAGGACGTCGGCGAGGGTCTGCATCAGCAGGTTGTTGGAGGTCATGCCGCCGTCGACCTTGAGGGTCACCAGCTCGTCGCCGGAGTCCTTGACCATGGCGTCGGCGATCTCGCGGGTCTGCCAGGCGGTCGCCTCCAGGACCGCGCGGGCGAGGTGCGCCTTGGTGACGTACCGGGTCAGGCCGGCGATCACACCGCGGGCGTCGGAGCGCCAGTGCGGGGCGAACAGGCCGGAGAAGGCCGGCACGAAGTAGGCGCCGCCGTTGTCCTCGACCGAGAGCGCGAGGGTCTCGATCTCGGCCGCGGTGGAGATCAGGCCCATCTGGTCGCGCATCCACTGCACCAGCGAGCCGGTGACAGCGATGGAGCCCTCGAGGGCGTAGACCGTCGGCTGGTCGCCGATCTTGTAACCGACGGTGGTCAGCAGACCGGCATAGGAGTTGATGATCTTGTCACCGGTGTTCATCACCATGAAGGTGCCGGTGCCGTAGGTGGACTTGGTCTCGCCCTCGGAGAAGCAGGTCTGGCCGAACAGGGCCGCCTGCTGGTCGCCGAGCGCGGAGGCGACCGCGATGCCGCCGAGCAGGTCGCCCAGCTTGCCGCCCGTGACCTCGCCGTAGACCTCGGCGGAGGAGCGGATCTCCGGCAGGATCTGCAGCGGCACGCCGATGGACTCGGCGATCTTCTCGTCCCACTGCATGGTGTGCAGGTTCATCAGCATGGTGCGGGAGGCGTTGGTGACGTCGGTGACGTGCTTGCCGCCGTTGACACCGCCGGTCAGGTTCCAGATGACCCAGGTGTCCATGGTGCCGAAGAGGATGTCACCGGCCTCGGCGCGCTCCTTCAGGCCGTCGACGTTGTCGAGCAGCCAGCGGGCCTTGGGCCCGGAGAAGTACGAGGCCAGCGGCAGGCCGGTCTCGCGGCGGAAGCGGTCCTGGCCGACGTTGCGGCCGAGCTCCTTGCACAGGGCGTCGGTGCGGGTGTCCTGCCAGACAAGGGCGTTGTGGACGGGCTCACCGGTGTTCTTGTCCCACAGCACGGTGGTCTCGCGCTGGTTGGTGATGCCGATGGCCTTGATGTCGTCACGGGTGATGCCGGCCTTGGCGATGGCCCCGGCGACGACTTCCTGGACGTTGGTCCAGATCTCGTTGGCGTTGTGCTCGACCCAGCCCGGCTTCGGGAAGATCTGCTCGTGCTCCTTCTGGTCGACGGAGACGATACGGCCGTCCCGGTCGAAGACGATGCAGCGGCTGGAGGTCGTGCCCTGGTCGATCGCGGCGATGAACGGGCCGGCGGTGTGGGCGTCGGTCACTGTGTGCTCCAAAAGATCCGTCGTGATGAGGCGGTGCGTACGGCGCTGTGCTTCGAGGTGATGTCTAAGCGAAGGCGACGTTGTATATGCCTGCGGCGATCGCGCCGCCGATCAGCGGACCGACCACGGGGATCCAGGCGTACGCCCAGTCGGAACCGCCCTTGTTGGGCAGCGGCAGCAGGGCGTGCACGATGCGCGGGCCCAGGTCACGGGCCGGGTTGATCGCGTAGCCCGTCGGGCCGCCGAGGGAGAGACCGATCGACACCACCACGAACGCGGTGATCAGACCGCCGAGGACGCCGAGGCCGTTGCCCTTGTCGTTCAGCCCCTGGGTGAGGACCGCGAGGATCAGCACGACCGTGCCGATGATCTCCGTGGCGAGGTTCTGCGCCGCGTTCCGGATCTCCGGACCGGTGGAGAAGATGCCGAGGACCGGGCCGGCGCCCTTCTCCTGGGC
This sequence comes from Streptomyces sp. RB17, assembly GCF_009604455.1. GTDB lineage: Bacteria > Actinomycetota > Actinomycetes > Streptomycetales > Streptomycetaceae > Streptomyces. Next base: position 174,813 of record NZ_WEGL01000009.1, read on the forward strand.
CTCGACCGCCTTGGCCGCGGTGGCCTGTGCGCCCGGGCCGCCGACGATCTCCTTGTCGGTCAGGTGGGCGTGGAACTGGCCGTAGTAGGCGACCCACACGAGCGTCGCGCCGATCATCGCGCCGAGCAGCTGGCCGGCGAAGTAGACCGGGACGTTGCTCCAGTCGCTGTTCTTGATGGCGAGAGCCACCGTGACGGCGGGGTTGAGGTGAGCACCGGACAGCGGTCCGGAGATGTACACGGCCGTCATGACGGCGAAGCCCCACCCGAAGGCGATGGCGAGCCAACCGGCGTTACGGGCCTTGGAGGCCTTCAGCGTGACGGCCGCGCAGACGCCGCCGCCGAGCAGGATGAGTATGGCGGTACCGATGGTCTCGCCGATGAAGATGTCGGAGCTGGACACCCGCGACTCCTTTGTCCTTCGTCCAGGGTGAGCCGAACCCCGGGTCCCGCCGGGGTTCTGGCGCCCTCGGGGGTGAGAGCGATGCCGGCCCTTGGCGTTGTCACACTCTAGCGCGTATTGCCGGTAGGTGTTCGACAATGCCGACCGATGGACGGGAGTCTTGCTTCGGCCTCACGCATGCGTCAAGGGTTCTGTTGTCGAAAACAGGATCGTTATTGATCGTCGCCGGTTATCACTCTTCGCACGCTGACGTGGACATTAGCCCTTTATGTCGGTTTTAGGGTAGGGCGAGAACCGGAACGCCGCCCGGCGTTCCGGTCGCTCCCCGGGGCCTCCCGGGCCTGCCCTTGAGAGAGCGCGACGCGCTCAGAACCGTCCCGCGCCCAGATCCCTGGACACCGCGCGGGCGCAGTCGCGCACCGCCGCGATCAGCTCGGAACGCAGCTCCCCGTCCCGGCGCAGCCGTTCCACGGCCCCGGTGATGCCGACCGCGCCCACGGGCATGCGGCGCCGGTCGTGGATGGGCGCGGCGACCGACGCCACGCCTTCCCAGGTCTCCTCGACGTCGGCGGCGTACCCACGCGCGCGTGTCATGTCGAGAAGGTGCTCGAAGTCCTCCATGTCGCACACCGTGCGGTCGGTGAAGGGCTTCCGGTCGGCCTCCAGCGCCTCGCTGTGCGCCACCGGGTCGTAGGCGGAGAGCACCTTGCCGAGCGCCGTGGAGTGCAGCGGCTGCATGGCGCCGATCTCCAGCACCTGCCGGCTGTCGTCCGGCCGGAAGACGTGGTGCACGATCAGCACGCCCTGCTGGTGCAGGACCCCCAGATACACGCTCTCCCCGCTGGAACGGGCCAGGTCGTCGGTCCACACCAGGGCCCTGGCCCGCAACTCGTGCACGTCCAGGTAGGTGGTGCCCAGGCGCAGCAGCTCCGCGCCCAGCTGGTAGCGCCCGGAGGCGTCGTCCTGCTCCACGAAGCCCTCCTGCTGGAGGGTGCGCAGAATGCCGTGGGCGGTGCCCTTGGCGAGGCCCAGCGACGAGGCGATGTCCGACAGGCCGAGCCGCCGCTCGCCACCCGCGAGCAAGCGCAGCATCGCGGCCGCCCGTTCGAGCGACTGGATGTTCCGTGCCATCGCCGTCCTGCCTCCGTCCCCTTCGACTGCCGCCTGGTATTCAACACCGTTCGGCAATGTCGAACACTACCGGTCCACGACGACCTCCCGCTAACGGTCGGTCGGCACTTGTTACATCACACGTGACCTGCGCGTGGCGCACCCGCCACCCGGCGTCCGCGTCGTGGACGCCGGTGCCCATCCAAGCCGACTCCCGGTTACTCTGGCGCCGTGCGGCAGCCCCGCCTCCCATGGGACACCGCATAGCCGACAGCCGTCGCACCTAGGGAGCCCCTTCATGGCCTCGTTGCCACCGTCCCCTTCCGCCGACAGCCGGACCCGTGCGTCCGCGCTCCGAGAGGCGCTCGCCACGCGCGTGGTGGTCGCCGACGGAGCCATGGGCACCATGCTCCAGGCCCAGGACCCCACGCTCGACGACTTCCAGCAGCTCGAGGGCTGCAACGAGATCCTCAACCTCACCCGCCCCGACATCGTCCGCTCCGTCCACGAGGCGTACTTCGCCGTGGGCGTCGACTGCGTCGAGACCAACACCTTCGGGGCCAACCACTCCGCCCTCGGCGAGTACGACATCGCAGAGCGCGTCCACGAGCTGTCCGAGGCCGGCGCCCGGGTGGCCCGCGAGGTCGCCGACGAGTTCACCGCCGAGGACGGCCGCCCACGCTGGGTCCTCGGCTCCATGGGCCCCGGCACCAAGCTGCCCACCCTCGGTCACGCCCCGTACACCACGCTGCGCGACGCCTACCAGCGCAACGCCGAGGGCCTGGTCACCGGCGGCGCCGACGCGCTGCTCGTCGAGACCACCCAGGACCTGCTGCAGACCAAGGCCGCCGTCCTCGGCGCCCGCCGGGGCCTGGACGCCCTCGGCCTGGACCTGCCGGTGATCGTGTCGGTGACCGTCGAGACCACCGGCACCATGCTGCTGGGCTCCGAGATCGGCGCCGCGCTCACCGCGCTGGAGCCGCTCGGCATCGACATGATCGGCCTGAACTGCGCCACCGGCCCGGCCGAGATGAGCGAGCACCTGCGCTACCTCGCGCGCAACGCCCGCATCCCGCTGTCCTGCATGCCCAACGCGGGCCTGCCCGTCCTCGGCAAGGACGGCGCCCACTACCCGCTGACGGCGCCCGAGCTGGCCGACGCCCAGGAGACCTTCGTCCGCGAGTACGGCCTCTCCCTCGTCGGCGGCTGCTGCGGCACCACCCCCGAGCACCTGCGCCAGGTCGTCGAGCGTGTCCAGGGCCTCACCCCGCCCGCCCGCGACCCGCGCCCGGAGCCCGGCGCCGCCTCCCTCTACCAGTCGGTCCCCTTCCGGCAGGACACCTCCTACCTGGCCATCGGCGAGCGCACCAACGCCAACGGCTCCAAGAAGTTCCGCGAGGCCATGCTGGAAGGCCGCTGGGACGACTGCGTGGAGATGGCCCGGGAGCAGATCCGCGAGGGCGCGCACCTGCTCGACCTGTGCGTGGACTACGTCGGCCGCGACGGCGTCGCCGACATGGAGGAACTCGCCGGCCGCTTCGCCACCGCCTCCACCCTGCCGATCGTGCTGGACTCCACCGAGGTCGACGTCATCCGGGCCGGCCTGGAGAAGCTCGGCGGCCGCGCGGTGATCAACTCCGTGAACTACGAGGACGGCGCAGGCCCGGACTCCCGGTTCGCCAAGGTCACCAGGCTCGCCCAGGAGCACGGCGCCGCACTGATCGCGCTCACCATCGACGAGGAGGGCCAGGCCCGCACTCCCGAGAAGAAGGTCGAGATCGCCGAACGGCTCATCGACGACCTCACCGGGAACTGGGGCATCCGTGAGGAGGACATCCTCATCGACACCCTGACCTTCACCATCTGCACCGGTCAGGAGGAGTCCCGGGGTGACGGCCTCGCCACCATCGAGGCGATCCGCGAGCTGAAGAAGCGCCACCCGGCCGTCCAGACCACCCTCGGCCTGTCGAACATCTCCTTCGGCCTGAACCCGGCCGCCCGCATCCTGCTGAACTCCGTCTTCCTGGACGAGTGCGTGAAGGCGGGCCTGGACTCGGCGATCGTGCACGCCTCGAAGATCCTGCCGATCGCCCGGTTCAGCGAGGAAGAGGTCACCACCGCGCTCGACCTCATCCACGACCGTCGCAGCGAGGGCTACGACCCCCTGCAGAAGCTGATGCAGCTCTTCGAGGGCGCCACCGCCAAGTCCCTGAAGGCCGGCAAGGCCGAGGAACTGGCCGCTCTCCCGCTGGAGGAGCGTCTCAAGCGGCGCATCATCGACGGCGAACGCAACGGGCTGGAAGCGGACCTGGAGCTCGCGTTGGCCGAGCGGCCGGCCCTGGACATCGTCAACGAGACCCTGCTGGACGGCATGAAGGTCGTCGGCGAGCTGTTCGGCTCCGGCCAGATGCAGCTGCCGTTCGTCCTGCAGTCCGCCGAGGTCATGAAGGCCGCCGTCGCCTACCTCGAACCGCACATGGAGAAGTCCGACGCCGAGGGCAAGGGCACCATCGTGCTGGCCACCGTGCGCGGCGACGTCCACGACATCGGCAAGAACCTCGTCGACATCATCCTGTCCAACAACGGCTACAACGTCGTCAACCTCGGCATCAAGCAGCCGGTCTCCGCGATCCTGGAGGCCGCCGAGGAGCACCGGGCCGACGTCATCGGCATGTCCGGGCTGCTGGTGAAGTCCACGGTGATCATGAAGGAGAACCTGGAGGAGCTCAACCAGCGCGGCCTCGCCGCCCGCTTCCCGGTCATCCTCGGCGGCGCCGCCCTCACCCGCGCCTACGTCGAACAGGACCTGCACGAGATCTACGAGGGCGAGGTCCGCTACGCCCGCGACGCCTTCGAGGGCCTGCGCCTGATGGACGCCCTCATCGGCGTCAAGCGCGGGGTGCCGGGCGCCAAGCTGCCCGAACTGCGCCAGCGCCGGGTCCGGGCCACCGCCTCCGCCGAGGTCGAGGAACGCCCCGAGGAGGGGCACGTCCGCTCCGACGTCGCCACCGACAACCCCGTGCCCACCCCGCCGTTCTGGGACACCCGGATCGTCAAGGGCATCCAGCTCAAGGAGTACGCGAGCTGGCTCGACGAGGGCGCCCTGTTCAAGGGCCAGTGGGGCCTGAAGCAGGCCCGCACCGGCGAGGGGCCGTCGTACGAGGAACTCGTGGAGAGCGAGGGCCGCCCCCGGTTGCGCGGCCTGCTGGACCGGCTGCAGACGGAGAACCTGCTGGAAGCGGCCGTCGTCTACGGCTACTTCCCCTGCGTCTCCAAGGACGACGACCTGATCATCCTGGACGAGCAGGGCAACGAACGCACCCGGTTCACCTTCCCGCGCCAGCGCCGCGGCCGCCGGCTGTGCCTGGCCGACTTCTTCCGCCCGGAGGAGTCCGGCGAGACCGACGTCGTCGGCTTCCAGGTCGTCACCGTCGGCTCGCGCATCGGCGAGGAGACCGCGAAGCTCTTCGAGGCCAACTCCTACCGCGACTACCTCGAACTGCACGGCCTGTCCGTCCAGTTGGCGGAGGCGCTCGCCGAGTACTGGCACGCACGCGTGCGCGCCGAGCTCGGCTTCGGGGGCGAGGACCCGGCCGACATCGAGGACATGTTCGCCCTGAAGTACCGGGGCGCCCGCTTCTCCCTGGGCTACGGCGCCTGCCCCGACCTGGAGGACCGCGCCAAGATCGCGGACCTGCTCCGGCCGGAGCGGATCGGCGTCCACCTGTCCGAGGAGTTCCAGCTGCACCCCGAGCAGTCCACGGACGCGATCGTGATCCACCATCCGGAGGCGAAGTACTTCAACGCCCGCTGAGCCCTCCGGGGGTTCGGCCGACGTCGCCATCCGAGGTGCCGGGGCAGGTCGTGCGCGAGCGCGGGTGCGTGGGGGCGGGTCGCGCCCACGCGGCGGAGCCGCACATCGATCCAGTCCCGCGCCCCTTCGGGGCGCTGCCCACAGCGGCACCCCCGGGCGCTGCGAGCGGCCCCTCGCAGCGGCACAGCAACGGCCCTCTGGCCTGCGCCGAGGGTGATTTTCGGCATACCCCCGGGCACGAGTGATAAACGAGGCGTTTCCGCTGCCGGAGACGTACACTGGTCGGTCCACCAGGCCGGTTCCCTGTCCGGGAACCGGCCTGATCGTCCCTCAAGGAGGTGCGCCCGGATGACCAGCACGGTCCCCGCGCTCGGAACCCTTACGGCCGAAGGCTCCGCCCTGCAGGCGGTGCTCCTCGACATGGACGGCACCCTGGTGGACACCGAGGGATTCTGGTGGGACGTCGAGGTCGAGGTCTTCGCCGCCCTCGGCCACCCCCTGGACGAGTCCTGGCGGCACGTCGTGGTCGGCGGACCCATGACCCGCAGCGCCGGCTTCCTCATCGAGGCCACCGGCGCCGACATCACCCTGGCCGAACTCACCCTGCTGCTCAACGAGGGGTTCGAGGACCGTATCGACCGGACCCTGCCGCTGATGCCGGGCGCCGCCCGCCTGCTCGCCGAACTCCACGAGCACGGCATCCCCACCGCCCTGGTCTCCGCCTCCCACCGGCGCATCATCGACCGCGTGCTGAGCGTCCTCGGCACCCACCACTTCGCCCTGTCCGTCGCCGGCGACGAGGTCACGCGCACCAAGCCCTTCCCCGACCCCTACCTGCTCGCCGCCGCGGGCCTCGACGCCCGGCCGGACAGATGCGCGGTGGTCGAGGACACCGCCACCGGTGTCGCCGCCGCCGAGGCCGCCGGCTGCCGCGTCGTCGCCGTACCCTCCGTCGCCCCCATCAGTCCGGCCGCCGGACGCACCGTGGTGACCTCTCTGGAAGAGGTCGACCTGGCATTTCTGCGCGGGCTGATGACGGACATGTTCTAACTGTTCACCCAGCGTGAAATGTCCATTGGCCCGGCTGGACAAATTTCCGGGGAAGTACACCCGAGTGGAATTCACAGCCGGCCGCGCGGCCGAATTCCCACTGACTCCCGGCACAGTTGGAAGTGTGACGTTCCCCACCCTGCCCGCCCTCGACAACACGGGCCGAGTGTGCTGAACGACCCTGTGCGGCCCGGAATCCCGGGTCCTTGTGTCCCGATTGATGGGATGCTGCACTAATCCTGCCGCTGTCGGGTTTTCGGTGTGTCCGCACCTGGTTCCACTGCGTGATGGGGGGTCAACTCACGGGGCCGTGAACCCTCCTGCGGGCGCGGACTAATCTCGTCGCGAGAACATCGCCGCAACCCCCGTGATCCGCCGCACCACCCATGCATGCCGGATACACGGACCCGAACAGTTCTGGAGAAACTCCCGCATGAACCGCAAGACTTTGGTGCTGCCGGCAGTGGCCGGCCTGCTCACCCCGGTTCTCGCCGCGTGCGGCGGATCCGGCAGCGGGAGCAAGAGCGGCGACGCCATCGTCGTCGGCACCACGGACCGGTTCACCACCACCAGCGACGCCCCGGCGCCCCTGGACCCCGCCTACGCCTACGACGTCGGCACCTGGAACATCCTGCGCCAGACCGTGCAGACCCTGATGGCCCAGCCCAAGGGAGAGGGCAACCCCGTCCCGGACGCCGCCGAGAGCTGCTCCTTCACCGACAGCGGCAGCGAGCGCTACGCCTGCAAGCTGCGCGACGGCCTGAAGTTCGCCAGCGGCGACAAGGTGACCGCCCAGGACGTCAAGTACTCCATCGAGCGCGCCCTGCGCATCAAGTCCAGCAGCGGTGTCGCCTCCCTGCTGAACACCATCGACACCATCGAGACGCAGGGCGACCACGAGGTCATCTTCCACCTCAAGACCGCCGACGCCACCTTCCCGTTCAAGCTGTCCACTCCGGTCGCGGGCATCATCAACCCGAAGGACTACCAGAAGGACAAGCTGCGCGACGGCTTCGAGGTCGACGGCTCGGGCCCCTACACGGTCCAGGCCGACGTCAGCGGCAACGCGATGACCTCCGCCACCTTCACCAAGAACCCCAACTACAAGGGCTCCGTGAAGGTGAACAACGACAAGGTCGAACTGCGCTCCTTCAGTGACGCCGCCGCGATGGGCGCCGCCATCGACAAGGGTGACATCGACGTCATGACCCGCACCATGTCGCCCGAACAGATCCAGAAGCTGGACGCCGGCGGCGACGCCAAGGCCGACCTCGTCGACATGCCGGGCCTCGAGATCCGCTACCTCGCCTTCGACACCAACGCGCCCAGCGTCAAGTCCAAGGCCGTACGCCAGGCCATGGCCCAGCTCATCGACCGCGCGGAACTGGTCTCCAAGGTCTACGGCACCCAGGCCGAGCCGCTGTACTCGCTCGTCCCGGCCACGGTCACCGGCCACTCCAACTCGTTCTTCAACAAGTACGGCAACCCCAGCGTCGCCAAGGCCAAGGACCTGCTGACCAAGGCCGGCATCACCGCCCCGGTCAAGCTGACCCTGCACTACACCACCGACCACTACGGCTCCGCCACGAAGAAGGAGTTCCAGGTCCTGCAGAAGCAGCTCAACGACAGCGGCCTGTTCGACGTGTCCATCCAGGGCCACTCCTGGGACGTCTTCCGGCCCGCCGAGCAGAAGGGCCAGTACGACGTCTACGGCATGGGCTGGTTCCCCGACTTTCCGGACGCCGACAACTTCCTCGCGCCCTTCCTCGACAAGGACAACTTCCTCGGCTCGCCGTACTCCAACAGCACCATCCAGCGCACCCTGATCCCGGAGTCCCGCCGCGAGGCCGACCGGCTCAACGCCGCCAAGAGCCTGACGGCCATCCAGGACATCGTCGCCGAGGACGTCCCGGTCCTGCCGCTGTGGCAGGGCAAGCAGTACGTCTCCGCACGGGACGACATCACGGGCGTCGCCTACGCCCTCAACTCCTCCTCGACGCTCCAGCTGTGGGAGCTCGGCCGCGGTGTGAGCGGCTGACGGCTCTCGCGTCCGGGGCCGGCGACGGCTGCCCCGGACACCCCGGGGCCAGGACGGCGGCCCCGGGAGTGACGAACCGACGACAAGGCACATTTCAAGTGAACATGCGCAACCAGTGGCCAGTCCTGCCCGTCGTGGCGGGGCTGGCCTCCGGCCTGTTGACCGGCTGCGGCTCGGGGTCCGGTGATTCCGGGGGTACCGGCGCCTCCGTGGTGATGGGGATGTCCGACGACGTCCTCGCCACGGACCCGGCCTCCGGCTACGACCCCGGCTCCTGGCTGTTGTTCGACAACGTCTTCCAGTCGCTGCTCAGCTTCCCCAAGGGCCAGACCGAACCCCAGCCGGAACTCGCGAAGGAATGCACCTTCACCGACTCCCGCGCCACGGTCTACCGGTGCACGCTCAAGAACGGCCTGAAGTTCAGCAACGGTGACCCGCTCACCTCGAAGGACGTGAAGTTCTCGTTCGACCGCACGCTGAAGATCAACGACCCCGCGGGGCCCGCGGTCATGTTCCCGATGCTCGGCAGCATCGACACCCCGGACGCGAAGACGGTCGTCTTCCACCTGAAGTCCTCCGACGCCACCTTCCCCAGCAAGATCGCCTCCGGCGCAGGCTCCATCGTGGACCACGCCCAGTACGACGCGAACGGCCTGCGCAGCGACCACAAGGCCGTCGGCTCCGGCCCCTACAAGCTGGACTCCTTCGACAAGGACCAGGCGGTCTTCTCCGTCAACGCCAACTACAAGGGCACCGCCGAGGTCAAGAACTCCGGCGTCACCCTGAAGTTCTTCCACGGCGACCGCGCCGCCCTGAAGAAGGCGCTCCTCGACGGCAACGTCGACATCGCCTACCGAGGACTGTCCGCCTCCGACATCGCCGGCCTCGACCAGCAGGACGGCAACAAGGGCGTCGAGGTCATCGAAGGCAGCAGCGCCGAAGTCCAGCACCTGGTCTTCAACATGAACGACCCGGTCGCCGGAAAGCTCGGCGTCCGCAAGGCCATGGCCTACCTCGTCGACCGCGACGCCCTCATCCAGAACGTCTACCAGGGCACCGCCACCCCGCTGTACTCGATCATCCCGGCGGGCATCGTCGGCCACAACACGGCCTTCTTCGACACCTACGGCGCCCGCCCCTCCCGGGCCAAGGCCGCTGCCGCACTGCGCGCCGACGGCATCACCGGCAAGGTCAAGCTCACCCTGTGGTCCACGCCGTCGCGATACGGCCCCGCCACCGACGAAGAGCTGAAGGCCATCGCCGGACAGCTCAACGCCAGCGGACTGTTCGACGCCGACGTCAAGTCGGTCGCCTTCGACCAGTACGAGAAGGACATCGCGGCCGGCAAGTACGGCATCTACGTCAAGGGCTGGGTCCCGGACTACCCGGACGCCGACAACTTCACCGCACCCTTCTTCGGCAAGGGCAACGTGCTGGACAACAACTACAGCAACCGCACCATCACGGGCACCCTCATCCCCGACACCGCCGCGCAGAGCGACCGGGCCGCCACCGACAAGGACTTCGGCCGGCTGCAGACCATCGTCGCCACCGAACTGCCCGTCCTGCCCGTGTGGCAGGCCAAGCAGTACGCGGTCGTCCGCGACGGCGTCTACGGCCTGGAGTACTGCCTGGACGCCTCCACCGTGTTCCGGTTCTGGGAACTCAGCAAGAGCTGAGGCCTGTTGACACCGAGGGCGCCCATCTCCACGGGGGAGGGGCGCCCTTCGGTGTCGCAGCGGACGTACGCGCGCTCGACGTAAGCGCGCTCACTGCGCGCCGGGACGCACCAGCCCGCTCTCGTACGCGTACACCGCCGCCTGCACCCGGTCTCTGAGACCCAGCTTGGTCAGCACATGCCCCACATGCGTCTTCACGGTGGTCTCGCTGACGAACAGGTCGGCGGCGATCTCCGCATTGGACAGACCGCGCGCCACCAGCTTCAGCACCTCCACCTCACGGTCGGTGAGGGTGTTCAGCGTGTCCGGCACCGGCTCCTCACCGGAGGGAAGATGCGTGGCGTACTTGTCCAGCAGCCGGCGCGTGATGCTCGGCGCCAGCATCGCCTCGCCCGCCGCCACCACACGGATCGCCTGCACCAGTTCGTTGGCGGGCGCGTCCTTCAGCAGAAAACCGCTCGCCCCGGCACGCAGCGCCTCCACCACGTACTCGTCCAGATCGAACGTGGTCAGCACCAGCACCTTCGCCGGACCGGACCGGTCGGGACCGGTGATCTGCCGGGTCGCCTCCACCCCGTCCATCCGCGGCATACGGATGTCCATCAGCACCACGTCCGGCTGCAGGGCCCGCACCTGATCGAGGGCCTGCAGGCCGTCACCGGCCTCGCCCACGACCGCGATGTCCTGCTCGGCCTCCAGGATCATCCGGAAACCCGTACGCAGCAGGGGCTGGTCGTCGACCAGTAGGACACGGATGGCCACGAGACACTCCTTCGCTAGTCCGGGCCCATTCTGCCCTGCGACACACTCCCGGACTCGCGCGCCCTCACCGGCAGCGGATACGGCGGGGGAGTGCCGCCGAACTCCGGACAGTGCGCCTGGTGGTCGCACCAACCGCACAGCTTCGTCGGACGCGGCCGCCACTCCCCGGTCTCCGTGGCCTGCCTGATGGCCTCCCACAGCGCGTGCAGCTTGCGCTCCACCCGCTCCAGATCGGCGAGGTCCGGGTCGTACGTCAGCACATCCCCGCTGCCCAGATACACCAGCTGCAGCCGGCGCGGGACCACCCGCTTCAACCGCCACACCACCAGGGCGTAGAACTTCATCTGGAACAGCGCGCCCTCGGAGTACTCCGGCCGCGGCGCCTTCCCCGTCTTGTAGTCGACGATCCGCACCTCACCGGTCGGCGCCACATCCACCCGGTCGATGATCCCGCGCAGCCGCAGCCCCGACTCCAGCTCGGCCTCCACGAACAGCTCCCGCTCGGCCGGCTCCAGCCGCGTCGGATCCTCCAGCGTGAACCACCGCTCGACGAGTTGCTCCGCCTCCTGCAGCCATCCGGCCAGCCGCTCCCCGTCCGGATCGTCGGCGAACAGCTCCGAGACCTCCGGCCTGCTCTCCCGCAGCCGCTCCCACTGCCCCGGGACCAGCGCCTTCGCCCTCGGTGCGGTCCGCTCCGCCGCGGGCGCGTCGAACAGCCGCTCCAGCACCGCGTGCACCAGCGTGCCCCGGGTCGCCGCCGCGCTCGGCTTCTCCGGCAGCCGGTCGATCACCCGGAACCGGTACAGCAGCGGGCACTGCATGAAATCGCCTGCCCGGGACGGGGACAGCGAGGTGGGCGGTATGGCGACCCGCTCGGCACCGGTCCCGGGCACGGCCGGCAGGGCCGGGTCCTGCTCCGGGACCTCCACGGCCGCCGAGGGCCCCGGCACCGGAGCCGTCATCGGCGTCGGCCGCGGCGTCTCGGCCGGATCCGTCTGCTCGGCGCTGCCCGACAAGGCTCCCGCGTCCTCGATGCTGCTGTCCATGTCCACAGACCTTACGGCCCACCACTGACAGTCACCCATCCGCCGACCGCGTTCGGCCGCCCGACCACGGGGCAAACACAAGGGGTGCCGGGGCGAAACACGTCACCACGGCCGCATACCATCGACAACAGACCTTCCGTCCGGCAGGTACGGAAGACGCTTCGAACGAGGGGACACCGTGGACGTGAGCGGCGGGAGCGGGCAGCCGCGGTCCGGCAACGACAAGCCGGCCGAGCACCCCGCAGGTCCAACGGCCCCGACGACCGACCGCACCGACCATGCGGCCCCGGACCCGCAGCCCCGCACGCCCACCACGGACCACGCCCGGCCCGAGGCCGACGACAAGGGGGACGCGCCCGCTCGCCCGGCCGCCCCACGACCTGCCCGGAACCCCACGGACCCGAACGACACCGGCACCACCACGCCCCCGGACGGCACGAGCAGCGCCGCGGACGCCTCGGACGCCTCCGCGCTTCCGCAGGGCACGGACAACGCCGCCGACGGCTCGGACGCCTCCGCGCTTGCGGAGGGCACCGACACCACCACCGACGGGGCTACGGACGCCACCGCGCCTCCGGCCGGAACGCACTCCGCCGACGGCTCGGGCACAGAGGGGACCGGCGGCGGCCCGATCGACACCGACGGGACCGGCAGCAGCGGCTCGGAGACCCCCTCTCGCGACACGACCGCGCCGCCCCCCGCCCCCCACGCCTCCGCCGGACCCGAAAACGCCCCCGCCCCCAGCCCCGACACCCCCGTCCGGCCCGAAGACGCCCCCGCCGGCACCCCCGGCACGCGGCGCGACGAGCGCCCCGAGCACCGGTCCCTCGCCCACTCCGGAATCGCCAAGGGCGAGCCGCCCCAGCCACGGCCCAAAGAGCCCGGGGGCGGCATCCTCATGGGCCGGCCGTTCGGCGTGCCGGTGTACGTCGCGCCGAGCTGGTTCCTCGTCGCCGCGCTGATCACCTGGGTCTTCGGCGGCCAGCTCGACCGCGTGCTGCCCGAGCTGGGCGCCGCCCGCTACCTGGTCTCCCTGTTCTTCGCCGTCGCCTTCTACGCCTCCGTGCTCGTCCACGAACTGGCCCACACGGTCGCCGCGATCCGCTTCAAGCTCCCGGTCCGCCGCATCCAGCTGCAGTTCTTCGGCGGCGTCTCCGAGATCGAGAAGGAGGCCGAGACCCCGGGCCGGGAATTCGTCCTGGCCTTCGTCGGCCCCCTGCTCTCCCTCGTCCTCGCCGGCCTGTTCTACCTCGCCATGAAACCCGTCGAGCCCGGCACCGTACCCGGTGTCCTGCTCGCCGGCCTGATGATCTCCAACCTCATCGTGGCGATCTTCAACCTCCTCCCCGGCCTGCCCCTCGACGGCGGCCGCATGCTCCGCGCCGTCGTCTGGGCCATCACCGGCAAACCCATGACCGGCACCGTCGCCGCCGCCTGGGTCGGCCGCGCCCTCGCCGTCGCCGTCCTCATCGGCCTGCCGCTGCTCAACCAGTCCGGCGCCCTCGGCGGCAACAGCGCGGACACGGGCGGCATGGACACCGTCACCGACGCCCTGCTCGCCGCCATCCTCGCCGCGATCATCTGGACCGGCGCCGGCAACAGCCTGCGTATGGCCCGCCTGCGCGAACACCTCCCCGAACTGCGCGCCCGCACCCTCACCCGGCGCGCCGTACCCGTCGAGACCGACACCCCGCTCTCCGAAGCCCTGCGGCGCGCCAACGCCGCCGGCGCCCGCGCCCTCGTCGTCGTCGACGCCCACGGCAACCCGCTCTCCCTGGTCCGCGAGTCCGCCATCGTCGGCGTACCCGAACACCGTCGCCCCTGGGTCGCCGTCAGCGGCCTCGCCCAGGAGCTCACCGACGGCATGCGCGTCTCCGCCGAGCTCGCCGGAGAAGAACTCCTGGACGTCCTGCGCGCCACCCCCGCCACCGAATACCTGGTCGTCGAGGAGACCGGCGAGATCTACGGCGTCCTGTCGGCAGCAGACGTGGAGCGGGCCTTCGTCAAAGCGATGGCACGGCCGGCCGCATAACGCCCTGTGCCGGAGCGCGCCCCCCTACCGCCGGCCCCCACCCCCCTCGTCGGCCAAACCCCCGGACGGGACCCGGTAGGCTGGTCACATGTCCGAACCGACCGGTGCCGCCCGCAGGCGCGGGCCCTTCAAGGTCGGGGACCAGGTACAGCTGACCGACCCCAAGGGCCGCCACTACACGTTCACGCTCGAAGCCGGGAAGAATTTCCACACCCACAAGGGCTCCTTCCCGCACGACGAACTGATCGGCGCTCCCGAGGGCAGCGTTGTCCGCACCACCGGCAACGTCGCCTACCTCGCGCTGCGCCCCCTGCTCCCCGACTACGTCCTGTCCATGCCCCGCGGGGCAGCCGTCGTCTACCCGAAGGACGCGGGGCAGATCCTCGCCTTCGCCGACATCTTCCCCGGCGCACGCGTCGTCGAGGCGGGGGTCGGCTCCGGCTCGCTCAGCAGCTTCCTGCTGCGCGCCATCGGTGACCAGGGCATGCTGCACTCCTACGAGCGCCGTGAGGACTTCGCCGAGATCGCGCGAGCGAACGTGGAACGCTACTTCGGCGGCCCCCACCCCGCCTGGCAGCTCACCGTCGGCGACCTCCAGGACAACCTGTCCGACACCGACGTCGACCGCGTCATCCTCGACATGCTCGCCCCCTGGGAATGCCTGGAGGCCGTCTCCAAGGCACTCGTCCCCGGCGGCATCCTCTGCTGCTACGTGGCCACCACCACCCAGCTCGCCCGGACCGTGGAGTCCATCCGCGAGATCGGCTGCTTCAACGAGCCGACCGCCTGGGAGACCATGATCCGCAACTGGCACATCGAGGGCCTCGCCGTCCGCCCCGACCACCGCATGATCGGCCACACCGGCTTCCTGCTCACCGCCCGCCGCCTCGCCGACGGCGTCGAGCCGCCCATGCGCCGCCGCCGCCCCGCCAAGGGCGCCTACGGCGAGGACTACGCCGGCCCCAACGCCGACGGCGGCCCCGGCCGCTGACCCGCCCCGCACACACAGCACAACGCAACGGCGCCGTGCCGCAGTTCCCGCACACCGACGGGAACTCCGGCACGGCGCCCGCGCGTTGACGGGGAACCAGGGTTCCCCAGCCTCCACGGCTCGCCTGCCCGCCACCCGCGCAGCCCCCCCTGCGGGAATCCCCGACCCCGCCGTTCCCCCGCACTGTGACGTGTGGCACCATGCTGGCCACCCCCACCGGCACAGCCCTCACAGGAGACACTCCTCGTGCAGCAATCCGCCGTTCCGGAGCTCGCCCACACCCAGACCCGGCCCATCCACTGGGTCGCGACCGCCACCGCCGTCGCCGGCGTCGTGGCCCTCTCCTCCGTCGTACAGCCCGGATCGGCCACGGCCGCCCAGTCCGCCACCGGCACACCCGCCAAGTCCGCCCCCGCGGCCGCCGCACCGCCCAGCACCACCGGCGTGGACTTCCCCCTGCAGTGCGGACCCGTCAAAGCCGTGGTCGCCAAAAAAGTCACCGGAGACCTCGACGGCGACGGCAGACCGGAAACCGTCGCCGTGGTGCACTGCGACTCCGCCATGGGCACACCACCCGACGCCGTCTACGTCCTCACCCGCTCCACCGACAGCGACCGGCCCCGCGTGGTCGCCACCCTCGTCGACCCCAAGGACCGGCTCACCGTCACCGACTTCTCGATACACGCGGGAACCGTCGGCGCCACCCTCCTCGGCTACTCCTCCGACGCCGTCCCCAACTGCTGCCCCGACCTGAAAACCCCGGCCAAGTGGCACTGGAACGGCAACGCGTTCGTCCGCACCACCCCCGCCGACGCCCACAGCGTCTGACCCACATTGCCCGGCCCGGACCCACTCACACCGCGCCGGGCCCGTGCACCTCGACCCCGTCCGAAACCCGGCGCACATGGATGCACTCGCCGGGACACTCCCTGGCCGAGTCCACCACATCCGTCAGCAACGGCAGCGGCACCGGCACACTCGCCCCAGGAACCTGGAGCAGCTCGTCGTCCGCCCCCTTCACATAGGCCAGCCCGTCGATGTCCAGCTCGAACACCTCAGGGGCGTACTGGGCGCAGATCCCGTCACCGGTACACAGATCCTGGTCGATCCAGACCTCCAGCGCTTCCCCGCCCGGGGCCTCCTGCTGCACGGTCACCTCTCCTGCCGTCGAATGCGCCGGGCGGAGCCGGCACCTCCAGGGCCAGCCGGGTCCGCACCAGCGGCTGTTGAACACCCCCGACCCTACCTCCGCCCGCATTCCGGCCACGTTCCACCGGCACCGGGTTTCCACCCCCGCCCGCTCGGGTAGCAGCGCCGACCAGGACAGGGACATCACCCGCCACGGCACCCACCACTTCAAGCCGGGCCGACCGTGACACCCTCCGCCCGAACCGTCGCTCTGCGTGATGACCGCGCGAGCGCTCCGCGGGCTGCCCACCAGCGGGCCCACCCACCCGGACCGGACAACTCCGGCCACTCCTGAAGGGTTTTGACCACGCGATGCCCGGAACAAGCTGCTTCCCTATCACGTTGAGTGGGTATCCCCTCCGTGCGAGGGAGAGCGCAACGGGTGACCGACGACACACCTTGACAGTCACTGTGATCTAGGGGTTTCAATCGACACCCACCCAGGTAGGGTCTGGAAGCGTCCAGCTCCCCTTGGAGGAGGTGAGGACCGTGGCAGCCCACGACGACGACATGAACCGCGGCATCCGCCCGGGACGAGGGTCCGACGACCCCGCCGGGCAGATCGCCTACCTTGAGCAGGAGATCGCCGTCCTGCGACGCAAGCTCGCCGACTCTCCGCGACACACGAGGATTCTCGAAGAGCGGATCGTCGAGCTGCAGACCAACCTGGCCGGCGTGTCCGCCCAGAACGAACGGCTGGCCAACACCCTCCGCGAGGCCCGCGACCAGATCGTGGCCCTCAAGGAAGAGGTCGACCGGCTCGCCCAGCCGCCCGCCGGCTTCGGCGTCTTCCTGCAGGCCAACGAGGACGGCACCGCCGACATCTTCACCGGCGGCCGCAAACTCCGGGTGAACGTCAGCCCCAGCGTCGACCTCGACGACCTCCGGCGCGGCCAGGAAGTCATGCTCAACGAAGCGCTCAACGTGGTCGAAGCCATGGAGTACGAGCGCGTCGGCGACATCGTCACCCTCAAGGAAATCCTCGAGGACGGCGAGCGCGCCCTCGTACTGGGCCACACCGACGAGGAACGGGTGGTACGGCTCGCCGAGCCGCTGCTGGACGTCACCATCCGCGCCGGCGACGCCCTCCTGCTCGAACCCCGCTCCGGCTACGTCTACGAGGTCGTCCCCAAGAGCGAGGTCGAAGAACTCGTCCTCGAAGAGGTCCCCGACATCGGCTACGAGCAGATCGGCGGACTCGGCAACCAGATCGAGGCCATCCGCGACGCGGTCGAGCTGCCGTACCTCTACCCGGACCTGTTCAAGGAGCACGAGCTGCGCCCGCCCAAGGGCGTCCTGCTCTACGGCCCCCCCGGCTGCGGCAAGACACTGATCGCCAAGGCCGTCGCGAACTCGCTCGCCAAAAAGGTCGCCGAGGTCACCGGCCAGGCCGCCGGCAAGAGCTTCTTCCTCAACATCAAGGGCCCCGAGCTGCTCAACAAGTACGTCGGCGAGACCGAGCGGCAGATCCGCCTCGTCTTCCAGCGTGCCCGCGAGAAGGCCAGCGAGGGCACCCCCGTCATCGTCTTCTTCGACGAGATGGAATCCCTCTTCCGCACCCGCGGCTCCGGCGTCAGCTCCGACGTGGAAAACACCATCGTCCCCCAGCTGCTCGCCGAGATCGACGGCGTGGAAGGCCTGGAGAACGTGGTCGTCATCGGCGCCTCCAACCGCGAGGACATGATCGACCCCGCCATCCTCCGCCCCGGCCGACTCGACGTGAAGATCAAGATCGAGCGCCCCGACGCCGAGGCAGCCAAGGACATCTTCGGCAAGTACCTCACCGAACGCCTCCCGCTGCACGCCGACGACCTCGGCGAGCACGGCGGCAGCAAGGAGACCACCGTCCAGAGCATGATCCAGACGGCGGTCGAGCAGATGTACGCCGAATCCGAGGAGAACCGCTTCCTGGAAGTCACCTACGCCAACGGAGACAAGGAAGTCCTCTACTTCAAGGACTTCAACTCCGGCGCCATGATCGAGAACATCGTCGGACGCGCCAAGAAAATGGCGATCAAGGACTTCCTCGAAAAGAACCAGAAGGGCCTCCGCGTCTCCCACCTCCTCCAGGCCTGCGTGGACGAGTTCAAGGAGAACGAGGACCTCCCCAACACCACCAACCCCGACGACTGGGCCCGCATCTCCGGAAAGAAGGGCGAACGGATCGTCTACATCCGTACCCTCATCACCGGAAAGCAGGGCGCAGACACCGGACGCTCCATCGACACGGTGGCGAACACCGGTCAGTACCTGTAAACAGCAGGGCGGCTGCGGGTGCCCTCACCGGGTACCCGCAGCCCTCGCGTTTTTCAGGCCACGACCGGAGCAGCCAATGACGCAAATGATCTCCCCACCAGCGCAAAGGCGTTCTAGGCTCGTTCCTACCGCCGAGTCGCGAAGTGCGGGGACGGGCACCGCACACGCACCGGAGCGCCAGCGGTACGTGAGCGGCGCCCACGACCGAGGGTGCCGCCGGGCAAGGAGGGCCGCATGACCGTACGGCGAGTAATGGGCATCGAGACGGAGTACGGAATCTCCGTCCCCGGCCACCCCAACGCCAATGCCATGCTCACCTCGTCCCAGATCGTCAACGCCTACGCGGCGGCGATGCACCGGGCCCGCCGGGCCCGCTGGGACTTCGAGGAAGAGAACCCGCTACGGGACGCACGAGGCTTCGACCTCGCCCGAGAAGCCGCCGACGCCAGCCAGCTCACCGACGAGGACATCGGCCTCGCCAACGTCATCCTCACCAACGGAGCGCGCCTCTACGTCGACCACGCCCACCCCGAATACAGCGCCCCCGAGGTCACCAACCCCCGCGACGCCGTCCTCTGGGACAAGGCCGGCGAACGCATCATGGCCGAAGCCGCCGAACGAGCCGCCCAGCTCCCCGGCGCCCAGCCCATCCACCTCTACAAGAACAACACCGACAACAAGGGCGCCAGCTACGGCACGCACGAGAACTACCTGATGAAGCGGGAAACCCCCTTCTCCGACATCGTGCGCCACCTGACCCCCTTCTTCGTCTCCCGCCAGGTCTTCGCCGGCGCCGGCCGCGTCGGCATCGGCCAGGACGGCCATGAACACGGCTTCCAGATCAGCCAGCGCGCCGACTACTTCGAAGTCGAGGTCGGCCTCGAGACGACGCTGAAGCGGCCCATCATCAACACGCGCGACGAACCCCACGCGGACGCGGAGAAATACCGCCGCCTCCACGTGATCATCGGCGACGCGAACCTCTCCGAGATCTCCACCTACCTCAAGCTGGGCACGACCTCCCTGGTCCTCTCCATGATCGAGGACGGCTTCATCGCCGTCGACCTGGCCGTCGACCAGCCCGTCCGCACCCTGCACCAGGTCTCCCACGACCCCTCACTGAAGCGCCTGGTCACCCTGCGCAGCGGCCGCACCCTGACCGCCGTCCAGCTCCAGATGGAGTACTACGAGCTGTCCCGCAAATACGTGGAGGAGCGCTACGGCGCCGACGCCGACGAACAGACGAAGGACGTCCTCACCCGCTGGGAGGACACCCTCACACGCCTGGAGAACGACCCCATGAGCCTCGCCGGCGAACTCGACTGGGTCGCCAAACGCGAACTCATGGAGGGCTACCGCCGCCGCGACAACCTCGACTGGGACGCTGCACGCCTCCACCTCGTCGACCTCCAGTACGCCGACGTACGCGCCGAGAAAGGCCTCTACAACCGCCTCGCCGCCCGCGGCCGCATGAAGCGGCTCCTGGACGAGACGGACGTCGAGCAGGCCATGAGGAAGCCACCGGAGGACACCCGGGCGTACTTCCGCGGACGCTGCCTGGAGCAGTACGCCGACGACGTCGCGGCGGCGAGCTGGGACTCGGTCATCTTCGACCTCCCCGGCCGGGACTCCCTCCAGCGCGTCCCAACCCTGGAACCGCTACGCGGAACGCGAAATCACGTCAAGGAACTGCTGGACCGCTGTCGCACCGCAGAAGACCTGGTCAGGGTCCTGTCCGGCGGCTGAGCGGGCCAGGGGGTACTCGGTGCGGCCCGGGCGGACAGGGTGGAAACCCCGCCGCCCGGGAATCATCGAGACGGCCCCCGTACGTTGGAGAAACTGCGGGGCCGATGTCGGACCCGGCTTGTAGGGTCTGATCATCACCGATCGGCAGGCGAACTGAGCGGGGTGAGGGTTATGGCAACCAAGGACACCGGCGGCGGCCAGCAGAAGGCCACGCGAGCGACCGAAGAGGTCGAGGAGCAGGCGCAGGACGCGCAGGCTTCGGAGGACCTCAAGGAGCGGCACGAGAAGCTGTCCGACGATGTGGACTCCGTGCTGGACGAAATCGATGACGTACTCGAGGAAAACGCCGAGGACTTCGTGCGCTCCTTCGTGCAAAAAGGCGGGGAGTAAAGGGGAATCGGCCGCTTTGCCTTCGAAGTGAAGGTTGCGGGGGGAATTGGTGGCTGAGGAACCGAACACGAAGCAATGCACGAAGTGCGGGCGGGAGCTGCCTCCTGCAGCGTTCGCACGGGACAGGAACCGGCGTGATGGCCTCCAGGCGTACTGCCGGGAGTGCGTGGCGGAATACAGCGCCGCGCACTACCGGCGACGTCAGGAGGCCATCGGGAAATCCGTCCGGGAGAAGGCGGATGTCCCGGACGGGCACAAGCTCTGCCGGATGTGCGGTGAAGTCAAGCCGCACAGCGAGTGGCATCGCAATGCGACCGCATCCGACGGCCTGTCGACGCGCTGCAAGGCGTGCCGATCAGTCGAAGGGCGAGCGCATCACCTGAAGCGCAACTACGGCCTCACCGAGGCCGAGCGTGACGCGATGATCGCCGCGCAGCGTGGGCTCTGTGCTATCTGCCTGGCCGCCCCACCCGCGCATGTGGATCACTGCCACAAGACGGGTAGGGTCCGTGGCGTACTGTGCTTCAACTGCAACTCGGCCATCGGTAAGTTGCGGGACGATCCCGAGGCCGCACGCCGAGCCGCCGCTTATCTGGAAGGAAACGCGTGGAAGCCAACACTCGTAGCACCGGGCGTCTACCAGCTGCCTTCCTGACGCCGGGGTCCTCCTCCTTCATGGACTTCCTGTCCGAGCACCAGCCCGAGATGCTGCCCGGCAACCGGCAGCTGCCGCCCACGCAGGGCGTGATCGAGGCGCCGCACGGCACCACCATCGTCGCCGCGACCTTCCCGGGGGGCGTGGTGCTGGCCGGTGACCGTCGGGCCACCATGGGCAACATCATCGCGCAGCGGGACATCGAGAAGGTGTTCCCGGCGGACGAGTACTCGGCGGTGGGTATCGCCGGCACCGCCGGTCTCGCCGTGGAGATGGTGAAGCTCTTCCAGCTGGAGCTGGAGCACTTCGAGAAGGTCGAGGGCGCGCAGCTGTCGCTGGAGGGCAAGGCGAACCGGCTGTCGACCATGATCCGGTCGAATCTGGGCATGGCCATGCAGGGGCTGGCCGTCGTGCCGCTGTTCGCGGGGTACGACCTGGACCGGGAGAGGGGCCGTATCTTCTCCTACGACGTCACGGGTGGCCGGAGCGAGGAGCACAACTTCGCGGCCACCGGCTCGGGCTCGATCTTCGCGCGTGGTGCGATGAAGAAGCTGTTCCGTGACGACCTGTCCGAGGAGCAGGCGACCACGCTGGTGGTGCAGGCCCTCTATGACGCGGCGGACGACGACTCGGCGACCGGTGGTCCCGATGTCGCGCGCCGGATCTACCCGATCATCACCGTGATCACCGAGGACGGCTTCCGCCGGGTGACGGGGGAGGAGTCCTCCGAGATCGCTCGTGCGGTGCTGCAGAAGCGCCTGGAGGAGCCGGACGGCCCGAAGGCCGCCTTGCTCTGAGTGTGGGCCCGGTTCTTGTCAAGGTGATCCAGTGACCATCACAGAAAGGGACGGATAACCGGTGTCGACGCCGTTCTATGTCTCACCCCAGCAGGCCATGGCCGACCGGGCGGAGTACGCCCGGAAGGGCATCGCCCGTGGCCGCAGCCTGGTGGTCATGCAGTTCGCCGACGGCATTGTGTTCGTCGGTGAGAACCCGTCCCGTGCGCTGCACAAGTTCAGCGAGATCTATGACCGGATCGGTTTTGCGGCCGCCGGTAAGTACAACGAGTACGAGAATCTGCGCATCGGTGGTGTCCGTTATGCCGACCTGCGTGGTTACACCTATGACCGTGATGATGTGACCGCCCGTGGTCTGGCGAACGTCTATGCCCAGACGCTCGGCACGATCTTCTCCTCGGCCGCCGAGAAGCCGTACGAGGTGGAGCTGGTCGTGGCGGAGGTGGGGGAGACCCCGGAGGGTGACCAGATCTATCGGTTGCCGCATGACGGGTCGATCGTGGACGAGCACGGCTCGGTCGCGGTGGGCGGCAACGCGGAGCAGATCAGCAGCTTCCTGGACCAGCGTCACCGGGACGGCATGACGCTGGCGGAGGCCCTGAAGCTGGCCGTGCAGGCCCTGTCCCGTGACACCAACGGCAGTGAGCGGGAGATTCCCGCGGAGCGCCTCGAGGTGGCGGTGCTGGACCGTACGCGTCCGCAGAAGCGGAAGTTCAGGCGCATCGTCGGGCGTCAGCTGTCGCGTCTGCTGGCGGCGGCCGGCGCGGCCGGCGAGGCGGAGAGTTCCGAGGAGGAGAGCTCCGAGGAGGAGTGACCCCGCGCCCCGACCCCGATCGCGTGCTTCCGTGTGCCCCGGCCGTGTCTCTGGTCGGGGCACACGGCGTTCCCGCGGCTGTGGGGTCTAGGCGGCGCGTGGCGGGGCCGTGGAGCCTCGTACGACCAGTTGGACGGGGATGTCCCCGTCCTCCGGTTCTCGGCCTTGCAGGACGGCGAGCAGGGCTTGCATGCCGCGTTCGCCGAAGAGTTCGGCGTCCAGTCGTACGGTGGTCAGTTCGGGGTCGATGGCGGTGGCGAGGCCGAGGTCGTCGACGCCGGTGACGGAGACGTCGTCGGGGACGCGCAGGCCGAGGCGGCGCAGGGCTTTGTAGGCGCCGGCGGCGAGTTTGTCGTCGTCGCAGACGATGGCGGTGGGCCGGGCTCCGGGTGCGGTGAGTGCGGTCTCGGTGGCGGCCAGGGCTCCTTCGATGGAGATCGGCGCCCGGGCTGTGCGTACTTCCGTGCCCCGTACGGCTGTCATGCGTGCGGCGAGTTCACGCGCGCGTACCTCGAAGGTCCAGGAGGGCACGTCGGCGGCGAGGTGCAGGATGCGGCGGTGGCCGAGGTCCAGGAGGTGTTCGGTGACCTGGCGGATGCCGTCGGTGATGTCGAGGTTGACGGTGGCGGCGCCGAGGCTGCCGCGGGGGTCGCTGTCGAGCATGACGAGGGGCAGTTGGTCGCCGCGGATGGCGGTGAGGGCGTCGGCGGCCATGGAGGAGGCGATGACGCCGTCGAGGGCGGCCTGTGCGGAGGCGAAGGGGTCGCGGGCGGGGCCGATGCCTTCGGGGGAGGGGTAGAGGACGACTCCGAAGCCGTTCTCGGCGGCGACGCGTGCGGCTCCTGTGTAGACGCCGGCGAAGAATTCCGTGGTCAGGGCGGGTACGACGAGCAGGACGGTGCGGGTGCGGCCGAGGCGGAGGTTGCGGGCGGCGAGGTTGGGGCGGTAGCCGAGTTCGCGGGCGGCGTGGCGGACTCGTTCGGCGGTGGCCTGTGAGACGCGGCCGCGCCATTTGTCGCCCAGGACGAGGGAGACGGCGGCCTGGGAGACTCCGGCTGCCTGGGCGACGTCCCGGCTGGTCGGGCGCGTGCTGCTGCGTGCCACTGTGGGCTGCCCCTCTTCTTCTGGTCGTTCGCCTCCGGGCGCGGCGGCCTTCGGGCGCAGTGCGGTCGTCTGGACGTCCGAACTGGGCACATGGTACGTATGAGGAGGGACGTTATACGTAAAACTTGAGGCTGGAGGCGGCACATGGCCGCGGGTTATCTGGAGATACTCCGGGCGAGGCATGCGCTGCGGCTGCTCACCGGGACCCTGGTGGGCCGGCTGCCGAACGCGACGGCCGCGATCGCCCTGGTGCTGTTCGTCCGCGCCGAGGGCGGCACCTACAGCCTCGCCGGTGCCCTCGCCGCCGTCTACGGCGTCGCCAACGCCGTGGGTCAGCCGGTGCTGGGCCGGCTCGTGGATCTGCACGGCCAGCCGCGTGTCCAGTTGCCGGCGGCGGTCCTGGCGGCCCTGTCCATGACGGTCTTCGCGTTCTGCGGCACCGATCCGCTGCCGCTGGCGTACCTGGCGGTGGCGGCGGCAGGCCTGTTCACGCCGCCGCTGGAGGGGGGCCTGCGTGCGCTGTGGCCGTCGGTGCTGCGCCGCGAGGAGCAGGTGCACACGGCGTACGCCATGGACGCGATCGCGCAGGAGATCATGTTCACGGTGGGGCCGCTGCTGGTGACGTTGTGCGTGTCCCTGTGGGACGAGCGTGCCGCGCTGCTCGTGCTGAACCTGCTGGGTGTGCTGGGCGCACTCTCCGTGGTGGTGTCGCCGCCCTCGCGCGCGTGGCGGTCGGCGCCGCGTGAGGCGCACTGGCTCGGTGCGCTGCGTTCGCCGGGGTTGCTGGCCCTGCTGGGTTCGTTCCTGTTCGTGGGGATCGCGCTGGGCTCGATCACGGTCGCGTCGGTGTCGTACGCCGACGGTCACGGCGGTGACGCGGTGTACGGCTGGATGATGGCGGGGCTGGGTCTGGGTGCGCTGGCCGGTGGCACGGTGTACGGGGCCCGGCGCTGGGGTGGCTCGCCCGAGCGGCGACTGAGGGTGCTCGTGGCCCTTCTGGCGGTGTGTTACCTGCCGTTGATGCTGGCGCCGGGTGCGCCGGCCATGGTGGGGCTCACGGTGGTCTCCGGGGTGTTTCTCGCGCCGTGTATCGCCTGTGCGTTCATCATCGTGGACCGGCATGCGCCGAGGGGGACGGTCACCGAGGCGTTCTCGTGGCTTGTCACGACGTTCACCGTGGGTGCCTCGGTGGGCACGGGGGTGGCGGGGCCGGTGGTCCAGGCCGGTGGCACGGTGTGGGGGTTCGCGGTTCCGGGGGCGGCGGGGGCGGTGTCGTTGCTGGTGCTGCTCGCCACGGGGCGGGTCCTCGCAGCTCCCGCGCGGGGCGGGGTCGTTGCGTCTTCATCGGAAAATGATCCAAATCGTGCTGTCGAACCCCGTTTCAGCTCGGGGGATCGGGCGTAATGTTCAGTCATGGACCGCCGCATTTTCGGGCTGGAGAACGAGTACGGCGTCACGTGCACGTTCAGGGGACAGCGCCGCCTGTCTCCTGACGAGGTGGCGCGGTACCTCTTCCGCCGTGTCGTGTCATGGGGCCGCAGCAGCAATGTCTTTCTGCGAAACGGCGCCCGGCTCTATCTCGACGTGGGCTCACATCCGGAATACGCGACCCCCGAATGTGACAACGTGATCGAACTGGTCACCCACGACAAGGCCGGCGAGCGCATTCTCGAAGGACTCCTGGTGGACGCGGAACGACGCCTGCACGAGGAGGGAATCGCGGGCGACGTCTACCTGTTCAAGAACAACACCGACTCGGCGGGCAACTCCTACGGTTGCCACGAGAACTATCTGGTGGCGCGGCACGGGGAGTTCTCGCGGCTCGCGGACATCCTGATCCCGTTCCTGGTGACCCGGCAGCTGCTGTGCGGCGCGGGCAAGGTGCTGCAGACGCCGCGGGGTGCCGTGTACTGCGTGAGTCAGCGTGCGGAGCACATCTGGGAGGGTGTGTCCTCGGCGACGACCCGGTCGAGGCCCATCATCAACACCCGTGACGAGCCGCACGCGGACGCGGAGCGTTACCGCCGGCTGCATGTCATCGTCGGTGACTCGAACATGTCCGAGACGACGATGCTGCTGAAGGTCGGTGCCACTGACCTGGTGCTGCGCATGATCGAGGCGGGCACGGTGATGCGTGACCTGACGCTGGAGAACCCGATCCGGGCGATCCGTGAGGTCAGCCATGACATCACGGGCCGGCGCAAGGTGCGTCTGGCCAGCGGCCGGGAGGCCTCCGCGCTGGAGGTGCAGCGGGAGTACTTCGACAAGGCCGTGGACTTCTGCGACCGCCGGGGGATCCGTACCGGCACGGTCGCCCAGGTCCTGGAGCTGTGGGGCCGTGCGCTGGACGCGATCGAGGCCGAGGAACTGGACCGGATCGGCACCGAGATCGACTGGGTGATGAAGTACAAGCTCATCGAGCGGTACCGGGCCAAGAACAACATGACCATGTCGCATCCGCGGGTCGCGCAGATAGACCTCGCCTACCACGACATCCATCGTCGTCGTGGCCTGTACTACCTGCTGGAGAAGAAGGGTCAGGCGGCCCGGGTCTGCAACGACTTGAAGATCTTCGAGGGCAAGTCGGTTCCGCCGCAGACGACTCGGGCGCGGCTGCGCGGCGACTTCATCCGGCGGGCACAGGAACAGCGCAGGGACTTCACGGTCGACTGGGTGCATCTGAAGCTCAATGACCAGGCGCAGCGCACCGTGTTGTGCAAGGACCCGTTCCGTTCGGTGGACGACCGGGTGGAGAAGCTGATCGCCGGAATGTAGCGGAAAAGCGGGTGAGTCAAGCGTTTCGGGCGCGAAATGCCGGAACGCCACACGGGCGTCGTACGTTTCTCGTGCGGCGCCCTTCTCACGCCGTAGAGTTGCGCGCACGCCATCCGCAAGATCGACCGATTACGAGGCTGTTCCGTGCGCCGACGTTCACTTCTCCTCGCCGCCGTTCCCGCAGGGCTGGTCACACTGGCCGGGTGTGGTGACGGCAAGTCCTCCTCCGGCAAGGTCAGTGCCTCGCCGTCGCCGTCGCCGTCGGTGTCCACGGTGCCTCCGCCGAAACTCGTGGAGGGGCCGTTGCCGGCGATCACGGCGGGCACGAAGTTCGGTGAGAAGCCGACCGTGGCGAAGGGTCCGGGTGAGCCGTCGAAGAACCTGGCGGTGAAGACGGTGATCGCGGGCAGTGGTCGTACGATCGCGGAGAACGACTTCATCCAGGCGAACTACCTGGGTCAGATCTGGGACACGGCCAAGGTCTTCGACAACTCCTACGACCGCAAGCGTCCGCTGGTGATGCAGCTGGCCCAGGGCAGCATCATCGACGGCTGGCGGTATGGGCTGGCGGGCCGGAAGACAGGCAGCCGGGTGTTGATGGCGGTGCCGCCGACCTGGGGTTATGGCACCTCGGGCAATGCTCAGGCGGGTATCAAGGGCACGGACACGCTGGTGTTCGTGATCGACCTGATCGATTCGTTCAACTCCAAGAGCTCGGCCAAGGGCCGGGCCGTCCCGCAGAGCGACGCCGCGCTGCCGAAGGTGGCCACGAACACCGACGGCGATGTCCCGAAGGTCACCGTCCCGAAGGCGGACCCGCCGAAGAAGCTCGTGTCGACGTATGTCCTGGAGGGTGACGGTCCCGAGCTGAAGGCCGACCAGACGGTGCTGTGCCAGTTCCAGGGGCTGGTCTGGGACAGCGGAAAAACCTTCCAGCGGACGTACGGCTCGGGCCGGCTGAGCCAGTTCGGGCTGCAGCAGATGCAACAGGCGGTCAAGGGTCTGGCGCAGGGTCTGACCGGCAAGAAGGTGGGCAGCCGGGTGCTGATCGTCGTGCCGCCGGAGCTGGGTTACGGCAACACTCCGCCGAGCGGCGGTGTCATCAAGAAGGGGTCGACGCTGGTGTTCACGGTGGACATCCTCGCGGCGATGTAACCGACGTCGCCCGAGGCGGGCCGGTGTCCATGGCGGGCCGCGGGGTGCGGAGATGAAAGACTGTCCGCGTTTCGTGTCGTACACAAGCAGGAGCTTTTGACGTGAGCATCGAGAAGCCCGAGATCGACTTTCCTGATGGCCCGCCCCCGGCGGACCTCGAGATCAAGGACATCTGGGAGGGCGACGGGCCGGTCGCGCAGGCGGGGCAGAACGTCACCGTGCACTACGTGGGCGTCGCCTTCAGCACCGGCGAGGAGTTCGACGCCAGCTGGAACCGTGGCACTCCGTTCCGCTTCCCGCTGGGTGCCGGTCGTGTCATCAAGGGCTGGGACCAGGGTGTGCAGGGCATGAAGGTCGGTGGCCGTCGCCGGCTGACCATCCCCGCCCACCTCGCCTACGGCAACCAGAGCCCGACCCCGGCGATCAAGCCGGGCGAGACGCTGATCTTCGTGGTGGACCTGCTGGGTGTCTGACCGCCGCGCGGTCCCCTGCTGATCCACACATGATCCACACCTGATCGACCGGCCGTATCCGACCGGTTCCGATCACCTGGGGCCCATGCCTGCTCGGGCATGGGCCCTCGGCTTTTGCCTCCGCACCCGGGAGCGGTACGGTCATCGGTCGGAAGCACCATAGGAAAGGCGAAGGGCGTCGATGGCCATTGCCAAGGCCGAGCGGCTGATGAACCTCGCGCTGTGTCTGCTCGGCACACGGCGGCCTCTCAGCAAGCGCGAGCTGAGGGAGTCCATCGAGGCCTACCTCGAAGCGGGCAGCGACGACTCCTTCAACCGGATGTTCGAGCGGGACAAGGACGATCTGCGCGAGCTGGGCCTGGTCATCGCGACCGTGGAGAACCTCGACGGCGAGGTCGGTTACCTCGCCCGCCGGGACAGCAACCGGCTGCCGCCCATCACCCTGGACGCCGAGGAGGCCGCGGCGCTCGGTCTCGCGGCGAAGGTGTGGCAGCAGGCCCGCCTCGCCGGAGCGGCCAGCGGTGCCCTGCAGAAGCTGCGGGCCGCAGGGCTTCCCGAGGACGTCGACCCGTACGAGGCGCACGGCGCCCTGGAGCCCCGTATCCCGGTGCACGAGGCCGCGTTCGAGCCGCTGATGCTGGCCTGCCGGGACCGCCGCCCGGTCGTCTTCGACTACCGCAAGGCCTCCGCCGCCCGTCCCGAGCCCCGGCATGTGGAGCCGTGGGCGCTGGAGTGCTGGCGCGGGCACTGGTACCTGGCCGGCTTCGACCGGGACCGCGGTGCCGAGCGCGTCTTCCGGCTCTCGCGGATCACCGGCCGGGTCCGCTCGCGGGGTACGGGCTTCACCGCTCCCGTGCCCGACGTCGTCACCGTGCGCGAGACCGTGGCGAGCTGGGCGGGCGAGATCGCCGACCGTACGGCGCTGATCCGGCTGCGCTCCGGGGCCGGTTACCCCCTTCGGGCGAAGGCCACCGAGGTGCGGGAACTCGGCGGCGGATGGGACGAGTTGGAGATTCCGTACGGGCACGGCCTGGACGCCTGGCTGGTGGAGTTCGGGCCGGACGTGGTGGTCCTGGAGCCGGCCGAGCTGCGCGCGGACGTGGTGGACCGGCTGCGTGCCGTGGCCAAGGGCTGAGGGGGAGCAGGACTGTGGCAGGCAAACCGGTCAGGCCCGTGAACGCCATCGACCAGACCCGGCGGATGCTCTCCCTGGTGACGTATCTCAGGGAGCGGCCCGGCGCCCGGATCGCGGATGTCGCGCGTGCCTTCGGCATCACCGAGGACGAGCTGGTCGCCGACCTCGATCTGCTGCCGATGTGCGGCACCAGCTTCCGTGGCGGCGATCTGCTGGACATCGACACCGACGGCGAGCGGATCTGGTGGCACAACCCGGCCGCGCTCGGCGAGGAGGCGGCCGAGCCGCTGCGGCTGGCCGCGGACGAGGCCACCGCGCTGCTGGTGGCCGCCCGTGCGGTCTCGACCCTGCCGGGCCTGCGCGAGGGCGACCGGCAGGCCCTGCTGCGGGCCACCGCGAAGGTGGAGGCGGCCGCCGGTGAGGCCGCCGGCGCCAGCGCCCGGCTGTCGGTGACCTTCGAGTCCGAGGGGGGCGTCTTCGCCGATGTCGACCGGGCGATCTCCGAGCGCCGCCGGCTGTGGATCCGCTACTACTCCCCGGCCCGAGACGAGGTCACCGAGCGCGAGATCGACCCGATCCGCCTGGTCAGTGTCGGCCACACCTATGTGGAGGCGTGGTGCCGCCGCTCCGAGGCCCGGCGCACCTTCCGGCTCGACCGGGTCGCGGAGATCCGGATCCTGGACGAGCCGTCGGCGCCGCCCGAGATAGAGCTCCGCGACCTCTCCGAGGCCCTGGTGCAGCCGGCCGCCGAGGACCCCGAGGTCGTGGTCGAGGTGGGCCCGGGCGGCCGCTGGGTGGCCGAGTACTACCCGCACGACAGCGCCGATGAGCTTCCCGACGGAGGGCTGCGTATCACTCTGCGGACCCCCGAGCCGGCCTCTCTGCGGCGGCTGGCCCTGCGGCTCGGCCGCGACGGCCGGATCGTGTCCCCGCCCGAGCTGGCCGAGAGCGCCCGGAGCGCAGCCGCGGAGGCACTGGCGGCGTACGACACAGCGCCGTCGCAGTGAGCCGTCGGGGGCGCCGGGCGGCGCCCCGAAGGGTCGCGGAGAACTGCGTGACCAGCCATGGCGCGGGCGCGGACGACAACCGCGCATCGACGGCCGGCGAACGACCACGACAAGGAGCGAAGCCTGTGAGCGAGCCTGCGGGTGAGATGACGGTGGCGGCCGCCTTCGCCGGGATGAAGAGAGTGGTCCCGGTCGTGTTCAAGGCGGGCTGCCCGGACTGCCGGCGCCGCTTCGAGCTCGCCGCGAGCGCGCTGCGCCTCGCCATCGGGGCCACCAGCCGGACGACGTTCTACTCCTTCACCTGCCCCGAGTGCGGGGCCGCCGTCCGCAAGCCCGCCGGAGAGCGCATCGTCGAGCTGCTCACCGGCGGCGGGGTGCGCACGCTGCGGCTGCACAGCACCGTCTAGTCTCGACGTCATGTTCTGGCCGATGTGCGCGGTAGCGCTGGGTTTCCTGGGTCTCGCGGTGCTGGGGGTGCTCGCCGTTCGGGTCTTCCTGGAGGCGCGGCGTCTGGGGCAGCAGGTGACGGACTCCGCGCGGCGGATCAACAGGGCGGCCGAGGACCTGGAGCGGGCGGCGGCCGGTGCGGCCCGCGCCGTGGATGCGCTGTGAGCCCGCCCGGGCGATGCCGGTGAGACCTGCGGGGCAAGCGCTTTGCGTCACTTCGCCCTGTCATGCTGCCCATCGGGACAGGTACGCTGCTTGTCACGGTGCGGAGAACGAGGCCTGCGCCGTGGACCGGGCGTACGCACGGGGATTGCCTCACGTTTACCCCTGAGCGTTACGATCGCTGCCAGCACGACCTTCGGACACATGTCCGACCGGTCGGACAGCACCCACCCCCAGCCGCCTCGGTGAGAAGGTAAAACTTATGTTCGGAAGGCTCGGAGCCCCCGAGATCATTCTCATCCTCGTCGTCATCGTCCTGCTGTTCGGCGCGAAGAAGCTTCCGGACATGGCCCGCTCGCTCGGCAAGTCCGCGCGCATCCTCAAGAGCGAGGCCAAGGCGATGAAGGAGGAGTCCAGCACCTCCGCCCAGGCGCCGGCCTCCGACGAGCAGCCTTCGGCCCAGCGCACCATCCAGGCGGCCCCCGGCGACGTGGCCAGCTCCCGGCCGGTCAACGAGCCGACGGACACCACCCAGCGCTGACGCAGGGCCGGAAATCCCCGGCCTCCCGCACGAGATGAGGACGTGGGTTGGTCAAGTCTGCCCGCAAGAAGGAGAAGGATCCCGAGGGGCGGATGCCCCTTGCGGATCATCTTCGTGAGCTCCGCAACCGGCTCGCGAAGGCGCTGCTGGCCATCGTCATCGTGACGATCGTCGCCGCCTTCTTCTACAACGACATCATCAACTTCCTGACCAAGCCGATCCTCGACTCGGTCGGTTGCGCAGAGACCTTCGAACAGCTGGCGAAGACCAAGAACAATCACCAGTGTGCGGAGATCACCATCAACGGGCTGCTCGCCCCGTTCACGCTGGCCCTCCAGGTCTCGCTGATGGCGGGCGTCGTGGCGGCGTCGCCGATCTGGCTCTACCAGTTGTGGGCGTTCGTCGCGCCGGGCCTGCACCGGCACGAGAAGAAGTACGCCTACGCCTTCGTCTTCACCGGTGCCCCGCTGTTCTTCGCCGGTGCCTTCTTCGCGTACAAGGTGCTGCCCACCACCGCGAAGGTGCTGATCGACTTCACGCCGAACGGCAACATCAAGAACCTGCTGCCGCTGGACGACCTGCTCCAGCTGGTCACGCGCATGGTGATCGTCTTCGGTCTCTCCTTCGAGCTGCCGCTGCTGCTGATCATGCTCAATCTCACCGGGATACTGACCGGCCAGCGCATGCTCGGCTGGTGGCGCGGCATGATCCTCGGCATCACGGTCTTCGCCGCCGTGGCCACGCCCAGCACCGACCCGCTCTCCATGCTGGCCCTCGCCGGACCGATCTGGGTGCTGTACTTCGGCGCGGTGCTGTTCTCACTGGCGAACGACAAGCGCAAGCGCCGCCGCGAGGCGGAGGGTCCCGCCGACGACGAGGCCTCGGATCTGGACCTCACCCCCGAGGACATCGGTGCGATCGAGCCCGTCGCCGCCAGCCGTGCCCTGCCCGAGCAGACCGGCCCGGACCGGGTCAACGGCTACGACGACGTGACCTGAGCGGCGCCTCGCCGAGCGGCGCACGACACCGAGCAGCGCGCGATGCCCCCGTCCCGCGGACGGGGGCATCCGCCGTTGTCGCTCGGACCACGTTCCGCATAAAGATCGTCCTGTTGTCAGTGGGGCCCGGTACGCTCGAAAGCACGATGACAGAGGACCTCTCTCCGGCCGAGCGGTACGCGGCAGCCCGCAGGCGGGCAGCCGAGCAGGCCACCGCGCTCGCGTCCTTCCGCGAGATGTACGACTTCGGCCTCGACCCCTTCCAGATCGAGGCCTGCCAGGCACTCGAGGCGGGGAAGGGCGTGCTGGTGGCCGCGCCCACCGGCTCGGGCAAGACGATCGTGGGCGAGTTCGCCGTCCACCTCGCCCTCCAGCAGGGCAAGAAGTGCTTCTACACGACACCCATCAAGGCGCTGTCGAACCAGAAGTACGCCGACCTGTGCCGCCGTTACGGCACCGGCAAGGTCGGCCTCCTCACCGGCGACAACAGCGTGAACTCCGAGGCGCCGGTGGTCGTGATGACCACCGAGGTCCTGCGGAACATGCTCTACGCCGGCTCCCAGACCCTCCTCGGCCTCGGCCATGTGGTCATGGACGAGGTCCACTACCTCTCCGACCGCTTCCGCGGCGCCGTCTGGGAAGAGGTGATCATCCACCTGCCCGAGTCGGTGACCCTGGTGTCACTGTCCGCGACCGTGTCCAACGCCGAGGAGTTCGGTGACTGGCTGGACACAGTCCGTGGCGACACCGAGGTGATCGTCTCCGAGCACCGGCCGGTGCCGCTGTTCCAGCACGTCCTGGCCGGGCGGAGGATGTACGACCTGTTCGAGGAGGGGGAGGGCCACAAGAAGGCCGTCAACCCCGACCTCACCCGCCTCGCCCGCATGGAGGCGACCAGGCCGTCGTACCAGGACCGCAGACGCGGCCGCGCGATGCGCGAGGCCGACCGGGAGCGGGAGCGCAGACAGCGCTCGCGCGTGTGGACACCGGGCCGGCCCGAGGTCATCGAGCGCCTCGACTCCGAGGGCCTGCTCCCGGCCATCACGTTCATCTTCAGCCGCGCCGCCTGCGAGGCAGCCGTCCAGCAGTGCCTGTACGCGGGCCTGAGGCTGAACGACGAGGAAGCACGGGACCGGGTCCGCGCCCTGGTCGAGGAGCGCACCGCGCACATCGCGCCGGAGGATCTGCATGTCCTCGGCTACTACGAGTGGCTGGAGGGCCTGGAGCGCGGCATCGCCGCCCACCACGCGGGCATGCTGCCGACCTTCAAGGAGGTCGTCGAGGAACTGTTCGTGCGCGGCCTGGTCAAGGCGGTGTTCGCGACCGAGACCCTCGCGCTCGGCATCAACATGCCCGCCCGCTCGGTGGTGCTGGAGAAGCTCGTCAAGTGGAACGGCGAGCAGCACGCCGACATCACCCCGGGCGAGTACACGCAGCTGACCGGCCGCGCCGGCCGCCGGGGCATCGACATCGAGGGCCACGCGGTCGTGCTGTGGCAGCGCGGCATGAGCCCCGAGCACCTGGCCGGTCTCGCGGGCACGCGCACGTATCCGCTGCGCTCCAGCTTCAAGCCGTCGTACAACATGGCGGTCAACCTGGTCGACCAGTTCGGCCGGCACCGCTCGCGCGAGCTGCTGGAGACCTCCTTCGCACAGTTCCAGGCCGACAAGTCGGTCGTCGGGATCTCCCGCCAGGTGCAGCGCAACGAGGAGGGCCTGGCCGGCTACAGGGCCTCCATGACCTGCCACCTCGGCGACTTCGAGGAGTACGCGCGGCTGCGCCGCGAGCTGAAGGACCGGGAGACCGAGCTGGCCCGGCAGGGCGCCGACCAGCGGCGCGCCGAGGCCGCCGGCTCCCTGGAGCGGCTCAGGCCGGGCGACGTCATCGACGTCCCCACGGGCAAGTACGCCGGCCTGGCCCTGGTGCTGGACCCCGGCCTGCCCGCGGGCCGCTCCAACGGCCACCGCGGCTTCGACCACCACGACGGTCCGCGCCCGCTGGTGCTGACCGCCGAACGGCAGGTCAAGCGGCTGGCGTCGATGGACTTCCCGGTGCCGGTCGAGCCGCTGGACCGGATGCGGATCCCGAAGTCCTTCAACCCGCGCTCCCCGCAGTCCCGCAGGGACCTCGCCTCCGCGCTGCGCACCAAGGCCGGGCACATCCCGCCGGAGCGGGCCCGCAAGAAGCGCTCACAGGCCGCCGACGACCGCGAGATCGCCCGACTGCGCACCGCGATCCGCGCGCATCCCTGCCACGGGTGCAACGACCGCGAGGACCACGCCCGTTGGGCCGAGCGCTACCACCGGCTGCTGCGCGACACCTCGCAGTTGGAGCGCCGCATCGAGGGGCGTACGAACACCATCGCCCGGACCTTCGACCGGATCGTGGCCCTGCTGACCGAGCTGGACTACCTGCGTGGCGACGAGGTCACCGAGCACGGCAAGCGCCTGGCCCGGCTGTACGGCGAACTGGACCTGCTGGCCAGTGAATGCCTGCGCGAGCGGGTCTGGGAGGGGCTCAGCCCGGCCGAACTCGCCGCCTGCGTCTCGGCGCTGGTGTACGAGGCACGGGTCGGCGACGACGCGCTGGCGCCCAAGCTGCCCTCGGGCAAGGCGAAGGCCGCGCTCGGTGAGATGGTCCGGATCTGGGGCCGGCTGGACGCTCTGGAGGAGGACTTCCGGATCAACCAGACCGAGGGCGTCGGACAGCGTGAGCCGGACCTCGGCTTCGCCTGGGCCGCGTACATGTGGGCCTCGGGCAAGGGGCTCGACGAGGTGCTGCTCGAGGCGGACATGCCGGCGGGCGACTTCGTGCGGTGGTGCAAGCAGGTGATCGACGTCCTGGGGCAGCTCTCGGCGGCGGCTCCCGCGGAGGGCTCGACCGTGGCGAAGACCGCGCGCAAGGCCGTGGAGCAGTTGCTGCGGGGGGTTGTCGCCTACTCGTCGGTGGGGTGACCTGCGCCCGCCGGGTGCCGAAGGGGGGCCGTTTCGGCCCCCCTTTCACTTATCACGGTGAGTCACTTTCGCACGCCCGTGCATCGTGACCGAACGTGTTCGAATTGAAGCTGAGCGTGCAAATGGAGCCGAGGGTACTCCTGCCGCACAGGGGATTTCAGGTGCTTGCCGAATATGACACGGCGATGATCCGGTCGGACTAAGCTCGCCCGCGGCGCACCGAGTTGAGATGAATTCGTGCGTCTGTTCCCAAACATGCGATAGATCCCCACAGTTCCATGAACCTTCCCCCCGAAACCTCCCCCGACACCCAGCCGACTCATCCCAGAAGGCATCCATGGTGAGTGTTCAGAAGCCGCCCGGTGGCCGTGAACGTCCTTACGCGCGAGTGCTGTTGCCGCCGGCCATAGTGATGGTCGCCGCGACCGGTGCGGCCGTCGCCCTGGGGCCGGCGTCGGCCCGGATCGCCGTCGGCGTGGTCGGGGCCGTGGCCCTGCTGCTGGTCCTCGTCACCGGCGCGGAGGCCGCCCGCCGCGGCCGCAGGCTCCGCGAGGAACAGGCCGAGCACGCCCGTCACACCGCGTATCTGGAGCACCGGCTCGCCGCCCACGACGATCTGATCGGGCGGTTCGCGAGCGACATCATCCCCCACGGCCATCTGCGGCTGCGGGCCGGAGAACCGCTGCGGGACGTGATGGTCAACGGCTACGACATCGACCCCGAACTGCGCAGCCTGCCCGACTCCTACCGGGAGATGTACCGCGCCGCGATGCGCGGAGCCGAGCGCGAGATCACCATGCGCGACGCCACCGAGGGCTCCTTCGTGAGCATCGCCCGCCGCGTCCAGGCCATCGTCCACCAGCAGTCCAACGAACTGCGGGAGATGGAGGAGGACCACGGCCGCAACCCCGAGGTCTTCGACGACCTGCTGCGCATCGACCACGGCACCTCGCTGATCGGCCGTCTCGCCGACACCATCTCCGTCCTCGGCGGCGGCCGCCCCGGCCGCCAGTGGCCGCTGCCGGTCTCCCTCTACAGCACGCTGCGCGGTGCCATGTCGCGCATCCTGGAGTACCGCCGCATCCAGCTGAACTCCATCGTCAACATCAACATCAAGGGCACCTCCGTCGAGCCGGTCATCCACGCCGCCGCCGAGCTCTTCGACAACGCCACCCGCTACTCGCCGCCCACGGCCAAGGTGCACGTCACCGCCACCGAGGTGCAGGCCGGCATCGCCATCGAGATCGAGGACGCCGGCGTCAGCCTCACCGAGGAGTCCCGCGCCCGCATCGAGAAGATGATCGAGGACGCCAAGAACCTCGACGACGCGCACAACCTCGGCGAGAACCCGCGCCTCGGCCTCGCCGTCGTCGGCCGCCTGTGCAAGATGTTCGACATGGAGGTCTCGCTGCGGGCCTCCGCCTACGGCGGCTGCCGCGCGATCCTCGTCGTGCCGCGCGTGATGACGACCACCGAGCCCGGTGTCGGCGCCGCCCACGGCATCGGCGCCACCGGCACGCCGATTCCCGCGCTCGGCGCGGTCGAAGGCCCCAAGCGCCCGCCGAAGCGGCGCCGCCCCACCAGCCCCAAGATCCCGGCCGGGATCTCCATGGAGGACGACGTCCCGGTGGTCACCGAGTGGACGGCGGGCGGCCTGCCGCAGCGCCGCAGCCGGATGAAGACCCCGATCAGCCAGCGCTTCGCCGAGCAGGCCGAGGTCGAGCAGGCCGAGCGTGAGGGCAGGCCGAGCATCTGGTCGCAGCCCCAGCCCGAGCCGGAGCCCGAGATGGACCCCGTGCGCAAGAAGCTCATGGAGCGGCCGATCGGCCAGGGGATCGAGGACTTCTGGAACGGCCTGCGCAAGGGCATGCCCGAAGGCGCCACCGGTCCCGAACTGACCGACTTCACGAGGCACCCGGAAAAGTACGTGCACCTGCTCAACGACTATGCGGACGAGCCCGTCGAGGGCACCACCGAGGCCGACGACGAGGGGGACCTCAAGTGATCCAGCAGCGAGGCAACATCGACTGGATGCTCAAGCAGCTCAACGACGGCGTGCCGGGCATCGAGATGATCGTGGTCCTCTCCGCGGACGGACTGCGCATCGCCCGTTACGGCGGCGACCCCGACGCCTGCGACCGGGTGGCCGCCGCCTGCGCGGGCGTACAGAGCCTGGCCGGCGCCATCATCAAGGAGCTCCCCGGCGCCGGCGACATGCAGGTCGTCGTCTTCGAGATCGACGGCGGCTACTTCTACCTCATGAACGCCGGCGACAACGCCTACCTCGCCGTGCTCGCCGACGTCACCTGCGAGCCGGGCCGGATGAGCGGCATGATGCGTGACCTCGTCGTCCGGATCGGCGCCCATCTCACGAGTCCGCCCCGGCGGAACGGGCAGAGCGTATGACTCCTCCACAACGTAAACGGCGCGAGCCGAAGCCCCCGCCGCCCCCACGGCCGAAGCCGGCGGCGCCCCAGCCGGCGGACGGCGAGGCCGAGCCCAAGATCCCCGAACGGCTGTACACCGTCGCCGGATCCGAGGACGGCGCACGCGCCGAACTCGACCTCGTGACGTTGATCGTGGCGCGCGACGCGCCCCAGATGGCCGCCTCACCGGAGCAGGCCGCCGTCCTGCGGCTGTGTGCCAACCCCCTGTCCGTGGCCGAGCTCTCGGCCTATCTGAACCTGCCGTTCAGCGCGATGACCGTCCTGATCACCGAGCTGATCACGGCCGAACTGGTGCAGGTGCGCGCCCCGGTCGTCCGCCGGGCGCTCCCCGACCGGTCAATCCTCGAAGCGGTGATGCATGGACTTCAACGGCTCTGACACCATCCCCGGACCACGCACCGAGGATCATCTGCCGCACACGGCCGAGACCGCGGTGAAGATCGTGATCGTGGGCGGCTTCGGTGTCGGCAAGACGACCATGGTCGGTTCCGTCAGCGACATCAGGCCGCTGACCACCGAGGAGACCATGACCCAGGCCGGCATCGGCGTGGACGACAACTACGGCTCCGAGTCCAAGACGGCCACCACCGTGGCCATGGACTTCGGCCGCATCAGCATCACCGACAAGCTGGTGCTCTACCTCTTCGGCACCCCCGGCCAGGAGCGCTTCTGGTTCCTGTGGAACGGGCTGTTCGAGGGCGCGCTCGGCGCGGTCGTCCTCATCGACACCCGGCGTCTGGAGGTCAGCTTCGACGTCATGGGCCGGCTGGAGGAGCGCGGCGTGCCCTTCGTCGTCGCCGTCAACTCCTTCCCGGACGCGCCCCGTTACCCGGTCGACGAACTGCGCACCGCGCTCGACCTGACCCCTGACATCCCGATCATCGACTGCGACGTACGACGCCGGGCCTCCAGCAAGGACGTGCTGATGACGCTGATGCGCTTCCTGCACTCGATCGCCCTGTCCCGCGTCCTCACCTGATTCCGCCGCCGACCGACCCCCACCCTTTCGTTCCGGAGCGACACCGTGACGTCTGAATCCTCGTCCCTGACCGACACAGACCCCACCCCCGGACCGCCGCCGGGCTGCCCCGCGCACCGCCTGGGCCCCGGTGGACTGCACCGGCTCTACGGCCCCGACGCGGAGGACCTGGGCAGCCTCTACGAGCGGCTGCGGGAGCAGCACGGCGTCGTGGCACCCGTGCTGCTGCACGACGACGTACCGATGTGGGTGGTCCTCGGGCACGCCGAGAACCAGCACCTGGTGCGCAGCCCCTCCGTGTACACCCGCGACAGCCGGATCTGGACCCCGCTGGTGGAGGGCATGGTCAAGCCCGACCACCCGCTGATGCCGCACATCGCCTGGCAGCCGATCTGCTCGCACGCCGAGGGCGACGAGCACCAGCGGCTGCGCGCGGCGGTCACCGCGGCCATGGCCACCATCGACCACCGCACGCTGCGCCGTCACATCGGCCGGCACACCCAGGGCCTGGTCAACAGCTTCTGCGAAAGCGGCCGGGCCGACCTGGTCTCCCAGTTCGCCGAGCATCTGCCGATGGCCGTCATGTGCGAGATCCTCGGCATGCCCGAGGAGTACAACGACCGCATGGTGCAGGCCGCCCGGGACGCCCTCAAGGGCACCGAGACGGCCATCCAGAGCCATGCCTACGTCATGGACGCGCTGAGCCGGCTCACCATTCGGCGCCGCGCCCGGCCCGAGGAGGACTTCACCAGTCGCCTCATCACCCACCCGGCCGGTCTCGGTGACGACGAGGTCCGCGAACATCTGCGGCTCGTCCTGTTCGCGGCCTACGAGGCCACCGCGAACCTCCTCGCCAACGCGCTGCGCATGGTCCTCACCGAGCCGGGCTTCCGCGCCCAGCTCAGCGGCGGCCAGATGACCGTGCCGGAGGCGATCGAGCAGTCCCTGTGGGACGAGCCGCCGTTCAGCACCGTCTTCGGCTACTACGCCAAGCAGGACACCGAGCTGGGCGGGCAGCGCATCCGCAAGGGCGACGGCCTGCTCTTCGCGCCCGCGCCGGGCAACCTCGACCCGCGCATCCGCCCCGACCTGTCCGCGAGCATGCAGGGCAACCGCTCCCACCTCGCCTTCGGCGGCGGCCCGCACGAGTGCCCCGGCCAGGACATCGGCCGCGCCATCGCCGACGTCGGCGTCGATGCGCTGCTGATCCGGCTGTCCGACATCCAGCTCGACTGCCCGGAGGAGGAGTTGCGCTGGCGTGCGTCCATCGCCTCCCGGCACCTGGTGGCCCTGCCCGTGCGCTTCGAGCCGAAGCCACAGCAGGACGTCAACGTCCCGCCCAGCCCCGTGCCCGTGCCCCCGCAGCGCACCTGGCCGGCCCCCGCGCCGCAATCCGGCCGGCCTGCGGCCGTCCCACCCCGCCCCGACATTCCCCGTCCCGCCGTGCCCGAGCCCTACCCCATGGCTCCGGAGCCGGCGGCGCGCACCCGGGGCATCTGGCGGCGGCTGCTCAACTGGTGGCGGGGCGAGTGACCGGCGTATCGCCGGGTCGGACAGAGTCCGCGTCCCTTCGCGGCCCGGCCCAGCTGCCGTAGGACTCCCAGGCCTGGAGCACGCGCTCGCTCAGGAACGTGTGCTCCGCGCCGGTGACCGGATCGGTGAACTCCAGCCGGCGTGCGAGCAGTTGCAGTGGGCGCCGGAAGTCGCCGGCCGGCACCGGGGCGGTCACCTCCGGATACAGCGGGTCGCCGAGGATGGGCACGCCGAGCGCGTTCAGGTGCACCCGCAGCTGATGGGTCTGCCCGGTCGCCGGGACCAGCCGGTACCGGGCCAGCCCGCCCCGGTGCGCGCTGAGCTCCACGTACGTCTCGGCGTTCGGCTCGCCCTCGGCCTCCCGGGCCGCGTGCACCCCGCGCTCCTTCACGATCCGGCTGCGCACGGTCCGGGGCAGGGCCAGCGAGGGGTCGTACGGCGCGATCGCCTCGTACTCCTTGCGCACCCGCCGGTCCCGGAACAGCGTCTGATACGCCCCGCGCTCCTCGGGCCGCACGGTGAACAGCACCAGCCCCGCCGTCAGCCGGTCCAGGCGGTGCGCGGCGGTCAGCGTCGGGACGTCCAGCTCGCGCCGCAGCCGGGCCAGCGCGGTCTCGGCCACATGGCTGCCGCGCGGGGTCGTGGCGAGGAAGTGCGGCTTGTCGGCGACGACGATGTGCGCGTCGCGATGGATGACGTCCACCGGGAACGGCACCGGCACCTCGGCGGGCAGCTCGCGGTGGAACCACACGAACATCCCCGGCTCGTACGGCGCGTCCGGCGCCACCGCGCGTCCGTCGGCGCCGACGATCAGCCCGGAGTCGAACATCGACTCGACCATCCCGGGTGTGGCCCCCGTCAGCCGCTCCACCAGATGCTCGCGCACGGTGGCCCATGTCCCGCCGTGCGGCAGCCGCACCCGTACGGGGTCGACCCCGTCGCGCTGGGGGAGCGGGGCGGGCGGGGGTGGCGTACGGCGTCTCATCGGGGTCAAGGGTACGAGGCGGAAATCGGTGGGTCGCCGGCCGCGCGGGCGGCAGGATGTCGATCATGCCGTATCTCACCAGCCCGGTCGTGCCGGCCGGCACCCTCGCCCGTGTCCCTCAGCCCAGCCTCCCCACCGACGACGGTCTGCTGCTGCGCCCCTGGCAGGTGACGGACGCGCCCGCGGTGCACGCCGCATTCCAGGACCCGTTGATGCACCAGTGGCACATCCGGGGCGCCGACTCCGAGGAGGAGGTCGCCGGCTGGATCACCCAGTGGCGCAGCGGCTGGAAGGACGAGCGAGAGGGCCAGTGGGCCGTCGTGGACGCGGACACCGGCGCACTGCTGGGCCGGGTCGCGCTGCGGCAGATCCTGCTCGGCGAGGGCTGCGCCGAGGTCGCGTACTGGACGGTGGCACGCGCGCGTGGTCGCGGTGTGGCGGTCCGGGCCACCACCACGCTGTCCCGCTGGGCGTTCGACGAGGTCGGCCTGCACCGGCTCGAACTCTCGCACGCCATCGCCAACGAGGCCTCCTGCCGCGTGGCCGTCAAGGCCGGCTTCGCCGCCGAGGGCACCAGGCGCAGCGCCCTGCTCCACCCCGACGGCTGGCACGACATGCACCTCCACGCGCGCGTGCGGGGCGACTGACCCGGCGCAGGACCGGCCGTTCATACGCGATACATCGTAAGTGTTGACCCTCACGAGTGGACGCGATATGTTCGTGTGCGGATATTCGGAAGCGAGGTGATCGTCGTGGCCATGAAGCGTCGCAAGCTCGGCAATCCGCTGGCGCTCGCGGTGATGGCGACCCTCTGGCAGAAGCCCATGC
This sequence comes from Streptomyces sp. RB17, assembly GCF_009604455.1. Lineage (GTDB taxonomy): Bacteria > Actinomycetota > Actinomycetes > Streptomycetales > Streptomycetaceae > Streptomyces. The sequence goes on from NZ_WEGL01000009.1 coordinate 217,106, forward strand.
ACCCGTACGAGATCGCCCAGACCCTGCGCCGCCAGGGCAAGGACACCAGCACGAAGATCAAGTACGGCTCGCTCTACACGGTCGTGCAGAACTTGGAGAAGCACGGCTTCGTCGAGGTGACCGACGTCGAGCGGGAGGGCAACCGCCCCGAGCGCACGGTGTACGGGCTGACCGGCACCGGGCGTGAGGAACTGACCGAGTGGCTGTCGGACCTCATCGCCGTCCCGGTGAAGGAGTACCCGATCTTCGAGACGGCCCTGTCGCTCATGGGTGCCCTGCACCCGGACGATGTGGCGCGGCTCCTTCAGGAGCGGCTCACCGCCCTGGAGATCCAGGTGGCGAGCGGCAGGGGAGCGCTGGAGAAGCTGTACGAGACGCTGCCGCGGCTCTTCCTCGTCGAGACCGAGTACCAGCTGCACATGACCGAGGCGCAGGCCGAGTGGGTCCGCGGCCTCCTGGCCGAGATCGAGGAGGGCACGCTGCCGAGGGTCGACGACTGGCGGCGCTTCCATGAGGCCGGGGAGCTGCCACCGGACATCGCCGCGACCACCTGAGAGAGAAACACGACCCCGGCGGGGCTGTTGCAGCAGCTTCGCCGGGGTCTCGAACCCCGAAACGGATCCGCCGTGCGGCGGCTCCGGGCCATCGAGGTGCGGCACACCCAGGATAGCCCGGCGCTCTTCACGTGGATCTTCCGTCCTTCGCACCCGCAGGAGAGCAGACGCCATGAACACCCGTGCGCCCGCAGTGGAGGCGCGCCGGCTCGTCAAGACCTATCCCGGTGACGTCACCGCCCTGAACGGCATGGACATCACCGTGGCACCGGGCACCGTCTTCGGACTCCTCGGCCCCAACGGCGCCGGCAAGTCCACCACCGTCAAGATCCTCACCACCCTCGCCCGCCCCGACTCCGGTACCGCGACGGTCGCCGGGCACGACGTGCTGCGCCACCCCGACCGGGTGCGCCGCGCGATCGGCGTGGTCGCCCAGCAGTCCGGCGCCGACCCGGTCGCGACCGGCCGGGAGAACCTGCAACTGCAGGGCCGCCTCTATGGATTGAGCGGTACGGCACTGAGCCGCCGGGTGGACGAGCTGCTGGAGCGGTTCACCCTCGCCGACGCCGCCCGCCGGCCGGTCAAGGGCTACTCGGGCGGCATGCGGCGCCGGCTGGACGTCGCCCTCGGGCTGGTGCACCGGCCCGAGGTGCTCTTCCTGGACGAGCCGACCACCGGCCTCGACCCGGAGGCGCGCACCGCGATGTGGGAGGAGATCGGCCGGCTGGCCGGCGAGGAGGGGCTGACGATCCTGCTCACCACCCACTACCTGGAGGAGGCCGACCGGCTCGCCGAGCGCATCGCGATCGTCGACCGCGGCCGGATCGTGGTCGAGGGCACCCCCGACGCCCTCAAGGGCGAACTGCGCGGCGACGCCGTCCACCTGGAGCTGGTCGAGCCGGTCGGGGAAGCCGGCCGCACACTGATCGTCGGCGCCCTGGCCGCGCTGCCCGGGGTGCACGAGGCGCTGTGCGAGGGCCGCCGGATCAGCGTCCGCACCGACGACGGAGCGGCCACGGTGCCCGCCCTGCTCGCCGCGCTGGACGGGGCCGGGGTCACCGTCTCCTCGGCCACCGTCGCCCGGCCCTCGCTGGACGACGTCTATCTGCGCCACGCGGGCCGCCGGTACGCGGAGGCGGAGGCCGAGACCGGCGCCGTGCTCGCCGGAGGTGTGCGATGAGCGAGGCGATCACCCAGACCTGGTACATGACGCATCGTCAACTGCGCGTGTTCGCGCGGCAGCCCGCCTACGCGGTCATCACCCTGATCCAGCCGGTGATCTGGCTGTTCCTGTTCGGCAACCTCTTCAAGAAGGTCGTCGAGCTGGGTGGTTTCGGCACCACCTCCTACCTGGACTACCTGGTGCCGGGCGTGGTCGTGATGAGCGCGCTCAGCTCCAACATGTGGGCCGGCATGGGCACATTGGAGGAGATCCAGCGCGGCACCCTCGACCGGTTCCTGACCACCCCGGTCAGCAGGGCCGCGCTGATGAACGGCAACGTCGTCAACAACGGCCTGGTCACGGCGTTCCAGTCGGTGGTCATCGTGCTGCTCGGCCTGCTCGGCGGCGCGGACTACCCCGGCGGCGTCGGCGGCATCACGATCCTCGTGCTGGCCGCCGTCCTGCTCGGCACCGTCTTCGGGGCACTGTCCAACGCGCTCGGCATGCTGGTGCGCGAGCGGGAGTCGATCATCGGCATCAACACCTTCCTGCTGCTGCCGCTGACCTTCCTGTCCAGCGCCTTCATGGCACCCTCGCAGATGCCCGGCTGGATGCGGCACATCGCCGACTTCAACCCGCTCAACTGGGCCATGGTGGCGGGCCGTTCCGCGATGTCCGGGCATCCCGACTGGGGCGACGTCCTCAGCCGCGGCGGCGCGCTGCTCGCGCTGGCGATCGCGGCGGTGTGGCTGTCGATCCGCACCTTCCGCTCCTACCAGCGGTCGGTGTGAACGCGAACGCGGTGTCCGGTGTGAAGATGTAGGGCATGCCGCCCTACGACCTCGCGAACCGGCTCGTCGTCGGTGTCGCCTCCAGCGCCCTGTTCGATCTGCGGGAGTCGGACGCGGTCTTCCGCGAACAGGGCGAGGAGGCCTACCGGGCCTACCAGGAAGAGCATGTGGACGACACGCTCCGGCCCGGGGTCGCGTTCGCGTTCATCCGCAGGCTGCTGTCGCTGAACGACCTCGGCGAGCCGGGAGACCCGCTCGTCGAGGTCATCATCCTCTCCCGCAACGACCCCGACACCGGCCTGCGCGTCATGCGGTCGATCGAGGCCCATGAACTGCCCGTGACCCGGGCCGTGTTCATGCAGGGAAGGTCGCCGTACACCTTCATGACCGCGCTCAACATGTCCCTGTTCCTGTCCGCGAACGGCGACGACGTGCGCGAGGCGGTCGCGGCCGGCCTGCCGGCCGGGCATGTGCTCGGATCGTCGTACGCCGACGACCCGGCCGACCCGGAGCTGCGGATCGCGTTCGACTTCGACGGGGTGCTCGCCGGCGATGCCGCCGAGCAGGTGTACCAGTCCGGCGGCCTGGCGGAGTTCCGCGCGCACGAGACCCGTAACGCGGCGACCCCGCACGACCCGGGACCGCTGCGGGACTTCCTCGCAGGGGTGAACCGGATACAGCGCCGGGAGGAGGAACGGCGCAGGACCGACCCGGACTACCCGAGCCGGGTCCACGTCTGCATCGTGACCGCGCGCGCCGCACCGGCGCACGAGAGGGCCGTGCGGAGCCTGAAGCAGTGGGGCGTGACGGTCAACGGCGCCTTCTTCCTCGGCGGCATCGAGAAGGGCGCGGTCATGAAGGTGCTCAAGCCCCACATCTTCTTCGACGACCAGGTGACACACCTGCAGAGCACGTCCCGGACCACACCGAGCGTGCACATCCCGTTCGGCAAGATCAACGAGAGCTGAGCGGGGGGCCGCGCTCAGGCGGCCGCCGCGCCGCTCTCCTGCTCGGCCTCGATACGGGCGTTCCACTCCCGCTTGGAGGCCTGCCAGCCGTCCTCGTCGTGCCCCTGGCGCCAGTAGCCGGAGATCGACAGGTCCTCGCGCGGGATGTCCAGCTCGACCCGCAGCAGCCGGCGCAGCTCCTTCACGAAGCCCGCCTCTCCGTGCACGAACGCGTGCACCCGGCCCTCGGGGAACTCGAGGGCGCGTACGGCCTCCAGCAGCGCCTCACCGACCGGGCGGTCCCCGCGGTGCAGCCAGACGACCTTCACTTCGGAGTCGATCTTCTGCTGCTCCTCCGGCCCGGACACCTCCACGAAGGCATGGGCGCGGGCGCCGGCGGGCAGCTCCTCCAGGGACCGTGCGATCGCGGGCAGCGCGCTCTCGTCACCGGCGAGCAGATGCCAGTCGGCCGCGGGGTCGGGGGCGTAGGCGCCGCCCGGGCCCATGAAGTGCACGATCTCGCCCGGCCGCACGCGGCATGCCCACGGGCCGGCCAGGCCCTCGTCGCCATGGACGACGAAGTCCAGGGTCAGCTCGCGGTGTTCGGGATTCCAGGCGCGCACGGTGTAGGTCCGGGTCACCGGCCACTGCTCGCGGGGGAGTTCCGCGCGGATCCGCTCCAGGTCGAAGGGTTCCGGGTAGGTCACGCCGCCGGGGCCGAAGAGCAGCTTCACATAGTGGTCGGTGCAGGTGTCCGCCGCGAAGTCGGCCAGGCCCGCGCCGCCGAGCACCACCCGCTGCATGTGCGGGGTCAGTCGCTCGGTGCGCACCACATGGGCGGTGCGGGTCCTGCGCGGCTTTCGTACCGGACGCTCTGCCATCACGGCCTCCTGCAAGATGGTTAGGTTTACCTAAGTTAGCATCTCGCCCTGCGGTCACACCTCACTCCCGGACATCGGCGGAGAGCCCTTTGCCGGAATATTCCGGTCGCGGTCACCCCACTCCCGCGGTGAGCGTCGTCAGCAGCCGCTGCAGGGAGCCGCCGAGCCCCCACCGCCTGGCGAGCTCCTCCAGCGCCACCGGGTCCCGCGGGGCCTGCGGCAGGGCCGTGTCGACGTCCGGCAGCGGTACGTCGTCCGCCACCCGCACCACCTTCGGCGCGACCGCGACATACGGGCCGGCCTCGGTGAGCCGCTTGCGCTGCGACGGCGTGAGCCTGGCCTCGGGGTCGTCGACCGCCGTCATGATCCCGGCCAGGTCGCCGAACTCGGCGAGCAGCTTGGCGGCCGTCTTCTCGCCGATCCCGGCCACGCCGGGCAGTCCGTCGCTCGGGTCGCCGCGCAGCAGCGCCAGATCCGCGTACCCCCGCCCGTCGACCCCATACTTCTCGCGCAGCACCGCCTCGTCGGTCAGCTGCAGGGTGCCGACGCCCTTCAGCGGATACAGCACCCGGATCCCGCGCGCGTCGTCCACCAGCTGGTACAGGTCGCGGTCGCCGGTGACGATGTCCACCGGGCCCGTGGCGCGCGCGGTGAACGTGCCGATCACGTCGTCCGCCTCGTAGCCCGCCACGCCGACCCGGGCGATGCCGAGCGCGTACAGCACGTCCTCGATGACCGGCACCTGCGGGGAGAGGGTGTCCGGCACCTCCTCCACGTCCGGTGCGTCCTCGTGCTCCTCGGCCACCCGGTGCGCCTTGTAGGTGGGGATGAGGTCCACCCGCCACTGCGGCCGCCAGTCGGCGTCCATACAGGCCACCAGGTGCTGCGGCCGGTGGTCCCTGACCAGCCGGTCGATGAAGTCCAGCAGTCCGCGCACGGCGTTCACCGGCGTGCCGTCCGGAGCCCTCACGGAGTCCGGGACGCCGAAGTAGGCGCGGAAGTACAGCGATGCGGTGTCGAGCAGCATGAGTCGTCCGGTCACGCTCGCATCATGCCGCACCGCACCGACAGTCACCCGGCCGACGACATCAGCCACCTCCAGCGCGGCTGCTCCGTGCGAAGCGTCGCGGCGGCCAGCAGGGTCACGGGCACGGCGGCCCAGGCCGGCCACAGCCACCACGCGGAGACCACCGCGGCCACGAGCTGCAGGAGCACGAACACGACGGTGACCCAGCCCGGGACGGGCACGACCACCTTGTTCTTGTCGCCCGGAGTGGCGAAGACCGCCGGCCCACCGATGAGCACCACCAGCGACAGCACGGCCGCCGGCCAGGAGTACCGGGCCAGGGCCCAGGGCGTGGCCACCCACGCGACGAGCTCCGTGGCGAAACGGAACACGGACGGGACTCTGTCGTCGGGTCGCTCCACCGTCGCCCCCTCAACCGCGGTAGGCGGGCATCGTAGACCCGGCTGTGAGGTGAACCACTTAAAAGTTTGACCATCTCGATCCCGGGGAGGCGCCGTCACTGTCCTGTCCCCGAGACGAGAGGTACGCGTGCACCCCAGGCTTGAGGCCGAGCATCTGTTCAAGGTGTTCGGCAGACGACCGGAACAAGCGGTGGAACGCCTGCGGCAGGGCGCAGACCGGAAGGAGCTGCGCGCCGACGGTACGACCGCCGCCGTGATCGACGCCTCCTTCCGGGTCGAGGCGGGTGAGATCTTCGTCGTCATGGGCCTGTCCGGCTCCGGCAAGTCCACCCTGCTGCGCATGCTCAACGGCCTGCTGGCGCCGACCGCGGGCAGCGTCCGCTTCGACGGCCAGGATCTGACCGCGCTCACCGCCCGCGGGCTGCGCGAGCTGCGCTCGAAGAAGATCAGCATGGTGTTCCAGCACTTCGCGCTGTTCCCGCACCGCAGCGTCCGCGACAACGCCGCCTACGGCCTGGAAGTGCAGGGCGTGCCCCGCGCCGAGCGCGAACGCCGCGCCGACGAGGCGCTCGCCCTGTGCGGCCTGGCCGGCTGGGAGGGCTCCTGGCCCGACGAGCTGTCCGGCGGCATGCAGCAGCGCGTCGGCCTCGCCCGCGCCCTCGCCACCGACGCCGACCTGCTCCTGATGGACGAGTCCTTCAGCGCCCTGGACCCGCTGATCCGCCGCGACATGCAGGACCAGCTCCTGGAACTGCAGAAGACCCTGAAGAAGACCATCGTCTTCATCACCCACGACCTCAACGAGGCCATGCGCCTCGGCGACCGCATCGCCGTCATGCGTGACGGCCGCATCGTGCAGACCGGCACCGCCGAGGACATCCTGCTGCGCCCCGCGAACGACTACGTCGCCTCCTTCATCCAGGACGTCGACCGCTCGCGCGTGCTGACGGCGGGCGCCCTCATGGACACCTCGGTCACGGGCGAGGCCCCGCTGTGCGGCTGCGAGACCGCGACCCGCGAGACCCCGTTCACGCAGCTGTGCGCGATCAGCGCCCGGCTGTCGCACCGGGTCTCCGTCGTGGACGAGGCGAACCGAGTCGTCGGTGTCGTTCCCCGGCAGCGGCTGGTCGGCTTCCTCGGCGACGAGACGGACGGTCCCGCGCCCTGCGACAACCCGGACGGGAAGGTGGTCGGCCGTGCCTAGGATCCACCTCGGCGACTGGGTCGACTCCGGCGTCAACTGGCTGGTCGACCACCTCTCCTGGCTCTTCGACGCCGTCAAGGCCGTCATGGAGGGCATGTACAACGGCATCGACGCCGTCCTCGGCGCGCCCCAGCCGCTGCTGATGGCCGGCATCCTCGCCGTCATCGCCTGGTGGCTGCGCGGCCTGCTCGCCGGCGTCCTCGCCTTCGCCGGATTCGCGCTGGTCGACTCGCTCGACCTGTGGGACCAGGCCATGTCCACGCTCGCCCTGGTCCTGGTGGCGACCCTGATCGCGCTGGCGATCTCCCTGCCGCTGGGCATCTGGGCGGCCCGCTCCAAGGCGGTCAGCGCGGCCGTACGACCCGCCCTGGACCTGCTCCAGACGATGCCGTCGATGGTCCTGCTGATTCCGGCCATGCTGTTCTTCGGCCTGGGCACCGCCGCCGGCGTGGTCGCCACCCTGATCTTCGCGCTCGCCCCCGGCGTCCGCATGACCGAGCTGGGCATCCGCCAGGTCGACGCCGAACTCGTGGAGGCCGCCGAGGCGTTCGGCACCGCCCCGCGCGACATCCTCTGGCGCGTTCAGCTGCCGCTCGCCCTGCCGACGATCATGGCCGGCGTCAACCAGGTCATCATGCTGGGCCTGTCCATGGTCGTCATCGCGGGCATGGTCGGCACCGGCGGCCTCGGCGGCGCCGTCAACGAGGCCATCGGCCAGCTCGACATCGGCTACGGCTTCGAGGCGGGCGTCGGCATCGTCGTCCTCGCCATCTACCTGGACCGCATCACCGGCGCCCTCGGCACCCAGCTGTCCCCGCTGGGCCGCAGGGCCGCCGCCAAGGCGCCCACGCGCGCGTGGGCGTACCGGCCGCGCCCGGCCGTCGCGGTCGTCGGCGTGGTCGTGCTCGCGCTCGTCGCGGGCGGCATGGGCATCTTCGGCTCGCCCACCGGTACCACCTCCGAGGCCTCCGGCACCGACGTCGGCAAGGGCAAGGAGATCCGGATCGGCTACATCCCCTGGGACGAGGGCGTCGCCTCGACCTTCCTCTGGAAGGAGCTCCTGGAGGAACGCGGCTTCAAGGTCACCACCACCCAGTACGCGGCCGGCCCCCTCTACACCGGCCTCGCCACCGGCCAGCTCGACTTCGAGACCGACTCCTGGCTGCCCACCACCCACGCCGAGTACTGGAAGAAGTACGGCAAGCAGCTCGACGACCTCGGGTCGTGGTACGGCCGGACCTCCCTGGAGCTGACCGTCCCCTCCTATGTGAAGGACGTCGACTCCCTGGCGGACCTGAAGGACCACGCCTCCGAGTTCGGCGGGAAGATCGTCGGCATCGAGCCCAGCGCGGGCGAGATGGGCCTGCTCAAGAGCAAGGTCCTCAAGGCGTACGGCCTCGACGGCACCTACCAGGTCATCGACGGCTCCACCCCGGCCATGCTCGCCGAGCTCAAGCGCGCCTACGCCAGGAAGCAACCGGTCGTCGTCACCCTGTGGTCCCCGCACTGGGCCTACAGCGACTACGGCCTGAAGAAGCTCAAGGACCCCAAGGGCGCCTGGGGCAGCGGTGACGGCGTGCACACCCTGGCCCGCAAGGGCTTCGCCCAGGACAACCCGCAGGTCGGCCGCTGGCTGAAGGACTTCTCCATGACCGAGAAGCAGCTCACGGGCCTGGAGGCGCAGATCCAGAAGGCCGGCAAGGGCAAGGAGCAGGACGCCGTACGCGCCTGGCTGCGGGGGAACCCCGGCCTGGTCGACAGGTGGGCCCCGGTCGCCGGGAAGGACGCCAAGAGCCGGGCCGCCGAGTGAGCCGAGAGCCTGGCGGCCGGGTGACCTGACGACTGACCCGGACCGCCACCCGAGGGGCGGGCACCGCCGGACGCCGCCGAGCGTCCGGCGCGGCCCGCCCTTCGCGGCCTCTCCGGTACGTCAGGCGCATCGCACCGGGGTACGGCAAGAATCCGGCCAACCACGCACCGTGATGAGCCGTGGCCCTCGCCCGGCCGCCCGGCCCTGCTGGCCGGCATGTTCGCCCCCGGCCCGGACTCCGCGCCGGACCGGTCCGAGGCCCCGTCACACTGGCGCGAACCGTGAGGGTGGCGGCTCGGCAGCATGTCGGGTATGTGACAGCCACGTGAAACGGTTTGCCGAACATGCGTAGGGTGCAGAGAAGTCATCAGAAGAGGTGTGCCCGGACCCGGGCACCCGGACAGCGGCACGACGAGCGGGGGAGGGAGCCGGAGCGATGGGCGACCACAAGGAACAGCAGCCCGTGCGGGTGGGCGCGGCCGTCCGGCGGCGTCGTCGTGCCCTGGAACTGACCCTCGCCGTCGTGGCCGAGCGCAGTGGTCTGTCGGTGCCCTTCCTCAGCCAGGTCGAGAACGACCGGGCCCGGCCCAGCCGCACCTCGCTGGAGAAACTGGCCGACGCCCTGCGCACCACGGCCGTCGAACTGCTCGCGGCCGCCGACCCGGCGGCCAGCGTGGACCTCGTCCGCGCCGACCCGGCCGCCGAGGGCGACCTGGAGCCCCGGACCCGCTCCCTGGTGCGTGGCCACCACCAGCTGCATGCCTCCGAGTTCACCGGCGACCACGACGCCGGCCGCGAGTTCCAGCACCGCAACGACGAGCTGATGTACGTCGCCGACGGGGCGGTGGAGATCGAGGCGGAGGGGCGCGCGTACCGGCTCGGCCGCGGCGACACCCTGTACCTGACGGGCGGCGTACGGCATCGGTGGCGGGCGACGGTGCCGGACACGCGGGTGATCGTGGTGGCGGTCGCCGAACACATCGAGGCCGTGCAGGACCGGTCCCGGTAGTGCGGGTCGTCTCCCTGGTCCCGTCCCTCACCGAGGCGGTGGCGGTGACCCTGCCCGGGGTGCTGGTCGGCGTCACCGACTGGTGCACCCACCCGCCGGAGCTGGATGTCACCCGCATCGGCGGAACGAAGAACCCCAAGGTCGACCACATCCTCGCCCTCGCCCCTGATCTGGTGATCGCCAACGAGGAGGAGAACCGCGCCCCGGATCTGGACGCTCTGCGCGCCGCAGGCCTCGATGTGCTGGTCACCGAGGTGCGCAGCGTGCCGCAGGCGTTCACCGAGCTGGAACGGGTGCTCAGCGCGTGCGGCGCGCCGGTGCGCCCGCACTGGCTGGCGGAGGCGGAGGCGGTCTGGACGGCGCTGCCCCGGCCGGAGAGCCGTACGGCGGCGGTCGTACCGATCTGGCGCCGGCCCTGGATGGTCCTGGGCCGGGACACCTTCGCCGGTGACGTCCTGGCCCGGCTCGGCGTGGACCACCTGTACGCCGGCCACCCCGACCGCTACCCCCGCGTCCCGCTCGACGAACTGCGGACGGCGGCCCCGGAGCTGGTGGTGCTGCCCGACGAGCCCTACCGCTTCACCGCCGACGACGGCCCGGAGGCCTTCCCCGGCCTGCCCTGCGCCCTGGTCAGCGGTCGGCACCTGACCTGGTACGGCCCGTCCCTGGCCGAGGCGCCACGGGTGCTGGCCGAGGCGCTGCGAGCAGCTCCCCGCTGAGCAGACCGCGTACGGTGCCGGCGGCGGCCGCCAGCCAGGCGGCGCCGAGCAGGGCGTACAGCCCGACGGCCAGCCCGTCGTAGGCCGCGAGACCGGTGTGCCGGGCGAGCGCCATCGCACCGGTGACACACGTGCCCACCGGGAAGGTGAACGCCCACCAGCTCATCGCGAACCCCATGCCCCGCCGGCGGGCCCGCACCACGTGTGCGGTCGCCAGCGCCAGCCACAGCAGCGCGAACCCCATGACCGGCACCCCGTACAGGACGGCGAAGACGGCGAGGCCGCGCGCGTCCGCGGCCGGTACGACCCCCGGGGCCGCGTCCGCGATCCTGCCGACCGCGGTGGTGGACTGCCCGAGCGGGCCCAGCACCAGGAACAGGGTCGGAGTGAGCGCGAGCGGCAGCGGACCCGAGACCAGCCGGGCGAAGACCAGCGACAGCATCAGCAGCGACGCGAACAGACTCAGCCCGAACAGCGCGAGACAGGCCAGCAGCAGGGTCTCGCGGGGCTGGCCCGCCGGCAGATGCGGCACCAGCAGCGGGCCGAGCGCCGCCGACACCATGGGGGCGACCAGCGGCAGCAGCCAGGCCGGGCTCGCCTGCGCGGGCTCGACGCGATGCCGTACGGCCATCAGGTACGGCACGGCCACGGCGGCCGCGAGCCCGATCGCCGTACCGGCGGTGAACAGGACGGCGTCCAGGGCGACGGCCGTGCCGGTGCCGACCACCTCCCGCCCGGCCGTCATGGCACCGCCGCCGACCGCCAGCAGGGCCATCGACAGGCAGCCGTAGAAGGGGGCCACGGCGGGGTCCAGGAGATGGGCGCGGGCCTGGTCGCCGTGGCGGGCCCAGTGCACGGCCCTGGCCGCGAGCAGGGTCACCAGCATGATCAGGGACAGCACCCAGGCTCCGGCGAAGACATCGCGCGGACCCGGCGTGTGTGCGGGCAGCGCGACCCCGGCCGAGCCGAGGATGGCGGTGCCCATGACGGCGGCGTACCAGTTGGGGCCCAGGTGGCGGACCCGGGCGGCGGGTGGGGCGGAGGCGGTGGACAAGGGCTGGGCTGCGGTGACCATGGCATCACCGTGCCGTCACGGCTCACCCCTGACCAGGGAGTTCCTTTCTATCAGGGCATAAGCTGGTCTTATGACCGAGGTGGAGGGGCAGCGAGAGCGCACGGAACCGGAGCGCACGGCATCACTGGCACACCGGGTGCCCGACCTGGCCGCGCTGGAGCTGCTGCTGGCGGTGGCGCGGCTGGGCAGTCTCGGTGCGGCGGCGCGCGAGGTCGGCATCACCCAGCCCGCCGCCAGCAGCCGGATCCGCTCCATGGAACGGCAACTGGGCGTGGCCCTCGTCGACCGCTCGCCGCGCGGCTCCCGGCTCACGGACGCGGGCGCCCTGGTGACGGACTGGGCCCGCCGGGTGGTCGAGGCGGCGGCGGCCTTCGACGCGGGCGCACGGGCGCTGCGGGACCGGCGGGACTCACGCCTCCGGGTCGCGGCGAGCATGACCATCGCCGAGTACCTGCTGCCGGGTTGGCTGCTCGCCCTGCACGCCGAGCGCCCCGACACGGCGGTGTCCCTCCTCGCCGGCAACTCGGCGAAGGTCGCGGAACTCCTGCTGACCGGGGAGGCGGACCTCGGGTTCGTGGAGGGCCTTTCGGTCCCGACGGGCCTGGACTCCGCCGTCATCGCCCGCGACCGCCTGATCGTCGTCACCGCGCCCGGCCATCCCTGGGCCCGCCGCCGGCGCCCCGTGACGGCGGAGGAGCTGGCGGGCACCCCGCTGATCCTCCGCGAGCGCGGCTCCGGCACGCGCCAGGTCCTGGACGCGGCCCTCGGCGGCCTCGCCCGCCCCTTGATCGAGCTGTCCTCCACCACGGCGGTCAAGGCCTCCGCCGTCAGTGGCGCGGGCCCCTCCGTCCTCAGCGAACTCGCGGTGGGCGAGGAACTGGCGATGCGACGCCTGGTCAGCATCCCGGTGGAGGGCGTGTCACTGCGCCGGGACCTGCGCGCGGTCTGGCCGACGGGCCACCGTCCGACCGGCCCGGCCCGCGAACTGCTGTCGCTGACGCGGGGGTGACGGGGGTGCGGCCGGGCCTGCGCCGCGCATGCGGGTACGGCGGCCGCAACCCCTTGGGGGCGCGGGGAACCGCGCGAACGGCCGACCACGGAGCCGCACCCGGCAGCGCTTCGCGACCCCTACGGCGTTGACCCGGTCGCGCCCGCCGCGGGCGTCGGCGCCAGGCCGCCCCCATCCTCCGCGGCGGCCGTGACCAGTGCCCGCAGCACCCGCAGGTCCTCGCCCATCTCGGGATGCCACTGCACGCCCAGCACCCAGCCCCGGTCCGCCGGCAGTTCGACCGCCTCCACCGTGCCGTCCGCCGCGTAGGCCGACGGCACCAGGCCCGTGCCGAGCCGGTCCACAGCCTGGTGGTGGTAGGTGGGCACGGTGGTCTCCTCCGGGACGATCCCGGCGTACAGGCTGCCCGGAACCGGCTCGACCGGGTGGCCGCCGAACACGCCGACGACCTCCGCGTGCCCCTCCAGGTGCTGGACCAGCGTCCCGCCGAGCGCCACGTTCAGCAGCTGCATGCCGCGGCAGATGCCCAGCACCGGCATACCTGCGGCCAGCGCGGCCTCGATCAGCGCCAGTTCCCAGGCGTCGCGGGCCAGGGCGGGCGGGCCCGTACGGGGCTCGCGCTCGGCGCCGTACCGGGCCGGGTCCACGTCCGGGCCGCCCGCGATCACCAGCCCGTCCAGCCGGGCCAGCGTCTCCGCCGCGCGCTCGGGCGTGTCCGGCGGCAGCATCGCGGCCAGCCCGCCGGCCCGCTGCACGAGCCGCGGATAGCCGGCCGGCAGCAGTGCCGCGTCCAGCTCCCACACGCCCCAGCGGGCGCCGGACTCCAGATAGGTGCTGATCCCGATCAGCGGTCGTACCACCGTCATGCCGCCCTCCGCGGAAGTCAAAGGTTCATATCCATACCTTTTCAGACGCGGCTCACGCCAGGAAGCCCCGCAGCAGTGCCGCCGTGCCCGCGCAGTGCTCGCGCATCATCTCCCGCGCGCCGTCCGGGTCCCCCTCCAGCACCGCCTCGACCAGCGCGGTGTGCTGGCGCTGCGAGTGCTCCAGGTTGCGCACCAGCAGCGGGATGCAGTCGAGCAGGTCGTTCACCGTGGCCCGCACCGCCGCGTACTGCGCGGTCAGGGAGGGGGATCCGCACAGCTCGGCGAGGGTCAGATGGAGCAGGGTGTCCAGGCGGCGGTAGTCGGCGAGCGGGGCGTCGTGCGTGCGGGCCAGCGCCTCGCGCAGCCGGTCCGCCTGCCCGTCCGTCAGCCCGTGCGCCGCGCACAGTCCGGCCGCGCCCACCTCCAGCACCTCGCGGAAGCGCAGCACGTCCTCGATGTCGACCTCGGCGATCCGCCGCCGCAACTCGTCCTCGCCGCCGGCGTCGGTGCGCGGCAGCACGAACGTTCCGCCGTAGCGTCCGCGCCGCGCCTCCACCAGCCCCTGGTCATGGAGCACCTTCAGCACCTCGCGCAGCGTCACCCGGCTGATCCCGAGCCGCTCCGCCAGCTCCCGCTCGGCCGGCAGCCGTTCCCCGCCCGGCACCAGCCCCAGCCGCACGACCTGGAGGATCTGCTCCAGCGCCTCCTCGAAGCCGTTGCCCGCCCGCACCGGCCGCAGCACCGGAGCGAGCCGGTCGACGCCCGGCGCATGCGCCCCGTGCCACTCCGTCTCCCGCGACATCCGCCGTACCCCCTTCCCAAGCAATGGTTCTGAGCAATACCTTATGACTCCCGGCCCGGCCGAAAAAGCGCGTAGGCGCCGAAGGAGGCTCTCCCGTGGCAGACCGCACACCCCCGCTCGGCGTCGAGGAACTGCACGCCCTCGTCGCGAGCGGTGAGATCGACACTGTCGTCCTGGCCTTCCCCGACATGCAAGGGCGGCTGCAGGGCAAGCGGTTCGCCGCCCGCTTCTTCCTGGACGAAGTCCTGCGGCACGGCACCGAGGGCTGCAACTACCTCCTCGCCGTCGACACCGAGATGAACACCGTCGACGGCTACGCGATGTCCTCCTGGGACCGGGGCTACGGCGACTTCGCCATGCACCCCGACCTCGCCACCCTGCGCCGCATCCCCTGGCACCCCGGCACCGCCCTGCTCGTCGCCGACCTCGCCTGGAACGACGGCTCCCCGGTCGTCGCCGCACCCCGCCAGATCCTGCGCCGCCAGCTGCAGCGGCTCGCCGAGCTCGGCCACACCGCCCAGGTCGGCACCGAGCTGGAGTTCATCGTCTTCAAGGACAGCTACGAGGCGGCCTGGGACGCCGGCTACCGGGGGCTGACCCCGGCCAACCAGTACAACATCGACTACTCCATCCTCGGCACCGGCCGCATCGAGCCCCTGCTGCGCCGGCTGCGCAACGACATGGCCGGCGCCGGCCTCACCGTCGAGTCCGCCAAGGGCGAGTGCAACCCCGGCCAGCACGAGATCGCCTTCCGCTACGACGAGGCCCTCGTCACCTGCGACCAGCACGCGCTGTACAAGACCGGCGCCAAGGAGATCGCCGCCCAGGAGGGCGTCTCGATCACCTTCATGGCCAAGTACAACGAGCGCGAGGGCAACTCCTGCCACATCCATCTCTCGCTCGCCGACGCCGACGGCAACAACGTCATGGCCGGGTCCCCGGACGACCCCGGCGGCATGTCCGACGTCATGCGGCACTTCCTCGCCGGACAGCTCGCCGCCCTGCGCGACTTCTCGCTCCTGTACGCCCCGAACATCAACTCCTACAAGCGGTTCCAGCCCGGCTCCTTCGCCCCCACCGCCGTCGCCTGGGGCCACGACAACCGCACCTGCGCCCTGCGCGTGGTCGGCCACGGCCGCTCCCTGCGCTTCGAGAACCGCCTCCCCGGCGGGGACGTGAACCCGTACCTCGCCGTCGCCGGGCTGGTCGCGGCCGGCCTATACGGCATCGAGCACAAGCTCGAACTGCCCGAACCGTGCCCCGGCAACGCCTACACCGCCGACTTCGAGCACGTGCCCACGACTCTCCGTGAGGCCGCCGAGCTGTGGGAGAACAGCCCGATCGCGAAGGCCGCCTTCGGCGACGAGGTCGTGGCCCACTACCGCAACATGGCGCGCGTCGAGCTGGAGGCCTTCGACGCCGCGGTCACCGACTGGGAGCTGCGCCGCTCCTTCGAACGCCTGTGAAAGCGCTCCTTCGAGCGACTGTGAAAGCGAACGTCTGTGAAAGGTCATCCCGTGACTGACCCGCACCAGCTCGTCGTCCTCGACCCGGCCACGGAAGAGGTCGTCGCCACCGTGCCCGCCGCGAGCGAGGAGGACGTGGCCGCCGCCGTCGTACGGGCGGTCCGCGCCCAGAGCGGGTGGGCGGCCCTCGCCCCCGCCGACCGGGCCCGGCTGCTGCGCCGCTTCGCCGACACCGTCGACTCCCACCTGGAGGAACTCGCCCAGCTGGAGGTCCGGGAGGCCGGCCACACCGTGGGCAACGCCCGCTGGGAGGCCGGCAACGCCCGCGACCTGCTGCTGTACGCGGCCGGCGGCGCCGAACGCCTGCTCGGCAAGCAGATCCCGGTGCCCGGCGGCTGGAACGTCACCTTCCAGGAACCCCTCGGCGTCGTCGGCGTGATCGCCCCGTGGAACTTCCCGATGCCGATCGCCGCCTGGGGCTCCTTCCCGGCGCTCGCGGCCGGCAACGCGGTCGTCCTCAAGCCCGCCGAGACCACCCCGCTCACCGCGCTCCGGCTCGCCGAACTCGCCCTGGAGGCCGGCCTGCCCGAGCACGTCTTCCAGGTGCTGCCCGGCCACGGCCACACCGCCGGACGAGCCCTGGTGGACCACCCGGACGTCGCCAAGATCGTGTTCACCGGCTCCACCCGCACCGGCCGCGAGGTCATGGAGCGCTGCGCGAGGCTCGTCAAGCCGGTCACCCTCGAACTCGGCGGCAAGAGCCCCAACATCGTCTTCGCCGACGCCGACCTCACCGCCGCCCTCGACCCGTTCTCCTTCCTGGACAACTCCGGCCAGGACTGCTGCGCCCGCACCCGCATCCTCGTCCAGGAGCCGGTGCTGGAGGAGGCCCGCGACGTCCTGGCCGACGCCCTCGCCTCCGTCGTCGTGGGCGACCCGGCCGACGAGAAGACCCAGATGGGCCCGCTGATCTCCGGTCAGCAGCTCGACCGCGTACGGTCGTACGTCCCCGAGGACGCCCCGGCCCTGCGCGGCAGCGCCCCCGACGGCCCCGGCTTCTGGTTCCCGCCGACCGTACTGACGGGGGAGCGGCCGGACGGCCGGGCGGCCCGTGAGGAGATCTTCGGGCCCGTCGCGGTCCTCCTGCCCTTCACCGACGAGGCGGACGCGATCCGCCTCGCCAACGACACCCCCTACGGCCTCTCCGGCTCCCTGTGGACCCGGGACCTCGGCCGCGCCCTGCGCGTCTCCCAGGCCGTCCGCGCGGGCAACCTGTCCGTCAACTCCCACTCCAGCGTCCGCTACTGGACCCCGTTCGGCGGCTTCAAGCAGTCCGGCCTCGGCCGCGAACTGGGCCCCGACGCCCTGACCGCCTTCACCGAAACCAAGAACGTCTTCATCAGCAACGTCTCCCCCAGCACGGAGGGCCCCGCACAGTGACCGACAACAGTGTTTGCCGCCGCCTGGTCGGCCGTACCGCCGTCGTGACCGGAGCCGGCAGCGGCATCGGCCTCGCCACCGCCCGCCGGCTCGCCTCCGAGGGCGCCCATGTGGTCTGCGCGGACGTGGACGAGGCCCGCGGCAAGGCCGTCGCCGACGAGGTCGGCGGGCTCTTCGTCAAGGTCGACGTCACCGACCCCGAGCAGGTCGAGGCCCTGTTCAAGACGGCCTACGACACCTACGGCAGCGTCGACGTCGCCTTCAACAACGCCGGCATCTCCCCGCCCGACGACGACTCCATCCTGGAGACCGGGCTGGAGGCCTGGAAGCGCGTCCAGGAGGTCAACCTCACCTCCGTCTACCTGTGCTGCAAGGCCGCGATTCCCTACATGCGGCGCCAGGGCAAGGGCTCCATCATCAACACCGCGTCGTTCGTGGCGCGGATGGGCGCGGCGACGTCCCAGATCTCCTACACCGCCTCCAAGGGCGGCGTGCTGGCCATGTCCCGCGAGCTGGGCGTGCAGTTCGCCCGCGAGGGCATCCGCGTGAACGCCCTGTGCCCGGGCCCGGTCAACACCCCGTTGCTGCAGGAGCTGTTCGCGAAGGACCCGGAGCGCGCCGCGCGGCGTCTCGTCCACATCCCGGTCGGCCGGTTCGCCGAGGCCGAGGAGATCGCCGCCGCCGTCGCCTTCCTGGCCAGCGACGACTCCTCCTTCGTCAACGCCACCGACTTCCTGGTGGACGGCGGAATCGCGGGCGCGTACGTCACGCCCCTGTAGGACGGCCGGTCAGAGGAAGGTCTGTCCCTCACCCCGGTAGGTGGGCACGGTCGTCGTGACCGTGTCCCCCTCGATCAGGTGCAGGGCGTCGAACCGCTCGCACAGCTCGCCCGCCTTGGCGTGCCGGAACCACACCTTGTCGCCGATGAGCAGGTCGTCGGCGGGCGAGCCGAGCAACGGAGTCTGCACCTCGCCGGGGCCTTCCTGCGGGTCGTACTGCAGGCCCTCCGGCAGGTACGGCACCGGCAGCCGGTCGGGACCGGCGGCGCCGGAGGCCGGGTAGCCGCCGCCGAGCACGGTGACGGCGCCGACGCCCGGCCGCCGCACGACGGGCTGGGCGAAGAGTGCGGCCGGACGGCCGGTGAAGGACGTGTAGTTGTCGAAGAGCCGCGGCACGTAGAGGCCCGAACCGGCCGCTATCTCGGTCACGGAGTCCTCGGCGGCGGTGTGCTGCACACTGCCCGTGCCGCCGCCGTTGACGAACTCCAGGCCGGGCACGACCTCCCGTACCGCGCGCACCACCGCGGCCCGCCGCTCCGCCAGCTCCCGGCGCGCGGCCGCCTGCATCAGCCGGATGGCCCGGGACCTCAGCGGCCGCCCGGCCACCGCGTCCCCGACGCCCGCGATGTGCCCCTCGTACGCCATGATCCCGACCAGCCGGAAGCCGGGCCGCCGGGCCACCGACCGGGCCAGCTCGGCGAGTTGGGCGGGGGAGTGCAGCGGGGAGCGGCGCGCCCCGACCCGGACCCGGCCGCCGAGCAGCTTCAACGAGGTGTCCAACTCCAGGCAGACACGCACCACTTCGCGTCCGCCGTCGCGGGCGGCGTCGATGAGATCGAGGTGCGCCGGATCGTCCACCATCACGGTCACCGCACCGGCGAGCTTGGGATCGGCGGCCAGCTCGGCGAAGCCGGCCCGGTCGGCGGACGGATAGGCCAGCAGGACGTCGTCGAAGCCGGAGCGGGCGAGCCACAGCGACTCGGCCAGGGTGAACGACATGATGCCCTGGAAGCCGTCCTTGGCCAGGACGCGCTCCAGCAGGGCCCGGCAGCGCACGGACTTGCTGGCGACCCGCACCGGCTTGCCGGCGGCGCGGCGGACGAGATCGGCCGCGTTGGCGTCGAAGGCGTCCAGGTCCACGATCGCGAGAGGGGCGTCGAGATGGGCGGTGGCCCGGTCGTAACGGGCCCGGTCGGCGGCGCGCGCAGTCATGACGGAAGCCTGCCAGACAGGATTACCGCAGGGTAGGGGGACGTTCCGGGCAGATGCCCCGGCGCCCCGGACTGGTTCTGATTCCGGCCCGGACAACCCGTAGAGTGACGCGCACGTACGGCGGAACGCGCCCGGCCGCTTCACCTGAACCGGGATGCCGGTCCGGCCGTACGGGTATGCGTGCCCAGGACGGAGCTTCCGCGCCGGGCGCGGCCGAGCAGCGCAGTGGCCCGCGTACGTGAGGACGGGCCCGGGCACGAGGAAACGGGGGGTGCATGACCACCGAGGCGCGCCACGCTCCCATCCCCCCACGCCCCTCGACTCCGCCGCGCCCGTCCACCCCGCCCGAGGACCCCGACGACGAACCGTCGGTCTTCACGCCACGCGCCACCCGCCCGGCCACCGGGGGTGCGGCAGTCGAGGACGGCGCCTCTTCGGGTACCGCACCGGCCGGCGGCTCCGTACGCGAGGGCCGGCCTTCGGTGTCGTCCGCCGGAACCGAAGACCGGGCTCCGGGCCGGGGCTTCGCGGGCGCCGCGAACGACTCGCGCTCTGGTGGGCGGTCTGCTGGTGACGGCTTGCCCTTCGCGGGGCGGCCCGCCGGTGACGGCTCGCCCATTGCCGGGCAGTCCGCCGCCGGTGATTCGCGCTCTGGTGGACGATCCGTCGCCGACGGCTCGCTGTCCGGCGAGGGCGCCGTGCCGGACGGCCGGACGTCCCCCGAAGGCTCCGGCCCTCGTGCCGGGCAAGGGAATCGGACCCTGGGGCCGCGCCCTGTCGTGCCCTCGGCCGGTGCACCCGTGACCCCGCCTCCGCCGCCGGCCTCGGCGCGGTTCCCCGACGCGCCGCCGAGCACCGGAGCCGCGGCGCGCCGCGCCGACCGGGAGCCCCAGCGGACGGGCGCCCCCGCGGAGACCCCCGCCGAGACGACGGCCAGGCTCCGCCCGGTCACCGGGCCGGAGGCGACAGCGCCGTCCCGCCCGTTCACCGGGCCGGAGGCGACAGCGCCGTCCCGCCCGGTCACCGGGTCGGAGAGGACAGCCCCGTCTCGCCCGTTCACCTCGCCGGAGGCGACCGCCCCGTCCCGCCCGGTCACCGGGTCGGAGAGGACAGCCCCGTCTCGCCCGTTCACCTCGCCGGAGGCGACCGCCCCGTCCCGCCCGGTCACTGCGTCGGAATCGACTCCTCCCGCCCGCCCGTTCACCACGTCGGAGAGGACAGCCCCGTCCCGGCCGTTCACCGGGGCGGAGGCGGCAGCGCCGTCCCGGCCGTTCAGCGCGCCGGATGCGACTCCTCCCGCCCGCCCGTTCACCGCGCCGGAGGCGACAGCCCCATCCCGCCCGTTCACGGGAGCGGAGGCGACTCCTCCCGCCCGCCCGTTCACCGCGCCGGAGGCGACGCCCTCCGTCCGCCCGGTCACCGCGGCGGAGACCACGGCGCGGCTCCGGCCGATCACCGGGGCCCCGAAGGAACAGCGTTCCGGAGCCGTGCCCGCCCCAGGGGCCGGTCCCGGGCGTCCCTCCGGCGGGCCGCGCGGCGAGGGCCCTACCGCCTCCGGGTCCGCGTCCGGGGTGTCCGCCGGGCCGGCGCAGACGGGCGCCTGGAGCCCCATGGCGCCCGCCCGCCCCGTCGGCCCGCCGCCCGTCGGCGCCGCCGCGCCCGACCCCGCGCTGTCCTGGGGTGCCGTCGCTGCCGCGAGGTCCGTCCGGCCCGCCGGGACGCCCGCGGCGTTCGGTGAGCGGACGTGGCACCTGGTGGGGCCCCGTACCGCCGCCGCTGCCGCCTGTCTCGTGCTCGGACTCGGTCTCATCGGCGGTGCCGTGACCGGGAGTTGGCTCACCGACGACGGCGGGGGCGACGCCACCGGCGACCACTTCGCGACCGCCGGGGCGCTCTGGCACAACGTGCCCGTCGACCAGCTGTTCCCGGCGACCGTCCAGGGCACCGGCGCCGGCCCCGGCGGCGCCGACCGCACCTGGACCAGGATCGCCGTGGCCCCGGACACCGGCTGCGCGCACGCCTTCGACCCGCTGCTGCAGAAGGTGCTCGCCCCGGTCGGCTGCCAGCGGCTCCTGCGCGCCACCTACACCGACGCCACCCAGAGCTACGTCACCACCGTCGGCCTGCTGTTCACCAAGGCCGACCCGGCCGCCATGTCCGCGCTCGCCCACCGCTTCCGCACCGAGCGCCTGGACCGCCGCGCCGACCTGATGCCCCGGCCCTACGCCGCCAAGGGCACCGCCGCGGCCGGCTTCGGCGACAAGCAGCGCGCCTCCTGGACCATCTCCGTCCTCACCGACGCCCCCGTCGTCGTCTACGCCGTCTCCGGCTGGGCCGACGGCCGCGGCGTCGACACGCCCCAGCCCGCCGCCGACGCCGTCAGCGCCGGCGCCACCACCGCACCGGCCCAGGCTGGGCTCGGCAACGAGGCCCAGGGCCTGGCCGACCGCGTCGAACGGCGCCTGCGGCAGGACATCGGCACGGCCACGGAGAAACCTTCATGAGGCGATCGAGGCGATCGACAGGCGCCCGCCACCGCGTGGAACCCGCCGGCGCGGCGCTGAGCCTGCTGCTCGCCGGCGCCCTCGCCCTGGCGCCGGCCGCCACGGCCCACGCCGACGGCATCCGTGCCCAGCAGTGGGGCCTGTCCGCGCTGCACCTGGACGAGGCCTGGCGGACCACCAAGGGCCGGGGCGTCACCGTCGCCGTCCTGGACACCGGCGTCGAGGCCGACCACCCGGACCTCGCCGGCAACGTCCTGCCCGCCAAGGACATGATCGGCTTCGGCGCCGAGCAGGGCGACCGCGACTGGGCCCGGCACGGCACCGCCATGGCCGGCATCATCGCCGGGCACGGCCACGGCCCGGGCGACAGCGCGGGTGTCATGGGCGTCGCTCCGCAGGCGAAGATCCTGCCCGTTCGCGTGATCCTGGAGGACGGCGACCCCGCCCGCGCCAAGGCCCGTACCAGCCGTGGCAACGCCCTCGCCGACGGCATCCGCTGGGCCGCCGACCACGGCGCCGACGTCATCAACCTCTCCCTCGGCGACGACTCCGACTCCGCACACCCCGAGCCCAGCGAGGACGAGGCCGTGCAGTACGCCCTGAGGAAGGGGGTGGTGGTCGTCGCCTCCGCGGGCAACGGCGGGGACAAGGGCGACCACGTCTCCTACCCGGCCGCCTACCCCGGCGTCATCGCCGCGACCGCCGTCGACCGCTACGGCACCCGCGCCTCCTTCTCCACCCGCCGCTGGTACGCCGCGGTCAGCGCACCGGGCGTCGACGTGGTCATCGCCGACCCCGACCACAAGTACTACGAGGGCTGGGGCACCTCGGCCGCCTCCGCCTTCGTCTCCGGCGCGGCGGCGCTCGTCAAGGCCGCCCACCCGGACCTGAGCCCGGCGCAGATCAAGAAGCTCCTGGAGGACACCGCCCGGGACGTGCCGGCCGGCGGCCGGGACGACTCCCGTGGCTTCGGCATGATCGACCCGGCGGCGGCGCTGCGGGCGGCCGACCGGCTCCGACCGCAGAGCCTGCGCGCGGCGTCGTACGGGAAGAAGTACTTCGGCGCGGGGCCGGACGCCCCCAGTGCCACGTCCTCGACCGCCGACTGGGCGGGCCCCCTGGCCGGCGGCACCGGCGGGGTCCTGCTGGTGGCGGGCGTCGTGCTGTGGCGGGGGCGCAGGCAGCGGCACTGACGGCGGCGGGCGGCGGCCGGCCGGCGATGCCCATCCGGTGCGACGGGCGATGGCCACCTGGTGCGACCGGCGATGTCCGCCCGGTGCCGCAGCCGGATCATCCACCGGCGAACGCCGACACCGCCGCCTTCGCCGCCGCCTCCACCAGGGCGATGCCCTCCGCCTGTGTCCGTGTGCCCTCCGACAGCACGGCCACCAGGTAGTCGGTGCCGTCCACGGTGATCCGCCCGATGCTGTTCACGTCCCACCGGCCCGTCGTACTGCGCGGAAGCCAACCGTTCTTCAGCGCCCAGGAGTTGCCCTCCGCGGCGGCCGACACCCCCCACCGCTGGTCCGCCTCGACCGACTCCATCAGCCCCTGCACATAGGTCCGGGAGACCGCGCTCAGCCTGGAGCCCTCCCCGAACACCTGCCGGAGCAGGACGAGTTGGTCCGCGGCCGTGGTCTGCGTCAGCCCCCACAGCTCACCCTCGCCGCCCGAGGTCGCGGTCAGCCCGAAGCGTTCGTTCGCCGCGTCCAGGCCGTCCGCCCGCCCGATCGTGTGCCACAGCGCCGTCGCCGCCGCGTTGTCGCTGTTCTCGATCATCTTCACGGCGTACGCCTTCTCCGCCGCCGTCAGCCCCCGGCCCGCGTCCTGCGCCTGGAGCAGCAGCGTGGCCAGGATGTCGACCTTCACGATGCTCGCCGTGTCGAAGGCCGCGTCGCCGTACGCGGCGCTCTCCCCGGAGTCCACCGCCAGCACCGCCGCCGACACCCGCGCCCCCGACGGCACGCTCACCGCTGTCATCGCCTTGCCCAGCAGCGCTGTCCGGTCCACCGCCGGCTCCGTCACGGGTTCCACCGAGGCCTCCTCCTCGCCCGCCCCGGCCGAGGAGGAGGCCGAGGGCGTCGCCGCCGACGATACGGCCGCCGTCCCCGCGTGCGCCCGCGCCTTCACATACGCCGTGCCCCCGGCCGTGACCCCGCCCACGGCGACCACGGCGAGTACGACGGACAGCAGCGGACGGCGCCGTGACGGGCGCGCACGACGGCCACGGCGGGCTCTGGAGGACTCCATGGCCGCGATCCTCGGGGCGCCGACTGTGCGCCCCGTGAGGCGGGCGTGAGATCCAGGTCAGGGAAAGCTGAGATTCCTGTGAAAGCGATGACGGCACTGTTTCCGGCCCCGCACAAGGGCAGCAGCTTCCCCCCTATAGGGTCGGTGACCGTGGCGAACAA
Source organism: Streptomyces sp. RB17 (assembly GCF_009604455.1). Lineage (GTDB taxonomy): Bacteria > Actinomycetota > Actinomycetes > Streptomycetales > Streptomycetaceae > Streptomyces. Next base: position 241,175 of record NZ_WEGL01000009.1, read on the forward strand.
GAACATTCCCGACCCCGGCTTCTCCGACGACGACGGCTCCGCCGATCCCCGGCTGAGCGCTGCGCTCGCCGCCTGGGCCGAGCAGCGCAGCGCCCTCGGGCCCGTCCTCGAGGCGCTGAAGGGCGCGCGTCTGCTCGTCCCGGTCGTCGCCGTGCTCGGTGAGGCCGAGGAGGACGAGAAGGGCTTGCGCCGCGAGAAGACAAGCGACATGGCCGTACCCACCCTGAAGGCCGGCGACCGCACCGCCCTGCCCGCCTTCACCTCCACCGACTCCCTCGCCCGCTGGGACCCCGCGGCCCGCCCGGTCGCCGTACCCCTGCACCAGGCGCTGCAGGCCGCCGCCCACGAGAAGGCCGACACGGTCGTGCTGGACCTCGCCGGACCGGTGCCCTTCGAGCTGACCGGTCCGGCGCTGCTCGCCCTCGCCGAGGGCCGCACCAGCACCGACCCGCTCGCCGACCCTGCCGTGACCGAGGCGGTCCGTACGGTCGTGGCGGCGGAACCCGCCGTACTGCGCGCCCACCTCGGGCCGGGACAGGCCGACGGCACCCTCGCCCTCGTCCTCGACCCGGCCGCGCCGCCCGCCGAGGCCGCCCGCGCGGTCGCCGAGCGGCTCGCCGCCGACGAAACACTGAGGGCCCGCCTGGTGCGCGGCCTCGACCTGGCACTGCTGCCGGCCGGGACCACGCCTCCGGGCGAGCCCCTGTACGTGAAGGGATAGCCAGCCGTAGACGGGACGGCTAGCCGTAGACCGGGCCGGTGTACTTCTCGCCCGGCCCCTGCCCCGGCTCGTCCGGGACGATCGACGCCTCGCGGAACGCCAGCTGCAGCGACTTCAGACCGTCGCGCAGCGGCGCCGCGTGGAAGGAGCTGATCTCCGTGGTGCTCGCGTCCAGCAGGCCGGCGAGCGCGCTGATCAGCTTGCGGGCCTCGTCCAGGTCCTTGTACTTCTCGCCCTCCTCGCTCAGCCCGAGCTTCACGGCGGCGGCGCTCATCAGGTTGACGGCGACCGTCACGATCACCTCGACGGCGGGGACCTCGGCGATGTCCCGGGTCATCGCGTCGAAGTCGGGGTTCTCGGGATTCTCAGGAGGGGTCTCACTCATGCCCCACACGATAGGCGGTGCCGGATCACGGGTTCTCTCGCGCCTTGTGAGCGGCCTCCGGTTCGCCCTTGTCAAGCGATCCTGCTAATCTGGTTCACGACCGGCCGGGCATGCCCTGCGTGCAACAGAGCTCCCGGCCCACAAGTGGAGGCTCCGATCTCCCACCTGACCGTCCCTCGGGACGGCGGGTCACCCGGTCAGGCGGCCACCATCGTTCCGTACGGACGATGGAGTCGCCCGAAAGCGCGCCCCGCGGCATCGCGGCGGTGCTCCGGTAGTGTGTTGGAGCCCCGCCTGTGATCGTCCGGGGCATTTTTTGTGCTTCGGCGCGGTTAGGTCTAACGAAAAGACATACGCGGCTGTCCGCCAGACAACCGTGTGGTGCTACCGAGGAGGATCCATCAGCGCCGAGCCCCGCATCAACGACCGGATTCGCGTTCCCGAGGTGCGACTTGTCGGTCCCAGTGGCGAGCAGGTGGGCATCGTCCCCCTGGCCAAGGCACTGGAGCTTGCGCAGGAGTACGACCTCGACCTGGTCGAGGTCGCGGCGAACGCCCGTCCGCCCGTGTGCAAGCTCATGGACTACGGGAAGTTCAAGTACGAGTCGGCCATGAAGGCCCGTGAGGCGCGCAAGAACCAGGCGCACACGGTCATCAAGGAGATGAAGCTCCGGCCGAAGATCGACCCGCACGACTATGACACCAAGAAGGGTCACGTCGTCCGGTTCCTCAAGCAGGGCGACAAGGTCAAGATCACGATCATGTTCCGTGGTCGCGAGCAGTCCCGTCCCGAGCTGGGCTACCGACTGCTGCAGCGGCTCGCGGAGGACGTCCAGGACCTCGGTTTCGTCGAGTCGAACCCGAAGCAGGACGGCCGAAACATGATCATGGTTCTCGGTCCGCACAAGAAGAAGACCGAGGCCATGGCCGAGGCTCGCCAGGCGCAGGAGGCCCGCAAGGCGGAGGCGAAGGCCCACCCCGGTCGTTCGCAGAACCCCGCCGAGGCCGAGGCGTCCGACGAGGCTGAGGTGCCTGCCGAGGCCGAGGCGCCCGCCGAGGAGCCCGCCGAGGCGTGATCCCGGGGGACAACACGTCCCCAAGGATGTAACCGATACAAGAGAGCGACGCTCCACCGTGCCCGGTTTCGCGACCGGGCACCGGAGCGCCACCGACGAGGAGATAACGGCGCTATGCCGAAGAACAAGTCGCACAGCGGTGCCAGCAAGCGCTTCAAGATCACCGGCTCCGGCAAGGTGCTCCGCGAGCGTGCCGGCAAGCGCCACCTGCTCGAGCACAAGTCGTCCCGCGTCACGCGTCGCCTCACCGGCAACGCCGAGATGGCCCCGGGCGACGCCGCGAAGATCAAGAAGCTTCTCGGCAAGTGACGTAGCCGGCGCTCGCCAACCCTGAGCGCCGTACGCCAACACCGGGACCCAGCCGTTTCCGGGTCGTGTGAAGACCACCACGACCCCGCTACAAGGAGTTAACAAGTGGCACGCGTCAAGCGGGCAGTCAACGCCCACAAGAAGCGCCGGGCGATCCTCGAGCAGGCCTCCGGCTACCGCGGTCAGCGTTCGCGCCTGTACCGCAAGGCCAAGGAGCAGGTCACCCACTCGCTGGTCTACAACTACAACGACCGCAAGAAGCGCAAGGGCGACTTCCGTCAGCTGTGGATCCAGCGCATCAACGCCGCTGCCCGCGCCAACGGCATCACCTACAACCGCTTCATCCAGGGTCTGAAGGCCGCGAACGTCGAGGTCGACCGCAAGATCCTGGCCGAGCTGGCCGTCAACGACGCGAACGCGTTCGCCGCGCTCGTCGAGGTCGCGCAGAAGGCGCTGCCGTCGGACGTCAACGCGCCGAAGGCTGCGTGACGCCGCGCTGGCTCTAGGCCGACGTTCACTGGACCCGCAGGCTTTATGGCTTGCGGGTCCTGTTGTTGGCGTCCGTAGGGTGCTCGTTCGGCTGCGGGCGCGCCGTGGTTGCTCGCGCCCACGCGGCGGAGCCGCATGTCGATACGGCCCCGCGCCCCTGGGTCAGCTGCAGTGCCGCAGGTCAGGAAGCGCTGCACGTCGAAATCTGTTGAAGGTGAAGAAGAGGATGCCTCCCGTCAGCCCCGAGCTGATCTCCCCCCGGTCCGCCCGCGTCGCCGCCGCCCGGCGGCTTGCCAAGCGGAACTTCCGGGGTAAGGACCGGCTGTTTCTCGCGGAGGGGCCGCAGGCGGTGAGGGAGGCGGCCGGGCATCGGGTCGGCGGGGATCCCACGCTCGTCGAGCTGTTCGCCACCGTCGAGGCCGCGGAGCGGTACGCCGACATCATCGGGGCAGCACGGGACGCGGGCGCCCGGGTGCACCTGGCCTCCGAGGACGTCATCGGCGACATCTCGACCACCGTCACCCCGCAGGGGCTCGTCGGGGTGTGCCGGTTCCTCGACACGCCCTTCGAGGAGATCCTCGCCGCACGGCCGAAGCTGGTCGCCGTCCTGGCCCATGTGCGCGACCCCGGGAACGCCGGGACCGTGCTGCGGTGTGCCGACGCCGCCGGCGCCGAGGCGGTGGTGCTCACCGACGCCTCCGTCGACCTGTACAACCCCAAGGCCGTACGCGCCTCCGTGGGTTCCCACTTCCACCTGCCCGTCGCCGTCGGCGTGCCCGTCGAGCGGGCCGTCCAAGGGCTGAAGGACGCCGGGGTGCGCATTCTCGCGGCCGACGGGGCGGGGGACAGAGACCTGGACGAGGAGCTGGACAAGAACACCATGGGCGGGCCGACCGCGTGGGTGTTCGGCAACGAGGCCTGGGGGCTGCCGGAGGAGACCCGCGCGCTCGCGGACGCGGTGGTGCGGGTGCCGATCCACGGGAAGGCCGAGAGCCTGAACCTCGCCACTGCCGCCGCCGTATGTCTCTACGCGTCGGCCCGTGCACAGCGCGCCTCCGGAGGGTGCCGCTCCGTCACCCAGAGCTAGTAGGGTGACCAGCTCGGGGCCCTGCGCCGTCTGAGAGGTGGGGTACGGGGATGAGTGTGGCCGGCACGAGCACCGCGCCGGAGGGACGGGACGCGCGGCGTACACCCGTGCCCCGGCAGGGTGACCACGGCTGCGGCCTCGACCCCGACCAGCTGCCCGACGGCCTGGTCGTCGCCGACGAGCACGGCCGGGTCGTCTGCTTCAACGCCGCCGCCGCACGGATCACCGCCGTACGCGCCGCCGACGCCCTCGGACAGCCCCTGGAGAAGGCGCTGCCGCTGGAGGATCTGGAGGGCCGCCGCTGGTGGCAGCTCACCGATCCCTACGGCGGCCTCGCGATCCGGGTACGGCAGCCGGAGCGCAATCTGCTGCTGCACGGCGGGCGGGAGGTGCTGGTCTCCGCCCGGTACGTGCGGGACCGGCCCCTGGGGCCCGTCCAACGGGTCGTCGTCTCCCTGCGGGACACCGAGGCACGCCGCCGTACCGAGCGCAGCCACGCCGAGCTGATAGCGACGGTCGCCCATGAACTGCGCTCGCCCCTCACCTCGGTGAAGGGGTTCACCGCCACGCTGCTGGCCAAGTGGGAACGCTTCACCGACGACCAGAAGCGGCTGATGCTGGAGACCGTCGACGCCGACGCCGACCGGGTCACCCGGCTCATCGCCGAGCTGCTCGACATCTCGCGGATCGACTCCGGGCGGCTGGAGGTGCGCCGGCAGCCCGTCGACATCGGCGCCGCCGTCTCCCGGCACATCCAGGCCTACGTCGCCGCCGGCCAGCCCGCCGACCGCTTCCTGCTCCGTATCGAGCAGCCGCTGCCCGCCCTGTGGGCCGACCCCGACAAGATCGACCAGGTGCTCAGCAACCTCATCGAAAATGCCGTGCGGCACGGCGAGGGAACCGTCACCATGGACGTGACGCCCTGCGCATCCCCGCGCGAGGGCGAGGAAACCGGCACATCGCTCACCGTGAGCGACGAAGGTCCCGGCATCCCGGAGGAATCCATGAACCGCGTCTTCACCCGCTTCTGGCGGGGCAGCAAGCGCGGTGGCACGGGTCTGGGGCTCTACATCGTCAAGGGCATCGTCGAGGCCCACGGCGGCACCATCACGGTCGGCCGCGCCCCCGGCGGCGGCGCCGAGTTCCGATTTACGTTGCCCGTGGCCGCGCCGGCGTATCTCGCCTAGCGGGCCACGGGCCATTCGTCTACCTCCACCCCGTTAGACTCGGCCTTTGGCACCTTTGTGTCCTTCACGCGGCTGTCACAGCGCTGAGAGCCGGTGTCGGGGACCATCCGCCAGCCAATCGGAAGCACGGGAAGAGATGTCGGCACCCAATAAGTCGTACGACCCTGTCGAGGTCGAGGCGTTGAAACCGGAACAGATCGAGCGCATGCGGGACGAGGCGCTCGCCGCCTTCGCCGCCGCGGACTCCCTCGACGCGCTCCACGAGGCCAAGGTCGCCCACACCGGCCCCGCCTCCCCGCTGGCCCTCGCCAACCGCGAGATCGGCGCCCTGCCCCCGCACGCCAAGGCCGAGGCCGGAAAGCGCGTCGGCATGGCCCGCGGCGCGGTGAACAAGGCCCTCGCCGCCCGCCAGGCCGAACTGGAGGCCGAGCGGGACGCCCGCGTGCTGGTGGAGGAGGACGTCGACGTCACGCTGCCGTACGACCGCGTCCCGGCCGGCGCCCGCCACCCCCTCACCACGCTCTCCGAGCGCATCGAGGACATCTTCGTGGCCATGGGCTACGAGGTCGCCGAGGGACCGCAGGTCGAGGCGGAGTGGTTCAACTTCGACGCCCTGAACATCGGCCCGGACCACCCGGCCCGCGGCGAGGCCGACACTTTCTTCGTGCAGGGCCCGGACGGCGGCACCGAGTCCGGCGTGGTGCTGCGCACCCACACCTCGCCCGTGCAGATCCGCTCGCTGCTCGACCGTGAGCTGCCGGTCTATGTGATCTGCCCCGGCGTCGTCTACCGCACCGACGAGCTGGACGCCACCCACACCCCGGTCTTCCGCCAGGTCGAGCTGCTCGCCGTGGACGAGGGCCTGACCATGGCGGACCTCAAGGGCACCCTGGACCACATGGTCCAGTCCCTGTTCGGCGAGGGCATGAAGACCCGGCTGCGGCCGAACTTCTTCCCCTTCACCGAGCCGAGCGCCGAGATGGACATGCTCTGCTACGTCTGCAAGGGCGACTCCGTCGGCAACCCCGACCGGCCCTGCCGCACCTGCTCGTCCGAGGGCTGGATCGAGCTCGGCGGCTGCGGCATGGTCAACCCGCGGGTGCTCACCGCCTGCGGCGTCGACCCGGAGAAGTACAGCGGCTTCGCCTTCGGGTTCGGCATCGAGCGGATGCTGATGTTCCGCCACAACGTCGAAGACATGCGAGACATGGTCGAGGGTGACGTCCGGTTCACCCGGCCGTTCGGGATGGAGATCTGATGCGGGTCCCGCTTTCTTGGCTGCGGGAGTACGTCGACCTGCCGGCGACGGAAACCGGCCGCGACGTCCAGGAGAAGCTCGTCTCGGCCGGCCTCGAGGTCGAGACCGTCGAACAACTCGGCGCCGACCTCAAGGGCCCGCTGGTCGTCGGCCGGGTGCTGACCATCGAGGAGCTGGAGGGCTTCAAGAAGCCGATCCGCTTCTGCACCGTCGACGTGGGCCAGGCCAACGGCACCGGCGAGCCCCAGGAGATCGTCTGCGGCGCCCGCAACTTCGCCGTCGGCGACAAGGTCGTGGTCGTGCTTCCCGGCGCCACGCTGCCGGGCGGCTTCTCGATCTCCGCGCGCCAGACCTACGGCAAGACGTCCCACGGCATGATCTGCTCGGCCGACGAGCTGGGCATGGGCGACGACGGCAGCCACGGCATCATCGTGCTGCCGCCGGAGACCGAGGTCGGCAAGGACGCCATCGAGCTGCTGGAGCTGGTGGACGAGGTCCTGGACATCGCCGTCACCGCCAACCGCGGCGACTGCCTGTCCATCCGCGGCGTCGCCCGCGAGGCCGCCATCGCCTACGGCCTGCCGCTGCGCGACCCCGCCCTGATCGACGTACCGGCTCCGAACGCCTACGGCTACCCGGTCCAGGTCTCCGACCCCTTCGGCTGCGACCGCTTCACCGCCCGCACGGTCACCGGCCTGCGCCCCGAGGCCCGCTCGCCGATCTGGCTCCAGCGCCGGCTGCAGAAGGTCGGCATGCGCCCGATCTCGCTCGCCGTCGACGTCACGAACTACGTGATGATGGAACTGGGCCAGCCGCTGCACGCCTACGACCGCAATCTGGTCCAGGGCACCATCGGCGTGCGCCGTGCCCAGGAGGGCGAGAAGCTCGTCACTCTGGACGGCGTCGAGCGCAAGCTGCACGCCGAGGACCTGGTCATCACCGACGACCGCGGGCCCATCGGCCTCGCCGGTGTCATGGGCGGCGCCAACACGGAGATCGCCGACCACGAGGTCACCGAGGACGGCGTGAACGGCACGACCGACGTGGTGATCGAGGCGGCCCACTTCAACGCCGTCTCCGTCGCCCGTACGGGCCGCCGGCACAAGCTGCTGTCCGAGGCGTCCCGCCGCTTCGAGCGCGGCGTCGACCCGCAGGCCGCCGCGGCCGCCGCGCAGCGCACCGTGGACCTGCTGGTGCTGCTCGCGGGCGGTACGGCGGAGGCGGGCGTCACCGAGGTCGTCGCGCCCTCGGCGCCGCACACCATCACCGTCCCGGCCGACCACCCGGACAAGGTCGCGGGCGTCGTCTACGGCCGTGAGACGGTCGTCCGCCGCCTCCAGCAGGTCGGCTGCGACGTCTACGGGCAGGACGAGCTGGTCGTCACCGTCCCGTCCTGGCGGCCCGACCTGGTCGACCCGAACGACCTGGCCGAGGAGGTCATCCGCCTCGAGGGCTACGAGAACCTGCCCTCCACGCTGCCCAAGCTGCCCTCGGGCCGCGGCCTGACCCACCGCCAGCGGCTGCACCGCCGGGTCGGCCGTGCGCTGGCCGGCGCGGGCTATGTCGAGGCGCCGAACTACCCCTTCGTCGGCGAGCAGGCCTTCGACCAGCTCGGCCTGGCGGCCGACGACCCGGCCCGCCGTGTCGTCAAGCTGGTCAACCCGCTCAGCGACGAGGAGCCCGCGCTGCGTACGACGCTGCTGCCGGGCCTGCTCGGTGCCCTGCGGCGCAACGACGGCCGGGGCTCGCACGACCTGGCCCTGTTCGAGACGGGGCTGGTGTTCCACCCCCGCCAGGAGCAGCAGCGGGTCGCCACGCACCTGCCCGTCGACCGGCGTCCCACCGACGAGGAGATCGCCGTGCTGAACGCCGCGCTGCCCGAGCAGCCGCGGCACGTGGCCGTCGTCCTCACCGGCGCCCGCGAGCAGGCCGGCTGGTGGGGCAAGGGCCGTCCGGCGGACTGGGCCGACGCGGTGGAGGCCGGACGCGCGGTGGCGCGGGAAGCCGGTGCCGAGCTGATCGTCCGCAAGGGGCAGTACGGCCCCTGGCACCCCGGCCGCTGTGCCGAGCTGGTGATCGTCGCCGGCGGTGCGGAGCAGGTCGTCGGCCACGCGGGTGAGCTGCACCCGCGGGTGCTGAAGGCCCTCGGGCTGCCCGAGCGCACCTGTGCGATGGAGCTGAACCTGGACGCCCTGGAGACGGTGGGTGACGGCGCCCCGCAGGCGCCGAGCATCTCCACGTTCCCGGTCGCCACGCAGGATGTCGCCCTCGTGGTCGACAAGCCCGTCCCCTCCGCTGAGGTCGAGGCGGCGCTGCGCGACGGCGCGGGTGAACTCCTCGAGTCCATCCGGCTGTTCGACGTGTACGACAACGCGGAGCAGCTGGGCGAGGGCAGGAAGTCGCTGGCGTACGCGCTGCGCTTCCGCGCCGCGGACCGCACGCTGACCGTCGACGAGGCGTCGGCCGCTCGGGATGCGGCGGTCGCCCTCGCGGGCGAGCGCACGGGTGCGGTGCTGAGGGGCTAGTCCGCGACCGGAGTCCCGCACCCCTTCGGGCGCGGGACTCCGACGGTCGGCTCAGGACGTCGGGGCGACGAGCATGTGCCCGGCGCCCAGGCGGCTGGCCGGGGTGTCGGTGTACATGGTGGTCTCGCCGTCCGACCAGCGGATGACGAGGTCGTCGGTCCGGCCGTTCCCGGTGAAGTCACCGGTGGTCATGGCGTCGTCGTGGGTCCACAGGCCGTTCGGGTTCTGGATGCGCTGCTCGGTGCCGAGGCCCGACGTGGTGGTGCCGACGTAGTTGTCCAGTTCGCCGTCGGTCCAGCGGACCATGATGTCCCACTTCTGGTTGCCCGAGAACTCACCGCTGGTGAGGAGAGTGGCGTCCTTCCAGGTGCTGTTGGGGTCCTTGAGCTTGTGCTCCTGCCCGAAGGTGCCGGCGCTGACATTCGTGTACAGGGTCAGTTCACCGTCGGCCCAGCGCACGATCAGGTCGGTGACGTACGGGGAGGCGGCAAAGCGGCCCGCGCTGATCTGGATCGCGTTCTTCCAGGTGTCGTTGGGTTTGATCATCTGGGTGCCGGCCCGGTTCAGCCCCTGGGAGCCGACGTCGCCATACAGGGTGACCTCGCCGTCGGCCCAGCGGACCAGCAGGTCGAACTGGTTCGACCCGGTGAAGTCGCCCGCGGTGATGGTCTTGGCGTCCTTCCAGGTGCTGTTGGGGGCCAGCAGCTGTCGCTCCGGGTCGTAGCCGCCGTGTCCGTTGCCGGGGTACAGCGTGACCTCGCCGTCGGTCCAGACCACGATCATGTCGCTGTGGCCGGTCTGCCGGAAGTCGCCGGAGGCCATCAGCCTGGCGTTCTTCCATGTGCCGGCCGAGCCGGGCAGCCAGGGGTCGCCCGACCCCTGGTAGGGCGGCTTCCTGCCCAGCTGCTGATGAGCGGCGGCGTGGTCGAACAGGTCCTGGGCGTCCTTGCCGTAGACCGGCGCGTACGTCACCCAGTCGTCGTTGGCGTCGTTGCCCCCGCCGTTGTACCCGCCGGTGTTGCCGATGACCTTGCCGGTGCCGGTGGTGCTGTTGTAGTCCTCGATCCAGGGGCCCCCGGAGACACCGCCGTAGAAGCCCTTGCAGGTCATGCGCAGCTGCCGGAAGCCCGGCAGCTGGGAGGTGGTGACCGGGCAGCGGACCGGCACATGCTCCGCGTTGACGCTGCCGGAGCCGGGATAGCCGATGACGGTGACCTTGTGGTGGTAGCTGCTGGTGGCCGTGAAGGTCAGCGCGCCCGTGACGTCCTCCACCTTGCCGCGGCTGCCGGCGTCGACCTGGGCGAAGGACAGGTCGAGGTCGGAGGCGGCCGTCTTGGTGTTCGCCGTGTAGCGGGAGTCCCGGTACACCTGGACGACCGGGTAGACGCCGAACGGCTGCTGGGCGGCGGACTTGCCGCTGCGGTACTGCGGCACGAAGATGCGGTGCGTGGCCCCGCTCAGGCCGATTCCGCAGTGGCCGGCGGTCAGCACGATGTCCTTGGCGGCCGTGTGCACGACGCTGCCCGTGCAGTACGTGTTGCCGCCGAGCGGCTTGCCGTCGAAGAAGAAGGTGCCGATCATCGGGTGGCCCTCGAAGTGCTCGGGTTCGGGCGTGCCGGACGGCGGCGGCCGGTGGTCGGCGTCCCGCTGAGCGCGGATGCCGGGCCGGGCGGTGGCCGGGGCCGGTGCCGCGTCGGCCGGGACCGCGTCGTCCATGCGGTTCGCCGTCCAGTACTTCTCCTCCGCGCCGAGACGCGGTCCGTCCAAGCCGGCCGCAGTACCGGTGGGCTGGGCGGTCGGCGTCGAGGGGACAGGGGTGGTGCGTGCGGCGGACGTCGTCGACGGCGCCGAGGCCGAGGGGGAAACCGTCGCTTCGGCGGCCCCCGTGGCCGCCGATGAGGCCGAGGGTTCGGGTGACGCCGACGCCGTACGGTGCCCCGTGCCGGCGGCCGCGGACGCGGGCACGGCGCTGAGTATGCCCGCGCACAGTCCGAGCGCGAGGGCCGGAACCCATGTGTGTCTGGAACGCAACGAGTTGTCTTTCCGTCTTGGAGGAAGCCGAGCGGTGTCGATGCCGACTGAAATCGCACACATGTTCGACATGTAGTGGCCAGCATACCGACCGGCGACGCCGGCTGACACGGCGTCAAATGACAGACAGGGCACAGGCGATGGACAGACTCCGTACTGCCGCGTGGGCGGCACTTCCCTTGCTGCTGCCCTTCCTGGCGGCCGGGCCGGCTTCGGCCGCGCAGTCGACGCCCTCGCTCACGTACGGAAGCGTCAGGTCGGTACGGCCCGGCGACACGCTGACGGTCGAAGCCCGCAGCGGCGAGGCCGCATACGGCGACACGCTGCGCTCGGCCGCGTTCGTCGCGACCGGCACGCTGCGCATGAGGGACCCGCTGCTGACCACCACCGTCACCATCGCCTGTGACGCCCGGTCCGGCACCTACCCCGTCCTGCGGCGCGGCGCCGGAGACGTGGGGCCGGACGAACACCCGTTCCGCTGGGCGCGGGTGCGCGTCGGACCGGCCGACGAGGCGGCGCGCCGGGCCTGCCGCGACAAGGTGAAGAAGCTGCCCGCGCCCGATCCGGAGGAACGCTGGGCACCGGGCGACACATGGCCCCAGTCGCCATGGGACGTACGGACCTTCCGGGCCGGCAGCCGCATCACGATCACCGACAACGACGACGAGGGGGCGGACGGACAGATCCGCCTCAGCTCCCGCGCGTTCACCGAGCGCCCCGTCCTGCGGGGCGCCAAGGCCGTCCTGACCGCCACCGCCACCCTCACATGCGACGCCGCACCCGGCCGTTACGTCGTCTACCGGCACGAGCCCGGCCAGAAGGGCCCGGACCGGCCGTGGGCGCGCCTGCGCATCGCTCCCGCCGCCCGGGGGAGCGCCTGCTCCACGCAGGCGGTCGCGCACTCCTCCGGGACCTCCGGCACGGCCTGGACGGCGGGCGGCGCTGTCCTCGCCGCCGCGGCGGGTGCGACGGTCTTCCTGCGGGCGCGCTCCCGCCGTGCGAATCCCGCCTGACCGCCGTGAACTCCTTCGGTCGACTGCATAAATGCAGGTTGACCAGCGGCTTGCTCACTCATTCGAGTGGCAGCGAGGGGTGAGCCGACCCATCCGGGCCATGCCCTCGACAGAATCGGACCGGCCTTTCGGGGTCGGTCCGTCTGCTCTTTCAGGGCCCACATGGGGGACCAGTGGCATGATCCGCATCAAGGCACGGGCGCCCACCGCGCGGGGGGCCGTACTGCCCATGGTCTGGGGAGCCGTGGCGGTCGCCTACAAGTTCGGCTGCCCGCTCGCCCAGCAGAACGGGCTCGGCGCGCGCATCGTCACCAGCGCCGTCTTCTTCGCCGTCGGCACCGGGCTGATAGCCCATGTCCGCCACGCGCTGCTGCGGGAGCTGCGGCAGGTCCGCCGGGTGGCGCGGGCCGCGCAGAGCGTCGTACTGCGTCCCCTGCCGCCACGCCTGGACGGGCTGCACGTCGCCGCCGCCCAGTTGTCCGCGGACCGGGGCGCGAGCGTCGGCGGCGACCTGTACGAGGCGATCGCCACCGAGCACGGGGTGCGGGTGGTGATGGGCGACGTACGCGGGCACGGACTGGCCGCCCTCGGCACCGTCGCCGCCGTTCTCGGCAGCTTCCGGGAGGCCGCCCACGACGAGCCCCAACTCGGCGGCGTCCTGCGCCGGTTGGACCGCGCCCTCGCCCGGCACCTGCGCGAACGCGCCCGCGCCGAACACCCCGCGCACGGCAGCCAGGACCCCGACCACCCGGTCGCCGAGGAGTTCGTCACCGTGCTGCTCCTGGAGATCGACGAGACAGGCGCGGTGCACGCACTCAACTGCGGTCACCCGTGGCCCTATCTGCTCAGCGGCACGGGGGTCGAGCCGTTGACGCGCGTCGACCCGCTTCCGCCGCTGGGCCCCTTCCCGCTCCCGGCCGAGCTGGAGGTGCAGGCCTGCGGTCAGCTGGTCCCGGGCGACTCCCTGGTCCTCTTCACGGACGGGGTGGAGGACGCGAGGGACGGTCAGGGCCGGTTCTTCTCGCTGCGGAGGGCGCTGAGCGACGTCGTGGGGGAGTGCCCCGTCTCTCCGCAGGCGGTCCTGCGTACCCTGTTCACCGCGCTCCTGCACCACACGGGCGGCAGACCCACGGACGACATAGCCGTACTGGTCCTGCGGAACGACCGGAAAAGAGGTGCGCACATCAGGGGCGCGGGGAACTGCCCGACCGGCCGCCCGCCACCCGCGGCCGACAACGCACCGCTGGCGGCACCCCAGTAGTCGCCCCGGCCAAGCCACCGCTTTTCGAGGGGGAGCCGGTGGCTTGGCCAGTCTCTTGCGAGGAACTCCAGTCAACCGGCACAACACGCTGAGCGACACCGCGTGTACAGCGCGGATGCACGTGTTCCGTTCACACCCCGTGTGAAGGCACGCCCACTACGCTGAACGGCACCAGGCCACTCGGGGGGCATCCCATGCAGCCCAACACTCTGCTCGACGCGATCCTGGACGAGGCGGGGATCTCGCACGCCGGTCTCGCCGCCCACGTCAACCAGGCCGGCCGGAGACGGGGCCTCGCGCTCCGGTACGAACACACCGCGGTCGCACGCTGGTTGAAGGGCCAGCGACCGCGCGGCCAGGTCCCCGACCTGATCTGCGAGGTGCTCGCCGCCCGCCTCCGCCGTCCCGTCACCCTCGACGACATCGGCCTGGGCGTGCCCGGCGAGCCCAGCACCCCGCACGCCGGCTCGCTGAACGGCTTCGTGGAGCGGGCGACCGCCCTGTGGCGCTCCGACGAACAGCAGCGGCCGCATGTGCTGGGCGCCCCCGCCGTCACCGGCACCCCGGCTGTCATGCCGGTGTGGGAGTGGGAGAACCCGCCCGAGGACGTCGACGTCTCCCGTGGCGGCCGGCACCGGGTCACCACGGCCGACATCGAGATGCTGCGCGCCGCGCGGACGCACTACGAGCAGATGTACCGCAAGGCCGGCGGCATCGCGACCCGCACCAGGATCGTCGGCTTCCTGAACGCCGAGGCGGCACCGCTGCTGCGCGGCAGCTACACCGACGCCACCGGACGCCAACTGCATCGCGCCACCGGCGGGTTGGTGGCGATCGCCGGCATCTGCGCGTACGACTCCGACGCCCACGGTCTCGCCCAGCGCTACTTCCACCAGGCGCTCAGGCTGGCCAAGGCCAGCGGCGACCGGGGACTCGGCGCGTACGTCATAGCGCTGCTGGTCAACCAGGCGCTGTTCATGCGGGAGTACCGGCAGGCCGTCGCCTTCGCCGAGGCCGCGCTGCGGGCCGCCGGCAAGCACATCACCCCGGCGCTCGCCTCCGACCTGTACGCGATGCAGGCCAAGGCCTACGCCCACCTCGGCGACTCGAGCAGCGCGCTGTCCTGCATCCGTCGCGCGGAGAACGCCGCCGAGCAGATCCGGCGCGGATACGAGCCCGTCGAGACCGGCTATGTCCAGCCGGGCCTGGTCAATGTGCAGGTGGCCGAGGCGCTGCTGAGCCTGGGGGAGCTGGCCGCCGCCCGGGAGCACGCGGCGGCGGCCGTCGACAACCCGGCCCACGACCGGGGGCGGGTGCACCGGCTCGCCATGCTCAGCACCATCGAGCTGCGGCAGGGCAACGCCGACAAGGCGGTGGCGACCGCCGTGCAGATGGCCGAGCAGGCACGCGGCATGGAGTCCCAGCGACTGCGCGACAGACTCCGCGCGGTGCGCGAACATCTGGTGCGCTGTGGCTCGGCCGGCACCGCGGAAGCCGCCGAACTCATCGACGGGGCACTGCGCGTACCGCTGTAGGCCCCCTGTAGGTGCACAGTTCCTGCTGCGATATTGCCACTTACTCGGCGGAAGGTGGCAGAACCGTGCAGTGGACGAAACAGAACGAACAAACTGTGTATGCGAACCGCTGGTTCAGCGTCAATCTCGCAGATGTCGAGTTGCCGGACGGCCGGCACCTGGACCACTTCCTGATCCGGCTGCGGCCGGTGGCCGTGGCCACCGTGGTCAACGAGGCGAACGAGGTGCTGCTGCTGTGGCGGCACCGCTTCATCACCGACAGCTGGGGGTGGGAACTGGCCGCGGGCGTCGTCGAGGACGGCGAGGACATAGCGGGCGCGGCCGCCAGGGAACTGGAGGAGGAGACCGGCTGGCGGCCGGGGCCCCTGCACCACCTGATGAGCGTGGAGCCGTCCAACGGCCTCACCGACGCCCGGCACCACATCTACTGGTCCGACCGGGGCGAGTACATGGGGCATCCCGTGGACGACTTCGAGTCGGACCGCCGGGAATGGGTCCCCCTCAAACTCGTTCCCGACCTGATCGCCCGTGGGGAGGTCCCGGCCGCCAACATGGCGGCCGCGTTACTCCTGCTGCACCACCTCAGGCTCGCCGAGGGCTAGGTCCTGTCGTCGAACTCCCGTCGTCCGCCCGGAGGGCGTGCCTCGCGCCCGCCGCGGAGCGGCTATGTACGTCGTCGGCGCGTGTTCCGGGGGTCCCCCCGGCCGGAGGCTGGGGGAGGGAGTTCGACGACAGGGCCCAGCGGGCCCGGTGCTCGGTGGCTAACGGGCGGCCAGTGCCTGCCAGACCGTCACGACGAGCGCTCCGAGGGCCGTGAGTGCGGCGAGCGACGGCAGGGGCCAGCGCGCGTGTTCCAGGGAGACCATCCGGGAGTTCAGCTCGTCCACTTCCTTGGCGGCTTCCTCGGTGCGGTGACTGAGCAGCGCCAGCCCTCCCTCGACGCGGGCGTACGCGACGTCGAGGCGGCGACGTAACTCTGCGAGTTCCTCCTGGACCACGGAATGATCGGAATCGGTGGTCACGGCTTCAGTCCTCTCTGTGGCCGAATGTGGTCCCGCCACATCCGTTGCATGGGCATGAAGAGTGAACTCTGCTGGTGGGCGCGTGGGGAGCGTGTGCGCGAGGCATATGCGTGCCCGGCGCGCACACGGTGTGTGAAACGGACGGGCCCGGCACCGAGTACGGTGCCGGGCCCGGGGACGTAGCTCTGTGTGATCAGCCGTAGGTGTAGAAGCCCGAACCCGTCTTCCGCCCCAGCCGGCCCGCCTCGACCATGCGCTGGAGCAGCGGGGGAGCGGCGTACAGCGGCTCCTTGTACTCGGCGTACATGCTGTTGGCGATGGAGACGATGGTGTCCAGGCCGATCAGGTCGGACAGCCGCAGCGGGCCCATCGGGTGGGCGCAGCCCATCTCCATGCCGTTGTCGATGTCCTCGCGGCTCGCGATGCCCGACTCGAACATCCGGATCGCGGAGAGCAGATAGGGCACGAGCAGCGCGTTGACCACGAACCCGGAGCGGTCCTGGGCGCGGATGGCGTGCTTGCCGAGCACCTTCTCGGCGAAGACCTGGGCGCGGCTGAGGGTGCCCTCGGAGGTGGTGAGCGCCGGGATCAGCTCCACCAGCTTCTGCACCGGGGCCGGGTTGAAGAAGTGGATGCCGACCACGTGGTCCGGGCGGGAGGTGGCGACCGCCAGCTTCACCAGCGGGATCGAGGAGGTGTTGGAGGCGAGGATCGCGTCCGGGCGGGTCACCACCTGGTCGAGCACCTGGAAGATCTCCGTCTTCACCGGCTCGCTCTCCACGACGGCCTCGATCACGAGGTCGCGGTCCGCGAACTCGCCGAGGTCGGTGGTGAAGGTGAGCCGCGCCTGCGTGGCGTCCCGCTCCTCCTCGGTGATCTTGCCGCGTTCGGCGGCCTTGGCCAGGGAGGTGAACAGCCGGGTACGGCCGATCTCCAGGGCCTCGCCGGTGGTCTCGGCGACCTTCACGTCCAGTCCTGCGCGGGCGCACACCTCGGCGATGCCCGCGCCCATCTGGCCGCACCCCACGACTCCGACGCGCGCAATGTCTCCCGCTGGGATGCCCGTCACATCGTCCCCTTCGCTGGTTCTCCGGCTCGCTGGCAGCACCTCCGGGTTCGGGGCCTGCTCCGATCGAGCACGTTACCGCCAAGTATCGATGATCGATCGGCGGGGTGGGGGCATCCTGGGGCGCTGAAACGATCCGTGACGGAGCGGATCCGGAGCGTATATGGGGCGCAGAATGGGGCATCTCTCGCGGCGGGCCTTCACCCTGGCCGCGCTGACCACGCTGGCCACGGGGCCGAGTGCGGCGGCGGCCGTACGCCACCGGCCCCGCGCGGCCGCCGAGTTGCGCGGCGTGTGGCTCGCGACCGTGGCCAACCGGGACTGGCCGTCCCGGCCCGGGCTCACGGCCGCGGCGCAGCGACAGGAACTGATCGCCCATCTCGACAGGGCGGCCCGCGACCGGCTCAACACGGTCATCTTCCAGGTACGGCCCACCGCCGATGCCCTGTGGCCGTCACCGTACGAGCCCTGGTCCGAGTACCTCACCGGCACCCAGGGCAAGAGCCCCGGCTGGGACCCGCTGGGCACCGCGGTGCGGGAGGCCCACCGCCGGGGCCTGGAACTGCACGCCTGGTTCAATCCGTACCGGATCGCGAACCACGCCGACCCCGGCCGGCTCGTCCGCTCGCACCCGGCCCGCAAGCACCCCGACTGGGTGGTCCGCCACGGCGGGAAGCTCTACTACAACCCCGGCCTGCCCGAGGTCCGCGCGTTCGTCCAGAAGGCGATGCTCGACGCGGTCGCCAGATACCCGGTCGACGCCGTCCACTTCGACGACTACTTCTACCCGTACCCGGTCGCGGGGCAGACCTTCGACGACGACGACGCCTACGACCGCCACGGCGGTGCCTTCTCCAACCGGGCCGCCTGGCGGCGCGACAACATCGACAGGCTGGTGCGGGAGATGTCCGCCGGCATCGGCAGGGTACGGCCCGGCACCCGGTTCGGGATCAGCCCCTTCGGGGTGTGGCGCAACGCCTCGACCGACCCGCGCGGCTCGGACACGCGGGCGGGCGTGCAGACGTACGACGACCTGTACGCGGACACCCGCACCTGGGTGCGCAGCCACTGGATCGACTACATCGTCCCGCAGCTGTACTGGCACATCGGCTTCGCCGCCGCGGACTACGCGAAGCTGGTCGAGTGGTGGGCGGCGGTCGCGAAGGACACGAAGACGCACCTGTACATCGGCGAGGCCCTCTACCGGGCAGGAGCCGCCGGGCAGCCCTCCGCCTGGCAGAACCCGGCCGAGCTGTCCCGGCACCTCACCCTTGCCGCCGGCTACCCGCAGGTGCGCGGGCATGTGTTCTTCGCCGCCGCGGACGTGGCGGCGGATCCGATCGGGGCGATGTCACGCGTGATCACCGACCACTACGGGCGATCGGCGAAGCCGCCCCGCTGAGTCCTCTCGTCCCGGTGCTTGACCTGGCAGTCGGGTCCGGGCGACATGATCGCCTCGTGCCCGTCCTCGAACCGGACGCGGTAGGGCGGGTTGCCCTCGGAACCCAGCACTTCCACGACTTCCGAGACCTGGTCGTGCTGACCGACCACCCTGCCGTGCTGAACAAGCCGGTCGCCCTTGGATGCGCGCATGTTGCAGGCCCTCCTCACGATCACGACCGCTGTGTGACGGCGATGCACACGAGCACGGCGACGGCGGTCACCGGAGCGGCCGCCGTGAAGTGCTCGCCCAGCAGAAGCGCCGACCACACCAGTGTGAGCAGCGGCTGAGCCAACTGCAACTGGCTGGCCCGGGGGATGCCGATGGCCGCCATCCCCCGGTACCAGACGACCAGGCCGAGGAACTGCGAGCCCAGCGCCACCCACAGCACACCGGCGATGCCGTGCCCGGTGAGGTGGACGGGCTCGTACGTCAGCGCCACCGCGGCGGCCGGCACGCTCAGCGGCAGACACAGCACCAGCGCCCAGCCGATCACCTGCCAGCCCGGCATGACCCGGGCCAGCCGGCCGCCCTCGGTGTAGCCGGCCGCGCACACCAGCAGCGCTGCGAACAGATACCCGTCGGCGAGCGTGAGCGCGCCGCCGCTCTGCCCGACGGTGAACGCGACCACCGCCGCGGCGCCCGCCAGTGCGGCCGTCCAGAACCGGCGCGAGGGGCGGCTCCCGGTGCGCAGCGCCGAGAACACGGCGGTGGTCAGCGGCAGCAGTCCCACCACGACGGCGGCGTGTGCGGTGGTGGACGTCTGCAGGGCGAGCGTGGTCAGCATCGGGAAGCCGAGCACGACACCGGCGGCGACCACGGCGAGCCCCGGCAGATGCCGGCGCTCGGGCAGGGGAACCCGCAGCACGAGGAGGCAGCCGCCCGCGACGAGCGCGGCGAGCACGCTGCGCACGGCCACCAGCGACCAGGGGCCGAAGCCCTCAAGCCCCCAGGCCGTGGCCGGGAAGGTCAGGGAGAAGGAGGCGACGCCGAGGGCGGCGAGACCGGTGCCGAGGCGGCGGCGCTGGCGGGGGAGGGTGACCGCTATCGGGCTCGGTGCAGTAGCGCTACTCTGTGCTCTCATGCACCAGCGTAGCAGCGTCAGTGAACTGGCAGACCAGCTCCGGCGGGACTTCGACCGCTACTCTCCGGGCGGAAAGCTCCCGTCGAGCCGGGAGCTGGTCGAGCGGTTCCACGTGAGCCCGGTGACCGTCTCGCGCGCCCTCGCCCAGCTGGCCGCCGAGGGCCTGGTGGTCACCCGGCCCGGGGCCGGCGCCTTCCGGGCCCGGCCACGCACGGCCCAGCCCCCGGCCGGGGACACCTCCTGGCAGGAGGTCGCGCTGAGCGCCGACGGCGCCGCCGAGCTCGTACCGCGCACGGTGGACGCCTCCGGGGTCACGGTCTCCCTGGCCGCGCCGCCGCCCGGCGTGCTGGAGTTCAACGGCGGCTATCTGCATCCCTCCCTGCAGCCCGAGCGGGCGATGGCGGCGGCCCTGGCCCGGGCCGGGCGGCGGCCGGGCGCCTGGGGCAGGCCGCCGCTGGAGGGCCTGCCGGAGCTGCGGGAGTGGTTCGCGCGCGGGATCGGCGGAGCCGTCACCGCGGCCGAGGTGCTGATCGCGGCCGGTGGCCAGTCCGCGCTGGCCACCGCCCTGCGCGCGCTCGCCCCACCCGGCGCCCCGGTCCTGGTCGAGTCGCCCACCTACCCCGGCATGCTGGCCCTCGCCCGCGCCGCCGGCCTGCGCCCGGTCCCGGTGCCGGTCGATCCCGACGGCGTACGTCCCGAACTGCTCGCCGACGCCTTCCGGGCCAGCGGCGCCCGGGTGTTCGTCTGCCAGCCCC
Source organism: Streptomyces sp. RB17 (assembly GCF_009604455.1). Taxonomy (GTDB): domain Bacteria; phylum Actinomycetota; class Actinomycetes; order Streptomycetales; family Streptomycetaceae; genus Streptomyces. The sequence continues at coordinate 261,419 of NZ_WEGL01000009.1, forward strand.
TGTTCCAGAACCCCACCGGCGCCGTGCTGGCCCCCGGCCGGCGCGCCGAGGTGCTGCGCATCGCCCGCGAGGCCGGTGCCTTCGTCATCGAGGACGACTTCGTACGGCGCCTGGTGCACGCCGACGCGGGCCCGCTGCCCCGCCCCCTGGCCGCCGACGACCTGGACGGCGTGGTCGTGCACGTCGGCTCGCTGACCAAGGCGACCTCGCCCAGCTTCCGGGTGAGCGCCCTGGCCGCGCGCGGCCCGGTGCTGGAACGCCTGCGCGCCATCCAGGTCGTGGACAGCTTCTTCGTCCCCCGGCCACTGCAGGAGGCCGCCCTCGAACTGGTCGGCTCCCCGGCCTGGCCCCGCCATCTGCGGGCGCTGTCCGCCGAGTTGAAGACCCGTCGCGACGCCATGACGGCCGCGCTCGCCCTGCACCTTCCCGAACTGGCCCTGCCGCACGTGCCGTCCGGCGGCTATCACCTCTGGCTGCGCCTGCCCGACGGAACCGACGAGTCGGCCCTCACCGCGGCCGGCCTCCGCGCGGGCGTCGCCCTCACCCCCGGCCGCCCCTACTTCAGCGCCGAACCCCCCGCCGCCCACCTCCGCCTGAGCTTCGCCGCGGTCGCCGGCACCGGGGAGGTCGCGGAGGGCGTACGGCGGCTGCGGGCGGCCTGTGACGAGGTGTTCCAGGGCCTGCGCGGCGCGTGAAACCGGTGTTCCAGGCCCTGCGCGGCACCGAAAGCCGCTCGACCGGCGCCGCGCGGGCCTGCGAGGATCAGGCCATGGACACCGCGCCCCCGCTGCCCGCCGGCTACGAGTTCTCCGCCGACCCCGCCCGCGTCGACGTGGACCGCGTCCACGGCTGGCTGTCGTCCGACGCGTACTGGGCGATCGGCCGGCCCCGCGAGAAGCACGAGCGGGCGATGGCGGGCTCACTGAACTTCGGGGTGTACGAGAGTGCCTCGGGCGAGCAGGTGGCGTACGCGCGCGTGGTCACCGACCAGGCGCTGTTCGCCTGGCTCGCCGATGTGTACGTGGACCCCTCGGTGCGCGGCAAGGGCCTCGGCACGGCCTTCGTCGGCCGCATCCGCGACCAGCTGAAGCCGTACGGACTGCGCCGCATCCTGCTGGCCACGGAGGACGCCCACGGGGTGTACGAGAAGCTGGGCTTCCGTTCGCTGGAGCGCCCGGACCAGTGGATGGTGCATCCCTTCGAGTGAGCGGCCGCTCACCCCGGGTAGCTCACAGGCAGCAGCTCTTGACCTTCGCACACGTCCGTCACACCATCACCGCATGCCACTGAGGGTGACGTTCGTCGCCGCAGCGCGCAGCACCCCGCTGCTCGCCGAGCGCTTCGACGACGACCGGCCGCTGGACCAGGCCGGCTGGGACGAGGTGCAGCGCGCCGCCGGGGACCTGCTGCCACTGGCCGCCGCCGAGCTGCGCTACTGCTCGCCGACCGCGCGCAGCCGGGCCACCGGCGACGCGCTGGGGTACGCCCCGCTGGCCCAACTGGCGCTTCGCGACTGCGACATGGGCCGCTGGCGCGGACTGACCCTGGGCGAGGCGATGGCCCGTGAGCCGGACGCGGTGGACGCCTGGCTCGCCGACCCGCGCGCCACCCCGCACGGCGGCGAGTCCCTGCTGGCCTTCATCTCCCGGGTCGGCGGCTGGCTGGACACCCGGCCGGTGGAGGACGGCGGCCGGATCGTCGCCGTCGCCGAGCCCGCCGTGATCCGCGCGGCCCTGGTCTACGCCCTGAAGGCACCGCCCTCGACCTACTGGAACATCGACGTGCGCCCGCTGTCCACGTCCAGCGTCTCGGGCCGCGCGGGCCGCTGGAACCTCCGTCTCGACGCCGTGTCGGCTCAGCCCTCGCGCACGTAGTCGGTCGTGAGGAGGAGATCCTTCGCGGGTCCGCCGACCCGCCACACCGTGCGCCAGTGGTCGGCGTCCCGGACGGTGAACTCGCCGCGGTAGAGGTCGGCCGCGCAGGGGTGCTCGGCGACGTACCGCCCGGAGCCCAGGTCCAGCTCGTGGAAGGGCCGCCCGTCCGCGAACCGCACGTCCGCAGTGCCCGGCGTGGGCCCGGGCAGAAACCGCAGCGTGCGGGTGGCGGGCCGGGCCACGCCCCGCCAGGTGAAGGTGCCGGACTCCTCGTGCAGCAGGGCTCCGCGGGTCAGCCTGGTGAAGTGGACGACCCCTTCGAAGCGGCCCTCGTCGCCGCTCGTCAGATCCCGCACGTGCCGCTCGACGCGCCAGCGGCCGACGAGATGCTCCAGCACGTCGGGCACCGGCCAGAACTCGCCGTCCATCACCGTGCCTTTCGTCGTGGGTCGCCGCACGCGGCGGTAGCCACAAGTTCACCACACCCCCGCGCCCAGGACCGCCCCCCCGGTTCACCTTGAAAACACCTGCCGGAAATCAGAGATTTCCCGGCACGTCATTAAATTCATACGCCGTTTCCCGTATTCGGAGGATGGCGCGTCACTTCTGGGTTCGCGCACAACCAACTTGAAACACGGACCGTCTAGGCGAAAAAGACGGGTACGCCTTTGTGAGGGAACGCCGGATAATGCAACAGGGTGTGACACCGATATCCCCCGCGAGGCGTGCCGCCGCCCTCCTCGCCGCGGCCCTCGCCGTCACGGCGTTCTGCGCCGGTGACGTCCTCGCCCGCAGCTACCCGTTCGGAGCGCGCACCCGCAGCGTCAACGACCTCGGCAACCAGTACGTGCCCTTCCACGCCCACCTGTGGGACCTGCTGCACGGCCAGGGCGACGGCGGCCTCCTCGTCAACTGGCAGTCCGGGTACGGCTCCAGTTTCCTGCCCGACCTCGGCACCTACCTCGCCAGCCCCTTCGCCCTGCTCGTCGCCGTCTTCCCACGGGACCGGATCGACCTCGCGGTCTACGTCGTCACGGTCCTGAAGATTGCCTCCGCCGCGGCCGCCATGGCCTGGCTGCTGCTCACCCTGCGCCCCGGCCGCTGGTGGGCCGCCGGACTCCTCGGTGCCTCCTACGCGCTGTGCGGCTGGACCGTGGCGGACGCCGACTACAACCCGATGTGGCTCGACGGCCTGATCGCCCTGCCGCTGCTCTGCCTGGTCGCCGAATGGGCTCTCGCCGGGCGCCGCAGGCTCCTCGGCGCCCTCATCGTCGCCCTCGCCTGGACCGCCAACTTCTACACCGCCTACATGGCCACCCTCGGCGCCGCCCTGGTCCTGCTGCTGCGTCTGCTGCTCGCCCGCCCGCCCCGCCGGCAGGCCCTCGCCGCGGCCGGCCGCGCCACCCTCACCGTCGCCCTCGGCGTGGGCCTCGCCGCCCCGCTCGTCACGGTGGTCTACTTCGGCACCACACAGGCCTACCCGGGCCGGGTACGGCCGTTCACGCCCGTCCCGGGCGAGGACCTGCTGGCCCGCCTCCTGCCCACGACCTACGGCTTCGGCTCCCCGGCCCTCTACGTCGGCATCACCGCCCTGGTGCTCGCCCTCGCCCTGCCCTTCCACCGCGCGGTCCCCGCCCCGGTCCGCGTGGGCTGGACCACCCTCGTCCTCGCGGTCGCCCTGTCGCTCCAGTGGGCGCCCACCAGCCTGGTCTGGCACGCCTTCGCCACCCCGCAGGGCAGCTCCTACCGGCAGGCCTTCGTCCTGTGCGGGCTGCTGGTCGTCGCCGCCTGGCACGCCCTGTCGTACGGCCTTCCCGACGGGCGGGCCCTCGGCGCCGCGACGGCGCTGCTCGCCCTGATCACCGCCGTCGCGAGCCGCAGCACGCTGGTACGGCCGCACACCTGGCCGGTGCTGCTGCTCGCCGTCGGCGGAACCCTGTGCGGGCTCGTCCTCCTCCGCCGCGCCGGGCCGGGCACACGACGCGCCGGCCTGGCCGTCGTACTCCTCCTCGGCGCACAGGCCGGCGAGACCGCCGCCACCTCCGCCGTCGCCACCGAGCTGCGGCTGAAACACCTGGACGACTACGCCCCCTGGGGCGAGCGGCAGCAGCGGCAGGCGGCCGCGATCGCCGGGGCCGACGGCTGGCCCCGCTACCGCACCGACCCCGGCCGCGAACAGACCGTCGGCAACGACCCGATGCTGGTCGGCGGCCAGGGCGCCCAGTACTACAGCAGCCTCACCTCGGACGTCCTCAGCCGCACCCTCACCGCCCTCGGCGGCGGCTGGACCTCGCGCGGCCGCAGCGTGCAGAGCCTGGACAACGCCGTCACCGACGTCCTCTTCTCCGTCGGCGCCCGGCTGCACAACCCCCCCGACCCGCACCAGGGGGCGCTGCCCGAGGACGGCGCCGGGGCCACCGTCACCCGGCGGGACGTGCCGCCCCTGGTGACCGTGCGGACCGCGCCCGACGACACCCCCTTCGGCCCGTCGCCGTACCGTAACCAGGAACTGCTGCTGGGCAGACGGGTCTACACCGTGCCCCGCCTCGCCGTGTACGACGACGTCGGGAAGCCGGTGAAGAGCCGCTATGTGGGCTCAGGGAACGCCCTGACCCGGCCGACGATCACCGCCCGCTGCCCGGCCGGGACACAGGTGAACCTGTGGGCCCCGCACTTCTCCGGCACCGCACGGCTCGCGGGCTCCGGCACCGACGTTCCCTTCCGGTTCGAGTACGGCCGCAACCGGGCCGCCATGGAGCCGCTCGGCCCTACCCCGCCCTCCGGGCGCGTGCGGATCGAGCTGAACCCGGACCGCCCCGGCCGCATCCCGCCCGGCGCGGTCGGCTGCCTGGACACCGCACGGCTGCACACCGCGGCGGCCCGGCTGAAGGCCACCGGCGCCACCGAGGTCGGCGTCGACGACGGCACCGTCCGCGCCCGACTGCCCGCCGGCAGCAGAGGCATCGCGGTCCTCGCCGCACCCCGCATCGCCGGCTGGCGCTGCGCCACCGGCGACGGGCCGGCCAGGCCCGCCGGGGACCACCACGGCCTGATCGCCGTCCCACTCGACGGCCGTTCGACCAGTCTGACCTGCACCTTCCACCCACCCGGCCTGCGGCTGGGCACGACCGTCGGGCTCGTCTCGCTGGCGGCCCTCGCCCTCCTGACCGCCCTCACCGCCGTCCGCCGCCGGCGCGCCCCCGCGCCGCCCACGACCACACCACCACGCGAGCGCGTGACCACCGCACCCTGACCGCGCCCCTGGGGGGACCCGCCATGCTGATATCGATCGTCGCGCCCTGCTACAACGAGGAAGACGTCCTCGGACGCTTCCACGAGAAGATCCAGAGCATCGCCGAGGAACTGCTGCCGCTCGGCCACGACATGCAGTTCGTGTACGTCGACGACGGCAGCCGCGACCGTACGCTCGCCGTCCTGAAGCACCTGGCCGACCGTGACGCACGGGTGCGCTATGTCTCCTTCAGCCGCAACTTCGGCAAGGAGGCCGCGCTGCTCGCCGGCCTGCGGCACGCCTCCGGCGACTCGGTGATCGTCATGGACGCCGACCTCCAGCACCCGCCGGAACTGATCAGGCGGATGGTCCAACTGCGCGAGGAGGGCCACGACCAGGTCATCGCCCGGCGCAGCCGCACCGGCGACCGTCTCGTGCGGACCCTGACCGCGCGCCTGTACTACCGGCTGGTCAACCGTCTGGTCGACGTCGAACTCGCCGACGGCGTCGGCGACTTCCGGCTGCTGTCGCGCCGCGTGGTGGACGCCGTGCTGGCCCTCACCGAGTACAACCGCTTCTCCAAGGGCCTGTTCGCCTGGGTGGGCTTCCCGAGCACCACCTTCGAGTACGAGAACGCCGCGCGCGAGGCCGGCAACAGCTCCTGGAACCTGCGCGGCCTGCTCAACTACGGCATCGACGGACTGCTGTCCTTCAACAACCGCCCGCTGCGCGCCGCCCTCTGGCTCGGCATGGGGCTGCTGCTGTGCGCGGGCCTCTACACGGCCTGGATCGTGGGCGCCGCGCTGATCAACGGCGTCCAGACTCCGGGCTATGTGACCATCATCACCGCCGTCACCGCCCTGGCGGGGGTGCAGATGGTCATGCTGGGAGTGATCGGGGAGTACACGGGACGCATCTACTACGAGGTGAAGGGCCGCCCGCACTTCCTGGTGAAGGCGACCAACGTGGAACGGACGAAAGACCTCATTCCTTGAAGCGACAGATCCTCACCTTCGCCGCGGTCGGTGTGATCAACACCGCCGTCTATTACTGCCTTTACCTGCTGTTCCTGAACTGGCTGCCCTATCTCTTCGCGCATGTTCTCGCCTTCGTGCTCAGTATGGTCGGCTCCTTTTTCCTGAATGCGCGCTTCACTTACCGGATCCGGCCCACCTGGCGGAAATTCCTGCTGTTCCCGCTGACCAATGTCACCAACTTCCTGATCACGACGGCAGGTGTCTACGTGATCGTCGACGTCCTGCACGCCGGCAGCCGCTTCGCCCCGTTGCTCGCCTCGGCGGCGGCGATCCCGGTCACCTTCGTGGTCTCGCGCTGGGTGATGCTTCCCGGGCGGATCGTCCAGCCGCCCGCATAGGGCGTTGCATAAAACTGCAGCGGACCGTATAGTCATGCCATCACGAGGAGGATGGACATGGCGGTACGTGCGGCGGTGGCCGGAGCGAGCGGATACGCGGGCGGCGAGGTCCTGCGCCTGCTCCTCGCACACCCCGAGGTCGAGATCGGTGCCCTCACCGCGAACTCCAGCGCGGGCCGGCGCCTGGGCGCACTCCAGCCGCACCTGCTGCCGCTGGCCGGCCGCGTGCTCACCGAGACCACGCCCGAGGCGCTCGCCGGGCACGATGTGGTCTTCCTCGCGCTGCCGCACGGGCAGTCCGCCGCCGTCGCCGAGCGGCTCGGCCCGGACGTCCTCGTCATCGACATGGGCGCCGACTTCCGCCTGAAGGACCCGGCCGACTGGGAGAAGTTCTACGGCTCCGCACACGCCGGTACCTGGCCGTACGGCCTTCCCGAACTTCCGGGCGCCCGCGCCGCGCTGGAGGGGTCCAAGCGCATCGCGGTGCCCGGTTGCTACCCCACCGCCGTCACCCTCGCCCTGTTCCCGGCCTACGCCGCCGGGATCGCCGAGCCGGAGGCGGTGATCGTCGCCGCGTCGGGCACCTCCGGGGCCGGCAAGGCACCCAAGCCGCATCTGCTCGGCAGCGAGGTCATGGGCTCCATGTCGCCGTACGGCGTGGGCGGCGGCCACCGGCACACCCCCGAGATGATCCAGAACCTCAGCGGGGCGGCGGGGGAGCGGGTCGCGGTCTCCTTCACGCCGACCCTGGCGCCGATGCCGCGCGGGATCCTCGCCACGTGCAGCGCGTCCGCCGTCGAGGGCGTGACGGCGGACTCCGTCCGTGCCGCCTACGAGAAGGCCTACGCCGACGAGCCCTTCGTCCATCTGCTGCCCGAGGGCCAGTGGCCGGCGACGGCGTCCGTCCACGGTTCCAACGCCGTTCAGGTGCAGGTCGCGTACGACGAGGCCGTGGGCCGCATCATCGCGATCAGCGCCATCGACAATCTGACCAAGGGCACCGCCGGCGGTGCCGTCCAGAGCATGAACATCGCCCTGGGGCTCGACGAGACCACCGGGCTGACCACGATCGGAGTTGCGCCGTGAGCGTGACGGCAGCAAAGGGATTCACGGCCGCGGGCATCGCCGCCGGGATCAAGGAGAACGGCAACCCCGACCTGGCCCTCGTGGTCAACAACGGGCCGCGCCGTGCCGCCGCGGGCGTCTTCACCTCCAACCGCGTGAAGGCCGCACCGGTGCAGTGGTCCGAGCAGGTCATCAAGAGCGGCCAGGTCTCCGCGGTCGTCCTCAACTCGGGCGGCGCCAACGCCTGCACCGGCCCCAAGGGCTTCCAGGACACCCACGCCACCGCCGAGAAGGTCGCCGAGGTGCTCGACCGCGGCGCCATCGAGGTCGCCGTCTGCTCCACCGGCCTCATCGGCGTCCTGCTCCCCATGGACAAGGTCCTCAAGGGCGTGGAGACCGCGGCCGGTGCCCTGAGCGAGCACGGCGGTGAGAAGGCCGCCATCGCCATCAAGACCACCGACACCGTCCACAAGACGTCCGTGGTGACCTCGGGGTCCCCCCGGACGGAGTCCGGGGGAGGGTGGACCGTGGGCGGCATGGCCAAGGGCGCGGGCATGCTCGCCCCCGGCCTCGCCACCATGCTGGTCGTCCTCACCACCGACGCCGACGTCGACAACGACACCCTGGACAAGGCCCTGCGCGCCGCCACCAAGGTCACCTTCGACCGGGTCGACTCCGACGGCTGCATGTCCACCAACGACACCGTGCTGCTGCTCGCCTCCGGCGCCTCCGGCATCACCCCCGAGTACGACGCGTTCGCCGAGGCCGTGCAACAGGTCTGCGACGACCTCGGACAGCAGCTGATCCGGGACGCCGAGGGCGCCAGCAAGGACATCAAGGTCGAGGTGGTCAACGCGGCGAGCGAGGAGGACGCCGTCGAGGTGGGCCGCGCCATCGCCCGCAACAACCTCCTGAAGTGCGCGATCCACGGCGAGGACCCCAACTGGGGCCGGGTGCTCTCCGCGATCGGCACCACGAAGGCCGCCTTCGAGCCGGACCGGCTGGGCGTCGCCATCAACGGCGTCTGGGTGTGCAAGAACGGCTCGGTCGGCGAGGACCGCGAGAAGGTCGACATGCGCTACCGCGAGGTGCACATCGTGGCGGACCTCGCGGCAGGCAGTGAGTCTGCGACCATCTGGACCAACGACCTCACGGCCGACTATGTCCACGAGAACAGCGCCTACTCGTCCTGACGTGCCCGCGTGGTTGTCGCGGGCCCCGTCGTCGCCGACGAGGCTTCTGTTTCACCGGCGAGCGCTCGCCCCGGACGAGTCCGGGACGAGTCCTACATCGCCTCCGCAGGCCAACACCGCCCGCCCGGCGGCTGATCCGAGATCCTTCCGAGAGTCGGCTATGACGGTCAATCACCCAGAAGAGCGAAAGTCCCCAACGCGCAAGCACACCGCACTGCCCAAGGCGCAGATCCTCATCGAGGCGCTGCCCTGGCTGGTCAAGCACAACGGCAGGACCGTCGTCATCAAGTTCGGCGGCAACGCCATGATCGACGGGGAGCTGAAGGCCGCCTTCGCGCAGGACGTCGTGTTCCTGCACCACGCCGGCCTCAGGCCGGTCGTCGTCCACGGCGGCGGCCCGCAGATCAGCGCCGCCCTCGACAGGCACGGGATCGTCAGCGAGTTCAAGGCCGGCCTGCGCGTCACCACCGAGGACGCCATGGACGTCGTACGGATGGTGCTGGCGGGACAGGTGCAGCGCGAGCTGGTCGGTCTGCTCAACCAGCACGGTCCGCTCGCCGTCGGCCTGACCGGCGAGGACGCGCACACCATCACCGCGACCAGGCACCAGCCCGAGATCGACGGCGAACTGGTCGACATCGGCCGGGTCGGCGAGATCACCGCGATCGACACGGGCGCCATCGAGGCGCTGCTCGCCGACGGCCGTATCCCGGTCGTCTCCTCCATCGCCCGCAGTCAGGACGACGGACATGTCTACAACGTCAATGCTGATACGGCGGCTGCGGCACTCGCTGCGGCACTGGGCGCCGAGACCCTCATGGTCCTCACCGACGTCGAGGGCCTCTACGAGGACTGGCCCAACTCCGACGAGGTGATCAGCCGCCTCACCGCTTCCCAACTGGAGAAGCTGCTGCCGGAGTTGAGCTCCGGCATGGTGCCGAAGATGGAGGGCTGCCTGTACGCCGTGCGCAACGGGGTGCACACCGCCCGCGTCATCGACGGCCGGGTCCAGCACTCGATCCTGCTGGAGATCTTCACCGACGAAGGCATCGGCACGATGGTCGTGCCCGACGAGCTCGAGGGGGACGCACAGTGACGGGCAACCAGGGCGAGCAGGCCAGCCAGGCCAACCAGGAGCTGACCCAGCGCTGGCAGGGCGCGCTCATGAACAACTACGGCACCCCCCGGCTGCCCCTCGTGCGCGGCGCGGGCGTCAAGGTGTGGGACGCCGAGGGCCGGGAGTACCACGACCTCGTCGGCGGCATCGCCACCAACGCCCTCGGCCACGCCCACCCGGCGATCGTCGAGGCCGTCAGCCGGCAGATCGGGCAGCTCGGCCACATCTCCAACTTCTTCATGGCCGAGCCCACGGTCGCCCTCGCCGAACGGCTGCTCCAGCTCTTCGGCCGGGAGGGCCGGGTCTTCTTCTGCAACTCCGGCGCCGAGGCCAACGAGGCGGCCTTCAAGATCGGCCGGCTCACCGGGCGCACCCACATGGTCGCCACCACCGGCGGCTTCCACGGCCGTACGATGGGCGCCCTCGCGCTCACCGGTCAGCCCGCCAAGCAGGACCCCTTCCTGCCGCTGCCCGGCGAGGTCACCCATGTGCCCTACGGCGACGCCCAGGCGCTCGCGGCGGCGGTCACCGAGGAGACCGCCCTGGTCGTCATCGAGCCGATCCAGGGCGAGAACGGGGTGGTGGTGCCCCCGGCCGGCTATCTGAAGGCCGCCCGCGCGATCACCGCCGCCACCGGCGCCCTGCTCGTGCTGGACGAGGTGCAGACCGGCATCGGCCGCACCGGGACCTGGTTCGAGTACCAGGCCCACGAGGGCGTCCTGCCCGATGTCGTCACCCTCGCCAAGCAGCTCGGCGGCGGACTGCCGCTCGGCGCCACCGTCGCCTTCGGCCGCGCCGCCGAACTGCTCCAGCCCGGCCAGCACGGCACCACCTTCGGCGGCAACCCGGTCGCCTGCGCCGCCGGACTCGCCGTCCTCGACACCATCGCGAACGAGGGGCTGCTGGAGAACGTCAAGCGGCAGAGCGAGAAGCTGCGTCAGGGAATCGAGGGCCTGGGGCACCCGTTGATCGATTTTGTGCGGGGCGCGGGCCTGCTCCTGGGTATCGTGCTCACCGGGCCGCACGCGCCACAGGCGCAAGCGGCGGCCCAGGAGGCCGGGTTCCTGGTGAACGCGCCCGCCCCCGACGTCGTACGGCTCATGCCGCCGCTGAACATCTCCGACGACGAGGTGGGTGCCTTCCTCCAGGCGCTGCCCGGCATTCTCGACGCAGCGAACCCAGTGGATGGGGACGGACGATCCGAAGAATAGGACGACGATGAGCCAGGCGCAGGATCACGAGCAGGCGGCGGGTGCCGGACCGGCCGTGCCGCAGACCCGTACCGCGCGGCACCGCCGGATCGTGGACATCCTCAACCGGCAGCCGGTGCGGTCGCAGAGCCAGCTGGCGAAGCTGCTCGCCGACGACGGGCTGAGCGTCACCCAGGCGACGCTCTCCCGGGACCTCGACGAGCTGAACGCGGTGAAGATCCGCAACACCGACGGCGAGCTGATCTACGCCGTGCCGAGCGAGGGCGGTTTCCGCACCCCCCGCGCCCCCCTGGGGGAGTCGGCCAAGGAGGAGCGCATGGGGCGCCTCTCCCAGGAACTGCTGATCTCCGCGGAGGCTTCCGCCAACCTCGTCGTCCTGCGCACCCCGCCGGGGGCCGCCCAGTTCCTCGCCTCGGCCATCGACCAGGCGGAGCTGCACGACATCCTGGGCACGATCGCCGGCGACGACACGCTGCTGCTGATCAGCCGGGACCCGAGCGGGGGCCAGGCCCTCGCGGACCACCTGCTGCGACTGGCGCAGAACGGCCACTGAGCCCGCATGCGGCACCCGGCCCGGCGGCGGAGAATGAGGGTGTGATCTTCCGCGGCGGGCGGGGAGGCGGGCGGGCAATCCCGTGGCCTCCGGCGGCCGTACACAGGGGTGTGTCGGGTTTCCGGTTCCCCGTGGGCCGCCTCCCGGACGAAGCCCTCCTGGCCGGGCTGGCCACCGGTGATCCGGAACTCGCGGTGATCTTCGTACGCAGGTTCCAGCACCGGGTCTTCGGAGTCGCCATGGCCGTCACCGGGGATGCGCAGCTCGCCGAGGACGTCGCTCAGTCGACGTTCGAGCGGGCATGGCGGCATGCCCAGATCTACGACTCGCGCCGCGGATCGGTCACCACCTGGCTGACGACCATCGCGCACAACCTCGCCGTCGACGCGGTCCGGGCCCGGCGGACCGAGCCGATGGCACCCGAGGACCTCGACTCCCTCATCGGCGTCGTCACCGAGACCCCCGAGCAGTGGGCGCTGGCCGACGAGGCCTCCTCCCAGCTGCGGGCCGCCGTGGCCCGGCTGCCCCGGGAGCAGGCCAGGGCTCTGGTGATGGCCGGCATCTACGGAATGACGGCCCAGCAGATCGCCGACGCGGAGCGCATCCCGCTGGGCACCGCCAAGACACGGATCAGGGCCGCCATGGCGAAACTGCGCGCCACGCTCGCGCCTTTTAAGCGAGGCGACCATGTCCCGTGACGTGAACTGCGACAAGCTGCGGGAGATCGGCGCCGAGCTGGCGCTGGGCGTGCTGCCCGGCCGGGAGCGCGCCGAGGCGGTCGCCCATCTGGACCGGTGCGCGGACTGCCGGGAGTACGTCCGTCAGCTCACCCTGGTCGGCGACAGGCTGGTCGGCCTGCTGCCGGACGGCGAGCCCCCGGCCGGGTTCGAGACCCGGGTGGCGCGCAGGCTGGCCGAGCAGGCTTCGGCGTCCGAGGCCCGGGCGGGCGTCTCCGGCCGTGCGCCGCGTGACCTGCGCGCGCGGGCCCGGCGGGCCCGGCTGCGGCTCGCGGCCGTCGCCACCGCGCTCACCGTCGCCGTCGGTTTCGCCGGCTGGGGGGTCGGCACCGCCGTCGAGGAGGTCCTCGCCTCGAGCCGCCCCGCCACCGAGTCCGAGCCCATGCTGGTCGGCGACATGACCTCCGCCACGAGCGGCGGCGGCAAGGTCGGCGAGGTCTACGCCCACCCCGGGACCCCCGGCTGGATCTACGTGTCCGTCGATTCCGCCGGCCCCCATGGCTCGTACACCGGCACGGTGACCTGCCTCCTGCAGCACTCCGACGGCACGACCGTCCGGGTCGGCGACTTCCCCCTGGTCGCCGGACACGGCGAGTGGGGCGTGGCCGCTCCCGGTGACCTGTCGACCCTCTCCGGCGTCCGGCTGACGACACCCGGCGGCACCGTCCTCGCCACGGCCCACCTGGAGATGGCGCACGTCGTGCAACCGAAGGTGTGAACCGGGGGGAGCGCGCCCCGGCGAAAAAGTCGCGCTCAGCCCAGCCGCGCCGCCAGCCCCCCGGTGCACCGCACCTCGTCGCCGGCGGTGATCAGCAGCCCCTCCACGTCCGGCAGCGACTCCAGCCACGCAAGGCCCGCCCTGGAGCCCATCGCGAAGGCCGCCGTGGCCCAGCAGTCGACCCAGGTCAGCCGGGGACCGACCACGGTCACGGCCACCAGGTCCGACACCGCGGACCTCCCGGTGCGCGGATCCACGATGTGCGCGCCCCGCTCGGCCGTACCCGAGGTCGCCACCGACAGTTCGGCCACGCCCGCCGTCGAGATCACCGCGGCCAGACCCCCCGGCCGCAGCGGATCCGCCACCCCCACCCGCCACGGCCGCTGCGGCTCCGGCGTGCCGAGGAGCTGGACGTCCCCCCCTCCGTTCACGCTCACCCCGCGCACCCCGGCCACCCCCGCCAGCAGCCGCGCGGCCCGCTCGGCGGCCCAGCCCTTGACGATGCCGGTGGGATCGAGCGAGCCCCGGTAGCGCGTGCTGAACCAGCCCTCGCTCAGTCGTTCCGCCTCGGCCGCGAGGTCCAGCACCTCGGCCACCTCCGGCGCGCACTGCGCCACGGTCAGCTCGCCCCGGGCCAGCCGGGACACCTCGCTGTCCTCGCGGTAGGTGCTGAACACCGCGTCCGCCCGGTGCAGACCGGCGACGGCCTCGGCCAGCGCCTCGTGCACCGCACCGGGTTCCCCGCCGCGGACGTCGAAGGAGAAGACGGTCCCCATGACCTCCTCCGCATGACGCACCGCGGCGGGAGCCTCGGCCGACTCGGCCACCGGGTCAGCCACCGGCCTGGTCCAGCGCCGACTGCAGTGACTGCTTGTAGCCGGTGCTGGTGTAGGTGGCGCCGGAGACGGCGTCGATGTTCGCGGTGCCGGCCGTGACGGCCTCCTGGTTGAGCCTGGGGACGGCCAGGGCGGTCTTCTGGTCGCTGAGTCCGCCCTTCGGTGCCTGGACGGCCTCCGCCTCGGTGATCTTGCCACCGCTGACCGTGATCCGCACCTGGACCGGGCCGTACTGCGTCTGCGCGACCTTCCCGGTGAGCGTGCGGGACTGTGCCGTGGCGGAAGAGCCGGAGGTTCCGGAACCGGAGGCGCCGGCCGAGGCGCGGCCCGCGGCCCCGGTCCTGGACCCGGCGGAGGACTTCATCCTGTCCAGCGCCGACTGCAGCGACTTCTTGTAGCCGTTGCTCGTGTACGTCGCCCCGGACACCGCGTCGATCTGCGCGCTCTGTGCCGCGACGGCCTCCTGGTTGAGCTTGGGGACGGCCAGGGCGGTCTTCTGGTCGCTGAGTCCGCCCTTGGGCGCCTGCACCGCCTCGGCCTTGGTGATCTTTCCGCCCGCGACCGTCAGCCGTACCTGCACGGTCCCGTACTGCGTCTGCGTGGCGTCACCGGTCACCGTGCCGGCGGTCGACCCGGTCGCGCCGGCCGCGCCGACCGGCTGTGTGCCGCCCTGCGGTGCCTGCTGCCCCGCCGTCGCCTGCGGGGCAGCGCCCGCCGCCGAGGCCGCGGCCGGATCGGCCGCCGGCTTCAGCGCCAGCAGCAGCACGACACCGGACACGGTCGCGGCGGTGGCCAGCACAAACCGTCGAATGGGGTGGCTCTTCCTCATCTGTCCGTATCTCTCCGTAGCTGCCGCTCACATCTCGAACGACTCGTGATGGATGCGGCGGGCGGGGACTCCCGCGCCGCGCAGTGCGTCGTACACCGACTGCGCGAACCCGGGCGGGCCGCACATGAACACGTCGTGCCGGTCGATGTCCGGGATCTTCCGCCGGAGGTTCTCCGCGGAGATGTCCGGCCGCTCCCCGTCCGGGCTGTTGACCGCGTACATCAGCCGGGCGCCCCGCTCGTCGGCGATCGTCGCCAGCTCGTCCCACAGCGCCAGGTCCTGGGTGCTGTTGGCCCGGTAGAGCAGGGTGATGTCACCGGCCGCCCCGGGCAGCGTCTCGAACAGTGCCCGCATCGGCGTGATGCCGACCCCGCCCGCGACCAGCAGCACCTTGCCCCGGCTGCGGCGCTGCGCGGTGAGCGCGCCGTACGGCCCCTCCGCCCACACCCGGGTGCCGGGCGTCAGCTCGCGCAGCCGGGCGCTGTGGTCGCCGATCGCCTTCACCGTGATCCGCAGCAGGTCCGGGCGGGGCGCCGCCGACAGGGAGTACGGGTGCGAGCTGAAGCGCATCCCGGGGGCCAGGAAACGCCAGCGGAAGAACTGGCCCGCCTCCGCGCCCATCCGGTGCAGCTTCCGCCCGCCGATCAGCACCGACACGATGCCCGGCGTCTCCTCGATGACCGCCTCCACGCGCATCCGGTGGGTGAGGTTCAGCCGGATCGGGGTGAGGATCCGGTACCAGATCACCAGCGCGGTGACCACGCCGTACAGCCCGTACCAGAAGGTCTTCGCGACCGGCTCGACCGCGAAGTCGTTGCCGGTGGTGAGCTGGTGCCAGAACGTCAGGAACACCGCCGCGTACGTCATCAGGTGCACGTGGTACCAGGTGTCGTACGGCATCCGGCGGCGGATCCCGCCGATCGACGTCAGCCCGATCAGCACGAACAGGCCCGTGCCGATGGCCGCCTTGCCCACATCGGGGAGCTGGTTGATGGAGTCGATGGTCTGCTGGACGATGTCGCCGAGCGACTTGCCCGCCTGGCGCGCGTACCCCCACATGGTGAGGAAGACGTGCGCCACGATCAGGCAGAGCGTGTAGCGGCCGCTCATCGCGTGCCAGCGGGCCACCCGGTCCGAGCCGACCCGCCGTTCCAGCGCCGGCACGCGTGCCATCTGGAGCACGACCAGCGCCATCAGATAGCCGGCCAGCAGGCCGGTGATCCGGCCCGCGTTGAGAATCCTGCCGGTGTCGTCGGCGATGGACGGCGTGTTGTGCCACCAGAGCCACAGCACGGCCACCGCGCCCGCCCAGACGGCGAGCAGCAGCGGTACGGCCGGGGAGCGGCGCGGGCGGATGCGGCGCATCGTCTGTCGGCGGGCGGCACGTCCGCCTGCGAGCGTGGTGGTCACGGTTCCTCCGTGGGGACTTGACCCTTGGCCCACAGATACGTGCCGCATCCGCCGCGTGTTCAGTGCCCCGGCCTCACAGTCCCGCCGAGTCCAGCGCGGACTGCAGGGACTGCTTGTAGCCGGTGCTGGTGTACGTGGCGCCGGACACCATGTCGATGTCCGCGCTCTGCGCGGCCAGCGCCTCACGTCGCAGCTGGGGCAGGGCGTAGCTGTTGATCTCCTGGTCGCGCGGGTTGTCCTGCGGGTACTGCACCGCCGTCACGTCCGTGAGCTTGCCGCTCTTGATCGTCACCCGCACCTGGACCGGGCCCCACCGGGTCTGGACGGTGTCTCCGGTGGCGGTCCTGCTGACCTTCGTACCCGAGGTGGAGCCGCTCGATCCGCCCGACGATCCGCTCGATCCGCCCGACGATCCGCTCGATCCGCTCGACGGGGCCGAACTGCTCGACACGGTGGGCGACTTGGTGTCGGCCGTGGCCAGCGTGGGGCTCGTGTGCGGCTTCAGCGACAGCAGCAGCACCATCCCGGAGACCGTGGCGGCACTGGCCAGCACGATGCGACGCAGGGGGCGGTTCTTCTTCAGGGCATGCACGTGATCTGCCTCACAGCTCTCACAGCTCTCACAGTTGTCACAGTTCGAACGACTCGTGGTGGATACGGCGGTCCGGCACCCCGGCCGCCCGCAGCGCCTCGTACACGTCCTGCGCGAAGCCGTGCGGCCCGCAGATGTAGACGTCGTGGCCGGCCAGGCCAGGGAAGGCCGCGCGCAGCGACTCCGCCGTGATGGCCGGGCGCTCGCCCCGGGGGCCGTTCAGCGCGTACCGCACCTGTGCGCCGCGCCGGCGGGCGATCGCCTCCAGCTCGCCGCCGAGCGCCAGGTCCTCGGCACTGCGCGCCCGGTACAGCAGGGTGACCTCGCCGGGCAGGGTCTCGAACAGCGCCCGCAGCGGGGTGATGCCGACGCCGGCCGCGATCAGCAGCGAGTGGTGGCTGGTGGCCCGGTCGGCGGTCATGGAGCCGTACGGGCCCTCCGCCCACACCCGGGTGCCGGGCCGCAGCAGGGCGACGGCCGCGCTGTGGTCACCGAGCGCCTTGACCGTGATGCGCATCAGATCGGGGCGCGGCGGCGCCGACAGGGAGTACGGCGTCGACGTCCAGCCCAGCCCCTCGCCGAGGAACCGCCAGCGGAAGAACTGCCCCGGCCGCGCCCCCAGCTCGTCCAGGTGCCGCCCGCGCACGACGACCGAGTACACACCCCGCGCCTCCTGGTGGACCGAGTCCACCCGCAGCTGGTGGCGCCGGTTGAGGCGGACCGGGGCGAGGACGCGGAACCACAGCACCAGGGCGGCGACGCCCAGGTACAGCGCGTACCAGACGGCGGTCGCGACCGGCTTGCCGTTGAACTCGTTCCCCAGCGTCAGCTGGTGGAAGAAGGCCAGGAAGACGGCCGCGTACGTCAGCAGGTGGACGTAGTACCAGAACTCGTGGCTGGTGCGGCGCCGCACGGCACGGGCCGAGGTGATGCCGACCGCGAAGAGGATCAGCGTGCCGGCGGTGGCCTTGAGCATGTCCGGGTAGTCCAGGACGACGGTCACCGTCTCGTGCCACAGCGAGGCCCGGTCCTGGGCGGCGTACCCGGTGAGGATCAGCACGATGTGCGCGACGAGCAGGCAGACGGTGTACCGGCCGGCCATCGCGTGCCAGCGCGCCACCCGGTCCGAGCCGATCCGCCGCTCCAGCAGCGGCACCCGCGCCATGAGGCCGACCAGCACCGCGCAGGCGTATCCGCACAGCAGCCCGGCGATCCGCCCGGCGCCGGTGAGCCAGCCGGCCGTACCGACCACGGACCCGGTGTCCGCCCACCAGAGCGCGACCACGGCCGCCGCCCCGGCCCACAGCGCGGCCAGCACGGGCCCCGCGGGGGAGCGCCGTGCGGTCGCGGGCGGGGCCGCCCGCCGCGCATCCACGGTGGTCATCAGTCGCCGTCCCTTCGTCCGTCGTACCGGGCCACTGTGCGGCGGAAAGCTCTGAGGTACCTCTGAGCGACCTTGTGACCAGGCCCTTTGAGAGCAGACTCAGAGCCTGTTCTCAGACGGCGTTCAGCGGACCTGAGGGCTCTCAGAGAAAACTCAGAGCGCAGCCGGTGCCTCGCACGCCTCCGCATGGGTGATGCTGGAAGGCGCGATGAACACCACCCGCTCCGGCCGCCCGGCCCTCACCCGCCCCGACGGCACCCCGCTGCGCGTCCTCGTCGTCGACGACGACCCCGACCTCGCGGAGGTGCTCACCGGCGCCCTGCGCTACGAGGGCTGGGAGGTGCGCGCCGCCGGGGACGGCGCCTCGGCCCTCGCCACCGCGCGCGAGCTGCTGCCCGATGCCGTCGTCCTGGACGTGATGCTCCCGGACACCGACGGCTTCGCCGTGCTGCGCCGGCTGCACGAGGTGAAGCCGGACGTCTGTGTGCTCTTCCTCACGGCCCGGGACGCGGTCGAGGACCGGATCGCGGGCATCACGGCCGGCGGTGACGACTATGTCACCAAGCCCTTCAGTCTGGAGGAGGTCGTGGCCCGGCTGCGCGGCCTGCTGCGCCGGGCGGGCATGGCCCGGCAACAGGAGGAGGGGCCGCGGCTGGTCGTGGGCGACCTGGTGATGGACGAGGAGGCGCGCGAGGTCACCCGGGCCGGCGAACTGATCGAGCTGTCACCCACCGAGTTCGAGCTTCTCCGCTTCCTCATGCGCAACCCGCGCCGCGTGCTCAGCAAGGCGCAGATCCTCGACCGGGTCTGGTCCTACGACTTCGGCGGCCGGGCCCATGTGGTCGAGCTGTACATCTCCTACCTGCGCAAGAAGGTCGACGCGGGCCGCGAGCCCATGATCCACACCGTGCGCGGGGCGGGTTATGTCCTGAAACCGGTGACCAAGTGAGCCGCTTCTCCCGCGCGACCGCCGTGCGCCGGCTGCCCCGTCCCCGCACCCTGCGCGCCCGGCTCACCTTCGGGCTGGTGGTGCTGCTGGCGGTGAGCTGTGCGGCCGTGGGCCTCGCGGCGGTCGTCGAGCTGAACGGCTTCCTCACCCGGCGTCTGGACGAGCAGCTCACCCAGGTCGGCACCCGGTTCCCGGAGAGCCTGGAACACAACGGCAAGCTGTCCGACGACCACGACGGCGACGAGCACGGCGACACCCGCCGCATGGCCACCGGCACCTTCGGCGCCCGCCTGCTGAACGGCACGGTCACCAACAAGGGCCTCATCCGCTCCGGCGACCCGGCCGCGGACCTGGGTGTCAGCCTGACCGGACAGGACGCCGCACGGCTGGCCCGGGTACCGGCCGACGGCAGGCCCCACACCGTCGAGCTGTCGGCCCTGCACGACTACCGGGTCGTCGCCTCGGCCGGACGGGACGGGGACGTGCTGATCGTCGGGCTGCCCCTGGAGCCGGTCGAGGCCACGGTCCACCGGCTGGAGGCGGTCGCCGGGATCGTCTTCGGCCTCGCGCTCGTGGTGACCGGCGTGGCCGGCGCCTTCTGGGTCCGCTGGTCCCTGCGCCCCCTCAGCCGGGTCGCCGCCACCGCCGCCCGGGTCAGCGAGCTCCCGCTGGCCAGCGGCGAGGTCGCGCTGCCGCCGCGCGCCCCGGACGCCGACCCCGGCACCGAGGTCGGCCGGGTCGCCGCGGCCTTCAACCGCATGCTCGGCCATGTCGAGGACGCGCTGACCAAACGGCATGCGAGCGAGGAACGGCTGCGTGGCTTCGCCGCCGACGCCAGCCACGAGCTGCGCACCCCGGTCGCCACCGTCCGCGGCCACGCCGAGCTGGGCCTGCTGCACCCCGGACCGGTGCCGCCGGAGGTGACCCGCGCCCTGCAGCGCATCGCCGCCGAGTCCTCCCGCATGGGCCTGATGGTGGACGACCTGCTCCTGCTCGCCCGCCTCGACGCCGGCCGCCCCCTGGAACGCACGCCCGTCGACCTGACCCGTCTGGTCCTGGACGCGGTCACGGACGCCCGCGCCGCGGGTCCCGGCCACCGCTGGACCCTGGACCTGCCCGAGGACCCGGTCACCGTCCCGGGCGACGCCCACCGCCTGCACCAGGTGCTGGCCAACCTGTTGGCCAACGCGCGTGCGCACACCCCCGACGGCACCAAGGTGACGGTCACCCTGGAAGCCGACACCGACGGGGCCCTCCTCCGCGTCCACGACGACGGGCCCGGCGTCCCCGAGGAGGTCCAGCCCGGCGTCTTCGAACGCTTCACCCGAGCCGAACACCGCCGTCCCACCGGCGCCTCCGGCCCCGGCGCCGGCCTCGGCCTGTCGATCGTGGCGGCCGTGGTGGAGGCGCACCGGGGGAGTGTGGGGCTGGAGAGCAGACCGGGATCCACGACGTTCACGGTGCGGCTTGCGGCGAGTTGAGCGCGGGGAGCCGATTCCTTCAGTACCGGGTGACGGCCATGGCTCCGTCCACCGTCCCGATGGCCATGTGCGGCTTCTGGTCCGGCTTCGCCCACTGGAGGATCCGCCGCATCGCATCCTCCGGCACCGACACACACCCGGCCGTCGCCGCCTGCCCGTTCACATGGAGGAAGATCCCGGCTCCGCGCCCCCGTACGGGCTGGTCGTAGTTGAACCCGATCACGAGCCCGTACGCGTACTGCGTCGAGTAGGAGACGAGGTGCTCGGACTCGGAGGCGCGGCAGTCGGCGGGCAGCGGGTCCACCCAACGGTTGTACGCCGCCGAGTCGTTGTCCTGGCACCACCAGGAACTCTCCTGCACCGCCCGGTACTCGACGCTCGTCCCGCCCGGCTCGGGCTTGATCCCGAAGCCGAAGGGAAGTCCGTACAGGCCGGTCGGTGTCGTGTTCGTGCCCTGCTGCCGCGAGGCTCCCTCCACCAGCCCGTTCGCCCCGAAGCGCGCCGGTGCCGAACCGGCCGGCACCCACTGCCCGTCCTTCAGGTCCCACCAGGTGAGCGTCCCCGTGGTCGAGCCGGTGCCCGGTGCCTGAGCGGTGATCAGCTGGCTTCCTCCGCCGGTGTCCGCCATGAGCGCGGGCAGCGGCACGGACGAGCCGGGAGCCGGTGCGACACCGAGCAGGGCGAGCGAGGAGGCGGACACGAGGGTGAGCACGACACCGGGGCGCATGGCTCAGACGGTAGACGGCGGAAGCGGCAACGGCAGCCCGGGTAGTCCGTCCAGGCTCGTCGCGACATGCTCCTTCTTCTCGAAGTACGCGCTCAGCGAGCTGTCGTCCTCCCGCGCGAAACGCTTCCCGTGCAGGTCGCGGTCGCTCTCGTACGCCATGTAGGGGACGGCGTACCCGCAGGTGTCCCGGATGAGTTCCGCGTGTACGACGACGATCGCGCGCAGGCCGTGCACAGTCGGGTCGATGTCGGGGAAACGGGTGAGGAGCGCCGGGAAACGCGGGTCGTCCCGGAAGACCGGCTCGCCCCGGCCGTGCACGCGCACGATGTTCGGCGGCCCCTGGAAGGCGCACCACATCAGGGTGATCCGGCCGTTCTCCCTGAGATGCGCGACGGTCTCGGCGTTGGACCCGGCGAAGTCCAGGTAGGCCACGGTCAGTTCGTCGAGCACGGCGAAGGAGCCCTTGAGACCCTTGGGGGAGAGGTTGACCGTGCCGTCGCCGGACAGCGGGGCGGTCGCGGTGAAGAAGAGGGGTTGCTCCTCGATGAACGTCCGGAGCCTGCCGTCGATGCGCTCGTAGCTCTTTCCCATTCTGAGGATTATCGGCGCGACTCCTTCGGCTGTCTAAGGATTTCGCCGAAGAGCCCGCCATTCGGACACATGCCCCCGGACTCACCGCGGCCGCCCCGGCCGGCGCTCGTCGGGGCGGCCACGGCGGGAAGTACGAGGAAGCGGCCTGAGACGTTCAAGCGCCCCGCACATTGACGAATCATGCAGAGCTCTGCATACTCATGCATGACAGCACGTGCAGCGTGAGGAGAAACCCGTGACCGAGCGCGTCGTACTCGCCTATTCCGGCGGTCTGGACACCTCCGTCGCCATCGGCTGGATCGCCGAGGAGACGGGCGCCGAGGTCATCGCCGTCGCGGTGGACGTCGGCCAGGGCGGCGAGGACCTGGACGTCATCCGCAAGCGCGCCCTCGCCTGCGGTGCCGTCGAGGCCGAAGTGGCCGACGCCAAGGACGAGTTCGCCGACGAGTACTGCCTCCCGGCGATCAAGGCCAACGCCCTCTACATGGACCGCTACCCGCTGGTCTCGGCCCTCTCCCGGCCGGTGATCGTCAAGCACCTGGTCGCCGCCGCCGAGAAGCACGGCGCCACCACCGTCGCCCACGGCTGCACCGGCAAGGGCAACGACCAGGTCCGCTTCGAGGCCGGCATCGCCGCCCTCGCCCCCGACCTGAAGTGCATCGCCCCGGTCCGCGACTACGCGATGACCCGGGACAAGGCGATCGCCTTCTGCGAGGCCGAGCAGCTCCCGATCGCCACCACCAGGAAGTCCCCGTACTCCGTCGACCAGAACGTCTTCGGACGCGCCGTCGAGACGGGCTTCCTGGAGGACATCTGGAACGCCCCGATCGAGGACATCTACGAGTACACCGCCGACCCTGCGGCACCCCGCGAGTCCGACGAGGTGATCATCACCTTCGAGGAGGGCGTCCCGGTGGCGATCGACGGCGGGCCGGTCACCGTCCTGCAGGCGATCCAGCAGCTCAACGAGCGCGCCGGCGCCCAGGGCATCGGCCGGATCGACATGGTCGAGGACCGTCTCGTCGGCATCAAGTCCCGCGAGGTGTACGAGGCTCCCGGCGCGATCGCCCTGATCACCGCACACCAGGAGCTGGAGAACGTCACCGTCGAGCGCGAACTCGCCCGCTACAAGCGCCAGGTCGAGCAGCGCTGGGGCGAACTCGTCTACGACGGCCAGTGGTTCTCCCCGCTCAAGCGCGCCCTGGACGGCTTCATCGACGAGGCCGGCCGGCACGTGAGCGGTGACATCCGGATGATCCTGCACGGTGGCCGCGCGGTCGTCACCGGCCGCCGCTCGGCCGAGTCCCTGTACGACTTCAGCCTGGCGACGTACGACACGGGCGACACCTTCGACCAGTCCGCGGCCAAGGGCTTCATCGACATCCACAGCCTGTCCTCGAAGATCGCCGCCCGGCGCGATCTGCGGGCATAGCCTGACGCACACCTCGCCCGACCGACCCACTTCCCTAGGAGCAGCGCAAGTGAGCAGCAACAGCGGTGACGTACGGCTCTGGGGCGGCCGTTTCGCCGACGGGCCCGCCGAGGCCCTGGCGAAGCTGTCCGCGTCCGTCCACTTCGACTGGCGGCTCGCGCCGTACGACATCGCCGGTTCGCGTGCCCACGCGCGCGTGCTGCACCAGGCCGGCCTCCTCACCGAGGACGAGCTGCAGCGCATGATCGCCGGGCTGGACCGGCTGGAGGCCGACGTCGCGTCCGGTGACTTCGTGGGCACCATCGCCGACGAGGACGTGCACACCGCCCTGGAACGCGGCCTGCTGGAGCGCCTCGGCCCCGACCTCGGCGGCAAACTCCGCGCCGGCCGGTCCCGCAACGACCAGGTCGCGACCCTCTTCCGCATGTACCTGCGCGACCACGCCCGGACGATCGGCGGCCTGATCGCCGACCTCCAGGACGCCCTGATCGGCCTCGCCGAGGCCCACCCGGACGTCGCGATGCCGGGCCGCACCCACCTCCAGCACGCCCAGCCGGTGCTCTTCGCCCACCATGTCCTCGCCCACGTCCAGTCCCTGTCCCGGGACGCCGAGCGCCTGCGTCAGTGGGACGAGCGCACGGCCGTCTCCCCGTACGGCTCCGGGGCCCTCGCGGGCAGCAGCCTGGGCCTGGACCCGGAGGCCGTCGCCCGGGACCTCGGCTTCGAGCACGGCAGCGCCGGCAACTCCATCGACGGCACGGCCTCCCGGGACTTCGTGGCGGAGTTCGCCTTCATCACCGCGATGATCGGCGTGAACCTGTCCCGGATCGCCGAGGAGATCATCATCTGGAACACGAAGGAGTTCTCCTTCGTGACCCTGCACGACGCGTTCTCCACCGGCTCGTCGATCATGCCGCAGAAGAAGAACCCGGACATCGCCGAGCTGGCGCGCGGCAAGTCGGGCCGCCTGATCGGCAACCTGACCGGCCTGCTGGCGACCCTCAAGGCCCTGCCGCTGGCCTACAACCGCGACCTCCAGGAGGACAAGGAGCCGGTCTTCGACTCCTGCGACCAGCTGGAGGTCCTGCTCCCCGCCTTCACCGGCATGATCGCCACCCTCACGGTCAACCGCGAGCGCATGGAGGAACTGGCCCCGGCCGGCTTCTCGCTCGCCACCGACATCGCCGAGTGGCTGGTCAAGCAGGGCGTGCCGTTCCGCGTGGCCCACGAGGTCGCGGGGGAGTGCGTCAAGGTCGCCGAGTCCGAGGGCAAGGAACTGGACGACCTCACGGACGAGCAGTTCGCGAAGATCTCCGCCCACCTCACCCCCGAGGTCCGGTCCGTCCTCAACGTCCCGGGCGCCCTCGCATCCCGGAACGGCCGCGGCGGTACGGCACCCAGCGCGGTCGCCGTACAGCTGGCGGAGGTGAAGGCCGACGTGGCGGTCCAGCACGAGTGGGCACAAGCCAAGAAGAAGAGCTGAGCCGCGGCGCCCCTGAAAGGGGCGCCGGGAACTGCGCGACAAGCCAGCACGCACCCGCACCCGCACATGTACCGCACGACCCGTGCTGTGGGGCGGACCCGAAGGGCATCCCGGGTTACGTTGGTCGGAAACCGTACCGGAGCCGACCGAACGGAAGCCGCGATGCCCTTCTCCCGCCTCGCAACAGCAACCACGCCGACCTGCCACATCGGCCTCGGCCTGGCCGCGGTGGGTCGCCCCGGCTACATCAACCTCGGCCGCGAAGAAGACCTCGGAGACAACCGCAGCGCGGACGCACTGCGTACCCGAACCCACGAACTCCTCGACGCCGCCTACGCCCAGGGCGTCCGCTACTTCGACGTGGCCCGCTCCTACGGCCGTTCGGAGGAATTCCTCGCCGACTGGCTGAACGCCCGCCCCGACATCGACGACGTGGTCGTCGGCAGCAAGTGGGGCTACACCTACACCGCCGGCTGGTCGGCGGACGCCGAGACGCACGAGGTCAAGGACCACAGCCTCGCCGCGTACGAGCGGCAGCGCGCCGAGACCGACGCCGTGCTCGGCGACCGGCTCGACCTCTACCAGATCCACTCGGTGACCCCGGACAGCCCGGCCCTCACCGACAAGGAGCTGCACGCCCGGCTCGCCGAGGCCGCCGCCCAGGGCCTGACCATCGGCCTCTCCACCAGCGGCCCCGCCCAGGCTGACGCGATCCGCGCCGCACTCCAGGTGACGGCCGACGGCGAGCCCCTCTTCCGTACCGTCCAGTCGACGTACAACGTACTGGAGACCTCGGCGGCCCCCGCGCTGGCCGAGGCGCACGACGCCGGGCTCACCGTGATCGTCAAGGAGGGCCTGGCCAACGGCCGGCTGGCCGCACCGCACGCCCCGGAGATGCTCGAGGCCGTCGCCGAGGAGACCGGCCTCGGCTGCGACGCGGTGGCCCTCGCCTGGATCCTGCGCCAGCCCTGGGCCGGCGTCGTCCTGTCGGGCGCGGCGACGGTCACCCAGCTCGTCTCCAACCTCCACGCGCCCGCCGTCGACCTCGACGCGGACCAGATGACCCGCCTCGCCACGCTCGCCGAGGACCCGCACGCCTACTGGGAGCGGCGCGGACAGCTGCCCTGGCACTGACGTCACTCGCGCCGACCGGTGGGTTTGAGTCACCCGTGCCCAGTGTGAGACAAAGTTGTCTCACCTGGGCTATCTTTGTCTCATGGCTCTCGACCGTGACCAGGTACTGCGCAGCGCGGCCGCCCTGCTGACCCGCAAATCCACCGCGACCATGGACGAGGTCGCCAAGGCCGCCGGGATCAGCCGCGCCACGCTGCACCGCCACTTCGCCGGGCGCGACGCTCTCGTGCGGGCGCTGGAGGCACTCGGCATCGAGGAGTGCGAGGCGGCGCTGGATGCGGCCCGCCTGGACGAGGGCCCGGGGAGCGAGGCCGTTCGCCGCCTGGTCCGTGCCATCGAACCCTCGGCCGGACTGCTCGCCTTCCTCTACACCGAGAACCAGCTGTTCGAGGGCGAGGAGCAGAACCAGGGCTGGGCCCGCATCGACGAACGCCTGACGGCCCTGTTCCGGCGCGGTCAGGAGAGCGGCGAGTTCCGCATCGACCTCACCCCCGCCTGGCTCACCGAGGCGCTGTACGGCCTGCTGGCCTCCGGTGCCTGGGCGGTGGCGGAGGGCCGGGTGGCCACGAAGGACTTCACCTACATGATCGTCGAGCTGCTGCTCGGCGGCGTACGACGTACGAACGCGGACGTACGAACGCGTAAGAAGAGAGAGGAATCATGACCAGCACCCTGCAGCCGGCCGCGACGACGGAGGCGGTGAGGCGCCCGGGCCGCTGGCTCGCGCTCTCCGTCCTCGTCCTGGCCGTGCTGCTGGTGGCCGTCGACGCCACCGTCCTCGGCCTGGCGACCCCTTACATCAGTGAAGACCTGAACCCCTCGGGCACCCAGCTCCTGTGGATCGGTGACGTCTACTCCTTCGTCATCGCCGGTCTGCTGGTCTCCATGGGCAGCCTCGGCGACCGCATCGGCCGCAAGCGGATCCTGCTCGGCGGTGCCACGGCGTTCGGCGCGATATCGGTCCTCAACGCCTACGCCACCACACCGGAGTTGATGATCCTGGCGCGGGCGCTGCTCGGTGTCGCGGGCGCGACCCTGATGCCCGCCACCCTCGCCCTGATCCGCAACCTCTTCCACGACCCGCGCGAGCGCAGCCTCGCCGTGGGCATCTGGGGCGCCACCGCCTCCGCCGGCACGGCCGTCGGCCCGATCGCCGGCGGATTCCTCCTCGAACACTTCTGGTGGGGCTCGGTCTTCCTGATCAACCTGCCGGTGATGGCGGTCCTGGTCCTGGTCGGGATCCGCACCCTGCCCGAGTCCCGCAACCCGAACCCCGGCCCGTGGGACCTGATCAGCGTCGTGCTGTCGCTGGTCGGCATGATCGGCGTCGTCTACGCGGTCAAGGAGGCCGCCGCACACGGCTTCACCTGGCCGGCGCTCGCCACGGCGCTGCTGGGCGCGACGGCCCTCTACGGCTTCGTCCACGGCCAGCTCACCATGCCGACCCCGCTGCTGGACATGCGGCTGTTCCGGTGCCGCGGCTTCAGCGGGGCGGTGCTGGCCGACCTGCTGACCGTGCTCGGCATGTCCGGCCTGGTGTTCTTCCTCTCCCAGTACCTGCAACTCGTCCAGGGCCGGCGCCCGTTCGAGGCGGGCCTGGCCGAACTGCCCGCCGCGGTCGGCGCAGTGGCGGCGGGCCTGGTCGCGGGCCGCGCGGCCCGCCGCTTCTCGGTCCGCGCCGTGGTCTCCGGCGGCCTCGCGGCGGTCGGCCTGGCCCTGGCCGTGCTGACGGCACTCGGCCGGTCCACCGGCTACCCCGTCCTCGGCGCCGCGCTCCTGGTCGTGGGCATCGGCGCGGGCTTCTCCTTCACCGTCACCGCCGACGTGATCCTCTCCAGCGTGCCCAAGGAACAGGCGGGCGCCGCCTCGGCGGTCTCCGAGACGGCGTACGAACTGGGCGCGGCCCTCGGTATCGCCCTGCTCGGCTCCATCGTCACGGGCGCTTACCGCGACTTCACCGGCCCGGCCGGCACCCCGGCCCAGGCGCACGAATCACTGGGCGCGGCGGTGGAGGCGGCGACAAAGATGCCCCCGCACACTGCGGAGGCACTCCTGACCGCGTCCCGGGACTCCTTCCTCCACGGCCTGCACCTGGCATCGGGCGCGGGAGCGGCGGTCCTGCTGGGAACGGCGGTGGCGGCGTGGTTCTTGCTGAAGGGACAGAACCTGGAAAGCGCCGGGTGAGTGAAGCGCCCCGAAGGGGCGCGGGGAACTGCGCGAGAAGCGATCACTCACCCGCACACGAATAACCGGCCGAACTGCCGGCGGCGCTACGCGGCCTTGGCCTTCGTCGCGTACATATCGACGTACTCCTGCCCCGACAGCCGCATGACCTCGGCCATCACGGAGTCGGTGACGGCCCGCAGCACGTACCGGTCCCGGTCCATGCCCTCGTAGCGGGAGAACTCCATCGCCTCACCGAACCGCACGGTCACGCGGCCGGGCCGCGGCATCCCCGCCCCGCCCGGCTGCAGCTTGTCCGTGCCGATCATCGCGAAGGGGACCACGGGCGCGCCCGTCATCAGCGTGAGGCGGGCGATGCCCGTACGGCCACGGTAGAGGCGGCCGTCGGGAGAGCGCGTGCCCTCCGGGTAGATGCCGAAGATCTTGCCTTCTTCGAGGATGCGCCGCCCGGTCATCAGCGCCGCCACACCACCGCGCCCGCCGTCCCGGTCCACCGGGATCATGCCGACACCCGTGAAGAACCACGCCATCAGCCGCCCCTTGAGGCTCTTGCCGGTGACGTACTCGTCCTTGCCGATGAAGAAGACCTGCCGGTCGCACACGAGCGGAAGGATCATCGAGTCGATGAACGTGAGGTGATTGCCGGCCAGGATCACCGGGCCGTCGCCGGGGATGTGCTCCACGCCCTCCACCTGTGGGCGGAACATCAGGCGCATGATCGGTCCGAGCACTGCCTTGATGAGCGCGAAGCGGGACAACGGGGCCTCCGATGTCGAGGGTCGATATGAGTCTGTGCAGGTGAGGACATTACTCGCGGCCCCGGGCCCGGCGCACATCGGGTACGGCCGGTTCACCGAGGTCTTACGAACTGTTGACGCGGGTTTACCTGCGGTGACGTCCTGGGGACGCCCCGTAACACCGCTGCGACGGTGTGACGGAGATCGCGCGAACCCTCACCCACTCGGCTGCCCGGTCCCCGCCGCCGATGCGACGGGCCGTCACCACGCGCCCCTCACCGGACATTCGACGTCACCCGGGCGTTCCGTCCGGGGACTCCCTTCGGTCATGTGCACGCACCTACGATCGGCGCGACTCAAGAGCGGACGGCAGGAGGGCGCTGATGGGCAGCGACCAGGCGAACGAGAAGACGCAGGGCACCACCGGGCGGCGGGCGATCCTCGGCGCGGCGGTGTTCGGGGTGAGCGGAGCGGCCCTCGGGCTGCCGGGCGCGGCCGAGGCCGCCGAGACCCGCCCGGCCGGGCCGGGCGGACGGGGCCTGAAGAGCCTGCCGGTGCCGACGATCATCGGTCACCGCGGCGCCAGCGGCTACCGCCCGGAGCACACCTTCGGCTCGTACGACCTGGCCCTGGACCTCGGCGCCGACGTCGTCGAGGCCGGCGACCTGGTGCCCACCAAGGACGGCCATCTGGTCTGCCGGCACGAACCGGAGATCGGCGGCACCACGGACGTCGCCGCGCACCCGGAGTTCGCCGACCGCAAGACCACCAAGATGCTGGACGGGGTCGCCACCACCGGCTGGTTCACCGAGGACTTCACCCTCGCCGAGCTGAAGACCCTGCGCGCGGTCGAGCGCATCCCGGCCAACCGGCCGCACAACACCCTCTACAACGGGCGCTGGGAGATACCCACGTTCGAAGAGGTCCTGAAGTGGCAGGACGAGCAGACCCGCGAGCGCGGCAGGCAGGTCTGGATCTACCCCGAGACCAAGCACCCCACCTACTTCCGCAAGCTGGGCCTCGGCCTGGAGGAGCGGGTCGCGAAGCTGCTGCGCAAGTACGGCAAGGACGGCCGGAACTCGCCCGTCATCCTGCAGTCCTTCGAGCCCACCAGCATCCAGAAGCTGAACCAGCTGGTCGACAACCCGCTCGTCGTGCTGCTCTCCTCGGCGGACAGCCGCCCCTACGACTTCGTCGAGGCGGGCGACCCGCGCACGGTCGCCGACCTGATCACGCCCAAGGGTCTGCGGGAGATCGCCGGCTATGCCCAGGGCATCGGCCCGACCCTGGACCTGGTCATCCCCAAGAACGCGGACGGCACCCTCGGCAAGCCGACGACCCTGGTCTCCGACGCGCACAAGGTGGGCCTGATCCTGCACCCCTACACCATGCGCAACGAGAACCCCTTCCTCCCGGCCGAGTACCGCAAGGGCAGCGCGGCCGACGGCTACGGCGCCCCCTTCGGCGCCTTCAAGACGTACTTCGCGACCGGTATCGACGGCGTCTTCACCGACAACGCCGACACCGGCCTGCTCGCCCGCGCCGACTTCCTGGGCGGCTGACGCCGTCAACTCACAGCACCATTGCCACCCCCGTTCGGGGTGACTCGCGCCGCCCCGGAAACCTGCTCCCGGGGCGGTGCGTCGTTCTGCATATGACGCACGACTTGGTAGCCGCCCTCGGCCCGCTGCTCACCGCCGAGGCCTCGGCCGAGGCATATGCCGCCGGGAGCGAGCCGGGCGACCTGGAGCAGGCCGTCTGGCTCCGCCTGCTGGAGCGGCTGGAGACCGAAGGGCCGCCGCCGGACCCGCAGGGCTGGCTGCGCAGGGCCGTCCGCGCCGAGGCCCGCCGGAGCCGCCGTACCACCCGCCGGGAACGCCCGTACGGCGCCGAGCCGGCCGACGACGCCCGCACCGACCCGGAGAGTCACGTCCTCACGGCCGCCCGGCACCGCGCGCTGCGCGAGGCGGTGCGCCGGCTGCCCGGCCGCTGCCCCCGGCTGATCGAGGCCCTGCTGTCCCCGAAGGACCTGACATACCGGGAGATCGCGGGGGAGTTGGGTATCTCACAGGGCAGTCTCGGCCCGGAACGCTCCAGATGTCTGGGATGTCTGCGTCGATTGCTCGCGCCGGAGGTTGCGGCCCGCGAAGTGCGGGGATAGGAGTGAGGGACGACAGGTGATCAGGTGAGCGGGAGGCGTGCGCACATGGGCATGAGCGTGACCATCTCGGCGGCGACCGAGCAGGACGCGGAGCAGATCTTCAGGCTTCAGTACCTGTGCTTCCAGAGCGAGGCGGCGCTGTACGGCAACTACCGCATCGACCCGCTCGTCCAGACCCTGGACTCCGTCCGCCAGGAGGTCGTCTCCGACTGCGTCTTCGTCGCCCGGCTCGGCGAGGAGGTGGTCGGCTCGGTGCGCGGCAAGCTCGCCGAGGACGGCGCGGCCGCCATCGGCACGCTCTGCGTCCACCCCCGCCTGCAGGGCCACGGCATCGGCGCGCGGCTGCTGCGCGCGGCCGAGGCGGCACTGGCGGCGGAGCGTGGCGCCACCCGCTTCCGCCTCTTCACCGGCCACCGCAGCGAGGGCAACCTCCGCCTCTACCGCCGCTCCGGCTACGAGACGGTGGGCAGGTCCAAGGGCGCGGACGGGGTCGAGATGATCATCCTGGAGAAGCAGGCGGGGACGTACGCGGCTACGGCTTGACGGCGTTCCGCGCCTTGCGCAACCAGTACATCGCGGAGACCGGCAGCAGCACCGGGATGAAGATGTAGCCGGCCCCGTAGTACGACCACACGGTCGCGTCCGGGAACGCCGACCGGTCGACCAGGGTCCAGGTACCGACGATCAGCACACCCGCGAGCTCGGCGGCGCAGCACACCAACGCCGCCCGCCGAGCGGTCTCCCCGCCCCGGATCAGGGTGTACGTGATGAATCCGTACACCAGGCCCGCCACCGCCGACAGCGCATAGGCGAGCGGTGCCCGGTCGAACTCCGTGGAGATCTGGTACGCCGACCGCGACACCGCGCCGACCACCATCACTCCGTAGAACCAGACGAGCAGCATGCCCGGCCCGCTGATCAACCGGGTCGGCTTCTCCTCCACCGCCGTCATCTCAGCCTCCCCAGATGTCGAAGAGCCGCACTTCCAGTACGGCCAGCACCACTCCGCCGGCGGCGACCGTCACCGAGCCCCACTTGGTCCGCTCGGCCAGGGACATGAACCCCGCCGCCGGAACGCACGCGAACGCGCCCAGCAGATACGCCACGAAGATCGTCGTGCCCTGTGCCGGCTTCTCGCCCCGCGCCAGCTGCACGATCCCGACCACCAGCTGGACCACGGCCAGCAGCGACACCACGGCCATGCCGATGAAGTGCCAGTCCTTGGTCGGCTGGTCCCGGTAGGCGGCCCAGCCGCACCAGGCGGCGAGCAGGAGCGCGGCGACTCCGGTCACCAGCGTCAGGGCATTGAGCATGCGGTGACCTTATTACGGCCGAAACGGGCGCACGTCCCCGACCCCGCCCGTGGGCCATGGGGTCTAGACCACACCGTAGGGTCGAGGCATGACGATCCACGCGCACGCCCTCCTGTTCGACAACGACGGCACCCTCGTCTCCTCCCTCGACTCCGTCGAGCGCTGCTGGACCCGCTGGGCCCGGGAGTACGGGATCACCGCCGAGGAGTTCGGGCGCGTGGCACTGCACGGGCGGCCCGCCGCCGAGATAGTCGCCGACCTGCTGCCCGCCCACCTGGTCCCCGAGGCGGTCGCCCGGGTCGAGCAGCTGGAGGTGGACGACGTACCCGGCGGAGGCGTACGGCTGCTGCCCGGCACCCGTGACTTCCTGGACTCCCTGCCGGCCGACCGCTGGGCCGTCGTCACCTCCGCCACCCGGCGACTCGCCGAGGCCCGGCTGGACGCCGTCGGTATCCTGCCCAAGACGCTCGTCACCTCCGACGACATCACGCGCGGCAAGCCCGACCCCGAGCCCTATCTGCTCGCCGCCCGGCAGCTCGGCGTCGACCCGGCCCACTGTGTCGTCTTCGAGGACGCCCCGGCCGGGCTCCAGGCGGGCCGCGCCGCCGGAATGACCACGGTGGCGTTGGCCACAACCCATCGCGCCGAGGAACTCGACGCCGACCTCGTGGTGACGGACCTGTCGGCCTTGTCGGCACTGGTCACCGACGGGGGCGTGGAGATCTCCGTCCGCCGCTGAGTGCCCGGTCCCCACTGTCCGCCGCTGTCCACCATCCGGACAACGGCGGCCGGTCAGGACCATACGTCTGCTTTACTGATCGCATGACCACGACGAGCTGCCGCACCCTTGCGACCGAGGCGACCATGACGCCCGGTGCTCGTTGTATGTGTCGCCTGATGTGTCGAATGTGCGCCTTCTAGAGGGCCCCCGCATCAGCTGAGCCTCGCGCCCCGAAGCGAGAGCCGTGGCATGTCCGTGCGCCGCATCCCGTACGAGACACAACTCCACTCTCCATGCCTGAAACCGCATGCACCCGTGCCCGGGCACACCCACGCCCGCGCACTCGACAGTGACGGAAATCCTGTGATCACCACCTCGGGCCTGACGAAAATCTACCGGGCCAACCGCTCCCGCGGCCGTGAGGTCACCGCCCTCGACGGCGTCGATCTGCACGTCCGTGAAGGCGAGGTCTACGGCGTCATCGGCCAGTCCGGCGCCGGCAAGTCCTCCCTCATCCGCTGCGTCAACCTGCTGGAGCGCCCCACCTCCGGCACCGTGACCGTGGCCGGGCAGGACCTCACCGCCCTCGCCGGCCGCGGCCCGCGCGCCGGCAAGGAGCTGCGCCGGGCGCGCAGCCGTATCGGCATGGTCTTCCAGCACTTCAACCTGCTCTCCTCGCGGACCGTCCAGGAAAACGTCGAGCTGCCGCTGGAGATCCTCGGCACGTCCGGCAAGGAACGCTCCCGCAAGGCGCTGGAGCTGCTCGACCTGGTCGGCCTCGCCGACAAGGCCAAGGCCTACCCGGCCCAGCTCTCCGGCGGCCAGAAGCAGCGCGTCGGCATCGCGCGCGCCCTCGCCGGCGACCCCAAGGTGCTGCTCTCCGACGAGGCCACCAGCGCCCTCGACCCCGAGACCACCCGCTCCATCCTCCAGCTGCTGCGCGACCTGAACCGGCAGCTGGGCCTGACCGTCCTGCTCATCACCCATGAGATGGACGTCGTGAAGGCGGTCTGCGACTCCGCCGCCCTCATGGACAAGGGCCGGATCGTGGAGTCCGGCACGGTCAGCGAGCTGCTGGCCACCCCGGGCTCCGAACTGGCCGCAGCGCTGTTCCCGGTGAGCGGCGAGCGCACCGGCGCCGACCGGACCGTCATCGACGTCACCTTCCACGGCGAGGCCGCGACCCAGCCGGTCATCTCCCAGCTCGCGCGCACCTACAACATCGACATCTCGATCCTCGGCGCCGCCATCGACACCGTCGGCGGCCTGCAGATCGGCCGCATGCGCATCGAACTGCCCGGCCGCTACGAGGACAACGTGGTGCCGATCGGGTTCCTGCGCGAACAGGGCCTGCAGATCGACGTCGTGGGCCAGGAGGCTCTGCTGGTGAAGGAAGGTGTCAAGTGACCTGGACCGATTGGTCCGCGATGCAGCCGCTGCTGTCGCAGGCGTGTACCGAGACGTTCCAGATGGTGCTGTGGTCCACCCTGATCGCCGTCGCCGCCGGCCTCCCGCTCGGCATCCTCCTCGTCCTCACCGACCGGGGCGGCCTGCTGCAGAACGTCCTCGCCAACAAGGTGATCGGCCAGATCGTGAACATCGGCCGGTCGATGCCGTTCATCATCCTGATGGTCGCGCTGATGAGCTTCACGCGCTGGGTCACCGGGACGACGATCGGTACGACCGCGGCGATCGTGCCGCTCGCCATCGGCGGCATCCCCTTCTTCGCGCGGCTGGTCGAGACGGCTGTCCGCGAAGTGGACAACGGTCTCGTCGAGGCCGTGCAGTCCATGGGCGGCAACACCTGGACGATCGTCCGCAAGGCCCTCGTCCCCGAGGCCCTGCCCTCCCTGATCGCCTCCACCACCACCACGATCATCGCGCTCATCGGCTACTCCGCGATGGCCGGCACGGTCGGCGGCGGCGGCCTCGGCGACCTCGCCGTCCGCTACGGCTACCAGCGTTTCGAGACCGAGCTGATGTGGATCACCGTCGCCATCCTCGCCGTCGTGATCTCCCTGATCCAGTTCGCCGGCGACTTCGCGGCCCGCTCCCTGTACAGCCGCGGCGGCCGCTCCGGCCCGGCGCCGAAGCTGCGCCTGCTGAAGGCGACGGAGCCTGCGGCGGCCGACGCCGGCAAAACCGCCTGAGCGCCTCTCAAGACTCCCCGTACACCCATACACGGGGTCGCACCACCCTTAAGGAAAGGCACTTTTCGTGCGTAACACCGCCAAGTTCACCACCGCCGTCCTCGCCGCCGGAGCCCTCACCTTCGGGCTGACCGCCTGCGGCTCCGGCAGCTCCTCCGCCTCCCACGACTACAGCGGCCCGCTCGTCGTCGCCGCGAGCCCGACCCCGCACGCCGAGATCCTGAACTTCGTCAAGCAGAACCTGGCGAAGAAGGCGGGCCTCGACCTGGAGGTCAAGGAGTTCACGGACTACATCACGCCGAACACGGCGACCGAGGACGGCTCGGTGGACGCCAACTACTTCCAGAACCAGCCGTACCTGGACGACTTCAACGCCAAGCGCGGCACTCACATCGTGCCCGTCGTCACGGTGCACCTGGAGCCGCTCGGCCTGTACTCCCACAAGGTCAAGAAGGCCGACGCCCTGAAGAGCGGTGCGACCGTCGCCGTCCCGAACGACGCCGTCAACGAGGCCCGCGCCCTGAAGCTGCTCGCCGACAACGGGCTCATCACCCTCAAGTCCGGCGTGGGCAACGAGGCGACCCCGCAGGACATCACCAAGAACCCCAAGAACCTCAAGTTCAAGGAGGTCGAGGCGGCCCAGACCCCGCGCTCCCTGGACGACGTGGACGCCGCCGTGGTCAACGGCAACTACGCCATCTCCGCCGGCCTGAAGCCCGCCAAGGACGCGGTGGTCCTGGAGTCCGCGAAGAACAACCCGTACGGCAACTTCCTCGCCGTGAAGAAGGGCGACGAGAAGGACCCGCGGGTCAAGAAGCTCGCCAAGCTCCTCGTCTCGCCCGAGGTCAAGAAGTTCATCGAGGACAAGTACCAGGGCTCGGTCATCCCGTCGTTCTGAGCCGACTCGCACACTGACGGGGTCCGCTCCCTCACCGGGGGTGGACCCCGTCGTGCGGTTCAGTGGTTCCATGCTGCATGCTGGGCAGTTCAGCAGGCCCTGAAGGTTTTTCAGAAGTTACGGAGCGGCGCATGACTGGCACCTTTCCCAACATCTCCATCAGCACGGAGCGGTTGGTCCTGCGCCCCTTCGAGGACTCCGACATCGAGGCCTTCGCCGAGATGATGAACGACGAAATGGTCACCGCCTGGACCTCGGTCCCCCAGCCCTACACCGAGGCCGACGCCCGGGACTGGATCACCACGCGAGCGCCCGCCGAGCGCGCCGACGGCCGCGGCATCGTGTTCGCCGTCGACGAGTTCCTCACCCAGCGCCTCGTCGGCACCGTCCACCTGAGCAACACCGACTGGCGGGTGCGCTCGGCGGAGATCGCCTACGTCATCGCCCCGTGGGCCCGCGGCGAGGGCTACGCCTCCGAGGCCGCCCTGGCCACCGCGCAGTGGCTGTTCCACGACCGGCAGTTCGAACGCCTGGAGCTGCGCACGGCCGCCGACAACACCGCCTCCCAGCAGGTCGCCCAGAAGATCGGCTGCATCAGCGAGGGCGTCCTGCGGGGCGCCTGGATAGCGCGCAGCAGAACAGCGGACGGCACCTGGGCCGATGTCCGCACCGATGTGATCGTCTGGAGCCTGCTGCCGGAGGACCTGGCCGGGGCCGGCGAGCAGCTGGCCGACACGGGCGGCTTCACCTCGTACTCCGACTGGAACTGAGCCCCTCAGCCTCACCAGGTACGCTCAGGGAGCCCGCTAGGGGCCCGCACCCCTGACGACCTGCGAAGACCTGGAGAGAGACGACGATGGCCGACCGGGTCACGGTGATCGGCTGGGACGGTTCGCCGCTGACCGACGCGGCACGCGCCGCCCTCGGCGCCGCCACGCTCGTGGCGGGCGCGGCCCATCACCTGGCGCTGCCCGAGGTCCCGCCCACCGCCGAACGCGTCCGCCTGGGCAGCGTCGGGCTCGCCGCCCGCCGGATCGCCGCCCACCGCGGCACCGCCGTCGTGTTCGCCGACGGCGACCCCGGTTTCTTCGGCGTCGTACGCACCCTGCGCGCCCCCGAGTTCGGCCTGGAGGTCGAGGTCGTCCCCGCCGTCTCCTCGGTGGCCGCCGCCTTCGCCCGCGCCGGCATGCCCTGGGACGACGCCCAGGTGGTCGTCGCCCACCCGCGCACCCTGCGCCGGGCGGTGAACGTCTGCCGCGCCCACACCAAGGTCGCCGTCCTCACCGCACCCGGCGCCGGACCCGCCGAACTCGGACTCCTGCTGGAAGGCGTCCACCGGACGTTCGTCATCTGCGAGGAACTGGGCACCGAACGCGAACAGGTCACCGTCGTCACCTCCGACAAGGCAGCCGACCACACCTGGCGCGACCCCAACGTCGTCATCGTCATCGGCGGACCCGTGGCAGCCGGTGACGGCGGCGGCTGGATCGCCGGGCGCGACCCGGGCGCCGGCCCGCGCGGCTGGGTGCAGCCCGACGCGTCGTACGGCGCCGGACCCGGAGGCGCTCTCGGCGAGGGCGAGACGGAGCTGCTGCGTGCCGCCCAACTGGCCCGCCTCGGACCCCGGGTCGGGGACCTCGTCTGGGACATCGGCTGCGGCTCCGGCGCGTTCGCCGCCGAGGCCGCGCGCGCCGGAGCGGCCGTCATCGCCGTCGACCGGGACCCGGGGGCCTGCGCCCGGGCCGAGTCCGCCGCGCGCCGGTACGGCGTCCAGCTGCACGTGGTCCAGGGCACCGCCCCGCACGTGCTGGAGAACCTGCCCGAACCGGACGTCGTCCGGGTCGGCGGCGGGGGAGTGGCCGTCGTCTCGGCGGTCGCCGACCGGCGCCCGCAGCGCATCGTCACGCACGCGGCGACCCGCGACGCGGCCGAACTCGTCGGCCGCGACCTGACCGAGCACGGATACCGCGTCGAGTGCGCCCTGCTGCAGTCGGTCGAACTCGACACCCGTGCCTGGACCGAGACCGAGCGCAGCGTCGTTTTCCTGCTGAGCGGCATCCTTCCGGACCGCGCCCCGTGATCCTGTTGTCGTACTGCGCGCGGTAGGCTGGCCGATCGTTGTACCGCACCGGGCGGCCCGGAACTTCGTTCGTCAATGTCCGGAAAGCGCGCCCGTTTTGGGGTGGGTGTGGTATTGCGGAACCGGAGGACGCGCAACGTGGCGCAGTCCACAGCGGGCTGTCGCGGATCATGCTGTCGCGACGGCCGAACGGCCGGGACAATGCCACTGAATGGCTTTGTCGCCTTTTCTGGAGGGTCGTTCGTGCCGCTGGGCACGGACGCTCGTTCTTCACTACGGGCGGTCGGTGCGCCGTTCCGGGTGAGCTGGTCGTAGGAGCACTAAACCGATGGGCGAGGGGTACGCATGACCGACACCGGCCAGGTCCCGGCCGAGGGGCAGCCGGAGAGCGCAGGCATGGTGGAGCAGCCGGGCGTCGCCGCGCACGGTGCGTACACCTACCTCTCCGAGGCACCCGCCGAGGACGAAGACCTGCTGCTGCCGGGTGCCCAGGGCGCGTGGGGCAACGAGGTGCCGCCACCCGCTCCGGAACCGGTCGTCGAGGCCGTCCACGAGCCGGGCCCGCACGAGACGGCCGGCCGTGACAGCGGCTCCGTCGACCTCAGCGGCGTCCGCCTGCCGAACCCGGCCGCGGCCCCCGTGCCGCCCTCGCCGATCCTCTCGGCCCCGCAAGACCAGCCGGCCGCCCCGCAGCCGGCGCGCCGTCCGCTGCACCTCGGCCCGCCGATCCCCGACGCCTCCGCCAGCCCGGTCCGCTCCCTCGCCGACCGCGGCCCGGCCGGAGCGCCGGTACGGCAGCCCGCGCCGCAGCCGACCGGCCCCGAGTACCTCGACGCCCAGCCGCTGCGCGACATCGCGCCGCAGAGCGTGGCCCCCTGGAGTGCGGCGCCCGCCGCCGCGGTGGCCGAGTCCGGCGCACCGGCAGCGGCCGCGGTGGCCCAGGCCGGCCCGCAGGCGTCGGCTGCCGAAACGGTTGACCCGGCCGCCGTCTCCGCGGTCGCCGCCGAGGCCGACCCGTCCGGCGCCGCCCAGGCCGCCGTCGCCCGCCTCGCTCACCAGGCGGCCGCACCGGCACCGGCCACCGCGCAGGTGGTCCACGGCCACGACGGCGTGCAGCCGTTGCACGGCCACGACGGTGTCTACGCGGCTCCTGCGGGCGCGGTGCCCGAAGGCGTTCAGCCGCTTGCCGCGGATCATCGGCCCGAAGGCCCCGAGGGTGTGCGGTCGCCTGTCTCCGGGCAGGGCACTGAGAACGCCCAGCAGCTCTCCGACGAGTCCGGTCAGGAAGTGACCGGTGCGCGGCCGGTGGACGCCACGGCCGCCGTGAACGGTGGCCTCGGCGCCGAGGCCGGTGCCGCCGCGCCCGTGGCCGAGCCGGAGGCCGGCCCGGCCGCCGAGAGCGCCGTGGTGGCGCCCGGCGCCGAGCAGACCGCCGCCGCGGGGGCCGGCGCCAACGATCCGGCTGCGGCCGCCCCGGTGGCCGGCACCGCCCACGCGCCGGAGACGGTGCCGGCGGACCCCGCCGCTCCGGGTGCCGCTGCTGCGGCCCAGGTCCAGGCGGTGCCGGGCGAGCCCGTGCCCGGCCAGGCGCCGGAGGACGCTCGGGCAGCCACCGGCGCCGAGCCGTCCGCGCCGGCTCAGCCCTCGGACCCCGCCCGGCCCGGCGAGGCCCCGGAGCAGGGCGAGGGCACGCTGTTCGCCGACGCCGGGCAGGCCGCATCGACCGCTTCGGTGATGGTCGCCGCACAGGGCGCCGCCGAGACCGCGGACCCCGGTCTCGCGCAGCAGACGCCGGGCGCGGCCCAGTTCGCCGAGGAGGCCGTCCCCGCTCCGGGCGAGGCCGTCGCCCCGGCACAGCCGGACCCGAACAGCCCCGTCCCCGTGGAGCCGCAGCCCGGCACGGTGGAGGAACGGACCTGGGTGACGGAGGGTCAGCCCGCCACCCAGGACGCGTCCGGAACCGTTCAGGAAGCGCTCGCGACCGCACCGGACGCGCCAGAAGCCGTCCAGGACGCGCCCGTGACCGTCCAGGACACGCCCGCCGCGGAGGCCGTACCGGCAGCCTTGCCCGAGCCCGCCATCCCGGCACCGGCCCCGACGCCCACGCCGGAACCGACGGACGCCGTGGCCGCCCAGGCCCCCGACGCCGGACCGGCCCCGGGCGCCGCCGAGGCCCCCGGCACGCCGGAGTCGCAGCCCTACCCGGCTCAGGGCCCACAGCCGGCCGAACCCGTCGCCGCCGAGGCCGTGCCCGGTCCGGCGCAGCCCGTCGTCGTACCCCAGCCCCAGCCGCAGCCCCAGCCCGAGTCGGCCACGCAGGACGCCGTCCACCAGGTCGCTGACGCCCAGGTGGCGAGCGGCCCGGACGCGCCCGCCGACCCGCCGACCCAGCCCCAGCCGCAGCCGCAGGTTCAGCCCGCCGAGGCCGAGGCGGCCGCCGCCGATGCCGTCCAGCAGGGCGCCGCTGCCACTGACGCCGTGACCGGTCCCGGCGCGCCCGCCGGCCCGCAGACGCAGCCCGGCGCGGCCGCCGCACCGGCCGCCGACGGCGTCCCCGCCCAGCCCGTGCCGGGCGCCTCCGTACCGGCCGCCGCCGAGGCCGAGCCCACGTCGGCCGACGCCGCCGACGGCCCCGCGCACCCCGGGACCGCCGAGCCGGCCGAGCCGCTCCCCTCCAACGTGCCGCCGCACCCGGAGCAGCCGCTCGGGCAGTTCGTGCAGGTCGACGGCCAGGTGCCCACGACCCCGCACCTGGCGCCGACCCCGCCGCAGCCTCTCGTCCTCCCCGCCGAGGTCACGCAGGAGCCGGTGGCCACGGTGCCGGCACCCCGCGAGGCGGAGCCCGCACCCGCGGCGGTCCCCGATGTCGTACAGCACGCGGAGGACCTGCAGACCAGGGCCGCCGACCAGGAGGAAGAGAGCACGGCCGCAGTGGCGGAAGCATCCCAGCCCACCGGCCCCGCCGCGCCCGGCTACGCCGACGCCGAGCGCGAGGCCGTCCTGAAGGTCATGCGCGAACGCCGCGACATCCGCAACGGCTTCCGCAGCGACCCCATCCCGCACGAGGTGCTGCTGCGCGTCCTGGAGGCCGCCCACACGGCGCCCTCCGTGGGCCACTCACAGCCCTGGGACTTCGTCGTCATCCGCTCCGCCGAGACCCGTCGGACGATGCACGAACTGGCGATGTGTCAGCGCGAGGCCTACGCCAAGTCGCTGCCGAAGGGCCGGGCCAAGCAGTTCAAGGAACTGAAGATCGAGGCCATCCTCGACACCCCGGTCAACATCGTCGTCACCGCCGACCCCACCCGCGGCGGCCGGCACACCCTCGGCCGTCACACCCAGCCGCAGATGGCGCCCTACTCCTCGGCGCTCGCGGTGGAGAACCTCTGGCTCGCCGCCCGCGCCGAAGGCCTCGGCGTCGGCTGGGTCAGCTTCTTCGACGAGCGGGAGATGGTCCGCGCGCTCGGCCTGCCCGAACACCTGGAGGTCGTCGCCTACCTGTGCGTCGGGTACGTCGACGAGTTCCCGGACGAGCCCGAGCTGATGCAGGCCGGCTGGTCCAAGCGACGCCCCCTGTCCTGGGTGGTGCACGAGGAGACGTACGGCCGCCGCGCCCTGCCCGGAGAGGAACCCCACGACCTGCTTGCCGAGACCGTCGCCCAGATCCGCCCGCTCGACGCCAAGGCCCTCGGTGAGGCCTGGGAGCGCCAGAAGCGCATGACCAAGCCGGCCGGCGCGCTCGGCATGCTGGAGATCATCTCCGCGCAGCTGTCCGGGCTCTCCCGCCAGTGCCCGCCGCCGATCCCGGAGCCCGCCGCCGTCGCCATCTTCGCCGGCGACCACGGCGTCCACGCCCAGGGCGTCACCCCCTGGCCGCAGGAGGTCACCGCCCAGATGGTGGCCAACTTCCTCGGCGGGGGAGCGGTCTGCAACGCCTTCGCGGGCCAGGTCGGCGCCGAGGTGTGCGTCGTGGACGTCGGTGTCGCCGCCGACCTCCCGGCCACCCCCGGCCTGCTGCCCCGCAAGATCCGCGGCGGCACCTCCGACATGACCACCGGCCCCGCGATGACCCGCGAGGAGGCCAAGCAGGCCATCGAGGTCGGCATCGAGACCGCCCGCGACCTGGTGGCGGCCGGCAACAAGGCGCTGCTCACCGGCGAGATGGGCATCGCGAACACCACGGCATCGGCCGCCCTCATCTCGGTCTTCACGGGCGCCGACCCGGCCGAGGTCACCGGCCGCGGCACCGGCATCAACGACGAGACGCTGGCCCGCAAGACCGAGGTCGTCCGCCGCGCCCTGGAACTCCACCAGCCCGACCCGGCCGACCCCATCGGCGTTCTCGCGGCCATCGGCGGCTTCGAGCACGCGGCCATGGTCGGCCTGCTCCTCGGCGGCGCCTCGCTGCGCACGCCGGTGATCCTGGACGGTGTCAGCGCCGGCGCCGCTGCCCTGGTCGCCCGCGCCATCGCCCCCGAGGTGCTGGCGGCCTGCATCGCCGGCCACCGCAGCGCCGAACCCGGCCACGTGGCCGCCCTCAACAAGCTGGGCCTGCGCCCACTGGTCGACCTCGACCTGCGCCTGGGCGAGGGCACGGGCGCCCTGCTGGCGCTTCCGCTGGTGCAGAGCACGGCGAGGGCGATGCACGAGGTGGCGACGTTCGACTCGGCCGGCGTCACCGAGAAGTAGGCGTCACAGGACGGGTGGTCCGG
Source organism: Streptomyces sp. RB17 (assembly GCF_009604455.1). GTDB lineage: Bacteria > Actinomycetota > Actinomycetes > Streptomycetales > Streptomycetaceae > Streptomyces. Next base: position 304,298 of record NZ_WEGL01000009.1, read on the forward strand.
CGTTCAGCTGTCGGACCACCCGTGCCGTCTGCCCTGCACACAGCTAAAATCCGCACGTCAGGGCCGCTCCGAAGGTGCAGCGCGCCCCCATCGCACAGCTGCACGAGGAGCCGCCCCTCATGGCCGAACACCCCGCCTACCCCGTAGGCCTCCGCCTCTTCGGCCGCCGCGTGGTCGTCGTCGGTGCCGGCACGGTGGCCCAGCGCCGTCTCCCGGCACTCATCGCGGCCGGCGCGGACATCGTCGTCGTCTCTCCCGAGGCGACCCCCTCCGTCGAGGCCATGGCGGACGCGGGCGAGATCACCTGGGAGCGGCGCCGCTACATGGACGGCGACCTCGCGAACGCCTGGTACGCCCTCATCGCCACCAGCGACCCCGAGACCAACGCCGCCGCCTCCGCCGAAGCCGAGCGCCACCGCGTCTGGTGCGTGCGCTCGGACGACGCCGACCAGGCGACCGCCTGGACCCCGGCGACCGGTCACAGCGAGGGCGTCACCGTCGCCGTACTCACCACGGAGGCGCGCGGCCGCGATCCCCGGCACACCGCCGCCATCCGGGACGCGGTGGTCGAGGGCCTGCGCGACGGCACCCTGGTGGCACCCCACCACCGCACCCGCACCCCCGGCGTCGCCCTGGTCGGCGGCGGCCCCGGCGACCCCGATCTGATCACGGTCCGCGGCCGCCGGCTGCTCGCCGAGGCGGACGTCGTCATCGCCGACCGGCTCGGCCCCCGCGACCTCCTCGACGAACTCCCGCCGCACGTCGAGGTGATCGACGCGGCGAAGATCCCGTACGGCCGTTTCATGGCCCAGGAGGCCATCAACAACGCGCTCATCGAGCACGCCCAGCAAGGCAAGTCGGTCGTACGGCTCAAGGGCGGCGACCCGTACGTGTTCGGCCGGGGCATGGAGGAGGTCCAGGCGCTCGCCGAGGCCGGCGTCCCCTGCACCGTGGTCCCCGGCATCTCCAGCTCGATCTCGGTGCCGGGCGCGGCCGGCATCCCGGTCACCCACCGGGGCGTGGCGCACGAGTTCACGGTCGTCAGCGGCCATGTCGCCCCGGACGACGAACGCTCGCTGGTCGACTGGCCGGCGCTCGCCAGGCTCACCGGCACCCTCGTGATCCTGATGGGCGTCGACAAGATCGGGAAGATCGCCGAGACCCTCGTCGCGCACGGCAAGTCCCCGCAGACCCCCGTCGCGCTGGTGCAGGAGGGTACGACGGCCGCGCAGCGCCGGGTCGACGCCACCCTCGCCACGGTGGCCGAGACGGTACGGACCGAGGACGTGAAGCCCCCGGCGGTCATCGTCATCGGCGAGGTCGTGAAGGTCGGGCCGGAGCCGGTCGCCCCACCCATGGCTTGATCATGCGTAACCCGGGGTAACCTACCCGTTCCCAGCCGTTGGCAGCACACCCAGGACAAGGCAGTATCACCCTGTGGCCGATCTCATCACCGTCGAGGATCCCGACGACCCGCGCCTGCGCGACTACACAGGCCTGACCGACGTCGAGCTGCGCCGCAAGCGCGAGCCCGCCGAGGGCCTGTTCATCGCCGAGGGCGAGAAGGTCATCCGCAGGGCCAAGGAAGCGGGCTACGAGATGCGCTCCATGCTGCTCTCGGCCAAGTGGATCGACGTCATGCGCGACGTCATCGACGAACTGCCCGCCCCGGTCTACGCCGTGAGCCCTGAGCTCGCCGAGCAGGTCACCGGCTACCACGTGCACCGCGGCGCGCTCGCCTCCATGCAGCGCAAACCGCTGCCCACGGCCGGCGAACTGCTGCGCTCCGCACGCCGGGTCGTGGTCATGGAGTCGGTCAACGACCACACCAACATCGGCGCGATCTTCCGCTCGGCCGCCGCCCTCGGCATGGACGCGGTCCTGCTGTCGCCCGACTGCGCCGACCCGCTGTACCGCCGGAGCGTCAAGGTCTCCATGGGCGCGGTGTTCTCGGTGCCGTACGCCCGTCTGGAGACCTGGCCCAAGGGACTGGAGTCGGTCCGCGAGGCCGGCTTCACCCTGCTCGCGCTCACCCCGGACGACAAGGCCCGCACCCTGGACGAGGCCGCCCCGCACCGCATGGACCGGGTGGCCCTGATGCTCGGCGCCGAGGGCGACGGACTGTCCACGCAGGCCCTGGTCGCCGCCGACGAATGGGTCCGCATCCCGATGTCCCACGGCGTCGACTCGCTCAACGTGGGCGCGGCCGCGGCCGTCGCCTTCTACGCGGTGACCGCCGGCCGCCCGGAGGCCTAGCCTTCCGGGCTGCCGGTCACATCCTGAAGTCCCGGCTCGGTGCCGGCCCGTACCGCTCGGCCACCGGCCGGTCGGCGTCCGCCGACGCATGGCCGGGCTGCGCCTGCCCCTGACGTCGGAGGCCGCCGTCGCCGAGGCCGCGGGCCGGGCCCTGGCAGCCCTGCGCGACCGCGATGCCGAGCGCCACGAGCAGCGTCACCACGACGAACACGAACAGCCGCTGGCGCAGCAGCCGGGGGTTGGCCGGCCGCAGTCCGGTGCCCGTCGTACGCTGCGCCGGACGCCCGGAACCGCCCCGGCCGGCGGGACGGCTTCCGCCACCCGGGCGTGGCCCGGTGCCGCGTGGCGCCGGGGCCGGGCGCGCCGAGCCCGGCCGGGCAGGGGCACCCGCAGCATTGCCACGCGGGGTGTTGCCGGTCCGTGGGGACGCGCCGCCACGCGCCGGCGCACCGCCCCGGGCGTTGGGACCGGCGTGCGGCACCGGCGTGCCGGGCGCGGTGCGCCGCTGGGTGCGCTGCTGCTCGGGGTAGGTGTCGACGAGCCGACCGGTGGGCCGGTCCGCCTCCGCTGCGCGCGGCGCCGGCGGCCGTACGTCGGTCAGGCCCTGCGCCTCGCGGGCGGCGATCTCCTTGAGCCGCAGCGACAGCTGCAGCGTGCTGGGCCGGTCGTCGGGATCCTTCGCCAGACACGCGCGGATCAGCGGGGCGAGCGCGTCCGGTACGCCGTACAGCTGCGGTTCCTCGTGCACCACCCGGTACAGCATCACCTCGGAACTGCCGTGCCCGAAGGGCGAGTCGCCGGTGGAGGCGTAGGCGAGGGTCGCTCCCAGGGAGAAGACGTCCGTCGCCGGGGTGACGGCCGCGCCGCGCACCTGCTCGGGCGCGAGGAAGCCCGGGGAGCCTACCGCCGTACCGACGTGGGTCAGCGTGGAGGCGCCGGTTGCCCAGGCGATGCCGAAGTCGATGATCCGCGGCCCCTTCGGGGACAGCAGGATGTTGGACGGCTTGAGGTCCCGGTGGACGACACCGGCCTCGTGCACCGCGACCAGCCCCTCGGACAGCGCGGCACCGACCGCCGCGGTGTCGGCCGCGCTGAGCGCGCCCTCGTCGGCGACCTTGTCGTGCAGGGAGGGCCCGGGTACGTACTGCGTGGCGAACCAGGGCCGCTCGGCCTCCAGGTCCGCGGCGACCAGCCGGGCCGTGCAGCCGCCCCTGATCCGCCGGGCCGCCGAGACCTCACGGGCGAACCGCGACCGGAACTCCTGGTCCTCCGCCAGATCGGGCCGGATCACCTTCAGGGCGACCCGCTGCCCCTTCTTGTCGGAGCCGAGGTAGACCACACCCATCCCGCCCGCGCCGAGCCGTCGGTGAAGCCTGAACGAGCCGACGACGCGCGGGTCCTCGCGCCTCAGGCGCATCATCGCCATGTTCATCCCCGCTGCCCGGTCCCTGTGACGTGGCACAGCTTACGTTTCCACGGCCGCCTGCGCGCAGAGGCCGCGCCCTCCGGGCCGGACGGATTGTGCGGACGGCCGGTACGACATGAAACGCGGTCAGGAAGCGAGTTCGCACGGGGTCCTTGGGCCGTCAGTACCCCCAACCGATCGTCGACGTCCGGGTGTTGAGGTCACGAGACGGCAGGTGATGCCGGTGCGGGCAGCCGTCTCGCCCCCGCTGCGCACCGACCGTGGACCCGGGTCCGGGACGGGCCGCGCACCGGACGCGGCGCACCTCCCACACCCGTCCGGAGTGATCGAAGTCACTCCTCGTGGTCGTCGGACGCTTCGGAAATGACCGGACACAGTGGGTGCCCCTTCCGGGAAGACCCCGAGACCCTGACCGGCGTCTCCACCCAGGGGAGTACGTCCCGAGTTGTGGCTCATCCTCGGGGAGGCCCGGCAATCGATACGAGGGCATGACGCCCGGCAGCCGCCCCACGCCTAGATTTGAGGTCAAGCGGCGGGTGCAGCACTCGTCCCCCGAGGTCAGACACCCGCCGCTGCTGATGACAACCGACACGGTCAGGAGAGGGACCATGGCCCACACGGCACCGCGACGCCCGGCGTTCGCACCGCGCCGCACGGGCCGCCGCCACCCCCTGGTGGCGACGCTCATGGCCCTTCCTCTGGCGGCCCTGCTCCTGCTCGTCTTCGACGGCTGGGAGACGGTGGCCACACAGGCGTCGTCCGTGGGTGCGATGCTGGGGCGCTGAGCGGCGACCCCAGGCCCGGAAGAGCGGTCCGGGCGGGGACATCCATCCAGGAAACCCCGTGGGGACGGGGGTGCGGCGGACGGCACAAATGCCGGCGCAGCTGGGGAGCTGCGCCGGCATGCGCCGTTTATGGGGGCCGGTGGGGGTCTCGCCGTGGCGGTGCGGGCTCTCGCCGTGGGGGTGCGGCGTATTGCCGGCTGCGGGTCCGCCGTGGCTGGTCGCGCAGTTCCCCCCGCCCCTTGGGGAGCTGCGGTGCCGGCGCCTTCGAAGCACCGCCGCCGCGGCACGGCCGGCACCAGTACCCTCAACTGCGCAGCCCACCGTCCCGAGGCACCGTTGACCACTGACACCCCCGCGCTCATACCCGCGCTCACCGCGAAGGTCAGAGCTGCCGCCCACCCCGACACCGGCGCAGCCCCCTGCACCTGCGCGGGCGCGGGCCCCCTCGCCGACCGCCCCGACGCCACCGTCGTACGGCACGCGGACACCGTCGCCAAGGCCCACGCCCCCGATACCGCCCCCGCCGAGCTGACCCGGCGCCTCTCCGTGGCCGCCCGCCTCCCGGACGTCCTCCTGCCCCCGCTGACCGTGACCCCCACGCCCCTCCACGACCGCCTGGTGACCTTCTGGCCGTACGGCGCTCCCGTGGACCCCGACGACCGGGACGCGGCGCCCTGGGAAGCCGCCGCCACCCTCCTCGCCCGCCTGCACCGCGCGCCCCCGCCCGACGGCCTGCCCCCGATGCGCGGCCCCGTCAAGGCCGCCCGCGCCGTCGCCCGGTTGTACGCGGCCCTGCGCGTCGCGGCCGAGCCCCATCCGGCGGCCTGCCCGGTCCTCGCCGCCTGGGCCGCGCTTCCCGCCTGGGCCCGCGGCGAAGCTCCCATGCCCGGCCCGCCCGCCCTCTGCCACGGCGACCTGCACCTCGGCCAGCTCGTCCGTCACCCCGCACCGGACGGCCCCTGGCGGCTGATCGACGTCGACGACCTGGGAACCGGCGCCCCGGCCTGGGACCTCGCCCGCCCCGCCGCCTGGTACGCCTGCGGGCTCCTCCCGCCCGACGAGTGGAACCGTTTCCTCGGCGCGTACCGGCGGGCGGGCGGCCCGGCCGTACCCGCCGCCGGCGACCCCTGGCCCGCCCTGGACGTCCCGGCCCGCGCACTGAGCGTGCAGACGGCCGCCCTCGCCGTCACCAAGGCGCTCGCGGCGGGCCGCCCGCTGGACGAGGTGGAACAGGCGGTCGTCGACGCCTGTGCCCGAATGACCCCGATTCCGTACCAGTTGGCGCCCGAAGCGGCGGACTAGGCTGCAACCGGCCAGGGCTGGACGGAGTCTGTCCTGGGGAGATGTGAAGCAGGACCGACCGGCGAGGAGTTGAGCCGACCATGCATTGTCCGAAATGCCACGCGCCGATGCACACCTACAACCGCAGCGGCGTCCAGATCGAGCAGTGCAGCGGCTGCCGCGGCATCTTCCTCGACTACGGCGAGCTGGAGGCGCTGACCCAGCTGGAGGCCCAGTGGTCCAAGCCGGCCCCGCCCGCCCCGCAGGCGTACCCGGCGCCGCCCGCCCCCGCCTGGGGTGCCCCGCACGGCGGTCACCACGGTCACCATGGGCACCATGAACACCACGGCCACCACCAGAGCTGGGCGCACATGCTGTTCTCCAGCTGAGTGCATGAAGAAGCCCCCGGTCACGAGACCGGGGGCTTCCTGATGTGTGGACGATACTGGGATTGAACCAGTGACCTCTTCCGTGTCAGGGAAGCGCTCTCCCGCTGAGCTAATCGTCCGCAGGCCGTGACCCATGGGTCACAGGCAGTGCGCGATACTGGGATTGAACCAGTGACCTCTTCCGTGTCAGGGAAGCGCTCTCCCGCTGAGCTAATCGCGCGGGCGGGGATCTTCGAGAAGACCCGTGGATCTCACGAGAAGATCCAGTGGACGATACTGGGATTGAACCAGTGACCTCTTCCGTGTCAGGGAAGCGCTCTCCCGCTGAGCTAATCGTCCTTGGAGGTGGAGACGGGATTTGAACCCGTGTAGACGGCTTTGCAGGCCGTTGCCTCGCCTCTCGGCCACTCCACCAGGAGTGTAGGGGATCGGGATGACCCCTTCTTCCTTCGAGCGGACGACGAGGCTCGAACTCGCGACCTCAACCTTGGCAAGGTTGCGCTCTACCAACTGAGCTACGTCCGCCTGTCGTTTCGGTCGGCTTACGCGTCCCGGCGACGTGTTGAACTCTAGCGGATTCCCGGGCCAGTACAAAAACGCGTTTGCGCAGCGTGCTGCGCTGCCCCCGACGGACCCCGTGGTCGGCGCCGCCTCCGGGACATCCCGGGGTCACCGGTCGGACACCCGACCTAGACTCGACCACGTGCTTCACCACCCATCCGGCCTCCCTCCCCTGGCCCGCTTCGGCGACCGCGTCGCCACCGGCCTGCTCGACGTGACCAGCGATCCGGCGGCCCTGGACTCGTCCGGGTTCTGGGCTGTCTGCGCCGATTTCGAGGGTCGGCTGACCTGTGCGCGTTTCGCGGAGGTGCGTGAGGAGCCGGTGCCCGCGCCGGTGCCGGGCGGGTGGCGGGGGCCGGCGGTGGGGGACTGGGCGTCGTCCCTGGACCGGGCCGGGTACACGGCGGGCGTGCGCCGGATACGTGAGTACATCGCGGCCGGCGAGGTCTATCAGGCGAACCTGTGCCGGGTGCTGTCCGCGCCGGTCGGTGCCGAGGCGGACGTGGATGCGCTGACGGCGCTGCTGGCGCGTGGGAACCCGGCGCCGTACGCCGGGACGGTGCGGCTGCCGGGGCACGGTGTGGAGATCGCCACCGCCTCGCCCGAGCTGTTTTTGCGCCGGGTCGGGCGTGTCGTGGAGTCGGGGCCGATCAAGGGCACCGGGCGTACCGAGGCGGACCTGCTGGAGAAGGACTACGCCGAGAACGTGATGATCGTGGACCTGGTGCGCAACGACATGGGGCGGGTCTGCGCCACCGGCAGTGTGACGGTGCCGGATCTGTGTGCCGTGGAGAAGCACCCGGGCCTGGTGCACCTGGTCTCCACCGTGCGCGGCGAGCTGCGCGCGGATGCCGGCTGGGCCGAGCTGCTGGCCGCGGCCTTCCCGCCGGGCTCGGTGACGGGTGCGCCCAAGTCGAGCGCCCTGAGGATCATCGAGGAGCTGGAGGCGGCCCCGCGTGGGCCGTACTGCGGTGGTATCGGCTGGGTCGACGCCGACCGGGGCGTCGGTGTGCTGGCCGTGGGCATCCGCACCTTCTGGATCGACCGCGGTGCGGGGGTGCTCCGCTTCGGCACGGGCGCCGGGATCACCTGGGGCTCGGACCCCGAGGGGGAGTGGCGGGAGACCGAGCTGAAGGCCTCCCGGCTGCTCGCGGTAGCGTCGGGGGCGTACGAGGCAAGTGGAGGGGTGTTGTCATGAGGATCTGGCTGGACGGCGGACTGCGGGACCTGGAATCCGCCCGTGTCTCCGTCTTCGACCACGGGCTCACCGTCGGCGACGGCGTCTTCGAGACCGTGAAGGCGGTCCACGGCAGGCCGTTCGCCCTCACCCGGCACCTGGACCGGCTGACCCGCTCGGCCCGGGGCCTCGGCCTGCCCGACCCCGACCACGACGAGGTCCGCGAGGCCTGCGCGGCGGTCCTGGAGGCGAACCCGATGCCGCTCGGCCGGCTGCGGATCACCTACACCGGCGGTCACGGCCCGCTCGGCTCCGACCGCGGCGAACACGGCCCGACCCTCGTGGTCGCCCTCGGCGAGACCACCCGCCGCCCGGACACGACAGCCGTGATCACCGTCCCGTGGACCCGCAACGAGCGCGGCGCCCTCACCGGCCTGAAGACCACCTCGTACGCCGAGAACGTCGTCGCCCTCGCCCGCGCCCACGAACACGGCGCCTCGGAAGCCCTGTTCGGCAACACGGTCGGACAGCTCTGCGAGGGCACCGGGTCGAACGTCTTCGTCGTCCTCGACGGCGAGATCCACACCCCGCCGGTCGCCTCCGGCTGCCTCCCGGGCATCACCCGCGCGCTGGCCGTCGAGTGGACCGGCGCCAAGGAGACCGACCTGCCGCTGGACGTCCTGCTCCGCGCCGACGAGATCTTCCTCACCTCGACCCTGCGCGACATCCAGGCCGTCCACCGGGTCGACGACCGTGAGCTGCCCGGCACCCCGGGCGCGGCGACCGCCAAGGCCATGCGGATCTTCGACGAGCGGTCCGGGCAGGACCTCGACCCCTGAGCCGGGGGACGCGCCGACGGCGGTGCGGAAAACGGGCTGACGTGACGGCCGGCCGCGGGTAGAACACCGGTGATGACCACGACCCTGCGGCCTACCGAGCCGCTCCAGCACAATGCCGACGGCACCCGTTCCCGCCGCTACCAGGTGTGCGTGAACAGCCGTCCCGTCGGCGAGATCCACCTCGGCACCTCGCCGTCCCTCGGTGACTCGGTGGCCCGCGTCATCGACCTGCGGATCGCCGAGCCCGACCGGCGGCGCGGCCGGGGCACGGTGGCCGCGCTCGCCGCCGAGGAGGTGGCGCGCGGCTGGGGCTGCACACAGATCGAGACCCTCGTCCCCGCCTCGGCCGGCAGCGCCCTGCGGCTGTTCGGCGCCCTCGGCTACACCCTGCGCAACCGCGGCATGGAGAAGCGCCTCGGCGCCACCCCGCCCGAACTGCCGCCGGGCAGCAGGGCACGGCCCATGACCGAAGCCGACTTCACCGCGTGGCACGCGGACGAGAGCGAGCAGTACGCACGCATGTGGATAGCGCGCGGTGTCCCCGAGGCCGCGGCCTACGCCAAGGCCCGCAGGGACCACGACACGGTGCTGCCGCACGGTCTTGCGACCGACGGCATGGTCTTCAGCGTCCTGGAGCACGAGGGGACCCGGGTGGGCACGCTGTGGGTGGCCCTGCAGGACAGCAAGGCCTTCGTGTTCGACGTGGAGGCCGACGCCGCCCACCGTGGCCGGGGACACGGCCGTACGCTGATGCTGCTGGCCGAGCGCCAGGCGATCGAGGCCGGCCGGCCCGTCCTCGGCCTCAATGTGTTCGCGGGCAACGCCCCGGCCGAGCGGCTGTACGAGTCACTCGGCTACGAGACGACGGTCCGCGCCCTCGCCAAGCCCCTGCTGTAGGAGCCGGCGGGACCCTGTGGTGCGGCTCAGGCCTCCTGGCCGCCCAGCAGCCGGTCGGCGATCTCCTCGATGCGCGTCCGCAGCCCCTCCTGGCTCTCGCCGCCGTCGAGGCGTTCGCCGCCGATGACGTACGTCGGGGTGCCGGTCACCCCGATCGCCTTGCCCTCGGCCTGATCGGCGTCCACGATCAGGATGTGCCGGCCGTCGATCAGCGCAGTGTCGAACTCCTCGGCGTCCAGGCCGAGTTCACCGGCCACCTCGACCAGGAAGGACTCGCCCTCGCGGTCCAGCTTCTCGACCCGCTCCAGTACGGCCTCCACGTACGGCCAGCCCTTGCCCTGCTCCAGCGCCTCCTCCGCGGCCTGGGCGGCGGCGAAGGCGTGCTTGTGCTTCTCCAGCGGGAAGTGCCGCAGCCGCAGCTCCAGCCGGTCGCCGTAGCGGGCGCGCAGGGCGCGGACGTCGTCCAGGGCGGTACGGCAGTCGGGGCACTGCAGTTCGCACCAGACGTCGAGTACCAGGGCATCGGTGCGTTCGGGGGAGGAGTCGGGAGAGGAGTCGCTCATGCCGACCAGTCTTCCAGGCCGGAGGCGGCCGACCCAATCGGGACGGAACGGCCGTACGGCTCCGCACCGGCACTCCAGTAGGAGACGACCCCGAGATGCCCCTGAAGTCCGGCGGGGGCGTGGCACAGCGGGGACGGGGCGGTGCAGGATGGAGGAGACGGAGGCGGTGCGCCGTGCCGGTGTGCCGCGTCCGCCGAGTGCCGCCGCACCGACCGAGCCCGCCAGGAGGACCGGATGATTGCCGAGACCGTCTGTTCCGCCGTGTCCGCAGCGGGCCTGGGCATCGCGGTGGTCACGGCCTACCGCAAGCGCTTCCTCGCGGCGACCCGCATCGCGGCCTACTCGCTGGTACCGGTCGGCCTGGTGATGACCGGGGTGGTCGGCTGGCTCGCGGACACCGCCTTCAGCCCTACCGCCTGGGCGGGCTTCGGGGTGCTGGGCGCGGCCTGGCTCCTGTTCGTGGGCACCCGGGCGGTCGAACGCCGGCGCGGCGGCACCCGCGCCGAACGCAAGGCGGACCGCCGCGACCGATCGGAGGCCGTGGCCGCCGGGGCCTCCGCGCCGTCCCTGGGCCCGGGCCCCCGATCCGCGACCGGCTCCGCCACCGCCCCGCGCGCCAAGAGCTCCACAGGCGCCACCGACGACTTCAGCGACATCGAGGCGATCCTGAAGAAGCACGGCATATGACCGGCCGCAGGCAGCGGGGGCGTCCACACAGCAGACCCTCCGGACCTGGACGACGCAGGGTGTCGCGCTGACGTCAGGAACCGTTCACAACCGGAAGCAAGTCGGACGAGACGGTGCGATAGGCGGCAACTCTGGCATGTCGCCGGTATGTTGATCGCGTGCGGGGCCTCTCCTGCGCCATGATCTGCGGCGAGATGCTGGACACGAGACAGAGCGAGGCCGCGCCGCCGAAGGACGAGCCGCGCGGATGCCTCTTCGCCCTATCCCAGCCACCGCTGATGATCTTCCTTGCGGTGATCGGGTCTCTGCTCCTCATGGCTGCGCTGCACGACCTGCTGTTGCTGTGAGCCGTACACGTCGGTCCCGGCGCCACCCGCCGGGACCGACGTCGCCCTGACCTCAGCGTTCGGCCACCGCGAGATCTGGCCGACAGGCGTGCGCCTCCCCGGGACGCGGGGCTGCCACAACGGACCCGCGCCGGGCACACGGCGGCAACCCCTGCGGCGCTCTCCGGCCGATCACCCGGTCGCTTCCTTACGGCGGGCCCGGTACGCGGCGACATGCAGTCGGTTTCCGCAGGTGCGGCTGTCGCAGTAGCGGCGCGAGCGGTTGCGGGACAGGTCGACGAAGGCGCGCCGGCAGTCCGGTGCCTCGCAGCGCCGCAGCCGCTCCCGTTCCCCGGCCACGACGAAGAAGGCGAGCGCCATCCCGCAGTCCGCGGCGAGATGGTCGGCCACGGAGGCACCGGGTGCGAAGTAGTGCACATGCCAGTCGTAGCCGTCGTGGTCCGTCAGGCGCGGGGTGGTGCCCGCCGCGGCGACCAGCTCGTTGATCAGCCCGGCCGCCGAGCGGGCGTCCGGCGCGGCGAAGATCGCCGCGAAGCGCCCCCGGACCCTGCGCACCGCCGAGAGATCGAACTCCGACAGCACGCCGACATCGCTGATCTTGTGGTTTCGTACGAAATCCGCGAGAGCCGGGACGTCGGGCAGTCCGTCGGCCGCCACGTCGTCCTCCGGCGCGGTGTTCACCAGATCCACCACGGTGTCGAGGGCGCACCGGGTGTCGTGGGTGATCAGCACATTTCGCTCCCTGGCCTGAGGGTCGGGCCGACGCCCGTCGATGTTGGCCGATGGTAGCGACAACGCCGAGCACCGCACCGGTCTCTGCCCGACCTCGATTGCCGGTAGAACGCCTCCGCGCCCGAGCTGGTTCCCGCCCACGGCGCCGTGCGCACATCATGCCCGCGGAGGAACCGGTGTACAGGCCGGCGCCGTCCCGTGTGCATCGCTCACGGTGACGGCGTCGGGCTGTGCCGTATGCGGTTGTCTTGGCCCGAGCCGTCTCCCCGAGTGGACGGCGCCGGGCTGCTTTCGAGGGCCGCGACCTAGCTCTCCGCCAGGATGTGCGAGAGCTCCTGATCCAGATCGAAGTGCCGGTGCTCCGTGCCGGGCGGCACGGCGGCGTCGGTTCGCTTCAGGAAGGACTCCAGGGCCCGCGCCGGGGCCTCGAGCAGGGCCTCTCCCTCCGGGGAGCTGAGGGCGATGCAGACGACGCCCTGACCATGACTGCGCGACGGCCAGACACGGACGTCGCCGGTTCCGGTGGGCCGGTGGAGCCCCTCGGCGAGGAGGTCGCGGGCGAACACCCACTCGACGGTCTCCTCGGCTCCGGTGTGGAAGGTGGCGTGCACGGCGTAGGGGTCGGCCGTGTCGTACCGCAGGCCTGCGGGGACAGGCAGGGAGGACTCGCTCGACACAACGAGGCGCAGGTGCAGCTCGCAGCTGACCGTGGTGTTCATAAGCGCCAGGGCCTTTCGCTCAGTGTGCGCTCGGGGATTCGCACGTCGGCGAAATCGACATGCCACCTACGATGCCGTTGTAAACCCCTCTGAGGGTTTTGCGTGTCTTTACGTAACTCTTCCGGCCGAGAACTCGTACGAGATCTACGACCATTCCGGTGACTGGATTCACTCGGGTAGGGTTTGTCTATATGAATACGGGGAGTGACGAGGCGGGCGAGGTGGTTGCGGCGGCGGACAAGGCGAGGGCGGACCGGCGGGAGGCCGGGCAGGGCTCCGGGGACGACACCGGGCGCGGGACCGGTGCCGGGCTCGGCTCACGGGCGCCGGAATTCATCAAGGCCCGTCGGCTGCTGCATCTGAGCTGGCAGGTCGGCGTCTTCGTGGTGGGCCTCGCGGTCGTCGTCGCCGGCATCGTCATGCTGCCGCTGCCGGGATCCGGCTGGGTGGTGATCTTCGGCGGCATGGCGATCTGGGCGACCGAGTTCGTCTGGGCGCAGCTCGTCCTCCGCTGGACCAAGCGCAAGGTCACCGAGGCCGCCCAGCGGGCCCTCGATCCCAAGGTGCGGCGCCGCAACATCACGCTGACGGTGATCGGACTGGCGGTCGTGGCCGTGCTGGTCGGGGTCTACGTGGGGCAGTTCGGCCTCGTCATGCCGTGGAAGATCAAGGATCAGTGACGCGGCTGCGCCGCCCGGTCCTCCGCCGCCCTGCCGTGTTCGGAAGCACCGCCTGACATGGGGTAATGTTCTTCCTGCGCCCGGGCGATTAGCTCAGTGGGAGAGCGCTTCGTTCACACCGAAGAGGTCACTGGTTCGAACCCAGTATCGCCCACCCGGACCGACGGCCACCTGCGAAAAGGCAGGTGGCCGTCGGCGTATGCGCGTCTGATCCGGGCCGGTGGAGCGTTCGTCGGCCGACCCCGGCAGCGGGCACCGGCCTCGGGTTGCCTGCGGTGCTTCGAGCGACGAACAGCTGATCCAGGTCACCTGCGCGGACCCCGGCGGCGGACAGCGGCCTTTGCGCCTCGTGACCGGCTCCGGCGCGAGCACTTGCTCCAGCCCCCTGCTCCGACTCCAGATGCGAGCACAGGCCCCTGCCCCTGCCCCTGCTCCGGGGCGGGCAGCGGCTCCCAGGTCTCCGCCGAGCTTGGCGGTCGGGCCTGTCCTGGCGAGGGTGATCTCGACGTCCTGGCCGGGGAGTTCGAGCGGACGGGAGTGACCGGGGCGTTGAGCCGTCACCGCACCAGGGGCCGGGACTGGGCGGACCTGGCCGGTCGGCCCGTCACCAGGGAGCCCGGATCACGGATGCGCCGGTCACGGATAGCCCGATCACGCGGCCCTCGCTGTCCATCGGCGGCACCCCGGACACCTCGTCGGCGGCACTTTGGACGCCTCGCCTGCCCGCCCGGCGCCGTCGAGACGTACCCCGAGACCCTCCCCGGCCCGCCCGGTCTGTGCGGCCGCGTCCGTTCGGTCCGTCGGTCGTACCACGCTCACCAGCGACGACAGCCGAGACGCGACCCCCGCGCCCGCGCCGGCCGCAAGAGAATCCTGTCCGAATCATTGACGCACCCGAGCCCCTCCGTACCTTGTGCCAGCAAGCGCTTACTTGAAACGATTCACGACGACGGAGACGACGCTGCGGGGAGGGCCCCATCATGGGAACCAGCAGGAATCTTGGGAATCTTGAGAGGCGTACGATCCTGAAGGCGGCCGGCGCCTCGGCGGCCGCGCTCGGGCTCGCGGCGACGGCCGGGTGCGGAGGCGGAAGCGGTTCCGGGGATGGGACGGTGACGATCCGTTATTCCTGGTGGGGTGCCGAGGAGCGGGCCAAGAAGATCAACCAGACCATCGCCCTCTTCGAGAAGAAGTACCCGAAGATCAAGGTCAAGACCGACTTCCAGACGTACGCGTCCTTCTGGGAGAAGTTCCAGACCCAGGCCGCCGGTGGAAATCCTCCGGACGTTTTCCAAAATGCCGTCACCTTTCTCCGGAAGTATGACAAGCGAGGAATTCTCCTCGACCTCAAGTCACAGGTGCAGGCAGGTAATCTGACCCTGGATCACTTTCGGGACGGCGTGACGAAGGTCGGCGAGGTCGACGGAAAGCAGCTCGGAATTCCAGTCGGCTCCAACACCATGGCGCTCGTCGTCGACAAGAAGGTGTTCCAGAAGGCCGGCGTCGAGCCGCACCCGGGATGGACCTGGGACGACTACTTCAAGGCGCTGAAGACCATCCACGACAGGAAAAATGTCCCGGGGGACACCGGCTACTTCACCATCATGTACCTGTACGACCTCTACCTTCGCCAGAACGGCAAGGCGTTCTACACCAAGGACGGACTCGGCTTCGACAAGGCCGATCTGACGGAGTGGTGGACCGACGGCTACCACCGCGTCAAGGCGGGCATCGTCACCGACCCGAAGGTCGTCCAGCAGGACATGCCCAAGTCCTCCCTCTCCGCAGGTCACGGCGCCTCGGAGTTCACCTGGGACAACTTCACCGTCCGTTACTCGGCGGAGGGCGACAGCACCTACGGCCTCGCGCCGATCCCCACCACGGACGGCAGGCACACCGGGCAGTACCTCGCCTCCCTGATGCTCAGCGCCTCCGCCCACACCTCCCACTCCAAGGAGGTCGCCCAGTTCATCGACTTCATGGTCCACGACCCCGAGGTCGGCAGGATCATGGGCTACGACCGGGGCATCCTCGCCGGCACCGAGCAGTACGACGCGTACAAGCCGACGGACGCGGTGAACAAGGAGATCGCGCAGTATGAGGCCGACACCGCCAAGGCGGGCGTCCTCGGCGCGATCACCCCGCACCCCTCCGGTGCCGACACCATCGAGGCCGCCTTCCTGCGCATCGGCGGCGACCTCGGACAGGGCAAGACGAAGGTCGCGGACGCGGTGAAGCAGTTCTTCACCGAGTCCGAGGCCGCATTCCAGGCCTGATGGGACATGCCGTGACGCTCGTCAAGGACTCCGTGCCCGCGACCCGCAAGGCACGCTCGGCCGCCACCGCCACCCCCGGGCGGCCGGGCCGCCGCCGCGAGAACCTCGCCGGCTACCTCTTCATGTCCCCGTGGATCGCGGGCTTCCTGCTGCTGACCGCGGGCCCCATGATCGCCTCGCTGTACTTCGCCTTCACCGACTACAACCGGCACCCCGCTGAAGCTGCTGCTCGCCCTCGGGGTCGCCCTGCTGCTCGCGCAGAGCCGCCGCGGCCAGGCCTTCTACCGGGCCGCCTTCTACGCCCCCTCGCTGATCGGCGCGAGCGTCTCCGTCGGCTTCGTCTGGCGGTCGCTGTTCTCCGACGGCGCGATCGTGGACCGTACCCAGACCTTCTTCGGCTGGCACGTCGGCGGCTGGGTCGGCAACGCCGACTGGGTGCTGTACTGCCTGGTCGCGCTGACGGTGTGGCAGTTCGGTGCGCCCATGGTCATCTTCCTGGCGGGCCTGAAACAGGTGCCGAGGGAGCTGTACGAGGCCGCCGAGATGGACGGCGCGGGTACGTTCCGGAGGTTCTGGAACATCACCCTGCCGATGATCTCCCCGGTGCTGTTCTTCAACGTGCTCCTGGAGACCATCCACTCCTTCCAGATCTTCGGCTCGGCCTACGTCGTCTCCAACACCTCCTGCGGACCGGCCGACGCCACGCTCGTCTACACCTGCTACCTGTACCAGCAGGGCTTCACGAACGCCCGGATGGGCTTCGCCTCCGCCATGGCCTGGATGCTGCTGCTCGCCGTGGCCCTGGTGACGGCCGTCCTCTTCTGGTCCCAGAAGAAGTGGGTGCACTACGAGGAGGACGCCCGATGAGCACCCTCAGACTCGCCCTGACGCGCCGGCGCACCGGCTCGCTCGCCTGGCACCTCGGCGCCGTGGCCATCCTGGCCGTCATCCTCTATCCGGTCGTCTGGGTGATCGGCGCCTCGTTCAAGCCCAGCAAGGACGTCATCAACAGCCTCACGCTGTTCCCGTCCCACCCGATCCTGTCCAACTTCAAGGGCCTCGCCGACGGCATAGCGGACGTCCCGATCCGGACGTTCTTCCAGAACTCCTCTTCTGGGCCAACGACTCCACCCCCGACGCCGACACCCTGGCCCGGCAGGTGCAGCCGGTACGGGTGCTGCCGCAGCTCGCGGCCCCGCCCAAGCAGCTGATCGAGGCCAAGGTCTTCGGCCCCGGCCTGTACGCCGAGCCCGACCGCTCCACCCCGGCCAAGGCGAAGATCGAGGGCCACCTCGACTTCCTCTTCACCTACTACAAGGACCAGGTGGGGCAACGCCGTTGGTACGGCTTCTGGGACTACGGCGACTTCATGCACACCTACGACACCGTGCGCCACCAGTGGCGGTACGACGTCGGTGGCTACGCCTGGGACAACTCCGAGCTCTCGCCGGACCTGTGGCTCTGGTACGCGTACCTCAGGAGCGGCCGGTCCGACCTCTTCCGCTTCGCCGAGGCGCTCACCCGGCACACCGGCGAGGTCGACGTCTACCACCTCGGCAAGTGGGCCGGCCTCGGCACCCGGCACGGTGTGCAGCACTTCGGCGACAGCGCCAAACAGCAGCGCATCGCCAACACGACGTACCGGCGCTTCTACTACTTCCTCACCGCCGACGAACGCGTGGGCGACCTCATGCACGCCAACGTCGACTCCGACGAGACCTTCCTCGTCCTCGACCCCCAGCGCAAGGTCCGCACCGACCCCTACACCCCCGGCCGGCACGCCCTGTCGATCGGCTTCGGCACGGACTGGAGCGGCCTGGTCTCGGCCTGGCTGACGGAGTGGGAGCGCAAGGGACCCAAGTGGGAGACGGGCAAGGCGCGCGTGCTGTCCACGATGGAGGGCATCGCCGCCCAGCCCAACGGCTTCGTCCAGGGCAGTGGGCTGTACGACCTCGACACCGGCACGTTCGCCGTCGCCGACCAGCCGGTGGTCTCCGTGTCCCACCTCTCGGCCGTCTTCGGCCTCAACGAGCTGTGCGCCGAGCTGATTCACCTTGTCGACATGCCGAAGTTCAAGGAGGTCTACCTGGACTACTGCCGCTACTTCAACGCCACCAAGGCCGAACAGGCGGCCCGCTACGGCACCGACCTCGGCACGCTGCTGCTCTTCCAGGGGCACTCGCGGCTCGACGCCTACGCCGCCGTACAGACCGGTGACGCATCGCTCGCCCAGCGCGCCTGGACCAAGTTCTACGCCTCCGACGGCTACACCGAGTCCGCACCGTGGAGGACCGAGAAGCTGACCGGCCCCGTCACCCTGGTCGAGGGCAGCGAGGCGAGCTGGGTGTCCAGCAACGACACCGCGCTCTACGGCCTCGCGGCCATCGAGAACCTGGCGTTGCTCGGCGGCAGGATGCCCTAGCCGCGGTTGAGGGAGCGCCGTCGCACGGGCGGCGGCGCTCGCCCGACCGAGTCTCACCCGGCGCACGGCGCGGCGCATGAGTACGCGTACTCAGATCTCCCGCCCCGCCGGGCAGACTCGTCCCATGGACTGGACCCACTACCGCTTCCGCAGCCTGTGGTCCCTGCCCGCGCCGCCCGCCGGCGTGTACGCGGTGCTGGAGCGGCCCGAGGACTATCCGAACTGGTGGCCACAGGTCCGCTCGGTGACCCGGCTCGACGGCGAGACGGGTGTGATCACCGTCCGGTCCGTCCTGCCGTACGACATGACCTTCATCGCACGGCAGATCCGCCGCGACCCGGACGCCGGTGTGCTGGAGGTCACTCTGTCCGGTGACATCGAGGGCCGGGCGCGCTGGACGGTCACCGCCGAAGGCTCCGGGACCCTGGCCCGCTACGACCAGGACGTGGACGTGCACAAGCCGCTGCTCCGCCGGCTCGCCGTACCCGGCCGGCCGGTCTTCCGCGCCAACCACCGCCTGATGATGCGGTCCGGGCGGCGCGGACTGCTGCGTCACCTGCAAGCGGTTTGAAGGATCGGCGCCGGGACCTGTATTGTTCACTGCGTTCCCGGGCGATTAGCTCAGTGGGAGAGCGCTTCGTTCACACCGAAGAGGTCACTGGTTCGAACCCAGTATCGCCCACCGGGAAAGAGCCGGTCCGCAGCTGCGGACCGGCTCTTTTGATGCCATGGGGGGCGTCATGGGCAAGGAACGGGGCGGGGAAGGACCGAGACTTGGCGCGCGGGTGCGCAGGCTCCGGGTCCGCAGTCCGGTCGGGATCTGTCTGCCCGAAGTGGTGCTGGGCGCCGTCGTGGCGCCGGCCGGGATCACCTTCAACACGTAACGGGTGACCACGATGTGGGTCGGGGCGCGGATCGCCGCCGACGGCAGTGCCCGGATCACCGAGGTCATCGACTACGACTTCGGCTACCCGCACACGGCACGGCACGGCATCTACCGCGACCTGCCGGACCTGCCCTTCGACGAGGACGCGGCCCACGTCGCCGTCAGCATGGACGGCCATCGCGTCCCCCGGGAACTCACCGCGGGCGACTACTACGCGCGCCGGGGAACTGCACCGGCGCACCCCCGAGGGCAGCGCGCAGTGGCTGCGGGTCGAGGCGTTCCGGCGCTACCTCGCCGATCCGTCCGCCCTGCCCGGCCCCGAACCGCTCGCCGACGACCAGGTGCGGCTCTGCACGGCCTGGCGGTCGCCCTCGGCCTGGACGGCAGCCGGCGGCATGCCGTCGAGACGACCGCCGTACCCACCCGGCGGCCCGCCTCGCGCGCCGTACGGCTGGCGCCGGCGCCGGCCGCCGGACTCGTCGTGTCGGCCACGCTCGCGTCCTCGACGTCGTCTCCGGCGGCGGCACCGGGAGCGGCTCCGGCGGGAGAGGCTCTTCCGGAGGCGTCGGCGGGGGAGGCTCCTGGTGACCGCCGTGCAGCGGGCGCCTGTGCCGTGATCCCGAGACCTATGCCGCGGCGGGCAGCTCCGGCCTCAGCGGCCAGTCCGTGCTGACGATCTCGTCCGAACCGCTGCGCGCGAACCAGGCCTGCAGCCCGCGGGCCTGCGCCGCGTGCCAGTTGGCCTGCAGCGCGTGCAGCTCGGCGGGGGTCAGGCGCTCCAGGCGGGTCGCGAAACGGCGGCCCAGGGCCCGTACGACGTCCAGCGCGGCCAGCGCGTCCGCCGCCGCGTCATGCGCGTCCTGCAGCGTCACGTCGTAGTGCGCGCACAGGTCGGTCAGCGTGCGGCGGCCCTTGCGGTAGCGGTCCAGATGCTTGTCCAGGACGCGGGGGTCCAGCACCTGCAGCGGCACCGACGCGAACCAGCGGTCCAGCGAGGACGCCCGATGCCGGCGCAGCTCCCGGTCCAGCAAGGTGAGATCGAAGGGCGCGTTCATCACCACCAGCGGCCGGCCCATCGCCGCGTGCTCCGCCAGCTGCTCGGCTATCTCGTACATCACCGGCGCCGGCCAGCGGCCGTTGCGCTGCAGGTGCTCCTCCGTCAGCCCGTGCACCGCCGTGGCCTCCTCGGGCACCGGCACACCCGGGTTCACCAGCCAGCGAGTGACCCGGGGCCGGGTCCCCGGCGCGTCCTGGACGACGACGGCGGCCGACACGATCCGGTCGGTCTCGACGTCCACGCCCGTCGTCTCCGTGTCGAAGGCGGCCAGCGGCCCCTCGTACCAGTACGTCATCCCAACCCAACTCCTCGTTCACCCGAGGCAGGTGACGTTCCGTCTTCTGCCCGTTTGGTGATACCCGGGCCGTTTGCGCCGTACGCGGGCAGGAGACAACAGGAGTACGGGTCTTTGCAGTTCAGCAGCCCGTAGCGGGGAAACTCTTGGCTTGGAAGGCTGTTGGTCATGGCCATAGCGCAGCCCGAGCGGGGCGGGCTGCTGCCCGATCGCACGGGCCCCCTTCGCGGCACGCTCGCCACCACCGCCTGCATGGAGACACTGCAGGTCGGCTATCTGCACGCGGTCGCCGCCGCGGCCGGCTGCTCGCTGTCCCAGCCCTTCCCGGACAACGGCATCGACTGGCACGTCAGCCACAGCGCGCCCGGGCACACCGTCGACGACGAGGTCACCATCAAGGTGCAGCTGAAGGCCACGTACCAGGTCGCGCCGAACCCTCCGGGGCGCACCTTCTCCTTCACCCTCGACAACGACCATCTGCGCAAGCTCGCCCGCACACCCGTGTCGGTGCACAAGATCCTGGTCGTCATGCTCGTCCCGCGCTCGCAGGACGACTGGCTGCGCGCCAGCCACGACCGGCTCGACCTCAGGCACTGCTGCTACTGGGTCAACCTGGCCGGCCACCCCATCACCGGCCGGCACCGGACCACCGTGCGGATACCGACCACACGCATCTTCGACGACCGGGCGCTCTGCGAGATCATGACGCGGGTCGGGACGGGAGGCAGGCCATGAGGAGCCGTCCGTACGAGGAGCTGCCGCGCCAGGCCCGGCCGCATCCCGACGACCTCGCCTGGCACCGGCCCCCGGACCCCGCCGAGGTCGACCCCGCCGTGCTCGGCGCCCTGCTGCACCGGCACGGCTGGCAGCGGCGCGGCGGAGCCCCCGGGCGCTACGGCCGCTGGACCCCACCGGGGCCGGGCGCCGGCGGGACCAGCCTGCTGGTGCCGGAGAGCCGCGCCTTCCCCGACAGCGACGACCTGCTCGGCGAGGCCCTCGACGCCCTCGCCCGCAGCGGGACGCCCGCCGCCCGCGAGGTGCTGATCTCCCTCGCCGTGCCCAGCGACGAGATCCGCTGGTGGCGGGACACCCCGGGCGGACCCGTCGGCGCCGCGCCCTGGACGGCCGACGAGCAACTGCGCGCCGCCGCCCGGCAGATGCTGCTCGCCGGCGCGCTCGCCACACGCGCGCGTGCCGGGTACTACGGCGCCCGCCACCGCCGCTCCGCCGCCGCACTCCTTCAGGACGTCCTCGTCGGCCCCGCCGCCGAGGGCCGGCACCTCACCGCGTTCGTGCCCGTGCCCACCGGCCGCCCGCTCGCCGTCCGCCTCCACCAGGCCCTGAACGCCGCCCGCGAGGCCGTCGACTACCGGCGGGCCACCGGCGGCATGGACGCCTTCGACGGCGCGGTCGAGGCCGGCGTCAGCCGCGAGCTGACCGAGGCGCTGGCCGTGCTCGTGCGGGGCACCGAGGGCGCCCGGATCGCCGTCGCCTGGGCACCCGGCGCCGGGGTTCCCGAGGGCTGCGCCCCCTCCGCCGAGCCCGTCGAGTTCTCACCCGGCGACCTGCCCGTGCTGCGCGAGGCCGCCGCCCGCTATCTGCGCGAGGAACCCTCCGTACCGGTCCGCGTCACCGGCGCCGTCGTCCGCATGCGCCGCTCCGGACCCGGCGGCGAGGGCACCGTACGGCTGCGCGTCCTCGCCGGAGCCGACGTCCCGCACGTCCGCGTCACCCTGGACGAGGAGGACTACCGCATCGCCGGCCACGCCCACCTCGTCGGGCTCCCGGTGCGGGTGCACGGCCGGCTGGAGCGCCGGGGCGGCTTCCGCCGGCTCACCGGCGCCTCCGGGGTCGTACCCGTGCAGGTGGAGGAGGGCGAGCGGGACCGGTTGATGAAGTCGCTGCAGGAGAACCTCGACTTCTTCGAGGAGGCGTGCGGGGAGGCGTACGGGGACGAGGACTGAGGTGTAGGGGAGCGCGGACCGAGGGTGACCGTTTCGCGGTCGGGGCCATCGGGTCGGTACGATCGCCTGTGCGCGCGCTCCTGGTATGGCGCCGCACCCCACCTTCAGTCAGGAGAGACCGGTGTCAGACGTCCGTGTGATCATCCAACGCGATTCCGAGCGGGAAGAACGCGTGGTGACGACGGGCACTACGGCCGCCGACCTCTTCGCGGGCGAGCGCTCGATCATCGCCGCGCGTGTCGGGGGCGAGCTGAAGGACCTCGCCCACGAGGTCGAGGACGGCGAGACCGTCGAGGGCGTCGAGATCTCCTCCGAGGACGGTCTGAACATCCTGCGCCACTCCACCGCGCACGTCATGGCGCAGGCCGTGCAGGAGATCTTCCCCGAGGCCAAGCTGGGCATCGGCCCGCCCGTCAAGGACGGCTTCTACTACGACTTCGACGTGGAGAAGCCGTTCACGCCCGAGGATCTCAAGGCCATCGAGAAGAAGATGCAGGAGATCCAGAAGCGCGGGCAGCGCTTCTCCCGCCGTGTCGTCACCGACGAGGCGGCCCGCGAGGAGCTGGCCGCCGAGCCGTACAAGCTGGAGCTGATCGGCCTCAAGGGGTCGGCCTCCTCCGACGACGGCGCGGACGTCGAGGTCGGCGCCGGTGAGCTGACGATCTACGACAACCTGGACGCCAAGACCGGCGAGCTGTGCTGGAAGGACCTCTG
Source organism: Streptomyces sp. RB17 (assembly GCF_009604455.1). Classification (GTDB taxonomy): domain Bacteria; phylum Actinomycetota; class Actinomycetes; order Streptomycetales; family Streptomycetaceae; genus Streptomyces. Next base: position 327,251 of record NZ_WEGL01000009.1, read on the forward strand.
CCGTGGTCCGCACCTGCCCTCGACCCGCCTGATCCCGGCGTTCAAGCTGATGCGCAACGCGGCCGCCTACTGGCGCGGCAGCGAGAAGAACCCGATGCTCCAGCGCATCTACGGCACCGCCTGGCCGTCCAAGGACGAGCTGAAGGGGTACCTGGACTTCCTCGCCGAGGCCGAGAAGCGCGACCACCGCAAGCTCGGTACCGAGCTCGACCTCTTCTCCATCCCGGAGCAGATCGGCTCCGGCCTCGCGGTCTTCCACCCCAAGGGGGGCATCGTCCGCCGGGTCATGGAGGACTACTCGCGGCGCCGCCACGAGGAGGAGGGCTACGAGTTCGTCTACACCCCGCACGCCACGAAGGGGAAGCTCTTCGAGACGTCCGGGCACCTGGACTGGTACGCCGAGGGCATGTACCCGCCCATGCAGCTCGACGAGGGCGTGGACTACTACCTCAAGCCCATGAACTGCCCGATGCACAACCTGATCTTCGACGCGCGCGGCCGCTCCTACCGCGAACTGCCGCTGCGTCTCTTCGAGTTCGGGACCGTGTACCGGTACGAGAAGTCGGGCGTCGTGCACGGCCTGACCCGCGCCCGCGGCTTCACCCAGGACGACGCGCACATCTACTGCACCCGTGAGCAGATGTCCGAGGAGCTGGACAAGACGCTCACCTTCGTCCTCGGCCTGCTGCGCGACTACGGCCTGACCGACTTCTACCTGGAGCTGTCCACCAAGGACCCGGAGAAGTCCGTCGGCTCCGACGAGGTCTGGGAGGAGGCGACCGAGACCCTGCGCCAGGTCGCCGAGAAGCAGGGCCTGCCCCTGGTGCCCGACCCGGGCGGCGCCGCGTTCTACGGCCCGAAGATCTCCGTCCAGGCCAAGGACGCCATCGGCCGCACCTGGCAGATGTCGACCATCCAGCTCGACTTCAACCTGCCGGAGCGCTTCAACCTGGAGTACACCGGCCCGGACGGCTCCAAGCAGCGCCCTGTGATGATCCACCGCGCGCTGTTCGGCTCCATCGAGCGGTTCTTCGCCGTCCTGCTGGAGCACTACGCGGGTGCCTTCCCGGCCTGGCTGGCCCCGGTCCAGGCGCTCGGCATCCCGATCGGCGACGCACACGTGGAGTACCTGGAGAAGTTCGCCGCCGCGGCCCGGAAGAAGGGCCTGCGCGTCGAGGTGGACTCCTCCTCGGACCGCATGCAGAAGAAGATCCGCAACGCCCAGAAGCAGAAGGTGCCCTTCATGGTCATCGCGGGCGACGAGGACATGTCGAACGGCTCGGTGTCGTTCCGCTACCGCGACGGCTCGCAGGAGAACGGCATCCCGTTCGACGCGGCCATCGCCAAGATCGCGCAGATCGTTCAGGATCGGGCCCAGGTCTGATCCGGCGCCCGCTCCGCACGAAGGCCCCCGGGGAGGTTCATCTCCCCGGGGGCCTCTCGTCTCCCTCGCGGGTGAAGGTCTGCATCAGCCAGGACGAGAACGAGCCCGTCACCGCGCCGAGCAGGGCGAGGCCGCCGATCATCATCCCGATGGCGATCGCCCGGCCCATCGGGGTGACCGGGGTGATGTCCCCGTAGCCGACCGTGGTGAGGGTCGACGCCGCCCACCACACGGCGTCCCCGAACGTGCGCATGGTGGCTCCGGGGGCGCCGCGCTCCGCCTGGTAGACCGCGAGGGCGCCGGAGAAGCCGAGCAGCAGGGTGGACAGGCCGGCGTAGGAGATCACGCGCGCGTGCAGCGAGAGCCGGGGCTGTCCGGACTTCCGCTGCACCGCCTCGTACAGGGGAACGATCCGCAGCGGCCGCAGCAGCGGCAGGACGACCACCACCGTGTGCAGCATGTGCGTGGGGACGAACCGCAGACCCTGTCCGCTGAGCCGCCAGCGCACCGCGTAGTCCGCGGCGAACACCAGCCAGAGGCCGAGCATCACGGACAAGCACACGACGTGCCAGAAGGGGGGCAGGTCCGTGGCCAGGACATGCGTGGCATACGCGGCCAGGAAGACCAGGGACGCCACGAAGAGGGGGATCTCGGTGCGCTGCGTCCAGCGCACCGAACGGCTGTCGTCGTCCACCGGCCAAGCTTGTCCGGTGAACGTCTTCCCGTCGCCCCGGCGACACGCCGCGTACGGGCGAAGCCATATGCTGCCTAGCATGACGAGTGAGCCGGAGCAGCAGATCGGAGTGGGGACGCAGGACGCGTTCCAGCGCCTGTGGACGCCCCACCGGATGGCCTACATCCAGGGCGAGAACAAGCCGACCGGTCCGGGGGCCGACGACGGCTGCCCCTTCTGCTCGATCCCGGCCAAGTCCGACGAGGACGGACTGATCGTCCGGCGCGGCGAGCAGGTGTACGCGGTGCTCAACCTCTACCCGTACAACGGCGGCCATCTGATGACGGTCCCGTACCGCCACGTCGCCGACTACACGGACCTGACCGGCCCGGAGACGGCGGAGCTCGCCGAGCTGACCAAGCAGGCCATGACGGCGCTGCGCACCGCGTCCGGCGCGCACGGCTTCAACATCGGCATGAACCAGGGCACGGTCGCGGGCGCCGGCATCGCCGCCCACCTGCACCAGCACATCGTCCCGCGGTGGGGCGGCGACACGAACTTCATGCCGGTGGTCGGCCACACCAAGGTGCTGCCGCAGCTGCTGGCCGACACCAGGAAGATGCTGGCGGAGGCCTGGCCGGCGTAGCCGCGGCGTGCCCTCTGCCGAGGGCACCGCTCACGCGTCGTACAGGTCGGCCTTCTTCGGCGTGGGGTCCTGGACCAGGCCGCTGAGGATGCCCGACCGCGTCCCGAACTGCTCCGTGTCCACGCCGTTCTCCTCCAGCACGCTGATCGCCGCCGCGTGCACCACCCGGAGCACCGGCGTGGCCGCGCGCAGCGCGTCGTCGGCCATGAAGCGGTGCCGCCAGGGCTGGTCGGCCCAGGCGTGCCGCAGACCGAACGGCTCGGGCAGGACGAGCGAGCCGCCGAGCCAGTTGAGTATCGGCGGGTACCAGGTCAGCGGGGCGCGCGCGGCGAGCCGTACCACCTCGTCGGTGGTGACCAGCGGAAGCATGATCTTCCGGGTCTCCCAGGGCTTGAGGGACTTGGCGACCTCCTTGCTCGGCGGCTCCGGCTTGGAGGTGAACAGCGGGTTCACCGGTCCCAGCGCGTGCCCGGTCACCTCGATGCGCAGCGTCTCGTGCAGCACCGTGACCGTGATCAGCATGGTGAGGACCAGCTGCCCGTCCCACAGCGTCCACTGCACGCCCAGGTAGTGCCGGTCGCCGCTGCCGAACTGCTGCTTGTTGCAGATCTCCTGTATCGCGTGCGGCCTGACCTGGAAGGCCTCGACGTCGGTGCCCTCGGGCCGGGACACCTCCGTGGCCTTCTCGCCGATCGGCGTGACGATCCAGTGCTTGATGGACGGCTTGGGGAAACCGCCGGTGTTCAGCGGGCCGCGCTCCAGCAGGGCGAGCTGGTCGTGGATCGCGCGTATGACGTCCCAGCTGCGGAACGGGTGGATCTCCCGCGTAGGGTCGGCGGGCACCAGATTCTCGGCGAGCTGCCAGGCGCCCCAGCGGGTGCCCATGCCGAGTATGCCCTTGGGGCCGGCGTAGAAGACCGAGTTGGACTGCTGTTCCGCGCTGAGCCGGGCCAGCGACTGGCGCAGCTCCTCGGCCGCCGTCTGATTGGGGCCGCGCGGCACCGCCTCGGGGACCTTCGCACCGACGCTGGTGCCCGAGAGCAGGCCGCCCCAGCGGGCCCGCAGATCCTTGGCCGTGCGCTCACAGATCTGCTTGGCCCAGAACCAGCCGAGCACCGGGAGCACGACACACGCCCGGGCATACCATGCCCAGAAGCCGCTGAACGGCATCTTGATCAGGAACAGTGCGGCCAGCACGCCGACACCCAGGAGCAGGGCGGTGGCGAGCGCACCCGCCCGCCTGTCCTCGCGCGTGGCGACGAACGTGCGCAGCTGGAAGACGAGCAGCCAGGCGATCAGCCCGGGCAGGAAGAGCACTCCGCACAGGACCGTCACGGCGGTCAGGCGGTTGTCGCGCTCCCGGCGGATGTTGTTGGCCGCGAGGCAGTGCTCGACGACGAACTGCGGCTCGGACCCGAAGGACTGGATGAGCGGCTTGCGGCCGGGAGCGAGCATCCGGGCGACCACGGCCCGCGAGAACGCCTCACCGAGATTGGGCCTCAGCAGCGCGATCCTGCCCGGCTTGAGAGTCGACTCGTGCCACTCGTTGTCGGCCTTCTTGATCTCCTCCATCGGGCTGTCCCGGTACGCCGCGGAGGCCAGCGCGGCGGTCGCCGCCTGACTCGCGTCGCCCGAGACGGGCACCTGGGGCCCGTCCCACTCCGTTCCCAACGACATTCCCGCCCCCATCGCCGCCGGTGTCGCTTCTGCGGCCTTCCCGACTTCCTCGCTCCGCACACCTGTTGAACAGGCCGTCGTGTCGATCACCCGTCACAACCGGACGACTGCGGCACGACGCGATCAGGTGATCAGCGTATCCGCCGCCACCGACAACCGGCGGGCGGACGGCCGAAGCCGCCCGCCCGCGCACCCGGCTCGCGGGTGCCGAACTACGCGTTCTCACCCGCCTGTTCGCGGATCCGCTCGGCGATCTGCGGCGGCATCGGCTCGTGCCGGGCGTAGGAGCGGTCGAACCGTGCCGTGCCGTGCGACAGCGAGCGCAGGTCGACGGCGTACCGGCCGATCTCGAACTCGGGCACCTCGGCCTTGATCAGGGTCCGCCCGGAGCCCACCTGTTCGGTGCCGAGCACCCGGCCGCGCCGGCTGGACAGGTCGCTCATGACGGCGCCCACGTAGTCGTCGCCGACCAGCACGGACACCTCGGCCACCGGCTCCAGCAGATGGATCCGCGTGTCGGCCGCGGCCTCGCGCAGCGCCAGCGCGCCCGCGGTCTGGAAGGCGGCGTCGGAGGAGTCCACCGAGTGCGCCTTGCCGTCGAGCAGCGTGACCCGCACGTCCACCAGCGGGTATCCCGCGGCGACCCCCTTGGCGGCCTGCGCCCGTACGCCCTTCTCCACGGACGGGATGAACTGGCGCGGTACGGCACCGCCGACCACCTTGTCCACGAACTCGATGCCCGAGCCACCGGGCAGCGGCTCCACCTCGATCTCGCAGATGGCGTACTGCCCGTGCCCGCCGGACTGCTTGACGTGCCGCCCGCGACCGCCGGCCTTGTTCGCGAACGTCTCCCGCAGGGAGACCTTGTGCGGGACGACGTCGACCTGGACGCCGTAGCGGCTGCGCAGCCGTTCCAGGGCGACGTCCGCATGGGCCTCGCCCAGGCACCACAGCACCACCTGGTGGGTGTCCTGGTTCTGCTCCAGACGCATGGTCGGGTCCTCGGCCACCAGCCGGGACAGGCCCTGCGAGAGCTTGTCCTCGTCGGCCTTGCTGTGCGCCTGGATGGCGAGCGGCAGCAGCGGGTCGGGCATCCGCCAGGGCTCCATCAGGAGCGGGTCGTCCTTCGCGGAGAGGGTGTCCCCGGTCTCGGCCCGGCCGAGCTTGGCCACGCACACCAGATCACCGGCGACGGCATGCGTCACCGGGCGCTGCTGCTTGCCGAAGGGCATGGACAGGGCGCCGACCTTCTCGTCGACGTCGTGGTCCTCGTGGCCGCGGTCGGCCAGCCCGTGCCCGGAGACGTGCACCGTCTGGTCGGGGCGCAGGGTGCCGGAGAAGACACGCACCAGGGAGACCCGGCCGACGTAGGGGTCGGAGGAGGTCTTGACGACCTCGGCGACCAGCGGCCCGCCCGTGTCGCACGGCTTCAGCTCGCGCGCCTTCCCGTCGACAGTGGTGACCTCGGGCAGCGGGTGCTCGAACGGGGTCGGGAACCCGCCGGTGACCAGCTCCAGCAGCTCCACCGTGCCGAGCCCCTGTTTGGCGCCGTCGGCGGCGGGGGCGGCCGCCAGGACGGGGAAGAACGAGCCGCGGGCCACGGCCCGCTCCAGGTCCTGGATCAGCGTCTGGACGTCGACCTGCTCGCCGCCGAGATAGCGGTCCATGAGGGTCTCGTCCTCGCTCTCGGCGATGATCCCCTCGATGAGCCGGTTGCGGGCCTCCTCGATGTCCGGCAGCTGGTCCTCGCCGGGTTCGGAGTCCTTGCGTTCCCCGGTCGAGTAGTCGAACAGCTGCTGCGACAGCAGTCCGACCAGCCCGGTCACGGGCGCGTGCCCGTCGGGACCCTCCGGGCCGCGCAGCGGCAGATACAGCGGCAGCACGGCATCCGGGTCGTCGCCGCCGAAGGCCTCCGCACAGATCCGGGTCATCTCCTCGAAGTCCGCGCGCGCGGCCTCCAGGTGCGTGATCACGATCGCCCGCGGCATGCCGACGGCCGCGCACTCCTCCCAGACCATCCGGGTGGAGCCGTCCACGCCGTCCGAGGCCGAGACGACGAAGAGGGCCGCGTCCGCGGCGCGCAGACCGGCCCTGAGCTCCCCGACGAAGTCGGCGTATCCGGGGGTGTCCAGCAGGTTGATCTTGATGCCGTCCCATGCGACCGGCACCAGGGAGAGCTGTACGGAGCGCTGCTGCCGGTGCTCGATCTCGTCGTAGTCCGAGACGGTGCCGCCGTCCTCCTTGCGGCCCGCCCGGTTCACCGCCCCCGCGGCCAGCGCGAGGGCCTCCACCAGAGTCGTCTTGCCCGAACCGGAGTGGCCGACCAGCACCACGTTCCGTACGGATGCGGGCTGGTCGGCCTCGAGAGCCCTGCCGGCGGCCCCGGGGTGGTGTGTCTGAGTCTTGTCGCCCATGATCCTGCCTCCCGTGCACGGTGAGGTCATGTGTGGGCGCGGACGCGCGGTCCCGCGTGCACTGGCGGCTCCGGCGACGCCCGCGGTTATTCGAGCTTTCCACTCCCGTCACGCTGCGTCCATACGAACGACAGCCACGGCCGCCGATCGCGCCGCGCGCGCCCCGCGCACGGCGGCGCACACCGGTCCGCGCGACGGGCCGCGGGTGCCCGCCCGCCGCGCGCACGCGCGCGTGGCTACGATGGGCCAGCCGGAGGCCACCAGGGGCCGCGGCGACACCGACCGTCGGGAAGGCCATGCTGAACAAGTACGCGCGTGCATTCTTCACGCGTGTCCTCACGCCGTTCGCCGCGTTTCTCATCCGCCGGGGCGTGAGCCCCGACACGGTCACGCTCATCGGCACGGCCGGGGTGGTCGCGGGCGCGCTGGTCTTCTATCCCCGGGGCGAGTTCTTCTGGGGCACGGTCGTGATCACCCTGTTCGTCTTCTCCGATCTGGTCGACGGCAACATGGCCCGCCAGCTGGGCCGCTCCAGCCGCTGGGGCGCCTTCCTGGACTCCACCCTCGACCGGGTCGCCGACGGCGCGATCTTCGGTGGCTTCGCGCTCTGGTACGCGGGCGACGGGAACAACAACGTGCTGTGCGCCGTCTCGATCTTCTGCCTGGCCAGCGGCCAGGTGGTGTCGTACACCAAGGCGCGCGGCGAGTCGATCGGACTGCCGGTCGCCGTCAACGGGCTCGTCGAACGCGCTGAGCGCCTGGTCATCTCGCTGGTCGCGGCCGGTTTCGCGGGCCTGCACAAATTCGGTGTGCCGGGCATCCAGTGGTTGCTGCCGATCGCCCTGTGGATCGTCGCCGTCGGCAGCCTCGTCACGCTGATCCAGCGGGTCGTCACCGTCCGCCGGGAGTCCGCCGAGGCCGAGGCCGCCGCGGCCCGGCAGAGCCCCAGCGAGGCCGCGCAGTGAGCGCCGCGGAACGGCTCACCGACGGGCTGTACGGGCTCGGCTGGAGCACCGTCAAGAAGCTCCCCGAACCCGTCGCGGTCCGGCTCGGGCAGACCATCGCCGACCTCGCCTGGAAGCGGCGCGGCAAGGGCGTGCAGCGCCTGGAGTCGAACTACGCGCGCGTGCTGCCCGACGCCGGGCCGGAGCGCCTCGCCGAGCTCTCGCGCGCGGGCATGCGCTCGTACCTGCGCTACTGGATGGAGTCCTTCCGGCTGCCCGCCTGGAGCGCCGAGCGGGTGAAGGCGGGCTTCGACCCGAAGGACATACATTTCCTGACCGACGCTCTGGCCTCGGGCAAGGGCGTGATCCTCGCCCTGCCGCACCTGGCCAACTGGGACCTGGCCGGCGCCTGGGTGACCACCAAGCTGGAGACGCCGTTCACGACGGTTGCCGAGCGGCTCAAGCCCGAGACCCTTTACGACCGCTTCGTCGCCTACCGCGAGGGCCTCGGCATGGAGGTCCTGCCGCACAGCGGCGGCTCCGCCTTCGGCACCCTGGCCCGCAGGCTGCGCGACGGCGGCCTGGTCTGCCTGGTCGCCGACCGTGACCTGTCCGCCTCCGGCGTCGAGGTCGACTTCTTCGGCGAGAAGGCCCGGATGCCCGCGGGCCCGGCCCTGCTCGCCCAGCAGACCGGCGCGCTGCTGCTCCCGGTCACGCTCTGGTACGACGACTCGCCCGTGATGCAGGGACAGGTCCATCCCCCGGTCGAGGTACCCGAGTCAGGTACGCGGGCCGAGAAGACGTCTGTCATGACACAGGCGCTGGCCGACGCCTACGCCACCGGGATCGCCGACCATCCGGAGGACTGGCACATGCTGCAGCGGCTGTGGCTCGCCGACCTCGACCCCGCGAAGGGACCCTCGTGAGAATCGGGATCGTCTGCCCGTACTCCTGGGACGTGCCCGGTGGTGTCCAGTTCCACATCCGCGACCTCGCCGAGTACTTCCTCCGCCTCGGCCACGACGTCTCCGTGCTCGCCCCGGCCGACGACGACACCCCGCTGCCGCCGTACGTCGTCTCGGCCGGCCGCGCGGTCCCGGTGCCGTACAACGGCTCGGTGGCCCGCCTCAACTTCGGCTTCCTGTCGGCCGCGCGGGTGCGGCGCTGGCTGCACGAGGGTGCCTTCGACGTGGTCCACATCCACGAGCCGACCTCGCCCTCGCTGGGCCTGCTGACCTGCTGGGCGGCCTCCGGTCCGATCGTGGCCACCTTCCACACCTCCAACCCGCGCTCGCGCGCGATGATCGCCGCGTACGCCATCCTCCAGGCGGCCCTGGAGAAGATCAGCGCCCGGATCGCGGTCAGCGAGTACGCCCGCCGGACGCTGGTCGAGCACCTCGGCGGGGACGCGGTGGTCATCCCCAACGGCGTCGACGTGGACTTCTTCGCCAAGGCCGAGCCGAAGCCAAAGTGGCAGGGCGACACCATCGGCTTCGTCGGCCGCATCGACGAGCCCCGCAAGGGCCTGCCGGTCCTGATGAAGGCCCTGCCGGAGATCCTGGCCGCCCGCCCGCAGACCCGCCTCCTGGTCGCGGGGCGCGGCGACGCGGAGGCGGCGGTGGCGGACCTCCCGAAGGAGCTGCACGCGCGCGTGGAGTTCCTCGGCATGATCAGCGACGAGGACAAGGCGCGCTTCCTGCGCAGCGTCGACCTGTACGTCGCGCCCAACACCGGCGGCGAGAGCTTCGGCATCATCCTGGTCGAGGCGATGTCGGCGGGCGCGCCCGTGCTCGCCTCCGACCTGGACGCCTTCGTGCAGGTCCTCGACCAGGGCGAGGCCGGCGAGGTCTTCGCCAACGAGGACGCCGACGCGCTCGCCGAGGCTGCCCTACGCCTCCTGGCGGACCCGGACCGCCGCACCGAGCTGCGCGAACGCGGCAGCGCCCATGTGCGGCGCTTCGACTGGTCCACGGTCGGCGCCGACATCCTGTCCGTCTACGAGACGGTGACGGCCGGCGCGGCAGCGGTCGCGGCGGACGAGCGCACGACAGGACTCAGGGCACGCTTCGGCCTGGCCCGGGACTGAGGCCGCGGCCCACGGGTCTGGCCGGCCGGGGACCGAGGCTGTGCGGTCCTGGGCCGACTCGGGACGGCGGCTGTGCGCGGTTCGCTCCGCCTTTCAGGGCGGGAGGACAACCGGCGTGTGTTCGGGCCGGGGCGGCGTTGTGGGCATGGGGGGCGGCCGGGGCCGAGCGCGCGGTTCGCGCCCGGTCCGGGACGGCTGTGGGCACGGGCCGGCGGGCTGGTACCGGTCGGATGCGCCACACGACGGCCCCACGCCCGGCGCCCATCCCCTGAGCCTGCGAGTCGCAGGACAACCGGATGCTCCGCAGGACCCGAGTGCCGGTTCCCCATGGCCCGGCGCCCCCGCGTCACTCCGCACGGAGGTGAGTCTCAGCCCGGGCCGGTCCGATGCGGCGGAAGTTTCAGTCGCCTACCCGGTCCGAACCATCCACAGCACCTTCGGGGCGGGCCGGCCGAGTTGCCCGAAGGGCGGCCGGAACCGGTGTGGGACAGCCAGGAGGGGCCGGTTCCCGCAGCCGATAGCCTTCCGGCGTGACCGCAACCCTCATCTGGATCCTTGTCGCACTCGTCGCGATCGGCGTGTACCTGAGCTGGACGGCCGGGCGGCTGGACCGGCTGCACGTGCGGATGGACGCCGCGCGGGCCGCGCTCGACGCGCAGCTGCTGCGGCGCGCCTCCGTCGCGCAGGAACTGGCCACCTCGGGCGTGCTGGACCCGGCCGCCTCGATCGTGCTGTACGAGGCCGCGCACGCCGCCCGGCAGGCCGAGGAGGAGCAGCGGGAGGTCGCCGAGAGCGAGCTGAGCCAGGCGCTGCGCGCGGTCTTCGAGGACCCGGCCCAGGTGGAGGCCGTACGCGAGGCCCCAGGAGGGGAGGAGGCGGCCCGTGAGCTGGCGGAGGCGGTGCGCCGGGTACCGATGGCCCGCCGCTTCCACAACGACGCCGTAGGAGCCGCCCGCAGGCTCCGCGAGCACCGCAAGGTCCGCTGGTTCCGGCTGGCGGGCCACGCCCCGTTCCCGCTGGCCGTCGAGATGGACGACGAGCCTCCCGCGGCCCTCGTGGAGCGGGCTTCCTGAACCCCGGGGGAACCGTCCCTGGACGAAAAGGATCCACCGGCTTGCCATTGGCCCTTGCTGTGGCCTGGTCCACTCGCGTTTCCTCGATGCTGCAGAGAAACCCTTTCACTTCAGTGAGGTCACCCGTGTCCACCATCGAGAACCAGGCTCCCGAGACCGGCACCGCCCGCGTGAAGCGCGGTATGGCCGAGCAGCTCAAGGGCGGCGTGATCATGGACGTCGTCACGCCGGAGCAGGCGAAGATCGCCGAGGACGCGGGCGCCGTCGCCGTCATGGCCCTGGAGCGGGTCCCGGCCGACATCCGCAAGGACGGCGGCGTGGCCCGTATGTCCGACCCGGACATGATCGAGGGCATCATCGACGCCGTCTCGATCCCGGTCATGGCCAAGTCCCGCATCGGCCACTTCGTCGAGGCCCAGGTCCTGCAGTCCCTCGGCGTCGACTACATCGACGAGTCCGAGGTCCTCACCCCGGCCGACGAGGTCAACCACTCCGACAAGTGGGCCTTCACCACCCCGTTCGTGTGTGGCGCCACCAACCTGGGCGAGGCCCTGCGCCGCATCGCCGAGGGTGCCGCGATGATCCGCTCCAAGGGCGAGGCCGGCACCGGCAACGTCGTCGAGGCCGTCCGCCACCTGCGCCAGATCAAGAACGAGATCGCCAAGCTGCGCGGCTTCGACAACCACGAGCTGTACGCCGCCGCCAAGGAGCTGCGCGCCCCGTACGAGCTGGTCAAGGAGGTCGCCGAGCTGGGCAAGCTCCCGGTCGTCCTCTTCTCCGCCGGCGGCGTCGCCACCCCGGCCGACGCGGCCCTGATGCGTCAGCTCGGTGCCGAGGGCGTGTTCGTCGGCTCCGGCATCTTCAAGTCCGGCGACCCGGCCAAGCGCGCCGCCGCCATCGTGAAGGCCACCACCTTCTACGACGACCCGAAGATCATCGCGGACGCGTCCCGCAACCTCGGCGAGGCCATGGTCGGCATCAACTGCGACACCCTCCCCGAGACCGAGCGCTACGCGAACCGCGGCTGGTAATCCACCCCGGCACACCTCCAGAGGACTGCACGAAGAACATGACTGACGCACCCGTCATAGGCGTCCTGGCCCTCCAGGGCGACGTACGGGAGCACCTCATCGCCCTGGCCGCGGCCGACGCCGTGGCCAGGCCGGTGCGGCGCCCCGAGGAACTCGCCGAGGTCGACGGCCTCGTCCTGCCCGGCGGCGAGTCCACCACCATCTCCAAGCTGGCCGTCCTCTTCGGCGTGATGGAGCCCCTCCGCGCGCGCGTGGCCGAGGGCATGCCCGTCTACGGCACCTGCGCCGGCATGATCATGCTCGCCGACAAGATCCTCGACCCGCGCTCGGGCCAGGAGACCATCGGCGGCATCGACATGATCGTGCGCCGCAACGCCTTCGGCCGGCAGAACGAGTCCTTCGAGGCCGCGGTCGACGTCAAGGGCGTCACGGGCGATCCTGTGGAGGGCGTCTTCATCCGCGCCCCCTGGGTGGAGTCCGTGGGCGCCCGGGCCGAGGTGCTCGCCGAGCACGAGGGCCACATCGTCGCCGTCCGCCAGGGCAACGCGCTCGCCACGTCGTTCCATCCGGAACTGACCGGCGACCACCGCGTGCACTCCCTGTTCGTCGACATGGTGCGCGCCGACCGAGCGTGAGAGTCCTTGTAGGATCTCTGACGTTCGTACAGAGATTGGTTACGCGAAGGAGACAGGCAGATGTCCGGCCACTCTAAATGGGCCACGACGAAGCACAAGAAGGCCGTGATCGATGCCAAGCGCGGCAAGCTCTTCGCGAAGCTGATCAAGAACATCGAGGTCGCGGCGCGGATGGGCGGTGTCGACCTCGACGGCAACCCGACCCTCTACGACGCCGTCCAGAAGGCCAAGAAGCAGTCGGTCCCGAACAAGAACATCGACTCCGCAATCAAGCGCGGCGGTGGTCTCGAGGCCGGCGGCGCCGACTACGAGACGATCATGTACGAGGGCTACGGTCCGAACGGCGTCGCGGTGCTCATCGAGTGCCTCACCGACAACCGCAACCGCGCCGCCTCCGACGTCCGTGTCGCCATGACCCGCAACGGCGGCTCCATGGCCGACCCGGGCTCGGTGTCGTACCTGTTCAACCGCAAGGGCGTCGTCATCGTCCCCAAGGGTGAGCTGACCGAGGACGACGTGCTCGGCGCCGTCCTGGACGCCGGTGCCGAGGAAGTCAACGACCTCGGCGAGAACTTCGAGGTCATCAGCGAGGCCACCGACCTGGTCGCGGTCCGCACCGCCCTTCAGCAGGCGGGCATCGACTACGAGTCCGCCGAGGCCAACTTCGTCCCGACCATGCAGGTCGAGCTGGACGAGGAGGGTGCCAAGAAGATCTTCAAGCTCATCGACGCCCTCGAGGACAGCGACGACGTGCAGAACGTCTTCGCCAACTTCGACGTGAGCGACGAGATCATGGAGAAGGTCGACGCGTAACGCTCCGCGGGTCAGCGGATTTCCGGCGGGCCGGTGGGACACGTCCCACCGGCCCGCCGTCATTGTCAGTGGCACCCGATAGCCTGCACAAACACGTGATCGAGGCGATCGGAGGGAGGGGCCCCGTGCGCGTACTGGGGGTGGACCCCGGGCTGACCCGGTGCGGTGTCGGCGTCGTCGAAGGCGTCGCGGGCCGCCCGCTCACCATGCTCGGCGTCGGTGTCGTACGCACGCCTGCGGACGCCGACCTCAGCCACCGTCTCCTCGCCGTCGAGCAGGGCATAGAGCAGTGGCTGGACGAGCACCGGCCCGAGTTCGTCGCCGTCGAGCGCGTCTTCAGCCAGCACAACGTGCGCACGGTGATGGGCACCGCCCAGGCCAGCGCCGTCGCCATGCTGTGCGCCGCCCGGCGCGGCATCCCCGTCGCGCTGCACACCCCGAGCGAGGTCAAGGCGGCCGTCACCGGCTCCGGACGCGCCGACAAGGCGCAGGTCGGCGCCATGGTCACCCGGCTGCTCCGGCTCTCCGCGCCGCCGAAGCCGGCCGACGCCGCCGACGCCCTCGCGCTCGCCATCTGCCACATCTGGCGCGCCCCCGCCCAGAACCGGCTCCAGCAGGCGGTCGCCCGCCACACAGTCCATGCAACGAAAGGCCGTACGGCATGATCGCCTTCGTCAGCGGCACGGTCGCCGCGCTCGCCCCCGACGCCGCGGTCGTCGAGGTCGGCGGCGTCGGCATGGCCGTCCAGTGCACGCCGAACACGCTGTCCACGCTCCGCATGGGCCGGCCTGCCAAGCTGCACACCTCGCTCGTCGTCCGCGAGGACTCGCTGACCCTGTACGGCTTCGCCGACGACGACGAGCGCCAGGTCTTCGAGCTGCTGCAGACCGCGAGCGGCGTCGGTCCGCGCCTGGCCCAGGCCATGCTCGCCGTGCATACCCCGGACGCGCTGCGCAGAGCCGTCGCCACCGGCGACGAGAAGGCACTCACCGCCGTCCCCGGCATCGGCAAGAAGGGCGCACAGAAGCTGCTGCTGGATCTGAAGGACCGGCTCGGCGAGCCCCTCGGCGCCCCTGCGGTCGGCGCCCCGGTCACCCAGGGCTGGCGCGACCAGCTGCACGCGGCCCTCATCGGCCTCGGCTACGCCACCCGCGAGGCGGACGAGGCCGTGGCCGCGGTGGCGCCCCAGGCCGAGGCCGCAGGCGGCACCCCGCAGGTCGGGCAGCTGCTGAAGGCCGCCCTGCAGACCCTGAACCGCGCCCGCTGACCCCCGAGCCGAAGGCACACTTCACATGAACTGGGACGACACGACCGACACGCCCGCCTCCGAGCGGCTCGTCGGTGCGTCCGCCGACCGGGAGGACCAGGCCGTCGAGGCCGCGCTGCGTCCCAAGGACCTCGGCGAGTTCATCGGCCAGGAGAAGGTCCGCGAACAGCTCGACCTCGTCCTGCGGGCCGCACGCGCGCGCGGCGCAACCGCCGACCATGTGCTGCTCTCCGGCGCGCCCGGCCTCGGCAAGACCACCCTGTCGATGATCATCGCTGCCGAGATGGGCGCCCCCATCCGCATCACCTCGGGTCCCGCCATCCAACACGCCGGCGACCTCGCCGCGATCCTCTCCTCCCTCCAGGAGGGCGAGGTCCTGTTCCTCGACGAGATCCACCGCATGTCCCGGCCCGCCGAGGAGATGCTGTACATGGCGATGGAGGACTTCCGCGTCGACGTCATCGTCGGCAAGGGCCCCGGCGCCACCGCCATCCCGCTCGAGCTGCCGCCGTTCACCCTGGTCGGCGCCACCACGCGCGCGGGCCTGCTGCCGCCCCCGCTGCGCGACCGCTTCGGCTTCACCGCGCACATGGAGTTCTACGAGCCCCGCGAGCTGGAGCGGGTCGTGCACCGCTCGGCGCATCTGCTGGACGTCGAGATCGAGCCGGACGGCGCCGCCGAGATCGCCGGCCGCTCCCGGGGCACGCCTCGCATCGCCAATCGCCTGCTGCGCCGCGTCCGCGACTATGCGCAGGTCAAGGCGGACGGCGTGATCACCCGTGACATCGCCGCGGCCGCCCTCGCCGTCTACGAGGTCGACGCGCGCGGCCTCGACCGTCTCGACCGCGCGGTCCTGGACGCCCTGCTGAAACTCTTCGGCGGCGGTCCGGTCGGCCTGTCCACGCTCGCCGTCGCGGTGGGGGAGGAGCGGGAGACCGTCGAGGAGGTCGCCGAACCGTTCCTCGTCCGGGAGGGACTGCTCGCCCGCACCCCGCGCGGCCGGGTCGCCACGCCGGCCGCCTGGGCGCATCTCGGCCTGACCCCGCCCCGCTCGGCGAGCGGCGGAGCGACCGGGGGAAACGGACAACAGGACCTGTTCGGGACCTGACGGCGCGATGATGTATGCGGGACGGCGCAGACATTGGCCCGGGCAGGAACTCAGGTGCGATGCTGAGCGTTGTTCCATGCACGCGGACTCGCTTAGACTCCGCCGATGCCGCCCTTGCGGGCGGTGCCGACATACACCCCCATCAACAGGCCGCTCTCCGTCGCGGTCGCGCGAAGGAAACCCCGTCCCGTGAATGCCTTTACCCTTCTCCCCTTCATCGTGCTCATCGCGGCCATGTTCCTGATGACGCGCTCTGCCAAGAAGAAGCAGCAGCAGGCCGCCAGTATGCGGAACGAGCTGCAGCCCGGCTCCGGTGTCCGCACGATCGGGGGAATGTACGCGACGGTCAAGGAGGTCAACGAGGACACCGTCCTCCTCGACGCCGGCCCGGGCGTCGAGCTCCTCTTCGCCAAGAACGCGATCGGCGCCGTCCTCACCGACGACGAGTACAACCGCATCGTCCACGGCATCGAGCACGACCTGAAGTCCGACGCGGACATCGTCCCGGACGACGCCTCCTCCCTCACCGAGACCGACGACTCCGACTCGCCCGCTGCCGCCGCCTCCGACGACAAGGCCGTCGACCTCGGTAAGAAGGACGCCGACGAGGACAGCACCGACACGGCCGAGGCCGTCGCGGCCGAGGCGGACGACAAGCCGAAGAAGACCGACGGCGACTCCGACGCGAAGTAGTCACGCCCCGGTGGTGCACTGCGCGGCATGATCCCGCCCCGCGCACCACCGGGCGCGTCTGTTTCCCGCACGGAACAGCCCGACACCATGTCATGGCCGACCGCGCCCACCGGCGTGGAGCGGCCCGAGAGGGAGTACGAGAAGGTGGCAGCACCTAAGAGGGGCCGGAGCGCGAGCGCCCAGAGCAAGCCAGGGCGCTCGCTGGCCCTCATCCTGATCGCCATCGTGGCGCTCACCGGAGGCATGTTCCTGTCCGGGAACAAGACTCCGCGTCTCGGCATCGACCTCGCCGGTGGCACGAGCATCACGCTCAAGGCGAAGGCCGACCAGGGGTCCGCGGTCAACAAGGCCAACATGGACACCGCGGTCGACATCATGAACCGCCGTGTCAACGGTCTCGGCGTCTCCGAGGCGGAGGTGCAGACCCAGGGGAACGACAACATCATCGTCAACATCCCCAAGGGCACCAACTCCAAGGAAGCCCAGCAGCAGGTCGGCACCACCGCCAAGCTGTACTTCCGCCCGGTCCTGGCCAGCGAGCCCAGCGGCGGCGCCACGCAGAGCCCGTCGCCGAGCGCGACCCCCAGCGGCAGCTCCTCGCCGAAGCCGAGCGGGAGCGCGAGCCCCTCCGCCTCTTCCTCCTCCCAGGAGAAGGCGTCCTCGTCCTCCACCGCGTCCCCCACGGCCTCGGCGACCTCCCAGGGCCGTGCCGTCACCGACGCGCTGAAGGCAGGCTCCACCCCCACGCCGAGCACGTCCGCCTCCGGCAGCTCCAAGCCGTCGGGCACCCCCTCGGCAACCCCGTCGGCCTCCTCCAGCGCCGGCACCGCCGCCGCCAAGCTCCAGGCCCAGTACGCCGCCCTGGACTGCACCAAGCCCGCCGAGCGGGCCAAGGTGGGCGGCGCCGCCAAGCCGGGCGAGCCCACGGTGGCCTGCGGCCAGATCAGGAAGGTCTGGTACAAGTACGTGCTCGGCCCGGCCGCCGTCGACGGCACCGAGGTGAAGAAGGCGCAGGCCGTCTTCGACACCCAGGGCGCCTCCGGCTGGCAGGTCCAGATGACCTTCAGCTCCAGCGGCGCCAAGAAGTTCGCCGACATCACCGGCGAGCTGGCGAAGAACCAGTCCCCGCAGAACGAGTTCGGCATCGTCCTGGACGGCGAGGTCGTCTCCAGCCCGTACGTGCAGCAGGCCATCACCGGCGGCCAGGCGGAGATCTCCGGCAGCTTCACCCAGCAGGACGCCCAGAGCCTCGCGAACATGCTGTCGTACGGCGCCCTGCCGCTGTCCTTCCAGGAGCAGTCCGTCACCACCGTCACCGCCGCGCTCGGCGGTGAGCAACTGCACGCCGGTCTGCTCGCCGGCGCGATCGGCCTCGCCCTGGTCGTGATCTACCTGGTCGCCTACTACCGCGGCCTGTCGCTCGTCGCCATGGCCTCGCTGGTGGTGTCCGCGATCCTCACCTACGTGATCATGTCGCTGCTCGGCCCGGCCATCGGCTTCGCGCTGAACCTGCCGGCCGTCTGCGGTGCCATCGTCGCCATCGGTATCACCGCGGACTCGTTCATCGTGTACTTCGAACGCATCCGGGACGAGATCCGCGAGGGCCGCTCGCTGCGCCCCGCCGTCGAGCGTGCCTGGCCGCGTGCCCGGCGCACCGTCCTCGTCTCCGACTTCGTGTCGTTCCTGGCCGCCGCGGTCCTGTTCATCGTGACCGTCGGCAAGGTCCAGGGCTTCGCGTTCACGCTGGGCCTGACCACCCTGCTCGACGTGGTCGTCGTCTTCCTGTTCACCAAGCCGCTGATGACCCTCCTCGCCCGCCGCAGGTTCTTCGCGAGCGGCCACAAGTGGTCCGGTCTCGACCCGAAGAGCCTGGGTGCCAAGCCGCCGCTGCGCCGTACCCGCCGTCCCGCCGGCCCCGCCGCCGGCTCTGTCGACCCGAAGGAGGCCTGAGCAATGTCGAAACTCGGCAACCTCGGCGCTCGACTGCACCGCGGCGAGATCTCGTACGACTTCGTCGGCAAGCGCAAGATCTGGTACGGCGTCTCCATCCTGATCACCATCACGGCCATCCTCGGCCTGGCGGTGCGCGGCCTGAACATGGGCATCGAGTTCAAGGGCGGCGCGGTCTTCACCACGCCGACCCACATGAGCACCTCGGTGACCCAGGCGGAGACCTACGCCAAGGACGCCTCCGGTCATGAGGCGATCGTGCAGAAGCTCGGCAACGGCAGCCTGCGCATCCAGATCGCCGGCATCGACACCGGCCAGTCCGACAAGATCAAGCAGGAGCTGGCCAAGGACCTGAACCTCAACCCCGAGAAGCTCGCCGCCGACCTGGTCGGCCCGAGCTGGGGCCAGCAGATCGCCAACAAGGCCTGGGAAGGCCTCGGCATCTTCATGGTGCTCGTCGTGATCTACCTGGCCATCGCCTTCGAGTGGCGCATGGCCATCGCGGCCCTGGTCGCGCTGATCCACGACATCACGATCACGACCGGCATCTACGCCCTCGTCGGCTTCGAGGTCACGCCCGGTACGGTCATCGGTCTGCTGACGATCCTCGGTTACTCGCTCTACGACACGGTCGTCGTCTTCGACAGCCTCAAGGAGCAGACGAAGGACATCACCAAGCAGACCCGCTGGACCTACAGCGACATCGCCAACAGGTCGATCAACGGCACGCTGGTCCGATCGATCAACACCACGGTCGTCGCCCTGCTGCCGGTCGCGGGCCTGCTGTTCATCGGCGGTGGCTTCCTCGGCGCCGGCACGCTGAACGACATCTCGCTGTCGCTGTTCGTCGGCCTCGCGGCCGGTGCCTACTCGTCGATCTTCATCGCCACGCCGCTCGTCGCCGACCTCAAGGAGCGCGAGCCGGCGCTGAAGGCCCTCACCAAGCGTGTCATGGCCAAGCGTGCCCAGGCCGCCGCCGAGGAGGACCTCGCCGCGGAGCGCGCGGCCGACGACGACGATGCGGCCCCCGCCGTCGTGGGCCCCCGCAACCAGCCCGCGTCCCGCAGCCGGGGCCGTGGCCGACCCTCCGGGAAGCGCCGATGACCGAGCTCGCCGACATCTCGGGGCTGCTGCTCAGCCGCATCCGTGACGTCGCCGACTACCCGGAGCCGGGTGTGATGTTCAAGGACATCACCCCGCTCCTGGCGGACCCGGCCGCGTTCACGGCGCTCACCGACACGCTGGCCGAGATCGCCGCGAACACCGGCGCGACCAAGGTCGTCGGCCTGGAGGCCCGGGGCTTCATCCTGGGCGCCCCGGTCGCCGTGCGCGCGGGCCTCGGCTTCATTCCGGTCCGCAAGGCGGGCAAGCTGCCAGGGGCGACGCTGCGCCAGGCGTACGACCTGGAGTACGGCTCGGCCGAGATCGAGGTGCACGCGGAGGATCTCGCCTCCGGCGAGCGGGTCCTGATCGTGGACGACGTCCTGGCCACGGGGGGTACGGCCGAGGCCGCGATCCAGCTGATCCAGCGCGCCGGTGCGGAGGTTTCCGGTCTGGCGGTGCTGATGGAGCTGGGCTTCCTGGGCGGCCGGGTCCGGCTGGAGCCGACGCTCGGCGGTGCCCCGCTGGAGGCGCTGCTCCAGGTCTGAGCGACTGCGCTGCACAAGCGGCCTCGGCTTCGCCGTAGGCCGCTTTGTGTTTCCCGCCCGCACCACGGCCATCCCCAGGACACCCTCCGCACGCTCCCGAATCACCCGGAATCCACCTCCCGGAATCCGGCAGGAGCCCCCCGCGTTGCACAGGTGGACGGTCCTCACTTCCGCTTGAAGGCGATGACCAGCCGCAGGATCGCTACCATGGGGTTTCCGGAGCCTGACCGGGGGACCCGGATCGCGCACGAGGAGCCCTCTTGCCAGACGAGGCCCAGCACCTGACCGCCGCAAAGCCCGAGCCCGCCTCGGCCGCCACGGCGAAGCCCGCGCCGCACGTGTCCAACGCGAAGAACGACACCCGCGGGCCGATCGAGCACGCCCAGTCCGCGCCCGTCGAGAAGGCGGCCGAAGCCTCGCGCCCCAAGCCCGCACCGTCCGAGCGCCCCGCCCAGCCGCCCGTCGTGCGCCCGCCCGTCGTCCAGCCCGGCCGCACCGGCTCCTCCAACCGCGTCCGCGCCCGCCTGGCCCGCCTCGGCGTGCAGCGCGCGAACCCCTACAACCCGGTTCTCGAACCGCTGCTGCGCATAGTGCGCAGCAACGACCCGAAGATCGAGAACTCGACCCTGCGGCAGATCGAGCGCGCCTACCAGGTCGCCGAGCGCTGGCACCGGGGGCAGAAGCGCAAGAGCGGCGACCCTTACATCACGCATCCGCTCGCCGTGACCACCATCCTCGCCGAGCTGGGCATGGACCCGGCCACGCTCATGGCGGGGCTGCTGCACGACACCGTCGAGGACACCGAGTACGGCCTCGACCAGCTGCGCCGCGACTTCGGCGACACCGTCGCCCTCCTCGTCGACGGTGTCACCAAGCTGGACAAGGTAAAGTTCGGCGAGGCCGCCCAGGCCGAGACCGTGCGCAAGATGGTCGTGGCGATGGCCAAGGACCCGCGCGTCCTGGTCATCAAGCTCGCCGACCGCCTGCACAACATGCGCACCATGCGCTACCTCAAGCGCGAGAAGCAGGAGAAGAAGGCGCGCGAGACGCTCGAGATCTACGCGCCGCTCGCCCACCGGCTGGGCATGAACACCATCAAGTGGGAGCTGGAGGACCTCGCGTTCGCGATCCTCTACCCGAAGATGTACGACGAGATCGTCCGGCTGGTGGCCGAGCGGGCGCCCAAGCGGGACGAGTACCTGGCCATAGTGACCGACGAGGTCCAGGCCGATCTGCGGGCCGCCCGGATCAAGGCGACCGTCACCGGGCGCCCGAAGCACTACTACAGCGTCTACCAGAAGATGATCGTGCGGGGCCGCGACTTCGCCGAGATCTACGACCTGGTGGGCATCCGTGTCCTCGTCGACACGGTCCGCGACTGCTACGCCGCCCTCGGCACCGTGCACGCGCGATGGAACCCGGTCCCCGGCCGGTTCAAGGACTACATCGCGATGCCCAAGTTCAACATGTACCAGTCGCTGCACACGACGGTCATCGGGCCCAACGGCAAGCCGGTCGAACTGCAGATCCGCACCTTCGACATGCACCGCCGCGCCGAGTACGGCATCGCCGCGCACTGGAAGTACAAGCAGGAGGCCGTCGCCGGCGCCTCCAAGGTCCGCACGGACGTGCCCAAGGCCTCCGGCAAGGACAAGGACGCCATCAACGACATGGCGTGGCTGCGGCAGCTGCTGGACTGGCAGAAGGAGACCGAGGACCCGGGCGAGTTCCTGGAGTCCCTGCGCTTCGACCTGTCCCGCAACGAGGTCTTCGTCTTCACCCCCAAGGGCGACGTCATCGCCCTGCCCGCGGGGGCCACGCCCGTCGACTTCGCCTACGCCGTCCACACCGAGGTCGGCCACCGCACCATAGGGGCACGGGTCAACGGCAGGCTCGTACCGCTCGAATCCACCCTGGACAACGGCGACTTGGTGGAGGTCTTCACCTCCAAGGCGCCCGGCGCTGGCCCCTCCCGCGACTGGCTCGGCTTCGTCAAGTCGCCCCGGGCGCGCAACAAGATCCGGGCCTGGTTCTCCAAGGAGCGCCGGGACGAGGCGATCGAGCAGGGCAAGGACGCGATCGTACGGGCGATGCGCAAGCAGAACCTGCCGATCCAGCGCATCCTCACCGGCGACTCCCTCGTCACGCTCGCCCACGAGATGCGCTACTCGGACATCTCCGCGCTGTACGCGGCGATCGGCGAGGGCCATGTCTCCGCGCAGCACATCGTGCAGAAGCTGGTGCAGGCGCTCGGCGGCGAGGAGGCCGCCACCGAGGAGATCGACGAGACGGTCCCGCCGTCCCGCACCCGTGGCCGCAAGCGCCGCTCCAGCGCCGACCCGGGCGTCGTCGTGAAGGGCGTCGACGACGTGTGGGTCAAGCTGGCCCGCTGCTGCACGCCCGTCCCCGGCGACCCGATCATCGGGTTCGTCACGCGCGGCAGCGGCGTATCGGTTCACCGCAGCGACTGCGTCAACGTCGACTCACTGTCCCGCGAGCCCGAGCGCATCCTCGACGTCGAGTGGGCGCCCACCCAGTCCTCGGTCTTCCTGGTCGCCATCCAGGTCGAGGCGCTGGACCGCTCCCGCCTGCTGTCGGACGTCACCCGCGTCCTGTCCGACCAGCACGTCAACATCCTCTCGGCGGCCGTCCAGACCTCCCGCGACCGGGTGGCCACCTCACGGTTCACCTTCGAGATGGGCGACCCGAAGCACCTCGGCCACGTCCTGAAGGCCGTACGGGGCGTGGAGGGCGTCTACGACGTGTATCGCGTGACCTCGGGACGCTCCCGGTCGTAAGCAGCCATGGAGAAGGCCCCGTACGCGCCGTACGGGGCCTTCTCCATGTGCGCCGGGGTGATCAGCCGCCGAACTCCTGCAGGCCCTTCAGAGCCTGGTCCAGGAGCGCCTGGCGGCCCTCCAGCTCGCGCTCCAGCTTGTCGGCCCTGGCGTTGTTGCCCTGGGCGCGGGCCTGGTCGATCTGCGTCCTCAGCTTGTCGACGGCGGCCTGCAGCTGACCGGTCAGACCCTCGGCACGCGCGCGTGCCTCCGGGTTCGTCCGGCGCCACTCGGCCTCCTCGGCGTCCTGCATCGCCCGCTCGACCGCATGCATACGGCCCTCGACCTTCGGCCGCGCGTCCCGGGGGACGTGGCCGATGGCCTCCCAGCGCTCGTTGATCGAGCGGAAGGCGGCCCGCGCGGACTTCAGGTCGCCGATCGGCAGGAGCTTCTCGGCCTCCTCGGCCAGCTCCTCCTTCAGCTTCAGGTTCTCCGCCTGTTCCGCGTCCCGCTCGGCGAACACCGAGCTGCGGGCGGCGAAGAACACGTCCTGGGCGCCCCGGAAGCGGTTCCACAGGTCGTCCTCGTGCTCGCGCTGGGCGCGGCCGGCGGCCTTCCACTCCGTCATCAGCTCGCGATAACGCGCCGCCGTCGGACCCCAGTCCGTCGAACCCGACAGCGCCTCGGCCTCAGCGACCAGGCGCTCCTTGGTCCGGCGGGCCTCCTCGCGCTGCGCGTCCAGCTGCGCGAAGTGCGCCTTGCGCCGCTTGGAGAACGCCGAGCGGGCGTGCGAGAAGCGGTGCCACAGCTCGTCGTCGGACTTGCGGTCCAGACGCGGCAGACCCTTCCAGGTGTCCACCAGCGCCCGCAGCCGCTCACCGGCGGCCCGCCACTGGTCGGACTGCGCCAGCTGCTCCGCCTCGGTGACCAGGTCCTCCTTGGCCTTGCGGGCCTCGTCGGACTGCTTGGCCCGCTGCGCCTTGCGCTCCTCGCGGCGCGCCTCGACGGTCTCCACCAGCTTGTCCAACCGCTTGCGCAGCGCGTCCAGGTCGCCGACCGCGTGGTGCGCGTCCACCTGCTCGCGCAGATGGGCGATCGCGGTCTGGGCGTCCTTCGCCGACAGGTCGGTGGTCTGCACGCGCTTCTCGAGGAGGCCGATCTCGACAACCAGGCCCTCGTACTTGCGCTCGAAGTAGGCCAGCGCCTCCTCAGGGGAGCCGGCCGCCCAGGAACCGACGACCTGCTCGCCGTCGGCCGTACGCACGTACACGGTCCCCGTCTCGTCGACGCGGCCCCACGGGTCGCTGCTCACAGCGCCTCCTCCACATGATGCCTGCGGGGGCTCAGCGCCCCCGGGCATCGTCCACAGTTTCGTCACGGCCAACATAGGCGACCAGCGGGTTACCTGTCCGCATCCAGCGCGACCGAAATTCCGCAGATGGCCGTCTTGGTCATCAGGTCGATGTCAGGACTTCGTCACCGTCGCCTTGTTGATCACCACGGTCGCGTTGGGAGCGGTGTTGCCGGACGTCGGGTCGGCCGCCTGGGCACCCGCCGCGGCGATCTTCTGCAGCACCTTCATGCCCGCCTGCGACACCGTGCCGAACGGTGTGTAGCTGGGCGGCAACGGACTGTCCTTGTAGACCAGGAAGAACTGGCTGCCACCGGTGTGCTTCTGACCGGTGTTGGCCATCGCCACCGTGCCCGCCGGGTACTTGTTGCCCTTGAGGCTCTTGTCCTTCAGGTTCTCGTCCGGGAGCGTGTAGCCGGGCCCGCCCATGCCGGTGCCCTGCGGGTCGCCGCACTGGAGCACGAAGATGCCGTCCGTGGTCAGACGGTGGCACTTGGTGTGGTCGAAGTAGCCCTGGCCCGCCAGGAAGTTGAACGAGTTCACCGTGTGCGGGGCCGCCGCCGTCTTCAGCGCGACGTCGATGTCACCGCACGTCGTGGCGAGCTTCATCGTGTACTTCGCCGACGTGTCGATCGTCATCGCCGGCTCCTTCTTCCAGCTCAGCTTCTTCGCCGCGCCGGCCGCCGGCTTCGCGCACGGATCCGGCGCCTTGCTGGTCGGCGTTGCGCTCGGCGTGACGTCCGCGGCGGTGTTGGTCTTCTTGTCGTCGTTGTTCTTCAGCACCCCGGTCGTGTACAGCGCGACGCTGCCGATCACGACCACGCCCAGTACCGACGCGATCACGGAGTTGCGCACGGCCGCCTTGCGGCGCGCCTGGGTGCGCCGCTGCTGCTGCCGCAAGAACTTCTCCCGGGCGAGCTGACGCCGCCGCTGCTCCTGGCTGACCACCGGGTTCTCTCCTCATACGTGTCGAAGCGTGTGTGTCGACCGGTACGCGTGCGTGCTCGTGAGCCGACCGCTGTGTGTAGCCCCGTACCGTATATGGGTTCGCTGAGGAAACGGCAGCGCCGGTAGGCTCTGGACCACAGCTTGTGACCGCCCGAATCGACACAACGAAGGACGATCGTGCTCATTGCCGGGTTCCCCGCCGGGGCCTGGGGGACGAACTGTTATCTCGTCGCCCCCGCCGCCGGTGCGGAGTGCGTGATCATCGACCCCGGCCACCAGGCCGCCGAAGGCGTCGAGGAAGCACTGAAGAAGCATCGGCTCAAGCCCGTCGCCGTCGTCCTCACCCACGGGCACATCGATCACGTGGCCTCTGTCGTCCCGGTCTGCGGCGCGCACGACGTGCCGGCCTGGATCCACCCCGAGGACCGGTACATGATGAGCGACCCGGAGAAGTCGCTCGGCCGGTCCATCGGCATGCCCCTGATGGGCGAGCTGACCGTGGGGGAGCCGGACGACGTCCGCGAGCTGACGAACGGCACCACCCTCGAACTGGCCGGCCTGGAGTTCTCCGTCGCGCACGCGCCGGGCCATACCAAGGGGTCGGTGACCTTCCGGATGCCCGAGACGGCCGACGTCCCGTCGGTGTTCTTCTCCGGGGATCTGCTGTTCGCCGGCTCCATCGGACGCACCGACCTGCCGGGCGGATCCATGGAGGACATGATCGAGTCGCTGGCCCGCGTGTGCCTGCCGCTCGACGACTCCACCGTGGTGCTGTCCGGGCACGGCCCCCAGACGACCATCGGCCAGGAGCGCGCCACCAACCCCTATCTGCGGCAGGTGGCCGCCGGCCAGGGAGCCTCCCCGGCTCCCCGACGAGGAATGTGACGAGAGATTTCCGTGAGCACTTTCAAGGCCCCCAAGGGCACGTACGACCTGCTGCCGCCGGACAGCGCCAGATTCCTGGCCGTGCGCGAGGCGATCGCCGCGCCGCTCAGGAGCTCCGGTTACGGCTACATCGAGACGCCCGGTTTCGAGAACGTGGAGCTGTTCGCACGCGGCGTCGGTGAGTCCACCGACATCGTGACGAAGGAGATGTACGTCTTCGAGACCAAGGGCGGCGACAAGCTGGCCCTGCGCCCGGAGACGACCGCGCCCGTGCTGCGCGCGGTCCTCGAGGCCAACCTGTACAAGACGGGCAACCTCCCGGTGAAGGTCTGGTACTCGGGCTCGCAGTACCGCTACGAGCGCCCGCAGAAGGGCCGTTACCGGCACTTCTCCCAGGTCGGCGCCGAGGCGATCGGCGCGGAGGACCCGGCGCTGGACGCCGAGCTGATCATCCTGGCCGACCAGGCGTACCGCTCGCTGGGTCTGCGCGACTTCCGGATCCTGCTGAACAGCCTCGGCGACAAGGAGTGCCGTCCGGTGTACCGGGCCGCGCTGCAGGACTTCCTGCGCGGCCTGGACCTGGACGAGGACACCCGCCGGCGCGTCGACATCAACCCGCTGCGGGTCCTCGACGACAAGCGCGAGTCGGTGCAGAAGCAGCTGACCGGCGCCCCGCTGCTGCGCGACTACCTGTGCGACGCCTGCAAGGCGTACCACGAGGAGGTCCGTGAGCTGATCACGGCGGCCGGGGTGTCCTTCGAGGACGACCCGAAGCTGGTGCGCGGCCTGGACTACTACACCCGCACCACCTTCGAGTTCGTGCACGACGGCCTCGGCTCGCAGTCCGCGGTGGGCGGCGGCGGCCGCTACGACGGACTGTCCGAGATGATCGGCGGCCCCTCGCTGCCGTCGGTCGGCTGGGCCCTCGGCGTCGACCGCACGGTCCTCGCCCTGGAGGCGGAGGGCGTGGAGCTGGACCTCCCGTCCACGACGTCGGTGTACGCCGTCCCGCTGGGCGAGGAGGCCCGTCGGGTGCTGTTCGCGAAGATCACCGAGCTGCGCAAGGTCGGCATCTCGGCGGACTTCGCGTACGGCGGCAAGGGCCTGAAGGGTGCGATGAAGAACGCCAACCGCAGCGGCGCCCGCTACACGCTCGTGGCCGGCGAACGCGACCTCGCCGAGGGCGTCGTCCAGCTCAAGGACATGGACTCCGGTGAGCAGACGGCGATCGGTGTCAACGAGATCGTGGCGGAACTGGAGTCCCGGCTCGGCTGAGTCGCGCGACGACGACAAGAGGGCGCCGGGCACTCCCGGCGCCCTCTCACTGTTCCAGCAAGCCGTACCGCATCGCGCTCGTCACCGCCGCCGTGCGGTCGTCCACCCCCAACTTGCCGAAGATCCGCAGCAGATGGGTCTTCACCGTCGACTCGCCTATGAACAGCCGGCGTCCGATCTCCGCGTTCGTGCAGCCCTCGGCCACCAGGCGCAGCACGGCCGTCTCCCGCTCCGACAGCCGGGGGCGCTCCGGCCTGGTGCGCAGCTGGTCGACCAGGCGGGCCGCCACCGAGGGGGCCAGTACGGTCTCGCCGCGCGCCGCCGCCCGTACCGCGTCGGCCAGTTCACGGCGGGGCAGGTCCTTCAGCAGGTAGCCCGCCGCTCCTGCCTCCACGGCCCGCAGGATGTCCCGGTCCGTCTCGTACGTCGTCAGCACGATCACCCGGCACGGCAGCCCCGCCGCGGTCATCCGCCCGATCGAGTCCACGCCACCGCCGCCCGGCATCCGCAGGTCCATCAGCACGATGTCCGGCCGCACTTCGGCGGCCAGCGCCTCCGCCTGCGGGCCGCTCGCCGCGTCGCCGACCACCTCGAAGTCCGGCTCGGCGCTCAGCATGGCGCGCAGTCCCTCCCGTACGACGGGGTGGTCGTCGGCCAGGACGATCCGGATCACGGGGTATCCCTCCTCACGGCGGAAGCCGTCGTCGCGGGGACGGGCAGGCGTACGGTCACCGTCGTACCGTCGCCGGGTGCGCTGCGCACCGACGCGGTGCCGCCCACCTCGGCGGCGCGGGCGCGCAGCCCCGCAAGACCGTATCCCGTCGATGCGGCAGCCGGGTCGAAGCCGCAGCCGTCGTCGCGGACGGAGACGGTCAGCCTCTCGCCGGTGTAGTCGAGCCCGACCTCGGCCCGTGCCGAACTCCCTGCGTGCTTCCGGGAGTTGGTCAGGGCTTCCTGACAGGCGCGCAGGGCCACCACCTCCACGCCGGCGGGCAGGGTGCGCACCGGGCCGGTCACCTCCAGCCTCGCCCCGTGCCGCGCGGCCAGGCGGTCCAGGGCGTCGGGCAGCGAGGCTCCCGCCAGGTCGGCGGGCGCGCCGCCGGCCACCAGGGCACGGGCCTCGGCGAGGTTCCGGCGGGCCGTCTCGTCCATCAGGGCGAGGTGGCGGCGGGCCTGTGCGGGATCCGTGTCGAGCTCGGCCTCCACGGCCTGGACCAGCATCAGCAGGCTGGTGAAGCCCTGCGCGAGGGTGTCGTGGATCTCCCGGGCCAGCCGCTCGCGTTCGGCGAGGGCGCCGTGCGCGGCCGACAGCCGGGAGATCTCGTGCCTGCTGGCGTCGAGCTCGGCGATGAGCTCGGCCCGTTCCAGGCTCTGCTCGATGATCCGGATGATCCAGCCGCCGACCACCGCCGAGAACACCAGGGTCACCAGCGCGGACAGCGTGTTGACCAGCAAGTCCTCGGCGCCCGGCCGCCACAGCAGGGCCCAGCCCGCGACCGGGACCACGTTGGTCACGGTCACCGCGACCAGCGCATCGCGCATGCGCAGGGTCATGAAGCACTGCGGGATCAGGGCGAAGGCCAGGATCCGGGTCTCACCGGCCAGTACCGCGGACGGCAGGAACAGGACCAGCGCGCCCGCCAGGTAGTACCGGGCGCGGCGCTCGTCCTGCGGGTCCTCGCCGAGGAGACGGCGCCCCACGACCGCGTACCAGGGCACCAGCGGCACGAGGAGACCGGCCGCGACGGCCCGGACCGACCACACCGGATGCCCGGCGCCCAGCAGCATGGTCTGCGTGGCCAGCCAGGCCACCGCGAAGTACACGTCCCAGAGCAGGATCGAACGGTCCCAGGCGTGGACTCCGCGGGCCCTGTCACCCGTCACCCGTCGCGCCGGTTCTTCCACCGGAAGGTCAGCAAGCACAGGACCGATCCTCCGACGCACCAGGCGGCCAGCACCAGCGCTGTCCGCCCGAACTCCCAGGCGTGCGCCTGCTCCAGGACCTTCGCCGAGTCCGGCAGGAACACGCCCCGCAGCCCCTGGCACATCCACTTCAGCGGGAACAGGGCCCCGAAGTCGAGCATCCAGCCGGGGATGGTGTCGATCGCGATGTACACCCCGGAGACGAACTGCAGGACCAGGAAGGGGAGTACGACGACGGAGCTGGCACTCTTCGCCGACTTCGGCACCGAGCTGATGGCGATGCCGAGCAGCGCGCACGCGGTCAGGCCCAGCACGAAGATCCAGGCGAAGTCGAACCAGCGGCCGGGGTCGGACGGCAGGTGGACGCCGTAGCACGCCGTGCCGACGGCCAGCAGGATCGCGGTCTCCAGGGCACCGGTGAACAGAACCAGCCAGATCTTGCCCAGGAAATAGGCCGCGGGCGGCATCGGCGTGCCCCGCAGCCGCCGCAGCACCTTCTCGTCCCGTTCCACGGCGATGGAGATGCCCAGCGACTGGAAGCTCGTCGACATGATCCCGGAGGCCATCATCGCGGGAACGTACAGCTGGGAGGCGGTGACCCCGGTGTGCCCGACGTGGTTGCGGAAGATCGACGCGAACAGGAACAGGAACACCACCGGGAAGGAGAAGGTGAACACCACCTGCTCGCGCAGCCGGAAGAACTGCTTGATCTCCAGGGCCCCCCGCAGCAGCCCCAGCGTCCAGGCGCCGGGGACGGTTGCGGCGGAGTCGCGGGCAGTGGCCCGCACGGTGGTCGTGGTCATCGGGCGGCCTCCTGGCCGGTCAGCCGGAGGTAGACGTCCTCCAGGGTGGGACGGGTCACGGTCAGTCCCGGTATCTCGCCGTCGAAGCGGGTCAACAGTCCCGCGACCGTCCTGGTCGGCGTGTCGGTGAGTTCCGTGCGCGGGGAGCCGTCGCGTTCGGTCCAGGTGACGCTGGCCTCGCTGCCGTACCGCTCGCGCAGCTCACCGGGCCGGCCCACGGCGACCACCCGGCCCCTCGCGACCACGGCGAGCCGGTCCGCGAGGCTCTCGGCCTCCTCCAGGTAGTGCGTGGTGAGCAGGATCGTCGTGCCCTCGTCGGCGAGCAGCCGGATCAGGTCCCAGAACTGCCGCCGGGCGGCCGGGTCGAAGCCGGTGGTCGGCTCGTCCAGGAGCAGCAGCTCGGGATCGCCGATCACACCGAGCGCCACGTCGAGGCGGCGCCGCTGGCCGCCGGAGAGGGCCTTGATCCGGCTGTCCGCCTTCGCCTCCAGGCCGACCAGGCGGATGACCTCCTGGGGGTCGCGCGGGCGCGGGTAGTAGCGGGCGAAGTGCCGTACGGTCTCGCCGACCGTCAACTCCGCGGGGGTCGATTCGTCCTGCCAGACGATTCCCACACGGGATCTCCATGCGCGCGTGCCGGTCGCCGGGTCCGCGCCGAGGACGGACACCTCGCCCCCGTCCCGTGACCGGTTGCCCTGGAGGATCTCCACCGTGGTGCTCTTGCCGGCGCCGTTGGGCCCGAGCAGGCCGAACACCTCACCGCGCCGGATGCCGAGATCGAGCCCGTCCACCGCGGTCACGCCCCCGTACCGCTTGCGCAGCCCCCGGACGTCCACCGCGAGATCGTTCGCATGTGCTGTCATGCAACCGATCATCGGCGAGAACCGAACGGTCCGTGACCACCGTGCGTACCTCCTTATGTCCACCGAACGGTGGACACACACGTGCGTGCGGCACAATGTGCCGTGCCCGAAGATGGTCCAACTCTCAAGTGACGGAATCGGCGTGATGAGCAAGACGACAGTCAACGACGTCTCCACGGGGTCGGGTCCCGAGCGTGCCGCCGACGCCCCGCGCGCGGTGGGCGGCAGCCGTGCCTTCGCGATCCTGCTGGTGATCACCGGCGCGGCCGGACTGCTGGCCGCCTGGGTCATCACGCTCGACAAGAACAAGATCCTCGAGGCGAAGCTCGCCGGGAAGACGTTCACGCCGGGCTGCAGCGTCAACCCGATCGTGTCCTGCGGCAGCGTCATGGAGAGCAAGCAGGCGGCCGCCTTCGGCTTCCCGAACCCCTGGCTCGGCCTGGTCTGCTACGGCATCGTGATCTGCGTCGGCATGAGCCTGCTGGCCCGCGCCCGCTTCCCGCGCTGGTACTGGCTGACCTTCAACTTCGGCACGCTCTTCGGCGTCGGCTTCTGCACCTGGCTGCAGTTCCAGTCCCTGTACCGGATCAACGCGCTGTGCCTGTGGTGCTCGCTGGCCTGGGTCGCCACGATCACCATGTTCTGGTACGTGACCTCCTTCAACATCCGCAACGACTTCCTGCGGGCACCTCGTTGGCTGAAGTCCTTCTTCGGCGAGTTCACCTGGGTGGTGCCGGTCACGCACTGCGGCATCATCGCCATGCTGATCCTGACCCGCTGGGGCAGCCAGCTCTGGGCCTGACCGCCCGGCCCGGCCGCGTTGTCAGTGCGGTGATTTAGGGTTCATGACGTGGAACCCGACCTGTTCACCGCCGCAGCGGAAGAACGCCAGGAGAAGGACCCGGCGGCCAGCCCCCTGGCGGTGCGGATGCGCCCGCGCACGCTCGACGAGGTGGTGGGCCAGCAGCATCTGCTGAAGCCCGGCTCCCCGCTGCGCCGGCTGGTCGGCGAGGACTCCGGCGGCCCGGCCGGACCGTCCTCGGTGATCCTGTGGGGCCCGCCCGGCACCGGCAAGACCACCCTGGCGTACGTCGTCTCCAAGGCGACGAACAAGCGGTTCGTGGAGCTGTCCGCGATCACCGCGGGCGTCAAGGAGGTCCGCGCGGTCATCGACGGCGCCCGCCGCGCCACCGGCGGCTTCGGCAAGGAGACCGTCCTCTTCCTGGACGAGATCCACCGTTTCAGCAAGGCCCAGCAGGACTCCCTGCTCCCGGCGGTGGAGAACCGCTGGGTGACCCTGATCGCGGCCACCACGGAGAACCCGTACTTCTCGGTGATCTCGCCGCTGCTGTCCCGTTCGCTCCTGCTGACCCTCGAACCGCTCACCGACGACGACATCCGGGGCCTGCTGGGGCGCGCCCTGACGGACGAGCGGGGCCTGAGGGACGCCGTCGGCCTCCCCGAGGACACCGAGGAGCACCTGCTGCGCATCGCCGGCGGCGACGCCCGCCGTGCCCTGACCGCCCTGGAGGCAGCCGCCGGAGCCGCCCTGGACCAGGGCGAGAGCGAGATCAGCCTGCAGACGCTGGAGCAGACGGTCGACCGGGCGGCGGTGAAGTACGACCGCGACGGCGACCAGCACTACGACGTGGCCAGCGCCCTCATCAAGTCCATCAGGGGCTCCGACGTCGACGCGGCCCTGCACTACCTGGCCCGCATGATCGAGGCCGGCGAGGACCCCCGCTTCATCGCCCGCCGCCTGATGATCTCCGCCAGCGAGGACATCGGCCTGGCCGATCCGAACGCCCTGCCCCTCGCGGTCGCCGCCGCCCAGGCCGTCGCCATGATCGGCTTCCCAGAGGCCGCCCTCACCCTCAGCCACGCCACCATCGCCCTCGCGCTGGCCCCCAAGTCCAACTCGGCGACCACCGCGATCGGCGCCGCCATGGAGGACGTGCGCAAGGGCCTGGCCGGCCCGGTTCCGCCGCACCTGCGCGACGGGCACTACAAGGGCGCCGCCCAGCTCGGCCACGCCCAGGGGTACGTGTATCCGCACGACCTGTCCGAGGGCATCGCCCAGCAGCAGTACGCGCCGGACGCGCTGAAGGACCGCGAGTACTACACCCCGGGCCGGCACGGCGCCGAGGCCCGGTACGCGGACGCGGTGGAGTGGACCCGCAAGCACCTCGGTCGCAGGCGGTCGTGAGCGCCCTGTAGACTTCTCCGAAGTGCTGAGTCCCGCGCAGTCAGAGCGGGACACCCAGCCGGAGTCCGGCCCCCGGGGCCAGTCCTCGGGAAAACGGACTCCAGGAGCGTCGCGCACCGTCGAACGGTGTCGCGGGCAGCCCACCACCACCCGGAGTTCCGGGACGGTCGGTGGGCCACTCGCGTGCTGCATGTATGTGCCCAGACCAGGGGAGCGGCTGCCCGGCAGGTCCCTCGCGGACCCGGCGGGTTTCCCCGGCTGCGGATGCGACCTCCCTCAACCCTGACGAGCCGAAAACTACGAAAGAGATTGAGACAGTGGCGAACCAGTCCCGTCCCAAGGTCAAGAAGTCGCGTGCCCTCGGCATCGCGCTGACCCCGAAGGCCGTCAAGTACTTCGAGGCCCGTCCCTACCCGCCGGGCGAGCACGGCCGCGGCCGCAAGCAGAACTCGGACTACAAGGTCCGTCTGCTGGAGAAGCAGCGTCTGCGCGCGCAGTACGACATCTCCGAGCGCCAGCTGGTCCGCGCCTATGAGCGCGCGTCCAAGGTCCAGGGCAAGACCGGTGAGGCCCTGATCGTGGAGCTCGAGCGCCGTCTCGACGCCCTGGTCCTGCGTTCGGGCATCGCCCGCACCATCTACCAGGCCCGTCAGATGGTCGTCCACGGCCACATCCAGGTCAACGGCCAGAAGGTCGACAAGCCGTCCTTCCGTGTCCGTCCGGACGACGTCGTGCAGGTCCGCGACCGCTCCAAGGAGAAGACGCTCTTCACGATCGCCCGCGAGGGTGGCTTCGCCCCCGAGGGTGAGACCCCGCGCTACCTGCAGGTGAACCTCAAGGCCCTGGCGTTCCGCCTGGACCGTGAGCCGAACCGCAAGGAGATCCCGGTGATCTGCGACGAGCAGCTCGTCGTCGAGTACTACGCCCGCTGACCCCAGCCACGGCGTAATACCTCAGCCCGCCGTCTCCCTGCCCGGCCCTGCCGGGCGGGCGAGGCGGCGGGTTTGCGTTTTCCGGCCTCCTCACGCTGTGGGCAGGTCCGGTCGTTCGGATGGTGCGGATCTGTGGAGGCTGGTCGCGCCCCGCGGCGGAACCGCATGTTGATTCGGCCCCGCGCCCCTTCCGGGCGCCGGCACCGCCCCCAACGGCCGTACCCTCTCATGCCCCAGCGCACGCGCCACGGCGTCCGCGCGGTCCAGTCGGGCACCTTCCCGCACGCACTCCTCGTAGCGCGCGTCCCCCAGCGACTGCCGCGCCATCGCCTCGCACTGCTCGTGCGGGGCGTTGTAGTACGCCGAGCCGAACAGGGGCAGCCCCACGGAGGGCCACATCCGAGCCGCGGCCCCCTGGAGCAGCGCCGCCTCGGCCGGTTCGCCCTCGGTCGCCGTCACCAGTGCCAGCAGCTCCAGCGACAGCACGGAGCCGAGCAGGTCGTGGAAGGCGTGGGCATTGCGCAGACAGTCCGAGAGCAGCTCGCGCGCCGTGTCCTGGGCGCCCTCCCGCCAGGCCGCGTACGCCAGCACGTAGAGCGCGTACGAACGGGCCCAGCGCTCCCCGTGGTCCTCGCACACCCGACGCACGTCCTCGCACAGCCGTACCGCGTCCGGCAGGTCCCCCTGGAAGGCCCGCGTCATCGCCAGTTCCACCTGGCCCATCAGCACGTTGCTGTTGAGCTCGCCGATCTCCTGATAGCGGTGCAGCGCCGACCGCAGCAGCGTTTCTGCTCGGGCCATGTCATCGGTGACCAGGGCCAGACAGCCGGTGCGGTGCTCGGCGTACGCCACCGCCGTCGGATCCGCGACCCGCTCGGCCTGCTCCCGGCACTCCTGCAGCGCCGCCAGCGCCGGCACGGTGTCGCCCTGGAGGATCGCCACATAGCCGAGCACCCACAGCGCCTTCAGCCGCGACTGCTCGTACTCCGACTCCAGCTCGACGCTGCGCTCCAGCCAGCGGCGGCCCTCCGCGAGCCGCCCGCAGCCCACCCAGCAGAACCACAGCGACCCCGCGAGGTACTGCCCGAGGTGGGCCTCCTGAGGCTCGGCCAGACAGCACTCCAGCGCCGCCCGCAGATTGGGCAGTTCCGCCTCGACCCGCGCGGCGACCTCGCCCTGCCGGGGCGAGAACCAGTCCAGCTCGCACCAGGTCGCCAGGCCCAGGTACCAGTCCCGGTGCCGCCTGCGCAGCCGGCCCGCGTCCCCGATCCGCTCCAGCCACTCGGCGCCGTAGGCCCGGACCGTGTCCAGCATCCGGTAGCGGGGGCCGGCCGGGCTCACCTCGCGGGTGACGACCGACTGGGCCAACAGCTCCGACAGCACGTCCAGGACGTCCTCGGCGGGCAGTCCGTCCCCGCTGCACACGTACTCGGCAGCCTCCAGGTCGAAGGTCTGCGCGAACACCGAAAGACGCGCCCACAGCAGCCGTTCGGCGGGCGTGCACAGCTCATGGCTCCAGCCGATCGCCGTGCGCAGCGTCCGGTGGCGCGCCGGAGGTCCCCCCGGTACCGACTGCGGGCCGGAGCCTGTCGTCAGCAGCCGGAACCGGTCGTCCAGCCGCTGCAGCAGCTGCGCCGGGGACAGCGCCCGGAGCCGGCCGGCCGCCAGCTCCAGCGCCAGCGGGATCCCCTCCAGCCGCCGGCACAGCTCGCGCACCTCGGGGCCGTCGGACACCTCGAGGCCCTGCTCCCGGGCCCGGTCGGTGAACAGTTCCACCGCCTCGTCCTCGCCGAGCGGCGCCAGCGGCGACAGCCGCTCGCCCGCAACCCCGAGCGGACGGCGGCCCACCGCCAGCACCCGAAGCTCCGGCAGCCTGCGCAGCAGCTCCGCCGTCAACTCGGCGCAGGCGTCCAGCAGATGCTCGAACCCGTCCAGCACCAGCAGGGCCGGCCGCCCGGCGAGATGTTCCAGCAGCGTCTCCCGGGGCGGCCGGGCCGTGTGGTCGGTCAGCCCCAGCGCCTCCGCCACCGCGTACTCCACGAACTGCGGATCGCGCACCGGCGCCAGCTCCACCCGCCCCGCCCCGGACTCCCAGCCGGCGGCGACCCGCGCGGCCAGCCGGGACTTGCCGACCCCGCCGACCCCGGTCACGGTCACCAGCCGCGCCCCGCCGAGCACGTCGGTCAGCCCGGCGAGCTCGGCCTCGCGTCCGACGAACGTGGTCAGTTCCAGGGGCGGATCGCCGGCGGGGAAAGGATCTGGGCGCTGAGGACCTCGCATGGGACACGGAGCGTACTGAAGCGTGTTCAACGCGTACAATCGCTTCCCGCAACTCCGTCCCCGCCACCCGGTAATCCGGTACGGAGCCCTGGCCCCGGCGCGATAGGCTCGGACACGACTTTTTCGATGGTGAGGCACGTTTCAGGGAGCGGGTGCGCACAGTGTCCGGTGGAGAGGTGGCCGGGATCCTGGTGGCCGTCTTCTGGGCGATCCTGGTCTCCTTCCTCGCGGTGGCTCTCGCGAGGCTGGCCCAGACGCTCAAGGCGACCACCAAGCTGGTGGCGGACGTGACCGACCAGGCCGTCCCGCTGCTCGCCGACGCCTCCCAGGCGGTGCGCTCCGCGCAGACCCAGATCGACCGCGTCGACGCGATCGCCTCCGACGTCCAGGAGGTCACGTCGAACGCCTCCGCGCTGTCCACCACGGTCGCCTCCACCTTCGGCGGCCCGCTGGTCAAGGTCGCGGCGTTCGGCTACGGCGTCCGCCGGGCGCTGGGCGGCCGCAAGGAGGACGCGCCCGCGAAGGCGCCCCGGCGTACCGTGATCGTGGGCCGCACGGTCCCTGCCGCACGACGCAAGCGGAAGTAAGGACTGAGACCGAGCGATGTTCCGCCGTACGTTCTGGTTCACCACCGGTGTCGCCGCCGGTGTGTGGGCGACCACCAAGGTCAACCGCAAGCTCAAGCAGCTGACCCCGGAGAGCCTCGCCGCCACCGCGGCGAACAAGGCCCTGGAGACCGGTCAGCGGCTGAAGGACCGCGCGGTGGGCTTCGCGCTCGACGTCCGCGACAACATGGCCCAGCGGGAGTCCGAGCTGGAGGAGGCCCTGGGGATCCACGAGAACCCCGAACTTCCCGCGCCCCGGCGCCACACCGCCATCGAGAACGACCGCAGCACACCGAAGTACATCGAAACGTCGTTTTCTTCGCAAGCGAAGCACTCGTACAACCGGAATGAGGACCACTGATGGAGTCGGCCGAGATTCGCCGCCGCTGGCTGAGCTTCTTCGAGGAGCGCGGGCACACCGTCGTCCCTTCGGCGTCGCTCATCGCGGACGACCCGACTCTGCTCCTCGTCCCCGCCGGCATGGTGCCCTTCAAGCCCTACTTCCTGGGTGAGGTCAAGCCGCCCTTCCAGCGCGCCACCAGCGTGCAGAAGTGCGTGCGCACGCCCGACATCGAAGAGGTCGGCAAGACCACGCGGCACGGCACGTTCTTCCAGATGTGCGGCAACTTCTCCTTCGGCGACTACTTCAAGGAAGGCGCCATCAAGCTCGCCTGGGAGCTGCTCACCAGCCCCCAGGACAAGGGCGGTTACGGCCTCGAGCCGGAGAAGCTCTG
Source organism: Streptomyces sp. RB17 (assembly GCF_009604455.1). Lineage (GTDB taxonomy): Bacteria > Actinomycetota > Actinomycetes > Streptomycetales > Streptomycetaceae > Streptomyces. The sequence continues at coordinate 364,876 of NZ_WEGL01000009.1, forward strand.
GATCACCGTCTACAAGGACGACGACGAGGCCGAGCGCATCTGGCACGAGGTCGTCGGTGTGCCGAAGGAACGCATCCAGCGCCTCGGCATGAAGGACAACTACTGGTCCATGGGCGTCCCCGGCCCCTGCGGCCCCTGCTCCGAGATCAACTACGACCGCGGCCCCGAGTTCGGCGTCGAGGGCGGCCCCGCCGTCAACGACGAGCGGTACGTGGAGATCTGGAACCTCGTCTTCATGCAGTACGAGCGCGGCGAGGGCACCGGCAAGGACAACTTCGAGATCCTCGGGGACCTGCCCAGCAAGAACATCGACACGGGCCTCGGCATGGAGCGCCTCGCCATGATTCTGCAGGGCGTGCAGAACATGTACGAGATCGACACCTCCATGGCCGTCATCGACAAGGCCACCGAGCTGACCGGTGTCCGCTACGGCGACGCCCACGACTCCGACGTGTCCCTGCGTGTCGTGACCGACCACATGCGTACGGCCACCATGCTCATCGGTGACGGCGTCACCCCCGGCAACGAGGGCCGCGGGTACGTCCTGCGGCGCATCATGCGCCGCGCCATCCGCAACATGCGCCTGCTCGGCGCCACCGGTCCGGTCGTCAAGGACCTCCTCGACACCGTGATCCGGATGATGGGCCAGCAGTACCCCGAGCTGGTCACCGACCGCGAGCGCATCGAGAAGGTCGCCATCGCCGAGGAGAACGCCTTCCTCAAGACGCTGAAGGCCGGCACCAACATCCTCGACACCGCCGTCACCGAGACCAAGCAGGCCGGCGGCACGGTCCTCTCCGGCGAGAGGGCCTTCCTGCTCCACGACACCTGGGGCTTCCCGATCGACCTCACCCTGGAGATGGCCGCCGAGCAGGGCCTCTCCGTGGACGAGGAGGGCTTCCGCCGCCTGATGAAGGAGCAGCGGGAGCGCGCCAAGGCCGACGCCCAGGCCAAGAAGACCGGCCACGCCGACATGGGTGCCTACCGCGAGATCGCCGACACGGCCGGCGAGACCGACTTCATCGGCTACACCGACACCGAGGGCGAGTCCACGATCGTCGGCATCCTCGTCGACGGCGCCTCCTCGCCGGCCGCCACCGAGGGCGACGAGGTCGAGATCGTCCTGGACCGCACCCCGTTCTACGCCGAGGGCGGCGGCCAGATCGGCGACACCGGCCGCATCAAGGTGGACTCCGGTGCCGTCATCGAGATCCGCGACTGCCAGAAGCCGGTCCCGGGCGTGTACGTCCACAAGGGCGTCGTCCAGGTCGGCGAGGTGACCGTCGGCGCCAAGGCCCAGGCCTCGATCGACGCCCGCCGCCGCAAGGCCATCGCCCGCGCCCACTCGGCCACCCACCTGACCCACCAGGCGCTGCGCGACGCCCTCGGCCCGACGGCCGCCCAGGCCGGCTCCGAGAACCAGCCCGGCCGCTTCCGCTTCGACTTCGGTTCCCCGTCCGCCGTCCCGACGGCCGTGATGACCGACGTCGAGCAGAAGATCAACGAGGTGCTCGCCCGCGACCTCGACGTGCACGCCGAGGTCATGGGCATCGACGACGCCAAGAAGCAGGGCGCCATCGCCGAGTTCGGCGAGAAGTACGGCGAGCGGGTCCGCGTCGTGACCATCGGCGACTTCTCCAAGGAGCTGTGCGGCGGCACGCACGTGCACAACACCGCCCAGCTGGGCCTGGTGAAGCTGCTCGGCGAGTCCTCCATCGGCTCGGGTGTCCGCCGTATCGAGGCCCTGGTCGGCGTGGACGCCTACAGCTTCCTCGCCCGTGAGCACACGGTCGTCAACCAGCTGACCGAGCTGCTCAAGGGCCGCCCGGAGGAGCTGCCCGAGAAGGTCTCCTCGATGCTCGGCAAGCTGAAGGACGCCGAGAAGGAGATCGAGAAGTTCCGCGCCGAGAAGGTGCTGCAGGCCGCCGCTGGTCTCGCCGAGTCCGCCAAGGACGTGCGCGGCGTGGCCGTCGTCACCGGCCAGGTCCCGGACGGCACGACCCCCGACGACCTGCGCAAGCTGGTCCTCGACGTGCGCGGCCGCATCCGGGGCGGGCGCGCCGCGGTGGTGGCCCTCTTCACGGTCAACAACGGCAAGCCGCTGACGGTCATCGCCACCAACGAGGCCGCCCGCGAGCGTGGCCTCAAGGCCGGTGACCTGGTCCGCACCGCCGCCAAGACCCTCGGCGGCGGCGGTGGCGGCAAGCCGGACGTGGCCCAGGGCGGCGGACAGAACCCGGCCGCCGTCGGTGAGGCCGTGGACGCCGTCGAGCGCCTGGTCGCCGACACCGCCAAGTAACGGGCACGCAAGGAAACGGTCAGAAATGCGCAGAGGACGTCGACTCGCGATCGACGTCGGGGACGCCCGGATCGGGGTCGCCTCGTGCGACCCCGACGGGATCCTCGCCACCCCGGTGGAGACCGTCCCCGGCCGGGACATCCCCGCCGCCCACCGCCGCCTTCGGCAACTGGTGGAGGAGTACGAGCCGATCGAGGTCGTCGTCGGACTCCCTCGCTCCCTCAAGGGGGGCGAGGGTCCGGCCGCCGTCAAGGTCCGCGCCTTCGCCCAGGAGTTGGCCAAGGGCATCAAGCCGGTGCCGGTGCGCCTGGTGGACGAGCGGATGACGACCGTGACGGCCGGCCAGGGACTGCGCGCCTCGGGCGTGAAATCCAAGAAGGGCCGCTCGGTCATCGACCAGGTGGCAGCCGTCATCATCCTGCAACAGGCCCTGGAATCCGAACGAGTGTCAGGTAAAGCACCCGGCGAGGGCGTCGAAGTGGTCATCTGATCGCGATACGGTAACGTTCCGCGCGATGTGCCGGTGTTCGAACAGCCGGCACACAACAAGAGGCGGAGCGGAAGCGGGCCCACCGGCCGCGTGACCGGTCGGCCTCGCGGCTCTAGGGGATCGATGACTGAGTATGGCCGGGGCCCGGGCTCCGAACCGTGGCATCCGCAGGACCCGTTGTACGGGGACGGCGGATGGGAAGGGCAGCAGGCCGACATGGGCCAGCAGCCTGCCTACGGCGGCCAGCCGCAGCAGCAGTACCCGCAGCAGCCGCAGCCGCAGTACGGCGACTGGAACCAGCAGCACCAGCCCGGGTACGGCCACGACCAGTACGCGTACTACGACGAACAGGGCCATCAGCACTACGCCGGCCAGCCCCCGCAGCAGTACCAGCACCAGGGCGGCTGGAACGCGGCCGGTCCCCAGGGTCAGATGCCGTACAACCCCGACCCCGGTGACCCGTACGGCCAACAGCAGCCCGTCGCCTACGGCGGGGACCAGCCCGACTTCTACGGCACCGAGGACGCCTACCCGCCGCCCGTGCCGCCGGGCCGCAGGCACCCCGAGCCGGAACCGGATCCCGAGACCGCGCCCGAGCAGGAGGAGCACCCCTTCTTCACGGGAGGCGGCGACGATGACGACGACGAGGAGCACGAACTCCAGAACCGTCGCGACCGACGTGGCAATGGGAAGAAACCCGGCAAGAAGGGTCAGAAGCGACGTAACGGCTGTGCCTGCATGGTCGTCGCCCTGGTCCTCGGCGGCGGTGCCGCAGCAGCGGCCTACTACGGCTACGAGTTCTACCAAAATCGTTTCGCCCCGGCGCCCGACTACACAGGCGACGGCATCGACCAGAGCGTGACGGTCGAGATCCCCAAGGGCGCGGGCGGCTGGGACATCGGCAACCGGCTCAAGGAGGCCGGGGTCGTCAAGAGCGCCGAGGCGTTCGTGCACGCGCAGAGCGACATCCCGGGCGCCGGCAGAATCCAGGCCGGCGCATATGTCCTGAAGAAGGAGATGTCCGCCGCCAGCGCCGTGAAGCTGATGCTGGACCCGAAGAGCCAGAGCTATGTCATCGTGAGGCCCGGCGAGCGCAACGCGGGTGTCTACGCGGACATCGACAAGAAACTCGGACTCACCGACGGCACCACCAAGAAGGTCGGCACGGCGGAGTACAAGAACCTCGGCATGCCCGCCTGGGCGCAGAAGAGCGGCGGCATCAATGATCCGCTGGAGGGCTTCCTCTTCCCGGGCAACTATCCGGCCGCCAAGGGCATGAAGCCGGACGCGATCCTGAAGCAGATGGTCGCCGAGGCCAAGTCCAAGTACGACGCCTACGGTCTCACCGCGAAGGCGCAGGCCTTGGGCATGAAGAACGCGTTCGAGCTGGTCACGGTCGCGAGCCTGGTACAGGCGGAGGGCAAGACGCACGACGACTTCCGCAAGATGGCCGAAGTGGTCTACAACCGCCTCAAGCCCACCAACACCGAGACGAACCAGTTCCTGCAGTTCGACTCGACCTACAACTACGCCAAGGGCACCAGCCACATCCATATCTCCCTCAAGGAGATCAACAGCGACCCGAGCCCGTACAACACGTACACCCACAAGGGGCTCCCGCCCGGTCCGATCGGCAACCCCGGCGAGGACGCGCTCAAGGCGGCACTGAATCCGACGCACGACGGCTGGATGTATTTCGTGGCGACCGACGGAGTGAACAACACCGAATTCGCCAAGACCCTCGCCGAATTCCAGCGACTCAAGGAAAAGTTCGATGCCAGCTCGGGCAACTGACGCCCGCCGGGCCGCCGTGCTCGGTAAGCCCATCGCCCACTCGCTCTCCCCGGTGCTGCACCGGGCCGCGTACGACGAGCTCGGGCTCGCCGACTGGTCGTACGAACGCTTCGAGGTCGACGAGGCCGGACTGCCCGGCTTCCTCGAGAAGCTGGGTCCCGAGTGGGCGGGGCTGTCGCTGACCATGCCGCTGAAGCGGGCGGTCATCCCGCTGGTCGACGAGATCAGCGAGACGGCCGCCTCGGTCGACGCCGTCAACACGGTCGTCCTCACCGAGGACGGCCGGAGGATCGGGGACAACACCGACATCCCGGGCATCGTGGCCGCCCTGCGAGAGCACGGCATCGAGCAGGTCGACTCTGCCGCGATCCTCGGCGCAGGCGCCACCGCCTCCTCCGCGCTCGCCGCCCTCGCCCGGATCTGCGCCGGTGAGGTCGTCGCCTACGTCCGCAGCGAGGCCCGCGCCGCCGAGATGCGGCGGTGGGGCGAGCGGCTCGACGTGGGGGTGCGTACGGCGGACTGGGCGGACGCCGAGCAGGCGCTGCGCGCCCCGCTGGTGATCGCCACCACGCCCGCCGGCACCACCGACGCCCTCGCCGCCGCCGTACCCGAGCGCCCCGCCACCCTCTTCGACGTGCTCTACGACCCGTGGCCCACCGAGCTGGCGGCCCGCTGGTCCATGTTCGGAGGCGCCGTGGTCGGCGGCCTCGACCTGCTGGTCCACCAGGCCGTCCTGCAGGTCGAGCGGATGACCGGCCGGTCCCCGGCGCCCCTGGACGCCATGCGCCGCGCCGGTGAACAGGCGCTCGCCGCCCGCTGATCGCTTCCCACGCGTCCGCCTTGTGGACCTGTCGCCGGATTCCGGCCCCGGACGTGGGAGGATCGGAGGTGGCGGACCGGGGTCGCGCACCCGGTCGCCGTCGCCGTACGCGAGGACGTGCGTACACAGGGGCAGTACCGGGCGCGAACACGACAGGAGCACCGTTGAGCAGGCTGCGTTGGCTGACCGCGGGGGAGTCCCACGGTCCCGCACTTGTCGCGACGCTGGAGGGGCTTCCCGCCGGCGTGCCGATCACCACGGAGATGGTGGCGGACCACCTGGCGCGGCGGCGGCTCGGCTATGGCCGCGGTGCGCGGATGAAGTTCGAGCGCGACGAGGTCACCTTCCTGGGCGGCGTCCGGCACGGTCTCACACTCGGCTCCCCGGTCGCGATCATGGTGGGCAACACGGAGTGGCCCAAGTGGGAGCAGGTCATGGCGGCCGACCCGGTGGACCCGGAGATCCTCGCCGGCCTGGCCCGCAACGCCCCGCTGACCCGCCCGCGTCCCGGTCACGCGGACCTCGCCGGCATGCAGAAGTACGGCTTCGACGAGGCCCGCCCGATCCTGGAGCGCGCCTCCGCCCGTGAGACGGCCGCCCGGGTGGCGCTGGGCGCGGTGGCGCGGTCGTACCTGAAGGAGACGGCCGGCATCGAGATCGTCTCGCACGTCGTCGAGCTGTGCTCCGTGAAGGCTCCGCAGGGCGCCTACCCCACGCCGGCCGACGTCGAGAAGCTGGACGCCGACCCGCTGCGCTGCCTGGACGCGGACGCCTCGAAGGCGATGGTCGCGGAGGTCGACCAGGCCCACAAGGACGGCGACACGCTCGGCGGCGTGGTCGAGGTGCTGGCGTACGGCGTCCCGGTCGGCCTCGGTTCGCACGTGCACTGGGACCGCAAGCTGGACGCCCGGCTCGCCGGGGCCCTGATGGGCATCCAGGCGATCAAGGGCGTCGAGATCGGTGACGGCTTCGAGCTGGCCCGGGTGCCCGGCTCCAAGGCGCACGACGAGATCGTGAGCACGCCCGAGGGCATCCGGCGCGTCTCCGGCCACGCCGGCGGCACCGAGGGCGGGCTGAGCACGGGCGAGCTGCTGCGGGTGCGCGCGGCGATGAAGCCGATCGCGACGGTGCCGCGCGCCCTGAAGACGGTGGACGTCGCCACCGGCGAGGAGGCCCAGGCCCACCACCAGCGCTCCGACGTCTCCGCCGTGCCGGCCGCGGGCATCGTCGCCGAGGCCATGGTGGCGCTCGTCCTCGCGGACGCGGTCGCCGAGAAGTTCGGCGGCGATTCCGTGGCCGAGACCCGCCGCAACGTGCAGTCGTACCTCGACAACCTGCGGATCCGGTGAGCGCCGTGCCCGCTGTCGTCCTGGTCGGCCCGATGGGTGTCGGCAAGTCCACCGTCGGCCGGCTGCTCGCCGACCACCTCGGCCTCGGCTACCGGGACACCGACGAGGACATCGTCGCCGCCGAGGGCCGCACCGTCGCCGAGATCTTCGTCGACGAGGGCGAGCCCGCCTTCCGCGCCATCGAGAAGCGGGCCGTGCACACCGCGCTCGCCGAGCACGAGGGCGTCCTCGCGCTCGGCGGCGGCGCGATCCTCGACGCCGACACGCGCGCGTTGCTCGCCGGGCAGCGGGTGGTCTACCTCTCGATGGACGTGGAGGAGGCCGTCAAGCGCACCGGCCTGAACGTGGCGCGGCCGCTGCTCGCCGTCAACCCGCGCAAGCAGTGGCGCGAGCTGATGGAGGCCCGGCGGCACCTGTACGAGGAGGTCGCCACCGCCGTCGTGGCGACGGACGGCCGTACCCCCGAAGAGGTCACCCGAGCAGCGCTTGACGCACTGGAGTTGAAGGAAGCATGAGCGAGGCAGTCACCCGGATCCAGGTCGCCGGCACGGCGGGCACCGACCCCTACGAGGTGCTGGTCGGGCGCCAACTGCTCGGTGAGCTGGGCGGGTTGATCGGCGCCAAGGCCAAGCGGGTCGCGGTGATCCACCCGGAGGCGCTGGCCGAGACGGCTGACGCGCTCCGCGCCGACCTGGCCGGGCAGGGCTACGAGGCGATCGCCATCCAGGTGCCGAACGCCGAGGAGGCCAAGACCGCCGAGGTCGCCGCCTACTGCTGGAAGGCGCTCGGCCAGTCCGGCTTCACCCGCTCCGACGTCGTCGTCGGCGTGGGCGGCGGCGCGACCACGGACCTCGCCGGCTTCGTCGCCGCGACCTGGCTGCGCGGGGTGCGCTGGATCGCCGTCCCCACCACGGTGCTCGCCATGGTGGACGCGGCGGTCGGTGGCAAGACCGGCATCAACACCGCCGAGGGCAAGAACCTCGTCGGCGCCTTCCACCCGCCGGCCGGCGTCCTGTGCGACCTGGCCGCGCTGGACTCCCTGCCGGTCAACGACTACGTCTCCGGGCTCGCCGAGGTCATCAAGGCCGGCTTCATCGCGGACCCGGTGATCCTCGACCTGATCGAGTCCGACCCGGAGGCCGCCCGGACCCCGGAGGGCCCGCACACGGCCGAGCTCATCGAGCGCTCGATCCGGGTGAAGGCGGAGGTCGTCTCCTCGGACCTGAAGGAGTCGGGCCTGCGCGAGATCCTCAACTACGGCCACACGCTCGGCCACGCCATCGAGAAGAACGAGCGCTACAAGTGGCGGCACGGCGCGGCGGTCGCGGTCGGCATGCACTTCGCCGCCGAACTCGGCCGTCTGGCGGGCCGGTTGGACGACGCGACGGCGGACCGGCACCGCTCGGTCCTGGAGGCGGTCGGCCTCCCGCTGCACTACCGCTACGACCAGTGGCCCAAGTTGCTGGAGACGATGAAGATCGACAAGAAGTCCCGCGGCGACCTGCTGCGGTTCATCGTCCTCGACGCTCTCGCCAAGCCGACCGTCCTGGAGGGCCCGGACCCGGCCGTCCTGCTCGCCGCGTACGGAGAAGTGGGCCAGTAGGCCTTCGGCGGGGGAGCGGTCCCGTACGTCCTCCGCTGTTCCGTTCGCCCGGTTCCTGGCCTCCGCTCCCTGCCTCGACTTCCTCTGCGGAACGGGCACTTCGGGCCGCCCCCGGCCGTTTCACCAAACGACGGCGGGGGACGGTACCGTTCGGTAGGCGGCGGGCTCACCCCCGCTGCCAGCACGAATTGCCTTGTACGAGACGGAGTGGCAACGGATGCAGCACGCAGTGGGGTCACCGCTGCCGCCGCCCCACCAGCCGGGGCAGCTGCCGCACGCCGGCTGGGCGTCGGCCGCCCACCACCCGGGCCCGCACTCGGGAGCCTCCCGGGGGCCCGTCCCCGTGCCCCCGCCACCGGGCTTTCCGGCCCCGGCCGGCGCCGTTCCGCCGACGTCCCCGCAACCTTTCGTGCCCCAGCCGCCGGTGCCCCAGCCTCCGGGCGCGCAGCCCGCCGTCCCGCCGGCCCCCGACACCACCGGTCACGTCCCGCTGCCGCCCGGCGGCCCGGTCGGCGTGCCCATGGTGCCCCCTGCTCCCGCCGCGGCCCCCGACCCGGCGACCACCACGCTGGCCGTGCTGCTGATCGGCCCGGCCGGCGCGGGCAAGACGAGCGTCGCCAAGTACTGGGCCGACCACCGCCGCGTGCCCACCGCCCACATCAGCCTGGACGACGTGCGCGAATGGGTGCGCTCGGGCTTCGCCGACCCCCAGTCCGGCTGGAACGACAACTCCGAGGCCCAGTACCGCCTGGCCCGCCGCACCTGCGGCTTCGCCGCCCGCAACTTCCTCGCCAACGGCATCTCCTGCATCCTGGACGACGCGGTCTTCCCGGACCGCCCGGTCGTCGGCCTCGGCGGCTGGAAACGCCACGTCGGCCCCGGCCTGCTGCCCGTCGTCCTCCTCCCGGGCCTGGACATCGTCCTGGAGCGCAACGCCGAACGCACCGGCAACCGCCGCCTCACCGACGAGGAGGTGGCCCGCATCCACGGCCGTATGGCCGGCTGGTACGGCTCGGGCCTCCCGATCATCGACAACTCGCAACTCGACATCCCGGCCACGGCACGAGTCCTGGACGAGGTCCTGGCACGAGCCATGGCGAGCCCGCCGAGCTGGTAAGCCGATCCACGGCGACCACCCCCCACAAACCCCACTCGGCCCCTAAAAATCGGCACAACCCGCCCAAAACTCCTACGCTCATCTCATGTCAGAGGTGTACGCCACCCGCCGTTCCCGGCTGAGAGACCACTTCACCGCGGCCGGCACCGCGGCAGCGCTCGTCACCCGTCCAGCCAACGTGCGCTACCTCGCCGCCGCAGCCCCGCAGGGCTCCGCGCTGCTGCTCGGCAAACGCGAGGACCTCCTCGTATGCGTCGGCCAGCCCGACGACCGCCCCGCCGAGGGCCGCCCGGACGAGAACCTGCGCCTGCACGTCCTCCCGCCGAACGCCGCCGTGGGTGCCGGCACCGGTGCCGGCACCGGCGCCGACGCGGCGGTCGTCGCGGCGGACCTCGCCGTGGCCCAGGACGCCGACTCCCTGGCCGTCGAGGAACACCACCTCACGGTCACCCGGCACAGAGCCATCGCCTCCGCGGCCCCCACGCTCCGGCTCGGCGGCCTCGGCGGAGCCGTGGAACAGCTCAGGGTGGTCAAGGACGAGGAGGAGATCTCCTGTCTCCGCATCGGCGCCGAGATCGCCGACCAGGCACTCGGCGAGCTGCTGGAGTCCATCCTGGTCGGCCGCACCGAACGGCACCTCGCGCTGGAGCTGGAGCGCCGCCTGGTCGACCACGGCGCCGACGGGCCCGCCTTCCCCACCTCCGTCGCCACCGGGCCGAACTCCGGCCGCCGCGGGCACCGCCCCACCGACCGGCGGGTGGAGGAGGGCGACTTCCTCACCGTGTGCCTGGGCGCCACCTACCGCGGCTACCGCTGCGAGATCGGCCGTACCTTCGTGATCGGCACCTCGCCGGCCGACTGGCAGATCGAGCTGTACGACCTCGTCTTCGCCGCCCAGCGCGCCGGACGCGAGTCCCTGGCACCTGGCGCCGGCTACGCCGATGTGGACCGCGCGGCTCGCCAGGTACTGGACTCCGCGGGCTATGCGGAGGCGCTGCCACCGCTGACCGGACACGGTGTCGGACTCGAAATCGACGAGGACCCGCAGTTGGCCCCCGCCGCCATGGGTAAACTGGACGCTTGCGTGCCGGTCACCGTCGAACCCGGGGTCCACCTCCCGGGCCGGGGCGGCGTCCGGATCGATGACACGCTCGTCGTGCGCCCCGAGGCGGACGGCGGACCCGAGCTACTCACCATCACGACCAAGGAGCTGCTCGCGCTGTAGCGCGTGACCCGGGGTCGTACGTCAGTCCAGGAGATTCCGCAACCGTGGCTTCCACGAACGACCTCAAGAACGGCATGGTGCTCAAGCTCGAAGGCGGCCAGCTCTGGTCCGTCGTCGAGTTCCAGCACGTCAAGCCCGGCAAGGGCCCGGCCTTCGTGCGCACCAAGCTGAAGAACGTGCTGTCCGGCAAGGTGGTCGACAAGACCTTCAACGCCGGCGTCAAGGTCGAGACCGCCACTGTCGACAAGCGCGACATGCAGTTCTCGTACATGGACGGCGAGTACTTCGTCTTCATGGACATGGAGACCTACGACCAGCTGCACATCGACCGGAAGGCCGTCGGCGACGCCGCGAACTTCCTGGTCGAGGGCTTCACCGCCACCGTCGCGCAGCACGAGGGCGAGGTTCTCTTCGTCGAACTGCCCGCCGCGGTCGAGCTGACCATCGCCGAGACCGAGCCGGGCGTCCAGGGCGACCGCTCCACCGGTGGCACCAAGCCCGCCACCCTGGAGACCGGCCACCAGATCCAGGTCCCGCTCTTCATCACCACCGGTGAGAAGATCAAGGTCGACACCCGTACGAGCGACTACCTCGGCCGGGTGAACAGCTAACCGTGGCTGCCCGCAACACGGCCCGCAAGCGCGCCTTCCAGATCCTCTTCGAGGGCGACCAGCGCGGCGCCGACGTCCTGACGGTCCTCGCGGACTGGATCCGGCTGTCCCGGTCCGACACCCGGCAGCCGCCGGTCAGCGAGTACACGATGCAGCTGGTCGAGGGATACGCCGAGCATGTGAGGCGGATCGACGAGCTGATCGCCCAGTACGCGGTCGGCTGGACGCTCGACCGGATGCCGGTCGTGGACCGCAACATCCTGCGGCTGGGCGCGTACGAGCTGATCTGGGTCGACGAGACCCCGGACGCCGTCGTCCTGGACGAGATGGTGCAGCTGGCGAAGGAGTTCTCGACCGACGAGTCGCCCGCGTTCGTCAACGGGCTGCTGGGCCGCCTGAAGGAGCTCAAGCCTTCGCTCCGCCGGGACTAGCGCGGCAGAGCCGACAAAGGGGCGCCGTGGGACTGCGGCAGCCAGGCGACCTGCGGGTCGTCGATGGCTGGTCGCGCCCACGCGGCGGAGCCGCATATCGACTCCGCCCCGCGCCCCTTAGGCATGCTTGCCCTCCCCGGCACCTGGAAGGCGCCGGTACAAGCGCAAAGAAGCCGCCGGGGTGGCCGGAACCGCAAAGTTCCGGCCACCCCGGCGGCACGTTTCTGCTGAGGCAGTCGAAGCGGTTACGCCTCTTCGTGCGTGGCCACCGCGCGGCGCGCGTCCGCGTCCAGGACGCCCCAGCTGATCAGCTGCTCGGTGAGGACCGAGGGGGACTGGTCGTAGATGACGGCGAGCGTGCGCAGGTCGTCCTGGCGGATGGAGAGCACCTTGCCGTTGTAGTCACCGCGCTGGGACTGGATCGTGGCCGCGTAGCGCTGCAGGGGGCCCGCCTTCTCGGCCGGCACGGTGGCCAGCCGCTCCAGATCCAGGACCAGCTTCGGCGGCGGCTCGGCGGCCCCGCCCGGCGTGGTGCCCGGCAGCAGCTCCTGCACCGGAACGCCATAGAAATCGGCCAGCTCGGCGAGCCGCTGGACGGTCACCGCACGGTCGCCACGCTCGTAGGACCCGACCACCACGGCCTTCCAGCGACCCTGGGACTTCTCCTCGACACCGTGGAGGGAAAGGCCCTGCTGGGTGCGGATGGCCCGGAGCTTGGCCCCGAGCTGTTTGGCGTATTCGCTGGACATATAGCTCCCCGGACACTGTGTCGACGCGGCCGGACTGGCTTCCCGCCGCGCGGCTGGTAACTCACTGTGAGGTTACGCAGCGTGACTCTGATGCGTCAAGCCGAATGGTCCACACCGACTCTTCCGTGGTAGCGACGGCCCGCTAGGCCAGGGGGGTGACCGGGGGCCTCCCCATGACCTGCTAGGGTTGATGGCGCAAATCAGGCGTCCTTTAAGGTCCGTCCCGTGAGGCGGAGAAGGAGGTCCTTTTCGTATGGACAAGCAGGACTCGCACGCCACCCCGCCCGCGTCCGATGCGCGGCCCGTTCTCGAGGGCCCCGACATCGCACGGGTGCTGACCCGTATCGCCCACGAGATCGTCGAGCGCGCCAAGGGCGCCGACGACGTGGTGCTCCTCGGCATTCCGACCAGGGGCGTCTTCCTCGCCCAGCGGCTCGCCGTCAAGCTGGAGCAGATCACCGACCGAAAGATGCCGGTCGGCTCGCTCGACATCACCATGTACCGCGACGACCTGCGCATGCACCCGCCGCGTGCGCTGGCCCGCACCGAGATCCCCGGTGACGGCCTCGACGGCAAGCTGGTCGTCCTCGTCGACGACGTGCTCTTCTCCGGCCGCACCATCCGCGCCGCACTCGACGCCCTGAACGACATCGGGCGCCCGCGCGCGGTCCAGCTCGCGGTCCTGGTCGACCGCGGCCACCGCGAACTGCCCATCCGCGCCGACTACGTCGGCAAGAACCTCCCCACGTCGCTGCGGGAGACGGTCAAGGTCCAGCTCGCCGAGGAGGACGGTCGCGACACCGTGCTGCTCGGCGTGAAGCAGACCGGCCACTAGCGGATCCGGCGCACGGCCGCTTCGGCGTGCCCACACGCGCACGGACTGCCTGAAATCTCCCGATTGAACTGCCTTACGGAGCCTGACAGATGCAGCGTCATCTCATCTCGGCCGCCGACCTCACCCGCGACGACGCCGTCCTGATCCTCGACACCGCCGAGGAGATGGCCCGGGTCGCCGACCGGCCGATCAAGAAGCTGCCGACCCTGCGCGGCCGCACGATCGTCAACCTCTTCTTCGAGGACTCCACCCGCACCCGGATCTCCTTCGAGGCCGCCGAGAAGCGCCTCTCCGCGGACGTCATCAACTTCTCCGCCAAGGGGTCGAGCGTCTCCAAGGGCGAGTCCCTGAAGGACACCGCCCAGACCCTGGAGGCCATGGGCGTCGACGCCGTCGTCATCCGGCACGGCGCCTCCGGAGCCCCGTACCGCCTCGCCAACTCCGGCTGGATCGACGCGGCGGTCATCAACGCCGGCGACGGCACCCACCAGCACCCCACCCAGGCCCTGCTGGACGCCTTCACCATGCGCCGCCGCCTCGTCGGCCGGGACGCCGGGCTCGGCCAGGACCTCTCCGGCAGGCGCATCACGATCGTCGGCGACGTCCTGCACAGCCGGGTCGCCCGCTCCAACGTCGATCTGCTGCACACCCTCGGCGCCGAGGTCACCCTGGTCGCCCCGCCCACCCTGGTCCCGGTGGGCGTCGAGACCTGGCCGTGCGAGGTGTCGTACGACCTCGACAGCACGCTGCCCAAGAGCGACGCCGTGATGATGCTCCGCGTCCAGCGCGAGCGGATGAACGCCGCCTTCTTCCCGACCGAGCGCGAGTACTCCCGCCGCTACGGCCTCGACGGCGACCGCATGGCCCGGCTGCCCGAGCACGCCATAGTGATGCACCCCGGCCCGATGGTGCGCGGCATGGAGATCACCGCCGAGGTCGCCGACTCCGACCGCTGCACCGCCGTCGAGCAGGTCGCCAACGGCGTCTCCATCCGGATGGCCGTGCTGTACCTGCTGCTCGGTGGCAACGAGCCCGCCGTCACCCACTCTCGTACCGAGGAGAAGTAACACCCATGAGCAAGATCCTGATCCGTGGTGCGAAGGTGCTCGGCGGCGAGCCGCAGGACGTGCTGATCGACGGCGGGACGATCGCCGAGGTGGGCACCGGTCTCAGCGCCGAGGGCGCCGAGACCGTGGAGGCGTCCGGCAAGGTGCTGCTCCCCGGCCTGGTCGACCTGCACACCCACCTGCGCGAGCCGGGCCGCGAGGACTCCGAGACGGTCCTGACCGGCACCCGCGCGGCGGCGTCCGGCGGCTACACGGCCGTCTTCGCCATGGCCAACACCTTCCCCGTCGCCGACACCGCCGGTGTGGTCGAGCAGGTCTGGCGGCTCGGCAAGGAGCACGGCTACTGCGACGTGCAGCCCATCGGTGCCGTCACCGTCGGCCTGGAGGGCAGGAAGCTCGCCGAGCTGGGCGCGATGCACGAGTCGGCCGCCGGGGTCACCGTCTTCTCCGACGACGGCAAGTGCGTGGACGACGCGGTGATCATGCGCCGCGCGCTGGAGTACGTGAAGGCCTTCGGCGGAGTCGTCGCCCAGCATGCCCAGGAGCCGCGGCTGACCGAGGGCGCCCAGATGAACGAGGGCGTCGTCTCCGCCGAGCTGGGCCTGGGCGGCTGGCCGGCCGTCGCCGAGGAGTCGATCATCGCGCGGGACGTGCTGCTCGCCGAGCACGTCGGCTCCCGCGTGCACATCTGCCACCTGTCGACCGCCGGGTCCGTGGAGATCGTCCGCTGGGCCAAGTCGCGCGGCATCGACGTCACCGCCGAGGTCACCCCGCACCACCTGCTCCTCACCGACGAGCTGGTGCGCACGTACAACCCCGTCTACAAGGTCAACCCGCCGCTGCGCACCCAGCGCGACGTGCACGCGCTGCGCGAGGCCCTGGCCGACGGCACGATCGACATCGTCGCCACCGACCACGCCCCGCACCCGCACGAGGACAAGGACTGCGAGTGGGCCGCCGCCGCCATGGGCATGGTGGGCCTGGAGACCGCGCTGTCGGTGGTCCAGGAGACCATGGTCGACACGGGCCTGCTGGACTGGGCTGGCGTCGCCGACCGGATGTCCGTCAAGCCCGCGCAGATCGGACAGGCCACCGGACACGGCCGTCCCGTCTCGGCTGGTGAGCCCGCCAACCTCACCCTCGTCGACACGGCATACCGTGGCCAGGTGGACCCCGCGGGCTTCGCCTCGCGCAGCCGCAACACCCCGTACGAGGGTCGTGAGCTGCCGGGCCGTGTGACGCACACGTGGCTGCGGGGCAAGGCCACGCTCGTCGACGGGAAGCTCACGTGACACCTGTAATCCTGCTGGCGGCGGCCAAGAAGTCGGCCGACGTCACCAACTGGCCGGCCCGCATCGGCTGGCTCGTCGGACTCCTGCTCTTCATCGCGCTCGTCTACTGGCTGATGCGCGAGGGCTGGAAGTGGCGCGGCACCCTCCAGAGCGACCTGCCCGCGCCGCCCGGCGCGCCGGAGGAGACCGGCCCGGCCAGACTGAGCATGAGCGGCCGCTACCACGGCTCCACCACGGCCGGCCAGTGGCTGGACCGCATCGTGGCCCACGGCCTGGGCACCCGCAGTCGGGCCGAGCTCACCCTGACCGACGAGGGGCTGGAGGTCGAGCGTCCCGGAGCGAGCGACTTCTTCGTCCCGACCGCCGCACTGCGCGGGGCCCGGCTGGACAAGGGCATCGCCGGCAAGGTCCTCACCGAGGGCGGACTGCTGGTGGTGACCTGGGCGCTCGGCGACAAGCTGATCGACTCCGGCTTCCGCTCCGACCACGCGGCCGAGCACACCGAGTGGGTCGACACCCTGAACCACATGATCAACGACACGGAAGGCGCACGATGACGACCTCCACAAGGGGAGCCGCCAGGGTTCCCGCCGTACTCGTCCTGGAGGACGGCCGCACCTTCCGCGGCCGTGCCTACGGGGCGGTGGGGGAGACCTTCGGCGAGGCCGTGTTCTCCACCGGTATGACCGGCTACCAGGAGACCCTGACCGACCCGTCGTACGACCGCCAGATCGTCGTCGCGACCGCCCCGCAGATCGGCAACACCGGCTGGAACGACGAGGACGACGAGTCGGGCCGCATCTGGGTCTCCGGCTATGTGGTGCGCGACCCCGCGCGCGTGCCGTCCAACTGGCGCGCCAAGCGCTCCCTGGACGACGAGCTGGAGCGGCAGGGCGTGGTCGGCATCTCCGGCATCGACACCCGGGCCCTCACCCGCCATCTGCGCGAGCGCGGCTCGATGCGCGCCGGCATCTTCTCCGGCGAGGCGATCGCCGCCGAGTCCGAACTCCTCACGCGCGTGCTGGCCCAGCCGCACATGAAGGGCGCGAGCCTCTACGAGGAGGTCGCGACCCAGGAGGCGTACGTCGTCCCCGCGATCGGCGAGAAGCGCTTCACCGTCGCCGCGATCGACCTCGGCATCAAGGGCATGACCCCGCACCGCATGGCCGAGCGCGGCATCGAGGTCCACGTCCTGCCCGCGACCGCCACGGCCGACGAGCTCTACGCCGTCAATCCGGACGGCGTGTTCTTCTCCAACGGCCCGGGCGACCCGGCGACCGCCGACGGGCCGGTGGCCCTGATGACCGCCGTCCTGGAGCGGAGGACGCCGCTGTTCGGCATCTGCTTCGGAAACCAGATCCTCGGCCGCGCCCTCGGCTTCGGCACCTACAAGCTGAAGTACGGCCACCGGGGCATCAACCAGCCGGTCCAGGACCGTACGACCGGCAAGGTCGAGGTCACCGCGCACAACCACGGCTTCGCCGTGGACGCGCCGCTCGACAAGGTCAGCGACACGAAGTTCGGCCGCGCCGAGGTCTCGCACGTCTGCCTGAACGACGACGTCGTGGAGGGGCTGCAGCTGCTCGACCAGCCGGCCTTCTCCGTCCAGTACCACCCCGAAGCGGCAGCGGGTCCGCACGACGCCGCCTACCTGTTCGACCGCTTCGTCTCCCTGATGGAGGGCCAGCGTGCCTAAGCGCACCGATATCCAGTCCGTCCTGGTCATCGGCTCCGGCCCGATCGTCATCGGCCAGGCCGCCGAGTTCGACTACTCCGGCACCCAGGCGTGCCGCGTGCTCAAGGCCGAGGGCCTGCGCGTGATCCTCGTCAACTCCAACCCGGCGACGATCATGACCGACCCGGAGATCGCCGACGCCACCTACGTCGAGCCGATCACCCCGGACTTCGTCGAGAAGATCATCGCCAAGGAGCGCCCCGACGCCCTGCTGCCCACCCTGGGCGGCCAGACGGCCCTGAACACCGCCATCTCGCTGCACGAGAACGGCGTCCTGGCCAAGTACGGCGTGGAGCTGATCGGCGCCAAGCCCGAGGCGATCCACAAGGGCGAGGACCGCGACCTGTTCAAGGCCGTCGTGGACGCCGTCAAGGCCAAGATCGGCCACGGCGAGTCCGCCCGCTCGGTCATCTGCCACTCCATGGACGACGTCCTCAAGGGCGTCGAGCAGCTCGGCGGCTACCCGGTCGTCGTCCGCCCCTCCTTCACCATGGGCGGCGCCGGCTCCGGCTTCGCCCACGACGAGGAGGAACTGCGCCGCATCGCGGGCCAGGGCCTCACGCTCTCCCCGACCACCGAGGTGCTCCTGGAGGAGTCCATCCTCGGCTGGAAGGAGTACGAGCTGGAGCTGATGCGCGACAAGCACGACAACGTCGTGGTCGTCTGCTCCATCGAGAACTTCGACCCCATGGGCGTGCACACCGGCGACTCGATCACCGTCGCCCCGGCGATGACGCTGACCGACCGCGAGTACCAGATCCTGCGCGACATCGGCATCGCCGTGATCCGCGAGGTCGGCGTCGACACCGGCGGCTGCAACATCCAGTTCGCGGTGAACCCCGAGGACGGCCGCGTGATCGTCATCGAGATGAATCCGCGCGTGTCGCGGTCCTCGGCGCTCGCCTCCAAGGCCACCGGCTTCCCGATCGCCAAGATCGCCGCCAAGCTGGCCGTCGGCTACACCCTGGACGAGATCCCGAACGACATCACGCAGGAGACCCCGGCCTCCTTCGAGCCCACGCTCGACTACGTGGTCGTCAAGGCCCCCCGCTTCGCCTTCGAGAAGTTCCCGCAGGCCGACTCCACGCTGACCACCACCATGAAGTCGGTCGGCGAGGCCATGGCCATCGGCCGCAACTTCCCCGAGGCCTTCCAGAAGGCGCTGCGCTCGCTGGAGAAGAAGGGCAGCCAGTTCACCTTCGTCGGCGAGCCCGGCGACAAGGAAGCCCTGCTGCGCGAGGCCGTACGGCCCACCGACGGCCGCATCAACACGGTCATGCAGGCCATCCGCGCGGGCGCCACGCCCGAGGAGGTCTTCGCGTACACGAAGATCGACCCCTGGTTCGTGGACCAGCTCTTCCTGATCAAGGAGATCGCGGACGAGCTGTCCGAGGCCTCCGAGCTGACCGCCGAACTGCTCGCGGAGGCGAAGCGGCACGGCTTCTCCGACCACCAGATCGGTGAGATCCGCGGCCTGCGCGAGGACGTCGTCCGCGAGGTCCGGCACGCCCTCGGCATCCGCCCGGTCTACAAGACGGTCGACACCTGCGCCGCCGAGTTCGCCGCGAAGACGCCGTACTTCTACTCGTCCTTCGACGAGGAGACGGAGGTCGCGCCCCGCGAGAAGCCGGCCGTCATCATCCTCGGCTCCGGCCCCAACCGCATCGGCCAGGGCATCGAGTTCGACTACTCCTGTGTCCACGCCTCCTTCGCACTGAGCGACGCGGGCTACGAGACCGTGATGGTCAACTGCAACCCGGAGACCGTCTCCACCGACTACGACACCTCCGACCGGCTGTACTTCGAGCCGCTCACGCTGGAGGACGTGCTGGAGATCGTCCACGCCGAGCAGCAGGCCGGGCCGGTCGCGGGCGTGATCGTGCAGCTGGGCGGCCAGACCCCGCTCGGCCTGTCCCAGGCACTGAAGGACAACGGCGTGCCGGTCGTCGGTACGTCCCCCGAGGCCATCCACGCGGCCGAGGACCGCGGCGCCTTCGGCCGTGTCCTGAAGGAGGCCGGCCTGCCCGCCCCGAAGCACGGCACGGCCACCACCTTCGCCGAGGCCAAGGCCATCGCCGACGAGATCGGCTACCCGGTCCTGGTCCGGCCGTCGTACGTCCTCGGCGGGCGCGGCATGGAGATCGTCTACGACGAGACCCGCCTCGCCTCCTACATCGCCGAGTCCACCGAGATCAGCCCCTCCCGGCCGGTCCTCGTCGACCGGTTCCTGGACGACGCGATCGAGATCGACGTCGACGCCCTCTACGACGGCGAGGAGCTGTATCTCGGCGGCGTGATGGAGCACATCGAGGAGGCCGGCATCCACTCCGGCGACTCGGCGTGCGCCCTGCCCCCGATCACCCTCGGCGGCTTCGACATCAAGCGGCTGCGCGCCTCGACCGAGGCCATCGCCAAGGGTGTCGGCGTGCGCGGACTGATCAACATCCAGTTCGCGATGGCGGGCGACATCCTCTACGTCCTGGAGGCCAACCCGCGCGCCTCCCGCACGGTCCCCTTCACCTCCAAGGCGACCGCGGTGCCGCTCGCCAAGGCCGCCGCGCGGATCTCGCTGGGCGCGACCATCGCCGAGCTGCGTGCCGAGGGCCTGCTGCCCAGGACGGGCGACGGCGGCGAGCTGCCGCTGGACGCGCCGATCTCGGTCAAGGAGGCCGTCATGCCCTGGTCGCGGTTCCGCGACATCCAGGGCCGCGGCGTGGACACCGTCCTCGGCCCGGAGATGCGCTCCACCGGCGAGGTCATGGGCATCGACTCCGTCTTCGGCACGGCGTACGCCAAGTCGCAGGCGGGTGCGTACGGCCCGCTGCCCACCAAGGGCCGCGCGTTCATCTCGGTCGCCAACCGCGACAAGCGCTCGATGATCTTCCCGGCACGCGAGCTGGTCGCCCACGGCTTCGAGCTGCTCGCCACCTCCGGCACCGCCGAGGTACTCAAGCGCAACGGCATCAACGCCACGGTCGTGCGCAAGCAGTCCGAGGGCACCGGCCCGAACGGTGAGCGGACGATCGTCCAGCTGATTCACGACGGCGAGGTCGACCTCATCGTCAACACCCCGTACGGCACCGGCGGCCGCCTCGACGGCTACGACATCCGTACGGCCGCGGTGGCCCGCTCCGTGCCGTGCCTGACCACGGTCCAGGCGCTCGCCGCGGCGGTCCAGGGCATCGACGCCCTCAACCACGGTGACGTGGGCGTCCGTTCGCTCCAGGAACACGCGGAACACCTGACCGCGGCCCGCGACTAGCAGCCCTGAGGGGGACACCGGGAACGGTGTCCCCCTCTTCACGAGGACACCATGTACAAGATCCTTTTCAGTCTGGTCTTCAAGCGCATGGATCCCGAGAAGGCCCACCACCTGGCCTTCCGCTGGATCCGCCTCGCCGTCCGCATCCCGGTGCTGCGCACCTTCGTCGCGGCCGCCCTCGCGCCCCGCTACAAGGCACTGCGCACGGAGGCCTTCGGGCTGCGCATGCACGGCCCCTTCGGGCTGGCGGCCGGCTTCGACAAGAACGCCGTCGCGATCGACGGCATGTCGATGCTGGGGTTCGACCACGTCGAGATCGGCACGGTCACCGGCGAGGCGCAGCCCGGCAACCCCAAGAAGCGGCTGTTCCGGCTCGTCGCGGACCGCGCGCTGATCAACCGCATGGGGTTCAACAACGACGGCTCGCTGGCCGTGGCGGCCCGCCTCGCCACCCGGGAACCGGTCTTCAGGACGGTCGTCGGTGTCAACATCGGCAAGACCAAGGTCGTCCCGGAGGCGGAGGCCGTCGGCGACTACGTGAAGTCGGCCGAGCGCCTCGCGCCGTACGCGGACTACCTGGTCGTCAACGTCTCCTCGCCGAACACCCCCGGGCTGCGCAATCTGCAGGCGGTGGACCATCTGCGCCCGCTGCTGACCGCCGTGCGCGAGGCCGCCGACCGCACGGTCGCCAACCGGCGCGTGCCGCTGCTGGTGAAGATCGCCCCGGACCTCGCCGACGAGGACGTCGACGCCGTCGCCGACCTGGCCGTGGAGCTGGGCCTGGACGGCATCATCGCGACCAACACCACCATCGCGCGCGAGGGACTCGGTCTGAAATCCCAACCCTCCCTGGTGAAGGAGACCGGCGGGCTGTCCGGCGCCCCGCTCAAGGCGCGCTCCCTGGAGGTCCTGCGCCGCCTGTACGCGCGCGTGGGCGACCGGATCACCCTGGTGGGCGTGGGCGGCATCGAGACCGCCGAGGACGCCTGGCAGCGCATCCTGGCCGGCGCCACGCTGGTCCAGGGCTACAGCGCCTTCATCTACGAGGGCCCGTTCTGGTGCCGCGCGATCCACAAGGGCCTCGCCGCCCGACTGCGCACCAGCCCGTACGCCACCCTCGCCGACGCCGTCGGCGCCGACGTGAGGAAGCCCGCATGACCTCGTACGAGCCCTTCGGCGCCCGGCTGCGCCGCGCCATGGACGAGCGCGGCCCGCTGTGCGTCGGCATCGACCCGCACGCGTCCCTGCTCGCCGAGTGGGGCCTGAACGACGACGTGGCCGGTCTGGAGCGGTTCAGCCGCACGGTCGTCGAGGCGGTGGCCGACCGGGTCGCCGTGATGAAGCCGCAGAGCGCCTTTTTCGAGCGCTTCGGCTCCCGTGGCGTCGCCGTGCTGGAGACGGTCGTCCAGGAGGCGCGCGGAGCCGGCACCCTCGTCGTGATGGACGCCAAGCGCGGCGACATCGGCTCGACCATGGCCGGGTACGCCGAGGCGTACCTGCACAAGGACGCGCCGCTGTTCTCCGACGCGCTGACCGTCTCGCCGTACCTCGGCTACGGCTCGCTCAGCCCGGCCGTCGCACTGGCCCGGGAGAGCGGCGCCGGCCTGTTCGTGCTGGCGCTGACCTCCAACCCCGAGGGTCCCGAGGTCCAGCACGCGGTCCGCGCCGACGGCCGGACCGTGGGCGCGACCATGCTGGCCCACCTGGCCGCCGAGAACGCGGGGGAGGAGCCGCTGGGCTCCTTCGGCGCCGTCGTCGGCGCCACGGTCGGCGAGCTGTCGTCGTACGACCTCGCCATCAACGGCCCGCTCCTCGCGCCCGGCGTCGGGGCGCAGGGGGCGACCGCGGCCGACCTTCCCAGGGTGTTCGGGTCGGCGGTGCGCAACGTCGTGCCGAACGTCAGCCGGGGCGTGCTGCGGCACGGGCCCGAGGTGGGGGCCCTGCGGGCGTCCGCGGAGCGCTTCGCGGAGGAGATCCGGGCAGCCGTCGCGGGTGCCTGAGCCCTCCTCGGGGCCCTCGGAGAACGGCGGCGCGGCGACTTGAGTGTGAATACATCCTCAAATCGGGGGCATTATGTCTGAAATGTCCGGCCTGGCGGAGGCTGACCAGGACTTTTCCGCTGTTCTCGCTGACTCTGGCGGACTTGACCGCTAGTCTCCGAGCAGAGTGAACGGGCGAAGCGTGTTGCTCGTAGCTCCCCAGGTGTGGGGCGACTAGGTTCCTCACCGGTCCGTATCCGACAGTTCGACATCCGAGGTGACGTAGGCGTGGCTCTTCCGCCCCTTACCCCCGAACAGCGCGCAGCCGCGCTCGAAAAGGCCGCCGCGGCTCGCCGGGAGCGGGCCGAGGTCAAGAATCGACTCAAGCACTCCGGCGCCTCCCTGCACGAGGTCATCAAGCAGGGCCAGGAGAACGACGTCATCGGCAAGATGAAGGTCTCCGCGCTGCTCGAGTCGCTGCCGGGCGTGGGCAAGGTCCGCGCCAAGCAGATCATGGAGCGTCTGGGCATCTCCGAGAGCCGCCGCGTGCGCGGTCTCGGTTCCAACCAGATCGCTTCCCTGGAGCGTGAGTTCGGCAGCACCGGCTCCTGAGGCCGTCCTCCCGGTACAGGGGAAGGCGGACCGGGAGTCCCGGGCACTCCGGGATTGCTGGAATAATCGCTGCATGAGTGAACGTCCGCGGCTGACCGTGCTCTCCGGCCCCTCGGGGGTCGGCAAGAGCACGGTCGTCGCCCATATGCGCAAGGAACACCCCGAGGTCTGGCTCTCGGTGTCGGCCACCACCCGCAGGCCGCGCCCCGGCGAGAAGCACGGAGTCCACTACTTCTTCGTCACCGACGAGGAGATGGACAAGCTGATCGCCAACGGCGAGCTGCTGGAGTGGGCCGAGTTCGCCGGCAACCGCTACGGCACGCCCCGCGCGGCCGTGCTGGAGCGGCTGGAGAAGGGCGAGCCGGTGCTGCTGGAGATCGACCTCCAGGGCGCCCGGCAGGTCCGAGAGTCGATGTCCGACGCCCGGCTGGTGTTCCTGGCTCCACCCTCCTGGGAGGAGCTGGTGCGCAGGCTGACCGGCCGGGGCACCGAGCCGCCCGAGGTCATCGAGCGCCGCCTGGAGGCGGCCAGGACCGAGCTGGCGGCCGAGCCGGAGTTCGACACGACCTTGGTCAACACCTCCGTCGAGGACGTGGCTCGCGAGCTGCTAGCCTTGATGGATGTTGTGTGATCACGAGTGTGTGATCACGATGATCTTTTCCCACCCATCGGAAGGTAGAGCGTGTCCTCTTCCATCACCGCGCCCGAGGGCATCATCAACCCGCCGATCGACGAGCTTCTCGAGGCCACCGACTCGAAGTACAGCCTCGTGATCTACGCGGCAAAGCGTGCCCGCCAGATCAACGCGTACTACTCGCAGCTCGGCGAGGGCCTCCTCGAGTACGTCGGTCCGCTCGTCGACACCCACGTCCACGAGAAGCCGCTCTCGATCGCCCTGCGTGAGATCAACGCGGGTCTGCTGACCTCCGAGGCCGTCGAGGGCCCCGTCCAGTAGCACCGCGGAGTACTGCGCAGTAGTACTTTCAGACTGCGAACGATTTATCCACAGGCCCGGCAGTCACTCTGCCGGGCCTGTGGTGTGTCATGGGTGTTGCAGGGTTCCTAGTCCGGGGAGTGAGCGTGGACAAGCCGAAGGTCGTTCTGGGGGTCAGCGGCGGCATCGCCGCCTACAAGGCCTGTGAGCTGCTGAGAAGGTTCACGGAGTCGGGCCACGACGTCCGCGTGGTGCCCACCGCCTCCGCGCTGCACTTCGTCGGCGCCGCCACCTGGTCCGCCCTGTCCGGCAACCCCGTCTCGACGGAGGTCTGGGACGCCGTCCATGAGGTCCCGCACGTCCGCATCGGCCAGCACGCCGACCTGGTGGTCGTCGCACCCGCCACCGCCGACATGCTCGCCAAGGCCGCCCACGGCCTCGCCGACGACCTGCTGACGAACACGCTCCTGACCGCCCGCTGCCCGGTGGTCTTCGCACCCGCCATGCACACCGAGATGTGGGAGCACCCGGCCACCCAGGAGAACGTGGCCACGCTGCGCCGGCGCGGCGCCGTCGTCATCGAGCCCGCGGTCGGCCGGCTCACCGGCGTCGACACCGGCAAGGGCCGGCTGCCCGACCCGGTGGAGATCTTCGAGGTCTGCCGCCGGGTGCTGGCCCGCGGCATCGCCGAGCCCGACCTCGAAGGGCGGCACGTCGTCGTCTCCGCCGGCGGCACCCGCGAGCCGCTCGACCCGGTCCGCTTCCTCGGCAACCGCTCCTCCGGCAAGCAGGGCTACGCCCTCGCCCGCACCGCCGCCGCCCGCGGCGCCCGGGTCACCCTGATCGCGGCCAACACCGGCCTGCCCGACCCGGCGGGCGTGGACGTCGTGCCGGTCGGCACGGCCGTCCAACTGCGCGAGGCCGTCCTGAAGGCGGCGGCGGACGCCGACGCGGTCGTCATGGCCGCCGCGGTCGCCGACTTCCGGCCGGCCGCCTACGCCACCGGCAAGATCAAGAAGAGGGACGGCCAGGACCCCGACCCGATCGTCCTGGTGCGCAATCCGGACATCCTCGCGGAGATCTCGGCCGAGCGTGCCCGCCCCGGCCAGGTGGTCGTCGGCTTCGCCGCCGAGACCGACGACGTCCTCGCCAACGGCCGCACCAAGCTCGCCCGCAAGGGCTGTGACCTGCTCGTGGTCAACGAGGTGGGGGAGCGCAAGACGTTCGGCTCCGAGGAGAACGAGGCCGTGGTGCTGGGCGCCGACGGCAGCGAGACGCCCGTGCCGTACGGTCCGAAGGAGGCCCTGGCCGACACCGTCTGGGACCTGGTCGCACCGCGTCTGGGCTGATGTCCGGGCGACCTCGGCGGCGGGTTCACGCCACGCCGAATAGGGGTGTGGCGCCCCTGGCCAAGGTCGCCCGGCATTGTGCAGAATGCCCGTGCCGCAGGTCACAGCACTCCCGAGAGGCGAGACGGGTGACCCATCGGCCGAGTGCGACCGATAAACTGTTCACGGTCGACGCCGGGCGCAGCCCCGCGCGTCGCCGCAAATGATCAGCCAGCAGCCGCTGCAACCACAGGGAGCGTTGTGTCCCGTCGCCTGTTCACCTCGGAGTCCGTGACCGAGGGTCACCCCGACAAGATCGCTGACCAGATCAGCGACACCATTCTCGACGCGCTTCTGCGCGAGGACCCGACCTCCCGGGTCGCCGTCGAGACGCTGATCACCACCGGCCTGGTGCACGTGGCCGGCGAGGTGACGACCAAGGCCTACGCGGACATCGCGACCCTGGTCCGCAACAAGATCCTCGAGATCGGCTACGACTCCTCCAAGAAGGGCTTCGACGGCGCCTCCTGCGGTGTGTCCGTGTCCATCGGCGCGCAGTCCCCGGACATCGCGCAGGGCGTGGACACGGCTTACGAGACCCGTGTCGAGGGCGACGACGACGAACTGGACAAGCAGGGCGCCGGCGACCAGGGCCTGATGTTCGGCTACGCGTCGGACGAGACGCCGACCCTGATGCCGCTGCCGATCTTCCTGGCGCACCGCCTGTCGAAGCGCCTGTCCGAGGTCCGCAAGAACGGCACGATCCCCTACCTGCGCCCGGACGGAAAGACGCAGGTCACCATCGAGTACGACGGCGACAAGGCCGTCCGCCTCGACACGGTGGTGGTCTCCTCGCAGCACGCCTCCGACATCGACCTGGAGTCGCTGCTGGCGCCCGACATCCGCGAGTTCGTCGTGGAGCCCGAGCTGAAGGCGCTCCTGGACGAGGGCATCAAGCTGGACACCGAGGGCTACCGCCTGCTGGTCAACCCGACCGGCCGCTTCGAGATCGGCGGCCCGATGGGCGACGCCGGCCTGACCGGCCGCAAGATCATCATCGACACCTACGGCGGCATGGCCCGCCACGGCGGCGGCGCCTTCTCCGGCAAGGACCCGTCCAAGGTGGACCGCTCGGCCGCGTACGCGATGCGCTGGGTCGCCAAGAACGTGGTGGCGGCCGGCCTGGCCTCCCGCTGCGAGGTCCAGGTCGCCTACGCCATCGGCAAGGCCGAGCCGGTGGGTCTGTTCGTGGAGACGTTCGGCACCGCCAAGGTCGACGCCGAGAAGATCGAGAAGGCGATCGACGAGGTCTTCGACCTCCGCCCCGCCGCGATCATCCGCGACCTCGACCTGCTGCGCCCGATCTACGCCCAGACGGCCGCCTACGGCCACTTCGGCCGCGAGCTGCCCGACTTCACCTGGGAGCGCACGGACCGCGTGGACGCCCTGCGCGCCGCCGTGGGCCTGTAGAGCCCGACCATCCTGCTCGCCGAGGCCCGGTTCCCCTTCACGGGGGGCCGGGCCTCGGCGTGCCGGGGATCAGCCGGCCGGCGCCCGTCCGGTCCGCCCAGGTCGTCGACGTGCACCAGGCCCTCCACGTCCTGGGCGATGCGGACGAAGGCGCCGAAGGGGAGCGTCTTGGTCACCGGGCCCCCCGCGATGCCCCCGACGCCCATGGCGAGCCGGTCCCGGGGGTCCGGCTGGGGGGCCTTGAGCGAGAGCGAGACCTGGCCCTGCCGGGTGTCCGCGACCAGCACCTCGCCGGTGATGTGCTGCCCCGGCCACACCACCTCAGCCGGATGATCGCAGCGCGACCACGACAGCTCCGGGACACGGACGAAACCGGTTCCGTCGAGGACCGGGTGCGCGGGCTCGCCGTCGATCCGCACGAAGACGCCGAAGGAGTGCACCGAGGACGCCGTCCCCGTGAGCACGCTTCCGTGCTCGATGCCGAGCAGGAAGCGGCGCAGTGGCTCGCACTCGCAGGCCTTCGCGGACAGCAGGACCCGGCCCTGTCCGTCCGCCCCCACCACCTCGCCCGTGATCCGCTGCCCCGTGCCAAAGATCTCCGACGGGTGCTCCACCCGGCGCCAGGACAGCTCGTGCCGGGGGACGCGGCCGGACGGGACGTCCGGGTCGTCGTCCAGTCGTACGACCACGTCGTCCCCGTCGAATCCGACAACGGTGCCGGACCTCACCTCCCCACGGACGGCCAGGCGGTGCCCTAGGCGTTCCAGCGGGTCCGGTGTCGGCTCGGTCATGGCCGCGAGCCCAGGCCCGCCGTTCCGCCCCCGGTGCCGAATTGACTGGCGGGCCCGGCCCGGCGGTGCCTACCCTGACGCCGTCGGCGCCGCCCGGTGCGAAGGCCGCGGTTACTTCGTGGAGTGCGCCCTGCGGGGCGTGCGGTGAAGCTGAATCCGTACCGCTGCCGATCCGGATCTCGGGCGGGCGTCGGTTGTCAGCGCCGTTTGGTAAGAATGCAAACGTGAGCAGCGAGAACGGGGTGCCCCGGCCGGACGGGGACGGCGGAGCCGAAGGGGCGCCGCCGGAGCAGCTCGCGCTCATCCGGGAGAGCGTGCGGAAGGCGAAGGTGCCGCGGGCCAAGCCGCGCACCTGGCGGGGGGCCGCGGTAGCCCCGCAGCTGCCCGTCGCCCGGGTGCTGGTCGACAAGGGTGTGCTGCACCTCGACCGGTACTTCGACTACGCCGTGCCGGCCGAGCTGGACGAACAGGCGCAGCCCGGCGTGCGGGTCCGGGTGCGGTTCGGGGCCGGGCGGGGCCGGGTCCGGGAAGGGCGCCGCGAGGGCGGCGGGCTCATCGACGGGTTCCTCGTGGAGCGGCGGGCCGAGTCCGACTACTCCGGGCCGCTGGCCGCGCTGGCCCAGGTCGTGTCGCCGGAGCCGGTGCTGAGCGAGGAGCTGCTGGGCCTCGCGCGGGCCGTGGCCGACCGGTACGCCGGAAGCCTCGCCGACGTGCTCCAGCTGGCCGTGCCGCCGCGCAGCGCCCGGGCCGAACAACGGCCGTCGCCCGCGCCGCTGCCCCCGCCGACCGAGCCGGAGACGGCCTCCTGGGGGCGGTACGAGCACGGGGACGCATTCCTCCACGCCCTGGCCTCCGGCGGGTCGCCCAGGGCCGTCTGGAACGCCCTGCCGGGCCCGCTGTGGAGCGAGGAACTGGCCCGCGCCGTCGCCGCCACGCTCGCCTCCGGACGCGGCGCCCTCGTCGTCGTACCGGACGGGCGGGCCGCCGCGCGGGTCGACGCCGCGCTCACCGCACTGCTCGGCACGGGCCGGCACGTGCTGCTCACGGCCGACGCGGGGCCCGAGAAGCGGTATGCGCAGTGGCTCGCGGTGCGCCGGGGATCCGTACGGGCCGTGGTCGGGACCCGGGCAGCCATGTTCGCGCCCGTGCAGGACCTGGGGCTCGTCGCCATCTGGGACGACGGCGACGACAGCCACAGCGAGCAGCACGCCCCGCAACCGCACGCCCGGGATGTACTGCTGTTGCGGGCGGCTCTGGACAAGTGCGCCTATCTGCTGGGGAGTTGGAGCTGCACCGTGGAGGCCGCCCAGCTCGTCGAGAGCGGCTGGGCGCGGCCGCTGGTCGCCGGGCGGGAGCAGGTGCGGCGGGCCGCCCCTCTTGTCCGCACGGTCGGGGACGGCGACCTCGCCCGCGACGAGGCCGCCCGCGCCGCCCGGCTGCCGACCCTCGCCTGGCAGGCGGCCCGCGACGGGCTGCGGCACGGACCGGTGCTCGTCCAGGTGCCGCGCCGCGGCTACGCCCCCCGCATGGCCTGCGACCGGTGCCGGGCGCCCGCCCGGTGCCGGCAGTGCTCCGGGCCGCTCCAGGGGCAGGACGCGGAGGTGCTGCGGTGCGGCTGGTGCGGGCGGGAGGAGAGCGCCTGGCACTGCCCGGAGTGCGGCGGCTTCCGGCTGCGGGCCCAGGTCGTGGGGGCGCGGCGGACGGCCGAGGAGCTGGGGCGCGCTTTCCCCGCCGTCCCCGTGCGCACCTCGGGCCGGGAGCATGTGCTGGACACGGTGCCGGGCACACCCGCCCTCGTCGTGAGCACACCGGGAGCCGAACCGGTCGCCGAGGGCGGCTACGCGGCGGCCCTCCTGCTGGACGGCTGGGCCATGCTCGTACGCCCCGACCTGCGGGCCGGCGAGGACGCGCTGCGCCGGTGGATCGCGGCGGGCGCGCTGGTACGGCCGCAGAGCGAGGGGGGCACGGTGGTCGTGGTGGCCGAGCCGACCCTGCGGCCGGTGCAGGCGCTGGTGCGCTGGGATCCCGTCGGGCACGCGGTGCGGGAACTGTCGGAGCGGGCCGAGCTGGGCTTCCCGCCGGTGTCGCGGATGGCGGCCGTGTCCGGGACGCCCGCGGCCGTCGCCGAGTTCCTGGCCTCGGTCGAACTGCCGCCGGACGCGGAGGTGCTGGGGCCGGTGCCGATACCGCCGACGCATCCCGGCGGGTCCCGCAGGCCCGGAGCGCCGCCGCCGGGCGAGCACTGGGAGCGGGCCCTGGTCCGGGTGCCGCCGGGCCGTGGGGCCGCGCTGGCCGCCGCGCTGAAGACCGCCCAGGCCGCGCGCATGGCACGGGGGAGCGGGGAGGCGGTGCGGGTGCGGATCGATCCGCCGGACATCGGGTGACGGGGGGTGTTCCGGGTGGTGTCCGGGTGGTGTCCGGGTGGTGTTCAACCCGTGGGGTTGCTCGCCGTCGGCGGCCGTCCGGTGGTTGTGCGGTCGCGCCGGTTCGTCCGTCCAAGCGCGTGTCTGCCCTCCCGGGCGTCCGAGAGGGCAGGGGGATGCGTCAGCCGTCGCCCAGCGTCGCCGAGCGTTGCTCAGCCGTTGCGCGGGCCGGGGAAGGCCGTCGGGCGGGCCTCGTCGCGCTCGCGCAGGGCCGGGCTGCCCGCGGTCGGCTGCGTGGGCATCGAGCGGGCCGCGGGGACCGTCGGGACCGCGGGCAGGCCGGTGTTCACATTGAGCGTGCGGGAGCCGGCCGGCTCCGTGGCCGGCTCGGCCTCGGCGGGTGCCTGGGCCGCGGCGCGGCGGGCACCGTAACGTCGGTGCACCGCCTGCTTGGTGACGCCGAGCGCCGAGCCCACCGCGTCCCACGAGAAGCCGAGTGAGCGGTCGAAGTCCACGGCGGCCGTGACCAGGGTTTCGACACTGTCCCGGAGTTCCTGGGCAAGGCGCACCGTCGGGGCGGGGGCGCGTCCGTAGACGACGAAGCCCGTGGACGGGCCGGAGCGGCGCGGACGGTAGACGTTGCCCAGCTGGGCGGTGAGTGTGCGCAGCGCGTCCACCTGCCGGCGGACTCGCTCGATGTCCCGCACCAGCAAGTGCAGGCTGGCCCGGGCCTGGGCGTCGTGGGTTGCGTGGTCGGCCATGAACAAGCCTCTCGAACCGGCGTTGAAAGGAATTGGGCCGAGAAAGCGGCCCTAAGTGGTCAACTCTTTCTTGACCAACGCGTGTGCGCTCCGCTGGTCACGGGGTGGGGGCGTACGGGCATATGCATACGCCGGTCGTTGGGGTGCGCGCCGTGTGGGGTTTGGGTTTTTTGTTCTCCCACCCGCGCACCACCCGTTTCCGGTCGGCCGAGAGGCTGGACGACCTGTGGGGGTTGTCCGCCGTCGGCGTCTGCGGGGCTGCTTCGCCGGTCGTCATCGGGCCCGGTGGCCGTCTGGACTCCGCTCGTCCGTCTGTGCGTCCGCCGTCCGATTGTGCGTACGGCCTTGGCCGTCAGCCGTCAGCCGTCAGCCGTCAGCCGTCAGCCGTCCGTCTCCGTCCTGGTCTACGTCCGCGCGGGTCCCCGTCCGTTGCGTGTCCGCCGTCCGCATGCGCGGCCGTTCGTGCGGGTGGGTTGTCGGGGGTCGCTTGGTCATAGACTGGTGCGCTGCCCGTTCAACCCCCGCCCGAGAGGCCCGAACCCGCCCATGAAGCTTGTCTTCGCCGGTACACCTGAGGTCGCCGTTCCCGCTCTGGACGCTCTGATCGCTTCCGGGCGGCACGAGGTGGCCGCCGTCGTCACGCGGCCCGACGCGCCGGCCGGGCGTGGGCGCCGGCTGGTCGCGTCGCCCGTGGCCGAGCGGGCGGAGGAGGCCGGGATCGAGGTGCTGAAGCCGGTCAGGCCGCGGGACCCGGAGTTCCTGGAGCGGCTGAAGGAGATCGCGCCGGACTGCTGTCCGGTCGTGGCCTACGGCGCCCTGCTGCCCCGCGTGGCCCTCGACATCCCCGCCCATGGCTGGGTCAACCTGCACTTCTCGCTGCTGCCCGCCTGGCGGGGAGCAGCTCCCGTGCAGCACTCCATCATGGCCGGCGACGAGATCACCGGGGCGTCGACGTTCCTCATCGAGGAGGGTCTCGACTCCGGTCCCGTCTACGGCACCGTGACCGAGCAGATCCGGCCCACCGACACCAGCGGCGACCTGCTCACCCGGCTCGCCTTCGCCGGTGCGGGGCTGCTCGCGGCCACCATGGACGGTATCGAGGACGGCACCCTGAAGGCCGTACCGCAGCCGGCCGAGGGCATCACCGACGCGCCGAAGATCACCGTCGAGGACGCCAAGGTCGACTGGGCCGCGCCCGCGCTGCGCGTCGACCGGGTCGTGCGCGGCTGCACCCCGGCGCCCGGCGCCTGGACCACCTTCCGCGGCGAACGGCTCAAGCTCATCCAGGTCACCCCGGTGCCGGAGCGCACCGACCTGGCCCCGGGGCGGATGGCGGCCGGCAAGAACAGCGTGCACGTGGGCACCGGTTCGTACGCCGTCGAGCTGCTGTGGGTGCAGGCACAGGGCAAGAAGCCGATGCGGGCGGCCGACTGGGCGCGCGGCGTGCGGATCGCCGAGAGCGAGACGCTCGGCGGCTGAGGCCCGGGCGGTGAGGGTGGCGGTGCGCCGACGTAGGCTGGACACCGCACCCCTTCTTCACATCCGGAGCACCTTTTTCGTGAGCGAGCAGTCCCGGCGGCCCCGCAGGCCCGCCAAGCCCTACCGCCGTCCGCAGAAGGACCCCGTCCGCATCCTGGCCTTCGAGGCGCTGCGCGCGGTCGACGAGCGGGACGCGTACGCCAACCTCGTGCTGCCTCCGCTGCTGAGGAAGGCCCGCGACAAGGGCGACTTCGACGCGCGGGACGCCGCCCTCGCCACCGAGCTGGTCTACGGCACGCTGCGCCGGCAGGGGACGTACGACGCGGTGATCGCCGCCTGTGTCGACCGGCCGCTCCGCGAGGTCGACCCGCCGGTGCTCGACGTGCTCAGCCTCGGTGTGCACCAACTGCTCGGGACGCGGATCCCGACGCACGCCGCCGTGTCCTCCTCCGTGGAGCTGGCGCGGGTGGTGCTCGGTGACGGGCGCGCCAAGTTCGTCAACGCCGTGCTGCGGAAGGTGGCCCAGGACGACCTCGAGGGGTGGATCGAGAAGGTCGCGCCCCCTTATGACGAGGATCCGGAGGATCACCTCGCGGTCGTCCACTCGCATCCCCGCTGGGTCGTCTCCGCCCTGTGGGACTCCCTCGGTGGCGGGCGCGCCGGCATCGAGGACCTGCTGGCGGCCGACAACGAACGGCCCGAGGTGACCCTGGTCGCGCGGCCGGGGCGGGCCACCGTCGAGGAACTGCTCGGTGAGGAGGCCGCCGTGCCGGGGCGCTGGTCGCCGTACGCCGTGCGGCTTGCCGAGGGCGGGGAGCCGGGCGCCGTGCCGGCGGTGGGCGAAGGACGGGCCGGAGTGCAGGACGAGGGCAGCCAGCTGGTCGCCCTCGCGCTCGCGGGCGCGCCCCTGGAGGGGTCCGACAGCATGTGGCTCGACGGGTGCGCCGGGCCGGGCGGGAAGGCCGCCCTGCTGGCCGCCCTCGCCGCGGAGCGCGGGGCCACGCTGCTCGCCTCCGAGAAGCAGCCGCACCGGGCGGGTCTCGTCGCCAAGGCGCTGGCCGGCAACCCGGGGCCCTACCAGGTGATCGCCGCCGACGGCACCCGGCCGCCGTGGCGGCCCGGCACCTTCGACCGCGTGCTCATGGACGTGCCGTGCACCGGGCTCGGCGCGCTGCGCCGGCGTCCCGAGGCCCGCTGGCGGCGCCGCCCGGAGGACCTCGACAACTTCGCGCCCCTCCAGCGCGCCCTGCTGCGCACCGCGCTCGACTCGGTGCGCGTCGGCGGGATCGTCGGCTACGCGACCTGCTCCCCGCATCTCGCCGAGACCCGCGCGGTCGTCGCCGACGTCCTCAAGCAGCACCCCGACGCCGAGCTGATCGACGCCCGCCCCCTGCTTCCGGGCGTGCCCGCACTGGGCGAGGGCCCGGACATCCAACTCTGGCCCCACCTCCACGGCACGGACGCGATGTACCTGGCCCTGATCCGCAGAACCGGTTGAAACGCCGCTGGGTGACAGCGCCCCGAAAGGGGCGCGGGGAACTGCGCGAGCAACCACCACTCACCCGCAGACGAATCACCACCGCAATGGACCGCCGTTACAGCCCAGCGCAGCGGCATGGCAGGCTTGGGGCATGGCCGTGCAGATCAACCCCAGCATCCTGTCCGCCGACTTCGCCCGCCTCGCGGAGGAGGCCAAGGCGGTCCAAGGCGCCGACTGGCTCCACGTCGACGTCATGGACAACCACTTCGTCCCGAACCTCACGCTCGGCGTGCCGGTCGTGGAGTCCCTGGCGCGCGCGACGGACACCCCGCTGGACTGCCACCTGATGATCGAGGACCCCGACCGGTGGGCGCCCCAGTACGTCGAGGCGGGCGCCTCCTCCGTCACCTTCCACGTGGAGGCCGCCGCCGCTCCGGTGCGACTCGCCCGGGAGATCCGCGCCAAGGGTGCCCGCGCCTCCATGGCGCTGAAGCCCGCGACGCCGATCGAGCCGTTCGAGGACCTGCTCCCGGAGCTCGACATGCTGTTGATCATGACGGTCGAGCCCGGCTTCGGCGGCCAGGCGTTCCTCGACATCATGCTGCCGAAGATCCGCCGCACCCGTGAGCTGATCAGCAAGCACGGCCTGCAGCTGTGGCTCCAGGTGGACGGCGGTGTCTCGGCCTCCACGATCGAGCGGTGCGCGGACGCCGGAGCGGATGTGTTCGTGGCAGGCTCGGCGGTGTACGGGGCGAAGGACCCGGCGGAGGCGGTCCGTGCCCTGCGCGCGCAGGCCGACACGGCTGCCGCCAAGGCGTCCTGGGCATGCGACCACTGAGCCACAGGTACGTGAACGGTTAAGTGATCGGCCCCTATCGGGGCCGATCCGCAGCGCCGAATCTGCAAGGATGAACGGCGAATCCAGAGTGTGAACAGCAGTGAGGAGATCGCCGTGTCGGGTATGTCGGCGGGCCGGTCAGCCATGCGGATGGGACCCGCTGAGCTGGTGCAGGCGGCGGCCATGGCCCGCCGCTTCTACCTCGAGGGCAAGTCCAAGATCCAGATCGCGGAGGAGTTCGGCGTCAGCCGCTTCAAGGTGGCCCGGGTCCTGGAGACGGCTCTCGAACGGGATCTCGTGCGCATCGAGATCCGTGTCCCGGCCGAGCTGGACGCCGATCGCTCCGACGCGCTCCGTGCCCGCTACGGCCTGCGGCACGCTGTCGTGGTCGAGTCCCCGGCCGAGGCCGAGGAGACCCCCGACCCCGAGAACCTGGGGGAAGTGGCCGCCGACCTGCTCGGCGAGCTCGTCGACGAGGGGGACGTGCTCGGGCTGGCCTGGGGCCGGTCCACCATCCACATGGCGGCGGCGCTGGACCGGCTGCCGCCGTGCACGGTGGTGCAGCTGACGGGCGTGTACGACGCCGGGACCTCGGAGCGTGGCTCGGTCGAGGCCGTGCGCCGCGCCGCCCAGGTGTCGGGCGGCGACGCCCACCCCATCTACGCGCCGATGCTGCTGCCGGACGCGGCCACCGCGGCCGCGCTGCGCAACCAGACCGGGATCGCCCGGGCCTTCGAGTATTTCGACAAGGTCACGGTCGCCTGCGTCTCCATCGGCTCCTGGGAGCCGGGCATCTCGACCGTGCACGACATGCTCAGCGACGAGGAGCGGGCGCACTACGCCTCGCTCGGCGTCGCCGCCGAGATGGCCGCGCACCTCTTCGACGCCGAGGGGCGCCGGATCGGGCGGGACCTGGGGGAGCGGTGCATCACCGTCAAGGCCGACCAGCTGCGTCGTATCCCGGAGGTCGTGGCGATCGCCGGCGGTCAGCGCAAGGCGTCCGCGATCGACGCGGTGCTGCGGTCCGGGCTGGTCACCAGCCTGGTCACGGACACCTCCGCCGCGGACTACCTGATGACGGCCGGCCCGACGCCGAAGCCGGCGCTCAGCCGCGCGGACCCCGACGGCCACTGAGGGCTCCGCGGCGGGCGGGGTTCTCGCGGTGGGGGCAACGGGGCGGATCGACGGGGCAGGTCGTACGGCGAGACCACGGGCCGGCACTGGGCCGGCTCTCGTGGTCGGTCCACGGGCCGTTGCGGGTCTCAGCGACAGGCCCAGCGGTTTGCGGCGGGCGGTGGCGGTCGGCGCGTCGTGGGCCCTCCACTGCGGGGGCGAGTGGGTGTCGGCTCGCCGTGTGCGGCGGGTGTGGCTCGTCGTGTCGGCGGTCGAGGTCGGTGCGGCCGCTGGGGTGGGCGTGCGGGCGTCGTCGGTCGCGGACTGGCCGGTGTTGTGCGGGGGCGGGCGGGTGTCGGCTCGTCGTGTCCGGCGTGGTGCGGCACGTTGCGTCGGGGCGGGCGGCGGCGGGTCGCGGCGGCGTGGGAACCGTGCGGCCGTGGCAGCATCGTCGGCATGTCGCCGTGGTTCGTCCCTCGCATGCCCAGATGGCCCGTGACATCGTCCCGGGCGGCCGGACGGCCGTCACCCCGGACGGCCGGGCAATCCATGGCGCCGCCCCACACGCCTGGACGCCCGTCAACGCTGCCCCGCACGCCCAGCCGGCCCCTGACGGCGCCCCGCACCCCCGGGCGGACCCCCACGCTGCCCCGCACGCCCAGCCGGCCCCTGAGGCCGTCCCGCACCTCCACGCGACCCCTGGCGCTGCCCTGCACGCCCAGCCAGCCCCTGACGACGCCCCGCACGCCCAGCCGGCCCCTGAGGCCGTCCCGCACCTCCACGCGACCCCTGACGTCGCCCCGCAGTCCTGGGCGGACCTACGCACCGCCCCGCACCCCCGGGCGGACCCCCACGCTGTCCCGCACGCCCAGCCGGCCCCTGACGGCGCCCCGCACGCCCAGCCAGTCCCTGACGCCGTCCCGCACACTGAGCCAGACCCTCACGGCGCCCCGGACACCAAGCCGGCCCCTGACGCCGTCCCGCACACCAAGCCGGCCCCTGACGGCGCCCCGCACCCCCGGGCGGACCTACGCACCGCCCCGCCCGATCTGCCCCGCCCCCGGAGGCTCCTCATGGGCACCGGCCCGCGTTGTCGCCGGGCTGGTGGCCGTTGTTCTCGTCGTCCTGCTCGCCGGATGTTCGTCCGGTTCGGGGGCCGGTGCCGGCGCCGGGGTGAGGACGGGGCCGGGAGTGGTCGGTACGAGTGCGTCCGTGCCGGCGTGGGCGCACGGTATGGGCACGGTCAGGGAGTCGCGGCTGCCGGTCGAGGCGCGCAGGACGCTCGTACTGATCGACAAGGGCGGGCCCTTCCCGTACGCCAAGGACGGTGTCGTCTTCGGGAACTTCGAGGGGCATCTGCCGAAGCACCGGCGCGGCTACTACCACGAGTACACGGTCAGCACGCCCGGCTCGCACGATCGCGGTGCCCGGCGCATGGTCACGGGGCAGGGCGGCGAGATCTACTACACCGATGATCACTACAACTCGTTCCGGGCGGTGCTGAGATGAAGGAACTCGTGGTCACGCTGGACCTCGACGGAGTCGCGGACAAGGCCGGCCTGATGGACCGTGCGGCCCGTGCCCTCGCGCTGCCCGACTGGTTCGGCCGCAACTGGGACGCCCTGGCCGACTCCCTCGGTGACCACACGGTGTGGCCCGAGGACGCGGTCGAGAGGGGACTGCTGATCGTCGTGCGGAACTGGCGGCCGTACGCCGAGGCCCGGCCGGACGAGTGGCGGATCGCGCAGGAGGTGTTCGCCGAGGCCGCGGACCACACACCCGCCCTGTCCGTCGCCCTCGCTCTCGGAGGATCCTCCTAAGTGATCGGCGCTCACCCTGGAGGTTCTGTGCCGGCATGACAACCCGCCCGACATGGGACAATGAAGTACGTGCTCTTTTCCCCCTGGCGCACCCGTCGGGGGGTCACCTCTGATCGACTGGGATGTGCGGCACGTGCGTTTCCTCAATGACATCCAGCCCGCGTACGACCTGACGTACGACGACGTGTTCATGGTGCCGAGCCGCTCCGCGGTGGGCTCGCGTCAGGGTGTGGACCTCAGCTCGCCGGACGGCACGGGCACCACCATCCCGCTCGTCGTGGCCAACATGACCGCAATCGCCGGCCGCCGCATGGCCGAGACGATGGCCCGCCGCGGCGGTCTGGTGGTCATCCCGCAGGACATCCCGATCGACGTCGTCACCGACGTCGTCTCCTGGGTGAAGAGCCGGCACCTGGTGCTCGACACGCCGATCGTGCTGGCCCCGCACCAGACCGTCGCCGACGCCCTGGCGCTGCTGCCCAAGCGCGCCCACAACGCCGGTGTGGTCGTGGACGAGGAGCAGCGGCCCGTCGGCGTCGTCACCGACGCGGACCTCACCGGCGTCGACCGCTTCACCCAGCTCGAAGTGGTCATGTCCAAGGACCTGCTGCTGCTCGACGCGGACATCGACCCGCGCGAGGCCTTCAACACCCTGGACCACCACAACCGCCGCTACGCCCCGGCCGTCGACAAGGACGGCAAGCTGGCCGGCATCCTCACCCGCAAGGGCGCCCTGCGCGCCACGCTGTACACCCCGGCGGTCGACGCGAACGGCAAGCTGCGCATCGCCGCCGCCGTCGGCATCAACGGCGACGTGGCGGGCAAGGCCAAGCAGCTGCTCGACGCGGGCGTGGACACGCTCGTCATCGACACCGCGCACGGCCACCAGGAGTCGATGATCACCGCCGTCAAGCTGGTGCGGGCGCTCGACCCGCAGGTGCCTATCGTCGCGGGCAACATCGTCTCCGCCGAGGGCGTGAAGGACCTGATCGACGCCGGCGCGGACATCATCAAGGTCGGTGTGGGCCCCGGCGCCATGTGCACCACCCGCATGATGACCGGCGTGGGCCGGCCGCAGTTCTCCGCGGTCCTGGAGTGCGCCGCCGAGGCGAGGAAGTACGGCAAGCACGTGTGGGCCGACGGCGGTGTCCGCCACCCGCGCGACGTGGCCATGGCCCTCGCGGCCGGCGCGTCCAACGTGATGGTCGGCTCCTGGTTCGCCGGCACCTACGAGTCCCCGGGCGACCTCCAGCACGACGCCAACGGCCGCGCCTACAAGGAGTCCTTCGGCATGGCGTCCGCGCGTGCGGTCGCCAACCGTACGTCGGAGGAGTCGGCGTACGACCGTGCCCGCAAGGCGCTCTTCGAGGAGGGCATCTCCACCTCGCGCATGTTCCTCGACCCGGCCCGCCCGGGTGTCGAGGACCTGATCGACTCGATCATCGCGGGTGTCCGCTCCTCCTGCACCTACGCCGGTGCCGGCTCCCTGGAGGAGTTCGCCGAGAAGGCCATCGTGGGTATCCAGAGCGCCGCCGGCTATGCCGAGGGCAAGCCGCTGCACGCGAGCTGGAGCTGAGCCCAACTCCCTTCCGTACGGCCCCCGTTGTTCCCGTTCGCCGGGAGAACGGGGGCCGTTGCCCTGCAACGGTCGACAGCCGGCGCACAACGATTTGTCATTCCGGGCCGAGGAACGCAATGATCATGCGGGGACGCGCAAGGTTGCTGCATTACGCCCGTGAAGGCCACCCCCGTAAGGTGCTGCGCTGTACGTGGCGTGGCGGGGACTCCGCTCGGTCGGCTCCTGCCCTCGCAGGCTGCCACCGGTCCCCGAACGCAATGACCGGCAGGACGAAGGAGCCAGCGCGTGCTCGACCAAGGCGCACCCCCGCACGACCGCACAGCGACCGCCCCCGCATCCCCGGGCGTCGCCGCGCGCCTCATGCGGCGCAAGCCCGTGGAACGCCTGGTCGCGGAGGGCGGCCAGGGCGAGGGAGGCTCGCTCCGGCGGTCCCTCGGCCTGTGGCAGCTCACCATGATCAGCATCGGTGCCACCCTCGGCACCGGCATCTTCGTCGTCCTCGGCGAGGCCGTCCCCAAGGCGGGTCCGGCCGTCACCCTGTCCTTCGTGATTGCCGGCCTCACCGCGCTGTTCTCCGCCCTGTCCTACGCCGAGCTGGCGGGCACCATCCCCGTCTCCGGCTCCTCGTACTCGTACGCATACGCAACGATGGGCGAACTGATCGCCTGGGTCTGCGGCTGGTGCCTGCTGCTGGAGTACGGCGTTTCGGTCGCCGCCGTGGCCGTCGGCTGGGGCGAGTACCTGAACGAGCTGCTGAGCGGCACCATCGGCGTCACCATCCCGAAGGCCTTCGCCAACCCGCCCGGCGTCGACGGCGGTGTCTTCAACCTGCCCGCCCTGATCGTCGTGATCCTCGCGATGGTGTTCCTGCTGGGCGGCGCCAAGGAGTCCGCGCGGGCCAACACCATCATGGTGTCCGTGAAGATCGCCGCGCTGATCCTGTTCTGCGCGATCGGCTTCATGGGCTTCAA
Organism: Streptomyces sp. RB17; assembly: GCF_009604455.1. Classification (GTDB taxonomy): domain Bacteria; phylum Actinomycetota; class Actinomycetes; order Streptomycetales; family Streptomycetaceae; genus Streptomyces. Next base: position 405,073 of record NZ_WEGL01000009.1, read on the forward strand.
GTCCGGCAACTACTCCCACTTCATGCCGCTCGGCATGGCGGGCGTCAGCGGCGCCGGCGCCACGCTGTTCTTCTCGTACATCGGCTTCGACGCCGCCTCCACCGCCGGTGAGGAGGCCAAGGACGCCCAGCGCGACCTGCCTCGCGCGATCATGCTGTCCCTGGTCATCGTGACCGCCCTGTACGTGCTGGTCGCCGCCGTCGCCGTCGGTGCCAAGCCGTGGCGGAGCTTCAACGACTCCGAGGCCACGCTCGCCCAGATCATGAAGGACGTCACCGGGCAGAGCTTCTGGGGCACCCTGCTGGCCTTCTGCGCGGTCATCGCCATCGCGAGCGTCGTCCTGACCGTGCTCTACGGCCAGACCCGCATCCTGTTCGCCATGTCCCGCGACGGCCTGGTGCCCAAGATCTTCGCCAGGGTCCACCCGAAGACCGGCGCCCCGCGCGCCAACACGGTCATCGTGTCACTGTTCTGCGGTGTCCTCGCCGCCGCGATCCCGCTCGGCCAGCTGGCGGACGCCACGAGCATCGGCACGCTGTTCGCCTTCGCGCTGGTCAACGTCGCGGTCGTGGTGCTGCGCCGGACGCGCCCGCACATGAAGCGCACCTTCCGCGTCCCGCTGTCGCCGGTGCTGCCCGCGCTGGGCTTCGCCTTCTGCGTGTGGATGATGGGCAGCCTGTCCACCGTCACCTGGATGGTGTTCGGTGTCTGGATGGCCGTCGGGCTCGTGTTCTACTTCGTATACGGCTATCGCCGTTCCCGTCTCGCGACCGGTGACGGCCTCGCGGTGACGGCAGAGAAGTGACCGGACCGAAGAAGTGAAACACCCGCTGTGCTGAACGATCTCGACGAACGTATCGTGCACGCCCTCGCCGAGGACGCCCGCCGCTCCTACGCCGACATCGGGCAGATGGTCGGCCTGTCCGCGCCCGCGGTGAAGCGGCGCGTGGACCGGCTGCGGGCCACCGGAGCGATCACCGGATTCACCGTGCGGGTGGATCCGGCGGCGCTCGGCTGGGAGACCGAGGGCTACATCGAGATCTACTGCCGGCGGAACACCTCGCCGGACACCATCCAGCGGGGCCTGGAGCGGTATCAGGAGGTCGTGGCCGCGTCCACCGTGACCGGGGACGCGGACGCGATCGCGCAGGTCTTCGCCTCCGACATGCGTCACTTCGAGCGGGTGCTGGAGCGGATCGCCGGGGAGCCGTTCGTGGAGCGGACCAAGTCGGTGCTGGTGCTGTCGCCGTTGCTGCGGCGTTTCTCTTCGGGGGCGCCGGGGTAGGCGGCGGTCCCCGCGGCTCTACTCCGCCGTCTTGCGCGCCAGCGCATTGTTGTCGATCGAGTTCCGCACGCTGAAGCTCACCGCGTCCGAGCGGTACCGGTCGTCCGACCACTCCACCGGCCGCCCTTCCCGGGTCGTCGTCACGCGTCGCACCCGCAGCAGCGGACTCGTGCGGCGAACCCCCAGCAGCTCGGCGTCCTGCGCCCCGGCGGCGACCGCGTCGATGACATGCTCCCCGTACGCGAAGACAAGCCCCGTGTCGTCGTACAGCCGCTGGGTGACCGAGGGGCACTCCGGCTCGATCGACTCGACCGCCGGGGAGATCCAGTCGGCGTACACCGTGCGTTCGAGCAGCACCGGTTCGCCGTCCAGACCGCGCACCCGGAGCACGTGCAACACCTGTGTGCCGAGGGGAAGTTGGAGGCGTACGGCGTCCTCGGCCGTGGCAGGGCGGTACTCCTGGGACACCACCTGGCCCGTGGCCTCGCGGCCCATCGCGCGGGCCCACTGGGCGAAGCTGCGCAGTTCCTCGAAGCTCTGGCTGCGGCGGCTCGCGAGCACGACGCGGCGGGCGCCCTGGCGGGAGCCGATGAGCCCCTCGGAGGTCAGGGCGGCGACGGCCTGGCGGACCGTACCGCGTGAGACGCCGTAGGCCGCGGCGAGCTCCGACTCCGAGGGCAGCCGGCTGCCGACCGTGTACTCCTCGCGGTCGATCGCGCGCCGCAGCTCGTCGGCGATCTCCTCGTGTCGCGCCGTCATGCTTCCCCTCTGCTCAGGTCACTGTGCACAGCGTGACCAGCCTAATCGAGACCTGAGCGTGATCTGAAACGGCCTGGATTGTGCAGCCAACCAGGGCCCAAAGTTTCGCTCCCGTTTACAGACAGGACACCGCGAGCGGGCGTACTGTGACCCAACTTGTTCAGACAAGTTCTCCGCACTGCCTCAACCCTCGTGTGCACCCCTGGAGAGATCGTGACCGTGTCCCTGCCGAGAAACGCCGTCCTCGGCGGCTCCCTCGCCGTCGTCGCCGCGCTCGCGCTCAGCGCCTGCGGCGCCGCCCCCGACAACGCGTCGACCACCACCAAGGACGGCAAGAACGCCGCCACCGCCACCTCAGCGGCCGACTTCGGCGGCATGGCCGCCCTGGTCAAGGCGGCCAAGAAGGAAGGCACGCTGCACATCATCGCCGTGCCCCGCGACTGGGCCAACTACGGCGCGATCATCGACGGCTTCCAGAAGAAGTACGGCATCAAGATCCAGGACGAGAGCCCCGACGGCTCCAGCCAGGACGAGATCAACGCCGTCACCACGCGCAAGGGGCAGGACCGCGCCCCCGACGTTCTCGACCTGGGCTCCTCGTTCGCGCTGAGCGCCGCCCAGCAGGGGCTGCTCGCGCCGTACAAGGTGACCTCCTACGCCGACATCCCCGAGGGCCAGAAGGACCCGCAGGCCCGCTGGTACAACGACTACGGCGGCTATGTCTCCATCGGCTGCGACGCCAAGCGCGTGAAGACCTGTCCGACCAGCTTCAAGGACCTGCTCAAGCCCGAGTACAAGGGCCAGGTCGCCCTCAACGGCAACCCCACCAAGTCCGGCTCGGCCTTCGGCGGCGTCTACGCGGCGGCCCTCGCGAACGGCGGCTCGTTCGACGACATCCAGCCCGGCCTTGACTTCTTCGCCAAGCTGAAGAAGAGCGGCAACTACACGCCCGTCGAGTCCACCCCGGCCACCGTCGAGAAGGGCGAGACGCCCATCTCCATCGACTGGGACTACCTGAACGCCGGTTACGCCGACGAGTTCAAGTCCAAGGGCCTCGACTGGAAGGTTGCCGTCCCGAGCGACGGCCAGTACGCCCAGTACTACTCCCAGGCCATCAACAAGGACGCCGCGCACCCGGCGGCCGCCCGCCTGTGGCAGGAGTACCTGTACAGCGCCGAGGGTCAGAACCTGTGGCTGGGGGGCTACGCCCGCCCGGCCCTGATGACCGCCATGGAGAAGGCCGGCACCCTCGACAAGACCGCCGCCGCCAAGCTCCCGAAGGTCACCGGCACGCCGTCCTTCCCGTCCGAGACCCAGCAGAGCAAGGCCAAGACGGTCATCGCGCAGGGCTGGGGGAAGGCCGTCTCCGGATGACCGCCGCTCTCCCGCGCGCGGACGTGGCGCCCGTCGCTTCGCAGAAGCGGCGGCGCCGCGCCCCCGGCTGGCTCGCCGTCGTCCCCCTGCTGGTATTCGTCGCGATCGCCTTCGGCCTGCCCGCGGTGGCCATCGTGAACGGCGCCTTCTCGGTCGACGACGCCACCACGGGCGCCACCAGCTACACCGGCGCCAACATGACGGCCTCGCTGAAAGGCCCGTACCTCACCGCCCTGCTCGGCAGCGTCAAGCTGTCCGCGATCTCCGCCGCGCTCGGCGCCCTGCTCGGGCTGCCGCTCGCCCAGGCCGTGGTCAGCTCCCGCTCCCGCTGGCTGCGCGAGGCCGTGCTGACCGCCTCGGGCGTGCTCGCCAACTTCGGCGGTGTCCCGCTGGCCTTCGCCTTCGTCGCCACCCTCGGCAACGCGGGCGTCCTCACCGTGCACCTGGGCCTGAAGGACAGCGGCTGGGACCTCTACAGCTTCTGGGGTCTGGTCCTCGTCTACCTGTACTTCCTCATCCCGCTGATGGTCCTCACCATCACGCCCGCGCTGGACGGCCTGCGCGCGCAGTGGCGCGAGGCCGCGCTGAACAACGGCGCCACCGGCGTGCAGTACTGGCGGCACGTGGCCCTGCCCGTGCTCGCGCCCTCGCTGCTCGGCGGCCTGGTGCTGCTGTTCGGCAGCGCCTTCGCCGCCTACGCCACCGCCGCCGCCATGGTCGGCAGCGCGGTCCCGCTGGTCACCCTGCAGATCGCCGACGCCCTGTCCGGCAACGTGCTGGTCGGCCAGGAGAACGTCGCCCTCGCCCTCAGCCTCGACATGGTCCTGGTGGCGGGCCTGGTGATGGCCGTGTACCTGCCCCTTCAGCGACGGAGTGCCCGATGGCTCGACGCCTGACCCCGTGGCGGTGGGTCGTCCTCGGCCTCGCCGCCCTGTACTTCCTGGTGCCGCTCGCCGCCTCCGTGATCTTCACGGTGGACGTCCCCGGCCAGGGCGTCACCTTCGACGCCTACACCAAGATCCTCTCCGCCGACGGCTTCCTCTCCAGCCTGCTGCTCTCGCTGGAGCTGGCCGTCGCCACCATCGCGGTCGTCCTGCTGCTGATGGTGCCCGCCGTGGTCGCGCTGCGGCTCGGCGCGCCCCGGCTGCGGCCGGTGGTGGAGGTGGTGTGCTCGCTGCCGCTGGTGGTGCCGCCGATCGCGTTCGTCGCCGGCATCGCCACCGTCCTGAAGTGGGGCCCGGAGCATCTCTCCCGGACGCCGCTGTTCGAGACGTTCGTGGTGATCCAGAACGACAGCTTCCCCGTCGTGCTCGTCCTGGCCTATGTCGTGATGGCCCTGCCGTTCGTCTACCGCGCCCTGGACGCCGGCCTGCGCGCCATGGACGTACGGACCCTGGTCGAGGCGGCCCGCAGCTGCGGCGCCTCCTGGCCCAAGGCGCTCGTCCGGGCCGTGCTGCCCAATCTGCGCGGGGCCCTGCTCAACGCGTCCTTCCTCACGCTGGCCCTGGTCCTCGGCGAGTTCACGGTCTCCCACCTGCTGGGCTACGCCCCCTTCGCCGTGTGGATCTACAACGTCGGCGGCGAGCAGGCCCAGATGTCCGTCGCCGTGTCCGTGCTCAGCCTGCTCGTCACCTGGGCCCTGCTCCTCGCGCTCGCCGGTGCCGGCGGCGGACGCAACCGAACCGCACCTTCCCGGGGATGACCTATATGACCGCCACCCTGCCCGAGACCCGCACCCAGGCCGCCACCGTCGAATTCCGTGCGCTGCGGCGGGAGTTCGGGTCCACCGTCGCCCTCGACGGCCTCGACCTGACCGTCCGCCCGGGGGAGTTCCTGGCCCTGCTCGGACCCTCCGGCTGCGGCAAGACCACCGCGCTGCGCATGCTCGCCGGGTTCGAGCACCCCGACTCCGGCGCCGTGCTGGTGGACGGCGAGGACGTCACGCACGTACCGGCCCACCGCCGCGACGCCGGCATGGTCTTCCAGTCGTACAGCCTCTTCCCGCACCTGAACGCCGTCGACAACGTCGCCTTCGGGCTGCGCATGCGCGGCGTGCGGACGGCCGAACGGCGGGCCCGCGCAGCCGAGTTGCTGGAGCTGGTGGGACTCGCCGACAAGGGCGAGCGCTATCCGCACCAGCTGTCCGGCGGCCAGCAGCAGCGCATCGCGCTGGCCCGCGCCCTGGCCCTGCGCCCGCGCGTGCTCCTGCTCGACGAGCCGCTGTCCGCGCTGGACGCCAAGGTGCGGCTCACCCTGCGCGAGGAGATCCGCCGGCTCCAGCAGGAGCTGGGCATCACCACCCTGTTCGTGACCCACGACCAGGAGGAGGCCCTCTCGGTCGCCGACCGGGTCGCCGTCATGCGCGCCGGCCGCCTCGAACAGTGCGCCGAACCGGCCGAGCTGTACGGCCGCCCCGCCACCGCCTTCGTCGCCGAGTTCGTCGGCACCATGAGCCGGATCCCGGGCGAGCTCAAGGACGGCACGGTCGAGGTGCTCGGGCAGCGGCTGCCGGCCGACGGCGAGGTGCCCGACGGCCCGGTGGACGTGCTGGTGCGGCCGGAGGCCGTCCGGGTGGGCGCCGACGCGCAGGGCACCGCCCGGATCGTCGCCACCGCCTTCCTCGGCGCGGTCGTCCGCGTCACCGTACGGCTCGCCGACGGCACCGAGGTCAAGGCCGACCTGCCCGCCCACGAGGCCGGCGGACTCGGCGCCGGAGCCGCCGTCGACGTGTCGCTGCCCGAGCGGCCGGTGCTCGTGGCCGAACGTATCCAGAAGTGAGGAATCTCCCGAACGTGACCCCCCAGACCCATCAACGCCCGCTGCAGGCCGTTCTGTTCGACATGGACGGCACGCTCGTCGACACCGAGCGGCTGTGGTGGGAGGCGGTCGAGCAGGTCGCCGGGCGCCCGCTGACCGAGGCCGACCAGCCCGACGTGCTCGGCCGCCCGGTCGAGCACACCGCCGCCTGGCTCGGTACGGCGACGGGCCGGCCGGAGGCGGACCTCGCGGCCGAACTGCACCGCGAGTTCGCCGACCGCGTCCGCACCGGGATCGTGCCCCGGCCCGGCGCGCCGGCCCTGCTGGACGCGCTGGCCGCCGCCGGTGTCCCGGTCGCCCTGGTCACCGCGTCCCCGCGCGCTGTCGCCGACGTCGTCCTCGACGCCCTCGGCGCCGAGCGGTTCGCGGCCTCCGTCACCGCCGACGACACAGCCCGCACCAAGCCGGCGCCCGACCCCTACCGGGCCGCCTGCCGTGCCCTCGGTGTCGACCCCGCCGCCTGCGTGGCCGTCGAGGACACCGAGACCGGCGTCGCCTCCGCCGAGGCCGCCGGGTGCGCGGTCCTCGCCGTACCGTCCCTCGCGCCGATCGGGACCGCGCCCGGCCGGACCGTACGGGAGAGCCTCACCGGGGTGACGGTCGAGGAACTGGGGCGGATGGTCGCGCCCGAACTGCGGGTCATGAGCTGGAACCTGTGGCTCGGCGGCAGCGAGGTCGACGACCACCGGGCCAAGCAGCTCAAGGTCGTCCTGGAGAGCGGCGCCGACGTCGTCGGACTCCAGGAGACGGGCGGCAGCGCGGCCCAGGAGCTCGCCGAGGCGCTCGGCTGGCACCACCACCGGGCCGGCGAGAACCTCGGCGTCATCAGCCGCCACCCCATCACCGCCCGCTTCGGCGACCCGGACGTCGGCTTCTACGGCGCCGCGGGCGTCCGGATCGCGGTGGCACCCGGCCGCGAGGTCGACGTGTGGACCGCGCATCTGCACTACACGCCGTACGGCCCCTACGAGTCCGCCTTCGACGGACTGCCGGCGGCGGAACTCATCGCTCACGAGGAGCTGCGGCTGGCGCAGATGCGGGACGCCCTGGACCGCATCGCCCAGTCGTCCGGTTCGGGTGTCCCGGTCGTCCTGGTCGGCGACTTCAACTGCCCCTCCCACCTGGACTGGCCGGACGTGGCCTGGCCGGTGACCCAGGCCGCCGAGGACGCGGGCTTCGCCGACTCCTACCGCGAGGCCCACCCGGACCCGGCGGCCGAGCCCGGCCACACCTGGTCGCCGATCCACCCGGTGCACGAGGACGGCAGCGGACGGCCCGAGCCGCAGGACCGGATCGACTACGTCCTGCACCGGGGCCTGACCGTGCGGGACGCGCGAACCCTCGTCACCGGCACCCCCCGGCCCTGGCCGGACGTCGCGGACAACGACTGGCCCTCCGATCACGCGGCGGTCGTCACCACCTTCGCCTTGACCAGGATGTGACCGGGGGTTACCACAGGTCACCATTGCGTTGCGGGGTGACTGTCCCGTAGGTTGTGCCGCACTTTCTACCGACTGGTAACCCCGGCAGGTACTCCATGCGCTGGCCCCTCGGCCGTCCCACCACCGTCCGCGCCCGGATCGTGGCCCTCGCGCTCGCTCCGGCCGTCGCGCTGATGACGCTGTGGGGCTTCGCGATGGTGTCCGTCACCGCCGAACTGCGCGGGCTGATCCGGCTCCAGGGGGTGTACGAGGACTTCGGCACCCCCGTGGACACCGCGATCGGGCAGATCCAGATCGAGCGCCGGATGTCCGCCGCCTACCTGGGCGCCTGCCTCGACACGGCCACGGGTGGTCAGCTGCTCGAACAGCAGCGCCGTACCGACCGGGCCGTCGACGCCATGCGGCAGGCGATCCGGGGTGGCGACCGCAGCCGGCTCACGGCCCGGCAGCGGCAGGCGCTGGACACCATGGCGGCGGTGACCGGGAAGCTGGAGGGGCTGCGCTCGAAGGTGCTGTCCCGGCACATCACCTGGGACCGGGCCGTCGACGAGTACAGCGCGCTCGTCGAGCCCGGCTTCGACGTGGAGTCCACGCTCACCGCCCTCCAGGCCGGACAGCTCGCCCGCGAGGCGCAGGTCGTCATCGAGCTGGTGCGGGTCAGGGAGTTCGTCTCGCGCGAGGACGCGCTGGTCGCCGGGGCGCGGGCGGCCGGCACGCTGACCGACCGGCAGTACGACACGCTGACCGCCACCATCGAGGACCGGCGGGTGTTCCAGCGGACGTACGTGCCGGACCTGCCCACCGACTCGCGTGCCCTGTTCGAGGACTTCCAGCGCGGGGACCTGTACCGCTCGCTGGTACGCGGCGAGGACGCGCTGCTGCGGGCCGGAGCCGCGGGCGCCGGGCAGGCCGTCGCGGCGGACACCTGGCGGTCCACCACCGACCGGGCTGTGAAGCGGTACATGCAGCTGTGCACGCGGTCCGCCGAGAACTCCGCGGCACGCGGGCGGGCCTTCGCCTATCGCGAGCTGACCAAGTCGGCCGTCGTCGGCGTGGTGGGGCTTGCCGCCGTGGGGCTGTCGCTGTGGTTCGCGGTGCGCGGTGCGCGGCGCATCTCGCGGCGCCTGGAGACCCTGCGGGACGCCGCCGACGTCCTGACACAGCGCCGGCTGCCCGAGGTCATGCGGCGGTTGAGCGCCGGCGAGGAGGTCGATGCGGCGGCGGAGGCGCCACCGCTGGCCGCCGACGAGGTGCGCGACGACGAGATCGGGCAGGTCGGCCGTTCCTTCAACACCGCGCGGCTCGCCGCCGTCGAGGCCGCCGTCACACAGGCGACCCTGCGCCGCGGCCTGTTCGCGGTACTGCTCAACATCGCGCGCCGCAACCAGGCGCTGGTGCACCGCCAGCTGAAGCTCGTCGACACCCTGGAACGGCGCACCGAGGACCCCGACATCCTGCGCGAGCTGTTCCGCATCGACCACCTGACCACGCGCATGCGCCGGCACGCGGAGAGCCTGATCATCCTCTCCGGCGCCACGCCCGGCCGCCGCTGGCGCCGGCCCGTGCCCGTCGCGGACGTCGTCGCCTCGGCCGTCAGCGAGATCGAGGACTACGCGCGCGTGGTGGTGCCGCCGATGCCGGATTTGGGCGTGGCGGCGGACGCGGTCGCCGACGTCGTCCACCTCATCGCCGAACTCCTGGAGAACGCCACGGTCTTCTCGCCGCCGCACACCCAGGTCACGCTGCGCACCGGGCGGGTCGGGAGCGGGTTCGTGCTGGAGATCGACGACCGGGGCCTCGGCCTCGACGCCGACGCCCGCGCCCAGGCCCACGCCACCCTCACCGACCCCGACGCCTTCGACCCCACCCGCCACGACCGCCTCGGCCTCTACGTCGTCGGCCGCCTCGCCGCCCGCCACGGCATCGAGGTGAGCCTCGGGGACTCGCCGTACGGCGGCACGACGGCGGTGGTGCTGTTGCCGGAGGCGGTGCTGGCGCAGGCGGAGCCACGCGAACGGGGCGCAGCCGTGGGTGAGTTGCTGTCCAGAAAGCGGCCGGCCGAACCCGGACCGGGCGAGCCGCAGCGCCCGCCCGCCGGTGAACCGCCCCGCCGCAACCGACTCGCGTCCGTGCCTGCGCCGGGTGCGGGGGCCGTGTCCGTGCCCGCCCTCGACTCCGAGTCCGTGTCCGAGGTGCCGAAGGGGGACCGGTCGTCGGCCTCGCCTGTGTCCGGGTTGCCGGCGACGGCGCCGACGCCGGTACCCCGGACGGCGGCGCCTGCCCGTGGTTCGGAGGCCAAGTCCGGGGTCATCAGGGGGGAGTGGCCGTCGTCCGCGCCCAGGACCGGCCCCGAGACCGTATCCGGGTCGACGGTGGCTCCGCCCGCTCTGCCCAGCCGGACCCGGCAGGCCTCCCTTGCCCGGGAGCTGCGGGACGAACCGCCGCCGCGCGACACCGGACCCGAGCGCGAGATCGACGCCGAGGACATGCGCGCGATCTTCGGCGCCTTCCAGCGCGGCCTCGACCGTGGCCGCAAGGGCCTGCCGGCGACTCGCGACACCGCTGCCGCGCAGCCGACGGCACCGCAGTCCCCCGGGGGCGCGGGGAACGGCGCCACCAGCCCCCACGCACCCGCGCCTGAACACGCGCCCACCCCCGCACCCGCCGCGGAACCCGCACGCGCCGCGGAACCCGCACGCGCCGCGGAACCCGCACGCGCCGCGGAACCCGCACGCGCCGCGGAACCCGCACGCGCCGCGGAACCCGCACCGGCCCCGGAACCCGCACCGGCCGCGGAACCCGCACCGGCCCCGGAACCCGCACCGGCCGCGGAACCCGCACCGGCCGCGGAACCCGCACCCGCCGCTCCGGAACACGCCCCCACCCCCGACCACCCGGACGACGTGATCACCGACGCCATGACCACCCACGCCGACGAAGGGACCGACTCCGACGATGGACGGTGACGACCAGATCCCCGAGCCGACCGCATCGCCCGCCGCAGCGCCCGGCACGGGCCTCGGCTGGCTGCTGGACGATCTCGTGGCGCGCACCGAGCACGTCCGGCAGGCCGTGCTGCTGACCGCCGACGGCCTCCCGCTCAGCAGCTCGGACGGGATGCGCCGGCGGGACATCGAGCACCTGGCCGCGGTCTGCTCCGGCTTCCACGGCCTGGCCCGCTCGGCTGGCGAGCGGTTCGCCGCCGGCGAGGTACGGCAGACCATGGTGATGCTCGACGACGCCTACCTCTTCATCACCCCGGCCGGGCACGGCAGCCGGCTCGCCGTCCTCAGCGAGGCCGGCACCGATGTCGGCCAGCTCGCCCACGAGATGGCCCTGCTCGTCCGTCGACTCGGCCGCCACCTGGACGCGGCCGCCCGCAGCCCCAGATGATCCCGCGGTGAGCGACGAGCACTGGTACGAGGACGAGACCGGTTCGATGGTGCGCCCCTACACGGTGACCCGCGGCCGCACCCGGCCCGCAGGCGCGCACCCGATCGACCTGATGTCCCGGGTCACCGCGCTGGACACCGACGTGCCGGGACCGGACGTCGACCATGCCCGTGCCGCCCTGCTCGACCTGATCCGGCGCGGTCCGCGTCCCGTGGTGGAGCTGGCCGCGGACGCCGACCTGCCCCTGACCGTCCTGCGGGTGCTGCTCGGTGACCTGGCCGAGGCGGGCCTGATCCGCGTCGACGAGCCCCGCCGCCCGGCCGGTGACCCGGCCACCGACCCGCGACTGCTGCAGGAGATCGTGCGGCTGCTGCGGGAGATCTAGCTGCCGGGACACCGCCTCCCCGTCCGGCGGGGAACCCCAGCCGTGACCTGCGTCTCAGGGGCGACGGGAACCGGCCACGGGAGCGCGCAACGAATCGCCGTCCGGCCCGGACTCCACGCAATGAACCGCGCACGGGCGCGCAACGGCTCCTTCTTGTCCGGCCGAGCGCGCCGACCGTACCTTTTTCATGGCCCCGAAAACGTCGAGGGCCACCCCCGAAGCCACTTTCCGGTGAGGATCCGCATGCGCACCGCCCTGCTCCAGAGCTCCGGCCGCCCCGGCTCGATCGCCGAGAACCTCAAGGTCCTCGACGAGGCCGCGGGCCGTGCCGCCGCCGCGGGCGCCGCGCTGCTCGCCGCACCGGAGATGTTCCTGACCGGGTACGCGATCGGCGACGACATCGCCCGCCTCGCCGAGCCCGCCGACGGCGACAGCGCGGACGCGATCGCCGAGCTGGCCCACCGGCACGGCCTCGCCATCGTCTACGGCTACCCGGAGCGCGACGGCGAGACCGTGTACAACTCCGCCCAGCTGATCTCCGCCGACGGCACCCGGCTCGCGAACTACCGCAAGACCCACCTCTTCGGCTGCTTCGAACGCGATCACTTCACGCCGGGCGAGCAGCCGGTCGTGCAGGCCGAGCTGAACGGCCTCACCGTCGGCCTGATGATCTGCTACGACGTCGAGTTCCCGGAGAACGTCCGCGCCCACGCCCTGGCCGGCACCGACCTCCTCGTCGTCCCGACCGCGCAGATGCACCCCTTCCAGTTCGTCGCCGAGTCCCTCGTGCCGGTGCGCGCCTGGGAGAACCAGATGTACGTCGCCTACGTCAACCGGGTCGGCCAGGAAGGGGAGTTCGAGTTCGTCGGCCTCTCCGTGCTCGCCGGTCCCGACGGCGTCGCCCGCACCCGGGCCGGCCGCACCGAGCAGCTGGTGTTCGCCGACGCCGATCCCGCCTTCCTGGCCGCCTCCCGCGAGGCCAACCCGTACCTGGAGGACCGCCGCCCCGGTCTGTACGGGTCCCTCGGCTGAGCCGCCGTAACAGCCTCCCCCTGTTTCACCTCGTGCAAGGAGTCCGTACCCCATGACGTCCACGGTGCCCAACGCCGTCGAGCACACCGACGAGCAGCAGCCGCCGATCACCATGTTCGGCCCGGACTTCCCCTACGCCTACGACGACTTCCTCGCCCACCCGGCGGGTCTCGGCCAGATACCCGCGACCGAGCACGGCACCGAGGTCGCGGTCATCGGCGGCGGCCTGTCCGGCATCGTGGCCGCGTACGAGCTGATGAAGATGGGCCTCAAGCCCGTCGTCTACGAGGCCGACCAGATCGGCGGCCGGCTGCGCACGGTCGGCTTCGAGGGCTGCGACGAGTCGCTGACCGCCGAGATGGGCGCGATGCGCTTCCCGCCGTCCTCCACCGCCCTCCAGCACTACATCGACTTGGTGGGCCTGGAGACCAGTCCCTTCCCGAACCCGCTGGCCGAGGCCACCCCCTCGACCGTCGTGGACCTCAAGGGCGAGTTGCACTACGCCGAGACCATCGACGACCTGCCCCAGGTGTACCGGGACGTCGCCGACGCCTGGAACAAGTGCCTCGAAGAGGGCGCCGACTTCTCCGACATGAACCGCGCCATGCGCGAGCGGGACGTCCCGCGCATCCGCGAGATCTGGGCGAAGCTCGTCGAGAAGCTCGACAACCAGACCTTCTACGGCTTCCTCTGCGACTCCGAGGCGTTCAAGTCCTTCCGGCACCGTGAGATCTTCGGCCAGGTCGGCTTCGGCACCGGCGGCTGGGACACCGACTTCCCGAACTCCATCCTGGAGATCCTGCGCGTCGTCTACACCGAGGCCGACGACCACCACCGCGGCATCGTCGGCGGATCCCAGCAGCTGCCGCTGCGCCTGTGGGAGCGCGAGCCGGAGAAGATCGTCCACTGGCCGTACGGCACCTCGCTGAAGTCCCTGCACGTGGACGGCGAGCCGCGCCCGGCCGTGACCCGGCTGCACCGCACCGCGGGCAACCAGATCACCGTGACGGACGCGAACGGCGACATCCGCACCTACAAGGCGGCGATCTTCACCGCCCAGTCCTGGATGCTGCTGTCCAAGATCGCGTGCGACGACTCGCTGTTCCCGATCGACCACTGGACGGCGATCGAGCGCACCCACTACATGGAGAGCTCCAAGCTCTTCGTCCCGGTCGACCGGCCGTTCTGGCTCGACAAGGACGAGGACACCGGCCGGGACGTCATGTCGATGACCCTGACCGACCGCATGACCCGCGGCACCTACCTGCTGGACGACGGCCCGGACAGGCCGGCCGTGATCTGCCTGTCCTACACCTGGTGCGACGACAGCCTGAAGTGGCTGCCGCTGTCCGCGAACGAGCGGATGGAGGTCATGCTGAAGTCACTCGGCGAGATCTACCCGAAGGTCGACATCAGGAAGCACGTCATCGGCAACCCGGTGACGGTCTCCTGGGAGAACGAGCCCTACTTCATGGGCGCGTTCAAGGCCAACCTGCCGGGCCACTACCGCTACCAGCGGCGCCTGTTCACCCACTTCATGCAGGAGAAGCTGCCCGAGGACAAGCGCGGCATCTTCCTCGCCGGCGACGACATCTCCTGGACGGCCGGCTGGGCCGAGGGCGCGATCCAGACCGCGCTGAACGCGGTCTGGGGCGTCATGCACCACTTCGGCGGCGAGACCGACCCGGCCAACCCCGGCCCGGGTGACGTGTACCACGAGATCGCCCCCGTGGAGCTGCCCGAGGACTGACAGAAGAGCGAGCAAGGACCAAGGCGCGGGCGGCCGGACTCAGACTCCGGCCGCCCGCGCCTTTTCAAACACCTCCGCGGCGACGTCCGCCAGCTCGCGCGCGTCCCGCGCGGTGCCCTGAAGGTCGATGAGGATCTCGTCCAGTCCGATGCCGGCGTGCTCCACGAGGTCCGCCACGATCTGGTCGACATCGCCCTGGAAGGGCCGGCGGTCCGCCCCGTCGTACGGCTTCGCCCGACGGCTGGTGTTCACCCGCAGCACCGTCCGGATCGGCTTCGTACGGCCCCGCTCCTCGGCCAGCTCCCGCAGCTGCCGCCACTGGGCGGCGACCGCCTGCGCACCGATCCCCACCGGCAGCCACCCGTCGGCATGGTCGACGAGCCTGCGGAAGGCCCGCCCGCCGCCCGCGGCCAGCAGCACCGGGATCGGCCGGGCGGGCTTGGGCCCGACCACGGCAGAAGTGATCTTGGTCAGCTGCCCGTCGTGGACGACCGGATCGGGACCCCACACGGCCCGGCACACCTCGATGATCTCGTCCAGGACCGCGCCGCGCTCCGCGATCGGCCGGACCCCCGAGGCCGCGTACTCGTCCAGCGACCAGCCGGTGCCGAAGCCCGCGACGACCCGGCCCCCGCTCGCCGCGTCCAGCGAGGCCAGCGCCTTGGCGAGCTGGAACGGCAGGTGCAGCGGCGCCACCAGGACGCTGGAGCCCAGCTCGGCCCGCTCGGTGGCCGCCGCGGCCAGGGTGAGGGTGACCAGCGGGTCCGCCACGTTCCGGTACTCGTCGGGCCAGGGCAGGCCCTCGACGCCGTACAGACCCTGGGTGGCGGGCTCGGGGAACAGAGCCCGTTCGAAGACCCACAGGCTGTCGTAGCCGATCCGCTCGGCGGCGCGTGCCACCGCGGGCACGTCCGTGCCGATCGCATACTGCCGCATCTGGGGGAGGCCCAGGCCGAGACGGATCGCCATACCGCTGCTCCTCTGTGATCGGATCGGATACCCGCCGGACAACGTACGGCGATCATCGGGGTGTTCCTCGGGCGACTCGCGCAGGGGCGCAATCCGGCCAGGTTCAGTCGGCGAGCGGCGTCAGCAGCATCCGCCCCGCGAAGCCCACCACCGTGTCCAGCCGTTCGGCGAACTCCCCGGCCATGTCGGCGCAGTGGCGCAGCGCCCACAGGGCCCGCGCCGCCACCCAGGCCGCGTCGCGGGCCCGCTCCAGGCTCCAGGAGCCCAGCAGATGGGTGAGCGGGTCGGCGATCTGCAGCAGATCGGGGCCCGGCATCAGATCCTCGCGGATGCGTTCCTCCAGCGAGACGAGGAGTTCGCCCACGCGGTCGAACTCGTCCTCCAGCTCGGGTGGTTCACAGCCGAGTGTTCGGCAGGCGTCCACCACGGCGAGCGCCAGGTCGTGCCCGATGTGCGCGTTGATGCCGGCCAGCGCGAACTGCAGCGGACGTACCCCGGGGTGCCGGCGGAGCTGGAACAGCGGACGCCAGCAGGCGGGCGGTCGGCGGTCGGCGGCCGCCGCGTCGACCGCCGCCAGGTAGCGCTCGGCGAACCGCACGTCCAGCGCGGTCGCCGCCCGTGGATCCGGGAACCCCCCGCCGTCCAGGCGCCGGTCGACCTCCTCGGTGACGGTGAGGTAGACGCGGTTGAACACGGCGACGCCGTCCCGTCCGGGCAGGGACGCGTCGAGCGCGCGCATCCGGGAGACGACCGTGTCGACGGGGGTGGTGAGGTGTTCCAACTGCGCCATGGGGGAAGGGTCCCAGCCCTGGGCCGGCGCGCGCGCCGACCGGCCCGGTGCTTCGCCGGAACGGGGGAACGGACCGCCGCGGTACGGAAGCGGGGGAGCGGCACCGTGTCAGGCTTGCGTGCCCGCCGCCTGGCCGAGCGCCGGGCCGCGCGCCGGCGTGCCCTGCGGCAGGGGTGCTGGTCGGCTCCGTCGTGGGCGTGGTCTCGGCACAGAACGCCCGGCGGGAGGGCTGTCACAGGTCGACGATCGTCCGCAGGCCCGTCGTGGCTGATCGCGACCACGCGGCGGCAGCCGCAGTTCGGACACGGCTCCATGCCCCTTCGGGGCGCGGCCGACCCGCCGCGACGCATCCCGCCCGGGCCGGCAGGTTCCTGAAGCCTGCGAACCCGAGGGCCCCCGTGGACGACGACGCCGGCGACTCCGGCTGGAACCCGCCGGCCCGGCAGGCCGTGCTGCTGCGGCAGGAGGGGCGGCCGCCGCCGACGGTGTCCTCGGCAACGTCTCCGGCTGCCGCACCACCGCCGGCGAGACCGCCTACGACCGTCAGGTCCTCGACGCGTTCGGCGGCCCGGCGCGCCTCGGTGCCGTGATCGACACCAGCCGCGACGGCAACGGCGCCCCGCCGGACGGCCGGTGGTGCGATCGGCCGGCCGGAAGATGGGCCGGGCGCCGACCCCGGACACCGGCGAGGCCCGGATCGACGCGTGGGTGATGCCGCCGGGCGAGTCCGGCGGCTGCCGGGGCGTGGTCGCGACCGTCACACCGTCGTACGCCTATGACGTGGCGCGCGGAGCCTTCTCGTCGTCGGATTCCGTGTCGTAGGCGGACGTGCCCTCGTCCAGGAGCGGCTCCTGCTGTTTCAGATGGGCCGGGGCGAAGGCGCGCAGCGCGTGGTAGCCGGTGATGACGACCAGGGTGCCGAGGGCGATGCCGCTGAGCGAGAAGTTGCTGGTGAACTTCAGGCTGACGTTGCCGACGCCGATGATGATGCCCGCGGCGGCCGGCACCAGGTTCAGCGGGTTGCGCAGGTCCACCTTGGCGTGCAGCCAGATCTGGGCGCCGAGCAGGCCGATCATGCCGTAGAGGATCACCGTGATGCCGCCGAGGACACCGCCCGGGATCGCGGCCACGACCGCGCCGAACTTGGGGCAGACGCCGAAGAGCAGGGCGAAGCCGGCGGCGGCCCAGTAGGCGGCGGTGGAGTAGACGCGGGTCGCGGCCATCACGCCGATGTTCTCGGAATAGGTGGTGTTCGGTGGGCCGCCCATCGCGGTGGACAGCATGGACCCGACGCCGTCCGCCGAGATCGCCGTGCCGAGCTTGTCGTCCAGCGGGTCGCCGGTCATCTCGCCGACGGCCTTGACGTGGCCCGCGTTCTCCGCGACCAGCGCGATCACGACCGGCAGCGCGACCAGGATCGCCGACCACTGGAAGGAGGGCCCGTGGAAGTGCGGCAGGCCGATCCAGTCGGCCTTGGAGACGCCGGAGAGGTCGAGCCGCCAGTGGTCGGTGACCTTGCCGCCGGGGCCCATGGAGTGGATCTTGCCGAAGACCCGGTCGAAGGCCCAGGAGATGCCGTAACCGAAGACCAGCCCGAGGAAGATCGCGATCCGGGACCAGAAGCCGCGCAGACAGACCACGGCAAGCCCGGTGAACAGCATGACCAGCAGCGCCGTCCACTGGTCCTGGGGCCAGTAGGTGGCCGCGGTCACCGGGGCGAGGTTGAAGCCGATCAGCATGACGACCGCGCCGGTGACGATCGGCGGCATGGTGGCGTGGATGATCCGCGCTCCGAAGCGCTGCACCGCGAGCCCCACCAGGAACAGCACCACGCCGACGACGAACACCGCGCCGGTCACCGTGGCGCTCGTACCGCCCTGGGCGCGGATGACGGCGGCCACGCCCACGAACGACAGGGAACAGCCCAGATAGCTCGGCACCCGGCCGCGGGTGGCGAGCAGGAAGATCGCGGTCGCCACGCCCGACATCATGATGGCCAGGTTCGGGTCGAGGCCCATGAGGACGGGCGCGACGAAGGACGCGCCGAACATCGCGACCACGTGCTGGGCGCCCAGGCCCACGGTGCGGGGCCAGGAGAGCCGTTCGTCGGGGCGTACCACCGCTCCGGGCGCGGGCGTGCGCCCGTCACCGTGCAGTTTCCAGCGCACGCCGAGGTCCATGGTGAGGTTTCGCTTTCTTACGTACGTGAAGACGGTCCGAACCATTGTCACGGGTAAGGAGCGGTTCTACGCTCGCACGGTCCTACTCATGAACTACGTTCACATATCTGGTCAACTCTGTGATCAGTGGCAGATCGGAGTGCTCGATGAGTGGAAGATCCCGTGCGGCCGTGCTGCTGGCTGCGGTGGTGACGCTCGGGGCCGCGCTCGTGCCGTCCGCGCACGCCGCGTACGCCCCCTCCGCGCACGCGGCGCCGCAGGCCCCGAGGACCGCCGTCCTCGACGGCGGCCGCCTTCGGCAGACCCGCGCCCGGCTGGACCACGACCCCCGGCTCCGGCGCGCACTGCGGGACCTGACCGCCCGCGCCGACACCTGGCTGGACCAGGGCCCCTGGACGGTCGTCGACAAGCCGAGGCCCGCCCCTGGCGGCGACGTCCACGAATACCTGAGCCAGGCCCCCTACTGGTGGCCCACGACCACCCCCACCGCCGACAACCCCTGGGGCTGCCCGTACGTCCAGCGCGACGGGCAGCGCAATCCGGAGGTCGACAGCGGGACGGACCGGCAGGACGCCGAGAAGGTCTTCGACTCGACGTACGACCTCGCGCTCGCCTGGTACTACACCGGCGAGCGGGCCTACGCCGAGAAGGCCGGGCAGATCCTGCGCACCTGGTTCCTCGACCCGGCCACCCGGATGAACCCCGACCTGGAGCACGCCCAGTTCATCCCGTGCACGTACGACGGCCGGGCCATCGGCATCATCGACTTCTCCCAGTCGTACACCAGCGTGCTCGACGCCCAGGCGATCCTCGCCGCCGGCGCCCCCGGCTGGAGCGCCGCGGACCGCTCCGCGATGGGCAGGTGGAACGCCGACTTCCTGGACTGGCTGAAGAACAGCGACTTCGGCAGGCAGGAGGGTGCGGCCGCCAACAACCACGGCACCTTCTACGACATGCAGCTCGCCGCGCTCGCCTACGCCACCGGTGACACCGCCCTGGCCCGGCGGACCGTGCTGGACGCGCGGGCCAGGCGGATCGCCCCGCAGATCGCGGCCGACGGCAGCCAGCCCCAGGAACTCGCCCGCACCCGCAGCTGGCACTACTCCACCTTCGACCTGGTCGCCTACACCCGGCTCGCGGCGATCGGCCGGCACGTGGGCGTGGACCTGTGGTCGTACCGGGGTCCGGACGGTCAGAGCCTGGTCAAGGCGGTCGACTATCTGCTGCCCGCCGCGACCGGCGCCGCCGCGTGGCCGCACCCGGAGCTGGAGTTCCACCGGTACGCGGCCACGGACGTCGTGCACGCGGCGGCCGACGCCGGCGATCCGGCGGCAGAGGCGGCCGTGGCGAAGCTGGAGGCGCCGCCCGGCGGCGACCTGTGGGCGCTGCGGCCGGCCGCCGAGCAGCTGGACTCCATAGCGGGCTGAAGCGGACCGATGGACCTGGGAGGGGCTTCTGAGCGGTCGCTTAGTATGGATCGTCAGCAACAGCAATGTTCAGGAGCCCCTCCCGTGACCGCCGAAGCCCCGATCGCGCCCGTCGTCTCCTACGGCCGGCTGATCCCCGTCACCGTGCACTTCGACGACCTCGACGCGCTCGGCCTCCTGCACAACGCCCGCTACCCGCTGCTGGTCGAGCGCGCCTGGACCGAGCTGTGGAACGAGCACGGGGTCCGCTTCGACGGCGACTGGCACGCGGCCGGCGACGCCTGCAACGCGGTCCGTGAACTGCGCATCGGCTACGAGGCACCCGTGACCAGCCCCGGCACCTACGCCGTCCACCTCTGGCTGGACCGGCTCGGCACCACCGGCCTGACCTACGGCTTCCGCTTCTGCTCGGCCGACGGCACGCGGACGTACGCCCAGGGCACCCGGGTGCTGGTCCGGCTCGACGCCACGACCCTGCGTCCGGCGCCCTGGTCCGACGCCTTCAGGGCCGTGGGTCGGGAACTGCTGCGGCCGGCCGGCTGACCTCGGTCCGGCCGCCGCGCTCGGCGCTGCGCAGCACGCCCGCGAACACCGCGAGCCCGCACGCCAGCGCCGTCACCACGCAGAACGACACGACCAGGCTGGTCGCCTGGGCCACCCCGCCGATGAGGCTCGGAGCGATCAGGCCCGAGGTGTAGGTGATCGTCGCCACGCCCGCGATGGCCTGGCTGGGGTTGGGCCCGGCGTGTCCGGCCGCCGCGAAGCAGAGCGGTACGACCACCGCGATGCCGAGCCCCATCAGCGCGAACCCGCCGATCGCCACCGCCGGATGCCCGGCGACGACGATCAGCAGACCTCCCAGCACGGCCAGGATGCCGCCGGCCCGGACGGTACGGACCGCGCCGAAACGGTTCACCAGGGCGTCCCCGGCGATCCGGGCCACGGCCATCGTCAGCATGAAGCCGGTCGTGCAGGCCGCCGCCACCCCGGCCGAGCTGTCCAGCCGGTCCCGCAGGAACACTGCCGACCAGTCCAGGCTCGCGCCCTCCGCGAACACCGCGCAGAAGCCGACCGTGCCGATCAGCAGCGCCGAGCGCGGCGGCAGCGCGAACCGCGGCGGCGGCTCCTCGTCCTCGGCGGGCTGCAGATCCAGCACCCAGGTGCAGGCCACCAGTCCGAGTACGGTCAGCACGGCCGAGGCGAGCGAGAAGTGCAGACGGGCGTCCGAGCCGAGGTGCGCCGCGAGCGTGCCGGCCGCCGAGCCGATCAGGGCGCCCGTGCTCCACATGCCATGCAGTCCCGACATGATCGACTTGTCCAGCAGCCGCTCGATCTCGACGCCGAGCGCGTTCATCGCGACGTCGGCCATGCCCGCGCTCGCGCCGTAGGTGAACATCGCCAGGCACAGGGTGTACAGATTCGGCGCGAGCGACGGCAGGACCAGGGAGAGCGTCCACAGCGCGAGCAGCCCGCGCAGGGCCGTACGGCTGCCGAAGCGGTGGCTGATCCGGCCCGCCAGCGGCATCGCACAGGAGGCGCCGAACGCCGTGAAGGCCAGCGCGAAGCCCAACTGGCCCGCGCCGAGCGAAGCATGGTCCTGGATCCACGGCACCCGGGTGGCGAAGGTGCCGGTCACGGCGCCGTGCACGGCGAACACGGCCGCCACGGCGTACCGGGCGCGCCTCACGTCGTCACGCGCGAAGCCCACGTCACTCATGTTCCAGCCCCTCCCCACGGCTCGCCCTCGCGGCACCCGCCGTAAACTATCAGGGACCCTGCCTGATAGATAGACGGTTTCACGGCCGCCGCCGGCGTCCCGCGGTCCCGTCGATCTGGGAGGATTCCCGTCATGCCCGCATCACCCAGCACCGCCCGGGCCATCAACGACCGCCTGGCCCTGCGCCTGTTGCAACAGGAAGGCCCGCTCACGGCCGGGCAGTTGAAGCAGCTGACGGGTCTGTCCCGGCCGACGGTCGCCGACCTCGTGGAGCGGCTCACCGCCGCCGGGCTGATCACGGTGGTCGGCGAGTCCGGTGAGCAGCGCCGGGGCCCCAACGCGCGGCTGTACGGCATCGTCGCCGACCGGGCCCACCTGGCCGCGCTCGACGTCCGTACCGGTGGTGTCTTCGTCCTGGTCTCCGACCTGGTCGGACGGGTGCTGGCCGAGGCGTCCGTGCCGATCGACGGGGACACCGGCACCGGTCCCGCCGTGGAGCAGGCGGTGGCCGCGGTGGAGCGGACCGCCAAGGAGGCCGGGGCGATGGGGGCGCCCCCGCGCGAGGGCGTTCGAGCGTGGGGGAGGCTGCACACCGTCGGCATCGGCGCGCCGGGCCTCATCGACCCGGCCACCGGCGACCTGCGCGACTCCGGCGGACTGCCCGAGTGGCACCGCAGCCTGGCCGCGGCCCTGCACGAACGGTTGCCAGGCGCCCGCGTCACCGTCGAGAACGAGACCAACCTCGCCGCCCTGGCCGAACAGCGTGAGGGCGCCGCCCGGGACCGGGACACCTTCGTCCTGCTCTGGCTGGGCCACGGCGTCGGCGCTGCGGTCGTCCTCGACGGCACCCTGCGCCGCGGCGCCTCGGGCGGCACGGGCGAGATCGGCTTCCTGCCGGTGCCGGGCACGGATTCACTGCCTTCGGCCAGGGACTGCGACGGAGGCTTCCACTCCCTGGCGGGCGCGGCGGCGATCGGCACCCTGGCGGCGCAGCACGGCCTGCCGGTCCCGGCCACGATGGACGGACCGGGCACGGCGATGGTGATCCGGGAGGCCGTGGCGGAGCTGTCGGGAGCGGGAGCCGACTCCGGCGCGGCAGGTGCGGGCGGCGAACGGGGCGCGGGTTCGGACGCTTCGGGGTGTGAGCGGCCCGCTGGTCCGGGTGGTGCGGGGTTCGAGCGGTCTATTGGTTCGGGTGGTGTGGGGTTGGAGCGGTTCGGTGGTCCGGGCGGTACGGGTCCCGAACAGCGCGCCGGCTCGGGCGGTGCGGGGTTCGAGAGGTCTGCTGGTTCGGGTGGTGTGGGGTTCGAGCGGTTCGGTGGTCCGGGCGGTACGGGTCCCGAACAGCGCGCCGGCTCGGGCGGTACGGGTTTCGAGGGGTCCGCTGGTTCGGACGGCGCGGGTCCCGAACGGCCGGCCGGTGTGGGCGGGCCGGCTTCCGGGCGGTCCGCCGAGCGTTTTCTCCATGCCCTCGCCGATCGGATCGCCATCGGTGCCGCGTCCGTGGTGGCCGTGCTCGACCCCGGCTGTGTAGTGCTGGGCGGCGAGGCCGGGCAGGCCGGCGGCGCGGTACTCGCGGGGCTGGTGGAGGAGCGGCTCCGCCGTATGTCCCCCCTGCTCACGGAGGTACGGCCGAGCACCCTCGGCGGCACGGCGGTGCTGCGCGGCGCCCTGCTGACCGCCCGCGACCGCGCCCAGGACGACCTGTTCGCACCCCAGGACCGGAACTGACCGCAAGCCGGCCGTTCTCCCGCCCGGCCCCACCGGTCGCCCGGTGCGCACCCCCGCCGGCGTTCCGCGAACCAGGACCGATCGCCCGCCGCCCCCGACCCCGAGGCTCAGCCGGCCGGTGTCCCGGGCTCGGGCCCGCCCGTCCCTCGGTGCCAGAAGTGGCTGCAGCCGGCGGCGCAGAACCGCTCCCGACTGCGTGCGTCCGCCGCCCACAGGACCTGGATCAGCAGCCGGAACGCCTTGATCCGCTCATGGTCCGGCGTCAGCGCGGCCACCTTGCCCAGCTGGATGCCGATCGGGCCGCGCGAGACGAGGACCGACGCGGGCCTGGACGCAGAAGTGGTACAGATCGCGCCGTACGGCGGACTGCTCCTCGGTGTTCAGGCCCTCGAACCAGGCGATCCCCTCCGGCAGCGGCCGCAGGCCCTGGGCGAGTTCGTCGAGCATCACCTCCTGCGCGTCCACCCCGTCCCTCCCTCCCGGCCGATCCGTCACCCGCCGAAGCGGCGCCCCAGATACTCCTCGAACGTCGTCTTCCCCACCGCCTGTTCCGGCGCCAGCAGTCCGCCCTCGCGGCAGGCCCGGTAGGTCCGGCCGAACAGCGGCACCGGTGCGACCGCCCGGCGCCGCCCGGTCGCGCGGAGGTACGCGCGGGCCAGCGAGTCCAGGGGCCGTACTTCGGGGCCGCCCATGTCCGCCACCCGCCCGGCCGGCGCGGCGAGCGCCAACTCGACCAGCCGGTCCGCGACTTCGGTCACCTCCACCGGCTGGTCCGGGACCCCGGCCGGGACCAGCATGACGGGCGGCTTGGCCAGTGCGCCGAGGACCGTGGCCAGCAGGTCGTGGAACTGGGTCGTGCGCAGGACGGTCCAGCCGAGCCCCGACTCCTCGATCCGCCGCTCCACGTCCAGCTTGGTCTTGTAGTAGCCGAGCGGGACCCGGTCGATGCCGACGATGGAGATGTAGACCAGATGGCCCACCCCGGCCCGCCGGGCCGCGCCGATCAGCTGATCGGCGGAGGCCTCGTCCCCACCCCGCTGCGTGGTCGCGCAGTGCACCACGGTCTCCACGCCGGCGAGCGCGGTGTCGAGCCCGCTGCCACCGACGCGCAGATCGACGGCGTACGGCGGCGTGTGCCGGCTGAGCACCCGCACCTCGCGCCCGTCCGCCCGCAGCCGCTCCGTCACCTGCGTGCCGAGCGTGCCGGTCCCGCCGGTCACCAGGATGGTGGTCATGCTGATCCCGTCCTTCCGGACTCGGGGTGTCCCCGGTCGGAACACCCTCCTGCGCTGAGACCACGCAGCCCCCCGGAAATGTGACAGGCCCCGGGACGGCCCTGCTACGACCGGGTCAGCTGCCGCTGCATGTAGGCCAGCTTGTCCGGGTTCATCATGGTCCGCACGTGGGTGATCAGCCCGTCCCGCAGCTCGAAGGACGCCACCCCTGCGAGCACGTCGCCCGCCCACGCCACCAGCGCGCTCGTGCCGTTGACCTCCGCCACCGCGAAGTCCAGGCCGCCCGTGAACCGCTCGGCCCCGCCCACCAGGAAGCGCACCACCTTCTCGCGTCCCTCGACCGGCCGCCGGACCGCGGACACCTTGCCGCCGCCGTCGCCCCAGTACGTCACGTCCGCCGCGAGCATCTTCTCCAGGCCGGCCAGGTCACCCTCGCGGGCCGCCGTGAGGAAGGACAGGAGCAGTTCCTCCCGCCGCTGCGGCGCCGGCTCGAAGCGTCCCTCCGGCACGGCGACCCGGGCCACCGCCCGCCGGTACAGCTGGCGGCAGTTGGCCTCGCTCAGGTCCAGGACGCCGGCGATGTCCCGGTGGGCGTAACCGAACGCCTCGCGCAGCACGTACACCGCCCGCTCGGTCGGCGTCAGCCGCTCCAGCAGGACCAGCAGCGCCATGGAGACCTGCTCGCGCCGCTCCGCCGACTCCAGCGGGCCGAGCGTGCCGTCGGAGGTGAGCACCGGTTCGGGCAGCCACGTCCCGGGGTACTCCTCGCGCCGCGCCCGTGCCGAGGTCAGCCGGGTCAGACAGAGGTTGGTGACGGCCTTGGCGAGCCACGCCCCCGGCTGCTCGATCGCCGCCCGGTCGGCGCCGCTGAACCGCAGATACGCGTCCTGCACCGCGTCCTCCGCCTCGTGGGCGGAGCCCAGCAGGCGGTAGGCGAGGCCGAACAGGCGGGGCCGGTGGGACTCGAACTCGTCGGCGGGCGGGGATGACGTCATGCGGCTCAGCCTGCCAGACACCCGGCGACGTCCTGATCACACCCTGAAGCCCTGGCGGCCCGGCGGCGGGCAAGGGCCGTCGTCACCGCCACCGGACCCGCCCGCACGATAAAAGGACTAGACCAGTAAGGTCAATGGGTCCGGACCAAGGGTCAATCCGCTCTGGGGGTCCGGCAGTTGCGCGGGTCCGACTGCGCCGTGCAAGGCCGGCGACACATGCTGTGAGGGAGCCCACACCTTCCGCCTGTCTGGAGTGCCGCCCGGCGTGGCAGACTGGCCCTGTACCAGAAGCAGCGCACTCCGGGGTCGGTGAAAGTCCGAACCGGCGGTTACAGTCCGCGACCCGGTCGCTTCCAGCGGCCGGTTGACCAGGTGAAATTCCTGGACCGACGGTTAAAGTCCGGATGGGAGGCAGTGCGCGGCGGGCGGGCACGTATATGCGTGCGCGTCGCCGTATCTGGGCTCGTCCGTGAGCGGACGGCCCTTTTCGGCGTCGCCCCGATGTGTGCTCACCCGTACATTCTGTCGTCATCGACAGGCCCCGGAGTCCGTGCCCGAAGAGGCAGGAGGACCCGGGAAGTGTTCACCGGAATCGTCGAAGAGCTGGGTGAGGTCACCGCCGTCGAGAACCTCGGCGACGCCTCCCGCTTCCGGCTCCGTGGCCCCGTCGTGACCGAGGGCGCGCAGCACGGCGACTCCATCGCCGTGAACGGGGTCTGTCTCACCGTCGTGGAGCACGAGGGCGACGAGTTCACCGCCGACGTCATGGCCGAGACCCTGAACCGTTCCAGCCTCGGCGCGCTCGCCGTCGGCTCCCGCGTCAACCTCGAACGCCCCATGGCCGTGGGCGCGCGTCTCGGCGGGCACATCGTGCAGGGCCATGTCGACGGCACCGGCGCGGTGCTGGAGCGCAAGCCCTCGGAGAACTGGGAGATCGTGAAGATCTCCCTCCCCGCGGACCTCTCCCGCTACGTCGTCGAGAAGGGCTCCATCACCGTCGACGGCATCAGCCTCACGGTCGTGGACGCCGGCCCCGACCACTTCACCGTCAGCCTCATCCCGACCACCCTCGCCCTGACCACGCTCGGACTGAAGCAGCCCGGCGACCCGGTCAACCTCGAGGTCGACGTCGTCGCCAAGTACGTCGAGCGGCTCCTCGGCGACCGTGCCCAGGGAGCCGCCAAGTGAACTGGCTGAACTCCGAGGCCTTCACCCTCTTCGGCCAGCGCATCATCTGGTCGGACATGGCCGGCAACATCCTCGGCCTGATCACCCTCGCCCTCGGCTGGCGCCGTTCCCTGTGGACCTGGCCCGTGCAGTTCCTCTCCGGCCTCGTCCTCTTCGCCGCCTTCTACGGCCATCTGACGGGCAGCGCCGGCAAGCAGGCCGTCGTCAT
Organism: Streptomyces sp. RB17; assembly: GCF_009604455.1. Classification (GTDB taxonomy): domain Bacteria; phylum Actinomycetota; class Actinomycetes; order Streptomycetales; family Streptomycetaceae; genus Streptomyces. The sequence continues at coordinate 431,750 of NZ_WEGL01000009.1, forward strand.
GGCCGTCGCCCTGTACGGCTGGTGGCAGTGGCAGCGCGACAAGGGCCGCTCCGCCGACGGCCACATCGCGCCCCGGTTCGCCACCTGGCGCGAGCGCGCGGCGATGCTCGGCGCGGCCGCCGCCGGCACGGTCGCCGTCGCCCTGCTCTTCACGGCCTACCCGTCGCTGTCCTGGGACCCGTGGCCCGACGCCTACATCTTCGTCGGCACCGTCGTCGCCATGTACGCCCAGGCCAAGGGCATGGTCGAGTTCTGGATCGCCTGGCTGCTGGTCGACCTCGTCGGCGTCCCCCTCAACTTCGCCAACGGCTACGCCTTCTCCGGTTTCGTCTACGTCATCTACGGCGCACTCGTCCTGTGGGGCATGCGCGACTGGTGGCTGCGCTCCCGCAGGGGCCCGCAGCCCGTCCTGGAAGGAGCCCCGGCATGACCTCGGCACCGCCCCTGTACGACACGGACAGCATCGAGAACTTCGGTCTCGACCCGGTGGAGCAGGCCATCGCCGACATCGCGGCCGGCCGCCCGGTCGTGGTCGTCGACGACGAGGACCGGGAGAACGAGGGCGACCTCGTCATCGCCGCCGAGATGGCCACCCCCGACATCGTCGCCTTCATGATGAGCGAGTGCCGGGGACTGATCTGCGCCCCGATGGAGGGCGAGGAACTGGACCGGCTGCGGCTGCCGCAGATGGTCCAGGACAACACCGAGTCCATGAAAACCGCGTTCACCATCTCCGTGGACGCCTCGGCCGCTCACGGTGTGAGCACCGGTATCTCCGCCTCCGACCGTGCGACGACGCTTCAGCTCCTCGCGAGCGGCACGGCGGAGCCGACGGACTTCGTCCGGCCCGGCCACATCTTCCCGCTGCGTGCCAGGACCGGCGGTGTCCTCGTCCGCAACGGCCACACCGAGGCCGCCGTCGACCTCGCCCGGCTCGCGGGTCTGCGCCCGGCCGGCGCCATCGTGGAGATCGCCGGCGAGGACGGCCGTATGCTCCGCCTGCCCGAGCTGATCCCCTTCGCCCGCAAGCACGGACTGACGATCATCTCCATCGAGGACCTGATCGCCTACCGCCGCGGCAGCGAGCCCACCGTCCGCCGTGAGGCCGAGACCCGCCTGCCCACCAGGCACGGCACCTTCACCGCCTACGGCTACCGCTCCACCCTCGACGGCGTCGAACACGTCGCCCTCGTCCACGGAGAGATCGGCGACGGCGAGGACGTCCTGGTCCGCGTCCACTCCGAATGCCTCACCGGTGACGTCTTCGGCTCCCTGCGCTGCGACTGCGGCCCCCAGCTGGACAGCGCCCTGCAGCGCATCCAGGAGCAGGGCCGGGGCGTGGTGGTCTATCTGCGCGGCCACGAGGGGCGCGGCATCGGGCTGCTGTCCAAGCTGCGCGCCTACGCCCTCCAGGAGCAGGGCCATGACACCCTCGACGCCAACCTGGAGCTCGGCCTGCCGGCCGACGCCCGCGACTACGGCGCCGGTGCGCGGATCCTCGCCGACCTGGGCGTGCACAGCGTCCGGCTGATGACCAACAACCCCGACAAGACGGACGCGCTGGAGCGCCACGGCCTGAGGGTCACCGGCCGCGAGCCGATGCCCGTCCAGGCCGGCGAGCACAACCTCCACTACCTGCGCACCAAGCGCGACCGTATGGGACACGACCTGCCCTGGCTGGACACGCCGGCCGTGGCGGCCAACCAGTAAGCACGACAGCAAGGCACTTGAGGAGAGACGTGAGCGGCAAGGGTGCACCGGAGTTGTCCGTACGCAATGCGAGCGACCTCAGGGTCGCCGTCATCGCGGCGCAGTGGCACGAGAAGGTGATGGACGGTCTGGTGAACGGCGCCCTGCGCGCCCTGCACGAACTGGGGATCGACGAGCCGACCCTGATCCGGGTCCCGGGCAGCTTCGAACTGCCGGTGGCCGCCAAGGTGCTGGCCGGGCGTGGCTACGACGCCGTGGTCGCCCTCGGCGTCGTCATCCGCGGCGGCACCCCCCACTTCGACTACGTGTGTCAGGGCGTCACCCAGGGCCTCACCCAGGTCAGCATCGAGACCGGCGTGCCCGTCGGCTTCGGCGTGCTCACCTGTGACACCGAGGAGCAGGCCCTGGACCGGGCCGGCCTGGAGGGCTCCAACGAGGACAAGGGCCACGAGGCGGTGACCGCGGCAGTCTCGACCGCCGCCACGCTCCGCTCAGTATCCGAACCCTGGCACTGAGGCACCGGCCGGAGCGCGTAGGGTAAGGAGCACCATGTCCAAGAAGACGTTCGAGGAGCTCTTCACCGAGCTCCAGCACAAGGCCGCCCACGGCGATCCCGCCACCTCCCGCACCGCAGAGCTGGTCGGCAAGGGAGTCCATGCCATCGGCAAGAAGGTCGTCGAAGAGGCCGCCGAGGTCTGGATGGCCGCCGAGCACGAGGGCAAGGAGGCGGCCGCCGAGGAGATCTCCCAGCTGCTGTACCACGTCCAGGTGATGATGGTCGCCCGCGGAATCTCCCTGGACGACGTCTACGCCCACCTGTGACCCACGTGCCGCAAAAGCCGTAAAGCCGTAGAAAACCCCTTCACGCAAAGGAAGCCGACCTCATGCTGCGCATCGCCGTCCCCAACAAGGGTTCACTGTCCGGCCCTGCGGCGGAGATGCTGCATGAGGCCGGCTACCAGCAGCGCCGCGAGTCCAAGGAGCTGCGGATCGTCGACCCGGTGAACGAGGTCGAGTTCTTCTACCTCCGCCCCCGCGACATCGCGATCTACGTCGCCTCCGGCCGCCTCGACGTGGGCATCACCGGCCGCGACCTGCTGATCGACTCCGGCGCCGACGCCGAGGAGATCCTGCCGCTCGGCTTCGCCCGCTCCACCTTCCGCTTCGCCGCCAAGCCCGGCACCGCGAACGGCATCGAGGACCTCAAGGGCAGGACGGTCGCCACCTCCTACGAGGGCATCGTGGCCAAGCACCTCGAGGACAGCGGCGTCGACGCCTCCGTCGTCCACCTCGACGGCGCCGTGGAGACCGCGATCGAGCTCGGTGTCGCCGAGGTCATCGCCGACGTCGTGGAGACCGGCACCAGCCTGCGCAACGCCGGCCTGGAGGTCTTCGGCGAGCCGATCATGAAGTCCGAGGCGATCGTCATCCGCCGCACCGGCGCCGACGGCGAGGAACCGAAGGTCCGGCAGTTCCTGCGCCGCCTCCAGGGCGTCCTGGTCGCGCGGACGTACGTGATGATGGACTACGACTGCCGGGTCGAGCAGCTGGAGAAGGCCGTCGCGCTCACCCCGGGCCTGGAGTCCCCGACCGTCTCCCCGCTGCACAACGAGGGCTGGGTGGCGGTCCGCGCCATGGTCCCCGCCAAGGAGGCGCAGCGGATCATGGACGACCTCTACGCCATCGGTGCCCGCGCCATCCTCACCACGGCCATCCACGCCTGCCGTCTTTGAGGGGTCCGCGCGCGATGTCCGACACGCCCACCACCCCCTCCCTCCCCGTCACCTTCCGGCCGGGCCACACCCGGGCGATCCTGCTCACCGCCGGTGTTGTGATCTTCCTTACCATCTCCGGGATCGCGATGCTGCTGGGGCAGCTCGGCCCGGGTGAGCGGGCGAGCTTCGTCATCACCGGGGCGCTGATCTTCTGGGCGCTGGCCCAGCTGGCCCGGGTGAAGGTCGTCGCCGACGAGTCCGGTGTCACCGTGGTCAACATCGCCGGCAAGCGGCGACTGGACTGGGCTGAGATCGTCCAGGTGAACCTCCGACCGGGGGATCCCTGGGTGTTCCTCAACCTCAGCGACGGCACCAGCCTGCCCGCGCTCGGCATCCAGCCGGGCCTCGCCAAGCAGCGCGCCATCGCCGACGCGCAGGCCCTGCGGGCCCTCGCCGACGCCCGCTCCACGGCCCACCCGGGTCATGATCAGGGCTGACTCGGGGGCGAATCGGGGCTGACTCGGGGTCGTCCACCCTGCCCGATTGGCCCGTGTGTTGATTAATCTGGTGGCGGAGGCCCTTTCGCTGCGCCTCCGCCCCTGGACACCGCCCGGTGCACAGGGGTTCCTGCTACCCGAGGAGTGACTCCCTCCAGCGATGGACGGATCGTCCTGTAGTACCTGCGCCGCCCCGACCCGACATACCGGGAAGGCGGTGGCAGCGTGACCATCTCCCTGCTGCTCCTCGGAGCGGCTTTCCTGCTGATCCTCGCCAACGGATTCTTCGTGGCGGCCGAGTTCGGCCTGGTGACCGTCGAGGCCACGGACGCCGAGAAGGCGGCCGCCGAGGGCGACCGACGGGCCCTCAGGGTGGCCGAGTCGCTCAAGGAGCTGTCCTTCCAGCTCTCCGGCACCCAGCTCGGCATCACCATCACCTCCCTGGTCGTCGGCATGCTCGCCGAACCGGCCCTGGCCCGGCTGCTGCACGGCCCGTTCGCCGCGATCGGCATACCGGGCGGCGCCGTGTCCGGTGTCGCCGTGGTCGTCGGCATGCTGCTGGCATCCGCGATCCAGATGGTGATCGGCGAGCTCGTGCCCAAGAACTGGGCCGTGTCCAAGCCGCTGACGGTCGCCCGGTTCGTGGCCGGACCGCAGCACCACTTCGCCCGCCTGTTCCGCCCGGTGATCGCCGCGCTCAACACCGTCGCCAACAGGCTGGTCCGCGCGCTCGGCGTCGAACCCGCCGAGGAACTGGCCTCCGCCCGCACCCCGGGCGAACTCGTCTCCCTGGCCCGGCACTCCGCGCAGGCCGGCGCCCTGGAACAGGACACGGCCGACCTGTTCGTGCGCACCCTGTCCCTGGGCGAGCTGACCGCGCAGCACGTCATGACACCGCGCGTGAAGGTCAGCGCCCTGCAGGACACGGCCACCGCCGAGGACGTCGTCAACCTCACCCGGGCCACCGGCCTGTCCCGCTTCCCCGTCTACCGGGAGAAGATCGACGAGATCGTCGGCATGGCCCATCTGAAGGACGCCCTCGCCGTCCCGGTGCACGACCGGCTGCGCACCCCGGTGACCCGCATCGCCCGCAAGGCGCTGCTGGTCCCGGAGACCCTGCCGGTCCAGCCCCTGCTCGCCCGGCTCCGCTCCGAGCAGCCCATCGCGGTCGTCGTCGACGAGTACGGCGGCACGGCGGGCGTGGTCACCCTGGAGGACATCGTCGAGGAACTCGTCGGCGAGGTCCGCGACGAGCACGACGCCAAGGACATGCCCGAGCTGGCCCCCGCCCCGCCGGAGGACGGCCGGCCGGCCTGGGACGCCGACGGCAGCTGCCGCGTCGACATCCTCCAGCGCATAGGCCTCGACGTGCCCGAGGGACCGTACGAGACGGTCGCCGGACTCGTCGCCGACCTGCTCGGCCGTATCCCGGCCCCCGGTGACCGGGCCGAACTGCCCGGCTGGCGGCTCTCGGTCCGCCAGGTCGGCCACTACCGCGCCGAGCGGGTCCGCCTGGTCAGGACGGCCCCGTCGGTGAACGTGATGGAGGCCGCCCGATGAGCGTCCTCCAACTGGTCTTCGCCGCGCTGCTGGTGCTGACCAACGGCTTCTTCGTGGGCGCCGAGTTCGCGCTCGTCTCCGTGCGCCGCAGCCAGATCGAACCGCTGGGTACGGCGCGGGCCCGCCAGGTGCTGTACGGCCTGGAGCGGCTGCCGCAGATGATGGCCGCGGCCCAGTTCGGCATCACCGTCTGCTCGCTGACGCTGGGCGCGGTGGCCGAGCCGACGGTGGCCCATCTGCTGGAGCCGGTGTTCGCGGCCGTCCACCTCCCCGACGGCATGGTCCACCCGCTGGGCTACGTCATCGCGCTGGCCGCGGTGGTCTTCTTCCACCTGGTCATCGGCGAGATGGTGCCGAAGAACCTCGCGATGGCGGCCCCCGAGAAGGCCGCGCTGTGGCTGAGCCCCGGCCTGGTCTACTTCGCCCGCCTGTGCAAGCCGATCACGGTGACCCTCGGCGCCTGCGCCCAGGGCATCCTGCGCCTGTTCCGCGTGGAGCCGAAGGACGAGGTGGAGGCGGTGGTCACGAGCGAGCAGCTCAACCGCCTGCTGGAGGACTCCGGCCAGGCGGGGCTGCTCGACCCCGAGGAGCGGGAACGCCTGGAGGACGCCCTGGAACTGGGCTCCCGCCCGGTGACCGACGTCCTGCTGCGCCGGGAGTCGCTCGTCACGGTGACCCCGTCGGTCACGCCCGGCGAGATCGTCGAGCTGACGGCCCGTACGGGGTACTCCCGCTTCCCGGTCTCGGCGACGGACAAGGGCCCGTTCATGGGCTATGTCCACGTCAAGGACGTCCTGGACCTGGAGCACTCCGACCGTGCCGTCCCGCAGCACGTCTGGCGGCCCATGGCCACCCTACGGGCCGAGCTGCCGCTCGACGACGCGCTGACGGTCATGCGCCGGGCGGCGACCCACCTGGCCCAGGTGGCGGACGCCTCGGGAAAGGTGCTCGGCCTGGTCGCCCTGGAGGACGTGCTGGAACTGCTCGTCGGCGAAGTCCGGGATCCCGCGCACCGGGAAACACCCGAGGTGAGGCTGACGGAACCGCGGGCGAGCGGCGAACCGGAGGAGGCGCTGGCGGGCTGACGTGGCGGGCTGACGGGGTCCCTCGCGAAGCCGTACGGCACGATGAGGCCATGACGATTCAAGGCATGCGCTGGCTGGCGGAGTCCGAGTGGTACTACAGCGTCACCTTCGCCCGTGGCCTCACCCCGGAGGAGCTGGCCGTACGACTCGGCGCCACAGCCGGCGGCGCGAATCCGTCGGCCACGGCGGAGGAGGCCGTCGCTCTGCTCAGCGATCCGGACGTCGGCGTAGCCCGGATCGGGGAGGCCGGGGGATGGGCGTTCGCCGCTGAATACGGAGAGGCCCGCGGGAGCCGGCACGACGTTCTCCGGCACATCTCGCGTGACGGGGTCGAGGCGGTGAATCTCGACCCTCAGGCGTTTCATCCGCCTCCGCTCTTCTCCTGCGCCGCCGACGGTGAACTGCTCTGCTCGTTCGGCCTCGGTGAGGAACGGCGGCGGTGGGGATCCCAGCCGGATCTTCTGCAGGAGGACCTGGAGGCCGCGGGCATCATCCTCCCGACGGGGGATTACCTTCAGGTGAGTGGTGAGCGGCACAGCCTGCGGATCGCGATGTCCCTGGGAGTGATCGAGAAGCGTTTCCGGCTCGCCCTGCCACGCGACCTGCTCGAGCACGACCGGCTTCCCCTCGTCGTGCTGAGCGGCCGCCCCGCCCTCGACTCGCTGGGCAGTGACGCCTAGAACCATGCAAGGAGGGGGTGGCGTCCGGGCGGACGCCACCCCCTCACCTGCGCTCACCCGCTACGGGCTGGTGCGCTGCCAGGTGCACGTGACGTCCGACGCGGTGCAGTGGTCGAATCCCGGCGTGGCGAGCCAGAACGGATCGTCGTCGAGCATCCGGTTGTACGGGACGAAGCCGCCGGTACGGCCGAACGGCGCCAGGGCGCCGGTGTTCTGGGCCAACGGGATGCTGGCCCGGCCGCACTTCTCCGACCAGGTGGGCAGGTCGTAGTCGTCATCGTCGTGGATCGTCCAGGTGGTGTCGTTCAGCGGCGTGGCGTAGAACTGCGCGCACTGGTCACCCGAGGTGACACCGCTGTCGGGCATACCGCCGCTCTCGTACGTCGTCGCGAAGGCGTACTCGTCGCAGCTGGCGTCCGGTGTCTCGCTGCGGCCCACCCAGCTGTCGGGACACACCACGGACCGGTTGTTCTGCTGCCCGTTCGCCAGATAGTGCAGCGGCGCGTTGTGCTCTCTGCTGCCGAAGTGGTGGCTGTTCTTCTCCTTCATGAGCCAGTAGTAGGCGCCCGCCGCCGGGTAGCGGTCGGTGTTCACGGTGTAGGTGGGGGTGTACGCGGGGAAGACGCAGCCCGCGTTCGTGGCTCCCTTGGTGATGTCGTCGCAGCGGACGTCCAGGTCGCCGAGGGTGTTGCCGAGATCGGCCTCGTCGGATGCCTCCGGGTACGCGGAGATCTGCCCCGTGATGGACCATCCGAGGGTGATCGTGTCCTTCCCGGTGCCGTTCCACAGGGTCTGGAAGGAGACGTTCCCGACGTGATCGTCCTCCGGGCCGAGCCAGGTCAGGCCCCCGTCCGTCTGCTGCTGCGACTGGGTGCAGTCGGAGCACGTCGAGCCGGCGCTCCAGCCCAGGGTCACCGAGCCCAGCGTGGGGTCGATCTCGGTCGGTACCAGGGAGAGAAGCTGGTCGAACTCGCCGACGTTGTTGTACAGCTTTATCTCCTGCTTCATGGCGAAGCTCGCGGTGCCGACCACCTTGTCGTCCACCGTGAAGACCACGTTGAGCGGGGTGATCGCCTTCAGACAGGCATCGGTGCGTGTGTACCAGTCGTGGCCGGACGTGCGCTCGTCGCACCACGGAACGAGTGAGTCGATGCCGTTCGCGCTCAGGGCCTTGTTCGCCCTCTGTGCGAGGGCGGACTTCTCGCCTGTCGGCCTACCGATGTTCAGACAGAGCTTTTTGCCCTTCTTGTCCGTCTTGGAGCAGGTGCTGCCGCTCGTCCCGGTCGACAACGCCTTGGCCAGAGCGGCGGACGGCAGCCCGGTGTTGCGGTGGGCCTCCTCGACGTCGCCCGCCCAGCTCGGCATCGGCGCGGTGTCGTCGGGGTTGGGGAAGGTGATGCTGGGCATGCCGCTGTAGTCGCCGGGTACGAAGGCCACCGCGCCCCAGGCGATGTCGTCGTCCGCGGTTCCGTTGCTGGTGGTGTTGGAGAGCCTGACCTCGGGGGTCACGCCGTTGAACCGGAAGGCGCCGAGGGGGACCCACTTGTTTGCCTCGTTGGCGGACTGGTCGATCGTGACCTTCTTGGTGCCGAAGGCGGTGACGACCTCGTAGTCGGCCTCCTTGGTCTGTGCTCCGGTGTCCGGGATGTGCACATAGACCATGGCCTGCTTCTCGGGCAGAGGCTGGTTCAGCTTCCACGCGCCGTCGATGGTCATCAGACCGCCGTCGCCGCCGAGATGGCCGGCGTCACGGGCGTGGGCGTACCAGAAGTGGCCGCCGTAGCCGCCGCCGATCTGGTGCAGATCCGCCTTCGCCTCGTAGTGGGTGCCCAGGGTGTCCGCGTAGAACGTGAACTGGAAGGTGCCCGACGAGGTGATCTGCCCGCAGTCGCTCCACGTCTCCGTGCCGTTGGGCACGGATGCGACCACCTGGGACCCGGCGGGTGCTCCGGAGCAGACCGGGGTGCCGTTCTTCAGGCGGTAACCACGGCCTGGCTCCTGGATCAGCGTCTGATACTTGATCAGCTCGTGCCCGCAGTCGTTGTCGCAGTTGGTCTTCCAGGTGGCGTTGGGCTTGTTCCACCAGTACTGCGCGTAGCACTCCTCGGTCCCGCAGTTGGGCGGCGAGGTCGGGTCACAGTTGTTGTCGCTGTTGCAGAAGGTGCTCAGCGGCGGGGAGACCTGGCTGCGCTGGGCGGTGCTGGTCCACCAGGCGGGCCGGAAGCCGGCGGAGGAGAAGCCGGACTCGCCGGGCCAGTCCTGGCGACCGGAGGTGGCGTAGGAGTAGCCGGTGTCGATGGACCAGGCGGCCCAGCCCATCACCTTCTCCTCGTACGGCCAGTCCTGGGGATGTGCGGCGTCGTGGTTGGCTTCGGTGCCGTCCACGTCGGTGTCCATGAAGGGGTGGCCCCAGCTGTTCTTGTAGATGGGGTTGGCCGGGTTGTTGTACCAGCCCAGTCCCCAGTACCCGTTGTGCTGCGAGGCGTCGGACGGCGGGTTGAAGCCGAGGTTGTAGTTCCACACCGCGGCGAACCAGTTCTCCACACGGGAGGGGTCGTCGTTGTTGACGGTGATCTTCTGGCCGTCCGTGTGGACCTCGTTCCACTTGTCGGCGAGGATCTTCAACGAGGCGGCGATGTTGGTCGCGTAGTCGAGGGCGACGGCCTTCTGCAGGCTCGGCGACAGGCTCGTCTCACCCGGCTTCTCGTGCCCGGCCAGGCGCATGCCGTCGGTGACCTGTCCGACGCCGTAGCCGCAGTCGCTCTTGTCCCAGTTGATGTTCCAGTAGGAGTCGGGGTCGCCCGGGTCGATCTGGTGGCCGTAGTAGCCGTCCACGGCCGCCAGCGGGTTGCCCATCTGGCCGGGGATGGCGCCGGATTCGGCCTGCCACAGGTTGGACTCCTGGGCCATGATGCCGAGCATCACGTTGGCGGGGATGCGCCCGCCTCCGATCAGCGTGGGCGGCGGAAACAGGCTCTGCGGGTCGATCGTGCCGAGGCCGGTCTGGTTGCGGTAGCCGCCCTGGTTGAGGTAGCCGGCATGCAGATCGCCGCGTACGGCCATGTCGACGGCCCACTCGACCTGGTTCGGGGTCGGCTGCAGTGCCTGTGCGCCGACGTCGTTGCGGGACACCGAGCACCAGCGGTCGGGGTCGGTCGGGTCGTGCGACACGATCGACGTCACGTCCGCCGCGGCCCGCGTCGACTGTGCGTGGCCGCCGGAGCCCGACGCCTGCGTACTGCCCCGGGTCAGTGCGGGCGAGAGCCTGTCCTGTCCGGCGGAGGCCCTGGCACCCGTGACCTTCTGACTGATCTGCACGCCGGTGAGAGTGGCCGTCGACGTCACGGTCACCGGCGCGTCCTTCAGCGTGCCCGGTGCCTGTGCGGTGCCGCTCGGCGCGGAGGGGTCCGTCTTGGCGAAGCCCTTGCCCGCGTTCCTGATCCGGGCGACGCCCGCCCGCATACCCGGGGTCAGGACCGGATCGACCGCCAGCCGTCCCTGACTGGAGATGTCGGTGTCGGCCGGTGCGTCGACCCGGGTGACGCCGGTGCCCCGGGTGTGCGGGGTGCCGGACACCTTGCCGGTGAGGAACACCTGGGCGCCGCCGCCCCGTTCGAGGTCGAAGGCGCCGAGCTTGCCGGTGGCGACCGTGGCCGGCGTGCCGTGGCCCTTCCACACCCGGGCGCGCGCCTTCTGACCGCCGTCGCGTTCGACGAAGGCGATCCCGCCGCCCGTGGCCGGCTGGATGTCGAACGGCAGACCGCCGGCGGTCAGCAGGTTCCTGGCCTTCCCGGAACGGTCGATGTGGACGAGCCGGCGGCCCAGGGCGGCGACGGTGCCGTCCGCGACGGGTACGGCACTGGTGACCTCGCCCTTCGTGGCGGCCGAACCGAGCGTCCGCCCCGCGGAGTTCACCGTCACCACCCGGGTCCGGGTGGCCGCCGGGTCGTTCATGTCGCGGAAGGCGGTGAACGCGGCGGTGCGGGTACCCGGGTTGCACGACGGGTCGAAGTACGCGAGCGACGCCGTGAACGACAGCTTCGTCACCCGGCCGGAGCCGAGGTTCACGATCGCGGCGAACGCCCCGCCCTGCATGAGGTCCGGTTTGTTGGTGAAGCTGCGGGGCGCGTAGACGACAGCCGCGTGGTCATGGTCGATGACGCATTGATTGCCGATCCACGAGTCCGCGGGCATGCCCGGCTCGCTGAGAACGGCCGCGGTCTTCCAGGCGTACGCCGTGGCGCTGTCGGCCACGAGGACGTGCAGGCCGTCGGTGTCCGCCGCGGCGGTCACGGCCCGGTCCCGGCTGGTCCTCCAGCCCTTGCCGAGCTTCTTGTCCGGCTGCGTGACCCGCCCGGTCGGGGCCGGGCCCGCGTGACTCGGGGCGGGCTTGTCCTGGGGTGCTCCGAGGGCGGGTGCGGCCTGGACGAGGCCGCCCGCCAGTGCGGAACAGGCCGCGACCGCGGCCAGTTGCGCCCGTATTCGTGTTCTGGGTCTCAAAAGAGAGTTTCCCGTTTCTCGTTGACGTCTCCCGTGCCCTCGTGGGCACGACCCGGCCCGCCCAGCCCGTCACAAAGATCGGAGCGCGCGCCTGCGCGCACACCTTCGGCCGACGAGCCGTTCGACGTCAACTGCCTTTGCGAAACGTGAGATTGGCGCCGAATGCGCGCTGCTCCCAGAGGTTTCGTGTGTGAATTCTTGATCGTGTCCTTGTCTATTCTTTGCCCATGGGTCGCGTCCCATGTGTGCCGTTCGGCAAGCGATTGCCGGGCTTGCCCTTCACATCATGATCACGCTTCCTCCTGATGGTCCCTTTTTGTCGGGGAGTTGACGTCGTGATCATTACCTGGTGCAGTTCACGCGTCGGCATCCCGACGTGTGCAAACAAGGCAGGGGGGAAGTGTGTTCAGTAGCCGACGAATGTACCGTTCTGCGGCTGTGCTGGTGCTCGGCGTGGGGGGACTGCTGGCCACGGTGAGTGGCTGTGGCACGTCGTCCACTTCCGGTCGGAATTCAGGAGCGGATCTCCTGGCCGCCGACGCATCGCCGACGGCCATCCCCACATTGTCCTCCACGGCGTCGGTCTCCCTGCCCATCGAGGACTATCTGCTGAAGAACGACGAACATTCGCAGATCCTCTACGCGTCGAAACTGCTCGTGCGGCAGTGCATGGCACGCTTCGGTTTCGACTACGCCGTCGACGCCGCATGGAAATCGCCCCTGAATCCGAAGGACGACGCCGCCAACATGGCCCGGCGTTACGGAATTTCCGATGCCGGGACGGCGGCGCGCTACGGCTATCACCCGCCCGCCGACGCGATGCCGGCCGCGCCTCCCAAGACGCCTCCGATGAGCGACGCGGAATTGAATGTGTTCCTCGGCGACACCCCGCGGCCCGACAACAAGGCGCCACACCTCAAGCAGTACAAGGGGCAGGCGATTCCCCAGCACGGCTGCTCGGGGGAGGCGCAGGGAAAGATCGGCAAGGGACTGCAGGAACGACTTCCCGAGAGCATCAACGACGCCAGTTTCCAGGAGTCGATGTCCACGCCGCAGGTGTCCGCCGCGTTCCGTTCCTGGTCCACCTGCATGAAGGAGCACGGCTACTCGTTCCGGACTCCGCTGGAACCGCTCAGAAGCCGGTTGCCGAACTCGCCCTCGGCCACTGAGATACAAACGGCCGAGACGGACGTCGCATGCAAGCAGAAGACCAACCTCATCGGCATCTGGGTGGCGGTCGAGACGGCCATGCAGAAGGAGCTGATCGAGAAGAACCAGGAGGCACTGACCCAGGTGCGCGACACCGCGCGGCAGACCATCGAACGATCCGCGAAGGTCATCGCCGAGGGCGCCGTCTCGTGAAGCGATCCGAGCAACACACGCGGGGAACGGCGGAGGGGCCGGACGACGTGATCACCGGCTCGCGGCTGGATCGCCGCCGCCGCTCGACGGTCGTGGCCGCCTGCTGTGCGGCCGTGCTGTCGGCGAGCGGCATGTTCGCCGCGCAGTGGGTGCAGTCACCCGCGGAGGCGGCCGCACGCACCCGGGCGCCCAGGCCCAGCGTCATCACCGCCCCGGTCGTGCGCCAGGTCATGCGGAACACCGTCGTCTTCCGCGGCACCTTCTCCGACGGGCGCACCATCTCCGTCACGCCGACCAGCGTCGCCACCTCGCAGCGTGGCTCTCAACCGGCGGCGCTGCTGGTCACCGGCGTCTTCGCCCAGGCAGGCCGACGCGTGCAGGCGGCGCGGCCGCTGGTGGAGTACGACGAGCGGCCCGTCTTCGCGCTGCCCGGGACCCTGCCGATGTACCGGGACCTGACCGTCGGCGACAAGGGCAAGGACGTCGCCCAGTTGCAGAAGGCACTCCGTTCGCTGGGCCGGCCGACGGGCGGCGATCCGTCCGGCACCTTCGGATCGGGTACGGCCGCCGCGGTACGACGCATGTACGCCGCCATGGGATATGCCGCACCCGTGGCCGGCTCCGCCGACACCGCCACCGGCAAGGCGCAGCCCGGCACCACCGCGCAGGACGGCTCGTCGGCCGTGCACCGGTCCACCGGGTCGCAGCCGACCGTGATGCTGCCCTTTTCCGAAGCCGTCTTCGTGCCGTCCCTGCCGGCCAGGGTCGTCTCCGTACCCGTACACGTGGGGGACACCGTCAAGGGCCCGGTGATCACGCTGGCCCGTGGCGACATGACGCTCACCGGATTCCTGGATCCCTCCGAACGGCGCCTGGTCGGAGCCGGAATGAAGGTGGAGATCCTGTCCGAGGCGACCGGCGCCCGTGCCATGGGCACGGTGGACTCCGTGGGCGCCGTGGTGACGCCGGGATCGGGGGACGACAAGCCGGCGTCCGACGGCAGTGCCGACACGGCCGCGGGCGGCAGCGCGTACGTACCCGTGAGGATCAGGAGCGCCGGCCGATGGGACGAGAAGTTCGCGGGCCAGGACGTGCGCATCACGATCACCGCCGCGGCGACGTCCGGCGCGGTGACCGCGGTGCCGGAAGCCGCGGTCTCGGCGGGGGCGGACGCCCGTACCACCGTGACCGTGGTGACCGCCGCGGGCACGCACCGCGTCGTCGCGGTGACCACGGGAGTCTCCGCCGACGGACTGGTGCAGGTCACGCCGGTCCACGGGCATGCCCTGCAGGCCGGAGACCGCGTGGTGGTGGGGAAATGACCACACCGCCGACCGCGGTCCTGCAACTGCGGGGCGTCGCCAAGACGTATCCCGGTGTCCCGCCCGTGACGGCCCTGCACCCGACGGATCTCCGAGTCGAGACGGGCGACTTCCTGGCCGTGGTGGGTCCTTCCGGATCCGGAAAGTCCACCCTCCTCAACCTCATCGGCATGCTGGACCAGCCCACCGAGGGTGACTACCGGCTCTCCGGCACCGACGTGTCGTCTCTGACCGAGGGCGACCGCGCGGCCCTGCGGGGGCGCCGCGTGGGATTCGTCTTCCAGGCCTTCCATCTGCTGCCCCACCGCACCGCGCTGGAGAACGTCGCACTCGCGCAGCTCTACGTCACCGGGCGCGGCGAACCGCGTCGGGCGAACGCGGCACGCGCCTTGCACAGCGTGGGGCTGGGGCATCGGCTGGAGGCCCTGCCCTCCCGGCTGTCCGGCGGCGAGCGGCAGCGGGTGGCGATCGCACGTGCCCTCGTCAACTCGCCGGACATCCTGCTGTGCGACGAGCCCACGGGAAACCTGGACTCGGCCACGGCCCGCTCCGTGATGGACCTCCTGGCGGAGCTCAACCGGGCCGGCACCACCATCGTCGTCATCACTCATGACCCCGCCGTGGCGCAGCGGGCACGGCGTCAGGTCACCATCCGGGACGGACGCCTGAGCGAGACGGCACCGGCCGGCCGACCGGTTCCGGGAGGCCGCGGATGATCCGGCGCAGCTCTCGGAGGCGGGCGGCCACGCGGCCCCACGGGGTGGCTCCCACCCGGTTCGACTGGCGTGATGTCGCCGCTGAGGCGTTGGCGGGCGTCGTGCAGCGTCCGATGCGCTCCGTGCTCACCATGCTCGGCACCGTCCTGGGCGTGGGTTCCTTCGTCGCCGTGCTCGGCCTGACCTCCACCGCTGCCGGACAGATCGGGGACTCGTTCAGTCTGCTGCAGGACACCACGGTGACGGTCGACGACGCCGGGGCCGCCGCACGTGGCTCGGACACGTTCCGGGAGCCGGCCATGGATTTCCCGGCCGGCGCCGACGAGCGCCTGGACCGGCTCAACGGCGTTGTGGACGGAGGAGTCTGGTGGAACGTGCCGCTGCGGAACCCGACCGTGTCCGCACGGCCCGATGCCGGCGCCGGCCCGGCCGGGGCCGACGACAGCGCCCGGTCCGGCCTGCGTGTCCTCGCGGCATCGCCCGGGGCGCTCCGCGCCATGCAGCCGACGCTCTCCGCGGGGACCCTGTTCAACGAGTTCCATCAGCGTCACAAGGAGCGCGTCTGTCTGCTCGGGGTCACCGCGGCCCGTCTGCTGGGCATCACCCGGGTCGACAACCAGCCGGCCGTGTTCGTCGATGGAGCGGCCTACACGGTGCTCGGCGTGGTCTCCGACACCCAGCGTCTGCCCCAGAGCCTGCTCGCCGTCATCATCCCCGCCGGCACGGCACTGGATGCGTACGGTGCCCCGGTGGACGACCCGGCCCAGGCACTGATCCGTACCCGGACCGGCGCGGCTCCCCTGGTCGCCCGGCAGGCGCCCCTCGCCCTGCGGCCCGATCACCCCGGCCTGCTGCACGCCGTACCGCCGATCGATCCCCATAAAATACGCGACCAAGTCGACACGGACATGTCCGGACTCTTTCTCGTGCTGGCGGGGATCTGCCTGGTCGTCGGGGCGGTCGGCATCGCCAACACCACGCTCGTGGCGGTGCTGGAACGCACCGGGGAGATCGGCCTGCGCAGGGCGCTGGGTGCCCGCCGCCGCCACATCACCGCCCAGTTCCTCACCGAGTCCACCGCGTTGGGCGCCCTCGGCGGTCTGGTGGGCACGGCCATCGGTGTCGCGGTCGTCGTCGGCACGGCACTCGCCCGCGACTGGACCGCCGTCCTGGAGCCGTACACCGTCCTGCCCGCACCGTTCATCGGCGTGGTCATCGGGCTCCTCGCGGGTCTCCATCCCGCCGTGCGCGCCGCGCGGATCGAACCTCTGGAGGCGCTCCGACGATGAGCCACGTGAGACTACTTGCCGGCCAAGGCCAGATTGGCTCCGTCCCGCAAATCCTGGAAACCCTGTGCGATGACGGCAGCCGGGGGAAGACATGAACGGCGAGTTTCCGCTGCGGCCGGCCCGGACGCGCAGCCCAGTCGCTCATATTCGCGCACCGCGGTCTGAAGTTTATGGGCGGTCGATGTCAATGTCGTGAATCCGGCGCGCCCGTTGATTTCTCGCAATGCCAGCGCAGCGACATCGGACGTCGCCCGGGCCGCCGCCCCGCATTCGGCGGTGAACATGCGAGCCGACGAGGTGGAGCAGGGAGAGCTCGCACCGGATCCGAACTTGTCCTCGTCCGCCGACATGTTCGCCTCGAGCGCGTTTTTCACCTTTTCCGCGGCCACCGCTTTGGGGGATTCCGGCTGGGAGGATTTCTGTGCCCGTGCGGCCGAAGTGGCCGAAGGCCGGGTCGATCCCTCCTTGTGGGCGCCGCTGCATCCGGTGATGACGGCCGTCGACACGCTCAGTACGGCTATCGCCCGCAATGCATGTTTCTTCATGTTCGCCTCCGCTCGGAAATTCGTCACCCGAGCTGTATAGCACAGAGTTGTCACTTGACGTGAACACAAAACGAATGCGATTGTCTTCTCGCGTCGGAAGTGACTATTCATCGGCACTTACGGACGCTGAAACAGAAACCTCAAAGGGGACATCATGCGCATAAGATTTGCCTTCGGCGCTGCGCTGCTCGCCGCTTTTGCCCTGCTCTTCGGAGCCTCATCGGCCCAGGCCACGACCAACGGTTCCACCACGCTGTGCTCGCACTACGACGGAACTCTCTGCCTCTTCTACAATTCGAACCTCGGAGGATCCCGCGTCGGGATCTACGGCCAGGTTCCGAATTACGCGATCGACGAACCAGGATGCAGCTCGCAGGGCTGCCCGACGTACGAGTTCCTGACCAGCGGCAGCGGTGAGTGGAAGCCCGTGAAGAACGACGCCGCCTCCGTCTACAACGAGGCCAGCTGGGTCTACTGGGTCTACTACAACAGCAGCTACAGCGGTCCGCGGGACCAGTGGGACCCGGAGGGGTACGGCACGTTCTACGGGAACCTGAACGCCACCTACAACGAGAACGCCTCCCAGCTGGCGAACGCTGACATCTGATGTCCGCGCCCTCCAGGCGGGTGAAGGCCCGCCTGGAGTTCCGTCGTGGCCGTCCCACGGCCGCCGGCGCTCACATGGCCGACGGATCCTGCGGCCCCCGCCCCGACAGCACCTCCCCGTACGCCTGCATCAAGTCGGGCAACCGCAGCGTGGCCAGGTCCTCCCGGGACAGCGTCCCCGCATACGTCGAGAGCCGAAGATCACGGTACGCGCAGCTCTTCTCGTACAGCGTCCGCAGGAAGCGTCCGTTGCCCAACTCGTCGATCCACCCCTGCTCGACCACGTGCCCGGCGATCGAGCGCAGCTCCTCCAGCGCCTCCTCGTCCCACACGTCCCCGTTCTCCGCGGCCAGCACCTTGCCGATCTCGGTGAGTTCCTGCGGCCGGTAGGAGGGGAAGTCGACGCGGGTCGTGAACCGGGAGGACAGTCCGGGGTTCGCGGCCAGCAGCCGGTCCATGCCCTCCGGGTAGCCGGCGAGGATCACCACCAGATGGTCCCGGTTGTCCTCGGCCCGCTTCAGCAGCACCTGCAGGGCCTCGTCGCCGTACGCGTCCCCCTTGCCGTACCCGGAGTTGGACAGCGAGTACGCCTCGTCCACGAACAGCACCCCGCCGATCGCGGAGTCGATCAGCTCGTTGGCCTTCACGGCCGTCTGCCCCAGGTATTCGCCGACCAGGTCGGCCCGCTGGGCCTCGACCAGGTGGTCACCGCCGAGCAGCCCGAGGGCGTAGAAGACCCGTCCCAGGATCCGGGCCACCGTGGTCTTCCCCGTCCCCGACGGCCCCGAGAAGACGAAGTGCCGTTTCGGCGGCTGCACCGGAAGTCCCTGCCCGGCCCGCAGCCGGGCCATGTTCAGCTGCGCGGACAACGCCTTGACCTGGCGTTTCACCGGTTCCAGCCCCACCATGCGCTCGAGCTCGGCGAGTGCCTCCTCCAGCAGGGCGGGATCGGTCGGACCGGCCGGAACGGGGGAGGAGAGACCTGTCTTCACGCGGACCCCCGGATCATTCACCGACGGCAGGGGTCCCGTCGGCAGATCCGGCTCCGGCAGCCGCAGATCGCGCCCCTCGATGCCGAACAGCGGATCGAATCCGTCCGGCCCGTCCACGCTGTCCTGCCCGGCGCCGGTCAGTGTGATCGCGGCCAGGTCGGCGGTGTCGTCGTACCCGTCGCCCTCGGCGATCGCCGCGAGCCGCGCCGAGGTGTCCATGAACGCCGGGTCGACCCGGTGCACGGCCCGGTACAGGGGGAGCGCGGCGGCGGAGCGTCCCGTGCCCTCGTGCGCCCGCGCCAGCCAGTAGCGCAGCTCCTTGCGCTGCGGCTGCTCGCTGCGGCAGCGCATCAGTGCTGCCGACAGCAGGGGTTCGGCCTGGCCGTACATCTCCAGCCGGACCCTGGCCATGCCGCCGAACAGGCCCGCCTCGATGCCGAGCATCGGATCGTCCAGCAGCGGGTCGGTGTGCCGTACCAGCTGCTCCCAGTCCTTGACCAGATAGGCGCGGCAGGCGTGCAGGAAGCGGACCTGCGGGTCGGTGTCGACCGGGGGCAGGCCGGCGAGGGCCCGGTCCAGCTCGGGCACGTGCCGGCCGTCCAGCCAGTGCGAGGCGTGCGCCAGCAGCAGATCGCGCGGGCTCTCCAGCACCGGCTGCACCCACCAGCCCAGCCAGTACCACGAGTTGAGCGTCCTGCGGTGCCGGGCGCGCTGTTCGCCGAAGCGGTCGCGGTGCCGGACCATCCTCAGCAGCGCGGTCGTCGTGTCGACCCGGAGCGCGTGCAGCCCGAGCCAGCCGTCGGCCATCCCGGGGTCCATCCGCACCGCGGTGCGGAACTCCTCCTCCGCCTGCGGATAGGCGCCCATCGTGTAGGCGTCCACACCCCGCAGCCAGGCCAGGTCGGCCGGGGCCTCGGGGCCCTGCGTGCCGAAGTCCATCCCGTCCCCCCACAGACCGTGTCCCCGTGGATCACCACCGGGCAGTCGCCCGACGGCCGCCGCGGTCGAACCGCTGTGCCGCGGACCGGAGTTACCGGTGCGCGAGGCAGCCTCGAAGGTCGCACCGAGGGCATCGTACCCGCGTGACGACCGCGTGCCGAAGGGTGTCGCACGAGCCGTTTGACGAGGTGGGAGCAGACGGGACGCAGGCGGCTCGGTGACCGAGGGTGAGCGGATCGGTGCGCCGGGCGCCCGGAAAGGCCTGCGTGGACAGAACGAAGCCCCCGGTCACGGGGGAACAACCGGGGGCCTCGCGTCGGTGGGCGGTCCCGATCGACCGCTCATTGAGAACGTAAGACCTGTACGGCCCCCCGGTCAAGCGGAGTTGAGGCACTGGGAGAAGTTCCTCCGCAAGGGTCTTCACACCTTCACCACAACGCGGACGGTCCGTCACTCTGGGTCACACCTTGGTCCGGTCCACGGGTTGCCTCAGGGCCCGGCAGCACCTCGTACCCCTCCGGCGTCTGCCGCACCAGAAGATCGGCATGGGGGCGCGAAGGATCCGCGGCGAAGTGCGCGCGCTCCGCCTCGACCCAGCCGTCCCAGAACTCCCGCTGCTCCGCCCCGTCCCGCAGCCGGCCGCGCGTCCAGGACTCCTCCCGGGGCAGCTCCATCCACAGCAGCCGGGCCAGATGCGGCCGCAGCGCCCGGCGGCCGGCGCCGACCCCCTCGACGAGCACCACGGGCGCGGCCGGCAGCGGACGCGGCGCGCCGAAGTCGCGGGCACGCCAGTCGTACGGCGTGCAGGACGCGCTCTCGCCGCGGGCGAGCGGCTGGATCACCTGGGCCATGAGCCGGTCGGTCCAGTCGAAGAGCTGCTCATGGCTGGCGATGTCGTCGAGGTGCAGCACCGGAGCCCCGCCGAGCGCGGCGGCCAAGCGCCCGGCGAAGGTGGACTTTCCCGAGCCGGCGTGCCCGTCCACCCCGATCAGCCGGACCGGTCCGAGGGAGGGGGGAAGCCCGCGCAGCAGGGCGGCGAGGTCGCGAATGGTGGTTCCCCCGGAGGTGGGTCGGTGTGGGCGGTTCTCCGGAAACAGTGTAGTAACAGTGGAGGAGTGGTCGCGTTTTGAATCACCGGCTGGCAGCCAGTCAATGTCGGGGATAAACATTCGCGAATCCCCTGACCGATATGTCGAATTAGGCGTTCCGGGTGTGCCCGCCGCTGAGTAGGGTGCCTCCAGCGCAACCGCTGTGCGCCGCAAGGGGACTGGCAGGGGGACATGGCCGCGGAGTTATTCGAAGGGCACTACGTGTGGCATCCGGCGGCCGACGACCGTGTCCTGGCGAGCGTATGCGTCGATGTGCGCGCCGGACGTTATCGATACGCGCACGAGGCCCTCGCCGAGACACGTACCGACTTCGCCCTGCGCGCCCACCGCTCGTTGGTCCTCGCCTCCGAGGCGACCGGCACCGATCTGGTCGAGCGCTGGCTCGCCGAGGAGCCGACGCCCGAGGCGGCGCTGATGTGGGCCCGGGTCGCCGTGCAGCGCGCCCTGCGGGCGGCCGACGCCCGCGACGAGCGCGCCGAGGCGCTGGAGCGGATCGCGCTGACCGCCTGCGACCGCGCCGCCGCCCTGGCTCCCGAGGACCCCACACCCTGGGTCGCCAGACTCGCCATGGCCCGGCTGCACCGGCCGCGCGACCCGGCGCCGCGGGGCCTGCTCACCGCACCGCCCGGCCCCTGGCGGCTGTTCGCGCACGTCCTGTCGCTGGACCCCTGGCACCGCGAGGGTCACCACCGCTTCCTGTCCTTCTTCTTCACGCGGTACGGCGGTTCCGTCAACGCGGCCTGGGACGTGGCCGCCTTCCTCAGCCAGCGGGCACGGGCCGACTCCGCACTCCGGCTGCTGCCGCTGGTGGCCCTGGTGGAGAGCTACAACCCCACGCAGCTGCTCGCCGACCGCGTGTGGGAGCAGCCGCAGTGGCGCTCCACCACGCTGGCGATCTACCAGAACTGGCTGCCGGCGGTGGCGCGTTACCGCTTCACCCCGGTGCTCGACCTGGCCTACCTCGCGCACGCCCTGATCATGGGCCGGCGCGAGTTCGAGGCCCGGGCGGTGTTCACGGCGATGGGCCCGTACGCCTCGCGCATGCCCTGGAGCGCCTTCGGCGACCCCGCCGAGCAGCTCTCCCGGGCCCGGCGCGCCTGCGGCCTGCCCGTCCCGCGGCCCGACTGATCGGCACGTGCTCTGCCCCGTCACTCGGATCACTCGGATTCATTCGGATTCATTCGGATTCACTCAGAGAAAGGCCGAACTGTGTCGGAACGGACATCGACGTCCCGGGCGAAGGCCCGCGCGGGTGAGGACGCGGTCGTGCTCGACGACGACGCGACCCTGCACGCGATGGGCTATCCGCGGAAACTCACCCGGCGTTTCCAGGCGTTCGACAATTTCGCGATCTCCTTCACCATCATCAATATCCTCTCGGGTATTTTCTCGTCCTTCGGATTCGGAATGAACGCGGGCGGCCCGCGCATTCTCGTGTTCGGCTGGATCGGGGTCTGCGTCATGGTGCTGCTCATCGGCGCGGCCATGGCGGAAGTCGCCTCCGCCTATCCGACGAGCGGTGCCCTGTATTTCTCCGCCGGTAAACTCGCAAAGCGGCACAAGGGTGCCTGGTCCTGGTTCACCGGCTGGCTGAACTTCGTGGGCCAGATCGGCGGCACCGCCGCCACCGGCTATGCGGCCGCCACCTTCATCCAGGTCTTCGTGCAGCTGCAGTGGCCCTCCTACCAGCCGACCACGCACCAGACGGTCCTGATCACCGCTCTGATCATCGTCGTGCAGGGCCTCGCCAACACCTACACCGTGCAGCTCGTCGCCGTACTGAACCGCATTTCCGTGTGGTGGCTGCTGATCGGACTCGTCGTGATCGTGGGCGCACTGATAGTGATGCCCGATCACCATCAGTCGGCGTCCTTCGTGACGCATTTCGAGAACAACACCGGCTTCACGAACGGACTTTACGGCGGCATGCTCGGTCTGCTGGTCACCAGCTGGACGTTCACCGGGTTCGACGGCAGCTTCCACATGTCCGAGGAAACGGTCCACGCGACGGTCAGCGCGCCCAAGGGGATCACCCGCGCCATCGGCTATTCGGCGATCACCGGTCTCATCCTCATGCTGGCGCTGGTCTACAGCATCGGCGACTACCAGAAGGTGGCCGGCGCGGCCGCGCCGCCCGTCCAGATCCTCATCGACGGCCTCGGCCTGCGCACCGCCGAGGTGATGCTTCTCATCGTCATCGGCGCGATGCTCTTCTGCGGTCTCGCCAACCTCACCAGCAACACCCGGCAGATCTTCGCCTTCTCCCGGGACGGCGCGATGCCCGGCTCCCGCTGGTGGCACTCGGTCTCGCCGCGCACCCGTACGCCCGTGAAGGCGGTGTGGCTCGCGGTGGCCTGCTCAGTGGCCCTGGTCGTGCCGGGCTGGTGGTCCCACACCGCGTTCACCGCGATCGTCAGTGTCAACGTGGTCGGCCTCTTCCTCGCCTACGCCGTGCCGATCTTCCTGCGGCTGCGGCTCGGCGGCGAGTTCCAGCCGGGGCCCTGGCACCTGGGCCGCTGGGGCCGGCCGGTCGGCTGGCTCGCGGTGATCTGGATCGTGCTCAGCAGCGTGCTCTTCATGCTGCCGCAGGTCTCGCCGATCACCGTCGACTCCTTCAACTACGCACCGATCGCGCTCGCCGTCGTGCTGGTCGTGGCCACGGTGTGGTGGTTCGCCACCGCCCGCCGCCGCTTCCAGGGGCCGATCAGCTACGGCCGTCCCGACGAGGTCGCCGCGATGGATCTCGTCTGACGCCGAGCACCACGGTGAGAGGCATCCAGCTCGGGTGATTGCGGGGAGCCGTGCGGCCGCCGGCCGGTGGTGGGCCGGTCGCGCAGTTCCCCGCGTCCCTTCGGGGCGCCGACCGCTGTCGCGCGGCTCCTCGAGGGCCGCACGCCCACCTCCCGGTCCCCCCGCCAGTGGACCAGACCAATATTCATCGCGCCGCATGCGCAGAAGTGCTGGCAGCACCATGTTTCCTGCTCCATAGTTGGCGCACCAACCGCACCCGATCATCGGACACCTGGGGGTAATCGCGCCCATGAGCAGAGCCCAGCAGCCGTCCCGCAGAACCGTCCTCACCGCAGCCGTCGCCGTGGCGGTGGCCGGCGGGACGGCCCCCGCTGCCGCCGCCGCGCAGCGACCGACCACCGACACCGCCGACCCCGGCCAGGCGCCGGCCCGCCCGATCGACTACCACGCCTGGACCACGTACCGCGAGTGGCGCCTCGGCGCCGCCCAGGGCGTCCGGGCCGTCGCGGGCGCCCGCCCCGGAGTCGTGATCGGGGCCCCGGCCGGCCGCACCGACTACACCGACCCGCACACCGGCACGACCGCCACCTGGGACTACGCCACCTGGACCTCCCCGGTCCACCGGCTCACCGTCCCCGCCACCGAGGTCGTGTCCTCCTGGAACGCCCACACCCCCGACGGCACCTGGCTCCAGGTGGAACTCCAGGGCACGTACTCCGACGGTACCGGGACCCCGTGGTACGTGATGGGCCGCTGGGCGGCCGGGGACCAGGACATCAAGCGGACCTCGGTGGACGGCCAGACCGACGGCAAGAGCACCATCTGGACCGACACCTTCGCCATCGACGACGCGAGCACCGGCCTGCGCCTGACGTCGTACCGGCTGCGCCTCACCCTCTACCGCAGGCCGGGGACACACCTGACGCCGACCGTGTGGCGGCTGGGCGCCATGGGATCCGACATCCCCGACCGCTTCACCGTCCCCGCCTCCACCCCGGGCCTCGCCCAGGAACTGGCCGTCCCGCGCTACTCGCAGGAGATCCACAAGGGCCAGTACCCGCAGTACGACGGCGGCGGCGAGGCCTGGTGCAGTCCCACCTCCTCGCAGATGATCATCGAGTACTGGGGCGGCCGGCTCACCCCCGAGCAGCTGTCCTGGGTCGACCCGACGTACGCCGACCCGCAGGTGGACAACGCCGCCCGCTTCACCTACGACTCCCAGTACGAGGGCTGCGGCAACTGGCCGTTCAACGCCGCGTACGCGGCCACGTTCGAGGGCCTGCAGGGCGTCGTCACGCGGCTCGCCTCGCTCACCGACCTGGAGACGCTGATCGCGGCCGGCATCCCGGCCATAACGTCCCAGTCGTTCCTGCAGAAGGAGCTGACCGGCGCCGGTTACGGCACCTCCGGTCACCTGATGACCGTGATCGGCTTCACCGCGGACGGCGACGTGATCGCCAACGACCCGGCCTCGCCGGGCGACGGCGCGGTACGACGGGTCTATCTGCGCCGGGAGTTCGAGAACATCTGGCTGCGCACCAAGCGGTACAACGCCTCCGGAAAGGTCGCCTCCGGCACCGGGGGAGTGTGCTACCTCTACTTCCCGGCCCACCCGAGCCCGCGCCAGGTCAAGGCGCTCGCGGCGGTGGGTGTGCACTGACCCTGTGAGCAAGCTCATCGCCGCACAGGCCGTCGCGGGTGGCAAGGTGGCCCCATGGATATGACCGCACACCGGGCCACCGCCACCCGCGCCCGCACCGGAGGCCCCCGCGAGGACGGCCCGAAGATCCTCGAGCACGTCATGGGCTGGGTCCTGGTGGCCGTCGTCGCGATGTTCGTGACCCAGCTCGGCCTGCTCTGACGCCCGGGCCCCCAGGCCCGCTCTGCATCGACCCGCTCACGTGTGCGGCATGTTCTGACATACTGCGGAGGTCCCGCCGACCGCCTGGAACAGGGTCGAAATTGACTATGCCGCCTCAGCGTGCCGCCGTCCGGCCCCGGATGCGCGGTACCGAGCGCTCGCTGGCCCGTCGCGCCGAACTCATCGCCATCGGGCGGAAGCTGTTCGCCGACACGTCCTACGACGCGCTGTCCATGGACGACATCGCCCGTCAGGCGCATGTCGCCAAGGGGCTGATCTACTACTACTTCCAGTCCAAGCGCGGCTACTACCTGGCGATCATCAAGGACTCCGTCGCCGACCTGGTCACCTTCGCCGCGGAGGGCCTCGAGATCCCCGCCGTGGACCGGGTCCACCGCACCATCGACGGCTATCTGCGCTATGCCGAGAACCACCAGGCCGCCTATCGCACCATCGTCAGCGGCGGTGTCGGCTTCGACGCCGAGGTGCACGCCGTCCGGGACGGCGTCCGCGAGGCGATCATCGCCACCATCGCCGAAGGGGCCTACGGCCGCAGCGACATCGCGCCGCTCGCCCGGATGGGACTGCTCGCCTGGGTGTGCAGCGTCGAGGGCGCGACGCTGGACTGGATCGACCGCCCCGAGCTGTCCCGCGGCACCATGCGCGAGCTGCTGGTGAAGACGCTCGGCGGAGCCCTGCGCGCCGTCGAGGAGCTGGACCCGGCCTACCCGGCCCCGCCGCCCGCCCGCCGCGACACCTGACGCACCGGGGGAGCGGAGGCTCGTGGTCCTCCGCTCCCGGGTCCCCTTGACCAGGGTCTAGTGGATGGCCTTGATCAGCTCACCGTTCGCGGTGTCGCCGCTCAGCTCCCAGAAGAAGGTGCCGCCGAGGCCCTGCTGGTTCTTGTACGTCATCTTGGTGGCGATGGTCGCCGGGGTGTCGTAACTCCACCAGTCACTGCCGCACTTGGCGTAGGCCGTGCCGCCCACGGTGCCGGTCGCCGGGCACTTGGTCTTGAGCACCTTGTAGTCGTCGATGCCCTGCTCGTACGTCCCCGCCGCCGGTCCGCTCGCCGTCCCGCCGGGGGCCGCCTGCGTGACCCCGGTCCAGCCGCGGCCGTAGAAGCCGATGCCGAGCAGCAGCTTGGCCGCCGGGATGCCGAGGCCCTTGAGCTTGGCGATGGTCGCGGAGGTGTCGTAGCCGGCCTTCGGGATGCCCGAGTAGGAGGTCAGCGGGGAGTGCGGGGCGGTGGGGCCGGTCGCGTCCCAGGCGCCGAAGTAGTCGTACGTCATCGGGTTGAACCAGTCGACGTAATGCGCGGCGCCCGCGTAGTCCGCCGCGTCGATCTTGCCGCCGCCGGAGGCGTCCGCGGTGATCGCCGCCGTGACCAGCGCACCGCTGCCGAACTTCGACCGCAGGGCCGCGATGACGTTCTTGAACGCCTCCCGGCCACTGGTGTCGCAGGTGTTGCCGCAGGCGTTCGGGTACTCCCAGTCGATGTCGATGCCGTCGAACAGCCCGGCCCACTTGGAGTTCTTCACCAGGTCGTAGCAGGACTGGGCGAAGGCGGCGGGGTTCTTCGCGGCCTCGCCGAAGCCGCTCGACCAGGTCCAGCCGCCGAAGGACCACAGGATCTTCAGTCCCGGGTGCTTCTTCTTCAGCTTCAGCAGCTGGTTGAAGTTGCCGCGCAGCGGCTGGTCCCAGGTGTCGGCGACGCCGTCCACCGACTCGGCGGCGGTGTAGGCGCGGTCGGTGGCCGCGTAGGAGTCGCCCATGGCGCACTTGCCGCCGGTGACGTTGCCGAAGGCGTAGTTGATGTGGGTCAGCCTGGCCGCCGACCCCGAGGTCTCGATGTTCCTGACGTAGTACTTGCGGTCGTAGGTACCCCATTCGGTGAAGTAGCCGACGACCTTCGAACCGGCCTTGACATGCGCTGCGGCCGGGGCTGCCGCGGTCGCGGTGCCCGCGCCGGCGAGCAGTCCGGCGCCGAGGACGGCGGTACACGCGGTCGCGACGAACGCCCGCAGCCGCGAGCGGTGGGGAGTGTGCATTCGGGTGTCTCCTCGTGGGGGAGAGGGGAACGCGCGCCGATTGGCATGAACGCGGTAAAGCGTTGGTCATGCACAGTAGGAGGACTAGACCACTGAGTCAATGGTTCGGACCAATCCCGACGGCGGTTCCGCCGGTGCGTAACGTTCCGGCTGGATTCTTGGAGTAAGCGGTCGTTAACTGGTGACGGGAGGTCGCTGATCGGGCATACTCACAGCGCACAGCCGCTGGTCAGCCGCTTCCGAGACCCGGGAGCGGGCGCCATCGGCCATCACGGAACGACCAGGCGGAGCCGCCCCCACCCGACGGGCCGTACCGCCGGTGCCCGACCAGGGAGGAGACCGACGCCATGTCCGACCGCGACCCGCAGCCGGTGGAGCGTCAGCTGCCGACGGAGGAGGCGCGCGATCTGCTCGCCCTCGTCCGGGACATCGCCCAGCGCGAGATCGCGCCGAAGGCGGCAGAGGAGGAGGACGCGGGGCGCTTCCCGCGCGAGGTCTTCACCCTGCTGTCCGCATCGGGCCTGCTCGGCCTGCCGTACGACTCCGAGTACGGCGGCGGCGACCAGCCCTACGAGGTCTACCTCCAGGTCCTGGAGGAGCTCGCCGCGGCCCGGCTCACCGTGGGGCTCGGCGTCAGCGTGCACACGCTCGCCTCCTACGCGCTCGCCACCTACGGCACCAAGCAGCAGCAGGTCGAGCATCTGCCCGCCATGCTCGGCGGCGGCCTGCTCGGCGCGTACTGCCTGTCCGAGCCGTCCTCCGGCTCCGACGCGGCCTCGCTGCGCACGAAGGCCGTCCGTGACGGCGACCAATGGGTGATCAACGGGACCAAGGCCTGGATCACGCACGGCGGCATGGCCGACTTCTACACCGTGATGGCCCGCACCGGTGAGGAGGGCCCGCGCGGGATCACCGCGTTCCTGGTCCCCGGGGACGCGCCGGGCCTGAGCGCGGCGGTGCCCGAGAAGAAGATGGGCATGAAGGGCTCACCCACCGCGCAGGTCCACCTCGACGGCGTCCGGGTCGGTGACGACCGGCGGATCGGCGAGAAGGGCCAGGGCTTCTTCATCGCCCTGGCCGCCCTGGACTCCGGGCGGCTCGGCATCGCCGCCTGCGCCATCGGCCTCGCCCAGGCCGCACTGGACGAAGCGGTGCGCTACGCCACCGAGCGCCGGCAGTTCGGCCGCCCCGTCGCCGACTTCCAGGGCCTGCGCTTCATGATCGCCGACATGGCCACCCAGATCGAGGCCGGCCGCGCGCTCTACCTCGCGGCGGCCCGGCTGCGCGACGCCGGCAAGCCGTTCGCCAAGCAGGCCGCCATGGCGAAGCTGCACTGCACCGACGCGGCCATGAAGGTGACCACGGACGCCGTGCAGATACTCGGCGGGTACGGCTACACCGCCGACTTCCCGGCCGAGCGCTATATGCGCGAGGCCAAGGTCCTGCAGATCGTCGAGGGCACCAACCAGATCCAGCGGATGGTCATCGCCCGTCACGTGGCGGGACCCGAAGCCCGCTGAACTGTCCCGTGCGGACCGTCGGGGCCGCCAGCCTGATCCACTCCGGATCGTGGCGGCCCGGCAGGGTCCGGCCCCGGTCGGCCCAGGTCCGCATGAGATCGCGGTAGATGGGCGGGTCCTGCGGCGCCGGCGGCGGCGGAACCGATTCTGCCGGGCGCGGGACGAAGACGCGGCGCTGACGCCCGGCGGCCGAGTGCATGGGGGTCATACCCGGGCAACGCGGCAGCGGCCGGACAGGTCACCGCCCGGCGGAATCGAGCGTCAGTTCAGGCACGTCCCGTCCCCGCTCTGGCCTCCTCAGGTTGTCTGACGTACCGTCAGCCGACCATCGCTGAGGGGGTGTCCGTGGCCGACGACCGTCCCGTACCGCTCGACGAGTACCCGGTGCACCAGGTGCCGCTGTCCATGAAGCACGTGGCGACCGGCGACCGGAACGCCTACGACCGCTGCATCTTCCACGTCTTCGACCACGCCGGCCGTGCCCTGCTCATCCTCGGCCTCGGCGTCTACCCCAACCTCGGTGTGATCGACGCCTACGCCACCCTGCGCACCGGGGACACCCTGCACGCCGTCCGCGCCTCGGGCGCCCTGGGAGAGGACCGGATGCGGCTCGCCGTCGGCCCGCTGCGCATCGAGGTCCCCCGGCCGCTGCAGGAGCTGCGGCTGATCTGCGCGGACGAGCAACTGTCGTACGACCTCACCTGGACGGCCGCCTTCCCCGCCCTCTGGGAGCCGCACCACCTCCAGCGCCGGGGCGACCGGCTCACCCTGGAGGGCCGCCGCTTCGTCCAGGCCGGCACCGCGGAGGGCGTGATCCGGGCCGGCGGCGAGGAGTTCCGAGTCACCGCGGACGGCTGGACCGGAACCCGGGACCGCAGCTGGGGCGTGCGGCCGATCCCCGGCGAGGACGGCGGGCGGCTCGCCGCGGACCACCCCACCGAGGGCTTCCACTGGATCTGGTGCCCGGTCCGCTTCGACGACCGCTTCCTGATGGTCATCACCCAGGAGGACGCCGACGGCCACCGCACCCTGAACGACGCGACCCTGGTCCGCCCCGGCCGGCGCGACCGCCAGCTGGGGTGGCCGCAGTCCGAGATCGGCTACCGCTCCGGCACCCGCGACCCGGAACGGGCGGTCATCCATCTGGGCGACGCACGAAAGGCGCGGAGACTTGACGTCGAGATCCTGGCCTCCTCGCCGCTCGCCCTCGGCGCGGGCTATCCGCCGGCGGACGACTGGCAGCACGGCACCTGGCGGGGGCCCGGCTGGACCGACCGGCGCGCCTACGACATGAGTCTGCCCCACCCGCTCGCCGCCTACGGCGTCACCGACCACTCCGCCCGCTTCCGGTTCGACGGGCGGACCGGCTACGGCATCTTCGAGCACGGCTCGTTCGGCCGGCACGACCCGAGCGGCTTCACCGGCTTCGACTCGGTCGCACCCTGAGACACCGGTCGCCCTGAGGGAGGAGCCCGCATGGCCACGGCACCGCGTCCCCGTACCACCACCCGCGATCGCGAGGAACTCACCCGGCGCCTCACCGACTGGCTCGGCACCCGGCTGCCCGGCGCCAAGGCGACCGGCGTCACCGTCCCCGCCTCCAACGGCATGTCCAGCGAGACCCTGCTGTTCGACCTGGAGCACCCCGAAGCTCCTTGCCGGGCCTGCGCGTTGCGGCTCGCGGCGGATCCGGCGGCGTACACCGTCTTCCCCGAGTACGACATGGCCCGCCAGTACCGCACCCTGCGCCTGGTGGCCGAGCACACGGACGTGCCGGTACCCCGAGTGCTGTGGCTGGAGGAGGACCCGGGCCCGCTCGGGGCGCCGTTCTTCGTCATGGAGCGGGTCGCCGGCCGGGTGCCGCCGGACGTCATGCCGTACACCTACGAGGGAAGTTGGCTGCACGGGGCGAGCGACGCCGAGCGCGAGCACCTGGAGGCCGCGACGGTCGGACTGCTGGCCCGTCTGCACGACCAAGTGCCGCTCGCCGAGGCGCAGTTCCTCACCCCGCCCGGCCCGGGCGACGCACTGCGCCGGCATGTGACCGCCCAACGCGCCTACTACGCCTGGGTGATCGACGGCCTGCCGCGCTCACCCCTCATCGAGGCAGCCTTCGACCGGTTGGAGGAACTGTGGCCGCGCGCGGTGGGCGAACCCGTCCTCAGCTGGGGTGACGCACGCATCGGAAACATCGTCTACGACGGTTTCCACCCTGCCGCCGTCCTGGACTGGGAGATGGCGGCACTCGCCCCGCGCGAGGTCGACCTCGGCTGGATGATCTATCTGCACCGCTTCTTCCACGACCTCACGGTCGCCTCCGGACAGCACGGACTGCCGGACTTCCTGCGACGGGACCGCGTCGAGGCCCGCTACGCCCGCCTGACCGGCCACACCCCGCGGGACATGGACTTCCACACCCTCTACGCCGCCCTGCGGCACGCGATCGTCATGCTGCGCATCGCCTACCGGCAGGCGTACTTCAGGGAGGTCGCCGTCCCGGCGGACCCGGACACACTGATCCTGCACCACGACAGCCTGCGCGCCATGGTGCGAGGCACCTACTGGATGCGGTGAGGCGGCTCAGGCGGCCTGGCGTCGCATCGCCGGCACGCGCATCGGGCGCGAGCCCGGACCGCCGACGTGCGAGAAGGGCTGCGTGCGCCAGTCCAGCCCCTGGGGGAGCGTCAGCAGCAGGGCGGTGTCCTGCTCCTGCGGCGCGACGGACTCGTCCGCGGGGCGGGCGTCGGCGGCCGAACGCCCCGTGCCCGCACAGACCGTGAGCCCGAACGGGTTCCACGGCGAGGCGCACAGCGCGTGCTCGGGCAGCACCTGCTCGTCCGCCAGCAGCGCGATCGGCTGGGCGCAGTCCGGGCAGATCACCCGGTACATCTCGAAGGTGTCGTAGGCGTCCAGATCGTCGTCGAGGGCGTCGGGTTCGACGCCCTCCGGCTCGGGCTCGACGACCGGCTGCTGCCGCTTGGACGCGGATCGACCAGGGCGATGGACACTCTGCATGGGATTCTCCCCCTAAGGCTGGGCCGTTACGGCGCTGCGGCCTCGACCACAGCAAGCACTTCCCGTCCGCCCTCGGCGGTAATCACGAGAACGTCACGGAGCCCGTTCGGTGTGTGTGGCCTTCGTCACATGCCGTGTGCAGGTGCCCACTGCGGGCCTTATGCGCTGCTTTTTGTATCGAACCGGCCATGACCTGCGCTCTCGGCTATCCGAGGAGATCAAGCGCACTGTAGGTTCTGACGCCATGGAGGAGCTGGACCGACAGATCGTGCAGCTGCTCGTCAAGGACGGGCGGATGAGCTACACCGACCTGGGCAAGGCCACAGGCCTGTCCACGTCCGCCGTGCACCAGCGGGTGCGCCGGCTGGAACAGCGTGGCGTCATCCGCGGTTATGCCGCGGTCGTCGACCCCGAGGCCGTCGGGCTGCCGCTCACCGCGTTCATCTCGGTGAAACCGTTCGACCCCAGCGCCCCCGACGACATCTCGGACCGCCTCGCCGGCGTCCCCGAGATCGAGGCCTGCCACAGCGTCGCCGGCGACGAGAACTACATCCTCAAGGTGCGGGTGGCGACACCGCACGAGCTGGAAGAGCTGCTGGCGAGGCTGCGGAGCCTGGCGGGCGTCTCGACGCGGACCACGGTGGTCCTGTCGACGCCGTACGAGGCACGGCCGCCGCGGATCTGATCACTGCCTTTCGGCACGCCCCAGGTGCAGCGCCTCCCCGGCGGCAGGGGAAACTGTCCGCTATGAGCGACCGCACCGCCGACCCCCAGCCCCCCGAGACCGTCCTCCTGCGCCGAGGAGAGGTGCACAGCCCCGCGGACCCCTTCGCCACGGCGATGGTGGTGGAGCGCGGCCACGTCGCCTGGGTCGGCTCGGAGGGTGCCGCCGATGCCTTCGCCGACGGCGTGGACGAGGTGATCGACCTCGACGGCGCCCTGGTGACCCCGGCCTTCACCGATGCCCATGTGCACACCACGGCCACCGGCCTGGCCCTGACCGGCCTGGACCTGTCCGGCGCCGCCACCCTGGACGCGGCCCTCGCCCTGGTCCGCGACTTCGCCGCCGCCCGCCCGGACGACCGCGTCCTGCTCGGCCACGGCTGGGACGCCGCCCGCTGGCCCGGCGGCCGCCCGCCGACCCGCGCCGAACTCGACGCGGCCACCGGTGGGCGCCCGCTGTACCTCTCCCGCATCGACGTGCACTCGGCGGTCGTCACCACGGCGCTGTTCGACCTCGTGCCCGCTCTGGCGCCGGTGGACGGACCCTTGACCGCCGACGCCCACCACGCCGTACGCGAGGCCGCCCTCGCCGCGATCACCCCGGCCCAGCGCGCCGAGGCCCAGCGCACCGCGCTCGCCCGGGCGGCCTCCGTCGGGATCGGCTCGGTGCACGAGTGCGGCGGCCCGCGGATCTCCTCCGAGGACGACTTCACCGGCCTGCTGAAGCTCGCCGCCGAGGTGCCGGGCCCCCGGGTCGTCGGCTACTGGGCCGAACAGAACGTCGAGAGGGCACGGGACCTCGGCGCCGTGGGGGCGGCGGGCGACCTCTTCGCCGACGGCGCCCTCGGCTCGCACACCGCCTGTCTGCACGAGCCGTACGCCGACGCCGGTCACACCGGCACCGCCTATCTGGACGCCACGGCCGTCGCCGCCCATGTCGTCGCCTGCACCGAGGCGGGCCTGCAGGCCGGCTTCCACGCCATCGGCGACGCCGCCGTGACGGCCGTGGTGGAGGGAGTGCGCGCCGCGGCGGAGAAGCTCGGCCTCGCCCGGATCCGCGCCGCACGGCATCGCGTCGAGCACGCCGAGATGCTGACCCCCGAGACCGTCGCCGGCTTCGCCGAGCTGGGCCTGATCGCCTCTGTGCAGCCCGGCTTCGACGCGCTGTGGGGCGGTGCGGACGGCATGTACGCCCGTCGGCTGGGCGCCGAGCGGGCCCGCACCCTCAACCCCTTCGCGGCCCTGCTGCGCGCCGGTGTGCCCCTCGCCTTCGGCTCCGACAGCCCGGTCACCCCGCTCGACCCGTGGGGCACCGTCCGCGCCGCCGCGTTCCATCACACGCCCGAGCACCGGGTCTCCGTCCGGGCCGCCTTCACGGCGCACACGCGCGGCGGCTGGCGGGCCGTGGGCCGGGACGAGGCCGGCGTCCTGGTGCCGGGCGCACCCGCCGACTACGCGGTCTGGCGCACCGACGAGCTGGTCGTCCAGGCCCCGGACGACCGGGTGGCCCGCTGGTCGACGGACCCGCGCTCCGGCACGCCCGGCCTGCCGGACCTCACCCCCGGCCGTGACCTGCCGGTCTGCCTGCGCACCGTGGTGGGCGGACGGACGGTGTTCGTACGGCCGGGCGAGTGATCTACGGGGGTGGCGCGGCGGCGATCGCTCGCCGCCGCTTTGCCGCCCGACCTGCGCATCCTCCCCGGAACTTGCGCCATCCGTGCCGTTGTCGCAGGCCAGAGGGCTGTTGACAGTCGACGGCCGGGGGCCGGTAGGTTCGGCCGAGTCCACCACCGGACGCCCGACCGGGGAACGTTCGCCCCACTCGTCGCAGCGCTGCTGGGTCAGGGACGGTGTGCCGCACCGGGGCACCGTCGCTTGGGAGCCAGGCTCAGCGCCCGCGCCGCCGAGGGAACGTTCCGGCCGGTCGGCAAGGTGTGACCCGGGTGGGGCCCGTGCGCTCAGTAGACAACGGCTTTCGGTCGATCCGCAGCCAGCGGGTCCCAGGTCGGCCCGAAGGGCGCCGGGCCCCCATCCGTCGTGGT
This sequence comes from Streptomyces sp. RB17, assembly GCF_009604455.1. Lineage (GTDB taxonomy): Bacteria > Actinomycetota > Actinomycetes > Streptomycetales > Streptomycetaceae > Streptomyces. The sequence continues at coordinate 466,340 of NZ_WEGL01000009.1, forward strand.
GGGAGAGCGGCCCCGGCGTGCCGTGAAGGTGCCGAAAAACGCATTCTTACCCCACTCTTGTGGAATCGACACCACCAATGGCAGGAGTCGGGACGTCATACCAGGCGGCGGCCACTATGGTGGACGCCTGCGTACGACCAGAAGGGGCAGCAGTGAACGACGGCGACGGGACCCGCGCGGCCAAGGCTCAGGGGAGGCAGTTCGGTCCGCTCGGCACGGCCTTGGTGATCATTCCGACCTACAACGAGGCGGAGAACATCAAGACCATCGTCGGCCGGGTGCGCAAGGCCGTCCCCGACGCGCACGTGCTGATCGCGGACGACAACAGCCCGGACGGCACCGGCAAGCTCGCCGACGAGCTGGCGGCCGAGGACGAGCACGTCCAGGTGATGCACCGCAAGGGCAAGGAGGGCCTGGGCGCCGCCTACCTCGCGGGCTTCCGCTGGGGCCTGGAGCACGACTACGGCGTGCTGATCGAGATGGACGCCGACGGCTCCCACCAGCCCGAGGAGCTGCCCCGCCTGCTGACCGCCCTCAAGAGCGCCGACCTGGTGCTCGGCTCCCGCTGGGTGCCCGGCGGCCGCGTGGTGAACTGGCCCAAGTCCCGCGAGTTCATCTCCCGCGGCGGCAGCCTCTACTCCCGGCTCGCCCTCGACCTGCCGCTGCGCGACATCACCGGTGGATACCGCGCCTTCCGCCGCGAGACCCTGCAGGGTCTGGGCCTGGAGGAGGTCGCCTCACAGGGCTACTGCTTCCAGGTCGACCTGGCCCGTCGCGCGGTCAAGGCCGGCTACCACGTGGTCGAGGTGCCGATCACCTTCGTCGAGCGGGAACTCGGCGACTCCAAGATGAGCAAGAACATCCTCATCGAGGCGCTGTGGCGGGTCACCGCCTGGGGTGCCGAAGAGCGGGTCGCCAAGCTCACCGGCAAGAACAAGCGGGGCAAGTAGTCCCCGCCGGCGGCGGCCGGACATCCGTCGGCGGCGGCCGGACATCCCCTTATCCCGCGCTGAGCAGCCGCCAGGCACACTGGGGGCATGACGACTGGCGCTCCGACCTCTCCGTACACCGCCCGGCCCCGGCGCTCGCGGCTGCGCAGATATCTGCCGCTGGGCATCGCCGCGTGGCTGGTGCTGGAGATCTGGCTGCTGACCCTGGTCGCCGGCGCGGCGGGAGGGCTCGCCGTGTTCCTGCTGCTCGTGGCGGGTCTCGTGACCGGCTCCGTGGTCATCAAACGGGCCGGCCGCCGCGCCTTCCAGAGCCTGAACGAGGCGCTGCAGCGGGGCGGCTCGCCGGAGCGCGGCGGCGGCAACGGCCTGATGATGCTCGGCGGTCTGCTGCTGATGATCCCGGGAGTGGTCTCCGACGCGGCCGGCCTGCTCCTGCTGCTGCCGCCGGTGCAGAAGGCCGTGAGCCGGTACGCGGAGAACGCCCTGGACAAGAGGCTGCGCACGGCGACCCCGGGCAGCCTCGGCGACGCCTTCCAGCAGGCCCGTATGCACCGTCCCGACGGCAAGGTGGTGCAGGGCGAGGTAGTCCGTGAGGACCGGCCCGAGCCCGGGGAGCAGTGGCCGCCGCTGACGCGGTGAACCCGCCCGCTCCCGGGCACAGCACAACCGCGGGCGCCGTACGTCGACCTCACGTACGGCGCCCGCGGTTTTCGTATGCGCGTTATGCGGACTTACGGCTGTCCCGAGGGTGAACGGCGATGTTCATCGCCCCCGAGCGCAGAACAGCCAGGCGCTCCTCGAGGACCTCTTCGAGCTCCTCACGGGTGCGCCGCTCCATCAGCATGTCCCAGTGGGTACGCGCGGGCTTGGCCTTCTTCTCTTCAGGGCCGTCGCCGTCGACGAGGAGTGCCTGGGCTCCGCAGACCTTGCACTCCCACTCCGGCGGGATCTCCGCCTCGACCGAGAAGGGCATCTCGAACCGGTGCCCCTTCTCGCATGCGTACTCCACGGCCTGGCGCGGGGCCAGGTCGATACCGCGGTCCGTCTCGTAGCTGGTCACTACGAGGCGCGTACCGCGAAGAGCTCGCTCACTCATGAATCGTGCCTCCCGGGCTTGTCGCCCACAGGACAGGTGTCGCTGTCGTCGTCATCCGGTCAACGTCCGGTCGGCGGTAAAGATTCCCGTTCCGTGTCCCGTTCCGGGTCATGCGTCGCCGTCGTAGCCGCCCCTTGTTCTACCCACCGGCGCCCGGTTTGTCACATCTGCTAGCAGATGTCACCCAGCGTTTCGGCATCTTTGACGCGCAGTAACGGTACGCCTGGCAGGCCAAAGGCGTACACTACCGCCCTTTCGCGTTGAACGCTAAATCGGTGCTAAATCTTCTCCGGAACCGGGTTGCCCGCCTCGCCGATCGCCCGCCGCACCGGGACGCGCGCCAGCAGCACGAAGCCGATGACGAAGAAGGCCACCAGCGAGATGATCGCGGACCGATAGCTTCCGGTCAGCTGGTAGGTCATGCCGAACAGCAGCGGCCCGAGCCAGCTCATCCCGCGGTCGCTCAGTTCGTACGCCGAGAAGTACTCGGCCTCCTTGCCGGGCGGCACGAGATGCGAGAACAGCGACCGGGACAGCGCCTGGCTGCCGCCGAGGACCAGCCCGATCCCGGCGGCCAGCACGAAGAAGAACACCGGTGCCTTCGCGGGCAGGAAGTATCCGGCCGCCAGGGTGACCGTCCACGCCACCAGCGAGCCCAGAACCGTCCGCTGGGCACCGTACGTCCGCGCCAGCCGTCCCATCGCCAGTGCCCCGGCCACGGCCAGCACCTGCACCAGCAGCACGGCCACGATGAGCGTCGACTGGGAGAGTCCCAGTTCCTGCGAGCCGTAGACGGAGGCCTGGGTGATCACCGTCTGGATGCCGTCGTTGTAGATGAGGTACGCCAGCAGGAAGGCGAGCGTCAGCGGGTGCCGCCGCATGTCCCGGACCGTCGCCGTCAGCTGCCGGAGCCCGGGTGCCGAGGCGCGCTCCACGCGCGTGTGCCGGTCGCGCAGCCTGCGCAGCGGTACGAGCGTGAAGGCGCCCCACCACAGGCCCGCCGAGGCCAGGCAGACGCGGACGGCGGCCGTCTCGGTCAGGCCGAAGGAGCCGTGCGCCGAGTACAGGACGAGGTTGGCGACCAGGACCGTGGAACCCGCGGCGTAGCCGAAGGCCCAGCCCCGTGAGGAGACCGCGTCGCGCTCCTCGGGCGGGGCGATCTGCGGCAGATAGGAGTTGTAGAGCATCATCCCGACGGACTGCGCCGCGTTGGCCACCACCAGCAGCGCCCCGCCGAGCAGGTACCGGTCGCCGTCCAGGAAGAACATGCCCGTGGTGGCGGCTGCCCCGGTGTACGCCGCGGCCGCGAGCAGCGGCTTCTTGCGGCCGGTGCGGTCGGCCACGCTGCCCACGAGCGGCATCACCACGACCGCGAGGATCACCGACAGGGACACCGAGTAGGCGAAGAAGGAGCCCGCCCGGACCGGGACGCCCAGCGGATGCACATAGCCGTCGGCGTCCGCGGCCCGCTCGGCGACCGCGGTGAGATAGGGCCCCAGGAAGACCGTCACCACGCTCGTCGAATAGACCGAGCAGGCCCAGTCGTAGAAGTACCAGCCGCGCTGCTCGCGCCGGAGGCCGGCGGTGTCGTCCGCAGCGTCCCTCCGCACGGTGTCCGTGCTCACCCGTGCCCTCGCTTCCCCGCTCAACTGCCCAAGTGCGAAGGCCCGGGCCGGGCGGCCGGGTGGTCAGACCCAGGCGCCGCGCTCCTCCATGACCTTGCGCAACGTGTCGATGTGATCGGTCATGATGCCATCGACTCCCAGGTCCAGGAGCCGGTGCATGCGCGCGGGTTCGTTGATCGTCCACACGTGCACCTGCAGCCCGCGCGCGTGGGCTGCGCGGACGAACCGGTGGTCGACCACCGGGACGCCCGACTGGGCCTCGGGCACCTGCGCGGCGACGGCGGACCGGCGCACGGCGGCCGGCAGACCCCAGGAGCGCAGCCGCAGGTTCAGCACCCCCCGGGTGCCGAACGAGGTGGCCAGCTTCGGCCCGGCCAGCCGCTGCGCACGCAGCACGCGGGCCTCGGAGAACGAGCCCACGCAGACCCGGTCCCAGGCGCCGGTGCGCTCGATCAGCTCCAGGAAGGGGCGCAGGGCCGGCTCCGCCTTGATGTCGACGTTCCAGCGGACCTCGGGGAAGGTCTCCAGCAGCTCCTCGAACAGCGGCACCGGTTCCCGGCCGGCCACGCGCGCGTGCCGTACGTCTTCCCACGGCAGGTCCGCGATGCGCCCCGCACCGTCCGTGACCCGGTCCAGCGTCGAGTCGTGGAAGGCGACGAGCCGGCCGTCGGCCGTGGCGTGCACGTCGGTCTCGATGTAGCGGTATCCCATCTCGACGGCGCGCCGGAACTGCAGCGCGGTGTTCTCCAGCCCGTCGGCGGCCCCGCCGCGGTGGGCGAAGGCGATCGGGCCGGGATGGTCGAGGTAGGGATGGCGTATGGCCGGTGTCGGGAGGGTCACCCAGGCAGTATGGCCCCCTCCGGTGTCGCGGCGGCAACGACCGTACTGCCGTCCGATGCCGCCGGGACGGCGAACACCCGCAGGAACAACTGCGCCAGTGGCCCGATGGACGCCGCGTACAGCACGGTGCCGACGCCGATGGTGCCGCCCAGCAGGAACCCGGTGACCACCACCGCGACCTCGATCCCGGTCCGCATGAGCCGGACGGAGCGGCCGGTGCGCCGGTGCAGCCCGGTCATCAGGCCGTCACGGGGACCCGGACCGAAGCGTGCCGCGATGTAGAGGCCGGTGGCCACGCCGTTCAGCGTGATCCCCGCGAGCAGCAGCGGAACGCGCACGGCGAGGGAGTGTGCGTCCGGGACGAGGGCCAGCGTGCCGTCCATGGCGAGGCCGATGACGAAGACGTTCGAGACCGTGCCGAGCCCGGGGCGCTGGCGCAGCGGGATCCACAGCAGCAGCACCGCCGCTCCCACGATGATCGACACCACACCGATGGTCAGCCCGGTGAGCTCGGCGAGGCCCTGGTGCAGCACGTTCCAGGGCTCCAGGCCCAGGTCCGCTTCGACGAGCAGGGCGGAACTCGCGCCGTAGAGCACGAGCCCGGCGTACAGCTGGATCAACCGTCGTCCGAGACGGCGTCGAGTGGACACGAAGTACCCCCCTGGGTGGTGGCGGTGGCCTGACCCGTGTCACTCTGTGGCTTGAGATGGACGGCCATCCATGGCCAATTCGGGGAAGGTGGACTGATCGTCATGGCGCAGTGGACCTCTGCGATGGGGGCCGCGCAGCTCGCCCGGCTCCTCACGTCCCAGCAGGACCGCCCGGCCGGCCCCGGCACCCGCCGTCCGCCCGCCTACCGCGCCCTCGCCGACGGCATCCGGCTGCTGGTGCTCGAAGGACGTGTCCCGGTGGCCGCCCGCCTGCCCGCCGAACGCGAACTCGCCCTCGCGCTGTCCGTGAGCCGTACGACCGTCGCGGCCGCGTACGAGGCGCTGCGCGGCGAGGGCTTCCTGGAGTCCCGGCGCGGCGCCGGCAGCTGGACCGCCGTACCGGCCGGCAACCCGCTGCCCGCCCGTGGTCTGGAACCCCTGCCCCCCGAGGCCCTGGGCTCGATGATCGACCTCGGCTGCGCCTCGCTCCCGGCCCCCGAGCCATGGCTGACCCGCGCCGTGCGGGGCGCCCTGGAGGAACTGCCGCCGTACGCCCACACGCACGGCGACTACCCGGCCGGCCTGCCCGCGCTGCGCTCGATGATCGCCGAGCGCTACACCGCGTGCGGGATCCCCACCATGCCCGAGCAGATCATGGTGACGACCGGCGCGATGGGCGCCATCGACGCGATCTGCCATCTCTTCGCCGGGCGCGGCGAGCGGATCGCCGTCGAGTCCCCGTCCTACGCCAACATCCTCCAGTTGATGCGGGAGGCCGGCGCCCGTCTGGTGCCCGTCGCGATGGCCGAGGGCCTGTCCGGCTGGGACCTGGACCGCTGGCGGCAGGTCCTGCGCGAGGCCGCGCCCCGCCTCGCGTACGTCGTCGCCGACTTCCACAACCCCACCGGCGCGCTCGCCGACGAGGACCAGCGGCGCCGACTGGTGGACGCGGCGCGCTCGGCCGGCACCGTGCTCGTCGCCGACGAGACGATGACCGAGCTGTGGCTGGACGAGGGGCTCGCGGACGGCGGGATGCCGCGCCGGGTGTGCGCCTTCGACCCGGCCGGCTCGACCGTCATCACGGTCGGCTCGGCGAGCAAGGCGTTCTGGGCGGGCATGCGGATCGGCTGGGTACGGGCGGCTCCGGACGTCATCCGCAGCCTGGTCGCCGCACGGGCGTACGCCGACCTCGGTACGCCGGTGCTGGAACAGCTGGCCGTCAACTGGCTGTTCAGTACGGGGGGTTGGGAACAGGCGGTGGAGCTGCGCCGGGCCCAGGCCCGCGAGAACCGGGAGGCGCTGGTGGCGGCGATCCGGCGCGAGCTGCCGGCATGGGAGTTCAGCGTCCCGAGCGGCGGTCTGACCCTCTGGGTCCGCGCCGGCGGCCTGTCCGGCTCCCGGCTCGCCGAGGCGGGCGAGCGGACCGGCGTCCGCGTCCCGTCCGGCCCGCGCTTCGGCGTGGACGGCGCGTTCGAGGGCTATCTCCGGCTGCCGTTCACCGTCGGCGGGGCGGTGGCGGACGAGGCGGCGGCCCGGCTGTCCGCCGCGGTCCGCCTGGTGGAGACGGGAGCCACGGGGGGCGGCGTGGAGGCGCAGGGCACGTTTGTGGCGTAGGCCGGGCGCCCCAATGGCTCGGGGCACCGGGTTCTTCGGCGACTGCGGGCGCGTGGGGGCTTGTCGCGCCGTTCCCCGCGCCCCCGGGGAGCTGCAGCCGGAGGGCCCTGAAGGGGCGCGGGGAACTACGCGAACGGCCACGACGGCCCCGCACCCGGCAGTAAACCCGAACCCCAACGGCGCTACCCCGCGGCCTCCGCAGCCACCGCCGGCTTCGTGAGATCCGTCGGCTCCGGAGCCTCCGTCGGCTGAGCCCCCACGGCAGTGGCCCGCGCCGGCAGCAACTCCAGCACCGCCTGCCGGTCTGCGTCGCTGGTCGCGTCGTCGTACGGATCCGGCGTACGCGGCACCTGGAGCCGGTGCACCGGACCCGACCCCAGCCGCGCGTACCCCCGCCCCGGCGGCACATGCCCGAGCGGTGTCGTGTGCGGTGGGGCGCCCAGCACCGCCTCCACCTGCCGAGGCGCCGCGGGCCCGAGCACGACACGCGCGCGTGTGTGCTGCCGTACCGCGTCGCTCAAGGTCTCCGCGCTGTCGAACTGCTCGGCCACCACGACGGTCACGTTGGCCGCGCGGCCGTGCCGCAGCGGCACGGCGAGCAGCGCCTGCGGGTCCTTGCGGCCGTCCGTCTCGGCGAGGTGGGCGAAGACGGACGGGCGGTCCAGCATGATCCACAGTGGGCGGCGGGCGTCGGCCGGCGGCGGGTCGCCCGCCTGCCTGGCCAGGTTGACGGCGATGAGCCGCCGCTCGGTCTCCTGCGCCGCCCACTCCAGGCTCGCCAGCGCCCCGGGCAATGCGCACTCCACGGCCAGCACGCCGTCCCGGCCGGTCAGGCACGCGTACTCGCCGGTGCCGCCGCCGTCGACGATCAGGACGTCGCCGTGCTGGAGGGCCTGCAGGGCGATGGAGCGCAGCAGGGTCGAGGTGCCGCTGCCGGGGTGGCCCATGGCCAGCAGGTGCGGCTCGGTGGAGCGGATGCCGGTGCGCCACACGACCGGCGGCACGTCGATCTGTTCCTCTCCGTAGGAGAGGGGGAGCGTGCGCTGGACCTCACTGGGGTCGGTGAAGCCGAGGACGGTCTCGCCGGGCGCGGTGACGAAGTGCTGGGCGGGGATGTCGGCGGGCAGTGGAGGCAGCACGGTGACCGTGAGCTGGTTGCCCTCCTCGTCCCAGGCGAAGTGGTACTCGCGTCCCCGGCCGGCCTTCGCGGTGAGCAACTGCTCGATCCGCATGCGGGCCTCGGACTCGCCGTCCGGGAAGTAGGCGGGGTAACGGATCACGAGCTGGCCGACGCGCCCGGCGTCGTCGAACTCGTAGGTGATGAAGGCCGTTTCCCACTCCCCGCCGTGCGCGTAGAGCGGCGCCGGGTCCTCGGCGCTGGAGAAGTACGGCACCAGGGCCTCGTAGAGGGACTGGAGGCGTTCGCTCTGGCACTCGTCGGGCCCCTCGGGGACCGGCGGGGTGTGGTCACGGCCCTGCCAGGCTGCCGCCGCCATCACGGTGATGACGGCGAGCAGCGGCCCGTACGGCATCAGCGCCACGGCCAGGATCACGGAAGCCACGAGGAACAGCAGCGGCCCGCGCTTGTCCTGGGGTGTGTCCGCCCATCTGCGCCGCCCGGCCGAGGCCAGCCGACGCAGCCCGCGCGTGACGGTGATCAGCGGGTGGAGGACATCGGTCGCGCTGTCGGCCGCCGTCCGGGCCAGTTCCCGGCTCCGGGCGAGCTGCGTCCGGGCGATCTGGGCGCTGTCCTTGCTCAGAATGCGGGGGAGAGGGCGCCGGGCCACTGCTGTCTCCTGGTGGTGCGTGCGGGTGGGACGGCCGGGGTCAGAACTTGATGCCCCCCAGGAGGCTCGCCAGGCTCTCGCCGCCGGCCTTGATGCTCGGGGCGATGCCCGTGTTGGCGAGATAGAAGCCGAACAGGGCGGTGACCGTGGCGTGCGAGCCCTTGAGCCCGTCCTTGCGGAAGAACAGGAAGACGACGACGCCGAGAATGAGCACGCCGGACATGGAGAGGATCATTTGAGGCCTCCTGGTGTCGAGGGGGGACAGTCACCATGAGTTCTTCCAGGATCACAGGATGTATCCATATGATTAAAGGTGCAACTGGGTGAATTACGGTTGATTTCACCCGGTCGGCAGAGCGGTTCACGGCCCGGCTGGGCCGGTCGGTTGCCTCCGGTGGGGGCTGTCCGTGATCTTTGCCGCGGACACATCGGGTCATGTGCCGCGCGAGCCAGTACCCTGGCGATTCACTCGTACGGCCGCGTTCCGCTCTCGCTGCCGTACGCTCCCTGAAGTCCCCGAAGTTCGCAGGAGAGGCGGTCCCGCCGATGAGTGAAGCCCCCGACCCCGAGGTCGTGGAGCTGGCGACCAAGATCTTCGATCTGGCCCGGCAGGGGCAGACCGAGGCACTCGTGGCGTACGTCGACGCCGGCGTTCCGGCCAACCTCACCAACGACCGCGGCGACTCCCTGGTGATGCTCGCCGCCTATCACGGCCACGCCGAAGCGGTGCGCGCCCTGCTCGCCCGGGGCGCCGCGGCGGACCAGGTCAACGACCGAGGCCAGACCCCGCTCGCGGGCGCGGTCTTCAAGGGCGAGGCGGACGTGATCAAGGCCCTCCTGGAGGGCGGAGCCGACCCCGCCGCGGGCACGCCGTCGGCCGTCGACACCGCCCGTATGTTCGGCAAGACGGAACTCCTGGAGCTGTTCGGCGCGCACTGACGCGCCTTTCCTGAGCAGGTACGACACGGAAAACGGGGGAGGCGGTAAAGGGCCGCCGGAAATACGGTCGCGGCAGCGCGAACGGCCGGGTCATCATGACGACGTGATTCACGGACGCGATGGCTGGGCAGGCGTTGCCGCACCGCGCGGGCCGTGATGCGGTCCGCATGGGCCACCGACGAGAGGCAGAGAGAGATGGTCTTCAGCAAGCACGAGACGGCGGGCGCTCCGACGTTGTGTCACGCGGCCAGGTAATGCGTGTTTCCCGGTTGCGTCGACGCTTGATGTGAGGCTGTTTCCCATGTTCGATCCGGTCATAGCGCCCAGCGGTACGCTGCTCGGCCTGCTCCAGCGAGGCCGCGGCGACGGCACGCTGCACGCGCTCACCGCCCCGCGCGCCGAAGCCCTCGCGGCCCTGGACCACTGTGTACTGCGCGATCCCCGCCACGACTGGCAGGTGGAGAACCGCTCCCTCTACTACGCCCGGCTCTACCTCGACCTGAACGGCGAGCTGGACGCGATCGAGGCGCACCTCTTCGACCCCGAGGACGTCCTCGACACCGACGAGTCCCGCACCGGCCTCGCCCTGGCCGTCCTCGGGCATCTCGCGTCCTACGGCAGGCGGGACGCACTCGAACTGCTGCGCCGGTACGCCGCCCACGGCTCCAACTGGGCCTGGGCCCTGGACGAGCTGGCCCTCAGGGACGACGACGCGGGCCTGCGCGCCCTCGCCGCGCCCGTTCTGGCCCGCTTCCCCGCCGACCCCGAGGGGGAGGCCGAGCTGGCCGCCGCCGTACGCGACGCCTTCGAGCCGAGGCCATGGCGCCTGTGGGCGAAGGATCCGCGCGAATCGATCGCCACACGCGTGCGTGCCGCCCAGGAGACCGGCTGTTTCGACCGCTGGCAGCGGCAGATGCGGCCCACCGGCCCCCGGCCGGGATGGAGCGTGCGCGCCGTCTTCGAATGGGCGCAGCAGGGCATGGACCGCGGCGCCGCCCTCCACGTCCCGGCCGCCCGCTGTCTGGTCGCCGTGGCCGGCCCCGAGGACCGGCCGGAGATCGTCCAGGCCGCCCGGACGGGCATCGACGGCGCCCGCTGCACCGCGCTGCGCTATCTCGCCGACAGCAACGACCCCGAGGCGCTCGACCTGATCGAGGCGGCCGTCGCCGACGGCACGACCGTCGTCGTGGAGGCCGCCGTCGACGCCTTCGAACGGATGTGCAGCATCACCGCCGTCGAGCGTGCCCGCCGCTGGGCCCAGCGCCCCGACGCGCTCGGTGCCGCCGCCGGACGCATGCTCGCCTGCCGCGGCGGCGCCCAGGACCGCGACCTCGTGCTCGGCGCCCTCCGCGAGGCCGTACGGGGCGAGGGACCGGACGCGCCCACGCTGTGGACCCTCGTCGACGGCGCCGGGCGTCTCGGCATCGCCTGCGCCGCCCCCGTTCTGCGCCACGTCTACCGCGAGACGGCCTCCTCCCATCTCCGCGGCCGCGCCGCCCGCGCCCTGGCCGCCACCGACCCCTCCTTCGCCACCGGCTTCGCCGTCGAATGCCTGTGGGACTGCGAGGAGACCACCCGCGAAGTCGCCGCCCGGCACGCCGAGACCGGTGACGCGCGGGTCGTCGAGCGCCTGCGCCGCCTGGCCGCCGATCCGGCCGAGGAGGCGGAGGTACAGACGGCGGTACGCAGCCGCTTCGGACCCGACGCCGCTCTCGGCTGACCCCCGCCCCGGGCGGACGACCGCCCGCCGGGTGAACACCGGGTGTCCCGCAGGTCAGGCGGTCATGACGGCCGTCTGACCTGCGTGGGTGTGCAGCTCAACGCTCACAGGACGTTCTCCGGGCGGAAAGATCGAAGTTGACGCGGCCACGTCCTGCGCGGCGACAACACCCGTATGCGTGTCGTCATCGTGACCGAATCCTTTCCCCCCGATGTGAACGGCGTGGCCCACTGCGCGCTCCAGACCGCCCGGCACCTCGTAGATCGCGGTCACCATCCGCTCGTCGTCGCCCCCGCCCCCGCTCCCGGCAGCGGACCGGACACGGACGCCCCGTGCCCGGTCGTCCGGATCCCCTCCCTCCCGCTCCCCGGCTACCCCCAGGTCCGCGTCGCCCTCCCCAGCCGACGGCTCGCCGCGGCGCTCGTCCAACACCGCGCCGACGTGGTCCATCTCGCCAGCCCCTTCGTCCTCGGCGTGCGCGGCATGGCCGCCGCCGCCAAGCTCGGCATCCCTGCCGTCGCCGTCTACCAGACCGACCTGGCCGGTTACGCCCGCACCTACATGGGTGCCGGCGAGGCGGCCGCGTGGCGCCGGATCCGCTCCGTGCACGCCGCCGCCGACCGCACCCTCGCCCCCTCCAGCGCCGCCCTGAGCGACCTGGAGACGCACGGCGTGCCCCGGGTCCGGCTGTGGCCGCGCGGCGTGGACACCGTACGTTTCCGGCCAGATCTGCGCGACGAGGCACTGCGTCGCGAACTCGCCCCGAACGGCGAGCTGATCGTCGGCTACGTCGGCCGGCTCGCCCCCGAGAAGCACGTCGAACTCCTCGCCGGTGCCTGCGGCCTGGACGGCGTCAAGGTCGTGGTCGTCGGCGACGGGCCCAGCCACGCCCATCTCACCGAGGCCCTGCCCGGTGCCGTCTTCCTCGGCCGCCGCACCGGCGGCGACCTCGCCCGGATCTTCGCCTCGCTGGACCTGTTCGTGCACACCGGCCCCTTCGAGACGTTCTGCCAGACCGTCCAGGAGGCCATGGCCAGCGGAGTCCCGGTCGTCGCGCCCGCCGCCGGCGGCCCGCTCGACCTGGTCGCCCACGGCCGCACCGGATACCTGGTCCCGCCGCGCGACGCCGTCGCCGTGCAGGAGGCCGTCCGGGAACTGGCCGCCAACCCGGCCCGGCGGGCCGCGTTCGGCGCCGCCGCGCGCGCGATGGTCGAGGGCCGCACCTGGGCCGCCGTCGGCGACCAGCTGATCGCCCACTACGACGACGTGCTCGCGGCGCGGAAGACGGCGGTGGCGGCATGACCGGCCACTCCCTGCGCATCGTCCGGCTCGCCAACTTCGTCGCCCCGGCCTCCGGCGGCCTGCGCACCGCACTGCGCGAGCTGGGCAAGGGCTTCAAGGCGGCGGGCCACGACCCCGTCCTGATCGTGCCCGGCGAACGGCACACCGACCGCGACACCGAGCAGGGCCGCGTCATCACCCTCCCCGGCCCCCTCCTGCCCGGCACCGGTGGCTACCGCGTCCTGACCGACAAGCGGCGCGTGGCCGCCCTCCTGGAAGAGCTGGCCCCGGACCGCCTGGAGGTCTCCGACCGCACGACCCTGCGCTGGACCGGCCGCTGGGCCCGCCGCGCGCGCGTGCCCGCCGTGATGGTCTCCCACGAGACCGCCGACGGCGTGCTGCGCACCTGGGGCCTGCCCGAGCACCTCTCCCGGCGCGCCGCCGACGCGCTCAACACCCGTACCGCGCACGTCTACTCACGGGTGGTGTGCACCACCGAGTTCGCCGAGCGCGAGTTCGTGCGCATCGGCGCGCGCAACGTCGTACGCGCCCCCCTGGGCGTCGACCTGACGGAACGCCACCCCACGCTGCGCGACCCGGGCCTGCGCGCCCTGCACGCGCGCGGGGACGAGGCGCTGCTCGTGATGTGCTCCCGGCTGTCCGTCGAGAAGCGGCCCGGGACCGCGCTGGACGCCCTGGACGCGCTGATACGGCGCGGGCGCCGGGCGGTGCTCGTGGTGGCCGGGGACGGGCCGCTCAGGGCCCGGCTCGAGCAGCGCGCGCGGGAGCACGGGCTGCCCGTGACCTTCCTCGGGCACGTCTCCGACCGGGCCGCGCTCGGCGCCCTCCAGGCGAGTGCGGACATCGCCCTCGCGCCCGGGCCCGCCGAGACCTTCGGGCTCGCCGCCCTGGAGGCCATGGCGTGCGGCACGCCCGTCGTGGCGAGCAGATCGTCCGCGCTGTCCGAGGTCATCGGCTCCGCCGGGGCGACCGCGGCCGACCACGGCGAGGCGTTCGCGGACGCCGTGGAACTGCTCCTGGACCGTGGCGAGCATGCACGCCGGGAGGCGGCACGCGCGCGAGCGGAGTGCTTCGGCTGGGGTGCGGCCGTGGAGGCGTTCCTCGCGGCCCACGACGCGGAGGTGCTCCGCCCGACCGGGGTCCGTCGCACCGTGCCGGAGGGCGTGGCATGAGCCCCGTCCGCTTCGTCGCCCTCGGGGACTCGCTCACCCAGGGCGTGGGCGACCCCGCGGGGGACGGCTGGCGGGGCTGGGCCGCGCTGCTGGCGCCCTCCCTCGCCGAGACCGCCGACGCCGTGGAGTTCACCAACCTCGCGGTCAGCGGTGCGCAGACCCGTGACGTGCTGGAGCGGCAGACTCCGGCCGCCCTCGTACTCCGTCCCGACCTGGTGTCGGTGGTGATCGGCGTCAACGACACACTGCGCCGCACCTTCGACATCCAGGCGGTGGCCGCCCATCTCGACGCGGTCTACGCGGCCTTCACCCGCGAGGGCGCCACCCTGCTCACCGCCTGCCTGCCCGACCCCGGCGCGATGCTGGGACTGCCCAGTGCTCTGGCCCGTCCGCTGGCCCGCCGGCTGCGGGCCGTCAACACGGTCGTCCACGCGCTGTCCGAGCGCTACGGTGCCGTCCACCTGCACGCCACGGACGGTTCCTGGATCACCGACCGGGACCTGTGGAGCGCCGACCGGCTGCACCCGGGCGAGCGCGGCCACCGGCAGCTCGCCGTCCGCTTCCACGCCCTGCTCTCCGAGGCGGGCCGTCCGACCGGACAACCGCCGTCCCCCGAACCGGAGTTCCCCGCGCCCACCCGGGCGGCGAGCCTGCTGTGGCTCGCCACGGCGGGCACGGCCTGGGTGGCCCGGCGCTGCAAGGACCTGCTGCCCCAGCTGCTGCGCCTGGCCGCCGACGAGCTGCACCACCGGGCCCGGGGCACCAGCGCCCGCCTCGACCTGAGTGCCTCGGCGGCGGCGTCCGCGGCCCTGGCCGCCCTGACGGAGGCCCCCACCCAGGACGCCGAGGCTCAGCGGCGCCCTGCAGCCACGAACACACCGGGGACACCGAGCCCGACGGCGCCGACCGGCTCCGAAACGGCCCGCGCTGCGACGGTCGCCGGTGCAGCCGGAGCTGCGACGGTCGCTGGTTCTGTCCTGGCTTCGAAGGTCGCTGGCTCTGCCTGTGTTGCGACGGTCGCTGGTCCCGCCCGCGCTTCGACGGTCACTGGGGCGGCCGGAGCGGCGAGGCCGGGGGTGGTGGTCGGTGCGGCTGGTGAAGTGAGGCCTGCGGTGGTGGTCGGTGCGGCCACGGTGCCGGACACGGGCGGCCAGGCCGGCGTGCCTGGTGTGGCGCGCGTGGTCCGGGCGGTCGGCCTGGCCGGTGACGCGAGGTCGGGGGTGGCGGTTCGTGCCGCCACGGTCCCGGAGCCGGATACGCCTGGAGAGGCCGCGGCGCCAGGTGCGGTCGGCGCGGCCTCGTCGGTCGGCGCCGCCTGTGGGGCGAGGCAGGCGGTGCCTGCGGCCAGGGTGGCAGATTCGGGCTGTCCGGTTCCGGCGCCCTGTGCGGTCGGCGCGGCCTCGGCGGTGGGTGCGGCCTGTGCGGCCACGGTGCCGGATACGGCTTGCGCAGGCATCGGCCCGCAGGCGGCGCGAACCACAACGGTCACCGGGTAGTTCCGGCGGTCGGAGGGCCGCCCGAGAGACCGCCGGGCGCCCGTCCGACGGGCCCGGATCGCGCCGACGAGCGGGCCTCCCCGGGGAGTTCCCCTGGCGGGGCCCGCTTCGGTGTCGGCGCCTTGGTAGTCGGCCGGCGCGGGCGTCGCAGCGGGGAAGTCGAGCACGCGCGCGTGGCACAGGTCCGTCTTTGTCTCCTCCGCCGCACCGGTACGAGCGGTGCCGTGCCCGGGGCGTGTCGCGGTGGCCTGCTTGCCGGGGGGCGGCGGGCGGGTCACGGGAGCGCGCCGCGTGGTCGCACCGCACACGGAAGGATCACGTCCGTCGCGCGGAGGCCGACCCCGGCGGCCTCAGACGATGCCGACCAGCCGGTACTGCTCGTCGCGGGCGTCGGTCAGGAGCATCTGGCCGGGGGCGTGGGTGATGGCGAACGGCGGCCGGGAGGCCATCACCGCCGCCTGCGGGGTCACACCACAGGCCCAGAACACCGGGATGTCACCGGGCGCGGCGGTCACCGGCTCGCCGAAGTCGGGGCGGGCCAGATCCTCGACACCGAGGCCCGCGGGGTCTCCGCAGTGCACCGGCCCGCCGTGCACGGCCGGCAACAGGCTGCTCTCCCGGATCGCGGACCGGATGTGCTCCGCCGGCACCGGCCGCATGGACACCACCATCGGCCCGCGCAGCCGCCCGGCCGCCCGGCACGGGCGCGTGGTGACGTACATCGGCACGTTGCGACCCTGCTCGACGTGCCGGATCGGCACCCCCGCCCGGGCGAGCGCCCACTCGAAGGTGAAGCTGCAGCCGAGCAGGAACGACACCAGGTCGTCCCGCCAGTGCGCGCGCACGTCGGTGGGCTCCTCGACCAGCTCGCCGTCCCGCCACACCCGGTAGCGCGGCAGATCCGTGCGCAGGTCGGCGCCCTCGGCCAGGACGGTCGACGTGGAGCCGGCGTCCGTGACGTCCAGCAGTGGGCACGGCTTGGGATTGCGCTGGCAGAACAGCAGCATGTCGTACGCCCAGTCGGCCGGTACCGAGATCAGGTTGGCCTGGGTGTGGCCCGCGGCGACACCGGAAGTCGGGCCCGCGAGGCCGTCCCGGAAGCGGGCCCGGGCGGTTTCCGGGGTCCACGCGTGCGCGTGCTCCTCGACTGCCGTGACGGGGAGGTCCTCGGTACGTGGTGTCTGTGTCATGCCGGCTCCTCGGGACGTGAGCAATGCCGTCCCGGGCACGGTAGAGGATCGTTCAACGATCCTTCAATACCCATGTTGTTTCGTCCCGGACTGTGCGATTGAATTCCGGCATGGCAGAGCAGTTGACGTCACTGGCCGACGACCGTGCGCTCCTGGGGCGTACCAGCACGGCGGAGCGGGTCTCGGACATCCTCCGGAGTCGCATCGCCGACGGGTACTTCCCGCCCGGCACCCGGCTGTCGGAGGACGCCATCGGCGGGGCGCTCGGGGTCTCCCGCAACACCCTGCGCGAGGCGTTCCGGCTGCTCACGCACGAACGCCTGCTGGTCCACGAGCTCAACCGCGGGGTGTTCGTGCGGGTCCTGACCGTCGAGGACGTCGAGGACATCTTCCGCGCGCGCTCCCTGGTCGAGTGCGCCGTCGTGCGCGGGCTCGGCGAGCCGCCGTACCGGCTGGAGGCGGTGGCCGCGGCGGTTGCGGAGGGGGAGCGGGCGACCGCGGAGAACGACTGGAACGCGCTGGGCACCGCCAACATCCACTTCCACCGGGAACTGGTCGCCCTCGCGGGCAGCGAACGCACCGACGAACTGATGCGCAGCGTCTTCGCCGAGCTGCGGCTCGCCTTCCATGTGGTCGACGACCCGCGCCGGCTGCACGAGCCCTATCTGGCCCGCAACCGCCGGATCCTGCAGGCACTGCAGGCCGGAGACAAGCGCGAGGCCGAGCGGCTGCTGGAGACGTACCTCGCGGACTCACTGGAGCGGATGGTGGAGGTGTACCGGCGACGGGTGGGCGAGGGAAGCGCCCCGTAAGGGCGCGGGCCGGCGACGGCCGGCCCGCGCCCGAAGAACGAACCGCACCCCTGTCGGTCAAACCGGCGGAGCCGCTCGTTTGGGTCGATGTCAGACCCAGGACCTACTCTGTGCACCGTGACTTCGCCTGCATCGACGGACAGCGTTCCGCCCCAGCTCAGCGCGGGGCCGCGCCCGGCTCCGGGCCCGGCCGCCGACGAGGGCCTGGCGCGGCGGCTGCGCGCGCTCGCCTGCACCGCGCCGCTGCACGACCTCGACGCACGCAAGGCCAACCTGGCCGGTGAGTACTCGGTGTACGGCATGGCCGAGGTGGCCCTCGCCGCCATCGACCTGGTCACGCTCAACATGGACTTCGACACCGGCGCCGACCACGAGCAGATCGTGGCCCGCCTCGTCCCGCGCATCGCCGCCCAGGCCCCGCACCGGCCGACCGCCGAGCACGAGCGTGTGGCCCGCTGGGTCCTGGAGAACCTGATCAACGTCGGCAGCGTCGACCGCGGCTTCCGCGCCGTCTACGGCACCTTCGCGCCGGACGGCACGTACGTCCGCCGGGACTACGACTTCAAGCTCATCGAGGAGGTCCCGGGCCCTGGTGGCACGGTGTACCTGCGCACGACGGACGAGGCGGTCAACGTCCTGGTCGGCGCTCTCGACACCGACGTCACCAGTGCCCAGATCGCCGCCGAGGTCAAGCTGGAGGTGCTGATCAGCCGCGGCCGGCTCGCCGACGCCCAGCTCGCCGCCGAGCAGGCCCGCTACCGCACGGTGCAGTACTCGGAGACCCTGCGCCGCGCCCTGGAGGCCACCCGGCGCAACGTCCGCGCGGTCGACTGGCTCAATGCCGTACCCGACATGATCGCCGAGGCCCTGGACCACGTGGCCGACCGTTACCGCCACGAGAACGCGATCCTCACCAACATCCGCAAGGCCCGCGACGAGACCGAGGAGCCCGAGCACAAGCGCCGCGCCGCCGAACTGGTCGACATCGTCAAGGACTGCATCCGGCGGCACACCCAGCTCCAGTCCCGACTTCTGGAGGCGGGCCCGCTGTTCCGCGCCGAGCAGGACCGGCAGGCCTTCGCCACACCGGCGACGACATCCGGAACAGACCTGTACGGCCATCTCGTCGCCCCCGTCCTGCCGTTGCCCCTGGACCAGGCGATCCGGGTCACGGACGCGTTCTTCGCCCACGGCACCGGACTGCGCACACCGGTGTCCGTCCGGGTGGCGGACCTCGTCGACATACTGCTGACGCCTCCGGTGGAGCGGGAGCACCTGGGCGCGGAGATGCCCGAGCCCGACCTGATCGCCACACCGGACGACAGCCGGTTCAGCGAGGAGCAGCTGGCCGCGGCGATGGACCTGCTGGACCTGCCGGCCGACGCCCCGCGCCGGCTGTCGGGACTGCTGGCCGAGGCCCGGCGCACCGGTGACCCCGATCTGGCCTATCTGGTGGCCCTGCTGGCCGTTCACGCGGCCAGCCCGGCCGTCGGTACCGCCTACCGGCAGGGTGAACAGAAGCTGCTGTTCGCCGTCGACGACGGCACGGAGCTGGACGACCCCGAATTCGGCGGGGCCGACCTGATCGTGGGAACCGCCCTGCTGGACGCGGCCGGGATGGCGGCGGACCGGACGGAAGCAGCATGAGTCGACAACAGCCTGACAAGGAGCCCCAACCGTGAGCGAGCACGTCGAGTGGAGTGAGGCGGAGTCGTCGGCACCGTCGGCGCCCGCCGCCGTCACCCCCGCCGACGCCGCCGACGCGGCGCGGCTCGTCGCCTTCGGGCTGCAGCCCAAGCTGCAGCCCGCGCGGGACCAGGAGTACACGGAACTGCTGCGCCGCTACCGCGACGACCCGGCGTTCGCGCGGCTGGCCGACGCCGTCGCCGCCGGCCTGGGCCTCGTCGTGCTGGAAGTGTCCCCGCGCGCGGGAATGGCCGTGACCGCCGCCGAGGACTCGGTGTTCGCCGTCCGCATGGGCGACTACGCGCGTCGCACCGCCGCCGACTCCGGCGACCGCTTCCTGCACGGCCTCGCCCATCTCGCCGTCGCCGCACTGGCCTTCCCGCGCCCGGAGGACCTGGCCGACGACAGCTACATCGGCCGCGTCAGCGTCAACGGCGTCGACGCCTTCGTACGGCAGGCCTGCCGGCGCCTGGAGGAGCGGGCCGAGGAGCTGGGCGAGAACACCGACCCGGCGACCGACGCGCCCGGCCTCGAGGCCGCCTGGCGGATCTGGGCCAGACGCAGCGCCACCGGAGCCACCAAGGACGCCCGCCGCCCGGCCGCCTCCACCACCGGCATCGTCGCCAAGGCCCTCACGTTCCTCACCGACTCGGGCTTCCTGCAGCGCACCGGCGACGACAACGGCGGCACGTACCGCACCACGGCCCGCTACCAGCTCCAGGTCCGCGACCTGGCCGGCAGCGCCGCCATGGCCGAACTGCTCGAGCTGGGCGTCGTACCGGTGACCGACGGCACGGCCAGCCTGCTGGCCGCCGAGGACACCGAGAACCTGGAGCTCGTGGCCGACGCCGGGCTGCCGTTCCACTCCTGAGGGCCGCCGCGCTTCCGAAGATTCCCGAACCACCGCACCTTTCACCAGACTTACGAGAGTCCGCCATGTACGAGCTGTCCCGGGTCCGCCTCTACTCCATCGGTCCCGCCGGTGCGCGCTACGCCGACACCGTGCTTGACCTGCGGGGTGTCGGCGAGCCCGTGCCCGACCCGGCGCCCACGCAGGCGGAGTTCTTCGAGGAGGAGCCGTCCGGCCCGCCGCGCCGGCCCGCGCCCGCCGGCGTGCTCTTCCTGGAGAACGGCGGCGGCAAGTCCGTCCTGCTCAAGCTGATCTTCTCGGTGATGCTGCCGGGCCACCGCAACACCCTCGGCGGCGCCAGCTCCGGCGTGCTGCGCAAGTTCCTGCTCGCCGACGACTGCGGGCACGTGGCGCTGGAGTGGCAGCATGTGCAGACCGGCGAGTGCGTCGTCGTCGGCAAGGTGAGCGAGTGGCGTGGACGGCAGGTGTCCAACGACCCGCGCAAGTTCGCCGAGGCCTGGTATTCATTCCGGCCCGGCCCCGGGCTCAGCCTGGACAACCTGCCCGTCGCCGAGTCCACCGCCGTACGGCCACCCGTCGAGGGCACCTCGGGCGCCCAGGGCCGGCGCCGCACCATGAAGGGCTTCCGTGACGCCCTCACGGAGGCCGGCAAGGCCTACCCGCACCTGGAGGTGCACTGGGAGGAGATCCACGACCGCTGGATCGAGCACCTCGGCGACCTCGGTCTCGACCCCGAACTCTTCCGCTACCAGCGGGAGATGAACGCCGACGAGGGCGAGGCGGCCGGTCTCTTCGCGGTCAAGAAGGACTCCGACTTCACCGACCTGCTGCTGCGCGCCGTCACCGACACCCGCGACACCGACGGCCTCGCCGACCTCGTCAGCGGCTTCGGCAACAAGCTGGGCCGGCGCGCCGAACTGATCGCCGAACGGGACTTCACCGCCGGCTCCGTCGACCTGCTCGGGCGGATCGTCGAGGCCGCCGAGGCCCGCTCACGCGCGCGTGACGTCCATACCGGTGCCGAGCGCCGTACCCGCACCCTCGCCCGGCGGCTGTCCGCGCGGGCCGTGCAGGAGCGGGTACGGGCCGCCGACCTCGCCCAGCGGGTCACGGCCGCCGCCTACGCCGTCACGCACTCCGAGGGCGCCCGTGAGCGCAGCGCCCTGATCGCCGCCGAACTCGCCTACCGGCACGCCTCCCTGGCGCTCGCCGCCGCTGAGAAGTCCGCCGCCGCGCAGAAGCGCGAACTGGCCGACGCCCGCACCCTGCACTCCGCCTGGCAGGCCGCGGAGGCCGTGCTGCGCCACCGTGCCGCCGCCGACCGCGTCGCGCGCGTGTCCGCCGCCATCCAGGAGGCCGAGCGGGACGCCGCGCCCGCGCTCGCCGCGCGCGCCAAAGCCGCCGTCGACCTCGTACGGGCCCTGCACGCGGCCGCCGAGAGCGCCGAGGCCCTCGCCAACGAGGAGGAGGAGCGCTCCGCCGCCATCCAGGAAGTGGGTGATTCCGCCTACCGCGACTCCACCACCGCCGCGACCGAGGCCCAGCGCGCCCGCAGCGAGGCCGGGCACCTGCGCCAGCGCCTCGCCGAGGTCGAGCAGGAGACCGCCGAGGCCGTCCGCGCCGGCTGGCTCGACGACAGCGCCCCGGACGCCGACCCGGCCCGCGCCGCGCTCGCGGCCAGCGACGCCGAGAAGACCGCCGTCGCCGCCTGGGACACGGCCCGCGAGGCCGCCCGCAAGGTCACCGAGCACGCGCGCGAGGCGGCCTCCGCCGAGTCCCGCGCCGAACTGACCGCCGCCCGCGCGGCGGACGCCGCGACGGCGGCCGAGCGGTCCTACGAGGCCGAGCGGCGCCTCACCGAGTCCCTGGCCGCCGAGGAGCGGCTCGCGGAGCTGCTGAGCCTGCCGGGCGCGGCCGCGGCCGGACAGCCCGGAGTGCCCGGGCCCCGGTCCGGCGCCGACGACGCGATGGGCACCCGGGGCGGCACGCGCGTCGGCGCGACGGACGGGGCCGAGGGCTCCGCGGGCGGGGGCCACGGCGCCGCGGATCCCATGGGGCCGGGCACGAGCAGCACCTCTCGCCCGGGCGCCGACGGCCCCCTCACCCCCGAGGAACTCGACCGCTTCGCCGATGAATTGCGTGACCTCCTCGACGATGCCGTCTCGACCGCCGAACGGCACCTCTTCGAGCTGCGCACCGCCGCCGCCGACGACTCCCGGATCCTCGGCGCGCTCGGTGACGGTGGACTGCTGCCGCCGGGCCCGGACGTCCTGGCCACCGTGGAGTTCCTCGGCGAGCACGGCATCCCGGCACTGCCCGGATGGCGCTATCTCGCCCAGGCCGTCGACCCCGCCGACCACGCGCGCGTGCTCGCCGCCCGCCCGGAACTGGTCGACGGCGTGGTCATCACCGACCCGGACACGCACGCGCGTGCCCGCGAGGCGCTCGGCGACGCCGCCCTGCTGCCCCGCTCCGCCGTCGCCGTCGGTACGGCCGCCGCCCTGCTCGCCCCGCCGCCCGCCGACAGCGCCGCCGCCACGGACGTCTTCCTCGTGCCACCGAACCCGGCGATGCACGACGAGCACGCCGCCGACGAGGAACGGCAGGCACTGCGCGCCCGGGCCACCGAGCGCGACGAGGAGATCCGCACCCTCGCCGCCCGGCTCGGCAAGGACCGTGAACTGGCCGCCCGGCTCGCCTCCTGGCGCACCGGCTGCCCCGCCGGCCGCCTCACCGAGCTGGCCCGGACCGCCGAAGAGACCCGGGCGTTCGCCGAGGAGGCCGAGGCCGAGCTGGCCGAGGCCCGCACGGTGCGCGCGGAGGCCGACGAGGCCGCCGCCGAGGCAGTACACGTCCGCGACGAGCGGCAGGAGGCCGCGCAGAAGGCCCGCCGTGCGGCCGACGCCCTCGCCGGCCTCGCCTACCGGCTCCGCGAGCGCGCCGGCTGGCAGGTCAAACTGCGCGAACTCGCCGACGAGGCCACCGAGTCCGAGGCCCGCGCCCAGGTCTGCCTGGAGCGCGCCCGCGCCGCCGACGAGGACCGCCGCGCCGCCCAGCGCGCCGCCGACGACGCCCGCCGCACCGCACGTGCCCTGCGCGCCGAGCGTGCCGAGATCGCCGGCGCCCCCGACGACGTACCGGTCGAGGACGCGAACGCCCCCCAGGCGTCCCTGCCCGCACTCCGCGAGGCCTACCGGGCCGCCTCCCAGGTGTACGAGAAGGTCGGCGTCGGCGCCGACCTGCGCGCCGAACAGGCCCGCGCGGAGAGCGACGAGAGCGCCGCCCGCGCCGAGCTCGACCGGCTCAGCAACAAGGTCCGCACCCGTGCCGAGCAGTTGCTTCAGTCGCCCGACGGCTCCGACGGACCGTCCCGGCAGGCCGCCGCCGCCCGCGCGGAGGAGCTGGTGCAGCTCCTGGAGACCCGCATGTCCAGCGCGAGCGAGCACCTCGGCCGGCTGCGCGGCGAGGCCGAACGGCACGCCCCCGAGGACGGCGCGGCACACACCGAGCTTGCCGAGGAACTCGAACCCCGCGACGCCGAGCACGCCCAGGCGCTGCTGCGCACCGCGACCGGCGAGCTCGCCGCCCGTACCGAGGCGCTGGCCGAGGCCCGTGAGGCCCACGCGGAGCTGCTGGAGGCCCACCGGGCCGCCGAGGACGCGGCCGGCGGCTTCGACGAGATCGCCGCGATGCTCCGCGACCTGCTGCGCGAGCACGCCCCCGAGGAGGAACAGGAGGAGCCGGAGCCGTACCCGGGCAGTCTGGAAGAGGCCCGGCACTCCGCGGCAGAGGCCCGCCGCTCGCTGCGCGGCTGCGCCGCCGACCTGTCCGCCGCCGAGGCGGCCGTGCGCGAGGCGAGCGACGTCCTCGTCCGGCATGCCAACTCCACGCGCTTCGAGCAGGTCCGCACCCCCGCCCGGCAGCAGATCCGCGAACTGCCCGCCTCCGCGCTGCCCGAGCACGCGCAGAAGTGGGCGGCCGCGTTCGCACCCCGACTGCGCGTCCTGACCGACGAGCTGGCCCAGCTCGAGCGAAACCGCGACTCGATCGTGGACCGCCTCAGGGGCCTGGTGGAGTCGGCTCTCACCACCCTGCGGTCCGCCCAGCGGCTGTCCCGGCTGCCCGAGGGACTCGGCGAGTGGTCCGGCCAGGAGTTCCTGCGCATCCGCTTCGAGGAGCCCGACCAGGCCACGCTCACCGAACGCCTCGGCGAGGTCATCGACGACGCCACGCGCGCGGCCGTGAAGAAGAACTCCGACCTGCGCCGGGACGGCATGTCGCTGCTGCTGCGCGGCGTCGCGGCCGCGCTGCAGCCGAAGGGCGTGGCCGTCGAGATCCTCAAGCCCGACGCCGTACTGCGCGCCGAACGCGTCCCCGTGGGGCAGATGGGCGACGTCTTCTCCGGCGGCCAGCTGCTCACCGCGGCGATCGCCTTGTACTGCACGATGGCCGCGCTGCGCAGCAACGACCGGGGCCGGGACAAGCACCGGCACGCCGGCACGCTGTTCCTGGACAACCCGATCGGCCGCGCCAACGCCACCTACCTGCTGGAGCTGCAGCGGGCCGTGTCGGACGCCCTCGGTGTACAGCTGCTCTACACCACCGGTCTGTTCGACACGACCGCCCTGGCCGAGTTCCCGCTGGTCATCCGCCTGCGCAACGACGCCGACCTCAGGGCGGGCCTGAAGTACATCAGCGTGGAGGAACACCTCCGGCCCGGGCTGCCCCAGCAGCCCCAGGCCGGAGAGTCTGTGCACAGCGAGATCACGGCCACGCGCATGTTCAGGAAGCCGGTACCGAACACGCCGTAGCGGCGCGTCCTGGGAACTCAGGGGTGGGACAGCTGCCCGGTGCCGCCCCGACGGCGTATACGGTCCTGCTCGCGCAGGGCCGCGCGCTCCGCACGCCGGCGGGCGCGCCGCTCGCGGCGCAGTGCCCGGGCCGTGCTGCTCGGCTCGGAGAGCACGCCGTACCGCTGGTTCCACACCTGGCGGGTCACCCAGACGTCGACCACGGCCCAGGTGGCCACCACCGTGCTCACCACGCTGCTGATCACCATGGGGAAGGCCAGCCAGGACTCGGCCAGCGTGCACAGGAACGCCACCATGGCCTGGATGAGCGTCACCGCGATGATCAGGAGGGCCCGCACCGCCGCCGTACGCACCGGATCCGGCATCGGGTGCCGTCGGGCGGGCTCCTCGATCCACAACGGCCGGTAGTACGGCCGCTGTTCGCCTGCGGGCTCCCCGGCGCGCCCACGCGCCCGAATGTCGCGATCCGGTGCCTCCGGGCTCCGCCGCGCCGCCGAGCGCCCTGCCGCGCTCTCCTCGGGCGCCTCGCGCCACTCCACCGTCCCCATCACCGCGTCACTCCCCACCGCCAGCAGACCGCTCGCCCCGGTGTCACAAGACCCCGACCCCCCAGTGGCTGCCCGGCTTGCGCTGTTTTACGCCGCCGGGGTGCGGGATGCGGCACCTGTGGCCCATTCCGCCCCCATTTCCCATAGAGAAGGACGAACGACCGCGCCCGATGATTCCCGGCCGGAGAAAAATTCCAGCCAACCGCCCGGTCACGGCGCCGCCTTCCGGCCCGGCGCGGCTGCCGGATCGCGGTGGCAATCTCCCGCAATGCCCGGACAACTCGGCATCTCTCGCAGCGGGAGCGGAAGTTCTCCCTCCGGACATGTCTTCGAGTTAACTGTGAGGCGGTAGTAGGCTCGCGCCGTTTGATGACGGACATGTGCACCCCCGGCCGGCCGGGGGTCGAGCTGGGGGAGGCCATGCGCTTTCGCGGGAAGTCGATCCGCCGGAAGATCGTGGCGCTGCTTCTCGTGCCGCTGGTGTCCCTGACCGCCATCTGGGGCTTCGCAACGGTACTCACCGGGCGTGAGGTCGCCCGGCTGTTCCAGGTGACGGACGTCAAGCAGGACATCGGCTATCCCGCCGAGGACACCGTCCGCGAACTGCAGCAGGAGCGTCGCCAGACCCTCGTCTACCTCGCCGACCCGAGAGCCGCCGACGCCCTCTCCGCGCTGCAGCGCACCCGCGCCGCCACCGACCGGGCGATCGCCAGGATCCGCAAGAACGCCGGCGACCACGACGTCGTCGACGGCATGGACGCGGACGACAGCGAACGTCTCACCGCCGTCCTGGACGCCTTCGACGGCCTCGGAGACCTGCGCCACGGCGTGGAGCAGGGCACGGTCACCCGCGCCCAGGCCTACGGCCTCTACAACCGCCTGGTCGACCCCTGTTTCACCCTGTTCGCCGCCCTCGAAGGCATCGACGACGTCGACCTGGACGCGCAGGAACGCGCGCTGGTCAACGTCAGCCGCGCCCGTGAGCTGCTCTCCCGCGAGGACGCCCTGCTCGGCTCCTCCCTCGTCGTGGGTCGGCTCACCCGCGAAGAGACCCGTGACATCTCCGACCTCGCCGCCCAGCGCACCGTCCTGTACGACGTCAGCCTGCCGCTGCTGCCGGCCGCCGAGCGCGAACGCTACGAGCGCTTCTGGAAGAACGCCACCACGGCCCCGCTGCGCACGGCCGAACAGACTGTCATCGACACGGACTCCGGCACGCCACGCGGAGTCACCGCACAGGGCTGGGACTCCGCGGCCGCGAACGTCCTGACCGAACTCGGCACCCTCGACGACCAGGTCGGCGACCGCCTCCAGGGCCGTACCCACCCGGTGGCCATGGGCGTCATCCTGCAGGCGGCCGTCGCGGGCCTCCTCGGTCTGGTCGCGCTCGTGCTCTCCGTCGTCCTGTCGGTCCGGATCGGCCGCGGCCTCATCCGCGACCTGCGCCAGCTGCGGCTGGAGGCGCACGAGGCCTCCGGCGTCCGGCTGCCCAGCGTGATGCGCCGGCTGTCCGCGGGCGAGCAGGTCGACGTCGAGACCGAGGTGCCGCGCCTCGAGTACGACAAGAACGAGATGGGCGAGGTCGGCCAGGCCCTCAACACCCTCCAGCGGGCCGCCGTCGAGGCCGCCGTCAAACAGGCCGAACTGCGCTCCGGAGTCTCCGAGGTCTTCGTCAACCTCGCCCGCCGCAGCCAGGTGCTGCTGCACAAGCAGCTCACGCTCCTCGACACCATGGAACGCCGGACCGAGGACACCGACGAACTCGCCGACCTCTTCCGCCTGGACCACCTCACCACCCGGATGCGCCGGCACGCCGAGGGCCTGGTGATCCTCTCCGGCGCCGCGCCCTCCCGGCAGTGGCGCCGCCCGGTGCAGCTGATGGACGTCGTACGCGCCGCCGTCGCCGAGGTCGAGGACTACGAACGCATCGAGGTACGGCGGCTGCCCCGCGTCGCCGTCACCGGCCCGGCCGTCGCCGATCTCACCCACCTCGCGGCCGAACTGCTGGAGAACGCCACGGTGTTCTCGCCCCCGCACACCGCCGTCCAGGTCGTCGGCGAACGGGTGGCCAACGGCTTCACGCTGGAGATCCACGACCGGGGTCTCGGTATGACGGCCGAGGCGCTGCTGGACGCCAACCTGCGCCTCGCCGAGACCCCCGAGTTCGAACTGTCCGACACCGACCGGCTCGGCCTGTTCGTGGTCAGCCGCCTCGCCCAGCGCCAGAACGTCCGGGTCTCCCTCCAGCCGTCGCCCTACGGCGGCACCACCGCGGTCGTCTTCATCCCCGACGCGCTGCTGAGCGACGAGGTACCCGACACCAACGGCCTCGGTTTCCGCCTCGACCGGGACCGCCCCGTGAGGGGGATCGGGCCGGCGGGCCGTGGCGCCGGACGGTCCGCGGCGCCGGCGCAGCTGCCCGGTGTGCCGACCTCACTGCTGGACGGCCCGGTCGAACTGGAGGCGCCGGTGGATCTCGACGCCATCGACGCCTTCCCCGGCGTCCTGGACGAGGACAGCGAGCGCGGCGGACTGTTCCGGCCCCGCCGCTCCCGCACCCGCGCCGACGAGCAGGCACCGTCGCCGTCCGCCGACCGTGCGTCACACGAAGAGGCCGACGACCGCGGACCCGTACCGCTGCCGCGCAGGCAGACCCCCAAACTGGTCAGCTCGCACGGCAGGCCCGTCCCCGACCAGCGCCCCCACCGCGACGAACCGGACCAGCAGCCCGCCGCCGCCCCCGGCCGCCCCGGACCGGCCGGACCGGCCCCGCTTCCCTCCCGCCGCCGCCCCACCACGTCCCACCGCCCCGCGGTACCCACCGACCGGGTCAAGGAACGGGATGCGGCTTCCGCCGAGCTCTCCGACCGGGTCGAGGGGCGGGATGCGGCTTCTGCCGAACTCGCCGATCGGGTCCGGGAACGGGACGCGGCTCCCGCCGAACTCACCGACCGGGTCCAGGAACACGAGGCAGCCGCCGCCGAAGTCGCCGGCGCGGGGCCCGACGTCCCTGCGCTGCCCCGGCGTACCCCACCAGCCGATCCCGCCGCGGAGGTCACCGGCACCGGGCCCGACGTCCCCGCCCTGCCCCGGCGCCCCCGGCCGGCCGAGCCCGCCGGCGGCCCGGGTGCCACGGGCCGGTCCGGCGCCGGACCGGTCGAAGACGCCGACGCGGAGCCCCGTCCCGGCGACATCCCCGGTCACCCGGCCACACAGCCGGCCGTCGGCGCGTCGGGCGACGAGCCGGTCACCGGGCCCCTGCCCCGGCGCGTCCGTCAGGCCAGCCTCGCCCCCCAGCTCAAGCAGGACACCGCGCAGCGCGCCGACCGCGCGGCGCAGCCCGCCGACCGCGACGCCGAGGAGGTCCGCAGCCGGATGGCCTCGCTGCAGCGCGGCTGGCAACGCGGCCGGGAGGAGAACGCCGGGGGCGACGGAGACCACAACGGCACAGCACGAGGAACGACTAAGGGGGACGGTCGATGACCGCACCGAAGGCGACCGGCCACACGGCGACCGACAAGGGACAGCTGAACTGGCTCCTGGACGACCTGGTCGACCGGGTCGCCAGTATCCGCAAGGCCGTCGTCCTGTCCGGCGACGGGCTCCCGACGGGGGTGTCCAAGGACCTGACCCGCGAGGACGGCGAGCATCTGGCCGCCGTCGCATCCGGCTTCCACAGCCTCGCCAAGGGCGTGGGACGGCACTTCGACGCCGGCGGTGTCCGGCAGACGGTGGTCGAGCTGGACGACGCCTTCCTCTTCGTCACCGCCGCCGGGGACGGCAGCTGCCTCGCCGTCCTCTCCGACGCCGACTCCGATGTCGGACAGGTCGCCTACGAGATGACGCTCCTGGTCAAGCGGGTCGGCACGCATCTGGGCACCGCTCCGCGCACCGATCTGCCCGCAGGCGGGTAGTGGGATGACATGAGCGCAGACGGTCAGGGAAGAAACCACTGGTTCGACGACGAGGCCGGACCGGTCGTCCGTCCGTACGCCATGACACGCGGCCGTACCACGAGTCCGGCCCAGCACCGGCTCGATCTGATCGCGGTGGTCGTCACGGAACCCGGCGCGGGCGATCCGGAAACGGATCCGGCGCTGTCGCCCGAGCACGTGGAGATCGTCGGGCTCTGCCGCCGCTCACCGCAGTCCGTCGCCGAACTCGCCGCCGGCCTCGACCTGCCGACCGGCGTGGTACGGGTGCTCATCGGCGACCTGGTGCACGCGGAACTCGTCCATGTCACGCGCCCGGTGCCACCGGCCGACCTGCCGGACGAGAGCATTCTGCGCGACGTGATCAACGGCCTCCGGGCGCTGTGACCCGTCAGGCAAGACCCCCTCGAGCAGGAGAAGAAACCGATGATCTCCGGGCGTTCTGAGCGCGGCAAGCCCCCGGTCGAGCCCGTCACGCTCAAGATCCTGGTGGCCGGCGGCTTCGGCGTGGGCAAGACGACCCTCGTCGGCGCGGTCAGCGAGATCAGGCCGCTGCGCACCGAGGAACTGCTCAGCGAGGCCGGTCGCCCGGTCGACGACACCAGCGGGGTGGAGGCCAAGCACACCACCACCGTGGCCATGGACTTCGGCCGTATCACCCTGCGCGAGGACCTCGTGCTGTACCTCTTCGGCACGCCCGGGCAGGAGCGGTTCTGGTTCATGTGGGACGAGTTGTCCGAGGGCGCGCTCGGTGCCGTCGTCCTCGCTGACACACGGCGTCTCGAGGACTGCTTCGCCGCCGTCGACTACTTCGAGCGGCGTGCCATCCCCTTCCTCGTCGGCGTCAACTGCTTCGAGGAAGCCTCCCGTTACCCGGCCGACACGGTCCGCCAGGCCCTCGACCTGGACGACGGCGTACCCGTCCTGCTGTGCGACGCGCGGGAGCGGGAGTCGGTCAAGGAGGTGCTGATCGGAGTCGTCCGGCACGCGATGGACCAGCGCGCGGCCGACCGCCGCCGGGCCACCCTCGGCTGACCCACGGGCACGGCCCGTACCCCCGCCGACCGGGGTACGGGCCGTGGTCCGTGCGGAGC
This sequence comes from Streptomyces sp. RB17, assembly GCF_009604455.1. Lineage (GTDB taxonomy): Bacteria > Actinomycetota > Actinomycetes > Streptomycetales > Streptomycetaceae > Streptomyces. The sequence continues at coordinate 496,475 of NZ_WEGL01000009.1, forward strand.
CGTCACACGCGTGTGCCGCATGAGGAGCTTTCACGCGCGCGTGCCGAGTGAAGAACCTTCACGCGCGCGTGCCGCGCGTCCTTACGCGCCGTCCTGCTCCTCCAGCCAGCCGAAGCTCTTCTCCACGGCCTTGCGCCAGTTGCGGTACTGGCGGTCGCGTACCGACGGCTCCATCGCCGGAGTCCACTGTGCGTCCTGCCGCCAGTGCGACTTCAGCTCGTCCAGGTCGTTCCACACGCCCGTCGCCAGGCCGGCCGCGTAGGCGGCGCCCAGGCAGGTCGTCTCCGACACCCGTGGCCGGATCACCGGGACCCCGAGGACGTCCGCCTGGTGCTGCATGAGCAGGTTGTTCTTCGTCATGCCGCCGTCGACCTTCAGGGTGGTGATCCGCACCCCGGAGTCCTGGTACATGGCGTCCACGACCTCCCGGGTCTGCCAGCTCGTCGCCTCCAGCACCGCGCGCGCGAGATGGGCCTTGGTGACGTACCGGGTGAGGCCGGTGACGACACCCCGCGCGTCGGAGCGCCAGTACGGCGCGAACAGGCCCGAGAACGCGGGCACGATGTAGGCGCCGCCGTTGTCCTCGACGCTCGCCGCCAGCGTCTCGATCTCGTCGGCGCTGCTGATGATCCCGAGCTGGTCGCGGAACCACTGGACCAGCGCGCCCGTTATCGCGATGGACCCCTCGAGGCAGTACACCGGCGCCTCGCCGCCGATCTTGTAGCCCATCGTCGTGAGCAGCCCGCTCTTGGACGGCACCGGCCGGTTGCCGGTGTTCAGCAGCAGGAAGCTGCCGGTGCCGTAGGTGTTCTTGGCGGTGCCCACGTCGTAGCAGGCCTGCCCGAAGACGGCTGCCTGCTGGTCGCCCAGCGCGGAGGCCACGGGCACCCCGGCGAGCTGCCCGACCGCGGTGCCGTACACCTCTGCGGAGGACCTGATCTCGGGCAGCACCGCCTCGGGCAGGTTCATGGCGGAGAGGATGGCGGGATCCCACTGCAGTGTCTGAAGGTTCATCAGCATGGTGCGGCCGGCGTTCGTGACGTCGGTGACGTGCCGGCCGCCCTCGGTGCCCCCGGTGAGGTTCCAGATCAGCCAGGAGTCGATGGTCCCGAAGGCGATCTCGCCGCGTTCGGCCCGCTCCCTCAGTCCGGGCACATGGTCCAGCAGCCAGGCCGCCTTGGGCCCGGAGAAGTAGCTGGCCAGCGGCAGCCCGGTCTGCTCACGGAAGCGGTCCTGGCCGTCCGTTCCGCCCAGTTCGTTGCACAGGGCGGCGGTACGGGTGTCCTGCCAGACGATCGCGTTGTGCACCGGCTTGCCCGTGGCGCGGTCCCACAGGACGGTCGTCTCCCGCTGGTTGGTGATGCCGAGCGCGCTCAACTGGTCGGCGCGCAGCCCGGCCTTGGCGAGCGCCCCGGCCACCACGGCCTGCACCTTGGACCAGATCTCGGTCGCGTCGTGCTCCACCCAGCCCGGCTTCGGGAAGATCTGGCGGTGCTCGCGCTGGTCGACGGCGACGATGGCCCCGCCGTGGTCGAAGACGATGCAGCGGCTTGACGTGGTGCCCTGGTCGATGGCGGCGACATAGGTGTCGGCGGTGTCCGTCATGGCAGTCCCCTGGGTCGCTGGATGTACGGAACGTGGCGTACGGCTCGCGAAATGACGTACGGGCGATCAGAACGCCGCGTTGTAGATGGCGCCGGCGAGTGCCCCGCCGATCAGGGGCCCGACGACCGGGATCCAGGCGTAACCCCAGTCGGAGGTGCCCTTGTTGGGGATCGGCAGGAAGGTGTGCACGATCCGCGGCCCGAGGTCGCGGGCCGGGTTGATGGCATAGCCGGTGGGGCCGCCGAGGGAGAGCCCGATGCCGACGACGAGCAGGGAGACGATCAGCACGGTGGTGCCGGACTCGCCGAGTCCCTTCGTCAGCCCGAAGGCGAGGATCGGCAGCACGAGCGCGATGGTCGCGATGATCTCGGTGATGAGGTTGGCGACCGGGTTCCGGATCTCCGGGATGGTCGAGAAGATGCCGAGCGTCGGCACCGGTTCGTCGGCCGTGTCCTCCGTCGTGCCCTCCTTGCGGATGTTGGCCTGGAACTGGGCGAGGTAGACCAGATAGGCCAGTACGGCCCCGAGCATCGCGCCGACGAGTTGGCCCAGCAGATACACCCAGACCTTGCCCCACTTGCCGGTGTCGACGGCGATGCCGATGGTGACCGCGGGATTGAGCTGGCCGCCGGAGAGGGGAGCGGCGGTGTACGCGCCCGCGAGGACGCCGAAGCCCCAGCCGAACGCGATCACGACCCAGCCCGAGGCCCGCGCCTTGGAGTATCTGAGCGTGACGGCGGCGCAGACACCGGCACCGAAGAGGATCAGGATCGCGGTGCCGATCACTTCGCCGACGAAGATGTCTCCGTTGCTCATGGCGGCTCCCTTGGCGCCGATTGGGGGCCGTCGGCCCCGGGCCTCCGTGCAGGAACGTTCCGTTGGCGTCTTCAGCCGCGGGCAGGCAGCCCCGCGCCTCGCCCGGTGTCCGTGACGAGCGTGCCGTCGCAGCCGTACCGCCGCGGAGGGACGGGCCGTGAGCAGGACAGACCCGTGGCGCAGTGCGCCTGATAGCGCCGAGAATGTACGGCGATGTCGGCTGACACCGGGAAGTGTTCACCGGCGCCCCGGGGGCGTCAAGGTTGCCGACGGCGACGGTGACGGGTACTCGCCCCGCGGCCCGGCGGCGACGGTGCCGGCGACTCGCTCGCCGCCCAGGTCACCGCTGCCGTGCCTCAATCGGCGTATTCCGGAAGGTTGTTCACCATCCTGGCTCGGCGGTCGCGTACCCGGCCTGTGCCGGCGTCGTGCCCGAGCCGCGCCGGACCTCGTGACCGGACAGCCCGGCCCGCCCGAGCACCCAGCTCGCGCCGTGCAGCGCCTTGGCCGCCTGCTTCAGCGGCGCGAGCTGGGCGGCTGCCTGGCGGTGGTCGCCCACGCTGCCCGGCGCGCACACCACGGTCGCGAGGGACAGCGTGACGATCCGGTCGCCCACCGACCAGGGCGCGTCGAGCACGGCCGTCACCAGCGGGTCGAGCGCCTCCTCCTCGGCCAGCACCAGGAAGTCGTCCCCGCCGATGTGCCCCACGCGCGCGTGCCCCGAGACCGCCTGCTGCAGCGCGCGCCCCACCGACCGGATCAGCTCGTCACCCGTGGCGAACCCGGCACCGTCGTTGACCTGCTTGAAGTGGTCGATGTCCAGCCAGCTGAGCGCGAACGACCGGCCGTCCGCGATCCACCGGTCCACCTCGCTGGTGATCGCGTCCGAACCGGGCAGCCGGGTCAGCGGATTGAGCCCGGCGGCCTCCTCGACCCGGCTCTCGGCCAGGGCCCGCACCAGGTCCGCGAGCCGCACGACGCCCACGCACCGGCCGTGCCGGTCGACCACGGCGACATCGTCGGACGTCCGGTCCCGGCCGCCGATCGCGACGACGTCCAGCACCTCCCAGGCGGTGGCGTCGACGCCGACCGTGCGGGGCGCGTCGCCCAGTTTGAAGGCCGGCCGGTCGGCGTACAGGGCGTGCCCGTAGCGGCCGGACATCGACAGCAGGAACCGTGAGCGGTGCACCGAGCGCACGGGCCGGCCGGCCTGGTCCACCAGCAGCACACCGGACACGTCCGGCGAGCCGGTCAGCAGCGCCCGCACCTGCCCCGCCGAGGCGGTCACCGGCAGTACGGCGGCCGGGCGCACGAACTCCCGCACCGACGGCCCGGACCGGGGCACACCGACGGTGCCGGGGGAGCGGGGCGGAACGTATACGTCCGCGGCGGGGATCCGGGCCGGCGGCGCGAACAGCTCGCCCTGGGCCAGCTGCGCCCCGGCCGACATCGCCGCCGCGCACTGCAGCTCGGTCTCCACGCCCTCCACCGCGACCAGGGCACCCAGCTCCTCGCACAGCGTCCGCATCGCCCGCACCGCGGCCGGCCGGGACAGCAGCGAGGCGTCGAGTTTGACCAGGTCGGGGGAGAGGTCGGTGAGCAGCCGGAGCGGGATGTCGCCGTCCCCGATGCCGTCCGCGCTGATCCGGAAGCCCTGCTCGCGCAGCACGGCCACCGCCTCCAGCAGGGCCCGTTGCGGCACGTGCGTGTAGGGCGGGACCACGTCCAGCGTCACCTCCCAGGGCAGGCGCCCGGCCGCGCGCACGGCGTCGTGCAGCGGGGCGAGGCCGCCGAGGTCGGCGAGGGTGGCCGCGAACACGTTCAGGTGCAGCGGCAGCAGGGCTTCCTTGTGCGTCGCGGCGCGGAGCGCCAACACCGTGAGTCTTCCGTCGAGTTCGGGGTCTCGGCGGGCCTCGGCCAGGATGTCACCGGTCTCCGGGCGGGCGAGTGTCTCCAGTGCGGTGACCGCGCCCGTCCTCAGGTTGACCACTGGCTGGAAGGCGAAGCGGAGAGTGTCCGTCCAGGAGTGCACGGGAGCATGATGGCGCTGCCCGCGTGCGCCCAGGCGCAGTTCATGAGACGTTCACGCAGCATTCCCGGGTGATCACACAGAGTGGCAGACCTCTGTGGTCTCTGGTGTCACACGCCCTCTATGCCCGGAGTCGTCGCCCGCACGTGACCGCCCACGCCGTCAGCTCACCGCGACCACCGACGATCCGTGCCCGAAGAGCCCCTGGTTGGCGGAGATCCCCACGCGGGCCCCGGCGATCTGCCGGTCGCCCGCCGTGCCTCTCAACTGCCAGGTGAGCTCGCAGACCTGGGCGATGGCCTGGGCCGGCACCGCCTCCCCGAACGAGGCCAGGCCGCCACTGGCGTTGACGGGTATGCGGCCGCCCGGGGCCGTCGCGCCCTCCCGCAGGAGCTTCGCGGCCTGGCCCTCGCCGCACAGTCCCAGGTCCTCGTACCACTGCAGCTCCAGCGCGGTGGACAGGTCGTAGACCTCGGCCAGGGAAAGGTCGTCGGGCCCGACGCCGGCCTCTTCGTAGGCGGCCCGGGCGATGGAGGTCCGGTAGGTCTCGTCGGGGGCGCTCACCGCCACGGCGGAGTCCGTGGCGATGTCCGGCAGGTCCAGCACCGTGTTCGGGAAGCGCGGGGTCACCGTTGACACCGCCCGGATCCGCACCGGCCGGGACACCCCGTGCCGGTGCGCGAACTCCATGCTGGAGAGCACCAGGGCCGCCCCGCCGTCGGAGGTGGCGCAGATGTCGAGCAGCCGCAGCGGATCGGCGACGACCGCGGACGCGGCGACCTCCTCGGCGGTGACCCGCTTGCGGTAGCGGGCGTACGGGTTGAGCGCGCCCATGGCGGCGTTCTTCACCTTGACCAGGGCGAAGTCCTCCGGGGTGTCCCCGTGCACCGCGATCCGCCGTCGCGCGTACAGCCCGAAGTACGTCGGGTTGGTCGCTCCCAGGACCCGGAAGCGCAGCCAGTCCGGATCCTCCGGCCGCTCGCCGCCAGGCGGCCGGAAGAACCCCTTGGGCGCCGCGTCCGCCCCCACCACGAGGACGACGTCCGCGAGCCCGGCGAGTATCTGCGCCCGGGCCGTGGCGATCGCCTGCGCCCCGGAGGCGCACGCCGCGTACACACTGGCGACCCTGGCCCCCTGCCAGCCCAGGGCCTTCGCGAAGGTCGCTCCCGCCACATACCCGGGATATCCGCCCCGCACCGTGTCGGCGCCCACGACCGAGCCGACCTCGCCCCACTCGACACCGGCGTCCGCGAGCGCCGCGCGGGCCGCCGCCGTGCCGTACTCCACGAAGGAGCGGCCCCACTTGCCCCATGGGTGCATGCCCGCGCCGAGCACCGCCACGTCCGTCGTCATGCCCTCACCCCCGTCGGCCGCCAGTGCCAGGTCGTCCAGGTCGTCTCCGCGTCCTCGTGGAGCACTCCGGGGACGACCTCCACCTCCATGCCCACCGTCAGGTCGGCGACGGTGATCCCGGGAGCCGCCTGTCCCAGCACCACGATCCGCTCGGCCGCCAGCTCCACTGCGATCAACGTGTACGGCTCCCACGGAAGTTCCGGATTGCTCACATAGGGTGACGGCGGTCGGTACCGGCTGTCCGTGTACGACCAGACCCGCCCTCGTCGCGACAGCGGCACCTCCTCGAGATCTCCGCCGGCACACCCGGGATTTCGGCAGTGGGTGTCTTCCCGCGGGAAGAACACCGAGGCACATGCCCCGCAACGGGTGCCGAGGAGCCTGAAGTCGTCTCCTGCGCCGGTGAACCATCCGTCGACCACGGGCGTGCGTATGTGAGACATGGCCCTCCCTGCCGCGATATCTGACGGGACGTCAGAAGTGTGTCACGGGCATCCGGAATTGGGCAGTGCAGGAGACATGACACGACTCACCAGTGCAGTACGCGGGCTGATCACCGCCTTGGCGGCCCTGCTGGCCGTGACCGCCACCCCGGCCACCGCCCAGGCGAAGACCGAGCCCAAGGCGCCGAAGGACTTCGTGGCCCTGAGAACCGTGGACCCGACGATCATCCAGGAGATCCGCTACTTCACCCCGCACAACTTCGTCGGCGAGCGCATCGACGGCTACGAGCAGCCGATGTGCATCCTCACCCGCCCCGCCGCCGAAGCCCTCCACAAGGCGCAGCTCACCCTGCTGCGCAAGGGCTACACCCTCAAGGTGTACGACTGCTACCGGCCGCAGCGGGCCGTGAACCACTTCGTCCGCTGGGCCGAGGACCTCGACGATCAGTCGATGAGGGGCGAGTTCTATCCGAACGTCGACAAGACCCGCCTGTTCGCGGACGGCTACATCGCCGAGAAATCCGGCCACAGCCGCGGCTCGACCATGGACCTCACGATCGTCAGGCTCCCCGCGAGGCCGACCCGGCCCTACCACCCCGGGCAGCCGCTCGTGCCCTGCTACGCGCCCAAGGACGAGCGCTTCCCCGACAACTCCGTCGACATGGGCACCGGGTTCGACTGCTTCGACACCCTCGCGCACACCCTCGACCCGCGCATCCAGGGCCAACAGCGCGCCAACCGGCTGCTGCTCAAGAACACCATGGAGAGCCTCGGTTTCGTGAACCTCGCCGAGGAGTGGTGGCACTACACGTACAAGCCCGAGCCCTACCCGGACACCTATTTCGACTTCCCCGTGTCAGCGAAGTCGCTCATCAGCGGCCACTGAGCAACCTTCGGAAGATGTCCCTCCTCTGATCGGATACAGTCCGCGCGTGTCCGAAACTCAGCACTCAACTGACAACTCCGCACCGAACTCGCACTGTTCGAGTTGCGGAGCGCCCTATGGAGAGGGCGTTTCCGGCTGGCCGCGCACCTGCCCGACCTGCGGGACTGTCGCCTACCGCAATCCTCTGCCGGTGGCGATCGCGCTCCAGCCCGTGTACGACACCAAGGGCACGGCCCTGGTCGTCATCACCCGGACCGTGGCCCCCGCGCGCGGGGGCACGGCGCTGCCCGGCGGCTACATCGACGACCGGGAGGACTGGAAGCAGGCCGTCGTGCGCGAGCTCAAGGAGGAGACCGGCATCGACGCGGCCGCCCGGGACGTGCGGCTCGTGGACGCCATGAGCTCGCCGGACGGCCATCTGCTGCTGTTCGGACTCCTCCCTGAGCGCCCGGTGGAAGGGCTCCCGCCCGCCGACCCCACGGACGAGACCGAGGGCTGGCAGCTGCTGCGCCGGCCCGAGGAACTCGCCTTCCCACTGCACACCGTGGCCGTACGCGCCTGGTTCGAGGGCCGCTACATCTGAGCGGCGCGGCTCAGCCGAGCCCCCGCACCCGCACCGGGTACGCAGGCTCGGCGGAACCGCTCTCCCGCTCCCGGGTGACCACGACCCGAGGGCCGTGCCGGCGGGCGACGTAACGTTCGATCTCCGGCTCGTCCCAGGCGCCGCCCGCGTCCCGCACGACAAGACCGCCGCCGGTACGGCCACGCGCGGGTGCCCACACCTCCAGCTCGAGGCCGCCGTCGGCGCCGCGTACGGGGAGGACCGCACCCGCGCGTGCGAACACCGGTATCCGCGACAGCGGCGCGTCGACGAGCACCTGCGCAGGCCCGTCGTACGCCTGCTCCGTCACGGTGTCGTACCAGCGGCCCCGCGGCAGCAGCACCGCCCGCCGGTCGGCACCCGGATCCAGCACCGGAGCCACCAGCAGGGCATCGCCGAGCAGAAACGTGTCCTCGCAGTCGCGCAGCGCCCGGTCCTCCGGCGCCCCCCACCACAGCGGCCGCACATAGGGCGCGCCGGTACGCCGCGCCAGCTGCGCCAGCGTCATGAGGTACGGCAGGAGCCGCCGCCGTTCGAGCAGCGCCACGCGCGCGTGCTCCAGCACCTCGGCACCGAACTCCCAGGGCTCCCGGCGCCCCGCCCGCAGACTCGCGTGGGTGCGGAACAGCGGCAGATACGCGCCGAGCTGGAACCACCTCAGATACAGCTCCGGCGACGGACTGCCGTCGAAGCCGCCCACGTCCGGGCCCGAGTACGGCACCCCGCACAGCCCGAGCCCCAGCACCAGCGACAGCGAGGCCCGCAGCCCGGGCCAGCCGGTCGCGACGTCCCCGGACCAGGTGCCCCCGTACCGCTGCATCCCCGCCCAGCCCGACCGGGAGAACAGGAAGGGCCGCTCCCCGGGCGACAGCTCGCGCAGCCCCTCGTAGCCCGCCCGGGCCATGCAGAGCGCGTACACGTTGTGCGCCTCGCGGTGGTCGCCCCCGCGTCCCTCCAGGGCGTGCCGGGCCGACCGCGGCAGGGTGAGCTCCCCGAAGGCGTTGAACGACGTCGGCTCGTTCATGTCGTGCCAGAACCCGGCGAAGCCCTGCCCGAGGCGCTCCTCGTAGAGTCCGCCCCACCACTTACGCACGCGCGCGTGCGTGAAGTCCGGATACACCGACTCCCCGGCCCACACGACACCGCGCACCGTCCGCCCGGAGGCGTCCCGTACGAACGCGTCCACGGCCGAACCACCGTCGTACACGGCGTTGCCCGGTGCCGCCTTCACCGCCGGATCGACGATCGACACCAGCCGGATCCCGTCCCGGCGCAGTTCCTCGGCGAGCTGCGGCAGCTTCGGGAACCGCTCCCTGTCGACGGTGAACACCTGGTGGTCGTCGTAGTGATCGATGTCCAGGTGCACCGCGTCCAGCGGCAGCCCGCGCTCCCGGTAGCCGGCGACGATCCGGCGCACCTCCTGCTCGCTGCCGAAACCCCACCGCGCGTGCTGGTGGCCCAGCGCCCACGCCGGTGGCAGCGCCGGCGCCCCGGTCAGCGAGGCCCACGTGTGCAGCACGCGCGCGGGGGTGCCCACCATCACCCAGCAGCGCAGCGGCCCGCCGTCCATCCGCAGCTCGCAGCGGCCCGACCGGTCGTGCCCGGACCCGGCGCCCTCCTCGCCCTCGCGCAGCACGACCGTGCCGTCCCACGTGGTGTCGTGGAACACCAGATGCGTGCCGGCGTCGGCCACCACGAGCTGCACGGGCATGGTCACGTACAGCGGATCGTCGCCGGGGCCGAACGCCCGGCCGGGATCGGTGTTCCACAGCCGGTACGTGCCGTCCCGCAGCCGGGGCCCGGAAGCCCGGCCGCCCAGACCGAAGAAGCGGGCGTCGGCCGCCACCTGCGACCGCTGCATCCAGCGTGCCGCGCCCCCGCCGACCGGCTCCCACCAGCGCGGCGGCAGATCCCGGCGCAGGGTCACGCCGCCCGGCGTGCACACCTCCACCGCACCGTGCCGCGAGACGGTGACCGTCACCCGCTCGGCGACCACCCGCCAGCCACCGTCCTTGTCCGGCTCCAGCACCACCCGCGGATCCGGCTCCGGACAGCTCCCCGCGAGCGCGTACGACGGCTGCGGACCCGCCCCGTCCCACCCCCAGAACACCGCCCCGTTCACCGCGACGGTGATCCGCAGCTCGGACCGGCCGAACCGGATCAGCCCGCCACCCGGCCCGGGCTCCACGCCCTCCACCTGCCCCGGGACCCGCGCCCGCTCGGCTGCCCGGCGCGGCAGCCCGGCGGCGTCGATCCGCCGCCTGCGCCACGCGGCCCGTACGGAACGCAACCCCCGCGCGACCCGCCCCGAACCCACCACACTCACCGAACGCACCAGGTCACGACCGTCCATGCTGCTCACCCTGCCACTGAGCGCCCCACGCGCGCGTGCCGTTCAACTGCCGTTCACCCGTGCCGGGACCACATCTTCACGACACCGACTATGTGGGGCGCACCCTGGTGCAGAAGTCGATCACATGGCATCGTCCCTGTCAGCCGCGTCACGCGCATACCCCAGCCCGTGCGCGGACCGACGCACACGACGCGCACAGCCCGGGAGCCGCACCCATGACGACCGCGAACCCCCAGCCGCTCTGGCAGCCCGATCCCGAGCGGATCGCCCAGGCACGCATCACGCAGTTCCAGGCATGGGCCGCCGAGCACCACGGCGCCCCCGCCGACGGCGGCTACCCCGCCCTGCACCAGTGGTCCGTCGACCAGCTGGACACCTTCTGGAAGGCCGTCACGGAGTGGTTCGACGTCCGCTTCTCGACGCCCTACGCGCGCGTGCTGGGCGACCGCGCCATGCCCGGCGCCCAGTGGTTCCCCGGGGCCACCCTCAACTACGCCCAGCACGCCCTGCGCGCCGCGGCCGACCGCCCGGACGAGCCGGCTCTCCTGTACGTCGACGAGAGCCACGAACCGCGCCCGGTGACCTGGACCGAGCTGCGCCGCCAGGTCGGCTCCCTCGCCGCCGAACTCCGGGCTCGCGGTGTCCGCCCCGGCGACCGCGTCAGCGGCTATCTGCCCAACATCCCACAGGCCGTCGTCGCCCTGCTCGCCACGGCCGCCGTCGGCGCCGTCTGGACCTCCTGCGCCCCCGACTTCGGCGCCCGCAGCGTCCTCGACCGCTTCCAGCAGGTGGAACCCGTCGTCCTGTTCGCCGTCGACGGCTACCGCTACGGCGGCAAGGAGCACGACCGCCGCGAGATCGTGGCCGAACTGCGCCGTGAGCTGCCCACGGTGCGCGCCGTCGTCCACATCCCGTTGCTCGGCACCGAGGCCCCCGAGGGCGCCCTGGAGTGGTCGGCACTGACGGGGGGCGACGCCGAGCCCGTCTTCGAGCAGGTCCCGTTCGACCACCCGCTGTGGGTGCTCTACTCCTCCGGCACCACCGGCCTGCCCAAGGCCATCGTCCAGTCCCAGGGCGGCATCCTGGTCGAGCACCTCAAGCAGCTCGGCCTGCACTGCGACCTCGGCTCCGAGGATCGTTTCTTCTGGTACACCTCGACCGGCTGGATGATGTGGAACTTCCTCGTCTCCGGCCTGCTCACGGGCACGACGATCGTCCTGTACGACGGCAGCCCCGGATACCCGGACACCGGCGCCCAGTGGCGGGTCGCCGAACGCACCGGGGCCACCCTGTACGGCACCTCCGCCGCCTACGTCATGGCCTGCCGCAAGGCCGGCGTCCGCCCCGCGCGCGACCACGACCTGTCCGCCGTCCAGTGCGTCGCCACCACCGGCTCCCCGCTGCCGCCCGACGGCTTCCGCTGGCTGCACGACGAGTTCGCGGACAGCGGGGCCGACCTGTGGATCGCCTCCGTCAGCGGCGGCACCGACGTCTGCTCGTGCTTCGCCGGCGGCGTCCCGACCCTCCCGGTGTACACCGGCGAACTCCAGGCGCCCGGTCTCGGCACCGACCTGCAGGCCTGGGACCCGAGCGGCAAGCCCGTGATCGACGAGGTCGGCGAGCTGGTCGTCACCAACCCGATGCCCTCCATGCCGATCCGCTTCTGGAACGACCCCGACGGCAGTCGTTACCACGACAGCTACTTCGACACCTACCCCGGCGTCTGGCGGCACGGCGACTGGATCACCGTCACCTCACGCGGCACCGTGATCATCCACGGCCGCTCCGACTCCACCCTCAACCGGCAGGGCGTGCGCATGGGCTCCGCCGACATCTACGAGGTCGTCGAGCGCCTCCCCGAGATCAAGGAGTCCCTCGTCATCGGGATCGAGCAGCCCGACGGCGGCTACTGGATGCCGCTGTTCGTGCACCTCGCGCCCGGCGCCGTGCTCGACGAGGCACTCCTGAACCGCATCAAGCGGACCATCCGCGAACAGCTCTCGCCGCGCCACGTACCCGACGAGATCATCGAAGTGCCCGGCGTCCCGCACACCCTCACCGGCAAGCGCATCGAGGTCCCCGTCAAGCGCCTCCTGCAGGGCACGCCCCTGGAGAAGGCGGTCAACCCGGGCTCCATCGACAACCTCTCCCTGCTCGGCTTCTACGAGGAACTCGCCCGCAAGCGCGCCTGACCCCCGGGGGAGGGGGTCACCCTCCATAGGTGGCCTCGGACTCGCCCAGCACGACGGCGAAGTCCGAGGCCAGCCGCGCGGCGTCGGCGGGCTCCAGCCCGGCGGCCGTGATCCGCACGCCGGGACCGGAGGCCAGGCGGAACCGCGCCCCGGCCGCGACCCACCAGCCGTGGGACCGCAGCCCGTTCACCACCGCCGACTCGTCGCGCACGGGCACCCACAGGTTCATCCCGCTGGAACCGTGCGAGGCGACACCCCGTGCCGCCAGTTCGCCGGCCAAGGCCGTACGGCGCGACGCGTACGTCTCACGCGCGCGTGCCACCAGCGCACGTGTGCCCTCGTCCGTCATCAGTCCGTGCACGGTCTCCTGCAGCAGGTGACTGACCCAGCCCGAGGTGAGCAGCAGCAGACCGTCGTGCCGGGCGAGCGTGACCGGGTCACAGGCCGCGGCCGCCCAGCGCAGATCGGTCCCCAGGAACTTGCTCACGGTCCGCACATGCACCCAGCGCGCCGGCCCGGTACCGGTCACCGTGTGCAGCGGGGCGTCCGCCACCTCGGAGGCGTGGTCGTTCTCCACCACCAGCACATCGGGCACGTCCAGCAGCACCTCGGCCAGAGCGTCGCGGCGGGCGGCGGAGAAACTCCCGCCGTACGGATTCTGCGCCCGCGGACTGAACACCACGGCCCGCACCCCGGCCCGGAGCGCCCCGCGCAGGGCCTCCGGGCGCATGCCCTCGTCGTCCACCGCGACCGGCACGGTGCGCAGCCCCAGCGCGGCGACCAGATCCAGCAGATGGTGATAACCCGGATCCTCCATCGCCACGCCGTCTCCGGGACGCAACTCGACCGACAGCACCCGGGCGATCAGGTCCAGCGCCCCGTGCGCGAACGTCACGCGTTCCACGGGCACGCCGTCCCGGCCCAGCCACGCACGCACCACGTCCTCGAGCCGCGCCAGCCGGGGCGCGGAGCGATGGGAACGGGCGCCCGGGGAAAGGCGTGAGGGCGGCAGCAGAGCGGGCAGCAGCGCCGGATCGGGGTGCCCGCCGGCCAGGTCCCGTAGCCCTTCGGGCACCTTGGGCGGCCGCCGCGACGCGACCGCCGGAGCCGGCGCGACCACCGTGCCGCCACGCCCGCGCGTGACGACGATGCCCCGCCGCCGCAACTCCTTGTAGGCCGTGGCCACCGTGCCCGGACTCACCCCCAGGCCGTCCGCGAGCCGCCGCACGGGCGGCAGCGCGACCCCCGGGGCCAACGCCCCCTCCGCCACGCCCCGTTCGACGGATGCGGCAATTCCCTTGGCCGTCGTACCACTGATCTCATATTGTGTTGCCACGTTACAGATTATGTATCAATACATAACTCGGAACAAGCTCCATCTGAGGGGGAACAGTGGACGCCAAGCCCGAGGCCAACATCCGGCCCTCGCGCATACCAGGAGGCCGCGACGGACGCCGGATGCTCCTCATCACCTTCGTCGACCGCGTCGGCAGCGGTCTGTGGGCATCCGTCTCCGTCCTGTACTTCACCTACGTCTCCGGCCTCTCCGTCGCCCAGGTCGGCACCCTCGCCGCCGTCTCCGGCGCCGTCGGCATCGCGGGCGCACCCCTCGGCGGACGCATCGCCGACCGATTCCCCCTCACCCGGATCCTGATCGCACTCCAACTCCTGCGCGCCCTCGCGTCCTTCGGCCTGCTCACCACCGACCACTACCTCCCGCTGCTCGCGATCTCGGCCGTCGGCAGCCTCGGCGACCGCGCCTCCAGCGTCCTCACCAAGCTCTACGCAGCCCGCATCGCCGGCCCCGACCGCGTCCGCTATCAGGCCGTCAACCGCACCGCTTCCAACGCCGGATGGGCCCTCGGAGGCCTGGCCGCCGCGGCCGCCCTCACCCTCGGCACCACCACCGCCTACCGCTGGCTCCTCACCGGCGACGCCCTCTCCTTCCTGGCGATCGCGCTCCTCACCCTCACCTGCGCCGAACCCCCGTCCAGCAGCCGCATCGCCGCCGCCGGCACCACATCCCGCGGCGCACGGCCGGCCAACCCCTGGCGTGACCGCACCTACCTCGCCTACGTGGCGACCGATGCCGTCCTCTTCCTCGACGACTCCGTCTTCCAGATCGGCCTGCCCTTGTGGATCGCGCACACCGACGGCGTACCGCACGGGCTCGCACCTCTGCTGCTCGTCCTCAACAACGTGATGGTGGTCGCCCTCCAGGTGCCGCTCGCCCGCTACGGCACCACCACCGCGGCAGCCCGGAAACTGCTCCTCCCCCTGTCCGGCGCATCCACCGCCGGCGGCATCACCCTCGCCCTGTCCGCCACCGGCGGCACCGCCCAGGCGATCTGCCTGCTGACCGCGTCCGCCGCCCTCTTCACCCTGGCCGAGATGCTGCACGCCGTCGTGTCCTGGGAACTCTCCCTCGCCCTTGCCCCCGACACGGCACAAGGCGCCTACCTCGGCGTGCACGGCCTCGCACAGTCGGTCCAGCGCAGCCTCGGCCCACTGGCCGTCACCGCCGCCATCGCCACCGGCCCCCTCGGCTGGACCGTCTTCGGCGCCACCATCGCCGCGACCTGCGCACTCCAGCACCGACTGGTCCACGACCGCCTCCAGCGGACCCCGTTGTCAGTGCCCCCGGTTACGGTGAGTGAGCACTGATCGACCGCGCACTATGGGGGAAACATGGCGCACACCGACCACCAGACCATGCGACGCGTCCTGCGCCGTGAGATCGCCGGCACCATCGGCCTGCTCACCGACGAACACGACTTCGTCGCCATGCGGCGCTACCGCAGCTTCACCTTCGACGACCACGCGACCTACCTGAAACAGGTCGAGGCCGTCCTCAAAGCCCGCGCCGCCCAGGGCACCCACACCACACTCGCCCTGTTCGACCCCGAGGACTACGCCGCCTACTGCGCGGAAACCGGCCTGGACCCGGAGGCCCCGACCAGCAGGACCCGCTTCACCGCGGAGCTCGCGGCCACAGGCCCCACCATCCCCTACGACGGCCAACCCCTCGCCACCCTCGTCCCCGCCCTCGTCGACGAAGCCGTACGGCAGGCGACCTGGGAGTACGCCACCACCGTGCTGTCCCGCCTCGGACCCTGCCCCACCTGTGGCGAGGACATCGGCCGGGCGGCCTTCACCCGCGCCTCCGACCTCCTGGTCCGCATCCTCGACACCGCCCCGCCCGGCGACCGGCACCTCGTGTGCAGTGTCTCCGGACCAGCGGACACCCTCGTCTCCGTCCTGCACGCCGACCAGGACGGCCACGACGGCATCCACCTCGACGAAGCCGAGGCCCTGGAATTCACCAGCGTCCTCGCCCTCGGCCTTGCGACCCGAAGCCCCGGCGGACTCGTCCTGCGCACCAGCGCCCCGGACACGGCCGACCGCGTCCACGGCTGGCGGCTGCGCCACGGCGTCCTCGAGCCGCTCACCGCCTCCGAAGTGTTCGACGCCTACTGCACCGACATCGAATCCGGCGACCCCATCTCCCCCGAATCCGGCGTCGACTACTGCGACCCCCCCGACCTGGGGGACGAGAACACGACACCAGGCCACCGGCACTGACCGTAACCGGCACGCCGAGCACGCCGACGGGCCGGAAACACGCCGAACACGCAGGGGCGCCCCACCCGAAGGCGGGACGCCCCTGCACCCGGCACACGCGCCGCGCCGCCGGTCGGCTACTCGCCGGACAGCACTGCCTGGGCCGCGCCGCGCGCCTCCTCGGCGCTCTCCGAGGCCCGCGCGGCCGCCGCGGCTCGCTCGCACTGCGCCAGCGTGTACTTCGCCAGCGTCGCCCGGACATAAGGAATCGACGCCGCACCCATGGACAGGGAGGTGACACCCAGACCGGTCAGCACACAGGCCAGCAACGGGTCGGACGCGGCCTCACCGCACACACCACAGCTCTTGCCCTCGGCCTTGGCCGCCTCCGCGGACAGCGCCACCAGGTCCAGCAGCGCCGGCTGCCACGGGTCCTGAAGCCGCGACACCGCGCCCACCTGCCGGTCGGCGGCGAACGTGTACTGCGCGAGGTCGTTCGTCCCCAGCGACAGGAACTCGACCTCCTGCAGGATCGAACGCGCCCGCAGCGCGGCCGACGGGATCTCCACCATCGCGCCGAACTTCGCCTGCAGTCCCGCCGCACGGCAGGCGTCCGCGAACGCCTTCGCGTCCGCGCGGTCCGCCACCATGGGCGCCATGACCTCGAGGTAGACCGGCAGCCCCTCGGCGGCCTTCGCCAGCGCGGTCAGCTGCGTGCGCAGGATCTCGGGGTGGTCCAACAGCGTCCGCAGACCCCGCACACCCAGCGCCGGGTTCGGCTCGTCGGACGGAGTCAGGAAGTCCAGCGGCTTGTCCGCGCCGGCGTCCAGGACCCGCACGACCACACGACCCTCGGGGAACGCCTCCAGCACCTGCCGGTAGGCCTCCACCTGCTTCGCCTCGGAAGGAGCGTTCTTGCTGTCGTCCAGGAACAGGAACTCGGTACGGAACAGACCGACACCCTCAGCCCCGGCCGCCACGGCTGCCGGTACGTCGGCCGGACCGCCCACATTGGCCAGCAGCGGCACCTTGTGCCCGTCCGCCGTCGCACCCGGCCCGGTCGAGGCGGCCAGCGCGGCCTTGCGCTCTGCCGCCGCGGCCTCCAGCTCCGCCTTCTTCGCCTCGCTCGGGTTCACGAAGATGTCACCGGTGCTGCCGTCCACGGCGATCACCGTGCCCTCGGCCAGCTCACCGGCACCCGGCAGCGCCACGACCGCCGGCACACCCAGCGCCCGCGCCAGGATCGCGCTGTGACTGGTCGGCCCGCCCTCCTCGGTCACGAAACCGAGCACCAGAGAGGGATCCAGCAGCGCGGTGTCGGCGGGAGCCAGGTCCCGCGCCACGAGTACATAGGGCTGGTCGCTGTCCGGGACACCGGGCATCGGAACGCCCAGCAGCCGGGCGACGATACGATTCCGCACATCATCGAGGTCGGCCACCCGGCCGGCGAGGTACTCACCCGCACCGGCCAGCAGCTCCCGGTACGCCGCGAACGCGTCGTACACCGCGCGCTCGGCCGTGCTGCCGACGGCGATCCGCCGGTCCACGTCCGCCATCAGCTCGGGGTCCTGGGCCATCATGGCCTGCGCCTCGAGCACGGCCTGGGCCTCGCCCCCCGCCAGATTGCCGCGCGCCATCAGATCGGCGGCCACGGCGTCCACGGCCTGGCGGGCGCGCCCCTGCTCACGCTCGGCCTCCTCCGCGGGGATCTGCTTGGCCGGCGGCTCCAGCACCGCCGTACCCATGTGCCGAACCTCGCCGATGGCCACGCCATGGCTCACGCCGACGCCTCGCAGCGTTGTCTCCATCTCACCCGTCTCCGATAGTGCGGCGGGTCCCGCCGCCGCGGTGGTTGTCCTGGTCGCCGTCCGACGACGGCGTTGTGGTCAGTTCCAGGCGAAGAGGCTGTCGCCGGCCTTCACGTCTCCGCTGTCCCGGAGGTCGGAGAGGGACTCGGCCGTGGCTTCGAGGGCGACGACGGGGCAGACCGGGGACTTGCCGGCGGCCTCGACCGCGGAGGGGTTCCAGCGCACGATGGCCTGGCCGCGCGTCACGGTGTCGCCCTTGTTGACGAGCACCTCGAAACCCTCGCCGTTGAGCTGCACCGTGTCGATGCCTAGGTGGGTGAGCACGCCGTGCCCGTTCTCGTCCACCACGACGAAGGCGTGCGGGTGCAGGGAGACGATGACGCCGTCCACGGGTGCCACGGCCTCGGCGGGCTCACGCACGGGGTCGATCGCGGTACCCGGGCCGACCATGGCCCCGGAGAAGACCGGATCCGGCACTTCGGCCAGTCCGATGGCCCGTCCGGCGAGCGGGGACGTCACGGTGGTCATGGGAAGCCTCCCAAGGAGTGGAGCTGCTTACGCGCCGTCACTGACTGTCCCGGACGGCGCTGGCAGCAGCGTATGTCATATGAAGTGGCGGTTCCGTATGGAAGCTACCAGCTAGTGGTCTAGACCACCAACCCCGTGGATTTGCACCGCCTTCGAGGCTCCGTGTACAGTCGTACTCCTGCTTGGGGCGGAGCGCCGTCAGTGCGCCCTCGCTCAGCAGAACCCAAACTCATCAGATCCTATCTCTGGATCCGCTTCTGCATGTCCGCAGGGTGGTGGTCAGAGAGACGGAAAAACCCTGGTAGAGTTGGAAACACCGAAGGGAAGCGCCCGGAGGAAAGCCCGAGAGGGTGAGTACGAAGGAAGCGACCGTTCCTTGAGAACTCAACAGCGTGCCAAAAGTCAACGCCAGATATGTTGATACCCCGTCTTCGGT